>NZ_CM149681.1:335000-5293767 GCF_056173585.1 Cytobacillus sp. QJM3NY_8
TTTGTACAATAGGGACTTAATGGGGAAGGGGCGCCCATATGCCTTTAAATCCCCCATAAAGGAGGACGCTTGCTTTGCTGGAAAACAGTTTTATTATGGTCGCTATTATTTTGATCATTAATATTGTATATGTATCATTTTTTACCATCAGGATGATTCTTACGCTTAAGGGGCAGCGGTACCTTGCAGCTTTTATAAGCACCATCGAAGTTGTTATCTATGTCATAGGTTTAGGGCTGGTTCTGGATAACCTAAATGAAATACAAAATCTGATTGCTTATGCAGTCGGTTATGGAATTGGCGTTATTGCCGGCATGAAAATTGAAGAGAAGCTTGCTCTTGGCTATATTACGGTAAATGTAATTACAAAGGAATATGACAGGGATCTTCCAAAAGCTTTAAGGGATAAAGGCTATGGTGTCACAAACTGGGCTGCCAATGGACTTGAAGGCGATAGGATGGCCCTTCAGATCCTGACACCAAGAAAATATGAATTAAAGCTTTATCAGACGATTAAAGAGCTGGATCCTAAGGCCTTCATCATCGCTTATGAGCCAAAAACGATTCATGGCGGTTTCTGGGTGAAATCTGTTAAGAGAGGAAAGTTATCCCAATGAGCAAAGCCAAAAACAAAATGGTGTTTGAGGTCCAGGAAAACGAAACGATTGACCAGTGCCTGGACAGGATACAAAAGGCAGGATATATACCTGTTAGAAGGACTGAGAAGCCTATATTTAAAGAAGTTAAGACGGGTGGTAAAGTCGATTATGAACCGGCTGGAAGGCAGATAGTTTTTGAAGCAAAACGATTAGAAGATTAAAACACGAACATTAATTGTCTGACTTTTAGTATTGTTCGATTTTTCGATTGACAGAGTATCAGGTATGTTGTTAATATGATGGTAGTTAATAAAACGTGAATAAACCCCTCGTATAATAATGGGAATAGGGCCCATAAGTTTCTACCCGGCAACCGTAAATTGCTGGACTATGAGGGAAAGCTGATATGCCCGGCATGTAGAAGGAATGGTTCCTGCCGTTTGCAGGTGTCTTCCTTATGGTTCTTTTTAGCCCGGACAGATTACTTTCTCTCATATTAAGAGAAGGGTCTGTGCGGGTTTTTTATATTGGAAGATTTGGAGGAGAAAGAATGAGCGCACAAGCAGCAGTCATTATGGGAAGCAAATCAGATTGGGAGACAATGAAGCACGCTTGCGGAATTCTGGAAGAGCTTGAAATCCCTTATGAAAAAAAGGTTGTTTCAGCCCATCGGACTCCAGATCTTATGTTTGAATATGCTGAGCAGGCAAGAGACAGAGGAATAAAGGTAATTATTGCGGGTGCAGGAGGAGCGGCACACCTTCCAGGAATGGTTGCAGCGAAAACGACACTTCCTGTCATTGGAGTGCCAGTCCAATCAAAAGCTCTAAACGGACTGGATTCATTGCTGTCCATTGTTCAGATGCCCGGCGGCGTCCCGGTTGCAACGGTTGCGATTGGAAAAGCAGGAGCCACTAACGCCGGATTGCTGGCAGCACAAATACTTGGCGCTTTTGATACAGCCATTGCAGAACGTCTTCAGTCAAAAAGAGATAAAACAAAACAGGAAGTACTAGAAAGCAGTGATGAACTTGTCTAATAAAACAATTTTACCTGGACAAACAATTGGAATTATTGGCGGGGGACAGCTTGGGAGAATGATGGCACTTGCAGCAAAAGCAAATGGCTTCAGGATTGCCGTTTTAGATCCGGCAGAAGACTCTCCTTGCGGCCAGGTTGCGGATATTAAAATCATTGGAGAATATGGCCATTTAGATTCTATAAAAGAGTTAGCTGACGTCAGTGACGTTGTGACATATGAATTTGAAAATATCAGTGCGGAAGCTCTTGAGTGGCTATGTGCAAATGCGTACGTCCCACAGGGGAGCGAGGTGCTGGAAATCACCCAGGACCGGACAAAGGAAAAAGCAGCCATCCAAAAAGCCGGCTGCGAGGTAGCGCCATATGCGGTCATTACTACTGAAAAAGATATTTATGATAATATAGAAAAGCTTGGCTATCCAGCAGTATTAAAGACATCCAGAGGCGGATATGACGGAAAAGGGCAAGTTGTAATAAAGAGCGGGCAGGATATTAAGAAAGCTGCACAGCTTCTTGAGAATGGCGTGTGCGTCCTTGAAAAATGGATTCCATTCGAAAAGGAAATATCGGTTATTATCTGCCGGAATATCTCGGGAGAAAAAGCGGTATTTCCAGTCGGGGAAAATGTCCATAAAGAAAACATTCTGCACCAGACAATTGTGCCGGCCATGATCACAGCCGATGCTGAGGAAAGGGCAATAAATGCAGCAAACCAGCTGGCAGAAGCTTTAAGCCTTGTCGGTACATTGGCAGTCGAAATGTTTCTGACAAAAGACGGACAGATTTACATTAACGAGCTTGCGCCTCGTCCGCATAACTCAGGCCATTATTCGATAGAAGCTTGCGAAACCTCCCAGTTTGAACAGCACATCCGTGCAGTTTGCAATTGGCCGCTTGGCAGCACGGAGCTATTAAAACCGGCTGTTATGGTAAACATACTAGGAGAGCATCAGGAGCCTTTAATTAAGAAAATACCTGAATTGGATGACTGGAAGATTCACTTGTATGGAAAAAAGGATGCCAAATATAAACGCAAGATGGGCCATGTCACGCTTTTGCGGAAATCAGCCGAAGAGGCACTTGAAGAAGCAGAAAGAAGCGGCATTTGGACCCCTGTGAAGGAAAAGATCGGAGGATAAAACATGATTGAACGCTATACGAGACCGGAAATGGGAGCTATCTGGACAGAAGAGAACCGCTTTCAGGCTTGGCTTGAGGTAGAAATTCTTGCTTGTGAAGCTTGGGCTGAATTAGGGGATATTCCGAAAGAAGATGTTCAGAAAATCCGTGAGAATGCTTCTTTTAATATTGACCGTATTAAAGAAATCGAAGAGGAAACACGGCATGACGTGGTCGCTTTTACTCGTGCGGTATCTGAAACGCTTGGCGAGGAACGCAAATGGGTTCATTACGGGCTTACTTCCACAGATGTGGTTGATACGGCGCTTTCATACTTAATCAAACAGGCGAATGATATTCTTCTAAAAGATATCGAACGCTTTGTGGAAATCCTGAAAAACAAAGCACAGGAACACAAGCATACAGTAATGATGGGCCGTACGCACGGGGTACATGCTGAGCCGACTACATTCGGATTAAAGCTTGCACTATGGTATGAAGAAATGAAGCGTAATCTTGACCGCTTTAAAGAAGCAGCTGCTGGAGTGGAATTCGGTAAAATCTCAGGTGCAGTTGGAACATATGCAAACATCGATCCGTTTGTTGAAAAATATGTGTGTGAAAAGCTGGGCATCCAGCCAGCGCCCATTTCAACGCAAACACTTCAGCGTGACCGTCATGCACATTATATGGGGGCGCTTGCGCTTGTAGCCACTTCAATTGAAAAATTTGCGACAGAGATCCGCGGCCTGCAAAAAAGCGAAACGCGTGAAGTGGAAGAGTTCTTCGCGAAAGGTCAAAAGGGATCTTCAGCAATGCCGCACAAACGCAACCCGATTGGTTCAGAAAATATGACGGGAATGGCAAGAGTGATCCGCGGCTATATGATGACTGCGTATGAAAATGTGGCATTATGGCATGAGCGGGATATTTCCCACTCATCAGCTGAAAGAATCATACTGCCTGACGCAACGATTGCGCTGAACTATATGCTGAACCGCTTTGGAAATATCGTGAAAAATTTAACAGTCTTCCCTGAAAACATGAAGCGCAATATGGACCGTACGTTAGGGCTGATTTACTCTCAGCGTGTTCTTCTGGCCTTAATTGACAAAGGCATGACTCGTGAAGAGGCATATGATACTGTTCAGCCGCGGGCTATGGAAGCGTGGGAAAAACAGGTGCAATTCCGCAGCCTGATCGAGCAGGACGAGACGATTACATCAAAGCTAACCGAAGCAGAAATAGATGACTGCTTTGACTATAACTACCACATCAAGCATGTGGACACCATTTTTGACCGTCTAGGTTTATAAAAAAATAAAGAGGTAAAGAGCAGTCTTTACCTCTTTATTATCGGGAAAATTCCCAATCTTCTTAATAATAATGTCTAGCAGACATGTGCTATTCAAATAAGGGAGGCTCTCCGCTATGGAAAAAGGAGAATTGTTATACGAAGGCAAAGCCAAAAAGGTTTATCAAACAAACGATGAAAATATCGTCTGGATTGAATACAAAGATTCTGCAACAGCCTTTAATGGTGAGAAAAAAGCAAGCATCAGCGGCAAGGGCCGTTTGAATAACGAGATTACGAGTTTGCTTTTTTCAAAGCTTCATGACCTGGGAATTGAATCTCACTTTATTGAAAGACTTTCAGAGACTGAGCAGCTTGTTAAAAAGGTGGATATCATTCCGCTCGAAACAGTGGTCCGCAATGTTGCAGCGGGGAGCTTTTCTAAGAGATTGGGAGTTGTAGAAGGGAAAGAGTTACCGAGGCCGATTGTTGAATTCTACTACAAAGATGACGAGCTCGGTGATCCGCTGCTGACAGAAGATCATATTGAAGTTCTTCAGCTGGCTGATAAAAAGGAAGCAGCCCTTTTACAGGAAAAGGCACTTCAGGTTAATGCCATTTTAAGAGACTTTTTCAAAGACCTCGGCATTAAATTAGTAGATTTTAAGCTGGAGTTTGGTAAAGATGAATCAGGACAAATTCTGCTGGCTGATGAGATTTCGCCAGATACTTGCAGGCTTTGGGATATTGAAACAAATGAAAAGCTGGATAAAGATGTTTTCCGCAGAGACCTTGGAAATTTAACAGATGCTTATGAAAATATTTTAGCTCGACTGGGAGGCCAAACAGTATGTACAAAGTAAAAGTTTTCGTCACATTAAGAGAAAGTGTTCTAGATCCTCAAGGAACAGTTGTAAAAAATTCTCTGCATTCCATGAATTACAGCGAAGTGTCTGATGTGCGCATTGGAAAATACATGGAACTGATAGTGGATAAAAGCGACCGTCCTGTTGAAGAAGCTGTGAAGGAAATGTGTGAGCGCTTATTAGCTAATGTAGTGATTGAAGATTACCGCTTTGAAATTGAGGAGGCTGTTGCTCAGTGAAGTTTGCTGTGATCGTATTTCCAGGGTCTAATTGTGACATCGACATGTACCATGCAGTAAAGGATGAGCTTGGAGCGGAAGCCGAATATGTCTGGCATGACGCGGAAAGTTTAGACGAATATGACGGGATTCTTCTTCCCGGCGGTTTCTCTTACGGAGATTATCTCCGTTCGGGTGCTGTCGCACGCTTCAGTAATGTCATGAAAGAAGTTGTTAAAGCGGCTGAAGCAGGAAAGCCGATCCTGGGCGTCTGCAATGGATTTCAAATCCTTCTTGAAGCTGGTCTTTTGCCTGGGGCAATGAGAAGAAACGATAGCCTGAAATTCATCTGCCGCACCGTGGAGTTACGGGTTGAAAACAATGAGACCATGTTTTCATCTGCATATGAGAAGGATGAAGTAATCAATATTCCGATCGCCCATGGTGAAGGAAACTATTATTGTGATGAAGCTGTTCTAGCTGAATTGAAGAAAAATAACCAAATCGTTTTTACTTACAATGGAACGAATCCAAATGGCAGCCTGGAAAACATCGCAGGCATTGTCAATGAAAAAGGAAATGTACTCGGCATGATGCCGCACCCTGAAAGAGCTGTTGATGAGCTTTTAGGGGGAGCAGATGGCCTGAAACTTTTTCAATCAATCGTAAAACAATGGAGGGAAGCACATGTCGTTAATGCTTGAGCCAAGTCCGGAACAGTTAAAGGCACAGAAGGTATACAAAGAAATGGGTTTGTCTGATGACGAATTTGCGATGATTGAAAAGATTATCGGGCGTTTGCCAAATTACACAGAAATCGGTTTGTTTTCGGTTATGTGGTCAGAGCATTGCAGCTATAAAAACTCAAAGCCCGTTTTAAGCAAATTTCCGACAACAGGAGAGAAAGTACTTCAGGGACCAGGGGAAGGAGCTGGAATTGTTGATATCGGCGATGGGCAAGCAGTTGTTTTTAAAATTGAAAGCCACAACCATCCGTCTGCAATCGAGCCTTACCAGGGGGCAGCAACAGGTGTCGGCGGGATTATCCGCGATGTATTTTCAATGGGAGCAAGACCGGTCGCGCTCCTCAACTCTTTACGCTTTGGAGAATTGGATACTCCTCGTGTACGGTACCTTTTTAAAGAAGTAGTCGCAGGCATTGCAGGTTACGGAAACTGCATCGGCATTCCAACAGTTGGGGGAGAAGTGCAGTTTGATTCTTCCTATGAAGGAAATCCGCTTGTAAACGCTATGTGTGTCGGCTTAATCGACCATAAGGATATTAAAAAAGGCCAGGCCCATGGAGTAGGCAACACAGTCATGTATGTTGGAGCAAAAACCGGCCGTGACGGTATCCATGGTGCTACTTTTGCATCTGAAGAATTAACAGACCAATCAGAATCAAAACGCCCGGCTGTCCAGGTTGGCGATCCATTCATGGAAAAGCTTCTGCTAGAGGCATGCCTTGAACTGGTCCAGTCTGACGCACTTGTCGGCATTCAGGATATGGGAGCTGCCGGTCTGACAAGCTCTTCTGCTGAGATGGCCAGCAAAGCGGGATCCGGAATTGAAATGAATCTTGACCTTGTTCCTCAAAGGGAAACAGGCATGACTGCATATGAAATGATGCTTTCCGAGTCTCAGGAGAGAATGCTGATTGTCGTGAAAAAAGGACGCGAGCAGGAGATCGTTGATTTATTTTCCAAGTATGGCCTTGAAGCAGTATCTATCGGCAAGGTAACCGATGATAAAATGCTCCGCCTGACTCATCAGGGAGAAGTGGTAGCAGAGCTGCCGGTAGATGCGCTTGCAGAGGATGCGCCGGTTTATCATAAGCCATCAAGCGAGCCGGAATATTTCCGCGAATTTCAGGCAATGGAAAATGAAGTTCCTGCGGTTGAAGATTATAAAGAAACATTGGTAAAGCTCCTTCAGCAGCCGACAATCGCCAGCAAGGAATGGGTTTATGACCAGTATGACTATATGGTCCGCACGAATACAGTAGTGGCACCTGGATCAGATGCTGCAGTCATTCGCATCCGCGGCACCCGCAAAGGATTGGCCATGACGACAGACTGTAATTCACGTTATATGTATCTTGATCCTGAAACAGGCGGAAAAATTGCTGTGGCTGAAGCAGCAAGAAATATCATTTGCTCCGGCGGTCAGCCATTGGCGATAACAGATAATCTTAACTTCGGAAACCCGGAGAAGCCTGAAATCTTCTGGCAAATCGAAAAAGCGGCAGATGGAATCAGTGAAGCATGCCGCACATTGAATACGCCAGTTATCGGCGGAAACGTCTCTTTATATAACGAAACAAATGGAACAGCTATCTACCCAACACCTGTCATTGGAATGGTCGGGCTTGTTGATGACATTGATCATGTTACAACACAATCATTTAAAGCAGCTGGTGATCTTATTTATCTGGTAGGCGAAACAAAGGATGAGTTCGGCGGCAGTGAGCTGCAGAAGATGACATACGGCAAGATTTTTGGAAAAGCGCCTGAACTTGATCTCGAAAAAGAAGAAAAGGCACAGGAACAAATTTTAAAAGCTATTCGTTCGGGACTTGTTGCATCTGCCCATGATGTGGCAGAAGGCGGTTTAGCGGTAGCAGCTGCGGAAAGCCTGATTGGTTCAACAGGTCTGGGAGCGGATATCAAGGTAAAAGGAAATGCGACTTCAGCTTTATTCAGTGAATCACAATCCCGTTTCTTGCTATCTGTCAAAAAAGAAAACCAGGAAGTATTTGAAAGTTTAGTAGACGCGACATTAATCGGTGAAGTAACAGAAGCACCTATACTTTATATCTCCAATGAAGAGGGCCTATTGCTTGCTGAACAGGTTGACGTTCTAAAGCAGGCCTGGAAAGGGGCTATCCCATGCTTGCTGAAATAAGAGGACTGAATGAAGAGTGCGGTGTTTTTGGAATCTGGGGGCATCAGGATGCTTCCCAGATCACGTATTACGGGCTTCATAGTCTGCAGCACCGCGGCCAGGAAGGCACGGGAATGGTTGTTACCGATGGCAAAAAGCTGAAAGGCATTAAAGGTGAGGGGCTAGTAACGGAAATTTTCACTGCAGATGCCATGAAGGAACTGGAAGGAAAAGCAGCAATCGGACATGTACGCTATGCGACTGCCGGCGGGGGCGGATATGAAAATGTCCAGCCTCTGCTATTCAACTCACAAAGCGGAAGTCTTGCACTTTGCCATAATGGAAACCTGGTGAATGCGACTGCATTGAAGCATCAGCTTGAAGGACAGGGAAGCATTTTTCAAACGAGCTCGGATACAGAGGTGCTGGCTCACTTAATTAAGCGTGCAGGCTTCTCTTCACTTAAGGACCGTGTCAAAAATGCTTTATCCATGATTAAAGGAGCTTATGCTTTTCTGATTATGACCGAAACAGAACTGATGGTTGCGCTGGATCCGAACGGCATGAGGCCGCTCTCGCTTGGCAAAATCGGCGATGCTTATGCGGTTGCATCTGAAACATGTGCTTTTGATGTTGTCGGTGCAGAGTATATCCGCGATATCCTGCCAGGAGAACTGCTGATTATTGACGACAATGGATTCCGTTCTGAAATGTTTGCAATGGCCTCTAATATTGCAATGTGCACAATGGAATATGTTTATTTTTCCCGTCCGGACAGTAATATCAACGGGATCAACGTTCATACAGCCCGGAAAAACCTTGGAAAGCAGCTTGCCTTTGAGGCGCCAGTTGAAGGGGACGTCGTTACGGGCGTACCTGACTCAAGCATCTCTGTCGCGATTGGCTATGCTGAAGCTACAGGCATTCCATATGAGATGGGCTTGATAAAAAACCGCTATGTTGGCCGGACTTTTATCCAGCCATCCCAATCGCTGCGTGAGCAGGGTGTAAAAATGAAGCTGTCTCCGGTACGCGGAGTTGTAGAGGGCAAGAGAGTCATCATGGTGGACGACTCGATCGTTCGAGGAACAACAAGCAGACGGATCGTCACAATGCTGAAAGAAGCAGGAGCTACAGAAGTGCATGTGCTTATCAGTTCACCGCCAATTAAAAATCCATGTTTCTATGGAATCGACACATCAACAAAGGAAGAATTGATTGCCGGCAATCATTCAGTTGAGGAAATAAGAGAAATCATTGGTGCGGACACACTTACCTTTTTAAGTACAGAGGGCATGGTCAAAGCAATCGGCCGAAAAGACGGACAATGCCTGGCATGCTTTACAGGCCAGTATCCGACGGAGATTTATCCAAGCACTTTGCATCCTTATGAAAAGGTATAAATATGAAACTTGGCCGGTATTTTGCTCTTTTTGGCCGGTAAATATAAAGAATTAACCGGTAAATCATCATTTTTGACCGGTAAAAGCACAATGTTGGCCGATAAAATACAAAATCGGCCTTTATTTTTCCAACCAAGAGGTGAAAAGGAATGGCAAATGCATATAAACAGGCCGGAGTAGATATTGAAGCTGGCTATGAAGCAGTTTCCCGCATGAAAAAGCACGTACAGAAGACGATTCGTCCTGGTGTGCTTGGCGGTTTGGGCGGATTTGGCGGCATGTTCGATCTATCTGAACTTAACCTGAAGGAACCGGTTTTAGTATCAGGTACAGATGGTGTCGGCACGAAGCTGATGCTCGCTTTTATGATGGATAAGCATGACACGATTGGGATTGATGCGGTCGCAATGTGTGTAAATGATATTGTTGTACAGGGAGCGGAACCTCTTTATTTCTTGGATTATATCGCCTGCGGAAAAGCGGCGCCTGAACGGATTGAAGCGATTGTGAAAGGAATTGCGGATGGCTGCGAACAGGCAGGATGCGCACTCGTAGGCGGTGAAACAGCTGAGATGCCTGGCATGTACAGTGAGGAAGAATATGACCTTGCCGGCTTTGCGGTCGGTGCCTGTGAAAAATCCAGCCTGATTAATGGTTCCGATATTAAAGCTGGAGATGTACTGATTGGGCTTGCATCCAGCGGAATTCACAGCAATGGCTACTCACTTGTCAGAAAGCTGTTTTTTGAAAAAGCGAATCTGTCCTTGACAGATCATGTAGAAGAATTAGGCTGCACTTTAGGGGAAGAGCTGCTTCGCCCTACAAAAATTTATGTAAAGCCGCTTCTATCAGCTATGAAGCAATTCAAGCTGAAGGGCATGGCGCATATTACCGGAGGCGGATTTATTGAAAATATCCCCCGCATGCTGCCTGAAGGTCTTGGCGCCCAGCTTAGTGAAAGCAATTGGGAAGTGCCGCCTGTGTTCACGCTTATGGAGAAGATCGGCGGACTGGAACGCAAAGAAATGTACAACATTTTTAATATGGGAACAGGCATGGTGATTGCAGCGGATAAAGAAAATGCTGATAAACTAATCACCTATTTTAATGATATCGGAGAAAAATCCTATCTAATGGGGACAGTGACGGATCAGGAAGGAATTGAAATTCTGTAACTTGGAGGAAGTCATGAAAAAAATCGCAGTGTTTGCTTCCGGAAGCGGAACGAACTTTCAGGCCATTGCCGATGCTGTAAAAAAAGGTGATTTGCAGGCTGAGATCGTCTTGTTTGTCTGTGATCGGCCAGGTGCATACAGCACACAGCGTGCACAAAACGAACAGGTTCCGCAGTTTGTTTTTTCAGCTAAAGACTATGCTGGCAAAGCAGAGTATGAAAGAGCGATTTTGCAAAGGCTGAAGGAGAGCGGCGCCGAGTATATTATTCTCGCAGGCTACATGAGACTGATCGGCCCGACGCTTTTGAAAGAGTTTGAAGGCAGGATTATTAATATCCATCCTTCTCTTCTTCCTGCTTTTCCTGGTAAGGATGCAATTGGCCAAGCGTTATCTGCCAATGTGAAGGTAAGCGGTGTAACGGTTCATTTTGTCGATGAAGGTATGGATACTGGGCCGATTATTGCTCAAGCGGCAGTTGATATAAGTGCGGGTGAAACGCTGGATAGCCTTCAAAAGAAGATACATGAAGTCGAGCACAAACTTTATCCGCAGGTTTTGCAAAATCTTTTCTATGCTAAAATGGTAGAGAACTAAAGTGTATCATTCAACAGAGACAGGGGGAGCGAACATGAAGAAACGTGCATTAATCAGTGTTTCCGATAAAAATGGCATAACAGAATTTGCCGAGCAGTTAAGCGAACTGGGTTTTGAAATTATCTCAACAGGCGGTACAAAAAAAGCGCTGGAAGAGAGTGGAGTCCCCGTTATCGGAGTAAGTGATGTGACAGGCTTTCCGGAAATTTTGGAAGGGCGTGTGAAAACATTAAATCCAATGATTCATGGCGGGCTGCTGGCAAAGCATGGCGAACCAGGCCACAAACAGCAGCTTGAGGAGCATGGAATCCAGCCTATCCAGGTTGTGTGCGTGAATTTGTATCCGTTCCAGCAAACTATCGCTAAGCCAGATGTGACAGTAGAGGATGCGATAGAGAATATTGATATCGGCGGCCCGGCCATGCTGCGTGCCTCCGCCAAAAACCATGACTATGTAACGGTTGTGGTGGATCCGGCCGATTATGAAACAGTTCTTTCACAGCTAAAAGAAACCGGAGAGGTCCAAAAGGAAACCCGCCGCAGACTCGCTGCAAAGGTTTTCCGCCATACTGCTTCCTATGATGCGATGATCGCTGAATATATGACAGATTTGGCAAATGAAGAAACACCTGAAAAATTAACGGTTACGTATGAACTGAAGCAAACATTGAGATACGGGGAAAATCCGCATCAAAAGGCTGCCTTTTACCGCAAGCCGCTTGGTTCTGAATTTTCGATTGCTAACGCTGAACAGCTTCACGGCAAGGAATTATCCTACAACAATATAAATGATGCAGATGCAGCTCTCCAAATAGTAAAAGAATTCTCAGAGCCTGCAGCGGTTGCAGTTAAGCATATGAATCCTTGCGGAGTGGGGACTGGGGAAAATGTATTCGAAGCTTTTTCAAAAGCTTTCGAGGCGGACCCTGTATCAATCTTTGGCGGCATTATTGCCCTGAACAGGGAAGTAGACGCTGAGACAGCGAAAAAGCTATATGAAATCTTCCTTGAAATCATCATTGCACCTTCCTTCTCAAATGAAGCGCTTGAGATTTTAAAAGGGAAAAAGAATCTGCGCCTGCTGACTATTCCTTTTGAAGGCAAAAAGAAAGCGGAGATGAGATTGTCCGCCATTGAAGGCGGCTTGCTGACGCAGGAATATGATCTATTCACCCTTGATAATGCAGAAGTAAAAGTTCCGACCAAGAGAGAGCCAACAGAAGAAGAGTGGAAAGCATTGAAGCTGGGCTGGAAAGTTGTGAAGCATGTAAAATCCAATGCCATTGTCGTAAATGATGCAAATATGACACTTGGGGTCGGTGCCGGGCAGATGAACCGCGTAGGCTCTGCCAAAATTGCGCTTGAGCAGGCCGGTGAAAAAGCGAACGGAGCTGTACTGGCATCCGATGCCTTTTTCCCAATGAACGATACAGTTGAAACGGCAGCCAAAGCAGGCATCACAGCCATCATCCAGCCGGGAGGCTCAATCCGTGATGAGGATTCCATCAAAAAGGCTGATGAGTACGGAATTGCAATGGTCTTTACAGGCGTACGTCATTTTAAACATTAATCGAAAAGCGGAAGCGCCTCGATCAGGGGCGACAAGCATAAGACGAGCTGTCGGAAAGGTGGCCCTTTACCTTTTTGACAGGTTGGCTTATGACCTCGAGCCCCTAGGCGCTGGAGCTGGACAATACGAAAAGCGGAAGCGCCTCGATCAGGGGCGACAAGCATAAGACGAGCTGTCGGAAAGGTGGCCCTTTACCTTTTTGACAGGTTGGCTTATGACCTCGAGCCCCTAGGCGCTGGAGCTGGACAATACGAAAAGCGGAAGCGCCTCGATCAGGGGCCTTGCTATTATAGCTGACATTTTTACGGAGGTGGGCGTAATGAAGGTATTGGTTATAGGAAGAGGCGGCCGAGAGCATGCAATTTGCTGGAAGATGAATCAAAGCCCTTCAGTGAAACAGGTTTTTGCGGCTCCAGGAAATCCGGGAATGGAAGATTCAGCTCAAGCGGTTGCCATCCAGGAACATGAACAGGAAAAACTTGTGCAGTTTGCTCAGGATAATGAAATCGAATTGACTGTAATCGGGCCGGAAGTGCCGCTGCTTGAGGGGCTGGCTGACCGATTTGAAGAAGCCGGGTTAAATGTATTTGGGCCGAGAAAAGCAGCAGCCGAAATTGAAGGCAGCAAGTCCTTTGCCAAGGAGCTAATGAAGAAATATGCTATCCCCACTGCCGAATATGGGGTATTCAGCAACTATGAAGAAGCGAAAGCCTATATTGAAGCAAAAGGCGCTCCCATTGTTCTTAAAGCAGATGGCCTTGCAGCCGGAAAAGGCGTAATAGTGGCCATGACTATGCAGGAAGCATTGTCTGGGATTGAGGAACTATTATTGAATGAAAAGTTTGGCCAAGCTTCTTCAACGGTTGTAATTGAAGAATTCCTTGAAGGCGAAGAATTTTCCTTAATGGCCTTTGTGAACGGTGAAACGGTGATTCCGCTAGAAATTGCACAGGACCACAAGCGTGCCTATGATGGAGACCAGGGACCGAATACTGGCGGAATGGGGGCTTATTCACCGGTACCGCATATTGGTGATGAAACAGTTGCAGCGGCTGTTGAACATGTTTTGAAGCCGGCAGCAAAAGCAATGATTCAGGAAGGCCGAAGTTTTACCGGTATCCTGTATGCAGGTCTGATCAAAACAACAGCAGGCCCGAAGGTAATTGAATTTAATGCCCGTTTTGGAGATCCTGAAACACAGGTGATTTTACCCCGCATGAAGTCGGATCTGGCGGGAGTAATGCTGGCAGTCCTAAAAGGGGAACAGCCTGAAATCGAGTGGGATAAGGAAGCAATCGTCGGAGTGGTTGCTGCTTCTAAAGGCTACCCTGAAGCTTATGAAAAAGGAGCCGTTCTGAATGGGCTTCAATCACTTACAAATGTCTCCGTCTTCCATGCCGGCACTGATCGAAACAGCTCAGGTGAGTATGTGACAAATGGAGGCCGCGTGCTGCTGGCAGGCGCTAAAGCTCCTACTCTGAAAGAAGCACAGCAAAAGGTATATTCCGAACTCGAAAATCTTCAGTGTGAAGGTGTATTCTACCGCAAAGATATTGCCGATAAAGCTATCGCGCACGTCCTTTCTTAGTCTTCCGGATATACACAAACAGGAGTGCTACAATGCTTCCAATTATTGCTGCCAGGACGAACGTCATATCCATTACGTATTCCCAAAACATATTGTCAGCTCCTTTCAATTTTCCAGCCCCCATATAGGGAGCTGGATTTTTTAAGAAATTTAAGATGGATTATACGGGAGAATTTCCTCAACAGCATCATCATTATTGTGATTGCCATCCTGCTTTCGCTTTTCCTGAACCATGTCCTGGCCTCTTTCAAAAAGAGCTGTCAAAGGGCAAAAGCGGACAATTCCCTCTGCCACCTTCATGCCGCCCAGCATGGCCATCATGAGGTAAGAGTCCCGCCAAGGTCTTTTCACAAGCTTTGAAGTGCTCCAGGCTAAGACAGTTAATCCGACTGTTATGCGTATTAAGGCATTTACTATGCCGATATTTGGTTTTACATTCATGGTTGTGTCACCACTTTCACAAAAATTTTACAATCTTTTACTGATTCTTTAATGCGTTAAACAGTGAAATATGTTACTATAAAAAACAAGAGAAATGAAAGGGCTTTCTTTACTGATTTATAGCCATTTCACTCATTGATTTTATTCTAAAAACAGAGTCTTTTATATATAGATATCAACAAGGGAGGGAGTATGGTGCTGGAACAGCGTTACCGTTGGAAAAACAGACACTTGCGTGAACATGTTTCCGTATTGGACGGAAAACTGTCACCGACGATATTACTAAAGAACGCCCGTTATCTTAATCAGGCACTTCGCAAATGGATAACAGCAAATATATGGATTTATGGCGACCGTATTGTTTATGTGGGCGAAAAGCTGCCGGAAAAAATAGAACAGTGTGAGGTCGTTGATTGTACGGGACTCACGCTGGTTCCTGGATATATTGAACCGCATGCCCATCCATTTCAATTATATAATCCCCATTCCCTGGCGAGCTATGCATCGCAGTTTGGTACAACAACCCTGATTAATGACAATATGGTCCTTGCTTTACAGCAGGATAAAAAGAAAGCGTTTTCTTTCCTGAAGGAAATGAGAAACATGCCTGCAACAACCTATTGGTGGTGCCGATTTGATGCACAAACGGAAATCCAGCATGAAGAATCCGTTTTTTCGCATGGGAACGTTAAATCATGGCTTGAGCATGATGCCGTGCTTCAGGGAGGAGAGCTTACAGGCTGGCCGAAGCTTTTGGATGGCGATGATATGATGCTTCATTGGATTCAGGAGACTAAGCGGATGAGGAAAAAGATTGAAGGCCATTTTCCTGGGGCATCCGAAAAAACGCTGGCAAAGCTCATGCTGCTTGGTGCTGATTGCGACCATGAGTCGATGACGGGAAAGGATATTTACAATCGTCTTTTACAGGGATATACCGTATCTCTCAGATATTCTTCCATCCGTCCCGATTTGCCGGTTTTATTGGACGAGATGCATGAAATCGGCATTGATCAATATGATCGGATGATCTTCACAACAGACGGTTCCTTTTCCTCCTTCTATGAACAGGGAATTATTGACCATATGATCCGCATTGCCATAGATAAAGGAGTGCCGGTAATTGATGCTTATAACATGGCTACCATTAATGTGGCCCGTCATTATGGAATCGATTATTTACATGGCTCCATTGCGACAGGAAGGGTGGCCAATATTAATTTTCTGTCAGATGAAAAAGAACCAACTCCATTATCTGTTATTGCCAAAGGGGAGTGGGTGAAAAGAGATGGTGAAAACCTGCACGCCTATAAGCCTGTAGAATGGGGAGAATACGGCTTCGAACCGCTGGATATTGATTGGGAGCTAACTGCTGATGATATGCAATTCTCCATGCCTTTCGGGATAAAACTGGAGAATGCAGTTATTACGAAGCCCTACTCCATCACGATTGACGTTTCATCCGAAGAACTGGAGAAAGACCATGATGAATGTTTCTTCATGCTTGTTGACCGGAATGGACACTGGCGCATAAATACGATACTAAAAGGGTTCTCGAAAAGCCTGGATGGAATGGCAAGTTCTTTTTCCAATACCGGTGACATTATCTTAATTGGAAAAAGAAAACAGGAAATGCTGAATGCTTTTAACCGGCTGAAAGAAATTGGCGGAGGCATTGTCATATCAGAAGGGGGAAGAATTGTCCAGGAGATGGAACTCCGCTTAAAGGGTGTGATGTCCCATAAAAATGTGGAGGAATTAATGGAGGAAGAAAAACAGCTTGTTCATTATTTGCGTGATCAAGGCTATAGACATGAAGATCCAATGTATACGCTGCTCTTTTTCTCTTCAACGCATCTGCCTTATATCAGGATTACTCAGCAGGGGATGTATGATGTAATGAATAAAACGGTACTCTTTCCAACGATAATGCGTTAAAATATAAAAGTATACTATATAATAGAGATAAAGACTGCTCAGTGGTGGAGCTAACATAGAACCTGCATCAAAGCAAAAAACACAGGGGTGCTAAATGCTAAAAAGATGGATAGCTGTATCAGCAGCGGCAATGCTTTTAGTCTCTGGCTGCAGCAAAGAAAAAACTGAAGAGCCTGAAAAACAAGATACGGAAAAAGCGGAAGAGGCTGCAAAAGGGGTAAGCTCTGAAAAAGAACTTCCATTTCACTATCCTCTCACAGGCTTCGGGTCGGAGGCTGAGGTGGATGGAAGGGCTGTAGCGGTGATGATCAATAATCATCCGAAAGCCCGTCCGCAATCCGGGCTTAACCAGGCTGATATCGTCTACGAATTGCTGGCAGAAGGGGACGTGACGCGTTTTCTTGCTATTTTTCAAAGTGAGCAGCCCGAAATGATAGGGCCGGTAAGAAGTTCAAGAGATTATTATATTGAGCTGGCGAAAGGCTATGACAGCCTCTACATTGCCCACGGCTATAGTCCGGAAGCCAAAGAATTGCTGGATCAGGGCTATATTGATAATCTGAATGGAATGCAGTATGACGGTACACTGTTTAAACGGGAAAGCTTCCGCCAGGCTCCTCATAATTCCTATATTTCATTCGAAAATGTGCTGAAGGGTGCAAAGGAAAGAAATTATGTGATGGAAAACGAACCGGAATCTCTGGCGTTTCTGTCGAAGGAAGATGCAAAGGCTATTCAGGGAGAGGATGCTGACTCTGCCATGATCTCCTATTTGGACAATGAATTATTCAATGTCATCTATGAGTATGATGCGGCACTGGAGAAATACAAAAGATATTCCAATGGCGAACTTACAGCTGATTACAAATCCGGCGAACCTGTATTGCTTGATAACATCTTCATTGCAGAAGCAGACCATAAAGTGGTTGACAGCGCGGGCCGCCGTGATATTAACTTAACTTCTGGGGGAAAAGGATACCTCCTGCAAAAAGGGAAAGTGACAGAAGTAAAATGGGAAAATATTGACGGGCGAATTCTTCCTGTATTAAATGGGAAACAGGCTGGCCTGGTGCCAGGAAAGACCTGGATCAACATCGTTCCATCAAGCATGGGCAATGAGCAAACGGTTTCCTTTGAAGCTAAACAATAATTATGTCAAAAACTATTACAATAAAGGGGTATGCAAATATATGCAAATTGATAAGCTAAGAGGCAAAGAACTGGATCAGTTATTTAAATCTGTTTTATCTTTAAATGACCTGGAAGAGTGCTATCGCTTCTTTGATGACTTATGCACAGTTAATGAAATACAGTCCCTGGCTCAGCGTCTGGAAGTGGCACGCATGCTTCGTGAAGGCAAAACCTATCATAAAATTGAAACAGATACGGGCGCAAGCACGGCAACCATTTCCCGCGTGAAGCGATGCCTCAACTATGGAAATGATGCCTATGAAATGGCACTGGAAAGAATCAAAGAAGAAGAACCTGAAAAAGCGTAAATATTCGTATTACTTAAACCGATGGGGCTGTTCCCGCGGTTTTTTTCTTTGTTTCCCCTAATAATTTTTTCCACCTCATAAAGACTTCCTGCTTTACTTTTTTATCTAGCTTCAGCGCCCAGCCCCTCGAGGTCGCTTCAGGCAAGCTGATGAAGTCAAAAAAACGACTTCATCCACTGACCTTCCGACGTACAGGATTACTAGTGCCGACGTTGCCACAGGACGTGGCAGCGTCGGCCAGCGCTTGTCCGGGCTGTTCGAGGCGCTTCAGCTTTTATTTTTTATTCACTATCTTAAATGATATAATGATGAAATGGAATGATAGAATGGAGGCAATTTTGCATGTATGATGTTCGCGAATGGAGCCACGTTTTTAAGCTCGATCCGGATAAAAATATATCAGATGAAAACCTGGAAATGATTTGTGAGTCTGGAACAGACGCGATTATTGTGGGCGGGACGGACGGAGTAACGCTGGAAAAGGTGCTGGATTTAATGGCACGCATCCGCCGATACACAGTCCCTTGTGTGCTGGAGGTTTCAACCATTGATTCAATTACCCCGGGCTTTGACTTATACTTTATCCCGACAGTCCTTAACAGCCGGGACGTGAAGTGGATTACAGGCCTTCATCAGGAGGCTGTAAAAGAATATGGGGATGTCATGAATTGGGAAGAAATTCTGGTTCAGGGTTATTGCATCCTGAATGAAGATTGCAAAGCGGCACACGTTACCAATTCAAGGACAGATTTATCATTGGATGAGGTAAGGGCATATGCCATGATGGCTGAGAAGATGTTCAGCCTGCCAATCTTCTATCTGGAATACAGCGGAAAGTACGGAGACGCTGAAGTGGTCGCAGAGGTGAAAAATACGCTTGAAGAAACCGTATTATTTTACGGCGGCGGCATCATGAATGCCGAGCAGGCAAGTCAAATGGCTGAGCATGCGGACGTAATTGTGGTCGGAAATATTATTTACGATGATCTGCAGGCTGCATTGGCCACTGTCGAAGCTGTTCGTGCCTAATTCAGTTGCTGATGATTATAAAAAAAGATAAAATAGATATAAGAACATATGTTTCTATGGTGGTGAAGAGAAGAAATGCAATTTTTAACGGATAAATTATTGAACGGACTGAATCCGCAGCAGCAAAATGCGGTAAAAACAACAGACGGACCACTTCTTATAATGGCAGGAGCGGGAAGCGGAAAGACAAGAGTGCTTACCCACAGGATTGCTTACTTGATGGTAGAAAAGGGTGTGAACCCCTACAATATTCTGGCAATCACTTTTACAAACAAAGCAGCCCGTGAAATGCGTGACCGTATTCATAACATGATGGGCGGAGCTGCAGATGAAATCTGGATTTCGACGTTCCACTCCATGTGCGTTCGAATCTTAAGAAGAGATATTGACCGTATTGGCTATAACCGCAATTTCACGATTCTTGATTCAACAGATCAGCAATCGGTGATTAAATCAATCCTCAAGGATAAAAACCTGGATCCAAAGAAATTTGATCCGCGTGCTATCCTGGGGTCTATCAGCTCGGCAAAAAATGAATTAATTACCCCTGAAGAGTATGCGAAAACAGCAGGAGATTATATTCAGCAGGTTGCAAGTGATGTATATACAGAGTACCAAAAGAGACTAAGACGCAACCAGGCGCTTGATTTTGATGATCTTATTATGATCACGATTCAGCTGTTCCAGAGAGTGCCGGAAGTGCTTGAATATTATCAGCGCAAATTCCAGTACATTCATGTGGATGAGTACCAAGATACTAACAGAGCGCAGTATATGCTGGTCAAGCTTTTGGCAAGCCGTTTTAAGAATCTGTGTGTGGTCGGTGATTCCGATCAGTCCATCTATAAATGGCGCGGTGCGGACATAGCCAACATCCTTTCTTTTGAAAAGGATTATCCAAATGCACAGACTATTATGCTCGAACAAAATTACCGATCAACTAAAAGGATTCTGCTGGCTGCGAACGAAGTCATCAGCAAGAACCTCAACAGAAAGCCAAAAAACCTTTGGACTGAAAACGCAGAAGGCAATAAGATCTTCTACTATCGTGCCGACAGCGAGCAGGGAGAAGCGCAGTTTGTTGCAGGGAAAATTAAAGAATACATCAGCAGCGGCAAGCGAAGCTTTTCGGATATTGCTATCTTGTACCGCACAAACGCACAGTCCCGTGTAATGGAGGAAGTACTGTTAAAGTCGTATATTGAATATTCCATTGTCGGTGGCATCAAGTTCTACGACCGCAAAGAAATTAAGGACATCCTTGCTTACCTGCGTCTGATTGCAAATCCGGATGATGATATCAGCCTTCAGCGTGTCATCAATGTGCCAAAACGCGGAATCGGCTCCGGTTCCGTTGATAAAATCGCCAACTTTGCACAGCTTCACGAGATGAGCATGTTTGAAGCTCTTGAGTCCATTGAACTGATTGGCCTGAGCCCGAAAATTACAAAAGGGGCTATTGAATTCAGGGATTTGGTTAAAAACTATACACAAATGCAGGAATACTTATCTGTGACAGAACTTGTGGAAGAGCTGCTGGAGAAATCAGGATACCGGGATATGCTCATTGCCGAGAAGTCCATTGAAGCCCAGAGCCGTCTGGAAAACATTGATGAATTCCTGTCTGTTACAAAAAACTTTGAAGAAGCCAGCGAAGATAAATCGCTTATCGCATTTTTGACTGATCTGGCTCTTGTGGCTGACATTGATAAATTGGATGATGATGGGGAAAAAGCTGAATCAGTTGTGCTTATGACACTTCACTCAGCAAAAGGGCTAGAGTTCCCTGTTGTCTTTTTACTAGGTCTTGAAGAAGGTGTATTCCCGCACAGCCGTTCTCTAATGGAAGAATCGGAAATGGAAGAGGAGCGCCGTCTTGCTTATGTGGGAATCACGCGGGCAGAAGAAGAGCTTTACATTACGAATGCACAAATGCGTACTTTATTTGGACGCACGAATATGAATCCGCCATCCCGATTTATCAAAGAAATTCCTGCTGATTTGCTGGATGGGCTTGAACCTGCTAAAAAGCCGTCTCCATTTGGATCATCCCCGTTTGGATCTCCTTCAGCTTCAAGAGGAGCACAGCCTCAGCGGAAAGCGGTGGTTCGTCCATCTGCATCGAATACAGGCGGAGATGAAATTGACTGGAAAGTCGGCGACAAAGCCCAGCACGGAAAATGGGGTACAGGTACAGTTGTCAGTGTAAAAGGTTCCGGCGAAGGAACAGAGCTGGATATTGCGTTCCCAAAACCAGTTGGCATTAAACGTCTGCTGGCCAAATTTGCACCGATTACAAAGGCGTAAACTTAGAGCAGCCTGCCAGGCATTTTTTAAAGGACTATAGAAAGGGTTGAATGTATGGACCTTCAATTGGCAGAAAAAAAGGTGAAAGATCTGCACAACCTTTTGAATCAGTATAATTATGAATACCATGTTCTTGATCAGCCGTCTGTTCCAGATGCTGAATACGATAGACTGATGAGGGACCTCATTGAGCTTGAAGGGCAATTTCCCGAGCTGAAAACAGAAGATTCTCCAACACAGCGGGTTGGAGGGGAAATCCTTGATATGTTTGAAAAGGTGGAGCATCAGTCACAAATGCTCAGTTTGGGCAATGCCTTCAGTGAGCAGGACCTAAGAGACTTTGACCGCCGTGTCCGCCAGGGTGCAGGTGAAAATGTTTCTTATGTATGCGAATTGAAAATCGATGGGCTGGCTGTCTCCCTCCGTTATGAGGATGGGCTTTTTACTCTCGGTGCCACACGCGGGGACGGATCCATCGGTGAAAATATCACAGCAAATTTAAAGACCATTCGCTCTATCCCTCTCCGGCTGAAAGAGAGTGTCACGATGGAAGTGCGCGGTGAGGCATTCATGCCAAGGCGTTCTTTTGAGAAATTGAATAAAGCGAAAGAGGAGAATGGGGAAGAGCCTTTCGCAAACCCAAGGAATGCCGCAGCAGGTTCATTAAGGCAGCTTGATCCGCGTCTGGCGGCAAAGCGAAATCTCGATATTTTTGTCTACGGCATAGCGAATGTAGGGGATACAGGCGTTGTATCCCATAGCGAAGGTCTGGATTATCTGGATAGCCTTGGATTTAAAACGAATAAAGAACGCAAAAGATGTGAAAGCATCGAGGAAGTCATTGAATATGTACAGGGATGGACTGACAAACGTCCAAACCTGTCTTATGATATTGATGGCATCGTTATTAAAGTCGATTCACTTGAATCACAGGAGCAGCTTGGCACTACGGCAAAAAGCCCACGCTGGGCCATTGCTTATAAATTCCCTGCAGAAGAGGTTGTTACCACATTAAGGGATATTGAATTAAGCGTGGGGCGAACTGGCGTAGTTACGCCAACTGCACTTCTGGAGCCTGTCCGTGTTGCCGGAACGACTGTTCAAAGGGCGTCACTGCACAACGAAGATTTAATTCGCGAAAAAGATATTAAGATTGGCGATCAGGTCGTTGTGAAAAAAGCAGGAGATATTATCCCTGAAGTTGTAAATGTTCTGGCTGACAGGAGAACGGGTGAGGAGCAGGATTTTAACATGCCGACACATTGCCCTGAGTGTGAAAGCGAACTGGTCCGCCTTGATGGTGAAGTGGCATTGCGCTGCATTAATCCAAAGTGCCCGGCCCAGATCAGGGAAGGCCTAATTCACTTTGTATCCCGCAACGCCATGAACATTGATGGCCTTGGTGAAAAGGTGATCAGCCAATTATTTGCCGAAAATCTGATTAAAGATGTGGCAGATATCTATAAATTAACGTATGAACAGCTCATCCAGCTCGAGAGGATGGGTGAAAAGTCAGTAAATAACCTCATTCAGGCAATTGAAAACTCCAAGGGCAACTCATTGGAAAAGCTTTTATTTGGGCTGGGGATCCGCCATGTTGGCGCAAAGGCAGCCAAGACGCTGGCCCAGGAGTTTGGCCATATGGAAGCACTTGAAAAAGCATCCCGGGACAATTTAACAGCTATCAATGAAATTGGTGAAAAAATGGCTGATTCTATCGTTTCCTTCTTTGATCAGGAAGAAGCCCATGAACTGATTGCGGAGCTGAAAGCAGCTGGGGTCAACATGGCTTATAATGGGCCAAAGCCTGTTTCGGCCGAAAACTCGGATAGCTTTTTTGCAGGAAAAACAGTGGTTCTGACAGGAAAGCTTGAAATAATGAGCCGGAATGAAGCAAAAGAAAAAATAGAGGCGCTAGGCGGTAAAGTATCCGGAAGCGTCAGCAAGAAAACAGATGTTGTAATCGCCGGAGAAGAGGCTGGATCCAAACTGACGAAGGCCCAGGAGCTTGGAGTAGAGGTTTGGAACGAGGAGAGACTGGTTGAAGAATTAAATAAGTAAGAGGGTGTAAGCTCCGTGAAAAAACTGATGATGCTTGCTTTATCTCTAACCCTTCTGCTAGCAGGCTGTGCGCCTAATTTTAATAAGCAGGAGGAAGTTGTTCAGGAAGACAAGAACGAAAAGGATAAGGCAATCATTCCGAACTATAAAATTTCTGAAAAGTATTATCGAACACTGCTGCCTTTTGAACCAAGTGAATCCAGAGGTCTCGTGGTCAATAATGTAAACACCAAATATGATATCAATGAATTTGAGACAGGACTTATGAGAGTTGCGCAAAACACGTTTGATCCTGATAAATACTTATTCCAGGAAGGACAGTATCTAAAGAGAGGCACAGTCCAGGCTTGGCTAAACCGTAAATTCACTGATGCTCAGCTGAAGGAACGCGAAATGAAGGCAGAAGACAATATCGGCTTAAATCCAATGATCGCAGATGGCGGAGATATTGATAAAAACAATGAAAAAAGCCCGATCTACCTTGCCCATATTCTTGAACACAACTATTTGCTGAAAAATGATGATGGAAAAGTGGGGCTCGGCGGTGTTGTAATTGGCCTTGCCATGAACTCTGTCCATTATTATCAAAAGGAACAATATGGTGCCACTTTCGAAACAAAGATTGACCAAGATGTCATCGAACGGGAAGGTAAAAAGCTGGCTGAAGAAGTACTGCAGAGAGTACGGCAAATCAAAGGCCTGAAAGATGTGCCGGTAACCATTGCTTTGTTTGAACAGCAATCAAGAACTTCGGTGGTGCCAGGCAGCTTCTTTACATACGCTACGGCGGATAAAGGAAGCACTAAGCTTGGCGGATGGGAAGACGTCAACGAGAAATATGTCCTTTTCCCTTCAAACACGGCTGAAAAAAATCATCGAGATGATTTAACGGCTTTTCTTAACTTTAAACAGGATGTAGAAACCTATTTCCCAAACTTCAATGGAGTTATCGGGAAAGCCTTCTACGCTCAGGACCAATTGCAGGAAGTTAATATTGATATCCCAATCCAATTCTATGGAAAAGCAGAAGCGATTGGATTTACCCAGTATGTAACAGGGCTTGTCGTCAAACACTTCCCTGAATACATCTCAGTCCAGGTGAATATCTCATCTGTCAACGGACCGGAAGCGCTAGTAGTCCGGAAAGCAGACCAAAGCGAACCTTTTGTCCACATCTATCAATAGAACCAGGGTACCCAGAAGTGCAGAAGATGCATCTTCTGGGTTTTTTAATTTCAGGAAAGAGGGTTACGGGCATTGTGGAAAATTGGAAGCAGTTTGAGAAAATCTGGTGTCATAGAGGCTTCATGAAGACGAAAAAGGAAGTGGAACGAGGAAAATGGTCATCATAGAGTATTCATGAAGACGAAAAAGGAAGATGCTCGAGGAAAATGGTCGTCATAAAGGCTTCATGACGACGAAAAAGGAAGAGGCTCAGGAAAATGGTAGTCATAGAGGGTTCATGACGACGAAAAAGAAAGAGGAACGAGGAAAATGGTAGTCATAGAGGGTTCATGACGACGAAAAAGAAAGAGGAACGAGGAAAATGGTCGCCATAGAGGGGTTCATGACGACGAAAAAGGAAGAGGCACGAGGAAAGTGGTCGTCATAGAAGGCAATGGCGACACAATAGAGAGATGCAAGAATAAGGGTCCCCATAAAAGTTCATAGCTGTAAAAATGATAAGAAGTAAACAAAAATGATATTCACTGCTAAAAAATAACAGCACTAAAATTTTTTATATAACAGTTTTATCCAAAACCTGCCCTAAGAATCTTCAACCCCTTATCCTTCTAAGTAAAACTGCAATTTCTCTCGAAGGATGTTAATATATAACATCAGCGGAGAATGTTTGAAGATAATGTTATTTTCGTGTTAATATAGTGTTTGGATGAAAACGTTTTAAGAGAATAGCAGACCTTTCTCCAGCATGTTTATAAAACGGGGCGGGGCGCTACGATCTGGCGTTTGATATTTGTACACACAGGAGGCGGTAAAAATGGTACAACCTTATAAGCATGAGCCATTCACGAATTTTAAAGAAGAAGAAAATCGTGAAGCATATTTAAAGGGTTTACAAACTGTAGAAAGCTATTTGGGCCAGGATTATGATCTTTTAATTGGCGGAGAGCGCATTTCTACTGAAGATAAAATTGTATCAATCAATCCTTCTAATAAAGAAGAAGTAGTTGGCCGTGTTTCAAAGGCAAACCGCGAGCTTGCGGAAAAAGCAATGCAGGCTGCTGTTGAAGCATTCAAAACATGGAGAAAAGTGAAGCCGGAAACACGCGCAGATGTTTTATTCAAAGCTGCTGCGATCATCCGCCGCCGTAAGCATGAGTTTTCTGCCCTTTTAACAAAGGAAGCAGGGAAGCCTTGGAACGAGGCAGATGCTGATACTGCGGAAGCCATTGACTTCCTTGAGTACTATGCACGCCAAATCTTAAAAATCAAAGACGGTGTTCCAGTCAACAGCCGTCCGAACGAATATAACCGTTATGACTACATTCCATTGGGAGTGGGCATCATCATCTCTCCTTGGAACTTCCCGCTTGCAATCATGGCCGGCACTACTGTTGCCGCGATCGTGGCAGGAAATACAGTTCTATTAAAACCAGCTTCTACAACACCGGTTGTGGCTGCGAAATTTGTTGAAGTGATGGAAGAGGCAGGCCTTCCGAAGGGCGTGCTGAACTTCGTGCCGGGCAGCGGTGCAGAAGTGGGCGACTATTTGGTTGACCATAAAGACACTCGCTTCATCTCCTTCACGGGTTCACGCGACGTTGGTCTTCGCATCAACGAGCGTGCTTCCAAGCTAAACGAAGGCCAAATCTGGCTAAAGCGTGTGATCGCTGAAATGGGCGGTAAGGACACAATCGTTGTGGACAAAGAAGCAGACCTTGAATTGGCAGCTACTTCAATCGTTGCCTCTGCTTTCGGATTCTCCGGCCAGAAGTGTTCTGCATGTTCACGTGCGGTTGTAGTAGAAGATGTATACGATCAGGTTCTTAACCGTGTGGTGGAACTGACTAACGAATTAACGCAGGGCAATCCTGAAGACCAGAGCAATTACATGGGTCCAGTGATTGACCAGGGCGCATTTGATAAAATTATGAGCTACATCGAAATCGGCAAAGAAGAAGGCAAGCTGATGACGGGCGGAGAAGGAGACAGCTCGAAAGGCTTCTTCATCAAGCCGACAGTATTCGCAGACCTTGCCCCGGATGCACGCTTAATGCAGGAAGAGATCTTTGGACCTGTCGTTGGCTTCACAAAGGCAAAAGATTTCGATCATGCGCTTGAAATCGCCAACAACACCGAGTACGGCTTAACAGGTGCTGTGATCACACAGAACCGTGAGCACATCCAAAAAGCGCGCGAAGACTTCCATGTTGGAAACTTATACTTCAACCGCGGCTGTACAGGCGCGATTGTTGGATACCAGCCATTCGGCGGATTCAACATGTCAGGAACTGACTCCAAGGCGGGCGGCCCTGACTACATTCTTCTGCATATGCAGGCGAAGACTACTTCTGAAATGTATTAATAAACCTCCGATTGGAGGCGGGAACAGCAACTTGGTTGCTGTTCCTTTTTTATTGGATATTCAGGACTTTGAAGTATATGATGAAAATAAGCCTATAGATTGGAGTGATGCGAAAATGCCAAACAAAGCTTTGATTAATATCGATTACACAAATGATTTTGTAGCGGAAGGCGGTGCGCTGACATGCGGTAAGCCTGGACAGCTGCTGGAAAAGAAGATCGCGGACCTTACAGGAGAGTTTATCGCGAGTGGGCATTTCACTGTTTTTGCCATTGATGTTCATGATGAAGGAGACATCCATCACCCAGAAACAAAATTATTTCCGCCGCATAATATCAGGAACACGGAGGGAAGAAATCTGTACGGTTTATTGCAGCAGATTTATGAAACAAACAAAGACGCTGAAAATGTTTATTTCATGGACAAAACAAGATATTCTGCATTTGCAGGAACCGATCTCGAGATAAAACTGAGGGAACGCGGTGTTGAGGAGGTGCACCTGGTCGGTGTATGCACAGACATTTGCGTGCTTCATACAGCAGTCGATGCTTATAATAAAGGGTTTAAAATAGTGATTTATAAAGATGCTGTTGCTTCATTTGATCAGGAGGGTCATCAGTGGGCCTTAAGGCATTTTGCAAATACGCTTGGAGCAGAAGTAATTTAATGATTCCTGCTTTGTAATTAAGCCGGCAACACAAAATATTGATTCCCGGCTCAAGCCTGTAATTGTATGGATGAACGACAGACATACAAAAAACCCTCTCCACAAAGGAAGAGGGTTGCTGCAATTAATTTTTAAGGACAGACTTATATTGATTGTACTGCTCCTGAACTTCCTTTGAAGGTGCTTTATCCAGAAGGCTGACGATGATGATCGCTAGACCTGCAAATAGGAAGCCGGGCGCCAATTCATACAAATCAAACAGTCCGCCGGTAAGCTGTGCCCAAACAATTACTGTTACGGCACCAACAATAATGCCGGCAAGGGCGCCATTCCGTGTCATGCGCTTCCAGAACAGGCTCAGGATGATAACTGGCCCGAAGGCTGCACCAAATCCGGCCCAAGCATAACTGACAAGTTCCAACACCTTGCTTTCTGGGTTATACCCTAAGAAGATGGCAATAATGGCAATGCCCAGTACAGCAATTCTGCCAACAATCATTTCTTCCTTTTTGGAAGCATTTCTTCTGAAGATGGATTTATAAAAATCCTGCGCCAGTGCACTTGAAGAAACGAGCAATTGAGAGTCAACTGTGCTCATGATTGCTGAGAGAATGGCTGCTAATAAGAATCCAGCTACCCATGGATTAAATAGTACCTGTGAAAACATGATGAATACTGTTTCAGAATTGGCAAGCGGTGCATCTGCAAAATAGGCGATGCCGGCAAACCCTACAAACAGTGCTCCAAATAACGAAAGAACCATCCACGTCATACCGATCAAGCGGGCTTTTGGAACGTCGTTTGTTGATTTTAATCCCATAAAGCGGACAAGGATATGCGGCTGTCCAAAGTAGCCAAGCCCCCATGCCAGCAGGGAAACTACGCCAACAAAAGTGGCTCCTGAAGCAACATCTAAATGTGTTGGATCTATCGCGCTGATCTGATCTAGTGTTTCATTCCAACCGCCAAGCTCCTGAATCGCTGTAATCGGAATGATAATCAAGGCTAAGAACATTAAAATGCCTTGAATAAAGTCTGTCCAGCTGGCTGCAAGGAAGCCGCCAAATAATGTGTATGACAAAATGACAGCAGCTCCGACCCAAAGAGCGAGTGTATAATCCATCCCGAATGAATTTTCTAATAGAATGGCACCGCCGACCAGGCTGGAAGAAGTATAGAAAGTGAAAAAGACTAATATGACGATTGCAGAAACTACCCGCAGCAATTTTGAAGTATCATGGAACCGGTTTTCAAAATACCCGGGAACTGTAATCGAATCGTTGGCTACTTCTGTGTAGACACGCAGTGGCTTAGCAACAAACTGCCAATTCAGATAGGCACCGGCTGCCAGACCGATAGGAAGCCATATTTCACCCATACCGCCTAAGTAAACAGCTCCAGGCAATCCCAGCATTAACCATCCGCTCATATCAGAAGCTCCGGCACTCAAGGCTGCAACTCCAGCTCCAAGCCCTCGTCCGCCTAAAACATAATCAGATAAATCTTTAGTCATTCTGGCTGCAAGCACGCCAATCAGCAGCATGCCGACCAGATAAACAATAATGGCAATTAAAGTTGGTATATTTATATCCATACTTATTTATCCTCTCCTTTCAACAAAATATGAGATGCCTGATAGTACGATCAATAATGGCATTGGAATAAGAAGCCAAAGCCACGTCGCCATAGTGAAATCCATATGTTCACCCCCATTTTTCTATTTATGTCCCCATTAAAACATACGTGGAAAAGTTCCTTTTATACAGTAACATGCAGTTTTGTGTTTGTGGAAAAATCGGTTTGGGGAATGGTCCACTTTGAAAAGACGTTTATTATCATAACATAATAAAGGTTGAGGGACAAAAAACCTTGTAAGCTACAAAGATATAAATGTATAAAAATACGTTATTTCGCATTAATTTGCTGTTATATCACATATATCAACATATCTATTCATCTAAATTTATAAAATTAAGTTGGCGAAAAGAGCTATTTTATTGGATAGATTAGAGAATTAGCGGTAAATTTTGAAAATTTTTTTAAAAAGGGGTTCCCATTAAGAAATCTCTGTTATATAATACAAAACATAGATGGTTAATTGTTTTATAACAACTTAGACTTATATCATAACAGCTAATAATTTAATACCTGTTGTGATACAGAAATGCAGTGCAACTGGGATTTTGCTCAAATGATGATTTTCTAAATTAAAAGGAGGATTTAATCAAATGGCAGATGAAAGAGTGCGTCAGTTACAGGAAAGCTGGGAAATGGATGAACGCTGGAATGGAGTAGAAAGACCGTATACGGCTGAGGAAGTCATTAAATTAAGAGGGTCAATTGATATTGAACATACATTAGCGCGTCGTGGTGCAGAGAAGCTGTGGAAGCTTGTGAATGAAGAAGAATTCGTTAATGCATTAGGGGCGTTAACGGGAAACCAGGCTGTCCAGCAGGTTAAGGCTGGGCTGAAGGCCATATACTTAAGCGGCTGGCAGGTTGCTGCAGATGCGAATCTGTCCGGAAATATGTACCCGGACCAAAGTCTATATCCGGCCAACAGTGTTCCGAGTGTTGTAAAACGAATTAATCAGGCCCTTCAGCGAGCTGACCAGATTCATCATATGGAAGGCGATCATTCCATTGACTGGTTCGCTCCGATTGTAGCAGATGCGGAAGCAGGATTCGGCGGCCAGCTTAATGTATTTGAACTTATGAAAGGCATGATTGAATCGGGTGCCGGCGGAGTACACTTTGAGGACCAGCTATCTTCTGAGAAGAAATGCGGCCACCTTGGCGGAAAGGTTTTGCTGCCTACCCAGACTGCTGTTAAGAATTTAATTTCTGCAAGATTGGCAGCGGATGTTATGGGCGTGCCGACTGTCATTGTCGCACGGACTGATGCCAACGCTGCAGACTTAATAACCAGCGATGTGGACCCTTATGATTCACCTTTCATTACCGGGGAACGCACACCTGAAGGTTTCTTCCGTACAAAGGCAGGTCTTGACCAAGCGATCGCTCGGGGATTGGCGTATGCTCCTTATGCAGACCTGGTATGGTGTGAAACCTCAGAACCGGATCTTGATGAAGCGAGACGCTTTGCTGAAGCAATCCATGAAAAATTCCCTGGCAAGCTGTTAGCGTATAATTGCTCTCCTTCATTCAATTGGAAGAAAAAGCTCGATGACGAAACGATTGCAAAATTCCAGGTTGAGCTCGGCAAAATGGGCTATAAGTTCCAGTTTGTTACTTTGGCAGGATTCCATGCGCTAAACCATAGCATGTTTGAACTGGCTCGCGGCTATAAAGACCGCGGAATGGCAGCGTACTCTGAACTGCAGCAGGCCGAGTTTGCCAGCGAAACACATGGCTACACGGCGACAAGACATCAGCGTGAAGTGGGTACCGGCTATTTTGACCAGGTTTCCATGGTCATTACTGGAGGAACATCCTCGACAACAGCTTTGAAGGGATCCACTGAGGAAGAACAGTTTACTGAAAAGCAGGAAGCTTAAATTCTACCCGTATGTAACTTGATTTCTTACCTGTATATTCTCCTATTTTGAACCTCTCTTCCTGGAAGGGGGGTATTTTTTTGCTTAAGGGACAAGCACAGTACATGCTGCAAAAACATACATATTATATAGGCGAAATTTGAAATAGGACGTAATACTGAATACAATGGAAGCATTGAGGTCATATAAGGATGGAGGATGTACAATTGGCTGAAAATATAGATGATTATCTTCAACAGGGGATTCATGGACAAAAACAGACCAAGCCTGATGAGCGCCGCAAGTTTCTTGGCTCGCTTCGGGAGAGGGTGGTCATTGCCTTGAAGCAGCCGCAGATAAGGGAAGATGGAATCTATCCGCAGGTGGAAGAGGCCCTTAAAGCCAACAGCAAGGCTCATCTTTATCTAAATGGGAATATGAGCTACTCCTATTTATCAAAATATATAAAGCTTGCCTCAACCTATAAGGTCGAATATACAATCGTCACCAATAAAGATCATAATTCAGAGATCGGGCTGGTTCTAGCCTATGACTATGCGATTGATAAACCGGAAATTTTCGTGGAGAGGAAAACGGTCAAAGCAGAAGCAAAAAAAGAAAAAAAGGGCGGCCTATTTGCCAAACTATTCAAGCGGAAATGAGCAGCGTCTTCAGCGCTGCTCTATTTTGAGAGGAAAGCACCACAATACCGGCCGAAATGGGGATTTTACCGGTCAAGTTTTATAAAATACCGGCCGAAATGGGGATTTTACCGGTCAAATTTTTGTAAAATATCGGCCGAAATACGGGATTTACCGGCCAAAATTCAGCACTTACCGGCCCATTCGAGGTGTTCCGCTATCTATTCAAAGGCCCTTCAGGTACAGATGGGGATCCAAATCAGGACCTTCAATCACAATTGCAGTCATGCCAAGGTAAGAGCCTGATTCATGTTCCTCACCTTCAGACCAATAAACAGCGGTTCCTTTTTGGACTGCAATTTGCTCACCGCCAGCAGTTTTAACCCATCCTTCGCCGTCAACGATGAGAAATAGCTGGGGACAAGCTGCCGGATGCATGCCTAAAACACTATTATCCTTCAGGTGGATACACCCAACTGTAGCTGTTTTGTTCCGGATAATCGGGGTGATGCTGGCATTGTGGCTGCTGAATTGGGCAATTTCCCTGCTGACATCCAAATCAAATCGGAAAAATTCCATAATCGCACCTCCTGTATTTATTACCGCAACCCCCATTTATTCGGTTTCGCTTTTCATTTATCCTCTAAAAAGAGAAGCAAACACACAATTCACTGAACTCATGGTAAAATAAGCAGAAGATTGCTAAGCCAGCTGGCGTGCGCGTATTGCTTTAACGCGCGAAAGTTTGGTATGATCATAATAATTGTGCATTGACAGTATTCAATTTTTGGAGGTGGCATTAATGTCGAGAATTTCAATAGATCAGGTTAAGCATGTTGCACACCTGGCGCGACTTGCAATGACTGAGGAAGAAGCTGTTGCATACACCGAACAGCTGGACAAGATGATTTCATTTGCCGAACTGCTGAATGAGCTTGATACAGACCATGTTGAACCAACATCCCATGTTCTTGATATGAAGAATGTATTGAGAGAAGATAAGGCAAATAAGGGGCTTCCACAGGAAGAAGTTCTGAAAAATGCACCGGAACATCAGGATGGCTATATAAAAGTGCCGTCTATTATTGAATAGGGAGGGGAAAATGGTGAGTTTATTTGACCATAAGGTATCGGAACTTCATCAGCTTTTACATAAGAAAGAAATCACGGTTACCGACCTTGTCAGCGAATCGTACAAGCGAATCGGTGAAGTTGAAGATAAAGTACAGGCTTTCTTGACGCTTGATGAAGAAAAAGCCCGTGAAGCAGCTAAAAGAATGGATGGGAAAATTGGAACAGACGAGGCAAAAGGCCTTTTGTTCGGTATGCCAATCGGCGTGAAGGATAACATCGTAACGAAGGGGCTGCGCACCACCAGTGCGAGTAAAATCCTTGAAAACTTTGATCCAATTTATGATGCGACTGCTGCATCCAAATTACATAATGCTGAAACCATTACAATCGGTAAACTGAATATGGATGAATTTGCAATGGGATCATCCAATGAAAACTCAGGCTTTCAAGTAACCCGAAACCCATGGAATCTAGAAAGAGTTCCCGGAGGATCTTCCGGTGGTTCTGCTGCTTCTGTTGCAGCCGGTGAAGTTTTATTTTCTCTTGGATCAGACACAGGCGGCTCAATCAGACAGCCTGCTTCTTATTGCGGAGTTGTTGGGTTAAAGCCTACATATGGAAGAGTATCAAGATTCGGACTGATCGCGTTTGCCTCATCTCTGGACCAAATCGGGCCAATTACACGGACCGTTGAAGATAACGCATATCTGCTTCAGGCAATTTCAGGTGTGGATCCTATGGATTCTACTTCAGCAAATGTTGAGGTCCCAAGCTATGCGGAAAGCTTGACTGGGGATGTAAAGGGGCTGAGAATTGCCGTACCGAAAGAGTATTTGGCTGAAGGTGTGAATGAAGAGGTGCGCCAGTCAGTACTGGACGCCCTGAAAGTGTTAGAAAAACTTGGAGCAACATGGGAGGAAGTTTCCCTGCCGCATTCGAAATATGCACTGGCAACGTATTATCTGCTGTCCTCCTCTGAGGCATCGGCAAACCTGGCACGCTTTGATGGCGTACGCTATGGCTATAGAACAGCAGATCCTGAGAATTTAATCGATTTATACAAAAAGACCCGTGCAGAAGGCTTTGGTGATGAAGTGAAACGCCGCATCATGCTTGGCACATTCGCCTTAAGTTCAGGCTATTATGATGCTTACTATAAAAAGGCACAAAAGGTGCGTACACTGATTAAACAAGACTTTGAAAATGTTTTTGAAAAATATGATGTCATTATTGGACCGACAGCACCAACTCCTGCCTTTAAGATTGGTGAAAATACATCTGATCCGCTGACAATGTACGCAAATGATATTCTGACAATTCCAGTAAACCTTGCCGGCGTACCTGGAATCAGCGTACCTTGCGGATTCGCGGATGGATTGCCGCTTGGCCTTCAGATTATCGGAAAGCATTTTGATGAAAGCACTGTTTACCGCGTAGCGCATGCTTTTGAGCAGGCTACAGAATTCCATAAGCAAAAACCGGGACTGTAAGGGGGGGGGAACTTCATGAAATACGAAACGGTTATTGGACTTGAAGTACACGTTGAGCTAAAAACAGATTCAAAAATATTCTCGGCAAGCCCAAACCATTTTGGGGCAGAGCCTAACTCCAACACAACGGTCGTCGATCTTGGCTACCCTGGAGTGCTTCCTGTCATTAATAAAAAGGCAGTTGAATTCGGAATGAAAGCTGCGATGGCACTGAATTGTGAAATTGCACCTGTCACCAAATTTGACCGGAAGAATTATTTTTACCCGGATAACCCAAAAGCCTACCAGATTTCGCAATTCGATAAGCCAATTGGAGAGCATGGCTGGATTGAGATCGAAGTCGACGGCTATAAGAAAAAAATCGGCATTACGCGAATCCATCTTGAAGAAGATGCAGGAAAACTCTCTCATGCTAAAGGATATTCTCTTGTAGACTATAACCGCCAGGGTACCCCGCTGATTGAGATTGTGTCTGAGCCGGATATCCGCACGCCAAATGAAGCATACGCATATCTCGAGAAGTTAAAGTCCATCATCCAGTATACAGGCGTTTCTGACTGTAAAATGGAGGAGGGTTCACTTCGCTGTGATGCGAATATCTCCCTTCGTCCTGTGGGCCAGGAGGAATTTGGCACAAAGACAGAGCTTAAGAACCTGAACTCCTTTAACTTTGTCCGCAAAGGACTGGAGTATGAGGAGAAACGACAGGAAGAGATTTTAAGTTCAGGCGGTACAATCCAGCAGGAAACATTGCGCTATGATGAAGCAACCAATACAACCATTCTAATGAGGGTAAAAGAGGGTTCGGATGATTATCGTTATTTCCCTGAGCCTGATTTGCTTGATATCCATATTGATGAAGAGTGGAAAGAGCGCATTCGTGCTGAGATCCCTGAGCTTCCGGACCAAAGAAAGAACCGCTATATTGAAGAACTTGGGCTTCCTGCTTATGATGCAGCTGTCCTGACAGTCACGAAAGAAACATCCGATTTCTTTGAAGCGGCTGTCCAAGCAGGAGCTGACGCAAAGCAGGCTTCCAACTGGGTGATGGGTGAACTGTCAGCATACCTGAATGCTGAACAAAAAGAGCTGACAGATATAGCTCTGACACCAGAGGGACTTGCCGGCATGATTAAACTGATAGAAAATGGCACCATCTCTTCCAAAATTGCCAAAACCGTTTTCAAAGAACTGGTTGAAAATGGCGGAGATCCGGAAACAATCGTAAAAGAAAAAGGCCTGGTTCAGATTTCGGACGAAGGTGCACTTCTTAAGATTATCGGAGAAACGCTTGATGCGAATCCGCAATCGATTGAGGATTTCAAAAATGGAAAACAAAAAGCGATCGGCTTCCTTGTCGGCCAAATCATGAAAGCCACAAAAGGACAGGCCAACCCGCCGCTTGTCAACAAATTATTGCAGCAGGAAATTCAGAAAAGATAGCTATTTATCGGGGTATGAAATCATTCGGTTTCATGCCCCTTTTTTGTTTGAAGAAAACGGTCTTTCGACAAATACCCCTATTATTTCCCAGGAAAAGCTATATTTTACATGTCCTTCAGCGTTATAATTACAGGTATGAAATCTAAAAAAACCAGGTGATTAGAAATGGCCATTTTAAAAATAACAAATTTAGAAGAGCATGATGAGCATACAGTTGTATTTCCTCCATTTAGTCTGGAGATCTCTGCGGGCGAGGCCGCAGCAGTTCATACAAATACAAATGTAAGGAACGTATTATTGAGTATGTTCATGGGGACAATGCCGATTTCCAATGGAGAAATAAGGGTTAATGAAATTAGTGCGGCGATAGACAAACGCAAATTCTTGACGGGCATTGGAATCTTCTCCTTAAATGACGGGCTATATGAAAGATTAACGGCGAAGGAAAACTTCTCTTTTTATAAGAACCTATATGGATCGGAAATATCAATAGAAGAAGGGCTGCGTGCTGTTCAGCTGGATGCAGAGCGAAATCAGCAGGTTAGAAAGTTATCCTATTCACAAAAAAGACGAGTCCATTTTGGCCGTATGCTTTTTCAGAACCCTGCATTGTTTATTTTTGAAGAGCCAGACCAAAATATTGATTTGGAAACAAAGCGTGTCTTCATAAAATTGATAAGGAAACTTAATCAAAATGGGAAAGGTGTTTTAATACTAACTGGTAATTTGGAGAGTGCGCTTGCAGTGACCAACAAGGTTTATAGGCTTGGTGAAACCGGTCTGCTGGAGCTTGACGTTTTACAGGATGAACCGGATACAGCGGCGCAGGAACAGCATGCCGGTCTGCTGAGTGAAGAAACGCCAGCGGTACAGCCTGTTCGCTTCGAAAAAGTCCCTACAAAAGTGAACGATAAAATCGTATTATTCGACCCGCCTGAAATTGATTACATTGAAAGCAGCGATGGCCAATCCAATATTTTTATTAAAGGTGAAGTGTATCCAAGTGTATTTACTCTGGCAGAGCTGGAAAGAAAACTGCACCCCTATGGCTTCTTCAGATGCCACCGCTCTTATATTGTTAATCTGCAGAAGGTCCGGGAGGTCGTGACGTGGACAAGGAATAGTTTTACACTGGTGCTCAATGATGCTTCTAAATCATCAATCCCTTTATCAAAAGGGAAAATGGCGGAGTTAAAAGAAATGCTGGGGTTAAAATAAGCTCCATTCCACTTCTGTATTGCTCCATTCAGCCTCTGTAGTGCTCTTTTTATCTGGAATATAATGTGGGGGTTTTCTTTATGAATTAAGATGAATGCATAAGAAAACAAACCGCATGGAGGATGAAAATGGAGAATATCATTGAAGTCAAATCATTGGCCAAATACTTTTCAGATCAGCCAGCACTGGAAAATGTATCATTTAATGTAAAAAAGGGAGAGACTTTCGGGTTTTTAGGGCCAAGCGGATCCGGCAAAACAACTACCATAAAAATTCTAACCGCTCAATTAGCCCAGACAGATGGGGAGGCTTTAGTATTTGGGGTAAATGCTTCCAATCTGAAGAAAGAAGAATACCGTAAGAAAATCGGAATCCTGACTGATAATAGCGGTTTATATAGCCGTTTAACAATTTATGATAATTTAAAGCTGTACTGTGATCTTTATGATGTACCGGATAAGAGGATTGATGAAGTTCTGGGCATGGTCAATTTAATAGATGATAAGAAGAAGGCTGTTTCTAAACTATCAAAAGGGATGACTCAGCGTGTGACACTGGCACGGGCATTCTTGCATCAGCCTGAGCTGCTGTTTCTTGATGAACCGACTTCAGCACTTGATCCAGTAAATACAAAACATATTTATAAAGGCTTAAAAGACTTAAAAGAAAAAGGAACCACGATCTTTTTGACCACACACGATATGAATGAGGCTGAAACGCTATGTGACCGCGTTGCGTTCTTAAATAATGGGGCTATTCAATTGCTGGATTCACCTAAAGCGCTTCGCCGAAAATTTGCCGATCATACATTGACTGTTGAGCTGACCGATGGGAGCAAAGTAATTGTCGATAAAGGACCGGGCGGAGCACAAACTGTGTATGATTACATGTCTGGAAATAAAATTGTTTCCATCTATTCGAACGAACCGACTTTAGGGGATATTTTTGTAGAAGTAACAGGGAGGAAATTAGCATGACTTTTTCAATGAAACGATCTATGGCCATCTTATATAAGGATTATAAAGATGTTTCGAAAAATTTATATGTTTCTACTACCGTCTTCCTGCCCCTTGTTATGGCCGCGATTTATGGACGCATGGGTATTGAGGCAATCGATGCACATTATATGGTCATCAATATGATTTTTAGTTTAGTAGCAGCTTATGTGCAGTGCTCACTAATTGCAGAGGAAAAAGAAAAAAATACATTAAGGGGACTTATGCTGTCTCCTGCAAGTACCCTGGAGATATTATTCGGGAAAAGTTTATTGAGCTTTATTAGCACCATTGCCGTTATCATTATAGCTGCATTTTTAACTGGTTATAATCCTGATAATGTAATAATAGTTGGTATGGCTATTATTCTGTCTGCTATCTTTTATATTGGAATTGGCACATTGCTTGGATTGTTGACAAAATCCGTAATGGAAGCATCGGTTGTTATTTTGCCCATTATGATGATTTTTTCCTTTGGCTCGTTCTTGACCCCTTTTATAGAAAAATATCCAGTTTTAATATTTATTGAGTACTTGCCAAATCTGCAGCTCATTGACTTGGCTAATCAGATTGAAGCGGGGGCTGGCCTATCGGATGTATGGTCCCATCTGGCGGCAATAATTATATGGACTGCTGCTGTGTTTGCTCTAGTGGTCGCCGTATACAAAAAACGAATGATGGATTGATGACAAGGCCGGCCGCTTTTCGCCGGCCTTCGTTTTTTGCCGACAGCCTCTTTGTCTAATTTCCCAGGAAAAGATGTTTTTCTGCAAAATTAGACAGCAGTAATCAGAAGGAATGCTGGGGAGCCATACAGAATTAGTAATTAGTCATTTAGAAAAAAGGAGTGTTGATTAATGGAATTACTGGATTGGTTCCAAAAAGGGCTGAGTCTGCATGAATACATAGGGGGAATGAAAGTAAATAAAGATGAAATGATGGGCATTTACGATCGTTTCTCTTTATCAGATAAAGAGAAAGCAAGATTGGCAGAATTTAAGGACACTGGCATGAAAGTGATTGTACTCACTGAAGATTGGTGCGGAGATGCGATGCTGAATAATCCGATTCTGCTGAAAATCGCAGAGGAAGCAGGGATGGAAGTCCGTTTTATTTTAAGGGATCAGAATCTTGAGCTGATGGATCAATATTTGACTAACGGAACATCCAGAGCAATACCCATTTATATTTTTATAGATGAGGCGGGGAAGGAAAAAGCTGTTTGGGGACCTCGTGCCAAACAGGTTCAGGAAATGGTTGATGATGGAAGAAGTAAGCTCCCCGCACAGAATGCGGAAGACTTTAAGGACAAACAAATGAGCATGTACAGGAGACTAACTGCTTCCTATCAGGAGGATTCTAAGATCTGGCAATTTGTTGCTGATAGTATAGTAGATGCTATTGTTTCGGGGAAATAAAGGCGGAAGGATGTTTTAAATGGGCTGGAACCAGAATTCCATAACAGCGATGCTGGATATAAAATACCCTATTTTCCAGGCTCCTATGGCTGGAGGGATGACAACGCCGCAATTAATCAGCGGGGTATCCAATAGTGGAGGACTTGGAAATATGGGCGCAGGCTATATGAGTTCAGATGAAATAAGGAACGATATAAAACGGATTCGGAATCTGACAGATAAGCCATTTGGCGTTAATCTCTTTGTTCCGGATAGTGAGGCTTCGGCGGATGCAGAGGAAATCAGCAGCATGGAGGATGTACTCGCCGGATACAGCAGTGAGCTGGGTATGAAGGAAAAACCTTCTCTGCCAGAAAAGAATTATGCTGCTTTATACAGAAAACAGCTTGATGTTTTGATGGAGGAACAGGTGCCTGTTTGCAGCTTTACATTTGGCATTCCTGAATCTGCCATTATTTCTGAATTAAAGAAACAGGGTACGATTATTATTGGAACCGCAACCAATGTAAAAGAAGCAGTGGAATGGGAAGAGGCTGGCGCAGATGTGATTATTGCTCAGGGGGTTGAAGCCGGGGGGCACCGTGGAACTTTCGGCAGCGAAGAAAGCGGGCTTATTGGTTCCATGGCTCTAATACCACAGGTAGCAGATGCGGTCAGTTGTCCCGTGGCTGCTGCAGGGGGAATAATGGATTCCCGCGGCATTGCTGCTGCTATGATGCTTGGCGCAGCAGGAGTCCAGCTGGGAACTGCTTTTCTTACATGCAGGGAAAGCGGAGCTCACTCACTGTACAAACATGCACTATTAAATGCAAGGGAAGATCAGACAGCTGTGACGAAAGCATTTTCCGGAAAGCTTGCAAGAGGAATTCGCAACAGGTTCATGGAAGAGATGAAAGGTCTGCAGACATTGCCTTATCCATTACAGAATGATATGACAGCCCCTATTCGAAAACAGGCAGCCAAGCTGGAGCAGCCGGAGTTTATGTCATTATGGGCCGGACAGGGAGTGACACTGGCTGAAGAAGTAACAGTGAAGGAACTAATGATAAAACTTGTTATGGGGACAGAAACTTTATTGGATAAGTAAAAAGCAGTGCCCAGTGCGGCACTGCTTTGTCTTATTTGCCAGCCAATACGTTAGTAAGCGGCGGTACAATCTGCTTTTTGCGTGACACAACGCCCTTTAATACGGCACTGTTGTTTTCAAGTGTTACATCATAAGCTTTTTCAACTGCTGCAGCTTCTTTGCCAAGAGAAATGGCAACTGAGTCGTTGTTAAGGATGTCAGTTAAAACAAAAACAAAAAGGTCAAGCTCTTTATTATTGATATTTTCAGTAATGGCAGCTTCCAATTCTTCCTGGCGGCTTAATACGTCATTTAGGTCCACGGCATTAACCTGTGCGATTTCTGTTTTATAGCTGCCCATTTGGAATTCCTTAGCATCAAGGGAGATTAGCTCTTTCACGCTCTTCTTGCTTAAATCTGCTCCTGCTTTAAGCATTTCCAGACCATACTCTTCAGCGTTTACTCCCGCGATTTCAGCAAGCTCGCGTGCTGCTGAAACGTCCTGATCTGTGCATGTTGGAGATTTGAACAGCAAAGAATCGGAAATGATGGCCGAAAGCATTAAACCAGCTGTTTCCTTGCTGATTTCTACACCGTTTTCCTTGTACATTTTGTTCAGAATAGTTGCTGTGCAGCCAACAGGCTCTGCGCGGTAGTAAAGCGGATCGCTTGTTTCAAAGTTCGCTATGCGGTGGTGGTCAATAACCTCAAGGATTTTCACATCTCTGATATCATCAGCACTTTGCTGGAACTCATTATGGTCTACAAGGATTACTTCGCTTGCTTCTTTGGAAACTGCCTCAACAAGACGGGGAGCTTCAGCTTTAAAATAATTTAAAGCATATTGTGTTTCCTCATTTACCTGGCCCAGGCGGATTGGCTCAGCATCAACGCCTAATTTGTTTTTTAATTCTGCATAAGCAAGTGCTGAACAGATTGAGTCAGTGTCTGGGTTTTTGTGTCCGAATACAAATACTTTTGACATAAATCCTACTCCTTCTATATGTAATGTTGGTTTTGGCATGCTGTTATTTTACCATATTTCTAATGTAATGGCGGTACAGGGAAAAATCAAATTTTGTTTTTTCAATTGTTAGAGGAAGCTTGGATGTTTTGGAGAAATTAAATAAGAATAGTAAGGGGGAGACATACATGGGGAAAGTAGCCATAATTTCTGATATTCATGGAAATATCACAGCTCTGGAGGCGGTGCTGGACAATATCCGCGAACGCGGAATAGAGATTATTTTCTGCCTAGGTGATTTAATAGGAAAGGGGCCAAACTCCCTTAAAGCCGTTGAACGGATAAAAGAAACCTGTGAAGTGGTCCTCCTTGGAAACTGGGATGATTTCATGCAGAAGCCGCTGGACTTTGAAGAGGGCAGATGGCATCAGAGACAGCTTGGGGAAGAGGCGTTAGCCTATTTGGGAACTCTGCCATTCCATCACGATTTTTATATGAGCGGCAAATATGTCAGGCTCTACCATGCTTCCGCTAAAAGCATTTATCATCGGGTTGTACCGATGCGGGATTCTTATGAAGAAAAGCTGGCTATGTTTGAGAATACAGAAAATATTAATGCCGGAGAGGACGGGCTAATTCCGGATGTTGTCGGCTATGGTGATATTCATGCTGCTTTGATTGAACCGGTCCATCCGCATAGGACGCTTTTCAATACAGGAAGCGTTGGGAATTCCCTGGATATTCCTCAGGCAACCTATGCAATTTTGCATGGGGAATACTTATCGAAAGAGGCTGGGCCTTTCTCAATCGAAATTGTCCGGATTCCTTATGATATTGAAAAGGAAATAAGCATTGCCAAGGATATGGGTATGCCTAATATTGAGGCCTATGCGCTTGAGCTGCGCGAAGCGAAATATAGGGGGGCTCCTAAGAAAGTATAATCAACTGATAAGACAGACTAAAATAACCTGTACGCACATTAATAAAATTATCCGCACTTAAAACAAGGCTATGAGCACATAAAAATTTTTATCCGCAGAAATTAACGATACAGATAATTTGTACACATTTAACTCAAAAAAGCTGACTTCCCAATGAGGAGTCAGCTTTTTCCGTTATTAAAAGATTTTCCTGCCTTTTTTGGACAGTGCATAATAAATGCCGTGCTGCAGGTTTGTGAAGCAGTTAAATTTAGAAAGGTTAAAATTAGTTTCCGTAATCTTTGTGCCAAGTTCTGGTGAAATGCCAACCAGAATGGTTTCGGTGCCAATCAGGTTAGCTGCAGCGGCCAACTTGCTTAAGAATTCGACAGTGTAGGAACTGATGGACTGATTTAACCCGGTTAAGTCCAGGATCAGACAATCTGCCTGGTGCTTCGGAAGGCTGTGGAGAGTTTTATCCACGAGTTCTTCAGAGCGGAATTCATCGTATCTTCCCAATAGAGGGACAACAACGATTCCATCCAGGACTGGAATAACCGGTGAAGAGATTTCTTTAACAAGCTGCTTTAATTCAATCGTCCGGTCCTCCACTAATTTTTCAAGCTCGCTGATTTTTTTTGATTCCTCGCGCCTTGCCAAAGCGTGTATATTTTCCTCAACAGTAACGCTTGAAGGGAAGTAATCCAGCTCTGTATAATCCTGTCCGGCCAACTGGTCAGCTGCTTTTTTATACCAAAGGCTTGTGCCAAACACAGCGGAAAAGATTCCTGCAAAATGTCCCGGCAGGAATGTTCCAGACTCGTTTTTCCCTTGTTCTTTGTTAATCTTATATTCCCAGCTGTCAATTGCTCTGACCCTGGCGGTTTTCGCAGCGGGATCTAAATCAGTGATTATGAATTTTCCCCAGCCGGCAGAAGCATATATTCTGGGTATGATATTAGCCACTTCTTCTATCGGAAGTTTTAAATCCTTGAAGAATTCCCCTACTACCATTCCCTGCCTGAAGCCGGTGGTCTCAAGTACAAGGCTGGATGTTTCTTTTCCAGAGATCTCTTCAATCGTATCGAAGAAGCTTTTCATGGCAGATTTTATCCAAAATAGGACCGCATCATCGCCTTCAAAATTAAACAGACCTTTTTCAAGGTCCCAATTAAAATCAAAACCATCAATTTTTGTTTCAAGCACTAGGCTATTTTCTGTCATACCATTACCCCCTGATATTGATATGTATAGTTAAGTAACTTTTTATTTGTCTAGTAAGTAACCAATGTTATATACCCTTAACTTCAAACCTTAAACCTATTTTAGAATATTATCTGCGTCTATTTATATTCAATTTTTTTGACTTTTCATTTACATAAGCGTACATAATATCTTTCTCATTCAAATTGTTTTGCCGCAGCTGCTCTAAAAGCCAATCTTTAGTCTGTCCCAGCAGCTCGAGATTACGCGCCTGAATCCTCCCATCCACAATAACCGCAATAGGGAGGCCCTCATCCTGAATGGAGATATTTAAATGTTCGACGGTAACAGGCGTATTGGCCACTTTCGGTATGATGCTCACTTCACCGATAGGCTCAAGAATGGCGTAATCCACATCCGCAATTTTTGGATAGCCTTTGCTTCTTAGGATAGACAGCAGCTGAGTCATGGAAAGGTGGGATTTTTCCAGATTGTCTTCCAGGATTTCACCGTTTTTAATCAGCATTGTCGGTTCCCCAAGAAAAAATCGGTTGCCAATTTGGTTTAAAGTCAAATAGGAAAAGAGAATATGAAGGCCTACAAGAATCGCCAATGCTGCTAATGTCGGCCAGTATTCTGTGCTAATAAGAGGCTCAGAGGCAACTGTACCAACAATAATGATGGCGACGAGGTCGTAAGGAGTCATCTGGATAATTGTCGACTTGCCCATCAGTCTCATAATCATGATTGTGATTAAGTAAAGACTTAATATTTTTAAGATCAAAAACATATAGAAGCTCCTTTGACTGCACTTTTATTCAAAGGATTTGCTTAATGAACGGCTTTCATGTGAGAAAATAATAAAAAAAGCCCGAATGCAGGATCCGGGCTTCGATTAGGCTCGTTTTTTTTGGTCTCTTGGAGGGATGCGGTCATTTTTCAGGCGCTTATCATTGATTTTAGGCTCATTTTTATCAATGAAGTTTTTAATATTCGAACGGTGAAGGAAAATCAAAAATAATAGGAAAATAGAAAAGATAAGTTCATGTTCAGTGCCTTCGGTAAATAAGGAATAGATAAGTAAAGATGCACCCACCGATAAAGAGCCAAAAAATACATACTTCGTTCTGTAAATGACTGCGACAAAACAAATGTAGGCGATCAAAAACATCCATATATTTGCTAAAAGCAATACACCTGCCGTGGTTGCAATGGCTTTTCCTCCGCGGAATCCTGCAAAGATCGGAAAGCAGTGGCCTGCTACTGCAACCATCCCAGCCATTAACGGATCGGTCTCAGCGTTCAGGATGACAGGCAATGCTGCAGCTGCTGCTCCCTTACCCACATCCACCAGCAGAACCACGATAGCTGCTTTTTTGCCCAGTACCCTTAGTGTATTAGTCGCACCAGGATTATTGCTGCCATGATCACGGATGTCGATCCCAAAGGCATATTTGCCGATCAATAAGGCTGTAGGAATTGATCCTATCAGGTACGCTGCCAAGTAAATAAGAAATGTCATCGTAACCATCCTTTTTCAATCAATATATTCAATAATGGTTTAGAGTTGTCCATTATTTAAAAATATGTTCACTGCCCTCCTCTTTGAAGTCATCGCTTACAGTTTACCATATAATGGTTTTGTTCGAAGCGGGAAATTAATCATTATTTTAATATTAAGCGATGAAAAAATATGGAAATAAAAGCTTTTTGGGGGAGATTTTTATAAAAAATGTATTGAATTATTCAATTCTCTCGATTATGATTGTTTCGGCACTCAAAAAGAAAGAATGTAATCCGAATAGATATAAGGGAAGCTGATATAACCCAGGATTTATACGATCGGCAATACCCAGCAGGATATTCTCATGCTCCCGGACGCTACGCTGTCAGGAACATTGGAAGGAGATGATTTTTCATGGATCATTTTTCATTGGAAGAATGGCGGAAATATGTGAAAAATGTGCTGTCAGAACCAGAACGTGAACTCTATGAAGATCATCTCTATATATGTGATCAATGCCTGGAAGTATACCTCGAAGCAATGGACGAGGAGGAAAATTCCCTGCCGGAAATGCCGGGGGAAGATGAGTTTACCAATCTTATTATGGCTCAAATTACAGGAGGATTTTCGGAAGAAGCGGACAAGGAACACAAAGAACTTCCCAATAAAGAATCCTGGTTTGAGCGCTGGTTTCCCATTGCATTTGCCTGCTTTATGCTGATTGGGGGATTAGTAACAATGTACCGGGATAAAAACCAAATAGATCAGGATTAACTCTTAACGGACAGTTAGGAGTTTTTTTGTGTGCGAAAAGTTTGAAAATTCATTTAAAAATCCTTACAATAAAAAGACTAATCAGTTTATTTTAAAAGATAAGAATATGCTTGGGGAGTGAGAAATATGGGAAGAAGGCGGGTTCCGCAGGAGATGCAAAAAAAGAGCAAGAGCGTCCATCTTGAGCAATGGATCTGGGACTTGGCAGCGCAGATGCAGCCATGCCGTTCAGCAGCTATCAGAGATTTATTTCTCGCTAAAGTGAAAGAAGACCTGGTAATGGCCGGATTGGCGGAGAAAAATACAGAAATCACGAGTGAACATGCCAGCCTTTATATAGAAGAAGTTCTGAAAAGAAGTGACATCAGTCAAAAGTGCTGCTGATGTTTAATGCGCGGGAATAATTTTCTCAGAGACTAAACAAATACAATGGAGGGACAGACTTGTCGCCTATCGTATCAGAGGAATATAAGCGGAAGAAAAAGAAAGAGATCCTGGCGGGTGCATTGGCCTGCTTTGCCAAAAAGGGATTTCAGGCAGCGACCATTGATGACATTGTCGCTTATTCAGGAATCAGCAAGGGAGCTATCTATAATTATTTTAAAAGCAAGGAAGAAATCTATCTGGAGCTTTTGAATGAGCAGACAGAATCAGCTAATGCAAGACTTGCAGAGAACATTTCCAAGTTCTCTTCTGCGGAAGAGAAACTGGAATATCTTTTTGATTTGTATAGGGATATGAGCCCATTCAGCCAGGAACGAAAAGATAGAATTACTGTTCAGCTGGAATTTACGCTGCATTCCTCCAGAGATGAGAACTTGAATCGAATTCTGAACGAGCGAGGAAAGAAGTTCTTTTTGAAATTGATAACAGACATTATGGAGGAAGGGCAGGCTGCCGGGGAATTCCGTCCGGATACAGATCCAAGCCATGTATCGGGATTATTCTGGACTTTTATGGACGGGGCAATGCTTCACAGGGTAATTAATGAAGAGTATCCATATAAAACCATTATTGACTATGTTAAGAGCCTTGTTTTGCAGGACCTGAAACAGGAATAATGCTCAATTGCATCCTGCTTAATGCGATTTCAGTTACATCTCCAAGAAATATAACTTAATTACGATACTTTTTTGCCTAATGAGGGTATAATTCATTTGTGCATCTGACCACTTGTGAAAATAGCGGGAAGTGAATAGAATAGAAACGGATGGCAGTGAATAATTGCTAAGCCGTGGACTATTCGCTATGATGTAAAAAGATGGAATAATATATAAGGATTAAGTTTAGATATTTCAATAATAGGATGATGGCTATGAAAAGAGCAAGAATTATTTATAATCCGACTTCAGGCCGGGAAATTTTTAAAAGACATTTAGCAGAGGTTCTGCAAAAGCTGGAGAGTGCAGGATATGAAACCTCATGCCATGCCACCACAGGTGAAGGAGATGCGATTAAAGCTGCACGGGCAGCTGTTGAACGCCGCTTCGATCTGGTTATTGCAGCAGGCGGCGACGGTACGATTAACGAGGTGGTAAACGGACTCGCTGAACAGGATTACCGTCCTCGCCTCGGCATTATTCCAACGGGCACAACCAATGATTTTGCCCGTGCGCTCCATATTCCAAGAGATGTGGATGCGGCTGCTGAAATCATTGTAAAAGGAGATACCATACCTGTCGATATTGGCCGCATAAATGATAAATATTTTATTAATATTGCTGGTGGCGGAAGGCTGACAGAGCTGACTTACGAGGTGCCAAGCAAGCTGAAAACCATGATTGGCCAGCTTGCCTATTATCTAAAGGGAATTGAAATGCTTCCTTCCATCCGTTCAACCGAAGTAAGCATCGAGTTTGACGGGAAAATCTTTGAAGGTGAAGTTATGCTTTTCCTTGTCGGCCTGACAAATTCAGTCGGCGGTTTTGAAAAGCTGGCGCCGGATTCCTGTATAAATGACGGGCTATTCTCTCTGCTGATATTAAAGAAAACCAATCTTGCTGATTTTATCCGGATCGCGACAATGGCTGTCCGGGGTGAGCATGTAAAAGATCCGAACGTCATCTATACACAGGCAAACCGCATCAAAGTACAGTCCAATGAAAAAGTCCAGCTCAATCTGGACGGTGAATTTGGCGGGCTGCTTCCTGCTGAATTCGTAAACCTGTACAGGCATTTGGAAGTATTTGTCCCAATTGATCAGATTCGTGAAGAAGACCGCCCGACCGATTGGGAAAGTTCCCGCGAATAATAGGAAGTCCGCTCTCTTACAGGGCGGGCTTTTATTTTGCAAAACACATGAATTTGTGAACGATGCAATTAGAATAGTATTACTGCAATTAGAAGGGTGATTCTGCAAACAGACAGGGTAAGCTTACAAATAGACTGGAAAATATGCTAATAGAGTGGAGGGTTTTTCAAATAGGCATGATAAAGGGTATACAGGTTCAAAATCCGCACCATATCTATTTCGTATTCACCCCTTTTTTGTGATACAATCTGTCTAGTCAAATAGGTCACGGAATTAAGCTGAAAAGGAAGAAAATGATGAGCAGAACATTACCGGTTCAAAAAAATGATTATATAGATGTTATATTTGAGGATTTGACCCATGAAGGGGCAGGAGTTGCAAAGGTGGATGGTTATCCTCTATTTGTTCCGGATGGGCTTCCCGGTGAGAGAGCAAAGGTAAAAGTGATTAAGGTGAATAAGGGATATGGCTTTGGGCGCCTGATCGAGACATATGAAAGAAGCCCATACCGAGTAGAAGCTCCCTGCCCGATTTATAAGGAGTGCGGCGGATGTCAGCTGCAGCACCTGAGCTATGAAGGCCAGCTTCTCGCCAAGGAAAAACAGGTCAGAGATGTTCTGGAAAGAATCGGAAAACTTGAGGGCGTCAAGGTGCATCCGGTTCTCGGCATGAAGGACCCTTGGCGTTACAGAAATAAAGCGCAGGTTCCGATTGGCGAGCAGGAGGGCGGCCTGATCGGCGGATTTTACCAGCAGCGTACCCACCAGATCATCGATATGAAGGAATGTCTCATCCAGCAGGAAAAAAATGATGAGGTTGTACAAAAGGTAAAGGAAATTTGCGGACGCTATGGTGTCCGTGCTTATGATGAAGGCAGGCATAAAGGCGAGCTCCGCCACGTGATGGCGCGCTATGGGCTTGTGACAGGCGAAGTGATGATTGTCCTTGTCACAAGGACGAACGAGCTCCCGCATAAGCAAAGGATTGTGGAAGAGATTGCATCAAGCATTGAAGGTGTTAAATCCATCGTCCATAATGTGAATCCCAGGAAGACGAATGTGATCATGGGAGATGTCACACGAGTCCTCTGGGGTGAAGAAGTGATCTATGATTTTATTGGCGATATCAAATTTGCGATTTCCGCCCGCTCCTTTTATCAGGTGAACCCGGAGCAAACGAAAGTTTTATATGATAAAGCACTGGAATATGCGAATTTGAGCGGAGAAGAACAGGTTATCGATGCGTACTGCGGAATTGGCACCATTTCTCTTTTTCTGGCACAGAAAGCAAAAGAAGTGTTCGGCGTTGAAATCGTGCCGGAAGCCATTGAGGATGCGAAGCGGAATGCTGATTTAAATGGCATGACAAATGCTTCATTTGCAGTCGGGAAAGCAGAAGAAGTAATCCCTGACTGGTATAAAAAGGGGAACACCGCAGATGTGCTTGTCGTTGACCCGCCGCGAAAAGGCTGTGATGAAGCTCTGCTGAAAACCATTTTAAGCATGAAGCCAAAGAAAGTCGTCTATGTATCCTGCAACCCGGGAACGCTTGCAAGGGATCTTCGTATTCTGGAGGATGGCGGATACAGGACAATCGAAGTGCAGCCGGTGGACATGTTCCCTCAGACTATGCATTGTGAAGCAGTCGCTGGATTAGAATGGAAAGAGGGCAGCTGACCTATTGGGAAGCTGCTTTTTTAGGTTCTCTCAAGAATTCCCCTGCTTTTTTTCTTATAATTCTGTAAAATATAGTTTATAGAGTTATTAAATGGGGTGAGCTAATTGGTCAATGATTTCCCGATACTTGGCAATGATGGTGAGTCGATTTATTCCAATCCTGATGAATTACTCGATTTGTTCCTGAACTGCACTGCAGATGGGGTTGCCATCATTGATATGGAGAACCGTTTTATAAGGGTAAATCATATGTATACGGTGATTTTTGGCTATACCGAAGCGCAAGTTATTGGCAGAAAGTTTACCGAGTTTCAGAACCCTGAAGAAGTGAAGGAGATTATAAAACTGGTCAAGCTTGGGAAAGTATACAGCAATGTGATCACACAGCGCTATCATCAGGATGGTTCGGTTCTGGATATATCGGTTTCGTATTCTCCCTTCAGAAATTCCAAGGGCAAAATCATCGCCGTTTTGGCTATCTTCCGGGATATGACAGAGTTTAAAAGCATGGAGAGGGAATTAAGAAAAACCAGGGAACTGTACGATTTGATTACGATGAATACGACAGATATGATCAAAGTATTCACAAAGGATCAAACGTTGATCTATGCATCCCCATCTCATAGAAAAGTTTTGGGTTATTCGCCGGTGCAGCTTGTTGGGAAGACCTGCGGCACTGTCATAAACTCTGAGGAAGAGAGAGAAAAGTTTAGCAAGGTATGTCAAAAGCTGCTGGAAACGGGTGAGCCTCAGCTGCTTGAAACAAAGATGGATACCATTAATGGCGAAATCGTTTTCGTTGAGGCAAGCATTTCTCCTATATTAAACGATAAAGGAGAGATTGAATTATTTGTGGCAGTAGGCAGAAACATAACAGACAGAGTTAATAATGATGCGGCTTTGCGTAATTTGGACCGCCTTTCCATTATCGGACAGCTTGCAGCAGGGGTTGCACACGAGATCAGAAATCCGCTGACCTCTTTAAAAGGTTTCTCAAAACTGCTCCAATCCAGCGTTAATCAGGAAAAACAGGATGATTATTTATCCATTATTATGGAAGAGCTTGATCGGATTGATATCATTGTCAATGAGTTCATGTCCCTGGCAAAACCCCAGGCAATTGAGTTTGAGAAAGGGAGCTTAATGTCCATTCTTGAAAGTACGATTAATGTACTTCATCCGCAGGCACTGCTTCACAATGTTCAAATCCATCTCAATCATTTTGAGAATGATATCATGCTATTATGCTCACCTCCCCAGCTGAAGCAAGTGTTTGTCAACTTTTTAAAAAATGCGATTGAAGCTATGCCAAATGGCGGAAATGTATATATTAGTGCTGAAAGAATAGAGAGCAGACGTGTAAGGATTGCTTTTGAAGATGAAGGAGCAGGCATTGATGGTGAAATGCTGAAGTATCTTGGGACCCCTTTTTATACGACAAAAGATAAAGGAATCGGTTTGGGGCTCACAGTCAGCAATAAGATTATTCAGGAGCATCAAGGTTTGATGGCCATTGAAAGTGTTATAGGCAAAGGCACTACGGTGATGGTGGAATTGGATTGTATATAGTGTGTACAGCTCATCTCTTTAGGGGTGGGTTTTTTATTTTCAAAAATAAAATACTGCCTTGCAGCACATGCAAGGCAGTATTTTTAATCTAAAGCATCTTTTAGAACTTCACCCTCCAAGAAGTCCGGAGCTGGTATGTCCAGCAGCTTATAGACAGTTGGGGCAATATCCAGTGTGGTAATCGAGCTAATCCGGTGTTCCTTTTTAAAAGAAGGGCCGTGTGCAAAGAAAACGGCCCTGAGTTCTTTCCGATCAGGATTGCCTCCGTGGCTGCCGAGTTCAATGGCCGGCATATGGGGGCTTGTTAGGCTGCTGCCCATCATATAGCCCCTTGAGCCAATCAGCAAAATGTCTCCCTGGTTAGGATGCTTATTCTCTTTTTTATTTCCATAGGCAATTTGATAAGGTTTTTCTTCCTTTCTAAAAAGGTAATGGAAAAATTGCTTCGCTGCTTGATTAAAATGGCTGACCTGCCCTTGCACAATGGAATCACCTGCTTCACCTAAATACCCCTTAAGGACTTTCGTCTGGAATTTCGGCTTGATTTTATACTCGCTAAAGAGTTTCTCTACTTGGTCTGCTGCCTTTTCCTTCTCTTTCTTAGTGAGGTTCTCATTCAGATAAATTTGTGCAGCTGACCCGCTGGCCACAGCCATTGCTTTGGAGTACTCCTCATCCACTTTGCCTTTATTATCTGTCTTTAAGAGGCCGGCTTCTTTCAAAAGAGTGTTTGGGGCAAGGATGGTGTGAACTGGCTCCATGCCGTGGTCGGATACAATAAGAAGGTGGTCTTCTCCGTTAAGGCTATCCATCGTCTGTCCAACGACATTATCGGAAAGCTTGTATGCCCATTCAATGTATTTTTTATGTTTTTGAGAATTTTCCTCTGAATACCCAGGCTGCCGTGGATCTGTCAGCAGAAAGTGATGTGATTCATGATCTATTTGAGGTGTATAAAACATCAGCAAATCCGGCTGGTATTCTTCTTTAATATAAAGAGACACATCAGTTGCCCAGCTGACAAAACGTGAACTGATTTCTTCGTACTCTTCTCTAGTAATCCACTTTTTTTCAAAGGCCTTTGTATCATCCTGAACGGGAAAAAAGCCGAATTTTGAAATCAGCTCCTCTTCAAATCCGTCGGGACCTTCAATGAGGGCTGACGTAACGGCTGTCCGGTAAATGCTTGCTTTCTCAAGGCCAGGGTCAATTTTCAGCTTAAACCAGAATCCTGCAGATTCGCCATCAGCTTCGACAGGAATTGACCCCCATTCGTTGGCATTGACAATGACATCTTTGGGGTCTGCCGAACGATTTTCCGAAAAAATGAAGCGGTTATAGTTGGTCTTTCCATCATCTGAAGTGTCTAAAGCCAGTATATAAATTTCTTTATTCTTTGCTTTTTTTAATGGCAGCTTCAATATAGCTTCCTTTAAAGGGCTAAAGCTGCTTTCTGTGTGCTTCCAGCTCTCTGCTTTTTTGAACTGAAGCTTATCCAGGGAACTTTCTGCCCAGGTTTCGCCATAATAAACTGCGTAATCAGCCTGTGTTCCTGCACTGGGGTTTGATCCGGGAAACAGCACTGTGGCAGTTGTTTTGCCATTTTTTTTTGCCTCTGCCCAAAGCGGGCTTTTATCGAGCGGCTGATGGAAGGCGCTTTCTCCATTTGCCAATTCTTTTTGGGGATCCTGCCACTTATTGCTGACCATGCCGGTTTCCGACGGGGCTGCTCCTGATGCAATTGCCGCATGAGATGGGGCGGTCAGCGATGGGGTTACGGTTTTGGAATCCTTGGCGGCCACTCCATTCTTCATGAGTGCTTTAATGTGGGGAAGCTTGCCTTTCTTTACATACTCTTTTGTCAGGTCATTTCTCATTCCATCAAATGAAATCAGCACAACCTTGTTTTCCTGTTCAACCCGATCCTCTGCATATCCAGAGGAAGGAAATACAATCGCTCCTATAAAAAAAATAATTATATAAAAATAGTACTTATTCATTATGTTTCCTCCAAGGTGTAAGTAAATTGGTACAAGAGCATATTCCCTGTATTTCTTATAAATAAACCAAAAATCGTCTTTCTGCTGCTAGGGGCACTTAATTGAATGGCAGGAAGAAGGAAGATATGCAGATGCCAAATATACTGACTCCCCCATATTAGCTGATTCAATAGAATCAATAATATTTTTCCAGTCCCGAAAAGGTAGACTGGGAGTTTCCGAATCGATATTTTTAGAGTAGTCTGCAAAATTCGACAGAAATAAATTAGGGATATGGAGGAAAGTATATGGCAATTATAAAAAGTTCATATGGAAAAAGAGCTTTATTAAAAGGGACTGCTGCTGCAGCTATTTTTGCAGGAGGAATCATGTCACCATTAATTCCAGGCTTTTCAAACGAAGCAGTGGCAGAAGCGGCTTCCTATACTTACACAGTGGATGCAACCAGTCTGAATGTCCGTTCAGGCCCCGGAACAAATTACGATCGGATCGGCAGTCTGCCCCAAGGCAGCAGTATACAAGCAATCGAACGCCTTGCCAGCGGCTGGTATAAAATTAACTATAATGGAAAAACAGGCTATGTCAGCGGCCAATACGTCAAAACAAATGAAAAACTTTACCGGGTGGATGCAACATCATTAAATGTCCGAAAAGGTCCGGGATTAAATTACAGCAGTGTCGGCCTTTTAAAAAACGGATCATTATTAATTGTCATACATAAGGAAAGCAACGGCTGGTATAAAATTTCCTACAACGGCAGCACAGGGTATGTAAGCGGTGATTATGTGACAGCTGGTGATCCCCGTCAAGCAAGGATCAATGTACCGCTCATTGCCCAGCGGCCGGAGCTGCCAAGCGGATGTGAAGTAACTTCTCTTGCCATGGCATTGAAATTTTATGGAGTGAATGTAAGCAAAACAACACTTGCAAAAGAAATGCCATATGACTCAACCAAGCTGGTAAGAAATGCGGATGGTTCTATTAAAACCTGGGGGGATCCTGATGTCGGGTTTGTCGGAACACCTTTTGGCAACGGCCATACGATAAACCCGGGACCGCTGAAAAAGCTGCTTGATCAGTATCGTCGAGGCGGTGTAAATCTGACCGGAAAAGATTTTTCAGAAATAGAAAAGGCTGTTTCAGAGGGTAATCCTGTTTTGGCATGGTTTACAATCAGCCATGAAATGCCGAATAATAGAAGCTGGAAAACGCCTGCCGGCAAAACGATCAGTGCACCGACACCATTGCACTGCATTGTCGTAACCGGTGTGGATGCAGATTATGTTTACTTTAATGACAGTGAAGCAGTTCAGAAAGATGTGAAAATGCCTAAGGAGAAGTTCATTAAGATCTACGATGCCATGGGCAAGCGTGCATTGGCTGTAAAATAGCCTGAAAGCATCTGCGGGAAATTTCCGCAGGTGCTTTTTTTGCAGGGAAATATACGTCTCAGGTCTTAGCAAGGATTACTTTTGTGGTCTATGGCGGGCAATCGTGTTATTTTGTATCGTATAACTTGAGAAGTTTTTTAAAAGTGTTTTAATAGATTTAAGGATGTACGCCATTTTTTGCTTTATAGCTCGCACCTGCCCCCTTGAGGGGTCCGGTGGTGGGAACCAAGTCAAAGCCTCCTTGGATGTTCTTCGCAAGAACAAGCGGAGTTGACTTGTTCCGAAGGTGCTCGCGATTTTCTTGCTGAAATATGTCTGTGGATGAAACTTTAGGTTTATAAATAACGTATAAATAAGTAGGACTATGAGTAGGAGTCGATAAATATGAATTCCTTTTTAGCATTTGCTTTTCGTTTGCTGACGGCTGTTCCTTTGTCTGTCAGCGTTTGGCTGGCTAGTTACTTTGCATTCGGGCAAACTTTCATTTTGTCAGGGATATATGGAGCCGGAGCCGGGCTTCTTACTTATTGGGCAGGGGGATTGATTCAGCGCCGCCGCTTTTTGAAAAAGCATGGATTGACGAAAAGGGAATACCAATACATTAAGCGAAATCTTGATGAGGCGCGCCGCAAGATAACCCGTTTGCATAAAGCGATGTTCTCGATTCGGCATTTCCCGACGCTGAAGCAGAGGATGGAGTTCATGAGGGTGACGAGAAGGATTTACAGACTGACCAGGAGTGAGCCGAAACGTTTTTACCAGGCCGAGAAGTTTTACTTTTCTCATCTGGATTCCGCAGTGGAGCTGGCGGAAAAGTATGTCTTTCTGTCTTCCCAGCCGAGAAAATCCCGTGAACTGGATCAGTCCCTCCAGGAGACCAGACGTACACTCGATGCACTTACCCATCATGTGGAGGAAGATCTTCACAGGGTTATAGCTGAAGATATTGATCAGCTTCATCTTGAAATTGATGTTGCCAAGAATTCGATTGAGAAGATAAAAGATTCAAGAATTCATGATGAAAGCAGGAGATTAAAATGACTGAAGATAAACCGTCCCTGTTAAAAAACACTAATTTATTGGATGATCTGATGGCAGATCCTTTTGGGGAAAAGCAGGATGCAGCTCCCTCGCCATTGCAATCGGAAAAGCGGACAAGGCTGATCGATGTGATTCCGGAAGAAAACCGGGAAAAAGCCTATCAGCTTGCAAAGCAAATCGATCCTGCCAATCACCAGGCGATGATCTCATACGGAACACCGGCTCAATCAAAGCTGCTGACGTTTTCTCATACAATGCTTGAGCATGTTCAGAAAAAAGATGTTGGTGAAGTGGGAACAATCATCAATGATCTGATGAAGAAATTCAATGATGTGAATCCGGATGAGCTGAAGCCGGAGAAATCAACCTTTTTTGCGCGTATGTTTGGAAAGATATCCGGCTCTGTTCAGGAGGTCTTATCCAAATACCAAAAAACAGGTGCTCAGATTGACCGCATCAGCGTCAAACTGGAAAGAAGCAAGAATGCACTTCTTTCCGACATTGTCATGTTAGATAAGCTATACGAAAATAATAAAGAGTATTTTCATGCTTTAAATGTATATATTGCAGCAGGTGAACTGAAGCTTGAAGAGCTTCATGAAAAGACGATTCCCGAGCTGAAGAAGAAGGCAGAAGAGTCGAATGACCAGATGAAGTTCCAGGAAGTGAACGATATGATGCAGTTTGCCGACCGCCTGGATAAGCGCCTTTATGACTTGAAGCTTAGCCGTGAAATAACGATTCAAAGCGCACCGCAGATCCGCCTTATACAGAATACCAATCAGGCATTGGTTGAGAAAATTCAGTCATCCATCATGACGGCTATCCCGCTTTGGAAAAACCAGGTGGCCATCGCCTTGACACTGCTTCGCCAGCGCCATGCTGTCGAAGCCCAGAAGAAGGTCTCGAAAACAACTAATGATCTTCTTTTGAAAAATGCCGAAATGCTGAAAATGAATACAATTGAAACAGCACGTGAGAATGAGCGGGGCCTTGTCGACATTGAAACGTTAAAGAAAACACAGGAGAACCTGATTTCCACTCTTGAAGAAACCCTTAGAATCCAGGAGGAGGGCCGCCATAAACGCCGGCAGGCAGAACACGACCTGGCCAATATGGAAAATGATTTGAGGCAGAAGCTGCTGGAGATTAAGGGGAAATAGCAGGGTTAAAAAAGAGCGATGTTCAATCAAACGTTTGATTGAACATCGCTCTTTACTGTTTAAACTGTTAATCCAGCCTCAGGGGCAGATGTATTTTTTCTTACTGGCAGCTTGATGACAGCTTCTGTTCCTTTCCCTTTTTTACTATTGAAATAAATGGAACCATTATGGGATTGGACAATTTTGAAACTGACTGTAAGTCCGAGGCCAGTTCCTTTCTCCTTGGATGAATAGAAAGGTTCACCAATCCTGTTAAGGCGTTCTTCCGACATGCCGCAGCCATTATCCTTAACCAGGATAGTCAGCTGCCGGTCTTCCGCCTGCAGCGTAACCGTTACTTTACCGCCATCACTTGATGCTTCAATGGCATTTTTTATTATATTAATAAATAGCTGCTTTAGCTGATTTGGTTCACATTCAATCATATACACATCCGATTTTAATAGAAATTCGATCTGGACATTGTGCATGCTGGCTTCTGTTTTTAAAAGCGAAATGACATTAAAAAGGATTTTCTGAACATCCGCTTTTGTAAAACAAATATCCTGAGGCTTGGCAAGGAGCAGCAGCTCGCCGACAATATGGTTGATCCGGTCCAGCTCCTCCTGCATGATCTGATAATAGAATTGATGCTTTTCATCTTCCAGCTGCATGAGCTGCACGAAGCCTTTTAAAGATGTCAGCGGATTTCTGATTTCATGCGCCACACTGGCAGACAGCTCTCCAACCACAGAAAGCTTTTCGGTGCGGCGCAGTCTTTCTTCAGCTTGCCGCAGCTTTGTCACATCTTTTCCATAGCCGATGATTCCGGCAATTTGACCGTTCACAATGAGCGGAAGTGCGGTGCATTGGATAGTGAGCTTGCTGCCATTTTTATGATTGAACTCAAATTCGCAGGTTTTGGGCTGTTTATCCTTAAGGATGCCTTTAAAGCCTTTAATGGCCTTCATTTTATAAGGAGCTGGTATGATTTCATTAATGCTCTTACCCAATGTCTCATCAGGACTGTATCCTGTTACCGCTTTGAATTGGGGATTTACTTTCGTGATGGTGCCATGAAGGTCTGTCATAAAGACAATTTCAGTATTATATTCAAACAAGGATTTATATTGCTGCTGGCTTTCGGCAAGAAGCTTTTCCACATGCTTTCTTTCTGTAATATCTCTGCCGATTATGACGAGACCCTGACGGCTTCCATCTGCATGGAAGAGCGGTACCTTAATCGTATCAAACGTTTTTTCTGTTCCGTCCTGCAATGGGATGACTTCTTCCAGACGGGTAATTTTGCCGTTTTTCCAGGCTTCCTCATCTGATGTTTCACAGTAGCGCAGTGCGTCTGCATAAAAATCTGTGTACTCGGCCAGTTCAGAATCCCTTTTGCCTTTATAATCGACATTTTCAAGATTGAACAATTTGAGTCCAAATTCATTGGACTCGATCCAGCGGCCATGGCCGTCTTTGAAATTGACAAAATCCACCATGGAGTTAATTAAAGTGGAAAGACGTTTTTCATCTTCCCTTGAGGCAATAAGCTCATCTCTTTTGCCAATAAAATAATAGAGCAGCCAGCCTGTAACGATAATGTACAGAAACTCTTTTGCTCTAAAAAGGAAGCTGACAAGAGAAGAGGGCTCCAGCATATGCAAAAGGTAGTTCGTTCCGAATACCCAAATAAGGCTGATGATCACATATAAGCCCAATAACCATTTTTTATTCATTAGCTTATATTTCTCCTGTTCTCTATCTGGCTGAAAAAAGAGCTGGAATTCAGTCAAATAGTATTTTTTCGCTGTATAATAAAAGAATATAAGTTGCATATACAAATTATTTACAGTTTCTATTCTATATGATTTTAGTAGAGTCTTCTAGTGCCTAGAAAATAGTAAAACCATATTATAAGGGAATTAGAAAGGGAAGAACAAGCATGTATCTTACCATTAAAGAAACCGCAGAATATTTATCTTACCCTGAGTCATATGTAGAAAGCTTGATTCAGCAAAAGAAAATACGCACCATTTATGATGGAGAACAGTATTTAATATATAAGGAACAATTTAGTGCCCATATAAAGCAGGTGGAAAAATACAGGGAGCTGGTGGAAGAAATACTAAATGAGCCGATACCGGAGGATCGGGATATCAAAGATGAAGATTAAATTGGACAATTTTCCTGAAATCACATTATTTTACAATTATTATTAAATTAGATAACATATAAGTAAATAATGTGTTGAAGGAGGAAGTATGGATGTTTGATATCTTAATTGTAGGTGCAGGCCCTGCTGGTGCAAGTGCTGCGCTATTTGCTGCAAAAGCGGGCAAGAAGGTAGTGGTTGTGGACAATGATAAAAGCATGACTAAACGTGCCTGGGTAGAAAATCATTATGGCCTTATGGAAATTACTGGACCGGAACTGATTGAAACAGGCAAAAAGCAAGCAGCTAAGTTTGGGGCAGAGATCGCAGAAGGAACTGTTGATAACATTGAAAAAGCTGAAGGAATTTTTACAATAACAGCAGGAGAAAAATCGTACTCAGCGAAGCATGTGATTTTAGCAGCTGGCGTATCTACTGATTTAGCAGAAAAAGCCGGTTTGAAGACTAAAGCAGGCACCGAGCCGCGCATTAAAACGGTTCTGGATGTAGATGCTGACGGCAAGACGAATGTCGATGGCATTTGGGCAGCCGGAACCGTTGCAGGAGTTAGCGTCCATACAATCATTACAGCTGGAGACGGTGCAAAAGTTGCAATTAACGTAATCAGTGAATTGAACGGCGAGCGCTATGTGGACCACGATATAATGAAATAAAGAAGGAAAGAAGGCGTACCTGGGGTAGGGCAGCCTTCTTTTTTTGTCTATTTTTCCTATTAGATATTTACTAATATTGACAATATACCCAAAATATAGATGATTGTACCTACTGTACTCTAGTATCTTGTACCCTTATAAGAGTTTTCGAAACATTATAAAATTTAATGAGCGGAATCTATTATTCTATTGGAGGTACTAGATGAGAAAACCAATTTTAAAAGTGGCATTAGCTTCGACTCTTATCTTTGGAGCTATTGGGACACAGGCAGTTTTTGCACATCCGTCAGACGTTAAACAGACTCAGCCTGTAAATGTATTCGACAAGAAGGTAGTCAATCAAATTAATGCAGAGAATATCTATAATAATATTGATTATCTTTCACAAACCCCGCGTGTAGCCGGTACGGAATCGGAGTATAACGCTGTTCAGTATATTAAAAGCCAATTCGAATCCTATGGCTATGAAACAGAGATTCAGCCATTCACTTTTTATGGATATACTCCTCCGAGCAGTATGGAAGTGACTATTGATGGCTATGGAGGAGAACTGCAGCCAAGATCCTTTACCTATTCAGTCAATGGGGATGTGAGCGGGGAGCTGGCATTTGCTGGGCTAGGCACACAGGAAGAACTGGAAGGCGTTGATCTCACAGGCAAAATTGCTCTTATCCAGCGCGGTTCCATTTCTTTTGCCGAGAAAGTTTTAAATGCAGCAGAAAAAGGGGCTGCCGGAGTAGTTATTTTTAATAATGCAGAGGGTCCATTAAGCGGTACGCTTGGAGCTCATAATGAAGAATATGTTCCGGCGTTAGCCCTGTCAAAAGCAGAAGGTGAGGCAATTCTTGCATTGCTGGAGAGCGGTGAAACTTTATCAGCATCCCTATCCATTGAAGGTGCGGATGCAGGAGAAAAGGTTTCCCACAACGTGATTGCCACAAAGAAACCAACCAACAATAAGAAAGCAAACGATGACATTATTGTGGTTGGGTCACACCATGATTCTGTAGCAGGGGCTCCTGGAGCGAATGATGATGCTTCCGGAACAGCGATGACATTAGAGCTGGCACGCGTATTCAAGGATATTCCGACAGATACGGAGATCCGCTTTGCAACATTCGGTGCAGAAGAGCTGGGATTGATTGGATCTTATCATTATGTTGACAGTCTTTCTGACGACGAAATCAGCAGAACCATTGCAAACTTTAATCTTGATATGGTGGGAAGCAAGGATGCAGGTGATTTAGTAATGATGACTTTGGATGGAGAAGAAAATCTTGTAACAGAACTTTCTCAAGCATCCAGTGAAAGGCTGAACGGTGAGCCGACCCCAGTATACCAGGGAGGCAGAAGTGACCATGTGCCTTTTGCCGAAGCAGGCATTGCAGCCGCGTTATTCATTCACAGCCCAACTGAACCATGGTACCACTCTCCAGAAGACACAATTGATAAAATCAGCAAAGAAAAGCTTCAGGATGTAGCGGAGGTTGTAGGTGCTGCCATTTATGATAAGGCGCGTTTTGATAACATGGGCCCTAAACCGAAAAAGCAGCATAAAATGAAAGCAGCACCTGAAATGGTTCACGAGTTAGATGTAAAATAAGCAGAAGAGCAGCCGTTCCTTTGATGGGAGGCTGCTCTTGCTATTATACAGCTGCTTTGCGCTTTTCACGGTTGTTCATCCACCGAAAAACCCTGGTATGCCAACAGTCCAGATGGGTGTTTTTCATGCCATCACTTTCATATTTAAAGCCTTAAAAAGTCATCTTCCCATTTGAAATATGATAAAATGATACAAATTATGAACTTGGATTTTCTGGAAAGAAGGATCGATGTGAAAAACATAAAAACATACATTCTCCTCATTTCCATCATGGCTTTATGGGGATTGAATGTGAGCATTATAAAAATTCTTGTCAGTTATTTTCCTCCGGTTTCGATTACTTCTTTGCGAATACTAACTGCGGGTATAACCGTATTTTTGATATTAAGCATAATGGGGAAAGTAAGAAAGCCGAGCCGGAAGGAAATCTCGTACATTGTATTTGGCGGCCTTTTAAGTGTTGTCAGCCACCATCTTTTTCTGGCTATAGGCTTAACGGGAACAAGTGCGGTGAATGGGGGGCTTATTCTAGGTGCAGGTCCGCTCTTAACAGCCATACTGTCTTCCATTCTGCTGCGCAATAAGCCTACAGGCATCCAGGTTCTGGGTTTTCTGCTTGGGGGTGCAGGCGTGACCTTTATTGTCCTTTCAGGAAATAAAGGGATATCGAGCTTAACTCCAGGAGATTTCTTTGTGTTCCTGTCCATTCTTTCACAGGCTCTTAGCTTCATTGTAATCAGCAAGGCTTCGAAAACGCTTGATCCGCGATTGCTGACAGGCTATATGCTGATTTTTGGAGGGGTGATCCTTTTTGTAATGGCCAGCATAATGGAACCCGGCGGACTTAAGGGTATAACCGAAGCCCCAGCCTATGTTTGGGCTGCATTTGCCGCATCTGCCGTATTGGCAACAGCTATCGGCCATATGGTTTATAACACAGCCATCCGTAATATTGGGCCTGCAGAAGCCAGTATATTTTTGAACCTGAATACCTTTTTCTCATTGGCAGGCTCAGCGTTCATTCTTGGTGAAGTAATTACTATAAACCATATGCTCGGGCTGGTTCTTATTGTGGGAGGTGTCATTTCAGGATCCGGAGCATTGGAGGAATTAGTATTCAGGAAGCGGAGAAAAGAAAATAGCCAGTATATGTAAAGTGGTCTCTTGACATAGGGATCACTTTTTTTTGCAAAAAGTGGAATAGGAGAAAAGGTGTATTCGAAGTCTGGTAAGGGGAATAGAGAGGATATAGAGAGAGGAGGAGCATTGATGTATTTATCAATAACAGTAAAAATGGCTGTTGGGCTAGTTGCCTTGTTAGCTGTTACCCGAATTCTTGGAAAGAAGGAGCTTTCACAGGTAACTCCGTTTGATTTTGTTTATGCGGTTGTTCTTGGAGGGATTATTGAGGAAACCATTTATGATGAAAAAATAACAACGCTGCAGGTGATCTATTCGGCTTTATTGTGGGGAGCATTTATTTACATTATTGAAATTCTGGCAAAAAAGAAAAATATATTCAGGGCGATTTTAAAGGGAAGGGAGTCGGTCCTTGTCAAGGATGGCAAGCTGAATGTGAAGGAGATGGAGAAAAACCATCTTGAAATGGAACAGCTGAGAACAATGCTGCGCCAAAAAGGAATATTCAGCATGAATGAAGTTAAATACGCTTACCTTGAGACCAATGGCGGCTTAAGTGTAATGAAATACCAAAAACAAGAGCCTGTCACTCCTGAATTGATGAAACTTGAGGTGAAGGAAAAGAAACCTTCAACTTTACTGATTGATGAAGGAGAAGTAGTGGAAGACGGCATTAAATTACTGGGGAAAGATGGGGATTGGCTGAGGGAGTCTATTAAAACGGAAGGCTACCATAATATCAAAGATATTTTCTGTGCAGAGTGGTCGGAAGAAGAAGGGTTTTATATCGTATCTTATAAAAAATGAGCCTTGCGAATGCTGCAAGGCTCTCTTTATTAATATCCCTTTTTATAATCTACCTGATTAATGCCGGGATTACCGCTGTTTATGTACTCTTTTAAATTAGGAATGAATATATCTTCAATCACACGCTTGGTATAGTATTCCGTCGATCCGGCAGTATGCGGGGTAATGATGACATTATCCTGTTCCCATAGCGGGCTGTCTTCAGAAAGCGGTTCTTTTTCAAATACATCCAGCCCTGCACCGGCAATCTGTCCGTTCTGCAGTGCGGCAATCAAATCTGTTTCTTTTACAATTTCACCCCGGCCGATATTGATGAAGAAAGCAGTGTCCTTCATGCGGGTAAACTGTTCGGCTCCGAATAGCTGCCGTGTTTCCTGTGTAAGCGGAAGTGTGACGACAACATAGTCACATCGAGGCAGCACATCGTTCAACTGGCTGGAAGTATACATTTCATCTATATACTCTTCAGGTTTTCCGGAGTGTCGAACCCCAATAACCTTCATACCGAATGCTTTGGCAATCCTGGCAGTTTCCTTCCCGATGGCTCCGGTGCCAATCATGCCGATGGTTTTATTGTGAATTTCAAGCTTCATTCCAGAATGGTGCCATACCTTAGCTTGCTGATTTTTTACATATGTATGGATTTTGCGGGTGAGCCCAAGCATTAATGCGAAAATCGTTTCTGAAATGGGGTTAGCATGTACGCCATTTGCGCTGGTAATCTGGATGCCCTGTGATTCCATTTCTGCCAGGGGCAGAGAATCGACCCCGGCACTCCAGGACTGGAACCAGCGAAGATTGCTGTTTCCCTCAAGGACCATCTCTTTTAGTTCCTTTTTCCAGCCGGCGATCACTTCGGCTTCTTTCAGCTCATTGTGCCAGTTTGCTGAATCTTTTCCGGATATGAGCTCCCAATCGGGGATGATTTCTTTAATTTTATCAATCTGTGAGGGTTCCAGATCATGTGTGACGATACAGGTTCTATTTGACATGTGTGTTCCTCCAAATTTTATTTTTTGAAAAGTCGGTAAATATATCATAGTCTATAAAACTATAAATGTGAACTTTTCGAATAAAATAGCTATCATAAGATAAATAAGTTTGTTGAGGTTGAGCGGTACGGAAACAAAAAGCCCCCGGGCGATGGACCCGGGGGCTTAATTATCTATTAAGAGGGCTGAAACCCTATTAATTTTGCTTTCTTATCAACGCCGAGTGTCTGTTTATCCGGGAAGGTAATGACAGAACTGATATAATCCCAGCGGATCAGAAAATGGGTGACGCAATCTTCTTCCTTCTGCTGTTCTTCTGGGATGTCGGTACCGTCTTCCTCTTTGACCATAGTGCGTTTGAAGCAAGGATTCTCAACCCATATTCCCATGCTTTCTGTTTTGATCAGTTTAACAAGGTACCATTCATCGGGCTGATAAATGCCTGTGATGGAGCCGACGAGATCATTTGGGAAGTTCTTGAATTTTATTTGAATTTTTTGTCCTGTAAAGTTTTCAAGATGCATATATGAACCTCCTGAACTATTAAAATTCGTTTTATTATACTCTTCCTTTTTTTGATTGTTTTAAACATCAAAAAAGCAAGATCCACCCGATTTGGTGAACCTCGCTTTTTTATTGTTTACCAGAAAATTAAAAAATCGCAACGTGTAAATAAGTTTGAGGATAAGTTTATTCACGGCTGGCTCACAGCGCCTGCCCCCTCGAGGTGTCAGGGGTGAGCGAGGCGCTTACACTTTTGTTTTTAGCCTTCCCCGTCTACATATTTTCCGTGATCAGGAACGGCAATTTCATCAAAATCATTTACGAGCTTGGCGAGGCTTTCCCTTAATACAGCAGCAGCCATTGGAATGCCATGACCGGTGATGGCGACATCTGGCTGAAGGGCTTCAAGTTTCTGTACGGAAGTCCGGGCAGAATCCCAATCAGTTGTGAGGTAGCGGGGCGGGCCGCTGATTTCCTGTTCCTGGGTGAGCACACTATATAAGGACTCCTGCTTCACTGTTACGAAAGCGTCACCTGCAATCAGCACGCGATCCGACTCCCTGAATAAGGAAACATGGCCGGGAGTATGACCTGGTGTGTGAATCCATATCCATCCTTCCATATGGGGAACATTTCCGTCTTCAGGGAAAGGCTGAATATGGGTATCGAGATCAATGCCTTCATGCGGAAAAGTGGGGGACATCTTTGCGACAAGTCCGCCTTCAACACTCGCGTCAGGTTTTGGGTAATCCTGCTGTCCTGTTAAGAATGGCATTTCGAGTGTATGAGCGTATACAGGAACTTGCCAGTGCTCAACTAAATCAATAATTGCACCAACATGGTCAAAGTGGCCATGTGTAAGAATAATGGCTTTCGGTCTTGCGTTCTCTCCAAAGAGTTCTTCCGCCGCATCCATAATTTTTTCTGCAGATTTTGGCATGCCTGCGTCAACCAGAACCCAGTCGCCGGGCTTTTCTGATATTCGCACAAAACAAACATTCACAATCTGAACTGTCAGGCAGTAGACTCCATCCGCTTCATTAACAATCATTCCGCTCGTGGAGGAAGTCATGGGCATATAGCGTTCAGTAGATGAACTTTCCTTCAAGGATATTACCTCCTTAGTAATTTTAGAAATAACAGGGCATTTATCTTTTTGAGTATACCCGCATGTGAACTTTGTATGCGGCATATTCAGGAGGAGTAGGGAATAAATGCAAAAAAGCTCTGCCTGAAATTCGGCAGAGCTTGGGTACATTATATATTAAGATAGAAATTCATGCGGGTTTAAACCGAGTTCCATGCAGATCTCTGTAACAGCCTGTTTTTCATTTTGATCAAAGTTCCCGTCGGCATATCCGATCGCGATGCAATAACGGGCTACGAGGCGGGCGATCTCAGGCTTATTTCTTACCCGGCCAACTGCTTTAAAGGCTTCGGCCCGCCCGATGATCGGGTCCATTTCAATCCGCTGTACGAACATATTGAATTGCTGTATCACTTTTTGTGTATCAAACACTTTTAATTCCTGGCTGCTGTTTACAAACTCGACCATCTTTTGACGTTCAGTTGGATCAAGCCTGCCATCTGCCATGCCGACAAGGGCGCATGAAGCTACAACGGCGTCCAGGACATCCTGGCTCTTGAATCGTGTAAACAGCTCCTGGGCACGGCGCTTTTGGTCATTGGCCCATTGTGCGTAATCCTTCTGATTAGGTGACCATGAATTACCGCAGGAATTACAGGTGAGCTTCAGCTGGTTTTTTCCGATAAAGCCGCCAAGAAGTCCTACAGGCCCAAGGATGAGTCCTCCAATCGCCGCTTTTCCAAGGCCAAATCCTTTTTGGCCGGTCCGGATGTTAGTGGATCCGCAGCGGGTGCAGGCGATATTTCCATCTGTATAGGATTGAGCCTGGACCGGCTGCCCAATACCTGTCTGCCCGCCAAATGATGGCTGCGAAGGTAGCGTGTTATAAGAAGTCTGATTGTAGGCAGGCTGGCCAAAGGACGGTGAGTTGTATCCTGATTGTGCCTGCTGGCTATATTGCTGCTGGTTTTGTTGAGGACTGAATCCTTGAGCTGGCTGCTGATATTGACCCTGGCTGAATGAGTGCTGCTGACTTGGAGCAGGCTCATCATCTACGGAAACACCGAAGTTGCGGCAAAGGGCAGCTAATCCACCCTGGAATCCACTTGCAATGGCATTGAATTTCCACTCGCCATTGTGACGGTAAAGCTCTGCAGCGACGATTGCTGTTTCAACAGTAAAATCGCGCCCAAGGTCGAAGCGGAGAAGCTCTTCATTTGTCATGGCATTAAAAATTCTCACATAAGCATTGGAAACTTGTCCAAAGCTCTGTCCTTTCATCTGGGCATCATGAATGGTAATAGTAAAAGCAATTCGATGGATATGCTGCGGCACCTTATGTAACTCGATGCGGATTTGCTCATCATCCCCGGCACCTGCCCCAGTTCTATTATCACTGCTGTAAAGGATGGATCCGTTTCCGCCGGATGGATTATTATAAAACACAAAGTCACTATCACTTTGCACTTTGCCGGATGCACCTGTTAAAAAGGCTGAAGCGTCCAGGTCATATTGCGATTGATTATGGCTGACATCCCAGCCCAATCCTGCCATCACAACCTGCAAACCAGGATTGGTTTTGGTCAAATCTACTTTTTGTCCCTTGCTCAATCGAACTCCCACAGATTTCACTCCTAATTTGTTTTTATACTTAGAATTAAAAACTTTGTACTTTAAAAACTGTCTAGCTCCAGCGCCTACCCCCTCGAGGTCACAAGCCTGTCTAGTTGCGGCTCCTAGGGACGAAAGACTAGCCAATCCCTTCCAGAAGGGAAGAACACCTTCTTGCAGGGCTCGTCTTATGCTTGTCGTCCCCTCCACATTTCGGACAATCCTCCCAAAAGGGCAAAAAACGCCTTTCCGGAAGGCTTGTCTTGTGCTTGCCGGGGGGGCAAGGCGCTTCCGCTTTTCTTTTTATACGTTCTGAGAAGAAAGAAGTTTCATAGTTTTCATTATAAGGGAATTGGAAGCGAAGGGAAACTTGAGCGGCTATTCTGAGGATGAAAAAAATGGTTTTGGGGCAGGCCGTAGAATAGAATATTAATAATGATGTTGTTGACTTAGGAGGAGATAATTTGAATAAAAGAGCAAAAGTCTTTGCACACCGCGGCGTCAGCGGACATTTTCCAGAAAATACGATGGCCGCCTTCCAGGCCGCATTGGAGGCAGGGGCAGATGGAATTGAATTGGATGTGCAGATGGCGAAGGATGGAAAGCTGGTGATCATTCACGATGAAACTGTGGATAGAACAACGGGCGGCACCGGTTATATAAAGGACATGACCTTTGAAGAAATCCTGCGGCTTGATGCAGGGAGCTGGTTTGGGAATGTTAACACCGGCGAAACAATTCCGGATCTGGAGCAGCTTTTACAATGGGCAGTTAGGGAAGGCAACGAACTGCTGATTAATATTGAATTGAAAAATGATTTGATTGAATATCCCGGGATGGAAGAAAAGGTTATTGATCTTATTCTAAATTATAAATTGGAACAGCGTGTCATAATATCATCTTTCAATCCAGAGAGTCTGAAAAGAGTCCGGGACTTGCATGCCACTTTGCAGACGGGCTATTTGATTGAAGGCATCCCTGAAAACACACTCGAAATGGCAAAAAAAATAGGGGCAAACAGCATTCATTGTGAAGAGGGGTTTGCTCTATCGGAGTTTGGGAGGGAAGCAAAAGAAGCAGGGTTTCCGTTGCGGGTATATACCGTAAATGATGAAACCCGCAGCGGATTGTTAAATAATGCCGGAGTCGAAGTGATTATGACCGATTTTCCGGAAAGGTTTTTGTAATAAAGAGTTTATTGCCTATGTAAATTCCGTTTATCTCCGAGACATTTGATATATCCGTGAAAATATCAAGATATTCGCGAAATTCAGAATATATTCACGCAAACAAAAATTCCGCGAAAATTAGGATTTATCAGACATTCGGATATAAACACGAATTCGAATGCCATGCAGCAGAATGCCATCAAAAAAACAAGCGCGGATCTCCAGCGCTTGTTTTTAGTTAACTCTACCAAAGTACAGGTTTGGCCACCATGAACCAGAGCATGAGCAGTAATAGAAAAAGGTAAATCCAGACTGAGCGGGTAAGTTTCCTGACAAGAAACTGCTGATCTGCTCCAGGCGCATCAAATTTCTTCAGAACGGGAGAAAAGGCTCGGGCGAGAAAAAAGACAGAGCCTCCCATTACCGCCAGGGTCGCAACGATCCAGGATGTCGTCCAGCCCCAATGGCTGTTCACGATAAGAAGGACACCCGAGCCTACAAGTACATGTCCTGCATGCTTGACAAGGCGCACGGATGTCCTGAAGATGCTTATGTATGCCTGCTGAACCCCGGGCTCAGCCGATTCCAATTTATTGACGATTGGAATCAGAACAAAAAATGGGCCAACAGAAAGTATGGCACTGCTGACATGGATGTACAGCAGTATTCGGTACAGTATGTCCATTCCGGCAGATTACTTCTTCACTGCGCTGAATTCATGAACCCATACACGCATCTGCGGAAGCCATGGCATTCCCGGATGCATGGAAAGAATGGATTGTTTGTAGTCTTCCAAGCTTTCGAAGCCTTCCTGGCGGGCATGCTCGTCTGTTAATTCACCAAGGGATTGGGAATAAACTTTATTTACAACAAAGTCCTGGCCTTCAAGTGTCATGATTTCCCCGACATCAGCATATCTGCCATTACGGCGTGTGGCTGTTTTTTTTCCTGCAAGAACCTTCTCCACGTCCTCTTTAACTGTGACCATTCTGTCTACGGAACAGGTTTTTGGCGGTAATGTATTTGGATCATGCTGATTTGACATTATGCTATTCCTCCTTATGTAAATGCTTACCTTTTAAACCTTACCATATTTTCAAGCCGGAAGGTAGCTGTGTTTAAGAGCAGTTTTTATAAAAAAGGCTTGAGGAAATTCTTCCTCAAGCCTAAAAATTACTTTAACTTAAATGAACTCTTCAGTGATACAATCCTGTTAAAAACAGGTTTTTCTGCTGTTGTGTGTTTCGGGTCGACATTGAAATACCCATGGCGGAAGAATTGGAATTTATCCTGGGCTTTTACATCCTTCATGTTAGGTTCAATGAAACCATTAACAATTTCAAGTGAGTTCGGGTTCACGTAGTCAAGGAACGTTTTTCCTTCAGCATCGCTTTCAGCAGCATCATCTGTGTCTGTCTCAGCGTTCTGATCGGCATCTTCGTCAAGAATCAATGGCTCGTATAAACGGAATTCAGCCGGAATAGCACTCTTTGCATCCACCCAGTGAAGGGTACCCTTCACTTTTCGTCCTGTAAAGCCTGTTCCGCTCTTTGTTTCTGGGTCATATGTGCAATGCAGCTCAACAACATTGCCATCCTCGTCCTTGATGACTTCGTTGCACTTGATGAAGTAAGCATGCTTTAAGCGTACTTCATTGCCAGGGAAGAGGCGGAAATATTTTTTCGGAGGATCTTCCATGAAATCGTCCTGTTCTACAAAAATCTCTCTCGAGAAAGGAATTTGGCGTATGCCCATCTCCGGGTTTTCTGGATTGATTTCCGCATCAAGCATTTCAGTCTGATCTTCCGGGTAGTTCGTGATCACAACCTTTAACGGGCGAAGCACACCCATTGTACGAGGGGCTTTTAATTTCAGGTCTTCGCGGACATAATGCTCAAGCATAGCTTCATCCACCACACCGGAACCTTTTGAAACACCCGTTTCTTTTACGAACTCGCGGATTGCTTCCGGAGTATAGCCCTTGCGTCTTAGACCGGAAATCGTCGGCATGCGCGGGTCATCCCAGCCGTCAACATAATTCTCTTCCACAAGCTGCTTCAGTTTTCTTTTGCTCATAACTGTATTAGAAATATTCAGGCGGCCAAACTCGATTTGCTGCGGTGTGCTTTCCATTTCACACTCTGCGACAACCCAGTTATATAGCGGACGCTGGTCTTCAAACTCGGTTGTGCATAAGGAATGGGTAACCCCCTCGATTGCATCCTCAAGCGGATGGGCAAAAGCATACATCGGATAGATGCACCACGTATCACCCGTATTATGGTGAGTTGTATGTGAAACACGATAGATAACCGGATCACGCAAGTTCAGGTTCGGTGATGACATGTCGATCTTTGCTCTAAGAACTTTTGCTCCATTTTCGAATTCCCCGCCCCGCATACGTTCAAATAAATCAAGATTCTCTTCAACTGAACGGCTGCGGTATGGGCTTTCTTTTCCAGGTTCTGTCAGCGTTCCGCGGTATTGGCGGATCTCTTCCTGGCTTAAGTCATCCACATATGCCTTTCCTTTCTTGATTAAAAGAACTGCACGGTTATACATTTCCTCGAAATAATTCGAAGCAAAGTGAAGCTCCTCCCACTCGTAGCCAAGCCATTTAACATCTTCTTTAATGGCATCCACAAATTCCTGATCTTCCTTTAGCGGGTTCGTATCATCAAAACGGAGGTTCGTCTTGCCATTAAAATCATCTGCCAGGCCGAAGTTGATGACAATCGATTTGGCATGTCCGATATGAAGATAGCCGTTCGGCTCAGGCGGGAAACGGGTAATAACCTCTTTACGCTTTCCCGATTCCAGATCCTCTTTAATAATCGTTCGTATAAAATTTGAATTGTTTTCCAAACCGGTATCAGCCTTTCTGTTTATGTAGTTAGTACTTATTTTAATAAGTTCGGGAAGGAAAATAAAGCGAAACTTCCCTTTGCTGCGCTCCTGCCGCTTGCTTTTTGTTTAGAGGGAAAAATGCTGCTTATTTCTTTATTCATTCTATCTATTATAAACAAGACGATGCTGGAAAAAAAGTTTTTCTGAAGACTGGATGCGAAGTTTTACAAAAATGTTAAATATTTTCAAATAAGGAGGGATAGAGTGGGGTGGGAAGAATACCTCTTATTAGGAATTAATCTATTGAATGGAGGAATGAACATGTCTGAAAAGTATCCGATTATAGAAGGCGCAGAACCTTTTTATTATGAAGGAAATGAGATTGGGATTTTGGTTTCACATGGCTTTACCGGTTCAACTCAAAGCATGCGTCCGCTTGGGGAAGCTTATGCAAATGCAGGGTATACGGTCTGTGGTCCACGCTTGCGGGGACATGGCACTCATTATGAAGAAATGGAAACAACGACCTATCAGGATTGGATTCATTCTGTTGAAGAAGGCTATCAGTGGCTGAAAGAGCGCTGCAGTACGATATTCGTTACAGGTCTGTCGATGGGCGGCACCCTGACATTGTATATGGCCGAGAAATATCCGGAGATTAAGGGGATTATCCCGATTAATGCAGCAATTGAGATTTCTGATATGGAGGCAGCAGCCAGCCTGGAGGATGTCCGCTTCCTTGATGCAATTGGTTCAGACATTAAAAACCCTGATATAAAAGAGCTTGCCTATGAAAAGACACCGGTTAAATCGATTGGTGAAATAACGGAACTGATGAAGAAGGTCAAAGGCGATTTAGAAAAAGTGAATTGTCCTGCGCTGATTTTTGTCTCAAAAGAAGATCATGTAGTTCCGCCTTCCAATTCGCAGGAAATATACAGCAGCATTAAATCGGCTGCAAAGGAATTGGTCACCCTGGACAACAGCTATCATGTGGCAACACTGGATAACGATCAGGACATCATTATAGAAAGAACACTGCATTTTCTGCAGCGGGTACTGGAAACAAGCAGTCTGCAGGGGTGATGGGGGAGCTTAATCTGGCTCCTTTTTTTTATGGACTTTATTATAGAAGATTTTCATTGTCTTAATAAAGTTCTACCCCTTGATATGATGCAAAATTCCCGTTCCTTTTTCCAATCAGTTATGGTAGTATTTAGTGATGCGAAATAATTAACTGATTTATTCTGGAGATAAAAGGAAAGCGGGGGATGCAGTTGGTAAGGGCTGTAAAAGAGACTTTATGGACCAAGTCTTTCATAATGCTGATGATCGGGAATTTATTTGTCTTTATGTCGTTTCAGATGCTGATTCCGACACTGCCCCCATATATAAAGTCCATAGGAGCAACTGGTCTTGAAATTGGTCTGGTTACGGCGCTGTTTTCGATTGGAGCCGTTTTGAGCAGGCCTTTCATCGGATTTATGCTTGAATATAGAGCAAGGAAGCAGCTGGTGCTGATAGGGGCAGCGGCGCTTCTGGCCATAACGGTTATTTATCCGCTGTCAAGCGTGGTGATGATTTTTCTGCTGTTCCGATTCATCCACGGACTCGCTTGGGGCTGGTCAACTACTGTGAATGGTACGGCAGCAGTAGATGTAGTGCCTAATTCCCGTCTTGGAGAGGGAATGGGTTACTATGGCCTTAGCGTTACAATCGGGATGATCATCGCTCCGAGTCTTGGAATCTATCTATATCAGATTACCTCTTTTACCAATCTTATTTATATCTCGAGTGTACTTGGCGTAATTGCCATTGGGCTCCTATCCATTGTTCGCTACGAAACGCCTGCAGCTGTTCTGGAAACAAGGAAAGAGGATCTGAAATTCTCTTACTTAGACTCTTTAATCGAAAAAACCAGCTGGTTTCCTGCCTTTATTACGATAATTGTGACATTTGGGTATGGTTCCATCGTAACGTTCATTGTTATTTTTGGTGAAGAGCGCGGTATTGATCAAATTTTCCTTTTTTACCTGTTCAATGCGATCATGGCATCGCTTTCGAGACCGATTTCCGGAAAATGGTTTGACCAGCGGGGGCCAAAGGGACTTGTCCTGCTTTGCACGTTCCTGACCTTTATCGGCATGTGGGTACTTTCTTTCGCTCATTCGAATTTGTTTATTATCATAAGCGGAATTTTGTTCGGAATTGGCTTTGGATCATTGATACCTACTCTGCAGTCTTGGACACTATCAATGACACCATCCAACCGCAGGGGTGTGGCAAATGGAATGTTCTTCTCATCTATCGACCTTGGCATTGGGCTAAGCGGCCTTGTGTTTGGTGTGCTTGCACAGTTTGTGGAAACGGCAGCCCTATTCCAAATATCAAGTGTGTTCCTGATTCTAGGCATGGCTGTTACAATCCTCTATGGCAGACGGCGCTCAGCTGCCCGGCCGCAGCAAGCCTCTTGATGAAGAATATAAACTGGCAGGCAGGAATATATATTTCTGTCTGCCAGTTTTTATTTTGATTGGGGTGGTATTAATATATAGAAGCTGGTTCTAACTATTAAGAATATTACACAGGAATACAGCAATGTTTCAAAAATGATAGAGAAATGAAATTTTTTGCAGAAAAATTTTTGTTACAATATAAGGATAAAGGATGAAAATTGGCGCATTATGCGTTCTTTATAAAAGATAAGAAGGTAAACTCTGAAGTTAGATAACTGTCTAGCTCCAGGCGCCATCGGCTCGAGGTCATAAGCCGATAGGCGGGCGCCTTCCGCTTTTCTTATAAAAGCATGCTGATAAAGCCCTATGATATTAGGAAATCAGCAGGCTGTTCAATAAAACTCTTTTAAAAGCCGGTGCCTTTAGGCGCACTTTTAAAAATAGCACTGCGGGGGATCAAGATGACTTTAGAGAAGCAGCTAATCAGCAAAACCTTTTATGAGACCTTCATGGAATCTAATGAAAATGTGCATCCGATCAGGGTTTTGGGTGAACTGTATGTTGCTGAGCAGCAGAACGAAGTGCCCGATTTAACCAATATCCGTTTCGCCCAGGGTGAGGTGTATTTCCTTAACAAGGATTACGAAGCGGCCATTTTTAAATGGGAGAGCATTCCGAATGAATTGGGGCCATGGGCACAGAAAAATATGGCTGATGCCTATTTTGAATTGGATTTGCTTTCAAATGCAGAGGACTTTTACAAATCGATTGAGACAGATTCAGAAGTGCTGAAAACCGAAGTGCTCCTTCAGCTGTTTTCACTTTACATACAGCGCGGCAAGCTTGAAATGGCTGTTGGATCCATTAAAGATGCGGTCCGGTTAAATCCGGATTATCCGGATGTGACTGATCTGGCACGCGGATTCTTTGAGGAACACAGCGATTGGGGAAATGCGGTGGAGCTGGCTGTCAATGAAGCAATCAGGACGGAATCCCTATCTTGGTTTGAAGTTCTTCATTCGTATGTGGACCAGGGGCGGACAGCTAAAATGGAGCCGAACTATTTCAGCGAGGCGCTTTCGGTGTTATACCGTGTGGACCATGCTCATTTTGAAAGTTTATCAGCCGCTCTATGGAGTAGCTACAAGAAATCAGGTCTTTATTTCTCATGGCTGAAAGAATATAACCATCTTCTCCTGAATATGGAGCCAGGGCGCTCACATACATGGGGCCAGCTTTCCGAGCTTTACAAGGATACTTATTTTGAACTAATCAGCGGTAAGCATCTAATCAGGGACTTATCACACCTGATACCGAATCATATAACTAACTGGTTGAAAATAGCTGCACCTTCGCATTCCCTTGTTTCGGCCTCGGCAGTGCTGGCGTGGAGCGAAATTTTCCCGTCTAATATTGATTCCTCAGCTGTCAGCGAGGCAGAAGGCCTTGTGAATCGCTCTGTCCGCTATCAGGACGGCTTGGAGGAAAGCTTCAAGCTATTTGAAAATGTCATGAAATGGGCGAAGGAAAAGGGCGTGCTGATGGGTGAACGCTTTGAATGGATGGTCCGTGAGCTCCTTGATTTGGATGCAGGGCATTTGCTGATTGCCGGTACGGCATCAAATGGGAAATCCTCGTTTGTCAACACTCTTCTCGGTGAAGAGCTGATGGGAGATTCCACTTCTGCCTCAGTGCTGTTCAAGGATAGTGATGTAGCGGAAATTCATGCCGTTACGGACGAGGAAGTCCGGAGTATTTCTGACCTGGAGGACTTTAGGCAAAGCGCAGAAAAAAGCCAGCAGACACTTATACGATGCAGAATGCCATTCGCCTTTTTACAGAATAATAGACTTGCTGTTATTGATACGCCAGGTCTTGCGGGGCAAAGCAAATTCAGAAATGGTGTGTTCCAATATCTCCATTTCGCAGACAGCATGCTGTTTGTCCTGAATGCGGATTCGCCTCTGACAGATAAAGAGCTGGATCTTGCTGTGAGAATGAGAGAACAGGCTCCGGAATTGCCTATTCATTTCCTTCTCAGTAAAATGGACCGGATTCCAGACAGCCAGGATGCCATGGATCTTCTTGATGAAACTCAGTCCCGTGTTCATACCTACTTTCCAAAAGCAAAGGTGTTTGCTTTCTCCGCCTATTATGAAAGCGAAAGCCAGCTGAAAGATTTAGCAGTCTTTATCAGGTCGATGATGGATGGACGGGACCGGAAAGAAGAGCGTACAGCAAAGGTTCTATACTATGTTAAAAAATCGATCAAATTCCTTCTTGAAAAACGCGTTGAAATGGAAAACAGCTTGATTGACACTATTAAATGGAACGAAGAAATGGTAACAAAACTTAAGGGTGCCAACAATCAGCTGAGTGATATGGAAGAAGAAAAGGTCCGGACAATTAAAAAGTCCTACAGTCAAATTAAAGATAAAATGAGACAGGATCTTGAGAAAAAGATTCCGGAACTGCTTCGGAATTGTTCAGAAATGGTGACAGAGGACAGTGATTTTGGAAAAATCCACACTGAACTCAATGACGAAATGAATAATCGGGTACACGAATATATTGAAGAGACGGTTTTGCCGGATTTCCATGTCTCCATTCAGGAGTGGATTGCTGAAAGTGAAGGAGAGTTCAGAAGCAGCCAGGCATATCTGGATGAAATGAGCGAAAGCTTTAATGAGCTATATGGCGAGGAGAAAATCTCGCTGGCCTGTGACTTCAGGGTGCTGGATGACTGGCGCCGCGACGCGGATCGAATGACGCGGGGAAGTGTTCAGCTGGAAAAGGCCAACATTCTAAACCGCTTTTCGCCATCGCAGTTCCTGCTGAAGAGTGCAGGCAAGCTGCTTGGTGCGATCCAGCAGAATAAAGCCATGCTCCATAATAAATATAAACAGTTCATTGAACACGAAGATTATAGCGAGATCGCAGAATCCATCACCAATAAATTCATGCAGCAATTCGAGCTTTTCGAGAAATCGCTTGAACGGGATATTAAAATGTTCTTCAGAAATCCGTTTGATGTATTGAATCATACGGTTGAAGAGACCTATACGGACATTGCAGATAATAAAGAGGCTTTAAGCGATATGCGCAAAAATCCTGAGATTTACCAGGATCCTCTGACACTATTTGACCTGAAGCTCCGCCAGTTTGAATGGATGACTTCAGCAGGGGAGAAAGTTAAGGAATATCGTTAAACATTAGGAAGGAGTTTTCCTTCCTTTTTTTTTATGAAAAAAAATAGAAAAACAGGTTTGATTTATACCGAATAAGGGTAAAGAAGCCAGTCTATTAAAATTTTTAAGCTCATAAACGTGAACAGGAACTTGAAAACGGAAACAAAGATAAAGAAAAATTGGGGGAAAGAAGGAGAGAACAGGTGAGCTTTAAGAGAAAGCAAATAATGGGTTTGGGCCTAACTGTATTTTTTATGTTTATTCTAATGTTTGTCATTCTGTCTATGGTGAACGGAATGAAGGCAAACATGCTGGAAATTGTGGAGGATCGCTATTATAAGGTAAACCAGGCTACAGAGATCAGACAGCTTTTTTATCAGACAGATCAGCAGCTGCTGAGTGTGCTCACCGACATAGAATCGGCAGATCCCGCCATGACGGCTGAATTGATCGAGGCAAACCATGAAGGGATACAAACCCGGATTTTGAAATTGGAAAATGAATTAAATAGACAGAAATCCAGTCTGCTATTAAAGGAAGTAGAACAGGCATATGAATCATATGCCCAAATGCAAAACAGCTTCATTGGATTAATGGGAAGCAGAGATCTGGATTCCTTGGAAGATCTGTACAGGGATGAAAGGGAAAACCGGAACTCTCTTCTAGTAAAGCTGGCTGAATTTAAAGAATATCAGGAATCCATCATGGCTGATTCGCTGGAAAATGCAAATGAAACATATAGCCAGTTAGTAGCGACTTTGGTTGCTGCGGTTGCAATAGCCATTATTTTAATCGTCGGAGTTACGGTTTGGGTGATTAGAAGTACAGGCAGAAGCATCAGCTTAATTACAAAAGGGATTAAGGATATTGATTATCAAGACCTTTCTTCCATCTCAAGGCTGAATATTGAAACAAAAGATGAGATCGGTGAAATCGCGATAGCCTTTAACTCTATGGCTGATTCACTCGAGAACTATTACGAAAAAGAACAGCGCTATTCGGCTGAAATCAGTGAGCAGAACTGGATTCAAAGCCAGTCTGCTGCATTAGTAAGCATCTATAGCCAGCATGTGACCATAGCGAATTTGGCAGATGATTTTATTTCCAGGCTGGCACCTGCCGCCGGAGCCAATCTCGGAGTCTTTTACGTGAAAGATGACAGCGGAAGCAAACCTGTATATAAAAAACAAGCTGCTTATGCCGATGGGGCGGAAGATGCAGGAAGAGACTTTTTCTTTGCTGGGGAAGGAATAGCAGGGCAAACAGTCAGGGATAAGAAAACAATATTCCTTCATGATGTTCCTGAGGATTACAAGGTCCTATCAACCGGTTTGGGAGATGTCAGGCCGAAAAGCATCATGATGGCACCCGTCATGCTCAAAGACGAGGCCGTTGCAGTTGTGGAATTGGCAAGTTTGCGGCCATTCACTGATGCACAGATCAAGCTCCTGGAAAAAGTAATTGAAACATTAGGAATAGCCATTACGAATATTTCAGGAAGAATGGAGATCGAACGCTTATTGGCAGAATCTCAGGCACAGACAGAGGAACTGCAGGCACAGGCTGAAGAGCTGCAGTCCCAGTCGGAGGAGCTGCAGGCGCAATCTGAAGAAATGCAGAGTCAGTCCGAAGAGTTGCGTATGATTAATGAACAGCTTGAAGAGCGCTCCAGAGATGCGGAAATGAAGTCTGAAGAACTTCAGGCTGCCAAGGAAGAGCTGGAGGAAAAAGCAAAGCAGCTGAGTTTAAGCTCAAAATACAAGTCAGAATTCCTGGCAAATATGTCGCATGAGCTGCGCACGCCGCTTAACAGCATATTGCTTTTATCAGAGATGCTGGCAGAAGACCCGGATCAAATGCTAACTGAAGAACAGAAGGAGTTTTCCAAAGTTATTCATACATCAGGACAGGATTTGCTTACCCTGATCAATGATATTCTGGACCTTTCAAAAGTGGAAGTAGGAAAACTGGAGATCAGCTTTGAGGAAGTCAATATGGGTGAAATGTCGCAGCGTATGAATCAGCATTTTACACAAGTGGCAAAGCATAAAAACCTTGAGTTTACTGTAAGCTCTTCAGAAGAAGTGCCGCCTGTATTCCATACAGATGAGCAGCGGCTGCAGCAAATTGTGAAAAATCTCCTGTCAAATGCATTTAAATTTACGGAAGAAGGTTCAGTAGCAGTCACTTTTGAAAAAGCTGCACAGAGCGATTTCTTTGGTTTGCCGTTATCCGCCTATACAGATGATTGGCTTAAAATAACAGTGCTGGATACAGGCATTGGCATTCCAGCAGAAAAGCAGCAGCTGATTTTTGAAGCCTTCCAGCAGGCTGATGGAGCCACGATGAGAAAATATGGCGGAACGGGCCTGGGATTGTCCATCTCCAAGGAATTTGCCCAGCTGCTCGGCGGCATATGCAAAGTGGAGAGTGAAGAAGGAAAAGGAAGCCGTTTTACACTGGTCATTCCGAATCTGCCAAACGGCATGCCTGAAATTGAGGCAGGAACGCTTGCTTTTGAAGAAGCTGCTGTAACCGCAGAACCTCTGGAGGAAGTGTCTGAGCCAGCATCCCCCCCAGCCGCTGAAGGAAATAGTGAAGCAGACCATCAGCATACAGGTACCGAGCTTAAAGATAAAACAGTCATTGTCGTAGATGATGATCACAGAAATATTTATGCGCTGAAAAATGCTTTGAATAAAGAAGGCATGAATGTCCTTACAGCAGAAAACGGGATGCAATGTCTGGATTTAATAATGGGGACAGAAAAGATTGATATTGTGCTGATGGATATTATGATGCCGGTTATGGATGGTTATGAAACCATGAAGAGGCTTCGCGGGCTGGACAGGCATCAGGATGTTCCAATCATTGCCCTTACTGCCAAGGCAATGAAAGGCGATAGGGAAAAGTGCATGGAAGCCGGTGCAACAGATTATATCAGCAAGCCATTAAAACTGGACCAGCTGCTGTCCGTTATGAGGGTGTGGCTTTCATAGAAGGAACCAGGGGAGCGCCATTTCTAATGTACGGACAGACAGAGGAGCATTCCCCGTATCCATAATTTTATTCTCGAAAGTTGAGGAATGACTAGAATTGAAAAAGGAAGAATTAGAGATAGATTTACTTTTAAAGGCCATTTACGGTTTATCCGGGTATGATTTCCGGCAATATATGCGCTCTTCCATTACAAGGAGGATTCAAAATCGCATTAGCAGGGATCGGCTGCCCAGCATAACAAGCCTCACAGAGAAGGTTATACATGAAGATGGGTATCTGCAAAAGGTCCTGAGCGATTTTTCAATCAATGTTACCGAAATGTTCCGGGATCCTTCGTTTTTTAAAGCTTTTCGAAATGAGGTTGTCCCGATGCTCAGAGAATTGCCTGAGATCAGAATCTGGCATGCAGGCTGTTCGACTGGAGAGGAAGCCTATTCCATGTCTATTTTGATGGAAGAAGAGGGTTTGGGAGAACGAACTAAAATTTATGCCACAGACATCAATGAAAAAGTGCTAAAAAAAGCAGAGAGCGGAATGATCCCTTTGCAAAAAATGCAGCTCTACACAAAGAACTACATTATGGCAGGCGGAAAAAAATCATTTTCTGAATACTATACTACAGATTGTGAAGCAGCTTATTTGAATTCATCCCTGCTTAATCGAATGGTTTTTGCGCAGCATAATCTGGTGACCGATGGCTCATTTAATGAATTTCATGTGATTATATGCCGCAATGTCATGATTTATTTTAATACTGATCTGCAAAGCCATGTTTTTAATCTTTTCAATGAAAGCCTCAGCATGGGAGGGTTTCTGGGACTTGGAAGCAAGGAAGCGCTGAGGATGGAAGTGCCTGTATTTGAAGAAATCAACCTGCAGGAAAAGATTTTCAGGAAGACCGCTCCAGCATAAAAAAGCGGAAACGCCTTGCCCGCCCCCTCGAGGGGCAGGCGCAGGAGCTGGACAATACTCAAAGTTCAAAAGGAATCACATTTTTATCTTTTATATAAAGACAGAGTGCGGACCCTATTTCAGGGACTGCACTCTGTTTTTTTGCAAAAATATTATGTATACACACTAATCTGCCTGGACCAAAACAACACACATATCATCATCAGCGCTTGCCTGCTGCTGTTTAGTCAGAATCATATCGATTGGCTCTGCTGTTCTGGCTGCATTCCAATGGAAGGATGCGAAGCGCTGAAGATATTCACAAGGGTTAAGATTATTCTGCTCCACTGCCTCCTCCACTCCGTCCGTAAACAGGAGCAGCTGGATGGAGTCTATATAGGGAATTGTTTCTTTTTGTATCGTAATATCTTCAAAAAAGCCTACTGCACACATATTGCTTGATAAGCTGAACATTTCCTTTTTATCTGTGAGCGCATATCCGGTTGGATGTCCGGCATTCACATACTCAACGGTTTTGTCTTTTTTATTAAGGACGAGGTAAATGGCTGTAAAATAATATGGAATCCGCTGATTGCGCTGATTAAGGGAATTCATCCACCGATTTAGTTCCTTCATGACGTATTCAGGATCGCTGCATGTTCTGATGGCATCCCTTAGAACAGAAGAAATAAACATGCATACAAGGGATGCTGAAATCCCGTGGCCCATCATGTCCAGCTGGATGGCAGCAAAGCGGTGTTCATCTATTTGGTGCCAGTAATACATATCCCCTGCAAGTTTGTTGGCTGGCAGGTAGGAAGCTTTTAACAGTGTATGTTCATGATAAATCGGCTCGCTCAGCATGCTGGTCTGAACCTGCATGGATAAATCCAATTCATTCTTGATTTTATTTTCCTGCTCCTTATGCCAGTCCTTTTCATATTTAAGTCTTAAAGCAGCACGAATCCGGGCAAGCAGTTCCGTTTTATTTATGGGCTTCATAACATAATCAGTTCCGCCCGCATCAAGAGCCTCAGCTACCTTATTTGAATCTTCCAATGCAGTTACAAAAATCACCGGTATATCCTTTAAATGCGGAATCTGCTGAAGCCGCCGGCATGCCTCAATTCCATCCATCTCCGGCATCATAATATCCATTAAGATAATGTCTGCTTTTATATCAGCTGAAAAAGGTGAATATCCCTGAAGATGCTGAAACATATCCTTTGCAGAAGAAAACGTTAAATGGTCTTTATAACCCGCGCGTTTTAATATATGCTGAATGACAAATAAATTGGCTTGATTATCGTCCACAATTAGGATTCCCATAGACTTTTTCCCTTCCCGTGTTTTACGATTTAATTCTTTATATAAATATCCTTAACATATACCCCGTTTTGACAAGGGGAAAACCATAATATTAATAGTTTATTTGCTTTGGGCAATTTGGCAGAACGGCATAAAATAAACTTTATATTGTAAGCGTTTTCTTTTGTTTTTCTGAAATAATATTATAAAGTGATATAATCACACAAACTAGCTATATTAAATATATCTATATAACTTTGTGTATTTTTATGGTGAACATCTGTATTTTTAGGATAGAATTTCTCTTGATTTCTTTTCGGATAAGAGTAAAATAAAGATTAAATTTTCAGAGATTAGGAGATGTCAGGATGAAAGTCGTAAAGTTCGGAGGATCTTCTTTAGCATCCGGAAAGCAAATCGAAAAAGTTTTCAATATTGTAAATGCTGATCCAGAGCGGAAGATAATCGTCGTCTCGGCTCCTGGAAAGCGATTTTCAGCAGATAATAAGGTTACTGATTTATTAATCGCATGTGCGGAGAAACGGATTCAGGGGGAATCAGCAGATGACTTGGCTGAAGCTGTATTGGATCGGTATGGCCAAATAGCTGATGAATTGGAGCTGGGTCTGGACATTAAAGATATGATCAGGGAGGATCTTTTTACAAGGCTTTCAAGCGATACAGATGATCCTGAAGTTTTTATGGATCTGATCAAAGCGAGCGGCGAGGATAATAACGCTAAGCTTGTTGCAGCTTATTTTCAGCAGCAGGGAGTGGAAGCAAGGTATGTGAACCCGAAGGAAGCGGGATTGCTTGTAAGCCCGGAGCCCGGAAATGCACAGGTTCTTCCTGAGGCATATGAGAATCTATATTCCTTAAAGGAAAAGGACGGGATTATCATTTTTCCAGGTTTCTTTGGATACAGCAGGGATGGGCAGGTGTTCACATTTTCAAGGAGCGGATCGGATGTGACAGGTTCCATTTTGGCTGGAGCAGTCAAAGCGGACTTGTATGAAAACTTTACAGATGTGGATGCTGTTTATTCGGTAAATCCATTTATTGTGGAAAGTCCTAAAGAAATCAAAGAACTGACATACCGCGAAATGCGGGAGCTTTCCTATGCAGGTTTTACCGTCCTGCATGATGAAGCACTTGTGCCGGCATTCAGGGCTGGAATTCCTGTGCAGATTAAAAATACGAATAATCCATCTGCTCCTGGCACCAGGATTGTGAACGAGCGCGATAACACAAACGGACCTGTGATCGGGATTGCCAGTGATCAGGGATTCTGCAGCATATACGTCGGCAAATACTTAATGAACAGGGAAGTCGGCTTCGGAAGGAAGCTGCTGACCATTTTGGAAGAGTATGGCCTCAGCTATGAGCATACCCCGTCAGGAATTGATGACATCTCCATTATTCTTCGGGAAAACCAATTTACTGATGGTGTGGAGGAGGAAATTCTGAGCCGCATTCAATATGAGCTTCACGCGGATGAGGTGAAAATCCAGCATAGCCTGTCGCTTATCATGGTAGTTGGTGAGGGGATGCGCCAAAACATCGGAACAATGGCCCGCGCCTCCAAGGCCCTCGCTAAAGCGAAAGTAAATATGGAAATGATCAATCAGGGCTCATCTGAAGTGAGCATGATGTTTGGCGTACAGGCAGTGGATGAAAAACGCGCGGTACAGGCTCTATATAATGAGTTTTTTGCTGCGGTGGCAGCTGTGTGATCATTATCCGAAGGTAAATCTGCTCATACGAAAGTAAAATGGTTTATCCGAAGGTAAATCTGTTTATACGAAAGTAAAATGTTTTATCCGATAGTAAATAGGCTTTATATGCAAATAAATCAAACGTTTGATTGAAAAAGCTTGGGGCATTAGCCTCGAGCTTTATTTTTTGGAATGAAAAATCTTAAGATAATCAAAATAAGAAGGAAACTTTTTCAATCTGGAAGGAGAAAAGGATATGAAGAAAGTATTGATATTGGGAATAATGCTGCTGCTGCCGCTGAATATGCTAACAGCTCCAGGCAATGCGGCTGCACAGAAACCGTGTATCACCCAATCAGAGGTTAAATTTGGAAATGAATTCCGCAGGTTATGGGTCGACCATGTATTATGGACAAGCAATTACATTACAAGTGCCACAACTGCCGGAGCGGAGGATCAGAAGCAGGTTCTGGCAAGGCTTTTGAAAAACCAGGAGGATATCGGCAATTCGATAAAGCCTTATTATGGAGATGCTGCAGGTAATAAGCTTACAGAGCTGCTTAAGGAGCATATTGTTATTGCCGGAGATATTGTTGAAGCTGCCAAGAGCGGGCAAGGCGCAAAAGTGAATCAGCTGAACAAAATATGGCATCGCAATGCAGATGAGATTGCTGCTTTTCTAAGCGGAGCCAATCCTAATTTGCAAAATGAAGATGTAAAAAAATTGCTGTACACGCACCTCGAATTGGTGACGGATGATTTAACAGCGAGCCTGGTTAAGGATTGGGATGCAAGAATTGTTTCAATTGATGATGGATTGTCGCATATTATCATGATGGCAGATGCCATTTCAGATGCAGTTGTGAAGCAATTCCCAGACAAATTCAAAGGGTGAATACAAGAGGCTTCAGTACATGCTGGAGCTTCTATTATTTTTCCTTTGACAAAGCAGCCTGTCTCATTATAAGCTATTTAGCGTGCTAAATAATTTAATGTAAATTTTTCACATATAGAAGGAGGGGTATCCGCTATGTCTGGGGATCAAAAGAAAAAGATGGTCATACTAATGATCAATATGTTTATTGCGATCGGAAGCTTTGGGATTATTATTCCGATTTTGCCCGCTTATTTGGAATCCATTAATCAGGGTGGAACGGCAGCAGGCTTGATGATTGCCATTTTTGCGGGTGCCCAGCTGATTTTTTCACCCATTGCAGGGAAATGGGCTGACCAATACGGCCGCAGAAAGATGATTATTTACGGGTTAGCTGGTTTGACTTTATCCATGCTTGTCTTTTATGCAGTGGATTCCATATGGCTGCTATATTTTTCTCGTGTCATTGGAGGCGTTGGAGCAGCATTGCTGATTCCAGCTATTTTTGCCTACATTGCAGATATTACAACCATGGAGCAGCGTGCAAAAGGGAATGGCCTTGTCTCAGCTGCGATGTCACTTGGAATCGTGGTCGGACCTGGAATTGGCGGATTTTTGGCTGACTTCGGATTGAAAATGCCATTTCTGATTTCAGCGCTTGTATCTCTAGTTGCAGTTATTTTTTCAATTATGCTCCTCGAAGAGAGCAGCACATTGCAGACGGTGCCGGGAGAGATGCCTGAAGAGGAACCAATGGTCAAGAAGCTGGCAATGTCTGTTAAGAAGCCATATTTTATTCCGCTTGTTATCACATTGGTGATGAGCTTTGGACTAATGGCATATGAATCAGTGCTGGGGCTTTATCTTGATAATGAGTTTGCTGCTACTCCGCAGGAAATCGCCATTATGGTGACTTCAACGGGGGTTATTAGTGTTATTGTTCAGTTATTTGTAGTCGATCGGGTGGTTAATAAATTCGGAGAAGGAAAGGTATTGAATATCTTCTTGGCTGTTGCGGCGTCAGGTTTCCTTGTGTCGCTGTTTGCAGGAAGTTATGCACTATTCTTTTTCATTTCACTGATCATTTTCCTGGCCACTTCCATCCTGCGTCCGGTTTTAACCACGCTTATCTCAAAAATGGCTGGCAATGAGCAGGGATTTGCGATGGGGATGAATAATGCTTATATGAGCATTGGAAATGTACTTGGACCAACGATTGCCGGCGTACTTTACGATGTGCAGATAACCTATCCGTTTGTTCTCGGTCTGGCCCTATTGATCGTTACATTGTGTATCACGATTGCCTGGCAAAAAAAGGAACCAAAACCGAAAGCGGCTGTATAGAAAACGGCTTGGAGACATTGTCTTCAGGCTTTTTTTATTTGCCCTTTATTCTCAAATGATATTGAAAGAAAAATAGTCAGGTTATAATTGTGGCAATTTTGTGAAAGAAACGCAGTTCGATTGACACAGTCTAAATAATGTATTATTCTGAAAATAACAAAAATATTGAGCGAATGACGGCTGCGGGAGAGAGCATTTAGTAGCCACCGAAGGAGCAAGCTTCAAAAATACCCTTGAAGCCAATCTCTCAGGTAGACAGAACCGCAGTCGGACGCATCTCTGGAGAGCGCGCAGGAATCCTGCGACACCAAAGGGGTTAAACTCTCAGGTAAAAGGACAGAGAAGGGGGATGAAGAAGCCGCCTTTTTTTCTGTCCTTTTTATATGGATGGCAGCTTCGGGAAATGCAGATGGAGGAATCTATATGAATAAAAATATCAATGCAAACAGGGCGACATTGCTGATATCTTGTCCTGAGCGGCCGGGCATAATCTCCACAGTCTCCAATTTCCTGCTGGAGCATAAGGCTAATATTGTCCATTTTGACCAGCATACAACCGATCCGCTGGCAGGCATATTCTTTATGCGGATTGAATTCGATATGAATCATTTTGATGAGTCCTTTTCAAAACTGAAAGAGGATCTGCCTGAAATGGCCAGGGAATACTCAATGGAGTGGAAGCTGAGCGGCAAAGGCGAGCGCAAGCGGATGGCTATTTTTGTTTCTAAGATGGATCACTGTCTGCTGGAGCTCCTATGGCGCTGGAAATCGAAGGAGCTTGAAGTGGATATTCCCTTGGTGATCAGCAATCATCCCGACATGAGGGAAGTGGTGGAGGGTTTCGGAATACCTTATCATCATATTCCGATTACACCTGACACTAAAGCTGAAGCTGAGCAAAAGTCGGTGGAGCTTCTGGAAGGAAAAGTGGATTTCATTGTGCTCGCGAGATATATGCAGATCCTTTCGCCTAGCTTTATTTCTAAATATCCAAACAGGATTATCAATATCCATCATAGCTTTCTGCCAGCCTTCGTGGGAGCCAATCCTTATGCACGGGCGTTTAACCGCGGAGTAAAGCTGATTGGGGCAACAGCTCATTATGTAACGAATGATTTGGATGAAGGCCCAATCATTGAACAGGATGTCCAGCGGGTTAATCACCGCCACACTGCACAGGATCTCAAAATTGCAGGACGGCATGTAGAAAGACAGGTCCTCGCTCAGGCAGTCGCCTGGCATGTGGAAGACAAAGTCATTGTGCATGGAAATAAGACGATTGTTTTTTAGGTGATAGACAGACACCATACTCTGTCAAAAAAAATAGATCCAGCATCCAGGAGATTACAGACATCATGAGAGAAGGTGAGCAGAAATGAAAAAGAAAAAATTATCAATGCTTGAAATGATTAAGGCAAATAAAGAAGAGCTTTTAAAAGATAGCCGGGAGCTTGAAAAAATTGAAAAGAAAATAGACGATAAATATGCAAGAGCGCAGTAAGAGAGTACACCCGGTCTGGGAGTAAAACAGGCCGGGTGTTTTTTTATGGAGCTGGGTTAAGAAGTGAAAATGGCGCGAGACTTATTGAGATTAGTGTCTGCGGAAGAGCAGAAAATGAACGAAGGGAGCTAATGAGGGAGAATAGCGTCTTTGAGGAGAGGCAAGAGGAGTGAAGGGAACTAATAAGGATGAATAGGGCCTTTGGGGAGAGATAAGCGGGGGTGAGGAGAACTGATAAGGATGAACATTGCCTTTGAGGAGAGGCAAGCGGGAGTGAAGGGAGATAATAAGAATGGGTAGTGCCCCAGAAGAAGATGAAAAGGGGACGAAGGAAACTAATGCAGATAGGTAGTTTCCCCTTGATAAAAGCATTAAAAACGCCCAGGGAGTCCCTGGGCGCCAGCTTCTTATTTTTGTCTAAAGAAGTCTGTGAAAGCATGATACATTTCCATTCCCTGATAAAAGAACAGGCTGGAAGCTGTTAATGAAAATAAGCCAATCATTAAGAATCGAATCCACATTATTCGTTTCCTCCTTCAATTGTTTTGTTGGACAATTAAGGAGTGTGGATTACATAATTCGCCTCGTAGAAGATGGGGGTATAAAATATCTTTTTTCTGCGGGCGATGATGTGAAGGGCACTGTATACAAAAAGGATAATGGTTAGGTTTATGATGGCTATAGAAAGCATATCCTGTGTGAAGATATGTTTTTTAGGATCATCTTTTAATAGAAAGCTCTCGGTAAAGTCCGAAACCGTTACCGCTTTGCTTTGGTCCATTGGAATATCATTAAAATGGACACCAGGGTATTGGGTGATGAGGAAGGATAAAAATACAGACAGCATTAAAAGTGGCAGTAACTTCATTTTTTTCATTCCCTCACCCCTTTTCAAGATTATAACTATCATCATAAACACTATTTATAGATTAGTAAACTAAAAGATTTTGACAGGATTCGTTAATATTCTATGTATATATTGTAAAAATAGCTGGGACAAATGTTACAGGGGCACAAAGGGATTTTGGCTGCAAGTCTGGATTATAGGTTGAATGAATAACCTAATGCTTACAAAGTCCTGATAAAATAGGCAGAGGTATTGTCATTCTCCTTTACACATCTTCATATTGCTTTAAAAATAGCCTCTTATAATCAACTGTGAATCCAGATTGATTTAAGAGGTGAAGAAAAATGGGACATGAGAGATCGATTGATGATTTAATCAGGAAGTTTAATGAAGAGAACTTAAAGAGGGACATTGACCGCCGGAGCTTTCTATCTGGTGCAGGGAAAATAGCCGGTTTTTCGCTTGCGCTGGCTATGGCGCAATCATTAGGGGTGGGTAATCTAACGGTTGATGCAGCTCCTAAGTTCAGCAAATATCCTTTTACCCTCGGTGTGGCATCAGGAGATCCTCTTTCGGACAGTGTGGTTTTATGGACAAGGCTTGCACCAGATCCGCTTAATGGAGGCGGGATGCCTCATCATGCTGTCCCAGTCAAATGGGAACTTGCTGCAGATGAACATTTCCGAAAAGTTGTTAAACGCGGGACAGAAATTGCAGTGCCGGATTTGGCGCATTCTGTGCATGTGGAGGCAGAAGGCTTAATGCCGGACACTGTCTATTATTATCGTTTTAAAAGCGGCAATGAATTAAGCCCAATTGGGAAAACAAAGACGCTTCCGGCTGCGGGTGCCAAAGTATCAGGGCTATCATTTGCATTTGCTTCATGCCAGCAGTATGAACATGGATTTTTTACAGCCTATCAGCATATGGCAAAGGAAAATCTGGATCTTGTCATTCACCTTGGTGACTACATATATGAATATGGACCAAATGAATATATTTCACCAACAGGAAATGTCCGTCATCATAGCGGACAGGAAATTATCTCTCTCGAAGATTACCGGAATCGCCATGCCCAGTACAAAACGGATCCGCATCTGAGAGAAGCGCATGCTGCTTTCCCTTGGGTAGTCACTTGGGATGACCACGAAGTGGAAAATAACTATGCAGCTGGGATTCCGGAAAAAGGCCAGTCGGCAGAAGCATTTATTAAACGCCGTGCAGCTGCTTATCAGGCTTACTATGAGCACATGCCGCTCCGGTTATCTTCCATGCCAAATGGTGATGGTATGCAGCTGTATAGGGAATTCAGCTATGGCAGCCTAGCGTCATTCCTTGTGCTTGACTCCCGGCAATATCGGGATGACCAGGCAAATGGTGATGGCAGCAAGCCGCATACTCCGGAGTCGCTTGATCCAACCCGCACTCTCCTTGGCAATGAACAGGAACAATGGGTTGAAAGCAATCTAGCCAGCTCCAATGCGCATTGGAATGTACTTGCACAGCAGGTGTTCTTTGCCCAGAGAAATTTTGGATCAATTGCTTCGCCGAAGTTCAGCATGGATGCATGGGATGGTTACCCTGCTGCCCGGCAGCGTCTGACAGATTTTGCTGTTTCAAACAATATCGGAAACCTAATCGTTCTGACTGGGGATGTCCATGCAAGCTGGGCTTCGAATATTCTAACAGACTATAATGATCCAAATGCAAAGCTGATTGGGGCTGAATTTATCGGAACCTCTATCACATCAGGAGGAAACGGATCAGATGTGAGAGCGGATACGGAAAAGACGCTTGCAGAAAATCCGCATATTAAGTTCTTTAATAATTATAGAGGCTATGTCCGCTGCCGGGTAACACCAGAGCAATGGCGTGCAGATTATCGGGTTCTTCCTTTCGTAACAGAGCCTGGAGCGGATATTTCAACAAGAGCATCATTTATTTTTGAAAAAGATCAGGCTGGCTTGAAGCAGGTATCGGCATCTGCTGTACCTCAGGGGGCTGGAATCTCTTCTGAGGTGGAAGAAGATCGCCATCACGCTCATTCAAGGGCACATGAAAAGCAGCTTAAGAAAAAGCGAGAAAAGGTATTACATTAACGGGACGGTGAGAAGATGATTTCCAACATTGGCATTCCAGGCTTAATTCTCGTTCTTGTCATTGCGTTGATCATATTTGGGCCATCCAAGCTTCCTGAAATCGGGCGGGCATTTGGGCGGACCTTAACGGAGTTTAAAAGTGCGGCAAAGGATTTGGTATCAGATGAGGAAAAGAAGGAAGAGCAAAAGCCGGTACTTTCAGCCTTGAAAAAAGAAAAGTAGGAAATAAAAATACAGGCAAGCGAATTAGCCTGTATTTTTATTGCGAACAATATGTGAAATATTTCACATATTGTTCATTTTTGATTCATCCACTGGAATGAAAAGTATTATATATTAATACTGTACTTATATTGTTTACCTAAAATGCCATCAGGGAGGCACGATCATCATGAAAAAAATATTCCAGTTTTTATTAATAGCAGGATTGGTTATGACGCCTTTTTTTGCGAGCGCACATGTGAAATGGTTCACAAATGTGACACCTCAAAAGGAAACGATTGAAAATATATTATCACCTTTATTTTTGGGACTGGCACTGACAGCTGCGATTGTCCTTGCGATGCTGACATTGATTATCCCAAGGACAGCGCAATGGGACAAAGTTAAAAAGCTGGATGACTGGCTCTCAGGATTCCGCAAATATAGCAGGTATATCCTTAAGTATGGTACAGCCGCGGCATTAATAATACAGGTGACGAATGGAACATTATTTGCGCCTGAATTTTATTTAACCAATACGATTGCAATGATTCTAACTTGGGCAGCAATTGGCTTTCTGCTTATTCCGCATCACATCTCTACAAAGGCCGGAGCCGTTATTTTATTGGGGCTATTTGTGTACGTTACCCTTCTGAATGGCATTTTCCATATGCTTGATTATGGATATTATGTTGCCATTATTGGAGTCTTGCTGGTCGGCAGCACAAAGCTTGAGCAGGTTGGATTTCCATTCCTTTATTTAGGCACAGGTTTATCTTTATGCTGGGTGGCTGTTGAAAAATGGGTATATCCAAGCATGTCTCTTGATATTGTAGCCAATCACGGAGTTCCCACATTCGGCTTTGCCCCGGCTGCATTCGTTGTAATGGCTGCATTCATTGAGTTTGTTGTCGGTTACCTTCTAGTGGTAGGGATCCTTAACCGGGTAGTTGGCTTTGTGGTTACGGTTATTTTTATTACAACCACGATGCTGTTTGGAATGACAGAAGTAATCGGCCATTTTATGATCCATATTGTCCTGATTATCTTCATCATTGAAGGGGTGTCTTTTTATAACCCGCCTATTAAGCTTCATAAAACCAGGGCAGATCAATTTGTGTTTGTTTTCCTGAACTTTATTTTCGTCCTTGCGACATTCATTCTGATTTATTACCGATTTGCATAAGGGTTGACACCTTAAGAAAAATAGAATATGATTAACGTATAGTTGAATAGTTTCTCCTAAAGGGGAGTAGCTTTTACAGCAGAGTCGTCATTTCGGAGTTTAGAGCTCCCGGCTTTGTTGGCAACCTTAACGTTGTTAGCAAGACCTTTGCCTGTTTCGGGTAAAGGTCTTTTTGTTTTTTTAAACCTTTACCGCTTGCTGGTAGAGGTTTTTTTATTGCCTGATATAGCTTGGCAATGGAAATCCTCAATCGACATAACTGCAGGGAAACAGTGCGAAGCTTTCAATACTTAAAAAATAGAAGGAAAGGAGACCAAGATGAAAAAAGCTAGAGTATCATTTGCAGAATTAATTAAGAAAAACAAAGAAGAGCTGCTGAGAGATCAAGAATTGCTGGCTAAAATTGAAAAACGTGTAGACGAAAAATATACAAAGGTGAAATAAGGGAGGGTGTTTAGATGGAATTATCACTAATACTTGAGTATGGATGGGTATTGCTGCTGCTTGTGGCGCTGGAGGGTTTATTGGCTGCTGATAACGCGCTGGTGCTGGCGATTATGGTTAAGCATCTTCCGGAGGAGCAGAGGAAGAAGGCTTTATTTTACGGGTTAGCTGGAGCGTTTGTTTTCCGCTTTGGATCGTTATTTGCGATTTCATATCTAGTAGATGTATGGCAGGTTCAAGCCATTGGAGCGCTATACCTTCTGTTTATCGCTGCTAATCATATATTAAGAAAATTCCTTGTAAAAAAAGGCGAGGAAGAAGCAGGAGTAACGAAAGAAAAGAAACAATCTGGTTTTTGGCTGACAGTATTTAAGGTTGAGCTGGCTGATATTGCATTCGCTGTAGATTCCATTCTGGCAGCGGTCGCTCTGGCCGTGGCCCTTCCGGATTCAGGACTTGGCCATATAGGCGGACTTGACGGCGGAAAGTTCTTTGTCATCTTTGCCGGGGGTATGATCGGATTGATCATTATGCGTTTTGCTGCAAACCTCTTTGTCGATCTGCTTCACAGGAGACCTGGACTTGAGGTTGCAGCATTTGGTATTGTCGGCTGGGTTGGTGTCAAACTGGCTGTCTATACAATGTCCCATCCGGCGCTGGCGATCCTGCCTGAAGGATTTGCCAAATCGACCGAATGGAAAACTACTTTCTATGTAGTCTTAATTGGAATAGCATTAGCTGGATGGTTTCTTTCCAAGGAAAAACAGGAAGTGCCGGCTGAAGAAAAAGCAAGCTAAATCAAACAGGGCGGAGTATACCGCCCTGTTTTTTATGTAGAGGATCATTCAATCAAATGTTTGATTGAATACCCATGAGCCCGGGTCTGGCCTGCCATTCAGCTTTCAGGATGCTCATTTCTATCAAGTTCCAATATTTATTTCTAACTTTATTGGTCTGCCTAAGAAGTCCCTCTTTTTGGAACCCTGCCTGCTCGTAAATCTTAATAGCAGGCAAATTAAAATCAAAAACCCCAAGGCTGATTCTATTTAATTTCAGCTCTTGGAAGGCAAAGTTCAGGATTTGATGAATCATTTCTGAAGCATACCCTTTCCCCCGTGCTGTGGGGCTGATGAAAACCTTGCCAATCCTCGCAGTTTCGTTGACACGGTCAACTCTGCCAAGGGAAATATGACCGACGATTTCATCGTTTGCCAAAACTTTGCAGATATATTCCGAGCTGGTTTCCAGATTTGCAGAGCTTATATACTTAGCAAGCTGCTCATGATTAAGGGGGAATTTGAAATGGGCACCGCTCCACTGAACCATTAATTCCGGTGTACTGATCCAGCTGATGAGCAAATCGAAATCTTTTTCTGTAAAAGGTTCTAATCTTACCATGGGAATCTCCTTCTTATTAATCATCTGAATTCGCAGTTTTTCAACCTTTTTCCCTTTTACCAGCCTGGTTTGTAAATTGAGGCTTGAGGCTTTTTTTCTTTATTGGCCTTTATGCAGCACGTTGCATGCGCTAAGCAGATTGCCATCCGGATCCTTAAAGCCAAATCCTCCAAAGCCATGTTCCTCATTAATATTAAGCGGACCAACTTCAATGTTTTTCACCTGCAGCCAATGATGGAACTCTTCTAAGGATTGTGTATAGAAATCAATGATGCTGTGTTCGACACCATTATGGGAATTGGAAAAAGATAATGACTTTCTGTCTTCGGTTTCTACAAGGAAGATTGTTGGAACACCCTTTGCTTGAAAGCTTAGCATAGCATTTTTCTCACCTTTGAATTCAACTTTAACACCAAGAACCTCTACATAAAATGCTACTGACCGCTCCAAGTTTGAAACTGGTATCTCAACAGTAGCAATATGTGAAATAAACATTTGGACCCTCCTTTTATATCGAGTTTTTTACCTATTTTACAGAGTGCAGGAAAAATCCTGCTAATTATGCGTGAAATGAAAGTAATGAGTACATATTAATTTAAAGAACCATAAGGAAGGAGCAAATGAGTTGTCTGGAAAAGATGAGCAAAATAAGAAACAGACACAAGGCCCAAAAGAAGAGAGGGAACTTGTCAATGAGTTTGGAAAGTATAAAGGGGATCAGCCGGTTCCGCAGCCTAAGGATTATGATGAGATAGAGTATTAAAAAAGCAGGATAAGTCCTGCTTTTTTAATATTTAAGTCTCTGGCCTTAGCTTATTTTAATGCTAAGGGAGCTTAATCCTCTTTGTATTCTCTTCTAAACTATAGTTAAGAAAAGCAAGAAGGGGAAAATGTATGAATGGAAAAATTGAAGTTAGTTTTCATGGACTTATCATTTTATTAGCATTGTATATATTGTTTAATTATATGCCGACACTTTTGCCGGCTTATAAATGGGGTATTATTGCAGGCATGGCTGCCATATTAGTGATGGATTTTTACTTTTTTGCTGCAGGCAAGTTATCCCGATTGAAATACAGCAGACTGGCACTTATTTATATGTTCTGTCTGCTGTTAATAGTTTTTATGACCTTTTATTTAACAAAAATACTTGTTTTGACTGATGCCTATGGGCTCGAGAGAATGCTGAGGGAATATGAAGCGGAGGGCAAGCTCATCTTTTTCCTGGTTTGCTTTTTACAGCCTATTCTGTTGCCGCTTCCTGAAGCCGTAACACTGCCTGCCGGAAGTGCCGTATTCGGTCCCGCAGCCGCTGCCTTTCTTGGATTTACAGGTACACTTTCGGGGATTATTGTTATGTTCTTGACTGCAAGGATAGGAGGATTAAAGCTTGTATCCCGGTTTATAAAAGAGCGGCATCTGATCAAATACCAAAAATACATGGAGAAAAATGAAAACACCATACTAATGCTGATGTTTGTTATTCCGATATTGCCGGATGAGATCATTTGTGTTGGAGCAGGAATGGGTGGTGTTTCATTTAAAAAGTTCCTGGGAATTGCGTCTATTTCCAAAATGTTAACTTCCTTGCTGCTGGCTTACTCGCTTTCATTGGCCAATGCCTTATCTTTATCTGGCTCACAGCTTTTATTAGTCGTTTCGGTTGTGATAGGGGTATTTTACAGTGTATCCCACTTGTATAAAAAGAAGAAGGATAGAAACTATTAGGACTGTCTTTAACCTTTAATGGTTCCTCCTATCGCTGTCAGCGAAACTATTCAGGCAACGATAGGATTAATCACTTTAGATAGATGCGAAGATTCCCGATGCTTTGGCGACCAGCTGATCCTGGTCGTTATAAATCAGGCAGTCTGTGTGGTTGAGGGTGCGCCCCCTCTTCACAAGGTGAGCATTGGCGATAAGAAATTCACCTGTCGCCCCCTTTAGGAAAGTGACCTTTAAATCAGCTGTCACCACGGATTGCATCTGGTTTTCATCCGGCTCGAAAATATTCCCCATCGCTACATCCGCAAGAGTGGAAATGACGCCTCCATGAACCAGCCCCGCGCTGTTAATAAAGAGCGGCTGAATTGGCAAAGTCACTTTCATATTGCTTTCACTGACTCTTTCGTAATGGAATTTCAGAAATTCATCAAAAGGCTGTTTGATTAACATTTTGTACACTCCAATTTCATTAAGGTTAAAATGTTTATTCATGATTTTTTGTGAAATCCCTGCTTATTGCGGCTAATTTGTATAGGAAAGGCTGTAACTGCGAATTTATGATTTTATTAGATGGTTTCATAAAATCTGAAAAAGTGTTATTATTTTCAATAAATTCAAAAAAGGCAGGGCTGGAATATGGCAAAAGTAGAGAATATTAGTTTCGCAGAAAACTTTCCTATTTCATTTAAGGAACTGGAAGAAGAAGCAGAGAAAGTGATGGGAGCTGGCGGATTTGGCTATGTCCAATCAGGAGCCGGGGGAGAAGAAACGCTGAAAAAGAATATCGAATCCTTTGCAAAATACTCAATTGTACCGAGGATGCTTAGAGATGTATCAGTGCCGGATATAAGTGTGAATTTATTTGGAAAAACGTATCCTTATCCAGTATTCCTTGCACCTATAGGAATGCAGCGTCTTGAACACAGTGAGGGAGAGCTTGCATCTGCCCGGGCGGCAGCTTCGTTTGGAATTCCTTTTATCCAGAGCACGGTATCCAGTTATTCCATTGAAGAAATCGCAAATGCAACAGGCACGAGTCCAAAATGGTTCCAATTATATTGGTCCAATTATGAAGATGCTGCGTTCAGTATGGTGCGCCGGGCGGAGGAATCAGGCTATGAAGCAATTGTGTTAACAGTAGATACGGTGATGATGGGGTGGAGGGAAGCTGATCTAAGAAACAATTTTTCACCGTTAAAGCTTGGCTATGGAAAAGCAAACTATGAGAGTGACCCGGTCTTTATGGCCACTCTCCATGACGGTGATGTAGTTCAGGGAATCCTTGATAATATCCATCATCCAACCTTGAGCTGGGAGCATATTGCTAGGTTAAAAGAGAAAACAAATCTGCCGATTCTATTAAAGGGTATTCTCCATCCCGAAGATGCCAGGCTGGCCGTTGAAAAAGGGATAGACGGAATCATAGTCTCCAATCATGGCGGCAGGCAGCTTGATGGAGTGATTGCGGCGATTGATGCGCTTGGACCGGTTGTGAAGGAAGTCAAAGGAAGAATTCCAGTATTGTTTGACAGCGGCATTCGCCGCGGTTCCGATGTGGTCAAAGCACTGGCATTAGGAGCCGACGCAGTTTGCCTGGGAAGGCCGTATGTGTACGGTTTGGCCATTGGCGGGCAGAATGGAGTTGAAAAAGTACTTGCCAACTTTATTGAAGAAACAAAAGTGTCACTTTCTCTGGCAGGAGTCGGGAGTCTAAAGGAAATGGCAAGTCTGAAGCTACTTCGATAGTTTCTCAGCAGAAATCGAAGAGCGCTTAATACATTGATTGCACCAAGAAAAGTATATAAGCAAAAAGATTGATGACAGTGCCGGAATAATTTGTTAAGCTTGAGATAGCTTATCAAACTAAATATCTATGCAGCTACTAGGGGTGCCCCGAATGTGCGGGCTGAGAGGAAAGCGCGTTATAGCTTTCTGACTCTTATGGACCTGATCTGGTTAATGCCAGCGGAGGGAAGTAGGATTTGACTATATGTCAATTCATATACTTAAACCAAGCCAGGTCCTTATGGGAATCTGGCTTTTTTGTATACATACTTCCCATCCTGATAAGCAATCAGGCGGCCCTTTAGAAAGGAGGTTTAGATGAACAGAACCCGATTGTTAACTACGATGGCTTTATTTGTAGCAATTGGGACACTGGGATCCCATTTGCTCTGGTTTCCGGCAGGCATAGCCAAGGCCTATCCGGTGCAGCATGCGGTGAATGTATTGGCAGCGGTGACGCTTGGCCCCCTGCCTGCAGCAGCTGTGGCATTTATGATTGGCCTGCTTCGTAATTTGCTTGGATTCGGGACGCTGCTTGCGTTTCCAGGCGGCATGATCGGAGCGTTTTTGGCAGGTGTGCTTTATTTGAAGTTCGGCCGGAAAATATGGGCTGCTGTAGGAGAAGTGGTAGGTACCGGCATAATCGGTGCATTGTTTGCAGTCCCTTTTGCAAAGGTTCTCATGGGAAGCGCAGCTGGGGCATTCTTCTTTGTGCCGCCATTCCTGGTCAGCAGCATTGCCGGTGCGGCCATAGGCTGGATGGTTTTGGCAAAGGTTAAAGAGAAGAATCTGGTTCAGAATATATGATGATTTTGAGCTGGCGAAGCTGGATGAGTAAGCAGCATAGTAAAGAAATCTGACTTAATGAGCGATTTTCAAGAGTTATAAGCGAAATCCCAAATTTATGAGAGAAAAACGTCAAGTTAGAAAATCGGTAAAAAACAATTAAAATGTTAGAAAACTGCTAGGGGCGCTACGGCTGAGATAAGGAGCTTTTCCTTTGTCCCTTGGAACCTGATCTGGATAATGCCAGCGCAGGGAAGCAGTGAGGACCTCGTTTTATATCCTCATGCTTTTTCCCCGGCAGCTTCTGTAATTAATAAGGAGGCTATTTTTATGACTTTTTCAGAGATTCTGCGCAAGGAAAATGAAGATTTGTTTCAGCTGATATTTGAGCACCCATTTGTCCAGGGTATCGGGAGAGGGGACGTGCCGAAAGAGGCACTGGCCCATTACATTAAAGCGGACTTTGAGTATCTGAATGCGTTCATGCATATTTATGGGATTGCCATTTCAAAGTCAGCAGAGCGTAAGGATATTGCATATTTTAATCAGCAAATAGAATTTGTATTGAACAGCGAAGTACATCCCCACCATAATTTCTGCCAGCAGATTGGCGTGGATTACGAAGCATTGCAGGGCTATCCGCTCCCTCCAACAGCTGATCATTATGTTAAGCATATGATGTATCATGCCCACACAGGCGGCATGGGTGAAATCCTTGCTGCATTATTGCCTTGTCCATGGACTTATTGGGAGATTGGGCTTGAACTCATGAAGCAATATGAGCCAGATGAGAACCATCCGTTTTATCCATGGATCTCTTTTTACGCAAATTTAAGGGTCGAAGCTGTGACCATGAATATGAGAAACCGTTTGGATGAGCTTGCTGATGCGGCATCACCGGAAGAAAGGCAGCGAATGAAGGATGCTTTCCGAAAAAGCTGCCAGCTGGAGCTTGGCTTCTGGGAGATGGCTTACACCTGCGAAGAGTGGCCGGCAGGCAATCCTGCAGCAGTAAGATAAGAAAAGCGCAAGCGCCTCGCTCAAAAAGGAACGCAGGCTAAGAGCGCAACGTCCTCCCAAAAGCTACCGCTTTCGGTCGTGCGATGTATCGCTGCCGTAGCTTTCCTTGTCCTGTGGCAACGTCTGCATGACCCACATCCTCCCATAATCTGCCGCTTTTGGTCGTGCGATGATTATGCTGACGAAGCCTTCCTTGTCCTGCGGGCCTCAGGGATAAGACGGTTCCTTATGGCCCCGGGTTCCTAGGAGCCGGAGCTAGACAAGCTTGTGACCTCAAGGGGGGAGGCTGCTTGCGCTAGACAGTTATCGAAGTTCAAAATTTTATACTTTCGTATTTAATAAGAAAAACGCCTGCATCTGCTTTATGGCAGTGCAGGCGTTTTTTCAAAATCCCATCTGTAATGAGCGGTAATAGGAGTCTTAAAAGAAGAGAGTTTTACTTCTGCTGCAAATGGTGTGGAGTTATGTATGACATATGGAATGCCATCTTTCGTCCGTTTGTCAGATATGATGGCAACATGGTCGAATTTAGGAGAAAGGAAAACCACAATGTCACCCGGCTGCCATTGCTGAAGGTTCTTAATATCTCCTGGAATCAGTTCTGTTGTTAATGACTTTGCGAAGCGGCTGAAAAAGACATTCTGGTTTGGCACCCTCCTGAAATCAATGTTTGGATCAGGATTGCCCTTCACTCTTGAATACAAGTCCGTATTCTCGGCGATATCCTGATCAATAAGATCCTTTATGGTTACATCAGCCCCCTGGAAACCCCTCCAAACCACATCTGTACAGACACCTTCACCATCGGGCGGATATCCTCCCGCATAGTAGGCACTTTTATATGGCGTGCGCTGTTCCACTTCTTTTCTGGCTGTCAGGACCATATCAAGCGGATCGGCAATGCCGTTTTGATTAGAATCGGCCTTTGAATAAGCAGCAGGCACTTCCATTTTCTTTGCCAAAGGATTTTCAAAATGAATGCCGATGGAATCCAGAATGATTCCGCTTCGGAAAAAAAGAATGAATAATAACAGTACTGCGATAATGGAACCAAACACTTTTTTTATCATAAAAGTCTCCTCATGTATTTTAATGATTAGACGGCATTATTTTCCAATAAGTTACATAGAGGTATGATAAGATTGCTATAAGAATACATAAGAGAGGGGATATCATGGCTCATCATATAGGGATATCGGGAAGCGTCATTTTGTCAGACAGCAAGCTGTTTCCTGAACTTTTTAAACGTCATTTGCCGCATATTGAGATAGGCGAATTTCAAGATGAAGAATCTTTCCGCCGTTTTATTGAAATGCTGGGTAAAACAAACAAAAGCTTTGGTCTTCATTCGCCTCTTTTCCGGGGACAAAGCAAATACGATCTGCTGGAAAAGATCCGTATAAATCCGAAGGAAGCCTGGATCCAGTTTGAGACGGAAGTGGAAAGAATGTCCCGGCTTGGAGCTGAATACATATTGGTGCACTTTCCTTACTTTAAAAAGGAAACCAATGGGAATCCAGCAGAGATCATTGAGGAGGGACTCAAGAAACTCAGTTCTCTTCAGAGTAAGTATGGGATTATGATTGTGTGTGAACCTAAATTGGGATTCCAGCAATCGCCAGCAGGGATTCATTATCTTGACCGCTTTCCTGTAGAGACATGGAAGAAATACGGACTCAGCCTCTGTGTCGATATTGGGGATTATATATTGGCCGCAGGCGAGAAGGCCATAAATTATATAGAAAAATGGTCCGAGTTTGTAAGAGTGGTCCATTTACATAATGTTGAATATCAGGGTGATAAATATATTTGGGTGCCTGTACATCCATCTCATGAGAATGATGGCAATCATCATAAAATTAAGAAGCTGATGGATTTTTTAGCTAAAGAATGCAAGGATGTATTTTTTGTCATGGAATACACTCCACACACGAACCCTCCGGAAAAAATGGTAGAAGAAGGGATCGGGTGGGCAATAGAGGTGATTGAGGAAGGGTCTGTTAGTTAAGGAAGCAGGCCGCCTGGCATTAATTTTGTGCACGTTGAAAATAAAAGGTTATGATACCTTGTATGTATGCTTAGATATATGTGAAATTATTCACAATCGAGAGAGGAGGTTCATTTATTCTGATGCTGGGATTAAAAATAAAAACGGCCCTGCAGGCTTCCATTCTTTTTACATTTGGTTTTTGGCTTCTCTTTTTCTTGTCTGAAGGGGAACTGTTTTCTTTCTTCCTGATTATGTTTTTTTTTTTACTGCTTTTTCGGAAATGTGATATACGGTGTCCCAGTGTCGCTGCTTCATATGGCGGATCAGGCGGTGTACAGGGAGATGGTTATGAATATTCGTATACCTATTTTTTGGTTGGCTGTGATGAGAACATGGATGATCATGGAACTAGCCCTGGGATTGAGGATATTCTTTATGAAGAGGGTTTGATTAATCAAACGTTTGATTGAAATGGAAAACAGCCTGAAGATTCCAGGCTGTTAATTATTTATCGCAGTCTTACTTCCAGAGCCCAGCTGAGCGAAGTTTCACTTTAAAGTGGGGATAGCTCTTATGGAATGTACAGTTTCAGGCGTTTTTCTGCCGGTGCTTTTAATTGACATTAACATGGCATAGTCCAATGGGCAATTGACTTTTGCCAGATAGGAATCAATGTGTTTTCTTAGACTAAGTATAGCTTCTTCATTATTAAGCTGTTCAGCAATGTGCTTGTCATTAATGACAAGCACCAGATTTTTCTCAAGCAAATAGTCCAAATTGATTTCCTCTTGTCCGGGGAGTGAGGTATGGACCAGAATCGGAAGTTTCTTTTGCAGTGCTTCACTAATTGTAACTCCGCCTGGTTTGGTCAAAATAGCATCGGCTTTATTATATAGCTGGTTCATTTCAAAAGGGTCTTCAATATATCCAATGGGCTCGATATGCTTTGAATCGAGTGCTTGGAGTGAGCTATATAATTCGTCATTATTTCCGCAAAGGATCAGAAATCGAATATGAGGAACCTTCTGCATAGCGACTATAAAATCACAGTTTACTAAGCCGCTGTTTCCTCCTGCAACCAGAATATGGCGTATCCGGTTATCTTTCTTAAATGGAACCTGAAGGTGATACGCAGAATGAACCGGTATGCCTGTTACAAAAATTTGCTCATCAGGAATATTGTGCTTTTTAATAAGCTTTTCCTTCGCCTCGGGATGAGGTACGAAATGAAAATCAATTCCCCGTTTTCCCCATATATCATTAATAAAAAAATCCGTGTAAACATTCACCGCCGTGACGTCCCGGTATCGTCCCTTTTGCTTTAGTGAACTGATGATTCCAGATGGAAAAGAATGAGTGCAAAATATTAAATCCGGATTTTCTTCATCAAGGAACTTCTGCATTTTTCGTTCAAAATAATAGGATAGAACCTGTAAATCAGGCTGCAATTTAAAAGGGTGCTGCTTATACATAATGGTGTAATATAATGCCCTGTAAAGGAAAGGGGCACCCAGGAAACCTTTTAAATATATCCCTGATACCAGCTTCTCAAGCTTATCACTGCAATAGGAAAGAAAGTCGACTATTTTGATTTCAGCATCAGGATATTGGCTTTGAATATTATCCTGAATTGTTTTGGCAACTTTTGAATGTCCCGTGGGGAATTGAAATAATGGGAGCAGCAGAACTTTCATAATACCCTCCTCTCTGTCACTTGGATTTATTTTTTGCATACTTAAAGAGCATGTAGATTGCGAATATAACTAATAATAAAACCCCGAGATATGGAACATATTCAGGATTTATATCAAATAGGCTTCCTGCAAAGTATCCCGCGGCAATTATAGGGAGCACCCAGCTAAGGGAGCCTGCAGCAGAATATAGAAGGTACTGATGAAAAGGAACTTTTGAAATGCCGGCAAAGTAAGGGCTTATCTGACGTATTCCCGGCATATAAAAACCAGCAAAGATCATGAATCGATGATTCTCCATGTACTTTTTCTGGGCGGTATTCCATCTCTGTTCCGTGATCCCAATATATCTGCCATATTTTTTGAGAAAGGGCGTACCTGCTTTTTTACCGATCCAATACGCTGAAAGCATCCCAAGCAGCACACCTGCTTCTGCACAGACAGCGGATTCGGCAAAGCTTAGTTGATGATTTCCAATTAACACGCCAATCAGGAATAATAGCGATTCTTCCGGAGCAGGAATGCCGACAATCCCGAAAAATAAAAATAAAAAGATAATCCAATACCCGTAGGACGAAATAAATTCAATAATTGTTTCAGTACTCATGTGCGATGCCCCTGATATCCTTCTTTTAAAGAAACAAAATGGATCCCTTTTAGTGCTGACTGCTGCAAATACTGGTCCAGATGGCCGATCATATATTCAGGTGCATTGGAGTCTGCGCCAAGAGTTTCACCGCTGTCGTGGAGAAGAAAAATCCGGCCAGGCACGGTTTCTTTTGCCAGCGACTTTGAAAGGGTGTTCCTGATATGCTGGATCTTCCAATCCTTAAAAATGCCCGACCACATAATAATCTTATACTTTCTTGCCATCCAGAGGGTAAATAAATTGAAGTGTCCCCATGGCGGACGATAAAAATAGACTTCTTCATTAATCGTTTCTTCAATAACTTGTTTTGTTTGCTCCAGCTGTTTTTTTAAAGATCCCGGTGAAAGGATCCAGCTTGAGACATGCCTATAATGATGGATGCCAATTGTATGACCATCCGCCTGCATTCTTTTAAGCAGCAGCGGATGCTTGGCTGCTTTTTCCCCGACAACAAAAAAGGCTGCCTTTGCTTCATGCTTTTTTAAGACATCCAGAAGCCTCGCTGTATATTGTGGATCCGGGCCATCATCAAAGGTTAAAGCAATGGAATTGGGTTCGGTTATTTCTTTTACAATTCCCCAATTCAGCGATCGTATGAGTACAGTGGGCAGAACTGCGTAACTAATAAATATAATCAGTGCGGCGGTAAAAAAATAAATCATGCAAACTAGATCCTTTCCGGCGGTGTATCACTTATTTTCATTCCCCTTTTATAGTGAGGGTAACCTTAATGTTCATAGTGAATGTAATGAAAATAGAATTTAGATTCATTATTCCAGTCATCTCAAAAGGGTGGGATGGTTTTATCATATAAAAAATTTGAAGGAAGTCAATGGAGAGGATGGATATTAAAGAGGAAAGCGATGTCCAATTCAATCAAACGTTTGATTGAACTAACAAAACAAGCTGATGCTTCAGCCTGTTTTGTTAGTTCTATTATTAATCCATCGGTAATGTGTTATGAAGGTTTGGAGGTGCAGGCTTGAGCATAGGCTTGTCCCCTTCAGGCTTTGGATTGCCTACATATTTGTATTCTCCCTGGCCATCCAGAGCAGGGCCCTGTGCCCATCTGCCTGTGCTGCTTTCTTCGCCTGCTGATAGGTTGTAGAGAGTGTAAGAGATATCTGTGCGTTCTTTCTCACGAGGGAAGGTGCTAGGGACGAGCAGGCCTTCTTTTTCTTCAAGCTCCGCAATCGCAGCAGCCCATTGGTTTTGGTGGTAGGCATCTCTGGCAATCAGAACTGAAAGCAGCTCTTTAATGCCCTTATCATCAGTCATTTCATAGAGACGTGCAGCCTGCAGCCGGCCCTGTGACTCTGCATTCAAGTTTGAACGAAAGTCTGCTAATAGGTTTCCGCTGGCTGTAATATAGGTACCCATCCAAGGGTTCCCTACACTGTCAGTCGGACGTGCACCAAGTCCGGAGACAATGGCATGCTGCGGATTCATTCCGCCCATAATCGCTCCAACCACTGGGTCCTTTGCTGCTTCTTGCTGCTGATTAACAGGGGCGTCGTCCATTAGTCTGGCAACCATTGTTGCGAGCATTTCCACATGTCCAATTTCTTCAGTCCCAATATCCAGCAGAAGGTCGCGATATTTTTCATTCCCACGAGTTGCCCAACCCTGAAACATGTACTGCATGGCAACCGTCATTTCACCATATTGGCCGCCAATCAATTCCTGAAGCTTTTTGGCAAAAACGGGATCCGGACGTTCCGGCTTAGCTTCAAATTGCAATTCTTTTACATGAAAAAACATCTAAATTCCTCCTATGCTATAGATTTCCAAATATACACTGTATCTATTGCCCTGAAAAAAGCAGGAAGAAACATGTTTTTAAGAAATTAATATATTAATATACATTTCAAAAAGATAAAAAGACGTGCGAACACGTCTTTTTAATCGGCTATTTTTTTAGCAGTAAATACATGAAATAAGGAGCACCGATCAGTGCAACCATAATGCCGGCTGGCAGGCCGTCAGGATCAACCAGGTTCCGGCCAAGCGTATCGGCGAATAAGAGAAGCCATCCTCCTAAAAGGATAGCAATCGGAATGAAAAGCTGATTCCGCGGTCCAACAAGCGCTTTAGCCATGTGCGGTGCAATTAAGCCGATAAAAGCAATTCCGCCGGTTACCGACACAGCTGAAGCGGCCAATGCAACGGCTGTAAGCAGAAGGACGATCCGTTCTCTTTCAATGGATACCCCTATCCCGATGGCGACAGGCTCGCTTAAGCTTAATAGATTCAAGCGATTTGCTTTATATAAAGTAAATGGAATCAGCAGAAGAAGCCAGGGGAGGAGTGCCCAAATGAACGGCCAATCCGTTCCCCAGATATTCCCTGATAGCCATTTAGCTATAAAATCGACTTTCTCTCTTTCCGCTGAAGAAATCAGGACAATCATGACACCGGAAAGCGCCATGGAAAATCCGACCCCGACCAGCACCATCTTTACAGGCTGAAGCCCCTCGCTTTTTTTATAGGAAAAAGCATAGATAAGGATTGCAGTAAGTAAAGCGCCGAAAAATGCGCATAAAGGCAGCATGTATATGAAAGTGCCAGCTTCAATCGGAAAGAACAGAAAGAAAACCGCTATAGCAACTCCGGCACCGGAGTTTATGCCAATGATGCCTGGATCTGCCAGGTCATTGCGTGTAATCCCTTGTAAAATGGCACCGGATAATGCGAGTGCCATGCCGGCCAAGACAGTGATAAATACCCGCGGCAGCCGAATGGAAAATAACACAAATTCTTCTTTAAATGTGCCCTGTCCCATAATAGTCGGGAGCAATCGGTCATATGAAAGGGAGGCATAGCCTAATCCCATTCCAATCACAATGGTAACAATAATGAGTGCTGATAACACGGCCATTAAAATTCGCTGTTTTTTTACTAACTCTGGCTGAATCATGAGAACGCCTTACCTCCTTTATGAACAATAAACAGGAAGAAAGGAAGCCCCATAACGGCGATAATAGCAGCTGCCGGTGTTTCGTAAGGAGCGTTGATGGTTCTCCCTAATGTATCGGCCAGAAGCATAAAAGAAGCTCCTGTCAGGGCAGACATGGGAAGAATAAAACGGTAGTCTGTACCTACAATAGCACGGACAATATGAGGCACCATCAGCCCGATAAAAGCCATATTGCCTACCAGTGCCACTGATGCGCCAGCAAGCAGGGTCACTAAGATGAAAAGGATGGTCTTAATCTGAGTTGTATTTTGCCCCAGACCTACTGCCACTTCCTCATTTAAGCTTAAGATAGTCAGCTGCTTGGACAGAAAAAGAGAAACAAGAATGCCAATGGAAATAACCGGGACAATCACTTGCAGCTGGCTCCAGGATGTGCCGATGATTCCGCCTGCAGTCCACATGCTGACATCTTTTGAAATTTTAAAATAAATGCCGACTCCTTCGGCTATTGCGAAAAGGAAGGCGGACACCGCGGCTCCGGCCAATACGATCCGAATAGGAGAAAAACCTCCTTTTTTCATGGCGCCAATGCCGAAAACCAGCGAAGCTCCAACCGCTGCACCGATAAAACAGGCGAAGAGAATCCCTATGTAATTTGCTGAAGGAATGACCACAAGAGTTAATGCAAGTGCGGCATTTGCTCCAGCCGTTAATCCGAGCAAGCCTGGATCAGCAAGAGGGTTTCTTGTCATTCCCTGCATAATGGCACCGGAAATGCTAAGCGCAGCTCCAACGAAGACTGCAGCAATTTCACGAGGAAGACGGATTTCACGAATAATCGAAATTTTTTCTCCAGAAGCATTGGAAGTAAGCGCCAGCCAAACATCTTTGACCGTTACATCCGCAGCTCCAAACACACATGCAGCCACAAACATGCCGGCAAAGATAACAAAGCCTGCGGCGAGTTTATAGATAAATGGAATAAAGGGTTGAGCATCTTTTGTCATTGTACTCTCATCTTTCTTTATGGGATCAGAACTGCCTTAAACTTCGAAAACTGTCTAGTTCCAGCTGACATGCGGGAACTTTTCGCTGTTCTTATAATAACAGAATTGATTCTTTTCGTAGATAGGCGCTTCCGCTTTTCTAAATAGGAAAGAGGAATTCCCAAAATAAGAATCCCTCCTGCAGTATTACTTTCCTAAAAATGATTCTTTAAAGAACTCCAGCTGTGCATCAAGTGTGATAGGATCACTGAAGGAAGCACCATTGCCTTCCATTTCAAAGACGCGGTTATTTTTTACAGCAGGGATGTTTTTGTACGTATCAGTTTCCTGGAAAGAATGGTCAGCATCAGAGTATTTGCTCAGAATAATGTAATCTCCGGAATATTCTGGAAGCACTTCTGTTGAAATAGCGTAATAACCATCTTTAAGAGCCATTTCCTTAACCTTTTCAGGCATTTTTAAGTCCATTGCCTGATAGAGGATTTCAGTTCCGCGTGCCCAGTTATCGCCAAACACATAAAGCTGTTTATCAAAGATTTCAAATACAGAAACGGTTGCATCTTCTCCAATTTTTGCACGGATGTCTTCACCAGCTGTTTCAGCACGCTGTTTAAAGTCTGCCACCCATTTCTTTGCTTCTTCTTCTTTATTAAGAAGCTTGCCGATTTCTTCATGCTGTGACAGATAATCTAATTTACCCCATGTATAAGTTACAGTTGGTGCAATTTCCTTAAGTTTATCGTAGTTTTTTACAGTAGATAATGCAATGATCAAGTCTGGTTCTAATTCAATTATTTTTTCCAGGTTATCTTCAGATACTTCTTCAGCATCTTTCAATTCTTCTTCAAAACGAGGATTATTCTTGGACCATGTGTCCACACCGACGATATTTACGCCTAATTGCATTACATTTCCTGTAAACCCGGAAAGGAGAACAACTCTCTTAGGATCAGCCGGGACTTCAACCGGCCCGGTTTCAGATTCATAAGTAAAGGTGCCTGATTTCTTATCTTCTTTTGGTTCTCCTTCTTTTGATTCTCCTTGCTCTGTATTGCCGCAGGCGCTAATAAGCAGAAGCAGCAAGATCGTAAACGGGATCAATAGTTTCTTCATGTTGATTTTCTCCTTTTAGTAAATTATAAGTAATACACATTGGTTTGTTTGTGCGGGGATCGCGCCCGATGACTGCATCAATATTGAACACTTTCCTTAAGACATCCTGTGTAATGACTTCCTCATAGCTTCCTGACTTAACAATTTCACCATCTTTTAATGCAACGATATGGTCAGCAAAACGGGCTGCCTGGTTTAAATCATGAAGGACCATTACAATGGTGCGTTCCTGCTCCTGGTTCAGCTTTTGGAGAAGCTCGAGAACTTCAAGCTGATGGGCCATATCCAAGTAAGTGGTCGGTTCATCAAGGAAAATGATGTCTGTTTCCTGTGCCAGAGCCATTGCAATCCAGACCCTTTGACGCTGGCCGCCGGAAAGGGCGTCAACCGGACGAAATTTGAAATCCTTGATCCCAGTAACGTCAAGAGCCCAATCAATGACTTCATAGTCCTTTTTCGTTAATCTGCCAAATCCTTTCTGATAAGGAAAGCGACCGTATGAGACCAGTTCGCCAACTGTTAAACCGCTTGCACTTTCAGGTGTTTGCGGCAAAATTGCCATTTTCTTGGCAAGGATCTTTGTATTTTCCTTTGAAATGTTCTCGCCGTCCAAAATGACAGTGCCTGATTGATGAGAAATGATTCGTGTAATCGCTTTTAAAAGGGTTGATTTTCCGCAGCCATTCGGGCCGATTATAGTCGTGATCTTCTTATCGGGAATCTGGACACTAAGGTCTTTCACAATCAAGCGTTCACTATATCCAATGTTCAAGCCATCTGTATATAGGCGGACCATTATGTAACCTCCGTTTAGTTGAGAATATATTTTAGTGATAATGATTATCAGTATCGGTTCTTTTTTACTATAAGTCTATCTGATTTTTATGTCAATAGTATTTAAAGGAAAAGTATTCAGAAAAAATTTCATTGTCAAAGGAGAAGAAAGGTCGTATAGTTGAAGTGAGAATGATAATCAATAGTAATTGGTTATAGGAGTGAACGGTAAATGAAAAATGCTGAAGTGTTTGATGTGACGGTCATTGGAGGCGGACCTGCTGGTCTTTATTCCACTTTCTACAGCGGATTAAGGAAAATGAAAACAAAGCTGATCGAGTTTCAGCCGATGCTTGGCGGTAAAATACATGTATATCCGGAGAAAATGATCTGGGATGTGGGCGGCCTGACTCCGACTCCTGGGGCAAAACTGATTGAACAGCTGGTGGAGCAGGGGCTAACGTTTAATCCAACGGTTGTTCTCAATGAAAAGGTAGAATCCATTGCCAAAAATGAAGATGGTTTATTTGTTTTAAAAGGTTCTTCTGGAGAAGAGCACTATACGAAAACCGTCATTGTGGCTGTTGGCAGCGGAATTTTAAAGCCGCAGAAACTGAAGATAGAAGGGGCAGAGCGTTTTGAAGTTTCCAATCTGAATTATACAGTCAAATCCCTTAAACACTTTAAAGATAAGACTGTAATTGTTTCAGGCGGAGGAAATTCTGCAGTAGACTGGGCAAATGAATTGGAGCCCGTTGCCAAGCAGGTATACATCACTTGCAGGAGAGATGCTTTGACTGGCCATGAAGCTCAGGTTTCACAGCTGATGAATAGTTCGGTTATCTGCATTAACCATACGTCCATCACAAAATTAATTGCCGGCGGAAATCACGAGGAAATTGAACAGGTGGAATTGACCAATAATGAAACTGGCGAAGTTTCTTATCTGCAGATTGATGAAGTAGTAATTAATCATGGCTATGAACAGGATACGGAACTCTTAAAAAATAGCAATCTGAATATTGAAATGCTCGAAGATTTCTATATTGCAGGCAATGCAAACAGCGAAACATCGGTTGAAGGGCTATATGCTGCAGGGGATATCCTAAAGCATGACGGCAAACTTCACTTAATTGCCGGGGCATTCCAGGATGCTGCCAATGCAGTAAACAAAGCGAAGCAGTACATTGAACCGGATGCTGCCGCAGCTGCGATGGTTTCATCTCATAATGATGTTTTTAAAAAACGGAATCGGGAATTGGTGAAGCAGCTGGTCCACTAGTATAAAAACTAAACGCACATAAATTTTTTTATTCGCACATAAAACTTGGTTATGCGCACAGAAAAAATTCTATCCGCACATAAATTGAAAAAACGCCTGGAATTAAGGCGAACTAGCAGTGAAAAACCGGCCCACACGATGTGGACCGGTTTTTTAAGGTAAGATTTATACAATCTGAAGTCTGACAGCTGTCTAGTTCCAGCGCCTACCCTCTCGAGGTCACAAGCCTGTCTAGTTGCGGCTCCTAGGGACGAAAGACTAGTCAAGCCCTTCCAGAAGGGAAGAACACCTTCTGGAAGGGCTCGTATTATGCTTGTCGTCCCTGGGCAGTCGCCTCCACATTTCGGACAAGCCTCCCAAAAAGGCAAAGAACGCCTTTCCGTGAGGCTCGTCTTGTGCTTGAGGCCCCCAGGATGGGGGTCATGCAGACGTTGCCACAGGACGTGGCGTTCTTAGTCTGCGTTCCTTCGTGGGCAAGGCGCTTCCGCTTTTCTTACGTACTGATCTTTTCTTTTACTTGAGCTTCTGTCCTAAGCTTCCTGAATTTAGCAAAGAATGCTGCCGTCATAATCAGCGACAGTATTCCAAAGATCACGACCATTATCTGAAGGCCGACTGCGTCCAGAAGGAATCCAGTCAGGAGCAGGACAATCTGAAAAGTTACACGGTCAAGCATGTTTCGGAAGGAGAAGAATCTTCCGTGAAATTCCTTTGGCACTCTTGTTTGGAAAATGGTAGCGGCAGTAGGGAAGAAACAGCCGACGGCAAACCCAAAAATAAAAAAAGCCAGTATGGATAGAACAGGCACATCTGCAAAGTACAGAAGCAGCTGGGATAGTCCGATGATGAATGAGAAGAAAAACAGGATCGCATAAGGCGAACGTTTTTGGCTGATTTGTTTGACAATGAATGCGCCAAGCATGAAGCCGAGTCCTTCTGCCGTATAGATCAAGCCTTTAATGGATGAGCTTTCCTGAAGCTCACTGATATTAATGACCATTAAGTTAAATCCGCCAAGGAACAGAAGCGGAACCAAGGTTAGGATCAATGTCATAAACACAATGGGCAGACCTTGAATAATCGGGAATACTTCCTTGAAGCCTCCGCTGCCACTGCTTGAGTTTCTTCCCCTGCTTTCCTTTGAGAAGGATTCTTCAAAATCCATAAAAAAGGTGATTATAAAGAGAATCAGATAAGCGACAAGCGAAGCGATGTAAAGCATTGATAATGGCAAGATAACTAACAAAACGCCAGCTAAAGCAGTACCTAATATTCTGGAAAGTGTGGACACATTCATATGGACTCCATTCAGCTGCAGCAGGTCCTTATCTTCCACAACCAGAGGAATGGCAGCCTGCAGAGCTGGAAAATAGAAGGCTGCCGAGATTTGCAGGAATACCAGAAAAATAACCATCCACCAGACTGACCCGGTTTGTATGGCAATTAACATAAAAACAACGCTCAATGCCCGGGCGAAGCCAGATGCCAGCATGACTGTCTTCTTGCTGATTTGGTCAGTTATTCTTCCTGCCCAGGGTCCAACAGCAATCCCTGCCAGCAATCCGCCAGCCAAAATAAGCGACTTTAGAAAATCTGAGGGAACCTTTTCCTGCATAAATTCCAGATTCCCTATTATACCGAGCCACAAGCCCAGCCCTGCTATAAACTCCCCGGTTAATAAAATCCAAACATTTTTATTTTTCCACATACTCAGGCCCCGTTTTCTGATTAGTTCGATAATCTAAAGATACTATAAACCAAGGAAATAATGAATCTATTTTTTAAAATAGTTGAAAATGAAAATCGTTATCAATTATAATAACAGAAAAGAAGCAGGGGAGGAACAGATATGTTTATTCAATTAAAAACGATTACTGTGAAAGAAGGCCATTCAAATAAGCTAGTCGAGCGCTTTGCAGGGGAAGGAATAATCGAAGAGCAGCCGGGCTTCATTGATTTGAATGTTTTAAAGAAGAAGCAGCGCAGCGGGGACGAAGAAGTGGCTATTATGATTCGCTGGGAATCGGAAGGAGCCTGGAAGGCGTGGGAAACAAGTGATGTCCATATTGCCGGGCACAAGGCAAACCGCGGCAAGCCGAAGCCAGAATATATTATTGATAGCCGTCAGGATGTCTATCATTCATTGGGCCAGAAGCAGTACCGTGAGCCAGCTGAAATTAAATAAAGTGCAATGCCCATTCATAAAGGGATTTTTGAATGGGCATTTTTTATGTGATTGTTATCTATTAAGCTTTCAGTCCCGTGCCTTTCCGGGTGAGAAGCATGAAAATCAGATAGGGAGCTCCGATTACGGAGATGACGATCCCAACCGGAATATCTGCAGGTGCAAGGAGATTTTTTCCTATCATATCTGCAATGAGAACAAGTGCCGCGCCTATTAGTGCAGCTAAAGGCAAGTTGCTGAAATAGTTGGGGCCGCAAAGGCGGCGTGCCAGATGTGGCGCCAGGAGTCCAATGAAAGCAATTCCGCCGCCAGCTGCTACACATGCTCCGGCAAGAGCGGCTGAAAGACAGAGAAGAAGCCGGCGTTCGGATTCGACTCTTAAGCCGAGTGCAACAGGAACTTCCTGTTTGAATTGAAGGATATTCATTGTTCTTGCTTTTATAAAGGCGACTGGCATCAGAACAAGAATCCAGGGAAGGAGTGCCCACACATATGGCCACTGAATACCCCAGATGCTGCCAGTCAGCCAAATGGCTGCCTGCTGAAAATCCTTTGGATCCATTTTCAGCTGCAGGATCAGCAGCAAGGCACCACATAGTGCATTAAATCCAAGGCCAACGAGGAGAAGCCGTTCCGGGTCTATTCCGCCTTTCCACGAAAATCGATAGATCAGAGCTGCAATGGCGAGTGCTCCGGCGAAAGCAAATACGGGAAGGAAGAACGGTTTTGCCAGAAGGCTTCCTCCCGATTGCCCGAACAGGTAGATTGAGAGAACAACTGCTAATCCGGCCCCGGCATTAATGCCGAGAATGCCGGGATCAGCCAGTGAATTCCGGGATAGCCCCTGAAGGATGCTGCCGGAAAGAGCCAGGCCTGCTCCTATTAGAAGGGCAATGATCATTCTTGGCAATCTTAAATGAAGCAGTACGAGCTCCTGTTTCGGAGTGCCGCTGCCTGAAAGAACAGCCAAAATTTCATTCATTCCTACTGGCATCACACCAGTCGAGAGACTTAGTACAAAAGTAACCAGGATAAGGAATATAAAGGCTGCCATCCAGCCCCGCGATTGGAGTAAAGCCTGTTTCCAATCCATTACATATACCCCCTTTTCCTTCTGGACAAATATAAGAAAAATGGAACACCGATTAGTGCAGTAACAGCACTGACAGGAGTCTCAAACGGCGGGTTGATCATCCGTGCCCCGATATCTGCCGCTATTAGAAGCAGTGCACCTGCAATGGCACTAAGCGGGATAAGCCAGCGGTAGTCAGACCCAATCAAAAGCCTGACCATATGGGGAACCACCAGTCCGATAAAGCCTATAGCTCCAGCAATGGAAACGGCCGCTCCAGATAATAATATAACCGCTGCAAGCCCGATCCAGCGGACTTTCTGCTGAGATTGACCAAGCCCTGCAGCCACTTCTTCTCCCAATGCCAGGATTGTCAGGGAGCGGCTGATCCAAAGGGACAGGAGCAAGCCTAAAAATACGGCGGGAAGCAAAATATACACATGGCGCCATTGTGTTCCTGAAAGACCTCCGGCAAACCAGAAGCTCAGGTCCTGTGCAGTCTGAAAATAAAGGGCGATGCCGGTTGAAAGAGCGCTGAACAAAGTGCTTAATGCTGCTCCTGCCAGTGTCAAAGTGACAGGTGATATCCGCTCTTTTGACAGCATGGAGAAAGATAATACAAGCAAGGCTCCAGCAGCGGAACCTGCAAATGACCAGATGAGCAGAACCCAGTATGAACCGCCGGAAAGAAAAGCAAGTGCAATTGCGATGGCCAGGCCCGCTCCATGTGTAATGCCGATTATGGAGGGATCTGCCAGCGGGTTGCGTGTAATTCCCTGCATAATGGTGCCGGCTACAGCAAGAGCTGCCCCAATAAGTGCCCCGGTCAATGCCCGGGGAAGCCTGACTTCTCTGATAAGCTGATGTTCAATTTGGCCTCCCTGAAAGGAGACAAATGACTCCCACACCACGGAAGGGGGAATCCAGATTGCACCCAGCCCAATCGATGCAAGCAGCCCGATAAGCACCAGCACAATTCCTGCCAGGCCCCATTTTATAGATTTTTGGTGTACAGGCTGCCTGTGCTCTGTTATGTCAGCTGCGGTTCTGGCCATTACATTCAGTCCTTTTCTATGTAAATTTTAAGTGAAAATGATAATCGTTATCGTTCTAAATAATCGTAATTAATCTACTATCCTTTCACAGCTTTTGTCAATTCTTATTTAAGGAAAAAGAAGGGAGTATTTTTTGTATATGCTGAGCGGCAAACAATTTGAACCGTATAAAATTGCAGTTTCAAGCTTGAGAGGGGGATTGTCGAAAACCATCAATGAAAATAGCAATGATTTTACACTTATATATATTTCAGCAGGGAAAGGCACAATCGAAACTCGCAATCGCCGGCTGAAGGTAGAGGCGGGGAAGAGCTGCTTTTTCTCGGAAACCGGCATAATTACTTCCGCATCTGCAGACCTGTTAACGGTTTATATACTCACCTGGTCAAAGGATAAAGATGTGTTTTCCAGGTTTCTTTCCGGGATACTGGCTAATCAGGAGCCATCAAAGATGGTGCCCTTGTGGGAAGAGCTGAGGAAATGGAACAAAGATAAATCGATATCGGCTGAGTGCCGATTTCAGTCCCAGCTGTGGAATATGATGTCAATTCTGACAGACAGGACAGAAGTAGACGGGATTGAAGAGGCAGTGGACCTGATCAGAAATAATCTGTCCCAGCCGGTTACGGTGGCAGAGCTGGCATCTAAAGCAAACATGAGCCCAGTATCGTTTACCAGGGCCTTTCGAAAACGAACCGGGATGGCACCGAAGGAATTCCTGAATGGAGAAAGAATGAGAGCAGCCAAACAGCTTATGCTGCAGAAGAAAGGGATTACGGCAAAAGAAGTGGCGCAGCAAATCGGTATGCAGGATGAGTTTTATTTCAGCCGTCTTTTTAAAATGAAAGCAGGCTTGCCGCCATCTGTATTTATGAAAAGGGCTAAGGAAAGAATTGCGGTAGTCAGTCAGCTCTTTTTGCAGGACCATCTCCTTTCGCTGGGTGTACAGCCTGTTGCAGCGCCATCCTATCCAACTGTTTATCCTGCCAGCAATGGAGTGCCGAGCTATCTTCAAAAAGAATTGGAGGGCACCATGCTCCTTAATGCAGAAAAGCCCTTTCAGCCAGAGGCTATTCTCATAACACAGCCTGATCGAATCATAAAGACGCCTCTGCATAATTATCAGCTCCAAAATGTGCTTCTTTCACAGCAGGAGAAGGTCCATCATATTCAGCTGCAGCCGGATTGGCGGCAGTATCTTTACGAAATCGCTTCTATGATAGGATGTACAAGCCGGGCAGAATGCATAGAAAAAGACATCCGCTGCCTTGAATGTAAAGTAAGAGATAAGCTATGTCCAATAACGAAAAAAGGCAGATGGGCAGTCATTTGGATCCGCCCGGAGGAAATCCGTCTTTATGGACAGGGCGGGCATGCTCTGCTCAATCTGTTCTTTCAGAATTTGGGTTTCGAGCCTCATCCTGATTTGCATTTTGAAGGATACCGGATTGCTGGCCTGAAGGATGTGGCTGATCTTAATCCCGATAAGCTACTCATCTTATGGAGCCATGAAAGAGATGTTTGGAGAACTGCGCATACTCCCGAATGGAATAAGATCCGTGCTGTCCAAACAGGTGAGGTATATTATCCTGACAGCCATGAGTGGGATCCTTGGGGACCGCTTGGGAGAAAGAAAATGCTGGAGGCGTTTCCGGACGATTTGCTGAAAGCAAAACTTAAGGCTTAATTAATGCGAACAAGGGTCCAGCTGTTTTTTCCGCTGGACCCTATTTTTAGTGGATTGCAGGTTTTGTATGTTTTGTCCATGCAAGAAGTTGCAAAAGTCCATGTTAAGCCGCTGTGATAATGATTATCATTGAGAATGAATTTCATTATTGCTTAGGAGGAATCATCCATGAAGAAGTTTTGTGCTCCATGGAGCATTGTTTTCATGTTATTTTTAATAATTTTAACAGGATGCGGTAAAGGTGAAGAGGCCTCTACAGAAGCATCTGAAAAGAAAGAGAAAGAAAAGACAGAGGAAACCAGAACGGTTGAACATCTTTTCGGAAAAGCAGAAGTGCCCGCAGAACCGAAAAAAGTAGTTTTGCTTTCACATGTTTCCTGGGAAGGATCACTTGTATCGGTAGGGGTAAAGCCCTATGCGGTAATGGCATATGATAATGAGTTCCCGCCGCATTTAACGAAGGAGCTTGAAGGTGTTAAGGCGCTCCCTTATGCTGATGAAATGAATTCAGAAGAAATCGTGAAGCTTGATCCGGATCTTCTTATCATCAGTGATCGCTATAAGCCGCTCTATGATCAGCTTTCTGAAACTATCCCAACAGTTGTTGTTGAAGTGGGCGGTGACTGGAAGGAAGATCACCTGAAAGTTGCAGAAGCTGTAGGCAAGCTTGATGAAGGAAAGAAAGTCATTGAAGACCTGGAGAAGAAAGCAGAGGATATCGGAACACGTGTACGTGAGAAAACAGGAGAAGAAACTTTCATGGCAGTGGCAATCAATAAAAAAGATATTCGTGTTTTTGGACTGACAAACCATGCAACCAACTCATTATTATTTGATGATTTGAAATTAACACCTGCTGAGAACCTTCCAGAGGATTTTGGCGAGAATATTTCAATTGAAGGGCTAGCAAAATATAATCCTGACAATATTATTGACCTTACTTTCTTTAACAGCGGTGAATTTTACGATTCAGTGACTCAGGGTGAAGTTTGGAAAAGCCTGAAGGCTGTTCAAAATGACAAGGTACATACTCTTTCCACTACATGGGGGTTCTGGGATCCGATTGAGCGTCAAAAGGGCTTGAAAGAAATTGAATCGCTTCTATTAAGCGAATAACTTACAGCGGGAGGCCGGGACGCATTTGCACCCGTTCTCTCCAGTATCTTGATTCTTTTATTGGAAAAGAATCAAATTTTTTAACTGTTATTGAGAATGGTTATCAATTACTAGGTCTAAAGACTCGGTGAAAGGATGGAATTATGCATCATTCAGCCAAACAAATTGCAGAAAATGCAACGTTTCAAGCTTTTATTAATAGTTATTTGCGGGAAGTGGACAGCGGGCATTGGATGGAAAGCAGGGAGTGGATTGAGGAACAACAGGTATCCATCCCTCTTTCAGGGGTGGCGGTAGCAGAAATCGAATTATCTGGCCAGTCCGTTAAATTCGCTGTCGAAGTCCTTTATCGTTCACGTACAGGAAGACATATAATCGGCCATGCACTTAAATATTGTTCAAATCGGCGGGAATGGATTCACCAGGATAGACTTCCGATGATGATTACACTAATCCATGAGATGCATTTGATGGCCAAAGCTAATGGCTGTCATGAGCTTGCATCCCATTTTGATGAACTTGTGCTAAGGATGATTGAGAGCTACCAGACAATGGCGGCATATATTGAAGCGAGAATGAATGATGAGGACAGCCTGTATTCAGAGGATTGTACTTTCATTGAAGCAGAACAATCGCTCCTGTTTGGGCACTGGCTTCACCCTACACCGAAAAGCAGACAAGGAATGACTGGATGGCAGCAGCCAAGCTATGCGCCAGAATTAAAAGGACAGTTTCAGCTCCATTATTTCCAATTTGACAGGGAGATGGTAAAAGAATCCTCTAATGACAAGGAAACTGCAAGTCAAATTATTCTTCAATCGATAAAAAAATCACTGCCGCACCTTACTGTTCCGGAAAAGGAATGCCTCATTCCAATGCACCCTCTACAGGCCCAATGGCTTCTGCAGCAGGACTATGTCAGAGAGGCAATAGAGAAGGGGCTTATAAAGGACCTTGGCAGTATGGGGCCTTATTATTCAGCTACTTCTTCGATCAGGACAGTTTACAATACTGAAGAGGAGTGGATGTATAAGTTTTCGGTCCCGGTAAAAATAACAAATTCGCTAAGGAAAAATCGCTTCCATGAGTTAAGGGCAGGCACGGCTATGGCGGAATTAATCAAGAAAATCCGATTTACAGAAGAACACCCGGTTTTCAGGATGATTGATGATCCGGCCTATATTACTGCCATATTCCCTGGTCAGAAGGAATCAGGCTTTGAAGTTATACTGCGATCCAATCCATTTCAGGGAAAAAAACAGAGAGGAATTACTTCCATTGCGGCATTGGTTCAGGATCCTTTGCCTGGCATGCGTTCAAGGCTGCGCCGAACCATTGAGAGAATAGCATTGGAAGAATCTCGTAATATCCAAGATGTCAGCATGGAATGGTTCCGGAAATATTGGAAATGTGCAATAGAGCCTCTCATTCGTTTATATGATGAACATGGGATGGCATTAGAGGCTCATCAGCAAAATAGCGTTCTGGATCTTTCTTCCGGCTACCCGGAAACTTATTTTTACAGGGATAATCAAGGATATTATCTATCAAATCTTCATAGAGAGAAACTTTGCAAACTGCTGCCTGAATTGGAAGAATGCCAGGAATTATTCTATGAGGATGCTCTCATTCAGGAAAGGTTTACGTATTATCTGTTCATGAATCAGCTTTTTTCAGTCATTTCAAGACTTGGGCAGGATGATCTTATCAGTGAGGACCGTTTAATCAAATGGTGCCGAAACCAGCTGAGCTCTCTGGAAAAAGGATTGTTTGGACAGGGGAAAGGTTTCATTCGGCATATTCTTCAATCTGAGAAATTATCTTATAAAGCCAATCTTTTAACCCGATTTCATGATGTTGATGAGCTGATGGCAAAGAACGAACAAGCGGTATACACCTATTTGCCCAATCCATTCGCCGCCATGAAGAAGGAGGAAAACTATGCTGAAGCTGCATCCGCAATTGTCTAAAACAATTGAAAGAAGAGTACTCAGACAGTTCATGGAGGCTATTATTTTTGAAGGATTAATGGATTATGCCAAATCGGCTGAACGGCCAGAAGATCCGCTCTTACATTTTACGATTTTCGGAAATCGGAGAACATACTGCTGTGAGGGGAAAATTACTTCGTTTGACCGTGTGCGTTTAATAGAAGGAAGCATTCGCTCAGTCCACCCTGATGGCTCACGAACAGAAACCGTGATTGAGGAATTGGCTGAAGACCTTATTGCAGATCCGGAAAAAAGGAATCAGCTCATTAATGAGCTGGAACAAACCATTCTGCTGAGTGAGTGGAATGAAACTCATCTAATGCATTCTATGTCCAGGAGAAATTTCAGCTATGAAGAATTGGAATCAGAGATATGGGAAGGGCACCCCTACCATCCCTGCTTTAAGGCGAGAAGCGGATTTTCACTTGGGGATCATGCGGCATATGGGCCGGAAGCAAGACAGTCATTCGAGCTGCAATGGGCAGCTGTCAGACGTGAATATGCCAGAATCGAACTGCTTGAGGATGAAACAAGTTTCTGGGAACGGGAACTTGGCCCTTCCATGTTTGGACAATTACTTGCTGATTTGCAGCATATTGGCAAAACCTTTGAAGAATACACATTTCTGCCCATTCACCCCTGGCAGGTGAAGTTAGCAAATGCTGATGCAGACATAGTGCTTCTGGGGAGCAGCGGAGATTCTTATCGGTCAACACAGTCCGTCCGTACGCTATGGAATATGACAAATCCAGAAAAAGCTCATGTGAAACTATCGATGAATATGGTGAACACATCATCGCTAAGAACTCTGGACACACACGCGGTTTGTGCCGCACCCCATATTTCCAAATGGATAGCAGATACAGTGGAAGGAGATCCATTTTTAAAAGATGAAGCTTCATTGGTCATTCTTAAGGAATACGCAGGGATTTCTTATCATCCCGAGGAGGAAGAACCTTGCGCAAAGTTCGGAGCTATATGGAGAGAGAGCATCCGGCTTTATATGGAAGAAGATGAAGCGGCGGTGCCTTGTACGGCATTGCCATTAATGGAGAGGGACGGATTTCCGTTTATTGACGAATGGCTGAAACGCTATGGAATTGAAAAATGGCTGAAAAGGCTCGTGGAAGTATGTGTGGTTCCTGTCTGGCATTTGCTGGCCGCGCATGGAATTGCCGTTGAGGCGCATGCCCAGAATATGATTCTTCTTCATAAGGACGGCTGGCCAACACGTGTTGCACTGAGGGATTTCCATGACAGTGTTGAGTATTGCCATGACTTTTTGGAGGAGCCAAACCGTATTCCGGAGTTTGCGGGCATTCATGAACAATTTAAAAAAGGCAGGGAAGATCAGTATTATTGGATGTCTTCTATTGAATCGCTTAGAGAACTGGCAATGGATACATTATTTGTTTTTCATCTGTCTGAACTGTCCTATGTACTTGAAGAGCAATATGGCTTCAGTGAGAAGCGATTTTGGAAGCTGACAGGAGAAGCTTTAACGGAGCACCTGAGCTGTTATCCGGAATTGATATTCCGAAATTATTTGCTGCAGCATACTGCACCGGTAATTTATGCGGAATCACTGCTGAAGAGAAAAGTTCAAAAAGATGAGGCTGGCGGGTTTCGCCATTATGTCAAAAACTCTTTAAGATAACCATCAAAAGGAGAATTGAGATGTTTTTTGTAAATGATCATTACTATACATTAGATAACCTTGAGCAGCAATATACAGAATTTGAAAACACTCCTCATTTAAGAGATTGCGGAAATAGAAGATTAGCTGTTTGTATTCCGGATGTGTTTCAGTGGCTCGCTCTTTGTTTATTTGTACGCAGAAAAGGGGGATCCATTGTTCCGATCCATCCTTCCATGCCGAAAGAAGGGGCAATCCGAATAGCTTCATCGGCTGGAAGTCATAGCTTGCTTTACGGAAATACTCATACACCGATCGAACTGTCAAAACAAAAGAATGCCCGTGAAGGTGTCCTGGTCCAAATGAGTTCGGGTACGACTGGTGCACCAAAATGCATTGAACGCAGCTGGGATTCCATCGAGCTTGAACTGGAAAGCTATGTTTCTGTATTGCCGGCAGATCATCAGACCACATCTATTGTTGCCTGTCCGGTTACTCATTCATATGGGTTGATCTGCGGCGTATTTGCAAGCTTAAGGCGCGGTTCGGAACCGGTCATTCTGACAAATATGAACCCGAAGTATGTGCTTAGCAAAATTAAGGAATATCCGAAGCATATTCTCTATGGGGCTCCTGCGCTTTTGCATACATTAACACATCTGGTTCGTGATGGCGGACAGTTCGATTGTGTGATGACATCGGGCACTTTAATGCCATCGGGCTGGCTGGAATCTTTAAAAAGTGTTTCAAACCGGGTTCTTCAGCAGTATGGATGTTCGGAGGCAGGGTGTGTGGCCATTCACCCGGATGTATGTGACCCCCGTGAGATGGGCTATCCGCTTCCCCATGTAAAAGTGGAGGCTGGAAGTAAGGAAAACCCTGATGAAATTATCATCCGTGATTCTGAGAAAACCATCTTTACTAAGGACCTTGGCTTTATGGAAGACGGTGTCCTGTCATTTCTTGCAAGAATGGATGACACCATTAATGTAGCGGGATTGAACGTATATCCGCAGGAGGTGGAAGATGTCCTGATGGCAGAACCAAGAATTGCAGAAGCAGTGGTTTATAAAAAAATCCACCCGCTTTCCGGAGAAAGAGTCTGTGCGCAGTATGTATGCACCCAGCCTATAGAGGAGCAGGAACTGCGGGAGTGGTGCAGGGAATATCTCGCTCCTTACCAAATCCCGATGGAATTTATCCAGACAGAAGAAATAGAAAAGCTCCCGAATGGCAAGATCAGCAGAAAAAGGCTGGGAGAAGGAGTGCTGGCATGACAAGAGAAGAAATTTTACAGGCTTTACAAGATATTATGCAGCATCAAATAGAACTGCCTTCGATGGCGGCCTTTCATGAGGGTGCCCGTTTAAATGAAGATTTATATATGGATTCCATCATGATCCTGCAGCTTATCCTTCATTTGGAAGTGGATCTTGGCTTTGATATCCCGGATGAAATGCTGGTGCCTAAAGATTTCAGGACTGTAGGAAGCCTGGCCGACTTTCTGAATCACCTGCAGAAGCCTGTCACAGCGGAGGCTTCTTATGATTAAAGTCCATTGTTTTGTGAGCTGTGTATGTGAGGCAGTCAAAAAGACGCAAGGGGCCGATCACAGACCTTATTATTTCGGAGTATGGGATGCTGATTTCGATGTATTGGATAATGGAGTTCTGACCTATCATTCCAAACGGATCGACCATGATTTTTTCCACCAATGGTATGAAATGCTGTATGGAATTAAGCTATATAGATGGTATGACGAAAAACGCAGCAAACAGGAAAACATAAACAAGCTTCTGGGCCTGCTTGAGAACAAGAAGCACCACCAGTATGTAATGGTGATGCTTGATTTGTCCAAGCTGCCTGAAAGGGAGAATAAGTTTCATCAAAGTCCATTTCCGCATTATGTGATGCTGGAATTGACAGGAAACGAAGAGGAATGGTTTATGTATGATCCGGACTTCCGCTGGGAAGGAATTTTGCCGAAGGAGAGGATTTTGGCAGCTATTGAGGATCCCTCTGCTGAAGGGGGATATTTCTTTGATGCAGCCAATATCATTCCCCCATCTGCTGAAACAGTGGAGGCATATTTTAATACATGCATTAAGCTTGACTGCAACCCAATGACTGATGCAGTTGGAAAGATTGTCGGTCTATATACATCCGGAAGCGATAACTACCCTTTATCAGGATTGACATTCGCATTAAGGGAACTCCCTGTCCTCGCCATCCGAAAATACGCCTATGAACATGCTTTTGCGTTTTTCTGGGATTCACTTGGGTATGAAGAGGAAGGCTTTGAAGCCTGGTGTAATGAAATTGAGAAGCTCGTAAAAGGATATACGGTTATCCAATATCGGGCGATGAAGCTTGCCATGACAGGAAACCTGGGTTTGAAAAATGAAATCTCTTTAAAACTGGATGAACTAAATATCCTGGAATTTAAAATTAAGCAGGGATTGCAGAAAAGCTTTGAAGCCTGGATTAAACTGCAGGAATCCCAAAATATGAAGGAGGCAACTCTATGAAGCTATCTCTCTGCACCATCTCATTCCGGCATCATCTTCAGTCCATTGACCAAATCGCACACTATGCCCAGACAAATGGATTCCAGGGGATAGAAATATGGGGTGTACATGCCAAAAACCTGGCGGAAGATATTCATTATGGAAGTGAGTGGCTTAGCTCCTATAATCTTGAAACGACCATGCTGAGCGACTATCTGCCTCTTGATGCTCCTCTTCCAGTTTTAATGACAGAAATGCAAAAATTATGTGCAATGGCACATAGGTGGGGAACGAAGAAAATAAGAACGTTTGCCGGGACAAAAGGCAGTGCGGATATCAGCAGGCTGGAAAGAATCGAACTGGTTTCGCGCATGAAAATGCTCTGCAAAATGGCTGAAGCCGAGGGACAGATGCTTCTGGTTGAAACTCATCCTAATACACTGACAGATAACCCATCCTCCACACTTCAGCTCATTGAGGAAACAGACCATTCAGCGTTAAGGGTTAATTTTGATGTGCTTCATATATGGGAATCAGGAGTGGATCCGATCTTTGCGCTAAAACAGCTGCGTCCATATATATCGCACTTTCATTTTAAAAATATCCAGTCCCGTTCCCAGCTTGGCGTGTTTGCTCCTAATAATGTCTATGCAGCAGCGGGCAGCAGGGAAGGCATGGTTTCATTATTTGAAGGAGCTGTAGATTACAGGATGTTTTTAAGAGAGGCTTCGAATTTGATGGAAATGGATGCATCTTTGGAATGGTTTGGACCAAATGTGAAAGACATTCTGACAAAAGACAGCAAGGAAATTATGAGAGTTCTTCAGGCTGAGAAAGCTTTATAACAGCCAGAAAAAAGTCATTCAAACGTTTGATTGTTTTAAGCTGCAGTATGATTTCTGCTTAAATGAACAGATGCAGGGAGCAGTATCCTGTACTCGTAAATTACATGGAAGGAGAACAATCAAAAAAAGCTTTAAGGATGTCTTAATCACCTTAAAGCTTTTTCGATTGCTTCTGCTGCTGATTCTATGTGGCGGAAATTTTTCTTTATATTAGTTTCTGTGTAGGTAATTTCAAAAGAATGATTGTTTTTCAAATAACATACAGATAAAACCTGCTGCTTGTCATTTGAAAAGGTCTGAGTGATTTCAGAGTCACAATAATATTTCAATGTTTCAAGCATGTTAAGTGTGTGATCTATTGACATAGTCTTCAGCCTCCTTTTGGATTGGCATGACTAACTGAGATCTTAATTCCATTATAAGGAATTCACCTTCTTGTTTATATGGATAATTTGTCACATTTTATCACAGGTTTTCGGTTTTAAGAGGGGTCTGGAATCAAAATCTGCAGTAAAATGGCCAGTCTTTGATAGACTGGCTACTTCTTATGCAAGCTGCTGCTCGGCAAATTCACGGTATAGATCATGTGATTGAGTCAATTCGGAATGTGTGCCAATGCCTGTGACCTGGCCTTTTTCGATGAAAATAATTTGGTCTGCGTCGACAATTGTGGAAAGGCGGTGTGCGATGACGAAAGTTGTCCGGCCTTCCATTAAGCGGGTAAGGGCCTGCTGGACGATACCTTCAGATTGGCTGTCCAGACTGGCAGTGGCTTCGTCCATCATCAATATTTTAGGGTCGCGCAGGAAAGCCCGTGCTATAGCAATACGCTGCCTTTGTCCCCCGGATAGCTTCACACCCCGCTCACCAACTTCTGTATCAAGCCCTTTCGGAAAGTCGGCAATGAATTGATCGGCGTATGCCATTTTCGCCACTTCCCATAACTTCTCATCCGCAATGCTTTTGGAATCTTCGAGTCCATAGCATAAATTTTCACGGATTGTACCTGCCATCATGGCGCTTTCCTGTGAAACATAGCCGATCTGGCTGCGCCAGGATTTAAGGGATATCTGCTGGATGGGTGTATCGCCAATTTTGATTTCACCAGCAGCTGGTTCGTAAAATCGTTCAAGCAAACCAAACAGGGTTGTTTTTCCGCTTCCGCTTGGACCCGCCAGTGCAATCATCTGACCTGGCTGGGCTTCAAGAGAGATATTTTCCAGAACACTCTCTTCTGCGCTATAGGAGAAGGAGACATTGTTGATTGTAATCGGCTTGCTGCTGATATCCATTTCGATGCCGTCTTGTCCGTCTTCCAAAGGCTCCTCTAAAATATCAATGATCCGTTCTGTTGCGCCTATTGCTTTTTGCAGCTGAGTAAAAAACATCGCAAATGAGGTAATTGGCATAATAATCTGGAACAAATACAGCAAAAAGGCTACAAGAGAACCCGTTGACATCGTTCCGCTAGCCACCCGCATGCCTCCATAGGCGATGATCATGACAATAACAACCATCATGATCAGGTACATAGTGGGACCAATCATCGCAAAAATGCGGGCTTCCCGCAAGCCGTAGCCAAGCAGTTTGTCGATCCCATCCAATCCCTTTTCTTCTTCATTTTGCTCTGCAGTAGAAGACTTCATTAAGCGGATTTCACCGAGTGTTTGGGTAATGTTTCCGGTAAAGATAGCAGTTTCATCTTGAAGGCCACGGGATATTTTGGCCATCTTTCGGCCAAGTGGAATCATAATTGCCAGTGTAATAGGAACAGAAGTAAGCATCAGCAGTGTCATTTTCCAGTCCATCACAAGCAGGATAATAATTGCACCGATAATACTGATAATACCGGTAATAAATTGCGGAAAGTGATTGGTAATCAGCTCCCTGACAATGCTGGTATCATTAACTACACGGCTGACAGTCTGGCCGCTGGATTGCTTGTCAAAATAACTGACCGGCAGCCGTATGAGCTTCATCCACATCCGGTCCCGAAGCCGCGCCACCACTTTTTGGCCGACATAGCTGAGCAGGTAGATGGAGATCCCGCTGATGATGGCCTGGACGATAAAGGCTGCACCAATTCCGATCATGAGCGGAACGCTTAAAGATTCAACAGAAAAACCGTCCACCAGATTTTTGGTCAGCAGCGGTACGAGAAGGCCAGTCAAGGTTGTTAAAATGCTGGCTGTTAAACCAATGATGAGGGCAGCCTTTGGTATTTTTGTCGATAGTATGAGTGAAATGAATGGTTTTAGGCTGGTTTGCTTTTTATCCAATTTGTGTGCTCCTGTCTCTTATATATCGATATCATTATATACCATTGAAACTTCCATTACCTGTTATGCACCTTAACGCCTATCCGATGAATAGAATGTTAAAAACCCAAAAAGGATGGATAGCCGTGGCAATCAACTTTCCAGTAGGCATCAAAACGGTGACAATCAGCAGCGGGCCGACTAAAGTGGTTTATTATCCCCGTGTGAAAGGAATGCAAAATAAGCAGCTGCAGCAATTTATTAACAGTACAATTGTCCGACAAAACCAGCAGATCATTAACGAGCAGACAGGCAATATGGATACAACCGTGGTTGATTTGTATGGATACTATGAGATTAAAAATAATCAGCGTGATGTACTGAGTTTGTCCTTGAACAATTATGTATATCACTATCATGCTGCCCATGGAATGACAGTTATAAAATCGCTGACATTTGACCTTCAGAAGAGAAGGCAGGTGGAGCTTAAGGATTTATTCAAGCCGGGAAGTGACTATGTAAAAAGAATATCCGAGCTGATTAAGGTGCAAATCAAGGAGCGTGATATACCGCTCTTAGTAGACTTTAAAGCAATCAGGCCAGATCAGGACTTTTATATAGCGGATAAAGCACTGATCATCTATTTCCAGCTGTATGAAATAACGCCTTATGCTTATGGATTCCCGATGTTTCCGATTTCCGTTTATGCACTGCAGGATATTATTGATGAAAATGGGCCGCTGGGGAGGATGGCGGTGAATTAAAGTTAAAAGGAAAGCTGCTTTAATGCGGCATTCCTTTTTTGCTGTAGAAAGGTAAATTCTTTTGATGTCGCCTATATAATAGTAGGATATTAATAATAGAAGCAATGTAAATAGAACCAGCCGGTCATAATAAGAAAAATGAGATGTAAAGAGGATGAATCAATGGATAATGCAGAGAAGATATATTTAGATTATACAATTGATAAAGACTTGAATCAGTCAGAGAAAGAGATTCTTTCTTTTTTAATTAAAAGCAAGATAGATGACCAGCATTTAAGTATACGGAAAGCAGCGGATGAGCTGTTTGTTTCAACTACATCCATCATTCGTTTGTGTAAAAAGCTGGGGTTTAGCGGATACAGTGAGTTTGTATATAATCTTGGTCTGAAAGTGAAGAAGGTGCATAGTTCAGATGCTGAATCAGTAGAAGAGATCCATCGTCCATTGGAAGCGAGCATCAATGAATTTATAAAAAATATCAGAACTACATTTGATTACATAGATGAGGAAAGCATCCAGGAATTTTTAAATGAAATTGAAAAGCATAAGATGATTTATTTTTATGGAGCAGGCTTTTCTACGCTGTTCTCCAATTATCTTGCTAAGAAATTGGAGCTTTTCGGGTATTATGTTTCAAATACATCGACTAGTGACAGCAGGGCGATTTTCTTTAATAATATCCAGAAGTATCGGCTGATGATTGTCTTTTCGCGATCTGGAGAGACAAGCAAGGTAATTGAAAAAGTCCAAATTGCTAAGGAAAAGGGGTTAAAGACCGTCCTGTTCACAGGAAATGATAAAAGCACGACAGCGAAATTGGCCGATATTGTGTTTACTATTCTCGATCCGACAATTGAATCCCAGCGTGAATTTGAGATCACATCGTTTGAGTCTAATATGTTTATGTTCATTGATATTATCCTGATTTTAGCGATTAAAAAGGGGATTATCAAAGAGTATTAAGCCCTGTAACATGTTACTTTATTTAGTGACATTGTACAGATTCCTTCATTCCCATTCCTTCCGCTAATAATCCAAGCTATACTGTGGATGTGAAATGATAGCGTTTACTTTTATTTAGAAAGGAAGACATCTATGAAACAAGTGGTGAATGGTCTCCAGCTATTTGGAAAATCCTTGTTTGCCCCGATTTTAATATTGCCGATCATTGGTCTTTTCATTGCGTTTGGCAATGTGTTTGGAAACGGGAACCTGGCACAGTACGTCCCGCTTCTTGAAAATCCGATAATACAAAATATCGGAAAGTTTATCTCTTCTTCGGCAGTTTCGATACTTCAGAATCTCGCATTGATCTTTGCGGTCGGCATTCCGATCGGGTTAGCAAAGAAAGATAAAGGTTATGCAGCATTAACAGGTCTAGTAACCTTTGTCATTTTTATTAATGCGATGCATCAGGTCCTGAATCTTTCAGAGCGTTTAGTTCCTGCAGAGGAGATGCAAATTTCCGGACAGGCAATGGTATTGAATGTTCAAGTTTTAGAGATGGGTGTGTTCGCAGGTATTTTAATCGGAGCTTTAGTTGGTGTTCTTCATAATAAATATTGCGATACAGAATTCAAAGGTGTTTTTTCCATCTATTCAGGTCATCGTTTTGTAGCTATTTTAGCAATACCAAGTGCAATGGTTCTAGGGGCGCTTGCAGCCGAGTTTTGGCCGATTGTTCAAAATGGAATTACAGCGCTGGCTAATGGTATCCGAAGCTTAGGGGACTTTGGTTTCCTTATCTATGGCTTCCTGGAAAGAATCCTGATTCCGACAGGACTACATCACCTTGTTTATACACCGTTCTTATATACAGAACTGGGCGGAACGACAACTGTTGCAGGAGAAGTTGTCCATGGGGCAAGGAATATTTATTTTGCTGAAATGGCTGACCCAAGTGTGGCTGTATTAAGCAGCACAGTAAACTGGGATGCACGCGGCCTGGCAAAGATGTTCGGATTAATTGGTGCAGCTTTAGCTATGTACGTTACGGCTGATAAAAATAAAAAAGCGATGGCAAAAGCGATTCTCCTGCCGGCAGCCGTCACTTCATTCCTGCTTGGGGTAACGGAGCCAATTGAATTCGCGTTCCTATTTACTGCTCCAATCCTGTTTTTTATCCATGCAGTTCTGGCTGGTACAGGAATGATGCTCTTAAATGTCTTTGGTGTTCATGCAATCGGCGCGAATGGCGTTATTGATTTCCTGCTTTATAATTTGCCGCTTGGTACAGAAAAGTCCAATTGGCCTATGTTCATTGTCGTAGGTCTGATTATGTTTGCTGCCTATTTTATCATCTTCAGATTCCTGATCCTGAAATTAAACCTGAAAACACCTGGCCGTGAAGAAGGTACAGAGGAAACTGTCCAGCCAGCAGAAGTTCAGACAAAAGGGAATGCAGCAGCAGGGTCTCCTCTAGGTGAAACGATTGTAACTGCACTTGGCGGAAGCGGAAATATTGAAAATGTAGATAATTGTTATACAAGATTAAGACTTGTTTTAAAGGATCCAAATGCAGTAGATGAACAGCTGTTAAAAGAAACTGGATCAAAAGGAGTCATCAAGTCAGGCAACAATGTTCAAGTTGTATATGGTCTGAACGTAAAGTCTGTTCGAGATCAAGTTGATCAAAAACTGGGAGGACTAAATTATGAAAATGTATAAATTAGCGATTGCGGGCGGCGGAAGCACGTATACACCAGGAATTGTGAGAAGCTTAATGGATAGATTAGAAGATTTGCCATTATCCGAGATTAGATTTTACGATATTGATGGAGAGCGCCAATCGAAAGTAGCAGTCGCTGCTAAAGCGGTTATTGCAGAATATACAGATTCTATTAAAATAACCGAGACAACTGATCCGGAAACAGCATTTGAAGATGCAGACTTTGTATTTGCGCAAATGCGTGTCGGCAAATATGCGATGAGGGAGCTTGATGAGAAAATACCTCTGTCACATAATGTAGTAGGTCAGGAAACGTGCGGGCCTGGCGGATTGGCGTATGGTTTAAGAACGATTTTCCCTATGGTAGAACTTATTGATGATGTAGAAAAATATGCGAAGGAATCGTGCTGGATTGTCAACTATTCAAATCCTGCTTCAATCGTAGCAGAAGGTGTGCGGAAGCTGCGCCCTAATGCAAAGGTTATTAACATCTGCGATATGCCTGTAGCAACGATGCGCAACATGGCGGGCATCCTTGGAGTGGAGAGAGAAGACCTTGTGGTAGATTACTTTGGATTAAATCACTTTGGCTGGTTCACCAAAGTAGAAGTGGACGGAGAAGACCGCCTTCCGGAGCTTCGTGAGCATATCAGCAAATGGGGACTGCTGACAGAGGACATCTCTAAAATTGATTATCGCCATGCTGATTCTTCCTGGATTAAGACATTTAAAAATATTAAGCCGATCATGGATTTCTTCCCGGATTATATTCCTAATCCATACCTGCAGTATTACCTGTTGCCGGATTATATTGTGGAGAATTCAAATAAAGAGCATACCCGTGCCAATGAGGTTATGGAAGGAAGAGAAAAGTCTTTGTTTGAAACAATTAGAAAATTTGAAGAGACTGGCATCTTGGATGATGCGTTTCATGTGGGTGTACACGGAATTTTTATTGTAGATGTTACTGTATCCATTGCACAGAATCTGGCAAAACGATATCTTGTAATGGTAGAAAACAATGGAACAATTCCTAACCTGCCGGCAGATGCCATGATCGAAGTGCCTGCACTTATTACCAATAAAGGACCTGTTCCTGAGTATGTCGGGGAAATTCCATATTTCCACAAAGCCATGATTGAACAGCAATTGGCATCCGAAAAAATTTTGGTGGAAGCCATAACAGAGGGGTCTTATGAAAAAGCATTACAGGCATTCACGCTTAACAAGACAATTCCATCTGCCATTGTTGCTAAAAAGGTTTTAGATGATCTGATTGAAGCCAACAAGGAGTATTGGCCAACACTTGAGAAGAAATATAAAGAAGGCTCATTGGTACACTGATAGAATGGAAGGGCACAGGCTATGTCTGTGCTCTTTTTCTATTTCAATCAAACATTTGATTGAAAAGGTGGAAGTTGTTATAGGCGGTGCTTTTCAACTTAGTGTTGTTCATTCGGACAGGAGAAGAAGAAAACCGAGTTGGTGAGTCCGAACACAGTGCTTATTCGGACAGGGGAAGGGGAACTAAGAAAGAATGAGTCTGAACCAAATTCCATGGTGCTCAAAAATAAACCGCTTCCTGCCAAAGGCAGGAAGCGGTTTTAGGTTAAAAATTAATTACGGATCAGATAGTCAAACGCACCCAAAGCTGCCGTTGCACCAGATCCCATGGAGATGATGATTTGCTTGTAGGCACTGTCTGTACAGTCTCCTGCAGCAAATACACCAGGGATGTTTGTGGCACCGTGCTTGTCCACGACGATTTCGCCGAAGCGAGTACGCTCGATCTGGTCGCCTAACCAATCTGTGTTAGGAACCAGGCCGATTTGGACGAATACACCTTGCAGTTCAACATGGTGTTGTTTTTCTGTCTCACGATCCATGTATGAAATACCGTTTACTTTATCAGTTCCGGTAATTTCAGTTGTCTGAGCATTTGTGACAACCGTTACGTTTGGAAGGCTGTTCAGACGTTCCTGCAGAACGGCATCTGCTTTCAATTCAGAATTGAATTCGATAACCGTTACATGGTTAACAATCCCTGCAAGGTCAATGGCTGCTTCAACACCCGAGTTGCCTCCGCCGATAACAGCTACGTCTTTGCCTTCAAATAATGGGCCATCACAGTGAGGGCAGTAAGCAACCCCTTTGTTTTTGAACTCTGCTTCACCTGGCACGTTGACATTTCTCCAGCGTGCACCAGTTGAAAGGATGACTGATTTACTTTTCAGTACAGCACCATTTTCAAGTTCAATTTCAACAAGGTCCTTCTTTTCAAGTCTCTTTGCACGCTGCAGATTCATGACATCGATGCCATAATCTTTCACATGTTCCTCAAGGCTTGCAACAAGTTTAGGGCCTTCTGTATGCTTCACACTAATAAAGTTTTCGATGCCTAAAGTATCCATTACCTGGCCGCCAAAGCGTTCAGCAACGATGCCGGTGCGGATGCCTTTGCGTGCAGCATAGATTGCCGCGCTTGATCCCGCAGGGCCGCCGCCAATGACAAGCACATCATAAGGATCCTTATCTGCAAACTCTGATGCGTCAGGGCCTGTTCCCATTTTCGCCAGAATTTCTTCAAGGGACATACGGCCGCTGCCGAATGATTCGCCATTTAGAAGAACTGTCGGCACTGCCATGATTTCTTTAGCATCTACTTCTTCTTTGTAAGCAGCACCATCGATCATTGTGTGTGAAATATTAGGGTTAAGAACACTCATGACGTTAAGAGCCTGTACTACATCAGGGCAGTTGTGGCAGCTTAAGCTGACATAAGTTTCAAAACGATATTCGCCCTCAATCTTCTTCACCTGGTCGATGACTTTCTGGTCAACCTTAGGTGCCCTACCGCTAACTTGAAGCAGAGCAAGCACTAAGGAAGTAAATTCATGTCCAAGAGGAATGCCGGCAAAGGTAATGCCAGTATCTTCACCTGGACGATTTACACTAAAGCTTGGCGTCCTTTGTAATTCAGTGCGCTCAACTTTAATGCGGGAGGACATATTGGCTAGCTCATCTACTAAAGCCAGCATGTCGCTGGATACTTTATCTGATCCAGCGCTGACTTTTAGAAGGATGTCGCCCTCCATCATCTGAAGATATTGAGCTAATTGTGCTTTTATATCTGCATCAAGTAACATGATTATCGTGCTCCTTAGATTTTACCTACTAGATCAAGGCTTGGCTTAAGTGTTTCAGATCCTTCTTTCCACTTAGCCGGGCAAACTTCACCTGGGTTGTTGCGTACATATTGAGCTGCTTTAAGCTTGCTTACAACCTGGCTTGCGTCACGGCCAATTCCGCCAGCGTTGATTTCAACAGTTTGGATGATGCCATCTGGATCGATGATGAATGTTCCGCGTTCAGCCAATCCATCTTCTTCGTTCAGAACTTCGAAGTTGCGGGAAATTCTTTGGTTAGGGTCACCAACCATAACGTATTCAATCTTGTTGATTGTTTCTGAGTTATCGTGCCATGCTTTATGAGTGAAGTGAGTATCAGTTGATACAGAATAAACTTCTGCTCCCATATCTTTTAAAGTTGCATATTCATTTTGAAGATCTTCTAATTCAGTAGGACATACGAATGTGAAGTCTGCTGGGTAGAAGCATACTACGCTCCACTTTCCTTTGAAGTTTTCTTCAGTAACATCGATGAAATCACCATTATGGTAAGCTTTTGCTGCAAATGGTAGTACTTCTGAACCGATTAATGCCATGATAAAATTCCTCCTTAAATGGTTGAGTGATATGATTATTAATTAAATAGCGAACTATTTAATAATAATTCTAATTCGGTAATAATTATCATATACGATATATTTTTTGTCAAGGGATAAGCTGTGAAAATTTGCTCCTTTTCGGCTGAAGGGCGAAAACTTTAAGTGGCAAGATAAGACTCCGATGTTTAATTGCGCTTTTTTTAGGGTGAAATCAGTACGGCATGGAACTTTTAAAGCAGCCTTAAGCTCCTTAATTACAGTATAACTCTTCCTTATTTTGAATACCCTTTTTTTGCCTCAATCAATCTCAACTAATATGAGATTTAAGTTTATAATTGAGAATGTGTTTAAAAACGGCGGCCGATGATCAGGTGCTGGTCCACATTCACTTATTATTCCCTCTTTGGGTAAAAACAATCGATATGGCAGTAAAAATAGTTCAATCAAACGTTTGATTGATTAGAGTAAAAAATTACCTGGTTTTTACAAGAATACCTTGCATTACAATATAGTGAGAGGTATAGTAAGAGTATATCTTGTATTGCAAGGTAGTTAACTGCAGGTTATTATCTTGTAATACAAGGTAGTGGAGGGAGTAAGGTCAATGTCAGATACCACGCAAATGTTAAAAGGAATTCTGGACGGTTGTTTATTAGCCATAATTAAAGAAGGGGAGATTTATGGGTATGAATTGGCGGCGAAATTGGAGTCATATGGATTTCACTCATTGAGCGAAGGCACTATTTATCCGCTGCTTCTGCGTATGCAAAAAGAAGGACTGATCAGTGCTACTTTGCGAAAGTCAACAGCTGGACCTAAACGAAAATATTACACATTAACTGAAAAAGGCGAGCAGGAGCTGGAGTTATTTATCGGGCGCTGGGAACAGGTAAGTTCATCTGTTGACAATGTATTAAATAAAAAGGGGGATATGAAGAATGGTCTCAAAGGAGTCTGAACAGTTTTTGTCAGAGCTTCGTTTTTACCTGATGTCAAAAGGAAAAAACGATGATGAAATAAATGAAATAACAGAAGAGCTTGAAGTGCATTTAATGGAAGCTGAAGCCGATGGGAAAGATGTGTCTCATATTATCGGGGATAGCCCAAAGCAATATATGAAAAGCATCGGGGAATCAATGAGTACCGATTACCGTCAGATTGCGGGGCTGGTGCCGCTGATGGTCCTTTTGCTGGGTGCTTATATCAGCATTGGTCCTGCAATTGAAGGGAAATTCTCATTATCCAAAGGTACACTTTGGATCGCTGTTATCACAGGAGTAATTGCAGTCGGAGCTTATGGTCTTCTGATTTTCAGAGTGCTTCCTAAATTTCTTCATTCCAAGTGGGGAGCGGTTCTTCTTTTAGTAACCAGCATGGCTGTTACAGGCTCAATGGTCTTAATTTTACTATGGAATCAGAAACAGGGATTTGAACCGATTTTTACTGCAACACCATATCAGAATAATGTTATTGTGGCAATTTGTGCGGTCATATTTATCGTATCTGCTATTTATACAAAAACATGGTTTACGATTATATTACCCGTTTTTTTGTCTGCGGGATCCATTGCCAATCGGTTTATTCCTCAGGACGTGAATGAAGATTCAACATATATCTTATATACTGTTATAGCATTCATTATTATAGCGGCTGTCATGATATTCGTATTCATGGCTAAAAGGAAAAAAATGCTGAACAATGGAGGAAAACGAAATGTCTAGCTTGCCTAATTGCCCGAAATGCAGTTCAGAGTATACGTACGAGGACGGGATGCTCTTTGTATGTCCGGTATGTGCACATGAGTGGACAGCTGAATCCGAAATCAATAGTTTCGAGGACGAAAAGTTGATTAAGGATTCTAATGGAAATGTACTTACTGATGGAGATACGGTATCAGTCATTAAAGATCTTAAAGTGAAAGGCACTTCTTCTGTTATTAAGATTGGAACCAAGGTTAAAAACATTCGCATCGTGGATGGGGATCATGATATTGAATGTAAGATCGATGGCTTTGGCGCCATGAAGCTTAAGTCGGAGTTTGTGAAGAAAGTGTAACGAAAAAGGCCTATCCTTTCAGGATTGGCCTTTTAAAATATCCTTTTGGGGGTACTAAAATAGTAGTGGAAAGGTCACCATCTCTGGTTTATGATAAAGAAAGAATATTAAGAATTTCTCAAAATAGGTGGGAGCCTCCTTGATACTATTAGACTACATTGTCAATCTCTCTATTTTTTCATTATTGGTCAGTGTGCCTTTAATTCTCCGCTCGTTTATCAGTCATAAACCGCTCAAGGACCTGCATCTTTTGGGCGGCATTTATGCAGGAATTATTTCTGTCATTCTTGTGGGGTTATCTTTTAACGAGCAGGGTTATTCCTATGATATTCGTTATGCCATTCTGATTTTGGTATTTTCCTATTTAGGGCCAGGGGCAGGGATTATTACCGCAATTATTGCTCTTGTCACAAGGCTTGCAATCAGTGAGAATTGGCTGCCTGCCATAATAGGGTTATTGCTTATTTTGATTGCTTTTACAGTCATACATAAATATTGCCGCCAACATAAGGCAGTTAGAAAAACGGCCATATTATATGGTGTGTATTGTGCCATTTATATTATAACGGTACCGATAATTTTTAATGTTTTTAGGGACAGCCCGATTTTTCACCTGCAATATATTCTGTTTGTGGGGCTTGGTGTCATTGTTGGGAGTTTGCTGATTGAATCCTATGAACGATTGATTCGAATCATCACAGAAAAAAAGCGGATGGAAAAGACGCTGGAAGAAAGTGAATCTAAATACCGGCTAATCGCTGAAAATACATCAGACCTAATCGCAGTTATGGACAGGGATCGCAGTTTAAGTTATTTATCTCCGTCTCATGAGCTTGTATTAGGATATGAAGTAGCAGAATTGCAAAATATGGAAGTTGATTTTGTTATTCATCCAGATGAAGCGGAGTATTTTCAGGCAGGCATGCAAAGGATATTCGAAAATAATGAGAGTATGGCAATGGAGTTCCGCCTAAAACACAGAGGAGGCCATTGGATTGAATTTGAGTCACGGTGTATGCCGGTTGAGGGTGAAAATGGTGTTATCGAGCATGTTGTCATGATTAGCAGAGATATTTCTGAGCGAAAAAAAGCAGAGGAATTTCTTTTGCAGTCTGAGAAACTATCGATTGTCGGGGAGCTTGCAGCCGGGGTTGCCCATGAAATCAGAAACCCGCTTACAACCATCAAAGGGTTTCTGCAGCTTTATAAGAGCGGCAATAGCCAAATTAATGCATTGCTGCTTAGCGAACTGGAGCGCATTGAAAATATCACCACTGAAATGCTTTCGCTTGGAAAACCGCAGGCCATTCAAATGGACACGGCTAAGTTAACGGATATTATAGAGAATACAGTCGAGTTATTATCCCCCCAGGCAAATATGAACGGTATCCAGTTCAAGCTGAATTTTGCAGGTGGTGACTTTTTGATATCATGTGAAAAAAATCAAATCAAGCAGGTTTTTTTGAATATCTTAAAAAACGCCATGGAGGCTATGGAAAAAGGAGGGGATATTGAGATTTCCCTCAAGGATAATAATGAAGGGGAATGTATTGTCTCCTTTCAGGATCAGGGATGCGGAATACCTGACGAATTTCTGCCGAGACTGGGAGAACCTTTTTATACACTAAAAGAAAAAGGGACTGGTCTGGGACTTATGATTTGCCATAAAATCATTAAGCAGCACCATGGCAGCATCGTATATAAAAGCAAGATTGGTGAAGGTACTTTAATAGAGATTACATTGCCGCTTTTAAGGCAGAAAATTCGTTAAACAAATAAGAAAAGACGAGGAGTCTGCTGCTCCTCGCCTCTTTTATTTAGAAATCAAAGTTGTCAGGATCTGGTCCAACGCGTAAATGTTCATCTAAAGAATCAATCAATTCCATGTCCTGCTGAGATAGTTCAAAATCGAATAAATCTGCATTTTCTTTGATGCGATGAGGCTTTGTTGACTTAGGGATGACAATAATGCTGTTTTGCAGGTGCCACCTTAGGACAATTTGTGCAATGGATTTTCCATGTTTTTCAGCCAGTTCCTTAAGGATCTCATTTTCAAATAATCCGCCCTGCATTAGTGGAGCCCACGCTTCAATGTGCATATCATGTTTGGCGGCAAAGGCGCGGAGTTCAGTTTGAGCCAATTTAGGGTGCAATTCAATTTGATTAATCATTGGTTTGATCTCAGCTGTTTTCAATAGATTTTCTAAATGGCGGATCTGAAAGTTGCTGACGCCAATCGTTTTGATTTTACCTTCTTTATATAAGTCTTCCAATGCTCTCCAAGTTTCTGTGTATTTCCCCTCAACAGGCCAATGGATCAAATAAAGGTCAAGATATTCAAGTCCCATTTTCTCCAATGAGGTGTTAAACGCCTTAAGTGTTGCTTCATAGCCCTGGTCGGAATTCCAGACTTTTGAAGTGATAAAGAGTTCCTCTCTATTAATGCCAGACTGGCGGATGGCTTCTCCCACCCATTCCTCGTTGCCATAGATGGATGCTGTGTCGATGCTTCTATATCCAATTTCAATTGCCGCTTTTACAGCGGTTATTAGTTCTTCTTCCTTTTCTACTTTAAATACGCCAAGGCCAACCATGGGCATTTTAACTCCGTTTGCAAGTGCTGCAGTACTTGATAAAGATAGATTATTCATATAAGACACTCCTTAATTAGTTAGTTTGTTTGTTTTGTTTCTCAAGTTTTTTTAGCCATCCCGTCAGAAATACGGCCCCAAGCACCATTACTCCGCCTATCCACGGTGTGTGAATTAAGCCAATCGAGTCGACGATCAGTCCGCCTGCAAATGAGCCGATAGCAATTCCGATGTTAAAGGCAGCGATATTTAATGCAGAAGCAACATTGACAGCAGAAGGAACATATTTCTCTGCCAGGTTCACCACGAGAATTTGAAGGCCGGGCACATTCATGAAAGCAAATAAGCCCATTAGGAAAATAGCAGCAAGACCAAGAATTTTAAAAGGTGCTGCAAAGGTAAGCAGGACAAGAATAAAGGCTTGCAGAGCGAACATCCAAAACAATGCTTTTAATGGATCCCTGTCTGAAGCTTTTCCGCCAAGAACATTGCCTATTGCCACGGCCACTCCGTAAGCGAGCAGAATGATACTGACCCATTTTGGGCTAAACCCTGTTACATCTTCGAGAAGCGGAGTCAGGTAGGTAAAAGCAACGAATGTTCCGCCGTATCCCAATGCGGTAATGCTAAAAGCTAAAAGCAGTTTTCCGCTGCTTAGAATTTTCAGCTGTTCACTAAACTTAGAAGCTGGTGCTTGCTTAAGGTTTTTGGGAACAAGTATGGCACTGGCGATAATTCCAATTACCCCAAGCAGTGCAACTCCCAAAAATGTGGCTCTCCAGCCAAATGTCTGCCCGATAAACGTTCCGAGCGGTACACCTGTCACGGTTGCAACAGTCAAACCAGTGAACATAAAGGCTATCGCACTGGCGCGTTTGTTCTCTGGAACTAAATCAGCGGCTATGGTCGAGCCTATTGAGAAAAAGATTCCGTGTGAAAATGCTGTAATGAAACGTGCAGCCAGCAAAAGGGAAAAAGAGGTAGACAGGGCTGCGACAGAATTTCCGATGATAAACAAAACCATTAATGACATGAGAAGAAACTTTCTGTTCATTTTACTTGTCAAAGCAGTTAGTACAGGTGCTCCAATGGCAACTCCCATGGCATAGCCCGAAATCAATAAACCTGCTAATGTAATGGAAATTCCTAAATCACCTGAAATGGTCGACAGCAGCCCAACAGGCACAAACTCTGTGGTGCCAATACCGAATGCACTGATTGCGAGTGCAAGCAGGGCAGGAGTGCCGCCTTTTTCTTTTTGTGCATTTATAGCAATAGAACTCATTGGCAATGAATCCTCCTTATATTTAAAGTATGGGATGGAGCAAAGACATTATAGCCAGGCGCCTTGGCCATACAGTCTTGATGAAAGATATTATGGAGCATGCCAAACATGGTGAACAGTACGTACTTTAAAGTAATGCAGGTACTAAAAAGTAACCTATGGTCAATTTCACCATTTTGTTTTATGCTTCCCTATGCTATTATGGATGGCATGATTCGAAATGAATAGTACGCACTTTAAAGTAATGTAGGTACTTTTTAGTGCCTACCAAACAGAGGGGGAAGGAAGTTGGCTTACAATATTCCGGTAGAAGCTACATTAGATGTGATTGGCGGGAAGTGGAAAGTTGTAATCATGTGTCATTTAATTAAAGGTGAAAAGCGTACTAGCGAGCTTAAGCGGCTTATGCCTGGGATTACACAAAAAATGCTGACTCAGCAGCTGCGCGAACTTGAAGCGGATGGCGTTGTAAACCGTGCTGTTTTTGATCAAGTTCCTCCTAAGGTTGTCTATTCATTAACAGATTATGGATGGTCACTTCGCCCAATCCTGGATGCAATGTGCAATTGGGGGGAAGGACATATTGAATTAACAGGCGGAGAGCTTGTAGAACAATAAAAAACAAGGACTCGTATGCTTAAGGCAAACGAGTCTTTTTTATGTGGCGGAGCTATTTACTCTTTATTTGTTCGCGGATGCTCTCAAGCTCCTCAAGCGATAATGAGCCAAGTGATTTCTTTATTTCTTCCTCGATTTGTTTCTTATTAGTTTCCCTGTATTGGTCCCACCATTCCCGAAGGCCTTCCGTATTTGCAAGCAAATACTCGATATCGATTTCTTCCACCTCATCATCCGACAGATAATTCAATACAGCAGCTAACATTCGATTCAGCTTGCTGACCTCATTTTCACTTTTTTCATTTGCACTTGATGATTCTGCAGTATCTTTTTTGCTCTCATCATCTCTGCCTTCTGCAGCTGCTTTCTTTGGCATGAATTCACCCCTTTCTATTGCAAATAAGATTTGCAATTAGTATTGCCTTAAAAAATTTAATAAAAAACTGAACGTTTTATATTAGTAAGCGTCTTATATGTAAAGTCGCTGCATAGGGGTGCTGATAATGAAAGAACGTGAGATTGATTTTAAAACAGATGTAAACCTCAAGGGAACAGTGAGCCTTCCGAAGAAGTCAGAAGGGAAATTTCCTCTTGTTGTTATATTTCATGGCTCAGGTCCAGTTGACCGGGATGGCAATGCAAAGGTTATGCAGATGAATGCTTATAAGTTGCTTGCTGAGTTTTTTGCTTCCATTGGGGTGGCAGTTCTCAGATATGATAAGCGGGGAGCAGGAATAAGCGGCGGTGATTTTTATGAAACAGGAATGTGGGATTTAGTTAATGATGGGATAGCCGCCGTGAAGGCGGCACGAGAGCTGCCGGAAATCAATCCTGAAAGAATCTTCCTGCTGGGTCATAGCGAAGGATGCTCCTTAATTCCTCCTATTAATAGGCAGGCAGATGCTGCGGGAATAATCCTGCTTGCCGGTAACGCGGATAATGTCAGAAAGGCTTCTGAATTACAAGCAAGACTGCTGGAAGAGGAAGTTAATGAGATGAAGGGAGTTAATGGTGTTCTTCTTCGTGCTTTAAACGTTCATAAAACTGCTGTCTCCAAACAAAAGAAGGTTTTCGATGAATTGATGGGATCGGAGAAGACGGTGATGAAAAAAGGATTTACAAAGATTAATGCAAAATGGGCACGAGAGCATTTTCAATATAATATAAAAGAAGATTTGGCCGCGATTACATGTCCAGTTCTTGCAATTACCGGGAAGAAAGATGTTCAAGTAAATCCTGATCATGTGCATCTTTTTGCTGAAAAAGTGAATGGCCGGGCTGAGAGCTATAATGTGCCGAAGATGAACCATCTCCTTAGGGACCAGGAAGAAGAAGCTTCCATAGTTAAGCTGAAGTCAATTTATAAAGGGAGTCTTTCAAAGCCATTGAGCGCTGAAATGCTGAACATAATTGAAAATTGGGCTAAAAGCTATATTCTATAAAGAAGAGAAGCTGCATGTGCGCAGTGTAGAGAAATTTATTGTTCATGCAAATTTTTTTATAAAGTATTGACTTCGGCGTCTATATTATTGTAAGATAGTTTTTGTCGCTTAGAGGTATTCACAAATCGGCGGCAAATATAAGCTTTTAAACTGTTTGAACATCAAACAGAAAAAAATAAAAAAGATTGTTGACTTCTTAAAGTGAAGATGGTAAGATTAATTTCGTTGTCACTTCGAAAGAAGTTAGCACATTAGTTCTTTGAAAACTAAACAAAACAGAAACGTCAACGTTAATTCTTTAGTCTTTTTTGAAAAGACAACTTATGAGCTTAATCAACTCTTATATGGAGAGTTTGATCCTGGCTCAGGACGAACGCTGGCGGCGTGCCTAATACATGCAAGTTGAGCGGACAGATGGGAGCTTGCTCCCTGAAGTCAGCGGCGGACGGGTGAGTAACACGTGGGCAACCTGCCTGTAAGACTGGGATAACTCCGGGAAACCGGGGCTAATACCGGATAATTCTTTCCCTCACATGAGGGAAAGCTGAAAGATGGTTTCGGCTATCACTTACAGATGGGCCCGCGGCGCATTAGCTAGTTGGTGAGGTAACGGCTCACCAAGGCAACGATGCGTAGCCGACCTGAGAGGGTGATCGGCCACACTGGGACTGAGACACGGCCCAGACTCCTACGGGAGGCAGCAGTAGGGAATCTTCCGCAATGGACGAAAGTCTGACGGAGCAACGCCGCGTGAGTGATGAAGGTTTTCGGATCGTAAAACTCTGTTGTTAGGGAAGAACAAGTACCGGAGTAACTGCCGGTACCTTGACGGTACCTAACCAGAAAGCCACGGCTAACTACGTGCCAGCAGCCGCGGTAATACGTAGGTGGCAAGCGTTGTCCGGAATTATTGGGCGTAAAGCGCGCGCAGGCGGTTCCTTAAGTCTGATGTGAAAGCCCCCGGCTCAACCGGGGAGGGTCATTGGAAACTGGGGAACTTGAGTGCAGAAGAGAAGAGTGGAATTCCACGTGTAGCGGTGAAATGCGTAGAGATGTGGAGGAACACCAGTGGCGAAGGCGACTCTTTGGTCTGTAACTGACGCTGAGGCGCGAAAGCGTGGGGAGCAAACAGGATTAGATACCCTGGTAGTCCACGCCGTAAACGATGAGTGCTAAGTGTTAGAGGGTTTCCGCCCTTTAGTGCTGCAGCAAACGCATTAAGCACTCCGCCTGGGGAGTACGGCCGCAAGGCTGAAACTCAAAGGAATTGACGGGGGCCCGCACAAGCGGTGGAGCATGTGGTTTAATTCGAAGCAACGCGAAGAACCTTACCAGGTCTTGACATCTCCTGACAACCCTAGAGATAGGGCGTTCCCCTTCGGGGGACAGGATGACAGGTGGTGCATGGTTGTCGTCAGCTCGTGTCGTGAGATGTTGGGTTAAGTCCCGCAACGAGCGCAACCCTTGATCTTAGTTGCCAGCATTCAGTTGGGCACTCTAAGGTGACTGCCGGTGACAAACCGGAGGAAGGTGGGGATGACGTCAAATCATCATGCCCCTTATGACCTGGGCTACACACGTGCTACAATGGATGGTACAAAGGGCTGCGAGACCGCGAGGTTAAGCGAATCCCATAAAACCATTCTCAGTTCGGATTGCAGGCTGCAACTCGCCTGCATGAAGCCGGAATCGCTAGTAATCGCGGATCAGCATGCCGCGGTGAATACGTTCCCGGGCCTTGTACACACCGCCCGTCACACCACGAGAGTTTGTAACACCCGAAGTCGGTGGGGTAACCTTTTGGAGCCAGCCGCCTAAGGTGGGACAGATGATTGGGGTGAAGTCGTAACAAGGTAGCCGTATCGGAAGGTGCGGCTGGATCACCTCCTTTCTAAGGATATTTACATGAAACGTGACGCTTTCTGTTTTTGTTTAGTTTTGAGGGAACTAATCTCTCAAGATATCGTTCTTTGAAAACTAGATAATGTTAATGAAGAAGCAATAACCGAGTGATCGCCATCTTAGTTTTTTTCTCTTATTTTGAAAATAAGTAAGAGCACAAACCATGAGGACGATGAGCGGCAAGGAGATCAAGGAAGCGACCGAGTGAGCACCGGAGCGTACTTCAGTACGTGAGGAGCGGAGCGAGAGAGCTGACGCAGAGATCCGCAGTCGATCAGCGGCCGAAGTAGGTTAAGTTAGAAAGGGCGCACGGTGAATGCCTTGGCACTAGGAGCCGATGAAGGACGGTACTAACACCGATATGCTTCGGGGAGCTGTAAGTAAGCTTTGATCCGGAGATTTCCGAATGGGGAAACCCCCTATCCGTAATGGGATAGGATCTTTACCTGAATACATAGGGTATAGAAGGCAGACCCGGGGAACTGAAACATCTAAGTACCCGGAGGAAGAGAAAGCAAACGCGATTCCCTGAGTAGCGGCGAGCGAAACGGGATTAGCCCAAACCAAGAGGCTTGCCTCTTGGGGTTGTAGGACACTCTACACGGAGTTACAAAGGAACGAGGTAAATGAACAGGTCTGGAAAGGCCGGCCAGAGAAGGTAAAAGCCCTGTAGTTGAAACTTCGTTCCCTCCAGAGTGGATCCTGAGTACGGCGGGACACGAGAAATCCCGTCGGAAGCAGGGAGGACCATCTCCCAAGGCTAAATACTCCCTAGTGACCGATAGTGAACCAGTACCGTGAGGGAAAGGTGAAAAGCACCCCGGAAGGGGAGTGAAAGAGATCCTGAAACCGTGTGCCTACAAGTAGTTAGAGCCCGTTAATGGGTGATAGCGTGCCTTTTGTAGAATGAACCGGCGAGTTACGATTACATGCGAGGTTAAGTTGATGAGACGGAGCCGCAGCGAAAGCGAGTCTGAATAGGGCGAATGAGTATGTGGTCGTAGACCCGAAACCAGGTGATCTACCCATGTCCAGGGTGAAGTCCAGGTAACACTGGATGGAGGCCCGAACCCACGCACGTTGAAAAGTGCGGGGATGAGGTGTGGGTAGCGGAGAAATTCCAATCGAACTTGGAGATAGCTGGTTCTCTCCGAAATAGCTTTAGGGCTAGCCTCATGTAGTAAGAGTCTTGGAGGTAGAGCACTGTTTGGACTAGGGGCCCCCATCGGGTTACCGAATTCAGACAAACTCCGAATGCCAAAGACTTATCCATGGGAGTCAGACTGCGAGTGATAAGATCCGTAGTCAAGAGGGAAACAGCCCAGACCACCAGCTAAGGTCCCAAAGTATACGTTAAGTGGAAAAGGATGTGGAGTTGCTTAGACAACCAGGATGTTGGCTTAGAAGCAGCCACCATTTAAAGAGTGCGTAATAGCTCACTGGTCGAGTGACTCCGCGCCGAAAATGTACCGGGGCTAAACGTATCACCGAAGCTGTGGATTGACATCTTACGATGTCAGTGGTAGGAGAGCGTTCTAAGGGCGTTGAAGCCAGACCGCAAGGACTGGTGGAGCGCTTAGAAGTGAGAATGCCGGTATGAGTAGCGAAAGATGGGTGAGAATCCCATCCACCGAATGCCTAAGGTTTCCTGAGGAAGGCTCGTCCGCTCAGGGTTAGTCGGGACCTAAGCCGAGGCTGAAAAGCGTAGGCGATGGACAACAGGTTGATATTCCTGTACCACCTCTTTACCGTTTGAGCAATGGGGGGACGCAGGAGGATAGGGTAAGCGCGCTGCTGGATTAGCGCGTCCAAGCAGTTAGGCCGGTAACGAGGCAAATCCCGTTACCACACAGGCTGAGCTGTGACGGCGAGGGAAATTTAGTACCGAAGTTCCTGATTCCACACTGCCAAGAAAAGCCTCTAGCGAGGGAAAAGGTGCCCGTACCGCAAACCGACACAGGTAGGCGAGGAGAGAATCCTAAGGTGAGCGAGAGAACTCTCGTTAAGGAACTCGGCAAAATGACCCCGTAACTTCGGGAGAAGGGGTGCTCATTAGGGTGAATAGCCCTGATGAGCCGCAGTGAATAGGCCCAGGCGACTGTTTAGCAAAAACACAGGTCTCTGCGAAGCCGCAAGGCGAAGTATAGGGGCTGACGCCTGCCCGGTGCTGGAAGGTTAAGAGGAGAGGTTAGCGCAAGCGAAGCTTTGAATCGAAGCCCCAGTAAACGGCGGCCGTAACTATAACGGTCCTAAGGTAGCGAAATTCCTTGTCGGGTAAGTTCCGACCCGCACGAAAGGCGTAACGATCTGGGCACTGTCTCAACGAGAGACTCGGTGAAATTATAGTACCTGTGAAGATGCAGGTTACCCGCGACAGGACGGAAAGACCCCGTGGAGCTTTACTGTAGCCTGATATTGAATTTTGGTACAGCTTGTACAGGATAGGTAGGAGCCTGAGAAGCCGGAGCGCCAGCTTCGGTGGAGGCGTCGGTGGGATACTACCCTGGCTGTATTGAAATTCTAACCCGCGCCCCTTATCGGGGCGGGAGACAGTGTCAGGTGGGCAGTTTGACTGGGGCGGTCGCCTCCTAAAAAGTAACGGAGGCGCCCAAAGGTTCCCTCAGAATGGTTGGAAATCATTCGCAGAGTGTAAAGGCACAAGGGAGCTTGACTGCGAGACCTACAAGTCGAGCAGGGACGAAAGTCGGGCTTAGTGATCCGGTGGTTCCGCATGGAAGGGCCATCGCTCAACGGATAAAAGCTACCCCGGGGATAACAGGCTTATCTCCCCCAAGAGTCCACATCGACGGGGAGGTTTGGCACCTCGATGTCGGCTCATCGCATCCTGGGGCTGTAGTCGGTCCCAAGGGTTGGGCTGTTCGCCCATTAAAGCGGTACGCGAGCTGGGTTCAGAACGTCGTGAGACAGTTCGGTCCCTATCCGTCGTGGGCGCAGGAAATTTGAGAGGAGCTGTCCTTAGTACGAGAGGACCGGGATGGACGCACCGCTGGTGTACCAGTTGTCTTGCCAAAGGCATCGCTGGGTAGCTATGTGCGGAAGGGATAAGTGCTGAAAGCATCTAAGCATGAAGCCCCCCTCGAGATGAGATTTCCCATAGCGTCAAGCTAGTAAGATCCCTGAAAGATGATCAGGTTGATAGGTCAGAGGTGGAAGCGTGGCGACATGTGGAGCTGACTGATACTAATCGATCGAGGACTTAACCAAAACGAAAAGCGGAGGCGACTGTTCAACTTCGAGAGACGTTGGAGAGCCGGCCATTCAAATCCTGGTTTTGGGATTTGGAGGGACGGATCGAAACGGCCGAGAAGTTAGGAGCCGAAGCTAGACAAGTCATTGGTGAATACTCGGCAAATGCTTCTTCATGCATTATCTAGTTTTGAGGGAACGAAGTTTCTTCAACCAAATAGTCCGGTGGCGATAGCGAGAAGGTCACACCCGTTCCCATACCGAACACGGAAGTTAAGCTTCTCAGCGCCGATGGTAGTTAGGGGCTGTCCCCTTGTGAGAGTAGGACGCTGCCGGGCACCCTAATTGGGTAATTATATATGGCCCCTTGGTCAAGCGGTTAAGACACCGCCCTTTCACGGCGGTAACACGGGTTCGAATCCCGTAGGGGTCACCATTTTGGAGGATTAGCTCAGCTGGGAGAGCATCTGCCTTACAAGCAGAGGGTCGGCGGTTCGATCCCGTCATCCTCCACCATAACTTTTGAAAAAGCTATTTGCTACTCTTAAGGTATGAGCCATTAGCTCAGTCGGTAGAGCAGATTGCAGCATCAGTGAGACTCTTCACCCGAATAGCAATCTGTGACAAAGCGGTTTAGCTTTGGAACATCTGACTGTACTTATCAGAATTTAGGAAATCTCATAAAAGTATGAGCCATTAGCTCAGTCGGTAGAGCATCTGACTTTTAATCAGAGGGTCGAAGGTTCGAGTCCTTCATGGCTCACCATTTTAATTTCATATTGCGGGTGTGGCGGAATTGGCAGACGCACCAGACTTAGGATCTGGCGCCGCAAGGCGTGGGGGTTCGACTCCCTTCACCCGCACCATTTTAAGCGGAAGTAGTTCAGTGGTAGAACATCACCTTGCCAAGGTGGGGGTCGCGGGTTCGAATCCCGTCTTCCGCTCCATTATTTTGCGCCCGTAGCTCAATTGGATAGAGCGTTTGACTACGGATCAAAAGGTTAGGGGTTCGACTCCTCTCGGGCGCGCCATATTACGGGGAGTAGCTCAGCTTGGTAGAGCACTTGGTTTGGGACCAAGGGGTCGCAGGTTCGAATCCTGTCTTCCCGACCAGGGACACTTCTTTTATTACATGGGGCCTTAGCTCAGCTGGGAGAGCGCCTGCTTTGCACGCAGGAGGTCAGCGGTTCGATCCCGCTAGGCTCCACCATAAATATTTAGTCACATTGGCGGTGTAGCTCAGCTGGCTAGAGCGTACGGTTCATACCCGTGAGGTCGGGGGTTCGATCCCCTCCGCCGCTACCAATATGCTTATTTTGTATCATATCGGAGGAATACCCAAGTCCGGCTGAAGGGATCGGTCTTGAAAACCGACAGGCGGGTCAAACCGCGCAGGGGTTCGAATCCCCTTTCCTCCTCCATATTTTATTTAATAATACTATCGCGGGGTGGAGCACGACCGAATAATCTTCGAAGGAATTACTTCAGCGCACCGATTGAGTTGCTGCTTGGATAATCTTTCTGAAATCGGGGCGGTACTTCATTGAATAAGCTGCGAGATGAAATGCTAGATGTGAGCATAGAATAATCACATTAATAATACTATCGCGGGGTGGAGCAGTCCGGTAGCTCGTCGGGCTCATAACCCGAAGGTCGTAGGTTCAAATCCTGCCCCCGCAATCTGGTCCGGTAGTTCAGTTGGTTAGAATGCCTGCCTGTCACGCAGGAGGTCGCGGGTTCGAGTCCCGTCCGGACCGCCATTTTTACAAAAAGTAAATAATATGTGGCTCAGTAGCTCAGTCGGTAGAGCAAAGGACTGAAAATCCTTGTGTCGGCGGTTCGATTCCGTCCTGAGCCACCATTTCCTAAGTCTTATCAGACGTGGAGGGGTAGCGAAGTGGCTAAACGCGGCGGACTGTAAATCCGCTCCTTCGGGTTCGGCAGTTCGAATCTGCCCCCCTCCACCATTTATATAGGGGTATAGTTTAATGGTAAAACGAAGGTCTCCAAAACCTTTGATGTGGGTTCGATTCCTGCTACCCCTGCCAGTAGGATAGTGGCGGTTGTGGCGAAGTGGTTAACGCATCGGATTGTGGCTCCGACACTCGTGGGTTCGATTCCCATCAATCGCCCCATTATTCTTTTTGACAGCAATATTATTGGGCTATAGCCAAGCGGTAAGGCACCGGACTTTGACTCCGTCACTCGCAGGTTCGAATCCTGCTAGCCCAGCCATTTTTAAGGCAGCATAGCCAAGTGGTAAGGCAGAGGTCTGCAAAACCTCCATCCCCGGTTCAAATCCGGGTGTTGCCTCCAAACCATAATCATATGCGGGTGTAGTTTAGTGGTAAAACCTCAGCCTTCCAAGCTGATGATGAGGGTTCGATTCCCTTCACCCGCTCCAACATATGGGCCTATAGCTCAGCTGGTTAGAGCGCACGCCTGATAAGCGTGAGGTCGATGGTTCGAGTCCATTTAGGCCCACCATTATACATACCATTTTCAAACTAATTCCAATAGGAGTTAGTTTTTTTGTATTGGAGAAATATAAAACGGTTATTGGACCGATTTATATTTCTATGGTAAAATCCCGTCCCTTGAGGTATTTGGTAATTATACTAATACATATGGAGTTTATCCATACTGTGTTTTTTCACCTTTTCTCTACGATATTCAATCTCTCGTTAGGTTAGTATCGGCCGCTTGATTTTCATTCTGTTTTATCTTCCAACTCTTTTCCTCTATTATTCAGTTCCTTAACTTTATCATCTGAAAATATTTCAAGAATGCTCCAGCTGTTAATGAAAAAGCCAAAATTACAAAACATCCAAAATATCCCCCAGTTTTCCTTAAATTTTATTAACCTGCCGATTAGTTTAAGACGATAGTTTACATACTTCATCAAAATTCTAACTTAAAATCTCAAATCCTTATGTTCTTTACATTAATCTTTTAAAGCTTGAGATTCATTACAAATCAGGTGAATTAACTTTTTGTGAATTATTTGTGAATCGTTATGCTTGCCAGTACAAAATTCATTGGAAGAAAGCCTTGATATTACTGTGCTTTTGTTAGTATTTCAGCATTTTTGCCTGCGAAGATATATGAAAAAAGTGTGATTCATTTCACTTTTATGAAAACCCTTCTCAACTATGATGTAGGTAACAAAGCTAAGGAGCTGATGGAAGGTGGAAACGCGAAAAGTGGTCCAGAGCAGTTCAAAGGAACATAACTCTCTAAGGGGTACGTTCTTTTCAGTTACAGTTGTGGGGCTTGGGATCTTTGTTACTTATTTAATTGTGTATGGCCTGTACATGGCCAGATTATAGGGGGGATATAAAATGATGCATCGGTCGGAGAAGGTATGGCTGATATTAAGCTTTGGAATGATTATTGGATTCATGCTGATTACGGGCTATCAGACATTCGCCCTGGAGATGGGGCCGCCAAGCTATGGAGAGCGAATTGATCCTCAAAAAGTGGATGAAACAGCGCCGTTCGATAATCCTGGGATTAAGAAGATAGGCGAGAATGAGTATGAAGTAGTTATGATTCTTCAGGTATTCAGCTTTACCCCAAATGAAATTGAAGTGCCTGCAGGATCGACAGTTCATTTTACCATGACATCTAAAGATGTCGTGCATGGCTTTCAAGTCGCTGACACGAACCTAAATGCAATGGTTGTGCCTGGCTATGTACAAAAGATCATACAGAAATTTGAAAAGCCAGGTGAATATTTGGTTCTTTGCAATGAGTACTGCGGTGCGGGTCATCAGATGATGAGCACCACCATTACGGTGAAATAAAGGGGGGATAAACAGTGGAAACAGTTATTAAGCAAACAGGAAAAACACAAGCATTTAAGGATAAAGCAAATAAAGTTATGGGAATTAGCCTGGAGGATGCAAAAATAACGAAATCATATTTATCTGTTGCTTTCTTAGCCATCCTGCTTGGCGGAATACTTGGACTATTGCAAGGGCTGAATCGGGCTGGAATGCTGGAATTGCCGGCATGGCTGAACTATTATCAGGTTCTTACAGCTCACGGTCTGCTGCTGGTAGTCGTACTGTCGGCTTTCTTCACAATTGGTTACTTTTATGCTGGATTATCTCATACTCTGGGAGGCCTGCTTCCTAAGGTAAGAAAGATGGCTTGGATCGGCTTCTGGATGAAGATTTTCGGATTTGTCCTAGCTGTGATTCCGATTTTAATGAATGAAGCATCTGTTATGTATACGTTCTATCCGCCAATGGCTGCTTCACCCATTTTCTATATCGGTTTAGTCTTCATTGTATTGGGTGTATGGATGTGCGCCTTTGGTGCCTTTATTAATGTGGCTAGCTGGCGAAAGAGGAATCCCGGCCAGCATATCCCTATTCTTTCTTTCTTTGCAACCGGTGTATTTGTTCTCTTATTCTTTGGAAGCATACCTGTAGCCATTGAGGTTTTTACCATTATCCCTTGGGCTTTTGGATGGGTGGAGACAATAAATGTCATGGTTGCACGCACGCTGTTCTGGGCGTTCGGCCATACGCTGGTAAACATCTGGTATTTAACAGCGGTCTCTGCCTGGTATGTCATAGTGCCGAAGATTATTGGCGGCCGTAGGTGGAATGACCTTTTAACAAGAATTGTGGTTATTGCACTTGTAATTATGAATATTACCGGCGGCTTCCATCATCAGATTATTGATCCTGGTATTTCTGAACCTGTGAAATACATGCACGTGTTTATGAGTTTGGCAATTGGCTTCCCTTCATTAATGACTGCTTATGCTATGTTTGCAGTATTTGAGCGTACAGCGAGAAAGAAAGGCGGAAGAGGTCTTGTCGGCTGGTATAAGAAACTTCCTTGGGGAGATGTTCGATTCCTCGCGCCATTTATCGCGATGGCTGCTTTTATTCCTGCCGGAGCCGGCGGAATAGTACAAAGCACAAACCAATTGAACCAGGTAGTTCATAACACAATGTGGATTGTCGGTCATTTCCACTTAACACTTGGCATGTCTGTGGTCATGACGTTCTTCGGTATCAGCTACTGGCTTATTCCTTATGTATCAAAAAGAATGCTGACACCGCAGATTAATAAACTTGGGGTTATACAAACGATCATATGGACGCTCGGTATGATCATCATGTCCGGTGCGATGCACTGGGTGGGTCTGCTGGGTTCTCCAAGAAGAACTTCTTATTCAACATACTTTGACAATGCAACTGCTTTAAGCTGGGATCCTTATCTGTTCTTCCTGGCTATCGGTGGTACCCTTCTGATGATCGGTGTACTTATGCAGGTATATGCTGTATTCTACCTCATGTTCTTTGCGCCAAAAGGAAACACAGAATTCCCTGTTGCGGAAGTGGAAGAGGATGAAGCGCCAACACCTAGATGGACAGAGCGCTGGGGATTATGGATTGTGTGTATGATTGTCCTTGTCGGCATGGCTTATGTCATTCCATTGGTCGATTTTATTGTCAATGCTCCTCCAGGTTCACCTCCTTATAAAACCTGGTAAGGAAAGAGAGATAGCTCGGATGCAGGGCTGTCTCTTTCTTTTAAAAGGAAGTGATGAATCATGTTTCCAAAAAATAAAACGGCTTTTTCCAGCTTGGCTGTACTGGTGTTTGGCGTGCTCCTTTTTTACATTGGCACAGATGGCTTTCAGGCTTTCACTGCTGAAAAAGCCAGGGTTAATCAGTTAATGGATGAAAAGCCTCAGTTCCCGGATGTAACACTTGAAGATAATAACGGGAGGACCTATTCTTTCACAGAATTTGAAGGGAAGTATGTGTTTATTACCTTTTTATATACTTCATGCGGTACTGTTTGTCCTGAACTGGAGGTTAATATGTCTGAAGTATATAAACGGATTCCAGAAGAGTATATTGGCCATGATATTCAATTCCTGAGCATTAGTTTTGATCCAAAGCGGGATACTCCGGAAACATTGGATACTTACCGCAAGGCTTTTGGCAGTGACGGGGAAACGTGGAGAATGGCGAGGATACCGAAACAGCAGGAGCTTAAATCTTTGCTTGATCGATTTGGTGTCATAGTCATTCCTGATGAATACGGAAATTTTGCCCATAACTCTGCCTTTTATCTGGTGAATCCAAAAGGACACTTAGTTGAAGTCATGGATTACACCTTAATAGAAGCAGCGGCTGAACGGGTGACGGAGATTCTCGAGAGCGGAGGGAAAGAATGATGAAGTCATCAGTTTACGGATTACTCCTGCTTCTTGGATTGATGCTCCCGCCTGCAGCTGATTTTCTGGAGTCCATCATGATTACCCATATGCATATGCAAATGCCTTTACTGGTGATCTCTGGCATATTCATGGCAAAGTTCTTTCAGAATCGCTTCACGGGATTTTTCTCAAAATGGAATGAAAACGGAGTGCCGGGTATATTGCTGTTTTCAATCATTATGGTGTATTGGTCTCTGCCAAGGACAATGGATGAAGCATTGACGCTTACGAGTGTAGAAGTCTTTAAATTTATCTCCCTTCCATTTTTGGCCGGTGTGCCATTGCGGGACAGCTGGCCAAAGCTAAGTTCATTTTGGAAGCATGCTCTCATTATTTTCTTTACTATCTTATTTTTAGCTCTGGGATGGCTATATATCTGGTCCCCTGTACAGCTTTGCAATAACTATTTGGTCATCGAGCAGATTACGCTGGGCTGGGGCTTTATTTCAACCGCGTTTGCCATGGTTGTATACTTGATTTATAGCTATGTTATGGATTTTTCAAAATATGAGTAAAAGAATGACTGCTGCCGTTCTTGGGAGCAGTTTTTACATTTATCAGCTTGTTTATCAGCTTCAATAAAATAGAATAATGGCAGGAAATCATAAATATATATGAGAAGGAGTGAGTAATTGGGGAGGGGATGACATGGCGGATCCAATAGTCGTTAGATCGCTGGATGAGATTAAATTTTGGTCCAGGATTATGAAAGAACATGCACTATTTTTAAGTTTGGGGTTTACCTATGAACAGAAACAATTAATTGCCGAAGCACAGCAATTTATCGCTCTATTTGAAAGAATCGAGGAAAAGCTGGCCAGATTTACAATCAACTCAGAACTTAGACAGGTTCAAGCATTTAATAACGAGGTTTATCAAGCAGCTGCTGCCATCTGGAGCTATAAGAGGAAAGTGCTGGGGCTGACATTAAGATGCGAAATCCGTTCAAATAATTTTCCTTTATTAATTGACCATATCAGCAGAGAAGCTGCATACTTTGCAAATCGATTAAAAGACCTCAACTCAGGGATACTCGCACCAAAACCGGAAGCCATTATAGAAGAAAATGTCTTCTTTCTAAGGATCATGGCTGACCATGCTAAGTTTATTGGCCATTTACTAGATCCTTCGGAAAGAAAGCTGGTAGAACAGGCAAGAGAGTTTAGCCATGATTTTGACCAATTGGTCTTTCAAGCTGTTGATCTTGACTCTATGCAGCCTGAATCAGAAACGAAACCAATACTTAGCCATTTTTTAAATGAGAATAAAATATCAGTTGCTTCGTTAAGGGACTTTAAGAAAACAGCCAGAGAATTAATAGAGGCATGCCGGATCAAAAGCAATATTCATCCTCTTCTGGCTGACCATACGTTTAGAGAAGCTGAGAGATTTTTGGAAATTATCGATTTGTTTGAGGCGAGTCTTAAGAAGGCATAGTTTTGCTTGGAAGATGGGCTGTTTCTTTCATGCTGTACAAATTCTGTTTCTTCTTTATGCACATTAAGATGATTCAAATCAAGCCAGCCTTTTATGGGGCTGGCTTAAATTTTCACTAGTACAACTTAATTGCACTTTGCTTATTTATTTAATAAAAGACAAAAAGATTGCTCTAGACCCACCCGAATTCCGCCTGGTAATATAATCAAGGGTAAAGTAGGAGGCTGGGGCATGGAAGAGGAAAAGTATCATAACCTTAAGTTAGGCGAGCGTGCTGCTTTTATTAGTATTGCAGCTTATATATGTCTTTCTGTACTAAAATTAACAATTGGATATGTGAGTGACTCTGCTGCTTTGAAAGCGGATGGATTGAATAATACAACAGATATAATTGCTTCAATTGCAGTGCTTATAGGGCTGAGGATTTCTCAGCGTCCGCCGGATAAAAATCATGGGTATGGCCATTGGAAGAGTGAAACCATTGCTTCCATGGTAGCATCCTTCATTATGGCTGCAGTAGGTCTTCAAGTTCTGCTTAATGCTGTTTCATCCATGTTTGATGGGGTTAATGAATCTCCTGATATAATTGCGGCATATACGGGAGTTTTTTCTGGAGCTGCAATGTACTTTGTATACCGATATAATAAAAAATTAGCTATTAAAATTAACAGCAAGGCCGTAATGGCAGCGGCAAAGGACAATATTTCAGACGCATGGGTGAGTATAGGCACTGCCGTCGGAATTTTTGGTTCGCAGCTGAACATGCCTTGGCTTGATCCATTAACAGCCATAGTTGTCGGGTTTTTAATATGCAAAACGGCTTGGGATATTTTTGTACAAGCCTCCCATGAGCTTTCTGATGGATTTGATGAAAAAAAGATTAAGCATTATCAGGATGTCATCAAAAATGTAGACGGGGTAAAAGGCATTAAAGATATTAAAGGCAGAAGCTATGGAAACAATGAAGTGATCGATGTGGTCATTTTGGTTAATTCCAAGCTTGATATTAAGGAAGCCCATGATATTGCGACACATGTGGAGAAAGTGATGATGAGGGATTATGGGGTTTATGATGTTCACGTCCATGTGGAACCGAATTAATAAAGAAATGCGTCTCTTAATGAGGCGCATTTCTTTTTCTAGCTGAACATTTTATCCAATTCCCGTAAATGATCATAGGAATTTACCAGTTGTTCAGGTACTATTTTTCTTCCATAATCCCATGAGTTTTTTTCTATTTCAGACATGAGCTGTTCTTTTTCGTCATCTTCTCCGTACAGTAGCGTTCTTATGTCATGTTTGTTTTTCTTGAAGTCCAGATAATACCCGATTTCATGGAATAGCATTAATTTAACCAGGTTCTCATCTGTTTCTTTAATTTTAAAATTAATTTTTGCAATGTAGCCGTTCACTTTCAGGTAGTTAAATTTAATTGTATTCGTTGAGACATTGTAGCTCATGGGTGCAGTAAGTGTATTGCAGAACTCATAGTTAATATCCAATTGGAACCCATCCAAGGTGTTTTTTATAATCTTTTCGATATCCCATATGTAAAGCACGTTTTCTGTTGAGCTCCTTTCTATTAATAGTTTAAGTTGATTATACAGACATTCATGAAAATCGTGATATGTTTTTCTGAAAAATAGGAACAAGCTACCATGATCTATATTGTTAGAACATATTACCGAGCTGGCTGCTGCAGGCATTTTTCAATATGTTAAGCTAAATGATAGATTTTCAATATTAGATTAAGAGCTTAACTTTATAGAAATCATGCCGGTTTGCAACGACTTTAGATAGGGGGATAGTGATGAATCGTTCATTTTACGCTCTTCTAGTAAGCCAGACAGCAACGAATCTTGGGTTTGCCCTGTACACGATGGCTGTTGTGCTGCATTTGTATAATGAAACAGGGAGCACAGCACTTTCTGCAGCCGTCACATTGATTAGTGTAATATCGAGAATGATCAGTAATATACTGCTTCCATCCATTTCGGATAGATTTCAGCCAGTAAATCTATTGAAGTTTTCCCAGATAAGCCAGATCGTTCTGATTGCTGGATTAATGATATTATTCTTGCAGCAAATGAAGGATTTTATGTTAATGGCTATTTTCTTAGTGTTGGCCCTTATATCCTTTTTCAATGGCTTTTTCTCGCCTATTAAAATGTCCATGGTAAAAGCTGTTGTTCCTAAAAAGCAAAGAGTCAAAGCGAATAGCCTGCTCTCAAGTGTTGACCAGACTTTCTTGTTTGCAGGGTGGACCTTTGGCGGTATCCTGTTAGCTTTCCTTGGCAAACAATCCACATTGATCATTACGCTCATTCTGCTTGTTATTTCTATTCTAAGCTTGTTTTTGATAAAAAAAAGCGAATCACCTGCTGTGAACTCAAACTTCCGGATGCTGTCCAGTCTAACGGCTGGCTGGAAATTACTCTTCCAGGATAAAGGGCTTCGAGTCCTGATCCTAATGGATTTAATAGAAGCTTGGGCAGGAACGATTTGGATTGGTGCAGTTACGTTAACCTATGTGGAGGATGCCCTTGGAAAGGGGGAGTCTTGGTGGGGCTATATCAACGGAGGATATTACTTAGGCACTATTGCTGGAGGAATCCTCATTTATCGGCTTTCTTATTTACTGCAAGGCCGTTTGATTATTTTTATGCTGATTGGATCCAGTGCTTTCGGGATTCTTACCTTGGGGTATGGTTTTATTTCGAATCCTTTCTTAGCGCTGCTATTTGTAATATTGATGGGACCTGCCTATCAGCTGCGGGATCTTGCGCAAACCACTATGTATCAAAATAGTGCAGATGAAACAATGCTCACGAAAATTCTTGCTGCTAAATCTGTCTTAAACGAATTGATTTTCGTTTTCTCCATTTTGGGCATAGGGGTCTTAACTGATCTAATCGGTGTTCGGCTTATTTACATTTTATCAGGAATATTATTAATCATTTCGTCCATTTTTGGTTTTATTCAGCTGAAGCTTCAAGGTAAAGGTAATGCATTAGAAGCGGAGGGCTAAAGGCAATGGGGAGCTGCCGGCAATAGCCATTTTTTGAAACTTTGCTGTTTGTGATCCGTAAATATAGGTAATCGACCAATTCCTCGCGGGGTGAAAATTTGGAAAATAAAAAACAAACGGTTGTTTCCATTTCAATGAAGAAATTGCAGGTTTATTTATTCATAGCAACGATTGCGCTGGTATTTGGGGTGCTCTTTTTACATGCCGTAATATATGGCGGAGGAGAAATGTCTTTTGATCTTATAGGTATGCTATTATTTTTAGCTGGTATGGCCGTTATCGTTATCTTGCATGAAGCCATCCATTTGGCAGGTTTCCGCTATATTGGCGGTGTCCCATGGAGCGAAATGTCCTGGGGAGTCAATTTGAAATTGGGTGTGGCCTATGCTCATGCTAAACAGCCAGTGACGGTTCAGCAAATGAAAAAGGTTTTAATGCTGCCATTCATTCCGACTGGCTTATTGCCCCTTGTTCTTGGAATTGTACTGAATATGCCTGGATTATCGATATTAGGGGCGATATTGACAGTTGGATGTTTTGGAGACCTTGTTTTGTATAAAAAGCTCTTAAAATTTCCAAATGATGCTCTTGTCATTGACCATCCGACTAAACCGCAATTTACGGTTTATGAATAGGCTTCAATTCATATGTTTAAGAACTTTTATGTTTTTTGTCCCACACAATAAATAGCTGGGTGAAAAAGAAAGCAACCAGGGCCGCCAGTGATGATATTAGAAGGTTTCTCATTGAATCCAGTCCATAAAGCTGGATCCCTATCAATTTGGATGTATTTGTACACAATCTCCAGTTTTCAAAAACAATGGCTGTCTTATGAAAAAATGGAAAAAAGACGCCGAACAGCATGAGAAAATAAATATACTTTTTCATTATCCTATTCCTTTCTTTCTGATCCTAATAGAAGGATATGATGTCGATCCTGCTGTTAGTATTAAATGAACAAGAAAAAAGGACAGTCCCCGAGCTGTCCTTTTTCAGTCTATTCTTTTTATGCGTCCCTCAATCGCGGAGCTGAATGGCTGTGCTGAATTCTGTATATAGTCCACTAGTGCATCTATATCACTTGGTCCGGTCACTCTGTTCGTCCCTTTTCGGAATACTGTAAAATTGTCTCCGCCATCAGCGAGATAGGTATTTACAGTGACCGAATAGATCTTGTCCGAATCCAATTTTGTTCCGTCAGGAAGATAAATATCTTTTACTTTTTCACCGGAAGGCTGGCTGTCATACCAGGAATAAGAGAAGCCGGAAATCTGAAGAATTCTTGTTGAATTTGGCTGCCATTGCTGATTAAGGACATCACGAATTTGGCTGCCTGTTAGGTTCATTTTGACAAGGTGATTGCTGAAGGGGAGGACGACATATAAGTTTCCCCATGTAACTCTGCCGGCGTCAATGTTTGCCCGGATTCCTCCCGGATTGATGAAAGCGAAATCTGTGTTCATCACTGCCCGCTGGGAATCGGCAATAAGATTGCCCAGGGCTGATTCACCGCTTCTGTTTTGTTCGGCTGTGATTGGAATGGCAGCAGTGCCAATATATCTGTTCACCGAGGGTTCAACTTTTCTTTCATAGCTCTCGATCATCCTGGTTATGTCGCTTGCGGGCTGGATATTCTCTTGAAAAACATTCACAATTTCAGCGTGTTTGCGGACAATATCCTTTGTCTGGGGATCTATTTCTATATCTACATCAGAAAAGGCAGTGCCATATGAGTAGGCCTGCACAAGAAGCTTTCCATCTACCACACTGTTCAGATAGGCATGACTATGGCCTCCGAAAATAATGTCCACTTCGTCATCCGCCTGATGGGCCAACTCTATTAACGGGCCTCTTGCATGCTCACCATTTGGTTCTGATTTTCCAGGAACATGCGCTAGTACCACAATGGCTCTTACTCCTTGTTTTTTAAGTTCTCGGGCATACTTGTTGATGGCTTCAGCTTCATCGGTGAAGATCAGATCTTTCACACTGTTTGGCGCGGTAATAGCCGATGTTTCTTTCGTGATGACTCCGATAAATCCAATTGGGATCCCGCTAACGTTTACTATTTTATATGGAGGAAGAAAGGGCTTGCCTGACTTTTGACTGATGACATTGGCTGCAATCCATGGGAAATGGGAACCGGAATAAACTTTTGCCGCTGAAGGGCTGCTGCCACTTAGCAGGCGAAGCAGTTCATCAGATCCTCGATCAAATTCATGATTACCGATAGTTCCGATATCAAACCCCATCTTATTCAAAAATTCAATAGTCGGTTCATCCCGCAGAAGAGCGGATACTGGCGGGCTAGCTCCAATCATGTCGCCAGCATGCAGCAAAAGGGTGTTTTTATTTTCAGAAGCACGCTGCCGCAAATAGGCAGCGAGGTAATCAGCGCGTCCTGCCGGTCTGCCGTTAACCTGCCGAGTGACATTCAGCTGCCCATGGAAATCATTAATGCCCAGCAATTGAATTTGCTTGTATGGTGCTTCTGTACGTTCTTCAACATGGCCGTGATATTCTTCCGAAAGACCCTGCTGATTCCCTTGTTCTTTTTCTGCAGGCTGTCCGCTGAATAGAGGCATTCCCAGGAAGCTAAATAAAATAAGGGTGAAAAGTACTCTCATCATTCATCCTCCAGTATTTGTGGCAGGGATAGTATTTGCAGATATCAGGGATTTAATCGGATGGTGGGCTATTAAGGATCAGAAAAGTTTGGCCTCCTGCTAAAAGGGTAAGGTCTTAAAGAAACATAATACTGCAAAAGGAGATGACAATACATGAATTATAAGAAGCTATGGCTATCAGTTCCATTGAGTGCAGGATTATTGTTGGCAGGATGCGGAACGGATGAACAGGATCCGCCGCCGGAAACGGAAGATGTGGAATTGGAAGATAATCAGATGGAAGAAAACAATAATGAAGATAATGAAATGCAGGATCCTGGCACATCAGAAGAATCTGATATGGAGGAGCCCGGCATGAATGAAGAATCACCACAAGATGAAGAGAGTATGGATGAAAGTGATATGGATATGAATGATGAGGAGTCTGAGGGGAACTAACCCGCATAATTCACGGAAAACGTCTGCCGCTGACAGGCGTTTTTGATATTCATTCAGAAGTAAAAAAATTGAATTAAGGAAAACGGGGTAAGGAGCAGAATAAAGGCAAAATTTTTCATCTGACAGAATTCTGAAATAATTCCTTTCATTTGTTTCCGCAATTCTGTATACTAAAATTGAATTTAATAGCAATAACTAGGGGTGCCCAATAGCTTGGGCTGAGAAAGAAACGCGCTAAAGTTTCTTGACTCTTTGGACCTGATCTGGATCATACCAGCGTGGGGAAGTTAGAATGTGCAAAAATTTCTTTGTGCAAAGACATCTTCGGTTAAGCCGGTCCATCTTTATGTGGACCGGCTTTTTTACATATCTGGCACTTCCTTGGTTCCAGGTCTCGTCCTTATATTTTTATAAGGGAGAGATGATCAATGACGGCAAGTTCATTAAATCAAAAGAGCATTTCCATTATGTCGTGCTTTACTGGCAGCAAAAAAGTCTATGTGGAGGGATCCAGGCCTGATATAAAGGTTCCAATGCGTGAGATAGAGTTAAGTCCCACTTCCGGAACTTTTGGAGAGGAAATCAATGAGCCGGTTCGAGTATATGATACGAGCGGACCTTATACGGATCCTCAATATACGGCAGATCTAAAAAAAGGGCTTCCTGCTCTGAGAAGCCGGTGGATTCATGAACGCGGGGATGTTGAAGAGTATGATGGGCGGAAAATAAAGCCCGAGGATAATGGGTACCGCGATGAACATGATCCGCGTGCTAATCATAAAGTTTTTCCTGGCTTATCCCGCAAGCCATTGAGAGCAAAAAAAGGAAAGAATGTTACCCAGCTTCACTATGCAAAAAAGGGGATCATTACTCCTGAGATGGAGTATATAGCCATTCGGGAAAATATGGATCCGGAATTTGTGCGGTCTGAAGTAGCAAGAGGGCGGGCAATCATTCCTTCCAATATCAATCATCCTGAGACAGAGCCGATGATCATCGGAAGGAATTTCCACGTAAAAATTAATGCGAACATTGGAAATTCTGCTGTTTCATCCTCTATTGAGGAAGAGGTAGAAAAAATGACCTGGGCTACTCGATGGGGAGCAGACACGATCATGGATCTATCTACAGGCAAAAATATTCATACCACACGTGAATGGATTATCAGGAACTCTGCCGTTCCGGTCGGCACCGTTCCCATTTATCAGGCACTTGAAAAGGTTAATGGCATTGCCGAGGATCTTACGTGGGAAGTTTACAGAGATACCTTAATCGAACAAGCTGAGCAGGGGGTTGACTACTTTACCATTCATGCAGGTGTCCTTTTGAGGTATGTTCCGCTGTCGGCAAAACGCTTAACCGGAATTGTATCGAGGGGCGGATCCATTATGGCCCAATGGTGTTTGCATCATCATAAAGAAAACTTTTTATATACACATTTTGAAGAAATCTGCGAGATCATGAAAGCCTATGATGTGGCCTTCTCACTCGGGGATGGGCTGCGCCCGGGATCGATTGCAGATGCCAATGACGAGGCTCAATTTGCAGAGCTCGAGACACTTGGGGAGTTGACGAAAATTGCATGGGAACACGATGTACAGGTAATGGTGGAGGGACCTGGCCATGTTCCAATGCATTTAATTAAAGAGAATATGGATAAACAATTGGAGATCTGCAAGGAAGCGCCATTTTATACACTTGGGCCCCTAACAACAGATATAGCTCCAGGATATGACCACATTACCTCTGCAATCGGGGCTGCCATGATAGGCTGGTATGGTACGGCAATGCTTTGCTATGTTACTCCTAAAGAACATTTGGGTTTGCCAAATAGAGATGATGTACGCGAGGGTGTCATTACTTATAAAATTGCAGCGCATGCTGCAGATCTGGCAAAGGGCCACCCGGGAGCACAAAAAAGAGATGATGCCCTGTCAAAAGCCCGGTTTGAATTCCGCTGGAGGGATCAATTCAATCTGTCGCTTGATCCTGAACGCGCATTGGAATACCATGATGAGACATTGCCGGCTGAAGGGGCTAAAACAGCTCACTTCTGTTCCATGTGCGGGCCAAAATTCTGCAGCATGAGAATTTCGCAGGATATCCGGAATTATGCAAAAGAGAATAAGCTTGACACGGACGAAGCGATACAGAAGGGCTTGGAAGAAAAAGCTGAGGAATTTAAAAAAACCGGGGGAAGTATTTATCAGTAAAAATAGTATTTTAGTAATTTAATAGTAATTATATCTGCTGGGGGTGCCGTTTGCAGGCTGAGATTAAAGCAAAAGCTTTAAAACCCTTGGAACCTGATCTGGCATACCAGCGTAGGGAAGTGGAGTATCGGGGCTATATTCATAAGCCCCGTACAGCCACTTTCTATTTAGAAGGTGGTTTTTAATTTGCTAAAAGCATAAAAAAACAGGGGAGTTATCGCTATGAGGAAACAGCTGCATGTTATATCAGATGGAAAGCTATCTCTAGAGGCTTTTGCTGAGATAGCAGGTGAAGTGGAACCCTTTGCAGACAGGTTCCACTTGAGGGAAAAGCATCGAACCTCAAGGGAGCTATATGAAGGAGTTAAGCTGCTTTGTAATGAGGGAATCCCCATTCATAAAATTGTTATAAATGATCGGGTGGATGTTGCATGGGCATGTAAAACAGGTGTCCATCTTGCTTTTCACAGCCTTCCAGTCCGTGTTGTCAAAACGCATTTTCTAGATATGCCCATCGGATGTTCCGTACATTCTCCTGAAGAAGCAGAAGAGGCTGCAAAACAGGGGGCTGATTATATCCTGTTTGGGCACATATTTGAAACCGACTCCAAGAAGGGAATCCCGCCAAGGGGCACTGGGTCACTGGAGGCTCTTAAAAAGGCAGTAGAAATTCCGGTAATGGCAATTGGAGGCATTAAACCAGAGAAAGTCCCTGAGGTCTTGGAGGCGGGGGCAGATGGCATTGCTGTAATGTCAGGGATTTTGCAGGCAAAGGACCCTGCAGAGGCAGCGAAGCTCTTTTCAAAAAAGTTAAATGAGGAGGGGGAAAAATGAGGAAAATTTATGACGCCGTTATAGTTGGCGGTGGCATTAACGGAAGCTCCATTGCTTTTCAATTGGCTAAAAGAGGGTATAAAGTGGCCGTTTTGGATAAGGGTAAAATAGCCGGCAAGGCTTCCGGAGCGGCAGCTGGAATTTTAGGAGCCCAAACGGAACTGGCAGAAGACGGCCCGCTATTTCAGCTGGCATGCAAAAGCCGCTCCATGTACCGGATCCTGATTCCTGAACTGGAAGATTTATCACAAGTGCATATTGGCTATCAAAATAAGGGTGTATATAAAGTGGCGGCTAATAAAGAGGAGGAGCAGACATTAAAAAGATTGATAGAAAGCCAGCAAAAAGCGGGTGAGCAGGCCGAATGGTTTTCGATTGATGACCTGATTAAACGTGAGCCATCCGTATCAAACAAATTGCTGGGTGCCATGTATATACCGAATGACGGACAGGTTCAGGCATATGAATTGTCCCTTGCCTTTGCAAAAGCTTCAATGGCCCTCGGTGCAGAAATTTATGAGTATACACACGTATCAGATTTTATTTTAAAAGATGAAAAGGTTCATGGGGTCAAAACCAGCCAGGGAGAATTCCTGGCAGAATCCGTTATCGTGGCTTCCGGGGCCTGGAGCAGGGAGGTTCTTGAAAGAGCGGGCCTTTCGCTGCCCATTATTCCGGTTAAAGGCGAGTGCTTCTCGGTGATACCTGAAAAACCGCTTGTACAAGGGACGATCTTTTCACATGGATGCTATATCGTTCCGAAGCAATCTGGGAGATTAGTAGTTGGAGCGACCGTTAAGGTCAATTCATTTGATGAGAAGGTGACCCTTGAGGGGATATCCACGCTGATGGAAAAGGCGCAAAACCTTGTTCCGGATATAGCGAAGGCTGAATGGGAGCGGGCCTGGACAGGAATTCGTCCGCAATCGGCTGATGGCCAGCCTTTTTTAGGAGAACATCCTGTTTATAGAGGGTTATATATTGCGGCCGGCCATTTTCGGAATGGAATCCTCCTTGCCCCGGCAACAGGCGTACTGATGGCAGACATCCTCGAAGGAAAAACGGAGCAGCCAAATCCGTTTGAGCTTTCCCGCCTTGAATCTTTAGTCCATACGTCAAATGGGGTGCTTTTATGAAAGTTGTCATTAACGGAGATGCTATGGAGCTTCCGGACACAGTTAATCGCGTTTCCCTTCTGCTCGAGCATTTCAATTTGGAGCAAAAGGTAGTCATTGTTGAACTAAACCAGCATATTTTGGATAAATCCACGCATGCTGAAACCATTCTGACAGATGGGGATCGAATCGAAATTGTACACTTTGTAGGAGGCGGATGATTTGTTGAAAATTGGACCTTATGAATTTAACTCCAGGCTGCTGCTGGGAACAGGGAAATATCCAAGCTTTGATGTGCAAAGGGAAGCTGTAGAAGCTTCGGCAACAGAGGTGCTTACCTTTGCTGTACGCCGTATGAACATTTTTGAAGCGGGCCAGCCCAACTTTTTGGAAAAGCTGGATTTAAAGAAATATAAATTACTCCCTAATACGGCAGGAGCAAGTACAGCTGAGGAGGCTGTCCGAATAGCAAGGTTATCCAAAGCTTCCGGGCTCTGCGACATGATTAAAGTTGAGGTTATTGGATGCAGCAAAACGCTTCTTCCTGATCCAATAGAAACAATAAAAGCAGCGGAGATTCTATTAGACGAGGGTTTTATTGTTCTGCCCTACACTTCTGATGATGTCGTCCTTGCTCGAAAACTTGAAGAACTAGGCTGCCATGCGGTCATGCCATGTGCTTCTCCAATTGGTTCAGGGCAGGGAATCATTAATCCTATTAATCTTCAATTTATTACAGAGCAGGCAACTGTGCCGATTATTGTGGATGCTGGAATTGGAAGCCCGGCAGATGCGGCATTGGCAATGGGGCTGGGAGCAGATGGAGTGTTATTAAATACGGCTGTCTCCTCTGCCGATGATCCTGTTAAAATGGCAAAAGCAATGAAACTCGCCATTGAAGCAGGGAGGCTGGGCTATGAAGCAGGCCGGATGCCCCAAAAACGTTATGCGTCAGCAAGCAGCCCGGCGGAAGGAATGATTTTTAGTTGAATGAGCGATACTCCCGCCAGATGTTATTTCCTCCGATTGGCAAAGAGGGACAGAAAAAGCTGAGGGAAAAACACGCTTTGATTGTAGGGGCTGGTGCATTAGGGGCTGCGAATGCAGAAACCCTCACAAGGGCAGGTGTCGGCAAATTAACCATTGCCGACCGGGATTATGTGGAGTGGAGCAACCTGCAGCGCCAGCAGCTTTATTGTGAAGAGGATGCTGCACGAAAAGTGCCAAAGGCGATAGCGGCGGCTAACCGCCTAAAAGTCATCAATTCTGAGGTGCAAGTTATCCCCCGGGTTATGGATGTAGGAGTACAGGAAATTGAAGAGCTGGTTAAGGGTGTTGATTTAATCATTGACTCAACAGATAATTTTGACATTCGCTTTCTGATCAATGATATATCTCAAAAGCACTGGATTCCCTGGATATATGGAGGCTGTGTGGGGAGCTATGGTTTAAGCTATACCATCTTGCCTGGGGTGACACCGTGCCTGAATTGCCTGATGGACAAATTGCCATTGGGGGGAATTACCTGCGATACGGCTGGTGTTATTCAGCCTGCTATTCAAATGGCTGCGGCTCACCAGTCTGCTGAAGCATTAAAGATATTGGCAGAAGGCTTTGAATCCTTACGCGGGACACTTGTTTCTTTTGATGTATGGAAAAATCATTTTAGTTCTGTTAATGTTTCTACATTAAAGAATCCGCAGTGCTTATCGTGCGGGACTGATCCAGTTTATCCCTTCCTGGACTACAGAAATCAGACAAAAACAGCCCTGCTTTGCGGGAGGGATACCGTTCAAATCCGGCCTTCAGTCCTTCAAGATATGGATGTTGCTTATCTGGAAAAATCCCTGGTCTCTCAAGGTATCAATGTAGAGAGCAATCCTTATTTGCTCTCATTTTCGATCGATCAGGCCAGAGTGGTTGTATTTAAGGATGGAAGAGTGCTGATTCACGGGGTAAGAGACATTATCGGGGCGAAGAATCTGTATCATCGTTTCCTGGGATAATGAGTTATGCCTGTCGCTAAGAGTGACAGGCTTTATTGACTATTAGGCAAATAGTAATTACTTTAAATATCAAACTCAAAATTAAGCTAAAATGAAGGTGAAGAGCATCTAAACAGGAGTTGATGGCATGAAGCATAAAATCCAAAAAATCACACCAAACCTATGGTTCAATACAGAAGCCGAAGAGGCAGCAAACTTTTATACTTCTATTTTTAAGAACTCAGCTATCAGCAAGATAACCCGCTATGGAAATGAAAGGCACGAACTTAGCGGCATGACAGAGGGAAAGGTTATGACTGTGAAATTTCAGCTGGAAGGACAGGAGTTTACTGCTCTTAATGGCGGGCCAAAATTCAGGTTTAACGAGGCAATTTCATTTATAGTCAATTGTGAGAATCAAGAAGAAATAGACTACTATTGGGAAAAGCTTTCTGAAGGCGGGGATGTAAAGGCACAGGCTTGCGGCTGGCTTAAGGATCAGTTTGGGGTATCCTGGCAAATTGTACCTGCAGAGTTAAGCGAAATGATCAGCAGCCATGATTCTGAAAAAACCGAGTGTACTTTAGCGAACGGATTATTTTGACTATCTGGACATTGATCTTTAAAGGCAGTGTACTTAGAACCTTTATTTTGATAGGAGACAAATCACTTATTAAAAAAACCACTGACCAATTGATGAAATTGTAATATTTGGTTAAGTTTTTGATTTTTGAAGGGTATTCTATTTGTTTTGTCGTATTTCTAGGAAGTTAATAGACGATATTGAATAAAAAAAAACTAACTATAAAAAATGGAGGGAAGTACGTGTTTAAGAATTGGAGGAAAGTTTTATTGGCTGGAATTATCAGTATATCCTTGGTAGGTACTGGGTATGTCGGTCACGATTTGATTTCCACACCAAACGTATCGGCCGAATCCGCATCGAAAAATGCACCAGGCTATCAGAAAAACGCTGCGGCTACGCAGTTAGATGAAATTATCGAGAGAGGATACATTCGGATAGGTATGACAGGGGACTACAAGCCTTTTACATATTTGAACCCTAAGACAAATGAGTACGAAGGCTATGACGTAGACGCTGCCAAAGAACTTGGCAAAGATCTTGGCGTGGAGGTACAGTTTGTTTCAACTACATGGCCTGACATGTTGAAAGACCTGCAGGCAGATAAATTTGATATCGCTGTCGGAGGCGTAACTCGAAATACAGCCAGACAAAAAAACGCTTATGTATCCCAAGGTTACATTTCTTTCGGTAAGGTACCTTTGATACGTGCGGAAGACAAAGATAAATACCTTACAATTGAAGATATCAACAAACCTTCCGTGCGTATTGGCGTAAATCCAGGTGGAACAAATGAATCGTTTGTCCGTCAATATCTGAGTAATGCTAACGTAACCGTTGTTCAAAACAACCTGGATATCCCAGGTTTGGTTGCGGATGGAACTTATGATGTTATGATCACAGACACTGTGGAAGCAATGCTATATGCCAGAAAAGATGAAAGACTATATGCCGCTTTAACTGACAAGCCTTTCACCAACAGTGAAAAGGGCTATATGATCCCGCGCGGTGATTTCATTTATGCTAGTTATCTGGAAATGTGGATGGATGAAATGAAGCTACAGGGTAAATTCGACGCGCTTTACAAAAAGTGGATTGAATAGGTCGATTTAAGATTCATAGACAACCGTCCCTGATTTTAATCAAGAATTTGGTGCATGGATATTATTATACACAAAAAAGGGAGGCTCATAGTCGAAATATCGATAATGTACCTCCCTAACTATTTATTAAAATAGCTTTAATTTAAATAGAACGTAAGCTTTCTTTCAGTGTTTTGACGATAAAGGTGAAGTCGTCTTCAGTAATACTTAGAGGAGGAGCAAGTTGCAAGATGTTATTGTAGCCTGCAACAGTGTCCCCATTTTTGCCAATAATTAGTTTTCTCTCCTTGCAGGCACTTATTACTTTATTAAGGATTTCAACACTTGCCGGTTTTTTCGATTCTTTATCCTCAACCAACTCAATGCCGATAAGAAGTCCTTTTCCTCGAACATCGCCTACAAATGGTAAATCTTTTACTTCTTCAAGTTCTTTTAATAATCGTTCCCCCAAAAACTGTGAGCGTTCAATTAGTTTTTCATCCTCAAAAATTTCTAGGTTCTTTAATGCAAGCGCACAAGCCGCTGGGTTACCTCCGAATGTATTTACATGGCGGAGGCGATCATATTGTTCATTGCCGCTGTAAGCCTCATAAATCTCTCTTTTAACCGCTGTAGCAGAAAGTGGCAGGTAGGCACTTGTGATCCCTTTAGCCATCGTAATAATATCCGGCTTTACATCATAATGCATAAAACCAAATGGTTTACCTGTTCGCCCAAATCCACAAATTACTTCGTCGCAAATTAGAAGGGCGCCGTGTTTTTCGCAAATCTCTTTAACCTTTTTCATATAGTTCTGAGGAGGAATTAAGCAACCGCCCCCTGTAATAATTGGCTCCATAATCATGGCTGCTACAGTCTGGCTTAATTCCCATGTCATTACCTTGTCAACTTCCTGAGCGCTTTCAAGGGTATGCTCATCAATCGGATTTCGATATACATCTGGTGGGTTCACATGGATAAAGCCCGGAGCTAGTGGCTCATATTTATATTTCCTTTCAGCTTGACCTGTTGCTGCAAGAGCTCCCATTGAATTTCCGTGATAAGCACGATAGCGGGAAATGAATTTATACCGTCCATGGTCTCCTTTCTGCTGATGGTACTGACGCGCAATTTTAAATGCTGTTTCATTTGCTTCAGACCCACTATTTGAGAAAAATAATACGTAGTCATCGCCAAGCCATTCGTTAAGTTTTTCAGCCAACTTAATGGCAGGAATATGGCTTTGAGCCATTGGAAAGTATGGCATTTTTAGAAGCTGCTCATAAGCAGCTTCTGCCAGTTCCTTTCTGCCATAACCGGCATTTACACACCAGAGGCCAGATAATCCATCCAAATACTTGTTCCCTTCAATGTCTACTACCCAGGCACCTTTTGCTTCTTTAATAATTAGGTTTCCTGAAACAGGAGCAGAACCTCTCATTGCGTGCCAGATATAACGCTCATCCTTTTTCTGCAGATCTTTACCTTGTTCCGTAGCTAGCATTCTTATTTCCTCATTTCATTATAATTGTTTATTAATAACGAGCGGTCAACATTTTTTTACGGGTATAAAATTCTACCCCATCGCGGCCGTTGGCGTGAAGGTCACCGTAAAATGAATTTTTATAACCTGAGAATGGGAAGAATGCCATTGGAGCCGGTACACCTAAATTTATACCGAGCATACCTGCATCAATTTCTTCACGGAATGTGCGAATTACACTCGCGCTGTCTGTATATAGACATGCACCGTTAGCAAACTCGGATTGGTTTGTAATCATAATTGCCTCTTCAAGGGTTTCTGCACGGACAATTGACAATACAGGGGCGAATATCTCATCTTTCCAGATTTTCATATCTGTTGTCACATGGTCAAAGATGGTTGGGCCCACGAAATAGCCATCTTCCTGTTCTCCTTCTTCTCTCCCATCACGGACAAGGAGGGCTCCTTCATTTTCCCCGATCTCAATATATTGAATGGTCCGTTCCTTATGTTCTTGACGAATAACTGGGCCAAGGAATACATCTTCATCCAGCCCATTTCCTATTTTAATTTCATCAGCTTTTTGTTTTAGTCGGTTAACTAACTCGTCCGCTATCTCTCCAACGGCTACTATAACAGATGCAGCCATACAGCGTTCACCGGCTGATCCAAAGGCAGCTCCAATGATATTGGTAACTGCATTATTCAGGTCAGCATCCGGCATAACAATCGAGTGGTTTTTCGCTCCAGCCAATGCCTGTACTCTCTTTCCATTCGCTGCAGCTGTTTTGTAAATATATTCTGCAACAGGCTGTGAACCAACAAAAGAAACAGCTTTTACATCCTCATGTTCAAGGATGCCATTTACAACATCATGGCCACCATGAACAATATTTAGGACCCCATCCGGAAGACCAGCTTCTTTAAACAACTCAGCTAAGCGATTGGCCAGAATCGGGGTGCGTTCAGACGGTTTTAACACAAAGGTATTTCCGCAAGCGATGGCTAGTGGGTACATCCAACAAGGCACCATCATTGGGAAGTTAAATGGAGTAATGCCGCCAACCACTCCAATTGGGTAACGGTACATACCGGACTCAATACCAGTTGCAATATCAGGAAGTTGATCGCCCATCATTAGTGTAGGGGCACCGGCAGCGAATTCAACACATTCAATTCCGCGCTGCACCTCTCCATATGCTTCTTTGTAACTCTTACCATTTTCAAGTGTAACTAGTCTTGCCAGCTCATCCCAGTTTTCAACCAGTAATTGCTGATAACGAAAGAGTATCCGCGCACGTTGAGGAACTGGTACCTTTTTCCAAGTTTGGAATGCTTTATTTGCAACCGCGACCGCATGATTAACATCTTCACGTGTGGAGATTGGCAATTTTGCAATAATTTCACCTGTAGCTGGATTTGGGATTTCACTTACATTCATACTTTCTGATAACGTCCATTGACCGCCAATAAAATTTTTTAGTGTCTTTACTTCATTAGTTACAACCATAATTCTGCCTCCTCTTGATCCGAATATTATGAAAATTTACTAATCTAATTATATTAACGGAATAAATCGTTTTCATTAGACAGAATGTAAAATATTTTTGTAGGAATACGTTACGTTCAGAAAAAATCCGATGTTTTTTCTTACAGCTAGTCTTTTTCTTTAGGTGTTTGCTTAGCACCATCCAGATACTCATAAGCCGCAACCGCTAATTCAAACGCTTGTCTTTTTGGCGGTTCCATAAAGTCCTCTCCTATTAGCTCATATAACTTTTCAAGCCGGTGATAAAGTGTTTGCCTCACAATAAAAAGATGCTTCGCTGTTTCTTTTTTTGAACCATTGAATTTTAAATATAACCTTAATGTATTCATAAGCTTTGTGTTATTTTGGCGATCAAATATTATTACAGGCTTTAAATAATCAGACACAAATTCATATAAAATTCCTTGATCATAGGCAGCATTAATGATTCTGTATATATGTAAATCTTCATAAAAATAGCTAGTTTTTTCATTTCGTACCTTTTCCCTGATAATAGAGGCCTCTTTTGCAAGTTCGTAGCTTTTTTTTATTTCCGTTAAATGGTGAACGGGTTTACCAACACTAATTTGTAAGTGAGGATAAGAATGTTTGGTTAAATATTTTGTTTTTATTATCCTTTCGATTGCAATACCAACTCTTTGTTTATAATTACTTTGACTCCCATTATCTATCAAAATTAATACAAGAGAATTTTCCATCATGGCAGGTAATAGGTGGAATCCCTGATTTTGAAAAATATTACGTAAAAATAGTTTTAAATAAGTTATGTTTGAATCATCAGGATCAAGATCGACCTTGATGAGAACTACAATCGCTCTTTCCAGCTTTATACCAGGCGTAATCTCTTCAAGGTATCTCTTTATTTGTTCTTCATTGTGTTCTCCGTTCAGCCATTTTTGGATCCAATCCGTTTGCTTTGCCTTTCTTCTTTCTTCTGTCCATAATTCACGTAAAATTATTTGAGCAAGCGCTGTTACTGTTCTGTCTAGGAGCAATTTTTCAAACTCTGTTACCGAATCCGCTTTATCTATAATGATTAACTCGGCATAATCCTGATTCAATACATTAATTTTTTGCCGTGTGATAAATTCCTTTTTCCCTAAACTGCTTTCTTTAACTAATCGAAGGAGGCTGTGATTTTCCTTTTCTGATTTGTTGGAAACAATACTATCGTGACCATCATTTGATAAGTAAATGACGGGCAGTTGTAATTGTTTTTGCAACATATTCAAAACCGCCATTTTAGGGTCTGCTTCAAGCAAAACTTCATTTAGTTTTCGTGAATACTCCTCTAAATCCGTTACCATTTGATAATTTCTTTTAATAATTAATGTATGAATTTCTTCAGTGATATCAACAAACCTTACTTCTCTATTAAAAACAATAATCGGGAAATTGAAACGATCAGCCAATTTGATTAAATCGCTTGAAATTTCACTCACATATTCACCTAACTCCACACAAAGTCCAGATACCTGACATTCAATTAACTGCTTTACAAGTGAAAGCAATGATCCTTCGATATCTTTCCAGCCTATACCAGTTGTTAGTATTAATTCATTTCCGTTTAATAGATTACTTACATTAGTAATTTCCATAACATGAACCCATTTTACAGTTCTTGTTACTCCTTTTTTTCCAGCAACAATTTTTGCAGTTTGGAAACTTTTCTGTTTTAATATCTCATCTACAGATAGTTTGACTTCTTTTTTCATCCCCATAAGCCCCCGCTTCATTCCAAAATGAGCCTTAATGTTTCTGATTTGAAATTTTAATTCCGCTACTAAAAGGTAAGCCAATCATTAGAAAGACGAATAGTGTTACCCGCATAAATAATCTTAATTATACAATCAGTGAAATTTTACAGCACTAGCATAGCATAGAACCCCCTAGATATCTGAATATTTTAACATTATGTCGTATTATTTTCTAATTTATTATATTTTTTGTCCAATGAGAATTAAGCGTTTTCATGATAAGATAAAAAAGAAATTCAGAAAATATAGATTAGTAAAATAACTATAAAGGCTGACCGCGCATCCTGTTCGAAACTTCTATATATTCAATCCAAACCCCATTCTATAAATTGGTAACGAAATTGGTTAAATGTATTGAAGGAAGTTATCAAAAGTTAATAGTGAGTGTATAAGTTTATCAATTATGAAAAGGAGTGAAGTTATGACAAGTCATCGGATTGCTGTTTTACCTGGAGATGGAATCGGACCGGAAGTAATGAAGGAAGCTGTTAAGGTACTGGAGCTGCTCAAAAAGCTGGATCCTTCATTAAAAATCGAATTTGATACATTTGATTGGAGTAGCGAGTATTACCTTAGGCATGGAAAAATGATGCCAGAAGACGCCTTGGATACATTAAAAGAATACGATGCGATTTTATTCGGAGCAATTGGCGATAAGCGGGTGCCTGATGATGTGACTGTATGGGAGCTGATCATGCCTATTCGGAAAAAATTTAAGCAGTACATTAATTTAAGGCCAGTTAAATTATTAAAGGGAGTTTCTTGCAGATTCACAGATGAAGATATTGATTTTGTTATTGTCCGTGAAAACGCTGAAGGTGAATATTCCAATAGCGGCGGAAGATTGTATCAGGGTCTAGATCAGGAAATTGCTGTTCAAAATACTATTATTACGCGAACTGGTACGGAAAAAGCTGCAAGATTTGCTTTTGAATATGCTAAAAAGCATGGAAAAGGGACGGTCACTAGCGCCACAAAATCCAATGCGATCATCCATTCAATGAAACTATGGGATGAGGCAGTCCGTGAGGTTGGACAAAAATTCCAAGCTATTAATCTGCAAAGCTATTATATTGATGCACTGGCAGCCTATTTCGTTTCAAAACCAGAGGAATTTGAAGTTGTTGTTGCTTCCAATTTGTTTGGGGATATTTTAAGTGACTTAGGCTCTGCTGTTGTAGGAGGGCTTGGGCTGTCTCCATCTGCAAACTTAAATCCTGAAGGGGAATTCCCTTCCATGTTTGAACCTGTCCATGGTTCAGCACCTGACATTGCCGGCAAAGGCATTGCCAATCCGATTGCACAAATCTGGTCGGCGGCACTAATGCTTGAACATTTAGGGAGAAAGGATTTAGCTGCCGTCATAATGGAATCGATTGAACAAGTTCTTGTACAAAAAGAAGTACAAACACCTGACTTGGGCGGCAATGCAACGACAAGCGAGATGGGATCAGCAATACGAGATGCTATTCAACAATTATTATTAGTGAAAGAAGGACGATAAAAATGAGATTAGAAAATGAAGTAGTTGTTGTTACGGGTGCCGAGGGCGGTATGGGAAAAGAAACCGTGAAACGATTTTTAGAGGAAGGAGCTTTCGTTGCAGCTGTTGACCTAAATGTGGATGGTGTAGAGGAAAGTGATCGTCTCCTGCCAATTGCTGCAGATTTAACAAAGGAAGAGGATGTTGCGAACGTTTTTTCAGCAGCATTTGAGAAATTTGATCGTATTGACGGACTTGTTAATATTGCAGGCATTGCACAGCCGGCAACACCGATTGAAGAAGTGAGCTTGGCAGATTGGGAGAAAATTATGAGTGTAAACGCAACAGCTCCATTTTTAACATGCCGTGCAGCTGTTCCTTATATGAAGAAACAAGGGAAAGGAGTGATTGTAAATATCGCTTCTATATCCATGGTGAGACCTCGTCCAGGTTTGAATGCTTATATTGCTTCAAAAGGAGCCGCCGTTTCTTTTTCGCAAGCATTGGCCATTGAATTAGCCGAGTATGGAATCCGGGTAAATGTGGTCAATCCAGGTCCGGCAGATACGAATATGCTTGGGCAATTTACAGCGAAGGATGTGGATATTGAAGCCACGAAGGATACTGTTTTCAAAAATAGTGTTCCATTGGGAAGATTAATTAATCCGAATGATATTGCCAATTCTCTAGTGTATCTGTGTTCGAAGGAAGCAGCCATTGTAACAGGTTCTATTATTAATGTAGATGGCGGAAGGGGGATTTAACAGTGAAGGCGGTCGATGTGCAAGTTCAAGGATGTTACATAGGCGGAGAATGGAAGATTCCTGAAAAAGAGAGATTGATAGAAGTGAAGAATCCAGGGGACGGCTCTGTTTTAGCTATTGTGCCAAGAGGGGATAAAGAAGAAATTGACCTTGCTGTAAAAGCAGCGAAAAAAGCATTTCTTTCAAATGAGTGGAAAACGTTTAATCCGTTTAGTCGCGGCAAATTGCTTTATCAGGCTGCGGAAATCATCCGCGAAAATAAAGAAGAATTAGCAAAGTTAGAGACGTTAGATGTCGGAAAGCCACTGGCTCAGTCTGCTGTGGATGTAGAGATTGCTGCACGATATTTTGAATATTACGCAGGTGTCGCAGATAAAATTCTTGGAGAAACGATTCCAGTAGAACCGGGAATTATTGATTACACAGTTCGCGAACCCATTGGGATTGTTGGCCATATTATCCCATGGAATTACCCGCTTCAAATCGCAGCAAGAAGCATTGCCGTATCTATTGCAACTGGAAACGCAACTGTCCTGAAGCCTGCAGAGGATACACCTTTAACGACACTAAAACTTGTTGAATTAATGGAGCCATTAGGGCTGCCGAAGGGGATTCTGAATGTTGTCACAGGGTACGGATATGAAGCCGGTGCTGCGCTTTCGTCTCATCCTGATATTAACCATATTACTTTTACAGGTTCAGTAGAAACTGGAAAAAGAGTGATGGAGTCCGCTGCACAAAATGTTGTTCCTGTTACGCTTGAACTTGGAGGCAAATCGCCGAATATCGTCTTTGCTGATTGTCATGAGGAGCAGGCGCTTGAGTGGGTTCTTAAGTCTATCGTGCAAAATGCGGGTCAGACTTGTTCTGCAGGATCCCGCTTGGTAATTGAAAAGTCAATTAAGGAAGCATTTGTGGACAAGCTTGCAGCCTTGATGGAAAAACTCTCGATTGGTCCTGGAATTGATAATCATGATCTAGGTCCGGTGCTATCGAAAAAGCAATTTGAGCGCATCCAAAGTTTTATTAATCTGGCAAAGCAAGACGGAATTAGGATTGCGACAGGCGGAGAGCGTGAGTCAGTAGAGGGATGTGAATCAGGCTACTTCCTTCAGCCAACCATCTTGGATAATGTTCCTGCAAGCCATCACCTTGCACAGGAGGAAATCTTCGGTCCTGTATTGACAGTAACTACCTTCGAAACAGAAGAAGAAGCAATCGAAATCGCCAATGGAACACCGTACGGACTCGTTGCAGGCGTATGGACTGAAAATGGAAGCCGTGCTCATCGTGTTGCCAGCCAGCTCCAATGCGGCCAAGTATTCATCAACCACTACGGGGCAGGGGGAGGCATCGCCCAGCCATTCGGCGGATACAAAAAAAGCGGCTTTGGACGGGAAAAAGGGCTAGAGGCACTTCGGAATTATACACAAGTGAAGAATGTGGCGGTAAAGTTTTAAAGGGAATACCCCAATCGCCCGGCAGGAATACAAGATAACTTCTATGCGCGCAAAAACGCAAAGAAGCTGATGAGGAAGTTAGGTTCAAACACTGTATAAATATCCAATCCGAACAAATATGAAGGAGTGAAACTTTGTGAAATTAGTGATGAACTGGGATGAATGGGCTAACCTTGATGCTATCGGTCTCGCCGAATTGGTACGTAAGGGGCAGATTACCCCGGGGGAGGTGGCTCAACAGGTTACCCTCGCTATCGACGCCCTAAATCCTGAGGTTAACGCCATTATTGAGGTCTTTGATGATGCGGTCAATGATCCCATGAAGGACGGAACGAATCCTGATGGGGTTTTCGCGGGAGTACCATATCTGATGAAGGATATAGGGCCCACTCTTAAAGGGCGCCTGCAGGAGATGGGTTCTCTGCTGATGCGCGGAAATCGTTCTGCAGCGGATAGCTTTCTGACCAAGCGCATCCGCCAGGCCGGTCTCAATATTATCGGACGGACGACAACGCCAGAGTATGGGCTCTGCAGTTCAGCCGAAAATCCAGCGGTCTATGTTACACGAAATCCGTGGAACCTTGACTATACAACCTGCGGCTCTTCAGCGGGCACGGCAGCTGCGGTTGCAGCCGGCATCATTCCTATATCACATGCGACTGATGGTGGCGGTTCGATTCGAATTCCCGCGGGAGTAAACGGAAATATCGGTCTAAAGCCGTCCCGCGGCGTCTTTTCGGTAGCTCCCAACGGTTCGGACTTGATGGGCTCGGTCTCCGCTCAGGGCTGCAACTCACGCACCATACGTGACACTGCTGCCTTTGTGGATAGTTGCAGAGGTGGAGCACCTGGCGAGTTCATGCCATATTGGATGCCATCGCAGCCTTACTCCGAGCTCATCCGCCGGGATCCAGGAAGACTTCGTATCGCCGTTTCACATCAGTGGGGCGATTACCGGGCTACACCGCAAATTGTTGCTGAATTGGAGCGGGCGGCAAGCTTCCTAGAGACACTTGGACATCACGTAGAGTGGGTAACCCCAGACATTGACTTTCATGCCGCCTACGCTGCGCAAACCGATTGCTATATCATGAATTTTTCACAAGTGATTTCGGGTCTCTTGGAGCAAAAAGGCTTGGAACGGCCACCAGCCGATCTTGTTGAACCGATGTGCATTCGGGTCTGGGAAGAGGGCCGTTTCGCATCCTATACGCAACGCGCCAATATGCAAGCGGTGTTCAACGATACTTCCCGTAGGCTAGGCACCTTCTTTGGTGACTGGGATATCATCCTGACCCCAACGATGGCCCTGCCTACGCCAAAGGTTGGAACGACGGAGTATCTGACTATCAGCGGTAATCCATCAGTCTATGACTGGTTCGAGAACCTATGGCGAATATTCGCTTATACTCCAATCGCCAACCTCTGTGGTCTTCCGGGCATCTCATTGCCGATGGCAGAGCTCGAGAACGGGCTGCCGCTTGGAATACACGCGCTCACACGGCAAGGAGATGATGGGTTGCTTCTTCAACTCGGAGCCCAGATTGAGCGCGCCCTGAATGGAAAATGGAACCGTGGGCGGCGACCTGATGTCCACGTAGCATCGATTTTAACGACGATTTAATGGTGGTATCGCGGGCGGCGACTCGACGCCGCTCGCCTTAAACAGGATCCAGGAGACGATAGCAGGAAAGACAGGGATGGACTACCAGGCGTAAGACTTACTAACCAATCATTCCTGTTACTCTATGTAAAGTTAAAAAGTGAATGATGACCCATAGTAAATTACCTTATTCCCACCTCTTCTGTTTAGTCTGAAAAGTAATAATTTTGTGAATAATCATGGAGCATGTGCCGGTATAATCGTGGACTTGCATTAGTTACATATTTAACGATAAGTGAAGCTACCATTGGTAACTTGTTCCCCTCGTTACCACAAGCCTTACAAGATCTGAACATTGGTATTGTTTCAGTGATGTTTAACTGTTTAATCATGATTAGCGTAAGTCTACTTACTCGTAAGTTTACAATCCAAGACAGAATAGAGGAAAGAAGAAAAAATTGAACCCAGAATTGTTTAAAGGAATTGCTGTGCGAGGGCTTTTTTGCGGAATGTATGCCATGATTACTGTTTTCATCAGTAATATGATAAATAACCGGATGACTGTAGAAGTTCATGTTGTATCTATGGAAAGATAACTGCATTTGGGGAGCCTAAAGGGGCTGAAGTAGATGAATGACAAAGGCAAAGGAAACTTCCTGCCTCTAGCCTTACGTAGGTATTAACTACATTCAATACTTATTAAAAAACAGGAATCATTTCTCATTCAGCGTTAAGACTTCCAAAGGAATATGTTTATTTAGAAGTCCAGGTTTTTAACCGGACAAGGGCGAAGGGAACAAAAATTAGGCAGACTAAATACCCCAGGATTTTAACCTATTTCTAATAAAGTTTGGACATTACGATTTAAATAAGAGGGGATAAAGAATGAGTTTTGATTTTTCGCATGTAGATATTGCTTTTATTAATGGTTAGGTTCTTACAGTGAATGATAATGATGGGATTGCAGAAGCGGTTGGAATTAAAAAAATAAGATTGTATATGTAGGTACAACAGGAGAGTTGAATTCTATAATTAGTAAAGACACAAAAGTATTTGATTTAAAAGGAAAAACATTAATGCCTGGTATTATCGATTCTCACTTCCGTCCTATTTTAAATGGACTCATAGGAGATTCTATTGATTCAGCTATCATAAACATCGGCCTCTCTCGAAGTAAAAGTATAATAGAAATTCTGAATTTGTTGGAAACCGCGATAAAAAACAAAAATCTGGTGAATGGATCTCAGCTTTGGGGTATGAACCAACGTCTTTATTGGAAAGCAGGCATCCAACATTAGAAGAACTAGATGCGATAGCACCCAATAATCCGATTCACTGTAACAGTGCATACGCCAGTTATGAAGAAGATATAAAAGAGAGTATAGAAGTTGGAAAATTAGCAGATATCATAGTATTGGACCGAGATATATTGTCTTGTTCAAAAGAAAGATTTAATGAAGTTAAAGTCGAAATGACAATGATAGACGGGGATTTTGAGTATATTCGATGAGAAGAAAGTATTAAGGCTTAAGGTGATTAGTCAATAAAAAAGTAAAGCTGTTTATTAATTAAAAAGCAGACTGACTTTAACCACCCATTTACAATTGACTATAGGACCCATAATGTACTACTTTATCCAAAACTTAGGGGAGGGGAAATGATAAATGCCATTAAAATTTACAAAAAAGGAAAGAGAAAAACAGATAAAAAAAGAGGCCATTATATGTACAGTCATGTATATTGTGTTTTTTATCTGGTGGTTAGTAACGGGGGTTGGTTTGGGAAGTAAAGATCCATCTGAGTATATATATATTCTAGGATTTCCTATGTGGTTCATACTAAGTTGTATTGTAAGCTTTGTACTTTTCTGTATTGCAACCGTAGTTGTAGTAAAGTTTTATTTTAAGGATTTTGATCTCGAAGAAACACTTGAAGAAAAGGAGGAGAGGCAAAGTGACATCATATAGCCTGATTATCCTTTCTGTATTAATTATATATATGGTTCTAACCCTTATAATTGGGATAGTTTCAAGTAAAAGACAAGCTAAGGCACAAGCTGGGAAAGGATTTATCAACAATTATTTTGTAGGTGGAAGATCAATGGGAGGGATAGTTCTGGCAATGACGTTGGTCGCGACATTTGCAAGTGCATCCAGCTTTATCGGTGGTCCAGGGATTGCATACTCAAAAGGATTAGTATGGGTATATATTTCGGTTATTCAAATACCTACAGCATTTATTGTGCTGGGCATTCTTGGAAAAAAATTCGCCATGATTTCCAGAAAAACAAATGCAGTAACAGTTACAGACTATTTACGATCCAGGTATAAGTCGCCTACAGTTGTTATCATCTCATCAATTGCTATAGTCCTATTCTTTATAGCAATGATGATGTCTCAGTTTATTGGTGGGGCGATATTACTTGAAACCATTACAGGATTACCATATGTATGGGGCTTGATTATATTTTCCATTATTGTTATCGCATACACCTCAATAGGAGGGTTTAATGCAGTTGCAATCACTGATACAATACAAGCATTTGTAATGGTGGTAGGATGTTTCTTGATTCTATTTACTGTAATAAAAGTAGCAGGAGGATATACACCGTTAATAGAGACTTTAAACACTGTCAACCCTACATGGAGTTCGCTATCCTCTGATGGTAATACTCCATTGCCATATATACTATCTTTTTGGGTATTGGTTGGTATTGGAGTACTGGGTCTACCTCAGACTGCGGTTAGAGGAATGGCTTTTAAAGATACAAAATCATTACATCAGGCAATGATTTATGGAACAGTTGTAGTTGGAACTTTGATGATAGTCATGACTATTGTTGGTGTATTTGCACCAGCTGTTTTAGATCCTTCAGAATTCAAAAATACAGACTATGTAATACCAATGATTGTACTTAAGTATATGAATCCAGTAGTCGCGGGACTGTTTATTGCAGCACCACTTTCCGCAATTATGTCTACAGTATCATCCCTATTACTACTAGCTTCTGCTGCAATTGTCAAAGATATTTATATGAATTATTTTGTAAGCAGAGAAACCGAAGAAAAAGGATCAGCATTTGAGGAGAAAATTGGTAAACTCACCATCTTTTCTACTGTTTTAGTTGGAGCAATCACAGTTTTTCTTACCTTAAATCCTCCTGAATTAATTGTTTGGATAAATTTGTTTGCTATGGGTGGGCTAGAATGTGCATTTCTTTGCCCGATTATATTTGGACTTTATTGGAAAAAGGCAAATGCAACAGGTGCAATTTTTTCATCCGTTATCGGAGTTGCAATGTTTTTAATCTTGAGTACCACAGGCGTGACAATACTTGGTACTAGCCCAATAGTAATTTCAATACTTACTTCGGTAATTGCGTTTATTATTGGCAGTTTGTTAGGGAAAAAATCTGATAGAGAAACTCTCGAATTATTCTATTAGTTTGATTATAACAAGCGAAAAGTGTTAATAAAAACCTCAAAAGAGCAGGTTGGGCCATGTCCCTTGACATGGAGCCTTGTACGAACTGTATGGCTATCGCCTACATACTGTAGGTTCCTGTCTTGAAAGATGAATGAATTATCCCTTTAAAAGTGATGAAGTCAGCATCCGGATATTACGTAGGAAGGCAATACGTGGAAGATGGGGTGTGGTTTTCAAAAGATCGAATCAAATGAGGGCCAGTCTTTAGTAGACTGGCCCTTTTTCATTAATATTCAGAAATCCGGACAAATTTTGAGGAGTCATTATGACTATTAAGTCATTACATTGAACGCTTACATTAATAGATAGGCTAATGGTGTTACAACAATTAAACTTAAAATTGTACGTTCTAGCCAAATAACAAGAAGTTTGGGGATACTGATACTACGTCAAAAAAATAGACACAGATTTTTCTACCGCGCTTTCGCTTGGTGGCCTTCATAAAAAAGTTTAAATAAAGAGCGATTTAAACTTTTTTATGAAGGAAAATCATGCTGCCGAATTTCCATACATTCGCTCAAATTCATTCGGTGTATTGTACCCCAGGGTTGAATGGATCCGCTTGGAATTGTAGAAAAACTCAATGTACTCAAATAACGATTTCTTCGCGTCCTCTCTTGTTTTATACATTGTTTGATACACTAGCTCACGTTTAAGAATACCGTGAAAGGATTCGATACAGGCGTTATCGTAACAGTTTCCTTTTCGGCTCATGCTGCTTATCATATTGTACTTAAATAATAGTTTCTGATATTCAGAGGAGGCATACTGAACACCGCGGTATGAATGGTGTATAACACCTTTCCCAGGTTTCTGACGTTTATAAGCCGTTTTTAAAGCAGAGATAACCAATTCCTTTGTCATAGTTTTGTTCATAGCCCAACCAATTATTTTACGAGAATAAAGGTCCAATACAGTTGCCAAATACAACCAGCCCTCATTGGTCGGAATATATGTGATATCCGCAACCCATAACTGGTTTGGTTTACTTGCTTTAAACTGTCGATCTAGGACATTTTCACTTACTGGATGTTGATGTTTAGAATTAGTTGTAGCCTTAAATTTATTGACCGTACAGGACCTCCATTGACTCTTTGTCATAATACGTGAAACCGTACGCTCACTAACTTCCACACCACGTTTATTTAGCGTTTTAGCGATTTTGACACTGCCGTAACGCTGATTGAATTCTAGGTGGGTCTGTAGAATCTCTTGTGATAATTTCTCATGTTGCTTCTGCTTATCACTTTTCGGTCGCTTTAACCATTTGAAGTATCCACTTTTGGAAACCCCCAGAACGCTGCACATCTTCTCCACTCGGAATTGGGAGCGATTTTCATGAATGAATTTATATTTTTACCGAGGGCTTTTCGCGAAGTAGTACATAGCCTTTTTTAAGATTTCATTCTCCTCCTTGAGATCACGAATTTCCTTCTGTAAAGCTCTAAACTCAGCTTCTTCAGAAGAGAACGATTGGACAGCCTTAATCTCTGGTTGTTGGCCATATTTCTTCACCCAGCCATGTAAAGTATTCTCGTTCACATCCACCTCTCTAGCTACTTGAGCTACAGACTTTTGGTTTTCTCTGATGTACTTTACTGTTTCAATTTTAAATGCTTCATCGTACCGTTTGCCATTATTTCTTGCCATAAGACACACCTCGTTATAGTTGATATTTTTATTATATCAATCTGTGTCTACTTTTTAGTCTAGCATCAAATAGTAAACCAGCAACCTTTGATTTCCTTGGCTTTAGACACTATTGTGGGAAAAGTAAAAAGGGGAAATTTCAGGTGAAACGGAAATCGAATAGGAAGAAAATCCAAGGTAAACTAAAAGAGTCTAAAGAATGGCTGAAGAAGAATAGAAATAAGAATATTCATATAATCATGGACAGATTTAGACGCTCGCTTATTGGTTATTACAACTACTATTGCACTGATAATATCCTAAATGTCAGCGAGTAATGAAGGCATTGCTCCAAATGGAGAAAAAAATTGATTTGAATACTTTGAAGAAAGCATTTGAAGGCTAAGAGAAAAAGACCTGTCCACTCCGCATTTGAAGGACAGGTCTTCTTAGGATTACTTATCCTCTCTCAATAAGTAGTTATTTCCATCCTGGTCTTTAAACGTAAACATAGTTCCAAAAGGCATTTTTAGCATATCTTCAACTTCCACGCCATTTTGTTTCATTTGTTCATAGGCAGCTTCAATATCAGATGTGCTGAAAAGAATGGATGGGTGGGCAACTGCAGAAGGGTTTTGCTGTTTCATGGCTTCCTTAGAATAAAGAACTAAAGTTGTAAATTCATCATTGCTTGGACCAACTTCAATCCAGGCAGCATTTTGTCCCATAGGCTGCTCGAGCTTTAGAACAAATCCCATTTTGTTCAGCCAAAAATCCTTTGCCTGTTCCTGGTCCTCAACGTATACTGTGATTTTTCCAATTTTATTGATCATAAAAAAAACTCCTTTGTTTCCATTCTTATATAAGGATTTTATCAGTCCATGCCGGCAAAAACAATTTCAGTATTGGAAAGGTTCGCGTGAATTCACCCCTAATTGGAGATAATTACTGTAAACATTGAGAGGAGAGGGGTTATGAACATAGATTCCATACGGTTCACCGATCCTCCTGTCCATCATCAATTTCCGCCATTATATGAGAATTTGGGTCTTCCCGAGGTTTCTTCCTTTATTGAGCAAAAGTATGAATTTGATTTTACTGCAGGAAAAACAAAAAGAACTGGGCATGGAAGTATTCGAGTGTATAAGCAATCTGGTGAATTCAAGGTAATAATCTCTGAAAAATTGACCGGATTCGGGCCAAAAAGGCTTGAAAAGCTTGCGAGTCTGCTTATGGAGGAGGTTAAAGAACGATTTATCAGCAATATTGAAGATGAAACTAAACCACGAAAAGTATACCACATGCATTTTGGCCGTAATGACAGGGATAAATAGGGACAGTTTAACTGTCCCATATGTCCTTACTTGGTGTTGTCTCTTTGGGCTTTTAAAGCGACTCTTTCAAGACCATTTTCTCTGTCATCCGCAAATTCTGTATCCTTAGGAAGTGCATTATTCTTATGATCTGATTGGTTTTTCTTATTCTTTGCCATGAGTTTCACCCCCTTTATATTCATTAAGGCGTCTGCGTTTTTAGTTTGCATTCTTTTTATGAGGCTATGCCTTGCGCTGGGATTTTTATTAGTATTAGCCTGGGACTAAAATGAGACATTATCTAGTTCAATCAAACGTTTGATTGAATTGAATTAGAAAGAAAAAAGAGTGCACTTTGGCATTCTTTTTATATAATTTTGAACATCGATAACAGTCTAGCTCCAGTGCCTGCCCCCTCGAGGTCACAAGCATGAATTTGTTGCGGCTCCTAGGGACTCGGGGTAAGAAGCCGTTTCCTTTCAAAAGGGAGAACGCCTTCCTGCAGGACCGTCTTATGCCTGAGGCCGCAGGACAGGAAAGGCTTCGAAAGCATAAACATCGCACGACCGAAAGCGGAAGCTTTTGGAAGGACGTGCCGATCTTAGTCTGCGTTCCTTCATGGGCAAGGAGCTTCCGCTTTTCTTATGTTAATTGACTGGCAGCATAATCCGGATGAGGGTGCCGTTTTGCGGCTCGCTTTGAACATTGATGGTACCTCCATGGAGGTGGACAAGCTGTTTGGTGATGGCCATGCCCAGTCCCGATCCGCTTCCTGTTTCTCCTGTATGGGTTCCTCTATAGTAGCGGCTGAAGAGCTTTCCGAGTGTGACGCTGTCCATGCCGATGCCATCATCCTTAATGTTAATGACAATCAGATGTTCTTCTATGGAAGAGAGGCTAACGGAAATGGCTGTGCCTGGCGGGTTATATTTAATCGCGTTGGCTATGATATTATCCAAAATCCGCTGAAACCATTTGGGGTCAATGGAAGCCGTAATGGATTCAGGGTGCGGAGTGAAATGGAATGTTCTGTCCTGATAGACTGGATCATTAATGTAATGAATGATGATTCGGCGAATGAATTCGTTTAAGTCGGTCCGCATTTTGGCAATTGGGAGAGCATTGTTCTTGAGACGGTAAGTTAAAGTTAAGTCCTCCAGCAGGTCCATCATGTAATCCGATTTTTCAGCCATAATGAGGGCGAACTCCTTTGTTTCCTTTTCGGACCATGTGTAATCATTGGAGGCAAGCATTTGAGCATATCCGGAAATAGAGGATAGCGGAGTTTTTAAATCATGGGAAAGACCGCTGATCCATTCTTCTCTAGTATTGGCCATCATCCGCTGCTGCTTCTCATTTTGCTGAAGAGTTTCGGTAAGCTGTGTTAAGGTTGTAATCAATTCTTTATAAATACGGAACTTTCTTTTCAATTTTCCTTTTCTGCTGAGTGTTACCGGATTGCCATGGACATCTGCCGGCTCCTGATACAGCCCGCTCCCCAGGTTTTGAATCCATTTCATTAATGTCAGCAGAGGTACACCGAATTTGCGTGCATACCAGAGAGTTCCGCCCAGAAGCAGCAGAAATGCCATGACAAAAATGATAATGAGACTTCTATTTAGGCTTTCAAATAAACTTTTTTCCAGAGTGGATGCCTTATTGTCAGCAGGAATCCCTAACAGGATGGCACTTTCTGTGTTTTGGTCAAAGTATACTGCTGGTGTGCTGCCTTCCGTATCCTGCTCTGCGAATAGCTTTCTGACTGAGTATTTGTTCGGCTGATTTTTGGCTCCATACTCATCCACTACATTGCCTTCAGGAGCAATAAGCTGGACCCAGGCATTTCTCCTGGATATTTCGTCCTCTGCGTTTTCAGAAAGGTTCAGCTTCTGTTGTTTCCAATCCACACGCCGGGATATTTGATTCAGAAGTTTAGTCTCAGCCTTGGCTTTTCCAAAAAGGACAAAATGCGGTTTAGTGCCGATCTTCCAATATGTATAATGGGCTTCACTGCTTTCCCCATAAGTAATGGCGGCGATTTCACTTTTCTTTAACTTTTTAGGAGCTTTATCCGGCATATTGAAAGTGCCCAGAACATCCCCGGTTTCATTAATGGCAAGGAGCCATCCATTCTGTTCCTTTGCCAGGCTTTTCAATTCCTCTTTAAAAAAGGCCTTCCCGTCTTTAAAGCTAACATGGTCAGATACAAAATAATCTTCAGCTTTGGAGAGATCCTGTTTGGATTCGAAATCCATCATTGAAAAACCAAGAAAAGCCCAAAAAGAAATCAGAATGATAAAAAAGAGCACAAAAACGGTAATTAATTGGACAAAAAATTGAAAGATGAATCGTCTATGGATGTTCATGAATACTGCCTTCCGGAACAAATTTATAGCCAAGTCCCCTTACTGTAATAATGTGGCAGGGGCTGCTTGGATTGCTTTCAATTTTCTCCCGGAGCTTTCGGATGTGCACCATGACCGTGTTATCCTCACCGAATCCTTCTTCTCCCCATACATGCTCATATAGCTGGCTTTTGCTGAAAAGCTGATTGGGATGTTTGCTTAAGAATAGGAGAAGCTGGTAGACTTGCGCTGGCAGGTCTATCCTTTTTCCAGAAACAGTAACTTCCCCTGCTGAAGTATTGATCTTAATTCTGCCAAAATCATAGATTGTCTGTACGGGAACAGGCTGACTTCCTTTATGTCGGCGCAAGTGTGCTTTAATTCGCGCAGCCACTTCAAGCGGATTAAAGGGCTTGGTAATATAATCATCTGCTCCTAAGGCAAATCCTGAAAGTTTATCAAGGTCGGTGGATCGTGCAGTAAGAAAGAAGATGGGAGCATCAGTCGTTTCCCTTATTAAAGGGCAAATATCAAAACCGCTGCGATCAGGGAGCATCACATCCAATAGAATAAGATCATAGGTATAGGACCTGCAGCGCTCTAATGCTTGTGCAGCAGTAGAGGCTGTATCGATATTTCTGAATTGTTCACGCTGCAAAATCGTGCATAGCATGTGCAAAATGGCTTGTTCGTCATCAACAAGCAGTAATCTTGAATCTTGCATGGTTATTCTCCTAATCTAGTTTGTTCAAACCTATCATATCACTCCATTTCCAAAAATATAGGAATTAAGGAAAAATTAAGGTAGTATTTCAGAGTGGTTAAGATTGACGGTATATACTTTACTCAGAATCACGCTGAAGGGAGCATGGAAAATGTTTGTGATGTGCAAGAGAGAGTTTATAAGTCTTTTTAAAGGAATTAAATCCATTATTATGATTGCCATATTATTTGCAGTATCGTATTATGCAGCGAAGTTTTCCAGTGTACTATCATCTGGGGTGGAACTGACGGCAGGTGAGGCTGAGGATATCCACACGATCGGTCTTTTAAGTGTCATTTTGCTGCTTGGACAATTATTTGTGTTCGGTTTGTCCCACGACACAATAAACAGAGAAATCCATGAGCGTACAATGAGGTTTCTGGTGACAAGGGCATCACGCTCTACTATATTATTCGGTAAATTCCTTGGAATATGGTTATTCTGGCTGTTCTGCATTGTGGTGTCTTTTTTGCTGATCAGTATCTATTCCAAGAAGTTTGATCTGTTTATTTTTTCTCAGACGATGAGTCTGGTGACTTACCAGACAGCTTTAGCTGTCCTATTATCCGTGCTTATCCCCAGACCTGGATATACCATGTTTTTAGGCAATATTCTGGGGCTGGTGCTTCCTGCTTTTGGATTTTGGGCAGCTTTGTCTCCAAATGGCTGGGTAAACTGGATGAAATACTTTATTCCTTTTTACTATTTGGAGCGGGACGATTTTACTTTTTTAGTCATACTGGGATTGGCAGGTATTATGCTGCTGGCTGCAAATACTGTTTTTAGAAGGAGGGAATGCTGATGAATGCCATCGAAGCGAAACAGCTTTCAAAAGCCTATGGTGCCCATCAGGTGGTCATGGGAATGGATTTAACCGTAAGGAAAGGCGAGATATTTGGGTTTCTCGGACGTAACGGTGCAGGTAAATCCACCTTTATTAATATGCTGACAGGCATCATTTCCTCCAGCAGCGGAACATACTCACTTCTTGGGGTTGAGGGTCCTGATAGCAAGGTGATGAAAAGAGTGGGGGTTATGCCGGATTATTCATCTCTCTATGGGTCATGGACCGCTCTGGATCATTTGCGCTTTTTCTCAGAGCTATCGGGCGCCAGGGCTTCAAAAGAGAAATGTCTGGAGGTTCTGAGAAGTGTTGATCTTTTATTACATGCCAATAAGAAAGCAGGCAAGCTCTCCTTTGGCATGAAAAAGAAACTGGGGATTGCTCAGGCTATTATTCATGATCCGGAACTGATATTTCTTGACGAGCCTACATCAGGCATGGATGCGGAATCTGTTATTCTCATTCACCGTCTCATTAAAGAACTTCAAAAACAGGGGAAGACGGTTTTTATGACTTCGCATAATCTGGATGAAGTGGAGAAGATTTGCTCAAGGATTGCCATTATGCGGGATGGAGTCATTGATAAGATTGGAACGATGGAAGAGCTGCGGGCCTTTTACCGGTCAACCATAACAGTCAAAATAAAACATTCCACCGTGCCAAAGCAGGAACAAGCTAAGCTGAAGCAATGGCTTGAGTCAGCTGGCAGTCTGCTTGAACACGGGGATGCTTATACAGTGATTACAATCAGCGATGAGAATAAGATTGCTGAAATAATAAGGGCTTTCACACAATGCAAGGCGGATGTTCTGCGGGTGGAAGTTGAAGAGCCATCGCTCGAAGAAATCTTTTTAAATGAATAATAGATGGGAGATTTATATGCAAGTAAATATAAAGGAACCTCAAAACAGGGTATCACAGAACGCCATCCGGGTATGGATCATCAGTGAGGCGATCCAAAATATCATCGGATTTGCGGTTCTCGGTTTGTTGTTTTATCTGGATGATCGATTTTCTTGGAAAGAATGGATCGGGTGGATCCTGATCATTTTATTGGCTATATCGATACCAGCGGCAATTTGGTCTTTCCTATCACCATACATTCGGTACAAAAGCTGGCGTTACGATGTGGATGAAGAATATGTCCAGCTGAAGTCAGGGGTGTAGCAGGAAAAGCATCTGCTGATCCCCATGACGAAAATACAATCGGTTGAAACTGTGCAAGGTCCCCTTATGAGGAAATACGGCCTATATTCCGTAGCATGGGGACGATGGGGTCCTCTCATGTAATACCGGCATTGCCAAAAGAGGAGGCTGTCTCATTAAGAAATAAGATAGCCAAACTTGCCAAAGTAAAGGAAGAGGACGAATGAAGCAAGCCAGAAGATATCATCCGCTTCTTATATTGTTTGGACTCATTCAATTACTAAGAAATTCAGCCTTTATTGCCCTCTTTTTATTTGTGATGAAAGCCGGCTCCCAATCCTTTCTGATTGTATGGGGACGGAAGCTTTTCCTTCCTTTTATTGCCTTGGCTGCTTTGTATGTTCTCATAGATTGGCTATCAAATAAGTATGAAGTGGACGATGCTTATATCCATTTATCCAAGGGAATCTTTGTCCGCTCCAAGAGAACTGTACCATTTACTAAAGTCCAAAATATCCAGAGACATACGTCTCTGCTTCACCGGCTATTTGGATTCACATCCCTTACCTTTGAAACAGGAATGGATGGAAGTGAGTCTGCGGTGGAGTTTAAGGTAATTTCCTTAAAAGAAGCGAACTGGCTGGAAGAGATGGTTTCAGCGAAAACGGAAGCGGAAATGCCGGAAGAGAGTGTAAAAACACTGCATTTTTCTCCCGGAAAGAAAGATCTTGTAAAAGCGGCCTTTACATCGCTAAGCTTTTTTGTACTGCTGTCTTTAATAGCTTCTATTTATACAAAAGTATCTGACTTTATTGATCTGGAAGAAAGAGGAATGGGCTTTTTGAAGGGGTTCCTTGACTCCTGGCAGGTGCAGGCTGCTGCAATCATCTTTTTTCTGATTATATCAGTACTGGCAGGTTTCTTGCGGACCTATATCAAGTATGGGAAATATGAAATATTCTCTGACGAAACCCGCATTTATATCCGCAAGGGATTCTTAGAAGAGACCTCCTTTTCTATTTCAAAAGATCGAGTCCAGGCAATAGAGATCAAGCAGAATATGATGAAACGTTTGACCGGGGTAGCTGAAGTGAAATTGGTGACTGCAGGTGATGTTGCGGAAGGAGATGAAAAGGAAGGCGTAAATTCGCTATTTCCTTTTCTGCCAGTTGATCGGGCCTGCAAGATAGCGGAGGAGATATTGCCGGCTTATGAAATTTTACAGAAGATGCATCCGCTTCCGAAAAATGCCCTATGGGCAAGCTTATTAAAGCCAAGCTTGTTATGGATTTTATCAACAGCTGCCCTGGTTTATTTCAAGCCTGAATTTCTGGGTATTGAAGAAACCTGGCTGGCAGGTTCTATCCTGCTCTTTTCCTTAATTGTCTTTGTACGAATCGCTGGGTATACAAATGCCCGTTATTTGATCAATGGCCCTTTTATTCAATTCAAAACCGGCATTGTTGGCACGAGGTTATTTATCTCTAAAAGAAGCAAGGTTATTGAGGCAGAAGTAACGGCAACACGATGGCAAAAGCTGTTTGGGCTTGCCTCCATACAGACAGTGAATCGAGGTAAGCCTGTTCAGTATGCCAGTGTGGAGAATGTGCCAGCCGATGTGGCTCCATCTTTCTATTCCTGGTATAAGAGCCGCAGGGAGGAAGTTCAAATTAAATAGAACTTTTTACCATTACAATGAAACCTCCGTGATTACCTTTCGTATTTAAATAGTACAACGTAATCATGGAGGTTTTCTTTTTGAAGATGATGTGGGTAATCACTGGAATAGTTCTTATTTTGGCAGCAGCAGCTTTGGCCTTATTCATGTATCTAAAGGGGAAAAGCAGCGGTGATCCTGAGTCAGTCATCGGGTATGTGCAGGAACACAGACATACAGACAATATGGCCTTGGTCGGCATAATGATGAAGAGTGGGTTAAAATCAATGAGGATGTACCGCTTCCTTTGGCCAGCACGGTTAAAATTATGGTGGCAATTGAATATGCGCGTCAGGCGGCGGAGGGAGAAATTGACCCCCAGGAAAAAGTCGATTTAAAGACTTTGGAAACGTACTATGTTCCTAATACAGATGGCGGAGCCCACCAGGCGTGGATTAATGGTCTTTCAGAAGAGGAGGAGAATGTTCCTCTAAGCGAAGTAGTAAATGGGATGATCGCTTACAGTTCGAATGCAAACACCGATTACCTGCTGAATGTCCTGGGAATTGAAAAGGTGAATAGACTTGCTGATGATTTGAAGCTTGCCAGTCATGAAAAGATGTATCCGATTGTCAGTGCCCTTTTTATCCCAATGGAGCTGATGGAGGAAAAGGGATTCACAAAAGAAGAGGCGCTTAAGGAATTGAAGGGCATGAGTCTTGAGGAGTATCGAAGCAGAGCTATAGACATCCATCAGAAATGGGAAAGCCATCCGCCACTCGAAAAGGGTAAGAAGGAAATATTAAGGATTCTCGATATGGATTTTCAAAGAGTATGGTCCGACAGGCTTCCGCGTGCTTCTGCTGGTGATTATGCAGAGCTTATGAGTCTATTAAACAGTAAAAGCTATTTTTCCAAGAAAGTCCATTCTTATCTGGACCCAGTTATGGAGCAGCTGCTGAAAAATCCCCGCAACCGGGAGTGGCTTCAGCATGCAGGGCAAAAGGGAGGATCAACAGCCTTTGTTTTTACCATCAGCATGTATGCAACCGGTAAAGAGGGCAATTGTACAGAAATGGCTTTCCTTGCAAATGATCTGAGCAATGCGGAGTTTAAGGAGCTTTCAAGGAATATGAACAGTTTTCAGCTTCAATTTCTGACAAACAGCGAATTCCGGAACTATGTAAAGGAGAAGCTGAATTAAGAGCTTAGAAAAAAGCATTCGCTGATAATGGCGAATGTTTTTTTACATAGTAAAAGCCCCGCTAAAAAGCGGGGCTAGGTAATGCTTTATCTCCTCTGGCTGACCCACCAGTCGATGTGATCCAGGTTGAAGACATACAAATTGCCGTAAGGTCTGAGATGCGGGATGTCTTTATTCTGAATCAGATGATGGATTTTTTCCTCTGTGAGAGGATAGCCAATAGATGCTAAATAAGTGAGCAATTCCTCAATTCGGTAAACTTTTCTCACTTCATCACCTCCCGCTAAAACTCTTTTTGGAAGAATTCTTAGTGGCAGGCAATAAGGTATTGAAAAGCTTAGTTAGTATGTACCCTGTTTATTAAGAAGTAATCATGGCGGGAAAAATGAATCCTATCAATAGTAAGTATCGTAGAATAGCAGGAAGTATTTGTTAGATTCGGGAACTTATAAGATGATGTTCAAAAGCAGAATTAGTAAAAGATAAATTAAAGGGTGGAGAGTATGGTTCGAATTTTATACATAGAAGACGAAAGCGATATTGGCAGCTGGCTGAAAAATGATTTAGAGGAAAGAGGCTATGAGGTGATCTGGCTGCAGTCTGGAGAAGGTATGGAAAATTATCTTTCTGATGCCGATATTGCCATTTTGGATGTGATGCTTCCGGGGCTTGACGGGTTTTCAATCGGGAAGCGGATTAAGAAAGTAAAGAATGACATGCCAGTACTTATGCTATCGGCAAGGACGGCGGTGGAGGATAAGCTGGAGGGCCTGAGCTTTGCTGATGATTATCTGACAAAGCCATTCCAGCCGGATGAGCTTGCTGCGAGGATTGAAGTGCTGTTAAGGCGATTTCAAAAGAATGATCAGGTGCTGGAGCTTCACCACTTACAGGTACATACAAAGGATTTGCGGATTATCAATCGGGATACAGACAATGAAATTCAATTGACAGGCAAGCAGTATCAGCTGTTTCAGCACTTCATTCGCCATCTGAATCAGATACTGACAAAAGAGCAGCTTTATGAAGGCGTTTGGGGAGAACAATATATGGAGGGCGACAAAACCCTGATGGTTCATATTCGCTATCTTCGTGAAAAACTCGAGAAGAACCCTTCCCGTCCTGAGATTATTGAGACTATCCGCGGAATCGGCTACAGGGTGAAGGTATGAAAAGGTTTTTCCAATCGCTGCAGGCGAAGTATATGACGATTATTCTGGTTGCCTTATTTCTGTTTCAGGCAGCTTACTTACTCATTGCTATGCTGGCTATGGGTCTCCAAGAGGACATCTCAGGAGAAAAAAGCAAGAATGAATCCGATCCCAATCATATTGAAGAAAAATGGCATGCGGATGCAAAAAAACTGGAGAGGGCATCACAGGAAGCCATTCTTAGTCATTTCTCCAAATGGAAAAAGAAATATCCTGATGCTTCGATGTTTTGGGTAGATGAACATGGAAACCTGATGGAACAGCTGGATGTGAAGGGGGATCTGCCTGCTAATTGGACTCCTGCCTTTACAGCGAAGTTTATTAAAGAACGGTATGGCGGAGACCCGTTTACAGTTATAAGTTTTATTGGCGGGGATGAAAAGAACGGTTTTATCGTTCTTGAAATACCGAGGAATTTATTTCTTCCACCGATAGTGGAGGTAACAGAGAAATATGGACTTCTCTTAGGAGCCGGTCTGCTTTTGATCATTACCCTGTTTATCATCGTCTCCTTTTTATTTTTCCGTGGGATCCGCAAAAGACTGCTTCATCTCCAGGAGGCGATGGAAAGACGGGATATGGATAATCTCCCGATTGGCATTGATGTGCAAAAGAATGATGAAATCGGCCAGCTGGAACAGACCTTTAATGAGATGATCTTAGAGCTCAAGGAAAGCAAGCAGCGCGAGCAGGAGGAAGAACAGCTGCGGAGGGAGCTGATCGCCAATCTGTCCCATGACCTGCGGACGCCTTTGACGAAAATCAATGCGCAAACATACTCGATTGCAAAGGAGAAGCTGTCTTCAGAAGGAAAACAGGCGGTCAAAGCGCTGGAAACCTCGATTGTTAAAATTGATAGATTGATTGAGAACCTAATGAGCTACACGCTTTTGATGGCGAGCAAGCATAAGCAGGAGCTGACCGAGCTGGATGCTGTCCGGTTTGTTCGTGAAAGTATGGCATCATGGTATCCGGTTTTTGAGAAAGAAAGTTTTGAAGTGATCATCGAGTTAGAGCCATTTCAAGAGAAATGGCAGGCAGACCCGGTGTGGCTGAGCCGTATTTTTGATAACATCCTGCAAAATGTGCTGCGGCATGCGAAGGATGGGCTTTACCTTGAAGTGGCGACTGAATCCACCGATGAGTATGATGCGATTGTTTTTATCGATCATGGGAAGGGGCTTAAAAACAGCTCCAATGAAAAAGGGGCCGGAATTGGGTTATCCATCGTTGATATGATGGTGAAGGGCATGAAACTGGAGTGGGATATCGATTCCGGTGACGAGGGCACAAGCATAAAAATCTTAAGAAAACATTAGGAGCTGCCTTATCAGGAGCTCCCTTTTTGTTTTAGATTCCATAATGTGATCAATTGGTAAATGCCAAAGAAAACTGCCAGAATAACGAGGATAATCCAGGCATAAATGTGTGGAATAAAGAAATATACGAGTAAGCAGGCAGGCAGGAACACAGCGTAGCCAATGTTAAAAAGCCTTTTAAACGTCATAAGGTTATCTTCTCCCCAAGGTGCTTACTGTATTAGACGATTGAGGAGGAAAAAAGTGTCATTTTAAACTTTAAACAAATTTTAAACTTCCCCCTACCTTTGTTTTAACCTTGACTGGCTAAGATGGAAAGTGAGGTGAGAGGGAATGGAGTATATCGTAAGAACGGAAAATTTATCAAAGCATTTTGGTCAGGAGAAAGCTGTGTCAGGTCTGGAAATGAAAATACCCAAAGGGGAAATCTACGGATTTCTGGGTCCGAATGGTGCGGGGAAAACGACAACGATCCGGATGCTTTTGGGGCTGATGAAGCCTGATTCCGGCAGAATTGAAATTTTTCAAAAAGATTTAAAGAAAGAAAGACTAAATATATTAGGACGGGTAGGCTCGCTTGTAGAATCACCGTCATATTACCCGCATTTAACGGCAAAAGAAAATCTGGAAGCAATGAGAAAAATACTTGGTGTGCCGAAACAGAGAATCGCTGAGGTGCTGGAGATTGTCCGGCTAACAGATGCCGGTGATAAGAAAGTAAAGGGCTTCTCACTCGGCATGAAGCAGCGGCTTGGAATCGCTGCTTCGCTGCTGAATAACCCGGAATTGCTGATTCTGGATGAGCCGACAAACGGTTTAGATCCTTCGGGGATTATTGAAATCCGTAATCTGATAAAAAGCCTGCCATCTGAATGCGGGATGACCGTGTTAATCTCCAGTCACTTACTTTCAGAGATTGATCAGATGGCAACAACAGTAGGTATTGTCACGAAAGGGAAGATGATTTTTCAGGATTCAATTGAAGCGATGCGCACGTATGCAAAGCAATCCGTTTTAATAAAGGTCAGCGAGAGCGACAAAGCCTGGCGCTCCCTGTTGGGAAGAGGAATGAAGGCTGGTTTGGATAGTGGTATCATTTCGCTGCCGCAGCAATCGGATGAGCAAGTGGCTGAGGCTGTTCGCGGACTTGTAGCAGATGGATTTTCCGTTTACCGGGTTGAAGAAGAAAAGCGATCATTGGAAGACATTTTCCTTCAGATGACGAGGGAGGAGCAGGCCGGATGATGGGAAAATTGCTGGCAGCTGAATTTATGAAGATTAAGCGGAAAGGAATCTGGTTCCTGACCGTACTGGGTCCAGTTGGGGTAGTAGCCATGCAGATGGTCAATTACGGGGTGCGCAAGGATTATTTGTTCGGGCAGAATGATGACCGGTGGGGATATTATTTGGACAATATCCATTCGTTTACACCGCTTGCGATTGTACTGGGCATTGTAATCCTGACCTCTTTTATGTCGAGCATTGAAAATGAAACGAACGCCTGGAAACAGCTGATTGCATTGCCAGTTTCAAAGATGAGCGTGTATTTATCGAAGTTCACGGTGCTAATGGTTCTGCTCCTGGTTTCTTCTGTGCTTTTGATGCTGTTTACAATCGCTTTTGGATTGTTTCTGGATTTGGGCGGGGAGATTCCGTATTCCGGTCTGCTGAAATATAGCTTTTACCCTTTTTTTGCGGCATTACCTGTTTTGGCGCTGCAGCTTTGGGTAGCGACTGTGAGTGTAAACCAGGGGGTGCCCATAACTATGGGGATTTTGGGTGTGATTCTGACATATGCTGGTTTTACTTTGCCGGATTGGCTGATTTGGAAATGGCCGCTGCTGCTGAATGAGTGGAATGAACCGCTCATCAACGTCCTGCTTGGAATTGGAGCCGGCGTTTTATTATACACAGCCGGCATGATTGATTTTGCGAGAAGGGATGTGAAATAGATGCTGTCTATTTTGAAGTCGGAGTGGTTTAAACTGCGAAAATCAAAGATCTTCGGCATTCTTTTAGTGGGGCCGCTGATTGGGCTTGGTGCCGGGATTGGGGCAAATACAGCTGAAACGGCGGGAGTGATGAATGAATGGTACATGCTTTTGATTTATATGAATTTGCCTTATTCGATCCTCTTTTTGCCGTTAGTTACAGGGGTTCTGGCAAGCCTTGTCTGCCGGTATGAGCATCAGGCCGGAGGCTGGAAGCAGCTTTTGGCGCTGCCTGTCACAAGGGGAAAAGTGTTTGCAGCTAAGTATGCGCTAATCCTGCTATTGGTTTTGCTTATCCAGTTATTTTATTTAGCTGCCATTTTTGGAGCAGGATTGTATAAAGGTGTGCCCGATCCGTTTCCGGCAGCGATTATCTGGAAAAGCATATTGGGAGGCTGGGTGGCGACTTTCCCCTTAGTCGCTCTGCAGCTGTGGATGTCCGTCTGGTTCAAAAGCTTTGCGGCACCTTTTGCGGTCAACGTCGTTTTTACGCTGCCATCCATTCTGGCGATGAATTCCGAGAAAGTGGGTCCCTATTATCCATGGGCACAGCCATTTGCAATGATGTATCCTGCGGCAGGTACGGGTGATATTTTCTTTATACCATGGGAACAGCTTTTGACTGTAATCGGCGGATTCTTTTTATTGTTTTATCTGGGCGGCTATTTTTATTTTCAGCGGAAGGCTGTGTAGACAGGATACCAGGGGAGAGATCTCCTGGTATTTATATGGGTAAAAATGTATCCGTTTGAAACTTTTTCTATTTTATTCCGTAAAGCTATAGTGGAATCATTTTAAATAGAATAGGAGTGTTCTTAATGGAACAAGAAGTAAAAACAAGCAGTGCAAAACCAAGTATGCTTGGGATGATTTGGAGTCCTGGGGAGCAGTTTGACCGCATCCGCCAGAACCCGAAGATTTGGGTGCCGCTGATTTTGGTCAGTATTCTATATGCTGCAGGAATGTTTTTGATGGCCGTGTCGATGGATGCTTCTTACCTTGGGCTTGAGGGCATGAGTGAGGCCGAGGCAGAGATGGTAATGATGTTTTCGAGGGTGGGTGTGGCGATAACAGGAATTTTCACACCTGTAGTGGTTGCCCTCATTTCCGGTGGTATTTATATGATTTTCATTAAAATTGCTGGATCAGATGCAACGTTCAAACAGATATTTTCCATGAATATTTATATTCTTGTTATTGGCGGGATCGGCCTTTTGGTCAATATGGCATTAAGAGCAGCTATCGGAGGAAATCCGGAAATATTTATTACTAGTTTAGCAGGACTGATGAACAGCGAGAAACCAGGAGTCCTGGGTTCTATCGAGTTATTCAGCATCTGGCAGTCTGTTGTAACGGCTATTGGCCTTCATCGGGTTGGAGGATTATCAAAAGGCTGGGCTTGGGGCATTGCGATTGCCTTCTTCATCATCGGCATTGTCTTCACTTTAATCAGCAATACCCTTTCAGGAATGACTGGTGTCTAAATGAAAAAGAAAGTTTGGATAGCAATCGGAGTTACGGCTGTGTTTTTGCTGCTGGCTGGCGTTAGCGTATACAGGCAGGCGTTTGCGAAAGGGCCGGAAGTAAAAACCTCCCATCCAGTTCAGGAAGAAATTAAAGAGCAGATCATGATTCCGGGAACGGCAAAGCTTGTGAATGAGCAGAAAATATATGCATCTCCTGAAAAAGGCGAAATTAAGGAATTCCTGGTGGAAGAAGGGGATTCTGTTAAAAAAGGAGAGGTGCTGGCCAAATTTGATGACCAGGCATTGGAGCTTGAATTGGAAAAAGTCAAGCTTCAGGCTGAATCAGGCTATATAAAAATCAACCAGCTGGAAAAAGAGGAAGACCAGCTGAGGGATAAGGAAAAAGAGCTGCGCAAACAAGCTGGTGAAAAGGAAGCAGATAAACAGATACAGCCTGAAAGGGATCAGTTGAAACTGGAAAAGCGATTGGCGAATCTGGAATTAAGCCAGGTGCTTTTGCAGAAGAAAGATATTGAAAAACGCCTTGGAGAATTAGAGGTAAAAAGCACAATAGATGGAGTGGTGCTTCAGGTGAACAAGGCAGCCACCTCTGATCCGGCTACGGCAGGAAAACCTGTCATTTATGTTGGCGATTTAAAAGCAGTCGGCGCATCAGGCTTACTTTCAGAATTCGATTCATTAAAGGTGAAGGAGGGACAAAAGGTGACTCTCCGTTCCGATGCAATTCCTGAAAAGGAATGGAAAGGCGAAGTCAGCGAAGTAGCTGATATGCCAGAAGAGAATCAGGGAATGAACCCTGCCGAAAAAAGTGCGCCACAGTATCGGGTGGAGGTTACAGTGAAGGAATTGTCCCTGAGATCAGGCTTTCAGCTCATAATGGAAATCGAAACGGATAAGAAGAAGGCACTGACTGTTCCGGCAAACTCGGTTATAACTGGAGACAGCAGCGTATATGTATTCGTGGTCAGGGATCAGAAAAGCTATAAACAGGAAGTGGAGACAGGTGTCGCTTCCGGGAATAAAATCGAGATAACAAGCGGCCTCAATGAGAAGGATTTGATTATTACTAATCCATCAGATCAGCTGAAAGATGGCATGGAAGTGGATGCGAAATGATTGATCTTACTGGCATAATCAAGTCTTATCAGGCGGGAAAAGAAAGAATTGAAGTTTTAAAAGGGATTAATCTTAGCATTGAGCAAGGTGATTCTGTGGCGATTATGGGGCCATCCGGATCGGGAAAGTCGACGCTTATGAATATTATTGGATGCCTCGATTTGCCGACAGAAGGAATATATGAACTGGATGGTGAGGACATATCCCATTACTCGGAAGCAGAGCTGGCAAAGGTCAGAAATCAATCGATCGGGTTTGTGTTTCAGCAGTTTCACCTGCTTCCGAGACTGACGGCTATTCAAAATGTAGAGCTGCCAATGATTTATAGCGGCCTTGCCAAAAAGGAACGATTGGAAAGGGCGGAAGCCGCGCTGGTCAAAGTGGGTCTTGCTGATCGGATGGAGCATCTGCCAAATGCCCTATCAGGAGGGCAGAAGCAGCGGGTTGCCATTGCCAGAGCGATTGTGAACGAACCGAAAATCATATTGGCGGATGAACCAACAGGTGCTCTTGATACGAAAACAAGCGCCTCCATTATGGAACTGTTCAGTGAGCTGAACCATGAAGGGTCAACGATTGTAATGGTTACACATGAACCTGAGGTTGCAGAGTATGCCCATCACACGATTATGGTGAGGGATGGGCTGATTGTGTCAGCAGAACCTTCCCGCAGGGGGGCGCCTACATGAGTTTTGTAGAAAATATCAAAATGGCGCTTAGTTCATTGAAGGCGCATAAAATGAGATCGATTTTAACGATGATTGGGATCATTATTGGTGTTGGGGCTGTCATTATTGTAGTCGCAATCGGCCAGGGCGGAGAAGCGATGCTGAAGACGCAGCTGACAGGTCCCGGCAATACAGTGGAGCTGTTTTATCAGCCTTCTGACGAGGAAATTCAGGCAAACCCAAACATATTTAATGAAGCTCCTTTTGATGGGGAAGATATCAATGCATTGGAGCAGATTCCGGAGATTAAGAGAGTAGTTGCTTCAAGCTCACAGTTTTCACAGGCTTCTTTTGGGGAAAAGAAGGCAGAAACATCGACAACAGGAGTAAGTCCAGCCTATTTTGAGCTGAACAATGTTGATATGGAGAAAGGGCGGTCCTTTACGGCTGCAGATTTCCTTGGCGGACGCAGGGTGGGGCTTGTCAGCTATTCCATGCAGGAGGAGCTCTTTGATGGCAAGTCGCCGGTTGGCGAAGTGATCCGGATTGGGAACCAGCCGATTGAGATCATTGGCGTCATGGAAAAGCCGACAGGACTTTTTTCATTCGGTGCTCTGGAGATCTATGTGCCTACTAAAACATGGCAGGCTATTTATGGAAAGAGTGACTATACCCAAGTGACGCTTCAGGCAGAATCCGCTGATCAGCTTCAGACGGCCGGAAAGAAGGCCGCCAACTTACTTAACAAGATGCATAATACAGAAGAATCTTATATGGTCATCAACATGGAAGAAATGGCAGAAGGAATCGGCCAGATTACAAAGGTCATGACTTTAATCATCGGCAGTATCGCCGGCATCTCGCTGTTTGTCGGCGGAATTGGCGTCATGAATATCATGCTCGTATCTGTAACGGAAAGAACGAGGGAAATCGGCATCCGTAAAGCACTCGGAGCGACCAGGGGGCAAATCATGGGACAGTTTCTAATCGAATCTGTCACGCTGACTTTAATTGGAGGAGTGCTGGGAATCCTGCTTGGCTGGGGTTCGGCATCCCTGATTTCTTTCTTTGCCGGATGGCCATCGCTCATTTCCTGGCAGGTCGTCGCAGGAGCCCTTTTCTTCTCAATGGCGATTGGCATTATTTTTGGACTGCTGCCGGCCAATAAAGCTTCGAGGCTGAGTCCGATTGAATCTTTGCGGTACGAGTGATTTTTAAAAAAGCTATCTCCGGCTGAGGCCGGGGATAGTTTTTTGTATGAGGTGAACATAATGATTCAATTAAATATGATTTTTGTTATGTTTTTATTAACTTTGCTAGCGCGATATATGATATTTGGCGCATTTGAACCTGCTCCTAGGATAAGGGATACCAGATTTTTTAGGGATATCTGTTTGGAAAACCTGCGCCAATTGCAGAAAAGGGTAGAAAAGTCCTGTCTCCGTGATGAATTTTGTAGGAATGGACCACTTTTCTTCGAAATAAAGGTGCCTCGGGCAATTTGGATAGCTGAGAAATATGTGCGCATAAGATTTTTTATGTGCGGATAGACGTTATTTCTGTGCGGATAAAAAAATTTATGTGCGTTCAGCATTTTTAAAGGAAATCTGGCTGAAATCAGCGAACATACATTAGGATGAAAACAGCTGAATAGGGGTTATGAAATGGAGCTTAAAACAGAGAGGCTACTAATCCGTAAGTTCAAGTCAGAAGACTGGCAGGCAGTCTATGAGTACACTTCAAATCCTGAAGTAATGAAATACATTCCAGGAGGTATTTTTACAGAAGAAGCTGCTAAAGAGTTTATCTGCGAGAATACCGAAAAAGCAGAGCATTTTCCCGTTCTTTTAAAAAATGGAGATGTTCTAATTGGCCATCTAGCTTTCCATAAATATTTTGGCGATCATACATATGAAATTGGCTGGGTGTTCAATCCGAAGTTTTATAATAAAGGCTATGCATCAGAAGCAGCATATGCCGTGCTGAAATATGGCTTTGAAGAACTTGGGCTTCACCGGATTATTGCAACCTGCCAGCCTGAGAATCCGGCTTCTTATCGGGTGATGGAGAAAATTGGCATGAGGCGGGAAGGCTGCTTCAAAAAGTGCATTCCTCATGGCGATGAGTGGTGGGATGAATATTATTATGCGATTTTGAAAGAAGAGTGGAACATAGATAACTGAACAAGCAAGTATATCACCATCCTGATTGGAAGAAAATAATGTCCAGGAGGTGATATACATGGCTAAAGATGTTCTTTGTGAAGTAAATAACTGTACTTATTGGGAAAAGGGAAATAAGTGTGGTGCAGAAGCTATTTACGTTGTCAGCCATAAAGGCAAGCAGGCGTCCAACAGCAAAGAGACAGACTGTAAAACGTTCGAACCAGAAGTTTAAGGCAAGGGGTAACCGATTTGGTTACCTTCTTTATCTATTATTGATAATAATTATCAGTTTCATTCAAAAAAATTTTACCATGCTGATTCTTTTGTTTTTCGAAGAGGCGTCAGTTTTTTCATGTTCTTAAAGATTTTATAATGGGCAGTGCCTACTTTTTCTTCTACATAATCCAATGAATAATCACCCGATGGATCAGATAGTTCCCCAATCGCACGTGATAGGTCATCAATCACGGTTCTGTATGATTCATTCTTCTTATGGTCTTCCTTTGAATTCATTTCTACCATAATGTCGTGAGCAAGGCTTTGAATTCTTCGTAAACGAATTTGCTTCGCTGGCATATTATCGCATCCTCCCCTTTTTTTACTGAATCAATATATTATATATGGCCTTTCCATAGAAAAAATAACTGAAATCCCAAGTGCGCATTTACTGGAATATTATAGTATAATGAGTGGGTGTTTATTTTTCTGACAATTTAGTAAAAGGAGGCGTTCATAATGCTAAATAAAACTTTCGTTACCATGGATAAAAATAAGGGGAGAACGCCTAATTAAAATCGCGTTTCCCCAAAATGTGAAAAGGGGAAATTTATATGAATACCGGCAAAGTGAGAATTGAAGAAGTAACAGCAGACAATTGGTATGATTGCTGTTTATTGGAGCTTTCAGAGGAACAAAAAGCCTACATGGAGCCGAATGCTGTTTCCATTGCGCAATCTAAATTTGAAACAGCGCTGAAACCGTATGTGATTTACTTGGAGGATAAAGCTGTCGGCTTCTTAATGTTTAATGCATGTATAGAGGAATTGGATGCTTACTGGATTTATCGGATTATGGTTGATAAGGCGCACCAATGCAAGGGAATAGGCAAAAAAGCGACTGAACTGATGATAGCGGAGATGATGAAACTGCCGAATGCGAAAAAACTTGCAGTAGGCTACCATCCTGAGAATCTTGGGGCACACAAGCTTTATGCAAGTTTGGGGTTTGCGGATCATGGCCACCGTTTTGGGAAGGAAATGGCGGTTGTGAAAGATTTAGGCTAGAGAAAGAGGAGGGAAGAAGCAGAATGAAATTGGGAATGGCCCTGTTTATAGGAGGGCTGATTTTGCTAATGTCCGGCATCTTTCTGTCGGCCTATTGGGCAGCTGCCGGCAGTTTCATGGGGATCTTCGGAGGGATGATAATGGGAAGCTCTTCTTATTTCCTTGCGAAAACAGGGCAGAAGGCAGGTTAAGAGATAATGGAACTTATGATTTTTTTATTTGTTTTCTTTATTTTTTTGGCAATCAGTTCAGTAATGAATGTTTTATTTAAGATGACTGAAAAGAAGCATTGGGGCATTTCATTGCTGCTGAGCCTGGTGTTAGCTGTCATTTCCATTGCCATTTTGGGGATTAAATAGTGATTGAAACCGGGTACTTTTGTGTATAAAAATGCTTGGAAAACACAAACTTTAGGTATCCTAATACGAAAAGGTGATGAAAATGGATAAACAATATCATTTTGCCAAATTGTCCGACGGAGATCTGCAGCAGGTGCATAACCTGGAAAAGCAGTTAAGTGAGGAAAAGGGAGAAGAAGTCATTCTTATTGCTTATCATGATCAAAAAGAGAACAATAAATAAAAAAGATTAGAAATCCTCAGTGTGTAGAGATATTGGTAAGTTTTTTATCGGCCAAAAATATATGTCGAAAGATACGTCTGCCATCTGAAATTTAGTTTTATTTTCGGAGGGGAATTATGTATAACGAGGACAGGCTGCCTCAAAATGCAAAGAAGGCATATTATTTTTGTTGATCATTTCTGTCATTTCGGTAAACGCGATTGCACCGATTATTGTGGAAGTGGAACGCGGCTTCAGAAAAGAAACTATTTGGAAACCTTAAAGATTATTCCGTTTATGTGGGTGATCGTGGTCTTGCTTGTAAGGTTAGTGGCGGGACCATTAGCTGGCAGAATTATGCAAAGATTTTCAGGGCAAACGGACGGATTTAATGCCCGGATTTTATTGAATACTTCATTGAATGTGACCATTCTTTCTATTTTTTTAACCATACTAGGCACCTGGGTTGGTTCGAAACAAATAAGCCTGGAGCCGTTTCGAAATTTTTTCCACAGCTGGTTACGGAATTTCGGTGTTGCATTCTGGATTGAGCTATTGATTGCCCGGCCTATTGCAAGACTTGCAATGAAATAAATCCATGCCAGACAAACCAGCCAGGCAGGGATTGTAAATAAAATCGTTAAAAAACGCTTGGGATTTTATATCTCAAGCGTTTTCTTGCATATAATTTACTTTTTATCTGCAGGCTGTGCGTTAAACAATTTCACCTGAGGAGGTGCAGCAAAATATTGAGGGGCTTTCGCTGTAAAGGAGGTAAAATGTTCCGTCTGGTTGTGAAACTTTACAGCGTCCATATCCTCCCATAATTCCACCATCGTATAGGACCCCTCTTTTTCTGTATCTTTTAAAAGGTCATAAGAGATATTGCCTTCTTCTGCTCTAGAGGCATCGATAAGCGGACGGATTTCGGCAAGAAAGTCATTTTCTTTATCAGTTTGTACTTGGAAGCCAGCATGAATAATGATCATGTTTGATTTCTCCTTTATGAGTTATTTCCACTCCGTGATATCTTCAACAGGCAGGCGGACAGATTTATAGCCCTGATCAGCGGCTTTGCCGATTGAGATAAGCATGACAGGATAGTAGCGTTCCTTGTCAAGATGGAATGCATCAGCTATGCGGTCTTTTTCATAGCCTCCAATTGGATTTGTATCATAGCCATGGGCACGTGCTGCAAGCATTAGCTGCATGGATACGAGACCAGCATCAATCAGGTTCATTTCTTTCTTTTGCTCGAATGTCATGTTTTCCATTAAGCCCTTGATGGATGGCACCTGTTTGTCTCTTACATCAGCAGGCATATATCCTTTTTCAACAGCTGTATCATAAATTTTTTCAATGAATGTTTCACTCTTCATATCAACAAAGACGGCAATGACAGCTGCTGATGTCTCTACTTGCCTTTGGTTGAATTTTGCAAGCGGTGCCAGTGTTTCTTTGCCTTCTTTTGAATCGATCACCACAAAGCGCCATGGCTGCAGGTTAACGGATGAAGGAGCCAAAGACGCTTCTTCCAGGATTTCTGCCATTTCTTCTCTGCTTATTTTGACCGTTGGGTCATAATTACGGATGGAACGGCGTCCTGTGATGATTTCCTTAAAGTCATTGATAACGGTTTTATTCATGATGAACTCTCCTTTATGTTTTTCTGAATGTGAAAATTACAATTTATCTATATTTTCCTGGATGCGTGTGAGCATATTTAATAGTGTGCTTCGCTCAAGTTCCGAAAAGCCGTTCAGGATTTTGGAAATAAATCGCTGCTTTTCTTCGCAGTAAGCAGCAATCTTCGTTTTGCCTTCCTCTGTGAGGCTGACATAAGTAAAGCGATTATCTTCAGGATTTTTCCTGCGGATTACCATGCCTTTTTCTTCAAGCTGCTTAAGGTGTCTTGTGACAGCAGCATGATCAATATTCACTTTTTTCTGAAGCTCCCGCTGCGTAATTTCTTCCGCTTCAAAAAGCTCCCGAAGAATCTCAAGCCGTGACTGGCTGATGCCTGTACAGCGTTCAAACTTCGGCATTGTCTGCTTACTGAGCTCAAACAGCCGGGCGGCAATTAATTCTTCTTCCTTTGAACATTTGAACACAGCATCCCCGCCTTTTGTATAATTGATAGGTCAATGATTGATACGTCAATTAATATAACCCAAAATATTTTAGAAGTCAAACTGGATGTTTAGGCAGAGAAAATCCTGCTGAATAATTTATGGGTCAGCAGGGTTTTCAGTAATTGAGCTTCGTTTTTCTAAAGTTTCTCTGCTTCCATAAGCCACACAAACCGATTCAGCTGCTTAAACCTAACAGAGAATCCATTGGATTGAAACATGCTTTCTAATATAGGGATGGTTGTATAGTATTCTGTTTCCAGGTCTTGAGCCAGGCTGAGGAAATGTTTATTTTTAGCCTCCTTGATAAAAGTCTGTTTTTCGTCCTCGCTACCAAAGACAGTATCGGCAAAGACAACTTTCCCGCCAGTTGAAAGGAGGGCGCTGTATTTAGTTATGGCATTGGCTTTTTCGCTGTCTTCTAAATGATGGAATGCGTAGGAGCTGACGAAGGCATCTATGGGGCCAATCAATTGAAAGTTTAAGAAATCACCATCTAATAATGTAAGATGAGGCATTTTATTGCTTGCTATTTTCCTCATGGCAGCAGAAGGTTCCACTCCGACTACTGAACAGCCTTTCTCCAGGAGTCTTTGAGTTAAGTTTCCCGTACCTGTACCGAATTCCACCACATTTCCATTAACAATATCGGCAACTTCATTAAGAATGTGTTCATAATTCAAAAACACCTCTTGATATTCAAGGTCTTTACCCGTTACTGCCTGATCATAGGAATCTGCCCAGTGGTCAAACAAATCTACAAATTCACGGCCCATTGTAAAATCACTCCTTTTAATTCTTATAATACTTATTGGTATAGTATGAATAAGTATCCCGCTTGGCAACTTTGTAACTTGCCTTTATTTTCAGTTGCCAGCTGATTTTTTAGCTGATAATTGACAAAAAAATATTTAAAACATACTATACAAGTAGGAATAATAAGAATTAAAGGGAACATAAGAAACATCCAAAAAACGCAATGGAGAAGAGTAACCATTCTTTCTGAAAAACAGAGGTGCTGACGATGAATTATTACAGCAGTGTGAAGGAACTGATTGGGCATACCCCTCTTGTGAAAATCAAACACTACGCTGTTCCGCATGGAGTAAATGTTTTCGCTAAGCTTGAATATTTTAACCCCGGCGGCAGTGTAAAGGATCGGTTAGGACAAAAGCTGATTCAGACAGCGATTGAGGATGGGCTGCTTCCGGAAGATGGGGCTGTAATTGAACCGACTGCAGGGAATACCGGGATCGGCTTAGCGCTGGCTGCTATTGGAACGAAGATCAAAATCATCTGTGTCGTACCTCAAAAATTCAGCGTTGAAAAACAGGAACTAATGAAGGCGTTAGGGGCAGAAGTTATTAATACGCCGACTGAAGAGGGCATGGAAGGCGCTATTAAGAAGGCTGAGGAACTGCTGCTAAAGATTCCTAATTCCTATAGTCCTCAGCAATTCAGCAATGAAAATAACCCGCAAACGTATTATGAAACATTGGGACCTGAGATTTTCCAAGCGTTAGATGGGAAGATCGATATTTTTGCAGCAGGAGCAGGGACTGGCGGTACATTCATGGGCTGCGCCAGATATTTTAAAGAAAAGAATCCAAAGATAAAGACAGTTATCGTTGAACCTGAAGGATCCATTTTAAATGGCGGAAAGGCAGGGCCGCACCGAACAGAGGGAATCGGGATGGAGTTTTTGCCGCCGTATATGGAAATAGGTTTATTTGACGCCATTCATACCATTTCAGATAAAGATGCCTTTAAACGAGTTAAGGAGCTGGCGTTATTGCAAGGATACTTAGTTGGAAGTTCGTCAGGAGCTGCTTTCGAAGCAGTATTGAGAGAAGCTGAAAATGCTCCGACTGGCACGAATATTCTCACGATTTTTCCTGACAGCAGTGAGCGGTATTTAAGTAAATCTATTTATGAGGAGGATAAACAATGAGAAAGAAAACACAAATGATTCACGGCGGCATCTCCAGGGATGAACATACAGGTGCCGTCTCCATTCCGGTCCACCATGCCAGTACCTTTAAACAAGATGGTGTGGGCAATTTCATTTATGAGTATGCAAGAACCGGAAATCCGACAAGGCATGCACTGGAGGAATTAATAAAGGATTTGGAAGGCGGATACCGCGGGTTTGCTTTCGGTTCCGGCATGGCGGCTATCTCTTCTGTAATGCACTTATTTTCAACAGGAGATCATGTTATTTTCACAGATGATGTATATGGCGGGTCCTATCGATTAGTGACAAAGGTTTTGACGAAATATAATGTAGATGTAACCTTTGTGGATACAAGTGATTTGGCTGCTGTGGAAGCGGCGATCCAGGAAAATACAAAAGCCATTTATGTTGAAACGCCAACAAATCCATTGCTGAAGATTACAGACTTGGCCGGTATCTCCAAACTGGCAAAATCAAAGAATCTGCTAATGATTGTAGATAACACCTTCAGTACACCATATTGGCAAAATCCGATAGAACTGGGTGCTGATATAGTCCTCCATAGTGCCACCAAATATATAGGCGGACATAGTGATGTGGTTGCTGGGCTGGTTGTGGTGAATTCCGAACAGCTTGCTAGAGATATGCACTTCATCCAAAATTCAACCGGTGCTGTTCTGGGACCGCAGGACAGCTGGCTATTAATCAGGGGTATTCGGACACTGGCCATTCGGATGGAGGAAATTGAAGAAAATGCGAAAAGGGTGGCACATTTTCTTGCCAATCATCCACAGGTTTCAAAGATTTATTATCCAGGATTTAAAGATCATAAAGGCCATGACATTCACTTGCAGCAGGCACGGGGCTTTGGCGGAATGATTTCCTTTGATGCCGGAACCGGTGAAAAGGCAGAAGAGGTCCTTAAAAAAGTAAAATACTTTACCCTGGCAGAAAGTTTAGGCGCGGTGGAAAGTCTAATTTCCCTTCCAGCCAAAATGACACATGCATCGATACCGAGAGATCGCCGTCTGGAATTGGGAATAACAGACGGCCTGACCCGCATATCGGTTGGTCTGGAAGATGCCGAAGACTTGATTGAGGATTTGGAGTCAGCGCTATAAGGAAAAGCCCCATTTAGTTCAAATTCTAAATGGGGCTTGCGTATTTTTTTATTTGAAAATGATTAACTTCTTAACGCTCTTCTGACTTTCCTTGCAAAATTGATTGGATGATCAACATCCTGGATAGTCACATAAATGAGGCTGGGCTGATCAAATAGCCACTCATTGTCCTGCCCCATTTATATTAAAACAAATTTTAAGTTATATATATGGTTAATGTGGTAATATAAGGTAAATAAAGGGGAGGTGATGTCACATCAAGCTTGCCCATGAAAAGGGTTTAATACCTAAGTTATTCAGCCTAAGTCTGATTTACATTTTAAGTGTAATCCCCATCAGCATCATTTGCGTTAACTTCATTCATAAATTCTACTTTTATCCTCAATTCTTCTTAGCATTTAGCACCTATAAACTTTCTTATGTGATCTTTAGTACAGGATTTTTTCTTTTGTTCGCTGTGGCTGGGACTTTTCTGTATTCCAGGGAAATGAATTCTTCAAAACGGCTGACTTTAACAGCTGTTCTCTTGTTCGGACTGTCTCTTTTCATATTCTATATGTCTTTTGATGTGTATGCCTATTTGGATGAAAACGGGATTCATATTAATTTGCATCCACTATAAAGGCAGTTGAAAGCTATCAGTGGGAAGAGGTGAAATCGGTCACTCAGCTAAACAAGAGGGGGCTGCCGGCTCAGCTTGAAATTGCATTAGAGGATGACAAGAAGATTTTGCTGAATCTTCATTCAGACTGGTATGCAAAGAGAAGGGCGTTTTACGAAGTGCTTCGGGAATATGAGATTCCGCTTGATACAATGGAAAAATAGGTGCCTGTCACCTCAACAGGCACTTATTTTCCTAATGATGGTCTGCAAGATAAAGGTCATCAATCTGCCTGGCTAGCTTAAAATCCAGACCTGTCAGCCCATTCTCACTCCAGGAAGTGAGGGAGATGATCACCATTTTGTATTGAATGGTGATAAAAGGATGATGGTTTTCTTTTTCGGCAAGCGATGCTATTTTATTTACGAATGCGATTCCATCGAGGTATTCTTTGAAACGGTAACGTCGTTCAATCCATTTGCTGTCTTTTCTTTTCCAGTCCGACAGCGTGGATAGTTGCCGGGCTATTTCTTCTTCACTTAATCTTTTCATACTGTGACATGCCTCCTGCCAAAAATGACATCGAGTCCGTTTTGAATCAGCCGGACATAGCGTTCTTCCCTGCTTAACTTTTCAAGCTGGTCCAGGAGCAGTTTTTTCAAAGGGGATTCTTTGTCATGCTTTTCAAGCAGTTCCAATACTTCCAGCTGAAGCAGCCATTCTTCCGGGAACTCGTCGAGAATTTTTCCGATAACACTGTGAAGAAGGACATCCTGAGAGAAATTTGTGTCTCGGATTTGCCTTACTTCCGCATATAGCTCTTCCAGAGGCGTAAGGGTTGTTCCTTCTTTTGGACTTTCTTCTTCGTTTATAACAGATTCCCCGTGGTATGCAGCGTAATCTGCTGCGATGGGCCGTGCAGAAACAATCTGACTGCCTACAGCTAAATCATATGTGCCCCAAGTGGGATGGAACAAGATTTCTTCTCTCTTTTTGACGAGACATTCTTCAAGTGATATTAAAACAAGGGTATCATGATTAAATAATAGATTCTTCACATGGCCGGAAATTTCTACTCCGCTTTCGAATGTGATTTGCATCATTTTATTTATTTCGATGCCAAGTTTTTTCAGGCTCTGTTCAGATTGATTCTCCAGCTTAATGCCTCCAGCAAGTTTTCCGATAGGCGCTCCAAAGCCGTCATTGTGAATATCAGGACCATGATGATTAATTTGTTCATTTTGAATCGAAAGGGCACTTGGACCTGAGGTTTTGACATAGATGGCTTCCCCTTCTGCATCCTTCATGATATCGGTGAAAAGACCAGTAATCTGAATTCCGGAATTGAACTCGATGTGCGCAACCTTGCTTGAAGCGATCGCTTTTTCGATAGCCACTGTACCGCCTTGCCTGAAGGCCATCGACTCGCCGAACCTCGTCACTTCCTCAATCAATTGTTCAAAGCTTTCGCAAACAAATAGCTGAGTCTGCATAGATGTAACGTCATAGCTGGTGTTAATCGCATCTTCAATTGTGAACAGGCGTTTCTTCACCTGATCGGACAGGCTATGTTTACTTTCTCCTACAGATGACAGCAGTCCTGCACCGAAGATCTTGGGCTTCTGCAGATCGCCAATCAGTCCAAATTCAACTGTCCACCAAAAAATCCGGGAGATTTGCTCAGCTTCAGAAAGTCCTTTTACGAGATGCTGTTTTTCCTTTAACCGCTGTTTGGCTGCTTCAATTTCTTCTTCTGTTGAAGCAGGACTTTCCATGACAATCGATAAATGCCTGATTGCTTCAAACACCTCATGTTCTTCTTTTGTCGCAAAAGCGTTGGCGCCGATATTCCCTATTAATTTAACAAACTCTGAGTAGGTTTCATCAAATAAAATCGGTGCATGCCCCGCCGCTTCATGGAGAATGTCAGGAGCGGGTGTGTATTCGATATTGGTCTTCTGGCGTATATCCGTTGCGATAGGAAGGATGCCATGCGCTTGAAAATCAAAAAACGCTGTGCCCGGAATCAATCCGTCGACAATGACAGCCCCCCAGCCGATTTTATCTAAATGATCGTTCATTTCACTTACCCGTGGAATGCTGTCGATGGAAATGCCGGATGACTTCAGACCTGAAGTGAATGCATCATGGGCTATGTCCTCAAGGAAATGATGATTTTGCCTCATCACATATCTCCAAACCGCATGGTCAATGGGACTGTAAGCATTGTAATGCTGCTGGGCTGTAAAATGGCGTAAGTGCAGGGGAATCGATTTCTTCATTTGGTATGTCTCCTTTTATTAGTTTTCATGCTTAAACGCTTTTGAGTGCGAAAGTAAATGGATATAAAAAGTCCCTGCTGAATTTTCATTCAGCAGGGACGAATTTATTCGCGGTACCACCCTGATTGTAAGTATAGAACTTACCACTTCACAGAATAACGGCTAAACCGTCTTATTTCAGAAAAGAAATAAGAAGCTCCAGAAACGTAATTCATGATCTCCTTTGTACTGGTTTTCAGCACCACCAGCTCTCTGTAACAGGGAGGATACCACTACTTCAATTCCTTCAAAGCATTTAAGTATTAGGATGCTTTATATCTTAAACGCTTTTAAGTATTAAAGTCAACACATTTTATTTAATAAAAAGAAAAAGCCCAGAAGCATTTCTGAGCTTGTGTATTATTGTTCAATTTTAGCTGATCTGCGCTCCTGCTCTGCCATGATTTCCGCATCTTCGGCATTGTCCCGTGTTACTTTCTGAGTCAGAATGGATCCAACTGCCACCAGGAGCATGACCGCAATATAATACCCTTTTTCATTAAGCTCCATATCAGCATTGTAAAGCCCAATCAGAAACAGGCCAACGCCGGCGATCAGTGTAAAGTATGCTAAAAATGTAAAAGCTGGCGTGTTTCTCCTTCTATACTTTTGCATGTGTTTCAATCCCCTTTTTCCGTAACAAATTTTCTCGGTTTCCCCTTGCAGTGCTGTAAGGTTTACATCTAATACAGCAGATGTAACATTTTATTCTTTATGACTTAAAATTATCCTTTTTTGTAAAAAAATGCAACATAAAATCATGTGAGTTTTCTACTGTTTTTAATTTTCGTTGAAAATTCACCTATTTAGAAGATATGTTTGTGTAAAAAGGTTTAAATAAAGAGAGAATCTAAAGCTGGTATTTTTTTATTGGCTGAAAGGAGGTAAAGATTTGTTAGCGAATATAGTGTTCCGGGACTGATTCTGTTTTACTTTTACTGCTGATAGCAAGTGGAATATTTTTTGTTTACCGGCTGTTTAAGAAATAACCGATATGAGGTGGCAAAGTGCGCTATATTTTATTAATCGCAGTAATAGGTTTGCTGATTTATATACTTTTTCGGATGTTTAAGTCCAGAAGAGACGTATCAGGCAATAACTTTACCCCAATTGATGACTTGGATAATGGGCTGATCAGGAAAAGCAGCAAGGAACCTCATAAAATTGAAGCTAGAGTGAAACTTCATTTGAAGATAGAAAGGAGAATTAAATCTGGATACTATGAAATTTACAGAAGAATACAATGATCCGATTTTATATGATAAAGAGAATAACTCCTACCAGGAAGATGTTTCCTATCTGCTGAAATGGGCTTCAAAAACGGGTGGGCCAATTATTGATTTAGCCTGCGGGACAGGGAGAGCGGCCATTCCGCTGGCAAGTAAAGGGCATCGTTTGATTGGAGTAGATGCCCATAGCGGAATGTTAAACCTTGCAAGGGAGAAATCAGCTGGGCTGGGCCTGCAAATTGAATGGGTGGAACAGGATTGCCGAGGTCTCAGTCTGAATGTGAAGAGTCCGTTCATGTTCTCAGTCGGAAATTCTTTTCAGCATTTTTTAACGAATGAAGATCAGGATGATTTCTTATCATCTGTTAATAAACATCTGGAACGCGGCGGCATCTTTGTCTTTGGATCAAGGTTTCCGAGTGTGGAAGAGCTGCTGCAGCCTGCAGAAGAAGAATATTGGAAAACGTATATAGACCCTGTCAGTCAAAACAAAGTGGATGTATATACAATCAGTACGTACGACTCACTAAGTCAGATTCAGCATTATATCACTATAAGAAAATTTTACGATAGTGAAGGAATGCAGACCAATGAAAAAAGAACAAGTATAAACCTGCGGTATGTTTTTCCAAGAGAAATGGAGCGGCTTCTATTGAATAACGGAATGGAGATTGTCCATGTATTTAGTGATTGGCAGGAGACACCTGTCAGATCTGATAGCTATGAGATGGTTTATGTTTGCAGAAAGATGAGAGAAATCTAGGGATTATACTGCCTGTCCTCTTAAAAATGAGGGCAGGATTTTTTATGGGTGTTACCTAGTGGATGTCCAAATTATGGTAATATTAATTTAAAAGATATATTTAGGCAAGGGATGGTTGGTATGAAGAGAGTTTTGCGGTTTTCAAAAATTATGCTGATGCTGACGATACTGTTCACATTGGCTGCCTGTTCCGAAGAGGAAAAGTCGAGCAAAGAAAAACAAGTTGAAGAAAAGATTGCTTATTCATTTGAACATCCGGAGACAAAACAAAAATACAAAGTCGTACACGCTTATAAGCTATATACTTCTCTGATTGATCAGCTCGAAAAAAACCAAGAAGATGCCGGTGAAGTTTATCAGAATAATATAATAAAAAAAGTCTACAACACATGCTTTGAGGGCGGGGAATACCTCCACATGGTAGATAACCTGCTGAAATGGTCCCCTGAAAACTCTGATTCAATTAAGAAAGTTCTGAACGAAATCGATGAAGAAAAAACAAATGTTGCCATTAAGGATGCACTTCTAAAATCCTCAGATTTTTTACCTTCGGAGGAAGAAACAGCAGTTTGCGTTTTTCCTTCACATCCCGGAAATGAGAATACAATGGTTGCAGCAGGAGCTGGAAAGATTATTGTTTTTTACAATGAATTTTACACAGAAGATATGATTAGGGCCGGCATAGCTCATGAATATCATCACAGTATATGGACTGAACAACACTTAGAAAAATATATATCTTTTTCTGTGCTGGATAACCTCATTTTTGAAGGTAAAGCTGTGATGTTTGAAAAGCTCGTTTATCCTAATATCACCTTTTCTTAAGTGGACCCAAGTTTTAATAAAACCTTCTGGGCAAAAGTTGAAGGAGATTTAGATACATATGATCTAAATCGTTCTCTGGAGATTTTAATGGGCGGTCAGGCCCTTCCACGTCATTATGGCTACAGTGAAGGCTACAAAATGGTAGATTCTTATCTCAAACTGCATCCGGATACTACTCCGGAAGAGTGGACAGCCTTGAGTGCGGAAGAGATTTTTCAAGAGGGGCAGTATTTAAAAAATTATCAGTAGCGCTGAGGAGGAGTAATGGTGAAAAGAATGCCGTTTGAAAGACCTGCAGAGCATTATGATGAAAGACTGTTATCCATTGATGAGCAGATATGCACTTTGCTGAAGCGGCGGAAGGAATTATCTGATAACCCAGGGTATCCGCACCTTGATGTGATTTCGAAATGGGCAAAAGTGAATGGCCTTTATGAGGATTATTTAAGGTCACTATTTGGCTTGCTGGAAAATGATGAGCATTTCCGCCCGCAGGTCGAGCCCGTTAATTTTCAAAAGTATATACCGATTTTGAAGTCAGTTGAGAAAGAAAAAGCTATTTACTCAGTGAACTTTATTAGGCATATGAAAATGCAAGTGTCGTGAATTTTAATATCGATTGGGAACCTGACGAAGAAAATAGAAGAGATCGGCTTCACCGGCATAGTTTCTGGGAGTTAGAGATTGGTGAAGGATATGATACAAGAATAACGGGTGGAAGTGGAACAGACGGACATCTTAACCACAATTTTGTTGTATCCCCGCCTCTGCCTGAACAAATATCTGGGCTGGAGTTTTTTTTCAAAGAGTATAAAACTCCTTTCAAGAAGAAGCCCACAGACCTGGAGATATGGATGCGTTTATGAAGCATCAGGAGATGTCTCCTCGTTAATGAATTTAATTAGCATCACTTCTTCGGTTGTATTGTTCTTATAACTTATACGTGAGTCTATTGGTTTCCCTGTTCTTCACCATCCTGCTCTTCTTGAAAGTGACGAAATTAATCCGTTTGTTAAAAGAAAATTGATGACGGCTGCTGGAAAGCTCGGCTTAACCACAATATATAGCTTGGTGACAAGAGCTTTTTAAGGAGAAATTGGCTTAAAGTAAATGAATACAGCTGATAATGTAATGGCGGCTGTTGTTTGAAGGGGTGAGAGAGATTGAATTATGAAGAAATCATGAAAAGGCTTGAGGAGCTTGGCTCTGATCAGACGAAGCGGATCTTTATGAATCACGGGGCGAAGGAGCCTTTTTTTGGCGTGAAGGTTGGAGATTTGAAAAAGCTGGTGAAGCATGTAAAGAAGAATCATGAGCTGGCACTGCAATTATATAAATCAGGAAATCATGATGCGATGTATTTGGCAGGACTATCTGTTAATCCGAAGCTAATGACAAAGGAGACTTTACAGGATTGGGCTGAGAAGGCTTATTGGTATATGCCTGCGGAATATACAGTTGCCCAGGTGGCCGCTGAAAGTGATTATGCTCTTGAATTGGCCCGGGAGTGGATTAAATCGGAGGAAGAAATGGTTTCAGTCTGCGGCTGGAGCACTTACTCCAATTATGTATCAATCACATCGGATAATGAGCTGGATGTCAGTGAAATAAAAGCATTATTGACTAAAGTTAAAAATACCATTCATGAAGAAAAAAACCGAGTAAGGTATGTGATGAACGGTTTTGTCATCTCTGTGGGGTCATATGTATCGGAGCTGAATGTGGAAGCGAAGGATGTCGCTGATCACATCGGAAAAGTGCATGTGGATGTCGGAAACTCCGCCTGTAAAGTTCCTTTGGCAAAGGAATATATTGAAAAGGTGGAGTCGAAAGGCCGGGTTGGGGTTAAGCGGAAGACTTGCATATGCTAAGAGAATCTAAGAAGACAGGCATGGTAATATCCATGCCTGTGAAACCCTCAATAATAATACATATGTTGAGGGAAATATTGTTGAGTGTATTGATATTGCTGGTTTGGTTCCGGGCTTTGAGTATTTCTGCTGCAGTCTTTTGTCGGGCCGATAAAGGTTGAAGGCTGGACAGGTGATACGGTCTTCTGCCATTGCTTTTCATCCATACAATAAGTGTGCGCCATTATATTTGAAGGCGTTAATTTGAGAATGTCTGATCCCAGGATGACTTCCGGAGTAGGAGCATTAAAGATGGCCAGCAGATGAGTGCTGTCGGTATTGGCTATCTCATAATGCCACCAGCCCTGAGGGACATTGGCTACTTGCCCAGGTGTAATGTAATAGTTCTGGATTTGTTTTGTAAATGGATTAAGTAATGAAACAGTCGCTGCACCTGAAATACAATAAACCAATTCTGCAGCGTTTTGGTGATAATGGGGTTCTATCACATTATTTTTGCTTAGATAGATGTCCAGAAGTGAGACATCTTCCAGCGTGTTTAATTGCTGAATGCCCAATACATTTATTAAATTTCTGTTATCTTTTTTCATTAGATTGCTTTTGTTCACATCAAAAAAGTAATTTAAAGACGGAGAGCTGTAATCCAAATATATAACCATTTCTGCTCAGTCCTTTTGGGAAATGAATTTCTCAGATAAAGTATGCATATGCCTACAATCGGTGCATGTACCTAAATAACGTGGTTGTGTTTGAAAAAGAAGGAGAGCAATAAATGAAGAAAAAAGGCATAAGGTTCTCGACTGGTATGAAAGGTAAAATCACCATTACTAAAAAGAGACCAAAAGTTCTATAGGCTTAAGAAAACTAATCGCTACAGTATTCATTATTTGTTTGCCGGCCCCATGTGTACCTCTATCATTCTATATAACCTGCATTATTTTCCAAATTATCTTTCTTGATGAAAGAGTCCGATCTTCTTCTGCGTCTCAAGTCCTATTTGAAAATAAAGCTGAGGCTCATTATAGATATTTCCAAATACAGGTAAGATGAGATCAAGAAAGGGAATGTGACTATAGATATTTTTTAGCATCCCGACAACGGGACAAACCGTTGATTAAGAACATTGGTAGAGGGAGAGGTTATATGGCAGTATTGCCGTCCAGTTCTTTAAAGATAATATTGGTTCTTTTCTTGCTCACTTCATTTAGTCATGATTTGCTTGAAAATTCTGCTTCAGCTGAGGAAGACATCGAAGCAAAAATAGAGAAGGCAATTAAGGATTACCTGGAAGAATATCAAGTTCCAGGAGCTTCAGTTGCCATCGTTCATAATAATGAGCTGTTTTTTTCACGGTCATGGGGCGTTACTGGAGAATCAGAGGAGGAGGTTACAGAACAAACTCCTTTCACGATTGGCTCCATAAGCAAATCATTAACGGGAATGGCCATAATGAAATTAGCTGATAATGGAACCATCCGCCTGGATGCCAGCATTCAAGAATATCTTCCCTGGTTTACACTGAAAAATGGGAAAGCTGCCGAAATAACAGTGAAGCAATTGCTCACGCAGACAAGCGGGTTGAGTACCTACGAAGGGCTTGCACTATCTGATAAAGAGTTAATAGGCAGTAAGGCTATTAAGAATCAAGTCAAGAAAATGTCAGAAGTTGAACTGACTGCTGAACCTGGTGAGAAACATCAATACAGCAATGCTAATTTCTTAATTCTGGGTGCAATGATTGAAGAACTAACAGGAATGCCTTATGCAGAGTATATGGAACAGCAGGTTTTTGAGCCTTTAGGAATGAAAAATGCTGCAGCCAATAAAGAGGGAGCTTATAAGAAAGGATACCTTAGCGGTTATCAAGCCTGGTTTGGATTTCCTGTGAAAAGTTCTGTAGCCTACGATAATGCCGGGGCACCATACGGATACATTACGGCCAGTTCTGCAGATATGGTCCAATTTGTAAAATTATTGAGCGGGAAAGGGCCAGATCATTTTATCAGTGACAAAACATTGGATTTATTTATGACTCCTCAGGTACAAACAGGTGAGGACCGATATTATGGTTTAGGAATACGCATATCAGGCCCGGATACTTCCAGAGAAATGATCTGGCATTCTGGTTCTACACCTGATTCGCATGCAGAAGTCTTTTATATCCCGGTAACTGGCTGGGGCGGCGTGATTCTGACAAATAAGAATCATATTTTAGAGGAAGATGGGCTTTATTATCTTAAGAATCATATTATTAGTCTTTTAAATGGCGATGAGACAGAACAAGTACCTAATCATAGTTTGGCGATACAATCCATTCTGCTGGGATGCGTCCTGCTGCTAATAATACTTTCAATCTATTTATGGAAAAGATTCAGAACACGGAAGTTTCTAAAAAAGGGAACGGGACTTTTCTTAGGGCTGATTTTTATTGGCCTGTCAGCTGGACTAATCCCTGTTTTCACAGCTAGTACATCTTCACCTTGGCATTCCATCTCTGTCTTTGCACCTGATATTGCCTTTTTAACGATTTTGGCTGTAATTCTACTAGCAATAAATGGGCTGCTGCTATTTAGATTAATTTTTAATAAAGCAAGGTAATGGAAATGCCTGTCTACATCCGTTAGACAGGCAATTTTTTATATGTTCACTGCATTTTTCCTTATTTTCCGGGCGGTCATCGCTTTCCATAATCCAAACCCTATTAACGCTCCAATGATATTTAGAATAAAGTCATCAATATCTAAACTTCCTCTTCTTGTGACCAGCTGTATAATTTCCACACTAAGAATCATGACAGTCATGGCAACTGCAAATGATTTAAGTCTGTTTAGGGTTCTTATAAAATAGGGCAGAAAAATTCCCATTGGCAAAAATGCAGCCACATTGCCGGCAAGGTTTTTTATAGGAATGATTAAATTAATACTTCCATTTGAAATAGCTAGTACATACCCATTAATTGTTTTAAAAGGCACAAAGTTTGAGGAAAGCTTCATATATTCCATTAACGGCATGTCTGACCAAAATCCTCTCGATATAAAGAAGTGTAATACTGTTAAGGCACTTAGGTAAGAAAGAAAGCTAATTCCCATGATCAATCTTATGATCTTTTTCATTATTATCCCCGCTTAAAAATAGTCTTTGATAATAATAACATAATTTTTCCAAATTTCACCCAATAAACTTAACTGCCTGCTATTATAATAAAACTAATGCAATGCATAAGGGGGATGTTATGAAAAAGGGTTGGATTAGAATGATGGCTATGGCATTCATTATTATAAATGCAATAACCTATTATGAATTCTTTTTTGTTCCAAAGAATTCACTTGAACTGTATCAGGAGATTGCCTTAGCAGAAAACTACGAAAGGGCTCGAAAAATTGTTCTGGAGGGATTTGAAAGCAATTTCAAGGAAGAGGATTTTGAATACATAAGTAGACGGGATACCTTGCCTGATCGAATAAGCCAGTTTACTCTATTGGAATATGAGGGCAAGACCTTTGTGATCATGACATCCCCGGGCACTGAAAAGTTAAAAGTACTTGCCGTGGAAGAACTGCCAGATGAATTGAGGGAGTATTTTATGAAATTGCCTCAATAGATTAATAGTCATATTTTAGTAGATAGGGACATCTTTTATACAGAGGTGTTATTTTGAAAAAGAAACTAATATGGCTGTGTATAGTTATAGTCTTGATTTTTACGTTTTATGAAGTAATGTTAAAAACCAAAAAGGTTCGTTATACGGGTGAAAACGGGGATTGGTCAGTTGAAATTAATGCTAAGCTGGCTGGTCTTGAAGGAAGTCACTCCATAAAGATCCGCTATAAAGGGTCAGGTACCGTTGAGCGCGCAGATTATAGAATTTTCCCGGATGATTATGAAGGGGGATATCCGGATTTTGATAATAAAGGAAACTATTATTGGGCATGCAGTGACTGTGGTTATTATGACCAGAAAGATGAACTTCTTTTTTTCATTGTATGGGAGGAAAGAGGAAAAGCAGGTGAAAAGGCGGGTTTTATAGATTTAAAGAGGAGCCGATAGGAGGAAATTAATGCTGTGGGTACTGACGCAAAATAAGAGAAGCTTAGTCAATGTGAAAGAGGTAACTGTTAAAGGAAAAACCGTGGAAGGAATAATCAGCAGGAGTTTCTTTGTATATTGGAGCAGGGTCCTGGGTGAATATGACTCTCATGAAAGAGCAATGGATGTGGTCAAACAGATTCATAAAAAATTAGAGGGTGAAGCAAGAGGTTCAACGGCCTTTTCTGTGCCTGATATGTAGAGTTCAATAATATTTGCCGTACCTATTAAGATGGGAGCGGCATTTTTTTTGGTGAAAAGTGGATGGTTAATTTTATATCGAATTGGATGGTTATCTATTGACTGGTTTACGGTATTATTTAGTTATAGAAGTTTATTAAAATGTAAAAGAAGAGGTGCACAGCATGGGAATAATGCTTGGGCTGGTTCTAATTATCTTAATTTTTGCTGTGGTTTCGACTTTGCTGCTTACAGGCAAGGCTGATGAAAACTATGGAAGTTCAACAAAACGGAACACAACCAATTTAACCTTAATATATGTGGTAATTATTTTTATCGGATTAGCTTCTCTTGGAGTTTATATTTGGCGGTTCTAAATACAAATGGAGGTGAAAAAAGATGACATGGGCAGTAGTGGTTCCTATTATTCTCGTTAGTCTGCTGAAAATCGTGCTGACCTGTATGCCGACCGGCACGGTTAATTGGCTGATCCGTAAATTTGAAACTCATTCCAAGCTTGATGAAAAAGAGGTTACAGTCACAATTGGTGATAATAGGCTGAAAGATGAGGAGAAATTTCAGTTTATCAATCAGTTCAATGAAGGAATATTTATTAAGAAACACTATATCCACCCGGGCAACGAACAGCTTTTTTTACGGCCGGAGATCAGTGGAACACCTATAGTTATTGAGTTTCTGGAAAGAGATGACAAGCTGTTCGTATATAGCTATAAGGACCGAATTGATGTGGTCAAACAGTGCAGAAAAAAGGTCATCGCATACAGCTTGATTTCTGATAGCCTGCAAAGCAGTTCACTGGCAATCAAGGCCAGTTAAACTAAGAGCATCAAATAGACGCCTAGATCCTTCGTGATTTAGGCTTTTTTATGTCTGCAGGAGGGAGGGGAATTACTGCAGCTTACCCTGCTGATCATGCGTGTTGCCTTAATTCTGGTGACAATTGGAAATTAGCCATCTATACTGAATCTATAAAGCTGATGGAAAGGAGGGGCGCCCTTCATGAAAATCCTGCTTAACATCGACCCGCGCAACGAGGAAACCTCCGTGACAATTCATTGCAAAGAAATCACCCCGGATATCCAGGAAATCCTAGAGTACCTTAGGAAGAATGAAACCGGCCTGATTGTCGGAAAGGATGGAGAGAACCAGCACTTAATAAAGCCTGATGAAGTTCAATTTTTCCGTTCAGAAGGCGACACAGTGACAGCCGCCACCCCTGAAGGAATTTTTAAAGTAAAGCAAAAACTTTATGAACTTGAACAATCCCTCCCTCCCCACCGGTTTATCAGGATATCCAAATCAGTCATAGCGAACCTTTACGCCATGAGCCATTTTGAGCCATCCTTTAACGGGACACTCTGTGTGCACTTTAAATCGGGGGAGAAGGAGTATGCTTCACGCCATTATGTCGGACGGATAAAGGAAATTTTGAGAATGAACAGGAGGGAGACGAAGTGAGGACATTTTTGTACAGAAGCATGATCGGCATATTCTTTGGGGGATTCATTTCTACAGCGGCAACTATAGCCTTAACTTATTTCGGCGGTCAACCCACGTTAGATGGGCAAACATTTATCATAAATGCATTGGGCTTTATTATCAGCGGCTGGCTGTTTACGGTTACTCCGCTTTATTTTGAAATCCGCTCACTTCGCCTGCCCATGCAGACTGCCCTGCACTATCTTACCGTCACGATTGTTTATTTCACATTAGGGCTTTGGATTGGCTGGATTCCGATCGGAGTAAAGAACTTTTTCATCTACCTTGCAATCTCACTATTGGTTTACGCGATTGCCTGGATCGGCTTTTATCTTTACTTTAAAAACGAATCGAAGAAGATGAATGAGGATCTGGAATGTATCGAATAGAAGTGAAGGAGGATTCGGATGGAAAGTGTCATTTCTGTAAAAAATTTATCTAAAAATTATGGTGCCACCCGGGCAGTAAACAATCTTTCCTTTACTGTTTATAAAGGGGAAATCTTCGGAATTATAGGGCCGAACGGAGCAGGAAAAACAACAACACTTGAAATACTTGAGGGGATCTCTGTTCCGAGCGGAGGGGAGGTTGAAGTGCTTGGCCTTGTTCCAAGCAAGCAGCTGCGTGAATTAAACAAAAAAATCGGCGTGCAGTTTCAAGCCACATCCATTCAGAAGAAAATGAAAGTAAAAGAAGCGCTGGACCTCTTTTCTTCCTTTTACGAAGGCCCGGCGCAAAAAGATTATTTAATAGACTTGCTGGGCTTAAAAGAAAAATTGAACGTAACGTTTGATGACCTATCCGGGGGCTGGAAACAGCGGGTAACGCTCGCCTTAGCCACCCTGCATGAACCTGAAATTCTTTTCCTCGATGAACCGAGTATGGGGCTGGACCCTTCTGCAAGGCGGGAAATGTGGTCATTAATACGGCTGTTAAGGGACCGGGGCAGCACCATTGTCGTGACCACGCACTATATGGAAGAAGCTGAGCAGCTTTGTGATCGGGTGGCAATGATCTATAGCGGCCAATTGAAAGCACTGAATACACCGCATGAATTGTTGAATGAAGGGGCTGCTGACTGTCTGGCCTTTACGAGTGCCGGCCTTAGCCGTGAATATTTACTCTCCCTTCCTGGTGTTGAACGAGTGGAAAATAACCTGGACGAATTCAAAGTGTACTGCGATGATCAGCAGACAACAGCTTTTCACATTTTCACTCATTGCCAGGAAAAGGGGATACGTCTGGCAGACTTTAAGTTTGAGAAGGGCTCACTCGATGATTTATTTGTCCAGTACTTAGAAAAGGAGAAAATCGGATGAATGCTATTGTAAAGCTCGCCAGCCTTGAAACGAAAATGTTTTTTAGGGACCGGTTAAGCATGTTCTGGACGTTCCTGTTTCCAGTTGTCATGATTTGGCTGTTCGGTTCCATGTTTGTAGGAGACAACATGAGCCAAAAGGCTTTTGCAGAATACTTTGTTCCTTCATGGATTGGCGTCAACATAGTAACCACTTCCTTTTTTACACTGGGAACCGTTTTAACCAATTACCGGGAAACGGGTGTTTTAAGGAGGTATCAGTCAACTCCGCTTCAGCCATGGAAAATCCTCGCCGCCCATACCTTTCAAGGGACCGTCATCTTTGCCATATCTGCCTTGCTGCTTATGATCTTTGGGATGCTTCTGTATGACCTGACTCTGCCGGCTTATATTGGCAGTACGCTGCTTTCTCTGCTGATCAGCATCCTGGCCTTTTTCCCGTTTGCTTTATTCCTGACATCCTTAGCTAAAAATGCACAGTCTGCAGCAGCCATCAGTTCCTTATTCCTAAACCTGATGCTGTTCCTCTCAGGTGCGACCTTTCCTCTTGAGATGATGCCATCAGTCCTTCAATACGCAGCTAAAATCCTTCCGCTTTATTATGTGATTCAATTGCTGAGGGGTACCTGGACGGAAGCGCCGATTACGGAATATGGATTTGAAGCTGCTGTTCTGATTGGGATTGCGATTGTGTCTGTTGTACTTGCTGTGCGATTCTTTCGATGGAGAGGAAAGTAAGCCCTAAGAGATTGGGGCTTTTTCATTGCATAAAGACATATTGAGTTTACAAATATTTGTTAATATTTATATAATTACTTAATTCATGTTATAAAGGTGGTTATGAATATGGAAATCTATGAAGCTTCAATGGAGGATCTGGAAGGAGTTTCTGCATTATTTAATTTATATCGCGTATTTTACAAACAAGCACCCGATTTGGAAGCAGCAGCCGATTACGTAAAAGAACGATTAGAGAAGAAGGATTCTGTCATATATGTGGTGAAGAAGGAAGGAAAGTATCTTGGATTTACTCAGCTTTATCCAACTTTTTCATCTATATCTATGAAAAGAGCCTGGATCCTGAATGATTTGTATGTGGATGCAGAGGCAAGGAAAGAGGGAATAGGGGAAAAGCTCATAGACAAAGCGAAAGAGCTCGCTGCTGAAACAGGTGCGGTAAGTATCAGCCTCAGTACGGCTCCTGATAATTTTTCTGCACAAAGACTCTATGAAAAAATCGGGTTTAAGCGGGATGAGCAATTTTACCATTATGAATTGAGTATTTAATGGATTCTTTAAAAAGGAATGGATTTTCCATACCCTTGGATCCATTTAAATATCAAATGAATAATATTTATGGTTTTTTATAAATTTTTCTGTTTGTATTATCTGGATTTAAGTAATTTGCAATAGGTTCTGAAGGCTCTCTCTTTGCAGGGGGCCCAATACCACAGACTCTTTGAGTTCTTTAGATCTGTGACATCGTAATGTATAACCCTGTGGATATGTGAATTAGATAAGCAGATATGCTGATTTTTCAATGATGGAAGATTCAATTTGTTGTAGAATTTTGCATTACCTTAATGAAAAAACGCCTGAAAACCAGGCGTATTTTCATTATTCTAGAGTTTTCAGAGCCTCAGCAAACCGCTTAATACCTTCATGGATTCTTTCTTCATTTTCCCTGCCAAACGTAAAACGCACGAATCCCTTCTCAGAGCCCATGGTGGTTCCGGGAACGTAGATGACACCCCGTTTAATTGATTCTTCAAGCAGCTGATTTTCATTATGCTCTTTTTTGATTCTGCACCAAAGATGGATTCCGCCTTGCGGAGTGCTGAATTCCACTTGGTCTTTCAGGAAATGATTCAGGCTTGAAACAATGGAGTTTCTCCGCTGTTCCAAATGTCTGGTTAGAAATTTTAAATGTGACTCAAAGCCTGCGGACTCAATAAAATCATTCGCAATCCATTGCGAATAGCTTCCATGACCGAAATCCACCTGCTGCTTAGCATCTGATAACCGCTCAATTACTGATCTCGGACCGATGATCCAGCCGATTCTGAGGCCGGAAGCGACAATTTTGGTCAGGGAGCTTATATATAAAACAATGCCGTTACGGTCGAGGGATTTGAGTGTCTTCATTTTTCCGCCGGTAAAGGGTGTTAGGCTGTAAGGATCATCTTCCACCAGCGGAATTCCGTATTCAGAGGACAATTCAAGGATTTTTCTGCGCCTGTCTTCAGGAAGCAATGTGCCTGTTGGGTTCTGAAAAATGGGATTTAAAAAGATCATCTTAATTCGATGCTTTTTATATAAAGCTATAATATCATCAGGATTTATTCCATCCTTGCCTGTTTTTAAATAATAAGTTTTGACTCCGGCTGATTTAAAGATTGGCAGGCTGTAGTGGTAAGAGGGATCCTCGATGGCAACAGAGTCCCCGGGCTTTAAGAGGCATTGGACGACAAGGTGCAGGGCCTGTTGGGCACCGGAAGTAATAAGTATGGAAGAAGGGCTGGTCTCGATGTCCCGGAACTTTTTTACATGGTCAGTCAGTGTTTTTCTCAGGATTTCATTTCCTTGAGGGTGATCGTACCCCAGTGTCCCGATAAAAGAGCGATTGGAAGTAATCTCTCTTAGCGAAGCCAAAGGAAAGAGGTCCTGAGAGAGTTCCCCGCTGGCCAGGTTGATCAGTTTTGTCTCTGCCAGTTCTTTATGAATCCTTTGTGTGACTGGCAAATTGGGCAAAAAGGAGCCTGCTTCTATATACCGGTTCCAGCTTGGAATGCGCCTTTTGGCCATTCCCCAAATATCTTTGCTGACCATCGTACCGCTTCCCCGATTTCGTTCAACAATCCCGTTTGACTCCAGTTCATCATATGCAGCAACAACCGTGCTTCTATTGATATTAAACTGTTTTGCTAACCCTCTTTCTGAAGGCAGCGGTTTGTCGGGAGGGAATGTGCCATCTGCTATTCCGTTTTCTATATACATCGCCAGCTGCTTATAAATAGGTGTTTTTGATTTTCTATCAGGTTTCCAATCCAATTGAAACATCCTTTTTGAAGTGAAACTTTAAAATTATTATAACAGCCTTTTTCTAAAATAATGGATGGAGAGGGTTTAAAAGCGTAAAAAAAAGCAGATATATGGCTATTAAGGTTTGTTCTTTTCCATTAACTTCTGAAAGCCGTAATTAACATTTGCAAGTGCGAAGGAAATCAGGAACAGAGTAATGGGTTTGAATTTTTTAAGCTTGTAATGGCCAATCTTTTGGAATAGTGCATTTAGCGGGAAAGCAAAAATGATGTCCATCACGAAATTAAAGAAAAAATATAGCAGGTATTTACCATAAGTAAAATGAAATACCCATAAATTTATTGCGAAAAAGGGACCGAAAATAAAAGCTAATGCGTCCAATACAATAAATTTTGTACCGCCTTTTACTTTCCACCATTTAAAAAGAAGGTTTAAAAGGGTTTGCACTAACAAAATGCATGAGCAAAATAAGGTAACCGGCAGAAATCTTTTAAAGGACGACTTTGGGAGGAAAATGACTGTTATGGTCCATAAAAGGATTGCGTTAACAACTCTAAAGAAATTTACGTTCAAGAGTAACCCTCCTTTTTTATTATGGTGTTGAATTGTATGGCGATTATTCGAGTAGTAAAAGAAAATATTGACTTTTTTAACTGTAATGATTATCATTACAGTATACCCGATTGGGGAAAGAAGGATTTACTTTTGAATGTTAACTGTAAGAAATTATATTACATTTATAAAAAATATCTAAACAATAGAGGGAGTGTTTTTAAATGGTGAATTTATTCTTATCATCAAGCTGCGGTTCCTGCCGGAAAGCCCGTGCATGGCTTGAGGAGCATCAAATAGATTATGTTGAACGGAACATTGTAACAGATCCGCTTACAGTGGATGAAATTAAATCGATTCTGCGCCTTACAGAAAATGGGACTGAGGAGATTATTTCAACTAAATCAAAAGCTTACCAGGAGTTAAACGTGAATATTGATTCCATGCCGCTAAAAGAGTTATATCAATTGATTATCGATAATCCTCAAATGCTGCGCAGACCGATTATTCTCGATGAAAAAAGACTCCAGGTCGGCTTTAACGAGGACGAAATTCGCAGCTTCCTTCCACGGAAGTTTCGTACGTTTTCATACAATGAACTGCAAAGATTGGCTAACTAACCAGTCTGTAAATTGTTGACAAGTCGATCTGTAACACTTAGTATTACAGTACAGTATGAGAAAATATAGGAGGCCGGCCATGAATAGCGATTTTACTCTTGCCATTCACAGTCTAACTTATCTCGCCCTGCAGCTGGATCGCATGTCAACGAGCGATGCGATTTCTGAAAGTGCAGGTGTCCATCCGGTCCGCATCCGAAAAGTCCTGAGTTTATTAAAAAAACATGGATTTATTAAATCAAAAGAGGGAACGGGCGGCGGATTTATTTTTGCCCGGGATTTAAGCGAAGTGAATCTTTGGGATATTTATAAGATTACTTCTGAAGGCGCACTGCAGCCGAAGTGTCCGGATTCAAATGAAGCCTGTGTAGTGGGGGCTAATATGCAAAGAGTTCTGATCAACATCTTTTTAGGTGCAGAGGAACATTTAGGTGAATATTTAAAGCACTATACATTAAAGAATATTGTTGATTTGATCTATAAAGAAAATTAATTGGGAGCTAATAAGCTTTCCATTCGTTAAAATGTAATGAAAATTATTACAGTTTGAAAATCTCATTTAAGAAGGTGAAAAAAATGATGTCCAACAATAAGGCCATTTTAAAAGCGGGAGATTGGATTAAGGGGAAATCCCGTGAAGGGGAACTAATCGTTGGCTATATCGAAACCCTTGAAGAAGGAATTATTAAGACAAAAGTTATTTCAAGTGATAATAAAACTATTGAAGGCAAAATCATCCCCCTGCTTAGCAAACAGGTTAAGAAAATGCCGGCGGCAAAGGTAGCCAATAAAGAACAGATCCATTTCCTGATCGACCTTGCCCTTTCCACTGGAGATGAAGAATGGTTTTTTGAATTGACCTCGAAGCTGAATTCGATGAGAGAGCTTGTGAAGGATATTAAATAAAAACCAGGGAAGTGCCTGTGTCCGTCTGCTTATAAGCAGGCAGATGCAGGCACTTTGTTTTATATTGCTTTACAGTCTTGTGCATTCTGGCTGTCCATACGATTCCTTATTATTTCTGTCAGCTTTAGTTCTGCATGAAAATAACCGTATTGGGTGCTTCCTTTTCTGCAGGTCCTCTCCACTTCATCAAGAAGGGAATATGCTTTTTCGGCATCTCTATTTAAATAAGCCAGAATGGCTTCGCTTCTTTTGTAGCTGACCTTATCTATTGTATACATATTGCTATGCAAGGTTTTAATTAAAGTCAGATCAGGTTCTAAGGATAGGAATGAGTCGATTTGCCGGATATGTGAAGCAAACTGCAGACGGAATTTCGTTTTGTTGGTTATAGGAAGTTTTTTGAAGGCAGCAATTGATTCCGAGGCTTGCTCATAATTGCTATTCATGAGGTGATAGTAGAATAGCAGGAATGCGGTAGTCATGGCCTCTGGGGAAGCTTCTGTTTTATAAGCTTCCTGGATTAACTGTTCATCCCACTCGCTTGGGGTGCGCGGTGACATCATTTCTTTTAATAGGATAAGCCCGGCGAGATATGTCTGTGCTTCTTTGCCGCCTTTGTGCAGAAGCAGAAAAACACTGCCATCTGAGTTAAAGGTTCCTTTAAAGGGAATAGCCGTTGCAAAGAAAATGGCTAAGTTCAGCACTGTAAGCATCATAGCCATTTCGGCCTTTGTCATAGCCCAAATGGATAAACTGATTACAAATGCAATTAAAGTAAATACAGGACCGCCTGCCACAAGCCATTTGTGCTTCTTAACCATCTTCGTTAAGTTTATTTCGTCCGGCATGCAGCTGGCCAGTCCGCCAAAGGCAAGCCAGCTTTGGTTTGGCACTATTTTTAAAGCAGGGCTCTTTTCGATTGTGATAGGCCCGACTGTCAAAAATAAAAACGTGTAGCCGGCAAGCTTCCCGCCGATGACATGGCCGAGTTCATGGATAAAGAGAACGATGAAAGCACATGCGGCCACAAGCCCAATAGAGAAGGCTTTATCTGCATGGGAAGTAAAAGAGAAGCCGATTAGGAGAGCAATGCCTAATAAGCATATATAGAAGGGGGTAAAAATTTTACTCATTGAGATATCTCCTTTAATTTTTGCTGGATTTATTTACTTTTAACAGCTGTATGAAAAGCGCCATGGATGTCATAAGCATCGGGATAAATAAAACAATAGAGATGAAGAATCCTATTTTGCCTGCCTGATTAAGGAATCCCTCTGCTAATTTCATGAATGCTAGAGCAATAATTGTGAACAGGAGGGCAGCAATGGTTACTATGTATACTGGCTTAGCCGTTCGTTTTACCTGATCTGTTTTGGACGCAGCATCACTATAAATAGGCGGTGTGCCGGGAACCGCTTTAAACAGGTGAATTCCTGTATGTGAGTAAACATGTGTCCAGCCGGCAGCTGCAAATAAATCGCAGTATTCTTCTTCGTCTTCTGGTGTCAATTCATGATAGTCGATACTGAATATCACATCTTCTGGGCCGGACTTTGTAAATGTATACAGGCCGCCTTTAAAGGATTCGACCATCCACCCCTCTGCAGCTTTTTCCCGCAGCATCTGTAAATCCTTTTGTTCAAAAAAAGCGAGTCCATTCGAGATTTTATATGTTTTCTTCATTGTACTCTCCCTTTATTCAATCCATCTTCCGCAAATTGCACCATCGTTTTTCTCCTTTCAATATCAGCTTGAAGAATTTCACGGCCTCTTTCTGTCAGTACATAAACCTTCCTCCTCGAGTTTGCATCGTCGAATAGCTCAACATACTCCTGTTTGATCAGCTTTTTGATAATGGTATATAGGGACGCCGGCCCAATATTCACCTCGCCGTTTGTTATTTCTTCAACCAGGCTCATCACTGCATAGCCATGCCGGGGCTCTGTAAAGGCCGCCATTATATAAAAGACGGAATCTGTTAATTGTTCTAAAGATTTCATGCCAGCACCAACTTTGTATCATTTTTCGATATATCTAAAAGTAATATATCAGAAAGTGATATAATAATCTATAAAAATTTCCAATTTATTTGAAGGAAGTTGGATATTGGTTTCGAATATGTACAGGAAGGTATTAATATAAATTCATGTTAACAGCAGATTTTGAAACGGAGCTGCAGGTGTGAAAAGGTTAGCGATTATGACTGTCGGCAAAACGCATAGCGGGAAAACGACATTTGCGAAGGCTTTAGAAAAAGAATTGTCCAACGTGCCAGAGGTTATCCGTATTATAGCTGATATTTCGATGCGATTGGACTGAAGACTATTAAAGAAGGGGAGTGTTTTTCTTAAAGGTAAATATAGAAAGTATGCTGTATGCTCTGATGATCGCAATTCCCATTCAGCTTATGCTGAATGTCTGCAGAATCAGCAGACTGACAGAATGGACTATTGATACCGTTAATATTGTATCGTCTGTTATTATCATCAGCGGATTTATCCTTTGCTCTGTTTTCCTTATTAATTTAACAAAACGCTGGCTGTCTGAAACAAAGGCCTGGTATTGTAATGTCATACTCTGGCTGCCTTATGTTGTGCTGTTTTTATATATGACAACAAGTCTTTTTCCAATTACTTACCAGGGGGATGTTCCGAACACTGCTTCTGGCCTTATGGCAATTGGAGCTTTAGCTGTTTTTCCGTTTTACATTTTGTTGATCAGTCTGGTTAAGAAGAATGAGCAGGGATGGTATGTATGAAAAAGGAGCGGCAATAAGTTGGGCATCAGTCAAATGTTTGCAAGAAAAGTAATAGCTGCATCGATTTCAGGGTCACTGTTCGCGGTTGTGTTAGGTCTGATTGCAACGGATCCGTTTGTTGGAGAAGCTGGTTCGGCTGGTGAATACTTTCGGGGAGCTATTATATCCATTCCCTTCTATCTTTTATACAGCTTCCCGGTCATTTTGATTTATGGCACATTAACTTCTGCCGTTAGTGACTTATTAGCCTTTTTTATTTCGAACCATACAAACAGGAAACTGGAATTATATATTTCATTAATCCTGCACTTGCTTTTTGGGTCAATTCTGTATGGTTTAAGTTTAGGAGCGGCTGTGTTATTTTTTATAACGGATTATATTTTGCGCCGCAAACAATTCGGAAGCTGGAGAAATGCTTTGAAATCTTTAGGATTGCCTGTTTTGGTTTGGATTGTCTTTATGGGTGGCGTGTATGTTATGGATGCTTCCTTACTGAAATAGTAAGAAGAATGGATTGTTTTGATAAGTAGTTCTTCGAGAAAAAGGCGGCTATTTTTATTCGATCTGGGGTTACGTTCCATTTTTATTAATACCATTCAGTAAAGAGGCGGAAAAATGAACCTAATCCTTTTTGCTATTATCCACATTGTAATTGGGTGTGTGTTCATTTATACATACGGTAAATTGCCAAAAGCGATGTCCACATTTGCATTCGTTTTTCTTACTATGAGTTTTCTTTATTAGGGAGCAGTGTTAATCAATTTTGCTAGTTAGTCAGCTGCCAGAAGGGCGGCTTTTTATTTTTGGAACGATGGATGCAAAGGGGGATTTGATGAAGAAGACAAATGCGAAAAAGTATTTTAAGAGAATGTTAATTATATTATTGGTGTCAGCTTTTGTTTATAGCATTTATATAAATCTCGGATACAGGCACTTTATAAAACAAAGCCAGGAAAGGAATTATGCACATTTGAGGTCCATAGCTGCAGTAGGCGATAATTCGGCTCACTGGCTTGAGGAATTTGTTCAGATACCTATTGAGAAAGAGGATGAATGGAAAGACGAGTTATATAATTCATGGAGAGTTGTGAACGGAGAGAGCAGAAGTATCAATTCCTATTTGTCTGCCATGTCTGTTTTTGATATGGGAGAGGATGCACCTGATTGGAACTTGCTTCAATATAGCTTATTTCGTGTTGATGGGTTTATAAATGGCATGACGGATAAGTTTCTTGAAAATCAATCATATCGTATGAGTAAGGAAGAAACAGAAAGAATAGAAGCGGTTATTACAGTTTATAGCAGTGTTAGCGAAGAACTGGAAAAGGAATCTGTCAATGTAGAAAGACTCCTGGAATCTATAAAGGAACCGATGCTGGTAATAGATGATTATTATGCGGATGCCCTTGAGAAAGTGGATAGTAACTAAGAGCTTTCTTTTGGGATTTACATACACTAAAGGAAGGCAAATTATCCCCCACTAAACGTGGGGGTATGGTCACCTATAAACACTTTCACATGTATTAGCTTGGGGTTCATAATAGCAATGCTGTTTGAATTGTCCTGAAAAAGGCTGATCGTACCATGTTGGCGGACATGGAGCATATGGATTGAAATACCAGAGAGCAAACTTGGAAGGATGCTGCCTCCAATAGTCTAAGGTTTGTTTAGCCAATCGTTTCTCTACACCTCTGGCCCTGTTGTAAAAAACATTTCCTTTCTGTACAGCTTCAAAAGAGTAATTTCCTCCCTGCACTTGAAATATGACTTGAGGTATTGTCCGGAGACCTACAAAATCGAGGCAATCAGCCGCTCTTCGATTGACTATAACATTTCCGACCATAAGCATCCCCAGTTTTCCTTCACCTTCGGCTTCTGCCCTCATCATCCTTGCCATTAAAGCCACGTCACTGTCGGTATATTGTACTCTTGGCACTTTTTATCACCTCTAAAAGAATTGTATTAAGAAATCCTGTAAACATGCTAACGGGTTCAAAGGAAGAAATATTAATTGGGGGTGCAAACCGCATTGCGTGTTCAGCACCCCTTATTACAGATATATAAACAGTTAGTGTGGCTTAACTGCTTCGAGCTCTATTTAAATAAGCTACCTAATTTATATGCTGCCTCCGTTTGAAATATGCAAAAAAGGGGAGTTTAATGAAACCTTTTCTATGGAAATTCGTACCATTACTTATGAGGGGTGGGTATCTTGAAAACTCAAAATGATAAAAGTGCAGTAAGCCTGAAGAAATTTTTATATGGTATAGGCCTATTTATTTTCGGGGGATTGGCTTTAACAAATGTGACGGCGCCGCTGCCTTTAAAGGAATCAACCAAAGAATTTCTTTTGTTTATTTTTGGGTGTGTACTAATCTATTATTTTTTAGTAAGTGTCTACTTCATAGGCGGATTATGGAGGAAAGTTTTTTATGCGATTTTAATTTTGCTATGCGGGTTTAGTATATTAATGGTTTTTTATTTGATAACACATTCAATACCTCACTAATATTTAGAAAGGTGGAGATAAATTGAGCAGATCAATAAAAATCAGCTGTTTTGTATTTTTGCTGTTTTTGATGACTGGCTGCAGCCACTCTGATTCAGATCCGGTTACTTCGGAAAAAGCAGATTCAACTGAAGAGAGTAATCTAAAAAACTTTAAAACAGACGATGGAAAAATAGAAATTGTTACTTTTAATAAAGGAAATTTTTCCGAAGATGCATTAAAAGCAATCAAGGAAGAAACCCTCGATTACTACAATCATCTGCAAAAGAAAAATATTTCAATTCCCTCCCCATCTAAAATATATTTACATCTATATAAAGAGGAAAAGGTAAGTTATTCAAGCGGGAATACTATACACCTTTATTGGGTGAAAGATGGAGATTATCCTCTCGTTCACGAACTTACTCATGTATTATTTGGCCATAATCATGACCATGTTACACAAGAAGGTCTGGCGATTTTTATGCAGGATTCCTATTCGGACGAAAAAGTATTTCCTAATTATAAGGGAGATATCCATGGCATCATGAACTATTTAATGATGCAAGAAGTTATGCTGCCTCTGGAAACACTGCTGCAGAAGGATCAAATTTTTTCATATTTAAACCCAAATAAAGACTCTCATTCTTTAAGGTGGCTGGCTTATATTGAATCTGCTTCATTTTCGAGCTTCCTTATTCATGAATATGGTATTGAAAGTTTCCTTAAAATCTATGATAAGCCGAATTTAACCAACGAAATACATACTGTATACGGGAAAAAATTGGAACAGCTCGAGGATGAGTGGAAAGAGTTTGTTCAAGAGAAACCCGTACTAAATGAAGAATTAATTCACCGCAATGACTCTCAGCTTCCTGAGATTATTAATCACTTAGAACTGAATAAAAGTGAGTTATTAAAACCTTTATAATTTGAGAAGGGGACAGGAATACTGCCCCAATTTTCAATAGGGATGAGGAACCTGTCCCTCTGCTCCGCAATACTCTTTAATCAGCCTGGCTGCTTTCGTTTGGCTGATGCCAAGGTCGTTTGCCACTTTTCTGGAGGATTTATGGGTCTGATACGATCTTCTTACCAGAATCCTTTTGGTTTCATCCAGAGCTTTGTCCAGGCTAGTGGAATGAGATGGGTATACTGCTTGATGAGTATTTTCCTTGATCATGTCAGGGAGATCAGAGACCTGAATAATGGAATTGCTGATAATGACTAATCTTTCAATCAGGTTTTCGAGCTGGCGCACATTTCCCGGCCAGGAATAGTGAGTAAGAACATTAAGGCACTCTTCAGAAATGACTTTATTCTCTTTATATTTTTGGTTAAATTTATTCAGGAAATTATAGGTGAGCGGAATGATATCTTCCCTTCTTTCCCGCAATGGCGGCAGATGAATATCAATTACATTTAAACGATAAAATAAGTCTTCTCTAAATGATTTGTTTTCAATCATAGTGGTCAGATTCTGATTAGTTGCCGCTATGATGCGGACATCCACTTTCTTTATTTCGCTGCTTCCGACAGGGATGAACTGTTTCTCCTGTATGAGCTGAAGCAGTTTTGCCTGTACGGAAAGGGGCATTTCTCCGATTTCGTCCAGGAAGAGGGTGCCGCCGTCCGCTGCTTCAATTAATCCTTGTTTTCCTAATTTATTTGCTCCGGTGAAGGCGCCTTTTGAATAGCCAAATAGTTCGGATTCCAATAGTTCTTCCGGAATGGCAGCGCAATTGATGGCAAGAAATGGCCCTTTATTCCGGTTGCTGACTTTGTGAATATATTGAGAAAAGGCACCCTTTCCGGTTCCGGATTCTCCCAGAATAAGAATATTTGAATCTGTTGGAGCTACTTTTTTACAAAACTCCAATATTTCTTTAATCTCTCCGCTGTTGGTTACAATTGTTATTTCCTTTTCTTCATGCTGAGTCGATTTTGACTCGATTTTATCCTCCCTTGCATTCACCATATTAATTTTTTGTATTTCCGTAGAGGTGATGACAACCAGTTCAATTTCGTTTTTGTTATTTAAGATCGGGATGGCCGTAGTCATGAGCTCTGCCCCGATATATGTCTGCTGTCTTAAGTAGCACGGCTCTTTCCGCCGATATACCTCAGGAACAATAGAAGGCTTCCAGTAGCCCTTTTCAAAAAGTTCCACATTGTACTTTCCAATTACATCCCTTGGCTTAAGTCCATAGTGCCTCTCACATACTTTATTCACATATAGAATCCGCATTTCACCATCTAAAACGAAGATTTCATCAGAAGAATAATCAAGAATTTTTAACAGGGTTTCCAATGTCATTTCTACATTGCCTGTATTTGTTGGCATTTTCATTCGGTGAAGCCCTCCTGAGTCATTTTTGATTCAAGAATATCAGATATTGAGTATATTTTAACTCAATATCTGATATTTTTCAGTAAATTTTCAATTGTTTGTTTAATTATTAAGGGTTTGCACTATTGGCACAGTACTTGCATTAAAAAGGTGTATAGAACGATATAAAGGAGGTTCAGGAATGGGCAATTATCCAGATGCTTTCGATATCACCATTATAGGCGGAGGCCCAGTTGGTCTTTTTACAGCTTTTTACACTGGTATGCGCCAGGCTTCGGTGAAAATTATTGAGAGTCTTCCGCAGCTGGGCGGACAATTATCAGCACTATATCCGGAAAAATATATTTATGACATAGCTGGTTTTCCTAAGATAAGAGCTCAGGAACTGATAGATAATTTGATAAAGCAAATGAATCAATTTAATCCATCTGTCTGCTTAGGGGAATCAGTGGAAGGCATCGTCCGCCTGTCTGATCAATCATTTGCGATTCACACGAATAAAGGGACCCATTATACGAAGGCAGTGATTATTACGGCAGGGAACGGTGCTTTCCAGCCAAGGAAATTAAATATCGGCAGCGAGGACAAATTTGAAAATAAAAATCTTCATTATTTTGTCCAAGACTTAAATCAGTTTGCCGGCAAAAAGGTTGTGATCTTTGGTGGAGGGGATTCAGCGGTTGACTGGGCTTTGATGCTTGAGCCGATTGCCGGCAAGGTAACGCTCATTCATAGGAGAGATAAGTTCCGGGCGCATGAGCATAGTGTGGAACGATTGAGACATTCCAGTGTGGAAATGCTGACACCTTATATTCCAGTGGAGCTGGCAGGTGCAGAAGAAATTGAAAACGTAATGGTAGAAAACACGGCTAGCGGGGAGACAATGCTCATCCCGGCAGATGATGTACTAGTGAATTTTGGATTTGTATCTTCATTAGGCCCCATTAAAGAGTGGGGGTTGGAAATAGAGAAAAATGCGATCCTGGTAAACTCCAAAATGGAAACGAATATTCCAGGAATCTATGCGGCAGGTGACATCTGTACCTATGAAGGCAAAGTAAAGCTTATAGCCAGCGGATTTGGGGAAGCGCCGACAGCTGTCAGCAATGCAAAGGTTTATATTGATCCAGGTTCAAAGGTCCAGCCGCTCCATAGTACAAGCATTATGGCAGATAAGGAAAAAACCGGTTCAGCAATCTAAAGGAAAAATTCATTTAAGAAGGAGACAAATCATGACTGCTTACAATAAAGTGCAAAATGCAACAAATCGTACATTTGAAAGAACCTTAACCTATGACAAATACACAGATCCTAAAGTTCTGGAAAAAGAGATGGACCTTGTGTTTTCAAGGTCCTGGCAGCTCGTAGGACATGTTAGTCAGGTGGAAAAGGCTGGAGATTTCTTTACTGCAGAAGTGGCAGGCGAGCCTATTATCGTAAACCGCGGTAAAGATGAAGTAGTCCGTGCCTTTTACAATGTTTGTCCGCATCGGGCAACAAAGCTTGAAAAAAATGCAGCCGGGAATAAAAAGATTCTCCAATGTGCTTATCATGGATGGACATTTAAGCTTGATGGCCAGCTGAATAAAGCGCCTAACTTTAGAGGGGAAGACGAGGCTTGTGTAAAGGATGCCTGTCTGCGTTCGGTGCGGATGGAAATTTTGGAATCACTTATCTTTGTAAATTTGGATGACAATGCAAAGCCATTAAGTGAGTCATATGGAGATTTCTTTGAAAGGTTGAGCAAGAATTCCTTTTTAAGCGAACTAAAAAGAACCGGCCAAAAAACACGTACATTCAAAGCGAACTGGAAGGCTTTTATGGATAACTACCTGGAGTGTGACCACTGCCATGTTGCACATCCAAGCTTCGTTGCTGCACTTGATATGAATGATTATCAGATTATTACGTGTGAGAATTATTCCATGCAAGGGACAATTGTCAAGCCAGATAAAAAATATGGAACAGTTGATTTAAATGATGCCGAAATGCAAGGCGGCCAATTCTACTGGCTATGGCCAAATCTGATGCTGACCATTTATCCGGGGCCAGGCAATATGGCGACCATTCAAATTATTCCGATTGATCATGAAACATCCATGGCTGTCTACACCTATTATTTCCGTGATGAGAACCTGTCCCAGGCGGAAAAGGATTTAATGACGTTTGCGGAGCAAGTCCGCTCGGAAGATATTGAATTGGTAGAACTGGAACAGATTGGTTTTCGCTCCCGAGCTTTCAGCAAAGGCAGATATTCATCCTCAGAAAAAGCAATTGTTCAATTTCATGAAATGGTATTGGAGGCCCTAAATGAGTAAAATAACCGGAGTTCAGCCAGCAAAAAAGTATTTAATGATTAATGGCAAAAAAGTAGAAACAGATCGATACGCATCTCTTTTTTCACCTTATTCCGGGGAAGAAATTGCCCAAATCGCGATGGCAAATAAAGAACAGACTGAAATGGCCATTGTTGCTGCTTACGAATCCAGGCATTTGATGGCAAAAATGCCAGCTTACAAGAGAGCTGAGATTTTAGAAAAAGTCGTTTCGCTTTTGATTGAAAAAGCGGATCAGGCTGCAGAGATCATTACCCGAGAGTCGTCCAAACCTATTATGTTCTCAAAAGCGGAAGTTGCCAGAACGGTCGAAACGTATAAATTTTCGGCTGAGGAAGCGAAGCGCATTCATGGGGAAACCATTCCTTTTGATGCTGCTTCAGGCGGGGTTGGCCGTATTGGATATACATTGAGAGAGCCGATTGGGGTCATAGGAGCCATAACTCCTTTTAATTTCCCTATGAATCTTGTAGCTCATAAGGTAGGACCGGCAATTGCCGCAGGGAATACAGTTGTCTTGAAGCCAGCCTCACAGACACCGCTCTCGGCACTGTTTATAGCCGAATTATTTGAAGAGGCAGGTCTGCCGCCGGGTGTGTTAAACGTTATAACCGGTCCTGGAAGTGTAGTAGGGGAAGAAATTGTCAGAAATGACCTGGTCAGCATGGTCACCTTTACAGGAAGTCCGGAAGTTGGGATTGGGATACGCAGCAGAGCAGGCTTAAAGAAAACAACATTGGAGCTGGGATCGAATTCAGCCTTAATCATTGATAAAGATACAGATGTCGACCAGATTATTGACCGCTGCATAATGGGGGCTTTTTCGAATCAGGGTCAGGTTTGTATTTCGCTTCAGCGCATTTATGCACATGAAGAGGTATATGAAGAATTCACAGAAAAATTTATTCAGGCAGCAAAGCAGCTGAAAGTTGGCGATCCGCTTGCACCGGATACGTATATTTCTTCTCTAATTTCAAAAGGAGAGGCTGATAGAGTACTAGGATGGATTGAGGAAACAAAAACCACGAATGCATCTATTGCAGCCGGAGGAAGCCTTCGAAATGGGGTGCTTGAGCCTACGATTATTATCAATGCGGAGCATGATTTAAAAGTATCCTGCCAGGAAGCCTTTGCCCCCGTTGTTGTCGTAAACAAATTCAGTTCCATTGAGGATGCCATAAAGCATGTCAACAACTCACGGTTTGGCCTGCAGGCGGGAATTTACACAAATAATGTGAAGCATGCCCTCTTTGCTTCGCAGGAACTTCATGTTGGCGGAGTTATAATCAATGATGTTCCAACCTACCGTGTTGATCAGATGCCGTATGGCGGTGTAAAGGAAAGCGGCACTGGACGGGAAGGCATCAAATATGCAGTTGAAGAAATGACCGAGATGAAATTAATTGTCTGGAATAATAACTAAAGGTAAAGGGAGATTTTTGTGAAAATTTATAAAATTGCGGTTATAGCAGGTGATGGAATTGGACCTGAAGTGATTGGCGAAGGGATCAAAGTACTAAATAAAGTGGCGGCGATGGATTCAGGTTTCCGCTTTGATTTTACTTATTTCCCTTGGGGCTGTGAATTTTATGCGAAACACGGAAAGATGATGGATGAAAATGGCATGGAAGAATTAAAGAAGTTTGATGCCATTTATTTGGGGGCAGTCGGGTTTCCCGGCGTCCCTGACCATATCTCTTTATGGGATCTGCTTTTAAGAATCCGCAAAGAATTTGATCAATATGTGAATATCCGGCCAGTTCATTTACTGAAAGGGGCAAAAACTTCCTTAGTGGATGTAAAACGGGAAGACATAAATCTGCTTTTTATCCGTGAGAATACCGAAGGAGAGTATGCGGGTGCTGGTGAATGGCTGCTTAAGGGGCAGCAAAATGAAGTTGTCCTGCAAAACAGTGTGTTTTCCCGAAAAGGAACGGAAAGAATCATCCGGTATGCGTTTGAAGCAGCTCGTAAGGAAGGAAGGTCTCTCACAAGCATATCAAAGGCGAACGCATTAAATTATTCAATGGTTTTCTGGGATCAGGTTTTTGAAGAAATAAGCTCTGAATACCCTGATGTGGAAACAGCCTCCTACCTTGTAGATGCCGCTGCCATGCTGATGGTTAAGGATCCAAAGAGGTTTGAAGTGGTCGTCACTTCCAATTTATTTGGCGATATATTAACAGACCTGGGTGCTGCTATTGCAGGAGGAATAGGGCTTGCCGCTGGTGCCAACATTAATCCTGAAAGAAAGTATCCTTCCATGTTTGAACCTATTCATGGCTCTGCTCCTGATATTACAGGTAAGGGGATTGCCAATCCGCTTGCTTCCATTTGGTCAGCCAGTCAGATGCTTGACTTTTTTGGTTATGAGGAATATGGAAAACAAGTGCTTGGAGCCATTGAGGATTTGCTGATCGAGGATGAGACACTTACACCGGATATGGGAGGAACCGCATCTACCGCGGAAGTGGGTAATCGGATTATTGACATCATGGAGACCCGGCTTGTATCTGGTAAACTAAATGTTTAAAAGTCAGCGGATATCATAGGAAGAATTGATTCTTCCTATGGTATAGGTTGATTTTTCTTCCATTTCTTTTATACTTAACTTTTATTAGCGGCGGTCGTTATAAACCTGTTTCCACTTTTTAGATGGGAAGAATACTGATGCACCGCAAAGTCTGATAAATAGATAAAGTGACCGTTATGGGTCAGGGAATCTGCTAACGATCAAAATAATTGTGAAGGTGAAAAGGAAGAGTACTATTTTTTATGCGCTAGTCCGATTTACCTTTTCTCTCATTTATTTTTTGGAATAACAAGAAACCGCTTACATTTAAAATACTGAAAATTCAATATTCTGGAAAGAGGAGTGTTGGCATGAACGGTAAAAAAACTGTCTTTTTTTCCTCGTTAGCCATAAGTTTGGTTTTAATAAGTATAGGGGTCTTTGCCCCAAAGCAAATGGAAAGCTTTTCAAATCATTCACTGGAATTTATCTATAATAACTTGGGCTGGTTTATTCTGGGCAGTGTCTTTTTCTTCTTTGCTTTTTGTATGTATATTGGGCTTTCAAGATTCGGGAAAATCAGGCTGGGGGACGATCATGATCGGCCAGAATACAAAACAGCTACATGGGTAGGGATGCTGTTCAGTGCCTCTATTGGGATAAGTCTTGTATTTTGGGGTGTGGCAGAACCAGTTTCATACTATATTGATCCTCCCTTTGGGAAAGGATCTTCAGAAGAATCCGCAAAGCTGGCAATGCAATTTGTTTACCTGCATTGGGGGGTCTCTGCATGGGCGTGTTATGCAGTTGTAGGAGTCTCCTTAGCATTTTTCCAATTCCGCAAAAAGCTGCCGGCCTCACTGAGTTCTGTTTTTTATCCATTAATAGGCGACAAAATTAGGGGCCCTTTTGGCAAACTGATTGATGTCGTTGTCATTCTTTCCATTGTCATTGGCATAGCCACATCGCTGGGATTTGGAACGCTTCAAGTGAATAGCGGTATGAATTATCTGTGGGGTCTTCCGGTAAGCTTTTATACCCAAGTTGCTATTATTCTCGTTGTAAGTTTTATTTATGTCGGTTCCACTGTTTCAGGCCTTCAGGGAGCGATGAAGCATTTGTCCAACCTTAATATGCTGCTGGCATTTGCACTATTGGCATTCGTATTGTTTCTTGGACCAACCCAATCCATCTTAAAGATCTTTTTTCAAGGGATAGGGGATTACGCCCAGAATTTCATTGGGATGTCGTTTAGGACTGAGCCCTATAGTGATGGAACCTGGATTGCAAGCTGGACACTGTTTTATTTTGGCTGGTGGATCGCCTGGGCTCCGCTTGTCGGCAGTTTCGTAGCCAGAATTTCAAAGGGCAGAACCATCAAAGAGTTTATGATCGGGGCCATCTTTATCCCTGTTGCAGGAGCATTCTTCTGGTTTGCCGTGATGGGCGGATCGGCCATTGATCTCATTCAGAACATGGGCGAAACAGCGATTGCAACGGCGGTTTCCACCGATGTAACCTCTGCCTTATTTAAGTTTTTTGATTATTTTCCAATGAGTGTCTTTTTAAGTATTTTAGCTATGGTACTTGTACTTGTTTTCTTTATAACCTCTGCGAATTCTGCTGTTTTTGTATTAGGGATGATCAGTGAAAATGGAAACCCTAATCCATCTCACTCAACAAAAGTCATATGGGGGATTGTAATTGCTGGGGTCTCTGCTGTATTAATTATGACAGGAGGCCTATCCGGCTTACAGTCAGCCCTGGTTGCCACATCCATCCCGTTAGCCATTCTCATGCTTTTCATGTGTTACTCCACTTATAAGGGCTTAAAAGATGAGCTAAAAGCGATGAGTGAAAGCCGGAATCAAGATGAGCCTATCGTTAAAAGTATAAGAAAGAAAGCCGTTGCCAAAAAGGCATAAGCGGGGACAATGGGACAGGTACACTGTCCCTAATTACTCAAAAGATTAGAAGGAATCATAGTGCCTGCTCCCTATAAAGGGGCAGGCACTGCTTTTTATCTCTCCTTAACCGGCTCACTTATAAATACTGGTGCAGGAATCCCCATTGTTGTTTTTCCAGTCCTGGTTTTAAGTGCAGAGAATAAGAAACACCCCGCAATGACAATGATGCTTCCGACCGCTTGTATCCAGTTCAAGACCTCTCCTAAGAAGATAAAAGCTAAGATGGCTGTGAAAATGGGATTAAAGTTTAGGAACAGGCCGGAAGTGCTTGGTCCCAGCTGGTTGACCCCGATGTTCCAGAGTACCATGCATAGGACTGTTGAAATCAGACCCGTATACAGAATGGATAAAAGAAAGGAAGCACTGACATCTGTAACGGTGAAACCAGCAGTGTTGAACGGCAAAAGCACGAGAAGGCCAAATATGCCTGAGTATAAGATGGACATCATAGGTGTAACGAAAGACATGGCCCATTTGCTGCAGACCGAATAGATTCCCCACATGCCCACCGCGGCCATCATATAAAGGTCCCCATTATTAAACTGAAGAGAGACCAGCAACTCCAGGCTACCTTTTGAAAGGACCAGCAGTACGCCAAACAATGAAATGAACATGGACATGAGCTGCAGTATGTTTATTTTTTCTTTTAGAAAAATGAAAGAGAAGGCAGCAATGGAAAACATATTTAATGTAGAGATTAAGCCAACGCTGGTGGCCGATGTTTTTTCCAGTGCCATGAATTGCAGGGCCTGGAACAAAGCTACTCCCGTGATGCCCATTAGCAGTAATGGCAGGATTGCATTTTTCGGCGGCAGCAGCCGTTTCTCTTTATGCCAGACAAGAGGAACGAGACAGATAATGGCGATGGCCCATCTTAAAATGGTTAAGGTAATAGGAGATGCATGATCCACAAGCGTCTTTCCTACAATGAAATTTCCGCCCCAGAGAAGACTTGTTAAAAGAAGGAGAAGATAATAGTTCACGTCATTAAGCTCCTTTTCAGAGCCATTGTGCACAATGACATTATTTATATGAATAATTTTAACATTTATTTAAAAAAACAAAAGATAATTTTGTATAATGAAATTAATTCAAAATAATTAAAAGTATATAAGATTATAATTGTAGAATATTCAGTTTGAGTGTGTGATTTGATCCGTATTTTGAATAATTGAAAAGGGCTGATGGATAGTGGAATCAATTGTAAGCAAGGTATTAGATCACCTGGATATAAAAATCCTGGATTTGCTTCAAAAGGATGCTCGGATTAGCAATCTGGAACTGTCGAAAAAGGTGAATCTTTCTGCTCCAGCTGTACATGCAAGGATTAAGCGTTTGGAAGCGGAAGGGTATATCCAGAAGCATGTGGCTATTTTAAGCCATGAGAAGCTGGGCTTTGATTTATTATGCTTCGTGTTCATGAGCACCAATATGCACCAGGCTGAAAAACTGGAATCTCTTGAAAAAACGCTGGAATCAATGAAGGAAGTTTTAGAATGTCATTGTTTAACAGGGGAGTATGATTATCTGCTGAAAGTAGCCTGCAAGGATCGCAAGGGGCTGGAGATGTTTATCAGGAAGCTGAATGAATTGGGAATTACGAAGATTCAGACCAGCCTGGCATTGAGGGAGATTAAGGATTCGACGGTGCTGCCAATACAGGATTAGAGTCTTTAACGAATGCCTTGAAACCTTTTCCAATAATTATCGTAGAAAGCAGGAACAAAGGTCAGGAGGGATTAGTTTGACAAAAAAGCTCGAGCAGCTCGAAACACGTTATTATGTGCTTTTTGGCGCTGTAATTGGTTCTGTGATCGGATTAGTGGCTTATGTGAAAGATTGGATCTAATCGATGAAAATTATTGATACATTTCCGTTTTTTATGCGCAGCTGCTTTATCAGGAAGGAGCGGCTACCCACTTTTCCAGAATGACAGAGCCTGGTTTAAACACGTCTGTCTATTTTTCCTTCGATGATGGAGGGGACGAGTGGCTGGAATTCGCAATATCCAATCAGCATGATATCATGCTGGAATTTGCTGAAGATTATTTTATCTAAAACAGCGGATGCGATATTTCTTGAATGGTTTTCCATTCGTGGCGGTGAAAGATTGGGATATAGCCGATTGGGATATTTTTTGGGGGATATGTTTTTCCAAAGCCTTGTTGAACGGATGGAAGAAAGACATGCCATCACTGCATGGAAAAGACCTGACTTTATTGACTCTGCTGAAGTTTGGCTCGATGGAAAGGGGATTGTGACATGATGAGGTGGAAGAATGAATGATCATAAAGATAAACCTAATGCAGGGTATACGCTGTTTAAACCAACAGGTGTACGCCATGAATTTCCTCTTGTCGACTTGGTGAAACAACAAGTGACGGGAACTGTTCTTTACAAGGATAAAATATATATGACTGTTGTTGTTGACGTAAAGGCAGATACAGTACAAGTTCAAGGAGACACTGCTGATTTAGGGGATTTAGCCATTAGCAGAGAGTCTTACATTGATATGTTCAAAGATCAGGCGAAGTTTTTCATTGATAACCATATTTATAATCCGAAGGCGTATTATGATGAACTAATTAATAATCCTTCCGAGTGATGACGGGCAGCTGAGTGGCTATTCCTGGACATGGGGACTTCCTGGGGATGTGTTTAAAACACACATAATTAGGAAAAATACATAAAAGAACATGTGCAGGGGAGGAAGCAAAAATGCCTTATGATAAACTAAGCGATCTGCCTGATTCCGTCAAAGATAATCTTCCGCATCACGCACAGGAGATCTTTAAGGAAGCGTTTAATTCTGCAAGCGAAGAATATGACGAGGAAGAAACGGCCTTTAAGGTTGCCTGGAGTGCAGTGAAGAAGAAATATGAGAAGAATGATGATGATAAATGGGTGAAGAAGGAAGAGTAAATATGCTTTTACAGTAAAAGGTGTCCCGTTCCAGGACACCTTTTGTTATTCATCATCAACCGCTTCATTTTCCACATATCTCTTCAAGTTCTGATATTGCTCTTCAAACACAAATTTAGCCGTCCATCCTAATAGTCTGGTTGTCAGTTTATAGAAGAAGTTGCTTGGTACAAGGCTTGCTTCCACGATCAGGCGCGTGCCGTTGTGTTCTCTTGATAAGAGATACTTTGAAATGCTTAAGCCTTCTTTGGAATGAGAGTGCATAACAACTTTATGGGAGCTTTATATTCAATTAATTCGGAATCGATTTTGATGATTTTTTTATCTAGTTTCTGAACGGTGACAAACTTAGTGCCAGGCACTGGGACTGGTTTATTTTCCTCATTGTCATAGATGTTTTCGATCAGCATGGTATTCCAGAGCTTTATTTTTTCATCATCATCGACGTACTTAAAAACCAAATCTATTGGGGCATGAATTACATCTTCATACCTGTAAACCAGCATTTCTTTCATTTTAAAGTCCTCTTTCTTTCTATTTATTCAAAGGCATCTTAATAGTTTTTTCGGCAGAACTTGCCTGTTATTAACTTTATAAATGGATCGGTTATTTTGTTTCAATTTTCTGAAACTAAATAAACCATCATCCGTATATAAAAATAAGAGGTGATGGAAATGTCAGGATTCATTATTATTGGTTTACTTCTTATTATCATGATCGCTATTGGTGATTCCAGACCATCGAATCGTTCTTATGGCAGCGGAAAAAATCATTCTTCCTATCACCATACAGGAGATTATAGCAGTTCGCATAATTGTGATAGTTTTGGAGGGGGCTTTGGCGGAGATGGCGGAGGCTGCGGGGGAGGCGATTAGTCATTTGTTTTTTTTAACATCTGTATGCAAAATTTAAAGATTGTGTTAAATTCCATAATACAAAACCCGCCAATCAGGGCGGGTTTTATTTATGTACTAACTTTTTACTGATTCTTAATCTCTTCTTTAAAAACTCTTTAGAACTTCTTCCTATACTATGTTTATTGAAAGATAAGGAGGAAGTTAAATTGAAAGAAACAATGTCGATAATGTTTTCCATTCCATCATGGTATGTACTTCTGCCAGCTGCTTTACTGGGATTAATAGGGCTCTGGATCTGGATGAGGCACCGTAAGGAAAAGATAAGGCCGTTACAACTTGCCGTTCTGATTTCCTTCGGGATCTACTTGCTTTGCGTCCTGCATCTGGTCTTTTTCCCAATCGATGTGAATATAGGGATGTATGCAAATCGGACGCCCTGGTATAAGGCAATCAATTTTATTCCCATTTTGACAATCGATCTGAAAACGTTTTTGTTAAATATTATTATGCTGATTCCTTTTGGCATATACTTACCGTTTATAATGAAGTCGAAAGGCAGTTCTAAGAAAGCTGCAAAGCTTGGATTTCTGCTGAGTGCTTCCTTTGAGCTTCTGCAGCTGATCATTCGAGTGACGCTGGGAAGCGGAAGAAGCACAGATATCAATGACTTGCTTGCGAATACTCTGGGAGCAGTTATTGGATATCTGATTGTTAAGCGCATGTTTAAGGTAACTCCTTTAAATAGTATGCTCAAACAGTTTCAGCTTTAGCTGATGGGAGGAGACAGGCAATGACAAGAATCCTGATTGTTGATGATGATCGGCAAATTGCTGATTTGATAGAAGTATATCTGAAGAATGATGGCTATATCATTGATAAAGCCGGGGATGGAATGGAAGCACTTAAGAAACTGGAGCAGGATCCTCCTGACCTGATTGTTTTAGATATCATGATGCCGAAGATGGATGGACTTGAGTTTTGCAAATATGTCAGAAAAAACAATCAGGTGCCGATCCTGATGGTCAGTGCCAAGGCAGAGGATATGGACAAAATCATGGGTTTAATGACTGGTGCCGATGACTATATGATTAAGCCGTTTAATCCCCTGGAGCTGGCTGCGAGAGTAAAGGCATTGCTCCGCAGGGCAAATTATAAAACAACTGGAAAAGCTGATGATGTATTATATATCGGATCTGTCGCCATCGATAAGCGGAGCCATGGCGTTACCGCTGAGGGAAGCGAAATAAAGCTAACAGCACGGGAATTTGAGATTTTATATTTGCTGGCTAAGAATCGCGGCCGTGTGTATGCATCGGAGGAGATTTTTGAAAAGGTCTGGAATGAACCTGGTGAAGGGTCAAACAAGACTGTCATGGTTCATATCAGCAATATTCGCGAAAAGCTGGAAGCGGCGCTGCCAGGTGAATCGGTCATTCAGACCGTCTGGGGAGTGGGGTATAAAATTGAAAAATAATATTATGAATCTGCTCCGATATCTGCCTAAGTGGAAAGTCATGATGTATATCCTGCTGTCACTTTTCCTGGCGGTGGTTATGGGAGCTGTTCTCCTGCCGGCAGTATGGTTTTTAGAGGACAATTCCAGATTTTTTGAGAGCCTGTTTTTCATCCTATCCTATTTTCGTGAATTTTTCTTCCTTGTTTTCTATCTTTTGGCCACCGGGTTATTTTTGCTGATATTTTATCAGTTTGAGCGGAAACGATATCTTGCACTTAATCTTATTAAAGTGACAGAGGATGTTCAGCGATGGGTAAGGCAGGAGAATGCTTCAGAAGGTTTTTACGTGCAGCCGGAATTTCAGGCACTCGCAGATGGCATACAAAAGATAATTGAAAAATCGGAGGAGGCAATTAAGGAAGTCAAAAGGACAGAGCAGCTGAAAAATGAGCTTGTAACGAGTGTAGCGCACGACTTAAGGTCTCCGCTTACATCTATTATAGGATACCTGGATCTTATTAATAATGACCGGTACAGTAATGAGCTCGAGCTTCGCCACTATGTTCAAATCATTCATGCAAAGACATCAAGCTTATATGCGTTAATTAATGATATCTTTGAATTCACTTATATGCAGAACCAGCAGATCAAGCTGCATAAGGAAGCTATTAATATCGAGGAAATGCTTAATCAGATAGCCGTACAGACAAAGGTGCAATTGGAAGCAGCAGGAATGGAGTTCCGATTATTTTCATCTGTTGATGATCCTGTTGTAGAGGGGGATGGTGTAAAGCTGGCCCGTGTATTCGAAAACCTTATCCAAAATGCAATCCGCTATGGAAGTGATGGCAGGTATCTGGATGCTGCGCTACATGATAGAAAAGACATGATTGAGATCGAAATTGCTAACTATGGCCAGGCCATACCTCGCATTGATCTTCCACATATCTTTGATCGCTTCTACCGCGTTGAGAAGTCACGATCCCAGTATACAGGTGGTTCGGGTTTGGGACTGGCGATTTCCAAAAGCATCGTCGATCTTCATAGCGGGTGCATAGATGTGGAGAGTGCACCAGGGAAAACGGCTTTTACTATTAAGTTATTCAAGAAATACCGAAATAAGTGAGCAGAAGTGCGTTAATCCTCGATTAACGCACTTTTTTAATGGCTGACTGCGGCCTGATCGATGAATAAGCAGGAAACCTTAAGGATACATTTTTTTACTAAGTCTTTACCTGGGTATAGTAGAATGAGAGAAACAAAATGGAAAGAAGTATCCAAAGGAGTAACTATAAAAGGGGCAGATTAATAGTGAATAATGTCATGATAAGAAGGCCAGCTGCTGAGGATGCAAAAGATCTAAACCATTTCTTTCGAATGGTTATAACCGATACGTTTCTTAAAGAAGGCATTGGTGATTTGCTGGAAGACATGGAAGAAGAAATTATAGCCAAGAAAAACTATTTGAATATGGATATGAAAAGCGGCGGTAAAGAACGGTATTTTCTAATCGCTCTACTTGGCGATAAAATCGTTGGTTCAATAGAATACGGAGCAGCCAATGAGCTGATAATTAGAGGTTCGGATCAGGCACTTAATGGCTTTTATGAAGTGGGGACAGTCTTTGTACATCCTGATTATCAGAAAAAGGGCATAGGCAATCAATTATTAGCAGCTATGTATTTGACCTTAAGGAATAAAGGAGTAGAAGAATTCTGTTTAGATTCAGGATATAAACATTCACAAAAGATCTGGAGAAGGAAGTTTGGAGAACCGGATTATTTATTAAAGGATTATTGGGGAGAAGGGTCTCATCATATGATTTGGCGAATCAAGGTTAATTCTATTAAATAATCTTGCCTAGCTGTTTAGTTGACATCTCCTTTTGCAGGTTAATGGCTAAATGTCACTCTCTCCTTAATAAGGAAGGCTCTGTTAGCGATACTTCAATTTCAAAAGACCAGCCAGATATTTTCTGGCTGGTCCAGTATTGTAAATGAAGATTTAACGTAAATATATTAATCAAGTAAGTTTATTTTTAACTATTTTTCCTTTTAACGGCATACAAATTTCGCTTTATGTTTGTTAGGCACCTTAGCAACTGAACGTATTTTCAGCGTTGCCGGCAGAATGATGAAAAGGATTGAAAACGATTTCAATCCCATTGAACTGCTGCAACTGGGAATATATGATACGGATAGAAGGTTAAAGCATCAGGTTACTCAGCAAGATAAAGGGGGTTTATTCAATGAAAAAAGCTTTTGAAAAAGCTCAGCAATTTGGTAAATCGTTCATGCTGCCTATTGCGGTTTTGCCGGCAGCGGGTTTGTTATTAGGGATTGGCGGAGCGCTGTCTAATCCGAATACGGTTTCAGCTTATCCATTTTTAGATATCACCTGGCTTCAGGCCATTTTTACGATCATGAGTGCTGCTGGATCGATTGTATTTGCCAACTTGCCGATCATATTTGCGGTAGGGGTAGCGATCGGTTTAGCCCGTTCAGATAAAGCAACGGCTGGTTTAGCAGCCATGATTGGTTATTTTGTTATGAACAGCACCATTAGTGCGCTGCTTTCTTTAACCGGAGATCTGGCGAAGGATAACCTGGCAGGAGCCGGCCAAGGGATGGCTGTCGGGATTCAAACTTTGGAAACCGGTGTTTTTGGGGGGATTATCGTCGGGATAGCGGCAGCTGCCCTGCATAATAAATACAATAAAATTCAGCTGCCTCAAGTGTTAGGATTCTTTGGAGGATCCCGCTTTATTCCTATTGTCGTTTCATTTGCTTCGATTTTTGTTGGAGCCATTCTATTTGTGATCTGGCCATATTTCCAGGCAGTAATCAATGGGCTTGGATCAGTTGTTACTGGCACCGGGGAAATCGGAACTCTATTCTACGGATTTATTTTACGTATGCTTGGACCGCTTGGTCTGCACCATATTTTTTATCTTCCATTCTGGCAAACGGCTCTTGGAGGAACACTGGAGATTGGCGGGAAGCTAATCAGCGGTACACAAAATATCTTTTTTGCCCAGCTGGGTGATCCTTCGACTGAACAATATTACGAAGGGGTATCACGATTTATGTCAGGCCGTTTTATTACGATGATGTTTGGGTTGCCGGGTGCAGCATTGGCCATTTATCATTGCTCTAAAAAGAAAAACAGAAAAGTGGTTGCTGGAATTTTGTTATCCGCAGCATTAACCTCATTTTTGACAGGCATCACAGAGCCGCTTGAATTTAGTTTCTTGTTCGTGGCACCTCTTCTTTATTTAGTACATGCCATTTTCGATGGTTTTGCTTTTATGATGGCGGACATTTTCAATATTACTGTCGGCCAAACCTTCTCAGGCGGATTTATTGATTTTATTTTATTTGGAATTCTTCAAGGGACAGATAAAACAAACTGGCCATATGTATTGATGGTAGGTATTCCATGGTTCTTCCTATACTACTTTACTTTTAAATTCTTAATCAGAAAAAAGAATTTCAAAGTTCTGGGACGTGAAGATGAAGAACAGGCTGCGGAGCAAGTTGCAGCTACAGATCGTGCTAAAACGATTGTAGAAGGATTAGGCGGAACAAATAATATTGATATTGTTGATTGCTGTGCGACTCGTCTGCGGGTAACCGTAAAGGATGAATCCATGGTAAAAGATGAAATCATTAAACAGACCGGATCAAAAGGGATTGTGAAAAAGGGAACGGGAGTTCAAATTATTTATGGACCTCAAGTCACCATTGTTAAAAACGAGATAGAAGAGTATCTGGGTCAGTAATAAATAATAAGGACGTGTTTTTAAATGCATCAAGTGCTGGAACAAATCAAAAATGGGCTAATTGTTTCCTGCCAGGCTTTAGAAGGAGAACCGCTTCACAGCTCGTTCATTATGGGACGTATGGCATTGGCTGCAAAGGAGGGAGGGGCTGTTGGCATTCGTGCCAACTCTGTCCCTGATATTAAGGAAATAAAAGAACAAGTTGATCTTCCTGTGATTGGCATCATCAAACAAGTATACAAGGACCATCCTGTCTTTATTACACCTACGATGAAAGAGATCGATGCCTTAGCTGAGACGGGTGCCGAAATCATTGCAACAGATGCAACGACCCGGATCCGGCCGGATGGAAACGATCTGGAATCGTTTTATCAGGAGGTAAGATCAAAGTATCCTCATATACTGCTGATGGGCGATGTCTCTTCAGTAGAAGAAGCCATTTTGGCCGATGAGCTTGGATTTGATATTGTCGCACCAACATTATACGGATATACAGAAGAGACAAAAGGATTGAAAATCGATGATCATGACTACTCCGTGATCAAACAAATCGTCAAAGAAGTGAAGCATGCAAAGGTTATAGCTGAAGGAAATGTCTCCACTCCGGAGATTGCCCGTTCAGTACTGGACTTTCATGTTCACTCGGTTGTGGTAGGCGGTGCAATAACAAGACCGCAGATCATCACGAAAAGATTTGTAGAGGCTATTAAAAAATAAGGATCAGCTGAAAACAACTCAGTCTTCTGACTGTTGTTTTCAGCTTTTTGCTTTAGTGAGGCTAGTTATAGATATTTCATAGTTTTCTGCCCTTTGAATAAAAATATGGTTATCATCTTGTATAATGAACCTAAGGATATCTAAAAAGGAGATGGAATATGGAATATCTCGGTGAGAACCTTCTTCATGGCATAGCCTGCTCGATGGAAAAGTTCACAAGCTCGGAGTCGGAATTAGCAAAATATATAATCGGAAATCCTGATGAAATCAGCCAATTGTCAATCAATCAAATCGCGAAAAAAATTCATATTTCTCCTGCTACGATTACCCGATTCTGTCAGAAAATCTCTTTTTCAGGGTTTAATGAATTCAAGCACGAATTAAAGAGATATATCGACTTAAGAAATAAGCCGGCAGCGTCCAGTGACATCAAAGAGATTGATTATTTTTCCAATCTCTATCAAAACCATTTAGAGATCATCGAAACGACTTTCCGGAACATGACTTATTTTGATATTCAGCAAGCTATTACCCTGTTAACGAAAGCGGAGAGAGTGCATGTATACGGCATCGGCAACTCAGGGATTGCAGCACAGGAGTTTAAATGGAAGTTTTTTCGGATCGGAATCCAGGTTGAGTCGATTACAGACCCTCATCAAGCTGTGATGGATGCAGCATTAAGCTCAGACAGAAGCCTTGTCATTGGCATTTCTGTTTCAGGGAAAACAAAAGAAATAATCGATGCTGTCAAAATTTCCAAGAGACAAGGTGCGTCAGTCCTTGCTATCTCAAGTGATAAAACATCCGAACTCTCCCGGCTGGCAGATCTATCCCTTCTGGTTACTAGTAAAAACAGTATGCATATGGGCCAGAACATCTCTCCAACACTGCCGCTCTTCCTGCTCTTTGACTTGCTTTACACAGAACTTGTTGCGAAGGACTATATCAATCGTGTTCAGATTCGGGATAAGACATTGAGGGCCTTGAAGAATATCTAATAAGGGAAAAGGCATAAATGAAGATAAGTCATGGAAACATAAAAGAGCCCTAACGTGAAGGCTCTTTTGCAGTCTCTTCATTACTGGAAGAATTCAATGCGATTATTCCGCCGATAATCAGTATGATTCCCAGTATCTTGAGGCTGCTGAATGCTTCTCCCCATAGTACGGCACCGATTAACGCAGTTAACGCTGTTCCTGCTCCTGACCAAATGGCATAAGCCAGACTTAATGGAATGGTTTTAAGACATAATGATAGGCAATAAAATGAAAGTGCATAGCCAAACAAGACTCCTGCAGATGGCAGCGGCACCGTAAAGCCATCCGACAGCTTAAGCATGGTGGTGGCAAAAATCTCTCCTGCGATTGAGACTGTTAAATAAAAGTATCCTCTCATATTAATGGCCTCCACCGCTATTTAATAAAATAACTCCTCCAACTATTAAAGCCAGTCCCAGAATCTTTTTGTCATTTACATTCTCTTTATAGATGGTGATTCCGACCAAGGCTGTCAGCACGGTCCCGAGGCCAGCCCAAATCGCATAAGCCACACCAAGCGGCAGTGTTTTTAACGATAAAGATAACGAATAAAAAGCTACACCGTATCCAATGATTACACCAAGGGATGGCAGTAGTTTTTTGAACCCGTTTGTTGCTTTAAGCATGGAACTGCCAAACACTTCACTTACAATGGCTAATGCTAAAAGTAAATAGGCATTCATAATATCTCCCCAATTCTTCTCCGAATGGATTCAATTTATTTTACCTTTTCGAAGGTTCTCTTTGCCAAGTATATGAATGTAAGAAAAAGTGAAACCAATTAATTTCCAATTCGTAATCATAGTTATCTTATAGGGAGATCTCCCCGGTTTTGTGATGGAGGTTTGTTCATGAATTTCATAACAAGAAAAACAAGATCACTTTGGATAGATCAAATAGCCAGCAAGAGCTGTGAAATAACGGTTCCATCTGATTTTACCTGTATGGATCCATATGTTGAGGGGAAAAGGGTTGTGATGCTGGGAGAGAGCAGCCATGGAGTCGGGGATTTTTACACAGGCAAAATAAATATGATTAAGTATTTGCATAGTGTCCATGGATTTAATGTGGTTGTCATGGAGAGCGGTCTGCTTGAAGCGGTATTTTGCAGAAAGCTTCTGAAAGACCTCCCTGCTGAGGAGAAAATTCAGCATGGCCTTCTGGATATTTTTCATAATGAAGAAATGCTCCCTTTATTTCAGGAATCCTGGGCGAACCGCCTGCATATCGCCGGTATGGATATACAGCCCGCATACCCGCTGATATCGCAAAACATGCTGGAATGGCTCAAGTTTAATACAGATGAAGAAGTATATGCTTCCATTCATCAGGCAGAAACAGTATTTTTCAATATTGATGAGGAGATAAGGGGACAAACGAAAATAGCTAAGAAGGCTAAAGAAAAGATTCAAATGTGTATGGATCTATATCAGTCCAGTCTGGAGCTTTTTGAGAGCAGATTGAAGGAAGATGATATAGAAAAAGAAAGGAACCTTAAGGTTATAGGGCAGGGACTCAAGAACCGTTTGAAGTGGCTGGAAATCAATACAAAAAGCTGGATTGCTTCAGGAGTCATTCGGGGAACGTATATGTTCAGAAATCTGCAGTGGTTATTGGAAGAGTATTACAAGGGTGAAAAGGTCATTGTGTGGGCTCATAATTTTCATATTAGAAAAAGCAAAACAGTCACTTCTAAGCTGTTTGGTATCACGAATGTCGGACAGCAGCTATCAAAATGCTATGGCGATCAAGTTTACTCCATAGGTTATTATGCCGGAGAAGGTGAGCTTGCCTCCCTGCTTAGAGTGAACTTTCCCATTAATTTGTCTAAAAAACAGTTAGAAAGTTTACTTCTGGAAGCCTGTAGGCATGACAGTTTTGTGCCTTTATGTGAAAAGGGGCTTCCAAAGCGGAACTGGCTGAATCGGAGGTGGCGGCTCCTCGAAGCTGGCATGATAGGGCTGTTGCCTATTGCCATATATCCGCAAAAGCACTATGACGGCATCATGTTTTGCAGAAAGGTTAAGCCTCCTGCTTATTTTATGAATAGGCTCCTTTAGGCAAGGCATTCTAATTAAGAATGCTGGAAAAAGGAGAATGATGAACATGTACTTTTATAAAGAAGATTTAATTAATATGATTGTGCCGGATAAGCCGGATCCGCATGCGGCGAAAGTGCTGCAGGAGGCGTTGGGCGGGCAGTTTGGTGAAATGAGGACGCTGATGCAGTTTTCATTCCAGAGTGCAAATTTCAGAGGAAAAGCGAAGCAATATCGTGATCTGATCAGAGGTGTGTTTTTGGAAGAGCTAAGTCATGTTGAACTCGTTCAAACTACGATTAATCAGCTTCTAAATGATGCTGGCGGAAGTATGCCAGGCAATCAGGCTGAAGATGGGGCTCCATTGGACGATGTGATTCAAGGAGGAGCTAACCCTCATCATTTTATTATGGGGGCAAAGGCATCTCTTCCTGTCGATGCTGGCGGTAACCCGTGGAACGGATCCTGGGTATATGACCACGGCAACCTGGTGGCCAACCTCCTGAATAATGTCGTTCTTGAATCGACAGGTGTTCTCCAGAAATCAAGGATTTACGAGATGAGCAGCAATAAGACGCTAAGAGAGACGATTGCCTTCCTGATTGTCCGGGATAATGCCCATCAAAATGCATTCGCAAAAGCACTGGAAACGTTAGGAGTGGATTGGGGCAAAATATTCCCGATTCCTAATTACGATCTAAATAAATACCCTGAATGCCGAAAATATGTGGAAATGGGCTTCCACAATGCCCAGTTTAATTTCAGGCTTGATGATACCCGGATCGGTGAGGTTTTCCAGGGGACCACTCCAAGCAGAAATGGCGGAGATCTTGCCGTTGTAGAACCGCCAAAAGGCTATCCTGTTCCTGAAATGCCTGATATGCCAAATGAGCATGCCCCGGGTCTTTTTGATTTGAATAATTAGTTTTTTTTCTTCTGGCGTCCTGAATATAGGACGCCATTTTATTATATATTTTTAAGGTTTCCTTCAGCAATTTTGGGGAATCTATAGTTATCGAATCAATGAAGAACATTTTTGTTGCAGAAAGGAGTGTCGCGGATGGAGTCCATTTGGCTCGAGTATGCCTGGGCATTATTGATATTAATTGGTCTGGAAGGATTGCTGTCGGCTGACAATGCTCTTGTCTTAGCCGTCATAGCGAAGCATTTACCCGAAGATCAGAAGAAAAAGGCAATTAATTATGGAATCATTATGGCTTTCGTTTTCCGGTTTGGTGCGCTTTTTGCCATTTCATTTATTGCAAACGTCTGGCAGATCCAGGCGATTGGAGCGGCATATCTATTGTACCTTGGCTTAAAACATGTAATTAAGGCCAAGTTCGGAAAAGAAAACGAAAATATTCGTGAGGATGTGAAGGAAGAAGCGGCAGGGAAAGGATTTTGGCCAACCGTAGGGAAGATTGCATTAGCCGATCTTGCCTTTGCCATCGATTCGATTCTTGCTGCTGTTGCGCTGGCACTAGGTCTGCCGGATTCACCGCTTGACGATTTCGGCGGCATGGATGGCGGCCAGTTTATTGTAGTGGTGCTAGGCGGGATTGCCGGACTGATCCTGATTAAGTTCGCGGCTACCTGGTTTGTTAAGCTCCTTGCTAAACGGCCGGCATTAGAAACAACCGCTTATGCGATTGTCGCCTGGGTTGGTGTCAAGCTTGCTGTTATTACACTTGCCCATGAGGATATCGGTGTCCTTGATCATCATTTTCCTCATAGTACAGGCTGGACATTGGTCTTTTATGGCGTATTGGTGGCCATTGCCCTGTTTGGCTGGTTTGCGCCGGGTAAGAAGCAAACTGAGGGTGAAGCTTTATAAAGAGAAATGCGTTGATCTTTGGATTAACGCATTTTTTTATGGACATAAAAAATGCAGCTAGTGCAGCTGTCTTTTTTTTTATTGTGGAAGAAAAATTTGAGATTGAATTAAGTATAAAAAATTACAGGTGATATTAAAAGAGTGCTAGTGATAACGCTTTCACGGGCTGGTAATAAAGTTATAATTTTTCCTGTAGGCAGGTAATTTTTATCCATTATAAAGGGGGAAAAAGAATGAAAAGAAAGTGGAAAGTCATTTCTCTTATGCTGACGGTTATGATGTTTGCGTTTATTGCAGCAGGATGCAGCCAGGGCACTGGCGGCGGAAGCAGTGAGGTAAGTGTCGGTATCGTTTTGCCAACGAAAGATGAGCCCAGATGGGTTCAGGATGAGCAAAGATTTAAAGATGCGTTAAAAGGAACGGAATATACAACTGAGATTTTGTTTAGCCAGGGATCTTCGGCTAAGGAAAAAGAAAATGTAGAGACATTGCTGAACAAAGGGATTGATGTGCTGATTATCTGTCCGCAAGATGGCGATGCAGCTGCTGCAGCGGTTGAGGCTGCGAAGAAAGATGGGGTAAAAGTCATATCCTATGACCGTTTAATTACCAATACAGATGCAATTGATTATTATGTAACATTTGACAGCCTTGCTGTAGGAGCTGCACAGGCACAATACCTGGCAGATAACGCAACGGGCAAGGACGTGCCTCTGTATCTATACGCAGGCGCTGCTTCTGATAACAATGCTTTCCTATTCTTCCAGGGAGCATGGAGTGTGCTTCAGCCTAAGATTGCAGATGGCACATTCAAGATTGCTAATTCAAGCGAAGCCGAAGCTTTGAAAGAGACAGCTGATCTGTCCCGTGACCAGCTAAGCAAAATCATTGGCCAGGTGACAACGAACTGGGATCCAAACGAAGCGAAGAACAAGGCACAAACGCATTTGACTGCAGCTTCTGACGATATGAAGGGCGATGTGGCAATTCTTGCTCCGAACGACGGAACGGCCCGTTCCATTGCAGATGTTTTTGGAACTGACAGTGCAGTATCCAGCTATCTTGTAACAGGTCAGGATGCAGAGAAGGCTTCCATTCAATACGTTATTGATGAAAAGCAATCCATGACAGTATTCAAGGATGTTCGTACTCTCGTGAAAGATGCAATGGGCATGGCGATCGATATCCTTGAAGACAAAGACCCTGAGACAACTGGTTCTTACGACAACGGCAAGATTGAAGTAAAAGCAAAGCAAACAGCTGTAATCGTTGTCGACAAAGATAACGTGAAAAAAGAACTGATTGATTCTGAATACTATAAAGCGGATGAATTTACAGGACTTTAATCAATAAAGGAGGAGAAATAGTGATAGATGCTTCTATCACTATTTCTCCTTCTGATAGCTGTTTGGCTAGGGGGAATCATAATGAACGATAATATTTTGGAAATGCACGGGATTTCCAAGGAATTTACAGGTGTCAAAGCGCTCAGCAATGTCAATTTCAAAGTGGAGAAAGGTGAGATCCACTGCTTGATTGGTGAAAACGGAGCAGGTAAATCCACACTGATGAAGGTGCTCAGCGGCGTATATCCATATGGCACATATGAGGGTGACATTGTATTTGAGGGCAGTGTGCAGCAATTCAACAAGATCAGTGACAGTGTAAAAGCAGGAATCGTCATTATCTACCAGGAACTTGCATTGTTTCCGGATCTCACAGTCTATGAAAATATCTTCGCGGGCAATGAAATTAAGCAAGGTGGAATCGTCGATTGGAACCGGACCATTGCTGAAGCTAAAAAAATGCTGGATAAGGTTAAGCTCGATGTGAATCCAGAAACGCTCGTAAAAGACCTGAGCGTTGGAAAACAGCAATTAGTTGAAATTGCCAAAGCTTTAAGCAAGGACGTGAAAATGCTTATCCTGGATGAGCCGACTGCAGCACTTAATGAGGATGACAGCGAAAATCTTCTAGATTTGTTAGGGGAGCTGAAAGAGCAGGGAATTACCTGCATCATGATCTCCCATAAGCTGAAAGAAGTCATCTCGATTGCAGATAAAGCGACTGTGCTTCGTGACGGCCAAACCATTTGTACCCTGGACGCCTCAAAAGGAGAAATCTCTGAAAATGTCATTATTAAAAACATGGTTGGCAGGGAGATTGAAGATATTTATCCAAAGAGGCCGAACAAAACATTTGGCGATCCTGTTCTTGAGCTTCGCAGCTGGTCCGCGTATGCTGTGCATTTGGGCAGGCAGGTTGTAAAAGATGTTAATTTTCATGTTAAGAAAGGAGAAATTGTCGGGATTGCGGGCTTGATGGGGTCAGGCAGGACAGAACTTGCCCTGAGTATTTTCGGAAATCCAAAATCTTATAAACTACACGGCGAACTATTGGTGGATGGCGTTCCAAAAACGCTGAAGCATCCGAGTGACGCCATCAGGTCAGGGATTGCGTACGTGACGGAAGACCGAAAAGGGGACGGCCTGTTTTTAATACAGGATATTAAAAACAACATTTCTGCGGCAAACCTCAAACGGATTGCTGTAAATGGAGTGATTAATGATAACGAAGAAGTAAAGGAAACAATGGAATATAAAAAGTCCATGTATATTAAAGCATCTTCCCTTGAACAGGTTGTCGGCAATTTGAGCGGGGGGAACCAGCAGAAAGTGTCCCTGGGCAAATGGCTATTTGTCGGGCCGAAATTGCTGATCCTGGACGAGCCGACGCGGGGCATTGACGTTGGCGCTAAATTCGAGATTTATACGATTATGAATCAATTGATCGAGGAAGGTATGAGCATCATTATGATTTCTTCAGAACTGGGTGAGGTTCTGGGGATGAGCGATCGTGTCTATGTCATGGCGGAAGGCCAAATTAAAGGCGAGCTGTCGATTGAAGAAGCAAATCAGGAAAGCATCATGCAGCTTGCTACGCAATAGGAGGTTAAACTAATGGAATTTATTAACGAAGCGAAAACGCTATTTAAAGATAATATCCGTGACTATGGCATGTACATTGCCTTATTCGTGATTATGCTCACCTTCACCATTATGACTGACGGTCTGTTTATGTCTTCGCGAAATATAAGCAATCTGCTGGATTCAACGGGATATATCGCTGTCCTTGCAGTGGGGATGACGCTGGTTATCGTGATCCGGCACATTGACCTCTCAGTCGGGTTCGTCGCTGGATTTTTGGGAGCGATTGCTGCGATTCTCCTGACGGGAATGGGAGTAGCGTTTTATATCACCATTCCGATTATCCTGGTGATGGGTATTTTTGTCGGGCTATTCAATGGCCTTTTAGTTGCAAAGTTCGGTATCCCATCCTTCGTAGCTACTCTTGCAGGAATGCTGATCTTTAGAGGTGCACTCCTTCAGGTAACAGAGAAGACCGGGACCATTATCGTCAAGGATGATGGATTTAATGCAATCGGAAACGGATTCATTCCTTCGATTATGCAAGTGAATGGACTGCATCTCCTGACACTGATTCTGGGTGTACTGGCCATATTGCTGTATATATACAGTGAAATTTCCACGCGGAAAAACAAGATCAACTATCAATTCGAGGTAGTGTCAAAAGGGATTTTTATTGTCAAATTAGTTTTTGTTTCTGCTATCATTTCCTATATTACCTGGATCCTGGCAGGCTACAATGGATTTTCCTGGACGGTTGTCATTATGCTTTTAGTGGTTGTCATCTATCACTTTCTGACAACGAAAACCGTTCTTGGCAGACATATATATGCTGTGGGAAGCAATCCGGAAGCGGCACATCTGAGCGGAATCAATGTAAATAAAATTACGTATATAGTATTCGGTTCAATGGGGATGCTGGCAGCTCTTTCCGGCATATTATTCACCTCACGTCTTCAGTCAGCGACTACAACAGCTGGGACATTATTTGAACTCGATGCCATTGCAGCTGCTTATGTCGGCGGGGTTTCTTCTGCAGGGGGCGTGGGCAAAATCACTGGTGCCATTATCGGTGCTGTAGTCATGGCCTCTTTATCAAGCGGCATGAATCTGCTCGGGGTAGGGGTTTCCCTCCAGTATATGATCCGCGGAGGCGTATTGGCGGGTGCTGTGATTTTTGATGTCATGACCCGAAAGAAGAGAGGGTAGATTACCAGTTTCCTGCATTAGCAGTTTCGAAAATGGGGCATCCGGCAAAAGGATGCCCTTAAAATGCAGGTGGGCAGCATTTCCTAAAGCACCGATTATCCTCCTGTTAACAGCAGAAAATCCTCTCTCTTTCTAACTCTTCTATAAGCCTTAAAAAGGTGATATGATTAAAATTATTTAGCTGTTCATACTTAGGAAACGGAGATACAGCCTTGCGTAAAACGGGTATTTTAGTATTTTGTCTTACATGTATCGTCCTTGGTTATTTTACATTTACGCTATCAAAGAAAGCGTTTACATCCGAATGGGACCTCCCAGCTGCATCAGATGGCCAGGAAGCGAAATATCGGCTTGTCCTGATAACGCAGGAATTAGAGACCCCTTTCTGGGACAAGGCAGGTATTGCTGCACAGGAACAAGCACGGAAGGATGGGGCAAGCCTGGAAGTCTGGGGAAGTTATGGAAAGAATCAAGAGGAATTTTTGAAAAAGTTAGAGATAGCCATTCAATCAAAAGTGGACGGCATCATTGTTCAGGGTCTGGACACTCAGGAATTCAAAGATTTAACAAAGATAAAAGCAGCTTTTTATGGAATCCCGATTATTACGGTGGCCAATGACGTGGCCAAATCTGAAAGTTTGAGAAAAACGTACGTCGGCTCGGATCAATATCTGGCCGGGCAGTTAATTGCGAAACAGCTTCTTGACGATATGGGCCATAAAGGAAAAGTCATTCTCATGGGTGACAAGCATAAAGAGTTTTATCAGCGGCAGCGCCTTGATGGCATTCATGAAGTACTGAAGGATTATCCAAATATCCAGACAGTCTATGCGGAAACGACTGATGTTAGGGAGGAAATTATCGCTGCCACTCAGAACATGCTGAATCAAAATCCGGATACTGATAGTTTTATAGCTATTAAGGCAAATATAGCCGGAGCGATGATTCAGGAAATTGGAAGGCGATCACAGGTAGAACCTTATTATATCTATTCTTTTGACGATGGTCCGGATTCAATATCTTTGCTTACTCAGGGGAAACTTGATGGAATCATTGAACAGTCTCCTGAAAAGATGGGAAGCCTCAGTGTAGAGCTGATTTTGAAATGGCTTAGGGATGAAGAAGTGCCGCTGAAATCTGAAGGCTATCTCACCGATATCAGGATATTAAAGGCGATGGAAAAGCAATGAACAAAATTCATAAGAAAATCTGGACACTCACGACTGTGATTCTATTGATTATGGCAGCCATATGGATCACACTCACCTATTATAATCAGAAAACTCAGAATCAATATAATGAAATTCTTCAGCGGTACCTTCGAATGAATGAAGTTACAAGAACAAGCCAGCAGATGATTGCAGACTTGAATAACTACTTCATCACGCCTATTCCCGAAAATCTGGACAAACTGAACAAAAGTAGGGGAAAAATAGAAAATGCAAAAAGGGAAGTTTCATATCTTCGAAATTCAGAAAATGATTTCGCTTTGACAAATTATATGAATTTGATTGACAGCCTGGTTGAGACAACTGACCGCTCCCTTCTTTATTTTAATGAAAAGGAGACAGAGGATTCGGCAAAGGAATTCTCAGAAGCGACGCGCATCTCGATGTATATCTCCGAGATGACGCTGACGCTGATTGATAGTGAACTGAATACGTATGAACGGCTTTACCGGGGGATTATTGACCAGTCCGAAGAAATCAAAAAACTGGGGATTTGGCTGATGCTGATAATCACCTGCCTCTTAATGTTCTTGACCTATGGCTTTTCCTTAAGCATTACGAAGCCTGTACAGAAGCTGACCCAGGCAGCCAATGAGTTATCGAGGGGCAGATTTCACTTGCCGATAAAGGTTGATTCGAATGATGAAATTGCTTTTCTTGCCCAGACCTTTGACCGGATGCGGATTAATATCAATAACCTAATTTCAGAGATCCAGCATAAGGCGCAGCTGGAGCATGAGCTGCAGGAAAGCAAGTTATTGCTGAAGGAAAGCCAGCTCTTGAACCTGCAAAGCCAGATTAATCCTCATTTTTTATTTAACACATTAAATACCCTTTCCAAGAAAGCCTATCTGGAAGGCTCTCATGAAACCAGCGACCTGCTTGTTAGTGTTGCCGGCCTGCTGCGCTATAACTTAAAAAGGCTTGATAGGCCAGTAACACTTAGAGAAGAAGTGATGGTCCTGCAGCAATACATGGATATTCAAAAAGCCAGATTTACAGATCGCCTGCATTTGAAAATGTCAATAGATGAAACGTGTCTGAATGTGGACATTCCGGGTCTCACACTGCAGCCGATCATCGAGAATGCCGTCAACTATGCAGTCGAGCCAAGAGAAGATGGGGGAATTATCTGGTTTCGCATTCAGGACGGAAATGACTGTGTGATTATAGAAGTGGAAGACGATGGTCCAGGTATTGAGGAATTTAAAATTAAACAGATTCTTCAAGGGCAGTTCATTCAAAAAGATGGAAACTCTACGGGCATAGGGTTTACCAATGTTGTCAGGCGTTTGCGCCTTTTTTACGGCAATGAAGATGTCATGAACATTGAGAGCAGTGCTGCCGGCACAAAAGTAGTAATAACAATACCGAAAGATAGGAGGGGGGCAGCATGACAAGACTCCTGATCGCGGATGATGAACAAATTGAACGGGAAGGACTGGAAGTGATTCTGCAAAAGGCCTTTCCTGGCGTTGAAATCAGCCAGGCCAAAAATGGAAAGATGGCCGTTCAATTGGCTAAAGCGTTTAACCCTGATTTAATCCTGATGGACATTCAGATGCCAGGGCTGAATGGCCTGGAAGCTATTAAGCAAATCAGTGAAGCCGATCCGCATATTAAATTTATTATGATTACAGCATTCGATACATTCGATTATGCCCGGCAGGCGATAAAGCTTGGGGTCAAGGATTATTTACTGAAGCCAAGCAAGATAACGGAAATTGAAGCAACAGTCGGGAAGGTGCTTGAACAGATTGAGGAAGAGCGGAGATTCCGTGAAATGACGAAGCTTCAGCAGGATGCGCTGCAAAAGGCTCTTCCGGTCATTGAGACGGATGTAGTGACACAGCTGCTGTTCGATCATGTCCATGAAGTTCATCTGGATATGCTGGTGGAAATGCTCGATATTCGCTCAACAGATGAACAGTTTGTCATGAGCATCCTGCTCCCTGATGGACAAGAACACCTCTATACCTCGGTCAAAGAGAAGGTCAGGCAAGCAGGCAGTGCATGGGTAGGTGCACTATATGGCCGCCAGCTTCCCATCATCGTTTTTAGGAAAAAACAGCAATCATTCCGTTCACAGGCCATATTTATAGCCGGAGAAATTCTGTCTCTTGCGAAAAAAGGCTTATCAGAAGACTGGTTCGTCGGGATTGGGAACGCTTGTGGATCAATGCAGTCCATCCGTCAGTCCTATCAGGAATCTCTTATTGCCACCCTGGATTCAACCCTCCCTGTTAAATACCGATTTTATTCCGATGTGCCAGTGCTTAGCGCAGGGGAAGATCTGCAGCTGACCAAAGAGCGGGAAAAACAGTTTTTCGATCAAGTCAGGCTTGGTAAATGGCAGCAAATCAGCTTAAGTGTAATGGAAATGATCCAGCGATGTGAAACAGAAAGGAAAGGGGTGATTCAAGCGCAGCAGCGGGTGCTGCAGCTGCTCTGGATTGCTTCACGTGTAATGAGTGAGATTGGGGTTGAAGCTCCTGCGCCATTTTTTGCGTATCAAACCCAGGATTTCCGGCAGCTGCGCGCTGAAACGAATCAATTGGTAAAGCAAATGAAGAAGGCGTATATGGAGCATTACGACAGGCTGGAAGCGGATACTATCCACCAGCTGAAACAATATATTACCGAACATTCCCACGAGGATATTTCTCTTGAAGCATTGGGTAGGAAAGTGGAGCTAAGCCCGATCTATATCAGTAAAATGTTCAAGGAGAAACTCGGGATAAATTATATCGATTTCCTGACTGAATGCCGTATTGAAAAAGCAAAGAAGCTGATGGCGGATCACGGAAAAAGCCTGAAAGAAATCACCTTTGAAGTGGGCTATCATGAACCGAACTATTTCAGCAAGGTTTTCAAAAAAATGTGCGGCCAGTCACCGACGGAATTCCGCAAAACCCTTCTGGGAAAAAAAGAATGATGGAAGAAAAAGGGGCAAAACAGATGGATAGGATTCAATGGAAGCTGACTCTGGCTGCGCTGTTTCTGGTTTGCCTCCTGTCAGCCTGCCAAACGGAAACAGCACTCAAAAAAAATCCCAGGAAAGCAATTCCTTCTGCAGGCGAAGTGCAAGTAGGAGGGGATGGGGAGAAGGCCGTTAAGATCGGCTTTTCAATGGATACTTTATTGGAAGAGCGCTGGCTGAAGGATAGAGATTTGTTCAAAGAGGCCGTAGAAGAACTCGGAGCCGAAGTGGAGATCATGGCTGCGAATGGGGATGATGCGGTCCAAATATCACAGGCAGAAACATTGATTAAACAGGGGGTCGACCTGCTGGTTGTCGTTCCCCATAATGCTGAAGCCACCGCTTCGATCGTCAAAAAAGCTCACGAGGCAGGCATCAAAGTCATCTCATATGACCGGCTAGTGAAAAATGCCGATATCGACTTATATATATCCTTTGATAATGAAAAGGTTGGAGAGCTGCAGGCAAGGGCCATCACCAAACTGGTTCCTAAAGGGAAGTATGTGTACATTGGCGGAGCAATCACTGACCATAACGCCCATTTATTTAAACGAGGAGTCTTTAACGTGCTTCAGCCCTTAATTGAAAAAGGCGATATACAGATTGTATATGATCAGTGGTCCAGAGATTGGACGCCTGCGAATGCATTTGTAAATATGGAAGAGGCTCTTAAAGCCAACCAAAATCAAATAGATGCCGTGATCGCAGCCAACGATGCTACCGCAGGCGGAGCCATCCAGGCACTGGCAGTGCAAGGGCTGGCAGGGAAAATTCCTGTAGCAGGACAGGATGCTGAGCTTGCCGCTGCCCAGCGGATCATCAGAGGTACCCAGACGATGACGGTATACAAACCTATCGGCACGCTCACCAAAGAAGCTGCTGAACTAGCGGTCAGGATGGCGAAGGGAGAAAATATAGAAGCAAGCCGAAAAATTAATAATGGAAAAATCGAGGTGCCCTCGGTCCTTCTTTCGCCAATTGCTGTCGATAAACACAATATGGATCGTACCATTATTGCAGATGGGTTTCATTCCAGAGAAGAAGTTTATAAGTAGGGACGAAAGGACATGTACACATTCCCGGCCCCCGACTGGAACGAGGAACCTGTCCTAAGTCCCTATTGCATGAACAGGTCTGCGCTGGTATGATTGATATAATTAAAATGAAATGGAGGTTTTCCTGTTGACAGCATCAATGAGATTAAGAAACCCGCTTTTCAATCGTTAATTGAATACGTTTGAAGGCTCTGCCTATGTTCAGAGCGACGGGATTGGTCTGTCTATTTAAGGAAACCTAAATTTAACGGTTATTTTTAAAGAGGAGATGAATTTCTCCTCTTTTTTGCTGTCTTTAGAAATAGAATGTATAGAGCGGATTAATCAACTGAATATAGGCAAAGCTTGTTTTTATTAACTAATATAGAAATGAGTGATTAGACAATGAGTACAAAAAATCCTAATCTGCAGGAGAATTGGCTTAAGAATATTATTCTCTTTTTAAGCAGTCAGACGATCTCGCTGTTTGGATCGTCCCTTGTTCAATACGCCATTATGTGGCATATTACCTTAACGACAGAATCTGGTTTGATGATGACGCTCTACATCATATGCGGTTTTATTCCGACCTTCTTTTTATCACCGGTCGCGGGTGTCTGGGCAGACCGGTATAACCGGAAAATGCTGATTATTTTAGCAGATGGTCTTATTGCCTTTTCAACTCTGATTCTCGCTATCCTCTTTTTTATGGGTTATGAATCCATTTGGCTTCTATTTGTCATGGCAGCGATCCGTGCCCTTGGAACAGGGATTCAGACTCCTGCTGTCGGGGCGATTCTGCCTCAGATTGTCCCGAAGGATAAGCTCACAAAGGTAAACGGAGCAAACGGAAGCATTCAAGCCGTTATCATGTTTGTCTCGCCAATGGTCAGTGCTGCTCTGCTGGCAATGTCATCACTTGAAATCATCTTTTTCATCGATGTCATCACAGCAGCGATTGCCATTGTTACACTGATGACTTTTGTCAAAATTGCTGTGCACGAAAAGGCCACGGCCAAACAGACTACGAGCTACTTCAGCGACTTTAAAGAAGGTCTGCAATATGTAAACAGCAATCCATTTCTGAAAAAGTTCTTCCTGTTCTTTGCTGTCTTCTTCGTGCTGATGGCGCCTGCCGCCTTTTTGACGCCGCTGCAGGTTACCCGCACCTTTGGCGGAGATGTATGGAAGCTGACAGCCATTGAAATTGCTTTTTCAGTCGGCATGATGATTGGCGGAGGAATCATTGCTTCCTGGGGAGGCTATCCAAATAAAATTAAAACGATGACCCTCGCCAGTCTCATCATGGGAATATGCACTTTGGCGCTTGGCATTGTCCCGGTCTTCTGGATCTATTTAGTGTTCATGGCCTTGTTCGGTGTGGCGATGCCAATATTCAACACGCCAACTACTGTCATGCTGCAGGAAAAAATTGAAGAGAACTATTTAGGCAGGGTGTTTGGAGTCATGGGGATGATCTCCACCTCCATGATGCCGATCGGCATGCTGATATTTGGACCAATTGCAGATATCATTGCCGTCGAATGGCTTCTTGCTGGAACAGGGGCATTCATTATCCTATTAGCATTCATATTAGGGCGGGATCAGGTGCTTCTTGAAGCGGGGAAGCCAGCGCTGAGTGAATCGTAAGATATCTTTTATAATGGAGCTGTCATATGGGCAGCTCCATTTTTTTAGTTAGTTGAACAAGGAACGTCAGTCATGAAGGAGAATATTTATACTAAACATGTTTGGGGGGAGCTGGAATATGAGACAAATAATCGCTCTTGGAGGCGGGGGATTCTCTATGGAACCGGAGAATCCATTATTAGATGAATATATTTTGCGGCAGTCAGGAAAAGAAAATCCTAAAATCTGTTATATTCCTACGGCTACAGGAGATTCCGACATTTGCATCAAGTGGTTTTATGACTTTTTTGAAAATCAGAAGTGCCAGCCGTCCCACTTATCTTTATTTAAGCCGCCAACAAGAGATATAGAGGGGTTTATACTGGATAAAGATATCATCTATGTTGGAGGCGGAAATACGAAGAATTTATTGGCTTTATGGAAAGAATGGGGACTAGATAAGATTTTAAGAAAGGCATGGGGCCAAGGGATTGTATTAGCGGGCATCAGCGCAGGATCCATTTGCTGGTTTGAAGAAGGGGTTTCGGATTCATATGGCGATAAACTGGAGCCCTTAACATGCCTGGGCTTCTTAAAAGGAAGCAATTGCCCTCATTACGATGGGGAAGCGGAAAGAAGGCCTGCCTATCATGAGCTTTTGGCTTCTGATAAAATAAAGCCTGGAATTGCAGCGGATGATGGAGTGGCTATCCACTTTATTGAGGAAGAGGTCAGCCGAATCGTAAGCTCAAGACCCAACGCCAGGGCCTATAAGGTCTATTACGATAAAGAAGTAAAAGAGATTGAACTGAAAACAGAATACTTGGGGTCTTGAGGCGCACAAGTGAAGTTAACATTATTAAAATGGAAGGAAGTGCTTAAAGATGGATTTACAAACGGTTATGCAGGAGCTCGAAGCTCTCAGCAAGGAACGGACCAAGAAAATGTACATATCAAACGGCGCGCACGAGCCGCTTTTTGGAGTGGCAACAGGTGCAATGAAGCCAATCGCCAAAAAAATTAAAAGAAATCAGCCTTTGGCAGAGGAGCTATACGCTACAGGGAACTACGATGCCATGTACTTTGCAGGCATCATTGCAGATCCAGAAGCCATGACCGAAGCGGATTTTGACCGCTGGATGGATGATGCATATTTTTATATGCTGTCCGACTATGTGGTGGCCGTTACATTAGCTGAAGCAGATATTGCACAGCCTGTTGCCGATAAATGGATCGAAAGCGGGGAAGAGCTGCGGATGTCAGGGGGCTGGAGCTGCTACTGCTGGCTTTTGGGGAATCGTCCGGACGCTGAATTTTCCGAAGAGAAACTGGCCAAAATGCTTGATAAAGTGAAAGACACCATCCACGATTCTCCGGAGCGTACAAAATCCGCCATGAATAATTTTGTCTATACAGTGGGTGTTTCCTATTTGCCGCTCCATGAAAAAGCAGTTGAGACAGCAAAAGCCATCGGGCCGGTTGAAATGAAGCGGGACAAGAAAAAAAGCAGTTTCCTGCACGCCTCAGAAAATATCCAGAAGGAAGTAGATAGAGGGAAGCTTGGCTTTAAACGAAAATATGTAAGATGTTAAACAATCAGTGATACTGGAATGGATGGGGCAATGAACCTGTTCCTTTGTCCCCAGACCATGTTATAATGAGGAACTTAGGAATTATGAGTAGTGCTCATGGTGGAACGGATGCCCAGAAAAGCCTCCGCCTAGTGATTAAATATGGAGGTGTGTAGTATGAATAAACGATGGACAATCAGTAAAATTAATGAATTTGTTGAGAAAAATTCAGATAGTAAGCTGTTATCGACGGAATATCATGGTTTTTCTCAAAAACTGCTTTTTAAATGTGCATGCGGCAGTGAGTTTGAAAAAACATTTACGAAATTTAAAAATAATCACCAGCGTAAATGTGATGTGTGCCAGCCGCCTAAAGCATCACGCTAAACGAATATAAGGAAATAAACGAAGTGCCGATTTCAATTTAAAGAAATTGGCGCTTTTTCTTTTAACAAGCTTCCTCTTTGTTCCGGAAAGAAGTTGACTGAAGCAAATAAATTAATTATTATATTTGACAAAGGCAACTATATTCTGAGGAGTGATTTCTTTGTCCATGATCCCGTTTGAGGAAAGAATCAGTGCTGTTCGCCATTTTAACCGTTTTATGACCAGACAAATAGGAGCTTTGCGGGAAGGGTTACTGCATAGCCCCTATTCACTGACAGAATCCAGAATCCTGTTTGAAATCGCCACTAACGAGGACCCTGCAGCATCAAATTTAACTCAAGAGCTGGGTTTAGATGCAGGCTATTTAAGTCGAATATTAGCCCGATTTGAAGAGAAAGGCCTTATAAAGAAAGAACGTTCTGCTAAAGATGCCAGGCAGCGCATTTTAAAGCTTACGCCAGAGGGAGAAAAAGCTTTCTCTAAACTAAATGAACGTTCATACAATGAAATAGCGGATCTTCTTGGGAAATTATCGGAAATTGAACAGCAGCAATTAATTAACGCTATGAAAACCGTTGAAGGACTGATCAGCAAGAATGAAAGCCTAAAATTTTCAGGCCCGTATTTTCTTCGTCAGCATGAACCTGGTGATATGGGGTGGGTTGTACACAAGCATGGTCTTTTGTATTCACAAGAATATGGATGGGATGAGAGATTTGAAGCTCTTGTATCTAAAATTGCAGCAGATTTTATAATCAACTATAATCCTAAGCGGGAACGCTGCTGGATTGCCGAAATGAACGGAGAAATAGTGGGTTCTATTTTTGTTGTAGAAGGAAGTGAGGATACGGCTAAGCTTCGTCTATTAATAGTAGACCCAAAGGCGAGAGGAATGGGCCTTGGTTCACAAATGGTTGAAGAATGCATAAACTTTTCCAAACAAGCAGGATATAAGAAACTCGTTCTATGGACAAACAGTGTTCTTAAAGAAGCGCGGCATATCTATCGGAAAAAGGGATTTCAGCTTGTTAAGGAGGAAAAACATCATAGCTTTGGGCACGAATTAGTTGGAGAAACGTGGGAACTGCTGCTTTAAGGGACACGGGGACAGGTACACTGTCCCTTTTGCTGATCTTTCAGAGAAATTGTGTCCCCCTCAGGTCATTGGATTAATAAAAAGCCTCCATTCAAATTGAATGGAGGCTCATAGAAGGAACCGGGATTACGGATGAATGGCCGTCGGCCTCCAGTAGCCATGGTTGGTTATTGGTTACGGATGAAGTTGTAATGGGTCATGGATAATCGGTTTGCCATTGCCATTACAAGGTACCTTTGTACACAATAGGAGGGTGTTCCTTCTATGCCTTGAAGCAGAGTCTCACCACTTCAAGGTCTAGAAATACTTTTCGCTGTCAAACTCTAATTCTATCAAATAATTCTTGTTATTGATTAAGTTGGACAGACGATTCGCCTGGCGTTCGGCTTCCAGGCCCTTTAATCGGTACTGCTCCGGATCAAATAGCGCCATTTTCACCATCGACACGTTTTCCGACACTGTATAAAGGAATTCCTCTCTGGCTGCTGTGCCATATTCCTTGAATTTGCGGGCCTTTGCCCGATATTGGGTGGCAAGCTCAATTGCTTCTACGATTGGCAATGATTCATTGTTAAAGGTGATGTCATTTTCAATATTGGCTTTATATACAAGCTTATCCAGCAGTCTCATGTCTTTACGGACTTCATCCATCTCTTTTTCCACCATACCAAGCGATCTTGGCATTTCAGGAAGCTTGCTGCCTTTTTCAATATCGGCAAATGCTACACGGTCCATTTCTTCTTCTAACTCGTGAATTCGTTTAGCCAGAACACTTTTTAATTTTACTGCTTCAGCCAGGGTAAGTTTTTGCATGCCTGAATCTGCTCCTTTAATAGATTCGTTCTTAGTATTATTATATAGTCGGGAGTAATATATTGGAAGGAATAGCTTTCTCCTTGACTCTCAGGGGCGCCTAGAAAGGTAAAAAAAATTAGTATTCAAGCTCAACGAGGAACCTTGTAAAGACAGTCTGCTGAAAAATTACTTCTCTGATAAAGGGAAGGTTGTTTTCGGTTAATTTTAATGATATATTTCCAATAATAAACTTATTAAAGATCTTTAATAAGTTTATTATTGAATACTTTTTATATCTGTTTAATAAGTATGATTTGCAGGTGGTGAGAATAATGAAGACTGCTCCAAAAGCTTTAAGCCTGGGCATCCTTTCTGGTATTCGCAGATCGCTTTTAGACCTGGGAAGTGCAACCAAAGTTGAACTAAGTGATAAATTGGGAATCAGTTTTCCGACGATAAGCAAGTTCCTTTCACAGATGGAGAAGGATGGGGAAATTCTGTCGTCGGGACTGGATGAATCCAGCGGAGGGAGAAGAGCGAAAAGATATACATACAATCCTGACTATATGCTGGGCCTGGCAATTTTCTTAGAGAAGACAGAGACGAATTATGCCATTTTTAATTGTGCGGGAGAAGTGAAGGAACAAGGAACCCTTCAAAGTGTATTGACTGACGGCGGGCTGAATTTATTAACGGGCTCGATTGAAAAATTATTGGCAGATAAACAAGCAATCCGGTCGCTTGCCATTGGGGTGCCGGGTTCCGTTAAGAATGGGCGGATCTTTTATATACCCGGCTATGAACAGTTTCAAGACTTCGATATTAAAGGATATTTTGAGAATCTCTTTTCGAGGCCAGTTGTTGTAGAGAACGACATGAATGCTGCTGTTCTTGGATATCACCATTCTAATGGGATAAAAGATCATCAATCCCTTGTGTATTTATATTCCGGTCAAAATGGTCCTGGTGCGGGATTTATGATCAACGGGGATGTTGTGCGGGGAAACACTTTTTTTGCCGGGGAAGTTTCATTTGTTCCTCAATATGATGACCGAAACTTCCGCGAAGCCTTGGAAAATGGATTCAGTCATAAAGAGGTGCTGATATCCAGAGATAATCAGGTTGATGCTATCAGCAGATTAGTAGCCTCAATTACGGCTATCATTAATCCTCATACGTTCATCTTCTGCAAAGATGAAGTGGAAGAGACCCTGGTAGAAAAAATTGCAGCAGCAAGCTCAGAATACATCCCGGCAGAACATCTGCCCATTCTGGCAATAAGTGATTGGAAACAGGACTATTTATACGGATTGCAGAGTCTGGGGCTGGCGCTTATGCTTGAGTCGCCTGAAAAATATATCAGAAAATAGGTGAGGCTGAAGCATGGCAACAATCCTTTTGGTGATCATATATTTGGCTTTTATTAGTCTGGGTCTTCCGGATTCAGTGTTAGGGGCGGCATGGCCTGTCATGCAGGCAGACTTAGGCGCCCCGCTGGAGACTGCCGGATGGCTTTTTATGACAATAGCTGGCGGTACAATCATCTCGAGCTTAGTTAGCGGAAGAATACTCAAACGGTTTGGAACTGGGAAGGTATCTTTTTTCAGTACGTTAATGACTGCTGCCGCGTTACTTGGCTTTTATTTTGCTCCATCGGTTTATTGGCTATTTCTATGTGCCATACCTCTCGGATTGGGGGCAGGTGCAATTGATGCAGGATTAAACGATTATGTTGCTGCGCATTATAAAGCACATCATATGAGCTGGCTGCACAGTTTCTGGGGAGTCGGAGCCACCATTGGCCCGATCATCATGGCCCAGTATATTGCAGGGGGGAACTCCTGGAGCAATGGGTATTTTGCCATTGCAGGAATACAATTTGTGCTGGCAATCATCCTTTTGCTGACTTTGCCTTTATGGAATAAAGGAAAGAAAAATAATAAAGCTTTAGTTGGAGAGGCGGAGGAATCAGGAGAAAGAGTGGATCATGCTGAAATTGTAAAACCGCTCCAAATCAGAGGAGTTAAATTAGCTTTATTATCCTTCTTGTTTTATTGCGGGGCAGAAGCCACGATTGGGCTCTGGGGAAGCAGCTTTCTGGTAAGTATGAAGGGCCTGCCGGCAGCGGAGGCTGCCCAATGGGTTTCCTTTTATTTCGCAGGCATTACAATTGGCAGATTTATTACTGGTTTCATTACGTTTAAAGTGAATAATGGTACTCTCATTCGGATGGGGCAAATTCTTGCACTTGCTGGTGCCATCCTTCTTTTCCTGCCATTTACATCCGTTTTCGCGCTTGCAGGTTTTGTTTTGGTTGGATTAGGATTGGCACCAATCTTTCCGTGTATGCTGCACGAAACGCCAGCGCGTTTTGGGAAGAAGCATTCCCAGACCATCATGGGTTATCAAATGGCTGTTGCATATACAGGCAGTACCTTTCTGCCGCCTGTTCTAGGCTTCATTGCCTCTCATTCAACAATTGGGATTTTCCCGTTATGTATTGTTCTTCTTGCTGCAGCAATGTTCTTAAGTTCTGAAAAACTGAACCGCCTGCTGAATAAGAAAGAGATTAATAGCTCTGAGGATGTTACCTTTAGCACAAATAGATAAATTTGAAAGTAGGCCATTAAAATGAAAACAGAAAAAGAGAAAATGCTGGCTGGAGAAATGTATGATCCTGCTGATCCGGTATTACTAAAGGAGCGCGAAGAAGCAAGGGGAAAGGTCAGAATTTATAATCAAACTCTGGAGACTGAAGGAGAAAAAAGGACAAAATTATTAAAGGAACTGCTCGGTTCAACCGGGAAAAACGTTTATATGGAGCCAAATATCAGATTTGATTACGGTTATAATACGCATGTAGGAGAAAACTTTTTCGCGAACTTCGACTGCACTATTTTAGATGTCAGTGAAGTTCGTTTTGGAGATAATTGCATGCTTGCACCCGGAGTGCAAATTTATACGGCAACACACCCGCTTCATCCTGCTGATCGCAATTCAGGCAGATAATACGCAAAGCCGATCATGTTTGGAAACAATGTATGGATTGGCGGAAGTGCCGTAATCAATCCAGGTGTAACAATTGGGGACAATGTTGTTATCGCTTCAGGTGCAGTTGTTACGAAAGATGTGCCTGATAATGTAGTAGTTGGCGGAAATCCAGCTAAGATAATTAAACAAATTGAGCTTTGAATTCTCCTAAAGCATCAATAAAAAGAAAAGCCAATTCCCATTGCGGAATTGGCTTTTCTTATGTTTCAAGGTGCAGGGAAACTGACTTTATTTTTCAAGCTTCCGTTAATTCTTAACTACAGTGGTTTTTGCATGAATATGGCGTTATTGCTCATTAGAAGTGCTGCTCCCATGAATCTCCTCAACACGAATAATATTGCTCATCTAAGATAAAACTTTTAAATAAAAACATTGGAGGAAAGACATGAGAGAAAAGAAAGAAAAGCAGCTCGGGAATATCCAAAAAAATGCTCAGGATTTATATGAAATAAGCAATACTGAATACGGACTTGAATCAGTTGCTGAAGGCTGTGATTTCGCTGAGGGGGAAAAGGATACACCGCCCAATTGTGGAGAGTTATAGGGTAATGGCCTAGTGTTTGGGATTGATCTGAAACAGGCATTCAAAAGGAAGGCTGCGATTTAGCAATAAACATACAAAGTGAACAGGTAAAGACCGAATGAAATAGTAAGCATGAATTACAAAGTATAAAGAAGAAGGAGAGCAATGGATTTGCACAATGCTCTTCTTCTTTTTTAGTATTATTGTTAAGGTAATCCGGTAACAGGTATTTAGGCTCCAGCAAGGATAGCAGAAGCTAAAAACCCCAGCCGTTGTAGAGGGCCACGCATGTAGGTTATTGATCCTTCTCTTGTTTCTTTGCCAAAATCGTCCGCAGTTCGTTAATTTCCTCATCAGACAGGGAGTCTTCCTGGATGAATTGGACTAGCATGGATTTCACCGTTCCGCCATAGATTCGCTTGATAAAGGATTGAGCTTCAGCCCGCTGGCATTCATCCTGTGAATAGAGCGGGAAAAAGGTATAGATTCTCTGGTTTTTATTTACGCCGACTACATTCTTATGTACAAGCCTATCCAGAAGAGTACGGATTGTTTTGGGCTTCCAGTCTGTACTCTCTTGTAAGGATAGAATGACTTCATTAGCCGTTTTGGGTGCGCCGTGCCAAAGAACAGTCATGACTTCCCACTCGGATTCTGAGATGCTGGGAATCCTATCAGTCATATTACCGCCCTCCTTCTTTAATGAGATGAAGCAATTAATAAATGCCTTTCTGCTTCAAAATGGATAATGTAATTTCAGCTGCTTTACTTCCATTAGAGTCATCTTCATTCTGTATATTCGTTGCAAAAAAGTATGTGTCCTGCCCTGACTCAACATATCCAATGAACCATCCATTGATGTTTTTTCCATTTACAGTACCTGTACCTGTTTTTCCTGAAAGGAGGGCTCCCTCTTTTCTCTCTAGTTTAATGGAATCCTTCACTGTTTGGATATTCTTTTCTTTAAATCCAAATTGATTTGCATAAAATTTTTTAAGCAGCTGAACTTGTTCCACTGGAGAAATTTTAAGGGTCGATTCCAGCCAATATTCGTCTATTCCACCAGTTAGATCACGATTCCCGTACTTGATTCGGTCTAAGAAGGTTTGAATCGTACCGGGCTGCACCTGCTGGTCTAACGATTGAAAATACCATGTAACAGAATTTCTTATTGCAGAAGTTAAATCCTGATCCGCATTCCAGGAATCAATAGGATACTTAAGTCCGTTCCATTTGGCCGACGAGTTTTCAGCCGTTATGGTGCCTGATTCTAAACCAAGCAGAGCACTATAAATCTTATAAGTGGAATTTGGTGAAACCCTTAATGTGCTTTTATTCCGATTATGAATTAGATATTGGTCTGCTTCTTTATCATACAACACAAAGCTTCCATCAAACCCTGCAAAATAATTGCCTAAATCCTCATAAATAATGTTATCATCCTTAAATTTATAGCTGCTATTTTCATGAGCCATTACAGAGATAAATGGAGCTTGGCCTGCAATAAATATCCCCGCAAAAAGGAGTACTGCCGCACTTTTCCATCTCAGCAGTTTTGATTCCGGTTTAAAACAGGCAATTTTTTCGATTCTCGTTTTGATCTGTTTCTTTGACCCGTTTAAATGGTTTGCCAAATCGACAGTCACTGCCCTTGAGGCATTATGGGCAAAATGAATAATGCTGTTTCCATACTCCATATAAGCCTTCTCATCCAAAGAATTTAAAACCTTAGCATCACAGGCGATTTCGCGATCCAGCCTCATTCTCCTAAAAGCAAGCCAAACTAGAGGATTAAACCAATATAAAACTTGAAGAATCACCATAAAATAATTGACTGCAAAATCTTTATTTTTATAGTGGCTCAGTTCATGTAAAAAGATATATTCTATATCCTTTTCAGAAAGCCACTCGTCAAAATGGCGGGGAAGCACCACATAAGTCTTTAAAAGGCCAAACGTCATTGGGGTTTTAACGAGAGATGACTCTCCGACAATAATACATCCAGTAATCTTCAGTTTGTGTTTGCAGTCCTCGAATAATGATAAAAGCCCGTTATTTCTCAGGCTGTTTGTGTGTTTCTTTATTTTACTGATCTTAAGCATTGCGAGCAGCGTAAATACAGTTAAAATAGCCACTCCTGAAATCCAAATAAAGAATAAAGCATTATTTAATAATGTTAAATCATAGCGTTCCACCGAGACGGTTATGTCCTCCATCCAATTATTTTGCCTTAAAGGAACCTCTGCAGATGGCGCAGTTTGGGATGGAAGGCTGCTATTGCTATTCCAAAAGGATAATGAATCTGCAAATGGCATCAATTGTAATGGAATAAGAGGAAGTGGCAGAGCAAGCAATACTAGAAACCAAAGATTATAGTGAGCTTGGGCTGTTAAATGTTTCTTTAAAAGTCTTTTTAACAGAAGAACGACTCCGATTGTAAAAGAAGACACCAGCAGACATTCCAAAAAAACAGATAAGAACTGTGAGCTTGTAATCATCCTCAGACCTTCCTTCTAAAATTTTACATCTAGTTTTAATTCCCTGGATAAAATGAATACCAATCCTGCTAGCATTCTATTTTTACTTTATCAAATCATGGTGATCTTGTGAAACACCATAATATCATGGGTTTCTAGCGGTTGACAAAACAAGATTACAAATGTAGTATTATATTACACTTGTAGTCTCTATGTGTTGTTTAAAAGTAAAAAGCTTAAAATTTTTATGGAGAGAGGTAATAATATTATGAGGAAACAATATCATTCTGTTTTTAGTAAGAATAGGTTAAAAGCAGTCCGGCTAGTCAGTTTGGTTCTGCTTCTTGCCCTGACTGGCTGTGCAAATGGCAGTTATCAATCAGATGTCAGTGCGGCAGAAAACTCCAAAGAAACTTCTGTAAATACAAAACAAAAATTCAAAAAGCTGGAGAAGGAATTTGACGCACGGCTTGGTGTGTATGCATATGACACAGGAACGAAAAAGACAATTACTTACAGGTCTAATGAGAGATTTGCCTACGCATCTACATTCAAGCCGCTGGCAGCTGCAATATTGCTGCAGAGAAAATCACTGGAGGAAATGAATGAAATCATTACATACACAAGTGATGACCTGGTGACATATTCTCCTGTTACAGAAAAGCATGTAAAGACTGGCATGACTTTAAGGGAACTCTGTGAAGCGGCAATCCGGTTTAGCGACAATACAGCAGGCAACTTAATTTTAGAGGAATTAGGAGGGCCTGAAGGATTCGAAGCAGCTTTGAAAGAAATGGGGGATACTGTTACAAAGCCTGAGCGGTTCGAGACGGATTTGAACGAGGCAGAGCCAGGGGACATTCGGGATACAAGTACACCTGAAGCACTTGCAGCAAGCCTTCAGAAAGTTTTAATTGGCCATTTTCTGTCTGAAGAAAAGCGGAACATTTTAACCGAGTGGATGCGGGGTAACGTTACTGGGGATCCATTAATCCGTGCTGGTGTGCCAAGCGGCTGGGAAGTAGCTGATAAGAGCGGTGCAGCAGGCTTCGGAACACGTAATGACATTGCGATTGTCTGGCCGCCGAACAGGGAGCCGATTATCATGACGATCCTTTCCAGCCGGGATTCAAAGGATGCCGAATATGATAACGCTCTGATTGCAGAGGCTGCGGAGATGGCAATAAAGGCTTTGGATGATGAAGCTTGAATGACTGGGGAAGGACAAAGATTATGTTTTCCTCCTCCCGCCAGTTTTTATATTCGAAATCTGAGAAAAATAGACATGAAATTGATAGTTTCGATTTAGAACATATCCGAATTGATAAATATGATGGGGGCACTATCGGAGGAGTTCTACTGTTTCAACAGCGGGACTTAAACTAGATGAATGGAAAGTCCTTGAGTGGAAAGAGTTATGGGGGAGGAGTATCTTCATGGTGTTAGGATGATGGATATTAAATCCGAATTTTCATCGGTTTATAGCGAAAGGTACTATTTGACTCAATTGAGTCTTACCAAGCATTTTCATTATTTTGTATATAAATAGGCAGCCAAGCAATTTATGAGTTCACTTTAGCGCTGCTTTCATAACTAGCTCTAAAGTTAAGCATCATCATGTATTAACCACTGCGCGTCTCTATATATTCCTTTTTCATTAATCCAAGGTACTGAGCATAAACGAAAGCAGGCATTCATAAAGTTATATGGTATGAGAAAAATTAGGGAGGGCTTATATGTTTTATCACATCAAAGAATTACAATATCATGCCAAACCTGAAAGACCTGATCCTGTTTATGCGAAGAAACTTCAAGAGGTACTTGGTGGCCAATTCGGCGAAATTTCTGTAGCGATGCAATATCTGTTTCAAGGCTGGAATACCCGGGGGGATGGGAAATACCGCGATCTTTTAATGGACACAGGGACAGAAGAATTGGCACATATCGAAATGCTTTCAACGATGATAGCAAGATTGCTTGATGGAGCACCGGTGGGGGCACAGGAGGAGGCAGCCAAAGATCCTGTTTTGGAAGCAATTTTAGGAGGGATGAACCCTCAGCATGTAATCGTTTCTGGATTGGGGGCAATGCCTGCTGATAGTGTCGGCAATAGGTGGACAGCGGATTATATTATTGCGAGCGGAAACCTATTAGCTGATTTCCGGGCGAATCTTACAGCAGAATCCCAAGGGCGTCTTCAGGTAGCCAGACTCTATAATGAAACTACTGATCCAGGTGTAAGAGACATGCTGGCCTGGCTCCTTGCAAGGGACACTATGCACCAAAATCAGTGGATCGCAGCGATTCGGGAATTGGAATCAAAAGAAAATATCGTGGTTCCGAGTACATTCCCTAAACACTTAGAAAAACAGGAAGTCTCATATGTTTTATTCAATTTTTCAGATGGCGATCAAAGTGCCAAGGGGCGCTGGGCAAGCGGGCCAAGCATGGATGGCCAGGGAACATTCCAATATGTTAAAAATCCGCAGCCATTTGCAAAAAAACCTAAGCTTAAGCCAGCTCCTCCATATATATATAATACACCGCCTTCAGTTATGAGGCAGGATCAAATTCCTCCCAGTCTTTCATAAAACTACTCCCTGACTTTTCGTATGAAAAGCAGGGAATTTTCATCTTTTAATATGGGATACTGTGTAGTCAAGCCTACACTAGACATTTGGAGGAAAATAAAGAGCTGATAACTTGGCAGGAAGCTATCAGCAGTATTGTTTATAAATCAAAAAGGGGTAATTCACAGCAGGTTAATATTATTTTCTTGGCAGTATCTTAGTATTTCTACATTCCAAACTGAAGCCTGGACTTCCCCAATATGTGCTTTCTTTAATAAAAACATGCATAATCTGGACTGCCCTATACCTCCTCCTAGTGTATAAGGGAGTTCTCCATTAAGAAGAGATTTATGAAACTCCAGTAAGATTCGTTCCTCATTATTTTCAAGCTTTAATTGTTTTAGCAGCGTATTTTCATCTACCCGGATACCCATAGAAGAGATTTCAATAGACCTTTCCAGCAGTGGGCTCCAAAATAAAATATCTCCGTTAAATGACCAGTCATCATAGTCTGGAGAACGGCTGTCGTGCTTTGTTCCAGACCGCAGAGCTCCACCGATTTGCATTAGAAAAACAGCGCCGTATTCCTTTGAAACGGAATCCTCTCGCTCCTTTGGGGTCAGGTGGGGATAGAGGTCCTCCAGCTCCTGTGCTGTGATAAAATAAATATCCTCTGGCAATACCGGCTTAAGTGCGGGGTGAAACTCATACATGTGTTTTTCCGTCGACTTCATTGCCTGATAGATATTCCTTACCTCGGCTTTGAGTGTTTTCAGATTTCGCTGATCTTTTGAGATTATTTTTTCCCAGTCCCATTGATCCACATACATTGAGTGAAGGTTGTCTAATACCTCATCTCTCCTAACGGCATTCATATTTGTGTAAAGTCCCTCACCAATAGTAAACCCATATCTGCCTAAAGCGACTCTTTTCCACTTTGCTAAAGATTGAACGATTTCAATTTGATGATCTTTAATATCTAAAGCATCAAATGAAACAACTCGTTCGCTTCCGCTTAAGTTATCGTTTATTCCATTGCCTTCACTTACTAATAAAGGTGGTGATACCTTTATCAGGTTTAAGTTCTCTGAAAGCCTGGCTTCAAAATGCTTTTTTAATTCATTAACAGCAATTTCTGTATTCATTACATTAAGTATAGGTTTGTATCCACCTCTTGGAATGACTAATGTCTTAGGTATTTTAATCACCTCCAAATTTTTTGGAAAACAAGACTGAAACCCTAACTGATAATTTTCAGGCTATTTTTATGAATGGATGAGTCTTAACCATTTAATATTAAAAACTAAATTATGTTATGTATTCTTTTTCGAATCGTTACTGTTAATTTTTATGGGGAATAAGCAGCAAAAAGTGAGTGGAGGACATTTCCCCTCCGCCTTGACTATATTGCAGGCTGCCCTGTATATGGATAATGTATGATGCACGTCGTTCCTTTTCTGGAGGAAATGTTTTCCATTTTTGCAGTTTGCTGTGTATTAAACATTGGATGCTGATAATAGCCATGCTGGTTTTCAACCATCCCCAAACATCAAATACTATTTCCTGGATACAGGTAAAATTGACTGATAAAGCATTTTCACTAAATTGTATAAGTGTAATTGTAAAAAAACCTAGGGAGAAAGGCTGGTTTTTTTTCATACTATCTTTATTTATCTATAAAGACATCAACACACTAGATCAACATCTCTTTTTTAGAATATGGTTGAATACATATTTAGATAGGAGATGGAGAGCATGAACAAAAAATTATTAATTGGTACAGGGGTGGCTTTGTCACTGCTGTTCAGCCCAATCAGCCAGGCGTTCGCAGCAGAACCGACAACAGGAGAAAGGAAACAAGTGGATAATATAGCGCATCGCGGTGCCACAGGGTATGCACCGGAGAATACAGTAGCCGGCTTTGATCTGGCTGTAGACATGAAAGCTGATTATATCGAAATTGATGTTCAAAGAAGCAAGGATGGCGAATTAGTGGTAATTCACGATACATCTGTGGATCGTACAACAGATGGAACCGGAAAAGTGGGGGATTTAACGTTTGACTATTTAAGAAGTCTCGATGCCGGCAGCTGGAAAGGGGAACAATTTGCAGGGGAACCAATCCCGACATTTGAAGAGATTCTGGATCGCTACCATGGTAAGGTTGGAATATTAATAGAATTGAAGGCTCCAGAGCTTTACCCTGGCATTGAAGAACAAGTGGCGGATAAAATAAAAGAACGAAATCTTGATAAACCGCAAAATGAAAAAATCATTATCCAATCTTTTAACTTTGAATCCATGAAAACAATGGATCAGCTTCTGCCTAATGTTCCCATTGGTGTACTGACATCTAATCGTGCGGATACTACAGCGGAAGCTTTACAGGAATTTTCAGCCTATGCAGATTGGTTTAATCCAAGCTATGGAATTGTCACAAAAGAATTAGTGAATCAGGTTCACTCTCTTGGCATGCAAATTGGATCATGGACAGTGCGCAGCCAGGATGCCGCCGACTTCCTGTTCGAAATGGATGTTGACGCCATTATTACCGATTATCCGGATTATGTTGATCCTAGAAACTAATATCAGGAAAGGGAGCAGCTGCTGCTCCTTTTTTTTGCTGAATTGGGAAAGGGATTATTTGTGTTTCTATTGAATATAAACCTTATCCTTTTTCAGAGGTGAAGCTCATGAACATAAGAAAAGCTGTTTTAGCTGATTCAAAGGGTATTGCGAAAGTACATGTTGATAGCTGGAGAACAACCTATAAAAATATCATTCCTGATGAATTTTTGAAGAAGCTATCCTATGACAGGCGTACGGAATTATGGAATGAAAATATTATAAAAAAGGGAAATTATGTATTTGTTGCGGAAAATAGCAATGGTAAAATCATCGGATTTGCTGATTGCGGCAAGAGAGAAAGTAATCATGTTCCGGAATCCGGTGACTTAACTGCCATTTACCTCCTAGAGGAATATCAAGGTAAGGGAGTTGGCAAGAGGCTATTAAGGAAGGTTTTCCTGCAATTTGAAGAACTTGGCTTTAATAGAATTTTTGTTGAGGTACTTGAAGATAATAAAACCCGCCATTTCTATGAGTATTATGGTGCAGAATTATATAAAACAGAAAAGATTACTATTGCAGGTGCTGAATTGAATCTTCTTATATATGAATGGAATAACATTGGGGATGTATTAATTAAATTCTAATCCAGAAAACTCGTCATATTGACGAGTTTTTATTTTTCTCCAGCTCTCATGAACTTATAAAATAATATTATTATTTTACCAAACTATATAAAGAATTAAGTTCCATACAAAAACTGGAATGACATCGCTTTCATAAAATTTTCAATAATTTAAATTGACTGAAAAGTATAATTGTATTATTATTCTAACAATATATATTTTTCGCAACACGAATGAATAGGTATTCAACATAGAGGGGGAAGGGTTTATGTCACAGCTGTTAGCGTTAGTAATTCTTTTGCTTATTTTATTTATTGGAGATTTGGTTGCGGTTCGCACGAAGGCATGGGTGCCGTCCATTTTCGTCTGTGCCGTACTGTTCCTTGCCGGCTATTGGACTTTTTTTCCGCAGGACATCGTAGCTTTGGCAGGAGTTCCGCCGGTTGTGGCTACGATGATGATGTACTTATTGATTACCAATATGGGGACTTTGCTATCGATTCAGGAATTGAAAAATCAGTGGAAGACGATTGTGATTGCTTTGTCAGGGATTTTGGGAATTATCGCGATATTACTTGGAATCGGTACCTTTATCTTTGGATTTAAAACGGTGGTTGTCGCCATTCCGCCATTGGTTGGAGGCGTTGTATCTGCCCTGATTATGTCCGAAGGAGCGAAAGAAGCGGGACTGGCTTCTTTATCTGTCTTTGCAATCGTGATTTATGTTATGCAGGGATTTGCTGGATATCCGCTCACCTCCATTGTCCTGAAAAAAGAAGGAAAGCGGCTTTTACAGCAGTACCGAAGCGGAAAGCTTGCTTATAAGACACAGGGCATGGCGAGTGAAGAGACGGCTGCAGCAGCAGAGGCAGCTCCAAAACCTGAGCTTAAGCTTTTTCGAAATATGCCGGAGAAATATAATACAGATTTCTTCAAATTTTTAAGATTGGCGGCAGTATCCTACCTTGCTTATCTGACATCAACACTGCTGGCTCCAGTTGCGAGTGTCAGTCCATTTGTACTTTGTCTATTGTTCGGGGTTATTGCCACAAGTATTGGCTTTCTTGAGAAGCAGGTACTGCAGAAAGCAAATGGTTTTGGCTTTGCGATCATGGCCCTGATGCTCTTTATTTTTGACGGCTTAAAGCAGGCTACACCCGGGATGATGCTTGAGATTATTTATCCGCTGGCAGGAAGCATTATTCTAGGCGTAATAGGAATGTATATCTTCTCATTCATCGCAGGGAAAATTTTAAAGGTGAGCAAGGAAATGGCTTTCGCGGTTTCGCTGACGGCACTATATGGTTTCCCGGCTGACTACATTATTACAAATGAAGTGATTAAATCATTGACAGAAGATGAAAAAGAGAGGGAAATGCTGACCAGCAACATGCTTCCGCCTATGCTTGTCGGGGGATTCATCACGGTGACGATTGTGTCGGTGGTATTAGCCGGAATTTTTGTCGGACTATTATAAGAAAGGGATTGGATCGAAATGAGTGAAGTTCAAACAGGGAAAAATGTGAATCTGGAAAAAGTACAGGGGCGAATCGAAAACCATATTGACACATTAAGCACTTATACAGCGACTCCAGGCAAAGGAACAACCCGGCTGACGTATAGTCAGGAGGATCTGCTTGCGCGGCAGTATATTAAGGGGAAAATGAAGGAAGCGGGCTTGGCTGTCCGTGAAGATGGATTGGGCAATATCTTTGGAAAGCTTGAAGGGTCCCTAAAAGATGCACCAAGTGTTCTGATCGGTTCTCACTTTGATTCCGTCCCGAATGGGGGATCCTATGATGGGCCTGCCGGAGTTGTAGCAGGACTTGAAGTCGCTGCACTTTTCACTGAGAACGGATTAACGCCAAAATATCCTCTGGAGGTTATCGCCCTTATCGAAGAGGAAGGCTCCAGATTTGGCGGCGGCTTAATGGGTTCACGCGGAATGGTCGGTTTGCTGGCTGAGGAAGACTTTAAATCATTGAAGGATAACGATGGCATTACGACCGTTGAAGCCATGAAGAAAATCGGGCTCGATCCGTCTCTTCCGAAAACAAGAGACCAGCAGTCAGTAAAGGCTTATCTGGAATTGCACATTGAACAGGGACCTATCTTAGAAGAAAAGAATATCCCAATAGGGGTAGTCGAAGCGATTGTCGGCTTAACGCAATTGGAAGTAACCGTAAAAGGACAGGCCGGGCATGCCGGGACCACTCCAATGGACAGGCGGTCTGATGCGCTGGTTGCGGCCGCCGGGATGATAGCCCAATTCCCGGAGCTGGCTGCTGCCGAAGGAGAAGGAACGGTAGTAACCACTGGGCAAATGCAGGTCTATCCAAATGGAGCCAATGTAATTCCGGATCAAACGGTCTTTTCTGTAGACATTCGCTCCGGCAAGGAAGAACATGTCCAGAATGTTATTCAAAAAGTAAAAGAATTAGCAGGGATCTATCGTGATAGCGGAGTAGAAATAACGGTTGAACAGCTTTTATATATTCAGCCAAAAGAGATGAATAAAGAGATTGTGAGTCTGTTAAAGAAGAAAAGCAGTGAACTGGGTTTCACTTCATGCCCCATGAATAGCGGCGCCGGGCACGATGCAATGGTTTTCGCTGATTACACAAGTACTGGGATGCTGTTTATTCCAAGTAAAAATGGCCTGAGCCATTGTCCGGAAGAATGGTCGGATTCCAGGCGTATTGCCGAAGCTGTTCAAATCCTGTTTGAGGCAGCAATAGAGTTAACGGAGGCGGAGTAAGAGATGATTCATAATGGGCTAAAAGAATTAATTGGAGCATATAGTGATGAATTAACGAAGCTGCGAAGAAAATTGCATCGTGAACCAGAGGTGTCATGGGAGGAATTTAAAACCACCCAATTTATTTGTGAGTACCTAGATGGTCTGGGCATTCCCTTTAAAAGAACGGAACCAACAGGTGTTATTGCTGAAATAGCAGGCGGGAAGCCCGGAAAGACGGTAGCTTTAAGGGGAGACATGGATGCGCTGCAGGTGGAGGAATTGAATAAGGATCTGCCTTATGCCTCCCTGGAAAATGGCAAAATGCATGCATGCGGACATGATGCCCATACCGCGATGCTGCTGATTGCCGCCAAGGCATTAAATGAGATAAAAGAAGAATTGCCGGGGAAAGTCCGCCTGCTGTTCCAGCCAGCCGAAGAAGTAGCGGAAGGGGCGAAGATGATGGTGGAACAGGGAGCAATGGAAAGTGTGGACAATGTCTTTGGCATCCACATATGGTCGCAAATGCCGACGCATAAAGTGTCCTGTACACCTGGGCCATCCTTTGCATCAGCTGATATATTCAAGGTGACATTCAAAGGAAAAGGCGGGCACGGGGCGATGCCGCATGACTGCATTGATGCTGCTATAGTGGCCTCATCCTTTGTCATGAATGTCCAGAGTGTTGTGTCCAGAACCATTGATGCCCAGCAGCCTGCCGTACTCACCATTGGAAAAATCATGGTGGGCACAAGGTTTAACATCATCGCTGAAAATGCAGTCATCGAGGGAACAGTCCGCTGCTTCGATCCTGAAACAAGGGATCATATTGAAAAACAGCTTGAGAATTATGCTGAGAAGACGGCATCGATCTATGGTGCTGGTGCAAAAGTGGAATACATTCGGGGTTCCCAAGCGGTAATTAATGAGGAATACAGTGCAAACCTTGTGCAAAAAGTTGCTTCTGAAGCTTTCGGGGAAGATTTTCTATATAATGAAAATCCAACAATGGGGGCGGAGGATTTCAGTTTTTACCTGGACAAAGCACCTGGCAGCTTCGCCCTAGTCGGCAGCGGCAATCCAGAGAAAGACACCGAATGGGCTCATCACCACGGCAAATTCAATATTGACGAAGACGCCTTATCGACAGGCGCAGAGCTATATGCACAATATGCCTGGGCATATTTGAACGTATAGGAGTAAAATCTTAAAGCTAAATCCGCTCCTCTATATGGAGAAGCGGATTTATTTTTGCCTGGTTCCAGTTATTCATATCATTTTTAAAGTCATGAAAAAAGAAGCAGTTAAAAACTCTGCTTCCCATATACTGGTGACATATATATATATCCTGTGATCAAGGGGAATAGGTATGGTGAATTCTACTATTTTTGCAGATGATTTGGCGGAATGAAGTTTAGGGGCAGTGGCCTTAAGATTACTTTAATATCAGTGGGCATTTCAAAATCCTGCTGTGCTTGTTTTAAATAATGATACATAGCTTTCCCGCCTGTGGAATTGGCAGAGTGAACAGTTATGCGATCCGCAAATAACTGTTTTTGAACCATTAAATGAACAAGCATAAGACCATTTCTCGATTTACTTACTAAATCATGGTCTAAAGACAAGTGGTCAATTTCAAAGGTCTGAAGCAAATGGATACACTCATCAATGGTCTCAACTAATACATGACCATCAGGCGCTTTCCGATAATCATCCAGGAATACGCTTATTTTCTCCAATTTTATCCCCCTTTCGAAGGGGTGACTAAGAAAAGTCAAGTTGACCCTAAGGGTTTGATTCACCTTTCATTGTAACATACATATGTAAGTAAAGATACCGAAGAGGGATTAATTGGAAGAAAATTGACTGCGGTTTTAAAAAAGAGTGTCCTCAGGTATTTGCTTTCAAGGCTGGCAGCAGAGGTTTCCTTCGCCCTTTTCAAGAGCTGATTTTAAACTGTCCAGTACACCTGACCAGGCCATTTGATGCCAGTTTATCGCTTCAATCCAATCTTCATGATTCTTAAATCCTCTATGTTCAACAATCACCTTTGCTGAATTTTCATGGATTGCCTGGAAACTTACATGAACAGTTGTTAATTCATCCTCATTATTCATTAAATCCTCAAATTGGTCTGGGCCTTTCCATGTGAACTCAAGCTCATTTTCAGTAATAAGCTTAGTAATTTTACATCCCTTCGTATTCATGCCCGTACTATTTCCGGGAATAAAATAAAGCTCATAAGCTCCGCCTTCCTTAGCTTCTACTTTCACTTCAGGTGCAAACCATTCAGATACCCTATCAGAGATTGTCCAAGCGAGCCATACCAGATTGAGTGGTGAATTGATTGTTGTCTCATTAATAATGGCTTTCTCAATTGCAGTGGTTTTCAAAATAATCCTCCCCCAAGTGTAAAATTATTACATTTAAATAATAACATTATTTTGAAGATTAAGATATTGTTAAATGGAGAAAATTCGGAGAGATAGATTATTTGTAAAAGAGGAAAGCCCAAAAGGAATAAATTCCTTCTGAGCTTGAAAGATTTATCTGCCGCCGTTTGTTTCATTAATAAACCGCTCAATTACTTCCTCAATGCTCATCACACCGATATTTCCCTCTTTACGTTTTCTCAGTGACAGGGATTGCTGGTCCATTTCTTTATCACCAATCACCAGCATGTAGGGAACTTTCTGTTTTGCGGCTTCCCTGATCTTGAGTCCCATTTTCTCTGTTCTAAAGTCGGCTTCAGCACGGATGCCTGCTTCTTCCAATTGTGATTTCACATAGTCTGCATATTCAGCATGCGAGTCAGAGATTGGAATGATCTTTGCTTGAACGGGTGACAGCCACAGTGGGAAATCGCCTGCAAAATGTTCAATTAGAATAGCCATGAAACGTTCAACTGAACCAAAAATTGCCCTGTGAATCATAATGGGAAGGTGAAGTTTGTTATCTTCACCAACATATGCACAATTAAACTTTTGCGGCATTTGAAAATCCAGCTGGATAGTACCGCATTGCCAGCTTCTGCCGAGCGAATCCAATATATGAAAGTCAATTTTCGGCCCGTAAAACGCCCCATCACCAGGATTAATCTGATAGTTTACTCCTTTGTTTTTCAAAACAGATTCCAAAGCTCCTTCAGCACGTTCCCACATTTCTTGTGATCCCATGTATTCCTCCGGGCGTGTTGAAAGTTCAACTTTATAGTCAAAACCGAAATGGGAGTAGAACTCATCAATTAGGACAAGTATTTTATCAATCTCGGCCTCAATCTGATCAGCCATCACAAATAAATGGGCGTCATCTTGAGTGAACGACCGGACTCTTAACAGTCCATTCAAAGAACCCGAGAGTTCGTGTCTGTGGACTAATCCCAGCTCCGCATAGCGGAGAGGCAATTCCCGGTAGCTTCTCCGTTTGCTATTGAAAACCAATATCGCACCCGGGCAGTTCATGGGCTTTATCGCATAATTTTGCTCATCCACATTTGAGAAATACATATTTTCATGATAATGATTCCAATGGCCGGATTGTTCCCAAAGTTCCTGTTTCATCATAATCGGTGTCTTAATTTCCTGATAGCCTGCCCGCTGGTGTTTTCGTCTCCAATAACTTTCAAGTTCATTTCGCATCACCATTCCATTTGGCAGGAAAAAAGGCATTCCTGGGGCTTCCTCCATGGATGTGAAAAGCTCCAGCTCTTGACCTAACTTTCTATGATTTATTTTTTCTGCTTCCATTTCAATTCCTCCTGATTTTTAGTTATAAAAAAAAGACCACACTCCTCCCAAACATAGGGACGAGTGTGGTCGTGGTGCCACCCTAATTCCATAAAGCAATCGAAAGACTGTTTTATGCTCAAAAAGATAACGGATTCCCCGATTATGGATACTCTGATATAGATCATTTCCCCATAATAGCTCCAAGGCGGTAAATCATTCCCTTTTCTTCAGGGCTTGCAGCCGGTGACCCTGATCTCTGGAAAGAAAATAAAGAATGATTCATGTCCTTATCAACGCTAATTATATAGTTTTAATTAAAATAAAAAGCCGCACTCATCCCAGCAAAAGGGACGAGTGCGGCCGTGGTTCCACCCTAATTCCATAAAGCATGCCGAAAGACTGCTTTATGCTCAAAAAGATAACGGATTCCCCGATTATGGATACTCTGATATAGATCATTTCCCCATAATAGCTCCAAGGCGGTAAATCATTCCCTTTTCTTCAGGGCTTGCAGCCGGTGACCCTGATCTCTGGAAAGAAAATAAAGAATGATTCATGTCCTTATCAACGCTAATTATATAGTTTTAATTAAAATAAAAAGCCGCACTCATCCCAGCAAAAGGGACGAGTGCGGCCGTGGTTCCACCCTAATTCCATAAAGCATGCCGAAAGACTGCTTTATGCTCAAAAAGATAACGGATTCCCCGATTATGGATACTCTGGTATAGATCAATTCCCCATAATAGCTCCAAGGCGGTAAATCATTCCCTTTTCTTCAGGGCTTGCAGCCAAATGGCCCTGATCTCTGGAAAGAAAACAAAGAAAGATTCGTATCCTTATCATAGCTCATATTTATATTTTTACTGATTTTATTACACATTTTGGAAAAGGTCAAGAGGGTTAATAAAACTTTTAAATCCTAATGAAACAACCCCGATTCCTTTGATTTTTTCATTAGCGCTTTTGTTTTTCTGCTTAATGGCTCTTTCAGGAAGGTTCCAATTAATAGTGCAATGAAACCGAATAGCGTCAGGACCAGAAGGTCTCTGTAAACTCTTTCCCAAACAATGCCTCCAACAGCTTCTCTCATTAAATCAATGGCATAAGAGAAGGGCAGGAAGGGGTGGATGGTTTGGAAAAATTCAGGAAGCAAGGCGGTCGGATAGGTTCCGCCAGCACCTGCAATCTGAAGCACCAGCAAGACAATCGCCATGGCTTTTCCTACATCGCCAAATACAGATACTAATGTATAAACAATTAATATAAACACTAAACTGCTTATCAGTCCAAACAGGATAAACCATACTGGTTCAGCTGCATCCACTCCGAGAATTAAGATATTCCCTATTGTCACTACGAGGGTCTGTGCAAATCCAATGCTTAGGAAGGTCAGTAGTTTGCCGAAATAGATTTGTTTTCCCGTAAATTCTTCATGATGATGAACATCTGTAGCCAAAAGGGAAATTAATAGAAGGGCACCTACCCATATCGCAAGTACGGTATAAAAGGGAGTCATTCCTGTTCCGTAATTTTGGATTGGGAATAGGCTGTTTTTATTAAGCTGAACAGGTTCCTCGAAGAAACCCTTCTCTGCTTCGGGATCATTTTGCAGCAGCTCAATGATCTCGTTGATGTCTGTCTCGCCCTTGATGTCCCGAATCCGATCGGCTAATTGATTAATCTTTTCGCTTATATATGGAAACTCTCCGATAATGTGCTTAAGCGTTTTTTCTCCTTCACCTAAGTTCCCCTCTGTATTCGCAAGGATTTTTTCGATCTCAGGCATGGCGGATTGTATTTCAGTCAGGATATTCCGGGCATTACTCAATGTTTCCTTGGCGCTGGCCACTTCCTGTTTGATGGCTGGCCGGATGTTTTCATTATATTCTTTAACGAATGCGTCGATCCTGCCTGCGGTTACAGCTGAATTTTCCTGAAGCCGGGTGATTAAATCATCTGCTTCCTTCTGCTTGTCTGAAAGAAAGGCATTGATCTTTTGTCCGTTTTCCTGGATAGTCTGCAGTTCCTGTTTTAATAAGGCTATTTGTTCCAGAGCCTGATTGATTTGTTCCTGATTTTGGCTTGTGCCTTGTTCCTTATTGGATTCCTGCAGCTGCTTTAGCGCTGTTTCGATAGTCTCGATATTCTGAAGCGAACCTGCTATCTGCTCATTGATTTGATTGCCTATTTCCTTTCCCTGGTCCAGGTTCAAATCAGAGGATTGAACCGAGGAGATAAAATCGTTCACCTTTACCGCCATATTCTGGACCTTCTCCAGATTCTCCTGAATCTGGGGCTCCATTGCATTCAGGCGATTCTCAGCCTCATTTATAAATTTCATCGTTTCATTAATGGTCTGCAGACCGTTTCCTGTTGCGCGTTTGGCATCAGGAACGAGTGCTTGTGCCTTATCAATCATTTTTTGGGCATTTTCTGCATCTGACAGGGAGCTGCTTAATAAGGAATGGATTTCAGGAAGCTTTTCCTCCATTTGAAAAACATACTCTTCGAACCGCTTTATATCCGGAAGGTCTTTTTCAATCTCCAGACCCAATTCATTAAACTTCTCAAAAATAGTGCCGTTAACGGTTGAGATGAAATTGCTTGTAACCGTATCGACAATCCCGCCTGCACCTTTTTCTGTGATTTTAGGTGCAATGGCATTGATTTTTTCATTCACATAATACTCGATTTTCGCTTTTTCGGGCTGGTCTTCAATGACGGTTCCTAGCTTCTGGGAGAAATTATCCGGAATCACAATGACAGCAAAATAGTCGCCGTATCCCACCTTATCCATCGCGTCTTTACGGTCATCAAAGTGCCAGTCCATATCATCGTTCTTCTTTAATTCCTTGACGATGTCATCTCCAATATGTATGTCCTTATCACGAACCACTGCTCCGGCATCTTCATTCACGATTCCTACTGGAAGCTGATCCGTTTGACTATAGGGATCCCAAGAAGCCTCGATGTTAAACCAGGCATATAAAGAAGGCAGTAACGTCAAGCCTCCGATTAATACTGCCGCAACCCAATTAGTAAAAATACTTCTAATATCCATTTTGTAAATTTTCCACATGCTGTTCAGTCCAATCTGCTTGTCTTCCTATAGATTTTGTGAATAATCGGTTAAATATATTCAGAATCTCAGTGCACAACAATTCTACCCCTATAAAAAAAATGTGTAAAACCAAAAAGGCGTGAGTAATTACTTTTGGGTCTAAAGGAGGAGAAGACATTATGGATTGATTTGGTAAACTGTTCTGGATGAGAAGAATAAAAAGCTGGGAGAGGGTAAAATGGATTGGAATATCAGAAAAGCTGCACTTAAGGATGTTGATGCAATTACTGGATTAAGAATAGAGCTCCTAAAGGCGGTAGGAGACGTTAGTGAAGGAAACAGAGCAATAGTATTTGATGCAAACGGGAGATATTTTCAAGAAAAGTTGTCTAATGGCGGTTATTCTGCTTGGGTAGCTGATGTTAGGAGGACAGTTGTTGCCATAAGCGGCTTAGTGTTTTTTGAAAGACCACCGCATGGGGAAAATATAAGCGGATTAGAAGCATATATAATGAATATGTATACTAAACCGGAATATAGAGGATATGGGCTAGGTCGTTCACTTTTAAACGAATGTATTAATAATTGCAGGAGTTTGGGGGTAGGACGTATTTGGCTGCATTCTTCACAGGATGGCTATCATCTTTATAAGAAAATGGGTTTTATTGATAAGGATTCTGAGATGGAGTTACTATTATGAAATCAGCTGCCAGTGCAGGCGGCTTTTTTTATATGCAAAAAAATTTCAGAATCCTCAATTAAAGGTATTTCTTTTTTGTGTTAAAATGGAAATTAAAGGATGTCCGTGTTTTGTGTTAGATTGGAACAACTTTGTGAGGGGATTCAAAGTGAACGCTGAAGAGAAAAGAAGAAAAGTCCAGCGAAAATATCGGGAAAAAATGAGCAGCATAAATGAATCCCAGGAATATAAGGGTGGAATCTTTTTTATTTTCATTTTAATCATTTTCATTTTTTTATTTAATTCTGGCTCGCTGTTCATGGAAAGAGATGTAAGAATTATAGAAGTGAAATATGTTGATGATGGGCTGTAAAGCGGAAGAAAAAGAAATTACTGCTTCTTTTGCCTTTCCTCTAAATAAACCCATGAGTAGTAGCTCATCCAAAAACGAAGGGAACTATTGATACGAGATAAAATTTATAATCTGGAACCACAATAATGGAGGTTATAAATATCAAAAGGGCTGGAATAAACAGAATAAAGTATTTTCTCCAGTGCATATCCATCCCCCCCTTGGTGCTTGTCAAATAGATTTATATGCATAGGAGAATAAATATGATTAACATATATAAACAAGCCATGAACGGCTTTTTGGTAAATAATTTAACAGCATTTGATAGTGAAGAGAATGATCATCAGCTTATTTACCATTTGAAAAAAGGCCCTGTCCAGATACTGGGTGAATTCAGTTCACAGAAATATGAGAGCGGGTGTGCATATGTGATTTATGCTGAAGAAGAGGTTATTTCTGTTGATAAGGAATTGGTAAAAATAAAATAAGCTACATTCGGGAATCCAAGGAATTAGATGGGGCACCCTTTGCTTTAGGAGTTAAACACAGTGCCTGTCCACGAATTTGGCATAATTGAAGATATAAATAATAGTTAAATTGGAATTGCGTATGAACCGGTAAAATATGATTGTATTTCTGTTGATGATGAAATAGTTGATACTATATATGAGAGATTACTTATTGTAAAAACCTATTTTCATTCACTTGACCGCCCAGAGTTTGGATTGGCATTTAGCGGCATCACGATCATTCCGCCAGAATCATTATCATTATTCTATGATGTGGTTATTTCATTGAACTTGTATGAAAACTCCCTTGAACTTTATGAACTAGCACAAAAGATTAAAGAGGCATATGAAGGCAGAAAATATATGATTCATTATGGAATATGATATATTGAGCCCCTTCCTCTATTCATGTATGAAAATATCAAGTCTTTATTGACAAACATTTCAAAAAAATATATATTAAAAATCCTGCCAATTTTACATTGGCCTAAGGGACTGTGAAAAGTTCATTCTTCTTTGAAAAGGATGGGTAACTATGAATAAAGAGCAATTGATGGAAAGTGCACGCAGTATGAGGGAAAGAGCTTATGCTCCGTATTCAAAATTTCCGGTTGGAGCCGCTTTATTACTGAAAGACGGCACTGTCATTAATGGAGTGAATGTGGAGAATGTATCGTTTGGTGCGACGAACTGTGCCGAGAGAACAGCTATTTTCACTGCAATTGCGAATGGTTACAAAAAAGGTGATTTCCAGGCTATAGCTGTAGCAGGAGATACGGCAGATTTTCTTCCGCCTTGCAGCATCTGCAGACAAGTTTTAGCCGAATTCTGTTTGCCGGAAATGCCGGTTTATTTAACAAATGAGAAAAAAGAAATATTAGAATTGACATTAAAGGATTTATTGCCGTATGCATTTACGGATTTAGAGATGTAGCATAAATGGAGGGCGAGTTTTGAGAGATATTAATCAAAGCTTGCCCTCTTTATTTTTTTTTGCAGTAATATGCTTATATAAAATGGGAAAGAAGGAATTTCCAATTAGATAAAGAATATTGAAATGATGTTCAGACAATGTTTGGCAGGGGGATTTGAAATGAATTTATTGGAGCATGAAATATAACAATCCGCTAATTATATTAGAGGACCGCCTTCCTATCCTTATAAAAATAAGGAACTCCCGGGAGGCAAAGTGATGATAAAAGATAGTCAATTTTCTAGTTTTTTAAAAGACGTAAATAAAGAGTTTTTAGGATGGGATTTTTCATTGATTACTGGAACAGGACGCATGAGTAGCGGTTTGCTTTCATGGTCCTATGGCAGTATGGCGCGTTCTCTCATTCAAGATGCCGAATCAGTGCTGGACATGGGTACAGGCGGTGGTGAATTCTTATCGATGCTACGGCCATTTCCTGGCTTTGTTTTTGCAACAGAAGGCTACAGGCCAAACATTGCATTGGCAAGAAAAAAGCTTGAACCTCTGGGTGTAACGGTTGTTCCGATTGAGGAAGATAAGGACCTGCCTTTTGCTGACGATCAGTTCAGCCTGATTTTAAATCAGCATGAATCCTACTCACCCAACGAAGTCAGAAGGATCATTCAAGAAAATGGCATATTCCTGACACAGCAGGTCGGGGGCTTAGATTGTATAGCAGTCAATAAATCGTTAGGTGCAGCAGTGAATCATGAATTTGAAAATTGGAATCTGGCGAGAGCCGTACAGCAACTAGAAGAAAACCAGTTTGAAGTATTGTATGGAAATGAAGAATTCCCCATTCAGCGATTTTACGATATAGGTGCATTAGTATATTATCTAAAAGCGATACCTTGGCAAGTTCCAGGGTTTAGTATTGAAAAGTATGAAGAGAGTTTGTATGAAATACACAAAACAATTCTCTATAAAGGCTTTATTGATGTGAAGCAGCATCGTTTTGTTATGAAAGCCAGAGCGATATAAAAGAAATAAGGTCCTCTTGTTAGAGAGGACCTTGGCTTATTATTTTCATACTGTCCATTTTATAGGAGGTGCTGATCTTGGGTGAAAAGGATAAAAATCAAGTGAATACAAAAGCAATATGGGCAATGTTTGGGTTAGCATTTGGTGCAGGTGTATGGCATTCTTAGGAATTGTTGCTTACAATTTTCAGTGGCTTGGTTGAAATCATAGTCCGGCTAAAAAAGAACGTTGCTGCTGTAAATTAAGTGTGACAATAGGACTGCTAATGGTTCTCACACCTAGAATGTGTGAGAACCATTCTTATTTTCTATCCAAATCAATAGCAAAGTTTTCCTTGAAGCCCTTCATTCCCTGAGGGGTTATTTTGATGGCACGTGTTTTGGGGATGCGCTGTATCCAATTTCGCTCTAGGAATTTTTCCAGGATGGCATTCCCCAGTGCGCCTGCAAGATGATGGCGTCTTTCGCTCCAGTCGAGACATTTGTGGGAAAAAGAACGACGCTTCTTTTTCAAAGAGGTCAGGTCGATTTGCATAGAGTGAAAGAATGCTATTCCATCTTCCGTAACACTGAATGTGTCATTTTCTTCAGCAATAAATCCTTTTCTTTTTAGTGATTCAGTTATTTGCACTCCTAAATTTCCAGCGAGATGATCATAGCACGTCCTGGCAAAGCGGATCGCTTTATCTTCAGAGGCATGTTTAAAAGATTTAATTTCTGCAGCAGGCGCAATAGATAGAAAGGATTCCATCACTTGGGCAACTTCTTGATTCATGATGCCATAATACCTGTGCCTTCCCTGTTTTTCTGCTGACACCACTTGAGCATCCAGCATTTTTTTGAGATGAAAGCTGGCCGTTTGCGGTTTAATCCGTGCCATATGGGCCAGTTCATTTACAGTGTGATACCGGCCATCCAATAAGGCGGTCAGTATGGCTGCCCGACTTGGTTCACTGACCAGAGAAGCGACTTTTGCTACATTTGAATTCATATTCATATCTTATTCCTCCATGTAATCCATATTTCGATGATAATTGAAATATCTACCCCTTACAATGATATTTGTAAAAAAGTTCAGGAGGAAACTGCAATGAAAAAGGAAGAAAACCAAATAATCACCAAGTCGATTCAGCCTAAAATCTTATACTATGGAACTCCGGTGATATTGTTAACAACACTTAATGAGGATGGGACATCCAACATCAGCCCCTTATCCTCGTCATGGGCATTAGGGGAATGCATTGTCCTTGGAATCGGGGAGGGGGGAAAGGCTTTGGAAAATCTTCGCAATCATCCCGAATGTGTCGTAAACGTTCCTGGCCCTGGCCTTTGGGAGAAAGTAGAGGCATTAGCGCCACTGACAGGCAAGTACCCAGTACCGGAATACAAACGGGTTAATTCATTCCGCTTTGAAAAAGATAAATTCTCTGCAGCCTCCCTTACGAAGAAGGAAGCAGAAATTGTAAAGCCCTTTAGAATCCTGGAATGTCCACTTCAGATCGAGAGCAGGGTGGAGCACATTCGAGTTCCGGAACATGACTCTCACTTTGCCATTGTGGAAGTAACGGCATTAAAGGTCCATGCGCATACATCCATCCTTAAGGATGATCATCATGTGAACCCTCATGAATGGAGTCCCCTCATTTATAATTTCAGGCACTACTATGGACTAGGCGAACATCTGGGGAAAACATTTCGGGCATAGTTCTATGGAAATCACTTTTGCTCAGCTGTTTAGAAATATTTCATACATATTTTAGAAAGTTTTAAGATTTATGTGATATAGTTCTTTTAATTTCTTAATCTGGATAATAGGGTTTATAAAATTATCTTGAATGCTAAGAATAAGGTATGATCTAATGAAAATTTTTATAACAGAGTGAGTGAAACAGATGTCCATTAAAATGAGGTTTCTGCTGTCTTATATTGGAGTGATTCTTTTTTCGATCACTTTATTATTGGCAGCAGGTTTTTTAATTATTTTTGCCATAACAGGTGATGTAAGATCTATAGAGCATCTTTACAAAAAAACATATATACAAAAACCTTTGACAACAGTTGAAGAAAGTGTGTTTCTCGATTTAAAGCTTTTTGCTAAAAATAATCCGAAACAGCTCCTAAATGAAAAGGAGCTTAAAAAGATTGAGAAAGAGGATATCGACATTGTTGTTAGAAAAGGCACAAAAGTTGAGTACGCTTCCCATGCTCTTGACAAACAGGCATTGGTTAAATCCCTTCCAGGTTTTGAAGAAACAAACATCAATACTCGAGATACGATTAAACTCAACGACTATTTTTTTACCTATGTAAAGTTTGATTTTTATTTCCCGGATAAAAGTGAAGGAAGTGTTTTCGTATTAAGGAAGGCCAGTTCCTATGCTGAGGTCATTAGAGAATTGTTTCCTATTTTATCAGGACTTTTACTGTTTCTGTTTATTATGATTATTGGTATATTAAATTATTTAGTCTCACGAAGCATTATTAAACCTATCTCAGTTCTTAAAGAAGGTGCTGAAAGAATAAAATCAGGAGATTTAAATTTTGAAATCGGAGCTGTTTCAAATGATGAAATCGGACAATTAAATAGAGCATTTGAGGAAATGAGAATTAAACTAAAAGAATCGATAGACCTCCAGCTTCGGTATGAAGAAAATCGAAAAGAGCTTCTGGCCAATATTTCGCATGATTTGAAGACACCTATCACATCGATTATTGGATATGTTGAGGGGATAAAAGATGGTGTAGCCAATACCCCTCAGAAGATGGAAAAGTATTTGTCGACTGTTCACTTTAAAGCAAAAGACATGGATTCATTAATTGATGAGCTTTTCTTATTTTCCAAGCTGGATTTGAAAAAAGAACCATTCCATTTCGAAACTGTCGAACTGGATAAATATATGAAAGACTATGCAGAAGAACTTTATTTGGATTTACTTCAGCAAGGAATCCATTTGGAGCTTCATCTTTTGAATAAACCAATCTTCGTGAAAGTGGATAGAGAGAAATTGAAACGAGTATTGGCCAACTTAATAAGTAATTGTGTTAAATATATGAATAAAGACAGGAAGAAGATTTCTATTTCTCTTCATGATCGATTAGGCGATGTAATTGTTAAAGTCGAAGACAATGGGCAAGGGATAGAACCTTCTGCCTTGCCAAATATTTTTGAACGTTTTTACCGTGCAGAACAATCAAGAAGTTCCGAGACAGGCGGAAGCGGCTTAGGACTTGCGATCGCGAAACAAATAATTTTGGAGCATAGAGGGGAAATCTGGGCTTCAAGCGAGATGGGTAAAGGTACAAGTGTATTCTTTTCCCTAAAGAAAGGTGAAAAAATATGAAAAAAATATTGCTTATTGAAGATGACATTAGTATTGCAGAATTGCAAAGAGATTATTTAGAAATAAATAAGTTTCGTGTCGATATTCAACATTCTGGTGAGGAAGGACTCCAAAAGGCTCTTCAAGAACACTATGATTTAATTATTTTGGACATCATGCTTCCAGGAGTAAATGGGTTTGAAATATGTAAACAAATACGCGCAGTTAAAAACATTCCTATCTTGTTTGTGTCAGCCAAAAAGGAAGATATCGATAAAATTCGGGGTCTCGGCTTAGGGGCAGACGATTATATTACCAAGCCTTTTAGTCCGAGTGAACTGGTAGCCAGAGTGAAAGCACATTTAGAGCGATATGAACGTTTAGCAGGAAAACAGACTCAAACAAATACAATTTTCGTACATGGGATAACAATTGATAAGTCAGCACGTAAAGTTTATATTGACGGAGAAGAAACTCCGTTTACAACAAAGGAATTTGATTTATTAGTATTTCTTCTAATGCATCCAAATCAAGTATTGAGCAAAGAACAGCTTTATGAAAAGATTTGGGGGCTGGAGTCAGCTGCAGATGTTTCAACAGTCACCGTTCATATTAGAAAAATACGAGGGAAAATTGAAGGAGACCCTGCACAGCCGAAATTCCTGGAAACCGTTTGGGGAGCCGGTTATCGATTCAATGTTTAAATTAATCTGTGTTTAATTTGATCCGTCACAAAGGTGACGGCTATTTTTTTTATATATGAAGAAATTTTAAGATTAAGTTTATCTTTCTTTAAGAATTTTTTTAGAGGGATTTCACATTTTGATACTAACATAATAGAAGCAGTAACTAGTCTGAGTCATTTTATTTAAAGAAGATAGGCAGGTGAAGTAGATGAGGAGGTGGCTAACAATAGTGATTGGAGGCGTTATTCTCCTTCAAGGCTGTGTCTCAGATAATAATGCAGATACAAAAACACAGGAAAAAGAGGTACGGGAAGATATGGATATGAGTGAACCATTGCTTCAAGCTGCAGAGCGCAGGGAAACAGAAACAATAAAGAGATTGATTGAGGAAGGTGCTGATCTAAATAAAAAGGACTCAGACGGACGAACTGCTACTATGATTGCAACTTACAATAATGATGTCGAAACCGCCAAAATCCTGATTAAAGCGGGGGCTGACGTCAATATTCAGGATAATATGAAAAACAACCCTTTCTTATATGCAGGCGCAGAAGGATACGTTGAAATTCTTAAGCTTACGATCGAAGCAGGTGCGGATCTGGTGATAATTAACCGGTATGGTGGAACTGCATTGATCCCTGCTGCAGAACATGGCCATATAGATGCCATCAAGGAACTTCTCAACAAGACTGATATTGATGTAAATCATGTAAATGATCTCGGCTGGACAGCTTTATTAGAAGCAATTATTTTGAATAATGGAAATGTAAAACAGCAGCAAACTGTGCAATTACTAATCGATCACGGGGCGGATGTGAATACTCCGGATAGAAAGAATGTTACTCCTCTGCAGCATGCACGTGAGAAAGGGTTTAAAGAGATTGAACAGATTTTGTTAAGAGCAGGAGCAAAATAGGCAAAAATGAGAATGAGGAGACGATATAAATGAACAAAAAAGCAAAAGCAATAACATCCATACTTCTTGGATTTACATTAGTAGCAACGGGGTGCAGCGCTGGTGCAAATGCCCAGGAAAATCATAGTAAGCAGAAGCAAGAACAAGTGGTTAAAGAGACTAAAAAGGATCATAAATTAACCAAAGGACAGGAAATGGCTAACATTCTCAGCGGCACAAATTGGCAAGGTACAAGAGTGTATGACAAAAATAAGAACGACTTAACAAAAGAGAATGCAAACTTCATAGGTCTTGCGAAATATGATGTGAAATCAGGAAGATATGAATTTTTCGATGCGGAGACAGGCGAAAGCCGTGGCGACAAGGGAACCTTCTTTATTACCAATGATGGGAAGAAAAGAATATTAATTTCAGAATCAATGAATTATCAAGCTGTTGTCGAAATGACAAAACTAAATAAAGATATTTTTACTTATAAAAGAATAGGGAAAGATGCTAAAGGCAACGACGTAGAGGTATTTGTTGAACATATTCCCTATAAAGAAAATGAGCTTTCTTTTACTGATCCCAACAAGCAGCTGGACGCTGTTACGGGGGATATCGTTAAAGATATAGATGGAGATAAAATTTTAGGCAGTACCCTCTGGAACGGAACAAAGGTATTAGATGAAGACGGCAATGATGTAACAAAGTATAATACGATGTTTATAAGTCTGGCAAAGTTTGATGACAAAACGAATCAATACGAATTTTTCAATCTTGAAACAGGGAAAAGCCGCGGTGATTTTGGCTACTTCGATATTGTGAACGAAAATAAAATAAGAGCCCATGTTTCAATTGGGGCTAATAAGTATGGTGCAGCGCTTGAACTTACCGAACTTAATAAGAATAAATTTACTTATAAAAGAACGGGTAAAGACAAAGATGGCAAAGATATAACTGTGTTTGTTGAACATGAACCTTATAAGGGTGATTTTAAACCGAAATTCACTAAATAAAAACATTAAATAAGAGCAGCATCTTTTCATGAAGGAATGGATTTTTTCCGTTCCTTTTTTGTTTTCTTTAACTTAAACTTTTCTTATTGGAAATGAATAGTATGTTTAAGAACAAATAAAAAGCATAACAAGGCAATGAAAGAAGGAAATACTAAAGAAGAAACGAATGAAATTAAAGAAAGAATGGATTTATGGGGGAGTCTATGTCAAAGTATATTAGTATTTTTTTCTTATTTGCAATCGTAAGTGTCTTACTCTTTTTTATGTTTGGATCCGTATTTATGGGTGGAGGCAATCCGGCAGAAGAAGCGGTTTATATATTTGGAACCATAATTGTATTACTGCTATCATTTATAATTTCACAGCTTTACTATTTAATAGATTTGTTTAGGAAGAACCGGTAATTCCCTGCCTTTATGGCGATTCGATGTGTATAGTTACTAACAATAATTGCAGTAAAGTCCGGTTAGACAATTAAGGACTCTTTTTTATTTTCGCTTAGTGGAAGAATAACTATTAGATTGAGGTGTCACTAATGATATTAGTCAGTTCTTGTTTAGCAGGGTTGGAAGTAAGATATAACGGCACTCATTGCTTAAATCAAAAAATCCGTCAAATGCTGGAGCAGAAGAAGGCAATTACTGTTTGTCCTGAGTTGCTTGGAGGTTTTTCAACACCAAGAGAACCTGCTGAGATAATAGACGGTGACGGAGCAGATGTTCTTGATGGCAAAGCTAAAGTAATTGAAAAATCAGGCAGAGATGTTACCGATTTTTACATAGAAGGAGCCTATATCACGTTAAGAAAGGCCCAAGAGCTGCAAGTTACTGCAGTCGTGCTAAAAGAATATAGTCCCTCCTGTGGAAGTTCAATGATTTATAACGGCGAGTTTAAGGGCAACAAAATTCCTGGAGATGGAGTCACGTCGGCCTTGCTTAAAAGGAATGGCATTAATGTAGTATCAGAAGAGGGGCTGGCAGATTTACTTTTGGAAGAAGGATCCAATTATACAGACTAAAAATCAAGAGACTGCGCTTAAGCACCCATTTTTAAAATCGAGAAATAGCAAAGCATACCCAAGAAATCTTAGGTATGCTCGTGTTATTAACTTTGGCTTTGTTGAGCCAATCCTTTATCATGGGTGTTTTTTGGCGATTTTTTAGGCACAAAGAAAACTAAAATCAGTGTTGCAAGGGATAGGACTAACATAAAGACATAGGCAGAACTTGAACCAAAGATCGAAGCTAAGCTCTCCAGTTTGCCTCCTGTCATGTTTTCTTTGGACAACTCCGAAGCATATGAAGTTGCCTGGATCGTATATAAAGTGATGACAACTGCAGTTCCAATCGCACCTGACAATTGGCGAATGGTGTTGTTAACGGCTGAGCCGTGAGATCCCAGCTCTCTTGGCAGAGCATTCAATCCTGCTGTATTTAAAGGCATAGTAATAAAGCTTAATCCTATTCTCAAAATAATGGTGCGGACCATTAAATACATATAAGTAGTCGATTCGTTCAAATCGATTACTCCCCACATGGAAATACTGACAAATACTAATCCTGTAATAAAGAGTGGTTTTGCACCGTATTTATCATACATTCTTCCAGTAACTGGAGATAAGAACGCGTTGATGATAGCTCCGGGCAATAAAAGCAATCCTGCTTCGAAAGCCGTGAACTCGCGCCCGTCCTGCAGGTAAATAGGCAGAAGGATTAAATCCGCATACATAATCATCGTAATTAGGACATTGATAAGCGATGTGAGAGTGAAGATTTTATACTTAAATACAGATAAATTCAGTAAAGGCTCCTTTGATTTCATCTGCCGCAAGCAGAATAGAGCTGTAAAGAATATTCCTGCAATGATCGTTGTAAGGACTATAGGATTTTGCCATCCTTTGCTTCCCGCGGCACTAAATCCGAATAAAATGCATCCAAAGCCAATCGTGGACAAAATAACACTTGGGAGATCCAATCTCGCTTTTGATGTTTCCGATACATTCATCAAATATTTGAAAGCCAGAACGATGACGATGATTAAAAAGGGAATTAACCCAATAAACAGCCATCTCCATGAAACAAATTCAATAATAAAACCGGATAGGGTAGGAGCAATGGCCGGTGCAAAGATTACTGCAAAGCCAATTTTCCCCATTACACTTCCGCGATGCTCGGCGGGGTATAAATATAGAATGACGGTCATCATCAGGGGCATGATAATTCCGGCACCGATTGCCTGAATCATCCTCCCTGCCAGCAGCATGCCAAAGTTCAGTGCACAGGCGCTAATGACAGATCCGATGAGTAAAAAGAACATTGAACTAATGAACAGCTGCCTTGTTGTAAACCGCTGCATCAGAAATGCTGTGATGGGGACTAATACCCCATTTACAAGCATAAATCCGGTTGATAACCATTGGACCGTTGCTGCTTTTACGTTGAATTCCTCCATGAAACTGCTCAATGCCACATTTAATAAAGTCTGATTCAAGGTGGATAAGAAACAGCCGGCAATCAGAACGATTAATAATATTTTTTTATTGCTTTCTGTTATTTCATTGCTCATTCATAAACTCCTTCGTTCTGAACTTGTATTCTCAACATGTTGTCGATAAAATTCATAGTAACAAAACCATCTATTCTTGACCATGAACAGTTTTCTTGTGTGTGTTCACTAATCGACAGCGTGAATAGGGGCTGTTGAGAAAGTCCATGAAAATCTATAAAGGAGGGTTAGAATGTCTGCGCCGAAAAAGGAAGATCCCCGTACAATCCGTTCAAAGGAAATGTTCAAAACAGCAGCTTTTTCCCTGCTATCAGAGGAATCCGATATTTCAAAACTGACCGTTCAGAAAGTTGCGGCCGAAGCAGGATTAAACCGGACAACATTTTACTTGCACTATCAGGATATTCAAGATTTTCTAACGCAAATTACCGGAGAAATTTTAAGCGGGCTATCTGATGAAATTGCAGCATTGATACAATCGGAAGATCTATCAGAAAAGCAGCAGCTGACCCAATTGCTTGATTATTTATATATCCACAGAAAGTATTTGCTGTTCTTATTCAAGCTGAATCAATTCGAGGAAAAACTATTCGTATTATTAAAACAGTTAGTAGAAATAAGAAGAAAGAATACACAGAAGGAATTGCCCGACGAATATGTTTCTATAGATATTAAAACAGCCTCATTGGTAGGCATCATCATGTGGTGGCTAAAGAAGGGACTTCATTTTAGTTCCGATTATATGGCTAATGAAATTCATTTAATGTATAAGGTGAGGCCGCAGTAAAGTGCTGATAGGAAAAATGCTGTGCAGGAGAATTAACCCCAGCTATTTAAGCAGGATCGGTTTCCCAAATTGATCAAATGCACGTCTAAAGTCAAACGCAAAAGAATCAGGTCCATGCTGGATATAATAATCATATCTTTTGAAAGCTTCCTTCCAGGATACATCCGATAACATATCCGTCCACCACACCACATAATTTGGCTGTCTCTCTGGAAGAGGCCCAAACCACTTATTCCTGTCCTGCAATGCCTGCCTATGCAGGCCAGAATAGGTAAACTGATATAAAGATTGAAGGTTTGTCCATACTGTTAGGGTGAGAATGGGGGTACCCTCTCCTTTAATCGTTTCTTCAGGAAACTTAGCTCTAGTTGGTGAGAATTCTTTTATGAGGTGCCCTGTTTTAGCAGCCTCTCGCATGACTTCAATTCCCGCTTCAAAAAATTCCCGGGAGGCAGGATGTTCTTCTGAGTGCTTCAGCCGTCCAACCGTCAAAATAGCCACAAATGCCATGATAATTCCTCCATTACCCTTTTTTCACATATATTCTGAAAGGACTCGACTAATTCCTGTATAAACAGGATAATAATGGTTGTTGCAGATCTAAAACAGTTCTCAAGCAAGTTTAAGAATGGGTATTTAACAGGGGAGGGTCACTTTACTTCCCTTAAGCCCTTCCCTTCAAGAATATCTTGAATACCTTCTTCACAAACGCCGTATGAACGCCAGGAACACGTTTCGCAAACAGTTTGAATATCTGAGGGAAGGGCATATTTTTGGATGTTCGACTCAATGTCCTTCCAATACAGGATTTGCCCGATCTTAAGTCCAAGTTTTTCTAAAATAACGGCATCTCTTTCATAAATATCGTTGTGTTCACAGTGGTATTCACCTGAGTTGGGATACTTTTCACACAGTTGATCTGGCCCTTTTACAAGCTGTATCCATGTCCTGGGGTTGTCTCTCAAGGCTTGGTGCAAACGTGTCATATTTTCCACGTATTCCTGAGAATAGCCCATTCCCCGATATCCCAGAAGGCAAAAAAGATGATGGCCTCGCAGCTTATACATAAAATCCCCCCAATTGAAATGGTTCGTTTACGTTTGAATGTTAACTAAAAAAATGTATAGTTAACATACTTGTTTATCATAACATTTAAAATTGATCAGCTGAGGGTCTTTTTTAAAGTCTTTTGGGGCAGGATGTTTAAAATGGAAAATAAACTCCTGTAAATATTGAATTGCCTGTGACAAGTTGATATATTAACTTATATATATGGAATCAATGATGTGATCAAGTAAATAAGGATTGTGAAACAGAAAATATAGCCTGGGCTGAAAGCTATATCACCCCTCCTTATTGAACCCTGCCACGGAGATTGTTAGTAAAGCTAACCGGGTCGTTTCGTTACAAACGTTTAGAGGACTTTAGATTTTAAATTAAAGTCGAACTAAGGTGGTACCACGTCTATTAGCGTAAAGACGTCCTTTTGAAGGACTCTTTATGCTTTTTTATTTTTTAAACAAATTTCATTTTCCAAGGAGGAAAAAAGAAGATGTCTCAACAAAAGCCAAACAACTTTTCAAAATGGTATCTTGATACGATTCAAAAAGCCGATTTATTTGATTACACCCCAGTTCGCGGCTGTATTGCCTTTAAGCCGGATGGCTATGAAATATGGGAACATATTCAGGAAGAGATGGATAGGCGTTTTAAAGAAACCGGTCATCGCAATGCATATTTCCCCATGTTAATTCCAGAATCCTTCTTTCAGAAGGAAAAGGATCATATTGAAGGATTCTCGCCAGAGCTTCCATGGATAACAGAAGCGGCAGGTGAGAAACTGGAGGAACGTCTGGCACTGCGCCCAACTTCTGAAACAATGATTGGACATTTGTATTCAGATTGGATTAAGAGTTATCGGGATCTGCCTGTATTAATAAATCAATGGGCAAATGTATTCCGGTGGGAGAAGAAGACTCTTCCATTTATCCGCACTTCTGAATTTTTATGGCAGGAAGGCCATACGGCTCATGTGGATGAAGAAGATGCGCGTAAGGAAACAATGCAAATGCTTTCCATTTATAAAGAGGTTGTAGAAGGATTACTTGCGATTCCGGTTTATGATGGCCAAAAAACACCATCAGAACGCTTTGCCGGTGCGGTTGATACTTTTTCCATTGAAGCGATGATGAAAGATGGAAAAGCTGTGCAGGCAGGTACCTCCCATTACTTAGGTACAAAATTTGCCGAAGCTTTCGATATCAAATATTTGAATAAAGAAAATAAACACACCTTTGTCCATACAACATCCTGGGGTACGTCTACACGGTTAATTGGCTCCGTTATCATGGTTCATGGAGATGAGCAAGGCCTTGTGCTGCCTCCAAAAATAGCACCGACTCAAGTTGTGCTGATTCCAGTCGGGCCATGGAAAAAGAACCCGGCCATTATGGAGAAGTTAGATGAAATCTTTGCAGCATTAAAGGCAGAAGGAATCCGCGTCCGCTTAGATGATTCTGATCAATCACCAGGATATAAATTTAATGAGTGGGAACTGAAAGGTGTACCTGTCCGCATAGAACTCGGTCCACGTGATTTAGACCAAAATCAATGCTTAATGAAGGCCCGTGATCTTGGAGACAAAGTTGCGGTACCGCTTGAAGCCATTATTGACAGCATTAAAAAAGAGCTTGAAACCATGCAGAATCGTCTATTCGAAAATGCAAAAGCGTTCCGCTCGGAGAATTCACACACACATATTGATACAATGGACCAGTTAGAACAGCACATAGCAGAATCCGAATTAAATGAAACCATTCCTGGCTGGATATTGGCTGGCTGGTGCGGTGAAGACGCCTGTGAAGAAAGTGTCAAAGAAAAAACAAAATTCACAACAAGGAACATTCCGTTCAATCCGCCGGCAACTAAGGACACATGCATCCATTGTGGTAAAGAAGCGAAGCATACGGTTTGGTTTGCGCGAGCTTATTAAGCTGTGAGTGTGAAATATTACGTGATCTTTCAGGGTCAATTATTTAGGTCCGCCTCACTCAGGCGGACTTTTTTCTTAAAGATGATTGAATGAACGTCCAGGTTTCACAGTAAAGCATTCGAATAAGGAACTTAAACATATTTTATTGTACTGATTAATATGTTAAAATCAAAAATGTCTAAAAATTTAGATAACATTTTCGGACAATGTTATTATGACAATCAATATATTGGCATGAAAATACTATGGGGAACAGATCTCAAATAACTTTATAGGTATTGAAAGGGGAAAATCATTTGAATCAAACATTATTAATTATTGATGCCCAACAGGAGTTAATTGATGGGAATATAAAAGAAAGTAAAGTTTTTAATAAAGAGCGGCTTATTGGGAATATCAATTTAGTGATCGAAAAGGCAAAGCAATCCAGTATTCCAGTTGTCTTTGTTAGGGATTTAGATGTTGCTGAAGGGAAAGGCAAAGGATTTCAGGTTCACGAAGAAATTAATGTGCCTGCGGAAACGAAGTTCTTTGATAAAGCTGCGACGAATTCCTTCCATGGAACAGGACTGCTGGATCACCTTAAATCTCAAAAGGTCAAGCATGTTGTTATAATGGGGTGTAAAACCCAGCACTGTATAGACAGTGCAGTTAGAACCGCAACTATTAGTGGATTGGATGTCACATTAGTAGGTGATGGACATTCAACAACGGACAGCGATGCTTTAAGTGCAGAACAAATTATCAAGCATCATAATGATACTCTTCACGGCCATTACAATGTGGAACATTTTTCAGTTGTCAGAAATGCAGCGGAAGACTTGTTTCATCCGATACATGATTCATATAGGTGAATTGAAATTATAGTATAGAGATATTCCTTATTAACAATAGATTCCCAATTTCTTACTGTGAAATTGGGATATTTAATTTGTGAAAGATAGGCATTCATGAAAGTAGAGGTATACAGGAATTTCCTGAACATCAAGAATGCTGCCCCCGTATTTTTTCCCCTTTTTTCGCTTTTAGAATCCATTTTATAAACTGTTGCCTGTCATATAAACGCATATTGTTTGCTTCGGCAAATTCAATTGCTTGACGGGTGAAACGCTCATTTGTGATGACCCAGCATTCAGCAGCATCAAAAATATCCATTTGCCTTAAAGTTTTTTGGACTAGGCGTATTCCGACTTCTCTTTTATGGCTTTTGACTTTAACAATCACTTGATACCCCGATGGAGAGGCAAGTAAAAAACTTATATCCGGATTCTCATCAATCGGTTTTGTAACTATATAACCAAGTTTGGATAATAGAGAGATGGAGAAATCCTCTAATTGCTCATCTGAAAGTTTGCTGATCAGCCAGATTTCGGAATCCGCCTGACTTTTCTGATCACGGCGAAACCAAAACAATCCGTAAACGAGATAGAAAATCACCTCTCCCAAAAAAGTCAGAAATGCATTTTCCCAATTGTTCGTATTCATAAAGACAATAATCGGCACCAGGATGATCATAAACCAAAGTATTAGATGATGACGTTCATTCAACCTGTAACACATCCTTCATTCTAAAAGTCTTCTAATCTTGTTATATCACAAATCATTTGGGCGGCAAGAATAGGAATATCTAAAAAGATTGGAATCGCCAAAATATATTGGTAAAATTTACATTTACGAACATGTGTTTTATAATATTATTATCTTAAAATGGAGGTAGAATACTTGAGGCCGGAACTAAGAAAGGATTTGGAAGTAAAAGATTTCCTCAGCTATTATTGGTTAAAAGAAGAACTGCAAGTTTTTTGCAGAGAGAATGGAATGAGTGCTGCTGACTCTAAAATGGAGATTACGGATAGAATAGCAGCATTTCTTCAGACAGGAGAAATAAACAAGCCAGCAAAGAAAAAAAAGTCCCCTTCTAAAGATGTTTTGTCAGAATTAAATTTAGATACTGTCATCACAGAAAATCACCGCTGCAGCCAGACCGTAAGAGCCTTCTTCAAATCAATTATCCCTAAATTTCATTTTTCGACTTATATTCAAAATTATTTTAAAGAAAATGCAGGCAAAACATATCGTGATGTGGTTCATGCTTGGTATGAAGAGGAAGAAAGAAAAAAGAATCCGTCTTATAAAAAACAAATAGGGTCTCAATTCGAATATAATCAGTTCACCAGAGATTATTTTGCAGACCCAAAAAACAAAGGCAGTAATCGAGAAGAGGCCATTAAAGCCTGGAATGTATTAAAAAAACTGCCAGGAAGCAACAAATACAGAGGCTGATTTACATATGAAAGCAGGTTTGAAGTTAATCAATTAATTAGAGTAGATGCAGAATGGAATTTAATGGGCAGGAATGGGTGTGGTTGAAAGGGTTTGGAGCAACAACTAATTGTGGATGAATTACCCAATGTAAGTTTTATAATGGAGGTCTCCAAATGAAGATTCGGCTTACGGAATTTAGCGATAATTGGGCTTTAATGTATGAAGTAGAGGCACAGTTTCTCAAAACCATCTTTAAAGATGACATCATAAAATGTGAACATTTTGGCAGTACTGCGGTCCAGGGGATGAAGGCAAAGCCTGTAATCGATATGATATTTATTGTGAAGGACATCGAAAAGATAGACAGTTTTAATGAAGAAATGAAAAACCTAGGATATGAGGCTGCTGGTGAATGGGGAATTACAGGAAGACGATTATTTCGAAAAGGCGGGGAAAACCGATCTCATCATTTGCATTTCTATCAATTTGATAACCCCCAAATAGAACGGCACCTAATATTTAGAGATTATCTGCGGTCCCATCCTGCTGAAGCAGCAAGGTACACTAAATTCAAGGAAGAATTAGCAAAAAGGTTTGATGACACAAGTGAGTATAGCCAAGCAAAAAAGGCATTTGTGAAGGAAATGGAGAAAAAAGCACTTGTTTGGTCTGGGGAAGCAAGGAAATTAAATGCAGAGGAATAGCAATATGCTCTCATTCCTTCACAATTATGGCATTAGGTTAAAAGGATTTTAATTACAGCCAATGTGCTTAACAAACTTTTGGTATGCTTTTGCAGTAATCATTGAAATTAAATAAATGCTTATGAATGAAGCAACAGATACGAAGAGTAAATAAATTACTGTATAAGGTTTAGGAATATCCACATTGAAAAAGGCAAATATAGTTATTAACAATGAAATTCCTATTGCTTTTGTGGTGTGTTTATTTTGAGTGTTCATAAAATCCTCCTTTCGATTAATCTTAATAACTGTCTGTTAGTTAAATAACATATATCTACATATTAACATAAAATCCCATTAATATCTTTCAAAAGGATTTATCTTCCAAATATCGAATTATATAGGGAAATCTTATATTTAGGAGATTACTATGGGGTATGTAATGGAGTTAAGAAAAATAGTTGGAAGCCGTCCTCTTGTTATTACTGGAGCGAGTGTAATCGTTTTAGATAAGAATAATAGGCTGTTATTACAATTAAGGAAGGATAATAACTGCTGGGGATTGGCGGGAGGTTCTCTGGAGCCCGGAGAGACATTGGAAGAGGTGGCTAAGAGAGAGCTGCTTGAAGAAACTGGGTTAACAGCAAATGATCTGCGGTTGTTTAATATCTATTCAGGAGATGAATTTTACTATAAATATCCTCACGGTGATGAAGTATATAATGTCATTGCCTCCTATATCTGCACCGACTATGATGGAGAACTTACAATCGATAACGAAGAGGTTAATGATTTACGCTTTTATCATGTTCATGATATTCCCTCAAATATAAGCCCTCCAGATCGTAAAGTGATTGAGGATTATATTAATTCTATTTAAAAAGGAGTTCCCAACCGGAGCTCTTTTTTCTTCGCTGAAAAACAGAAAATAATGGAATTGGGATAATTTTCTATGAAGAAAATGATAAGATTAATTTAGAAGGAGGGAGGGCAGAAATAATCATTTTCGAAGACATAGATCATCTAATTATGCTCGATACTGAAGGATTTGTTCAAAAATTTAATAGTATAAATTTCGTTACTAAATATAAAAAGGAAGTTGGAATATGGAAAAAAACAAGAAGTTTTTGACGGTACTGATAACAGTAGCATTATCAGGTGTACTGGCTGCTTGTGGAGACTCATCTGAAGAATCGAGCAGCCAGCCAGCTAATAACAGCTCGGCTCAAAATGAAGATGGCGGCTCAACTGATAGGGATTCTGCAGATTCAGAGGAAAATGAGGAAGAAAACTCTTCTGGCAGCAGTGACAACACACAGCTCAATGAACAAGAAAATACAGACAATTCATCTGCAGCCTCAAATGATGGAGAGTCAGTGGAGTCCAGTAATCAAAATGAAAATCATGAAAGTAATAAGGATGAATATCTCAAGAAACTAAACAAAATGGAAGAAGCGGACAGATACGCAGAAGCCAAAACAACCACGGCAGAATTGGTGGAGCAAGAGGCGGAAAGATATAGAAATTGGGATGAGGAATTAAACAAAATTTATGGTCTGCTAGAAGATCAGCTTGATAAAGGGCAGATGGACCAGTTAAGAGAAGAACAGCGGATCTGGATCCAACAAAGAGATGAAGCTGCGAAAAAGTCTTCTCTGAAATACAAAGGCGGTTCGATGGAGCCATTGGAATATGTGGCTACACAAGCAAGTCTTACAAGAGAAAGGTGTTATTTGTTGGTTGCAAAGTATATGAAGTAATTTTTGGCACTAACGAGCAGGTTGCCTCCATCTCCTTTGTACTTATTTTAAACGAGTGAAAGAGTTGCAGATCCAGTAGGGATAGCACCTCCTTTTTCTTCTTCGGCCAGACGGGGCAGATTTGTATTTGGTCATTAAATAATAAATATGTTTAATAGATAATTACACAAGCAAAGATAATAAATTTGAATAAAGATATAGTAATCTATCAAGAAAGGAGTGGATTATGTTGAGTTCATCTTGGCATTCTGAAGGAAGAACAATTTATCATAGTGGTTATAGCTATAATCAGAATGACTACTATCATCATGATGGATATATGCAGGACCAGTATGATCATCATGGTTACTATTATGATCGATGTAGACAGGATAAGTGCAAACCCCATGATTGCCATTATGATTGCAGAAATAAACAGAACAGATGCAATCATCATGCTTGCCATCATGATTGTGGATGCAGATATGACAAGTGTAAACATCATACTTGCCATCATGATTGCTGCTGCAAAAAGAAAGAATGTTTCGAGAAGCACTGCAAAACCATTTGCCAGCATAAGCATAATGAAAAATGCAAAAATGGCTACCGAATAGTTTGGCGTAAAGAAGAAAAATGCTGTAACGATGGACGCAAAATTGTTTGGCATAAGGAGAAAATACCATGCAAAGATGACTGTCGCGTAGTATGCTGGAATAAGCCAATAAAATGTTGAACAAACATCGTCTAGGTGTGTGTTGACATAAACTTGATCAAATGTGGTCAAGTTTTTTTTCAGAGGGAGCCGAAGCGGGCATGTTACATATGTTTTATCATTTGCAACTGTCTATATTGTCCTTGGCAAAAAAGACTGAATAAAATTAAAATTGAAACAATTAAAGACTTCAACCGTATATAGTTAGGAAAAAGGAGGTTTGGTTTGAAGTATCTAATTATCGGAATGGTTTTGTCAATAACTGGTGTTTTACTATCATTTGGTTTTGGGGAATTAAGTAAGGCTTACTTAGTGACAGGAGCAATTGGCTTATTTTTTATGGCCATGTCTGTTCTTATGTCAGGTTCAATACCTGGCCCCCACCGAATAAGGGCAGGCCTAGAAGCACCTGATTCTCCAGACGAAAGACAGAAACGAAAAAGAACAAGCATCGGCTCCGTTTTAATTGGTCTGCCAAATATTATGACTGCGCTGCTTCTTTATCTTTTCTTAGCTAAATAAGTGTATATCAATAAAGGCGGCCTTTCTAACAAGGGGGATTGATTCCATGTGGTGGTTAGTGATTTTTATTGTTGGAATTATACTATTTGCTTTATTTATTGATTGGAAACGCAAGAAAAACAATAATAATCCTCATATCCCAATCAATCCTAATGCAAAACCAGGAGAGAGCTCAAATTATTTGATGGGAGAAAATAAAGACTCAGGAGGATTTCAATAATTTTATGAACTCGTGATTCCTTGCTTCCAGGTAACTGTAATTGAAAAAGTATGGAGAAAATAATAGTGAAAACAGGGATATATTCATTTATTGTCTCCTTTTTCTTATTAGTGGCCTTTATGAAGCGGATAGAAAGCACAACTGATGTTGATGGTATGACTTCAAGTGTTATAACACCTTTTCCTGAGTTCTTTTTTACTATTTTCCGATATTCTGTAATCACTTCAATCATTGCAGTTCTCATTGCAATTGCTTATTTGGCTTCAATGAAGAAAAATGAGTAGCAAACGAAAGCTGCCAATCCAGGTGGCTTTTTCTTTTTGAATAAACAGGGCAGTGAGCTAAAGAAGGAATTGAAAATAATATGACGAACCTTTCTTATATTTATGAATTTGTCTTAAAGGAGGCAAATATGGAGTGGGTTGAAATAAAAGGAAATGATGATATCAAAGGACTTCTAGAGTTATTTGGTTATTTCCACGATAGCTGTTTGAAAGAGCTGATGATGTGGACTGACAGTTATGTAGATCATAACCGGTCAATGAGTGTTGGACTAGGGCTTGATACCAAAATGCAAATGCTTTTTCATAGACAATTTAATAATCCGTCGGCAATAGAAATATTGTTTGAACAAGTAACACATTTTCAACTTAAACCAAGTCCGGAAAATTATGATTCAATCATCTATGATGCCACCCTAATACTGAAAGACGGTACCTTATATTGGGCAGACACTTCTGATTGGACACCTAATGACTATAATGGAGAAGTTACTTGGATTTCAGCTAAAAAGGTTAAATGGCGGGATGCAAGTGATTGGATTGGTAAGGTGAGAAGATACAAATCAGTCATTAAAGAATAGTCCTCCATGTTATTCGGCCTTGTTAATCAAAAAGGTTTTATCATATGGAAATTTGGCGGAAGAATGAAAGGAAGTTATTAGATGAGGACGGGAAAAATACGGGCAATTGTTATTATAGACAGGAACGAAACCGGCACTTATCCGCAAAAGGGTAAGGGCCCTTTTTCTAAAAGATATGGAAAAAATGAAACCTATATCTAACTCATTCGTCTTAGCATTAAAGTGAAAATGGGGTGGGAAGTGTGTGAGAAAGGTCAGGGATGAAGGCCCATTAGAAAATCGTGATGCTTGGCTGGAGTTTATTATGGATGAGTATGGTGAACGGCTCACAAAGCTGGCTTATAACTATGTGAAGGACTGGAAGCTGGCGGAAGATATTGTTCAGGATGTATTCATCGCGTGCTACAGAAATTATGACAAAATCGATGAAGTGATCTCCTTTAAATCATGGATTTATCGATTGGCTATTAATAAATCAAAGGATGTCTTGAAGAGTTATGCGTTTCGAAAAGTGTTGATGAATTCAAGCATGTTTGCTCTTTTTTCATCTAAGGAAATGTCGCCGGAAAAAGATCTGCTGAAGCGCAGCGAGGAAGAATTTCTTTCCTTGTGTGTATTGTCTTTGCCTGTGAAGTACCGGGAAGTCGTTACGCTTTATTACTATGAAGAATGCTCAATTGAAGAGATCCAAGGAATATTAGGCGTGAACCACAATACGATCAAAACAAGATTGAGCAGAGGCAGGATGAAGCTGAAAAAAATGATGGAGAGGTGGGGATATAATGGAGAGCAAGCTTAAGCAGCTGCGGAGGGCGATGGACTCGACGACTCACAAAGGTGGCCACTTTACGGAATTTCAAAAAATGAATATTAGAAAAGCAGTCCATACAGATAGAATAGTGAAGCCAGCCAAACCCAATAAATTCGTTATATTCACTATTTCCACTTTTGCCATCTGGCTCTTGGCCTTCTTCGTTTCAACCGAGTTTTTTGTCAGGAACGATCCCGAAAAGATAAATGGAGGCATGAATAATGAATGGGAAATACGGCATGAATATAAGGTGAATCAAAATATAAAATTTAGCATATTACCCGATCCTAATCTGAAAGCAGGAACGCCTTATGGCTATATTTTTAGTTTCGCAGAGCCTTTTGATACTTATAAAGGAAAAGAACTTTCCATTTCTGCCCTTCATAAAGAAACTGGTGAAAGAATACAAGTTTTGCCTCATCAAGAAATAACAGAACCATCATCCGGCTACCCAAGTTTGCAGCGTTTTACAACCACATTTACAGTTCCTTACGAAGGCTTGTGGAAGTATGAAGTGTACCTGGATGGCAAAGCCTATGGGGATGTAGTTGTCAGTGTGGCTGAAAAAGCAAAAGACGCCCCTATTACTTTCCCAGAGGACATACCAGATTTTGTTCAAGAGAGCGATTTTGACACTATTGATTGGGAGAGAAAAGCTGTGGAGTTCGGTGACAGGGGCATTATCGGAAATGAAAACAAGTCCGGTGTGATAGGCGCTGGCATGCCAAGTCTAAACGGCCAAAAGTGGATGTGGCATCTTTGGGGAGTTGAAGATGCAGATCTGACGATTGTTGGATTTCATAAAGAATCGCAAACTGTCCATCAAATTTTAACGAATGGAATGGGATGGACCATCCATGCTTACGGTCCAAACAACGGGGCAGATGCGCATACACCATCATCTGTTAAAATTCCTAAAAAGGGAGAATGGGCCATTTTGCTTTATGTGGATGGGGAGTTATTCGATCAATTGATTTACGATATAAAGGAATGATTATGCTTTATGATCTTTTCTACGCAAAGATTTGAAAGTTTTATTTTATACGAGTTTATTGGAGGTCTTATATGAAACCGCGGATTTCAGTTATTACATTAGGTGTAGATGATCTAGAAAGGTCCTTACATTTCTATGAAAAGGGTCTTGGACTTCCAACACAGGGGATAGTAGGGAGAGAATTCGAGCATGGTGCTGTGGCGTTTTTTGATTTGCAATCAGGGTTAAAACTGGCACTTTGGAAACGTAAAGATATTGCTCATGATACAAGCATGAACCAGACAGCGATTAGCCCAACTGAATTTACGATTGGGCATAATGTTGGGAGTAAAGAAGAGGTAGATACGGTAATGAAACAGGCTGAGAGTGCAGGGGCTGTTATTGCGGTTCAAGCTCACGACACCTTTTGGGGTGGATATTCTGGATACTTCCAAGACCCAGATGGACATTTGTGGGAAGTAGTTTGGAATCCTGCTTGGGAACTTACAGAATAAGTCCATTGCAATGTCTTTATCAACAAATAGGTACAAGAGCTGAAGATCCAGTATGTGGATCGGCTGCTCTTTTTTTCATCCAGGCCTCTTATTCTGAAAAAGCTTTTGAATAATGGACAACACCGGCAGCTTTTTCAAGAGCATTCTCCGTCAATTCCAGAGCCATGAACACTTCGTCAGGAACTTCAAACGGGGCCTGGATATTCCAAAGGCTGGCTGGCTTAAAGCCGAACTTTGGATAGTAATCTTTATGACCTAGAACGATTACGGATTGAAATCCGCCCTCTTTTGCCTTGTTAAGTGCAGAACGAATCAATTGACTGCCGATGCCTTTTCCTTGATAACCGGGAGCAACCGAAACGGGGGCAAGTGCCAGAGAATCTGCAGCCTTCTCGCCATCAGCTATGGTGATTTTTGATAAAAGTATGTGACCCACAACCTCCTTAGCCTGAGTTAAAGCTACTAAAGAAAGCTCCGGAATAAAAGCATCTGAATTTCTAATCCTTTTAACAAGGAAATGTTCTGTCTTGTCGCTGTATTCTTCATTTAAAAAAGCTTCTCTGATCATTTCTTCCGTCGAATGATAGTCTGCAGGGAATTCCTGCCGAATTAAAATATCCATTTATAATCTCCCGTTCTTATTTATATAGTTCGATATAAATGGCACTTTCTCATGCATGCAGCCATGAAGAACGTGTTACTCCTCTAGCTCTAAACATAAGTTCAACAAACAAAAAACCTCCAATTTGGGATGATTTCATTTTATAAAGTTATGCTGCAGTGGTCAACTTCCTTTCGAATGCGCCTATCTGCCGTATAATCTCCACCTGAGACCGAAAAGATAAGAACAACCAACCAACCAACGGGAGGAGTAAAATATGGGAGAATTTTTTTATCATTGTCTTCTTATTTTAGGAAGAATTATTACCATTCTGCCTCTATTTCTTTTTATTACTCTTTATATGGGGAGACGTTCGATTGGGGAGCTTCCAATCTTCGACTACCTGGTGATTCTTACACTGGGTGCAGTGGCTGGGGCGGATATAGCAGATCCGTCTATCAGGCATCTGGAAACAGGCTTTGCCATTATTGCCATAGGCGTCTTTCAGCGAATCATTGGGAAAGTAAAAATATCGAACAGAAAGATTGGAAAAATGATTACTTTCGAACCGGTGATTGTAATTAATAAGGGTAAATTGCTTCGTGCCAATTTAAAGCGGACTAATTATTCAATCGACAACATTCTTCAAATGCTGAGGGAGAAAAATATTTTCGATGTCCAAAATGTAGAATTGGGAGTACTGGAAGGGAGCGGTATGCTAAGTGTTCAATTGAAACCTTCAATGATGCCTGTTACCCTGGGAGATTTAAAAATTACTGAACACTCCGATCAAATTGCCTTTCCAGTAGTCGTTGAAGGAGAAGTTTACACCACGGTCCTTAATCAGTTGGGCTTGGATAGAGCCTGGCTTGAACGGGAATTGGCCAGAATGGGCGTCTCTATGTTCGGGGATATATTTTTTGCCTCCATCAACTCTAAGAAAGAGCTTCATATTTCCATGAAAAATGAACAAGCAGAATCCATACCACCTTTGAATCATTAACTATCCATCTTGGAAAACCTGTTTCAGCACACCGTGAAAAGTCAGGGAACCTCCTATAAAGGAAATATTTTCTTTTGTATTGAATATGTAAGGGAGTGAGCTTAATAAAGAGGTGACTTCGGTGCTTTTTCATTATCATTTTTGGACTCCGCATGTAGAAGAGACAGAGAGGTTTTATACAAATAATGGATTTCGGATATATCAGCGTATCGGAAAATACCAGGGGGATTTCCAGAACTTTGATCCTCCATTGGTATGGGATGACTTTCGGGAAAAAGATATCCTTTTTCGGATAATTGAAGCAAGAAAAGGGTGCATAAATGTCACTTTTGGATATGGAAAGAAGAGTATATTTGACCATATAGGCTTTTGGGTAAATGAAAAAGAACAAGAGTTTATATGTCAAAATGCAGTTAATTTGAATTGGAATGTTGATAGGGGGGAACGAAGAACGTTTATTACAACCCCTTATTCTTTTAGGATCGAACTTCAGACAAACAAAGATTTAGTAGATTCGGTGACTGATAACATAAAAATAGGGGAATTAAGATTAGAAATAATGAAAAAAGGGTTAGAAGGTGACCTTTCCATTTTGTTTGGGAAGCCTGTCAATTCTATTAAGTCAATAATTGGTGAGACAGTTACAATCAGGGAAGCTGTTATAAAGGATTTCTCATCAAACCCATTAGTGGATCCTAATGGTGTAAGGATTTTGAATTAGTTTTTGGATTAACTGTGTAAGAGGGAGAATTTATGAGATTCCATTGGTTTCTAGTGTTATTTTGCACCTGGGTTATAGTATCTTTTCTATTTCCCGAACCAAGCTGGTGGTCTATCTTCTCATCGGATCGTTCAACGCACGCCCTTTTAATAGAGCAATTTTCTATAGTTAAAGTATTTTTCATTATTACTTTCTTAGGATTAGCTTACCTATTGCATTTTATATTTCAAAAACGCAGGTAAAAGCTTTTCATGCGAGTAAGTGCTGATAAAAAGAATACTTGATGATTTAATATAGGGGGAAACACGATGGGCAGAACAGTTACTTTCTCATTTAGCAGTGCCCGGTATGAGGGGGCTAAGGCGACAGAGACATTCACTTTTGAGAAATTAGGCCTTGAAGCGAGTCTGGATGATATGGCCTTGGAAAAAGAATTAGACGAAATCTTTCATGCTTGGGTTTGGGATAAACTCAATATTTCTTATAGTATAGTAACTGCAAAAGAAAAAGATAGGTTGTGATGATTTCTGGTATATCAGTTATACGATAAAAAGAATTAAGCCCCCATCTTTGTTCTTTCTTGAACTTTGTGTGACGATCGCTAAATTACCACCTGATTTTAGTATCAGGTATTATATTTATCACTATTCAATTAACCCCATTCACACAATAATGGAGAAGAAATAATTCGACGATGAAATGGGGTATTCTTTTGAGATTTCCGCAATTAAGAATTGGTCATATGAAGCCTGAATTTCCAATCATGCAAGGTGGTATGGGCGTAGGTATTTCTTTAAGTGGTCTGTCGTCAGCTGTTGCGAATGCCGGGGGGATTGGAACTATTTCTGGAACAGGAATTAGCATCGAAGATTTAAGATTGCATATAAGAAAGGCTAAGGCATCTATCAAGGGTGAGGGCTATATTGGGGTGAATGTTCTTTTTGCCATGAATGATTTTGCTGAAAAAATGAAAACAGCTATTGAGGAAAAGGTTGATTTCATTATTTCAGGTGCTGGAATATCAAGAGATATGTACAGCTGGGGCAGAGAATCTGGTATACCGGTCATCTCGATTGTGTCATCTGCAAGGCTCGCCAAAATGTCAGAACGGCTTGGTGCTTCTGCCGTTGTTGTAGAGGGCAATGAAGCGGGAGGACATTTAGGGACCAAAAGACCACTATTCAATATTTTACAGGAAGTCGTGGAAGCAGTTAAGATTCCTGTCATTGCTGCTGGAGGAATCATGACAGGAAGAGATATCGCTCATGCCATTCGTATCGGTGCCTCGGGTGTTCAGATGGGAACAAGATTTGTTGCAAGCCGCGAATGTGATGCACCATTATCTTTTAAAGAAAAGTACGTCCGGGCCAAACAGGAAGATATCGTCATGGTGAAAACCACCGTAGGGCTGGAAGGCCGTGCCATTAAGAACCACTTTACAGAGCAGATAGCTGACAATAAAAAGGTGAAAATAAAGAACTGTATCGATTGCCTGAAAAACTGCTCTTATCGCTTTTGTACAATGGATTCCTTGATAACTTCCATGGATGGGGACTGCGAGAATGGCCTTGTATTTGCGGGGGCAAGAGTCCATGAAATTAAAGAAATCCTGCCTGTTCAGACGATCATCAATAACCTTAAAGCTGAATATGAAGCTTTTGTTTAATTTCATAATGGTGCATTTTTAAAGTCTAGCTGCCGTATAGGCGGCTTTTCTGATTAATAGGGGTGTTAGATGTGAAGGAATAAAACATTTAAATATAGAATAATTTTTCTTATGGAATAAGGTGTAAAAATGGATCGGTGAATGGGAGAAGAAATATGGAGAAAAAGGGTCATAATCATGATAAGACAGAGTAATTCTAATTCTTTAATCCTCGTAATCCACGAAATCTATGGAATTAATCAACATATAAAGAGTTTTTGCGAATTATTATCAAAGCAGGGTTTTGATGTGACATGCCCCCATTTATTAGAGCGAGAGATACCTTTTGAATATTCTCATGAGGAAGCCGCTTATCGCCATTTTATGGAATATGCAGGTTTCGACAGAGCTGCCCAAAAAATAAAAGATCTATTATTGGATGTTAAAGATGAATACGAAAAAATATATATCATTGGATTTAGTATAGGTGCAACTGTTGCCTGGCTGTGCAGTGAGGGAGATTGTGTTGATGGTATAGTGGGATACTACGGCTCAAGGATCAGGGACTATTTAGAGTTAACACCCCAGTGTCCCATAATGCTATTCTTTCCACAAGAAGAGCAGTCTTTTAATGTTGATGAGTTACTATTAGCTTTAGAAAAAAAGAAAATTAAAGTACATAAATTTAAAGGGAAACATGGATTCAGTGATCCATATTCCTCCAGATATGATGCAGAATCAGAACAAGAAGCATTTAGCAAAGCCATGGATTTTTTATTGCATATTGATTGAGGTATTATTATGAAGCTAACCGTGAGTGTTATCACCTTGAATTTTAATAAAAGTTTACAAGCCCGTTCAATTTTCTTAATACAAGGATGCTAATTTAGATTTAGCGGGGATAGCATGTGTGGCTATCATTGTATTTGGCGCAGGCGGAGCCAAATGCCTTTTTTGTTTTGCTTATATTCAATTTATAAAATTTACTTTCTATTATTTAGCCTCTATAAAGGATCAAGTGGGAAATGTCCATTATTTTGAGGAGAAAGATCTTAACATCCATTCTTAGCAGTGTGTTATTTGCACTGATTTTTTCAGTGCCAACAGTCTTTGATATGAATGCATTTGTTAATTTATATTATTTAAATCTTATGTTTGTCGCTGCCTATGGAGTAATCACTTCGATGTTCAGTGATTGGTTGAGCAAGAAGATTTTCATTGCAAACACTAATCGTGAAATTGCCTCCTTTTTATTCTATTTGGTTCAGTATTAAAAGAACTTAGTCTTGTTTCTGCTGTCTCTTTTTTCATCATTGACCGTGTACTGACAAAAGCAGAAATAAGGTGGTGGTCAGTAAATACAGCATTATCCGTGATAGTCCTTATATTTATTATTGCTATTAATATTGATTTCCCATAACAAGTCCTAGAGCTGAAAATTCATTGAATTTCAGCTTTTTTTGGTGTGTTAAAGAGGCCATTTAGTTTACTGCCGGGAAAACTTAACTATTTACAAAAAATATCTTGAAATAATATAATGATATAGTGATTTATGCTTAATCTTATTTTAAGAACGGGGGACCCATTATTTACAGCGGAGTTTCCGCTTGGGGTGAATCCTACTATGGAAGGGCTTACTGTTTCCGCAGTCCTAACCCGAAAGCTAACCTCGTCAGCGTTTAAGGAAACATAAGAGAATATGAAATATTGTGAATTGACAAAACCAGCATTTTTGTCGATTTTCTTTTTTATCAGGATCTCATCTTTGTTTCCCTTGCCTGCGCAGCACGTATAAAACTAAACAAGAAGGTAGGGTAATTGATGAAAAAAATCAAATTAAGTTTAGCCACTCAAATTTTCATCGGTCTTATTTTAGGAATCGCTATTGGCGGTATTTTCTATGGAAGTGAAACGGCGCAAAGTGTGCTGCAGCCCTTTGGCGATCTTTTTATCCGCTTAATTAAAATGATTGTTGTTCCTATTGTACTATCAACAATTATTGTTGCCATTGCTGGTGTGGGTGATTTAAAAGCCGTCGGGAAGCTTGGCGGTAAATCATTGACTTACTTTATTGGCATGACTTTGGTTGCTATTGTGGTGGGCCTCATTGCAGGTAATGTTATTCAGCCTGGTGCCGGCCTGAATATGGACAGCCTGCAGCAAAGTGACATTTCGAGCTATGTTGAAACCAATAAAGAGCAGGAAGGCAAGTCGATAGCAGATACATTTTTGCATATCGTACCTACTAATCCTGTACAAGCCATGGTTGAAGGCGATATGCTGGCGATTATCTTCTTTGCTGTTGTATTTGGCCTTGGAATTGCAGCAATTGGGGAAAAGGGAAAACCAGTACTGAGATTTTTCGAAGGCACGGCAAAGGCTATGTTCTATGTGACAAACCTATTTATGAAGTATGCACCAATCGGAGTATTTGCCTTAATTGGTGTAACGATTTCCAAGTATGGTTTTGCCTCATTAATTCCATTGGGCAAGCTGGCGCTTACTGTATATGGAGCCATGATCTTCTTTGTTCTTGTTGTATTGGGGATAATGGCCAAAGTTGTCGGGTTCAGCATCTTTAAATTATTGAAGATGATTAAAGAAGAATTGATTTTGGCATTCTCAACTGCAAGTTCTGAAACAGTGCTTCCGAGAATCATGGACAAAATGGAGAAAGCGGGAAGCCCGAAACATATTTCGTCATTCGTTATTCCGACAGGTTATTCTTTTAACCTGGATGGATCCGTTTTATACCAGGCAATTGCCTCTTTATTTATTGCACAGATGTTTGGCATAGAATTAAGCGTAGGACAGCAAATTACGTTAATGTTAGTACTGATGGTGACATCCAAAGGAATGGCGGGCGTGCCAGGCGTATCCTTTGTCGTGCTGCTGGCTACTTTCAGCACAATTGGATTGCCTGCAGAAGGCCTTGCCTTTATTGCCGGCATCGACCGTATCCTTGATATGGGCCGAACAGCTGTTAACGTGGTGGGGAACTCACTTGCGGCTATTGTTATTGCCAAGTGGGAAGGGCAATTTAACCCTCCAGCAGAAGAAAGATTTGAGCAACAAGCTTCATAATAGATTGGAAAACACTAACAAATGGCAGCATATTTGTTAGTGTTTTTTTTGTATCTTTGTGTTATTCCATAAAGAGAGGATGATGGAGCAGGTTCGGACAGAGAAGCGGGAAACCAACGTGAAGGAGTCCGAAGGTGGAGCAGGCTCGGACAGAAAGGGGAGAAATCAACGTGAGCGAGTCCGAAGGTGGAGGAGGTTCGGACAGAAAGGGAAGAAATCAACGTGAGCGAGTCCGAAGGTGAAGGAGGCTCGGACAGAGAAGCGGGAAACCAACGTGAAGGAGTCCGAAGGTGGAGGAGGTTCGGACAGAAAGGGGAGAAATCAACGTGAGCGAGTCAGAAGGTGAAGGAGGTTCGGACAGAGAAGCGGGAAACCAACGTGAAGGAGTCCGAAGGTGGAGCAGGTTCGGACAGAAAGGGGAGAAATCAACGTGAGTGAGTCCGAAGGTGGAGGAGGTTCGGACAGAAAAGGGAGAAATCAACGTGAGCGAGTCCGAAGGTGGCTTATGAAAAGTTAATGCTGTTCCACTTTTATCAAATAGCCCTTAAGGGTCATAATTATATTATAATAGAGTAAAAACTAGGAGGAGTTAACTTGACAATGGGAAATATGGAGCTGTCACCAGAACAGCGTGAAGAACTGCTGGAAACTCTGAAAGCGCGTTTTGAGAAAAACATGCACCGTCATGAAGGTGTGGAGTGGGCTGATGTACAAGCTAAGCTCGAGGCTAATCCTGAAAAATTGTGGTCACTCAATGAAATGGAAGCAACTGAAGGCGAACCGGATGTTGTACGCCATGATCAAGAGACCGGCGAATACATATTTTATGATTGTTCAGCTGAAAGTCCAAAAGGCAGGAGAAGTGTTTGTTACGATCGTGAAGCGCTGGAGGCACGGAAGAAACACAAGCCGGAAAACAGTGCTATGGATATGGCAGCTGCCATGGGCATTGAGCTTTTAACCGAAGAGCAATACCGGGAGCTTCAGGAGCTTGAACATGTCGATAAGAAAACCTCTAGCTGGGTGCAAACGCCTGAGAATATCAGAAAACTTGGCGGGGCGATCTTTTGTGACCGGCGCTACGACACTGTTTTTGTGTATCACAATGGAGCCGATTCGTACTATGGTGCAAGGGGTTTCCGGGGCTCGCTGAGGGTTTAGATTCATTGCAGAAATTTGGGGGCCTGACTTCCTGAAGACTACAGTTTAATGAACAGGTTTTGTATTTCGCTGCCATTACGGCGGCTTTTTCTTTATATAAAAACTGGCAGTTTAGTTGAATATAGCACCAAATATCTGAATAATACAATATAAAGGAAACCCATTAGAATGGGAGTGTTGTACTTGAAAATACTGGTCACCGGTTCCACAGGCCAACTAGGTTCAGCTTTACTTAATCAACTAAAGGAGTCTGGTTATAAAGTAAAATTAACTTCTAGAAGAAAACCTGATGGAATTGAAGATTTCAAGTGGATTTATAGCGATTTATCGTCAGGTGAAGGGTTAGAAGAAGCAGTAAAAGATGCAGATGTCATCCTTCACGCAGCAACAAGTCCAATGAAGAATTCAAAAAGTGTTGAGGTTTCAGGCTTTAAGGAGCTATTAAAAAAAGCACAGCACGTAAAACATTTTATTTATCCGTCAATTGTTGGGATTGATGAAATACCATTTAACTATTATAAGCTAAAATTAGAAGCAGAAGAATTGCTGAAAAACAGCTCTATCTCTCATACAATTGTACGCGCAACTCAGTTCCACCATTTTATTGATCATTTATTCCTATCCAAATCCTTTCTTAAAAGATATTTTGTCCCGGATAAATTTAAGTGCCAAAGTGTAGATGCGGGTGAATTCGCTGAGCATCTAATAGGTTTAGTGGATAAAGAACCACAAGGAAGAGCGGAGGATTTTGGCGGACCAGATGTAATGACATTAAGAGAAATGGCTGAACTGAAAATCAAACTAAATAATGAACCAAATAAAGTTTTAAGCTTATCTCTAACTGGAAAACTATATAAATCTTTCTGTGATGGGAAAAATACCAATCCTGCTCGAAAAATGGGAAAAATCACTTTCGGTGAATATCTAAGTGAAAAGATAAAGGGGCAGTAGTGCGCTCTTAATGATTGAGGCGTTGATCCAGGAGGGGATTAACGCTATTTTTTTGGAACTGCCTTAATATACAGGTTAATAAGGATCCAGATTAAAAAATACATAATAGAGGTAATAACCTATGATTTATTTTAGATTTTGTTTTTATCAATTCTTTTTATTTTCCACACTCTTTGTTATTAACATCAACTTTGATAAATATATCAGTAAACCATTTACTCGTGTTGATTTAATCGCCATATGTATAAGTTTGCCTATCCTGTTTATTCTTTTTACCGCTGTAAGTAAGTTATATAGACGATTCGAGGTTATTAAATTACGAAATAAAATATTCATTTCAATACCTGTTTTTATCATATCAGTCCTATTTGCAGGGTTTCTGGGACAACTGTTCTTCTAGATGGATTTTTAACATCGAAATCATTTATTTTTAAATAAAATAGACGAATTATTAATTTTGTTAAAGAGAGCTATTTCTGCGACCTGCTTTTTTTAACTAAATAGGCAGATTTGTTGAAAATGTTACAAAGACCGATAAGGGGTTGTTAAAGAGAAAAATCTAATGTTTTTAGTAACGGATCAATTTTTGAGTCAAAGGTGAAAAAGTAAGATTTATTTTCATCATCAAATAAGAGTAAATATGGCTTTTCGTTTTTTGGAATGATAATGATCATTTCATCAATCAAAGCATATATCCATTTGTTTTCTACTCGATGAGACGGCTCTAAGGGGATTTTAATCATGTAGCCTTTGTCTGGAATTGGTTTTAACTTTTTAACAACATTATCAATTTCTTTAATTATTTTTTCAGCTTCGAATTGTATCTTAGGATTTGTTGGGACTGTCTTTGTTATCTCATTTTTTTCAATATCAAGAAGTTCAATATTCGGCCTGGTTTGTGCATTTACTACGATTAGATTCATTAGCAAAAATATGTGAATGAATGAAAGCAATATTTTATGAACCACAAAGTTCACCTCGTTTGTTATTATCACCATCGATTATTAAGTTATGTATGAGCTTGTTGTGCTAATGAAATCTTGGCTGAAGGAGCCAGCTTTTTCTTGATTTAGCTAACGGGTGTGGATTCCTATTCTATAATAATATGAATTTCATTATATTAACGAAAAAAACAGCAATGTTGTATACGGAATTATCTGAGGCGATAGGAGCTGCAGAGGACAGTAATAAGCTGTATTAGCGGGATTCATTTAAGTAAGCACTGCTGGTTCAAAAATATTAAAAGGAAGGCATTGTGCCTTCCTTTTTAGTATGATTCATACTCCTGTCTTGGAAGTATTATAATCCTCTAATGACTTACTTCTGACTGAAACTGTGTGGAAGATTGAATTTCTTTCATAATGGATACTAGCCGGTTTCTTTCAGCTGTTTATTGAATATAGCTGTTGAAGCTTCCGGTAAATAGACCTTATCGCCTTGCAGGCTGATTTTTTCACTGTATTCGCCCAGAGTATCTGACGATAACCAGGGCATTAGCAGTTATAATTAGTTATAATCAGAAATAACAAATTGGGAAGGGAGATTTATAATGAAAAAGCAGTACCTGTTATTTTTTTCATTAATAGTCCTTTTTTTATCATTGGCTGGATGTTCAAATAATGACCAAACTAAAAAATCAGGAGAGGAGAAGCAGGAAGGAACCGAAGAGAAAGTGGAATTGACTATTTCGGCAGCAGCAAGCCTCCAGGATGCCTTAATAGATATTGAAGCAAGCTTCGAAAAAGAACATCCGAATGTACTTGTAAACTTTAACTTTGGAGCATCAGGCTCTCTTCAGCAGCAAATTTCGCAGGGAGCACCTGTTGATCTTTTCTTTTCAGCAGCAGAGGATAAATTTGATAAATTAGTACAGGACGGGCTCATCGAGGAAAAGAATGGGATTGATTTAGTTGGGAATGAACTTGTACTAGTGGTGCCGAAAGATTCAGCATTTGGAATTAAATCATTTAATGATCTTGCTGAAGCAGATAAAGTGTCTATCGGCACTCCAGAATCTGTTCCTGCAGGGAAATATGCGAAGGAGTCTTTAGAAGATACGGGTATTTGGAAAAACATAGAAGAAAAAGTGGTGTATGCCAAAGATGTTCGGCAAGTACTTACATATGTAGAGACAAATAATGTGGATGCTGGAATTGTTTATAAAACGGATGCGTTAGTATCTGAAAAAGTTAACATCGTGGACACGGCAGATGAAAACACTCACGATGCCATTATTTATCCTTTGGGAGTGGTTAAGGATACAAGTCATCCAAAGGAAGCCAATTTATTCTATGATTATCTTCAGAATGAAAAATCAATGAGTATTTTTGAAGAGTATGGGTTTAAAGGCCTTAAATAATTTAAATGGCTGCTGATTTTTGGGCACCAGTTGTTATGAATGTTACCGGAAATATCCCAGGAAAAACACAAACGATCCCAACAGCTATAGTTGTAGCTATTAACTTAGGCAATATGGAGGTGGCCTGGTTATGGGGGCGAGCATGATTGGGATGTCGTTTATCAAGTTAGTTTTAGTCCAGATAATAAAATCTTAAAAATGCTTTTATATTAGCAGGCATCCTTTTGCGGGATGTCTATTTTTATTGGAAGAAGACTGGAATTCGTAAAAAACATCAGGTGACAGTACTAAAAGAGGCAAAAAAAGAGCTGCCAATATTGGCAGCTAAAGCATATAACATATTCAGATTAAAATCTGCGAAGGAGAATTTATGCGGTTATCCCGATATCAAAATGACCATCCTTTGTTAAACGCCAATCGGGTTATTCAACAATCTGTTCCCAACTAATATTGAAAGCAAGCTTCCAAAAAATACGCAGGCAAATAATCGAAACCCCCAAATACAGATAGATTCCATATGGCAATAATGTGCTGGCGAAATGAAGTCCGGCAAATAAGGCTACAATCAGCATTAATCCGAAAATAATGGCACTATTGCCGTTTTGATTGTACTCATCAAAAGACTCCGAAAAGGGAAGAGCTTTCTTTAGGACCATAAAACAAATGACCGCATATAGACAGGCACTGATAAATACAGCGACAAGATCAGGCAGAATTTTTGCCCCGAACAGGAAAAGGAATAGTGCACTCAGAAGCAAGTATACTGGCAAATATAACTTAAAGATAAATGCCTTGATGGTACCGCTGAAAACCGGCTTTAGCTGTTTGAGGGGGGCAACCCGGTAAATAAAGGCACCCTTATATTTCCCTGAATACTTTAGAAGAATCATGATGGTCGGAATGATGATTAAGCTAAAGTAAATCGTTAAATAGGACTTGCTGTCAGATACCTGTACAAAATCTTCTCGAAGAGTATTCATGATAATAATAAACGGAATCACGATAGAAAAACCCAGAGACGGATAGGCTTTTAGCTTAAAATCCCGTTCATTTCTCATCATGCTGCCGGCAAATCTGAACACTGCTCTTTCTTCAGGTGAGCGGCAAATGATGTTGAGAAGGAATTGCCCTACTTTACTTCGTTTCTTTTCTTTGGATTTTCCATGATAAGCAAGCTTTTGCAAGTTTTGCTCGAAGGTGCTGGAAAATTTCATATAAATCCAGATGGACAGGATCGGAACAATGAGTCCTAATGCTGAAAAAATGAGATAAAACGGCTGGAAGGTGCCCTTCATCATCATTTCGATATTTGCCCCAAACCACATTGGAAAGATGAACACCTGCCACCACTTTGGCTGAAGCGAGACCGTTAAGTCAATTAACTCAAAAGAGCGAATAAGCAATTGATAGCCAACCATGATCATAAGGGAAAGCCCAATTTGGACATAGTTGATGATATCTTTTAATTTTTCCCCATCAAAAAATCGCAGGATCGTTAAATAGATCAGTGCGGTTAAACCAACAACCAATAGGTCAATCAGGATGATGTTTACCGCAGCAATAAGGAAAAATAAGAGCCCATTTTTGATAAGTCCCACTATCAAAGGGATTCCAGCAAGCGCAATGGTAAGGAAAGAAAGATAAATCGTAACATGCACCATTTTTGCCGTGCTGATCGTTTTTCGGTCGACTGGCTTTGGAAACAGGATGTTACGATCACGAATATCCAGTAAAACCGAAGAGAAATCGGAAATCATGGAGGTCATAACGAAAAAGGTGAATATCCCATAAAAGAGGCTCATCTGGAATAGGTAATTGTCCCCCATAAGCACAAATGGTATCAAAAACAGCCCAAACAATACATAAATCCATAAAGATTTTATGTACTGATTGTTTTTTTCCTTGTTTTCTTTTTTGGCATTCTGCGAGAAAATGGTGGGCACACGCCGTCCATCCATCGTCAGCTTTACTTGCAGGAGTCTTCTCATTATCTTGTAGTCTACGCCAAAGCCGCTGAAAATCCGCTCAAAACGATCCAATAGTTTAAGAGTGCGATAGTCCTGCATCCCTACATCTCCCTTACTACTGAAACAAATCTGGCACCAAGTTCCTTATGTTCACTGAATCCCGTAAGCTGGTTGAAGATCTGTTCAAGTGAACCTTCCGTATTTTGCTGCCTTAACTCTTCAAAGGTGCCATCAGCAGCAATTCTTCCGTCATGCAGAAGAATAATGCGGCTGCTTATCTTTTCAACCACATCCATAATATGAGAAGAATAAAAGATCGTTTTTCCCTGTTCGGCAAGCTGCGCCATGATTTCTTTGAATATCATAACACTGTTCGCATCCAGACCATTGATGGGTTCATCAAAGAACAGAAGTTCCGGATTATGCAGTAAGCTCGAGATAATGAGGAGCTTTTGACGCATTCCTTTTGAATAGGAGGCTATCCGGGAATGGTAGACTTCCCCTATGCCGAATAGTTCCATCAGGCTTTTTGCCTTATCACTGGCGAGGTCCGTATTAAGGCCATACAATTCGCCAACAAAGGTTAAGTATTCCTGGCCGGTCAAATTATCGTATACTTCAGCGATTTCCGGCACATATCCGATCTTTCTTTTATATTCAATATTCCCATCTGAAATATCCTGGCCAAAGATTTTGACTTGTCCTGAATAATCATCTTCAATGCCAAGCATGATTTTGACAGTGGTGCTTTTCCCAGCGCCGTTCGGGCCAATATACCCGATGATTTCCCCGCTTTTCACCTGAAAAGATACACCATTCAGCACGGACTTCGGACCATAGTTCTTTCTCAAATCACTAATTTCTAAAATAACTTCCTCCATCACCTTAACCTCATTTCAAAATTATTCCATTAATTCTAGTGTAACATTAGAATTGTTGTTGGCTAAAGGGGATTTGGGAATTCTTTTTGGTTTTGTCCTGCTTACTGGAGATGGAATAAAAAGGTTGTTAATCGAATGACCCTTTAAGATAATTAATCTGAAGGGATTTTGGTAATGGAAAATATTTAGGGGGATTAAATGTTGCGGAATCAGCAATGGAGCAAGGTAAAAAAAGATTAGACAGTTTTAAATGTGATTCTCTGAAAGAAAGGCTGCAGTTTACAGTGACCAATTACAGGAGGGCTCACTATCAATTGGGGAGAGCCTTTATTACGGTTGATAAAAAGGAAGTCATCAATATATGTACCATTACTTCTGAGACCGCTCTAAACAGAAGAACTTATGAAATAAAAAGAGAGAAACATATCCCTTATACCGATTGGAGCCAGGAATCAGTGATTTGGGATGAAGCACATGAATGGGTATTAGACGAAGGGATTTTTGCTCAGTATGATTTCTTTGATGCCGTAGAGGAATACTTTCTGCTGCCTATTGAAGAATCAATAAAATCCAACAACATGCTGATTAAAATATTCGCCTTGGTAGATAGGCGGGTGGGGAAAAGGGCTTTAGAAAAAATGAAGCAGTCTATTCTTTGCGAGAAAGAAATCGTCCAGTTCTTTTATCAACTGCGATGTAAAGCTGAAGGTATAAGACTTCATGGTTAATGGAGCAGGAGGTATCCTCGCATGCTAAAAGGGCAGGTTAGTGGAAGCACACCATTCGCTGCTTCCACTATTTAAGTTTACAAATTGTCTTTATGATAGGGCGAATTCATTTCTTCGCTTACCACACTGAAGGTATTCCCATCAGGGTCAAAGAAATCAAACCCTTTCATAATCCCATAATCATGGATGTCTGTTGTTTCCACTCCATTTTGTTTCAACCGATCGTAAGCTTGCTGGATATTATCTACTTCGAAATTATAATATACGTTTTTATTTTTTCCTTTGACAGTAAATTCTGTTGGCTGAGGTTTTTCTGTTTTTATTAAAGCAAGACCTGTGACGTCATTCTCAAAAACATAACCCACACCATGATCAGCCCCATTTTCTTGCCACTCATCTACCTTCGTTAGACCAAGGTTTACTTCATACCATTTTTTAGATCTTTCCAAATCTGTTACCGGAATAAAAACACTGCCTACCTTAAACATGCAAAATCACACTCCTTATTTTTTGTTCCTATACAAACGATTATAATGAAAGAAAAGTTACACAATAATGAAAATTTTTGGGGGGATATAATGATTACAGAATCTTTAACTATTGAGGAGATTTCTTTGAGGCTGTATAAATATTGTTTATCCTTATCATCCTCAGAATGGCTGGCCGAGGATTTAACCCAGGAGACACTGATTAAATTTTTCAAAATAAAAGAAAAAGAGCCAGACCGGGTGATTAACATAACCTTTTTGTACACCATTGCCAAAAATATTTTTATTGATGAAAAGCGCAAGAAAAGTGAAATGCTGATCGATCCTCATGAGTTATTTGAGAAAAGTTGGGATTTTACGGAGTGGGACAGTCTATTAGAAATCTTATATAGTACACTTCCACTCCGTCAGGCTATGCTAATAACGTTAAAAGATGTGTTCCAATATACTTCTGAGGAAATCGCCGCAATGCTGAGAGTCAGTAATGAATCAATTAAAACAGCCCTTCACCGAGCAAGAACTTCATTAAAGAAAAATACTTCTCCAGATGCTAATAAACAGCCATACAATGACAATATAATAAATGAATTTTCATCAGCAGTTAAAAACCATCAGCCTTTAAAGATATTTTACTATTATCGACTGCTGCAAACAGAAAATTTCAAGGTGATGACCAATAGGGAGAAGGGTTTCCATGCCATTTTTATATCAGATCCTGATGGAAATATTCTTCAGATATTTTCAAGAAAGAGTATAGCTATAGGAGTTAAGGGGAGAGAAAAGTGATACCGACATTAGAGACTAGAAGATTAAAGCTGAGAGAAATAGTGAAAGAAGATGCCGAGAGTATATACGCTTGTTTTTCTAATGACAATGTAACTCGTTACTATGGGCAGGAAACATTAGAAAAGAGGGAACAAGCTGAAGCATTTGTTGACTTTTTTGCAAATAGCTACAGGGAGAAAAAAGGAATGCGCTGGGGAATTGAATTAAAAGGAAAGAAAGGAATAATCGGGACTGTTGGCTTCAATGCATTGTCCCATAAACATAAGCGTGCAGAAATAGGATATGAAATACATCCTGAACATTGGAGAAAAGGGTATACTTTCGAAGCTGTGTCGAAAGTTATTCAATATGGATTTCAAGAATTGGATCTTACTCGTATTGGGGCAGTTGTATTTATGGATAATGAGGCATCTAATAAATTGCTGACTAAAGCCGGGTTTCAAAAAGAGGGTATTCTAAGAGGTTATATGCAGCAAAATGGGGAAGCACACGATACCTATGTATATTCTATTCTAAAAGATAATAGGCAGGCTCTACATGATGACTTTATGTGAAAGATTCAAGAGCTGCCAGCCAGTTGTTTTTTTCATTTTACACAAGAGGGGAAAAAGATTTTATAACATTTGAGGTGGCTTATAATGAACACTTACGCAGTTGAGGATTTACCGAGAAATAAAATAACAGAGTTTTTTAAGTTGCAATGGGGAAGCCCAGAAATGGTTACATCCAGTGGAATTTATGATTGTAGTGCATTAGATGGTATTACGGTTGTAAATGAAGAAGACAATATCATTGGCTTAATCACATACATAATTAAAGATAAGGAATGCGAAATTATATCATTAGATAGTATGGAAGAAGGTAAGGGGATAGGTACATCGTTAGTTCAAGAAGTAGAAAATCTTGCAATAAAGAATAATTGCAAAATCCTTAAACTCATAACAACAAACGATAATTTATTAGCACTAAAGTTTTATCAGAAACGAGGATTTATCCTGTCCAAAATTATTAATAATGCGGTGGAGAGAGCAAGAAAGTTAAAACCCGAGATACCCTTAATTGGAAATGATGGTATTCCGATCAGAGATGAAATTGAATTGGTAAAGGTATTGAATTAATGGGTGCTTATATACAAAATTAGCTGCGAATCGAGCAGCTTTTTTCTTTTTCAACTAACTGGGAATTTTTGTTCAAAAACGAATTATTTAAAAAATGTTAACCCTTCCCTATTACTGGTATTATTCTTTTGCACCGACAGTCGAGATATCTTCAAATGAAAAACACAGACTTAAAATTTCTCTTAAATAGAACTTTAAATAATATATGGTACAATATATCATACCCCAGACGAGTATACTTTAATGTATAAGAAGGAGAGAGTTTATGCATAATTCTGAAGAAGAAAAGTTGACCCATAGGTCAACAAAAGAAAAGGATAAGTTAGTCACTCGATTAAAAAGGATTGAAGGGCAAGTACGCGGCATTCAAAATATGATTGAAAATGACCGGTATTGTGTAGATATCCTAACTCAAATATCTGCAATTAATTCAGCCATGAATAATGTTGGGCTTCATCTGCTGGAAAATCATACAAGACATTGTGTTTCAGATGCTGTAAAAGATGGTAATGGAGAAGAAGCGATTCAGGAATTAATGGATGTATTTAAACGATTTTCTAAGTCACAATAACAAAAGCCAGCACTCGATTGCTGGCTTTATTTTTTATATATTGACATACCCATCATGGGTATGGTAAATTTAAAGCGTAATAAAAATTAATCACAAATAAACAAAAAAATGAAAGGGGTGGAATGATTGGCATATCTACTTTTGCTTTCTAAGGAATCCTGTTGTTTTTACAGGAAAAGCTCATTAAAAGGATGAACAGAATAGAAGGGCAAATTAAAGGAATAAAAAATATGACGATTAAGCAAACTTATTGTGATAATATTTTGCATCAAATCACAGCTGCTCAGGCTGCATTAGATTCCGTTTCCAGAGTTTTGTTAGAGAGTCATATAAACACGTGTGTCATTACAAGGTTGAAGAAGAAGATCCAGACATTGTGAAGGAGTTTTTAACGACCATTTCTAAAATTACTAAATAAAATTTTTTTGTTGATTTATACCCAGCGTAGGTATAGTATGTATGATTAAGGAGGAATTTTTTATGGAACAAGTAACACTTAACGTTCAAGGAATGTCTTGTGGACATTGTGTCAATTCAATTGAAGGTAATGTAGGGAAGTTAAGGGGTGTTGAGTCTGTCAAGGTTCATCTTTCAGAGGGTAAGGTGGATGTGACATTTGATTCAAATACAGTAAGCTTGAACGAAATTACAGATGTTATTGAAGAACAAGGATATGATATCGAACAACCAGCCTAAGTTTATGTAGTTGTTAAATAAAAATGAAGCAGATCGTGCCCTTTTCAGCGCGATCTGTTTTCGGAAAAAAACATACCCCACTGGAGTATGAGGACAATAGGAGTGAAAAATATGAGCCAGAAGGAAGCAACCCTTCAAATTGCTGGAATGACTTGTGCTGCTTGTGCAACAAGAATTGAAAAAGGATTGAAGAAAATCGATGGAGTCGAAGACGCCAACGTGAACTTTGCCCTTGAGAAAACAAACATCAAATATGATCCAGATAAAACTGGCACAGCAAAATTTAAGGAGAAAGTCGAATCCTTAGGGTATAACGTTGTAAGCGAGAAAGTGGAGTTTGATATTACAGGAATGACCTGTGCAGCCTGTGCCAATAAAATTGAAAAACGCTTAAATAAGCTGGATGGAGTTGAAAAAGCAGGGGTTAACTATGCAATAGAAACTGTTCTGGTTGAATATAATCCTGATCAAGTTTCTATCCCTGAAATGAAAGAGGCAATTAAAAAGCTAGGCTATAACCTTGAACAAAAGAAAGAAAATGCAGGGGAACAGGTTGACCATCGACAAAAAGAGATAGAAAAGCAGCAAGGAAAGTTTCTTTTCTCTGCCATTTTATCATTCCCGCTATTGTGGGCAATGGTTAGTCATTTTGAATTTACGTCATTCATTTGGCTGCCCGACATGTTTATGAATCCTTGGGTACAGCTAGCCCTGGCTACACCAGTTCAATTTGTGGTTGGTAAACAGTTTTATGTTGGGGCCTATAAGGCGTTAAGAAACAAGAGTGCAAATATGGATGTGCTAGTTGCTCTTGGTACATCAGCTGCATATTTCTATAGTTTGTATCTAAGCTTTGCATCGATAGGCTCCGATGGCCACATGGTTGAGCTCTATTATGAAACGAGTGCTGTTCTTATTACCTTAATTCTATTAGGTAAACTGTTTGAAGCGAAGGCGAAAGGCCGCTCATCTGAGGCGATTAAGAAGTTAATGGGACTTCAGGCGAAAAATGCAACAGTCGTTCGTGATGGCCAAGAAATGATTATCCCAATCCAAGAAGTTTTAGAAGGGGATATTGTTTATGTGAAACCTGGTGAAAAGGTACCGGTAGATGGTGAGATTGTGGAAGGAAGATCAGCCCTTGATGAATCAATGTTAACGGGTGAAAGTATTCCAATTGATAAAACGATTGGAGATAGCGTTATTGGTTCAACAATTAATAAAAATGGATTCTTGAAAATTAAAGCAACAAAGGTTGGAAAAGATACAGCTTTAGCTCAAATCATTAAGGTAGTTGAAGAAGCCCAAGGCTCTAAAGCACCAATCCAGCGATTGGCAGACGTAATTTCAGGTATTTTTGTACCGATTGTAGTTGGTATAGCGATTATTGCTTTCCTTGTGTGGTTTTTCTATATAAATCCCGGAGATTTTGCAGATGCTCTTGAAAAATTCATTGCGGTTCTAGTTATTGCTTGCCCTTGTGCCCTTGGTCTTGCAACACCAACTTCGATTATGGCCGGTTCAGGCCGTGCAGCTGAATTTGGGATTTTATTTAAAGGTGGGGAACACCTTGAAACAACACATCGTTTAGATACGATTATCCTGGATAAAACAGGGACAGTTACAAATGGTAAGCCGTCCTTAACGGATGTCATTTTAGCAGAAGGAATAGATGAAAACGAATTTCTTACGCTGGTTGGCACAGCGGAAAGAAACTCTGAACATCCACTTGCAGAAGCCATTGTGGAAGGTATCAAAGAAAAAGGAATTAATCTTGGGTCATCGGAGGAATTTGAAGCTATCCCTGGTTTCGGTATCCAGTCAACGGTGAAAGGTAAGCAGTTATTAATCGGGACACGAAGACTCATGGCTAAATATAGTGTCAATGTTAAAGAAGTATTGTCCAAAATGGAAAACTTGGAGAAACAAGGAAAGACAGCTATGTTAGTAGCAATTGATGGCAGCTATGCAGGTATGATTGCCGTTGCTGATACCATTAAGGATACATCTAAAGAAGCCATTGCCCGCTTAAACAAAATGGGCTTAGAAGTAGTAATGATCACAGGGGATAATACCCAAACAGCAAAAGCTATTGCGGACCAAGTTGGAATTAAGAAAGTCATTGCGGAGGTTTTACCAGAAGGCAAGGCTGAAGAAGTAAAAAAGCTTCAGCAAGCTGGTAAAAAAGTGGCCATGGTTGGGGATGGAATCAACGATGCCCCTGCACTTGCGACAGCTGATATCGGTATGGCGATTGGTACAGGTACCGATGTGGCAATGGAAGCAGCCGACATCACCCTCATCCGAGGTGATTTATCGAGTATTGCAGATGCGATTTTCATGAGTAAGAAAACAATCACGAATATTAAACAAAATCTATTCTGGGCACTTGCCTATAACGTCATAGGAATTCCAATCGCAGCAGCTGGTTTCTTAGCTCCTTGGTTAGCGGGGGCAGCGATGGCGTTTAGTTCTGTATCGGTTGTTCTTAACGCACTAAGGCTTCAAAGGATTAAGTTAAAAGCTTAAATGTAGAAAGGAGGGACCTATTTTGAAAAAAGGTATTTTGATTTGGACGCTTTCGGCTATCGTGTACCTTGGGGCAGTTATCGCAGGCTACAATGTGTATGCAAGTATAAATCCAAAAACTGAGGAACACGCTAATCAAAAAACTACTAATCAGGAGGGAGAAAATATGAACCACGACCACGGGGACCATAGTACAAATACTATTAGCGAAGTTACACCAAAAGTATCCTACGCTAAAGGAGAAATCACCATTGAGTTAAAAGATAAAAATAACCATGTTCCGGAACTGGAAGTTTCCCATGAAAAATACATGCACTTTATTGTCGTAAGTTCAGATTTACAAGAGTACCATCATTTACATCCAGAGAAAATGGGAGATGGAATCTACAAACAGAAAGTAAGTTTAGAGGATAATTCATATAAAGCGTTCGTTGATATAAAACCAAAAGGTCTTCGATATTCAGTAATGCCTATTGAATTCCATGCTGGTGAAGCGCATCATGAACACGGTAATAACGATCTCGCTGCCGATAGGGATTTTACAAAGACAATCAATGGTAAAACGGTTGAATTAACTGCTGAATCCTTTGAGGTCAACAAAGAGGTAACTCTTAATTTTGATTTGAAGGATGCAAAACCTGAGCCTCATTTAGGCGCCTTAGGCCATGTTGTTGTCTTGGATGAAGATGGAGAAAAATATATCCATGTTCACCCTGTGGCAGATGATAAAACAGTATTTGACACGAAATTTGATAAGCCGGGCATTTATAAGATTTGGGCTGAATTCAAATTTGAAGGACAAGTGAATGTCTACCCATTCGTTATAGAAGTTAAATAAACAAAAAAGGAGAAGTGATTATTATGACAAAAGTTCAGCTTGAGCTTTATACAAGACCTACCTGAACAGACTGTCAGGCGGGGAAAGAGTTTCTTTCCCAAAATAAAATATCCTATATTGAATACAATTTAACAAAACAACCGCATAAAGAGGAAGATCTAATTAAAATTACGGGTACTAGAATTGTTCCAGCTTTTGTGTTTAAAAATAAATCCTTATTAGGATGGATGAGTAAGCCTAAGGTCCTTATTGGGTTTGAACAAAATATAGGTAAAATAAAGAAGATACTAAACATATAAAATTAGATATTTCCTGCAGCTAGATACTGAGAAGGTTATACTTTTAACCATTTATTATACCCTCCTTGGTAGGGTAAATAAAGGAGTGTAAAGGGGAGAAAAAATGGAGAATGATTCAAAAAAAATAAAACTAGCTATAAACGGAGGAATTGGATTTGGTGCAAAACTCTCCTCTAAACAACTATTGATGATTTCAAAGTATATGGATGAAGATGAGGAACTTGAGTTAACAACTTTTCAACAACTCTATATAGAGATTCCAGAAAATAAAAAGGAAGAGATTATAGCGGAATTCCAGCATGTCGGATTAGCATGTTATCCAGTTGGATCCTTTGTTAAAAGCTTGAGGACCTGTAATTTTTGCAAAGGGGAAGAGGAAGAGGGAATGCCAGTAGCAAAAGAGATAAATCGCCGTATAGCCGGCAAGCCTGTTCCCTTTACCTTAAAGGTTGCGTATACTGGCTGCCCTATTGGCTGCGGTGAGCCCCTGTTAAGCGATATAGGTATTATGAAAATTAGAGAGCATTACAATTTATATGTTGGAGGCAAAGCAAAAGGCAAGGACGCTGAGGTTGGTTCCTTGTTGGTGGAGAATCTTACGCCAGAAGAACTGTACGCTGTTGTAGAAAAGATTATATCTGTCTACTCACAAATGGGTAAAAAGCGGGAGACATTCTATAAATTTTTGAAACGGATTGGCAGAGGTCAATTAATCAGTTAATAAAAACTGAATATAGCTGTCAATTAACCTAACAGGAATTTTCATTCAATCTCTATAGTGATGAAAGATCAAAAGTATCCTGCTTTTGCTCAAGATGGAATTTCTTTTGGAGAAGAGTACCCCTTTGTATTTCAATTAAGTTCTGATGAAAAGGCCCATTTCAACATTGCAGATAGTGGCAGTTTCTAATTTTTTTATAATCAAGAAAAACATGACTGGATTGTGTACTGTGATTTTTATTAGCCCTTTTTAAGTTAAAAAGAAAGCCATCTGTATTAAATACAGGCGGCTTTCTGTCAGCTATTAATCTCTATTTTATCTTCTTTATGAATATCTTCCGTTCCGGCTTCCAGTGCAGTCTTGTAATATAGGCATTTATGCTCGATGACTTCCATTGTTTTTCTTAGTTCTTCCATTTGTGCTTCTACATTTGCTCTTCGCTCCAGAAACATGTCATATCTTTGCTGCAGTGTGGCATCCCCTTCAGAACACCAATCAATGAAATTTTTAATCTCCTTTATAGGCATCCCGGTGGCTTTCAGGCATTCTATTACTTTTAGAGCGCTAAGGTCGGATTCTTTAAACAAGCGGTTTCCGCTGGGGGTCCGTTCTACAAAAGGCATCAGACCTTCCTTATCGTAGTAGCGGAGGGTATATACTGTCAGATTCAATTCCTTTGCCACTTCACTGATCGTGTATGTCTTCATTATTTATCTCCTATTCTTATAGATATAGACCTAGAGTTAACTATAAGGTTTGACGTGAGATTACCATGGTATTTTGTAAATGTCAAAGTCACTTTAATGAGCATGAAAAAAATTTTAAATTTATCGCTTGACCTAGAGTTAACTATAAGCCTTAACATGGTTGTGAAAAGAGATAAATGATGGGACATAATTGAGTACTATTTTAAATCTATCATTCTCTTAAAAAATACAGGAGGTCTTATTTATGATAACTGCTAAAGCGCGGGCTGTTGATGGTCCCGACAAGCCGTTTAGAGCGGCTGAAATTAAAAGGCGTGATCTGGATTTGCATGATGTTCTGATTGAAATTAAATATGCCGGCATTTGCCACTCCGATATTCATACTGCTCACGGGGAGTGGGGGCCTGTGAACTATCCACTCGTACCCGGGCATGAGATTGCAGGAATTGTTGCGGAAGTAGGAGCTGAGGTGACAAAGTACAAGGCAGGAGACCGGGTAGGAGTCGGATGTATGGTTGACTCCTGCGGTGAGTGTGAAAACTGCCGTAAAGGAGAAGAACAATACTGCCTCAAAGGAAATATCCAAACCTATGCGGGTGTGGACAAATACGGCGAGCCTACTCAAGGCGGCTATTCTACGCACATTGTAGTACAGGAAGAGTTCGTACTCAGAATTCCTGATAGCATTGAGCTTGATGCGGCAGCCCCGCTGCTTTGTGCGGGTATTACTACTTATTCGCCGTTAAATCATTGGGAAGCTGGGCCGGGCAAGAAAGTAGCGGTTGTCGGTATGGGCGGCCTTGGCCATATGGCTGTCAAAATTGCACATGCCATGGGTGCAGAAGTGACAGTCCTTTCGCAAACATTGAATAAAAAAGAAGACGGCCTGAAATTCGGAGCAGATCATTACTTTGCCACAAGCGACCCGGAAACTTTCAAAAAACTTGCCGGAACGTTTGACTTAATTATTAACACGGTAAGTGCGAAAATCGACATAGATGCTTACTTCTCACTGCTCACGCTTGACGGAACATTGGTTAACGTGGGTGCTCCTGCAGAGCCATTGTCAGTCAATGTGTTCTCACTCATCGGCCATCGCCGTTCCTTTGCGGGTTCAATGATTGGAGGCATCCGTGAGACTCAGGAAATGCTGAATTTCTGTGCAAAACATAACATCGTTCCAAAGATTGAAGTCATTACAGCTGATCAAATAGATTATGCTTACGAACGAGTATTAGCTTCAGATGTGAAGTATCGATTTGTAATTGATATTAGTACAATGTGATGTGTGAATGATAAGTTAATCATTGTAAGGTGTCTTGAAAGGCTGGCTTTCAAGACACTTTTTTTTTCGAATGATCGTACAAAAAGTAGCGTTGAAGCCATTCTCCAATAATCCCCCAAACTACAGATAGATCCCATATGAATAAAGTGCTGACAAAAGCAGGTCAAAGTTTCGCTGTCCTTTTTTATTTATAAGTCTTTTAAATTAGATCCTAAATCTATGAAAATGAGAATCTTTTTAACGCCTATTTCAAGATCCTAACCAGTTCATCAATGAAAAATTAATCGATATTTTTAATAGGTTTTTACTAAAGCCTTACATATATTTAATATTCATTTAAGAATAGTCTGATAACTTATGATAGTGGACACGGAAGCAAAGGATCATAAGTCATCAAATTATTTATCAGGAGGCGGATGAGATTGAACAATAGCGGCATGAACAGACGGGACTTTTTAAAAGCTGGAGGAGCAGGTACGTTAGCAGTTGCTTTAGGAGCGTCGGGTGTCTATTCTTTAGGCGGCATCACAAAGACATTAGCTGCAGCACCAGGCAACAATCCAACTAGTGGTTTTGGCGGATATGGCCCATTAGTAAAAGATCCAAACGGAATATTAGATCTTCCTAGAGGGTTCCATTACAAAATTATATCCAAAACGGGCGATAAAATGTCAAACGGGGACCTCGTGCCTGCCATGCTAGATGGAATGGCTGCTTATAGAGGAGAGAAAAACACGACCATTCTTGTACGGAATCATGAAAACAGCACAAATTCTCAATACCCTGTAAACGGAAAAAATCCTTGGAGCAAAGGTGCTGCAGGAGGTACAACTGCATTAGTCGTTGGTTCGAACCGAGAGGTTATTCAGGAGTATGTGACAAGTTCTGGTACAATCCGCAACTGTGCCGGTGGCTCCACAACCTGGGGGACTTGGTTAACATGTGAAGAGACACGGGAATTGGGACATGGCTTTGTTTTTGAAGTCAACCCGCTTGATCCGGAAAACGAAATGTCGAAAACCCCAATCCGTGATATGGGTTACTTCTCTCATGAAGCCTGTGCAGTCGACCCTGCAACAGGGATATGGTATCTGACAGAAGATGCGAGCCCAAGCTTCCTTTATCGGTTTACTCCAAATGACCGTACCCGGACTCTCGGCTCCCTTCAAAAAGGAGGGAAATTGGAGGCATTGGCAATCGATGAACTTCCGGCATCTAAAGCAAGTTCGTTTGAAAAAGGACAAAAATTTGGCGTCGTGTGGAAGGAAATCAATCCAGAACGCGCACAGCAGGATGCCAAAGACAAAGGCTGTATTCAGTTTAGCCGCTTAGAAGGTGCGTTCTTTTCTGCTGGTGTGTTCTGGTTTGACGATACGAGTGCCGGGGATGGCAGCCTTGGCCGTGTTTACCGCTACATTCCTGCTACAAATACATTAGAACTTTTTTATGAATCCACTGATAAAAATGATTTGGAAATGCCAGACAATATTTGTATGAGTCCCTGGGGTGACCTTTGGATTGCTGAAGATGGCGGCGGGAATGACAGAATCATTGGCCTGACACCTGAGGGAAAGGTTTATACCTTTGCTGAGAACACATTGAATGGCTCTGAATTTGCCGGACCGGCATTCTCCCCTGATGGAAATACGTTCTTTGTAAATATTCAAACCCCAGGTATCACATTTGCGATTTGGGGACCATTTGCGAGGCGAAACTCTGCCCGCCAAAGGGCCATGGGACATGCTGCTCCGCCTGCCGGCCTCGGCCCGATTGTGTCCGGCAAAGTCGCATCACTTGCCGAAGAGCAAGGAATGAGCATACTGGAAGCAGCTGCATTAGAGCGTCATGGAATGCCAATTCTATAAGTGCTAAATTTATATGAGTTTTAATGGGAATTCTCTGGAGGATAATAGCCATCCAGATTACGGAGGTGCAGGATGCTGCAGAATATCGGGATACCCGGGCTCATTTTAATCCTGGTGATTGCGTTAATTATATTTGGACCTTCAAAGCTTCCGGAAATTGGACGAGCTTTTGGCAATACGTTGAAGGAATTCAAGAAAGCGACCCGTGACTTAGCAAATGGTGCTGAAGAGAATGAAGAAACGAAAAATGTGAAAGAGAAAGCCCATCTAAAGGCAATAGAGACAAAGGAAAGTAAGACTGTGAATTAAAGCCTGCTTTTTACCGGAATTCTCGCTTTTTTTAAAGAACAGGGAGGGGGATAGAGACAATTTCTCTCCCTGTTTATCAAATGAATTGAAAAATTTCAACCTGTGTCCAATAGAAAGGGTGTTCTTTTAATGACTGCCACTAGTCCACTCAAATTAAAAGAAGAAAGCAAGGAGACTTCCGTAAAAGAGATTCATTGCAATAAGTGCTTCACCTGCCGTCTTTGTTCCAAAACAGGAAAGAATATAGCAAAAGTGATGGAGGCTGTCCCTGAAGATCGTTAAGTTACGATCTTTTATGGACAGCCTTTAATTTTTTTTAAAACCTATACGATATAGAACCAAAATCATTTGAATATTCGATGGAGAACCAATAGTTGTTTTCGGGCCTGTACGAAAGATAGAAAAGGCAGGACTTATTCAACTTCCCTTAGTCCCTTCCCTTCAAGTATCATTTGACCTGCCTTCTTCACAAATCCATATACGCCAGGAACAACTTTTACATTGGCAATCAGAGAGTTCGACATACTCTTGAAGGTGCGATTTAATGTCCATAACAGAATGGCCATTGCGGCCTCTTTCCTTTGTTCGAACCAGAATGAGAAACAAGTACTAAGAGGGGATTATGCGGGTGTAATATTATCTTAAATAGTTCTTATATTGGGCGCTGCCGTGAAGGCGGCTTTTCTTTTGGACTAATGAATATAAAAATTGAAAAATATGGAACCCTCGACAATGAAATTCGTAATAGTAATAAAGAAATGTATAAGGGGGGATTACATGGTCTGGTTACTCATGCTTCCAGTGGTTATCTGGTTTATTTTATTTTTGCGAAAAAAGGTCTCATTTAAATTTGGTTTATCTCCAAAATCATTAGATATAAAGCCGATTAAAGGGTTAAAAAAGCTAAGTGATCACCTGGAGAGATCTCTTAGTAAAACTTATATGGGGAACGTAGAAGAGAGGGTAATGAAAGAAATTAAACTAAAAGAAAATGAGTACAGCTGGCGTTTGCTGGATTTAAAACGCTACTTTATTTTGACTTCTCTTTTAAAAGAGTCCCCTATGTTCAGCGAAAAGGTTGATGATTTGTGGCATCAGATGCTCATGTTTACCCGTGAATATGATGATTTTTCAAAAGAATATTTAGGAAGCACTCTTCATCATAGTCCGAATCTAAAAAAGTCGCCTGAACCTGATTTACGCGGATTTTTTGATTGGGTGTATGGTGAGCTCTTTTTCATAAGAAATGAAAATATCCATCTTTATAAGGGATTTTACAGATTCCCTGTACCTCCAAATATAATTGATGAGTTTAAACGTTTGCCGGAAAATGAACTAATAGAGCTCTATTTTAAGAGTGATAGCAAGTATATGGCTACTGTGATCTCACTTATTTCTGCCATGAAAAAAACAGCAAAGAAAGTAAAAAATTACGAAAAAAGCGCTATACAAGAAATGATGAGAAAAAGAAAAAATCAGCAAAATTATAACGCAATGCTTGTTCCTTTTTTATCTGTGTCCTATTTTCATTATGATGATTTTTCCAGTTACATGAAAATCAGCAGCAAGCTTTTATCAAGCAGTACAAGCTGCGGGTCGGGCAGCTCCTGCAGTTCCTGCTCATCCTGCAGTTCCTGTTCAAGCTGCGGCGGGGGCGGAGATTAATAAAAAGAGAGCCGAGCTGGTCGAAAGGTCAAGCCCGGCTCAGCTGCCGGTAAAACATTGACTGGGGGAACATCGCTCACACAAATGAGGGGGAAAACTTATTTATCCTGAGCAAGCTCTTTTCTATTGGGAGCAAGTGGCGGCTGTTCAAACCACTTGTTTTTCGCCATGATACCGAACCATTTTCTGGTGATTCCCAATGTCTTTAGATTGGCTTCTTCATAAGCTAAGGCCAAGTCTGTTCGCTTGGATTCGGCTAGGCCTGTTCCGTAATATCCTTGAGCCGTTTGAGCCAGAAAACCCATATGGTACAACATTGGTGCTTACCGTCGAGTTTGATACGGCACCACCATTACGCAACCCTTAAGTTGCTTGTGTTGACAAGTAACCACAAGGTTGCTTATAATCGAAATATGAATTGGGACAAAGACGCTATATTCAAAGCACTTGGTGATTCGACTCGGCGGCTTATATTGGACGAACTGTCCGAACGTAAAGAGATGACGCTGTATGAATTAACGGCTCGTCTCATTATGAAGCACGATCTTTCCATTTCGCGGCAGGCAATAGCTAAACATCTTTCTGTATTGGAAGATGCAGAGCTTATAAAATCCGAACGAAAGGGAAAATATCGCGTAATTATTTTCAATAACCAGCCACTTAAAAATTTGCTGAAAGGATGGCTAGAGTAATTTACTAAAGGCGGAATAGGTATTCTAACTAATGTGCGGGCTTGTTTTGCTGGGGCTCAGATGGTTAGTACAGAATCATCCGTCACAAATATCAAAGGAGGCAAAAACATGATGAAAGTAATTGTTACCAGTATTTTCGTCCAGGATCAGGATAAGGCATTAAAATTTTATACAGAAACGCTGGGGTTTGTAAAAAAGCATGACATTCCAGTCGGGGAACACAGGTGGATCGCCCTTGTTTCTCCAGAAGATCAAGAAGGTACGGAACTATTGCTGGAACCGAATGCACATCCGGCCGCCAAAGAATACCAAAAGAAGATATTTGCAGAAGGAATTCCGGCAACAATGTTTGGCGTTGCTGATGTTCACGAAGAATATAACCGATTAATAAAACTGGGAGTGAAGTTTACGATTGAGCCGACAGTAATGGGCGATGTCACATTGGCTGTCTTCGATGATACATGCGGCAACCTTATTCAAATAGCGCAGAATTAGCTTGAAAAAAAGGCACTTTTTGTGATCTTTTTTCTCATTATGTCGCGTAATATTTACTCAGACAAAATAGAACACATTATTTCAAATTAATGGATTATACAGGGCCGAACGTTGTGATTCTGCTTTCTATACACGAATAATGTCATTTCCTCCCGAATTCTTTTATGTAAAAAGAAATTGGGGAGGATTTTTTATGTTAAAGAGATGTAGAAACATGCTAATGGTTCTTGCGGCTGGAGTTCTCATGCTTGCCGCTCCTTCCTTTACAGAAGCGGCACTTGGAGATCGGACACTTGCCAATGGATCATCAGGGTCAGATGTTGCCGAATTGCAGGATTACCTGATGACAAAAGGGGTTTTCCCGTACCATACATCGACAGGATACTATGGATCTATCACAGTGGAAGCCGTCAAGGATTTTCAGCGTAAGCGGCATCTGAAGGTTGATGGAATTGCAGGATCGCAAACAAGCCATGCGTTAAAAGTGCTGAGATATGGAGACATTGGGAAGCAGGTCATCCAAATTCAATATCAATTGAAACAAACAGGTCACTATGAATCTAATTTAGATGGAATTTATGGAAATGGCACAGTGAGCGCCGTCAAGAGCTTTCAAAAACAGCGAGGTCTAACTGCAGACGGAATTGCCGGCCCGAGAACAAGAGCAGAGCTGGACCGAAAGGCCAAGCGCGGTTCAGCAGCCGGTAAAACATTGACTGTGGAAAGCACAGCGTACACGGCAGATTGTGAGGGCTGTTCAGGTGTGACACGGATGGGTCTGGATTTAAATAAGTACCCTGATGCGAAAGTGATTGCTGTCGATCCCAGTGTCATTCCGCTAGGATCTATCGTAAAAGTTGAAGGCTATGGAGTTGCGATAGCAGCGGACATAGGCGGCGGCATAAATGGAAGTTCAATAGATGTGTTTATTCCTAATCGCAGCGATGCCCTCCAATGGGGGCGAAAAAGCGTGCGTGTGGAAGTAATCGAATAGGTATGGGCTGTCCCGCACAATCATGCGGGGCAGCTTTTTTGTTTTGGAAAGTCCTTAAGAGGTCAATACGTTTAAAGCAGTAGAAAATATCATCCATATTGTGGACGAAATATGGATCCGTTACTGGTATATTAATGCTAAGAAAATGAAGGACAGGAGTGAAAAAATGATTAAAGGACTGTACGAAGCACATTTACCGGTAAGTAATATCAGCAAGACAATTGAGTTTTACAGGGGCTTGGGAATGGAATTAGCCATAAAATATGAGAAAACTGCATTTTTTTGGATCGTTAAGAATGAAAGCTGGCTTGGGTTATGGGAATGTGAACAAGTACAATTTTCTTATCATCCATCCATCAGACATATTGCATTTAGAGTAGATTTAGAAGATCTAAAGAATGCCAAAACGTGGCTGGAAAAGCGCGGCATTGAAATGCGTGAAGAATTCGGCTTTAAACCTCTTGAACCCATTGTAATGCCAGACCAGACACATGCAATGGTTTATTTTCATGACCCAGATGGAAACTCATTGGAGTTTATCTGTAAATTACCATCTAAGCCTGAAGATAAATCTATGATGTATCTAAGCGATTGGGAAAGGTATTTGAAGAATAAAAACTAAAATTTTTCTTTTTTAAATGAAATGGGCAGTGGAGTGGAACAAGGGTTATAATTGGAGAAACAGCTCATTGAAAACTTGTACAAAAAAGGGTGCGTTCCATGCCGACTAATTCTTTTGAAAACTATCCTATGACGTGGAAGCCATTCATTGATAAAACAGAAAAGCCCATTTATCAAGCGCTGGCAGGGCAATTGGAACAGGATATTTTAAACGGAGTGCTATTGCCCGGAACCAAGCTCCCTCCACAGCGGGAATTGGCTGATTATTTAGATTTAAATTTGAGCACTATTTCAAAAGCATTTAAAGTTTGTGAGTTAAAGGGCTTATTAAGTGCAACGGTCGGAAGCGGCACTTTTGTATCGTATGGTGCGTTATCGAATGCGTATTTACTAGAAGATACAAAGCCGAAGCACTTAATTGAAATGGGGGCAACACTTCCGGATAATGCTTCTTTCGAGCCGCTGATGCTCCAGCTGAAAAGTATGCTGCAGGAGACAGATTATGAAAAATGGTTTGGTTATGGCAGGGGAGGAGAAAGCCATTGGCAAAAGGATGCAGCGGTAAAGCTAATCCGCAGAGGCGGGTTAGAAACTACCGCTGATCACATTTTATTTGCGAATGGGGGTCAAAATGCCATTGCTGCTGCACTGGCAAGTCTATGTATGCCCGGAGACCGCATTGGAGTAGACCAGCATACATACCCTGGCTTAAAAACGGCTGCAGCAATGCTTAGTGTGCAGCTGGTGCCAATAAAAACAGAGAACTATGAAATGTGTCCAGCGTCTTTTGAATATGCGTGTAAAACTGAAAATATTAAAGGCATTTACTTGATTCCGGATTATCATAATCCAACAGCTTCCTTTATGTCGGTTGAGACTCGAAAAATGATCGCAGCCATTGCCAAAAAGTATAATCAGTTCATTATCGAAGATGCTTCATACCATCTTCTCAGCAAAGAACCACTGCCGGCAGTCGCATCATTTGCACCAGAACAGGTCATCTATATTGCAAGTTTATCCAAATCGTTTGCACCGGGTCTGCGGCTGGCCTATGCTGCAGTGCCGAGTCAATTCAAGGAGCCAATTTCAAGGGCACTTTATAATTTGAATGTTTCCGTTTCGCCATTATTGGCAGAACTGGCAGCACGTACAATTGTATCAAATCAATTTGAAGCCTTGATTGAGGGCCATCAGGAGCAGACGATTCGCAGAAATCAACTTGTAAACAGGTACCTGGCAGACTTTACGTGCTTAGGTGCTGAAACAGGCATCTTTCGCTGGCTGCTATTGCCAGGCAAGATTACAGGGGCTGAATTTGAAGCGTTAGCTAAACAGCAAGGAATTCAGGTATTTGCAGCAGAACGGTTTGTAGTAGGAAACAGTTGTCCGGAGAGGGCAGTAAGAGTTTCTGTTTGTGCCCCGGAAACGCTTGAAGAGCTTGAGAGAGGATTGATTATCCTTAAACGACTGTTAGACAGTCTTATCTAATATTGTTTGCCATACAATTATAATATTGTATGGCTTTTTTGCACGTGTTAAGATGATTGAAATCTAGTTGGAATATTATGAAAATAAGGGAGGTTAGATTTTGCCGGTTAAAAATAGTGAAAAAGTTTTAGCCCCCCAATCTGCTTGGCTGCAGAGCTGCATAAATTCTTCAGAAAAACAGCAGCAACTATACAAAAGAACATTAATTGTCATTGTCATATCCCAGATTTTTGGTGGAGCAGGACTTGCAGCCGGGATAACAGTAGGGGCACTTCTGGCGCAAAACATGATGGGGACAGATAGTGTAACGGGAATTCCAACAGCGTTATTTACTTTAGGGTCAGCAGGGGCTGCGCTGCTGGTAGGACGGCTTTCTCAGCGGTTTGGCCGCCGGCCTGGACTTGCCGCCGGATTTTTGGCTGGAGGCATCGGTGCCATTGGGGTAGTGGTTTCATCATTAACAAATAGCATTCTGCTATTATTTATTTCACTGCTCATCTACGGGGCTGGAACGGCTACAAACTTACAAGCACGCTACGCTGGAACTGACATGGCAAACCCGGCACAAAGGGCAAAGGCTATTAGCCTGGCCATGGTCTCCACCACATTCGGAGCTGTTGCCGGGCCAAACCTGGTGGATGTAATGGGGGATTTTGCTATATCCATAGGAGTTCCTGCTTTAGCAGGTCCCTTTATATTAGCGGCTGCAGCGTATATACTTGCTGGTTTCGTTCTATTTATGTTCCTCCGTCCTGATCCCTTTATTGTGGCAAAAGCAATATCAGATGCACGAAATAAAACGAATCATTTAGAGAAAAGTTCTAATTTGGCATCGATAAAAAGGCGAGGCATTTTTGCAGGAGCTGCCGTAATGGTTTTAACTCAATTTGTGATGATGGCCATTATGACGATGACACCCATTCATATGGGACACCATGGCCATGCTTTGAATGAAGTTGGGCTTGTCATTGGATTTCATATAGGTGCGATGTTTTTGCCTTCGTTACTTACTGGTTTCCTTGTTGATAAAATTGGCCGTGCTCCTATGGCTATTGCTTCTGCTATTACGCTGCTTGCTTCTGGCATTCTGGCTGCAGCGGGACCTGCTGATTCAATGGCCGCACTCAATTTAGCCCTTGTTTTACTCGGACTTGGCTGGAATTTTGGCTTAATTAGCGGAACGGCCATTCTTGTAGATTCAACTCACGCTTCTACTCGGGCTAAGACGCAGGGTTCTATCGATGTATGGATTGCTTTATCAGGAGCATTAGGAGGAGGTGTGTCGGGAATAGTTGTAGCATATTCCAGCTTTGCAGCCCTTTCAATTTCTGGTGCTATTCTTTCATTACTGTTGATTCCCATTGTTTTTTGGGCAGGTATCCATCAAAAAGAGAAAAGTATAAGTATAAGTGACTGAATTTTCAGTATGATCATTAACTCCAAAAAATATAAAAGGAATGTTTATAAATGGAACATAAATTTGCTGAGAGAGCTCGATTTGTAACATCTTCTGAGACACGTGAAATATTAAAAGTAACAGAAAGACCAGAAGTAATCTCTTTTGCGGGAGGACTGCCAGCTCCAGAGCTGTTTCCTGTAGACCCTTTAAAGGATGCTTGCAGTGCTGTATTGAACGAAGAAGGTGCGGCTGCCCTTCAATATGGTACGACTGAAGGATATATTCCTTTGAGAGATGCTATTTGTCAGAGAATGAAAATGGCTGGGATTGACTCTAGCCTTGAAAATGTTCTTATTACATCAGGATCCCAGCAGGCAATCGACCTTACTGGAAGATTATTTATCAATGAGGGAGATACTATTATTTGCGAAAGTCCGACTTATCTAGCTGCCATTAATGTATTCAAGTCATATAAGGCCCAATTTATTGAAGTGGCAATGGATGATGATGGAATGCTGATGGAAGAGCTGGAGAAAAGGCTGCAGGAGCATCCCAATGCAAAATTTATTTATACGATTCCTGATTTCCAAAACCCTACTGGCCGGACCTTAAAACTCGAAAGGCGAAAAAGAATGATTGAGCTTGCTAATCAATATGATGTGCTGATTGTTGAGGATAATCCCTACGGTGCTGTAAGATTTGCTGGAAAGGAACTCCCTCCAGTAAAACATTTTGACACAGAAGGCAGAGTCATTTATTTAAGCACTTTCTCGAAGATTTTCACTCCCGGTCTTCGGCTTGGATGGATTTGTGCACACCCATTTTTCATTGATAAGTATGTTGCTTTCAAGCAAACAGCTGACTTGCACACTGATAGTTTTGCTCAAAGAATTACGGCAAAGTATATGGAGCTTTACGATATCGAAGAGCACATTCATAAAATAAAAGCTGTTTATAAAGAAAGATGCACAGCTATGTTATCTTGCATTGAAGAATTTTTCCCCAATAATATATCTTACAGTAGGCCGGAAGGCGGATTATTTATTTGGGTTGAGCTTCCAGAGGGCATTGATTCAGCACATATATTTACAGAGTGCCTGAAAAACAATGTTGCTTGTGTACCTGGTGCTCCCTTTTTCCCAAATGGCACACAAACAAATACATTGCGTTTAAATTACTCTAATATGCCTAAAGAGAAAATCATTGAAGGGATGAAGCGCATGGGAGATGTATTGCATCGGGAATTAGCAAATGATTCAATGCTGACAGTCTGACGGAAACAAGATGCTGTGTCACAATCCTGTATAGTTTATTGTATGTAAGCCTCAATAACTACTCCATTCCTGCATTCAATCTGAACCTCAACAATATCGACAAAATCGGGGGTACATTCATGGAGTTTGAAATTTGGATGAGCGGGAATACTCAATCAGAAAGAGGCCCATCTTTCACACGTGCATTCATACAGCATAGACACTGCAAGAAAGAGGAATGTAAAAAAAATCCTGGAAGACCCATAAGTTTCCTCACCCAATAACTGGCCATCATTAAAGGTAAGGTGCCGTGTATATTGTTAAATAATGATAAGAAAAGAAGAGCCCAATTTTTTCATAAAAGCGGGCTTTTCTTAATTAAGTTAAAAAGCGGCAGTTGGAAATGATAGTGAAATTCCGATATCCATTATTTCCTTATCTGCAAAAAATACTTCAAACATTATTTATAGTGCTCCCAATAAAATCACTTTTGAAAGTATTGAAGGAGACAGGAGGGTTTTAAGCCGTGTGAAATCAGGATTTTAAACCGTTGAAAACTGTTCTCTCTTGAAATATGGACTCTATTAGAGGATTCGGGAGTTATATTAAGATTATGTCCTATAGAATCTTTCTGAGCAGGGAATGAAAGTCTAGAATCCCAAATAAGCCTCTTTTTTGTATGTGATTGGTTTAGCGCATTTTGTTAAAATTTAAATATTCCCCAACAAGCCTGTAAAATAATTCACAACCAAAATACCTCTGCCGTATTTATCTATCTATCTATTTTTCCAATACCCAAAAGATGGACAATGGTGATTTTATGTTAGTAAGAATGACGAAGATAATAATAAATGAATTTTCGCAAATTTTTTAAGGGTGCGTTTCGTAATACTTCACAAAAAATATTTTTGTTTGTTTTGCATTTTTATTTGTTCACCATTCGAAGTAACCCACTGCGAATATATCAAAGATGGGAGTTAAAACTTTATATGAAAAATGCTTCAACTGTTTTTTATGTATCATTAGCAATAATGGCTGGTCTTGTTCTTATGGGAATTACAATGCCAGCGTCGTTAGAAAAGGTCACGAGCAGTACACAAGGCGTGATTACGGATTCTTTTGGGTGGTATTACCTAGTGATTGTTTCGCTATTTGTGTTCGTCTGCTTCTATTTATTAGTAAGTCCAGTTGGCCGGATAAAGCTCGGGAAGCAGGAGGATAAGCCTGAGTTTTCCCGTCCAACTTGGCTTGCGATGCTTTTTAGTGCAGGTATCGGGATTGGGTTAATTTTCTATGGAACATTTGAACCCATTAGCCATTACATGATAAGTTCTCCTACAGGCCAAGAGGGTACTGATCAGGGAATTAAGGATGCAATGAGATTTACCTTCTTTCATTATGGGGTCCATGCATGGGCTATCTATGGTTCGATTGCGATGGCTCTGGCTTATTTTACTTTCAGAAAAGGGGAGCTGAGTTTAATAAGCCGAACCTTACGACCGCTGATTGGAAAACATGCGGAGGGGGCAGTCGGGAAGGCAATTGATGTCATTGCGGTTATTGCTACGGTTTTAGGGGTATCTACCTCTTTGGGATTCGGTGCCATGCAAATCAACGGGGGACTGTCCTACCTTTTTGATGTACCTAGTACGATAACAAACCAAACCATTATTATCCTCATTGTGACAGTCTTATTTATGATTTCGGCTTTAACAGGTCTAAGTAAGGGAATTAAAGTGCTAAGCAATTTGAATATGGGGCTTGCGGCTGTCCTTTTCTTGATTGTCTTTAGCTTTGGACCGACACTTTTTATCCTTAATTTATTCACCGATACGATCGGGACTTATATGCAAAACTTCATTGACATGAGTTTTAGGATAGCACCCCTGAATGAAGAGGGACGCAGCTGGATTAATGGATGGACGATTTTTTATTGGGCATGGTGGATTGCCTGGTCTCCATTTGTTGGTGTGTTTATTGCCAGAGTCTCAAAGGGCCGAACAATTCGTGAGTTTGTTGTAGGTGTCCTTCTCGTTCCGTCACTAATAGGATTCCTTTGGTTTACAACTTTTGGGGGGACAGCCATTTTCACTGAATCTACAGGGCTGCTTTCGATTTCGTCATTATCTCCCGAGGAATCTCTTTTTGGCGTGTTAGAAGGGTTTCCGCTCAGCATGGCAATATCTCTGTTAGCCATTTTGATCATTGTTACGTTCTTTGTGACATCAGCTGACTCTGGTACATTTGTTCTAGGGATGATGACAACGAATGGATCGCAAAATCCAAGTACACCCATAAAAGTAACTTGGGGAGTTCTTCTCTCGATTATTGCGATTGCTCTCCTTTATTCTGGGGGCCTGCAGGCTCTTCAAAACACCATGATCATCGCAGCTCTTCCATTCTCAGTCATTTTAGTGTTAATGACAGTCAGCTTGCTAAAATCTTTAAAACAGGAAGCAAAACAGCTCGGACTAGGTCAGATTAGAATGAATCGGAAGGAAAAGCAAAGCAAAGAGGATGTTCAGGAAGCTGGATAAACAATATTTATTAAACTGGCAACATGTCAACTTCGGTTGGGATGTTGCTTATTTTTTTAGTAAATCAATAATTTGATCGTATATCGTATAAGTCCTCAATCTGTTTCCAAATGGCCTTCTCTTTTGTACAACCGGGACAGGTTGGTTAATATAATATGTGAGTCTATTAATTTCCAATATTAACAAATTATGAAAAACAGAACGAGAGGTGTATTATTGAATGATTTTAGATTTAAAAGGCGAGCTAACAATGGAACCTATTGTAGGGCTGCTCTATTCTATGGTGGATGGGAATTATCGACGGCTGAAATCTATCGTGGGAGGTATGTCCCAAAGGGAGTTGGATTATAAAGGCCCTAAACAGAATTATAACAGCATAGCCCAATTGCTTAGACATCTAGCTTTGGTCGACCTGAACTGGGTGTTTAGAATAAAGGGTGAGATAATGCCGTTAAATCTGGAGAATAAATATGGACCAATATTGGATGAAGACAACCGATTACCGCAGTTTGATGGAATCCCCCTGGATGTGCTGCTTAAAGAATACGATGATGTTATGGATATGATTAAGACGTTATGTCAGCAGTTAACAGATTTGCAATTAACTCGAATAATTGAATATGAAAATGGAAACCAAGCAACAATCCAATGGGGTATATGGCATATAGCAGACCATAGCAGGTATCATCAGGCTCATATAAATCAATTACGCAAATGGTTTAATGAAAGTTGAAATTTTCACTTTGATCAACATAAGGGGTGAGTCTTCTATAATGGAGGAATCACCTGTATTATTATCCTAATGGGCTGCATTCCTTTAATAAATGAAGTATGGAAAATAATTAGAACATTCTCTTGTAATCATTAATCAGAAATCGGAACTATACAGTAAATGAACAATCAGGGAAAGGGGATAATTTACATGATTTTAGAAGCAGTAATGCTACAAGTAAAAGAAGGGATGGAGGAAGAATATGAACAAGCATTCCGTGAGGCATCAAAAATTATTGCTTCCATGAAAGGGTACATATCTCACGAGCTGCAGAGATGTATGGAAATTAAGGGGAAATATCTATTACTTGTGAAGTGGGAATCATTAGAGGCCCATACAGTTGGGTTTAGACAATCGAAAGAGTATCAGGAATGGAAAAGACAGCTGCATCATTTTTATGATCCGTTTCCTGCAGTTGAACATTTTGAAAACGTTCCTCTTTAATTGGTTTTTAATTAAACAGCCTCCATACAGACATAAGGAGGCTATCATTTTAATATTTAGCTAACCCCATTGGCGGATCATCCAGTTTCTCTCGTATGAAGGAAACCTCATCATTGTCTGAGATCATATAGGAGGTCCTGCTATTCTGGTTTATTATTTTGGGTCAGGTGTAAAACTTGGGTAAAATTCATCGTCTCCATGATTGGAGATTTCTCTACTGGTTTTCCAGTCTTGCTTACGACCCGAAGAAGTGGCCGTAAAGGTACAAAGGTTATCCTTCATTTTCTTGGCCAGATTTGTTGAAAAGTGCCATTCATAGTTTTTGTCGAGTTTATATATCTAATATACAATTAATAATATATGATACTGGATCAGAAACTGTTTGGAGGAATTATTTTGACAGCAGATAAAAGTTTAAGGGTTTGTGAAAAGGGACATAAGTTTTACAAAAGCAGTGAGTGTAAAAGCTGTCCTATCTGTGATAAAGAGAATAAGCCTAAAAGTGGCTTCCTTTCGAAGCTCAGCGCTCCTGCAAGGAATGCATTGGTTCACGAAGGAATAGACACTTTGAAAAAACTGTCAAAGTTCACTGAAAAAGAAATATTAAAAATTCATGGTATTGGACCAGCTTCCTTACCTATTATGAGAACTTCCTTAAAAGAGGAAGGGCTATCATTTAAAGAATAAAAGCTTCACTGGCAGGTTTTTCAAGAACTGCTGCTGATCAGGCAGTTTTGTTCTTTTTATACTAAAGGGCAAGATTGTTGAACACTTTATGATTATTGTTTTTTTAGTTAAAAAAATGTTTTGTAAAAGAAACAATTCTGAATATAGTGATGTTTTTTCTGAACCTATACAAATTTTTAATTTTATTTGTTTTAGCAAAACCTCAAGGATTAGAAGAAGGAGGATGAAGGGATGAATGAAATTGGTGCATTACATGAGTCAAATGGCAGTTATGCTTTAAGATTTGAGCGATTTTTTTCCCATAATCCAGAAGATGTTTTCCTTGTCATTACAAATCCCAATTCCTTCTCTCAATGGTACCCTTTTGCAAAAGGGGAGATGGATCTCAGACTGGATGGAAAAATTGCCTTCGATGATGGGGAAGGAACAACATATGAGGGTACCATTACAGAGTTAGAAAAGCCATATTTGTTTGGTTTCCGTGAAGTTGATGATCTGATTAACATTTCATTGCAGGAAGAGGGGAAAGGATGTCGAATGATCTTTACCCATACTTTTAAAGATGATTCATGGGCAGTTAATACAGCGGCAGGATGGCATAGGTGTCTGGATGTATTGGTCCAAATCGTCAATGGTGAACCAATTAAGTGGGACGATAACTCAGCTAAGCTGCGTAAAATCTATAGTGAAGCATTTAATATGGAGCATTAAAAAATATGATATTCCTTTATAGGGCGCCTTCCTTAGAAAGAAGGCATATTTTAGTATCCCCTATACATTAAGGGACTAGTTATTATTAAGGGAGAGCAATTTAGTGGATATTTCACTTAATCAAACGGTGGCGTTTCTGCAAGAGTGGAGACACCATTAAGCTTCAGGGCAGATAAGATGAACAAGGGTGAGCGGTATTCATAGATGAATCATAAAAAGGTCTTAAGGTGTTTTCCTGTTAAAAGGGGCAGGTTTATTATTTGCAATGACTATAAAAAACAGATCCAGCTGCCATCTTAGGCCGATTTTCTATTGTGCTGACAGTAAGCAGCTTAACTGTATTATTGACATTACGGTCACGTTTCCACAGGACGTGTCTTTTTTATTTGGGCCAAATTATTGAAGATGAATGGGGAATGATAAAGAAAATATATGTTAAGGAAACGATATTTAAGGAGAAGGTAACAGATGATCCTTGATATGTTCCTTTTTAAGGAGTGGCTGGGATGGACCTGCTAACTTTTACAGAGGAATTTTTTAATTATATAAGGGAGTTTTTACTTTTAAGATTTACTCTATTTGCTTTGGTTCTCATCACCTTTTCATTTGTCATAAACCGTATGATTGATTGGTTCTTTAGGAAGTCTAATTTCTTTGATGAAGAGGTAGAACAGACGATACAAGGTGTAACCCGATCTATTTTTAGGTATGGAATTGCGATTAGCCTTGTTATTTATCTAATTAGTCAATTTGTAGATATAAAAGGTATTCTTGCAGGTGCAGGAATTGCCGGTGTGGTCATCGGTTTTGCAGCACAGCAGATGCTAAAAGACGTTATTTTGGGGTTCGCAAGATTAACGGATAAAGAGTTTCGGGTCGGCGATTTTGTTACTTTCAACGGGACAAGTTCAGGTACCATTGAGGAGATAAGTATTCGCTTTATGCAAATTCGTGAATGGTCGGGAAAGCTCCTTACGATCCCGCATGGAGAGATTAGAGCGATACAAAATTTTAATAAAGGCTGGATGCGGGTTATTGAACGGATTACGGTAAGTTATCAGGAAGATCCAGCAAAAATAAAGGAATTGTTAGAGAAAGTAAGTGTGATCTGCAATGAAAAATTAGTTCATAGCCTGTATAGGCTAGGGGACGAGGCTGTTGAACCCTTTCAATATATCGGGATTACAGACTTAAATCCAAACCATAAACATGTCGGGTACGAATTTTGTATTGTTGGCCTGGTTAAGCCTGAAGAGTATTTTGAAACGTCCAGGCAGGTAAGATTTGAACTAATGTCTTTATTTCATAAGAGTCAAGTACAAATGCCAACCGCGAACATGTTCGTTCAAACTGAGAATTCACAGGACACTCTTGAGCAGCCTTCACCCAGCACGTAAAAGAACCAGCTGATTTGGGAGCCCAGCCGTTTATGAGGAGCGGCAGCAAATTATTTAAAGTGTGGATTTCTGCAGTGATCTTGGTCTATTCACAGTTTTAGAAAGCACTTTTGAACATAATTTATGGTGATAAAATTTTGTGAATCAGAAAAAATAGGTTTAGGAAAGGAGGGATTGCGAATGTCTGTGAAAAAGCGGGTAACAGGATTGGCCTTTGTGTTTGCAATGCTTGTGGTTTTGTCAACTCCAGGCTCATTCGGCGTATTTGCCGAATCCGATGTTTCAACTAAGGGGAAATCGATTGAGGTCGAGTTGAACGATGATTACTTTAATCCGAAGGTCATCACTATTCAGAATGGAACATCCACAACATTAATATTGAAAAATAAAGGTAAGAAGGAGCACACCTTTACAGTAGAAAAGCTCGGAATTGACGCCGAGATTCAGCCAGGAAAAGAAACGAGTATTTCCGTGAAGCCAAAACAGCCCGGTACATATGAACTGATATGCCGGTACCATTTCCAGGAAGGAATGGTTGGAAACGTAATAGTCAAATAATAACCGGGGCCAATAAGGCCCTTGTTTTTTTATGGTTGCAGGTATTTGCATAGTATTATCCAGATAGCACCATAACAGCTAACTTTCCTCTGCAAATGGATCATAAAAAGTTGTTCCGCCTCTATAAAATGCAAATATAATGTAGGGTAACATATAACCATTATAGAAGAGGTGAACAGGTGTATTTTTTAAAGCCTATCACGGATGAGGTTTATCTATTTCAAAAAATATTGAATAAATATAAAAAAACAATGAAGCTCATTCTAGTGTCTATTTTTACCTGTATTGCTGCTATTCTGCAGGCTGCTGGCGGCCTCTTGCCAGGTATAGGATATTTTTTAAGTCCGCTTGCCACTGCACCTATTCTGTTATGTTCCATGTTTTCCATTCCATTTGGAGCAATGTCCTATTCTCTGACAATTATGTTGTTATTGATCCTGCAGCCATCTGAACTAATTATTTTTCCTTTTACTACAGGATTGTTAGGGCTTGGCATCGGGGCATCTTTTTCCTTTTTCAGGATGAGAATAAGTATTATTGCTGCTGGTGCAATCCTTTTAATGCTAGGAATTATGGGTTTACTATTTATTTTTCACTTTCCAGTTTTAGGTCCAGCCGTCTCTGATTCCTTTTCATTTCTTTCAGCGGGAGGTATCTTTTTATTTGTTTTCCTTTATAGCTGGTTATGGGTTGAGATTGCTTTAATCATTATTAAAAGATTAAAAATGATGATCATGTAGTGGTTTTCATTTAGATGGCAATCCATATAAGATATTTATCAGATTAAGCAAAATTCTATCATTATACTTATGGAACTATTTCAAAAACAGTGCCTTGATGTAAATCAGTCACTTTCATAGAGCCATAAACCCCTAAATATAATCTGGTCTGTTTCAGATTCGTCCCCAAATTAACATAATAGGCTGATTGCGACCCAAAATTATAATCGGTTTGTATCACACTAAAGTCATTTTGTTTACCATTAGGTCTAATGATGGTATAAGCTAAAGCCCCTCTAACCTGAGGCTGTGATTTTTTCCGGGCAAGATCGGTAAACACAACGCTTCCTGTTAAAGCAGGGATTCTTTTCCCCATATAGACTTGCACTCCTGTCAGTGCAGTTCCTCCAAACTTATCGGGTCTGGGATCTTTATGAAAATAACTAGTTAAAGGCTGAAGACGACTCGCTGAAAGTGCTGCTGCTTCATTGTAAAAAGCCATTGTCTTCTCATCCAAATTCTGATTATTAGTGCAGTCTCTTATAATCGAAGCAGGAAAATCACCTTCCCAGCCCCGCCAGCCAAAGTTTATAAATCCTTCCTTGTCAGGTTCAGAATTCATCAAAGATGCTTGAATAAGCTGAGTAACCGGTATGGGTTTATAATCAACAAATGAATAAATCGACTCGACCAAATCCTGGCCGACATTTCCTGCATATTTAATATACTGATTATAAACCCTTTGAAATGAAATACCTGGAATATTGCGAACCCCTTTGGCCATTACCGTGAGGGTTTCCTGAATCGCTGCGGGAAGTTCATTAAAGCGTGTGACAATAGGGGGATCTATGATATAAGTATTCTTATCTACATCAATTTCAATTATTTTACCGGCAATCTCCAGATCATCCTGGCTTAAGTTAAATGGATCATAGCCTGATCCGCCATCTCCGGTTGTTAAAACAAGTCTGCCTGTTTCTGGTGAAAAATTTAAACTATTGACCCCATTATGATTTGAAAATGGCCTTCTTAAGTTAAGTAAAGTCCTTCGTTTTTGGGGCCCGCCATTGGATTGTATAATCCATTCTTCGATTGTATCAATATGGTCATATTGTGTTTCCCTATTCATCCACCTTAGGTTAAAAGTTTTAGGATCACAAGGGTCAGGATTAAACGATTCAGAAAGTGCACCCGGTCCTTGTGCTCCGGCTGCTGAATAATGAAGATAAAACAGACCGTTATAATAAAATTCGGGATGAAAGGCTAGTCCCAGCAATCCCCGTTCATCATATCCGCCACCAGAAGCACCTAGTTTTAGGATTCGAGGGCGAATATCTAAAAAAGTCCTGATGCTTGAGTCTCTTATGTAAAAGATCTCTCCTACCTGGGTTGCAATAAATAGCCTTTCCTTGGAATCACCAGGAAGTATAGCTGTTTTCAAAACAGTAGGTAAATTTATCTTACTGGCAATGGGCCGTAAACCAACCTTAACTTTTATCAATTGACTTTGCACCCCTTCATTTTTTTTCTTTTATAAGAATATGATTAGAACTGGCTATTAGTACCAAATTAGGCAGGGAACAAATCGGAACAAGATAACGGATGTAAGTTCTCGTGTTAAAATGAAATAAAAAAATCAAGGAGCAGCAATGTTTATGAAAAAGGATTACATAAGTTTAAAAGAACAGTTCATTGCATGGCCACGCTGCGTTTAAGTGACAGAAGGCAAGCATCGGATTGTCATTTTAAGTGAGGAGGAGCCTGCAGGCTTCTTCTATTTACCTTCAACAGAACGAGTAAGGAAGTATTGAGATAATCCGAACACTATAATTGCACTGCACTATCTGTTAATCATGGGAAAGTCTTTAACTATTTAGCGTGAAAAATAATGTCTAATGACTTAAAATCGCAGGGGGCAAATAACATAGAGGGTGGGGGAAGTCGAATGAACATACATAATATATTGGTTGCAGGAAGCTATGAAAAGGAATTCCAGGAACAGCTGCCAGCTAATACATCTCAGAGCTTTCGTTTTAAGCAGGTTGCTGATATTACAGAAGAGGATTTATCATGGGCAGATGCCTATGTCGGTTCCAAGCCGTGTCGTGGCTTCCGCTTGGCCGATATGAAATGGGTACATTCCTTTAATGCGGGTGTAAATAATTATTTGGAAATTGATGGATGGAAGGGACATGAGATTCTTCTAACCAGAACTGTTTGCTCGTTTGGACAAAGAATAAGCGAGTATTGTTTAAGCTATATTTTAAGAGATCTTCAAGCTCACCACTACTTTGAAGGAAAACAAAGGGAGAAGGAATGGGCTCCAAAAACTCCGCAAATGATGAAGGATCAAACGATTGTTATCTATGGTACAGGGGAGATTGGGCAGGAGGCGGCCAGAGTATTCTCAAGTTTTGGATCCGCCGTCTATGGCGTCTCTCAAAGCGGGCAACCAAAGGATTATTTCGAAAAGGTGGTGAGAACCAGCTCTGCAAGCACGCTGGCTGCAGAGGCAGATTGGATTATCAGCACATTGCCTTTGACAAAAGAAACAAGTAAGCTATTTAATCGTGAGTTTTTCAGTCATTTAAACGGAGCGGTCTTTATCAATGTCGGCAGAGGCCATACAGTGGACGAGCAATCCCTTATTGAAGCGCTCAATTCCAAAAAAGTCCGTTACGCTGTGTTAGATGTTCTTGAAACAGAACCGCTGCCAGAGACTTCCGAGTTATGGGGAAGAGACGATATCATCATCACTCCTCATATATCGGCTGTGACAGAGCTGAATGAAGCGATCTCATGCTTTTGGGATACATTAAAGAGAATCGAAAATAATGATGCTATACCTAATAGGGTGGATTTTTTGAAGGGGTACTAATAAAAGGCAAGTATGCCGATTGGAAACTGAAAAAAACGAAGCAGATAATAAAGGTAAGGTGAATTAATAACTGTTATAAAAATAAAAGGAGGAAGCCCTTCTCATTTGAGAAGGGCTTTTTATGTCTAAAAAAACGAAATGGATATTAGTAAGTATATGAACTTAAAGGGAGGAAATATTAAATAAAAAAGGAGGTGTTCACATGAAAAAGATTAAACCCATTAAATTAAGTTCTTACAAAACAAACACCTCCGAAAAACTAACATCAGCAGAAATGGGAAAGCTTTGGGCTACTTATATGGGAAATAGCATGGCATCATTTATTTTAAAATACTTTCTGCAGCATGTTGATGATAAACATATTAAGACCTTATTAGAAAATGCCTTACAACTATCAGAAGAATTCATGAAAACCATTAAAGGTATTTTCGAGAAAGATGGATTTCCCATCCCTAAGAGTTTTACGGAAGAGGATGTGAATTTAGGTGCTCCCAGACTGTTTTTGGATGAATTCTATGTCCACTACTTGAAGTATGCATCAAAAGCTGGATTGAGTATTTACAGTATTGCAATACCTCTTGTGTTTAGAGAGGACGTAAAAGAATTTTTTAGGCATTGTATGGATTCCACCATGGATTTGATGGAGCAAATCAAAGAAATATTAATGCATAAAGGGCTAATAAGTAAACCCCCATTGATTCCAGTTCCAGAAAAAGTGGAATTTGTTCATAAGGATTTTTTAAACGGCTATCTTGGAAATAAACGCCCTTTGCATGCTATGGAAATCACCCATCTTTACGATAACATAGAAAATAATGTAACAAGTAAAGCACTCATTATGGCATTCGCACAAGTAGCAAAGGATGAAAAGATACGCAAATTGTTCGAACGAGGAAAAGATCTTACCACAAATAATATTGAGAATTATAAGCAAAAACTGCATGATGAAGATTTGCCTTCCCCACCTTATCTGGATGACTTAATAACTAATACCACTTTTTCACCTTTTTCTGATAAGTTAATGCTCTTTCATAAGATGGATATGTTTTCAATAAAAGTTAGATCCTTCGGAAATTCTGTGGCTGTAAATGGCCGGCATGATATCGGGATGGTTTATTTGAAGGCAATTATGAAAAATTCATATTTTGTTGAGAATGCTGCAAGAATTATGATTGAGAAAGGATGGTTTGAACAACCTCCAGCTGCAGCTGATAGAGACAAGTTATCCTAATTACTGCTATGATTTTGAGAGCCCCCTCGCCGGAGAGGGGCTTTCTTCGCATTAAATGGTGCAGTATAGTTAAAAAGGTCTTCTCCTAATAAAGTCCGTCAGAAATCCTTTCTCTCCACGACCCCTATTCGCCTCGTATATTACGAACGGGTGCATTAATATAGAGTTCCAGCTGCCAATTGGCGGCTTTTTTTATTGTACAAATGGTGCAGGCAGTTCAAGAAGGTAATGGTTTCATTAAACAAGAATATATATAATAACCCGAGACTAAGACGAGGTGGATAAAAATGGATAAAAGAGTGATATTCGACTTTGAAATCGAATTTACTAATGGCGGTGGATTACAAGGACAGGATTTTCGTCTTGATATTGATGGTAACGACATTACTGATGAAGAGTTAGCGAATTATATTGTAGAGGATATGAGGTTGCTTATGGTTGGAGAAGTTAGAATACTTAACAAAAAAATAATTATTGAAAAACACAAACGTAAATCATAACAACTTACAAGACATGGAATTAAACTTTTACATCAAGCTGCCAATAGGCGGCTATTTTTCTTGTCTAATTAAAAGGGCAGGCTAGTAAAGGAGGGAATAGAGTGTATCGCTCTTGTTTTTTTATATTTGTAAATGTTGGTATGGCTTTTGGGAATAATACATGTATCTGACAGCTATTTAAAGGATGATCACTATGTCAATCGCTGTTTTAGCAATGTTTGCCTGGTTAGTAATGATTGTATTCGCTATTGTTCCCAAAGGATTTACTCTTACTGAGATGGTTTTTTTGTACTTCATCATCGGAATATTAACTATTACCCAATTCACCATACTTGATGTCAATCTGCACTGGGTTCCAGTCACCCGAAGTGTGGAAGGGTCTTTCGCGATTTATATTTGCCGCTTTATTGTGATACCTTTTCAAATTCTTTTGTCAGTATGCATACTAAATTCGCACATGAAAGCAAAATGGCGATGGGTTTTATCAGCCACAATCGTAATCTCCCTATGCTTGGGAGACCGGATATATTTGTGGGCTGGCCTCATTACTTTCCAAAGGTGGAATCAATTGTACTCTGCTCTTATGTATGTGGTATCTATTGCCTTAGTATGGTTGATAGCCCGCTGGTTTGTTTGCCTGGAAAAAGGAGAATTTAAAAAAACATGAATGGAATTCGTTATTATGATCATAATTTTAATGCTAATGAGTGGTTTATCGTCATTTCGCTCATTGTTGGAACTTTAGTGGTGTTAAAACTGCCAAAACGTTTTACAAATAAGACAACCTGTGTGTACCTTTTATGTGGCGTGTTTACTGGTTTCTTTTTCGATCACATTTTAAGTGTGCTGCCAGTTAGTTATTATGATATTAATGATAATTCTTCCTTTCAATTGATGGATTTTTTATCTCATGTGATGTATGCACCATTCAGCTATCTATTCTTTTATATATATGACTTCACTAGTGTTGTATAAATAATGTCATAATTTTCAGTTTAATCATCTTTCTTGATTAGAGCCAAAAAGGTAAATACCCTATTAAAGGTGGCTCCATCCATTTGGATTTTATTTACAATTAGACCTGTGCGACAACGACAATTTGTTTATTTAAGGGATGGCTTTTCCTTCAATCTTTCGAAGCCAGATATTCGCTGGTTTCCACAATGCAGCCCTTAAATAACGGCTAATTTGTAAGGTTTTTCGCTTACTTTTTGTTTCGATTTGTACGAGAACATGTAGGCAAAAAACAATCAGTGCGATAAACACTTGATTTTGAACTGCCCATTCGCTTTGACCGTAGAATTTTTTGATGCTGAGATGTTGTTTAATCCACTTAAAAAATAGCTCAATTGCCCAGCGAGATTTGTACATCTCCGAAATTTCTTCGGCACTCAAATCAAAACGATTCGTAATAAGCTGGAGTTCATTTCCTTTTGAATCCATCACTTTTAGAAGGCGAAAGTAATTTTCAGCACGGTTTTGAGTCGTACCAATCAATACCATTTGGTCTGACAAAACAGCCGCTTTCTCTGGTAGGTTAAAATCGAAAACTTCCCGTATGACTGCATTTTTACGTAGTCTGGAAAGAAAAAAGTAGCCATCATCAGTCATGCGATCAAAGCGCTCGTAGTCTAGATAGCCACGATCAAACACATACATGCATTCCTTGTCATCCACCATGATTTCAAGCTGACCACGGTCATGTTCTTTTGCAGTTGTCATAACGGCTTTTTCAGGATAGGAAGTACCTTTTTCCATAAACACAAGACGGAGATGCAACTTTACTCCCGCCTTTGTTTTGCGAAATTTTGCCCATTTATGATTGGTTAAATTGAGTGGCAGCGTGCTTGAATCAATAATTTTTAACGGCATCACAAGTTTCGTATAGTACGTTTTGGTATGAATTTGTGATACTAAATCAAGGAAAAGCCTTTGGAATATATCTGGATTCATCCCATTCAATCGGCGTGACAGCTGAGAAATACTGATAGAATCAAGGTCGATTCCTTTTTGAAGCTGGTCATCGAATAGACTATCGCTTAGTGCATGCAGACTTTCGATTTCTTGTAGTTGCGCAAAAAGTAGTAATTTAAGGAATGACTCAGTCGTTAGTTTTTTCGTATAGTAATCTAATTTCATCGTTTTCACCTGTTCTTCAAATAATTGAAGGTTTATTGGTGAAAACCATTGTCCAAATGAATTTTTTCGTGTAATCTTGTCCATGCGTATGTCCTTTTATAGTGGATTTGGACGGGTTACCACCTGACTTATCCATTATAAAGGACTTTTTCTTTGCACAAAATAATAAAATTGAACATTTTAAGTATTTCCAATAGTCAAATTAAATTAACGCAACACTAGTGATATGACTTCTTTAATATAAAGCCAAATTTATCTCTGTTATTCATTTTGGGATGGGCGTTTATAAGTGTTGGGATAGAGCTATTTTCTGAGTACATAGGGATCTTTCACTATCAGAATGGATATAACAGCTATTATTCTTTTGTTATTTATTTGGTGGTCCAAAGTTTATGGGTGAGATTTTACAGGATTATTAAAGCATATGGAGAAAAACAATTTTAAATGAAATGGAGATGTTTGGGAATTGCCAGGAATTATTTATAGAAAAGGTATTCTTAAGCTAATCATATATTGAAATAGAACAGCTCTGCCACAATTTCCTCCAAAGTTCTTTTAGTTATGGCATATCTATATTGTTCCAAATCTTTGTTAGCAATTTGCTTTGATAGCATTTTCCCTCTTTGCTGCATCCATAAAAATACAGAAAAATAAATCAAATTCATTATGATCTGCATCTAGAGCCGATATGATAAGGCTGCTTTTATCTTCCTTAGTAGTAGGAGCATTTTCATTATTAATAATTAAATACAAAGAGTGCAGCAATAAAGACAAACATCTTCATTCCTATTTATAAATGGGCAGGTAACTTCCAAAGCAATTATGGGTTTCTATTGTGAAGTGAGTTGAAAAATAGTATTCGCTCTGGATATAAAAGGTAAAGTTGGAAAACCTATAATGAATGAATTCTAAAAGGAGGGATTCGAATGAAAGACAATGAGCAGGAAACTAGCGAAGGACTGAATCAGATATTTGAAATAATAAATGCCAAAGGCGATGTTGGCGAAATCAATGAAATTCTGAAAAATAGAAGTTCTGACTCTATAGCGGAAAACTCCTCTCCTAATTCCTAAGACAAAGAAAACCCGTTAAAAAAGAACCGGCCACTGCAGCAATGGTTTTTGAGAATATAGATAGATGCAGAGAAGCTGCCTTTTTTTATCTCTTTAACGACTTTGTCAATACTTGTACTTAATCTAATGGTGCTTATGCTCAAGATTAGCTGCCAAGTAAGGCAGCTTTTTCTTATTTAACCAAATCTTTTACATAACGGTTCCTTTTACTGAACAAGAAAAATTTTAATAAATTTGTTTATAGTATAATAACCATTTTGCTGAACAATAATAGTAGCCCAACGAAATGATTAAGGTTTCCTATTTCAAGTATTTTAAATCTATTGCTGCTTGATAGGGTTTAATAGGGTGTCCTTCTTTTATCTTATGAACAAAATCAGGATTAGCTAGTAGAGGGCGTCCAAAGGCAGCAAGGTCAATTGTACCATCCTTAATCGCCTTAGAAGCAATCTCTGTATTTAGATTTCCCACCCCAATAATAATACCATCCCAATGTTTCCTCACTAGTTGATGAAAAGTCATGCCACTAGCCATTTTTTCAGTAAAATTATTTGTTGAGGGGTGTATAATTTGAATTCCCACTTCTTTAAACACTTGAACTAAAGCCTTTATATTCACTTCAGGATTGGTCCACTTATAACCGGGGATATCATCTTTTATTTCAGAAAATCTAATAATAGTTCTATCTTGGCCGACCTCTTGAATAACCGCATGTAATACTTCCTTCATAAATAATAACCTGTTCAATATATCCCCACCATACTCATCAGTCCGTTTATTGGTAACTTCAGAATTAAATTGATCAATTAAGTAACCATGAGCTCCATGTATTTCAACTCCATCAAATCCAGCCTTAATTGCGTTTCTAGCAGCCATAGCATATTCTTGGATGACATTTTTTATATCATTCAAAGACATTTCTTCAGGTGTCTCATAAGGTTTTCTCAATCGGTGAACTAAACCATCAGCCTTTATAACGGAAGGTGCTTGTGGTGGGAGTCCTCCAGTCAGTTCGTGATGTGTTAATCTTCCTACATGCCAAAGCTGTGCCACAATATTTCCTCCTTCCTCATGAACAGCTTCAGTTACTTTCCTCCAAGCATCTACTTGGCTTGTTGTGTATAGGCCAGGAACACCAAAAGTTCCTTTGCCTCTAGGGGAAGGGTTAATACCTTCTGTAATAATGAGACCAATACCATCTTTAGCTCTTTTGCGATAGTAGGTGACAATATCATTACCAACAGTACCTGTATTGTTATTTGCAAAACTTCGTGTCATTGGAGCCATCACAATTTTTGTTTTCAAGTACCAGTTACCGATATTAATTGATTTTAATAACTCAGTGTTTTCCAATTTGCCTTAACTCCTTTATAGAAGTATTAACTTCGTAAATAATCTTATATAATTTTAAAAAGAAGTTATATAGAAAATTTCAGTTAAAATGTCTTAATTAGTTTTAAATTAATTTTATTTTAAATATTTTACTTAGAAATTAAAGGTGGGGATCATTATGGATAAACTGGATAAAGAAATTCTTTTGGTATTACAGGAGAAAGGAAGAATATCCATGACGGAACTGGGGAAAGAGGTAGCTCTCTCTCAGCCGGCAGTTACCGAGAGAGTACGAAGAATGGAGGAAAAGGGAATTATTGATCACTATCGTGCTATTGTAAGGCCAGAAAAAATAAACAAACCTATAACAACCTTTCTGTTATTCCATACTAAGAGCTGTGAAAACTTTGTGGACTTCTGTAATAATTCAAATGAAGTAGTAGAATTACATAGAATAAGCGGTGAATATAACTTTTTGGTAAAAGTAGTTACTGAAACACTTCAGTCGCTAGAGGTTGCAATTAACGAGATGGGTACCTACGGAGATTCAACCACATTAATAGTACTATCTTCACCAATAGAAAATAAGAAATTGATTCCAATAATAAACAACTAAATCACAATAAATACTGAGTGAACAGATATAGTGGCGGATAAAAATTACTATTTTCTAACGAGTCAAGGTTGAATAGATTGTGAAAAATGCACTTAAACAAAACGGTGCATTACCTTAAGATCCAGTTGCCACTTAGTGTTTCTATTCAAAAAGTGATTAGCTTAGCAGGAGTTACAGACTTAGTAAAGATGTGGAATATACATGAACAAAGGAAAATAAAGAGTCACATAGCTGCACTATTAGAGGGTCCCCTGAAGAAGTCCCTAAGCGTTATAAATTATCTTCTCCAGCTGAATTATTGCCAATGAATGTTGAACAAGTATTAATACATGGTGAAATGGATCGACATGTTCCAGTAGAATTAAGTAAGGATTATTACAAAAGTGCTGTTGAAAAGGGGGAAAATGTAAAGATAGTTATTCTCCCAGATATAGACCACTTTAAAATTATTGAACCAACTTCTTCAGCATGGACTTCGGTTATTAACTCGATATAGTTGCTTTATTGAACTAAAGAAGCAGGTTAGTGAAAGAAAGCAAAACAGGTAAAGAGATCACTGTAACTATAAAAGGGAAATGGGGAGAATCAAATGTCGCAAGATGGAATTGTTCTAGTAGCAAGTGTGTCAATTTTTAATGACGATAAAGTCTTGATTATAAAAGAGAATAAACCTACTGCTATTGATAAGTGGAACTTTCCAGGTGGTCATATCGAAAACGGTGAGGACATTATTTATTCAGCTCAGAGGGAAGTTAAAGAGGAAACAGGGTTTGAAGTAAAACTGATTGGAACTACTGGAGTATATAATTTTGTTAGTAGTACAAACGATCAAGTTATTTTATTTCATTTTGTTGGTGAGGTTACAGGGGGCTCCCTAAATCTCGAAGAAAATGTAATTTCTGAAAGCAAGTGGATAAAAGTAAATGAACTTGTAACATTTCAAAACAAAGACCTGCGAGAACCCAGTGTAATAAAGCAAATAATTAATAACTTATTACAAGAGAAAATACACCCAATTAGCGTGTATAATGAGCAAATAATTTGAATCGCCCTTGGTCAACTAAAGGGTGCAAGAGTTGAAGATCAATTTGGATCGGCAGCTCTTTTTTCTTATTCGACTAACCGGGCAGGTTTGCTCAATAGAAATGTAGAATGAACTAATAAATGGAAAAAAGAATTGATAATTCCTTGAGTGGGGTCATAATTTGGTTCAAGAGAATTGGTAAGGGGTTCATACTGATGAATAAAAATCGTAAAATAGAAGCAATATTTTTAGACCGTGATGGAACAATTGGTGGTGATGACACTGTACACTATCCAGGAACATTTGAATTGTTTTCCTATTCTCAAGAACTAATTAGGAAATTGAAGAGAGAAGGGATAAAAGTATTCTCATTTACAAATCAACCAGGAATATCAGAAGGAAAAGCAATCTTACCAGAATTCATTGAAGAACTAACTAAATTTGGTTTTGATGATATTTTTATTTGTCCTCATAGTCAAAGTGAGGGTTGTAATTGTAGAAAACCTAACACAGGTATGCTGATTGAGGGTGCAGAAAAATATAAATTAAACTTAGAAAAATGTGTTGTTATAGGTGACAGATGGAGTGATATGCTAGCTGCTTCTAATGCTAATTGTTTTAAAATACTTGTAAAAACAGGTGCAGGTCATTCAGCATTGAACGAATACTATGACAAAATTAAAGATCTAGACATTGATTACATCGCAGAGAATTTTAAAGATGCAATAGATTGGCTATATTGCCAATTTGATTTTTAACCACTTTTTCTCGAACAAATGGATCTTTAAATTGAATCTCTCAGCTGTCATTTCGGGCAGCTTTTTCTATTGTGCTAAAGGGGCAGGTTAGTGGAATAAAAGGTGAATTAATCCATTATTATTATGTTAACTGCATAAATCATTTGTACAGAGATAATAAAGTTGTTTAATTTGCAATTATTTTGCGGTAATGAAATTAAATATCAAAAATAAAGGACATATCTTTTTGACAGTCGAATATTAGCCTAGAACCATAAATAACTATTCCGATGGGGAGGATTCTTGTGCGTCCACGACCATTATTTATTGAAAATCCAGAGCATGATAGGTATGTTAGTCTTGTGCCAGATGGAGATATTGAAGAAATACTTAGTAAGCAACGAACAAAGACCATTACCCTCTTAAGCAGCGTATCAGAGGAGTCAGCAAGGAAGGCGTACGCACCAGGGAAATGGACTTTAAAAGAAGTGATTGGGCATATGACCGACTCGGAACGTGTGATGTCGTATCGATTGCTTGCCATTGCACGAAATGAAAGTGCACCACTCCCAGCAATGGATCAGGATCAATACGTTTCTGCGGCAAACTTCAACAAATTATCCTGGGAGCAGTTACTAGCTGGTTTAGACACGATACGCTCCAACACTTTAAGCCTTATTTCAACCATTGATGATGCAGCGTGGGTTCGTAATGGAACTGTAATGAACAGCCCAGTTTCGGTAGGTACCATTGCATATGGCATTGCCGGGCACGAGTTACACCATATGAAAGTGATTCGTGATAAATACTTATAAGTCTTTTTCTATTAATAAAAAAACCTAATTTCTCATTTAATGCTGAAAAATTAGGTTTTTTAATATTGAAAATTCCTTAACGTTGTTTTCCTGACGCTACCCTTTATAGCGAACTTATTATACTTTCAATTAGAACTAAAGAGATAATTTATGATGGATTTAGAATACAAAAGAAAAAATCATTGCCTTAGATGAGTCAGAAGTTAAATAGCATTAAAATGATGACCGCCGCTTATTTGGAAATGGCAAAAGACGGAGAAGGTGGTGATTCAACTTAAGGATGCTTATATTCGAGATTAGCTGCCGAATTGGGCAGCTTTTTTTATTCAACAAAACGGACAGTTTAGCACAAGAAGGATAATGTTATATCCAGTAAAAGTAGGAATAGATACCTCAATATTACGGAGAGCGAATTATGGGAATTTTAGCACTCGAGAAGAATATAGAATAATATTTATATTTAGAAAACGTCTAATGATATGGTTATAACAAATTAAATGAGCATCTCTAGGGGAAAATTGCGTTAGGAGGTACGCTGCGAAACCATTATAAAGGCATTGAAAGAATCCATACGAGGCCTTTTTTTAGGTAAAGGGTTAGTAAAAGTAAACGCTCCGAACTTTGCCGTGAACTTTGAAAGCTCATATAAATTCGGAAGTTTACTTCAAAGGTAAGTACTGCACGAGAGTTATAACAAATTAAATAGGCCACTCGTAACCTATGTTATAATATTAAAATTCTCCTCCTGGCCGCTTTTTAAATTAAAAAATGGTCGGGACCATTCCTCCATCCATACGGATTGGTGAGCCTTTAAATGCAGATGCATAGGGACTGCATAAGAATGCAACTAGTCTTCCTATTTCAAACGGTCTGATAAATCGCTGTATTTCAGATTGTGGCAGATTATTGACCATGAATTGTTTTTCTTTTTCTGAAAAGGTTATGTTTTCATTTCTGTAAATACCCTCAATTATATCCTGGACATTTTCAGAAAGTGTTGGTCCCGGCATAATCGTATTGACGGTAACTTCTGTTCCTTTTGTTAGTATAGACAAGCTTTTTGCCAATGATAGCAGCATTGATTTTGTCATACAATACTGAGGCATTTGTCCGGAGGGCATTACTGCTTCTTCACTTGCAATAAAGATGATGCGGCCATCATTATTGTCCAGCATTTTTGGCAGATAATGTTTACATAATCCATTTGCGGCTAATACGTTAGTTTCGAAGTATTTTTGCCATAGTTCATCCGTAACATCCTCGTATTGCATGATTTCGTAAATACCCATATTGTTAACTAAAATGTCTACATTCGGGAATTTTTTAAATAATTCCTCTCTTTGTTGAACATCCACAATATCGGCTGCAGCATTTTGAGGAGAAGTTAGCGGGAATTCTGATTTGATTTCCTGTACAGTTCGTTCTACCTCCTCATAATTGCGTCCATTTATGAGAATATTAACTCCTTCTTTAGCCAATTCTTTCGCTATTGCTTTACCTATGCCTTTTGTTGAGCCTGTAACTAAAGCGGTTTTTTTCAATAATTCCATTTCCAAGATACATTCTCCTTTAAGCTGGTTATCAACTTAGTTCGTTTATAAGTGCATATTCAGCGCGCCAATTTAAAGGGGTCATACCTTCCCAGCTACGGAAGGCTCGATAAAACGAGCTCTGATCTTTATATCCAACAAGAAATGCCACTTCTTTAATATCTAGATTAGGATTAGCCAAGTACTGTCTTGACTGTTCATGACGGGCTTCCTTAAGCAGCTCCTTAAAACTGGTCTCTTCATTAGTAAGCTGGCGCTGTAAGGTTCGTTCGCTCATGCCGAGCTCACTTGCTACATCTTGTATGTCGAGTCGTTCTCCTGTTAAATTGCGTTTCAATATCCACTTAACTATCTCCGTTATGGAGTGACTGTGTCGCTGTTCCTCTAATGTTTGCTCCAATACTGGTGTTAAGATCTCCAGTAAGTCAGCGTTGTAGGAAGTAAAAGGGCGATTAAGGTCATCACTTTGCAATGTAAGACTATTACGTTCTGCTCCAATGTGGATAGGGCAGCCAAAGTATTCTTCAAGCGCCTGTACTTGACCAGATGAATGTGTAAATTCCACTAATTCCGCTTTTATAGAATAACCGGTGCCTCGTCGTCCAAGTTCCAATAAAAACGCGAGAGTGGTCCCAACAAGTAGGGGTGGTCCCGCATGCTCCGTATCAAACCATTCCAGTTCAATTACACAATTTGTGTCTTCCTCCATAATGCGTAATTTTTCAGGTGGACACATTTCTTTGTACCGAGCCATTCTTTCAAGAGCATCCCGATAATCGCGGGCATGGTAAGCTGCCAGTACAGACGGGGGATACTGCGTTGTTTCAAATACTGTCGGAAGTTGCAGCATTCCAACTTCCATGTCACCGATGATATCGGAATATGCTTGCCATAATGCGTAATATTGGTCAACAGTGACAACTTGTTCAGTTATTACAGTAAGAGGCAATTTTGATTTCCGAACCAAATCATGAGCATTAATTCCAAGTTTTTTTAGCCCCCTCCAAAGTCCATCCGGTATTCTAATACGAGAATTTATAGTCATTCCTATTACACCTCTCTATCTATCAGCACATTACAGCCAGCTCTGTTAACGGGATAGTTATTTCATTTTACTTATATATTGTCTTTCTGTAATTAGCAAGGAACGACAATCCATTTGCAAAAGACGCCAAGAATGAGGAATTCTATTGTAATTATAACAACTTTAATAATTGCTTAAAGCTACTCACTGAAGATATAGATGTCATTTCACTTAATAGTTCAGTAACCAGTAAATTAGAGGAATACTTAATTTGATTTTGTTATGTTACGGTAGATATTACTGTTTATTCGATGAATTAGAAGTTTTCGAGTGACACGATATATTTTTTATTGAATTTCCTTCTGATTAGAACATAATATACTGTTAGAAAGTAAAGTTAGCGAGGTTTCTTCATTATCTAGTTACTTATTTGGCAAAGTGGCAATCAATTAGTATTCCTTTAATAACTGAAAATATTTTTGAGTTTGTGAATTAATGTACTTAAACAAACGGTTGCCTTACTTTTAAGATTCAGCTGCCAATTGGCGGCTTTTTTAAATTGAACAAACGGGGCAGGTTTTTTGAATAAGAGTTTTTAATAATGTTAAATTTTAACTAAGGATAGTTGGCAAAACGAGAGGAATGAACCAATGGATAAGGAGATGTTTATACATATAAGTAAATGTAAACTATATGCTAAATTGGTGGGAGAAAATAAAGGAAAGCCAACAGTCATAATGGATGCTGGATATGGAGACTTTTCTAAGGCCTGGAATTCAGTATTAAGGGAGATTTCAATGCTCTCTAGTGTACTAATTTATGATAGAGCTGGACTTGGGAAAAGTGAATCAAGTTCTAATCCCAGAACCAGCCGTGAAATGGTAAAAGAATTAAAGGAACTGCTTAGTGAAGCCAAGATTAAACCTCCCTACATATTAGCAGGTCATTCATTTGGTGGAGTAAATATGCGGATGTTTGCTACAGAATATCCAAATGAAGTTTGTGGACTAGTCTTGATTGACTCTACTCCCGAAGATTACAGAGAACGATTTCTCCCTACTATGTCACAAGATTTTCAACAAGCATATAACAAGCAATTCGTTTACGAAGGAAATTATGATGAATTTATGGAAAGCCTAAAGCAGTTGAAAGACACTAGACAAAAATTAAATGTACCATTAATTGTTCTTTCAGCGGGTAAGAAAGCTCATTATTCTGTGGAATCGCAAAATTTATGGAATGAAATGCAGAAAGAAATTCTTGAAATATCCTCTGATGGAGAATTGGTAATTGCTGAAAACAGTGCTCACTATATACAAAATGATGAACCGGAAGTGGTAGTCTGTGCGATAAAAAAGTTAATTGAGAATAATTAGTTCAGCTGCTGATCAGGCGGCTTTTTTCTTAATTAACAAAAGGGGAGGTTAGTACAATAAGGTAAAAGAGTAACGCTCTTGATAAAACTTAGTTAATTGGAGTAATAAATAGAGTGAGGAGTTTTGATAAGTGCTCAAAAATAGAAAAATAATCGTAACAGGTGCGGCCTCTGGGATAGGAAAAGAAGTTGTCAAGCAATGCCTACATGAGGGTGCTTCAGTTATTGCATGCGATATTAATGAACATTCCTTATATGAAATGAAACGGTCAATGGATGATCGCTCTGATCTACATACATATCAATTAGATGTAAGTAACTATGAAGAGGTCGCTAAATTTTTTGTATATGTTGAAGCAGAACATTCTGATGTAGATGGTTTAGTTAATAACGCGGGGATTTATTTGGCGAAAAATATATTGGATTATCAAGTAGATGAAATTGATAAAGTCTTAGATATAAACGTTAAGGGATTTATTTATTTCTCACAAATGTTCGGCAAAAAGTTGTTCCAAAGCCATCGTAAGGGAGTCATCATAAATATGTCTTCAGTGTCAGGCATGGAGGGCAGCTCAGATGCAATTTATGGGTTATCAAAAGCTGCCATACTAGGTTTAACTAAAAGCTGTGCCATGAATTTCTCACCATACATCCGGGTTAATGCTGTTGCTCCTACGATGGTTAATACGCCAATGATGGGTATGATACCTAATTGGAGAAAAGAGGAGTATTTAGGTCATCAACTCATCGACACGCCTGTCCTGCCTGAAGATGTGGCTGATACTGTTATCTTCTTATTATCAGATAATGCCAAACATTATACAGGCGCAACGTTCGATATTAATAATGGAGGTTATCTACGGTAGTTCTGGTTCTTGTTATACTAACGGGGCAGGTCTGGTTAATTAGAATTAAGATAAGTATTTAGATGTAAGAGAAGGGTCTTTTATGGAGAATAACACGTTTAAAATAGAACAAATAATGAATGCTTTGTCTAAATCTTGGTCTTTAGAATCAAGTTCAAAATGGAGTAAGTATAATCCTGCAAAGGGGCAATGTGGTGTAACCACATTAGTAGTAAATGATCTATTAGGTGGAGAAATAAAGAAAACTAAATTACCTGATGGATGGCATTTTTATAATATTATTAATGGAAGACGACAGGACTTTACAGCTTCTCAATTTATAGAAGACATCTTATATATGGATATTCCTTCAAATAGAGAAGAAGCATATAAAGATACTAATGATAAACAGTATAATTATCTAAAACAGAATGTTTTAATCAATTTAGATACTTTATTCATCTAATGGTGAGTTTTATTTCAAGAACAGCTGCCAAGTAAGGTGGCTTTTTCTTATTCAAGTAAAGGGGCAGGTTAATTCAATAAGCGGAAGGAAAAAGGTATATAGAAAGGGAACTATTTGATTTACCGGATTAAATAAAGGAGAGAAGGCTATGGGTAAATCATTTATTGAACAAGTACATTATATTAGAATTCCCGTAAAAGATTTAGAACTGTCTGCACAATGGTATAGAGATATATTAGGGCTCCAGTTACTAAACAATACTGAGGAACTTGCAATTTTAAAAGTAAATGAAGGACCTTTCTTACTTATCTTAGTTCCTACCGAAGATGAAACATTTGCACATTTTACAATTGATAATGAACAAGAATTTAGCATTGGCTTTACAAGTCCAGAATTATCTAAATTTCATCAACACTTAATTGATAATCAAGTTAAGGTCGAGGATATAAAAGAAGATAATGGTCATGCCTTTTTCCACTTTTATGACCCAAATGGTAATAAACTTCAAGTACATTGGTAAGATTACAATAAATTACCTTATTTCATTAACGGGTCCTTTAACGGAATATGAACGGGAACGTCCAAATCAGACGTTCCCATATTTTTTGCCTGAAAAACAACAATACTATTTAACAAAGCCTTTCTTTTTAAACAAACGGGGCATTTAGTTGAAAAAGGATTACTTCAACTAATATAGAATTTTTAACCTCAGAATTATACTTTGGGGAAAATAAATGACAATTCGAATGGACGTATAAATTTGTAATGCATGGGGAAATTTTCTCACCTGCATTATTAGAAAAGAAAACAGGTTGGATACTATCTTGAAAAGATTTTGAGTGTGCAATTTTTTGTCCACCGAAAAGTTTGTCTAGTAGTGATGACGGAGAAGCAGGCTTGAAGTGGATTGTGAAAAAAGTTGGTGCGGGTATAAGTACCATAATACAATGTGGTGCAGAAGACAATTATTTAGACATTGCCGTATATTTCGAAGGACAATGCAACGTGGCTTTTGAACCAATTTCAGAACTGAAGGTCCCCTTTATAATAAGTTGTTATGAAAATAATGAAGATGAAGTATTAAAATAAAGGGGCTGTTTAGTAAAAGAGGAATCTAAGGATAGGAGTTGAAATACTCATATAATTGAAATCAAGGGAGTGAATAAATGGGTTAGCTATGAAAAACTAGTGATACTTTTGGTAATTCTATTTGCAATTATTATCCTTGGTGACCTCGTTAATAAAATCGGTGCAAATGAAAAAATGACAGTAGAAGGATATATCTTAAATAAAGAAGGAGTATGGTATTTGATTACAGATGAGGATTTTGATGTTAAAACTGCTAAGGAACAATCAAATCAAGAATTCATCCGAAGCTATGGAGGAATTTATAAATTAGATAGTGTTCCATTTTCTTTTTCCCCGTATATAGACGGTCAAAAAATGAAGGTTTGGTTCGGTGAAGTTTTGGAATCACATCCTGCCAAAATAAAGGTTCTTAAAGTCGAGAAGAAATAATAGGGAAAGTGGTTAAAGAATGATTTCTTGTTCAACTAAAGGGACAAGTTTGTTGAAGAAGCTAATCCAAAGGTAAGTTCAAATGCTTAGGAACTTATGATAAGTGATAAGCGTCTTGTTAGAAAGGAGGTAATGAATTGAAAAAGGGTGGAATGATTTTAGGTTTATTTATAGCCGTTATTGCAGTGTTCGTATTTGTAAATAAATTGCATTACCCTTCTCTTCCGATAGCTGATACGTCTGCAAAAGAAGCGATTGATATACTGAAAGAATCGGAAAGTAAAATAGCAGAAATTGCAGTAGAAGGCGATTCTATTTGGTATATCACAAGTAGTGAGAACCAAGGTGTTTCGATTGCTGATGAAAATATAAAACAAATGATTAGTTCAAATGGATGGGAATTTAAAGAAAGAGATGGTGCTGGTCTGTTCTTTGAAAAAGACGGAAGGATATTAATTGCCACCACTCAAATGTGGACTGGAAATTATGTTCTCGTTAAAATCCCAGGTAATTTCAAAAAATCTTGAGAGGCTTTTTATTAACCTATCGGGTGCGTTGATCTAGGGGAGGATTAACGCCTTTTTTGTTGAATTCCTTTTTGAATTAAAGGGGCAGGTTTGTTGAAGTAGAAATGTTAAAATAGTGATAAAAAGGGTGATAGTAAAATGCCTAAATTTCCAGAAGAGAACGACTTTCTTTCTTTATTTGAATGTGAACCAACATTATTAGATACTACTTCAAAAGACTTACCATTCTATTATAATGAAACCACATACCGATTCTCTAATGGAGAGGAGGACTTTATTGTTAAGCTTTCCCCTTCCTATGGTGAAGTTAAAATACAAGTAACTCAACGTATTTCAAATAGATTGATATCAATTTTAGACCTAAAACGGGTCAAAAAATTTGAAATTACAGCAGATAAAAAAGAATGTGCCAGTATACTATTAACAGTCATTAATGAGGACTCTCAACAAAGTATTGAAATTGATTTTAAACCGTATTTCAAACAGATCTTCAAAGAAAAATTAACTCAATAAGCATAACTTCTAGCTAAATATACCAGTGCTTAGATCAAGACCAGCTGCCGAACCAGGCGGCTTTTTTGTTTAGCTTAAGGGTTGTTTGCAGAATCTGAAATGACAAATAAAAGGATTGTAGAAGTCTTTGGAGAATAACTTCAAGAATCTCAATTTTAAAAGGAGAAAAGTTGAGTTGTATTCTTTTAAAAGTTTAATCAAGCAACTTATCGGTTTTTTTCTATTGCTCATATTAGCTGCAATTCCTTTGGTTTTCCATAATACAGGGGATCCCTTACAGTCTCAACAACAAATTATATTTCACCCCCAACAGATTGTAATTCTAATAAAAGACTTTATAGCAGGAATTTTTTCATTGGACGCTTTTTATTATAAAACTGGTAGCAATACAAGGTTTTTTCCAGCTGATATTGTTGCCTATTTTAAATCGTCTTATTTTTATTTAACCTCGTCTGGATTGATTGTGATTACTTTATCTTTTCTGTTTGGAATATGGTTTTGGAAGACGAGTGTCAAGTACCTGAACGGCACATTGAGTTTTCTGGGGATGATCCCTGACTTTATCTTTATTTTACTAATGCAATTACTAGTAAACTTTATTTATAAAACTACAGGGATCAAGACTGTGAAGGTAGCTTCGCTCAGCATGGACGACCCGGCATTATTTCTTCCGATTGTTACTCTTGTTCTTATCCCCCTTATTTACTTAATAAGGGCACTGAATGAACATACACATGAAGTGATATCGGAGGATTATATACTAACCGCAATAGGAAAAGGGTTAAGCAAGCCGAGAATATATTTATTTCATGTAACAACCAATGTCCTTCCCTATTTAAAGGCGGATTTGAAAAAAATTACAGGAATCATGATCAGTAATCTTTTTGTGGTTGAATATCTGTACAATACCAGGGGAGTTACAACTATGCTGTTTCAAATTCAAGTGAAGTTTGGATATCAGTACAATTTAGTTGTTCTTTGCTTAATAAGCATAATGCTGCTTTATACTTCCGTTTTCTATACATATAAACTGTTCATATCTATCATAGAGAGGATTCTGAGGCATGCTTAAGAGTATGAATATAAAGTTAGTCCTTGGTGTCCTTTTATTTGGTGGTTTTATTCTGATTTCATTAATAGGCCCACTGATTGCTCCATATGAAGTTGACTACAATAAGAAGATTGGATATACCCAGACTGCAGAAGGCCAGCAATTGGTTTCCTCTCCATTCCCGCCATCACAGGAATTTAAATTCGGAACAGATAAATGGGGATACGATATTTTGACACTAATGCTTCACGGTGCAAAGTATACAGTGCTCGGAACCTTATTAATAGCGATTGCGAGAGTTTTACTTGGAGGTATTGCAGGGATATTAATGGGTCTTCATAAAAAGAAAAGAACACTAAGAAAAGCGACAATTTCAGTTTGGTCAGGCATACCAACCTTTGTTATTATCTATTTCATTATGGTTGGGATTAATATTAATCCCAGCATTCCTATATGGGGACTGATTCTGATTCAAAGCGTATTAATGATTTTCCTGGGTGTAAGCAGCGTTTATAATGTGATCTTTTCGAAAACAGCTGAAATAAAAAAAGAATTATATGTCGTTGCTTCAAAATCCCTTGGAGCATCAAACAACCATATAATGGTGAAGCATATTTGGCCCGCTTTAAAAGGGAACATTATGATTATCTTAATAAACGAAGCCATACTGGTTTTACATTTAATTGGACAATTAGGCATATTCAATTTGTTCTTTGGAGGCACTCACCAGCAATTCTTCCCCACAATTTACCTGTCTGTAACTCACGAGTGGTCAGGGCTAATTGGTCAGGCGAGAGGCTTTATGTATCATTCTCATTGGATTATCTTATTCCCTCTTCTGGCCTACATTCTGTTCTTGTTCTCCCTATACCTTACTTCGTCAGGACTAAGTGATTTACAGGTTAAAAAGGTTAGGAAAGCAAGCTTGCTGTAAATTTCATGGTATGGGCCATCAATAGCTAACGGGTCAGGTTAGTATAATAAAGGATATTTGAAGTTGACTGGGATTCATAAAAAGAGTGGAGTGGTGTTTATGTTTAAAAAAAGTTTCGTTTCAATTATTTCGATTATTGTTATCTTAACTACTGTTGGGTGTACAAATAAGAATAAGGAAGCCATAACTACAAATGTGGAAAATAATCTAGCACAAAAATGGAATCAAAGCCCTCTATTCAAATCTGGTAATTACACAATGATTGGTGAAAAAGGGCGCTTAGGTTTCATTTATGATGATACTGAGGTTGTTAGATTTTATCCAAATAAAACTCAAAAATATATGTGGCATTTTTGGGGAGAAGAACAAGAGTTTAACGGAAAACTTAAAATAGTTGCTATACATGAGAATGATGAAGAAGAGCAAATAACTGTGGCAGAAGGCGGACTAGGTGGTGATAATAACGGAGCAGACCGACACGCTCCATCTAATATGTCATTGCCAAAGAGTGGTATGTGGAAATTAGATGCTTATATTGGAGATAAACTATTCGGAAGTGTGTATGTTAAGGTCCATAAGAAATAAACTTCTAAAAAATGGTCGTTGTAGTTTTAAAAAAGTAAAATTTACTTCAACTAATGGGTGCACTGCTTAAAGAACGGCTGCCATTACAACTGTCCTTTTTATTCAACAAAAGGGGCAGGTATGTTGAAGAAGGATTTTTAATATATTCTCGAGAAAGCTCTTAAATCAAATAAAGCTTTTTTCGGAGGAAGATATGGAAGAGTTTAAAGTGAAGCAATTAAAAAGTCTGTTTTATATTGATTTAGCCCATTTAGTTAATGAAAGCAAAGAAGAGGGTTTTCGGTTTCTTGAAAGATTAGTTAAAGATTTTGAAAATGGCACTAATAAATTTAATAAGCCTGGGGAATCTTTATATGGTTTGTTTAACAAAGAAGGTGTTCTAATTGCTATTGGAGGGCTTAATATAGATCCATTTTCAAATGATGAAAAAGTAGGACGGTTAAGAAGGTTCTATGTTTCTAATGATTATCGAAGGATGGGTCTTGGAAGACTTTTGTTAACACAAATAATTAACGATGCAAAACACTTTTATAAGGTTTTAGTACTTCATACAGATACAGAACAAGGAGATAAATTTTATACCTCTCTTGGATTTTCAAAGGAAAATATTTATCCGAATTCAACACATTATTTAAGCCTATTTAATATGTGAAGTGTTATTAAAAAAATGGTGCGTTATATGATCCAGCTGCCAAACCAGGTGGCCATTGAACAAAAGGGGCAGGTTTATTCAATAAGGCATTGGATTATTATGGTGAAATAAATTATAAAGGGGGGCAAAGTTTTATTATGAAAAAAGGTTGGGTTTCGCTTATTAGTGGCTTAATTTTAGGTTTAATAATTTCGTTCTTTACTCTTGATTATAATGGCTGGAAAGTTCAACGAATAGGGGAAAAGGGTGAAGTTATTAATACAATAAATGAGTTGGATTTTGATTTAATAACCAATTGCTTTTTTATAGTGCTTATTTCAATTTTAGTTATTTATATACTCTTGACAGTCTTAGAAAAAATAAGAAAAACATAAATTTACTTATTTAGCTAACGATGCAATTGTGAAGAAACCGGCGCCATTACAATTGGGTTTTTTCTTGTTTAACAAACGGGGCAGGCTATTGCGGTTATCGTAATGTTTTTCCCTTAAATTTAAATGCGATATATAGTACCTTATATAAAATATTACAAATGCTAAAAAGGAGAGAAATGATGGGGAAAATAAATTATTCCATTGTTGATGTTTTTTCACAAGGAAAATATACAGGGAATCAACTTGCTGTTTTTAAAAATGCTGGAAACATTCCCGATGATGAGATGCAACAAATAGCTAAGGAAATTAATTTTTCAGAGACTACTTTTATTTTATCTGACAAAGAAAAAGCTGGCGGCTACGACGTTCGTATCTTTACGCCTAACGAAGAAGTCCCTTTTGCTGGGCATCCAACTTTAGGAACCGCATATATCATTCAAAGCGAAGTATTAACCGACCCCTCCGATAAACTTATATTAAATTTTAAAGGCGGACAGATTCCCGTCTCGTTTGATAATCAAGAAGAAATACTATGGATGAAACAAAACAAACCAACTTTTGGTCGGATTTTAGATGCAAATAAGGTTTCTGATGTATTAAGTATAGATAAAGAATTCATAGATAATAGATTTCCTATCCAAGAGGTTTCAACTGGACTTCCAGTGATTGTTGTGCCTTTAACATCTTTAGAAGCAGTTAAAAAAGTAAGCGTAAATAAAGAAAAATACTTTGAATTAATTGAAGATACTAATGCAAAAGCCATTATGGTGTTTTCTCCTGAAGCGTATAATTCCGAAAATGATTTAAATGTTCGAGACTTTGCAGATTATTATGGTGTTCCTGAAGATGCTGCTACTGGAAGTTCTAATGGATGTTTAGCTTCTTACTTAGTTAAATATCGATATTTTGAAAAAAGTGAAATAAATATTCGCGTAGAACAAGGATATGAAATAAAAAGACCATCCTTATTGTTTTTGAAAGCAAGTGAAGATAACGGGGAAATCATTATATATGTAGGTGGAAAAGTAGAAAAAATTGCCCAGGGTGAATGGTTTCTATAATTTTTCCTCCTTCAACAACGAGTGCATTAATTTAAGATACGGCTGCCAAATTTGGTGGTCTTTTCTTATTATACAAAAGGGGCAGGTTTGTTTAAGGAGGGAAAAATTTAAATTTTACAGGTTTGGTGCAATGATGATACCTTCTATCGTCTTAATCGTCTAATTAATCGTAAGGCGTAAATATTGTTAATTTGTTTATAAGTGGCTTTTTTACATTACTTATTATGTTTACCATAGGTAAGATCCCTATAAAGTGTAAAAAATTCAGAAGCGAGGAGGGGATAGGAAGGTCATACTAAAAAGAAATTATATGGTTGGTTGTGGCAGAAGGGTTTGGCCTGGGCAACAGCAACTCGTAAAATGGGGAAATAATCGTATCAACTTTAACTAATAAGAAGTACAATTCGAAAAGGATACTTCGATATTTTATAAAAAATTTCTAAATATTGTAATTTATATCGTCAGAAATGTATCATGGAGATATTACATCTTTTCTTAAAGGGGGATTTTAAATGAAAGTAATATTGCCTTTTGCAATAGCCCTGCTTGCACTAACAGGATGTTCTGCATTAGCAAGTGATGAATCTACTGAAACGAAATGGTTTGAAACCAAAGAAGAAACAATTGATTATGGCATTAAAGAAGAAAAGATTAAAAAAGAAGACATTATTGGGAAAGTTAGTGAAAACGGAGAAACATTTATTATTTATAAGAAACAATTAGAGGAAGGCTTAGGCGTAGGTGTATCAAGCATAAGTGAAAATGAAGGGCAATATGCCTGGTATGATCCTGATCAAGATGTACTTGTTAAGAATGATGAGGTCAAACAATATTCTTCTCAAATAAGTTGGGGAACAGAAACACAGTCAGGAAAAACTTTTACAATTTATACCGGAGTAAGTGAAGCAGAAGCTCCTGTCGTTAAAACAAAAACTGGCGAAGTAAGTCCCACAATTGACAACAAAACAGGAATTTATTTTTATATCCAACCAACTAAATAGGCCCAAAGACCCTTTACCAAATTTTAACAAAATTGGATAATTTAGATAATTCTGGTAAAGGAGGAAAAGTATGAGAAGAAGTATTAAAAATGTTTTTGCTGTCTTAAGTTTGAGTGTTGTTTTTTTAGGGGGATTTGGAGGATCTACATTCGCTGCAGGGTCGAAGGATGCTAATAAACCTGTAAAAATCGAGAAGAGAAATGCCATTTATGATGAATCTCTAGGAAAGTATGTAACACCTCTTAAGGAAGTAGATGGACAATTAGTTCCAGTTTCAAAAGAAGAATATGTAAATGAGATTGAAAATTCTGAAGAAGTTGACACTGAGGGTATGTTTACTGATGAGGATGCAACTGGTGATGGTGATGTATCAATCTTAAGGGATTATTACGAATACTACAGATACACTCCTTCTTCAACTACCAATGTGACTGGTGGTACTAAAAAGGTAACTGCAGACATCGGTTGTACTACATCTACTTGTAGAATTGATAAAGCAGTTAGTGTAACAGTATCCGCTACGTATAGTGTTTCTCTAACAGCAGAAAAAGATGCGATTAAGGCTAATGCAGGCTTTTCATGGACTAGTAGCGCATCTGACTCTAGCACATATTCTTTCACACTATCAAAAGGTGACTCTGGCTATATTGGATTCAAGCCATACTTAAAGAAAACTTCTGGAACTTTAAAAAGATATTCAAATTGGGATGGTTTACTATCTAGTAAATCAGCTTATGCTTATTCTCCGAGAAAAACCTCATCTGGTGAAGCAGATGGTTATTACTACTTTGTACATTATTAATAGCTGAACAAAAGGGTGTCTTGATAAGGACACCCTTTTGTGTTTAAATAATTCGAAAAAACAGCTAGTTCCAATAGAGGATGTTATACAAAAGGTAAATGTAGGCATTACTTTAACATCAAGCTGCACAATGGTGGCCTATTCTTACTTAACTAACGGGGCAGTTTTGTCGAATAAGAACTTGTTATAACATTGCATATTTATTAGTGGAGGATTCTTATATTAGCAAATTAATTAATGGCAGGTTATAAAACAATCAGGTATTTTAATAAAGGAGTGGGGCACAATTTTTAGAAAGTTATTCTTTAAAATATGAAGAGATTGCTTCTGAAATGGGCTTTCCTGATTGGAAATCAGCTTGTGAATATACATATTTTGTCTTCCATATTCCTGAAGATGCTCAATGGAGTGTCACTGAGCTGCCAAATAGAACTTGGGCAGTTTGGAATGACATAGGTGAACCTCCATATTCATTTCACCTTTTCTCAACTTGGCGAGAAGCAATTACCTTTTTAAGAAGTATTTTTGAAAAAGAGAAATACTTAGAGGATTATTGGGACCCAGAAGGATATGATCCAGGAGAAGATGTATTTTTAAAACCACCAGATAAACACAAAAAAGACGATTAATTATTTATTTTTTGATTGAATCCCTTATTCAATAAACGGGGCAGTTTAGTGCAAGAAGAATAAAAGTAAAATGTTATAATGAATTTATTATTTTTTTAAAGGGGCAGCATAGGAATAAAAATCTTATGTCTTATTCTATTATCTTCTTAGGATTATGTATTCTTGTAGGTTCTTGGTTTATTTTACAATCTATACAATCCAATCAATTTAAAACATCACAGAAAGAACAATTTCGGTATGAATTAATTTCCCCAAATGATAGTAACATCATTATTTTTGATAAACAAAGTGGAGACTATTTTTCGAAATATATTGAACCTAATGAGGGACCGACCGAATGGCAAAAACAAAAATCACCAATATCTACTTCACCAAAGTTAATCTGAGATTTTATTGAGCTATGGAATGCCCTATGTACAAGGACTGCTGCCGAACTAGGCGGCTATTTTTTTGTTGAACTACAGGGGCAGGTTAGTGAAATAAGGTAGGACATTGGAATAAGACTTGAGAATATATATTTTTAAAAAGAAATATAGGGGTGATTACAATACAAAAATGCGATACTTGCAACAATCCATTTAAGTGGATTAAAATTTTTAGAGCTAATTGGTTTTACAGCACAATAAACTGCGACAGATGCGGCACAGAATATAAGATAGCATTTCCTTCTAGGTTTATTTGCGTCTCTTTTACAATAATACCAATGTGGATATATGGTTTGTTTGCATCTCCTTTCAGTAATGTTTTTACTACAATTGTTATATGTATCGCCACTGCGATTATTGGTTCTTTGTTCTCGCCTTTTTTAGTAAAATATAAGAAAGTTGCGAAGGGTTCACCGTAAGCTAAAGGGTACTTTTGTCAAAATTAACTGCTAATCGAGCAGTTTTTTCTTTATAAACTAACAGGGCATTTAGTGAAACACCTTGGCTTGGAAATGCGGGTTGGTTGTTGTGGATAAAATTAATTGAAGATGCGAAATATAACTGTAGATATTTTATGGGAGTGAGCATCGTGAAGAAAACAATTGTTCCTTTTACTATTTTATTAATGTTTGCCACAGATAACTTGGTTAATGCCAAATCTCCAGAGCCAAAGGAAATTAAACCATATGCAGAAGATTGGTATGTTACACCAGAAGATATTATTCGGGATATTATATTTCCAGTCATTGATAAAAGAGTGATGCAAGAGTATCCAGGTAATGATGCTGCTACCTTTGGTTGGCAGTCACAAAGGATTGTTGGTATTGTTTATAACAATAATCATTCTTATGATATTTCCATAAGTATTCACGTTCCTGACGAAAAAAATGCACCTGGCAACTATGCACATGACTTGGTTAAAGTAAGAGTATCTCCATCCTGCGATAGCCCCAAAATTGGATGTAGTCATGGTTTCAAAGTGGAATTATTAGATTATGAGCATTTAAATAAGGAAGAAGTGGAATAGGGTGTTGACTTATTGGTAGCACTTAACTTATATTCGACCATGTTCAACTTATTAAAATAAAGGCTGCAAAAAGGCAGCCTTTTTCTTATTGGACTAACAGGGGCAGGTTTATTGAATAAGGGACTGCATCAAAAACCACTCTTTAAGAACCTATCAGGAGCTTCTATAGAAAGCAAGTACCCCGTTTCTTCTCCGATGTTTATTTTTTATTCATAAAAATAATCTAAGCCCTAACATCAACAGGGTGGATTTTTACTTTAAAATTGATACACCTAAATCCAATATTTATTCTTTTTCATTTTGTTTTTGCTCATTAAGGGAGTTGGCAGCATCTATTAATTCCTTTTTAGCTTTAATATATCTACCGTTTCATCACTACAACATTCAAAAATAATATCGGAAGATGCTTCATCATCTTCTTGAAAACCACAATACTTTTTTAAGTTTTTTTCAAAAAATATGTAATTATCGTGGTTTCTGAATTCATCTATAATTTCCAAGCCTATACTTCTTAAGTAATTATTTATATCTTCCCTCTGTGTCGTGTACTTATTTATAACTTTTTCTACAACTAAACTTATGTTCAGAAAGCTTTCAATTGCTTTAATTAAGAATATAGTTTTTTCGTTTTTATCAATCTCATTAATACACCTGATTTGTTCCTTTAAAGTAAACTCCATATAAATCCCCCTTCATATTCGATGATAACCAGTAAAAATGAGAATTGTATTAAAATTGAATTAGAATTTAATGAAATTAATCTGATTTAGCTTAAGAAATTTACAAAAGGAAAAGGCATTACACGTTAGGGAAGTGATTTTAGAAACTTATGGGTTCTAATCCTGTTTCTTATTTTACAAAAGGGGCAGGTTAGCATTCCTGTAGATCGTTATTTTTGAGCTTTGAAAAAAATAGGGCTCCTCAGTAAGATATGAGTAAGACACGACTCTAACTCAAACTTAGGAGGAACCCTTACTATGAAGTTTAAAATGCAGGACAAACAAAATCAACTAATAGAAAGAATTACTGAAAAACATCTTGTGGTTGGTGTGGATATTGCTCAACAATTTCACGTAGCCAGAGCAGTGAATTTCCGTGGGATTGTAGTAGGAGATCCAATCACTTTTCCAAACAACGAAGAGGGATTTTCGTCCCTGTTAATCTGGATTAATAGCATTAAAAGTTTACATAAACTTGAGGCTGCCATAGTTGGTATGGAACCTACCGGTCATTATTGGATTAATCTTTCTAAATGGCTGATGAAACAAGATATTGAGGTAGTGACAGTTAACCCTCATTTGGTGAAAAGAAATAAAGAAAACCGTGATAATACCCAATCAAAGAGTGATAAAAAAGACGCTCTTGTAATAGCAGATATGGTGAAGAACGGTTACTATTCCTTTGTAAGAGATACTTCTGAGTCGTTTGAAAAGCTCAGGGTACTTATGTCGAATCGGGATGTCATTGTTAAGAGGCTTGTAAGCTCGATTAATCAATTGAATCGCTGGGTGGATATTGTCTTCCCCGAGCTTAGACAAGTATTTAAAGACATCACTGCTAAAGGGGCCATCGCAACACTTCGGCTTTTCCCATCTCCGATGGAACTGGGTTCCATGAAGCCTGAAGAGATCGTGGCCGGGTGGAAGTTATTGATGAAGCGACAGCCTGGATTAAAGAAAGCCTATTTACTCCTCAATGTAGCCAGGAAATCAGTTGGTACAAGGCAAGCATTAGAAGCTTATAAATTTCATCTTGAACAATTACTCGAAGAGTATGACCTTGCGATTCAACAACTTGAAAGAGTTGAGCTGGCAATCAAGGATGAACTACCTAAAATTCCTTTCGCGAATAAGTTACTTATGATTAAGGGAATTAGTGAAATTTCGTTAGCTGGTATTTTAGGGGAAGCAGGAGATTTAAGTGGTTTTTCACACGGCAACTCTTTACTTCGCCATGCAGGACTCCATCTAGCCGAAGCCAGTTCAGGGAAGTGGAAAGGGCAAATTATCATTTCAAAGCGTGGAAGATCAAGGTTAAGACGTTTCCTCTATTTAGCTACTATGAGTCTGGTAATGAACAACCCGGAATTTAAAGCCCTCCACTCGAATAATGTTAAGCTCAAGAAAATGAAAAAAATGAAATCTATAATGAAGCTGATCGGGAAGTTAGCTAGGATCTTTGTAGGGATAGCGCGAAAAAACGAAGCTTATTGTGCCAAGAAGGTCCAGCCGTTAACTGAGTTGGCAGCGTAGTCCAATTCACTTTTTCTCGAAGAGAATCATTACCCCTTATATTTTTAAAGATCGAGTGTTGGCTTATTCGCAGGATTTCAAATATGTACGGAGTACCAGGTTTGTTCAACAAAAGGGCACTGACCCATCAGGTTAGCATAACTGGCCTCCACCCCTTGGATAGGCATGACGAAGGAATGAGAGGGCAATTGACCCGTTGAGACATGGGAGGGAAAGCCTCCAAGGGCTGGCGTGGAGAAGTACATCATATGGTAGAATTTGGAGTATAATCCTACTCCTCTATTTAACTATGTCTTCATGTAGCCATTTGTCCAGAATCTACTCTTTTCAATTTAGAAATATATATCCATGGAGGATGAAATCCTGCGAATAAGCGAGCATTCGTGAGTAAACCGTATTAAACTGAGGGAGTTGAAGAAGGTATTTGTTCAAAAAGAGTCGAACTATTTAATGGAATTTTATGCTTATGATTTGCCGATAGAATTTTCTATCGGTTTATTTTTTTTGGGTGATAGGATTTTTAGTCAAATTACGTATTTAATATATGAATACAAAAAAGTGACAAGGGGGGTTAAAGTTGAGTCTTGAAGAACAATTTCTTGTTGAACAAATAAAGTTAAAAAATGAAAAAGGCATTTCTAATATACTTGATAAGTATGGCGGATTGCTAAATGCAATAATTCAAAAATATCTTCAGAAAAATCGTCAAGATACTGAGGAATGTATGGCAGATGTTCTGGTATCAATCTGGTACCATATTGATTCATTCGACCCTTCAAGAAACGAATTTAAAAATTGGATTGCAGCTATTGCAAAGTACAAAGCAATTGATTATCTGAGGAAATCAGAACAGGAAAAGCAATATTTGAGTAAAGCTGAATTGTCGGAGGGAAATTTGGGACAACTCGTTTCCGATAAAAACAAAGTTGATACGGAAAATTTATTAGATGAACTTCCTGAATTAGAACGGTCAATATTTGAAAAATATTATATAGAAGGGTTTCCTTCAAGGGAAATTGCAAAGCAGTTTAATACAAAAGAATCCTGGGTGCATAATAAGCTCTCCAGGGGTAGAAAAAAATTAAGAAGTATATTAATGAGAAATGAGGTGAAAAAAAATGACTATTTATAACAAGCTTAACGATGTAGAAATCAATTTGGATGAATTTGAAGAAATTGAACTTTCAAAATTGGAAAAGAAACGAATTTTGAAGAGAGTTAAAAAGGACATCTCTTTAGGTGGAACTCGAAAAAAATGGGTAACTATAAGCGTGGGTGTGGCTGCTATTATCATGAGTGCTGTTTTAATAATCGATAAAGAGACTGTTGCAGATATGCCCTTTATTGGAGAAAAGATAGAAAAATATATAAATATTAACGAAAATCTTGATTATTCCTCATATAAAACAAACATAGGGAGTACTGCAGAAAATGGGCTTGGTAAATTAACATTAAATGAAGTAATTGTTGACGATCAACGTATATATGTAAGTTCTACCTTCCAGCCAACAAAAAATGTTGATGTGGATTACCAAACTGCTATTACACCCAGAGTAAAGATAAATGGGCAAGATACTTCACTTACAACTGGTGGAGAAACAATTGAATTAAGTAATAATATGTTTACCATATTTAACGATATAGAATTAAGCCAGGAAATTAAAACAGAGGAAGTTGATATTGAAATTATTTACGACAGATGGGATCGTACAATTATTGATCAACCTTGGGTCTTTAAAATTGGAGTCAGCCAATCACGGTTAATGAAAGAGAAAAAAGTGTTCGATATGAATACGCAATTAACGCTGAATAATGGGGAAATTGTTACTCTCCAAAAAGTAGTCACAACACCAATGTCAACAACAGTTTATTATAATTTGTCCCAAAGCAGCAGTGAAGATATACGTTTTAAAATCCAAACACAAGAGGGAACAATTGGGGAGTTTAGCTCGGCTTTTAATTCAAATAGTCCAGGGGTTATGTCCTATGCTAGGTTTAATGGAATTACATTGAACAGTGGGGAATACTTCCTGATGGCTTATGATTCGAATGATAACGAACTAATTAAAGAAGCAGTTCCAATAAAATAGTAGGAATGAAAGTTAAAAATCAGCTGCCAATCGGCGGCTTTTTCTTAAACAAACGGGGCAGGTTTGTTTAATAGGACATATTAACTGGGATTCCTTTTTAGAGAAATTAAAAACCGCTCAATCATCAATCGTGTTGAGCGGCAAATAAGAATATTATTTTTTTACAGCGTGGATATAGTGAATTGTTTCGAATGCAGTCAAATAATCCGTCCGATTACTAAAGAAACGGTCATTTATCTGAACTGGTGACAAATGTTCATAAATCAGTAACCCTGATTTTTCTAACATATTCTCGATCTCATTATAAGTGAAACAGGATTTCATTGGTTCTCCACTTGCCGAAGCCATTTTCACCATATTTTCGACTCTATTAGAGATTCCTTTTTCTTCAAAGAGGTTTTCATCCGCATAGTCAAAAACGATAGAACTTCCTATTGGGGCTTTAGCAAATAGACTACTTATTAAACGTGAATTTTCTTCTTTAGTCAAATAATAAGACACACCCAAAAGGCTAAAGAAAGTCTTTTTGTTTTCAAAGCCTTCATCTATAAGTTTTTGAAAGGAGAACTTTTTGGTAAAGTCCATTGAAACAAAATGTAGATTCCCCGGGGTTATAAGGTTGGCATTATCAAGCCTTTTCTTTTTAAATTCCTGTGTAGATGGATGGTCAATTTCAAATATCTCTAATATTTTTTCTAATCCAGGATGTCTGAAACAAAAAGTATCTAAGCCGGCTCCAAGTATTACGTACTGTTTTAATCCTAACATTATTTCATTTAATAATACTTTTTCGCAATACGCTGCACGAGCTAGAGGTGTAGGAGAAAGCTGGACTTGTGTAATCCATTTTAAGACTTCTTCCGATTTACCTTGCAACGTTTGAGCAATACCTTCGTTAAAAAATTGTATACCATTAATCATATTCTCACTGATTTCTGAAATCTCTTTTTTGGAAATTAGTTCTTGTGCAACATAATCATCAAAAATTTTAGGTGTGTCATATTGACTGTGGTATGCTCGACCAAACGCTGATATTAAGGACGTTAAACTGGATTCATTGGGCTTCATTCAATTGCCTCCTCTTAAACGAAAATAAGATTCCCCGGCCAGGAGAATCTTATTATACACAGAGGTTTGTAACTTGTAAATTATAGCATAAATAGGATTTTTTGTCAAATCATTTGACTGTGCTGTATCCTGAAATAAAACAAAATTTGTGAATGCTCCTAAACAATAGGGTGCATAACTTTAAGATCCGGCTGCCGAACCAGGCAGCTTATTCTTATTTGAAAAAGGGGCAGGATAATTCAATAGATGATAGCAATAGTAAGAGTGATTAACGTAATGGTAGGAAGTGATGTAAATGTCGGTATTCATTCAAAATAGTCATAAAAGCATAATTAACTCAATTAAGTTTAGAGAGAAAGATTTCGCAGTTTTGAGTATTGGTGTTATGTTAAGAGATTTTGAAGGGTTTACCTATAACTTTATAAAAGGTACTTTCAAGTTTCCTTTATTCTTTGTTTTACCAACGTTTTTTATTGATGATGAAGAAACAGGAAAGATGAAACAGCTTCAAATCGATTATCTTATTAATAAAAATAGTAAATGGGTGATTCTTAAAGTAGATTCTAAAGCTCAATTTAAACTAATAACCAAATATTGTGAGTGGTTGCTTATAATAGTTTTGGTTCGTTTATGTTCCAAGGTGAAAACATCCTTTATAAAGACTTATATCCAAATGTGCATTGGGACCATCCAACTGAGTTCCTTAATCTTAATTGGGATAAGGTAGCAACGTTAATTGATATACATAAAGTTGGATACACCGTAATTACTAACGATATTAGAATCAATAGCACAATAAAATTGTTAAACTATATTCCTAAAGAGTATGAAATTGATTTAGAGAATTGTGATATTTGATTTCAAGGTGCTTCAACTGGGAACGTGGGCATTAACCTAAGAACGATTGATTCCTTTTGATCTTGAATTTTCTTAATGTAGAAACGTGGCAGTTTAGTTGAATAACTAAAATTGTAAAACAATATAGAAATAATAAACGTTATACTAAAAGAAAGGTGGGATTGGAATGGAAAGAATTATTTTATTTGATGGAGAGTGTAATTTTTGTGACCAAAGCGTTCAATTTATCATCAAAAGAGACCCAAAAGGACACTTTAAATTTGCTTCGTTACAAAGTTATTTAGGAAAAGAATTATTGAATAAGCATAATGCTCCAGAGGATATAGATAGTTTTGTTCTTATAGAAGATAACAATTGCTACTTTAAATCATCGGCAGCCCTTCGAGTTTGCAAAAACTTGAAAGGAGCATGGAAGATACCTTATGTCCTGTTAGTTATCCCAAAACCCATCAGAGACTTCTTTTATGGGCTTATAGCTAAAAATAGATATAAATGGTTTGGCAAAAAAGAAAGCTGTATGTTACCTTCCCCCGAAGAAAGAAAACGGTTCTTATAATATTTGAAGAAATTGCTTGAGTATAACTATGGGAGGCTAGTAAGAAGCCGATTTATAAAACAGATTGGAGTTTTTTTATGAAAGTAGTTTTAGCAGGTGGAACAGGCTTTATTGGTGAATCTTTTAAGAACAAATTTAAGGAATTAGGATATGAGGTACATATCATATCAAGGCAAAAGCAACATATTTCTTGGGAAGATAAATTGAGTATTAAAGAGGCATTGGAAGATACTGAACTACTAATCAATCTTGCGGGGAAATCTGTGAATTGTCGATACAATGAAGCAAATAAGAATGAAATTATGAATTCAAGGATAAGGACAACTAAAATACTTGGAGAAGCTATACAGGCGTGTACTAATCCACCTGCCATTTGGATGAATTCCAGTACGGCAACTATTTATCGGCACGCAGAAGACCGTCCAATGACTGAAGAAAAAGGAGAAATTGGTTCAGGATTCTCGGTTAATGTTGCAACAAACTGGGAGAAAACCTTCTTTTCCTTTGACTTACCAAAAACAAGGCAAATCGCCTTACGCATAGCTATTGTATTAGGTAAGGATGGTGGAGTTATGACACCTTATCGAAATTTAGTGAAGTTTGGACTTGGAGGGATTCAGGGAACGGGAAACCAAAAGTTTAGTTGGATACATATCGACGATTTGTTTCAAATCGTTCTCTTTTTGAAAGATAAAGAAGAGCTAAGTGGTGTTTTTAATTGCTCTTCACCACAACCTGTTAGTAATCGTGAATTAATGAAAGAACTAAGAAAAACGCTGAATGTTCCATTCGGTTTACCTTCACCCAAATGGATGTTGGAGATTGGCTCATTGCTAATTAAAACAGAAACGGAATTGGTGTTAAAAAGTCGGTGGGTTCTCCCAGACCGGTTAGAACGTGAAGGTTACACGTTTACTTTTAAGACACTTGATAAGACATTGCAAGACATTCTAAAGTAATGAAATGTTCTATAGATAAAGATTGTGAAGAGTTACACTTAAAGTAAAGGGTGCTTTCGTCCAAGATCAGCTGCGAATCAGGCAGCTTTTTCTTATGCAACAAAAGGGGCAGGATAGTTAAATAAAAGATTCAAACTTATACTAATATATTTCCCATCCTGCCGTGTCAGTGGAAATTACAAAATGCAAAATACTTACTTACTTACCATCTCGACCATTTCCCTAATTGCTTCAATAACAGCTTCTGGTTTATCAATGTGAATAGCATGTCCCGCCTCTTTAATGATTATATGTTTGGATTTTGTTGACAAAGTTGCTAGTTCCTTTTGAAAATTCATCCATACGGCCATTGAGTCTGTTGTGTGAATAGGTTGGGTGCAGCCAGTCATTACCATAAGAGGAGTATTCCCAATGTCTGCTCCCCGAACTTGTTCTAGACTTTCTTCAAATTCAGTAAGGCTGCCTTCTATACCTTCTACGTGGAATTGAGCAAAATATCCTTCCTGAGCCTCTTTTGATAATAAAGGAGCCATTACTTTATTCTGGTCTTCGTGGCAAGACTCCAATAGGATTACTCCGGCTATCTCTTTTGGATACATATTCGTATATAATCTAGCGTTTACTCCCCCAAAAGAGTGCCCCACTAATATAAATGGGGGCTTAATATTGGCTTTTTGAAGCAGTGTTCTAAGGTGCTCAACGATTTGTAAACTATGTTTGGAGTTGTTCCCCTGGCTACTATTGCCTACACTTTCTCTGTCATACATAAATATCTTCGCAAATGTTGAAACATCTTCTCTAATCGGTTGCCAATTCTCCAATGGCCAGCCATATCCGGACATAAACACTATAGTTGGGCCATCGTTCTGCTCACCAAGGTATTCATAATATAATTCGGCTCCATCAATATTTATCCATTGACCGCTTACTTTAGTATCCATAATTTCCTCCTATAATAAGTAATGTTAATTTATAAATCTGCTTCCCTTAAAGTTAATTTAATCACCAGTTGGGATGAAGGTGGTTGCTAATTTGATCAATTTCCTGTCAGGCGAAGGTTTCTTACTAACAAATTCTCCAATTAAAACACGGTAACGATCAAAAAATTCTATCATCTCCTCTTCAGATAAGTGAAGAGGGGTAATTCCATATCTAAACCCATCCTCTATATAGTTCTCAACATCACGACTCAAAAGGTACTGCTGCATTTCCATTAAAAGGTGGGTGTTATAAACCATAAAAAAACGAAGGTGTTCATCTTGTGAATAGGCGGCAATATCTTGAGGAGAAAGCTGGAGATGTTCGTCAACCACACTGTAAATCTTCTCCGGTGTTCCCCTTACAAGTCTTTCCTCACTGACCTGAACCAGACCGGCATCAACTAAAGTACTTAGTTGACGGTACATGGTAGCTTGTGGCACATTTCCTAGTTTTTTAACTAGTTGATATACTGTCAATTTTTCTTCTAACAAGGCTTGTACGATACGCATTCGAACAGGGTGCAGTAATATATCTGCTTTATTTTTCATTATTATCACCTCTAACCATTATCATTATATAAAACGATAATGGTTTTGTTACAAAATGTAAAGGCTAAGACATCTTTTTGCATTTTTAACAAACGGGGCAGGTTAGTTAAGGAAGGATTTCTGGGACCAGGACCGAATCATTTACATTATCCCGAGAATGAGGTGGTTATAATGAAGTTGGGACTAAAACGAGATGAAGTAAGGTTAGAAGAACATAGCGTTGAATGGCAGAAAGAGTTTTATAAGGTGAAACAGGATATTCTAAATTCAACCCCTATTCAGGAAAATCGAATTGAACATATTGGAAGCACAGCTATTAAGGATATGGTTGCCAAACCCATATTGGATTTAGTTGTGGGTGTAGATGATATTGAAAATGTTGATAAGGTAATTTTTCAAGGGCTAAAGGAGGTTGGGTTTTTAAGACTTCGGGTTCAACGTCCTGACGAAATCGTGCTTGCAAAGTTTACTGATGAAACCTACGAAGAAAAGACCCACTTTATTCATTTAGTTGACTATAATAAAGAACTTTGGAACAACTTAATCTTTTTTAGGGATTACTTAAATGCAAACGAAACAGTACGGGCCCAATACAGAAATCTGAAAAAGAAATTTCTAGAAGAAAAAAATGGTGGAATTGATGAATATACTGACTATAAGGAACAATTCGTAAGAGAAATTTACGGGAAAAGAATTTAAGTCCTTGTTCAACTAAACCAGCTAATAGTTTGTCAACATTTTTCAATAAAAAGAATAATAACGTCATGATATACTAAAAATGTTCATGCCAAATAACCTTCCTCTATGTTTAATTTGGAAGGTTTTGTTGTATTTAGTTAGATATAGTTTTTAAACTGTATCTTGGAAAATAGTTCTGCTTTTTAATAAGGCAAAAATCCAATGTAAGAGCTTATTAACACATGCAATAACTGCTACTTTGAAGGGTTTTCCTTCTTCACGTTTTTTATCGTAAAACTCTCTTAATCTTTTATTGCGTGCGATGATTTTATCAGTCGTTTTCTTTTTACGAGCATCACGAATACCACTTTGAACTGCCATATACAAGGCATGTCGAAGTCTACTAGAACCTCGTTTGGTAATTCGATTTACAGATGCGGTAAACTTACCAGAAGAGAAAACACTAGGATCTACTCCAGCGAATGCAACGAGCTTTTTGGCATCATTGAACCGATCTATCTCACCAATCTCGGAAATAATCGTGGCGGCGATTTTCTCTCCAATTCCAGGGATAGACTGCAGTATATGATATTCTTCAATTTCTTTAGCGAGGGCATCTATTTCACCTGCAATCTTAGATAGATGCTCTTGGTATTGAAGAACGATCTTGACTAATAACTCTAGATTAAAAATATTACTCTGGTAGAGGTTGCTTTGAAACGGATTACGAAGGGCTGCTTCCCTTAATTTTTTGGCCTTTTCGTTTGCCCATGCATCTGAACGACTCATACATAGCGAAGCTATTTTCTCTGTTATTTCTCTTTCACTCACACTTAACACTACTTCTGAAGTAGGAAATTCTAATAATGTAAGCAATGAGACTTTGGAATATAAACTTCCAAAAACTCCTCTATATTCAGGAAATACCTGATCCAAAAGGGTATGCAGCTGTATTTTAGTCTGTGCTGATACTTCGGCAATACTTTCTTGTTGTCTTGTTAGATTACGAAGATTTAATAGTTGAATTCCTCTTTTTTTATAAGGCTCTAATTCTTCTTTATAAAACAGTTCGCAAAGGTGAAAAGAATCAATTGTATCTGTTTTTACCTTCCTTAAACTCGAACTTTTGGCTCGATGGGAGATAAGAGGATTGACAACAATATAAACAAAACATTGCTCCTCAAGAAATTGAATTACAGGAAAATGGTAATGTCCTGTTGATTCTAAAACCACCGTTGGCTGATGACCACCAGCTGAACTCTCTACTTCATGAAGGAACTCTAATAAACTACCTAAACCATCAGTATTGTGTTTGATACTAAAGCTCTTACGATACGGTTTGCCTTTGTCTAAAAATGCTTGAACCTGACTTTCACCTTTTGAAACATCCAGACCAATGACTGGATTCATAATCATATCTCCTCCTTTGTAAAACAACAATTGTCGGTATCCCCTAAGGCTTCTTGTAATGTCATAGGTTCGCTTGTTAAACGGGATCGTTGTCCCAACCAGCCTGAAACATGTTTATACAAGTAGGGGGTGAACAGTTTAGTTGACGGGATTTAACCCACGGGTGCGACGTTCTACCCCGACTACCGTAATATTAAGACCATAAATAAAAAGGTCAACCAGAAATATCTGGCTAACCTTATATTACGAACGGGTGCTTTCGTATTATAGAGTTAACCAGTTTTTACTGGTTGCTCTTTTTTTTATAGGACCTATTATTTCAGTAGCCAGGGTAGAACGTACGGGTGCGTGGGAGGTAGATCTCGTCAACTAAACTGTTCGCCCCCTACTTGTAGAATGATGTTTGAGGCTGGTTGGGACAAATGATCTCGTATAACAAGCGAAGCTATGGAACTACAGGAAGGTATAGGGGTTACTGGTGAGTAAAACTAAGGGAGAGATATTAATGAATCCAGTCATTGGCCTAGATGTAGCCAAAGGAGAAAGTGAGGTTCAAGCCTTTTTAGATAAAGACAAGCCGTTCGGGAAAAGTTTCAGTGTAAAGCATACCAAGGAGGATTTAGATTCGCTTATTTCTTTTTTGAGAGAGATAGAGGGACATACTGGGGTTAGGCCAGCAGTTATTCTTGAATCTACAGGACATTACCATACACCGATTATTCAATGTCTTGAGGGAAGTCAGTATCTATACATCTTGGTAAATCCCATCATTTCTTATCAAGCTAAGAAAACAAGCCTTAGAAAGGTAAAGACTGATGCAGTTGATGCATATCACCTTTGTGTTCTTTACTACAAGGAAGAATTTGAGCCATATAAGAAAAGAGGACTGAGACTTCTAAACCTGAGAACATTGTCAAGGCAATACGAAACCGTTACGAACCTTTACATCCAGGCAAAACTTCAGTTTCATACTCTTCTTGATCAGATATTTCCTGAATACAGGGGAGTCTTCGGGGATTTATTTTCGAAAGTTTCTCTTAAAATATTAAAGGAGTTTCCAACATCCGAAGATGTACTGATGGCAGGAGAAGCAAAGATTTTGGCACGAATTAAGGAAATGCGTATTAAACGATCCCCAAGTTGGATGAGGGAGAAGGCACACAAATTAATGGCTTCAGCTAAGCGGAATCCATTCCAACAAGGTGTTTATGAAAGCCAGTTGTTCAGTTTGGATATGTATATCAATATGCTTCTTCAATACCAAGAACACCTATCAAGCTTGGAGAGGCAGATAGATGTCCTGGCAGAAGAAATTGAAGAATGTAAGATAATCCAATCAATTCCCGGTATAGGAGAAAAAATCGCGGCAACGATTATTTCTGAAATCGGGGAAATTGACCGGTTTAATCACCCTAAAAAACTTGTGGCTTACGCAGGAATTGATCCAAGTGTCCATTCATCAGGTAAGTTCACAGCTACGATAAATCATATTACCAAACGAGGTTCAAGCCGATTACGGCACGCTTTATATATGGCCGTATTATGCGGTATAAGAAGCTCGAGGAACAAGAAGCTAAAAGAGTATTATGATCGGAAACGAAATGAAGGAAAGCCTTCAAAAGTAGCGATGATAGCTTGTGTAAACAAGCTTTTACACTGGATTTATGCAATCCTAAAAAGGAATGAGCAGTTCCTAGATATGGCTTAATCAACAAGAAAAAGCAGCTAATGAAAAACCTTCCAAAAGGTATTTGGAGGGTTATTTGGCGTGCCTTCCAAAGTATAACACGGAAGAAAAAAATTTTTAATAAGAAGTTCTTGACTCCTATTAGCTGGTTTAGTTCAATAAGACATAGTAATTAAGAACTTTAACAATCGGGCGCTTTTTGAAATAAGAAATGCGTTTTTTCTTTGTGAAAGGAGGAAAATTGCTGGATAGGCTTTAGCCCTTTTCTGATATAGTGTAATCTAAAATTTTTAAACAAATGCACTTATCACAATGGCTGTTTTATTTTAATGCCGTAATTCTGAAGTAAAAGCAGCCCAATTTCCCGCTCATAACATTAAGAAATTGGGCTTTGAACTTTCCTTTAAAAAAACAATTCAAACAATTCAATACAACTAAACCAAGACTTCTTGCGTGAAGGTGTATTTTCTTTCCACTTATTCTTCTTATCTCGCACTAAGCTTTATAACAGAATCTATAATCTGATTCCAGTCTTCACTATGAATCTCATGCCCAGTTCCATCAAGTGTCACTAATTCAGAATGAGGGATGGCTTTCTTAAGAGCAAGCCCGTGCTCGTATGGGAGAGCTGGGTCTTCTGTGCCATGAATAATGAGCACCGGTACACTGATCTCATCCATTCTATCGAAATATACGTCTCCACCTTGCAGCATGGCATGGTTAAATCTGCTCGGCAGATGTTTGGCGCGGTCTGCTTCCCTTGAAGCAAGTTTATATATTCTTTCCTGCTCGAAAGGTTTGGAGCCGGCTAAAGTTTTCCAGCCGCCCGCAAGAAAAGCAATTGCAGCATCCCGATCCGACCAATTGATAGAAGCACTCTTCGCGTGGTAATCCAGTATGTTCTGATCCATTGGAGGCAGCTTTTCCATCTCAGTCCCGAACACACTTGATGCAATCAGCGTAAGCGTCAGTACACGGTCCGGATATCTTAAGGCAAGTATCTGGCCAGTTAGGCCGCCCATGGACATGCCAACGATATGTGCCTGTTCTATATGATAAGCATCCAGTACACCGGCCGCATCGTCAGCCAAGTCCGTTATTGTATAATTTGAAGTACCAGGTTCATAAGTGGTCGATCGTCCCAGATCCCGATGATCGTATCGAATCACAAATCTACCCTTATCAGCAAGGCGGAGACAGAATTCCTCATCCCACCAGTCCAGTGAAGTCATTGCGCCCATAATCAAAAGGATAGCTGGATCCTTAGCATTTCCAAAGCTTTCTGTACATATATCCACATTATTTATTTTCAGAATTCGTTCAGTCATTTTTTACCTCCGTATTATCTAATCATCGTTACTATGTCGCAGATCAAATTCTTTCCGGAGCATGGTTGCCCTGCCCCTGTTAATTATCTGTGCCGAATCCCCTTGATAATCATGACGTGGCCTCCTTTTAAATCTTATTTAACAAGGGACTCATCTCTATATTTATTCCTTAACATATGACTAATCACTAAAAAACCAAAATTCCCATGTGTTTTTTTCTGGATATGCCACTTGTCATACTATATTTAGGCAGTGAATTAAAAAGGTACCTATCTATGAGTTGCAGACTTCGTATAAACAGCATAGGGAGGCTGCTTATACGCATGTTTTCTGAAAAAACCTCTCCCTATATGTAGGTTACATGGACTATATATAAAATTCCCCTCAAATAAAAAAATGGAAATCTTTAGCCGAAATTACTCTTTTTAAACTACTTTGTTTAGAGTAATGTAATAACGGAAGGTACATTTACCTTAGTAGATTATTAAATCTTATTTGGGTGCAGCCCAGTGAATCCCCATCATCTTAAAGGAGGAAAAGAAATAGTATGTTGAAAGAAGTCATTCCCGTAAATGAGATTACTAATTTTAAGTCACGTGCAGAAGAGTTTTTTCCTATTGAGTGGTATAAGGACATGCTTCACCATCATCCCGTGTATTATCATGAACAAACGAATACATGGAATGTGTTTACCTATGAGGGTGTGAAACAGGTGCTGGGCAACTATGAATTTTTTTCAAGTGCCGGACCGAGAACAACGATATTTGTTGGGGCAAATGACAAGCATGAGAAAGCGTCGCCTTTAACAAATCTTACACTTGTAGATCCGCCGGATCATCGGAAAGGGCGTTCCTTGTTAGCAGCAGCTTTTACTCCCCGCAGTTTAAAGAATTGGGAGCCGCGCATCAAGCAGATTGCCGAGGAGCTGGTAGAAAACATCCAGGATAATAATGAAATTAATATTGTTGAGGCTTTAGCAGCCCCGCTGCCAAGTATGGTTATTGCAGATTTATTCGGCGTGCCGATACAGGACAGAGCTCAATTCAAAGAATGGGTGGATATCCTTTTCCAGCCTTACGATAAAGAGAGACTGGAAGACATAGAGCTTCAAAAACAGAATGCTGCGAAAGAATATTTCCAATATCTCTATCCGATTGTTGTTCAAAAGCGGTCGAACCTTTCGGATGATATTATCTCTGATTTAATTCAAGCTGAAGTAGATGGTGAAAAGTTTACCGATAATGAAATTGTGCAGGTGACCATGCTGCTTTTAGGCGCAGGAGTGGAAACAACCAGTCATGCGATTGCCAATACGTTTTATTCATTGCTTTATGATGATGAGTCTTTATATGGAGAACTGCGTAATGACCTGGAATTAGTGCCAAATGCAGTTGAAGAAATGCTCCGCTATCGTTTTCATATGTCGAGAAGAGACCGAACTGTGAAAAAGGATAACAATTTATTGGGCGTTGAGTTAAAAGAAGGGGATGTCGTTATTGCCTGGATGAGTGCATGCAATATGGACCATCGGATGTTTGATGATCCTTTTTCTATAAACATACATCGTCCTAACAATAAAAAGCATCTAACATTCGGAAATGGCCCGCATTTCTGTTTGGGTGCACCTCTGGCACGCCTGGAAATGAAAATAGCACTGGAGACCTTCGTGAAGAAGTTCTCCAGCATCGAACCAGTGGAAGGGTTTGAATTAGAAAAGAATTTAACGGCATCAGCCACTGGCCAGTCTTTAACGAATCTGCCGATGAACGTGTATAAGTAAGGAATAAAGGCTCCCTTAAAGCAGGTACACTGACTGCTTTAAGGGAGTTTTAATATTGGAGAGGTAAAGGATGAGGCTGAAATACCAGCTTCATTTTGCTAAAATAAGGGTAATTCTCTTGAAGGAGCATAAAGAATGACCATTCAAATATTTATATTAACCAAACTGATGGAGGGTAAGAATTATCCTTATAAAATAAAAAAGCAGCTTTCAGAGCCTATTCCATTTGATCAGCTAGCTGGATTGACAGAAAGCAAGCTGTACTACCATTTCGATTCATTAGCGAAACAGGGCTTAATTGCAACAGTCGAAATAATTAAAGAAGAACATCGGCCGGATAAACAAATATTTGAAATCACAGCTAAAGGCCGGGAAGAGCTGCCGAAAAAAATCTACAAATTGTTTGAAACGGCCGATTCGATCGGTGAAATGTTGGTGGGTTTAGCCAACATCAAATATGTAGATCAAGATAAAGCAGTCGCTATCCTTGAAGAGAAATTAAAGAGCTCCAAGGCTAAGTGGGAGTATTATAAAAGTTTTGAACAGCTGATTGAAAAAGACAAAGATAATGAGAAACTGATCGAGTTTCTTGGCGGGTATGTGTCGACCAAAGCAGAGCACTCTATTTATTGGCTGGATAAGCTGATTGGGCAGATTAGAGAAGGGAAGATATGAGGGGTGTTATAACTAATGTATTCACATGAATGTTAGATTAACAACCTTTTTTGTGCTATTGAGACAAGTTAAGAAAGCACATATTCATAAATAAAAAGGATATGTGCTTTCATTTTTATGTTCTTTTCTCTTTAGTGATAAATAATAAAATCTGGGTGATGACTGCCAGGATAGGCAATTCCAGCAGAGGGCCTACTACTAAGGTCAACGCAATCAAAGGCTGGTCTGGAAATGCAGTCATAGCAATGGCTAAAGCAATCGGGGAATTTCTGGCTAAAGTGGTCAAGCTTAAACTGGCTCTGTCGGAGTTCGGGAATCTCATAAGCTGTCCAGCTTTTTGACTGACAAAAAGATTAATCATAAAAAATAAAAGAATAGGTATTGTTATTTTCCACAGTAAATCTAAATGGTTAAGCAATAATTGTCCCTGTGACGCAAACATTGCCACGATGGCAAAGTTTAGAAAAATAATTGGCAGCACGCTAAGGCTGGATACAAGGCTTTCTCTTAACTGATCCTTGTTTTTTAAGAGTATCTTTGTTAAAACAGCCAGAACTAACGGTATGATTAATGCAACCAGAATACTTTCAACTAAAAACCCCAGTTCTATTACTCCTGTCGTTCCGCCAAAGATCAGAAGGCAGATAGGCAGCAATATGACCTGTAAGATTAAGTTTAGAGGCAGGATAGCAGTTGATAAGGCAACATTTCCTTTTGCTATGCCTGTAAAGATTAGGTACCAATCAGTGCATGGTGTAACCATCAGCATAATAAATCCAATATATAGTGATGGATTATCGCCTAAAAATACCATTGCCAGCAGCCATGCCAGGATGGGTGTCCAGACAAAGTTTATGAGGATTGAAGTGTATGTAAATTTTATGTTCTTAAAAGCTATCTTGATATCTTCAATAGGAATTTGTAAGAAAGTAATATATAGCATTGCTACTAATAAAGGCACAATAAAACTTTCCGCATTAGCCCTTATTAACTCTGCTTGCCCTATACTAATACCAAAAATCACTGCTAAAAATATTATAACAGTATATAATTTTTCAATTAAGTTCAATTTGACTCACAGCCTCTGAAAATATCTATGCATAGATAACTTTAGCATAGTTACATTCGAATTGCTTATTTAAGCAGCGGGTGCTGCAAATCATTTCTCCATAATTTCTCCATATTTATTTGCTATTGTTTACTTTGGCAATAGTTATTTAAGCATGAAACTGAATAAGGATGTGAACAAAGATGAAGGTAAAACTATTTCTGTCTGTCTTACTCATTTCAATAGTATTAGCTGGCTGTGGACAAGCCGATTCAAATGATGAGGCCGCTTTGAAGGCTGATAACATCAAGGAATTGGTGAATGATTATAGTGCAGGAAACGTTAAGAGCGAGTCTGCTTCGATTACCTCACAGCAGCTACTGGTAAAAAAAGCGGATGGTGAAGAATTAGTCTATGATCTGCCGAAAGAAGAGTTTTTCGTTTCAATTGCACCTTACGTTAATGAAACCCACCCTTGAACTAATCATAGCTTGACAGGTTGTCAAGGTGAATTAGCTGATAAAGAGTTTGATGTATATATCGAAGATACGGAAGGCAATGTCATTTTGAACGAAAAAGTAAAGTCCCAAGCAAATGGATTTTTTGATTTATGGCTCCCAAGAGATGAAACATATCAAATAAAGATTAAGTATGATGGAAAAACATCGGAATCAGAAATTTCAACTTTTGAGAATGAGGGTACTTGTATTACAACCATGCAATTAACTTAAAGGGGCCTTCGGTTCATTGACAAAGAAGGTCCATTTTTTATGAACAGCTGCCAAGAGGCAGCTGTTTTTATTTTTAAAATGTGTATTCCTTTTTCTGGTTATTATATAATAATATTCAAATCAATATTTGAATAACTTTTGTGTGAGAGGAGTGAGAACCATAATAAATTATGAAGTGGCCATTATTGGTGGAGTTCAGGCAGGATTAGCAATGGGATATTATTTAAAAAAAGAATATGTATCCTTTGTCATATTAGAAAAAAATGGGGACGTGGGGTATCCCTGGAGGAAAAGATACCATTCCCTGGTTTTATTTACCCCACGCCGATATAGCAGTTTGCCTGGATTACAAATGGGAGGTTCATCAAATGAACTTCCAGCGAAAGATGAGATGGCGGACTATTTGATTGATTATGTTAAGCATTTTGATCTTCCAGTCATGCTTAACACTAATGTAATTAAGTTAAATAAGCAGCCTGATGGTTCATTTCTCTTAGAAACTAATAGCGGGAAGATGATAGCTAAGCAAGTAATCATTGCAACTGGAGCATTTCAAAAACCATATATACCTAATGCCATAAAAAAGGGGGCAAATACTTTTCAGCTTCACTCTTCTGAATATCATTCCCCAGGTGAAGTGCCAGGAAGTAAGATATTGGTTGTGGGCGGCGGCAATTCCGGGGCACAAATCGCCGTGGAATTAGCAAAAGATAAGAGCGTCACAATAGCTGTTGGTCACAGCATGAAATTTTTGCCATTAACGATACTTGGAAGAAGTGTTTTTTATTGGCTGGATAAACTCGGTCTGCTGTTTGCAGGAAAAGATACAGGAAAAGGCAGCTGGTTTCAAAAACAGAAGGACCCGATTTTTGGAAAGGAACTGAAAGAACTCATAAAAATCAAAAAGGTTGATGTAAAACCTAAAGTTTTACACATCAATGATACAGAAGTTCTATTTGAAGATCAGACTCGGAGGAAATTCGATAGTATTATCTGGTCCACTGGTTTCGTTCCTTCATACGACTGGATTAATATAAAAGGTGTCATCTCCAATGAAGGAAAACCAATACATAAAAGGGGGATCACTGAAGTTAAGGGCCTGTATTTTATAGGCTTACCCTGGCAATATCAGCGAGGCTCGGCTTTGATTTGCGGAGTAGGATTGGACGCTGAATATTTGCTTTCGGCAATTCTTTCTATTAGATCCCAAAAGTCAGGGTGCCTTTGTTGAGTAACTCCTGTGATGAGATTGAAAGAATTTAAACGGTATCCTAGTCTTTATTATTTTTTCATTTGATTGTTATTGATTGCAAATTTTGGTTTTTATTTTCCCTATGGGGCATGATTACATGGATTATTTCGATCGTGTCGGGACTTACCCTTTATAAACAAATAAGAGAGCCAAAATTGGTATTGTATTCTAGCTTTTTCATGGTTTTTTAGTTTTTGCAATCGTTTTTATTGATTTGGCTGTATCTTCTATGCCATAAAATTGTTTCTTTTAGTGGAGAGGAAAAAGCGTATATGCAAAATATTTTCACCCGTGTCCTGATAAAAGATGAGGACCATCATATTTTAGTAGTACAAGATAGAGGGGATCTGTGGAATTTTCCAGGGGGAAAACAGGAATTAGGCGAAACTCCATCAAAGTGTGCAAAACGGGAAGTAAAAGAGGAAATCGGATTAACCGTTCATGCACTTACTGAGGTGTATCAGGGAAATTTCTATTTCAGAGATATCCAGTGGACGGGTTACTTCTACTTTGCAGATTCTGTCAGCGGTGTACCTTGTATGAATGAATTAAATAAGATAAAGGGAATCCGATTTGTAAGTGATGCTGGGATAGTGAAATTTCCGGATGAGTTATCGGCTGTATATGAAGAATTATTTAAAAACGATCTTATCTTGAGGAAAACTACTTATTGGGTTGAAGGTACATAATATCGCTCCTTAATTATCATGTGCTTTTTCATAGCAGCTGCCAAATCAGGCAGCTTTTTGTTTACTTAAAGGAGCAGGCTGGCTTAACTTAATTGTAGTAAAGAATACATTCTGTTAATTGTTAAGGAATTACATTTACAAAAAAATAAAAAACAATTATAGTTATTAAAGAGTCATTATGTCTATTATTAAAAAATATATAAGTGTTAAGCCGCTAGTGCTGCAATGAAAATAAAACATAAAGGAGATAGAGATCTAATGGAATTCTGGGAATCCAGTTTTATAGAAAAACAAACGATGTGGGGATTTGAGGCTGCAGATTCCGCTATCTTAACAAAGGACTTTTTCCTTGAAGAGAATGTTAAGGATATACTGTTGCCGGGTTTTGGATATGGAAGAAATGCGAAGGTTTTTATTGAAAATGGCATAAATGTGACAGGCATTGAGATTTCAAAAACAGCCATTGATCTGGCAAGCCAACATGGGATTGACAGCAGAATTTTTCATGGCTCAGTAACTGACATGCCTTTTGATGACCAGCTTTACACTGGTGTATTCTCCCATGCCCTTATTCACTTATTGAATAAGGATGAGAGAGAGAAGTTTATTAAAGATTGCTATGATCAATTAAAGCCAAATGGCTATATGATTTTTACAGCTGTTTCAAAAAAAGCCCCCATGTTTGGCAAGGGCAAACAATTGGATAAAGATTATTTTGAGATCATGGAAGGTGTGAAAATGTTTTTTTATGATTCTCACACCATAAAACAAGAATTTGGACATTACGGCCTGATAGAGATTTCAGAAATTGACGAGCCAAATAAGGATATGAAAAATAAACCATCAATAAATTTCTTCATGATAAAATGCAAGAAAAAATAGTGCCAGCTGCCATCACGGCAGCTTATTGTTTGTTTTGGTTTAATAACTAAATTTTAACTGTACAAACATTTGTTCTTATCATACTATTGTACTGAGGGGGAGAATAAATGAAAAAGACAAATTATTTGGAATTGAAACATTTCTCTAATGAACATATGGATATCTTGAATTCTTTTGAGCTTCCTAAAGAGCAGGTTCAATTCACTTCACTGCCAAGCAATTATAAAGAAGTAACAGAAGGCCAGCATCGGATCGTTATCCTTTGTGATGGAGAACCAGTAGGCTTCTTTTTATTGCATTCAACTGAAAGAGTAAAGGAGTATTCGGACAATCCGCAGGCGATGCTGCTAACATCATTATCCATTAACCAGGCTAAGCAAGGACGAGGATATGCAAAGCAGGCTATGTTATTATTAAGAAAATTTGCTGCTGACGAATTCCCTGACTGTAATGAAATCGTGTTAGCTGTTAATCACAAAAACATTGCTGCTCAAAAACTGTATGTAAAAGTTGGATTTCAGGATACAGGACGCAGAAAAATGGGGCCAATTGGCGAACAGTACATTATGAATTTAATGTTGTAAATACATCTTTTCTTATTTGCCATTGGGAGGTTTCAACTATAACAAATTTAAGAACTCATCAATTCAATGGGGCTGAAATAATAGAAAGAAAAATAAGGTATGATTCCGAAGTCGTGGAATATAATTGTATGCTGTTGACAGTGCAAAATCAAAGTGCGGTGCTTTTTCATATTATTGAAGACACTTTTACAATGAAAGCCAATCAAGCTCAATTAACAATACCGAAAGGCAGCTATACAATTGCTTATTACTGGGAAAATCGCCCATATAATCTATATTTCTGGAGAGACCATAAAGGAAAGTATTTGGGCTCATATTTTAACATTGTAAAAAATACATTGATAAGCGATAGAATGGTATGTTTTGAAGATTTAATAATCGATATTTTAGTACTTCCGAATGGAGAATATTTTATTCTAGACGAGGATGAATTGCCTGAGTCATTGGAGAAATTTGAGAATGGTTCTGTCCAGCAGGCTTTAAACTTATTAACAAAATCTATTCATCATGTTCTTCTTCAAACGATTTCAGAATCTGAAGGCATTTATGCGCATGAGAAATTTATTCCTTTGTTGGAGCAGTTTGTGAAAAAGCATACGTAAAGTCATTATCCCGAAATCATAGGGGATTTAAGTGATATTTATATAAATAAAAGTTCATGGATGTTATGTAATGTAAAATTGCCTGACTGTGTGTCTTTTTCGCTGACCTCATCCTGGAGAATCACGGCAAGGACCACATTAGTGAAAAGAATTTATGAGGATTCTGCTAAAGTAAAAAAAATTGGAGGAATTAGTTCAGGCCGAAGCTTGTCAGCATTTATGCGTTTGATAAAAATATTCAAGTTAATGAAAAGTAGCCGAGCATGTCTTGATAATGACTGCGACCCCAGGCAGATTATAAATGGATGCAAATGACCAAATGAAACCATAAGTAAATATCTTATTAAATAGTGTGCGATTGCTCAATAAGGCAGTCGCTTTTCTTGTTTAAAAATATTTATAATAGAATAGTGGGAATTATAAAAATATTAAACTGGAGGAAACAATGTATGAATGGAATTGTAAAAACTCCTGAACCACCTTATTACGCAGTAATATTTTCATCACAGAGAACTGAGGGAGATAGAGGTTACGGAAAAATGGCGGAAAAAATGGCAGAGTTAGCTTCTCAGCAAAAGGGATTCTTAGGCCTGGAAAGTGCTCGTGATGAAGGGTTGGGAATTACAGTTTCATATTGGGCTTCATTGGATGCAATAAAGAATTGGAAGGAATACTCGGCACATCAAGTTGCACAGGATAGAGGTAAAAATGAATGGTATAAGAGCTTCGCACTAAGAGTGTGTAAAGTAGAAAGGGATAACTTTTTCGAAATATAATATTCTTGTCTTATACAATGGTGGATGCTGATGTTCGAGTTCAGCTGCCAAACCCAGTCGGTTTTTTTGTACAGCTGAAGGTGCAGGTTAGCTGAAATAAAAACATAGTAATGGAAGGGAAGTTAATGAGATTTAAAGAAAAATAAATACAATTAAATATTGGGGGACTTAAAATGTTTATTGTAAATGTTGAAGGTGCTATAAGGAAAAATGACAAGTGGCTAATAATTGAAAGAAGTAAAAAAGAGGAACACGCTGGAGGTCTGCTTTCCCTAGTTGGAGGTAAGGTGGATATAGAAGGAAGTTCATCTAATATACTAGAAAGAACTGTAAAACGTGAAATTTTAGAAGAAGTCGGTGTAAAAGTAAAAGACAGTTTAACTTATGTAAATAGCACCTCTTTTGTAACAGATACTGGTCAAAATGTGGTGGATGTTGTTTTTCTTTGCGAATATGAATCTGGTGAGGCGTTACCTATTATTCCTGATGAGGTAGAAAAGGTGTTTTGGTTAACTTCAGAAGAAATTTTAAACCACCCAAAATCACCTATTTACTTAAAAGAAAATATTAAGAAAGCCGAGGCACTGATTCCAATTCAATTGACATGACTCTCATTGTGAAGCAAAAGGACTATCGTAAAATTCAGCTGCCAATAGGTGGTTTTCTTTTTGTTGAACAAAAAAGTTAGGTATGTCTTTTAAAGGTATAAGCAGAAGAGTAATTTATGTTAAAGGGGAACATAAGGACTTGAAGGTTTATTCTATATTTAGATGTACTTTTATAACAAACATTTAAAACAGTAGACGATCATTACTTAAATCGCGTAAAAAACATAAAACGCAGCATCTGACTTTGGTTCATTTTATAGCTGTAAAATAAATAATGTTAAATAAGATTTATGTAGAATTATATTCAAACTATAGGATGCTTTGCAGATTTATAGGGTGATACAAATAATATGCATCACCCTAACTATTAAATCGAAATAACGCCAAATGCAATGGCAGCAATAATCATAAATACTGAAGAGCCAACTGCCCATTTTAAAGCAAAACGCTGATTCTGGCCATAGTCAATTCCGATCATGCCGACTAGAAGGTAACCTGCGGCATAGAGCGGGCTTAACACGTGAGCGGGCTGGCCGAGTACTGATGCACGGGCAATTTCAGCCATAGGAATATTGTAGCTGGCAGCAGTTTCTCCAATGATCGGGATAATTCCATAGTAATAGGGATCGTTTGCCATGAAATACGTAAATGGCATGCTCGTGATAGCTGTAATTAAAGGCAGCTGGGTTCCCAATTGTTCTGGAATGACTTGAACAAGTGCTGTCGCCATTGCATCTACCATTCCAGTCCCGTTCATGATTCCTGTGAATATACCAGAGGCAAAGACTAATGCGACCACTGCGAGAACATTTCCAGCATGGGCGGCAATGCGTTCTTTTTGCTGTACCAGGTTTGGATAGTTGATCATCGCCGCAATCGCGAACCCTAACATAAATAGAACAGGGAGAGGCAGCAATCCGGCAATTAAGGCAATCAGCAGGCCTATTGTCAGTCCGGCGTTAACCCAAATTAACTTTGGACGCTGCAGCTCTGCGGACTTTTCTCCATGATCTATAGCGGCAGCGGTTTGTTCCTTTGCCGCTTGAATCTCACTGGCAATTGGATCATCCATTTTGAAGATCCCAATCCGTTTCCGTTCCTTTAATCCAAAATGCCAAGCAACGAGAAAGGCAAAGGCTATTCCAGCTGCCATTACAGGAATAAGCGGAAGGAATACTTCCTCGGTTGTGAGCTGCAAAGAACTGATGACTCGGGCTGTCGGTCCGCCCCATGGTGTCATGTTCATGACGCCGATGGAGAGAAGTGCGAGTGTTGAGAGCATGTATAAATTCATATTTAGCTTTTTGTATAGAGGCAGCATGGCTGTGACAGTAATAATAAATGTTGTTGTCCCATCTCCGTCCAGGGCAACAAGTGACGCGAGAGCAACTGTTCCGAGGGCAATCTTTAGCGGATCCCCTTTTACAATCCGCAAAATCGTATTCACAATTGGTTCAAATAAGCCGGCATCAATCATGATACCGAAATAAAGGATAGCAAACACAAGCATAACGCCTGTAGGAGCAACTTGCTTTATCCCTTCGAGCATCATATCCCCGATTCCGGTATAAAAACCTCCAATTAAAGCAAAGACAATTGGTACAATAATTAATGCCAGTAGTGCAGACATTCGTTTTGTCATAATTAAAGCCATAAAAACAGCAACCATAATATATCCAAGCAACGCGAGCATATGAACCCTCCTAAATAGTTGTAAGCGCTTCCTTTCGAATTACTTTAACAGGGCTGCTCTCGTAAGAATAGATTAGTTGTTTTATTTGAATAAAAAGCAATAGTTTCATAATTTTCATATTTTTTATGAAAATAAGAGAAATACCGTAATATGTTAGATATCTATCATTCACTAGGAGCTTTCTTCTTAAACTGAACTTCTTGGTCAGGCAATGTTTATCCTATAGAAGCTTTCTTTAAGACATAGCTAAAAAAAGCAAGCCCCTTTATAAGAGGGCTTGCTAAGGTTGTTTGTATCGGCGTTCCGGACGGCCCACGCTGCCATAGACAATATCGACTTCCACCAAGTTAATAGAAACCAGATACTCTAAATAGCGCCTTGCCGTGGAGTGGCTTGCTCCGATTTGCAACCCTACTTCTTCAGCGTTTAGGCTTGTGGATGCAGCTTTCATTGCTTGTGTAACTTTGCGGAGTGTGTGTTTGTCGATGCCTTTTGGCAAATTCTCGGCCTCGTGCTTTGTCTCGGCAGCTGGAGTGTTTTTTTGAAAGAGCCGCTGTATTTCATCTTGTTTGATATGGGCATTTGTTTGCCGGGCATGCCTCGTTTGGCTGTACTCTTCAAATGTTGAAAAAAAGCTGTCAACCATAATCGGTTTCAGCAGATAGCTATATGCTCCTCCACGCATGGCGTCTCTTACTGTTTTGGCATCATTGGAAGCGGTTATCATAATGATATCTACATGACGGTGTGCGTGTTTGATTTGAAATAGCAAATCAATTCCATTTGCATCTGGCAGATGAACATCGAGCAGGATCAGGTCGGGAGTGATAACGTTTAGCAATTGAATGGTTTCTGAAGCTGTTTGTGCTTTTCCGATGACAGTGAAATCTTTTCTGTTTTGAATAAGCTGTTCATATACAGACGAAGCGACAGGGTCATCTTCAACGATCAGCACCCCGATGGATGGGTTAGTCATGATTTTTCTCTCTCCTTCGCAGTTGTGAAATCAGGATTAGCTTTTGGAATGGCGATTGTCATACATGTTCCTTCTGAACGATCTGTACGATACCATTCCCCGCCAAGCTGGCTCAATGCATGCTGCATAATGGTCAGGCCCAGACCATGCTGGGGGTCATTTTTGGTTGTCGCTCCTTCTGTAAAAAAGTAAGCTTCTTCTTCAGATGTCATGCCTTTGCCATTGTCTTCAATATCCATAATCAGCTCGTCTCCGTAGTCTGTAAAGGACAGGTGGACAGTGGCGCTTTTTCCTTTCCATGCAGAAGATGCTTCTAGAGCATTATCAATCAAATTACCAACCACTGTCACGACATGTTCGCTCTGTATGGTGTCAGGGAAGTCTAACCACTGGCTGTTTTCGTCAAATGTGATCAATACTTTCATTTCTTTGGCACGGTTCACTTTCCCTAGAAGAAGGGCAACAATCAAAGGATCTTTAATTGTAGACATTAAAAAGGTGACAGTTTGCTGCAGTTCTTGCACTTCCATCTTCATAAGCGCTTTTGCTTCTTCGTAACGCTCCAATAGCAGGAGCCCGTTTAATGTGTTCAGTTTATTTAAATACTCATGGGTCTGCGCCCGAATATGGTTGGCATGCTGCCGGATTTCAATAAGTTCATTCGCCAAATCTTCAACTTCAGAGAAGGGTCGAATAGTCAGGACGAATCCTGTTATTGCCGTTTCTTCAGCCTGGATGGGCGATATGTCTACAATGTATATCGAGTTGTTTATGAGCACTTGTTTTTGGATGAAAAGGTTGGGATTCTCCAATGCATTTTGTATAAGCGCTTTCAAATGCAGCTCAGTCAGCGTATCTTTTGCATGCTCACCTAAAATGCTGCGCGCTTTTTTATTGGCTGATAAAATTTTTAGATCAGGGCTGATAGCAAGCGTGGCATCCCCGATTGATTCCAGAATTGCCTGCTTTTCAGAGAAGGCGTGAGAAATTTCCTCTGGCTCCAGATTAAATATAAGCTTCTTGACACGGCGGGCGATATAAAAGGCTCCTGGTATGCCAATGAGAAGGGCAAGTCCTCCGAAACCGGCTACCCGCAATTGATAGACAAAAATTTTTCCTTCTACTTCATTCGTCAAGAAGCCAACGGAAGAAACACCGATAATCTTACCTGACTCATCATAAATGGGTGTTTTCGCTTTAACTGCTTCTCCTAAAACGCCATTTCCAATAAAAACAATAGAATCTCCTGCCAGCGGGGCTTTATTGCTTGTTTCTGTAGCCCTGCCAATTTGATTCGGATAGGGATGGGAATAACGAATACCATCCCCGTTCGCTATTACAATATAATCAGCGCCTGTCCGCTCTCTAAGCTTCTCGGCAATAGGCTGAATCATTTGTGCTGGATGATCTGTATTAAACGCATCGATGATGGAATCGTTTTCGGCAACCAATTCCGCAACTGTCAGCGCCTGCTGTCCGGTGGTTTTCTCAATCATTTGGTCAATAATGGATGAAAAGGAAATGATAATTAACAAGATGCAAATTAAGAGTACAGTAAGCACGAGCAGAACCATTTGCCCGAAAAGCCCAGGCTGCTTAAATTTAAAAGGTTTCGACAAAATGGCCACCTCTAGCAATTTTATTTTACTACTAGATTAAAGGAGGCAAATGCTTTCGGCAAGGTAAAGTTCACTTACTTTAAATGAATAAAGCTTTGGATGCAGGACAAGACTGGTGATCTCTCCTTAAAAGGCCATACTATTCGTTAACAATGTAACGGATGGGGAAGCTATTAAGAAATTGTCCTGATGGTTAACGGGGAGGGGATCAGTACAAATAAAGATAGGGGATAAATAAAATTAAAAGAGCCGTACTTAACATTGGGGAACGTTAAATACGGCTCTGTCGAAAATCGACAATCAAAGAATTAAGTAAAAACCATTGAAAAAAGTGAAACCCTGTGGTAAATTTATATAGATGTGCATTATGTAATAAAAAATAAATATATTTTCCCTATCTTAATTATATAATGCAATCAATTCGTTTGTCAACCCTTTTATAAATTTTTTTAAGGAGTGTTTGCTATGAATTCGAAACTTCAGCAGGAGCAAGTACGATTGGACAGTGTCATGGGGACAATTGCGGAGGAAGTCAGCAGATTGGAAGAGGAAACCTCCAGGCGTAAAAACGAAGTGGTTCATATCCGCAAACACTTTTGGGATGAAGTCAAGGTGAATATTGATACCTTTGATGATTACCTGGAGACCATCATCGGGTTGAGGCAGGAGGCTCAAGCTCTTTCGGTCAGCCAAAGCACCCACAGACATGCATCCAAGCGCTTGTCCACGCTGCGAAGGATGGAGGAGGTTCCCTACTTCGGCCGTATTGATTTTATGGAAGAAGGTTCATCAGATCAGGATCAAATCTATATTGGGATCAGCTCGCTAAGGGATGCCAGCGGCGAAAATTTCCTTATTTACGATTGGAGGGCACCGATCTCCAGTGTCTACTATGATTACCAGCCCGGTCCCGCCAAGTATGAAACACCGGGAGGCACAATCCAGGGCACATTGGAGAAGAAGTGGCAATATCTTATCCGCGGCGGCGTTTTGCAGTCCATGTTCGATACAAGTCTCACCATTGGGGATGAGATCCTGCAGGAGGTTCTGGGCAAGGGTACTGACAAACATATGCACAATATTGTAGCTACCATTCAACAGGATCAAAACCGGATCATCCGTCATGATCGCGGAAGGCTGCTCATTGTTCACGGTGCGGCTGGGAGCGGCAAGACATCGGCTGCCCTGCAGCGGATTGCTTATTTGCTGTACAAAGATCGGGATAATTTAAATGCGGAGCAAATTATTTTGTTTTCGCCTAACTCAATGTTTAACAGTTATGTGTCCAATGTGCTCCCGGAACTCGGTGAAGAGAATATGCAGCAGGTCACCTTCCAGGAATATTTGGACCACCGGCTGAGTAAAGAGTTTGAAGTTGAAAATCCATACGGGCAGCTGGAATACGTGTTAACTGCAGACCATACCTCTTCCTACAGGGCAAGGGTTACGGGCATTCAATTCAAAGCATCTGTCCGCTTTTTTGAAGCGATCCATGCATACATGAAGTCGCTGGAGTTATCCGGAATGCTATTTAAGGACATAGTCTTCAGAGGAAAGCCGATTGTCTCCGCGCAGCAAATGGCAGACAGGTTTTATAGCAGCGACACTTCACTTCGCTTTCATAACAGACTTGAAAAGCTGATGGAATGGCTTATTAAGCAAATTAATGAAGCTGAAAAGGCGGAACGGAATAAGCCGTGGGTACAGGAGGAAATCGAGCTGCTCAGCAATGAGGAATATCATAAGGCACATGCCTATCTCGCGAAAAAACGCGGCTTTAAAGAAGATTCGATTCATGATTATGAAATCGAGCCTGAAGTGTTAGCCCGCTTGATTGTCCGGAAAAAGCTGAAGCCGCTGCGAAAACGAATCCGGGCGTTGCGTTTTGTCGATTTTAAGGGGATATACAAACAGATTTTTACTGATCCCATAAAGATCAAACATTGGATAGAAGGGGAGATACCAGCAGAATGGACGGATATTTGTCAGGCGACGCTGAAAATGCTGGATGAAGGTCACCTGCTTTATGAAGATGCTACCCCGTTTTTATATCTGAAGGAGCAGATTCAAGGCTTTCAGACGAACAGCTCGATTAAGCACATCGTCGTTGATGAGGCACAGGATTATTCGCCATTTCAATTTGAGTTTCTAAAGCGCCTGTTTCCTGCGTCCAAGATGACGGTCCTCGGCGACTTTAATCAGGCGATCTTTGCCCATGCCAGCGAAATGGCTGATTTTCAACCGCTTGCTGGCCTGTACGGACCGGATGAAACAGAAGTGATCAATATAGCACGAAGCTACCGCTCCACAAAGCCGATCATTGAATTTACGCGAAGACTCGTTCCAAACGGCGAAAGGATCATCCCTTTTGATCGCAGCGGCAAGCGGCCCGAGCTGAAACAAATAACCGATCACGCACAGCTGCACAGCTGCATCGCCTCTAAAGTCGCGGATTTACGAAGCCAAGGGTTAAAAACTATTGCGATCATATGCAAATCGGCTGAAGAAAGTTTGCGTGCATATGAGGCTCTGTCCGGCATCGATGGAATTAAACTCTTGAAAAGCAACTCGACTGAATATGAACAAGGAGTGGTTGTCGTACCGTCGTATTTATCCAAGGGCATCGAATTTGATGCCGTCATTATTTATGATGCATCAGAGCATGTCTATGGTGATGAAAGCCTGCGCCGTGTATTCTACACCGCCTGCACGAGAGCAATGCATGATTTGCAGCTTTACAGCGTAGGGGCACCGAGCCCGTTTTTGCAAGACGTTTTGCGTGAAGGTTTCATCCAGGTCTGACTCGGTCGGGTTATCCGATAAACAAATCTATATTTAACATAGAAAGAAGGATTGATTCTATATGCCGCAGGAAACCAATACGGGTCAAAACAAACCGCCATATGGCATGATCGCCATTTTATTTATCGGGGCTTTTGTTGCGATATTGAATGAAACATTACTGAACGTTGCCCTCCCATCCATCATGGAAGAATTCGGTGTGAATGCAACAGCCGTACAATGGCTGTCTACAGGCTATATGCTTATTAACGGGATTTTAATACCGGCGAGTGCATTCTTCATTCAGCGATTTTCTGATAAGAAATTATTCATTACAGCCATGGCATTATTTACTTTGGGAACATTCCTGGCCAGTATTGCGCCTGCATTTGGTGTGTTATTAGGGGCTCGGATGATTCAAGCTTCAGGATCGGCGATTATGATGCCATTATTAATGAATGTCATGCTTACCGCATTTCCGGTCGAAAAAAGAGGGGCGGCAATGGGGATGTTTGGTCTTGTCATGATTACTGCTCCAGCGATTGGGCCGACTCTTTCAGGATGGCTGATTGAACATTACAGCTGGAGGATGTTATTTGACCTTGTTCTGCCAATTGCCCTGTTAACCGTAGTTTTGGCAGTCTTTAAATTAAAAGATATCACACCCCAGAGAGCTATTAAGCTTGATTTCATCTCGCTGGTTTTATCAAGCATCGGATTTGGCGGCTTGCTTTATGGCTTTAGTTCAGCAGGGGAAAAAGGATGGGATAGCCCCCTCGTGTACGGCACGATTGTGATTGGGGCACTTGCTTTAATTACCTTTGTACTCCGTCAGCTTCGGATGGATGACCCTATGCTTGAATTTCGCATCTACAAATATCCGATGTTTGCCCTGTCATCGGCCATTTCAATCGTGATATCCGTCGCCATGTTTTCAGCGATGATTTTGATGCCCATCTATGTACAGACCATACGGGGAATTTCACCAATGGAGTCGGGTCTATTGATGCTTCCGGGAGCGATTGTCATGGGGGTCATGTCTCCCATTACAGGGAAACTCTTTGATAAGTATGGGGCAAGAGTTTTGGCGGTAATTGGGCTGACCATTACCGTTGTAACATCTTATTACTTCAGCAGAATCGGCATGAATACAGCCTATTCTACTCTTGTTCTGCTGTATACCTTTCGGATGTTCGGGATGTCAATGGTCATGATGCCTGTCATGACAAATGGATTGAATCAGCTGCCGGCGATAAATAATCCGCACGGAACCGCTATGAATAATACGCTGCAGCAGGTATCCGGCGCCATTGGATCCGCGCTGCTGATTACCGTCATGAACAACCGCACGAAAGAAAAAGCAGAGGAACTGTCTGCTGACTCACTGGCCAATATGAGTGCCAGTGCAGCTCAGCCATCTGCACAGGCCGCAGCTGACATGCAGCAGCAAATCATGAATGAAGCGATGCTGCATGGCATTAATTTCACTTTCTTCATTTCTGCATTGATTGCGGTGATTGCACTCATACTTGCTTTCTTTATTAAAAGAGTGAAACCCCATTATGAAAATCAAACAGGTGAAGAAGCGGCAGTTAAAGATTGATCAAAAGGCCGAAACCCGGGCGGTATCCAGTTCTGATACCGTCCGGTTTTTTATTTACCCATTATTTTTTAAATAAAAAAGGGGCGGTTGCGATAACGCCAATCACATATAAAACCAATGCGAAATAAGCAGGAAGCAGGTGGATAAAATCCGTATAGTTAATAAAAAAATGAGTTAAGATCCCGGCGGCGAATGCCGGAATCGCCCCAATGGTGAAGGTCCACCACACCCATCTTTCCCCCTCGCGGATCCCCCATAAAGCCAGCATCAAGACGAGCAAGCCTACACTTAAAAGTGCGCTCCCAAATCCTGCACGGTCATGTGCGATCACAGGAATTAACCGATCGTTAAACTCGTTCAGAGCTTCAGGAGTCATGCAAAGATAAGTAAGATCAGTTGGTACAAATACATGTGAAGCCCCAATGACGGAAATGATCATCCCGCCAATAGCTAATGAAAACCCCAGAATCACAAAGCAAAGCTGGCCGAATAAGCTCAGCTTCCACTGCGGACTGTTGAAAAGATTTGAACTGGAGGGAGATGCACTTGCTGTTCTTGATTTTGCATATCCCAATATAAACAAGGGCAGTAATATAAGCCAAAACAGCCCATGGAGCCAATCGAAATAACCGTAGCCAATAAACAGGACAATGCCCAGGAAGCCGATAGCTCCTGCTATATTTACCGCTTTTCTTGCCCAGTGGAGGCCATTTCTTATTCCATGCCTGGCAAGCTGCATATAGATGATTCCGCCTGAAATCATTGTTCCTGACAGCGTCATTCTGTCATGAGCCATAAAGTATAAAATGGCAGGGTTAAAGGAAATAATATCTTTCCTAAAGATCCCCAGAAAGCTCTCGTCATAGGGAAGGATCACCGAAGTCATGCTGAAAAACAGGGCTATGAGCCCTGCAACGGCAATAGCTAAGCCGAACAGCCAGTACCAGCGCCATCCTTTCACTTCGACAGGCTCCTTCGTAAATGTGCTGGTATAAGCCTCGTTAATCCTCTTCGGCAATCCAGGTCCAGTGAAAATGTACTCATCGCCTAACATGATTAAAGAAGCTCCGCTTTCCAGCAGTTTAATAGCATCTGAAGGCTCTTTTACACAGCCTGAAGTAATGATGGGCAATTCTTCGCAGTACAGCTTCCTGAGAGCTGACAGCTTATGAATGAGTTCTTCCGGTGAAGCATTGCCTGTAAGAAGAATTCCGTCCGGGCCATAGTCCAGGCTGAGAGTATCATCCTGTGAAATAGAAAGGATGATAGGTTTATTTAATTCATATTTAAATTGGTTAAATTGACTCGCTGATTGAAAAATATGGCTGCCCAAAATAAATCCGTCGCTAAAAGGAAGCAATTCTTCACAAATTTGCAAGGCTTCCTGATAAGTTCCTTCAACGTTTATAAGAAGCGGAATCTTCTTTTTCTTTAAGGAAAGCAGCTGTTCCTTAGCTGCCATTAACTCCATTGAAGCGTCAGTTAATCTATGTATCTTCTCTAGTTTCGGGTCCATAAATAGTTCTCCTGATGACCCTCGAATGGAAACAGGTCCAACTTCAATAAAACCAAAGCCCAGATTCTGAAAAGCCTTCATCCCTGATAAGTGAGGATCAATCCTGCCGGTAAGTCCGACTGGAGTGGAAAAATGAACACCAAATAAATTTTTCGCATGCTTGCCGGAGGGTTCCATATGACCAAGAAATTCGATTAATCCTTCCCCTATACGGCTGGATGAAATCATGCTCATTCCGCGATGGATAAACTCCCGGCTGAAGGAAGGCGGGAGCTTCTGAAGTATGGGCTTAAAAATAGGATGATACGACCAATCCGGCAAATAAAACACCTCCCATTTTTATCTATTTTAGCATACGAGTTTGGATGGATAGGCAGTTTATTGTGGTGAAAGAGTGCTCCTTCTATTTAAACAGACCGTCAATAAAGGACTAATGACAATTGGATCATTGAAATTCATAGCAAGGAATACAAATTATATTATTTTTATTGCAAATGCAACAAAATTAAGGTAGATTGAATATATGGTATTATTATTGCATTTACAACAAAAATTCATGTTGAGGAGCTGAGTACACTGGAAATTCTCCGTGAAATTGGCATGATCGCTAGGGCACTGGATTCCATAAGCAATATCGAATTTAAAGAGCTTGACCTTACAAAAGGGCAGTACCTGTACCTTGTGCGAATATGTGAAAATCCAGGAATTATTCAGGAAAAGTTAGCTGAGATGATAAAAGTTGATCGGACAACGGCAGCCCGTGCGATTAAAAAGCTTGAAATGAATGGCTTTATAGAAAAGAAAGATGATGAACAGAACAAGAAAATCAGGAAGCTCTTCCCAACAGAGAAAGGGAAAAAAGTTTTTCCTCTTATAAAGAGAGAACATGAATATTCCAATGCGATTTGCTTAGAGGGGCTTTCCGAGAAAGAAGCAGAAACCATTTTCAAGCTGCTTCAAAGAGTTAGAAAAAATGTAGAGAAAGACTGGGAATATGTGAAAAAGGGGAACAAGAGAAATTATTAAAGGAGAGGCATAATGACTATTAATATGAAAAAATGTACACTTGAAGATTTAAGCAGACTTCAGGAAATTAGTTATGAAACCTTTAATGAAACGTTTAAGGAACAGAATTCTCCCGAAAACATGGAAGCCTATTTGGAAAAGGCGTTTAACCTAAAGCAATTAGAGACTGAACTATCTCAACGTTCATCACAGTTCTACTTTGTTGAAATTGATGGCGAGACTGCCGGGTATTTAAAGGTGAATACCGATGAGGCTCAGACTGAAGAAATGGGCGATGAAGCACTCGAAATTGAGAGGATATATATCAGAAGCCCATTTCAGAAACAGGGGTATGGTAAATATCTGTTCAATAAAGCCCTGGAAGTTGCGATGGAACAAAATAAAAAGAAAATTTGGCTGGGTGTATGGGAAAAAAATGAAAAGGCAATTGCCTTTTATAAGAAAATGGGATTTGTCCAAACGGGAGCCCATTCCTTTTATATGGGTGATGAAGAACAAACGGATTTTATAATGGCCAAGATTCTCAAATAATATTTTGAAGGGCGGATGATCATGTATATTCCTAAATATTATAAAGTCACAAATGCGGATGAAATATGGGAGTTTGTTCAAAGTAATTCGTTTGGCACGATGGTCACGACCAAACATGGAAGACCCATAGCCACTCATCTGCCATTGCAGTTAATAAAAGAAGGAGATACGTGCTATTTAACAGGGCATATGGCTTATGGAAACCCGCAATGGAGAACATTCGAAGCCTCTGAAGATGTACTGGTGATGTTCCAGGGACCACATGCTTACATTTCATCCTCATGGTATGAGGAAGAAAATGTCCCGACTTGGAACTATCAGGCTGTCCATGTATATGGTCGAGCCAATATTCTGAGTGAAGAGGAATTAAAGCAGGACCTGGCCATGCTGCTTCAAAAATATGAAAAGCATCGCAGGAATCCAGTTTTATGGGATAAGCTTTCTCCGGAGCTTTTAGAACAGCAGCTAAAAGGAATTGTTGGATTCAAGATTAGGGTAGAGGAAATTCAAGCTGCCGATAAACTAAGCCAGAACCGCAATGAAAGAGACTATCAAAATATAATTCATAAACTCCATGAAGAGAATGATCTTAATTCTAAGCAAATGGCCCAACTGATGGAGGGTAAGGTAAAAAAGAGATTGTAAGTTTATAGGAAAAAACAGAGGAACCAGGATGTCCCTCTGTTTTTTGGCATCTGGAATATTATGTTAGTATAGAGGCGAGGACGTTGATCTTATTTTTCATGAAACGAATTAATATCATTCTCATACAGTAGTTATTAAAAAGGGAGTGAAGCATCGAATATGAAAATCATTTTATTTTTGGCCATACTCGGTTTATGCTTGATTGGTTTTAATTGGCTTATGGGCTATAGAAAAAATCATATCACCATTGATTTGGATGAGAGGTACGTGGACTTTAAAGAGTATGTTGAAGCGATTCAGAGTGAACTTATCAAACAAGGGCGAGAGGTCAGTTATATGGGGAATCGAAAATTTATTATTGATGGCCAGACCTATATTTTCATAGAACGCAATGTTTCGATGGGAGGCGTTCCCCTGCAAAGAACTATTCTGAAACCGGAAAAGTGACTGACCTGAAGGTGCTCAGTTAATCAATTCGATAGCTGGATTCTGGACTGTCATTCGGCAGCTTTTTCTTATGGAGATAGCGGGATATTTGGACAATATAAGTTAATGAGTTTAATAGGGGGATAGGAAGGGACTTGAGGTTATTTATTGTTATTTTACTAATTCTTTTTGGGAGTTTTTTAATTGGTTTAACCATCGATAACTTTGGTAAGATAGGTAACTTTATTATGAATTTAATTGGGGCTGGGATAAATTTATTAGCTGTTATTATTGCGAGGAACAAGAAAGAAAAACAGCATTCCGTTTAAGCAGAACATAATTTAATTAGCGTGACCTACTAAAGTGCTAATTGGAATGAAAACAAACAAAACATCTTCCAGCGAGGAAGATGTTTTATTTCAGATGGGGAAATCCCTGCTGGCGCAGAGCCTCATACACCAATATAGCAGCTGTGCTTGAAAGGTTGAGTGAACGGACATTATCATTCATGGGTATTCTTAAAAAGTGATCCTTATTTTCTTCCAGTAAGTCTTTTGGCAAGCCCGTTGTTTCTTTTCCAAACATGAAATAATGCTCCTTTGAAGCATCGCTGAAATCAAAGGATGAATGTGCCTGTTCACCAAAGGTTTCAATATAGTAGAACTCGCCTTGGTTTTTTGAAAAAAAGTCATCCATTGAATCATAATACGTTATGTTCACAGAGTTCCAGAAATCAAAGCCTGCCCGTTTGATCATTTCTTCATCTGTTGAAAAGCCAAGCGGCCGAATTAAATGCAAGGATGTATCCGTTGCAGCACAAGTTAGAGCAATATTTCCGGTATTGGCCGGAATATCCGGCTGATATAGTACGACATGTATGGCCAAGGATTGTCACCTCTATCTTCAATTTACCCTCCAAATTATAGCATATTGATTGGGCGTATTAGTAATATGCTAACGGGACAGGGACGTTAGTTAAATAATAGGATCTGCTGACGATTAAAAAACACGCTGATGATTAGCGTGTTTTATACTTCTTCAGGCATAGGTGTTGGAGTAGATTCTGTCCCCATGCTTTCGTATTTTTTATCAATCATATGACGAATATCTTTTAAGCTTGTGCCTTTTTCAAACTCTGATTTAGCCTCACGGGCTATGTCCACACAAACCCCTCAGCCAAAGCCCATGGTATCAAGTGTTACCGTGGTCCCTTTTACGTTATCAACGAAGCAATTCGTATTGCTGGTGTGACCATCTTCTTCATAACAGCCGCAATAACATGGCATGTAATCCAATACCTCTGGATGTGCGATAGCGAACTGATATGCTTCTAAAACTTTAGGGCTGTCGCTGTATGTGGTGACGGCTGACCAGTCATTGCTGCCGATTTCATACGTTAAGACAGGAGCAGCCTGTTCTTGATGGCCGCTATGTGAATGGCTATCCTCTGATGCCTGATCTTCTGCCGGCGAACAGCCAGAAACTAGCACAATGGCTGTTAGTATAGGGAAAATGAAATTCTTCATTAAACCTTCCTTTCTATCAAATTGCTATTTTAATGTAAGAATACCTAATTCTAATTACTGATTCAATGATTCTATGCCTATTAATAATTACCAAGGGCACAATGAATTCATAGAATAGTCATAAATAAAACACCAGCCATCGCTATAATGAAAAGGTACATACAATTTTTTGAACATGTAAACAAAGGAGACGTGCTATATATGAGGAAAGCCATTTTTCTTTTTGCCTGTGTTTTATTTTTGCTGGCAGGGTGTTCAAAGGAGAATGACGCTGCCGAAAAAGTTCCTGAATTATTGGAGGTTTCGGTTAACATTCCAGAAGTGATACAGGAAAATCAAGAGGCTGTCATCCAGGCCGCCGTCACACAGGGGGAGGAAAAGGTTGAAGATGCCAATGAGGTTAAGTTTGAAGTGAAAAAAGCAGGTCAAGATACATCAGAAGAAATGATTGGGGAGCATCAAGGCAAAGGTGTTTATTCTATTACAACAACGTTTCAAGAGGCGGGAATCTATTCAGTAACAGCACATGTAACGGCAAGAGGTATGCATAATATGCCAACAAAAGAATTTAAGATAGAATAAAGCAAATAATAATTTTCAGTTAATGGTTCATCCTTCAATTTGGATGAACCATTTGTGCTGTTGGATACTCATTTTCTTATGACATAAAAATATCTTCCTAATAATCAAATGAATGTTTGACTGTTTGGTAATAGATGCATATACTAATAATCAAATAATCGTTTGATTAAGGAGGTGGCTTCCTTGAAGCATGAAGATGTTTGTGAAGTAACCTGCGTAGATGAAGAAAAAGTAAGACGTGTTAAAGAATCTGCCTCACACCACAATACCTCTGCTGTTGCCCAAATATTTAAAGCATTATCTGATGAAACTAGGGTTAAGATTGCCTTTTCCCTATGTGAGGAAGAAGAACTGTGCGTCTGTGATGTAGCCAATATTGTGGGGTGCACAACGGCTACGGCTTCTCACCATTTACGGCTTCTTCGGAATATGGGATTGGCGAAGTATCGTAAGGAGGGCAAATTGGTCTTTTATTCACTGGATGATGATCATGTCAAACAGCTGATTCAAATTGCCTTTACACATCAAAAGGAGGTGGCGCACTATGAGTGAGGCTTTAGCGAAGTCAGATGAAAAAACGGTCTATCGTGTGCAGGGATTCACCTGAGCAGGCTGCGCCACAAAGTTCGAAAAGAACGTAAAACACCTGGATGGTGTTTCTGATGCAAGTGTAAATTTTGGTGCTTCAAAGCTGACCGTTTATGGAGATGCAACCATTGAAGAACTGGAAAAGGCCGGAGCTTTTGAGAATATAAAAATTATCCCTGAGAAGGAGCGGTTTGAAGAGAAGGAAGAACCTTTTCTGAAAAAGCATGCGACTGTCATCGCTTCCTTTGTCCTCCTCGTTATTGGATGGGCTGCGGGGGAACTGAATGGGGAAGGGAGCATTTTCTCCGTTTTAGCGTATGGCGCATCGATGGTTATTGGCGGATACCGCTTGTTCACAACAGGGTTAAAAAATCTAATCCGCCTTCAGTTTGATATGAAAACACTGATGACTATTGCTGTCATTGGTGCCGCCTTTATAGGGGAATGGGGCGAAGGAGCGACTGTCGTCATCCTCTTTGCCATCAGTGAAGCACTTGAAACATATTCCATGGATAAAGCGCGTCAATCCATTCGCTCTTTAATGGATATTGCTCCAAAGGAAGCCTTAATCCGAAGAGGAAATCAAGAAATGATGGTTGAGGTGGATGATATTCAGCTTGGCGACATTATGATTGTCAAGCCCGGGCAAAAGATCGCGATGGATGGCATCGTAGTAAAAGGGGTGTCATCCGTTAACCAAGCGGCTATTACGGGTGAGTCGGTCCCTGTTGCCAAAACGGCTGAAGATGAAGTCTTTGCAGGAACCTTGAATGAAGAGGGACTGCTTGAGGTTAAAGTAACAAAGCATGTAGATGATACGACAATTGCGAAGATCATCCACTTAGTGGAAGAGGCTCAGGCTGAGCGAGCACCTTCACAAGCCTTTGTCGACAAATTTGCTAAATACTATACGCCGCTTATCATGCTTATTGCCTTAGGTGTGGCCGTTGTTCCTCCGCTGTTTTTTGGAGCTGATTGGGATACATGGATTTACCAGGGATTAGCTGCACTTGTGGTTGGCTGTCCTTGTGCGCTCGTGATCTCGACCCCTGTTGCAATTGTTACTGCGATTGGGAATGCGGCAAAAAATGGCGTACTGATTAAAGGCGGTATTCATTTAGAAGAGATGGGCGCAATCAAAGCCATTGCCTTTGACAAAACGGGAACACTAACAAAAGGGATTCCCATGGTAACAGATTACCTTCCGCAATCCCATGCAAATTCTAATGAGCTTTTGTCCATTGCTGCCGCATTGGAAAAAGGATCACAGCATCCACTGGCTTCAGCTATCATGAAAAAAGCGGAAGAAGAAAATGCGGCATACCAGGACATCAGTATTGAAGAATTTTCTTCCATTACGGGAAAAGGTATTAAAGGAATCTTTCAAAATCAGATGTATTATGTTGGAAGCCCGAATTTGTTTGAGGAATTATTATCAAACGGCATTCCTTCTGAATTAAAAGCAACCATTGCCCGCCTTCAAAAGCAAGGAAAAACGGTCATGGCAGCAGGTACCTCAAAGGAAGTATTGGGTCTGATTGCCGTAGCGGATGTGTTAAGAGAAAACAGCAAAAATGTTATTGGAAATCTCCATTCTATGGGGATTCAAAAAACCATTATGCTTACTGGCGATAACGAAGGAACTGCAAACGCGATTGGTGAACAAGTCGGCGTATCAGATATTAAAGCCGAATTATTGCCACAGGATAAATTAAGGTATATTAAAGATCTTAGAAAGAAATATGACCGTGTGGCGATGGTTGGCGACGGTGTAAATGATGCCCCTGCATTGGCTGCTTCTGCTGTTGGAATAGCCATGGGGGGAGCTGGAACAGATACGGCTCTTGAAACAGCGGATATTGCCCTGATGGCAGATGATCTTGGCAAACTGCCATTTACCGTAAAGTTAAGCAGAAAAGCCCTTAGCATTATTAAGCAAAATATTACGTTTTCATTAGGGATAAAGCTAGTCGCATTACTTCTGGTCATTCCAGGCTGGCTAACGCTTTGGATTGCGATTTTTGCAGATATGGGTGCGACTCTTATTGTCACATTAAACGGCTTGAGATTACTCAGAATTAAAGATAAATAAGATAAGAGCTTCCCATTTTTCATGGGAAGCTCTTTTGCTAGGGGGATACTTTGGGATACGACGTTTTGGTTACTGGGGCAGGCCAAGCAAGCCTTTCTGCAGGCTAATATCCTAAAAAGAGAAAAATTTGCTCAAAGACGGAGGAATAAAGCAGAAATCGAAGGCTTTATCTGCCAATGATCATAGCCCCTTCTTTAAGGACCAAAGCACAGTGAAAGTAGGAAATCTGATTTGGTCCACTGGCTTTAAATCGGGTGATAGCAGGATAAAGCTTCCCGCAATCTTTAAGGAGAAAGAGATGCCAATACATAAAGGAGGAGTTACTGATAGTCAAGGGTTATACTTTTTAGGGCTCCCTTGGCAATATAGAAGGGGTTCGGCGCTGCTCCAAGGGGGTGGGGAGGTTGCTGATATTTAGTTCATGAAATGGTTAAGAACCTGCAGCCTCTCAGTGATGATTAAAGTCAAAATAATAATGGTATACTTCTGTTGGGAATTAAGTAAATGAGAAGGGAATTTTACTATGAATAAGATCCTAATGTCATTCCTATGTTTTTTCATCATATTGCCATCAATGGCAACTGCTCACACTGGGCTGGAATCTTCAACTCCAAAACCAGGACAAATAGTAACGGAACATCTAAATGAAATTACTCTTACCTTTGCTGGTGAAATTGAATCTTTGAGTACAATGACTCTAGTCATGGAAGGACAAGAAATCCCTTTTTCCGATGTTGAACCAAATGGCAAGCAAATGAGCGGAACATTCGAAGCACCACTTGAAAACGGATCCTATGTTATTCGCTGGAAGATAGTCGGGGAAGACGGGCACCAGATTACAGGGGAAATCCCCTTTACTGTAAAATCTGAAGAAAATACAAGTCAAGAATCAGAAATGGAAGAATCTCAAATTTCTGATGAAGAAAAGATGCAGACAGAAGAAACAGAGAAAAGGGCAGAGAGCGAAAAAGAATCCTCTCCAAATAGGATTATGAATATCTTTATTCCAATTTTAACATTGGCTATATTAGTGTTGGGATTGTTCCTTCTGTTCAGAAGGAAGCGTTAAAATGAGTGTAGCCGTACCGTTAGCCGAAGTCGTAACATATCTTTTATTTTCGATTTTAATCGGAAACACAGTACTTCAGTTTATATCTGAAAAGAAAAAGCCCAAAACAAATATCTCTAAAAAGACGCTGCTTTTATCAACGTTAGGCATTTATATTTTTACATTTGGACCGGTCGCACAGACGATTTCTTATTTTAGCGATGACGTAGGTCTTACACTCGCAGCGTATTCAGTTCTGACAGATTTTCAAGTAGGTAGAGCCTGGATCTTCATTGGGTTTATGTCGGTATTCCTATGGATGACATTGTTATTAAATGGTTCAAAATATCTGCAGGCGCTTTGGCTGCTGCTGATGGTTTTTGCCATTGGGTACTCCAGTCATGTTGCCTCATTGTCCTTTTGGAACGGGTTTATTGCACATTCCATCCATTTTCTTATGGTGACACTTTGGACAGGGATTCTAATCCACGTCGCCTGGTTTTCAAGTGATGAAAAAAAGTGGCCATTGTTCCTGCGGTGGTTTACCCCATTTGCCATGATAAATTTAATGATCTTGCTTATAAGCGGCTTTGCTCTAATGTTCTATATGGTTGAACCAAAGGATTATGTGAATTCATGGGTCCTCCCATATGGGCAAATGCTTCTGTTAAAACATCTAAGCATTATTCCTTTATTGGTATTCGCATTTTTAAATGGAGTGCTAACCAGAAAATCATTAATAGTTTCCTCTTTTGACCCTCGGCCATGGATTAAGGGGGAGAGTATTATTATTTTCCTTGTTTTTTGTTTTACAAGTGTATTGGGAACTTTATCGCCACCCCACGAAGTTGAATTTACGGTCCAGTCGGAAGGTGCTTCGATTTGGGTGGAATGGCTTTTGGGAACTGACATTCCTTCTGTAAATAATGTTCATTTAACACCAAATTTTTTATCATTATTTCTATTGGCTAACTCTCTGCTTTTCTTAGCTTTAATTGTGATCAGCTTTAAGAAAGTAAAACCTTATATTGCAATTCTTTTCGGAATGAGTTTTGTTTTTGCCCTTTATTTTGGTTTGATGATTTCTCTATCTATATGATATGCGGTGTCAAAAGATAAGTGGCCAAAACCCCTGGAACAAACATTGAATTAAAGTTCGGAGCTGTCATTATGGCAGCATTTCTTCTGCTATCGGTGCAGTTCATATGAAGGAGGAATATTTGGTAATAGTCAAGAATAGATACCAATAAAAACTTAGGAAGTGAGTAAACGGTGACTAATCGCAGTATTGCTGGTTCAAAAAGTATTCCTTTTAGATTGATAGAACAAAAGAGAGAAACAAGCAGTTTAGTTATTGTCTTGCCTGGGGCTGGCTACACAACAAAAGCACCGCTGCTGCACTTTGCCACAGGGTTATTTTACACAAAGGGTTTTGATGTATTACACATTAACTATACACTTAGCAGGGAAGAGATGTCTGTTCTAAGTGAAGGGGATTTCTCGAGAGATGTACAACATGCAATCGATAGCGCCATCAAGAACAAGGAATACAGTAATTATTATGTAGTGGCTAAATCAATCGGAACAATAGCTTTGAGTTATCTGCTAAATAATACTATGTTGAAAGATGCAAAAGCCGTATGGCTGACGCCATTGCTGCAAAGAGAAGACGTATTTAACGCAATGGGTAATAGTGATCATAAGGGACTTTGTATAATTGGAGATCGGGATAGTTGTTTCATTGAGGAGCGCTTTGAAAAATTGAAAAAGAACCAAAATCTTATATTAAAAGTGGTTGAGGGTGGAAATCACAGTCTAGAGCTTGATGAAGAACCTATAAAATCAATTGAAATATTAAAAGGTGTCATATCAAATATTAATGAGTTTTAATATCTGAATAGGCTAATCTTTAGTACTGCTTTTTGAACTGAGGAGCTTGTTAGTGGAGAAAGCTGGTTGAAACTAGTTAGGGATACTTGATAATATAAGGCTGTTTTCGCAAGGTTTGTTGCTTTTTGTATATTATTTGCTGAGTTGATTGCAGCGGAAGGTGCGAGATCCTTGAAAATGCATTTGCATTTTCTTCGTGCGGTGTTTGCTCGAGGAAGCATATTCAATGTCCTGCGGGAGTAGCGGGACAGATGAGACCCCGCAGACGCGGAGCGTCGAGGAGGCTCACCGCCCGCCCCGCGGAAAGCGAGCAGCCTGGAGCGGAAATCAACGGACAACATTGATAGGTGAAAAACAACAATTTATACGAAAAGAGCCTAATATAAAGAAATATTTAATAAAAAAGGATGACTGTCATGAAAAAAGCAGTGAATATAGCCTCCTAAGATAAATTTGATTATATTAGGAGGCGTTGAGTATGAAATTTAACAGTATTAATCGTGACAATTGGGATCGAAAGGAATATTTTGAACACTATATACAGCAGCAGACAACATTCAGTCTGACGAATGAAATAAATATTACGACGCTTATGAAGAACTTAAAGAAAAAGAATTATAAGTTATATCCTGCGTTTATTTTTATGGTGACAAAAATCGTTAACGCCCACAGAGAATTTAGAATAAATTTCAACTCAGAAGGTAATTTAGGTTATTGGACAGAGATATGCCCTCTCTATACCATTTTTGATAAAAAGACACACACATTTTCTGGCATCTGGTCACCAAACTTATCTATTTTTTCTGAGTTTCATTCTCAATATGAAAAAGATGCAGAAGAATACAATGGTACGGGGAGATTATTTCCAAAAATACCTATACCAGATAATACTATTCCGATCTCTATGATTCCTTGGAGTTCTTTTACCGCATTTAATTTAAATATAAATAATGGCGGGGATTTTCTCTTACCCATAATAACTGGAGGGAAGTATTCACAAGTAAATGATGAATTTTTCCTGCCTGTCTCTTTACAAATGCACCATGCTGTTTGTGATGGCTATCATGCTGGTGTTTTTATGAATGATTTACAAAGGCTTGCCGACGAAAGTGCAGATTGGATTTAACTGGTCATTGGTGGAGTATATCGAAGGAACTGTGTGCAGCAGTTCCTTTTTTATAGAAATACTAAAGTTTGTAAATAAAAAAGACAGGAGTTAGTTGCGATGATAAAAGGTTTCGGCGGAATATTTTGGAGAACTAGGAATCTTGATGCTGTGAAAAAATGGTACAGTGAAGTGCTGAAGATTGAAATAGAAAATTGGCATGGGAACTTGATTAAACCCCCATTAGGCAATGAGATTATCTTTTCTTTGCCGAGTATGACAGTTATTTTCCAGCAGAGCAACAAGTGATGTAAAATTTTCAAGTAGATGATTTAAACGAAACTATTAAGCATCTTGAACAAATTGGTGTCCCTCTTGCTAAGGAAAAAGAGGTTAGTGAGTTTGGAAAGTTTATTTGGATCGAAGACCCTGATGGCCGACTGGTCGAGCTTTGGGAGAAATAGCTAGTTGTCATATATTTGTTACTGAGCTATCGTTGCTCATAAGCTTATTATGCTTGTGGGGCAGTTGACCAAATTAAATTATTCTTATGAAAATAGTTGACACTCTTCGCTACTCGGTGTTACGATATACCTGTAATAAGCAATACTGAATAGCGGAGTTTCACAAGTGCTGTTCAGTAAAAAAATTTTCCCTGGTACTAAGTATCACTGAATATAAGTCAGACACAATAGAGGAGGCTCTGAATATGGAAAATTTAACTGAAATGCTGAAGGGATCGCTTGAAGGCTGTGTACTGGAAATCATCAGCCGACATGAAACCTATGGCTACGAGATTACCCGCCGGCTGAACCAGCTTGGTTTTACCGAAGTAGTGGAAGGGACGGTGTACACCATCCTCGTGCGATTAGAAAAGAAAAAGCTGGTGAACGTGGAAAAGAAACCTTCAGATATGGGACCGCCCCGCAAATTTTACTCACTAAATGATGCTGGCCGCCAGGAACTTGAATTATTTTGGGAAAAATGGGATTTTGTATCTTCAAAAATCAACGTCTTGAAGTCAACCTAGTTTCATAAGATATTCTGTCGGATATTTTTGGAGTGTCTTGTTCAGCTTTATAAAAAAAGGAGGAAAAATAACATGTTTGATATGTTTAAAAAAATGATTGGTGATAAAAAAGAATACAAGATGATGATGGCGAGGGTTGAAGCCCTTCCAGAGGATTACCAGTTTGTATTTAAGAAAATCCAAAACTATATGTGGAATTTCTCAGCGGGCAACGGGATGGATATGCTGCACATGCAGTATGAATTAATCGATTTGTTCGAAGCCGGTGCGGCGGAAGGCAGACAAGTGCTGGAAATCACCGGAGATGACGTGGCATCCTTTGCCGACGAACTAGTGGCAAATGCTAAAACCTATGTTGCCAAGTATCGTGAGGATTTGAATGAGAGTATCATGAAGCGATTGGGAAAAAAATAAATTCTATATATAATACCGACTGAATAGGTGTTTTACAAATGTGGTTTATCACCTGCACTATTCAGTTTCATTTTTACCTCGGTACTAAGTTATACAGAATATCTGTCAGACTAAGTAGGGGTTTGTAGGCAATCCAGCTCCGCAAGGCGCTAATTATAAGGAGGAAAAAAGTATGAGCAATGCAGCGATTTTTGTAAAAGGGTTAAAAAAATCCTTTAAAGATAAGGAAGTCTTAAAGGGGGTGGATTTTGAGGTGAGGCGTGGCGAAATTTTCGCCCTGCTGGGTTCAAATGGAGCGGGCAAGACGACGACCGTCAACATCCTCTCGACGCTGATGAAGTCTGATGGCGGAGAAGCTAGTATTTGCGGCTTTGACGTCCAGCGGCTACCGGATCAGGTTCGCCAGAGCATCAGTCTGACAGGGCAGTTCTCAAGCTTAGACGGCATGCTCACCGGGCGGGAAAACCTGATGATGATCGCCAGGCTGAGGGGAGTTTCTAATCCCGCAGAAGTCGCTGACAATCTGCTTGCAAGATTCAGCCTGGCCGATGCGGCTAACCGCCGGGCTGACAATTATTCCGGCGGGATGAAGCGCCGGCTTGACATCGCCATGAGCCTGATTGGGACGCCGGCAGTCATTTTTCTCGATGAACCAACGACAGGGCTTGACCCGGAAGCGCGGATTGAAGTCTGGGATACCGTCAAGGAGCTTGCCGGCGGCGGCACGACCATCCTGCTGACGACCCAGTATCTGGAGGAAGCCGAACAACTGGCAGACCGAATCGCCATTCTGCATGGCGGAAAAATCATCACGACCGGTACTCTAACCGAACTCAAGGAGATGTTCCCGCCAGCGAAGGTGGAGTATATCGAGAAGCAGCCGACATTGGAGGAAATTTTCCTCGCAATCATCGGCAAAAAGGAGGAAATGTAAATGAAAAGTAAAACAGGGGTATTACTAGGTCGTTTAATGCGCAACATTATGCGCAGTCCGGATACGATTATCACGGTGGCGATTACGCCGATTATGATGATGCTGCTGTTTGTCTACGTATTTGGCGGCGCCATAGAGACAGGAACGGACAACTACGTCAATTATTTATTGCCGGGAATTCTGCTGATGGCTATCGCGTCCGGCGTTGCTTACACTTCCGTCCGGCTGTTTACGGATGTAAAGAGCGGGCTGATGTCGCGTTTCATTACGATGCCCATCAAGCGCTCGTCGGTATTGTGGGCTCACGTGCTGACCTCGCTTGTTTCCAATGCGCTTACTATCTTGGTGGTTATCCTCGTTGCTCTCTTGATGGGTTTTCGTTCCAGCGCTGATGTCCTGGAGTGGCTTGCGGTAGCTGGAATACTCGGGATGTTTACACTGGCGCTGACATGGCTGGCGGTCATTCCCGGATTGAGAGCGGGGTCTATGGAAGGGGCGACAGCCTACTCATACCCGCTGATTTTCCTGCCGTTTATCAGTTCGGCCTTTGTTCCCACCGACACCATGCCTAAAATAGTCCGTGCGTTCGCTGAAAACCAGCCCGTGACTTCAATCGTGGATGCGATCCGTGCCCTCTTGTATGAAGGGTCTGTTGGCAGCGGCATCTGGATCGCGCTTGCCTGGTGCGTCGGCATCATGCTCATCTCTTACTTCTTCGCTGTTAAAGAATTCAAACGCCAGTTAGGGTAAGCACACCATTATAGGATAACGGATTCATAGCCCTATAGGGCCTTTTGGCTAAAGGTTAATGAAGCATACAAATAATGAAAAAGGTGAATCTGCCGTGGATTCACCTTTTTCTTATTGGATGATACTTTTTTCAATGACAAGTGACATGCTTTCAGCTATTTGCTGATAAGTAGCATCATTCGGATGAAAGACATTACTGGAAAGATCGCGTTTGGCGTCTGTGACCAGATTGAAAGTATCCACTACTTGAACTTTGTATTTCAAGCCTAGTGTACGGGCAGACTCATTCCATTTTTGGATGATGGAATCAAATGAATCCCCGTTTGGCGATTGCTTGAATGGATTATATAGCCCCATATAGAGTATGACTGCATTGGGATTACTTTCACGAATGTTTTTAAACGTCTTTTCCAAATTCGGAATTTCGGTCTCCAGGATGCCAAGGGCGGTTTCTTCTGAATATTTTTCGAGGATCTCCCCGCTATTAAAAAGGTTATTTCCCCCTATTGTAATGGTAATGATTTTGGCGTCTTTAAGAGATCTCTTGACTTCCTTTTGTTCTAACTGGGCCAGCAAATCTTCAATTCTGGCACCTCTTACACCCAGGTTTTGGAAACGTTCTATAGTATTATTTTCTTTAAGTTCATTTCCAACCGGCTGGACAAAGCCTTCTCCCTTTGATGAGCCGACACCCCTGGTCAATGAATCGCCAAGTGCAACATATGTATCACCAGGTGTGACAGGAACTTCTTCTGTTTTCGCTAGTATCCCTGCTCGAGGCGGACTGGTAACATCCATGTAGGCACTGACTAGGCCATACCCAAAAAGAACTGTCAGCGCAAGGGACAATGTTAAAAATAACTGCCACATCCATTTTTTCATCGTTTGACTTCTCCTTTTAATGTAATTGTATCTAAATTTTTCTCAAATTGAGTATTTAAAAGAGTCATTGTTCGAAAATTTAGTTAGAATAGAACAAGGGTGATGCTATGAGCTTAAAGCCGACAGTTCAATTGGAAAATGTAACGAAAATCATTGGAAAGAAAACGATTATTGATAATATATCATTTGACATTTATCCAGGAGAAGTATTTGGGTTCCTGGGTCCTAATGGTGCCGGTAAAACCACCACGATCCGGATGCTCGTTGGGCTCATTAAGCCAACGTCCGGGAAGGTTGAAATATGTGGTTTTGATGTAAGAAAGCAATTTGTTCAAGCGATGCAGCGCCTCGGTTCTATCGTCGAAAATCCAGAGCTGTATAAGTATTTGAGCGGCCGCGAAAACCTGCAAATCTTTGCACGGATGCTGCCTGATGTGGATGAAGAACGGATCCAAGAGGTCATTGATTTGGTTGATCTGACTGTAAGAATTGATGATCAGGTTCGGACCTATTCATTGGGAATGCGTCAGCGCCTTGGTATTGCACAAGCATTGTTAGGCCGTCCGGATGTGCTGATACTGGATGAACCTACAAATGGACTGGACCCGATGGGAATCAAAGATCTGCGGACATTTATCAGGAAGCTGGTCGATGATACGGGCCTAACGGTGCTCGTATCCAGTCATATTTTAAGTGAAATCGAGTTGCTGGCGGACCGTGTGGCTATTATGAGCCATGGGAAGATCGTGAAGGTCGGCAGCGTCAGCGATTTAGTTGGTGCACTGTCATCTGGTGTGGATTGGAGAGTCAGTGATTCTTTTCGTGCACTTGCTATTCTTAAAGAATCCCCATATGTCCAGGCTGCAGAACTATATGATGACCATACTATACACACTCTTATGGATGATAGCAAAACCTCGCTCCTGAATGAAGCTTTAATGAAGGCGGGTATTGATGTATGGACGATCGAAAGGAAAGTGCAGACATTGGAGGATCTATTTATTAGTTTGACAGGAGGCGATCATATTGTCTAATCCAAATATGGTTGGCCTGATTCATAATGAAGTGATGAAGATTGCTTCCAAAAAACGCATGGCGGTTGTCATCGTTATTTTAGTCATTCTAGTCTCTATGTTTACATACGCACAATACCGGGAGATACAGGAGAAAATCGAAAAACAGGGTACTCTGGACTGGAGAGTGGAGCTTCAGCAGGAGATTGTCGATCGGCAAAATCGGCTGGCATCGAGCGGAATCCAGGACGAGTTTAGACAGTTCCTTGAATTTGATCTGAAGCAAAAGCAGTATTATCTGGACAACGATATTAACCCAAACTATCCTGGAGCCCCTACGTTTATCCGCATCTTTTTCTCACAGGGAATTACGCTTGTCCTGCCTTTATTCATTATTATTATAATGGCTGATATTGTGAGCGGGGAATATAATGATGGCACCATCAAAACATTGCTGTCCCGGCCGGTTAAACGATGGAGAATCCTGATGGCTAAATGGCTGACGGTTTTGCTGTATACGTCATTGCTGATGGCGGCAACCGTGATTGTCTGTTATGGGGTTTCAGGAATCGTGCTCGGTTATGATGGCTGGACTGCACCTATTTTGACCGGATTTCAAGCTTCTGCATCTGGTGAGTTTTCAACGGAATACATCCATATCCTGTCGATGTGGGAATACCTGCTGATGTCAGTTGGGCTTGCCTGGGTGGTAACAGCGGTTGTTGGAACCATAAGCCTCATGATATCGGTTCTGGTGAAAAATACAGCGACTGGAATTGGGGCGATGATGGCCGTGTTAATCGCAGGCACCCTGTTATCTTCTATCGGTTCGAGCTGGACGAGCTCCAAGTATTTAGTGAACTTGAACTTTGATCTGATTAACTACTTAGAAGGTCAAGCTCCGCCGATTGAAGGGATGTCACTGCCATTTTCATTAACCATGCTTGGGATTTGGGCTGCCGCCTGTCTTGCTGTTGCGTTTTGGAATTTTACCCAGAAGGATATGTATTAAGAGTGTCATTATATAAGGATAATCCTTATTAGTATTTAGAGTTCAGAAATAATTGATTGACAATTGGGTGAATTTAAATTATTATCGCTTTAATTAATTAAAAAATTGAATATTTTCTTCTTATCCAGAGAGGTGGAGGGACTGGCCCTTTGAAGCCTCGGCAGCAGGTTCTGATGAATACTGTGCCAATTCCAGCAAGCGCATCGCTTGAAAGATGAGAAGAGGGTTGATAAAACTCTCTTCTTAGGAGGAGAGTTTTTTAATTGTTTATAAATCCAACTTAAGTTATGCGAAAAGTAGATATTTAAAAATGCAAGAGGAGAGAAGAAAAATGAAATATGGTTTCTGGTTGCCGATTTTTGGAGGCTGGCTGCGAAATGTAGAAGACGAAAATATGCCGCCAACCTTTGAATATGCTAAAAACGTCATTCAGTCGGCTGAAAAATGGGGATACTCGACTACGTTAATAGCTGAATTATATTTAAATGATATTAAAGGACCGGACCATGATTCTCTTGAAGCCTGGTCCACGGCAGCCGCACTTGCAGCCGTGACGGAAAAAATTGAAATTATGACCGCGGTCCGCCCTGGTTTTCATAATCCTGCTGTAGCAGCAAAAATGGCAGCCAATATTGATCAAATCAGCAACGGCCGTTTTACTCTAAATGTGGTTTCTGCCTGGTGGGCCGAAGAAGCGCGTCAATATGGCGGTATTTTTACAGAACATGATGAGCGTTATGCCCGCACTGAGGAGTTCATTGATGTTCTAAAAGGGTTATGGACGGAAGAAACCTTCCATTATTCCGGTCAATTTTACGACTTAAGGGACACGAAGCTTGCTCCAAAGCCAGTTCAAAGACCTAACCCGATTCTTTATGCAGGCGGTGAAAGCGAAAAAGGCAAGCAGACCATTGCAGAAAAATGTGATGCTTATGTTATGCACGGCGGAACGGCTGAGGAGATTGATCTGAAAATAGGAGAAATGAAGGCACGGCGTGAACAAACGGGCAATGCGCCATTCAGTTCTTTCGGAATGGCTGCTTATGTTATTTGCCGTGATACAGAAGAAGAAGCTCTTGCTGAGCTTGAAAAAATCACGGCTGTGAAGGATTCCAGCGGTTACGCCGGTTTTAAGGATTTCACTACAAAGTCACAATTAGAGCAGCAGATTCAGCTGCAGGATTACTCTGTCTCTAACAGAGGTCTGCGGCCAAACTTAGTAGGAACACCAGAGCAAATTGCTGATCGGATTTTACAATATGAAGAAGCTGGCCTAGACTTATTATTATTGCAATTTTCACCTCAGCTGGAGGAAATGGAACGCTTTGCAAAGACGGTTATGCCATTAGTGGAACAAAAACGCAGTTTAATAAAGAGCTAGAAAGGGGCCATAATAATGAGCAAGGTATATGTAATTCATGAAAATAGTGAGTGGACAGTCCATTTGACAAAAAGGCTGGAGGAACTGGGTGTTCCTTATGAAGAATGGCATTTAGACGAAGGAACGGTAGATTTATCGGCAGAACCTCCAGAAGGAATCTTCTATAGCCGGATGAGTGCTTCTTCTCATACCCGTGATCATCGCTTTGCAGCTGAATTTTCGGGACAAGTATTGGCCTGGCTTGAAGCACATGGCCGTACAGTGTTGAATGGAACGAGCGCTCTGAAGCTTGAAGTTAGTAAGGTTTTGCAGTACTTGGAGTTAAACAAATCTGGTGTCAGGACTCCCAAAACGATTGCAGCGGTTGGAAAACAACATATTATTAAGGCAGCCGAAGCATTTGCCGGACAGCCGTTTATCACGAAGCATAACCGTGCCGGTAAAGGCCTGGGTGTTCAATTATTCCATAGTATTGAAGCTCTAAAAGCTTATGTGGAGGGACCTTCCTTCGAAGAGCCTGTTGATGGCATTACCCTTATTCAGGAATATATTCAATCTCCTGAAAGCTATATCACCCGCTGTGAATTTGTCGGAGGCAACTTTGTTTATGCCGTCAGGGTTGATACATCGGAAGGATTTGAACTATGCCCTGCGGACGCATGCCAGATTGGCGACTTATTCTGCCCTGTTGGAGAAGAAGCAGAAGAGAGGCCAAAGTTCAAGATCATTGAAGGTTTTGAGGACGAAATTTTAGAAAAATATAAAGACGTTCTGGCCAGGAATCATATTCAAGTCGCTGGCATTGAATTTATCAGAAATGCTGAAGGTGACATTTTTACTTATGATATTAATACAAACACAAACTATAACTCTGAAGCAGAAGCGAAAGCTGGAAAATATGGAATGCTTGAGTTAGCTTCATTGTTAAAGAAGACATTGGAAGAAAAATACGCTGCAACTGCAACGGCTTAATTTGTGAGGACCTGCTATAGCAGGTCCTATTGTCTTTTACTGCAGCATGTTTTATAAAGAAGCAATCCCAATCAATCTTGCGATGAGAGGGATTGCTTCTTTAGTGCTTAAGAGAGCTGCCTAAACCAGGCAGCTTTTTTTTACAAACTGGGCAGGTTAGAAATTGGAAAAATAGGTGGGGTTTTATTGATTTAGCTCTAAAAATATAGATATGGTTGTTAAGAGATAAAGGAATTATCCATACATAGGATTGGACTATAAATGAAAACGCTGCAGGAGATGACAGTGTAATCTTGAATATTAGACAGAAATGAAGATTGCGGAGGAATAGTATGATCTCTGATTTAGAATTGATGGAGCTTCATGTGAATGTGTTATTTAGACATGATAGTGAAAATCGAGTGATAGCTGTGAATGAACCCCCTTACGGTGCAGCGCCACGAATTTTCATTGGTGCCACTAGAATGGGTAGTATAGTAAGGTATTCAAACTCACTGGATAAGAGTACTGTAGAGAAGTTAGACCAAGTTATAGGAGCTAACCCTGGTGCTCATCCAGGGAAAATAATAAAGGCATTAAGCATTGACCATCTTTTAAGCAATGTATGGACTGGGCCAGCGTATGTATTTCCTGATGTAAGGGACAGGACTTATTCAAGAGCAATTAAAATAACTCATGAAAACAAAGAAATTTTAAAGTCTCAGTTTCCATATACCTATGAAGACTTTGAATACAAGCAACCCTGTTTTGTAATAATTGAAGACAATATACCAGTTTCAATTTGCTGTAGTGCAAGGAAGACTTCAAAAGCCGACGAAGCAAGTTTGTTTACACATGAAGACTACCGTGGAAGAGCATACAGTGCAGATGTTGCAAAGGCCTGGGCTGCAGAAGTTCAGATACAAGGACGCATTGCTCTATATAGCACTTCTAAGGACAACTTAGCATCTCAATCTGTGGCAAGGAAGCTGCAATTAGCTCAGTATGGAACAGACATTCATATAAGCTGATTACACATGACTGCTTTTGCATCTAATAGGGCATTAATCCAGGAAGGATTAGTGCTTCTTTTGTTAAAGACACTATTAGACAAACGGGGCGGTTTGTTTAATAAGCAATGTGTTATATTAGGTACAGTTATTTTTAATGAGGTGAAAGAAATGGTTAGAAGGAGATAGATAGCCTCCTGAATTAGATGCTGTTTTAATTTTAGGAGGCTAACTAATATTTTTAGGAGTTGCATAAAATGAAGCAAAACAAGTATGATGATGTGAATTTCTTTTCTGAATATAAAAAAATGGCACGTTCAGTCAAAGGACTTGAAGCTGCTGGAGAATGGCATGTATTAAAAGAACTTTTACCCGAGCTCCGAAATAAAAGTGTACTAGATTTGGGATGCGGTTTCGGTTGGCATTGCCGTTATGCTCGTGAACAGCAAGCAAGGTCTGTTATTGGAGTAGATATATCTGAAAAAATGCTTGACCAAGCTCGTGAAATGACTCATGATTCCTTCATTTCATACATTAAAATGCCAATTGAAGACATTGATTTTTCAGACTCTCCATTTGATGTTGTCATCAGCTCATTGGCTTTTCATTATATTAAGTCCTTTGAAGCAATTTGTAAGAAGGTCTATGATTGTTTAAAGCCTGGAGGTTCTTTTGTCTTTTCAGTTGAACATCCAATCTTCACTTCTCGGAACGAACAAGATTGGCATCATGATGACAAAGGGAATCGTTTGCATTGGGCAGTTGACAATTATCAATTGGAAGGATTACGTGAAACAACATTTCTAACTGAAAACGTTATAAAATACCATCGCACATTTTCAACTTATATCAATGCCTTAGTTAATGCTGGATTTAATATAAGGGCAATTAAGGAACCTATTCCCTCTGAGGAAATGTTAATCAGTATTCCTGAAATGAAAGATGAACTCCGTAGACCTATGTTCTTAATTATCTCAGCAGAAAAGTAATTGTTTAAACGTTCCTGCGTAAATGCAGGGACGTTTTTCTTATTTAACATGCGATGCAGGTTAATTAAGGCAGTAATTTCCAAAATACAGGAATTCCTTTAATTAATACAGAATAATTTATTAAAAATTACAGGTATTTCGGAGGAAGTATTTTATGTTTTTACAAGCAGTTTTTTATTGGTAGGGATGGAACTATCGGTGGAAGTGGCAGTGTTATTTATCCAGGAGACTTTAAATTGTTTTCCGATGTTGCAGAGTCAATACAGCAATTGAAAAAATCCGGGGTCTTAAATTGTTCTTTCACTAATCAATCTGGTAATTCATTTCGATTAACTACCATTTTCCCCAGCCTTCGTCCTTTTGGTCGTTAAACATCCCGATTAACTACCATTTTCCCTCGACCCATGTTATTTTCGTCGTTAAACCTCTCGATTAACTACATTTTCCTTTGGCCCTCGTCCTTTTGGTCGTTAAACCTCCCGATTAACTATCATTTTCCCTCGACCCATGTTATTTTGGTCGTTAAACATCCCGATTAACTACCATTTTTCCTGGCTCCATGTCATTTTCGTCGTTAAACCTCTCGATTAACTACCATTTTTCCTCGACCCATGTTATTTTCGTCGTTAAACATCCCGATTAACTACCATTTTCCCCGGCCTTCGTCCTTTTGGTCGTTAAACATCCCGATTAACTACCATTTTCCCTGGACCCATGTTATTTTCGTCGTTAAACATCCCGATTAACTACCACTTTCCCTGGACCCATGTTATTTTCGTCGTTAAACCTCCCGATTAACTACCATTTTCCTTCGTCCCTCGTCCTTTTGGTCGTTAAACATCCCGATTAACAACCATTTTCCTTTGGCCCTCGTCCTTTTGGTCGTTAAACCTCTCGATTAACTACCACTTTCCCTGGACCCATGTTATTTTCGTCGTTAAACATCCCGATTAACTACCATTTTCCCTGGACCCATGTTATTTTCGTCGTTAAACATCCCGATTAACTACCACTTTCCCTGGACCCATGTTATTTTGGTCGTTAAACATCCCGATTAACTACCATTTTCCCTGGACCCATGTCATTTTCGTCGTTATTCCTCTCGATTAACTACCATTTTCCTTTGACCCTCGTCCTTTTGGTCGTTAAACATCCCGATTAACTACCATTTTTCCTCGCTCCATGTTATTTTCGTCGTAATACATCCCGATTAACTATGGTTGCTGCTGGTTAAAAAGGGGCAAGTAGTTAAAGAAGGCTTAGTTTCCTAAGCCTTCTTCAGTTCATCGATTTTATCTTGAATTGTAAAATGGTGATATATTGTTAAAGCAATAATTGTGATACTAAGAGCACTAGATAAAATTGTACTTCCAATAAGCAGTCGGTTAGTTCTTGAATTAGCCATTCGGATTCACCACTTTTTTTCTTAGTTTGATTAGCAGGTATAAAAATTATGTACTTTACTTTTTAAGTTAATTAAAAATACGAGGCAGTTAATGATTGGAAATCCAAAATTTCTGGGGTGCAGCCATGAAAAAAGAGGAGGTAATTTAAGTATGAGGGAGAATGTTAATATGAGTATAAATTGAGAGGAGTCTGAAAATGTATCATAGCTTAAGCGATTTTTTTAAATCCTGGGAATTTGAGGCTGGGGCTACAAGCAGGGTTCTTAAGAATCTCACAGATGAATCATTAAAGCAGGAAGTCACTTCAAATCAATGGTCTTTAGGGCGTATAGCGTGGCATACCGTCACTGCTATTAAAGTGATTAGTTCACAGGCAGGTTTAAGGTTTGCAGCTCCTAGTGAAGACTGGTCTGTTCCATCTTCAGCTAATTTCATTGCTGAGAGCTATACTAATGCTTCAAATAACCTAATTGAGGCGTTGGAAACTCAATGGGCCGATGAGACCCTGTTGGAACAAATTGATTTCTTTGGCATGAAAATGACAAAGGGAAGTCTGTTGTTATTTTTAAACCAACATCAAACTCATCACCGGGGACAAATGACTATACTAATGAGACAAGCAGGACTTAGTGTTCCAGGGATTTATGGTCCCTCAAAAGAAGAATGGGCACAATTTGGAATGGCTGAACCTAGACAAACTTTATTTAATTAAACTCTAGAGCCACTATTGTAAGTAGGTTTAATCAATATAGAAAGACATAATAACCGATTTAAGATCCAGCTGCCAAACTAGGCGGCTTTTTATTTTTAACTACAGGGGCAGGTTAGCTTTAAAAGGTATAGACGATAAAATATAGAATATATTCACTGTAGAAACTATTGTTACTGAAACGCCTGAAGATAAAAGAGAACGATTAAAAAATAATCCTGCTGGTTCTTGATTCGATTCATTAAATATAGCAAGGGGCATTTACTATAAAGGTAGGAAGGAATTCCCAATTGAATGGGGGATATAAAGGTGTTTGAAAAATTTAATTTTGACTTGATTTATGGTGAACGAAATAATTTAACCCCATTAGTGGTGATGATGTGTGGCGTGGCTGGTTCTGGGAAAACTACTTTCTCAAAAAGAATGGAAAAAGAAGGTTTTGTACGTCTTTCTATTGATGAAGAAATATGGGCTGTTAATGGTCGTTATGGGATTGATTTCCCAATTGAAGAAATTGAGGAATACAAGAAAGATGCAGAAAAAAATTTACGCAATCGTTTAATAAAGTTAATACACGATAAACAACAGGTGGTAATCGACTTCAGTTTTTGGGATCGTGCAAGAAGGTACCAATATAAAAAACTTATTGAGGATTCTGGGGGTAAATGGAAACTTATTTATTTAAAAGTTCAGCCTAATGATTTACTTGAACGGCTTAAGTTACGTAACAAACGATTTGATGCAAACTCGTTCCCTATTTCAGAAGAAATTTTAACTTCTTACCTTAATGGTTTTGAAATACCAAATGGTGAAGGAGAAATGGTGATTGATAATTAGAACTATCAAAAAGGAAAAAATTATTCAATTAACTGAGCAGGTTTGTACTCTATAAACAACAGCCAAAAAGGGAATTTGTTTTTAAACAAACTCCCATTTCAATTTAATTAGTTGTTCTGCTGCAGGAAATCCTCGGTCGAAATTACATTGGCATACATACCGTTAAGTGCGCTGACAAACGCATAATGAACCTGTTCAGCTGGCACGACCTTGTCTTGATAAGATAAGTCTCTTGTCGCACACGCATCTTCTATCAATGTAGTTTCAAAGCCTAGATCCACAGCAGCTCTTACTGTTGCATCAATACACATATGTGTCATCATACCTGTGACCACTAACTTGGTTATTCCTTTTTCTTTTAATTTGCTTTCTAATTGTGTCTTTAAAAAGCTGTTAGCGAAATTTTTAATAATAATGCTTTCGTTTTCTAATGGCAGAACAGCTTCATTTAGTTTAACTCCCTCCGTATTCGGAAGGAAGAAGCCTAACCCTGGATCACTTGCGATATGCTGCACATGGAAAATATTATCTTTGTTATTCTGTCTAAACCAATTGAGAACTTTAGCAGCATTAGCGGCTGCTTTTTCAGGATTGCTTAATTCCATCTTTCCATTAGGAAAATAGTCATTTTGAATATCGACAATGATTAAAGCTGTGCTCATTTTTTCCACCTCATTTAAAGATTCAGTATAATAAAATGATAAATAATATCTTGATTTTTATCGATACTTTGATGAAAGACTTTTATATCAAATAATTTCACGGTGAAAGGATTTTATTATGGATATTGATCAAATTGATTTTCAGATCCTCCGGTTACTAACTGAAAATTCACGTATTCAATGGAAGGACTTAGGAGAACAAATTCATATGACTGGCCAGGCAGTAGGGAATCGTATTAAAAAGCTTGAGGAAAGTGGTGTAATTAAAGCCTACTCCCTTATAATCAATGAACTGAAACTAGGGCTTTTTTATACAGCGTTTGTCATTGTTCATATGAAAACAGCTAATCATGATGCGTTTATCCGTTTTATTCAAGGTCAAATAGAGGTAGTTGAAGCTCACCGAGTATCTGGAGAAGGCTGTTACCATTTAAAAATAAAAGTTAAATCCCAAGAACAATTAAATCTTTTTCTTAATAAACTTCTCGAACATGGAAACTATAGTTTACACCTATCAATACAAGAGATAAAACAGCTTCACCCATTGACTGCTGCAATACAATAGAAATCTTAATGAAAAACACAGATTGTGATGATTTGTACTTAAGCTAACGGGTCCAAATGCTCAAGATCAGCTGCCAAACTAGGCGGCTTTTTATTTTCTTACAAATGAGCAGGTTAGTGGAATAAGGAATTTAATTTTACACCATAGTTGCCTTTGAGATTAGATATTATGAGAATATTAGTAAAAATGGCAAATGATATCAAAAAAGTCGTATATAAATACTCTAAAATTAGTAAGTGAGGTGAGCAATATGTATAGCGAAGTAACTCAAGATGTAATTTATTTTTTAGAACAAAGTTTATTAGATGATTGGCATTTAGATGATTATGCATCACAAATTGGTTATTCGAAATACCATTTATCACGTATTTTCAAACAGGAAACTGGATTGACGATAAGCGAATATATTCGAAAACGAAGACTGGCCACAGCAGCAATGTATTTATTACATTCAGATGAATCGATTATTCACATTGCGTTTAAATTGCATTTTCAATCACAAGAAGCTTTTACACGTTCTTTTAAAGAGCTATATAATATGCCGCCTGGAAAATATCGCAAACAAATGCGAACTCTTCAAGGGATGGAGGAAAAAAACATGAGTGATTTTGAAGCAATCAAAGGCTGGATTTTGAGTGGTTATCACCCAGCTTTTTATGAAATGAAAACGGATGGACAAGTATTTCATACGGGTACGAAATCAGGTTTACTGACTTCAAAAACGGATGCAGGTGAAGAACATTTCGGGACAATGATGCAAAGCTTTTCAGCAAATAACTGGAAAGGAAAACGCATTAAGGTGTCTTGTTTCTTAAAGACAGAGGAAGTCGAAAAATGTGGAGTTTGGTGTCGAGTAGATAATGCTTCAAGCGATGTGATTCAGTTTGATAATATGGATAATCGTCCGATTCACGGTACAACGGACTGGAACTATTATTCGATTGTATTAGATGTTCCAAAAGAAAGTGCTTCTATTCACTTTGGTATCCTATTAACGGGAACAGGCAAGGTTTGGGTTGATGGATTTAAGTTTGAAGAAGCAGATTTATCCGTTGCATCAACAAATATGCTTACACAGGATAAATTACCATTAGAGCCGATTAATTTAGGATTTGATGAAGATTGATAATTATTGATTTAGTTATTGATTTATTTTTTACACTCTATACATCACTAGGCTTTGGGACAAAGGAATATAAAATTCAAATGAAAATGGAAAAACTAGGTGAAGAGTATCCTAATATGCTGCAATGCTATCAGCACAATCAACGAATTTTTGAAACTGACGATAACCTGGCAGAGTTAGTTCTAAGTCTAAATTTAAAAAGCGAAGTAGAAAAAAAGAAATTTGTCTCGTTAGTTAATCAGCGTTTTAAAGATTACACTTAAACAATCAGGTGCAAGAGTATGGCATGTAACAGACGTCAGCAATCAGGCGCTTTTCTGAAATAAAGGAAGCGCCTTCCATTAAGTTGTCATTTAAAAGAGGTTGTGAGGGACTGATTAAATAACAGATCGATAAAAAAGAGTGTTAGATTGCATTTCAACAACATTCTTTCGACCATTTCAATTTTATTTCGATCTATTTTAAAAAAACATTTTTTCAACCTGGAAAGCTGGGAATACAGACTTATGGTCCGCTCTTATTCAAGAACGCCTGTTTCTTCAATTACTACATTGCATTTAACATCGAAGCTTAACATTTTGTAATCGTCTTCCCACTTTTTAAAGTCAAAGTTCCGATTCCGGTTTTTTTTCTTTTGACCGAGGCCAACAGGATCTATTCCGAGATCCTGAAATTGCAGTAATAATCTTAAGCATTCCTTTTCAATTTTTTTCTCCAGTTTCTTTTCAACCTCTCCAACAATCTGTGGGGTTAAAATATCTCCCGTATATTCATCAATAATACCTTCAAGATTAATGGTTATGGCGGCATGATTATTAGTCACCCTTGTTTTATTCTTTGATTTAATGCTCTTTACAGCAGCATATGCTTCTTTTTTTAACTTAACATCGAAGTTTCCTTCGCTATATTTATCTACCAGCAATTTAAAAAAGAACATGTCCTTCACAGGGAGGATGGCCACTTCTTTATCCTTTTGGAAAAGACTAATTCCAGTTATCTTCACCTTATCATTCCCGGCTTTCTTTAGTCGGGGCAAGAAGGGATCCTTACCATCCTGATAGTAATCACGGGAAAAAATATGTAAATTGGTTATTGGAATATCGCGATGTTCAATATTATGCTGAATCAAATTAGAGATATACGTAGCGTTTCCCCTGGTTCCATAATCGCCGTTTAACAATTCTTCTGATTTTCCCTCTGCGGTTGCAACAAATACGCGTGCCCCCATACTTGCATCTCTCTGAAAAGAATCTATCAAGTCGAAAATTCCTTTTTTGGAAATTTCAGGTCCAAATATAGCCAGCTTTAATCCACCTGTGACTACTGGTTCTGATGTTTGTTTAGAAACATCGAGACGTACGTCCTGCCCAAGTTTTCCATTTCCAGAAAATGTTCTGTTAATTACACTTTGATCTGGCTGGAATTCCTGGAATAATACAGTTCCTCTAAACTTATCTTTCTCATCCTCTGCTAAATCGTAGCCGACACCTACTTCAATATTTATATCATCAATGATTTCTTTATCAACACAGCCCGAAAGCAGCAAGAACAGGCATATTAGTATAAGCTTTTTCATTTCTGCTTCACCTTTAATATTGGCAATACGGATTCCATTCAACATAATTAAAATCGCTATGCCAATTGCTATTGGCATGATCATAACTATGTCATGGTTACTGCCTTCAATGAAAATAAGTACAAAATTAGTATGAATCTTTGTGTGGAAGAATATTCGTAATAAGGGAATTCCTGAATAAGGGGTTTTAGTTATTAAGATGAAAGTAGACGCTTTAGGGGGCTGGCTTCTCTATAAAGGTTTAGCAGATCGGTTACAGCTTTTTGTGCGAAAGGGGCAGAAATAGTTGAACATGAAGGAAGGAAAATAAGGTTATTAACTGGAATATCCATATACATAAGCTAAGTAAGAAAGGAATAGCATGCTCAATATTTTAACTCTATTTTTAAGTTATTTGATTGGTTCATTTTCATTTGCTTTAGTTATCGGTAAACTTTTCTATAAAACCGATATTCGAGGTTACGGCAGCGGGAACCTTGGTGCAACCAATGTTTATAGGGTTCTTGGAAAGAAAGCAGGACTAATTGTTGCAATTGCTGATTTATTAAAAGGTACATTTGCTTGTTTACTTCCTCAAATCCTTAATTCTGCGGTTAATCCCATTATCTGTGGTTTATTGGCCATATTGGGCCACGTATTCCCTATTTTTGCAGGGTTTAAAGGCGGGAAAGCTGTTACGACAGCAACCGGTGTCTTATTATTTTTGACACCCTTCGGTACTTTAACTGGCTTTGTTGTATTTCTATTAACTTTGATACTATCTAAGTATGTTTCATTAAGTTCAATGTTAGCTGGAATAGCCATATTTATTTACAGCCTTATATTTGAGGATAAAGTCATTATTGCTTTTTCATTATTTATTAGTGTATTAGTGATCATTTTGCATAGACAAAATATCAAAAGATTGATAACAGGAACTGAAAACAAACTATGGTAATGATATTCAAAAAACACAAGGTATTCGGCAAAGGCAAAAAATAATTGGATTTAGAGATTGCTGAATAGTAACTAATCAAAGGGAGCGTGGCGAATATGTCTCATGCTATCGATGTTTTGGCCGATCAATTGTCAGCAAATGCAAATGACCCTAGCTGGTACATTCCATTTTCAGAATCAGTTGCAGACTTATCAGAGGAAGATGCGTTTTGGAAACCCAATGAGGAGAGCAATAGCATCGCAGAAATTGTTCAGCATCTGCTTTATTGGAATGAAACCTGGCAAAAGAGGTATCAAAAATCTCACGTAAATGCTGTTCCACCCCTAGCTGATAATAATGAAAGCTTTATAATTCCGGAAAATGCAAAGTTTACTGACTTAAAAGAACAGCTATTAGAGGTACTCTTGCAGTGGCAGGAACTGCTCTCCCAAGAAAAACTGGAAAGTGAAATTGAGGGTTTCCCCGAAGCTGCAGAGTGGTGGGCAATACTTGGGAATCTATCCACTCATAACGCCTACCATATAGGACAAATCATTTACGTCCGGAAACTGCAAAGGAGTTGGGAAAATAAGTAAGATAATTAATGAGGTATCGAAAGTATCAAAAGAAAAAATATTCAGCAGCTAAGCCAATCATTTTTATTCAAGATCAGGGCAGGTTAGCGAAATAGATGTAAAGTAAATTTATGAGCAATTGCCAACAAGGCAGCTTGTTTTGAGGTGTTATGGTTAACTACAGAGGAATTAGTAAACACCTAGGAACTTAAAACGAAAGCATTAAACATGCTGAGGCGTTGATTCCAATTCATTCTTCTATATACTTTTATTAAATTAAACCTGGGTCGTCATAGCAGGGGTCTTTTTTACAAGATGAACTATTGCGAAAGGTTTCAAGTGAAAATAGTTCTTGTTAAATAGATGGAGCTAGGCTTAGTCTGATAAGGAATGACAAAGGCAGTCTACTTTTCAGTATTTAAAAGTACTAAATTAAAAATCAGCTAAAGAAAACCCAGAGATTAATATAGAAACAAATGGATCAGCAATTACACAACAAAAATGAGTTGTCCTATAATTAGACAACCCATTTTTGCTGTTATTTATTCAATTCAACCGTTTCATTTACATCTGTCGATTTAGAACTTTGCCCTGTCATGCGTTTAAAGAGAAAGGCTACTTTCTTCGTAAAGTTACCGGTTTCCCAATATTCGACTGCTTCTGCTTTTATTTTTATCAGGACAACGTTTGGATCATCATAAGAAGTTTGCATAATTTCCTCATATGCTTTGCTCCACAATTCTTTTTTCTTATCTAAATCTTCAACTATTTCCGCTTTTCCACGGACGGAAACATAGGATTTACCTGCATAGGCTACATTAACATCTTGATCATGTAAAATTTCATCATATTTATTAGTCTCTTTTTTAGTGAAAAACCATAAGTCACCATCAAATTCTACTTCTTGTGTTTTCATGGGCCGGGACACAAGCCCTTCTTCAGTTACCGTTGTCAGCATGGCCGTGTCTATGTCTTTGATTAACTCTCTTAATGTTTCTATTTCTTCTTGATTTATCATATTAGACATTCCATCACCTCGTTAAAGTTATATAGAGGTATATTACCCTTCATTCCTGCTATTATTCAGGTGTAGCCTAACTATATTCAAAGTGAAACCGAAAAACCGTGTTCAGACCACTGCTTGGCAACTTTTTTTCTTTTTGAACATAGAGGCACTGTAATCGAACAAGGAAGTCAAATAAATAGCATTACACACCTGATAAGTATTAAGAGGAAAGCGGATTGAAAGTGAAATGCTTAAAAGTCAGGAGGAGGTATAAATGGTTTTGGGTTCATTCTTATTTTCTATCATTCTTTGGATTGCTGGAATATTTATTCTGTATATAGTCATTTCCGCAGCAGTCAGGGATGGTATTAACAAGTCTGTGGCTGGTCAATTGATCGAAACAAAGTATGGGATTAATAAGAAAAGGGATTCATTTCTTGATCGTGATTTAGATAATGACAAATAAAGAACGAACGTGGTATATAATTTGGAATAGACTATATAAAATATAAGGAGAAAAAAATGCACGCATTATTAATAGGAGCAACGGGAGCAACTGGCAAGGACTTGCTGGATATATTGCTGGAGGATGATTCTTTTCATCGGGTTGATATTTTTGTCAGGCGTGATCTTCATATCCAGCATGAAAAATTAAAGGTGCATGTGATTGACTTTGACAACGAACAATGGAAGTATTTGGTGAAGGGGGATGTTTTGTTTTCTTGTTTGGGAACTACACTAAAAGCTGCGGGAAGTAAAGAAGCTCAATGGAAAATTGATTACGATTATCAATACCAGTTTGCGGAAGCCGCCAGAGAAAACAATGTGAGTCATTATGTATTGGTATCATCAGGTTCTTCCTCGCCTGATTCTCCCATTTTTTATACAAGGATGAAGGGGCAGTTAGAAGAAGCTGTAAAGGCTTTAGGGTTCCCAAAGCTATCAATCTTCAAGCCGCCTGTATTGATACGAAAAAATAGTGATAGAACAATGGAAGTTGCCGGATTGAAGGCCATACAGTTTTTTAATAAATTTGGAATACTTCGTTCTCAAAAGCCTCTGCCGACAGAAATATTGGCGGAAGCCATGGTCCATTCCGCTAAAACAAAGGATAACGGATTTTTTACACTAGAAGGCAAAGCGATTTGGGAATGTGCAGGGCTAAATAATATCGAGTAATCAATATGTACCTCATAGAGTATGATACTAATAACTTTGGACAAAAAGGTCAAAGTTATTTTTTTATAAAGTGAACAGGGGATTTATATGGTGTTTTAGGTGATATTTGGGAATATAGTTATGATGCGGGATGGCGCTGCAAGCCAGAATTTCTGGCTGGGATAGGAGGGATTTGATTGAAAAAAAACTACATAACTTATGCTTTTGCCGTTCTATTTGTGATTGCCATTTTGGCTATCATGGACGGTTTAAATAATTCAAATGCGGCTGAGGAGCTGAGAAAAGAAAAAGATAGATTAGCTGAGAAAGCCGCAAGTTTCGAAGAAGAATATGAAAATAATGCTAAGATGCTGGATGTGGCAAGGAAGGAGATTGATGAATTGAAGAAGGAAATCGAATCTTTAAGGTCTGCTATTGAATATAGGGAATTTTCAGCAGCGATAAAGACGATTGAATCCTACAAGGCAGCACAATCATTTAAGGAGGCGAATGCGTTTATAGCCAGAATAGATGGTTCGGGATACTATGCAGGAGAAAGATCCGGCAAGTGCCATTGCGGGTTTATATTCAATGGTGAGGGGTTTGAATGGATACCCAATTCCGTTCTTGATCTTAAAGAGTTTAGAGTCGAACAAGATAAAATCCGCCTCACCTATCAAACAGCAGAAGAAGTTACACAGGATTACCAATTTGTTATGGCCAAGGCGCCGGGACAATACGACAGTGAGGAAAAGTGGAGGGTTGAAGAAATTACACTGGTGGAAAAGGTTCCTCATTAAGAAAAAGTGTGACTCAGTGGATCAAACAAATAAGAAAACTCGCCCCCTGGCGAGTTCACTTACGGTGTGCGTGTGCTGCTTTCCTCCAGTATTGATGTGACAATATGCCGTGAATCCCATTCCCCGCCTGAAAACTTGACGATCGGATATCTTTTCGGAAAAAGCTTTTGCTGAATCGCGTCGGCTGAATTCCCTTCTTTGTGCAGAGCGAATACGTCATCCTGGATAGATAACAGATAATCCCGCTTTCGCTTGAGTGCTGCGCGTCCATCTTCTACATAGCCTGCATGGCTGCAGAATACATCTTCAAAGTCGTAAGTGAGAACGCGTTCAAGTGATCGGATAATTTCCGGTATGCTTTCTTCCGCTAAAACGACCTTGGTCTTTTCGCTGACGAATAAATCGCCAGTAAACAGCTGGCCTGTTTCCCTGTTTAAGAAGGCTTTATGATCGGAAGCGTGGCCGGGGGTGTCGATGACATCCCATTGTGCTTTACGGGATGAAAATGAGTCAGGCATGGCCTGGGCATTGAATGGCTTTCTTCTTCCCCAAAAGAGCTGCCTGTATAAAGGGTAATCGGCCCTTTTAGCACAGGAAATGATAGATTTTTCGTTTAAAAAGATAGGCAGTTTCTTTGTTTTTTCAGCATATGCCGCGCAGCCTGTATGATCTTCATGAAAATGGGTGATCATGACCTGGTCAAAATCGCCTTCATCCATAAATGGCTGGAAAAATGTATGTAAGGACTGGGCGCCAGTGTCAATTAAGATTCCATCCGTTAAATAGCTATAGACATTTAAGGAAACACCCTGAAACTTAATTTGGCCATTCAGGTAGGAAACACCGTGTTTCTCTCCCGTGGATGCCTTTTTCTTAACAAACAAAACATTCAGCTCCTTTCCTGATATCAGGGTCATGCATGAAGTATTTCGCCGTAACGCTGTACATTGTTTCTGCCATTCCTTTTTGCATCATAAAGTGCGAGATCGGCGTGCTTCAATAGGGTTTTGGATGGATTATCCAGATTATCCGCTGAGACGTTTGTATGTGACAGGCCGAAGCTTGAGGTGATGGAAATTCTGTTATCATCCACAATGATCGGGCTCCCGGCAATGTCCAGGCGGATCGCTTCGATCAGCAGGTGTGCATCGTGTGCAGGCGTGTCAGGCAAATAAATCATGAATTCTTCTCCGCCATATCTCCCGATGATATCCCTTTTTCGAAGGCTGTTTTTCACGAGGCCTGCAATCTGAACCAGCACGAGATCGCCAGCTTCGTGGCCATATGTATCATTGACATGTTTAAAGTGGTCAATATCAAACATAATAAGTGAAACATCCGAACCTGGAGATAGGGTGCTCAGGGAGCTTTCCATCTCACTTAAAAAATAGGCCCGATTATAAATCTGGGTTAAGCTGTCAACGCTGGCCAAACGTTTAAGGGTTTTCTGCATATTTACTTTTTCAGTTACATCAGCCAATGAGATAATTCGTCCAATGGGGTCTTTGTTCAGGGAATAGACGGGTGAAAATTGTACTTGGAAATGGACCTGCTCCCCCTCATTTTCCCATACATAATCCCCATTCTTTCCAGAACAGATAACTTTTCTAAGCGTGCTGTTTCCATGCAGAACATCATGAATATGCTTGCCGATGGCAGATTGCTTCAGATCAGGCATAACAGGCAGCATCGCCTGGTTATAATCCACGATTGCCCCGTTCTGATTGAGAACGATGACACCCTCCTTCATGCTTTCAAAAACCGTGTCCCTTGCTATTGGAGCGAGATTGAACATCTGGAATGAGAAGAGCGCTATGCCATGCAGGATGAAGGAAATACTCATGGATACAGGGCCTAAATCAATGCCGTAGGGACTCAGGTTATTCAGATAATAATGATTGGCGACAATCGGAACAGCCAGTCCGGCGGTCATCAAAAGGATTTGCATTCGGAAACGCCAGAAGGATCTTCTTAAGCGCAGAAGCAGGATGATCATACTGAACATCAGGCACATGAAAAGGAAAATGGCGTGCACGTAAAACCAGAATCCATATTCCAGATCCAATACGGGAAATGGCGTATCCTCTCTCAGCCTGACTGCTGAGTAGTAGAAATGATGAAGCTTATTGGTATGATGCATAAAGATGGTTAAAATCGGGATGATGAACAGGGAAAAATATAGGCGCTTGCCCAGCTTGTGTCCGGCATATTCCAGACACATCAATAAAGTGAAAACAGGAATGAATGGCATGAACAAATATTCAATGCCCAGCCAGAATTGAATTTCTGCTAAAGTGGAGCCCGACAGTTCGAATGCATAAGAAAAGGCAAAAATTGCGGACAGCAGTGTTAAGATCTTATAAGGTCCGGCACCCGGTGCATTCCTTAGTTTAAAATGTGCAAAGAGACAAAGCGATAAGCTGAGTGTCCCTGAAAAAGTGAGAATGAGGATGTACATCCATAATTCGTGCCCCATATGAGTTTTCTCCAAATGAAAATATTTTTCCCCTATTATATAATTCCTTTTTCTATAAAACTAGCTTTATTAGATATAGGGCTCATTGCGTTTCCGGAAAGGTCATTTCATTGCAGCAGCAGCGCCAAGTGCCAGGACAGCCGCTCTTTTCTGGAGGCTGCCTTAATATAATCTATTTTTATAGCTATCCTTGAGGTCCTTCGCCACTTGTTCGGATGTATCATTCGGCAATTTTGCATGAGCTGCCAGCATTGCAGGGGCAGAAGGAAGGGCTTCTTTCGCGGGCCATGATTCTCCGTTCCATAATCCCGATCGGATCAATGCTTTCGCACAATGGATAAAGCATTCCTCTGCCTCTACTAAAATTCCAAATAAAGGAGCTCGGCCTTTAACCTTGCTCTTCTCTAAGAGCTCAGGGTCACGGCAAATATAAGCTTTGCCATTTATTCTTAGCGTTTCTCCAAGCCCGGGTATGAGAAAAAGGAGTCCAATATTGGGATTTCCAATGATATTATGAGCGGAATCCATTCTTCGATTGCCCGGCCGTTCCGGAATAAAAAGATGCTGCTCGTCAAGAACCGTCACAAATCCGGGGGAATCCCCCCTCGGAGAAACATCACATTTTCCGTCAGAATCTGAAGTGGACAAGGTTAAAAAGGGGGATTTGGAAATAAAATCACTGCAATGCTCATCGATGAAAGTAATGACTTTGCTGGCGGCACGCGCACTGGGCTGGCCGATTTCTTCCCGAAAAGATTCGAATTCTTCCTTGGTAGTGATAATATCTGTATATTTTGACCTCATAAATTTCACCTTTTTCTATTGGAATAAGTATCCTTAGTGGTCTGTCTTAGGTGATCTTTTGACAATACGGAAAACAAAGTAATAAACCCCGCTAAGCCCCAATATCCCCAGCACAGTCAGGAAAGGCACTTTTTCAGCAAATAGTATTCCAACAACAAATAGGGCAAAGCTCAAAATGATGGCTAATAGGGTTAATAAAAATCGCTGCGATTTATTCAAAATATCTACCGCCTTCAATTTTATAAAATTCTGTGTGTGCGTTTTTTCATATTCGTTGCCTATAGGCAGCATGAAATGAAGAAAGAGCAGGAATATATCACAAAATTAAATCATGAGATTCTGGATGAATTAAAGAATAAAGAAAGGCTGTAAACTATATTTTAACATAAATATCCATATTTAAAGGAGGGAGTAAATGAATATTTCTAACAAGTTATTAGACTATGCAATTGTTTATGATGATCGAAGGCAAGTAATCTCAGGAAAGTATGAGGATAAGAGAATCATTATCGAGGAGATTAAAAACGGATTTAAGGCTGAAGTGGAAAACAGGACAGATAAGAGCGTACTGGTCGTTTATGATTGGTGTAAGACACATAGCGGGATTGAGATTATATTGTATGCCTTTGAAAGCTGACAAAGACCGCCAGACGAAACCGGATATTGAAACGGAATATCGGAACTAGAATCAATCTGGTTGAGGTATGGTCAGGCAGGGCTGCTGTCTGGTTATGCCTTTTTTTCTTTGTTCATGACTGGATCCTTTAGTGGGACAAAGAACCTGTTCACCTGTCCCGTTAAATCTCATATTCTGTTAAAATATGAAATTTTTCAACAGCATTTTTCGTTAAAAATAGGACTTTTTCACCGTTGGTCGAAGTGTTAATTAGGTCTTTTGATCCTTATATGAAAAATTTGGATTTGATACCTTTATAGTGTATTAGAAAAATTCTGAATAATATAACTAGGAGGTAGGGGATGAGGTTTAAAAGATCAGCAGTGGCCTTATTAATGTTCATGCTAATGTTCTCCAGTTCGGTGTCAGGGGCCGTTTTACCCGAAAAGTCACCGAGCACCAAGGGAGAAGAAAACCGCAAGACCATCCAGGAAATAAAGAAAAGTGAATTGGACAAGCAGTACAGCAAAACAGATATAGTCAGGGTCATAGTGGAGATGAAGACAGAGCCGTCTGTCCTTTATGCCCAAAAGCAGAAAAAGAAGTATAAAGAACTTCCGGAAGCAACGAAGCAGAAGCTGAAAACTGAAAAGCTGTCTGAACAGCAGAAGGTAAAGGATCGCGCTAAAAAGAATAAAGTTAAGATGATTGAGCGTGAAAGCTTTACTACAATAGTAAATGGTTTCAGTGCTGAGATGATGTATGGAGACATTGAGCTTGTAAAAGAAATGCCGGAAGTGGCCGAAGTACAAGTGGTGAACGAGTACGAAAAGCCACAGGAAAAGCCGGATATGCTTTACAGCAAAGAGCTCGTACAAGCTCAGGAAGCATGGCGTGATTACGGCTTTAAAGGTGAAGGAATGGTAGTCGGTGTCATCGATACCGGTATGGATCCTTCCCATCGCGACATGGTATTAGCAGAGGAAACGGAAAAGGAATTAACGAAGGCTGAAATCTCCAAATTTAAGAAAGACAATGGCCTTCTTGGGAAATATTATTCTGAAAAAGTGCCATATGGATACAACTATATGGATGAAAATGACACCATCGGCGATATCGGCCCGGATGCCTCTATGCATGGAATGCACGTTGCCGGTACTGTCGGAGCGAATGGCGATGAGGAGAATGGAGGCATTAAAGGGGTAGCTCCTGAAGCCCAGATCCTTGCGCTTAAAGTATTCGGAAATGATCCGAATATGCCTTCTACATACAGTGATATTTATGTAAAGGCGATTGATGATGCGATTATCCTTGGTGCAGACGTGCTGAACATGAGCCTTGGTTCTACAGCCGGGTTTGTCAGCCCTGAATCAGCTGAGCAAAAAGCAATTGCCAGAGCTGTGGAAAATGGTATTTTAATGTCTATTTCTGCAGGGAACTCTGCTCACTTTGGAAATGGTTTTGCAAATCCAAGCAGTGAAAACCCGGATATCGGTGTTTCCGGATCACCTGGTGTTTCCTATGATTCTCTTCAGGTAGCGTCCATTGAGAATACTTTCATGGATCTGGATGCAGTCAACTACCAATTCGGTGAAGAGTCTGGAAAAGCTGCATTCTTGTCAGCTGGAAATGTACACCCGAACGATGTTGAGACGAAAACATTTGAAGTGGCCTACGGCGGATTGGGCAAGCCTGAAGAGCTGTCCGGTGTTGCTGGAAAATATGCATTAATTCAGCGGGGGGAATTGGCATTTGTTGATAAAGCCATTAATGCCCAGGCAGCTGGAGCCCTTGGGGTCATAATTTACAATAATGCTGACGGATATGTCAACATGGCGAGTGATCCGTCCATTACAATCCCGCAGCTGTTCATGCTGAAGACAGACGGAGACAAGCTGGCAGCAGCGATACAGGGTGGCCAGACAGTCACGCTTTCTTTTAACGGGGAAAAGACAAAATCAGCAAACCCTGAAGCAGGCAAAATGAGCGCCTTCACTTCTTGGGGATTAACGCCTAACCTGGACTTTAAGCCTGAAATTACAGCTCCGGGCGGACAAATTTACTCAACTCTTGAGAATAACCAGTACGGAATGATGAGCGGTACATCCATGGCAGCTCCTCATGTTTCCGGGGGTGCGGCACTTGTTCTTGAGCGAGTGGATACAGAATTTGGCGTAACCGGCTTTGACCGTGTTAACGTTGCGAAGAACCTGATGATGAATACAGCGGCGCCGGTCATGGATAAAGGAACCGTAAACAGTGCATTTGAATGGAATATCCCTTATTCTCCACGCCGCCAGGGTTCCGGCATCATGCAGCTTCATTCGGCATTATCTTCTCCTGTTATCGTAACGGAGGCTTCAACGAATGAAGGGAAAGTGGCTTTAAAAGAGGTTGGCAATACGTTTGAATTCACGTTAAAAGCACAAAACTTCAGTGATGAAGATGTGGATTATGATGTGGCAGCAAATCTGCAGACTGATTTTGCAGCCTATGGAGAGATGGGCTGGGCAGCAGATGAGCTTGAAGCTCAGAAGATTTTAGATGCTTCTGTAAAAGTGGATGGCCAGGATGCAGCAGAGGTAACCGTTCCTGCGAATGGATCTGTAAGCTTTAAAGTAAGTGTGGATGTCAGCAATGCAAAAGTGGTAGATCCTTCGATAACAGGTAACTTTGAAACACCTGTAGATATTGAAGAGATATTCCCGAACGGATACTTTGTTGAAGGGTATGTCACTTTGACAGATTCTTCTGATGTGAACCCGCAATTAACGGTTCCTTATGTAGGCTTCAAGGGTGATTGGGATAAAGCTCCGATCCTTGACGGCATGAAATATGATGACAGTTCATTCTACGGAATGGCAGGAGCTGTTTCTGAAACGGCCGAGGGCTATTCTTATTTAGGATATGATCCGGTAAATGACACATTCAGCGGTGACGCGATTGCCATTTCTCCGAACGGAGACAAAGTTCAGGATCAATTGATCCCGGTTCTTTCATTCCTGAGAAATGCTAAACAGATAGAATTCGCGATTACAGATGAAGATGGAAAAACACTAAGAAAGCTTCGCACGGAAAACAGTCTTCGCAAGCATTATTACGATGGAGGACTTGGTCCGAACTATACGCTTAACCCGAATTGGGGCTGGGATGGAAAAATCAGCAATCAGCTTGCACAGGATGGACAGTACTATTTTGAGATCAAATCTGTTATCGACTATGCAGGGGCTGAATGGCAGTCCGTGAAAATCCCTGTGAAAGTGGACACGGCAGCCCCAAGTGTTCAGGCTGAACTTATCAAAGGAAACACAGCCTTAAAGCTGGAAGCTGCTGATAACCCTGAAGGTTCGGGCATTTCGTATATTGATATTTTCGTAGATGAAGAGTCTATTCTGGATGAAGCGCTAAGCGGCGATACAGAAGAATTTACACTTCCGGAAGAATTAGAAGCTGGCACAAATGTTAAGGTTGTAGCCTATGACTTTGCCGGAAACTCTTCAGAAGCAACTGTGGAAATAGGCGAAGTGAGCAATGACAAGACAGTTCCATACGTGTACCTCGTAGAGCCTGAAGCGCTTGAAGTGTACAACACAAATGAACTGAATGTCAGCGGCACGATCAAAGAAGAGTCTGGCATGAAGGAATTCACCATTGCCGGAACCCCTATTGAGACTACTTACAATGAAGCAAAAGGGGAATATGAATTTGAAACAACGATGACGTTTGAAGATGGCGTTCACAGCCTGGAAGTGAAAGCGGTGGATACTGCGAATAATGCGATTTCCTTCAAGCGCACAATCATCGTCGATGCGACTGGCCCAACTGTCGAAATCGATGGACTTCCTTCAAGCAAGTACATTAAGCACAACAAAAAAGACCCTGTCATCAATATCACCGTGACAGATAACTTTGACCAGCTTCGCTTCTACCAGGACGGCAGCGAGCTTTTCTACCAGGAATTCCAGGAACCGTATGCAATGAGGGGAATTGAAAAAGAATTCAATAACATTAAACTCTCATTGAAAGAAGGCTTAAATGTCTTTACTTTCGAAGCTGAGGACCTGGCAGGAAATAAAACGACCAAAACAGTCGAACTGTATAAGCTGAAAAAAGGCGAGCAGCCACCCCAGAATCATGAAACCCCTGATGGCCCGGCAAAGCCTGGGAAAGGGAATGGGAAGAAAGATAAATAAATAGGTTTGGAGAAACCCGGATTCCTTTCAGAGGAGCCGGGTTTTCTTTTTGGGGAGTGGTTTGCAAATAGGAAGGGGCAGCCTGCAAATAGATCGACTGTTTTTGCGAATAGGATGGGGAAACCTGCAATTAGAAACGTTGAACCTGCAAATAGAGTCCCCGATCCTCCAAATAGTAGTTTTGTAAATAAGATTTTGCAGCTTGCCGGGCATTTTTAGAACTGGCCATGAAACTTTCCCTTCAGTAAAATCGTAAACTATCATAAAAGGGGGAGTAGTTTTGAAAGAAAATAGCGGCAGGTTTGATTTTTACTCGGCCATCATCATTTCTGTAATAGCCATATTATTGATGATTAGAAACATGATAACGGGTATAGAATTCTTTTCCGTGACTAATGCTCTGGCTGTTTTTGCTCTCGTTGTATCCCTCAGGCATTTATATAATTTAACAATGGCATCTCAGAAAGGGGAATCTTCATGAATTTCTTAATTCTGGCTCAGGCTGGATTTAATGCTGGCGATATTTTATTTCAGCTGTTGGCTTTTGTCTTTTTACTGAGGATTCCGGCGATTCTCGTTATTTTATTTTTCATTTTCAAGAGAAGAAACGACAGACTGAAGCGTATGGAGGAAAAAATCGATCATCTCCTTTTGAAAATGGAAGAGAAGAATGGGTAGAAGGTAATTAAATGAAAAATGGCTTTCCGAATGTTGGTGTGCAGAAAGAAATCTGTACACTTTTTTAGTTGAAAGCAGCCCGATCATCAATCTTTTTATATCAGCTTTTTGTTAAGAAAAATGTAATAACTACATAATGATTTGGTTAGAACCTTTGGTTACACTTATTATTCCCGGACTATGATGTAAAGAATAAAGAGTGCCTGGCTGGGAGCGATAGTCAATTTTTAAAAAATTGGGGTGACAGAGTGTCCATAAAAAGACGTTTGCTTTTATCGAATATAGGGATGGTTCTGCTTCCTGTTGTCTTATTTTTAGTACTGGAAATGATTATTGGATATCTATTGTTTTATCCTGTGAAAGGCGAGGTGGATCAGGAGGATCTCATTTTTTTTCGGTCAATTCGGATTTATTTGTTAGTTGGGGTGCTGGTCTTAACAAACGGGCTATTAACATACCTTGTTTCAAAAAGCATTATTAAGCCGCTCCTCAGGCTGAAAGAAGCTGCTAACGATATCAGCAGAGGAAATTTGGATACAAAAATAGAGGTTTCCGGGAAAAAGGATGAGCTGAACGAATTGGCGATGGCATTTGATATCATGCGCGGGAGATTGAAGGAAGCCGCTGACATACAAATGCAATATGAAAAAAATCAGAAGGAATTGATTGCGAGCATCTCCCATGATTTAAAAACGCCGTTAACGAGCATTAAAGGCTATATCAGAGGAATATCAGATGGTGTGGCCAATACACCAGAGAAAATGGATCGATATATCCGCACGATTGAAAAGACATCGGATGAAATGGAATCCTTAATCTCTGAGCTCTTATTATATTCTAAGCTTGACTTGCCAAATGTGCCTTATGATATGAGGGAGATGGATTTAGTGTCCTATTTTGATCATTATTTGGAGGAGCTGCGTTTTAATCTTGCGGGACAAAATGTCAGTCTAAGCCTTGAGTGTCAGCCGAATCAATCCTATCGGGTGCATGCGGACAGGGGGAAATTGAATCGCGTCGTTGCCAATATTGTTCAAAACAGCTTGAAATACATGAATGAGGAAAAGAAAGAATTAATGTTCAGGCTGTCGTCAAAAGCGGAGGAAGTCATAGTTGAAATTCGGGATAATGGAGCAGGTGTTTCAAAGGACGAGCTGCCCTATTTATTTGACCGTTTTTACCGTACAGATGTATCCCGAAACTCTGCTACAGGAGGCACCGGGCTGGGGCTTTCGATCGTGAAAAAGATCATTGAAGGCCATGGGGGGACCATTTGGGCAAGAGGAGGCACCGGACATGGACTGAGTATATGGTTCACGTTAAAAAAGGGGGGTAACGATTGGAAAGAATCTTAATTATAGAAGACGAGCTTAATATTGCCGAGCTGGAACGGGATTACCTCGAATTGAATCATTATGAAGCCGACATTGCTGCAACAGGACAGGAAGGGCTGGAGCGATTAAAGCAGAGCTCCTACCGGCTGGTTCTATTGGATCTGATGCTTCCGGATATGGACGGGTATGAAATCTGCAGGCAAATCAGGGAGATTTCAGAGATCCCGATTATTATGGTAACGGCCAAGAATGAGGAAATTGATATGATTCGGGGATTGGGCCGCGGAGCGGACGATTATATCGCAAAACCCTTTAATCCCAATCAATTAATTGCCAGGGTGAAGGCCCACATAGCAAGGTTTGACCGGCTGGTTTCCCGCGGACAAAACAAAGAAGAAGACATGAGGATCAGGGGTTTGCATATTCAGCCGGTGACCCGGAAAGTTTTTGTGAACAGCCAGGAAAAAGTGCTTACGGCCAAAGAGTTTGACCTGCTGCTGTTTATGGCTTCATCACCGAACCAGGTTTTCAGCAAAGAGCATCTGCTGGAGCAGGTGTGGGGATTTGATTTCTATGGGGATGTGACAACCGTTACAGTTCATATCAGAAGACTGAGGGAGAAAATTGAAAAAGACCCGTCCGATCCTGATTATATTGAAACCGTTTGGGGTGTGGGTTATCGATTTAAGCGGTAAGAGCGTATAGATTTCTATGCGTTCTTTTTATATTCCCGGATTTAATATTTTTGTAAGAAATTGATAAGAGTGATGTTAGAACCCTCGCTTAGAATAGGTTTTGTAAAGGAAATCTGGTCGCCATGAAGCTTCTTGAAGCCGAAAATTCGAGAAGAAGGCCGAAAATGGTCGCCATGGAGGCTTCATGAAGCCGAAAAATCGATGAGAAGGCCGAAAACGGTCGCCATGAGTGCATCATGAAGCCCAAAAATCGAGAGTAGGGCTGAAAAGGGTCGCCATGAACGCTTCATGAAGCCGAAAATTCGAGGAGAAGACCAAAAACGGTCGCCATGAGTGCATCATAAAGCCCAAAAATTGAGAGTAGGGCTGAAAATGGTCGCCACGAACGCTTCATGAAGCCGAAAAATCGATGAGAAGGCCGAAAACGGTCGCCATGAGTGCATCATGAAGCCCAAAAATCGAGAGTAGGGCTGAAAAGGGTCGCCATGAAGGCTTCATGAAGCCGAAAATTCGATGAGAAGGCCGAAAACGGTCGCCATGAGTGCATCATAAAGCCCAAAAATCAAGAGTAGGGCTGAAAATGGTCGCCATGAGTGTTTCATAAAGTTCAACATTCAAGAAAAGAGCGGGGAGGGAACGAAATGAAGGAGAAATTGCCAAAAAGAACATTGGCTGAAAATAGTTATATAGGACTGGGTATGATTTATCTGGGCTGCCTGCTGATTCAATTTTTTCTGGCGGGCATGTCGATTTTTGAGGATCCATCCAAGTGGGCCGCCCATAAACTTTTTGTGCATATGTTTGGCTATGCCATTCCAGTGCTGATGATCATAACTGCGCTGGCAGGAGGGTTTTTCACGCTGATCTATAAGGAGATCATGGTCATTTTCCTGCTGCTGTTTGCCATGTATTTCACGGCAAACATGGGCTGGAGAGTCGGCTGGCTGGGTGCTTTTCACCCGATTGCGGGGGTTCTGCTGCTGGGGGCAGGCGCGGCAGCGGTTTGGAAGGTCTTGAAGGGGCATCGGGAGGCAGGCCACTCAAAAGAAAAGAACAAAGGGATGCTGATTTGGGCATTGGCAGGTGCAGCCGGCGGATTAACGGCGGGCGTCATTTTGTCCAATTTAATCGGGATTTTTGGCTTGATTTTATTCGATAAACCAATGGGCATTAAATTTCTGCCGTTCTATCTGGCTGCATGCTCCGCAGTGCTTCTGCCGGTTTGGCAGTTAAAAAAGAGACGCAAAATGGAGGAGGAAAAGGAATGAAACAAAAACTGACATTTTTCTTTATGGCTGCGTATTTATGGATCACGTTCATTATGCTGGGTGCCTTTATATTGGAGGTGTTCATGGTTTATCCGAATATCTTTCATAACATCCCGAAATCGTTTGAAGTATCGATGGATTTTATGGAGGCCGCAAGTCCCCATACCTTTTTCCCGCCGCTCGGTTTTGCAAGCTGGGTCACTGGAGCCGGGGCGCTACTCCTGGTTTGGAAAATGAAAGCTGCCCGTAACTGGGTTCTGGGAAGTATCCTTGTCATGATTCTGCTAGGTGTCATATCCATGGTGTTTGAATGGCCGAGAAACGAAATTATGTTTATTGAGGGGCAGACTGTCCATTCAGTTCAATTTCTGAAACAGACAGCGCGTGAATTTCTGATGATCAATTGGATAAGGGTTGCATGCAACACGTTCGGGGCAATCATGGTGTTTGTCGGGTTTTTGAAATTTTATCAGTGCAGATTGCGTTATAGTGAGTAGGCAAATGAAAAGGGACAGGCGGGGCCTGTCCCTTTTCATTTAGATGGAGACACTAAAGAGTGTCCCCCCATAGATTATTTCCCTGCCCCTGGACCAACCCGTCGTGCAGCAGTATCTTTTTTGGCGGGATCTGTTTCAGATGTACTTGTAAATGTAAGGTTTGTCGGAACAGGCTTGGTTTTTGGAATTTTCACGTAAACGGGAACTTCCACGGTTTCGCCGGCTTGCACTTCAATGACATTATGCTCGAGCATGAGCTCCCATCCAGCTTCTGTCTTTGCATTGAGGCGGATAAGATCCGCTGCATTGCCCGTATTGGTTACCTTGAAATAATAGGCTGCAACCCTGCCAGGAGCGGCAAATTGGACTTTGCTGTTCTCTGCAGCAACTCCCCTCATAGACGAGCCGGAGTCATCCATATGTCGTACAGCGACTCGATAGGAGAGTGCCCCTTGATTATCGAGCTTTTTATCTAAAATGTAAAAGTGAAGCCGGTTATGCTCGTCCTTATATTCGCTGACAACACCATCTGCAGTACCTGCCTTAAAGAGGGAATCGGAAAGCTGCCTGTAATCCCCTTTGGAATACATGGCTTCTGTTCCGTCAGGACGTTTAAAGTCAACCTGGTTAATATCTTCCGCATGCGAGTCAATGACCCAAATGTTCGGTGCTGATTCAGAATTTTTTGTCTTTGCAAGAAGAACGCCGGAATCTGGAGTGAAAGAGTCGAATCCTACTCGGTCAACAACTTCAACAGTATAGTTGTTATACCATTTTTCCCCGCGCTGCATATCAGCACGCCAGTCGTCCTCAAGCGAGTTTTTCGGAGTCAGATCCTCCATGCTGATGTTAATGCCGTGAAGGGCACTACGGCCAAATTCTTCACCAGCGGGTACGGCACGTGCAAGGATATCCGCAAACACAGGTCCGGATTCAGCCAATTCTTCCCGGCTGATGTTCAGGTATTGGTCTTCCGATAAGAAGCCTTGCTTGATCTTGTTCCGGAGCATATGATGGGACGGCGCTGACCCGCCTAGAGTAGGGAGTACCATCCAGCGCGTATGCGGCCCTGCAGGCCCATTAAAGCTTCCGCGGCTCATTAATTCCCAAGGTCCGGAATAGGAGCGGGATACAGGCTTTCCATATGGATTGTTGTAGTTATCCCCTAAATTCATAATATGGCCAAATTCATGAGCGAAGGTGCCCATTCCATCATTTTCGCCTTGGATCGAAACCCCTCGGCTGGCACTTGACCAGATGCTTTTCGCAGCAAGCCATGAAGTCCAGGGAACATAGCGTGTATTGGCGGAATTAGGGAACCCTTCAAAAGGCGGGCCGAATTCCTTTGCTACATCCTCTGCGGTTTGGAACATCATTTCCCCAAACTCCTGCCAGACACCTGACTCATCATATCCGGCATGCAGGATGAAGGTAAAATCATAATTCTTTCCTGAAGCTGCAATATCAGCTTTCGCCTTCTCCATAGCTTCAGTTCTTAAATTTTTTGCTTCGTACTCTCCTGGCATATTGCCTTGCTGTCCAAACTCGTTAAGTCCGTATTGGAATTCATTGTGATCCATCCGATAAGTTCCAAATGAATCCAGTTCTACAGCCCATTTGCCATACGAATTTTCTCTCCAATATTCATTTATGGTCCGGTAATTATTCAATGGCTGCGGTTTGTTCAGGAAATCCACCCAGAACTGGCCGATTTCATCCCGTGGGATATTGCCGGTGCCAATGGGGTTGCCTGCTACTTCAGAACCTTCAGGCTGACTTAAAATAAACTCCCTGTCAGGAAAATCGACAATAACAAGTGCTCCCCTTAATACTCTTTCAGGTTCAATATCAGCCGTGCGCCAGTCAATTCCCGGAACTGGCCGGTAATCTTCCCAGGTCATATTTTCAGGAAGTTCCCATGACTGCGCATCTGCAGGATCCGGGAAGTCTTCGAGACCTGGCTTTTCTGCATATGCTGCAGAAGAGACTGTCAGTAAAAGAAATGTAACTAGCATGATAAAAGACCTTTTCAATTGCCTCAACTTAATTCGCCTCCCTTAATTCTAGCATTCTGGTAAATTATACAATTTTATTTCGTTTTTAAAAATATAAAATATTTAAAATATTCAAAATGATAGAGAAGTCCTAAAATTGGTGCTTGTCACCTCCCGAAATTTGTCGAAAAGGTCCTGCTGGAAGCAGGGGTATTCTTTAGTTAATAGAGTTGCTAACCTAAAAAAATAGCGGGGAAGAATTTGAGAAATTTTACATAGAAAGAAGGTCTGGTGAGAATTTGGTTGAAAAAATATATATATCATTGATAAAAGCTGGAGGCACAAATGAAAATAACTATCTTTTGCACGATGCCAGATGCTGGCATATTAAATGGAATCTTAGAACTTCATAAAAACATATTCGGTGATTCTGATGATTTGGTGAGCAAAATGAAAAGCAAACCCCAATTACTGGTGCTGACGGCTATGGATGGAGAAAAGGTGATCGGGTATAAAATGGGGTATGCCATTGATGAGGATACGTTTTATAGCTGGCTTGGCGGGGTGGCCCCTAATTACAGGAAAAGTGGGATTGCTTCCATGCTGATGGAAAAGCAGCACGGATACCTAAAAGAAAAGGGCTATAAAGTGGTCAGGACGAAGACGATGAACAAATGGCGAAGCATGCTGATTTTAAATATTAAGCATGGATTTGATGTGATTGAAACTTATACGGATGTAAAAGGATTGCATAAGATAGTGCTGGAGAAACGATTACATACTTGAGGCTGCCGAAAATGGGCAGCCTTTATTTGTTTGTTCACGAAATCTTCATAATTAATTAAAAATATTTATAAACCCTGCCTTTTTTAATGGTTAATTTCGATTTTATAAGTGTGATCTAATCGTAATTCCAAAAAGAATTTGCGGACGGTGCAAAAACAAAAAACGGGTGGAGGGGTTAAGATGAGCAAACTTTTGGTGAAGGAGAATCCAATTATGATTCTGCCTTCTCTGGCAGAAAAGATTGGTTTCAATGAAGCTGTGATGCTTCAGCAGATCCATTATTGGCTGTTGAACAGCAAGCATGTAATAGAAGAACGAACCTGGATTTTTAATACATATAAAGATTGGAAAAAGCAAATGACATTTTGGTCTGAGACAACCATTAAGCGGACGATTCGCTCGCTTGAAGATCAAGGCTTTTTGATATCGGGGAATTTTAATTTTTCAAAGATGGATAAGACAAAATGGTACACGATTGATTATGAGAAGCTTGCTGCTGAGGTGGAGGGCTGCCAAGAGTACTTTCTGGCATCTGGAACCAGTCAGATGGAACTGTCGAGCCAGCCAGAACGCCCTATGGAGGATGCCGGGTCGGAACAACCAATACCAGAGACTACTGCAGAGACTGCAACAGAGAAAAAAGATATTGCTTATGCTGCGGTTATCGAATACCTGAACAGCCAAACCCATTCAGCATACCGGACAGGCTCGAAGAAAACGAAGAAGCTGATCCGGGCACGGTGGCTGGAGGGATTCAGGCTCGAGGATTTTAAAAAAGTGATCGACCTGAAGTCGGAGGAATGGCTGCATGATCCGTATTGGAGGAAGTTCCTGAGACCGGAGACGCTGTTTGGCACCCGCTTTGAATCGTACCTGAATCAAAAGCCGCTTGGTAAGCGGATGCGGGAGGAGGATTTTAACCTTGATGACTAAACGGGAGACGTATACGCTGCTTGCGCTGATTGCCGTTTATTACGAGCAGTTTGAGGTGAATCAGCAAAAAATTGATTACTGGCATGAGGTGCTGCGGCATCATGAGGTTGAAGACCTGCGGCAGAATTTGCTTCAGCATGTGGAGGTGTCACCTTATCCTCCGAAGATTTCGGATCTGATGCGAAAGTCTGCGGCTGTTTCGAGAGCGATTCCAGATTGTAGGGATTCGGCCTTTATTGTTCCGATTTCCTGGAAGCCGGCAAGCGAGGAAGTGGTTCAGGCTGAACTGGCGAAAATGCGGCAGATTCTCGGCATAGTCAGGGGGGAAGTCTGATGCAGGGGTACGGGCTTTACAGCCAGGAAGCAGAAGAGGCGACAGTGGGAGCGCTGTTTTTGGAGGATGGGCTTATTAAAGATTGCACGCTGCGGCCGGAACACTTTTATTTGGCCAGACTAAAACGGCTGATGTCGCTTATTCTGCAGCTTGATGCGAAGGGGAAGCCTGTTGACGTGATTTCGGTTGTGGAGGAAGCGGGCCAGCACAATCTTGAGAGCATTGGTGGAATCAGCTATATCACCCAGCTTGCCGGAAGTGTGCCGACTGTGGCGAACTTTACATTTTATCAGGACACGGTTCTTGAATATTACCAGAAGCGCAAGGCGGTAGAAATTGCGGGGCGGATTCAGGAACATGCACAGAATGGTGACATTGCCTCCACTTTGAGGGATGGCATCCATGATCTCATGCAGGTTGAGGATCATCTTGGGGATGATGACTTGGGCGAGATCATGCCTGCTTTGGTTGAGCTTTACGGGGAGGCGGAAATGGATCTTGGCGAAATGACTGGGATTCCGTCTGGTTTTAGGAACCTGGACAGGCTGACCGGCGGGTTTCAGGAGTCTGATTTGGTCATTGTCGGAGCGAGGCCAAGTGTCGGGAAAACAGCCTTTGCTCTGAATATGGCCTTGAACGCGGCTGATCAGGAAGCGGCCCTTATATTTTCACTGGAAATGTCCAAAAAGCAGCTCCTGAAAAGGATGATCAGCTGCAAAGGGGAGATCAGTTCGATTAAAATGAGGAACCCGAAGCGGTATTTTAATGATGGAGACTGGGCTCATTTATCCGGTGTGATGGGAGCGTTCGGCGAGGTGAATCTGCATATTTTCGATCAGGTGGGAATGGATATTCAGTACATCTGGTCCAAGGTCCGGAAAGCTCGCAGGAAGTACGGCGAGGGTAAACGGATACTGGTGGTGATTGATTATCTGCAGCTGATTGCGGGTGATCCCAGGCATCAGAACCGCCAGGCGGAAATAAGCGAGATCAGCCGGAAGCTGAAGACAATGGCAAGGGATTTGAATGTAGCAGTCATTGCCTTGTCTCAGCTTAGCAGGGGTGTGGAAAGCAGGCAGGACAAGCGGCCGATGCTTTCAGATTTGCGGGAAAGCGGGCAGATTGAGCAGGATGCGGATGTGATTGCGTTTTTGTACCGAGATGATTATTACCATAAGGAATCCGACCGCAAGGATACAATTGAGATCATTCTCGCCAAACAGCGGAATGGACCGATTGGGACAGTAAGATTGGCTTTTATGAAGGAAATAGGGAAATTTGGGGATTTGCCGCCGGGGGAGTTTGGGTGAGCTGCTGCTTTTTAGGGAAGAGAGTTGTGAGCGGGACGAATAAGGGAATCGTCCTTTGGGTGGGGAAGTTGTTGATGAGGGGCACGAATGAGGTGGAATCATACCCCTTGTGCGGAAAAATGGAGAGCACGAATTGGGTGAAATCGTTCCCTTCGCAATGAAAAATTGATAATGAACGGAACTAATCGAGCTGAAAAGTATCCTCAAATAAAGCAAACCGGCATCAAGCACAATTAATTGTCACACTTATTAAACGCGTAACCGGAAAAGGGACAGGTTCACTGTCCCATCAGGTTGTTTTTAAATACCCTTCATTTTGAATGTCTATCTGAAATTGGATATCAGATTTCAAATTTGGATAGTAAATGGATCTCCAGTTTTTTAGCTCGTTTCGATCGATTTTAGTGCGATACAATTGTCCCAAGCCCAGAATATCTGCTTCGCTTTCCTGGAGTTTGGCTAACATGCTGCTGAATCGGCCTGACAGGAGATGGCTTAATTCTTTCTTGATCATGGCACTGGATGTTTTGCCCCGTGTTTCGAGGACGACAACCTTCAGGTTTATTCGGCTCTGCAAAAACGGCTGTTTATCAGTCAATTCAATATGCTGGTCCATGGAGTTGCCGATGATCATGACACTTGCGTGATCCAGGACTTCGATTTGTCCATGGGTGCTTTCATTATTAAATGCATTGAATAGCAGGGTTTCGTCATTGCTGATCTGCTCTACCATCTTTCCGTTTTTGATAACAGCAGAGCCAACTTGCTTGTAAGTTGTCGTTTCTCCCGTCATTAACAGGGGGATGGCTACATCGCGTGTATAGGAATGAATGCTTCGGTAGACTTCCCATATCCTTGTAAGGGCAATTTCCGGATTCCAGCCTGCATTTTTTTCGAAGTAATCGAACATGTTGGTTCCGTGAAGCTCCTTTGATTCTGTAAGTATTGAAAAAAACTCATCCATGTTCTGGTCACAAATGGCGATTAGCACTTTGGGTGAAACTTCCCGGGATCTCATGAAACCGGCAATAATGTCCTTCATGCCTTCCTCAGCCGTTTTACGCTCAATCATGATTACTTTTACATGAAGCAGGTCTACGCTAGTCTCCATGTTTCGGCTGATCACATCGACGGCGTGGGAGATAGTTTCTCCAGTTCCGGTAACGACTTTCACTTCCAAATTATCTTCGATGGGCTCAACGATTTTCAAGAATACCTTGTATTTGCCATCTTCATCTGTAGAAATGCCAAGGACAACGGGGAGTGTCCGGTGATTGATATCCCTAATGTCCCAGCAGCCGGTTAAAGTCATCATTGCCAGAAGCAGACAGACCGTAATAGGGGCTTTAGATTTTAGATTAATTGGTTTCATTTTTACCCTTCCTCTTTATGCGGCGTCCAAAGAAAAAGATTGAAAATGGGACTGCAATCAAAATGTAAAACCTCAGAAACGTATTCCACCAAAATAATTTCTCGACATCCTTCCAGTCCTGGATGAAGAAACATGAAAGATAGACTGCGGCAGATAGGGCTAGCAACAATTTTACCGGTTTAATGGAAGGAAGGTAATGAGTTAAGATACGGATTGTCTTCCAGGACACAAGGGCAAGGTAAAGCATGATAAAGGAGATGAGGCTCAATAGAAAAAACATCGTGACCCTGTCGAACATCAGCCAATTAATATTGATGGCGTCCACGGCCACAACATATGGAAGGAAGGTTGTGGCTGAGGTGGCCTGCCCAAAAGTCAGCACGGGAATATAGACTGAAAAAAGGAAAAAGGGAATAAGGAAGGCAGCGGCCCATAATATATATTTTCTGTTATAGGAGAAATAAGGCTGAACAAAACCCAGAAACAAAAAGCCTCCGGAGAAAGCAAAAAAGCTTTCCAAATATGTTCGTTTTATAATAAATCCGAAATCTGCATCTAAAGGAACCACGTACCTCCAATCCACGTTTTGAAAAGAAGTGAAGAAAATAAAGATAATGATGGGAAGAAATAAAAGGGATAGAAGAAGACCGGTGCGAAAAATGGTTTCGGCTCCTTTGGCTGCTATATAGGTCGAAATGGATATCAATAATAGCATGATGGCCCATAATGGTGTGTTTGATAAAAAGACAATCGTAATAATTTCTGAATAAGCCCGGAGTGTTATCAATAAAATCATGCAGAAATATAAGAAAACAGGGGCAATAAAAAGGATAGCTGTCCCTTTTCCGATTCCTGCATAGATGCGAATGATGTCTTTTTTCGGAAAATAGCTTAGCCCCTTCATATAAATAGTAATAAAAATGAAATGAATGACCACACCGACCAGAACAGGAAGCCAATGGCCCTGCTCTGTGCTTGAAATAACATTGCCGGGATACATAAAGAAAATAAGGCCCAAATGACTGATGACGTACATCAGCATGACATGCAAACTTTTATCCGCCATTGCTCTCATTCCCTTTTAAATTTAAGTAGAGATAGGACTTGCCATAAGTATTGAGGCTTGCCAGGTAAGCGCCTACGAAAACCAAACCGGCAACCAGTCCTAAAATGCCAAAAATTGCTGCCAGGACCACAATGGCATATTTGAACAGCCGAATGGAAACAGAATTTTGAAAGCCGACGATGGTTGAGTTGGCAATGGTAGTGGCGGCTAGAATGATGATCAGCAGGTTGCTGACTAATTTCGCTTCCACGGCAGCCTGTCCCAGGATAATTCCCCCGACCATGGTAATGGTGGGGCCAATGGATTTAGGCAGCCTTACACTGGCTTCCAGGATTAATTCCAGAATAAGCAGCATGAAGAAAATTTCCACCAATGCCGGGTAGGGAACTCCTTCACGGCTTTGGGCAACTGATAAAGCAAGCTGGAGCTGCAAGACTTCAGGGTTTACGGAAACCAGAGCCACATACAGCCCTGGTGTTATCAGCGTGATTAAAATGCCGATGATTCTAATTAACCGAATGGCTAACATGAGGGGCAGGGGAAAATTCCGGTCATTTTCAATAGCAAACATATCCCAGAACAGACTTGGAAGAATGAGCGCAAAAGGCAAGCGATCCACGAATAGAACCACTTTTCCCTTTCTCAGATTCTGAACCGCATGATGGGGCAGCTCGGTCGTATTAAACTTTGATATAGCATTCCATGATGGAAACCCCAGCATTTTAGCCAGCCCCTGAAGATCACATGCTTCCATTTGGATATTTTTTTTAATATTATCACGTATGCTATTAACTAGATCCATATCCGCTTGGCCGTCTATATAAAGCAAGGAAAGTTTGTTTTTGCGGCTGTGTCCAGCCGAAAAAGAATCGATTCTAATTTCCTCCGAGTTCACCAGTTTTCGGACGATGCCGATATTGGCATCAATACCTTCTGTAAACGAATCCAATGCTCCTTTAATAACATTTTCATTTGTTGGCGTATCAATCGAACGATCGAGCATAGCAGGTACAGGCTCCATAATGATAAAACGGGAGGTGTTTTCAAAATGGATAATCAGTTTGCCTTCATATATGGATGAAATGGCTTTCCGGACATCGCCTTCAATCACTTCCCCTATGGCCCGCCATAAATCCTCAGAAGGCTGATTCTGCGAAAGGATGCTCTCCGCATGCTTGTGAAGCACCGTTCTCGTTTTGATAAAATCAATGAGTGTATTAAATCCCATCAGCATCACGGCAGCATCCGCAAGATAGTCCCTTTGAAGATGAAAATCGCCATTGTTTCCAAGCTCTGCTTTTATTTCAATAACAAATCGATCCATTGCGGGTTACCCCTTTATAAAGACATAAATATTATTAAGTTTCGCTTGCTGGAAAATTTTATTCCTATAAACTTTATCTGGTGTTTTAAACCTCGGCTAAAGAGGTATCTTTCGTCTTTGAACAAGAGTTCAGCCAGGAATTATCAAAACTCGAGAGGAATAGTTAATGTGGGGGGGAAGTTAAATGAAAATTATCGCAGTTCACGAACATCCGCATTTGGTTGAGGGCGCAGTCCAATTTTTCTGGGAACAGTGGGGGAATGAGCAAAACTTCCGCTTTTATGAGGATTGCATGATCCATTCAGGGAAATCGGGGGACGGCATCCCGAGGTTTTATGTTGGGATCGAGAATGAAGAAATCATAGGCACGTATGCGTTAATCCGCAATGACCTCAATAGCCGGCAGGATTTGCATCCGTGGCTGGCATGTCTGTACGTTGATCCCAGCAGCAGGGGAAAGAAGCTTGGCGCCCGGCTGCTTGATCATGCTATTGAAGAAGCGGCGAAGCTTGGATTTAAGAAGCTCCATCTCCAGACGGATTTGCAAGGGTATTATGAAAAATACGGCTGGACACATAGCGGAGAGGTGTACGGGGCGAGCGGGGATTCCATTAAGTTATATGAAAAGGATACTGGCGCATCTTCGAGCAGGAACGACAAAAACTAAACGCCCAGGAGTTTCCTGAGCGTCTTGTTGAATGATTATTACCGTTTTCCAAAGAACGTACCGGTCACTTCCTGCTCCTGCAAGGAGAGAAGCTGGGAGACGGTAATGAATTCGTAGCCTTCTTTTTCAAGATAGGTCAGCAGGTCTGGAAGTGCTTCAGCAGTTGGCTTATGGATATCGTGCATCAAAACGATTGCGCCTGGCACTGCATTGGCCTTCACGATTTTTTGAATAGCCGCGGCATTAAGTGTTTTCCAGTCCAGTGAATCGACCGACCATAGAATAAGCGGTGTATGGGCCATTCCGGCAATTTTTTTCACATCTTCATTCATGGCCCCATAAGGCGGGCGGACGGTTGCTGGAAGCTGGCCGCTTGCTTCTTTGATTTTGGTGCTGGCTTCTTCCATTTCTTTGCGGATTTCGATTTCACCGAGGGATGAAAGGTCCGCATGGCTGTCACTGTGATTTCCGATTTCATGACCTTCTTCAGCCACTTGGCTTGCGAGGGCAGGATAGAATTGTGCCTGGCTGCCAAGCATATAAAAGGTAGCCTTTGCGTTATGTTTTTTTAGAATATCCAGAATAAGCGGTGTGACTTTCGGGTGTGGCCCATCATCAAAGGTAAGGGCAATATACTTGCCGTTTGGATCCAGCGGAGCCGCTTCTGGTTCCTTGACTTCCGGTTCAGGAAGCTGAATGTCAGGAAGCTTCAAGTGCTGGGCGATTTCATCCTTTAAGAGGGGACGGATCTGTTCGATTGGAATTTTCACTTTGACCGCTCCGGCTGCACCGGCCGCAATTTCATATTCGTTAAAATAAAGGGTGAAATTCTTGCCGCTCAGTGCCCATTTCCAGCTCGACGGATTTTCCAGCGCTTCGTCAAGCAGGTCCTCAAACAGATAGTCCTGGAGTTCTTCTTTCTCGCCGATTTGTTTTTTTATCAACGGCCTGAGAGTCGCCAGGGACTCCTCATCCATACGAATCACATCGGCAAGATGTACCATTTTCTGATTCGCAAGGTCGATAGTGAACGTTTTGACCGCAGCCTGCCCATTTGCGCCGCCTGTGTACTGGTAGGCTACAAATACTAGGGTGTACATGGTATCGGAGACTTTTTTCGGCTCCGCCTTGATATTAAGATGGGCACGGAATTCTTCACTGTCCAGCACCTGCCGGTTTGCCTTCACAAGTTCCAGGAATTCCATTTCCTGCGCCTGAATCCATTCTTTCATGGGTTTGTTCAAATTTTCAATTTCAGTGATCGGAGTACTGATCGCAAGGGTATAAGATTTCGTTTCCTTTGTCCGGGTTTCAAGGTTTAATCCGGGGAAAGCTGCCGGGGAAGTGGTTTCTGTTCTGGAAAAAGCCTGCAGGCTGGTGTCAGCTCCAGAGCTGATGAAATAATAGATGCCTGCAATGAAGATGCAAAATAATGCCCATGATGGCCATTTTAACCGCTTAAGCAATGATATCCTTTCCTTTCCTGTCTGTAAAATTATGACTCTCCAAATATATAATTATATCAGGTGAAAAAGGGAAAATCATCGGTCTTGTGAAAAATTCACCATTTACTTTTAAAAAAATATAGTATAAAATAACACTTTAATCCGACTAAAAAGATAAGAAAAGGAGTGAATGAGGTTGGCTCAAGTAGAAGTTAAAAGCAAATCATGGGTTTCAGCACCAACAACAGTTGTTTCAAACTTAAATCCAATTCAAAAGCCTTTTGTTGCAGCTGGCGTTCTTGCAGCTATCATTTTGTTCATTTCCATTATAAATGCAGCGAACATGACACAGGGAGTTCTATTTATTATTGGAATTGCACTCGGCATGACCTTGCTTCATGCCCGCTTCGGCTTCACATCTGCATTCAGGCGCTTCGCAAGCGTCGGAAACGGGCAGGGGCTGCAGGCGCATATGCTGATGCTGGCAGTTGCTTCAGCCCTATTTGCGGTTATTTTAAGCACTGGCTTTAGTTTTACAGGAATCGAGCCTAAAGGATATGTGTCTCCTGTAGGAGTTAGCGTCCTGTTTGGTTCATTTATTTTTGGGATCGGGATGCAGCTTGGGAATGGCTGTGCGTCCGGTACTTTGTATTCGGTAGGCGGAGGACAATCCTCGATGATTCTGACACTGATTTCTTTCATCGCTGGTTCCACGATCGGGGCGTACCACTTCTCATTCTGGATGGAAGAAACACCGGCATTGCCGCCAATCTCCCTGGCTACATCTACGGGACTCGGCTACGGCGGAGCATTGGTTCTGCAGCTTGCTCTATTTGCATTAATCTATTGGGTAACTCTGCAAATCGCGAAAAAGCGAAAAGCACCAATGATGAAAGCTTTGCCTACAACAGCCGGATGGAAAAAAATCCTGAGAGGATCCTGGCCATTGTTTGCAGCAGCGATTGTGTTGGCATTGCTGAATGCACTGACTCTGACTGTGCGCGGAACGCCTTGGGGCATCACATCCGCATTCGCATTATGGGGCGGTAAAACATTGATGGCAATGGGCATTGACGTAACATCATGGGGTTATTTTGCGACTGAACCGAACTTAGCCGCATTAAAAAATACCGTTCTTGCTGATTCTACAAGCGTTATGAACTTCGGCATCATCCTGGGTGCCTTTATTTCAGCGGCATTACAGGGAACGTTCAAGCCTGGGAAAATCAAGCCTGGTGTTGCCGGTGCTGCGATTGTCGGCGGACTGCTGATGGGATATGGTTCCCGCCTTGCATTCGGCTGCAACATCGGCGCTTACTTCGGCGGAATCGCATCTTTCAGCCTGCACGGCTGGGTATGGGCCATCATGGCCATGCTTGGAACGGGCGTGGCGCTGTTCATCCGTCCACTGTTTGGATTGAAGAACCCGAAATCTACTGATTCGGTTTGTTAATGGAAAGCCTGGCACTCTCAATGAGTGCCAGTTTTTTTTTTGCAAAGTAATTAGTTTCTGCTGCCATAAATGATTACTCTCCAGCTGCACCTGGAAATCCCCGACTAGTCTTTTACCGTTCCGTTGATAGGAATCCCGCTATTCCCCAGACTTTCCTACTATTAGTAACCGAGTAACATTTTTTGAAAAATATTGAATTTTAGGAAAAAGTAATCTATTAATATTTCCATACTCGAAATATAATGAGTGGCAAATAGTAGAGGAGGGATTATATGAAAAAGAAAAAACTTCTCAGACCTGCAGCTGTGTTAGCTGTCATTTCTATGACTCTATCATCACTTGCCTACACACCCGGAAATGCAGCAGCGAAAGAAAAACCGGTACAGACAGCACAAATTGAGGATGTAAAGTCTCAGCCAATCTATTCATATGAGGAGGCGATTCGTGAGACTGTGTATGTCGAATCCACACTTGATTCGGATGAAAACGGAAAAGCAGATAGGATTGCTGTGGATATCATCCGTCCGAAGGAAACAGAAGAAGGCCTGAAGGTTCCCGTAATCATGGATGCGAGTCCATATTATGAAAGCATGGGGCGTGGAAATGAAAGTGAAGTGAAAGACCGGGACAAGGATGGCATTAATGAGAAGTTTCCTCTATTTTATGATAATTATTTTGTTCCAAGAGGGTATGCAGTCGCTTTGCCAGAGATGGTTGGAACGAACAATTCGGATGGCTGCCCGACAACAGGCGGATATGAGGAAATTGAAAGCATCCGGGTCGTGATTGACTGGATGAATGGCAGGGCAAAAGCTTGGGATCAAGATAATAATGAAGTGAAAGCAGACTGGACAACCGGGAATGTCGGAATGATCGGAAAGTCCTATGATGGCACGCTGGCTAATGGGGTAGCGGCTACAGGCGTAGAAGGCTTAAAGACAATTGTTCCAATTGGAGCCATTAGCAGCTGGTACAATTATTACCGCTATGAGGGACTTACATATTACAACAACGGACCAGGAGGCTTGGCCAGCAGAGTTGCCAGCAGCTCCCGCAAAGATGTCTGTAAGCCCGTGTTCGATCGCTTGAATGCGGAAGCGGATGATCCATCAGGAGATTATAATGAGTTCTGGGATGAAAGAAATTACGTTAAGGACGTAAAAAATGTAAAAGCAAGTGTGTTTGCTGTCCATGGATTAAATGATTTCAATGTGAAAATGAATCACCTCGCGGATTGGTGGTTAGCCCTATCCAAAGAAGAGGTTCCGAGAAAACTTTGGCTCACCCAAACTGGCCATGTCGATCCATTTGACTTCCGCAGAGCAGAGTGGGTTGATACACTGCATCGCTGGTTCGACTACTGGCTGATGGATATCGAGAATGGCATTATGGACGAGCCTGCCGTTGATATTGAAAGAGGTGCGGATAATTGGGAAACCCAGTCCTCATGGCCGGATCAAAATGCGGCAAATGTTAAAATACGATTAGCGCCAGGCGAGAATGATCAGACAAATGGCATGCTGACCACAGGGCCTGTAAAGGGGAATTTTCAGCAATCCTTTACAGATAACCCAACACAAACCGAGCAGCAGATGGTAACCAATGAAACGGCTGTCAAAAGCGACCGCCTGGCATTTTTATCTCCACAGCTTGAAGAAGATGTCCGTTTGAGCGGCATACCTGAAATTTCACTTCGGGCAAAGGTCAATAAAGAAGACTCTAATTTGACAGTTCTCATTGTCGATTATGGAGAGGATACCCGCATTCATCATGAAGGCCCGGGAGAGGGAGTCCGAACTCTGAATACAGAAAGCTGTTGGGGAGAAAGTATTTCAACAGATGATGGATGTTACAAAGAAACAGAAAAAACCACTCACACAGCACCATATGAAGTCGTGACAAGAGGATGGTTTGATCCGCAGAACTGGAAAACGATTGAGAAGGATGACCCTTTAAAAGTAGGCAAGAGCTATAAGTTTGAATGGGATGTATTGCCTGAAGACTACGTATTTAAGGAAGGTCACCGAATCGGCATCATTATCGCTGGAAGCGATCGAAGACGTACGATTCCATCAACAACAGGGGCCACGTTTGAAGTAAAGCTTGGGCAAAGTTATATCAGCCTGCCTGTTGTGGGCGGAAAAAAGGCAGTTGGATTTTAATAGAATAGAAGAGGCGGGTCTGCAGCAAGAGCAGACTCGTTTTTTTTTTCTCAGCAAAATAAGAAGGATAATTGTTTACGCAAGTTCCATTTCATAACAAAGTTCTTCCTGCTGTGTATCTTCAAACCATTTCATTCCGGCCGCAGTCATGCCGATTTTCCTGAGCACTTTTCCGGATGCAGGGTTGGCCGGATCCACAGCCGCGATTATTTTCCGGACGTTCGGGCCATTTTTCCTTAAAGCGGCCACGCATGCAGCGGCAGCTTCAGCTGCATATCCCTTTCCCCAGCAAAGCTGATTAAAATGATAGAGGAGCTCGGCTTCGTGTTCATTTTCTGCCGGATTAAACCCGCAAACCCCGATGATGGAGGAGTTTTCTTTTAGCAAAACAGTATAAACAGAGTAGCCTTTTTCATTCTGCAGCCGCCGGTAAAATTTGATGGAGCGCTGGATTTGGCTTTTTGTGCTGGCGCCGCCGCAGTATTTCATTACCTCCGGGCTGCCCCAAATCTCATAAACTGCATCCAGGTCATCGGCCTGCATGGTCCGGAGCAGGAGCCGATCCGTTTCAAAAGGAATGGTCATTCTATTCACCTCGTGCGGTTTTCTCTTCTATGAAAATATTATAAGATAGAGTAAGGAAAAACGTTAGGAGTTTTTGTCATGCATGTACTCTATAAATCTTTGATTTTGGGAATGGCCGCCAGCATCCAGGGGATCGCGATGACCTTTTTCTTGTTTCCGCATTTTATCCCGTCCGGCGGTGCGGCAAGTCTGGCGGTTTTATTCAATTATCTATTGGACACGCCCTATTCGGTGACATTGTGGGTTTTGAATGCGGGCCTGCTGCTGGCAGCGGCCAAATGGCTCGGGAAAAGCAGTGTGATTTGGACGCTGTTTTGTGTTTCGGTTACTTCGGTTACGATTGATTCTCTGACACCATACATAACGGAACCGCTGAATCCGGTTCTCCTGGATCTTTTGCTTGGAGCGGTAGTCTTTGGAGCAGGAGTCGGCATTTTATTCCGGATGGGCGCTTCGTCAGGAGGCATGGATATCCTCGCGTTAATCATTTCCAAAGCAAGGGGAAGTGCGCCGGGACGGACGTTATTTTACATAAATGGCAGTCTGCTTTTGCTTACAGGGGTTGTCGTGGACTGGAAGGTTATTGTTTATGCGGTGATCTGCCAGATGATTGGGACGCGGATGATTGATCTTATTTACAAGGTTGATATAAAAATCCTTGCGGAGAAATATAAAATTCATTACTAAAAGAAAGGGCCGTGCAGGCCTTTTCTTTTTAATGGAAAAAAAATAATTTACTACTATTCCAGGTTAATAACAGGAAAGCGGGGATACAATGATTCAGCTGCAAGAAGATAAGGAGAATAGCAAGAAGAATAATGAAGAAGAGGATAATGGCTGGGATGTAGGCGAGAATACGTATGAAGCAGGGGAGCAGCTGGCGGATGAGGGCTGTCTTGGCTGTGCCGGCGGATGCTTTTTTCAGGCTTTATTTCTTGTGATGACACCACTATATTTTTTTCTGACATAGAAAGGACAGGGGAACCTGTCCTCTACCAGATCTATCGGCCAAGATGTTATGGATATTGGACGGATTTTCATTTTATCGGCCACTCCGCTCCACATTAGCTTTTCAAAGATGTCATGGTGAAAATAATTTAATATAATACTCTCCACAAATAAAAAGTAGCATACGCTTCCCAATTCTTCCATGCAGCCGAATAATTCAAGATTTCCGATTTGGCCGGTTTTCTTTCAGAGCCTGTGATCCCTTTGATTGCGTTATGAAGGCCGACATCATCGATTGGAAAAGCATTCGGGAAGCGCAGGCACCGCATGAGGACATAATGGGCGGTCCATGGGCCGATCCCGCGTATTCTCGTTAGCTTTTTTTCTGCAGCTTTTACATTTCCCTCTTTCAGCAAGTCCTCTTTTGAAAGCTTGCCATTTGCAATTAAGCTTGCCACATCAATGAGATATTCGCATTTTTTAACGGTCATTTTTAAGTCGGCCAGATCTTCGATGGTTAACCCGGCAATCGTTTTCGCTGCGGGAAAGAGCCAGTATCTGCTCCCGCCGTATTCCAGGCACTCCCCATATTTTTCAACGAGCCGCCGTTTTAGTGTATATGCGTATGTAAGGTTGATCTGCTGCCCCAGGATTCCCCACGCAAGAGCCTCGAATAAGTCGGGAATTCCCATCACTCTGAGCCCGAAAAATTGCTCCGCGGGCTTTTGCAGCAAGGGATCTGTTTGTGCCATCTCATAAAATGGGTTCAGATTTGCTCCAAGGTCGAACCAATCATGAACATATGCCGCAATTTCTGCTTTCAATTGATGCGTGACAGGCTTATGAATACTGACGGATAGGAACTGATCTGACTCACCACTTATTTCAAGCAGCAGCTTATCCTTCCCAAAGGAAAGGGCACGTCTAATGGTCTCGCCGGAAATCTCATAAAGGCATTCGTTTGCCGATCTTGATAAGTATCGCAGGTTTTCGGAAAAGCTGAATTCATGCGGAGTGAAAAGGACCAGGCCATTTTCATCCTCTTTCCAATTAACAGTATGAGAGCTCATTTGGATTCCTCCTTTTCTTTATTGTAAATCCTCAGGATTACGTTATCTTGCGTTTATATTTAGGAAATCGCTGATGATGAACATTTTTTGTGTATACTTTTTAGCAGAGGTGAGCGCAGGTGGCTTATGAACAGATTCCGGAAGAATATTGGAACGCGATAAAGGATTGCGACAAATCCTATGATGATCTTTTTCTTTATGGTGTTAAAACGACAGGGATATTCTGCAGGCCATCGTGCCGGTCGAGAGTTCCGAATATCGGCAATGTCGCTATTTTTCAAAATGCCGCTCAAGCACTGGCGGAAAATTTCAGACCGTGCAAGCGCTGCAAACCGGAAGGGCTCAGCCTGCCTGCAGAAGAATGGATTAAGCAAATAATTGTGTGGATCGATCAGCATTATTGCGCCCCGATTACATTGCATCAATTGGGGGACCTGTTTCATGGTAGTCCATATCATCTGCAGAGGGTGTTCAAACGGGTCACCGGGAAGTCGCCCACAGAGTATATTCAGGATATCCGGCTTGAAAAAGCCGTTCATATGCTGGAGGCAGGTGAGCAATCGATAGCCGATGTCGGTGCATCAGCAGGATTCCCCAGCACCCCTTATTTTATCTCTTTATTTAAAAAGAAGCTGGGCACAACACCTGCAGCATATCGAAACAAAACAAGGGAGGAGCGGAAGAATGAACATTGAATGGGCGAACATGCAGGAAGGTGAGTGGAGCCTGTATCTCGCTAGAACAGAAAAAGGTCTCTGCTATATAGGCTCTGACCCGGAGTTTAAGGATTTTGAAAGGTCACTGAAAAAATATATTCCAGCTGCAGTGCTTGTAGAAAATAAAGCAGCACTGCAGCCATACATGATGGAATTACAGGAATTTCTTCTCGGGAAAAGACAAATTTTTTCAATGGACCTGGATGTGAAAGGCACTCCGTTTCAAGAGGAAGTCTGGGAGGCATTAACTCAGATTCCTTACGGTAAAACTGTCTCCTATTCGGACATCGCAGAGAAAATAAACAGGCCGCAGGCAGTCCGGGCAGCAGGGAAAGCAATCGGTGCCAATCCGCTGTTAATCGCGGTCCCATGCCATCGTGTCATTGGTAAAAATGGTGCGATAACCGGCTATCGCGGGGGCATAGAAATGAAGCATCATTTACTTGAATTGGAGGAACAAGGCTGAAGAGATGGTCCTCTTCGGCTATTTTTAATTTGCTTTAACCAGCTTGGGCGTTTAATTGGATTCTGCAATGACAGTAAAGGGAACTTTTTCCTCCAGTAACCGTAGAAAAAGGTAAGTGAACGCAGCGTACGCGTAAAGGCAGAGGAGGAGAAAAAGATGTATGTAATTGATCCCATGTTCTGGCCAAAGCTTTTACTTTTAATAACGATTGTTGGAGTATTAATCTATTCTTTCGAATTGGGTTTAAGAAAATGGCTGAAAGTGGAGAAGAAGAAATTTTTTTCTTATAACCATATCAATGATAAACATAAAAAGGTGGATTGGACCATTCGGATTGGTTTTTTAGTTACCCTCTTGACCGGATATGTTATTAACATGAAGCGGTACCCGATGGAATTTATATGGTATTTGGAGCCAGCGGTTCTGCTGATTGTTTTTATTGTTCTTTCCGAAACGGCCCGAGCTTTTATGGAGTGGAAATATGCAGAAAATCGCAAGGCTTATCTTGTAACGATTTTCCACCTGGCCTTTGTTTTATTTTTGTTATTCATTGTTATTAAGACTGACTTTTTCTGGATGCTGTAGAGCTGCTAAACAGGCGTCAGCAAATTTTTGAAAAAGAATAGGAAATAATAGAAAATGAATAAGACCTAATCTATTGCTTTTGGTTAACTTTATTTAGGAGTGGAATGATGAGAGATATTTCGATATTGATTGCGGACGATGAGGAGGAGATTGCTGATCTGATTGCCATTCATTTAGAAAAAGAAGGGTACCATGTTATTAAAGCATCGGATGGACAAGAGGCCGTACGTATTGTTGAGACTCAGTCGATTGATTTGCTGGTTTTGGATATTATGATGCCGAAGATGGATGGATATGAAGTAACCCGCCGCATTCGCGAACAGCATAATATGCCGATCATATTTTTGAGTGCGAAAACATCTGATTTTGATAAAGTGCAGGGCCTGGTGATTGGAGCAGATGATTATATGACGAAACCATTCATCCCCATAGAATTGGTTGCTCGTGTAAATGCCCAGCTCCGGCGTTTTATGAAGCTGAATCAGCCCAAAGCAGATATTAAAACCAGCCTGGAATATGGCGGATTAGTGATTACTCCTGATCAGCGTACAGTCACTCTTTATGGAAAAACCATCGACCTGACACCGAAAGAATTTGATATTCTGTATTTACTGGCGAGCCATCCAAAGAAGGTGTTTAATGTGGAAAATATCTTTCAGCAGGTGTGGGGCGAAGCCTATTTTGAAGGCGGAAATACCGTTATGGTCCATATACGGACGCTTCGAAAAAAGCTTGAGGAAGACAAACGAAAAGACAAATGGATCAAGACTGTATGGGGAGTAGGGTATACCTTCAATGGGTAAAATAATGCGCAGTTTTCGATCAAAAATGGTGCTGTTATTCGGTTTGAGTATGCTCCTCTCAGGGCTCGTAACTTATCTAATCTTCAAAGGACTGCAATACTATTATCACACGATGGTGCAGTATGAGGATCCTATGGCTCAGTTCCGCATCTTTTTGGGGAGATTCGGGGATTTTAATCTTTTTTTCATCTTATTCATTTTACTATCTTTCCTTTTTTTCTTTTTCCTTACGAAGCCCTATTCTGCTTATTTTAATGAGATTTCCAGCGGCATTCGTTATCTTGCTCGGGGTGATTTTCAACACAAGGTGCATATCCAGTCAAATGATGAATTCAGGGATATTGCGCTGGACATTAATTTGGCAAGTGAAAAATTGCAGGAAGCAATTCAGCGGGGGGACTTTTCGGAAAGCAGCAAGGATCAATTGGTTGTTAATTTAGCTCATGATTTGCGGACCCCTCTTACATCCGTTTTAGGATATTTGGATTTGATCCTTAAGGATGAAAGCCTGACAAAAGAACAAGTCAGACATTTCTTAACCATTGCCTTTACTAAATCTCAACGATTAGAAAGGCTGATTGATGAATTATTCGAGATTACCAGGATGAACTATGGAATGCTGCCTCTAGAAAAAAAGAGAATCAATTTAACAGATCTGCTTAATCAATTAAAGGAAGAATTGTACCCTGTATTCGAAAAAAATCATTTGATTGCACGGATGAATAGTGAGCCCCACTTGCCGATTTTTGGTGATGGAGATTTGATCGCACGCGTTTTTGAAAATCTTATGACGAATGCAATCCGCTATGGGTATGAAGGACAGTATGTTGATATTAACGGGTATATAGAGGCGGAGGAAGTAGTCGTCCAAATTGTGAATTATGGAGATAGCATTCCTTCGAATGAACTGCCTTATCTATTTGATATGTTCTATACCGGTGACAAAGCGCGAACTCATCAAGAAGATAGCACAGGTCTTGGATTGTTCATTGCGAAAAATATTGTGGAACAGCATGATGGATCGATTGCGGCTGAGAGCAGCGTCATTCAGACCGTTTTTGAAGTCCGTTTACCAAAAGACAATGAACTGGATACGAAAGAACTAGTAACTTCCATTACATGATTTAAGAAAAATTTAATCTTTTCCCTACTCTTTATTTTAATAGTTTTTCCTATTCTTTTAATCAAATAAGATTTAGGAGGAAACTGAAAATGAAGAAGTGGGGATTTTTATTGCTGCTAGTTTTGTGCTTGGGATTATCTTATATAAATATGGATTCTCTTTTTGAGCCAAAAATAGAGATACAACAATATAATCAATATGAACCTGATCAGGAAGAAGATGAGAGGACTGAAAGTAACAGCTCAAAAAAAGAGATAACAGAAGATCAAATCTATTTGGGAAATCTGCTTTTGGTCAACAGCAGCTATCCGGTACAGCCGGAAAGTGTTAAATCGGATATCATCAATCTGTCTGCTCACGGTGAATTGACACAGGGTTACGGATTGCTGGGCAGTGAAATTTATTTATCAGAGGATATAGCACACAGATTTTCAGAGATGATGGCTGCTGCAGAAGAAGAAGAAGTTCGCAATTTCTCTATTACGAGTGGATTTCGGGACTTTGACGAGCAGAATGCACTTTATCAGGAAATGGGTTCTGACTATGCCTTGCCAGCCGGCTATAGCGAACATAATCTGGGTCTATCGCTTGACGTAGGCTCCACTCAAATGAGAATGGCTGAAGCACCCGAAGGAAAGTGGATCGAACAAAACGCCTGGAAATACGGGTTTATTTTACGCTATCCAAAGGATAAAACGGATGTAACAGGAATTCAATATGAACCTTGGCATATTCGCTATGTTGGTTTTCCGCATAGTGCAATTATGAAGGAAAAGAATTTTGCTTTAGAAGAATATTTGGATTACCTAAAGAAAGAAACACACATTTCCATGAGTATGAATGGCGAAAAATACAATATTGCCTATTATCCAATTTCTCAAAGCAAGACGATTAACGTACCGGCTCATAGTCATGTTGAAATTTCAGGAAACAATATGGATGGAGTCATAGTGACCGTGAAAGAATGAAAATTAATGTCTGATTCGGAGCAGTTGCCGACAGGGGTGCGAGAGGCAAGAATGTGGAAATAACCTTTTTTTCGCTGGAAATCCCAGGCTAAAATAAACATCTTAATGGGAGTTATTTTTATCATTTAGCTTCATCTTTCACCTTTATTTCATTAGAATGATAATATACTCAAAGCATGATGAGGGGGGAGTAAAATGCAAAGCATCACCTGCGAAAAAAGATCCTATTCCAGAGAGTTTCATTCGCACCAGCATGAGTTTGGCCAGTTTCTTTTCCCCTTGCAGGGCTCCCTGGATATCAAGACGAAGTGGCAGGATATCAAGCTTGACCCCGACTATTGTTTTTATCTTCCGCCAGGGTCTGATCATAACTATCGGTCGATGGACCGGAATGAGTTTTTGATCCTGGATACCCCGACGGCCTATTTGCCGGAGGAGTCCAGCAGTATGTACATTCAGCTGGATCAGCAATGGTCTTCGATCCGTTATTTGCTGCTGGAAGAGGCGGGGAATCAGGGGAATGCATCCTCCCTGGCTGATTTGACCAGGTTTGTGGCCGGCAAACTGCAAATCGCCAAGCCTCCGTCGATTGATTATATTCATAAGCATTATAAGGAGTCGATCCGATTGGAGGGTCTAGCGAAAATCGAACATTATCATCCTGCCTATTATTCCGCATGGTTTAAGAAGAAAACCGGGAAAAGCCCAAAAGGCTATATATCTGATCTGCGCTTGAAAGAGGCGAAGCATTTATTAATGTCAACCTCCTGGTCTATGTCGGTGATCAGCGGGGAATTAGGCTTCGAAAATTCTTCCTCCTTTACACGGTGGTTTACCCGCTGTGAAGGAATAGCACCACAAAAATACAGAATCCTTAAGAATGGATAAAAGGGATATTAAACTTGGTAAAGAAAATTCTCAGGGAATTTTCTAAGATAAGTTTAATGATTCCTTTTATCTTTTTTTATTGAGGTGATAACATGAACGGGAAAACGGCTCCATTTTTCATATTGCTTGCCGGAGTGCTCTGGGGGACTACGGGTACCACGCAGGCATTTGCGCCGGAAAGCGCACACCCGATTGCCATTGGGGCTGCCCGTCTGGCGGCAGGCGGTTTATTTTTATTATGCATGGTTTTTCTGGCGGGGAAACTGGACCTGAAAAATTGGCCTATTAAGAACACCTTGATGGCATCACTTTGTATGGCCCTGTACCAGCCATTGTTCTTTTCAGCGGTCACTCTTACAGGGGTAGCCATTGGGACTGTGACAGCGATCGGGAGTGCACCGGTCTTATCGGGTCTTCTTGAATGGCTCTATTTGAAAAAACGCCCCTCTGCCATTTGGTGGTGTTCTACCTTTCTGTCCATTTTGGGCTGTGTCCTGCTATTCATGAACAAAAACTCGGTTCATATGGACCCGGCTGGCCTATTACTGGCATTGGGGGCTGGTTTAACATTTGCAGGCTATACGCTTGTCAGCAGGGACCTGGTTGAAAACTATTCATCCTTGTCAGTAGTGGCCGTTGTTTTCACCTTAAGTGCCATCTTTCTTTCGCCATTCTTATTTATTTTTGACATGTCCTGGCTTGGGAGTGTTCGGGGTTTGACTGTCAGCCTGCACCTGGGGATTCTGGCTACGGGAATTGCCTATTTTCTTTTTTCAAAAGGGCTTGTCCATGTTTCCTCTTCAACGGCTGTCACACTTGCGCTGGCGGAGCCTTTAACTGCAGCATTATTAGGAGTTTTCCTATTGGGAGAATCGTTAACCGCAGTTTCCTGGCTAGGGATATTCCTCATAATGATGGGGATAGGGGTATTAATCGGTTCATCTCAAAATTCGGGCCGCAAAATAAGAGCAGCAGAGTCTTAATGGAAACCATTCATCGTATAAAAACTCCAAAAGAACACATACTATTATTTAGTCAAAATGGAGGTGTTCTTATGCCTGAAAAATCTAAAATCAGTTCATCCGAACTGGGTGCATTATGGATGACGTATCAAAAAAAAACGATGATTCTTCGTATATTAGAATATTTTATTGAGAAATCGAAAAACCCAAAAGCGAAAAATTTGATGTCAGGATTGAGGGAAAAACTTCATCCTAAAGTTGTTGAAATAAAAAAACTGCTGCAAAATGAGGGGGCGGCTGTCCCTAACGGCTTTACGGATCAGGACGTTAATTTAAATGCTCCTATATTGTTTGAGAACGGATTTGATATAATGTTTTGCCGGATCTTAAAGGAAATTAGCATGGGCATGTATGTCCTCCATTTAACCATGGCTTATCGAAAGGATATTATTAAGCTTTATAGGGACATGACCGATTTAACTCAGGAATATTATGGTAAATTTACCCAATTTCTTTTGGATGAAGGGCTGCTTCCAAGTCCCACCTTTATAAACTTCCCTCAATCAGCTGATTTTGTAACCAGTAATCACTATTTAAAAGGAACTAATATTCTTGGTCAGAAGCGCCCCATTAATACGGTGGAATTTGGGCTGCTGTATCACGGGATTGAAACAAACATCACCGGCATGCAGCTGATGGCTGGATTTGCTCAATGTGCAGAAGGAGAAGAAGTTAGAAAATATTTTTTAAAAGGGAAAGAGCTTTCGAAAGAAATTATTAAAGAGTTTGGGGAAAAGCTCCTTCAAAACGATATCCAGCCGCCTGCCACTTCAGGGGGAACAGTGACAAATTCAACAGAGGCTCCATTTTCGGATAAGCTAATGATATTTTGCACCTATCTTTTATGCGGGTTTAGTATTGGCGGACAGGGATTTGGCATCGGCTTCAGCCTTCGCAATGATCTAAATATGAATTTTGGTAAATTTGGAATTGAGGTTTTTGAGTATATACGTGAAGGTGTAAAGATCATGATTTCCAATGGGTGGCTTGAGGAAGCACCGCGGATGGATGTATAAAAATATAATGAAAGCCTAATTTCTTCCTGATGTGCCGGAGAGAGTTAGGCTTTTTTTATGCTTATTTCTCCATAGTATTTTTTGTTCTACAAAAAAGATTGCATTGTGAATTAATATTCTTTATTATTTTTTGTAGAACAAAAAATAATCCGGAGGGTTTATGAAAGAACAAACCTTTACATCATTCGAACAATATGAAGAGTATCTTAGAAATAAGATGATTTATAAAGCAAAAAGGAAAGGTCTGGAAGGTGAGGGTCTTGCAGAATATCTGAAAAAACATGAGAATGATGCAGCGCGTATTTGGAAGGAAAACGATCTTCAGAAATGGCTGGAAAAAGACGGGTATGTGACCATAGCCGTCTGGAGGGACGAAACAGGGCAGCGGAAAATTGGAAGGGGCCGGCCCAAGAAGCCTGAAGGCCAAAAGCTTAAGCATTCCATCCATGTCCGGCTGGATGAAGAAATGTTCAAAAAGCTGAATCATTTCTGCCAGGAAAAAAAGGTGGATGTTTCAGAAGCCATACGGATTCTTATCCATAACCTTTGAGCTTAAAGTCCAAAAATCATAAGAAAAGGCAGGACAATCAATGAATGATTCTTTAGGAAATATAAGAAATGCCCCGGGTGCACCTTCAAAGTCAAGGCGATTATGGATGGCGATCGTACTTGGTACTTTAGCTGCGTTTGCCCCGTTATCCATCGACATGTATTTGCCGGCTCTGCCTGATATAGCTAATGATTTGCATACCAAGCCGTCCCTGGTCCAGCTTAGTTTAACCTTTTTCCTGCTCGGTCTATCCCTAGGCCAGCTGCTTGCAGGGCCGCTCAGTGATGTGCGCGGACGCCGGAAGCCGCTTCTTATAGGGCTATTGATTTATTTTGCTGTTTCTCTCTTGTGCGCCTTTAGCCAGTCCATCTGGGGCTTGATTGGGCTGAGGTTTATTCAGGGTCTGGCCGGGGCAGCAGGAATTGTCATCTCCCGTGCGATTGTCCGGGATCTTTACTCAGGCACTGAGCTGACTAAATTTTTCTCTCTGCTGGCTTTAGTGAATGGTGTGGCCCCCATCCTTGCTCCTATACTTGGCGGCCAGTTATTGCGGATTGCTCCCTGGCAGGGAGTGTTTATCGTTTTGAGTGTAATCGGCTTGGTGATGTTTCTTGTCGTACTATTCGGTCTGCCAGAGACGCTGTCTGAAGATTCCCGTTCACAGGGCGGTATAAAAAACACATTAACCACCTTTCAGCAGCTCTTATCTGATCGAAGTTTCATAGGGTATGCATTGTCTCAAGGACTGGTGTTTGCTGCCATGTTTGCGTATATATCCGGCTCACCTTTCGTCCTTCAGAACATGTATGGGGCCTCCCCGCAGATGTTCAGCCTGATATTTGCCATCAACGGTCTAGGAATCATCATTTCCAGTCAAATCACGGGAAGGCTGGCGGGGCGGATCAGCGAAAGGAAGCTTTTTACGGCTGGCATATGCATCTCTTTCATTGGAGCTATTGCTCTATTAATCATGCTTCTTTTAGATGCAGGCTTGTACGCTATTTTGCCGCCGTTATTCTTTGTGGTTGCAAGTATTGGGGTGGTGAGTACTTCAGGCTTCTCGCTTGCCATGCAAAATCAGGGCAAGTCGGCAGGGAGTGCCTCCGCATTACTGGGAGTACTATCCTTAATCTTTGGAGGAGGTGTGGCTCCCCTTGTTGGCTTAGGAGACAGACCGGCGATATCGATGGGGATTGTCATAGCATGTGCAAGTACCGGGGCTGTACTGTCCTATATGTTCCTGGCAGCCCGGCCCAGTGGGAAATCCATTGATAATGAGAAAGCTGCCATGTAAATAACCTATTAATCTAGTAAAATGAGTTATAAATGAAAGGGGAAATTAACAGTGGATATACAGAAAATAATCACGACTCGCCGCAACATAAAAAAGTTCAAATCTGATAAAGTGGAGCATAGTTTAATCACCTCCTGGCTAGAGGCTGCGAGCATGGCACCCAACCATAAAATGACGGAGCCATGGGAGATATTATTTGTTGGTCCGGAAACAAGGGCAAAGCTGAATCACAAAACCGATTTTTGCCAGGCGCCAGTCGTGCTGGCCATCCTGTCCAGGCATGGAGCAACCGACCTGGAACGAACTGAGAATATGGCTGCAGTATCCTGCTTTATTCAGAACTTCATGCTGATGGCGTGGGAATCAGGAGTGGGGACATTCTGGTCTTCCCTGGGGGTTTCAGCTGCAGCAAGAACTGCTTTAAATGTCCCGGATGATTATGATGTAGTTGGTATTTTAGGAGTAGGCTTTCCTGAGGAGGTACCTGAAGCGAAGGAGCGTACACCGATTGAAAGGAAAATAAGGCATTTATCATAAGTATTTTTATAGGGCGCCTATCCAATGGATGGTGCTCTTTTTTGTTTTTGTTAGAATATGGTATGATTTTGAAGTAATAGATTTATATCTTCCCAGAGGGGTTCATATGATGATCTTTCAGGCTATTATAATCATTTTAATATGGGCGATTCCGATTTTCCTTTTTATAAAAACTTATAAAAAAATGGAAAAAGAAGAACAGCAGGATGCTAGAGACGAGTTGAAAAACCCTTCATTTCTCCTGATTTTTGTAGGCGGCTGCATTGGTTTTCAAGTCTTTATTACCGGCAGCATTTCAGAAATCAAAATCATTCAGCATATAGGTGCAGGCTTAGTGTTCATCGGCTTTGTTTCAGGATGTATGGCTGCTTTCAGACAGAGGAAGGTTATAAAGGGCCTGGCCTTAATGATTGTTGGGATAATTGGCACAATTGTTTATAGTATCTAGGCAGAGGTGATGAGTATGACAAGAATGACGAGAGAGATTTCTTATATATTGCTAATTCTACCCATGTTACTAACAGCTTGTACTCAAACCCCTGACTTCGAGCCGTATGATGGAAGGGCATTAAGGATTGCGGTAGTTGGAGAACCGCCAGAAGCAAATGAAGAACAAGTGAAGTTTCATGAAATTTCTTTTGATGAACTTACAAATGAGGAATTGAGCTCTTATGATGCAGTTATAATGACGGAAGAAAATCTTCCTAAAGCAGCTGAAGCCAAATATGCAGATACATATTCAGATTCATCCATTCCATTCTTTTTTATATCAGCCAGCAGTTATATCCCGTTTACTGTTAAAGACCCAGAATATAATGATTCATGGAAATGGGAAGCCGGTAAAAGCTATGCTGTGGGAGTTCTTAAATCCAAAGAAAATGATTCATTTCATAGTTGGGGGTATGGGTTGTATAATGACGAAATGACTGATGAATCTATTCATGATGTGTATTCGAGAATTTTTAAGACCATTGATGAGTTTAATCACTAATGGAAAAAAGATCATTTCAAATATACTGCTTGTGGAATAATAGAGACTGCCCTAGCCTAAGACTTAAAAAAATTGTGCCAGAATGAATGACGTGACCATTATTCCAGTAAAGAGGGATATTTATGTATAGAATCATGATGATAGAAGACGATCTTAAAATAAGACGGATTGTCGCTGATACGCTAAAAAAATGGCAATATGATGTGGTGGAGGTAACCCAATTTGACCAGGTGCTGACGGAATTTGAGCAGACAAGTCCACACCTCATTTTATTAGATATCAATCTTCCCGTTTTTGATGGATACTACTGGTGCCAGCAAATACGCTCTGTTTCAAAAGTGCCGATCATTTTCCTTTCCTCCAGAAATCAAAATATGGATATAATAATGGCCATTAATATGGGCGGGGATGATTTTATCCAGAAGCCCTTTGATTTGGATATCCTTCTCGCGAAGATCAGTGCGCTCATCCGCCGGAAGTATACATATCAGGAAGATGAGAATATCCGTTTTATCCATCGCGGCCTGAAATTAAATGTGACCAATTCAACGATTGAATTTAATGGACAAAGCAATGAGCTAAGCCGGAATGAATTCATCCTTTTGCAATTGATGATGCGGAATATCGGGAAAATTGTCTCGAGGGATGACTTAATGCAGGCACTATGGAATGAGGAACAGTTTGTCGATGATAATACACTTACCGTGAATGTGAATCGGATGCGCAGGAAAATTGCAGCAATTGGACTAGAGGACTTCATTGTCACTCGGAAAGGGTTAGGGTATTTAATTGAATGAACTTCCTTAGTTTTCTATCCTATGAAAAACCTTATATAGTCCTCTATCTGATCAGTTTCCTGATTTCAGCAGCGATCTTTTTTACTGATATCAATGGCAGCCTGGCATGGGGGACATTCCTTTATGCCTTCGCCTTATCTTCGATTGTATTAATCGGGTTTTTATTATATCGGTACCAGCAAAACCTGCGCGTGATTAGGCAATTGGAAAGGGCGGATTATGACAGCCTGTCTCTGGAAGGAGAGTTCGCTAAAACCCACATCGATGAGCTGAAGCGTGAACATATCCGTGAAATGAATCGGATTCAGGACAGGCAGAAGGAACATTACGATTTTATCGTCTCCTGGTTCCATGAAATAAAAACACCGATTGCTGTTCTTCGCCTGCTGCAGCAAACCGATATGGACGCAGGCAGTTTAAGAGAAGAAATCACAAAAATTGAGAATTATGTTGATCAAGCACTCTATTACGCTAAACTAGACAGCTTTAATCAGGATTACGATATCCAGAAATGTGATATTATCAAGATTCTTAAGGATATTGTAAAGTCTCACTCCAAAACCTTTATTTCAAAAAATATCCGCATCCACATTCAGGCAGATATGCTGGAGGTTCAAAGTGATCCTAAATGGCTCCAGTTCATCGTCAATCAGCTTCTGACAAACAGTTTGAAATATACAGAACCTGGCGGAGAGATCACCATTTCCATATCGGAAACCCCACAAGAAAAACAGCTCTTGATTCGGGATAATGGGATTGGCATCAGCCAGAAAGATCTTCCGAGGGTATTTAATCGCGGTTTTACCGGAGAAACGGGGCGATTGTATTCGAAGTCGACCGGAATGGGATTATATTTAGCCCAGCAGTTAAGCAACAAGTTAGGGCATTACATTAGCTGTACGTCGAATGTGAGAGAGTACACCCAATTTATCGTTCACTTCCCGCTCGATAGCGATCCGTTTTTGATAATGCAAAAAACACACGATGAGTAATGTAACTCATCGTGTGTTTTTTTCGCTGACAATTTTGTAGTAAATAGATACGGATGAAATGTAAAAGATTAGATACGTTAACACATATAGTCCCATGACTGAAAAAATAATCGCCGTTAAAGAAGGCAAATCTTTTATCACCAGGATGACTGTGTAATATAAAAGGAACCAGCTGTGCAGCAACCCCAGCAGGAGCGGCGGCAAAAATACGAACAGCAATTGTTTTCGGATAATCTTTTTCATTTCTTTGTCATCCACACCGATTTTTCGTAAAATGGCGTAGTGCTCCCGCTCTTCTGTAGCTTCTCGCAGCTGTTTAAAGTAAATGACACTCCCTAATGCAAACAATGCAATAACGGCAAAAAAGGCAACGGAGAACAAGATTAAAGAAGAAGACTCCGTATCAAGGGAATACATATCAATATAGGCCGAATAATAGGCTCCTTCTGTTTTCATAACGAGGTCGTATATTTCCCGTGATACATCATTGGATGTTTTAGGATCTTCGATTTGATAAATTTCAAATGAAGAAAGGGTGTGATGTTCTCTTAAGTTCTCAAAAGCTTCGTTTGAAATAATGAGTACAGAAGGCTGGGGCTGGGTATTTCCGCCTGGGCTCGTTGGGATGCTTAACAGCGGGTATCGTATTTTTTCGACTACACGAAATGTATTGTCTTCCAATACGGTCATTTCAGGCTGAGAACTTTTATATTTTTCCGGTTCATCAATTCCTCTTGTTAATACAATTGCCTCTTCACCTTCTAAATCTGCTTTTTCACCAGCTTTGCGTAAATCAACAATTGCATTTAATTGGGACTCCGGAAAAAGGTAAAACTCTTCGGTGTAATATTCGGGATGGCTAAAAAATGCGTTTCTATTCTGGATTTTTTCTGTTTGAATCCCTGTAATGGTTTCATGATCAATGATTGGATGTGAGTCATTCATCAGCTGTTCAATTTGTCTTTGAGTTGCATCATCCTGGGTCGAAAAGGCAATATGATTTGGAAATTCTTTTTTCACAACCTCGCCTTTCACAGCGTAATCTACAGCAATAAATCCGACTGTAAAGATGACAATCGCACTAATCAGTGAATTGAATGTAAAATTGACTGTATTTCCTCGAATAGAAAAACGGAGAGAGGAGATCCATAACATCTTACTGCCAATAAAATAGTTTTTCCTTTGACTCAGCTTTTGTAACATCCAACCGGAAAACTGGCGGAAAAATTAATACGTCCCGGCAATCAGAGCCACTGTTACAGCTGCTAATGTTTCTTTAAAATGATCTTTCCAGATGTCCGTATCTCCTATGGTAATCATATAGTAAGACCCGGCAATCAATATAATGGACAATAACGCCAGGCAAAAAGAAAATGTAAACGGTTTATCCCTTTTTTCCTTTGCATGAAACAATTCCACTAACTGGACACGCCGGACGTTAAAATAACTTTGAATTGTAATAATGATGATTAATAAGGCGAATAACAGAACTGTTGATACAATGGCTTCCAGTGGAAAAGCAAAAGAAATGTCCTCATTGTAGCGCATTAAGTTCATTAATACCGCACCGAAAAATTTCGATAGCAAGCCACCGATTAATATACCGCTGAAGACCGAAATGGCGCTCAAGAATAATGTTTCAAAGAAGACCATTGCAGCAACTTGTCTTTCCTTCATTCCGTAAAGTAAATACATGCCGAATTCTTTTTTTCGCTGCTTCATGAAAAAGGAGTTCGCGTACAAAATAAAGAAGACAATAAACAAAAAGACAATTACCGAAGCAAGGGAAATGACCATTTTGTAGTTTTCTTTATTTTGAATGGCTGCGACTACATCTTTGTTAAACATTAGACCAGAAAAAGTAAAGTAAATGACAACCCCGACAAACATGGAAATGAAATAAATGGTATACAGCCGGAAGTTCCGCTTCATGTTCCTCCATGATAAATCTACTAAGTTCATCGCCAGTCACTTCCTATAGCACTTTGGATCGTCAGGATGCGGTCAAAGAATTCCTTTTCCGTCTGCTCGCCTTTAAACATCTCATTGACGATTTTTCCGTCACGGAGAAAAACTACGCGCTGACAGTAGCTGGCTGCATACGGATCATGCGTAATCATCAGAACGGTTGTCTTGAAGGTTTCATTGAGCAATTGAATTTGTTCCAGCAGCTGAGTAGCAGATCGGGAATCGAGTGCACCCGTTGGTTCATCAGCAAATACAATTGCGGGGCTGGTAATAATCGCCCGCGCGGCAGCCGTGCGCTGTTTCTGTCCGCCGGAAATTTCAGAAGGATATTGATGTAAAATTGATTCAATATTTAAGGCATCAATCAATTTCGCTAATCGCTTTTCCATTTCTGCAACAGGTGTTTTTTGCAGCGAGAGCGGGAGGAGGATATTCTCCTTCACCGTTAAGGTATCCAGTAAGTTATAGTCTTGAAAAATAAATCCCATTCTTTTTTGGCGGAACTCCCGCAGGGCTTTCTTTTTCATATCTAAAAGGGAATTTCCCTCAATCCAAACATTCCCCCCGCTAAAGGCATCAATGGTTGATAGGGTATTCATTAACGTCGTTTTTCCAGAGCCGGAGGGACCCATAATGGCAGTGAATTCCCCTCGTTCAACAGTCAAATCAATATTTTTTAAGACCTGTGTTTTTCCATAAGATTTCGATAAGTTTTTGGTTTGTATCATTTTAGTCATGGTTTCGACCTCCTTCACTACCATACTATATCGGCTATTTTTCCCGCGAACCATCGATGTAACAGGATCTAAAGTGACAATTTTGTCATGTTGGGGGAAGAATCGGCATAAACGTGTCCAATATAAAATATGGCTCTTTGCTTACATAATGGTATTTTTCGCCTATCAATGTTGTCCGTTGATTTCCTCTCCAGGCTGCCCGCTTTCCGCGGGGTCTCACTTGTCCCCGCTACTCCCGCAGGACATTGTATAAGCTTCCTCGGAAAAACACCGCACGAGGAAAATGCGATAGCATTTCGAGGATCTCGCACCTTTCGCTACAATCAACTCAGCATAAAATATACAAAATGTAAAATACCTTGAGAAACAGCCTAAAATGAAGAAAAACAAGCGGTTCACATTAGTGAGAAACTGCTTGTTTTTGCATTGATCTTTATATGCATTTTTTTGAGATACTGTTTCTCTGCGTAACTTTGACTGTGTACCGATCCTTGTTTATAGTGGCCTTTTTTCTTTCCTCATAAAACGAAAATGCCAGCGCATATAAAGGCAGGCACCAATATAATAGAGGGCTGACCACCATACATGCCAGCCCTTATAAACTACGTAGCCAAAGTAACTGGAGAGGACTTCGTAACATACAGAAAAACCGACCCAAAACAAAAGGTAAAGCAAAAATTTCTTCCTAGGTTTAGGCATGAAGTTTACATATAGGATTCCAAATGTTGCTGGCAAGGTGATTTCAATAAACAAATCAAATGGCTGGGGGCCTGAATCCATTAAGTCGTATAGGTCTAACACATGGCCAAAAATTAAATCTGCAAGAAGCACATTTACAGTGACAGCCAGCCAGGTTGTGTAAAGCTCCTGCCGGGTTAATTTTAACGGAATAATGAACAGCAATATGGAGTTGATAGCAAGTGTTGTAATTGTATAGATATAGACCATACAGATTCTCCGGGTTTTTATATATTTATGTCTTATCTATCTTGCCCTCTTTTAGAATTTTATCTGCTTATTTGGCGGTAAAGTGAGTTTCTATTAAAAGTATATCTTTTACGATAATGAGTCCTATTTACATTTGGACTGGAACCTAAAGATAAGTTGATCCAATATCTGACTGTTTTTTATAGTCTCAGGATGCTCTAATCCTTTTTTTATTCCAGTTTCAATAAGTGTTTTTCTAAAAAGTTGAATCTTTTTTCTAAGTTCACTGCAAAAATGACACATTGATTTACTCCTTTAAATAATAAAAGTCCAGGAACTATTATTGCAAACAAAGGAAAAACATTGAATCATTTCGACAAAACTAGTCTCTAACTGACAAAAAAATTATGAATAAAAGGTCAGAGAGTGATTTAGAAGGATTAAATTCCCAATAAATGCAAATAATATCTAAAAAACTTTCCGGAGTGGAAAATGATCTTACAAATTACCTCAGTTGTTCTGTTTAATTTTATTATATATAAGACCATTAAGGGGATATCAGCCAATAAAATTGTCCATATTTGGATTTTTACTATTGCATTCCAATTATTATTTGATATTTTTATCGATTTGAAATACAAAGGATACTGGTACTTTACACAAGAGATAGATTGGGTAGCATTTCCTGCTTACACAATCTTAGTCCCGCCAGTAAATTTGATGTTTATCAATTGGTATCCTTTTACGGGTTCTTTCATGAAAAAGATACGTTACTTTATTATTTGGGAAATCTTTTTCCTGAGCTATGAAGCTGTTGCCATGCTGCCTCATCCATTTGGTTTCTTTCATTATGGATGGTGGAGTATATGGCATTCTGCCATTGTTAATCCGATTTTATTAACCATACTAATAGGGTATTACAAATGGATTAGTGCATTAGAAAAGAAAGCTTGTGTCTAAAAAGGGCTGCTGAGGCAGCTCTTTTTTTCCTATTCTCCTTATGGCATAATTTTCTAAGACAAAGGAGTGAGAGGATGCAGAAAGTATTCATTATTGAGGATGATCCGAAAATCGCGGAGCACCTGCAGTCACACTTAGTGAAATATGGCTATGAAGCTGCGGCTGCGAAACAGTTCGATAATGTGATGGGGGAATTTCATAAGCATAAACCGGATCTTGTGCTCCTGGATATTAATCTCCCGAGCTTTGACGGCTATTACTGGTGCAGGCAAATCCGGAAGGAGTCGATTTGTCCGGTTATCTTCATTTCCGCACGGGTAGGGGAGATGGACCAGGTGATGGCTCTTGAGAATGGCGGCGATGACTTCATCACCAAGCCGTTCCATCCGGAAATTGTGATGGCGAAAATCCGCAGCCAGCTTCGGCGGGCTTACGGGGAATATGCCACGCAGGCCCAGGAACGAGTTCTCGAGGCAGAGGGATTGAAGCTGTTTCCGGAAAGGCTGGAATTGTGTTTCCGTGATAAAACCGTTCCGCTGTCCAAAAAAGAAGCTGATATTATTGAGAATTTACTGGAGCGGTACCCGCGTGTGGCCGGTCGTGAAGACTTGCTGGAAAAGCTGTGGGATGAACAGGTCTATGTGGATGAAAATACGCTGAATGTGAATATGGCGAGGGTAAGAAAAAAATTTGAGGCAATCGGGCTTTCAGGAGCGGTCGAAACAGTGAGAGGCGCAGGCTACCGTTTGATCGTAACCTGGTGAAAGGCTGGAGAAACATGAAATTATTCCTTAAAGAGCATGCGTTACTAATCGCTGTACAGGTCGTTCAATTTTTTATAATTCTGGCCATTTACTGGCTGGATGGCTATCGTCATCTATTGCCAGCCCTCTATGGCATCTTTCTCGGGTTATTCTTTCTCACGGCCTATCTGACATACCACTATTTTAGCCGCCGCAAGTTTTATAAGAGGCTGACGGAGGAACTTGCTTCCCTTGACGATTCCTTTCAAACAACAGAGAACTCACCGATTTCACAGGCGCTGGATCATCTGCTGAAGGAACAGTACAGACATTACCAGACGAGAATTAAAGAGCTGGAATCCAGGCAGGAGGAGCATCTTAAGTTTATGGATCAATGGGTCCACCAGATGAAAACCCCGCTTTCTGTCATTGAACTGATTGCGCAAAACTTGGATGAACCTGATTCCTCCAGTATTCGAGAAGAGACGGACCGGATGAAAACGGGCTTGAACACCATCCTCTATATGGCGAGACTCCGGACGATCGAACAGGATTTTCATATCAAACCTGTACACTTATCCCAAATCATTCATGAAGTGAATGGAGAAAACAAACGGCTTTATATCCGGAACGGGGTGTATCCAAATCTCCTGCAGGAGAAGCAGGACATGATCGTGGAGACAGATGAGAAATGGCTTTTCTTTATGCTTTCTCAGCTGATCAATAATGCGGTCAAGTATTCCAGAGGGAAGAGCAATCGAATTGATATTTCCATTTTTGAAAAAAACGGAGAAGCTGTTTTAGAAGTGAAGGACTTTGGCGCCGGGATTCCGGAAGCAGACAAGCGCCGTGTGTTTGAACCTTTTTATACGGGTGAAAATGGAAGGAAATTCAGAGAATCCACAGGTATGGGGCTGTACTTGACGAAGGAGGCAGCCGATCATCTTGGCCATCGCATTGAGCTGGAATCCAAGATGGGGGAAGGGTCTCTTTTCCGGCTGATCTTTGGAAAAACACAGAACCTTACAGCCTTGTAAGGTAAGTGAAAGAGAAATCGATTTTTTGAAATAGGTATAGAAGATATACTGATCACAAGTCAACTGAATGTGAAAGGAGAACTTGTGATGCTAAAAGTGAAGCAAGTAAGCAAGATTTATGAAGGAAAGATCGCCTATCGTGCGTTAACAGATATTAACTTAACCATTGATGAAGGTGAGTTCGTCGGAATCATGGGTCCTTCGGGAAGCGGAAAAACGACACTGCTGAACATGATTGCCACCATTGATGAACCGACAACAGGGGAAATCCTGATCAATGAAAGAAATCCCCATGTCTTAAAAAAAGAGGCATTGGCCCAATTCCGCCGCCGTGAATTAGGATTTGTCTTCCAGGACTTCAACCTTCTTCATACCTTGACGGTTGAAGAAAATATAGTCCTGCCGCTAACATTGGACGGGAAAAAAGTGAAGGAAATGAAAGACAAGGCATACGAAATCGCTGAAAAACTGGGAATTACAGGCATTATGAAAAAGCGGACGTATGAAATATCAGGCGGACAGGCGCAAAGAGCCGCTGTGGCTAGAGCGATGATTCATACGCCGAAGCTGCTGCTGGCGGATGAACCTACAGGGAATTTGGATTCCAAGTCTTCCAAAGATGTAATGGAAATGCTTGAGTCGATTAATAAGACTGAGAAGACAACCATGATGCTCGTCACACATGATGCGCAGGCCGCGAGCTATTGCAACAGGGTCATTTTTATCCGCGACGGAAAATTCTATTCGGAGATTCACCGCGGTGATAACCGCCAGGCCTTTTTCCAGAAGATCATCGATACACTTTCTTTGCTTGGAGGGGATGCACATGACCTTTCGTCAGTTCGCGTTTAATAACGTCATACGGAACAAACGCTTATATGCAGCCTACTTCCTCAGCAGTTTATTTACAGTCATGGTCTTCTTTACCTTCTCGATTTTTGCGAATCATCCAGCATTAAGCGGGGATGGCATGAACTCAACTGTAACGAAGGGAATGAATGCAGCAGCAGGCATTATCTATGTGTTTTCGTTCTTTTTTGTTTTATATTCTATGAGTTCTTTTCTGCAGTCCCGGAAAAAAGAGTTTGGGTTATTAATGATGCAGGGCATGTCCATGAAACAGATTCGTCTCATGGTGTTTTTGGAAAATATGCTGATTGGCTTTCTGGCAACCCTAAGCGGAATCCTCCTCGGTGTTGTATTTGCAAAGGCGATTTTGCTGCTGGCTGAAAATGTGCTGATTATTGAGCGGGCACTGTCTTTTTATTTTCCAGTGAAGGCCATCCTGATCACCTTCATTTCTTTTATTATTTTATTTTTCTTTATCTCCTTATTTGTGACGTATGTACTGCGCAGCAAAAAGCTGATTGAATTAATAAAGGGAAATAAAATGTCAAAGGGTGAGCCAAAAGCAAATCTTTTCTTAACGATGCTGGCTGTCCTATTATTAGGTGCGGGGTATGCTGTTGCACTAATCGCAAAAGGGTTAGTCGTTGTAGCGGCAATGGTGCCGGTGATCATCGTTGTCTGCATTGGCACCTACCTGTTATTTACGCAATTAAGTGTTTATATTATTAGAAGATTAAAGAAGAATGAACGTGTTTTTTGGTTTAAGACCAATATGCTGCTGTTTTCAGATCTGGCCTTTCGCATGAAGGATAATGCGCGAACCTTCTTCATGGTTGCGATGGTTTCAACAGTTGCGTTCAGTGCAATTGGTTCTTTATTCGGTTTTCAAACCGTGCTGACCTCAAACATAAAAAATGTCAATTCCACAACGTTTTCCTATAAAACTTCTGAAGAAAATGAAGTGAAGAATGTTGAGTTTATCAATCAAACGTTAAAGGATGAAAAGATTGAAGCGGATTCGGAGCATACTATTTTACGCTACTTTGAAGTTGGCGGGGATTCCATTCTGATTGCGGGTCAATCCGATTTTAACCGCTTTGCCGCGCTCATTGACGAAGATCCGATTGACTTAAAAGACGGGCAAGTAATGACAGTTGAGTTTGAAGGGACCAACTTCGGGCAAACGAAGGAACTCCTGAATGAAACGATTACACTGAAGTCCGGCACTGTTTTAAAGCCAAAGGAAGTCATTCATTCGAAAGCACTGCCGGCAACAGATTCCTATTTTATCGTGTCAGATGAAGACTATCAAAAGCTTCCTGAACCAGAGTTTCAGGAAAGCTATTACGCCTGGCAGGCAACAGATGGAGAGGAAAGGGTAATGGCTGCCTCTGAAAAGCTGTACAAGGAACTGCCAAGATATGAAATTACATCAGTAGACTACGAAATATATGAGATTATGAAAGGCTACGGGCCCATTTTATTTGTCGGTCTGTTTATCGGGATTGTCTTTTTTGTATCAGCCGGCAGCTTCCTGTACTTCAGGCTCTACATGGACCTGGATGAAGATAAACAAAAATTCAGATCGATTTCCAAGATGGGGTTAACCGAGAAAGAGCTGAAAAAGGTTTTAAACAGACAGACCATGATTCTGTTTTTCGCACCGATCCTCGTCGCTCTTATCCATGGTGCTGTAGCCCTGACAGCGTTATCGAACCTGTTCTACTTTAACCTGTTTAAGGAATCAGTTGCTGTTCTGAGTGTTTTCCTGGCCATCCAGGTTGTTTACTTCTTTATAGTGCGCTTTTTCTATACGAAGCAGATAAAGGCATCGATTTAAATTTAATTAGAATTGTGGGGGCCAGATGAATCTGGCCCTTTTTTAATGACAGGGGAGAGGGGAATAGAATAAACCTGGTGCTGATTCGGACAGGAGAAGAGAAAACCCGGTCAGTGTAGTTCGAACCTGATGTAACTTCGGACAAGAAAAGGAGAAATCCGGTCAGAGCAGTCCGAACCTAGAGCAACTTCGGACAGGAGGAGAGGAAACCCGTTCAGAGCAGTCCGAACCTGATGCAACTTTGGACAGGAGAAGGAGAAATCCGTTCAGAGCAGTCCGAACTTGATGCAACTTCGGACAGGAGAAGAGGAAACCCGTTCAGAGCAGTCCGAACCTAGAGCAACTTCGGACAGGAGAAGAGGAAAGCCGGTCGGAGCAGTCCGAACCTGATGCAACTTCGGATAGGAGATGGAGAAACCCGCGCGGAGCAGTCCGAACCTAGACCCACTTCGGACAGGAGAAGGAGAATCCGAACAGAAGAGCCGAACCTGATACTCATTCGGGGAAGGAGGGACTCCGCAGTTTTATCATACTCAACCTCACACCTGCATATAGAAAAGGGAAAGTAAATCTATGCAGGAGTGATGGAATGGCAATCTTGGTTACAGGAGGAGCAGGTTATATTGGTTCACATATAGTAGATCTTCTCATTCGAAAAGGGTATGAAACAGTGGTAGTTGATCATTTGGCTGCGGGCCACAGGCAGGCGGTCCATCCAAAGGCAGCTTTCTATGAGGGGGATATCAGATCGCAGGATTTTCTGAATAGTGTCCTTTCAGGCGAGCAAATAGAGGCAGTCTTTCATTTTGCGGCCTCATCCCTGGTAGGGGAATCGATGAAAAATCCGTTACATTACTATGATAATAATGTACTTGGTTCTCTTAACCTTCTAAAGGCTTTGGACACGCATAAGGTGAAACAGCTCGTGTTTTCGTCAACTGCAGCCGTATATGGTGAGGCAAAAAGCCAGCCTATACAGGAAGACGCGCCCCTCAAACCGGCAAGCCCGTATGGCGAGACGAAGCTTGCCATTGAACGAATGCTCCATTGGTGGGCGCAGGCATCAGGGGCAAGGTTCGTGTCGCTCCGTTATTTTAATGCTGCAGGGGCAAAAGCTTCAGGGGAAATTGGCGAAGACCATCAGAACGAGACCCACCTGATCCCGATTATCCTGCAGGCGGCACTTGGAAAAAGAGAATCTGTCTCCATTTTTGGAGATGACTATCCAACAAAGGATGGTACCTGCATAAGGGACTATATTCATGTAGAGGATTTGGCTGAAGCCCATCTGCTGGCACTCCGCTACCTGGAAGCTGGAGGGGAAAGCAATGTCTTTAATCTTGGAGGCAGCAAAGGGATCTCTGTAAAAGAAGTGATTGAAACCGCTGCAGAGGTAACAAACAGATGCTTTAAAGTGACGATTGCTCCCCGCCGGTCTGGAGACCCGGCAGAACTGGTTGCTTCATCAGAAAAAGCAAGGTCACTGCTGAACTGGCAGCCGAAAAAAACAAGTATCCGCCAGATCGTCGAGGATGCCTGGAGCTGGCACAGGTCCCATCCTGACGGATATCGTAAATCATAAGCGAGCTTGCCTTAAGTATAGTGAAAGCTTTTCCTTCAGTTCAGGTCTTTGCAGGGCATAATCAATCGAAGCTTTAAGAAAGCCGAATTTATCTCCAATATCATAACGCTTTCCCTGGATTAGATACGAATAAATTCTTTCCCGGCGAAGCAAAGCATCGAGGGCATCTGTCAGCTGCAGCTCGCCTTTGCTGTCCGGGCTTCCGTTTTCAAGCATGTCAAAAATTGCGGGTGTTAAGATATACCGGCCAATAATTGCATGCGCAGAAGGTGCCTTTTCAGCAGGAGGTTTTTCAACGAGGCTATCCACTTTATATAATGGGCCCCTCTGTTCTGAATAGCCGACAATTCCATACTTATTGACTTCAGACAGGGGGACCTCACTGCATCCGAGGATGCTTGCCCCCGTTTGGTTATACTGCTCAATCATTTGCAGCATGGCAGGAGGTTCCCCATCAATAATATCATCGCCAAGGAGGACGGCAAACGGCTCCCTGCCAATGAACTTTCTCGCGCATAAAATGGCATGCCCCAATCCGAGCGGCTCCTTTTGCCTGACATAATGGATATCAGCCAGATTGGTTATTTGGCGCACTTCCTCAAGCATTTCAAGCTTTCCGCTTTTCTGTAGGAGCAGCTCCATTTCAACCGATTTATCAAAATGGTCTTCAATGGCCCGTTTGTTTCTCCCCGTTATGATGATAATATCCTCAATTCCTGAAGCAATAGCTTCCTCCACAATATATTGAATGGCGGGCTTATCGACAATAGGGAGCATTTCCTTTGGCTGTGCCTTTGTGGCAGGCAGGAAACGGGTTCCGAGGCCTGCAGCGGGAATGACCGCTTTTTTAATCATAAAAATCCCCCTTTCCACTCTATTTTTATGTAGGTGGAGGGTTGTATTATCCCTTCCTGAATATTTTGCCCCTGTTCGTGAACCCTAAAATTGTAAATAATCTTGAACCCAGAGGTGTAGAGATTGCTTTTGAAAAAAAATAAAGCCGAGAAAAATCTCCTTATTCTGGCCATGATTGCCCTGGTCCTGTTTGTATCCCCCCTATACATATTAGGTGAAGACGCGCATATCCGCGTTCATGATAATCTTGACAGCAATCTGGCATGGTATAAAGTCCTTGCTGAAAGCGGACAGCTGAGAGGACCGATTGACGCTGTCATTCCACAAGTTATGAACGGAAATTTGTCCCGCAATGCGTTTGGCTCGGAATTCACATTAATTGTTTGGCTGTATGCCCTTTTTCCGCCGATGATTGCTTATGCACTCAGCCAGACGATCACAAGGGTGTTTGCTTTTATCGGTATGTATGTGCTTTTGAAAAAGCACTTTCTTAAAGAAGAAAAGTGGGCGCCCATTACGATTGGGACAGCCCTTGCTTTTGCCTTCACGCCATTCTGGCCCTCCGGTATGCTGAGCACGCTTGGGATGCCGCTTGCTCTGTGGGCCTTCTTAAATATCAGGCAGGGGGAAAGGTCGTGGAAAAATGTCCTTGTATTAACCCTATTGCCTTTTTATGCGAGCATTGTCCTTGGGTTTTTCTTTTTTTTGAGCGCGATGGGGATCTTCTGGCTGACGGACGTCATCAGGAAAAAAGCATGGAATTGGCCATTTCTTTTATCGATTGTGTATATGACCGGAATTTTTTTCATCGTGGAATACAGGCTGGTTTATTCCTTTCTTTTTGACGATGAGCCAAACAGCCGGGATGAGTACTTCCATGCGAGGCTCACTTTCTGGCATTGCGTCAGGCTGACATTCAAGAACTTTGCTTTGGGGCACCACCATGCTGCCTCGATGCATACTCTGGTCATTCTTCCGCTGATGTTTGTAGCTCTTTTTATGACGCTAAGGCAGAAAAAGGGGAAGAAGGACAAGGTGTTTTTGTTCCTGTTTCTTCTTAACTTTGCCCTATCAGCATGGTATGCCTTCTGGTTTTATAAAGGCTGGCTGCCTCTGACAGAGCGTTTTCATGTTCTTGATACCTTCAACTTTGCCAGGTATCACTTTTTGAGGCCGCTGGTTATCTATTTGCTTTTCGCGCTGACCCTGAAAATCATTTGGTCTCATGGACCGTTCTGGAGGCGCCTTGTTCCGGTTTTTGTGCTTGCACAGATCATGACCGTTTCCTTTTTCAACGAGGAAATTCTTTTTCAGGATAAGCCAACGGTCAAGCAATTTTACGCAGAAGAACAATTCTCGGCTATTAAAGAATACATTGGGCTTCCGCAGGAGGATTACCGGGTGGCAAGTATTGGGCTTCATCCGGCCATTGCCCAGTATAATGGCTTTTACACGCTGGATTCGTATAATAATTTCTACCCCTTAACATACAAATATCAGTTTAGGAAAATCATTGAGAAAGAGCTGGAAAAAAATAAAACACTCCGAATTTATTTTGATGAATGGGGCGGAAGATGCTATCTCTTCACGGACGAGCTTGGCAAGCATTATATGTTTAAAAAGCGAACGAAAAAAAGGCTGAAGAATCTTGAGTTAAATACAGAAGCCTTTAAGGCCATGGGCGGTTCCTATCTTTTTTCATCTGTACCGATCGATAATGCGGAAGAGAATCTGCTTCGGCTGGAGAAGGTTTTTGAATCAAAAAGCTCTGTGTGGAAAATCTACCTTTATAAAGCCATATAAGCAGGAGGAATTAAGAATGACCAACCCAGTACTCACCATCGTAGTTCCTTGCTATAACGAAGAGGAGGTACTGCCGGATACAATTAATCAGCTGAATGGGCTGCTTGAAGAATTGCTGGATGATGAACTTGTTTCTGATAAAAGCAAAATTTTGTTTGTAGATGATGGCAGCAGGGACCGGACCTGGCAGATCATTTATAAGCAGAGCCTGAATAACCCCAAAGTGCGAGGGCTGAAGCTTGCCAGAAATGCGGGACATCAGAATGCTCTGCTTGCGGGCTTAACAGCTGCAGGGAAGGCTTCGGATTGCACGGTGTCCATCGATGCCGATCTTCAGGATGATATTGCCGTGATCCGGGAGTTTATCCTGAAATTCCGCGAAGGATATGACATTGTCTATGGAGTAAGAAAAAAGAGGGACCGTGATACGTTTTTTAAAAGAAACACGGCACAGGGATTTTATAAAATAATGAAGATAATGGGTGTCGATCTTATCTATAATCATGCTGATTTTCGCCTGATGAGCAAGCGTGCGTTGGAAGAACTGCAGCGCTATGAGGAAACCAATCTTTTTTTGCGCGGAATTGTGCCTTTGCTGGGCTTTAAAACGGCCAATGTTTATTATGACCGCAAAGAGCGTCTTGCCGGGGAAACAAAGTATCCGCTGAAAAAGATGCTGGCCTTTTCCTTTGAAGGCATTACTTCTTTTTCCGTTACACCGATTCGAATGGTATTGGCATTGGGCATCGGCTCTTTTTGTATAAGTTTTCTTTTTGGCCTCTACTTTCTTGGATTGCGTTATTATGGTGAAACCGAAACCGGCTGGACCTCGTTAATCACCTCGATTTGGATGCTGGGGGGACTTCAGCTGACAGCCATTGGCCTGGTGGGGGAATATATAGGGAAGATCTATAAAGAAACGAAACGCAGACCTAAATTCTCTATTGAAGTAGATGCGTTTAATCTGCCGATTTCCCGCCATTTGATTACGGACGGAGACCATGATGATGAGCACGCGGACATTCATTTTGGAACATTATCTGAAACGAACTAATACCTTTATTCGATTTTTGCTTGTGGGAACAGTCAATACAATTGTGGGGCTATCCATGATATTTATGCTGCTGGATTTAGCGGGGCTGACGTATTGGACTGCAACATTTCTGGGGAACAGTATGGGGGCAGCGGTCAGTTATTTCCTTAACAGAACGTTCACCTTCAGGAGCAGGGACAGCCTTCAAAGCAGTGCGGTGCGCTTCATTCTTATTTTGTTTCTGTGCTATATTCTTTCTTATTCCATAAGCGGCATGGCTGCAGAATTTATGCAGACTGTTACGATTCTCAGGCATGATGTTTCACCTGAAGAGCTTGCGGTTCTTTTAGGAGCTGGCATTTACACATTAACTAACTATATCGGACAAAAATACCTCGTTTTTACTAAATAGAGAAAGTGAACTGCCAGCAGAGCAGGTTCTTAGGAGAAGGTTCACAGGGGAGCTAAATTAGTCTCACTTATTAAAGGTGAGACTAATTTTATCATTCATTTACAAGAAAATTGTGGCAAGATAGGAGACTTTCTTTTAATTCATTACTAACCCTTTCTGAATCGTAGGCACAAACGGATAGAAGTTTTGTTTTGGCAACGATCAGATCCGCTTCTTTTTCAGATACCGATAATTTTTTACAGACTTCCGGTTCTTCACGCCATTCGACATGAGCCCAGCTTCTGACAGCTAAATCCTGTTCTGAATAACCTTCAATTAAGTTCGGAAGATAATCGAAAATAGAATTAACTCTAAAGTCCCCCTTGGCATAATAGAAGTCATAATTATTGACGAACATTACTTTTTTCAGACAGTTATTATTCAATTTCTCTGTGAGACTTTTCTTAATCAATGGAGTCATTCGGTCATTTTCTATAATGATGCAGTATTCATTTCGTTCTAAGCCCGAAAGAACAAATTCAATGACATTTGAAATATAGTGGTCCGGATTCTTGAAAAAATATAATACATGTCCCTTAGTAAGGTCTTGAATTTCATGGACTTCTTTTAAATGTAAACTTTCCAAATTTGCACCCCATTGAATTTTGTCATTTTATGCCTGCAAATTTAGTTTATCATACTTTGATATTGAAAGGGTTCACTAGCGAAAGGAGAAACTCTGCTTATTAAGAGCCCTGTTGATTGATTGTAAATCAAATGCAATAGTGTTACCCTGAAACGACATAGTGTTTTTCCCTATGTAAAAAGGAGCGAATACACTATGCTTAGTAAGGAAGAAAACTTACTATTCATTAGAGAACTTGGACGTTTACAGGCTGATTTTGAGAACTGTAGCGATGATCAAGTACGCAACAGCATTCATCAGGATATTCTATTACTTCTTAAGGCACTATCCATGACTGCTATGAAATAGCAGTCTTTTTTATGGTTAATTTCGAAGTTTTTGCATGCCCGCATGGAGAAATAATGTTTTCCTTTTTGTGTTTTCTTGCATATAATTCAGAAAAGTGTTAAACTAAATAAGAATTATTTTTGTTCGGTGTAAAGGATAGTTTGAGTAAAACTTTACGTCTTGATGATCACTGAGAGCAAGGATAGTAACACAATGTGTGTTTATACGCACAAGGAGGCAACAAAAATGGAAAATGGTAAAGTAAAATGGTTTAACAGTGAAAAAGGCTTCGGATTCATCGAACGCGAAGGTGGAGAAGACGTATTCGTTCATTTCTCAGCTATCCAAGGCGAAGGTTATAAATCTTTAGAAGAAGGTCAAGAAGTGACTTTCGATGTTGAGCAAGGTCAGCGTGGAGCTCAAGCAGCTAACGTGCGTAAAGCTTAATTAAAACCAAAACTCAGGGCAGGCTCTTTATGGGCCTGTTTTTTTGTGTGTGAAAATAAGGAAGTATTAATTTTGAACGTTGATAACTGTCTAGCTCTACGCTTTTCTAATAAGGAACCCCGCTCACGAATGAGCAGGGCACATGTACACAGTAAATCAAATGGTAAACAAAGTGTATCATATTATTGCGAATTTTCCTAACACCTTTGATAAAGATTGGCGGAAATCCTATCCCCTGATAATCTGCATCATAATTTTAGTGACAAACTGCTCCTTATTATTCTGTACAACGGTATCATAAATGTACTCTTCAAAAACATGCTCCCCTAAGGTTAAATGCAGCCGCTCCATCTCTGAGAAAAACCGCTTATATGTATGGCTGATGGTTTTTTCGCTCCCAACATGATAGCCGATGAGAAAATCACCTTTTACAGCCCGAAAATACGGATGTCCTTCCTTTGGATTTGGCTGCTCGATATACAAGTAACTGTAATTGGAGAATTCCCCTTTCAGCACCTGTTCCCGCTTCGTTATAGTTCCAATCGGATACCCTGAATCAAGCTGTGAGATCTGCAATTCATTAATGAAATCCGAGATGACCTCAACAAATTCTTCATCAGATATATTTTGGATGTTCCTGCTTAGATAGAGGGTTGCTTCCGGCAATGGCTGAAGCGCAATTCGATTAAAATCAAGCTTGGAAGCTTCTTCCATTAATCCGATTTTGGCCTCGATCATTTTCTCCTTCATTTCGATCTCCTGCCGTTTTTTTATAATCTCTTCTTTTTTCCGGTACATGATGGATAAAAAGCTTTCGGGCGATTTGTTTTGCATATACTGCTGAATATCGTTAAGCGACATGCCAAGATCCTTTAATAAATCAATCACAAAAAATAACTCTAATTGATGAATGGAATAATAGCGATAGCCTTTTTCATTTTTCTTTACCGGGGACAAAATCCCGATTTGATCGTAATAAAAGATTGTCTGCTTGTTAACCTTGCAAAGCTTTGCGAATTCGCCAGTCGTTAAATATTTGCCATCTTTTTTACTCATTTTTTACATCACCGCCCTTGACTATATAGTTACTATATACACTAGGATAAAACGTATAAATAAATCAAGTTTGACTGTTTTGTAAGGAGCATGATATAGATGAAGACACAAAAAATCACTTTAGGTTTATTATTGACGAATTTATTTATAGCCTTTCTGGGAATTGGCCTGGTCATTCCTGTTCTGCCTACATTGATGAATGAATTGGGCATAACGGGCACAACGATCGGGTATTTAACAGCCGCATTTGCATTGGCTCAGCTTATTGTTTCCCCGTTTGCAGGGAGAGCAGCCGATAAATGGGGCAGGAAAATCATGATTGTCACCGGCCTATTTATTTTCGGTTTATCGGAGTTTTTATTCGGGATCGGCCAAGAGATCGAGGTGCTATTCGTTTCCCGGATCTTGGGCGGAATTAGTGCGGCCTTTATTATGCCGGCCGTGACTGCCTTTATCGCGGATATCACGACGACGGATACCCGTCCAAAGGCACTCGGGTATATGTCAGCGGCCATTAGTACGGGATTTATTATCGGTCCCGGCATCGGCGGATTTTTAGCGGAATTTGGAACGCGTGTGCCATTCTTCTTTGCAGGAGCAATGGGTGCACTGGCAGCTGTGCTTTCGATGATTTTATTATCTGAGCCTGAACGCATTGAAGAAGAAAATCAAGAAGGGGCTCCAGAGGGCAGAAGCGGCTTCAGACGCGTAATGGAGCCAAAATATTTCCTGGCCTTTATTCTGATTTTCATTGCCTCATTTGGGCTGGCTGCGTTTGAGTCATTCTTTAGCTTATTTGTGGATCACAAGTTTGCTTTCAAACCATCAGATATCGCCATTGTGATTACAGGCGGAGCCATTTTCGGAGCTGTATCGCAAATTCTGCTGTTTGACCGCCTGACCCGTATTTGGGGAGAAATCAAACTGATCCGCTACAGCCTAATACTATCCGGACTGCTTGTGTTTTTAATGACTGTAGTGCATTCCTACTTCGCGATTTTACTTGTAACATTCATTGTGTTTGTAGGATTCGACTTATTCCGTCCGGCTGTCACTTCCTATCTTTCCAATATCGCCGGCAATGAACAAGGCTTCGTGGGCGGCATGAACTCGATGTTTACAAGTCTGGCGAATATCAGCGGACCTATTATAGGAGGGATGCTGTTTGATATCGATATTAACTACCCATACTACTTTGCGACGGTCATAATGGCATTGGGGATTGGGCTGACCCTGCTCTGGAAAAAGCCTGCAGAGAAGGCATCCAAAGTGGTGAAAGCAGTATAGCAGCTAATTAACATACTCATTCCACAAAAATAAAAGAGTTCAGGATATAATAAAAGAATATTGATTACCTGAAAGAGAGTTGATTTATTGTGGATACTCAAATAACTGCGAAATTAAAAATAAATAAGCCAGCCAGCGAGGTGTTTGATGCCATCGTTGACCCAGTTAAAATCGGTCATTTCTGGTTCTCATCGAGTTCAGAAAGATGGGCACAAGGCAAGTCCATTACTGTGAAATATGATGAATATGGCGCAGAAGGCATTTTAAATGTATTAGATTTTGAGGAAAATAAGAAAATCGTGTTTTCATGGGGCGTAGAAACGAATGAAGAAACAGTTGTTGCCATTACACTGAATGAGACGAATCATTTGAGTACCATCATTGAGGTGAACGAATCCGGTCTTGACGAAAATGACCCTGAAGCCGTAAGCAAAATGCTGGGGCAAAAAGAAGGCTGGATCTACATGCTGACTTGCCTTAAGGGCTATTTGGAACATGGCATTAGTGATTTGAGAGCAGCTTTAATCCATTAATAAGATTTCGATTCTGTTATCGACTGTACCAGGCGTAATGATTGGGAGGCTTGCATGCTTAAAGCAAAAAGAGTGAATTAACGTCTAATTCACTCTTAGCCTATCATTAACTTTTAGCACCATTATCCGGGTATGGCTGACCGTACCCTTCTACTTTCCCAGCACGCTCTCTTTCGTATTCTGAACCTGAACCTTGACGATTTTCAACTGAGGGTTTCGCTGCTTGCTTCTCTGACTTGCCGTTCTGATGTGACAATATCTTCACCTCCCATACACAGTTTAGATTGCTTAATAATTGTGAAACTATTCAAGTGGGATGAGGAGAAGTGTAGCTGGAGCGATATTTGATAAGAGGGACCGGACATCTGTCCCTCTTTTTACTGTTCGGACAAGACCGGAGGGAATCCGGTTGGAGGAGTCCGAAGCGGGTTTTCCTTCGGACGGATTAGGTAGAAATCCTAGGGGAAGAGTCCGAAGTTGGCGGACCTTCGGACAAGATAGATGGAAAACCAAATGGATGAGTCTGAAGTTAGTGGACCTTCGGACACAAGAAGGACAAATCCGAGTAAAGGAGTCCGAACCCGACACATAAATTCTGGGATGTGCAAAAAAGCGTTCCTGCAAAAACAGGAGCGCTTTTTTTTGCCTAAGGCGGCTTAGATAAAAAGGAAAAATGATACAAAAGGAGAATTATTTGGGGAGAAGGAGTGGTTTTTTTGGCGGATGTACAAATGTTCAATTCGACAATAAAATCCTCCGAAAGCCTGCCAATGACCCACAAGTTAGCTGGCTTTTCAGGTACATATATGCTATGTTGTAAATATATAGTAGACCTTTCTTTATAAACGGGAAAGGTCTGCTTTTTATATATTCAAAAGAAGGATGGTGCATGGAAATGACAGTAGAAATGAAGTTTTGCAAGGTGTTTGATCCCAGCAGGGGGGTTATCTACTATGAACCATAGTATCCCCGCCCTCACTGAAAAAGAGTACTTTATTAAGCAGCTGACGTTTATTGATGATAACTATCAGGATCTGAATAGCCTTTATTTATCTTCCACTCCGCTCAAGGAGAGGAAAAAGGACTTCCTTAGTAATTATGTAAGTGAAGTGGAGAAATACATTACACTTTGTAATCAAGCTCCAGCAGAACCCCCTTTGCGAAAAGTATTGATTGGAACAAAGGTAACTGTGTTATTTGACGGGGAGGATGACCGGGAGGATTATCATATCTGTCTGCCCGATCAGTCTGACCCTGATAATGGCTGCATTTCATTCTTATCCCCGGTTGGCAGGCAGCTTCTGTTAAAAAATATGGGTGAACAAACATCCCTGATTATCCCAAGCGGCCAGCTGGATGTAGTTATCGAAAAAATATCATACTGGGACAAGGAGACAGGTTAACGGATATTATTTGGAGCGGAGGGACAAATTTGTCCCTCTGTCCAGGCGGAGAGAGCTTCCGATTCAAATAATTGACTTCCTGAACTGTAACATATAACATTACAGTAATCTTTCGCTGCCTTCTTGCAGGGTAATTCTCAATTTGCGCAGTTTACTATGCGTAAACAGAAGAAATAAATAACAAACTAGGTTTGAAAGGTTATAAAAAGGAGTGTTTTTTTGTGAATCCAAGCTATAAACCGCTATTAGAATCTCTTAAGTTAAAGAATAATGTGGAGTTAAAAAACAGAGTGGTTCTGGCTCCAATGACCAATTTCTCATCCCATGCGGATGGAACCGTGTCAGATGCCGAGATTGATTATTACGTACACCGCTCCAAAGGGGTAGGAATGGTGATTACGGCTTGTACAAATGTGACAGCAAACGGAAAAGGATTCCATGGTGAATTTGGCGGCGATCACGATGGGATGATTCCAAGTCTTTCGAGGCTGGCAGCCAGCATTAAAGAGCAGGGTGCCAAAGCAATACTCCAGATCTTTCATGGCGGAAGGGAATGCCCTCCAGAGCTCGTTCCAAATGGCGAAACAGTCAGTGCCAGTGCGGTTGCTTCTGAAGGAAGCGGGAACACTCCAAGAGCACTGACGGAAAAGGAAGTGGAGGACATCATTGCCGCTTTCGGCGAAACAACCCGCCGGGCCATCCAGGCAGGCTATGATGGCGTTGAAATCCATGGAGCCAATGGCTATTTAATTCAGCAGTTCTTTTCTCCGCATTCAAATCGCCGTGAGGACCGATTCGGAGGAAGCCTTGAAAAGCGCATGACGTTCCCTCTTGCTGTGGTGGACGCAGTCCAAGAAGCGGTAAAAGAACATGCGAAAGAGCCATTCATTGTGGGGTACCGTTTTTCACCGGAAGAGCCTACTGAGCCGGGAATCACCATGGAAGATACTCTTCAATTGGTCGATGTACTGTCAGATAAAGGGCTGGACTATCTTCATGTCTCCCTGATGGACTTCTGGTCCAAACCGAGACGCGGGGCTGATGATGCTAAGCCAAGAATTCAGCATCTGTTAGAAAAAATGAATAACCGCCTGCCGCTTATCGGAGTAGGGTCCATTCATACTCCTGATGAAGCTGTAAAAGCACTGGAAACGGGAGTGGCCATGGTCGCCCTTGGCCGGGAACTGATTATGGAGCCGGATTGGGTGCAGAAGGTGCAGGAAGGAAAAGAGTCTGAAATTGCCACCACTTTATCCAAGAAGGATCAGGAAAAGCTGGTCATCCCTGATCCGCTCTGGCAGGCAATTGTAAACACTCCGGGGTGGTTTCCGGTTGTAGATTGAGGATGTCTTCAGGATTGAGCGCTTATATTAAGAAAATATTTGAAAAGGGACTGCTGAAGTCCCTTTTCTTTATTTATCAGTGGTGGCCATAAATTGTTGGAGAGCAGCAGTCATTAGTGCTTCGAGCTCAAGCAGGAATAAACGCCTTCTTTATTGAAGTTAACAGGGCAGGTTAGCTGCAAACGAAACCTATAAACATATACCAGATATCCATATGAAAAGGGGAGGGCAAATGAACCTGATTGATTTAATGGCAGCCGGTTTCCCATTAGCCATAGTCATACTAGTGCTTATAGGGTTTTATAAAGTGTTTGTAAAAAAGAAAAGTGTTCAGCCTTTCTATACCCCATTTGATGAAATTACAGGTCAATCTGAAGTGGAGTTTCACGAAGACAAGAAATCCTGGCTGAAGATGAAATTCAGGGAAATAAAAAGAAGCAGGAGGAGAAGAAAAAGGATAGATAGCAGGGAACCTCTCCTGACAAACTCTATCCTTTTTGTTCTAAATTAATGATGATGACCCTGCCCCGCTTCCTGCTTGCCTGTTCCTTTTTGCAGGAATTCCACGTCGCTTTTCGACAGCTCTCCCACAATAAACTGCTTTTGCGGCATGATCAGGCTGCCGCCTTGCTGGGCGTGCACTTTTACAAAGTAAAGGCCATCCTTGTCAAAATCCTTGCTGATGCTGTAGACGCCCCCGCCCTCATTGTCTGCTTCCTCCATCCCATAGTGGACAGTGCCGTCCTGCTTCCAAATTTCGAAATGAACAAAATCAGTATGATCAGCCGGTTTGCCGTCCTGTGTGAGAGTGGCTTTAACTGTTTCCTGTTCTCCGGCTGTAAAAGTGTCCGGTGTTTGTATTTCCAGTTTCAGCGGAGTTTCCTGTTTGTAAAGCTCTGCTGCATTCTCATTAAGTGAACATGCACTCAGAAAAGACAGCAGCAGGATCATAAAGACATATTTTTTCACGGCATTAGACTCCCCTATCATAAACTTACGCATTCAAAAACCTCTTCAACGCTGGTATTCTCCGGATTAAGAAAAAGTCAATTATCAAAACAGCGATGATCGTTAAGCCGACTAATGGGAAGAGGACTCCCATGGCAATTAACAGAAGGAAGAATCCCTTTGTGTTGTTAAACCCAGCTGTTTTTGGTGCGCCCATGTCTTTTTTCGGCTTGCGTTTGAGCCACAAATAATAGCCGCTTACCACCACAAGGATGATGCCAAGGCAGATGAATAAACTGATTAATTGGTTAATCAAGCCAAATTGTGTCCCTTTATGAAGCGTAATTCCCCATGCGACTAGTTTCCCGATCCACCCGTAATGGTCATAGCGGTAATCTGTTAAAACCGCACCTGTATACTGATCGACATGCATCGTAATTTCATCCTGCGCTTTTGGCGGGAAAGCTGAAATTGTATACACTCCCGTTTTATCCTGTGGAATATAAATGGAATAGCTGGGATGGACGCCTTCACGTTCTGCAGCAGAAACCACATCATCAATCGAAAGCGGAATAAATCCCTGAAGGTCTGACACAGGCACGTCCAGATTTTCGGCAGCCCATGGAACATCGGCAATGTCTTTCGTCTGGATGGTTGACTGGGGTCCGCTTCCAACCCAGACACTAGGGGGATATCCTTCCCCGGTATTGGTTGCCATCGATTGAAAGTTTGTGCCCCAGAATCCGGACCAAGGCAATCCTGTCATGATTAAAAAGAGCATCCCAGCAGTGACCCAGAAGGCAGGCACTGCATGCAAATCTCTTCTGAAAGTCTTTTTCCCTCTATTCAGCCGGGGAAAAAGGACGCCGCCCATGCCAGGCCTTTTCTTCGGAAACCATAAATACAGTCCTGTTACAATGAGCACAACTGCCCAGCAGGCCGCCAGCTCTACGATCCGGTCTCCCAGCGTGCCGGCCATCAGTTCCCCGTGAAACTCTTCTATCTTATCCATAATCCGGTCCTCGCTGTTTAAGGCCCCGAGGGACTCACCTGTATAAGGATTGATAAAAACAGTAAGCGATTCATCGTTATTCACAATGCCGACTTCACTTGAACGATCGGCGCTTTCCCCGGGACGGTACACCGTCACTGCTGCATCCGGATATTGCTTCTTCACTTCTTCAATCTGCTGTGAAGCTGAAATTTTTTCATCCTGAGGGGTGACTTCATAATAATCCTGATAGAGGACACCCTCGATTTGCGGCTTAAACAAATAGATTGCTCCGGTTACCGCCAGAATAAAAAGAAATGGCGCAAAAATTATGCCCGCATAAAAGTGCCATCTCCAAACCGTTCTGTATAGAGAGGTGTTAGTCTGCGGCGGTTTCTGTATATCAGCCGTTTCTTTAACCGTTTCCATGTCATCAAAAACTCCTCTTCGTTAATCTTCTTTTCATATCTTAAAAGTGGAATGTGAGAAATGAATGAAGTTTTGAAAAAAGTTTTTTGGCAAAAAGCTGTCATAACAGCCAGAAACTTTCTTTTTTAGACAAGGGTTTCTAAATATAGTGTTGAATATTATCATGAAAGAACTGGCAAGGGAGTGTTAAGATGATCCATAAACAATTAAAATCACAAAAAAGCATAGAGATTCTGACAAAGGTAAGGGAGATTGCCATTGGTTTTCCTGAAACCGCCGAACAGGCTGATAAATTTGGACATACTTCATTTAGAGTAAAAGATAAGCCTTTTGTTATTTTGGGAGAGAACGAAGAGGGCATTCCGTCCATTGCCATGAAAACATCGAAAGAAACACAGGAATTTTTAGTGCAGGAAGGCAGCCGTTTTTTCAAGACACCCTATATTGGACAGCATGGCTGGACCTCGATTTTAGGTGATCATGAACTAGAGTGGGTTGAGGTTGAAGGCTTGATAAAAGAAGCTTATTTGCGGACGGCGCCTAAATCCATCCTGAAAAGCTTGAAAATAGGGGGGAGTCCATCCTAGTAGCATAAAACCGACACAAACCGTCATGATTCAGCTAAAGGAAAAGCGCAGTCAATCCGCCTATTAATAAAAGAATGGTACTTGATAGAATGGCGATTTTGCCTGTGCGGTCTGATTTATGAAAAAGTCTAATAAACATTTTCACACCTCACTTTTAGTTAGTTATATTTATAGTACGATTTGGGATTGAAAAAATGTCATGCGCAGAGAAAGTTTCTCTGCGCATTTTTTTATGGAAAGAGATTCCCATTCTCTCCTTCATCCGGCATAGCATTCCCAAACTCTTTTTTTCCGGCTAGTTAGGAGGAGGACGAATAAAATGGTTAGGAGTTACTAGTTTGATGCCCAAGCTTACAACTAGCCTGTGAATATAATGAAATAATCATCATGAAATAACAAATAGAAGTTACAGAGGAGCTACTATGGAAGAAAAGAAAATTTACTATCATAAGGAAAAGGGCTGCTTAATAGCACCTAAAACAGGGTGGAAGCGAATGAAGGCAGCCTTTTGCATCCGTCTTATGTCTGCTGCTTCTCACCTGCTTGTGCCGCCAAAAGAACATTCATGCAATGGAGATGAACAGCTTCCCGGGAAAATAGGCAGCTACTCTAAGGGGCTTCCCCATAATTCTCTTGGAGAAGTTGTATCCGAGGCGTATGAACAGTATATGGAAGCTTTAAAGTCCGGAAATCCAGAAGATTTTGAATCGATCCCAATGGGTGGGAAGGTGAAGCTTTCAAATCCCCAGGCTTCCTATGTGTATGATTTAATAGGTCCTGATTGCCATCAATTGAATCTGTCCAAGCCTCCAGCTTTCAGCAGCGCCTTGGAGGCGGGAGAAATGGCAGAGTTATACTGGCAGGCGCTTACCAGGGATATTCCTTTCCGGGCTTATGAAAGTGATCCCCTGATTGCCGAGGCTGCTGGTGACCTATCAGGATTTTCTGATTTTCGGGGACCGAAAGATAACGGAAAGGTCACTCCTGAAACCTTGTTCCGCAGTGAGTTTCCAGGTAATCTTACAGGTCCCTATCTTTCACAGTTCCTCTGGAAGGACATTCCATTTGGTTCTACAGTCATTCCCCAGAAATACCGCACCGCTTTGGCTGGGTCTGATTATATGACTTCTTATGAAGAATGGCTGGACATCCAAAATGGTTCATTACCCCGAGAATCGATAAAAGATCCGGTGCCCCGTTATATCCGCAACGGGCGTGACTTAGGTGAGTATGTACATTATGATTTTTCATTTCAATGTCCGTTATCGGCCTGCTTAATTTTGCTTAGTTATGGGCCTGAGGCTCTCGATCGGAACAACCCTAATCTTAAGTCGGCTACCCAGGGAGGTTTCATTACCTTCGGGGCTGCTCATATATTGGACATGGTCACAAAAGCAGGGAGGATGGCACTGGAAGCTTCCTGGTTCCAAAAGTTTCTCGTCCACCGCAGGCTCCGTCCAGAAGAATTTGGCGGGCGTGTTCATAACCATATGAATGGAGCGGCTAAATACCCGATCCACTCAGAGCTTCTTGAATCTGAAGCCCTTTCTAAAGTATTCAGCAAATATGGCTCTTATCTTCTGCCTATGGCCTATCCGGAAGGATGCCCGACCCATCCTGCCTATCCTGCAGGTCATGCGTGCATAGCCGGTGCAGGGGTTACGATCCTTAAAGCATTTTTCAACGAATCTTTTGTGATTCCGGATCCGGTGGAAGCAAGTTTGGATGGACTCTCACTGCTTCCTTATCCGGGCAAACCTCTGACAGCAGGAGGGGAGCTTAATAAGCTTGGTGTGAATATTTCCCTGGGCAGAGACACAGCAGGTGTTCATTGGCGCTCTGATGGCATAGAAGGGCTAAAGCTTGGTGAAGCAGTGGCCATTGGGCTCCTGCGGGATTACAGCTCATCCTTTAATGAGCATTTTAACGGTTTTACGCTAACCAAATTTGACGGAAAAAAAGTAACGATTATCTAAGCATTATATACACATGTGCGAGCCTCAGCGCCATGTGTTTTTTTGTGCAATAAGAAAGGGGATCTGGATAAAAATCCTGATCCTGGCATCTGCCATTCCGGCTCGTCATTTATTTGATGGGAGCGGAAATTCTCAGAAGCGTCTTGTAGAGCCCAATCCCTATTTATCAAGAGTGGGACAAGTTTTTTTCGAAAAAAGTTCCTTTGACATTTTCCTGACACATTGGGCCTTTAAAGTATGACTTGTAAGGCAAACGAAAACTATTCAAATTCAAAATAGATAAGAAGGAAGTGTTTAATCATGACAGAGTTTAACGAAGAAAGCAGAACGGAAAATCGGGCGGCCAAAAAACCGGTCTGGAAAGGGTTCCTGTCAACCGTGGCGGCTGGTGTGCTGGGTTCGGCGCTTACGCTGACAGCCGTTCCGTATTTCCAGGAGGATACGCCGCAGGCAAGCGTTCCGGATGAAACTGGACAAGCTGAAAGCTCATCCAATCTCGATGTGACGCCAGTATCTTCTTCATCCAATTCCCTGGCCGATACAATTGAGCAGGCATCGAAAGCGATTGTCGGCGTTGTGAATATGCAGCAGCAAAACAATAATCCGTTCAGCCAGTCGAGTGAAGCTTCAGAAAGCGGTACGGGTTCGGGTGTAATTTTTAAAAAGACAGATGATGCGGCATACATTGTGACCAATAACCATGTGATTGAAAATGCGAGTGAGATTCAGGTGACATTGCATGATGGTGAGAAGGCAACGGCAGAATTGATTGGAACCGATGCGCTGACAGATATTGCGGTGCTGAAAATCAAAGGGGATGTAGACGCTCAAGCCATGGCGTTTGGTGATTCTTCCAAGCTGAGAGCTGGTGATCAGGTGCTGGCGATCGGCAATCCGCTTGGCCTGGATTTATCCAGAACAGTGACTCAGGGAATCGTGAGTGCGGTCGACCGCTCGATTCAAGTCAGCACGTCTGCAGGGGAATGGAACTTAAATGTCATTCAGACAGATGCAGCGATCAACCCGGGCAACAGCGGCGGCGCATTGATGAATACAGCCGGCCAGCTGGTCGGGATCAACAGCCTGAAGATCGCGGATAGCGGGGTGGAAGGCCTTGGATTTGCCATCCCAAGCAATGAAGTGAAAACACTGATTGATCAGCTGATTGAAAATGGACAAGTGGTCCGCCCGTATCTTGGTGTAGGCCTGGCAAGCTTTGAAGAAGTGCCGCCTCAATATTTAAGAAATCTCCCTGACGGCGTGACTAGCGGGGCAATAGTGGCGAATGTTGATCCGGATTCGGCCGCTGCCAAAGCCGGACTTCAGGTAGAGGATATTCTCGTCAGCATTGGCGGAAAGCAAATCACGAATTCCGGAGATTTGCGCAAGCATTTATACAGCTGTTTTTCGATTGGCGATAAGGTGAAAATCGAATTTTACCGCGGCGGCGAATTGAAAACGGCGGAAGTCACGCTGACAAGCAACCAGAAAGCGAATTAGGAGAGGAGAACAGGATGAAGAATAAGAAAGTTATCTATTGGATTTTAGGCAGTGTAGTAACGATCGGGGCAGCGGCAGCCATCTTTTTTACAATAAAGGAGGATGATGCTGCTGCGACCGTAAACGGGGAAGAAATCAGCAGGGATGAGCTGCATGAGCGTCTCGTTGCCCAGTATGGGCAGGAGCTTCTGGATTCGCTGATCACCGAGAAAGTGATTGATCAGGAAGCGAAGAAAGAAAATGTGAAAGTGACACAGGAAGAAATTGATGAGGAAAAGGCTGTATATGCGGAGTCATACGGCGGGGAGGATGCTTTAAAGCAGACGCTCGAATCAAGCGGCCTCTCAATGGCTGATTTTGAGGAGGATATCGAATCCTACCTGGCAACCAAGAAGCTGCTGGAACCAAGGATTGAGATTTCAGAAGAAGCTATGAAAACCTATTTTGACGAAAACAAAGAAAGTTTTGCCCAGGAGGAACAGGTATCAGCGAGCCATATTTTAGTAGAGGATGAGGAAACGGCAAAGGAAGTCATCGGAAAACTGAATGATGGCGGTGATTTTGCGAAGCTTGCGGCTGAATACTCGACCGATGAAAGCAACAAAGATGCTGGCGGAGACCTCGGCTTTTTCGGAAAGGGAGATATGGTCGAGGAATTTGAAGAGGTCGCCTTCTCGCTGGAACCGGGAAAAATCAGCGATCCTGTTAAAACCGAATATGGCTATCACGTAATCAAAGTGGCAGAAAAGCAGGAAGCCAAAGAAGCAGCCTATGAAGATGTGAAAGAAGAGGTTAAAAATACATTATTTGAAACAGAGATGCAAACAGAATATACGGCTTGGCTGGAAGAAAAATTTGAAGAATATGAGATTAAGAACTATTTAGAGGGCTGAGGGGAAACTTGAGATGAATTTTTTAAAACGAGCGTTTTTAAGCGTGAAGGCCAGAAAAGGGAAAAGCATTCTGCAGATCTTCGTATTTACCGTGATTTGTGTATTAGTGCTGGCAGGATTATCGATCCAGACAGCTGTCGAAAAGTCGGGAGATCTCGCCCGCCAAAAGCTGGGGGCAGATGTCACCCTGCAGGCTGATATGGAAAAACTGAGAGAGCAGGCGATGTCCCAGCAGCAGAGCGGAGGGGAGCGGATGCGTTTCCAGTCAGTTCCTGTCCCGCTTGATGCCGCAGAGGAACTGGCTTCTTATGACCAGATTAAAGGCTATAATTTCTACTCATCCACCACTGGGCTGGCCTCCGGTTTTGATCCGATTGAAAGCGACTCGGCTGCCTCTGACACATCTGAGGAAAGCGGTGAAGGGCAGGAGCCTGGGAGAGGCATGCCGGGCGGAATGATGCAGGGAGATGTGAGCCTGCAGGGGGTTGCATTTACAGACGCGGTTGCGGAGTTTATGGATGGGACCTCATCGATGGTTGAAGGAACCGGGATCACAGAGGAGCATATCGGTAAAAATGTCACGCTGATTGAACAGACATTGGCGGAAGAAAACGAGCTGGGAGTTGGCGATAAGATTACCGTCACAAACCCGCGTGATGAAACGGCTGAAATGGAGCTTGAAGTGATCGGAATCTATCAGACAGCTTCTGCCGGATCTGATCAGGCAATGGATTTTACAGCACTGAATCCTTATAACAAGCTGTATGTTCCATACACTGCTGCTGCAGCACTAAAGGGATCTGACTATGAAAATACAATCGATAGCGCCATCTACTACATAGAGGATCCTGCCGATATGCAGGACTTTATCGATCAGGCAAAAGCAGAGAGCAGCATCGATTTCGAAACGTTCAAGCTTGATGCCGATGACCAGCTTTATCAGCAGATGGTCGGCCCGATTGAGAATGTAGCCGGATTTTCGAAAAATATTGTGTACCTGGTATCCATTGCCGGAGCAGTCATATTGGGTCTGATCGTCATGATGTCAATCCGTGAGCGGAAGTATGAAATGGGCGTCCTGCTGGCGATCGGGGAAAAAAGGTGGAAGCTCGCAGGCCAGTTTATGGCGGAAATTTTAGTAGTGGCTGTGTTATCGCTCGGCATTGCCACAGCGAGCGGCAATGTGGTGGCGGGCCAGCTTGGCGACCAGCTCCTGAATCAGGAATTGGCATCAGCAGAACAGACGAATACACCGGAGTTCTTCAGAGGAAGGGGCATGGGCGGCTTCGGTCCTGGGATGATGCAGACTCAGGAAACAGTGGAGACGGTAGATGAAATGAATGTTCAGGTGACAGGAGAAGATCTTGGCTTCCTTGCACTAATTGGCCTCGTGATTGCGGCATTGTCGGCACTATTGCCTTCGTTAACCGTATTGCGCCTTCAGCCAAAAGCCATTCTAAGCAAGCAGGATTAAAAGGAGATGGAAAAATGAGTTCATTGCTGGAATTCAAAAATATCAGCTACTGGTATAAACATGAAAATAAAAAACACGATATCTTGAAAAATATTAACGTGAGTTTTGAAAAAGGGAATTTTTACAGCATAATCGGGCCGTCCGGATCCGGGAAAACGACATTCCTTGCTCTGGCCAGTGCCCTGGATGTTCCGAAGGACGGAGAAGTGCTGTACGAAGGAAAGGATATCCGGAAAATTGGGCTGACGAGATTCCGAAATAAGTTTGTCTCCATTGTCTTTCAATCTTATAATCTGCTTCCGTATATGACGGCTCTGCAGAATGTATTGACCGCAATGGAGATTACCGGATCCTCTGCGAAAAATAAAAAAGTGATTGCTGTGGAGATGCTGAAGCGGGTCGGGATTTCTGAAATCCAGGGCCGGCAAAAAGTGCTTACTTTAAGCGGCGGCCAGCAGCAGCGTGTGTCCATTGCCCGGGCTTTGTGCTGTGACGCCGAACTGATTGTCGCGGACGAGCCGACCGGCAACCTGGACGAAGACACGGCCCAGGAGATTGTCGGTCTTTTACGGGCACTGGCACATGAAGAAGGGAAATGCGTGATCGTCGTTACGCATGATCCCGACATTGCGAGAGATTCGGATGTGGTTGTGAAGCTTTCAAAAGGGAGTATTACGGTTACAGCGAATGAACCCGAGCTGGTTTCGAATTGAAAAAGGTGCCTTTTCCTGAGGGAGGAGGCACCTTTTTTAAAATTTTGAAACAGACGGTGGAATGGGAAGTGGCGCATTAATGAGCAAAATTTGATTGTAAAATGGAAGAGGGGCACACAAATCATGACAAGTGGGACATGAGTCTTTATTCATACAGCCCGCCCGTATACATTCTGGTCAGATTCACAATCACGTCATCCATCTGATACTTTTCCTCATTCATCACCAGCTCCCACATGAACATCTCATTTGAATAAAACCAGCCTCTCGCGGTAAGGGCCGGATCGAGTTGCTCTTTGGCAAGCTTTTGCGCCTGTGCGTAGCGGATATCGACTGAAATCCGCTCGATGAAGCGTTCGCGGATTCCGTACCATTTTTCCTCTATCTCAGGTGAGACGCCGATTGCCTCTTTTACGACCTTCATCATGTCCCGCTCATCCAAAGCCAGCCGCAGGAACAGCCTGACCTGCTTCTTAATATTTTCATAGGCCTCTTCTTTGGCCTGCGGCTTAAAGGGCATCTCTGCCACTTCGTAAAATTGGTTCATGAGATCTTCCATTAAGGTAATGAAAAGCTCATCTTTATTTTTAAAATAGACGTACGCCGTGCCGTAGCCTGTATTTGCTTTTTTGATCACTTGGGAGATGGTTGCTTTTTGGAAGCCATTTTCGAGAAAAACTTCTTTTCCGGCCTGGAGAAGCTTATGGCGTGTTTTCAGGGCCTGCTGCTGCCTTGCCGGTAATTGATCGATCGGATTCTTCATTTATTTCATTCCTTCGTTCAGTTTCTGGCAACTATACTGACATTATATCATTGACATAGTGTCAATCAAACCATATAATTTTCGTAAATAATTAATATTCTGAAAGGTTGGAAATCTATGGATTTTACAAGAGAGTATGCAATCGGACTGGATGCCGGGAATGAGCTGTCCTACCGGGAAGAGTTTTATATAAAAGAAGACGGAATTTATCTGGATGGCAATTCACTTGGACTGCTTTCAAAGCGTGCGGAAAAGTCACTCCTTGACCTGCTGGATTCCTGGAAGCACCATGCTATTGATGGCTGGACAGAAGGGGACAATCCCTGGTTCTATTTATCTGAAAAACTAGGAAAAGAATTGGCGCCAATCGTGGGAGCACATCCGGAGGAAGTGGTTGTAAGCGGTTCCACAACCATTAATCTGCATCAGCTTGTCTCGACTTTTTATAAGCCGGAAGGAAAAAGAACGAAGATACTGGCGGATGAATTGAATTTTCCAAGCGATATTTATGCGCTGCAAAGCCAGGTAAAGCTGAAGGGCTATGATCCTGATGAGCATCTTGTCCAGGTAAAAAGCGCGGATGGCCATACGCTGAAGGAAGAAGACATTGTCGCGGCGATGACAGATGAAATCGCGCTGATTGTCCTGCCGGGTGTTTTATACCGAAGCGGCCAGGTGCTGGATATGGAGTATCTCACTGCAGAAGCACATAAGCGCGGGATTGAGATTGGCTTTGACCTATGCCATTCGGTTGGATCTGTCCCGCATTCCCTGAGTGATTGGGATGTGGATTTCGCGTTCTGGTGCAACTATAAGCATCTGAATGGCGGACCTGGCTCGACGGGCGGATTGTTTGTGAACAAGCGCCATTTTGGCCAAGTGCCGGGACTTGCCGGCTGGTTCAGCTCCCGCAAAGATAAGCAGTTTGATATGGAACATGTGCTGACTGCTGCTGAAGATGCAGGCGCATATCAGATTGGAACTCCGAATATCTTTAGCATGGCGCCAATTATTGGATCACTCAGCATGTTTAATGAAGCTGGCATGGAAAGAATCCGCGAAAAATCTCTTAAATTGACTGGCTATATGATTAAGCTGATTCAGCATGAGCTTGACGGACACGGATTTATCCTGCGCAACCCGCTTGATGAAAAGAAGCGCGGCGGCCATATTTATCTGGAGCACCCGGAAGCAGCAAGGATCTGCAAGGCGCTGAAGGCAGAGGGAGTTATCCCGGATTTCCGTGCCCCGAACGGAATCCGTCTGGCTCCGGTAGCGCTGTACAATACGTTTGAAGATGTCTGGAAAACAGTTCAGATCCTTAAAGGTATTATGGATCAAGAAAAATACAAGCAATTCGAAAATAAGCGGGGAGTCGTAGCATGATGAAAAAGGGATGGATCGATATTTCACAGCCGCTGACTAATGCCATTGCCCACTGGCCCGGAGATACGCCATTCAGCTATGAAACAGCTTTTACAAAAGAACAAACCGGCTCTGTCAATATTGGCAGGATTACGACCAGCCTGCATACCGGCACCCATGTCGATGCACCGTTCCATTTTAATGACGAAGGCGAAAAGATCTTGGACCTGGATATCGAGCTGTATATCGGGCCGGCGTGTGTGATAGATGTATCAGCCTATGAAACGGTGGATTCGGAAGTTCTGAAAGGATTTGATCTCGAAGGTGTGGAACGTGTTCTGCTCAGGACCTCGGTTCCGAATCATTCGGAAGTGTTTCCGAATCAGATCCCTGAACTGACCGAGGATATGGCAGACTACCTCGGCAGTAAAGGGGTGCGCCTGCTCGGAGTGGATGTGCCATCCGTCGATGCGCTCGACAGCAAAGAGATGGAAACACACCATGCTTTATATCGAAATGGCATTCATATTCTGGAAAATATCATGCTGGATGAGATAGAAGAAGGAAATTACGAGCTAATTGCCTTGCCGCTCCCAATAAAAGACGGAGATGGCAGCCCGGTGCGGGCGGTTATTCGGCCAATTTAAGCGGGGGAACGGCCAAAACCTCGAATTTATCGGCCAAACGCTAAACTTCTGCCTTGCTGGAAGTGCAGTAGCCAGCAGAAATAGCCTTTACCGGCCAATTTGAAGGAAATACCGGCCAAAAACGTACAATCACCGGCCAATTTCGATAAAATACCGGCCAAAATGCGGGTTTACCGGCCAAATGAAGTCCGGCTGCAATCCGCATCAGATATATCGGTCACTTTCCCAATATATCGGTCAGTCGCTGAAATAACAGGCACGGCCCGAATCGGGAACTACAAGAACAAATCTCAAGGAGGACATAACATGAAAGAAACACACCAGGACGTAAACGCGACAACCTCTGAAAAGAGCATTCATACAGATTTCACCAACAACATGACATACGGTGAATACCTGCAGCTCGACAAAATCCTATCCGCGCAAAACAGGCTTTCCGGACATCATGATGAGATGCTGTTTATCGTCATCCACCAGGTGAGCGAGCTGTGGATGAAGCTGATTCTTCATGAAATGGGTGCAGCCATTGAATCGATTGAAAACAATGATTTATCCACAGCACAGAAGCGATTGGCGCGCGTTTCGAAGACACAATCGCAGATTATTCAGGCATGGGATGTGCTGTCCACATTGACGCCATCCGAGTATATGGAGTTCCGCGATTCACTTGGCCAGGCATCTGGCTTCCAATCCTACCAGTATCGTATGGTAGAATTTGCGTTAGGCTATAAAACCGAGCATGTTCTGAAAATCTATCAAAAAGACCCGGATCTGCATGCAAAGTTAACGGAAGCGTTCGAAAAGCCGGGCCTATACGATGTAGCCATCCGCGCGCTTCATAAAGCAGGCCTGCCAGTTGATGAAGACATTCTGAACAGAGACGTAACCAGAACATATAAAGAAAATGATTCGGTCCGCGCAGCCTGGATGACGGTGTATAAAAATCCTGAAAAGTACTGGGAGTTATACGAGCTTGCGGAAAAACTTGTGGATATCGAAGATTGGCTTCAGCAGTGGCGCTTCCGCCATATGAAAACGGTGGAAAGAATCATCGGCTTCAAGATGGGAACAGGCGGTTCATCCGGTGTCGGTTATTTGAAAAAAGTATTGGATCAGCGCTTCTTCCCTGAACTTTGGGATATCCGCACAGAGTTATAATCTAGGATTTAAAGGGGAATCGGGGCCCGAAAGTCTTCCTGAATCGGGCCTTGCATAAAAATAGAGAACAGGGGGGTACTATGAGTACAAATCGAGAGCAATGGTCTTCTAAATTCGGCTTTATCATGTCCTCGGCCGGTGCCGCGATTGGCCTGGGAGCGATCTGGAAGTTCCCGTATGTAGCCGGAACGAGCGGAGGAGGCGCCTTTTTGCTGATGTTTATCGCGTTTACGATTTTGATTGGTCTTCCGATGCTCATTTCAGAGTTTATTATCGGACGCGGGGCACAGAAAGAAGCAGTGTCTGCCTATTATAAATTGGCTCCAAACAGTCCGTGGACCATTACCGGCAAGCTTGGCGTTGTCGGCTGCTTCCTGCTGCTGAGTTTTTATTCGGTTGTTGGGGGCTGGGTGCTGATTTATACAGTCCTGTCGATTGGCGGCCAAATCATTACGCCGGGCGCAGCCTATCCGGAACTGTTTGGCATGATTACATCCACGCCAAGCTGGACTCTAATGGGGCTGGCAGCTTTTCTGCTTATTAACATTGTGGTCATCACATTCGGAATCCAAAATGGGATTGAAGCTGCAAGCAAATATATGATGCCGCTATTATTCATCTTTTTTATCGTGCTTGTGGTACGCGCACTGACACTGGATGGAGCGATGGAAGGAGTCAAGTTCTTCCTGAACCCGGACTTCAGCAAAATCACAGGGGAATCGGCTCTTTATGCATTGGGACAGTCGTTCTTTGCACTGGCAGTCGGCTTCTCATGCATGGTCACTTACAGCTCTTATCTGGATAAAAAAGTAAGCATCCCAAATTCAGCGGGCTCTGTTGTCATCATGAACATCATAATTTCCGTTTTAGCAGGATTGGCGATTTTCCCGGTTGTGTTTGCATTCGGATTTGAACCAACGGAAGGCCCGGGACTTTTGTTCATGGTCCTGCCGGCCGTCTTTTCACAAATCCCATTAGGGGAAATGTTCCTGGCGATCTTCCTGCTGCTTTTCTTATTTGCCACTTTGACATCATCGTTCAGCATGCTGGAAATCATCGTCTCTGCATTCATCGAGAACGGAAAGCATTCCCGGAAAAAAATCTCCTGGATCTCCGGCATTGTCATGTTCGCCGCCGGGATTCCTGCTGCGCTGTCGTTCAGCCTGCTTGGGGACTTCACCATTTTCGGGAAAAATATATTTGATGCAACCGACTACCTTGTCAGCAACATCCTTCTTCCTCTCGGCTGCCTGCTGATTGCCCTCTTTATTTCTTTAAGAATGGACAAACAGCTAGTAAAAGAGGAATTTCTGCTCGGCAGCGATATTTCTCCAGCCATGTACACAGCGTGGAACATCCTTATGAAAGTATTGGTTCCTGCTACTATTGTTGTTGTGTTTATCAGCACATCCGGAATTTTTTAAAAAGAAGCGCCAAGTCCTGGCGCTTTTTTTCAGTAATTTTTAAAAAAAATCAAATTAAAGGTTTATGGGCAAATTAGAAAGGGTATTAAAATTTTGGGGTCTGATAAAAGGGTGCTATTATCTTCCATATTAAGTTCAAGAAGGATTTTCCGTGATTAAACCGAAAGTGTATAGTATATAAAACAAAGGGGCGTATGCTTAAAATGGAAGCAACTTACAAAGAAACTAAGGATATAGCAGAATTTATTGTTGTGAATCGTGAGAATTTTCAGGCGAAATTACTGTCCGAGGCTGTAAATGTTGCCTCTAAAATCAATGAAATCCTGCAAAGAGGCAATATCGATCTTTTAAAAAATGCCGAGAGGCTGGCTTTATATGTTGTCGAAAATGAAGAAGAAGAGCTGATTGCCTTTGCCAGGCAGGAAGGTGTTGCCTGGGCCGAGCATTCCCTGACACTTTCATTTAAGCTGGAATGGGTACAGGCGATCCGGCGTACTTTGTGGCACTTCTTATTCCAATACGACAAAATTAAAGGGAGGAATAGAGTAGGAGAGGACTTTTATATTCTGGAAAAGAATGTAAATGACCATGTTGACCAATTTTTAAATAACTTCTTCATCAGCTACTCTGATTATAAAGATGAGATGCTTAAATCACAGCGCAAACTGGTTGAGCATTTGTCAGTGCCGATTATCCCAGTCAGCACTTCTGTTGCTGTTCTGCCGCTGATTGGCATGATTGATTCTTACCGGATTCAGACGATTGAAGAGAAAGTTCTGATGGATATCTCATCCATTAAAATCCAGACCTTAATCATGGATCTCTCCGGAATTGCCGATATGGAAATCGATGTCATTGTACACTTCAAAAAGATCCTCAGCGGCATCAAAATGATGGGATGCGAGGCGGTTCTTACAGGCCTTCGTGCTGAACTTGTCCGAAAAATGATCCATGCCGGCGTTTCATTCGAAAATCAGGCGGAAACAAAGGGAACATTGCAGCAGACTTTAAAAGAATATCTAGGGAATGAATCGAAATAAATACAACATATCACAATGCCTGGTGCTGTCCAATTGGGATGGCGGCAGGCATTTTTTAGCGGAGGAATCCAGCATGAAAAATTTTGATGAAATACTTAACATCCATACAAGCGGTGACCAAATAGGATTCCATAAATCTTTCCACTACCACCGCTACGAGCCAACTCCATATCAAGGCCTGGAAAAACTGTTCAGTGAATACGGGTTAAGAAGCAGCGACCGCCTGGTGGATTTCGGCTGCGGCAAAGGCAGGCTGCCTTTTTATATTCACCATACATTTCGGGCATCTGCTGCCGGCGTGGAGATGAGTGAGGACTTTTACCGTGAGGCACTGGAAAACCTGCGGACTTACAAAGGAGAAAAAGCCAGAATCAGCTTTCAGTGCATCCTGGCTCAGGAGTATGAAATAACACCGCAGGACAGCCACTTTTACTTTTTCAATCCGTTTTCGGTGAAGATCTTTATGAAAGTCGTCAACAGCATCCTGCTCTCAGCCGAAGAGAACCCGCGCAAAATGGACATCATCTTATATTACCCTTCAGAAGATTATATTTTTTATCTGGAAAACAGCACCCCGTTTGAGCTGATAAAAGAGGTGGTCCTCGAGGGCGATGAAAATGAGCGTTTTTTGGTCTATCGGTTTAATCAAACGTTTGATTGAACCCCCCCAGCCATATTGGAGGGGGAATTTCTTTTATCGAACAGGCCTTGATTCCGGTTCTCTTTCATATTCACGGCTCGGTTTAAAGAGGAGTCCTAGATTGATCAATCCGGCAATTCCCACTAAACCATAGATTATTCTTGATAAAACTGCATCCTGTCCTCCGAATAAGCTGGCAACTAAATCAAATTGGAAAAACCCAATCAGCCCCCAATTGATGGCTCCAATAATCGTCAGTACAAGTGCAATGCGCTGGAAACCGTTCATGTTCATAGCCTCCTCGTGTTAATAAATTTTCCAGGGTGCTGCATCGGGACAAACCGTCACAGCTTTAGTCCCGATGCTTTTCCTGCTGTCTATTAGGAGATTACCCGGATATTGAGGGGACAAACAATTTTCAGAGAGTTAGAGATGAAAGAATATGAAAAGGGTGCCCCATCCAGGGCACCCTTTTCATATGTCTAACACAAGCAGCCTCCCCCTCGAGTGTCGGGGTGGACAAGGCGTGTGCGCTTTTCTGCTTACTTCGCACTCAAACGTCTGATACGCTCATCCAAATCCGGATGCGTCGAGAACAGTGAAGCTTTGCTTCTGTTATTAATTTTCAAAGTGGAGATCGCTGTCTGCTCTTCACCCTTGATGCGGCTGGAGTAGGCCTTCAGCATCTGCAGGGCATGTGTCATTTTGTCTTTGCCGGCAAGGTCAGCACCCCCGCGGTCCGCATGGAACTCACGGTGGCGGGAGTAGGCGAAGACCACAAGGCTTCCAAGGATTGAAAAGGCGATTTGGAACACGATTACAGCTATAAAGTGTACAATCGGCGCCATTTCTTCTCTGACAAAACGGGATGCCACCCAGGCTGCGATTCGAGCAAGGAAGACAACGAATGTGTTGACAACCCCCTGGAGAAGGGTCATGGTGACCATGTCTCCGTTCGCGATGTGTGCGACCTCATGGGCGATGACACCTTCAATGGCATCGTCATCCATTTCCTGGAGCAATCCAGTTGAAACCGCCACAAGAGAGCGTTTTTTCGTAGGACCTGTTGCAAAAGCGTTCACTTCAGGGGAATGGTAGATTCCCACTTCAGGCATATGTGTTAAGCCTGCTGCTCTTGATAGGCGATGAACTTTTTCCACGATGTCGCGTTCAGCTGCTGAAAGGGAACTATTCGGATCCAGCACCTGAACATTCATCATTCTCTTGGCCATCCAGCGGGACATCCACAGGGAAATGAAGGAGCCAGTGAAACCAATTACGGCACTGACCACAAGCAATGCGCCGAAATCAATGCCGCCCTGGGCATTGATGTAATTACCTCCGCCAATCAGCGAGAAAATAATACTGATGGTCAATAGAACCAGCACGTTCGTCAATAAAAAGTAAAAAATACGTTTACCCATTTCCTCACCCTTTAATCTATTTTGAGTTCATATGAACTTGTCATCTGACTATATAATACAATTTTTCGATTAAAATGACAAGTAAAAACTAGGCGGTAAGGAAATAGACGTTGACTGTTATCATGTAAACCATTAGGATGAAAGCATCGAAAAGAGAACGCAGGGGCTGATTATCTTGGAATTATTCCAGCTATCGAGGAAAAGCATGGCTGACTTCCTTCTGTCGCTGAAGGGGGAAGGGGGGCATTCACCCAAACAAATTCTCCAGCAGGCATGGGCGGCCGCTCATGAAAAGAAAGGAATATCAACGGAAGCTTTTCTGGATACCAAAATGCCGGCTATATTTGAAAAGTTGCTGCGGGCAGATTTGCAGAAAATCGGCTTTTCCATCAATGAAATTGTCGCACTGGGAAACCAGATTGAATTTACCCATCTATCTTCGACTGCTGTGCAAAACTGGGTGAAGCGGGATGTTAAGGACCTGATAGGCAGTCCGCAGCTCGGCAAGAAATATTCGGCCGACCAGGCTGCCATGCTTTTTATCGTGGAGGATCTGAAAGCGACGCTTGATTTCGATTCGATCCGAAAAATTCTTGCCCTCCTTTTTAATGATCTGGATGACCGCACAGACGACCTGATTGGGCCGATCCCTTTTTATTCTGCTTACGCGGCCATTTTTGAAAAGGTCCATCAGCACAATGGTGCCGAAAAAAGCATATACGATCAGACAGAACAGTGCATCAAAAAAGAAGCATTGAAAACAATGGAGAGTTTCCAGGATTTTACTGAAAACCAGAAAGACATCGTTTCCAATATTCTTGTAACGGCTTCACTGACAGTTTTATCGGCCTACTACAAGTCGCTGACAAAGAAATATGTAACAGCTACCTTATTTTTAAATGGGTAAGCCAAGAAAACATCGCAACTAGAGGGCGATGTTTTTTTGTGCTCTTGTTTTATAAAGTGATATTGATGATCATTATTGCTAGAAAGAACAGGAGTGTTAGAAATAAATACTGATTGCTTTGCGTTAGAAGACCTCATATTCAGGCTGAGAAAAATAGAAATATAAAAGAAGAAATGCAGTGGCAGCTGGAGGATCAGTTTACCAATCAGCATATATTGCTCGCCGTTGTGAACGGAGCGGGAGATTTAACGATCGAAAAGGACCGCTTCCGGTTTAAGGAGAATAAGGGATATTGGATTCCCCGCCGGAGTTCACTTTTGAAATGACAGAAGATTCTCCGGAAGCCATGGCCAAGGAGCGGGGGAGCGGGAAATTCCTGCAATTTATTGAACAGGAACTGAAGCCGAAGGTGAATGAAATGTTTGAGGCTGATCCTGCGAGGCACATCTTCTTTGGCCATTCCTTAGGGTGACTGTTTGGTCTGTATGCGCTTTTTACAAAGCCGGAAGCTTTTCATAGCTATATGATCAGCAGCCCCTCGATTTGGTGGGAAAAACGATTCATGGTGGAGGATGTAAAGGAATTGGCAGAGCGCTTAACCCTCTTGAAGGATTCACGGCTTGATATTATGCTGGATATCGCCGAGGGGGAAAACTATATCTCTGTAGTGCCTGCCGCTTTAAGCAGGTCTTTGAGATTTGTGTTAAAACCATAAAAGTACAAGTACCTTAACGGTTGTTGCTTTTGAGGTTTTTTATATTTAAATGGAGAATAGATGCGGTTCAAATTCTATTAGAAATAAAATATATGATAAAAATGAATTGAAAAACGAGCTGAACTGTTTTATTCTTATTGATAATGATAATCATTTACACTTGCTGTTGATAGAAAAATATGATGGAGATGAAAACCAGTGAAAAAAACGAAGTTTATATTAATTGTCATCACACTGTTGTTAGCGTGTATTTTATCTGCCTGCGGAGAAAGCTCAGGCAAAACATCAAGGGCAAGCGCTGACTCTGGCACAAGGACATACCATGGAGAAGATGGAGATGTCCAGGTTCCTGCCAAGCCTAAAAGGGTGGCGGTATTGGCACATATCTATGTGGGGAATGTATTGAAGCTTGGAATTACCCCTGTTGCCGTGAATGAATGGGTAAAAGGAAACAAATTTTTCGGGGATAACCTAGAAAATACAGAAGTTGTTGCGGAAGGGTCCATCGAAAAGTTAATAGAATTGGAGCCAGATTTAATTATTGCTTTTTCGTCTGATAAGAATCTAAAGAAATACTCGGAAATTGCTCCAACTGTTGCCCTGACAAATACAGAGTACGATTATTTACAGCAGCATATTGAAATTGGGAAAATTGTAGGGAAAGAAAATGAAGCAGAAAAATGGGTAGAAGAATGGACTGAAAAAGCTAAAGAAGAAAAGGAAAAGGTAAGAGCTGCCATTGGTGAGGATGTAACTGTAACAGTACTCGAAACAATGGGAAAAGAAACATATATTTACGGAAAGAATTGGGGACGGGGAACGGAAATCATTTATCAGGCCCTTGGAATTCAGGCACCTGATAAGGTAGAAAAGGATGTGTTTGGACCCGGCTATAAATCCATATCGACTGAGTTAATCCCAGAATACGCCGGTGACTTTATGTTTGTTGGAACAGGAGATGAAACAAAGAAGGGATCCTTTATGGATACAAGTGTATGGAAGGAAATTCCTGCTGTACAAAACAACAAGGTGATAGAATTTGATTCCGAATCATTTTGGTTTAACGATGCCATTTCCCTTGAAAATCAGCTGGAATTTATAGTGAATGAATTAACTAAAGGAAAATAATGGCAGCAATTCAATCGATTAATCCTATATTGGCGAGTATGCAAAATAAGAATAGGAAGAGGAAGCGATTCGCTCCCTGGTTGAAATCTATAACGGAATAAAGCCTCAGCGGTTCATGCCGCCTGAGGCTTTTTCTATCTCTTTCTATCGGATGTGCATTGTGATATACATAATACAAAATATTATTTAAAAAAGCATTGACCGTGTGGTGCACCCCACAGTTTAAGATAAATGGGAGGAAGCGATGTACAAGATCAGCGAGTTTTCGGAAATGACCGGGTTAACGAAGGAAACATTGCGATATTACGCAGAAGTGAAGCTGCTGGAGCCTGCTTTTATTGACTCAAAAAACAATTACCGGTATTACGATGACGGCAGCTATTTTTTGGCTATTCTGTTAATAAAACTAAGAAGACTAGGCTTCACCATTCAGGAAATGATTTCCGTGATGGAGGATGAATCATTCGCCAATCTGGAAGCATTGCTGCTGCAAAAAAGAAAACTGATCGAGAAACAAATGGAAGAGCTTCAAGGCCAAATAGATGAAATCGATGCCTTTTTGGAATCGGGGAAGGAGGAAGAATCGTGATTCAATGGAAAGAAGAAATCATGATTGAAAGGAATATTGAAAAGGTGTGGAGGTTGTTTTCCGACCAGCACATAAAGAAAATCATGCCCAAGGTCGAAGAGCACACCCTGATCGAAAAAAGGGAACATGAAGCAGGGGCAAAGCACAGGCAAACCTACAGAGAAGGCAAGCGCCAGGAAACTTATATTGTCGAAACGCTGGCATATGAGAATGCAGAGGATAAAAAGCATAAGCAGATCCATTTTGTATTGGGAAAGGCCTTTGAAATCACCCTCGCATTTACGCTGGTCAAAATCGATGACTCCCATACCAGGTTTATTTATGAAGGGGAAAATAAAGGGGTTAACTTCGTAGGAAGGGCCATGCTGAAGCTTGGCGGCGATAAAAACAACCTGAAAGTGGTTGAAGAATTTTTGCAGAAGGTTCGCGAAGAAGCATTCAAGTTATAATAAAAAACACCGCCGGCTCATACCAGCGATGTTTTATCTATTAAACTTCCCGTCTCATTGCCTTCAGCACATCCACTTGTGTCGCGCGCTTGGCCGGACGCCAGCCTGAGAAGATGGTAACTGTCAGACAAATCGCCACACTGATCAATGTCAGGGACCACGGAATGTAGGAAAGCATGAGGCCCTCAGGCGGGGCTTCCTCAAATACTCTTTCCAGCACGAGCGGAAGGGCCAGGTTGACCGCATAGCTGATTCCATAAGCAACAATCGTCCCAAACAGGGCGCCAAGCAGGCCGATATAGCTGCTTTCAAGGACAAAGATCCGCTTAATCGTTTTCGGATGGGCGCCGATCGCTTTCATGATCCCGATATCGGGGGCGCGCTCCGTAACGGCCATCGTCATCGTATTATAAATGCCGATGGAGGCAATGATCAAAGCAATGGTACCGATGAAGAGAAGACCGATTTTTAAAATCGTAAAAACCATATTAATCTGCTTCATCTCGTTCACGATGGAATAAACCATATAATTGCCGTCTTTCAATTGGTCATTGATGCCTGTGACAGCCTCGACATCTTTAGCGTAAAGGCTGACAGTATCGTATATTCGGCCAGTATCCTCGGAAGCTCCCTCCACTTGCTCCGGACTGCCGGCAGGTGTACCGGTGAATGCTTCCACTTCCTTAAAAATATCTTCGGAAATGAAGACCGTGCGGATCTGCATCCATTCTTTAGAAGGCTTTTTCGTGACCCCGGTTATGGTCAGGGGAATGGACTTTTTGATTTCCTTGCCTTCCTCCATTTTGATAACTTCCATTTCAATCGTCTTTCCGACTAACTCACCCTTGTAGGCGTATTCTTCTTTTATCGTTCCATCCTCATTAAAGGCATTCTCTCCTTCTTTCGGCTCCAGAGACAGACCATCCGCAAAGGAGGAGCCAACCACCACTTCATTCCCTTTTTCCGGGAGTCTTCCTTCAGAAAGCTCGAATCCTGCTTTCACTTCTTCCGGGAAATAGGCCGAAACAGCTTCTGATTGAGAGGTATAATCCCCTGTTTTAAAGATCGGGCTTTGCTGCAGAGATTGCCTGCGGGTAACTGCTTTTACCCCGGTGATTTCTTGAAAATGTTTGATATCTTCATCTTTGATGCCCTGAAAATTTCCTTCGCCCGCTTCCTTGCCGTGAACCTGGACTTCCGTAACAAGGCTGTCTTCCATTACATCCTGGATGATCGATTTATGAAGCCCGAATCCGACCGATGCCAGCACAATCAGAAAGGTACATCCAATCGCTGTGGCTAAAATCGTCATAAACAGCCTTGTTTTATTCTTTTTCATATTTTGCCTTACAAATCTGAATTGATCTTTTAAATTCATGCCAATACACCCTCCATAACCCTTCCATCTGTGATTTCAATTGTCTTATGGCCGATGGCTGCCACTTTTTCGTCGTGCGTAATAATCAGAAACGTGATGCCCAGATCCCGGTTCAGCTCTTGAATGAACTGCAGCAGCTCGTTTTCTGTTTCACTGTCCAGGCTGCCTGTCGGTTCATCAGCCAGAATGAGGGGAGGATTTACCACAAGCGCCCGGGCGATGCTGACGCGCTGCTGCTGTCCGCCGGAAAGCTCACTTGGATAATGATCTTTATATTCGATAAGGCCTACCCGCTTTAACGTCTCTTCCGTCTTCTGCTGTCTTTCCTTTTCAGTCATCCCTTTGAGAATGAGAGGGAGCTCGACATTTTGGTAAGCCGTCATGCTCGGAATCAGCTGAAAGCTCTGGAAAATGAATCCGAGATTCGCCAGGCGGAAATCAGCGAATTTGCCTTCGTTATAGTCACTGACCTTTTCACCCTGTATCCAGACCTCCCCATGCTTTGGCTTAATAAAACCGCTGATGATATTCAAGAGCGTCGACTTCCCGGATCCGCTCCTGCCCACAATCGTGACAATCTCGCCTTTTTCCACTGAAAAAGAAACATCCTCCAATACCGGAATTACCGTCTTCTTTTCTTTTTTGCCAATCTCAAACGCATGGCTTAATTCTCTAACTTCTATCACGCAATAACCTTCCTTCTAAAAAAGTGTCTGCAATCTAGACGTACGAAAGGGCACTTTCGGCTTCAAAAAAATATAAAATAATTTTTGGTGACAGGCACCACCCGAATTTTGTTGAATCAATTCCGTCCGGTTTGAATATTTTGAATTTTTAAAGAGATAGAGCTACTATGAGTAGTAGTGACACTGTAAAAAAGGAGGAAATGTTATTGGAGCAGACACTTATTAAAGCTGATGATTATGTAACACTATGGGGAATTATTGTGGTATGGGCCTCGGCAAGCATCTATCTGGAGCAGCGTTACAGCTGGGCAGCAAAAATTTCAGGGGCGATTGTTACCCTGATTGGCGCCATCATTCTATCCAATACCGGCATTATTCCGACAGCATCGCCTGTATACGATGCAGTCTGGACTTTTATCATTCCGCTTGCGATCCCATTGCTTCTTTTTCATGTGAAGATTAAAAGAATCTGGCAGGAAAGCGGCCGTCTGCTGATTATCTTTCTGATCAGCTCCATCGGGACAGTGGCAGGGGTGATCATCAGTTTCTTTTTACTGAAAGATCATATACCTGTCCTTGATAAACTAGGCGCGATGCTCAGCGCGTCCTATATTGGCGGCGGGGTAAACTTCGCGGCCATGGCAGCAAAGTTCGAGATGCCTGGAGAAATGGTATCAGCCGCAGTAGTCGCCGATAATTTAATGATGGCCATTTACTTCGTCGTTCTGATGATGGTACCGGCCATTGGCTTTTTCCGGCGCCGGTTTAAAACGCCGCATGTAGACCAGGTGGAAAGCGGCAGTATAGGAGTAGAGGGGAAGACACTTGCGGAAAGCTATTGGAAGCGAAAGGACATCTCCTTAAAGGATATCGCGTTATCCGTCGGAACAGCTTTTTTGCTGGTGATTGTTTCATTTAAAGTTGCTGAATTCCTGGACTCCGCCATTCCTTCCGGGGATGACGTTTCTTTCTTTATCAATCTCGTAAACGGGCTGTTTGGAGACAAGTATTTGATGCTGACCACTCTGACGTTCCTGGTATTGGCCATGTTTCCGAGGTACTTCGAGTCTATTAACGGAAGCCAGGAAATCGGCACATTCCTGATTTACCTGTTCTTTGTCGTGATCGGCATCCCGGCATCGATTCCGCTGATTATCGAAAATGCCCCGCTGCTGCTGGTGTTTGTGTTCATTATCGTCGTAGTGAACCTGACTGTATCTTTAACAGCAGGCAAACTGCTAAAATATGACCTCGAAGAAATCCTTTTGGCCAGCAATGCCAATGTCGGCGGCCCGACTACCGCTGCCGCCATGGCCATCGCCAAAGGCTGGAAGGATCTGATCGGACCCATACTCGTCGTCGGAACGCTGGGCTATATCATCGGCAACTACGTCGGAACCGCGCTCGGACTGTGGTTTTCGGGGTTTATGTAAAAATGGAGAAGCGCCCGCAATGGATTTTGCGGGTTTTTTCTATTTTGCATGGCCGTTAACATCTCTAGTATTTCGGTCAATTAATGGATAACGGTCAAAATTTCACTTTATCGGTCAGCTTTTCAATATATCGCTCAGCCGCTGATATTCCAGGCTCCAGCTCCGCTTTCTTCCAAATTCCATCCTTCTGCAAGAAAAATCCAAAGAAATTTTTCGCGATTTGTACTATAATAATAGCTGGTTTATTTTTAGAGAAACGAAATAATAGAAAGCGGTGTTGATACCTTGGATAAACGGTTTGGTACCGTAACGATATTTTCTTCTGTTCAATGGCTATTTTTTATTTTTGCTAATACAGTGATGGTCCCAATTTCGGTTGGAACAGTCTTCGGGCTGCCGGGAGAAACGATTGCGATGATGCTGAGAGCCTCGCTTATCTTTACGGGGCTGGCAACCATTTTTCAAGGCTGGAAAGGGCATCGGTATCCGCTCATGGAAGGCCATTCCGGCTTGCTGTGGGGAGTCATCTTAAACCTTGGACTGTCGGCATCGTCCCTTGGCATGAGCTATACGGAAATCGGGGGCGGAATTGCGACAGGCGTACTGCTCGCTTCGGCTGTCACTCTAATTCTAGCAGCTTTCAACGGCATCTCTCTGCTAAAATCGATATTCAGCCCGATGGTGATGTCCGTTTACCTGTTCCTATTAACCTTCCAGCTGATTTTCATCTTTTTCAAAGGCATGATGAAGGTCAGTGAACAGGGCACCATTGATGTTCCCATCACCCTTTATTCCTTTGCACTCGTCATTTTTGTGAGTTTATTAAAATTAAAAGGGAACGCCGTCATCAGTAATTTTTCCATCTTAATAGGATTGCTGGCAGGATGGATAGGCTATGATCTCCTGTTTGCCGGTCAAGCGATGCAGGGGACAGCGTCCGGAGATGTGAGCTTTACACTGTTTCCGCTGGGACAGCCTAACCTCGAAATCGGAATTGTGGCCGTCGCCTTTTTTGCCAGTCTGATGAACCTGAGCAACACAGTCGCTTCCATCAGCTCCAGTGACCGTTTATTTAAAAAAGAATCCGGGAAACGCGAATACCGCGGATCGATTTTTATCACCGCAGTTTTCACAGTGATGGGAAGCGGGTTTGGTCTCGTGCCGTATACGCCATTCACCTCATCGATCGGATTTCTGCAAAGCACGAGAATATTGATGAGAACACCATTCTTCATCGGCGGCGCGCTCCTGACGGTCATTGGCCTGATTCCGCATCTCGGGTCATGGCTGGCGGGCATGCCGGTAACAGTCGGGAACGCCGTGCTGTTTGTCGCATATCTGCAGTTATTCGGGACAGCTTTCAACAGCTTAAGCGGAAAAGTGTTCAACTCAGACACAATATTCCGTTTAGCCGCACCCGTCCTGATCGGAATCAGTTTGATGAATACACCGGCCGCGGTATTCGCAGAATTGCCGGTTTTGATTCAGCCATTCCTATCTAACGGGCTTTTGATGGGCGTCCTGATCTCCATTCTTCTTGAAAAAATGGTGAACTGGTCTGCGTTCGAACAGCTGGAATTGAAGAATAACTAGAAAAATCCCCTGTGAAGGGGATTTTTTTAATGGATGGATGATGCATTGGCAGGCAGGATGCGGACATGCTTTAAAAAAGCAGTTACACGCTTATCATCTTCAAACGGGTATTCGAAGCCCAGCTTTTCTGCGACCTCGACGGCCGTTTCTCTGAAAAGGGAGCACATTGTAAAAAGGGCTTCCCATATGTGATGAAAATCGGCGTCTGAATAGGTGGATTCGAACTGCTCCCATACCTCGTCAGGAAGAAAATCGGGCAGATACTTGCCGGCTTTGCCTGCGCTCTTTGTAAAATCGTCTGTGATGCCAACCTTCCATTCGAGCATGGTAATTAGCACATTGCGGTTGATCTGCTCATGCATAAACATCGCATAAGTAAGCTCCCTGCGCCAAAGCCCTTTGCTGATATTCATCGTGATCCACCAAAATTCATTGCAGAGATCTGCAAATTCCTGGGCATCCGGTTTCTTGATCAGATAATCCCGGTCACTGGCTGGCGGCAGGTACCCAATCAGTCCATCCTTATCAAGAAGCAGCACACTCAGACTGTCGGGCTCCAGCAGCTCATCCATCTCGTCAGCCAGAATCAAAGTCAGATCAATCCGGTTCCCGTCCATAAACTGCATCAAATAGGGGAAGCGTCCGTGCCCATCGGCAGGCGGCAGCACCTTCTCCTCCGGCATCTGCATCATAACCCGCTCGCCAAATACATCCACCCAGCTATGATCACAGGTAAAGGACTCCATTTCCCTAACTATGTATACAATATCGTAATCCTGGAAAATATCCTTCCTCACATTCGGATTCGCGCGCGAGCCATTCAGAATAACCGCGCGCACCCGTTCATCTTCCCGGGCTGTTGATAAAATCAGATTCATCATCTCGGTTTCGGTTCTTGATTTCATGTGGCCTCCTGGATTGTTTGGTTATACTATTAAGATACTTTCTTTAAGGGGGAATTCCTCCTGTTTTCATCATAAACCCGAAAAAGGGCAACTGAGTGGGAGGGAAGGGCTTCAGTATTTCTGCTGAATCCCTCATTTGGCCGATAATGATTCGGAATAACTCCCATATTTCATGGTGTATCTCTCATTTGGACGATAATGATTCGGAATAACTCCCATATTTCATGTGGCATCTCTTGTTTGGTCGTTAATGATTAGAATTAACTCCCATATTTCATGTGGCATCTCTTGTTTGGTCGTTAATGATTAGAATTAACTCCCATATTTCATGTGGCACCTCTTGTTTGGTCGATAATGATTAGGATTAACTCCCATATTTCATGTGGCACCTTTGTTTGGTCGATAATGATTCGGAATAACTCCCATTTTTCATGTGGCACCTCTTGTTTGGTCGATAATGATTAGGATTAACTTCCATATTTCATGAGGCATCACTCAATTGGTCGATAATGATTAGAATTAACTTCCATATTTCATGGTGTATCTCTTGTTTGGTCGTTAATAACATGGACTAACGATCATTCCTCATGGATGGATTTCCCTTTTTGTCGTTATACCTTGAGATTAAATAATTTGAAGCCTTCGTGAAGCCGAAAAGGCACCAAAAGCAGAAGAATGGTCGCCATGGATCGCCGATGAAGCCGAAAAAGCACCAAAGCCAAAAAAATGGTCGCCATGAATCGCCGATGAAGCCGAAAAAGGCACGAGAGGCAGAAAAATGGTCTCCATGAAGCTCTCATGAAGCCGAAAAAGGAGCCAGAGGCAGAAGAATGGTCTCCATGAAGCTCTCATGAAGCCGAAAAAGGAGCCAGAGCCAGAAAAATGGTAGTCATGAAGCCTTCATGAAGCCGAAAAAGGCATCTGAGCCAGAAAAATGGTCTCCATGAAGCTCTCATGAAGCCGAAAAAGGAGCCAGAGGCAGAAGAATGGTCTCCATGAATCGCCGATGAAGCCGAAAAAGGCATCTGAGCCAGAAAAATGGTCTCCATGAAGCTCTCATGAAGCCGAAAAAGGAGCCAGAGCCAGAAAAACGGCCGCCATAAATCCTCCATAAAAAAAGAACCAGGTGCCTTCCTAAGCTCCTGATCCCCAATACAATTAAGCATGCACCAATTTCACCTGCTGCTTTAAAATCTTCCCGCTCGCATTCCGCGGCAATTCATCCACAAAGGAATATATCCGCGGACATTTAAACTCAGCCAGATGTTCAGCCGCAAATGCGCGCAATTCCTCTTCTGAAGCATCTCCCTTCAGCACGACAACAGCCTTAACGGTTTCGCCCCATTCTTCATGCGGCACACCGACCACACAGGATTCCAAAACCGCGTCATGCTTCGCGAGTACTTCTTCGACTTCACGCGGATAAATGTTGACGCCGCCCGAGATGATGACATCCTTTTTACGGTCGACGATATAAAAGTAGCCATCCTTATCCCGATAGGCAATGTCACCAGTATAGAGCCAGCCATCCTTCATCGCGGCATTTGTTTCATCCGGGTTATTGTCATACCCCAGCATGAGGCTGTCACCTGTCAGAAGAATCTCGCCGTATTCATTGGGAGCCGTATCGGTGCCATCCGGACGGACGACCCGGATTTCCATATTAACCGTCGGATTTTTGCCGATGCTTCCCGCCTTTTCCAGATGCTCTTCCGGATATAATAAAATTCCATTCGGGCCCGCTTCCGTCAACCCGTAAACCTGATAGAAGTTTTCGTTCTGAAATGCTTTTTTTACATGATGATAGGAGGCAAGTGCCAGCGGACCGCCGCCATATGCAAAAACACGCATGCTGGATAAATCATAAGAAGCCAAATCCGGATCCTTTGCCGCAAGCAAATAGGCAACCGGAGCCGCAAATGAGAAGGTCGTCTTTTCCTGCTGAATCCAGTTCAGGAACCCTTTAGGCGTAAAGTCCCCAATTACATGAGAGGCGCCGCAGTAAAACCCGCTCATGAAAAAAGTATTCAAAGGAGCAGAGTGGGAGAGCGGCATTAGGGTAAGCATGGAATCACTATGCGATAAGCTGAAATTAACCGAAACCGCGGCGGCAATCGAAAGTATGCGTTCATGGTTAAACACAACTCCCTTTGGCGTACCGGTTGTTCCGGATGTAAAAAGAATCTCGCAGACATCCCGTGAATCAATCGGCACATCGAGATTGCCGTCAGAAAGATGAACTGAAGCCTCAACCGCATCCTGAATCGAAACATAGAAATTCAAATTCTCTTTTAACGCCGTCACCGTTTCAGTAAGCTCATCCTCATACAGAACCCCTGCAGCACTCGCATTTTGAAAAATAGCCCCCAATTCCTTCGGTGTCAGACGGACATTCATCGGCATTGGAATGGCGCCGATCTTCATGCAGGCAAAAAAAGCATAAAAGAAGTGCTCATTATTGCGGGACATCACTGCAATCCGGTCACCCCGCCGGATACCTTCACCCTGAAGATATCGTGCCAGTCTGTTGCATGTACGGTTCATGTCTGCGTAAGTAAGGCGGTTCGACGCCGTAATAAAGGCGTCCTTTTCAGGAAACTTCCTTGCATTTCTCTCCAATACTCCGTGAATCGTTGCTCCCACTTAGCTCAGCCCCTTTTAATTGAATAATTTTATGTTTTCACCCGGCTGTTTTCATACTTTTCTTTGTAAGTCAGAATGTCTTCCCGCAGCATCTGCAGCTGCATGATCTGCTCTTCAATTTCCTTTAGCTTGCTGTCAGCGAATGCAATAATCCTGCTTTTTTCCGCTTCACCTTCCGGATTTAATTCATAAAGATCAATCATTTCCTTGATTTCCTGAAGGCTGAAGCCTAGTTTTTTTCCGCGCAGAATCATCTTCAGCCGCCGGCGCTCACGATTCGTATAGCTGCGCTGTTTAGTCATGCTGTCACGGTTTTCCGAAGTCAGCATGCCAATTTCCTCGTAATAGCGGATCGTCCTTGAGCTGATGTCAAACATCGTCGCAAGCTCGCTGATGGTGAAAATCTTTTCTACTGTCATTATGTATCCTCCTAGTTGACGTTAACGTTAGCTTAGTTTTATAATAATTCTGAAAATTAGTATTTGTCAATCAAAAAAAGGAGTGATTTTTCCATGACGATAACTTCCCAGGACCAGCAGATAAGAGGAAAGAATTCATACACATTTGATGAATTTTTAGAGAAGCGCAGCAATCTGGATTGGTATAAGGATGATCCATTTTTGCAAAAGGCCTTAAAGAAATATGCAGGCTCACAATATGAACAGATACATATTGAGCTGCAGCATTTTTCTCCTGCTGTTTCTTCCAGATGGAGCACCCTTGCAGAAAGAGCGGCAAGGCCGGAAGTCCGTCCGTATTTGCTTCATTTTGATGCCTTCAATCACCGCATTGACCGTGTCATCCGTCCAATGGAAACACATCAGCTGGAAAAAGAAGTGTTCAGTACAGGTCTCTTTTCAAGCAAAATGCCAGCCTGGGAAAGTTTTGCCAAGCGGATGCTGATACATCAGCTGGGGGAAGCCGGTGTCGCCTGCCCGCTGACATGCACGATTGGATTAATTGCACTCCTTGAACAATATCCGAATGAAGATATTCCAGAGCTGGAGCAAATTTTACAGCATACGAAAGAGGGGCTGGGTGGGGACTTTGCGATAGGTGCCCAATTCATGACAGAAATCCAGGGAGGATCGGATTTGCCTGCCAATGTACTTGAGGCTGTTCCAGATGGAAAAATCTATCGCCTCTACGGCAATAAATTTTTCTGTTCGGTTGCCCATGCCGACTATTCGGTGGTCACTGCGAAAATTTCCGGCACTGATAAAGTATCGACATTTATTGTTCCGTCCTGGCTTCCGGGAGATAAAGAAAAAGAAAAACGCAATGAGTATGAAATCAACCGGATCAAGTGGAAAATGGGAACGGCCGAGCTTCCGACAGGGGAATTCCAGTATAATGGGGCTCTTGCTTATCCGGTTGGCCCGGCAGGAAAAGGGGTGGCCGTTGCGGTCGGTATCGTCCTGACACTATCCCGCCTTGAAATTGGCATTGCCTGCGCAGGATTCATGCTCCGGGCAGCACGTGAAGCCAGTCTGTATGGAAATTTCCGGACTGTTTTTGGCAAAAAGGTAAAAGATTATCCGCTATCAGCGAGAACACTGAAGAAAATTGAAAACGCTGCACACCGCACAGCGGCAGGCGCTTTTAAAATCTATGATCAATTCCTGCTTCTTGATCAGCCGCTGAATGCCGGTATTCCGGTTGATCAGCCAATTGAACTGAGAAAACAGCTGTTTAACCTGAGGGAGCTTGTGCTTCTGCAGAAAGTCTGTGCAACAAACGAAGGAGCAGAGGTGCTGCGCGATGCCATCTCCGTCTTTGCCGGCCATGGCGTCATGGAGGAATTCTCCTCACTGCCGCGCATTTTCCGCGATATTGTCGTCAATGAACAGTGGGAAGGCCCGCGCAATCTGCTGCTGACGCAAATTTACCGCGATATTCAGAGAGTGACAGACTGGTATCCGCCAGCTGATTTTGTTGCGAACGTGCTGGAAGGTGCATCTCAGGCAACGATTGATCGATTTGCCGAGCAGCTGACAGATCTGCTCCAGCGACCGGTGTGCGGGGGAGTCAGCGAAGCTTCCATGGAAGCGGCTGAAGAATGGGATGTGTTCTGTGATTCCATTTTTAAAGCGTATCAGAAAATTGCGCTGGAAGAATTGCAGTAAAAAGAGAAGCCTGGCGGAAGCCCGCCAGGCTATTTGAGTACTTAATCGCGAAATTTTCAATATAAACGCGAAATCTAAATCTTATCCGGGAAACCGGTCAATGCTTAATCCGATAGATAACCGATGCCAGGAAATTAGCCAGAAAAAAGACCGGGTTTCCCTGAATGTTTTCATGCAGAACCAGTTCGCCTGCTCTCATATTGTCATACATTTCTCCCTGTCTTTTCCCCTTCGCCTTACTTTTGGCTTCTTCTTTTTTTATAGCGGTTAAATAGCGGTATTGCATCGGCAGGATCAGGAGAGATAGCAATACATAAAGTCCGAGTATTCCCCAAAAAATGTTTAAAAGCATCATGTCCCCTCCTATTTAATTCCATTTTACACCAAATCTTTTGTGTTTGTATTTAGGAACGTATGTTCTTTGTTTATGCATAAATTTCCCTCTTCCAAAATAAGATGAAATATCATCCAAGAAAAGAGGCGATCCACATGATTACAAAAGAGATGCTGGTCCGTTTTGATGAGCTGAACCGCAGGAAGAAAGATTTGGAAGCCGAACTCGATAAACTTAAAGACATGTTCCACCAGTATTTCGATACAGCAGTGGGACAGAATGAAAAAGGAGAAGTGAAGATTGACAGCTACAAATTGCAGAGGCAGATTAGAAGGACAGAAAAATTCGACCCCGCTCCAACTGTCAGCAAACTGGAGGAGCTGAATCTTCTCGACCTGATTCAAAAGCGACCTGATGAAGGGAAAATAAAATCCGCTGTGGATCTGGGATTGATTAAGGAGTCAGACCTGGAAGGATGCAGAATTTCCAAGACGACCGCAGCTCTCCTGATTAAAAAGCTGGATTAATCATTTTTTTATAAAAAGTGTTTGACCTTCACGCTGCGTAAAGGTGTATCGTAATAAACAGAAAGTACTTTCTAGATTTTTCAATGTCTAGCTTCAGCGCCTAACCAGTATTTTCGTCTTACTGTGCAAGGCGCTTCCGCTTTTCTTGAAAGGAGGCAATCGCATGGAATACACAGTGCAGAAGCTTGCGCAGATGGCCGGGGTCAGCTCGAGAACCCTCAGGTATTATGATGAAATTGGCATTCTTAAGCCGGCAAGAACCAATTCGTCAGGATACCGGATTTATGGCCAGCAGGAAGTTGACAGACTGCAGCAGATTCTGTTTTACAGAGAACTTGGCATCAGCCTTGATCAAATTAAGGAAATTATCTCTGCACCCGCTTTCGATGCTGCCGATGCACTGAAGGAGCACCGCGAGAAACTCCTAGAGAAAAGAAAGCAGCTCGATCTGCTTATTACGAATGTAGAAAAAACCATAGCGTCAGCTGAAGGGAGAACGACCATGTCAGACAAAGAGAAGTTTGAAGGATTCAAAAAGAAAATGATTGAAGATAATGAGGAACAATACGGAAAAGAAATCCGTGAGAAATATGGTGATGAGACGGTTGATAAATCCAATGCCAAACTCATGAACATGACCCAGGAGGAGCATGAGGCCGTAACGAAACTGGCTGAAGAGGTGAACACTGCTCTAGCCGAAGCCATGCAAACTGGCGATCCGGCAGGCGAGCTTGCACAAAAAGCAGCCGATCTGCACAAGCAGTGGATCACTTTCTACTGGAGTGAATACAGCAAAGAGGCCCACGCCGGTCTTGCGGAAATGTATGTGGCAGATGAAAGGTTTAAAGCCTATTATGATAAAATTCGCCCAGGTGCGGCCGAGTTTTTAAGAGATGCGATTAACATATATACTGGACAGCAATAGAAATGAAAGCGGCTGGCTCTGCCAGCTGCTTTTTTGTGTGAAAACTTTATGCGCCGCTGCTGCTGATTATTGCGTTGTTTTGGTGGATCATTGCGCTATTCTGCATTATGATTGCGCCGTTCGCCCAGTAAAATGCGTCAACATCACCAGTAAATGCGCCATCATGCCAGATATGCGCCGCTTCATCCAATAAATGCGCCGATCCGCAACGTGATAGTGCCGTTCGCCCAGTAAAATGCGTCAACATCACCAGTAAATGCGCCATCATGCCAGATATGCGCCGCTTCATCCAATATGTGCGCCGACCCGCAACGTGATTGCGCCGTTCGCCCAGTAAAATGCATCAACATCACCAGTAAATGCGCCATCATACCAGATATGCGCCGCTTCATCCAATATGTGCGCCGACCCGCAACGTGATAGTGCCGTTCGCCCAGTAAAATGCGTCAACATCACCAGTAAATGCGCCATCATGCCAGAAATGCGCCGCTTCATCCAATATGTGCGCCGACCCGCAACTTCCGCCCAAGTAAATGCGTATGCATCACCTGTAATTGTGCCATCACACCAAATATATGCCGATTCAATCAACAATTGCGCCATCCCCACCATAATTGCGCCCGCCAGCAGAATATTTGTGCAATCCCACTAACCCGCCAATATTTCACTAAAACCATCGGCTTACTGTATGTAACTCACTGCATGGGGAAAGATGAATAACATGATACCAACTCGGGCAGGCAGGTGATGAGATGAGCCGCATTCCTTCATATAAAGATGAGCAAAACCTTAGGGAAAAGTTAAGAGATGTTTCTTTTGAGCATTGGCTGAATGAGGATTTGTTCAGTTTTAATTGGTGGCTGCTGCTGGCTGCGAGCATTTTGCCGTTTTTTATTTGGTGGAGGCTGGTAGATAAGGGCCGGTTCTTTGAAATACTTGCTTTCGGGCTGCTATGTGCAATCTTCGCCTGTTTTCTTGATGTTGTAGGATTGAACTTTATTTTGTGGGGATATCCGGATAAGCTGTTCCATTTTATTCCGCCGTTAGTGCCTGCGGATTTTGTGGTGATACCCATATCGGGAATGCTGATTTATCAGTATTTTAATACGTGGAAAAGCTATGCAGCTGCAGCGGTAGGCCTTGGAATCCTGTTTGCTTATATCTTTGAACCGTTATTCAGCTTTTTGAATATGTTTGTCCTTATCAATTGGAAGCACACCTATTCCTTCATCGGTTTTATCATCTTTTTTCTTGGCGTCCGCCTCTTAATGGTTTCCTTAAAGTGTGCGGCAGAAAAAATAAAGTAAGCGGTCAGCAAAGCTGGCCGCTGTTTTACTGGATTAATAGTCATATCTATGGGAACATTTTTTACAGCAGCAAAAATGCAGGTGTTCGAATGAGCATTTCTTGCATGGACAATGATGAATTTCCGGTGAGCATTTTTGGCAGGAACATCTTTTATGCTCATCAGAGCATTTTTTACAGGGACAGTGAGGTTTAAAATCACTCGTGCATTTCTTACAGCCGTGATGTTCATGTTTGTCCTTCTTTTTGCAGCAGACTTTCTTCTTATAATAATATTCTTCAACACAATATTGGCACATGGGATTCACTCCTTTCTCTCCTACTAATATATGAAGGAAAAAACAGAAGGAAAGAGCCCTTGTCCATAGTGCTTGAAAATCCGCAAAAGCCCCCTCAGTATTTGAGGGGGCGGAAGTATGTTATTTAATGGTCTCAGGAATCACTTTAACATCGCTGCTTTTCTTTTCTTGCTTTTTCTTCAGCCAGCCAAAGCGGAGGCTGGATGTTGTGAACAAGCGGTAAACCGCCGGGATCAGCAGCAGCGTGATAAAGGTCGCAAACAGCAGGCCGGAAATAATGACCGTTGCCATTGGCGCCTGATAGTTGCCGGAAGTTCCCGATGCAAGGGCAAGGGGCAGCATTCCGCCAACCGTTGTCAGGGTAGTCATGAATATCGGCCGGATCCGGTTTTTGCCTGCTTCCAGAAGGGCCACTTCAACAGAGAAGCCTTCCAGGCGGAGCTGATTCGTACGGTCGATCAGCAGGATGGCGTTATTGAGCACAATCCCAATCAGCATCACAATTCCCATTCCTGACATTACGCTAAGCTCCATCTGTGTCAGAAACAAACCGAGAATGACGCCGACGATGGTCATCGGAATGACAGACATGACGATCAGCGGATGGCCAAGGTGGTTAAATTGGACAGCCATCACCAGGTACACAAGGAAAATCGCAATTGCTAAAACAAACACCATATCCATGATTAATTCCTGCTGCTGTTCAAGATCCCCGGCAGCTGCCACGCTATAGCCAGCAGGTGCATCAAAATCATTGATCAGCTTTTGGACATCCCGGTTCACGGCACCAAGGTCCTTGCCTTCAATATCAGCAGAAATGGAGATGAAGCGCTCCCCGTCATGATGGGAAATTTCATTTGGTGTATCTACACTCTTCAATTCAATAAAGGAAGATAATGCTTTCTCGCCCTGGGCAGTTGGAACCTTTAAATCCAGAAGATCTGACCTGGAATCTGTCTTCTCAGCCCATTTCAAGGCAAGCGGCACATTTTCTTCATTCATGGACATTTCCCCGACAGGCATTTCCATGAACGCCTGCTCAATAAACTGCCTGATTTGCAGCTGGGTTAAGCCTGCCGTTTCAATCGCTTCTTCTTTTAATACAACAACCTGCTCCTCAGACGTACGCTCCATTGAGTTGGTCACACCGACGATGCCGTCAATCTTTTCGAGCTCCTCAGAAAAATCACCGGTAAGCTTCTGCAGATCTGCAAAATCTTCGCCCGTAATATTCACCTGGACCGGTGATCCGCCGCCAGCCGACATCGCACTCTGGACATTTTTAACCGGAAGGGAATCCGATAGGCTGCGAAGTTGCTTCATAATATCTTCATTGACATCTTTTTGCTCTCTTGAAATGTCATCGCCTTTTGTCATATTGATGATTGCATAGAACATGCCGCCGCTGTCCATGACATAATTGGACTCTACATCTTCAATCGACTGTAGTTTCTGATTGATTCCTTGAGCGATGTCTTCTTTATCTTCAACAGAAATACCTGTTTCCAGGTCAACCATCAGCTCTGTGTAGCGGTTAAACATATCCGGCATAATCGTCATCGGAATTTTCGTCACAAGCGTTAATGAACCGGCAAACATCAGGAAGAAAATCGCAATGACTGCAAAACTGTACCGCTTTTTCCGGATGGTCCAGGCCACAATCCGGCTATAAAGGCGCATAATCGGCCCTTCTTTGCGCTCCTTCTTCGGCTTGGGCAGTTTCAGCAATTTTTCTGAAAGCGAAGGGATCAAAGTAAACGAGACAATAACCGAACTGATGAGTGTAATGGCTACAACTGCAGACAGCATGATCATGAATGTACCCACATCGCCGCCAATGAGGCCGATCGGCAGGAATACCACGATCGTAGTGAGCATCGAAGCAATAACTGCTGATGAAACCTCTTTCGTTCCTTCCAAAACGGACTCAAGCCTGCCAAGTCCCTGTTCCTTTTTTCGATAGATGGATTCAATGATGACAATCGAAGAATCCACCATCATCCCGATCCCCAGGCCAAGCCCAATCAGGGTCAGGATATTAAAGCTGTAATCAAAAACCCACATCGCCGTAAACGTCAGAAGGATGGAAGTGGGGATCGACAGTCCGATGATAAAGGTGGCCCTTACATTCCTCAAAAAGATTAAAAGAATGGCAATGGCAATGACGCCGCCGGTTAAAATGTTGCCGGTCACGCCATCAATTGATTCCTGCACATAATCTGCCTGTGCCACCATTTCGTTCAGCTCAAAGCCTTTTACCAGCCCGTCTTCGCGGATGTTTTTCACTTCATCGCGGACCGCAGCTGCCATTTCAATTTGCGTGGCATTAGCAGCACGGCCAACCTGGACAAAGATGAAATCCTTTGTTCCGTTTTTCCAGACGAACGATGAGCTTTCAATCGGCTGAAATTGAACATCTGCAACATCTTTCAAATCAACAAATCCATTTGGTGATGGGATTTTAATATTCTGTACATCCTCCACATTTTCGAGCTTCGTATTCCAGCGGAGGGAAGGAGAGCTGGCATCCCTGCTGAGTTCTCCCAGTGTGGCTTCGCTGTTAACCTGCTGAATCGCACCAATCACAGCTGTAGAATCCAGCCCTTTTTCAGCCAATTTGCTGCGGTCCAGTTCAATGATTACCTCGTGCTCCTGAACTCCTGCAAGCGATACGTCGCGGACTTCCGGCAATGCTTCCAGGCGCGGTTCAAGAACCTTTTTGGCAAAAGCGGTCATATCCTCCATGCTGCCGCCGGATACATCCATATAGAATTCATAGCTTTGCGTGGTCCCATACTGCCCTGAAGTAACATCCGTGATCGCGGCATTCTCACCTTTAGCGGCGTTTGCAGCCGTTTCTACTTCTTTAAAAAGTTCATCGCCCCGACCCTGTTCAAACGTAATTTGAAGTGAGCTCCGTCCAATCGCCGATGTGGAGTCAACCGATTCTACTCCCTCAATCCCCCTGATTTGCTGCTCCAGGGGGTTGGTTATCGATCGCTCCACTTCAATAGCTGCCATTTCACCGGCATTGACCTCCACATAAGCGCCATCCATCGTTACCGGCGGCATCAGCTCTTTATCCAATTCGATAATGGAAAAGCTGCCGATGGCCAAAATCAGCACCGTCATAAGGGCAACCAAAATCTTTCTCTGCACAATCATTTTTAATAATTTCATAAACAGTCTCCTTACTCCCTAATAGTGAAAATTTGCACCCAAGACCTATTTATACAGAGGAAAATAGGTATTAATAACTGCTCTTTCTTTAATTTTCCAATAATTCGACCGACCTAATTCGGCAAAATATGATCTTGTTTGCAGGAAAAACTTAACAATTCTTACAAATACTATCTTAACCGGGATTAACTCGAGTCATAACGAGCCAGAGACATATCTTGGCATCGGGCTTGAGGCTGAGAAGAAGGGGGATTAAGGACGAAAAGTGGGGAGAGGAGAGAAGATGGTAGTTAATCATCCGGATTAACGACGAAAACGTGGAGAGAGTAGAGAAAATGGTAGCTAATCAACCGGATCAACGACGAAAACGTGGAGAGAGTAGAGAAAATGGTAGCTAATCAACCGGATTAACGACGAAAACGTGGAGAGAGGTAGAAAAATGGTAGCTAATCAACCGGATTAACGACGAAAACGCGGAGAGAGGTAGAAAAATGGTAGCTAATCAACCGGATTAACGACGAAAACGTGGAGAGAGGAGGAGAAATGGTAGCTAATAATCCGGATTAACGACGAAAACGTGGAGAGAGTAGAGAAAATGGTAGTTAATCATCCGGATTAACGACGAAAACGTGAAGAGAGGTAGAAAAATGGTAGCTAATCAACCGGATTAACGACGAAAACGTGGAGAGAGGTAGAAAAATGGTAGCTAATCAACCGGATTAACGACGAAAACGTGGAGAGAGTAGAGAAAATGGTAGCTAATCAACCGGATCAACGACGAAAACGTGGAGAGAGTAGAGAAAATGGTAGCTAATCAAGCGGATTAACGACGAAAACGTGGAGAGAGGTAGAAAAATGGTAGCTAATCAACCGGATTAACGACGAAAACGTGGAGAGAGGTAGAAAAATGGTAGCTAATCAACCGGATTAACGACGAAAACGTGGAGAGAGTAGAGAAAATGGTAGCTAATCAAGCGGATTATAGAGGAAAATGTGGAGAGCAGCGAGAAAATGCTAGTTAATCATCCAAAATAACGACGAAAAAGCTTCAGTTATTCCTCCAGCAAACAAAAAACTTCAGCCATTCCCTATAACCCTTCCAAAATGACAATCCCAATCAGTATGTTATACTGAAAAAAAAACAGAAAACTCCCAAGTTTGGAGGAGAGTTCATGTATACAGTCTTTTCAACATTTGACGTACCCGACGAAAAGTCAGAGGAAGTCATTAGCATATATAAAAATCGCTCGCGGTCGGTCGATCAGGCGGAGGGGTTTATCGATTTTCTGCTGCTGCAGAATGATAAGCGCCCTGGCGAACTGACGGTGCAGCTCATCTTTGATACAAAGGAAAATTATTTAAATTGGGTTCGCAGCGAGGATTTTAAGAGAATCCATGATTTAGAGAAAAAGTATCCGGATCAGGAACTGGCAGCAGTGGTTCCAAAAGTTTCGCAATTCAAGGTGGTGGCTAAGTGAGCTTTGAAAAGATCGTAAACCATGTAACCGAAAAGATCTATGAACGCGAGCCTTTCCTGCTGGAGCGGTTTGGCGAACAAGGAAAAGAGAAGTGCCGCGAAGATAACCATCATCATATGAAGCATCTCGAGACAGCGTATGAGCTGAACCAATCTGCTTTTTTCACTGATTATGCCGTATGGCTTGATGGCATTTTAAAGAAGCATGGGATGAATACCCGGCATCTGATCGACAATTTCGAAATCATTCAGGCTGTGCTGGCTGAAGATAACGATTCTCCTGAAAAGGCAGAGAGATTCCATCTTTATCTGGCGGAAGCCATTGCTGTTTTGAAAGGTGAACCTGTTAAGGGAGGAGTGTAAGATGAACCACGCTGAAACACTCGCTTCCTTATTGCTTCAAGGTGATTCTGCGAAAGTTTGGGAGAACATTCAAAAGCAACCGCAGCTATCGCGCCTTGAAGTTTATCAAAATCTGATTACACCTGCGATGCAGCACATCGGCCACCTATGGGAGACGAATCAAATCACTGTGGCAGATGAACATCTGGCAACAGCAACATGTGATTTTGTCCTCTCAAAGCTCGCATACCGGCAGGAAAAAAGACAATCAAACCAAAAAGCCATGTTTCTCTGCCTGGATGGGGAACAGCATTATATTGGCCTGAAAATGGTCAACAGCCTTTTTGAAGAGCACGGCTGGGAGACAAAGTACTTTGGCCCGAGCCTTCCTTTGGAATATGCACTGAAAACGGCAAAGGACTGGAAGCCGAGTGTAATCGGTCTATCGGTCAGCATCGTCTATCACCTGCCGAAGCTGAAGGAATATGCCGAAGCCTTTGCCAAGCTGACGCATAAGCCGGCTGTTCTTCTTGGCGGGCGCTTAGCCGGCAAGTATGACCTGCTTCCTTATTGCTCCGATCATACGGTCATTCTAAAGGATTTGCCGGAAACAAAGGAATGGCTGCAAAACAATGAAGCGGGAGGACAGCAAAATGCAATATTTTGATCAGCCGCTTCCGCTTGCGTTTTTAAAAGCTGACAGGAACGGAAAAATAGTAAGCTACTCTGGCATAGCACGGGAAAGCTTTGACCTGAGCGAGGGGCATTTAAAAGGAATCATCGATGAGGAAAGCATAGAAAAGCTGATTCAGTACAGCTGGGAGCCTGGGCTGGATCCTGTGAAGCTGGAACTGAATATGAAGACCAGGGAAACACCGCTATCTTTATTTGAGGTCCATATTCAATGGGACAGCGAGGGTTATGCCAATATGCTATTCTTGCCAAAAGACAGCTCTAATGAAAACTTGATGGATAAGCTGATGCAGCTGCAGCAGCGCCTGTCCTCAACTGACTTTGAACTTCTGGAGAAAAAAGAAGAGCTGGAGCAGGTGCTGATCCGCTTAAATCAGCTGTCCGGGCCGTTTATTCCGCTGTCGGAAACGCTCTGCATGATTCCTTTATTTGGGGATATTACAGCAGATAAAATAAACGTTATTTCCGAAAGCTGTCTCAAAGCCGTTTTTGCCGGCGAATATGAAGAAATTCTCTTTGATCTGACGGCGGTTGGGGAAATTGAAGGAAAAGGCATTGAGAAATTCACCCAGCTGCTTAAAACGCTCAACTTCATGACAGGCAGCATCATTAAATTGATTGGCATTAAGCCAAACCTGGCAAAAGTGCTGAATACCTATAAGCTGGATGAATGGGTGCAGATCGATCAATCCCTGAAGCAAGTCTTAAATGTTTATTTTATTCGGAATGAGTTAGGGGCCTCTTAGGAGGTCTTTTTTTTGTCAACACTTCTGAATGCGAAATAGTTTGACAATTACCTTATTTAAAATCATGATAGTAAGTAAAATAATCGGAAGTCGGGGGCAGGAAAAATGGGTTTGCCGAAGGAAAGGCATAGCGGATACAGTCAAGAAGTACAGAAGGGTTCGTTCTTAAGGGATCTGACAGCGGAAAACATTTCATCTGGAATCATTGCAAGCACACTGGTTATGACGGGGCCGGCCCTGATCATTTTACAGGCTGCGTCAGCAGGGGGATTTACTGATCAGCAGACGATTAACTGGATGTTTGCGGTTTATTTTTTCGGGGGTGTATACAGCATCCTCCTGCCGCTTCTATATAGGATTCCCATTACAGGAGGGCATTCGATTACTGGAGCGGCCTTTTTGGCGACTGTGACTGCCCAATATTCGTATCAAGAACTGATAGGCGGGTATGTGATGTCCGGGCTGCTGATTTTTCTGGTTGGCATTTCAGGGCTGTTTACAAAAATCATTGGCTGGGTGCCGAAAGAAGTCATCGCATCCATGCTTGGCGGATTGGTTGCCGGCTATGTCGTGAAGCTCGTACCGGCCATCCAGGAAATGCCTGTTATCGGGGGAGCGGCTTTAATCAGTTTTCTGCTTTTTACGAGATATGTGAAGAAGTTCCCGCCTGTGCTCGCGGCCGTCGCGATTGCCTTTGCGGTATTGTATTTGACAGCTGATTTAAATCCGGCTAAGGAGATTGCTTATTTCCTGCCATCTATTCAAGTACCGGAATTCAGCTGGATGGGGTTTGTGACGATTGCCCTGCCGCTTGCGATGCTGATATTGAGCAATGACGCTGCGCCAGGAATTGGGGCACTGGAAAGTGAGGATTTCAAGCCGCCTATTCGTAAAATCGTCTCGTCAAGCGGCGCCTTCTCCATAATCACCAGCTTCTTTGGCGGCCAGTGTGCCAATATCGCCGGCATGATGAGCGCCATCTGTGCCGGGCCGGATTCAGGGCCTAAGGAAAAGCGGTATATGGGAGCTGTTGTTTCAGGTGCTATTACGATTGTTTTCGGCATATTTGCCTGGAAAATCGTGCCCTTTATCCAGTCGCTTCCGCAGGCCTTCGTTTCATTGCTGGCCGGGTTCGCTCTGATCGGCGTCCTGCATTCCAGCCTGCAAATGGGCTTCTCTGAAAACCGCTACCGGCTAAGCGCGCTCGCAGCCTTCATCGTCACTTTGTCAGGCATAAGCTTTCTCCATATCAGCGCACCCGTTTGGGGACTCATTGCCGGGGCGGTATTGGCCCGGACAATAGAAAGATAAGTGGTTGACAGGCACCACCCGAAATCTGTCGAATATATCGAAGAGGTGTTAATAGATTGAAAGAATTGCAAAGCTTTATGAGAGAGTATCAAAAAGAGATGGGCTGGGAGATCAGCAATGAGAATTATGCCAGGAGCCGCGATTCCCTATTAAATAACTATATGCTGCTGACAACCGAAGTAGCGGAGGTTGCTGAAGAGCTGCGCAAGGCCTTTAACCTTGTCCGCGAATATGCCGAAGAAGGAATGGATGAAGAACTGGCCTTTCAATTAGCTAGTGATCAAGTAAAAGAAGAACTTGGCAAAGAACTCGCAGACTGCCTGGCCTATCTGATTAAATTCTATAACTTCTTTGGCATTGACTTGGAGGAGAGTTTTTACGGGAAAATGGATGAAGTCAGGAAAAGAAGGAATAAGGATGGGAGTTTGGCAGAAAAATAGATAGTTTGCAGCAATATAGATTGTAATGTCCTTGAGTGAATTTCACGAAACTTATTAGATAGGAGAACAGCCATGACCATCATGCAGGACAAAATCACAAGCCTTCTGGAAATAAACCGCAGTTTAACCCAGTCTCTTGACCTGGAGGAGATTCTAAAGAGGCTGGTGCAAGCTGCCTTTGATTTAGTAGACCATGCTGACACGACCATTCTTTACACGTTAAAGGAAGATGGATTATTGCATTTTTCCAGCGGGGTTGGGGTGGAGACAGGCTTTATGAGCCAGGTGAAGTTTGAGTCTGGTGAATCCTTGACGGGACAGGTATTTCTGACTAAAAAGGGCGTCATTGCATCAGGACCTGAGTTCAGGGAGCATATGAGCCGTATGTCTGAGACAAATTATGTTCATTTTTTTAATGGAGTCTACCGGCGTGAAGTAAAGAGCGGTATCGTTGTCCCATTGGTTTATAAGGAGAATTGCATCGGTGTGCTTGTGGTGGATAACTTCGACAAGGATGTACAGTTTACTGAAGCTGACTTTCAAGTGCTGGAGGTGGTGGCAGACCAGGCGGCTATTGCCATCATGAACTCGAAGCTTTACGAAGAAGTAAGGCGGAAAAATGAGGAACTGAGCCAATCCCTTGATATCCACCGGAAATTTACGAAGATTCTGCTGGAGGGAAGGGGGACTTCGTATATCCTGGATACCATCAGTCACATTTTGGGCTCCCCTGTCATCTTTGCAGAGTCACCAATAAATCCATCCAGTTCTTTTCCGATTATAAACTCCAACGAGCTTTTCGGATATTTCCTTCTTGATGGGCCGGTTGAACGTTTGACGAATATCCAGAAGGCTGCTCTTGAGCATGCTTCAACGGCTTTGTCACTGGAGTTTGTCAGGCAGAATACGCTTTTTGAAAAGGAAATGCACCTAAGGGAAGAGGCCTTTCATGATTTGATCAATGGCGGACGCCTGAATGCAAGGATTCTGGAAAAGTTCCGCATGAATGAGAAAAGCAGCATCGCTTGTATGATGGTGGACTGCAAGTCTGGTTTTTTATGGGATGCAGCCTCCATCCTTCAAAAAGAAAAACTCATCCGCTCGATTGAGCAGATCATCATGAAATACTGTGAAACCTCAATCGTTTTTACGAAATCAAACCAAATCATTGCACTTCTAGTGAATGGTCGAAAACGGTATGACCAGTCTCTAGCTGATGATATTCAGAGAAAAGTGAGCAGAGCTGTCATTGGTTTGGGCAGAGAGGTTGCTTTAACAGATATGACAGATACTTATCAGGAAGCTGCCGAGGCTTTATCATTTGCCAAAAACCATCAGCACAAAACCTACATCACTTATTCTGAGCTTGGTGCTGAAAGACTGTGGCTCAACACCGACCGCAGCTTGCTGAATAAATTTGTCTCCGATAAAATAGGCTCTCTTTTAAAAATGGAGCCTGAATACTTAAAAACGATGCAAGCCTTTCTGGCAAATAATCAAAGCCATAAACAAACAGCAGAAGAGATGCATATTCATCCCAATACCCTTGCCTACCGGCTTAAAAAAATCGAGAGTGAACTGCAGCTGGATTTTTCCCGGAAAGAAGATTGGATTACAGTGGTCCTGGCATTCCAGGTCTTTGATTTTTTAAACCCATAATTGGTGCTAGTCACAAAGAAAAGAAGGATTATTTGGCTGTTGGCACATGTACATCGAATATTCAAAATATTATAATAACCTAAACTTGTTATGATAAGGAGAGATTGGATGAGTACAGAGGTTAATAGCCAGAAAACAGTGGCCGTCAATGCCGGTGCAGAAACTTTTTACAATTATATTGGCGGGGAATGGGTACCTTCAGTGACAGGGGAAACGTATCCGAGTGTGAACCCAGCCAATACAGATGAGGTACTGGGTTACTTTCAGAAATCGAATGAGATTGATGTGCAAAAAGCAATCGAGAGTGCAAAGAAGGCTTTTCCTGAATGGAAAAATACATCTCCAATCAGCCGGGGGGACATCCTTTTTAAACTGATTTTTCTCATCCAGCAGGAAAAAGAGGAATTAGCAGAAATCATTACGAAGGAAGTCGGCAAAACGATCGGGGCAGCCCGAAAGGAAGTGGATGCAACGGTTCAGGCTCTGAAGCATTTCAGCGGCGAGGCGAATCGGATTTCAGGTGAAACCGTGCCTGCGATTGATCCGAAAACCTTTGCCTGCACGATACAGGAGCCGCTGGGAGTGGTGGCTGTTGTTACGCCATTTAATTTTCCGCTCGGAATCGCCATTTATAAAATTGCACCTTCCATGCTGGCTGGAAATACGATCATCTATAAGGCTGCAAGCGATACGTCTCTAATCGCAGTGAAGGTAGTCGAGCTGTTTGAAAAGGCTGGAATGCCAGCGGGCGTGCTGAATATGATCACGGGCCCGGGTTCTGTCGTGGGAGAAGAGCTTGGAACCAATCCGGAAATTAAGGCAGTCTCGTTTACAGGCTCCTCCGATGTCGGCATCCATCTTGGCAAGCTTGTGACAGCCCATGGCGGAAAAATGCAGGCTGAAATGGGCGGGAAGAATGCGACAATTATTCTGGAGGATGCCAATCTGGAAGAGGCTGTCCAGAGCGTGGTCATCAGCGGGTTTTATAATAACGGCCAAAGCTGTACGGGAACCAGCCGCGTGATTGTGCCCCGGTCCATTTCACGAAAGGTCATTGAGCTGCTGGTTGAAAAAGCAAAGCAAGTAAAGGTTGGCGATGGGGTTCGGGAAGGAAATGACAACGGTGCGGTTGCGAATAAGCATCAAATGAATACGTATCTCCATTATGTGAATAGCGCCATCGAAGAAGGAGCGGTGCTCGAATATGGCGGAAAGCAGCTGACAGATGGCGATATGGCGAAGGGCTATTTCGTCGCTCCGACTGTTTTCAGTAAGGTTACGAAGGATTTTACAATCGCCCAGGAAGAGATTTTCGGGCCGGTTGTGGCTGTGATGGAAGTGGATTCTTACGAAGAGGCGATTGAGCTTGCAAATGATACGGAATTTGGCTTGTCATCCGCCATTTTTACAAATGACCTTCAGAAGGCATTCGATTTTGTCCGGAAAATTGAAACAGGGGTCACGCATGTGAATATCCCATCCAACCATTATGAAAACCAGCTCCCGTTTGGCGGCAAAAAAACATCCAGCATTGGGCCGCGTGAACAGGGCAGCACCGCATTGGATTTCTGGCTTGATACAAAAACAGTTTATATAAAACCTTGAGGAGGGAGAGGATGAAAAACATAGGAGTAATTGGCTGCGGGGCCATGGGAAAGGGTATTGTGAAAAATTTAATCAAAAACGGGTATAAGGTGTTTGCTTATGATCCAAGTCAGGATGCACTGGCGAAATGCGAGACGCTGGGGGCCATTCCCCAGCCTTCTCCATTCGAGGCAGCAAGACAGGCGGATCTAGTAATTTCTTCATTGCCTGGACCAAGTATTGTGAGAGATGTTATGATGGGTGGAAGCGGAGTCTTTCCTGCTTTAAAGCCTCACAGTTTCGTGCTGGATATGAGCACCATTGACCCAAAAACAGCCCAGGAGTTGAATCAGGCTGCAAAGGAGCAAGGCATCCATTTTTATGACTGTCCGTTAAGCGGGGGACCTAAGGGTGCTGATGCCGGTACGTTGACCATAATGGTTGGGGGAGACGATAGATATTTGCCGGACATTCGCCCGGTCCTGGAGAGCGTAGGAAAGGATATCTTTCTGCTCGGCCCTTCAGGATCAGGCCAGGTGGCAAAGCTGTGCCATAATATGCTGGTTGCTTTAACGACTGCAGGCTTGGGGGAGGTCCTTGCAGTGGGCGAGAAAGCAGGTGTCAGCCGGTCTCAGCTGGCGGAAGTCATTCAAAGCGGGTCTGCGCATAATCGCGTGCTGACCGTATTCGGTGAAAATATCCTTCAGGATACATACGAGAATGTGCTGTTCAGCCTGGAGCACATGAATAAGGATATTCACTTATACAAAGACACAGCTGAATTTTATAGCGAAGATTCTCCTTTGGGCCAGCTGGTGTGCGATATCTATGAAAAGGCGATGGAGCAAGGGAAGGGCAAGCTTGATTCTTCCGCCGTGTGCGGATCTATCTAGTAATCTTTTAATCCAGGGGGGAGAACATGAAAAACGAAAAGACAGAAATTTTAAAAGATTGGCGCTTGCATGCCGTTGTGCTGGTTCTGGTTGCGGCCACCGAAGCGATTGGACAGATCAGCTTTAAAGTTGGCGCAGGGGTTATTCTGCTGCTGCCTATGCTTTATGCTTTTTTCCTGGGGCTGGGTCTTTATTTCACTCCGCTTATTAAGGAAAAACAGGCTAAAAATGCAGAGCCCCTCATCGTGCTTGGGGTTACTCTTTTAATTGCGAAAATTGGCGTAACAATTGGGCCGCAAATCGAGGCAATCATTGCGGCAGGGCCATCATTATTGCTGCAGGAACTTGGTAACTTGGGAACGATCTTATTTGCACTGCCAGTGGCCATTTTTCTTGGCTTTAAAAGAGAAGCCATTGGCATGACCCACTCGATTGGCCGGGAGCCGAACGTCGGGCTGATTATGAATAAATACGGATTTGATTCGCCAGAAGGCAGAGGAGTAATGGCAATTTATATTTTCGGTACTGTGTTTGGTGCTGCCTTCCTGGGATTGATTTCCGGATTTCTGGCCACCATTACCCCGCTCCATCCGCTGTCTTTCGCGATGGCATCAGGGGTGGGAAGCGGCAGCATGATGGCTGCTGCCAGTGGATCGCTTGTCGCTGCCTTCCCTGAAATGGAGGCGCAGATTGTTGCCTTCGCAGGCGCCAGTAACCTGCTTTCACTTTCTACAGGGCTGTATGCAAGTATTTTCATTGGATTGCCTCTTACTGAAAAGCTGTACAGCATCATGATGAAGCGTAAAGAGAAAAAGGCTGCGGAAAAAGGGGGAGATATCCATGCTTAAAAACATAACAGAGTGGTTCCTGATTTTAGGCATATTCGGTCTTTCGGCGCTGATAGGCAACTGGGTAGGCTACGATATCCTGCCGTCTGCAGCCATTCCAGGCATGCTTGTATTAATTGTCATCAGTGTGCTCGGACTGATTCTTGAAAAAGTGCTGCCAGGCAATATCCCGAGCGTCGGATATATCGGGATTATCGGAATCATCGTTTCCATTCCAGGAGTACCAGGATCTGAATATGTTGTCGAATGGACAACCCAGGTCAATATTTTGGCTCTTGCTACCCCAATTCTGGCTTATGCAGGCATCTCAATCGGAAAGAACTGGGCTGATTTTTCCAAGCTGGGCTGGAGAAGCATTATTGTTGCAGTCTTCGTGTTTTTCGGAACCTTCATCGGATCTGCAGTTATTGCTGAGATTATTTTACGTATGCAGGGAATTATTTAATGAATTGCGGCCTGGCAGGCGGATATCTGCCGGGCTTTTTGCTCTGCATCTGTCATTTTTTAGCACTGCCTCAAAATATATCGGTCAAAAATGCCATTTTATCGGCCGGTTTTCCGATATATCGGTCACTTCGCGTTCCATCAACAATCTATTAATCTCACAGAGAAAAAACAAATAAGAAAGAGTGAATAGCATGAACCTTTATGAACAGTTAATAAAAGATTATGACCAGGAACTAACCCACTCAGGTGTAAACGGTGAAAGATTGGCCTCAAGACTTGATGAGCTTTCAAGGATAGGCCTCTTGGATAGTGGCGGGGTGACACGCCCAGGCTATTCTGCCGAAGAGAAAAAAGCAAAAGAGCTAGTAATCAAGTGGATGAAAAACGCTGGTCTTACTGTGACGGCAGATGGAGCAGGAAATGTATTCGGCAGATTGGAAGGAAACACGGAAGGACCTTCAATCGCTTCGGGTTCCCATGTTGACAGTGTTCCAAATGGAGGGCACTTTGATGGGCCATTGGGTGTTCTTTCGGCTTTGGAGGTCGTAGAGTCATGGAAAGAAACAGGATACATACCAGAGAAGCCGTATGAAGTTGTGATTTTCTCAGATGAAGAGGGTTCGAGATTCAAGAGCAGCTTAACAGGCAGCCGGGCATTTATGGGTCAACTGAAGCCGGAAGAAATGGATAGCCTGCGGGATGAGAATGGCAAATCGTTTCGCGACGTATTGAACGAATATGGAAGCAGTGCGGAAGCGTGCTTAAAGGCAGGAGAAAACAGACGTGAAATCGAAACCTTTGTGGAAGTCCATATTGAGCAAGGGAAGGTGCTGGAAAGAGAGAATCAGCCAGTTGGAGTGGTAAAAGGCATTGCAGGGCCAGCCTCGCTGGAGGTTACCTTTACAGGAGAAGCTGGACATGCAGGAAATACGCCGATGGCTGGACGAAAAGATCCGCTGGTGGCTGCCTCATTGTTTGTAGCTGCCATTGAGAAATTTCCAAAGCAGGTCAGTGATACAGCTGTTGCCACTGTCGGCAAGCTGAACGTGCATCCAAATGGTTTCAATGTCATTGCCCAGAAAGTAATACTAACCGTTGATATCAGGGATATTTTTGAAGAAACCCGGGATCAGCTGCTTGATCAAATTAAGACCAAAGCGGTGAAAATAGCAGAGGAACGAAGTATTGGTGTGCAAATGAAGCTGAATGCCAAAATCAAACCTCTGCCAATTCATGAAAGTCTGCAGGCAGGTATAGCAGAATCCCTGACTAAGTTCAATATTAATCCTGTTTATATTCCGAGCGGAGCCGGCCATGACACGATGATCGTCGGCACGGAAATGCCAGCCGCCATGCTGTTCGTCCGCAGCAGGGATGGCATCAGTCACAATCCGCGGGAATGGACATCATTAAATGACTGTGTACATGGTGTACATGTTTTGAAAGATTTTGTTGAAGGGCTTTTGAAAAAATAGCAAAAAGGAGAAATCCCCATGATTATCCGCCATATAAAACCAGCAGACGCCGAGGCGCTGGCCGGCCTGATCACACAAGCAGAAAACGAATCAGACTACATGCTTTTCGAGCCAGGTGAAAGGAAGACCTCAGCCGAGGCACAAGGAAAAAGAATTGAAGCCATTCAAAAAGAAGATCATTCGACCATCATCGTCGCGGAAAAAGATAGCCGATTGATCGGCTTTGTAATGGCAATTGGCGGTGCGGCAAGGAGAAATAAGCACTCAGCCTATCTCGTTGCCGGTATCCTCAGCGAACACAGAGGCCAGGGCATCGGCACCAAGCTGTTTGAAGAGCTTGACCGCTGGGCGCGTAAACACGATATCCACAGGCTGGAACTTACAGTTGTTATCCGTAATCAGGCAGGAGTCGCCCTTTACAAAAAGGCGGGATTCCAGATTGAAGGCACTAAGAAACATTCGCTTTTGATAAACGGTGAATTTGTCGATGAATACTATATGGGTAAGCTGTTATAAAAGAAAGGCCATTTTCTGAACACAGAAAATGGGCCTTTCTTTTTTTGTACTTCTGCCAGGTAAAATATCCTATTTTAACATTTAAAAACCCTGAAATATCAAGAAGGGCCCATAAAATTTCACGGAATAAAACAAAAAATCAGAATTTTAATTGAATTCTAATCCTGTAATCTTGTATACTTGTAATACAAGTTTGAAAAAGCGCTTACATTTCTAATGGAAAGGGAGGATTTTATGATTCAAAAAAAGTGGAAGATTATCATATCGGTTCTGACACTTGTTTTCATTGCCATTGTTGGCGTGCGGACAGCGGCCGAGAACAAGGATAAAAAGTTCGTATCCGTTGCCACTGCTTCAACAGGAGGTACATATTACCCGATTGGGGTTGGAATGGCTAATATTTGGAGCAGCCATTTAAAAGGAGAGAAAATCCAGGCGAGCGGCCAGTCTTCAGCCGGCTCCATTGAAAATATTGAACTGCTTCGTGAAGGGGAAGCACAGCTCGCCATTCTTCAGGGGTTAATTTCGTCCCAGGCCTATGCCGGTGATGGCTCCTTTGAAGGAAAGCGCTATGAGGATTTGCGCACGATCTCCATGCTCTGGCCAAATGTGGAGCATTTTGTGCTGATGAACAGCAAGATCGAAAGCGGAACTATCGACGATATAAAAGGAACGCAATTTTCTGTAGGGCCGCAGGCAAGCGGTACGGAGCAATCTACAGTCGTGATGATGGAAGGCCTTGCGCTCACGAAAAAGGATATTTCTCCTGAGTATCTTGGCTACAGTGACACGGTTTCCGCGATGCGCGATGGGAGATTGGATGGAGGTTCCCTTCCGGCAGGTATTCCGATTTCCGCTGTAACAGATATGTATGCAAGTAATGTGAAAGCATCGATTTTGGAAGTAACTGACGAGCAGCTGGATGCCATTAATGCAGTATCTGACAGCTGGTACCGCTATGTGATTCCTGGAGGAACATATCCGCGTATTGACGAAGATATCAACACCATTGCCCAGCCGAACCTTTTATCCACAACAAAAGAAATGGACGAAGAAACAATCTATGTTTTAACCAAAACGCTCTATGAAAATCTGGATGAAATGTATGAGGTTCATAGCTCTGCCAAGGAAATGACACTGGAAACCGCCCTTGATGGAGTATCTGTTCCATTGCATGCCGGAGCTTACAGATATTTTAAAGAAGCAGGTCTTGATATACCTGAAAATCTAATTCCGCCGGAAGCGAAATAAAGGAGGGAAATCGATGACAAAATCAACAACCGAACCCATTGTACAGCCAGCCAATCTGGATAAAGAAGCAGGCGGCGGCATGCGGCTGCTGGAGGGTCCATACAAAAAAGCGGCTGCCATCATTGCTGTTTTGTTTTCTGTTTTTGCTATTTATTCGAATGGATTATCCAATATTCAAGAGATTTATAGAAACCTGATTTTCCTGGGCATCCTGCTGGTTATGACTTTTTTCTATTATCCGGCCGGAAAATCTTCCAATCAAAAAAGGTTTACAGCCCCTGATTACGTATTTGCGGCGCTTGCCATTGCAGGTCTTGGCTACCTGCTCCTGAATTACACAACGATTCATGTGGACCGGGGCTCCCAGCCGATTATGATTGATTATATCTTTGGAGCCATAACGATCATCGTCCTCCTGGAAGCTTCAAGACGGGCAGTTGGGATCTTTATCCCGATCCTGTGTGGAGGCGCTATTGTATACGCCCTGTTTGGCACCTACTTCCCATGGATTTTCGGGCATGCCGGCTTTTCACTGGAACGCCTGCTGTACCGTCTTTATATGACGACGGAGGGCGTGCTGGGTTTAACACTTTCGACGGCCTCCACGTTCATCGTCATGTTCGTCCTGTTTGGTGCCTTCCTGTCTGTCAGCGGTGCCACCCAGCTTTTCAATGATCTCGCCCTTTCCATTGCAGGCAGAAAGCGTGGAGGCCCTGCCCAAGTGGCGGTCATCTCCAGTGCACTGACAGGATCATTGAGCGGAAGTGCAGTGGCCAACGTCGCGACAACAGGAGCTTTTACGATTCCATTGATGAAATCCATTGGTCTTAAGCCTAAGTTTGCCGGTGCCGTAGAAGCGGCTGCTTCAACAGGCGGAATGATCATGCCGCCGATTATGGGCGCTGCCGCATTCATTATGGCCGGTTTCCTTGGAATCTCTTATACAACGGTCATCCTGGCAGCGATCATTCCAAGCTTTCTCTACTATATCGCACTGATTTTTGCCATTGATATTGAAGCGAAAAAGCAAGGCCTGAAAGGCATCAGTAAAGAAAATATCCCGGATGTCGTCAAAATCCTGAAGGAACGCGGTGTCCTGCTTATTCCAATCATCGTTGTCATCACAACACTATTAATGGGAAAGACAGCTCTATTTGCCGGATTTGCCGGAATCGGTGCTGTCATTGTGGCGAGCTGGCTGGCAAAGGATAAATCTTCAAGAATCACGATCTCTAAAACAATTGAAGCTTTCATTGAAGGCGGAAGAGGGACGATTCAAGTCGGGATTGCCTGTGCCGCTATCGGAATCATCATCTGCGTTGTCACCATGACAGGAATTGGATCTACATTAGCTTATAATATTGTCGAATTAACGGGCGGTCAGCTTTGGCTGATTTTAATCGTCGTCATGCTCACCTGCATCGTTTTAAGTATGGGGCTCCCATCCACAGCTCTTTATATCGTCGTTGCAGTTACGGCAGCTCCTGCACTTGTGGAGGCTGGCGTTAATCCAATCGCTGCCCATTTCTTTGTGTTCTGGTTTGGTGCATTGTCCAACATTACGCCGCCTGTGGCTCTGGCATCATATACCGCAGCGGGACTGGCTGGCGCCAATGCGATGCAGACATCATGGGAGGCGCTTAGAATTTCACTTCCGGGCTTTATCATTCCGTTCATGATTGCCTATAACCCTATTATTCTGCTTCAGGCAGCAGAGGGAGAAACGGTATCCATTTTATCAGTCGCATTAGTGGTCATCACAAGCACACTGGGCATTTACGCCCTAGCAAGTTCGCTTGGAAATTACCTGAATGCCAAGCTGACGATACTTGAAAGATTCCTAATGTTTGCAGGGGCATTAATGCTGATTAAACCAGGCATGATCACAGATATTGCCGGACTTGGGCTTTGTGTGTTTGCGATTCTCTTCCACATCATCAGAGTAAAGAAAAGCAGTTCAGTCGAAATCACCATATAAGGAGCTAACATCCATGAAAATCGAACGAAAAAAAATCTCGGCCCAGGTGCTGGATCAGCTGAAGGAAATGATAAAAGACGGCAAGTTCCCGCCAAATGAGCCGATGCCATCCGAGAATGAGCTGGCCAAACTGTTTGGCGTCAGCCGTGCGCCTGTTCGAGAAGCATTGAGCGTATTATCTGCCAGCGGGATTATTGAATCCAGGCAAGGCGGCCGCAGCTTCGTCAAAGAAGTTAATATGGCAGACATGCTTGGTTCGTTAGCGATTGAATATATCCCCGTGGAACAGATTTTTGAGCTATTGGAAATGCGGAGGATTATGGAGACACAGGCAGCAGCTATTGCTGCCTTGCGTCGTGATGAGGCCGATCTGGAAAAAATGAAACTGGCGCTCGATCAATTTGAGATTACGCTGACGAATCCTGAAGCGTTAGGCGATCTGGCAGACGTTAATTTTCATAAACACCTGATCGAAGCAACGAAAAATCGTTTCATGATACAGGTAATGGAAAATATCGATGATCTGTACCGAAAAGCAATTGCCTTTTCCCTTAAGAAGAATGTGGGTCTTCCGGCAAAGCGCGAACAGGTTTTTCAGGAGCATATGAGCATTTTTACAGCTATTAAAGAACAGGATGAAGAAAGAGCGGCAAAGGCGATGCGAGTGCATCTTGAGAATGTTACAAAGAAATTGAAGGTGAACGAAGGGGAAGGAAAGAAGGTGCCATTGTGATCACCGAACAAATTGTTGAGCGGCTGAAAAGCATCATGGGATCAGAAAATCGCGTTTTGCTTGAAAAAGCAGACCTGGTTTCTTATTCATACGATGGCTCATTTGGAGCCTATATTCCGGAGATCATCCTGCAGCCAGTTTCGACTGAGGAAGTGGCAGGCATAGTAAAGCTCGCCAATGACATGAAAATACCAGTCTATCCAAGAGGCAGGGGAACGAGTCTAAGTGGAGGCCCGCTCCCTGTCCATGGCGGGATGGTCCTTGATTTTTCCAGGTGGACACAGAAGCTGATCATTGATCCGGAGGATACCGTTGCGATTGTATCTCCCGGAGTCATCACAGCTGATATTGACCGTGAAGCGCAGCGGAATGGGCTGATGTATCCGCCAGACCCAAGCAGTTCCCATGTTTCTACAATTGGAGGGAACCTTGCTGAGAATGCCGGCGGGCCGCGCGGTTTAAAGTACGGAGTTACGAAGGATTATGTATTGGGCCTCGAGATCGTCACGCCAGAAGGGGACGTTATCCGAACAGGCGGGCGGACGGTCAAAAACGTCACAGGCTATGACCTGACGAAGCTGATCGTTGGGTCGGAGGGGACGCTGGGCATCATCACAGAGGCCACCCTTCAGCTGATTCCAAGGCCGCAGGCCACCCAGACGATGATGGTCATATTTGATGACATTATTGATGCCGGAAAAGCGATCTCGGCTGTGCTCACTTCCGGCATCCTGCCTTCCAAAATGGAAATCATGGATCAGGCTTCCATCAGGGCGGTGGAAGAGTTTCAGCCGATCGGTCTTCCAATAGATGTGGATGCCATTATCCTGATTGAGCTTGATGGCCATCCAATTGCCATAAGGGATGAAAGCGAACAGGTGAAGCAGGTGTGCCTGGACGTCGGGGCAAGGAAAGCCATCATTGCTAGGGATGAGGAATCTGCCGAGAACCTGTGGAAAGCGAGAAAGCTCGTTTCCCCTGCGATTGTCAGGAAAAAGCCAACGAAAATTTCCGAGGATGCTACCATTCCAAGAAGCAAGATTCCTGAAATGTTCAGAAGGCTTCAGGAAATCAAAGCAAAATATGAAATTGACTTAGTCGTATTCGGCCATGCGGGTGATGGAAATCTGCATCCGAATATCATTGCAGATAAGCAGGATAAAGAAGAGATGAAGCGTGTGGAAAAAGCAGTAGAGGAGATTTTTACAGCAGCGATTGAATTGGGTGGAACCCTCTCAGGCGAGCATGGAATCGGGACCATGAAGGCGCCGTTTATGGAGATGGAGCTTGGGGAAGCGGGACTGGACATGATGAAACGAATGAAAAAAGCGTGGGATCCGAACAACATTATGAATCCGGGCAAGATTTTTCCTGAGACAAAAGGACAAAAGCTGGTGTTAGTCCATGACTAGCCAGCTTGCCTATAAAGAAACGTTCGACTGTGTCCAATGCGGCTATTGTCTTCCAGCATGTCCCACATACGCCAGCATGGGGAAAGAAAGTCATTCTCCACGGGGCCGGATCAATCTTGTGCAAATGGCGGCGGAAGGAAAAATAACCATCGATGAAATGACAGAATCGATGGAGCTCTGCCTTGGCTGCCGCGCCTGTGAGACGGCATGCCCAACGAATGTGCAATATGGAAAAATTCTCGAATCATTTAAGGAAGTAAAGGCTGCCGAAGCACCAGCTCCATTCATGGAGAACTTGGCTCTGCAGAAGGCATTGCCGAATAAAAAATTGCTGTCAGCCATGAGAGCTTCACTTCGGGCCTATCAAAAAACGGGTATGGACACCTTGGCCCGCAAAAGCAAGGTGCTAGGCATTCTTCCCGAACAGCTTCGTGCTTTTGAAGAAATAGCACCTCCTGTGGAAATGCCAAATAAACAGCTGAGAACAGGCAGCCATAGCCTTCGGCGTGAGCCGAAAGCCCGCGTCGCTTTTTTTACAGGGTGCATTATGGATGTGTTTTTTGCCAAGATCAATGACCTCAGCATCAAGCTGCTGAGGCATGCTGGCTGTGAAGTCACTGTGATCAAGGAACAGACCTGCTGCGGCGCGCTGCAGAACCATAGCGGAGATACGGGAACATCCAGGAAACTGGCGAAGGAAAATATTGCGGCTTTTGAAAAAGGGAACTTTGATTATGTGGTTAATGCGATTGGCGGCTGCGGTGCGATGCTCGTTGAATATGATCACCTTCTCGCAAATGATCCGGAATGGGCAGAGCGTGCCAAGGTGTTCGCACAAAAGAATAAGGATGTAAGTGTAATACTGAACAAACTCGGAATCAGTTTCAGCCGGGAACTCTCAGGTGCTGTGACCTATCAGCCATCCTGCCATCTGTTAAATGTGCAGAAGGTGGCGGACGATCCCGTTCAGCTCCTCGAAAGCATACCAGGCATTACATATGTTCCGCTTCCGAAAGGGGATATGTGCTGCGGATCGGCGGGGATTTATAATATTGTCCACTACGAAGAATCCATGGAAATCCTTGATGCCAAAATGGAACATGTCCAAAAGATCTCGCCGGACATCATCGTCACGTCCAACCCTGGATGCCATTTGCAGATGGGCCTCGGGGTTAAGCGCGAAGGGCTTGAAGACAAGGTCCGTGTTGTCCATATTATTGAATTACTGGCAGAAGCCTGCGGGATTGATCATAAATAAGAGAAAGGGTGGAGGATCATGTATGATTACATCATTATTGGCGGGGGCATTGTTGGCCTGTCAACAGGAATGGAGCTGCTGAGCCGGTTTCCTTCAGCAAAAGTGGCCATCCTGGAAAAGGAAAGCCATGTAGCGGCCCACCAGACGGGCCATAACAGCGGTGTCATCCATTCCGGAATATACTATAAACCCGGAAGCTATAAAGCCAGGCTTGCCAAAAAAGGCAGTGAATCCATGACGGAGTTTTGCCGGGAGCATGGTCTTGAAGTGGATATCTGCGGAAAAGTCATTGTCGCGAGCGAAGATTTCGAGCTCCCGCTATTGGACGATCTATATCAGCGCGGTTTAGACAATGGTCTTGGCATCCGGATGATTGACCATGGAGAGCTCCATGAAATCGAGCCGCACGTGAATGGAAAAAAGGCAATTCATGTGCCAATGGCTGGCATTGTCAACTATAAGCAGGTTTCGGAAAAAATGGCTGAGATCATCACAGCAAAAGGCGGGGACATCCTGCTGAATCATAAAGTACTAGCCATTGACGAAACGGCTCAGGAAGTAATCGTCCAGACCAGCATGGGAGAGGTAAGGGGAGCATACTATGTAAACTGCGGCGGCCTGCAGTCAGACAGGATCGCCAAGCTTGCCGGATTGAAAACGGATGTCAAAATAGTGCCATTCAGGGGCGAGTATTTCATGCTCAAACCGGAGAAAAGCAGCCTCGTCAAAAATCTGATCTATCCTGTGCCAAATCCCAACTTCCCGTTCCTCGGGGTCCATTTTACCCGCATGATTAACGGAGCCATTGATGTTGGCCCAAATGCCGTTCTAAGCTTTAAGCGGGAGGGCTATAAAAAGACGGATCTCAATGTGGCAGACCTTATGGAGGTTGTGGCTTATAAAGGCTTCTGGAAGCTGGCAAAGAAATATATGAAAGAGGGAGTGGAAGAAATGATCCGCTCAGCATCCAAGGAGCTCTTCATGAAAAATGTCCAGAAGCTCATGCCGGATATCCAGAAGGATGATATTGTTCCCGGGCCGGCCGGTGTCAGAGCGCAAGCCTTGAAGGATGATGGCTCATTAGTCGATGACTTTTTCATTGTGCCGAGCAAACGCTCCATTCATGTTCTAAATGCACCATCTCCGGCCGCGACGGCATCCATTGAAATTGGAAAAGAAATCGTCAGGAAGATGGACGGAATGTTAAAGATGGAATCAGCTGTTTAAGTAATTGGAGAATAATTCAAAATCCCCTGAACCATAATATGGAAGAAAGGGGATTTTTACATGAAAGCTACTACAGTGATCAGGCTGCTTCATTTGGTCATTCCTTGGCTGACCATATTTTTTCTGCCTAAAAAGTCCTTCAATAAATTTTCCACCGTCTCGGTTTTTGCCGGAATTTTAGTGTTCATTATGAGCATCCTGGCCATTCCTTTTAAATGGTGGACAGTTGAGGGCGGACACTTTAAGAAATTGCTCAATGATCTAACCTTCATACTGGGCCCGTTTTTTATCGGGACCTTATGGATTTTTCATTTTACCTTCGGAAACTTTAAGCGTTATCTGGCTGTCAACGCTATCATGGACTTTCTATTCGCCTATCCGCTTAATTATTTGTATGAAAAATTTAATTTATATAAGCTGGTCAAATTTAAGCCCATCTATATTTTCCTGTTCTTCACCACCTACGCATGGATTATTTATGGATACCAGGAATTTTTTCATCGTAACCACAGATAAGAAAAAAGCCGCTCCCTCATGGAACGGCTTTTCTCGTCAGCATTCTCCATTATGACACTCGACCCCGATCACACGGAAGCCATTTGCATCCAGTTCTTTCTTGATTTTATCCAAGGTTTCTTCTGTGGTATCCTTCGGCAATGTAAAAAGGATACGGCGGATCAGGCTGACATGGAAGTTGGATGAGTCCAGTGAAATGACTCCCTGTATATCGCTATATTTACTGATGATGCTGCTTATCTTTTTCAGTGTTCCCTGTGTGCCATAGCTTCCCACAGTCAGGGTATAGCTTCCGCGGTTCAGTCCCCACGCTTCCTCCAGCAGTTCCAGTACGGCCGCATGTGTCAGCAAACCGACAAACTGCCCATTTTCATTTTCAACCGGCAGATAAGGATATCTCTTCAGCGTGAAAAAGGCTTTCATGAAAGAGTCATCCTCATCAATTACGGTCTGCTGGTCTTTAGCCAGGACCGTAATGGGTTCATCCAAAGAATGATTCTCCTTATATTCTAAAATATCAACCTTATAGATATTGCCGGCAAACTTTGTATGTGTGGCATCCAGAATAGGGACACAGCGGTAACCAGTTTCGTTTAGAAACTGCAGCGCCTGTTCCAAATTAAAGGTTTCATCACAAAACCGGACATCTCTTTTCTCTACCATCTGATGGCGAATCAGCATTCCAGCATCCTCCTTTACCCCTAACCTTCTCTATTCTATGCCGGTGCCTTTTTGGCAATGATAAGAAATTAAGTGAATCCCCCTGCGAAAACTTGTAAAATAAGAAAAAGCCATCATCAGGAAAGGTGCTGAAAAGAACGTGGAAAGCATTACAGTTGTATCGCTGCTGGATGTGATTGGAGAACTGTTTTCCGATGAGATTTCCATAGCGGTTTCCAATACAAGTGAATATATTTATTACCGGCCGAGCAAGCGCATCGATTTGAAAATCAGGCCGGGTGACAGGGTGAAGGAAGGAACCATCGCCTTTAAGGCTTTAGGGACACAGCAAAGAGTGTCGGAGTTTATTGATCGCGATGTATTCGGTGTTCCGTACCACGGCATGGCGGTTCCATTTTTGCATGAAGGAAAGCTTGAAGGCTGCGTAACCGCTATTTTTCCGGCTTTGACGGACGGCAAATCGGTTGTGACAATGAAAACGAATGATGGCTGGATTCCGATTCCTTTTTCCGAGGTAGTCTACCTTGAGGCAAAGGATAAGAAGACCTATGTACATACTGGCGGCAATTCAGGCACCCATAAATACTCGCTTCAGGATTTTGAGTATTCGCTGCCGAAGGACAGTTTTATCCGCTGTCACCGCTCCTTCATTGTAAATGTTAATCATATCAAGGAAATCTTTCCTGACACGCATTCCACCTTTCTCCTCGTCATGAAAAATGGGGACCGGGTGCCTGTCAGCCAGTCTTACTCCAGCTATTTCCGCAAATTGCTTGGTTTTTAGAAAATTCTTTCTGTTTCAGCTTTGTAATTTGCTGTTTTATCCGAATTTTCCGTAAGGTTATCGGGAAAGTCCTGGCTCCCTCTTTATCGGGGTAAAATGATTATATATATCATGGCAAAGGGGATGAGCAACATGGAGAAAAATTTAGATCGGATTCGCGACAGCCGCCTGCATGACCGGGTAGTTACACCTGAAGAAGCAGCATCCTGGATTCAGGATGGTATGACTCTGGGGCTAAGCGGCTTTACACGTGCGGGCGATGTGAAAGCGGTGCCATTCGCGCTGGCTGATCGTGCCAGGCATGAGAGTTTTAAGGTGAATGTGTATACTGGAGCTTCTTTGGGATCTGATGTGGATAAGCTTTTTGCGGAAGCGGGGATTTTGGGAAAAAGGCTGCCATTTCAGGCCGATCCGACTATGAGAAAAGGAATTAACCAGGGGGATTTCTTATTTATCGATCAGCATTTGTCCCACACGGCAGAGCTTGTGCGCGCGAAGGTCTTGGATCCTATTGATTTCGCTATTTTGGAAGCGGTTTCTATTGCGGAGGATGGGCTGATCATTCCGTCTACTTCAATAGGAAACTCGCTATCTTTCGCTGAAAATGCCAGACATATCATCATTGAAATCAATCTTGCCCAATCCACGCAGCTGGAAGGTCTGCATGATTTATATGAACCTGGCAGACAGGGGGAACGGAATCCGATTCCGCTGACGAAAGCCGGCGACCGGATCGGCGCTCCGGGAATTAAAGTGGACTTGGATAAGGTGAGGGGTATCGTATTTACGAACCAGCAGGACTCTCCGTCGACGATCGTGCCGCCGGATGAAGAAACTGCCATCATGGCACAGCATCTGCTTCGATTTCTCCGCGGGGAAATTGAAGCAGGCAGGCTGGCAAATAGCCTGGCACCGCTGCAGTCGGGTATTGGGTCCGTTGCGAATGCCGTGCTTCATGGAATGCTCGACTCTGAGTTTGAGAATCTGGAAGTCTATTCAGAAGTACTGCAGGATGCGGTATTTGATTTGATGGATGCCGGAAAAGTGAACTTCGCTTCCTGCTGTTCTATCACTCTATCAGATGAAAAAATGAAACAGGTTTTCAAGAACTTTGACCGATACAGGGACCGTTTAATCATGCGTCCGCAGGAGATATCCAACCATCCTGAAATCATCCGCCGCCTCGGCTTGATTTCGATCAATACAGCCTTGGAGCTTGATATCTATGGAAACGTGAACTCCACCCATGTCCTTGGAACGAAAATGATGAACGGTATCGGCGGATCCGGTGATTTTGCCAGAAATGCGCGCCTGGCGATCTTCGTGACAAAATCAATTGCCAAAGACGGCAAGATTTCAAGCATCGTCCCATTCGTTTCCCATGTCGACCACACCGAGCATGATGTCGATGTCATTGTGACAGAACAAGGCTATGCAGACCTGCGAGGGCTGGCTCCAAGGCAGCGCGTCGAACTGATCATCGAGAATTGCGCACACCCTCTGTACCGCGACCAGCTTCGCGAATATTACCGGGAAGCCCTCACAAGAGGGGGACAGACTCCGCACGTACTGGAAAAAGCCCTTTCCTGGCACACAGACTTCACCAGGAATGGAACCATGCTAAAAGAAACAGCAGCAGCTGCTCCTCAGTGGAGCTTCTGCTAAAGCAGGCAGTGCCAGGCACCCATACCGCTTCATTCAGCTGGTATAGGTGCCTGGCACTTTTAATGTTACAATGATAGCTATACTAACAAAATGATTGGGTGGAAATATGAGTAAAGCTATCAAATTAATTGCAGCTTTTAAATATAAGAATGAGTTTAAGGATGGCTATCCCCTGGTAACGGAGGAATCGGTGCAGCGGATTCCTAAGGGGATTGAAGAGGGTGCGGTCATTGAACTGACTGATGAGAGCGGGCGGTTTATCGGCAAAGGGTATTATGGAAAGCAGAATAAAGGCAGAGGCTGGATTCTCTCGCGTAATCCTCAGGAAACCTTCGACGAAGCGTTTTTTGCAAATAAATTTAAAGAAGCTTTAAAAAGGCGGGAAGCTCTTTTCCGTGATCCCGAAACAACTGCTTTTCGGGTTTTCAATGGAGAAGGAGATGGAATCGGAGGCATCACGATTGATTATTACGATGGCTTTTACGTGATCAGCTGGTACAGTGAAGGGGTTTACAGCTTCAGAAATACAGTAATTCAGGCATTGATGACCAGTGCTGATGTCAATGGCCTGTATGAAAAGAAACGGTTTGCTGTAAAAGGCACCTATATAGAGGATGATGATTTCGCAGCAGGGGAACGGGCATCTTTTCCGCTGATGGTGAAGGAGAATGGAATCAGCTTTCCCATTTATCTCAATGATGGCGCCATGGTAGGTGTATTTCTTGATCAGAGGCAAGTCCGGAAGACAATCAGGGATAAGTATGCTAAAGGAAAAACGGTACTGAACACGTTCTCTTATACGGGCGCTTTTTCAGCGGCAGCCGCATTAGGGGGAGCAGTGAAAACAACCAGTGTCGACCTTGCCAACCGCAGCAAAAGCAAAACCATCGAAATGTTCAGCGTCAATGGCATTGATTTTGAGGCACAGGATATTATTGTGGAAGATGTGTTCAACTACTTCAAATACGCCGTTCGGAAGCAGCTGAAATTTGATATGGTCATCCTTGACCCTCCAAGCTTTGCCCGTTCCAAAAAGCATACATTCAGCGCCAGAAAAGATTACCCGGAACTGCTCGCACAGGCCATTCAGATAACTGAAAAGAATGGAATCATTGTGGCATCATCAAACTGCAGCACATTCAACATGAAAAAATTCAAAGACTTTATCAAAAAAGCATTCACACAAACAGGGGACCGCTACAAAATCCTTGAGGAATTCACCCTTCCTGAAGACTTCCGCACCATTAAGGAATTCAAAGAAGGAGACTATCTTAAAGTAGCATTCATACAGAAGCTGTAAATAAAAGAATGACAGGCACCTATACCAATTGGTAATGGTGCCTGTCACCTTTTATTGATATTTAGCCCGCAGTTCCTTCATCTCTTCTACAAGTTTCTTCCCGATTTCCTGTGAAAAGTCTTCATAGACAGGATCCAGCTTAGACTGCCATTTCTGTTTTTCTTCAGATGTAAGCTCATGAATTTGAATGGAGGAATTCTGCCTGATTTTTTCAAGCAGTTCTTCGTTCATTTCAAAAGCCATCCGGCTGTTCCAGGCGGTTGTTTCTTCCATTGCCTCGAGCAGAATCTTCTTTGTTTCCTCTGTCTGCTCATTCCAGACCTTCTCGCTCATCATCACTGCATATCCAAGATAGCCATGATTGCTGATTGTCATATGCTTTTGCAGATTATAAAATTTCTTTGAGTAGATGTTGGAAATGGTGTTTTCTTCACCATCCACATCGCCTTCTTCCAGGAGTTTATAAGTGGAATTGAATGAATCCTGAACTGCCTTTGCCTTCAGGCGGCTGAATTGGGCAGATATCACATCACTTTGCATAATCCGGAAGGATTGCCCTTTCAGATCCCCTGGTTTTTGGATGGGGCCCTGATTTGAAGTGATCTGCTTAAATCCATTTGGCCAGTGGGCGAGCCCTTTTATGCCGTCCCCCTGCAGGGATCTCAGCAGCAGCTCGCCGATTTGCCCGTTCAGGCCTTCCATAGCAGCTTCACGCGAAGGGAACGCAAAAGGCAGATCCAGCACTCCCCATTGCGGTGAAAGCATGCCAAGCTTGGATGTGGAGGGGGCAATAAAGTGAACCTGGCCTTCTCTAAGAGCATTAATTTCTTCAATATCGGAATAGAGACTGCCATTTGGAAACACTTCTATTTTAATATGGCCATTCGACTTTTCGGCGACAAGCTCTGCAAACTTTTGGGCTGCAAGGCCCTTCGGGGTATTTTCAGCCACCACATGGCTGAACTTGAAGACAATTTGATCCTTGAGCCCTTCCTGGTCATCATCGTAGGGAACCGCATCCCTTGGAAAAAAGCTTTGATAGCCAAAGAAGACAGCCAGCAGCAAAACCATACCGGCAAGGAGAATATAGCCTGTGGCGCTTTTCATTTGAATCCTCCTTTTTAAAACTATTAATGTTATCATACTTACAAGAATTCTATCCGTAAAGACAGAAGGGAGGGTCCCTTGTGAATCAGATGCCCATCCGCTGGAAGATTACCATCCTGTCTTATGCAGTCGTTATTTTTTCTTTATTGATTGGCGGAATGGTGGTTATTGCAAACATCCAGGAGCAGGAAGAAAAAGAGCTGAGGATACGCTCGATGAATACAGCCAGAACGGTGGCAGAGCTGTCAGATGTAAAAAAAGGAATCCTCCAGCCGCAGGGCTGGAAGACGGTTAATAAAGTCGCAGAGGAAATCCGGATCATTAATGAAACAGACTATATCGTAATCATGAATATGGAGCGTATCCGCTATTCCCATCCGGTCAGGGAACTGATCGGCCAGCCATCTGCAGGTGAGGATGAGAAACCGGCTTTTGCCGAACATATTTATTTTTCCAAGGCAGAGGGAGACGTCGGTACCTTTATCCGCGCATTCATCCCGATTAAAGATGAAAGCCTCAATCAAATCGGTGTGGTCGTTGTCGGCAATAAGATCCCTTCGATTACGGAAATTATCGCTGATCTGGCCGGCGAAATCAGCATTATTGTCCTGCTGACGCTCATATTTGGACTGATCGGTTCTTTGATGCTTGCCAATCATATTAAAAAGCAGATGTTCCAGCTGGAGCCCCATGAAATCAAACGGATGCTGGAGGAAAGGACAGCCACCTTTCATTCGATCAATGAAGGCGTAATCGCGATCGATAACCAGGAAAACATTACGATTTTCAATGAAAAGGCAAAGAAAATTTTTAACGTAACTGGCGATGTCGCCGGCAAAAAAATCAGATCTGTTTTAAAAGACACCAGGCTCCCTGAAATAGTGGAGCGCAGCCGCGCAGTTTATAATGAACAAATCATTGTAAGCGGCAAGGTCATCTTAAGCACCAGAATTCCCATCCGGAAAGACAGCGAAATGATCGGAGCGGTAGCTATTTTCCAGGACCGCACGGAAGTCACGAAGCTGGCCGAAGAGCTGACCGGTGTAAAAAGCTTTGTTGAGGCGCTGAGAGTGCAGAACCATGAACATATGAACAAGCTTCACACCATTGCCGGATTGATTCAGCTCGGGAAAGCAGACAAAGCTTTAAAGCTGACGTTCGATGCGTCTGAAGAGCAGGAAAACCTCTCGAATTTCCTCAGCGATAAAATCAGGAACGATGCCATTGCAGGCCTATTATTAAGCAAAGTGCGGCGCGGAAAGGAATTGGGCATCACAGTGGTCATCGACCCAAACAGCAATCTGGAGGAGTTTCCAAGCCGCCTGGACCACCATGACTTTGTTTTGCTGCTGGGCAATCTGATTGAAAATGCGTTTGGAGCTTTTGAGCATAGTGAACGTGAAGATCGAAAAATAGATATCAGTATTGAGCAGACTGATGAGATTTGTGCGGTACTGGTGGAAGATAACGGCAGCGGGATAGAGGAAGCGATTTTGCCGAAGCTATATGAAAAAGGATTTACCGCCAATAAATCAGGCGGGACAGGCTATGGGCTTTACCTTGTCAAACAAATTACAGAAAAAGGCGGAGGAGCGATCGAGGTTTCAACAGGCCGGGATGAAGGAGCTTCCTTTACGATCACTTTTCCAATGGAAGCGGAGGGAGAGGCATATGGCGGTTAAAGAAGAAATCAATGTGCTGCTGATTGAAGATGACCCAATGGTCCAGGAAGTGAATAGAGAATTCATTGCAAGTGTGGAAGGATTCACGATTATTGCGGCAGCCGGAAATGGTGAGGAAGGAATCAGCCTTGCGAAAAAACTGAAGCCTGACCTGGTTATTTTGGATATTTTTATGCCGAAAAAAGATGGCATTCAAACCCTTCAGGAATTTAGAAAGCAGCACCTCGATTCTGATGTCATCGTCGTTTCCGCTGCAAAGGATAAGGAAACCATCAAGCTGATGCTTCAAAATGGCGCAAGAGATTATATCATTAAACCTTTTAAGCTGAACAGAATTCAGCAGGCTCTTGAAAAATACCGCCATTACAGAGAGAGCCTGAAGGAATCAGGCACACTGTCACAGGAGCAGCTGGATGCCCTGATTTATGCAAAGCAGGCGAAGAAAGAAGCAAACAGTCTGCCAAAAGGGCTGAATGAATTCACCTTAAATGAAATTACTGCATTTATGCAGCAGCAGACCGAACCCCGCTCTGCCGAAGAAGTTGCCAACGGCATCGGCATTGCCAGAGTAACCGCCCGCCGCTATCTTGATTACCTTGAAAAAAGCGGAGCAATCCGGCTGGATGTGCAGTACGGAGGAGTGGGCAGGCCTGTCAATCGGTATGTCATAGTTTAGTTATTATATTCCGAGACCAAAATGAACAAAACATCCGTTATGACCATAAACTTCTCGCTTTTATCTGAAAACGCTATCATTCCTAATAGAATGAATAGTTAGAAAAAAGGAGATGAGATCAAAGTGAAGAAGCAGCGGATTTATAAAAATTTAACCTTTCAGGTGTTAACGGCTATTTTTATCGGTGTTATGGTCGGACTGATTTGGCCGGAAGTCGGAAAAGAGATGAAGCCGGTAGGCGATACCTTCATCAACGCAGTTAAAATGGTCATCGCCCCGATTATTTTCCTGACTATCGTCCTTGGAATCGCCAAAATGGGTGATATGAAAAAAGTCGGCAAGGTTGGCGGCAAAGCGTTTATCTATTTTGAGGTTGTTACTACACTTGCTTTAATGATCGGTCTGATCGTCGTTAATGTCATTAAACCAGGTGCAGGCCTGAACTTTAATGAATTGGAAAAAGGAGATGTTTCACAGTATACAGCCAATGGCGGAGAGGGCATCAATTGGATTGAGTTTGTAACACATATTGTTCCTTCCAACATGGTGGATGCCTTTGCAAAAGGGGATATCCTGCAGGTTTTATTCTTCTCTATTTTATTTGGTGTCGGTTTGGCTGCTCTTGGTGAAAGGGGCAAAATCGTCATTGAATTTTTGGATAAGCTATCATTGGTCTTCTTTAAAATCATCGGCTATGTAATGAAGGCAGCCCCGCTTGGAGCATTTGGAGCCATGGCCTATACAATCGGGCATTTCGGACTGGCATCACTTGTTCCGCTTGGCAAACTGATGATTTCTGTGTACGTGACGATGTTCTTATTTATCTTTATTGTTTTAAATATTATCTGCAAAATGTACGGATTCAGCTTATGGAATTATTTGAAGTTCATCAAAGATGAAATTTTAATCGTATTAGGCACAAGTTCATCAGAATCAGTGCTTCCGAGAATGATGGATAAAATGGAGCGAATCGGCTGCTCCAAATCGGTTGTGGGTCTGGTCATTCCAACAGGGTACTCCTTTAACCTGGACGGTACATCCATTTACCTGTCCATGGCAGTTGTCTTCCTTGCACAAGTGTTCGGAGTGGATCTGACAATCGGCCAGCAGGTTACCATTCTATTAGTGCTCATGCTGACCTCAAAAGGTGCCGCGGGAGTAACTGGCAGCGGATTTATTGTATTGGCATCGACGCTTGCCGCCCTGCAGGTTATTCCTCTTGAAGGATTGGCGCTTCTTCTTGGTGTAGATCGCTTTATGAGTGAAGGAAGAGCAATAGTGAACCTGATCGGAAACGGAATCGCAACGATGGTTGTAGCAAAGAGCGAAAATGAATTTGATGAAAATAAGGCTAAAAAAGCCATTAGTGAAATGAAATTAATGAAGCAGGAACAGCAAAAACAGGCAGTATAAAAGATAAAGGCCATTTCCAACAAGGAAATGGCTTTATTCATTGTCGAAAACATTCCTAAGCTGACGACATTTCCTGCACCTATTTCCCGGGAAAAAATCAAGTATAAGAAGGATTGTCTGCCTTTTCAATCAAACGTTTGATTGAAAAGTAAATTGTTGAATTACCGCGAAAAACAGACAAAATTTAGAAAGTTATAAAAATTATATGATATGATTATTCTTAAAAAAGTGATAGGCACCTATACCACTTAAGCTAACTGGTATAGGTGCCTGTCACCGGAAAGAAGGTTCACATCGTGAAGCGCCTTAAGGTTCATTATGCGTGGATTATTTTAATATTGACGTTCTTGGCGTTGCTGGCTGCACAGGGTGTACGTTTGTCGTTCGGGGCGTTCATGGCGCCATGGGAGCATGAGTTTTCTGCGAATCGCAGTGTCATATCCTTCATTGCCTTCGTCAGCTATATTGTTTTTGCCATTTCACAGCCGTATGTTGGCAGGCTGATTGACAAATATGGCATCCGCTATATTCTATCCTGCAGCATTTTGGTGATCGGTTTTTCAACACTTCTCACCTTTTTCACCACTAATGCCGTCCAGCTGATTATCATCTATGGTGTAATCGCCTCGGTTGGTTTTGGAGGTGCATCCAATGTTGCGGGAACGATGGCGGTGGCGACCTGGTTTGCCGATAAAAAGGGTATGGCCATGGGACTGATGTCTGCAGGCACTGCAGCAGGACAGCTTATTCTTGTCCCGCTGTCCTTATTCCTAATTGACCAGCTCGGGTGGAAGACAACTGTGCTCGTGCTCGGCTGCTTTTTGATTGTATTCATTTTTCCGCTTCTTCTGCTCTTTATCCGTTCGAACCCGGCTGATCTCCATATCGAGGCTTATGGAGCGAGGGTGAGTGATAATGAGAAGGGAAGGCAAAAGGAAGCACCAAAAGGAACGCTATCTATATTCCAGCTCTTAAAGCGAAAAGAATTCCTGTTTCTCATGCTCCCGTTTTTCGTGTGCGGCGTCACCACTACAGGCCTGATGGATACCCATCTTATTCCCTTTGCCCAGTATTGCGGATTTACGCCTGGCGTTACCGGAGCCGCTGTCAGTCTGCTGGCCGGCTTCAACATTCTCGGCACAGTCGTATCCGGGTTTCTTGCAGATAGGTGGAATTGCAGAGGGATCCTTGCCTTTCTCTACGGAGTACGGGCCCTGACAATTGTTCTTCTGCTCATCATCGTAAATGATGCTTCCCTGTTTGGCTTTTTCGTCACTCAATCTCATTTGTTGATTCTGTTTGCCATCAGCTTTGGGATTGTCAATTTTGCCACTGTCGCACCGACCATGAAACTGGCTGCGGAATATTTCAGGCATCTGTCCGCCGGAGCGGTGATTGGCTGGATTTATTTGAGCCATCAGCTGGGTTCTGCTCTTGGTTCCTTCGTCCCTGGTGTCATATTTGATCTGACAGGGAGCTATGACAGTTCTTTCATTGCATCCATCATTCTTCTTGTTCTGGCATCCGCCTTAAGCATAATGCTTCCGAGACCAGGAGCAGACTATCAGTATGCGAACAGCAGGGAATTAGCGGAAAATAGTTAGGAGCTTAAAATCGACACTTTATTTCTCATCGGTTAAAATATTAATATTGAAATAACAGTTCGGTTAGGGGAGACAGGCATGCATCGTAATCATGATCTATATCAATTTTTCCTTGAAAAAACCTGGGACTTAACAGAAGAATGGTATAAAAATGTGGACAAAGAAGAGAGCGGCGGGATATATACATCAGAAGACCCCGCTGTGATTGAACGAGTAAAGAAGCAAAATTACGAATTCCACAAGCAGTTCTCCGAAGTCTTCCATAAAGAAGAAGAAGCTTTCTTTCGTGAGCTGGAAAGCTGGATTGTCAAAGTGGCGCAGGATGATGAACACCTCCGTACGCCTCTGGAGATGATCCTGCAGGAGTTCTTTAACACCCAGGAACAGTATTTGAACCTGCTTGAGCAGTTTGTTGAAATCAGCCAGGGTCAATATGATGAAAAACAAATTGCCTTATGGCGCAGGATGATCATTAGAACCATCGGTGAGGTGGTTACCTGGTTCACGGAGGAGTATAATAACCATTCCCAGAAGAGGCTGCAGGCACAGCAGGCTTTAATCCTTGAACTAAGTTCCCCGGTCATTTCCCTGACAGAAGATATCGCACTTCTTCCTCTTGTCGGGGATATTGATACAGCACGAGCGAAAATCATGCTTGAAAATACACTTCAGCAGTGCAATAAATTAGGTGTCAGCCAGCTGTTCCTTGACCTTTCAGGCGTAGTCATGATTGATACTATGGTAGCCCATCAGCTTTTCCAGCTGATAGAAGCGCTAAGCCTGATCGGCGTAAAGACGACAATCTCCGGCTTAAGACCGGAAATTGCCCAGACTGCAGTACAGCTCGGTTTGACATTTGATCATGTCAGCATCAAATCCACACTATCCAGTGCCATTAAATCAGCAAACATAATAGCAGGGTAATAAAAAACACGATGAAGGATGCCTTCATCGTGTTTTTGCGTCTATTCCAATCCTTTAATGGTCATTTCCTTCACAGGCAGGAATGCCTCACCTGTATCCAGATAGTTCACGTCCACCTGATCGCCTTCCTTCAGATAAATGGCCATCGGCACGGTTTCAGATGAAACCACATAGCTCTGGCGGTTATCCAGGAGGAATGATACGACGGTGAATTCGCCGGATTTCTCCTTGTACACCCGCAGTACAGTGCCGCTCACCTGTTTCTCCTCTGCTTTTGAGCTTCCGTCTACCGTGCCTCCGCCTCGCTGCAATGCGGTTTTATATAAACGCAATGCTTCATTTGGCGTTGTCCCGTAAGCAGATATTTCCGGATTGGCAGCTGATACAATAAAGTAGTTCTGCAGGAATCCGTTGGCATCAAGCACAGGCGTCAGCCAGCTCGCTTCCCCGTAGAAGTTATACAGAACAGGCATTTCACCGCTCCATTTTTTCTCGATGAATTTCTTCTCGATAATCTGGAGGGCACCCTGCGAATCCATATAAGATTCCTCAAGATTACCTGTAAAGAAGGTCGCTTCGCCCGTCCTTGAATTTGTCAGAGAATAGCCAAGCATCGAATCGACGCCTTCTTTGGGACTTGTAAAATCTGTGAAGTAATACATATCGCCATTTTCATCAAAAATCGGACTCACATTGGCTTCTGTTCCTTCATCCGATGGAAGCCTAACATCTGACTTTCCGAATTTGCTGTTCCAGAAGCCGTGGACATAATTCCCGAAATAGCTGTTCTGCAGACTGACAGTTTCAGGGGAAACAGCTCCATCCACAAAGGCCGGCACATCCGCAAGTTTATAGGACTCCGTCTGTCCGTTCAGCGGGTCAACCATGACCACCCCTTGAACATCAAAGCCATTTCTCGCCGAAATAAACTCTCCATATGAACGGATATAAAACGGCTTTCCGTCGTCATCCACCTCCAGCTGCACATCTCCGTAAAAAATGGCCTGCGGATACTGCATCCGAATATGGCGCTCAATATTTTTATTAAAATAAGAGGATGGTGTATACACCATATCACTTTTCACAAACTTTGGATTGGCAGAGGAGTCAGTTGCGCTGATTGTAAAATAGCCAGGTGTTTTATCTCCATTCCACCATTTGAAAAAGCCCGAAAACTCTACAGGCGCTATATAAACATATTCTCCATTGACTTTCTGGATCTGCAGGCTGCCAAGCTCATAATAGCTCGTATTCGGAACCTGCCCGAAAGCCTTCTTCATCTTATTGCGTGCAAACTGCGGCGGCACGCTTGCCGGTGTTTCTTTTTCATCAAACGTCTCAATCTCCGTTTTTTCATTCATTTTGGCACTTTCATATTTATCATCTGCGTTGAATAGAAAAGCTGTCAGAAAGAAAATCCCTGCAATCAGACTGACGGCAAACACACCTGTTTTTATCATTCGTTCCCTGCCTGTCGCAAGAACAGCTCCAATTAATGAAGCGATAACCGCAAACAGCCATAAGCTGGTCAAGTTCCGGTCCAGATTGGTGAAATAATACACGGCAAAAACAAGCAGCACAGATACAGCGGCGGTGCCGGCCATAATTCCGGTCCCCAGTTTCCTGCCTTCTTTTTCCTTTGCCTTTGCCTTCGGTTTATAGCTGAACGGAATCAGCAGGATAGCAACCGCCAGTCCGGCAATCAGTGAAAAAATAAAAATATTTCCCATAAGAATCTCTCCTAAAGTAAGTTCTTTACTATTTAATACGGACGGCAGACAAAAAAGTTTCATATAGAAAAAACTACCACTCCAAGTTACTTGTAGTGTAAAATTACACTATATAAACGGTTGGGAGTGACAAATACATGAAAAAATTACTGTTGATTATAGCAGGCTTGTTAATTCTGGCTACACCCGTCTTTTTTCTTTATGTATTAAATAATGGCAATCCCATCATGAACAAGTGGATAACCCATGAGGTGAAGAAGCATCTGGATGGAACAGACTATGACGAAAGTGATTTTCAGGAACACAGCTATAGCATACCTAAGATGGACATCAATCATGATTTTTACCATACCCATTATTATGTCATTTTCAAAGATGAACCGAACATAATCTATTACTATGGCAAAAAGAAGTGGTTTGGGGATGTTGTTCAGTTTTGTGAAAAAGAGGACGCTTCCACATATGAGTTTGTAACGGGGAATACGGAACATAGTGAAGAAGTCTGTGTATCGATGCTGGATAACCGTTAAAAGAAAAAGGATTCTTCCGCCTTGAACCAGAATAGGTTTAGCATTACATACTTAAGGAGATTTTTTATGATCAAATATGAATTTGCCTTACCGGATCAGGATCAATTATTTCAGTTATATGAAAATGACGGCTGGAATGAATTTTTGAAGCTGCCGAAAGAAAAACTGCATAAGGCGATGGAGCAGAGCTGGCTGGTGATCAGTGCCTATGATGGAGATTGCCTGATCGGGACAGGGCGCATTATTTCAGACGGAGTGATTAATGCCTATCTTTGCGGATTAATCGTTGATCCAGGTTATCGCAGCCAGGGCATCGGAAAGGAAATGGTGCGCAGGCTGGCAGTGGAGTGCTCGAAGGCACGGCTGCATGTGCAATTGATGGCTGAGGAAGAGAAAGCGGGCTATTATGAAAAGCTGGACTTTGAGGTTTTTACCTTAGGCTTGAAGTATAAGTTTTCAGGCTAAAGTTGTAGTCATTTTCAGTCAGAACGGCGATTTAGCATAAAGTTTCCAGCATTAAAATGGGTAATGTAAAATATGAGAAACGGAGGCAATTCTAATGGAAAAATATATATGCAAAACGTGCGGAACGCAATTTCCGCCTTCGGTCCATCAGCCTGAAAGCTGCCCGATCTGCATGGAAGAGCGCCAGTACGTTGGACCCCGTGGCCAGGAATGGACAACATTACATGAAATGACGGAAAGCCAAATTTATATAAATGAAATACAGAAGGAGGAATCCAATCTTTACAGCATGAAAACAGTGCCGGAGTTTGCCATCGACCAGACAGCTTATCTTATTCAGCATAACGGTTTTAATCTGATGTGGGACTGTATTACCTATCTCGATGAGCACACGATTGACACCATAAAAGATCTAGGCGGATTAGACGCAATCGCACTGTCCCATCCTCATTACTATTCAGCTCAGGCGGAATGGGCGGAAACATTCAATGTGCCGATCTATATACACGAAGACGACAGGGAATGGGTGATGAGGGACAGTGAACACATTATTTTCTGGAGCGGAGAATCGCTCAAAGTTCAAGATGGCCTGGTCATCCACCGCCTTGGCGGACATTTTAAAGGCGGTGCTGTCCTTCATTGGGAAAATGGGAGCCAGGGCAAAGGCGTTCTGCTCACCGGCGACATCATTCAGGTTGTCGCAGATAGTGGGTGGGTCAGCTTCATGTACAGCTACCCGAATCTCATCCCTCTTCCGGCTGAAACGGTAGAACGAATGGCTGGCAGAATAAAAACGCTATCATTTGACCGGATCTACAACGCGTTTCACAGAGTTATAGAAAAAGAGGCAGACCTTGCAGTGCAGCGGTCAGCTAAACGCTATATAAAAGCAGTCCGGGGCGAGCTTTTTCAAACCTAATATTGGCTCTGTAAATAGATATTTAGTAAAATAAGGTAATAGAATGGGAGGGAACGCGATGTTAAAAAAACCTAAATCCAATGAATATGCACCCTATTATGAGAAATATGTCAGCTCCGTACCGGAAGGGGACCTGCTGCAGATCCTCGATGTGCAAATAAAGGAAACGATGAATCTGGTAAAAGACCTGAATGAAGATCAGGCTCAATTCCGTTATGCTCCGGAAAAATGGACCATTAAAGAAGTTATCGGCCATATCACAGATACCGAACGCATCATGAGCTACCGCCTGCTTTGCATTGGCAGAGGGGAGATGGCCAAGCTGCCTGGCTATGATGATAATGAGTATGTGAAGAATGGGCAATTCAACCGTTTCAGCATCCGGGAACTGGTAGAGCAGCTGTCCTATGTACGCCAAAACACGATTGCTCTACTAAAAAGCATGGATGATGAGTCACTGCTAAGGAGAGGGAATGCAAACGGCACGGAAGTAACCGCCCGGGCCATCGCCTATATTATTGCCGGCCATGAACTTCATCACCGCACCTTCATTAAAGACAGGTATATGGGTGCAGAAGGCTTTGGTGGAACACATTGAATAAGCATGAAATAGTGAGCTGGCTGAAATCCCTTCTGATTGCCTTTGGAATCGCTATGGTGATCAGGGTCTTCCTTTTTTCACCTTACTATGTGGAAGGAGCCTCCATGGATCCGACCCTTCATGACGAGGAAAAAATATTCGTAAATAAATTTGAAGAACTGGACAGAGGCGATATTGTCATCATCAAGGGCGAAGAAAAAAACTATGTTAAAAGATTAATAGGATTCCCCGGCGATGAATTGGAGATGAAAGATGACCATCTGTATATAAATGGCAAGCAGTGGGATGAAGACTATCTCTCAGAAAATCGCAAAGCAGCAGAAGGAATTGTCAACAAACTGACCGGTGACTTCGGCCCTCTAACTGTTCCGGAAGATCACTATTTTGTGATGGGCGACAACCGCCTTGTCAGCCTGGACAGCCGTAATGGACTCGGATACATCGAGAAGGAGCGGATTATCGGTGTCAGCGAATTTGTCTGGTATCCTTTTTCAAACGTAAGAAAAGTAGATTAGCTTCAGGAGCGGCAAGCACCGCTCCCTTTACATAATAGGGGGGATCTTGTGGAATTGTTTCTTCAGGTAGCTGCCTATTTTATCTTTGCTGCCGGGTCTTTTTATTTCTTTTTCGGCGGAGTAAGAAAACCGGCTGGAAAATACGCGCTAAGGCACAAGAGCTTTATCTTTTTGATCAGCTTCTTAATACTGAGCGGATATTTCTGGTTCGGCAGATGATGAGGGTGAAGCCTGTATGCTGGAGCCACTATTCTATTTGCAGATTTCGACATTCTATTTATGAAAGCTGCCCTTCTATTTGCATCCTCCAAAAGGAAATTGCCTATTTTAATTAAATACCGAAACAAGTGAAAAGAAAGGGCGTGTTACAGATGACAAAAATCGGATTGATCAGGCACGGGATTACAGCCTGGAATAAGGAGGGACGGGCACAGGGAAGCTCGGATATTCCTCTCCATGAAGAAGGATTGGCTGAGGCGGAACGCCTGGCAGAACGGCTTGGCCGAGAAAGCTGGGATGTGATTTATTCAAGCAATCTCCTGAGGGCAAAGCAGACTGCGGAAGCCATCCAGGAGAAAACCGGTTCCATTCCCCTTCACCTCGATCCCCGAATAAGGGAAGTCGGCGGCGGGATGATTGAAGGCACAACCGAAGCAGAGCGTCTTGAAAAATGGGGCAAAGACTGGCGGGAAATGGACCTCGGTTTTGAGCCGAAAGAAAGCATCATTCATAGAGGACTTGAGTTCCTCCAGGAAATCACAGATAAGCACCCGGGCGAAAACGTGCTGATCGTAAGCCACGGTTCCTTCATCCGCCATCTGTTAAGGGAACTTGTGCCGCACACGGATCTGTCCTCCCCGCTGAAAAACACATCCATCACAAAGCTTTTGATCAAAGATAGTCAGTGGATCTGTGAGCTGTATAACTGCACGAAGCATCTTGAGGTGAAGCAGATAGAATCATGTTAAGCCAGTAAAAAAACAGCAGGCTGCCGCTGCTGTTTTTTTATTCATTATGTATCTTCGACTTAAAGTTCGGAAATGTAAACCTGAAAACAGTGCCTTTACCCACTTCGCTTTTGACGCGAACATTGCCATCCATGGCCCTTACAATACTGAACACGACCATCATACCGAGACCTGTCCCTTTGGAGCCTTTTGTAGAATAGTAGGGTTCACCTAAACGCTGAAGCTGATCGGACGTCATGCCGACACCGGTGTCTTTTATTTCGATGGTGATCTGGCTGCTGCTATAGTGTGTTTCTATGTATAATTGCCCGCCGCGCGGCATGGCCTCGATTGAATTTTTAATTACATTCAGAAAGCATTGGTGGAATTTTTGCCGATCACCTTTAATCGATCCGAGGAGGGCAAAATGGGCATTAATCTCTACGGAATTCTGATTGGCGGTCGGTTTTAATATATTCATGACTTGCATTAGTTCTTTTTTTACATTAATTTCTTCGATCTTATCTAAGGAAGGCTTGGAAAAGGTTAAATAATTTTGAATGACCTGTTCCGCCGATTCGAGTTCTGCTTTCACGATGCCCAAATACTCAACCCTTTTTCGCGGCGGCAGCCGCTGTTCCTGTAATAGCTGTACAAATCCAATTGCAGCCGTCAGGGGGTTGCGGATTTCATGTGAGATGGCTGCTCCCATTTGCTCCACAGCTTCAAGCTTTTCTGCCCTTACGAGATTTTCACGGATATCCAGATTTCTTTTGGCAAACTCGAATACATATGAAATCATGAAGACACCCAATGGCGGAATCACCAGGTAGGCAAACCAGGCATCAAACCGGTTCTGTGGCGGCACCGATAGTTCCATAACGACAACGGTCAGCACACTTAAAATCAGGGTTATGATAATCGAAAGGCGAATCCTTTTTCGCGGCACCTGCTTCCAAAACCAGGGATAGAGTCTCCAAAGAATAATCCCGAGGGGCAAATATAAAAGAATATTAGAATAAAACCCAGGTTCTACTCCATAAAAACTTCTCATCAAAATCACAGACCCGGCCAATGCGGGGCCGATTCCCGCATATAAACCGCCGATGATGACAGGTATCAATCGTAAATCAAAAAAGTAATGCGGGCTTGGCTGATAGGAAAACTGAAAGCATATCCAGATCATGAACAAAAGCCATATAAAAGAGCAGCCTTTGGAAAACCGGAATTTAGAGCTTTTTTCCGCCCATACCAGCACAATAAACAAGATGACGATCAAGAGCGATAGATTAAAGAAAAAATGCTTTGTGATTTCCACCGTTTCACCTGCCTCTTTGTGAGGTTATAAGAAAATTCTATATTGTTTTACTATTTATGACAATACTCATTTGCTTTTTTTATATAATATTGTCAGAAAATACAAAATTGTCGAGGGTGAAGATTAATATTTCAATGCGAGTGAAATATGGTTTGCCGAAACCTCTTTGTTATTTATTTTAAAAAGATGTATCATTCTAAATTTTTAGAACATATAATAAAATTAAAATAAATAAATAGATTAGAAAGGGTGAAATCCTCTTTGGATTTAATCAAAAAAACGATGGAGATTAATCTGGAACAGCAGAAGCTGATATCCAGCCCGCTAAGGATAAAAATTATTTACCTCCTCGCTAAAAAAGCCATGACAGCCAAACAGGTTGCTGAAGAGCTAGGGAAGTCTGCAGGAAGCATTCATTACCATATTCAGCAGCTTTATAAAGGCGAAATACTGGAGATTGAGGAAACGAAAGAAAACAGGGGAATTATCGAGAAGTATTACCGTTCAAAAGCGACGCAATTCAACTTGAAAGAAGAGAAAGGGCAGGAAAAAGGATCCAGCAGATCAATGGGAATAAGCATCTCCCTCACAGATGATGAATTAAAGGATTTTCAGGACGATTTGTATGATCTGATGGTTAAATACATGGAAAAAAGCGTAAAGGGGGCTATAAAGCGCAATTCATATGAAATCTCCTGCAGCTTCAAATTGCTTAATTCCGAGGAGGAAGATTAGATGGAAACCCAGATTAAAAAAAATATAACACTGTTTCTGACAGGGAAAATGACAGCAGTGCTCGGTTCCTCCATTTACGGTTTTGCCATTGGTTTATATATCCTTGCAGAAACAGGATCCAGTCTGAACTTTGCCATAACCCTCATTCTTAGTGCACTGCCAAGAATCCTGCTTTCCCCTGTTGCGGGCGCCCTCAGTGACAGGTGGAATCGCAAAAAAATCATCATTATTTCCGATTTTGCCTGTGCCGTCTGGCTGCTTGCCATTTTGCTGCTGTATCTTTTTGTCACACAGGAAATCTGGCTCCTCTACACAGCCACAGCTGTTCTAAGCATTTTGAATACCTTTTATTCAGCGGCAGTCACTTCAGCGATTTACAACATGGTCGGTCCTGATACTCTGCAAAAAGCGATGTCACTCAATCAGGCCGCAGCTTCATCATCCGCCATCTTGGGACCTGTTCTTGGGGGCGTCTTCTTTGGCATCTTTCATTTATCATTCTTCATGCTTATCAACATCATCGCCTTCACAGTCTCCGGCATCACCAGTTTACTAATTCAATACAATCTATTTGCAGAGAAAAAAGAAAGACTAGAAGAAAAGAGTATGATCTACGATCTGAAAATGGGCGTTTCATATGTGAAAAATCAGCCGTTCATTAAAAATCTCATTATCATTAGCATCTGGCTGAATTTTTGGTTCGCGGTTTTTCCCGTTGCGATGCCTTATCTGGTTCTGACTGTGCGGGAAATGAGTTCCCTTCAGCTGGGTATTATTGAAGGGGCCTTTTCCGTCGGGATGCTGATTATGTCGGTCGTTCTATCTGCCCGTCCCGAGGTAAAGAGAAAAGAAGTAACCATCTTTGGGGGCGTAATGGCCATGTCCCTCATCATTGCACTGCTTGGCCTCCCGAATTTTCCTGGCTTAATGGGCATTTCAAACAGCATCATGTTTCCTTTTTTAATTGGTATGGTCCTGCTGTTATCATCAGTTATCATGGTAATCAATATTCCGGTGATGGTTTTACTGCAAAAAGGCACGCCTGATGCCTATCGGGGCAGGGTTATGTCACTCCTTGAAACAGGAGCAAGTGCCATGACACCACTCGGCTTTATCTTTTTTGGCTTCCTGCTTGAAAAAATGCCTGTCTGGATCCTGATGGCTGCATGCGGAGGCTGTATTCTGGTGCTCATCCTGTATCATCTGCAAAAAAGAACCTTTATCCAGTGCTGAGAGATGCAGATCAGCCTAAAACAGAGATTAGCCCACAAGCCTGAGAGAAAGCAGTTTTCCGCTGCTTTCTTTTATTTTGCCGTTTATCGCCTAAGTTCTGGGGTATTTCAACATATAGATACATAGTTTGAATCGTAGCCCAGAAGCAATTGCTTCTTATATATAAGGAGGAAAATCATTTGAAACAAGATCCGGAAAACAAAGGTGTAAATGAGCACAGCAAGGACAGGCAGCTTGAAGAGTTTCGCATGGATAATACAGGAAAGAAGCTTACGACGAACCAGGGAGTCAAGGTTTCGGAGGATGAGCATTCGTTAAAAGCTGGTTCCCGCGGCCCGACCTTGATGGAGGACTTTCACTTCAGGGAAAAAATGACGCATTTTGACCATGAGCGCATCCCGGAACGGGTTGTCCATGCCCGCGGTTTTGGCGCACATGGCTACTTCCAGGTGTATGAACCCATGGCAGAATATACCCGGGCAAAGTTTCTGCAGGATCCATCTGTGAAAACCCCGGTCTTTGTTCGCTTCTCCACAGTTGCAGGCTCCCGCGGCTCGGCAGACTCTGTACGTGATGCCCGCGGCTTTGCAACGAAGTTTTATACCGAAGAAGGCAACTACGACTTAGTCGGCAATAATATTCCGGTGTTTTTCATTCAGGATGCCATCAAATTCCCTGATCTGGTTCATTCATTCAAGCCGGAGCCGCATAACGAAATGCCGCAGGCTTCAACGGCCCATGATACGTTCTGGGATTTTGCCGCCAACAATACTGAAACAGCCCATATGATCATGTGGACAATGTCAGACCGTGCCATCCCGCGCAGCTTCCGCATGATGGAGGGCTTTGGCGTTCACACGTTCCGATTTGTGAACGAGCAGGGCAAGGCACGTTTTGTGAAATTTCACTGGAAGCCTGTTCTGGGCACACATTCCCTGGTTTTTGATGAAGCCCAAAAACTTGCCGGAAAGGATCCGGATTTCCACCGACGTGATCTTTGGGAAGCCATCGAAATGGGGAATTACCCTGAATTTGAGCTTGGAGTTCAGATGATTGAGGAGGAAGATGAATTCTCCTTTGACTTTGATATTCTGGATGCAACAAAGCTATGGCCGGAGGAAATGGTCCCGGTTAAGATCATCGGGAAAATGACCCTGAACCGTAACCAGGATAATGTATTTGCTGAAACAGAGCAGGCCGCGTTCCACCCGGGACATGTCGTACCTGGCATTGATTTTTCAAATGACCCGCTGCTGCAGGGACGTTTATTTTCCTATACCGACACCCAGCTGATCCGCCTTGGCGGTCCGAACTTCCATGAGATCCCGATCAATCGTCCGGTCTGCCCGTTCCACAATAATCAGTATGACGGCTACCATCGCATGACGATTAATAAAGGGCCGGTTGCCTATCATAAAAACTCGATGCAGAATAATGATCCAAGCCCTGCCACAGCAGAAGAGGGCGGCTATGTTCATTACCAGGAAAAAGTCGAAGGACGCAAGGTGCGCGAGCGCAGCGACAGCTTCAAAGACCATTACAGCCAGGCGAAAATGTTCTGGAACAGCATGTCTGAAGTGGAAAAGCAGCATATGATCGAGGCGTTCCGCTTTGAAGTGGGCAAGGTGATGAACAAGGATGTGAAGCAGCAGGTTGTAGACATGTTCAGCAATGTGGATAGCTTCCTTGCCGAGCAAATTGCCCTCGGAGTTGGCGTAAAAGTGCCGGATGCTGCGAATGAATCCAAAGTGACGCTCTCTTCGCCTGCTCTTAGCCAAATGAACACAGCTAAATCACCTAAGACCCGGAAAGTCGCCATTCTCGCTGATAATGGATTCAACTATTCTGAAGTCAAAAGCGTAATGGAAGCTTTGAAAGGTGCAGGAATCATGCCGGAGATTGTCAGCAAAAACCTGGGCATGATCAAAGGAGACGGCGGAGAATTGGAAGCAGTGAAAACATTCCTGACCTCTCACTCAGTAATGTATGACGGCATCTATGTGGCAGGAGGAAAAGAAAGTGCTGAAGCCCTGAAGAAGGTGCCGCAGGCCAAGGAATTCGTCAGCGAAGCCTACAAGCATTTTAAAACCATTGCGTTTGGCGGCGAAGGAGCCGAACTGCTGCCTCAAGAAGCAATGAACACGCTGGGGCAATCACAAACCCTATCGGAAATGGGAATCGTCGAAATCAAAGCCGGCGATGCATCCGCAAGCGAAAATTTAATTAATAGCATTGCCATGCACCGGCACTGGGGACGTGCCATATAAGGTGCCATCGAAGCCAGCTGCCCGTTATGGGGAGGCTGGCTTTTTTCTGATTTCTTGATAGATAAAGGACTGACCGATATAGTTGGAAACTGACCGATAAATATGATGAAGTGATTTTGGCCGGTAAATTCCCCACTTTGGCCGGTATTTTCCTAAACTTGGCCGGTGAAACGGCAAAATAGGCCGGTAAATCCCCCATTTTGGCCGCAATTTTCATAATTCTGCTCCGATCTGCCAGCAGCCGCATAAAATTTTCCCAACATGCAGGTATTCCCCTTCTAAAATAAGAATTCTTTAATACAAACCTGCCAAAACAAAGCAAAAAATGACAGGAAGACAAAAAGAGAAAAAGGTAGGATATAATCAAGGGAGTGATCAGTAATGTCATGGATCGTATCGCTGCAGAAGGCGATTGATTATATAGAGGAGCATTTGCTGGATGAGGATCTTTCCATCGGGAAAGCCGCGGGTGAAGCCAACTCCTCCGTATTTCATTTTCAGCGTACATTCGCCATTTTGACGGATATGCCGGTGGGCGAATATATACGGGGAAGAAGACTGACCCTCGCAGCACAGGAACTGGTCCGAACAGACCGCAAAGTGATTGATCTTGCCTATAAATACGGCTATGACACTCCCGAGGCTTTTACTAAGGCTTTCCGCAGGCAGCATGGCATGACCCCGACTGAAGCAAGAAATTTCTCCGGAAAGCTGAAATCATATAACCGCCTGGTAATTCAGGTGAGTCTGAAAGGGGCAGAACCAATGCAATATGCAATTGTCAAAAAAGAAGCTTTCCAAGTAGCAGGAATCAAAAAGGAGTTCTCATTGTGCAATGAAGAGAATCTGGCCGGCATCCCGAAAATGTGGGATGAAGTGAATAGCAACGGGACTGCTGACAAGCTATTTATGCTGAATAATGGCGAGATTAAAGGAGTTCTCGGTGTGTGTGTCGATAACCGCAGCAAGAAGCCTGACAGCATGGATTATTGGATCGGGGCAAGCTTTAAAGGCGAAAAGCCTGACAGCTTCGAGTGCCTGGAAGTCCCGGCCTCCAAATGGGCGGTATTTGAAGTACATGGCGCCATGCCGCATGCCATGCAAAACACCTGGAAAAAAATCTTCTCAGAATGGTTTCCATCCAGCGGCTATGAACATGCTGCTGCACCGGAGCTGGAAGTCTATACGGCAGGTGATGCTTCCAATTCTGATTATTATTCAGAGATCTGGATCCCGGTAAAATAAACAGGAAAACCTGCAGACGCCATATCTGCAGGTTTTGTTTTACACTTTCTTCTTCGGGATTTTTCCAATCCCCAGCTCCTTCGCTTCTTTCTGCAGAGCCTTGATCAGACTGAAGGTCATTAATGCCATGATGACGGAGAAAGGAAGAGCTGCTGCAATCATCGTATTCTGCAGTGCTTGAAGCCCGCCGGAATAAAGCAGAACCAATGAGATGGCAGCAAGCAATATTCCCCAGACCATTTTTATCTTATTGCCAGGATGGTGTGAGCCATTTGTTGTCATCATTCCTAAGACATATGTGCCGGAGTCGGCAGAGGTAATAAAGAATGTACAAATGAGCAGAATGGCGATAACAGAAAGGATCGTTCCCATCGGCAAGTTGGAAAATACACCAAATAAAGCTTCCTCAGTAGCCAATTCGGAAATTTTGGCAACACCGTTATGCTCTTGCATCATTGCTGTCCCGCCAAAAGTTGCAAACCATATGAAGCCTATTAGCGATGGCACAAGGAGGACCCCAAAAACAAATTCCCGGATGGTTCTCCCTTTTGAAACACGGGCGATAAAAATCCCTACGAAGGGTGCCCAGGCAATCCACCAGGCCCAGTAAAAAATCGTCCAGGCATTAATCCATTCCCTGACTTCTGGATCTAACGGCGCAATTCTGAGGCTCATGCCAGGCAAATTCTGCAGATAAGACCCAAGTGTATTGGTGAACAGGTTTAAGATGAACAAAGAAGGTCCCAGGAAAAAAGTGAGCAAAAATAGAATCACTGCTAAAATCATATTGGCATTGCTCAAGATTTTGATGCCCTTGCCAAGTCCAGACCATGCGGATACCATGAAAAGAACCGTAACAATAGCCACAATAATGAACTGGACTGTAATGCTAACCGGTATGCCAAAAAGATAAGACAACCCTCCGTTAATCTGCACAGCCCCAAACCCAAGTGTCGTTGCCACACCAATCACAGTCGCAACCACTGAAAGAATATCAATGATCTTCCCTGTTGCTTTCTGTGTATGGTCGCCTAAAATCGGCTTTAAAGTGGCACTGATCAAACCAGGTTCCCCGTGGCGGAAAATAAAGTAAGCCAAAACAAGCGCCACAATTCCATAAATCGCCCATGCATGGATTCCCCAATGGAAGTAAGTATATCTCATGGCATGCCTAATGGCCTGGTCAGTCCCTACCTCTCCGCCAGTTGGAGACCCAACTGCATAGTGATAAATCGGTTCAGCTGCACCCCAGAAAACCAGGCCGATCCCCATTCCCGCACTAAACAGCATCGCAAACCAAGTAGGGCGGGAAAATTCGGGTTTGTCATCCGGCTTCCCAAGCTTAATTCTGCCTAATGGACTTATTAAAAAGTACAAATTAACAATAACGATAAATGATACAAGAATTAAATAATACCAGCCGAATTTATCGGTGATAAAAGCCTGTACATTTGCTGTCACTCTCTCCAGCGAATCCGGGACAAAAACACCGAATAAAACAAGCAATAATAATATGCCCACCGATATATAGAAAACCATTAAGTTCTGCTTCACATACAATCTCCTTTCTTCTAATACCGCTTCCATTAGGATTAAATATATGGCAAGTAATTATGCGGAGGAAAAAGAAATTTGCAGGAATTTCCCATATGCTGACGAAATTCCATAGGTATATGGACAAGGAGGTAAGAGGAGATGCTGACATTATTTCGCTATAACTGGCAAGTGCGCGATGAGTGGTTTGAATGGTGCCGCCAGCTCTCAGCCGAAGAGCTGAATGCCAATCAGACTGGAGGAGTTGGGGGCATTCTGGAAACCCTTTTTCATATCGTGGATGTAGAATACAGCTGGATTTGTGCCATTCAGGGCAAGGAAGTGAAAGACCCCCTGTTTTCCGACTATGATGAACTGGAAAAAGTAAGGGCACTTTCTGAAGAATACCGCATGGAATTAGAAAGTTTTTTTCAGGAGGAATGGCCGGTTCCATATAATGAGTTTGTTACACCGCCATGGATGGAGAGGCAATATAAAAAGGGAGATATCCTGAATCATGTCATTGCCCATGAAATCCATCATATCGGCCAGCTGTCTGTATGGGCAAGAGAGATGAATCTAACGCCGATATCAGCCAATCTGATAGGAAGAGATTTAAATCAAATAAGGGGAATGGAAAATGATCAGAAGGCTAACTGAACTAGACGATGAAATTTGCTTCAGCTTTTTAAAGCAGCAGCCGGCTGAGAATCTGTTTATTATTGGAGATATTGAAGCATACGGCTATGAGCAGGAATTCCAAAAGGTGTGGGGAGAGTTCGATGAAAGCGGAAATTTAATCGCAGTTTTATTAAAATATGAAGAAAATTACATCCCCTTTGCAGCAGGAGATTTTAATGCCAGGGGGTTTGCGGAGATCATGCTCGGGGACCCGAATCTTGGGATGATGTCTGGCCTAAAAGCTGTAACTGCAAAAATTGAACCTCATCTTTCAAATCGCATAAAAAGAAAACGGGAAACTTATTATGCAAAGTGCGTGGAAATAACGGACGAAGGTATTGATGCATCAGCAGTTTGCCAGGCTGGCCCTGAAGATGCTGAACAGCTGGTGGAGCTTCTGAACAGCATTCCTGAATTCAGCGATTCAGCCATTACTGTTGAACGAAAACGCAGGGGTCTAAAGGATGGCTCATCCCGTTCTTTTTTTATTACAGAGGAGGGAAAAATGGTCAGCACCGCTTCAACTGCAGCCGAAAATTCCCTTTCTGCCATGGTCGTCGGCGTCGCAACAGATCGTAATTACAAAAAGAAAGGCTATGCCACCCAATGCATGGTCAAGCTCTGCCGCCAGCTTCTTTCGGAGCATAAAGAACTATGTCTGTTTTATGATAATCCGGCTGCCGGCACCATCTATAAACGCATCGGGTTTGAAGATATCGGTTTTTGGATGATGTACACGATAGAAAAGGAAATGTCTTGATCCAGGGCATTTTTTTGCGGGAATATTTCAAAAAAATCGTCAAATAGGACATATATCACCGAATTAAATAATGAGCTTCCATAAAATAAAGTTTGGGGGGATTTGAAAATTTTATTGGAGGGGTAGGAATGTATCAGCAAATCGCCATGTATGCGACTGTTTTCTTTGTGTTCCTGCTGGCGCTGGCATTTGCGTTTGTCTACGGAGAATCCAAGCGCAGCGGAGAGTATAGCACCATCCAGGAAAAAGGATATAAAATCAGGAAATTCTATTTTCTCGGGCTAATTGCCATTATGGCTTTTGCCACTGTTATGACGCTTGGCAGGCTGCCGTACGACAGCAATCAGGCCGAAGCGGAAGGCTTAAATGAAGGGAAAGTAGTGAAGGTAACTGGAATACAATATGCGTGGGAGATGAGTGAGGAAACATTTAAAGCAGGGGACAAGGTCCAATTTGATGTGACGGCTTCGGATGTTACCCATGGTTTTGGCTTATACAATGAGAATATGGAGCTTGTTGCACAAACTCAGGCAATGCTTGGATATACGAATACAGTTTATTATACTTTTAAAGAACCTGGAACTTATCAAATATTATGCCTTGAATACTGTTCAGCCGGACATCATGTGATGGTTAAAGAAATTGTTGTCGAACCGGAAGGGGGAGCTTCTGATGAATGAAGCGATTCACCCATTAGCCAGGAAAACAGTGGGTTGGCATCTGGCTGTAACTTCACTTGTCTTAATTCTTATGATGATCTTTGGTGTTATTATGCTGATGAATCAGGGTGAAATGATCAGCATCACGCCGCAGTGGTTTTATAAAATCATGACTGCGCACGGAACAGGCATGGTCGGCATCGCTGCATTGGGAGGAACGGCCATCTTATGGTACTTCCTGTCTAAATACGTAAAACTGAACCCTGCCATCCTCATTGTAAACTTTGTCCTTTTTTTAACCGGAGTCTCGATGGTTCTCATCGCCATTTTTGTCTTTGACTTTTCCGATGGCTGGACATTTTTATATCCGCTTCCTGCTCAGTCAGCCAAAATGTATGGGGCGGCAGGTGCGGTATTCTTCTTATCGGGCATGCTGGTTCTTGGCTTTGGTTTTTTAATTCTTTACATGTACCTGGCTGCGAGACTGACAGCAGTTTATGGGGGCCTTGGAAAGGCACTCGGATGGGATATCATTTTCAGGGGGAAAAAAGGATATGGTCCGCCTGCTGCTGTCGTGGCGACTGCCATGGTCATTATAACCAATTCGACTGCACTGCTGGCAGGAGCCACGGTGCTGGCGGCATCCCTCGTAAATATTATCAACCCGGCCGTCACGATGGACCCCCTGCTTGCCAAGCATCTTACGTATGCGTTCGGCCATATCTTTGCCAATTGCACCATCTATATGGCTGTTATTGCCGTCTATGAGGTCCTCTCAGAATATACTAAACGACCGTGGAAAGCTAACAAGGTTTTTTTTATTGCGTGGAACTGCTCGACACTCTTTACCTTAATGATCTATACGCACCATTTACTGATGGACTTTGCGGTGCCAAAATGGATGCTCATCATCGGGCAGGTGTTTTCCTATGCAAACGGCTTGCCCGTTATGGTCGTTACAGCCTACGGAGCGCTGATGATTGTCTACCGCTCGCGGATGAAATGGGACTTTGCATCAAGCCTGTTTTTCCTTTCCATGTTCGGATGGGTGGCAGGAGCAATCCCGGCTATCATTGATGCCACCATTGTCGTCAATCAAGTGATGCATAACACGAAATGGGTTCCGGGCCATTTCCATACGTATATGGGAATGGGTGTAGTCGCCATGATTATTGGGTTTATGTATTATTTTAATAAGACCGAAGGCAATCAGGAGCACAGGGGAATCGATACGTTCACCATTGCTCTCTATTTTGTTTTTTTTATGGGACTTGTGGGCTCTTTCCTTTATGCAGGCGGAATCAGTGCACCAAGAAGATGGTCAGAACACCTGCCGCAATGGGTGCTGTCCGACCAGGTAGGCGCAGTCAGCGGAATCTTTATCGTTCTGGCCGCAATCATCTTCACCGCAAGATTTTTTTCCGGGTTAAGATGTGTTGGCAGTCAGGTTCCTTACCAAAAAAAATCAGCAGCTGGCTGAGAAATAGGCGCTCTGGAGATTCTTCTCCAGGGCTTTTTTTATGATATAGTGATAATTAGGAATATTATAAATACATAAAGGTGATCTATGAAAATATTTAATTGGAAAATGGCGTCCTTTCTGCTGACAGGGATTGGAATATCCAGACTGGGAGATTTTATTTACCTGATTGCTATTAATTTGATTGTCTATGACATGACCGGATCAGCAGCTGCTGTAGCAGGATTATGGATCATAGGTCCAGTCACTTCCGTTTTAACCAATTCATGGAGCGGAGGCTTGATAGATCGGAAAAATAAAAAGAGCATTATGATTTGGACGGACTTGGCCAGAGCCATGGGTGTAGCTCTGATACCATTTCTCGGAAGCATTGGCTTCATTTATGCAGTCCTCTTTCTAATCAGTATGGCGAAGGCTCTATTTATGCCGGCTTCCGCAACGTATATAGCCAAGCTGGTTCCAATTGAAAGCAGAAAAAGGTTCAACTCCATCAACAGTCTTGTTACCTCAGGCGCTTTTATCGTGGGGCCAGCCATCGCAGGCGGATTATTTCTGATTGGAACCATCGAAACTGCCATCTATTTAAATGCGGCTTCCTTTGTCTTTTCAGCTGTCATCATCTGGGTGCTTCCAGATATGGATAAAGATTTAAAGTCCCCTTCTGTACAAACATCAGCCTATGAAACGCTCCGGGATGATTGGAAGCAGGTTATCATGTTTGCCGGGAGAGAGGTTTTTATCATTTCTGTTTACGGGTGTTTTCTGGCATTCGGTTTGTTCTCGCTCGCAATGGATTCCCAAGAAGTTGTGTTTATCCAGGATGTTGTGGGGCTGACAGAAGCGGATTATAGTTTCCTTGTCAGCATCAGCGGGATTGGTTTTGCGCTGGGAGCTCTCTTTATCACCATCGTTTCAAGAATGCTTAGCATCAAACAGCTCATGGGCTATGGCATGCTTTTGACCGCAGCGGGTTATCTGATTTATGCATTGGCAGACTCCTTTATGCTGGTGGTCATGGGATTCACTGTACTGGGCATTTTTAATGCTTTCTCAAGTGCGGGATACCAAACCTTTTATCAGAATAATGTGCCTGTGGAAATTATGGGCAGAATGACAAGTGTGATCGGTGTCATCCAAAGCTTTGCTCAGATTATCCTGCTCTTTGGAATCGGTGTTCTCGGAGATCTGTTTCCGCTCCGTTATACGATTGTCATTTTAGCAGTCCTGAATTTAATCCTTTCTCTTTATGTCTGCCGGCAGCTGCTGAAGCCGGGGAAGCAGCAGTATTTTTCAGAAACAACCTCCTCTTAAAAGAAACGCCGGCCCAATTGGACCGGCGCGGGCATTAATTCCTCATAATGATATAAATCAAATCACTAGTGTTGCGTTAATTTAATTTGACTATTGGAAATACTTAAAATGTTCAATTTTATTATTTTGTGCAAAGAAAAAGTCCTTTATAATGGATAAGTCAGGTGGTAACCCGTCCAAATCCACTATAAAAGGACATACGCATGGACAAGATTACACGAAAAAATTCATTTGGACAATGGTTTTCACCAATAAACCTTCAATTATTTGAAGAACAGGTGAAAACGATGAAATTAGATTACTATACGAAAAAACTAACGACTGAGTCATTCCTTAAATTACTACTTTTTGCGCAACTACAAGAAATCGAAAGTCTGCATGCACTAAGCGATAGTCTATTCGATGACCAGCTTCAAAAAGGAATCGACCTTGATTCTATCAGTATTTCTCAGCTGTCACGCCGATTGAATGGGATGAATCCAGATATATTCCAAAGGCTTTTCCTTGATTTAGTATCACAAATTCATACCAAAACGTACTATACGAAACTTGTGATGCCGTTAAAAATTATTGATTCAAGCACGCTGCCACTCAATTTAACCAATCATAAATGGGCAAAATTTCGCAAAACAAAGGCGGGAGTAAAGTTGCATCTCCGTCTTGTGTTTATGGAAAAAGGTACTTCCTATCCTGAAAAAGCCGTTATGACAACTGCAAAAGAACATGACCGTGGTCAGCTTGAAATCATGGTGGATGACAAGGAATGCATGTATGTGTTTGATCGTGGCTATCTAGACTACGAGCGCTTTGATCGCATGACTGATGATGGCTACTTTTTTCTTTCCAGACTACGTAAAAATGCAGTCATACGGGAAGTTTTCGATTTTAACCTACCAGAGAAAGCGGCTGTTTTGTCAGACCAAATGGTATTGATTGGTACGACTCAAAACCGTGCTGAAAATTACTTTCGCCTTCTAAAAGTGATGGATTCAAAAGGAAATGAACTCCAGCTTATTACGAATCGTTTTGATTTGAGTGCCGAAGAAATTTCGGAGATGTACAAATCTCGCTGGGCAATTGAGCTATTTTTTAAGTGGATTAAACAACATCTCAGCATCAAAAAATTCTACGGTCAAAGCGAATGGGCAGTTCAAAATCAAGTGTTTATCGCACTGATTGTTTTTTGCCTACATGTTCTCGTACAAATCGAAACAAAAAGTAAGCGAAAAACCTTACAAATTAGCCGTTATTTAAGGGCTGCATTGTGGAAACCAGCGAATATCTGGCTTCGAAAGATTGAAGGAAAAGCCATCCCTTAAATAAACAAATTGTCGTTGTCGCACAGGTCTAATTGTAAATAAAATCCAAATGGATGGAGCCACCTTTAATAGGGTATTTACCTTTTTGGCTCTAATCAAGAAAGATGATTAAACTGAAAATTATGACATTATTTATACAACACTAGTGAAATCAAATACATAATGTAAGAGGCTGCGAGAAAGCCGCCCTCATATTTTCCTACAGCATAATGGCTTCTTGAGAAGATGAGGAGCACAAATGTGATTAAAATTAAAATCGTAATATCGACGAATATCTTAGGGTCCACAGGGAGCGGTGATATGGCGGCTGAAGTCCCGAGGACAAACAGGATGTTAAAGATATTGCTCCCAACAATATTTCCAAGAGCGATTTCACTTTCTTTTTTTATGGCTGCGGCGACAGAGGTCACCAGTTCCGGCAGAGAGGTTCCGATGGCAACAATCGTTAAGCCAACCAATGTTTCACTCATTCCCAAAGAGTAAGCAATCTCTGTACTGCTTCTGACTACCAAATCACCGCCAAAAATAATGGCAGCCAATCCGGCAATCGTCAAAAGGCTTTGCTTCGACCATTGTCCAGCGCTTGTTTTTATAGGATCAGCATGGGTACTGCTTCGGCTTTCCCGGGCCACTTCAAATAAATAGTACATGAATACAGCAAAAATCAGCAGCAAAACAAGGCCATCACTGCGTGAAACCACATTGCTGCCGATTGAGTCCAGATATGTATCACTAATGAAAATCATAAGTGCGGCAGTGGCAAGCAAAGTGAATGGAATCTCCTTGCGGATGGTGGTGCTCTCCACTTTCAGGGGAAAAATCATGGCGGTAATGCCGACAACCAGTGTGATGTTAAAAATATTACTGCCGACGACATTCCCGATAGCCACATCGGCATTGCCATCGAGCGCTGCCAGAATGCTGACTGTGGCTTCAGGCGAACTTGTTCCAAACGCAACGATTGTCAGCCCGACCAGCAGCGGAGAAATCTTGAGAAACCCGGCAATTTTTGAAGCGCCATCCACAAAGAAGTTTGCCCCTGCTATTAAAAGGGCAAATCCTATGATCAGAAGTAAATATGACACTTTTCGAAGCACCTCCTATAATTACTATGATTATCCAATTATGGATTGTATTTAGTAAATCTTCAACTAAAAGCCACCGGAATGTTATGCCGGCGGCTTCGTTTGTTTTTCCGCTTCTTTTTTGAGCTCCTCATACCAGATCTGAGTTTCTGAGGAATCTTTGCTGTTAACAAATATCTGCTCATCTTTGACCTCAATGTATAGAATGGGCGTATGCTCTTTTTGGATGAATAATAGGCTGCTGCCATAGCCAGTCACTTTGAAATGTCCCTGTGCAAGAGTAGGGAGGCCGATACCATTTTGTTTCCAGGTTACTTCAGGCATCTCCTCCAATAATTGTACGGACTGAATATCCCGATAATCCCACTTATCTCCGTACATCCCGGAGATTTCAATTGAATCCTCCTCTAATGCCATTTCATAGCCTTTATGACTGTAGACGGTCAGATAAACGATAGGGCCAAACGTTACAATGAAGAGAATGCTGGCAATTATATAACTGCGTTTTCTTTTGGCCGGCACTTCATATCTGGATAAGTAGACGAGTCCGCCAAGCAATATGACCAGCATGAAGCCGAATTGCGCTTCGGCTGCGAATCTGAATTCGGTAAACGAGAGAGGCAGGAGCACCAGCATTCCGATAGCGGTGCCTATAAGCAGGCTTCCGATTTTTTGCGGATACCTGTTTTCTATTAATGATTCTTTCTCTTCTTCGGGCCGCGATGCGAATCCGGAAATGAGCCAGTAAGCCTTTTTGAATCTTACAGCCCACCCGAGAATCAGGAAGAGCGCGATCACGGCAATTTGTGTAATGACAAGTCCGATCATGGGAAAAACCTCCTTACTATTCTTACGGAGAAAACCGCCGTTTTGTTTCGTATTTGGTATAATAATAAGACAGTATCTTTTAAAAAATGTATTGAAATAAGGGGAGGAACATCCTTGAAAAGCAAAAATATTTTATTTTATATATTGCTGGTACTTTTGCTCACTACCGTTGTCAGCATTGTTATGGGCTATCATACCTTCGGCTTTGGGGTAGGGTTTCTGTTCGCATTTCTGTCTCTTTCCACAGGATATTTCTATTCCATGAAAAACCGGGAATATATGCATCAGAATTATCATGCCGACTATGTGGACCGATTAAAGAACGATAAAAAGATCTAAGAGCGGTTCCGCTGGCATTCAGCACTCCTCTATTATATGCTTAATTTAAAATGAATAGAGGAGGCTGGCCATGAGAAACAAGGAAAAGATGGGGCTGCTGCTGGATGTGGAGACGACGGGACTTGGACCAAATTCCGATGAAATCATCGAACTGGCATTAAAGCTGTTTTCCTACCGTGCGGATACAGGGGAGATCCTTGATATTAAGGATAAAGCTGCATTCCTGCGGGAGCCCATAAGCAAATCGGCCAAAAACAATTACAGCCGCGCTTTTAGAGTTCACGGAATTCCTTATGAAGCTGTCAGCGGTAAATGCTTTGATGATATCAAAATAAAAAAATATTTCTTTCATGCCGATTCCGTTTTCGCTCATAATGCATCCTTTGACCGCAGCTTTTTATACCGGATGTATCCTGAAGACATCAACGAATTAAAATGGTATTGCACAATGAGAAGTGTCCCATGGAAGGAATATGGTTTTACAGACAGCAAGCTGCTGACGCTCCTTCAGTCCCATCAGATTGCAGAAAGCCAGACGCATAGGGCTATGGATGATATTACATACCTCTTAGAACTGCTGAAAAAAACAAATCCTGCCGGGGATTTCTATATGCGTGATGTTCTGGCAAAAGGTCCGATGAGAAAATACCAGCCTGCGATGCAGGGCCGGCTTGGTTAAAAGGCAATACAGCAAAAGAGTGCACTCAGGCACTCTTTTTTTTTGGCAATTTTTCTTTTCTTATTCACTCTTCAGCAGGGGCAGTATGATTTTCACTGTCGTTCCCTTGCCAATATCGCTGTCATATTCTATCGTTCCTTGCATTTCACGGATGATTTTGTTCGTAACCATGCTGCCAAGTCCTGTTCCCTTCGTCTTTGTTGTATAAAAAGGCAGTCCGATATTCTCTAATTGCTCGGATGTCATGCCCCGGCCGTTGTCTGAAATGGTTATTTCAACCGTGTTGTGAAAATAATCAGCAGAGGTGAAAATTTGAATCCTTCCCTTTTCCGGGACTGATTCTATACCATTCTTGATCACATTCATGATGGCCTGTTTTAGGTGGTGTTCATCTCCCTGCACATAAAAAGGCCCTTTATCCGCGTATTCAATCACCACATTGGCATAAGAAGCAAGGGGTCTCATGAGCAGTACGCAATCCTGAATCACGTCATGCAGGGGGACATTAGCCAGATGGAACTGCTCGGGCTTTGAGACTTTTAAATAGTTTGTAATGATGCTGTTTGTACGATCCAATTCCTCAATAATGAGCGGGGAGAACTTTTTTAAGCTCTCATCCGACGTATCCTGGCTCAAATATTGAATGAAGCCCCTCACAGTGGATAAAGGATTTCTGATTTCATGTGCGATGGAAGCTGCCAGCTGGCCGACCATTGTCAGCTTATCCATATACATCATTTCACTGATCTGTTTATTCGTTTTGAAAAGATTTTCGATGACAAAAATAAGTGCAATAAATGTCAGGTAAAACGCAACGAAGTAAGTCAGGTAAAAGAATGTATCAAGAAAAATGACGGCTGTGGCAATGATGGATATATATAAGTAAAAATAAAAGAACAGAATAAAAGAACCAGTCACTACACGATGGCTGGAATTAAGAAACACTCGTCTTAGGGAAAGGGTAATCACAAATGCCAGAATGGAAACCAAAATTCCAATATAAATGAACTGTCCGCCTATTAAATAGCGGGTAATGACGGTACTCAGCATCACAATAGAGCCGGGAAGCCATCCTGTATACAGCGTCACGATCATGATGGCGACCATGCGCAAATCAAAATGGGTTTCCCCCAGCGTTTCAATAGGATAAAACATGCATAAAAGTGCTCCGAATGAGCCGAGAAGTCCGTAAATCAATTTTTGTTTAAGGGTAAGAGGGGTCTTTGTCTGATATGGAAAAAACAAATTCCCGTTAAACGTAAATGAAAAAAGTATTGTAATGTTTACCAGTAAAGGCTTGATCAGTGTAACCAATAGTCTCCTCCCAGTATAACCAAATCTAGTGTAAGGGAACTGTCCCTATTAACGTAAAATTTGTTTTACCCGGCCAACCTGTCCATCTTCGAGTCTCACTTTTATACCGTGCGGGTGAGAAGGTGACTTTGTTAGAATGTCTTTCACTATTCCTTCTGTCAGCACACCTGTCCGCTGATCCTTTTTAAGAACAATTTTTACTTTTAACCCAGGCGCGATTGCAGCGCGATTCTGCCCTTCCATTATACACCCGTCCGTTTCCGCTGGTTATTGGTCTTCTTTGTCTGCTGGCTTTTCAATGCTTTCGCCGATTTAACCGGAGTATTATTGAACTTTCCGCCTGCCTGCTCTTGTTTTTTATTCATAAGCTGCTGTTTCATTGCTTCTTTTAAGCTGATTTTTTTTCGATTATTGTCTTCTATATGAGTCATGTTAGAGTCTCCTTTATCTACATATCCCTCTATTATAAATCATTAAACAGTTAAAGGAAATTTCACAGAGGAATAATCTTTTTACCTGTAACTTTTCAGAAAAATAAGTCTTTTAGACCACGAGAAATCTTATAAACCATCCTTTGTTCCTATTTTGAAAATACTGAATATTTTGTACTATTTAGATTACAGAAACAGATTATAGGGAGTGAGTCAAATGTTAAAAGTTCTATCCACTTCAGCTTTATCCCTTGCTTTAGCAGGAAGTGCCGTTTTTGCAGGAGCGGGACCGGCAGATACTCAGGCAAAGCAGGAAAGTAAATATCAAATCAGTCTTGCCCATCATGTAGGTGCGTCGCCGGAGCTTGCTGCAAAAGCAAAGGAATTGGGAATCGATCTATCAAAGGTCGATCCGGCTGAGAAAGCAGCAAAGGCAGGAGCCAAGTTCCAGCAGCCTGGTGCCCATCATGTGGCGTATAAAGCAGCAACAGGAGATATACCGGTTCTTGTTCTTCTGGCAAAGTATTCGGATGGTGATGAGCCGGTCGGTGATATGCCTGGACAAGTTCCAGCTGAGTATTATGAGGATTTAATTTTTGGAACAGAGTATAATCCTTATGAGCTTCCTCAATTCCAGAAATATGATGGTGAGAATGTTCCAAAGGACCGCACGATGCAAAATGCTTATAAAGAATCCAGCTATGGAAAAACCAACCTGGTCCGCAAGGAAAACACCGAATTTGTATGGGTAGAGATGCCTAAAGGTGCTTCATACTACTTGGATCAGGAAGGTAAATATGCTGAAAATGGTACATACGTTAATGGCAATGTGAATGGGGATGCCCATACAGGCGAATTCATCCGTGACTTGCTGAAAGCGGCAGACGAGCAGGTTGACTTCTCGAAGTATGCTGAGAATGGGGAAGTGCCTAATATCTTCGTCATTCATGAAGGTACAGGAGCTGAATTCAGCCGTGACCCGGCACAGTTCTGGTCACATAAGTGGAGCCTGCTAAGTGCTTTATATTATGGGAAATACTATGAAACTGGCAAACCTGCAGATGTACATGCTGGCATGTCTCAAAATGAATGGATTAATAAAACAGTTGCAGAAGATATGACCTATGACGGAGTAGTAGTCAATAACTACAACATTCAGCCAGGCATCGGCGGAAACGTTGCCGGTTTCGATGCAGCTACTAATACCTACAAAGAAGAAGCAAAAACGGGTCCATTCCCTGCACAAACCGGGGTTTACGCTCATGAATTTGGACATGCGCTAGGATTGCCTGATTTCTATGATACGGTTTACAGCTCTGAAGGTGTAGGAAACTACTCAATGATGGCAGGCGGCTCCTGGATGCGCTATCCGGATGCTGCAGCTTATGCAGGAAACTCTCCAACGCACTTTGATCCGTTCTCTAAGATATTCTTGGGGTGGGTAAATCCAATTGAAGTAAAGCCTGAAGATGGCGTGAAAGAAATCACGCTTCCGGCGATCAATAAAGCAACTGCTGATAACGGCATCGTCAAAATGGAAGTGCCGGGCTCTAATGGCACTGAATACTTCCTATTTGAAAACGTTCAGCAGGATGGCTTTAACAAAGGCTTAATTCGCCAGGGGGCAGATTCTAAAGGGTTAATGGCATGGCACGTAGATGAGAACATCATCAACCTGTACCAGACTGCCGGCTTCCGTCCAAACAACGTGGAAAACTGGATGAACAAACGCTTCCAGTACAACCAATCTGAAACAGCAAGTGATGGTACAGTTGTAACTCACTACGGTTTATCTGTTCTTCAGGCTGATGGCAAGTATGACTTGGAGAAAAATCTAAACCGCGGTGATGCAGGAGATTTCTTCAAAACCGGAGGGAAAATCACACCTGTATCCGGAAATGTTCACACTGGTTCTTACTACTTCTGGAAGGGCTATAGCTCAACGCCGGCTGATTCCGGAATCCATGTAACTGACATTAAAGAAAATGCCGATGGATCCATCACGGCGAAATTCTACTATAATACAAACAGCAGCAAAAAATAATAAACTAAAAATCCGAGCGGGTTGGCCTGCTCGGATTTTGGTTTAAAGACTATTTTTTTCATAAACTTTTAAGTTAGCATAAATCGCACCGATAACAGGAGCATCCAAATCCAGCAGCGCAGCTTTTTTCAGCAAATATCCAAAGAAATGATCGGCTTCGATAGCCTGCTGCTTTTCCATATCGCGCTGCAGGGAGGATTTCATTTCATAGCCCATTTCGTTTATTTTTTGAACCTGTGCATCTTCAATCCCATCAGCCAGCGGAGCATCCAAGCCCCTCATAATAGCAGATGCTTCCTTCAAAACTATTTTAACGGTATTTAATCCGAATGCCTGATCTCGAATCGGCCCGATGGGTGAACGGAACAGGGAAGTGACACCAGAAAGTGTGGAGATAAAGAGGTACTTATGCCACATCTCCTGTTCGATATTTTCGGATAGGCGGAAGTTTGCTTTTGTACCTGAAAATGCCTCTTGAAGCTTCAGGATCCGCTCTGTTTTTTCACCGGATCGTTCCCCAAAAACAAAGTCATGGACCGGGCTTGTCTGAATCACTTTCCCATTTTCACCAAGAGTGGTTTCAATAAAGCAAAGGCCGCCAAGAACGTTCGCTGCCCCAAAAGCGGCTGTTAGTTGATCCATATGTGCGATTCCATTTAAGAGAGGAAGAATCAAGGTACTATCGCCTGTGAAGGGACGGATATCCTCTATAGCTCCCTCAAGATGATAGGCTTTTGTAGAGAGCAGGATGACATCGAATGCATCTGCCTTTTCTCCGGCCTGGATCGTTTTCGGCTCATGAAAAGTCATATCCCCATGCACACTTTCCGCTAGAAGCCCGTATTTCTCAAGCTGCTGCTTTCGTTTCTCCCTTACCAAAAAAGTAACATCCTCGCCTTTTTCCAAAAGTCTTCCGCCAAAATAGCCGCCAATGGCGCCGGCTCCGATAACTAATATTCTCATTTTTTTGTGCCTCCTTAGGTTAAATGGAAAAGTGCACGCATGAACGTGCACTTTTGCTAAGTTAAATAGTAGAATAATCCGATTACAAATATTGCACCAAAAATCAATTTAGCAAGGAGAGGAAGAGAATCTGTCCCTTTTTCGTTTACTTTCTTCTCTTCCTCATTTACCGTTTCACGGTATTTTGGACTGCAGCAGCCCATTAAGCGGATTTCTTCCAGCCGGAAATATCTTCTTCCAGCGGCAGGTTATTCGCCCGAGCCTTTTTAGCAGCGGAGAAGAATAGTGCCACTAGAATGACGGTACCGATGGCTCCGCCAATCCAGGAAGCATTCATTGATAAACCGAACCCGATTTGCGCATTAAAGATATACGTTAGGACCATTAACAGCATGAAGATTCCAGGTATAAGGGAAATCCAGTAATTTTTCTTCGCGATATACAAGTACATGGCACCGACAAACAGCGCGATAACCGCAGTTGATTGGTTAGCCCAGCTGAAGTATCTCCATAAGATGTTAAAGTCGATTTGCGTAAGTGCCAAAGAAAGAGCAAACAATGGGATAGCGATCCACAAACGGCTGGAAATTTTCTTCTGGGAGAAGTTAATATAGTCAGCAATAATCATTCGTGCACTTCGGAAAGCTGTATCTCCGGAAGTGATCGGAAGGACCACGACACCAAGAATCGCAAGTGTTCCGCCGATTGCCCCAAGCATTAAGGTAGAAGCTTCGCTTACAACGGCACCAGGACCTCCGTTAGCAAGGAAATCACTTAATCCGTTATAACCATCGAATAAGCTCATTGCGGCAGCAGCCCAGATCATGGCGATAACACCTTCTGCAATCATCATGCCATAGAAAATCTTGCGTCCCTGATTTTCATTCTGAGTTGTACGGGAAATAATCGGCGTCTGTGTTGCATGGAAACCGGAAAGAGCACCGCAAGTGATAGTGAAAAACAGCAATGGGAAAATAGGTGCGTTAGCCGGATGGAAATTCTGCAGAGAAATTTCCGGAATATCGGCACCAGTTGCCACTAAACCAATACCTACGCCAAATGCGCTGATTAAAAGCAATGCGCCAAAGTATGGGTACAGGCGGCCGATGATTTTATCAACAGGCAGCAAAGTCGCCAAAATATAATAGATGAAAATTGCAGCAATGATTAGAGTTAGTGAGATTTTTTGATCCATTACCACATAAAGCAGATCAGCCGGAGTTGTAACAAACACCGTACCAACCAATAACAGAAGAAGAACGGCGAAAGCGTTCACAACATGCTTCATGACTTTCCCGAGGAACTTGCTCGCAAGCTCAGGCAAATGCGCGCCGCGGTTGCGGATCGAAATCATTCCAGTTAAATAATCATGAACGGCACCGGCAAAAATACAGCCGACCACGATCCAGATAAAGGCTACAGGTCCGTAAAGCGCTCCCATAATCGGGCCGAAAATCGGACCAGTACCTGCAATATTCAATAGCTGAATCAACGAGTTCTTTGGTGTGCTCATTGCGATATAGTCCACACCGTCAGCATGCGTGTAGGCAGGAGTCGTCCGTGCCTCCTTCACACCGAATACTTTTTCAACAAACTTGCCGTACGTAAAATAACCAATAATTAAAAGTGCAATACAGACTAAAAAAGTAATCATCATTATCCCCCTTTATGAATGCGTTTACATTAATTATATAAGAAGAGAAGGAAATTTGAACAATTTGTGTCCAACATGTAAAAAACAAAGATTAAAATGCAGTGATGGGGGATTAACATGCATCGAAGGGTGGGAATGTATAGAAAATTCGTTATATTTAGTGGTTAGCAGTCCAGTTAAACTAAATATATAGTGCCAAAGCGATTTGGAGAGTGCAATCCCCATCGATTTTGGCGCAATTCCCAGTAAAAAGAGCGCAAACCCGTTCTCAAAGCGCAAAAAGATCCCAGATAAGCGCAAACAGACACAATAACAGCGCGAAACCGAAGCAGAAGAGCGCAATCCCCATCGATTTTGGCGCAATTCATAGTATAAAGAGTTCAAACCCGATTTTAAAGCGCAAAAACATCCCAGATAAGCGCAAACAGGCAAAATAACAGCGCGAAACCGAAGCAGGAGAGCGCAATCCCCATTGATTTTGGCGCAATTCCCAGTAAAAAGAGCGCAAACCCGTTCTCAAAGCGCAAAAACATCCCAGATAAGCGCAAACAGGCAAAATAACAGCGCGAAACCGAAGCAGAAGAGCGCAATCCCCATCGAATCTGGCGCAATTCCCAGTAAAAAGAGCGCAAACCCGTTCTTAAAGCGCAAAAACCTCCCAGATAAGCGCAAACAGGCAAAATAACAGCGAGAAACCGAAGCAGGGAAGCTCAATCCCCATTGATTTTGGCGCAATTCACAGTAAAAAGAGCGCAAACCCGTTCTCAAAGCGCAAAAACCTCCCAGATAAGCGCAAACAGGCAAAATAACAGCGCGAAACCGAAGCAGGGAAGCGCAATCCCCATTGATTTTGGCACAATTCCCAGTAAAAAGAGCGCAAACCCGTTCTCAAAGCGCAAAAACCTCCCAGATAAGCGCAAACAGACACAAGAACAGCGCGAAACCGAAGCAGGAGAGCGCAATCCCCATCGATTTTGGCGAAATTCCCAATAAAAGAGCCCAAACCCGATTTCAGACCCCCCTCAGAAAAGCAATCAATCTCTGAATCACTGCAATCCCCCTCAAAAACTTCCCCCCACAAAAAACAAAAAGGCACCGTCACCGATGCATTTTCACAATTCCAATCGCACCCGCAGTGCCTTCACATAGTTCCGGCTCACAGACAGAAGTTCTTCCCGGCCTTCCATCTCAAGCTGGTATGCCCCGTTGAACCAGGGGGTGAGTCGTGTGACATAATCCAGATTCACCAGATAGCTTTTATGAATCCGGAAAAAGCTAAAGGGAAGCAGCCGGCTCTCCAAATCTTTCAGGGGGGTTTTAGTTTCATGCTCACCGGTTCTGGTTATAATTCTGGATACTTTTTCATCCCGGTAGATATAGAGGATTTCTTTTGGCTCCAAGTAAAGTATTTCTCCATCTTCTTCAACAGCCAGTTTGCCGGCGGGCTTGCTGGTGTCATTTTCTTTTTTGGCACCAATCAATTTTTCCACTCGCCTGATGGTCTGTTCGAGCTGCTCCTCGTCGTAGGGCTTCAGTAAATAATCGGTTGCTTCATAGCGGAAGGCTTCAGCAGCAAACTGCGGGTAGGCGGTTGCAAAGATAATGAGCGGCACTTTTTTTAGCTCCTGCAATGATTTGGCAGCTTCCATCCCGTTCATCCTGGGCATCTCCACATCAAGGAAAACGACGTCCGGCTGAAGCTGGATGGCTTTCATCACGGCCGCTTCGCCAGATTCAGCCTCGCCGACAACCTGGATAGCAGGAAACTCCTCGAGTAAATGCTTTAATTCATCTCTGCTGTATCGTTCGTCATCAGCGATTAAAATTCGGATCGTTTTTTCCATCAGTTTTTTCCTCCGTTTGCGGAATGGCGAATTGTATGTCAGTGCCGAAGCCTGGAGTGCTGGCAATTTGCAGCGAAGCTTCCTCACCAAACATCATGGTCAGCCGGCGGTTTACATTGTACAATGCAAGTCCGGAGCCCGATTCTGACTGCAGGGTTTCTTTGCCGAGCTGTTCGGCTCTTTCCCGGCTCATTCCCTGTCCATTATCCTTCACTTTTACTAACGTCATTCCATCCTGTTTCTGAATTTTGATCATAATGATACAGTCCTGTTCCTTGTTCTTAATCCCATGCTTTACGGCATTTTCCACAATCGGCTGCAGAGTGAGCGGCGGGATTCTTTCCAAAAGGGCATCTTCATCAATGTCGTATATAACTTCGAGCCGATCCACAAACCGGGTTTCTTCAATTGACAGATAGGCCTTTACATGTCTGAGCTCCTGTTCAAGGGTCGTACAGCTGACTGTTGTGGCCGTCAGATTTTGCCGCAGAAAATGAGATAAGGAAACGAGCAATTTCCTTGCCTGGGCAGGCTCGATCCGCACAAGGGAAATAATCGTATTTAATGAATTAAATAAAAAATGCGGTGATATTTGCGCCTGCAGTGCTTTAATTTCAGCTTCCTTTGCCAGCTGGTAGGCTTTATCAGCCTCAGCGATCTCGAGCTGATTGCTGAGCAGTACACTTAGCCCGGAAATTAGCTCCATCACGAGATTAGTCATTTCTTTTTCCGAAGTGAAGTAAAACTTCAGCGTTCCGATGGTTTCGCCGCGCAGCTTTAAAGGAGCGACAATGGCTGCGCCAAGAGGACAGTTTTCCTGCCGGCAGTGAATGGTCTGGTCATTGGCAACCACAATTTCCCCGTTCTGAATGACATCCCGTGTTATCTGTGTCTGGATCGGGCTTCCGGAGCGGTGGTGGTCATTTCCAAGGCCGACATGGGCAAGGATTTCGGTGTGATTGGTGATTGCAACTGCTTTCATCTGAAGTTCCTTATGTAAAATCAGGCAGACTGCCAGTGCGGACTTATGATTAATCCCTTCACGAAGGTGTGCAAGCGTCTGGTCAGCAATCCGAAGTGTTTTCTGTGCATGAAAAGCTCCTGCTTTTTCTTCTTCGTTTATGACATTTTTTATGATCAGTAAAAATAGGGCACTGCCAAGACCATTTGCTATAATCATGGGAATTCCAATCATTTCGACTAGCGCAACCGCTTTTTCTATAGGCCGTGACATACCGAGAATAATCAGCATCTGTACGGCTTCAGCCGTAGCACCGATGAAGAATGCCGACGATAGCTTCACATGTTCATTTTTCCGGCGGAAAAATCCGGCAAGTAGCCCCGCCACTATCGACGCCAAACCGCAGGCAATCCCGGTAAAGCCGCCAAGCGTAAATCGGTGGAATCCTGCTATAATTCCTGCCCCAACTCCTACTTTAGGACCGCCAAGCAATCCGGCGAGCACAACCCCGATCACCCTGGAATTGGCAATGGCTTCATCTGTAGCAAGTTCGGATGCCCAGCGGTTAAACTGCAGTGTGTCCGTATTGAAGGCCAGCCCTGAATAGGTTCCAATGATGCCAAAGAAGCCGAAAAAAAGAATGGCTTTATACTCCTGCTGCCGTTTTAATCTTTCGCCATAAATCATCTCTCTGAAAAAGCGGAACCTTGTCAGAATCAGCGCAATGGTGACAATGATTCCAAGCCGCTCCAGCATCGTAATCAGCAGTTCCAGCATCCTCAGAACCCCTTTAACCAAGTTAGTTAACATTATTCTAATGGATTAAAGAGTAAATGAAAAATAACCCGTTTGAATTTTTCAAAAAAATGTACAGGCTTTTCCTGCATATTTGTCGAAAATTAATTGATTAAAGGGTCAGGAGGGTTTTTGGATGCTTCTTTCTGATAGAAATTGGAGCTGATAAAATGATCAAATATGCAGTGGATCCAGAAGGAATATCAGCAGATATGCTGGACGGTTTTTTTGATGGGTGGCAAAATCCGCCGAGCCCTGAAAAGCATCTGAAGCTTCTAAAAAACAGCACGAAAATCGTGCTTGCCATTGACCGTGATAAACATGCAGTGGCTGGGTTCATCACAGCAATCAGCGATGGAGTGCTATCAGCCTACATTCCGCTGCTTGAAGTACTGCCTGATTACCAGCAGCAGGGAATCGGTCAAAAGCTGGTCACCCGCATGCTGGAAGAGCTGGACGGTATTTATATGATCGATATTATGTGTGACCCTGAATTACTGCCGTTTTATGAAAAGTTCGGAATGATTAAATCATCCGGAATGGTGCAGCGGAATTATCAGAACCAATCAGGAAAGCAGTGACAGGGGATGGCGGAAGATGAGTATCCCTTCTGCTTACCTCTAATAAGGAGGACTTTCTATGAAGTACACCCTCAATCAAATTACACCTGAAGAACTAATTGAAAACCGGATAAACCTAAAGGGCTTCCTTCAATCTCAGATCAGTCCCTTAATCGGCAGGAAATCCTGGATGCAGGACTGGGAACAGCTCGCCAAAAGATTTCAGCTATTTGCATTTGCAGCTTTGCCAGAAGCGGAGGCTCTTAAATACAGCTGGAATCCTAAGGAAATCGAAGCGATCGTTGAAGAAACGTGCAAAGAAGCTGAGAGCCATCTTCACTTTGAAAGCCTAACTATAACAATCGTTCCAGCACTTCCTTTCCCATGGTTTCAGAATTTTGATCAATCCATGTGGACAAATGGCTACACAATAGGTCCAGATACCATCATTATGGCTATTCCCCCACAGCCGGACCCCGACTTTTTAAACTATATGATTGCCCATGAGCTCCATCATGCTTCCCCTGAAAATCCGATCTACAGTCTTACTTTGGAAACCTTTACTCTCGCGGACTGGTATAAAATGGAGGGGGGCGCCGAGTATTTCAGTCTTTCGCTTTATAAGGATAAACGCTGGTGGAAGAAGGAATTTACTGAGGAAATCGAGCAGAATTATATAGAAATTGCCCGGCAAAACCTGAGTACAGCAGACGATGTTTTAAAAAGCAAAATCTGTTTTGGCAATAAAGAGATGGGAATCCCGGTATTTGCCGGCTATTCTTTTGCTTATAAAATGGTAAGGCATTATGCGGAGCAGGAGAAGATTGAGAGGTATCGGGATTTATATCAGGCAGACCCGCATGAAATATTTAATAGCTATATAATCAAGGAGGCCATTTAATTGGAAACAGAACTTCTGAATATATTTGATGATAACCGAAAACAAATCGGTGTCGCATCTCGTGAGGAGGTCCATAAACAAGGCCACTGGCATGAAACGTTCCATTGCTGGTTCGTCAGCAGGGAAAAAGATCAGGATTATATTTATTTTCAATACCGCAGCAAGGAGAAAAAGGATTACCCTGGCCTTTTGGATATAACTGCTGCTGGCCACCTCTTAAGCCATGAATCTGTCATGGACGGCATGAGAGAAGTGGAGGAAGAACTGGGGATTCATGTTGATTTTGCGGACTTGGTGCCACTGGGCGTCATTGATTACATAGCAGAGAAAGAAAATTTTATCGACAAAGAACTGGCCCACGTTTTCCTGTATCACAGCAATTATTCCTTAGAAGAGTTTAGCCCGCAGCCTGAAGAGGTTACTGGGATATACCAGATTGCAATGGAGGAGTTTTATGGACTGTGGTTTGGCGGAAAAGAACTCATTGAGGCAGAAGGATTCCAGGTGGATAATGGCATAAGAATCCCCAACTCCATAAATGTAAGGAAAACGGACTTTGTCCCGCATCAGGATTACTATTATAAGCGTGTGCTGCATTCGATGCGTGAACAGATTGTTCAATCAAAGGTATGATTGAAGGGAAGAAGACAATGAGAAAGGTGTTCTTCATACTTTTTGCTCTTTTGCTGGTAAGGGGGTTCATCATCATTCGCAACAAAATGGCTTGAACTTAATCCCGAAAAGGTCGAATCCCGCTCACAAGTTATTGTGCTGGGAACATATAATTTTAAAAGCAAACAAAAATCAAGCAAGGGGAATTTTTACGGAAGGCAGTTTCAAGTCGAGAAAGTATATAAAGGAAAAGCAACAGAAACCATCACGGCAGGCATTGATGTTTACGATAAAGGATGGGCTGAGGAATATCAGCAGGATGGAGGCAAGTTCCTGTTATTTTTGGAGAAAACAAAGGAAGCCCGCTTTCTTGTTCCCGTTGCCGGTCCCAATGGAATGGTCCAAGTGCAGGATGGCAGAATTTTATCAGGTCATGAGGGTTTTTACGGAAAAATACTGAGCGGTGAAGCAAGAACACCAAGTCCTGCAGAATCTAATAATGATGGAGGACATCTGCTCGAAGCATTGCTGTTTTCCTTCAGGCCTTATCACTTTCCTGTTGATTATTAGGTTTTTAGCAACAGAAAAGGCGAAATCTTATTAAGCACGCCACATTTAGATTATAATAGAGAAATAACAACTATTGAAAAGGCAGGATTCTTATGATTGTAAAAAATGAAGAAGAATTAGCAAAACTGAAGGAAATCGGCAGAATTGTCGCGGAGATCCGCGATGAGATGATTGAAAAAACTAAGCCAGGTGTAACAACCAAGGAGCTTGATGACTTAGCCGGAGAGCTTTTTGAAAAGCACGGAGCGATTTCAGGCCCTAAAGGAGAATACGATTTTCCAGGCTTCACATGCATAAGCGTGAATGAAGAAGTGGCCCATGGCATTCCTGGAAGCCGGGTGATTAAAGAGGGCGATCTTGTAAATATTGATGTTTCAGGATCAAAAGATGGCTACTTCGCAGACACAGGCCTATCATTTGTCGTTGGTGAAGACGAGAAGCTGCAAAAATTATGTGATGCGGCTCAGGAGGCGTTCGATGAAGGACTGAAAAAATTAAAGCCGGGCGGCAAGCTGAGCCTTGTCGGAAAGACAGTTCACAAGGTTGCCAAAAACAATGGATTCAACGTTATCATGAATCTGACTGGACACGGTGTCGGCCGCTCCCTTCATGAAAAGCCGGACCATATCCTGAACTATTTTGATCCATGGGATAAACAGCTGTTAAGAGAAGGCATGGTTGTTGCCTTTGAGCCTTTTATCTCAAGCGGTGATGAAGAAGTAAGGGAAATGAGCGACGGCTGGACGTTCGTTACACCTAACAAAAGCCATGTCGCTCAATGTGAACACACCGTTGTCATCACAAAAGAAGGACCGATTATCTTAACGAAATAACCATGGACCAGGGGCATTGCATGTTCCTGGTTTTTATATAGTATTACGGTTGAAAAACCTTCATCTAATATTGCTTGAGAAAAAACACTTGAACAATGTCCTCCATTCCGCTAAAATAATAAAAATTTCAAATTTAAACGTAATGACAGAAACAAGTAGCTGCTTATCTCCCTGTTTTAGAGAGCTGATGCCTGGTGAAAATCAGCACAAAGATAACAGTGAATTACCTTCTTGAACTTTCTCTGTGAACAGGAGTAGCAGGGAACGGCACGGGCCGTTAATCCGCTGAGTGGAAGAGCAATCTTCAAAAAGGGTGGTACCGCGTTAGCCACGTCCCTTTCTTTAGGGGGCGTGGTTTTTTGTATTCCGATAATAGAAAGGATGGGGGACATGGAGAATTTTTTTGGAAAATTAACAGCCCAGCAAAAACACGAAACAGAGAGGCAGCTGGAGGTATACCGCAATGGTGTCCAGGATATTCTGCCTGAAGCAGAGCTAAAGAATAAAATAGCCAAGTCCATTTTTCAAAACCAGCCTTTAAAAATTAAGCTGGGGCTTGATCCTTCTGCACCGGATGTCCATATCGGCCATACGGTTGTGCTGAAAAAACTAAAGCAGTTCCAGGACAATGGCCATATCATCCAGCTGATTATTGGCGATTTTACCGGAAAAATTGGCGACCCGACAGGCAAATCCGCAGCCCGAAACCAGCTCACCGATGAAGAGGTGAAGCGTAATGCCAAAACATACTTCGAGCAATTCAGCAAAGTGTTGGACATGAATAAGGTCGATCTTCACTACAACTCAGCATGGCTTTCGGATCTCCAGCTCGAAGATGTCATCCGCCTGTCTGCCAGCATAACAGTTGCCCGCCTGATGGAACGAAATGACTTTTCAGAGCGCCTGTCCACAGGCAAACCGATCTCTCTTCATGAATTTTTCTACCCGCTGATGCAGGGATATGACTCGGTTGTACTCGAAAGCGATATCGAGCTTGGCGGGAATGATCAGCACTTCAATGTCCTGATGGGACGCCATCTGCAGGAGCATTTCCAAAAAGAAAAGCAGGTGGTCATCCTGATGCCGCTCCTTGAAGGCCTGGATGGCAAAGAGAAAATGTCCAAATCAAAAAACAATTACATTGGTGTCGATGAAGATCCCAATAATATGTACGGCAAAACCATGTCCATCCCGGATGAGCTGATTCCAAAATACTTCAATCTCGCAACAGATCTGCCAGTAAAAGAAAAACAGCAAATCGCAGAGGGGCTCGAAAACGGCACACTGCATCCGCGTGACGCCAAAATGCTTTTAGGTAAAACAATCGTCCGCATGTACCATGGCACGGGTGAAGCCGATAAAGCCGAACTGCATTTCAAAACTATTTTCCAAAAGGGAGCCATGCCGGATGAGATCCCGGAAGCCGAATGGAAGGGTAAAGGTGAAGTCCTCATTACAGACCTGCTTGCCGGCCTCGGCCTGCTTTCCTCCAAAACGGAAGCCAGAAAAATGATTGCGGGCGGCGGCATCCGTTTAAACGGACAGAAAGTCGGCGATGTTCAGATGCTCGTGAAAATCACAGACGGATTAGTTCTGCAGGCAGGCAAAAGAAAATTTGTGAAACTAAGGCTTAGCACTGCAAAGTAGGCAAATCGCTTTTTCCTCCTGGCACTTTCAAGATATGATAGAATAGACGAAATTTTTAAAGAAAAGCAGGTGAAGGAAATGAAAGCGATCATTCATGAAGGAGTAACAGGCCGCGCGGGATTATCTTATGGTGAACTGGAAAAGTCCGATCCGGGTAACGGCGAGGTGAGGGTGAAATTGAAAACGGCAGGCTTGAATCATCGTGATTTATTTGTCCTGAACCGCCACAAGCCAGAAGATCCTGCGCTTGTCATCGGTTCAGACGGAGCGGGAATCATAGACTCAGTCGGAGAAGGCGTTACACACGTGAAGCCAGGTGATGAGGTCATCATCAATCCCGGACTGGGATGGAAGGAAAAGAGCGATGCACCGCCAGCAGGCTTTGAAATCGTCGGCTTGCCGTTTCATGGCACATTCGCCGAATATATCACCATTCCTGCTGAAAACACAGCACCCAAGCCGGCGTATTTAACCTGGGAGGAAGCGGGCGTCCTATCCCTGTCTGCACTAACCGCCTACAGAGCATTGTTCACAAGAGGAAAGCTTCAGTCAGGCATGAAGGTGTTCATTCCAGGGATTGGAGGAGGAGTTGCAACCTTCTTAATGCAATTTGCAAAAGCAGCGGGAGCAACCGTTTACGCAGCTTCCCGTTCGGAGGAAAAATGTCAGAGAGCACTTGAACTCGGTGCGGATAAAGCCCTGAACAGCAGTGAAGACTGGAATGGAGTCCTTGGCGGGGAAAAAGTGGATCTTGTCATTGAATCAGTTGGCCCTGCGACATTCAATAAATCGCTCGAAATCCTGCGTAATGGCGGCACCATCGTAACATTTGGCTCCTCCACAGGAGATCAGCTGGAACTAAATCTCCGCAGCCTTTTTTATGCCCAGCAAAACCTGCTTGGCTCAACAATGGGCAGCGCGGAGGAATACCATGAAATGCTCCAGTTTATTGAAAAGCATCAAATCAGGCCGGTATTGGATCAGGCGCTTCCGCTGGAAGAATTCGAGAAAGCTTTTGACAGACTCGATAACGCAGAACAATGGGGGAAGATTGCTTTTAAAATTAGTGTATAAAAAAGGGGTGAGATTCTGCGAAAAGCAGTGTCTCACCCTGTTTCTTCCTGTCTAGCTCCAGAGCCTGCCCCCTCGAGGTGCCGGGGGCGGGCAAGGCTCTTTCGCTTTTCTTACACATGTAAAAACTTCACACAAACCGGATCCGGAACCATAACATCAGATTGAAGTAATGAAAGCTTCCCGGTATTCTCATCACGGGAATACAAAACAATATTGCTGGAATTCTGGTTGGAGCCAATCAAAAATTTCTCGGTTGGATCAAGCACAAAGTCGCGCGGCCAGTTTCCTTCTGTGGAGGTATGCTCCACAAAAGCAAGCTCTCCATTATCCGGATTGACGGAGAACACCGCAATGCTGTCGTGTCCGCGGTTGCCGGCATAAATGAAGCGGCCGTCTGAAGAAATATGAATGGCGCTTCCCTGGTTATTTTCCGTAAAACCTTCCGGAATCGTGGAAATAGCCTGCTTTTGAACTAAGCTTCCATCCTCATGGTACTGAAGCAAAAGAACCTCTGAGCTAAACTCAGTCATTACATAGGCGTACCTTCCATTTGGGTGGAACACAAGGTGTCTCGGACCGCAGCCCGGCTTTACAGACAGGATGCTTTTTTCCTTCAGAATTCCATCATTCACTTCATACGTAATCACCTGGTCCGTTCCCAGGTCAACTGCAACTAAATATTTTTCGTCCGGAGTAAGTCCTGCATAGTGAGTATGCGGTTTTTCCTGCCTGCTGTCAGGTCCGGATCCGCTATGTTCAATTACCGAAACGGCAGGGTTTAGAGAGCCGTCTTCATTTGTTAAGTAGGACTCCACTGTCCCTTTATGGTAGTTTGCACTGAAAACATTTCGGACAGATGTATCGACACTGACGTGGCAAGGAGGAGAGCCATCTGCCACCTGGCTGTTGATTTTCTCAAGTGAACCGCTGCTGTCCAAACGATAGGCAGCTACTCCGCCGGATTCGCCTTCCTTGGCAACCGAGTATAAAAATTGATTATCCTGGCTGATTGTTAAATAAGTGGGATTATCCAGTTTTGCTGCCGTTTTCACATCGGAAATTCTGCCTGCTTCTGCATCCAGAACAAATGAATAAATCCCTTCACTTTCACCCTTTGTGTATGTTCCTATGTATCCTCTGTACTTGGCCATATGAAGCCTCCTTTAAATGCTTTCTTCTAAAATTACTCTATCATACATAGCGGTTCAAACAAAAGGAAGAGGAATTTTACAATCGACAAAGAATAGTAAAATGGTATATATACGAAAGGATGATTATGTTGAACGCACCCCATTCGATTTTGTCAGTTTGGAAAAAATTTGATCGCTTTCCGATGGAGACCCTGACAAAAGCATGGTTTTACGATAAAGCCGGCATTAAAAAGCAGCGGGAGGTTTCCTTAATGAAGGAGCACCATGATCAGTATGGCATTACCGGAAACTGTTTTGACCTGGCGATCTGGCTTCTTCATGAATTTAAGCAGGCTGGAATCGATGCCTATCCGGTTGGCCACGAATTGAAAACATCTTCAGCCCATGCAGCAGTGGTGGCAGTGGATGAAGAGGGGCGCCGCTTTCTATGTGACCTGGGCGACCAATGGCTGCAGCCCATATTAATTGATCCGGAGGCAAGAGACTTTACGCCGGAAAAAGTAAGCGGATTTTTCCCGGCAGCAGATGTTCAGGTCTCATCTGAAGACGGACAGCTGGAAATTGCTTATCACCGCCCAAACGGAAAAATATCGCGGCAGAGTTATGATACGGATCCGGCAGCCATGAACATTTTCCTGGAAGCAGCTGAACGATCTCAGAACACTATTTATCCAAAGGCATTGCTGGAACAGCGGATTCCCTATAAAAATGAAACCGCCCATTGGGAATTTTATAATTGGGAAAGCTTCCTCAGTACAACAGAAGGCCTGTATCATGACGCTCCTGTGGATACTATTGAAGAATGGTCAGCCCGGATTCATGAAAAGACAGGGTATGATAGGGAATTTTTAATTGAAGCATTGGGCTTCTATAAGAAGCTGGGAGATTGAAAAACTGATGCTGGTTGAGAATCTTTTTATCTGAATGTCACTCAAAAACTGGATTCGCTCATAAGATCTGACTTTCGCCCACATAACGCCAGGAACTAAAGGAGCTGCCATGTACATAAAACTCTATCAATATCATATCCGCCCGGAAAACGAACAGGAACTGATGCTGCTCCAGCGGAAAGCCGGTCATATCTACCGGAATTACATCGATGTTCAGACCAAAATGTTAAAAAACAAGATAGATGAGACAAAGTGGACAGAAATCAGTTTTTTTAAGTCGGAAGAAGACTATCAAAACAAGCTGCCGCTGATTAACAGCAATGCCGACATTCAGGAGCTTTACAGAAGGTTTGAATCTCTGCTGATCAGCGAAATAAAGGAAGAAGATTATGAGGAATGGCTTTAAAACCATAGTTAATGACTCTTCCTCTTAAGGAAATCCTCCTATTTATTCTCCATTCTGTTATTTTGAAGATATAGTAGGATATAATCGAAGCAGGACATAAGAGAGGGGATATACATACAGATGGAGCCTATTCGAAAAGTTTCAGCGTATCTTACTCAAAATGCGGAGGTATTATCAGAAGAGATTGTTGCAGAAATCGTAAGCCGGTTTGGTTTCGAAATTCCCAAACAGGAAATTGATGCGGCCGTTTCGATGTATGTTGAGTTTATAAATTATCTGGGAGTCATGATTGCTAACAGCGAAAATCGGGTTCCTGAAGGACTGGTCGAGTGGAGTAAAGGAAACGGCGAACGGGCTGCCTCCCTGGGAGGAAAAATTTCCGATATAGTCACCCGATATCCGGACACCCGCATTGTTTTTACTGATAGATTACGTAATATAGGGATGGAATTTGAGTTAACAGCGGATGAAGTTATTTCTATTGTGAAAAAAGTAAACTACATACTCGACATCAGCATTAATGAAACCGTATTTGCTTTTGAACGGCACTCGGAGGAACAATTAAAGGAGACCCAATCCCAGGTAAATGAACTGTCTGCTGCCATTGTACCGATTCAGGACAGCATTGCCATTCTGCCGTTGATCGGCAGCATAGACTACGACAGAGCACAAATCATCATTGAGAAAACAGTCCCGCGGGTAAGCCAGCTGGGAATTGAAACCTTAATTATCGACTTTTCCGGCACGGTGAATATAGATATTGAAATCGCCAAGCACATCTTTGATATCCGGAATATCCTCCTGCTGATCGGTGTCAACACCATTGCCACAGGTGTCAGACCGGATTTGGCAAAGAAAGCCGTTACCCTTGGCATTGACTTATCATCCCTTGAAGTATATTCGAACGTCCTGCAGGCGATTAGAAGCATTAAATAAATTAAATGATTGAAGCTGCTGAAGCGGCTTCTTTTTATATAAAAAAATATTGTCGAACCCCCACTCCCATGATAGTATTTAGATATTTTCAAATATATTAAATTCGCAAAACATAGCTACTATCAAAAAAGATTCGTATTGGAGGCTTTTTGCATGACTGTTTTTACATCCGCCTATTTTACAATGACTGAACAGGAAGCCATTGAATATGCCAAAACAAGACTGAATTATTTTGCTCCAGATGCCGAATTGGACTGCAGGGAAATTGGCGATGGCAATTTAAACTATGTGTTCAAGCTGACGGACCATAAACACAATAAGTCTCTGATCATCAAGCAGGCTGGTCCGGTTGCCAGAATCTCTGATGAATTTAAGCTGTCTCCTGACCGCAACCGCATTGAATACGAAATTCTGGATCTGCAAAACAAACTCGCTCCAGGTTTTGTGCCAAAAGTGTTTAGCTACGATCCCATTATGAACTGTACCGCGATGGAGGATCTGTCTGATTATACCATCATGAGAACAGCCTTAATGCGGCATGAAAAATTCCCGCTGTTTGCTGACCATATCTCGACTTTCCTGGTAAATACCCTTTTGCTTACTTCCGATGTTGTAATGGGGCATAAGGAAAAGAAAGAGCTGGTCCAAAAATTCACCAACCCGGAATTATGCGAAATTTCAGAGGACCTCGTCTTCACAGAACCGTTTTACGATTGTCCGAGAAATGAAGTGTTTGAAGGCACCAGGGAATTTGCCAAAAGGGAAATATGGGAAGACCCGAAGCTTCAGCTTGAAACTGCAAAGCTTAAATTCGAGTTTATGACCCATGCCCAGTCCCTTCTGCATGGCGATCTGCACACAGGCTCGATTTTTGTAAAAGAAGATTCTACTAAAATCATTGATCCCGAATTCGCATTCTGCGGCCCTGCCGGCTACGATGTCGGCAACGTGATCGCCAACCTGATTTTCGCCTATGTGAACGCGAAATATACAATGGCAGATGGTGAAGAAAGACAGGTTCAGCTGGAATATCTCGAAAATACAATGGAAGATATTATAGACTTGTTCAAAAAGAAATTCCTCCGGGCATGGGAGGAGAAAGCAACTGAGCAAACAGCCCGTTATGATGGGTTTAAAGAATATTATCTGGATGCAGTCCTGCGTGACACAGCAGCTGTCACGGGACTTGAACTGTGCAGAAGAATTATCGGGCTGGCATCTGTCAAGGATGTCACTTCCATTGAAGAATACAGCAGCAGAGCTGCAGCGGAAAAGATTTGTCTGGCAGCCGGAAAAATGTTTATTATGGATAGGGAATCTTTTAAAACAGGTGAGGATTTTGTACGTATTCTAAAAGACTGTGAAAAAAGGTTCTAAAGGAGGCAGCATGATGGGAAAACCAGTGGATGTCATCCAGTCTGTCAGATTGGATGATGAAAACGACACGCTCATTCTATTAGATCAAACAGTTCTGCCGAATGAAAAGAACTTTTTGCATTTGAAAGAATTAAAGGATATATGGGAAGCAATCTATCATTTGAAGGTCCGGGGTGCACCTGCCATTGGAATAGCGGCGGCTTACGGTGTCTATTTGGGCACAAAGCAATCAGCAGCAGTAAGCTATGAAGAACTTTATATGGATTTTAAAAAGGCGAAGGAATACCTGGCGTCATCACGGCCAACTGCAGTTAATCTGTTTTGGGCGCTCGACCGCATGGAAGCCCGTTTCCTGAAGGAAGAAGGCAAAGCTGCAGCCGAAATAAAGCAAGCCCTAAAAGTGGAAGCAGAAAAAATACGGGCTGAGGATGAAAAGGTTTGCGAGTCGATTGGACAGCACGCGCTTTCTGTACTTGAGCCTGGTTGGGGTATTCTGACACACTGCAATGCAGGTACGATTGCCACCGCTAAATATGGAACAGCTCTTGCTCCGATTTATTTAGGCCAGGAAAAGGGATATGATTTTAAAGTATACGCTGATGAAACCCGCCCGCTTTTGCAGGGGGCCCGCCTGACAGCATGGGAGCTCGAAGAAGCAGGTGTCGATGTTACGCTGATCTGTGACAATATGGCCAGCATCGTAATGAAAGAAGGCAAGATTCAAGCGGTACTTGTCGGCTGTGACCGCGTGGCAGCCAATGGGGATGCAGCCAATAAGATTGGAACTTCTGGCGTTGCGATTCTCGCAAAACATTACAAAATACCTTTTTATGTTTGTGCCCCTCTGTCAACAGTCGATCTCGCATGCAAAACAGGGGACGATATCCATATTGAATTAAGAGATTCAGAAGAAATTACTTCTAAATGGTACGAAAAGCCGATGGCGCCAGAAGGTGTACAAACCTATAACCCCGCATTCGATGTCACAGATCATGATTTGATTACAGGCATTATTACGGAGAATGGCATAGCTTATGCACCGTTTACTGAAAGTCTGTCTAAGATGTTTAAATAGGAAGAATTCCGCCTCCTGGCCAAGTGGTCAGGGGGCATTTTCATGCTTCCACTTCTATTCTTTATATCTTTAAAGCGTTTAACTAGGAAAATATCCCTGATTCCGATAAAAATAGAGTGTAATTTAACTCTTTTCATCAATCAAAAGTACTATTTTATTTGGGGTAATCCTATAGTTTATGGAAAAATTATGAAGTAATTACCATTCAGATAGTAGAAAGTATTTGTAAACCCTCCAAAATACCTGATACTTTTTAAGAAACTATGTTTCTGTACCTGATTCTAAAGTATGAGAATTAAATAATTTAGCATATTGTTAGAGTCTGAATATTTTAAATATACTTTAAATACAACAAGAACCGACAGAAAAAATATAGATTCGAGAGGAGAAAAAGGATGAAGAAAAAAAGGGCATTAGGAGCAGCACTTCTAAGTATGACAATGGGTTTATCAGTTTTTACAGCGGGGGCATTTGCAAAAGAACCAGAGACTCAAAACGAAACCTACCGGGTATTGATCCAGGGGCCGTCAAACGCTAAAGCTTCTGTGAATTCACAGGTGGACAAGCGCTGGGATTTTGGCAGTGATGGCATGACTGCTGAAGTCAATGCAAAGCAATACCAGGCATTGCTCAAAAATAAGAACTTAAAGATTGAAAAGGTAAGCGAAGTTACTCTTGATACTGCCAGAACGGAAGTGTCCAAGAAAGATTCGGTTTCTATTCAGGCAGCGGGATATCCTAGTGATCAGACACCATGGGGAATTGCTTCCATCTATAATAACAGCAGCATTACCAGTACGTCAGGCGGAAGCGGCATTAAGGTTGCTGTTCTTGATACAGGCGTTCATACAAGCCATATTGACCTGGAAGGCTCTGCAGAGCAATGTAAGGATTTCACTCAATCCAGCCCGATTGTAAATGGCTCATGTACTGATCGTCAGGGACATGGTACACATGTAGCTGGGACGGTTTTAGCACATGGTGGATACGACGGCCAGGGAATCTATGGAGTAGCTCCACAGGCGAAATTATGGGCATACAAGGTACTTGGCGATAATGGCTCAGGCTACTCAGATGATATTGCAGCAGCAATCCGCCACGTTGCGGACGAAGCATCCCGCACAGGATCAAAAGTAGTCATTAATATGTCACTTGGTTCAAGCGGCAAAGATTCTCTAATCAGCAGTGCGGTTGATTATGCCTACAGCAAAGGTGTCCTTGTTGTTGCCGCAGCAGGAAATTCCGGATACAGCGCTAATACAATCGGCTATCCTGGAGCATTAAAGAATGCGATTGCAGTTGCAGCCCTTGAAAACGTCCAGCAAAACGGTACATACCGTGTAGCCAACTTCTCGTCCCGCGGAAATCCTAGCACTGACGGTGACTATGTCATTCAGGAAAAAGACGTGGAAGTGTCTGCACCGGGAGCAAGCATCGAGTCTACATGGTATAACGGAGGCTATAACACGATCAGCGGAACATCCATGGCTACACCTCACGTAGCTGGCCTTGCAGCAAAAATTTGGTCATCCAGCCCATCCATGAGCCATACTCAGCTTCGCACAGAGCTTCAAAACCGTGCCAAGCAATATGACATTAAAGGCGGATATGGAGCAGCAGCTGGTGATGACTATGCATCAGGCTTTGGATATCCCCGCGTGAAATAAGCAATCAGCAACATACCCCCGAAGAACCGTCCGATCCTCTGATCGGGCGGTTTTTTTTAGTAGAATGAATCTCCTCGAATTACATAATATTTCCGCGGAAATGATCATATTTTAGCGAAAGATGAAAACTTGTAAAAATTGCTGATGCAAATCACTTTTGAATATACAATAGGGAGTGGATGTAAATAGAAGGGAGCTGACAGCCATGGCTGTTCAAAATACATATATAAGCGATCGGGAAGCAAAGGAACTGATCTGTGAAATTGGCAAAAGAGTGTACAATAAAAGCTTCGTTGCAGCAAACGACGGAAATATCTCCATTAAGGTGGGCGACCATGAACTCTGGACAACACCAACTGGAGTAAGCAAAGGATTTATGACCCCTGAAATGATGGTCAAAATGGATCTTTTAGGCAACGTGCTAGAGGGCAATCTGAAGCCTTCTTCCGAAGTGAAGATGCACCTCAGAGTGTATCAGGAAAACCCTGAAGCAAAGGCAGTTGTCCATGCCCATCCGCCTGTCGCCACTTCGTTTGCCATAGCCGGAATCAGCCTGGAAAAACCTGTATCACCGGAAGCGATAGTCCTGCTTGGCAAAGTGCCGGTTGCCCCGTATGCCACTCCGGGCACACAGGAAGTTCCTGATTCAATTGCCCCATACTGCAGGGATTACAATGCCGTTCTTCTTGCCAACCATGGCGCCCTAACCTGGGGCAGGGACATCACAGAGGCCTATTTTCGAATGGAATCACTGGAACACTATGCACTCATGCTGATGTATTCAGAACACATCATGCAGAAGTCAAACGAACTAAGCACAGGACAAATTGCAGATTTGATCTCAATCCGTGAGAAAATGGGCATTAAAACAGGCGGAATACCGGTTCCTGGCAATGATAAGAATATCCGGACAGCTCCCGGTCTGCAAGAAGAAATGATCGAAAGCATTGTTCAAAAAGTAACCGAAGAAGTCTTGAAAAACGTTTTAAAATAGCCGAAGTGGGATAGCTATAAGGGTATAGTAATGTTGTATAATTTCAACCTTTTAACGAAACCTATCTTGAATACCTTATTGAAACGCGAGGAGAGATTCCGATGAAACTGCTGGTCATTGGCGGGGTGGCTGCAAGTATGTCAGCCGCATCAAAATTAAGGAGAATGGATGAAAAAGCTGAAATTACCGTCTACGAAAAAGGCAAGTTTTTATCTTACGGTGCCTGCGGTCTTCCTTATTATATATCTGGAGAAAATGATGATTACCGAAAAATGATCGCAAGAACACAGGAGCAATTTTCTGAGAGGAACATCAAAACACATCTTCAGCATGAAGTGTTAAAAGTGGATACAAGCAAGAAGGAAGTAACTGTTAAAGACCTTGCATCAGGAGAAATGTTTACGGATACATACGATAAGCTGATGATCGGAACAGGCACGTTTCCCATCATGCCTCCATTTCCTGGAGCTGATCTTGAGAATGTTCAGGTGCTGAAAACAATGGAAGATGGGATGGTATTAAAAGAAATTTCCCGCAAATCAGAAGTGAAAGATGTTGTCATTGTTGGCGGAGGCTATATTGGAATCGAAGTGGTCGAAGCGATGAAAACCCTCGGCAAAAATGTGCGTGTCATTGAAATGGGAGAGAGAATCCTGGCTCCTTTCGATAAGGAAATAACAGATATCGCTGAAAAAGAAATTCGTGATCACGGTGTAGAATTGAATCTGGGAGAAAAGGTAGAGAGCTTCAGCGGCAATGGGAAAGTGGAGAGTGTGAAAACGGATAAAGGAACTTATAAAGCTGATTTAGTGCTTGTTGCTGTAGGTGTAAAACCTGCTACCAAGTTTCTGGAAGGTTCGGGTATAGAGCTGGCGGAAAATGGAGCCATCATCATCGACCGTGAAATGCGGACAAATATTGAAGGTGTTTATGCAGCGGGGGACTGCGCTCAGGTTTATCACAAAGTGCTTGAAGAAAATGATTATATCCCGCTGGGAACAAACGCGAATAAATGCGGCCGCCTGGCTGGGGCCAATATAGCCGGCAGCCATGAAAACTATGTGGGAACTCTGGGAAGCGCCGCGATTAAAATTTTTAATATGGAGCTTGGAAGAACGGGACTTTCCGAGGAAGATGCAAAGAAGCTTGGCGTCAGCTATACAACTGAATTTGTGAAAGCCGCAGATCATCCAAGCTATTACCCGAATCAGACCCCTATCTGGATCAAGCTGATCTGTGAAAAAGGAACAAACCGAATCCTCGGAGCCCACGCCATCGGCAATAAAGGGGCGGTCCTCCGAATCGATGTATTTGCCGTTGCCATCCATAATAATATGGCAGCAGAAGAACTTGGCATGGTGGATCTTTGTTATGCCCCGCCTTTTGCGGGTGTCTGGGATGCTGTCCATATCGCAAGCAACGCAGCGAAAAAATAGATTAAAGTCAGCGGAAACGCTGGCTTTTTAGTTTTCTCAGGAGGTTTTTGCAAGAAGATGTTGAATATTGTCCATATAAAATCCCTTTTATGGAGGCTGAAATGTTTACAAGAATCGATACAGTCTTTCTGCAGGTAATTGATTTCGGAAAAGCCATTGAATGGTATAGCACTGTGCTTGGCTTCCCGGTAAGATGGAGGGATGACCAGGGAGGGTATGCAGCCTTGGAAATCGGGGAAACACCTTTAACCCTTGTCCGTTCTGAAAAAGTAATTCCTTCCTCTCATATGCCATTTAACTTTTATGTTTCCGATATTGTTGAAGCACATCAGCATCTGGCAGGGCATAAGGTGAAAGCCGGCCCAATCCAGGATGATGGAACGGTAAAGTGGTTTGAGTTTGAAGACCCTGACGGCAATAAGCTGGGCGTATGCCATTTTAAAGAATAAGGAAAAAGCTGCCTCACTTTATGGCAGCTTTTTCAGTTATCAATAAGAATCCTTCGCAAGCTTGGGATGGCGATTCATCGCTCCGAGCAGAATCAGCCCGCTCAGTATGAGGAGTAAGCTTGTGACAACGAAGACTGCAGAAAAACCCAGATAGCCGGAGATCAAACCGCCGATGACCGGACCGATAATGTTGCCGAAGAAGCGGAGGCTAGTGTTGTAGCCGAGCACTTCACCTTGCATGGCAACCGGGGCTTCCTGGCGGATATAAGCGATCCGGACAGGGATGATGCCCCCGATGGTTATTCCAAGCGCAAAGCGGACAAGTACAAGCTGCCACATGTTTGAGACAAATCCTCCCGGCAGATAAAACACGCCTGCGAGGAAGAGGAGAATAACCAATGTTTTTATATAGCCATGCTGGTCCCCGATTTTTCCCCATTGCCTGGCCATCAGCAGATTGCCAAGCCCTGCAGCCGAAAAGGCAATTCCCGCAAAGAACGCCAGATTTTCAGGTCCATGCAATTCACTGACATATAAAGATAATATAGGCTGAATGCTGAAGTGTGCGATTTGAACAAGCGTTGAGATCAGCATAACTGTCAGCAAAACGGGGTTGCTGATAATATGCTGGATGACTGCCTTGCTTGAATACCGCGTTTTCTCGCCCTTTTTTGTTTGGACTTTGTGTTCTTTTGTAAAAAAGACAAGAAAGGCAGAAACAAAGATGGCGATGGAGGTCCATTTAAAGGTATCTGAAAAACCGAATAAATCAGCTAGGACTCCGCCGAGAAGGGGGCCCATCAATGAACCTGTAATGCTTCCGGTCTGCAGTGTCCCCATCACCCTGCCGGCAATTTCCTTCGGAGTCTGTGTGGATATAAACGCCTGGGACATTCCGATGAAGCCGGTAAAAATCCCTGTAAACAGTCTGAGAAAAAACAGCTGCCAGACGTTTGTCACGTACCCCATCAGGAATATGGATATGCCCATCCCGATTCCGGACAGTATCAATATTTTCCTGCGCCCAAAAAGGTCCCCGATTCTTCCCCACACAGGAGAAAAAAGAAATGCAGTCACAAATGTGATCGCAAATGTCCACCCTGACCAATGCTGTACATAAGTTGGAGAGTAGTCGCCAAAACTTTCTATATATAACGAAATAAAGGGAAGCACCATCGTCATGCTGCCTGCCACAAAGAAATTGGCAAACCACATGATCATTAGATTTCTTTTCGTCTGTTTTATCATATTTGAAACACTTCTTTCCGGTAAACATTTCGTTTCCCTAAATATATAATACTAAAAATTTCTAAAAAGAGGAAGGGTTATGCTATCAATCTAATTTTTATATATCCTGATAACCATGATAAAAACGGCTTTTTTAAGGAAAGGCCGAATTTTCTATGACATTTTTACCAGAGTCCGTGAAAAAAACATTGTCTTATAACAGTATTTATTCTATAATTCCTAATAGGAAAAAGATTCAGAATATATATGAAAAAGGGGGAAGTTGTTTGGAAGCTTTTGTTAATCAGCTAAACGGCATTTTATGGAGTACACCTGTTATTTATATCTGTTTAGCTATAGGGTTGTTCTTCTCAGTCTTAACTCGATTTTTACAGGTCCGCCATATCAAGGATATGGTACTGCTCATGTTTAAAGGGAAAAGTTCCGCAGCGGGCGTTTCGTCTTTCCAGGCCTTATCTATTGCTCTTTCCGGCCGTGTAGGAACTGGTAACATCGCAGGTACTGCCACTGCCATCGCAATGGGTGGACCTGGTGCTGTATTCTGGATGTGGGCCATTGCTTTTATCGGAGCAGGCAGTGCATTCGTTGAATCGACGCTGGCACAGATTTACAAAGTGAAAAAAGACGGGCTATACCGAGGCGGTCCGGCCTATTATATTGAAAAGGGAATCGGAATTAAATGGTTTGCCGTCCTTTTCGCTATTTCTGCATTGCTGGCTATGGCGCTTTTAATGCCTGGCATCCAGTCAAACTCAATTGCACTTGGAATGGAAAATGCGTTTGGCATTGATAAAACAGTAACAGGCCTTATTATAATCGGGTTACTTGCACTGATTATTTTCGGCGGTGTTAAGCGTATTGCAAATGTTGCTCAATATGCTGTACCATTTATGGCTGTGGGTTATATTTTAGTAGCTTTAATTATTATTGGCATGAACATTGGCGAACTGCCTGGTGTTATTTCGTTAATTTTCAGCAGTGCCTTTGGTGCAGATTCCATGTTTGGCGGAATTATCGGAAGCGCGATCGCCTGGGGAGTAAAGCGCGGTATCTATTCAAACGAAGCTGGTCAGGGTACAGGCCCGCATGCAGCTGCAGCTGCTGAGGTTTCCCACCCTGCTAAGCAAGGTCTCGTGCAGGCATTCTCTGTATACATTGATACGTTATTCGTATGTTCCGCAACTGCTTTCATGATTCTATTTACAGGCATGTTCAATACAGTTGGAGCTGATGGAAAGACTCCAATTGTAGAAAACCTTCCTGGAGTGGAAGCCGGCCCTGGTTTCACACAGGCGGCAGTTGAATCTGCACTTCCTGGTTTTGGTGCCGGATTCGTTGCTGTTTCTCTGTTCTTCTTCGCTTTTACAACAATTATGGCTTACTATTATATAGCTGAAACAAATGTAGCTTACTTAATTAATGGCAAGAACAGCAAGCTGGCTATGTTTATCCTGAAAATTGTCTTGCTTGCTGCAACATTCTATGGCGCTGTTAAAACAGCCGGATTGGCATGGGCTCTCGGAGATGTTGGTTTGGGACTGATGGTTTGGCTGAACTTAATTGCCATCGTTATCTTAAGAAAACCGGCTCTGATTGCACTGAAAGATTACGAAGCCCAGAAGAAACAAGGTCTTGATCCAGTATTCAATTCCAAAAAGCTTGGCATTAAAAATGCTGAGTATTGGGAAGAGGAATACAAGCCGCAGGAAGAAAAAGTATCTTAATAGAAAGATAAGAGATGTCCGGCTGATGCCGGGCATTTTTTTTACAATCTTTAAACTACTTTTACAATTTTCAGGTTATTTCTTAGCATTCTCTTAATATTCATCTTTTAGTATTGTACTTGGGTTTGGTACATAAATACGATGCAAATATTATTGAATAATATGAAGAGGTGCTTAGGATGACTGAATTGAATCGCCGCAAGTTTTTAACGTATGTAGGTACAGGTGTGGGAGCATTGACTGTCGCTTCGACAGGTTTGGGGGCAATGGTTCCAAAAGCGGAAGCTAAGGGTGTTGAGGCAGCCTCCCATTTATTCGGATTCCAGAAGAAAATCTCTGGATTAAATTTTAAGCCGATTGACCCGACAGATAAAGATGACCTTGTTTTACCACGTGGATACAAATACGATGTTGTGGCAGCATATGGAGATGTCATTAACAAAAAAGGCGATACATTCGGCTTTAACAATGACTTTACATTATATTTTCCAATTGATAAGGACAAGCGTGGTCTCTTATGGGTGAATCATGAATATTCAAGCGATCTATTTGTTCATGGTGCAAGGCCGGCAAATGGCAAGTATACGGCAGCGCAAATTCAGAAAATGCTATACAACCAGGGAGGATCAATTATCGAGGTATACCGTGATAAAGAAGGCACCTGGAAAATGGACACGGATTCCAAATATGCGCGCCGTATTACAGGCTTGACTCCATTCCAGCTCACAGGTCCTGCCAAAGGTTCAAAAGCAGTGGGTGGTGCAACGAATGTACAGGGAACTTTTGCTAATTGTTCTGGCGGCATGACATTGTGGGGCACGGTTTTATCAGCTGAGGAGAATTTCGAATCTACCTCAAAGGATGCAGGATTAAATGAAACACATTATGGCTGGATTGTGGAAATCGATCCGTTTGATCCTAATTTCAAGCCGCGCAAGCACACCGCCCTTGGTCGCTTTAACCATGAAAATGCAGCAGTCGGCCTGACCAATGACAATCGGGTTGTGGTTTATATGGGTGATGATAAGAAAGATGCATGCGTGTATAAGTTCATCAGCAAAAATAAATATGTAAAATCCCGCGGAAAAGCAAATGCAGACCTTCTTGAAGAAGGGACGCTTTATGTGGCTAATATGGGCAGCGGAAAATGGGTGCCATTAACTATCGAAAATGTGCAGAAAGCTGTCAAGGGGAATGCAGATCTTTTAAAGAAATTCCAAACACAGGCCGATGTGGCTGTTCACTGCCATGAAGCAGCTCTGCTTGTTGGCGGAACACCTACTGACCGTCCGGAAGATGTGGAAATCAGCCCGTTCGATAAAACGGTATTCATTGCCCACACCAACAATGACAAACATGGCAACTTTCACGGCCATATTACTAGATTTATTGAAGAGGGAGATGACTTGGGTGCACTGACTTTTGATTTTGAAATTTTCGCAGCCGGCGGAAAACAGAGTGGCTTCAGTGCACCTGATAATCTAACTTTCGATAGCCTTGGCAATCTCTGGACGGTAACAGATATGTCATCAAGCAAGCTGAATACAGGAATCTACACGCATTTCGCCAACAATGGCATGTTCGTCATCCCGACTATCGGAAAAAATACCGGCGAAGCCTTTCAGTTTGCTTCAGCTCCCGTTGAAGCAGAACTAACTGGACCATCCTTTACACCAAACGAAACAACCCTGTTCCTGTCCATTCAGCATCCGGGAGAAGAGACGGAAGACCTGAACAATCTGACAAGCAAATGGCCGCACCGCAAGGGAGATTCTATGCCGCGCCCGGGAGTTGTGGCGATTACAGGCTTCAAATACTAGGAGGTTATTATGCTATCAAATATCGGGATACCAGGATTGATTATTGTTCTAGTGCTGGCGCTGATCATTTTCGGCCCATCCAAGCTTCCTGAAATCGGCAGGGCATTCGGCACAACCCTGAAAGAATTTAAAAAATCCACACGCGAACTGGTTTCAGACGAACAGCCGGAAGAAAAGAAAAAAGAATTGCTATAAGAATGAATAGGGAAGGGAGAGATATCTTCCTTCCTTTTATAGTGAGGTGAATAATATGAATAATGAGGCAGTAAATGTCCTCCAGCATTTTGAAGAGCTTCGGAAGAGGCTGATGATTATAGCGGCTGTCTTTATAGCGTTCTTGGCACTATCCTTTATTTTTGTCAGCGACATTTACCAGTGGCTGGTTAGGGATCTGGATTTTAAATTGGCTGTTCTCGGTCCTTCTGAGATTCTATGGGTCTATTTTATGCTTGCGTTTGTTGTCGCCATTGCAGCCGCCATCCCGGTAGCTGCCCATCAAATCTGGCTGTTCGTCAGCCCGGCGCTTACCGGAATGGAAAAAAAGGTAGCCTTATCCTATATTCCCGCGTTATTTTTCCTGTTCATTACCGGTATAGCATTCGGATATTTCATTCTTTTGCCGCTGGTTCTGAATTTTTTAATGACCTTATCGGGAGATATGTTCACCGCCTTTTTTACAACGGAAAAATACTTTCAATTCGTGCTGCATTTAACACTGCCATTCGGCTTTCTGTTCGAGCTTCCGGTTGTGATTATGTTCCTGACCAGCCTTGGCATCCTCAATCCCTATTCGCTGCAGAAGATAAGGAAGTATGCCTATTTCGTGCTGATTGTGGTGGCGATTTTAGTTACACCGCCCGATTTTATTTCAGATATTTTGGTTACATTGCCTCTCCTGCTGCTGTACGAGGCGAGTGTAAGCCTGTCCAAAATCATTTATAACCGAAAGCAGAAAAAGCAGGCTGTTTTGCAGTAACTATAATAAAAATCAAAACACAAAAAAAGCTTGGACCGTAAATGTCCAAGCTTTTCTATTATTCTCTTACTTAACACGAGGGAAGCCAAAGCCTGATGCATAATCGTCACCAGCTGCAGCTCCTGTTCCGCCAAGAATATCATTTTGCTTGGCCCGGTTCTGAAGCTCGCTGCGAAGCTGGGTGTGGCTCATGGATGGATTCTGAGCCCAGATCTTAGCAGCTAATCCGGATACATGAGGAGTAGCCATGGATGTGCCGCTGATTGTGCTGTAGCTGCCATCATACCAGGTGGATTCAATTGCTCTGCCTGGTGCAGAGAGCTCGACATCACGCTCCTGGATTAGGTAGTCGCCATCAGTAGCGGGGTTGCCTCTTGATGAAAAATCTGCAACACGGTAAGAACCATTTTGCTGAACATTTTCAAGAGCCGCTACTGCAACAGCATTCACCAATGCGCCAGGATAGCCAATCGTGTTATCGGCAGGACCATCATTTCCGGCAGCAGCAACTACCAGAACACCTTTGCTGTAGGCGTAATCAACTGCATCTGCAATCAATGTGCTTTTAGAGCTTGAACCCAATGACATGGAAATGACCACTTTAGATCCTGTGCGGACCGCTTCATCGGCCGCATGCTTAATAGCTCCGGCGATGTCATCAGAATACCCTGATCCTCTGTCATTTAACACCTTATATGCCCAGAGATCTGCGTCTGGGGCTACCCCATAAACACCTTGTCCGTTATCACCGCCATGAGCCAGTACAGTACCCGCAACATGTGTGCCGTGTCCGTTCTTATCCCCGCAGCTGCCGTCAATTAAAGGTGACTTTCTTTGTGTAAAGTCCTTACACTGTTCAGCTTGTCCGGCAAGATCAGCATGTGCTGTATTTACACCTGTGTCCAGCACGGCAACCTTTACCCCGTTTCCGCCTGAAGTGCTTTGGATGGAGCTGTCATTATAAATGGCCTCAATTCCCCAAGGTGTACCGTCTGCCGGAGCTGATGCAGCCCCTGATCCAGGTTTTGCTGCGGTCACAGGTGAGTTCTTTACTTCTTCAACTTTATCAATCTTTAAGTTTTTATTTTTTAAAAGTGCTTGATACTGTTTAGCATTAACCGTAGTAGTAAAACCTTTCTGGCCAAAATCCCATCGTACTCCATAGTTCGATTTTGCCTTTGCTTTTTCTGCACTTGGGCCCTGAATGACAACCCGATAGGTTTCATTGCTCTCAACCTGCTGACCGAATGCCCCTGACGCAAATACAGATAGTCCCATTGCTGCACTTAGTAATGCTGAACCAATGACTCTTTTTTTCTTCATCCAAAATCTCCTCTCAGAATATGTATGGTCACAGCTGAATAGCTGTGACTCTATTATATTTACAAAATTCAGAATAATTAAACGGACCTTTTGTACTATTTTTCTGATTTTAATGAAAATTTACATTCGAGGAAAATATTTCAACCTGTAAATTGGATATAAATGGAGTTATTTGATCCCCAACGAGGGTATAGCCTATTAAGTCAATAAAGGAGTGTGAAATATGAGAGCTGTAACCTACCAGGGAGCGAAAGATATTCAAGTAAAAAATGTAGAGGATCCCAGAATTGAAAAGCGGGATGATGTCATTGTCCGCATCACGTCAACCGCCATTTGCGGATCGGACCTTCATTTATATCAGGGTAATATGCCATTGCGGCCAGGTTATGTTATCGGGCATGAACCCATGGGGATCGTTGAGGAGACAGGTCCTGATGTGACACGGGTAAAAAAAGGCGACAGGGTGGTCATCCCATTTAATGTATCGTGCGGGCATTGCTTCTATTGCCAGCATGATATGGAAAGCCAATGTGATAATTCGAACCCGCATCATGATTCAGGCGGCTACTTTGGCTATACCGAGAAATACGGAAACCATCCGGGCGGCCAGGCAGAGTTTCTAAAGGTGCCGTTTGGCAATTTCATGCCATTTGTTATACCGGAATCGTGCGAACTGGAGGATGAATCACTGCTCTTTTTATCGGATGTTCTGCCGACAGCCTATTGGAGTGTAGAACATTCAGGCGTTAAAGCGGGAGACACAGTCGTCGTCCTCGGCTGCGGTCCCATCGGGTTAATGACCCAGAAATTTGCCTGGATGAAAGGAGCTAAACGGGTAATTGCAGTAGATCATCTCGATTACCGTCTCAATCACGCCAAGCTTACCAATGATGTGGAAGTCTATGACTTTACGAAATATGATGACATGGGAGCTTATCTAAAAGAAATCACCCAGGGCGGAGCTGATGTAGTCATTGATTGTGTCGGCATGGACGGGAAGAAATCCGCTGTTGAAAAAATCGAGCAGAAGCTTAAGCTCCAGGGCGGAACGCTGGGCCCGATCCAAATCGCGACGAAAGCTGTCCGCAAATTCGGAACTGTCCAGCTGACGGGTGTGTACGGGCTGACTTATAATATGTTCCCGCTGGAGGAATTTTTCTCGAGAAACATCACCATTAAAATGGGCCAGGCGCCTGTGGTTCACTACATGCCTGAGCTATTTGAAAAAATAACGAATAAGGAATTCGATCCGAAGTCTATCATCACCCATCAGATTCCGCTCGAAGAAGCTGATCGGGCGTATAAAATTTTTAATGACCATGAAGATGACTGCATTAAAGTCATCTTAAAACCTTAACAAACACAAACCAGCCTGGATATACCCTGGCTGGTTTTTTGAAGTTTAAGAATATAACATAATATACATATTTCGACATAAACGTATATAATAGTGCTAAAGACACATTATTAATAGAGTTAACCAAGGAGCATGGAAATGAAAGGCTTTAACCAACAGACTTTGATAAAAGAAGAAACAAAAGCAGTTAAGCTTTTTATATGGCTATTCTTTATTATATTAACACTTTATGATTTGTTTTATTATTATCTGTTTCCCCTCAATACTGGCGGCAGTACCGGCCTGCCAAAGGGCGGGCTTGGATGGGGGTATTATCTGGCTATTATCGGACTCCTGCCCTTAGCGCTGTATTTAATCAGGACAAAACGCCCTTTTCAGGTAAAATACTTATTTTTTGCAGGCTTTTTCCTGATAGATTTTAGTAACAGCATGCTGATCTATTTCGGTGAGTCGAAGGAATTTCAGAGCGGAAGCGCAGTAGAACTTTTATTTATTATATTTGCGCCGATTTTTGTGAATAAGCGCTATTTTTGGATAGTAACCGGCGGAATGATTGCGAAGTATCTTCTGGCTGGTTTACTGTTGAGCAGCCAAAAGGTAATGGTGCCAATCGTGCTTATGGCCATTTTTTCAAGTGTTTCATATGTTCTGCTGAATCGCTTCTATTCCTATATTCACTCGCTTACACATGTTTTCCAGGAGCTCCGCCAGACTGAAAAGCTGGCTGCTGTCGGACAGATGGCTTCCGCAGTCGGCCATGAAGTAAGAAATCCTTTAGCAGCTTTAAGAGGATTTACTCAGCTGCAGATGGAAAAACATCCTGAAGACCAGGACCGCTACAAGATCATGATTGAGGAAATCGACCGCATTAATCTGATTGCCGATGACCTTATGATCCTAAGCAAGCCAAGGCTGCCTCTGTTTAAAAAAGTTGAACTGAATGCAGTGATTAACTATGTCATCTCGATCATACATGAACAGGCAGCCAATCAGAATATCCGTGTCGAAACAGAAAATCTGGAAGCTGTTCCTAAAGTTCAGTGTGACGAAAATATGCTGAAGCAGTCTTTTATTAATTTGATCAAGAATGCGATGGAATCTATGCCAGAAGGCGGCACGATCCTGATTTCGGCCAAAGTGGCGGAGGGTGACAAGGTTTTAATCAGCATTAAAGATGAAGGCTGCGGGATTGATGCTGAGAATATGGAACGGGTCGTGGATCCATTTTATACAACTAAGCCGGATGGAACCGGTTTAGGGCTGATGGTTACCAAGCAGATTGTGGATGAACACAAGGCGGAAATCACGTTTGAAAGTGAAAAGGGGATAGGGACAATTGTGACTCTTACTATTCCTATAGAGCAGCCAACCCAATAAAAGAATTCAGGGGGATGTCATTTAATATACAGGGCAGACCTGGAAATTAGTAACTGACATTATAATAATACTATTCGAAATCGTACAGCACCCTATGAGGGTGCTGTATTTTATTAGGCAAATAGGCTTCTTTTTTACAAAAATTTAATAATTTTCCTATGTTAATTCCGACTAATTGCTCATTCTCAAATAAGTCTAAAAATAGATAGAATTATGAATGTTATCATCCTAATCTACTATAATTTGAGGAGATGTATTCATTTGAAAAAGCCTATGCGCAAACTTGGAAAGACGATACTCGCAACAACGATGGCCCTATCTGTCTTAGCAGCTCCTATTTCATATGATTCTGTCATGGCGGCAAAGCCTGATCATGCAGGGAAACCGGAACTTAAATTCAGCCATGAAGTAAGCCTGCGGATACTGGGAACAACAGATATACATACACACCTTTATAACTATGATTACTATAAAGATGCAGAAACCATTGAATTTGGTCTGGCTAAAACAGCTACCTTAATCAAACAGGCAAGAAAAGAAGCAAAGAATACATTATTATTTGACAACGGAGACCTCATTCAGGGTAATCCGCTTGGCGATTATAAAGCAAAAGTAGATCAGCTTGAGGATGGGGAAATGCATCCCGTGTTCAAGGCTATGGAACTATTAGATTATGATGCCGCTACGGTAGGAAACCATGAATTCAATTATGGCCTCGAATATCTGGATGAGGTTCTGGATGATGCGCCATTTCCTTATGTAAATGCCAATGTCTACAAAGACGACGATGATAATAATCCGGAAAACGATAAAAATTACTTTAAACCATATAAAATCATCAAGAAAAAAGTCGTTGATGAAAAAGGAAGAAAACAGGTCATTAAGGTTGGGGTTATCGGTGCTGTGACTCCGCAGATTACACAATGGGACAAAGCCAATCTTGATGGAAAAATCATCACAAAAGACATTGTAAAATCAGTAGAAGCCAATATTCCTAAAATGAAAGAAGAAGGTGCGGACATTATCATTGCACTTGCGCACTCCGGCATGGGGGACGCAGCATATGCTGAGATGGAAGAGAATGCAGCCTACGACTTAACAAAAGTAGAAGGCATTGATGCGGTTATTTCCGGACACAACCATAAGAATTTTCCGGGAGATTTCACCGATCTTCCTGAAGTGGATGCAGAAAAGGGAACGGTCAACGGGGTGCCCTTCATCATGCCTGGCAGCTGGGGCAATCAGCTTGGCGTTATGGACCTGACTATTGCCAAGGTAAAGGGCAAGTGGGAGGTTAAGGATTCCCAGTCATCTTTAAGGTCTATTTTTAGAAGTTATAAAAATGAATCCGGCGCGACCGTCAAGGAAAGTCTTGCAGATGCAGATCCTGCTATTTTGAAAGCTGTAAAGGAAGAGCATGAAGGAACCGTGAATTATGTCCGCCAGCCTGTCGGGGAAACAAAAGCTGATATCCACAGCTATTTTGCACTTGTAAAAGATGACCCGTCCATTCAAATTGTGACGAATGCACAGAAGTGGTATATTGAGAAGCAATTAAAAGGAACACCAGATGAAAATACACCAGTGCTTTCGGCGGGAGCTCCTTTTAAAGCAGGCGGCCGCAACGGGGCAAGCTATTACACATATATCCCTGAAGGCACAATCGCCATTAAAAATGTAGCCGATCTATACCTGTATCCGAATACAGTCGCTACGGTAAAAATTAAAGGGGCAGATGTGAAGGAATGGCTTGAAATGTCTGCAGGCCAGTTCAATCAGATAAAAGATAATGAAGCGGGAGAACAGTCACTCATTAATAATGATTTCCCTACTTATAACTATGATGTAATCGATGGTGTGACATATGAGATCGATGTAACAGAACCTGCTAAGTATGATAAAGATGGCAAGCAGGTTAATGCTGATGCAAACAGAATCAAAAATCTTCAGTATAACGGAGCACCTATTGATCCGGATCAGGAATTCATCGTTGTGACAAATAATTATCGGGCCAGCGGCACTTTCCCTGGAGTTAGAAACAACACGGCAGTAGAGCTTTATCCGGATGAAAACCGCCAGGCGATCATTGATTATATCCGAGAAGAACAAACCATCGATCCTTCTGCAGATGCCAATTGGTCATTTGCACCGGTTGCCGGTGGCGTAAATGTAACGTTCGAATCTTCACCGGATGCAAAGGATGCGATTGCTGAAGGCAGCGGAATCGGCTATGCGGGGGAAGCAGCCAATGGCTTTGCGAAATATTCGCTTCAATTCCCGGAGCCAAAGCCATTTGAAGTCCAACTTTTGGGGATCAATGATTTCCATGGTCAGCTTGATACATTTAATTCCGGTTTGAATGCGGGTGGAATCGAGTATTTAGCTGCACACTTAAAACAGCGTGAAGCAGAGAATCCCAATACAATTATGCTGCATGCAGGTGATGCAGTAGGGGCGAGCTCCCCTGTTTCGGCCCTTCTTCAGGACGAGCCAACAATTAAAATGCTTAATGAGATCGGCTTTGATATAGGTACAGTCGGCAACCATGAATTCGATGAAGGGGTAGACGAAATGCGACGCCTTATCAATGGCGGGGCCCATCCAAAAACTGTGGAGAAGTATGGCGAGTTTGAAGGAGCAAACTTCCCGTATGTTGCAGCTAATGTAGTGGATGAAACAACAAAGGAGCCAATCCTTGATCCCTATGTAATTAAAGAAGTAAATGGAGTGCCAGTCGGCTTTATTGGCATTGCCTATTCCGATACTCCTGGAATTGTTACGCCAAGCGGAACGGCAGGTGTAGAATTCACGGACGAAGCGGAAGCAATCAACAAGTACACAGCTGAGCTGAAGGAACAGGGTGTTAAATCGATTGTGGTCATTACTCATAACCCTGTAAAGTCCGATATAGATGGGTCTAACCCTCAAGAGGAACTCGCTGACATTGCGAATGCAGTTGATGATGAAGTGGATGTGATGTTTGGCGGCCATAACCATCAGTACACAAATACTGTGGTGGACGGGAAATTGCTTGTTCAATCTTATTCGTATGGAACTGCTTTTTCCGATGTGGACTTAACAATTGATCCAGTGACAAAAGATATTGTTGCTAAAAAGGCTGAAATCGTAAGCGCCACACGTGACGTTGAACCTGTTGCAGAAATTAAGCAAATGCTTGATGCTTATATTGCTGATGTCGCTCCGATTTTAAATGAAGTCATCGGTCATTCTTCAACAGGTATTACGAGAGAGGTAAATGCTGATGGAGAATCTCCGATGGGCAACCTGATTGCAGATTCCATGATTGCGCAGACCAATACCGATTTTGCCTTCATGAACTCAGGCGGCGTCCGTGCAGGCATTGATGCTGGAGATATTACGTGGAAAGAAGCTTTTACGGTACAGCCTTTCGGAAATGACCTTGTGACATTGACGTTGACCGGTGCCCAGATAAAAGAACTTTTTGAACAGCAATGGGGTTCAAAAGAGAGAATCATGCATGTTTCCGGCTTAAAGGTAACGTATGATTCTTCGAGAGCTGCCGGAGACCGGATCGTATCTTTAGTAAAGACAGATGGAACGCCAATCGCTGCTGAACAGGAATATTCTGTGACGGTAAACAACTATATGGCTGATGGCGGAGACGGCTACAGCGCTCTTTTAAACGGTAAAAACCGCACAGTGGATATTGTCGACCTTGATGCTTTAATCAGCTACATCAAAGAACAGAAAGAAGTAAACCCAGCGGTTGAAGGAAGGATTACAAAATTGAATAAATAATAGGAAGGGAGCATCAGAGCAGTCTGATGCTCCCTTTTCTATATGTCCTCAAAATAGGCGAAAGTACCTATTTTTTCTCGTTTCAGCGAATGAATTAATTACAATTACCCACTCAAATATTATCAAAATATTAAAATAACAGTATTGTTAGACTATTAAAAACTTTATGTTAGTTTGATAGAATTAATCTCGCACTTCGAAAATTCAGAAAAACTAAATAGGAGGCTATAAGAATGAGTAATAAGAATAAACCTTTTAAGGTTGTATCTTCCATTACAGCCAGCACGATGATGGCAGCTGCACTATTTGCGGGATCTTTTGCCGGGACAACAGCAGCTCCTTCAAAAGCTTCAGCTGAGGAACTTTCTGCACCGATTGATTTGAACATTGTGAATGAAGAACGCCTGGGAAAGGCATTAAAAGAAAGAGGATTAGTTAAAAAGGATGCTTCCTCAAAAGAAGTAGAAAAGGCAGTAAAGGATTACATAAATGAAAAACAAGGTGAAAAGCAGCCTGGAAGTACAAAAAATAGCCATGACCATAAGGATGAGTTTGACAAAAAAACAAAAGATTTCTTAACCAAACAAAAAGACAAGCTGTCAAAGCAGCTGAATAAAGGCCATAAAAACTATAAAAAGGGCAAACCGGACGGCTATGTAAAAGTAGATCCGGCCAAAGAAGCAAACTACAATGGCGGTGTCAGAACAGACAAAGTGCTTGTGCTATTAACTGAATTTGAAGATTTCAAGCATAACAATGTAATACAGGAAGAGGGCTATATGTATGCTGATGATTTCAGCAAAGAGCACTATGAAAAACTAATGTTTGGCGATACTGAATTTGAATTATTTAATGGAGATAAAGTAAAAACATTTAAGCAGTTCTATGAAGAACAGTCCGGAGGCAGCTATACGGTTGACGGCACTGTTTCTGAATGGCTGACGGTCCCTGGAAATGCGAGTGATTATGGTGATGATAGCCCTAACGGAGGCCATGACAATCTATCTCCTCTTGGGCCACGGGACTTAGTAAAAGAGGCTTTAAAAGCAGCTGCAGACGCTGGAATGGATCTTTCTGCATACGATGAATTTGATCTATATGATTTAGATGGAGATGGTAACTTTAATGAGCCTGATGGATTAGTTGACCATCTCATGATTATCCACGCTGGTACAGGGCAGGAAGCTGGCGGAGGTGCGCTCGGTGATGATGCCATCTGGTCTCACCGCTGGACGCTTGACGGAGTATTTGCAGTTCCGAATACAACTGCCAAGGTAGATTATTGGGGCGGAAAAATGGGCGCATTTGATTATACGATTCAGCCTGAAGACGGAGCTGTCGGGGTGTTTGCACATGAGTTCGGACATGATTTGGGATTGCCGGATGAGTATGATACACAATACACCGGTCAAGGTGAGCCGGTTGCTTCCTGGTCCATCATGAGCGGCGGCAGCTGGAACGGAAAAATTGCAGGTACTGAGCCTACAAGCTTCTCGCCACAAAACAAAGAATTCTTTCAAAAAGGCATGGGCGGAAACTGGGCCAATATTATGGAAATAAATTATGAAGATATTGATAAAAAAGGCTTGGCAACTGTTATTGACCAAAGTGTAACCAAATCTAAAAACCCGGGAATTGTAAAAGTAAATCTTCCTGAAAAAGAAGTGAAGGGAATTGCACCTGCGTTCGGTGAGAAATATTACTACAGCACAAAAGGCGATGACCTTCATACCACTTTGACGACACCTGAATTTGACTTAACAAATGCTGAAACAGCTGCCTTCAATGCGAAAGTTTATTATGATATTGAGTTTGATTATGATTATCTAACGGTTACTGCAAAAGCAGCCGATGGGACAGAAGCTGAGCTCGATGTAATTGGTGATGATGATACAGATGGCGATGCCCGTGCTGAATCTTCAAAAGGACAATGGGCAGATAAGACATATGACTTAAGCGAATTTGCCGGTAAAAAAGTTAGCCTGACATTCGAATATGTAACAGATGGCGGACTGGCATTAGATGGATTTGCTATTGATAATATTTCCGTAACGGCTGATGAGGAAGTTATTTTTACCGACGATGCTGAAGGCGAATCTCAGATGACTCTTGACGGATTCATTGTTTCCAACGGAATCAGCTATGCGAAGAACCATTATTATCTGGAGTGGAGAAACTACTCAGGCTCTGATACGGCACTTGCCCAATCAAGAGGAGTAAAATATAACACTGGTTTAGTTGTTTGGTATGCAGATGACAGCCACACAGATAACTGGGTTGGCGTTCATCCTGGAGAAGGTTTCCTTGGAGTGGTGGATTCACATCCGGAAGCCATTACCGGTCTGCTAGATGGAAAAGAAACGGTATCTCAAAGCACAAGATATCAGATTGCAGATGCTGCGTTTTCCTTGGACAAAACACCAGCATGGGAAGTAAGCTCGCCAACCCGAGGTGATTATGACTACCCAGGTTTAAAGGGAATATCTGTTTTTGATGATTCTAAAACATACATCAACAGCCTCATTCCTGATGCTGGACGAATTGTTCCGGAACATGGCCTGAAATTCCAAGTGGTCGGTGAAGCAAAGGACAACTCTGCCGGAGCAGTATGGATTCACAAATAAGATTTAAAGGTGCGAGCCAGAAATGGCTTCGCGCCTTTTTCTGTTAAGGGTGGACAACTTCCTGCCTATAAGCTAGTATCATTACCGATACTAGTTTTTTCCGATTTTCGGCTATACTAAAAATAATTATTTGATTACACGTAATAAAGTTAAAAGGAGTAACATATGACACAATCTTTTATTGAAGATATGAAGCCATTTATCCAGAAGGCATGGGAAAAGTCTGCATTTGCACAGCCGACGACCGTTCAGGCAGAGGCGGTTCCGCTGGCTTTGGAAGGCAGGGATATTATTGCCGAGTCCCCGACTGGAACAGGCAAAACACTTGCTTACCTGCTGCCGGTCCTTGAAAATATTGACCCGGATAAACAGGCGGTTCAGGCCGTCATTTTAGCCTCTTCACAGGAGCTTGTGATGCAGATATTAAGCGAGATCCAAAAATGGGCAGAAGGCAGCGGGATTAAAGCCGCTTCTTTTATTGGCGGAGCCAACGTAAAAAGGCAGCTTGAAAAATTGAAGAAGCATCCGCATATTGCTTTGGGAACGCCAGGCCGGGTGCTTGAGCTGATTAAACAGAAAAAGCTGAAAATGCATGAAGTGAAAACAGTTGTTCTCGATGAAGGAGACCAGCTTCTTGTTCCAGAACATGCTCAGACTGTCCAAAATATTGTTAAGTCTACGCTTAAAGAACGCCAGGTCCTGCTATTCTCAGCCACACTGCCTCCGGTTGTTGAACAGCTTGCGAAAGAGCTGACAGCTGATGCTGAAGTGATTCGTGTTGAGAAGGATGAAACCATTCAGGCTGCAGGTGTGGACCATATTTATTTTGTGGCAGAAGCAAGGGATAAAATTAAGATGCTCGAAAAAATCTCAAGGCTTGAGGACATTAAAGCACTGGTATTCGTTAAGGATATTGGCAACCTGACCGTCATGGCAGAAAAGCTTGATTTTAAAAACATCTCTTCAAGCACTTTGCACAGCGATCTGAGCAAATTCGACAGACAGAAAGCAATCAAAAACTTCCGCACAGGCAAAACCAATATGCTGATTGCTACAGATGTTGCGGCAAGAGGGCTGGACATCAAAGGAGTCACCCATGTGGTGCATTTCGACTTCCCGAAAGATATGAATCAATATGTCCATCGCTCGGGAAGAACAGGAAGATTCGGTGCAAGCGGAACCGTTATCTCTCTGGTTACTGAAAGAGAAGAGCGCGAACTCAAGAAAATGGCAAAAGAACTAGGCCACACTGCAGAAAAGAAAGTAATGCGCGGCGGCCAAATCGTATAAAGATCAAACAGCCAGGCACCTATATCAGTTGGTGCCTGGCATTTTTCTTATATAAAGGAATTTCCCCTTTTCTAAGCGAATTAGTAAGTGGAGCTTTATTTAACTAAAGAATAAGGGGAAATCAAATAATGGAGAATCCAAGGCTAAAGAGCTTTCATGATGAAGATCTGCTTGAAGCGACGATAGATGAATTGCAGGAAAAATTGCAGAATGGGGAAATTACCTCCAAAGACCTTGTAATGATGTACATGAACCGGATTGGACAGCTGGATGAAAACATTCATTCTGTGTTAGAACTCAATCCGGATGCATTGCATATTGCAGCTGCTCTAGATGCGGAAAGAGAAGAACAGGGGCCGCGCAGCCCTCTTCACGGCATTCCCATATTGTTAAAGGATAATATCGATACAGGGGACAAAATGCAGACAACTGCAGGTTCACTCGCCTTGAAGAATCATTGTGCACAGAAGGATTCGTTTGTGGCCTCTCAATTAAGGCAAGCGGGAGCCGTCATTTTAGGAAAAACCAATATGACAGAATGGGCCAATTTTATGACGGAAGGGATGCCAAGCGGATACAGCTCACGAGGCGGACAGACGCTGAATCCATATGGACCGGGTAAATTTGATGTGGGTGGCTCCAGTGCAGGATCGGGTGCAGCCATCGCCGCTAATTTTGCGGCCGCAGCCATCGGAACGGAGACATCAGGTTCCATTTTAAGTCCTGCCAGTCAGAATTCTCTCGTTGGAATTAAGCCGACAGTCGGACTTGTCAGCCGAACCGGCATTATTCCAATTGCCCATAGCCAGGATACTGCCGGTCCTATGGCGAGAACGGTTAAGGATGCCGCTTTATTATTAAACGTACTTGCAGTACCTGACGAAAATGATCCGATTACCATGACAAATAAAGATCTGCGGGGCAAGGATTTTACCGTTTTCCTTGATGAAGCCGGATTAGAAGGTACACGAATCGGCATTGCCCGGGAGACTTATTTTGACTACCTAAGTTCTGAAAAGCTCTCAGTCATGAATAAGGCAGTAAACGATTTAAAGGAGCTGGGTGCAGAGGTGGTAGACGAGGTGGTGATCCCATCCACTAAAGAGGAGTGGAGCCGAGATGTCCTGACATATGAATTTAAGGCAGATTTGAATGCTTACCTGCGAACGGTCGCACCGCACCTTAATATTCGCACCCTGTCCGATGTCATTCATTTTAATGAAAATAATAGCGAAAAGTGCTTAAAATACGGCCAATCCATCCTGATTGAGGCAGAGGAGACAAGCGGAAATCTGACGGAAATGGCCTATATATCTGCACTTGAGAAAGATATTTATTTTTCAAGAGAGAAGGGCATTGATTACGTGATGAAAGAGCATCACCTCGATGCCATCGTGTTTCCGAATAATTATGGAGCAGGCATCCCTGCAAAAGCGGGATATCCATCCATCACAGTACCGGCCGGCTATACGCCTGAAGGTGAGCCTGTGGGCATTACATTTACAGGACTTGCCTACAGTGAGCCGCTCCTTATTAAGCTTGCTTATGCCTTTGAGCATGCCACCAGGCATAGGAAAGCTCCAGAACTTGGAGTGCTGGCATAGAATAACTGCCGGTTAATTGACTCATACTACTTCTGAAAAACAAAAAAGGAGCAGATGAGAATATGGGCAGAACTAAACGCGGAAACGGCAATGCACAGCGCAATAACAATAAACACAGACCGCAGCGCACAAGCGAAGAGCTTGTTGAATTCACAACGGGAAGCAAAGAAAAGAAAGAAAACAACGTGCAGGACTGATGAGCAAATCCTCCTTTATAGAAGGAGGATTTTTTGTTAGGCGTGAAAAAGGCTATCTGAAAATAAAAATGAGTTATACGGCAATAAAAGGGTTTATCCGAAAATAAAAAAGAGCTATCTGCAAGTAAAACCCAGCTATCCGAAAGTAAAAGCAGTCACAATCTCTAAGTAATGTAAAAGTGCTTCCGCACATAAAAATAAGCTATCCGCACAGAAAAAGATTTATCCGCACATAAAAGTGAGGTATCTGCACAGAAAAGTGCTTATCCGCTCATAAATCGGTACTATCTCCAAAACAAGCAAGTGAATCCTCGCAAAAATGCTGATAAATCCATAGAAAAAGACAGTTTCCTCGGGAGAACTGTCTTTTTTCTTCAAGTTATTCTTCAACCTTTTTCAGAGGCTTGGCTGCCGGACCTTCAACGACTGTTCCGTCATAGGAGAAGCGGGAGCCGTGGCATGGGCAGTCCCAGGTGCGGTCGCCGTGGTTCCATTCGCATTCACATCCCATGTGGGTGCAGGTTGTATCTACAAGATGGAGGCTGCCTTCAGGATCCCTGTAAGCACCAGTACGCTTGCCATTGATCATTACGACTCCGCCTTCATCATGAGACAGATCTGCCGTTTCTTTAGGCACAAATTCAAGCTTCCCTTTAATCAGCTGTCCAGCTACATCAGTATTGGCTGCAATAAATTTCTTGATGCTTGGGTCAGCCTGAAATCTGGATGGGGTAAACAGCTCGGCATAAGGGTTGTCCCTTTCCATAATCTGATCTTTTATCAGCATAGCAGCTGCTGTCCCGTTTGTCATTCCCCATTTCCGGTAGCCTGTTGCGACAAAGATATTCTTCTGTTTGGACGTAATTGGGCCGATATACGGGACTTTATCAAGCGTATATAAATCCTGGGCAGACCAGCGATAAGGATAATCGGTTATGCCGAGCACCTCTTCCGCAAAGGCTTCAAGGGCTTCGTAATGCTTCATCGTATCTGGTCCATGACCCGTCTTGTGGCTGTCGCCGCTCACTAAAATGAGTTTGTCTCCGTTATAGGGTGTGTACCTCAGTGAGCGGGTCGGTGAATCGGCACTATAATACATGCCTCCAGGAAAATCCTCTTTAGTTTTTACGCCAAGTACATAAGATCTTTCCGGAGATAATCTGGCAAAATAAAAACCTTTCTTATCCGCAAAAGGGAAGTGGGAAGCTGCAATGACATATTTGCATTTCAGGCGATGGCCTTCTCTGGTCACGACATCAGGCAGGCTGCCATCTTCAATGTCTGCAGCTGTTGTATTTTCATAAACAATACCGCCCAAATCCACAAAGTCTTTAAGAAGCTTTTTCAGGTATTTCAGCGGATGAAACTGGGCTTGATCAAACATGGAGAGCACCGCTGTTGTGTTGATGTTAAAAGGAATGCTCTCTTTCATTCCGCTTGGAATTCCGAGTTTTTCGTATGCTTGCCGCTCTTTTTCAACTTTTCGTGCATACTCTTCTGAAACAGCATATATGGTTGCTTCTTCGTTGCTGAAATCACAATCAATTTGTTTTTCTGATACAATGTTCCGGACAAATTCTATAGCATCTGTTGAAGCCTGATAATAGAGTTTGGTTTTTTCCTCGCCAAAATGACTGATCAATTCATCATAAATTAATCCATGCTGTGCTGTTAATTTTGCTGTCGTATGGCCGGTAGTCCCGTTTAATATATTGCCGGCTTCAAGAATGGACACTTTAAAGCCTTCTTTGGCAAGAAGGTAACCCGCTGTAATGCCTGTGATGCCGCCGCCTACAATGGCAATTTCCGTTTGAGCATCTTCTCTGAGCTTATCGAAGGCCGGAAGTTCCTCCTCCCTCCAATAAGGCTCTGGATATTGGGGCGTTTTGTGGTTGGATGTCGTCATACCCTGTCCTCCTGTAACGTTATATTCGTTCATAATTTTTCCTGCAAACCCTATTCCTATACAAATTCTCCTTCTATAACCATACCCATTAAATTGTTAATTAATCAGGTGGAAGGGTAAAACCGGTTTTTCACTGTTTTTTTCATCATTTCTGGATAAAATGTGCAGGCCGAGAAAAGATATACAGTATCGAATGTTAATGGGGTACAGTCATGATTACATTTAGCTATCTGAGCATTTTTCTGCTATTGACTATATTAGCTGCACTTTTTGATATGAAAATATTTGATTATACGATATTGGAAGCTTTGAGGAATTTACTGTATACAGAAATTGCCACTGGAAGAATGATCGTTGTTGTTTCTGTACTTATTGGACTGCTTTCAAGTGCAGTCATTGATTTTCGTCTTTTTAAAGCGAAAAAAAAATCAGGGTCATCCAGGTAAGGAATCGCTGGGACATGCTAACTGAACGAACATTTTAAAAGGGATTGGTGATGGAATGTTAAAAGAGAATATCTCTCTCAGCCAGCTGCTGACATTGTTGATCAATTTCCTTTTAGGAAGCGCCATTGTTGTCGGAGTAGGCGGGGATGCCAAGAAGGATGCCTGGATTGCGATCGCAGCCGCCATAATGATAGGGTTTGGAGTCATGCTATTCTATTACCTCCTAATTAGCCGGGTGCCTGGAAAAAATTTTTTCGAGATTATGGAGTTTGGCTTTAAAAGGCCGATTGCAATTATTTTTTCTATTACTTACGTGGTTTATTTCTTATACCTTGCCTGCAGGGTGGTCCGGGATTTTGGCGAATTGATTGCTTCGGCCATTCTGCCGTCGACGCCGATTGAAATTATCTCGCTGACTATCTGTCTGCTGATGGCCTATATTTTATATCTCGGTCTTGAAGTCCTTGGCAGAACCTCGGAAATTTTTACTCCTTATTTATTCGGCTTTTTGTTTCTTTTGACCATCCTATTATTTGCAAGCGGCAATGCCAATTTATATGAGATTAAGCCTGTGCTCGGAGATGGGCTTAAACCGGTTTTGAATGCGCTATTTCCAACTTTGATCGTGTTCCCTTTCGGAGAGCTTATTGCATTTACACTCATTCTTCCAGTTGTAACCAACTTTAAATATTGCCTGCGTGTGTCCATGCTCGGAGTGGGAATTGCAGGTGCGCTTTTATTATTTGCAATGTTTCTGATGATTGTCACACTGGGGGCTGATGCTTTGCAGCGTTCCAATTTTCCCATGCTCAGCTCAGCTCGTGAGGTCTCCATCGGCAATTTCATTGAAAGAATTGATGCACTCGTTGTATTTATTATGATGCTGGGGATTCTGGTAAAGGGTTCTGTGTTCATGTTTGCAGGATTGAAAGGCCTTGAGTACACCTTCCGCCTTCCTTACCGGTATTTTTCATTGCCTGTAGCCATGATTGTTTCATCCTTTTCTATATTAATATCCGTGAACTTCGGTGATCATTGGCAGGAGGGGCTTGAGATGGTCCCATACTTTTTGCACTTGCCATTGCAGTTCGGACTGCCATCACTTCTGCTGATCGCGGTTTTATGGAAGCGGCGAAAGAAAAAGGCTAAACCCGGTGTGAAGGGGATGAAGTTTTGAGTATTCTTAAATCACTATTAAAAATGCGCAAAAAAGAATATCCTGTTCAGCCTCAGGAAGCTGCAAACACTGACCCAGATCTTAAAAGCATGAGCCTGGAACAGCTGAAAAACAGAATAAATGCAGAGTTCGGAAGCACGGTTGATTTAAGCATGGATGAGCTGAAAACAGAAGGGAAAGATGCTTTGCTCATCTACCTTACAACTATGATTGATACAAAGTTATTAAAGGAAACGATTCTTCAATCACTCAGCGGGAAGGAGGATGGCATTGAGTTAACAACGGAGGACGATCTGAAATCACTATGCAAGGAGAAATTCGGAGGGGCAGGCTACCAGCTGGTTGAATCGTTCGATAATATCATTACTGCTCTGCTTTATGGAAACATCATTATCTTTTTTAAAGATATGGAAAAAGCGCTTTCCCTTTCCATGGCTTCAGGTGAAGACCGGTCCGTAACAGAGCCAAGCACCCAGACCGTGATAAGGGGTCCAAAGGATGGGTTTGTAGAATCGATTTCAACAAATGTTCGTCTCCTGAGGAGAAGAATTAAGAACAGAAATCTTCGTTTTGAAAAATTCATCATTGGATCTGAGACTAATACTTCCGTATACATCGGATATATGGAAGGCATATCAAATGAGAAGATCGTCCAGGAAGTCCGCAAAAGGCTTGGTCAAATCAAAGTGAACGCAATCTTTGAATCTGGAAATATTGAAGAGCTGATTGCAGACAAATCCGCTACACCCTTTCCGCTGGCACTGAATACAGAGAGGCCTGATGCCGTGGCATCCAATTTGCTTGAAGGGAAAATTGCCATCCTTGTTGATGGGACTCCTTTTGTGCTGGTGGTTCCGGCTGTTCTGGTAGATTTCTTTTCCATTGCAGAAGATTATTATCAAAACTTCATGATGGGAAGCTTTTTAAGAATGATCAGGTATTTATCGTTTATGATTGCCTTGATTACGCCATCCTTATATGTCGGAATCTTAACCTTTCATCATGAGCTTCTGCCTACACCTCTGCTTCTCGGGATCATTGCACAGCGGGAGGGGGTGCCATTTCCGGCAGTCATTGAAGTGTTATTGATGGAAGTTACCTTTGAGATTCTGCGTGAAGCCGGTGTTCGAATGCCAAGGGCTGTCGGGCAGACTGTTTCAATTGTTGGCGCGCTCGTCATCGGACAGGCTGCAGCTGAAGCAGGGATTATATCGAATATAATGGTCATCATTGTTGCCATTACAGCCATTGCCAATTTTGTATCACCCACTTATAGTTTTGCTGCAGCAGCAAGGCTGTTAAGATTCCTGCTGATCATTGTATCGGCTTTCCTGGGCCTGTATGGGGTCCTGATAGTACTTGTTTTTATTGTCGCCCATTTAAGCTCACTCAGATCCTTTGGCGTTCCGTATCTTTCACCGGTTGCTCCATTTATCATCGAGCAGCAGAAAGATGTCTTTTTCCGATTCCCGGTTTGGAGCATGAGGAAGCGGCCAGCTTATCTAAAGTCACAAAATCCTGAAAAGTTTCCAAAGACCGGGTCGCCTTCTCCTCCTCCAATGGAAGGAGAGCAGTCCAATTGAGAAAATATGGTGTGATGTTTGCCGTTATTTTGACGGCTATTCTGCTTTCAGGATGCTGGGATCAGAGAGAGCTGAGTGAAATAACTGTTGTAACAGGAATGGCTGTGGATAAGGGCGAGGACGATAAGTATATCCTGACTGTAGAAGGCATAAATGCGACAGAATTGAATAACCGCACCGCCAGCGGAAATGCGCCATCTATTGTTTATTCTGCTGAAGGAAACACTCTGGCAGAACTGACCTATAGAGTGAATGAAGGGATATCCAGGCATTTGATCTATTCCCACATGCGCACTTTGATTATTGGGGAGGAACTTGCTAAAGAAGGCATTATTGACTTTATTGATTTTCTGGAGAGAAACCGGGAAATCCGGGATGATTTTAATATATTGATTGCAAGGGGGGGGAAGGGATCGGATGTATTAAAAGTGACGTATCAATTTCAGAAATCTACTTCTTTAAAATTGCACACTCAGCTGGACACCATGATGAAGGATTGGGGGGGAGACCCAGGAGTGAGGATGAATGATGTCATTACAGCCTGGACCGCACCGGGACGTCAGCCTGTAATGGCCGCTGTCAGGATTAAGGGTGACCCGGAAGCTGGCGCGAGTGCGGAAAATATGATGAAGGTCACCCCGGATGCGCTTGTGGTCCTGGACTCACTGGCTATATTCAAAGGTGATAAGCTCGAAGGATTTCTGACACTGGAGGATTCAAGAAATTACTTATGGATTCAGAATAAAATCAATAAAACATCCATTACCGTAAAATGCAGTGAAAGCGAGTATATGGGGCTTAGAGTATATGATACAAGGACAAAGATTAAAGGGAAACTCGAAAATGGGAAAGCAAAGATTAATGTAAAAATCAGAGCAGAGGCATATATTGACGGAACTCATTGCAACAATCAGCTTGATAAAGCAAAGACATATAAAGAAAGTGGAGAAACTGCCCAAAAACAGATTAATGAAATGGTCACAAAAACGATTGAGAAGGTTCAGCAGGAATATGGCACCGATATTTTTGGCTTTGGTGAAGATGTGCTTAGACAGGATTATCAGAATTTCAAAAAAGTCCAGAAAAACTGGGACGAAAAATTTGCTGATGCTGATATAAATGTAGACACAACTTTAATCATTCGGCGAACAGGCATCAGGACTAAAAGCTTTCTGAAGGAAGTAAAATAGAGATTCTTTCCTTCATTGACGCATAAAAGCTGTATTGATATAATTTTTCTATAATTCAGCTAATTTTTGAAGGTCTGGGCATTGTCCAGCCCTTATTTCTTTTAAAGGGGAAAGGCCAAATGAAATTCGAGACTTCTGTTCTGCACTTGAAAAATAAGAGCAAACGCAAGATTAAAAGTAAAGTAACACCGATCTATCAAACTTCCGCCTTCGCATTCAATGATCTGGATGAGCTGGAGGGATTTTATCAGGGAAACGGCAATTATCTTTATTCCCGGGTCGGCAATCCGAATACGGATGAGCTTGGTGAATTAATTGCCACTCTGGAAGGAGCACCGGCCGGGACGGCTGCCTCATCCGGTCTATCCGCCATTCTGGCGGGAGTGCTTGCTGTAGTCAAAAGCGGCGACCATATTGTGGCAGCGGATGACCTGTACGGCGGCAGCTTCCATTTAATCAAGGAAGAGCTGACACAGCTCGGTATAGAAGTAACCGTTGTTCCTTTTTCTGATGCTGCGCAGGTGGAGGAAGCCATACAGGAGAATACAAAGCTTCTTTATTCTGAATCCATCACAAATCCTTTATTGCGGGTGGAAAACCTTGAAGAAGTCGTCCGCCTGGCGAAGAAGCATAATCTCGTTACCCTGATCGATAATACATTTGCCACTCCATATCATTGCCAGCCTTATTTGATAGGCATTGATTTAGTCGTCCACAGTGCAACCAAATATCTAGGCGGGCATAGCGATATTACAGCAGGTGTCCTGGCTGGAGATGAAGAGCTGATCGGAAGAGCACGCGGAAAAATTGTAAACCTCGGGGTTAATTTAAGTCCGTTTGAAGCCTGGCTGACATGCAGGGGAGCGAAAACTCTGGCTCTCAGAATGAAGCAGCAGTCAGCAAATGCCGGAAGAGTGGCAAGGGCATTAAGGCAAAATCAAGAAATAAAAAATGTCTATTATCCTTTTCAGCATGGTGAAGAAGGATTCGGCGCCATTGTTACGATTGAATTGGCTGACAGTGCTGATGTGAATGAGTTTTTTAAAGAGCTGGGGTGGATTAAAATTGTGCCGACACTTGCGGGTGTTGAAACGTCCGTATCCCATCCGCTGACCACATCGCACAGGGCACTGCCTCCTGAAGTATGCAGGGAACTTGGCATTACTAAGCAGGTGGTCCGGATATCCATCGGAATTGAACATGCGGATGATATTATTGCGCAGCTGAATAAGGCTATTATTCGGAGTCTGGGATGACTATTAGATGCTCTCAAGCTGGTCAAACAGCCAATGCTTCAATTAAACCAACAAGGTAACAGTTAAGACGAAGTTTTTCAGGCTGAATGTCAATTTGCCATCCTTGGGCAGAACAATGCCCATTGAAACCAAGTACCAGAACCACTTCTTATTGGTCAATCTATTCGGGTTGGAGAATTGCCCTTGCTGTTTCTTTTTATTTTCATGACGGGCCCAAAGTAGCACAACGATGATATCCAGGCAAGAGCCAATGGAAATGGCTGTGATCACAAAGGTATTGGATGGCTGCCATTTCCCTTCATTCTCAGCTGCTTTCATTTCCTGTTTGTTCTTCTGAATCTGGAGTTCTTTTGAAAAAGCAGAAGAAATTTCTGAAGTCTGTTCTTTTTGAAAAGAAGGTTTAAGGGTGACAGCCGCAAAAATTAAACAGCATAATAACGCAAAATAAATAATAAAAAACATAAAAGTTTGCTTGCTGGAATAGTTCTTTTTCATTTGGAAAAACCTCCCTTTAATTTCAACATTTCCAACATCAAAATATTGGAAACTACTGTTTCGAAATATTGAACATTTGAAAAAAAATTCAAGGTGGCAGTTTTCAGGAATGAAGTGATTCCTTCCATTAAATACTAAGGATACAGTATTTGAGGAAGGAGCTGACACTATGCCTGAACTTCCGGAAATGGAAACCTACAGAAGGCTGTTAACGGAGCAGCTGGCCCGTAAAGTCATTACTGATGTAGAAGTAAATCGGGAAAAGTCCATCAACGTGCAGCCTGCCCAATTAAAAAGTCAGCTGATAAATGCACAAATAACCGAAATCACCCGAAGGGCTAAACATCTTATTTTCAAGCTGAGTTCCGGTAAAAATCTTTTGCTGCATCTGATGCTGGGCGGCTGGATGTATATTGGCAATGAAGCGGACAATCCTGACCGCACGAAACAGGTTATTATTTCTTTTGGAGATAAAAAGCTCTATTTTATTGGACTAAGACTTGGCTATCTGCACTTGCTGACAGACACAGAGGTGGAAAAGGAGCTTTCAGATCTTGGGCCGGAGCCTCTGGGTCAAACGCTGGGATTTCCGGCCTTCCGCGAACGGATCGGAACCAGAAGAGGCATGCTGAAAACGACATTCATCAATCAGCAGTTTCTTTCGGGAATCGGCAACTGCTACAGCGATGAAATCTGTTTTGAGGCTGGGCTGCTGCCTATGAGAAAAGCAGATGAATTGGATGAGGATGAAATAAAAATCCTGTATCAGTCCATGAAGGGCGTATTAACCCGGGCCATTCAGTTTGGGGGCTATATGGAAGAGCCTTTGTTTAAAGGAGATGCCAAAACCGGGGGATATAATGAGCAGTGCAGAGTGTATGACAGAGAAGGAGAACCCTGCCTTCGCTGCAGCAGCCCTATAGTGAAAGAAGAAATATCTTCCCGGAAAACATTCTACTGCGCAAATTGCCAAAACTAAGAAAGAGGCTGCACAAACTGCAGCCTCTTTTCTCTACTCTTCCGGATCACTCTGAATCCTATCAACTGTCGTGGAATCACTGGAATCCATTGCACCCTTTAAAAAATGGACAAGCATAAATCCGGCCAGTCCCAATGAAACCATAAAACCGATTGTAATTGCCCACATTAGAGCCATCCTTTAACCTCCCTATTTTTAAAAGATAGAAAGTATAAAATTTTGAACGCCGATAACTGTCCAGCGCAAGCAGCCGCCTGCCCACCCAATGCTGCAAGCATGTCTTGTTGCGGCTCCTAAGGACTCTCAGATCTATGCCTTTACTATCAGAAGGATGAACGCCTTCTTACAGGAACCGTCTTATGCATGAGGCCCGCAGGACAGGGAAGGCTTCGAAAGCATAAACATCGCACGACCGAAAGCGAGTCTGCATTCCTTTGTGGGCAAGGCGCTTCCGCTTTTCTGAACCAAGAGCGTTTCCTTACTAAAAGGTATATGCCTGAAATCTTCAATCTTTCCCTTTCGATTATTAAAAAAGGAAGGGAACAGGGTGCTGCATATCGAAGTAAAGAAGATGGCATAAAGTGTTTTACAGCCAAAAGCGCTAAAGGAGGGGATCTCTTTTGGATTTCAAAACGGCCGATTTATGTGATGACCACAGCAAAGAACTGCACATTTGTCAGCAGGAGTTTAAATCTTATGGGCAAAAAAGAAAGTTTTCCGGTCCCATTTCAACGGTTAGAGTGTTTGAAGATAACGTGCTGGTAGTAGAGGCACTGGAGTCCATTCCAGAGGGAAGTGTGCTGGTGGTGGATGGCGGCGGATCAAAAAGATGCGCCTTAATGGGTGACAGGCTTGGTGAAATTGCTCAATCGAGAAAGCTTGCCGGTGTGATCATTTATGGGTGCGTCCGGGATACAGTAGAGCTCGGAAGCCTTGATACAGGCATCCTCGCACTAGGCAGCAATCCTTTAAAAAGCCGAAAAGAAGGAAAAGGGGATCGAAACATCCCGGTTACGTTCGGAGGGATTGACTGGAAGCCGGGAGAATATGTCTATGCAGATGAAGATGGCGTGATTGTCTCATCAAAAGCCCTCATATAAAGCTGAACACCCGCTGAAAAGCGGGTGTTTCCTTTTATAGCACTTTCCTGCTTAACATAGAATACCGTATTAAGAGGGGGTGCACATATGTTTATAATATTTATACTATTTTGGGCAGCCGGCATTTATCTTTTGTTCCGCAGCAGGAATGAGGAAGAAGAGCATTTGATCCTAAAACTGATTGGTTATTATCTGTTAGGCACATTTACTTTTAGCATTAATGGCATTGTATTGCCAGTTGGTTTTATAATCAGTTTATTCCTAAAGCCCCGGCAAAATAGAAGCGTGAAGCGCGGCTCTGCGATCTTCGGGCTGGCAATAATGGTCATCAGCCTTTTTTTATAGATGACATTAAATTTGTCAGATTTGGATGCCTGCCTGAATGCAGCTGACAAAGCTATCAGTTCTCTAAAACTGCTTCCTTTTCAATGCTGATTTCTTCCGGCAGCATTGTTGAAGCTTTCGGGACCCTTCGGGGCTCATAGTCAATTTCATCAGAGGAGTATACTCTGATTACCACTTGGCCATGCATAGCTTGTGCCCGAATGAGCAGGGGAGAACTGTAACGGTTTTTAAAGGTGAAATCTGGGCCATACCAGCTTACCGTTGCATCCCGGCCAGGCGGTACATAGGGAACCTTTTTGCTGTGGGAATAACGCTCGATCACTTTGACACCTGCCCGGTCAACTGCATTGAACAGAGTGGAGGATACCTGGCAGATCCCGCCCCCGATATCTTCTGACAGTTCTCCTCTAACGATGACCGGAGCACGCTGATAGCCTTTCCCCGCCGTTCTTTTGCCGACAGCACGGTTAAAAGAAAATACTTCATTCGGAAAAACAACATAATTATCAAGGGCTTCGGCTGCAAGCTGAATATTATGGGAGCGTGAGGTGTTATTCGGATTAAAATACGTAACGTACTGGCCGATCATTTTAACTCGGATATGGGAGATAAGATCACGATCCACTCTCGGGTATACGGGGAGCGTTGGGATCTCAATTCTGGCTGGCCCGTTATTATAAAAATATGTATAAAAAATATCTGTGAATGCTTTGCGGTGCAGTATTTTTCCAGGCTTCTCAGCAACGATGCGTCCGCTTTCGCCTATGTACGCGTTCCTAGGCGGAATATACGTCTGGCGATTTAATTTTTCCAGTAGCTGAGTGAACCGTTCACCGTCCACTAGCGGAAGCCCGGGAAAAGGCATTTCATATTCCGTCCTGTTGACTCTTGCAATGGATTTGCCGTCATTTTCAATGGATAAGTCATCAGGAAGACTGGCAGTTTGTGTTTGTGTTAATAGCATGATCCCCAATACCCATGAGAATTTCATATCGCAGGTGCACCTCCGCCCTTAGTATGGACAGGAGAGAATTGTTTCATGTGCCGAAAAAATGATTGATTATTGGCTTCACTTTGAAGCTGCCATGAAGCTCTGTCATCATGCCCCCGGACTTCTGCATCCTCTGTCCGTTAAAAAGCCCCTGGCACATTCTCCCGGAAGGCCGAATTCTTTAATTGATTAAGGAATATAGTGTAATAAAACTTTAGTGAGGGAATGAGGAATGTGCAGCTAGTCAAGGCAGAAATTACCCGGCTAACCGATTTGCTGAAAAGGAGCCAATCACAGGATGGCTCATGGGCATATCCGTTTGAAATTGGAATCATGACTGATGTTTATATGATTATCCTGCTGAGGACGCTCAAAACGAAGGATGAAGAGCTAATTCGGAAACTGGCGGAAAGAATAGAAAGCCGCCAGGATGAGAGTGGTGCGTGGAAGCTTTTTAGAGACGAAAAAGAAGGAAATCTATCTTTGACCATTGAAGCGTACTACGCCCTTTTGTACTCAGGCTATAGGCAGAAGAATGACCCGGCTCTTTCAGCTGCACGGAAATTTATTTTATCAAAGGGCGGGATAAAAAAAGGAGGAATATTTACGAAAATCATGCTTGCCATGACAGGCCAATATCCATGGCCGGCTGTTTTTCCAGTGCCAATCGAAATAGTGCTGCTTCCTCCATCCAGCCCAATCAGCATCTACCAGCTTTCGAGCTTTGCCAGAATTCATCTCTTGCCGGTGATCCTGCTTGGCAGCAAAAAATTCAGGCGAAGAACGGAAAATAGTCCTGATTTGGATGAAATCTATGGAACAAGGGACAGGGAAGAACTATGGGAAGAAAGCCGTTCTGATGAATGGAGAAAACTTGCTGATATTCTTACCGATATGGCCGAAAGCTTAATTGGATTGCCTGATCGGCTCCGCAGCATGGCATATGAGGGAACAAAGCAATATTTGCTCGAGCGGATTGAACCGGATGGAACATCATTAAATTATTTCAGCAGCACTTTTTATATGATATTTGCCCTCCTCGCTCTCGGCTGCTCTCCAAAAGATCCAGTAATCATCAAGGCGGTAAAGGGATTAAAGGGAATGTCCTGCACAATAGATGGACATATCCATTTTCAGTTAACAGACGCTAAAGTATGGAATACGGCTTTAATTTCCCACGCTCTCCAGGAGGCAGGTGTAGATGAATCAGATACGGCGATTTTAAACGCGAATAACTATTTGCTTTCAAGGCAGCAAACCCGTCACGGAGACTGGACGGTCCACAACCGCAAGGGGCTTCCTGGAGGCTGGGGATTTTCAGACTTCAATACCATGCATCCCGATGTAGATGATACGACCGCCAGTCTGAGGAGCCTTCACAATCAAACGGGAGCAGCTGCCAAGAAATCCAGGCAGAGAGGAGACCAATGGGCTCTATCCATGCAAAACCGTGATGGAGGATGGCCGGCATTTGAAAAAAACGTAGATAACCGCCTTCTGAATCTAATTCCTATTCAAGGAGCAGAGTTTATTCTCACTGATCCGTCCACAGCAGATTTAACTGGCAGAACCATTGAATATTTATGTACCTTCACTACAGGAGCTGAAACTTCAATTAAAAGAGGAATAAGCTGGCTGAAAAAGAATCAGAGAAGAGACGGTTCCTGGTATGGGCGCTGGGGGATTTGCTATCTGTATGGAACCTGGGCAGCCCTTACCGGCCTCGCCGCTGCAGGGGAAAAGGAAGATGAGAAGTACATCAGAAAAGCGGTTGAGTGGCTGAAGTCTGTCCAGAATGAGGACGGCGGCTGGGGAGAATCCTGCAGAAGCGATATTGAAAAACGCTATGTTCCATTGGGAAGCAGTACATTAACACATACTGCCTGGGCCGTTGATGCTTTAATTGCCGTTTCTCATGAAAACAGCCCTGAGATCAGAAAAGGCATGGCTTTCCTGATTCGCGAAGGCCAAAGAAATGACTGGACGACAGATTACCCAAAAGGTCAGGGAATGGCCGGTTTCCTATACATGCACTATCACAGTTACCGGTATATTTGGCCGCTATTGGCACTAGGCCATTATGAAAAGAAATTCATGCAAAAAGGAAGCTCCGAATGATCGGGGCTTCCTTTTTTATTGGCTTATTAATCAGGGTTTTTGCGGATAATTTTGAGGTTTCGCTCATAACTTTGTAATTCCGTCCAAAAAACCGGAATTTTGGCAGCTCACCTATCTTTTCTCCTCATCAACCAGCTGGCAGTCTGCTGAGGAATCATCTTTATTTTTATTAAACAAGAGCTTGTACATAGCCTTCCCGTCACTAAGTGTGCCATCTGCCATATCCATTGGCAGCAGGGCGAAAAAGACGTAATAAAAGGAGAAATATACAAATTGGTACCACAGCATGTTTGCATCCAGAATGCCCAGCCGGATCAGGTAATTCACAATAAAAATACTGCCTATGTTAAAAATAGACCCTCCTAAAAAAATAAGAGATTTGGTCAGTTTATTGCTGTATTTTAATGCTGAAAACTCACATCCTCCATACCAGAAGTAAAACCGTCTAACCTCTAAAAACCTCATTGAGAATAGGATTTTGCCTGTGCCAATGATAACACGGATCCCTTTTCCGCCAAAAATGCCTGCAAAGAATATATGCCCCAATAAATGAATCAGTGTGACCGCCGGGTAAACCACAAAAAAGGCTTGAATAAATTTCAAAAAATCATCATACCCAAACATGGGAGGACCTCCATTTCCATAGCTGTATGAAAAATCTGCGCGATGCAGCTTCATTATTTGTTTGCCTACCCCATGTGTACCCCGCATTTTTCCGCATTAACGTACATTCTTTTTCCATATTTCCCATCTGGGTCGAAAGAGGCCGACTATCTGCTACGTCTCAGGTCTTATTTGAAAATAAAGCTGAGGCTCGTTATAGCATTTACACGAAACAGGTAAGATGAAATCAAGAAAGGAGGAAACGAAAATGAAAAAACTTGGATTACTGATAGCAGGTGGAATTGCAGCCATGGTGCTGGTTTCAAATCTTGGACCAATAGTGGGTCTGGCAGTAAGCGCGGCGATTCTATACTTTGTGTTTAAACAATTTATAAAAGCAGAAAGCACGATGGCAAAAATCGGCTATGGAATCATCGGGTTCATCGCTTTGATGGCAACCGCTTCCAACTTCCCGGCAATTTTAGGGCTTGCAGCTGCATATGTTCTTTATCTGGTATATAAAAAATGGAACGATTCAAGCTCAAGTGCAGTGGAAGAAGAAAATGACCCTTTTGCTAACTTTGAAAAGCAATGGGCGGATTTAAACAGAAACTAAAAAAGGAGAGATAGATATGGCAAACCTATTAACGAGAATCAAAGATACAGTAATGGCAGACCTTCACGAAGTGTTGGATAAAAAGGAGAAAAAGAATCCAATCGCACTTTTAAACCAATACCTTCGTGAATGTGAGCGTGAAACCGAAAAGGTCCGCAAGCTTTTGGAACGTCAATATACATTGAAAGAAGAGTTCACTCGAGAATACGAGCAGGCGAAAAACCTTGCAGACAAACGCAAGCGCCAGGCAGAGGTTGCATCGCAGGCAGGTGAGGAAGAACTCTATCAGTTTGCAGCTCAGGAGCAAATGCAGTATGAAGAGCGTGCCAGCCGTTTGAAGGATCTTCTGAACCAGGCTATACAGCAAATGGGTGACCTTGAAAGAAAATACGAGGAAATGAAGCATAAACTGAAGGATATGCATATCCGCCGCATGGAGCTGATGGGCCGTGAAAACATCACACGCGCAAATCACCAAATGGATAAGGTGCTTGATCAAAACAATGATAAAAACTTTACAAGATTCCAGGAAATCGAATCCTATCTTGACCATCTTGAACATCAGGTGAAAAGCTCCTATCACCGCAGCACAATTGATGCCCGCATCGCACAGCTGGAAAAAGAGCTTGAGAAGAAGCCTGTATTGTAATATTCGAAAATAAGTCAGAAATAGTTTGGAACATGCAATAAAACAAAAATGAAGCCTGCCTGTATTATCTTTTTCCCAAAAAAGATAAAAACTCTTTCTATTTTATGAACAAAAAATGGTATTCTAAAAAGGCGTAGAGATACTGCGCCTTTTAAGTCTATAACTGTTAGCTCCAGCGCCACCCCCTCGAGGTCACAAGCCGAGCCTCTCAAAAAGGCAAAGGACGCCTTTCCGTGAGGCTCGTCTTGTGCTTGTCGGGGGTTAGCACCAAGCAAGGCTTCCTTGGATGTTCTTCGCAGGAACAAGCGTTTTGGCTTGTTCCGAAGGCGCTGCCGCATTTCTTATCATTCCATATACACAAAAGGGGGGATGCCACATGAACATTAACAACAAAAGCGATTATATGAGCTGGATTATCATATTGGGCATTGTCTTTCTCTTTGTGGAAATAGCCTTTTTTAATAGCGGTGTGATATTCTCTCTTCTTGTGCCAATTGGAATGGTATATATCGGAAGGAAGAGGATGCCTAAGAGCTCCGGAAAATGGCTTTTCTGGCTGGGGCTAATTTTTCTGCTCATCAATATTTTCAGCATGATGACGCTGAAATTTTTCCTCCTGGCGATTTTGATTCACCTGCTGATTCAGTTTGGGCAGTCCAAAAAGGATCCTAAACGGATTCAGCCGGAGTTCAATGAACCGGCAGTAAATCTCCAGAAAGAAACAGTCATAAAGAAGAGTCCTCTTTTTTCCAATATATTTGTCGGCCAGCAAAAAACACCTGAGCAAGTATACGAATGGAATGATATCAATATCCAGACCGGTATTGGTGATACGGTCATAGATTTAAGCTATACGGTTATTCCCAAGGGAGAAACCGTTATTTTCATCCGGAACTTCATCGGAAACGTGCAGGTGCTTGTTCCCTATGACGTTGAGGTTAGTGTCAGCCATTCAGCTATTGTGGGTAAGGCCAGAATATTAGAGCACGAGGAATCAAAGATGTTTAACCAGCTCCTTCAGCTTCAGACTCCCGGCTATGATCAATCAGGACAGCGCGTTAAGATTTTCACTTCACTTGCAGTAGGGGATATCGAGGTGAAGCGCGTATGAGTATCATTCAGCGGCAAATTGCATGGGGAGCGGGCATGTCCCTTTGTATTCTTGCTGTTTTGACAGCTTCTTTTTTTACGATGTTTCCCATTCCCGGATGGCGGGATCTGTGGGAAACGGAAATACTCGATATTCCGTTTATCCTATTTGTGCCGAGCGTAAGCCTGGCTCTTGGCCTGATTTTTGGATTATTGTCAGGCATTTACTGGCGCCGGCAGCTTTTTGCCGTAGATACAATGCTCCACCAGGTGGAGGAAGGCCGTCAATTGGATGTGCAGGAAACAGGTAAAGAATTGCATTCCATAGCAGTCAGGGCCGAGAAGATTCAACAGCATATGGCAGATCAGGCAAAGATTTCTCAAAAGCTGGCAAATGAAAAAGCGGAAGATTTCGAGAACAGGATGCAGGAAATTGTTTCCCAGGAACGGAACAGGCTTGCACGCGAGCTTCACGATTCTGTCAGCCAGCAGCTGTTTGCAGCATCCATGATGATGTCTGCGATTACTGAAACCCAGCAAGATCCGGAAGAAAGGCAGGCAAAGCAGCTGAAAATGGTGGAAGAAATGATCCATCAATCACAGCTGGAAATGCGAGCCCTGCTGCTGCACCTTCGTCCAGCGGCCCTTAAGGGCAAAAGCCTGCAGGAAGGAATTGAAGAGCTTCTGGTCGAATTGCTTCAAAAAGTAGCGATGGAGATTGAATGGAAGGTAGAGGATTTTCCGCTTGATAAAGGGGTGGAAGACCACCTATTCCGCATCCTCCAAGAAGCGGTGTCCAATACACTCCGCCATTCCAAATCGCAAAACCTTGAAGTGCTCCTGATTCAAAGAGATGATTATGCCATACTCCGTGTAGCTGATGATGGAGTCGGTTTTGATGTAGAGGAGACGAGGGCTGGCTCCTACGGTTTGCAGAACATGTATGAACGTGCCGCTGAAGTTGGCGGAAGCATGAAAATCATCAGTGTAAGAAACAAAGGAACCCGTCTTGAAGTTAAGGTTCCGATTATGTAAATAATGTCTGCTGTTAGGCAAGACTAAATTCTGAGGGTGAGGCCAATGATTAAAGTTTTATTTGTGGATGACCATGAAATGGTTCGGATTGGAGTGTCTTCCTACCTTACGGCACAGCCGGATATTGAGGTTATAGGAGAAGCGGATAACGGGAAAACAGCTATTGATCTGGCACTCGAATTGAGGCCGGATATCATTTTGATGGATCTTGTTATGAAAGAAATGGATGGTATTGAAGCGACAAGAAGAATCATCGAGAAATGGCCGGAAGCTAAGATCATTATTGTGACAAGCTTCCTTGATGATGAAAAGGTTTATCCGGCTTTGGAGGCAGGGGCGACAAGCTATATGCTGAAAACCTCGAAAGCCAGTGAGATAGCTGAGGCAGTCCGTTCGACCTATCATGGACAATCGGTACTGGAACCGGAAGTGACCGGCAAAATGATGGTGAAAATGAGGCAGAAAAATCACCAGCTGCCCCATGAAGAGCTGACAAGCCGCGAGATGGAAATCCTTCTTTTAATGACACAAGGCAAAACGAATCAGGACATCGCCGACGAACTTTTCATTGCCTTAAAAACAGTCAAAACACATGTAAGCAATATATTAAGCAAGCTGCAGGTGCAGGACAGAACCCAGGCAGTCATTTATGCCTTCAAGCACTCGCTGGTTAAATAATGTTCTGGAGAGCTAATTTTGATATTAGCTCTTTTTATTTTGCCTGAATGAGGAACCGGAAAAAAATGATTCAGAATCTGCTCATGAGGGTAACAATAAAACCAAACAAAAAAATTTGGCGGTGATGAAATGTCTGTGATTGCTTTATTGAAAAAAGGAAATAAATCATCGGGAATGGCAGCAATCGGAAATACGGCACTGGCGATTGCTAAAGGGCTGGCAGCTTTTGCAAGCGGCAGCGGGGCCATGCTTGCCACAACCCTCCATTCCCTTGCTGATGCACTGAACCAGGGGTTTGTGTTTTTTGGCAGTGCGCTTGCCGAAAAGGCGCCAACCAAAAGGTTCCCCACAGGATTTGGCCGGGTGATCAACCTGTTCGTATTAATTGCTGTTATCGTTATTTCCATCATGGCCTATGAAACGATACATAAAGGATGGGAATTGATTCAGCATCCAAAGGAATCAACCGACCTCTGGCTCAATGTAGGAGTTATGCTTCTTGCCGTTGCTGTCGATGGTTTTATTTTATTAAAAGCCATGAAGGAAATCGGCCATGAAACCAGGAATCCTGCCAAAGGATTTGGCATTGTGCCTGTTGCCTTTAAAAATGTAAGGTTAGCCTCCCCTCCAACACGGCTGGTCTTTTATGAAGATATTATTGCGACATTTGGCGCCTTGCTTGCCCTTGTTTCGATATTAATTGCTCATTTTACAGGACTTTACTTCCTGGATGGAGTCGGCACAATTTTAATTGGACTGCTTTTGGTGGGGATCGCTGTAAAAATCGGATTTGAAAATACGCTAGGTCTGATTGGTGTAGCGGCACCAAAAGATATTGAAGACCGTATCGCCCAAATTATTCTCGGAGATCCTCAGGTCGTGGATATTAAACAGCTGCGGCTGATTCAGGAGGGAAGAAGATATCATGTGGAAGGTTACATTGAGCTGGTCGAAGGCCTTACGCTTGCCGATGCGGATGATATAAAAATTGGTGTCAGAAATCAGCTGCTGGATGACCCTGATATCAGTGACGTAACACTTGGTATTCTTGAGACAGATCAAATCCAGACGTGGAAATAATATTGAAAAGGAAGCCCGCACTAAAGGCTTCTTTTTTTAGCGCTCATTATGCTGGAAAAATACCCATTGCTTTTAAATTGAAGAAATATTAAAATAAAACTAACTTATTTGAAATGGAGGTGGAGAAGAGATGAGTGGAACTGTTTTGGCACGAGGTGAATGGATTGAATTCCTGACAATTTACCGTGCGATTTTTCATGGTTTTGCTGTTAACGGGACAAGTCTGTCCTTTTTTAGCAAATTTCATATGAAAACAAAACAGTGAGAACATCTCTTTTACGCCATTATATAGAACGGTGAAGGGAGCTTCTTCAAGCTCTCTTTTTTTTTATCCCGTTTCATTGCGGTAAGCTTCGCAGCAAGATTAAGAAATCTTGTTGCACCAAGCTTCCGATAAAAGTCCGATTAAATGAACTCAGTATAAAGCAGCCGCATTTTGGCAGCAGCTGAGTGGCCGGCGCATTGCCGTACAGCTAACTGTGAGCAGAAAATCGTCCAGTGAAAGCTTCATTTTATCAGATTTTACCCAGGCCATAGGAGTATGTTTCCTATGGTTTTTTTATGTATATTTTTATAAATGTGGAGGAAATATCTATGATCGCATGCAGCGCACAGCAAGTCGGAAAAAGTTACGGCGGAAATACCGTGTTTGAAAATATATGCTTTGAAATTCATGAGAGGGACAGGGTTGGTTTGACAGGAAGAAATGGAAGCGGAAAAACGACTCTGTTTAAATTGCTGGCTGGAGCAGAAGTCCCGGATACAGGCAAGATTCATTGGCGAAAAGGGTGTGAGATTGGCTATCTGGCACAAATCCCGGACTATCCTGCAGGTATGAAGGCAATTGATGTTTTAAAAACAGCTTTTACTTATCTGCTGGAGATGGAAAAAACAATGAAGAAAATGGAACAGCAAATGGCAAATGAAAATGTTCCGGATCAATTAAATAAACTTATTGGAGAGTATGGAGAGCTGCAGGATCAGTTTGCACTGAACAATGGTTATGAAATGGATAGCCAGATAGAACGCATCTCTAATGGCCTTGATATCAGCAGTCTTCTGAACAAGGATTTCAGCATTCTAAGCGGTGGTGAAAAAACAAAGGTATGTCTCGCCCACATGCTCCTGAAAAGCCCGAATCTGCTTCTGCTGGATGAGCCGACCAACCACCTGGATATTAAGGCAGTGGAATGGCTGGCTGATTTTATAAAGAGTTATGAAGGGACCGTAGTGCTCATTTCACATGATCGCTATTTTTTAGATGAAACGGCCGGCAGGATTCTGGATTTGGAAGATGGAGAGATCACTCTTTACCAGACAAACTATTCAGGCTTTGTAAAAGAGAAAGAAGAAAGGCTAATGAGAGAGTTTCAGCAATATGAGGAGCAGCAAAAGAAAATCAAGAAGATGAAGGAAGCCATCAAGAGGTTAAGAGAGTGGGCCAATCAATGCACTCCGCCTAACGCTGGCCTTCATAAACGGGCAAGCAGCATGGAAAAAGCCCTCCATCGGATGGAGAAGCTGGACCGGCCTGTATTAAACCGCAAAAAAATGAATATGGATCTTGAAGCATCTGAACGGAGCGGAAAAGATGTGGTCTTGATGAAAGAAGTAAGCAAGTCTTTTGGGAGTAAGCACTTATTCCAAAACGTCAGCATGCACATCCAATTCCGCGACCGGACAGCTATTGTGGGGGATAATGGGTCAGGAAAATCGACTTTGGTCAAAATGATCCTGGGAGAGCTAGAACCTGATACTGGGGAAATTCGGAGAGGGAGCAACCTGAAAGTCGGCTATTTGTCACAGCATGTTTTCGCAGATGCAGATGATCAATCGGTGATGGACGCCTTTAGGGAAGGGCTTGCTGTAACAGAGGGAGAGGCACGCCATATTCTGGCCGGTTTCCTCTTTTATGGCTACACTGTTTTTCGTAAAGTTTCACAATTGAGCGGCGGTGAAAAAATGAGGCTTCGGCTGGCTCAGCTTATGCACAGGGACATTAACTTTCTTATTCTTGATGAACCGACCAATCATCTTGATATCGAATCTAGAGAGGTGCTCGAAGAGGCATTGGAAGAATTCAATGGAACCATTTTGGCTGTCTCCCATGACCGTTACTTTATCAATCGAATATTCAGCAAAATATACTGGATTGATCAAAAAGAACTTCATTACTATGAAGGGAATTATGATCGGGCCAGAAAGAAAATGGAGGAGAAGTGGAGAGCAGTGATGGAAGTTCCTCCTGTGAAAAAGGCTAAAATAGCAGCTGTTTCTCCGAAAAAAAAGGATAAAGTGCAGGAAACAGAGGAATTGGAAAACGCAATTGAACAACTTGAAACAACTCTTATGAAATTAGAAACGGTTCTGGAATCGGAAATGGACCTGGAGAAACTGCAAACATTTTATAATGAAAAAGAAGAGCTTGAAAAGAAGAGGGAAGAGCTGTACAGGAAATTGGATGCTATTTTATAAAGAAAAGTTAAGGCTAACAAATGAGTTAGCCTTTTTTTATGCATTTTATCGAATGAATATAAATTTTTTTCAAATAAACCTTTCAGTTTTCATCTATTTCCTGTATAGTAATATACAAATTTGAATAATTATTTAAATCTGAATAATTTCACGAGATTTTCTTTTAATAATAAGATCTTTCAAAAGAAGAACCGCTATTCAATATTGAATAATTTTTTCGGAGGACCCAAATGAACAGCTTTTTCATGGATTGGAATAATGACAAAGAAGTCATATCTTCAATGGAAGAAGACATTATGGTTACTAATGCAGACGGCATAATTATAAAAGTCAGTAAAGGCAGCGGCAGTCATTATGGTGTTGAACCTGAATCTCTCCTTGGCGAATCTGTTTATGATCTGGAAAGAAAAGGGGTCTTTAAGCCTGCGATTACTCCTGAAGTATTAAAGAAAAAGAAAAAAGTCATTCTTGTGCAAAAAGCCGGCTCAGGCAAAAAGATTCTGGTTACTGGTATTCCGGTATTCAATGAAACAGGAAAAATCGATCATATTGTCAGCTATTCCTACGATGTTTCAGAGCTTCTTGTTATAAAGGAATACCTGAACAGTGTTGAAGAAGAAATGGCCAGGGTGAAGAGCGAGCTGGATCTCCTGCGCAATAAGAGCATCAAAATGGATGGCATGATAGCTGACAGTCTGGCGATGAGAAATATAGCCGAAACCATCAGAAGAATCCGGGATGTAGATGTCACAGTCCTGCTCCTGGGTGAATCAGGTGTCGGAAAATCGGCTCTCGCTAAATGGATTCATCAAAACAGTACAAGAAAAGACGGACCCTTCATAGAAGTAAACTGCAGTGCCATTCCGGAATCCATCTTTGAAGCTGAGTTTTTCGGGTATGAAGGCGGTGCTTTTACAGGGGCAAAGAATAAAGGCAAAATGGGATTTGCTGAAATGGCAAAAGGAGGCACGCTATTTCTTGATGAAATTGGCGAACTTTCAGCCCATCTGCAGGCAAAGCTGCTGAAATTCATACAAGACAAGCAGTTTTATAGAGTGGGGGGAACAAAGCCTGTTCAGGCAGACTTTCGGCTCCTTGCGGCTACAAATAAGGATCTCGAAAAAGCAGTTGAATCCAAGGATTTCAGGCAGGACTTATTTTTCCGGCTGAATGTGGTGCCATTGAAGATACCGCCTTTAAGGGAGAGGAAAGAGGATTTGTTTGCGCTCATTCATTATTTTCTTCACTCTATCTCCAAACGGCATAATCGGGAAAGGCAGCTCGAAAGACCCCTGGTCGATCACTTGCTGCAGCTGGAATGGAAGGGGAACGTAAGAGAACTTGAAAACCTGATGGAACGGCTTATCGTGACAAGCACCAGCCTGATGATCACGAAAGAGGACCTGCCTTATGAATACCATATGCAAGGAAAAAAAGATGGTTTTATAGATTATGAGGGACAATCTCTTCCTGCTGTTTTGGAAGAGGTAGAGAGGAAAGTATTAATCAATGCAAGGAAGCGTTACCGAACCACTACTGAAATAGCGGGGGCCCTGGGGATCAGTCAGCCTTCAGTAGTAAGAAAATTAAAAAAATATGATTGTTAATACATACTTTGGCATGAATATTGCATTAAAGAATAGCAGAGCAAATATAGCATTTACATCTAATGCAGGATTCAGGAGGGGTTAGTATGAACGAAGAAAATTGGGGTCATCTTGTCGGAAATATTTCAAACTTATTGGCACCAAGCATGGCAAAGGACCACCCGAATTTGCCGGTGGTCAAGGCGGAAGGCTGCTATTACTACGGAGTCGACGGAAAAGAGTATTTGGATTTTACATCAGGCATCGCAGTGGAAAATGTGGGACATCGACATCCAAAGGTTGTACAGGCCATTAAAGACAGTGCAGATCATTTGGTGCACGGCCCGTCAGGCGTTATCATCTATGAATCGATTTTGCGGCTCGCAGATGAACTTGGAAAAATTACGCCGGGAAATCTGGATTGCTTTTTCTTTGCAAACAGCGGGACAGAGGCAATTGAGGGTGCAATTAAATTGGCAAAGTATGTTACGCGGAGGCCCTATGTTATCTCCTTTACAGGCTGTTTCCATGGAAGGTCGATGGGGGCACTCAGTGTATCTACATCGAAGAGCAAATACCGCAAGTTTCAGCAGCCGTCCTGGCTGACCTATCAGCTTCCATATGCGGATGAGCGCGATTGCCCTTTTGGTGAAGATCCTGAGGAGTACTTCCCAAGAAAGCTGGAAAAGGATGCTGAAACCCTGTTCAAGCATCAGGTGGACCCTGAAGAGGTTGCCTGCATGATCATTGAACCGGTTTTAGGAGAAGGAGGCTATATCATTCCTCCGAAGAAATGGATGCTGAAGATCAGGGAAATATGTGACCGGCATGGAATCCTGCTGATATTTGATGAAGTGCAAACAGGCTTTGGGCGTACTGGAGAATGGTTTGCCGCTCAGGCTTTTGATGTTGTGCCGGATATCATGGCGATTGCAAAAGGAATCGCGGCAGGGCTGCCTTTAAGCGCAACTGCAGCATCAAAAGAACTGATGGAAAAATGGCCGCTGGGTGCCCATGGAACAACCTTCGGCGGAAATCCGATTGCCTGCTCTGCAGCTTTAGCTTCTCTTGAAATACTAAAAACGGAGAATCTTTTGGAAAACGCAAAGCAGATGGGAGAGTATGCATTAAAGAAATTACAGGATTTAAAAGCCGAACATCCTGCAATTGGCAGTGTCAGAGGGCTGGGCCTGATGATTGGCATTGAAATAATCGATCCGCAAACCGGAAAACCGGATGGAAAAGCGGTAATGGATATTCTGAACTCTTCACTTGATAAAGGCGTCCTCTTCTATCTCTGCGGAAATTCAGGGGAAGTGATTCGGATGATTCCGCCGCTTATCGTAACAAAGGAGCAAATCGACCAGGGACTGAAAGTATTGGAAGAAGCACTTACAGAGCATGAAGCAGTTGTTTCCAATTCATAAGGAGGTATGAGAATGAAAGCTGAGACAAGGGTTAAGCCGCAGGCTGTCACAGGAGAGTATTGGAAATTTATCATTCCATCATTAATTGGGTCGCTCCTATTTCTGGTTCCAGTTAAATTTCAGGGAGACGTAACCATTGGTGTTGGTATTTTAGCATCACTAGTAGGTAATGCGTTCAATGAGCAGATGCCTGCCATTATCATTTTCATTTTAGGAGTATCGGTTTTTCTTTCCATCCTGACAAAAGCAGCAAAACCGGCATTTATACTGGATAATAAGTTTTTAAAAGGATTATTTGATACCGGCAAGTTTGGATTAACCATGAGAATTCTTGGATTCGCAGCAGGAATCATGACTTTGTTTGAGATCGGGCCAGAATTTATCTGGTCACGGAATACAGGCGGAGTGGTTCTTTATGACCTGGCTCCCGTTTTGCTTACGTGGTTCCTTTTTGCCGGCATCCTTCTGCCGCTTTTAGTGGAATTTGGATTAATGGAATTCATTGGGGCACTTGTCCAAAAATTTATGAGACCATTTTTTACACTTCCCGGACGGTCATCCATCGATTGCCTTGCGTCCTGGATGGGCGCCGGAACTGTAGGTGTTTTGGTTACCACGAAGCAATATGATGAAGGCTTTTATACAAAAAGAGAAGCAGCGGTCATTGCGACGACCTTTTCGATTGCATCAGTTGCTTTCAGTCTTGTTGTTGCGAATGTGGTTGGCCTTGGGCATTTATTCATTCCCTTTTATTTAACCGTTTCTGCAGCTTGTGTCGTGGCAGCATTGATTATGCCTAGAATTCCGCCATTATCCCGGAAGCCGGATACCTATTATGAGCCAGTAGGACAGCAGATTGATGAAACCATTCCGGAAGGGGTTTCGAAATTGAAATGGGGATGGGAGCAGGCAATTGATAAAGCCAGGAATGCCCCGGGTCCCAAAAAGCTATTAACCAATGGGATCGAAACCGTTTTAGATATTTGGATGGGTCTGATTCCGCTTGTTATGAGCTTGGGAGCAGCAGCCCTGATTATTGCGGAATACACGCCTGTATTTGAGTTTATTTCATACCCGCTCATTCCTGTTTTGGAGTTTATGCAATTGCCGGAAGCAGGAGCAGCAGCACAAACTATGCTTGTTGGCTTTGCTGATATGTTCCTTCCTGCCGTTATCGGAAGCGGGATTGAGAGCGAGCTGACAAGATTTGTCGTGGCGGGCTTGTCATTAACACAATTAGTATACATGTCTGAAATCGGGATCCTGATCCTGCGTTCAAACATTCCGCTGAGCTTTTTGGATTTATTCGTTATCTTTATTGAAAGAACGGTTATTACGTTACCTGTTATTGTACTGATTGCACATGTTTTTGTATTTTAGTTGGAAGGAGGGTGGCAGGTAGCCTGCCCTCCTTTTCGTTATATTAATTTTCTTAAAAGTTCAAAAAGGGCAATATATTATTGGGGCATGTCTCATATCTTATATAGAATCTGCATTATATAAGGAGAGGCGCAATGAGTAAATTCTTCAAAGGAGTCATATTGCTTGCACTGGCTGCTTTTGCAAGCGAATGTATAGAGTTTGTGGTAAATATGGTGCTTGCCCGGGAACTGGGGGAGAGGGGACTCGGCATGTACATGTCGATTTTGCCGACCATATTTCTAATTGTGCTGCTGGCCAGTTTTGAGCTTCCAATCTCTATTTCCAAGTTCATAGCTGAAAAGGATAAAAGGTATCATCTCAGTATGCTCCATCATGTTATCAAGCTGACCATTATCTTTACAGCGGTTTTGGTTCCGATTGCAGCGGCAATCATTCCGTTTGTCAGTGTCTTTAATGAGTACCATCCGCTCCTGAGATGGGTTGTGATCGGGTTCATCCCAATCGTGTCTTTTTCCTCAATTGCCAGAGGCTTTTTCATGGGCAAGCATCAAATGGGGAAAATTGCAGCCTCCAATTTTCTGCGCAAATCCGTTCAGCTCCTTCTGCTCGTGGTTCTTTATCAGGCCTTTCAATTTGATGTCAATACAGCAGTCTTTATTGCATTTTGTACGTTTGTAGGAAGTGAGATTGTTGTTTTTCTCTATTTGCTGAATATGTTTATTATCCAGTATCACCGTATTAAAAAAGAGCCATCTGAGTTTGTAAGCGGAAGTAGTGTCAGGCAGAACTTAATCTCTGTTTCAGTGCCGACGACTGCTTTGAGAGTTTTCCATGCCCTGACACATGCTGTTCAGCCATTCTTGATTAAGGGGGCGCTTTTAAAGGCAGGAGTGCCGGGCGAAGTCGCAACAGAACATTTTGGAATGCTTGCTGGTGTCGCCATGACGATCGGTTTTTTCCCATCCTTTATTGCCCATTCATTTTTAATCATGCTGATTCCGACAGTCTCCAAAGAATATGCGGATAAAAATCTGGAGGAGCTTCGGAGACTTCTTCAGCAGGTGTTCTTTGTCACCTTTTTATACGGGATCCCATCGGTCGTTCTTTTCTATTTTTTTGCACGGCCGCTGACCGAGGTGTTTTTCCACTCCACAGATGCAGCCGTTTATTTACAGCTGCTGTGGCCATTTTTTCTGCTCCACTTTTTCATTATCCCGATGCAGGCCTATTTAATCGGCCTGGGCCTCATGAAAGATGCGTTTTATCATTCAGTATGGTCAACTGTTGTTTCATTTACAGCCATGTTCGTGCTTGGATCCATGCACAGCCTGCAGATGGATGGTATCATAATGGGCATGAATATGGGAGCTGTCCTCCTGGCCATGATGCATTATGTAACAGTATGCAGGAAAATTGGCCTGACACTCTATCTATCGCCAGCCAAGCAGTTTAATTGAAAATGAGAAAGCATCTCCCGTCATGGGCAGATGCTTTATTTTTTGTCCTCATTTTTTTCCCCGAATTTGCTCTCAATCGTTTGTTCATCTCCGTACAGGATGATATGATCTCCCTCCTGAAGCTCAGTGATAAGCCGGTCTTTTCTGATCTTTATTTCACCTCTTTGGATGTACAGCACATTAATATCTTGGTCATCTTCAATCAATTCCCTTAATTCTTTACCAATGAAATCGCATGATTCATTGATGGTATGGTCCAATACATGATCCGTATCATCCGTAAGCAGCGCTTCTCTTATCGGGAGATCGCGAAAATCATAATGTTCTTCGAGCTCATGCTCCAGTTTCCCCGAAAGATAATCGCGCACTTTAGGCATCTTTAATATAAAAATAACCAGGATCAGGACAGCGGCCACGACCGAGATCTTGGCAGTAAAGAATTCATCTGAGAGGATGCTGCTGATTGCCGAAATGATTACTGCCAATGAAAAGGCGCCAAATAAAATTAAAAAGGCTCCGAACCTTCTGCGGATTGGATGGTCGATAATCAGTTCAGATTCCCCGGTTGTAAAACCGGTTCCTGTCAGCATGCTGATCACCTGAAATCTCGCAATAGGCTTATCCAGCCCGGTATATGTGAAGATCAGCGTATGAATTTCGATAACAGCCAAAACGATTCCCAAATAAATCAGGATGAAAAGAACGCCCATCTTGCTTCCTCCGAAAATTTAGAATTATGTAAAAAACCTAAGGAAGCCAGTCCTTAGGTCATTGCTGTACGGTTTCGTTATAGTAATTCACTGAATACATGGCACCTTCGTCAACCATTTTATTATCTTCAATATTATGCGGGTCCGGGTGGCCAAGTTTTTCTTCAGGCACCGTATCATTTATAAATCGGTTCGGAAGCATGCCTTTCATCTTAACTGCAAGAGACTGAACCTTATTTCGATTATTTTTGCTTGCCAACAATAAAATACTTGTAATGCCAACACCGGCTAATAGATATGGATTTAACGGACGAGAATTCATGATTATGCTCCTCCTTCAAATAATTGGATTTGTATGTCTTGGTGTTTATTTACCCGGCATATTGAAATGCAAACATTTAGTCTTAATAACATTGTTTCCAGCAATAGAAATAATTACCCCTTCTACATGGTTTTATTGAGGCCGTTAGAGGGGAAATATTTATTAAAAAGGAATAGGATTCCAGGAGGAAGATGGGGATGGAAAAAGAATATAGTGAAGATAATTGGAAATGGTACCGTTACGATCATCTGGATGAAATAGAGTTTAATGAGGCTGGCGACTATAAAGAGGTTTTACAGGAATGGGCCAAGAATACTTCCGAGAACCGAACAAATGTAATGAAAATAGATACTTCAGAACGTGAAAAGGAATTTCTAAGCGGTTCCCTCATATATCAGCAGAAAGTCAAAGAGCAGCATGAAAATAGTTTGTTCCACTATTTTCTGACAAGGGATTTTCTCATCACTGTCAGCTTTGATTCATCTGTCATTCAGTCTGATGATTCATTGCTATTAAAAAAAATGGATTATACCCATAATGCCATTGATGGATTTTTCGTGATTTTAGGCGAGATCCTAAGTGATAACATCCAGAAGATTGATAAGTTTGAAGTACGATTAAATGAGCTGCTATGGAAAATAAAAGAGAAAAATAATATTAACCGCCTGGAGGAAATCTATGAGCTCCGCCACCAGATCCTGGTTTGGAAGAATATCATGATTCCTGTTAAGGAAATCAGGCTGGGGGTAGAAGAGACGTTTGGTGAAGGTGTCACCGATGGAACTGAATTTAAAAGAACGTGCAAGCGAATTGAAAGGGGCTATACGCTGGTGCGGGAGTATCAGCAGGAAATTGATGACCTGGTTAATTTTGAAGAAATGGTATCCATGCACCGGGGAAATGAAATCGTGAAGACACTCACGGTCATTACCACCCTTATGACTCCGATCGCAACATGGGGAGCGCTCTGGGGTATGAACTTCAAAGTTATGCCTGAACTGGAATGGAAGTATGGGTATTTGTTCTCCATTATCATAATCATCGCTTCTACCGCAGCCCTCTATATCATGCTTATTAAAAAAGGCTGGATGGGTGATATCCTAAGGGGAAAAAAGAAGAATTCATTCTTCAAATAAAGGAATGCCGTTAGAATGCGGCATTCCTTTCGTTTAGTAAATGATCCAGTGTTACTTTAATCCCAGCCTCGTATGATGTTTTAGGAAGAGTGCCAATTCTCGCTTCATATTTACTGCCGTCCAATATAACAGGTGTCTGATTCAAATACATCAATTCTGTATATTCTCTCATCATGGGATCAAATAGGCCGATTGCACGTATCATCCATTTATGGACAGGTCTGAAGGAAACGCCTCTGCTAAGATGCTGAGATACAATACTGGCTATTTCTTCTCCGGTAATGGTTCCTGCACCAGGGATATTCCAAGCTTCACCATATGAGTTTTCATTCAATGCAAGCTCGGCTAATGCTTCTGCTCCATCTTTAATGAAAATGAATTCTCTCGGTATATTGGTTTTGCCGACAAACATGCCCTTATTCTTTTCAATAATTTGGCTGAGAGTATAGTGTAAGAGTGTGTTTCCTGTATGAGGACCGTAAAAGTCAGGGAAGTGGGCAATGATATATGGTACCCCTGATCTTTTAATAGTCTCAATCAAGTCCTGGCGCAGCATGCCTTTTTTCGTGTGCGGATTCTTGGGAGAAACTTCGTTTGCAGGGCTGGATTGAAGACCATAGGAGTATATATTATCAGCATATATAAAAGGCTTATGATGTTTGCTGCAGGCCTGCAGGATATTATTTAAGATAATTGAGAGTGTGGGATCCCAGTCCGGGTAAGGGATATTGATGGCATGGAACACTGCATCTGCTTCGGACACTGCTTTCTCAACATCATCTGGATTCAAGGCATCACCAGCATGGATAACAGCATTTTGTCCCCAGCTTTTTTTAAAGTTAAGAAGGTTTTCGTTAGACCTTGCAAAAGCGATAGTTTTAATATTTCTGCGGCATAATGCTTCTGTCAAAGCATAGCCCATTCCGCCTGTTGCTCCTAATACTGCAGCTGTTTTCATCATTTGTCATCATCCTTTTTATTTAATTGACCACTGTTCAATTGAGTGGAAAAATGAAAGAAATGCGATAACATTTCTTTAACAAATTGCTTTTATTAAAAATTGGGCATGTGAAGAGGCGAGTTCCTTCACTTCTTCAAATGTGGTTTCCGTTCTGCAATAATGTGTGACAAAGCCGTGCAGACTTAGAAATACAGACCAAATATCCTTTATGGAGAGAGAGTTGGGAGCGAGTGAATTAACCGCTTGTGCAAAATGCAGGTAGCTTTTGTTTGGCCCTTCATTTAGATAGCCTTTCACATCATCATCACGAATTAAAAACATCAGCTCATAATGCTTTTGATGGGTCAGGCCAAATTGTATATAACGGTAAAAAATGCTGAAAAGCTTTTGTTCATTGCTATCTGCAGATTCTCTCAGGACACTGGCGAGGACTTGATCAAGTTTTTGAAAATCGGCTTCAACAATTTCATAAAATAATTGAGCCTTGTTTTTGAAATGATAATAGATGGCACCATGGCTGCACTGAAGGGTGTCCGCAATTTTTCTCATGGATGCTGCGGCATATCCTTCCTGAACAAACAGGTCACGTGCTACAGAAATAATGGCTTCTTTTGTTAGTTCGTCATGGGCTGATTTTCTTGGACTCATGGAATCACCTTTCGTTATTGAACACTGGTCAATAAAATTATATGATGATAGGATATTTTTGGCAATGTTTTTTTACTATCTATCCAAATAATTTTAATTAGCCATCAGCTTTTGATATGCTTTAATAAAACAGGAGGGAACAACATGAATGAAACAAAAACATGCAGAGAATCTTTTACGGTAAAAACAAGCATTGTGCTTCCGCCAGACACGAATACATATGGAACACTATTTGGCGGCAAGCTAATGGCTTATATTGATGATGTGGCAGCCATCGCGGCGATGAGGCACGGGAGAAGAAATGTCGTAACCGCTTCTACAGATTCTGTTGACTTTCTTCATCCGGTTTATGAAGGCAACTCAGTCTGCCTGGAGGCCTTTGTGACCTATACAGGCCGGACATCAATGGAGATCTTTGTAAAAGTAATTGCAGAAGACCTGCTGACCGGGGACCGAAATGTGTGTGCTATGTCCTTTTTGACAATGGTTGCGGTTGACGAGAATGGAAAGCCGACCCCGGTGCCGGCGGTTGTGCCTGAGACAGATGAAGAAAAGAGCTTATATGAATCAGCAAAAGAACGTGCGGAAATTCGCAAAAAACGGAGAAAGGACAGTGAAGCCAGGGCAAAGACATACGGTACAGGTCTGCCCTGGTAAATAAGGGGGAGAATAATGGGTTCCAAAGTGATGCATAGCATCATCAACAATGAAATTGCATCCAGAATGAAAATAGAGGACAGAGCAGCTTTTTTATTGGGGGGAATAGCACCAGACGCTGTTTCTCCCAAAGGGATCTTTCCCATTTTTATAAAGGGAGAACGGATGATTATAAGAGTATTGTTTATAAATACAGGAATATAAGTCATTCACCTTACATCCTCGGCTATTACATCCACTTAATTGCAGACCATGTCTGGCTGACAGGATTCTATCTTCCCAGGCTGAAAAACAGAATGGAAAAAGATGACGAGGTCTTACCCGCTATCATAATGATTTTCGCCTGTGTAATGCAAAGCTCTCTGGACATTACGGCCCTATGAAATTTGAACCTGCCAGACTTAGAAGAGATTTCTTCCAAACAAGTCAGCTTATTTCTTCCATTTGTTTAAAACGAATTTGAATACGATAAAAAGGACGCTGAGAAGCCCCTTGAAGTGTTTATATTTCAGCAGATTGTCGGATACGTTGAAACCTCTGCAGAGCTGGGGATTGCAGAGTTGAAGAAATTCTTGCTTTTAAAAAATAAACTCCTCATTTCTTCCTAGCTTGTATCACATAATCTAGTAAAATAGATTTAACTTTCAGAATATTAACTCTTATTCCTTGATAATCCTTTTCCTTCCTCTTAAGTTAGACGTGTATAACATAACTGAAGGAGGATGAATATGAGAAGAGTTTTGAAAGCTAGTGTCCTAATGCTTTTAAGTATTTTACTAGTTGCCGGAACCATGCCTTTAACCGGGCAGGCGAAAAAGCCGAAGCCTGATGATGGCTATGGCGGCTATAGCCAGGTTGATGTTGGCAAGGACGGAATGGTGGCTTCAGCCCATCCACTGGCATCAAAAATTGGGGCAGATGTCTTGAAAAATGGCGGTAATGCCATCGATGCGGCTGTCGCAGTCCAATTCGCCCTTAATGTTGTGGAACCAATGATGTCCGGAATTGGCGGGGGTGGTTTCATGATGGTCTATGATGGCAAAACGAAAGAAACCAGCATTATTAACAGCCGTGAGCGCGCTCCAGGAGGTGCCGCACCAGATATGTTCCTGGATGAAAACGGAAAGCCGATTCCATTTGCGGAGCGTTCAACTGGCGGTACGGCAGTCGGTGTGCCCGGCACATTGAAAGGATTGGAAACGGCCCTTGAAAAATGGGGAACACGCCCTATGCAGCAGCTGATCGGCCCTGCCATTAAGCTGGCAGATAAAGGATTCCCAATAGATTCTGTATTAGCCGATGCGATTGCCGATAATCAGGACAAGCTTGGCAGAACAGCTGCCGGCAAAGTGTTTTTGCCTAAGGGCGAACCTATTGAAGAAGGGGAGCGTCTAGTACAGAAGGATCTTGCAAAAACCCTGAAGATGATACGTGCTGGCGGGACAGACGCTTTTTATAATGGGAAAATCGCAGAAGCTCTTGCTGGTGTGGTGCAGGATTTTGGCGGATCCATGACACCTGAAGACCTTGCGGGATATGAAGTGACTATTGATGAGCCTATTTGGGGAGATTACCAGGGGTATGAAATTGCGAGCATGCCGCCCCCAAGCTCTGGCGGAGTGTTTTTGCTGCAGATGCTGAAGATTCTGGATGATTTTAATCTATCACAATATGATTTAAAATCCTGGGAGAAATATCACCTGCTTGCTGAGACCATGCATCTAGCCTATGCAGACCGCGCCGTATATGCAGGAGATCCAGAGTTTGTAAATGTCCCAGTCAATGGGCTGCTTCACCCTGATTATATTAAGGAGCGCCAGGAACTGATCAGCCTGAATGAAGTGAATCCAAGCCCGGAGGCGGGAGATCCTTGGAAATATGAGAACAGTGAAGCCAATTATGAAGCAGCTGAACAGCCGAATGACCGCCAATACGGTGAGACCACTCATTTTTCTGTAACGGACAGATGGGGAAATGTTGTCTCTTATACCACAACGATTGAACAGGTATTCGGAACAGGAATCATGGTTCCAGGCTATGGGCTGATGCTGAATAATGAGCTGACAGATTTTGATGCCGTACCGGGCGGGGCAAATGAAGTCCAGCCAAACAAGCGGCCTTTAAGCTCGATGACCCCGACGATTGTCTTTGAAGATGGAGAGCCTGTCCTGACTGTCGGTTCACCAGGCGGCCCAACGATTATAACATCAGTACTGCAGACGATCCTTTACGCCATTGAATATGACATGGAGCTAAAAGCAGCAGTTGAAGAACCGCGAATCTATACAAATAATCTGAATTCCTACCGCTATGAAGAGGGCATTCCTTCAGAAGTTATTAATAGGCTAAAAGGGATGGGGCATAGCTTCGGTCCGAGTCCGACCACGATTGGAAACGTCCAAAGTATTTTGATCGACCGGGATAAAGGAATTTTCAAAGGTGTGGCAGATTCAAGCCGCAATGGTGCTGCCATTGGTGTTGATTTGAAAGGAAAAGGGAAAAGCAAATAAGATTTGTGAGAATAGCGCCTTATCAATAAGGTGCTATTCTTTTGATGCGAAATGAATAGTCGTTCATTTTATGGCAGGAATTTATGTTTATCTGTTGAAATATAATTTAAGCAGGCATTCATAAAAGAAGGAGGAACATGCCATGGCAGTCAAAGATGAATTATACCAGCTGGCAGATAAAATGAACGCTGATCCCGTTCATATCAAGGATGAGAAAAATCGGGTATTTCAGGTGGACCTTGAAGAAAGCGGATCTATCCAGATTTTATTAAAGGAGGGAAAAGTCATAGTGGAAGAAGGGGCTTCCCATGAGCCTGAAGTGACACTGAAATTGTCAGACAAAAACTTTTCTAAGTTATTAAAAGATGATCTCAACACGACCATGGCATTTATGACAGGCAGCCTGAAAGTAGACGGTAAAATGGGGCTGGCCCTGAAGCTGCAGGAAATTGTAAAGAAATATCAATGATAATAAGGCAGCCCCCTCAAACAGGAAGCTGCCTTATTTTATGATAAAAACAGTGCCATCAGGTCTTCATCATAGTACTTTCCATCAATCTTAAGAGCGTGCCTCTCCTTTCCGTAAACCTCGAAGCCAAAAGAAGCATATAGCTTTTTAGCAGGAATATTTTCAGACATTACAGCCAGGTGGATTTGTTCAACCCCATCCCATGAGCGTGCCTTTTCCACAGCTTTGCCCACCAGGCACTTGCCAACGCCATTCTGACGCCATGACTCTGTAACGTACATCGCATAAATATTGGACCGATGATTTACTTTCAATCCGGTTTCTCGTACTAAACTGACTACACCTATAAGTTTTCCATTTTCAAATGCGCTGAAGTGAAAGGAGTTATCCCCCTTAAATCTTTCACCATACACTTCAGGAGGCCTCCCGGCTTCCTCCTCATAGCTTGAACCAAATGCTTCCGGATTCTTTTTTAACCCTTCCAATCTAATCTCTTTGTAGATTTCAGCATCATCTGGACGCAGAAGCCTAATTTCCATCCTGGACACTCCTTTATTTTTCCTAACCCTTAGATTCTAGTTAACAGGACAAACTCCTTTAACATTTTTTTAAGAAAAGTTTTTTTCTGCTTGTATAAGGGAACAGGATAAAAAAAGTACAGGAGGGATTGGAATGTCTCAAGAAAACAGCAAGGACTTAAAGGATATTGTAAAAGGGCAGAATTCCGCGCAGAAACAAGAACAGTCATTGAAAGATCAGGAGCGTAAGCCGGATCAGCAAAACCGTTTGAAGGACCAGGAGAATATGAGGAAGTAGTTTTAAGAGAGCTACGAAGAATAGCTCTCTTTTTAAAAAGGAAAAATGACTCCCGCCCCGAATAGTAAGCAATGGGTTACTCCTATTGAATATACATATAAAAAGGGGGATGCAGAATGGGAGTGCTGTTTGGTTTAATTATCGCGACTCTGGCCTTCGCTTATGGGATCGACCGAAGAAGGAAAAAGATAAATAATACGATCCAAAAAGGAATCAGCCCAAGTGATAAACCGGGGGAAAGCACGAATTATACGATGGGTGATAATCATTATACCGGAGGCGGACAATAGCCATGGAGTTTTGCGTTATCAGCAAGGCTCTTCTTTTTTTCCGGATCATGCTTTCTTCTCCTGAAAATGGGAAAAGCTAAGGTTGCCTGGTTTCTACAGGGCATCAAAAAGGGTATAAGGAAACATACATATTGTAACCTTTTTAGATTTGGAGAAGTGGGCTATGAAAAAAAGAAGAGTGGAATCCCTATTTGTTTTTATTCTGATTGCATCTGTGTATACGATATTTTTCACGGATGCCGGTTCGCCAATAAAAATCGGTGCTGTCCTGCTGTATGCAGCTGTTATTTTTATCAGCGCCTATTCCTTGATGCTTGAGAATCGCAGCCCTAACCAGACCTTGCTGTGGATGTATGTGCTTGTATTTTTTCCGGTTGCCGGCTATCTGTTTTATTTGTTTTCCGGACAGCTTTATTTGAAAGGCCACCTGTTTAAAAGCAAAAGAAGCAGAGACAGGGATGAATGGAAGAAGCTGATGAAAAGAGAATACACGCCTGATACATCATTCCTGCAGGACAGCCAGCACTGCTTTGCAAAATTCGCCAATAATGTAGCACTGACTCCGCTAAGCACAAATTCAAGGGCAAAAATTCTCAAAAATGGCGAAGAGACTTTTAATGAAATCAAGAAAAAGCTGCATGAAGCAGAAGAGTTTATTCATATGGAGTACTATATTTTCCGCTCTGACAGACTTGGCAAGGAAATCATCAATATTTTGATGGATAAAGCCAGGCAGGGTGTGGAGGTGCTGTTTATTTTTGATGCGGCAGGCAGCATGGGGATTACACTGGAGGATTTGCAGTCCATGGAGGATGCAGGCATTAAGATACGTCCATTTTCTCCGTTGAAGTACGGTTTTTTCAATCAGAAATTCAACTTTAGAAACCATCGCAAGATAGTTGTTATAGACGGGAAAGTCGGCTTTGTGGGCGGACTGAATGTGGGCGTTGAATACCTGGGCGAAAATGAAAAAATCGGTTTCTGGCGGGATACTCACATGCTTCTGAAGGGGGAGGCTGTGTACACACTGCATACGGTCTTTCTCTTGGACTGGGAATATGTAAGCAAGGAAGATGTGCTGGAGGAATACAGAAATGTAAAATATCCAATAGATGATGATGTGCTCGATGGTGCCGTGCAGGTGGTGGCCAGCGGACCCGACACACAGCAGGGAATTATGAGCGATTTATATTATTCAATGATATCCTGCGCGACCAGATCCATTTGGATTGCCACACCTTATTTTGTCCCTGATGAATCCATTCGCACTGCATTAAGGGTGGCTGCGGCTAAAGGAGTGGAAGTGCGCATCCTGGTCCCTGAGATCAATGACAGCTTCCTGACACAATACGCAAGCCGGTCCTATTTTGCGGAACTGCTTCGATATGGCGTTGAAATTTATTCCTATAAAAAAGGCTTCTTGCATCAGAAGATCATTATCGTTGACGGAATCCTCGCTTCAATAGGAACTGCGAACATGGATATGCGCAGCTTCCACTTGAACTTTGAAGTCAACGTCTTCCTATACGGTACAAGCTCCATCCGTGATCTTGTCGCCCATTATGAGGAGGATCTGGAAGAAAGCGAAAAAATAAGCCCCGTCCAGTATTATAAACGCGGATTGGCGGAAAGATCGAAGGAATCCTTCGCCCGGCTGTTTTCCGGGGTCTTATAAAAAAAGTGCCATGGATGTGGCGCTTTTTTTTGTGTAGAAAAAAGCTTTGCAAATAAAGCAGCTCAATTTGCAAATAAATTAGTGAGGCGGCAAATAGAGCGACATAACTAACAAATATAAGTGAAGCTGCAAATAAAGCAGTTGAACTTGCAAATAAATAAACGAAATTGCAAATAAAGCGGCTGAACTTGCAAATAAGAAATTGCAAATAGAGCACCAAACCTAGCAAATAAATAAATAAACCTGCAAATAGACCAAGCCCCGTACAAATAGAAATCCGAACTTGCCAATAACCCATTTAAGTCTCCAGACCGAGGCATAATCATCCTCCTTATTGGTCAAAAAAGGAAAAAATATACTAAAATAGAGATCAGTACGATATGATTAGAATAGTTTGAAAAGTTAGAAAGAAGGAGGGTTTTTATGCTTTCACAATCAGTCATTCATGATGTAATTACAGCAGCCTTGGCCACTGGCGGGGATTTTGCGGAAGTGTTTGTTGAGGATCGTTTCACCAATAACCTTGCACTTCAGGGCGGGAAAATTGAGAGCAGCTTATCAGGCAGGGATTATGGGATAGGCATTCGCGTGTTTAAGGGACTGCAGAGTGTTTATGCTTACACAACGGATGGATCAAAGGAAGGTTTGCTGAAAGCTGCGGGCAATGCTGCCCAGGCGATCAGAGGTGAGAAAATCATTCAGCCTGCACGGCTGCAAAAGGAAATTATTCCGGCAGCACATCCTATATCTCTGAGTCCGCGCGAAGTGGAGAAGATCCGCAAAGTAGATGTGATGAAAAAGGCATCCGAAATTGCCAAAAACTATCACAGCAGCATCCAGCAGGTTACGGTCAGGTATTTGGATGAAGAACAGAATGTGCTGATTGCCAACTCGGAAGGTAAGTTTGTTGAAGATCGCCGGGTGCGAAGCCGCCTTGCCATTCAGTCGATTGCTGCAGAAGGAAATCAAATGCAGACTGGCTTCTATGGACCTGGAGCCCATAAAGGCTTTGAATTCATGGAAAACCTTAACCTTGAACATTATGCAAATGAAGCATCCCGCATCGCGGTTACGATGCTTGGTGCAGACCCATGCCCAAGCGGAAAATTCCCTGTCATCATCGATAATGAATTCGGCGGCGTCATTTTCCATGAAGCATGCGGTCATGGCCTTGAAGCCACATTTGTATCGAAGGAGAACTCTGTATTTACAAATCGGATTGGTGAAAAAGTGGCTTCAGATGTCGTTACATATATTGATGACGGCACACTTTCCAATGAGTGGGGATCCATTACCATTGATGATGAAGGGGAAAAAGCCTGTAAAAATGTACTGATTGAAGATGGTATTTTAAAAGGTTACTTGATTGATAAATTGGGCGGACGGCGAATGGGTATGGAATCAACCGGATCTGGCAGAAGGCAGTCCTACCGTTTTGCGCCAACTTCAAGGATGACCAATACGTATATCGCAAATGGCAAGTCCACTCCGAAAGAAATCGTATCAAATACAGAGTACGGAATTTATACAAAATACATGGGTGGCGGCCAGGTCAATACAACAACTGGTGATTATAATTTTGCCGTTATGGAAGCGTACCTTGTGAAAGATGGAAAAATCGGCAAACCTTTAAAAGGTGCTACTTTAATAGGCAATGGCCCAAAAACTCTCCAGCTGGTTGATATGGTGGGGAATAACCTTGATCATGGTGCAGGCATGTGCGGTTCCCTGAGCGGAAGCATCCCTGTCAATGTTGGCCAGCCGATGATCCGCGTAAGCGAAATGACTGTTGGCGGAACAAAGGGGGGCGAATAATATGAATCTGCAGGAATTTAAGGAAAAGCTATTTCAGCTTGGCGAGCAGCATGGTTTTACAGATATGGAGCTGTATTATGAGAGAGAGGAGAAGTTCGCCTGCGAGCTTTACAAAGGGGAAATTGATTCCTACGATACTTCCGAAGTGTTCGGAACCTCCTTCCGAGGCCTTTACGAAGGCAGGATGGGCTATGCTTTTACGGAGAAACTGGATGAGGACTCCCTGTCTTTTCTGATCGAGAATGCAAAGGAAAACTCTCAGTTTATTGAAGATGAAGTACAGGAAGAAATCTTTGCCGGCAGCGAAAGGTATGAAAAAGGAAACTACTATTCAGCTAATCTTGCGGAGGTCACAATCCCTGAAAAAATGAACCTGCTTAAGGAAATAGAAAAACACATCTATGCATATGATGAGCGGGTAACCGGGACTGATTATTTCATGCTGAGGAGCGGTGAAACGGAAAGGGTTCTTCTCAACAGCAAAGGCCTGAATCTCAGCGAAAAGAACAATCATGCCGGCATTTATGTATCAGTTATCGTTAAGCAGGGAGATCTAGTGAAAAACGGTGAATACTCCAAGTTTACGAGAGACTTTTCCATCTTGAAGCCTGAGGAAATTGCCAAGCATGCAGTAGAAGAAGCCTTATCTCAGCTTAATGCCAGAAGTGCTGAAAGCAAGAAATATCCTGTATTATTGAGAAATGATGCTGCCAGCGCCCTCCTTCAGACATACATCCCTATCTTCTCAGCGGAAAATACTCAAAAAGGGCAATCGGCTTTAAAGGGCAAAACAGGGGAGATCATTGCGGCAGCGTCATTGAATATAGTGGATGATCCATTTTTAGAGGAAGGTCTGCTAAGCTCAAATTTCGACAGCGAAGGGGTCGCCACTGCCAGGAAAGATATTGTGAAAGACGGCAGACTTGTTACCTTGATGCATAACCGCAAAACGGCTCAAAAAGATGGTGTGGAATCGACGGGCAATGCTTACAAAGCTTCTTATAAGGGCGCTTTAACGGTAGCTCCAACGAACCTTCATGTCATTCCATCTGATCAAGGCTATGACGAGCTGTTATCATCGCTGTCAGAGGGCATAATCATAACCGAATTATCCGGCCTCCATTCCGGTGCCAACACCGTATCAGGGGACTTCTCCATTGCGGCTAATGGCTATTATGTCAAAGACGGTAAAGTGCAAAATGCAGTAAACCAAATGACGATTGCCGGAAACTTCTATGAGCTATTGAATAATATTGAAGCCATCGGCTCAGACCTGGAATTTTCGATGGGATTCATGGCCACAGGCTACATTGGTTCGCCATCTCTATTAATCAGGGAACTGGCTGTGACGGTTGAATAATTAAAAGATAATGGCACACTACTGTAATCGTGGTGTGCTTTCTTAATTGTGTGGGAATATTTAATTAAAAATACCTAGATATAAATAATAAGTTGCTGGATAAGCTGAAAAATCTTCTGGAAAAATAAAGGATATTCTTTCGAAGAATAGAAATATTGCTGTTAAACAAAAAAGGAGGCAATGAGATGGACCTAATTGAAACCAGCCGCCTAATTCTTCGCAGTCTTACCCTTGACGATGCACTCAAGGTAGAAGAATATGCCAGTGATTATGATGTGGCCAAAACAACACTAAATATTCCCCATCCCTATCCGGAAGGGGGAGCAAGGGAGTTTATTACAAGCATCCTGGAAGCAGAGAGAAAAGGTAAAATCGCGATTTTCGCCATAACGAAAAAAGAGGATAATAGCTTAATAGGACTCATCAATATTACAGGCACTAATGCAAACAGAAGAGCAGAAATCGGCTATTGGATCGGCAAGCCGTTCTGGGGGAAAGGTTATGGTACAGAGGCAGCCAGGGCAGTTATTAAATATGGATTCGAAGAGCTGAACCATAACCGCATTTATGCCCTTGCTTTTACAGACAATCCTGGGTCATGGAGGATTATGGAGAAGTCAGGAATGAAGCATGAAGGAATTTTGCGCCAGCATGTAATAAAAGACGGCAGGCCGGTAGACCTGACTTATTATGCGATATTGCTGGAGGAATATATAGGGGAAGGTTCAGCCATTTGAATCGCTGTCCGCATTATGTTTCAATGGAAGCAAATCATTTTTTATATGGAGGTTCATGTGCGGATCATTGCTTCCCATCCTTTTATAACAGTCAGCCGGAAGATCGATTGGAATCAGCAGCAATACATTGAAAAGGAACTTTATCTTCATTTATTTGAGGATCACATCCTTTCGCCAACGGATAAATTTCTCCTTGATGAAGTTTGGGATATGTCATACAGATCTTCCAATTGCGAAATTGGTTTTCTCTATCTTCATACCAATCGGGGGCTATTCTCTTTTCAAGTAAAGTCTAAGCCAAACCAGTTTATAAATCTTTATAGAAATCTGAAAAAGTAATAAAGCCGGAATTGTCATGCACAACAATTCCGGCTTTGTTATTAAGCCTGTTCGGCCAGTCGTACAAGCATATGGGCCAGCTTATGCTTCTCTTCATCATTGCCAGCTTTCCATAATTCTTTCAGAAGCTGTTCCTCGCGGTTTTTTGGCTCCACATTTTCAGCCAGGTAGCCAGCCACCTTTTCCGCTGTTACCGCAAGCTGTTCCTCATTTAATCCCAGCTTTTTGCCAAGCTCGATTCTTTCAGCCAGATAGCTTTTAAACTCGTCGAAATTGCTTAAAATATCTTCGGCCCTTTCATTTGACATTTTGTCCATTACATTCTTGATATTTTTTGTATCCAATTCACCATCTTGTTTGATTACATGATCCTGTTCATTCATTTAACAGACCTCCCAAAAGAACGTTTTCTTATTAAATATCCTTTTGGGGGCCAACCTAAACTTGTTTATATCTCGCTGGATGGAGATTCCTGAACAGCTTTCAATTTCTTGAATTTTAATTTTGACATAATAACGCCAATTTCATATAGCCCGATAAGGGGCACAAGGACAAGAATCTGTGAAAATAAATCAGGCGGTGTAATTAGAGCTGATACAACAGCCATGATCAAGTAAGCGTATTTTCGCATCGAGCTGAGCATGACTGGGGTAACAATGCCGATGGTTGTCAGAAACAATAACAGCAAAGGCACTTCAAACAGAAAACCAAAAGGAATGGTCGACATCAGCAGAAAAGAAAAATATTCCCTGGCAGTGATCATCATCGCAAAATGTGATTCACCCAATAGCATTAAAAACTGATAAATAGCAGGGAATATAATAAAAAAGCCGAAGCAAAGACCGCCGATAAAGCTGAAGAGAATAGCCGGAAAAAATATCAATGATACTTTGCTTTCTTTTTCCGTTAATGCGGGCCTCACAAATAGCCAGACCTGATATGAGATAAAAGGAAGCGAAAGCCCAAGGCTGATGCTTCCTGCAATTCCCGTGTACATCTTAATCACATCCAGCGGTCCAAGCATGACAAGCTCATGATCATTCGCGAGCATAGGGATCAGTCTGTTGATGAAAAACAGACAAAGGGCAAAGCTGGCTATAAAGAAAATCAGTGATCGAATCAGCACTTTTCTTAGATCTGTTAAATGCTCTACAAGGGTTTGTTCATCCGTTTTCAATCTAAACCCTCCTATTAAAGCGGTTTATCCTTCCGGTCAGCCGTTTCGATTGGACGTTTTTTTGAATCGGGTTCCTCATCATCACTCATAATTTCTCTGGCTGATTTCTTGAATTCTGATAAGGTCCTTCCAAAGGCAGACCCGATTTCCGGAAGCTTTTTAGGACCAAAGATAATTAAGGTAATAACAAGGATGATAATTAATCCGGGAATTCCGATATTTGAAAGCCCCATGATGTTCACTCCTTTTTGTGGATTTTTAAAAAGGTGAGTAAGTGCGCCTGCCCCCTTTGGTTTCGGGGGTGGGCAAGGCGCTTCCGCCTTTCTTATGCAAGCAGGCCGCCTTCTTTGCTGTATTTGATGATTCCTTCAGCAGCACGGTAGGCGAGTGCACCAACTGTTCCTGTCGGGTTATACCCTCCGTTGTGAGGAAAAGCGGATGCGCCAATGACAAATACATTTTCTGCATCCCACATCTGCAGATAGTTGTTTACAGCTGATGTTTCGGGCTCAGTCCCCATGATCACGCCGCCGGTATTGTGTGTTGTCTGATAAGGGACGATGTCATAGTGCTCCAGCTGCTGCCGGTCATTAATTTTTGATGGTCCCATCTCCTTCATGATGTTGTCGGTGATTTTTCCAATATAGTTATAAAGATTCTTATCCTGCTCGGTGAAATCGTATGTCAGGCGTAACAGCGGAAGCCCGTAGGCATCTTTATAAGAAGGGTCTAAGTCCATATAATTGTGCTGCACAGGCATGGATGCTCCCTGTGTCCCAATGCTTAAAGCCCTTGTGAAATACTTAATGGAATTCTCCTTGAACTTGCTGCCCCATTTCGGTGTATCAGTCGGAACCATATTATATTGAATCGGACGGTATCCTGATTGGTTGAGGGAAATGGAGCCCCCATGGATAAAGCCCAGATCCGAGTGGTCAAAATTGTCTCCATTGTAATCATCCACAGTAGCACCAAGAGCACCGGCACCCATGAATGTATTAAATTGTTCTTCATCAAAAAATCCAGCTGATCCGGGAAGGATCTGGTAGCAATAATTCTTTCCAATAACCCCTGACCCTGTGTCAGGATTGTATGGACGCCCCAGTTTTGATGTCAGCAGCAGGCGGGTGTTGTTCATGACATAGCTTGTCAGAATAACCATTTCTGCCGGCTGGATGAATTCTTCCTTCGTTTGCACATCCACATAGCGTACTCCAGTTGCTTTTTTGCCGTCGTGAATAATTTCTGTTACATTCGAAAAGTTGCGGATATCCACATTTCCAGTTTCTTTGGCAAACGGAATGACGGCAACGGTCGGATCTGCCTTGGCACCATATTCACAGCCGAAGCGTTCACAAAACGCACAATACTGACATGGAGCCAGCTTGGCGCCATATTGGTTTTCATATGCCTGGCTCATATTGCCGGATGGCATATGGTAAGGTTTCATTCCCAATGATTTCGCTGCCTCTTTAAATCTTGCTGTAATGGGTGTTTCCTTCATTGGAGGATTTGGGAATGGATTTGCTCTCTTTGGCCCTAGCTCACCTTCCTCACCGCCAATTCCTGCCGCCTTCTCAAATTCATAGAAATAAGGCTCCAATTCATCGTATGTAATGCCCCAATCCTGAACTTGAAGCCCCTTAATCTTTGCTTCTCCATATTTTTTAACCGTCTGTGATTTAATTTCGAAGTCATAAGGCAAAAAGCGGAAAGTATGGCCATTCCAGTGGACACCGGATCCTCCTAAGCCTTCACCAAGCAAAAAGGAACCAAGCTGACGCATCGGAAGAGCTCTTTCTTTCCCCTGGTTGCGGAAGGTAATCGTTTCTTTTGAAAGGTCCTGCATTAATTCATAGCGGATTCCATAGCGAAGTTCATCATGGACAACATAGTAGTCCTTGACACCGCGCTCTTTTCCCCGCTCCAGGCCGACCACTTTTAATCCCTGTTTCCCTAGTTCAGCCGCAATGATTCCGCCGGCCCATCCAACTCCTACAATGACGGCATCTGTTTTAGGCAATGTTTTAGCCATTTTTTATCACTTCCTTAAGAGATAGTTCTATTTCGTATATGAATGGAGGCTATTTGGTTCAATTTCCGCAAATTTTTCAGACTCAATCTGATTGATATAGCTCATCTGATGGCCAGGAAAGTCTTTCATTTTCCAGCCTTCCATATTCTTGTTTCCGGCATAGGCAGGATCTGCGTAAACGCCTTCAATAGTTGCTGCCCGGAGAATATTAAAAAATGTCCTGGAAGTAACACCCCGGAGCTCTACTTTATCCTCCTCAAAAGCGGTAAGGATTTCATCCTGCTGTTCACCCTCCAGTTCAGCGAAAGGCTTATTGAACTTATCATTGCTGTAGGTCTGCAGGGCAACAAGGCCGACATCAAAGACTTCATGCCGTTTTAAAGGGGACTGGTAACCCTGAAAGTTTGAGCCTGGGAAGAAAGGGCCCTGCATATATTCCCTTGTATTGTTTCCCCATGAGCCCGCAAGCTGGTGGTCAATAAAAAATGGAACATCCAAATCATTAGCGCCAGGGCCATTTTCATCCTTTGGATAAATTCTCTCAACGGCCGCCTGAAGGATTCCGAATATCTCGGGGTTTGTGAAATATAAAGGTGACTGCTGATAGGCAACCTGATCATGCCCGTTTGTATGGGCATTCTCTTCCGTTGCTGTACCGTCTTTATTCATGTTTGCGCCAATTAAGCCGCCAAGAATGCCGCCTCCTACCAAACCGCCGGCAACTAACCCGGAATTACGGATGAATCTCCTCCGGGACATGGTTGATTCTTGTTTTTGTTCATGTTCAGACATTTATCTAGAAACCTCCTTTTATTTGCCATTATGGTGAAAAAAATACATGTCTAAACAATGATCAGGAATTTTTTTAGCAGATAGGGAGAAAAGAAGAGGGGTTTTAGGGGATTTAAGGCATTAAAAAAGATGCAAACCGATTGGTCTGCACCTTTTTTAAGTCCGATGACGGACAACCTGAGGATTATGATTTGCATAGGGCCGAACCGATTTTAAATATATCGGTTATAGACGAGAGTGCCTTTCGTACGCTCTGCAAACCCTCCCTGGTTTCTTGCAATGCCAATGACGAACCTTGAAGTCGCTGTTACGCTTTTCATCGTCAACCAGTCCCTTCTGTTTTGTTATTGGCCTTGCATTATTTGTTTACCACGAGATCTTGACTTAAAACCTATTTCTTTTAAAAAATGAAGTTCTTTTTCTATTCAGTTTTATCCCTTATGGATAAAATAAAAGAAAGGAAGTGAAACGCAATGAATACGAAGAAAGAAATCCGTGAGTACATATGGAATTTTCTCGAGGAAAACAAGCTTGGACGCTTTCCGTTTCCTTTAAAAAATAGAATCCCCAATTTCAAAGGAGCTGAAAAAGCGGCTGCATTTGTTTTTACTATGCCTGAGTATAAAGAGGCTAAGGTAATTAAGGTAAATCCTGATTCTCCGCAGCTGCCGGTCCGTGCACAAATTTTGAAAGATGGAAAGACATTGCTGGTTCCAACTCCAAGGCTGAAAGCAGGATTTATTATGGTAAAGCCGGAATGGGTCCCAGCCGGGGAGGAGCGAAAAGTAGCGAGCCTTAAGCATATCCACTCATATGGTAAAGAAGTTCCTCTCACCGAATTGCCGAAAATTGATTTGTTTTTTGCCGGATCAGTGGGCCTTCACCGGGATGGGCGGCGTGTCGGAAAAGGGGAGGGCTATGCCGACCGTGAATATGCGATAATCAGAGAGCTGGGAAATCCAGAAATCCCTGTAATTGGAACAGTGAATAGCGCCCAGGTGATAGAGGAAGATATCCCGAGGGATCCATATGATCTGACTATCGACTGGATTGCCACTGAAAAGGAACTGATCAAAACCAACACGCCATATCCAAAACCAAACGGGATTCAATGGGATCTTGTAACGGAGAAGGAAATGGAAGAGATGCCGGTTTTGCGTGAAATATGGGAGTTAACAAAACGAAAGGCAGCCAAGTAATTGACTGCCTTTCAAGCTTTCACTTCGTCCATTTTCTTTAAAACATCAGCAATCTTTGCGTGATTTTCAGGGGATTCATCAATATGCTTCCATAAAATCTTTCCCTGTGGCGAGAAAAGCCATGTCCCGCCTTGAATGTAGACATTCTGGGTCTTCATGGATTTCGTGACAAATTCCTTCTGTTTTTCATTATCAGGGACAAACCCCTTCACTTTTCCTGTTATAAATCCAAATGCTGCTTTTGAAAGGAGCTTCCACTTTGGCATTGTTTTATGTCCCATTCCTCTATAAGCTTCCCGGGATGGATCGCCAAGGATTGGAAAAGGGAACGGGCCGAATTGCTCAAGGAATTGATTGATGAATGTTCCTTTAGAAGGAGCAATGACAATAACTTGAAAACCTCTGGCTTCCAATTCACTTATGCGCTCGCGCAACTGCGCAAGATATTCTCTGCACACCGGTCAGCCAAGATGGCGGACGAAAACAGCCATTGTATATTGGCCATTAATGGCCTGTTCAAGCGTAATATTTTTATCAGGATTTTGGGTTTCCAAAATATAATTCATTATTATCCCGCCTTTCGGATTTACTTCTGATCATACCTAATCTTTTTGAAGGAATAAAGAAATGAAGCTTGCACATAAAAAAACAGGAGTTCGCACTCCTGTTTAGTCCCTGCTCCCCAAAATTCCAAAAATACGAAGAATATTAATGAACAGGTTAATAAAATCAAGGTATAGGTTAAGAGCCATTAAAGGCACTTCTTCCGGTGAAACTCCATAATGCTTCATGCGGTTGAAATCGAATAGCACATATCCGCTGAATACAAGCACTCCGATGAAGGAGAATGCCAGCATCGCGTTAGAGCTTAACGGCCAGAAGATGCTGAAAATAGAGATTGCAATAAGGGCAAGCAATGCTGCCATCAGCATGCCGCCAAGAAAAGATAAATCCCGCTTGGTTGTCGTAGCGTATACAGCCAGGCCTGTAAACACAACCGTTGTCGCTGCAAGTGCGACCAGTACGGGGTTCGGGCCAATGGCAGCCAGGTAATGGGCAACAATCGGATAGGTCGTCATCCCTGAAATAAATGTAAATACATAAAGGAATGGATACCCGATGGCCTTTTTGCGGCGAAGCAGGAAAGCGAAAAGCAGCATTCCGAGTTCAAGAATCATGAGCGGCAAAAACAGGGCTGGAGGGACGAAAACACCCGCCATCGTTCCGATAAAAGCAATACCCAATGATAAGGCGAATGCCCGTAAAACAGAAGGCAAATAACTATTATTTGCGGTTTGCTGTACATACATTTGTTTCATTTCTCCCCTAAAATCATTTGTATATGTATATACGTCAGAACTATTATATAAGTTTCATCATTTATTGGTTTTTAAAAGGTCTCTTATCTCCGTTAATAGCTCAACGTTTTTATCCACAGCTGGTGCAGGTGTTGCTTCTTCTTTCTTTTTAAAACGATTGTTGATAATCCTGATAAAGATGAAAATAGAGAATGCCACGATGAAGAAATCAACCACATTCTGTATGAATAAACCGTATTTGACCTCAGCTCCTCCAACTTTTACCATCAGATTCGTAAAGTTTACTCCGCCCATCAGCAATCCAACAAGCGGCATGATGATATCATCTACAAGAGAAGATACAATCTTTCCGAAGGCAGCTCCGATAACAACCCCGACAGCCAAATCAAGCACATTTCCCTTCAGGGCAAATTTTTTAAACTCATTCCACATAACATGTCACCTTTCTAAGAAAATTAACGTAATTATACTATAGAAGAATAAATGAAAACCAGATAAAGAAGCCCCTATTGACAGAAACAGGCTTTTTCTCTATAGTAACAATGACAATTATATTTCGAATATTCCCGTGTGAGCGGGAGAGGTTCATAGCTTCACCCTCTATAAAAAACTATGGCTTTGATTATAATAATCAACCATATCCATAAGAGGATATGGTTTTTATTTTTTAAGCTGTACTTTTTGGACCTCTTCTTAGGATCAGCGGGATCGTATAAAGGGAGGCTTTTTTATGTCAGGAAGAAAAGATGAGGAATTAACGGATATTACGCTATTGGGAAATCAGGGTACAAAATATCTTTTTGAATACTCGCCTGATATTCTGGAGGCTTTTGACAATAAGCATCCAAACCGCGATTATTTTGTAAAGTTTAATTGCCCTGAGTTTACGAGTCTTTGCCCGAAAACAGGACAGCCAGATTTTGCGACCATCTATATCAGCTATATTCCGGATCAGAAAATGGTAGAGAGCAAGTCATTAAAGCTATATCTTTTCAGCTTTAGAAATCATGGCGATTTCCATGAAGACTGCATGAACATCATTATGAACGACCTTATTGAATTAATGGACCCGCGCTATATTGAGGTTTGGGGCAAATTTACGCCACGTGGCGGAATCTCCATTGATCCGTATTGCAACTACGGCAAGCCGGGGACGAAATATGAAAAAATGGCAGAATACCGTTTAATGAACCATGACCTTTACCCGGAGACAATTGACAATCGTTAAGATCCTAGCTTGCTTAAAGTGAAATTTTAAAATAATATCAAAAAGGCAGAGCAATCTGCTTTTTTTGTTGCAGAAAATATACATAAGTGGGATTATATTCAGGGAATATTCTGTATTTTATGGTACGTTACTATAATAAAGCTCTGAAGGGGGACAAAATGAAGAAAGGCATACATAAAAAAGATCCGCACTTTAAAATCGCAGAGAGAGAGGCGTGGATTGGCATTGGTCTGGTGCTCTTCAATTTTGTATGGTGGTATGGGTTTGCCTATGGGATGGGGTCTGGGCCTGCTGGTGAGTATACATATATTTGGGGGTTGCCTGCCTGGTTTTTCTGGAGCTGCGCAGCAGGATTTGCCGTAATGGTGATTCTGGTAACTGCAGCTGTTAAGTTCCTGTTTAAAGAAGTGCCGTTTGAAGAAAACGGGGAAGGGGGAGAATCTGAATGAATTGGCAGGTAATTTTTCCTCTTCTCATCTTTTTAATTATTATTTTTCTCGTAGGCTTATGGTCCAGCAGAAAGATTGATACCGGGAGTTCGTTCCTGCAGGATTATTTTCTTGGGGGAAGGCAGCTTGGCGGTTTTATTCTGGCTATGACGATGATTGCAACCTACGGAAGTGCCAGCAGTTTCATTGGAGGTCCCGGCGTTGCTTACACACAGGGGCTTGGCTGGGTGCTGCTTGCGATGTCACAGGTTGTCACAGGTTATTTCGTTCTCATGGTGCTGGGGAAAAAGTTTGCCATCACAGCAAGAAAGTATAATGCTGTGACGCTCATCGATTTTCTAAAAGAACGATATAACAGCAGATGGGTTGTCTGGCTATCCTCTCTCAGCATCATTATTTTCCTTTTTTCTGCCATGGCTGCCCAATGGGTTGGCGGAGCAAGATTAATTGAGTCACTGACAGGATTAAGCTATTTGTCTGCTTTATTCATTTTTGCGGCTTCTGTTATGGTCTACGTGGTTATCGGCGGCTTCCGTGCTGTTGCCGTAACGGATGCTGTCCAAGGCGGAATCATGTTCATCGGCACCATGATCCTTCTGGTTGCTGTTATTGTGGCAGGTGGAGGAATACCGAATATTATCAGCGACCTGTCTTCAGAAAATCCGAATCTGATTACACCGTTTGGCTTTGATGGCGGATTGACTCCTTTATATGTATCCTCATTCTGGATTCTGGTGGGAGTTGGAGTTGTAGGCCTTCCTCAGGTCGCAGTGAGGGCCATGTCATATAAAAATGCCAGAGCCATGCACAGGGCCATTATAATCGGAACAATAGTAGTCGGCTTTATCATGCTTGGCATGCATTTAATTGGCGTATTTGCCCGTCCTATTCTGCCGGGGATTGAAGTGGGAGATAAAGTTATGCCGTTGATTGCCATGGAAGTTCTTCCTCCATGGCTTGCGGGAATTGTACTGGCTGCACCGATGGCTGCCATCATGTCAACAGTGGATTCCCTGCTCCTCCTGGTCAGCTCGGCGATTGTGAAAGATGTCTATATTAATTACATTAAGCCTGATGCCAAAGAAGCTGCCATAAAGAAACTGAGTTTTGCGGTTACAGCCCTGCTTGGAATTCTGGTTTGCATCATGGCTCTCAGTCCGCCCGATTTGCTGATCTGGCTGAATCTCTTTTCTTTTGGGGGACTGGAAGCAGCATTCATATGGCCAGTTGTGCTGGGCCTATATTGGGCTAAGGGAAATAGATATGGGGCTGTGGCCTCGATGATAACCGGAACTGCTTCGTATATTTTATTCCATACTTTTTATCCAAATGCATTAGGCATGAATACAGTCGTATTGCCTATTGCTTTGTCACTTGCTGCATACGTATCTGTAAGTCTATTGACCGAAAAACATGCATCGGCACCAGCAGAAATATAAGCATTAGGCTCCGGAAACTATTCCGGGGCCTCTTGTCTCTTACTGTAAAACGCTGATAAATAGGGCATATGGCGTTTTATTCAACCGTGTAAGTAAAGCAGGAGAAGAGTCATATATAAAGGAAACGGGAGGAAACCCTTGTTTTTGTAAAAAAATGAGCATATTGATAGGTTTGTAGAAACGATCCCTATTTGTTACACTTAATTAGTTGAAACGTAATTGTAACATTTGACTTTAAATGGAAATGTTTTTATAACATTAGGGAGAATATAATGAAAAATTTAATAAATATGATCATGATTGCCATGCTGTCATCCGTTATAGCAGGATGTTCAAATGAAATAAATGCATCTTTAAATACAGAAGAAATAAAATTTGAAAAAGAAGATAAAGTGGAAGCTGAACAGAATACATCAGCTGTACAAGAGGTCGGGAAAGAGAAAAAAGATACTGTTTGGCTTGAAGGCAAGTCACTATTCCAGGTGGACGCAACAGATGGAAAAATGAAATATACAGTTTATCTATATGCTGAAGATGAAAGAAGAACCATTCTGGAAGAGGACAGTGCGAAAGGGAAGAAAGGCGATTCTTATTTTACAGGACATTACTCAGTTTACCTGGCTGAGAAAGGGTCGAAAGAGGCTTATAGACAGGAAGATTTGAATAACAGTGCTGAATTGTCATTTAACCCTTCGAAGGAGCAGGTTTACACTCAGAAAATGAGGAATAAAACCATCATTTCGATTTTTCAGTCCAAGGGGGAAAATGCGGTTAAGGGCCAGCTGCTGGCGATTAAAGATGGAGAAGTGCTTAAAATCAATACAGAAAAAGAAGTGGTCACTTCCTCCAAAGCGAAAATAAAAAATATTAATCAGAAGTATCTTCAAACTGCCCAAAATAAGAATGATAGATGGGTTATTTCAACATGGCTATTTAATGAAGAAACCCTTTCGATGAGCCTGCATGACCGAATAGAGCTGAACAAAGAAGATCATTCTGATATCGACTGGATGAATCTGTGGTTAAAAGAGGAAGCCCTATACTATCCTTTTAAAAACCTGGCACTCAGCGTGGATGCCATTGAAAAAGCCAAACAGGGAATTCCGCTCGGAAGCCCTTATCCAATTGGCACAAACATATCTGAAATTAAGAAGTCAGATCCAAATTATATTAAGGAAGGGTTTGAAAATGGAAGCCCTTTTGTCATGTACCCTGAAATCAGCTATTATTTTGAACGGGAAACCGGAAATGTAACCGCAATTTCTATTCCTGGACAGCGGGTGAGAACTTTCATTGACGAGATTACTGCTATGTTTGGCACTCCTCTTGAAGTAAGGGAAGAGGTGCTGTCAGGTAAAACCATTTCCACCTACCTGGCAGATAAATATTCCATCGAATTCATTTCTGATTTAGAAGGAAACGTTAGTGAAATAGTATTGATGAAAACAAAAAACCATGCGGCACATTGACCGCATGATTTTTTTGTAAAATAACAAAGTATTATACTTTGAACTTCAAGAACCGTCTAGCGCAAGCAGCCTACCCCCTCAGGGTCACAAGCTTGTCTAGCTCCGGCTCCTAGGGACTCGGGGTCATAAGCCATTTCCTTTCAGAAGGAATAACGCCTTCTTACAGGAACCGTCTTATGCCTGTCGTCCCTGGGCAGTCGCCTCCACATTTCGGGCAAGCCACCCAAAAGGCAAAGGACGCCTTTCCGGGAGGCTCGTCTTGTGCTTGAGGCCCACAGGATGTGGGTCATGCAGACGTTGCCACAGGACGTGGCGTACTTAGTCTGCGTTCCGGGCAATGCGGTTCCGCTTTAAAATGCCCAATCACCTTTCCTGAACACGGGTTCAGCGTTGCCGTCTTCAGTAATTCCATCGATATCCATTTCAGCGGAGCCGATCATGAAGTCAACATGTGTTAAGCTTTCGTTCAAGCCGTTTTCAGCCAGTTCTTCACTGGACATTTTCTTGCCGCCTTCAATGCAGAATGCATACGCACTGCCGATCGCAAGGTGGTTTGAAGCATTTTCATCAAATAAAGTATTATAGAAAAGCAGGTTGGACTGTGAAATTGGCGAGTTGAAAGGAACCAGAGCCACTTCACCAAGATAGTGGGAGCCTTCATCTGTCTCAACAAGCTGCTTAAGAATCTCTTCGCCTTCTTCGGCCTTCACATCGATAATACGGCCGTTTTCAAATGTCAGGCTGAATTTGTCGATGATATTTCCGCCATAGCTTAAAGGTTTTGTGCTGGAAACCGTGCCGTTAACACCTGTCTTGTAAGGTACCGTAAATACTTCTTCAGTTGGCATGTTAGCCATGAATTCGTGTCCCTGTTCATTTATGCTGCCTGCCCCCACCCATAAGTGGCCTTTTGGAAGCTCGATTGTCAGGTCTGTACCTGGAGCTTTATAATGAAGCTTCTGATATCGCTTGCTGTTCAAATAATCCACTTTTTCATGAAGTGTTTCATCATGCTTTTTCCAGGCTTCAACCGGGTTATCCAAATCAGCGCGAGTTGCTTTGAATATAGCTTCCCAAAGCATATCCACACGTGATTCTTCCGGTGCGTCAGGGAATACCATGTTTGCCCAGGCTTTAGATGGAGCTGCAATGACTGTCCAGCTTACTTTATCGGACTGGATGAATTTGCGGTATTTTGCCAGCGCCTGTCCTGCAGCTTTCTGGAAGCTTGAGATTCGTTCTGATTTCACGCCTTTCAGCAAATCAGGGCTTGCCGAAACGATTGACATGAATGCCGCACCCTTTTCAGCTAAATCTTCGACTTCCTTCGCACGCCATTCAGGGTATTCGGAGAAAGACTCATCCGGTGCCAAGTCGTACTTTGTGCGAGTGACCGCATCATCGCTCCAGTTCACAACTACGTTATGAGCTCCTGCTTCATAGGCCTTTTTAACAATTGTACGAACCAGTTCAGCTGCATCAAGCGTTGTGTTAATTACAAGCGTCTGTCCCTTTTGTACGTTTACACCAACTTTTACGGCAAGCTCTGCGTATTTCTCTAAATTCGTTTGAAAATGACTCATTATGTATTCTCCTTTGTCAGAATCTTCATTTTCATTGTAGCTGTTCTGTTCGCAAAAAGAAACCTATTGAATTGAAATTCGTGCTCGAGAACCTTGGGTCTCCATCTATGGACGGAGACATAATTAAAAAGGAACCTTATACAGATTCCTTTTTGGCATGGAATGCATTATTTCTTTCAGGCAAAGCAAACATCAGCCAATACAAAAACGCACTTACAACAGCCAGCAGCGCCAGTATAAAGAATGTCCAGTCATATCCGATCCAGACTGTAAGCGGAATGGAGATAGGTGCAATGGTTTTCCCGATTGTAAATCGAAGGGAGGCAGCTGCAAAGTACTGACCCCGCATATGATCTGGAGCAATTTTTGATACATAGCTCTGCTGAAGGCCGGCTGTCATTAATTCACCCATAGTGAAAACGGCCATAGCCAGAATTAATCCCCATATCCATTGCGTTTGCCCTAACATGATGATGGCTGCTGCATAAGTAAGAGATGATAAAATAAAGACATTTCTTTCTTTGTACTTTAACATCATTTTCGTTACGGCTACGGTAAATAAGGCTACGAGGAAGCCGTTCTCAGACAGCAGAATGCCAAAAGCCTGTTCTCCCTGAACAGAAAAGTACCAGTCATTCCATTTAAAAAGCGCCTGATTATGAACAGCTTCATTTGTATAGACAGGTAATAATAGATCAAGCTGCATAAAAGTCTGTGCAGCCAGAACACCTGCTATGATAAAAAGGAGAAAGGTTTTGTCCCTGAAGATAATGCCATAATCTTTCGTTTGCTTTAATAAAACTGCATGCCATTTACTATTTCCGCTTTCTGCAAGTATTTGTATTGGCAATGTTTCCCTTGTCCACCGGGAAAGGATGAAAGATAATAGGATACAGATAATGCCGGCGGCCATAAGAAGCTGAAAACGGTAATGGACATAGAAAATGGCTCCTAAAATGGGACCCACCACAACAGCAATATTAATTGAAGTGTAAAAAATAGCAAATACCTGGCTTCTGTCCTTTTCCTCGACCACATCTGCAACCATTGCCTGGCTTGCCGGCCAATAAAATGAACCGAATATTCCCACAAAAGCAAAGCAGATAAAGCCAAGCACCGGAGAATCCAGCCAGGGTGAACTGGCAAATCCAAAAATGATGAATGAAAGTCCCTGTCCAAATGCAGAGAGAACCATCATTTTCTTGCGGCCAAAGCGGTCAGCTGTATAACCGCCCATTAAGTTGGCAAGTACGGAGAATACCTGAGAAAAAATGAGCAATAAACCAGCCTTGTCTTTTCCGAATTCATCCGCGAAATAAATCGTTAAAAACGGGAAGAACATCCAGAATGTAATATTCATAAGCGCTTCCCCAAATAACCTTACTTTTAAATTCTTATCCCAATCTTTTATTTTCATGCTGTTTCCCCAACTTCAATCTCAGAATAACGCTATCATACTACCAAAATTGAAAAAAACACAAGAAGACTTTTTCCAAAAAAGCCAAGCCTTGATTAGGCTTGGCTTTTCTTAATCAATATACAAAAAACATCAAGACCGTAGTAACTATGCCAACCCATATGGCCAGTAATGCACAGTAGCCCATTATATGACGAATATGAAGGCCAACCACACTCAGTATAGGAAGGGCCCAGAAAGGCTGGATCAGATTCGTCCAGGCATCACCCCAGCCTACAGCCATAGCCGTAATGGCAGGATCCACACCAAGCTGGAGACCGGCAGGCACTTGAAGCGGCCCCTGCAATGCCCACTGCCCGCCGCCTGAAGGAGCAAGAATATTGACGAGACCGGCGGACCAATAGGTGAATATATCAAAGGTGTCTTTACTTGCTATGGATGCCATCCCATTAATTATAGACTCTGCTAACCCGGAGCTGCCGAGAACGGCGATAATCCCGGCGTAAAATGGAAATTGCAGAATGATAGGAGAAATGGCAGAACCCGCTTCTTTAAAAGCATTGGCGTATTGTACGAGCGATTTATGAAGGATGAGGCCTAACGATAAAAAGGCAATATTGATAATATTCAAGTCAAGGTCACGCCCGTTTACAAACTCAAATATGACATAGATTACCCCGATTAATCCGGTAATGATGCCGAGAAAGGGTGTTCTTTCAAGCTTTCCGGCGGGAGTTTTTAAAACTTCCTTCTGTTCAGCGTCCTGCTTGGGTGCCTTAGGGGGAACGTATGAGATAATGCCTTTTTTGGGTGCCATCAGCACAATGAAAATTGGCATAGTCATTACAAGAGCAATTAAAATCGCAATTGTTCCAGGATGGAAAATGGTCTCCGAAGTGGGGATGACGCCAGCCGCTTCCTCGAGAAAATGGCCCTTGGTCGCAACAGTCAAACCAATTGAGCTTGATAAACCAGCCGTATAAAGAGCAGTTGGTGCATAGGCTGCAGCCACCAATAGGGGGAAGTGTGCGTTCTGATTTCTTTTCCCAACTTCACGGGCAATAATGGCGCCAACGACAACAGCAAGGCCCCAGTTAATATAATAAGCAGCAGATGAAACGAGAAAAGTCAGCACGTAGGCCTGGTTGGCTGTCTTCGCTTTTGAGGACAGCTTTTCAAGTATACGCTGTACAGAAGGAACTGAAGCAAGCGCCATGCCTGTCATTAGGAGGAGCACCATTTGCATGGTAAAAGCAAGATACACCCAGAAGCCGTCACCGAAGGATTTAAATAGCTCAACAGGTTCGGAAGGCTTCATGAAAAACCCTGCAATAAACACAAACAGAGTCATTAATACCGCAATGACAAAGGCGTCCGGGAGATACCTTTCCACAAGCTTGGAGAAACGGTCTGCCACTCTGGTTAACATCTTTTCACTCTCCTTTCAGTATTAGTACATGCTATGGAGAGGACAAGCTGTGTATGCCTGTTCATAAAGAAAGAGCCCTGGCATCAGCCAGGGCTATATATTAATCCTTATCTTCCATGGCAGCCTTAAGCAAATCGCCAAGGCTTGTTCCAAAGGAATCTTCCTTCTGGGTGTATTTCTGAACAAGTTTTCGCTCTTCCCGTTTGTTGACGGCTTTCTTTTTGTCCTGTGCTTTTTCCACCACATTGCATGGCCGGCACTGGAAGTAGGCTCCTGCTTTGCCCTGGTGGATTTCCATTTTTTTGCGGCACTGAGGGCAGCGGCGGTTTGAAAGCTTTGGATCTTTGCGCTTTCGGAAATTACAATCAAGATTGGAACAGACAAGTATTTTTCCGTCCTTGGTATTTCTTTCTTTTAGGAAGGAATCGCATTCTGGACATTTTGAGCCCGTGAGATTATGGGCACGGTAAGATTTATCGCTCTTTTTAATTTCTGAAACCAATGTCCGTGTCTGCTTGCGGATATTCTGCAAAAACTCTTTGGGATCTGCTTTTCCGCGTGCGATTTTCTCCAATTCCTGTTCCCATTTAGCAGTCAGTTCCGGTGATTTCAGATCTTCATTCACCAGGTCCATCAGCTGTTTGCCCTTTTTAGTCGGAAACAGACGTCCATTTTGCCTTTCGATCGCTTCCGTATCAAGGAGCCGTTCAATGATTTCCGCTCTAGTCGCAGGTGTTCCCAAGCTGTATTTTTCCATCTGGGTCAATATGTCAGCTTCGGAATAGCGAAGAGGAGGTTCAGTAAGCTTGGCGGACAATTCAGCCGTTTGTACCGTAAAGCTCTGTCCTTTTGAGATGTTCCTAAGGCTCTGTTTTCCTGTTTCTTCATCACTGCTGCGTTCAACCTTGCGATAACCCAGGTCGATAACTGCTGTTTCCCTGGCAGTGAATGTCTCACTGTTAACTTCTATCGAAGCATGGATGGTTTCATACTTATAAGGGTTATGGAAAATGGCCAGAAATCTGCGCAGAATCAATTCGTACAGCTTCCGCTCATCAGCAGACAAATCACTGAGGTGTACACGTTCTTCAGTCGGAATAATTGCATGATGATCAGTTACTTTTTCATTATTAAAGACTCGCTTTGCCAGGACCTTGCCCTGATTCGCAAGGATCGGCTTCACTTCGTCCTTATAGGAAGCTGCAATGCCATGAAGGCGATCCATCATGGTGGCTTCCATATCTTTTGTCAAATAGCGCGAGTCAGTACGCGGATAGGTGACAAGCTTATGCTGCTCATAAAGTTTCTGCAGCACATTCGATGTTTTCTTGGCGGAGAAGCCGTAACGCTTATTGGCGTCACGCTGCAGCTCCGTCAAATCATAAGGAAGCGGCTGCGGCTCTGTTTTTTCCTTCCGGATAATGGAGTGGATAACTGCTTTTTGCCCCTTCACTTTAGAAAGGACTTCATCAGCTGCTTCTTTAGAAAAGATGCGCTTTTCACCATTTTTCTCCCAGTCAGCCTGCAGGGGGCCAATTTGAGCGCGAATCGTCCAGTACTCTTTTGGAACAAATTTTTGAATTAATGCTTCCCTTTCCATCACGAGAGCCAGTGTCGGTGTCTGCACCCGTCCAGCGGATAGGGGATCCTTGTATTTAGTAGTCAGGGCCCTTGTGACATTCAAGCCGATGAGCCAATCGGCCTCTGCCCGGCAGACGGCGGATTCATACAAATCTTCAAATTGTTTTCCTGGCTTAAGGTTTTGGAAGCCGTCCCGGATGGCGCGGTCCGTTACAGAAGATATCCATAAGCGTTTGATTGTCTTGCGCCAGCGGATTTTCTCCAAAATCCAGCGTGCGACAAGCTCCCCTTCGCGTCCTGCATCAGTAGCAATGATAATTTCTTTAATATCCTTCCGCTTTGCCAGGTTCTCAATCGCTTTATACTGGTGGCTGGTCTGCTTCATCACCTTCAGGCCCATTTGATCAGGAATAATCGGCAGATCCTCCAGATTCCAGTTTTTGTATTTGGTGTCATAATGCTCAGGCATCTTTAACTCGATTAGATGGCCAAGAGCCCATGTCACGATATATTTATCGCCTTCCATATAGCTTTTATGAGATTGCCGGCATCCCAGAACCCGTGCAATTTCACGGGCAACACTGGGCTTTTCAGCAAGAACAAGTGATTTCATAAGAACTCCTTTCAAATTACATTCAGCCATTTCTGTACAAACTAAGTATAGCTGAAATTAATCAATATTTGTAATGGGATAAACTTTGATGGGCAGTAAAGTGAATAACTGCCTAAGTTGTATTGCTTTTCATCAGCCACAATTCATTCTACAATGAACTTACCAGTTTGTTTACAAATAGAAAGAGACAAGGTGAAATGAATGAATGCAAAAAATCGGCTTCTTTATGATTACATTCAGGAGAATTCAATCAATATCACAGATATGTGGCTGTCTTTAAGGGATAAACAGAAAGGTTCCATTTATTCTGCAGATGCAGACTCTGCTTATGAGAAGCTCCTGAGAGAACAAAATACGTTTACCAACCGCACCGTTTCAGCAGCTCTGATTGATGAGGACACTTTTAACGAGAATATGGAAGAATGGGCCATTACAGTAGCGGAGAGCAGAGTGGATTCTAATACGCCCATTTTTCAAGTGCTTGAAGCTTTAAGCAATGTGCGGGAAACCTATTGGCATTTTGTTGAAAAGTTCATTAACGAAAACAAGTCTGAAGTCACAGCAGATGATGTATTGAAATGGAGCACAATTATTAACAAGGCTTTTGATAAGCTCATTAATAAATTTTCAGAGAAGTATTATCAATTAACGACCAACAGGCTTGTTGCCCAGCAAAGTCTGATCAATGAACTTGGAACTCCTGTTATTCCGATAAAAGACCATACAGCTGTACTCCCTCTTATCGGAAATATAGACACCGAACGTGCACGAATCCTACTGGAGGAAATTCCGAAAAAATGTGCAAAAGAAGATGTAGAACATCTATTCATTGATTTATCAGGTGTGGCCATCATCGACACGATGGTTGCCCATCAAATATTCTCTTTAACGACAGCTTTAAAGCTGCTGGGGGTAAAATCCACCATCTCCGGCATCAGCCCTGAAGTTGCCCAGACTTCCATTCAGCTTGGCCTGGACTTCACAGGCATTAATACTTACGGTACATTAAAGCAAGCACTGAAAAGACAAGACATTGAATGAAATCAAGCTGGCAGAAATGCCGGCTTCTTATATAGCTATAATAAAAACGCTTTACTGTGTTACCATTCTAACAATCTAACTTGTTAAAAAATGGTAAAAACTAATTGACATCCTCTCATAGGGCACATAGAATTAATTATATTCAGAAAATATATCAAAATTAGGCTGTGATAAAGATGAGGCATCTAAAAACTGATACTGCAAATAATCTTTTTAAAAAGGCTGTATTTCAAACCTGTGTTTGAGATACAGCCTTTTCTTTATCTCGCTAATGTACCGAGGAGGAAATGAAATGGAAAAATTGACAGATTCGATGATGACTTTAACTCGCGGGGAGGAGAACAAAGTGGTTACTTTAAATGGAAATACCCTTACTTTGTCTGAAGCCAAAAGAGTGCTTTTTGAAGGAGTAAAGGCTGCAGCATCAGAGGAAAGCATGCTGCGTGTAAAAAACAGCCGTGAAGCCGTTAAGAGAATTGTAAGTGAAGAAAAGGTCATTTACGGCATTAACACTGGCTTTGGCAAATTCAGCGATGTAAGAATTGATCAGGGAGATGTAGAGGATCTTCAGCTGAATTTAATCCGCTCGCATGCCTGCGGTGTAGGGGAACCATTTCCGGAGGCTGTTTCGAGAGCTATGCTCCTATTAAGAGCCAATGCTTTATTGAAAGGATTTTCAGGAGTCCGTCCTGTCGTGATAGAAACTCTTTTAGCGCTTGTGAATAAACAAATCCACCCTGTCATCCCGCAGCAGGGATCTCTTGGAGCGAGCGGCGATTTGGCTCCTCTTTCCCATTTGGCATTAGTGTTAATGGGAGAAGGGGAAGTGTTTTTCAAGGGGGTAAGAAAGCCTGCTCTTGAAGTGCTTGTTCAGGAGGGAATCGAGCCTTTAACATTACAGGCGAAGGAAGGGCTTGCCCTGATTAACGGCACTCAAGCGATGACGGCAATGGGAGTGATTGGCTATCTGGAAGCAGAAAAAATCGCTTATCAAAGTGAATTGATCGCTGCAGTTACAATGGAGGGCTTAAACGGAATTATTGATGCGTTTGATGAGAATATCCATCAGGCAAGAGGCTATCAGCAGCAGGTCGATACAGCAAGAAGAGTGAGGGAATATCTCTCAGGCAGCAGCCTGATCACAAGACAGGGAGAAATCCGGGTCCAGGACGCGTACTCCATCCGCTGCATCCCGCAGGTGCATGGAGCATCTTGGCAGGCGCTTGATTATGTGAAAGAAAAGCTTGAAATTGAAATGAATGCAGCCACAGATAACCCGCTGATTTTTGAAAACGGGGAAAGCGTTATATCCGGCGGAAACTTTCATGGGCAGCCAATCGCACTTGCAATGGACTTCATGAAAATCGCGGTTGCGGAATTGGCCAATATTTCAGAGCGCCGGATTGAAAGGCTTGTTAACCCGCAGCTGAGTGACTTGCCGCCATTTTTAAGCCCGGAACCTGGACTGCAGTCTGGTGCGATGATTCTCCAATATGTTGCAGCTTCACTTGTATCGGAGAATAAGACACTTGCCCATCCCGCAAGTGTGGATTCCATCCCCTCATCCGGGAATCAGGAAGACCATGTGAGCATGGGAACCATCGGATCAAGACATGCATATCAGATTATCCAGAATGTTAATAAAGTGCTTGCAATTGAACTGATTTGCGCACTCCAGGCAGCAGAATACCGCGGTTCAGATAAAATGGCTGATAAAACAAAACGTTTTTATGAAGAAGCAAGAAAAGTGGTGCCTTCCATCACAAAAGACCGCGTATTCTCAAAGGATATTGAAGCATGCGCGTCCTGGCTGAAAGAAGTGGAAGTAGACGCAATATAAGCAGCAGGGGTCTGAATTTTATTCAGGCCCCCGGCTTTTTAATCTTTGGCTCTTTCCTCAAGTTGCTTTGCTTCATCTTCTTCAAAGCGGTTCTTAAAAGCTTCCTGTGTCACAATAAATTCTTCGTCTTCCTGTGCTTCAGTTGTGTGGCGCTCGACCATTGTGTGTTCAGGAAATTCCCCAGGGTGATGTTTTCTTTTATGATTAAAATGGACTCCGCGTGACATAGTCTGGCTCCTTTCATTCTTGAATTCATATTCTTTCACTATTTTTCCCTTGGACACCTGGACTATGTACGGCTGATTCACTCAATATTTTCCGTTCAATTTTGTCTTTGGCCGCATAAGTATATATAGCAGAGACGAAAGAGGAAGGGAGGGGGATAGCCATGAACGATTCGAATGCCTCCGTATTTTGTGCGGGCCGGGGAGATCGAGCTCCTGTTTTTACTGCAGATGCTGTCATTGATCATCAAATAAAAAAAGTCAATTTGGAGAATTATATCGGAAAATGGGTTCTGCTGTTTTTTTATCCGAGTGATTTCACATTTGTCTGACCGACAGAATTGGCGGCGGTCGCCGCTGTGAATCCATATTTAAAAGCTTTAAACTGTGAAGTAATGTCCATCAGCACGGACAGTGTATACGCCCATAAAGTATTTAAGGAAACATCTCCCTCTTTGAAAAATGTAAATTATCCAATGGTAAGTGATCGAACCCATCAAATAAGCAGAGCTTACAGGGTTTTGGACGAGAATTCAGGAGCGGCCATCAGGGCATCCGTTTTTATCGACCCTAATGGCATTATTGCGGCGAAGATCATTTACCCTGGAGAAGTTGGAAGAAATCTGCATGAACATGTCAGAATCATGCAGGGAATTCAATATGCTCAGCAGACAGGAAAAGGTGTGCCGGCCAATTGGCAGCCTGGCCAGACCGGGATAAACATGGATCCGAACTTAATAGGCAAAATCTGAAGGGAGGAGGCGCAAGCTTTCTCTTGATTTTTCTGCAGGTCCTCCATATACATAATTGCTTTAATAAGCAGCGCTGAAAATATATAATAATAAGTAACAAATGAAGTGAAGGGGGAACTAGAGATTGGACTTCTTTTCTATACTGTCTGAAGATCGGATCAAAAAAGCGTACAAGGATGGCGAGTTTGATAATTTGCCAGGCTATGGGAAACCGCTTCCGTTCGATGACCTGTCTTCCGTCCCTGAAAATTTGCGCATGGCCTACCGCATCATGAAGAATGCCGGATTCACTGATGAAGAAAACCAAATGAAGAAGGAAATGCTGACGATCGAAGACCTGATTAAACAATGTGAGGATCAGGAAGGAAAAATGGTATTACAGAAGAAGCTTAACGAAAAGATGATCCGCTTTAACAGCATGATGTCGAAAAGAAGACAAAACACCAATTCATCCCTTTTCAAAAACTACGAAGAGAAAATTAACAATAAATTATTCTAATGGATCAGATGATTGGAATTGAGGAGAATACATGAACAAAGATGAATATATAACGGTCCTTGAAAAAAGAGTGGAAGAATATGAGGCAGCCATAGCGGATATGACTGCACCGATTATACCATCGATCATTCCCCAGACGATACTGGTGCCTATTACAGGCCTGCTCATGGCAGAAAGATTCGAAAAAATTACGGCTAAAATCCTGAATCATATTAAAGAGCATGACACTGAATTCGCCATCATAGATTTTACAGACATTACCGTCGACCGCATAGAGCAGATGTGCCTTTCAGAACTTGGACAGCAAATCCGCAACCTGACTGATTCCATTAACCTCATGGGAGTTAAGCCTTACTTTGTAGGAATGACCCCGCAGCTGATAAAGGAAATCGTCCTTTCCGGAATAGAGCTAAATGCTGAAACACATGCAACCTTCCAGGCGGCCTTAAAGCATTTAATGAAAATAAACAGCCTCGTCTTTCAAAAAATATAAATTCTCAAAAACTCCTCTCCTGAATAGGACAGGGGTTTTTTTCATTGAACAGGCACATTTTCTTTCCCTTTGGGGATTTGTCCATGCGAAAACCTCCGGTGGCACATATTCTATAGTATCCATGAGAAAGGAGGTAGAAATATGTCGAGAGATTGGAGAAGAAGATTTGAGATTAATGCAGATGAAGTAGAAATCAGAGCCGAAAGAGTTATTGTAAAAGAAGATGATGATCGCCGCCGTGATGATGTACGTGGAGCGGAAGACCGCCGCAGGAAGCACCGTCGGGATGATGTAGGTGGAGCAGAAGACCGCCGCAGGAAGCACCACCGTGATGACGATGTATTTGGTATCGAAGACAATCGCAGAAACCATTGTGGCTGTGGAAGAGACAGTGTGGGCGGAGCAGAAGACGACCGCAGAAGACATCGCCGTGATGACGTACGCGGTGCAGGTGACTTATGGTACAACAGAGACTTAGCCGGATCTGGAAGAGGATGCAGACGCCGCCGAGATGATGATGACCGCAGAAGAAGAGGTTTCTGCGGATGCCGCTGGATCTAAAAACAATGAAAACGAAGGCAGGGGAAGCACCTCTGCCTTTTATATATGAAAAATTCCCTAAAGAACTGTAAAAATCATCCGAAATTAATAATAGAAGGTAATAGAGATTTTCAGACTACATAGAAGGTGTGGCTTGCATGGATAAAACAACGATTATAGGCGTAATATTAGGGATTATAGCAGTTGGAGTAGGGATGGTTTTTAAAGGGGTTTCCCCGTCTGTTCTGATTAATCCGGCCGCTATTCTGATCATTATCCTGGGAACTGCAGCAGCAGTGGCTATTGCATTTCCAACAAATGAAATCAAACGGGTGCCCAAGCTTTTCGGCATTTTATTTAAAGAAGAACAGCTGATGAACCCGGCTGAGATGATTAAGATGTTTTCGGATTGGGCTCAGCTGGCAAGAAAAGAAGGATTGCTTGCACTTGAAGTCAAAACGAACGAAATCGAAAATACTTTTTTAAAGAACGGCTTATCTCTGGCCGTTGATGGGCAAAGTGCCGATTATATACGTGATGTATTAAGCGAAGAAATCGAAGCGATGGAAGAAAGACATCAGGCCGGAGCCCAGATTTTCAGCCAGGCAGGCACCTATGCCCCATCTCTTGGAGTGCTGGGAGCAGTAATAGGATTAATTGCAGCACTGGGTAATATGGAGGACACCACGAGCCTCGGTCATGCCATCAGTGCGGCATTCGTAGCGACTTTGCTGGGGATTTTCACGGGTTATGTGTTTTGGCATCCGTTTGCCAATAAGCTTAAGAGAAAATCCAAGCAGGAAGCAAAAATTAAAAGTATGATGATCGAAGGCATTCTCTCTATTTTAGAAGGGGAGGCGCCTCGGGTAATAGAACAAAAGCTTGCTTCCTACCTTCCTGCAGGGGAACGCCGGAAATTCCTTGAAGAAAGCAGCGTGGCGAAGGATGAGTAGGCGGAAAAAGAAGCAGCACCATGAGGAGCATGTAGATGAATCCTGGCTATTGCCGTATGCTGATTTATTAACACTGCTTCTGGCCCTATTCATTGTCCTATTCGCAATGAGTTCCGTAGATGCCCAGAAATTTCAGAAGCTCTCAAAGGCATTCAATGATGTCTTTTCAGGGGGGACAGGGGTATTTGAATTCCCAAGTCCAATGCCAGAAGGCCAAATGCAATCCACTGATGCTGTGTCCGAAAAGCCAAGCAAGGATTTGGAGGAGATGGCAGCAATGGATGAATTGGAAAAAGAAAAGCTGAAGCAGGCTGCCGATCAGGAAGAACTGGCAGAGCTGCAGCAAAGAGTCAATGCTTTTATTGAAAATCAAAACCTGGCGGATAAACTGGAAACCTCTTTAACCACCGAAGGACTGCTTGTGTCAATCAGGGATAATGTCCTGTTCGGCTCAGGAAGTGCAGAGGTCCGTGAGCAGGATTTAAATATGGCAAGTGAAATTGCAGAGCTTCTCATCATGGACCCGCCAAGAAACATTATCATAAGCGGCCATACAGACAACGTCCCGATCCGCAACTCAAACTTCGAGTCCAACTGGGAACTCAGTGTGATGCGCGCTGTCAATTTTATGAAAATAATTCTGAAAAATGACCAGCTGGACCCTAAATGGTTCAGTGCCAAAGGCTTCGGAGAATTCCAGCCGGTTGCCGGAAATAATACCAAGGAAGGCAGAGGGAAGAACAGACGGGTAGAAATTTTAATATTGCCAAGAACGGGGAATCAGCCTTAGGGGGCTGGTTTCTTTTTGCAGTGAAATAAAAAAAACGCTGTGATCCAGCCGCTTTGAAGTGAAAAATTATTATTCATTTGCTTCCTGTTCCGTGCCTTCCGGTTTACACATGCGGTCGACCATTACACCAAATAGAAATACACAGGCAATTGGAATAGAAAAGTTCAATACATGAACAATGGTCATTAGCAAACCTCCCAAAAGGTATTAATTACATCATATGCCAACATTCACAAAAAAGACAAGTAATATTCAGAAAATACACATAATTTGAGATTGACAAAAAGAAAGAGCCGCAAATGGGCTCTTATAATGGAAGATCTGCTTCTGAATGAATGGTTTTTGGTTCTGTCTTTTTTCCATGGAGCAAATAGTAAACGAGTAATCCAAACAGTGCCACGCCCGCAAGCATAAAATAAAGTGAAGCGAAGCCTGTTTTTACAGCAAGTATTCCAAGAACATAGGATCCCAGTCCAATTCCGGTATCAAAAAGTGTGAAGAAGGTTGAGGTAGCAAGTCCGCGTTTAGCTGGATCAGCCTGCTTAATTGCAACCGTTTGGAGACCCGGAACAATGGTGCCATATCCCAATCCGATTATCGCACCTGACAGCAAAAACACAAAGGTACTGTTTGCCTGGCTTAGTAAAAATAACCCTGCGGCAAAAAGAATAATGGCCGGATAGATCACTCTATTTTCTCCGTACGCATCAAACCAGCGGCCTGTAAATGGGCGGGACATAATAATAAATGCCGCATATACCACAAAAAAGAAGCTTGCAGCTTCAAGCAAATCAAGCTCTTTCGCATAAACAGAAATAAAGGAAAGAATTCCTGAGTAAGCGAAAGCAAGGATGCCTGCAGAAATCGCCACGGGAACTGCACTTTTTTCAAATAAGCTTGAAAAGGTAAATTTTGGATGCTTCACAGAGCTCTCTGCTTTATGCGGTATTCTTACAAAAGCACCCAGCACGATAGCAATAAAAGATAAAACTGTACATAAAGCAAAAATCCATGAGAAATTTGCATATTGAACAATCGTCAAACCGGCAAACGGGCCAATGACCATGGCCAGATTCATGAACATTGCATAATATCCAAGTCCTTCGCCTCTGCGTTCATTCGGTACAATATCAGCAACGATAGCTCCAGTTGCAGTGGTAGCCATGCCAAATCCAACTCCGTGCAGGAATCTCAGTGCTAAAAGAGCGGGTGTAGAGTCAGCCCAGAAGTAAAGCAAAGAAGATACGGCAAATACAATCAAGGAAGCAATCAGGATCTTTCGGCGTCCAACCTCGTCAATCCATTTCCCTGTAAAAGGCCGGCTGATCACTGCAGCAATCAGAAAGACTGAAATAATCAGACCTACCTGTGTTTCATCCCCTTTTAAATCATCCAAAATATAAAGGGGAAGCGTAGTCAGCAAAACATAAAACCCCATAAATAAGAAAAAACTAGTAATAGAAATACTCAAAAAATCCTTCGTCCATAATGGTTGTTTCTTCATAGTTGTCCTCCTAACAATGAAGTACCAGGTACCTAGACCACTTTGGTGAACTGGTCTAGGTGCCTGGTACCATATTTTCTCTCATTTTTGCCATAATTGTGATCATCGTGCTGATTTCTTCTTCCGTAATATTCTGCAGGACATTGCTTTCACTTGATCTTACTGCAGCAAGCCAATTGTCGTATTCCTGGATGGCTGCATCAGTCAGAAAAATCAATTTTTCACGTTTGTCCTTTCCTGCCGTTCTCGTGATCCAGCCCGATTTCTCAAGACGGGCCAATGTCCTGGTCATGGTCGGAGCCTCAACGCCAAGATAAGAAGAAATCTCTTTTTGAGTGCTCGGGCCTCCAATTTTCAGACGGTAAATAATCGTCCATTGAGCAGCGTATAAACCAAGCGGCACTAAACTTTCATTAAGTACTTTGGAAAAATGGCGTGTAAATTGGTTAATAGAATGAAAAAATTCACTTTGATTAGGGTGCATGTATTCACCTGCTTAAAATAATTACCTAGCTAACTATACATGAAATTTACGAAAATGTCCACCTCTTCTATTCTTTTGCTAACTAAGTGTTTAACTGCCAAATAAAAGGGAATGGAAGAATAAGGGCAACTGTGCACAACAATAAGGGGGAAATTTTTTTGGATAAGTTATTAGAAGCCGTAGGAGATATTTCAGGATGGCTGTGGGGATATCCCATCATCCTATTATTAGCCGGAACAGGACTGTATTTAACCTTTTTGCTTGGTTTCTTCCAGTTCCGTTATCCGGTATATATTTTTAAGCAAACATTCGGAAGTGTGTTTAAAAAGCCGAAGGGGAAAGGAACCGTTACACCGCTGCAGGCACTCACTTCAGCACTTGCTTCTACCATTGGTGCCGCGAATATTGTAGGTGTGCCGGCAGCCATCATGTTTGGCGGTCCAGGTGCCGTATTCTGGATGTGGATCATTGCGCTCATTGGAATGGCCATCAAGTTCTCGGAAAGTGTATTAGCCATTAAGTACAGAGAAAAAAATGAAGATGGAGAATATGTGGGCGGCCCTATGTATTATATGACGAAGGGGCTTAACATGAAGTGGCTTGGTGTGATCTTTGCGTTCGCGCTGATGATTGAACTGATTCCAAGCATCATGGTACAGGGAAATGCAGTAGCAGCTGCGGTTGGCGAGACATTTAAAATTGATGGCCTTTATACAGGAATTGCTGTAGCAGTACTTGTTTCGTTAGTTGTTTTTGGCGGGATTCAGAGAATCGGCAAGGTGACCGAAATCTTTGTTCCGTTTATGGCTCTCATTTATGTAGGTGCGGCGTTAGTAGTCTTATTTATGAATCTTGGCAAACTTCCTGAAGTGTTGGAATTAATCTTCACTTATGCGTTTCAGCCAATGTCTGCAATGGGCGGATTTGCCGGAGCGGCAATTGGCGAAATCATTCGCTGGGGATTTGCTCGAGGATTATATTCCAATGAGGCAGGACTCGGAACCGCTCCGATTGCCCATGCTGCAGCCACAACCGATCACCCGGTGCGCCAGGGATTTTGGGCGATCATCGGAATCGTTGTTGATACGCTGATTGTTTGTACTGCAACGGCATTTGTTGTCCTATCCTCCGGGGTGTGGACAAGGGAAGGGGCAATGGAAGATCCTTCAGCCCTGACAGCAGCGGCATTTACGGAATACTTTGGATCATTTGGAGGTATTCTTGTTGCTGTATCCCTGGTATTCTTTGTCATTTCGACGATCATTGTCGTAGTCTTTTATGGATCCAAAATGGCAGAGTTCCTATTTGGCTCATTTGCCGGAAAAGCCATTAAAGTCGTTTACATTGCTGCCATTGTTCTTGGCTCAGTGGGAGCGGCGAAAACAATCTGGCAGTTCCTTGATCTGGCTCTTGCCATGATTTTGATACCAAACATCGTTGCTGTTCTCCTTCTAAGCAAAGAGGTTAAACAGCTGAAAAACGAGTTTTTTACTTCAGAAAAATATTATTTAAAGGATATTAAAAAAGATGATAATGCTGCGTAGAGTTTGGTCTTCCGCTTATGGCGGGAGGCTTTTTTATTAACTTCGCAAATTTTTTGAAAAATAACACTTGTGTTACAAATAGACATAAGTTTATAATATAGACAAAAGTTTAATAAGGCGGGGCTGGTCAATTATGAATGATAAAGAAATATTGATTTTGCAGCTGATTAAAGAGGATCCTTTTATTGCCCAAAACGAGCTGGCAGAAAAAACGGGACTTTCCAGGTCCGCAGTAGCCGGCTATATCTCTTCACTGACCAAGCAGGGGAAAATTCTTGGCAGAGCTTATATCCTGCCGCAAAAGAAAGAAGTGCTTTGTGTTGGAGGCGCCAATGTGGACAGAAAAATCCAGACAACAGGGCAGCTCCAATACGGAACATCGAACCCTGCAGAAAGCTCCCAATCCTGTGGCGGAGTGGCACGCAACATTGCTGAAAACCTTGGCAGGCTGGGCTGTGATGTGGGTTTGATGACAGTAGTGGGAGATGATCCGGAAGGCGAATGGCTTCTTGAATATACGAAAGCTTTTGCTGATGTCACTCCTTCACAGTCGCTGGCAGGGTCCACCACCGGTACCTATACCGCAGTGCTCGATAATGAAGGAGAAATGGCTGTAGCACTCGCTGATATGTCCATTTATGAAAGCGTTAGCAGAGAATTTGTCGAGAAAAAGTGGGGTTACCTGGCATCATCCGAAATGGTGATACTCGATACAAACTTCCCGCCCAAGGTTCTGGAACAGATTATTACAAGGTGCTATGAAGAGAACATTCCGCTTTGCATTACTCCTGTTTCTGCACCAAAAATAAAAAATCTGCCGGATGATCTGAAGGGTGTTACCTGGCTGATTGCCAACCAAAATGAGGCAGAAGCACTAACGGGGATGGAGATCAGCAATGAAGGAGACTTCTTTAAGGCGGCACAGGAGATTATGAAAAAAGGCGTTGAAAGAGTCGTTATCAGCCGGGGAGATAAAGGGCTAATCTACTTTACAAACAGGGGTGAAGCAGGTGTGCAGCTTCCTCCGAAGGTGAAAATTGCCGATGTGACAGGTGCAGGTGATTCGCTTGTATCAGGAATTATTTTTGCCCATTTAAAGGGCCTGAGCACAGAGGATGCCTGCAAAATCGGCATGTCCTGCTCCATGCTGGCTCTGCAGTCCCTTGAAACCGTTAATCCTAATCTAAACAACACACGCTTGCAGGAAACATTCAAACAATATTTCGACTAAGGAGAAGTGACATCATGTTAGAAAAATGGCTTGAGTACTCAGAAGAAGTGTTAGAAGCAAAGAAAGCAAATAAACCGGTTGTTGCCCTTGAGTCCACAATCATTTCACATGGAATGCCATACCCGCAAAATGTTCAGACGGCAAAAGAGGTAGAGGAAATCATCCGCAAAAACGGTGCTGTCCCTGCAACGATCGCCATTTTAAACGGAAAAATTAAAATCGGTCTGTCAGATGAGGAGCTGGAGTTCCTGGCCCAAAGCAAGGACGTGGAAAAAGCAAGCCGCCGTGACCTTCCATATTTGGTAGCGAAAAAGAAAAATGGTGCGACAACTGTAGCAGCCACCATGATCTGTGCAGAGCTTGCCGGCATTGAAGTGTTTGTAACAGGCGGAATTGGCGGAGTTCACCGCGAAGCTGAAACCACAATGGACATCTCGGCTGACCTTCAGGAGCTTGCGATGACCAATGTTGCTGTTATCTGTGCAGGTGCAAAATCCATCCTGGATATCGGGTTAACGCTCGAATATCTAGAAACCCACGGCGTTCCGGTCGTTGGATTTGAAACAGATGTATTGCCTGCCTTTTATACACGCACAAGTCCGTTCAGCGTGAACTACCGGGTGGATAATGCAGAAGAAGCAGCCGAAATGATCCGCACAAAATGGGAACTGGGCCTAAAAGGCGGCGTTGTCATTGCCAACCCAATCCCTGAAAAAGATGCGCTGGAAGAAGCGTTCATCACAAATGTTATTGAAACTGCTCTTAAAGAAGCAAAAGAAAACAATATCGCAGGCAAAAAAGTAACGCCATTCCTACTAGGTAAAGTGAAGGAGTTAACAGAAGGAAGAAGCTTGACAGCGAACATTGCATTGGTGAAGCATAATGCGGAAGTGGGCTCTAAGATTGCTGTTAGTTTGAATAAGTAAGGGGAAAGCCAGACTTAGGGAGTCTGGCTTTTTATACTGATAGAATGATAGCTGTGATGATGATGGCTAAATATAATAGTAATCTTAAGAAATTGATCATCAGGATCTGTCCCTTCTGGAACCCATATATTAGATGATATGTACAGGGTCTTATATGGGGGAAGGGTGTTTGTCTATATGCAGTAAAAAGGGCACTTCCTTTGGAATGTGCCTCTTAATTTTGTATTCTTTTGGCATTCAGGATATACCGGGATGGTGCATTGCCCACATATGAGAAGGGGTAGCAGGTGGAAACAGTGAGAATTTCGTTAGGAGCGGTGGAGCGGATCACAGTGGTATCGTCTGCATCAACAATCTTAGAATCGGTAATTTCATATGTAAATTTACCATATGGCATGCTGACTTCAAAAATATCACCGATTTCAAGTTCGCCGAGTCTTCGAAAGACCGTATCCCGATGCCCTGATAATAAAATCTGATCGGGCTGCCCTGGAAGTACAGTTGTGGAGTAGTGGCCAACCCCTTTTTCCAGCTCATCCTCATCTGTTCCTTCTATAATGGGAAGTTCTGCTTTTAAACGGGGGATTTTTAAGATGCCAATAGCTTCACCCTGCTCAAAGGATATATCTATTGGCTGTTCTGTTAGGAGAACACTTTTACTTTCTTTGTTTACTTCGTTCTGAACTCCTTCTTGTGCCTGGGCTAAAGAATCCTTTGTTTTCTTCTCTTGAGCGTACATTTCCTGCAGCGAGAACAGGACCAATCCGCCTCCGATTAAGATAAAGAAGGAGGCAGCTAATAGCAGCAAACGGCTTTTAAACTTCAATTAAGAATTACCTCCATTCAACTTCTTAAATTTAATAAAGTCCAGATAATAAGCGAAATCCTCTTTCGTAATTCCCTGCCTGATTGCTTCTTTGACAAGGGAAACCCACTCCTCATCCAGCTTAGACAAGTCTGTAATATCTTCTCTATTCTCTTCCAGCAGATCCTCAAGATTAGCATCCAGTGTCCTGGCGATTCGCGATAAAACCTGCAATGAAGGGTTCTCCTGTATGCCTCTCTCAATATAGCTTAGGTACGATTTGGATACCTCCGCTTTTTCAGAAAGCTCATTAATTGAGTATCCTTTCTTGATTCTTAAGGTTTTAATCCGGCTACCTATCATAGGCATAATACTCCCTTATCATAAAATGTAAAGACATTTTCATTATAACGAACAAATTGTTCAATAAAAAATACAAAATAGTGAGAATTCTCGAGATATTCTTAGAAAAAGAACGAAAATCGTTCTTTAAAACGAAAATTCGGCTGAATTTGGAATTTCTCAAAATAAGACGGATGGACTATACTCGACTTATCGGTTCGATAAAAAGAACGAAACGAACAAAAACAAAGAACATCAACTCACTAGGAGGGGGTTCTTATACGATACAAACGGATTAGAAAATTTGGGAAGAAGAATAAGATCCTATTGCTTGCATTTAAGTTTGTGGCTGCCTGGTATCTGCTTATTGGGATGTCGGCAACTTTGACTGGGCAGACGAATGCCTATTTTAGTGATAGGGACACAGTAAATGGGACCATTCAAGCCGGTACCTGGGAGACAGAAGAGCCAGGGTGCTCTAAAGGTGAGAAGCATGGGGAATGGGATTGCAGCTCTCTAAAATTCGTTGGACAAAAGTATGATGGGCAGAAGATATATGCAACCATTCAAAACACAGGGTCAGATATGAAAACGAATGGAACATATGAAATTTATTACATTGAGAAAGGGAACCCCAAGAAAGGAAAGCCTGTTGGTGAAGTGCTGACATTTGCTCCTATTAAAGAAGGAAAAATAATAGAAGTTTCTTTTATTCCTCAGCAAAGTGGATCCTATATGTTTAAAGCCTATCAGCACAAAGATCATCCTGGAAATGGGGAGCTGTGGAGTGAAGCTATAACAGTAAGCATAGATGCAGGTGAGACTGACAATGTGGAAGAAGAAAAAACGGAACAAAAGGCAGATGTAACAGAAGAGACTGCCAAGGAACAGGTAAGCAATAAGACAGAGGAAACAGGCAAAGAAGCAGCTGAACCAACGAAAGATAAACCTCAAGAGAAGCCTGAGCAAAAGCCAGCAGAAGAACCAAAAGAAGAGCAGAAGGTAGAACAGCCTAAAGTTGAAGAAAAGCCACAAGAGAAACCAAAAGAAGAATCAAAGCCGGAAGATACCAAGGCTAAGTCTTCAGAAGCTCCTGTTAATTCTGAAGAAAGCACAAATGAGGCAGGTGAATAGCTTGAAAAAAGCATTGAAAATGATAAGCAACATTATAACAGCGGTTCTATTCATTAATTTAATATTAATGGCCTTCCTAGTGGTCTCCTCCAAAGCATCAGGAGGAGAGCCGCAGGCCTTTGGATATCAGCTTAAGACAGTGTTATCAGGCTCTATGGAGCCTGCCTTCCAAACTGGGTCTGTTATTGCAGTAAAGCCTCTTAGCTCTGAAGAAAGAAAGTCTCTTAAGAAAGATGATGTCATTACATTCCAGGCAAGCGAAGAAAAATTAATTACTCACCGCGTAATCGGTGTCAGCAGCAGCGGAGATCATGTCATGTATGAAACAAAGGGAGATAACAACAAAACTGCAGACATGGAACCTGTGCTATCTGAAAATGTAAGAGCTGTTTATACTGGTTTCACCATTCCTTATGTGGGATATTTTATAGATTTTGCTCAATCGAAAGAAGGAAGTGCGATTTTGCTTATTGGTCCAGGGTTACTGCTTCTAGGATATGCAGCATTCAGCATCTTCCAGGCTATAAGAGAAATTGACCCTAAAAGCAGCAAAGCGGATTCAGAAGAAAAAACTGCTTAATTTGGTTGTACTCCCTGTAATAATACAGGGGTCAATATATAAAATTATACATACCCAAAAAGGGGTAAGAGGAGGAAGCTTTATTATGAATCTTAAGAAAAAGTTAGGTATGGGAATTGCATCTGCAGCATTAGGTATTTCATTAGTTGGTGGGGGAACATTTGCATACTTTAGTGACAGTGCAGAAACTAACGGAACCTTTGCAGCTGGTACTTTGGATTTAAATGCAAATCCAACAACAATTATTGATGTTGAAAATATTAAACCAGGGGATACGATGCTCCGTTCTTTTAAACTTGTTAACAATGGAACATTGGATATTGCAGCAATTAATCTTGATACTGAATATACTGTAACAGGAGCAGGAAATAACAATGGTGAAGATTTTGGTGACCATATTAGAGTGAATTTCTTATTCAACGCTGACAAACTAGATACTCCTATCTTTTCAACAACTCTTTCTGAGTTAAAGTCAATGAAGCCAGATGTAATTGAAGGAAATATCTTTGGGGCATGGTTGGCGGAGAGAGGTGGTAAGTTGGCTGCTGGCACAGATGATACTCTTTATGTACAATATGAGTTTGTAGAAAACGATGAAGATCAAAATGTGTTCCAAGGTGACTCTCTATCACTTAAATGGACTTTCAACGCTGAACAAGGCGCTGGAGTTGCAAAATAAATGACTTTCGCAAAAGGTGGGAATCATTCCCGCCTTTTGTTAAATCTATCGTTGTGAGGGAATGCCATGAAAGTTAAAAGTTTGCTGGCAAAACCTATAAAAATATTTTTTATATGTAGCATTGTTTTTTTTATTGTTTTTGGAAACGGAACGGCAATAGCAGTGGACAATGATATTGATATTAATACGAACTTAGAGAACTTAAATAGGTACCTATTTGAAGTAGATAATTTAAAACCAGGGGACTGGATGCCCCGAAATATAACAATTAAAAATGATGGCAATCAAGATTTTAAATATACTTCTAACATCGGAAAATCGAAGTCTATTAAAGGACTTTTTGAGGAATTAGAACTTGAGGTTAAAAAAGATACAAAGATACTTTACGAAGGAAGGCTTAAAGATTTTAAAGGCTTCTCCCCCAGAGAATTAGCGAAAGGGACAGAAGAAACTTTATTTTTCCAAGTAACAATGCCAGAACATTTAGGAAATGATTTTCAAAATTCCGCTGCAGAGGTTGAAATCATTTTTCTTGCCGAAGCAACAGGTGATCCCGGAACCGGCAACGAGACTCCCGGATCAGGAGATAATAATAATTCTGGAGGGGGAACTAATAATTCACCACCATCCACAGATGCAACGGTAATTCCAGAGAAGGTTAATAAACTCCCAAATACCGCAACTAATAATTATAATTTATTACTTATCGGTGCACTATTTTTAGGTGCCGGAAGCGTAATTTTATTATGGCGTTATAGAAGGCTGCGGAGTGAAACTTAGATTAAGGCCTGAGGAACTGATTCTTTAAGGCCTTAATTTTTATTCGTGTTTAGAACTTATTTAAGCAGTTAATGAATATAATCAAAAAGCTACTCATTAAGCGGTGAACTTATGAAAAAAATTCTACTGTATCTTGCCTTCATTAATCTACTGGATGGTCTCTTGACGTTCTTTGGAGTTAAACTTTCGCTAATTGAAGAATGAATCCAATAATGGATGTTCTATATACTATGGAACCTATATTATTTCTTTCTCTTAAAGCTGTTCTTTCAGGCTTTTTAATCCTGCTGTCAACTTCAATTAATTTTCCGCCGTAAACTAAAGTAAAGGTATTGGCAAAAGGTGCAGCTTATCTTTATTCCTTAATATTGGTACTTCATGTTTTATGGATTTATGAAGCTCTATCTTAATAACCAATAGAGTGAAAATACCATTCTTAGTCAAGAGAGGGGGCTGTAAATGTACCGAAAGAACTGCCATAAATGCCACAAACCTTCATATAGCAGCAGTGAATCGGGAGACTGGCTATGCCCGATCTGCCACACCAATCTAACGAATGAAAACTTTTTGGAGGCTATGACCCTCGAACCAGTCCACACAACCTTTAAAAAATGTAAAAGTCCGCATACCTATTCAATAAAACAAATCAGCAAAAATTACAGAAAAAGAATCGGACTTTCATACTACTCAAAAAAGAGTTCGACCATTAATAACAACTTCCTTTAAAAGATGAGGGGTACAGGTAATCAAAAGAACCTAGATCAATTAGAAATTTGTCGAAAATCAAATTAATTTAATATTAAAATAATTAATAAAAATTACAAAATCTGACAACGTTAGCAATACGGCCATAGTAGAATACATCTATGGAAAATATTTCTTTGAGTCGATAGGCGCAGAAAAAGGCAAACTCATTGAAAAATGAGGACGCAAAGTCACGGGTCTAAGGTATTGAAAAATACTACGATGGCTGGGTTGCCTGGAATACGATACGTATCCTGGGGGGAAGAATTTTGACGGAGCAAAATGTAAAGGTCGAAGGAATTGATTTGGAGTGGCTGCAGTTAATTATGGAAGCTAAGAACTTAGGCCTGCAAAAGGAAGAAATTAGAGAGTTTTTACATAATAACAAAGCCAAAGAGCTTCTGATGGAAGCCTAATATCCGGTATTGCTAAGTATTTCTGTTAGAGGTATCTCTATATACGGAAATGCTTTTTATTTTGGCTGTTTTCGTAAAGTTTGTTGCTATTTAATAAATTGATTTAATTTACTGAGTTGATTGGAGCGGAGGGGACTTGACTCCTGCGGGAGGAGAGGGAGCGGGAGACCCCGCAGGCAAAGCCGGGGAGGCTCCCGTTCCTCCCCGCGGAAAGCAAGTTCCCGCAGCGGAAATCAACGGGCAGAATACTAAGCAAAAACAACACACTATGAGAAAGGATCCTAATTTTGCAAAAAAAATAAGCCTGTACCTTCAGGCTCATTGCATCTATGATTTTTGTCCGCTTCTCCACTTATTAAAATCCAAAAACTCCCGAAATTGCTCCTTAGAAACACCAGACTCCATCGCTTCCTTCACAATTTTCATCCATTCTGAATCGAGGTCTTCCTTGTTGATCTGCTCATGGATCAGATGGTCCACGGGAACATTCAGAACACCTGCGATTTTCTCAAGAAATTGAATCGATGGATTAGTTTGCAGGTTGCGCTCAAGCGAGCTTAAATATGATTTTGCCACACCGGCCTGGTCCGCAAGCTCGGATAAGGACATTTTCTTTTCCTGGCGAAGTTTTTTTACACGATCACCGATCATCGTATACCACACACCTTATTTTGTATGTAATAGGATTATATCATATATCTAGTTCCATATTAAGAACGATTTGTTCAATATTATTACCATCATACCACAGTGTCAACCGATTTAAATAGTTAGTTATCTGTGTTTTATAAAAATAAATCTTTTGTCGCTCGCAAAAAGTAATGCTCCGCGTCAGAGGACGGGAGCATTTTGGTTTTCAATAATGTGAATAATTTGCTGTGCAGCTGCTTCCACATCATCCGCATTTACGTGGTGGAATTGGCCTTCATAGTCATGCTGTTTAAAAGCATAGCGCGGATCGTAATAGTGTTCTAATAAAAGCTTGATAAATAGCTCGTAGTTTTCTGCTTCAGCTGATTCATCCAGCTGCTCGCGGATTTCAGTATCTTTCAGACGTTTTTTAATAAACACAAGGCTTTCATCCACTTTCGGCTTGAACCATTCTTCTCTTTGATAAGGTTCCACATAGTCACGGAGGATACGCTGCACACGGGACTCCATGCTTGCAAACATATCAATATGAATACCAGTTTTTTTGGTATCAAGAAGCTCGTCCGGCTGAACAGCCTTTCCTATTCGCTTGCTTTCAGCTTCCATAATAATATAAGGGGAACCTTTAACCTCAGAAAGGGCTTGATACAATAGTGCATCAAATGTTTTCTGGGTACTGCCGTCTCCCATGCCAAAGGATCCGAAGATTGAACCGCGATGTCCTGCCATTTCTTCAAGGTCAATAACAGGATATCCTTTTTCGCTTAATACCTTCAGCACATCCGTTTTCCCGACGCCGGTCATTCCGTGCAGAACAACTGCTTTTTCAGGAATCAAGTCTGCCGTGTTTTCAAGAATATATTGACGGTACGCTCTATAGCCCCCAATTAAACGGGGGATTGAAACGCCTGCATACGTTATAAATGTAGTGACCGCTTTACTGCGCATGCCGCCGCGCCAGCAGTAAATGACAGGCTGTAAGCCATCATTTTTCAGGTCTCTGATCTTCTGCATCATGGACGGAATTTTAGGTGAAACGATTTCCATCGCTCTCCACTTAGCCGCATCAGAACCTTCTCTCTTATATAGTGTTCCGATTTCCACACGCTCTTCATTGGTGAAAAGCGGAACATTGACAGCACCGGGAATGCTGCACTCCTCAAATTCAATTGGAGACCTGACATCGACCGGAACTGCGTTGTCCATTTGGATATATTGTTCGACTGCTATTTCTCTCATTATTATTGCCTCCAAAAAATAATGCTATATATCGTCCGAAAAGGAACGTTAATTGATTTTACTCTCTCTATTATACAGGATTTTGAAAATATAGGTGTCTCCCACAATCATACTCCTATTTTCAAAAGTTTGTTCTAATAATTTTTTCCAGACATTGTAATATCAGCATATCCATTGGTTTTGCTTTTTAAAAAGGAGGTTAAATAAAAGGCAAAGGTGGTGGAAACATGTCCTTGAATACAGAGGTTGCAATTGTGGGCGGAGGGATTGGCGGCTTGACGCTTGGATTGAAGCTGGCCCAAGCCAATATTGATGTCCTCGTTCTGGAGAAACTGGATGCCCCATCTTCCGTTTATAAGGGAGAACTCCTGCAGCCGAAGAGCCTGAAAATTTTTAAGCGGCTTGATGCTTTGGATGTAATCCGCGAGAATGGCTTTTCATTTTCCCGAATTGCGTTTGAGGAAGGGGAAAAAGAGTTTGCCATGGATTACAGCATTCTGCCGGGAGATTATAAATACTCACTCATGATCGAGCATGAAAGGCTGAAAGGAATCCTCCTCAAACAGGCGCTTCAATATCCAAACTTTCATTACTTGTCAGGGACCCTGGCAAAAGGCTATGAAAATGGCGAATTAATGGTTGAGCGGAAGGATTTAAAGGAGAAGCTGACGGTGAAGGCTGACTTTTTTATAGGTGCTGAGGGAAGGAATTCCATTACAAGAAAAGTAATGAATAGCAAGATTAAGAAGATTGAGTACAATCATCAATTTTTAACTGTCACGTTCCCCCGGCCTCAATCATTGGAGGAAGGGAAGATCATTTCTAAGGGTGAACGGTTTCTCGGATTATTTCCGCTGCCGGATGCGAAAGTACGGTCTGTCTATTTAATTCCGGAGGGCACTTATAAGGAACATCTCAAAAAAGGAATTCACCATTTCCATAAAAACTATTTAGAGCTTTTTCCGGAATTGGAGGGGTATGTGACCAGGCTGGAAAATTGGAAGGATATTCAGCTGATGATTCCGACAGCCTTTTATGCAGATAAATATGTGGATGGAAGACTCGCTATCTTGGGGGATGCAGCCCATACGGTCCACCCCATGGCAGGTGAAGGGATGAATATGGCGATTCAGGATGCGGATGTGCTTGGTGAATTGCTTGCAGAGATGTATGCGAGCGGAAGAATTTCGCCGGACAAGCTTAAATGGTATGAAAAAGTCCGGAAGCCCCGCGCTGAAAAAATGATCAGCCTCAGCCATTTATCGGCCATAGCCTATTCCTATTCCAACCGGGTTATTACTGGAATACGCCGCAATGGCCTGAAGCAGATTGAAAGAGATAAAACATTGCAATATAAGCAAATGCTGAATATTTCAGGCCTTGGATATTGGTCAGAGAGCCTGTGGGATCGATTGATTCAGGCAGGAATGCTGCCGGCAAGAAGAACAGAATTATCAGCTGCCGTTAAAAGCGATTACTTTTATACAGAAAAAGATGACTATCCCTGGAAGAAGGTTGAACAGCCATGATAAATGAATATGTGAGATTACTAAAAGCACGAAATTGGATGAAAAAGAACCAGCCGTTTTTATATAGCTGGCACGCATACGTAGGCTTCGAGCTTGACCTTTTTTCCCAGTTCCGAAGCTGGAAAACGGTAAAAGAGGTGGCATCAAGCAGAAATCTTCAGGAGGAGCTGCTTTTAAGGTGGGTGGAGGTGGGGCTTTCGATCCGTCATTTGAAAAAGAAAGGGAAGGATAAAATTAAGACAGCATCTAAATTCAGTCTTCCATCCACGCCGAAAAACCCCCGATCTACAGGAATCATCCTGAAGGAAATGATGGAATTGCATATCCCGACTTTACTCTCTTATCCAGAACTGCTCCGTTCCAATAAGAAAAACACTTTTGACCATGAAGAGCATGGACCTACCGTAGCGAGAACCTCGTCACTGCTTGAACAGCTTGCATTGCCGCGTCTGATGAAAACCATTAAGAAAAACAAAATGGAAAGGATCATCGACATTGGCTGCGGGGAAGGCGGCTATTTAAGCAGAATCAGCAAAAAGTTCCCGCAGGCAAAACTGGCAGGCATTGAAATGAATGAAGAGGTGGCAGATTCCGCCAGAACCAATTGCAAAGATATTCCCAACATTAAAATTATCACAGCGGATGTCCATGAATACTCACCTGAGCATCAGGCTGATTTAATTATGGTCAATAACTTACTGCACTATATCCAGCCGGAGGATCGCAAGCAGCTGCTATCCCGCTTGAAAGGCTGGCTTAGCCGAAAAGGATCCATAACTATTATCACGCCCATTCTTCATTCGAAAAAAGGGGAAGAGTTTTCAAGTGTTTTTAACAGCTTCTTCTCTGCATTTGAAAATCTCTATCCAACCCCGACCGAGGAGGATATACATCAAATCGCTAAAGAGCTGAAGCTGAAAGTAAAAACCTTCAAGCCGGTCGTAACCGAAGGCGGATGGTATTTTATCCAGCTGTCCAACAGGTAAATGAAAGCAAGCTAGATAAATGGTAGAATGGTGTAAAACATGACTGAAATGGTGATTGAAATGAGAAATAATAAATACCTAGTGATTTATGAGGAGCTTGCCCAGCAAATTCAGGAAGGCAAGTATCCCGCCAGATCCATTCTGCCATCTGAACATGAATTGACGGAGATGTATTCCACTTCAAGGGAAACCATCCGAAAAGCGTTGAATTTGCTTGCACAAAACGGCTTTATCCAGAAAATCCGCGGGAAAGGCTCGCTGGTCCTTGATTTAAAAAAGCTTCAGTTCCCCATATCGGGTCTGGTCAGCTTTAAAGAGCTGGCCGGGAAGATGGGTCAGCGTGCCGAAACGATTGTGGACGAATTTTCACTTATTCAGCCTGATGCAGAAAAGATGAAGCATCTCCATATTGATAAAAGTGAAAAGGTATGGAAAGTGTATCGTGTCCGGAAGATTGAAGATGAGCGGATTATTTTGGACAAGGATTTTTTAATTGAGAAATATGTCCCGGGCTTGAACAAAGAAATATGCCAGAGCTCTATTTTTGCCTACATTGAGGGCGAACTCGGAAAAAAAATCAGTTTTGCCAAAAAGGAATTTACTGTGGAAGAACCAACTGCTGAAGACCGCAGGCTCCTTGATATGGAAGGGTTCCATGCCATTGTCGTGGTGAAAAATTATATCTACTTTGACGATGCCACCCTTTTTCAATACACAGAATCCAGGCACAGACCCGACAAATTCAGGTTTGTTGACTTTGCCAGAAGAATGGACAGCCAGGTATTTTAAAGGTGAATATGCCTTTTTACGTTTAAGATTGTCCATTCAGGGAAATCTCCTTATGTGAAGATTTTTCAAAGGAGATGTTATAAATGAGTAAAAAAATCGCATGCTTAATTACCGAGATGTTCGAAGATAGTGAATACACGGAACCTGCCCAAGCATTTAAAGAAGCCGGCCATGAAGTTGTGACAATTGAAAAGGAACAAGGCAAATCTGTTAAAGGAAAACAGGGCGAAGCCACTGTTCAAATAGATCAAAGTATTGATAACGTAAATCCGCAGGACTTTGATGCACTATTCCTGCCAGGCGGATTCTCACCGGACCAGCTTCGTGCCGATGACCGATTTGTTCAATTTACAAAATCCTTCATGGACGAAAAGAAACCAGTATTCGCCATCTGCCACGGACCACAGCTATTGCTCACAGCTAAAACACTCGAAGGCCGCGACGCAACCGGCTACAAATCCATCCAAGTCGACATGGAATACGCAGGAGCCAAATTCCAGGACTCAGAAGTCGTCGTCTGCCAAAACCAGTTAGTAACAAGCCGACAGCCAGATGATATTCCGGCATTTACACGTGAATCGCTTAAGTTGTTAGGTTAATAAAATTGACAGCCCTCTGCCTTAGTTGGTAGAGGGCTTAATATATACACTTAATATGGGTTTTGATTCCGTATAATTGTTAAATAACTGTGCTGATTGGAGCGAAAGGTACGAGACTCCTACGGGAGTAGCGAACCAGGAGAGACCCCGCAGGCGGTCACGCCGAGGAGGCTCCCGGTAGCCCCGTGGAAAGCGAGTGCCTGCAGCGGAAATCAGCACCCATATCAACAGCTGCACATTATGTTTAAAGGGTACAACCCATCAAAAAAGCAGCCATCAATAGGCTGCTCCAATAATTATTTATTCTTCCTCAAACTCCCCAGCTCTTCCACCAAAGCCTGCATTTCATTCGGGCTAAAAGAATCCTTCTTCATAACAAGATCATAAATATCCTTCAATTCCTCATACATTTCCTCATCAAAGTGGGAAGGCTTTATAGCACCTAAGTTTAAAACCTTCAGCTTTTCCTTAATAGCCTCAATCATAAACTCCACATTCTCAACCGATTTCTCTGACAAATTATTCATTCCCAACACCCTCTCATCACTATGTATTCACGAATCTTCGTATTCTTTTCATCTTTCCATGTTCTCAATAAATTGTCAATATAAATTAGGCTTGCATGTACCATGGAAATTAGTAGAAAATAAAGGAGAAGTTTGTACAAATCACATAAGATAATACAAGAAATGGACGAGTCAGGTTTCGTCAGCCGGAAAAAAGGGAAAAATTGAATCAAATTTTCATATAATAATTTTGCTAAAGGAGAATAAAATATGGGGAAATCATTGTTTTGGAAAGGCGTACTATATGGAGCACTTGCAGGCGGTGCGCTAAGCCTTCTTGACAAATCTACAAGGGAAACCGTTTTTGACAATTGCCGGAAAACGTCCAGCAATGTCGGCTATTACTTAAAGCACCCAAGTGAAGCAGTTAATCAGGTGAAGGATGTTTCCAACAAGGTCAAAACAGCGATTGACCAGGTAAGTGAAGACGTCGCTTTTATTACTGGAACAGTGGAAGAAATAAGAGAAATGGCACCGGAAGTAACACAGATTGTCCAGAATACAAAGCAGGCCTTTTCAGATATTAAGCTGAAGGGATCAAGTGAACTGCCGGAAAAATCTGCTGACGATTCAGTTCAGATTCCGCATTAAAAACAAGTGAGGTGTTGGAATGGGACGAACTTTTTCGGCTCTGATTCCAAACTTATGGAGGAGAGTAGAAGAAGATGACGTGTTTGGACTTGCAGCCCAATTGGCGTATTTCTTTCTCCTCTCTCTTTTTCCACTGCTAATTTTCTTGGTCACACTCGTTCCTTATTTGCCGATCACACAGCAGGATATCTTAAATGTTGTTCGGGATTTTGCACCAGGAGAGACCATGAAGCTCATTGAAAGCAATATCTATGAAATTACGCAAAGAAATGGAAAGCTTCTTTCCTTTGGGATCATCGCTACGCTCTGGTCAGCTTCAAATGGAATCAATGCCGTGGTGAAGGCTTTTAATAAGGCGTATGACGTAAAAGAAACCCGTCATTTTATTATTGCACGCGGGATGGCGATATTACTTACGTTTGCCATGATTTTTGTGTTTGTTCTGGCTCTGCTCCTTCCTGTTTTCGGAAGACAGATTGGTTTGTTTATTTCTTCGGAATTTGGTTTGTCAGGCCAATTTCTGGCGATATGGAATATGGTCCGCTGGTTAGTGAGTCCATTCATTCTTTTTGTGGTGTTTACAGGGTTATACTGGATTGCCCCCAATAAAAAATTAAGGTGTATAAGTGTTGTACCTGGTGCCATTTTTGCAACAGCCGGATGGGTGCTGTCATCACTTGCCTTTTCATACTATGTCAGCAGCTTCGGCAATTTTTCCGCGACATATGGAAGCATTGGGGCCATTATCGTGCTTATGATCTGGTTTTACATATCCGGCATTATTATCATTCTTGGCGGGGAAATCAATGCCATCAATTCTAAGATCAATAAAGAGGATTGCTGATGAAAAAGTTTCCTTCTTAAAAACATTCTCTCCGTAGCACAATAGTAATGGGGGAAAATGAATTTTCAGGAGGGCATCGAAATGACAAAACACACGAAAAAAGACGGCGGCACAAAGCAAAAAGGCAAAAATAAACCTAAACAAAAAACATCCGGATCTGCTAACGGGCAGAACGGCTACCATTAAAAAGAAAGGCGTAAGCGCCTTACCACGTAGGACCGCAGACTAAGGACACCACGACCTGTGGCAACGTCTGCATGACCCCCATCCTGGGGGCCCCAAGCACAAGACGAGCCTGAAAGTCGTCCTTTGCCTATATGGCAGGATTGGTTTGTGAACTCGAGGGGGCAGGCTGCTTGCGCCAGACATAATAAAAGCCTGGGAAACTGAGTTCCCAGGCTTTTTTCTTATGATCTCAATAACCTCAGGCTGTTTAAAATAACTAAAATGGTAGACCCTTCATGGCCGATTACTCCATAAGGAAGGTCAAGTATCTGCAGGAAGTTGGATGCAATTAAAAACATAATGACCGTTATAGAAAAGATGACATTTTGTTTGATAATGCGATTCATTCGGCTTGAAAGTTCAATGGCTTCCGCAATTTTTGGCAGGTCATTTTTCATTAAGACAACATCAGCTGTTTCAAGCGCTACATCCGTTCCTTCGCCCATGGCAATTCCGACATTTGCCGTTGCAAGGGCAGGGGCATCGTTTATTCCGTCACCGACCATGGCGACATTGCTGTATTTTTCTTTGAGCTTTTTTAAATGCTCCACTTTGTTTTCAGGCAGGCATTCGGCAATATGCTCATTCACATGGCTTTCGCTGGCAATCGCTGCGGCCGTGGTCTGGCTGTCTCCAGTAAGCATGATGGTGTAAATCCCTTGCTGCTTCAATAGGTCTATTGCCTGCTTCGTCTCTTCGCGGACAACATCCTTGAGGGAAATAAGGCCGATTACTTCATCATTTTTCTGTACAAACACAACAGTCTTTCCTTCACTTGCCATTCGATCGGCAGCAGCTTCTGCAAATGCCTTGGCCTCTGTTTTACCGACAAAAGAGGCTTTGCCGATTTTCCATTCATCTTGATCAACTTTGGCTTTGACTCCAAATCCGGTAACATCTTCAATGCTTTCCGGACGAACAAGGAATTCTGATAGTGTTTCTTTAGCATATTTGACTATGGCATTTGCAAGCGGGTGGTTTGAATGACTCTCAATGGAAGCTACCTTTAAAAGCAGATCTTCCCTGGAAAGACCATCCTTGACTATTACATCGGTAACTTCCGGTTTTCCTTTTGTCAGGGTGCCGGTTTTATCAAAGGCGATTGCCTTAAGATGGCTTAAGTTTTCGAGGTGCACGCCTCCTTTAAACAGAATGCCGTGTTTCGCACCATTCGAAATAGCGGATAAGGTTGCCGGCATGATCGATGCAACCAGGGCACAAGGTGAAGCGACGACAAGCAGAATCATTGCCCGATAAAAGGTTTCTGTCCAGCTCCATCCTAAAAGAAAGTGAGGAGCAAACATCATTAAAACGACAACAGCCAAAACCACTTTGACATAGGTTCCTTCAAACTTTTCAATGAAAAGCTGTGAAGGAGATTTCTCGCTTTGGGCAGATTGGACCAGCTCAATGATTTTTTGAAAAAGAGTTTCATTATTTGGTTTTGTTATTTCAACGGTAATCGATCCGTTCAGATTCACAGTACCGGCAAATACCTGGTCATCTGCACCTTTGGAAACTGGCAGTGATTCACCCGTGATGGCTGCCTCGTCCAATGATGAATGGCCTTTTACAATCGTTCCATCTGATGGAACACGTTCACCTGGTTTCACCAGGATTAAATCCCCAATCTTCAGCTCAGAAACATGCACACGTTCCTCGGCCCCATCTATGATCCTCAAGGCTTCTTCCGGCTGAAGTTCCATGAGGGAAGAGATTTCTTTATGGCTCTTGTTCATGGTGTATGTTTCTAAAGCGCCGCTGACGGCGAAGATGAATATCAGGATTGCACCTTCTGTCCAATACCCGATAATGGCTGACCCGATCGCAGCAAAAATCATCAGCATTTCAACATTCAGTTCTTTATTCTCAATGGTCTCTTCAATACCTTCTTTTGCTTTCGCAAAGCCGCCTATAATGAAAGCAAGCAGGTAAGCGGCAATCGATGCAGCCTCCATATTGCTTCGGTCTAATAACCAGCCTGCCAGAATCAATACACCGCTTAGAAGAGCGGCAATCAGTTCAGCATGTGGTTTAATTTTTTCTAAAAGATTTTCTTCAGATGCAGTGCTGCTTTTAAGCAAAGCCTTTGCCTCCATACTCATCGTTTGTCCTCCTAAAAATGAATTTAAAGTTTTTTCAGTTGTCTTATTGAGAAGAATAATCACATTCAATACCCCTAAAAAACGACGAAAGCTGCCACCAATTAGGTGACAGCGTTAAAATCCAGTAATATCAGGTAATGCAGCTAGCATTATGCAAATATTGTATTCTATTACACTTATATTACTATATAGCCTATGAAAAGGAAAGTTAAACGGTCTCTATAAAAATTAAATAAATTTATTTAGCTTATGAATTTTGCACTTCGATTTCCGCTGCGGGTACTTGCTTTCCGCTCCAATTTTAAAAACCCCGCACCAATATTAAACTGCTTTACAATGCTTAGAATGACTGGCTCTTTTCCAATACCTGCTGTTTATTCCCAAACAATGTGACTGCACCAAAGATAATCAAAAGCATGACACTGATAATATTGAAGAAGCTTATGGATTTGAATAATTCAATGAAAAGGCCGCCGAAATAGGGGCCAATCAGGCTGCCAATGCTAAATGCTACTCCGCATAGGAGATTGCCGGTTGGAAGCAGGTTTTTAGGCATTAAGTCTGCCATATAGGTGATGCCAAGTGAAAAGGTTGATCCGACTGCCATACCGGCAATGAATAAGCAAACTGTTAGAGCAAAGACCAATTCTTCGAGCATGCTTGCGGCGATGAAGCTGATAAACCCGATAAAAAGAACACTCATTAATACGTTGCGTCTGCCGAATTTATCACTCATGATCCCTAAAGGAAGCTGGAATATGATTCCGCCGATTGCAAATGAAGTGAGCAGAAGGGAAACACTTGAAACCTCAAGTCCTATGCGCAGGCCGTAAATAGGGAAGCTGCCGTTCAAGGAGGCTTCAAGGAACCCATAGCCGAGTGCAGGCAAGAAGGCAACCCATCCATATTTTGTGGCTTTTGAAAAACGTTTCATTGTTTCCCTGAATGAGTTGATTTCAATGGCCTGTTCAGGGAAGTCATTTTTCAATGTAAATAAGAACAGCCAGGCGATTAGACATAGTATGGAAGAAAGGACAAACGGCATGGTTTCATTAATTTTGACAAGCGGAGCCATTAATGGACCTACTGCAAAACCCACCCCGAAGAAAAGTCCATATAATGAAATATTCCGGCCGCGCTTGTTTTCAGGTGAGAAGGATGTGATCCATGTCTGTGTGCCAAAGTGCAGGGCATGGTCGCCAATTCCGATTAAAAGCCGGAGAATGAACCAAAACCAAAATGATTTCCAGAGAGGAAACAGGATGAGAGATACCACCACTAATAAACCTCCAAGGATGATAACAGGCTTGTAGCCGTATTTGCGCAATGGATATTCCATAAAAGGAGAGATGAGCAGGATCCCAATGTATAAACCTGTTGCATTCAAACCATTCAAGCTGGAGGAAATGCCGTCATTTTCAAAAATAATTGCAATTAAAGGAAGCAGCATTCCCTGGCTGAAACCTGAAATGGCCACAATGCTGATGAGAATCCAAAAACGCATTGTTTCTTTATTCATATTAAAACCTCATTTTCTGACGTGAAATATAAATGTCTCCTAAATGATGGTATCGGGAATAGAGAATCTTGGCAAGAGAAAGTTGCTGGTCATAATATTTTTGTTTGTAGATAAAATAGTGTAATCTCTAATATTAATAAGATAAAAAGGGGCGAATACCATGGAATTTAAAATGAAGGAAGAAGCAGGCTTTTATACCGATTTGCCATTTGGACGCCTGGATGTTGCTGGGGATGAAGAGCATGGCTTCAGACCGTACCAGCTGCTTGTCGCTTCGCTGGCTGTGTGCAGCGGGGGTGTATTGAGGAAAATCATGAAAAAAATGCGCATGGAATTCGAAGACATCGAAATAAAAACCAATGTGGAAAGAAATCCTGAAGTCGCTGACCGTGTAGAGAAAGTACATATTCATTTCATCATAAAAGGAACTGACTTAAATGAAGCGAAACTTCACAAAGCATTGGAATTGACTAGAAAAAATTGTTCAATGGTGCGCTCAGTGGAAGGAAGCATTGAAATAGAAGAGACATTTGAACTTATTTAAAACGCAAACAAGGAAGAGGATGCCTCTTTCTTTTTTTTATAGGCAAGCTTTTCATCAGTATCTTTGTGAAGGGTAACTGAAAAATAGTATAATAATTCCTATAAAAATAATAAGAATTGAAAATTAGAAGTGAGGTGCCCCGCAATGAAATTCCAAGACTTACATACAGCCGAAGCAAGAATCCAGCTCATGGAAAAACTCTCGGAAACGTTTTTATCAAGAGCTGGCAAAAATGATGAAGAGGGTCTTTTCCCCTTTGAAAATATAAAAGAACTTAAAGAATCGGGATATACATCATTAACAGTCCCCAGACGATATGGAGGAAAGGAAATCTCCCTTTCTGAATTTCTGCGTCTCCAGGAAAAGATTGCTGAAGGAGATGGCTCCACAGCCTTATCCATTGGCTGGCATATGGGCATTATCAAAAGCCTGGGCGAGAAAAACAACTGGGATGAATCCGTATTTAGGGCTTTATGTGAAGAAGTAAAAAAGGGGGCTTTAATGAATAACTGTGCATCAGAACCTCAGACGGGCAGCCCTACAAGGGGAGGAAAGCCAATTACCTCTGCCAGAAAAGAAGAGGATTTTTGGATCATTAATGGCCGGAAAAGCTTTACAACCATGGCCCCTGTGCTTGATTACTTCAATGTGAGCGCCACGATTGAAGAAAGCGGGGAAATAGGAAACTTTTTAATTCCGAGAAGTTCCGAAGGCTTGGAAATAGAGGAAACATGGGACAGCATTGCCATGAGAGGAACGGGGAGCCATGATCTTCTTTTAAAAAATGTAAGAGTGAAGCAGGACGCGCTAGTCGAGCTGTTTCAGCCTGGAAAAAAAGGAGCGGCTGGCTGGCTTCTCCATATACCGGCCTGTTATTTAGGCATTGCACAAGCGGCTCAAGATTATGCCATTACCTTTGCCAAAAATTATTCCCCGAACAGCATTAGTGGTGCAATCATTGATTTGCCAAATGTTCAGCAAAAAATTGGCGAGATGGAGCTTGAACTCATGAGAGCACGCCATTTTCTCTATTCAGTTGCAAAGAAATGGGATGAAGCAAACGATGAAGCCAGAAGCAGGATGCAGCCTGAATTGGGAGCAGTCAAGCTGGCTGTAACAAACGCAGCCATAGCAGTAGTCGATTTGGCCATGCGTGTGGCAGGTGCCCGCAGTTTATCAGCAAAAAATCCTCTGCAGCGATATTACAGGGATGTGCGTGCCGGCCTGCATAATCCGCCAATGGATGATATGACCATTCTGGCCTTAGCAAAAAAAGCTATAAAGTAACCCGGAAGGCTGCTCTCTTAGCAGCTTTAGTTATTATTTAAAAAACTTATTTCATTGTAGCCCCAATCGCCTGGTGATTGGGGTATTTTGTTGTCTTCAAGTCTGAATTAGCGGTTAAGTTCGGACAGGAGGAGAAGAAATATCGTGGACTGAGTCCGAAGTCGCCCCGAGTTCAGACAAAAGAAGAGGAAAAACCGTGGATTGAGTCCGAAGTCGCCCTATGTTCGGACAGAAAAAGAGGGGAAATCGTGAATTGTGTCCGAAGTTGCCCTATGTTCGGACAGGAGAAGAGGAAAAACCGTGGATTGAGTCCGAAGTCGCTCTATGTTCGGACAGAAAAAGAGGGGAAATCGTGAATTGTGTCCGAAGTCGTCCCGAGTTCAGACAAGAGAAGAGGAAAAACCGTGAATTGTGTCGGAAGTCGCCCCGAGTTCGGACAAGAGAAGAGGAAGAACCGTGGATTGTGTCCCAAGTCGCCCTGTGTTCGGACAGCAAAAGCTAAATTTCTTCCCTGTTTTTAAAATGCCTAAATCCTGCTTCAAGTTTGAATTTTTTCGAAAGCGGCTAAAGAGAAAGAAACGTTTTACATAAACTTACTGCATATAATCACATAGGCGTGAATGAGCAGGCAATACTAAAAATATTAAAACGTAAGGAGAAAAAAGATATGACTAATAAAGTTTTCATGGTATTGGCGTTTGCAGGTGTGCCCCTGTCTGTCATCGGAACATTGATGCATTGGTCCAATATTTTGCTGTTTGTGATCTACTGCATCACCATTATCGCATTGGCCAGCTATATGGGAAGGGCGACAGAAAGCCTTGCCATAGTAACCGGCCCCCGAATTGGAGGGCTGCTGAATGCCACCTTTGGAAATGCGGTTGAACTGATCATTTCGATTTTTGCTTTAAAGGCCGGCCTGATTAGTGTTGTTCTTGCCTCACTGACAGGGTCCGTATTGGGAAATTTACTGTTAGTGGCCGGCCTTTCATTTTTCGTTGGAGGAGTTAAATACAAGACCCAGTCCTTTAATGTATATGATGCACGTCATAACTCAGGACTTCTGATGTTTGCCGTCATTGTGGCTTTTGTGATTCCTGAAGTTTTTTCAATGACCATGGATGAAGCTGAAACGATAACTTTCAGCATTGGCATCTCTGTCATATTAATAGCTCTTTATTTAGCGGCTTTGTTCTTCAAACTGGTCACTCACCGGGGCGTTTATCAATCAAAAGAGGATGACAGAAGCTCTCATGAGGAGGAAACTCCGGAGTGGAGCAAAGGAAAAGCCATTGCTGTACTTGCCATTTCTACCATTGCGGTTGCTTATGTATCAGAGAATCTGGTTCACACCTTCGAAGAAGTTGGAGAAGCGTTTGGCTGGACGGAATTGTTTATTGGGGTGGTCATTGTGGCAATCGTGGGAAATGCGGCTGAGCATGCTTCTGCCATCATTATGGCTTATAAAAATAAAATGGATATAGCTGTTGAAATTGCTGTTGGTTCCACGCTGCAGGTTGCGATGTTTGTAGCACCTGTTCTTGTACTGCTTTCATTGCTGTTCCCGGCTGCAATGCCTCTTGTCTTTACATTGCCTGAGTTAATTGCCATGGTGACAGCGGTGCTGCTTATGATTGTCATTGGCAATGATGGGGAAACCAATTGGTTCGAAGGCGCCACTCTGCTGGCAGCTTACGTTATAATGGGAATCGGATTTTATCTTTTATAGTCATGACCAAACAGAAAACCGGCTCTGAAAAAATCTCAGGGCCGGTTATTTATATGGGTATTTAAGTACTTTTTTAAAGGATTATGTTTTTCAGAGAATGGTTCTGTTCGCTTTCAGTCATTGATCACCAACCTTTACGCTGATTTTTGACCATTATCATGACTTGCAGAAGACTTAACAAAAAAACGATTCTCCTCCTTTTACATAGTAGTGGGGTTGATTTCCACTGCCCTCCTTTAGTTTAGTAAGCCTATTATAAAACATTATTAGATATTTGTAAATATTCAGATTTTTACAAAATCATTACAAATGAAATATTTTTGCTGCTGATTCCTCCTCAAATCCCTCCGTTATTTTTCACGGGACGGATAATATCCACTTTCTCCGAAAAAACTAATATCAACCTAAAAAGATTGTGACTTGAAAGGAGAAAGACATCATGAAAAAATACGTAAGCATTCTTTTTTTAGGTCTTATATTAATACTGTCATTCCATCCGGCCGCAGAAGCGCAGAAAGGGACTGAGAAATCGGCAAAACAGCCGCCGAAGGCCATTGTTGTCCCTAATTCGGTGCTGAATGTTACAAAGGAAAATACGTATCCTAATCCGGCTCAGGATATGCCGACACTCCAGCCGAGTGAATTAACCCAGCAGCTCATTGATTCATCCAAGGTTAAAATCGAAAATCCGGATCTCATTCGGATGCTGAATGAAACCTCTGTGAGCAGTACTCCGTTCGCACTTGGATACAGGGCCATCGTATATCTCGGTCAGTGGCCGCTTAATTATGAGTCTGCTGAAACCTCCCCTAATTGGGAATATCAGAGGATTAACACGAATTATTTCGACAACCGCGGCGGCAAGGCCCCATACCAGATTCATTATGTTCAGGAAGCCCAAAAGGTTGTCCGTGGAGGTCTGACTGCCAAGGTTCCCAATGCCGAGGATGTAAAAAAGATGATGCTTCTCAAAGCCATGGAGAAATCCGGTCTGCCTCTTGCTTTTGAAACGATTGTTGGAGCAGGCACCAAAAAAGATCATATCTATAACATTCCGCCCAAAAGATTAGGGTATCTATACGGCTATGCTCCCGCAATCAATGAAAAGGGGAAAGTAACGTATGGAGAAGTGTATTTGATGCTGAAAGGCAGCAAGAAAATGATTGTCATTAAAAATGTCACTTCACAGGGAATAGGTGCCTGGATTCCGATTCAGGATCATGTGACGTTTGGGTTTCTTGTTTCAGAAAGGCCTAGATAATAAAAAAGCCAGCCTGACATATAGGCTGGCTTAATCTATTAGATATTCGAACGTCTTGTTTTGAAATCTGTTTCTTTATAGTAGCTGTTCTTTACAAGAACGTTAGGGCCAAGGCATCTAACCCCCGCACAATGACAGTTCAGAGAATCAGCGAGTTCTGTTTTGCTCCACTTTTGATAAATATCCTCAAGCTGATCTGTTTGGATATTTCCCAGCGGCGGTGTATCGCCAAAGTCAGTGACAATGACATCGCCGGTGAAAATATTTATATTCAGCCGTGATCTTCCGTCAGGGTCATTCCGGACGGTTACATTATTTGATGAATGCAGTCTTCTTAAAAGATCCAGGTCTTCTTTATTGCTGCTGCAGGCATAAAAGGGCAGGGTGCCAAACAGCATCCATGTATTCTCATCCCGGATATCCAGCAGATGATGGATGGCTGATCTCATTTCTTCAAGAGTTAATGTTTCTAATGATGAGGCGAAGTCTGATGGATACATTGGATGGACCTCATGGCGCTGACAGTTCATTTCTTCTATAATCTGTTTATGAATTTTTTCAAGATAAGGTAATGTCCGTTTGTTGAGCATTGTTTCAGCAGAAACCATTACCCCCGCTTTCACGAGCTCCCTGCTGTTTTCAATCATCCTGTAAAAGAGCCGCTGACGCTGCTCTATCGTCGGCTTTCGCTCCATCATCGCAAAGCCGCCCTCGATAAAGTCCTCCTCAGTTCCCCAGTTATGAGAAATATGAAGGACATCCAAATATGGAATGATTTCTTCATAACGGGCTAACTCCAGTGTCAGATTAGAATTAATCTGTGTTCTGACCCCTCTTTCGTGCGCATAGCGAAGCAGCGGCGCAACATAATTTTTAACCGATTTTTTTGAAAGCATCGGCTCCCCGCCGGTAATGCTCAGTGAGCTTAAATGAGAAACTTCATCCAGCCTCTTAAGCATCAAATCAATGGGCAGGGCATCGGGATCCCTGGGCTGAAGTGTATAGCCGACAGCGCAGTGTTCACAGCGCATGTTGCATAATACAGTGGTTGTGAATTCAATATTTGAAAGCACCAATTTTCCGTGCTGATCGATATCGGAATAAGCTTCCCATGGATCATTTTCCGGTGTGATAGGTGAAAGTTGTGTTTTCATATGTATCTCCTTTTAAATCTAAGTCCTTTGTCATTATTTAATCTTTCATATCCCATGTCAATCGATAGTTTGGAGTAAAAATGAAATAAAAACGTTTAATTTCTCCTCATGCGGGAATTAACTCAATAACAAACGCGAAACACTTTTTAACTTAAGAGGAGGATTTAACATGGAACAGAATAACACTTATAATACAACAAACACAACAACTGCTTTAAGATCAGATTATGGACAGGATATGAATTATGACCATGATAACGGATCAAACAGCAAGCTGATGAAAGGGATTGTCATTGGCGGTATTATTGGCGGGGCTTTAGCAATGCTGGATAGTACAACAAGAACAAAAGTAAAAACGAAAGCGATGGATCTAAAGGATTCTTCTGCAAATCTTATTTCTGAAGTGAAAGAAAATCCTGGTGATGTAAAGGATAATATGATTAACCAGTTTAAGAGTGCTTCCAATACTCTTAAAGAGGCCATTAAAGATGCCCAGAGTTTGTACCAGCGTGTCAACGAAGATGTTTTCGGCAACATGGATATGGTAAAAGAAGTGTCTAATGAAGCCATGACAACAGCAAAGGAAGCAAAAAGCGAGCTGGCTGATATCGGGTCAAAAGTAAAGGAAGCAGGTTCAGAATTAATGGAAAGCCCTGTTGAGAACGGTGGAAATTCCACTGGCTCGAACAACCAGGCAGCAAGTTCAGTGAGCAGTTCAGAAACTGCTTTCCCGGTAGAGCGTGGCGAAAGTGCTGTCACCTATAGTCCTGAGACTCAAAAGAACAGCAATAACCTTTAATTAATAATATAAAATTTCCTCTGCTCTTATGAGTGGAGGATTTTTTATTGGTTCTGTTTCCTAATGATGGTTGTTTTATATATACACGGAGGGGGTAACCCTTAACTATAGGTATAGGACATTTTTTGGAGGTTACATTTATGGGTTATAGACGAGGGAAATCATTATCAAAGGATATGGAAAAACAATCTTACGAAAGAGAAACAGCTGTTGGAACTGCAGGGATGGTAGTCAGTCCTCATTCAGTTGCCACAGATATAGGTGAAAAAATACTGCGGGAGGGCGGCAATGCAGTAGATGCTGCAGCTGCCATCCAATTTGCATTAAATGTAGTAGAACCAATGATGACAGGCATTGGCGGAAGCGGATTTTTAATGGTTTACGACAATAAAAAGAAAGATGTAAAAATATATGATGGACACACAAGGGCGCCAAAAGGTGTGCATCCGGAAATGTTCCTCGATGACAATGGGGAAGTAATCGATTTTCGCAAACGCTCTACGCATGGAACAGCAGTAGGAATCCCGGGAATATTAAAAGCTATGGATTCAGCTGTAAAGGAACACGGTTCAAAGTCATTAGCCGATCTGATTCAGCCGGCAATAGAAGCCGCAGAAAGCGGCATTGAAGTGAACTGGGTAATGGAGGAAGCTCTTCAGAACTTTCATTACAGGCTGGGTGAGGAAGCCAAAGCTTTTTATTTTCCGGAAGGCAAATCTCTAAAGAAAGGTGACAGACTTGTCAAGGATCATTTAGCCAAGACATTCAGGATCATGCAAAAAGAAGGAATAGCCTCCTTTTATGAAGGAGAGATAGCTGCAGCCATCGTAGAAACGTTAAAAGAAGAAGGCGGCTTTATGACGCTGGAGGACCTGAAAAATTACCGGCTTACCATTGATGAGCCGATATGGGGCGAGTATAAAGGCTATAAGATCGCTTCGTCCGCTCCTCCCAGTGCAGGCGGGGTAACCGTTATCCAAATTCTTAAAATGCTGGAGAAGTTTGATTTAAGCCAATATGACGCAAAGTCCTGGGAAAAGTATTATCTGATAACCGAAGCTATGCGTTTGGCTTTTGCGGACAAAGTTGCCTATTCAGGGGATCCGGAATTTTCTGATCTCCCTATTGAAGGCCTGCTACATGATGATTATATTGCTGAAAGGGTAAAAGCTATAAATTTTAAAAGGAGAAATGATGCAATAGATTTTGGAAACCCCTGGAAATATCAAGGAGGCGAACCAAAGCAGATTATTCGCCAGCCGGATGACTTAGAGAAAAGCGAAACAACTCATTTCACGGTTATTGACCAATGGGGCAATATTGCCGCATGTACATCAACCGTTGAGCATCCATTTGGGTCAGGGATTATGGTAAAGGGCTACGGATTTTTATTAAACAATGAACTTACAGACTTTGATGCCAACCCTGGCGGAATCAATGAACCAAAACCGGACAAAAGGCCGGTCAGCTGCAAAAGCCCGACGATCTTATTTAAGGATGACCAGCCCGTACTAACTCTTGGTTCACCAGGCGGACCGACCATTATTGGCTCGGTTTTTCAGACGATCGTGAATATCATTGACCATAAAATGAATTTAAAGGAAGCCATTGAAGAGCCCCGAATCTTTGCCACAACAGGCCCGCTCATTGAATGGGAGCCGGGAATAAGCATGGAATCCAAAGGCGAAATGGAGTCAAGCGGATTTGAATTTGGAGATAAGCCAAGCCGAATCGGGAATGTTCAGGCCATTCAGATTGACCGGGAGAAAGGGCGTCTATATGGTGCGGCTGACTCCAGCCGTGAAGGAAAGGCAGCCGGAATTACAGAGGAGCAAATAAAAAGCTGATGCCGCCTGGCATCAGCTTTTCTTTGGATCAATATCAGATAGTGTGCTCGTTTTGCTGTTTGAGCTGCTCCTTTAATGACTAACATACTGCCGTTAGTCTCGAATACAACTGCTTCCACATCTTCCATTGAGGAAAACCCATTGGAACGAATAGCCTGCATAATTACTGATTTCAAAACCCTGTTTTTATATAAGGCTGACCCTATGAATTGACCTTGATAATAAAGCAGGTCAGGACTTGCTTTATTGAATGTGGCTGAATGAAGAGAAAGCCAGGCTACTATATAGGCCGATCAAAAGTGCATATGCAGTCAGACCCTCTGCAAGTGATACCTGTTTGTTAAGGAAAATAGTCGCCAGGGTAGACCCAAGGGCAACTCTTACCACTAAATTAAATGCATTCATTTTTGTTAAAGTACGTTTTCCCGATAGTCTCAGGAACAGAATCAGAAAAATATAGCTTATAGATCCATTTGAAAGAACTCTCCATAAATCTTGCCAGCTGGAAAAAACATGATTGCCTCCCTTATATATGGGTTTTATTCCTTTTATAGGAAGAAAAAAAACGGACGATTTTTATCTCCATTCATGTTGCAGGGAGGCAATTGAAGGGTATATTAAATAAAAATACTTATTTGCTGAAATAACTAATTTCATGTAGGATGTAATCGAGACGAAAGGAGAGAACGTTTTGGGCAGTCCGATTCAAGATAAGAATTCACAGGTTACTTTTCTAAAACAGCGCTTAAATATGTTCCTGGACGTACTGGAAGCTATTGAGCCGGAAGACACCGAAATCGAAGACATCGACCGTTTAATTGCTATGATCGATGACCTCGAATCCAAATGCCGTGAATTTAATAACCGCGATTAAAACAGGAGCCTGAGGGCTCTTTTTTTATGAAAATTGCTTTGGAAATTCCCTCTTTCATCCTGTAAACGATTGCAACCTTTGTCTTTAAATACGCATCAGATAGGAGTATAATGATTACGATTAATAATTGTAATTTTCATAAAAGATATGAGCTATATAGGGAACAAAGGGAAGGGGACTAAAGCAATGAATATCGACAAATTTCAGGAAAGCATGTATCAGCTGATTGTTGAGACATCCACTAATCTTCCGCGTGATGTGCGCCGTGCAATCAAATCAGCGAAAGAAAGAGAAAATGCCGGCACTAGAGCAGCGATGAGCTTAGATACCATTACGAATAATATTAAAATGGCTGATGATAATGTGTCGCCAATTTGCCAGGATACCGGATTGCCGACTTTCAAAATCAAGACGCCAGTCGGTGCTAACCAGCTGGTCATGAAGGAAGCAATCAAAAACGCAATCGCCCAGGCAACTAAGGACGGAAAGCTTCGCCCGAACTCTGTTGATTCCTTAACTGGCGCCAACAGCGGGGACAACCTTGGCTACGGAACACCTGTCATTAAATTTGAACAATGGGAACAAGATTATATAGACGCCCGCCTGATTCTTAAAGGCGGCGGCTGTGAAAATAAAAATATCCAATATAGCCTTCCCTGCGAACTTGAAGGCCTTGGCCGAGCTGGACGCGACCTAGATGGAATCCGCAAATGCATCATGCACTCTGTATACCAGGCGCAGGGACAGGGATGCAGCGCCGGCTTTATCGGTGTCGGCATCGGGGGAGACCGCTCTTCAGGCTATGACCTGGCGAAAGAGCAGCTGTTTCGTTCTGTAGATGATGTAAATCCTAATGAAGATCTCCGCAAACTCGAGGATTACGTGATGGAGAATGCAAATGAGTTAGGAATCGGAACAATGGGCTTCGGCGGGGAAACCACGCTTTTAGGCTGTAAAGTCGGTGTTATGAACCGTATTCCGGCAAGCTTCTTCGTATCTGTTGCCTATAATTGCTGGGCGTTCCGCCGCCTTGGCGCAGCAATCAGCATGGAAACAGGTGAAATTAATGAATGGATGTATCAGGAAGGCGAGCATATCGACTTTGGTGCTTCTGAAGCCGAACTTGAGACAGCGGCAGCAGCAGAAACAGCAGAGCAAACAAACATCGTATCATTGCAAGCACCGATCACTGAAGAACAGATTCGCAACCTTAAGGTTGGTGATGTGGTACAGATCAACGGCATGATGTACACGGGCCGCGATGCCATCCACCATCACCTGATGGACCATGATGCACCAGTTGATCTTAATGGGCAGGTCATTTACCACTGCGGCCCGGTCATGATGAAGGACGAAGACGGCAAGTGGCATGTAAAAGCCGCTGGACCGACTACAAGTATTCGTGAGGAGCCATATCAGGGAGATATCATGAAAAAGTTCGGCATCCGTGCTGTTATCGGTAAAGGCGGAATGGGGCCAAAAACATTGGAAGCACTTCAGGAACATGGCGGCGTTTACTTAAATGCAATCGGCGGTGCTGCACAATATTATGCTGACTGCATCAAGTCGGTTGAAGGCGTGGACCTCATGGAATTCGGTATTCCGGAAGCTATGTGGCACCTGAAGGTTGAAGGCTTTACTGCAGTTGTGACGATGGATTCCCACGGGAACAGTCTTCATAGGGATGTAGATAAATCTTCACTTGAGAAATTGGCTCAATTCAAAGAACGTGTATTCTAATAGATGAACGGGAGAGAGGCTGTTTGCGGCCTCTCTTTTTTGTGCATTTTTTTGCCAATGATCCCTGCGAATGTTTTTATTTCATTCACAAACACTAAGAAAAAAATATTGGAGGAGCTCAGATGAAAAAATTAAGTATCTTCCTGAGTGTTTTTATTTTGTTTTTTTCCGGAACAGCTTATGCGAATTATGGCAATTCGCCGGTTCACTGGGGATTCAAAAAAGCAAAAAATGAGGTGCCGGCCGAAGCAGGAAAGCCGCTCGACTCACTGCTTGAAAGACATGGCTCCTATTATAAAGGCGATACAAGCAAAAAAGACATTTATTTAACATTTGATAATGGATATGAAAACGGCTATACAGGGAAAATTTTGGATGTTCTGAAAAAGGAAAATGTTCCTGCTGCCTTTTTTGTAACAGGACATTATTTAAAAAGCGCACCTGATCTTGTAAAGAGGATGGCGGATGAAGGGCATATCATAGGCAATCACTCCTGGCATCATCCTGATATGACAAGAGTGAGCGATGAGAAATTTATTAAAGAACTTGAAATGGTCCGTGCTGAAAACGAAAAGCTTACAGGTGTTAAGCATATGGCATATTTGCGGCCGCCTCGAGGCATTTTCAGCGAACGCACTTTGGCTTTGGCTAAAAAGGAAGGCTATACGCATGTATTCTGGTCACTGGCCTTTGTCGACTGGAACACAGACCGGCAGAAAGGCTGGCAGTATTCTTACGACAATATTATGCGTCAGATCCATCCAGGCTGTATCCTTCTCTTGCACACTGTTTCAAAGGACAATGCCGATGCTCTCCAAAAGGCCATACAGGATTTGAAAAAACGCGGGTACACCTTTAAGAGCCTTGATGATCTGACATGGCAACAGGCAATTGGGGAGCGGATGCTGTACTGATATATGTTTGGCCGATAAATCGGCCAAATCTTGGATTTATCGGCAAAATGTCCAGCTTTCGATAAAAAATTTGGATGGGCACAACAAAGTGATATTGGCCGTAAAACTTAAGATTAGGCCTGTAAATTATGTGCTTTGGCCGGTATTTTTTTAAAGATGGCCGGTAAATGCCCAATTTCGGCCGGTAACACTGCAGAAATTTATAAATTGCATGAAATAGACCCAACTTTTCAGGGTCTATTTTGTATATAGTCCAACAAGTTTAGTAAAATAACGGCAAAAAATGCTATAATCGGGGAAAATGATAAAGGACGGATTCTTCTTGGAAAAGATACAAGTAGAAGGACCTTATAATTTTGATCTGGTACTGGACAGGCTTTTGAATGACCCTCTTAATCAGGTTGATATAGAAAATCGGTCTGTGAAAGTGCCTATGCTGCTCAGCCATCATCCGATTGTGGCAGAAGTAAAAGCAATCGGTACAACTGATAAGCCGGAATTTTTAATAACCGGAACTGATGGCGCTTTTAAAGAAAAAGCAGCAGAGCGTTTATCGGAAATTTTTCAATGGCATCTGCCTCTTGAGAGGATTCACGAACATTTTCAAAACACAGAATTACAGCCAATTTTCGATGCTCATTATGGTACTCCAATTGTTCTTGATTTTGATCCGTATAGCTGTATATTAAAATGCATTATTCACCAGCAGCTTAATCTTGCTTTCGCACACACGTTAACAGAACGGTTTGTAAAAGCATTTGGATTCGAAAAGGATGGAGTGTGGTTTTATCCGCTTCCCGAAAAAGTTGCAGAACTGAAAGTGGATGAATTAAGAGAGCTGCAGTTCAGTAGACGAAAGGCTGAGTATGTAATTGGCATCGCAAAAGAAACGGCCTCGGGAAATTTAAACTTTGACGAGCTTAAAAACCTTTCAGATGAAGAAATTTATGATAAACTTATCAAATTGCGCGGTGTCGGACCCTGGACTGTTCAAAACTTCTTGATGTTCGGGCTGGGCCGGCCAAATCTTTTTCCAGCTGCAGACATTGGCATCCAGAATGCCTTAAAAAAACTATATAAATTAGAAGCGAAACCGACTCTTGAGGAAATGGAGACATTCTCGAAGAGCTGGGATCCTTATTTGAGCTATGCTTCTCTTTATTTGTGGAGGAGTATCGAGTAATTTGGAGTGATGAAGCACCATGAAACAAGAACAAACAGCTAAATTAAAACTAAAGCAAACATTTCCGCTGACAATCAAAAGGCTTGGCATCAATGGGGAAGGTGTCGGTTATTTTAAAAGGCAAGTCGTATTTGTTCCAGGAGCACTGCCTGGCGAGGAAATCACAGCAGAAGCAACAAAGGTAAACCCAAAGTTTGCTGAGGCCAAAATAAAAAAAATCCGTAAAAAATCGGAATTCCGTGTTCAGCCGCCATGCCCGGTATATCATGAGTGTGGAGGCTGCCAGCTGCAGCATCTCCGGTATGATCAGCAGCTGAAGGAGAAACGGGATATCATTATTCAAGCTTTAGAACGCCATACTAAGCTGAATCCCGAGAAGCTGGATATCAAAGAAACCATTGGAATGGAAGATCCGTGGAGCTACAGAAATAAAAGCCAGTTCCAGGTTGGCCAAAAAGACGGGAAGGTGCTTGCCGGATTATATGGCATGAATTCGCACCGCCTGATTAATATTGAGCACTGTGCGGTGCAGCATCCGCAAACAACAAAGGCGACTGAAGCAGTGAAACGGATTCTCCAGGATTTGAGAATCCCAATCTATAATGAAAGAAGCCGAAAAGGTATAGTAAGAACAATCGTTGCCAGGGTGGGAATCCAGACAGGAGAGCTTCAGATTGTACTGATCACAACTCAAAAAGAGCTTCCAAAGAAAGAGATCATAATAGAAAAAATCAAAAGCGAGCTTCCTGAAGTAAAATCAATCATACAAAATGTGAATGGTGAAAAAACCTCCCTTATTTTTGGACAGGAAACCATGAATCTGGACGGAAGCGACTTTATCCAGGAAACACTCGGAGATTTGCAGTTTGAACTATCTGCACGGACATTTTTCCAGCTGAACCCTGAACAAACCGTTAAGCTTTATAATGAAGTCAAAAGAGCAGCGGCTTTAACCGGCAAGGAAAAAGTAGCTGACGCATACTGCGGCGTCGGAACGATTGGATTATGGGTAGCAGATCAGGCAGCGGAAATCCGCGGCATGGATATCATCAGGGAATCCATTGAGGATGCAAAGAAAAATGCTGACCGCCATGGAATTAAACATGCCCAATATGTTGTCGGCAAAGCAGAGGAATGGCTTCCTAAATGGACAAAAGATGGATGGCGTCCGGATGTTATTATCGTCGATCCGCCAAGAACAGGACTTGATCATCAGCTGTTAAAGACTATTTTAAAAGTCCAGCCCAAGAAAGTGGTTTATGTCTCATGTAACCCATCTACATTGGCAAAGGATATTTCGGTCCTGAGCCCCAAATATAAAGTAAATGGCATACAGCCTGTGGATATGTTCCCGCAGACCGCACACGTGGAGAGTGTGACACAACTTGTTTTAAACGTGTAACCCAAACATAAGCTTTTGCTGATCCACCCTGATTTCGTAAAAAATATTTTTGCGGTTTCGGGGTCTTTTTTCTGTTAATCCCTGCTGTTTTTTAGAATGTTTTATCAAAGCTTTATTTTTTACTCAGCCAGTGGAATACTGTTTAATGGGATGGATGTCAGCAGGAGATATTTTAGCTGTACAAAAATTGTGCAGTTAAAATTTACATTATTTAATCAGTTTGATAAAAAGTGCTTAAGCATGGTATAAGTGTAAAAGAAGCAAGGATATTCTGCTTTTTAATTTTGGGATTAAAAGTTGGTTTCCCATATTGAGAGGATTTGAATTTTACTATGATAGATAATTTTTGGCGTGAGTTACCGCGGCCATTTTTTATACTGGCACCAATGGAAGAGGTGACGGATGTTGTTTTTCGCCATGTGGTGAGTGAAGCAGCCAGACCTGATGTGTTTTTTACTGAGTTTACAAACTCAGATAGTTATTGTCACCCCGAGGGGATTAATAGTGTGCGTGGGCGTTTGACTTTCACAGAGGATGAACAGCCAATTGTAGCCCATATATGGGGGGATAAACCTGAATACTTCCGGCAAATGAGTATTGGGATGGCGGAACTGGGCTTTAAGGGATTGGATATCAATATGGGCTGTCCTGTACCCAATGTAGCACAGCACGGGAAGGGAAGCGGCCTGATCCGCCGCCCGGAAGTGGCAGCTGAATTGATCCAGGCAGCCAAAGCAGGAGGTTTGCCGGTAAGTGTAAAGACAAGGCTTGGCTTCACGGAAGTAGACGAATGGAAGGTCTGGCTGAAACACATTTTGGAGCAGGACATTGCTAATCTTTCCATTCATCTGCGTACAAGGGACGAAATGAGCAAAGTGCCTGCGCATTGGGAGCTGATCCCGGAGATTAAGAAACTTCGCGACCAGGTGGCACCAGATACCCTTTTGACGATCAATGGAGATATTCCTGACCGTCAGAAGGGCTTGGAGCTGGCCGAGAAATACGGTATTGATGGAGTTATGATTGGGCGCGGCATATTCCATAATCCATTTGCCTTTGAAACGGAGAAGAAAGATCATAGCAGTGAGGAATTGCTGGACCTTTTAAGATTGCATATGGATCTCCATGATCAATATTCGCATTTAGAGCTGCGGCCGTTCACGGCTCTTCACCGTTTTTTCAAGATCTATGTCAAAGGATTTCCAAGGGCAAGTGCACTAAGAAATCAATTAATGAACACTAGGTCTACAGATGAAGTGCGCGAATTGCTTGATGCGTTTGTGTCAAAGAATCTTGAAAATAATAACTGAATTCTAAATGGGGATGGGCAAGCGGTCCATCCTCCTTTTTTTAATGGGGATGAGGATGAAAGCTTTTTTATTATGCACATTCATGGTATTTTCTTTTGCAATGATAACAGGCTGTCAATCAGCTGAAACAATGGTCCTGCTGGATGAGGAAGTCAGAGAAATCAAAGTTTCAAAATCGGAGGGTTTAGGCGGAATTAATGATGAAGAAAGTTTTATTTCTTTCAAGGATAGAAAATCGATCGCTGTATTTGAAAAGGCAATAACATCTGCTGTAAAACAGTCAGGGAATGCAGATATTAGTAAACCTAAGTATGATATAGCAGTAGAATATAAAGGAGAACTTCCTTCTCACGGCATTCATTTGTGGCTTGGAGAAGACAATGAAAAAAGCGTCTTCATGTATATTACAGATGAATCTGTTTACCTAACTTCTCCAGAAATGACGATAAAACTAAGAAGCCTAATTCTCTCCAAATAACAGCAGCCCAGCCATTTCACCTGTGTGTGGAATTAAATTCCATATGGTTAATTCACTTGGAAAAGGGGTATTGATCAGTAATCCAAAAGGAGGTGGCCAAGAATGGAAGTAGAAGTTTTATGTAATGTTGAGAACTGCAAGTATTGGGCTGAAGGTGATAAGTGCGTTGCCGACTCTATTTATGTGATTGGCCAAAATGGCCGAGAAGCTGATGATGTAGAGGAAACAGCCTGTAAAACCTTTGAGCATCGTGAATAAGATTGGGTAGGCCTGACTGCTGGAGAATTTTAACGATCCCGGCCGTCAGGTTTTTTTACATACAAAAAGAGAAGATTATTAAGACCGCTATGTTTCTCCGGAAAGGGTATAATAAATGAAAATGACACTAAATCCATGCAGACAGGAAGGAGATAGAATGACGACTATTAATGAAACCGGATGGAATTTTGATAATAGCTATTCACGGCTGCCGCAGACATTCTTTTCAAAAGTAAAGCCAAATCCTGTACAATCACCTGAGCTGGTGATCCTTAACGAGCCACTGGCGAAATTTTTGGGACTAAACATTGATGCATTGACAAGCGAAACTGGCATTGAGGTGCTTTCTGGCTCTCGAGTTCCAAAAGACGCTGACCCTCTTGCTCAGGCTTATGCAGGGCATCAGTTTGGACACTTTAATATGCTTGGAGATGGCCGGGCCATGCTGATCGGCGAGCAGGTAACTCCTGAGGATAAACGGGTGGACATTCAGCTGAAGGGCTCCGGCAGAACTCCGTTTTCACGCGGCGGAGATGGGCGGGCGGCTCTAGGCCCGATGCTCCGGGAATTCATTATCAGCGAAGCCATGTATGCTCTGGGAATTCCCACTACCCGCAGTCTGGCAGTTGTAACAACAGGTGAAGCGATTATCCGGGAAACTGAGCTTCCAGGTGCTGTACTGACAAGAGTGGCTGATAGCCATATACGGGTGGGCACTTTTCAATATGCGGCAAATTGGAGGCCGGTTGATGAGCTTAAAACACTGGCAGATTACACGATTCAGCGCCACTACCCAGAAATTAAAGGCGATGAAAATCCTTACAAGACACTCTTGCAGAAAGTGATCAAACGTCAGGCTGCACTCATTGCGAAATGGCAGCTAACAGGTTTTATCCATGGAGTCATGAACACCGACAATATGACAATTAGCGGAGAAACCATCGATTATGGTCCGTGCGCCTTTATGGATAAGTATGACTTGGCAACCGTATTTAGTTCCATTGACAGAGAAGGCCGGTATGCTTATGGAAATCAGCCTTATATAGGCGGATGGAATCTGGCAAGGTTTGCTGAAACCCTCTTGCCCCTGCTGCATAAAAATGAGGAAGATGCTGTAAATATAGCCCAGGATGCAATTTCGGAATACAATAAAATTTATCAAAGCCATTGGCTTGCAGGGATGAGGGCAAAACTCGGATTTTTTAATGAAGAAGCACAAGATGAAGCCCTATTTACCAGCCTTCTAAAGATGATGCAGAAGTCTGGAGCAGATTATACAAACACCTTCCGTTTATTAACATTAGACAAGCCTGAGGAAACTTCGATATTTGATGATCAAGAATTTGCAAACTGGCATGGACAATGGCAGGAAAGGCTGAACAGGCAGAAGGAATCGAAAGAAGCAGTGAATGAATTAATGAGGAAGAGCAACCCATCCGTCATCCCCCGGAATCACAGAGTTGAAGAAGCTCTTGAAGCAGCTGTTACCAAAGGGGATTACAGCGTGATGAAAAAGCTTCTTGCAGCACTGAAGGATCCTTATGCCTATACAATAGAACAGGAAGAATACTGCAAGCTGCCAGAGCCATCCGGCATGCCATATCGAACATTTTGCGGAACTTAATATAAAGAAATGAACAATTTAGAGCGTTAGCTGTAATTTTGCAAAGCCTGGCCCCATTAGTGGGGCAGGCATTTTTTATTTAAGCAGTTAGTGCTTTATTGTTGACTTCAGGAAATCACGGTGTTATTTTTAAGACAGAACATACATTCGATTTGGTGATAATCCTGAATATACATCTTGAAGAAATCATATCAAAAAGTATCTTAACACCTGCCAAAGGTGCAATTGACAACTTTACTCATTCATTGAACCCCTATGCGGGCTGTGCCTTTGGCTGCAAATATTGCTACGTTAGGGAGCTTCCTGTTTCCATTTTTCGTGAAGAGGAATGGGGTGCGTGGATTGATATAAAATCAAATGCGGCCGAACTTTTGGAGAAAGAATTGGCTAAAGCTAAAAAGAGGGGAAAAGTTGCTTTATTTATGTCCTCTTCCACAGACCCTTACCAGCCGATTGAATATGCCTCAAAACTGACAAGAAGTTTATTGGAAGTTATGCTTAAAAATCAGCCTGACTTTTTACATGTACAAACCCGTTCTCCTATGGTGAAGCGGGATATTGATTTATTTCAGCAATTCGGAGATAGTATCAGAATTTCCATGACAATCGAGACAGACAAAGAAGAAGTCAGAAAGGCATTTGCACCAGCGGCCCCTCCCATCCCGGCAAGAATGGCTGCACTAAAAGACATAAAAGATGCAGGAATTATAACTCAAGCAACAATAGCCCCGTTACTGCCTTGTTCAAGAGAATTTCCTGCAAAACTTAAGTCTATTGCAAATCGAGTTACAATTGACGATTTTTGGATGGGGGATGGAAGCGGCGGACGCAGGACTGAGAGACTTGGAATCCGCAAGATTTTTGATGAGCTTGGTTTGGAGAAATGGTATAATCCATCTGCATATAAAGTGGTTCTTAAAATGCTGGACCGGGAATTTCAAGATGCACCCATTCAATTAGGTGTATCCAAGGCTGGCTTCAGCCCTGATGGCAAATAGCTGACTATAAAATATATGAGGTATTTTTATGGATCTGTTAAGTTCACAATATGTAAGAGGTATTAGCCTTAAAAGAGAAGAAATTCCTTCCTTCAATCAGTATCCCTTCAACCTTCCCAGCTTGAAAACCATGGATGAGGTGCCTTTCCACCCGAAAGTAACCTTTCTGATTGGAGAGAATGGAATGGGAAAGTCGACACTGCTCGAGGCAGTAGCGGTTGCACTAGGATTTAATGCAGAAGGCGGATCTTTCAATTTTAACTTTTCAACCTTCGATTCGCATTCTGTGCTGGGAGATTATCTCAAGGTGATAAAAGGCATAGATAGGCCGTCTGATGGTTTTTTTCTAAGGGCAGAGAGTTTCTATAATGTCGCTTCTAATATTGAGGAAATGGATCGGGAAGGTGGCGCACCAAAAGTAATCGACTCCTTTGGAGGCCGTTCTTTACATGAGCAATCTCATGGAGAAGCGTTTTTCTCTACGTTTCTTCACCGGTTTCGCGGCAATGGGATTTACATCCTGGACGAGCCGGAGGCAGCACTTTCTCCTTTGCGGCAAATGTCCATGCTGACAAGAATTCATGATTTGGTCAGGGAACACTCACAATTTATTATTGCCACACATTCTCCGATCATTATGGCCTATCCGGAGGCAGCGATATATGAATTCAGCGAGGAAGGCATTTCAGAAAAGAAGCTGGAGGAAACGAATCATTACCGCATCATGAAACAATTCTTTGATGATAAGAAAAGGATGCTTCATCATTTGCTGGATGAATAATAAAAATGGAGGCTTCAGGCCTCCATTTTTGTCTATGTATCTTATTCACTTTCGTGGCTGAACATCCAGTTTATACCAAATTTATCTGTTAACTGGCCAAAGCTCTTGCTCCAGAAAGTTTCCTGCAGCTCCATTGTTACTGTGCCGCCTGCCTGCAGATTGTTAAAATACTTTCTCAGCTTATCCAGGTCATTAATGACAACTGCGAGATTAATGTTATTTCCTACTGTAAATGGCATACCGGGAAAAGTATCTGAAAACATAACATTACTGCCGCATATGTTAAGGCTTGAATGCATGACCAAATTCTTTGCTTCCTCTGGAAGAGGATATTCAGGATTTTGCGGTGATTCACCAAAAGTTGAAATCTCAGGCATTTCCAGTTCAAAAGCCTTTACATAAAATTCAATTGCTTCGCGTGTATTTCCCTCGAAATTAAGATAGGCATTAACAGCCATTCCTTTCACTCCTTCCTAATACAATTCCATTATAGACAAAATATTCTAAATTTAATGTAGTTCAAAAGTCAAAAAGTGAAAATCAGAACAATTTTTATAATTCCTGAAGTGCTTGATCTACATTATTGAAGCCTCTTCGGTCAATGCTATCAGGTTCATCCGATTCAATTGTCCACTCAGTTTTTGCAGGAGTTAATCCTCCATTTTCATCTTTAATGAATGGACTATGTACGTGATAAGTTTTCCCTGCCTTTTTCACCGTGTATCCTATATAGCAGTGATGATCCTGGCCTTCTTCCTCGAAAATACCAATATCGTCGATTCCATATTTGTCTAAATAGGAATGAAATGGCTCCTGCAATGCATTGATAATTTGCTCTCTTGGTAAAAACTCCATGACGTATGCTCCCTTCCGATTATCTATCCCTTAATATGGCTTTTTTTGCAGGGATTAAACACGGAACTGTGAAAAGAGTACTCCGCATCAGCGAAGTACTCTGCTTCTTAACTTAAATCTAAGTTTTCCGAGAAGCTCCATAAGCTCTTCATATTCTTCCAGCTGAATCCTGCAAGCCTGAATGGCCTCTCCGACATTTTGGGTGATAACCTCTTTTTCTTTGCGTGCTTTTTCCTCGAGGAAGATATACACCTTGCGTTCATCAGCTTTGGAACGCTCTTTTCGAAGCCAGCCATTAGAAATCATTCTGGAGATCATAGGTGTGAGTGTCCCCGTGCCAAGATTTAGTCTTTCTCCAAGCTCCTTTGCTGTCACGCCATCCTTTTCCCAAAGTGCCAGAAGTACCAGATATTGGGGATAGGTTAAGCCAAATGGCTGAAGGGCACTTGTATACAGTTTTGTAAATTCGCCTGCTGTTTCATAAACAGCAAAGCATAGCTGTTTGTCCAGTGTAAAAAAGTCTTTCACATAATCACCTGATTCTAATCTCTAGCATTACAATAATTTCGTCAAATCATCCTCGATTTTTCCTGGTTCAGTTGTAGGTGCATACCGTTCTACAACCTGGCCATTCCGGTCCACGAGGAATTTAGTAAAGTTCCACTTAATGTTTTTAGACAGAATTCCCTTTTTCTGTTCTTTTAGGTAAGCAAATAATGGATCCGTATTGTCACCATTTACATCAATTTTAGCGAAGATCGGAAAGGATACACCATAATTAAGCTGACAGAACTCAGTTGTTTCCTCAATATTATCGAATTCCTGGTTATTGAACTGATCACAAGGAAACCCAAGAATTTCAACGCCGCTGTCTTTATACTTTTCATAAAGCTCCTGCAGTCCTTTGAATTGGGGTGTTAATCCGCATTTGCTGGCTGTGTTTACAATAATCAGAGGCTTGCCTTCATATTCTTTCAAAGATTTCAATTCACCATTTGTTTTTTTGACTTCAAAATCATAAACCGTTGTCATTAGGATACCTCCTACTTTTAATCGTGTGCGATTTAATCTTAAGCGATCTAAACTCCTTTTGCAAACAAATCAGCTTTTTATGAAACTACCATTAAGTTTATTCGTAGAAAAGGTAGGTTTCAATTTCATTTACAAAGGGTGATCATGATGATGGACGAATTGCGGGAAGCGATTGAGAAACTCCCGGAGAGGGGAGCGAAGAGCTATCTATTCCACATATTACTTCGGGTTCACTTATTGAATAACAGTGTTGATTCCCAGGAAGAGATACTCGAACTGCTAAATGATATTCAAAAAAGGATACTCTTTTATTCTCAAGAAAGAAAATTGGAGCGGGAATATGAAACATACCATATTGTGTGTGGAGAATCACCGGCAGGCGCTTTAAAGGTTGGGCTTAGTAAAGAAAATAAGGTCATTGGCTATCCTGATTTTTTTAGTAACGGACCTCTCTGGAAGCTGCATGAAGAAGAGGGCAGAAAAAAGCGATTAGAATGGCTGATGGATCACATTAATATGCATGAAGATTACCTGGAAATGAGATATGAAAGAAAAGTAGCTAAAGCACTTGAAGAGATAGATTCTATTCCAGCGGGAAAACCGATCGTTATCTGGACAGCTGACAATGCAGATGAACAAACTGGTTTACGATATTTCCTTCACTTATTAAGAAACAAAGAAAATAATGTGCATGTTATTAATACTGCTCAGTCATATAAGGAGCTTTTCCCTGAGAAAAAGCATCAATCCATTTTAAGGCACTCAGGCGAAGCAGCTCCTGAGAAACTGAAGATGATGCTGGAAAAACACTTAGGAAGCCCTTTATCTGCAGAAGAAAAAAATAGGTTTGTATCTGATTGGCAGTCCCTCTCCAGAACAAGGGAAGTATTGCGTATATGGGAAGATAATGAAATACATAGTGTACCAGAGAGTTATTTTGATGAATCTATCATCGAGTCAGCCAAAAAGCTGCATAAAAGCAACAAAGGTTTTATAAAGTCAGCCAGATTAATTGGTGAAGTGATTGGGCATCTGGATGAGCCAATTGGTGATGGCTTTGCAGAGTATAGAGTAAGATCCTTAATTTATAACGGAATATTAGCCATAAAAGGAATTCCGAAAAGTATGAGGTATTATAGCATTAAACTGAAAGAATTTTAGATGAATCCGGTTTTTCACCGTAATCAATTATCCCTGTCCATCGTGTGTTAGTATTATTTGGTCTAGCAGCAGTCCGGTACTTGAAGTGAATTAATATCTAAAAGCCATCTGCTGGAATTTCATGCAGGCTTCATTTATTCTTAATAAAAGAAACGAATAGAAGAGGGATTTACCTTGAAAAAGATTTACAGTGATATAATTCAATTCCGCGGAACCCACTTTGATTTTGGTTTCATGCAGGGAGAACTTATAAAGGATTCTCTTTCTGTGAAAAATCGGGAGGATCAATGGAAGGTAAGAAAGCCGCGATTTTCAATAAATGAAGCAGAAGTGAAAAAAGCGATTACAAGGTTTGCCCCTGGTATTTGGGATGAACTGCTTGGGATACGGGAAGCATTGCAATGGCCGATGGAGCGGGTTATGCAGGAGTTTGGCGGCTATCGCCTCGATTATGTCCGCTCGGGCTGTTCCATCCTTACAGGGGCTGATTACCTGATCCGCAATTATGATTACCATCCGAAAACCTATGAGGGGCGCTATACTTTTTATCAGCCAACAGATCAGGGATATGCGATGATTGGCCCCAGCCAGAGGGTGACCGGGCGGATGGATGGCATGAACGAAAAAGGACTTGTGATTGGATATAATTTTATGAATCGGAAAAAGCCTGCTGATGGCTTTATCTGCTGTATGATCGGCCGCCTGATTTTGGAGGCATGTGCAAACGTGGAAGAAGCGGTTGAGATGCTAAAGGAAATACCGCACCGTCATTCCTTTACATATGTGGTGCATGATACAAGCGGAGAGACTTATGCAGTGGAAACATCTCCGAGAGGTGTAAAGGTCCGTCAGACAACTGCCTGCACAAACCATTTTGAAATCATGAAGGATGAAAATCGCAACCATCTAGCTGACAGCCTGCGCAGGCTGGATGTCATGAAAAGCCATCAGGGTGAGCGATTAGATGCACATGATGCTTTCCGCCTCTTGAATGATAGCGATAAAGGCGTTTTCTCGGATCTTTATGGAAGCTGGGCCGGGACGATTCATACATCCGCCTATTTGCCGGGGGAGATGAAGGCCTGGTTTGCGCTCGGCGGCGACAGAGGGCCGAGTATTTTTGATTTTCGGCATTGGCTCGATGGACAGGATATTGAAATGAATAGAATAACTGGTGAAGTTGATACGGACATTCCTTTTTTGCATATGGATGAACAGGCGAATTGGTTCAGGTAATAATGAAACGGAGAGATGTGTTCTCCGTTTTTTCCTTGTTTGAAAAAATAAATTCATCATTTGTACAAACCATCACATTCTTTCATCACTTCATGTTATGGTACACTTTATATATGAATTGGATGTAAACTGAGGTGCATACGAGTGAAAACAGTATTGGTCATAGGCGGCGGTGTAACAGGATTGTCCGCTATGTATGAACTGAATAAGTGGAAAAAAGAAAATGATCAGGATATAAGGCTTGTACTGGCAGAATCAGCAGAACAGCTTGGCGGGAAAATCCGCACTGTCAGGGAAGGCGGATTTGTAATAGAAGCGGGAGCTGATTCGATTGTTGCCCGCAAAGCGAATGCGATGAACTTTATCCAGGAGCTGGGGCTGGAGGAAGACGTTGTCTACAATGCTGCGGGGCTGTCTTATATATACAGTGATGGTGAGCTGAAGCTGATACCGGCAGATTCTGTGTTTGGGATACCGGCCAGTGTTGAATCTCTTGCCAAATCTGCTCTTGTTTCAGCAGAAGGAAAGGTTGAAGCCCTGAAAGATTTTTATACGAAAAATGATAGCTTTACAAAAAACGATTCCATCGGCGATTTCCTGGAGCATTTTTTCGGAAAAGAACTGGTGGAAAAGCAAATTGCGCCTGTTCTTTCAGGTGTATATTCCGGGAATCTCAGTGACTTAACCATTGCTTCGACTCTTCCGCAGGTGTTTGATTATAAAGAAAAATACGGCAGCATCATTAAAGGTTTTGAAGAAAATAAAAAGGTGTTCCAGAGCGGAGGGGGAAAGAAGTTCCTTTCCTTTAAAAAAGGTCTGGATGGATTAATAGATGCTTATGAGGAAAAATTGGATGAATCAGAAATATTTAAAAACACGAAGGCAGTTAAAATAGAGAAAAGTGATCGTAAATATATAGTCGATTTCTCGAATGGCGAAACCCTGGAGGCCGATCATGTGGTGCTGAGCATTCCGCATAATGCCGCTGCAGCGCTGTTCGATCATGAGGAGCTGAAGGCGGAATTCGAACTTTTGAAGAACAGTTCCTTAATCTCTATCTATCTTGCTTATGATATTCCAGACAGCGAGCTGCCTGAAGACGGGACAGGCTTCATCACTGCAAATACGGATGAATTGACCTGCAATGCCTGTACATGGACAAGCCGCAAATGGGAGCATACCTCAGAAAGCGGTAATCTGCTTGTTAGATTATTTTATAAAAGCAGCCATCCGGCCTTTGCATCTCTAAAGGAAATGAACGATGAAGATTTGCTGCAGACGGCTTTGGCCGATATTGAAAAAAGCCTTGGCATTACATCTGTTCCCGCTGCCAGTGAAGTGACGAAATGGACTGAAAAAATGCCAAACTATCTGATATCCCATCCGCAGACAGTAGCTGCACTTGAAAACAGGCTGGACCAGGAATACCCTGGAATATGGCTTGCAGGCTGCTCCTATTATGGTGTAGGAATTCCAGATTGCATCGAAAATGGGGCAGAAACTGCCAGAAAAATTATTGATCGTATATAAACCAAAATCCCCTTCTGCTAAAGATGGGGATTTTTTTCTTATATGATTTTTGTATGATCCTTAGGACCTTCAATTTTCATTTGCTCAAGCTCGAGCTTCATTTTCTCTGTTTCAAGCAGAAAGTTTTCCTGCTTCAGCTTTTCCAGGGTGATTTCATCTTTTATCATATTGTGTTTAATTTTTGCCAGTCTTTGTGTATGAAAAGTCAGGATGGCGATGATGGGAATAGAGAAAGTCATCACTACAGCAATAGTACCTGTCAAATTCCTTGCACCTCACATTTGATTGAATTAGAAAATTTTGTATAATTTGTATTTGTATAAATTATAGCAAATGACAAGTGAGATAGAAACGCGAAAATAATCTGGTGGTGAAGAAATGGCTGAAATTACTATAAAAAGAGTATACGATCCGTATGAAGAGGCTGATGGATACCGGGTATTAGTGGATCGGCTGTGGCCGAGGGGAATTAAAAAAGAAGATGCACATTTATCAGCCTGGGAGAAAGAGGTTGCACCAAGCAGCGAGCTTAGAAAATCTTTTAATCATAAACCTGAACTTTTCGGTATATTTCGGGAAAAGTATCTCATTGAACTGCGCACACAGACAGACAAGATTCACAAGATGGAAGAACTGTACGAGATATCAAAGAAGCAAAAACTAACATTACTATATGCTGCAAAAGATACAGTAAATAATCATGCAATTGTATTATTAGAAGAATTATTAAGGAAGGTGAAATAGAAGCTTAACTTTATAGGAAGGAAAAAAATAAAAAATAGGTAGAAATACTTTAAAAATAAGTAATAATTCTGAAAGTTAAGTGTTTTCTTTTTTCCTATACTTTAAGTTAAAAGAAGTGAGGGAGAAGGAAATGATTGATTTACTCCTGATTCATGGAACTGTCATTACTATGGATCAAAACAGGCGGATAATCACCGATGGAGCTGTTGCCATAAATGGAAGCAGGATCCTGGATGTGGATATGAGTGAGAAACTATTGGAAAAGTATGAGGCAAAAGAAGTGATAGATTGCAGCCATCATTGTATCCTGCCTGGATTAATAGATGTACATGGACATGGCGGCCATTCGATGTTTAAGACAATTGCAATGGAAAGCTTGGATTTTTGGATGCCAATTATGACGAATACGTATAAGCATTTTGTAACAGACGAATTCTGGTATTTTGAAGGAAAGCTTTCTGCACTTGAGCGCCTGAAGGCGGGCATAACAACAGGTGTATCTGTTCTTGGCTCAATGCCAAGGTCGGATGACCCGGTTTTTGCCATCAATCATGCAAGAGCCTATGCAGAAACTGGTGTCAGGGAGGTTGTTTGCACTGGTCCCTGCAATCCGCCATGGCCTCATTCATTCAGCAGGTGGATAGACGGTCAAAGAATTACTAAAGAAGTCACCTACGAGGAAGTGTTAAATGGTGCTGAAGCAGTAATTGAAGCTTTAAACCATGCCAATCAAGATCGGACAAGAGCATTTATTACTCCTTTCGTAATTGTTACATCAGTTGAACCATCTGGCCCAACTTCACCTGCGAAACTTCATCATTTAACAGAGCATGATTTATACCAAGCAAAGAAAGTCAGAGGAATTGCCAGAAAATATAATACAAGAATCCATTCTGATGCTTTTGGAGGCATGATTCACTTAGCAGTAAAAGATTGGGAGAATGCTCTTTTAGGTCCTGATGTTCATCTTCAGCATTGCCGTGGGATATCCTTTGATGAAGCGAAAATATTAGCTGAAACCGGAACAAATGTCAGTGCCTCTCCTGGATTCTCTCAAATTCATGCCCGCACACCGATGATAGAATTGATCGAGCTGGGAACAACAGTTGCTATATCAACAGATGGCACTTCACCATCCACTAGCTTTGACATGTTTCAAGCCATGAGAAAAACACAATTTATACATCAGGCAGCTCATAGAGATGAATATTGCTTACCTCCTGGAAAACTTCTGGAGATGGTTACGATTGATGCTGCAAAATGTATTGGATGGGATGATGAATTGGGCTCTCTTGAAGCGGGGAAAAAGGCGGATGTTATAACTGTCAATATGCATCAGCCGCACTTAACACCTGAGTTTATGCATATTCACCGGCTCGTCCATCAAGCTTATGCAACTGATGTGGGGCATGTTATCGTAGATGGCAGGGTCCTTATGAAAGACAGAGCAGTCTGCTCCGTTGATGAAAGATCAGTTTTGGCAGAAGCAAATGAAGAAGCTAACTCAACAATTAAGCGTGCAGGGCTTGAAAAATACATGAAGCAAACGAAATATTTTTGGGGTCACACACGAACCTATGGGGATGGTATGGATCATGATAAAGAATCTGATATTGTGGAGAAAGGGGAAAATCAATGAAGACCAGGCTAAAGGGGAAATATGTAATTGGATATGATGGAAAAGATCATGTCCTGATAGAAAATGCTGAGGTTGTATTTGAAAATGATACCATCATTTATGTTGGAAATAGTTATTCGGGCCAAGCTGATAAAGTTATAGATGCCGGCAGCGCTTTAATCAGTCCGGGATTCATTGACTTGAATGCATTAGGCGATATTGATCATGATATCTTGCATTTGGAGGCCAGTTCAGCAAGACAGAAAAATCTGCTTTGGTCAGAGAGGTATGTTAAGCAAGGGCACCATGAAATTATGACAGCTGAAGAAGAGGCTTTTAAATCTTTATATGCCTATTCACAGCTGATCCTTCATGGAATTACAACTGCTATGCCAATCACTTCTGTTCATTATAAAAAATGGGCAGAAACATATGAGGAGCTTGCTTCAGCAGCGAGGCATGCTGCTGACTTGGGACTGCGTATATACCTGGGTCCAAGCTATCAATCGGGGATAAGGGTCGTCCAGGCAGATGGCAATATTAAGATTCATTGGGATGAAGAAGCTGGAAGGCAAGGATTAAAAAGAGCTGTGCGCTTTTTGGAAGAGTTTGATGGTTCATTTAATGGTTTGGTCAGGGGAATGCTTGCCCCGGAGCGGATTGAAAGTCAAACGGAAGAAAGTCTTCTCCTTACAAAGCAATATAGTGATCACTATAAAGTTCCGATAAAATTGCATGCAGCCCAAGGTGATTTTGAATACCATACAATGATTGAGAAATATGGCGTAACGCCAATTAGGCATTTATATAACCTGGGATTTTTAGGATCCAGAACGGCGATTCCTCATGCCCATTTTATTGCTGGCTACAGTGGGGCAAAAATTGGTGGTGGAGATGATTTGTCACTGCTGAGGGAAACGGGCACAACTGTCATTCATTGCCCATTAATAATTGGAAGGCACGGACAGGCAATGGAATCCTTTGCAAAATATAAACAGTCAGGAATTAATTTAGCGTTAGGTACAGATACGTTTCCTCCGGACATGTTCCAGAATATCAGAACAGGGAGCATGCTTTCCCGGATCGTAAATAAAGAAGTTAAAGACTCAGCATACTCAGATCTTTACCGTGCTGCAACTTTAGGTGCTGCAAAGTTTCTGGGAAGAGAAGATTTGGGCCGCCTTTGTGCTGGCGCAAAAGCAGATATTATTGCAATTGATTTAGCCGGATTCCATATGGGAGTATTAGATGATCCCTTAAGAACAGTGATTGTAAGCGGAACTGGAAGAGATGTAAAGTTATCCATTATCAATGGGAAAGTAGTCATGACAGACCGAAAAATACCCAACCTTGATTTAGAGGAATTAAAAGGAAAAGCGCAAGAATATTTTATGAAAATGAAAAAAGGTTATTTAAAAAGAGATTATCAGGAGCTTCCTGAGAATGAATTGATGCCGCCTTCTTTTAGGTTTGTTGATTCTATTGATTAGCAACGACGTTTTATATAAGTAGTAGAAAAAGTTTAAAAACATGTAAAGAAAGTAGAAATAGATTAATCAGAATATTTTATATAATTAGACAAAGGCTTTAGGGCTGAAAAAAGGGGGGAGTGTAATTGAAAGTGAAAAAAAGAATGGGGTTAGTGATCTTAGCTCTGCTGATCGTGATCCTTATTTCAGGATGTTCGACTAAAAAGCAAGTTAACAGCAATCAGGACTCCAAGGGAACAGCATCTGAAAACGGCGAAACATTAGTTATAGCCCGGTTATCTGACGCAGAAAATTTAGATCATCATTTTATGTCGACGATCAATGCTGCCAGCGTTACACATAATAAAATTTATGAAGGTCTTGTTGGTCGGGATAAAAATGCCGAAATCAAGCCGCTGCTGGCTGAAAAGTGGGAACAATTAGATGAAACAACTTGGGAGTTCAAACTTAGAGAGAATGTTACATTCCACGATGGGACTGCATTTAATGCTGATGCAGTCAAAGCAACATTTGACCGGTTATTAGATCCGGAAGTTGCATCTCCAAGAGCTGTAGTATTCAAAATGGTTGAAGAAGTAAAAGTAGTTGATGAATTTACTGTTCAATTTAAACTATCAGAACCTTTTTCACCCTTACTATCCATATTGGCCAGTCATGAAGGCGGCATTATCTCACCAAAAACACTTGAGAAATATGGAAATAAAGTTATTGCAGAACCTGTAGGGACAGGTCCATTTGTATTTGAATCCTGGACTCCAGGTAAGGAAATTGTTTTTAACAAAAATGAAAAGTATTGGGGGACTCAATCTAAGCTGGAGAAAGTCATTTTTAAAATCGTCCCTGAAGAAACAACAAGGATATCTATGCTTGAAACAGGCGAAGCTCACATAGCCGAACCTTTATCCGTCACAATGATGGAAACGGTGGAAAACTCCAAAAATGCAGAAATATTCCGCAGTGAAGGATTTGGTACAGAATATATTGGGTTTAACGTTGAAAAGGAGCCATTCGATGATGCCCGAGTCCGCAAAGCTATTGGACATGCTGTTGAAATGGATTCTATCCTGGAAGGTGTATTTGAGAATGTTGGGAAAAAGTCCAATTCACTGCTTGGGCCAAAGGTATTTGGATATCATGAAAGCTTAGAAGCATATGAATATAATCTCAATGAGGCAAAAAGGCTTCTGGCCGAAGCAGGCTACCCAAATGGTTTTGAAACAACGCTGAAAACAATGGATAAGAAAGAATGGATCAATATGGCGGAAGTTCTTCAGTCTCAGCTGAAAGGGATAGGAATCAAACTGGACATTCAGGTATATGAATATGGGACATTTGTCGAACAAGTAAACCGCGGTGATTCCGAGATGTTTATTTTAAGCTGGAGAAATGCGACTGGAGATGCTGATTATAATCAATATAACCTTTTCCATAGCAGTTCACACGGCCCTGCCGGAAATACCTTCTTTTACAGCAATAAAGAAGTGGACGGCTTAATAGAAGCTGCACGGGCTGAAAAAGATTCGGATAAGCGGATGGAGTTCTATGCAAAAGCTCAGGAAATCGAAATGGAAGAATCTATCTATATTCCGGTTCGTGTAATTGAGAATATGGCTGCTATTTCAAAAGATGTAAAAGGCTTCTCTATAAGTCCATCTGGATACTTGGAGATCAATGACATTTCAATTAAATAAGACTCTAAGATAAGAGGGATATCCATTCTGGGTACCCTTTTATCTTGTCCGGGGCCGGAAAGGTGAATGACAATGAATAATAGCTATTGGCTAAAGAATGTGCGTTTGGAATGCGGATACAAAAATGAGAATAATAGAGTGTCAGGTACTATAACAGATCGATTTCATTTATTAATAGAGGACGGCTGCATTGCAAAGATTACGAAGGACTTAGAGGCTTCATCTGATGATCTGCCTATAAAAGATGCAAAGGGACTGCTGCTATTGCCATCCTTTGTTGAAAAGCATGTCCATCTCGATAAAACCTATATGGGGGATAAGTGGAGGGCCTGCATCCCTGCATCGGGTGTTATAGAACGGTGTGAAATTGAAAAGAATGCATTGTTATCTATGTCTGCAAGTACCTATCAGCGATCAACAGCATTACTTAAGCAACTCATATCTTATGGATCAACTCACATTAGAACCCATGTGGATATATACCCTGAAGTCCAATTACAGAATTTAGCTGAAGTTCAGCAGGCATTGGAGGAATTTTCAAGCTATGCAAGCTCCGAGATTGTTGCCTTTGCCCAGCATGGCTTGCTGCGCTCAGGGACACCTCAGCTTATTAGAGAAGCTATTAGAAATGGTGCAGGTATTGTAGGTGCGGTCGATCCAGCTACCGTTGACAACAATATTGAAGCTTCGCTTGTTCAATTGATGGACCTAGCTGTAGAAGGCAATGCAGATATTGATTTGCATTTACATGATCCTGGTCACCTTGGTACCTTTACAATGAAAAGGCTGGCCTTTCTGACTAAGGAAGCTGGCTGGGAAGGAAGAGTAGCGATTAGCCATGCATTTTGCTTGGGTGATGTTTCAAGGGCAGAAGCCGCTGAAATGGCAGAAATTTTAAAAGACGCAAGTATTTCGATCGTTACTAGCCTCCCGACTGGCCGGGCAATCCCGCCTGTTGATCTGTTAAGTGAGTATGGAGTAGAGGTTGCTGTTGGAAACGATAATATTTTTGATTCCTGGTGGCCAACAGGCAATGGCGATATCCTGGAAAGAGCAGGCCGTTTAATTGAACGGTATAGATGGACAGATGAAAAGTCTCTTTCGCAAGCATTTAGATATATTACAGGGGGCAGAACACCGCTGGATCAGAAGGGAAACCAGATCTGGCCAACCCCTGGAGATGAAGCCAGCATGGTCCTTGTCGATGCAAGCTGTTCAGCAGAGGCTATGGCTAGAAGAGCGGAACGCCATGCAGTGTTCTACAAGGGGAATTTAGTTTGCGATAAAGCAGGGATGAAAAGAAATTGAAGAAGTAAAGAAAGCTAAAAAATTAGTAAAAGAATCCGAAAAAAATAGTTCGATTTTTTTATACAATTTAATAAATCAGTTAATGAGGTTCCTCGAAATACAGAACAAGATTAAAAGTAACGGGGGAAATACGATGATTTATGATTTGTTAATAAAAGGCGGTAAAGTGGTTCTTAAAAACGAGGTAGTTAACAATGATATTGCCATTGTTAATGGAAAAATTGCAGCGATTGCGGAGACGATTGACCATGAAGCTGAGCTGATTATCGATGCCTCTGATCAATATATCATGCCTGGAATGATCGATACTCATGTGCATGTTTGTGAGCCTGGCCGAACAGAGTGGGAAGGGTTTATAACTGGAACTAAAGCACTGGCAGCAGGAGGAACTACATGCTATGCGGATATGCCCTTGAATGCCCTTCCGGCTACGATAGACAGGCATACACTGCAATTAAAAGCAGAAGCAGCCAAGGGGAAGAATTATATTGATTATGCATTTTATGGCGGACTTGTTCCAGACAATCTTGAAAGACTCGAAGAGCTTTCAGATGAAGGAGTTATCGCCTATAAATGCTTTATGTCCACTTGTGGAACGGATAATCCCGATGATTTTTCTAATGTGGATGATTATACCCTTTTTGCGGGGATGAAAAAGATTGCTGAACTGGGTCAAATTTTGTCGATTCATGCGGAAAATGCCCAAATTACTGATCGATTAGGCGAAGAGTTAACCGCACAGGGCAGGACAGCAGCAGCAGATTATGTCTTTTCACGGCCTGTTTTAACAGAGGTTGAAGCAGTGAAACGCGCCCTTTATTTTGGAAAAGAAACGAAGTGCCCTATTCATTTTGTGCACATTAGCACCGCAGAAGCGGTAGAAGAAATTATGAAGGCCCGAAGCGCGGGTCAGGATGTCTCTCTTGAATCCTGTCCCCATTATTTTACGATATCAGCTGAACAGCTTGAGAAAATTGGCCCGGCTGCCAAATGTTCTCCTCCACTGCGAAGTATAGAGGAACAAGAAAGGCTTTGGAAAAAGTTAATAGAAGGCAAGATTGATATGTTAACATCTGATCATTCACCATGTCCGCCTGAAATGAAGCATAGTCCTTCAAATAATTTTTTCGAAGTGTGGGGAGGAATCACAGGGTGTCAAAACAGCGTTGATTTAATGTTTGATGAAGCGGTTTTGAAAAGAAAACTGCCAATCACTCATTTTGCAAGGATGATTTCTTCTAATCCCGCTGAACGTTTTAACATTCCCAATAAAGGAGAAATAGCAGTATCAATGGATGCAGATATCATCTTCATTGATGCTAATCGTTCCTATGTTGTTGAGGAGGAAGGCCTATATTATCGGCATAAGCATAGCCCATACATTGGAAGGATGATTAATTGCCGGATAACCAAAACCCTTGTCCGCGGCAAGATTGTATATGATTTGGATCAGGGGATTGTTGGGAAACCACTCGGAAAAGCCCTTAAGTTAAAAAATGGCAGGTCAACTTTGAATATGATCTGAAATTAAAAAGTCCGCAGAAAGATTATAGATAGGGGAACTGGGTATGACAGACTTAATCAATTTGCAGGGGAAACTTGAATATGAAAATTTAGCAAAAAATATTGTGAAAAGGCTTGAATGGCTGGGCTCATTTGCAAAGGACCCAGAAGGAGGAATTACCCGTCTTCTATATTCCCAACAATGGACGGACACTCAGCAAGCTTTGAAGAGATGGATGGAAACTGAGGGTTTGGAAGTAAAGTTTGATGAAGTTGGAAATCTCAGCGGAATACTAAAGGGGGTAAATCAGACAGAAACCGTTTTAACTGGGTCGCATATTGATACCGTGAAAAATGGCGGGTTGTTTGACGGCCAATTTGGCATAGTAGCTGGGATACTGGCTTTAATTTATTTGAAAGATTATTATGGGACTCCAGAACGCAATCTCGAGGTTGTTTCACTGGCAGAAGAAGAAGGAAGCAGATTTCCTTATTGCTTTTGGGGTTCAAAGAATATTGCCGGATACGCATATAAAAAAGATGTTGAAAATCTTACAGATTCAAATGGAGTAATTTTTTCTGAAGCCATGGGTGAGGCGGGGTTCAGCTATAGGGATGAAACAAAATCTCCGCGGCAGGATTTGAAGGTATTCGTTGAAATCCACGTCGAACAGGGAAATGTCCTTGAAACTGAGAAAAAATCTGTTGGTATTGTGAAATGCATCGTTGGGCAAAGGCGTTTTACAATTGAAGTAAAAGGTCAAGCCAATCATGCTGGAACAACACCCATGGCATATCGAAAAGATGCTGTATATGCTGCCAGCCAAATGATACATGAAACACTAAATATGGCAAAGCAATATGGCGATCCGCTTGTAGCAACCGTTGGGAGGATTGATATTTCACCCAACACTGCAAATGTGGTGCCGGGAAAAGCTGCGTTTACTTTAGACCTGCGCCATATTGATAAAAATACGATGTCCCATTTTACTGAAAGATTTATAGAAAACATAAATGATATATCACGAGAGCATGGGGTTGAAACGGTCATTGAAAAATGGCTTGATACGGACCCGGTCCCAATGGATCCTGAAATTACAGAATTGATTGAAAAGAAGTGCAAGGAGAAAAATTTGAGCTATAAAGTAATGTATAGTGGTGCTGGCCATGATGCACAAATTTTTGCACCGTCCATTCCGGCGGCTATGCTATTTGTGCCGAGCGAAAAGGGCATTAGCCATAACCCTGGTGAATATACTGCGCCTGCTGATTTAGCTGAGGGAGTTCAAGCACTGATCAGCACTTTATATGAACTGGCTTATAAATAGTATTAATGAAAAGGGGAGTTATATATGGGTTATCCAAAAGATTTATTATCGAGCAGGTCTGTAATAGAACATGGAAAATATGCTTTAATTGCACCTGAAGGATTAGTGAACAATGTTATTCCTGGATTTCATCATTGCCATATTTCGATTTTAGGTTCTCCTAAGCTTGGGGCAAGCTTTGTCGACTATCATGTGACAATGAAAAAAGAAGGCGGAAATAAAGAAGGCTTTGGCGGACAGGAGGAAGTACAGACATTTGTTTACATACTGGAGGGGAAAATAAAAGCTTCAGCAGATGAAAAAGAATTTATCTTAGAGGAAAGCGGATACCTTTATTGTCCGCCGGGAGTGAAAATGTATTTAGAAAATATGAATGATGGGGATTCTAAGCTCTTCTTATACAAGCAGAAATATCGCCGTCTTGAAGGGAGAAAGCCCTGGGTTATATCAGGACATACAAATAGAATAGAATTCAGGAACTACGATGATATGCATAATGTCAACATTAAAGATCTGTTGCCTGCTGATTTAGATTTTGATATGAATTTTCATATCCTTTCGTTCGATCCTGCTGCGAGCCACCCGTTTATTGAAACACATGTTCAGGAACACGGAGCATATATCCTTTCCGGAGAAGGGATGTATAATCTCGATAACAAGTGGATCCCAGTAAAAAAAGGCGATTATATTTTCATGGGCCCTTATGTTCACCAGGCAGCGTACGCTATAGGGAGAGAAAATTTAACATATATCTACTCAAAAGATTGCAATCGGGATGCGGAACTATAAAAAATTACAGGAGAGGAGAAATAGCGGTGCCAAACATACAGAAGATTATGGAAGAAAGAGTTTTTGAAATCGATAAAATAGCAAAGTTCGATTCAGATAAACCGCAAAAGAACTATTTTTATGAAACTGATAAAACGGTAGGAGCTGTCTGGTGTCTGGAACCTGGACAGGAGGTATACTTGCATTCTCACTCCAATGTTGATGATATATGGGTTTGTATGGAGGGAACAGGAACCTACTTTCCTGACTTGGAGAATGAAATTCAAATAGGTAAAGGCATGGTGATCCTTGCTAAGCCTAATCAGATTCATGGAATGCGCAATACCGGGAAGGACAGGTTTTTATTTGTTGGATTTGCAGCCGGGTCTTTGCCAATGGATATAACAAGATATTGACTTGCAGGCTGTAGTCTTTTAAAAAGTGTATCGCTCTCAGCCAGTTTTCTGGAAGAGAGCGATATGTATAATTAGATCCAATTTATGTTCATAACAAACAAGCACCCCGGCTAAACTTTCACAGTCAGCTTCGTTCTTAATAGATTGTAAATGAAATAACCTAAGCAAATTAAGCTGGACAGGGAAAAGCTGATCCAAATCGTAAGAAGATTTTCCATAATAGGCAAAGCTGCAAACCCCCCGGCAGTCCCAATAATAGATGCAAGGGGAATAAGGGCAGGCAAGGTTTTACTGCCAAGGATAATATACAGCATGGGAACAATCATGGAAGCATAAGTATTACCGAAAAAAAACAGCAGTTCGATAGGAGATGGAGGCAGGATACTAACTATAATAAGTAATAATAAACACATGGCTCCGGAAAACAGATAGGTGAATCCCCATTTTTCTTTATTGCTGAGGGGGCGAAGCATCCCGACGATATTTTTAATGATCAATGTGACAACAGCATGTAATTCTGCACTAATTGCAGATGAAATGGCACTGAAGCAAAACAGGACAAATAAAACAATAAGCAATGTTGAATTGATTTTTCCTATTAACTCAAATAACAAGGAATATATGGAATCATAGCTTCTTCCAAAAATAATAATCATGATCAAAGATGATAATGCAAGAGGAATAGTTGCCCAAATTAAACCCGCTAGTGTAAAAGTAATTCTCAGCTTTTCTTTTTTTATAATAAAAACTCTTTGCCATGAGGCACGATCAATAATTACTTGTCCAAAGCCAATTAAAATAGCTGTGAAAATAAACAAAATAGCTTCCGTGTTTTTAACGTAAAGGATGTATGGATGATATAATTTAATGCCTTCATAAACAGGATATACACCTTCCTGGATATAAAAGTAAACAGGGATGATGATGACAGCGCTGAATATGAGCACGACATTAATGCCTGCAAGCTGATGGATTCTTTGCATGCCCCCTGCTCCCCCAATAAAAAAACAAAACAATAAAAAGAAAACCATACCAGAAAAAACAGGCAGGGGAAAAATCATGTGCAGTAGGATTCCTGCCCCCATAGCTTGAACGAATATAGAATGGAAACTAATTACGAGAAGAATAAAAATCATGAACCAGTAACCGGGTGGAGTCAATCTTTTGCGCAATACATCACCTATCGTTTGCTGGTCATGAAACCGATCTCGAATCTTTTTTGCTAATATTCCAAATAAAATGAGTGCAAGAGCCCCCATAAGGGAATAGCCGATTCCTCCGGTCAGCCCATACTTTATTAATGTTTCGGGAGATGAAAGAATGGTATTGCCTGTTACCCATCTTGACAAAAGACTCACAACACCAAAACCGATTCCCAGCTGAAATGCTCCGCCAATATAGTATTGAAAATCGGTTTTCTTCATTGTGAAGTCTCCTTCATGCGGTAATCCCTGGGTGATTGGCCAGTCATTTTCCGAAAGATTTGGCTAAAGTAGTGCTGACTGTTAAATCCGCACTTTTCTGAAATGGTGCTAATGCTTAATTCAGGGCTTTCAATCAGCATTTTTTGTGCCTGTTTTAATCGAAAGTCATTTAAGTATTCGGAAAAGCCCATTCCTACTTCCTCGTGAAATTTTCTGCTCAGATAAGCTGAATTGATATGAATTTTAGATGCTAAATAATTTAAAGTAAGCTTTTCATTGTATTCCTTTTGAATAATTTGCAAAGCCTTAACAATTTGCTCAGAGTAGCTGCCAATTCGTTCATACCTCCGCAAAACGCTCATTAACTCCTCTTCAATGACGGGCTTTGTAATATAATCAACTACTCCAAGCCTGAGTGATTTTTGAATATAATCAAAGTTTTGATAGGCTGTAACCATGATTAAGTCAATATCACCAGCTGCGGAAAGCTCCATAGCTAAATCTAACCCTGATTTGCCTGGGAGCTGAATATCAAGGAAAGCGAGAAAGATGTCGTGCTTTTTTATAATTTGAAGAGCTTGTGAGGCATCCTGAGCCTTAAAAAGAATCCAATTGGGAAATTTCTTTTTGATGAGATATTCCAGCTGTTCCAATTCTATAAGTTCATCATCTACAAGCAGAATATTCATTGCATCCTTTCTCCTTCCAATTTCTCTGACATAATAACGTGGGGGAATATAGCCAAAACTGCTGTTCCATCTCCCTGGTCTGTTAATTGCACAGAAGTTTCATCATTGGGAAATAATAGTTCAAGTCTTCTTTTTATATTCTCCAGCCCCACGCCGCCATCCTGGGGACTTGTTTCATAGCGCTCTAAAGAATTGTTCCACACTGAAACATGAATCGCTGATTCGATCTTTATTATTTTTATTTTTAATAAGGCCTCGCCAATATGTCTTTCAAAGGCATGCTTAAAAGCATTTTCCACAAGTGTTTGTATTAAAAAGGGAATGATAATGGCATTATTCACATGGTTGTCCAAATGAATTTCATAATGAAGACGATCTCTAAATCTTGTTTTCTGTATCTCCAGATAGTAATTAACATAAGTAAGCTCATCTTCAATTGATATGAAATTATTTAAAGTCCGATATTTAAATTTTAGCAGTTTTGAAAGGGTTTCAATGGACCGTATTAATTCTGCTTTACGGTCCAGCCTAGCTAGAGCCAGGATGGAGTTTAAGGTATTAAAAAAGAAATGCGGCTGGATTTCCTGGTTTAATTGATTGTATAAAGCTGTTTGAAGTTCACTTTCTAACGCTATTTCTCTTTTTTGCCTCTCAAGTAAATCAATTCTTTTTTCAAAAACAAATAAAAATAGCAGGGTAAAGGCTCCCGCCAGCGGAACCAGAACACAAAACATAATGTATATGGAGAATGATTCAATAGGCAGCATGTGGTTCGTTTCTCCTTAAGTATTAAAAAAGGGAGGTATAATAACCTATCCCTTTTTTAATATAACATTTTATACAAAATAGAGGTATTTGTATTAAACTGGAAGAGTTTCAGCGATATGACAGCTTACAAAGTGATTATTAACCAGCTCCCTAAGGGGAGGTTCCTCTTGCTTGCATTTTTCAACAGCAAAAGGACAGCGTGTATGAAACCTGCAGCCTCCAGGAGGATCAATCGGTGATGGAACATCTCCTTTTAATATGACGCGGTCCCTTTTTAAAGTTGGATCCGGAACTGGAATAGACGAGAGCAGTGCTTTTGTATACGGGTGAAGCGGAGAGTCGAACATTTCTTTTTTCTCTGCAATCTCGACCACTTTTCCCAGATACATCACCATAACCCTGTCTGAAATATGCCTGACGACACTAAGGTCATGAGAGATAAAAAGGAAGGTCAATTTAAACTGCTTTTGCAGCTTCTTTAATAAATTGAGAATTTGTGCCTGGATAGATACATCCAGGGCAGATACAGCTTCATCACAAATGATTAATTTTGGATTAACGGCCAATGCTCTGGCGATTCCAATACGCTGGCGCTGGCCGCCGCTAAATTCATGCGGATATCTGTCAAGTGCTTCTGGAGGAAGTCCGACATAGCCAAGCAGTTCCAGCATTCTTTCCTTTCGCCTTGATTTTTCAACCACATTCTGAATGGCCATGGCTTCATTTAAAATTTGCTTCACCATTTGCCGGGGATTAAGAGAAGCAAAAGGATCTTGAAATATAACCTGCAAATCACCTCTAAGTTTTCTCATATCCTTTTTATTTAACGTTAAAATATTTTTCCCCATATAAAGAACCTTTCCGTCAGTAGGTTCATCAAGCCTTAAAATTGCACGTCCGGTTGTTGATTTCCCGCATCCGGACTCCCCAACTATACTTAATGTCTCACCTTCAAAAAGCTCAAATGAAATATCGTCTACCGCCTTTACATATGCCTTTGGCTTGAAGATAGAGTCTTTTTTAACCGGGAAATATTGTTTTAATCGATCTACTTGCAAGATGATATTTTTTTCTGCTGTCGTTTCCACGTTAGACAACCCCTTCTTTATCTCTTTTGCCAGTCCACTTGTCGGTATATTTCCAGCATCTTACTTTAATATCTTCAGAATAGGAAACAAGATCAGGCTGGTGTGCAGCACATATATCTTCTGCATAAGGGCATCTAGAGGCGAACCGGCATCCGCCAGGCATATTGTAAGGGCTGGGGACACTGCCATCTATCGTGATTAGTTCTTCCTGATCTTCATGGATTTTGGGCAATGAGTTCAATAGCCCTTGCGTATAAGGGTGCTTTGGATCAGCAAATATTTGCTCTGTAGAAGCATGCTCGACTATATTTCCGGCATACATTACCGCTACCTTATCACAAGTTTCTGCCACAACTCCCAAATCGTGGGTAATCATGATAACACCCATTCCTATTTTTGTTTGCAGCTCTTTTATCAGCTCCAGTATTTGCGCTTGAATCGTAACATCCAAGGCAGTGGTTGGCTCATCTGCTATTAATACCTCAGGTGTACATGCAAGAGCCATAGCAATCATGACACGCTGGCGCATCCCTCCGCTCAATTGGAACGGTTCTTGTTTCGCTCGTTTTTCAGGAGAGGGGATTCCAACCATCTTCAGCATATCAACTGACTTATCCCATGCAGCTTTTTTTCCCATCTTTTGGTGCAGCCTCAAAGCTTCTGCAATTTGTTCCCCAACCGGGATTACAGGATTCAAGGAAGTCATTGGCTCCTGAAAAATCATAGATATTTCATTCCCGCGAATTTTTCTCATTTCATCCTCTGGCATTGTAACTAAATCTCTTCCTTTAAAAAGAACGGAACCCCCGGCAATTTTTCCCGGTGGAGAAGGAATGAGGCGGAGAATAGAGAGGGAAGTCATACTTTTCCCGCATCCGGATTCCCCTACAATTCCCAGCGTTTCCCCTTTATGCAGTGTAAAATCGATGCCATCAACCGCTTTGCTGACTCCCCGCTTTGTTGTAAAGTGGGTTTTTAATCCTTTTACTTCAAGTATTGGCCTGTTACTTTCTTTCATATCCAGTCACCACCCTTAACTTAATTTAGCTCAATGCGTTTATTGAAGAACCGATAGAAGACATCTACGAATAAATTCACAACTACGAAAATAAGTGAGGCAAATAATACTCCTCCCTGGACCATTGGAAGATCACGCATTCGAATTGCATCGACAATCATTCTTCCCAGTCCATTAATAGCAAAGATCGATTCCACCAATACGGTGCCTCCAAGGAGTGCGCCAAACTGCAGGCCCACAACCGTAATCACTGGAATCAGGGCATTTCTCAGTGCATGTTTATAAATAATGATTCGTTCGCGAAGCCCTTTTGCACGTGCTGTCCGAATATAATCCTGGCGAATAACTTCCAGCATGCTCGATCTGGTCATCCTTGCGACAATTGCTGCTCCTCCTGCTCCAAGGGTAATAGCCGGCAAGATGACATGGAGCAGACTGTCCCATCCTGCAACCGGCAAAATTTGAAGCTTAACAGAGAAGAAATACATAAGCATGAGGCCAAACCAGAAGCTTGGAAGTGAAATTCCTAAGAGTGCAACAAGCATGACGCTGACATCGGTCAAAGAATAAGGTTTAACAGCTGAAATAATTCCTGCTGCCATTCCCAGCACGATTGTAATAATGATGCTAAAGAAGGCGAGTTCAATGGTAATTGGCAGTCTTACTAATATTTCATCAAGAACAGGCTGGCTGTTTTTTAAGGAGACACCTAAATCCCCCTTAAACACACTCGTTAAATATTCGAAGTATTGGATATATAAAGGCTGATTTAATCCAAGCTGGTCTCGAATAGCTTCAATCGTTTCTTTTGAGGCGCCTTCACCAGCAAGAAGTACTGCAGGATCTCCTGGAACGAGCTGCATAATAAAGAAGACAACAAAAGTAACTCCAATAATGACCGGGATTGTTTGTAAAATCCGGCGTAATATAAACATCAGCATAGATGTAACCTCCTCAAAGCTTTTATTTTTTCATCCTAGGGTCAAACGCATCACGCAAACCATCACCAAAAATATTAAATCCAAGAACTAGAATAGAGATGGCAAGACCTGGAAATAGGGCGATATAAGGTGCGGAGAATAAGAAATCCCTCCCGCTGCTGAGCATGGTTCCCCATTCAGGTGAAGGCGGCTGTGCACCCAGGCCGAGGAATGATAATCCAGCTGCTGACAGAATGGCAGTAGCCAATCGCAGAGTCCCTTGAACAATAATGGGTGAAAGAATATTCGGGAAAATATGCCTGGATATAATGACAAAATCAGAGGCGCCAAGCGATCGGATTGCATCAATATACTCAAGGCGCTTTACTTCTAAAGTAGATCCCCGGACGATTCTAGCAAATAAAGGTACAGAAAAAGCTCCTACTGCTATGGTCACATTAATCAGACTTGGACCCAGTGCTGCAATAATTGCTAGCGCAAGGAGAATCCCTGGGAATGCAAGCATAACATCCATCATCCTCATGATAATGGTGTCAACCCATTTGCCATAATACCCAGCTACAAGACCAAAAATGATTCCGAAAAATGCTCCGAATAACACAGCAGCAAATCCGACCCCCATTGAAAGCCTTGAACCATATAGAATCCGGCTTAAAATATCTCTTCCTTTATCATCTGTTCCCATCCAGTGGTCTGCAGATGGAGGAGTCAGCTTATTTTCCAAATCAATTTCGTATGGGCTATATGGAGCCAGCAGCGGTGCAAATGCCGCCATTAACAGATAAACAAAAATAATAATAGCCCCAGCAAGTGCTGCTTTATTTTGCATCAATATAGAAAGAAAATCTTTTATTCTAGATTCCTTTGAGCCGCTAATCAATGTCTTTACAGCTATATCTGGCTGCTCCGTTTTTACTTGAACTGTCATCTTATTTCCCCCCTAAAAGATTTTTTTACTAGCAGTAAATTGAAAATCAGTCTTCCTCCTTTCAAAAGAAGAATGGATTGCAAACGTTTAGTTAAAATTATCAAAATTACCTGTAAAGTAAATATTTTTTAAAATAGTTGTCAAAATATTTAAAAATCAAGTAAATATTCTGTAAATATCTAAGTGCATCATCTTCTATAATGCAGATATGCATTTACGGAGGGACGGTGAACATTGAGTTTATTACCGGAATTATTTACTAAAAAAGGGGAGAGAAAAATGGAGAAAGATAGAAAGCACTTTCGAAAGGGATTGCTAATGATTTTCCTAAGCTTAATGATGCTGCTGTCAACAGCATGTTCTACACAAACAAAAACAGAGCAGGAAGCTGGCAATGAATCCGAAGGTAAAAAGGATGGGGGTACATTGACAGTTGTCCGTTTATCAGATGCAACAAAATTAGATCCTCACTTTATTACAGACATTCCTTCAGCAAATATTATTTATCAAAAAGTATATGAAACTTTAGTGGAACCAGATAAAGATATGAACATTCAGCCGCTGCTGGCAACAGAGTGGAATGTCATTGATGATACGACCTGGGAGTTTAAACTAAAGGAAGGGGTATCCTTTCATGACGGTACACCGTTTAACTCTGAAGCTGTGAAGGCCACCTTTGATCGTTTGCTGGATCCAAACACTGGATCGCCTCAGCGTGAGAAATTCGCGATGATTAATGAAGTAAAAGTAATTGATGAATACACAGTACAATTATTGCTTGATTACCCGTATGCTCCGCTGCTTTCTATTCTTGCAAGCAGTGAAGGAAGCATCATGAGTCCAAAGGCGCTGGCCGAAAACCAGGAGACGCTTGCAGAGAAACCTGTTGGTACAGGCCCGTTTGTTTTTGAAAATTGGAAGACTGGACAGGAAATTTCCTTGAAGAAAAATGAAAATTATTGGGGAAAAAGTCCAAGTATTGATGAAGTTGTTTTTAAGGTTGTACCTGAAGACGCGACTCGGCTGGCTATGATTGAAACAGGGGAAGCACACATTAATGATCAGGTGCCTGTTACAGAAATTGAGCGAATTGAGGCTTCTGAATCGATGGGACTTCTCCGGGCTGAGGGGCTTGCAGTTGAATATATCGGATTTAACACGAAGAAAAAACCATTGGATGATGTTAAAGTCCGCAAAGCAATCAGCCATGCAGTTGAGAGAGAAGCGATCATTAAAGGGGTTTATAACAATGTGGGCACACTTGCTAATGCCGCGATGAGTCCAAAGGTGTTTGGCCACAGTGAAAAAGTTAAGCCTTATGATTATGATCTAAATGAAGCAAAGAAATTGTTAAAAGAAGCCGGATATGAAAACGGACTTAAGCTTAAATTACTGACAAGTGATAGAAAAGAACGCATCAATATGGCTGAAGTTATTCAATCGCAATTAAAGGGAATTGGCGTTGAGGTAGATATTCAAGTAATGGAATATGGAGCATATATCGATACAATTGATAAATCTGAGCATGATCTATTTATCGGAGGATGGGGAAATGCCACTGGAGATGGTGATTATAATCAGTACAACCTTTTCCATACTGCTTCACAGGGACCTCCTGGAAACCATTTTTATTACAGCAACCCAGAGGTAGACAAAATTATCGAAGAAGCACGAAGAGAGACTGACGAAGCAAAGCGGAAGGATCTTTATGAAAGAGTAATGCAAATGGAATTAGAGGATGCGGTCTATATTCCAATCCGAAACTATGAACATATGGCTGCGCACAGTAAAAATGTAAGCGGCTTTTGGCTGAATGCTGCCAATTATTTAATGATTGATGATGCAGTAATTAAGTAAGTAAATTAAAAAGGGAAACGGAAAAGTACTTTTGAAGCAAAAGTGCTTTTCCTTCATTTTCAATTTTAGGAGGAATCAGAATGACAGCTCTATGGATTACAAATGTTCGGCTAGAAAAAGGATTCATTTACGAAAATGAACAAATTACAGGGACAAGCACAGAAATTTGCCACTTGAAAATCGAAGCTGGAAAAATTGCAGAAATTTCACTGCTTGCCCCAGATTCTAATGAAAACCAACTTGATGCAAAACAGAAGCTTCTGCTTCCTTCTTTAAGAGATATGCACATTCATATTGACAAAACCTATTACGGCGGGCCATGGAAAGCCTGTACACCAATCACAAATGGCATTTTCACTAGATTAGAAGAGGAAAAGGAACTTCTGCCAAAGCTTCTCCCAACCGCACAAGAACGTGCTGAAAAAATGATAGAGCTATATTTGGAAAATGGCCATACCCACATTCGCACACATTGTAATGTTGACCCTGTAATTGGCCTGAAAAACTTGGAAGCTACTGTCAATGCACTAAAAAAATATGAAGATGTCCTTACATATGACATTGTTGCGTTTCCGCAGCATGGACTGCTGAGGAGCGGCTCTGTTCAGTTAATTCGTGATGCTATGAAAAATGGTGCCACCCTGGTTGGCGGTGTGGATCCAGCTACCGTGGACAGAAACATTGAAAAGTCCCTGCATACCATTTTTGAAATTGCAGCAGAGCATAATAAGGGAGTCGATATCCATCTTCATGATCCTAACACATTGGGAGCTTTTACATTTGAGAGAATGGCAGATTATACAAAAGAAGCAGGCATGGCAGGAAGAGCAACAATTAGCCATGGAATTGCTTTAGCCGACCTGTCCGGAGAAGCATTGGCTGAGATGGCGGCAATATTAAAAGAGCAGGAAATTGACGTGACCACTACCATTCCAATTAATCGTACAACTATTCCAGTTCCTGCCCTTGATCGTTCTGGTATTCCCGTTTCAGTAGGCCATGACAGCATCACCGATCACTGGTCCCCGTTCGGAACAGGAAACACCATACAGAAACTGGGGACCCTTGCGGAAAGGTTCCGAATGATTGATGAATATTCTTTATCATCAGTTTTGAAGTTTGCAACTGGCGGTATTACTCCCCTGAATAAAGCTGGTGAAAGGGTTTGGCCAAAAGTCGGCGACGATGCAACGATGATGCTTGTTGATGCGACATGTTCAGCAGAGGCAATTGCAAGAAGAGCACCGGTTGAGTCATTATTTTTCAAAGGCAATAAGGTTGAAAGCAAACGAACTGAACTAAACATAATAAATTCATAGCTTAAGAGCAAAAAGGAGGGTTAAGTAATGCCTAAGTCCCATTGGTTAACAAACATTAAGCTTGAAACTGGATACCTCAAGGATGAAAAGGGAGTTTATACTACAAAAACTGAACTATTTCATTTGAAAATTGAAGATGGAAAAGTAATAGAAAAACAGAGCAGCGGATATGAAATTTCGAAAAATGAAAATACAGTGGATGGAAGAGGGTTTTTGGCACTGCCATCTTTTAAAGAGATGCACAACCATCTTGATAAGACCTATCTTTCTCTTGATTGGAAGGCTTGCAGGCCGGTCAAAAATTTAGAGGAACGTTTAAGGTATGAAGCAATGGAGCTTGAGGAATTGGCGCCTACAGCCAGGCAGCGGGCAAGCAAGATGATTGAGCTTCTCCTTTCTAAGGGATCAACTCACATTCGTACCCATGTAAATATTGATCCTTATATTGGCTTGAAGAACCTGGAGGGCGTAAGAGAAGCTTTAGAAGACTATTCCGACAAACTGACATTCGAAATTGTAGCTTTCCCTCAACACGGTCTTTTAAGGGAACATGTAATTCCTCTCATGAAAGAAGCGATGAGATCTGGAGCCAGCATTGTAGGCGGTCTTGATCCTGCAGGAATTGACCGTAATATTGAAAAGTCACTTTATGAAGTCATGAATCTGAGTACAGAATTTGATGCAGATATAGATATCCATTTACATGATGGAGGACATGTAGGGCTATATACAATTGATAAATTTGCTGAAATGATAGAAGAAGCAAAGTGGCACAATCGTGCTGCTGTAAGCCATGCATTTTGTTTAGGGGAAGTACCAGTCCCGCAAGCAGAAGAAATGGCGGAAAGATTGAATGAGCTTGGAATGTCGATCATGTCCACTATTCCTATAACAAAATCTCTTCCACCAATTGAACTCTTGGACAGAAAAGGTGTAAATATTTATCTGGGATGCGATGGTTTCTATGATTCATGGGGACCTTTCGGGAATGGAGATCTGCTGGAAAAAGTAACGAGATATGGTGAGCTTTACCGTAAGAGCGATGAAATTTCTCTGGCACAATCATTAAAATGGGCCACTGGGGGTCCTGTCCCATTAAACAAGGATGGAGAGATGAGTTGGCCGCTTGAGGGAGAAGAAGCAAACTTGGTACTTGTCGATGCTTCGTGTTCGGCAGAAGCAGTTGCGAGAACACCTAAAAGAGAAGCGGTAATTTTTAGAGGGAAAGTTGTAGCAGGACAGCTGACATAAAAACGTTTCCTGATATAAATACCATATTTTATGGAGGATCATATGTTAAAAATTGATGATAGCCTTGTGCTATTCGACGCAGCAGAAAATGGTGACCTTGACTGTTTGAAAGCCTGTCTAGAGAGCGGCATTAATATTAAACTTCAGGATAAGAAAAAACGAACGGCCATTTTGATTGCTTCGATAAATAAGCATTATGATATGGTTCATTTTCTGGCGGAGTCAGGGGCAGATATTAATCTTCAAGATCAAACCAGCTTAAACCCATTTTTATATGGATGCATTCATGGAGATTTGAAGTTAGTTAAAATGATGATTAGCGCTGGGGCAGATATTAATCTCTTAACGAGATTTGGCGGAGTGGGTATTACTCCAGCCTGCGAAAAGGGACATATAGAGGTGGTTCGTGAGCTTTTAACATCTACAGATATAAACGTAAACCATACCAATTATTGCGGATGGACACCTTTGATTGAAGCCATTGTTTTGAATGATGGAGGAGAAACCCAGCAGGCCATCATAAGGATATTGCTTGAACACGGGGCCGATACAAGCCTTACAGACCAATATGGTGTGAAGCCGATTGAGCTCGCCAGAAGAAAAGGATACAAAGAAATAGAGGATATCTTATTTACCGCTGGTATAGAGTAATTGCATAGTAAGGTATTTTAGGCAAAGAACTCCCTTTCTGTTTTAATAGCAGAAAGGGAGTTCTTTTGGTTCATAAAAGTGTGCTGAAAGTTGATTCCCTAAGCAGCAATAGCAGCAATGTAAAAGCATAGTAAGAAAACTAAAGTTTAAAAGTTTTATTTAGCAGGGAAGATATAGGAAAGGACATTCAGATAATTTTGAAGACAGTATGTTAACATCAAGTATAAGGAAATATTTAAATAAAGGAGGAAATGCGATGAATAAAGATATACAAAAAGAAGAAAACCGTTTTTTTATGAATGATGATGAAGGGAATATGATTGCTGAAATCACCTATATTCCAAGCGGCGATTCCGTCATAACCATAGACCATACATATGTAAGTGAATCTCTGCGCGGTCAGGGAGTTGCCGGAAAACTGCTGGAAAGTGTCGTTCAGGAGGCGCGCATCAAAGGGTATAAGATTGTTCCTGCCTGCTCATATGCTAAAGCTGTTTTTGACCGAAAGAGCGAATATCAGGATTTACTCGCGAAATAAAGGAGGTTTTTTCTGAATGGATGCAAAAATAAAAAATGTAAATGGAACAGCCATCTCATATTATGATGAAGGCACAGGTGAGCCGCTGGTATTGCTGCATGGTTTTTGCGGCAGCAAAGATTATTGGGCAAGGATGATTCCAATTTTGGCGGAGGATTTTCGCGTCATTGCGGTGGACCTTCCAGGACATGGGGGGTCAAGTTTGCCGGCCGGTGAACTGTCAATTGAAAAGATGGCTGAAGTGATCAAAGGGGCTATAGATGAGCTGGGGTTTGATAAAGTATCTCTTTTCGGACACTCATTGGGCGGCTACGTAACCCTTGCATTTGCTGAATCTTATGAAGACATGCTGAAATCTTTTTCTCTTGTCCATTCAACAGCCAGCCCCGATTCAGAAGAAGGAAAGAAAGGAAGGGATATCGCTGCCGGCAAAATTGATAAAGAGGGAATTGAGTCCTTTATTGATGGGCTTGTGCCCAAGCTCTTTGCGCCCGGTGAGAAACATCCCAAGGAAATTCAAATGGCCAAAGAGATTGGCTATCGTACAAGCTCTGAAGGTGCAAAGGCTGCTCTGAAAGCGATGAAACTTCGTGCGGACCGCAGCCATGTCTTGAAAAGTACAAAGCTCCCGGTATTACTTGTTGCTGGAGACAAAGACCAGATTATCCCTCCAGAAAAGTCATTTGCAGTTGAAGGGCCTAACATCAAACAATTGACCATTAAAGCTGCCGGGCATATGAGCATGTACGAAGCACCGGAAGAACTGGCTCAGATTCTTCGCAGGTTTTTGAAAGAGTAAGCAGACTCTTTTTTTGAGCGCACATAATTATTTCTATCCGCACACAAATTTGTGTTATCCGCACATAAAGGTTCCTATGACAGCAAATTAGTCATTTTTACTATTGAAATATAGAAAAAAAGCTCCTTTTCACCCGAAAAGGAGCTTTTCTTACTTAAATATAACTGAAATGATCTCGTCTGTAGTCATTCCGCTTTCTATTTCAAATGTGCCGGGACGCAATTCGTTCTCAAGTCCCCGTTTTTCTACATCTTTATAGAATTGAATTCCGCTTTCAATAATATGGGCTTTTTCAAGTGCGTTCCCAACGTCAATGCTGGTCATTCCCATAGATACGGTTAAAATAGTCCGGTAAACAACTTTTTCGCCAGTTTTGTCCTCAGTTTTCTCTTCTGCTTTTTCATCTTTCTTCTCGCTGGACTTTGCTGCAGCAGCGAGCTGTTTGCTCCATTCAGCTTCAGTGTTGATGACGTAGCCTTTAGATGCGAGCAATTCAATCATTTCTTTATCTGACAGCTTTTCTGCTTCCTCTGTCTTATCAGAAGGATTTTCTGTACTTTTTGCTTCAGAAGGTCCAAAAAGGTAGACGCTTCCTGTCAAGATGGCCGCCGCTAAAAGGCCTGCTGCAAAACTGCGCAAGGTATTTGGTGTCATTGGGCAACCATGCTCCTTTCACCTTTATTCGCTGAATAAGGCAGAAGCATCAGGTCGACCTCGTTAGGTGTAAGCTGTTTTTTTAATGCAATGCTTTCATTCGAATATCCGCGTTTATGCAAATCCAGTACCTCGCGAAGCAAAAGTCTTTCTTCTGATGGTCCGCTCATTGCCCCGGATTGCTTTGCTGTAATCTCAGCATCCAATTCAATATTTCTGATTTGCTGCTGCAGTTCATGAATTTCATTTTTTAATGTAAAAGTAACCTGATCGATTTGCTGCTCAATATTTGATTTGGATTGCGCCGTTTTTAAAAACGATAAAATGAGCAGCACAACTGCTGAACCAAATAATATGGCGATTACCCATCCCATCCTAAAATCCTCCCTTATGTAAACACATTTTTTCTAGTTATCTATTTTTTTACCAAACTAAATTATACCTTTATTGCCTGCGAATTTCGAATGATAACCTCAAAATAACACGATAGTCCCGTTTTTATGTAAGAAAAAGGAGCGAGCGGTGAATCTTATTGCTTATTAACTAAAAAAAAAGAGGGCAAAAAACCCGGTCCTGACGGGACCAGGCATCAGTTTGTCAGATTTCTTTCTGCAGCTGGGCACGTTTGGCTGCATGCAGTATATCTTCAATAGGGGAGACTCTGCCGAATTTATCTTTATGGACAATATGTTTTCTTTCAAATTGGGTGGGATTATCGATTCCAGCAGCTGCCGCAAGATTAAATAACCCTTCTCTTAGAGAGATGACATAGTTGCAGACCCGGTAATGCTTTTCATCAACAATCAATCCATCCTGCAGCTTCTTGTCAGTTGTCGCAACCCCTGCAGGACAGTGATTTGTATGGCAGACTTGGGCCATGATGCAGCCGACGCTGATCATAAAGCCCCTCGCAATATTGACAAGATCCGCTCCCATCGCAAGAGCAATGGCAATTTTATCAGGAGTGATTAATTTACCGGAAGCGATAATTTTCACACGGTCTCTGACTCCGTACTCCCTCAGCATTTCATCCACAACTGTCAGGGCTGATTGGATGGGGAGCCCCACACTATCTGCAAGCTCCTGATAAGTAGCCCCTGTTCCGCCTTCACCGCCATCAACTGTAATAAAATCAGGGCCTTTGCCGCTCTCCTTCATATAGGAAATCATGCTCTCCAGGGCATCAAGATCTCCTACCACTATTTTCATTCCGACAGGCTTTCCGCCTACACTCCGGAGCTCCTCAATAAAATCGAACATGGAAGGGGCATCCTCAAATTCATAGAAACGGTTTGGACTGTTAATCGTTTTGCCAACCTCTACAAGCCGGATTCTGGCAATTTCTTCGGTTACTTTTTCACCTTCAACATGTCCGCCGCGGGTTTTCGCACCCTGTGCAAGCTTTAGTTCAAAGGCTTTTACCTCAGGTATTTCACTTTTCTTTTTAAATTCTTCCCAGGAGAATTCCCCGTTAGCCTTTCGGACGCCGAACATATCAGGGCCAATTTGCATTATAATGTCCGGGCTGCCGGCAAGATGATACTGAGACAGACCGCCTTCACCAGTATTCATCCAGGTGCCGCCGGCAAGGCCAAGACCTTTTGAAAGTGCAGTGATCGCTTTTTCGCCAAGAGAACCGTAGCTCATGGCCGATTGTCCTACAAGTCCCTTGACTCTGAATGGCTGCCGGCAGGTTTTTTCTCCCAGCACAACCGCATCTTCATCCCGCAGATAGTAAGGATCGGCCAATTTTTCTTCGCTGTGTTCCTTTCTTGAAAAAAGATTGTCTCCATCGACTTTATAAACACGTGTTTTAACTTTCTGTGTATTATCCACCTTCATCTCATCAACGAGTTTAGGGAACAGGGTATTGCGTATATAGAACCCTTCTTCATCAAAATCTCTTATAGAGCCGAATCCTATTAGTCTTTCTTTATATTTGCCGGCTTTGACCACATCCTGGTATTCCTTTCTGGAAAAAGGCTTGCCTTCCGTATCATTATTGAATAGGTATTGTCTTAGCTCAGGTCCCACTTTTTCTGTGATGTATCGCACCTTCCCAATTACCGGAAAGTTTCTGAGTATGGAGTGCTGTTTTTGCCTGTCATCTTTTACATACCAATAAATAAATAGAATCACTGGTATAAAAATAACCAATGCAATAAATATAAATAATGCAATGACAAGGTAATCTGTTAAACTCATTTTATCCTCCTTCTATTAAAACTGGCTTAGGGCTTCTCGTATAGGGGTGTCCCCAGAGGCTGCCTCAATGGTTGAATGAAAGATAGCTTCTTTATCAATAGACTCTACTAGAACTTCGGCTGCGTCCTCACGCGAAATCTCAGCATCCCGGTCATGGATTTTCTCTGACAGGGTAATTTTTCCGCTGCCGGGATTGTCAGTTAATTGACCAATCCGGATAACCGTGTAGACCAAATTGGCTGCTTTAAGCATATCTTCTGGAAGATCCTTCGCAGCAATCTTGCGGGAAGGGTCCGTTTCCCTTTCCTCCGCTTTGACTGCACTCATCATCACAAATCGTCTGACACCGGATTCTTGTGCCAATTGGATGATATCTGAAATAGATTGGTGATCGACCATGACTGTTTTGCTCGTATGCTTTTTAGGATTGACGCCTGTTAAATAAATCACTGCATCTGATGCCTGAAGATAGGGGATCAGCTTTTGCTCGTCATAAACAACTGCATGGGCTGCACCCAGTTTTACAAGGTCTTCAATCTGGTTTTCATTTGCAGCAACGGCAAGAGCTTCAAGCTTCTTCTCCGCGAGCTTTCTGATTACATGTTCGCCCACATCTCCATTGGCACCGATTACAATTACTTTCATGCTAACGCCTCCTTTTCTACCCTTTTTCCACATAGGGTTTATTTAAAACCAAAATTAGGCAAACAAAAAAGCGGCCACTAGGACCGCGTACGTATAGGATGATTCCGTTTTCGCTATAACATTACATGGATTGAAGCCCAGAGCAAAGCCACTGCATATAAAATAAAGCTCCATCCTATGCGGATGAAGCTTTACCATTTATGCCAGCCTTTTAAAATTTTGGCCAAGAATTTCATTCATCGTATGAACTGTGATAAATGCCTTATTATCAACCTGGGTAATGTAACTTTTCAGCTTTGTGAAATCTTTTCTCCCCAGGATAGTTGTAATGACTTCTTTTTTATCTGATGTGAAGGCACCGGTTGCGGAGTGGATGGTTGCACCTTTGCCCAGTTCATGAACGATATAGGTTTTTATCTCATCACTGTGGCGGCTGATAATAACAACTTCTTTGTTTGAATTGAATTGCTGAAGTGCATAATCAATGACAAATCCATTAATTATGACACCAAAGAAGGCATACATGCCAACTTGCGGGCCGAACAGAACGGCGGAAGACAGGGCGATCAATAAATCCGCAAGAAGCACTCCTCTGCCGACTTCAATATTTAAGTATTTATTAATAATCATGGCGATGATGTCTGTCCCGCCAGTAGAAGCCTGCTGGTTAAAGACAATTGCCATTCCGGTCGCGGCGATGCATTGCCCGATGATCAGCTGAATAAGCAAGTCTTCGCTTAGCGGATGGGCCATCGGGGCGAATTTTTCAAGCACCCACACATAAAAAGACAAAGCGAAGCTCGCATATATAGTTTTTGCCCCAAAGCCTGATCCAAGAAAAATAAAACCAACTGCAAACAGGATCAAGTTGACAAGAATCATGAAAGTACCGATGGAGAAATCCGGAAATAAGTCATTCATGATGATCGACAATCCGCTGACCCCTCCTGTTGCTAAATTATTGGGGGACAAGAAAAAATGGACATTTATAGAAACCAGGAATGCTCCCAGATTTATCATGATAAAAGAAAATAGTTTTTGCCGCATCGCCGCAACCTCCTTTTTTTATAGTTTTCTCGAGATCCGTATAAAGTGGAACAACGGGATTATAAAGCCCTTAAAGCCCCTTTGTAAAGGGAATGAGGGCAAAAAAATAAGGTTTAATAATTATGAAAATTGGAAGGGTTTGCAAGAGGGGCTGATATTATCTATTTTTGCTTAATTCTTATATAATAAGTTTTGGTTAGCACGACGCGAAAGGATGTAAAAAATCTTGAAAAATAGGAAGCTTATTGTCATTCCCATAATGATTCTTGTAGCTGCAGCTGCAATGTGGATGCTTAATAAAGATTATCAGCAAATAGATTTGTTGATTCGATTGCTGATAGCAGCTGGTGCAGCACTATTATCAGGGGTCATCTCATACTTTTTATTCAAGCCGGAAAAAGAAGAACAATAATGATGCCTGCTCCCTGGCGAGGGGACAGGCATTTCTTTTTGGAACTTTTACCACTCGGTTTGTATATAAGCAGAAGGGGATGAGAGAAGTGAATCATATTGTGGAATGCCCAATATGCAATGGTGAGGAATTTGCGGAAGGCACCGACTTCATGCCGGTTAAACCATTAAATAAAAAGCTCTCAGCAGGATCTTTAAAAATCTATCGTTTTTGTTTAAGCTGAGGAGAAGTTGTTTCTATTAGAGTTGAGAATCCAGGTAAGTTTAAAAGCCGGTGATAGAAGAGAATGCCTCGTGAAGCCGAAATTTAGGAAGCAAAGAGAAAAATAGTCGCCATGAGCGCTGCATGAAGCCGGCAACCAGGAAGCCAGTAGAAAAATGGTCGCCAGCGCTACATGAAGCCGAAAATCAGGAAGCAAAGAGAAAAATGGTCGCCATGACCGCTTCATGAGCTGAAAACCAGCAAGCCAGTAGAAAAATGGTTGCCATGAGCACTACATGAAGCCGAAAATCAGGAAGCAAAGAGAAAAATGGTCGCCATGACCGCTTCATGAAGCTGAAAACCAGGAAGCCAGTAGAAAAATGGTCGCCATGAGCACTTCATGAAACCGAAAGTCAGGAAGCAAAGGGAAAAATGGTCGCCATGGACGCTTCATGAAGCCGAAAGTCAGGAAGCAAAGGGAAAAATGGTCGCCATGAGCACTTCAGGAAACCGAAAATCAGGAAGCAAAGGGAAAAATAGTCGCCATGGACGCTTCATGAGCCGCAAATCAGGAAACAAACATGAAAAAGTCGTCATGAATCGCTTCCGCCAGCCAGTATTCTTATTTCTTCCGCTTGAGCAGCTGTAAATCAATGTACAGCTGGCATCTTGTGTTAAAGTCATCAAAGTCGATGGATGTTAAATCAGTAATTTGTTTCATTCGGTATTTTAATGTATTGGTATGGATGAAAAGCTGTTCCGCTGTCGGCTTAAGGCGGCAGTTGTTCAATAAATACACTTCAAGCGTCTTCAGCAGGCTGGTTTGGCTTTCCAGGTCTTTTTTCTGCAGCTTCAAAAGGTCTTCATTTACATATTTAGTCAGGCTGTTATGCTGAGCAATAGGTTCTAAATAACGGAATACCCATAGCTTTTTATATTCATACGGCAATTCTTCAGGTGATCCAATGAATTTGGCGGCTTTGATGACCTCCAGAGCCTCTGCATAGCTTTTGCGCAGTTTTAAGATGGAGGAATATTCTCCTCCGATCCCTGCATACACAGTCTGCGGTCTGAATTGGCTAAGAACGGTATTGGTTAATTCATGTGCGTCTTCTGATAGGCTGCCGGGTGCAGGTGAACTGCTGCCGATCATGACGATAATTTCATGCTGGTTTGTAAATATGTGAGCTGGATGGCTGAGGGCATTTGCAAACAGCCGAACGGTTTCATTCAATTCCGCAAATATCTCTTCATCTGCCTGCACGACAGAAAATACATTGATGATAAAGGCCTCAGGGAGGATGATTTTAACATTGGCCGCCTCCCATTTGATCTGATCTTCCGTCTGATAGGTACGATCAATAATCTTTTGATAAAATTGATGTTTTTCTTCTTCCTTGCGCAGTTTTTTCAGGTTTTTCTGATATAATAGCTTTCCAATATGAAAGGAAACATCATGCAGAAAGTTCATTTCGCTTTCAGATAGAGCGTCTTCTATTTCCTGAACCCAAATAAAACCCAGTATCTGCTCTTTATATTTTGCACTTACAACCACGCGCTGGTTAAGGCCGATTTCTTCCATTTTCTTAATTCTAAAAGGCTCAGGAATTGTCTTTAACTGATCAACAATGCCTTCATCCATAAATTTCTCCAAAATGGGTATGGGCCATCTCTTAGAAAATATGGTCTGCTGGTTCGCCAAATCAAAATGTTCAATATAATACGAGCTATAGGCCAGCAGTGAGAATTGTTCATCCTCGATGACAACAGGCTTCTTTAAAAAAGTACTGACCATTTCTGTAATCTCATCTATATCTGTCATATTAAGGATTTTCTCCAGCGGCTGACTCATTAAGACTCCCTCCTAAACATTGCTGTTCTTATTATAGTGAAAAACAATGGGAGGCACCACTCGAATTTTGCCGAAAGAAAAAGGACCGGGCATTTTCTTGGCCCAGTCCTGAAACGTTTAGGTTATTTTAAGGATTTTTCAAAGTCAGCAAATTGTTTTTCGATTTCTGCAGATGGCTTTGCAGTTAGAAGGCTTACCACTATGATGGCAATTAAGCTGGCAGCAAAGCCTGGAATCATTTCATAAAGTACTTCAGATAATCCGGCTTGAGACCAAATGATGACAGTGCTTGCCCCAACAATCATTCCGGCTAATGCTCCCCATCTTGTCATGCGCTTCCAATATAAGCTAAGAATGATAAGAGGTCCGAAAGCGGATCCGAAACCAGCCCATGCATAACCCACAAGGTCTAGAATCGTTTCATTTTTCTCCCATGAAATAATCAATGCAATGATAGAAACTAGTAATACAGATAATCTTCCTATTGTAACCAATTCTTTATCTGTAGCTGAGCGGCGGAAGAACGTTTTATATAAATCTTCCGTCAATGAGCTTGATGTTACAAGCAGCTGTGATGAAATGGTACTCATAATAGCTGCCAGAATGGCTGAGATTAAGAATCCAGTGATGATCGGGTGGAATAAAACCTCGCCAAGAAGAATGAAAATGGTTTCAGGGTCCTCTATTGAAATGCCTGTATCAGCAACATAAGCAATACCCACAAAACCAGTCAGCATAGCGCCAATACTCGAGAAAATCATCCAGCCCATCCCAATGCGGGTGGCTTTCTTGATTTCTTTAACAGAACTGATAGCCATAAAGCGGACGATAATATGAGGCTGCCCAAAATAGCCAAGTCCCCAAGCAAAAAGGGAAATGATGCCTAAAAGACTTGTTCCTTTAAAGATATCAAGGAAAGCTGGATTGATTGTTCTTGCAGTATCAATTGCCGGCCCAAATCCGCCTACATGGAAAAGTGTTACTAATGGTACAAGAATGAGGGCGATAAACATAATCAAACCTTGAACAAAGTCTGTCCAGCTAACCGCAAGAAATCCACCGAATAGTGTATACGCTACTACTACACCAGTAATGATCCATAAACCTGTGTGGTAATCCAGCCCAAAGGTGCTTTGGAATAATACTCCCCCGGATACCATGCCTGATGATACATAAAAGGTAAAGAAAATTAAGATAACTAATCCTGAAATCAGGCGCAGAATTTTGGAAGCATCCCCGAAACGGTTTTCTAAATAACCAGGGATCGTAATAGAATCATTGGCTACCTCAGTATACGTGCGAAGCCTAGGTGCAACATAAAGCCAGTTCGCCCATGCCCCGAGTGTTAAGCCAAGGACAATCCAGGAAGCGCTTAGGCCAGTGGCATACATGGCTCCCGGGAGTCCCATCAGCAGCCAGCCGCTCATATCGGATGCACCCGCACTTAAAGCGGTTACCGCAGGACCCAGTGTTCGTCCTCCGAGCATGTAGTCTGATAGATTGGAAGTCCTTTTATAGGCATAATAGCCAATCCAAAGCATCCCAATCATATACACGGTAATGGATATAATTAATGCATAATCCATTTGTAAGCCTCCTTTTTGTTAGTTTACAAATATTTAGATAAAATAAGCGATGAGAAAGCAGTGGGCTGCTTTCTCATTACTTAGAAATCACAAATGGTTGGTTATTATTATAGCTGTATTTTATTGTTTTGGAAGAAAAATAATTTTAAAGTTTTACTTTTTGAAAATGCCCTTAAAAGCAAAAGCAATATTAGCAGGGCGTTCAGCGAGCCTTCTCATGAAATATCCATACCAGTCCATTCCGTATGGTACATAGACACGCATCTTATAGCCTTGCTTCGCCAGTTCCAGCTGTGTTTTATTCCTCATGCCATAGAGCATTTGGAATTCAAAGCGATCGTTTGGAATGTTATGCTTCTTTGCCAATTCTTTTGTGTACTCAATGATCTGATCATCGTGGGAAGCTATTGCTGTATAATTTCCGTTTAACAGACTTTGCTCAATTAATTTCTTATAGTTTTCATCTACATCTGTCTTTTCAGGAAAAGCATGCTCCGGTGATTCTTTATAAGCACCTTTTACCATTCTTAAAAAAGGCTGATATTTCCCCAAATCCTCGAGGTCCTTTTCAGTCCGATACAGGTAAGCCTGCAGAACTGTACTTACACAGCTGTACTTCTCTTTAAACTGCTTAAACAAATCGATAGTGGCCTGGCAGCGCGGTACATCCTCCATATCAATTGTCACCATAATTTTATGCTTCTCGGCAGTATCAAGAATTCTTGTCATGTTTTTCACAACAAGATCACGATCGATATCCAGACCAAGAGAGGTCATTTTTAGGGATACCTGTGAATCAAGTCCTTCTTTGCTGATCATTTCAATGGTTGAAATACATTCCTCTGTCCGTTCATTAGCCACTTCAACAGAATCAACAAATTCTCCCAAATGGTCCACTGTTACAGAAAGTCCTTGATTATTCAGATCTCTGATAAAGCGGACGCTGCTTTTGAAATCAACCCCTCCAATTAATTTACCTGCCGCAAAACTTCCGCCTCTGTTCTGGGCAATTTTATTCAGTAAGCTATTTTTTGATAAATATAGAAAAAAGTCTCTTGTAATCGCTTCCATTTCTTCCGGCACCTCCAATGGTTATATCTTTAGATTAATCTTACAATTCTGTGACAAGTTACGACAATGTTCATAAAAAACAAAGATTCTATATTTCTATTGTTGACAGAAGACAATGAAAGGCTGCATTTTCCAGACGATGAAACATCTGCTTCAGTTCCAGGCAACTTCCGCTTTCCGTTGTCAATTAATATGTAAGAAAAGTTTCCATATTATTGTTTACATTGACAAGCATTTGTATTTAAATAGTAATATAGTTTTGAATATTTACTTATTTCTGATAACGGGGGTTAGAGAAAATGAGAAAGCAGTTAAAGAAATTTGCGCAATTTACAGCATTGTCCAGTTTGCTTGTCCTCTCTGCATGCGGCGGCAATCAGGCAGCAGGGGATGAGGATGGGGAAAGCAGCGGAGGAGCAGTTAAAGCCGACATTGGAGTTATTTCTTATATCAGCGGGCCGGGTGCAGCTTATGGCGAAGCAATCACAAATGGCTTAAAGCTCGCACAGGAAGAAATCAACGGCAAGGGTGAAGTCGAGATAAACCTTGTTATAGAAGATTCCGCCGGCAAGCAGGATCAGGCATTGACAGCAGCACAAAAGCTTATGAATTCAGAGAATGTGACAGGCATTATCGGGCCTACATTAAGTACAGAAATGAATGTAGTTGGTCCAGAAGCCGATCTGAACGGGGTACCGATTATGGGGACTTCAACAACTGCAGAAGGGATTCCGCAAATTGGGGACTATGTCTTCCGAAACTCGCTGCCTGAAGCATTGGCGATTCCTGCTTCAATAGATAAAGCCATTGAGAAATATGATGCTAAAAAAGTAGCAATTCTATATGGAAATGATGATGTTTTTACAAAATCCGGCTTTGACACGATGAAAAAAGCAGCAGAAGAGAAGGGGCTTGAAATCTTAACGATTGAAACGTTCCAAAAAGGACAATCAGACTATAATGCGCAATTGACGAAAATTAAAGGTTTAAAGCCAGACCTTATTCTGGCTTCGGCTCTTTACAATGAAGGTGCAGTCATAATGGATCAGGCAAGGAAAATGGGCATTGATGTCCCGTTTGTAGGAGGAAACGGCTTCAATTCTCCTGAGGTCATCAATATCGCAGGGGATGCAGCAAATGGACTGATTGTGGCAACTCCTTGGTATGGTGAAAAAGAAGATGATAAGGTCAAGGAATTTGTCGGTAAGTATGAGGAAGAATACGGCAAAAAGCCTGACCAATTTGCAGCACAGGCTTACGATGCACTATACATTATGGCTGAAGCATTAAAAAATGCGGGTGAAGCTGATCGTGATGCACTTCGTGATGCTTTGGCCGAAATCCAAGGCTTTAATGGAATCCTTGGGGAGTTCTCTTTTGATGAAGAAGGGGATGTCGTAATGGATCCGACCGTTTTGGTTATCGAAGGCGGGGCATTTAAGGAATTTAATTAAGAAAGCTGCAAAAGTGAAGCTCTGGCGCTATCAGTGCCAGAGCTTACTTTTAAGAAAATGATTCATATAAATAAAGTTAGTAGGTGAATACCGTGTTAATTGAACAATTAATAAACGGAATTACCCTTGGCAGCATTTATGCCATCGTTGCACTTGGGTTTACATTGGTTTTCGGGGTGCTTGGCATTATCAATATGGCACACGGAGAAATCTTTATGTTCGGGGCCTTCATTGGTGTTGTTGTCACTTCCACATTCAAAGGGCCGCTTTGGCTGGCCTTTATGGCAGCGATTTTGGTAACTGCCGCAATGGGATATCTGCTTGAGCGATTTGCCCTGAGACCTCTCAGGAATAAACAGGGAGTATCCCATCTGGCGCCATTGATCAGTACCATTGGTGTTTCAATATTGCTGGAGAACCTGTCGCACCATATTTTTGGTCCAGGCAACCATCCTTTCCGTGCTTCTTTTGCGGAAATAAGTTTCCAGATTGGTTCGATAACCGTATATCTTGTGCAGATTGTTATCTTTATCATTTCTGTCCTTCTCATGTACGCCCTTTCTTTTTGGCTAGGCAAAACAAAGGCAGGAAAAGCCTTAAGGGCAACTGCTGAAAATCTTGAAACTGCAAGCCTGCTTGGTGTTGATGTGAAAAGAACGATTACGATGACTGTTATTATCGCATCTGCGATGGGCGGGATTGCCGGGATCCTGGTCGGAATGGCATTTAACTCTGTTACCCCTCAGATGGGATTATCCATTGGGCTAAAAGGACTTGCCATCATCATTCTTGGCGGCATGGGGAATGTCAAGGGAGCGATGGCCGGGGGCCTTATCCTTGGCTTGGCGGAAACCTTTGTCGTTGTTTACGGCAATTCGGGATACAAGGATGCAATAGCTTTTGCGGCAATTATCGTCATCCTTCTCATCAGGCCGCAGGGATTGTTTGGCCAAAAAATTTCAGCGTAAGAAGGTGAACTCATGCTTGCAGAATTAATAAATCCATATTATTTACAGGTAGCTTCTTTTATATTAATCAACATTATTTTAGGGGTAAGTATATATATTACTCTATCAACTGGTCAGCTCTCGCTTGCCAATGCAGGATTTATGGGGATCGGTGCCTATACATCGGCCCTTCTGACGCTGAACTTTGACCTTCCTATTATTGTGGGGATACTTTCGGGCACTTTATTGGCGGGTTTATTCGGAATCCTTATCGGGATACCGACATTAAGGCTTCAGGGGGTTTATCTCGCCATTGTGACTCTCGGGTTTGGAGAGGTTATCCGGGTTATTTTTGTAAACTGGGAGTCTATGACAAAGGGAGCTGTAGGTTTATCAGGCATTCCTCATATGGGCCGTGAACTGCTGAATACTTTAAAAGAATTTGGCTTTGATCCGAAAATACTTGGACTCCAAAATAACCAGTTTGTATTTCTCGCTATTTTCCTCATTTTGTTAGGGGTTACAATCAGCATAATCACGTTTTTCAGAAGGCAGAACCGCTCCAGAGTGGGACGGGCTTTCGCAGCGATTAAGCTGGATGAAAAAGCAGCAGAGTCAATGGGAATCAATATTACTTATTATAAAGTCCTGGCATTTGCACAGGGGGCACTGGTAGCCGGATTTGCAGGTGCATTATTTGCACATGTTCTTGCCTACATAAGTCCGGCCGATTTTGCCTATCACCGTGCGGTTGAGATACTGATTTTCGCAGTTTTCGGAGGAAGCGAAGTAATTTGGGGACCGGTGTTTGGAGCGCTCTTCTTAACTGTAATGCCCGAAGTGCTCAGGTTTATAAGCGAATACCGCTACATGATTTACGGTCTGATCATTATTATTATGATGGCTGTCCGGCCACAGGGATTAATTGATGTAAATATTTTAAATTGGCTCAAGCTTAAAGCATCAAAGAGGAGGCAAAAGCATGGTACTTCAAATCAAAAAAGCATGTAAAAACTTTGGCGGGCTGAGTGCCCTGTCTGATGTCTCGTTCTCTATTAACCGGGGGGAGATCTTTGGGCTGATCGGTCCAAACGGAGCCGGGAAGACAACGATGTTCAATCTGATTACATCGATGTTTACGCCTACCTCAGGCGAGATTATCTTTAATGAAGACAATATCAATGGCTTAAAGCCGCACCTTATCACGAAAAAAGGCATTTGCAGAACATTCCAGAATATTCGCTTGTTTCCCCAGATGACAGCAGAAGAAAATGTGATGGTTGGGGAGCATTGCCGGAGTAAATCCGGGGTGTTCAGCAGTGTATTCAGGACAAAATCACAGCGGAAAGAAGAAGAAAGAATCCGCAGCAAAGCGAATGAACTATTAGAGTTTGTTGGGCTGGGAGGTTTTGCGGATATTGTTTCTGACAGCCTGGCATACGGCCAGCAAAGAAGGCTGGAAATTGCCAGGGCACTGGCAAGCTCTCCTCAGCTGCTGCTTCTGGATGAACCGGCAGCCGGAATGAACGAAACAGAAACAAGCGAATTATTTCATCTCATCAAAAAAATTCAGGAACAAGGCGTTACCGTCCTGCTGATTGAGCATGATATGCCGCTTGTCATGAAATTATGCGACCGTATTGCCGTGCTAAACTTCGGCAAGAAGATTGCTGAAGGAACACCTGCTGAAATCCAAAATAATTCGGATGTCATCGAAGCCTATCTCGGCAGTGAGGAGGAAGATTTGTATGCTTAAGGTAAACGGGATTAACGCCTTTTATGGAAAAATCCAGGTTCTGAAAAGCATCAGCCTCGAAGTGGAAGAAGGCAGTATTGTTACGATACTTGGCGCAAACGGAGCAGGAAAGACAACGACTATGAAGACCATTTCCGGATTGCTCAAGCCTCAAGCCGGCAGCATTCAATTTCAGGGGCAGGATGTAACGGGACTGCGGCCGGACCAGCTGCTGCGCAAAGGGATTGCCCTTGTTCCGGAAGGCCGCCAGATTCTTTCAGGAATGACAGTGCTTGAAAATCTTGAGATGGGAGCGTACCATCGGAAGGACAATGAAATTGACCAGGATATTAAGAATGTAATGGAACGTTTCCCAATCCTTGAAGAAAGACAGAAGCAGCTTGGAGGAACATTATCCGGGGGCCAGCAGCAGATGCTGGCCATTGCGAGAGCGATCCTCAGCAAACCAAAGCTGCTTCTTCTTGACGAACCTTCAATGGGGCTGGCCCCTCTAATAGTGGCAGATATCTTTAAAATTATTAAAGAAATTAACGAAGCAGGCACAACTGTTCTTCTGGTGGAGCAGAATGCAAGACAGGCACTAAAAATATCCGATTATGGGTATGTCCTGGAAACAGGGAAAATGGTTGCTGAGGGAAGCTCACAAAAGCTCCTGAATGATCCTAGAATCATGGAAGCTTACCTGGGGCGGAAATCAAGCTAACAATAAAAGGCCGAATCTTTAGATTTGGCCTTTTATATTTTTACCTATTGGATTATGGTAAAATCGGTTGAGAAAAGATTTATTTCTGCAAAAACCGGAGGACAAATGAAAAAGGTAAAGAAGATTTTAAAACGGCTGATCATAATCTTATTAATTCTCGGCGTATTTATGTTTTTAAACAACACCTCCCTGCTTACAAAAGAAAGAAATGATAAGCCGCTGCTTCTCGCCCATAGAGGAATGGCCCAGACCTTTCATATGGAAGGGATAACAGGGGAGACCTGTACGGCTGAAAGAATTTACGAGCCTGAGCATTCCTTTCTTGAGAATACGATTCCTTCCATGGAAGCAGCTTTTGCGGCAGGTGCAGATGCAGTTGAACTGGATATTCAGCTTACAAAGGATGGACAGTTTGCGGTGTTCCATGATTGGACGCTGGAATGCCGGACAAATGCAAAGGGAAATACCAGAGATTATACAATGAAGGAATTAAAAAAGCTGGACATTGGATATGGCTACACAGCTGATAATGGAAAAACCTATCCGTTTCGCGGTAAAGGAATCGGGATGATGCCAAGCCTTGATGAAGTCATGGAAGAGTTTCCGGAAGGAGATTTCTTAATCCATATTAAAAGCAACGATCCCCAAGAAGGAGAAAAGCTTGCTGAATACCTGTCCATGTTTTCAGAAGACAGATTGGAGAAAATATCTGTTTATGGAGGAGACGAACCTATTGCTGCTCTGATAGAAGAAATGCCTGCAATGAGGGGGATGTCCAAGGCAACTTTGAAAGAATGCCTTCTCCCTTATTTAGGAACGGGGTGGACAGGATATGTTCCAAACTCCTGCCATAACACACAGCTTCATATTCCTGAATCATATACAAAGCTGTTATGGGGCTGGCCAAATAAGTTCTTGAATCGAATGGATGATGCAGGCACAAGAGTTATTGTGGTTGCAGGGGACGGGAGCTGGTCGGAAGGATTTGACAGACCGGAAGACATGGAACGGCTGCCTGATGATTATTCAGGAGGCATATGGACAAACAGGATCGACCTGATTGCCCCCATATATAAGAATGAATAGGCGCTTGGTCTGATCCAGGCGTTTTTTAATTTTTTTAATGGAATTATTTAAAAATTTTGTAAAAAGGATTATGATATTAATAGGTTTATTTAGTTTGCCGAAGGATTTTAGTTGTCTTATTATACATATATTATAAATTGCAATTACAGCTTGGGGGACTATAAATGGCGAAAGTTTTAGCATTTCTTAAGCCTTACCGGATAGCGGTGGCAATAGCATTATTCTTAATGCTGACGGAGCTTGCTGTTGAGCTTATTCAGCCATTGCTAATGGCAAAGATCATAGATGAAGGCATCCTTCAGAATAATCTTCAGGAGGTAGTGAAGTGGGGAGGGATTATGCTGGCTGCCTCTTTTGCCGCCTTTGCGGCTGGAGTCATTAATTCCTTTTATGCTGCCCATGTCAGCCAAAGCTTTGGTTTTGATGTAAGGAAAAGATTATATGACAAGGTACAATCCTTCTCTTTTGCCAACTTTAATCTTTTTCCGACATCTTCATTAATTACCCGAATGACTAATGATATTACGCAGCTTCAAAATACCGTTTTTATGAGTCTTCGAATCATGATGAGAGCCCCTCTATTAATAATTGGCGGCCTTATAATGGCTTTTGTGGTAAATGTGAAACTTGCTCTTATCTTATCAGCTGTGGCCCCATTCCTTTTTCTATTTCTGTTTTGGGTAATGGGAAAAGGAGGCGTGCTCTTTAAAGCAGTCCAGGAAAAGCTGGACTCTGTGAACAGCGTCATGCAGGAGAATCTGACAGGGATTCGGCTAATTAAAGCGTTTGTCCGCAGAAATCATGAAGTGAAACGATTTACGCGCACGAATGAGGATCTTAGAGATGGAACGGTTAAAGCATTGCGCCTAATGGAAGTGACCATGCCTGTTTTGCTCTTAATCATGAATCTTAGTATTCTTGGCGTGCTTTGGTTTGGCAGCATACAGGTAAATACAGGGGATGTAAAGGTTGGAGAGATTGTTGCAATTGTTAACTATGCTACCAGGATAACGGCCGCTTTCTCCATTTTTTCCTGGATTATCATGGCATTCTCAAGGGCGCGGGCCTCTGCGAATCGTGTTGCAGAGGTGCTGGAGACTGATGTGGATTTAACAGACAGCTCAGAATCCAGGAATGCCCTTACAGTAAGTCAGGGCAAAATTCTATTTAATAATGTATCTTTTCATTACCCAGGCACTTCTGAGAAGGTACTGGACGGCATCAGCTTTACAATATATCCCGGGGAAACAGTAGCGATATTAGGTGCAACAGGCTCAGGGAAGACCTCTTTATTTCAGCTCATCCCCCGGCTATATGATGTGACCGGAGGAAAAGTTGAAATTGATGGGCATGATGTCAGGGAAATGAAAATGGAGAATCTCCGCAGGAAAATTGGCTTTGTACCTCAGGAAGCCCTGCTTTTTACAGGCAGTGTGAAAGAGAACATTTCATGGGGCAAGGAAGATGCAGTGATGGAGGAAATAACTGAAGCAGCTGTCAATGCACAAATACATGAAACGATTATGAAGCTGCCACGAGGTTATGAAACAAAAGTGGGACAAAAGGGTGTTAATTTATCGGGCGGGCAAAAACAGCGTCTATCCATTGCCCGGGCGCTAGTAAGAATGCCGAAAATCCTTCTGCTTGATGACAGTACAAGTGCACTGGATATGAAAACAGAGGCAAAACTTTTGAGTTCTTTAAAAAAATATACCTGTACAACACTGATTATCACACAGAAAATCAGTACAGCAATGGAAGCAGACAGAATCTTATTGCTTGAAGATGGAAGGCTTCTGGCTGAGGGAGACCACGAGAATCTCCTTAAAACATCGGGATTGTATAAGCGGATTTTTCAATCCCAATCTGGAGAGGAGAACAGAAATTATGCTTAAACAGCTCAAAGAACCTTTCCAATATAAAAAGATACCTCTCGACTTGAATGGTAAATTTACTAAAGGGAAAAAGCCGAAATCTGAGAACATTAATTTCACATTAGAAAGAATCTGGACATACTTGGCCTACAATAAAGGATTGTTATCTCTTGTTCTATTAATGGTGGTTATCAGCTCAGCAATGGGGCTGCTTGGTCCTTATTTAGTCGGGATGGCGATCGACGAGTATATTGTCACAAAGAACAGCAATGGATTTATTGCCTTACTGATCTGGCTTGGAGTCATATATGTGCTGAACTCGCTTGCACTTTGGTTTCAGAATTATTGGATGATCGGCATCGCACAGGATACTGTATTTACAATGAGAACGAAGCTTTTCAAACATTTGCATAAGCTCCCTATTCCGTTCTTTGACAAGCGGCAGCAGGGGGAACTGATGAGCAGGGTAACAAACGATATTGAAAATGTCAGCTCGACTCTGAACAGTTCAGTGATCCAGGTCTTTTCCAGCCTGCTGACTTTGATTGGCACAGTTTCCGTTATGCTTTGGCTCAGTCCTTTGCTGACGATCATTACTCTGATCATTGTGCCGCTGATGTTTTTTGGAATGAAATGGATTACAGCACGGACAGGAAGGTTATTCAAAGAGCAGCAAAAGAATCTTGGAGAGCTGAACGGTTTTATTGAAGAGACCATATCAGGACAGAGGATCATCAAGACCTTTTCACAGGAAAAGAAAGTTATAGCCGAGTTTCGGGAAAAAGGAGAAAAACTTAGGGGGGCAGGGTTCTGGGCTCAGACATATTCCGGATTTATCCCGAAGCTGATGAATGTTCTGAACAACATGAGCTTTGCCATTATTGCCGGGGTTGGAGGCATTTTTGCCCTGAATGGTATGATTTCAATCGGTGTCATTGTCATATTCACGGAGTATTCCCGGCAATTCACACGTCCGCTTAATGACCTGGCAAACCAGTTTAACACACTTTTATCAGCGATTGCAGGAGCAGAGCGGGTATTTGACATTATGGATGAAGATGAAGAATTCAGAAATGAAGAGCAGCTAAAAGAACTTACCGGAGTAAAAGGCGAGGTAGAGTTCCATAATGTATCTTTTTCTTATGAGGAAGATGGAAATACGGTAAGGGATGTAAACCTTCATGTAAAAGCAGGACAGACTGCTGCTTTAGTTGGTCCGACAGGTGCAGGGAAGACAACAATGATCAATTTGCTCTCACGGTTTTATGAACGGGACTCAGGCCTTATATTAATTGACGGTGAAGATATAGCCAATGTGAAAAAAGAAAGCCTGAGGAAGCATATGGGTTTTGTGCTGCAGGATTCCTTTCTATTCCGCGGCACTGTGCGCGAAAATATCCGCTACGGCAGGCTGGAAGCCTCAGATGATGAAGTGGTGGAAGCGGCTAAGCTTGCCAATGCCCATTCCTTTATCATGAAACTTCCTCAGCGGTATGAGACAGTGCTGAGTCAGGACGGAAATGGCATAAGTCAGGGGCAGAAGCAGCTTCTTTCCATTGCACGTGCATTTCTGGCCAACCCGGGCATTTTAATTTTGGATGAAGCAACAAGCAGCATTGATACAGTGACAGAGCTTAAGATTCAGGATGCCCTTCAGGAACTGATGAAAGGCAGGACCAGTTTTGTCATTGCCCACCGTCTGAATACGATTCAGAAAGCGGATAAAATTTTTGTTCTTGAAGAGGGCAGGATTATTGAGGAAGGTACTCATGATTCTCTGCTTGAACAGGAAGGCTTTTACTATCGGCTTCACGGTAAAGCGGCAGTGGGTGCTAATGCTTGAAATGACAGTTGGATGCAAAATGGGTATATGGCCAGCAGGGATGCAAAAGGCGGACTTGATTAATATCAAATCCGCCTTTTTGCTTATCTATAAAATGACATTCTTTTCCTTAGCTTCTTTTAGCCAGTCAGGGAATTCATTCAGCAAGAGGTCATAAAGTTCGTTATCAGAAATGGTCTCGATATCTTTAATGTGGAAAAAGTTTGCGTTATCGATATAGCGGCCATCCATTTCATCCAATTTTTCCAGTACTTCAAAGTTTGAATCGCCTATGCCGACAAACTGCCAAAATAATGGTTTATCGGAGGATGCTATAACCGGCTTTTTGATCGTTCTTTTACAGCCCCCATCATTAATGAAAACAATGAAGGCAGGGTCTTTACTAGGATCTTCTGTGGTATATTTCTGAATGACATCCTCCATTACTGGCGGTTCATCATTTCTTCCGAATTTGTGAATCAGATCATTATTTAATATATATTGATCCACATATCCTTCAAAGTCATGTTCTGTTACCGGCTTCAGCCTGGAAAATTCATTATCATAGACCCAAATATCAAGTGCACCGTCATCATCAAATTGGCTGGCAACTGCTAAGATTCTCTCCACAACCCTTTGGACAGTCCCGTTTTTATATAACTTGCGCATGGAGCCGGAAATGTCCAGTACAAGTCCAACTCTGGCAGTAACATTTGTCAGGTTCTTTTTCTGCAGCACAATTCCAGCAGATTTTTTCAATAAACTAATAGAGCTCATTACTCTGAATCCCCCTTTAATCATATACCGGAAATTTACCATATTGGGAGACTATTAGCATTTAATTTGCATCTTAATTCGAGAATTTCATGGCAAAGTCGATAAGCATTTTTTCATATAAATGAATGGAATGCGGCAGGACATATTCATTATCACCGTGCCAGTTCATGCCGGTTGGGCCAAACTCGATAGCTGGTATCCCGTAATTGGCAAAGAACACAGTATCGGCAGAACCATGCTGTCCAAAGAAAACGGCTTTATCTTCTGTGTGTTTTTCAACAATAGGTTCAAGCATTAAGATGAAAGGATTGTCTCTGGCTGTCACAAGCGGCTTGCTGAACATATTCATGATTATTTCTCCATCTGTGATATTCTCGATTTGTTTGATGATCTCTTCATGATCCTGTTCAGGCAAGTACCGGATATCATACGACATGATACATTTTTCAGGCACCTTATTATAAACATCTCCTCCAGTTATTTTTGCCAGATTAATCGAAGGCTGCGGAAAAAATTCAGACGCCTCTTTTGCAAAAGGCAATTTTAATAGTTTTTGATGTACTTCAAAAGCCTTTTCAATGGCATTGACTCCTTCCCATGGACGGCTGCCGTGGGCCGGATCTCCGTCTATCTGGATGTCCAGCCTGATAACTCCTTTTGCTTCCAGCGCAATTCCGAGCTGAGTCGGTTCAGAACAAATGACAAAATCCCCGCGATACCCCTGTTCTGCTAAATACCCGGAACAATTAAAACCGCCGATTTCTTCATCTGATACAATTTGAAGCTGAATTTTTACGCCAATTGGCTTATTGCGGAGTTCTTTTACTGCACACATCATGGCCGCAACCCCGGCTTTCATATCTGCTGCCCCGCGTCCATATATTTTATCGCGGAGTTCTACAGGAATGAATTGTTCATCCTTTCCTGAGACAACATCCACATGCCCATTAAAAATAACGGTCTGATCACCGCTTCCAATTTCACAGACTGTCATTTTATAAGCATTATTTTCAATTATTCTAGAAGGAAGGTCGTGGCCCGACAGCCATTGATGACAATATTCAATAGCCTGGTTTGCTCCTTCCTTTGAAGAGCTATTAATAGCAATGAGATCTTTCAGCAAGCTTTCAAGCATGTGTCAAAGGTCCTCCTTTAATGCAGCAATAATTTACACAGTACTATTCCTATTCCCGCTTTGGCCGGATGAAAACAGCCTTATTAATGATAGTCCGATATTTTGTGAAGAATTAGTGAAGTATATTGCGAAAAGGGATGGAAAGAAGTATATTATAAGTGAGGAAAGTTAGTGAAGTATTTCACAAATAACTTCACGGCAGCAATCTTTCCTCTCAAGAGCTGGCCGGCTTTTAAATTCCCTGATAGGGAAAAAATTTTTAAATGAATATGTGAAATTTCTCACAATAATAACGTGGAGATGATTATCATGAAATGGTGGAAAACTCCTAAGACAGCAGTCGTGTGGACAATATTAAGGGTTTGGCTTGGTATACAATGGCTGGAAGCAGGATGGCATAAGGTAGCAGGCGGTTTTAATGCAGATGGATTCATGCAGGGGGCCATAGCACAAGCCGCTGGCGACCATCCGGCAGTGCAGGGCTGGTATGCGGGCTTCCTGGAAAATGTAGCATTGCCAAACGCAGATTTATTCAGTACTTTAGTTGCATGGGGTGAAGTCCTAGTTGGAATTGGACTAATACTTGGAGCAGCGACCATTCCGGCATTAATCGCAGGAGCTTTCATGAATCTAAACTTCCTATTAGCAGGAACAACAAGCACTAACCCAATACTATATACAGCAGCAATCATCCTTCTATTTACAGGTGCAGGTGCTTACTGCTGGGGTGTTGACAGATTCGCCATCCCCTATATTAAAACAATGATAAAAGGCGGTCACGGAATAGGCAAAAAAGAAGCACACACTCACTGAGCAGAAATATGAAAGGCAGGAACCTGAGGTTCCTGCTTTTTTTGTCCTTTAATAATAGAAAAGCATAGAATTCTGAATGCCGATAAATGTCTCGCTCCAGTGACTGCCCCCTCGAGGTCACAAGCTTGTCTAACTGCGGCTCCTAGGGACGTCATAAGCCATTTCCTTTCAGAAGGAAGAACGCCTTCTTACAGGAACCGACTTATGCCTGAGGCCCGCAGGATACGGGTTATGCAGACGTTGCCACAGGACGTGGCATTCTTAGTCTGTGCTCCTTCATGGGCAAGGGCTTCCGCTTTTCTATTTAGGCTAGCGTTTTTGTCTGCTCTTTGCCCGCTGATCAGCAGCCTTGGAACGTGCCATTGCCTCGAGATCATCATGATCGGCAAGTTCGCGGTTAAATTCTACGTCGATGCCGTCAGATTTCATGTTTTTTGGTACTTGTGGAAGTGATGATTTGTTTTTATCGCGAGTTTTATGTCCATGTGCACGGCCCATTGCAAATAACCCCTTTCAGCAATAAAGGTGCGGAAACTAATTGTTTCCGTACCTTTATCATGTGCCTTTAATAGGGATGGTATGGGTGGAAATTAATGTTTTGACTGTCTGCCTGCAAATCCGCCTGCTTTGTCAGCTCTTTTGAATTCTCTTGAATAAGTTACTTCCTGCATGCTTGATAAAGTGCTTTTGGATTTGTCTTTTTTCTTTTTGTCCACTTTGTATCATCCTTTCAGAATAAGGTTCACACTTCCCTTATTTTTCCCTTATTTGAAAAAAATGATACAAATTTCATTTATAAATATCGCTAAGAGCAGCCTTTAATTCTGGATATAAAAATTCATAACCGAATGACTGCAATTTTTCAGGAAGTACTTTTTGCCCCTCTAATACCAGGGTACTCATCTCTCCAAGAGCTATTTTTAGAGCAAAGCCCGGAGCAGGCATCCAGTGCGGGCGATTAAGGACTTCTCCAAGTATTTGCCCAAATTCCTTCATAGTCACAGGATAGGGCGATGTGAAATTTACGGGACCCTGAAGCTGTTCGTGTTCAATGCAAAAAAGGATTCCGCTTACGGCATCATCTAAATGAATCCAGGAAACCCATTGGCTGCCTGTTCCGACAGTCCCTCCGGCAAATAATTTATAAGGAAGGGCCATTCGCGGAAGAGCACCTTCGTTTTTCTCAAGAATGATTCCAAACCTGCAGAATACTGTCCTGACTTCAAATTCTTCTGCTTTGGCTGCCTCTTCCTCCCAGCGTCTTACTGTTTCAGCCAAAAAATCAGTACCGCTTTTCCTGGAAGATTCGGTGAAAGTTTCAACCTGGGAAGTGCCATAGTAACCAACGGCGCTGGCATTTATAAGTGTATACGGCTTTTCTTCAAGGCGGCTGATAATCCGGCGAACTTCCTTCGTGGCTGTAATGCGGCTGTTTAATATCCGTTTTTTGCGATCTTCCGTCCATCTTCCACTGTTAATGGACTCACCAGCCAGGTTGATAAACACGTCAATGCTTTCCAGAACATCTTCCGGTGAATCATCATCGTTCAGCCATTGTACATAATTCAGATTTTTAGAATGCTGCTTATGAGATATATTTCTCGTTAGAATAAATATTTCATGTTTTTTCTCCAGTAATTTTTTCACCAAGGCGTTTCCAACAAAGCCAGTTCCGCCTGCGATGGCTATTCTCATGGGCGATTCCCCCTTTCAAGTGCAAATACCTTGTTACAGATTACGACGTTCTCTTTCAAAATCCTTTTTTGATAAGGCTGTTTTCGCAAGGTTTGTTGCTTTTTGTATATTATTTATTGAGTTTATTGCGGCGGTAAGACCCTGTCGAAGAGACTCACCGCCCGCGGCCTGCAGAAAGTGAGCAGCCTGGAGCGGAAAACAACAATTTATACGAAAAGAGGCTTTGATTATGTTACATTTAAGAAAAGAGGTGGAGAAAATGCCGATCATTACGAAAATCACATTTCAGAAAAAAAACACAGACCGCTACAATATATATATGGATTATGGGAAAGGTGAAGAATATGCATTTAGTGTGGATGAAGATGTATTAATAAAACATCAGCTCAAAAAAGGAATGGAGCTTGATGAATTTTCACTAAATGAAATTGGCTATCAGGATGATATCCGGAAATCCTATAACATGGCTATTCAGTATTTATCCAGAAGGATGCGCTCAGAAACCGAAGTCCGCAAACATTTAGCTGACAAAGAAGTTGAAGAACCGGTTATTCAGGAAGTTGTTCACAAATTGTATGATTACAATTTTTTGAACGATGAAGAATATGCAAAAGCTTTTGTGCGTACACAAATGAACACATCAGATAAAGGGAAAGGTTTAATCCGCACTGAACTAAAGGAGAAAGGGATATCCCCTAAATTAATCGATAAGGCGCTGGAGGTGTATTCAAGGGAAGCTGAATTAAGTACAGCAATAAGGCTGTGTGAAAAGCATGCACAGAAAAATGGCCGTGATTCATCAAAGATCCTCAAACAAAAACTGGAGCAGATGTTAATGCGTAAAGGTTTTAATTTTGACATCATTCAAGAAGCAACATCTGAAACGGAGATTGAAAAAGAAGAAGATGAAGAATTGGCTGCCCTAAAGTATCAAGCGGAGAAAGCTAAGAGGAAATATGCTAATCTTCCTGAATTTGAATACAGGCAAAAAATGAAACAAACCTTATTTAGAAAGGGCTTTTCGTTTGATTTAATTGATCGATATTTAAGTGATGAAGAATAACACATGGAAGCCCATGTGTTATTTTTTAGATTCAATTACAATGGACTCTTCATTCAAATTATCCAGAATCATTACTGCCACTTCTTCAGGAGAACGAAGCCTGGATTTGTTTTTGATATGGTCGCTTTCATCCCAGAAAGGGGTATCCATTCCGCCCATATAAACGGCTTTAACTTTAATATCCGTGTCTTCGAGTTCTTTCTGAAGGCTCTCTGTAAACCCTCTTACAGCAAACTTGCTTGCTGCATACACAGATTCATTTACTTTTCCTTTTAAGCCAGCAGTCGAAATGATGTTCATCAGCAAGCCGCCGTTTTTTTCTTTAAAATAAGGCAGAACAGCCTGAGTCATATAAATAGTGCCCAGTACGTTTGTTTGAAGCATTTCCTGTATTTCCTGCTCTCCAAGACGTTCAAATGGCCCAAAATGTCCAACTCCAGCATTGTTAATTAAGCCGAAAAGTTCATGGCTTTGGATTTGCGTCATCAAGCTGCTGATCTCCTGGAGTTTTGCAATATCTAATGTAAAGGATTGAGCGCTTCCGCCAGCTTCATGAATCTCCTTTTCCACGCTTTGCAGTTTGTCCAAAGTCCTTCCTGTTAAAATAATATGGAATCCTTGTCTGGCAAATAATAAAGCAAGCTCTTTGCCTAATCCGGACCCCGCGCCGGTAATGATGACGGACTTCATATGTTTCCCTCCTTTGAAGGTCTTTTAAACACCATTTTAACAAAAAAGATCAATATTTGTGAAATAGCATCAAAACAAAAGGCAGGACCCTTTTCTAAACAGGCATTTTCTCATATACTTAGGTATGTCGAACCGGAAAACAACGGGCACATTAAAAGACTAAACAGAAGTTTCAAGAATTAACCAAAACCATATACGATTATCTAGAGAAAGTAAGAGGGGTTAATATGCAGGAGAAAAGGTACAGTACAATGACTACGTATGAGCTTCAGCAAGAAATTTCCAGCTTAAATGAAAAAGCAAGGAAAGCGGAACAGATGGGTATGGTAAATGAGTTTGCCGTACTTGAGCGCAAAGTAATAATGGCGAAATCCTACCTGCTCAATCCTGATGATTTTTCCCCTGGTGAAATTTATGAAATCGATGGAGATCCAGGAGTTTACTTTAAAATTGAATATATGAATGGCGTGTTTGCCTGGGGATTCCGGCTAAATGGAAGCAAAGGTGAAGAAGCTTTGCCGATCTCCATGCTGAAAAAACTGGAAGAAAGAGGATGATGTAAACCATCCTCTTTCTGATTTTAGTGCAGTCTAACTCACTTTATGAATTTTTGCGAATCTGCCGTTTTAAAATAATGAGGTCTTGAGTTTGCTGGGTCTCACCATTTACTTGTGAATGTGCACGTTTAGGCCTAAAGTGCGGTGAAGTAAATGGACTGGAATAAGGGTTATCCCCAAAAAAGTTTTTGCTGTTTCCCATAACCAAACCCTCCTCGTATTTTAAAATTCTGGTGTGTCACTTTCGCGGTTTGATGAAGCTCTCATTCGTTCCTGAGGGTGCGTATTAATTGTGCCATCAGCCCGGCGTGAAGCATATTCTGCTTTAGCCCGCGGCTCCCCCTCCAATTTTATATTGTTTTGATTTGGGAAATTTCTCGCTTTATTGCGCATAAGCAGCCTCCTAAACCGGAATAAGAGCGTGAACGGCATCTTAGCCAATCACGTAATACTATTATTTGTTTTTTTCGAAAGGCTATGATGGATACTGGTTATTAATAAATGGTAATGAGGTGACTTTTATGAATGAGTACCAGCAAAAGCTTTATGTGCTTTTATTGGAAAAAAACAAAATGCTTTCAGCAAGCCAGGCCCAGACATGGATTGAACTGCTATGGGAAGATTTTGAAGCAACTTATGCCAAGGCTGGCAGAGAATATAAAGGTGCTGAAATGACAGAAAGAATCGTAAGGCAATGGGTAGAAAACCACGGAAGCAGGCTCCATGAATTTGTTGCCAATAATCCTAAATACAAGCATTTACTCGAACAGGACAAAAATGCGCTGAATTGAAAACAGGCTGCCTATTTAGCAGCCTGTTTTCATTAGCCAGGAATGATATCCAGTTTTTTTCGAAGTTTTTCCTCACTGAAAATCCAGCCTGTATAGGATGATTGAATGTTAAACTCCCGATCGAGCTGGACCACGGCTACAAATGGATAATGTCCATTGCTCCGGTAGCGGAGGTCAATGAATCGAACTTCATAATAATCATCATATTCATCCACTTCCCAGCGGTAAACAGGTGAGAAGGATAGGAATGCTGATAGATTTTTGTCTTTCTTCGCGGCTTCAATTACAGGTGTTTCAGGAACAGGAACGCGGTTAAATTGATCGAGAATCCTCACATGGTTTTTAACAGCACGCCCTACGAAAAATTGCTGCTTGCTCATCACGGCAACTCGCCATTGATTGAATTTCATTGTTGGGGCAATGATGATTTCTGTGGCATCCGGTATAATTACTTTTACAGCTCTCAGCACACTTCTCTGAGCTGCGAATCGAAGAAGATAATACACGACAATAATGCCATAGATAATTAAAAATGTATAACCAGGATGAGCCCCGAAGGCCCAGATAAATAATCCTGCGACATGGATCCCAAAAATAAATGGGTCAAATGTGTTAATGATTCCCAAAGCTACCCATTTGGAAGAAAAGGGCCGAAGTGCCTGAGTTCCATAAGCATTAAATATGTCTACAAAAACATGCAGGAAAACAGCCAAAAAAGTCCACAGCCATAAATGAAGCAAATCTGCTGTTGGAAAAAATGGGTAAACAACTGCAAGTATGGCAAGAGGCCAAAGCAGCACAGCAGGTATGGAGTGGGTAATTCCCCTGTGATTGCGAATATAAACGGCATTATTTCTTAGTTTTAAAACAGTATCTATATCTGGTATTTGGGAACCGACTATGGCTCCAATCATGACACTTGTTGCTGTAGCAGAACTTTCAGCAACAACGGGGTCAAGAGTGGCAATGCCGCCAATCGCCAGCCCCATAACTACATGTGTGCCGGTATCCAAGAGGAAAATACCTCCTTCCTTGGGACATGATCTAGTGTTTGATTTAATCTATAGCGGACTTGATGCCGCTTTTTTAGTGTACCAGCAAATTTCTTGTATTAACAGCTGAATATGGGTACCTTTAAAGGAGTTGCTGAATAATGTTCAATCATCAAGAACTAAGGATTAAAGAAGCGACTGTACTAATATATTCCCATATTTTCCGATTGTTTAACATCAGGAGGATTAAAAATTGAAAGAAGTTAATCAAAATACGATTGAATCAGTTGATATAAATGGTTTTCAAGATGATTTGCTCAGGTGGTTTGAAGCTGAGCAAAGGGATTTGCCATGGAGAAAGGACCAGGATCCTTACAAGGTTTGGGTTTCCGAGATTATGCTTCAGCAGACGCGGGTGGATACCGTAATTCCTTATTTTCATCGCTTTATTGAACAGTTTCCGACTGTAAAGGATCTATCTGAAGCAGACGAAGAAAAGGTATTAAAAGCCTGGGAGGGTTTGGGCTATTATTCAAGAGCAAGAAACCTTCAGGCGGCTTCCCGGGAAGTCCATGAAAAATATGGCGGAAGAGTTCCAGATACACCAAAAGAAATTTCTTCATTAAAAGGAGTAGGGCCTTATACAGCAGGAGCAATTCTCAGTATTGCTTACGGAATACCGGAACCAGCTGTGGATGGCAATGTCATGCGGGTCCTTTCGCGTATCCTCTCTATCTGGGATGATATCGCCAAGCCTTCTTCGAGGAAGATCTTTGAGTCTTCCGTCCGAAAATTAATTTCACATGAAAATCCGTCCCATTTCAATCAGGCCCTTATGGAGCTTGGCGCATTAATTTGTAAACCAACGTCACCTTCATGCTTATTATGCCCGGTGAGAGAACATTGTACTGCTTTTTATGAGGGGACGCAGCATGAGCTGCCCGTAAAAACTAAAACAAAGAAGCAAAGAAATGTCCAGTTAGCTGCAGCTGTCCTCATAGATGATCACGAAAGAATTTTGATACACAAACGGCATGAAAAAGGCCTTCTTGCTAATCTCTGGGAATTTCCGATGGCAGAAATCAATATTGCTTATGTAAGCGACAAAGAGCAGATGAAAGATGTGTTCAGCACACAATTTGGCGCCGAAGTGGAAATACAAGAAATGACTGGTCAGATTGAACACGTTTTTTCCCATCTAACATGGAACATAAATGTGTATAAAGGAAAAATAATAATACTTGAAGAAGAAAAAAATGATTTGAAATTAGTCAGCCTTGAAGAAATTAAAGAATTTCCTTTTCCGGTTTCCCACCAGAAAATATGGAAGCAATATTTGGATAGCAGAGGATAGAAAAAGGGGGCGTGCCCCCTTTTTCTATATGATTAATCGTAGCTTACCCGGGTTCCATGCGTATAATCAGCTTCCTGTCTTTTCAAGCCGCCGCGGTTTTCTATTTCTTCGATGATTTCCCTATGGATGGTTTGGCCCTCAGCATTTAAATAAGGCATGATCTGCTGAAATGAATGATGGTAAAAAGCAAGCTCACTGTCCTTCCAGTCTGATTTTGACATCATAGAGAGCTCTGTCATATCACGTCCGACAAACAATTGCCATCTTCCTTTCCTTATTTGGATTACAAATAGTGTTTTAATTCGAATTGCCATATATACATGGAAAAAGCTAAAATGAAATCGGTAAGGGGTTTTATTTAGGCTGTTTTTTAAAATGTTGGTGCTGTTAAATTCAAATAAAGTTTAACATGCAGAGTTGGTTAGAGGACACTTGCACCAAACTAGAGAGAACAGCTTATTTTTAAAATTCCCGTTATAACAATCCCTAAACAGTTTGGAACAGGAATACATAACAGAAAGGAAACTGAATCATGACACAAAAAGTAGCACTGATAACAGGAAGCAGCAGAGGAATTGGAAAGGCAACGGCCATCAGGCTTGCCAAAGAAGGCTATGACATTGTCATCAATTACGCACGCAGCAAATCGGCTGCAAATGAAACAGCAGCCGAAATTGAGGCACTGGGAAGAAAAGTCCTGGTTGTAAAAGCAAACGTAGGTGACGTAGAAAAAATTAAAGGGCTTTTCCAGGAGATTGAGCGTGAATTTGGAAGGCTGGATGTGTTTGTAAACAATGCAGCATCCGGTGTACTGCGCCCGGCAATGGAACTGGAAGAATCCCATTGGGACTGGACAATGAATATTAACAGCAAAGCTCTGCTTTTCTGCGGACAGGAAGCTGCAAAGCTGATGGAGAAAAATGGCGGCGGAAAAATAGTAAGCATCAGCTCCCTGGGATCGATCCGCTACCTGGAAAACTATACGACTGTGGGGGTTTCAAAAGCGGCATTAGAAGCATTGACACGCTACTTGGCTATTGAACTGGCTCCCAAAAATATCGTCGTAAACGCTGTTTCAGGCGGTGCAGTTGATACTGAAGCTTTAAAACATTTCCCTAACCGTGCAGAGCTTCTCGAAGAAGCAAAGACCAAAACTCCTGCAGGGCGTATGGTGGAAATTGAAGATATGGTTAATACAGTAATGTTTTTGATAAGTGAGGAATCCAGCATGATCCGCGGCCAAACGATTATTGTGGATGGAGGCATTTCACTGCTTGTTTAATGAGAAAATGGATATCTTTGGTATTTAAAAAAGTTGGATAGTTTCCTCCACTCTCGGTTAAATTAATGAGCGTGGAGGTGATTATAATGGCTAAACAACCAAACCAAACTCAAGCTGGAACTAACGTTCAAGAAGTGAGACAACAAAACGCACAATCTGCTGGACAAGGCCAATTCGGAACTGAATTTGCCAGCGAAACAAACGCTGCTGAAGTAAGACAGCAAAACCAGCAAGCTGAAGCTCGTAAAGGTCAAAATGCCGGCAAACAAAGCCGCTAATAACATTTAAAGAAAGAAACCGCCTTTTAAATGGAAAGGGCGGTTTCTTCTTTTTTGTGCGGATTAGAATTAAAGTCCCCAGTCAATTTTTTATCTCTGATCATCACTTCGACAAAACTTCCATAAAGTCAACATAACTAGTCAAAGGGTTAAAAAAAGGTGCATCGAAATATAAAGATAGGAAAAATAATGGGGACGGTGAAACAAACATGGAGAACTTTAACAGTTTAGTTTCAGAACAGATGAAAACGATGGAAAAGCTTCTTTATCTTCAAAGTGAATTGGAACGCTGCCAAGAGATTGAAGAAGAATTGAAGGCAATTCAGCAGGAAACGGAGCTTGAAAGTGTACAGTATGAGATTGCAAGGATGAAAGAAGAACTGAAAGAAATTCATCGTATGTTTGAGGAACAGACCGAAGAGGTCATCCGCTCCTATCAGGAAGTAAATGTAACTGTTTAAAAATAACTTTCCTTCCCTAAATCCATCTGTTCTTCTATACCTATAAAATCAGCTATATATCCTTTTTTTTAAGCCGTTGATACATTTCAATGGCTCTTTGTTTTAAAAATTTCCTTTTACCGTTATAATAGTAGAAAACAGGAATCGTACTTTGTTGCCTTTTTCTTTTGGATAGTGTTGAGTCATGCTGTGCAGTAAACGCCGGCATGAAGGGGAGGACGCCTATTAAATGGCGCCAAAAAAAGTATTTTCAGGTTGCAAAGCTTCCGGAATGGAAAGTAGGGGAAAAAAATGGCGGTACCCATCGAAGGCGAACCAATGCAAATACACAGCTATAAACATAATGGGCATATCCACCGCGTCTGGGAGGAAACAACCGTATTAAAAGGGACACAAAATTTAGTGATTGGCGGAAATGACCGGACAATCGTAACAGAATCTGACGGAAGAACATGGGTGACAAGAGAGCCAGCCATTTGTTATTTCCATTCACAGCACTGGTTTAATGTGATTGGAATGATTCGGGAAGATGGTGTTTATTATTACTGCAATATCAGTTCACCATTTATTTTTGACGGAGAAGCGTTAAAGTATATTGATTATGATCTTGATATTAAAGTGTATCCGGATATGACATTCAATCTGCTTGACGAAGATGAGTATGAACGGCACCGTCAGGAGATGAATTATCCCGATGTAATTGACAGCATCCTTAAATCGAATGTTGACAATCTCATCCATTGGATCCGTCAGAGAAAAGGACCTTTTGCACCCGACTTTATTGATATATGGTATGAACGTTATCTTACTTACAGACGCTAAAAAATGGCTGAATGCCGAAAAAACGCCTGTTGGACCTTGAGTCAGCAGGTTTTTATTTTTGTCCAGATCTGCATGATTACCAGGTTTAGGGGTAAGTTTAAAAAAATAATTGGAAATATCGGCTGATAGTCCAATATAAAAAAGCTGCATGATGAAGAGAGGGGGAGCGATCCGGTTGGACAGTATAAAGAGATATTTGAAATTCGTAAAGCCGTATCGGCTTCAGATTATCGGAACCATTATAATAGGCATCATTAAATTTGCCATTCCACTTTTGATTCCGCTTCTGATTAAGTATGTAATTGATGATATTATTGGCAATGAGGCATTAAGCCAAAGCGATAAGACCAGCACACTTTTAATGGTTATGGCTGTGATGATTGCTTTATTTGTCATCGCCCGTCCGCCAATTGAGTATTACCGTCAATACTTTGCCCAATGGGTGGCAAGCAAAATTCTATATGATATCCGGGATAAGCTTTTTACCCACATTCAAAAGCTAAGCTTCCGGTTCTATGCAAATACAAGAACAGGGGAAGTCATCTCCAGGGTCATAAATGATGTTGAGCAAACCAAAACATTCGTAGTAACCGGTTTAATGAATTTATGGCTTGATGTGGCAACTATTTTAATAGCAGTTGTCATTATGCTGAATATGGATGTTACGTTGACGATTGTGTCTCTGCTTTTATTTCCATTTTATGCTTTTTCAGTCAAATACTTTTTTGGGAACCTCAGAAAGCTGACAAGGGCCCGTTCTCAGGCTCTTGCAGAAGTACAGGGCTATCTGCATGAACGTGTTCAGGGGATGGCAGTTGTTAAAAGCTTTGCAATTGAAGATTATGAGCAAACCCAATTTGATGCGCAAAATAAAAATTTCCTGACAAAAGCGATCGACCATACGAAGTGGAACGCAAAGGCATTTGCAGTTGTTAACACCATTACAGATATTTCACCGCTTTTAGTTATTGGCTATTCAGGATACCAGGTTATCCAGGGGGAAATTTCTCTCGGTGTCATGATGGCGTTTGTCGCTTATATAGATAGATTGTACGGCCCGCTGAGACGGCTTGTTAACTCATCAACAACCTTAACTCAATCGATAGCATCCATGGATCGAGTATTCGAATTAATTGATGAGAAATATGATATAGACGATTCTTCTGATGCAATCCAATGCCGGAATGTTAAAGGGCATATCCAATTTGAAGAAGTAAGCTTTTCTTACAATGAGAATGAGCCTCCAGTATTAAAGAAAATAAATCTTGATGTATCAGCAGGGGAGACAATTGCCCTTGTTGGGATGAGCGGAGGAGGGAAATCCTCATTAGTAGGGCTGATTCCGCGTTTTTATGATGTCAACGAAGGCAGAATCCTGCTTGATGGCACTGATATCCGTTCATTTAAGGTAAGGAGCCTTCGCGATAAAATTGGCATGGTGCTTCAGGATAATATTTTGTTCAGCGAATCGGTTAAAACAAACATTCTTCTCGGCAAACCCGATGCCAACGAGGATGAAGTAATAGAAGCTGCCAAGGCTGCCAATGCCCACGAATTTATTATGAATTTGCCTGAAGGTTATGATACCAAGGTAGGCGAGCGCGGTGTGAAGCTCTCGGGAGGGCAAAAGCAGCGGATCGCCATTGCGAGAATTTTTTTGAAAAACCCGCCGATCCTTGTGCTGGATGAAGCCACTTCAGCCCTTGATTTAGAGAGTGAACATCTGATACAGGAAGCATTAGAAAAATTGGCTAAAGACCGCACGACTTTTATCGTGGCTCATCGCCTTTCCACCATCACTCATGCGGATAGAATTATCCTGATAGAGCATGGTGAAATTTCTGAAGATGGAAGCCATGAGGAATTAATGAAAAAACAAGGTAATTATTATAAGCTTTTTCAAGTTCAGCAGCTTGAAAATTAGGTTTAAAAGCCGGCTCTATTACAGGGCCGGCTTTATTGTGCGCTTTTTTATAGCAATGCGTTAAATTACTATAGTATTAAAACAGCTGCCGGCAAATAACGGTCATTAATCTCCATCTTTTTCATAAATATTAGTAGGATATTACTTACAAAATCATGTCTAAAAATATATAATGTTTACTATATTTAAATAATTTAGAAAAATGAGTAGACTTAACCAATCTTTTTTTATAGAATGAAAAAAAGATAGTGACCTAAGGTCCAATATTGTTAAAAATGTCCCATTTCATAGAAAAGGACGTTCAAGAAAGGAGTATCCGTGTGACTCAAGCTCCAGTTTTAGATGTAAAGCAGCTGAGGACTTCCTTTTTTTCTTCAGATGGAGAAGTTCCCGCCGTGGACGATATCAGCTTCTCGGTTAACAAGGGTGAAATTCTTGGAATTGTAGGTGAATCGGGCTGTGGAAAGAGTGTTACATCACTCTCCATTATGAAGCTGATTCCACAGCCCCCGGGAAAAATTACGGGCGGCGAAATCCTCTTGGATGGAGAAGATCTTGTTAATGCATCAGAAAAAAGAATGCGTGAATTAAGAGGCAATGAAGTGGCTATGATTTTCCAGGAGCCGATGACTTCATTAAATCCTTTATTTACAATTGGAGATCAGCTGGTAGAAGGAATCAAATTACATAAAAAATTAAAAAAGAAAGCCGCGAGCCAGCAGGCAGTTGAAATGCTGAAGCTTGTTGGACTGCCAAGGGCAGAGCAGATTATGAAGGAATACCCCCATCAGCTCTCAGGGGGAATGAGGCAAAGGGTAATGATTGCCATGGCTTTGTCCTGCCATCCGCGCCTTTTGATCGCGGATGAGCCGACGACCGCTTTAGACGTTACAATCCAGGCCCAAATTCTATCTTTAATGAAGGATCTAAATGAAAAACTGGATACAGCTATTATTATGATCACACATGATTTAGGGGTAGTAGCTGAAGTCTGTGAACGGGTAATTGTTATGTATGCAGGGAAAATAGTGGAAGAGGCTCCGGTAGAAGAGATATTCAAAAACCCAAAGCACCCTTATACCCAGGGACTACTTCAATCAGTGCCTGATGTAAGAGAAAAGAAGGAGCGTCTATATTCCATACCGGGAAATGTCCCAAAACCGGGCTCCATCAAGACTGGATGCCGTTTTGCAGCGCGCTGTGAATTTGTCCATGACCGCTGCATGACGGAAAGTCCTCCGCTTTACAATGTCGAAAAAGCAGAACAGCATACGGTGCGCTGTTTCCTGCATGAGTCTGGGGGTGTCATTAATGACCGAAGTGCTGTTGGAAGTTAATCAGTTAAAAAAGTATTTTCCAGTATCCGGCGGTCTGTTTGGAAGAAAACAAGGCGATGTGAAAGCGGTTGACGATATCAGCTTCTTCGTCAATAAAGGTGAAACGCTTGGATTGGTCGGTGAATCAGGATGCGGCAAATCAACCACGGGCAGAATGCTGATGCGCCTGATAGAACCAACAGAGGGAAAAGTAGTTTTTGAAGGCAAGGATCTGACTGCCCTCAACTCGGCCGAAATGCGCAAAATGAGAAAGGAAATGCAGATGGTATTCCAGGATCCTTTTGCTTCCTTAAATCCGCGCCATACAGTTGAGCAGATTTTGGAGGAGCCTCTCATTGTCCACGGAATCGGCAATAAGGAAGAGCGTAAACGGAGGGTAAGGGAGATGCTTGAGGTTGTCGGCCTCAGCAGCTACCATGCCAAGCGCTATCCGCATCAATTCAGCGGCGGCCAAAGACAGAGGATTGGAATTGCAAGAGCATTGATGACCAAGCCTAAGCTGATCATTGCAGATGAGCCTGTTTCAGCTCTTGATGTATCCATTCAATCACAGGTGCTCAACCTGCTGGAAGATCTGCAAAAGGAATTCCAGCTGACGTATATATTCATTGCCCATGATCTCGGGGTTGTTAAACATATCAGTGATAGAGTTGGTGTTATGTATCTTGGAAGATTAGTAGAGATCACAACATCTGACCAGCTCTACGATAAACCGCTGCACCCGTATACAAAGGCTTTGCTTGGTGCAGTTCCCATCCCTGATCCGACTTTAAAGAAAGACAGGGAGCTATTGACTGGGGACATTCCAAGTCCGCAGAATCCGCCAACAGGATGTGCATTCCATACAAGATGCAAAGAATGCATGGAGATCTGCAAAACAGAGAGGCCGCAGCTGAAGGAAATAGAACCAGGTCACTTTGCAGCCTGCCATCTTTATAGCTGAGCTATAAAAAGGGCAGAACTGCATGGATGATAAATAGGTTAATAGCCGATACCGGCAAAAGAAAAAAGGGGGAAAACAATGAAAAAGCGCAATGGCATTTGGTTTCTTGTTGCAGCTTTGCTTCTGTCACTGGCTCTTGCCGGCTGCAGCAGCAACTCAAGCAGCGGAACGAAAGACGAAAAGGATAAAGAGAAAGGTACAGATACAGAAGAAACGTCTTCAGGCGGCACATTAGTATTTGGCCGAGGCGGTGACTCTACTTCGCTTGATCCCGCTATCACAACAGAAGGTGAGTCATTTAAAGTTACAAAAAACATCTATGAAACTCTGATTGAATTTGGTGAGCAGGATACAGAAATTCAGCCTGGCCTTGCTACTGAATGGGAAGCAAGTGAAGACGGGCTAAAGCATACATTAAAGCTTCGTGAAGGCGTAAAGTTCCACGATGGAACTGATTTTAATGCCGAAGCGGTTGTCTTCAACTTTGAAAGATGGAAAGCTGGAAACGCTGAACAGTTCTATTACTATAACTCTCAGTTCGGAGACAAGATCTCTGAAGTAAAAGCTGTAGATGATTACACAGTTGAATTTACTTTAAACAAGCCAATTGCACCATTCTTAAAGAACCTTGCAATGTCACCATTTGGAATTGCCAGCCCGGCTGCTATTGAAAAGCACGGTGAAAAGTTCCTTCACAACCCGGTTGGAACAGGACCATTTGTATTTAAGGAATACAAAGCAAACGATCGCATTACTCTTGTGAAAAATGAAGAATACTGGCAGGAAGGTCTTCCAAAGCTTGATGAGGTTATCTTCCGTGTTATTCCAGAAAACTCTGCGCGTCTAAATGCATTGGCTACAGGTGAAGTAGACTTAATCGATGGTGTTAACTTCAGTGATGTTGGCCAAATCGAAGGAAACCCGGACCTTCAAACTTTTGAACGTCCATCATTAAACGTAGCTTACCTTGGATTGACAAGCACCCGCGGACCATTAAAAGATAAGAAAGTCCGCCAGGCATTGAACTATGCTGTTGATAAGCAAGCTCTAATTGATGCTTTCTATGCTGGTGCAGCTGAGCCTGCGAAAAACCCAATGCCTTCAGTTGTAGCTGGCTATAACGATGATGTTGTAGATTATGAATACGATCCTGAAAAGGCTAAAGAACTTTTAAAAGAAGCAGGATATGAAAATGGATTTGAAATGGAACTATGGGCAATGCCGGTTCCTAGACCATATATGCCGGATGGACAAAAAGTGGCTGAAGCACTTCAAGCCAACTTTGATGCAATCGGTGTTAAAGCAAAAATCGTTACTTATGAGTGGGGTACTTACCTGGATAAAGCCAAGAATGGTGAAGCTGATACATTCCTATTAGGATGGACTGGCGACAATGGGGATGCTGATAACTTCCTATATGTGCTTCTTGACCAGGACAGCATCGGCTCCAACAACTATACTTACTATGAAAACCCTAAGGTGCATGAATTGCTTGTAAAGGCTCAGGCTAGTGCGGATCAGGCAGAGCGTGAAGAGCTTTACAAACAGGCTCAGGTTCTGATCAAAGAAGATGCTCCATGGATTCCGCTTGTCCACTCAAGGCCAATCCTTGCGGGCAAGGCTGATATCACAGGCTTCAAGCCGCATCCAACAGGTTCTGATTTACTGGCAACTGTAGAATTTAAATAAGATGCTTTTCAAGTGAGATAAGTATACTTCTTATATTCAAGGAAAAGGGAGTACAGTTCTGTAGCTCCCTTTTCTATTCCAACAAATTTTAGACAACCTTCAAGAGAGGTGAAATGGCAATGCTGTCCTATACACTTAAACGTTTGTTTTCCCTTATTCCAGTTTTGCTGGGGCTTTCCCTTATCGTCTTTTTTATGATTCGGGCAATTCCTGGTAATCCGGCACAGATTATCTTGGGACAATTGGCAACAAAAGAAGCAGTAGAGGAATTAACGAAGCAGCTGGGGCTTGATCAGCCTTGGTACCTTCAATATTTTACATACCTTGGCGGGCTCTTCACGGGGGACCTTGGAGAATCACTCCGTACGAAAACAGAAATTAGCCAGGAAATTTGGCCTTATCTGGCTGCAACAATTGAACTTACATTCGTTGCCATGTTAATTGCTGTTTTTATCGGTGTGAATGCCGGAATCATCAGTGCATGGTATCAGAATTCCTGGTTTGATTATGTGGCAATGGTGCTTGCACTTATTGGTGTTTCCATGCCAATCTTCTGGCTTGGTTTAATGGAGCAGTGGGCATTTGCCATTAAGCTGGACTGGCTTCCTACCTCAGGAAGGGAAGAAGTAAGAAATCCGATTACGGCCATTACGAACATATATATGATTGATACCCTCCTGCAGGGAAGAATGGATCAATTCTGGGATGTTATCAGACACTTGATTCTGCCGGCATTTGCCCTGGCGACAATTCCAATGGCGATCATTGCGAGAATTACACGTTCTACGATGCTTGAAGTAATGAGATCTGATTTTGTCAGGACGGCGAGGGCAAAAGGCTTAAGAATGTTCTGGGTCGTTTATAAGCACTCGTTAAAGAATGCCATCATTCCAGTTCTTACAATTATCGGTCTTCAAATGGGACTATTACTTGGAGGAGCGATTTTAACAGAGACGATTTTCAGCTGGCCGGGTATCGGACGTTATATTTATGAGGCTATCAATTATCGTGACTATCCTGTTATCCAGTCAGGCATACTTGTCATTGCATTTATCTTTGTCATGATCAATCTAATTGTGGACTTGCTGTATGCAGCAATCGATCCGCGCATTAAATATAATTAAGGAGGGGGAACGGACTTGGAACTTTCAACACAAAAAGACCTTCAGCCGCCTATTATGCCAGCTGAAGAAAAAGCAGTTTCCCCCTGGGTGGAAGCATGGAGGAGCTTTAGAAAAAATAAACTGGCTTTAATTGGCACCATTATTGTATTATTTTTCATTCTTCTGGCTGTATTTGCACCGCTTATTGCGCCGCAGGGAATTAATGAGCAAATGCTGTCAAAAAGGCTTCAGGCACCATCAGGCGAGCATTGGTTTGGAACGGATGACTTCGGCAGGGATATCTTCTCAAGAGTTGTTTATGGGGCAAGGATCTCCTTATGGGTAGGGTTTCTGGCCGTAATCGGATCTATTGTAGTTGGCTGCCTTTTAGGTGTAGTAGCAGGGTATTATGGCAAATGGGTTGATACAATTATCTCCCGCATTTTCGATATCATGCTGGCTTTCCCAAGCATCTTGCTGGCCATTGCGATTGTGGCAGTGCTTGGCCCATCATTGAGAAATGCCCTGATTGCCATTGCGGTAATCAATATTCCTAACTTTGGCAGACTTATTCGTTCAAGGGTGCTGAGTGTAAAACAGGAAGAATATATAATGGCCGCAAAAGCGATCGGAATGAGCAACAGCCGGATTCTCTTCAGGCATGTGCTCCCAAATAGCATGGCTCCGATTATTGTACAGGGAACACTTGCCATCGCAACAGCAATCATTGAATGTGCTGCCCTTGGATTTCTTGGCCTTGGTGCAGAGGCGCCAAATCCTGAATGGGGAAAAATGCTTTCTGATGCTAAGGCATATCTAATACAGGCTCCATGGACGATGATTTTCCCTGGGCTTGCGATTATGCTTACGGTTCTAGGTTTTAACTTAATGGGTGATGGATTAAGGGATGCACTTGACCCAAGAATGAAGAACTAACAAAAAAAGCAGCTGAAATCAGCTGCTTTTTCCTATGATTGTTAGTTTATATCCCCCGGCTATTCGGAGTTCTCCGGTATTGAAACCTCATTTTCCTCTTTATGATATGCCTGAAAACTGGAAATAAGCTTATCAAGGTGTTCCACATGTTCATCATAATCAACAATAGCTGATACAACTTGCATGATATGAGGGAGAATGGATTCTTCATCATGCTCATACTCTTTATGCTGAGCCAGGAAAAGGTTCACCAGTTCCTTTCTGCTCAGGCTGAAGTCGCCTTCCTCAAAAACTACATTCGGCCGGACTTTTCCAATAAATTTAAGCATGACGTGTTCATGATAGTGGATAAGGATATCAAGCTGCTGCTGAACTGCATGCTGAAATTCTTCTGGCATTTGCAGCAGATCATTTTCATAGCGGTGAAGCTTTTTTAACGTTTCCAGTGAGCGTTTAACAGTCGAGATCATTTGCCTATATATAACGAGTTTTCTGGATTTAACCTGATCATTGCGTTTAAAATAATTTCTTTCCTCTTTATACATTAAGTACAGCTGATCAAGCTTCACATTGCTTTCTTTCATTTTATCAATATCGTTTTTGAGCAGTTTGTGTTCAGACGCATGCCGTATATTTAGCCTGATCCATTTGGTAATTTCCTCCGTGCTATTGGATATTTTAAAGTAAAGTTTATTTTCGTATTTAGGAGGAAGAAATACAAGGTTAACGATAAAAGCCGATAATACACCAAGCATAATGGTTGAAAAACGAATAAGTGCAAACTGCAAAAAGGTATCGCCAGGTGTTTCCATAATGGCAATCAGGGTTACAAGTGACAGTCCAATCGTGTTTTCGATTTTAAGCTTTAGATTAATCGTGATAACAATAATAGCTGCCAGACCTATAATGAAGACATCGTTGCCGAATAATAGCACGAAAATCACGGCAATTACTGCACCGATCGCATTACCCTGGATCTGTTCAACAATAGATAGATAAGATCTGTAAATAGTCGGCTGAACAGCAAAGATAGCTGCAATTCCTGCAAAGATTGGAGCAGGCAGATGAAAGAGTTCCGATAATAAAAGAGCTAGAATGATTGCGATTCCCGTCTTAAGTATGCGGGCGCCAAGTTTCATACAATAAATGTCCTTTCTTTCTTTAAGATTTTTTATCTTGTGGTTCATTAAAAAGCAAGTTGAATTAAACCGCAATTACAGTAATTATACATACTTTAAACGGTTTTGCTCATTATTAAACAATATTGTACTATACAGGGATATGGAAAGAAGTTCAAGGGGCATTTTCATGAAATTTTTATTAAAAGTTGTAAAAAAGATAAAGGTGCCTAAACGATGTGATAAGTTTAAGAGAAAGGAGAATAGTGCGGCTGGCGAAGCACGGAAACAGTGATGGAAATCATGTGGTGGAATATTGTCGCTGGGGGAGCACTGAAACAGCGGAACTCAAGGAGCGTAATAGTGCCGCTTGGCGAAGTGGGGAAGTAGCGAAAGGAACTCAAGGAGCGGAATAGTGCGCTGGACGAAGCACAGAAGCAGTGAAAGAAACTGGGAGTTGTGCCAAAACAGAATAAAAAAGCCAAACTAAGACTAAAAGCCCCATCCGCTGAAACGGTTGGGGCTTGGTTGGTCATCACTCTGTGGAAACAGAAGGATCTGCCTGTTCTTTGACCGGAATGACTTGAACGAAGTGGTCTTCCGGATGATTAAGAAGGGAAGCAAGCTTTGAGGCTTCTTCTTCCTGGCCTTGATCGTTCAACAGTGCAACGTATTGGCCAAGCAGGTCTTTTACATCTTCCTTTCCTTTATCGGAAAGAGGAGTAACAGAGACTTTTGCTCCCTTGGCAATTCTGCGCTGGATGGCTTCTTTTGTTAAGCCCCTTTCCGGCTGGTGTCTTAGGTAAACAACACCGCCTGTCATTCCTGCGCAGATCCATGGACCAGCATCACCCAGAACCAGGCCTCGGCCATTAGTCATATACTCAAAGGCAAACCCTTTAATATTTGCATTTGAACCGATATTGCCGTATTCCTTTTCAGGCAGCGGCTTTTGCAGCTGGCCGCCGATAATCATGTCTGCTCCAGATAATCTGATTCCGGCACGGGCGTCAGCATTTCCTTGTGCCACAAGCAAACCTTGCTGAGCGCCATAACCAAAGCCTTTACCAACAGAGCCATTATAAAACTTACCATTCTTGCCTTTTGCTTTAAAGATTTTAATTTGTCCGCCGAAAGAAGTTTTTCCGATGCCATCCTGTGCTCCTCCAGCAACTTCGATGTTGATGCCGAAACTGTTGTAAGCTCCAAGGCCATTGCCCGGGATGGATCCGCCTTTGTATTTCAAATCAACTTGCGGAAGAGTTTTATAAGAACCGTCGAGTCTGTCTCTTACACGGTGGCAGGATACTCGGCTTCCCAGTACTCGCTGCTCGGAAGTGATGCTATGGAACTCACGTGACTGATGTAATTCTTCCACACTTGCATCCAGATACTCTGCTCCAACAGCCACCTGCAGCTGGGCTTCCTTTAGTGCTTCAGGTGTTTCCTGGACTGAGAATTGGCCGATTTCAAGTGTTTTCAGAAGGTGAGTCAGATCAAGCTGATCCTGGCCCTTAATCTGTACAAGCAGGTCAGAACGTCCTACTGCATCCTGCAGGTTTTTTACACCAATTGAAGCTGCCAGTGCTTTCAGTTCGTTGCCAAAAGCAGTAAACAGGTTCATGATGCCTTGGACAGCAAGGTCGAATTGACGAGGAACAAACCTTCTTAAACCATGTTCCTTCGCCTGTGCTTCTGAATCAATTTGTGTTGCAATACCAACATGGCAAGTATCAAGATGGCAGCCGCGGCATGTTGTACAGCCGATAGCAAGCATGGAAAGTGTACCAAAGCCTACACGGTTAGCACCTAGCAGCATAACCTTCAATACGTCTGCTGCACTCTTGATTCCGCCATCAGCCCAAAGCTCCACATTATCGCGGATTCCTGCTTCCAGAAGGGCATTGTGGGCTGCCTTAACACCAATTTCAACCGGAAGGCCTACATGCTGCAAGGCATGAATTCTTGCTGCCCCTGTACCTCCGTCAAAACCGCTCAGTGTGATTATATCGGCACCAGCTTTTGCAATCCCGACTGCAATGGTTCCAATATTCGGCACAACTGGCACCTTTACCGCAACTTTAGCTTTGTCATTGGCTGTTTTAAGCTCGTGAATCATCTGTGCCAAATCTTCAATCGAGTAGATGTCATGATTGTTGGAAGGTGAAATCAAATCCGATCCAATTGTTGCATTACGTGCCTCGGCAATTTTTGCAGTTACCTTGGATCCAGGAAGGTGACCTCCTTCACCAGGCTTTGCACCCTGCCCTATTTTTATTTCCAGCAGGTTGGATGAATTAAGGAGCTCGGCATTAACACCGAAGCGTCCTGATGCCACTTGTTGTCCGCGGGTTCTCGGATATTTTCCAAGCATATCCTTGATTTCTCCGCCTTCGCCATTCAGGCTGACCATGTTCAAGCGGTCAGCACCTTCAGCATAGGCTCTGAAGGCTGTTTCATTCTGAGATCCAAATGACATGGAGGAAATGACAAATGGCAGGTCATGCTCGCCCACATGCAGGCTGATATCCTCAGGATTTAAATGAGAAGCAGTTTCCTTAAATCCGGTTAAATGACGGATTGTTGTTGGATTCTGGTCTTCCTGTTCTGTGATTTTTTCCTTATATGCATTGTAGTCACCAGTTGAGGCAACTTCGCCGATCGCTTTCCAGATTCGGGGGAAAAGGCTGAATGTTTTTCCGATCCGTTCTTTTTCATTCTGGTAATCTTCTGCTCTTGCAAATGCATCTTCCTTTAAAGCACTAAAGCTAAATGAAAGCTCCTTAGATCCGAAGAAATTCACTATATTCAGGTATTCGGCTAATTCTTCGTGAAGACCAATGGCAGAGAATAAACGTCCATAGCCTCTTAATTCATGAATGCCGATTGTTGAAATGACTTTTTCCAGTCCTTTAGTCAGAGCTGAATATAAATTCTTCAGCGGTGTTTCAGATTCGCCAAGAACTGTCATAAACATATAGTAAGGACTTATAATATCAGCGCCTAAACCGAATGCTGTGATGATATCATGAAGCGATCTGATTGAAGCTGAGCGCAGCAATAGGGAACATTCACGGCGCACAGCCTCTTTTACAAGAGCTTGATCGATCGCAGAGACCGCAAGGTGCGGATCAATCCAGTAAGCGTTCTCCTGATGAGCATTGGCGTCGTCTAGTACAAGCAGGGTTTTGCCATTTTTGACAGCATCAACTGCTTCTGCAGATAAACGGTCTAAAGCTTCTTTTACCGTTTCATCTTTCGTAAATGTGGTAGACAAATAAGATATCAGCTTTTGTTCCTGATAGAAGCAGGTTACCTGATCGTAGCTCGGCTGATTAAGTTCAACGGAACATTCAAAGCCTGCTTTGCCTTCTATTAAAATAGGAGTCTGCAATTCAATTACGGCCCCTGGCTCCTGTTTTTCAAATAAAGAAGGACGCTGGCCGATAATCGTGCGGGTTGAGAAATGCTCAGTTTCCCGGTCACGGTCAATGGCAGGGTTTGTAACGACAGCAACACTTTCCTTAATAAAATCTGCGATGTTTTTCCGCTGAGGATTTAGTGCTGCTAAAGGGGAGTCGTGTCCAAGAGAACGAATTGGCTCCGCTCCTTTTTCTGCCATTTGCTCTACCAGCTGGACATGGTCTCTCTCCCAGCCGAAAGCTTTATACTGCCCGTTATGAATCTTATCCGGATAGTTTACAGAGACGGTTTTCTCCAGTTTAGGAGATTGCAGGCGAATCCGGAAGTTATCAGTGTTCACACGCTTTGAAAATCTGTCAAAAACTTCAGCCTGATAATGGCTGTGTTCGTATACTGCAAGTGTATCTCCGTCCCATTTTAAACCAACCTTTTCACCCGGTGAAAGCGGCTTAGGTTCATTTACATATTCACTGGATGGGATGATACCAGGCTCAGAAGAGAACAGATAAGAACTTTCAGTTTCCAGCATCCAAAGCGGGCGGAGACCCAGCGCATCGACACTGAAAACAGCTTCATCGGCAAAACGGGAAATAATTCCTGCTGGACCTTGAGCAAAATGTCCCCATGCTTCACGGATATAGGCGTACATATCCTGAAGGTGATCAGGGTATGATTTGATTTCATTCACGATAGGCGGGAACATAACATCCATTGCTTCAAACAGGGTAAATCCATCCCTGCAGATAAATGTTTCAAGTGTTCTGCTCAAATCCTGAGAATCACTGCCGTCTTTTACAAGTGGAACGCCAACCATTTTGGCTTCATCCCTAAGCTTGGCAATCGTGTTGATTTCTCCGTTATGTCCTAACACACTAAAAGGCTGCACGCGGAAAAAGCTTGATAATGTGTTAGTGGAATAGCGATTGTGCCCAAGCGTCATTGTTGAAGCAACAAGCGGGCTTGCTAAATCATGATAGTATTTAGGCAGAATGTCTCCCGCTCCCATTACTTTGTATACAGCATGATGCTGGCTAAGGGAAGCGACATGAACATGTTCGTCTTCTTCAAAGTCAACAATCAATTCAAAGAGCTTCTTGGAAAGCTCTCCGCCAGTCTCCTCTGCTAAACAGGCAAACTGCCAGAATACAGGATTCTCCTGAATGGCAATGGGACCTAAAGCTGAGGACTCGGTTACTTCATCAGATGCATAAATAACCATTAGATTTGCGTCAGCAAGCTTTTGCAGCAAAATGGCTTTAAGTGATTCAGTATCCTGCTTTCTGGACATGAACACATGTCCAACGACAAATCCTTCCTTTTCTGCTGCTTTAGGATCTGCTCCTGCTTGTTTTAACTTTTCTTTCCATAGCTCTCTTGGGATATCAATATGAATCCCTACGCCGTCGCCTTCTCCATTTATAAAACCGGCACGGTGATTCATCGTAACGAGTGCATTGATACAGCTGAAAATATTCTCGCGGGTTGGGACTTTCTTTTTCTCCATTGCAGAAACAATGCCGCACGCATCGTGCTCCTGGCGGTGAAACTCTTTAAAAAGTGAAGGACTCCATTGCTGTAATGTCATAAAATTCGGCTGAAAATAAGGCTGTGCCTTAAAGCCGTTCACCTCCTGAAAAATAGTAATCTATAAAAATTTAGTGTTTACGGGTTTTAAATGAGGCTGCTGCAAAGTTAATCTTGTTTTGAAAGGATAAATGCATAGGCATTTATTAAATGAATAGTTCGATTATTCGGGACAGTCTAATAATATATTAAACTCTTTATGCCAGCGAAATCCGCTCTTACACAAAAGATTTCTCCCATCATATCATATGAATTTTCAGAAATCAATTATTTATACAAAAAGTTGGATATGATTAGAAGGGGGACATTAGTTTGTGTATAAAAAATCGCCTTGTTTGTAAACGTTTTCATTACTGGAGTTAAAGAAAACGGAAGCATTTCTGCTCCCGTTAATGTATAAAAATATGAATATTTATTAGCCTTTTAATTGCTGAAATGCGTTTTGAACCGCATGAATTGTTGCGTGGATATCTTCCTCGGTATGCGCAATTGTCATAAACCATGCTTCATATTTTGATGGAGCCAGGTTTATTCCCTGATTGAGCATCAGCTTGAAGAATTTTGCAAACATTTCTCCATCTGTATTTTCCGCCTGTTCATAATTCACAACTTTTTCTTCCGTAAAGTAGATTGTCAGGGCGCCTTTTAATCGGTTAATTGTTATGGGAATGTTATGCTCTTCAGCAGCTGCACTAATGCCTTTTTCAAGCAATTCGCCAAGCCGGTCCAGATATTCATAGACACCAGGCTGTTTCAATACTTCGAGACATGCAATTCCTGACAGAATCGAAGCTGGATTACCAGCCATTGTACCTGCTTGATATGCAGGACCTAACGGAGCTACTGTTTCCATGATTTCCTTCTTCCCGCCATACGCACCGATTGGAAGGCCGCCGCCTATGATTTTCCCCATAGCTGTCAAGTCTGGTTTTACCCCTAGCAGGTCTTGGGCACCGCCATACATAAACCGGAATGCTGTGATGACTTCATCATAAATGACTAGTGCCCCGGCTGCATGTGTTAATTCATTAACCTGTTCCAAAAAACCTGGTTTGGGTTCAACAATTCCAAAGTTGCCGACAATCGGTTCCACCAGGACGGCAGCGATTTGGTCGCCCCATTTTTCCAGCGCTTCCTTATATGGTTCGATTTCATTGAAAGGAACTGTGATCACTTCCTGGGCAATGCTCTTTGGAACCCCGGCAGAGTCAGGAGTTCCAAGTGTTGACGGCCCTGACCCTGCAGCAACCAGTACAAGATCGGAATGGCCGTGATAGCAGCCTGCAAACTTAATGATTTTGTCCCTGCCCGTATAGGCTCTTGCAACACGGATCGTGGTCATGACCGCTTCAGTTCCTGAGTTCACAAAGCGGACTTTATCCAAATTAGGCATTGCTTCCTTTAGCATTTCTGCGAATTTCACTTCATGTGGTGTAGGAGTTCCATATAATACTCCGCGCTCAGCTGCTGTTTTTATTGCTTCTGTAATATGGGGGTGGGCATGCCCGGTAATGATGGGACCGTATGCAGCCAGATAATCAATATATTGATTTCCGTCCACATCCCAGAAATAAGCGCCCTGTGCACGTTCCATTGCAACCGGCGAGCCGCCTCCAACTGCTTTATAGGAGCGGGAAGGACTGTTCACCCCGCCGACAATATGTTCTAAAGCCTGTTTATGCAGCCGTTCAGAATTAGTAAATTGCATGTTAATCCTCCTGATAAAATCCAATTATACGTTCATCATTATTTTAACATGTTTGGAAGGGGCTTCGTCCAATCTAAGGGGAAGGCGGACTATTCTGTATTTTAGAAAGCGGAAATGGAGCAATCTAGTTGTGAAGAATGCGCTGTTTGTCTAAACTATTTCATTAGGGCATTAATTGGCAGGAGGAGTAATGATGAATGATGCAATAACAGTACGCAACTTAAAGAAGGAGTTTAAAGCATATTCAAGCCGCTCAGGATTAAAAGGTGCTTTCCGTGATTTGCTTACAAGGAATTATAAGATTGTGCCAGCGGTTAACAATATCAGTTTTAATGTAAAGCAAGGGGAGATGGTTGGGTATATTGGTGAAAATGGGGCGGGGAAATCAACCACCATAAAAATGCTGACAGGGATTCTAACCCCAACCAGCGGTGAAGTGATTGTGAATGGAATGAACCCTCATAAAGACCGTGAAAAATTCGTCAGCACGATTGGAGTTGTCTTCGGCCAGAGATCTCAGCTTTGGTGGGATATTGCTGTACAGGAATCCTTCAGGCTGCTCAAGAAGGTGTACAAGGTTACTGATGAGCAATACGACAGCCATATGGCGCATGTTATCAAAACCTTAGATATTGAACCTTTGCTCGATAAACCGGTCCGGAAGCTCTCACTCGGGCAGAGAATGAGGTGTGAGCTGGCAGCAGCACTCATCCATAATCCTCCGCTGCTGTTTTTAGACGAGCCCACTATTGGGCTAGATGTGCTTGTAAAATTGAAAATCAGGGAGTTCTTAAAGGAAATAAATGAAAAATATAATACAACTATTCTCCTGACCACTCATGATCTTTCGGATATTGAGGCGTTATGCGAACGAGTTGTTATGTTAGATGACGGTAAAATCATTTATGATGGAGCATTAAAAAGCCTGAAGGAAAAATGGGGAGAAGGGAAGGAAATAGAATTTCAATTTCTTGAAGAAGTGGGCCTTGCTGATTTAAACAAGATTACGGCATCATCTGAAGTAAAATGGGAAAAGGATGAGAAAGAAGCGATCTTTACCGCCTTTGTGGAGGATAATGATGAACTGATTTCCCTGCTTATCGCTAAAGTCGTGGCGGATTTGAAAGTGAAAGACATCAATATTAAAGAAACTTCAACAGAGGAAATAATTAGAAATATTTATGACCGGGGGATCTCTTAATGAAAGGATTTATTTATAACCGGGGGTGTTCCTGTGGATAAATATATAGAAATGATTCGGATCCGCTTTTTGATGATGCTTGCCTACCGGACGAATTACTATACAGGCATTCTGATATACAGTATTAATATTGGCGCTTACTATTTCCTGTGGAGCGCCATTTATGGAGAAAAAGATGCGATTGAGGGAATGTCTGTGATCCAGATGTCGACATATGTGGCTGTAGCGTGGATGGCAAGGGCATTTTACTTTAATAATATAGACAGGGAAATGGCTGCTGAGATTAAAGAAGGAAAAGTAGCGGTGGAACTGATCCGCCCATATAATTATTTGGGCATGAAAACAATGCAGGGATTGGGTGAAGGGATATTCCGTCTCTTCTTTTTCTCGGTTCCGGGAATGGCAATTGTCTCGTTCATTTTTCCACTCCAATTTTCTGCGGATTGGACTACCTGGATTTTCTTTGCGGTATCGATTTTATTAAGTTTTCTTATAAATACGCAAATTAATTTATTGACAGGTATTACCACTTTCTTCTTATTTAATAATACTGGGCTTATCCGGGCGAAAAGAGTTGTGATTGATCTCTTTTCCGGTCTTCTGATTCCTATCAGCTTTTTTCCGGTCTGGGCACAGGATATATTAAGATTTCTGCCCTTTCAGGGTATTAGCTATGTGCCGAGCATGATCTTTACAAATAGCTTTTCAAATAACGAAGCTATACAAGCTATCATTATGCAGGGGATCTGGGTTCTTATTCTGATAATGCCAATTCAGGTTCTGTGGATCATAGCGAAAAAACAGCTCATTATTCAAGGAGGGTGACAGATGTTTTATATAGCCATTTTCTTTCAATATGTCGCCCAATATATGAAAACAAGAATGCAGTACCGTGCAGATTTATTTGTAGAGATCCTTTCAGATCTATTATTTCAGGCAGTCAATTTAATTTTTATCTTAGTCGTCTTTGGCCATACAACTCTCCTTGGGGGCTGGACAAGGGATGAAATTATCTTTATTTACGGATTTTTCCTTGTGCCCTATGCACTGTTTTCATCATTCTTTAATATTTGGGATTTTAATGAGAGATATATTGTAAAAGGAGAACTCGATAGGATTTTGACCCGGCCGATCCATAGTCTGTTCCAAATCGTTTTAGAACGGATGGAACTTGAATCTCTTTTTGGGGCTGTTACTGGAATTGCGGTTATGATTTACGCCGGAAACAGTCTTGGTTTAGAGATATCCTGGACAGATCCATTCTTATTCTTCTTATTTGTGATAGGTGGAATGCTTGTGTACGGTGGCATCTTTGTCATGATTGCCTGCATCAGCTTTTGGGCGGATGCCAGAACATCAATCATGCCGATGATGTACAACATCGGGAATTATGGCAGGTATCCGGTTGATATTTATAATAGTGTCATACGCTTCGTCCTAACCTGGGTGCTTCCGTTTGCCTTTGTTGGTGTATATCCAGCTTCATACTTTTTGGGGAAAGAGGAATGGTTTTTGTATTCCTTTTTAACGCCTGTAATCGGTATAGTATTCTTTAGCATTTCGATTCTGGCTTGGAATTCAGGTGTTAAGCGCTATCGCGGTGCGGGCAATTAAAGACGTGTTATATCCCTGGCTTTTTTTATGGGAGGAAATTCTGAGTATAAGCAGAAAGACGTTTCAGAGACAGGCTGTCATACAGGACTGGCTATAAGCGTATAAATGAATTGATAAGCATTTCGAAATGAGGTGCAGTATGGCATTTTATTTATCGCTGATTTTAATCGTGCTGTGTATGATCATGAGTCTGCAGACTCTTTTCTCATCCGCCAAGATAAAGGGAAGATGGGTTTCTGTGGAGAATTTCCTTTATCTGATAAGTTTGTATGCAACGATTATGATTGGGTTTGGCCTTATATATATATGGCTTGATTTACATGGGCTGGTGGTTTTAATGGACGGCACTGACTATATGGAAACTGGTTTCCTCGAGAGACTGGAGACGGGTTTCTATTTTAGTGCGGTAACACTTTTTTCAGTTGGGTATGGAGATATCAGTCCTGTTGGTATAGGCAGGCTTATTGCCGTACTGGAAGCGTTAATCGGTTATGTGATCCCGGCAGCATTTGTTGCCAGGGTAGTATTTGATGCAGGTGACCGGGTTTCATAATGCTATCAGTTGTTTTTGACCACAAAGTTGGATAGGCTTAGAGTAAGAAACCTATTCAACAGGAGGAATTAAAATGGCAATTGAAATCGGTAAAGCAGCTCCGGATTTTGAGCTCGAGGCCAGTAATGGTGAAAAGGTAAAGTTATCAGATTACCTCGGGAAAAATATTGTTCTTTATTTTTACCCGAAAGACATGACGCCTGGCTGCACAACCCAGGCATGTGATTTCAGGGACAATCATGATAATTTTGCAGATGTGAATGCTGTCGTTTTAGGAATAAGCCCCGATCCGCTCAGCAGGCATGAGAAGTTTATTGAAAAGCATGGATTGCCTTTCCTGCTGCTTGCGGATGAGGAACATAAAGCGGCAGATGCCTATGATGTCTGGAAACTGAAAAAGAACTTCGGGAAAGAATACATGGGAATTGAACGTTCCACTTTTATTATTGACAAGGAAGGCAAACTGGTTAAAGAGTGGCGCAAGGTTAAGGTAAAAGGGCATGTCGAGGAGACACTGGAATATATAAAGGAGAATTTGTCCTAGCCGCAAATGGGTTGCCTATTTTTTAACGGAACAAGGCTTTTGTCCATTCCGAAGAACAAGTTTTGCATATCATTTTATTAGGGCATACCTCCTCAGATACTTTTTCGAAACGGACCTGAACAGGTTCGTTTTTTTTATGTTTATTATTTTTGCCAAGCGGCATGGGGTGAAACGGTGAATTAAAATAAGATGGAGTGGTAGTTATGAAAATTGTTTCTTCCATTTTGCCTCCCAAGAGCTGCAGGAAGAGGCAATACTGGATTTTCCTTAAGGGGATTTTCTATTTATTGACGGATTTGAAGCTGCGGGAAATCCTTTATGATGCTAAGTATTTATTACACATGGGTAAGAATTAATAAGATAAAAAAATTAAAGTGGATTATGGTGATGTCAGCAGGAATAGATGAAATGCATTTCAAAACATGCAATGGGAATGAAATTCTTATGGCTGAGTTTACGCTTGGTACTTTGTTAGGGCATGTTAAATAAACTGCCGGCGGAAAATGAAAAGGTCCAAGTCTGGTTAAATTTTTAAGCATAACCTTCATACATATATATAAAATAACAAAGATTATTAATGCGATCGATTTTGAAAGAGGGTATTAAGATGAGGATTTATACAAAAACGGGAGATAAGGGGACAACGTCATTAATATACGGGCAGAGAGTCAGTAAAAATGACATTCGCGTTGAGGCATACGGTTCATGTGATGAGGCTAATTCTATGATTGGAATGGCCTTAAGCCATTTAAGAAGTGAGTATTTCAGCGGAAAAGAAAAAGTGGAGCAGGTGTTTCGTAAAGTGCAGACAGACCTGTTTCATGCAGGAGCAGAGCTGGCAACGCCTGCAGGAAAAGAAGTTAAATGGACGATAAAGCAAGAGGATATCACCTTCATGGAAAAGCAAATTGATGAGTGGGAGGCTGACCTTGGAGCGCTTAATAACTTTATATTACCCGGCGGTCACCCTTCGGGAGCTGCATTCCATGTAGCTAGAACGGTGGTGAGAAGAGCGGAACGATGTGCGGTCTCGCTCGGTGAAGAAGTGAATCCGATCGTTTTAGTTTATCTGAACCGATTGTCAGATCTGCTGTTTGTTGCTGCCCGGTTTGTCAATCACCATTTAGGCTCCGGTGAGCAATCGCTTCACGCTGAAAAGAGTTGATTCCCTCTATTAAGGAGTTTGTAATATTGACAAATGTGGTAAAAAATTAGTACACTATTTATAAAGATTATAAAGTAAGAATATTTGTTGGAAAAGAGGTGCATGGCGGTGGCGCATATGGAATTAAAAGAGGCGCTGGATACTTTAAAAGATACTGGAGTCCGTATCACTCCGCAGCGTCATGCGATACTTGAATATTTAATAAACTCCATGTCACACCCTACTGCTGACGATATATACAAAGCATTAGAGGGTAAATTTCCAAATATGAGTGTGGCAACAGTTTACAATAATTTACGAGTATTCCGTGAGGTTGGCCTGGTAAAGGAACTGACATATGGTGACGCATCTAGCCGCTTCGATTTTGTAACCACTCATCATTATCATGTCATTTGTGAAAGCTGCGGCAAGATTGTAGACTTCCACTATCCTGGTCTTGATGAAGTAGAGCACCTTGCTTCACATGTTACAGGTTTTAAAATCAGCCATCATAGAATGGAGATTTACGGAACGTGTCCGGATTGTGCAAGTAAAGAAGCTCACTAATAAATTATTTAAAGCTGCCGGCTGTGTGCTGTCAGCTTTTTATTTTTCCATAAAAAAACCGGCTTTCAGTTAGCCGGTCATTCTTAAAACTTGAATATGAAGCAAGAGATAAATCAGCTCTGCTTCGTATTTTTTTTGTTGTATTTTTCATCAAATTCAACGCCCTCAAGTTTTGGATCGAGCGTTAAAGGTTCATTACAGTACATGCACATATCAACTCGGCCAAGCATCTTTGTATGTTTTCCGCAATTTGGGCAAACCACCTGCACGGTTTTTGTTGAAAGCATGCCGATCCAAAAATATACACCGGTGCTAGCAAGAATGCAGAGCATTCCAAGAAGCATAAATATTGTCATGAGAAGAGCGGAATTCCTAAAGAATATTCCGAGATACATAACGATAAATCCGATAAAAATTAAACTAAGGGCAAATGTACGAATCTTATTGATTTTATTTGAGTACTTAGCCATTCTGCTCCCTCCTAAAAACTAACTATACCATACTCCTTTTGCGTAAATAAATATTAATATAGAATGGTGTCGAAAAATGTCTCACATTTAGGAAGGATTTCATTTATAATTGTCGAAGATATACGCTATCAATAAAATGGAGGAATTATGATGGAAGATATTCTCCGTCCTATATATCAAGAACGGGCAAGCCAGACAAACACTCTTGGCGTGATTATGACCGAGAAACTGCAAAAAGCTATTCCTGCTACTGATACATTTGATGCTGTACTGCTGATCCTTGTAGAGGAAGCAGATGAACCTGTGTTTGTTAAACATTACACATATAAAGATAAAAAAGCTGCTCTTCATATTGTGACAGACAAGCAGCTTCGCGAATGGATCCTGCTGGGGTCGAACCGAAAGATCTTTGATTGGCTCTATAATGGGAAAGTTTTATTCGATCGAAATGAATATATTCATAACCTGAAGGTGGAATTAAGAGAATTTCCGTTCTATGGGCGAAAATTAAAAATGGGTCTTGAGTTTGCCAAGCTGATCAGAAGATATATGGATGGCAAAGCCTTTTTTGAAAATCGCCATTATTTTGATGCCTATAACCATATTGTTCATTCCCTTCATCACCTGGCCAGACTGGCTGTTATTGAAAATGGATTCCATCCAGAGGTAACTGTCTGGAACCAGGTAAAGCAAATTGAACCTGAAATAATGAAGCTATATGAAGAATTGGTGAATAGCCAGGAGCCTCTTGAAAAAAGACTGGAGCTTCTGTTTCTTGCAAGTGAATTTCTAATTCATTCAAGAACTAAGCAAGGAATCAGCCATCTTGCAGATGTGCTTGCTGAGAAAGATGCATGGTCCATCCACGATATTATGAACCATGAAGAGCTTTATCTATATGCAGTTGACTTAAGCATGCTTCTTGAGTATTTGATTGATAAGCATTTTATCGAAACAGTAAATGTTGAAACAAAAGGGCAAGGAATTTATCACAGGTATTACAAACTCAAAAAAAAATTATCGTAAAAAAACTTTAAAAGTTATTGACCTTTATTTAAATCCTTGTTATATTTATATCCGTCGCTGCGATATGAACGAAAAACATTTTCACAGACGACGGATAACTTATAAAAAAAGTGTTGACAACTAAATTCAACACATGTTATATTGATAAAGTCGCTTCTGGGCGATTAGGTAAAATATAACAAAGAGAAATTGATCTTTGAAAACTGAACGAACAAAAACGTCAACGTTAATTCTTTAGTCTTTTTTGAAAAGACAATTTATGAGCTTAATCAACTCTTATATGGAGAGTTTGATCCTGGCTCAGGACGAACGCTGGCGGCGTGCCTAATACATGCAAGTCGAGCGGACAGATGGGAGCTTGCTCCCTGAAGTCAGCGGCGGACGGGTGAGTAACACGTGGGCAACCTGCCTGTAAGACTGGGATAACTCCGGGAAACCGGGGCTAATACCGGATAATTCTTTCCCTCACATGAGGGAAAGCTGAAAGATGGTTTCGGCTATCACTTACAGATGGGCCCGCGGCGCATTAGCTAGTTGGTGAGGTAACGGCTCACCAAGGCAACGATGCGTAGCCGACCTGAGAGGGTGATCGGCCACACTGGGACTGAGACACGGCCCAGACTCCTACGGGAGGCAGCAGTAGGGAATCTTCCGCAATGGACGAAAGTCTGACGGAGCAACGCCGCGTGAGTGATGAAGGTTTTCGGATCGTAAAACTCTGTTGTTAGGGAAGAACAAGTACCGGAGTAACTGCCGGTGCCTTGACGGTACCTAACCAGAAAGCCACGGCTAACTACGTGCCAGCAGCCGCGGTAATACGTAGGTGGCAAGCGTTGTCCGGAATTATTGGGCGTAAAGCGCGCGCAGGCGGTTCCTTAAGTCTGATGTGAAAGCCCCCGGCTCAACCGGGGAGGGTCATTGGAAACTGGGGAACTTGAGTGCAGAAGAGAAGAGTGGAATTCCACGTGTAGCGGTGAAATGCGTAGAGATGTGGAGGAACACCAGTGGCGAAGGCGACTCTTTGGTCTGTAACTGACGCTGAGGCGCGAAAGCGTGGGGAGCAAACAGGATTAGATACCCTGGTAGTCCACGCCGTAAACGATGAGTGCTAAGTGTTAGAGGGTTTCCGCCCTTTAGTGCTGCAGCAAACGCATTAAGCACTCCGCCTGGGGAGTACGGCCGCAAGGCTGAAACTCAAAGGAATTGACGGGGGCCCGCACAAGCGGTGGAGCATGTGGTTTAATTCGAAGCAACGCGAAGAACCTTACCAGGTCTTGACATCTCCTGACAACCCTAGAGATAGGGCGTTCCCCTTCGGGGGACAGGATGACAGGTGGTGCATGGTTGTCGTCAGCTCGTGTCGTGAGATGTTGGGTTAAGTCCCGCAACGAGCGCAACCCTTGATCTTAGTTGCCAGCATTCAGTTGGGCACTCTAAGGTGACTGCCGGTGACAAACCGGAGGAAGGTGGGGATGACGTCAAATCATCATGCCCCTTATGACCTGGGCTACACACGTGCTACAATGGATGGTACAAAGGGCTGCGAGACCGCGAGGTTAAGCGAATCCCATAAAACCATTCTCAGTTCGGATTGCAGGCTGCAACTCGCCTGCATGAAGCCGGAATCGCTAGTAATCGCGGATCAGCATGCCGCGGTGAATACGTTCCCGGGCCTTGTACACACCGCCCGTCACACCACGAGAGTTTGTAACACCCGAAGTCGGTGGGGTAACCTTTTGGAGCCAGCCGCCTAAGGTGGGACAGATGATTGGGGTGAAGTCGTAACAAGGTAGCCGTATCGGAAGGTGCGGCTGGATCACCTCCTTTCTAAGGATATTTACATGAAACGTGACGTGTTTTGTTCGTTCAGTTTTGAGAGTTCAATCTCTCAATGAAAGATTCGTTCTTTGAAAACTAGATAATGTTAATGAAGAAGCAATAACCGAGTAATCGCCATCTTAGTTTTTTTCTCTTATTTTTGTTTTAAAACGAAGTAAGAGCACAAACCATGAGGGCAATGAGAAGCAAGAAGATCAAGGAAGCGACCGAACGAGCACCGGAGCGTACGAGAGTACGTGAGGAGCACAGTGACGGAGCTGACGCAGAGATTCGCCGCTTATCATTGGCCGAAGTAGGTTAAGTTAGAAAGGGCGCACGGTGAATGCCTTGGCACTAGGAGCCGATGAAGGACGGTACTAACACCGATATGCTTCGGGGAGCTGTAAGTAAGCTTTGATCCGGAGATTTCCGAATGGGGAAACCCCCTATCCGTAATGGGATAGGATCTTTACCTGAATACATAGGGTATAGAAGGCAGACCCGGGGAACTGAAACATCTAAGTACCCGGAGGAAGAGAAAGCAAACGCGATTCCCTGAGTAGCGGCGAGCGAAACGGGATTAGCCCAAACCAAGAGGCTTGCCTCTTGGGGTTGTAGGACACTCTACACGGAGTTACAAAGGAACGAGGTAAATGAACAGGTCTGGAAAGGCCGGCCAGAGAAGGTAAAAGCCCTGTAGTTGAAACTTCGTTCCCTCCAGAGTGGATCCTGAGTACGGCGGGACACGAGAAATCCCGTCGGAAGCAGGGAGGACCATCTCCCAAGGCTAAATACTCCCTAGTGACCGATAGTGAACCAGTACCGTGAGGGAAAGGTGAAAAGCACCCCGGAAGGGGAGTGAAAGAGATCCTGAAACCGTGTGCCTACAAGTAGTTAGAGCCCGTTAATGGGTGATAGCGTGCCTTTTGTAGAATGAACCGGCGAGTTACGATTACATGCGAGGTTAAGTTGATGAGACGGAGCCGCAGCGAAAGCGAGTCTGAATAGGGCGAATGAGTATGTGGTCGTAGACCCGAAACCAGGTGATCTACCCATGTCCAGGGTGAAGTCCAGGTAACACTGGATGGAGGCCCGAACCCACGCACGTTGAAAAGTGCGGGGATGAGGTGTGGGTAGCGGAGAAATTCCAATCGAACTTGGAGATAGCTGGTTCTCTCCGAAATAGCTTTAGGGCTAGCCTCATGTAGTAAGAGTCTTGGAGGTAGAGCACTGTTTGGACTAGGGGCCCCCATCGGGTTACCGAATTCAGACAAACTCCGAATGCCAAAGACTTATCCATGGGAGTCAGACTGCGAGTGATAAGATCCGTAGTCAAGAGGGAAACAGCCCAGACCACCAGCTAAGGTCCCAAAGTATACGTTAAGTGGAAAAGGATGTGGAGTTGCTTAGACAACCAGGATGTTGGCTTAGAAGCAGCCACCATTTAAAGAGTGCGTAATAGCTCACTGGTCGAGTGACTCCGCGCCGAAAATGTACCGGGGCTAAACGTATCACCGAAGCTGTGGATTGACATCTTCCGATGTCAGTGGTAGGAGAGCGTTCTAAGGGCGTTGAAGCCAGACCGCAAGGACTGGTGGAGCGCTTAGAAGTGAGAATGCCGGTATGAGTAGCGAAAGATGGGTGAGAATCCCATCCACCGAATGCCTAAGGTTTCCTGAGGAAGGCTCGTCCGCTCAGGGTTAGTCGGGACCTAAGCCGAGGCTGAAAAGCGTAGGCGATGGACAACAGGTTGATATTCCTGTACCACCTCTTTACCGTTTGAGCAATGGGGGGACGCAGGAGGATAGGGTAAGCGCGCTGCTGGATTAGCGCGTCCAAGCAGTTAGGCCGGTAACGAGGCAAATCCCGTTACCACATAGGCTGAGCTGTGACGGCGAGGGAAAATTAGTACCGAAGTTCCTGATTCCACACTGCCAAGAAAAGCCTCTAGCGAGGGAAAAGGTGCCCGTACCGCAAACCGACACAGGTAGGCGAGGAGAGAATCCTAAGGTGAGCGAGAGAACTCTCGTTAAGGAACTCGGCAAAATGACCCCGTAACTTCGGGAGAAGGGGTGCTCATTAGGGTGAATAGCCCTGATGAGCCGCAGTGAATAGGCCCAGGCGACTGTTTAGCAAAAACACAGGTCTCTGCGAAGCCGCAAGGCGAAGTATAGGGGCTGACGCCTGCCCGGTGCTGGAAGGTTAAGAGGAGAGGTTAGCGCAAGCGAAGCTTTGAATCGAAGCCCCAGTAAACGGCGGCCGTAACTATAACGGTCCTAAGGTAGCGAAATTCCTTGTCGGGTAAGTTCCGACCCGCACGAAAGGCGTAACGATCTGGGCACTGTCTCAACGAGAGACTCGGTGAAATTATAGTACCTGTGAAGATGCAGGTTACCCGCGACAGGACGGAAAGACCCCGTGGAGCTTTACTGTAGCCTGATATTGAATTTTGGTACAGCTTGTACAGGATAGGTAGGAGCCTGAGAAGCCGGAGCGCCAGCTTCGGTGGAGGCGTCGGTGGGATACTACCCTGGCTGTATTGAAATTCTAACCCGCGCCCCTTATCGGGGCGGGAGACAGTGTCAGGTGGGCAGTTTGACTGGGGCGGTCGCCTCCTAAAAAGTAACGGAGGCGCCCAAAGGTTCCCTCAGAATGGTTGGAAATCATTCGCAGAGTGTAAAGGCACAAGGGAGCTTGACTGCGAGACCTACAAGTCGAGCAGGGACGAAAGTCGGGCTTAGTGATCCGGTGGTTCCGCATGGAAGGGCCATCGCTCAACGGATAAAAGCTACCCCGGGGATAACAGGCTTATCTCCCCCAAGAGTCCACATCGACGGGGAGGTTTGGCACCTCGATGTCGGCTCATCGCATCCTGGGGCTGTAGTCGGTCCCAAGGGTTGGGCTGTTCGCCCATTAAAGCGGTACGCGAGCTGGGTTCAGAACGTCGTGAGACAGTTCGGTCCCTATCCGTCGTGGGCGCAGGAAATTTGAGAGGAGCTGTCCTTAGTACGAGAGGACCGGGATGGACGCACCGCTGGTGTACCAGTTGTCTTGCCAAAGGCATCGCTGGGTAGCTATGTGCGGAAGGGATAAGTGCTGAAAGCATCTAAGCATGAAGCCCCCCTCGAGATGAGATTTCCCATAGCGTCAAGCTAGTAAGATCCCTGAAAGATGATCAGGTTGATAGGTCAGAGGTGGAAGCGTGGCGACATGTGGAGCTGACTGATACTAATCGATCGAGGACTTAACCAAAACGAAAAGCGGAGGCGACTGTTCAACTTCGAGAGAAGTTAGGAGCCGAAGCTAGACAAGTTATTGGTGAATACTCGGCAAATTCTTCTTCATACATTATCTAGTTTTGAGGGAACGAAAAATAGTAAATTTCCTCTTGAAAAATGATAAAAAGACGGTATAATAATACTTGTCTTTGAAAAATAGTCTGGTGGCGATAGCGAGAAGGTCACACCCGTTCCCATACCGAACACGGAAGTTAAGCTTCTCAGCGCCAATGGTAGTTAGGGGCTGTCCCCTTGTGAGAGTAGGACGCTGCCGGGCTGTTTTACAAATATCACTATTCCGCAGTAGCTCAGTGGTAGAGCATTCGGCTGTTAACCGAACGGTCGTAGGTTCGAATCCTACCTGCGGAGCCAAATGGAGAGCTGTCCGAGTGGCCGAAGGAGCACGATTGGAAATCGTGTATACGCTAACCGCGTATCAAGGGTTCAAATCCCTTGCTCTCCGCCATTATTAATTCTATATTGGCCCCTTGGTCAAGCGGTTAAGACACCGCCCTTTCACGGCGGTAACACGGGTTCGAATCCCGTAGGGGTCACCATAATGGAGGATTAGCTCAGCTGGGAGAGCATCTGCCTTACAAGCAGAGGGTCGGCGGTTCGATCCCGTCATCCTCCACCATATTATTGTCGCGGGGTGGAGCAGTCCGGTAGCTCGTCGGGCTCATAACCCGAAGGTCGCAGGTTCAAATCCTGCCCCCGCAATTTGGTCCGGTAGTTCAGTTGGTTAGAATGCCTGCCTGTCACGCAGGAGGTCGCGGGTTCGAGTCCCGTCCGGACCGCCATTTTTACAATATTAATAATATTTGGCTCAGTAGCTCAGTCGGTAGAGCAAAGGACTGAAAATCCTTGTGTCGGCGGTTCGATTCCGTCCTGAGCCACCTTTACTGAATTGATTTGCCGGTGTAGCTCAATTGGTAGAGCAACTGACTTGTAATCAGTAGGTTGGGGGTTCAAGTCCTCTCGCCGGCACCATTTTTTTATGTTAATATGGAGGGGTAGCGAAGTGGCTAAACGCGGCGGACTGTAAATCCGCTCCTTCGGGTTCGGCAGTTCGAATCTGCCCCCCTCCACCATTTATATAGGGGTATAGTTTAATGGTAAAACGAAGGTCTCCAAAACCTTTGATGTGGGTTCGATTCCTACTACCCCTGCCAATTTTATAATGGCGGCTGTGGCGAAGTGGTTAACGCATCGGATTGTGGCTCCGACACTCGTGGGTTCGATTCCCATCAGTCGCCCCATAATTTTAAAGTAACAGTACGAGTATAACTCTCATATAAATGTAATATGAACGATCAATGGGCTATAGCCAAGCGGTAAGGCACCGGACTTTGACTCCGTCACTCGCAGGTTCGAATCCTGCTAGCCCAGCCATTTTGCGGAAGTAGTTCAGTGGTAGAACATCACCTTGCCAAGGTGGGGGTCGCGGGTTCGAATCCCGTCTTCCGCTCCAGAATAAACTTCAATTTATGGCGGCATAGCCAAGTGGTAAGGCAGAGGTCTGCAAAACCTTTACCACCGGTTCGAATCCGGTTGCCGCCTCCATAATCTAAATCTTGATTCGCTGATATACGCCGGGGTGGCGGAACTGGCAGACGCACAGGACTTAAAATCCTGCGGTAGGTGACTACCGTACCGGTTCGATTCCGGTCCTCGGCACCACAAGATTTACTACATTTTAATATGCCGGTGTGGCGGAATTGGCAGACGCGCACGACTCAAAATCGTGTTCCTTCTGGAGTGTCGGTTCGACCCCGACCACCGGTATCTAAAAAAAGGTTTCCCTATTGGGAAACCTTTTTTTGTTGTTTAATTAATATCTGTGCGAATTTTAAAGCTGAAAGCAAATATCAATGCAGCCCTTCTGCTGATTGTGATGCAAGTTGTTTCAATGCAGGGTTCCGAACGATTCAGAGGGTGGTTTCGAAATGGGGTTCTGTACTGTTCGGAAGTAATTCAAAAGGACATAATTATTGACTTAGCAGGAGGAAAAAAAACGATGTGTCCTAATGTTGTGAATTGAGCGGAACTAATAACTGAAGAGGCGAAAAAGAATCTCTAAATTTCGAAGATGTTATGTGAACGGAACTTATGCACCAAAATAGAGCCAGAAAGATTCGATGACTTTATGTGAACGGAACTAATGAAGCAGAATAGTGCCGTTCAGTTTCAAAGATGTCATGTGAATGGTACTAATGCAAGAGAATAGTGCCGTTCAGTTTCAAAGATGTCACGTGAATGGAACTAATGCAAGTGAATAGTGCCGTTCAGTTTCATGATGTCAAGTGAGCAGAACTAATGCAGCAGAATAAAGCCATTAAGGTTCGATAACCTCAGTGAATGGAACTAATAATTCTGAATAGAGCCCTTCAGTATCGATAGTGTGATCTAAAAGAATCTAATGATGTTTGCTTATTCATGAATCGTGTGAGGATAGCCGAAGGGGACATGCCATACTGTTAAAAATAAACTACTCAACATAATTGTGTTTTATTCAAAGTAAGAAGTCTTGCCATGAATGATATGATTAAAGTTGTTTGATAGGATTTTCCGGATTTTTTTCTTTGAAATAATATCAGAACACCATTCATGCACAATATTGGTTGTTAGCATCATATCGGGAAACATAACTCTAAACTCTTTAACACTTCTAACGATTGCCAATTCGACATCTTCTTTGTATCCGCAATTCTTACATACTAAAGCAGCTCTGTGCAATCGATCCATAAAGTGCTGGCAAGAAGCACACTTAACCCCCTTCTCCAATCCCTCAAATGTATACTCAAATCGCCTTCCATAAGGAATATCCTCCAAATGCAAAGACAGTAACTTGTCTGCCAGCATTAAATGGTTCTTATTTGCCGGTTGAGATTTCAATTTTAATTTGTCTATAAATCGGTTAATTTGTGCTGGAAATATAGCAGGAAGATTCATTGTGGCTTGATACAATTGAAATTCGGGGTTAATAAAAATAAGAAGAGCCTTAAGAGGGGTTTCTACTCCCAATTTCTGCAGAAGTCTTCTCAGGAGGGATTCACTTCGCTGAAGCTGCAGAAGAGGATTTTTAACTTCAGTATTTGCTGGTACTGTATACCATCTGTTTTGTTCGATATAAAAGTCTCCCTCATAATTCTTAACTTCAAAAAGATAGATACAGCCTCCAGTGAATAATAGTGAATCTATTTGGAAAAGGGTGTTACTGTAATCGAACAATAAATCATTAAGAATAATCCATTCCTCAGGCGAATGTTCTAGTAGTTCATCAAATTTCTTCTCACCTGAAAAACCTTTTTCTAAATTAAGAAAGAGGCTGTAATCTTTTGGGGAAAGCCGCATTCTTCCATGTAAACACTGAAGCAATTTTAATTCTTCCGGTTCATAACGATATTTTAATATCATAGCCCACATCCCTATATTCAAGATAGCTTCATTCTATGCAATGTATTCGATTAACACAAGTTAAACCTTTTAAACAAGTCAAAATATTGCACCTTTTTAGTCAATCCAGTCACCTATATATGCAAACGGTTTCAAATATAATGTAGGAAAGCGTTTGCAAGAGATAAGGGGGCGGTGAAAAGATTTGGAGACAAAGATTGAGGTCGGGGAAGCAGCAGTCAATTCAGAGGTTAAAACAGTATCCAGGAAAAAAGCAAATCTGAAAAAAATGCTAACATACAGTGCTTTTGTAGGACCGGCATTGATTTTTTTCCTGGTGATTCAAATCATTCCTTTTTTGATGGGTATTTATTATTCCTTTACTTCCTGGAATGGTGTCAGTTCTGTGGTTGAGTGGGTAGGACTTGAAAATTATTTAAAGATCTTTAAGAATGATCCTAAGTTTTTTGATTCCTTTATTTTTACTACCAAGTTTATGTTAGCTTCGGTTATTATTAGTAATTTACTAGGTTTTGGGCTTGCGTTATTATTGAACGCAGCATTGAAGTCCAGGAACTTATTGCGGACTGTGTTTTTCATTCCTAATGTTATCGGGGGATTATTGCTTGGGTTCATCTGGCAGTTTATTTTTGTAAAAGGGTTTGCGGCAATTGGAAATCTTACAGACCTGTCCGTTTTTAAGCTCCCATGGCTTGGGGATGAGACAACAGCATTCTGGGGGATTGTAATTGTGTTTGCCTGGCAGATCAGCGGATATATGATGGTTATTTATATTGCAGCGCTGCAGGGGGTTGACCAGACATTGCTGGAGGCTGCCAGGATCGATGGGGCATCAAGCTGGACACTTCTGACGAAAATTATTATTCCACTTATTTTGCCGGCGTTTACGATTTGTTTCTTTTTAACTATTTCAATGGCCTTTAAGATTTTCGATCTGAATATTTCACTGACAGGCGGAGGTCCTTTTAATTCAACACAATCTGTAGCGATTAATATTTATCAGGAAGCATTCCAAAATAACCGGTATGGTCTTGGTACCGCGAAATCCATTCTGTTCTTCCTTGTTGTGGCTATTTTTACAACGGTTCAGGTTATGATGACCAAGAAAAGGGAGGTTGAGGCATAATGAATCCCAGATATACGAAGGTTACGTTTCTGCTCGAGATTATCGGAATCGTATTAGGAGTCATTTTCCTCATACCTTTTTATTTCGTGATCATCAATTCTGTAAAAGGTTTTGCAGATATTTTGATTGATGCTGCAGCGTGGCCGCAGGAGTTTTTATTCTCCAATTACTTGAAGGTATGGGATATTATTAATTTCCCGCGGGCCTTCTGGAACTCGCTTATAATTACGGTGATCAGCAATATTGGACTTGTTGTCATTAGTTCCATGGCTGCCTGGAAGATGGTCCGAACCCCGGGAAAATTCAGCAAAATCCTATTTGCCCTATTTGTTTCTGCGATGGTTATTCCATTCCAGACGGTCATGATACCGCTGATGAAGCTGGGAGGCACGCTGAATCTGACAAACAGCATACCAGGTCTCATCATTATGTATTTTGGCTTTGGTGTACCATTATCGCTTTTCCTGTATCACGGATTTATTAAAACAGTTCCAATAGAGATAGAAGAATCGGCCCGAATTGATGGGTGCAGCCAGTTTGGGGTCTTTTGGAGAATTGTTTTTCCGCTTCTAAAACCAATCACTGTAACGGTTGTTATTTTAAATACATTATGGATCTGGAATGATTATCTGCTGCCGCTTCTTGTGCTTCAGGATGCAGAACTTAGGACGATTCCTTTGGCCACAAGTTCATTCTTTGCACAATATACAAAGCAATGGGACATGGGACTGGCCGCCCTTGTAATGGGCATTACACCGGTCGTTATTTTCTTCCTGTTCCTGCAGAGGCATATTATTAAAGGCATTGCACAAGGCTCCATCAAGTAGTTATAGAGACTTTTGCGGCCATATGGGCTGTTAAAGTTTATATAAAAAATTATTCAGGGGGGAAACAAAATGAAACGCTTTGCTTTATTACTGCTGTCATTGGTTCTGATGGCGGGCATTATGGCAGGCTGTTCTTCTTCCAGCTCTTCAGGGGACGAAAAGCCTAAGGATGATTCAAAGAATGAGGATGAAGTGGTAACATTAAATTTGTTCCAGTTTAAAGTGGAGATTGCCGATCAGCTTCAGGAAATGATCGGTGAATTCGAAAAAGAGCATCCGAATATTAAAGTAAAGCTTGAATCAGTCGGCGGCGGTGCTGATTATGGTGCCGCATTAAAAGCAAAGTTTGCATCCGGCGAACAGCCTGACATTTTTAACAATGGCGGATTTAAAGAATTGGAGCTTTGGAAGGAGCATCTTGCAGATCTTTCAAATGAGCCTTGGGCAGAGCATGTGCTTCCAATTGGAAAAGTACCAATGACTGATACAGACGGAAAACTTTATGGAATGCCTGTAAACCTTGAAGGATACGGTTTCATTTATAATAAGGATTTATTTGAAGAAGCAGGCATTACTGAACCGCCTAATACGATTTCTGAATTGAAGGATGCTGCTGAAAAACTAAAGGATAAAGGAATTACTCCTTTCTCTGCCGGTTACGGAGAGTGGTGGGTAATTGGTCAGCATTTATTAAATATTCCATTTGCACAGCAGGAAGATCCAGTGGCATTTATTGAGGGCCTATACAGCGGATCTGAAAAGATTATTGGCAATGATAAATTTAAAGAGTTCAAAGAAGTGCTTGATACTGAAATAAACTTCGGAAATGAAAATCCATTAACAACAGATTACAATACGCAAGTGACTCTATTTGCTTCCGGCAAAACGGCTATGCTTCAGCAGGGAAACTGGACAGAAAACATGATTCTTGAAATCGACCCTGAAATTAACATGGGATTCCTTCCAATTCCGCTGACTGATGATGAAGCTGAAGCAGACCGTTTACCAGTAGGCGTTCCGAACAACTGGGTTCTTAATAAAAATTCAGAACATCTTGAAGAAGCAAAATTATTCCTTGACTGGATGGTTTCTTCTGAAACAGGAAAGCGTTATATCACAGAAGAGTTTGCGTTCATTCCTGCCTTCGACAATATAGAGCCAACCGGTTTAGGGCCTCTTGGCCAGCATATTCTTGAGTATTCTAAGGAAGAGAAAACTGTTCCTTGGACATGGTTCAGATGGCCTGATGGTGCAAATAAAGAGTTTGCTGCAACAATCCAGGAATACGCTGCAGGAAAGATCGACTATGATACGCTCGTTGAACGCTTCCAGGCATCCTGGGATAATTTGAAATAAATTTGGTTAAACAGGAAGCATGTCTGCGGAAGATATGCTTTCTGTTTTATATTTTAATGATAAGCAAAACCCCATAGCAAAAAGGCATCCCCAAAAAGGGAAGTTCGCTTTATACTATTGTAAAAGACAAAGCAGCGGGGGATGTACATGTTCAAAAAGAGCATTAGGAATAAACTGATTGTTCTATTGATGGTAGCAACGATCGTTCCATTTGGGGCGTCTATAATCATCACTTATTATCATACAGCGGAATCATTGAAAGACCAGGCCATCAAGGAAAATAGCAACCTATTATATCAAGGAAAAGTGAACCTGGAGGGTTACATAAATGAGCTGGATGGATTAACACTATCCCTTTACAATAATCCAGGTTTAATAAACTTTTTAAAAGATCCCCAAAAGGAAAATAATTATCAGGCAGTGGAAGCTGTAAGAAATGTAATTTCTACCATACTGTATGCAGAAGAAAATATTAAAAGGGTCAACATTGCTGTTGCAAAGGAAGATCGTCTTATAACAGCTTCCAGGCGCTCTACAGTTATTTTTTCAAAGAAGCTGACAAATGCCAATCAGGAATTTTACCTAAAAGCAAAAGAAAGTCCAAGCAATATGTATCTTGAGCCTATTCATAAGATAAAGGAGCCTGAGGACAAAAAGCCTAAAAATGTAATAACGCTTCACAGATCTTTAATCAATATTCCATCAGATGATATATTGGCATATATCTCACTGGAGTTCTCACCAGATCAAATAACCAATATCAGCCGTAATCTTTACTCGGAGGAAAATGAAGAATTCTATATTATATCTCCTGAAGGGGAATTGATCTACCATTCAACTGATGAAACTGATGAAGATACTAAAACGACTGATTGGATAGATTGGGTAATGAGTACAAATAAAGTTAATGGCACGGTTGAATGGAAAGAAGGTTCATTCAACGGCGTCATGATATACGATCAATTATCGCAAAATTCTGGCGGCTGGTATCTTGTTAAGCGTGTCCCATATACCACTTTATATGAAAGTGCATTCAGCGTGGCGAAAATCAATATCATGTTTGGCGTAATCGGACTCATCCTGGTTATTCTTGCCACTCTATTTATCTCTGTTAGAATCACTTCACCAATCAGAATCCTGCTGAAATATATTGATCAGGTTGAAAAAGGAAACCTTAATGTCCGTTTTCAATCTTTTGGCAATGATGAGATTGGCTATCTCGGTGATCGATTTAAACAAATGATCGATAAAATAAATGATTTGATCAATCGGGAGTATAAACTTCAGCTTGAGAACAAGACCAATCAGCTAAAGGTTCTGCAGTCCCAGGTTAATCCGCATTTTTTATATAACGCATTGCAGTCCATCGGAACAGCGGCATTAAAAAATCAGGGTCCGCAGATTTATTCGTCTGTTACCCGCCTTTCTAAAATCATGCGGTACAGCATGAATATGGAGGAGGATATGGTTCCTCTTCAAAAAGAGATCGAACATACCAAGTCCTATCTCCTGCTGCAAAAAGAGCGGTTCGGTGACCAGCTTCAGTTCAGTTTTCAGCTTGATGAAGAAGCATTGGGGTTTCCTGTGCCGAAAATGATTTTACAGCCCATAGTGGAGAATTATTTTAAGCATGGCTTTGATGCACGGGAAAAAACAGGAGAGGTTAGTATCACCTGCAGACAGGATGAATTTTATCTGGATATTCTGATCGGGGATAATGGCAGCGGCGTTTCTGAGAGCAGGCTGGAGGAAATCCGATTGCATTTGATGAATGACAGGATAGGGCAAAAGGTTGAGTTAACGAATATCGGACTGAAGAATGTTTACACCCGGTTAAAACTCTATTATGGCAATCGTGCATACCTGCAGCTTAAGAATCTTGAGCGCGGCGGGCTGCTTGTTTCTATTAAACTTCCAAAAAGGATGGAAGGTGGATAAGATGAAAGCAATTATTGTGGATGATGAAAAACATGTGAGGGAAGGCTTGTTGCTTCTTGCGGATTGGAGCCGCTTTGGAATTGACACAATCCTGGAGGCGGTAGATGGAAATGAGGCCATAAAGCTGATTAAAGAGCATCGCCCGGAAATCATATTCACTGATATGAGCATGCCAAAGAGAGATGGCATAAGCCTTTTAAAATGGATTCATTCTTCGGATCTATCCAGCAAGACGATTGTCGTCAGCGGATATGATGATTTTGACTATATGAGGAATGCCATCTGTTATAAAAGCTTTGATTATATCTTGAAGCCTATTGATCCTGAAATATTGAATGAAACCCTGGAGAAAGCCATAAATGAATGGAAACAGCAGAGTCCTCCAGAGGAATGCCAGAAGGAGCATGGCGGGGAGATGAATGTGATTCAGCAAATAGAACAGTTTTTGCTGGAAAGCTATAACAAGGATATTAACCTGCAGGAAATTGCAGACAGATTTTATTTAAGCAGGGAGTACATTTCCAGGAAGTTTAAACATGAATATCAGGCTACCATAACGGATTTTATTACGAATGTCCGAATGAACAAGGCAAAAGAGCTTCTGCAGAACCCTAAACTGAAAATCTATGAAATTGCTTTCCAGGTCGGCTATCAGGATGAAAAGTACTTTAGCAAAGTCTTTAAAAAGACAGAGGGGATTTCCCCAAATGAATATCGAAGCATGAATTAACAGAAGGAGGAAGATTATGATCAACGTGCTTGTCTGGAATGAGAATCGTCATGAACAAAAGGATGAAAAGGTAAGGTCTGTCTATCCGGATGGTATTCACGGTGCCATTGCAGACTTTTTAAATGAAGAAGATTATAAAGTAAAGACAGCTACATTGGATGAGCCTCAGCATGGACTTAGTGATGCTGTTTTACAGGAAACAGACGTTTTGGTCTGGTGGGGGCATCTCGCGCATGGGGAAGTTGAGGATGCAATCGCTGAAAAAGTAAAACAAAGAGTGCTGGATGGAATGGGGCTGATTGTCCTGCATTCCGGCCATTTTTCTAAGATTTTTAAAGCATTGATGGGAACATCCTGTGATTTAAAGTGGAGAGAAGCGGATGAAAAGGAACGGATTTGGATTGTAGACCCGAGCCATCCCATTGCAGAAGGACTTGGAGAATATATTGAACTTGAAAAAGAAGAAATGTATGGGGAACATTTTGATATCCCTGCACCGGATGAACTTGTAATGGTGAGCTGGTTTGAAGGCGGGGAAGTTTTCCGGAGCGGCTGTACATACAGGCGCGGAAAAGGGAAAATCTTTTATTTTCGCCCAGGACATGAAACGTATCCAACTTATTATCATAAGGACGTTCAGCAGGTTATTAAAAATGCTGTTAAGTGGGCTAAACCAACTGATCTTCCCGTACCGGTCTATGGAAATGCGAAGCCATTGGAGAGAATCAGAGTGAGTCAAGAAGGAGTGGAGAATTAAGATGAAAAAACTCAAAATTGGAATAATTGGCTGTGGAAGTATAGCCAAGCATCGGCATATGCCTGAATATCATGCAAGCAGCGGGGCTGTCATTGCAGCGGTATGTGATATTGATGAAGAGCGTGCAAATGTGTTTGCCGGGTTGTACGGGGCGCAGGTGTACACCGATTATAGAGAATTGCTGGCTAATAAGGATATAGATGCAGTGAGTGTCTGCACCCCGAATTATCTGCATGCTCCCATATCAGCTGCAGCATTAAACGCCGGCAAGCATGTACTATGTGAAAAGCCTATGGCAACTTCTATGGAAGAGGCACAGGACATGATTGAAGCAGCCAGTAAGAATAGAAAGAAATTAATGATTGCTCATAATCAGCGCTTTGTTCCATCTCATAAAAAAGCAAAGGAATTGATTGCAAAAGGTGAAGCTGGAAAAATCTATAGTTTCCGGACGGCTTTTGGCCACGGCGGGCCAGAGGGATGGAGTGCAGATGGCAAAGAAAGCTGGTTCTTCAAAAAAGATCAGGCTTTTATTGGCGCCATGGGCGACCTTGGTGTACATAAGACCGACTTGCTGCGTTATCTGCTGGGAGAAGAGTTTGCTGAGGCAGGAGCATTCGTAGAGACAAGTGCCAAGATGGGTGCTGATGTCGATGATACAGCGGTATGCGTTTTAAAAACGGAAAGCGGTGTAATCGGTACATTGGCTGCAAGCTGGTCTTATGTCTCAAAAGAAGACAATTCCACAATTATTTATGGAGAAAAGGCAATTTTGAGATTAGAAGATGATCCGGTGAATTCTCTCATTGTTCAGTATGCAAACGGTGAAACAGTGAAGTACGAACTTGGCGGGATTCAGACAAATGAAGAAGGAGGACAAAAGAATTCAGGCGTCATTGATCATTTTCTTGAAAGCATCTTAAATGAACAGGAGCCTGCGATTCCTGGTTCTGAGGGAATGAAGTCGCTCCAAGTGATACTTGCTGCGCTGGAGTCGAGCGAAACAAAGCAGATTGTCAGAATTAAGTGAGGTGCATGCATCAATGAAGAAACTTCGGATCGGGATTATTGGTGCTGGCGGAATAGCCCAGTCCAGGCATATTCCCGTTTTACTAAAATTATCGGATAGTGCTTCCATAACAGCTATTTGCGATGTGAATGAGGATACTGCAAAATTGGCTGCAAGGAAGTTTGGAATTAGCAGCGTTTTTACGGATTATAAAGAAGTATTCAGTGAAACAGATGCCGTAGTTATTTGTACACCGAATAAGTTTCATGCTGAGATTACGGCTGCTGCACTGGATGCCGGGCTGCATGTGTTGTGTGAGAAGCCGATGGCCATGACAGCAGAAGAATGCAGGAAAATGATAGAAGCCAGAGACAGGTCGGGAAAGGTTTTGGCCATTGCCTACCACTACCGGTTTATGAAAGAGGCTCAGGCTGCCAAAAAACTCATTTCAGAAGATGAAATTGGTCTTCCATTTGCTGCCAGAGCACGGGCGATGAGAAGAAGAAAGGTGCCGGGATGGGGTGTTTTCACCAATAAGGAACTTCAGGGCGGAGGAAGTTTGATTGATTATGGATGCCACTTGCTTGACCTCTCGCTTTGGCTTCTGGGAAACCCGGAGGAAACCGGGGTTTCCGGTACAGCTTATAATACATTGAGCAGAATGCCTGAGCAGGTGAATCTATGGGGAAGTTTTGACCATCAATCCTTTAATGTCGATGACCATGTGACAGCTTATATAAAATTTGCCAATGGGGCATCCCTGCTTTTTGAAACCTCATGGTCGGCCAATATCGAACGGGATGATGAAAGCCTCAGCCTTTCAGGGCAGGGTGGAGGAATTGATTTATTCCCATTCAGTTTGAACCAATCCAAACATGGAATGCTCCTTAATACACGCTCAGAATGGCTGCCGGGGGAGGATGACTATGCTTTGGCGCAGGCACGGAACTTTATTGACAGCTGTTTGGGGAGGGAAGAATTCATAGTTAAAGCAGAAGAAGCACTGCAGACAACCAGAATTATTGATGCGATTTATAAAAGCAGTGAAATGGGCAGAAGAGAAATACTTTAGAAGCGAGGAGGGGATTTTATGAAGCTCGGCGTATTTACCGTTTTATTTGCTGAGAAGAATTTTGAAGAAATGCTTGATCATGTGGCAGCTGCAGGTCTTAAGGCTGTTGAAATCGGAACGGGGGCTTATCCCGGAAACGCTCACTGCAGCCTGAACGAGCTATTAGAAAGTAAAGAACTTCGGGCTGATTATCTGAAAAAGATTTTATCAAGAGGTCTTGAAATCAGCGCATTCAGCTGCCATGGCAATCCGATTTCCCCTGATAGAGCATTTGCAGAGGAATCGGACCGCGTGTTATATGACACGATTAGGTTAGCCAGCTTAATGAATGTTCCGGTTGTTAACTGTTTTTCAGGCACTGCAGGTGATGGGGAAGGGGCCGAGCATCCGAATTGGCCGGTTGCTCCATGGCCGAATGAGTATGGAGAAGTGCTGAAATGGCAATGGGAGGAGAAACTCATTCCTTACTGGAAGAAAGCCGGGCAATTTGCAAAAGACCACAATGTGAAAATTGGTCTTGAACTTCATGGCGGATTCCTTGTGCATACTCCTTATACACTTCTAAAATTAAGGGAAGAAACCTGTGATGCCATTGGTGCCAATCTGGACCCAAGCCATTTATGGTGGCAGGGAATCGACCCTGTGGCAGCAATAAAGATTTTGGGAAAAGAAAATGCCATTCATCATTTTCATGCAAAAGATACCTATATTGACCAGGAAAATGTTAATATGTACGGTTTAACAGATATGCAGCCGTATGGAAATGTCCAGACCAGAGCGTGGACATTCAGGTCAGTCGGGTGCGGACACGGCCTGCAGGAATGGTCGGATATGATGAGCGCTTTGCGAACATTTGGGTATGATTATGTTGTCAGCATTGAGCATGAAGATCCGCTTATGTCTATAGAAGAAGGATTTACAAGGGCAGTCAGGAACCTTAAATCGATCTTAATTGAAGAGCAGCCTTCAGAAATGTGGTGGGTGTAACATTCTTAGCAGGGAAGGATTTTAAATCCTTTCCTGTATTTTCGACAAATTTCTCAATTGGGGTTGACCATTCCGGCTGAATTTAGTATTATTAAATAGTTGATTCGACACAATGTTTATTTTGCTGTTGATAAAAATCGACATTGGATTTTGTCATAATCTCATTACTGATTAAATATAAGTACACAAATGCGGGTGTAGTTTAGTGGTAAAACCTCAGCCACGAGCCAACACATCCATGAATCATCTCCGAGTTGCCTCGACGCATAGGCTTCCATGAAAAAGCTTTTAGAGGAAGAGGCATGCAAGTACGGGAAAAAAACAGTAGTCAGTAACTTCATATAAATGCGGGTGTAGTTTAGTGGTAAAACCTCAGCCTTCCAAGCTGATGATGAGGGTTCGATTCCCTTCACCCGCTCCATACATAGCCAACGCAGTGTTTCGTTCAAAAAGAACGAGGTATTGCGTTTTTTCATGTTCTTTGGCTATTGAGCAAAAAAATCGGGTGGCATCCGCGGATTCCACTCGATTTTTAATAAACTTGTTTAACATCCAATTACCTTAAAGGTTCCTTCTCCACCATGCACTTGAGAGTACATGTTCATTAGGGACTCAACCATTTTTTCAGCCTTTTCCATTTCCAGAGAAGGGCGCAAATAAACGATTTGAACGGCATTTTTAGTCTGTTCCGTCACCGCTGTCCTTTCAGAGTCGACAAACGGACTGCCAAATGGCCCTGCCGCATCTTCACTAATAATTAAATTGGCAAGTGAGTTGGGTCTTCCGTTTAGACCGTTATATTCTTCGCCTTCTTTGCCTAACCTGATAGTCAGATTGCCTGAAAGCTTATCTGCGTCATACACGCCAATCGGTATTTGATATTCGAGGGAAAAGAAGTTGTTAATATCTATGGAGCTGTTGACCGGCTGCAGATAATTTTGTTTCTTAATTCTTCGGTACAGTGCTTCTGCAGAGTGGCGGTACCGATTTGGATCCTTGCCTGCTGTTTTGAAAATCTGTCTCCATTCTTTGATCCCTTCATATTCTGTAACACTCTTGTCCTCTAAGTCAAAATAAATTGATTCCTGAAATAATTGGAGTCTGCCCTTTACCATTTGAGGAGATTGTCCGACTTCTATATTTTTATATGTAATGAATCCAATTTTAAATTGGGGAATTAACCTGCACAACTCGGGAGCAAACGTAATTTCCAAGCTTTCCACCTCCAAAATTACTTTAAAATAGTTTATCATAATAAGCGGTGATTCAATAAATTAAAGACTTTCATATAAATCAATTTTTCATGAAAGGAGGTTATACAATGGATTTTGCCCAATTCAAGCAGGAAGTGATTGAATACAGCAAAACAATTGGCATAGATAAAATCGGTTTTACAGCAGCCAGCACTTTTGATGAGATGAAAAATAGACTGATTCGCCAGCAGGAACTTCAATATCAATCTGGATTTGAAGAGCCCGATATTGAGAAGAGAGTGAATCCCAGCCTCCTATTGGACAAGCCCAAATCCATTATCTCAATAGCTGTTGCTTACCCTTCCAAAATGAAGGTCAGAGTGGTCAGCAAAAGAGGTGAGAGAAGAGGCATTTTCTGCCGCGCTTCATGGGGTAAAGACTATCATCATATCTTGAGGGAACGTCTACAGAAACTTGAGGGATTCATTCAGTCAAGAATACCTGAGGCGTTATGCAAATCCATGGTGGATACAGGTGAGCTTGTGGATCGGGCCGTAGCGCAGCGTGCCGGAATTGGCTGGAGCGGAAAAAACTGTTCCATCATTACACCGGAATTCGGATCGTATGTCTATCTAGGAGAAATGATTACGAATCTGCCATTTGAGCCGGATAAACCAATGGAAGACAGATGCGGCAGCTGCAATAAATGTGTAGACGTCTGTCCGACTGGTGCTTTAATTCAGGGAGGTCAGCTTGATGCACAGAAGTGCATCGCGTTTCTGACACAGACAAAAGGCTTTCTTGCTGAGCCGTATAGAGAAAAACTGGGTAACAGACTTTATGGGTGTGATACCTGTCAAACCGTATGCCCTGAAAATAAAGGCAAGGATTTTCATCTGCACGAAGAGATGGAGCCGGATCCGGAAGTGGCAAAGCCGCTTTTAAGGCCGCTTTTATTTATCAGCAACCGTGAATTTAAAGAAAAATATGGTCCGGTTTCAGGCTCCTGGAGAGGGAAAAAGCCGATCCAGCGAAATGCCATTATCGCCTTGGCTCACTACAAAGACGAAACAGCTGTAGAAGATCTGATTAAAGTCATGACAGAAGATCCTCGGCCGGTGATCCGTGGAACGGCTGCCTGGGCACTTGGGAAAATTGGCGGTGAGAAATCATTAGCTGCCCTGGAAAAGGCTTTGCAGCAGGAAAAAGACGGAGAGGCTATTGCTGAGATTGAAAAAGGTTTAAGTTTTATTGAGAAATGATGAGGGAGGAATCTCCCTCTTTTTCTATGCCATTTTTATGAAAAATTCTAATTTTTCCTCAGTCCAACAATATGCAAAGAGTAAAATTCAAATGCAGAGAAACTGTTCAGTCCGGCTGACTTACTGTTATATTGCACGAAAAATTAAGCAAAGTCCTCTGCTTTCTCTCATATGTATTGAATAGGAGAGGAGTGAGATGCGTGAGGGACCAGCTTCAGGAGCTGTTAATAAAAAGAGTGCAGCAGTGCGTTTCCCATTCAAGAAGTTCAATTCATACCTGCCCTAAGATTGAAAAGAAGAAAGAATCTCTTACCGCCCGGTCCGGTGAGATTGTTAAAGCCCAGGCAACCGGAAAAGTGATCAAGGTCGGCGGGGAGAAGGATGACGTGAAGCAGGTTGAATACAGAGTTCACTTTAGATATTTAATTAAGCAAAAAGGCGTGTTCTATATGGAAGAAGAAATTGAAGAGCGAACAGCCGACTTTTATAAAGGAGTGTTCGTCGAGGATCGGGAGAAAAACCCTTTTAATGAGATTCAAAAAGATGAAGCGTCTCCAGACCATGAATATGGAGAGGAAGAAAGGCTTGTATATGAGTATGACCGCATGAAAGCAGTGCAGTATGCAGAAAAATGGTGGAACAGCTATAATCCGGCTTATAAAAAATTTGAAGTGGATTGCACCAATTATATTTCACAGTGCCTTCATGTAGGCGGCGGCCCGATGAGAGGGTATCCTAACCGCGGAAAAGGATGGTGGATGAGAAGCGGAAATTGGAGCTACAGCTGGACGGTAGCGAATTCATTGCGATGGTATCTGCCGAGTTCGAATTCGGGGTTAAGAGCGGAGGAAGTCTCCAGTCCGGATCAGCTCTTAATTGGAGATGTTATTTGCTATGATTTTCAGGGAGACGGGCGATTTGACCATACAACGATCGTGACGGGAAAAGATGCCTCAGGAATGCCCCTGGTCAATGCCCATACTTATAACAGCCGAATGCGTTATTGGGCTTATGAAGATTCAACAGCCTATACACCGAATATTAAATATAAATTTTTGTCTATAACTGATGACCAGTAATTTGTAAGGTGATTTCAAAATGATATAATAACACATGCAGATTTAATTTAGAGGTGAAAAAAGTGGGGTTGCATGTAGTATTATATCAGCCGGAAATTCCGGCCAACACTGGTAATATAGCCCGTACTTGTGCGGCTACTGATACGACATTGCATCTGATCCGGCCGCTTGGCTTCTCGACAGATGATAAAATGCTGAAGCGTGCAGGCTTGGATTATTGGCAATTTGTAAAGATCGTCTATCATGAATCATTGGACGATTTCTTTAATAGCAGCGAAGGCGGTGAATACTTCTACTTAACGAAGTATGGCACCAAGCCGCATTCCACTTTCGATTACAGCAATGTCGGGAAGGATTATTATTTTATTTTCGGCAAAGAAACGACGGGCCTTCCGAAGAATATCATTGAAATCAACAAAGAACGCGCATTAAGGGTTCCAATGAACGATAAAGTCCGTTCGCTTAACTTATCCAACACTGCAGCCATTCTTGTTTATGAAGCACTGCGGCAGCAGGATTACTTGCATTTAAAATAGGAAACAGCTGGCCTGGTATTTTTCGGGCCTTTTCCTTTGGAGAATACTTTCCTTTCTGGGTAAAATGAAAAAGTATATATGGAAAGGATGAGTTGTGATGAATGAAGTGATCAATTTGCTGATGGACCATCGCTCCGTGCGGAATTTTGAAGATAGGCCTCTGTCCAAAGAACAGATAGAAACGATTGTACTTTCTGCTCAAGCTGCGTCCACCTCAAGTTTTGTTCAAGCCTATTCAATAATCGGTATTACCGATAAAGTGAAGAAAGCGAAACTTGCTGAATTTGCAGGCAACCAGAATTATGTAGCAGAAAATGGCCACTTTTTCGTATTTTGTGCTGATCTGCATCGTCATGAAGTAATGGGACAAATGGAAAATATCAATGTAATTCCCTCCATTGAAAGCACAGAGAAATTTATGGTGGCTGTCATTGATGCAGCATTGGCTGCACAGAATGCTGCGGTTGCTGCTGAATCGCTGGGATTGGGAATATGCTATATTGGCGGAATAAGAAACAATCTTGAAGGTGTAGCTGAACTTTTAAAAACACCGGATCGCGTAATTCCTTTGTTTGGACTGGCTGTTGGCTATCCTTCCAAAAAGAACGATAAAAAGCCAAGGCTTCCTCTTCAGCACATATACCATGAAAATGAATATAAGCAGGATGAAACTGCCTACCGCGAAGAGCTGGAAGTGTATAATAAAATCATTTCCGAGTACTATGATGAGCGTACGGGCGGCAAGCGGAATGACACGTGGACTGGTCAAATCGCCGGCATGCTTGAAAAGCAGACACGAATGTATATGAAGGATTTTGTACAGAAGAAAAAGATGGATTTGAGGTAGGGCTATAACCAAGAGCCTGTGTTCGAAATAAGAGAAAAGCTGCTGAATGATCAGCAGCTTATTTTTTGCTTACGCCTGGCTTGTCATCATAACCAGCAGCGAAAATAGCAGCAAGGAAAGCAACCATTACACCGATAATAATAATTGTACCCATGTATATGTAATCCTCCTTTAGCGGTATATCAATAGGCAAGCTTGTAAATATAAGCTTATTATAGCCCAAAAATGAATAACTGTGAATGAAAAGTATGGAGTTTTTTTTACAGTTAGATCCCGCAGCAAAGTGTTCCTTATAATTAATCCCCATAAAAAGTACAAACCAAACTCTCAATAGTTTACGCATGTTCGATTGCCGGGGCGCATAGAGTATATTAATCGTCTCTGATAATGCGACAGGGGGAGGTCCTTATGGATATTCTAAAAAAAATTGAGATGTACAGACACGAGGAAGAAAAGCTTAAATGGGAAGGGACTTTTGGAGAGTATTTAGAAATTGTTAAAGAGAAGCCATGGGTTGCCCAGTCAGCACATTCACGGGTATATAATATGATTAAGGATGCCGGTGTCGAAGAAGTGAAGGGGCAAAAAAGATATCAATTTTTCAGCAATCAGCTCTTTGGATTAGAAGAAGCATTGGAAAGGCTGGTAGAAGAGTATTTCCATCCTGCTGCCAAACGCCTCGATGTCCGCAAAAGGATTCTTTTATTAATGGGGCCGGTCAGCGGCGGTAAATCAACTTTAGTGACAATGCTAAAGAGAGGTTTAGAGCAATATTCTCACGCTGATAGGGGAGCGGTCTATGCTATTAAGGGCTGTCCAATGCATGAAGATCCGCTTCATTTAATCCCGCATCACCTCCGTAAAGACTTTCATGATGAATATGGAATAAGAATTGAAGGAAACCTCTCGCCATTGAATAGTATGCGTCTCGAACAGGAGTATGGCGGCCGTATAGAAGATGTTTTAATTGAAAGAATCATTTTCTCAGAAGACCGCAGGGTGGGAATTGGAACTTTCAGCCCATCAGATCCAAAATCCCAGGATATTGCTGATCTGACTGGAAGCATTGACTTTTCAACCATTGCTGAATATGGTTCAGAATCAGATCCTCGTGCCTATCGTTTCGATGGGGAACTAAATAAAGCAAACCGAGGGATGATGGAATTCCAAGAAATGCTGAAGTGCGACGAGAAATTTTTATGGCATTTATTGTCCCTGACTCAGGAAGGCAACTTTAAAGCAGGGCGCTTCGCCTTGATATCAGCGGATGAGCTAATTGTTGCTCACACGAATGAAACAGAGTACCGTTCATTCATTTCTAATAAAAAGAATGAAGCTCTGCACTCAAGGATTATCGTTATGCCAATCCCATATAATTTAAAGGTTTCAGAGGAAGAGAAGATTTACGATAAAATGATCCGAGAAAGCGATGTTTCCAATGTGCACATTGCACCTCATACCCTGAGGGTTGCAGCGATGTTTACGATTTTAACCCGCATGAAGGATCCGAAAAAAGGCGATATAGATTTAGTTAAGAAAATGCGTTTGTATGATGGAGAGAGCGTTGAAGGCTATAACAGGGCTGATGTGGAGGAATTGAAAAAAGAGCATGCAGATGAAGGCATGAGCGGTATTGACCCGCGTTATGTTATCAACAGGATCTCTTCTACAATCATCCGTAAAAATATTACGAGCATCAATGCGCTGGATGTATTACGGTCGCTTAAAGAAGGGTTGGATCAGCATCCATCCATTACTCCAGAACTGAAGGAAAGATACCTGAACTTTATTTCTCTGGCCCGCAAAGAATATGATGATATTGCGAAGAAAGAAGTACAAAAGGCATTTGTTTACTCTTATGAAGAATCTGCAAAAACGCTTATGGAAAACTATCTTGATAATGTTGAAGCATACTGCAATAAAGCGAAGCTTCGCGACCCATTAACCGGTGAGGAAATCAGTCCGGATGAAAAACTGATGCGCTCAATCGAAGAGCAGATCGGCATCTCCGAGAATGCGAAGAAAGCATTCAGGGAGGAAATCCTCATCCGCATCTCAGCTTACGCAAGAAAAGGCAAGCGCTTTGACTATAATTCGCATGACCGTCTGCGTGAAGCTATCCAGAAGAAGCTTTTCGCTGACCTGAAAGATGTCGTGAAGATCACCACATCTTCAAAAACGCCTGATGAGCAGCAGCTGAAGAAGGTGAATGAAGTTGTAGCAAGATTAATTGACGAACATGGCTATAACTCAACATCAGCAAACGAACTGCTCCGCTATGTTGGAAGCTTGCTGAATCGTTAAAAAAAAGCCTGGCAGGATAGCTGCCAGGCTTTTTTTTGCGGATGAATAAGGAGCTGAATTAGGAGGGGCGCAAATAAGTTCAGGAGCAATCATGGCAGAAGAGAACGCGATAAAGAATAGGGAAGGCGTAATGACATGGGTTACAGCACAAAAATCAAAAATCAGCTGGATATCGGCGTAATTATGATACTAGAGGCAATAAAGAATGAGGAAGGCGCAAATAACACGGGTTACAGCGCAAAAATCAAATGTATCAGCGCAAATAATTGAAGAAGCGTCGCAATCAAGAAAAAGTCAGAATCGGAAAGCAAACCGCAAAATGAATTAAAAATGATAGATTCCAGGAAAAATACCCCATATAAAAAAAGAGGCCCGAAAGCCCCTTCATCTATTTTTCTCTATATTTTGTGCAGCTTCTTTCTTTTTTTTCTGGCATTCAGGACAAATTGGCTTGTTTTCAAGATAAACTGTCCGATCATACAGTGATAATTCACCACACCAGCCGCAGCAAAGGATTTCGCTCATAAAAACCCCCCCCTTTTAGTATAATCCTATTTTCGCTTGGCCATTTTTATGCAGCAGATTCTGCCTAAAAGTTTAGATACGCCCAATTGGGGGTATAAATACAGCAGAGGTGATATTCATGAAAAAGAAAGAATTAGATAAGAATTATACACCGAGAAACAGCTCAATGGCAGAAAATATTGAAGAAATGGAAAACCTGGGAAAGCAGATGGAAAATTTGCGGACCAATAAAGAATTAAAAGAGGATTATGATAAATATCCCGATCCCATTCAGCATAAAAACAAGGACAAGAACCTTCGCTAAAAGCGGAGGTTCATTTTTGTTTAATTAGGCAAATCCCCATATTAAAAAATGGGCTTGTCTAAAAGATGATGCGAATGTCTTATTGTCAAAATTATTTGTAAATTATTTTGTCTTCTCGCATATGATAGAGTAATAAACATTTCTTTGTATTGGTGCATTAATAATTAATTTGCTGCCAGGAAATGAGTCTATGAAAAGAAGGCAGACTGCTGAATTGGGGATGTTTCATCATTTTTTGACACTCGCGATATTGTATGTTGGAAAGCTGTAATGTGTGAAATTTAATTTAAAAGGAGGGGTTAACATGACGAATGTCAATAACCATCAGTTTGTGATTTCCCAAGAAGATTGGTCCCTCCATCGCAAAGGCTATGATGACCAGCAGCGTCATCAGGATAAAGTCCAGGAAGCAATCCGCAACAATTTGCCTGATTTAATAACGGAAGAAAACATTGTAATGTCGAATGGGCGGGAAGTAGTGAAGATTCCAATTCGCTCTTTGGATGAATACAAAATCCGTTATAACTATGATAAAAACAAACATGTCGGCCAAGGCGATGGAGATAGCCAGATTGGAGATGTAGTGGCACGTGACGGATCCGGCAGCCAGAAAGGACCCGGAAAAGGGCAAGGGGCAGGCGACCAGGCAGGCGAGGATTATTTTGAAGCAGAAGTATCATTGATGGAAATTGAAGAAGCTTTATTTAAACAATTGGAATTGCCTAATTTAAAAAGAAAAGAGCAGGATGAAAATCTGGTAGAGGACATTGAATTTAATGATATCAGAAAGACTGGATTAATGGGCAATATTGATAAGAAACGGACCATGATGTCGGCATTCAAGCGGAATGCAATGAATGGAAAGGCAGCTTTCCACCCAATTTATAAGGAAGATTTGAAGTTCAAGACCTGGAATGAAATTGTAAAGCCTGATTCAAAGGCTGTCGTGCTTGCAATGATGGATACGAGCGGATCGATGGGGATTTGGGAAAAGTATATGGCCAGAAGCTTTTTCTTCTGGATGACCCGGTTCCTGAGGACCAAATATGAGACAGTCGAGATAGAATTTATTGCCCATCATACTGAAGCAAAGGTGGTCTCAGAAGAGGACTTCTTCTCAAAAGGAGAAAGCGGGGGAACCATTTGTTCATCTGCCTACCGTAAAGCGCTTGAACTGATTGATGTCAAATACGACCCGCGCAAATATAACATTTACCCTTTCCACTTCTCAGACGGTGATAACCTGACCTCTGACAATGCCCGCTGTGTTAAGCTGGTGGAAGAACTTATGAAGGTGTCCAATATGTTCGGGTACGGTGAGGTCAACCAGTATAACCGCCACTCGACCTTGATGTCAGCCTATAAAAATATTAAAAATGAGGATTTCCGCTATTATATCCTTAAGCAAAAAGCAGATGTATTCCATGCGATGAAGAGTTTCTTCAAACAGGAGGAAGATAAGAAGAAGTATGCTTAAGAGAGGGGAACCTCTCTTTTTTATTCGGGAAAAAAGACCCCACACGGGGGGCCCTTTGCTATTTGTGCCTTTCCTTTGTAAGCCGATTATCCCAGTTTAATTCAGCACTGGTTTTCACAACTTCAGACTTTGGTGAAACATGAACACGAGTGAATTCCTGATTATCGGCAGCACATGAGCTACCGGATTTATCTGCCAGTGTTTTGATATCTGTTTCATGGACAACTTCCCGTGCTGAAGCGCTTTCGAGGTACCCTTCTGAGTTTTCAGCACTGACCCTCTGATTGCCTTTCTGGGTAGTGGGATAGTTTCCGTAGTAATCCGCGATTAAGACATATTTTCCATCAAACACCATGCTTGCGTATTTATCCAGGTCATGTTCATCAAACCGTATACCATCTTTTTTATCAGGATCCATTCCTGAACTTGTGGCTGGATCTTCTCCCATAAAAAGGGCTTTCACTGAATCAAGAAAGCGCTGATTGCCGAGCTCCTGGGATCCGACTATTCGCAAGTTCACTCCATGATTGTCTGCAAAGCTTTCAAGATTCGCTCCATCTTTTGAAACAATCACCAGGTTGTCTTTCTGATACCCGTTTGACTCTGCCCCTTCAATAGCTTCTCGTAGCTCTTCCTGTGTAGCATACCCGCCTATTAATATATTTTTCTTCATATTTTCACTCCTCATGTCATATTATATTTTCTATTTCCCCTGATTTGCAGGAGGAGAAACTTTCTTTTTCTTTTGAAGGGCGGACAGTTAGACTGTCCTGTATCATTACATGGTACAAGCCGTATGAATTAATAAAACACAGTAAATACAGTATGATAAAGATGTAGCCAATAAATTGGAATTGCTGCTGGAGGTGGGGTATATGGAGATTGAAAAACTGGCTAAAAGGTTAAGTAACAGGACCCCAGTCATTTTAGGGAGTGAGCGATTTTCGAAATTCGCTATTTTGCTTCCGCTTGTAGAGATAAATAAGGAAACACATGTCCTTTTTGAGGTGCGTTCACTTACAATGAGAAGGCAGCCTGGGGAGGTCTGTTTCCCCGGCGGAAGAATAGATCCGGAAGACAGGGATGAGGAGCATACGGCCATCCGTGAGACCTCAGAGGAACTCGGCGTAAGCGAAGACAGCATCACAGATGTGTCCCCGCTGGATTACATGATTTCCTTCGGACAAATTATTTACCCTTATGCAGGCATTATCCATAATCCTGACCAGATCGTGCCAAACCCTGACGAAGTAGAAGAAGTTTTTACCGTGCCTCTTTCCTTTCTAAAAAAAGTAAAGCCGGAAACGTATCACGTGAATTTTAAAGTAGAGCCCGAAGAAAATTTTCCTTTTGACTTGATTGCCGGAGGTGAAAATTACAATTGGCAGACAAGGAAAGTAGAAGAAGTATTTTACTTTTTTGAGGATAAGGTTATTTGGGGGCTCACTGCCAGAATTCTTAAGCATTTTCTTGAAATCATTATTGAAGATTTCGAGGAAAATGAAAGCGGTTGAAGAAAAAAATTTCAAAAAAGGTTGACGAAGTCCTTATAAATGTTTATGATTCATATAAATTGAATACTTAGAAACTTCTTATCAAGAGAGGCGGAGGGACTGACCCTATGAAGCCTCGGCAACCAGCATTTATGCACGGTGCCAAATTCAGAGGAATACATTTTCCGAAGATAAGAAGGCGGAATGAACGGAATGTAAATTCAAACCCCTTCTTGTCTGTAATAGACGGAAGGGGTTTTTTGTTTTTATAGGTATCTGCTCTTTAAATATTAACCAGGGGGAATGAGAAATGTCAGCGTTAACTATTGGGCTATTGGGGTTTGGAACAGTTGGAAAAGGAGTGTATGAAACGATCAGCAAACATCAGGGAAGGCTTCAGGCGATATTCGGGAAAGAAGTGAAGGTCTCAGCAATACTTGTCAAAAATGTAAGTAAGCATTCTGTGCCTGATGATGAGGTGCTTTTAACTGATGATTTTCAAGAAATTATTGAGCTTCCCAAGCTTGATGTCGTAATTGATGCCATTGTTGACAGGGAGCCAGGCTATACGTATTTGCGCCAGGCAATATTGAGAGGATGCCATGTCATTACTGCAAATAAGGAGATGTTTGCATTCCATGGAAGTGAGCTTGCGAGGCTCGCAAAAGAACATAATGTATCATTAGGATTTGAAGCAACAGTCGGAGGCGGAATCCCAATAATTCAGACTATCAAGCAGCTGCTGAATGCGAACAAGATTGAACGGATCGAAGGTATATTAAATGGCACGTCCAATTTCATTTTGACAAGTATGCGCGAAGAGAACTTATCATTTGAAGAAGCACTGAAAATAGCTCAGGAAAAAGGATATGCAGAAGCCGATCCCAAAAACGATATCGAGGGATATGACGCTTTTTTCAAAGCGGTTGTTCTGAGTGAGCTGGTGTTCGGGAAAGCACCGGCGCAGGAAACATCTGTTAGAGAAGGCATTACTGACATTACAATTGAACAAATCCGTATGGCTGACTCCCTGGGACTGAAATTTAAACATGTAGCATCGATTGAGAGGGAAAAAGATGATATCCGCTGTACTGTAAAACCGGTCCTGACAGCGGAGGCACATCCCTTGTACAGAGTAGAAGGAGTGCAAAATGCAGTTTCAATTGATGCGGATATAGTCGGGAATATCAGCCTGCAGGGTCCTGGAGCCGGCATGTTTCCGACAGCCAGCGCAATTATTGAAGATTTGATTCATGTAGGCAGAACCGATATTCCTTCAGTCTTTGAGGAAGGCAAGTCGGAAGGGACTGTTCTTGACGAGCCAGTTTGGATTATTTGGGGTGATGCTAATGCAGGATTGCCTGAGGGATGTGAAATAATCAGTAAAGTGTCAAAAGATGTCTTCATCTTTAAGGCATCATTGGAAGCTGTGTCATTATTAGATACATCAGATTTTAAGGCTTATCAGGTGCTTGGAGACTATGCTCCGGCTGTAAAGGAAAATAAACAGGTACAGACGGTATAACCTGAAAACATAATGAAAAAACAGGAGGGGCAAGCTTATGAGCTGCCCCTCCTGAAGTATGTTTAGAGATGGTGGATGTTATCGCAGTCTAACGGGCAGTAAGCCTCCTTCTTCAAGACTCAGAGGAATCGAAAGAGGATAAGTGGGAGTCCACTGCCCATAAAGGCCCGACCGCAGAACAAAGATTAAAAACGCCACGTCCTCCCAAAAGCTGCGCTTTCGGTCGTGCGATGTATCGCTGCCGTAGCTTTCCTTGTCCTATGGCAATGTCTTTGTAACATACTTCCGCCCAAAAGCTGTCGCATTTGGTCGTACGATGCTCATGCAGACGAAGCCTTCCTTGTCCTGTGGGCCTCAACTTATAATCAGTGGGGTATAAAGCCCCCGCTGATTGAAGTTTCACTTTATGCCTGCTGGTTTTTTAACAAAGGATTATTTAACCCAGAATAAAGGTCTTTTACATGGACCGTTACAATCTTAGCGCCAATCTGGACATGGACCATATTATCAAAAACAGCTGTTACCAGGCCGTTTAATGAAACATTAGCACCAATATTTAGATCTTTGTTGGGAGTTTTAACATTTTTTTTGTCTGCCATCGTAACACCATCCCATTCGGTTTTATTGAACTTATACATAGAATATTGCCTTTTTATAGTAAAATAAACGCTTTAATAAAAAAAGTCCAGTAATATAGCTCGTTTTTTTATCGACAAATTTTATTGGTGCCAGGTACCTGTCGAATTTTCTTTATATAAATAATTAAGTATTCATTTCCGAAATTAAATACAGCCGAAAAAACAATCCTTGGAGGGAATGACACAATTTGTGCTATCCGATTTTGGATCTAATTGACAGGAGTGAAATTTAGACAAAGAGGGTATTAATAGTCCGTAAAAATACGGTTTCAGAAAAGGATGAATAACGGAATATGAATATGCCTCTTGCAATTGGGCTCATTTTTATTGCCCTTTATATAACTGCAATAATCGGGATTAAAATCTTAAGAATTCCCGATATCGTTATTTATATTATTTTAGGAGCAGGCATCGGTATTTTTGGATTTTACAAAGAGGCGAAAGTAATTGAAGCTGCAGGTGAAATTGGCTTAATTCTGCTATTCTTTCTGCTTGGCACAAAATTCTCTGTGCGAGAATTAAGGAATAACGGAAGGAAGGTCTGGAAATCCGGGCTATTGGATGTTTTTTTGGGAGTGGGAGTGACTGCGGGAATTGCCTATGCAGCAGGTCAAAATATGTTTGTCTCTTTATTGATAGGCGGAATCGTATATGCAACCAGTTCTTCAATTACTGTTAAGCTGCTGGAATCAAAGAATCGCCTTGAAGATAAAGACTCTGAATATATTCTATCTCTTCTGATTTTTGAAGACCTCGCTGCCCCGATTCTTGTGACCGTTCTGATTGGGCTGAGCGGTGGAAATAGTTTCTCCGCTCCAGACTTTCTGTTTATTTTTCTGAAGGTATCTCTCCTTGCTGGCGCTGCAGTTTGGATGAGCAGAATAGTTCTTCATAAAGCCCAGCATTGGATGAAGAAAGTTGCTCATGAAGATTCCTTTTTGATTCTTGTTCTTGGAGTTGCGATTACCTATGGAGGATTTGCAGTATTTCTGGGGCTATCAGAGGTTATTGGCGCATTTCTTGCCGGCATCATACTTGCCGGAACGGAGGTGAAAGAAAAAACAGAGGAAGTTGTACTTCCCGTCAGGAATCTGTTTCTCCCATTTTTCTTCTTGAATTTCGGGCTTTCGCTTGAGTTTAATGAAGAAATTCCTTCTCTGGGTCTTCTGGTTATTATTGTTACCTGGTCCATCATTCACAAGCTTGCTGCAGGATATTTTGGAGGGCAATGGTATGGCCTATCGAAACAGGAAGCTCTAAAGGCGGGATTATCATTATCATCAAGGGGAGAATTCTCTGTAATTATTGCCGGATTGGCCACAGGAGGCCTTAAAGTATTTGCAGGGGCTTATATCCTGATTGCAGCTTTGGTCGGCATGCTGCTGTTTCAGTTATCATCCTGGATCCATTCACGGGTGCAGAAGAATTCCGGTTAATAGCATAAAAATTTCCGGAAAATCTCTTCTTTTGAAGAGTTTTTCCGGTTTGCTGTTTATTAATTTCTTCCTTCCTCTTACTTCCTGTTCCGTGAAACATAAGGATTTTCAGCAATCCAAAATCTCCAGGGATAATTCCGCGCATCACCGGAATTATCAATTCCGATTCGTTTTCCGCGTGTGACTTTCCCGGGAGGAATTCCTTTAGCAATCATAAGAGGAGGGCTTGTAAAACGCCGCCCATAATCATCTATTGTAATATTGAGAGCTTTGGTTAATTTACCAGGTCCATTAGTTAGGTTCTTAAGATCATCCATTTTTCGTCTTTTCTTCATTAAATCAAGGCCGTCTACAGGTTCAATTCCCCTGATCAATACAGCTTCAGGCTTTTCCTTTGGGCCGCTCACAACATTAACCAAACAATGGGTATGCATCACATACGTGTAGACAAATCCGGGTTCATTGAACATGATTTCGGTCCGCTTTGTTCTCCTGTTCCCAAAGCTGTGAGCTGCCCTGTCTTCCGGGCCCATATATGCTTCTGTCTCAACGATATAGCCTGAGGCGATGCCCTCTTCCGTTTCTTTGATCAATAAGCAGCCCAGCAGTGCTTCCGCCAATAGTAGTGTCGGCTGCTGAAAGAAGTCTTCTGGCAGTGGGGCATATGGTTTTATATCTTTCAAGATCAATCTCTCCAAACAGTATGTTATTAGTGTTGCAGCATCGTGTCTTATGTTTTTACCCTCTGCTATTTTTTCATAACCATACCTGCAGTATAATAGCAAAGGGAAATACTATACAGGATGTGGGCATTGATGAATAAAAATATCGGTTTTATCGGATGTGGAAAAATGGCTCAGGCCATAATTGGAGGAATACTCAAATCCAATCTGGTAAATCCAAGCCAGATTATTGCTTCAGCAAGAACGGAGAAGACGCTTGACGATGTAAAAAGCAGGTGGAATATACAAACACGCCTTTCCAATATTGGAGCAGCGGAAGAAGCGGATATAGTGTTTTTGGCTATTGAGCCTGATGCACATGGGGAAGTTATTGATGAGATTAAAGATAGCGTCCGTTCCGATGCCATCATTATAACCATTGCGGCCGGCATTAGTCTAACCTTTCTGGAACAGTCATTTGGCCGGAAAGTTAGAGCAATTCGAATCATGCCTAATACGCCATCATTAGTAGGAGAAGGAATGAGCGTCCTTTCAGCTAATGAATCAGTATCTCCAGATGATATGGAGGAAGTGGAAAAAATATTTTCATGCATTGGAAGAGCAGCTTTTATGGAAGAAAAGATGATGGATGCGATTCCTGCTATAAGCGGTTCTTCTCCAGCTTACGTCTATATGTTCATTGAAGCATTGGCAGATGGCGGTGTAAAAGCAGGATTGCCCCGTGAACAGTCTTATCAGCTCGCAGCACAGGCTGTTTTGGGGGCTGCCAAGATGGTGCTGGAAACAGGTCTGCATCCAGCGGAATTAAAGGATGAGGTCTGTACTCCAGGTGGGGCAACGATTGAAGCAGTTGCCGAGCTGGAGAGAAAAGGGTTCCGTGCAGCGGTAATGAGTGCAATGGATCAATGTTTTGAAAAAACAAAGGCTCTTTCAGGGAAAAACAATTAAACAAGATTTATTATCCTAAACCCGGCAGTTATACAACTGCCGGGTTATCTAATGGTTCGTGAAATTTAGGTGCAAATCAAAAGGAAAAATACTGAACATTTCATGGCAGAATGGAATATATAATAAGAAAATTTAAATTTTAATTCCGACTTGACTCATAGGAATACATGTATTATAGTAAGTCATTATGAGAACATCTTTTGGGGAGGATTCAGTCCGATGAGTACAGGACTATTAGTTTTAAATATTGCCATTATGCTTCTGCTTGTAGGCGTATTATTCTTTATGCAAAAAAAGCATATTTCATTCTCAAAGCGTGTGTTTACAGCGCTTGGATTAGGGATTTTGTTTGGTTTCGCCCTTCAGCTGATTTACGGACCGGGTGCTGAGATCATTGCCAAATCTGCAGACTGGTTCAATTTAATAGGCGGGGGTTATGTCAAATTCCTGCAAATGATCGTAATGCCATTAGTCTTCATTTCCATTTTAGGAGCTTTTACTAAGCTTAAATTAACAAATAATATAGGGAAAATCAGTGTGCTTATCCTTGGTCTGCTTGTAGGTACAACTGCAGTTGCTGCCGCTATAGGGATTGCAACAGCTGTCGGTTTCGACTTGGAGGCAGTCCAAATCAGCGGAGGCGATGCAGAGACAGCCCGCGGCGAACAGCTGGAAGAAACCTATCAGGGTATTGAAGGAAGAACATTCCCACAGCAGATGCTTGATCTTCTTCCGGCAAACCCATTTCTTGATTTTACAGGAGCAAGACCTACATCCACCATTTCAGTTGTAATATTTGCAGCCTTTTTAGGAATTGCATACCTGGGTGTCAGACGGAAATCACCCGAGCAGGCTGAGCTTTTCGCAAAAATTGTGGATGCGTTCTATGCAATTATTATGCGTGTTGTAACATTAATTCTGCGCTTGACTCCGTACGGAGTGTTGGCCATCATGACGAAAACAGTGGCCATGAGTGATTTCGACTCCATTTTAAACTTAGGGAAATTTGTTATAGCTTCTTATGTGGCACTTGCCATTATGTTCCTGATTCACCTGCTGCTTTTAACATTGAGCGGTTTAAATCCAATTACCTATATGAAAAAAGCATTTCCTGTATTAACATTTGCCTTTACATCTAGAACAAGTGCCGGTGCATTGCCATTGAACATTAAAACACAAAAGTCACTGGGTGTTCCTGAAGGAATTGCCAACTTTGCAGGGTCATTTGGTCTTTCCATCGGCCAAAATGGATGTGCTGGAATCTATCCGGCAATGCTGGCGGTAATGATTGCTCCGACTGTAGGCATTAACCCGCTGTCACCAGGATTTATTTTTACCGTCATTCTCATTGTAGCGATCAGCTCCTTTGGTGTGGCAGGGGTCGGCGGCGGTGCGACGTTCGCAGCGATCCTGGTATTATCTGCCCTTGACCTGCCAGTTGCACTGGCCGGCTTGCTGATCTCAATTGAACCGCTGATAGACATGGGACGCACAGCTGTTAACGTCAGCGGATCCATGACCTCCGGCATCTTAACGAGCCGTATCACCGGTGAAATTGATGGAAATCTTTATAGCGACATGAATGAAAAAATAGAAGCAGAAGCATAAGCATAAGAAAAGCGACAGGTGCCGGGCACCTGTCGCTTTTTTCATTTAACGATATTCTGCTCTTTTCTTATAACTGTTAACGATGTCATGGCGCCTACAAATATGATGGTTAAAAACGAGTACAGGAATTTTTCAATACCGACAATTTTTAAACCGCTTAAAATGACCAATCCATCAATTGCAAATATCAAAGCGCCGATATTAATAGGGAGGAGCTTTGTCATTAGCTGTGCCAGCAGGTCTGTTCCCCCTGTGCTGGTTTCATAGCGGAGCATAAGGCCTATCCCAAAACCAACCAGGCAGCCGCCTAAAATCGAGCTGGGCAATATGGAAAGATTAAAATGTCCTCGCATAGCAGAAAGCAAATCAATAATGAAGGATGAAATCAGGAGGCCGTGCAGACTATAGAAAAAATATTTCTTCTCATAAAACCAGGCAAGTACATATAATGGAATGCTTAAGACAATCATACTTAATCCAGTGGGAAGCTCGTAATAATAATGGAGGATCAGCCCTATGCCAATAATGCCCCCATCAAGCAAATGGTGGGGGACAAGGAAGCCGTTAATGCCTATGCCTAATAATAAACTTCCCATTAAAGTTGCAAACAGCTTTTCATACATAAGCTATCACCCTAACTTGTCCAATTGTATACTTATAGAATATGAATGGTCAGGTATTAAATAGAAGCGGTAAAAAACAAAAAAGCTTGTCCGATTTGGACAAGCTTTTGTTATAAGGCGCTTCCGCTTTTCTTTTTAGTGCGGCAGGAAAGCAAGCTGATAAAAGAATAGCACTGCAAATAAATAAACCAGCGGATGAACTTCTCTCCATTTGCCTTTTACCACTTTCATAAGCGGATAAGCGATGAATCCAAGCGCAATTCCTGTTGCAATGCTGGATGTCAGCGGCATGCTTAAGATGATCAGGAATGCAGGGAATGCTTCATCAAGTTCATTCCACTTAATATGTGAAATGCTGCCCATCATCAGGCTTCCAACGATAATCAGGGCTGGTGCAGTAATAGCGGCAAGACCTGACACCGCACTGACAAGCGGTCCGAAGAAAGCTGATAGCAGGAACAAACCTGCAACAGTCAAGGTTGTTAATCCTGTTCTTCCGCCGGCTGACACACCTGTGGAAGATTCAATATAAGCTGAAGTCGGGCTTGTACCAAACATGGCGCCGATTGAAGTAGCAATGGAATCTGACAAAAGCGCCTCACGAGCTCTAGGCATCGTTTTGCCTTTCATTAATCCCGCCTGCTGGGCAACGCCGATCATCGTTCCAGTCGTATCAAAAATCGTTACAAGCAGAAAGGAGAAAACTACTGCGTATAAACTATGCTGGATAATATCTCCAATTGCTTCGAATGGATTTAAAATGATGATTCCATCCGGAAGCGAAGGCAGTGAAACAAATCCTTGGTCAAAAGAGAGCTGGCCGGTAAAGAAGGCTATCAGAGCTGTGAGAATCATTCCGAAAAATAAAGCCCCATTAATCCCGAGAGTCATGAGGATTAAAGTCACAGCAAGGCCGACCAGAGCAAGAATGGATTGGGGAGAATGCAAATCCCCTAGTGCAACAAGATTTGTTGGGTGGCTTGTAATCAGCCCTGTTAGCCGCAAGCCGATAAATGCAATAAATAAGCCGATTCCGGCAGTAATTCCGTGCTTTAAATTATCTGGTATCGCAATGATCAGTTTTTCCCGGAAAGGGGTAAGCGACAATATAATGAAAATAATCCCTGCAATAAATACTGCTGAGAATGCTGTCATGTAATCAATATTTCCATGTGTGCCGACTACGGAGTAGGCAAAATAGGCGTTCAGGCCCATTCCAGGTGCGATGGCAATCGGATAATTGGCGAACAGTGCCATCCAAAGAGTACCTGCAACGGTTGCGATAATGGTTGCAGAAAAGACTTGCTCAAAAGGTACACCTGCATCAGATAATATGACAGGATTAACGACCACAATATACACCATAGTCAGGAAAGTGGTGATGCCTGCCAGAATTTCGGTCTTTACGTTTGTTTGATTTTCTTTCAGTTTGAACATATAAAGTCCCCCATAAACTAAAACTTCTTTCAGGTTGTATGTGTTATCAATAAATACGAACGTTTAGAAAGCACAAATAATATAATATTCGTTTTTGGTTTAGATTTCAAGACCTTAATTTTATTATTCTATATATTGGCGGTTTCATCCTTATATAAAGAAAAAAGCTTCGATACGGAAACTTGCTTTCCGTGAAACAGCCATTATATACAAATGGTTGATTATTAATGGATTATGCTTATACACTAGTGTCAAACGATGACGAAATGGGGTTGGCCTATGTTTGCAAATCTTAAATCAATGAACTTGAGTCAGCAGGCCGAATATTTAACAAAGGCCCTTGTGAAGATGAAGAGCTACAACCATTCAGATGGAGAAAGGCATAAAGCTGACTTTCTAAAAGAAATAATACATTCGTATCCATCTTTTAATGATAATGATAATTTAGTATGGACTCAGGAAATACCTGGTGATGAATTGGGCCGCAAGAATGTGTTTGCTTTCCTCAAGGGGCGTTCCGGAGGCAAAAGGACTATTCTATATCTGGCGCATTTAGACACGGTCGGCACGGAGGATTTTGGCCCGATTCAGGGCATGGCCCATGATCCGGATAAGCTCCAGGAGTTCTTTGTACAATATGGCTCTGATCCGGAAGTGCAGGAAGATGCCCTGTCTGAGGAGTGGCTTTTTGGCAGAGGGGCATTGGATATGCAGAGCGGAATTGCTGTCCATCTGGCCAATCTTCTGTTTTTCTCGGAAAATCCCGACGAATTGAATGGCAATTTGCTCGTCATGTTCAATGCTGATGAAGAGGGCGAGCATAAAGGAAGCAGAGCCGCCCTAGCCGAATTGCTAAGGCTGAAAGAAAAAATGGGCCTGGAATACTTGGCTGCAATTAATAATGATTTTATCTCGCCATTGTATGATGGGGACACGACAAAGTATATATACACCGGTACAGCAGGAAAAATCTTGCCGTGTTTCTCCATTTTCGGAAGGGAGACCCATGCAGGCGAAAGTCTGGCAGGGATTGATCCAACATTAATTGCTGCAGAGCTGACTGCCCGTATAAGCCAGAATTTTCAGCTGACTGAGAAGCTTGAAGGAGAGCTGGTGCTTCCTCCAAGCTGTTTATATATGAGAGATGATAAAAAACGCTATGACGTTCAGACGGCTGTCGGCTGCCGAGTTTACTTCAATTACTTTTTCTATGAAAAACCGCTGAAGCAGCTTTCGAAAGAACTTGGGATGATTGCCGAAGATGCAGCCATCGCAGTAGAGCACCGGCTGAAAGGTGCCTATAAAGATTTTCGGACTGTAAATAAGCTGCCGGAAAGACAGCTGGACTGGGGAACAGAAGTCACGGCTCTAGATGATTTTCTTGTATATCTTGAACAGAAGGGCATAGATACAGTGAGTGTTATGGAAGAAGCGAGGAAGCAAAGTTCTCTTAAAGAAACCGATGCCAGAATGATTGCCTTTGATATTGTAGAAGCTTTGCACCAATCAGACCCTGAAAAGAAACCTAGAGTGGTTTTATTTTATGGAACACCTTTTCTTCCTGCCAACACAGTTGATGTGAATACAGAAAGAGGGGTCTTTTTGAAAGATTGCCTGGAGGAAGTGCTTGCTGAAGAGGCTAAGAAAACAGGTGAGGCATTCAAGGTCCGCAAATATTTTCCCTACTTATCTGATGGAAGCTTCCTGTCTTTTGACGGCTCGGATGAAGATATACAATCTCTTAAAAAGAACTTTCCTGCCATAAAAAACCTTTTTCCAATTCCATTAAAGGCAATGAGGGATTTAAATATTCCTGTCATTAACCTTGGAGTTTATGGGAAGGCTGGCCATAAGTGGACTGAACGGGTCTATAAACCATATACTTTTGAAGTTTTGCCTGAGATTATCCGAAAGGTTACAAGAAGAATACTTCAAAAGCCGGGAAGCTAGTTCCCGGCTTGCTTCAAAAATAGTAACTTTAATATAGCAGTAACGTCTAATGTAAGGGGAAAGAATTCAGGAGGCGGTGGCAGAATGATAAAGGCTGTAATTTTTGATTTTGATGGAACCATTGTAGACACAGAATCTTTATGGTATGAGGTTTTTAAACAAATCCTGTCAGAAGATTATGGATTTGAGCTTGGGCTGGAGGATTTTGCGAAGGGGATTGGCACTACAGATGATATTCTATTTAATTATATTGACAGTAAATTAGGTATTCAAATTAATCGTGAATCTGTTCAGGAGAAAACAGAAAAAGCATTCCAGATTCAGAGGGATATTTTAATTCTGAGGGAAGGGATTCAGGACCTAATAGAAAAGTGCATTGAAAAAGGCCTTAAGCTTGGAGTCGCATCCAGCTCTGGCAGGGAATGGGTTAAGCATTATTTAGACCATTTTGGAATTGAGGGTCATTTTCAAACTATCAAAACAAAAGAAGATGTTGAAAAAGTAAAGCCTGACCCGGCTCTTTACATAAAAGCACTTGAAGAAATGGGCGTCGAGCCTGAAGAAAGTCTGGCCATTGAAGATTCCGTAAATGGATCAATCGCAGCTGTTCAGGCAGGAATGCACTGTGCGGCTGTTCCAAATGATGTTACGCACTTTCTTTCCTTCCATGAAAAGGTTATGAGGTATAAGGCTTTTTCTGAGATACCTATTGATGAACTGATAATGGGGCAAGGCGAGAGTTAATAAAAGGAGCGGGCTAAGCCAGCTCCTTTTATTTATATTAGAAAATGGCATTCAAAATTAAATAAACAAGGCCAGCTAAAGTTGCCGATATCGGCAAGGTGATTACCCATGTAATAAGCATTCTCTGGGCTGTTCCCCATTTTACTCCTTTAAGCCTGTGGGCAGAACCTACACCCAGGATGGAAGAGGAGATAACATGAGTAGTACTGACTGGCAAGTGGATAAATGTTGCGCCAAAAATGATCATTGCACCTGTTAAATCTGCTGCCACTCCATTTATCGGCCGGATTTTCATGATTTTTCCACCGACCGTTTTGATAATTTTCCAGCCTCCGATGGAAGTCCCAAGACCCATAGCTAATGCACAGGAAAACTGTACCCAAAATGGAATATCAGTTGAAGTGACATAGTTGTTTGCGATAAGCGCCATTGTAATAATACCCATAGCTTTTTGCGCGTCATTTGTTCCATGTGTATATGATTGCAGAGCGGCTGTGAAAATTTGAAACAGCCTGAAGTTCCGGTTTGTTTTTGTAAGGTTGTTGTGTTTAAAGACAATCTTGAATATGCTGTAAACGATAAAACCGACTGCAAAGGCAATTAACGGCGAAAAGATAAGTGCTTGAAGGATTTTTAAAAATCCCTGATAATTTAAAGCTGAAAATCCAGCTGCCGCAATCGCAGCACCGGCAATCGACCCTATGATCGCATGGGAAGAGCTGCTAGGGATGCCATAATACCAAGTCAGCAGGTTCCAGAATATCGCAGCAACTAAAGCGGCCAGAATGACAAGTGAACCATTCTGCAAAGTAAATGGGTCCACTATATCCTTTGTTATGGTTTTGGCCACCCCAGTAAATGTCATGGCACCAACAAAGTTCATGACGGCAGCCAATAGGATGGCATGCCTTGGTTTAAGAGCCTTAGTGGAGACAGAGGTAGCTATTGCGTTTGCCGTATCATGAAATCCATTGATAAAATCAAATGCCAGAGCTCCAATGACAATTAAGATTGTAATAATAAATACTGCATCCATTGTAATCGCCCCTTAAGCATTTTTCATGATGATGGTTTCAAGCGTATTGGCGACATTCTGGCAGCTGTCAGCAATATCTTCCAGAGTTTCATAAATTTCTTTATACTGAATAATCCGGATAGGATCTTTTTCAGTAGCAAAAAGATGCTTGATTGATTGACGGCGGACTCCATCACATTTGGATTCGTAATCTTTAATTTTGATTGCATGCTCCCTGATCTGCAGTAATTTCTTAGTTGAAAGAAGTTCCACGCATTTTTCAATTTCAATTGCACAATTCTTAATTGCATCCACAAACTTCAGCATAAACTCATCAGCTTGTGTCATGGAATACATTTCAAATAAATCAGCACATTCTTCAAAACCATCGAGCACATCATCCATGCTCATAGCGAGGTGGAGGATATCTTCTCTTTCAATCGGTGTAATAAAAGCGTTATTTAATTCCTTAATGACTTCATGCACATAGGAATCGCCTTTTGTTTCATAATCCTTCATTGTTTTTGAAAAGGTTTTTAAATCACTGACATTGTTAATTTTATAGTCGGCAAAGTAAATTGCACTATCTTTTAAATTCACTGAAATATTGCTTAACAATGTGTTAAACTTGTCCTTCTTCTTAAAAACCATTTTTTTACCCCCAATTATTTTAGGAAAAATTCAATCAAACGTAATTATTTTATACGAAATCGACAAAATATGATAGTTTTTTTTATTACAGTAATATTCCCCAGTTTAATGAGAATAAACGAAGAGATGAAAGAAGACACCGCCAAATAAGGCGGTGTCTTAATTATGGAGATATTCATCTATCCTTTAAGCCTTCCGATAAAATCATGAAGCTTTTCCAGTGAATTTAAATTCTCATTGCATTTCTGGCTGTCCTGGCAAATGTAATTCCCTTTTTTTGTATAGGTACCCAGCTGAGTACCCTTGGTTTCAGTTAAGAACATGCCTGTTTCTTCGAATTTGTTGCAGATGGCACAGATCCCTTTTTTGCCCAGCGGTTTAAATGTTCCATATATGCCAGTCAGTTTGCCATCCATAAGGCTGATCATATACTTCCTGTTTGTGCCTTTGTCGTCCCATCCTAAGTAGCTTATTTCCCTGAAATCGATATCTTCAAGTGCTGGTATCTTTAATTTTTTTGCTTTAGGGAACAGCTTTTTGATGGATTGTTCCGTCAATGATGCAAACGGTATTACGTATTCCTTTATTTGTTCCAAAAAGGCATCAGCCTGATCTCTTTCTTTTATATCACTGACCGGTAAAAGAAGCTGTCTCTGTTCCTCGCTAAGTTCTTCAAAAAGGCCCAATACCTTCTCAGCAGAAAGAGATTTCAGTGCATTCAGCACTCCTGTATCATTGACAGATGCATGGCCATTAATTAGCACCTGCGTCTGATATTTAATAAAATTATATTGATCATTCCTGATGAAAGGTTCCATTATACACACTCCTATACCTACAGCACCTTTATATATCACCTTCACTTTAAAAGAATTACATAAAAATGTAAATGTATAAAACGATTAGGAAATGAACTTGGCATATGAAAAGCACTGAACAAGGTTCAGTGCGAATATTTACTTTTTATAAACTATTTTTTTGATTGTTTCAACTGAAAGAAAATATTCTTCCGCCAATTGAGAGATTGTTTTGCCGTTTTGGAAGGCGCCTTTAATAGAATGGTTCCTTTCATCCAGGGCTTTTCTCGCTCCAGAGCGTGAGCCCCATTTTTGGTAGTCCTTTTCAGGCTTGGGGATATAAATTGCCTCACCCTGAACGTATTTTTGAATTTCTGCTATCAAAGTCTCCGGTAAAACGGCATTCGCTTTTACATAACTCATTTCTGCCAGCTCCTTATTGATTTTTGTTAATAAAAAATGAATAAGGTGCAAAGCCGATATCAGAAATGGTTTTAGCTGAATGGGCGATAATAAATTAGTCTATTACCGCCTCATGCAAAGTATCGCCACCAATATCAGGCTTTGCATGAGACGCTGCATTATCAGGCATTGCAACTGCAATGGCCACTTTCATCACCTCCTAAAGAGTGTTTTTCTATATTATAAATTAACATGATTGCCAATGCATTTAACACCCTAATTCGACAAAAACAAATTTGTCTTTATCATCCCTTGATTCTTGCAGATTTTTCTGATAATATATTTTTCTGCCCACGCGTATGCTCATATGTATTTCTCCATTGCGGCTGAAAAACAATTGAAAGGAGAAACATATGCCATCTGAATTTGAACACCCCGATTTTCAGCAGGAGACTCAGCGGCTGGAATTTACGAAACGTTATATTGATGTCGTAATTAAAACGTCAGAATCCAGCAAAGATAAGTTCCAGGAAAATATGAAAGAAGCTTTTGAAGACGTTGATTGGCTTGAATCCAGTTTAAGTTACTCTTCTTTATTGACAAATGCCCGTTTCTTTGAAATGTCCAAAGATGAATTAAAACAATTGAAAAAAGCCCGGAAAAAGCCATATTTCGCCAGAATTGATTTCTTAAGAGAAGATTTAAATGAAAAAGAGATCTTATACATAGGCAAAACTTCATTGTATTCAAGGGAGAATCAGGAGCAGATTATCGTTGACTGGCGTTCTCCGATAGCCAATTTATACTATGAAGGCAGGCTGGGAGAGGTTCAATATCATTCCTATGAAGAAAGCTTTACGGGCCATCTGTCATTGAAACGGCAATATATGATTGAAGATGGGATTCTGGATGAGATCCGGGATATAGACCTCACGACTACAGATGAATTGCTTCAGGAATCACTGTCTAAAAGCTCAAGCAACCGCCTCACAGAAATTATTTCAACCATACAGGAAGAACAGAATAAAATAATACGTGCTGATTTGAATAAGCCCATCATTGTTCAGGGGGCAGCAGGAAGCGGAAAAACAACAATTGCCCTGCACAGGATTAGCTATTTCATTTATCAGTACAAAGAAAATTTTGCACCTGAACAGCTTATGATTCTGGCACCAAGCAGGCTATTCATTGATTATATTTCAGAAGCTCTTCCTGAGCTTGGGGTAGAAAGAGTCCGCCAGACTACCTTCCAGGAATATGTGCTGGCATGTCTTGGTGAGGATCTTAAAATGGCTGATGACAGTAAATTGGTGAACTTGCTTGAAGACCATGGCAGTGAAGAAGTAAACCTTGCAGCCTGGGCATCATCCATTAAAGGATCGCCCGTTTTTCAGACAATCCTCACCAATTACCTAAAAGAAATTTATAATAGCTTCTGCCCCAGTGATGATTTTATGGTAGATAAATTCAGGCTGTTCAGCCATAAGAAATTCTTCCAGCTTTTTTTGGAGGATTACAATTATCTGCCTCTTTATCGAAGGCTCGAAAAATTAAAGGCTGTGCTTCAAAACGATCTTGCTAAGAAAAAGAAAAATATCATAAAGAAAATTGAAACGTATTATGACGAGAGAATTGAAAGGGCCCTTAACAGAGGGAAAGACCCGGAAAAAAGAAGACAGTATGTTTCAGATGCGCTTGATAAAAAAGCTGCCAGGCTGGAAGAATTAAAGAAAAGCTTCAGAACTGCTGTGCCAAAATACATGAAGCAATTTCCGAAAAAAAGCCTTATCCGTTATTATAAAGACCTGTTTGAAGACTCCAACCGTCTTTCAAGATTGTCAGGCGGGAAATTGCCTCTAAAAGATGCAGATCTGCTATGTGAGTACTGCAGGAAATTGTTCAGGAAAAAGGTTTATGAGAGAGAAGACTTAGCTTTAATGCTTTACTTGCAGGAAAGCCTTTTTGGCATCCCTAAAGAGCTGAAGGCAAAAAATATCGTCATTGATGAAGCACAGGATTACAGTTTCATGGAGCTCCTCTCTTTAAAAAAGTCACTTGATACGGATATGTTCACATTAGTGGGGGATCTTGCACAAGGAATTCATTCCTACAGGGGACTAACAAGCTGGCAGGAGGTTCTTGACTTTATTTTTCCTCGTGCAACATATACAGAGCTTCAGAAAAGCTATCGTACCACCGTGGAAATCATGGAAAAGGCGAATGAATTGCTCAAGCTTCTCCCCTATTCATTCCCTGAAGTCGAGCCGGTTGTCCGCCATGGGAAAAGTCCTGAATTTATCAAGAGAGAGAATGGCCACAGGCTTGTACAGCAGCTTGAGGAACAGGTAATTTCATTGAAAAAAGAAGATTATAAAACATTTGCGGTGATCGGGAAAACGATGAAAGACTGTCTGCTCATTCATGGCCTTTTTAAAAAGCATGCCAAGCTCCCTTTTAAACTGCTGCAGGAGCAGGAAAGCATACCAAAGGATGAAATCGTCATCGTCCCCTCCTATTTGGCAAAGGGTCTGGAATTTGACGGGGTCATAATTCTGTCGCTTGAGGAAGAATTTTCTATAAAGTCTGAATTGGATATTAAGCTTCTTTATGTCGCTATGACAAGGCCTCTGCACCGGTTATATTTCTATGGAATGGAAAGAAACAATTTTATTATTGGTTAAAACTTTTAGCAGCTGATTTTTCGGGCTGCTTTTTTTTGGCCTAAATTCAATTGTTTCGGAGAGCTTCAAAAAGTATTTTTTGTCCATTGTTTAGGACATTTTTTCACCGGGAAAATCAATCTTACATAAGAAGGTGTGACGAAAAATAGCGATATCACAATCCCGGCATATGCCGTTTATATAGATGGGCGATTGCCTCCCTAGGGCAATCGCTTTTGTTTTGGAAGTGTAAATAGTAGGTCTCCTTTTCATGCAAATGATAAAATGAAGTAAAAAACATGAAGGAGATGATTTCATTATATGAAGGATATCAGCAGCACTTTAACCTTACATAATGGAGTTGAAATGCCCCAATTCGGGCTGGGAGTATATAAAGTAGAAGAGGGCCAGCAGGTTGAAGACACAGTGAAAAATGCAATCAACATAGGCTACAGGCTAATTGATACTGCTGCCTTTTATGAAAATGAAGAGGGTGTTGGAAGGGCAATAAAAGAAAGCGGTGTTCCCAGGGAAGAGCTTTTCATAACGACAAAGGTGTGGAATACGGACCAGGGATATGAGCAAACATTAGATGCCTTTGATAAAAGTTTAAAGAAGCTGGGTTTAGAGTATATCGATTTATATCTAATCCATTGGCCAGTTAAGGAGAAATACCTGGAAACCTGGCGAGCGCTTGAAAAGCTGTATAGGGATGGAAAGGTAAGGGCCATCGGCGTGAGCAATTTTCAAATTCATCATATAAAGGACATAATGGAAAACTCAGCTGAAAAGCCTGCAGTAAATCAGGTTGAGCTTCACCCTCTTCTATCCCAGGAAGAATTGAGGGCATTTTGTGATGAGCACAATATAAAAGTGGAAGCCTGGTCTCCAATTGCAAGGGGCAGAGTGCTGGAGGACCCTGCCATAAAAGAAATTGCCGCGGGTCACGGCAAATCATCAGCCCAAGTTATATTAAGATGGCATTTCCAAAACAGTATTATTGTAATCCCCAAGTCAGTTAAAGAAGAAAGATTAAGGGAAAATGCAAATATTTTTGATTTTGAATTAACTCAAGAAGAAATGAGACAAATGAATACATTAAATAAAGATCAGCGATTTGGGGCTGACCCGGACAATTTTGATTTTTAATTAAGCTATTCAAAAAGCATCCTTAGGGATGTTTTTTTATTTTTTTGGTAATTATAAAATTTTTCCAGAAGAATAGTTTTTTAATTTTTGGTTTTAGATAGAGAATCCTGGGTAATTTAATTATACAAGCACATAAGATCACCAAAAGCTGCGCAGCTGCTGAATGAAATTCTTAATCTGAACAGAAACTAATTCAAATCAAAAAGAGGAGTGATTTTCAATGTTAAGCTTTTTATGGGCATTAATTATAGGTGGTATCATTGGTTGGTTAGCAGGTATGATTTTGGGAAGAGATATTCCAGGAGGAATTATTGGTAACATCATTGCTGGTTTCGTTGGTGCATGGTTAGGTTCATTGATTCTTGGTGATTGGGGTCCTGTAGTAGCTGACTTTGCTATTATTCCTGCTTTAATTGGTGCTATCGTGCTTGTATTCATCGTAGGCTTCATCATGAAGGCTATGCGTAAATCTCATGACTAATAGAATCATTTGAAAGAAGTCCCATATGGGGCTTCTTTTTTTGCGCTGAAAGCCTCTGCTCTTTATTATAGCGACATAAAAAGCTGCCTCTCTAGAGGGCAGCTATGAATCGTTCTTAAAAGCAATACGGATCAATTCCCTTAAATATCTCAGGATTATCTAAGAAAGGCGCATGACAGACTATGGTTTCTTCTAAGAACGGGTGTGGAATCTCAAGTTTTACGGCGTGCAGTGCCTGACGTGGAAAAGCAGGTTTTCCGCCATATAAAATATCCCCTGCAAGCGGATGTCCGATATGGCTGAGGTGAACACGGATCTGATGTGTTCTGCCAGTATCCAGACGGCATTTAATAAGTGAAAGCTTCAGATTAGGAAAGTATTCAATTAGTTCATAGTTCGTGACAGCAGGCTGGCCGCCGGGAGATACTCTTCTTCTGGCTGGATGATGTCTGTCCCGCCCAATTGGCTCGCTGATGGTTCCTCTGATCTTAGAAATCCTTCCATGAACTAATGCTAAATATGTACGTTTAATTGTTCTTTCTTCCAGTTTTTTATCCAGGATTGCTCCTGCCAATGCGTGCTTCGCAAACAAAATGGCACCGGTCGTATCTCGGTCCAGGCGATGTATATGTTTTATGCTTCTGTATTCGCCCTGCATCTGCATATGAAAGGCTGCAGCGTTTGCTAAGGTATTATTTTGTTCTGGAGAATTAGGATGTGTGTCCATGCCTGCAGGCTTATTCAAAACAAGTAAATGATCATCTTCAAAGAGTACTTCGATGTCATAATAAGAGGGTATAAGTCCCAAATCTTCCTCCCTGAAGAAATGGAATTTTAATTTATCCCCTGCCTGCAGCGGGTTTGTCCAATTGGCTGGGGCATCATTGGTTACAACCTGCTTGTTCATCCTCATATTGTGTGTCTGTTTTTTTGGTGCTCCCCATAATGTCCGGACTATGTATTCGACGGTATATCCTTCCCAGTGAACAGGCACCTCTATTTCACACCATTCGCCAAACCTTTGTATTTTTACCATAAATTGCTCCTTATCCTGGTTGAATAATCGTGACTTTTCTACATATAAATTAATTACAATAACTATATTAGCCTTTATAATCAGCGGATAAAAGGAATAGGTGTCCACAGATTATTATTGTAATATTTAAAACCACCTTTTATTTTACTTAAAATGGAGTTAATATAGAACTTTAGAACTAATTATAAAGCATTACGACTGTGCCATCTATTTCCGCAGGAGGAATAAATGTAAACAAATCCCTTCTCCATGGGTATAATTACCACCCTAAAGGGCTTTCAGAATATGATATTCTTATGTATATATTACGAACTGATTACAAGGATTACAAAGGTGGGTTATCAGTGAAAGTTGTATTTGCATCAACTCCTGATCAGGAACAAAAAATTCAAGAGTTAATTAGAAAATTCTATTCAAATGTGTTTCCTCTTTATTTCACAGATGATGACATTAGAGAATTTGAACAGCAGAAGATTTTACATACTTCTACACGGCACTTTGAATACTTCGGAACATTAAAGGAGGCTTATCAGGTTATAGCAGGACTGCAGACGCTAATGGCTATTCTGGAATCCCGTCAGATGAATGACAAATATGAGATGATTTTCGCCAAAAATGTTCAAATACTTCAAGAATTCGGTTTGTCATTTCCATTTGCCTACAGTCATTTTTGCGGAGAAAGGATGCCGCGGAATAATTTGTTCAGTGTCTACGCCAAAGCCGCAAATGAAATGCTCGTATAGAAAAACGCCTGCAGCCGCAGGCGTTTTTGGTTATTTCGAATTCTCATTAAACCATTGTTCAAAGACTTCTTTTTCCTGGTAGCCAGTAATTCTGTTAACCTCTTTGCCGTCTTTGAATTGAACAATTGTTGGAGTCTCCTTAATTCCGTAATTGTCCCAGCCGTCTTCAAATTCAAGCAGGTTGAATTGAACCAGATTAATGCCCATATCTTCTGTAAGCGGAGACACAATAGGAGTTGTCCTCTGGCAATGAGGGCATGTCGGGCTATAAAAATACACAGTTACATCTTCATTTTCATTTAACTTTTTGTCCAATTCTTCAGGAAGAATCAGATTTTGATAATTTGGGTCTTCAAGCTGTTTGACTGTTTCAGGATGAAGTGAATCCTTTTCATATGGATTATTCCCAGAAACTTTTTCTTCATTTTGCATCTTAGTTAAGATTCCAACAGCTGCGAATAACGCAATGATAATGGCAAGAAAAATAATGACCTTTTTCATTATTCTGCTACCTCCTTGGTTTTCTTCCAGACAAGATAACTGCAAATAAAAATAATTATAAAAGCTGTCAATGCTAAAAACGGAATCGTAATGAATCCAAGCCAATTAATATATTGCCCTGTACAGGGAACTCTCCCGCATGCTGCTGCATGGTCTGCCATAAATGAAATTTTCTGAATGGAATAGTGGTATATGGAAATCCCTGCTCCAACTGCAGATAACACCATTGTATAAAGGCTGATGCGATAATCTTTCTTAATAACAGCCAAGCCTAATATGACAGCAAATGGGTACATGACAATCCTTTGATACCAGCAAAGCTCGCAAGGTTCGTATTGCCTGATTTCCGAAAAATAAAGGCTGCCGAACATGGCCAGAATCGATGCTGCCCAGGCAATAAACAGCAAATTCTCCCGCCGGTCTGTTTGTGTTTTCTCCATAATAATCTCCTTATTAATATGTACTCTAAAATTATAAAGCTATTGGACATCCCTTGTAAATTAACATGTTCAAAGGACCATCAGAAATAGGGCATTTGTAATATTAATTGATATTAGAAAGGAATAGGGGGAATTACGGAAATTAATAAAAGATATACAACACATTTATAGAAATATATATAAAGGAAAAGACGCAAGATAAGAATAAGAGGGAAATTGGCTAAGAAAACTCATAGGGTGTTATGAATGCAGTAAAAAAGGGAAAAGAGTCGTATGTCACTGGAGAGGCTGAACTTTCTTATCAGCTCCCATGATAATTATTATTTCCAAAAGGAGTGCACCACCATTGACAAAGCTTGATTTAAAGAAGTTTGAGAAAAAAATGATTATCAGAAATACACGGCATTCAGATATAGATCATATCATTGCCCTGCAGGAGCTCTGTTTCCCAGGCATGATACCCTGGAAGAAGGATCAGCTTGAAAGCCATCTGGATATTTTCCCTGAAGGCCAGTTTGTTGCAGAATATGATGGGGAAATCATTGGTTCGTGCTCAAGCCTTATTATCAATTTTGATGAGTATGATGACCGTCATTCCTGGGATGATGTAACAGACAAAGGATACATAACAAACCATAATCCGGAAGGCTATAACCTTTATGGAATAGAAGTAATGGTTCATCCGGATTACCGCAGAATGAAAATTGGCCACCGCCTGTATGAGGAGAGAAAAGAGCTTGTCAGATCTTTAAATTTAAAAAGTATCATCATAGGGGGGCGTATTCCGAATTATCATAAATACGCGAAAGAAATGAACCCCCGTGAGTATGTAAATGAGGTCTCACTTCATAAAATCTATGACCCGGTTTTATCCTTTCAGCTACTGAATGGCTTTACCCTGATGAGGATTAACCCGAACTATTTGCCGGATGATGTGCAGTCAAATAAATATGCAACGCTGATGGAATGGAATAATGTTGATTACAGACCAATGACTAAGCGCTTTTACAAAACAAGTTATCCGGTCCGTATATGCGTGGTGCAATATTTAATGCGGCAGATTAAATCCTTCGATGAATTTGCCCATCAGGTGGAATATTTTACAGATGTTGCTTCTGATTCCGGTTCTGACTTTGCGGTATTTCCCGAGTTATTTACCACTCAGCTAATGTCCTTTCTGGACGAACGGTCACCAAGCCTGGCGGTCAGAAAGCTTACGGAATACACTGAGCAATATATCGAGTTATTCACGGATTTGGCAGTCAGATATAATATTAATATAATTGGCGGCTCTCATTTTGTTAAAGAAGATGATGATGAGATTTATAATATCGCTTATCTTTTCCGCCGCGATGGGACGATTGAAAAGCAGTATAAGCTCCACATTACGCCAAATGAGCGCAAATGGTGGGGGATCAGCCGCGGAGATGAAGTTAAAGTATTTGATACGGATTGCGGAAAAATAGCCATCCAAATTTGCTATGACATCGAATTTCCTGAGCTGGCGAGAATTGCGACTGATAAAGGTGCAAAAATTATATTTACACCCTTCTGTACTGAGGATCGCCAAGGATATTTGCGAGTGCGCTATTGTGCTCAGGCACGCGCTGTTGAAAATCAGATATACACGGTTATTTCAGGGACGGTCGGCAATCTTCCGCAAACAGAGAATATGGATATTCAGTATGCACAGTCTGCCATATTTGCACCATCTGATTTTGAGTTTGCAAGGGATGGCATTGTGGGAGAGACCAATCCAAATATTGAAATGGTCCTGATTGGTGATGTTGATCTGGAAATTCTCCGCCGTCAAAGACAGGATGGCACGGTGCGCCAGCTAAAAGACCGCAGGCATGATATTTACAGCATTAAATATAAGAAGTAATATATAGTTGCAGATTGAGCGCCTTTCACCTGGCGCTCAATGCTTTTTATACCTGATCTTAGGGTGGATTTTGTCAAAATAACTCGGATGTTTTAAAGAGGAATATCCGTCTGGAACTCGAAAAAGATATGGTGAAGCTTTTTTTAGGAGGTCATACAATGGAATGGAAGACAGCGGCAGAACGATGGATAAACCATGAGAATTTGGACAGTGAATTACTTGAACAGCTGAAACGTCTGCAGGGAAATGAAAAGCTCCTTGAAGAAGCGTTTTATAAGGGACTGGAATTTGGAACGGGCGGCATGCGCGGGGAAATAGGACCGGGAACAAACCGCATGAATATATATACAGTCCGCAAGGCATCTGCGGGACTTGCCGCATACATAGAAGAAAAAGGATTGGAAGCAAAGAACAGAGGGGTGGCAATAGCATATGATTCACGCCACATGTCCCCGGAATTTGCAATGGAAGCAGCTAAAACCCTTGCAAGCAGAGGCATTCAGACTTATGTATTTGACGAACTGCGCCCAACACCTGAACTTTCATTCGCAGTCCGATACCTGCATGCTTATGCAGGAATAGTCGTGACGGCGAGCCATAATCCTCCGGAATACAATGGCTATAAAGTGTATGGATCGGACGGTGCCCAGCTGACTCCTGCTGAAGCTGACATTGTAATCGGCAAAGTAAATGAAATAGAAAACGAACTGCTTATTGAAGTGATGGACGAGGATAGTTTAAAGGAGAAAGGCCTTATCACAATGATTGGGGCTACAGTTGATCAGGCCTATCAGAAGCAGCTCCTTACCATTTCCGAAAACCCTGATGCCGCAAATGAAACGGATGTTCATGTAGTTTTTACACCTCTGCACGGTACAGCGAATAAGCCGGTTAGAGAGGCTTTGGCTGCTTTGGGCTATGAACATGTGCATGTAGTAAAGGAACAGGAGCTGCCGGATCCAGAGTTTTCAACAGTAAAGAGTCCTAATCCAGAAGAAAAGATTGCATTTGAGCTGGCCATGAGAGATGGAAGAGAAACTAATGCAGATATACTAATTGCCACAGACCCAGATGCCGATCGACTTGGCATTGCTGCAAAGAACAAAGATGGCGAGTATGTCCTTTTGACAGGAAATCAGACAGGTGCGCTGCTGCTTCACTACATACTTTCTCAGAAGAAAGAGAAGAATACACTGCCTGACAATGGCATTATGCTAAAAACGATCGTGACATCTGAATTTGGACGCAGGGTTGCCTCATCATTTGGTGTAGAAACCATCGATGTTTTGACAGGATTTAAGTTTATTGCAGAAAAAATCAAGGAATATGAGGAGACGGGTGAATACAGTTTCCTGTTTGGGTATGAGGAAAGCTATGGCTATCTTATCGGCGACTTTGCAAGGGATAAAGATGCTATCCAGGCATCTTTGCTTGCTGCGGAAATGGCTGCTTTTTATAAAAAGAAGGACATGTCCCTTTATGATGCATTGCTTAGCTTATTTGACGAATATGGCTATTTTCTTGAAGGGTTAAAATCAATGACTCTAAAAGGAATTGAAGGAGCAGAAAAAATCCAGCAGACCCTGGCATCCTTCCGTGCCAATCCGATAAAAGATCTTAAAGGAATGAAGGTCCAGGCTATTGAAGATTACTTAACAGGAATCAGAACGGAAGCAGATGGAATGGAGAAAGTAATCGACCTGCCGAAGTCCAATGTTATTAAGTATTTCTTCGAAGATGGGACTTGGATCTGCCTAAGGCCATCAGGCACAGAACCGAAGATTAAATTCTATTTTGGAATCAGCGCCTCTACATTGGCCAGCAGCAAGGAAAAACTGGAATCTGTCCAAAGTGAATTTATGCAAATCGTTGAAGAAAGAATGGGCAGTTCGGTAATACAATAGCGTTAAACATCCAGAAGGTGATTAGCCAGAAAGGAAGATTCGATGTTAAAGGGACAAGCGGCAATTGTAACAGGTGCATCAAGAGGGATCGGCAAGGAAATTGCTGTTAAACTGGCCCAGCAGGGCATGAAGCTTACCCTGATTGGAAGGTCAGAGGAAATTCATCAATCTGCTGAAGATCTCAAAAAAATGGGATTTGCAGATGTACTGCCCATTCAGGCGGATATTTCGGATGAATCCGAAGTAAAAGATGCGGTTGAAAAAACTCTTCAGAAGTACAAACAGCTTGATCTTCTGGTGAATAATGCAGGGGTGGGATTTTTTAAGCAGGTTGATGAAACAACACTGGACGAGTGGAAAAAGGTCTTTGAAGTAAATGTGCAGGGAGTTTTCCTCGGAAGCAAGGCAGTACTGCCGCACATGAAAGAGCGCAAATCCGGCACAATCATTACGATTTCTTCTGACGTAGCCAGATACACCATCCCCAATGGATCAGCTTATACAGCTACGAAATATGCAGTGCAGGGCTTTTCAGGGTCTTTAGCTCAGGAAGTCAGAGAATACGGCATCCGCGTCGGAACCATTAATCCCGGCATGGTAGATACGTTTTTTGCAGAGTCTAAGCAGGGGCTTGAAGAGAAAAGAGATTGGCTGAAGGTTGAAGATATCGCCAATGCTGTTGTTTACATGGCATCTGCGCCGAAGCACATGATGATAGACGAAATCGTTCTTCATCCATTTGTTCAAAACTATCCAATTGCATAATCGATTTCACCGAAGAGGCCTGCTCTTCGGTGTTTTTTCTGTATACAACTTTGGTCGGAGTCCGCTTCCTCCCAAATGCCAAGGAAGAAAGGGAAAAAAAGTTATATAATGAGAGTACATAATATGACAGTTCCAAGGGGGATAAGGGTGTTAGGGGAAAAAAGGCAATCTGAAATCAAAATATTAAAAGAAATAGCAGAAATATTGAATGAAGGAACGGAAATTGATTCCCTTCTTAAAGAGGTTCTGCAAAAATTGCTTCATATTACCGGCCTTGAAACGGGATGGGTATTTTTAATTGATAGCCAAGGGGCGTTCCGCCTGGCAGCAGAAGAAAAACTGCCCCCTGCCCTTGCCGCGGATAACTGCAAACCAATGTGCAATGGAGACTGCTGGTGTATTGACCGCTATAATGACGGCAGATTAAACAAAGCTTCGAACATTATTGAATGCAAAAGAATAGAAGATGCCATTGCTGAGCAAAGAATGGATACCAATGGGCTTACCCATCATGCCTCCGTCCCGCTGAGAGCAGGGAAAGAAAAATTTGGGATCCTTAATATCGGCTCACCTGATAAAACTCATTTTTCACAAGAAGAATTGGCTTTGCTTGAATCTGTGGCTTTTCAGATCGGAACGGCTATAAAACGAATCAAGCTGACACAGCTGGAACAGGAGACGGCTCTTGCTGCGGAAAGAAACAGGCTGGCAAGGGACCTGCATGATTCAGTCAACCAGCTATTGTTCTCCTTAAGCTTAACGGCGAGAGGAGGGGCTGAAATGACTGATAACCCTGAAATTAAAGAGACCTTTTCCTACATGCAGGATCTCGCACAGGAAGCTTTAAGCGAGATGAGGGCACTGATCTGGCAGCTGAAACCCCGAGGGCTGGAAAATGGGATTGTATGTGCTATGCAGTCATACAGCCAAATGCTTGGCCTGAAGCTGAATTCAAAAGTAAAAGGTGTGATCTGTCTGCCTGGAAAAGTTGAAGAGACACTTTGGCGAATTGGCCAGGAAGCACTGGCAAATTGCAAAAAACACTCTGGTGGATCAACGGCAGACTTAGCACTGACAGTGGATGGAAAAACAGTTTCAATGGTGATTTCCGATTGCGGCAGAGGGTTTCATTATAGAGAAAACGATATCCCTTCCCTCGGCCTCAAAAGCATGAAGAAAAGGACGGAAGCACTGAATGGTTTATTTAAATTAAAAACAGAGCCAAACAAAGGAACGAATATTGAAATTATCATTCCTTTGGAAAAGGGAGGGAAATAGATGGCGATCAAGGTTTTAATAGCGGACGATCATCATGTTGTAAGAAGGGGTCTTGTATTTTTTCTGAAAACACAGCCGGAAATAGAAATCATCGGAGAAGCAAAGAACGGCCGTGAAGCTGTAGAGATGATGCAAACGAATCAGCCTGATGTTGTATTAATGGACTTGGATATGCCTGTTATGAATGGTATTGAAGCCACCAGGCAAATTAAAGCGAGCTGCCCTGAAGTGAAAATCATGATACTTACAAGCTTTTCAGATCAGGATCATGTGATTCCGGCAATTGAGGCAGGGGCCTCAGGATATCAGCTGAAGGATATTGAGCCGGATATTCTTGTCCAGGCAATTATCCAGCTGATGAAAGGGGAGAACCAGCTGCATCCAAAAGCCACCTCCCATCTGCTCACACATTTAACGAATAAAAACAGTACAGAAAGACAGCCGCTGGAAGAACTGACAAAAAGAGAACTGGAGGTTCTGCGGGAGATTGCAAAAGGGAAGAGCAATAAAGAAATTGCTTCATCCCTTTATATAACAGAAAAGACAGTCAAGACCCATGTTTCCAACTTATTGTCCAAATTGGAACTTGCGGACAGAACACAGGCAGCACTTTATGCAGTTCGTCATGGTATTGCAGAGTCAAATTAAGAAAAATCATCCTAAAGTTGCAGGAGGTATTCACTGAATTAGTCCTAAGATAAGCTTTGTAAAACTCAGCCATACTGACGATGTTTAAAAATGCAAACTTCTATATACTAAGTAGTATAGGAACTAAAAGGAGAGTTTATGATGAAGCTTACAATTATTAATGGAAGCCCGCGATTGAAAGGAAGAACGGGAATAGCGTCTCGTTATATTGCAAGGAAATATAACGCTGAACTGATCGATTTAAGTCTTGGAGAAATTCCTTTATATAATGGTACAGAAGATCAATATCAGCTGCCTGCCGTTAGAAAGCTGCGCCAGCAGATTGCAGACTCTGATGGGGTCGTTCTAGCTTCCCCTGAGTACCACAGTGCCATGAGCGGAGCTCTAAAGAATGCGCTGGATTTTCTCGGAAGTGAGCAATTTGCCCATAAGCCAGTCGGCTTGCTTGTTGTGGCAGGAGGCGGAAAAGGCGGCATCAATGCCCTGAATAATTTAAGAATTGCCGGCAGAGGCGTATATGCCAATGTCATTCCTAAGCAGCTGGTCCTGGATCCGCATTGTTTTGATTATGAAAATGATGGCCTTTATGAGGAACCTGCCCAACTTGTTGAGGGGTTAATGAAAGAACTTCAGGTATATATGAAGGCATATGGCCAGATTAAGCAGGAATTAAAATAATTAATTAAAAAAAACACGGACCAAAAAATCCGTGTTTTATTATTGGTGGAATTCTTTTTTTAAGTTAGTTCATAAAATACAGTGTTTGGCAGCTGTTTTTCCGATAATTCATTGGCATGGTCAATATATCTCAGCAGTGAATATAAATGTTTCTCAATGACAGAATAGTCTTTTTCGAAGTTGTAGGCATGAAGAAAATGTTCGATCTTCTTCGAAAGAAATTGATCATCTGTTCTGACCATCAGGATCAGCAGGTTATCCCATTCTGACCGGTGCGTATAATATAGCGCCCGGTCATAATCCACTTTATTCATTTGTCCTCTCCTCCTCTTTCAGGAGTTGATTATAGTTTATGATGATGCAGAATTTTATTTCGAAGTAAATCTTGGACTTGTTGATTTACAAGGGTTTTCATCATTTACCTGTATATTGGCCACATCCATTTATAAGACAAATACCATACATAAAATTGATGACTGGGACAAAAATATAATTAACGACACATGCTTTGGAGGATATATGAAAAAGTATTTATCGATGTTTATGCTGGTTTGTTTATTAGCTGGGGGAGGCTCACTGGCAGGAGCTGTCCAAAAACCGGATTATGAAAAGTATGGGAGAATTGCCATCGCAGTTGTGAAAGAAGACTATCCTGGAGAAGAAGTGGTGGATTATCAGTATGGAGGAAGGCAAAAAGTTACTGAAACAGATGTAACAGACACCTTCACTTTTACTGTAAAGGAAGATGGGAAGCCTGTAACCGTGCTGGTTAGGGTCACACATAACCTTAAGGATAACAAAGCGGTAAGCCTATCTGTAGAGAGAAAAACGCAGTAAGCTCCTTCGGGAGCTTTTTTCATTGTATTTGGCAAACAAACTCCTTATTTAAAATAATGATAAAAAAATATTTTTCTGATACTCTTGGGTTATGAATAAAACCGTCAAATATAGGGAGTGAGTTTTTTGAAGGAATCAATTCTTGTTGCGGAAGATGAAGCTAAAATTGCGAGGCTTCTGGAAATTGAACTTGAATTCGAGGGCTATCAAGTGACAAAGGCAATGGATGGCTATCAGGCAATGGAGTTATACCGGACTGGAAGATGGGACTTAATTATTCTGGATATTATGCTTCCTGGGTTTAGCGGGATAGAAATTCTGCGAAGAATTCGCAGCAAGGATAAACAAACCCCCATTTTGCTCCTGACGGCTAAAAGCTCAGTGGAAGATAAAGTATCGGGTTTAGACTTGGGTGCCAATGATTACATAACAAAACCTTTCCAGATTGAAGAGCTGCTTGCCAGGATACGGGCTGCACTAAGAATAAAGTCAGCAGGTACAGAGGAACCTGCAGTTCATGACTGTCTGGAAGTGTCAGATTTAAAGCTCAATGAAAAAACAAGAGAAGTCAGCCGGGGAGATAAGGCCATAGAACTCACCCCAAGAGAATTTGATTTGCTTGTTTATTTAATGACAAATAAAAGACAGGTCCTGAACAGGGAACAGATTTTGGAGGCCGTTTGGGGATATGACTTTTTGGGGGACACAAATGTAGTTGATGTTTATATCAGGTATTTGCGCAAGAAAATAGACATGCCTGAGAGGCCAGCTCTTATTCACACAATTCGCGGAGTAGGGTATGTATTAAAGGAGACGAAATGAATCTTCGGAAGAAAATATATTTGTATACAACTGTTCTCTTTGCAGTACTTCTGCTTATCATGAATATCGCTGTGTATGCTGTTTTCAGCAAATTAATATATGAAAATGAGCAGGCATCCATTTCAAATGAAATGGCTAATATTACAAAGATTGCGCAAAGATCAATCGGGAATGTTCCAGAAGATGATTTGCTTAGAGCTTTTGTTCCGTCAAGCGGAATGGTGAGACTGGTTCAGCCAGATAAAAAGGCAGTAACCTCCGCATCCTCCGATGAAAAGGCGCTCAGTAAAATACCTGCAGAGTATATCAGCAGTGAATTGATAAAAACAATGGAGATTGATAAGAAGGTCTATATGTTTGCGTCTGCACCTGTGATCCTTCCAGATGGTGAAATAGGGAGCTTTCAGCTGGCCAGAAGCATGGAAAGTGCAGAAAATATATTAAGGACTCTACGCTTCGTTCTGGGGATTGTGACAGTCCTGGCAATGATTCCAGTTCTAATTTCCAGCGCTATCCTCAGTAAGTTTATTACAAGGCCAGTTGCGACAATGACAGCCACCATGAAAGAAATTAGAAAAAGCGGCCAATTCAAGCGTCTTGAACTGGAGGGGAAATCCCAGGATGAGCTGCATCAAATGGGTGAAACCTTCAACCATATGATAGATCTTCTTGAATCCAATTATGAAAAGCAAAAACTTTTTATATCAAATGCTTCCCATGAATTAAAAACCCCATTAACTGTTATTGAGAGTTATTCAAGCCTGCTTAAGAGAAGGGGATTGAAAGAACCTGAATTATTTAATGAATCAATAGAAGCCATTCATTCAGAGGCATTAAGAATGAAGGAAATGACAGAACAGCTTCTTTTGCTTGCACGGCATGATGATCAGTGGATGCTCGATTTGAAGATGATAGATCTTAACCGTTTTTTAACCCAGGTCATCCGGACTTATGGAGATGCTTTTAAAAGGACTATACAGTTGGAATCCAGTTTGGCTGGAAATACCTTTATTCAAACGGATGAAAATAAATTAAAGCAGCTTCTGTTTATTTTTCTGGATAATGCCAGGAAATACAGTGATGATATCATAAGGGTTACTATCGGGACAGAGAAAAGTAAGGTTTATATCCGGATTGAAGATCGCGGCATGGGTATTCCCCAGAAGGATCTGCCAAGAGTGTTTGACCGTTTTTACCGGGTAGATGAGGCAAGAAACAGAAAAACAGGAGGATCGGGACTGGGACTGTCCCTTGCCAAAGAAATCGCCGATGCTCTTGGGGTTGAGATCAGGCTCGAAAGTACTGAAGGATTGGGAACTGCAGCATCCATAAGAATTAAAATAACTTAACCATTCTCATCATTTTCTCATGTTATTATCAGATAATAGAGAAATAAGCCAAGTGGAGAGGTGTAAGGAAATGAAGCATAAACTTATAATAATTTCAGCTTCGGGGCTTTTGCTGGCTGCGCTCCTTGTATTTGCTGTAATACAATTCACAAATGTCTCGGCTTCAGAATCAATTACTGAAAGTGAAGCCATGGAGATAATAAAAGACCGGTATCAGGGTGAAATTCTGAATTTGAAAAAAGTGAACAGCACTTATTTGATTGAAATGAAAAGAGGCAAAGGGTTCTATCAAATAAAGCTGAGTGAAAACGGAGGAGAAATTCTTTCTTTTGAAAAAAAAGATCAAATTTCTAATGGTGAACAGAAGCAGCTTAATGAAGAAAAAATAAAGGAAATTATTCAGGCAGAAGAATCTGGTGAATTACTCTCCATTAAAAAAGTGACTCATAAAGAAAAATCAGCCTTCGAGGCAATCGTTCAGAAAGATGAAGAGAAGATTAAGATTACTGTTGATGCTCTGAATGGAGAAGTTTTATCCCGTGCTGCTGAGGAAACAAAGGTCCCTGTAAAAAATCTAACCGAAGAGGAAGCTGTCCAAATTGCTCTAAAAAATGAACCTGGGGAAGTGGATGATATCAGCTTTGGAGAAACAGACAAGGGACCTTCTTATCTTGTTGAGATAGAAAAGGATGATGGCAGGGAGGCAGCTGTCGAGATCCATGCTATTACAGGAGAAGTGTTGTCGGTTACCTGGGATGATTAATCCCTTTCTCATCAAATTTTAATTTTCTTATCCTTTTTCTCTCATTTTCACCGGTTATATTGAACATGTAGAAAAGAAAAAGGAGGAAAAATAAAATGAACAAAAAATTTGCAGTTATTTCTTTGACAGGAGCCTTATTGCTGGGAGGTGCTGTTGCAGCAGGTGCAGCAGATACGAATGGAAAAGGAAGCACTGGGAGTAAAAAAGAAGCTGCACAGGATATGATTACTGTTGAAGAAGCGAAAAAGATTGCTCTTTCTGAAGCAGAGGGAAGAGTAGAGAGCATTGAATTGGAAAGAGCAAATGGCAAACAGTATTATGAAATTGATATTGAGAACGGGAAAGAAGATTTCGATATTAAAGTTCACGCCTTAGATGGTGAAGTCATTTCAATTAATAAAGAGCGAAACGACGATGATGACGATGATCAGTCTGAAAAAGAGGTAAATCGGGAAAATGTAATCTCCGAACAAAAGGCTATTGAAATAGCTGAAAAAGAAGTTAATGGAACGATGAAAGAAATTGAAATAGATGAAGACGATGGACAAATCCTATATGAAGTTGAACTGCAAACAAATAAAGGCGAAGCAGATGTTGATATTGATGCTGAAACAGGAAAAGTATTAAAAGCCGAATTTGATGAGTAAATCCAAATGAAAAGCGGGGCGAAATGCTCCGCTTTTTGATGTAATTTGTTACAAGCTTATGAAGAGACTACTCATCAATCCTCTTGTTGGTTCATAGATTATGGTAAGGACTAAAAGGGGGAGTGGCAATGCGAGAAGAAGAAAATAAGTCATTGGAATATGCCATTCAGGAAATTACTGAAATTGCAAATGGGTTTGGCCTGGACTATTACCCAATGAGGTATGAAATTTGTCCTGCAGAAATCATTTATACATTCGGCGCTTATGGCATGCCGACCAGGTTTTCGCATTGGAGCTTTGGAAAACAGTTTCATAAAATGAAGCTGCATTATGATTTAGGATTATCAAAAATTTATGAGCTTGTAATCAATTCGGATCCTTGCTACGCGTTTCTGCTCGATTCCAATGCCCTTATTCAAAACAAATTAATTGTGGCGCATGTTTTAGCACACTGCGATTTCTTTAAAAATAATGTCCGTTTTCAAAACACAAAGAGGGACATGGTAGAGAGCATGGCTGCCACCGCCGAAAGAATCAGGCAATATGAAATTGAGTTTGGGAAGAAGGAAGTGGAAACTTTCCTGGATGCAGTGCTGGCAATTGAAGAACATATTGATCCGTCTCTTATGAGACCTAAGCTCGCCTGGAGTACGGAAGATGAATATGAAAGCAGCGGTGATACGGCAGCGCCTAGCCCTTATGATGATTTATGGGGTTTGGATGAAAGGAACAAAAAGCATGAGCCAAAGAAGAAGAAAAAGAAATTCCCTCCAAAACCCGAAAAGGATTTACTATTATTTATTGAAAGCTACAGCAGGGAGCTAACCGACTGGCAGCGGGATATTTTAACTATGATGCGGGAAGAAATGCTCTATTTTTGGCCGCAGCTCGAAACAAAAATCATGAATGAGGGATGGGCTTCCTATTGGCATCAGCGTATTTTAAGGGAAATGGATTTGACATCTGCAGAAGCGCTTGAATTTGCCAAATTGAATGCCGGAGTGGTTCAGCCGTCCAGAACCGGAATCAATCCATATTATCTGGGCCTGAAAATTTTTGAAGATATTGAAGAGAGGTATAACAACCCGACGGAGGAAATGAAGAGGCGCGGTGCAGTTCCAGGTTCAGGCAGGGAAAAAATGTTTGAGGTGCGTGAAATCGAATCCGATATTTCTTTTTTGAGAAATTATTTAACAAAAGACCTTGTCATGAGAGAAGATATGTACCTTTTTCAAAAGCAGGGAAAGGATTATAAAATTGTTGATAAACAGTGGGAGCATGTTCGGGATCAGCTTGTCAGCATGCGTGTAAATGGAGGATTCCCGTATTTGACGGTTAATGACGGCGATTATATGAAGAATGGAGAGCTTTACCTCAAGCATTGGTTTGAAGGAGTGGAGCTTGATCTTAAATATCTTGAAAAAGTACTCCCATACGTATACCAGCTTTGGGGAAGAGGAGTTCATATGGAAACCATGGTTGAAGGAAAAAATATGCTTTTCACTTACGACGGGAAGAGCATTCATAGAAAATACTTATAACAATGGAGGACGAACCACATCTGAAGTGGTTCGTCTTTTTCAGGTTGAGCAATAAAAAGAGGTTTATTAAAAAATGGACAGGATATAAACTAAATACTTTCTTCCTAAGGAGTATTGCAGTAATATTAACGTGTACAGGCGGGGGTATTGGAATAGGTTATTTAATGACTTACCAGTTACTGATATAGCTTGAATCCATTTATAAACTAAAGAAAGGATGGTAATCTTGAAAATTACAGATTCAGCTCGTGACCTATTGAAGCAAGTGTTTCAAGAGAAAGATACGGGTGGCATTAGAGTTTATTTCGCAGGCTTTGGCTGAGGAGGCCCACAAATTGGACTGGCTCTGGATGAGCCGGAAGCAGACGATATAATCGAGACAATCAATGAAATTCAAGTTGCATTTGACCCGGAGATCAAGCAGCATACAGAAAGTATGATTCTGGACCATGATCAGGAAAATGAAAGACTAGTCTTATTAGGCAACGAAAGTGATTGCTGTTAAGACAGTGATTAAAAACACCCGTTTGGGTGTTTTTTTTTGACAATAAGATTGGATCAAGTTATTGACATAATACCATATAGGGTATATTATATGAACTGTAATTGAATGAATAATGCAGAGGAGATTATGATGCTGCTGATTTTCTTTACACAATAAAAAACTATATTTTTTTGATTATATAAATACCCATTGGGGTAAGAGGGGGAGAAGAATGGATAAGAAGAAAACAACAATTGTTCTATTTAGCGGAGATTATGACAAGGTGATGGCAGCTTATATCATTGCCAACGGAGCAGCTGCTTATGACCATGAGGTAACAATCTTTCACACTTTTTGGGGACTGAATGCTCTAAGGAAAGATGAGTCTATTCAAGTGAAAAAATCATTTATGGAAAAAATGTTTGGAAAAATGATGCCTAGAGGTCCTGAAAAAATGGGTCTTTCAAAAATGAATATGGCTGGCATGGGTCCTAAAATGATTAAAGATATTATGAAAAAGCACAACACGATGCCAGTAAAGGATTTGATTGAAATGGCAAAAGAGCAGGATATAAAGCTGGTAGCCTGTCAGATGACAGTTGATCTTCTGGGCTTTAAACCAGATGAAATTATTGATGGCGTTGAATATGCTGGTGTAGCAGCCTACTTGGCTGATGCAGAAGATGGAAATGTAAACTTATTCATCTAAACCAAATTTTTATAATAGGGGGATTTCTAAATGAAAACATTAAAAGCAAACTTTACGGTAGATGCAAAAGGCCTTGCTTGTCCAATGCCAATTGTAAGAACAAAAAAAGCAATAAATAATATAAATCCCGGTGAAGTACTTGGGGTGCTTGCAACGGATAAAGGTTCAAAGGCAGACATTCAGGCCTGGTCAAAAAGTTCAGGACATCAATATCTTGGAACAATTGAAGAAGGTGATGTGCTTATGCACTATATCCGCAAAGCAAGTGAAAATGAAGAGCGAGAAGCAGCAAATTTTGAGACTATTGCCTCTAACGAAGATCTTCAAAAAGAACTTGACTCAAATTCAGAGATTGCCGTTCTTGATGTAAGGGAACCGGCTGAATATGCATTTGAACATATTCCAAACGCTGTTTCTATCCCTTTTGGTGAACTTGAAGAACGAATGGGAGAGCTGAATAAAGATAAAAAGATTTATGTAGTATGCCGTACAGGCAGCCGAAGTGGTATGGCTTCACAGGCATTAAGCGAAAAAGGCTTCACCCGCATAATTAATGTAGTGCCGGGTATGTCTGGTTGGAATGGACCGACAGAAACTAAAGTGAACTAAAAAATTTTAATAGAAAGTATACAGTAGGGGGTATAAAACGATGAAAGCAATGGCAGCTAAAGAAGTAACAAAAAAAGTTATTGAAAATGAAGAGCTATTTATACTGGATGTGCGCAATGAAAGTGACTTTAATGATTGGAAGATTGAAGGAACAAACTTTGAATACTTGAATGTTCCCTACTTCGATCTTCTTGATGGAGTAGAGTCAATTCTGGATAAAATTCCACCTGATAAAGAACTTTTAATCGTTTGTGCAAAAGAAGGATCTTCTGTCATGATTGCAGAAATGCTTGAAGAAGCTGGACGAGAGGCTTCTTACCTGAAAGGCGGAATGAAAGCATGGAGCGAACACCTTGAGCCTGTTAAGGTAGGAGACTTGAAGGACGGGGGTGAAATGTACCAATTTGTCCGCATTGGTAAAGGATGTCTATCATATATGGTTATTTCTAATGGGGAAGCAGCGATTGTCGATGCAACAAGAATGACAGACGTATTTACTGATTTTGCTGCTGAAAAGAATGCAGAGATCAAGCATGTCTTTGATACACATCTGCATGCTGACCATATCTCAGGCGGAAGAAAAATTGCTGAAAAAACAGGTGCTTCATACTGGCTTCCTCCCAAGGATGCTGAAGAAGTAACATTTGATTACAAAAGCCTTGAAGATGAAAGTAAAGTAATGATTGGTTCTACTAAGATCAGCATTCAAGCTGTTTATTCACCAGGCCATACAATTGGATCCACATCATTTGTGGTAGATGATCAATACCTTCTATCAGGCGATATTCTATTCATCGATTCAATTGGCCGACCTGACCTTGCAGGAAAAGCCGGTGACTGGGCTGGCGATTTAAGGGAAACACTTTATAACCGATATAAGGAGCTATCAAGTGAATTAGCTGTTATGCCTGCACACTTCATGATCATTGATGAGTTAAATGAAGATGGCAGTGTTTCTGAGAAACTTGGCACATTATTTGCTGAGAATCATGGATTAAAAATTGATGACGAAGGAGAGTTCAGAAAATTAGTTTCTGAGAACCTTCCTCCTCAGCCAAATGCTTATCAGGAAATCCGTGAAACAAATATGGGGAAAATCAACCCGGATGAAGAAAAACAGAGAGAGATGGAAATTGGTCCTAACCGCTGTGCTGTAAGATAATCATCTGATTTCATATAACGTTAAATTAGATAATTTTAAACAATGGAGGAATGGAAACATGAACGCAGCAAAAGTGCTGGATGCAAAAGGCTTAGCTTGTCCAATGCCAATCGTAAAAACAAAGAAAGCATTAGGGGAAATCGAATCAGGCCAGGTGCTTGAAGTTCATACAACCGACAAAGGTGCAGTTAAAGACTTGGCTGCCTGGACAGAGTCAACAGGACATGAGCTATTAAAACATGAGGATGACAGCGGAACTTTAAAGTTCTGGATAAGAAAAGGCTAATCTATTGAAAGGTAAAGGGGGGGGGCTGCTCCCTTTTATCGCTAAAAGGAGGAGATAGCCACATGGATTTGACCTTTTTATTCGTTATATTTTTAATTGGTTTTATCGGGTCTTACATTTCCGGCATGGTAGGAATTGGAGGCTCAATCATTAAATATCCTATGCTCTTATACATTCCGCCATTATTTGGATTAGCTGCTTTTTCTGCTCACGAAGTAACCGGAATCAGTGCAGTACAGGTGTTTTTTGCAACAATCGGGGGTGTCTGGGCTTACAGAAAAGGCGGATACCTGAATAAAACACTTATTATTTATATGGGTTCAGCAATACTAATCGGAAGTTTAATCGGAAGCTACGGTTCAAGGTTTATGACTGAAGGCGGCATCAATCTTGTATATGGGGTATTGGCTTTAATAGCGGCAGTCATGATGTTCGTGCCGAAAAAGGGCTTGGATGATATACCCTTGGATCAAGTAAAGTTCAATAAATGGCTTGCAGCCTTCTTTGCTTTGATCGTCGGCATCGGAGCTGGAATCGTAGGTGCAGCAGGTGCATTTTTACTTGTTCCTATTATGCTGGTTGTATTGAAGATCCCTACAAGGATGACGATTGCGACATCACTGGCCATTACATTTATTTCATCGATTGGATCTACAGCTGGCAAATTGGCAACCGGACAGGTGGACTATATTCCTGCTGCCATAATGATCATTGCCAGCTTAATTGCTTCACCATTAGGAGCAGCTGCAGGAAAGAGAGTGAATACAAAAATCCTCCAAGTCATATTGTCTGTTTTAATTCTGGCAACATCAATCAAAATTTGGATGGATATTTTATAATTAAGAGGGAGGGGGCAGCGGGTGCTGTTCCCTTTTAATTTTAACCTCTTTGATATTTATCGTATTGCTAACATATTTATTTGTTATTTGATTTTACTGCCGCATCCAGGCGGTTTAGCAACAAAGGATATTACTTAAGAGAGGTTTTCATAAGACCATTACAACCATTCTTAGTGAATGGCTTTCTTTTTAAATCTGCCGCCTCTGACTTCAGCAATATCAGCTACTGCTAAAAAAGCACTCGGATCTATTTCTTCGACAATTGATTTTAACTTTGCTTCTTCAAGTCTGGTTATGACACAAAAAATTACTTTTTTGTCATCCCCAGTGTATGCACCTTCCCCATTTAAGTAGGTAACGCCTCGTCCAAGCCGGGCAAGAATCGCTTCGCCGATTATCTTGTGCTGTTCGCTGATAATCCAGGCGGATTTGGATTCATCCAGCCCGCTGATGACAACATCAATAGTCTTGAAAGCAATGAAATAGGCAAGGATTGAATACATGGCACGGTCCCAGCCGAAAACAAAGCCTGCAGTAGCAAAAATGAAGACATTGAAAAACATAATAATTTCCCCGACAGAGAACGGTAGTTTTTTATTTACCAGAATGGCCAGAATCTCTGTTCCATCTAAAGATCCCCCATATCTGATCACCATTCCGACCCCGAAGCCAAGAACAATACCGCCAAATACTGTAGCTAACAGCAAGTCCTCTGTAAATACGGGAACATCATGCAAGAGGAGGGTAGTGGCTGATAATACCGCAATGCCCAGCAATGTAGACAAAGCAAAGGTTTTCCCTATTTGTTTGTATCCTATGTAAAAAAATGGGATATTTAAGATGAAAATAAACCAGCCGAGTTTCCAGCCGGACATGTGGGAGAGGATAATGGAGATTCCTACTATTCCGCCATCCAGAATTTTATTGGGCACTAGGAATTCTTCGATTCCGACCCCCATAAGTATGGCTCCAAGTATGATGAAGAAAATTCTTTTTGCAAGCTTGCCTTTAGTCAACCCTTTATGTACATTTGCTCCAACAGCAGTCTCAAGTGAAACGTTCATAAATGACCCCCATTTAAATTGATGAAAAATCTGTCAAACTGAACGAGCATCTTTAATGAGCTAATAACATAATATGATAGCTTGTGCCAATTTAGCTCAAATTAATTATTCGATAAGTTTGATAAAAACTATATCTAATTATAACATTTCTTATATTAAATGAGGGGTATCGAGTTCATAATGATAAGTTGTGAGCCCTTATTAGGATAATTTCCGTTCCGTGGAAAGGTATCTTTTTTATTTATCTATCAAAATGGAATGAATATTTTATTAAAATACGATTAGCTCAAAGGTCTTAGGGGAAATAAACACATACAAGCTATAAGCTGATTAAGGGAGGAGTAGTAAAATGCATAAGGTTATTCAATTTGGCAAGAAGCTCGGAAAGGAATTTAAGAAAGATCGGGCAACCGGGCTTGCAGCCGAACAAGCATATTATTATATGCTCTCCATTTTTCCTTTGTTAATTCTGCTTATCTCTATTGTTCCATATCTTTCACTGGATCCTCAAAAAGCATTATCATACTTGCAGAGTGTAATGCCGTCAGATTCATTTAATGTTATTGAAGATAATGTAGTGGATATCATTACGAAGCCGAACGGCGGTCTGCTGACGTTCGGTATCATAGGTACTTTATGGTCCGCTTCTAATGGAATGCAGGCATTCATAAGAGCCATGAATGACGCCTTTGATGTGGAGGAAACGAGGTCATTTATAAAATCAAGACTAATATCCATAGGTTTGACTCTTGGTTTGCTCGCAGCATTCATCATTGCTATGGTTCTTCCCGTTTTCGGGAAAGTCATCATGAACTTTGTTGAGAATTTTATTAATATACCTGATGGGATGCAGATACTGATCAATATATTGAGATGGGCCATTGCTTTTGTAATCATGGTTACAGTTCTGGCTATTCTTTATAAGGTGGCACCAAATAAACATTTTCCTTTCAAACAGGTCTTGCCAGGCGCCATAGCCGCAACGGTTATGTGGCAGCTTATATCATTTGGCTTGTCATTTTATGTAAGCAATTTTGGGAATTATTCCGCCACATACGGAAGCCTTGGCGGAGTCATTGTATTGATGCTATGGTTCTTTTTAACCGGACTTGCTCTTGTTATTGGCGGGGAAATCAGTGCCCTCTATCACAGAAATAATACACTCAAGCCGGGCCGAGGAAAGAAAGATGACAAAGAAAATTCCAAGGTGCAAACAGATGCAGAAGCATATCGTACACTTTCAATAAAATAGGACAAAATAAAACGAGGGCTCAGCCCTCGTTTTATTTAATTTGGTGGATAAAAGGTATTTTGATGTTCCACCATTTCTTTATTTTCTTCGGTGTTTCTTTTACAGCGGATATCGTATTATTAAAGGTCTGTTTCTTATAATTGATATCTCTTTGAATTTCTTTCTGGGTTGCTGTCAGTTCGTCAACCCCATTTTTTAATTGATCTGCTTTTAGCTGCATAACAGTACTTATAGCTGTCAGTTTCTTAATTGCCGGTTTGGCATCCTTGTATGCTTTAAAAGCATAGATGCCCAGAAAGATCAGGGACGCTGCAATAAGAATCAAGCTTGCATATACAATGAACATTGTGACCTGCCTCCTCATGCTGGTTTTTTAGAAAATTTTCGAACTGCAATTACTGCTAGTCCCGCCGCCTCTCCCCTCGAGGTGTCGGGGTAACCAAGGCGCCTATGTTTTCCTTATTGTTTACCCATTACAAAAAAAAATTAACATAAACCCCTGTAATCAACTTTAAGATAAAGGGGAATACTCAGAATAAATTAAAGAATTGACCATCATATTTGAGTTTGCTAGAATTGTTTTCATTATATTAATATATAATTTTATTGGGCAGGACATTGATCATTGATGTGCTGCGGCAATAGATTTTACCTGTATATGTTCAGAGATAGGGTCTGAGCGTTTCTACCGGGCTGCCGTAAATAGCTTGACTACAGGGGATATAGCTTGTTCGAATCGGCATGCTATTTTCTTCTGTTTCTTATGGCAGCTTCGCATATTGCGGAGCTTTTTTTATTGGTTACTAAATAAGGAGGGAATGACATGTCATCTTTTTTCCGGTTTCGTGAAAGAGAAACATCATACAAACAGGAAACAATCGCAGGTTTAACGACATTTTTATCAATGGCATATATATTAATTGTAAATCCAATTATACTTAGCCAGGCTGGAATGGATAAAGGAGCTGTCTTTACGGCTACGGCGCTGTCGGCAATTATTGGCTCTTTATTAATTGGCTTGCTGTCCAATTATCCAATTGGGATTGCACCAAGCATGGGACTCAATTCTTTCTTCACTTTTTCTGTCTGCATCGGGATGGGCATTCCATGGCAAACGGCTTTAACTGGTGTATTTGTTTCAGGGATTTTATTTGTGATTTTAAGCTTATTAAAAATACGGGAAAAAATTATTAACGTTATACCCAAGGATTTAAAGCATGCAATAGCAGGCGGGATTGGCTTTTTTATTGCTTTTATCGGATTGAAAAATGCCGGTTTGATTGTAGGAAATGAGGCGACATTTGTTGCAATTGGCGATTTTAAATCCCCAGTCACGCTGCTGGCAGTTTTCTGTTTTATCCTAACAATCGTGTTAATGGTAAGGGGAGTTAAAGGTGCCATTTTTTATGGTATGGTCATTTCAGCTGTTGCTGGAATGTTAATTGGCCTTATTGATAAACCGGAAAAAATTGTGGGGGCCATTCCGAGCCTTGAACCGACATTTGGTGAAGTTTTTCAGAATATTGATCAAATCTTTACCCCGGAAATGCTGGCAGTCATATTCACTTTCTTATTTGTTGCCTTTTTTGATACGGCTGGAGCCTTAATCGCCATTGCAAGTCAGGCGGGATTGATGAAGAATAATGAAATCCCTAATGCGGGAAAAGCGCTTCTGGCAGATTCGAGTGCTACTGTAGTCGGTTCTGTGCTTGGAACTTCTACAACTGCCTCCATGATTGAGTCCAGTTCAGGGATTGCGGCCGGAGGAAGGACAGGCTTTACTTCTGTTATCATCTCTGCATGCTTCGCTATTGCATTATTCTTTTCTCCATTACTCGGTGTCATTACGGCCGAAGTTACGTCTCCGGCACTTATCATTGTTGGAGCACTGATGGCTATGGAAGTGAAACATATCGATTGGGGAAAACTGGAAATAGCTATTCCGGCATTTGTAACCATCTTAATGATGCCGCTGACTTTCAGTGTAGCAACTGGGATTGCACTCGGCTTCATCTTATACCCAATCACAATGCTGGCATTGAAAAGGCCAAAAGAAATTCATCCAATAATGTATGGACTATGTATTGCATTTATGGGGTATTTTGTTTATCTTGCATAAGGAAGAGGGCTGCCTGTATACTCAGGCAGCCTTTTTGTGAATCCTATAATTGCTTTGAAGAAATGGCTTTTCTATTTTATAAAATGTTTGACGCCACTCTTTTAGTCTAAATAAAAAGGAAACAACAAAAAATCATTGAACAATAAGCCAATGTCATACATAATATATATGAGCATATATTCATATAAAGGGGTGGAACGAATGGGACACAGTCATGGTCATGGACATGGGCATTCACATGATCACCATCACACAGGCAATAAAAAGGCTTTAATGTGGGCATTTATTTTGATTGCTTCATTTATGATTGTAGAAGTAATTGGAGGAATATGGACTAACAGCCTTGCGCTGCTATCGGATGCCGGACACATGCTGAGTGATGCAGCTGCGCTTGGCTTAAGTTTTCTGGCAATCAAAATAGGGGAAAAAAAGGCGACAAATTCAAAAACATTTGGCTATAAACGATTTGAAATTATTGCTGCTTCAATTAATGGAATTACACTGCTGCTGATTTCTCTCTATATTTTCTATGAAGCCTACCACCGCATTCTAGAGCCGCCGGCTGTTCAAAGCATGGGGATGCTGGTGATTTCATCAATCGGACTGCTCGTAAATATCGCAGCGGCATTTATTTTAATGAGTGGGGATAAGGACCACAACTTAAATGTTCGGAGCGCTTTTCTGCATGTTCTTGGTGACTTGCTTGGTTCTGTTGGAGCTATAACAGCTGCGCTTCTAATTTATTTCTTCGGCTGGGGTATTGCGGACCCGATTGCCAGTGTAATGGTAGCACTTCTCATCCTTATAAGCGGATGGAGGGTGGTAAAAGAGTCTTTTCATATTTTAATGGAAGGGACACCTTCTCACCTGAACCCTGAGGATATTAGAAGGAAACTCCTTGGCCTTGCACATGTAAAAGATGTTCATGATCTTCATATCTGGACGATTACTTCTGGCTTCCCTTCTCTTAGCTGCCATCTTGTGATTGAACATGACGGCGGTCACGATGCAGTACTTCATGCGGCGCAATCGGTACTTCATGATGAATATGGCATTGAGCATAGTACAATTCAAGTGGAAGGAGAAAGAAAAGGCTGCCCCGGCCATAATGAGAGCTGCAATTAATAGGGTCCAAAGTTCATGAATGCTGGCTATGTTCGATTGCCTGGTTCAATAAACTAATGACGTGTTCATCATCATGGCTGTAGAAAAGAGTGGTTCCTTCACGGCGGAATTTTACCAGCCGCAGGTTTTTCAAAAAGCGCAGCTGGTGAGAAACCGTAGACTGAAGCAGTGATAAATTTTCGGCAATCTCATTTACCGAATACTCTCCGTGAAATAATAAATGAAGAATTCTAAGCCTGGTTGGATCTGATAATGCTTTGAATGTCTGGGAAACCATGAATAAGGTTTCTTCATCCAGATCGGCTGGGTACGGCGCGTTTTCTTCTGTCATTTTGTTCACCTCTGCCTTCCATTATAATTCTGTTCTAAAAAAAACGAAACCGCAGAGGTGTGCCCTTTGCGGTTTTAACATATTATTTTTTCTTTCTCACTTCCTGGTGAATTTCATCAACCAGTTTTTTCATTTCTGTATGGATTTGTTCTTTTTCCAGGTTCAGTTCCTTTTTTATTTCAGGCATTGATTTTCCTTGTTCCTTCATTTGAATTATTTCGCCAAGATCCTTATTTGCCGCCTTTGCCATGGCTGCACCTGAAATAAGATAACGAAGAGGGATTCCTTTGTCAAGATACCCCTGCAGTACTTGAGGAGACTTTCCGGAATACTCGGAGACCTTTTGCAGAACAACTTGTTTATTGGTTTCAAGGAACTTATCCATGTGATGCTGATGCTTTTTTATTTTCTCTAAATCCACTCCATACTGTTGTGCTGTTTTTTCCCAGGAAGAGTTACTTTTTTTATAAAATGCCAAAACGTCCCCAACCTGTTTATTTGAAAATTTTGCAATGTGGGCAGCTATGAAGATTTCCTTTTTGGTGAATCCTTGTTTCAGAAGGGACTTCATTAAGGATTCATCAATCATTCGGTGATGGTGTTCATGTTTCTGCTCTTGTGCCGGTGATTGTCCCTTTGGTGCTGTTTCGGCGTTAACGGATAAAGCGGCCCCCGTTAGTAAAATGCAAAAAGACAATACTAATTGTAATTTTTTATTCATGCTGCACTGCACTCCTTTCAAAATTATAATTCGTATATAGCATTTCCCAAGATATAGCGAAAGCATTAATAAACTTGGCTATCTTTTTCAAGAAAACGTTAAGGACAGAGATATTCATTGAAAAAAAACACTCATTTCGATTACATTAAGAAAAGAAGACTGTTCGGGGACGGTGATGAGAAAATGAAAATACTTGTTGTGGAAGATAATGAAAGTGTCTGTTCAATGCTGGAAATGTTCTTTATGAAAGAAGGGTACCATGGTGTCTTTGTCCACGATGGGCAGCAGGGGTTTGAGCATTTTAATAAAGAAAGATGGGACTTACTTATTGTCGATTGGATGCTTCCTATTATGGATGGAGTGACTCTCTGCCGTAAAATAAGGGAATTGAGCAAGGTCCCGATCATTATGCTGACGGCTAAAGATAGCGAGTCCGATCAGGTTCTGGGCCTTGAAATGGGTGCTGATGATTATGTGACCAAGCCATTCAGTCCGCTGACGCTAATGGCCAGGATCAAAGCGGTGACACGCAGGTTTCAGGCAGAAACAGGATCAGCGGATGAACCCCACTATGTTGCCAGTGAATACTTCAAAATCAGCAAAGAATCCAGAGAGGCCTATTATAATGGGCAGCTTCTCAAGAATTTAACCCCGAAGGAATTTGACTTGCTGTATTATCTTGTAAAACATCCGAAACAGGTTTTTACAAGAGAGCAGCTGCTTGATAGTGTATGGGGTTATCAGTTTTATGGAGATGAAAGAACGGTAGATGTACATATAAAAAGGCTCAGGAAAAAAATAGGCACGGAAGAGCAGCCTTTTATCCATACTGTATGGGGTGTTGGCTATAAATTTGATGAAACGGCAGCAGATAATGAAGGTTAAATATTTTTATCAGCTGTTGATAAGTCATGTCAGCATCCTCATTCTGGCATTCCTGTTATTAAGCCTTCTTTTCTCCCAGTTTGTTGAGAGTTATATTTTTGAGAATAAAGTGGAAGAGCTTGATTCCTATGGCGAACAGATCCTGACTGATTTAACAGTCAGGATAGAGGGTGATGAACAATTTTTAACAGAATACAGCCAGCTGCTCGATGCAAGGAATATAAAATACATACTCTTTGATCATAAAGGGAGGGTCTTGTATCCGGAGCTTAAATCAGATCCGATGATTCAGCTCACCAAATCTGAGTGGGCTGAAATTTCGAAAGGAAATAAAGTAACTGTAAAGCATGATATAGAACGCTTCGGCCAGGAGGTAACTCTGGTTGCCATGCCTTATATGCAGGGGGGCAATATGGTTGGCGGAGTTTTGCTTCTGTCGCCTATAACTGGAGCGATGGAGATTATCAGCCAATTAAATCGATTTTTATTATATACCATTTTTATTTCACTCTCTGCGACCATCCTGTTGAGCCTGGTTCTCTCTAAAAATCTTATCAAGAGGATAACGGATCTTAGGAATGCTGCCTCTATGATCTCTTCCGGGAACTATGATGTGAATGTACCATACACCTATATGGATGAAATCGGTGAATTGGCTAAAGACTTTAACGATATGGCAGCCAGATTGAAGGAATCTAATGAAGAAATTAAAAGACTGGAGAATAGAAGGAGGAAATTCATTGCTGATGTCTCGCATGAGCTGCGGACTCCTTTGACCACCATCAGCGGTTTGGCTGAAGGCATTAAAGGAGGACTTATTCCGGAAGCGGAAAAAGAAAAAGGGATGATCCTGATTGACAGGGAGGCCAAGAGACTTATTCGTCTGGTAAACGAAAATCTGGATTATGAAAAGATCCGGTCCAATCAGCTGCAGCTGAATAAAATGGATATTGATCTTCTGGAAGCATTTGAAATAGTTAAGGAACAGCTGGAATTTCAGGCAGGGGAAAAGGGAAACAGGATATATCTTGAGGCAGAAGAAGGGGTTTCAGTACATGCAGATTATGACCGGCTAATTCAAATTTTGGTTAATATTGTAAAGAATAGCATTCAATTCACCGATCAAGGCTCCATATTTTTAAGAGGACATGAAGGTCCTGATCAAACAGTGATCGAAATAGAGGACACGGGTATAGGCATCGATCCTCAAGAAATCGAGTCTATCTGGCTGCGTTTTTATAAAGCGGATCTATCCAGGACCAACCATTCCTTTGGTGAATTTGGCATTGGGCTTTCCATTGTTAAACAGCTTGTTCAGCTGCACAGCGGGGAGATTGCTGTCAGCAGTGAAAAAGAGAAAGGGACTAAATTTACGATTAGGTTTCCACGGAAAACAGCATCTTCTCAATAAGGCAAAAAAAAGGAACAGCCCTCTGACAGGCTGTTCCTTTATTCCATTTATGACAATACCTCGGTTTCAGTAAAAGGCACTTCTTTTGCAGGTGCCGGCTCTTCTGTTTCTGGTACTGCTGTTACTTCAATATACTTAATATGATGCTCTTCCATATCAAGTATTTTAAACCGGTAATTTTCATATTCGATCATATCGCCTTGTTTGGCTTCGTAATTTTCTGTCAAAATCCAGCCGCCGATGGTATCGATATCTTCATCATTAATGCCGGTTCCCAGCAAGTCATTAACTTCGCTGACAAGAACTTTTGAATCAATGATATATTGGCCTTCTTCCGTCTTTCTGACCATGGGCACTTCATCCATGTCGAATTCATCGCGGATTTCACCCACAATTTCTTCAATGATATCCTCAACAGTAACTAACCCTGAGGTACCGCCGTACTCATCCATTAAGATGGCCATGTGAATCCGTTCTTTCTGCATTTTTAGCAGCAGCTCATGGATAGGTATGCTGTCAATGACCCTGATAATGGGACGAATGTATGATTCTAGGGTGCTTGATGATAATTCCCTGTTCATAATGAGATCTGTCATGACTTCTTTTATGTTGACCATGCCAATGATATGATCCTTATCCCCATCTATAATGGGATAGCGTGTAAATTTCTCTTCCTGAACGATTTGCAGGAAGTCTTCTAGTGTATCATCTTTTGATAAAGAAACAATTTCTGTACGCGGAACCATGATTTCTTTCGCGATACGGTTATCAAACTCAAAGATTTTATTTACATACTTAAACTCAGATTGGTTGATTTCGCCGCTTTCATAGCTTTCTGATAAAATAATGCGAAGTTCTTCTTCAGAATGTGCCAATTCGTGTTCAGAAGCAGGCTTTAATCCAAACATGCTGGTCAATAGGCGGGCAGAACCATTCAGCGCCCAAATAATTGGATACATAACCCGGTAAAACCAGATTAAAGGACGTGTTGTTAACAATGTAACCGCTTCTGCCTTTTGTATTGCCAGAGTCTTTGGAGCCAATTCCCCCACAACTACGTGCAGGAAGGTGATAAAAGCAAAAGCAATGCTGAATGAGATAACATGCGAAATGGAAGACGGCAATCCGAAACTGTTGATCACTGGCCGCAGCAGGTGTTCAATTGTCGGTTCACCCAGCCAGCCAAGGCCGAGGGCTGTAATGGTAATTCCCAGCTGGCAGGCCGAAAGGTATTCATCCAAATTCGAAATGACTTTCTTCGCAGCAATTGCATTTTTATTACCTTCTTCAATTAGCTGATCAATCCTGGAACTTCGTATTTTAACAATGGCAAATTCCGATGTAACGAAAAAAGCCGTTAAAGCAATTAAAATGGCTATAAAAACCAAGTTTAATATGTCCAAATAAGTTCCCCTTATCCCGCCTAAACGGGCAGGGTGTCACCTCCTGATTTTGTGAAAAATGGGATCAGCTGGTTAAGTCGGAAAGGGAACGGAGCAATGCAGTGCTTTCAGTAGTCAGCTTCTTGGAAAAGCCATGTTTTTGTTCATCATCCAGTGTATTAATAAGCGGCATGAGAACAGCTATTTCCTGATGAAGCTGTTTAATCTGCAATGTGACTGCGTTAATATGCTTTTCAACTTCCCCTGTCTGAATCTCCCTTTTCGTTTTCATTTCTAGTTTTCTCTTAATCTCTTCAAGCGGAAGATGCAGCAGTTTGCATTCCTCAATAAATCTTAGATCAGACAAAACTTCTTCTGAATATATGCGATAATTTGATTTTGAGCGTTTCGCTTTTATTAGGCCAATGCTAGTGTAGTAATCTATAGTTCTTTTAGAAACATTAGCAATATTGGCTAATTCGCCGATACGATAGTAAGCCCCATCATATCACCTCTGTTTTGAATACTTATATCTCATGAAAGTGCTTTCCATCAAGAGATATAGTTAGAATCAATTATACGTTAGCACAAACCATACAGTCAAACGTAGTAGTTTGGAAAAAAGGGTTACATTTATTTTATGAAATTATGCATTAAATATGAAGTAAAAAGATTCGGAAAAATTAATTTTTTTGTGAGTGCTAAAAGATCACCATTTTGACTTATGCAATCTGGAGGTAAGGCAGCTTCTGACAGGCATACTATTTCAGCATAAGCAGCCGGAAGGCAATTTAAAAACCAGGAGCCAAAAAAGCGCTCCCGGTCATTCCCTATGAAGGTCATATTTTCACAACTTCAATATAGGAAATATGATGCCCCTCCATTTCCTTAATAATAAATCTGAATCCTTCTTCTTCGATAAAGTCTCCCTGAGCGGCATCATACTTTTGCGTCATTATCCAGCCTCCGATAGTGTCTACATCATCATCAGATAATGATGTTCCCAGAAGATCATTTGCTTCTGAAATCAGCAGCTTTGCATCCAGGATATAATGATTTTCTCCTGGCTTTTGAACAAACGGAAGTTCGTCTGCATCGAATTCGTCCCGAATTTCACCCACAATTTCTTCGAGGATATCTTCAACTGTGACCACACCAGCTGTTCCGCCGTATTCATCAAGGAGAATGGCCATATGGAAACGCTCTTTCTGCATTCTCAGGAGCAAATCGTGAATGGGAATGGTCTCAATCACTCTGATGACAGGTTTAATATATTGCCGTAAAGGGTGTTTGCCTTCGCATTTTTTTCTAACGCAGTCAGTTAAGATTTCCTTTACATTAATAATCCCAAGAATATTATCTTTATCACCCGCCGTAACAGGATATCTGGTGTATCGCTCATTCAATATGAGATCCAGGGTTTCTGCCAATGATGAATCTTCCGGAAGGGTAACGATCTCGGTTCGAGGAACCATTATCTCTTTAGCAATTCTATTGTCAAACTCAAAAATTCGATCTACATACTGATATTCTGATGGATTGATTTCTCCGCTCTTTAAGCTTTCAGATAGGATAATCCGCAGCTCTTCCTCTGAATGGGCCATTTCACTTTCTGAAACAGGCTTCAGTCCAAATAACCCTGTGATAATTCTTGCTGAACCATTTAAAATCCAAATAAATGGATACATAATCCTGTAAAATACTATTAATGGTTTTGAAAAAGATAACGTTATTGCCTCTGCTTTTTGTATGGCAAAGGTTTTTGGCGCCAGTTCTCCAATAACCACATGAAGAAATGTCACAACAGAAAAAGCAATAACAAAAGAGAGGATATGAGTTATGGAAGCCTGTAAGTTAATGCTTTCAAATAGGGGATGGAGCAGCCTCTCAATAGTCGGTTCACCAAGCCAGCCGAGGCCCAGTGCTGTAATCGTAATCCCAAGCTGACAGGCAGATAAGTATTCATCCAGACTGCTTATAACTTGCTTTGCTGAACGGGCTTTAGCATTTCCCTCCATAATAAGCTGGTCAATACGTGAAGTCCGGACTTTAACAATGGCAAATTCAGATGCAACAAAAAAAGCAGTTAATGCAATTAAGAGAAATAATAAAAATAGGTTAAGGGTGATCATATAAAATCCTTACACGATATGTAAGGAGCCGGCACCTCCTTTATTATAAGTACTTTTCCCTTATTCATGAATTTTACAAATAAACCTGGAATAAAGGATTTCTTTAATAAGAAAGTACCCTTAATTAGGAGGAAGGTAACCAGTAAATAATAAAAAAGCCTGAAGGCAGGCTTTTTCGAAAGTGAAACGTATAAATTCTGAAGGTAGATAACTGTCTAGCTCCAGGAGCCATCGGCTTTTCTTTTCAATAATTCCATTCTCTTGCCAGAAGTCCATATACGGCAAGGTCGTGATATCGATTATAAAGGTACTCTCCATCCCGGATGATTCCTTCCTGACGAAAGCCGAGTCTCTCCGGTATCGCGCGGCTTTTTCCATTTCTGATCCCGCACCGTATTTCGATTCTGTTCAGTCTTAAATCAAAGAAAGCATGATTAATCATGGCTTGCACACTTCGTGTCATAATTCCGCTTCCCTCAAAATCCTTTGCAAGGTAATACCCAATGCTGGTTTGTCTGTTATTCCAGTCGATCTGGTGAAAACCAATAGAGCCTGCAAGTTTTCCCTGATAACGGATTCCTGCATTAAAGCCGTTGTTATCGGCAAACTGTTTCAGCCATATTGGAATAATAGAGTGATACTGTACAGGTGAAGCCATATTATCTACCCATGGAAGCCATTCTCTTAAATGATTGCGGTTTCTGTCCACCAGGTTGAAAAGCTCTTCTGAATGATGAAGCTGGAACAATTGCAATTCTATATCTTCATCTGCTTTTAAGGAAAACATAGGATAATCTCCTCCAATAATCTGTAAATATATTAATAATAATCTGAAATTAAATAAAAATATATATATTTGGTTCAAATCATGTACGCTTTTAAGCCAGGAATATGAAAAAGCTGCTCCTCAATAGGGAGTCAGCCTTTGACTATTGTCTGTTTTTCAGTTGGCAGGGTTATGCTGAAAACGGTCCAATCCGACTCTGTATCACAGGTGAGAGTCCCTTGATGTTTTTCAATTATCTCTCTGCATACAAATAAACCGAGCCCTGTTCCGAGTGTTTTGGTTGTAACAAATGGTTCGAAAATGGAACTGACGAGATGCTCTGGAATTCTCGGCCCATTGTTGGCAATATCAAGCTTTATGTGTCCTTCTGGAGTCCATTTGCTTTTAATATGAATGACAGGGTCGCTGCGGTACTGAGTAAGCACATCAATGGCATTGAAGATAATATTGATAAATACTTGACGGATTTCATCAGCATAGCCTTTCAAATATATATCTTCGTTCATATCCTGAAGAATCTTAACCTTTCCATCCAGGATACTGGGATAGAGAAATATCAGGACTTCATCTATTAATTCATTTAGAGAGAAAGTGATTTTCTCTTTTCCGATCAGTTCCTTTTTAGAGAGGAGCAAAAATTGTGAAATTCTAAAATTCAGCTGCTCCAGTTCATTTGAAATGATATCCAAGTATTTCATGGTAGGATTTTCGGATTTTAACAGCTGGATAAACCCCTGTACAGATGTAAGCGGATTTCTGAACTCATGAATAAAGCTGGAAGTCATCTGGCCCAGCAGAGTCAATCTATCTTTATGGGTGGAATCGATAAATTGTGTCTTTTCCTTAATAATCTGATCTTTGGCATCCGTATATCTGGATACAGCGTGATATAAGAATTTATCGAAGCAATAACTGATTTTTTCGTACAGGCTCTGCAGTTCATGAAAATGTATTTCAGAACGATTCAATATTTCTAGAAAAATTGTTCTTCCCAAGTTGACATTATAAACAAAGTCTCCGATATTAATTTCTGCTTTCACTCGCTGCTCAGCGACAGAGTAGGCAAGCTTTTGAATATATTCTTCAAGTTCATCGCCTTCCTTTATCAGAAATTGAATAATCAATTGGAACATGGCGGTGCCATTATCTTTGATTTTATCTTTAAAAGGATCATCTTTATTAATGAGTATTTTTTTATTCCATTCACTTAAAAGGTTTTCTTTTTCCGTTAGCAGAAGTTCCAATATAGCTTTATTTGTTTCAATCGTCATTTTACCCTCCACTTTTTCACATTAAAACAGTTATCCCATAGATTTCGATAGATTACAGCAAAATCCTCTGTTAATTTAATGGAAAATATCAGTAATTTTACCCTATGGAATATGGCCATACTTGTGACAAAAAGCACAGTCATTTTTTTGTGATAATTGATATATTTAAAGAACAAGGCAGTTTTTTATTTGTAAAATTGTCACTATTTCTTTTATAATATAGAAACAGGTGTAAATTTACACCAACAACGAAAAGGGAATGAAGCTGCATTGACTAGAGATGAAATTATACTGAAAGTTTCAGATAAGATCCGTCTTATCCGTACAGAGGCAGGATATACACAAGATAAGATGGCGGAAATTATTGGTGTTTCAAAGAAGACCCTGGTTCAAATTGAGAAAGGGCGGGCAGAAGCAGGATGGTCGACTGTGGTGGCTGTTTGTGCCTTATTCAGGGAAACGGAAACAGTCCGGTTTCTGTTTGGAAACGAACCCCTTGAAGTTCTGGAAACTATTGCAAGAGAGGGAATCGATTATAGGAAAGAAAAGACTCTTGGCGGAAAGCTCTGGTGGCGGGAATTGAAGAGAAGCAATGGTTTGATCCTTCAGCAGAATATCATCAGCCAGCATTACAGGATTATTGATCAGGACCATTTTCGAATTTACAGCAGTTTCGATGAAGCATCTTCTAAAGAACGGTTTGAGGAGCTGGCTGCAGAAAATAAAGGCCTTCAATAATAGGTGTATTCTATTAAATATAAAAAAGCAGCCGCCGGGCTGCTTTCCTGTTTTAAGGGATTTGCGGATTTTCCTTATCTTTAGCTATAAGCACAGGGCAAGGTGCATTTTTGGCAATTTTTGAGCTGGTGCTCCCAAGGAACATCTTTTTAATTCCGCCTTTGCCTGAGCTGCCCACTATAATTAAATCGGCATTTTCGGCAGCGGCATATTCAGATATGCTGTCAGCGGGACTTCCTTCTATAACATCGAACTTTACATTGATGTTATACGGCTCAAGAATTTCCCTTGCATTAAAAAAAGTTTTGTCAACACTATGTTTCACTCTTGCGTGAGTCGTGGCAGAGGATTCATCATGATATACCGGCAGGGGCGGTATTTGAATTCCTTCCAGCAGATAGCCATTTGTCCTTACAGGCTCTATTGCTTTCTCATTGCTTATGGGAACATTTTCAATTGTCTCCTCAAAGACTTGTGTAATCAGAAGCTGGGCTTCAGGATGCTGCTTAACCAATTCGATCGCCATATTTAAAGCCTGTCTGCTTCCATCTGTATCATCATAGCCAACTACAATTTTTTCAAAGAACATAATAGTTCACCCCTTCTTAAGGTAAGAAAACTTATTGGTCATATACCCTTTATTGCTAGAAGTCAATCATTGTAAATCAAATGGCTCCTGAAAAATTTGTGCATACCCCCATAAAAAACGATATTGCTTCGTAGACTATTAATAAAAATGAGGCAAACTCATATGGAATGCTATGCGTCTGCAAATATTCCATTTTATCAAAAAAGCATTCGGCCTGCGATTGCTTTTTTTTTTTCATTGATGCCGGATTTGGGAGATTGTCGCTATTTAAACTGGATTATAAATTCCGGGTCAGACGGACTAAAAATAAAATGTACAAAAGATGATAAAAAATTTGATTATTTGGGTATATGTATATGTCTGGGAGAATTATAGTTTTTAGCTGGGAACAAAATACTATATGAAAACATATTTTTTGCAGGTATGCTGATATCGGTATACCCTTAAGGCTGACGTTATACGGGCAAAATGATATTCAGCAAGAGATATTGGAGGAAATATGAGAAAGAGAACTTCTTTTATTAAAAAGTTTCAGTCAACTTGGATAAAGCTGCACCTGACACAGGTGTCCATATTGCTTGCATCCACATTAGTCCTGGCTTTCTTAAGCTTCGTATATTTTTCATACAAGGACGCGGATATAAGTGCACTTGAAGCAGGACTTGCACAATCTACAGTCATTTATGACGCTGATGAGGAAGTAGCCAGCAAGATCTCTGCAAACAAAAATGAAGGCATTACAATCGATAAAATTCCTGATCATATGAAGAATGCGGTTATTGCCATTGAAGACCACCGTTTTTATGAACATGGAGGAATCGATTTAAAAGGAATAGGCAGAGCCTTTTTTACAAACCTGAAGGCTGGCGGAATTGTTGAGGGTGGCAGTACGCTTACTCAGCAGCTGACTAAAAACGCCTTATTATCTGCAGAGAAAACATATAAAAGGAAGCTGGAAGAATTCTTCCTTGCGATTGAGATAGAAAAGGAATACAGCAAAGACGAAATTCTTCAGATGTATTTAAACCAGGTTTATTTTGGAGAAGGTGCCTGGGGGATAAAGCGTGCAGCAATGAAATACTATGCAAAGGATGTTGAGGATCTCTCAATTAGCGAAGCAGCACTGCTTGCAGGGCTGGTTAAAGCCCCTTCTGCAATAAATCCTTACCAAAATGAAGATAAAGCAATTGAAAGAAGAAATCTCGTGCTTGATCGCATGAAGGAACACAGCTTTATTTCAGAAAAGGAATGGGAAAAAGCTAAGAATGAAAAGCTTGTTTTTGAAGACGGCGGGGGAGATCCCCTTAAAGGGAAGTACCCTTACTATGTAGATGTTGTTCTTGAAGAAGCTATTAATAACTATAATATTTCACTTGACGATCTTCTTAGCAACGGTTATCAAATATACACAGAGCTTGATCAGGATATGCAAGGCAGTGTAGAAGAAACCTACAAAAATGATCAATTATTCCCTAAAGGTACGGGAGAGCAGCCAGTGCAAAGCGGAGCCATACTCCTGGATCCCCAGAATGGCGGAATCCGTGCTCTTGCAGGGGGAAGAGGTGAACACACCCTTCTGGGACATAACCGCGCTGTCCATAAAGTAGGCCAGCCTGGATCGACAATGAAGCCGATTGTACCATACGCAGCTGCACTGGAAGCGGGTTGGGAAATTACTGATGAACTTAAAGATGAGCGAATGACATTTGGTGAAGATTATGAGCCAAATAATTATAATGGCCAGTTCAGGGGAAATGTGCCAATGTATGAAGCGGTCAAGGATTCTTTGAATGTTCCTGCTGTATGGCTTTTGGATGAGATTGGTGTGGAAAAAGGGGTGGATGCCGCAAAGAGGTTTGGCATACCTGAAGATGCCATCAATCAAAATTTGGCACTTGCCCTTGGGGGTACAAATGAAGGTGTTTCACCCCTAACCATGGCACAGGCATATGCTGTGTTTGCAAATGGCGGTGAAAGGCCGGAAGCCCATTCCATTACAAAAATAGTTGATAAAGATGGAGAGACAGTTGCAGAATGGAAAGGTGAAAACACAAGAGTCATTTCAAAGGATGTTGCAGATAAAGTGACAACCATGCTTCTTGGGGTAGTTCAGCATGGAACAGGTAAGGCTGCCCAAATACCCGGCAGAGAAGTTGCGGGGAAAACAGGAAGTACACAAATGACCATTGAAGGCATAGATGGCGTTAAAGACCAATGGTTTGTCGGCTATACACCACAGCTGGTAGGTGCTGTATGGGTTGGCCATGATATGACAGATGCAAAAAACTATCTTACAACCTCCAGCAGTGAAGGCACGGCTCCGATATTCCGGGAAATCATGACAGAAGCCCTGAAGAACCAGGAAGCAGAATCATTTAATGTCCCTCAAATTGCTGGCCTGATGGAACAGAGGCAAAGGGAGCAGCAAAGAAAAGCATGGGAGAAAAACATAAGAAAAGAAACAGAGAAGATAAAAGAAAAAATTGAAAAAGAAAAGGAAAAATGGAAAGAGAAATGGAGTAAAGAGAAAGAAAAAGATAAGGAAAAAGATAAAAAGAAAGAAAAAGATAAAGATAAAGATAAAGATAAAGATAAAGAAGAATGATTAACAATATACATTTAAAGAGTACAGTGAAAAACTGTACTCTTTTTATCATGGCAGAAAAATTTTATGCTGATTTAGCAGAAGCCTGTCACTTGATTTTTGAGGACTGGGATCGTTCCATTGCCAGACAGGGAGAGGTGCTGGATAATCTATTATATTATCGGAAGAAGGCATAAAAAAATCCTCTTCTATATTGGTTTGTTTTCCATTATTGGGACCCAGACTTTAGCTTCAGCTAAAATAGATATAATATTCCCAGTATAGAGTCTATAAAAGGAAGGCCTAAAAAAGCTGCTGCTGGAAGCTGGATTCCGTCAGTTTAAATGGCTTCACCATGAAGAATCTGGTTTTTCTCAGCCAATTATCATAGCTTATAATTAAAAAAAGGCCGAATGGCCTTTTTTTAATAGAAATTATTTAGAATAACCAGCTGATTATCGCGCCAATTACCACAATTGCTCCAACTACCATAAAAATTGTACGTATCATCTATCTTCACTCCAATCACTATGCAATAAAATGGTCACTTATAGCTGAAATGTTTCAGCTGAATTGATTAAGCGTTTTTCTGACATGCGAAGAACTGAAACATGGTTGCTGCACATTTCTTTGATTTCTTCCAGATGCTTCTGAACTTCATTTCCTTCAACAATGATTTTTAGGGTCGTTTGCGGCTTCACTGTTAATAGGAAAGACACTAATTTAGACAGATTTGAGGCATCCACAGCTTTGTGTTTGCTGTAGAGGTATGTAGTGCCTTCAAATTGTTTTGCTACTTGATAAATTTCAAGCATTTTCTTCATTGTGAACCTATTTTGGACTAAAACATTGGTAGAAATTATTTCTTTCATTTTAAAAATCTCCTTTTCAAAAAGTATTTTATATATTAATCGATTAATGATATTAATGATGTGGTTGTACTAGGGATTTACCCATGTAATCTGAACCGTAAACCACCCTGATTCAAAGTGTGAATAATTACCTTTTTAAGTCGCTAATGATATCAGGGGTGAGGCACTATCAGTCTCCAGCAGGAGATAAAAACCATCAAAAGCCGCTTAATCAATTGTTTGTCACTAATTAAACTGGAGATATAAACCGGGAAACTGAGGTAAAAGGGATGAAAAAATTCAAAGAAATCTTTCAAAATGCCAATTATGTGAAATTGTTTTTCGCTAACTTTACTTCTCAGATGGGCAGTACAATTGGTTTAACAGCATTCATGTTTTATTTGCTTGACCGTTTCTCGGAACAGCCTTTTTATGCTACATTAACTGAATTGATGTTCTCCGTTCCGACTCTGGCGGTGTTTTTTTTAGTTGGAGTGTTTGCGGATAGGATGGATCGCCAGAAAATTGCTTATTATTGTGACTGGATCAGCTCATTATTATCAATTGTACTTTTGCTGACTGTTCTCATTGGCTGGATGCCGCTGGTATTTGCAGTATTGTTCCTGAGGAGTGCAATCCAGAAATTCTTTTTTCCCGCTGAGCATGCAATGATTCAAGGAATATTGAAAAGTGAAGATTATACCACTGCTGCGGGCCTAAATCAGGTTGTGATGAGTCTTTTCATGCTGTTCGGAAATGGTCTAGGCATTTTTGTATACTGGACAGTGGGAGTATACGGCGCAATTATGACTGATGCTCTTTCCTTTATCATCAGTGCATTATTAATAAGATCATGCCATATCCCCGAAGAAGTCCGCCTGCCGAATGGCGGCCATAAGCTTAAAGACTTAAATATAGCGCTTGTCCTCAAGGACTTTAATCTTGGAATGAAATATATTCTAAATCACAGGTTATTATCTGCTTTACTTGTTGGTTTCTTCGTTTTCGGAGTGGTAAACGGCGGGTTTTCCATAATGCCAATTTTTATGCTGAAATATAAGCTGGAGCCGCACGCCTATGAGGAATACTCAGTCCTGCTTGGAATAACCTTTGGGATTGGCATTCTGATTGGCAGCTTTGCTGCCTCTTTGCTTGCTCAAAAATTCAAACTTTATCAGCTGATCATTGCCGGATTATTGTTATCAGGAAGTTTCATCATTGCTGCCTCTTTTGCTGAAAATACGATCATTTTCCTTTCTTTATTATTTGCTGCAGCATTTGGCCTACCTTTAGTGAACATTGCCATTGGCGGCTGGATGCCAAGCATTGTTGATCCGAAGATGATGGGTAGAGTACAGGGATGGATAAGCCCGCTGATGATGCTTTCCCAATCCTTAACACTCGGATTTATTGCTGTCAGCTTTCCTGGACTCCTCAAAGTAGAAATGCTTTATTGGATGGTAGGGGGCTGTTTAGCACTTGTTGGTGTTTTTTACAGCCTTATCCTTCCGGGATTGACGAAAAAGTCAGAAAAAAGCAGTGAAGCACATTCTTTGAAACAGACTGGTGCAGTATAATGTAATAAAAGACTAAAAGTCCCTATTATAGGGGCTTTTTATGTATGAAAAAAATTTTAAAATAAAATATGAACGATTTCATCTCTTGAACGTCTTATGAGTGAAATAAATAGGTAACAATGGGATGATAGAGAAGAGAGGAAAGAAGCTGATGGAGGAGAAAGACCTTATAATAAGCGCCAAACGAGGAGATCAGCTCGCTTTTGCCATGCTTTTTAAAAATAACTATCCCTTTCTGGTTAAATACTTAATCAAAATCACTATGAATCCCGATGCAGCTGAAGAGCTTGCCCAGGAAACAATGGCCAAATGTGTTGAGAAAATCGGCCTGTTCAATGGCAAGGCGAAATTTTCTTCCTGGCTGATTTCCATTGCGACGAATTTGTATATTGATCAGAAGCGAAAGTCGAAAAGAGAGAGGAACTGGAAAGCAGAGGAAGAAGTATCCAGACGCATGAAATGGCACCTTGAAAGCCGAAATGAAGAATGGAATGATGCCTTATCGGCATTGGGAAAATTAAAAGACGAGATAAGGATACCTATCGTACTTAAACATTATTATGGCTACTCATATGAGGAAATAGGAGAAATGATGAAGATATCTTCAGGCACCGTCAAGTCAAGAGTGCACAATGGGATCATGTCTGTAAGAGAGGAGTTGAAGCTTCATGACGAACAGGAAATTACTGCAGCTCGATCACGATCATCAAGATGAGAATTTTCTGGCTGCTGTAAAGAAGATAGAAGACGGATTGGAATCGCTGGAAGAAAATGTCCCGGTATATACACCTGATCTGCAATTTTTTGAAAACTTAGTTGCAGAGCAAAAACAGTCGATGAAAAGGAAATTGATCAGGGACTTAGCTATCTTCACTTTTGCAGCACTCCTCATTGTAACTTCTTTATTATTCATGCTGTATCAGGTTCCAGCTGTATTTTTTATTCTGCAGGGAATTGTCACTGTTTTTATTATGGCTTATAGTACAGTCAGCTTTGTTAAGCAGGTGAATGGCACATGAGCAGCGAAGAAATTTCCCTCCCTTTGCTGATTGTTGTGGGGATCATCTTAATTGCACAGAGTACCTTCCTATTCCTGGATGCAAGAAAGCATGGCCACAATTATTGGCTATGGGGTATTATCGGTTTAATTCAGGCGCCAATGCCTACGCTGTTTTACTTGATTTTCGTCAGAAAGATTTGGCAGAAAAAAGACTAATTGAGGGATGAAGGATGAAAAAGTTAAAACAGATGCTGCTGCTTACAGCCACAGGAGGCCAGCTGCTTGGAATCGCCATGCTGTTTATCAATATTAAGGCAGCGATTATGTTTTATATCTTATATGCTTTAATGATTTTTGCGATATTTATTGTACTGATTGCAGAAAGAAAAAAAGAAAAAGAGGAGGAAGAGCAAAATGATTATCGTGACTACTGATGCGGTACCTGGGAAAGAGATTAAAGAAATTAAAGGCTTTGTAAGAGGGAGTACAGTACAGACAAAACATATTGGAAAAGATATTCTAGCAGGATTGAAAACAATTGTAGGCGGAGAAATTGGTGAATATACTGAAATGATGGATGAAGCAAGACAGAAGGCAATAGGCAGAATGGTTGAGGATGCAAAAGCTAAAGGGGCCAACGCAATCATTGGAATGCGGCTGCAGACATCAGCTGTTATGCAAAATGCTGCAGAGATCATTGCATACGGAACCGCAGCTATAATTGAAGAATAACAGGAGAAAAACCAGCTGACACTTGGTCAAGCCCCCATATAGTGGAGATATTAAAAAACCGGAGCTGTTTCCTTTTGGAAATGGCTCCCTTTCGGTTTTATTTTAGTTATTTCATTCTTTTTATTTACTTGACATGGAGCCTCGTCACGCATGATTCTCGCTCTAGGAAGCAGGTTTGTAACACAACTAGCTCCCCTATGACGGTATCATGCGTTGCTCCATATCAAGTAGTGCACTTTAAATAATTTGTGAGTTCCTTTTGAGGGACCCATTTCCTTATGCTATAAGATTCTGGCGACGATAATTTACTGGCGACTGTTTATTTAACCGCTTTTGTCTCCTTATATGATTGTAATGATGAATATATTGATGGATTTTTGCTTCTAATTCTTCAATATTTTGTACAGAATAGGGATGATAAGCTTCTGTTTTTAAATGGGAAAAGAAGCTTTCAATACAGGCATTATCGAATGGATTGCCTGGACGGGACATGCTTGGTTGAATATCATAGGATTCGAGCGTGTCTTGATAAAGTTTGGATGTGTATTGTGTTCCCCGGTCGCTATGGAGGATGACACCTTGCACATCCTTTTCTTTTTGAACAGCTTGGTATACAGTTTTTATTACGAACATCGTTTCACTATTATTCCTTGCCATTTCGTATGCAATAATCTCATTATTGTACAAATCCATTATGGCAGATAAGTGTAACTTTTCGTCCCCGATTGAAAAGGAAGTGATATCTGTAACCCACTTTTTATTAGGTTGGTCAACCGAAAAGTCTCTATTGATGATATTTGTTGTAATCGTTTCTGGTTCAGTGCGCTTATACTGATTATAGTTTGAAGATCTGTGTTTCTTCCGAATAATTGATTGAATTCCAAGTTCCTTGTAGAGTCGAAAGACTCTTTTATGATTGATTTGCATTCGGTATTCTTCCTGAAGTTCCATATGAACACGCCGATAACCCCATTGCTTATTGGATTTCTCATATAATTGCAGAATCAGCTGCTTCAATTCAACATCCCTATCAAAACGTATATACTTTTTGTATTTGTAGTATCCACTTACTGATACCCCAAGAAATTTACAAAGTTCCGCTACATTAAATTGTTCTCTTAAGAGATCAACTACCTGAAACTTTAATTTCTTCCCTCCCTCATCAAGATTTCCTGAAACTTTTTTAAAACAGAATTCTCCATTTCCAATTTCCGAATGTAACGCTCTTGATCTGTATACTCTTTCCTTCGACCCCTATTATCTAAATAAAATGCTTGTCCTTCTTTTTGATATTTCCTCCACCAAGTCTTTACAGTATTTCTGCTTGGGATATTTAGTTTGTCAGCTACCTGTTGTGCTGAAAAACCTTCTTCTTTTAACTGGATCGCTTCCGCTTTAATCTCCAAAGAATAACTTTGTAACCTTTGCCCTTTTTTGGCCATAAAAATCACCCCTTAAGTCAATGTTGCCCAACTGTGGGTTTTTCAACATCTACTATAAGGGGTGCAGTCTACACTTTAGCTGGTTTTTTTTATTTTGATAGATAGGACTGGTTTTCTTTTGTGAAAAATAGGGAAAGATTTGCAGGTGAATATTTGGCAGAAAATACTTAAAAAGAAACTAGTGAATTTTATATGATTTTAAAAGCAATTTACATTGAAATCCTTTACAATAGAGTGAAACTTCTTTTAATAAGGCTATTTTTGTTTATATAAGTTAGTTTAATTTTCTGAGTTGATTGGAATGGAGGGCACTTGACTCCTCGAAAATGCTATCGCATTTTCTTCGTGCGGTGTTCACTCGAGGAAGCTTATTCAATGTCCTGCGGGAGAAGAGGGAGGAGCTCTTTTCCTCCGCGGAAAGCAACTGCCCGCAGTCGAAATCAATGGGCTTAGTTCATAGGCAAAAAGACAATCTCTAAGAAAATAGCCTTTAAAAACAACACTATGAAAATGACATTTGAATGTAGATTGGAGTTTATATGCTATATTACCGTACGTATGTAAAAGATGAATCATTGCCATGGGTTACCTTTGTTCATGGTGCAGGGGGCAGCTCTGCAATTTGGTATAAACAAATGAGAGAGTATAAAAAGCATTTCAATGTTCTGCTGGTAGATTTGCGGGGACATGGTCAATCTGGAAGAGGCACATGGGAAGAAGGAGATCATTTTTCGGAAGTATCTCTGGAAATAGTTGAGGTGCTTGATCATCTCCATATCCCCGAGTCTCACTTCGTAGGCATCTCGCTGGGAACAATAGTGATTCAGACAATTGCGAAGGATCATCCGGAAAGAGTGGCTTCCATGATTTTGGGCGGAGCGATAACAGAATTGAACTGGCGTACAAGATTTTTGATAGCCATTGCCAATTTAACTAAGTATATGCTGCCGTATATGCTTCTTTATCAGCTGTTTGCCTGGATTATAATGCCAAAAAGAAATCATCTTGAATCAAGACATGCCTTCGTAAGACAGGCAGCAAAAATGTGCCAAAAGGAATTTATCAACTGGCTGTCCTTAACAAAGTCAGTCAATCCTTACCTTGGAAAAATCCAGTCAAGCATATCCCACATCCCTACCCTTTTCATCATGGGGCAGGAAGACCATTTGTTTATTAAGTCTGTAAGAAGCATTGCCCAGAAAGCAAAAACAGCTACAGTCAAAGTCATTACAGGTGCAGGACATGTATGCAATATTGATAAACCTGATGCCTTTAACCAGATAACCATCGATTTCATCAGGAGGCAGAAAAGAAGATTGGCATCATAAGAAAGCGGAAGCGCCTTGTCCACAAAAGGAATGCAGACTAAGAACGCTACGTCCTGCGTCTGCATGACCCACATCCTATGGGCCTCAAGCACAAGACGAGCCCCCCGGCAAGGCCCATGGACGACAGGCATAAGACGGTTCCTGTAAGAAGGCGTACTTCCTTCTGAAAGGAAACGGCTTATGACCCCGAGTCCATAGGAGCCGCAACAAGACAAGCTTGTGACCTCGAGGGGGGATGCGCTCCTCCTAAAAGCTAGCGCTTTTAGTCGTGCGATGATTAAGCTGTGGAAGCATTCCTTGTGGAGCCAGACAGTTCTCGGGGTTTTAAATTTTTTAAATGAGTTAATGACAGAAAATTTTCAAGAATAGGAAAAAGGCTGATTGACTTTTGGTGAGAGCGGTGATAATCTTACCAATATGGAAAAAAATGAAAAGGAGGGTTACAAAATGATCTTAATTCATCATCATCAAAAAACAATTCAAAAAAGAAAATCTGTAACCTATCCTTTAAAGCATATAAAAATGTAAACAGGATCTGCCTGCACATTTTGAAGGAGCACAGGTTACATTTTGTAACGTGGGCTCTTTTGTCTATTAAGACATATCGCATGCCGCGGTATGTCTTTTTTTGTCCAATTATATAAAGTTGAAAGTAGGAGTTGCAGGCTTAGCCTGTATCCATATATGTACGCTTTTATAAGCGGCTGTTTCGGCAGCAATACAAGAATAGGAGGATAATTTTATGAATGCTTTAAGAATGAGAAAGACAATTTTGCCGGAGGATCTGGATGGAGGCTAGTTATGAAATTTGCTGCTGTTTATGTATGAAAGCTCTTGATTAAAACTTGAGCTTCATGCGGGAAAGGGGAGAGATCGTTGTTTTCGATTTTAGGAAAATTAAGCTGGTTTTTTAAAGAAAACTGGAAGAGGTACACAATTGCTATTACTCTGCTAATCATTGTCGGAATCCTTGATGTAATGCCTCCAAGGCTTGTAGGAATGGCAATTGATGACATTCATCTGGGTGAAATGAGCAGTGCTAAAATCATGGACTACCTTGGTTTATTGGCGATTATCACAATTGTTTCCTATGGAATTACGTATATTTGGATGTATCAGCTCTTCGGAGGGGCATTTTTGGTAGAAAGAAAACTGCGTTCACAGTTTATGGGACACCTATTGAAAATGACCCCAACATTTTTTGAGAAAAACCGGACCGGTGATTTAATGGCCAGGGCTACAAATGATTTAAAAGCTATATCAGTTACAGCCGGATTTGGAATATTGACACTGGTGGATTCCAGCGTATTTATGCTGACGATATTATTTACAATGGGATTTCTGGTTAGCTGGAAACTAACCTTTGCTGCAATATTGCCTCTGCCTATCATGGCTTATCTGATAAAGATTTACGGGAAGAAGATTCATACACGGTTTATGAGTGCTCAGGATGCCTTCGGAGAACTCAATGACCGGGTTCTTGAATCTGTTTCGGGAGTCAGGGTGGTGCGCGCTTATGTGCAGGAAAGAGCAGATCAGCAGCGTTTCCATGAACTCACTGAAGATGTTTACAACAAAAATATTGAAGTGGCTAAAATTGATTCTCTTTTTGAGCCAACCATAAAGGTGATTGTGGGCTTAAGCTATCTTATAGGACTGGGGTATGGTGCTTATCTTGTTTTCCATCAAGCCATCACCCTTGGCCAGCTCGTGTCATTTAATGTGTATTTAGGCATGCTGATTTGGCCAATGTTCGCTATCGGAGAATTAATTAATGTTATGCAAAGAGGAAATGCATCGCTTGATCGGGTACAGGAAACATTGTCCGCTAAGCAGGATATTAAGAATCCTGAATCCCCGTATATCGTTGAAACGCCTGCCAGTGTAACCTTTAAGGATGTTCATTTCCAATATCCTTCTTCAAAAACGGCTAACCTCAAAGGGATTAAGCTGCATATCGAGCGCGGGGAAACGCTGGGGATTGTAGGGAAAACAGGAAGCGGGAAGACCACTTTCATAAAGCAGCTATTAAGAGAATACCCATCAGGCACCGGGATGCTTGCAATTGCTGATGTTCCAATTGAAGAACAGGAGCTTGAAAGAACGAGGGGATGGATCGGTTACGTTCCACAGGATCATGTTCTTTTCTCCAGAACTGTCCGGGAAAACATCCTTTTTGGAAAAGAGGACGCGACTGTAGAAGATATGCAAAAGGCAATTGATTTGGCAGCTTTCCGCAAAGACCTTGAACTGCTGCCTGAAGGGCTTGAAACACTGGTCGGTGAAAAGGGAGTGGCCTTATCAGGAGGACAAAAACAGCGGATTTCCATTGCTCGTGCACTAGTGAAGGATCCGGAAATTCTGATCCTTGATGACTCACTTTCAGCCGTTGATGCCAAAACGGAAAAAAAGATCATTGATAATATCCGGACTGACCGCAAGGGTAAAACGACAATAATTACAACCCACAGGATGTCAGCCGTCCAGCACGCTGATCATATTATCGTCCTTGATGAAGGAGGAATTTCAGAAGAAGGCACTCATGAGGACTTAATGGCTGCAGATGGATGGTACAAGGAACAATTTTTGAGGCAGCAAACACAAGTCTCTGAGGAAGAGGAGGTGATTTCATGACCACTGGGAAGCGTTTAATCCGGTATGCACTTCATTATAAAAAAACGATTATTGCGGCACTGCTGATGCTTACGATAGCTGTAGCGGCAGACCTGGCGGGGCCTTTCATAGCCAAGAAAATGATCGATGACCATATTCTTGGCATAGAATCAGTCTGGTATCAGACAGAGGGCGGAGAAGGTGCCGTAGAATACGCTGGTCATTTTTATAAAAAAGAGAAAAACCTTGATCAGGGTGAGCAGAAAATAGATCAGGCCCGCATCCTGCAGGCAGGAAGCCAATTCGTCTTTATCAGGGGTGACATTGCTTTTGATGGAGAACGAACCTATAAAGACGGCAAACTGCTTATAGAAAAAAGCGGCCAAACCGAAACATATGAAGGGAAGGCTTTGACTGGTGAAGAACTGATGCTTTTTTATTCACCTGAGATTCCTAAGATCGTTCAGCTTTTGGCCTTTTACTTTGGATTGCTGGTCATCGCTGCTTTTTTTCAGTACGGTCAGCGGTTTTTTCTGCAAAAGTCGGCAAATAGGATCATTCAGCAAATGAGAGAGGATGTCTTTGGGCAGATTCAAAGACTGCCAATCAGTTACTTTGACACTCTGCCGGCAGGCAAGGTGGTTGCCCGAATAACTAATGATACAGAAGCCATACGTGAGCTTTATGTGACAGTACTGGCAACCTTTTTTACAAGTGCCATATATATTTCAGGTATTTATATCGCTTTATTTATTTTAGATGCCAAGCTTGCTGCAATCTGTTTAATCCTGCTCCCGATTTTATATGTTTGGGCGATTGTGTACCGTAAGTATGCATCGAAATACAATCATGTAATCCGTTCCAGGGTGAGTGATATCAATGGCATGGTGAACGAATCGATACAGGGAATGAACATCATCCAGGCGTTTGGCCGCGAAAAAGATACACAAAAGGATTTTGAAAAGCTGAATATAGAGCATTTTACCTTCCAGAATAAACTTTTGAGCCTCAATTCACTGACCTCACATAATCTGGTGGCAGTGCTGAGAAACGTGGTCTTTGTTGCATTTATCTGGTATTTTGGGGGAGAGTCGCTAAATGCATTATCTGTCATTTCACTCGGGATGCTTTATGCATTTGTAGACTACATTAACCGCCTGTTTCAGCCGGTGCAGGGTATTGTTAATCAATTGGCCAATCTGGAGCAGGCACTTGTTGCCGGTGAAAGAGTGTTCAAATTGCTTGATGAAAAGGGCATTGATATTAGTGATAATATAATATCCCGCTATAAAGGGGATGTGACATTCGATCATGTGCACTTTGGCTATAAAGAGAAGGAATATGTGCTGAAGGATCTAAATTTTGAAGCAAACCACGGAGAGACAGTTGCTCTGGTAGGCCATACCGGATCAGGGAAAAGTTCAATCATGAATCTTCTCTTCCGTTTTTATGATTGCCAGGAAGGCAAAATTATGATCGACGGAATGGATATAAAACAGATTCCAAGGCAGGAGCTCCGCAAACATATGGGCATCGTCCTGCAGAATCCTTTTTTGTTCACAGGAACCATTGCTTCCAATGTCAGTCTTGATGACCCAGAAATAACGCGAGACAAAGTGGAGAAGGCTCTAAAGGATGTGGGAGCAGATAAGATTTTTCAGCATCTTGAAAATGGTTTCGATGAGCCGGTTATCGAGAAGGGAAGCACGCTCTCCAGCGGGCAGAGGCAGCTCATTTCCTTTGCGCGTGCCCTTGCTTTTGACCCGGCCATCCTGATACTCGATGAAGCAACATCAAGCATCGATACTGAGACAGAATTGATTATCCAGGAAGCCATGGATGTGCTGAAAAAAGGGAGAACCACATTTATTATCGCCCATCGTCTATCGACAATCCGAAATGCTGATCAAATCCTCGTTCTGGATAGAGGTAGAATAGTTGAAAAAGGCAACCATGCTGAATTAATGGAGCAAAAGGGTAAATATTATCAAATGTATCAGCTCCAGCAAGGATCAACACTTGCTGGATAGCAGGAAAGCGCCGGATGGCGCTTTCTTTTTTTGTTTTGAGGCTACTTTGATATGATGAGCATATCCGAGAGAATTTGGATTTATCCGCAAATCGCATTCCAAGTAATTTATACAAACATTTTGTTCAATAAAATTTCACTTTTCAGACACAAAATAGTACTGGGCAAAAAATTTCTGATCAGTCATTTCATGGTACTTTGATATTATCAAACATATCTGGAGGAGATTCATATGGAGGAACTTTCTATTACTTTGGTGATTGCAAGTATTATGGTACTTGGATACTTCATAGGATATACTATTGTGAAAGCATAGCTGCCGGCTTTACCGCCCGGCAGTTTTTTTATTCCAATTTTTATCATTAAAGTTTGGAAATAAGGGAAAAGAATAAATATGAATCATAGTGTTAATTTAAGGAGGTATGAAATTTGGCTGATTTCAGAATTGAAAAGGATACACTTGGCGAAGTGAAGGTGCCTGCGGATAAATATTGGGGAGCCCAGACCCAGCGGAGCAAGGATAATTTTAAAATCGGCATTGAAAAAATGCCGATGGAAGTGATTTATGCTTTTGCTAAGGTAAAGCGTTCAGCTGCAGTGGTCAACAATAGACTTGGGAAACTGTCTGATGATAAAAAGGATGCCATCACAAGGGCCTGTGATGAAGTTCTTGATCATAAATTTGACTCTCATTTTCCGCTGGCTGTCTGGCAGACAGGGAGTGGCACACAATCAAATATGAATGTAAATGAGGTTGTCGCGAAAAAAGCAAACGAATTGCTGGGCAAGAAGGGTCAGCAAGAAATTAAAGTTCATCCAAATGATGATGTCAATATGTCTCAAAGCTCGAATGATACATTTCCGACTGCCATGCATATCGCAGCTTATACCGAGGTGGAGGAAAAACTGCTTCCATCCTTAAAGGAATTAATAAAGACAGTCAAATTGAAAGAGGAAGCCTTTAATACAATCGTGAAAATAGGAAGGACTCATTTACAGGATGCAACTCCTCTTACATTGGGCCAGGAGATCAGCGGCTGGCGTGCCATGCTTGAAAAGAACGAAAAAATGCTGATGGATGCAAAGCATTACCTGCTTGACTTAGCCATTGGCGGTACTGCAGTCGGTACAGGCATTAATGCAGATACGTCATTTGGATCTGAAATGGCAAACGAAATATCCAGACTTACAGGCTATTCATTCCGCTCTTCTGAAAATAAATTTCAGGCTCTGACCAGCCATAATGAAATTGTCCATGTTCATGGCACATTGAAGGGGCTTGCAGCAGATTTAATGAAAATCGCGAATGATGTCCGCTGGCTCGCAAGCGGGCCGCGCAGCGGAATTGGGGAATTATCGATACCAGCAAATGAACCTGGCAGTTCAATCATGCCAGGCAAAGTAAATCCGACACAGAGTGAAGCCCTTACGATGGTGGTTTGCCAGGTCTTTGGAAATGATGCGTCGATTGGATTTGCTGCCAGTCAGGGGAATTTCGAATTGAATGTGTTCAAGCCTGTTATAATTTATAATCTTCTTCAAAGCATCAGAATTCTTGCAGATGGAATGGCCTCTTTCAATGAAAATTGCATGATGGGACTGGAAGCTAATAAAGAAGTGATTAAAGAGCATGTTGAAAGGTCACTAATGCTTGTAACAGCACTTAATCCGCATATTGGCTATGAAAAAGCAGCGGAAATAGCAAAACTCGCATTTAGAGAAAATTCAACATTGAAAGAAGCAGCATTAAAAACTGGCTATATTACTGAAGAACAATATGAGAATTGGGTAGTACCCGAAAAAATGATCTAACTATTAAATGGCCCTCCTTTAAGAAAGGAGGGCCAAAGCCATATTTATTCAATTGTTATCTTGCTTTATTAGAAAGAACCGCCGCCAAGTTGTTGTTCAGCCATTTGTACAAGGCGTTTTGTGATTTCTCCTCCAACAGATCCGTTAGCGCGAGAAGTTGTTTCTGCACCAAGGTTTACACCAAATTCAGTAGCGATTTCGTACTTCATTTGATCAAGTGCTTGTGATACTCCTGGTACTAATAATTGGTTTGAGGAATTGCTTCTGCTAGATGATTGGTTGTTCATGTGATTTCCTCCTCGAAATATAAGTGTTGGTTTTTTGGTTGGGTTAGCTGGAATTGCACCAGCGCAAGGATTTTATCCTGCTCCACTGCCTGGCGTAACCCATCGTTTTTTTTTGCGAGTGCTTGATGTCGCTTTGTTACTCTCTATTATGTTTGATTTATTATAGTTTATTCTTTTAGAAAATCGGGAATTTTTTCCTGAAGAGACTTTCTGATTAGGAGTTTTACATAACGAAGCTTAAACAAACAAACCATAGTAAATATCAGATAAGTTAACGAAAGTGAGAGGATTGGAAATGGCGATATGCCCTGTCTGCAACGGGTTTGAGAAACTGGAAGCAACCTGCAGCACCTGTGGAAGCAGTATGGAGGACAGTGGAAGAGTAATGGATTTTTACGATGATTACAGTGCCTATATGCCAATTGACCAGATGAAACTGGAAGATGGCTATCCCCAGGATTATCAAAGGGAAGAATGTCCGCATTTGCTGAAGTGTCCATCATGCGGTCAGGATTCAGTAAAGTTTATCAAAGAGTAGAATGGAGCTGACAGTATTAAAAAACCCCGTCTTCGACGGGGCTTCAATATTATTCTTTTTCAGAACGAATTCTTCTTTCGGAGTTTGCATCAAAGAAATGAGCTTTATTCATATCGAAAGCAAGCTCAAGATTTTGGCCTGGCTTAATATCTGTGCGGGAATCAACACGTGCAACAAAATCCTGGCCTTCGATGCTTGAGTAAATCATTGTTTCAGCCCCAGTCAGTTCGGAAACGTCAATGCGGGCATTGATTTTAGAACCGGCAGAAGCATCAATAAATACCGGCTCATCATGAATGTCTTCTGGACGAATGCCAAGGACAATGTCTTTGCTTGTATACCCTTGTTCACGAAGCACCTTCATTTTACCCTCTGGGACAGCAATCTGAGTTTTGCCAATGACAAACTTGCCGTCTTCAAGCTTTCCATTAAAGAAGTTCATGGCAGGTGAACCAATAAATCCGCCTACAAATACGTTTTCAGGCTTCTCATAAACTTCTTTAGGTGCGCCAACCTGCTGAATCACTCCATCTTTCATAACAACCAGGCGGGTAGCCATTGTCATGGCCTCTGTCTGGTCATGGGTTACATAGATGGTTGTAGTTTGAAGACGCTGATGAAGTTTGGCAATTTCTGCACGCATTTGAACACGAAGCTTTGCATCAAGATTTGATAAAGGTTCATCCATCAGGAATACCTTTGCATCACGGACAATCGCACGGCCTAAGGCTACACGCTGTCGCTGACCGCCTGACAATGCTTTTGGTTTGCGGTCAAGATAAGGCTCCAGACCAAGAATTTTAGCTGCTTCCTTAACACGGCGGTCGATTTCGTCTTTTGGAAATTTACGGAGCTTAAGACCGAAAGCCATGTTATCGTATACAGACATATGCGGATAAAGTGCATAGTTCTGGAAAACCATTGCAATATCACGATCTTTTGGAGGGACATCGTTGACACGTTTTTCATCGATATAGAAGTCGCCTTTAGAAATTTCCTCAAGGCCAGCAATCATACGGAGAGTTGTGGATTTACCGCAGCCGGAAGGACCGACAAATACGATAAACTCTTTATCCTGTATATGAAGGTTAAAATCTTCTACTGCCGTTACTTTATTGTCATAAATTTTATAAATATTATCGAGCTTTAATTCTGCCATCAGGGTTGCCTCCCAATATTCTTTTCTTAATAACAGTTTAATGGATATCTGGGTTTTCCCATATGGCCAAACTGCACAAAAAAGCTGAAAGCGTTTTTATGCAATGTGCTCAATCATTTTTGCTCGACCAGCAAACAAGCTAAGTAAACAGTCAGGGCACTGTTGAAATCTTTTAATTGAAGGCCGGTTTTCTCAGTGAATTTATCCAGCCTGTATTGCAGCGTATTTCGGTGGACATACAATTTTTTCGCAGTTAATGAAACGTTGGAGCTGTTCTGTAAAAAAACTTTTATGGTGTGCAGAAGTTCAGAGTCTTCTTGCAGTAAAGAAAGGCGTGAAAGCAGGCTCTTTTTTAAAATTGCATCCATACTTCCCGTGACAAGAGATGGAAATAGCGTTTCGTATTTCAGCACCTTTTCGGCTGGAAGCAAAGAGGAGGCTTGCTCAAAAAAACGCTGTTCTTCTTTAAAATAATTGCGCAAATGTGCCTCGAACCTATTCGGAATGCCGATGTAAAAGGCCGTTTTTACAAAAAAATCGCTTTCAAAAGCATTGGAAATAGCAAGGAATTCTTCTTCGGCTAGAGGGGCGTTAGCTTCCTCTACAATGACTCCTCTAGCTGGTCCGTTCCATAAAATCAAAATGTCCTTTTCAAAAAAACCTTTAAAAGCAGCTTCCATATCCTCGCGTATCCAATCGCCTTCAGACATCTTAAATTGAACAAGCCTGTACGGAACATCTTTTGCTAATGATGGAATTTCCCCATTGGAAAATAGGTATTGAAACCAGGCTTGGGATGCGGGAGCATGGTGAATGGAGCAGTCATGGAATTCAAATAAAGTTTTTAAGACCATCAGACTGTCTGCTGATACCTCTTGAGATGGGATGCCCAGCCATTGGCCTGAATCCTCATGATGAAGCCAGTACATATCAGAATAAAAGCTAAAATCAGGTTTTTCATTTTCAAGCAGAGAGCCCGGATATTGGTCATGTAATTTTTTTAACATATCATTACCCTTTAGTTTGATAAATTTTTGTGTTTCTTATATTATAGCAGTTATAATTTAATTGAAAAAATTAACTTATTCTGTGAATGTTTCTATAAAGTGAATTGAAAGTGTAAGGGGGGAGACTCATGGAATATTCACCGGAAATGAAAAACCGCTTGAAGAGGCTGGAAGGGCAGGTGCGGGGTGTTATCCGAATGATGGAAGAAGAAAAACACTGCAAGGATGTTGTAACGCAATTATCTGCTGTCCGTTCTGCAGTTGACCGTGCAATGGGATATATTGTAGCTAAAAATCTTGAGACATGCATTCGGGAAGCTGCTGACGAAGGCAAAAATGCGGAGAATGCAATTCAGGAAGCAGTGAATATGATTGTGAAAAGCAGATGATTAAAAAAGTGGAAGGCGCCCGCTTATTAAAGGAACTCAGACTAAAAACGCCACGCCTGTGGCAGTGTCTGCATGACTCACACCTCCCAAAAGCTCCGCTTTCGGTCGTGCAATGTTTATGCTGACGAAGCCTTCCTTGTCCTGTGGGACTCAAGCATAAGACGAGCATGCTGAAAGGTTGTACTTTAACCTTTTGGGCGGATTGGCTTAGACCCGAAAGCCGATGGTACAGGAGCTAAACGGTATCTAATTCAGAATTAATACAATTTAATCCGTATTAAGAGGCACCTGAAGTCAGGTGCCTTTTAATATTAGTCTGCCTCATTTGGAGGTTCTTCCTCATGCAATTCCCTAGCCTGTTCAATATTAACATCATCACCGCGTCCATGAACGGAGCCTCCAGAAAGACCTTCGTTTATGATTCTGTCTATATCCATATAAGCTTTGTCCCTGCCTTCATAGTTCACGTCCTCTGAAACCTGGCGTTTCTTATCCATGTTTGAATCGCTCCTTTAAATGATATATCCTGGCGGGATTATTTTTCCAAAAGAGCTATAAGGTCATACATGGATCCTCTAACTTTTTTCTCATTCATACACATGAAATAACATTAATTCGTGGATTTGGGATTTCAGGCTATCCTCCTGCCCGGCGGGGTCACCGGAAGTCCATTCAATTTTGCCGTCAGGATGATAGATGCCAGTCATTTTTTGCTTTTTAAAATAAAAAGAAAATGTCCATCCCGGCAATTGTTTATTTTCATATAAAGGTTTGAATTGAAAGTGTGTCAGCATTAGGATTCCTCCAGATGTTGTAATATCCCGTTTAATGTTCCTCAAAAGGGGAATGGAATAGATATAGAAACATTTTAACATTAAAAGGAGGCAAAGATGATGAAGAGAAACAATAAATTTATGATGTCAGCCATGGCACTTGGAGCAGCTTATTTAATGAGAAATCCGGAGGCACGCCAAAAGCTTAAAGACCAGTTTAAATCATTCGCCGGAAGTGCCTCTAAAAAAGATAAAATGAAGACAGCGAAAAGCCCTGTAACGACTTATTAATCCTTTTGCGGTTTTGGATGGCACTTGTAAAAAATCGCATAAAAATAGCCGTGCACACTATGGTGTACGGCTATTTTTATTGATGTGCCAGAACCCCGCCAGCGAGAAAAATAAGCGGGTCAGTTCTTCAATTCTTTTTTCTTCTATCCAGACTTCATCAAAACTCATTGGCTTGGAATTTATTTCATAAATTACATAAGTGCCCTGGTCAGTTAATCCTGCATCAATAGAGTATTCTCCATAAAAACCTTTTGTCTTCTCAAGGAGCTTTCCTGCTTCCACAACTGCAGAATGAATAAACTCATCATGTTCTTGCGTACGGACACTTTCATATGGAATCATTACACCGCCATTCGGTATGTGTGTTGTAATATCCTGTTCCTTAGACTGCCTGATGCCTATCCCTGTAACAGAATAGTTGCCTTCGCTGAAATGGGCCAGAATTCTAAAATCAAATCGCTTCCCTTCCTTTCTGGCAGGGCTGATCGCTTTCTGTGCCATATAAGGTTTATTCGTCAGGAGAATACCCCATTGGTTCCAGAAATTTTTATAATCAGTGTAACTGAATGAATCGTGCAGACCGTTCAATCGCATTCCATTTCCCAGCTGGCTTAAATGATAAATCCCTTTGCCCTTGGACCCGTTTGCGGGCTTTAAGTAGATATTATTATATTTGCGGATAAAGTTCTTAAGCTCTTTTGGACCTGAGACAAGAATGGTTTCAGGAATATACTCCTGCAGCGGGGGATGGTCCTTAAATAACTGGAAAACTTCGAATTTGTCCAGAAAACCCGGGTTGAAAAATGGAATATTATGTTCCTTAAAAAAACGGCTCGCTTTATGAAAAGCTTCTGTTTTTTCAATTTTCCGGAAAGGCACCCTGTTGTAGACAAGATGAGGAAGAGGGCACCTTGCCTCAATCCATTTATCCAGCTGGGGAAAATAAATATAGCCATTTACGGAATTCGCCTCCAGGTCTTCTGCCGTAAATACAAAGGAAACTCCATTTTGCTGTAGTATGTTTTTCTGCAGTGCCTTAAATAAAGGGCCATTGCCTGCGATAGACTGGTCCTTTCCTTTTCCGGTCAGGATTCCTATCACCGGTCCTGCATTATCGTTTTGCATTGACAATGAAAAGGAAATCAAATTTTGTTCCGCCTTCGGTCCAATGGTGCTTAAAGGATGAGGATCCCTTCCAAGTGTACAGCTGGTGCTGCTGAACCATGTCCTGCTGGCCCAGTCATAATAAATCTTCATCTGAATATTTCCTGGGGCTTCATAATGGATGCTTCGGCAAGGAAGACTGCAAATGCAAGCGAAAGCTTGCGGGTAAGAAAGTCGAACTCCCGGAGTTGAGGATGTTTAAATATAGATCTGCCAGGCTTTGAGTTTGCTTCGAAAAGCCATACATGGCCATTTCGGTCCAATCCAAAGTCAAAGCCGATTTCACCAATGATTCCTTCCATGTTCCGTTCCAGGGCCTTGCTGATTTTTAATGCCGCCTCACTCAATTTTTCCACTGCTGCCGCTTTTTCAGCATCGGATTCAAACAATTCTTCCAGGGTTTTGATTTCACCGCCGCTTTTAACATGAGTTGTAACACTGCCATGTCCAGCCATTTTTGCAGCTGAAGCTGTTACATTCCATTCCCCATTTTCATCTTTATTCGTATGAATCCTGAAATCAATTGTCCTCTGTTCATGGCGGAGCAAGTGGATTCCCTGCTGAACAAGCATCCGGCTTAAACTCCGTCCTGCAAAAATATTCCCCATCAAATTTTCCAGACTGTTAAACTTTCTCAGGCGGTTTTCATCCCGAACTCTATACCGGCAATAATAATGCCCATCCTTTTTATCATAAATTATTTGATGAATTCCAAGCCCCAGGCTTCCATTAATCGGTTTTAGGAAAACATGACCATAATCAGCCAGCATTCTTTCAATGACAGAAAATGAAGAAAAAGGGTGGGTTTCCGGCAAGTAGTGACTAATATCCTCATCGTTCTGCAGTCTTTCATAAACATCCAATTTATTAAAGAATCCAGGATTATACCAGGGAATTAAATAGTCTTTCTGCAGGCGGTCACGAACTTCTTTAAGTTCGTTTCTTCTTTCGCTTTTCCTATTGGGAAGCCGATCATATACAACATTCGGAAAAGGCACTTCAAACGTTTCCCATCCTTCCTCATGATAGAAAAGCCCCCTGATTGTTCCTTGTTCCCAGTTGATATGCTGGTCACCGAACAAATACGGAATTGCTCCAACCGTTTTTTTGACAGAAAGCAACTTGGCAAAAAACAGGGTCCGGTCCCCGACTGGCCTTAAAGGAAAGGAGGTGAAGCCTGATGTGAAGATTCCTACAAGCGGGCCGAGGTACAGTGTCCCCTTATTGGCAAATGCATGCAAAGGAATCTTGAGATCAGGGAAATGCAGTGCATCTGCCACATCTTTACTTATGACGATGGAGTTTTTCTTTGTTTTCTGAAGTAAGAAAGCGGCATCTTTTGAGTGTGTGCCAAAGGCCAATTTCGTCAAATGAGTATGAAGGTTAAGCTCGTTAGGAATATAAACTGTTTTGGAGGCAGAATCGGAAATTTCAATTTGATATTGTTTTCTCATGATTCGTACTCCTTTCTAATTCCTTATTGGCTGCCAGGAATTTGGCATAGTGAAGGGGAGCAGTATATAATTCTTCCTTCTTTTCAGGCTGGCTGTTCAGGATGGTTTTTCTGCCTGGTTTTGAGTTAATATCCAGAATCCAAATGGAGCCGTTGTTTTCCACTCCAATATCAATTCCTATTTCAAATAGCGGAGGAAGCTTTCGTTCAAGCGCAGCGGGAAGAGTATCGATAATGTCATAAAGCTCATCGCAAAGAAAACTCCTCAATGAAGATGGGTATTCAATAATCCAGTCCTCAAAAGAAATATTGCTGCCGCCAGTGCTTAAGTTGGAAACGATGCCGCCATTTCTGCCTGCCCGGATGCCCCGGCCCAGCTCCTTCCAGGTGCCATTCATGTCCTTTTGAAGTAAAATCCTTATATCAAAGGGCTGTTCTTCCTTGTTCGATAGATTCACATATGGCTGGAAGAGGTACTGCCGTTTTGCGGTCAGGTTATTAAGCCAGCCCGCTGCTTTTTCAGCGCTTTCAAAGCTGCGGGAAACCTGAGCATTCTTTTTATCTGTTTTAACAAGAATGTTTTTGCCTGTTTTCTCAATATAATAAATTCCGTGCCCCTGTGAACCGCTAGCGGGTTTTAAGATGAGGGGATGATCAGGCAGGAGGCAGTCTAAAAACCTGTCAGCGTCAGTATAGGGTGCTGTTTTCAGCAAATAGGGTGAAATGTTTGTGCAGGAGAGGATTTCATATAATTCAAGCTTATTAGGCAAGCCGTAGCCAAGGAATTGGATGTCACTTCTTGCCTTGAGCCAATTCACGATGGACATGCATTGTTTCGAGTGGGAATCATTTCCGTAAAAACAGCGGTCATAAAGGATTTCTGGCGCTGTAAATTCTGCTGGCTCCCATCCGTCTGAAGCAGGGTTATAGAAATCACCTGTAATTCTTTCTGTAATAGGATTGATATCTGAAGGCACAAACCGGAAGCAGTTAATGTTATATTCATTAGCTCTTCTGGCCAATTCCATAAAATATGACTGTTCACTCCGTTTGTTCAATGTCATGATTCCGAATGAAAGCATGCTGTAATCCTCCTTTTTGGATAAATGATAAAGCCGTTGCATATTCGATCAGCGCCTTGGCTGATGGCCTTACTCTTTTTTCTTTGTCTTCGAAATTTTTAGAGGGCTTAGAATTCACTTCGATGATCCATAGCTTTCCATTTGTATCTAAACCAATATCAATTCCGAGTTCTCCGACAAGCCCTTCGCATTTCTGGCTGATGATTGTTGCTGTTTCAACAGCAAGCTCTTTCAATAAGGCCAGCTGCTGAACCGCTGTTTTCTGATCAGACAGCAACGAGAAAATTCTGAGAGGTTTCATGATTTCACCGCCTCTGGCAATGTTTGAAACAAATTGCTGCTCAGCAGAAATCCTTGCCACTGCAGAAGTGGCTTTCCAGATATCCTGAAAATTTTTGTGGCAGAGCACCCGGAAATCAAGCTGCCTGTTTTTAAAGATTTGCAGAGGGATGGCCTGCTGGGCCAGAAAAATTGATTTTCTTTGGTATTGCTGGAACCACTGTACAAAACGGGTATAATTTTTGAAATTGATTGTATTCTCCCTGCCGTTTCCGGTCGATAGTTCTGTCATGATTTCTTCGCCGTTTAAACTTAGCCTGATAATATTCCGGCCCTGGCTGCCGTGGATGGGCTTTAGGAATAATAATCTGTGTCTGGCCAGCATATCTTTGATGGTTTGTTCATTTGCAATGGCCGTATCAGGCAGATAAGGCTGCATATGATCCTCAGAAAAGAGCAGGTCATGAACTTCCTGTTTTGATAGAAAACGGTCATTAAACACTGGGATATTAAGTTTTATGAGGCTGTTTTTAAATGATTGAAAAGAGGTACTTGCTTCAAGTATTCGGGAGTGAATCCGGTTATAGATTACACTCGGCAAAGGAACCGGACTTTTTATCCATTTTCTATCCTGCAGACAGTATCCATGCAGACTGCCTGCAATGAAGTCCCGAAAGTGAAACACATAAAAAAATCCTCCCATATTTGAAACAACTTCATGCAATTCTTCGCAAAAAGAATGAATAGAGCGGAAATCAGGCTCTTCGCCATTATCATTGAAATCTGTCATCAGCCCTATAATCGGTCCGGCAGTAATAGTAAGGTCCTTTCTGGAATAACTGGCAACAAAATGGAGATCTTCAATTGGCAAGCAGCATTCCTGAAGAAGCGGCTCACTGAAACCAAGCTCATCTTTCGTAATGTTTGCTCCTTCAATGGTTATCTGAAAGGTGTGCTTGCCGATCTGCAGCAAATGGGGCATTTGCAAATCAATATTCCAGTAATGGACGAGAGAATGGCTAATTTTAATGCGAAATTGATTTTCCTGAAACATTTTTACCGGAACAATCGTAATAGGCAATAAAGAAACTGACATGATCATTCCTCATTTGCTAAACTTTATTTGAGCCTTTTCAAAAAATCCGCATGCTGTGTACAAATTGAATGCTAATTTTAACCTGCGGCAGAAAGTGCAAAACTCCCATTGACTAAGTTTTCACTGTATAATGAAAAAATAGGCAAAAGCTGATGCCATATCGTATGTTCTGGGCAATAAAATGGTGCGTCTGGAGAGGCGCTTGTAACTTAAGGAAGGTAGAGATGAGTATGGAAATTGCAATGACAATAATTTTGATGATGTTAATTGGGGCTCTCATTGGCGGGTTTACTAATTACCTGGCTATTAAAATGCTCTTTAAACCTTATAATGCCGTTTACATAGGTAAATGGAAGGTGCCATTTACCCCGGGGCTGATTCCTAAACGACGGGATGAAATGGCTGATCAGATGGGTAAGCTTGTTGTCAATCATCTTTTGACACCGGAAAGCATCAAGAAAAAGTTCATCAATGCTCAATTTCAGCGTGATATGACTGGGCTGGTACAAAAAGAGCTTGAAACTATCATGCTGTCGGAAAAATCAGCAGAAGACATACTTGAAGCGTTTGGAATCACGGATGGGCAAGCGAAAACAGAAAACCGCATTAACTTATTAATTGAGCAGAAATATGAAAAAATCATTAGTGAATATCGGAGCCGGCCCCTTAAAGATGTTATTCCTCAGACTCTTTTGGATAAAATGGATGAAAAAATCCCGGCAATCAGTTCAACGATCCTTCAAAAGGGGATTGATTATTTTTCCAGCATTGAAGGCAAAATGAGAATTCAAAGAATGGCAGATGATTTTGTCCGTGAACGCAGCGGAATGCTGAGCAACATGCTGCAGATGTTCATGGGGAACATCAATATTGCAGATAAAATTCAGCCGGAAATCATAAAGTTTTTAAGTAATGAGGGAACGTCGGATTTGATTACAACCCTTTTGAAAAATGAGTGGAGTAAAGTTCTTGAAATGGAAGCTGCAGTTATTGAAGAGCAGCTTGAAAAAGAACAGATTCTTTCAGTAATAAAGAATATTGCCCATAAGGTCATTAATCTGGAGAGTTTATTTAAAACGCCTTTATCATCTTTTATGGCCCCTTATAGGACTGTATTAATAGATGAACTGGCTCCTAAAAGTGTTCAGATGCTTTCTGATTGGCTTTCAGGAAAAACTGAAATGTTCATGGAAAGACTTCGTCTCGCTGAAATTGTCCGTGAACAAGTCAGCAATTTTTCGGTAGAACGATTGGAAGAAATGGTCTTTTCCATAATAAAAAGCGAGTTAAAAATGATTACTAATTTAGGGGTACTCCTTGGGGGGATTATCGGGCTCATTCAGGGATTCATAGCCATATTGATTAATTAAGGGTATCGCCTCGCGTTTACTGTCATAGTTTGTTATAGTGTAGTGGATGTTCAAAACGGGGAAGATGAATTTTCCTTTTGAATGAGAATCGGAAGGAGTGTTTTTATGGCAGTAAATTTATATGATTCAGCCTATGAATTAGAAAAAGCGGTGCGGGAAAGCGATGAATATAAGGCATTAAAACAAGCATACGATGATGTAAATGCAGATCCGTCTGCCAAGGCAATGTTTGATAACTTCCGTAAAATCCAGATGGAACTTCAGCAAAAACAAATGATGGGCCAGGATATTACACAGGAAGAAGTAGAACAGGCACAAAAGACAGTCGCACTTGTACAGCAGCACGCCCAAATCTCAAAGCTTATGGAAGCAGAACAGCGCATGAGCATGATGATTGCAGAAATGAACAAAATCATCATGAAGCCTCTTGAAGATCTTTATGGTGCAGTTGAATAAATCAGCATTGGAAACCCCCGGAATTAATTTCGGGGGTTTTTTAATAAGAAAAAGCATCATCTTATATTAAACTGAACGAGGTTTGGGTACCTTTATGATAGATATTGATTTAAAGAAAGGGGCAGCAAATTGAAAAAAGCCATTTTTCTGGACCGGGACGGCGTTTTGAACGAGGTTTTATCAGAGAGGGTGAAATTCGTTAATAAGCCTGAGCAGTTATACTTACTTGAAGGGGCAGCAGAAGCTGTGGCAGAGCTGACCCAAGCTGGATATGAGATTTTTGTTGTGACCAATCAGGGCGGCGTAGGACTCGGTTTTTTGAAAGAAAGAGAGCTAAGGAGAATCCATGAAAGACTGCAGGAGCTTGTTGCAGAAAAAGGCGGTCATATTAAAGAGGTGGCCTATTGCCCTCATAAACCAAAAGCAGGGTGCGAATGCCGTAAGCCAAATGCAGGCATGCTGGTGGATTTGGCGGAAAGGCACCATCTTGATCTGGCTAAGAGCATTATGGTAGGCGATCACGAGCGGGACATTGAGGCAGGCAAGAAGGCCGGCTGTAAAACTGTTTTCATCGGCTCTGATCCAACAAGTGCAGATATTCAGGCCTCATCACTTTTTGAGGCAGTGGAAGATATTTTGCAAATGCTTAAATAGGGGAGTGAAAAACCGCTTCCAGGATTGGCTGGAAGCGGTTTTTTATTTTACTATGATTGCACGAAAAAGACTAGCGTGCTCCGCCAAGCTGCTGCTCAGCCATTTGCACCAGGCGCTTTGTAATTTCTCCGCCTACTGATCCATTTGCTCTTGAAGATGTTTCCGGGCCAAGGTTCACACCGAATTCTGTTGCGATTTCATACTTCATTTGATCAATTGCCTGGCTGACTCCTGATACTAAAAGCTGATTAGAATTGCTGTTTCTTGCCATGTAAATCATCTCCTTGGTGTAGTTTTCTTGATTGTTACACTAATAGCTTTAGGAGAGAAAATAAGATTTATTCATAGTTGCATGTGGTAATTTATGGAATTTTCCTGCGGACTCTAATGTGGATCTGACTTGAAATCAGCTGTGCGCATATAAATTGGGCCTAGGTGCACAGAAAAAATCTTATCCGCACATAAACTTCCTCCATCCGCACATAAATAAATGCCATTCGCACATAACTTTCTAAAGTTCGCCATTATAAAGCTGCAGAAAGCCGAATAGCCATGAAATATAGGCACTTGCCAGCACTGCACCTATAAAAAAGGCGAAATATGCCCAATCCTTCCAGGAAACTGAAATTTTTTGATAGAAATCCCGGTTCCTATCTCCGGTAAACCCTTTTGATTCCATCGCCATTGCCGTCCTTTCAGCTTTACGAATCGCTCCGGCAAGAAGAGGAACTGAATACCTCTTAAGTTCTGCCATTTTTTCAGAAAGTGTCCGGGCTTTGGGTATCCCCCTAATCCGGTGGGCGCTTCTGATAATCTCAAATTCTTCTTTCATTAATGGCAGAAATCGATATCCTGCCATGATTCCATATGCAAGCTTTGGAGAGAGCCGGCATTGCTGCATGAGACTTAGCAGGAACTCTGTCGGCTTGGTGGTTAAAATGAACAGAAGGGACAGCGAGGTAAAGCTTAAAACCCTCATTCCAAGAGATAGGGCACGCTGAAAGCCCTCTTCAGTCAATGTGAAGATCCCCCATGTCCATAGGATGGTTTCACCTTCAATAGTCTTTGAAAAAATCATAGCTGACCAAATATATATTATAGCCATGAAGATAAATGGCGAGAAAAGCAAAATCCATCTTTTGAATGAAACATTACCAAAAATAAAGGTGGTTCCTGCAGTCACCACTAAGGTCAGAAAAGGAGTAACCGGGTCAAAGAAAACGGACAAAATCAATACACAGACAATCACAGTCAGAGCTTTTATGCTTGGGTTAAATTCATGTAAGAGCAAGCTTGTTCATCCCTTCCACGGCAGCCAGTTCGTTCCTGAGTTTTTCTGTGTAAGGAACCTTTAGAGAAGCAATTTTCATAATCTCATGTTCCTTCCATAATGAATCAGGCAATCCCTCGTATATCTTCTCTCCTTCTGAAAGGACAATCACTTTATCGGCATAGGAATGCAGGATTTCCATGTCATGAGTGATCATCACCACGGAGCCTCCGCTATGGATCCTTGTTTCCAAAAGCGCCATTAGGTCAGCAGAGGTCCTGGCATCCTGTCCAAATGTTGGTTCATCAAGGAGCAGCAAATCCTGTTCATTCACCAGCATCGATGCAACACTAAGCCGCCGCTTCTGTCCCTGACTTAAGGAAAAAGGATGCATGTCAGCGTGCTGGAGCAAGTTCACTTGATGCAGAACAGCTTGAACCACTTTTTGTATTTCGGCATCTGTCATTCTCTGTATTTTCAGACTGAAGGCAATTTCATCATAAACAGAATCTGCAATAAATTGGTGTTCGGGATTCTGAAAAACGTATCCTAATTTTAGTCTTAACTCTTGCTCCTGCCACTGGGAAAGGGAGCGGTCATCAAAAAGGATGTTGCCTTTGGATGGAGCATATAATCCTGCAAGCAGTCTGGAAAGCGTTGTTTTTCCAGATCCATTTGAACCGGCTATTGCCACAAATTCACCTTTTCTAACTGAAAAACTAATATTTTTAAGCAAATCCTTCCCATTCTTATGAAAAGAAAGATTCTCCGCCGACAGGATGACCTGATCTTCAAAGACTTGATGTATAGTCTTCCTGTTATCTAAAATCTGAAGTGCAGCATAGGGATTTACAAATCCAGCAATTAATTCCCGGTCAGTTAACGGAAGCTTTTCCCCTTTGTAAATCCCTGCCTTTTTTCCTAATAGACCTGCTCTTACTGTGCTTGGAAGCCAGATACCCTCAAGCAGTAGTTCTTCTGCATATTTATTAAAGCAGTCTGCAGTGCTTCCATTAAATAAAATTTCGCCTTCCCGGTTTAGCACCACACAGCGGTCGGTCAAATCAATCCAATCATCCAGCTTGTGCTCAATGATTAGAAGGGCAAAGGATTGCTCCTCTTTTAGCTCTTTGATGATACGGGTAAGTTCATAGCTTGAAGCCGGGTCAAGATTTGCTGTCGGTTCATCCAAAATCAGGATATCCGGTTTTAATGACAATACACATGCAAGTGCAAGTTTTTGCTTTTGTCCCCCCGAAAGGGTGTGGATTAAGGCGTGCTTAAATGGCAGAAGATGAACAAGTTCCAGTGCTTCATCAATCTTGTTCTCAATTTCTGCAGGAGGTGTTTTCATATTCTCAAGGCCGAATGCCAGCTCCTCTTCAACTGTTGTCATGCAAAACTGGCTTTCAGGATCCTGAAACACAATGCCAATGTGCTGATTAATTTCACCTGGCGGGAATTCATCCAGTATCTTTTCTTTGAAGGAAATGGTGCCATCCAAGTCGCCATCAACGGCTTCCGGATACAATTTATTTAAGCAGAAAGCAAGCGTGCTTTTTCCGCAGCCGCTGGGTCCCAATAATAGAACAGCTTCCCCTGAATTAAGGCTGAAATTCACATTCTTAAAAACAGGATTCTTCACATCTTCATGCCGGAAGGACAGCTTTTCTGTTATTAATAAAGGCTGGTTATGCTGAAATGCCATTTTGTGATTTTTCCCTTCTCAGCTCTTTTCCGATAGGGAAGCTGTTTAATGCCCCAGTTTTAGCAAGACTCTTACTCAGCCATTTCCCCAGCAATCCAGCGAGCAAAGCACCGCTAACCAGTCTCACAAAAAACATGGCAGTTACATAACCGGGTGAGAGGGCTGCGTAGCCGGAAATGAAATAGCCCCAAATAAAGCTTGTAACAGAAGAACCCATGCCGGCAGCAATTAAAACCCATGTCCGGTAATTGTTCCATTTAGTTGCCGCAAAAACAGCTTCTGCTCCAATCCCCTGAATCATGCCTGAAAGAATCAGGCGAGGGCCTACTGCATTGCCAATCATGACTTCAATGGCCGCTGCGATGGTTTCCGATAAAAAGGCTGCTCCGGGTTTTCTGATTATGTACGCTGCGATGATTGAAACAATAAACCAAATGCCAAAAATCAGATCATAGCCAATTAAGCCAAACATCCCATATAACACGTTGCCAAATTGCATGAACACCAGGTATACAACTGCAAACACAACAGCGAGTACAGATAGGACAATGACCTCACGAAGCTTCCATTTTTCGAGCATTTTACACAGCCCCCTTCTTGGAAGGACTGTTTGCAGACATATTAACCGTCATGACAATATGAGTGGAATCGCTTTTCTTACAGCTTTCGAAAGCATCTTCCAGCGTTTTAAAAACATCGTGTGCATTCCCATCTAATCTTGAAGCATAATGCACTCCTTCAGTAAACGTTCCCTGTGCCTTTGCGAGCTCGACTTGGTTCATAATGACGTTCATGTATCCAGGAATCCCCATCGGATAAAGTGCGAACTGGACAGCGACTTCCTGGCTGATTCCAGCAGATTTTTTTTCATTCGCCTTCTCTTCATTTTCAGCAAGATAAGCATCTCCGGCAGTATCGCCAGGGCATCCATTTGAAAATGTGCCGTTAAATACTACATGATCACCATGCTTAGCAGCTTCAAGATAAATCGCTTTGACTACATCAAAAACATGAATGGACCTGCCGCGCACACAAGTGCTCACATCATCTGTTTCCATCCATACCTTGCTTGTATCCACTTCTTTTAGAGCAGATAAAATAACATCCACAAACCTGTCAGTCATTGGATAAATCGAAAACCTGCACCCTGTAATCTCGCTGGTTCCGCATAAGAAATTTTCCTGCATTTTGCCATCCTCCTGGTTTATATAAAATTAAAAAACTGCATTCCCAAAAGGAAATGCAGTTGAATGATATCAATACACTAGAAATGATAGCCGTTCACCTGCACTTCCCCACGCTGGTATTATCCAGATCGGGTGATAAGAGTCAGAACGGATTGTTCTTCTCAGCCAAAAAGCTCCCCTAGTGCAAAATAAGATATGCAGTTTTTATTGACTCCATCTTAATACGGAGCATCCAAATTGTAAATGACTAATTTACAATTCTTTAAATCAAATGATCAATGAAAACAGATAAACGCCTTCAATAACACAGATAAGCTATGAAAAAATTTCTGCATTGTCCATGTCATGTTCTAATCCAATCCTTCCCTTCATAAAAGTGTAATAGGACAATTTTACACCGAGAATAGGGGGCAAATTGGATGATATATAGAATGCTTGCTTTAAATATTGACGGAACACTACTCCAATCAAATGGAAGACTTCATAAATCAACAAAAGAAGCGATTGAATATGTGCAGCAAAAAGGAATTTATGTAACACTTGTCACATCCAGAAGCTTTCCATCCGCGAAAAAAGCGGCCAAAGCATTGAAAATCAATTCCTTGCTGGTCACACACAGGGGAGCTTATATTGCAGCTTCTCAGGAAAAGCCGATATTTGTAAAAAGGATACAGGAAGATGAAACGTTTGAAATCGTGCGCCTGCTTGAAGGCTTTACCTGTCAAATCAGGCTGGTGCACGAAAAATATTCCCTTGCCAACAAAACCAAGCTCAATACCAATATGCTTGCTAAAACTGTTTTTACAACCGGCGATCCCATTTTTTACTCGCAGCAATTTGTGGATTCATTAAGTGATACCATTTTAGATGAGCCGGTCACACCGCCAAAAATTGAAGTGTATTTTGAAGATAAAGACGACCTTGAGGATGTCCAGGCAGCCATTAGGGGCATGTTTGAAAATGTAGAAGTCATTAAGTTAAGTGATCTGCGGATGGATATTGTACCTGCCGGAGTTTCAAAGCTGAATGGTTTGCTCTATTTATGTGAACATCTCGGAATTTCCCGAAACCAAATGGTCGTTATAGGCGACTCGGAGGATGATCTGGAAATGATTGAAGCCGCCGGCCTCGGTGTGGCTATGGGTAATGCACCTGCCGAAGTCAAAAAAGCAGCAGACTGGCTGACACGATCCAATGACCAGAACGGTGTAAGCTACATGGTCAAAGAACATTTCCGCAAACAGCATCCAATTGATTTCCTGAAGAAAATGAATCTATTAAAATAAAATCAATCAAAGAGAGCTCGATTAGAAATCGGCTCTTTTTTGCTTTGCGATACTGGGTATCCATTAGGAATCATTTCCCTTATATTGACCTTGTTTCCCCATTTCTGTACACTAAAAGAAGTTTGTCAACATGAAAAATAGACACTATGCAGCTGCCCCTAAGAAAACAAAGACATCGGCAGATTAATATATTTTCTAAAAAAGGTGATCAATTTGAACATTTCAATTTTAGGTGTACAGGATGAACGTTTCCATCGTCCGCTCCGGCTGATCGGGAACCTCTTTTTTGAAGAATGTGAAGTGATGCTGGGTGAGAATGATGCAGCCGACCTTACAATTAATCTTCAGCTTGAACATGGAAAGCACATTAAAGCCATTGCAGAGCTTTCTGATAAAGATGGCAAGAATCATTCAGCGAATTTTGAGAAGGAATTCGTACCGTCTGAGACAGAAAAAGAGAATTTTAAACAAATAAAAAATGCAGTATCCCACGTATATCTGACTGTTTTGCAGGAATGGACAGGCATTACCCAGAAGTGGGGAATTCTGACTGGGGTACGTCCCACAAAATTGCTTCACCGTGCCATACAGCATCAGACACCTCTCCATGAAGCCCATCAGCAGCTTAAGGAAGAGTATTTGATTACAGATGAAAAGATCCAGCTTATGCAGAATATCGTAGACAGGCAGCTTGCTGTCGTACCGGATCTTTATAACTTAAAAAATGAAGTCAGCATATATATTGGCATTCCATTCTGCCCGACAAAATGCGCGTATTGCACTTTTCCTGCATATGCGATTAATGGCAGGCAGGGTTCAGTAAACTCGTTCCTTGGCGGCCTGCATTTCGAAATGCGTAAAATTGGCGAGTGGCTGAAAGAAAATGATGTGAAAATTACTACTGTCTATTATGGTGGAGGGACTCCGACAAGCATTACGGCGGAAGAGATGGATATGCTTTATGAGGAAATGTACGACTCTTTTCCAGATGTCGAAAACATACGGGAGGTCACTGTGGAAGCCGGACGTCCGGATACAATCACACCCGAAAAGCTTGAAGTGCTGAAAAAATGGAACATTGACCGCATCAGCATCAATCCTCAGTCCTATATTCAGGAGACCTTGAAAGCCATTGGCCGCCACCATACAGTGGAAGAAACCGTGGATAAGTTCCATCTGGCCCGCAATATGGGAATGAATAACATCAATATGGATCTGATTATTGGGCTTCCTGGAGAAGGTGTGCCGGAATTTTCGCATACTTTGGATGAAACTGAGAAATTAATGCCGGAATCTCTGACAGTTCATACTTTATCCTTTAAACGGGCTTCGGAAATGACGAAGAACAAGCAAAAATATAAAGTTGCCGAGCGGGAAGAAATTGAAAAAATGATGGACATGGCTGAGGATTGGACAAAACAGCATAATTACCATCCTTATTATCTTTACCGTCAGAAAAATATTCTCGGCAATCTTGAAAATGTCGGCTATGCCCTTCCGAATCAGGAAAGCATCTATAACATCATGATTATGGAAGAACAGCAGACAATCATCGGGCTCGGATGCGGGGCCTCCAGTAAGTTCATTGATCCTCAGACAGGGAAAATTACTCATTTTGCAAACCCGAAGGATCCTAAATCGTATAATGACAGTTTTGAGCATTATACAAACGAGAAATTGAAAATATTAAAAGAACTTTTTAATAAACACGAATCCCTGGCCGAATAGGCGGGGGTTTTTTTAAAGTTTATATTTTAGAAAATTCAGAAAGAAATTAAAGGAATTACTGAAAATAAAGAGAATGAATATAGGTAATAAAGATCATAGAATTATATGAATACAAATGTAAGCGTTTTCTAAAAGGGGGAATTGTAATGATGATGCAGACACCTTTGACTATGACGCAAATGATAAAGCGTGCAGAAAAGTATTTTCCAAGGAAAACAGTCGTTTCAAGAACAGCCGGCGGAATTCAGAGATTTACATATAAGGAGATTGCAGAACGGACAAGGAAGCTGGCAGAAAGCCTGCAAAACATAGGGGTGGAAAGAGGGGACAAGGTCGGGACACTTGCTTGGAACCATCATCGCCACCTGGAGGCTTATTTTGCCATTCCATGCAGCGGAGCCGTTCTTCATACGATTAATATACGACTGTCACCTCAGCATATTACTTATATAATTAACCATGCTGAAGATAAGGTGCTTTTGATTGATCCTGATATTGTCCCTTTAATTGAGAAGGTTAAGGATGAACTGAAAACGGTCAAGGCTTTCATTATTATGACTGATGAAGATGAATTGCCTGAGACTACTCTTTCGCCGGTTTATCACTATGAAACGCTTATCAATGAAGCAAGCGGTGCATACGAATATCCTGATGATCTGGATGAAAATTCAGCAGCTGGAATGTGCTATACCTCAGCAACCACAGGCAATCCTAAAGGTGTCGTCTATTCCCACAGGGGCATCGTCCTTCACAGTATGGCACTGGGAATGGCAGATAGTGCAGCGGTAAGCGAGAAAGATATCGCCCTTCCGGTAGTGCCGATGTTCCATGTAAATGCATGGGGGCTCCCTTTTGCTGCTGTCTGGTTTGGAACGACTCTTGTGTTGCCGGGCCCATATTTTACACCTAAACTTTTGGCTGAGCTTATCCAATCAGAAAAAGTTACGATAACAGCCGGAGTACCGACAATCTGGCTCGGATTATTAAAAGAGCTGGATGAAAATAAATATGACATGAGTTCACTCCGATCGGTTCTGTGCGGAGGATCGGCTGCACCAAAAGGCATGATTAAAGCTTTCGAGCAAAAACACAATATTCCATTCATGCATGCTTACGGAATGACTGAAACAAGCCCTCTTGTTGTTATTTCGACTTTAAAAAGCTATCAGGAAGAGTTATCACCGGATGAGAAGCTGGACATAAAAGCCAAGCAGGGCATACTTGTCCCCGGATTGGAAATGAAGATTGCCGGCAAGGATGGCGAAGCAGCATGGGACGGAAAGGAAATGGGGGAACTCGCCATAAGAGGACCATGGATTGCTTCTGAATATTACAAGGACGAGCGGACAGATGAGTCGTTCCAAGATGGCTGGCTCTACACGGGTGATGTCGTAACCATTGATGAAGAAGGATTTATGAAAATTGTTGACCGGACAAAAGATTTGATTAAAAGCGGAGGGGAATGGATTTCTTCTGTTGATATCGAAAATGCCTTGATGGCTCATGAATCGGTATTTGAGGCTGCGGTTGTTGCTGTCCCGCATGAGCAATGGCAGGAACGGCCGGTGGCATGCGTTGTTCTGAAAGAGCCATTTAAAGGACAGACAACAAAAGAAGACCTTTATGAATTCCTAAAGCCGCAATTTGCAAAATGGTGGCTTCCGGATGAAATTCTTTTCTTTGAAGAAATACCAAAAACATCTGTAGGAAAATTCCTCAAAATGGCTTTAAGAGATCAGGTCCAAAAAGAATATACAGGTAATGCAAAGTAAATATAGTGCAGCATCCTTCTGAGGATGCTGTTTTTTTGTGCAGGTTTTGGAATACAGCACAATACCTTAATAAGTGACAAAATTAAAAATTTTTAGACAAAACGCTTTTTAAATATAATAATACTCTTTATAATAGAAGAAGCACAAAAAGGAGGGAAAGGATTTTGACAACAGACTTTGTAACTGATACTGTCAGCGTACAGCTTGATGGCCGAGTGGCCACAGTTGAGATGAACAGGCCGGAATCACTGAATGCATTGAATGTGGAAATGATTAAGGGGCTCTTGACTGCGATGAAGGATATAAGCCAAATGGATGAGGTGGATATCGTTGTATTAAAAGGAAAGGGCCGCGCATTTTCCTCAGGCGGAGATATTAAAACAATGCTTTTGGAAACAAATGAAAGCGATTTCCCTGTTGTGATGGATTGCATCAACGAGCTGGTTGTGTCTCTTTATAGCATGCCGAAGCTGACAATCAGTGCTGTAACAGGCGCAGCAGCTGGTTTGGGCTTAAGTCTGGCATTGGCTACTGATTATATTTTGGCAGACAAGAACAGCAAGCTTGCCATGAATTTTATTGGAATTGGATTAATTCCTGATGGAGGGTCTCACTTCTTCCTGCAGCAGCGAATCGGCGAGGATAAAGCCAAGCATTTAATCTGGGAAGGAAAAGTGCTGACTGCAAATGAGGCTTTACAAATGGGGCTGATTCACGAAATAGCAGAAGCTGATTTAAATAATGCTGTTGATGCAAAATTGAGCAAATGGCTTAACAGCCCAACTGAAGCAATGATTAAGACAAAGAAAATTCTTGCTGATAAAAACCGCCCCCTTCTGCTGAAAGTGCTTGAGCTTGAAAAGCTCGGCCAGCATAAAATGAGGCAAACAGAAGATCACCAAGAGGGAATCCAGGCCTTCATCGAAAAAAGAAAGCCTGTGTTTAAGGGGAAATAAGAATGGAAAGAAGAAAGCAAAGAGCTGAGCCCTTTGCTTTTTTTCTAATCTGAATGTACATCGGTGAACTATCTAAGCTGTCCTGCTCCAAAAGGAACGCTTTGACAGCATCAATCTCTCACGGCTCATAGCTTTAGCTTTTAGGAGAAGCGCCTACCCCTCGAGGTGCAGGGGCGGACAAGGCGCTTCCGTTTTTTCTTGTTATCTATGAAACAAAATCAGCTTGCCGGCCGGTGAGGTGCAGCGGTGCGTTTTTTCATCCAAACCTTTTTCCTTAAGGAGGTTTTCTCCCACACTTTTAGCTTCGTCATCTGTAGCTGCCTGAAATGCTTCATCCAATATCTTTTCTCCGTCCTGTTCAAATGCAGTTAGCTTGTATGTTTTCATAATAAGATACTCCTTTATTATAAAATTCAGATAGTTACTATTATTCTTGCATAATTTTTATAAATGTGCAAAATATTTTTTAAAAGAAATGCCGTAAATTAAAATGCTAAATTTTTAAAAATAGTGAACCTTTTTTTATGTTATGGCCGTATTACCTATTAGGCAAAGGAGGAGTTCGATATGGCTTTAGAGCTTGAACATGTAACAAAGCGTTTTGGTAAGTTTACTGCAGTTGATGATTTATCTCTAACTATTCCCGAAAGTGAGATGTTTGGGTTTCTGGGGGCGAATGGCGCCGGTAAAACGACTACCTTCCGAATGATATTGGGGCTATTGGATCCCAGCGGGGGAAAGATTACGTGGAATGGAAATCCAATTGATTATTCAACTAGTCCGCTGATAGGCTACCTTCCCGAAGAAAGAGGCCTATATCCAAAGCTAAAGGTCAAGGATCAGGTAGTCTATTTAGCTAAGCTGAGGGGGATGGCAAAGCAAGACTGTTTAAGGGAATTAACATATTGGCTTGAGCGCTTTAAGGTTCCCGAATATGCCAATAAAAAAATTGAAGAGCTATCAAAAGGCAACCAGCAAAAAATCCAGTTTATTACTGCAGTTATACATAAGCCTAAGCTATTAATATTGGATGAACCATTCAGCGGGCTGGATCCGGTTAATGTAGAACAGCTGAAGGATGCTGTGCTGGATTTGAAGGATAGCGGCACAACGATTGTTTTTTCCTCCCATAGGATGGAACATGTAGAAGAACTTTGTGAGCATTTATGCATCATGCAAAAAGGACGGCCTGTTGTGCACGGGTCTCTAAAAGAAATTAAACGTTCATTTGGAAGGAAGAATCTTGTTATCCACGCAGACTATGATTTAAGCTTTTTGGCGGATAGCAGGGGAGTGGTGAAAGCCAGGCAGACAGCTGAGGGAATTCAGCTGCAGATTTCCGGAGAAGAAGCAGCTGAAGACATTTTCAGGGAGGTTGCAGAGAAGGGTTTTGTCCGTAAATTTGTACTGGAAGAGCCGTCCCTGAATGATATTTTTATAGAAAAGGCTGGTGCTTCCTATGAATAATTTTTTGACGATCCTTCTTCATACTTATTTAAGCAAGCTGAAGACCAAGTCTTTTATTGCAACGACACTCATTACTGTGGTGATTGTTGCAGGGCTTGCCAATTTATCAGGTATTATTGATTATTTTAATAAGGATGATGAAGAAAGAGTTGCAGTGATCGATGAGACTGGTGTGCTGTTAACTCCTCTTCAGGAACAAATGGATGCCCTAAATAACAAGATAACTTTAATTGAATACAAAGGGTCTGAGGCAGAAGGGGAAACTGCTGTTAAAGATGGAGATTATAAAGGGCTTTTGCTGTTATCCTTTAGCACAGATGAGCTCCCTGAAGCGGCCTATAAAGCCAGAAGCATAGCCGATTCAGCCATCCCATCCGAATTGCAGGGCGGGCTGCAGCAGCTGAAAACACAAATGGCTGCCACTCAAATTAATCTTAGTCCAGAGCAATTAAGCAAGCTATATGAGCCGGTACCTTTTGATAAGACCGCTCTTGAAGAAAACGCCAAAACAGAAGAAGAATTGAATCAGGCAAGAGGGCTTGTTTATGTTCTATTATTTATCATTTATTTTGCTGTAATCTTGTATGCCAATATGATTGCCATGGAAGTAGCAACAGAAAAGTCTTCCCGTGTCATGGAAATCTTAATATCCAGTGTTTCTCCAATCAAGCAGATGTTCGCGAAAATATTGGGGATTGGGCTGCTTAGCCTGACACAGATGGCACTTATTCTATTAGTAGGCTATTTTTCAGTCAAACAAAATCTTGATACGATGGAAGGCGGTTTTTTTGAATTCTTTGGCTTTGGAAACATTCCGGCTTCGACCATCGCTTATGCAATCATCTTTTTCATTCTTGGATATTTCCTTTATGCCACACTGGCTGCTTTTCTTGGTTCGCTGGTAAGCAGGATTGAAGATATCCAGCAGATGATTACTCCAATGACCATGATGGTTGTAGCAGGCTTTATGATTGCTATGTTTGGCTTAGGCCAGCCGGAAGCATCTTTTGTAACAATCACCTCTTATATTCCATTCTTCACTCCCATGCTCATGTTCATGAGAGTGGGGATGCTGTCACTGCCTGTATGGGAGCCAATTCTCGGGATCGTGATCCTGCTGGCTGCCATAATAGTACTGGCTGTCTTCGGAGCGAGAGTCTACAGGGGCGGAGTATTGATGTATGGGAAGTCAAATTCCTTTAAAGATATCAAAAAAGCATTACAGCTTACTAAAAACGAATAAACAGGCTGTTTATCAAAGTTTATGTCTTGAAGACGGTTAATTTAGTTTAACCACTGAGTTGGTTGGAGCGGACGGCGCCTGATCCTCGAAAATGCATACGCATTTTCTTTGTGAGCCGCTGATTCTGGGAAGATTATTCAATGTCATGAGGAAGCAGCGGATCAGGTGAGCCTCCGCAGACACAGAGTGTCGAGGAAGCTCACCTCACGCCCCAGGGAAAGCAAGTGCCTGCATTGGAAATCAACGGACAGAATTTATAAGAAAAATTACTATCTCTAAGAATAGGCCCTATTGAAAAAAGCTCCGTATTTTAGAAAAGAGCTTTTTTCAATAGGGTTTTCTTATGCAAACAATGCCTTTAATCCTTCGAATGCAAAATAAAGCCCAAATCCAATCAGCGATATTCCTGAAAGAATCGAGATGACGATAATTCCTTTTGAAGTAAGGAATCGGCGAAACCCTGTGGTCAGTGCAGCTACAAACAAATCCCAGAGCATGAGACCCAGAAAAATCATTGTACTGTATAAAAAGAGCTCTGTTTTTCCATAGGATGCTGCTGTTTTTGCAAGAACTGATCCGTAGATACCCAGCCAGAACAAAATGGAAAGAGGGCTGGATATGGACATAATAAATCCGGAAAAAAAGCATTTAAACAATGAATCCCGGCTTCGCACATAGCTCAGGGAAATTTTATTGGCATTTGCAATGCTCTCGATCCCTGTATATAAGAGTATAAATCCTCCAAAAAGCCACAGGAAGATCTGAACGATAGGGGTGTCCAAAAAATGGACAAGCCCAAGGTATACAACAAGCATATAAAAGGCATCAGCAAACATGGAGCCAACTCCAACAATCCAGGCATGCCAAAATCCATTTTTTATCCCCTTTTCAAGCCTGACAGCATTTACCGGCCCGATTGGAGCTGCCAAAGATAGTCCGAGAAACACATAACTTAAATATATTCCAATTCCCAATATACCACTCCGCCCTTTATATTTTCCTTGAGGCTGCAAACCTGTCCTCGAGGAAAGAGTTCTTGTACATTTTTATGCACAAGCTTCCCGGTCTAAAACAAACTTCAGGAAAATTTTCAGACGGCACATATAGCAATTTAATTTCGAATAGGAACGTGCATTCGCTTTTTGAATGAGGTAAAATGAGAGAAAAGGAATGAAAGGAAGTTAACATGAAAAGGGTTACGTTTATTCATGCAGCTGATTTGCACCTGGATAGTCCAATGTCTGGACTGAAGCATTTGCCCCCATCCATTTTTAAAAAGCTCCAGGAAAGTACTTTTGAAGCATTTACGAAAATAGTTGATTCAGCCATTTTCCATAATGTAGACTTTATCATTTTAGCCGGAGATTTGTTTGATGGTGAAGACAGAAGTATAAGGGCACAAACACGTTTTCGGAAAGAGATGGAGCGGCTGGCTGAATGCGGGATTGCTGTATATGCGGTCCATGGAAATCATGATCATATGGATGGGAGATGGGCACATTTGCCATTGCCGGAGAATGTCCATATCTTTTCCCATGAAGTCGAAGTGGCAAAGCATATTGCTGAAAATGGTACATCCGTTCACCTCTATGGTTTCAGCTACCCTAAAAGACATGTGGCGGAACGGATGATCGATCAATATAGCAGGGAAAATGGAGCTGATCTGCATATTGGAATCCTTCACGGTTCTTTTGAAGGCAGCAGTGATCACGCTCAATATGCCCCATTCCGAATAAATGATTTGCTTGAAAAGGACTTTGATTATTGGGCTCTCGGACATATACATAAACGAGAAATCTTAATCACCCAGCCACCCGTCATTTACCCTGGTAATATACAGGGAAGGAACCGGAAAGAAACTGGTCCCAAAGGATGCTATTTAGTTGAGCTGGATAGTTCTGGTGCAAAGACGGAGTTTCTGGAGGCAGCTCCTGTTATATGGGAGAATGCAGAAATAGATGCTTCAAAATCGGAAAGCTATCAGGAGATTTATGAGCTTTGCATAAGTTTGATTGAAGAAAAGCGCCAAAACAGAAAGGGAACAATTATAAATCTGACACTCAACGAAGTAGGCTTGTCGGATCACGAATTAAGAAGCATAACGAATGGTGAGCTGCTCGAATCTTTGCAGGAGGAAGAGGCAGAAGAGGAGTCTTTTGTATGGATTTCCGGCCTAGCCGTGAATGAAAAAAGGATGTGGAATAAAGAAAAGCTGGCACATGAATCGGATTTTTTCAGTGAGCTTTTTAAAACTGCGGGTCATTTTGCAGAGGGCAGTGAAAGTGCCCTGATCTTGTATGCACATCCCCTGGCAAGAAGATTTTTGGGTGAGCTCACTAAGGATGACAAGCAAAGAATCGCAGAGGAAGCCGAAGCACTGCTTGTGGATCTTCTACACAAAGCTTAAGGACATTGAATGGAGGTGGAACTTTGAAAATTACAGATATACATATTTACGGATATGGAAAGCTTACTGACTTTATGCTAACCGGTATTCAATCATTGCAGGTGATCTACGGGGAAAATGAGGCAGGTAAATCTACCATCATGTCTTTTATACATAGTATTCTTTTTGGCTTTCCAGCAAAGGTCCAATCGGAATTAAGGTATGAGCCCAAGGAAGGAGCAAAATATGGCGGCAGGCTTACCGCAATTTTTCCTGATAAAGGGAAGGCAGTCATAGAGCGTGTTAAAGGAAAAGCATCCGGAGATGTGAGTGTCTTGCTTGAAGATGGAACAAAGGGAGGGGAAGAGCTTTTAAACGATCTCCTTCATCACATTGATAAAGGGCTGTATCAATCTATTTTCTCCTTTAATATTCATGGGCTGCAAAATGTAAATCAAATGAAGGGTGAAGAATTGGGGAGGTATTTGTTTTCAGCAGGTTCACTGGGAACGGATCATCTGGTTTCTGCGGAAAATATACTTCAAAAGGAATTGGAAAGCCGCTTTAAACCAAACGGAAAAAAGCCTTCTCTGAATGTAAAGCTAAAAGAGATGAAGCAGCTGCATCAGGATCTGAAAAAAGCGGAGCAAAATAATGAGCAGTATTGGACGTTGCTTCGTGAAAAAGAAAATCTTGAAAACGATTTAAACAGATTGCATCAGAGGCTGGACCATGCTCAGCAGGAGCTTTTCCGTTTAAAAGAATGGCAGGACTTATATCCATTAATAGCAGAGGAGCAAGAGCTGATTAAAGAACGGGAAAAATTTGCACACATTTCCTTCCCGGCAAATGGGCTTTCTCTTTTGGAGAAACTTGAAAGTGTGATTCAGCCCCTGGAAGGGCGCAGAGCTAGTCTGGAATCGAGAATAATCCTCCTGGAACAAGAGCTGGAAAATAATCAGCCAGATCATTTTCTCCTTAAGCATGAGCATTCCATCAATGCAGCGGTAGAGGGGCTGCCGTTTTTGGAAAAGTTAAACCAAGAAGAAAAAGAATTATCAATTAAGCTGGAAAATATTACAGAAGAAATTTTAAACCTTCAGGAAAGACTTCATCTTCAAATTGACGAACAGCAGCTTGAACAAGTTGATACGAGTGTTTTTATGATGGAAAAGGTTAAAAATGCGCAAAATCGCCGTAACCGTCTTCAAGCAATGAAACAGGAATTGGATGATCGATTTAACGATGAAAAGTCAGTGCTGGAGAACACGGAACGAAAAATTGGCGAATTGAAAGAACAGCTTCTTAATGAAGAGGAACTTTCAGCCATTAAGGAAACATTAAGCTTCACTGCAGATAGGCATAATATCGAAAAAGAACTGCAGGATACACAGGAAAGACTTCAGTTCCTTCAAAGAGCAGAAAAAAAGGAACAGGAAACAAGACGGCAAAAAACATATCAGGAGAAAAGGCAGCTGTTTTTTTTGGGAGTCCTTTTTGCTGCTTTGTTCGGCTGGGGAATCTTTAGCGAATCATGGGTGATTGCAGGTGCAGGATTTGCAGGTGCAGCCTTTTGTTTTGCCATTGCAAATAAAAAAGAGCCTAAGGGGCAAGACAGCTTTATTAAAAATGAGATAAAAGCTCTGAATGAAAAAGAACGCTCACTGCTTGATAAATTAAAGCAGCCTGACATTCAGCATGCAGCCAGCCTGGAGGCACAGCTGAAGAAAGACAGCGACCGGCAAAATCAGCTTATCCAATTGCTGTTTCAGCTCGAACAGGCAAATGAAAAATACGAAAAGGTCATTGCCTCATTTGAAAAATGGGAGAATGAATGTGCCGAACTTGAAAATGAACTGCTGCAGCTGGGTAAACAGCTATTTCTGCCTCATGATATCTCCAAAACCTTTTTGAGTGAAGCTTTTAATATGATTGAACAGTTAAAAGTCCTCTATAGGGAAAAGAAATACACTGCTGAAAGAAAGGCATCAGCAGAAAAGGGAATCAATGAGAAGCTCCATACTTTTCATAAACTAAAAGGCTTATTGGATAGCGAGCCTGGGAGTGTACAGGAAATTGGCTATCAATTGAAAGAAAGACTGAAAGAAGAAACGGAAAAACATATTAAGCAGGGTGAAAGGGAAGCGGCGCTTCATGAGTTAAAGCTAGAACACAGCACAGTGCTGGCAGAACTTAGCCACTTTCAAAAAGACTACGAACATCAGCTTTCCCTTGCCGGAACCGATGCAGCCGAAGAGTACAGGGAAAAGGCTGCTGAAGCACAGAAATTAGCAGAACTAGAAGAAAAGATTAAACAGGTCCGCAAGCAAATTAATCTTAACTCTTTTTCACAGGAAGAAATTAATAAATATTCCAATGTAACAAAACCAGAAGCAGAGATCCAAGCTGTCAGTGAAGAAGCTGCTCTGCTCCAGGAAAGCATTCCTGGTTTGCAGAGAAAACTTGCAGAGGTCAAATATGAAATTCAAATCCTTGAAGAGGGCGGAACCTATGCGGAACTCCTTCATAAGTTCGCCTTGCTGAAATCTGAGTTTGAAGAAGAGGCAAGGGATTGGGCAAAATATGCTGCTGCCAAGGATATATTAGATAGAACGATAAACAGTTTTAAAAATGAGCGTTTGCCAAAAATGCTGGCAAAGGCAGAGCAATTTCTTTCTTTTTTAACCAATGGAGGCTATGTACGGATTTTTCCTAAAGAAGAAGGAAGCGGGTTCCTTATAGAAAGCAAGACAGGAGCAGTTTTTGAAGCAAAAGAACTGAGTCAGGCGACTGCTGAACAGATATACGTATCCTTCAGGCTAGCACTTGCCATGACGATTTATGGCAAGTATCCCTTCCCTATTATTATAGATGATAGCTTCGTGAATTTTGATCATGTCCGCACTGAAAGAATGATTAACCTGTTAAAGAACCTTACAGGCAGGCAAATTTTATTTTTCACCTGTCATAAGCATCTTCTGCCGCATTTTCAGGAAGAACAAATACAATCCGTTGCAAAGGAAAAGCTGTCTGTCTAATTAACAGGCAGTTTTTTTATATGTATGGTAAGTAAATCTTACAAAAACTCATAAACATTTAAAAAAGTGTGTAAAGAAACCTTACAAATATCATGTTTTTTCTTTTGTTATTCAGTAAGATGATAAAAAGCGGTTAGGAAGGAGAATAAAATTTGCCCTGGCTGATTCAAGTATTGTTACTCGCTATTTTTCTGATTGCAGGGAATTTTGCGGCTGCGTTCTTTCATATTCCGCTTCCTGGAAGTGTCATAGGGATGCTTATGTTATTAATCCTATTGGTAACCAATTCAATTAAATTAGAATGGATCGAGAAAGCAGCATCTTTTCAAATTAAACACATGTCCCTGCTGTTTATCCCCTTTGTCATTGGATTATTCTTATCTCCCAATTTTATTCCTCTATTAAATTTTCATTTCCTTTTGGTCCTGATTCTAAGCAGCTTTTGCTGTTTATTGGGCACAGCGTATTCTGTTCAAATGTATGAGAATACAAGAAGGAGGCGCCAAAAATGAGTTCTGTTTTATTCAATAGTATAGGGTGCATCTTGATGACTCTTGCCAGTTATATCGCAAGCCTGCAAGTTTTCAGGAAGTTTAAGAAGAGCTGGTTAAATCCTTTATACACCGGAACTGCGCTCTTGATTACCATTCTTCTATTGTGCAACATCCCACTAACAGTCTATCAAAAAGGAAGCAGTCTGTTTGAGCTGCTCCTCCAGCTTTCGGTTGTCTCTTTTGCTGTTCCTTTATATAAGGAGTGGCCCTTAATGAAAAGACATCTTAAGAAAATATTCTCAGGAGTCTTTGCCGGAACCTCCTTAGGCATATTTTCGGTTTACATCATGTCACAGGTTTTTCAATTTAATCAGGAGATTATTGCATCTCTTATTCCGCGTTCAGTAACACTTCCGGTAGCCTTAACGGTCTCTGATGGCTTGGGAGGGTCTACAGCCTTTACCGTTTTCTTTGTGCTATTTTCTGGTCTTTTTTCCGTTATGCTGGGCCCAAACCTATTGAAGTGGCTTGGAATAAATAGTAAAGCCGCTAAAGGATTGGCAATGGGCACTTCAGCACAGATGCTGGGAGCCAGCCGTTCACTTATGTGGGGAGAGGAAGAAGGTGCCATGGGGTGCATAGCCATGACAACTTCTGCAATTATCCTTTCGTTATTCATTCCAATATTGCTGCTTTTGCTGTAACCTTCAAATACCATTAAAAACCCATTCATGAAAACGTGAATGGGTTTTTATAGCGAGCAAAAGTCATGATTAATTTAGGAGAGTGCAGGGTCTGTGTGGTATACTAGTTTAATAGAATTGCATGTTTAATGAGGCTGCCAAAGACTGTCTGGTCCAATTCATAGTGCCCTTTTTAAACAACCTCGTGAAGGGAGCGTCGGTGCGCGTATGTCAAAAGGAATTGTTTATTACGAAGTAGGAGAACAAATCGAACTTTTTCTGCTAATCAAAAGTGCAGCTAAAGGAATTGCAAGTAATGGAAAACCGTTTTTGACCCTAATTTTCCAGGACCAAAGCGGCGAAATTGAAGCAAAGCTTTGGGATGTGTCTGATGATGATGCGAAAAACTACAGCCCTGAAACCATTGTAAAAGTGGCAGGGGATATTTTAAATTACCGTGGACGCAATCAGCTAAGAATCCGCCAAATTCGGCCGGCGTCCCCAACAGACCCGGTCAAGCTGGCAGACTTTCTCGAAACAGCGCCATTAAGTACAGATGAGATGATGAGTAAAATCACTCAATATATATTTGAAATGAAAAACCCGAATATCCAAAGGGTTACTCGCCATTTATTGAAGAAGCATCAAAAAGACTTTCTTGAATATCCGGCCGCTACGAAGAATCATCATGAGTTCGTATCCGGTCTTGCCTATCATGTAGTTTCCATGCTGGATTTGGCAAAGGCAATTTCCGGTTTGTATCCAAGCCTGGATAAGGACTTATTGTACGCTGGAGTCATTTTGCACGATTTAGGAAAGATTACAGAACTGTCTGGACCGATTTCAACATCTTACACAATAGAAGGAAACTTGCTTGGACATATTACTATTATGATCAATGAAATTGGAAAAGCTGCTGAGGAGCTGGGAATCAGTGGTGAAGAGATTATGATCCTTCAGCATATGGTTTTATCCCATCACGGCAAAGCGGAATGGGGCAGTCCAAAACCGCCGCTTATCAAGGAAGCAGAAATTCTTCATTACATTGATAACATTGATGCAAAAATGAACATGCTTGATAGAGCCCTTGAGAGGGTGAAACCAGGAGAGTTCTCCGAGCGTGTATTTGCTCTGGATAACCGTTCATTCTATAAGCCCAGTTTTCATAAATAATAACCGCCATCCTTCCTAATGGAAAGGGTGGCTTTTTTATAGATATCCAAATAAAATTCTAAAGTTAGATAACTGTCTAGCTCCAGCACCTCCCCCCCCTCGAGGTCACAAACTTGTCTAGCTGCGGCTCCTAGGGACTCGGGGTCATAAGCCATTTCCTTTCAGATGGAAGAACGCCTTCTTACAGGAACCGACTTATGCTTGAGGCCCGCAGGACAAGGAAAACTTCGTCAGCATAATCATCGCACGACCGAAAGCGACAGCTTTCGGGAGGATGCGGGTCATGCAGAAGTTGCCAAAGGACGTGGCGATCTTAGTCTGCGTTCCTTCGTGGGCAAGGCGCTTTTCTTTTTTCCTGTTTATCATATTTTTCCTGGTTTAACATACATTTATAGTAAATGGACAACCATTATGAAAAGAAAGAGGGGAAACTGATGATTCCAATTTGGGTATATTTTGTTGCAGCCGGAATCGTTGTAAGTGCATATATGGCGGTGACGACGGGCAGGGAAGAGAAAAAGGTGGAGCAGGACAGCATTGAACGTGAGGGTGAAATTTATATGAAGCGTCTTGAAAGGGAAAAAGAAGAGCGGAAATCCACTCAGCAATCTGCAGGCTGATTTGGAATCCATCTAAAAAACATAAAAAACGGGACTCCAGCCTGGAGCCCCGTTATTCATTATTTTTCTTCAGTCCCTGCTTCACCTTCAGCCCCAGCTTCCGGTTCTTCAAGAACTCCTTTTAGTTCCTTATCTTTAATATCAACATCAGCAGCTTTTAATTCACGATCCATTGCCTGCTGAATTTTTTCGCCGTCAAGCTTGGACACTTTCACTTGATATTCCATTTCCTTCTTCATTTCATCAAATGATTTTTTCTCTTTTTTCTCTGTTACTTGAATGATGTGGAAACCATGCTCAGATTTAACAGGAGCGCTGATTTCGTTCACATCAAGGGCATAAGCTGCCTCCTCGAATTCAGGAACCATTTTACCTGGGCCGAACCAGCCTAAATCTCCGCCATTTGCAGCAGATCCTGGGTCTTTTGAATATTCTGTGGCCAGGTCTTCAAACTTTCCGCCTTCGTCCAGCTTTTTCTTTACTTCGTCAGCAGTTTTTTCATCCTCTACAAGGATATGGCGTGCTTTAATTTCCGGTTTGTAGTTATCGTAGTATTCTTTAACTTCTTTTTCTGTTGCTTCAATATCTTTAATAGCAGCTTTTTCCTGAAGCAAGCCTGTTTTGAAAGTTTCTCTTAGGTCTTCTTCATCCTTATAGCCATATTGCATAAGCGCCATCTCGAAGTTAGCGCCAAGCTGCTGTTTTAATTCGTCGATTTTCTCGTTAAGTTCCTCGTCTGTTACTTCGTATTTATCAGAAAGAACTTTTTCATAAATGAGCTCCTGGAGCGCCTGTTCGCCGTACTTTTCCTTCATTGCTTCATAAAGCTCGTCCTTCGTAATGTTTCCGCTCTTTGTTTCAACGACAACATCTCCTGATTCCCCGCCGGTGCTGCTGCATGCACTTAATCCAATTACTCCGGCTGCAATGGAGAGGGATAGCATCCATTTTTTCATGTTGAACACTCCTAAATTAATTTTCAATTCGGCTCTGGTGAGCTGGAACTGGAATTTTTATACTTCTCAATAACAGCAATTTCCTTCACAGAGCCTGCATTTATCACAATCCCTACTATACCATAAATGTAAAAAATAACAAAAGAAGAAAGTAATGTTTGGTCGATAAACACAGCGTTTTTTATAAAAATCTGGGTATTCGCCCATCCCCTTCAGGACAATTGTACATATGATACATGGAACCCTCTGATGGGAGGTTCAAACACCTAAAAAAAATTAGGGTAGCCGGGATATAAGCCTATCCGACCACAGAGGCAAATGAATAGGATATGGTAGCGACCTGAAGGGGAGGTGTTATCCATGGGTGCTGGATACGGCGGAGGTTTCGCGCTAATCGTTGTATTATTTATTTTATTAATCATTGTAGGATGCGCGTGGCTGTAATCTAAGATGGGCATAGGGTCTAGTCAAAGAGGGCCCTGTGCCAGAATTTGAGAGGAGGCAACCATATGTCTGGAGGACATGGATGTGGCGGAGGTTTTGCGTTAGTTGTCGTGCTGTTCATTTTGTTAATCATCATTGGAGCTGCTTGTTTTTGCTAAGCTTTTGATGTTTACAATTAATGTATATAAAAAAGCGGCGGAAAATTTCCGCCGCTTTTGCTCATGTTTAAGAGCTCTCAGGATATCCTAAGCATACAAGATTTCTACAAAAGAAGAGATTAGCAATATGGTAATAAGAATGTTAATGGTTCTGAATACTTTGGGCTGCCGTTCCTCAGGAATCTCTTTTTGGAGACAAAGCGAATTTGTCATCTTGTTGATATAAAATAAAATAAAAACGGCAAAAATAATAAAGATGGAGATCATCCAAGATTCCCTCCTTGGGCAGTCATATTATTGCTTTTACATGTTTTGTCTGTTATTTACAATAACAAAGTTCACAAAAAAAAGATAGTATTAAAGATTGCCTGTCCGGTAAGTAAAAGGTATCCTTTGTCAGGATACCCGGGATTTATGTTTATGCTACTGGTTCGAATGAAGCAATATCTCAAACCCATCTTCATTTTCTTCAACATAAGATTGATTTGGCGCAGTCAGCACATTTTTGGCGCACACAATGTCAGAAAAAGATAAGCCTGCATGGAAAGCAAACAGAATTATTAAATAATGAACATAATGCGGAAAAATAAAGCAAGCAGCCAGGAGCATGCTGTTTATGATAAACATAGGGGCCAAAGTGGCAGTCAGGAATAGCCGTTTTGAAATAGGCTCCGTTATTCGAATATATAGAATTGGCATAAAGCCATATTTAATTTTCAGCTGTTTTTTAACGATACTTCCAAGGTGTGCAATAGGCAGATAGTGAAGCAGCTTATGCACAGGATACAACAGCCATAAGCCGGCTGCAAAGAAAATAAAATAATTATCGTAAAAGGAGCCCGATACAAATACATACGTTGCAGGAACATATGTAAATATGAAAGTGGCCAGCATGGTTAAGGAAGACAGTATAAAAAGCCTTTGCGATCCATATTGCTTCGTGAAGTTAATCGTCTTCCAGCAATTCATCATAAAAATACCTCCAGAAGGAGTAAAATAGTAATCTTTCAAACTTACTTAAGATACTTTACGATGAATAAATAAAAAAATCAATAGGGAAAGCTAACACATTTTGTCGAAAAACATTTTTTATATAATGAAACTAATGTGAAACTATGAGCAACTGAATTCATAAATACAAAGCGAATAGTATGTATTCGCTTTGTAAGGGCTTACATATGGATAGAAGGAACTTTATCTATTTAAACAAGTTCCTTTTCAGCTGATGTTTTTTTCTTTAATTTACCCTCATCTTCATCAAATTGATTTTCAAGGTTAGCAAAAGACTTTTCAAAAATCTCCATGAAATCGTCACCGTATATATTGCGGACGATCGCCATAATCTCAATGATATCTGGAAATTTCCCATACAAATCCCTTAATGGCATCGCACCTGAGAACACGGCATTTTTCTCAGGTGAATAGGTTTCCATAAGACTTAGTAACACCTTTTCGCCGTCATCAGTCAATTTAATATAGGTATTTCTTTTATCGCTTTCTTTTTTAGAAAACTGAAGAAAGCCTCGTTCTTCAAGCTTTTTGGAGAAATTGAATGCAGTAGAAACATGCATTACGCCAAACTTGGCAACATCGGAAATCGATGCTCCGTTTAAATGATAGGCAATCCATAAAATATGGTGTTCATTAATATTTAAATCGTAGGGTTTTATCCATTGCTGCCAATCTTTTTCTATAGACTTCCACAGGGCTTTACTCAGCTGTGCCACTCGCTGGCTGAAGATCATTGCTTCCTTCATAGAAATTGGTTTATCCGACATTCAAAAATTCACCTACTTTGTAAGATTAATTATTTCTGGTCAAACAGCCAGAAGTTCATTTTCTTTTTATAGTATCATTATGCCAATAAAACAAAAATTAATAAAGATATAAATTTACAAAATTTTTAGAAATATAATTGGATATTTCTATAAAAGGCTTAAGGACAAGGGATGAGAGCTTGTTCAAAGCTTTATAAAAATTTGAAGCATTTTCATAATATATTGGTTTTCGGTCAAAAATAAAAAAATCCTTCTTTTTTACTTAAGAAAAAAGAAGGATTTTTTTATTCACTTATTATTTAAATTTGTTTCAAGTTCATGGATGGCCGCTTCAATTTCCTGCAATTCTCTTTGCAGTCTGTGCTGATGTGGAAGGATTTCGTTTTTCCAATTGCTGATGGAATATTTGATGTCGTTTGAGAATTCCTTAAATGCGGTTTTTCCTTCCTTCGAAGCAAATGATGCTGAATCCTTTATGGCGAGCAATTCGGATTTTAATTCGATCAGCTGCTCCTTCAGGGTGTTTGTAGTATTTTTTAACTGCTGTCTTGTATCCCTTCCTGAAGCAGGTGCAGTCAATAGGGTTGATATGCCGGCTGCAGCGCCGCCAGCTAATAGTCCAAGCAATAACGATTTGGCTTTCATAACCATCACCTCAAAAATCTTGTATATATGTCTATTTTACTACATTACTCATTTTTCTAAAGCGGAAAATGAAAAGTTCCCGTTTCTTATCTATATCACAAAAATTAGAAGGGTAAACCACATCCTCATAGCTCCCGGTATACAGGCATACAATTCAGTAGAGGGGTATAAAGCGAAAGGGGGAGAGAGGTTGTCCGGAGCGGCGGCTGGAATTTTTGCATTGAGTGTGGTTCTGTTTTTAGGAGGTATTCATTTTTTTCTTTCTATAAAGAAACCCGGAGTCTATCCTCCGAAGTATGTTCTAAAAAAAAGGGCAGCTGCTTTAGCGGCAGGCGGTGCACTGTTGTTCCTGCTGGGAATGATTGTAGGAAGTTTCCAATAATATAAATATAAAAAGCCCGCTTTATTTTGCGGGCTTTGTCTATTACTGGCTGATCGTCTGCTGAGTCAGCTTTGTTCTGTTAGCAATTGATTGTGCTACTGGATATAGGATAACCATTGCAGCCGTGTTAACTGCAGCTGCGGGCAGTACAACTGCTGCAAATAGTGCCGTGAATGGCCCTGGCAGTCCGACAATCAGGTATGCGGAAGTTAAAAACACAATTCCGGATACAATTGTTCCTGCTGCTGTTAAGACAGCTGCACTGATAATATTCTTGCGGAATTTCTTTAAACTCAGGAACAAAACAAAAAAGGTGAATGCAGTAACAGGCTTATCAATAATATTCGGGATTAATCCTCCAGGAAAAGTTGTGGTAAGTCCGGATATCAGGCCTGTAACCAAACCTAAAAGCAAAACGCTTTTGCTGTCTGGAAAAAGGATTATGCCCAAAAACATCATGGTAAGCATCATGTCCGGTTTCATCCCAAGAAAGAACCCTGGAACCACTGCATGAAGCACTGCGCCCATCCCGACCAATAGGGATAAGGCCACTAAATTTTTTGTATTCATTTCTCATCTCTCCTCTGCTATTCTCTGACTAAGCTCTGTTCGTCTCTCCTGCAGTGCACTCTTTGCCTGCAGCGAAAAACTTTAACTAATTATAACACATAACCCCGGGATGAAAAGGTGTTATATTTTTAACTATTATTCTTAAAGGCTTTCATAAATGCGGCCAGTTTTTCAACATGCTGTTCTGGCACAGCATTATAAATGGAAGCGCGGCAGCCGCCTATAGAACGGTGTCCTCCGAGCCCAACAAACCCTGCTTCTTTTGCCTGGTGCAGAAATTCCCTGGAGAGGTCCTCATTTTGAAGATTAAAAGTGACATTCATAAGGGATCTGCTGTCTTTATGAGCATGCCCTATGTAAAAGCCTTCGCTTTCATCTATTACATCATAAAGCATTTTCGCCTTCTTTTCATTGGCCTTTTCAATCTGCTGAAGGCCGCCTTTCTTATCCGCCCATTCAAGCACCAGGGAAAGCAAATAAATAGCCAGAGTGGGAGGTGTGTTATATAAAGAGTTATTATTGGCAAACGTATTATAATTCAGCATTGCAGGGAGATTTTCTGATGATCTTTGTAATAGTTCTTTGCGGATAATGACAACTGTTACACCGGAAGGGCCGAGATTTTTCTGGGCGCCTGCATAGATCAAATCAAATTGCTCCACTCCCAATGGACGGCTTAAAATATCGCTGGACATATCAGCTACAAGTGGTGTTTTTTTATTTGAAGGAAATGTTTTCCATTGTGTGCCGTAAATTGTATTGTTGCTGGTAATATGAAGATAGGCAGCATTATCAGGAATGTCATTTTGATTGTATGCTGGGATGAAGCGGTATTTTTGATCCTTGCTGGAGGCAGAAATAACGGTTTTGCCAATTTTATCTGCTTCTTTTAAAGCTTTCTCCGACCAGGAGCCGCTGAGGATATAATGGGCTTCTTGATCTTTTCCCAGCAGGTTCATCGGAACCATAGAAAACTGGAGACTTGCACCTCCCTGGATAAATAGCACTTCATAATCATCCGGAATGGCCAGCAGTTTTCTCAAAAGTGTTATTGCCTGATCATGTACTGCCTGATACTCTTTGCTTCTATGGCTTAGTTCCATTATGCCCATTCCGGTATTGCTGAAGTTCAGTAAATTCTTTTCCGCTTCTTTTAATACCTCTTCCGGCAGGGCCGCGGGACCTGCATTAAAATTTAGAGCTCGGTACATTTTTCTCCCTCCAAAAATATAAAATCAATTCACTATAACGCTGTAAAGAAATAAAGATATTTAATATGTTAACAAAATTTACTGATTTGTACAGAGAAAAAAATGAACATTTTGAAAATTGGGGGATGAAGGAGGTAAAAAAATTCCCCCTGCAAAAACAGGAGGATGCGAGAGTTACAGGTGTTTTGCTATGGCTTCAGAGATCTCCTTAAGATCTGAGGCTGAATATTCCGATTGGTGTGATTTCCACACAACTCCTAAGCCATCTCCTTCTCCATAACGGGGAATAAGGTGGGAGTGAAAGTGGAAAACGGTCTGCCCGGCATGTTCACCATTGTTATTAATTAAATTCAAACCAATTGGATCAAATTCAGCCTTGATGGCTCTTGCAATTTCCGGAACAGATTCGAAATAGCTGCGGGCTGTTTCCGCATCCATTTCATATAAATTTTCTTTATGTACTTTCGGGATAACAAGTGTATGCCCTTTAGTAACCTGGCTTATGTCCAGAAATGCCATCACATGCTCGTTTTCGAAAACTTTGGCCGAAGGAATCTCGCCATTGATTATTTTACAGAAAATACAATCGTTCATTATGTCAGCTCCTAACCAAATATACTTTTACACAATTCTACCATATCCGCCAAAAAACAAAAAAGTGAAACATATTATTGCGGAGAAGGGATGATTGCATTGTCCTATTAATAAAATAAAAGGCAGGATCCGCTTGGAATCCTGCCTTCGGTGAAGGGGAAGCTTCTATTGGAACGTTTCTACTTCAGGTAAATTCTCTTTAACAAACACCTCATTTATGAATGAATTGTGTTCATATCTAGAGAAAATCGATCTTTGTTCAATCGGACCATCCCCTTATTATCTTTATATGCATTCACGGGCGTATAAAGCATGGATGATAGTCTTTAACAAACACCTCATTTATAAAATGACTTAGTGACCACTTTTGATTAAGCGATCAAGTGTTTAAGATCATCAGGTTTCATGTGCAATGCAACCATCCCCTTATTAGGAACGTTTGAAGCTTATACTGAAAGGAAACTGTCTGCGACAGACACCTCATTTCAAGTTTTGATCATCTGAATGTTGTTCAAATGATTTGTTTCCCCTTCATAGATTAGAATGTCCGGATTCGGGATTTATATGCAGGGATTATCCCCAAACTGGACAATATCCTTTGGCTTTTTTTACAATGGTCTTACATATATAGTAGGAAGGACGTTGAAAATGGCGCTGCTCGAAATTAAAAACGTTACCGGCGGCTATACAAGAAACCCGGTTTTGAAGGATGTCTCCTTTGATGTGGCAGAAAAAGAAATTGTCGGCCTGATTGGTCTTAACGGAGCCGGAAAAAGTACGACCATCAAACATGTAATTGGTTTAATGGAACCAAAGGAAGGCGAAATAACGATCAATGGCACGCAGTTCCTTAAGGATAAGGAAGGGTATCGCAAGCAATTCACCTTTGTTCCGGAAACGCCGATTTTGTATGATGAATTAACACTGGAAGAACATTTGCGTTTAACAGCCATGGCATACGGCCTGCCTGAAGCAGACTATAAATCAAGAGTGGCGACACTCCTAAAGGAATTCAGAATGGAAAAAAGACTTAAGTGGTTTCCTGCCCATTTTTCTAAAGGGATGAAACAAAAGGTAATGATTATGTGCGCCTTTCTGGTGCAGCCTTCATTATACATTGTTGATGAACCGTTTGTAGGTCTTGACCCGCTGGGCATTCAATCACTTCTTGATTTGATGAAAAAAATGAAAGAAAGCGGTTCAGGCATCCTTATGTCCACCCATATACTGGCAACTGCTGAAAGATATTGTGATCGTTTTGTGATTTTGCATGAAGGAAAAGTGAGGGCGAAGGGAACTTTAGCAGAGCTGCAGCAGCAATTTGCTATGCCGGGAGCAACCCTTGATGATTTATATATCCAGCTCACAAAGGAAGAAGATTATGTTTGATGAAAAACAGTTATGGAAGGAGAGATTCGGGAGGACAGTCAAAGAGCTTTCCCGCTATCTCCGTTATATTTTTAATGGCCATATTGTCATTGTCATGGTGTTCCTTCTGGGTACTGCCGCTTTTTATTATCAGGAGTGGATAAAGACACTTCCCAGTCATTTTCCTGCTGCAGCGGTAATGGCAATTATTTTAGCCCTTCTGGTTACATACAGCCCGATTTATACATTTTTTTCTGAGGCAGACAAAATTTTTCTTCTGCCGCTTGAAGATAGGCTCTCAAGTTATTTTAGACGCTCGCTGGCAGTCAGTTTTTTGGTGCATGCATACATCCTGGTAATGGGGCTGGGGATTTTTATGCCCTTGTATGCCAGAGTGAATGATGGCAGTTTTAATACGTTTTTACCTTTTCTGCTTATCCTGCTGTCGTTAAAAATTATCAATTTGCTGATCCGCTGGAAGATACAATATTACATTGAAACTAGCGTGCATATCCTGGATGCATGTGTCCGCTATGCAGTAAACGCTGTGTTTCTATATTTCCTTTTTAGCGGTGCTTCCCCCATTTTTATGCTGGCTGCAGGCGTGCTGCTGATTCTGCTGTACTTGTTCTTCAGCGTGAAATCCAGGGATAAAGGACTAAAATGGGAGATTTTGATTGACCAGGAAGAGAGGAGAATGACGTCTTTCTATAGGCTTGCCAATATGTTTACAGATGTTCCAAAACTGAAAGATCGCGTAAAAAGGCGGAAATGGCTTGATTGGCTGATATCAGGCATTCCTTTCAAACAGGATGCGACTTTTAAAAACCTTTTTGTTAGAACGTTTCTCCGTTCTGGTGATTACTTCGGTATATTCATTCGTTTAACGTTTATTGGTGCTGGAGCGATTTATTTAATCTCATATGGAATGGGACAAATACTGCTTGTACCGCTCTTCATGTACTTAACAGGCTTTCAGCTCCTGCCTTTATGGAATCATCACCAGGATAAGCTGTGGGTGAATTTATACCCGGTTAAAGGGGACATAAAGGAGAAGTCCTTTAAACAGCTGCTTACTGGCATCCTATATGTTCAGGCACTCCTCTTATCGCTGGCTGTCCTGGCCAATGGCGGATGGATGGCATCACTGCTGTCTTTGGCATTAGGGATTTTATTTGCATATGTATATACCCATTTCTATATTCAGAAACGGCTGGCGGGCAGCCGGGCATAAAATGAAACCATTGCTGACTGGCATACGTATATATAGTCATCCTGAATGAAGGCAGGTATGAAAATGAGGGAGTATGAATTAAAAGCGTATCACGAAATTGAAGAGTGGAAGAGACGAATAAATAAGCGTTCCAGTATGCTGAACCGCCTTTCGAAAAAAGCTCAAACAAAGGTAAATAGTATAATACCCGAAAAAGCTCATCAAATTATTACAGACAGCATAAAGAATATGGTGAAGGCAACCCTGATTGGATCAAATGTAACCACCAGAAAAAAACATTCCGCCAGCCGTGGCCTTGAAGTAATGGATCACATGCTTGAAGAGAAGGTTTCGACCTACCGCAAAACAGCTGCGGTCGAAGGGGCCGGGACTGGAGCAGGAGGAATTCTCCTTGGCTTGGCAGATTTTCCTTTACTGCTGAGCATAAAGATGAAATTTCTTTTTGAAGCTGCCGCCGTATATGGGTTTGATACAAATGATTATGAAGAGCGCCTGTTTCTCCTGCACGTCTTTCAGCTCGCATTTTCCAGCGATGACAAAAGGAAAGAAACACTGAAGCTGATTGAAGAATGGGATGACCGTAAGGAAGCACTGGCAGACATGGACTGGAAGGTATTTCAGCAGGAATACCGTGATTATATCGACTTCGTTAAGATGCTCCAGCTGGTGCCCGGTATAGGTGCTGCTGTTGGAGCATATGCGAACTATAATTTGCTTGACCATTTAGGAGAAACCGCTAAAAATGCTTATCGTCTGAGGATATTAAAGACTGCCCCGAGACCTGATTAGGCTTGGGGTTTTTTTTGGCAATTTTTGATGGGGGCGAGTGAGTTTATTGCGCAATTTGGCCAGGGATTGTACCGAAGAGATTCGGGTATGCGTCAAAAGAGGAGAGGAAAGCGCCAAAAAAACAGTTAATTGCGCTGAAACGAAGGAATTGCGCCTAGCCCGGCCGGGGATTGCGCCGAAGAGATTCAGGTATGCGTCAAAAGAGGAGAAGAGAGACCAAAAAAGCAGTTAATTGCGCTGAAACGAAGGAATTGCGCCAAGCCGGTTGAGGAAAGCGCTGAAAATATTCCGGTATGCGCCAAATGGGAAATTGATTGAGACAATAGCTCCAAACATAAAATCCGCTGATAAAAAGGTCCACACCACAAAAGAAATGGGCCAGTCGCCTGGCCCAATCTATATTACCTCTTACGATCCTACCTCGACAGAATCCTTGCTTTCATGAAAGCTATGATAGTTTAAAGCTGCTGATCCCAATGTTTTTGCTGCGATCAGCATGGCTTTTTCATCGATATCAAACTTTGGATGATGGTGCGGGTAATTTTCATCTGTGTTTTCCGGTCTTGCACCTGTAAAGAAGAAGGTTCCTTTAACCTGCTGGAGATAGTAGGCGAAATCTTCCCCGCCCATATCCGGCTCTGTTTCTTCTACCCACTTGACTTCATCAATCTTCCCTGCAAGTTCAGCCAGGAATTCGGTTTCTGTTTTATGATTAATAACAGCAGGATAGCCTTTATGGAATTGATAGTCATAGGAGCTGTCTGCTGTGTAGCATGTTCCTTTAACAATGCGCTCGATTTCCTCTTCGATATTGGTGCGGACGTCCTCGTTAAATGTACGGACGGTTCCGATCAATTTTGCTCTATCGGCAATTACATTAAATGCGTTATCAGCTACGAATGATCCAACTGTTACTACTGCAGAATCAATGGGATTTACTTTTCTGCTGACGATTTGCTGAAGATTCACGACCAGCTGAGCCGCAGTTACAATAGCATCCTTTGTTTTGTGAGGCTGTGCTCCATGTCCGCCTTTTCCTTGGATGGAAACTTCAAACCTGTCTGCTGCCGCCATAAATGGACCGACTCGATATTGAATTTTCCCTGTTGGTTCGGATGCCCATAGGTGAGTTCCAAAAATGGCGTCGACTCCCTCAAGGCAGCCATCTTCGATCATCGATTTCGCGCCGCCTGGGGCATATTCCTCGGCGTGCTGGTGAATCATGACATATGTACCTTCTAGTTCATCGCGAAGTTCATTGAGTGCCTTTGCCAGCACAAGCAAGGTTGCTGTGTGTCCATCATGTCCGCAAGCATGCATAACACCTGGTACCAATGATTTATATGGGACATCCTTTTCATCTTGGATAGGCAGTGCATCAAAGTCGGCTCTTAAAGCGATGGTTTTTCCTGGTTTGCTGCCATAGATCTTAGCAACAACCCCATTACCTCCTATATGCCCCTGGACTTCAATCCCCAGATTTTCATAATAGGTTTTGATATAGTGAGCCGTCTTTTCTTCCTTAAAGGATACTTCAGGGTTCTGGTGAAGATAGCGGCGGATGGAGACCATTTCATCGTAATAGCTTTCCAGTTTTTTAAATAACGTTTCGGACATGATTTCCTCTCCTATCTTTATAATTTTTTTCATTATTATAACATTCTTTAATAGGTTAAAGGGGGAAATCTTTTTTAAAACTTAACATAATACAAATGAATCAGAGATGATACTATAAATTAAAATGCTAAATGGGAGGTATTAGTAAGATTGGAAACGCATAAATCTAAATGGGCATACTTTTTCCTGGCTGTATCTGCGGCAGTTTTTCTCTATTTTTTGGCTTCTGTTAATATCGGAGCATCACTGGAATTTGATCGTTATTTTTCGAAATTTTTTACAGGTTTGTTTTCAGAAAATACCCATCCATTTTTTGAAGCTATGGACACTTTGGGAGATAAAGCCGGTGTTGGAATTATCACATTGGCATTCTTATTGTTACTTTTGTTTAAATATAGGAATTATGAAGCGATGGCATCAGTTGTTTTTGCTGTTGCAGCGGGAAATGAAGTAAATAAGTGGCTTAAAGAGGCTATTGGCAGGCCGCGCCCTGATCAGGAACATCTGGTTGATGTGGCGAGTCTCAGCTTTCCGAGCGGACATGCAATGATTGGGATGATCCTCTATGCGGTTATGGCCTATTTTATCATTGACGAATTAAAGTCCAAGTCTGCAAAATGGATCACGGCGATATTAGCTGGCATATGGATTTTTCTAATGGGAATCAGCCGGATTGTGATGGGTGTACATTATCCGTCAGATATTGCAGCGGGATTTGCAGCAGGATATATTTGGGTATTTATTACGATTTCACTTTACGCAGCACTAAAGTCAATGTTCAGAAGAAATTCACACCAGAGAGACTCGGCATAAAGTAAAGAGACTATCGCAGATAGTCTCTTTACTGCTTTTTAAATGAGAAACATGGCTGCAATAGTTGTCACAATTAAACCAATTGTCACCGGAAGCAAATTCCTGCGTGCCAGTTCAAAAGCGTCTACATTACAGATGGCTGCTGCAGGGATGAGGGCCCAAGGAACAAGTGTACCTCCGCCTACCCAGATTCCGGCTACCTGGCCTAAAGCTGTTAGGGTTGCCGCGCCTGTGCCTATGGCTGCCGCGAACAGGCTTGCAATCGAGCCGGCAAGTGATATGCCGGAAAAACCAGATCCGTCAAGGCCGGTAATAGCGCCAACCACTGTTAATGTAATGGCCCCTACTTCTTTGCTTAAAGGTACAGCGGATGCCAGGCCAACTCCAAGATCATTAACGATTCCATGAGAGTCTTTTGGCAGAAAGTCTCCTATCATTTGAGTAAATCCAGCGTCCCCCAGATAAAAGAAAGCTGCAATTGGAATTACAGGGCCAAAAACCCTAAAACCAAACTGGAAGCCTTCAACTAAATAGCCAGTTGTTTTTTCAAGGCCTTTATTCCGATGTGCAGATAGCGAAATCATCAGAAGGATGAAAATCGATGTCCCGCCTACTAAAGCTGTTGCGTCACCGCCCTGGAGGTCGAGTGCAAACATGGCAGCAACATCAGCAGCAAATAAGACAGGAATGAATAGGGCAAAAAAGCGCTTTTGATTAAGTGATAGCAAATGTTGTTGACTGGCGTCAGACTGAAGTTCGGCAGGGGTATCCACGGTGAGTCCTGTTGCTGCATTCAGCTTTCCGCTTTTCATGTCTCTCTTTATAAGATAAAAAGCTGTAATAGTTGTCACTGCTCCCATAATAATAACAAGCGGAATACTGGCTGATATGACTTCCCCGACAGGAAGCCCGGCTGCATCGGCAGTTAACTTCGGTGCAGCCTGGATTATAAAATCCCCGGATAATGCAATGCCGTGTCCGAATAGGTTCATGGCCATTGCCACGCCCAAAGCAGGCAATCCAACCCGGATGGCTACTGGGAGAAGTACTGCTCCCATTAATGCAACTGCAGGAGATGGCCAAAAAAACCATGAGATGACCATCATCAAAATCCCAATAGTCCAATAGGCGAGCGCTGGTGTCCTGATTAATTTGGTAAAAGGAGAGATCATGACATCATTGATTCCAGTTATGGTCAGTGTCCGGCTCATGGCGACAATTATCGAAATGACCAGTATGGTGGAAAGGAGTTCTGTAATGGCAAAAATAAAACTGGTAAAAATACTGCTGACTGAACTGCTTAAGGAGCCGGTAGCCGTTATGGCAATTAAAAAGATGCCTGCAATACAGACAAGGGTTGTATCTCTCCTCATAATCATGAAACCAATAATTAACAGAATAAAAAGAACATAAATCCAATGGATGGCTGTAAGTTCAACTCCCATCTATTTTCCCCCTTTCATAATTCCATAGAGAAGCGCCGATTTAGGCGAATCACCCGATTTGGAATGTAGTACAGAATATGATGGGAAGAAATAAATGGTGATATGAATTGCATCCGTCCGGAGGCGGAGGCTGAACCACTCTGCGGAATGTTTCGGTAAAACAGCTGAGTGATAAAATGAATATATTGAAGGAAAAGGTTTCTATTTTAGCGAATACAAGAATAGGAGAAAAGAAGGAAGGGAACGCCTATGAGATACAGGTCAGTTAATCAGATCATCTTCGCGGTAACTTTATCAGCAGTTGGAGTTTTGCTTCTCCTTATGAACATAGGTGTCATTTCCTTGGAAATAAAAGAGGTATTTGTCGTAATTTACCCCTTTATTTTATTGGCTGCAGGACTCCATTACCTGCTGTCATACATGTTGAAGAAAAGCCGGAGCGGAATGTTTCCCGGGTTATTTCTAATAGTATTTTCTTTTCTATTAATCCTTGATCGTTTTGAAGTAACTGAATTTAGGTTTATGGAAATATGGAAACTTTGGCCCTTGTTCCTTATTTTTTTCGGCATTAATATTTTATTGAAACGAGATCGTTTGAAGATTCATTTTGAACAGGATTTCCCAGCGGAAATATATGAAAAAAACAAGGGTGCAGCGGAGAAGAAGGTTATTAATATATCAAAATACGAAAGCCCGCAGCCGCTTAAAAATATAAGAGGTTTTTCGATTGGCGATGTGGATTTTAAACAGCCAAATTGGTCTCTGGAGCCAATGGATTTATATACAATGATCGGTGATTATTTTATTGATTTCAGCAAGGCCTTCATCCCGGAGAAAGAGACACCTGTCATTGTAAGAGGGTGGATTGGGGATGTAAAAATGATCATTCCTGAAAACATTCCCGTGATGATCCAGTCAAATATTAATATAGGGGACATTCGCATTTTTGATCAAAAGACAGGTGACATTAACCGCAGTCTTCAATATAAGTCGCCCGGTTACGATGAAGCATCAAGAAAGCTGAGAATCGCTGTACAAGTAAAAATTGGATCCATCCGGATCGATAAAGTATAGGGGTATATGATGAGAAAAACCGGGATCAGGTATTGGTTTGTACAGAGTTTTATTATGATGGCCATTATAAGTTCATTAATCTTTTTTGTCGGATTACAGGTGTATCTATTTTATAATCCTGAATCGCCAATGACGATAAAGAGCACCTTCTCGCTTTTTTTGTATGCTTTAACCATTTTACTTCTTACAGGAGCCTACTTTGGACTTAAGGGCAGCTACTTAATTAAAGGCAGGCTCGGTGATATTTTATTATTTGTTTCAACATTAAGGAGCGGCAAGTATGCTGATCGGATGGAATCCTATGAAAAAGATGAGATAGGGTTAATTTCAGATGAACTGAATCAGCTGGCGGAAAATATCCAGGTGCAGGTTTTTTCCATGCAGCGGCTAGCTGATGAAAAGTCTATCCTGGCACAAACAGCCCATTCAGCTGCTGTGATGGAAGAGAGACAGCGCCTGGCAAGGGATCTGCATGATGTAGTGAGCCAGCAGCTTTTCGCTTTGAGTATGATGTCTTCAGCTGCCCTAAGAGTTTTCGATTTAGATAGCGACAAAGCAAGAGAGCAGTTAAATGAAATCTCTCAAATCGCTGCGAAAGCGCAGGGGGAAATGAGGGCGCTTCTTCTCCATTTGAGACCAGTGCAGCTGAGTGATGACAGGCTATGCGATGGAATTATTAAGCTGATACAGGAGTTAAAGGCAAAGACAAACATCGATTTTAATGCAAGCATTGATGAGATTGAAAATCTTTCAAAAGCAGCGGAAGAGCATTTGTTTCGGATTGTGCAGGAAGCCCTATCTAATGTACTCCGCCATGCTGATGCAGGGAATATAAAAATAACCTTAACGGAAGAAGAAGATTACATTAATCTTTTTATTGCTGATAATGGAAAAGGCTTTAATCCTCATAAAGAGAGGATCACCTCCTATGGGCTGAAGACAATGAGGGAACGCTGTGAAGAAGTTGGAGGAATATTCAAAATACGTTCTAAGAAAAATGAAGGAACCTATATAGATATTAAAATTCCGGCAAAAGGGGAGAGGCTGAAATGATCAGTGTTGCTGTAGTGGATGATCATGAAATGGTAAGAAAAGGCATTATATCTTATTTGGCAACGGAAGCTGGAATAAAGGTAATTGGGGAAGCAGAAAGCGGAAATGAAGCTGTAAAGCTTGTACTCAATGAACGGCCGGAAATCGTTCTGATGGATCTGCTGATGGAAAATGGGAACGGAATTGAAGCCACAAGGGAGATTTTAAAAAGCTATCCTGGGTGCAAAATTATAATCATAACCAGCTATTACGATGATGAACAAGTTTTCCCGGCAATTGAAGCGGGTGCGTTCAGCTATATGCTTAAAACAGCAAATGCTGCCGAGGTTGTGAATGCAATTAAGAAAGCTGCACAAGGAGAGTCCGTTATTGAATCAAAGGTTGCGGGGAAAATGGTAAGCCGTTTTAGAGAAAAAGAAAAAAAGCCTCACGATGATTTAACTGAAAGGGAGTTTGATGTTCTGCTCTGCATTGGGGAAGGGATGACAAACCAGGAAATCAGTGAGGAATTGTTCATTGGCATCAAAACAGTCAAAACACACGTAAGCAATATCCTCAGTAAACTGGGTGTGACTGACCGTACTCAGGCAGCAGTTTATGCCAATCGAAATGGCATAATTAAAAGACAGGCATAGAGAAGGATGAGCTGCTGCAGCTCATCCTTTATTAAATTAAAAGAATGTATGAATTCTTAAGTTAGATAATTGTCTAGCTTCAGCGCCTACCCCCTCGAGGTCACAAGCCAATCCTCCCAAAAAGGCAAAGGACGCCTTTCCGGAAGGCTCGTCTTGTGCTTGTCGGGGGGGGGCTAGGCGCTTCCGCTTTTCTTATTTCTCTTCTTCAGGGATATAATATTGGGTCACATATGAAGGGCTGGAGAATATATTCGGTGTCTTATCGATGCCGCTTTCCGTCCCGCGTTTTTCATGTGCTTTTTCATATGCTTTGGAATTCTGCCAGTTCTTAAAGGATTTTTCATCCTTCCATAGTGTTAGAATGATATATGTGTTTGATTCAAGTGGCCGCAGAACCCGGATGGCCGTAAATCCCGGTTCATTTTCAATAAGTCCTGCCCTGTTTTTAAACCGGTGCTCAAAAAGCGGCCTGCCTTCATCTGTAACAGGTATATTATTCAGAACTGCAAATCCTGCATCATTGAATGTACCGGAAGAATCAATTACTTCATAGGAACGAGGTTCTTTAAAGATGGAGGCTCCTGCTGTTTCATGGATTAATAAGGCACTCTCAGTATTCTGCATTACAACCATGTTTTCATTGGAGTGCTTTTTTTCAATTTTTTTCAAAAAATCGTAAGTTCCTCTTGCCATATATATCTTCATTTTTTCTCACTCCACTTGGAAAAGTTTATAGTGTTTTTTGAAAGTCATTTCAGTGAAAATATCATGCTGTTAAACATTTCATTCATTAATTGAAAAATTTTATGAGCTAATATCCTTACAATCTTTAATTTTCCCTTATTTAGATAGTTAAAAACGTCAATTTTTTGACATTTGTCCTTCAAATCTATACAAAAACAGAGAAAAAAGGATATAGTCATAAAGGATAGATACTGGCGATTTCTAATTTTGGTATATATATATTACAATAATACGCAGACAAGTCTTGAAAGGTGGATAAAATTTAATGACGAACTCATTTAACGATACATTTCTGAAGGCAGCGAGGGGGGAACAGACAGATTATGTTCCTGTTTGGTATATGCGCCAGGCTGGCCGTTCGCAGCCGGAATATAGAGCGATAAAAGAAAAATACTCCCTATTTGAAATTACACACCAGCCTGAGCTTTGTGCCTATGTTACTAGGCTGCCGGTAGAGCAATATAACAATGATGCTGCCATTCTTTATAAAGATATTATGTCACCTCTTCCTGCCCTTGGGGTTGATGTGGAAATTAAATCAGGAATCGGCCCTGTTATTTCAAATCCTATCCGTTCCATAGCGGATGTAGAAAAGCTTGGGGAAATCAATCCGGAAGAGGACGTTCCATATGTCCTGGAGACTATTAAGCTTCTTACTCAAGAGCAGTTGACTGTGCCTCTAATCGGTTTTGCAGGGGCTCCATTTACTATTGCCAGCTATATGATTGAAGGCGGACCATCTAAGAATTACAACAAAACGAAAGCATTCATGTATGCAGAACCTAAAGCCTGGTTTGCTTTAATGGATAAACTTGGGGAAATGACTATTACATATGTGAAATCCCAGGTCAAAGCAGGTGCGAAAGCTATCCAGATTTTCGATTCATGGGTTGGCGCCTTAAATGTGGAGGATTACCGCTATTTTATTAAGCCTGTAATGAATCGTATTTTCTCTGCCTTAAAAGAAGAGAATGTTCCGCTGATCATGTTCGGTGTAGGCGCAAGCCACCTGGCATTGGAGTGGCATGATCTGCCGCTTGATGTAGTTGGGCTGGATTGGAGACTTCCGATTCAGGAAGCAAGGGCAAAAGGCATCACCAAAACAGTCCAGGGCAATCTTGATCCGGCTATTCTCCTTGCACCATGGGAGGTTATAGAGGAAAGAGCAAAAGCTATTCTCGATCAGGGAATGGCCCAGCCTGGTTATATATTTAATCTTGGGCATGGTGTTTTCCCGGAGGTTAATCCGGACACATTAAAGAAATTAACTGCTTTTATTCATGAGTACTCTGCTTCCAAACTAAACAAGTAACCTTTAGGACAGCTTTGTCCAATGTCTGGTAAACCGATTGGCACATTGCTTGAGCATTAGTTTTGGTAATCAATTTAATTTTTGGCACAATAAGGACTGGAGACAAAACTATTTGAGGTGGAAGACATGGGTAAAAAGACAGTTGGTTTACTTGTAATGGCTTATGGAACTCCCTATAAGGAAGAAGACATTGAGCGTTACTATACACATATCCGCAGGGGAAGAAAGCCTTCTGAGGAAATGCTTGAAGATTTAAGAAGCAGATATGAAGCGATTGGCGGAATATCACCGCTTGCAGAAATTACTAAAGATCAGGCTGAAAAACTTGAACAGCATTTAAATGAAATTCAGGACGATTATGAATTCAAAATGTATTTAGGATTAAAACATATTGAACCTTTCGTAGAAGATGCAGTTAGACAAATGCATGAGGATGGGATTGAAGAGGCTGTCAGCATTGTTCTTGCACCTCATTTCTCAACCTTTAGTGTAAAATCATATAACGGCAGAGCCAAAGAAGAGGCTGAAAAGCTTGGCGGTCCTGTTATAAAATCAGTTGAAAGCTGGTATAAAGAGCCTAAGTTTATCAAATATTGGGCTGATCGTGTAAAGGAAACATTCGATAAAATGCCTGCTGAAGAAAAAGATTCAGCTGTGTTAATTGTTTCTGCACACAGTTTGCCGGAAAAGATTCTGCAATCAGGGGATCCATATCCGCATCAGCTGCAGGAAACAGCTGACCTGATTGCCGTACAGGCTGGCGTCAAAAACTATGCCGTTGGCTGGCAAAGTGCAGGAAACACACCTGAACCATGGCTTGGTCCTGATGTGCAGGATTTGACAAGGGACCTATATGAAAACAAGAGCTACAAGGCATTTGTGTATGCTCCTGTCGGCTTTGTTTCAGATCATCTTGAAGTGCTGTACGACAATGACTATGAATGCAAAGTTGTCACTGATGAGCTTGGTGCAAGCTATTACCGTCCAGAAATGCCAAATTCACAGCCAGAGTTTATTGATGCGATGTCTGATGCCATTTTTAAGTTGCTGAATAGATAAGCAAAAAATTAGAAAAGAAGGCGATTTACCGTGCAGGGAGAGAGACAGAAAGTTGTTGTTGCCGGAGGGGGAATTACTGGTCTTGCTGCAGCTTACTATCTGCAGAAGGAAGCCAAAGAAAAAGGAATGGCCCTGGATGTAAAGCTCATAGAAGCTTCACATCGTCTTGGCGGCAAGATTCAAACAATAACACGAGACGGTTTTGTGATCGAAAGAGGACCAGATTCCTTTCTGGCCCGTAAACAAAGTGCGTCCCGGCTTGCCAAGGAAGCAGGGCTGGAAAAAGAGCTTGTGAGAAATACATCCGGTAAGTCCTATGTTCTTGTAAGACAGCGCCTATTTCCAATGCCGGGCGGATCAATCATGGGCATTCCTACACAAATTGCTCCCTTTATTACAACCGGCTTATTCTCTCCCGCAGGGAAGGCAAGAGCTGCGGCAGATTTTGTGCTGCCGCGCTCCGCTTCTTCCAATGATCAGTCACTGGGTGCCTTTTTCAGGAGAAGGCTTGGTGACGAAGTTGTCGATAATTTGATTGAACCGCTTCTTTCTGGCATTTATGCTGGCGATATTGATCAATTAAGCCTTATGGCCACCTTCCCGCAGGTTTATCAGGTTGAGCAGAAGTATAGAAGTTTAATTCTGGGAATGAAAAAGTCCACAGGCTCTCACCCGAAACAAGCCGCAAACCGCAAAAGCAAAGAAGGGATGTTCCTTACTTTCAAATCGGGGCTTCAATCGCTTGTCGATGCCCTAGAGAGCAAGCTTGAACCTGGAACTGTACTAAAAGGCCATCGAATTGAATCGATCAAGAAGACTGGCAGAAGCTATACAGTTGAAATGAATGGCGGAGAAAACCTTCAGGCAGATTGCATGGTTATGGCTGTTCCCCACCATGCTCTGTGCAGCATTTTCTCTGGCTGGGGACTTTTTGGGCAGTTCAAAGACATGCCTTCCACTTCTGTGGCAACTGTAGCGCTGGCTTTTCCTGAGCAAGCGATTGAGAGGGATATTGACGGAACCGGTTTTGTTGTTTCACGCCATAGTGATTACACCATTACTGCATGTACCTGGACACATAAGAAATGGCCTCATTCGACCCCCAAAGGAAAAGTGCTTCTGCGCTGTTACGTTGGCAAAGCCGGTGATGAAGCAGTGGTGGATCTGTCAGATGACCAAATTGTTAAAGTTGTACTTGATGATTTAAATAAAACAATGAATATTAAAATGAATCCGGACTTTGTTTATGTAACAAGATGGAAGGATTCAATGCCGCAGTATACTGTAGGACATAAAGAGCGCGTCGGGCTGGCAAAGAAACAGGCACAGGAAAAGCTTCCGGGCATTTTTCTGGCAGGAAGTTCATTTGAAGGTCTTGGCGTTCCTGACTGCATAGATCAGGCAGAAGAGGCAGTTCGAAATGCAGTTGAATACTTGCAAAGCAACAAGCAAAAAGCTGTCCGTGTGTGACAGCTTTTTATATTGGATCATTTCAGCTTGCTTTTTCATTTAGAGTATGGTAAATTACTTTTTGTACTAATGACCAAATTGTTCATTTAGTCATTTTCTAAAGAGGTGAGTTCATGTCAGCAGATCGGAAACAGCAAATTATTGAGGCTGCCACTAAATCATTTTCTCTATTTGGTTATAAAGCAACCACTATGGATCAAGTTGCAAAGCTTGCAAATGTTGGAAAAGGCACTATTTATAATTTCTTTAAAAATAAAGAAGAGCTGTTTGATGAAATTATCCATACGCTCATTATGGAAATGAAAAGCGCAGCTGATGAAGCGCTTGATCCTTCTTTGCCCTTTCATAAAAATGTTCATCGGGGTTTGTATAAAATACTTGAATTCCGCATGAAGCATCAGCTGACAATCAAGCTTTTCCAGGAAGCAAAGGAAATGGGAACTCCTGCTGTTACAGATGTAATTGGGAAAGTAGAGGATGCGATATTAAGTTATTTAAAAGACAAAGTCACACAAGCGATTGAAAAAGGAGAAATCCGGAAATGCGATCCGGAACTGACATCTTTTGTGATGCTGAAGCTTTATATTGCTCTCATATTTGATTGGGAGCAGCGTCATGAACCTTTGGAAAAAGAAAAAATAGCTATGCTGTTTGAACAATACATTATGAAAGGATTATCGAACTAGATAGTCCTCTATTTTTTCAGAGAAATGACCGAATGGGGAAATTAGTCATTAAGTTATTACGGAGGGATTTACGGTGAGAAACAAACTTTTCTTGAAGGAGTTTTCAGCAATCTTAAAAAACAAAAAACTGCTGATTCCTATTATCGCAGTAGTGTTTATTCCTATTTTATACAGCGGAATGTTTCTTTGGGCATTTTGGGATCCATACGATCATTTAGATGATCTGCCTGTTGCTATCGTTAATGAGGATGCAGGTGCTGCATTTGAAGATAATGAATTGCATCTGGGCGATGATCTTGTTGATAAATTAAAGGAAAGCAAGGACTTTAATTTTCAATTTGTTGATAAAGAGGAAGCATATAAAGATCTAAATGATCAGCAATATTATATGCTTGTTGAAATCCCTAAGGATTTTTCCAAGAATGCAACCACTCTCCTGGAAGACAATCCGCAGAAAATGAACCTGATTTACGTTCCCAATGAGAGCTACAATTTTTTATCAGCTCAAATTGGCGGAACAGCTGTAGAAAAAATTAAAGCGTCTCTGTCAGAAAAAGTGACTGAAACATATGCTGAAACGATGTTCGATAAGGTAGGGGAACTGGCAGATGGCATTGGACAGGCAAGTAATGGGGCCCTTCAAATCAGTGAAGGAGCTGCAGATTTAAAGGATGGTTCTGACACGCTGCATGAGAAGCTGGCGCTTTTAGCCGATAAATCCATTGAGTTCAATAATGGTGTAAGCTCAGCAAGAAAAGGTTCAGAAGAAATGACAGAAGGAGCTAAATCCCTTTCAGAAGGTTTAGGGAAATTAGCTGAAGGCCAATCAGAATTAAGTAAAGCTTCTGATCAGCTGGAATCTGGAAGTCAAAAGCTGTCAGCAGGTGTTACACAAACAAAAGCAGGGATTGTTACAATAAAGGAAAAACTTCCTGTTATGATTGATGGAACTGAGCAGGTGGAAAATGGAGCGAAAACCTTATCTTCATCTCTGGAACAATGGCAAACGGAGGCACAAAAACTCAGTGGAGGCACTGCTCTTTTAGAGCAAAAGCTGCAGGGCTTTATATCGCAGCTTCCTGATGGATCTCCTGAAAAAGCTGAGCTTCAGACTGTGCTTGCCCAGCTGAAGGCTGGATCAGCCCAGCTTGCTGAGTCAGCTGGTAAACTATCTGCGGGAGGAGCCGAATTATCCCAAAAAATGGGGCAGCTAAATGAAGGACAGCTGCAGCTCCAGCAGGGAATAAATCAGCTTGCCCAAGGGGCATCCGATCTGGAAACTGGTTCTCAGCAGCTTGTACAGGGACATAAAGATTTCGGTGCTGGAATGGAAACATTTGCTCAGAAATTTGGTGAAGCCCAAGCCGGAGCAGACAGGCTAGCAGGCGGTGCAGCAGATTTGTCAGGAGGTCTTGGCAAACTGACCCAAGGTTCAGCTGCATTTGCAGATGGCACAAAGCAGCTTGAAGATGGCGCAGGCAAAGTAGCCGAAGGTAATGCACAAATCTATGAAGGTTCTTCTGAGTTAGCAAATAAATTAGCGGATGGCGCTGAAAATGCATCAGCCGTAAATGCCAGCGATAAAACTTATAATATGATGGCAAATCCGGTAGAAATAGATAATGAGAAGATTACAGAAGTACCTAACTATGGTACAGGGTTCGCGCCATATTTTCTGTCGCTTGGCCTTTTCGTGGGTGCTCTGCTTCTTTCAATTGTATTTCCGCTTCGGGAGCCGGCTGGCGTTCCGCGGTCAGGATTTAGCTGGTTTGCAAGCAAGTTTGGGATTCTTGCTGGAGTAGGCATTATTCAGGGTCTCATTGCTGCCATGATATTATTGCTGGGACTTGGCCTGGAAGTGCAGAGTGTACCTTTGTTTCTGCTGTTTACAATCATAACCAGCCTTACGTTCATCGCGCTTATTCAATTTTTTGTCACCGTCATGGGTGATCCTGGCCGGTTTGCTGCCATAATTATATTAATTCTCCAGCTGACAACAAGTGCAGGTACTTTCCCGCTTGAGCTGATTCCTAATGCACTTCAGCCAATCAGTTCATACTTGCCTATGACCTATTCTGTTTCCGGACTAAAGGCTGTCATTTCTAGCGGGAATTTTGATTTCATGTGGGAGAATGCAGTCATTCTATTGAGTTTCGCTGCCCTGTTCATTGCAGGAACCTTTGTTTACTTTACTGCAATGCACAAGAAAAGATTTGCAGCTGCTGCAGGGCATGCTGATTGATTATAAGCAAAAAACAAAGCCAGCCCACAGGGCTGGCTTTTAATATATTATTCTATAAATCTGTTATTCCCATGCATTCATCACACTTGTTTCCGTAGCATTCATGCTGCTCTTCGATCGACTTCCCGCATTCTGAACATTGTTTTGCCGGCAGGTTTCTGAAAAACTCCATAATGTTTTGAATCATGTTGAAGCCTCCTGATTTGTAATATTGTTCTAAATAATTTGATTATTTAAGTTTATTGTATTATAACAGTATCTTTGTGTCAACTCCTGTTTCAATACAATATTAAAAAAGTGAAAAAATAGGCATAATCGAGTATATTGGACATAGTAAAGATGGGCCTTTCCCTGAGAGTTTGGTTATCAGTCATAGCGTAGGAACTTACGCTTTTTTAATAAGGAGGAAACGTGATGAAGTTAACTGTAATTGGGAGCTGGGGCGGTTATCCTAAAGCTGATGGGGCGAGTTCAGGGTATTTGCTGGAGCATGATGGGTTTCATTTGCTGATCGACTGCGGAAGCGGCGTACTTTCAAAAATGCAGAATTTTTTTCAGCCAGAAGAATTGGATGCAGTGATTATCTCGCATTACCATCCAGATCACATTGCGGATATAGGGGTTCTGCAGCATGCCAGGCTCATTCAGAGTTTTTTAGGCAGGAAAACAGATACCCTCCCGATCTATGGTCATTCTCTTGATCAGTATGAATTTGCCAAATTTACATACAAGGATATCACAAAAGGAGTCTGCTATGATCCTGATGGCACTCTCTTTGCAGGGCCGTTTCAAATTCGCTTTTTAAAGACTAATCACCCTGTGCCTTGCTATGCAATGAGAATTGAAGCAGACGGCAAAACGCTTATTTATACGGCTGATACGTCATATAAAGAAGAGCTGGCAGCATTTAGCGAAAATGCTGATTTATTAGTTTGCGAATGCAATTTTTACGGTCATCAAAATGGAAAAAATGCTGGGCATATGACAAGCTTGGATGCTGGAACATTGGCCAGCAAAGCAAAGGTGAAAAATTTGCTGCTGACTCATTTGCCTCATTATGGTGAACTGCGAAAGCTGAAGGAAGAGGCTTCAACAAAATATACCGGTCCTATTTCTATTGCGGATTATCAATGGTCCCATACTTTTTGAGGAGGAACACAGATGCTTTTTATTGACAACCAGGGAATCACAGATCCCAGAATTAACCTTGCTATTGAGGAATATGCACTAAAGAATCTTGATATTGAAGAAACCTATTTGCTTTTTTATATTAATGAACCTTCCATTATTATTGGAAAAAACCAGAATACAGTTGAAGAGATTAATACTGAATATGTCGAGAACAATGGTATCCATGTGGTCAGAAGGCTTTCTGGCGGCGGGGCTGTTTATCATGATTTAGGCAATCTCAACTTCAGCTTTATCACAAAAGATGATGGAGAAAGCTTCCACAACTTCCAAAAGTTTACCGAGCCGGTTGTAGAAGCTTTGCAGAAGCTTGGTGTTAATGCTGAATTGAGCGGGCGAAATGACCTGATGGCAGAAGGCAGAAAGATATCCGGGAATGCCCAGTTTTCTACCAAAGGCAGAATGTTTAGCCATGGTACCCTCTTGTTTGATTCCGAAATAGAAAATGTCGTTTCGGCATTAAAGGTAAAGAAAGATAAAATTGAATCGAAAGGCATTAAGTCTATTCGAAGCCGTGTTGCTAATATCTCAGAGTTCCTGGATAAAAAAATCACAATTCAAGAATTTCGCACTTTGCTGCTTAAGAATATTTTTGGTGATTTAGATGAAATTGCAGAGTACAGGCTTACGAATGATGATTGGGAAAAAATTCATCAGCTGTCCAAGGAGCGCTATCAAAACTGGGATTGGAATTATGGAAAATCACCCAAATTTGATCTTCAGCACTCGCATCGTTTCCCAGTGGGGCAAATTGATATTAGACTTAACGTCACAAAAGGGAAAATTGAGGAATGTAAAATTTACGGAGACTTCTTTGGGGTTGGAGATGTAAGCGAAATTGAAAGCAAGCTTACAGGAATTCGCTATGAAAAGTCAGAGATTGAAAATGCCCTTGAAGGAGTGGACATTAAGCATTACTTCGGAAATGTGACAAAGACCGAATTTATCAACCTGGTTTATTAATGGGATCATTTATTGGAAAGCTGGCATTATGCCGGCTTTTCTTATATTTATATAAAGTTTTGCGAAAGGCAGTCCTCTATAAAAAAGAAATTGTGAACAATTCGCTTTCCTACTTGAATACAAAACTTTCTTTCAATATAATATATTTAGAAAATTTATTTAATAAAAATGAATGACTATTCATTCATTACAGGGGGAGTGTAAATGAATTTAACAGAGCAGCTGCATGAAACGGCGATCAAAATGGGCAATAAGACTGCCTATTATTTTATGGACCAGTCCAGTACATATGGGGAGCTTGATGGTGCTGTGACTAAATTTGCGGATGGGCTCTCAAAGCTGGGAGTGAAAAAAGGAGATCATATTGCTCTTTTACTTGGGAATTCGCCGCATTTTGTCATCGGCCTGCATGGAGCACTGCGGCTTGGAGCAACTGTTATACCGATCAACCCAATTTATACACCGGATGAAATTGGCTACATTGTTAATAATGGTGATGTAAAAGCGCTTGTTACGCTTGACCTGTTAGTGCCTTTGATTGAGAAGATGCATCAGGCTCTTCCAAGAGTGGAGAACTTTATTATTTGTGAAACCCCGCAGGGACAGGCTTCAAAAGCGGATCCGTCTGCATTATCAGCTTTCTCAAAAATGAAATCGTTTACACAAGTGATAGCTTCAGGAGATTTGGATTTTAAAGGCCCTGAGCTCAAAGATGATGAAACAGCCGTTATCCTATATACATCCGGTACGACAGGCAAGCCGAAGGGTGCCATGCTGACACATAAAAACCTCTACTGCAATGCAAAGGATGTCAGCGACTATTTGCACATGAACGAAAATGACCGGGTTATCACTACTTTGCCTATGTTTCATGTCTTCTGTTTAACGGTTGCTCTCAATGCACCGCTGATGAATGGGGCTACTATTTTAATAGATCCAAAATTCAGCCCGAAAGAAATATTTAGACTCGCTAAAAAATATGAACCTACTGTTTTTGCCGGCGTTCCGACCATGTACAATTTCCTTCTTCAGTTTGATGATGGAAATACGGAAGATCTGAAATCGTTAAGGCTTTGCATTTCGGGCGGTGCTGCCATGCCTGTTGCACTTCTTCATGGCTTTGAAAAAAAATTCAATGTCATTGTCTCAGAAGGATATGGTCTTTCAGAAGCTTCTCCGGTTACCTGCTTCAATCCGCTTGATAAGCCGCGGAAAGCAGGCTCAATCGGGCAATCCATTATGAACGTTGAGAATAAGGTCGTAAATGAACTGGGAGAGGAAGTTTCCGTTGGCGAAGTAGGTGAACTGATTGTGCGCGGGCCCAACGTGATGAAAGGCTACTACAAGCTGCCGGAAGAAACCGCGGCAACTATTCGCGATGGCTGGCTTTATACAGGAGACCTCGCAAAAAGGGATGAGGAAGGTTATTTTTATATCGTTGACCGTAAAAAGGACCTTATTTTAGTCGGCGGATATAATGTGTACCCGCGGGAAGTTGAAGAGGTGCTCTATAATCACGAGGATGTAGTTGAAGTTGCTGTATTGGGTGTGCCTGACCCAAATCTGGGTGAAGCGGTGAGATGCTATGTTGTAACTAAAAATCCTCAGCTGACAGAAGAACTGCTGCTTGCATACTGTGCTGAGCATCTGGCTAAATATAAAGTGCCGTCATCGATCGAGTTTTTAGAAGAGCTGCCAAAGAACACAACTGGTAAAATTTTGAGGAGAGCATTGAAGAATCAGGTTCTACAGACTAAATAGGTTTTTATGGACAGGCATGGGATGTGTCTGTCCTTTTCTATTCCAATTTCAGATTGACTAAATTTGAAAGGGTTTTCACGAAATTTATCGAATTATTAGATAGTACTTGAAAGAGGAGAGATACATATGAGTTCTATTGCAGTCGAAACAAAAGGTCATATTGCGGTCGTAACGATTAACCGCCCTGATGCATTGAATGCTTTTAATTTTGATACTTTATCGGAGCTTCAGGAATCAGTTGAAAAGCTGCGCACCAGCCCTGATGTGCGTGCAGTGATTTTTACAGGGGCTGGAGAAAAAGCATTCAGTGTTGGTGCAGACTTAAAAGAGCGCAGGACACTATCAGAAGAGCAAGTCCGCAGAAATATATATAAAATAGGTGAGGTATTCTCACTGGTTGATCAGCTTCCGCAGCCTACTATTGCTGCTATTAACGGTTTTGCCTTCGGGGGCGGGATGGAGTTAGCTCTATCCTGCGATTTCCGCATCGCCGTTTCAGGCACTTTAATGGGACTTACAGAAACAAGTTTGGCCATAATACCAGGGGCAGGCGGCACTCAAAGACTTCCAAGATTGATAGGCCAGGCCAAAGCCCTGGAATTAATTTTGACGGCTAAAAGGCTTACTTCTGAAAAAGCGCTTGAATACGGCATCCTTACAAAAGTGACTGAAAAAGATAATCTCTTAAATGATTGCTTTGAATTTGCCGGACAAATGCTTAATAACGGCCCGCTTGCCCTGCAGCAGGCTAAATTTGCTGTAAAACATGGCATGGGTGTCGATTTGCAGACTGGGCTGCAGATTGAAAGGAAGGCATATGAAGTAATTATCCCAACAGAAGATAGAGTTGAAGCTCTTGCAGCATTTGCTGAAAAAAGAAAACCAGAGTTTAAAGGGAAATAAAATGAATAAGCGGGTAATGGGACACGGCAATATTTGGCTGTGTCCTTTCTATTAAAATAATAAATTTTTAGAAAATTATTAAAAAATATCTTGAATAGTGTCGCTATTAACTATATAATTTAGTGAATAAAAGCATAAAAGCATAAAAGTGCTGAAGTGAAAAGATAGAGATAAAAGGGGGATCATCTAGTATGTTAGAGAGAATAAAATCATTTAAAGCAATAGCTGCTGCAGGTCTTATGGGAACTTTGCTTCTAAGCGGCTGCGGGAGTGAAAGTACAAATGGAGATGCAGGCTCTTCTGATAAAGAAAAGGAAGAATCATTTAATATAGGAGTTACGCAGATTGTCGAGCATCCCTCGTTAGATGCGGCACTCGAGGGCTTTAAGAAGGCATTGGAGGATTCTGGTATTGAAGCAAGCTACGATGTTCAGATTGCACAAGGGGACCAGAATAATAATCAATCCATTGCCAATAATTTTGCCGGAGATGGAGTAGACCTGATCTTTGCCAACTCTACCCCCAGTGCATTAAGTGCACTGAATGCAACAAAGGATATACCAATTGTATTTACTTCAGTAACCGATCCAGTGGGTGCGCAATTAGTAAAATCAATGGATTCTCCTGAAGGAAATATAACAGGTACAACAGATACGCATCCTGATGCGATACCCAACATGGTTAAATTTATAAATGAACAGTTTGAGGCAGGCACAGTGGGTGTTATTTACAATTCTGGAGAACAAAATTCAGAGGTGCAGATTGAAAAGGTGAGGGAAGCTCTTTCAAGTACAGATATGAAATTGGCTGAAGCAACCGTATCCAATTCTTCCGAAGTGAAACAGGCTGCAGAATCTCTTGTCGGAAAAGCTGATGCCATCTATATTATTACGGATAATACTGTTGTTTCCGCTTTGGAATCTGTCATTCAGGTTTCAAACGACAATGACATCCCGCTTTTCGTGGGAGAACTGGACTCTGTTAAACGCGGGGGCTTTGCTGCTTACGGATTTGACTATGAAGATATCGGATATGAAGCTGGGGAAATGGCTGCAAAAATTTTAAAAGACGGCAAGAAGCCATCCGAACTTCCTGTCCAATATCCGCAGAAACTAAAGCTGCTAATCAATAAAAAGGCTGCAGAAGAAATGGGCATTGACTTAAAAGAGGAATGGAGCGATCTTGCTGAGTTTGTGGAGTAATACCTGTAAATAACCCACCAGCGTTTGCGCTTTTCTAATAGAAAGGGAGATTACTATGCCAACAGCGATCTTTGGTTCCATTGAGGCAGGAGCAATTTATGCCTTAATGGCATTGGGGGTTTACCTATCATTCAGAATACTGGATTTTCCCGATCTGACGGTGGATGGAAGCTTTGTAACGGGCGCATCTGTAGCAGCTGTCATGATAGTAGGAGGATACAATCCATTTTTGGCAACAATGACAGCATTGCTTGCGGGGTTTGCAGCAGGCTGCCTTACAGGCCTTCTTCATACAAAAGGAAAAATTAATGCCCTCTTGTCCGGAATATTAATGATGATCGCATTGTACTCTATCAATCTCCGGATTATGGGCAAGTCAAATGTTCCACTGCTGTCTGAGGAAACGGCTATCACAAAGCTTACAGCATTCTGGCAGGGACTTGGGATTGATCAGGCTATTCAAAGCCTGTTTGGGGCATTGGGAATGGGTTTCATCCCAAAGACCTGGGGGATTCTGATTTTAATGCTAATATTAGCCTTTGCTGCGAAAGTATTGATTGATCTTTTCTTAAAGACAGATATTGGTCTGGCTATACGTGCAACAGGCGACAATGAGACGATGATCCGAAGCTTTTCAGCTGATACAGATATCCTGAAGATAGCTGGCTTGGGCATTTCAAATGCACTTGTAGCTTTTTCTGGAGCATTAGTGGCACAGTATAACGGATTCAGTGACGTCGGAATGGGAATCGGGATGATTATCATAGGACTTGCATCCGTAATCATTGGAGAAGCAATCTTTGGCGCAAAAACTATTGTCCGAGCAACACTGGCTGTCATCGGAGGAGCCATTTTATATCGTATTATAGTCACTCTTGCATTGAGAGTTGAATTTCTTGAAACAGGAGATATGAAGCTAATCACAGCAGTAATCGTGATTGGTGCGCTGATTCTGCCAAAGCTTATTCAGCAGCAAAAAGAAAAGCAGAGAAAGCGGCGGAGATTAGCGGAAGCGAAAAAAACTAATGCCTACGGGAAAAGTGGTGAACATCTTGCTGCAATTAAATCAGATTCATAAAGTGTTTAATGAGGGAACTCCAGACGAAAAAACAGCACTTCACAGAATCGATCTTCATTTAAAGCCAGGCGACTTCATGACGGTTATTGGCAGTAATGGAGCGGGAAAATCTACTCTTATGAATATGATTTCCGGCAAATTGATTCCTGATATAGGAGAAGTGCTGGTTGATGGCACTGATGTCACTCTTGTGAAAGAACATAAAAGATCCAGGCTGATCGGACGTGTCTTCCAGGATCCGATGGCAGGAACAGCCCCTTCCATGACCATAGAAGAAAATCTTGCCATTGCTTATTCGAGAACTATGGCACGTGGCCTTCGCAAAGGAGTTTCCAAGAAACGACGCGACTTTTTCCAGGAAAAGCTGGAAATGCTGCATCTTGGATTGGAAAACAGGCTTTCAGCAAAAGTTGGACTGCTGTCAGGCGGGGAGAGGCAGGCATTATCCCTGTTGATGGCGACTTTTACAGAGCCTAAAATATTGCTTTTAGACGAACATACCGCTGCCTTGGACCCGGCTCGTGCAGAATTGATTACCAGCCTTACGAAAGAGATTGTGGAAACATATAAACTTACTACATTAATGGTGACCCACAATATGCAGCAGGCACTTGACCTGGGAAATAGGCTGATCATGATGGACAAGGGCCAGATCATTTTTGAAACAAATGAAGACCAAAAGAAAGATTTGACCGTCGAAAAACTGCTTGAAGAATTCCAAAAAATCCGTGGAGAGAAAATGAGCAGTGACAAGGCTGTATTAATCTAAAGGGAGACCGGACAAAAGGCTTTTGGCTTTGTCCGGCTTGTTTGTTTTGGAAATATTCCAGTAAAAAAACATACCGCCCGAAGCGATATGCCAACTTTTTCATGGATAATACATGACTGCCTGGTAGCGAATCAGTTCGGCTCCGATATTTTTATACGTATGCGCTTTATTTGCTGAGAATTTTATTGAATTGCCGGAGCGGACAGTGATTCGCTGGTCTCCGATCTCTATTTCAAGAGTTCCGGACATGACAGTGATATATTCTTCAACACCCTCATTATGTTTATCAGATGTATGCTGGCAGCCCGATTCAATTTCGACTGTGAAGATCTCGAATTTCTTGCGGGGGTCAAAAGGGAACACGGGATAAACCCTGTAATCGCCCATGCTCTCCATTATTGGAGTTAGAGTCTTCAATTCTATGAGTTGGACATCTGATGGTTCCTCATGAATAAGTGAGGAAAATGAAACTTGAAGGCCGCTCGCGATTTTCCAAAGCGTGGTGACAGTCGGGTTGGATTCCCCCCGCTCAATCTGTCCCAGCATCGCCTTGCTGACCCCGGTTATTTCTGCCGCTGCATCCAGGCTGTATCCTCTTGTTTTTCGAATATTCCTTAGGTTTTCCCCAATACTTTTTTGAATATTCTCCATTATATCCTCCAGGTTTATTGTGTAATATAACGCACGAATGTATAATATACTATACCAGCGCATCATGCTTTAATATTAAGTCTATTATAGTATAATTTTCAGGCTGGTATTATATTTTTTAAGGCGGTGAGCATTATGGCAGAACTTGCAGTCGGCAAGCCTTCCGGGGAGTATAGGAAAGGGGTGCAGTCGGGAATCAGCATCGCGATAGGATATGCACCCATCGCTTTAACATTTGGGCTGCTCGCCAAAACAACTGGTCTTTCAATTGGTGAAACAGCTTTAATGAGTTTGCTCGTATTTGCAGGGGCAGCACAGTACATATCCCTGAGCCTTCTTTCATTGGGAACGGGCATATTTGAAATTGTTTTGACATCTTTTATCGTGAATATCAGGCACTTCTTAATGTCAACCTCTCTTAATGAAAAGTGGGATGATGAACAGGCTGCTAACAAGGTAATTTTATCTTTTGGGATTACGGACGAAACTTTCTCAGTTGCAGCAGTACGTGAAGAAAAGGTAACAAGCGGTTATATGCTTGGGCTTATCTCGGTTTCCTATTTAAGCTGGGTCTTTTGCTCAGGGCTTGGGCACCTAATTGGTGGGAGCCTTCCGCAAACCTTGCAGGAAAGCATGTCTGTTGCTCTTTATGCCATGTTTGTCGGCCTTCTCGTTCCGTCTATGAAAAAGAGTGCAAAAGTTGTTTTTCTTGCGGCACTGGCAGCGTGTTTTAACACAATTTTCACTTTGACTAATACGCTATCGACTGGCTGGGCAATTGTGCTGGCCACGCTTTTGTCAGCTGTAATAGTAGAATGGATTGAAAATGCAAAAAACAGGCACAGGGGGCAGGGGCATGAGTAGCCATATCGTGTGGATGATTGTTGGGATGGCAGCAGTTACGTATATCCCAAGACTGCTGCCTTTTGTGCTTTTTAAGGGGAAGGAGCTTCCCGGGTTCGTTCAGGGGATATTAAAGAATGTGCCGTATGCGACCTTAGGGGCACTTATTTTTCCAGGCATCCTGTTTATAAATGAAGATATTTGGTTTGGGCTGCTCGGGGCAGCTGCTGCTTTTCTAGCAGCCTTTTTAGGTGCAAATGTGATTGTTGTTGTATTAGGATCGATTGCTGTGTTATCTGTATATTCTTTCTTATTTTAGAAAAGATTATTATTGATGTTCTTTAGCCGGTTCCTTCTAGAACCGGCTTTTTCAATAGAACTCCTGTGAAAGGCTAATAACTTGGATTGTCCCATCAAAATAGTTCTAATTCCAGATTTTTATACTAAACTAAATATAGAAAGGTTGTACCATAAGGGGGGATCAGATGGCGCGGAAATTAGGCTTTTACGGGGCGCTGGCCTTTTTTGTATACGGTTTATTTTTTTATTGGTATTTATTCTATTTTGCTGACAGCAGTCTGCCCTTTGAGTATGAAGGCTCACGGGCAGATCCGGCAACTTTCCTGAACGGCAGGGAACTGATGCTCAGTGAGGAATATTCTAAAATAAGAAACCTGCTGTTTTTTATTTCTACACCTTTTGAATGGATTTTCTATTTATTCATTCTCTTATTTGGCTTATCGAAGGCTTTTAAGAAGTGGGCTGAACAGACTGCACCTTATAAATTCCTGCAAACGGCGATTTATTTGATTTGGCTTTCTTTTTTCGCGTTTATTGCTACTATGCCATTAAGCTATATCAGCTTTTCACTTTCAAAAACGTATAATATCTCGACACAGAGCTTCAGCGGATGGATGAAGGATGAACTCATTGATTTTTGGGTTAATTATGGAATGATGGTTCTCATAGTGTCTGTATTGTACTGGCTGATTAATAAGAGCAGGAAGAGATGGTGGCTTTATGCCTGGTTATTGTCTGTTCCATTTACCTTATTTATGATGTTCCTGCAGCCTGTTGTCATTGACCCTCTTTATAATGATTTCTATCCTTTGAAAAACAAGGAACTTGAAACGCAAATTCTGGATTTGGCAAATCAGGCTAAAATACCGGCGGAACATGTCTTTGAAGTCGATATGGCAGAGAAAACAAATGCGCTGAATGCATATGTGACTGGTATCGGATCAAATTCAAGAATTGTTCTATGGGACACAACCCTGAATAAATTAACTGAAGATCAGATCCTGTTTATAATGGCACATGAAATGGCCCATTACGTGGAAAAGCATATATATATCGGAATTGGCGGTTACTTGCTGCTTTCCCTGCTGGGCCTTTATTTGACAGCCAAAATAATGGAGAAAGCAGTCGATAAATGGGGACGGGCGCTTAAAATTCCTGCGGTAAATGATATTCGGTCCCTGCCGCTGTTTTTGATGATTCTTTCGATGCTGCTTTTTATTTCAAGTCCTCTATCCAATTTTGTTTCACGGTATCAGGAAACAAGGGCAGACCGCTATGCCATCGAAATGACGACGGACTCAAAAGCAGCAATAGAAACATTTCAGGAGCTGACACGTGCCGGTTTAAGCCAGGTTAATCCGCCGCTTCTCGTAAAAATATTCCGGTATGGACATCCAACCATGCTGGAGCGTATTTCCATGCTCGAAGAATTTGAAATGGAACAGAGGCAAAAAGAACGGAAGCAGGCGGCAGACTGATTTGACAATAATATGAGAAAAAAGCAGGCCATGTGGCTTGCTTTTTTATATTTCATTCTTATAAATATGTATGCCGCCTTCACTATCAGTCTGAATTTCATTATAAAAATAAATGCCTGCATCATCATCAATTCCATAACCAGCCGTGACATTGGTTTTCCCCGCTGCCCTCTTTAAATTTTCCCCTTCATTCCATTTAGTGAAATGGACACTAATGACACAATCCCTGATTAACCCGATACCTTTCAGAAAGAGATGCTGTTTTTCAGATGTATCAATAGGGGGAATTATGCAATGCTCCGGGATAATTAGGGCACCTGCCGAAAAACCTGCTACAGGAATACCGTTCTTGTACATCTTGCCAATGTATTCTCCCACTTCAGTATCAACAATATAACTTCTGTATTTTTCCGTTTCACCGCCTCCAATGATGACCCCGGTACAGGACACCAATTCTTGAAGAAAAGATTCTGGTGGTGCAGGGGAAAGAGGCAGATAACAGAAATTCCTTGCGCCATTTTGAGTTAAGCCGGAAGTATACTTATTCATATAGCCTTCCCAGCCCTCCCTTTCCAAAAAGAGTATAGCTATTTTGCCAGCCGCTCCACAAGCCAGCTCCGTAAACTTTTTTCCAAGCCTTTGCCCGAATGGAGGGCTTCCGCCCATTAAAAATAAATGCCTGCTGTCCAATAATTTTCTCCTGCCTTATTAAAAATAAAATACCCCGCCGATTGGCGGGGGCAAACTGGTTTACTAAGTGCCAAAACGTTTGGAAAGTTCTTTGTACTGCTTTGATAAATGCATAAATGACGGTTTATTTCTTTCATCAATTGCTGCGTCTATTTTATTCATCAGCTTTTCTTTTTCAGTATTCAGCAGAATCTCGGTAACAAGCATATCAATATAAAGGTCAAGAACAAAAGAATCCTTATGGTTTTTCCGTTTTATCCCACTGGTTTTCATCAATTCGGTGTATGATTTTTCCTTCATGGAAATCACCCCTGAGCTTTTTAATATTATATGGAATTGCCTTTAAATATTCAACTAAGTTTTTTAAATTTTAAGAAAATATTTTCAGAATGTCGAAATTGTGAACAAATTAGAAACTATTAAATAAATTAGTAATTTTTAGATAAATTGGTGTTAATATGGAAAAGCGAGAGCGAAAATAGATAGGAGATGAAAACATATGAGCCATAATACCCAAATGATCGAGGAGTATGAAGTCAATCCAAATACAATGATTATCAAACCCCTCGCTTATGGGCTGAAAGTTTATTCGCAAATCTGGGAGCTTGATGATGAGGTGACTTCCCCTTTTAAGCCGATCGATATAATTAAAAGCAGCTGCAAATATTTTGGATCAAGCTATGAAGGCAGAAAAGAGGGTACACGCCAATTAACCGGCATTACCCATAAAGCTCCAATAACGATAGACCCCACAAATTTCATTTATTTTTTCCCGACGGCTTCTCCAAACAATCCTGAATGCATCTGGATTGCATTGGATCATATCAATTATTTCAAGCGAGCGGAAAACGCACATACTCAAGTGGTTTTTAAGAATAAGCAAAGCTTCATTATTCCAGTATCTTATACTACGCTTAATAATCAGGTGCTCAGAACAGCTTTACTAAAAACGACATTGATAAGGAGGATAGAGGATTCAGAGAGAAAGGCATTGTACTTTGTGAATGGTTCCAAAATAATGAATGCTTCGGAGAGAACTGGAGCCTACCAATAGAGAAGGGAAAGGATAAATAAGAAGCATGCGGAATTTCATGCTTCTGTTTTTCGTGTGTATATTACATTATTAGCTGCAGGCTTTTCTTATTCCAAATATTAATTTGCCTTCAGATTTTTTCCGGGCCTGGGCATAGGTTTTTTAATAAGATAATATGTCATCAGCTCCTGGACTTTATTGCGGATGCGGGGGTTAAAGTAATTATGATGCTCCTCATATCCTTTGTAAAGGAACATGAACATAGTAAATGTCTCATCTCTCTTTATTTCCTGTACCTTAAGCTGGTGTTTATTCATATAGCGTTTTACCTCAGAGAGTTCACTTTGAATGACCTTCATTGTTTCTTCAACCAAATCAAGATAAGGCTGTTTTAGTTTAAACGGGCTTTTATTAATGACGATGGAGTCGCGATTTAAAATGGTTAGCACCATTGGCAAATAAATAGCCTGTTCCATGATATTACGGTCTTCCTCAGGAATTCTGGTCATGTTTTTTCTGCTCCCTTAATCAATAGTATCCTGTTAGTGTTACAGAACAAGTGTTCTCATTTAATTTTACAAAGGAATGTTTTTTCTTGCAAGAGCCTATATTTGTCGAAACGCTGTTATTCTTCATCATTTCCAATAATTAAAAAAAGTTTCAGCCGGCAGCGTATTGAGAAGGGATTTTATTTCTGATGTCGAAATAAAGAGGACAGCACAGTTAGAAAGGATGGAATAAATGACGCAAAAAAATACAATTAAACCGGAAGACCTTTATCAGTTAAAATCAGTAGCTGATCCGCAGCTATCCTTGAATGGAAATGACTTAGCTTTTGTTGAGACCAGAATGCTTGATGAGGAAAATACATATAGTTCAAATATTTTTTACTTAAATACCATTAAAGGCAATATGCCGGTTCAATGGACTTACGGCAAACATCGTAATCATTCGCCCCGCTGGTCTCCTGATGGGGAGTCAATCGCATTTGTATCCGACAGAGACGGAAAATCACAGATTTATGTGATGAGCAAAGCAGGAGGAGAAGCCAAACAGCTGACACACTGTGCAAATGGCGCTTCAAAGCCTGTTTGGTCACCTGATGGGAAGAAGATTGTTTTCAATCTTTCAGTAAAGCCTGGAGAAGATGCAGAAACAAAGGAAAATCAGGAAAAACAGACAGACAGGCCCCTTCCTCTTGAAATTGAAAAAATGAAGCACAAATCAGACGCCCAGGGTTTTTGGAGCGGAAGGTACAGCCAGGTTGCATTAATAGATATTGAAACTGGCGGAATGGAGCAGCTGACATCCGGAGAACATGACTACCAATTGCAAGACTGGTCACCAGATGGAAAATGGATTGCTGTTACGGCAGATTTAAGTGAAGACAAAGATTTCTCTTTTCTAAGCGATGTCTATATTATCCATCTTGAAACAAAAGACATGAAAAGGATTACAAATGGAAAAGGTTATTTTGGAAGCGCCACATGGTCGCCGGATGGAAAATACATAGGATTGTTCGGGCATGAAAGGGAATACGAAAATGCTACGCATACAAAGGTCTGGGTGTATAATCTCGAATTTGGAAATCTGCAGTGCCTTACTGCAGAATCAGATATATTGGCTGGTGATTATGCCATCGGGGATTTCCAGCAGGGTACAGTAACACCGGGAATTCTTTGGGCAGAGGACAGCAGAAGCTTTTATTTCCTGGCAACTGACCATGGTAATACAGTTGTTTATTATGGCTCTTTAGATGGGGAATTATATCCTGCGCTGCTGGATCAGCAGCATGTATATGGATTGACAACAGGAGGAAGCGTCAATAAAGCTGTTGTAGCCATTAGCAAGCCGTCATATCCAGGGGATTTATTTTTGCTTGATGTCCCAACAGGGGAATTAAAACAGCTGACAAATGTGAATGAAGAGTTCCTGAAAGGTGTAGAGTTGGCAGATGCGGAGCCAATTCAGTTTAAATCTTCAGATGATTGGGATCTGCATGGCTGGATCATGAAACCAGCCCATCTGAAAGAGGGCGAAAAAGTACCGCTTGTGCTCGAAATCCATGGCGGCCCTCATGCCATGTATGCCAATTCATATTTTCACGAATTTCAATGTCTCGCAGCAAAAGGCTATGCGGTCTTATTTATCAATCCACGGGGAAGCCATGGATATGGCCAGCATTTTGTAGATGCTGTAAGAGGAGATTACGGGGGCAAGGATTATGAAGATATTATGGATGCAGTCGATTATGCGCTGGAAAACTTCGATTTTATCGATAAAGACCGGCTTGGCGTAACGGGAGGAAGCTATGGCGGGTTTATGACCAACTGGATTATTGGACACACCAGCCGATTTAAGGCGGCAGTCACTCAGCGATCCATCTCCAACTGGATCAGCTTTTATGGAGTAAGTGATATCGGCTACTATTTTACTGATTGGCAAATCAAGAGTGATTTGAATGATATAGAAAAGCTTTGGAAACATTCCCCGCTTGCTTATGTGAATGATATGAATACACCTCTGCTGATTTTGCACAGCGAAAAGGATTATCGCTGTCCAATTGAGCAGGCAGAGCAATTATTCATAGCCTTAAAGCATCGGAAGAAAACAGCAAAATTTGTGCGGTTCCCTGAAGCCAACCATGAGCTTTCCAGAAGCGGAAAACCGAATTTAAGAATCAGCCGCCTGAATTACATTGCCGGCTGGTTTAATGAATATCTATAAAAAAGTTACCGCAGGCCTTTGGGTTTGCGGTTTTTTGATAATATCAAAATTTATACCTTTGTACTTCGAGAGCTGTCTAGCGCAAGCAGCCTACCCCCTCGAGGTCACAAGCTTGTCTTGTTTCGGCTCCTAGGGACTCGGGGTCATAAGCCGTTTCCTTCCAGAAGGAAGGACGCCTTCTTACAGGAACCGTCTTATGCCTGTCGTCCCTGGGCAGTCGCCTCTACATTTCGGGCAATCCTCCCAAAAGGCAAAGGACGCCTTTCTGTGAGGCTCGACTTGTGCTTTTCGGGGGTGGGCAAGGAGCTTTTTCTAATAGAGCTGTAAAGTAACATCAAAATCGCCGATATATCAATGAAATCAGTTTTCATATAGGGTAAAGAAACTATTTAAAATAAGTTGCAACGAAACCCATTCATCTGCAAAGTATAAGGGTATACAGGATATACCAGCAGTGATATCGAAACTTTTTTATGGAAACCGAAGTCGAATATAGGTGAAGGTATTTTCATACCCGCGGCAGAATTATAATTTAACTGCAAAGAAAGGACTTATTCTTATGAGATCAGATAGACATGAAAAGAAGAAAAAGAAAAAAAAATGGAAGTCCGTCCTCCTGATTCTGTTTCTCTTGATTGCAGGAACCCTTGGCTATTCGTATTTTCAGTTCAAGCAAGGTGTTTCCCAGACAGAGGGAGAGGCAAATATACAGACAGAAGAGTTTGAATTTAACGGTGAAAAAGATAAATATGGAGGAACGAATATTCTGATCCTTGGAAGTGACGCAAGGGGAAAAGAGAAATCAAGGGCAGATACCATCATGGTTGCCCAATATCATCCTGAAAAGGGAACATATAAACTTATTTCTTTTATGAGAGATATGTACGTGGACATACCGGGCCATGGGCAAAACAGAATAAATTCAGCTCTTGCTTATGGTGGTCCTGAGTTATTAAGGCAAACGATTAAGGAAAACTTTGATATAGATATTAAATATTACTCAATTGTTGATTTCGAAGGCTTTGTTCATTTAATTGATGAAGCTTTTCCAAGAGGGGTAGAAATTGATGTAGAAAAAAGAATGTCTGCCAATATCGGTGTTACTCTGGAACCGGGTCTGCAGCGCCTTGATGGAGAGCATCTCCTTGGGTATGTCAGGTTTAGGCAGGATGCCGTAGGGGATTTTGGAAGAGTAGAACGCCAGCAGAAGGTAATGAAAGAAGTAGCAAGCCAGTTTACAAGCCTTCAGACCATTACAAAGCTTCCGAAACTAATCGGGGTAGTAACTCCATTTGTAAATACTAATATGGATACGGGAGATATTCTTTATATCGGGAAAGATTTCTTATCTAAGGATAACAGGAATGTAGAGACTCTTCGTGTTCCTGTTGATGGAACATTTGAAAACCAGAGAATTAATGGTGCTGCTGTTTTAGGCATTGATAAAGAGGCAAACAAAGCGGCTATCCATGAGTTTCTTTCGAAATAAAAAGGTAGAAACACAGTTTTTGGCGGATTAGGTGTACAATAAAAGGGTAAGTGGTAAAACTAGGGGAAACTTCCCTTTAATGATAATCGAACGAATAGGACTTTGCTGTATATTGGACAAGGAGATATTAAATGGATTTTGAACTGTTCAAAGATTGGTTAACATTGGATAATATAATGGATTTAATTCGGGAATATCGTTCATTTGGACCGCTCCCCGGTATTCTGCTTCCAATGCTAGAAGCATTTTTGCCTTTTCTGCCCCTGGTTTTGTTTGTTATGGCAAATGCGAGTGCATTTGGTCTCTGGCTGGGTTTCTTATACTCCTGGCTCGGCGCGGTCGCAGGAGCGCTGCTCGTTTTCCTGCTGGTCAGGAAATATGGCCAGAAACGAATACTCCGTTTTTTGAAGAAGCATAAGCAGGTACAGAGGCTTATGAAATGGGTGGAAAAGCATGGGTTTGGACCATTGTTCATCCTGCTCTGTTTTCCGTTTACTCCTTCGGCAGTCGTAAATATTGTCGCAGGGCTTTCGAATATCAGCATGGCTCAATATATGCTGGCAGTCCTGAGTGGCAAAATAGTGATGATTTTTACAATAAGCTTTGTCGGATATGATATCAAATCATTAGTAACACAGCCAATTCGGACAGCCATTGTTGCATTGGTCATTTTCATTCTTTGGTATGTCGGCAAAATCATTGAAATAAAGATGAATATGAGCGTAGAAAAAGATCGCGGGAATAAAAAGCAATGAATGCATAAGCATTGGGGGAGATGAAATGTGAAGGAAGGATTGAGAAAAGAAGGAGCGGAATGGCTGAAGGCTTTTGCAATTGGCATCATTATCTTTGCTTTTATACGGACTTTTTTCTTCTCCAATTATGTTGTGGAAGGTGAATCCATGATGCCCACTCTTCAGGATGGAAATAAACTGATTGTGAATAAAATCGGTTACCAGGTCAGCGACTTAGAGCGCTTTGACGTAATTGTTTTTCATCATAATGATGAAGAGGATTTTGTAAAAAGAATTATAGGGATGCCAGGGGATGAAATCGAATACCGCAATGATGAACTATTTATAAATAGTAAAAAAGTGGATGAGCCATACTTGGAGAAATACCGGAAAGAAACATTGGGCGGCAAACTGACAGGTGATTTTACACTCCTGGAGATGACGGGCACTGAAACGGTTCCAGAGGGAAAACTATTTGTTATGGGAGATAATCGCCTCGGAAGCTGGGACAGCAGACATTTTGGATTTATTTCAGCCGGCCAGGTTGTAGGAAAAGTAAACCTGCGCTATTGGCCGCTTGATGAAATGGATGCGTCATTCTAAACTAACTTATCTTGTGAAAAAAGGGACTCGATAATACTAATTATTCGAGTCCCTTTTATTTTACTGTCTAGCTTTCGCAGCGCCTCCCCTCGAGGTGTCGGGGGTGGGCAAGGCTCTTGCGCTTTTCTAATTTGCAGGCAAGATATCTCAGATAACATGCAAATTAGGATTATTCCTATATTCAGGTTCACAGTTTACACATACGTCTTCATCATAATCAGTCATATTGACATCTTCACGATTGTATTCAATTCCGCAAAGGGAGCAGGCAACCATTTTTTCTTCTTCCATTTCTTCTGGGGGAATTGGGATAGCGTCATTAATTGTAATGGGTTCTACGGTAACTCCGCGTGTATTGGCCATTTCGGCATTTAAATATTCCTTTGCCGTTTCTTCACTTTCCCAAAATCCCAAATCCCATAACAGCTCCTGGGCATCTCCGTTTTGAGCCATCAAGCCATAAACAACTTTCATGATAAATGCTCCTTTCAATTTTGCTGTCTTTTGTTTTATATTTCTTAGCCTTTTTTTACAGCGGCTAAACCGATTCAAAAAATTACCATCAGTTCCCTGGAAGACCGGGAAAGCTTTTTAACCATGAGATTATATTGCAGGGGACAAAGGAGAAACTGCAGGCTTTGTCGAATAATAGCCTGAGTAAACGCAAAGGATCTGTTCCAGAATCCAATGTCGGAATATTTAAATATATCACGGAGGTGCAATTGATGAGGCTGAAGGATAAAGTCGCCATTATTACAGGTGCGGCGAATGGAATTGGTCTGGCTGCTGCCGAAAAGTTTGCAGGTGAAGGAGCGGTGGTAGCTATGGCTGATTATGATGCAGACATGGGAATTACCAGGGCACAAGAGCTGAAGGAAAAAGGTCTTCAGGTTGAGTTTTTTCAGGTTAATGTCTCGGACAGGCAAAGCATAGACAGTATGGCGGAAGCTGTAAAAGCGGCATTTGGAAAAATTGACATCCTGATCAATAATGCAGGAATTACGAGGGACGGGATGCTGGCAAAGCTTGCTGCAGATGATTTTCAGGCGGTTATGGACGTGAATCTGACAGGTGTCTTTCATTGTACACAAGCAGTCCTTCCATTCATGCTGGAACAGGGAAGCGGAAAAATAATCAATACGTCCTCTGTATCGGGAGTCTATGGGAATGTCGGACAGACAAACTATGCGGCAGCCAAAGCGGGTGTATTGGGGATGACCAAAACATGGGCAAAAGAACTCGGCAGAAAAGGAATCAACGTAAATGCCGTTGCCCCAGGATTCATCTCAACCGGTATGACAGCAAAAGTACCGGAAAAGGTTATTGGCCAAATGCAGGGCATGGTTCCGCTGGGCAGACTTGGAAAACCGGAAGATATTGCGAATGCATACCTGTTTCTGGCTTCCGATGAGTCGGATTATGTGAATGGCACGGTCCTTCATGTAGATGGCGGCATCATGATGTAATGAACTGACTTCGAGCCTGTGCTCGATAATCAGAAGATTAATGAGGTGGAAAAGATGAGAAATGTTGTAATAACATCAGCAGTCAGAACACCGGTTGGCACGTTTGGAGGAGCGTTTAAGGATCTGCTGCCGACGGATTTGATTGTGCCTGTATTAAAAGAAGCTGCCGGGAGAAGCGGCCTGCAGAGCAATGAGGTGGATGAAGTGATATTGGGACACTGCATTCAGCGTACAGATGAACCGAATACAGCAAGAACAGCAGCTTTGCTTGCAGGCTTTGACGATACAACAACAGGGTTCACAGTCCAGAGGCAGTGTGCATCCGGTATGCAGGCAATTATGTCTGCAGCACTGCAGATTCAGTCAGGGATGTCAGATATCGTGATTGCTGGAGGAGTTGAAGCCATGAGCTCCAGCCCTTATGTATTAAAACAGCATCGCTGGGGCGCCCGCATGCAGCATGGGCAGGTAACCGATACCGTATGGGAAATTCTCGAAGATCCAATCCATCATATTATGATGGGGGAAACGGCAGAAAACCTGGCAGAAATGCATGCCATTACAAGAGAGAACAAGATGAAGCAGCCTTGCTCAGCCACAGGAGAGCCTTGCATGCAATTGAAAACGGTTACTTTGATTCGCAGATCGTTCCAATTACTGTGAAAAGCAGGAAAGGAGAAGTAACCGTTACAAAAGATGAAAACCCGCGGGCAGATTTAACAGCCGAAAAGCTGCGAAGCTTGAGCCCTGTCTTCAGAAAGGGTGGCTCTGTTACAGCAGGAAATGCATCAAGCCTGAATGACGGCGGAGCAGCACTTGTCCTGATGCCGGAAGATCTGGCTCTGGACAAGGGACTGAAGCCTCTGGCAAAGATTGCTGGCTTCTCCGTGGCAGGAGTAGATCCAAAAGTAATGGGAATAGGGCCTGTGCCGGCAGTACAAAAAGGTCTTGCTAATGTAAGCTGGTCGCTTGATGATGCAGACTTGATTGAGATAAATGAGGCTTTTGCAGCCCAATATTTGGCGGTTGAGAAAGAGTTAGGCTTAAACCGGGACAAAGTAAATGTAAATGGAAGCGGAATCAGTCTGGGACACCCTATTGGATGTACCGGTGCGCGCCTTGTTGTGGGTCTCGTTCATGAATTAAAGAGAAGAGGCGGCCATAAAGGAATAGCTTCTCTATGTGTCGGAGGCGGGATGGGAGCCACAATATTTGTGGAAACGTACGAATAAAGAGTTCCTTCGGGGGCTCTTTATTTATCCAATAAGCGGATCCCATCCTGCAGAATTGATTTTTCCGGAGGTGAAGAAAGTGATAAGCAGTACGATATTGTCTGGAAAGAGGATCATTCTGGGATCGTTTATTGAGGATGATATTAAAAAGATAATCCAGTGGCATGCAGACGAAAAAATCATGCGAAACCTGGATGCTCTGCCGGTAAAACCCAAACAGGAAATGGAAATTAAGAAATGGCTTGATGAATGTCCGCAAAACACCTTCAGATTTTCGCTTAGGTTAAAAGAAGCAAATGAACTGATAGGATATGCGGAGCTAAACGGCATTCTATGGCCACACAGAACAAGCTGGATCACCATTGCCATTGCAGATGAAGCCGAATGGGGTAAAGGGTATGGAAAGGAAGCCATGCAATGCCTGATTCGCTATGCTTTTATGGAGCTGAATCTGTATAGGCTTCAGCTTTCTGTATTTTCCTATAATACTAGAGCAAAAACTCTTTATGAAAGTCTTGGATTCCAGAGAGAAGGCTGCTATAGAGAGTTTCTTGAGCGCGATGGAAAACGGCATGATATGTATCTATACGGGCTCCTGAGAAAGGAGTGGAAAGAGTGAAGAAGCGCGGAATAATTCCGCGCTTTATAAGATTTATTCTGGCTGACTGACAAAAGTAAATTCTTTTGACAAGTAATAGCTAAGAATGATATTCGTCAGGAAAAAGGCAAGAAGCAGATACAGTACATAATAATATTCAAGAATCATAACTGCCGGCGGGGCAAGGCTTGCTCCGGTTAATAGAAAAAAAGAATAGAGAGAAAGCGCTTTTGCACGGTCAGCCCCTGCAATCATGCCAATCAGTGTGATAACAGTGGGAACAAGAAGGGATATGGAAGCCACAAACATAATGGAAATTGCCATTAAGGCAATAGTGCTGCTGAAGAAAAACATATTAATAATGCTGAAAATCCCTAAAAGTAAACCAAGCTTTAATGTCGAATGGGCACCAATCCGCTCAATTAATTTTCCCGTAAAGAGAGACAGCAGCGCCCCGATTAGTCCCACAGCTCTTAATGTGAACAGCTCCTCCATGGTTCCCTCGAAATTCCTTCCTATTGCATCGTAAAAAGCTACAAAGGCAAACAGCAAAGTAAAGGTAATAGCATAGCTTTGGAGCAGGCTTCCCTTCATTAATAGTTTTTTCATAATATAAATAACGGAAACCCCTGATTTGGAAGGAGGAGAAGTGCCTGGAAGTATTTTATACGATACAAGGAAAAGAATAAAATAGCAAAACGCAAAGAAATAAAAAGCATAGTTCCATTTAAAATAAAAAGTAATTGTCGAACTGATCAGCTGTCCAAGAATGCCGGCGACAAGGAATCCTGTATTGATAAAAACAAGCAGCAGGGTGCGGCCCCTCGGCCTGAAAAGATCAAAGGTATAAGCGAAGGCAACAGGAGCAAAGCTCCCAAGAGTCAGCCCCTGAATCGACCTGGTTATATAGAGAGCCTCTACATTAGTAGAAAGCCCTACAGCACAAGTGGACAAAGCAGAAGCAAACAAACCTGTAATAATAATTCTGCGCCTGCCAAAGGTATCGGAAGCAGGGCCAAAGAATAGCAGGCCGGCTGCATAAAAAAATGCAAACAGGCTTCCACCGCCAACAATATAATTTTCATTTACCTGAAAAGAGTCAGCAATATCCCCGTAAATAGGGATTAGTGTATAAATATTGCTGGCCACAAAAACTCCTGTAACTGTCAAAATGACTGAAGTTGCAATCAGGATCTGTTTTGAAATCATCCTTATCACCTGCCGATATACTTTATGCACAAAACCTCGTATAGGTAAGTTGTCATTTCCACAATTTTGAAGAACCCCATTCGAAAAATTGAACAGCTTATATGATAAAATAATGATAGAGAGAGAGCTTTTTTAAGGAGGAAAAAAATGACCGTACGTTTATTGATAGGCCGGTCCGGAAGCGGCAAAACGGAATACTGCCTTAATGAAATCCGCGATGAACTGCGGCTTAATCCGGATGGAGATCCCATCATTTACTTAGTTCCGGAACAAATGACGTTCCTTTCAGAATATAAATTAATTACAACGCCCGGCCTTGGCGGAATGATTCGCAGCCAGGTATATTCTTTCACGCGACTTGCGTGGAAAATTCTTCAGGAAACAGGAGGCTTGAGCAGATATCATCTTAACAGTGTTGGCATCAGCATGCTTATCCGCAAGATCATCGAAGATAAAAAGGATGAGCTTAAGCTTTTTCAGAGGGCTGCAGATAAAAATGGTTTTATTCAGCAAATTGAACAAATGATGACTGAATTCAAACGGTATTGTGTAGCCCCCGATGAACTTGCTGAAAGGCAGCAGCAGCTCCCAGGAACAGGGAAATCGAATAAGGCACTTCAGGACAAGCTTCATGATCTTGAGTTAATATATAAAAATTTTGAAGAATCCCTTGCCGGCAAATATACCGATTCGGAAGACTACTTCCGCCTTCTTGCTGAAAAAGCATCCCATTCAGAGTATCTAAAAAATGCCGAGGTTTATATAGATGGCTTTTACAGCTTTACACCACAGGAATATTCGATTGTTGAACAGCTGATGAAGCAGTGTAAAAACGTCACTATTACACTGACACTTGACCAGCCGCTTAAGCATAGTGCTCCTGAAGATCTTCATTTATTCAAAATGGCGGGAGAAAACTATCAGACAATCAAAGAAATGGCTTTCCGCAACAGTCTGGGTATTGAAGAATTGGTCCTTGCTGAGCAAAAAAGGTGGAGCAGCCCTTCGCTTAGACATCTTGAGGAATATTTTGACAGCAGGCCTGCTGAGGCATTTCCAGGGGAAGCAGACATCCACATCGGACAGGCTGTCAACAGGCGGGCTGAAATCGAGGGCGTTGCCAGAAAAATAAATAAGCTTGTTCGCACAGATGGCTATCGCTATCGTGATATTGCAGTACTTGCAAGAAACGGACAGGATTATCATGACATGATTGAAACAGTGTTCCATGACTACGAAATCCCATATTTTATTGACCAAAAAAGAACTATGATGAATCATCCACTCGTGGAGTTAATTAGGTCAACTCTTGAAATCATCAATGGGAATTGGCGCTATGAACCGATCTTCAGAGCAGTAAAAACGGAGCTTATTTTCCCGTCCAAGTTAAACGCCGGCAAGCTTCGTGAGCAAATGGACAGACTTGAGAACTATGTTCTTGCCTATGGCATCCAAGGGGACAAATGGACGAAGAAGAAAAGATGGATATACAGGAGAATCAGGGGGCTGGAGTTTGAAGCGGTTGCCCAGACAGATGCCGAGAAGAAAATAGAAGATGAGTTAAGTGATTTGCGCGAAATGATTACAGGCCCAATATTAAGGCTGCACAGGCGCTTGAAAAAGGCTGCTGATGGCCGCGGATATTGTGAAGCTTTATTTTTATATCTGGAAGAATTGGATGTGCCTGTGAAGATTGAAAAGTGGAAATCGGCTGAAGAGGAAAAAGGGAACCTTGTTAAATCAAGGGAGCATGGACAAGCATGGAATGCCATTATGGAGCTTCTCGATCAGTATGTAGAAATGCTTGGTGAAGAAGAGGTGACTCTAAAGCGCTTTGCTTCCGTTCTGGATGCCGGTCTGGAGTCGCTGCGTTTCACGCTTGTTCCGCCTGCCATCGATCAGGTCATGGCTGCCGATTTGGAAAGATCAAGGCTAACTGATATTAAAGCTGCCTTTGTCATTGGTCTCAATGAAGGAGTAATTCCTGCCAAGTTCTCAGAGGAGGGTGTGCTGGCGGATGATGACAGAGAAATTCTGAACACCAGCGGAATGAAACTGGCGCCTGGAAGCCGAACACGACTTCTTGATGAAGAATTTATTGCTTATAAAGCGTTTGTCACTCCATCAGAAAAACTTTTTATCAGTTATCCGCTGGCGAATGAAGAAGGTAAAGCACTTATGCCTTCTCCATATATTAAGAGATTGGGAGATTTATTCCCTGATTGCAGGCAGCTTTCCTTCATGTCGGATCCGGCAGAGCTGCCGGAAACGGAGCAGCTGGAATATGCGGATAATCTTAATACAGCACTTTCGTATTTGACTTCTCAGCTTCAGCTGAAAAAACGCAGCTATCCAATCTATGACCTGTGGTGGGATGTTTATAACTGCTATCTTAACAATGAGCAGTGGAGAATGCCGGCATTAAAGGTTCTTTCCAGCCTGAATTATGAAAACCGGACAATTCAGCTTGGCGAAGACATCAGTAAAGAATTGTATGGCGATCATATTCAGGCGAGTGTTTCCAGGATGGAATTATTCCATAGCTGTCCATTTTCCCATTTTGCACAGCATGGACTAAAGCTGCGGGAAAGACAGGTATACCGTTTGGAAGCGCCGGATATCGGGGATTTATTCCATGCCGCTTTAAAATTTATCGCAGAGACAGTTATGTCCCAGAAACTTTCATGGACAGATATGACAAGGGAACAGTGTGAGATCCTTGCAAAAGAAGCAGTTGAAATGCTTGCTCCTAAACTGCAAAATGAAATTCTTTTAAGCTCGAACAGGCATCACTATATTAAGAGAAAGCTTGAGCAAATCATCAGCAGGGCTTCCTATGTTATCAGTGAGCATGCCAAATCAAGCGGATTCTCGCCAGTGGGGCTGGAATTGGGGTTTGGTCCAAAAGGAGAACTTCCTTCGCTTGTTTTTCCTCTTAAAAATGGGACTAAAATGGAGCTTGTCGGAAGAATTGACAGAGTGGACAAGGCTCAGGATACAAACGGGACATTTTTACGGGTAATTGACTATAAATCCAGCTCCAAGGATTTGAATGTCAGTGAGGTATATTATGGGATTGCTCTGCAGATGCTCACGTATCTGGACATCATTATTGCTCATTCCAATTCTTTGATCGGGACTGAAGCCGATCCGGCAGGAGTCCTTTATTTCCATGTTCATAATCCAATCGTCAGCACTTCAAAAATGCTGACCATAGAGGATATCGAGCAGGAACTCTATAAGAAATTTAAAATGAATGGCCTGCTGCTGGGAGATGAAAATGTCATCAGGTTAATGGACCAGACAATTGAGACAGGCGATTCATCCATTATCTCAGCCGGATTTAAAAAAGACGGCACACTTTCAAAGCGATCTAAAGTGGCTAGCAAGCAGGAGTTTGATTATTTGCGGCGCTACGTAAGAAAGATGTATAGGAATACTGGCAATATGATTACAGAGGGCGATGTTAAAATTGCCCCATATAAAATGAAGGAAAAAACACCATGTACATTTTGTGCCTATAAATCTGTATGCCAATTTGACGAATCGCTCGAAACCAATGATTACAGGTTATTTGTGCCTAAGCCAAAAGAAGACATGATTGAAATCATCAAGAAGGAGGTGGAGGGCGATGAAAATGGCCATACCGCCTAAGCCGGAAGATGCAACCTGGACTGATGACCAGTGGAAAGCAATTATGGCCAAGGGACAGGATATTCTGGTGGCTGCTGCAGCCGGTTCAGGGAAAACGGCTGTTTTGGTTGAAAGGATTATCAATAAGATTATCGCTGATGAAGATCCTATTAATGTCGATGAACTCCTTGTTGTGACCTTCACAAATGCCTCAGCTGCCGAAATGAGGCACAGAATCGGCGAGGCGCTTGAAAAAGCGATTAATGCCGATCCGAAGTCTGCTCACCTCAGAAAGCAGGTAAGCTTATTAAACAGGGCATCCATCTCGACTTTGCATTCATTTTGCTTAGAGATGATCCGTAAATATTACTACATGACCGATATTGATCCCGGATTTCGAATCGCTGATGAAACAGAAGCACAGCTCTTAAGGGATGAAGTACTCGAGGAGCTTTTTGAAGAGGAATACGGTAAAGAGGGAAACGAATCATTCTTTGCACTTGTGGATACTTTTACAAATGACAGAAGTGACACTGCCCTTCAGGATATAATAAGGGACTTATACGATTTTGCCCGCTCCAACCCTTCACCTGATCAATATCTTGATTCAATTGTTGAGATGTATAACGTGGACGGTGTTGAAAGTCTTGAAAAGCTTCCATTTGTCCGTTCCCTTTTGGAGGATATAGATCTTCAGCTGAAAGGGGCCAGGCAGCTGCTGGAATATGGGCTGGAGCTGACCAAGCTTCCTGGAGGACCGGCTCCGAGAGCAGAAAACTTTATCGCAGATCTGCACGTTGTCAATACTCTAATCGAAGCGAAAAACGATTCGTGGCCGATGCTATATGAAGCGATGCAATCATGGTCTTTTGGCAGAGCCAAAACGTGTAAAGGCAATGATTATGATGAAGGGCTGGTTGAAAAGGCAAAGAAACTCAGGGACCAGGCCAAGAAAATCATAACCGGCCTGCAGGAAGAACTGTTTTTCCGCAAACAGGAAAGCTTCATGCGTGACATGGCGGAAATGAAGCCCCATATAGAATCGCTTGTTTCGTTAGTTAAAGAATTCTCAATTCGCTTTGACCAGGTTAAAACTGAAAAAGGGCTGGTTGACTTTGCCGATCTTGAGCATTATTGCCTTGAAATTCTTTCATCATCAGATGAAGAGGGAAGGCTATTGCCATCAGAAGCAGCTCTTGCCTGCAGAAATCAGTTCAAAGAAGTCCTGGTTGATGAGTATCAGGATACCAACATGGTGCAGGAAGCTATTTTGCAGCTGGTAACAGCAGATTCAGAAGAAAACGGGAATCTTTTCATGGTAGGCGATGTAAAGCAGTCGATCTACCGTTTCCGCCTTGCAGAGCCTAATCTGTTTTTGAGTAAGTACACCCGGTTCGGACGGGACGGAGAAGAGACAGGCCTTAGAATTGATCTGGCGCGAAATTTCAGAAGCCGTAAAGAAGTCCTCCACGGGACCAACTATATTTTTAAGCAAATTATGGGGACATCTGTTGGTGAAATTGAGTATGATCAGGCAGCTGAGCTTATTAAAGGAGCACCTTATTCAGAGAGTCAGGAACACCCTGTGGAAATAGCCATTATTGATCTTGAAGGAAATGAAAAAAACGAACCTGAGCCTGAATCAATGGATGAGGGTTTTGACAGCGAAGAGTTAGCCCAGTCACAGCTCGAAGCCAGATTTATGGCGTCGAAAATAAAAGAAATCATTGGGAATCGGAAAGAAGTTTACAACACAAAGACCGAATCCGGGCGGCCTGCCAAGTACAGGGATATTGTCATCCTGCTTCGTTCCATGACATGGGCTCCGCAAATAATGGAGGAGTTCAAACAGCAGGGAATCCCTGTTTATGCCAATCTCTCCAGCGGCTATTTTGAAGCAACGGAAGTAGCGATTATGATGTCACTTCTAAAAGTGATTGATAATCCGTATCAGGATATTCCGCTGGCATCAGTTCTAAGATCTCCTATTTTGGGGCTGACAGAAGAAGAGCTTGCACAAATCAGAATCCATAATAAAAGAGGGTCTTTCTATGAAGCATTGACTTCTTTTTGCCGGAATGACCCAACCCTGGAAACAGAAGAATTATATGAGAAAGTGCGGCCGTTTTTTGACCAGCTTAAAGATTGGCGTGTGATGGCCCGCCAGGGTTCGCTTTCCGAACTGATTTGGCATCTGTATAGAGAAACCAGATTTTATGATTTCGTCGGCGGCATGCCGGGCGGAAAGCAGAGGCAGGCAAACCTTCGCGCATTGTACGATAGAGCAAGACAGTATGAAGCAACATCATTCAGAGGATTATTCCGCTTCTTAAGGTTTATTGAACGAATGCGGGACAGAGGCGATGATCTTGGCGCTGCCCGTGCTTTGGGTGAGCAGGAAGATGTTGTCCGTCTTATGACGATCCACAGCAGCAAAGGGCTGGAATTTCCTTTCGTTTTCATTGCAGGGCTTGCCCGCAATTTTAATACGATGGATCTGAAAAAGCCATACTTGCTTGATAAGGAATTTGGATTCGCTGCAAAATATGTAAATGCCGAGAAGAGAATTTCTTACCCCTCTTTGCCGCAGATTGCTTTTAAACGAAAAAAGAAAATGGAAATGCTTGCTGAAGAAATGCGGGTCCTATATGTTGCTTTAACAAGGGCGAAGGAAAAGCTTTTCCTGGTATCGTCCGTCAAAAGTGCAGATAAAAAATTAAATCAGTGGCTGCAGGCATCGGAGCATAAAGAGTGGCTCCTGAATGAGTATGACAGGGCTTCTGCAAACAGTTACCTGGACTGGATTGGTCCATCGCTTGTCAGACATAGAGATTGTGAGGCATTGAGAGGAGAAGGGCCGGTTCATCCTCTCGTTCCTGCAGAAATACTTGAACACCCTTCCTGCTGGAATATAACCATAATCAAAAGCGAAGAAGCTGCAGTTCTTTCAGAAGAAGCCAATGAGGGCGAAACGGATTTGCTGCAATTGGTTTATGAAGGAAAACCTGTTCCGGCTGAATCGGCTTATAAGGATAAAGTTGAGGAACAGCTTTCCTGGAAATATTCCTTTAAGCAGGCTGCTCAAGCTAGATCTAAACAATCCGTTTCGGAAGTGAAGCGGCAGCGGGAGATTTTTTCTGAAGAAGACAGCGGAACTGAATTAATCCGTAAAATCAATAAACCCCTGCTTGGCAGGCCTCGATTCATGCAAGAAAAATCTCTTTCTCCAGCTGAACGGGGTACTGCTATGCATGCTGTCATGCAGCATATTGATTTCAGCAGGCCTGCAACTGTGGAAACAATATCTTCCAAAATGGCAGAGATGCTTCAAAACGAATTGCTGACAGAAGAGCAGCATGCCAGCATTGAACCACAGCTGATTGTACAGTTTTTCGAAACCAAACTGGGACAAAGAATCGTTCAGGCTAAATCGGTACGAAGAGAAATCCCATTCAGTCTATCTTTTCCAGCCCGGGAAATCTATTCAGATTGGAAGGGAGAAGATGAAACGGTTCTCATCCAGGGGATTGTGGACTGTGTAATTGAAGATGAGCAGGGCCTGGTGCTTCTGGATTATAAAACGGATGGAATCAGCGGCCGGTTTAAGGGAGGCTTTGCTGAAGCCAAACCCGTTCTCGAAAACAGGTACAAAGTTCAAATTGATATGTACACCAGAGCATTGGAACAAATATTAAAGAGAGAAGTCAATGAAAGATACCTATTCTTCTTTGACGGGGCTCATACACTTAAGTTATAGGGAAAGCCGGCAAGAGAACTTGCCGGTTTTTTGTGCGTTACTAGGAATGGTATTGCGCGTAATAGCCGAAAAGCCGCGCACAACCAGTGAATTCCCGCGCGCAAAGGAAACATCACCGCGCGCAAAAACGAGAATATAAATTTACTGCCGCCCCAATATAAAGGGTAATTTAAATATAAAGGAGGCTTGCAATGGGAAAAAGGCAAATAGAGGCGGGAACCTGCGAATTATGCCTGCGGGAGGATATTGATATAACAGTCCATCATTTAACGCCGAAAGAAATGGGAGGCACCTTCCTGCCCACCGCGAAATTATGCATACCCTGCCATAAGCAGATTCACGCTTTATATACGAATGCAGAGCTAGCTGTAAGGCTGAATTCAATAGAGTTATTGCAGCAGGATGATAAAATCCGAAAATATTTGAAATGGATCAGGAAGCAGCCTTCAACCAAGTTAACGAAAGCCAAAAAGTCCAATGACAGGAAATCAAAAGGACGATAACAAATGTGCTATCGTCCTGAATTTCTGATAATGGATTAGTTATTGCCGACATTTGGCTGATCAACCAGACTGGTATCCAGTACATTGCTGGCACTCAGGCCATTGTTTGTAATGACTAAGCCGCCCGTATTTGCGGCACCCTGTCCGGTCGTTGATTTTGAATTGCTTTTTGGAGAGATATAAAGGGAGTCCCCAAATTGCACAATCCCCCCGCCGACATTGATGATTTGTACCGGTCCGATTATAGCTGGCATGTAAAACATCCTTTATGAAAAATTTTCATCCTTAAGAAGCGCCGTTTTGGGATAAACCTGACGGATATGCTTGACCCGGGCTTCCATTGAAATATTTCCGCTGTTGCCGATATGAACGACAGATGATGAGGAAACCCCGATAATATCAATGTTTTGAACCCTAATGATCGGATTGAGCTGTGTTGTCTGCATGGTTATGTCTTCTTCAATTGGGATTAAAGGAATGGGTTCACTGAATACGGGATAGACTGAAAAATTCCCTTCCTTTGCGTTGAAATATTCAGCTTCACGCTGATCGGCAATTGCTCTGGAGAATCCTTTAATAAAACAGGAGTCCCCAATTTCAAATACAGAAGAAAAGGCGATGGTGTCAATATTGATTCTGTCAACGGATGAAGTTCTTTGCAGCATAGCAGCTTACTCCGGTGTCAGAGGCACAAACGGCCCAATCAGAAGTGATTCTGGTGGTGTATCAAAGGTGGCTGCCAGCTGGATCGTTTGCGTATCTCCCACCATTAAAACAGATGAACTGGATACACCGAGCACTCTTATGCTGCCAACACACAAATCTCTGTTATATACCTGATAATTCATTCGTTATTCATCCCTTTCATATTCTCCGGCAAATGCGAGATAAAGGCATGGACTCCATTGTAAATTTCCTTTTTAATAAGCTCAATAATTTCTGCGTTATCATTTTCCTGCCCTGATCGATTTGAAGCCTGCTGCTGTTTAATATAGAAGTCAATCCTGTTAGGCAGCTGCTTTTTGATATCCTCTTTGATAAATGCAATATAGGAATCATCCACACTGACATTTAACTTCTTCTGTACAGAAGCTGTAATGTCAGGAAGTTCCCGTTCTAAATATTGATAGATGGCATCTTCAATTTCCATTGTTCTCTTCATTTGATTCTTAGGCGAAATAGGTGCTTTGATGTTTTTGTTATCTACGGCAAAATCTTCAATGTTTTGCAGCTCAGAAGGATTTAAGCCAATATTTAAAGTTCCTTCAAGAGACTCTACCTTAAGCTGGTCGAATTTATATTCAATCCGATCGACCTGCATCGGCGGGCGGTTTTTCAGAACTTCAGTCTCTTCCTGAAGTTTTTTGACCGCTGCTTCCAGGCTGCGTATTCGTTTTTCCTGTGCCTCCACAAAAGCATGCAATTGCTGAAGATAGGTATTTAATTGCTGATTCAAGCGCACCACCTCGCTTTATTAAAAATGAACTTAACGTTTCTGCGCTCCAGTCAAAGGGACAGAAGGTGCCAGCAAAACACTCCCCCCTGCTGGCCCCGCCGGCGTTGGCAATTCCGCTTCAGGTGCAGGCTCAGTAAAGCCGCCAGTGTTATACAAATAAGACGCTGGCTTTATTATGCCTGCACTTCCAATCTGCATGACGGAAGAGTTTGAAATCCCGCCTATCTTAATAAAATTAATATGAATGGATTGCTGTATATAAAAATTCATAAGATCACCCGTTTAAGCATTGAAATAATTGCCCTGATCCACGCCATCACAATCATAAGTGTTTGTTGTGCTCCGGTGATTGTAGACATTCAGGCCATCCCCTGTGTTAAACGATCCAGCGCCTGAAAAGGTCTTAGCGTTAGAAACAGGCATGATTTTATAGACATCCCCAATGTTGAAGACAGAACTGCTTCCGATTGATATGACCTGTGCGACTCCGACAATAGCTGGCATACATAACACCCTTTAAAATGATTTCTTGTATATCGTATGTGCCTGCTAGCTGATTGTGATTAATTAGCCCAAATATCTGAAATGCGTTTAATAAGAAGGCCTGCAAATGTTATATAACAGACAAAATTCAGGTGAAACTGTCATATTTTTTATGATAATATAGAAAATATAGAATTCACTAAATTTTCAGTGAGGTGGCCATAAGATGAATGTCCCATTAATAGTAACGCAGTTTTTAGATCGTGCTGTGTCTCTTTACGGTTCAAAGAAAGCCATTTTTGCAGATGATCGAGTTTTTACATATGAGGAATTGAATACGAGAGTTAATCAGCTCTCCCATGGCTTAAAGGCTTCAGGGATTGAAAAAGGGGACAGGGTGGCTTTTCTTGCACCAAATTCCGTCGAAATGCTGGAGGGCTTTTATGGCATTTTTCAGCTGGGAGGAATTATCGTCCCTCTAAATATACGGCTGAAGCCGGAAGATTATCTGTATATATTAAATCACAGTGAATCCAAAATTCTATTTGTAGACCAGGATCTTTATCACCTTATACTTCCCGTGAAAGATCAGCTGAAAACTGTGAAAAAAATCTTCGTGCATTATAAAGAGGAAGAGACTGAAGAGAGTGATTATGATTCATGGCTCAGCAGCCAGGACAGCAGTCCATATCAGAGGGAAGTCCTCGATGAAAATGATGTGTGCAGCCTTCTATATACCAGCGGTACAACAGGCAATCCAAAAGGTGTCATGCTGACCCATCGCAACAATTACCTGCATGCATTGTCAACTATGCATCATTTAAGGGTCAGTGATCAGGATGTATTGCTTCATGTCCTCCCGATGTTCCATGTGAATGGATGGGGCTCTCCTTTTTATTACACGGCAAATGGAGCTTCTCAGGTGTGTATAAGAAAAGCGACTCCGGAAAGGATTTTTGATGAAGTGCAAAAACATAAAGTATCCGTCATGCATATGGCTCCTACAGTCCTGAATTCGCTGATGCAGCATTATGAACAATTTGTTCCGGCTGTTGAACAAGATGTCAGAGTTGTTATAGCTGGTTCCGCCCCACCGCCAGCTTTTGTAACAAGAGTAGAAAAGGAGCTTGGATGGGAGTTCATACAGGTATATGGAATGACTGAATCATCTCCATTAAGCACTGTATCGACGATTCGATCTCATCTTAAAGAACTTCCACTTGCTCAGCAGTACCGGATGAAAGCAAAGGCAGGACACCAGATGATAGGCTGTGAAGTCAGGGTAATTAATGAACAGGGTGAAGAAGTGGCCCATAATGGCCTGGAAATCGGTGAAGTCGTTGTCCGCAGCAACGGAGTGATGAAAGGCTATTGGAAAAATGAAGAGGCAACAATGGAAGCTATTCGAGGCGGCTGGCTTCATACCGGTGATATGGCAAATGTAGATGAATACGGAAATATCGATATCGTAGACCGTAAAAAGGATATCATTATCAGCGGCGGTGAAAACATCTCATCCATCGAAATTGAAGGGGCTTTATACGAGCATCCTGCAATACTGGAAGCAGCCGTTATAGCTGTACCTCATGAAAAGTGGGGGGAAACGCCGCACGCGTTCATCGTGCTGCGAAACGGGAAAACACTGACTGAGCAGGAAATTATCAGTTTTACCAGGGAGAAACTTGCCCACTTTAAAGCTGTAACGGGAGTGACTTTTGTCGAAGAGCTGCCGAAAACAGCTTCGGGGAAAATCCAAAAAATCCATCTTCGGAATGATTACTGGGAGTTGAAAGGGAAAACAGGCCGTTTTGTTAATTAACTGAAAGCCGGGACTACAGCATTTGCTGGGGTCTTTTTTTTCAAAAAGAATGATGATAGCTGTCTAGCACAAGCAGCCTGCCCCCTTAGTCTCTCGTTCCTTCGTGGGCAAGGAGCTTCCGCATTTCTTTTCTGGACAATTAGAATTCTGCTCTCTATCATTAAGGTTAGATTTTCTTTCCAAAGAAGGAGGCGTTTTATGGACAGGCAAGTCAGTCCGGTGCTGGAGAAGGATCGGATCATTTCGCTGGATATTATGAGGGGATTTGCCATCCTCGGGATCTTTTTGGTTAATATGCTTTCTTTCCATTCGCCATATCTATACATTGATCCTTTTGAATGGTGGGACAGCCCGGCAGATAAAGCAGCCTATGCTTTTATTGATATCTTTGTGCAGGCCAGCTTTTATCCATTATTTTCCATGCTGTTCGGTTACGGATTAGTCATTCTGAGGGAGAGCGCACTGGCTAAAGGCCTTGGATTTGGAGTAATGGCTGCAAGGAGATTTTCCCTTCTGCTGCTGTTAGGCATCATTCACGCTTTTCTCATATGGCATGGGGATATTCTAATTAATTATGCAATCTTTGGCTTTATGTTTTTACTGTTTGTAAAGATGTCCGGAAGAAATATGCTTTTGATCGGAATATTGCTTTACATCATTCCCAATCTGTTATTTTCCCTTTTGTTTTTTGCAACTGTTCTGTTTGTTCCTGCTGATGAGCTATCAATCTATGACCCTCAAGCGGCATTAGCTTCTTTACAGGTCTATCAAAATGGAAGCTTTACTGAGGTTACCGTACAGCGGGCAGAGGACTGGTCAGGAGTTAATAATCTTGCTTCACTGCCTATCATGATTGCCTCTATTTTTCCTTTATTTTTAATAGGAGGAGGAGCTGCCAAGCTGAAATGGCTGGAGGAACCGGAAAAAAATCGTGCATTCCTCACGAAAATAATGCTGGTCTCTTTGGCTGCAGGGGTATTGTTTAAATTGCTGCCATACATGATGGAAAGCAATCTGGGACTGGATTACGTGCAGGATATATTTGGAGGCCCGCTGCTGGCTATTGCTTATGGTTTAGGGATAGCAGTGATGATAAAAAATGGTCAAGGTCCCGGATTCCTGCTGCCGCTCTCATATGTTGGGAAACTTTCGCTCTCAAATTATCTTTTCCAGTCTATTATCTCGACTTTTATTTTTTATAGTTATGGATTAGGTTTCTATGGAAAGGTATCTGTTTTTTGGGGGACACTTCTGGTTATTTTCATTTTCGCTTTTCAGGTAATAATCAGCCGCTTCTGGGCTGCCCGCTATTATTATGGACCGGTTGAATGGCTTTGGAGGAGCTTCACCTATTTGAAAATCCCTAGTTGGAAGAGAAAGGGTTAATATTTGGGTTCACTTATAAATAGTCCAAAAATCTGAAAATTTATATTATACTAAAAAAGTGAAAAATAAAATGAGGTGATGGGAATGAAGTTTGTTACTTTTAAGGATGGCAGCGGAAGTGTGGCAGGTTTATTGGACGGAACCGGCACAAAGGTTGTTCCGCTAAATGCAGCTTTAGTAAAAATGGAAGGCAAAAGTGATTTGCCAGCGACTTTGAAGGAATGTATTGCCTTAGGAGATAAGTTCATTGAGAAGGTACATAGATTAAAAGATTGGCTAAGCAGCAATCCCGGCAGGGAAGAACTCTTCCGGCCGCTCGCTTCTGTTGCATTGGAGGCCCCGATTCCCCGTCCCGATAAGAATATCTTTTGTGTAGGCAAGAATTATGCCGAGCATGCAATTGAGATGGGAAGCAAAGAAGACATTCCTGAGTATATAATGGTATTTACGAAATCGCCAACAACGGTAATAGGCCATAATGAAACGGTATTAAATCATCATAATGTTACAGCAGAGCTGGATTATGAAGGAGAGCTTGCCGTTGTAATCGGAAAAAAAGGACGGGCTATCCCCAAAGAAGAAGCATTGGATCACATCTTTGGCTATACCATTATTAATGATGTGACAGCAAGGGATCTGCAGTCACGCCATAAGCAATTTTTTATCGGAAAAAGCCTGGATGCCACATGCCCGATGGGTCCATGGATCGTCCATTCATCTGCAATTGAAAACCCGAATCAGCTTGATATTCAAACAAAGGTAAACGGAGAATTGAGACAAAGTTCAAATACTGAAAACTTTATCTTCCCAATCGAAGAAATCATCTCGGTCCTGTCAAAAGGCATGACCCTTGAGCCGGGAGATATTATTGCTACTGGAACTCCCGCAGGTGTAGGCAAAGGCTTCAAGCCTCCACGCTTTCTTCAGCCGGGAGATAAAGTGGAAATTACAGTTGAAAAAATAGGAACTCTAACAAATTGTATAGAAAAATAAACAGGTGGCCTGTGTACAAAATCACAGGCCATTACGTATTAATTTATATTTTCAGAGTGTCCATGAAAAATATCACATATTGCCTTAAATAGTTCACAAAGTTGTTCTTAAATGATCTTAGCAGCACCATAATTTTAGGATTTTCTATGCCAATATGGTATGATGGTATCGAATTTTACTATAGGAGGCACTGGAATGATACATGCCCATATAACAACTTGGTTTTTGGCACTAGTTTTATTTATTATTGCCCTTATGATGCATAAAAGCGGCAAGCAAAAAGGTTTAAAAGTCGTTCACATGATCTTGAGACTGTTCTATTTGCTGATTATTGGAACAGGGGTTTGGATTTTAAGCAGCCTTAACAGCATTGACCTTCTTTATGTGCTGAAGTCCCTGGTAGGCATTTGGGTAATAGCTATGTTTGAAATGATTATTATCCGAACTGTTAAAGGGAAAAAGACATCTATTTTATGGGGGCAGTTTGTTGTTGCTTTAATTCTGGTTTTATATTTAGGCTTTGTTAAATTGCCATTAACATTTATGACGTAAATAAAGATATTTTTTGAGAAAGCTGCCAAAAAGGCAGCTTTTTCTAATTTTGTCATGTCATGACTTCACTAAATATGGTAATTTAAAAATATAACTAACTCTATGATAAAAAATTAGAAATGGGAGTCTCTGCTGTATAAGGAGCGTTCCTTTAGCGGGTAACTGGCATTTTTCTAATGATCTTACTGTGATGGTGGGTTTTTATGGCAAAGACGATTTCATGTTTATATAAGAATACCAGCCAGCTGAATAGATTTATAGACTTGAACGAATTAGATGAATATCCTAATTTGCTGGTGCAGGTTTTTACAGGAAACCCTGAAAGTCTAAATATCGCGAAACTTCAAAAAGAACTGGCAGACAAGCTTCCATTTGCACAAATAGCAGGCTGTTCGACTTCTGGTGAAATTCATGAAGGCCGGATTACGGAAAAACAAACAGTGATCTGCTTTACTGTCTTTGAAAAAACAGAATTAAAATCTTTCCTGTTTAACAGGACTGATTTTAAGAATAGTTATGAAATGGGCAAGACCTTAGCACGGGAACTTGCTATCTTCAATACAGAAGCTGTAATTATTTTCCCTGCTGGATTTGATGTAGATTCCACAGCCTTGCTGGAGGGGATTAATGAAACCCATCCAGATATAGTGATTTCAGGGGGCCTTGCGGGAGATAATGGCTTATTTCAGGAGGGCTTAGCTTTTACTCAAGATGGACTCACCAGCGATGGGCTTGCAGCAGTTGCGCTTCAAAGCGGCCATCTTTCAGTCCGTCCGTTTGCAAATTATCAGTGGCAGGAGATTGGAAAAAGCTTTACTGTTACAAAGGCCGAAGGATCTATCATCTATTCCTTAGATCATAAGAAGCCCTTAAATATTCTAAAGCACTATTTGGGTGAGGCTTTTATTAAGGATTTACCGGAATCAGGTACTGAATTCCCTTTCCTGTTAAAGTACCGCGGGGAAAAAGTTTCTGTTTTTATTATAAAACCACTCGGAAATGGTGCTATTAAAGTAAACAGGAAGGTTGAAGAAGGAGACACACTCACGTTTGCTTATGCTAATCTGGAAGACATCATTGAACGGTCTTTACAGGAATTAAAAGAGCTTGACCAGTTAGCTCCTGAAAGCATATTTATATACAATTGTATGGCACGAAAACAGTTTGCAAGAGATTTTACGGAAAAAGAACTGGAGATGTTCCAGGGGATAGCCCCGGCGAATGGGTTCTTTTCATACGGGGAAATTTCTTTCCGAAAAGGCAGAGTGCCGCAGATGGTCGGACATTCTCTTACATATCTTGCTCTATCAGAAAATGTTGCTGAATCAAAAAAGAATCAGCCAAAACTATATTCTTATGAAAAGACGGCCCAATTTAAAACGATTACTTCTTTGACTCATTTAATGCATGCTTCTCAGGATGATATTAATGCATTAAACAGCAGTCTGAAAATGTCTGAACAATATTATAAATCTCTATTTGATAATAATGCAGATTTTGTTTATTCAACCGATTTGAAGGGGAATTTCACAAGTATTAACCCTGCATTCGAGAAAACTTTTGGGTTCATGCAGGATGAAATAATCGGAAAAACAGCTCTTTCATATGTGTGTGATGCGGATGTGCCAAGGGTCAGAATGCACTTTTACCGGGCGTTAAGAGGGAAAGAGCAATATTATAACGTTTATATCAATACAAAATCTGGCGAAACCAATCTTTTTCAGCTCAAAAATATTCCGATTACTGTTAATGGGGAATGTGTAGGTATTTATGGAATTGGCAGAAATATTACAGAACAGAAAAAGATTGAAGAGAAGATAACAGAACTGGCTTTTTTTGACCGGGATACGGGGCTGCCAAACAGAATGAAGTTTACAGAACAATTGGAAATGCAATTAAAGAGAGCCAGAAAAAAACAGAAGAAAATTGCCGTTCTTTCTATTGATATCGACCGATTTAAAATCATAAATGATAGTCTGGGTCACTTTGCTGGGGATATGGTGTTAAAGGAAATTTCCGAAAGAATAGAAAGGGTTTTGCCATCGGGTTCTTATTTGGGAAGGTTCAGCGGTGATAAGTTTACTTTAGTATTATCAAGGGAAGCAACTATCGAGAAGGTTATGAATGTCTCCAAAAAGATATTAGATGAAATATCGCATCCTATATCTCAGTCGAATCAGGAGTTTATTGTCACTGCCAGCATTGGTGCGAGCCTGCATCCAGATGATGGGGCCGATGAGCATTTGCTGCTGAAAAATGCGGATATTGCCACAAATCGCTCCAAGCAGCAGGGAGGAAACAGGGTCACCTTTTTCTCAATGGAAATGAATCAGCAGGCAATGGTCAGACTTGAGCTTGAAAGCTACTTAAGAAAAGCTTTGCAGAAAAATGAATTCTTTCTATGCTATCAGCCCTTAATTGATCTTGACACTGGCAATTTATACGGGAGCGAAGCCCTAATCCGCTGGAATCATCCAAAACTTGGACTTGTTTCACCCGGTGAATTTATTCCTCTTGCAGAAGAGACAGGTCTCATTAAGGATATCGGCGGTTGGGTATTGCGGTCGGCTTGTAAACAGAATAAACGTTGGCAAATGCTTGGCTATAAATCGCTTTCCATCTCTGTGAATGTATCGGCCTATCAATTCCAGCAGCCAGGATTTCTTCAAGAAGTTAAGATGGCATTGGAACTTTCCGGTATGGAGCCGCAATATTTAACATTGGAGCTGACGGAGAGCACGATGCTGAGAAATGTTGAGCACAGTATACAAGTCATGCAGTCGCTGCAGAATATAGGAGTCAAAGTATCAATTGATGATTTTGGCACAGGCTATTCTTCCCTAAGTTATTTAAAGGACCTTCCAATCAATACATTAAAGATCGATCGGTCTTTTATTAATAATCTGCGATTAAACACATCCGATGTTGCCATTGTAAAAGCCATCATCACCATGGGACACGGACTTGCTGTTAAAGTCGTGGCAGAAGGGGTGGAAACACAGGAGCAGATTGAGCTGTTAAAAGAATTGAAATGCCATTATGCACAAGGCTTCTATATTCATAAGCCGCTTATGACCAGTGAGTTTGAGGAAGGCTTATCTAAATATGCCCAAACGCACAGCTAGAATAAAGAAACAGCAGCACCGCCATTAAAGGCAGGCTGCTGTTTTTTTATGAAAAAAGTATAAGATTTTGAACGTCGAACTAGTGCAATCTGCCTACCCCCTCGAGATCACAAGCTTGTGTTGTTTCGGCTCATAGGGACTCGGGGTCATAAGCCGTTTCCTTTCAGAAGGAAGAACACCTTCTTTCAGGAACCGTCTTATGCCTGAGGCCCGCAGGATGCAGGTCATGCAGACGTTGCCACAGGACAAGGAAAGCTACGGAAGCGATACTTCGCACGACCGAAAGCGTTAGCTTTTGGGAGGACGTGGCGTTCTTAGTCTGCTTTCCTTCGTGGTCAAGGCGCTTCCGCATTTCTTATGAAGAAATCTTTTCAATAACCATTCTTTTTCCGCTGTTTAAGGTAAATTCAAACCGATCACTCATTTTTTCATAATAGCAAAAATGGTGCTGCACATTGCAAATATGATCCTGATTATCAAAAACGATAAAATTCACACCGCTTTTTCTGTCTTTATCATTGAAAAATGCCAGCTGATTATAGCAATAAATACAGTCATAAACCGAAAATTGCATGGAATTTAAAGTGGTTACGAACTGGTAAAAGGCATCATCATTCATTTCCTCCAGTAATCTCTCGAGGGAGAAAACAAGATGTTTTCGGATGCGGATCGAGTCCTGATTCTTTAAGTGGAATATTTCATCATCAAAGGCCACTTTGCCATCCTCAAATAAAATGCCTTTCTTCCACCGTTTAAAGCGAAATATTTCCATTTCCTGATGGAGGAATTCATCCAATAATGATGCTTCATCTGTTTCATGGTCGAAAAAAACCCATTGTTCATTAATATACTCTACAGTGCCTTCTGTAAAAGCACGGGATTGATATTCAATAAGCTTTGTTCGCTGCTGTCTATTCATATAAAACCTCCATTAACTTCCTCAACTTCTTTTTAGACAGTTTTGGCGATTTTTATAACCGCTTGTATGTGGACAATTAACTTTTTTCTAGGCTGTGCATACAATAGCATCATGAAAAATGTGCCCATGCGATTCCGCTTTGAAAGGATGATGTAAAATGTGTGGAATTACCGGCTGGATTGATTTCCAAAAAGATATGAGAAAAGAAACGGAAGCAATTGGAAAAATGGCATATACGCTGGCAAAGCGGGGTCCAGATGAAACAAACATATGGACAGATGTGCATGCTGGATTCGGCCATAAAAGGTTAATTGTTGTAGACCCGGCAGGCGGAAAACAGCCAATGACTAGGGAAAAACATCAAAACCGCTATACAATTTGCTATAATGGAGAGCTTTATAATACGGAGGATCTCCGTAAAGAACTCCTTATAAAAGGATATTCGTTTGATGGCCATTCTGACACTGAGGTTTTGCTGACTTCTTATATAGAATGGGGAGAAAATTGCCTTCAATTTTTGAATGGCATCTATGCTTTCGCTGTATGGGATGAGAAGAAAGAACAATTATTTATAGGCAGGGACCGTTTAGGGGTAAAACCTTTATTTTATAGAGAAACGAAGCAGGGCATTATATTCGGATCTGAATTGAAGGCTATTTTGGCCCATCCTGATGTTAAGGCTGAAATCGGCAGGGAAGGTCTGGCAGAAGTTTTTGGACTGGGGCCATCAAGATCCCCAGGGTCAGGAGTTTTCAGAGGCATTGATGAATTAAGGCCTGCACATGCGCTGACCTTTTCGAGAAATGGACTGAAGGTATGGCGTTATTGGAATGTAAAAAGTGCGCATCATGGGGATAATGTTGAGGAAACTGCTGAACGAGTGAGAGAATTATTTACGGATGCTGTAACAAGGCAGCTGGTCTCGGATGTCCCTTTATGCACGTTTCTTTCCGGCGGTGTGGATTCGAGTGCGATTACCGCTATTGCGGCAAAAGCTTACGAAAGAGATGGAAAGGGCCAATTGAACACTTATTCGATAGATTATGAGGGAAATGAAGAGTTTTTCAAGGCAAATGAGTTTCAGCCCAATTCGGATGGAGCATTTATCCGAAAAATTTCCCAGTCCTTTAATACGAGACATAACAGCTGTATAATCACCCAGCAGAAGCTGGCAGAGGATTTAATCGAATCCGTGCATGTAAGGGATCTTCCGGGCATGGCTGATGTCGATTCCTCCCTGCTATGGTTTTGCAGGGAAATAAAAAAGGATTTTGTTGTAAGCTTATCAGGTGAATGCGCGGATGAAATATTTGGCGGCTATCCATGGTTCCATAGAGAGGAAGACTTAAAGCGCAAGGGCTTCCCGTGGATGAGGTCGCTCGAAGCCAGACAGGGGCTATTGAAAGAAGATTGGAGGAAGAAATTAAATATCCATGACTATGCCATGGAAAAATATCTTCAGGCAATCTCTGAAACCCCTGCCTTAGACGGGGAAAGCAAGGAAGACGCAAGCAGGAGAGAACTTTTCTATATTAATATGATTTACTTTATGACGACCCTTTTGGACCGTAAGGACAGAATGAGCATGGGGGCGAGCCTTGAAGTCCGGGTGCCTTTTGCCGATCATCGATTGGTGGAATATGTATGGAATATTCCGTGGGAGATCAAAATGCATGGAAACCGCGAAAAAGGAATCCTGCGCAAAGCACTCGAAGGCATACTGCCGAATGAAGTCTTATACAGAAAGAAAAGCCCGTACCCTAAAACGCATAATCCGGAATATACGGGAGCAGTCCAAAAGATGCTCACTGGATACCTGGAAGACCGGTCATCCGCTCTGTATGAATTCTTTGATTACAGCCAGCTGAAGAATATAATAGAATCGGGCGGTGACTCATTCCAGGAACCATGGTTTGGGCAGCTTATGACTGGTCCTCAGCTGTTAGCACATCTTGCACAGATTCATATTTGGTTTAAAGACTATAATATAAATATTTTAGAATGAAAAAACAGCGGCAGTCTTAACTGCCGCTTTCATTATGGGGGTCATGCAGACGCTGCCGCAGGATAAGGAAAGCTGCCGCAGCGATACATCGCACGGCCGAAAGCGGTAGCTTTTGGGAGGACGTGGCGTATTTAGTCTGCGTTCCTCAGTGAGCAAGGCGCTTCCGCTTTTCTTATTTAGACTGCTTTTGATGACACAAACGATTTGTTAACCCAGACTCTGGATCTCCAGCGCCATAACATGAGTAATCCTCTAAGCCATTCATCGGCAATAAAAGCGATCCAAATGCCGGCAAGTCCCAGTCCAAAATGAATTCCAAGAACATAGGAAAGGGTGACGCTTACACCCCACATGGACAGGATCCCCATATAAACGGGGAATTTTACATCGCCGGCTGCGCGGAGGGAGTTAATGACGACCAAATTAAACGATCTGCCGGGCTCCAGGAGTATGGTTAGAAGAATGAGAACACTGCCAATCTTTATGATGTCTGGATTAGAAGTGAATATGCCCATCAATTCTTCTGAGAATAAGGAGAAAATAACGGCTGTTCCGAACGAAATCATGATGGCAAGGCGCAGACTTTTCATGCACCTTTTATAGGCTGCCTCATAATCCTTTCCACCTACCATATGGCCTATCAAGATTTGAGTGCCCTGGCTGATGGCAACACTGAAAAGGAAAATGAACATCATAATATTTTGTGCATAAACTTTTGCAGTCAGAGCTTCTGTACCCAGAGCAGCGATGAAAATGGTAATGACCATCTGCGACCCATTATAGGATAAATGTTCACCTGCTGAAGGGATCCCGATTCTTAAAAGATTTTTGATATGTTTTTTTGGAAAGCGGAAAAGTAAGCGGAACGGAAGCGCTTTTTCTGTTCTTCTAAGCAGGACAGCGACAGCAGCAGCAAATCCGATCAATCTGCTGATGACAGTGGATATCGCCACTCCTTCTACACCCAATACAGGAAAGCCGAATGGGCCAAAAATGAATAAGTAATTGCCTATAACATTTAATATGTTCATGCCGATGGTAATGTACATAACATCTCTGGTAAACCCATAACTTCTGATGATGGCTCCAATTGTCATAATTAATGCCTGGACAAAGGATAAGCCGCCAACGATGACCAAATAGGCGTTTGCCTGGCTTAAAAGTTCCACCGGCAAATCCATCATCCGGAGCAGCGGTTTGCCAGATACATATAGAAGGATACTTAAGATGATTCCAAATACAAGGTTTGCCCCTAAGGAGACAATTGAAATTTCAGCAGCTGTTTTATTATTTTTTGCGCCTAAATTTTGAGCAATAAGGATGGACGTCCCAGTTGCAACAAATCCAAACATGACGATCACGAGAGAAAGGATCTGATTTGCCACACCAACTGCAGCTACGGATTCATCCGAATATTGCGAGAGCATAAGCGTATCAGCATTCCCCATAAGCATGTGAAGCAATATTTCTATAAAGATCGGCCAGGTTAATGCAAATAATGTCAATTTTTTCTGGTTCTTAGTCATGGTTATTCTCCCTGTTTGTAAATAAATTTTCATGTAAATAGGAGGGGCCGACGACAATTAAAAACGAAAAAAGAAAAGCCTTAAGGTCTTGCCCTTAAGAACTTTCCTTACTTCAATCAGGTTTCCTATTTATTGAAGCTGGCGGGGAAGGACAGGATTTCAAACCCAAACCCATCAAGCTGAACTTTAAGGTTCTCCGCTTCTGCTGCAAATTCTTCGTCTGTAAGCATGTTAGTAACTTTTACACCTTTCAGCGGATAAGGCAAAGTAACTTCCGCATTTTCATCCGCAGGATTGGCGAGCACGATGATTGTTTTAAAGTCATCGTATTTGCGGTAGGCAACTACATTAGAATCAGTTTGAATAAATTCAAAATGGCCATCATTTGCCAGCAGCTTTTCCTCTTTCCGCAGCTTAATCAGCCTTTGAATATGAGAATGTAAATCACGATCCTGTTTTTCCTCATCCCATTCCATGCATTTTCTGCAGCCGGGATCCATTTCACCGCTTAGCCCAATTTCATCACCATAATATATGCATGGTGAACCCATAAAGGTAAATAAAAGTGTATAAATAAGTTTTACCCTGTCTTTATCCTCTTCGCATTCCGTTAAAATTCTGGGTGTATCATGGCTTCCAACCAGATTGAATGCAGCTTCATAGACATTGGCCGGGTAGCTGTGGATTTCAGCGGTCATATTGTTGGCGAATTCAGTTCCGGTAATGGATTTTTTTGCAATTAAATTAAGCAAGTTCGTGGTAAAAGGATAATTCATGACAGCATCGAACTGGTCTCCGCGCAGCCAGGGCATAGAATTGTGCCAGATTTCCCCTAAAATATAGAGATCTGGTTTAATTCGTTTAACAGTCTGTCTGAATTCACGCCAGAACTGATGGTCAACTTCATTGGCCACATCCAGCCGCCAGCCGTCGATATCAAATTCTTCAATCCAGTAACTGGCCACTTTGAGCAAATAATTTTTTACCTCTGGATTATGTGTATTCAGCTTTGGCATTTGCTCAACAAAAGCGAAGGTCTCATAATTAGGATACTCCCCGCCTTTTAGCGGGAAACTATGAGGATGGAACCAATCTTTATATCTTGATTTTTCTCCTTTCTCAAGCACATCCTGGAAAGGGGGAAAATAGTATCCGCTATGGTTGAAAACAGCATCGAGCATCACTCTAATATCCCGCTTATGGCATTCTTCAACCAGTCTTTTTAATGTATCCTTTGAACCGAACTGGGGATCAATTTCCAGATAATCTATTGTATCATATTTATGGTTGGAAAATGCCTTAAAAACAGGCGTGAAATAGATGCCGGTGATGCCAAGCTCGTGAAGATAATCAAGATGTTCAATGACACCTTCAAAATCACCGCCAAAAAAGTTATCCTTAGAAGGCTGTTCACTGCCCCAGGGAAGAACTCCTTCGGGGTCATTGCCGCGATTCCCGTTAGCAAATCTTTCTGGGAAAATCTGATACCAGACTGTATCCTTCACCCAGGAAGGAGCTTTAAATACTTCTTCAGGATGCAGATAAGGAAAGTTGAAATAATAACCTGAATCAGAAGGAGCCTCCTCGTAAAAACCTTTTTCGGTCAAAATTAATTTTTCTTCACCAGACTTTAATTGAAAGCCGTATCTGGATCTTCTATGTGGCGGGTCAATATATACATGCCAATAATCATGAATGCCATCAGATCCGGATTTCTTCATTTCCGTTTTTTCATACTGCCATTTTCCATCTGCCCAAAGATATTGATCACCGTGTATTAAAGTGACTTCAGAAACATCTTCTTTCTTTGTTTGCAGTCTAATATGTAAGGTTTTCTTGCTGATGGGATAAACATAATGATCAGCAGGATAATGTATGATAGCTGCTTTTTCCATTGAAATTCCCCTTTCAAAGTGCAATCGCTTGCATTATACCATATGAAAGAAATGAAAATATAGTATAGAAATGAGTATCAATCTTTTGAAATTAATTTTCGCTTAAAAATATTTAGAAAAAAGTAGTTGTAAAAGCCCAAAAACCTTGTATAATAAAAATTAGAAATTGTGCAATCGTTTTCATTAAGCGGTTTCATTGGGTAATAGTTTAAGTGAACGCTCATATTTTTTAGAAATAGATAAAAGCGTTTACACTTTTGTGCAAACGGTTGTACTTTTTGCATTACTCAACAGATTTATTTAAAGGGGGCAATATCATGAAAAAGTCACTATCTTTCTTTATGATGCTGGTATTAGTGATCGGAATGCTGGCAGCTTGCGGTCCTCAGCGTGAGGCACAGCCGGAAAACACAGATAAAGATAACGGCACAAGCGAAAACCAGGCTGAAGAGCCAAAACCGGAAAAATTAGTAGTTTGGGAAGACACAGATAAAGGCATAGCTTTAAAGCCTGCCATTGAGTCTTTTGAAAAAGAATATGGAATTAAAGTTGAATTTAAAGAGTTGGGCATGGCAGATAAGATCCGTGACCAATTAAGACTTGATGGACCTGCGGGAAATGCACCTGACGTTGTTACACTTCCTCATGACCAGATTGGCCAGGTTGTAACTGAAGGTCTTCTTCAGGAAATCCAGGTAGAAGACAGTGTTCTTGATACTTTCACAGAATCATCCATCACTGCTCAAATGTTTGACGGAAAATTATATGGTCTTCCAAAAGCAACTGAAACACCAGTTTTCATCTATAATAAAGCATTAATGGAAAAAGCTCCTGAAACAATGGATGAGCTTTACACTCAAGCTAAAGAATTGACGGCTGGCGGACAGTACGGATTCCTGGCTCTATTCGATAACTTCTATTTCGCACACGGACCTATTGCTGGCATGGGCGGATATGTTTTCAAGGAAAATGACGGTGCATTAGACCGTGAAGATGTAGGCTTAAACAACGAAGGCGCTGTTGAAGGTGCTGAGTTCATTCAAAAATGGTACAGTGAGGGCTTATTCCCTAAAGGAATCATCGGGGAAAGCGGCGGAGCAGCAATGGATGGCTTATTCAATGAAGGAAAAGCTGCTTCTGTTATGAATGGTCCATGGGCACTTCAAGGCATGAAGGATGCAGGAATTGATGTTGGAGTTTCTGTAATGCCAAAGCTTCCTAACGGTGAGCCTGTTAAAACATTCATGGGTGTTAAAGGCTGGCATGTAACTGCATTCACTAAAAACCCTTATTGGGCAACAAAATTTGTTGAGCATATTACAAATGAAGAAAACTCAAAAATCCGTTTCGAGACAACTCAGGAAATCCCTCCTGTAAAATCTCTTATTGAAGATCCTGTAATTGCAGACAATGAAGCTGCAAAAGCAGTCGCAGAGCAATCTCAATATGCTGTTCCAATGCCAAACATTCCTGAAATGGCTGAAGTCTGGGGACCAATGGCCTCTGCACTTCAAACGATTGCAACAGGAAAAGCTGAACCAAAGGCAGCACTTGACGATGCAGTAAAAACGATTAAAACAAATATCGAAACAAATCACCCTGCCAAGTAAATCTTGACAGACAAAGGGCGGTACCTCCCAGGAGGTATTGCCCATCATTTTTATATAATGCCAAAAACAGCAGAAGGAGCCCGCTTCGGCTTAGCTCCAAGAGCCGCTGTCGTCTGGAGCTAGACAGTTAATCAACTTCAGAATTAATACATTCATATCTTTAAATAGAAGCGGCAGAAGCCGCTTTCCTGTTCCTCTTTAAAGCAACCGTTTGCACAAAAACAGCCGCTATTATTTTGGAAATGAATTATAATAATAGAAAATACTTTCTCCTATAAAGAAAGGGGAGGCCACAGCCATATGGAAACAAAAAAAATGACATCCAATCATGGAAGAAATGCTGCTCTATTATCCATCCTGCCTGGATTTGGACAGTTTTATAATAAACAATTCGTGAAAGGTGCCATATTCTTAATTCTTACTGTTTCGTTCTTTGCAGCATTCTATGACACACTAAATTGGGGATTCTGGGGACTTATTACACTGGGGGAAATTCCAGTTCTGGACCACTCAATTTTTCTCCTGATCGATGGAATTATCGCACTGATTGTAACAGCATTGGGACTTATCATATATGCTTTCAATATTTATGATGCATATAATAATGGAAAAAAACGTGATTTGGGGCTGAAATTAAACAGTGTCAGGGAACAGTACCACAATCTCCTTGATAATGGTTTTCCATATTTAATGATATCACCAGGATTTTTTCTCTTAGTTTTCGTAGTTATTTTTCCTATCTTATTCGTAGTTCTTCTTGCATTTACAAACTATGATCTATATCATTCTCCGCCTGCAAAACTGGTAGATTGGGTTGGCATTCAGAATTTTATCGATATCTTCAAGCTGGATTTATGGAGAAAAACCTTCTTTGGCGTAATGGGCTGGACAATAGTCTGGACTTTTGTAGCTACCTCTTTGCAGGTAGCTCTGGGTATTTTCCTGGCAATTCTCGTTAACCAGAAGGATCTTAAAGGGAAAGCGATTATCCGAACAATTTTCATTCTCCCTTGGGCAGTTCCTGCATTTATATCGATCCTGATTTTCTCAGGGATGTTCAATGAGACATTTGGTGTGATTAATAAAACGATTCTGGATGCAATTGGCATCGGTCCTGTTCCATGGATGACAGAGGAAAATTGGACACGTTTAGCATTAATTTTCATTCAGTCATGGCTTGGATTCCCGTTCATTTTTGCTATGACAACAGGTGTGCTGCAGTCCATTCCGGATGAGCTTTATGAAGCTGCAACAGTGGATGGTGCAACGATCCTGCAGAAATTCACAAAAATCACTCTGCCGCTGGTTCTTTTTGCAACGGCACCCATTATCATTACTCAGTATACATTCAACTTCAACAACTTTAATGTTATCTTCTTGTTTAATGGCGGGGGACCGGCCATTCCGGGCCAAAATGCCGGCGGTTCGGATATTCTTATATCCTGGATTTATAAACTGACAATGACTTCTGCCCAATACGGCAAAGCCGCTGCAGTTACCATGATCCTATCACTCATAGTCATCACGGTAGCCCTATGGCAGTTTAGAAGAACAAAATCATTCCAAGAAGAGGATTTGATGTAGCTATGAGCATGAAGAAAAATAAAATTATCCGGCTGACTTTTTCCTATGTCATCATTGCCTTGATGAGCTTTATTGTGATTTATCCGCTTTTGTGGGTAGTGGGTTCTTCCTTAAATCCAGGCCAAAGTTTGTCGGGATCCACAATGTTTCCTGAAAATCCGACATTAGACCATTACAAATACCTTTTTGATTCAGATAAATCCAATTATGTTAAATGGTACTGGAATTCTTTGAAAATAAGTACATTGACCATGATTTTAACGGTTATTACAGTATCCTTCACCGCGTACTCATTTTCCCGTTACCGCTTTATCGGAAGGAAAAATGGATTATTAACTTTCCTGATACTGCAAATGATACCCAACTTTGCAGCGCTGATTGCCATATTTGTATTAGCGACAAGAACAGGTTTAATTGATACACATCTTGGATTAATCCTTGTGTATGTCGGCGGACAGATTCCAATGAATACCTGGCTGATGAAGGGTTATCTCGATACGATTCCAAAAGAACTTGATGAATCTGCGAAAATGGATGGTGCGAGCCATCTGCGTGTCTTCTGGCAAATTGTTATGCCGCTGGCAAAACCAATTGTTGCGGTAGTTGCGCTATTTTCATTCATAGCTCCTTTTGGGGATTTTATCCTTGCAAGAATTTTATTAAGAACAGATGAAAAGTTCACAATGGCTGTAGGATTGTATGAAATGGTTGCGAAGCAATTTGGAAATGAATTTACAAAGTTTGCTGCTGGCTCTGTTTTAATTGCCATTCCGATTGCTGCACTGTTCCTTATGTTCCAAAAATACTTTGTATCTGGTTTGACGGCAGGGGGAACAAAAGGCTAATCTTAAAGGGCTGAAACTTTACTGGCCGCTGCAGTCTGCGAACTGAACTGGATTGCAGTCTCTCAGCGGCTTGAAAAATGAAGGAGGAGCGGCGATGAATAAAGGAATCATAACCTTCATCTTAATCCCGTTTCTTCTTTTTTATGCCCTGCCGGCAGGAGCAGCTGAAAAAGAAGAGCGTAAATGGCAAGATGAAACATTTTATTTCTTAATGGTTGACCGATTTAGCAATGGAGATCCCAACAATGACTTTAAAGTCGATGTTCAGGACCCAAAAGCTTATCATGGCGGAGATTTTAAGGGGATTACAGAACGCCTGGATTATATTAAAGATATGGGGTTTACCGCAATTTGGCTGACTCCCGTTTTTGATAATGAAGAGAAGGGCTATCACGGTTATTGGATTAAAGATTTTTATAACACGGAAGAGCACTTTGGCACAATGGATGAATTGAAGCAGTTAGTCCAAGAAGCTCACAAAAGAGATATGAAAGTGATTTTGGACTTTGTTGTAAATCATGTGGGCACCAATCACGAATGGGTTAATGACCCCGGGAAAAAGGACTGGTTCCATGAAAAACAAGATATCATCAACTGGACGAATCAATCTGAGATTGAAAATGGCTGGATTTATGGACTCCCTGATTTAAAGCAGGAAAACCCTGAGGTACAAAACTATTTAATTGATGCAGCAAAGTGGTGGATCGAAGAAACGGATATTGATGGATATCGTCTTGATACTGTAAAGCATGTTCCAAAATCATTCTGGACCGAATTCGCCAAAAATGTAAAGTCAGTCAAAGAAGACTTTTATTTGCTGGGGGAAGTATGGTCGGATGATCCAAAATATATTGCTGAATATGAAAAAACAGGAATAGACGGCTTTGTTGATTATCCTTTAAATGATCATTTAAGAACTGCCTTTGCAGAGCCTGACAAATCGTTAAGCTGGCTTTTTGCAAACTGGGACCGAAATAAGGCATTTTATGAAAATCCCTATCTAATGGGAAGCTTCATGGATAATCATGATACTGTCAGGTTCACTCGGGATGCTATCACAAAAAATCATCATCCGGGTCCAAGGTGGAAACTTGCCTTAACATACATGTATACCACACCTGGGATTCCAATTGTTTATTATGGAAGTGAAATAGCTATGGATGGCGGTGAGGACCCTGACAACCGCAGGCAAATGGATTTCCGTACAGATAAAGAACTGATTGATTATATCGCAAAACTTGGGGAAGTTAGGCAAATGCTGCCATCTTTAACAAGGGGCGACATGGAACTGCTGGAGGAAAAGGACGGTTTTGCCGTTTATAAACGGAATTACGAAGATGAAACAACGGTTATTGTGATCAATAATTCAACAAAGTCACAGAAAGCGGTACTTGATTCCACTCAATTAGAAGAAGGAAAAGAGCTTCGCGGCATGATTGCTGATGATCTCATCCGAGATAAAGACGGAAAATATGAGATGATCATTGACCGGGAAGAGGCTGAAGTATATGTTCTGGCAGAAAAATCGGGATTGAATATTCCGCTGATTGCAGCACTTGCAGCAGTTTATTCAGCCTTTATGATTTTTATCTATCTTTTATGGAAGCGGTCAAAACAGAAGAAATCCGAGTAATTTTGGCATTAGAGCCTCCCCTTCTTCCTATTCCTGTTAACTGTTTAAAAAAGGAAAGAAAATCAAACCTGTTTTGATTATAATATTAATAACAGAGACCTCACGGAGAGGGTGATTCTATTGGCAGTCACAATTAAAGATGTAGCAAAGATGGCAAAAGTTGCGCCTTCTACTGTTTCAAGGGTAATTGCCAACAATCCTCGCATCAGCGAGAAAACTAAGCAAAAAGTCAGGGAAGCAATGGAACAGTTAGGATATCATCCGAATTTTATTGCCCGAAGCCTTGCAAGCCAATCAACCCGCGCAATTGGGCTGATAATGCCCAGTTCTACGGATGTTGTATTTCAGAACCCCTTCTTTCCAACTGTCCTTAGGGGTCTGAGCGAGGGAGCCCATGAAAGGCATTATGCTCTCCATATGACAACCGGGAAAACAGATGATGAGATCTATGAAGGTGTTGTCCAAATGGTACAGGGCGGCCGGGTAGATGGAGTGATATTGCTGTATTCAAAAGTGGAGGATAAAGTTCTGGCCTTCTTAAAAGATAGGGATTTCCCATTTGTTGTTATTGGCAAGCCTTTTTCGGACGAAGAAGAAATCACTTACGTGGATAATAATAATTTCCGTGCAGCCAAAGAAGTAACGGAATATTTGATTAAGCTGGGCCATAAGCAAATTGCGTTTGTCGGCGGAAACTTGAATCTAACTGTTACAGTTGAACGTCTGCTCGGCTATGAAAAAGCATTAAGGGATGCTGGAATTGAACTGGTAAATGAGTATATTGTTCATGAAGAATTCTTAAAAGAAGGAGGCCAGGAAGCTGTCAGAGAACTCATTTCCCTGACAAAACCTCCAACCGCCCTTGTGGTTGCCGACGATTTAATGGCATTGGGTGTCCTGAATACTCTGGATGAAATGGGTATAAAAGTTCCTGAAGATATGTCTATCATCAGCTTTAATAATGTGCTTCTGGCTGAAATGTCCAGACCTCCTCTAACTTCTGTCGATATCAATATATTCGATTTGGGATTTGAATCTGCCCGAAGCCTTATATACAGAATTGAAAACCCGCGGGAGCCTGTAAAGCGCATTATTATTCCCCATAAAATTGTAAAACGCTGCTCATGCAGCAGTCCGAAAACTGAAGAACCACAGATTGTATCGTAAAAAAGGGAAGCCTGATGCAGGCTTCCCTTTTTTATCGCCGTCTAACGGTCAGTAAGACTCACCAATGGAAGACTCCAGAGGATTCATAAGAGATCATTGGGAGTCAAACTGCCCGTATAGGCCAGATTGGTTCAACTAACAATCAGAGGGGTTAGTTGAACACTTTCTGATTGAAGTTTCACTCTACCCGTTTACAATAGTGCCCCCATTCACATGAATCATCTGGCCGCTCACATAAGATGAATCATCACTGGCAAGATAGACATAAGCCGGAGCTAATTCATAAGGCTGTCCTGCTCTGCCTATTGGGGTATTTGATCCAAATTTTGATACCTTATCCGCTGTGAATGTAGATGGAATAAGCGGTGTCCAAATAGGTCCAGGAGCAACTCCATTTACGCGAATTCCCTGTCCAGCCAGCGATTTGGCCAATGAGCGTGTAAAGGAGACAATCGCTCCTTTTGTTGAAGAATAGTCGATTAGCTGCTCGTTGCCTTCATAAGCTGTTATCGAAGCAGTATTGATAATTGAGCTCCCTTTTTTAAGGTGAGGAAGTACTGCTTTTGTCAGATGGAAGAATGAAAAGATGTTTGTTCGGAATGTTTTTTCAAGCTGTTCAGCAGTGATATCGAGCAGGCTTTTTTGAGGATGCTGCTCGGCTGCATTATTAACCAGTACATCGATTTGCCCAAATTTATCAAGTGTTTTCCTGACTGCATCCTTACAGAATGTTTCGCTTCCAAGATCTCCGGAGATCAGCAGACAGTCTTGTCCTTCAGCCTGAATGGCCTCTTTAGTCTTTTCTGCGTCTTCATGTTCTTCCAGATAGACAATCGCCACGCTGGCTCCTTCTTTGGCAAAATAAATGGCAGCTGATTTTCCGATGCCGCTGTCTCCGCCTGTTATTAAAACAACTTTTCCTTTTAATTTATCGGACCCTTTATAATTTGGATCAACAGTTTGGGGCTCAGGCTGCATTGGCGCCTCTGTGCCGGGCTGATGATCCTGATGCTGAGGCGGAAATTCCTTTGGATTGTTTTGAGTATTAGACATTACGAAATCCCTCCAAATCATTAATACTCTTTTAATTCCATTTTATTATGGTAAAAAAACATGGAAATTATTTGCATTGCTCTTATATAATGGATTTAAAAAAGAGTGGGGGAACAGGATTTGCAGATTCGATCAGCTGACAAAAGTGATGCAGAAGCCATTTTGGCGCATTGCCGGAAAGCTTTTGGAGAAACTGATTTTTTAATGACTGAGGCGGATGAGTTTAATTTAACAATTGAAGAAGAGGAAGCGTGGCTTGAGCAGAGCATTAGAACTGGAGATCTTATTTTATTAGCGGAAGTTGACAATGAAGTGATTGGAATGCTGAACTTTCGGCGTTCAAAAAGCAAAAAGGTAAACCATCTGGGTTATTTCGGGATCACAATACAGAAGAAGCATTGTAACCAGGGACTGGGAAGCAAAATGATGGAGCAATTTTTGAAGTGGGCGCAAGAGGAGCCAGGTCTTGAAAAAGTATGCCTGGAAGTCTTTTCGTATAACCAAAGAGCAATCCATCTGTACAAGCGATTTGGATTTCAGGAGGAAGGACGCAAAATTAAACATATTAAAAGAAGCGATGGGTCTTATGCAGATGAATTAATGATGTATAAATTTGTAAAATAACCCTTAGCATTCTTTCTCAAACGGTGAAAATTATAAAATCAGCAAATAAATTCATTTAAGCAAGCTGGTTTTTCTGAAAAATTAAAAAAGCAAACGGATTTTCTCCGTTTGCTTAAAATTACCGATAATTTACGAATTGAACATCAACAGTCAAATCTGCCTCTTTAACAGCAGCAATAATCTTCTGCAGGTCATCGCGGTTTTTGCCGGTTACTCGGACCTGATCATCCTGAACCTGGCTCTTCACCTTTAAACCGCTGTTTTTAATAAGGGTATTGATCTTCTTGGCATTGTCTTTATCAATTCCCTGGACAAGCTTTGCTCTTTGGCGTACAGTTCCGCCTGATGCCCCCTCAATCTTGCTGTAATCAAGATTTTTTACAGGTATGCCCCTTTTTATCAATTTACTCAATAAAACATCTTTAAGCTGTTCCATTTTAAATTCATCATCAGATAGAAGCACGAGCTCTTCTTTATCGAGCTTTATATCACTTTTGCTGCCTTTAAAGTCATAACGGGTGGAGATTTCCTTCATGGCAATATTAATGGCATTGGTTACTTCAGAAAAGTCAACTTTGGATACAATATCAAATGAGCTTTCTTTAGACATGACAGCCTCCTTGGAGATAACATTTTAAGTTTCACTTCTTGTCCTTATTATAGTAAAATATAGCAGTTCAAACAACTTTAGGAGTTATGTGATCTTAATTGGGAAAGATTTAATATAATGAATATTTGTTTACTGGAAACTAAGAAGGAGGAAAAGGGATGGCTTTAGAAGAGAATTTAGGCCGTGCTGCTAAACTGATTGTTTCAAGGGAAGCGGCTTTTGGCTATTTTTTGACGGATGGAGAGGAAGATGTTCTTCTTCATCAGAACGAGACAGATGAAAAGCTGGAGGAAGGACAGGAAGTCGAGGCTTTTCTTTATATGGACTCGCAGGGAAGAATTGCAGCAACAACTGTGATTCCGGAAGTTCAGGCTGGTACATATGGATGGGCGCATGTAAGTGATGTAAAGCCCGGCATCGGTGTATTTATCAACATCGGCATTCAGAAGGACATGCTCCTCGGTGAGGAAGATTTGCCTGTACATGAAGCCGTCTGGCCGATTGAAGGGGATAGGTTATACATTACACTCCGGGTGAATAAGAATAACAGAATTTATGTAAAAATGGCTACTGATCCTGTCATTACAGATATTTCAATAAAGGCAGCCAAAAGTGATTTTAATAAGAATATTCACGGACATATATATAGAACTGCAAAGGTTGGGAGCTGGATTTATACAGCTGAGGGCTTTAAAGGCTTTATCCATGAATCCCAGCGCAAAAGGGAGCCCCGTCTTGGCGAAAAAGTTGAGGGACGGATTGTTGATGTGAAAGAGGACGGAACAGTGAATGTTTCCCTTATACCCAGAAAACATGAGGTATTGGACGATGATTCCGAAAAAATCCTATCTTATCTTGAAAGCCGCAATGGTGCGATGCCATTTGGCGATAAAAGCGCGCCAGAAGATATACAGGAGCGTTTTCAGCTAAGCAAAGCTTCTTTTAAAAGGGCCTTGGGAAGGCTTATGAAGGAAGGCAAGGTTTATCAGGAAGATGGATGGACATATATAAAGAAAGACTAATTCACAATCTAAAAACGGACAAGCCAATGCTTGCCCGTTTTATTATTATAGATGATCTGTCTTTTTGGAATATTGGTTTTTCCCGGCTTTGCGGTTTTTCTCGCGCATCATATTTTTTTCGTGAAGAAGCGCATTATTGTCTTTTGCTTTTTTATCATTATCGGAAGTATGCGGCATAATAATAATACTCCTTTCACACTGAGAGGTTTATCCTTCAGAATATTACTGAAGTACAATCATATTGTCTGTCAGAATGAAATGGAGTATGTATTCTTCACTAGGTTTATATTTGCTTTTGGTAGAAAATCGCAATTGTTCCTGGACCCGTATGGGACCCGATTGCAGAGCCTATGGATGTAATATAGACTTCTTTGGCTTTTAGCTCTTCCAGGATTAATTTTTGCATTTCAAGAGCTGTGTCTTCATCATCAGCATGGCTGATGCCGACCGTCTGATTCTCAAACGAAGTCCCATTTTCTTTCATCAGCTCAATGATGCGGCGAAGAAGCTTTTTCTTGCCGCGCAGTTTCTCAATCGGTACAAGTTTGCCATCTTCTACAGTTAGCAGAGGTTTAATGTTCAAAAGTCCGCCTAGAAATGCGGAAGCTTTAGAAACACGGCCGCCTTTTGCCAGGTATTCGAGATCATTTACAGTGAATAAACTCTCGAGGTGCCGGCATCGAAGTTCGATATCTTGCTGTATGTCTTCCTTGGATGCGCCTGATTGTGCGTTAGCAGCCGCTGCCTTAACGATTAATCCATATCCCAATGAAGCCGCCTTAGAATCGATAATGGATAATTTGAAATCCGGGTATTTCTCTTTTACTTGCTCCAAAATCATTACAGCGGTCTGGTATGTACCTGAGAGTCCGGAGGAAAAAGAAACATAAATGCCGTCTTCATTTTGTTCTGCCATCTTCATGAACGTTTCCTCAAAATGGAGAGGGGATACCTGAGATGTTTTAGGCACCTGGCCCTCACGGATAGCATCATAAACATCCTTAGGTTCTATGGTGACTAAATCTTCATATTCTGTATCATTCAGTTGAACCTTTAATGGGAAAAGTGTGACGCCATTTTCTTCATAGAAGCTTAGCGGCAGATCACACGCACTGTCAGCTAAAATTTTTACTGACATTTTCTTTCACCTGCTTTCAAACTATATGAATTAAGTTTATAGAAATCAAGGAGAAAAAACAATGAATTGTGTTGAAAATGACACTTTTCGCAAGTCTAACGGGCAGTAAGACTCTTACTTTCAGAAATCAAAGGAATAGAAGGGATATAAGCGGGGGGCAAACTGCCCGTATGCTGTGAAAACGTATTTGTGACCCGCTTCCTCCCATAAGCTGCAGCTTTTGGTCGATGATTATGCTGACGAAGCCTTCCTTGTGCTGTGTGCCTCAACTAACAATCAGCGGGGAAAAATCCCCCGCTGATTGAAGATTCACTTTACTGGGTAAAGAAAATAATAAAAAAATTCAGGGGGTAAAAAATGGTTTGGTTAGAAACTAAGAAAGTATTTATTGTTTTGATTGGCGCGATATTGAACGCAATTGCGATGAATTTTTTTCTGATACCTGCCAATGTATATGCGAGCGGTTTTACAGGTGTGGCACAGCTATTATCAAGCATTCTTGGGGATTTTGGATCAACAGGAATTCTGCTGTTCATTCTAAATATTCCTGTAACCATTTTAGCCTGGAAGAAGGTTGGAAGGTCTTTTACTATTTACAGTTTTCTAAGCGTATTCTTAATGTCATTTTTCTTGGAAATCATACCGGTAATTCATGTTTCAAAAGATATTTTGCTTAATGCCGTTTTTGGAGGTGTGATTGCGGCTGTTGGCGTAGGGATAACACTGAAATGGGGGGCTTCTACAGGAGGAATGGATATCATCGCAATGGTATTGTCCCGAATGAAAGACAAGCCTGTCGGTACATATTTTTTCACACTTAACGCCATTATTATAATAACAGCTGGCTTTTTGTATGGATGGGAAAAAGCTTTATACACTCTTGTTACCCTTTATGCCTCAACCAGGGTCATTGATGCCATTCATACAAGACATGAGAAACTGACAGCATTAATTATAACGAAAAAATCGGAAGAAATGAAAAAAGCCATCCATGACCATCTGGTCAGGGGAATTACAACCATTCCGGCAAAGGGGGCTTTTACAAATGAAAACAAGGAAATGATGATGATTGTCATCACCCGTTATGAGTTATTCGACCTTGAAAGAATTATTAAAGAAGTAGATCCGAATGCCTTTACAAATATTGTCCAAACCGCTGGTGTTTATGGTTTCTTCCGCAGGGATTAAATAAATGGAGGGATGAAGGATGCTTCGGCTTTTGACTGCTGCTGCTCTGATTATCTTCACTATGCCTTTGCAAAGTTTTGAAGCTTCTAAAAAGGAAATGCCATTTGATTTTAAAGTAATGCCTCAAGCAGGAACGGAAACAATGGAGATAGAATTGCTTCTGAGGAATACTGCCAATTACCCGCTAAGCTTTGAGTTTAGGACTTCCCAATTTTACGAAGTAAATATATTAAATCAAAATGGCGAAATGGTATATTCCTCTTCAGAAGGTAAAGCATTTTTACAAGCTATACAGACCATTGCCGTCAAACCGGATGAATTCAAGGTGTGGAAAGAGCAGTGGGATTATCGGCACAATGGCAAAAGAGTAAAGGAAGGGGAGTACATTGTAAAAGCCAGGCTTTTGGCATCAAACTTAAATGGCAAAGAACTGGAGACCAAAGCGGAATCAGAAGCCTCTGTCTATATCCCAGGACAAAATCCTGCCTTTCGCCATGTTAAGGTTACTGGAGAGAATGGCTTATATTCAGTATCAATTGAAGGGCGTCCAAAAAACGGAAAGCTATGGTATACAGTTGAAGATGGCCATAATGAACTGCTGCCTGAAAAGGGAGTATCAGCTCTTTCAAATAACTGGGAGAACTATAATATAAAAGTAAGCATTCCTGCTGATAAATTGCCTGAAAACGGATCAGTGATTTTGCATTTATATGAAAAAAGCCATAATGACGGACATATTATAAATCCCTTTCCTGTTATCCTGGAAAGGAGGTAAAAAAGAAGCTGGCAGCCATCGAGGCTGCCAGCTTCTTTTTAGCGATTCTGCGAATATTGCTCAAGCTCCTGCTGCATCTCCCGCAGCTGTGCCTGTTCAGCCGCCGTGGAATTGGCAAACGCGGAACTTAAAGCATTTTTCGCACGGGAAACAGTTTCTTCGCCTGCAGAACTTTTAGCTATTTCCACATATTTTCTGGCTTCCTGAAATAATCTGTTTCCCATCGTTATATTCCTCCGAGGGATGATTCTTTCACATTAGCTAATTTTTGGGCTTCCGCCTCTGCATAGGTCATGTGGTACGGGATACGTTCATCATGCTTACTAACAGTATCAACACCCTGTTGTACGAAGCGTTTTGATTTATTACGTTTACCCATTCGAATCCCCTCCATGAAAGAGTTTAAAGCAGCATTGTGCTGCTCCATCCCTTAGTATGCTCTAAAGGAATGATTTAAAAAGGGAATTTAAAGGACTGGTTGCCATTAAATTTCTTTTGGTCATTTGCTTATAGTGCTTTAAGGTTTAATAATTCATTTAAATAGATTCCGATTCCATCCTCCTCGTTGGTTAAGGTGACTTCATTGGCAATATTTTTCACCTGGTCAATAGCATTGCCCATGGCAATCCCGTAGCCTGCATATTCAAGCATTTCAAGATCATTGTCTTCATCACCGAAAGCTATGATCCGCTCAGGCGGTATTTGGAAGTAATCAGCTGCTTTTTGGAGGCCAACAGCTTTATTCAGCCCTGTTTTTACGATTTCAATGACATGCCATGGAGCCGCCCAGCGACGGTGATCAATCACTTCGGCATGGACTTCGGAAAGATGGGCTCTAATTGTTTTTACATGTTCTTCATCTGTGTGGATCAGCATGCTTGTCGGATTATCATTAAGATAATTGCGTAAATCTCCAGTCGTAATTTTGGGATCGCCAAAACCGAAGATATCCAGAAGCTTTTCATCATGGTAATGCAGGTAAACATCATCTATAACTTCTGCTACAATATTATGCACTGTATAGCTATTAACGGCTTCTACAATTTCCTTTGCAACGTTCATTTGCAGAGGTGTATGATAAACTCCCCAATTATGATCTTTAGGATGATGTATGTAAGCACCATTGAAATTGACAATTGGCGTAGTCAATCCCATTTCACGATAATAAATTTCGCTGGAGCGAAATGGCCTTCCGGTGGCAATCATCACTTCATGTCCTTGTTCGCGTGCCTTTTGAATAATCATTTTAGTTTTAGCTGAGATGGTTTTGTCATCTTTTAATAATGTTCCATCAAGGTCCAGTGCAATTAAATGTTTTTCTGCCATAAGATCTCCTTCTAAGCGCTCAGCACTTTTTTATAAGAATTTAACTGCAGTTTACGCACTGCAGTCAATTGCTTATCTTGAAGTATGCCCCGCTTTTCTTTTAAGTGTAAAGGTTTTGGAAAAAAAAAGTCTACATGTTAAACTGAAAATATAGAAAGAATTTACATCAAAACAAGAGCGTAAGCTTTTACAAAATCATTTTATACATATATGTTATCAATATTATTATAATTTTGTAAAAAAATTCACTTGTGCCCTAACAGATTTAGGAGGAAGAACTGTGGTTGTTATTGAACATAAGCATATCAAAGAAATTCCTGTTCTTGAACTGGCCAGACAGGAAGTAAAAGGGGAACGCTTGCCTTTTATTATTTTCGTTCATGGCTTTACGAGTGCCAAAGAACATAATCTGCATTATGCCTATCTGCTAGCTGAAAAAGGGTTCAGGGTGGTGCTTCCAGACACCTTGCTTCATGGGGAAAGATCTGAAGGTTTATCAGGCAGCGATTTAAATTTCAGGCTATGGGATATTGTTCTAAATACAATTGCGGAATTGAACATAATCAGGGATGTCTATGAGGATGCAGATCTGATCGACAAGGGAAGAATAGGGCTTGTGGGCACCTCCATGGGAGGAATAGTCACTTTGGGCGCCTTGACCCAGTATGAGTGGGTCAAAGCTGCAGTAAGCCTTATGGGTATGCCGTATTATGAAAAATTTGCTCAGCTTCAGCTGGATGAATTGAAGAAGAATAATATTAAAATTCCGCTTTCCAGCGAAGAACTAGCAGATCTGCTGGGGACTTTAAGGGAGCGGGATCTAAGTCTTCAGCCTGAAAAACTTGGAGGAAGGCCACTTATGTTCTGGCATGGCAAAAAAGACCCGGTTGTTCCTTATTCCTATACATACCAATTTTATGAGACCATCCAGCCCTTATATAGTGACTCACCTGAAAACCTCATGTTTATATCAGATGAACAGGCGGGGCACAAAGTAAGCAGGGAAGGGCTGCTGGAAACGGTTAAATGGTTTGGGGAACATCTATAACCAACATTTTTTCAATTCATTTAAATATTTGTTAAGATAAAGATAAAGTAAATAATGAAGGAGTGCTGCAGAAATGGACCAGGATTTAAAAGACAGCATCATGGGTGCACTTGAACTTGTTGTTGACCCGGAGCTGGGGATAGATATTGTGAACTTAGGCTTAGTATATGAGGTGAAAATGGAAGAGGAAGGTAAAGCCGTGGTAGATATGACTCTTACTTCCATGGGGTGTCCTTTGGCAGGAACAATTGTTGAGCAAGTAAAGTCAGCATTGGCTGATATTCCCGAAGTAAAGGACACTGAAGTGAACATTGTCTGGAACCCGCCTTGGTCTAAAGACAGAATGTCCCGCTATGCAAAAATTGCACTTGGCGTACAATAAGATTGAATCTTAAAAACAGCAGGATTATTTTCCTGCTGTTTTTTTATGCCCTTGCTTTAATTCCTTTGAACACATCTCTGTAAATTCTTTGAAAATGAGCATTGTATGTGAGGTAGTTCACTTATTTAACATGCCGATTATCCTATACTAACGATGGAAAGACAAAATTGCGTTGATGAAACATCCAGGACCTGTGGCTGTTAAGGAGGCATCTCAAATGGGATTTGATAGAGATTTTAATAAAGACCCTTTTATTGTGATATGGGAATTAACAAGGGCATGCCAGCTAAAATGTCTGCATTGCCGTGCGGAAGCGCAATACAGGAGAGATCCGCGAGAGCTTTCCTTTGATGAAGGGAAGTATTTGATTGACCAAATCAAGGAAATGAACAACCCTATGCTTGTTTTTACGGGTGGTGATCCATTAATGAGGCAGGATGTATTCGACATTGCCGAATATGCTGTAAAAAAAGGCGTGCGTGTGTCAATGACGCCCAGTGCGACACCGAATGTAACAAAAGAAGCTATTGAAAAAGCCAAAGAGGTCGGCTTAGCTCGATGGGCTTTCAGCCTTGATGGGCCAAAAGCGGAAATCCATGACCATTTTAGAGGTACTGCCGGTTCCTTTGATTTAACGATCGAAAGGATTAAATATTTGCACGAGCTTGAAATTCCAGTCCAGATTAATACAGTTATTTCGCGTTATAATATCGATTATCTTGAGGAAATGGCTAAAGTTGTAGAAGAACTCAAATGTGTTCTTTGGAGTGTGTTCTTCCTCGTCCCAACAGGGAGAGGGCAGGAAACAGATATGATTTCTCCGGTTGAACATGAGATGGTATTTACATGGCTGTATAACTTAAGCAAAAAAGTTACTTTCGATATCAAGACAACAGCTGCCCAGCATTACCGCCGAGTGGTCATTCAGCAAAAAATGAAGGAAGCGAAGGCTCAGAATGAGGACATTCAATATCTCGATGCACTTACACAGCAAGGGCTAACGGGTTCTATAGATGGTTTAGGCAGGGCTCCTAAAGGTGTGAATGACGGAAATGGATTTGTTTTCATTTCACATATTGGGGATGTTTATCCTAGCGGGCTTCTGCCTGTTAAAGCAGGGAATGTAAGGGAACAGCCACTTGCTGAAATATACAGGGAATCGCCAATTTTTAAAGACCTCAGAAATCCTGATAAATATAAAGGGAAATGCGGACAATGCGAGTTCCGTTATGTATGCGGGGGATCCAGGTCACGGGCATTTGCCATGACAGGGGATTATATGGAAAGCGAGCCGTTTTGTGTTTATATTCCAAAGGCACTTAGAAAGAAAGCGGCAAAATCATAAAAGAAAGGGAGTGCCGTTCGGATGCACTCCTACTCGATGCTGCAATATACGGCAGGGCAGTTTTCACAGCCTATTTCATTTTTTAAATATTCAAGATCTTTGACTGTGATTTTTCCATTTAGAATGGTAATGATGCTGTCTTTTTTCAGTTCACCCAGTATCCGGTTGGTGCTTTCCCTGGATGTGCCGCAGAAATTCCCAAGCTCTTGATTCGTAAGGGGCAGATCAATGAGTATGCCATCCTTAACTTTTATGCCATAGCTGTTAGTCATTCTGATAAGGGTTGAATACAGGGCACCTTTTTTTCCGTTAAGGACGAGATCTCTAAATTTGGTCTGAGTATTACGAAAGTGGTCGCTCATCCATTTCATAAATTCATAAGCCAATGTGCTATTTTTAAATATCTCCTTTTCCAGGACATCTTTTTTTATCACAGCTACTTCGCCAGCTTCAAGAACTAAAGCATTCAATAAATATTTAGGGTTACTGGTAAATAGGGTAAGCTCGCCAATAATTTCATTTTCTCCGCATAACCTGAAGGTAAGTTCTCTGCCATCAGCTGTTATCTTGCTGATTTGTATCTTGCCTGAAAGTATAATATAAAGTTCAGCAGCATCCATACCTTCCTGAAAAATGTAAGCCCCTTTGGAGGTTTTCATACGCCGGTCTGCAAAATGAAGAAGCTCTTTAATCTCAATGGAATGTGTCGGTTTAATGGCTGTGCGAGCCATATTAATCCTCCTTCATAAAACAACTGTCTTTTTTCACAATAATATCATTTGTATAGTGAAAACATTGCCGGCTTTTGTGTCTTTATTGTGGCATTTTCTATTGAAATGGTGTGTCTTTGTTATTATATAAACAATTCCCTATTAACATTGAAACGATTGTATGTTCTAATAGTAGAAGCCCTTAATTTGAGATACCGGGTTATTTCTGTTATTTTAAGGGAAAGGCTAAAATATACATCTGTATAGAAAGCTTATTTAAGTCACTCTTTATATGGAGTTGAACGAAATGGCTAAAACAATCGTTAAAGATAAATTGAATAGACCTTTAAGAGATCTTCGTATTTCTGTCATTGACCGCTGTAATTTCCGCTGTCAATACTGCATGCCGGCAGAAGTCTTCGGCCCGGATTTCGCTTTCCTTCCAAAAAATGAACTTCTGAGCTATGAAGAAATTGAACGGCTGGCTAAAATTTTTGTAAGCCTTGGCGTGGAGAAGATCAGGTTAACAGGCGGAGAACCTCTTATGAGAAAGGATATGCCTAAACTTGTAAAAATGCTTTCAGACATTGAGGGCTTAAAAGATATAGGTCTTACCACAAATGGTGTATTGCTGCCCAAACATGCGAAAGATTTAAAGGAAGCAGGGCTGGTGAGGGTTAACATCAGTCTGGACAGTTTGGATGATGAGCTGTTTGGAAAAATAAACGGACGCAATGTGGGTGTCAAACCAGTTCTTAAAGGAATCGAGGCAGCAAAAGAAGCAGGGCTTGGCGTCAAGCTTAATATGGTTGTTAAAAAAGGCCTGAATGATTCTGAAATTGTCCCGATGGCTAAGTTCTGCAAAGATAACGGCTTACAGCTCCGCTTTATTGAATACATGGATGTCGGCAGTACAAACGGCTGGAAGATGGACGAGGTTGTTACCAAAAAAGAAATTTATGACACTTTAAAGGAACATTATTTATTGGAACCGGTAGATCCGGATTATTTCGGAGAGGTTGCCAAGCGATACCGTTATAAGGATACTGATGTAGATGTTGGGTTTATTACATCTGTTTCTGAATCTTTCTGTTCAAGCTGCACACGTTCAAGATTGTCAGCAAACGGCCAAATTTTTACATGCCTATTTAATGGAGAAGGACATGATCTGAAGGGATTTATGAGAAAAGGCGCCACGGATGAAGAAATTACTGATCGGATTGTTAATATTTGGAACGGCAGAAAAGACAGATATTCAGACGAACGGACTGAAGAGACCATTGCCAGCAGGAAAAAAATTGAAATGTCCTATATTGGAGGATAAAAAAAGCATGCTTTGCTTTGTCACGAGAAATGGACATAGGCGGGCAGGCTTTTTATTTTGTCGTTCAGACTGCAAAAAAACTGCAGCCGTTATTGGCTGCAGATCGTAATGTTTATAAATATCTTGGAAAAAGAATGTTATTCTCAAGGTGAACATGCATGAAGGTTTGGCTTTCCAGATCTTCCAGCCGCTTATACACTAGACGGTACGATCCGCATGCATCTGAAGGTGGAGTATAATCAGATGTAATTTCTCTTAATTCCTTTAAAATTGAACCTGCATGATCATGCTCTTTCTCAAGCTCCCGGATATAGCTGATGATTTCTTTGCGATTTTCAACCTGAGGATCTTCAAGCTTCAGGAGCATTGGAAAAACTGACTCTTCCTCTTTAGAAGTATGTTCAAGAAGCTCATGCTTCAGCTCAAAGAATAATTGGTGGACTTTTAAAAGCTCCTCATGGCTTTCTCCATGGACTCTTGAAACCTTTGTTACATACGGGCTTAATAGCGATAGTTCCTCCTCAAGAGGACGATGATATCGATTGATCACATGTTCAATAATGTCTTCTGATGCACTGTCTGTCCAAACCTCTAAATCATCGGTTTGGTTTTCCTTCTGAATAACCTCGTTCAATTCTTTTATCAGAACCTCCATATCTGCAGACTGATCAGAAACTGCACGCACCAGCGGAATATTTCCACCGCAGCAAAAATCAATGCGATGACGTTTAAAAACATCACTTGTCTTTGGAAATTCATTTACAATATCTTTTACCAGACGGTCTTCTGTAAGATGTATGGTCATTGAATTTTCCTCCTTTTATCTTGTGAACTATCTAAAGAATAAACGAATTTCCTTTTTAATTTGGTGACGGGCATCACACTTGCAGGCTTTTTATAAAGTTTTTTGGGTAGGCTATTTTCGCATAAATTGTTGTTCTTTGCCTATCAATGTTGTCCGTTGATTTCCGCTCCAGGCTGCTCGCTTTCCGCGGGGCGGGCGGTGAGCCTCCTCAACGCTCCGCGTCTGCGGGGTCTCACCTGTCCCGCTACTCCCGCAGGACATTGAGTAAGCTCCCTTGAGTAAACACCGCACGAAGAAAATGCGAGTGCATTTTCGAGGATCTCGCACCTTCCGCTACAATCAACTCAGTAAATAATATAGAAAAAGCAACAAACCTTGGAAAACGGCCTTTGGGTAAAACCATGCACATATGAAACTGAAAGTGTGATGATTGTCATGTTATAAGTTTTCATGTACGTTTATAATAATTGAAATAGAAAAAGCGTTAAGAAAAGTACATAGGAGCTGATATAATGCTGGAAAAAAGAACTCCCATTCCTGTTGGGGAAGCAGTAAAAAAAATCATGGCCTATCAATTAAAAGGAAGTGCAGAATACATATCCATTAATGAAAGCAACGGTCGTTTTCTTGCAGAAGACTTAAAAGCGACCCATGATGTCCCTCATTTTGACCGATCACCATATGATGGATTTGCTGTTCGTTCAGCAGATACAAAGGAAGCTTCAATGGAAAATCCCACAGTATTTGAGGTAGTAGATCATATTGGCGCAGGGCATGTAACTTCCAAAAACATTGGTCCATTCCAGGCTGTGAGAATTATGACTGGTGCGCAAATGCCTGAAGAATGTGATGCCGTAGTAATGCTCGAGCTGGCAAAAGCATATGAAGAAGACGGTAAGAATTTTATGTCCATTAAACGCTCCTATAATAGTGGAGACAATGTTTCCTTCAAGGGCGAAGATGCGAAAAAAGGAGATTCACTGGTCAAGAAGGGGACAAAAATCAACCCGGGAATTCAGGCTATTCTTGCTACCTTTGGCTATGCCGAAGTACCGGTTGCAAAGAAGCCTGTTATCGGATTATTTGCAACAGGCACAGAGCTATTGGAAGTACACGAACCGCTGCAGCCAGGGAAAATCAGAAACAGCAATGCCCATATGATAACAGCCCAAATTGAAAGGGCTGGGGCGGAAGTTATTTATTATGGAAAGCTCCCTGATGAATTTGATACATGTTTCGATGCTGTGAAAGAAGCATTGAACAGCGTGGATATACTGATTACTACTGGCGGTGTATCTGTAGGCGATTTTGATTATCTGCCGGGCATTTACGAAAAGCTTGGGGCAGAGGTCCTTTTCAATAAAGTTGCAATGCGGCCCGGAAGTGTGACTACAGTTGCCCAGCATGAAGGGAAGCTTTTGTTTGGACTTTCCGGAAATCCTTCTGCCTGCTATGTCGGATTTGAGCTTTTTGCAAGACCGATTATCCGGAAAATGCTGTTCTCTGAGAAGCCGCATTTAAGAAAAGAAACAGCAGAGCTCGTGGCTGAGTTTCCAAAAGCAAATCCATTTACACGATTTGTCCGGACAGCTGTGAATTATTCAGGAGGCAGACTGGTTGCGGCGCCAAGCGGAGTGGATAAATCAAACATTGTGATGAGTCTCGCCGGCGCGAATTCACTAATGATTCTGCCCGGCGGAACTAGAGGCTATGGCATGGGCGACATTGTTGAGGTGCTATTGCTTGAGGACCATGAAGGAAGCGAATGGCCATGGTAAAGGAACCTGTTATTTTTCAGGTATCCGGCTATCAAAACAGTGGAAAAACAACATTGGTTAACAAAATAATTTCCGGATTAAAAGGGAAGGGACTTTCTGTCGTTACCATTAAGCATCATGGTCATGGCGGCAAACCCGAAACCCCAGAAGGAAAGGATTCCAGCAATCATATTGAATCAGGAGCAGCCGCTTCAATTGTTGAGGGTGGAGGCAGACTGCTTTTACAAGCTGAGAAGAAAAGCTGGAGCCTGGAGGAGCAAATTAATATTGCCGTGCAGCTGCAGCCTGATGTAGTGCTTATTGAAGGTCATAAAAAGGCTTCATACCCTAAAGCACTCATGCTCAGAAGTGATGAAGATAGGTACCTTATAGAGGAACTGACAAATATCTGTGCACTCTTCTGCTGGGAAGATAAAGTGATTAAGCACAAGGCTGCAGATTTGGAAACTCCGTTTTTCAGCATCCGTGATCCCAAAGGCACTGAGTGGATTATTGAGTATTTAGTGAGCGAAAGTAAGAAAAAGAAATAAGATTAAACAAAACAGTCCATTTTTTTTTGGGGCTGTTTTTAATAATTCTCTAAAAGTTGAACGTTTTGTGGCGATTTGTTTACCAGTGATAATCTTCACTTATTATTTACGCGGAAAATTATATATTATTGGCAGAAAGCAGCGGGGAGGTATTAAGGATGAAGTTATTTATGCCAAAACAGCATGGAGCCTGGGCAATGCTGATCCTGCCATTTTGGCTCGGGGCAGCGGCATCTGATATTATTTGGTCTCATATCCCGTTTTTTTTAGGATGGATATTATTATATCTGGCTACTTATCCTGGCCTTCTCCTATTTAAAAGAAAAAGGATGGCTTTTTATGCAAAGTGGGCTATTATTTATTTGGTTCCGGCTATTTTACTGCTATTATTCCCTTTACTGGTAAGGCCGTCGATTTTCATATTTGGACTTCTTATGATTCCTTTTTTTATCATTAATGCACGCTATTCGTCTAATAACAGAGATAGGGCATTGGGTAACGACTTTAGTGCCATTAGTGCCTTTTCCATAGCAGGCCTTGCGAGCAGCTATTTGCCGCATGGGGAAATTACACCGCTGGCCTGGACAGTATTTGCAGCTTCCATTTCATTTTTTGCCGGAAGCACCTTCTATGTAAAATCAATGATCAGGGAAAAGAAAAACATTTCCTTCAAATGGATTTCGTGGATCTTTCATGCTGCGGTACCGATCCTCTGGCTGCTGGCAGGTGGATGGATTGTATCTGCAGCGTTTCTTCCCAGCCTTTTTCGGTCCATTGCATTTTATGGGAAATCATTTACACCTAAAAAAATTGGGATATATGAAATTGCAAATGCAGCCATATTCTTTTTCATGTTATTACTTGCCATTCATAATTAAAGACCGGCCTGACCAGGCCGGTTTTTTAATTTATCCAGAAATAGCTGTGCTGAGTATAAATAAATATTAGAAATCTTTAAAACTTCAGTAAAATAGGTTGCAATTTTTTCTTTCAGTTTCTATAATAAGAGAAACATAAATTCATAAATATGTATATAAATGATTAAATATACAATTAAGTGTGGAAGGAGCAATTATGAACGTTTCAATCATCGGAACAACCGGATATGGGGGTGCGGAATTGCTCCGTATCCTTAAACAGCATCCAGAATTTAATATTAAATCGATTCATTCAACGAAAGAAGATCTGCCCATTTGGAATGAATATCCCCATCTATATGAAATCATTGACAAGAACTTACAGCGGATTGATCCAGCTCAAATAGCAGACCAGTCTGATATTGTTTTTCTGGCAACACCATCTGGAGTGTCAGGGAAACTTGCTGAAAATTTTTCAGGCAAGAATATAAAGGTAATTGACCTTTCCGGTGATCTTCGAATCCCAGCTCAAGCCTATCTGGAGTGGTATAAACACACTCCTGCTAACGAATCTCTGGTAGAAAAAGCAGTATATGGGCTTTCTGAGTGGCATCATGACGAAATAGCTTCCGCAGAAATCATATCTAATCCTGGGTGCTATCCAACAGCTGCTCTGTTAAGTCTTGCACCAGTTGTAAAAGAAAATTTAATAAAGCCCGATAGCATTGTGGTCGATGCAAAGTCCGGTGTGTCAGGGGCAGGACGGGCACTTTCAAGATCAACAAGCTATGCAGAAGCTAATGAAAACCTGCGTGTTTATAAGGTAAACCAGCACCAGCATACACCTGAGATCGAACAGCAGCTGATGAAATGGAATTCCGCTCTAAAGCCGATTACATTCACGACCCATCTTCTTCCTATCACAAGAGGCATTATGACAACCAGCTATGTTCAGCTGACAAAAGAATACACTTCTTCTCAAATTCTTGAACTTTATCAATCAGTTTATGAAAAACAGCCGTTTATTCGAATTCGTCCTGAAAATTCTTTCCCTTCCGTAAAAGAGGTGGCAGGCTCTAATTTTTGCGATATAGGTGTTCATGTGGATTCCAGAACGGGCAGACTGACAATAGTTTCAGTGATTGATAATTTAATGAAGGGAGCAGCCGGGCAGGCTGTACAAAATGCCAATATTATGAGCAGATTGGATGAAAAAGCAGGTCTCGGATTTGTACCGCTCTATCCATAAGGAGGAAAGATAAATGCAATTAGTATCTCAAACTGAAGTAACCGAACTGCCGACAGGAAGCATCATAACACCGAAAGGCTTTACCGCAGCTGGCGTCCATGCAGGGCTGCGCTATTCAAAAAAGGACCTGGGAATTATATTAAGCGATACTCCTGCACAATGTGCAGCTGTCTATACAACAAGCCATTTTCAGGCTGCCCCTTTAAAAGTTACTCAGGAAAGCATTGCAGCAGAAGGCCTCATTCAGGCTGTTATAGTAAATAGTGCATGTGCCAATGCCTGTACAGGGGACCAGGGGCTAAAGGATGCTTATCAAATGAGAAAGTCAGCTGCAGATAAATTCAATTTAAAGGAACAGCATGTGGCGGTTGCCTCTACTGGTGTCATTGGAGAATATATGCAGATGGATAAGATAGAAGAGGGCATTAAGATGCTGAAGCCAGGCAATGAGGCATTACACTCAGAGGATTTTCAAACAGCTATATTAACAACGGATTTAGTGATGAAGAAGTGCTGCTATTCGGCAGTAATCGATGGGAAAACCGTTACAATGGGCGGCTCGGCAAAGGGGTCTGGAATGATTCATCCCAATATGGCAACCATGCTTGCGTTTATCACAACAGATGCAAATATAGACTGCGGAGATTTGCAATTTGCATTGAAACAGGTTACCGATCGAACATTCAATCAGATAACCGTTGATGGAGATACCTCAACAAATGATATGGTATTGGTCATGGCCAATGGAACCAGCGGTATAAATAAACTTTCGCCGAACCATCCAGATTGGGATGTATTTATACAGATGCTTTCTCAAACGAGTGAAAGTCTTGCCAAACAGATTGCAAAAGATGGTGAGGGAGCAACAAAGCTGATAGAAGTGGAGGTATCAGGGACAAAGTCGGATGACGATGCCAGAATGATTGCTAAACAGATTGTCGGCTCGAACCTTGTTAAGACTGCTATATATGGAGCGGATGCCAATTGGGGCAGAATTATCGGGGCAATCGGACAGAGCCAGCCAGCTATTGATCCGTCTTCGGTAGATATCGCAATCGGACCTATAGTCATGCTGAAAAATAGTGTTCCACTGGCATTTTCTGAAGAAGAAGCAAAAGAGTACTTATCAAATGCCGCCATTCAGATTACTGTGAATCTTCACCAGGGAGCAGGAAAAGGGAAGGCCTGGGGATGTGACTTATCCTATGATTATGTCAAAATCAATGCAAGCTATCGTACCTGAGGGGGATGCCATTTGAAAAGTATTGTCATTAAGTGCGGAGGCAGTGTAATGGAAGAGCTGGGAGACGCTTTCTTTGATAGTCTTTTAGAGTTGAAGAAGGAAGAATACCAGATTGTTTTTGTTCACGGTGGAGGGCCGGCAATTAACAGCATGCTGGAACTTTTTAATATCCCTCATGAATTTGTCAATGGGCTAAGAAAAACGACTCCGGAAGTTCTGGAGGTAGCAGAGATGGTCTTGTCAGGACAATCCAACCGCAAGCTTACCTCAATGATCGAACTGCATGGATTGAGAGGGTTTGGCGTAAATGGCAGTGATGCGGGGTTGCTAAAGGCAGAATTTATCAATCAGGATGAGCTTGGACTGGTTGGTGAAATAACGGCAGTTAATCAGTCGGTACTGGAAATGTTATTTAATGAAGACCTGGTCCCTGTCATTACTCCTATTGCAGCTGCAGAAGGCGGGATGAAATTGAATATCAATGCCGACTATGCGGCGGCAGCCGTTGCCAATGCCATTAAAGCTGAACATTGCATCTTTGTAACGGATGTAAAGGGAATATTCATTGACGGCAACCTCTCTCCTCAGCTTGACGCGGATGAAATTGAACAGCATATTAACGATAAAAAAATTACAGGCGGAATGATTCCAAAGGTTACCTCTGCCTTGAACCTAATCAGCAAAGGGCTAAATAGCGTAATGATTGTATCAGGAAAAGAAAAGTTTTATGAGGAAGGCATATGGAACGGTACGAATATATCTGCCAAGAAGGAGGTCTTAACTTGAGTAATCTATTTCCAACGTATGCCCGGTGGGAAGTGGAGCCGGAAAAAGCAGAAGGAAGTTATCTTTTTGATAAAAATAAGAAGCGCTATTTGGACTTCACCTCAGGGATTGGAGTCTGCAATCTTGGTCACCGTCCAGCAGCTGTACAAAAATCAATCAATGAACAGCTGAATAAATTCTGGCATGTTTCCAATTTATATATACAGGATCAGCAGGAGGCTGCAGCAAAGACTCTCTCTGAAGCTGCGGGCATGGACCTTGTATTCTTTGCCAACAGCGGAGCAGAAGCAAATGAAGCAGCGATTAAGCTTGCAAGAAAAGCTTCAGGAAGGAAAAAAATCATTACTTTTCAGCAATCATTCCACGGGAGAACCTTTGCCACAATGGCTGCAACGGGCCAGGAAAAAATTAAAAAAGGCTATGGTTCCATGCTTGAGACTTTTAAGTATGTTCCTTTTAATGATATTAATGCATTGGAGGAAGAGATTGACGCGGAAACAGCGGCTGTAATGCTGGAAATTGTACAGGGTGAAGGCGGGATTCACATTGGGAATCAGGAGTTTCTTACAAAAACTGAGCAGCTTTGCAAAAAATATGGGGCGCTCCTGATTGTAGATGAAATTCAGACCGGCATTGGCAGAACGGGTAAAGCCTTTGGATTTCAGCATTTTGACCTTACGCCCGATATCGTAACCGCAGCTAAAGGCCTGGGAAGCGGATTGCCAATAGGCGCAGTGATTGGAAAAAAAGCATTGGAAGAAGTATTTGGACCAGGAAGCCATGGATCAACATTCGGCGGGAACCCGATCAGCATTGCAGCAGCTATTGCTACAATGAAGACAATATTTGATGATGATTTTTTACAAGGCGTTCAGGAAAAGAGTGCATATCTTGCTGACAAATTGGCTGAATCGCTTGAACAGATTGAAGCTGTTAAGGAGATTCGCTATCTTGGTTTAATGGTCGGTATTGAATTAGATATCCCCCTTCCATCTTTGTTAAAGGAATTAAGAGCCAATTGCTTGCTTGCATTGCCTGCTGGGGAAAATGTTTTGCGGCTGCTGCCTCCGCTGACAGCATCAAAATCTGAAATAGATGAAGCGGTGCAAATTCTGCAATCCACACTAAAGGAATTTTCAAAATCAGCTGTTTAAGCTGTATTATTTTTCAAGTGTATGAATAAAAATTAACTAGGTTATATAAATATACAGATAGCTTTGGGGTGTTGATAATGGAAGGATACCTTCATTTAAATAGCGGCCATTCCTATAAAGGCCAATGGCTGACGGATCAGCCTGAAAAGGATGTAGAAGGGGAAATCGTTTTTTTTACAGGAATGACAGGCTACCAGGAAGTATTGACAGATCCCTCTTATAAGGACCAAATTATTGTGTTTACCTATCCTTTAATCGGAAATTACGGAATAAATGAGTCTGATTTTGAGAGTAAGAAACCTCATGTGGCAGGGGTTATTGTTTATGAAGGAAGCAGAAATCCTTCGCATTACAAATCGGCTTATTCGCTTCAGGAATACCTTCAGAAATGGAATATTCCATTATTAGGGCATATGGATACCCGATCAATTGTAAAGAAAATCCGTTCAGAAGGAAGCATGCCGGCAAAAATGTCTTCTTCGGAAACTGCCCCCGGCGGATTGCTGCTTCGAAAGGATAAAAAAGTTTGCAAAGTATCTTCGCAAACAATGGAGTGCTGTGGAGAGGGAAGCATTCATATAGTTGTCATCGATTTTGGCGCTAAAAAATCAATTGTGGATTCATTGCTGAAAAGAGCGTGCAAGGTTACATCTGTTCCTTACAATACAAGCTTTGAACAGATTAAAAAACTAAATCCAGACGGTGTAGTGCTTTCAAACGGGCCTGGAGATCCTAAAGAATTAAAAAGCATCCTTCCGGAATTAAAAAAGGTGCTGGAGCAGTATCCGGCATTGGGAATTTGTCTTGGCCACCAACTGGCTGCTTTAGCATTTGGCGGCAACACAAAAAAACTGTCCTTCGGCCATAGGGGTGCCAACCACCCGATTGCGGACATGAAGAAGGGCACAGTATTTATGTCATCACAAAATCATAGCTATGTGGTTGATGAAGAAAGCATAAAAGATACCGGGTTTAAAACCCGCTATGTAAACCTGCATGACCAGTCAATTGAGGGACTAATGCATAAGGTCCTGCCAATCCATACGGTCCAATTCCATCCGGAAGCCCATCCGGGACCTGCGGATGGTGATTATATTTTTGATGAGTTTATGAACATGATTCAAGAGGAGAATAGGAGAGTTTTCGCTTATGCCTAAAGACACCAGCATCCAATCCATATTAGTAATCGGCTCCGGCCCGATTGTCATCGGGCAGGCAGCAGAATTTGACTACGCAGGAACACAGGCCTGCGCAGCATTAAAGGAAGAAGGCTATAAGGTTATCCTTGTTAATAACAATCCGGCTACCATTATGTCTGACAAAGCTTTTGCAGACAAAGTCTACTTTGAGCCGATGACAGCTGACAGCCTTGAGAAGATTATAAAGATAGAACGTCCCGATGGCCTGCTTGCCACACTGGGAGGCCAGACAGGTTTAAATCTTGCTTTTAAACTGAGTGAATCAGGTGTGCTTGAACATTATGGAGTGAAGCTTTTGGGCAGCAGCATTGAATCCATTAAGAAAGGCGAAGACCGGGAAGCTTTTCGTAAGCTGATGAACGAGCTTAACGAACCTGTTCCCGAAAGCATCATTGTCCATGAAGTAAATGAAGCCATCCAATTTGCCCGCGAAATTGGATTTCCTATTATCGTCCGTCCAGCTTATACTCTTGGCGGAACAGGAGGAGGTATAGCAGGAGATTTTGATGAACTGACATCTTTGGTGCAGGGCGGTTTAAAAGAGAGTGCGATCAGCCAATGCCTGGTTGAAAAAAGCATAGCAGGATTTAAGGAAGTAGAATACGAGGTCATGCGGGATTCACAGAATACGTGCATCACTATATGCAATATGGAAAACATTGATCCTGTAGGAGTTCATACCGGTGACTCAATTGTTGTCGCACCTTCACAAACCTTAACAGATGATGAGTATCAGATGCTGAGAACAGCTTCTATCAAGATCATATCCGAGCTTGGCATTATTGGAGGGTGCAACATTCAGTTTGCCCTTGATCCTCATAGTAAGAATTATTACCTAATTGAAGTCAATCCTCGAGTCAGCAGGTCATCTGCCCTTGCTTCCAAAGCAACAGGCTATCCAATTGCCAGAATGGCTGCAAAGCTTGCCGTCGGGTATACCTTATCGGAAATTATCAACCCTGTAACAGGAGATACTTTTGCAAGCTTTGAACCAGCCCTGGATTATGTCATCGTTAAGTTTCCAAAATGGCCATTTGATAAATTTCCTTCTGCGGACCGCAAACTCGGAACGCAGATGAAAGCAACCGGAGAAGTAATGGGGATTGACCGGAATCTCGAACGGGCTCTCTTAAAGGCAATCCATTCACTTGAAGTGAAGGTGAATGATTTGAAATCACCTGGCTTATCAGCTAAATCGGTTACCTCACTTGAGGAACTGCTGTTAAAGCAGACTGATGAAAGATTCTTTACCGTAATTGAATTACTCCGGAGAAATTACTCATTGCAAGCTTTACACTCTATCACAAAAATTGATTATTTCTATCTCAATATACTCAATGAAATGGTAAAGCTGGAAAGGCAAATCTCTGCTTTAACACTTGATGAAGCAACAAAAGAAGAGCTGCAGCTATTTAAGGAAAAGGGCTTTAGTGATAAGTTTCTTGCATTGGAATGGAAAGTTTCGGAAAAAGCAGTCAGGGACAAACGCAAAAAGGCTGGCATTCTGCCTGCCTATAAAATGGTTGACACATGCGCAGCTGAATTTGAAGCACAATCTAATTATTATTACTCCAGTTATTTTGGCGAAAATGAACAAGTAAAGAGTGATAAGAGGAAAGTCCTGATTATTGGAAGCGGCCCCATCAGAATTGGCCAGGGCATTGAATTTGATTATTGCTCCGTTCAGGGAGTATTTGCTCTGAGGGATGAAGGCGTTGAAACAATCATGATCAATAATAACCCTGAAACGGTAAGTACGGATTATACAACCGCTGACAGGCTTTATTTTGAACCGCTAATTCTTGAGGATATCTTAAATGTTATTGAAGCAGAAGGGATTTCAGAAGTCATTGTGCAGCTTGGCGGGCAGACAGCTCTGAATCTGGCATCCGCACTTGAAAATTATGGTGTTACCCTGCTTGGAACTGACTCAAATACCATAGATGCATTAGAGGACCGGAAGCTATTTTATCAGCTGCTGGATGATTTGAATATTCCGCGGATAAAAGGTGATGTTGTCCACTCAGAAGAAGAGCTAAAAGAAGCAGCCGAAAACATTGGATTCCCGATCCTTGTCCGCCCATCCTATGTTATAGGAGGGAGAGGGATGGAACGTATTTCTTCATCATCTGAGCTGGAGGGTTATTTAGCGAAAGGTGATGTCCCTTATCCGATTTTAATTGATCAATTCGTGCATGCTTCAGAAGCTGAGCTTGATCTGGCAGCAGACGGAAATCATATCTGTGCACCTGCAATTATGGAGCATATTGAAAAAACGGGTGTTCACTCTGGCGACAGCATGTCCGTTCTCCCGCCGCAAAATCTTTCAGAAAATGTCCAGAATAAAATGCTAGCCTATGCAAAAGCCATTGTGCAAAAGCTCCGGTATAAAGGACTCATGAATATTCAGTATATCGTTAACGGCGAAGAAGTATTTATTCTTGAAATAAACCCTCGTGCAAGCAGAACTGTACCAATTATCAGCAAGGTAACAGGCGTACAGCTAGTGGGGATTGCGACAAAAATATTGCTTGGGAAATATAGTTTGTCGAAAGATGAAATTCCGGATGCTGCAAAACTCCCATTTGTATGTGTGAAATTCCCGGTTTTCTCTAATTATGCTTTAAAGGGATTGGACAGCAAAGTAGGTCCTGAAATGAAATCAACAGGAGAGGCCATTTCACTCGCACCAAATTTTGAGGCGGCAATCAGAAAGTCTTTCCATGCTGGTTTAAATGATGCTAAAGGCAAATGTGTCGTAATTGCAAACTCTCCAGAAACAGAAGAACTAACTCATTATATTAATAAGGCTAAAGTAGTACCTGTTTTTCTGACTCAAGGCAATATGGATTGGAATGTCCAGGAAACCTTCGCCTTATATAATCCTGGCATAAGTGAAGAAGATAAGAGAATGAGAGAAATGGGAACCAAAAACAGAATTTTGACTTTCAGTGAAAAAGAAACGCTTATTGCATTATTAAAATCAATGTCTGCAGGCGATTGGGATGTTAAATCCATTGAAGATTGGCAGGGCATTAAAAATAATACTGGAGAAAAGGAAGTGGGCGTCTTATGATTTCAATTCAGGCTGCGGATAAGGGTATAAATATAAAAGGAAAAGATTTTCTAACACTTGCAGACTTTTCATCAGAGGAAATTAAGGGGCTGCTGGAAAAAGCAAAGCAATTAAAAGAAGCTCATCTGCAGGGTGCAGAAATTCCCATCCTAAAAGGCAAAATTCTTGGCATGATTTTTGAAAAGTCATCTACACGCACAAGAGTTTCCTTTGAAGCAGGTATGCTGCAGCTTGGGGGCCATGCCTTATATTTAAACAGCCAGGACCTGCAGCTTGGAAGAGGAGAAAGCATTGCGGATACAGCTAAAGTGCTTTCACAGTATGTTGATGCGATTATGATCCGCACATTCTCCCATGCAAAGATCCAGGAACTGGCTCATCATGCGGACATTCCGGTCATTAACGGCTTGACCGATCTTTATCATCCGTGCCAGGCTCTTGCCGATCTCCTTACAATTGAAGAGAAAAATGGGGAGTTAAAAGGCCAAAACCTGGTATATGTAGGCGATGGCAATAATGTGGCCCATTCTTTAATGATTGCTTCTGCCAAGATGGGGGTAAATATCACGATTGCCTGTCCTATAGGGTATGAGCCAGATAATTTTGTTCTCCAGCAATCACAAGAGTTTGCCGAACAAAGCGGTTCAAAGGTAAAGATAACATCTAACCCTGAAGAAGCGGTTGCTAATGCCGATGCCATCTATACAGATGTCTGGACGAGCATGGGACAGGAAGATGAGAATGAACAGAGGCTGAAAGACTTTGCTGATTATCAGGTTAATGAATATCTTGTCCAAAAAGCCAAAAAAGATTACGTCTTTTTGCATTGCCTGCCTGCCCATCGCGGTGAGGAGGTTACAGCGGAGGTCATTGATGGAAATAATTCCGCTGTCTTTCAGCAGGCTGGGAACAGGCTTCATGTTCAAAAAGCCATTCTTTCAGAGATATTATAATGAAAAAGCCTTCTCAGCACAGAGAAGGCTTTTTCATTAAGATAGGAAATAAACCAGCGGTCCAACAATAAAACAATAAATCGCAAAATACTTCAGGTTTCCTTTAGCCATAATATTCATAAACCATTTTAAAGAGAAGTAAGATGCAACTAGTGAAGCAACAAAGGCGATTGTATAGGGAATCGCATATTCAGATAAATTGGGATCCGTTAAAATGTCATTAAAACCAAGAATCATTCCGCCGGCGCTTACCGGGATATATAAAAGGAAAGAGAACCTTAGAGCTGTTTCCTGTTTCATCCCCAGCCCCATTGCCGCTACAATAGTGGCACCGGAACGGCTGATTCCCGGTATCAGGGCAACTGCCTGTGCAAGTCCTACAATAATTGCATCCTTATAAGATAATTCAGCATCATTTTTCCGTCCGCGTAAATTGCGGATCAGCCACAGTGCAAGTCCTGTCACGATAAGAGTAATCCCAACTGTTTTTATATTTGCAAGGTGCATATCGATAAAATCCTCGAGCAAAATGCCGATGACACCTGCAGGAATGGTTCCAATAATCAAGTAAATGATAAATCGAAAGTCTGATTCCGCCTGTTTATCTTTGGTTGTAATGTATGCAAGGCCGTTTCGGATGAGTCTCATAATATCTTCCCTGTATATAAGCAGCACAGCTAATAATGAGGCTGTATTTACAAGGAGGGCAAAGCTAAGGCCTTTGATGTCAAGCCCGAAAAAATGCTGGGCAATCTCCAGATGCCCGCTCGATGAAATGGGAATAGGCTCTGTAAATCCCTGAAATAATCCCAAAAACAAGTATTTAAGCAATGTTAGAAAATCAGTCACAAGTAAATCCTCCATAATCAAATCTCATACCACCCATTTAACTATAAAAAAGGCATCAGAGTAAAGTGATATCCTTTTCATTGCTTTTGTGCGATGCCAATAGTTTCCCTCATGAGAGATGCAAGAGTGGAAATAATAATAAGTGATTTACAATTAAAGGAGGTATTTAGCATGGGGCAAAACAGACAATTCAAGCCTGGCCAGAAAGCGCCTAATAATGGAATTTATATAGAAATTGGCGAAACGGGAAGTAACGTCAATAATCCTCAAATGCTTAAAATGAGAGCTGGGGATCAATTTCCGGAAACATCCAATCATAACCGGCTTTGGACGTATAAAAGAAAGCCTTGATTTTGATTAATGATAAAGAAGATGGGGAAATAGCATAAACAAAGTAGCCATCCCAATTGCGGATGGCTTTTTAGACTGAGAATAAACTGCTGGAAACTTTACATATGAAAAGATTGGATTATAATAAAATTAAAGGTCAAAAAAGGTCAAATAGGAGGTTGCACAGTGGATTTAAATCGGATGACAGAGCGGCTTCAGGAAGGGTTATTAAATGCACAGTCCATAGCAATACGCGAGCAGCATCAGGAAGTGGATGAAGCACATTTATTCCTGGCTTTAACGGGACAGGAAAACAGCCTGATATCATTATTACTGTCAAAAATGCAGATTCCGGCTAATTCTTTTAATAATAAAATGAAGGAAGCACTGAGGAAAAAACCGCAGGTGTCCGGTTCAGGAATGGATCAAGGAAAATTGTATATATCCGGTAAACTGCAGCGGCTGCTGGCGGAAGCAGAAAATTATATGAAGATCTATCAGGATGAATTCATGTCAGTTGAGCATGTTTTCATGGCTGCTGCAGCAGCGGAAACCGAAACGGCAGCAGTTTTAAAGGCTTACGGAATCAATAAAGAAAAAGTGGAGCAGGCGATTAAGGAGATTAGGGGGAATCAGAGGGTGACATCGCAAAATCCGGAATCAACATATGAGGCTTTAAAAAAATATGGAAGAGATCTTGTTGCAGAGGTGAAACAGGGGAAAGTTGATCCTGTAATTGGCCGGGATAGTGAAATCAGGCATGTCATTCGCATCCTTTCAAGGAAAACCAAAAATAATCCAGTTTTAATAGGCGAACCTGGGGTAGGAAAGACAGCTATTGTCGAAGGATTGGCACAAAGAATAGTACGTAAAGATGTGCCTGAGGGCCTTAAGGATAAAACCATTTTTGCCCTTGATATGAGCGCTTTAATTGCTGGAGCCAAATTCCGGGGGGAATTCGAGGAAAGACTGAAAGCTGTATTAAATGAGGTTAAGAAAAGCGAAGGCAGAATTCTTCTTTTTATTGATGAACTTCATACCATTGTTGGAGCGGGCAAGACAGAAGGAGCAATGGATGCAGGGAATATGCTGAAGCCTATGCTTGCAAGAGGTGAATTGCACTGTATAGGAGCTACCACTCTTGAGGAACACCGCAAATATATCGAAAAGGATCCAGCCCTGGAACGGCGTTTTCAGCAGGTATTAGTGCAGGAGCCGGATGTAGAGGATACAATCTCAATTCTCAGAGGGCTGAAGGAGCGCTTTGAAATCCACCATGGAGTCAATATCCACGATCGGGCTATAGTGGCTGCCGCAACCTTGTCAGACAGATATATTACTGACCGGTTCCTTCCTGATAAAGCGATTGACCTGGTTGACGAAGCTTGTGCCATGATCAGGACGGAAATCGATTCAATGCCATCGGAGTTGGATGAAGTTACAAGAAGAGTCATGCAGCTTGAGATAGAAGAAGCAGCTTTACGAAAAGAGAGTGATGAAGGAAGCAAGCAGAGGCTTGCAGACCTGCAAAAGGAACTGGCTGAATTAAAAGACCAGGCTAACAGCATGAAAGCAAAATGGCAGCTTGAAAAAGAAGGAATCCAGAAAGTTCAGGAAAAACGGGAGCAGCTTGAGAAAATACGCCGTGAACTGGAAGAAGCAGAAAATAATTATGACTTGAATAAAGCTGCAGAACTGCGCCATGGAAGAATCCCTTCTTTGGAAAGGGAGTTGAAAGATCTTGAAAGTGCTGTTAACGAGAATCAAGGGGAAAGGCTGCTGAGAGAGGAAGTAACAGAAGAAGAAATTGCCGGCATTGTGGCAAGGTGGACAGGTATTCCAGTAGTTAAACTTGTTGAAGGAGAACGCGAAAAGCTGCTTCGTCTTGAAAGCATTCTTCACGAAAGAGTGATTGGCCAGGATGAAGCTGTCCAGCTTGTGTCAGATGCTGTCCTTAGGGCAAGGGCAGGAATTAAAGATCCTAACCGCCCTATTGGCTCCTTCATCTTCCTGGGCCCTACTGGGGTAGGAAAAACAGAATTGGCAAAGGCACTTGCACAGTCACTATTCGATAGTGAAGAACAAATAATCCGAATTGATATGTCCGAATATATGGAAAAACATGCTGTATCAAGATTGATTGGTGCTCCTCCGGGGTATGTAGGATATGAGGAAGGCGGTCAGCTGACAGAAGCTGTCAGAAGGAAGCCATACTCAGTAATCCTGCTTGATGAAATTGAAAAGGCCCATCCTGAAGTATTCAATATCCTTCTGCAGATGCTTGATGATGGAAGAATCACTGACTCACAGGGCCGTACGGTTGATTTTAAAAATACGGTTATCATTATGACTTCCAATATCGGCTCCCATTTTCTTTTGGAACGTTCTTCTGGTGAAGAAGATATATCTGAAGAAACAAGAGAAACTGTCCTTGGACAGCTGCGGAGCCATTTCCGTCCAGAGTTTCTGAACAGAGTGGACGAAATTATTCTGTTTAAGCCTTTGGCTCTTAATGAAATAAAGAGTATCGTTTTAAAATTAATTACTCAGCTTCAAGCAAGATTATCCGATCAGCATATTAAGTTGAGTATAAATGATAATGCCAAAGAATATATTGCAGAAAACGGATTTGATCCCGTCTATGGAGCCAGGCCGCTCAAGCGCTTTATCCAAAGGAACGTTGAAACAGCACTCGCCCGCAAAATAATCGCAGGTGAAATTAAGGATTACAGTGAAGTTGTCATATCCGCAGATAACGGCAAAATGGAACTGCTGGTAAAATAGGGAACAAATGAAAAGAATCATCCTGAATCAATCAGGATGACTCTTTTCATTTCCTGCATAAGCAGCAGATTAATGAAGTCCTTCTTTCTCAACAGGACCTTCAGGAATGATGGAAGCGACAACAAAAATTAAAACACTTGTCCCAACCGCCAGAATGGAGCCGGTTACAAAATCGTATGGCGCTCCAAGCATTGAAGAAACTACGTACGTTAACATTTGAACAAGAAGGAAAGTCCAGAAGAATGTCCAAAAGAATCTCATCTATTTCACCTCTAACATAATTAATCCCTTTTCATATTAGCATAAGCTATTAAAGAAATAAATTTATTTTTACATCCTATACATGTACTTTTCAGCTCTCTGATTGGATACAGCCTGCTTCATAATGAACTTGTCTAAAACTAGGCAAATCCCCCATTCATTTTAATTTTACTCACATACATTATTATGAACAAACTTGCAAAGGAGTTTTACTATGGAAAGCCGGAACTTCCAGCTGGATACAGAATGGTGCATGATTCATTACCCAGATAAACCTAGTGGTTTCGGTATCCTGATTATTGGGGATGATCGGCACTTTGTTGACAGAAACTGCAGTTTTTGGACTCAAAATGAAGGGAAATATTCATTAATTAAGAAGCTCAGGGAAGATGGCTATACGATTTTTTATTCAAATCTTTACGGGAGGCACTGGGGGAACGACCAGGCTGTTGATAAGGCTAAATGCTTGTATGAACATATTCTGCGAACGGAAATTATTAACGAAAAGATCCATATTATTGCTGAGGGCATGGGAGCATTGGTAGCCCTTAGATTATTGCATGAAATGAGCGATTTAATCCGTTCAGCTGTATTAATCAATCCCATCCTTTCACTAAAGCATCATCTCGAGCAGGAAAAAGAGCATAAGTTTTTTTACAAGAAACTATTAAAAGAACTGGCAGTTTCATATGAAATAGAAACGGATAAAATAGCGGATCTGCTCAGCAGGCATGAAAAAAACCTTACAACGGGCCTTAAAGTGCCAGTCAGAATCATACAGGTACTGGCGGGCGGAAGAGCTTACAAGCAATCAGATTATTTAAAGAAACGATCAATACAATGGGAAAATGAAAATAGCCCTATCTCTGTGTTTTATATCCTTCCAGATAAAAAACAGCGAATGTCTTCTCAAATGACTAACTTCTTTAGAAAATATGAAAAAGTTCTATAAAAACAGCTGCCATTCCGCAAAGAAATAAAGACAATCCCTGAAGCATAGTATACATTAATATGCTTCTAAGGAGGACTGAAAATGGACAGGGCAGTAATAGTAGGGACGTTTGAATTTATAGGATTCAGTCTGTGCAAGCACCTGCTTGAACAGGGCTGTGAGATAGATGGAATTCATTATAATAAGGAAAAAGAAGATGCTTTAATCAACGAAAAACGCCTGGCAATCGGACGGAATGCCAACTTCTATGAAAAAAACTATTCATCATGGATTAATTCTAAAAGAGAAATAATAAAAAATGATGTAATTTTTATAGATATATACGATTTATATATAAAGAATGAGCTTGCCTCTTTAAGGGAGAAGGAGCTTATTGAGGAATTTCTTATAAAAAATTTGGATGAATTCAAGGACCTGCAAGTGAAAATTGCATTCCTTCTCCCTATTCAGTGGCTTAAAGACATCAGCAGAACACACAGCCGCTTGGAAGATGCTATTGACATCCTTAGAGAAAACAATATTTCAGTTTCATGCTTTTACCTGCCTGTTATATACGGTCCCTGGCAGCCAAAGGAATTTAGTTTTCACCAGGCTCTTGCTAATATAAAAAGAGTAAAGATAAATGAAAGGGAATGGATACATGACGCTATTTTCATTGAGGATCTTATCTGTTTCTTATCGAATTGTTCAGATAAGCTTTTAGGAGAATCCTGCCTTTTAATGAGCAGCGTCACTGGGCATTGGCAAAAATGTGCAGATTACCTTTCACTTGACTATAATAAAAATTGGGACAGTCCCGATCTGGCAAAAGGAAAAGTAATTGAAAAAGCGATTGTGTGTTCCGTGAAATACTCCGAAGGTCTTGAGAAGCAAAGAAGCCATATTCTTTCTATAGAGATCCCGGATGGTTTTTAAACTAGAAAAAAAACTTTTCAATTAACATACAGACAAGGTAGAATTGAATTAGTCTGGTAAAATAAACCGGTCATACCATTAGTATGAAGTGAAAGACAGAGAGGCGGAGAAAGAGGAGATGCATAAGACATTAGTGAAATTCGGGATCCTTCTTTTGTGCCTTCTTTTATTGGCCTCCTGCAGACAATCGATGTCTACAGGAAAACTTGAAAAAGCTGGATTATTAGTGCCCGATACCGTCAATGATCAGGTATGGGGGACGAAAGGCTATAAAGGCATGTTAAAGATTCAATCCCATTATAATGTGGAGGTTTATTATAAAGAGGGCATGAATTCTGAGATGGTTGTTGAAAGAGCTGTTAAAGAGTTTGATCAAAAAGGTGTAAACCTGATTTTTGGACATGGCAATGAATACGCGGCATACTTTAATAACATTTCAAAAAAATACCCTGACATTCATTTTGTCAGCTTTAATGGCGATGCCAAAAATGACAACACCACCAGCTTGAATTTTGAAGCCTATGCAATGGGATTCTTTGGCGGCATGGTTGCTGGCCATATGACGAAAACCAATAACATAGGAATACTCGCAGCTTTTGAATGGCAGCCGGAGGTAGAAGGTTTTTATCAAGGTGTAAGCGAAATTGATGAAGGTATAAACGTGCAAATCCAATATGTCGGCAACTGGGACAATGATAATAAAGCCATAGCTCTCTTGGACAAAATGATTGCCAATAAGACAGATGTTGTCTATCCAGCTGGAGATGGGTATAATGTTCCTGTCATCGAGAAACTAAAAGAGGAAGGGCTCTACGCCATCGGCTATATTTCCGACCAGGCTGATCTGGGTGAATCAGTCGTCCTGACCAGTACGGTTCAGCATGTCGATGTTTTGTATGAACTAGTGGCAAAAAAATTCAACGAAGGCGAATTGGAATCAGGAAATCTAACCTTTGATTTCGAGGATGAAGTTATTTCACTTGGGAAATTCAGCCCTGACGTCGACGAAGAATTCAAAAAAGAACTAAACGCTGCCATTGAGAATTACAAAAAAACAGGCAAACTGCCCAACGAGTAATTTTTATACATAGGAGGTACTACATGATGCAGCTAAACGAAAAAAATATGGAATTCATGCAAATCGCCATGAAATACCTGCCAGAAGCCAAACAGCAGCTTGACGAAGCAGGCATTGAACTATCCATGGAAATGATCCAGCCATTCATGAACCTATTCACCAAAGTCATGAACGAAGCCTACGAAATGGGTAAAGCGGATGCTTTGAAAGAGAGTGAGTGAACCAGCCTTTAGGCTGGTTTTTTGTTTGGGATCGTGAGAAAGGACAGCTGAGAAAAAAGGTTGGCGTGTTAGACAAAAAAGTCCGCGCCGAAATAGGAAGAAACTGCGCGCAAATCCAAAGGGCCCGCGCGAAAAGGAGGCGTGTGCGCGTAAACCAAGAAGATCCGCGCGCAAAAGGCAGGAATCCGCGCCAAAATAGAAAGAAACCGCGCGCAAACCCAAAGAGCCCGCGCGAAAAGGAGGCGTGATCCCGTAAACCAAGAAGACCCGCGCGCAAAAGGCAGTAGTCCGCGCCAAAATAGGAAGAAACCGCGCGCAAACCCAAAGAGCCCGCGCGAAAAGGAGGCGTGATCCCGTAAACCAAGAAGGTCCGCGCGCAAAAGGTAGGAGCCCGCGCCGAAACAGGAAGAAACCGCGCGCAAACCCAAAGAGCCCGCGCGAAAAGGAGCCGAGAGCGCGTAAGCCAAGAAAATCCGCGCGCAAGAGGCAGGAGTCCACGCCAAAATGGGAAGAAACCGCGCGCAAATCCAAAGAGCCCGCGCCAAAACGGTAAGGGCCATCCTCAAAATTTAAGTAATTCATGATAGAAAAGAGAATAGGTACTAAAATCTACATATAAAACAAAGGATTATTCAATATCCATACCGAATTCATAACTTTGGAGATAATGTTCCAAAGGAGGTTTGCTATGTTAATGAAGCCTAGATCCAAGCCGTTAAGAATATTACAGCTGGAGGCGCTGCTGCGCAGATTGCCTGATTACCACAGGAAAAGGTCAGAAATAGAAGTAGATTATAGAAATGGGCTATTAGGTTTTAATGGAGAGAAGCAGCTGGATTATTATTTGAGTTTTCTCCCAGGTAAAGATTTTAGAATTTATAATGATCTTCGACTTATCCTTCATACTCCTTTTCAAATTGATTCCCTGCTTATTACTCCATTCTTCGCAGGAATAATTGAAGTCAAAAATTATTCTGGAACCCTATATTTTGAACCAATATCTGATCAAGTAATTCAAACACACGGCCAGAAGGAAAAAGTGATTCCTAATCCAGTTTCGCAGGTATTGCGTCAAGTGTCCCAATTTAAAGAATGGCTGTTGAAAGAGAAGTTACCAGAAGTGCCAATAGAGTATTTTGTCGTTATTGCTAATCCTGCTACCTATCTGAAAACAGAGAAAGAAAATAGCTCTATTTTGAAAAGAGTTGTTCATACTGAAAAAATAATTGATAGATTTACGGATGCCAAATCAAAATATAACAAACAAATACTATGGCCAAACGACATAAATAGACTGAATGAAAAGATTATTTGCAAAAATAGTCCTCTTGATAATGATATTTTAAATACTTACGGAATTAATCGAAAGGATTTACTAAGAGGTGTTCAATGTGATTCCTGCAAATCTTTTGCTGTTGTGAGGAAAGACGGAAAATGGTGTTGTCTTAAATGTAAAATGATTTCAAGAACGAGTCATATGGAAGCACTAACAGATTATCTTTTGCTTTTTAATTCAAAGATAACAAATAAAGAATGCCGGGATTATTTAAATCTCGAATCCAGGCATACAGCATATAGGATATTAAAATCTTTAAATCTATCCGGTGATGGACCAGCTAAAAAAAGGATATATTCTAAAGTAAACGGATAAGGTTTGCCCTGCCCCTACTTCTTCAAAAACATCTCCAGCAAAGGCCCTGCTTTTTTCAGCAATGGCTTTAACTGATGAGCAGAAGTCATGAGTGTATCAATGTTGCCCATTAGTTCCTCAAAGTTGATGTTATTCAGGATATTTTTTCCGTTTTCATTAGGGGGATCTTCCTTTTCATCGCTTTTTCTGCTTCTTCCGCCAAGCAGCCATTCATCGGCTTCATGTGCATTACTGCTCCTGCCCCCAAAAAGCCAGTCACCTTTTCCCTGAGCTTCTTCACTTTTTTCGAATTCTTTTTCAACTTCATCTGACTCATGTCTTCTTACTCTATCACCAAAAAGAAAATGGCTTAAAGGGTCTTCTGTATTTTTTTTGACTTTATCATCCTTATCAAACATATGTCATTCTCCTCCTTTCAGATGCCTATACAACAGCATATGAAGAAAAGTTAACTGGGTATAGACATTTGTGCAGTAATAAGTAAAGGACGGTAAAAAGTGTTGCGTTATTATATATACTTTTGATAAAATTAGTACCAAGTCATAATAATTGATAATAATATTAAAATAGAGAATGCTTATGGGTTTGTAAATATGAAAGGGAGTGGGACTCCATGAATGCTGGTATTATAGGAATCGGAAGATATCTTCCTGAAAAAGTGGTAACAAATGCAGATTTGGAGAAAATAGTTGATACTTCTGATGAATGGATTCGGACCAGGACTGGAATTGAGGAAAGAAGAATAGCGGACGATAGCATAGATACATCTGATATGGCCTATGAGTCAGCACTTAAAGCCTTGGAAAATGCAGGCATTGAAGCAGAGGATTTAGATCTTATTTTAGTTGCAACGGTTACACCGGATCATCCATTTCCATCTGTTGCATGCATGCTTCAGGAACGATTAAAAGCAAGCAAGGCGGCGGCAATGGATATTAGCGCTGCATGTGCAGGTTTTATGTATGGTATCATAACGGCAAAACAGTTTATTGAAACAGGGACATACAAACATGTATTAGTAGTAGGTGTTGAAAAGCTTTCAAAAGTTACAGACTGGAATGATCGTAATACAGCCGTATTATTTGGAGACGGAGCAGGTGCAGCTGTAATCGGGCCAGTCTCAGATGGCAGAGGAATATTATCCTTTGAATTAGGTGCAGATGGTACAGGAGCAAAACACCTATATCAGGATGAATATATCATTATGAATGGACGCGAAGTGTTCAAATTTGCGGTTCGCCAAATGGGTGAAAGCTGCATCAACGTACTTGATAAGGCTGGATTATCCAAAGAAGATGTAGATTTCCTAATTCCTCATCAGGCGAATATCCGCATTATGGAAGCTTCCCGCCAAAGATTGGAACTCCCGGTTGAGAAGATGTCGAAAACAGTGGATAAATACGGAAATACTTCTGCCTCATCTATTCCAATTGCATTGGTGGAAGAACTGGAAGCGGGTAAAATTAAAGATGATGATTTGCTCGTGATGGTCGGCTTCGGCGGAGGGCTAACTTGGGGAGCCATTGCGATGAGATGGGGAAGATAAGATACCTCATTTTAAATATGATGATAATTTAAAAGGAGCTGCATCAAAATGAATAAAAGAAGAGTTGTCGTTACAGGCATCGGCGCTGTAACACCGCTTGGAAATAATACAGAGACGACATGGAACAATATTAAATCAGGGGTTTCGGGTGTTGGTCCTCTGACTAGATTAAATGCAGATGAATATCCGGCTAAGGTAGCTGCTGAGGTAAAGGATTTCAATCCCGAAGAATATATTGACAAAAAAGATGCCAGAAAAATGGACCGCTTCACACACTATGCTGTTGCTTCAGCCTTTATGGCTGTAAAGGATGCGAACCTTCAGATCACAGATGAAAATGCGCATCGGATCGGTGTTTGGATTGGTTCAGGCATTGGCGGTATGGAAACTTTTGAAAATCAATATGAGACATTTATGAAACGCGGGTACAGAAGGGTGAGCCCCTTCTTCGTTCCAATGATGATTCCGGATATGGCAACGGGTCAGGTCTCCATTTACTTAGGGGCGAAAGGGTTTAACTCTTGCACTGTAACTGCATGTGCCACTGGTACAAACTCAATTGGCGATGCCTTTAAGGTTATTCAGCGCGGCGATGCCGATGCGATGATCTCCGGGGGAGCAGAAGCGCCAATCACAAAAATGTCTGTGGCTGGATTTTGTGCCAACACTGCGCTTTCAACCAATCCAGATCCAAAAACAGCAAGCCGTCCATTTGATCAAAATCGTGATGGATTTGTTATTGGAGAAGGTGCAGGGATTGTCGTACTTGAAGAATTGGAGCATGCACTTGCCCGCGGCGCAAAAATTTATGCTGAAATCGTCGGCTATGGCGCTACCGGGGATGCTTATCATATCACTGCACCTGCTCCAGGCGGAGAAGGCGGAGCAAGAGCCATGAAAATGGCGATTGAAGACGGCAGCTTAAAGCCGGAAGATATTGATTATATTAATGCCCATGGTACAAGTACAGATTATAATGATAAATTTGAAACATTGGCAATAAAAGAGGTGTTCGGGGAGCATGCTTATAAATTGGCAGTAAGCTCGACTAAATCCATGACGGGACATCTTCTGGGAGCTGCAGGCGGAATTGAAGCCATTTTCACAGTTCTGGCTATGAAGGAAGGGATCCTGCCGCCGACCATTAATCTTGAAAACCCGGATCCTGAATGTGATCTGGATTATGTTCCAAATAAGGCAAGGGAAAAAGAAATAACAGCTGCAATGAGCAATTCCCTTGGCTTTGGCGGCCACAATGCAACCATCGTCTTTAAAAGATATGAATAAAAACTAAACCAGAGCCGATTCAATGGAAGATGAACCTCCTTTGAATCGGCTTTTTATTTTGAAGAACAAAATGCTGCCGCATACATAAAATTTATTAACTATCGAATAAATGGAGGTGGGAAAATGGGATAGTCAAAACAGATTTATGGCTCGAAGAAAGTTTTAATGAACCGCTTAAAATATGTGAAAAACTTACAGGACCCTTTAATGATCATAACCCCAAAAAAATATACGAATACTTAATGGATTTCGGCATGTATAAACCTGACCGGTTCAGCAGGAATGATTTTAAGGAATTAAAAGAAAAAGAAACATGGAATCTAGCAGAAAAAATATACTTAAAGTATAGGAAGAAGTGGGGCGGTCCTAATATTGATGTTTATATATTCCCGTCGGCAGGAGGAGGCCCTTTTTCGCGGCATTCCGGAAAATCGGGAGTTTCATTTGCGAATATGCTCTTTCTGTTTCTTCCTTCTGATATAGAAGAGGACGAAATAGAGGCTTTATTTGTGCATGAATATCACCATGCTTGCAGAATTAACTCACAGAAAAAAACGCTTGAAGAATTTACGCTGCTAGATTCCATCATATTGGAAGGGCTTGCCGAACATGCGGTAGAAATTCACTGTGGCAAGAAATTCAGAGGATCCTGGTGCAGCAGATACTCAAAAGATGAAATCAGGAATTTCTGGGATAAATTGATTAAAACTCATCTGAAATTAAAAAAGAATGAGAGGCTTCATCAGAAGATACTGTATGGTGAAAGACCCTACCCTCCATTAATTGGTTATGCTGCTGGCTACGAAATTGTAAGGGGATTTAGAGAGAAAAAAAGTTTTTCTACAAAACTATCTTTTAGTGCGCCATCCGAATATTTTGTGGATCAAACTTTATATAAACTGGAGTCGTAATCGCTTTAAAGCCCTAAAATGTGGGCTTTTTTTTTAGTGGAGAAAAATGAATCTTAACAAATTTTAAAAAAATCTTGCAATTGTAATAACTTTGTAATAATATTTTAGACAAATAGAATGAATTAACAGAATAATTCGAAAAGGTAAGAGGTGTCCTATGAGCGCAAATCCCCGTCAACATAAAGACGCACCATTACTAGAGGTGAAGAATTTAGAAACGGCTTTTTCCATAGATGGTACATACTATAATGCAGTTGATAATGTTTCTTTTAGAGTTAAGCCTAGACAAATAGTTGGAATCGTAGGAGAGTCGGGCTGCGGGAAATCTGTAATGAGCCTCTCTGTCATGAAGCTCCTGCCTAAAGGAATTGGCCAAATCCGAAATGGAGAAATCATCTTTGACGGTATTCATTTGGAGAAGATGACAGATTCAGAGATTAATAAAATCAGGGGAAAAGACATCGCAATGATTTTCCAGGAGCCTATGACTTCTTTAAATCCTGTTTTTTCTATTGGGTTCCAGCTGCAGGAAGTATTATTCAATCATATGAAAATCTCCAAAAAAGAAGCGCGGCTTAAGAGTATCGCACTTCTAAAAAGTGTGGGAATTTCAAGGCCTGAAAAAATTGTAGATGAATATCCGCATCAGCTTTCAGGAGGTATGAGGCAAAGGGTCATGATCGCCATCGCCATTGCCTGCCAGCCGAAGCTATTGATCGCCGATGAGCCGACAACTGCTCTGGATGTTACTGTACAAGCCCAAATTCTTGAGCTTTTAAAAGAAATCCAGGAAGTCAACGATATGTCCGTCATTCTGATTACTCATGACCTGGGTGTTGTGGCCGAGATGTGTGATGAGGTCATTGTTATGTATGCAGGAAAGATAGCAGAACGGACTGATGTAGATTCCTTATTTCACAATCCAAAACATCCTTATACTCAGCTCCTGATGGGAGCTATTCCGAAAATGGATGAAGAAGTGGAAAAGCTAAGCACAATAAAAGGAATTGTGCCTTCATTAAAAAATATGCCTAAAACAGGGTGCAAATTTGCGGCGCGCTGCCCTAAGGCAATGCCTGAATGCCTGACTGTTACACCTCGATTGGCAGAAAATGAAGCAGGACATGAGGTTGCCTGTCTGCTTTACGAGACAAGCCAGCCGAAACAAGAGGTGAATGCATGATGAGTACAGACCATAATAACACAGCTGTTTTAAAAAAGGATAAAAGCAGCAATGAAGTGCTTTTAGAGGTTAAGAACTTAAAGACTTACTATCCAATAAAAGGCGGAATCCTTAGAAAGACTGTGGCGGTCGTTAAGGCTGTCGACGATATTTCCTTTGAAATTAAGAAAGGGGAGACGCTGGGGCTGGTGGGGGAATCAGGCTGCGGAAAATCAACCGCAGGCAGAACGATTCTCAGACTTCTAGAACCAACAGACGGACAAATCATATTTGACGGACAGGATATCACAAATGTAAGAGGAACCAGTCTGAGGAAAATCCGCCAGGACTTCCAGATGGTTTTCCAGGATCCTTATGCATCATTAAATCCCACGATGATGGTTGGGCATCTTGTGTCAGAGCCCATCAGGAACTATAACAGCAAATCCGAAAAAGAACTTAAGCCGGAAGTAATGGATCTTCTTGCGAAAGTTGGGCTGCCTGAAGATGCTTACTATAAATACCCGCATGAGTTTTCCGGCGGGCAAAGACAGCGTATCGGAATCGCAAGGGCACTGGCTTTAAGACCAAAGCTCATTATTGCGGATGAGCCTGTTTCCGCCCTGGATGTATCGGTCCAATCTCAGGTATTGAATCTGCTGAAAGAGCTTCAGGATGAATTTGATCTTACTTTCTTATTTATAGCCCACGATTTGAGTGTAGTTAAACATATGAGTGACCGGATTGGGGTTATGTATCTTGGTGGCCTTGTAGAAGTCGCTGAAAAGGACAGCCTCTATGCAGAGCCTTTGCATCCTTATACTCAAGCTCTAATCTCTGCGATCCCGGAACCGGATCCGCGCAAGAAAAAGGAAAGAATTATTTTAGAGGGGGATGTGCCAAGCCCGATTGATCCTCCAAAAGGATGTACCTTCCATCCGCGCTGCGCGCATGCAATGCCGGAGTGCCAAAGTGTAAAACCGCACTTAAAGGAGGTGAAGCCTGGGCATAGAGTCGCTTGTCACTTATATAAATAAGGCTTTGTCAAAAAATATTTTTCGGGGGGAAACTAATGAAGAAATCAGCATTTTGGCTGCTATCACTTCTGCTGGTCATGTCTGTATTCCTGGCAGCATGTTCTGGCGGCGGAGAGAAAGCCAGCACTGAAAAGGAACCAAAAGATGATGGGAAAGCATCAGGAGAAGCTCAAGAGGGTGGAACAGTAACATTCGGTTACACTCAGCCATTTAAAGGTGTTTTATCTTATGCTTATTACGAGGGTGAAGATGATGTCAATGCCCTTCAGTTTATGCATGAAGGCTTGCTCAAAGTAAATGATGAGCTTATATCTGAACCGAATCTGGCAGATTATGAGTTATCTGAAGACAATACTAAATTAACTTTCAAGCTTAAGCAAGGAGTTAAATGGCATGATGGTGAAGAATTAACAGCAGAAGATATGGAATTTGCATGGTATTTAATTGCTGATCCAACTTATGAAGGTGCACGTTTTGCTAACGTAGCAATGATCAAAGGTGCTCAAGAATATAAAGACGGAAAAGCTGAGTCAATTGAAGGGATCAAGGTAGTTGATGATTATACAATTGAAGTGACAGTAACTGAGCCTTCTGTTAACTTATTGGAAAATATTTGGGTTTATCCTGAGCCAAAGCACCATTACGGGGATATTTCTTCTAAAGAGCTTCCGGACTCAGATCAAATCCGTAAAACTCCAATCGGTGTAGGGCCTTTTAAAGTGAAAAACATCGTACCTGGTGAAATGATTGAATTTGAGCGTTTTGATGATTACTGGCAAGGACCAGCTAAATTGGATGGTGTAGTTTACAAAATTATTGATGGTTCTCTTGCGCAAGGTTTAGTGCAAAACGGAGAAATCGATGTTATTGAAGCTCCAAAAGATCAGTGGGAAGCTATAAAAGCTCTTGACAATGTAAATCCAGTAGAAGCAGATGCCATGTCTTACAGCTATATCGCTTTTGACTGGGGGCATTATGACACTAAAAAAGGTGTAGTAGTTTCTGATAACAAGAAATTCCAGAACAAATCCCTTCGCCATGCCATGGCACACGCAATTGACCGTCAGGCATTTATCGATGGCTTTGCAAACGGATTAGGAAAACCATTAAACACTCCTTTCCCATCAGTATCTTGGGCAAAAATTGATGATTCAGAACTCAATCAGTATGAGTATGATCCAGAGAAAGCAAAGAAATTACTTGACGAAGCAGGCTATGTAGATAAAGACGGCGACGGCTTCCGTGAAGATCCAGAAGGCAAGCCATTTACAATTAATTTTGATGCAATGGCAGGCGCTGAAACTTCAGAAGCCCGTGCTCAATTCATCCTTCAATCCTGGCAGGAAGTTGGCTTAAATGCTAAGCTAAACGGCGGTTCATTAAAAGATTTCAACCTATTCTATGACACTATTGAAGCAGATGACCCATCTGTTGAAACATTCATGGGTGCTTGGGGACTTGCTAATGATCCAGATCCAGCTGGAATCTGGTTATCTACTGACAAGTGGAACATGTGGAGATGGTACAGTGAAAAGTCTGATGAGCTAATCAAGAAAGGGGTATCTTTCCCTGAAGATGCTAGTAAAGATGTAACTGAACACCGTCAGGAAGTCTACAACGAATGGCAAAAGCTTGTTAACGAAGAATTGCCGATCATTTTCTTCGAGCAACGTGTAGATCCATGGGCGATCAACAAGCGTGTTGGCGGAGTGAAAGTAACTCCATTTGGAACTGATGAGTTCCACAAGTGGCACATTGTAGAGTAATAGGGTAAAAGGAACCTGTATTCCTTGGGGGGATTTTGTTCTCCCAAGGAATACAAGTTTAACCAGCGAATAAATTTTTGTTTGGTAAGGGGAATGGAAATGCTACAGTACACAATTCGACGACTCATAGGTATGATTCCAATAATTTTCCTTATCTCAGTAGTGGTTTTCACCCTCGCAAAGCTTATGCCTGGTGATGCCCTATCTGGAAAAATTGACCCATTAAACTCAGATCCGGAGTATATTGAAGAAATGCGTGAGCAGATGGGATTGAATGATCCTATTCCTGTGCAGTATGTCCGCTGGATGAGTGGTGTGGTCCAAGGAGATTTTGGAGATTCATTTGTTCATAAGCGCCCGGTTATGGAATTAATTGGTGACCGTTTGCCGAACACGATCATTTTAGGAATATCAGCTCTTTTAATTACTTATTTATTAGCCTTTTTAATGGGAAGATACTCTGGGCGATTTGCCTATAGCATGGGAGATTATTTAATATCAGCCTTTAACTATCTAGCACTTGCAATTCCCAGCTTTGTTGCAGCTTTGGTTGCCATTTATATTTTTGCCATCAATCTTGGATGGGTTCCAGCCAGTGGAAGTATCGGCAGCGGGGTAGAAGCGGGAACACTGGAATATTATTTAAGTAAAGCAAAACATACAGTATTGCCGGCTATTGTCCTGGGAGCCATGGCTACAGCCGCTTACACACAGTTCTTGAGAAATGATATGATCGAAAGCTCTCGCAAGGATTATGTTCGTACAGCAAGAGCTAAAGGTACGAAAGAATCTGCGATTTATAATAAGCACATTCTAAGAAACTCAATCATACCTATTGTTACATTACTTGGATTCGATATTGCCAATCTTTTTGGAGGGGCAATTATCACAGAAACCATTTTCACATACCCTGGCATCGGTTATTTATTCGTAGAATCAGTTAATGCACGTGATTATTCTGTCATGATGGCCATTGCCATGATGCTGACTATTTTGACCCTGATTGGAAATTTAGTTGCAGATTTACTATATGGTCTAGTAGATCCGCGTATTCGTTTAAGTTAGGTAGGTGGGAGTATGGAACCATCAATATCACAGCAAACTTCGCCAGGTTTAGCAGAACCTGTTAAACCTCCGAAGAGTCAATCACCATGGGCTCTCGCCCGCCGCAAGTTTTTGCGCAATAAAGTAGCAATGGTCAGTCTGGTCTTCCTGCTGCTGGTCTGTGCAATGTCCATATTGGCTGAGCCGCTAACTATGCCAGTTGAGGAGACAGCTAAGATCAATTTAACACAAATGAGTAAAGAACCATCTGCTGAACACTACTTTGGCACTGACAAGTCAGGCAGAGACGTCTTTGCCAGAACTCTGCACGGCGGCAAGACTTCACTCTTGCTTGCATTCTCTATCACGCTAGCTGTTATTACTATTGGTACTCTTGTTGGTGCTACTGCGGGGTATTTTGGCGGCTGGGTCGATAATGCCCTAATGAGATTTACAGACTTTATGATGAACTTCCCATTCCTGCTATTTGTTATCGTATTAAAATCAATTTTTATCGAATCAAGTACAGGAACCCTTATATTCGTAATAAGTGTACTCAGCTGGACAGGAACTGCCCGTCTTGTGCGAAGCAAGGTCATGGCTGAGAAGGAAAATGAATATATTATGAGTGCGGTTTCCATCGGATGCTCTGCACCAAAGACCATTTTTAAACACTTGCTGCCGAATGTAATGTCAACCATTATCGTTCAGGCAACCATTACACTGGCAGCGATGATTGTAGCTGAAACAGGCCTAAGCTTCTTGGGATTCGGTGTTCCGATCAACATTCCTACGTGGGGGAATATGCTTCAGGAAGCAAGAAGTCCGGATGTTTTAACCAGTAAGTGGTGGATATGGATTCCGCCAGCTGCGGTTTTAACATTTACAATCCTATCGATCAACTTCATTGGAGAAGGCTTAAAAGATGCCTTCAATCCTAAATCCAACAGATAGTTAAGAAACGCCTATTTCAGGCGTTTTTTTGTTTTTTTCAGGCTAATAGCTTGTACATATCCGAACAGCTTCCTTCATATACATGTAAAAAAAGACTGGGAGTGAGTTTATGGCAGCATTAAGACCTTTTGGGACTCACGCATATAGTAAAGAAAATGTTATTTAGGGCATTTTGGCTTTTAACTGGTTTTGGGATTTCTGTTTCAGGAGGAGTCAGTGTAATAGGGTATTTAAATTTGCTTACAACTGGACATACCTTCAAAGAATATCTCTATTTTATTATCTCGCGTCCAGAATGTTATTTGCTTCCGATCGGTATTATTATTATAACTTTAAGCATATATTTTCCTTATTCAAGTGTGAATGAATAAAGGGAAGGTATTTATTCAGCAATGTCATTACAAAATTTATTACAAAAAATGGATTGCGAGTGCAATATAGGAATAAATTTACGGCCTACTGCCCATACTGAGTGACAAATAGTTTGTTGAAGTGGGGGTTGAAAAATGTTGTATCTTCATGATGTTTGGGTGAATTGGTTTGAAGGAGAGGAGAATGGATACAATGTATGCCATTTTCATGAATGGAGAAAAGATGATGGCGTAGAACTGCTTGATCAGGTTCCGCTGTTAAAGATTGACCCGGTTCTTTTTAATTATATTGAAAATGATCTTTCTGAGCTGCCACAACAACTGCTAGACGATATTTATCAAAAAGCTTACTTAAGGAAAAATCATGAACGCATTCAATTGGAGTATTGTTTTGTTGTTTCAGACGGGACAGGCATATTGGCAGTCGATACGATCGGCTACAATATCCCTATCAGAAAAAGCAGACTTATCCCGCGGCAGGAGCAGCTGGCATATGAAATGCTTGAAAATCAGGAAACGGCAGCCTATTCGTTTAATGATCAAACAGCATTAAAGGAATTTCATATCCTTTCTCCATCTCCGGATTTGATGGCAGGCCTGACGAGAAAAGAAAGACAGCTTAAACAGCTGCTGTTTATGGCGCTGGATCAGCTTCACTCTTCCAAAAATGATGCTGAGATCCGATATTGGTATACGGAGTGGAGCCCGGAACGCTATTCGAAAATACAGTCAATGAACTTTGAAGAGGCATGGTATGAACTTTACGATGAAAGTAAATACGGCTGGTCAGGTAAACACGAGAAGTTTTGTGAAAATTTAATTAAAGGACAGCCGTTTTTTGAGAAGATGTGGGAAATGGAGCATGGTCCAAAAGTGAATTAGAAAAAATAAAAAAACAGCCAAAAGGCTGTTTCAGACTGTCGACAAACTCGATGAAAATCGTGCTTGTCTGCAGTCTTTTTTATTTTAAAATAGAAGTAATACAATGCTTGAGGTGATTTAAATGCTTTCAAAACATAATCCAATTCAACGGGATCAAATTGAAATGGTTGCTTTAGACGAACTTGTACCGGCGGACCATTTGGTCCGCAAAATTGAAGCGGCGATTAATTTCTCATTCATCTATGACTTGGTAAAAGATAAGTATTCAGAAAAAGGCCGCCCAAGTATTGACCCTGTAATATTAATTAAACTCACATTTATTCAATATACCTTCGGTATTCGCTCCATGCGTCAAACAATTGAAGAATTGAAAACGAATATGGCTTATCGATGGTTTTTAGGATATGGCTTTCACGATAAAGTTCCTCACTTCTCAACTTTCGGTAAAAATTATGAGCGCCGATTTAAAGACAGCGATCTCTTTGAACAAATATTTTACCGAATCTTAAAAACCGCAGCTGAAAAGAATTTAATTAGTGCTGAACACGTTTTTGTAGATTCTACTCATGTAAAAGCGAGTGCAAATAAACTCAAATTTGAAAAGAAAGTTGTTCGAAAAGAAACCCGTGCTTATCAAGAACGCCTTCAAGAGGAGATTAACCAAGACCGCGAGGATCATGGAAAAAAGCCGATTCCACCAGATAAGTTTGATAAAGAAGAATACAAAGAAATCAAGGAAAGTACAACAGATCCAGAGAGTGGCTACTATGTAAAAGATGAGCGTACAAAACAGTTCGCTTATTCTTTCCATGCGGCCGCAGACCGCAACGGCTTCGTGTTAGGCGCAATTGTAACCCCTGGTAACACGCATGATAGTCATATTTTAGAGCCATTGGTAGAACAAGTCATTGAGAAAGTTAGTAAACCAAAAGCTGTTGCGGCAGACGCAGCCTATAAAACACCTGCTATCACGAGCTACTTATTGAAAAACGACATCACACCTGCTTTACCTTACACACGACCTCGCACAAAAGAGGGTTTCTTCAGAAAACATGAGTATGCTTATGATGAGCATTTTGACTGTTACATTTGCCCAACTGGTGAGATATTAAAATATACTACAACTACAAAGGAAGGGTATCGTCAATATAAATCAGATCCTCGAATTTGTGCTGGATGCCCTTTCTTGTCTCAATGCACACAGAGTCAAGCACATCAAAAAATGATTCAACGTCATGTGTGGGAGGAACATGTGGAAGAAGCAGATCATCTTCGCCACCATCAAGACGTCAAACCGATCTATGAAAAACGCAAAGAAACAATTGAACGAGTATTCGCAGATGCAAAAGAAAAGCATGGCATGCGTTGGACAACCCTCAGGGGACTTAAAAAAATGTCGATGCAGGCGATGCTTACTTTCGCTGCCATGAATTTGAAGAAAATGGCCAACTGGACTTGGCAAGGTCCAGAAATGGCCTAAATGATAACCTCGGAGAGGTCTGCAATTCTCTGTAATTACTTGAAGTCCTACAAAAAATGAAAAAAAGAGTTCGGAATGAGACTATTCCGAACTCTTTTTGTCTACAAACTGAAACAGCCAAAAGGCTGTTTTTTATTTTCTCTTACGGCCGAGTCCCATGGCACTTTCCATTTTTTTAATCATTTTGTATGCAGCCTTATTCGCTTTTTCAGCTCCCTGATCAAGTACAAGATCAAGTTCTTCCGATTCCATTAGCGCATAATATTTATCCTGAATTGGCTTAATTGCTCCAACAACAACATCTGACAGGCCGGCTTTAAAATCTCCATATCCTTTGCCTTCGTATTCTTTTTCGATTTCCGCAACAGTTTTCCCTGTAAGAATTGAGTAAATGGAAAGGAGATTGGATACTCCAGGTTTGTTTTCCTTATCATACTTAACAATGCCTTCAGAATCTGTTACAGCACTTTTTATTTTCTTTTCAATTTGTTTTGGATCATCTAATAATGATATAAATGACTTTTTATTGGGATCAGACTTGCTCATTTTCTTTAATGGATCCTGAAGAGACATAACCCTAGCGCCTGCTTTGGCGATTCTTACATCAGGAATGGTGAAGATATCGTTGTATTTCTTATTGAATCTTTCTGCAAGATCGCGAGTTAATTCCAGGTGCTGCTTTTGATCCTCTCCAACCGGAACCAAGTCAGTATTGTATAGAAGGATATCGGCAGCCATCAAAGGGGGATAGGTCAGCAGTCCTGCAGATACGGCATCTTTACCTTCTGATTTGTCTTTGAATTGGGTCATGCGTTCGAGCTCACCGATGTAAGAAACACATTGCATCATCCATCCTGCCTGAGCATGGGCCGGAACTTCCGACTGAATGAATAGGGTGGATTTCTCAGGATCAATCCCAACAGCCAAATATAGTGCAGCAAGGCTTCGGATGTTTTTTCTTAATTCCAGTCTGTCCTGGGGTACTGTTATTGCGTGCTGGTCAACAATGCAAAAATAGCAATTGTAGTCATTCTGCAGTTCAACAAATTGTTTCATGGCACCGATGTAGTTCCCAAGGGTAATTGTACCGCTGGGCTGGATGCCGGAAAATATAGTTTTCATGTTTTTCCTCCTTTAATCGGCTTAAAAGATCATGAATTGACAGGCGGTGAAGGGAAATTTTTGTGCTATAAGCATAAAAAAGCATAAAAAAGAACCATTCATCCCTATAAAATAGGGACGAATGGTCCGCGTTGCCACCCTAATTACTCAAATACTGAGTCACTCTGCCCTATGCAGAATAATGCATAGGTCCCCGATAACGCAGGGAAGCGCCTGAAAAATTCAGAAGCTCAAAAGTCCATTCGATTTACCGGGCTGCCTGTTTGCACCTGCCACAGACTCTCTGTTAAACCCTCAGTAAATGTACTACTCTTTTTTCATTGCCGACTAGATAATTAATTTATATTTGTATTATATAATAAGTTAAACTATCCGGATACAAAAATCAAGTTAATAAAGGGAAAAATAAAAGTCAGCGATAGCCTCTATTTCAAGGCTGTATTTGACAATATATGGGTGATGATTCCTATTAAAATAGCAAAAAATCTTAAAAAGAAAAATTTTTTTAAATCTCAAAAATTCTTAATTTATAAGACTTTTTGACGAAAAATGTCATACTCGATTGGATTGCATGTACAAAAAGCCACTTGCAATAAGTTTTTAAACTATTTATAATAAACGTAACAAACATAATCTTTACGTTTTTGTTACATTTACAACAAAACTATATCACTCCAGATAGCGAGAGTATGGTGCATAATGAGTAAGTTTATAGCTTACATCTTATAGATTACTCCTTTTAATCTGAATTATCAGAATATAAGGATAATCTATCTTTAAGAGAATATAAACTTGCTTTTTTTGTTGCCTTCTAAATAGTCTGCAAATTTTTTAAATTGAATTAACAGACTATTTGAGCAATATATCTGGGGCGCACAGTTGTGTTTTTTGTGAAAGGCAAGCGTAAGGATATTGTTTGAGGAAATTTAATAGGGGGTTATACCGTGAACAAAAGATTATCGATCTTTTTTAGCATGCTGCTTGTGCTAAGCATGTTCCTTGCTGCATGTAACGGCGGCGGAGACAATGCTAACGGCGGCGAAAAAGGCGGAGACGACGGCGGAAAGTCTGATGTACCGCAGGAGTTAAGAGTAAACATCAACACTGAACCACCATCATTAAATCCAGGACTTGCAGAAGATTCGACTTCTGGAACTGTACTTCGTAACGTGTTAGAAGGTCTTACTCGCATCAATCAAGATGGTAAGCCTGAAAAAGCAATGGCAGAAGACATTAAAGTTTCTGAAGACGGAAAAACTTATACATTCACAATTCGCGATGCGAAATGGTCAAATGGCGATCCTGTAATCGCTCAAGACTTTGAATATGCTTGGAAATGGGCATTAGATCCTGCCAACAACTCAACTTATGCATACCAGCTTTACTACCTTGAAGGCGCTGAAGCATTCAACACAGGCAAAGGTGAAAAGGATGCAGTTGGTGTTAAAGCTATCGATGAGAAAACACTAGAAGTTAAATTAGTAAATCCAACGCCATATTTTGAAGAATTAACAGCTTTCTATACTTATCTGCCAGTCAACAGCAAGATTGCTGAAGCTAACCCAGATTGGGCAACTGACGCTGGTGAAAATTTCACTACTAACGGTCCTTTCCATTTAGTTGAATGGGCTCACAGTGACAAGATCGTTCTTGAAAAGAGCGAAACATACTGGGATGCTGAAACAGTTAAGCTGGACAGCATTGAAATGATCATGATCAATGATCCTAATACTGAATTATCAATGTTTGACAACGGTGAACTAGATTGGGCTGGAGCTCCAACAGGTGCCCTTCCAACTGACGCTATGCAGGCTCTTAAAGACGAAGGCCGCTTAGTTACTCAGCCAATCGCAGGTATTTACAATTACAAGTTTAATACAACTGTAGAACCATTTAATAATGTCAATATCCGTAAGGCTTTTGCACATGCTCTTAACCGTCAGGAGCTTATTGATAACATCCTTCAGGGTGAACAGCTTCCTGCAATGGCAATTGTTCCACCTTCAATGTTTGAAGAAAACGAAAAGGGTTATTTCCCTGATAACGATGTAGAAAAAGCTAAAGAATATTTACAAAAAGGTCTTGAAGAGCTTGGATTGAAAGATGCTTCTGAACTACCAGCAGTAACTCTTTCTTACAATACTTCAGAGGCACACCAAAAGATTGCTCAGGCAATCCAGGATATGTGGAAGCAGAACCTTGGCGTAGAAGTAACACTTGATAACGCTGAGTGGAATGTATTCCTTGATAATGTAAACCAAATGGATTACCAGGTAGCGCGTATGGGCTGGTTGGGTGACTTTAACGATGCAATCAACTTCTTAGAAATGTACCGTGACGCTGATGGCGGTAACAACAATACTGGATGGGAAAGCAAAGAGTTCCAGGATCTGCTTGCTAAATCTGCAACAGAAACTGACCCTGAAGCTCGCCAGCAGTTATTGAAGGATGCTGAAGCAATCTTCATGGAAGATATGCCAGTAGCTCCAATCTATTTCTATACTAACAACTGGGTACAGGCTGAGAACCTTAAAGATGTTGCAGTATCCGGTCTAGGTGATGTCCAATATAAATGGGCATACTTCGAATAAACATAGCTAAACTTTACGAAAGGTATATGGGATGCTCAATCCCATATACCTTCGTTTCTGATTAAGGCATTGTAATAAATTGGAGGTGTTTGACAATGGCGAAATATATTGGAAAACGCTTGGTGTACATGCTTCTGTCTCTTTGGATGATTGTTACAGCAACGTTTTTCTTCATGCGCATTGCACCCGGAAACCCTTTTGCATCTGAGAAAAAACTTCCTCCCGAAATTGAAGCAAACCTGAATGCCCACTTTGGGCTGGACAAGCCATGGTATGCACAGTATTGGGAGTATCTCGTTCGAATTGTCAACTGGGATTTTGGACCATCATTTAAATATAAAAGCCAAACTGTAAACGACCTGATTAATGAAGGTTTCCCTGTTTCATTTCTTCTCGGAATGGAAGCCATTTTTATCGCCGTTGCAGTAGGAGTTCTATTAGGAATCATTGCGGCATTAAAACACAATAGATGGCCGGATTACACAGCGATGATTGTTGCTGTATTAGGTATCTCTGTTCCTTCCTTTATCATGGCATCATTCCTGCAATATTTCCTGGCAATAAAAATGGGTATTTTCCCTGTAGCACGATGGGAATCATTTATGCACAGCGTTCTTCCAGCCGTTGCACTGGCTTCCACACCGATGGCATTTATAGCCCGGTTAACTCGTTCCAGTATGCTTGAAGTTCTGGCGAATGATTATATTAAGACTGCTAAATCAAAAGGTTTAAGCAGGGGAGTAATTACAGTAAAACATACGATCCGTAATGCACTATTGCCTGTTGTAACTTATATGGGACCATTAACGGCAGGTATTTTAACTGGAAGTTTCGTTATTGAAAGAATCTTCGGTATTCCTGGACTTGGTGCACACTTTGTAACAAGTATCAACAATCGTGACTATACGGTAATTATGGGTGTAACAGTTTTCTACAGTATTCTGTTGCTTGTATCTATTCTCCTTGTTGACATTGCATACGGAATCATCGACCCACGCATCAAACTTGCTGGCGGGAAGAAAGGAGAGTAATTATGCAGATTTCGAAAGATAAGTTCAAATTAGTCGGAACACAGCTTGGTGAAGCTGAAAAAATTTCAAAACCCAGTCTTTCTTTCTGGAAAGATGTATTTATTCGATTTCGAAAAAACAAGCTTGCCCTGTTTGGATTAGTATTATTAGGACTGCTAATCTTTATGGCAATCTTTGGACCATATATGACTCCATATGATTATGCATCAAATGATCTGAGCAACAAGAACCAGCCGCCTTCTTCTGAACATTGGTTTGGTACAGATGATCTTGGCCGTGATGTATTTGCCCGTACATGGGAAGGTGCACGAATTTCCATCTTCATTGGAGTTGCTGCAGCTGTAATTGATTTAATTATTGGTGTGCTTTGGGGCGGTATTGCCGGTTATAAGGGCGGACGCACAGACGAGGGTATGATGCGCTTTGCCGATATTTTATATGGTGTACCGTACTTATTATTAGTAATCTTGTTAATGGTTGTGCTTGGACAGGGATTGTCTACTATGATCATTGCAATGTCTATTACAGGATGGATCAATATGTCCCGTATTGTACGCGGTCAGGTGTTATCTCTTAAAAATCAGGAATATGTACTGGCAGCCAAAACACTTGGTGCAAATACAAGCAGAATTATGGGCAAACACTTAATTCCAAATTCAATGGGACCTATACTAGTCACAATGACGCTAACGATCCCTTCTGCTATTTTTACTGAAGCATTCTTAAGCTTTATTGGACTTGGTTTAACACCGCCTATAGCGAGCTGGGGAACAATGGCCAATGATGGATTGCCGGCTATGCGTTACTACCCATGGCGCTTATTCTTCCCTGCTACGTTTATCTGTTTAACGATTTTTGCTTTTAACGTAGTTGGCGATGGCCTGCGTGATGCACTAGATCCAAGAATGCGTAAATAAAGGAGTGAGAACATGGAAAAATTACTTGAAGTAAAAAATTTAGAAGTCTCATTCCAAACATATGGAGGTACAGTAAAAGCAGTCCGGGGAGTCAGCTTTGACCTTCATAAGGGAGAGACGCTTGCGATTGTTGGTGAATCAGGTTCAGGCAAAAGTGTTACTTCCCAGTCTATTATGAAGTTAATACCTATGCCGCCAGGCCGAATTTCAGGCGGGCAAATCCTGTTAAATGGTGAAGACATCGTACCAAAAACAGAAAAACAAATGGAAAAAATCCGCGGCAAGGAAATCAGTATGATTTTCCAGGATCCGATGACGTCATTGAATCCAACGATGAGAGTTGGAAATCAGATAATGGAAGTGCTGATTAAACATCAAAATATGACGAAGACTGATGGCAAAAACAGAGCAATTGAATTACTGAGACTTGTTGGTATTCCGATGCCTGAGAAAAGAGTTAATCAATATCCTCATGAATTCTCCGGCGGTATGAGACAGCGTGCAATGATTGCGATTGCACTTGCAGCCAATCCAAAGCTGCTTATCGCTGATGAGCCGACAACTGCTCTTGACGTTACTATTCAGGCGCAAATCCTGGAGCTTATGAAAGATCTTCAAAATAAAATGGATACATCCATTATCTTTATCACGCACGACCTGGGTGTTGTTGCAAATGTTGCGGACCGTGTAGCTGTAATGTATGCTGGCCAGATTGTTGAAATGGGCACTGTGGATGAAATTTTCTATGACCCTCGTCATCCTTATACATGGGGATTGCTGGCATCAATGCCAAGCTTAGAAAATGATGATAAAGCTGAATTAGCTGCGATACCTGGAACTCCTCCGGATCTGACAAATCCACCAAAGGGAGACGCATTTGCCGCCAGAAATCAATATGCACTTGCAATTGACTTTGAAGAAGAGCCGCCGATGTTCCAGATTTCAGAAACACATTTTGCAAAAACCTGGCTTCTTCACCCGGATGCTCCACAGGTTGAGCCGCCGGAAGCAGTAAAAAGACGTATGCGCCAATTATCCTCCACGTTTGAAAAGCCTGTATTAGTGAAGGAGGGAAAATAATAATGGCAGAAAAATTGCTCGAAATTAAAAATTTAAAACAGCATTTTAATGTAGGCCGTCCCAATATGGTGAAAGCAGTTGATGGAATTACTTTTGATATTTATAAGGGAGAGACCCTTGGACTTGTAGGTGAATCTGGCTGCGGTAAATCAACTACTGGTCGAACCATTATCAGATTATACGATGCAACAGACGGTCAAGTTCTTTTTGAAGGTGAAGATGTTCATGGTAAAAAGTCTGCAAAAGAACTAAAAAAGTTTAACCGGAAAATGCAAATGATTTTCCAGGATCCTTATGCTTCCTTAAATCCGCGTATGACTGTTGCCGATATTATTGCTGAAGGCATCGATATTCACGGTTTGGCAAAGAGCAAAAAGGAACGTATGGAGCGGGTTTATGAGCTTTTGGAAACAGTTGGTCTGAACAAAGAGCATGCTAACCGTTACCCTCATGAATTCTCTGGCGGACAGAGACAGCGTATCGGGATTGCCCGCGCGCTTGCGGTTGACCCTGATTTCATTATTGCCGATGAGCCAATTTCTGCATTGGACGTTTCTATCCAGGCTCAGGTAGTAAACCTTATGAAAAAACTGCAGCGTGAAAAAGGATTGACATACTTGTTTATCGCTCATGACTTATCGATGGTTAAGTACATCAGTGATCGTATTGGTGTAATGTATTTCGGTAAACTGGTAGAGCTTGCGCCAGCAGAAGATTTATATAAAAACCCGATGCACCCTTACACTCAATCACTGCTGTCAGCTATTCCGCTTCCGGATCCGGAAACGGAACGTTCCCGCAGAAGAAAATCATATGATACAGCAGTTCACAATTATGCTGACAATGATAAGCTGGAAATGCGTGAAATTACTCCGGGACATTTTGTTTACTGTTCTGAAAAAGAGTATAACGAATTAAAAGCTCAATATGCCAAATAACAAAAAACGATCTCAACTGAGATCGTTTTTTACATCCTGGAAAAGTCAGTGTTTGCTAAACTTATGTTAATCCTTTTTTTTAGTAAAAAGGAGTTACCAAGATGTAAATGGCTCAGTCATATATGTAGATATTGGAAATATCTCTTTAACACGTTTATTCGCTAACGTAAGCTTTAGTATATAATACAACATTTTCTAGAATATTACTATTAGAATTTTCGATTATTTATATTTTTCCGTCAATTCATTTAACTATACTGTATTTTAATATTTTTTAAATATTATTGGTTTAAAGAACAGTTATTAAGATAATTTAGTATATAGATAGTTCTTAATTCATTGAAATAATTTTATAATGGGTAACAACAAGCAGAACTTAAATAAAGGGGGCATCACACATTTGAAAAAGCCAGTACATTTAGCTGCTGCCTTAATGTTAGTATCAGGTCTATTCATTTCTGCCCAGCCGGGGGAGGCAAAAGAACAGGAACACCAGGAACCAGGCCGAAACCCGCAAAGGGAACATGTTTCGCTTGTAAAGGCATTGCCAGAAAAAATAAGCCGATTCCAATTTGATTCCGGCTATCATTTTCAATATCCTGATGCTGTTAGGGGGATATATGTCACCGGACATTCTGCAGGCGGCACAAAGTTTAATACCTTGGTGAAATTGATGGAAGATACCGATTTGAATGCGATGGTAATCGATATTAAGGATGATTGGGGAAATCTTACTTATATTCCTGAAGACAGCTCACCATATAAAGAGATTGGAAAACCTTACATAAAGGATACAAAAAAAATCATGAAAGTCATGGAAGAGAAGCAAATTTATCCGATTGCCCGGGTAGTTGTATTCAAAGATTCTGTTCTTGCAAATAAAAAGCCGGAATGGTCTTATAAAGAAGGAAATACAGTATGGAAGAATGGCAGAGGTGAATCATTTGTAAATCCATTTTTAAAAGAAGTTTGGGATTACAATGTGGGAATTGCAATTGAAGCTGCAAAAATGGGATTTCAGGAAATTCAATTTGATTATGTCCGGTTTCCTGAAGGCTTTGAACACCGCGACAGCTCTTTGAAATACAGTATGGGTGAATATGAAGATCTTAAGATTGAAAATGTTCAAAAGCGTGTAAGCGCGGTTACAGACTTTGTTGAGTATGCAAGGAAGCAGCTTGAGCCATATGGAGTAAAGGTATCGGTTGATATTTTTGGCTACACGGCTACCCTTCCTGAAGCTCCGGGAATTGGTCAGAATTTTTCTAAAATCTCAGAACATGTAGACGTAATTTCTTCTATGATTTATCCAAGCCACTGGACTTCCTATTTCGGACTTGCCAAACCAGATCTGGAACCTTATAAGCTGGTTTCTGAATATGCAAAACTTGAGAATAGGAAGTTGGAAGAGTTGGATAGTCCACCTGTTTCAAGACCGTGGCTGCAGGATTTTACTGCATCATATTTAGGAGCCGGAAATTATAAGAAGTATGGAAGGGCCGAGGTTGAAGCTCAAATAAAGGCACTGAACGAACAGGGAATTAATGAATTCCTTTTATGGAATGCGGGTAATTCGTATACACCAAAAGTGGATTATACACCATAAAAGCCAGAAAGAGGCCGATTTTTTTGGCCTCCTTCTGGCTTTGTTTATCAATTAATTAAGTTACATATCATTTGACACCAATCTTGAATACGGTATCATAGTATAGAGGCATAGGTTACCGCTTTTTCTTTCCGCCTACGCTTTTCCATCCAGTCTGCACCCTTGCAGATTGATCCACGAATTCGGATTTATTTTTACCGCCAAATACCTTTTCTCCAATACCATTAGTTAGTACACCTAATAAGGCAGTAAATCCAATTATGAGCAGCGCAACAATTGTTAAATCAGTTATGTAACCAACCATGATAAACCTCCATCTTTCTTTTCACAGTTTCCTGTGATTAGTGTATAAACATCCCTAATCTTATTTTATTCGAAATTTTCCAGTATTAAAAGGGGTAATTCCACAAATACTTTATCTGATTGGAAATAGTATATAAGGCTTAAACTTAGAAGTGAGTGGAAAGGAAAGCTGGGAGCTTATCATGCTGGAATAAATATTCATGCTCTATTAACGGTTTATCGTTTGTGAGCAAAAAAAGGAGAAGATCCATGCATTGGTATGAAAAACTGAATCAATATTTCCCTATTGAAGAAATGAAATCCAGAGAACACATGGAAACCTTATTAAAGGAACGGTCAGACATTTATCATAAAGACGAAGGTCCATACCATGTTCTTATGTATGTGGAACTGGATAACTTTGTGTTTATTGATTATCTGTTTGTTTCGAAGGAATCCAGAGGACAGGGACTTGGCCATAAATTACTTCAAAAGCTGAAGGATAAAGGCAAGCCGATCATTTTGGAAGTTGAGCCGGTTGATTATGAAGACACGGATACAGAAAAGCGCCTTCGGTTCTATAAAAGAGAAGGGTTTGAGCATGCGCAATCAATTGGATACAGCCGCCGGTCTCTTGCAACCAATGAAATCAATTCAATGGAAATTCTATATTGGTCTCCTGAGAATGAAAGTGAAGAAATGATTTATGAAGCCATGAAGAAAACATATGAAATGATACACACATACAGAGATGCACATTTCTATGGGAAGTCCTATCAGCCTGTAGAAGAGGTCCTGACCTTTGAGGAAAATAAAAATGGGACGGATGTATTGGAGGATCTTTAAGAATTGGGAAAACACAGCCATTTTTGTAAATGGCTGTGTTTTCATTTTCATTTATTAATTGAGAAAATAATATTATCTATTTTAGGTTTAATCAAAATTCATATGGGTAAATATAGAATAATTTAGTATAAATAAAAGAATTTAATACATAAAATTCCCTTGAGCTAAATGCTTAAGAAGCTTTATGGAAGAAATTATAGCAAAAATAATATAAAAAAATGAAACTTTTTGCTTGTTCATTCGTCTTATTAAGTAGATTCTAATTCTTAATCCATTTGTTTAATAAATGTTTAATACTTTTATCATATTTATAAAAAGTTATACCAAATAGATATTGTTTGGTGTATAATAAATAATATAAATTCCTTGATTAAAGTAATTTTAATCTAGAAGACTCTAGAAATATTTGATTAAACAAATATAAATCTCAGATTGTTTCATATATGTCTAATTTAAGGAGTGTGAATTTGTAAAATGGTCACATTATACACTTCACCAAGTTGTACATCTTGCAGGAAAGCTAAGTCATGGTTAGAAGAACATGAGATTGCCTATAAAGAAAGAAATATCTTTTCAGAACCGCTATCAATTGATGAAATTAAAGAAATTCTGCGCATGACTGAAGATGGAACCGATGAAATTATTTCTACTCGCTCAAAGACATTTCAAAAGCTTGATGTAAACCTTGAATCAATGCCTCTCCAAGACTTATTTGAGTTGATCAAGGAAAACCCTGGGCTGCTTCGCCGTCCAATCATTCTTGATGAAAAACGTTTGCAGGTTGGATATAATGAAGACGAAATAAGACGTTTCCTTCCAAGAAAAGTTCGGACCTACCAGTTGCGAGAAGCACAGCGCATGGTTAACTAAAACTGGTTTGATTTAAAACTGAACATTAGCTCAAGACCAGATTGTTAATGAACAAACTCACTCAATTATACTTATAATTAAGAGGCCTTCTTTCTGTTAACAGAAGAAGGTCTTTTTGTCTGTTATGTGAAAGAGAACAAGGAAAATGGATATAATAAGAGAATATATAGTTACAGTCAGATTAGATAAGAATGAAACCTTGCGACAATATAGGCATTTAACGGTTTTTCTAAACATACGACTTTTTAATTCCCTTTATGCTCAATTTGTCATAAAATAAAAGTACAAGGTACAAAATACAGTTTACCTTCAATTAAATCGGGGATTAACCAATTGGTTTACGGGTAAATGGATAACACATGACTGCTGGGGGTATTTAGTCCCTTCAATCATAGCCAGAAGGGAGAGTTGCTGCATGGAAATCGAACGTATTAATGATCATACAGTTAAATTTTATATTTCTTATCTTGATATAGAAGAAAGAGGCTTTGACCGTGAAGAGATTTGGTACAATCGTGAGCGGAGTGAGGAACTCTTTTGGGAAATGATGGATGAAGTCCATCAGGAGGAAGAATTTCTTGTTGAAGGACCTTTATGGATTCAGGTTCAGGCATTGGATAAGGGTCTGGAGGTTCTTGTAACAAAGGCCCAGCTTTCAAAGGATGGTCAGAAGTTTGAACTTCCTGTCCCGGATGAAAAAGTGAAAGATTTGCCTGTGGATGAACATATTGAGGAAATGCTCGATCATCATTTCCGTAAATCCGATGAAGATGAGCCTGGATATGAAGGCGATCTTGAGTTCTTATTATCATTTAAAGATTTTGAAGACGTTATTTCATTATCAAAGCGGTCAATTCTTGATTCCATTACTACAAAGTTATATTCCTTTGAGGGGAAGTATTATTTATTCGCAGAGTTCCCTGAAGAGCTTTTTGAAGAGGATGACATAGATAATATGCTAAGCATTCTTCTGGAGTACGGGCACGAAACGAGCACAACTATTCACCGTGTAATGGAGTACGGTAAATTGATTATAGAAAATGATGTTTTTGAAAATCTTAGAAAACACTTTAAATAGTAAAGCAAAGCCGATTTCATTTTTGAAATCGGCTTTAATTTGTTTAAGCGTTCGTGTCTGACACTGTTTTATTGCAGCGATGAACATAGGCATTTGGCTGCACAAAAAATCTCAAAAAGAATTTCAGGGTTATAAAGGAATTTAGCAATTAAATAAAGAACATTTAGCATAGAAAGGAGATGATCATTTGTTAGTTGCTGCAACAGAGAAAGGGATTCAAATAAGTCTTTTAGGTTCACAGAGTATCCCGGATTTACAACAGTATAGGGAAAAGCACACTTTTTTTTGCCCAGAATGCAAAGAGGAAGTAATTATGAAGATCGGTAATAAGAGAATCCCGCATTTTAGCCACAAAAAGGGTTCTGAATGTCCAGAAAGCTATGAAAGAGAGTCTGAATACCATATTTCTGGAAAGCTGCTTTTGTTTCAATGGCTAAAGAAAAAAGGGTTAGATCCAATTCTGGAGCCATACTATCCGGACATTTGCCAGCGGCCAGATATAGGTGTCCATTATGAAGGTGTAAATTATGCTCTTGAATATCAATGTTCAATCATCTCAGAGGAGTTATTTAAAAAACGGTCAGAAGCATATTTTCAGTCAGGCATAGTTCCAATATGGATACTTGCAGGAAAAAATATTAAGCGCATTGGGAAAACAAAAATTTCTTTATCTGGCTTCCAGTACTTTTTTCTTCGGCAAACCCCTTCTGGCAAATGGGTAATCCCTTCATTTTGCCCCAATACAAAGTCCTTTATCAATGTCAGCCAAATCCATCCCCTAACTGTCAGAAATGCCTATGCGCATTACGATGTGAAAACAATCTTCCATGCTGATCCAGATTTTTTATTTGATCCGTATTTTAAAAATGAATTTAACATAAGTGAATGGAAAAAGGAAATTCGAAAAGTAAAGAATTTCCTGGCTCAAAGCAGCAGTGCTTATAAAAATATCTTTCTTCAGGATTTATACTCCCGCTCAATTGCTCCTGCTTCACTCCCACCTGAAATCGGCCTTCCTGTCCGTCATTCTCCTTTTATAGAGACGCCGCCCATACAGTGGCAAACCTACTTGTACATGGATGTCATCGGCAAAGAAAGACCTTTTTCTCATGATCGGATGGTTGCAGCCTTTCGCAATAGGGTAAAGAATAATGATATTAGGGTCAGGTCTATTCCACTCATTCAAACCGGATCCGAAGTCTTGGCAGTTAAAGAATATCTGGATATCCTTATTAACCTCAACATTGTTAAACAGACAGGAAACGGTCTATATAAAAGAACTGCGTCATGTGGAGAGCCTGATAATTGCTTCTGTCTTCTCCAAAGAGAGGAGGATTTTTATAGGAGTATCACGCAAAGCACTTTGCAGGTCAATTAATGAAAATGATCTATTTAACATAAAATAATCTAAGATTTGCACATTCGCTATTTGAAAAGAAGGAATTTGTTTCTTGAAAGAGAAGATAGTGTAATGGGACTTTTGAATGGAGGATGAATGAATGGCTAATGAGACTACTGTGAAGAAACTGCCGGCAAGGAATGAGATTTCACCAGAAGATACCTGGCGTTTGGAGGATATTTTTCCTTCTGATGAAGATTGGTACAAGGAATATAATGAAGTGCAAAAGCTAATCCCTAATGCAGGCAAGTATCAAGGCAGGCTTGGGGAAAGTGCTGAAACATTATATGAAGCGCTGCAGTTTCAGGATCATATACTCTCGCGCCTTGGGAAGCTTTATACATATGCCCATATGCGTTATGACCAGGATACAACAAACTCATTTTATCAGAGCATGGATGACAAAATTAAAAATTTATATTCAGAAGCTGCAAGTGTTCTCGCGTATATTGTTCCTGAATTGCTTGCTGAGGATGAAGCGAAGATTGCAGGTTTTTTAGAGGAAAAAACGGAGCTGCAATTATATAAGCACTCCCTTGAGGAAATTAATCTCCAAAGGCCTCATGTATTATCTGCTGAGCAGGAATCCCTCCTTGCCCAGGCTTCCGAGGTGCTTGGGGCTTCAAGCAATACATTTGGCATGCTGAATAATGCTGATTTGGAGTTTCCGTCCATTAAGGATGAAAATGGCGAAGATGTTGAAATTACTCATGGAAGATTCATCCGTTTTCTCGAAAGTGATGAGCAGCGTGTCCGTCATGATGCATTCAAAGCGGTATATGAGACTTATGGGAAGTTCCGCAATACTTTCGCAAGCACTCTAAGCGGAAATATTAAAAAGGATAATTTCAATGCAAAGATCCGCAATTATGAATCTGCACGACATGCTGCTCTTGCTGCGAACAATATTCCTGAAAGTGTTTATGAAAATTTAGTCAATACCATTAACGATAACCTGCACTTACTTCACCGATATGTCAAACTCCGTAAAAAGGTTCTTGGGGTCGAGGAGCTTCATATGTATGATCTTTACACTCCTTTGGTGAAGGAAGTAAAAATGGAAATCCCATACAAAGAAGCAAAAGATCTAATCTTAAAAGGACTAAAGCCGCTTGGTGGGGACTACTTAAATATTCTAAAAGAGGGCTTTGAAAATCGCTGGGTAGATGTTCATGAGAATAAGGGCAAAAGAAGCGGTGCCTATTCATCGGGAACATATGGCACAAATCCATATATACTGATGAACTGGCAGGACAATGTAAACAATCTATTTACACTTGCTCACGAGTTTGGGCATTCTGTTCACAGCTATTACACAAGAAAATATCAGCCATATCCATATGGAAATTATTCAATTTTTGTTGCAGAGGTTGCATCCACATGTAATGAAGCCCTCTTAAATGATTATCTGCTCAAAACAATAGATGATGATAAGAAGCGTTTGTATCTTCTGAATCATTATCTTGAAGGCTTTAGGGGAACTGTTTTCCGCCAGACAATGTTTGCAGAGTTTGAACATCTCATCCATAAAAAGGCGCAAAACAATGAAGCTTTAACCGCAGATTCATTGACAAAAGAATATTATGAGCTCAATAAGAAGTATTTTGGGGAAGAAGACATCGTTATTGATGAAGAAATCGGCCTGGAATGGTCCAGAATCCCGCATTTCTACTATAATTATTATGTTTATCAGTATGCAACAGGCTTCAGTGCGGCAACTGCATTAAGCAAGCAAATTCTTCAGGAAGGTCAGCCTGCAGTTGACAGATACATTGAATTCCTGAAATCCGGCAGCTCAGATTATCCAATAGAGGTGCTTAAGAAAGCTGGTGTTGATATGACGAGCAGCAAGCCGATTGAAGATGCCTGCAAAGTATTTGAGGAAAAGCTTAACGAAATGGAAAGCTTGCTTTCTTAGATAAGCGAAAGTGCCTTGCCCCAGGCACCTCGAGGGGCAGGCTGCGTGCTAAGAAGCAGTTCATAAAAAGGTGCCAGGCGTTTGTCTGGCACCTTTTAAGTATTGTTCAAAATCCCTTAAATCGCCTTCGGTCATTCAAATATAAAAATAGAATCAGGAGAGAAATAAAAAGAATAGGTGAAGTGATGAAAATGGGGATAAGCTTCATCAATCCGAAAATATTTAAAATAAAGGAGAGCAAGATGAGCATCAGCATTAATAATACAGGCAGTTTTTTCATATTGCATTCTCCTCCTTGGCAAGATTTCATCCCTATTATTTTATGCGGTTGTCCAGACAGTCATGACTTGATTTTGACAATATTGTGAAATAAGGCACAAACTTATTGTCATTTTCTGTTACCTCATGATATATTACAGATGTGAAGTTGATCACATACAAACATTTACCCCTTTTGTTTGTGACGTGAAAAATTTCTCCCATCCCCTTTGTTCGTATAAAACCCGAAAAAGCCGTGCGTATGAAATGCATGGTTTTTTCATTGAAAAAAATAAAGCTGTGCATTTTGCACAGCTTTACATTACCCTGAATATCTCCAGAAATTACCGTATTTTGCAGGTACATATTCAGCTATTTGCTTTAGCTGAAGCTTTTTCATTTCCCTGTTCACTTCGCTGTCTGACATATTATATACAACGGAGATTTCCTTGCTGGCCACTAGCTTAAAGTATTTTAAGAAATATTCCAGTGGCGGCAAAGCAGCACGCTCAGGTTTAGCAGGAAGCATTTCCTCCAAAATCTGTTCATAAATTTCATAGGGATAATAACCGGTGACTTTGATGCCTTCATCTTCTATATTTTCATTAAAAAAGACAAGAGTGGGTATTTCTTGAACATCCATTTCAGAAGTGATTTTTAAATCACATTGGAAAGCCTTTGCTGCACTATCTGAATGAATATCAGAAACAAATTCTACGACATCCAGGCCGACTTCCTTAGCACAATCCTTTAATACTTCAAAATTAGACACATTCTGCTTTTCAAGAAATAAGACCTCCTGAAGCTTGCGTAAAAATCTGATGCCTGCTTTTCTCCCTTGCAATTCAGCGGCTTTAATGGCAACTGAAGCCAGGTGGGGAGAAGAAATCGGATTTTCGAACCAGACGTTCCCGTCACAGGACATTCCAGAGCGGCTTGCTGTTTTCTCCCACAAATCAGCAATGTTTTCGTAGTTTTGCCTTTTACCCATATTTAACGTTGCCAGCCTGCCGCTTAATACGTGCTTTATGGAAAAATAGCGGCCATATTCAATCAGGAGCTTTTTTAAAATTGGCTCCAAAGCCCAGCATTCTGGGCAAAGGGGATCAACAAACATATAGACTTCTATTGGCTTTTTTTCACTGCCGTGGCAATGTGGAGATGTAAGCTTGTTTGCATTCGATTCTGGCTTATTCACGAGCTTTCACCTTTCACGCCGTTTTCAGGTGTATTGATCATATGCTGGGCTGTGAGCACAAGCCTTGCAAAAAAGTCTTCCCTCAAGCGCCCATCCAGCCTAATTTCGTCCATTGCTTCATTCATGCATGAAAGCCAGGCCTTTGCCCGTGTTTCCGTTATGGGAAAAGGCATGTGCCGAGCACGAAGCATCGGATGTCCGTGTTCTGAAGTATATAAAGGAGGTCCCCCTAAATACTGGGTCATAAACTGCTTTTGTATTCTGGCTGTCTCTGTCAGGTCATCTGGAAAAATAGGAACGAGATCAGGATGTTGTCCTACGCGCCGGTAAAAAGCGTCAATTAGCTGGTGAAGCTTTTCCTCACCAATAGCGTCGAAGGGAGTGTGCATTTTCTCGGCCATATTTAAAACTCCTTTTATGAGTTAATTCGTTTGAAAAAAACTTCCTATTTAATATTGAGTGATGTGATCTCTTTATATTCTATCAATGAGGGATTTATATCTCAAACAAATAGCTTACTGAGCCCTTTCGCCCGCTCTTTGATTCTTTTTTTTAAAAGAAAATGTTAAATTCTTAAGCAGATAACTGTCTGGAGCAATCAGCCTGCCACCTCGAGGTGAGGCACCCAGGATGGGGGTCATGCAGACGTTGCCACAGGACAGGTAAGCTGTGGCAGCGATAATCGTATGACTGAAAGCAGTAGCTTTTGGCAGGACGTGGCGTTCTTAGTCTGCGTTCCTTCATGGGCAAGGCGCTTGCGCTTTTCTTATAGTATGGATTAAGCACATGCCGTCAATCCGAAACATTCACAGAAAAGGATATGAAAAAGCCGCCCGGTAAATTCGGGCGGCGGAAATTAGCCTTAAGCCATAAAGGAAGAGGTCACTTTCTTTATGTAATTCAGTGTTTCTCTAAAAGGGGGGACTCCCCCGTATTTATCTACATTTCCAGGTCCGGCATTATAGGCAGCCAGTGCAAGTTCAACATTTTCACCATACCTGTCCATCATTTGCCGTAAATATTTGACTCCGGCAAAAATGTTCTCTTCAGGGTCGAAGATATTTTCAACGCCAAGCCCCTTGGCTGTATCGGGCATCAGCTGCATAAGCCCGGAAGCACCTGCATGACTGACTGCATTCGGATTAAAATTTGATTCCTGTTTAATGACTGACTTAATCAGGTTAACAGGTACATTAAACAAATCTGAGGCTTTTTGAATCAAATCATCAAAATCACTTTTGGAAGTTTCGGCAAATTTGGTTAGTTTAAGGGGTGGAAGAGCTGCAGCTGCAAGGGTATCTGTTTGTAAAGAACTAATATAAGGTTCCAGAGACGCAATTGCTCCTAGTCCTCCTGTGACTTGATGTGATGAACCGGGACTTTCCGTAACTAACCCGGCCAATAGCTCTTGAAACAGAGGGTTTGAAGTATTCGTTTGCGTAGAACTATTAAAACCTTGCAGTGCCTGCAGCTCCATTAATATTTTTAACTGATTTACGTTCATTGTATTGCTCCTTGGCAAAAGGTGTACTTCTGTTAATCCTTTTGCTGTCTGTATTTTTCGTTATAAAACCTCTTAATTTTATTTTCGGTCTTCCTGACAGGAATGTTAAGCTGTTTGAGCAAATTAAGAAATGTCAATTCACCTTCATTCCTGTTATCCACTTCATATTCTAACTCAAAATCTTCCTTATTTAAATATCGGCTGTGATCAAGAACAGCCAATCCTTTCATGTATTCCTTTTCGGCACGTTTTGTTGCGAGAGTGCCAAAGTATTGAAGTTTATCTGTCTCTATGCCCAGCTCTTTTATGGATCTTATTATCAGCTCAGCCGGGATTTTCCCAGTCCGGATCATCTCTGCAGCTTCGGACTCAGTAAGATTCTCATTGGTTTCCAATAGCCCTTCAGGGTGAGGCTGTTTAAGAGTCAATTCAAATGAGCCGTTTTTCTCCCTAATCCTTAAGGCACTTCCTTTAGCCTTCAATAAAAAATCCGGTGTATCGAAGTAATGATTCTCCTGTTCGGAAAAATCCTCGCTTCTTATATTAAAAAAATCTATTAATGAGGAAAATTCTTCTCTGTTGACCATGTTTTTAAATTCAATTTCAATATTTTTGTTAGACAAGCCACTACACCTCAGCTATAAGTAATTTCCTGTATTATCTCCTTAATCAGCATGGACTTCAATCTTTGAAGTTTTTTTTATTATTGTGATAAAGTCATCAGGGGAGTTTGCATGTTTAACTGAACTTTCGGGGTGCAGGACTGTGGGCAGTGAAAATTGAATCAGGGGTTTTACTGTCCATAAAATCTGCGATAGAATAGGTAGTGACAATGGAGGTAGAAAAATGAAACAGAAACTTACAGTTGTAAATGCAGAATGGATTGAAAATGAATTAATTTTGGGGATAGAAGCTGGAACAGTCTCAGGCTTAACTGCCATGCAGCAAATATTGGCTGATTCCGACAACCTTTCATTTATTTACATAGCAGAACAAAATGATGATTATACATATATATCGCTTCCGGAAATAGTCTGGCCGGAACTAAAAAAGGCACTGGATGGCCAGATGCGTGTATTTGCTTCAGATCGTAATCATGCTCGCATTGAACTGGCAGGCTTTCATGAGGAATTAGGAGATTTAGTAGAAAATATCCGTGGGAACAGCAATTATGGAAATGAAATGGTAGAAAAAGTAGAGAACTTATTTTAATTAAATGTTTCAATAACGAAAAACTTGGATAAAGAGATAGGCTGTGTTGCCCCCTCTCGAAGTCGGGGGTGAACGAGGCGCTTGCGCTTTTCTAACTTCGGATATTTGGTGGTGTTGCAGGTGAAGCATTGGGATTTATTTTTGGCGCCATATAAACAGGCCGTCGAAGAATTAAAAATAAAGCTAAAAGGCATGAGAAGCCAATTTGAAATGGATTCTACTCATTCCCCGATTGAATTTGTTACTGGGAGGGTAAAGCCTATTGCAAGCATTCTTGATAAGGCAAACCAAAAAGGCATTCCTCTCGACAAATTGGAATCTGAAATGCAGGATATTGCCGGTGTTAGAATGATGTGCCAATTTGTAGATGATATTAAGAGAGTGGTTGAACTATTAAGACAAAGAAATGATTTTGAAATAGTTGAAGAAAGAGATTACATATCTCATAAAAAAGCAAGCGGTTACCGCTCTTACCATGTCGTGATCCGATATCCTGTTCAGACAATAAAAGGAGAGAAGAAAATCCTGGCAGAGATTCAAATTAGAACGCTTGCCATGAATTTCTGGGCCACGGTTGAACATTCCTTAAATTATAAATATAAGGGCCAATTCCCTGAAGATATCCAGATGAGGCTCCAGAGAGCGGCAGAGGCTGCTTTCAGGCTTGATGAAGAAATGTCACTCATTCGCGGTGAGATTCAGGATGCCCAGGCATTCTTTACAAGGAAAAAGGAAAAACAGCAAAAGGGAGAAAACTAACGTATAAAAGAGGAGCTTGGATAAGATGAAATTTGCCATTACCTCAAAAGGAGATTCAAAATCTAATACACTCATGCACAAAATGAGAACCTATTTATTGGACTTCGAGCTTACATATGATGAAGAAGAGCCTGATATAGTCATATCGGTAGGCGGGGATGGCACCTTGCTTTATGCCTTTCACCGATACAGCAGCCGTCTGGACAAGACCGCGTTTGTGGGTATACATACAGGGCATCTCGGGTTTTATGCAGACTGGGTTCCGGAGGAAATCGAAAAGCTTGTCATTGCAATTGCCAAAACCCCGTATCAGGTGATTGAATATCCGCTCCTGGAAGTGATTATCCGCTACCAGCATGGCGGCAAAGAAACCCGTTATCTTGCATTGAATGAATCGACAGTCAAAGCGGTGGAAGGTACATTAGTAATGGATGTGGAAATACGCGGCCAGCATTTTGAACGGTTCCGGGGAGATGGTCTTTGTGTTTCTACTCCATCAGGGAGTACAGCTTATAATAAGGCGCTGGGGGGTGCCATTCTGCATCCTTCCTTGCCTGCCATCCAGCTTGCTGAAATGGCTTCCATTAATAACAAGGTATTCCGTACAGTGGGCTCTCCGCTCGTACTGCCGGCACACCATACATGCATGCTGAAGCCTGTGAACGAGCCGGATTTTCAAATTACTATTGATCATTTGACTCTTCTTCATAAAGATGTAAAATCAATACAATTCAGAGTGGCGGATGAAAAAATCCGTTTTGCCAGGTTCAGGCCATTCCCATTTTGGAAAAGGGTTCACGATTCCTTTGTTGCTGATTGAAAAAGAAACCCTGCAGTATTTAGAATCGCTTATTTTAATAAGCCCGTTACTTCTAACAGAACAGGAGCCTATAGCTCATGGCGCGTTTTGAATTACAATGGAAAATTACTGCCCCGCAGGCGGGCTCGTTAATCAGGGGATTTTTAAAAGAAAATGATATTTCTAAAACTGCACTCACTGACATAAAATTTGCCGGGGGCTTCATTAAAGTGAACAATCAGGAAGTCAATGTCCGCTATGAGCTAAAGGAAGGAGATATTCTTCAGGTTGGTTTCCCTGAAGAAGTTCCCAGTAAAGGTATGAAGGGGGAAGACTTGCCCCTTGATATTCTTTATGAAGATGCTTATCTTCTTATAGTAAATAAACCGGCAGGTGTGAGTACCATTCCTTCCAGAGAACATCCTTCGGGAAGTTTGGCTAATCGGCTGATTGGATACTATCAGCGAATAGGCTTAAAGTCTGCTGCGCATATCGTGACTCGACTCGATCGGGATACTTCTGGCTTGGTTTTAATTGCGAAACACAGGCACGTGCATCATTTGTTTAGCCAGCAGCAGCGCTTCCGTAAAATCCAGCGGACGTATGAAGCCTTTGCAGAAGGGACAATCAGCCGGGATGCGGGTACTATAGAACAGCCGATTGCGAGAAAAAAAGACAGTATTATTGAGCGGGAAGTTAGTGAGGCAGGACAATATGCATGTACTCATTATCAGGTAATCAGCCGGCGCAAAGAATTTACACATGTAAAATTAAAGCTTGAAACTGGCAGAACTCATCAGATCAGAGTCCATTTGGCATGGCTTGGTTATCCTCTTGCAGGTGATGAATTGTATGGAGGCACAAGACAGTTAATCAGGAGGCAGGCACTGCACTGCTGCAGCCTTTCCTTCTATCATCCCTTTCTGCACAGAACCCTCATGTTTGAACAGGAGCTCCCAGAAGATATGAATTGTCTATTGTAAAAGCCGGCATTTGCCGGCTTTTTGGATTAAATCTTCCTAAACTTCTCTTCTGCATAAGGCATGCCTGATTGGACAGACATTAATTCCATTTCCGGATATCTAATTGCGGTTAATTTATTTCCAAAAACAGCACCTGTATCAATATTATAGGTGTTATTGATTTTCCTGACTTCCTTTACAGGAGTATGCCCATAGACGACCGCTGGCTTACCCTCATACTGTTTAGCCCAATCCCGTCTCACGGGGGTCCCGTCAGGATTTTTTTCTCCAGTTATATCTCCGTAAAGAACAAAGGTTTTAACTTTGGATGAATGCTTCCCAATGTAGCTTTCCTTAATTCCAGCATGGGCGATTACCAGTTTATTGTTGTCAAGTACATGGTATAGCGGTGCGCTTTCATATAATTCCATAAATTTACGTTTAATTTCCATCTGTGATTGCGGGTCCAGCTGCTCGTATTCAGCTGCTGTGGTTTCCAGGCCATGTGTAATTTGAACTTTATTCCCTAGAAAGTAGCGGTATAGTTTATTGCAATGATTGCCCGGGACATAGTACGCCAGGTCATTTGCGGCAAGGTTATATACTGATTCGACGACTGCCAGAGATTCTGGTCCTCTGTCTGTTAAGTCTCCAACAAAGGCGAGTTTTCTATTACTAGGGTGGACAGGAAATCCCCTCTTCCAACTATAGCCCATTTTCAAAGTCAGTTCTTTAAATTCAGCAAAGCAGCCGTGAATATCACCAATAATATCAAGTCTCATATATAGGCTCCTTTAATAGTTCTACTGTTATGATATCAATTTTCATAATATTTATCATGACGTTTATTTTCAGCCTGCAGAGAAAGCTTTAACGGTTTTAAGTTTAAGGAATGGGAAAATTAAAATTATGAAAAGTACATAACCGTTCATTTGAAGTTATGAATGTTCAGAGACGACAAAAAAACAAAGATTTGCTAGTATAGTGAAGTACGTTTTCCTGTGACGTTTTTTAACGGGCAAGATGCTCGTGGTTCGTGTTTAACAAAAATACCGCTGGCAATATCAGTTCCACAGCAAGAATGAAATTGTTCCCATTTATCTCAGGTTCCTGTGCTGCGAATGAATTTCAAAAGGATGATTTCATTGTATGAGAGGAGGTAATCTCTATGGAAGATCACACAGTGGAAAGGGCAGATTCCTACATCAATACCAGTCTTTTAATCCAATCTTTACAAAATGAAGAAATTGATATCTTCAGGAAAGAATTTCTTGATATGCACCCTTATGATCAGGCTTCATTTTTTAAAGATCTGGATGAGGAAATCCGGGCGAAAATTTATCATTATCTCTCTCCGGAAGAAATGGCAGCTCTATTTGAAAATCTGGAGATTGAGGAAGAAGATTATAAAGATGTCCTTGCTGAGATGAACCCCCACTATGCGGCGGATATGCTTTCAGAAATGTATGCCGATGATGCCGTTGATGTTTTAAATGAACTGGATAAAGACCAGGTTGTCAGCTATTTGACAATTATGGATGATGAATCGGCAAAAGAAATTAAGGATTTGCTTCATTACGAAGAATATACAGCAGGAAGTATCATGACGACGGAATTTGTCTCACTGTCAGCCAATCAGACGGTTCGTTCAGCTATGTATATCCTGAAAAATGAAGCGCCAAGAGCGGAAACCATTTATTATGTGTACGTTGTAAATGACGAAAAAAAACTTATTGGCGTTATTTCATTAAGGGATTTAATAGTAAGTGATGATGATACAATGATTTCGGAAATTACAAATGACAGGGTAGTTTCCGTATCAGTTGGTGAAGATCAGGAAGAAGTCGCAAGAAAAATTAAGGACTATAACTTCCTCGCCGTACCGGTTGTGGATTTTCAAAACCATTTGCTGGGTATTATTACAGTTGATGATGTCATGGATGTCATGGAAGAAGAAGCATCTGATGATTATTCCAAATTGGCTGCTGTATCGGATATGGATCATATTGACAGGAATCCAGTTTCTGCAGCACGTAAACGGCTCCCCTGGCTTATCATCCTGCTGTTTTTGGGTATGTTAACTGCAAGCCTTATCGGAAGATTTGAGGATACCCTGGATAAGGTTGCCATTCTGGCTGTTTTCATTCCTCTTATTGCAGGGATGGCAGGAAATACAGGGACTCAGGCATTGGCTGTTGCTGTCCGGGGTATTGCTACAGGTGACCTGGAGAAAGAAAATAAGTGGAAACTGGTGATAAGGGAAGCCGGGACTGGGTTAATTAATGGCGGAATTTGCGGCGTTCTTGTAACTTTCATTGTTTACTTCTGGAAAGGAAATTTCTTTCTTGGTGTTTTAGTTGGCGTTTCAATTTTGTTTACGTTGATAGTCGCCACCCTTGCCGGTGCGCTGATCCCATTGCTAATGCACAGGATGAAAATTGACCCGGCTGTAGCCTCAGGTCCATTTATTACAACTATTAATGATCTAATCAGTATTTTAATTTATTTTGGAATGGCGACATTATTTATGAACTACTTAACAGGTTAAGGGGGTTATGTTATGGAACATGGAGCATCGGTAGCTTCGCTGGTCATTGTGATATTGGCTGCTTTTATCACGCCCATTTTGCTGCACCGGCTGAAAATTAATTTCATCCCTGTAGTGGTGGCAGAGATTCTTATAGGTTTGATTATCGGTAAAAGCGGCTTTGATATCGTGCATGAGGATATGTGGCTGGAAACTCTTTCGACTCTTGGATTTATATTTCTAATGTTCTTGAGCGGTCTGGAAATTGACTTTACAGCTTTCTCTTCGGCAAAGAAGAGAGTAAAGCTCCCAAGCGGGAAGCTTGAGCCAAACTCTTTTGCTGTGTCTTCTATTGTATTTATAGGAATATTTTTGGTTTCATTAGGTCTATCGTATTTATTTGTCTGGGCAGGATTCATTGATAATGCCTTTTTAATGACATTAATTATTTCGACCATTTCTCTGGGAGTAGTGGTTCCAACACTTAAGGAAGCCCATTTAATGAAAACAGGCATAGGCCAAATCATTCTGCTGATTGCCGTTATTGCTGATTTGGCTACGATGATTCTTCTGGCTGTGTTTGTTTCTTTAAATGACACAGGCGGAGGGAATACCTGGCTGCTTCTCGTCCTATTTGGCGTAGGAGTATTGCTGTATTTCCTAGGCAGAAGGTTCAAAAACCTTAATTTTCTTGAAGCGATGTCTACTGGGACTGTTCAGATTGGAACAAGAGCAGTATTTGCACTGATCATTTTCCTGGTGGCGTTATCAGAAACAGTTGGGGCAGAGAATATATTAGGTGCTTTCCTGGCCGGAGTGCTCGTATCATTGCTGGCGCCAAATCAGGAAATGATCCATAAACTGGATTCCTTTGGATATGGATTCCTCATCCCTATTTTCTTTGTGATGGTAGGGGTGGATCTCGACGTATGGACATTGTTTGGAGATCCTAAATTGCTAATGCTTATTCCGTTGCTGCTGATTGCACTGCTGCTTTCAAAACTTTTACCAATCTATATTTTAAAAAGATGGTATGACATTAAAACTGTTATTGCTTCAGGGTTTTTATTAACGTCAACTCTTTCCCTTGTTATTGCTGCAGCAACTATTGGTGAAAGAATGGATGTCATTACCGCCGAAATGAGCGGAACCTTGATTTTAGTCGCTGTCATAACGAGTATATTTACTCCTGTAGTCTTTAAAAAGCTATTCCCTATGGAAGCGGCCGAAGAGAAAAAGCTAAAAGTATCGTTCATTGGTGCTAATCAAATGACGATGCCGATCTATAATGAACTTAAATCATCCCTTTACGAACCAGCTTTGTATCATAAAAAGCAGGAAAAGGCGGAAAAGCAGATAGCTGATTCTTTGTTTGATATCATTGAAATTGATGAATTTGATATTGAAAATTTTGAAGGTACAGAAGCAGTTGAGTCAGATATTGTAGTAATCTCGACAGGGGATGAAGAGACAAATGCCACATTATCTATTGCTTTTAAAGAAAAAGGAGTGGATCGTGTCATTTGCCGGATGGAAAGCCCTGATATGGAAGAAACATTACGGGAACATGATATTGAGCTGTTTTCAACCATTCTTTCGTCTAAGGCGCTGCTTCGTGCTTTAATCGAATCACCGAGTGTGGTAAACATTTTAACGAACCAGGAAACAGCTTTATACGAGATCCGATTAAAGAATGAGCAGTTTGAAGGCATGATGCTTCGGCGATTCCCGTTTACAGGGGATGTAATATTCGTACGTATATTTAGAGGAAAGGATTCTATTGTTCCGCACGGGGATACTGAACTGCATGTTAATGACCGCCTGATTGTTACGGGATCTAAGGAGTACGTTGATGAATTAAAAAGGGAACTTGAATTTTGTGAATGGTGTTAGGGCTCTCCGGCATCTTTCTTGCCGATAAAGTTCTGCTTTAATAGCAGGATTTTTTCGGCTTTTCTTTTCAGGTAAATTGATGTACAATTAGTACTAGGTACTAATAACATGTAATAATAAATCAGGAGGATTTTAAAATGACTCTTTCACTAAATGGCAAAACATTCGTTGTAATGGGTGTGGCAAATAAAAGAAGTATTGCATGGGGAATTGCCAAATCCCTTCATGATGCTGGTGCCCGTTTAATTTTTACATATGCGGGAGAAAGACTTGAGAAAAGTGTGCGTGAACTGGCTGAATCATTGGAGGATGCACATTCATTAGTTCTTCCTTGTGATGTAACAAGTGATGAAGACATCGCGAAATGCTTTGGCACGATTAAGGAGGAAGCTGGTGTAATTCATGGAATTGCCCACTGCATCGCCTTTGCCCATAAAGAAGAACTTCAGGGAGAATATATGAACACCACAAGAGACGGGTTTCTTTTAGCTCACAATATCAGCTCTTATTCATTGACTGCCGTTGCCAAGGAAGCAAAAGGCTTAATGACAGAAGGCGGAAGCATTGTGACTCTCACATACCTTGGCGGTGAAAAGGTTGTGAAAAATTATAATGTTATGGGTGTAGCAAAAGCCTCCCTTGACGCAAGTGTCAAATATTTGGCAAACGACCTCGGTAAAGATGGAATTCGGGTCAATTCCATTTCAGCAGGTCCAATCAGGACTCTTTCTGCAAAAGGAATCAGCGAGTTCAATTCTATCCTGAAAGAAATTGAAGAACGGGCTCCTCTACGTAAAACAACAACACCGGAAGAAGTAGGGGATACAGCTTTATTCTTATTCAGCAGCCTGTCCCGAGGAATAACGGGTGAAAATATTCACGTAGATTCCGGTTATCATATTCTGTAATAGAAATTGCCTGCTCCAATGTGAGCGGGCTTTTTTTATTTCCATCAGAAACGAAAGCCCATCTTCTGCATACATATAATACGACGAACAATAAGATTAGCGGAGGTGGGCAAAAAATGGCTGAGAAAAAAGTGAAGGAACCATTATTTTATATACAGCAGCCGAGTTTTCAATTTCCAGAAACCAGGATGCAAACAGTCTACTCCAGCAGAAAAGCAGAGCTGGATCGTAAACTGGAACAAAAAGAAAGTGTACCGGAACCCGCAGACAAAATAAATGAACAGGCGATGCCCGAAGAAAAAAACGAAAATATGACCGAAATAAAGGTGAAGGAAGCTATTGAAGAATTCCAAGCAGGCAGGGAAGAGAAAAAAGAAAGTGCATCCTTTGCGTTTACGTCGGAAAAAAGAAAGCCGGCTTTCAATCGTGTAAAAAGCTTTAAGGAAATGGACACTCTTGAGCGCCTGGATTACTTAATTGATTTTCCTAAACAGCTTCCGCCTATACCCTGTATATTTGAAACCGGCGAGAAGGCAATAAGAGGATTTCTGGTTTCAAAAAATGAAGAATGGATCGAGATTAAGTTGTTCGATGATACAATTGAGCAATTAAATCTTCAATCTTTAAATACAGTTAAAATGATTGGACTAAGAAGGTAAAACTAAACTCTGGCGGAAATCGGCCAAAAAAATAGCCAGCCGAATGGTCGGCTGGCTGCATTTAATTAGTCTTCACAGATATCCAGGTCAACATCTGCAATACATTGAACAGCGCAGAAACATGTTAAATCAACGGTAACACAGTCATTTGTACTGCGGAAGTAGTCAACTTCGCAAACCTTTCTTAAGTCGATGCAGCAGTCATCTGCAAGGTTTACTGTCTTGTCAGGGCCTTCTTTTCTGTTAACCGGCTCCAGTACACGAAGCACCGCGCAGCAGTTATCGAATACTTCTTCTACTCTAAAAAAGATCGAAACACATGCACAGTCATTTCCTGTAAAGAATGCATGGAATGGTGAACCGTCCGCAGTTTTTAATGTGAATACGCGTGTATCCGGACGCTTATGGCGCTTTCTGTTTGAAGGTGATATCGCTCCAAGCGGCTCCAGGAAACAGTTGGAAGGGCATTCGCACACATCTTCTGCGTTATCTTGAATATCTTTTATAGCACGAACTACTTCACATACACAGCTTTTGCCTTTGAAGTCGTCTTTTTTTCCACAACCCATTTTTGTTTTCCTCCTTGTTTGTTTCTTGTGGTCTACACTACTAACATATTGCCGAAGTGCCCTATGGGTTACGGACAAACGCCTTGTTTTTTGAAAAAATAGGCTATTTTTTTACATTGGAGGTGAAAAAAATGGACATAACACCTATGGAACTGCTGATTTTTGCTCTTGCAAGCTTCAGGCTGACCAGACTGATTGTATTTGATAAAATTACCGAGTTTTTGCGCAAGCCTTTTTTGGAAGAGGTTGAAGAAAAGGATGAAAACGGCGAAATTGAAGTTTTTTTGGTTGTGAAAGATGGAAAATTGCGAGGTTTCTTGGGAGAACTTTTAAGCTGTTACTGGTGTACTGGTGTGTGGAGTGCGGTTTTTTTATATTTGTTATATTACTTCTATGCATCATTGGCAGCTCCGGTGCTGCTGATTTTAGCAGTTGCCGGACTTGCAGCTATTATAGAATCTCTGGTGCAAAAATTAATTAATTAATTTGCTTATAGCTATTTGTTCCAGCATGTGGGCGTTTGTTTTACACAAGCTTTGAGGCTCAGCATAAATTAAAAAGAGGAAAATTATTGTTAATGGAGGGCCTCAATGATGTTAAAGAATCATAAGGATCAGCACGCGGAAAAAACACAGCCGGTCAGCAAGAAAAAGAAAAAGGGGTGCGGCTGCGGAAAAAAAACGAAGAAAGCTCAATAGCCGGAGGTCCCGGCTTTTTTTTATTGTTTTCTTCTGGGAAAAATAGGATGGGAAGTAATATTCATAAATCCAAAACTATTCGAGGACAATATAATTAAAGATTCTACATAGGAAGGGACTATTATGAAAAAACTTTTATCGTTTATTGCATTTTCACTGATCTTATTATCAGGCTGCAGCGGAGATGGAAAGGTGACAGAGAGCGACCTTGCGCTGCTCAAAACGACTAATCCCCCTGCTGTATTAATTGATAAAAATACAAAGGGAAATTTGGATTTAGTTGAAAACATTGAACATGACGTCGAAAAAATGAAAGAACTTTATGATGTTGCAGTGGTAAAGAGCAATGGGGATACTCTAGTTGCTTACAAAGTGAAGCATTTGCAGCGATTCCACATGAAAAAAATTGAAAAGAAAATGACAAAAATGCTTGAGGAGAAATACCCTGATGAGAACTTCATTGTTTCAAGCGATTATAAAATCTTTATTGAGGCAGTAGAGCTCCAGGAAAAAATGAAAGATCCCAATTTTACAGACAAAAAGGCTAAAAAGAAACTTGATAAAATCATAAAGCTTAAAAATGAAATGACATAGGAAGGGAGCAGCGGCATGAGTAAAAAAACAAAAACACCGGAACAGCAGCAATATGAGAAGCTTGAGCAAAAGCATGAGCTGAAGCGCCCAGTCCTGAAAAATTGCATTCGTGCTTTCTGGGTGGGAGGTCTCATCTGTGTTGTTGGACAGGCAATAACTTATTTTTATATCTACTTTTTTAACTTTACCGAACAGACAGCCGGAAATCCAACTGTTGCTACCATGATCTTTATCTCCATGCTGCTGACAGGTTTTGGCGTTTATGACCGTTTGGGCCAGTTCGGCGGAGCAGGCAGTGCAGTTCCTGTAACGGGATTTGGAAATGCTGTAATTTCAGCTGCTATTGAGCATCGAACGGAAGGCTTTGTCCTGGGTGTAGGGGGAAACATGTTCAAGCTTGCAGGGTCGGTTATTCTTTTTGGTGTGTTTTCGGCTTTCGTCGTGGCCCTAATTAAAACGCTATTAATTATTTGGGGGGTTATTTAATGCTAAAGGGAAAACAATCCTGGGTCTTTCAAAACCGTCCGGTAATTGCAGCTGCAGGTGTTTCCGGCGGGCCATTTGAGGCAAACGGCAATCTGTCAGAGGATTTTGATGTTCTGCATGATGATTTGTGGATGGGTGAAGACTCTTATGAGAAAGCACATCGGATCCTTTTGGAAGAGGCGGGACAGACTGCCTTAAATAAGGCAAATGTCCAAAAGGAGGATGTACAATTTTATATTGCCGGGGATTTAATCAATCAGATAACACCTTCAAGTTTAAGTGCAAGAACGATACAAATCCCATATTTCGGGGTTTTCGGAGCTTGTTCAACTTCAATGGAAGGACTTGCGCTGGCATCCTTCATTGTTAATTACCGTGGTGCTGATCACGTTTTGACAGGAGCTTCCAGCCATAATGCGGCTGTTGAAAAACAATTCAGATACCCGACAGAATACGGAGGCCAAAAGCCTCCAACAGCACAGTGGACAGTAACTGGTGCAGGTGCGGCACTGGTCTCAGCAAACGCAGCTGGTTCGAATTTGCCGGTTACCACTTCTGCTACAATCGGCAAAGTAATCGACATGGGTTTGACAGATCCTTTTAATATGGGAGGAGCTATGGCGCCGGCAGCAGCAGATACCATTACTGCACACTTCAAAGACATGCAGCTGGATCCATCTCATTACGATCTGATTGTCACAGGGGATCTTGGGAGAATTGGCCAGGAAACAGCTTATGAACTGCTCAAAAATAATGGATTGAACATAGATAGAGAGAAATTTAAAGATTGCGGATTAATGATTTATAAAGATGATCAGCCAGTCCAGTCTGGAGGAAGCGGCGCAGGGTGCTCGGCTGCTGTTTTGTACGGACACCTTTTGAATCAAATGAAACAAGGGACTTACAAGAGAATCCTTGTTGTCGCGACGGGCGCTTTATTATCACCATTGACATTCCAGCAGAGTGAAAGCATCCCCTGTATTGCACATGCAGTTTCAATCGAAATGACTTAAAGAGGATGTTAAAAGGAGGAATATTTGTATGCTGCCTATGTTTTTTTGGGCTTTTGTAATTGGAGGCCTATTTTGCGTATTTGGACAAATATTATTTGATGTTTTTAAGTTAACACCTGGCCATACATTAAGTCTTTTGGTTGTATTGGGAGCTGTTCTTGATGGTGTTGGCCTTTATGAACCGCTTGCGGACTTTGCGGGGGCCGGAGCGACAATCCCTATAACAAGCTTTGGCAATTCCCTCGTCCATGGAGCCCTTCAGGAAGCTGATCAGCACGGGCTTGTCGGCGTATTGACCGGAATGTTCGAAGTAACCAGCTCCGGTATTTCAGCTGCGATAATTTTCGGTTTTATCGGTGCACTAATTTTCAAGCCAAAAGGGTAAATGATATGGTAAATACACAAGAATGCCTTCAAGTTATTTAAAAACAAGCCTCTTATTTCAATCTGACTGAATAAACCAAGCCTGCCTTGGGAGCTTGCCCATACCCCTGCTTTATTTTCACATATGTTGTAGGAAGAAATCCAGGTGAGGTGAGAGGCATGGGCTATGGCTATGGAGGCTGCGGATATGGCGGGGGCTATGGGAATACGTTTGTTCTAATCGTCGTCCTATTCATTTTACTCATTATCGTCGGCGCAAGTTTCTACAATTAGATTCACAAAGGCTGACTCAGAACCGGCAGCAGGTTTTGTGTTGGCTTTTTTGCGTATCAGTACATAAATTTTTAATACATTTCACGTTTTTCGCCCACCTTCATAAGATATAAAGGAGTAAATGAAGGAGCGTGATTGAGCAGGATGGATAACAACTTTTTTAAAAACCTTGAAAAGAAAACAGGCGTAAATATGAAGGATGTATTGGAACTGGCCGGCTCATTGCAGAATGCAAATTTTAAAGATGAAAAAACAGTACGAAATGTAATCAAAAGAGTTTCGCAAATTGCTAATAAACCCGTTTCCAAGGATATGGAAGATAAGATTGTGAAATCGATTGTTGCTGATGGAAAGCAGCTTGACTTTAATACAATTTCCCAGATGATGAATAAAAAATAACAGAAGGACCTGGCCGGGTTGCAGCCAGGTCTTCTGTTTATTTTCCGCCTTTATTCCTGCCGCTTCTTGTAATGGGGGCAAGGAACCTTGAGGCATATGCCTTCCGTCCCCGCCTTTTTTCCGGCACAGAAATGTATAAGTCCTTCCTTGCCCTTGTAACGGCAACGTACATTAACCTTCGTTCTTCCTCCAGCGGTGCAGACTCACCTGAACGGTAAGCTTCCAGTGCATGATCATGCGGGAGGTTTCCTTCAACTGCACCGGCAACATATACCACATTATATTCAAGCCCCTTTGAACGGTGGATAGTGCTTAATGTAATGGCATTATCATTATTCCTGCTGAGGCGCTTGATTTCTTTGTTCATGGCTCTCATATGTTCAGTGTGCTCCAGAAACTCATGAAGAGATTGAAAGTTGCGCGCAGCGACCTTCAAATCTTTTATATCATCAGAGCCTTTATCCATTTTATTGCCTTCATTGCCGCGTTTTTTTATAAAGTCCTGGAAGCCCAGTTCTTTTTCAACAGTTTCAATTGCAGTGATGGGACTAAGTCCTGAGATTGATCTGGTAACAGGGATCACTTTTTTTAACTTGCTTTCCTGAAAAGCAAATCCTGTTTTTATAAACTTTAGGCACTCCAGCATTGAGCAATCCTGCAAGATGCTTTCTGCCTTAATATCCTGAAGGACTGATTGTTTAACAAATAGAGAAGGGAGCATATCTTTCAAGGCATTCTGGTCATCCTCATTTAATGATAACTTTAGAAAAGCAAGCATGCTCCGAACAATAAACCGATCATAAAATGATTCGGCATCCTGATCCAATTTAAACGGAAGGCTGGAATTGGCCAGCCTTTCAAAAATGGCCCTGCTGCCAGTATGGGTGCGGAATAATACTGCAAAATCCCGCGGCTCATATCCTTCTTCAATTTTTTCCTGAATATCAGTCATAATCATCGTTGCTTCTTCTTCCTCATCAAAAGGAAAAAAGAGGAAAGGGTGCTGCCCGCCAGAAAATTGGGCATTCATGCTTTTGACACGTCTATGTTTATTTAAAGAAATGATTTGGTTCGCTGCTGATACGATTTCGTGAGCAGAGCGGTAATTCTGATTCAATGTTATAACTTTAGCACCAGGGAAATCTTTCTCGAAATCTAAAAGATATTGGGGATCGCTTCCTCTGAAAGCATAAATAGATTGATCATCGTCACCCACTGCACAGACATTCTTTGTTTTATCGGACAGCATTTTCATAAGCTCATATTGAACATTATTAATATCCTGGAACTCATCGATCAGAAAATAATGAAAGCGATTTTGATATTGTTCAAGAATTTCAGGCTTTTCATGAAAAAGAGCATGGCAGCCTGTCAGCATATCATCAAAATCAAATAATTCTCTTCTTAATTTTGTTTGTTCATACCTTTCATAAAGAATCGCGGTCTGTTCCTCCCAATCATTCTTTGGATGAACCCTCCCGGGTACGGTAAGAGAGTTTTTCCAATAGCTAATTTGCTGGAGGGCAAGGTCAAAGGCAAATTCCTTTTCATCGAGCTTTAAGTCTTTGCTGGATTCCTTAATGATCTGTTCCCGCTGCCATTCTTTATTAAGGAGTTTGCCGGAAGACCATTTTTCCGGATTGTGGAAGGAGAGAATCCGGTAAAACAAGCTGTGAAAAGTGCCGGAAACGATTTGCCTGACTTTTCGTGAATCCATTCCGGGATATTGGGTAAGGCGCTCCTTCATTTCAGCCGCAGCCTTAGCTGTAAAAGTAACGAGCATTATTGATTTAGGATCGATATCTTTCTCGCGGAGCATAAAAGCAGTCCTGGTTGTTAAAACTCGGGTCTTGCCGCTCCCTGCTCCTGCAAGAACGAGCAGAGGCCCATCAATATGTGAGACAGCCGCTGCCTGCTGTTCATCCAAAAAGACTCCTGCTTGTGATAGGGACTTTAGGTATTCATCAGGGAAACTAGGATTGTGAGTGCTTTCCTGGATATAAGGGGGGATATTTTTTGCCGGCTGAGCTTTTTTAAAGGCTGATTCGATTTCTTTTACAGCAGCAGAAGCAATGGGCCTTGAAACAGGAACTTTAAAGCCGTTTCTTTCTATATATTCTTCAGTTTCAATCTTAGCTGATTCTTGTTTCATTATTATATCCTTGCACATCCTGCTGCTTTGCTGAATATGATAAAAATGAGGCTCATCCATAATTCCTAAATACAAACGGACAGAAGCTCCGCAATCAGGGCAATGCAGCTTTCCTTTTTTGCCTTCTTCATAAATATGCTGAAAACTTTCTCGATTCAATTGTTCCAGATTCACTGCTTTATTATGTAAAATTGCTGTCTTCATAAAAAATACCCCATTTTTATAAATTGCCGAGTTTAAATTATTTATCATCCTTATAACAAGACAAATTTTATCATAACAAACCGGTAAAGGATTCTAAAGTGCTTTTCTGTTTATAATTTTATGTAAACGGGTACATAAAAGTAAAGATTGTTTCGTATACCTTTAATAATTACATACATAGAGAATAGAGAGGGGAGCATTCATGGGCTACATTTTACCTGTACCTTCATATCAGTATAGTCAGTATGCAGAAAGAGAGATTGGCACAAAATATGATCCATTTCATTTCGTTCCAGTTTCCAAAATATCGGCACAATCCAATTCAAAAGATTTCCGTCATGAGCTTCCTCTTAATATTCAAAGAAGGCTAACCAAATCAAATCCTCAGCAGCGGGCGGACAACCAAACACGGAGCACCAGAAAAAAGGCAGAAGAAACATACGGAGAGCTGACGGGTAAAGGCCGCTATATTAGTGAATGCATATAAGAAAAGAAGGAGAGGCTCAGTACGTTTGCACGTGCAAAGCCTCTCCTTTTTTCCACTCTGCGTATAAGACATCTTTGACATTATTGGCGCCATTGTTTTTAATTTCATTAATAAGCTTTGTTTCGTCCCAATTGATGCTTTTGAGATTATCCCAAATCACTTCCCCGTCTAAAATTAAAGTTACTGGCAGCTCGATATTAATTATTGGGAGTTTTAAATCTCCAATGGTTGGGGTCGAGTAAAGTGTTTTTTTTAATGCACTGACCGTTCCATCTGTTTCAAGAATGGCATATTCGCATTCCCTGATTGAAAAGACATCCTTTGAACGGAGGAGGTGCTGGAGCTGATTAAGGTCGAGATGATTTTTCTTCAGTTCTTCATAGACGATTTTTCCTTTTTTTATAACAATAGAGGGTTCACCTTCAAGAAGCTTGCGTGCCCGTTTAAATTTTTGGGTAAGGATTTCTGTTGTGTAAATGAGAATCCCCCATACTGCAACAGCAAAGAATATTTCGGGGATTCCAGTCTCCTGATCATATAGGGCATTTCCCACCAGCTCGCCTAACACGATGGCCGAGATGAAATCAAAAGGAGTAATCTGTGTGATCTGTGTTTTGCCCAGGAGTTTTGCCATAATAAATAAGAAAAAATATCCTATCACAAGTACACTTACGATATGCAAATATTCCATTCAAACCACTCCTTAAAATGCTGTATCTGGAATAGTGTTTGCAGAATGCCCCAAATTATTGCATACAAAAAAGCTCCTGCCATCCTGGCAGAAGCTTTTCCGCTATATCGTTTTTTTCATTGTACGGTGGGGAATCCCGGCATCCATGAATTCTTCCGAGATTACCTGATAGCCGAGCTTTTCATAAAAAGGGATAGCCTGCGTCTGGGCATTTAATTTTAAGGCAGGCAAGCCTTGTTTCTTAGCATGCTCTTCGATTTTATCCATTATTGCTTTTCCTGAGCCGCTCTGACGGTTCTCCTTCAGAACGCATATTCTTTCCACTTTGCCATTGCCGTCAACAGTGCGAAATCTTCCGGCACCTGCAGGCATGCCATTATTATATAGTACAAAATGGACTGCTTCGTCTTCGAACTGATCGATTTCCTCTTCTTCAGGAACATTTTGCTCGTTGATAAAAACTTGTTTCCTTACTGAGAAGGCATCGTGCAATTCTTGTTCAGATGAGACTATTCTTACTTCCACTTTTCACTATTCCTTTCCTAGCCTGAATGTTTCATAAACGGTCCATGAGCCGTTTTCCAGCTGATATAGAAGATGAAAACGATCCACAACCTCTTCGTGATTAACAGGCTGCATTCTTAAGCTCCCATATACATCGGAATGTTCATCATTGGAGAGTTTTTGTCCGATGGTAATATGGGGAACAAAATTATATTCAGGTGTATCGCCGCTAATATGATCATTCAGTTCAATATGTAACTCTTCGAGCTGGGCTGAAGGCTCAATTTTAAAATAAATGACATTGTTGACAGGCTGGAAAGAGCTGATTTTTGTAGCATTTATATGAAATGGCTCGTGTTTCTTCGCTATTCCATGAAGTGTTTCCGTCAGCTGTTTTATTTCTTCTTCAGATGCTTCAAAGCGTGATCTTAATGTTACATGCGGAGGAATTAAAGCATAATGCGGATCATACCGCTTTCTATAAGAATTGGCCAAATCCTGCAATTTTTTTGACGGGAAAATAACTATGCCGTAATTAGTGTTCATACAACAACCTCCATGTTCAGTATTTTTTATAACTGGCAGGCTAAAATGAAATGAAAAACACTTGGTTGGTCTATTATAGCAAATTTTCTAAATTCAATATATAATTATACCTTTTTTCATAATAAAAAACAGTATGTCAAGATAATCTTTTTATAGCGAATGAATAGGTCTTTTTACACATCAAAGTTAAAACATAGACTTTAGCGCCCTTTTTAAATCAGGCTGCCAGTAGGTCCATGTATGATTTCCATCAAATTCATCATAGAAGTAAGGGAATTGTTTCTGCTTAAATAAACTGGAAAGCTCCCGATTTGGAGTAAGAAAATCTTTCTCTTCACCCCCTGTGGTCTTTACAGATGATTCGCCTTTCCCGATAACGTGATAAATATTAAGAAGGTGGGCCTGCGTAAATTCCTGCACTGCCTCTGTAACGGAGGTGTCAACATAAGGTGATTGAAGAATTAACCTCCCAAAAGTATTAGGGTATTGCAGGGCCGCCATTAATGAAACAGTTGCCGCAAGTGAGTCTCCCATAAGGGCACGTCCCATCCCCATTTGATAAGTAGGGAATTCTCGGTCAAGATATGGAACCAGCTCGTGTGCAAGGAAACGAATATAAGCATTATGCTGTTCGCCGTCCGGATGATATTTCTTCCATCTGTCTTTGACGTTTTTATAAGGGACACCAACAATGATGATATTTTCAATTTCTTTATCTTTTAGTAATTCATCCGCGATGCGCCCGACTCTGCCAAGCTGGAAGTAATCTTTGCCATCCTGGGCTATGACAACAGTGTATTTATATAAAGGTGAGAAGGATGCGGGCAAATAAATGAGCAGCTCGACCTCTTCACCCAGTTCCTTGCTCTCGATTGCAATATCTTGTATTGATCCTCTAGGGTAATCCATCATTTTTTGTTCCTCCGTTTAGTTCTGTTATGTTATGTAAGAGTTTACAATGAGATTTTATCATATATATATAGGAATTGCTTTTTCCTTGCATTCTCATTCATGGGTCATGCCGCTTTATTTTGGATAAAATTAACAAATGGGGTGAATCAGTTGCAAAAAGACAATTAACAGCAATTTTAAAAGCAAGGAGGGATCATTTGACAATTCAGATAAGGTTTATGTTAGTATATAATTGATAAAATCTAATCTTTATAAGGGGGAAATAGGATGAAAAAGAGAAGTATATTCCTAGCCACAGCTCTGCTGTTAGCGCTTTCTATGGTTCTTGCAGCCTGCGGAGGCGGAAAAGATGAAGGCGGCGGCGATGGAGAAGGCGGCGGCGCAGACAAGCCTAAATTCATGAGCATCGTGACTGGTGGAACAGGCGGTACATACTATCCGCTGGGCGGATCATTCGCTGAGATTATTTCTGATGCTACAGGCATTGATACAAATGCTGAAGTTTCAGGTGCATCTGCAGAGAACATGAACACACTGAAAGATGGCAATGCTGAGATTGCTTTCTCTCAAACAGATATTGCTTCATATGCACAAGAAGGAAAATTAATGTTTGAAGGTGCAGCAGTGGATAATGTGAGTGCGATCGGCACGCTTTATCCGGAAACGATCCAGATCGTTACTACTGCAAAATCTGGCATTAAATCTGTTGAAGACTTAAAAGGCAAAAAAGTTTCAATAGGAGCTCCTGGTTCAGGAACTGCTGCGAATGCAGAACAGATTCTTGAAGTGCACGGAATCAAATTGGATGACATTCAAAAGCAGGATCTTTCTTTTGATGAGTCAACTGCCGGAATACAGGATGGCAATATTGATGCAGCATTCGTTACAGCAGGAACTCCAACAGGTGCTGTTGAAGGACTTTCTGCAACTGAAGATGTTGTGATCGTTCCGATTGAACAGGATAAAATCGATGCATTAATCGAAAAATATCCTTACTATGTACAGGATGAAGTGCCATCTGGAACATATAAGCTTGCAGAAGCTGTGCCAACAGTAGCAGTACAGGCAATGCTTGTTGTTTCTAATGACCTTTCAGACGATGTAGTTTACGATGTTACAAAAGCAATCTTTGAGAACCTTGACAAAGTTACACATGCCAAAGGAAAAATGATTAAGGCTGAAAATGCTGTCAAAGGTACTGGCATTGAACTGCACCCTGGTGCTAAAAAGTACTTTGACGAAAAAGGCTTTAAAGCTGAATAATCTTTCAATAACATAATCCAATGATGAAATTTGGCCGGCTGTAAAACCTTTTAAGGTGATTGCGCCGGTCAATTAATTTTTAATTGAAATGGCAACCAATTGTAAAAGATGACAATATTTTTTAGGTGGAGGTTCCATGAACTTTAATAAGCCAGGGAATAAAAAAGCGGTCCTGGCACTCCTCGTAATCTTAACCATCGCAATCATGTTCTTCATACCCATTAAGCAGGCAGTTGTTTTTGAGTATCAAAACAAAGGAAAGGTGATTGCTTATTTCCTGATTAAAGAGGACAGAACCTTTAAGATAAAGTATACACATTCCATCCACCTTACAGATGTTGTAGAAAGCTATACTATAACCGAGGATGGAAGGATTAAATTGTTTGAACTCATGTATGAGGATTTTGCCATCGGCATGCCTGAGAATGCTTCAGATGGAGAAACATTTGAACAAAAGGACGGCAAATATTATATTAAGAATATGAAAAGGTTTTTTCCTTCATTTGACTTAAGGCTGGGTAAGGTCAGAGCGAATCACAGAATGATCTTGCAAGGCGAAGAATATGTCCTTACAGACTATATCGAACCTGGCACATGGGTACGGATAAAGGCAAAAAAAATAAACTTATTCGAGGTGTTGAAAGGAGTGAATATCCTTGGAAAATAAAGGGGAAACATTATCACTTGAGGAGCAGCAGAAATTGCTGGAAAAATACGATCCAGAGGCTGGTACAAGGAAATTAGGAGGAGTATTAGGCTGGATCGTCTTTTTTGGGCTTTTAGCATTTTCACTGTTCCATTTATATACAGGGGTTTTCGGGATGCTTACAGCCCAGCTGCAGCGTTCGATTCATTTAGGTTTTGCATTAGCCCTAATATTTCTATTATTCCCTGCAAGGAAGAAAGACAGGGGACGAAAGCATAAAGTTGCCTGGTACGATATCATTTTAGCTATACTGGGTATTGCGGTAGGAGCTTATTGGCCGCTTTTTATTGATGAAATTGTCATGAGGGCTGGCCGTCTGACCGAGATTGATTTTTATGTAGGACTAATTGCAGTTCTTCTGGTACTGGAAGCGACCAGGCGAGCGGTTGGACTTCCAATAACCATTATTGCCGTCATTTTTCTTGCCTATGCTATGTTCGGGCCATATATGCCGGCATTTTTGGCGCACCGCGGTCTTGATTTAGAAAGATTGGTGCAGACCATGTTCTTTACGACCGAGGGAATCCTAGGTACTCCATTAGGCGTATCTGCTACGTTTATATTCCTATTCTTGTTATTTGGTTCATTCCTTGTAAAAACGGGTGTAGGGCAGTATTTTAATGATTTGGCTGTATCCATCGCCGGAAAGAGAACTGGCGGACCGGCGAAGGTTGCCATTTTCTCAAGTGCTCTACAGGGAACAATCAGCGGTAGTTCTGTAGCTAACGTAGTAACTTCAGGCTCTTTTACCATCCCAATGATGAAAAAGCTGGGCTACAAGAAAGAATTCGCCGGCGCAGTTGAAGCGACTGCATCAACCGGCGGCCAGATTATGCCTCCAATCATGGGTGCTGCTGCATTCCTGATGGTTGAGTTTATTGGCGGCGGCATTACATACTGGGATATTGCCAAGGCAGCTGCTATTCCAGCCCTTCTATATTTTGCCGGGGTCTGGATAATGACTCACTTCGAAGCAAAACGTGTAGGACTTAGAGGGCTGAAAGATGAAGAGATGCCTAACCGTAAGGAAGTATTGAAGAAGATTTATCTGCTGCTGCCGATTTTGGCAGTTATCATCCTGCTAATGAGCGGAATGAGTGTAATACGTGCAGCTCTTTGGTCAATTGTAATTACGGTTGCAGTAAGTATGATTAGCAAGGAAACGCGCATTGGATTCAGAGATGCTATCGATGCTTTAGTTGATGGTGCACGCACGGCTTTGGGCGTTGCTGCAGCAACTGCTGCGGCAGGTATTATTGTTGGGGTAGTTGTAAAGACAGGTCTTGGATTAAAGATGGCGAATGGCCTCCTTGATCTTTCGGGCGGACTGTTGATCCCGACTTTGATGCTGACAATGGTTGCAGCGATTATCCTTGGAATGGGATCACCAACAACTGCAAACTATGTTATTACATCAACTATAGCTGCCCCAGCAATCATCCTTCTGGGCGTACCTGATTTATCTGCTCACTTATTTGTGTTCTACTTCGGTATTGTGGCAGATGTCACACCTCCAGTTGCTCTTGCAGCATTTGCGGCGGCTGGTGTATCCGGCGGAGATCCGATAAAGACGGGAGTAACAGCTTCAAAGCTTGCCATAGGGGCTTTTATTATTCCATACATGTTTGTCCTTTCACCGGAATTATTGATGATTGATACAACCTGGTATTATTTAATCTGGGTAGTATTCACCGCTTTGGCAGGTATGATGGCAATCGGCGCTGGGGTAATTGGCTACTGGCTGCGTAAATTGAATATTTTTGAAAGACTGCTGGGAATTGCAGGGGGACTATTGCTTATCTACCCTGAAGGGGTTACTGATATTGTAGGATTAGTTATTTTTATCCTGTTGATTGCATTGCAGGTCTTCATTAAAAAAGACGATCAGGCAAAGCCGCAAACAGCATAATAATTAAAGAAGGAAGGATGCTCACATATGAGATCCTTCCTTTTTGCTTCTGCAGCTTATAGCCTGTCAGGATCCCTGATCGCTATGGCCGATTGAAAGGGTGGCATTAACAAAATCATCTTCGCTGCTGGTTAATAACACAGAGAATGTACCGGGTTCATCTCCTTCATATACTTCATCACTGAGGGTTTCTTTTAATAGTTCGCTTTTATATTCAATGATTTCACGCTCATTGTTATCTTCTTTAAATCTGTTAACCTCTTCAGCATCTTTCGGAATGCGTTTTTCGATAAAAGCAAGAACCTCTTCATTACTCATATCTTTTTCCATATCTTCAAATTGCAGCTCAACATTTACTGCCCGATGCGTTTGAAACTCTACCAGCATACTGTCTCCATTGAAGCGGGCAATTTCATTATTATTTTTATTTTCCCCATAAGCCTTTGTGAAAAGATCCCGTGTGTCTCCTAAACCAACTTCTTCAGTGATCTTTTTGTTATCTCCCGGAGCTTCCTCTGTTTTCGCCCGCTGTTCTTCCGTAGAAGGATTATTCTTGTCTTCATCCTCTACAATTTGCTCTTCATTCGGATTACAGCCTGCCAGTATAAGGATTGCTGAAAACAAAGCAGCAATCAATGAGTAGCTTTTCATAAAATCCTTCCTTTCTTTAGCTTAAATTATTTAAGGGCCAAATCCCGGTTAGAGAGTATATACCCGAATGAGGACCAGATAATCGGGGAAAGAAAGGAGCATAATAAAAAGCCGTACTTCCATGTGAAATACAGGCTTTGATGAATAAAATGAAATATTTTGAAAGAAGGCTCCTTTTAGCTGATCTGGCGAGCTTTCTTTTCGGGCAAAATGGACATGATATGGTTCAAGTTGAAAATGCGCATTTGTTTTCTATATAAACAATAGGCTAAAATCGTGCTGCCTCGAAGTTCTTTTATTAATATTTTTCTTTGTGTAAATGAATTGCGTTTGGAGAGATAAATGATTTCCACAGGCTTTCTCTCTTCCATAGCTCGATAAAGAATTCCTTTCATAGAGAAATCCCCCCTTACTTTTATTTACATTATACACGAACGCGTGTTCCTTATCAAGTAGGGTGCGAAAATTTGTTCGTATAAAAAAGACTTCACAAGTGAAGTCTTTTAAATAATCTTTAAACCCTTATTTTTCAAGTGATTAAGCAAAACAGTGCCGTATTGTATGGCATAGCCTAAAAAGACGGCAACGAACAATGTGCCTAATCCAACTGGACCGCCTAAAATAAGGCCAATGGCCAATGCCAATAATTCATTAATTATACGTGCGGTCTTAATGCTGATATTTAGCCTTTTGGCAGTTGCGATCATTAATCCATCAATTGGGCCGCTGAATAATTGCGGACGGATATATATAGATACCCCGAAGCCCAGAAATGAGACACCTGTGATGAAGGCAAGGATCTGAAGGGAAAAGCTTGTAACTGTGATGCCGCTGAAAACAAGCTCCATCCAAAAATCGATCCCCACACTCGCTAAAATGGTTCCAATAAATGATTTAAACTGGGGCTTTTCCCAGGTCAGCAGAGCATTGAAGAATATAAGGGATGCTGTTACCAGAAATGACCATGTTCCGATTGTCAGACCGAACTTATTAAAAAGGCCAACATAAACAGTGTCCCAGGCACCTGCACCGAGATTGGATAAGATAATTAATGAGACACCGAGAGTGAGAATAAAATAACCTGCAATTATTTGAATGAATGTTGTGTGTTTAATCATGTTGTATCCTCCCCAATAAATATTACCGTAATTAAATAAATTCTCAAGGGAAAGAAAAGGAAGAAACTTATTGAGTATTCATAAGCCAGTATGGGGAATAGCACTTTTATTAATACTCTAACACATAAAAACAGCTCCCAAATGGGAACTGTTTTAAAGATACTTATACCTTAATATCAATTTTTGCACTTTTCTTCAATTCTTCTACATGCTTAACCAGCATATCCTGCTGTTTTTGCTGTTCGAGCTGCTGCTTGATCTGAGGCTTTACTTCCTCCAATTTAGGCGGCTCCTGTCCTTCAGCACCACCCTGGCTGGCATATTCATCATAGAATTTCTGAATTTCAGCATCTGTAACTTCCCCTGGTTTAATCTCGCCATTAATATATTTCGTATATTTAATATTGTTGGCAATTTCCTTCTCTAATGAGTCAGGGTTAAGGCCAGCCTGTTTCATTGCTGTTTCGAATTCCTTGTCGTCCTTGAATTGTCCTTTTGTTTCTTCCAGCTGCTTTTTGACTTCTTCATCAGAAGCTTTGTAGCCTTTTTTGTCTGCCTCTTGGAGAAGAAGTGTCTGGCCGACTAGACTGTCGAGTGTCTGCTCCTTGATTTTATCTGCAGCATCTTTGGTAGTAGGGTCTTGTCCCATTTGCTGATACATCATTTGTGATGAAGTAAGCACGCTGTTATACTCGCGGCCAAGGATTTCCTGGTCATTAACGATTGCAACAGTCTTTTCTTCATCAAGCTTTTGTTTGTCCATTTTCTTTTGCATTTCTTCCATTTGCTTCTGTTGGTCCTGCTGGTCGGTTTCAGCTGTTTTCGCTTCCTCTTTTTTATCTGCACTCTTGCTTTCATCATCAGCTCCACAAGCAGCTAAAACGGCAGATATTAATACTAGTAAAAAGGGATACATTAGTTTTTTCATTAATATTTCTCCTTCCGTAACCCTGTATGATTTGATTCAGCTAACAAAAGAATCATATAGAGGGCATTATAAAGCATATACTCTTAAAAAGATACCTTTAAGGCATAAATGCAGAATTTGTAATGGGAATGTAATCTAGTTTCCAAGCTGATAACCTTATAGTTTATGGATGAAATATAGGTATTGACTTTTATGTTAGAAAGAAGTATATTTTATATTGTCCCCAATACAGGGAATATCATAACGATTCCGTAGCTCAGCTGGGAGAGCGCTACCTTGACAGGGTAGAGGTCGCTGGTTCGAACCCAGTCGGAATCATCAGTTAAAAGCCTAGAGCCTCAATGGTTCTAGGCTTTTTCTATATTCTTAAAAATATAGAGTAAACCCCAATTGTTGACGGAATTTTTAAATGCTATTTTTATGCCGTTTAAAAAGTGAGTCTAATTTGTTAGCTGCTCCCTGTTCTGCAGTTTGTAAAAAATGTCCATATTTATCCATGGTTATACGGATATTTGAATGACCAAGTCTCTTTGAAATGATTTTTGCGTGAACACCCTGATTTATTAATAGGGTTGCTGATGTGTGTCGCAGATCATGTAACCTGATAAATCGGACACCAGCCCGGTCAGTAAATCGTTTCTACCAGGTAGTAGGGGTAGTGGGATAATAGTGTTTTCCGTTCTCATTGCAAAAGACAAATTCATGCTCATGTTCAATCCACAAATCTCTCATACGCATTTCTTTTTTCCAGTGTATAAGAAATTTTTTTAGCTCTTCGATCACCATAGGTGACAAAGAAATAACGAAACTATAAATATTAAAAGGGCTGGAATAAAAGTGAATAAAGTATTTTCTCCAATGCATATCCATTCTTCCTTATTTCGTTAGTTAGTTTACGGTAGATATTTTGAAAAGTTTCAATTAATTACAGTTGTTTACATTTGACCCAATTTGCCATCAGGTAAGTTTCCATCACTTATTTTTTATTTAGATATCGGTGTAGTTCAAAACCGGTTCCTAAGAGGGTGGTGACCATAGCAATGAAGAATAGCACTTCTGTAGTTGAACTGGCTGTCCAAACATCTATAAAATGCATAAATGTTAATATGGTAAAACAAGATGCACTAAAAATATTTAAATAGAGTTGAGTTGTATTTGACAATTAGAAATCACCTCAATTAGGGAGTAGTTATCTCGAATTATAACATTTTTTAGGAATTGTAATATCATCTGAAGTTAATAACAAACAGAAAATAAGAAAAGTTAAATTGGGTGCAAAAAAAAAGGAAAGCTTTAAAAGCTTATCCCCGATACTTCCCTATCTATTAATGAGGGTAATTCTAAAATAGGTTTTAATTTAGGACTTCCTTTATAAGGTAGCATATCAATACTTCCTATTTTAGTAGCAACATCATACTCTCCAATTATAGTGTCTAATAATATAAAGGCTGCGTTTTCCCACTCTTCAAAATCAGAATCGTAACCTTTGAGATATAGAACAATGTCTAACGTGTCACCATTTTTTCGGTAAGTGAAAAATACATCATCAGGCCCTAAACTAATATCCTCGTACTCGATAGTCGAAATATCATCAACATCACTTTTGGGGCGAAAAGCAATTATTTTAAAGCCGTCAAGTTTCGGTGCTTTTTCAACTAGGTCAATGACATCTGTAAAGGCAGACAGGATACCATCAGCGCTTATAATAAACTCTCTCTTTCCATCGATTAAATCAGCACTAAATTCAAAAGCTATATCCTCATTTATCTTAGATAACTGTTTATCTAGTTTGTAGAACAATGAATTTAACTTTTCTTCTTTCAACTGATAATAGTCTTGTGAATTCTTTTCAAACCAAATCCAGAATTCAGCAGCTGTAAAGTTTTTTCCAAAGAGTTTTTTGAACATAACGTTCCATCCTTTATAGTTAATTTAGATAATTATACTTAATCGAGAGCTAGTAGGAAATAATAAATTGAAACATATGATAAAGATCTAGATTTGCGTTCTTTCCAACAGGAAAAGGTAAGCACTTCCCGAACTATATTAATAGGAGTTAATGCTATTTATAGGGGGGAAGAGATATGACCGAGAAAAAAACAAGCTATTTATTGTTTTGTTCTGAATGTGGTGTGCCTCGGCCAATCCCGCAATACATCATGGAAACTTACTTTATCAAAGGGGTTGACGGAGTATATTGCAGTAACTGTGGAAATAAGTCAATTATTCCAGGATACCTGAAAAAAATAAAAAATGATTTGTAAATACAAAAAAGCCAGGACTCCTCCTGACCTACCTACATCAAATTATAACATTGGAGGGGTGCTGAACTGCACAGGACCTCAATACTTGGGGATCAGTTTTTAATTTGTTGACGGAGTATTTTCTAATCCGTATGTTTTACTGCTAATAATGGTGAGTGTGTGGAATGCCTTATATGATCCTACAACAAGGGGAATCGAGGATAGCTAACAAGCTAAACATTATCAATGGCCAAAATAAGCTGCCCTTTAGAGGGTGGCTTTTCTTATGCAGTGAAAGGAGTGATTGTCATGTAGAAGGAAGGACAGCAGTACCGACAGTCACTATTGCTTCCGTGACTGTTTGCCACTTTGACAGGGTAGAGGTCGCTGGTTCGAACCCAGTCGGAATCATACTTAAAGTGTCTGGCTGCCGATAGCCAGGCACTTTTTTTGTTTACAGGGGGTTGCTTTTAAAGTGGGAACCCCTGCAATGTTTTAACGAAACAGTGATAGGGAATCGTTAAAATATAAAAATTCACAAAATAATTTTTATTAAAAATCTATGCTATAATTTCATTGTGAAATTACAAGAGTTAGGGGATATTTCTATGTTGAAAGATCTGTTTATCGGCCTTTCCCAAAACGAATTTCTGAATAGCGCTGCAAAGAAATATGGGTTGAAATTGGGAGCGCAGAGTGTAGTTGCGGGAACAAATTTAGATGAAGCAATTCAAAGCATAAAAGAGCTTAACGCTCATGGCATCTCTTGTACTGTCGATAACCTCGGGGAATTTGTATATAAAAAAGAAGAGGCGGCAGAAGCGAAGAAACAAATAATTGAAGTGATAGAAGCCATTCATGAAAATCAGGTGGATGCACATATATCTTTAAAGCCTTCCCAATTAGGCCTGGATATCGACTTCTCTTTCTGTCTTGAAAATGTTAGGGAGATAGTAGAGAGAGCAAGCCATTATGGTATTTTTGTGAATATGGATATGGAAGACTCTAAGCGTTTGCAGCCTTCCTTTGATATACTGGATGAATTATCTAAAGAATATAATAACATAGGTACAGTTATTCAAGCCTATTTCCTGAGTGCTGAAGAAGATTTAATGAAATATAAGGATTTCCGCTTGCGAATTGTAAAAGGGGCTTATAAGGAGCCTGAGGAAATTGCTTATCAGGACAAAAGTGACATCGATGCTAACTTTATAAAATTAATAGAATGGCATTTGCTGAATGGCAAATTTACATCTATTGCAACACATGACCATAAAGTAATTAATCATATAAAAGATTTTGTAAGGGCTAACAATATCCCTAAAGAGAAATTTGAATTTCAAATGCTTTATGGCTTCCGCAAGGATATGCAGCTGAAGCTTGCTGGTGAAGGCTATAATTTCTGTACCTATGTACCTTTTGGGAATGACTGGTACGGCTACTTCATGAGGCGTCTGGCTGAAAGGCCGCAGAATTTAAACCTTGTTGCCAAGCAGGTATTTACTAAGAAAACCAATACTGTGATTGGTGTGGCCGCAGGAGCTTTCCTATTAGGCAGATTGACAAAGAAACGGAAGAAATAATACTGCGAAAGTCTCCCTGTTTTATTTAAGCAGGGAGGCTTTTTTGTCTTAAAAGGGTACGGTATACCGGCTATAAAACTTGTGATAAAGGAAATGAAAGAGCTGTATGCTTGTAATGAAATCTACATATCAGTCATCAAGGAGGATGAGCCGGCTATTCGTGTTTATGAGAAAGTTGGTTTCGAACCAACAGGTGAGCTCTTTCAGGCCTTCCATCCTAAGCCCATCTACAAGCTAAAAGTGTAAAAAGAGTCCCTGACAGAGTTGTCAGGGACTTTTGCCTATATTTCAATTTCAACGCCATAATGATCTGAAATGATGGGTTTGTGTATGCCGTTAAAAATAACCCGAGAATATTTCGGCTGTATAGGCTGAGCCGAAAGAATTAAATCAATCCGCATATCATGTTTATTGTTCTCCCAGCCGGCAATCTTTCCTCTAACAGTAACACCAGAATCCTTCCTGGAAGCTAATTCATAAGTGTCGTAGAGCCCATTGCCTGTCAGAAAGTCATAACCTTCATTGCGGACATAAGCGGAGCTGTTGAAATCTCCCATTAAAATGGCGGATTCATCCTTTGGGACTTGTGAAAGTAGAGATTCAACCTGGAATTTATAGGACTCTTCTTGATCGTGCCACCAGCCGAGATGACAAGAATAGAAGGAGATGGGCTTATCTTGATGAAGTAATTTAATACCAACTATTTTCCGTGTCTTCCAGTGTTTCTGGTCTCGGTTTTTTGTAATGAAAAATGATTGATCTTCTTTTATTTCATGCCTTGTTATGATTGCAAGACCTTCTTCATATATATCGTAGCCAATATGTGAAAAATCCCATTTAAAAACGTAATCTTTCACACCTATTTTTCTCAATTCTTCAATTAACAACAGTGCATAATTATCTTCTCTGATATGGCCGTCTATCAAAGGGGCTTTGATATGCTGGCTGACTTCCTGCAGAGCGATGACATCATAGAGGTTCTCTTTAATTGCCTCAGCAAGAATTTTTATTTTTTCCAGCTGCTGATCCTCCTGCCATGAGTGGCAGTTTAGAGTTAATAATTTCATTGTTAAGCTCCCAGCAAGTCCTGTATATCAGATTTAAGGACATCTGCTTTGGGCCCATAAATTGCCTGAACGCCTTTGTCCTTAACGAGAAGACCTAAAGCTCCATTCTTCTTCCAGTCCTGTTCACCAGCAACTGATGAAGTGTCCTTTACAGTGACACGCAAGCGGGTCATGCAGGCATCAACATCTTCAATATTTTCTTTTCCGCCTAATAATTCAATTAACACTGGGGCTAGTGAATTCTTATTGACTGAAGTATCCGATGATGCAGCGGTATTTTCTTCTTCAATATAGTTTCCATTACGTCCCGGTGTAGGGAAGTTGAATTTTCGGATCATAAAATTGGCAACACCAAAGTTTAACCCGAAGAATATTAGACAGGCAATTACAAAGTTTACAAGATCCAGCCATAAGCCAGCTTTTAAAATCATTGGTGTTCTTGTAATCAATTCAATGATGCCGAAAGAATGGACACGGATATTTATAATATCAACAATTGCAAAGGCCAGACCTGTCATAACTGCATACACGATATAAAGAAGAGGAGCAGCAAACATGAACATAAATTCGATTGGTTCAGTTACTCCAGTCAGGAATACTGCCAAACCAGCAGATAAGAACATCGATTTGTATTTCTTCTTTTTTTCATGATCTACATTGCGGTACATTGCAAGCGCAATTCCCAGCAGGGCAGCAGCGGATAGAATCATTTGGCCTACCTTGAAACGGGCAGGAGTAACATCATTCAGCAGCTGCTTGTAGCTTTCTGTATCTCCTGCAGTCAAAAAGTTATTTAAGTCAGCAATCCATGCAAGCCATAGCGGATCTTGTCCAGCCACCGTTGAACCTGCATTAGAGCCTGTCAGGATTTTGTAAGTTCCGCCAAGCTCCGTGTAATTAATTGGGACAGTCAGCATATGATGCAATCCAAATGGAAGAAGCAATCGTTCCAGTGCACCAAAAACAAATGGAGCAATAACAGGCGCCGTATTTCGTGATGTAGCAATCCATTGTCCGAAATCATTTAATAATCCTTGAATAAATGGCCACACAATCGATAAGACCAACGCAGCTGCAACAGAGCCGACAATTACAGTGAAGGGAACAAAGCGCTTTCCATTGAAAAAGGAAAGTGAATTTGGCAATTTATCATAGTTATAATACTTGTTAAATAAATTGGCTCCAAGAAAACCTGAGATAATTCCGACGAATACTCCCATATTCAATGCTGGTGCGCCTAAAACAGAAGTGAAATAGTCCGGGACAATAAGGTCTTGTCCAAACAGGGATTTTACCGCAGCCTCAGGATTACCTAACATGTCGGACTTTACTCCGAATATAGCGCCTGTGATTCTATTAATCAGAATGAAAGCAATGAGAGCTGCAAACGCTCCGCCTGCACGTTCCTTAGCCCAGGAACCGCCAATTGCAACTGCGAATAAGATATGAAGATTTGTAATGATGGCCCATCCGATATCCTCCAGCACTCGTGCAATCGCTTGCACAAATGCGATGTCAGTCCCCGTCATGCCAACAAGCTTTCCAAGTGAAATCATAATACCTGCAGCTGGCATTACGGCCACTACAACAAGTAATGCTTTCCCAAACTTTTGCCAGAAATCAAAAGAAAATAGTTTTTTCATCGTTCTTCTCTCCCTTATTGTATGGGCTTTCATTAAATGGTCTAAAAAAGTATTTTCATAATTTGACGAAAAAAATTTCGATATATGAATGAATTTATTCCGTGAAAATACTATTTAGCTTTATTATTATCTTAAAATAACACGGGTAGAAAAATGATGCAACCGTTTGCGTAAAAAATCATTCGAAGTTTTAGAAGGAGATAATAGGAAAGATTCTTAAAACAATCGTTCCTTTAATATTATTTTATAAGAGGAAATGGGGAGCAATTATCAAAATGCAGAAAACGGACATTTATATGCCCGTTTTCCAGTGTTATTAAAATGGATAGTGCCTATCTTTAGTTTGTATCGACACCCATTTGGTGACGGTAAATTCCTCAACAACCCATGGGTTTCCAAACCTTCCTAATCCACTAGCCTTATTTCCTCCAAATGGAATATGGGGTGCGTCATTTACAGTTTGATCATTCACATGCGTCATTCCACTATCAATTTTTAGAGCTAATTCTTCTCCTCGAGCTAAATCGCTTGTAAAAATAGCGGAGCTTAAACCATATTCTGTATCATTGGCCATATTAATAGCATGTTCGTCTGAATCAGCTTTAATAATGGTGGCAATTGGGGCAAATAATTCAGTCTGTGCCAGTTTACTGGAATTATCCACATCAGTAAAAACAAAAGGTGTAATAACATTGCCAATCCGCTGGCCTTCTAAAGCGAGTGTCGCGCCTTCCTGCTTTGCTGTTTCAATATACTGAATAGCCTTCTCCAATTGGCGTTCGTTGATAAGAGGACCTATAACAGTATTAGGGTCGCTTGGATCTCCATATGGCAGGGACTTCGCTCGGTCTATAAATTTTTCTGTAAAATCATTGTATATGTCTTTATGGACGATGATCCGGTTTACAATCATACATATTTGGCCCTGGTGGATGAACTTGCCGAATATTGCAGCATTCACTGCCTGATCGACATTCGCGTCTGAAAGGACAATCAGCGGGCTGTTACCTCCCAGCTCCAAAGCAACTCTTTTTAAATTTCGGCCAGCAATAGCTCCGATTTGACGGCCTACAGCAGAGGAACCAGTAAAACTTATTAGTTTTGAATGCGGATTAGTCAGCATGCTGTCTCCGATTTCATTAATATCAGTTAAGACGATGTTAAGAACACCTTTCGGAAGCCCCGCGTGTTCAAAAGCTTTGGCTATAATCGAACCGCCAGAAAGGGCAACTTGAACATCTGGCTTATGAACAACACTATTCCCTAGAGCGATGGCAGGTGCAATAGTTCTCATTGAGAGATTCAATGGAAAGTTAAACGGAGAAATTGAGGCAATGACCCCTAGTGGTAAGCGATGGATGTGGTTAAGCTTTTCATCTGATCCTGCAACTTCTCTTACCTTATTAACTTCATCAGCGTAGTTAATAGCTTCTTCAAGGAACTCGATGGCAAGATGCAATTCAATATTGCTCTTTAGTATAGTACTGCCAGTTTCTCTTTGAATAATTGCCGTAATTTCTTCTCGGTTTTCTTTTAAATAGGCAGCCGCCTTTGAAAGGACCTCTCTTCTTTCCTCAACAGTAGAGGCAGCCCATTTTTTTTGGGCACGGCTGGCAATTTCGAACGTTTCAGCCAGCTGACCTTTTGTCGCCAGCTTCACAGTGGTGACGACACTGTGGTCATAAGGATTCAAAATTTCATAGATTCTCCCGCTTTTTCCTTCAGTCCATACTCCGTTAATAAAGCTTTTACTAATCTCTTCACTGATGAGGCTGTTTGCAATACTTTGTGATTGCTGCATTTCATTACCCCCTCCTTAATAATGGCAACGCTTACACGTTTCTACGCACTTAGTATAACAGCATGGATTTTTTTAAAGAATAGCAAAGTTGCGCTATATGAAAATCATTGAAAAATTATTAACCGGGTTAAATGGAATTTTTGATAGGTTCCAGTAAAGATGACGCCCCTTTGGTGTTCTTATAAATTGGAGGGGTTTCACATAAGTCAAAAGGGTAATCTGATCCAGGAACAACTCTATTCTCTCCAACTGTTTTTACCAAGAAATCCAATCCAGCAGGGTTCCACAAAACTGTATCAAACCAAAATCGTTTTATATATTGGGATGGAGGCGCATCCAAGTTTGAGGATACCTGATTCCATTGTTCATAGCCTTTATCAAGCCGTCCAATCTGGTAAGGAAGGAAACCTCCGCCATGAGCAAATAAAATCTTAACATCTGGAAAGTTATCAATCATCCCGCTAAGTAAGATATCTGTTGCACAAACGGTAGTTTCCCAAGGAACCCCAATTAAATTTGGCATCATTTTTGTTTTGAGGCGAGGATCTTCACTTAAAAGCGGGTGAATGAAAAGAATGGCTTTCATCCTGTTTGCCGTTTCAAAAAATGGTTTGAAATATTCATCCGAAAGCATTCTTTCTGATAGACCAGGTCCAATAATTGCCCCTTTAAGCCCTAGGTTAATGGCTCTTTCCAATTCATCAGCAGCCATTTCAGGGTTGTTCAATGGCAAGGTTGCAAGAGCAGCTGTTTTTTCTGGTGCTGAGGATGCCAAATTAGCTAATGATTGATTATATACAAGAGATATTTCTGCTGTAATTTCTTGAGGAAAGTCATACATAAATAGCTGAGGAATGGGTGATATCAAAGAGTGAGTTACCCCGGCATTAAATTGTTTTTTGTTAAATAAATCAAAGTGATAAAATTCTGGTTTTAATTCAAAGCCCCATTTATTATTGACTATTAAAAATTCATCTTTCTCAGGTGATTTTTTAATCCACTCCGCTTTTACTGCAGTTTGATTCTCTTTCACCCAGTCAAGTACCTCCGGTGGAATAAAGTGTGTATGAAAATCGAACATATAAAATTACTCCTCTCGTTTTTATTAATCTACTATTTCCAATATCCCATTCTGCTGGATATTTCATCGGCAGCAATTATGACCCTTTTTGAATAGTTCTTAATCTTGCTCTGCTGGATTCTTTGTTTTGGACCTACAATCGCTAAAGCGGCAATGACTCTGCCCTTATAATCATAGATTGGTGCTGCAATGGAATTTACCCCTTCAAGATACTCCTCATTGCTCCAGGAATACCCTTGTTCTCTAATTTGCAATAAATGAGATTTAAGCTTCTCGGGGTCAGTAATCGTCGTTTTAGTATGTTGTTCAAGGCCTTTATTGAGAACTGCATTAAAAACATCTTCTTTTGCATGGGCAAGCAGTGCCTTCCCTGAGCTTGTACAGTAGAGGGGATTTCTTCTGCCGACATGTGTCAGGAATCTCACAGGGTGATTGCATTCAACCTTTTGCAAATAAATGACTTCATTGTTATCTAAAACCGAAATATGGGCAGTCTCTCCCAATTCCTGTACGATTTTATTTAAAACAGGCTGGGACTCTCTGTATATATCCATTTGGCTGTTTACAATACCTCCAAGGGAGAGAATGGACAGCCCCAAACGATACTTTTTGCTTTCAGGATCTTTAAAGACGAATCCTTCACTGGCTAATGTAGCCATGGTTCGGCTGACCGTACTTTTATTAAGACCAAGTGATACCGAAATGTCGCTTATTTTTTTTTCTGGTTCGTCCATGGAAAAGCATCTCAATATACGTAATGCATTTTTTACAGATGAAAGGTAACTCTCCTCATTTGTCTTTAAAGCCATTTCAAATCCTCCTTTATGTTGCTATATGTTAAACATGGTTGCTTTATAGTGGAAAATATATCAAAGAAATTTACAAAAGAAAAGTAAATGTTTGAAAAATTTAGAAATTTAGCTATTGTCCTTTCAGGTTTTTGAGGGTTTTTAAAAAGTTTCAAAAATTTACCCCTTGTTGCATATAGAGCAATTGACGTGTTGTGAAGCTCTAAAGTAAGCGTTAACATAAAATTGCGAAAATAAAAAAGTTATTTAGGAGGCTAACATTTTGCAAACAGAAGCTAAAATCAAAGCTATTAATTGTCAGCATTTTATTAACGGACAGTTTGTCGATTCCAAAAATCAAAAAACATTTGAAAATATTAACCCTGCAACCGAAGAAGTTTTGAGTACAGTCGCAGAAGGGGGAAAGGAAGAAGTGGATTATGCTGTTGCAGCAGCAAGAAGAGCATTAAAAGGACCTTGGAAAAGTACGACTCTGCAAGAGCGTTCAAATATCCTTCGCCGAATTGGAGATCTAATTCTTGAAAGACAGGAAGAGCTGGCACACCTTGAATCTTTGGATACGGGAAAACCTTTTTCCCTTGCAAATAGCATTGATATTCCAAGGGCAGCATATAATTTCCATTTTTATGCTGATTATATTACTTCAATCGGAACGGAAGCTTACCAGCAGGATCAGCAGGCACTACATTATGCATACCGCCGTCCAGTAGGTGTTGTTGGTATTATTAAGCCATGGAATCTGCCATTATTATTGCTTACCTGGAAATTAGCACCATGCCTAGGCATGGGCAATACAGCTGTCATTAAGCCGGCAGAGTGGACACCGATGACCGCTACAGTACTAATGGAAATTTGTAAGGAAGCGGGTGTACCTGATGGGGTTGTTAATCTTGTTCACGGCTTTGGACCTAATTCTGCAGGTGGCGCGATCTCCGAACATCCTGATATTGATGCCATTTCATTTATCGGAGAGCCTGGAACAGGTTCAGCGATTATGAAGTCGGCAGCTGATTCACTGAAAAAACTTTCATATGAACTTGGCGGCAAGAATCCTAATATCATTTTTGCTGATGCAGACTTGGATGAAGTAATTGAAACGACAATTAAATCCAGCTTTGTTAATCAAGGGGAAGTTTGCCTGTGCGGATCACGTATATACGTAGAACGACCGATCTATGATGAATTTATCAGCAGGTTTGCTGTAAGGGCTAAAGCACTTAAAGTTGGCCATCCATTGGATGATGATACAAATGTGGGGGCACTGGTCAGCAAAGAACACTATGACAGGGTCATGGGGTATGTTGGAATCGCCAAAAGTGATGGGGGAACCATTGTAACTGGTGGAAAGCGGCCAGAGGGACTTGAAAAAGGATATTATCTTGAGCCTACCATTATTACAGACTTAAGCCGCAATTCCCGCTGTGTCCGTGAAGAAATCTTTGGGCCTGTTGTAACAGTCACCCCATTTGATATGGAGGAAGAAGTAGTTATGCAGGCAAATGATACACACTATGGGTTAAGCGCAACGATTTGGACCAGCAATTTAAAGCGCGCCCACCGTGTTTCCCATCAAATTGAAGCAGGAATTATCTGGGTGAACACTTGGTTCTTGCGTGATTTGAGAACTCCATTCGGAGGGATGAAGAATAGCGGTATTGGAAGAACAGGCGGCATGCACAGCGTTGATTTTTACTCCGAACTATCCAATATAACTATTAAATTGTAGGAAGGAGAGCATGTCATGGGTGCAAATATAAAACAATATGCTGCTCAGCTAGCAGAGGCAGAGTTTTCCCGTATTGGGGTCTTGCCAATCACTTCCGATAGGCCAGAGCTTACTATAGAAGAGGCTTATCAAATTCAACTTGAAAATATTAAGCGCAAAATTGAGGGCGGCCAAAAGATTGTCGGAAAAAAAATTGGTTTAACTTCCCTTGCTATGCAGCGACTGCTGAATGTAGAGGAACCCGACTACGGTCATTTGCTTGATAGCATGGTTGTTGAGAATGGTGGAAAAGTTTCAATCAAGAAGGTTTCTCAGCCTAAAGTGGAGGCGGAAATTGCGTTTGTATTAAAAAAGGAATTAAAGGGGCCAAATGTCACAGCTCTAGATGTAATCCAGGCAACAGATTACGTAATTCCTGCATTAGAGATTGTTGACAGCAGAATCAAAGATTGGAAGATTAAACTACATGACACCATTGCAGATAATGCTTCTTCCGGCTTCTATGTTTTAGGAGGAAAACCAGCGAGGCTTTCAGAGATAGACCTGGAATTAATCGGAATGATATTGACGAAAAATGGGGAGATTTCCAATACAGGTGTTGGTGCGGCAGCATTAGGCAATCCGATCAATTGCGTAGCATGGCTTGCAAATAGATTAGCAGATTTTGATATTTACCTTAAAAAGGGTGAAGTGATCCTATCTGGTGCCCTTTCTGCAGCTGTTGAAGCTCACCCAGGAGATTTCTTTACAGCACGGTTTGCTCATATTGGCCAAGTAAGTGTGCATTTTTAAAAAATCATTGATACCCTCTTCCGGTAAACACCTCCGGGAGAGGGCGGGTATGTTTGATTAGCCTGAAAACAACTTCTTTAATAAAGAAAGGGGAGCGTTATGGAAAAAGTTAAAGTTGCTGTATTGGGTTCCGGTAATATAGGGACAGATCTAATGTTAAAGCTCCATCGTTCTGAAGTGCTTGAACTCACAACAGTTATCGGAATTGACCCTGAGTCTGATGGGTTAAAAAAAGCAAGGGAGCTAGGCTATCAAACATTTGATGATGGAATAAAAGGGTTCCTTGAAAGACCGGAAATGGCAGATATCGTATTTGATGCCACTTCTGCAAAATCACATCTCAGACATGCACAGCTATTGAGAGAAGCCGGGAAGCAGGTTCTAGATTTAACACCGGCAGCAGTTGGCCCCTTTGTAGTACCTCCTGTAAATATTTCGGAGCACCTGGACGCAAATAATATCAACCTAATAACATGCGGCGGACAGGCGACAATACCAATGGTTCATGCCATTAATAGAGTGCAGCCTGTAGAGTATGCAGAAATTGTGGCCACGATTTCTTCGAAAAGTGCAGGTCCCGGTACAAGGGCAAATATCGATGAATTTACACAGACTACTTCCAGAGGAATAGAAAAAATCGGCGGAGCAAAAAAGGGAAAAGCAATTATTATATTAAATCCTGCAGAACCTCCAATTTTAATGAGAGATACCGTTCATGTATTAGTTGAAGGAGAAAAAGTCAAAGAAGAAGAGATTATTGCTTCAATTAATGAAATGGAAAAGCAGGTTCAGTCATATGTTCCAGGTTATCGCTTGAGACAGGAGCCAATTTTTGACGGCAGTAAGGTAACCGTTTTTCTGGAGGTGGAAGGAGCAGGAGATTATTTGCCGAAATACTCCGGAAACCTTGATATCATGACGGCTGCAGCCGTAAAGGTGGCTGAAGAGTGGGCCAAGAATATAATCAACAAGGTAACTGTCTAAGAAAGGAGAGGAGCCGAAAATGACTCTAAACAGAGATATTCTAATAACAGAGGTGGCATTGCGTGACGGGAGCCATGCAGTAGGGCACCAATTTACAGTTGACCAAGTAACACAAGTAGCCCGTGGACTGGATGAAGCAAATGTCCCTTACATAGAAGTGACCCATGGCGACGGTTTGGGCGGTTCTTCTTTACAATATGGCTTATCGCTGACGAATGAAATGGAGTTAATTGAAGCAGCTGCGGCTTCGGTAACAAATTCTAAAATAGCTGTTTTGCTATTGCCTGGAATTGGTACAATGCCGGAGTTAAAAGAAGCTGCCCGTTTAGGCGCAAAGATGGCCAGAATTGCCACCCATGTTACGGAAGCAGATGTTTCACCGCAGCATATTGCATTGGCAAAAGATTTGGGAATGGAAACGGTTGGATTTTTAATGATGTCCCATATGGCGCCAACAGGAAAACTGGTTGAACAGGCAAAGCTGATGGAAAGCTATGGAGCAGATACAGTATATGTAGTTGATTCTGCAGGGGCCTTACTTCCTAATCAAGTGAAAGAGAGAATTCAAGCATTGAAAAATAGCCTATCGGTTAATGTCGGTTTTCACGGACATAACAACCTATCCCTGGCAATGGGGAATACTCTCGCTGCTATTGAAGCAGGGGCTACCAGGATTGACGGAAGCATTCGCTGTCTTGGGGCAGGGGCAGGAAATACCCAGACTGAAGTGCTTGTTGCTGTTTTAGACCGTCTTGGAATTACAACTGGTGTGGATATATATAAAATGATGGATATTGCAGAAAATTTGGTAGCGCCAATTTTACAAAAACCCCAGGAAATAACAAAGGATAGCCTGGTTCTTGGTTATGCAGGTGTCTATTCCAGCTTTCTGCTGCATGCACAGCGAGCCGCAGCAAGATTTGGAATCGATTCACGGGATATATTAATAGAACTTGGAAAGAGAAAAGTTGTTGGAGGCCAGGAAGATATGATTATTGATGTGGCAGCAGAGATATCAAAGAAAAAACTTGGTGCCGGCGTCTGATAAGGAGGAAATTAAATGCCAAATCAAGAATATAAGGAAATTGCTGAATATTTAGTAGCAGCAGAAGTAGAAAAGCGTGAAGTAACTAAGGTTACCGCAGAAATCAAACCTAATCTGACAGTTGAGGAAGGTTACCTTGTCCAACAAGAACTGGTAAATATCAAAATGGCTGAGGGGAAGAGAATAATAGGCCCTAAGATGGGTTTAACCAGTCAGGCAAAGATGAAACAAATGAATGTGGATGAGCCGATTTATGGATATGTATTTGATTATATGCTCATTGAAAATGGCGGGAATTTGTCTTTCCGTGAGTTGATACATCCTAAAGTAGAAGCTGAAATTGCATTTGTGATCGGTGAAGATATTGAAGGACCAGGTGTAACTGGTGCCCAAGTGCTTGCAAAGACAGAATATGTGCTGCCGGCTCTAGAAATTATTGATAGCCGCTATGAGAACTTCAATTTTACCCTCCCAGATGTAATTGCTGATAATGCTTCAACATCCCGTGTCGTATTTGGTACATCATTAAAGAAACCTGAACAATTAGAGCTGGATTTGGTAGGTGCCATTTTATCAATCAACGGTGAAATTAAAGATTTGGGAGCAGGAGCTGCGGTGTTAGGACATCCTGCTAATTCAATTGCCATGCTTGCAAATATGCTTTCAAGAAAAGGCGAAAAAGTGCGAAAAGGGGACGTGATTCTCACTGGGGCACTTACTGGGGCAAGTATGCTGGCAGCAGGCGATTTTGTCAGTGGCAAATTTGATGGTCTTGGTGAGGTGACATTCATAGTAAAAGAGTAAGGAACCAGAGGTGTTTTCCAGTAACTTAAACTTATTATATAGAAGGAAGATGAGAAGATATGCCAATTATCAATGTTCAAATCATTGAAGGGAGACCGAAGGAAAAGGTTGCGGAAGTTATTCAGAATATTACAAATGCGGTTTCGGAAACATTGGATGCACCGAAAGAAACCGTAAGAGTGATTGTGACAGAAATCCCTAAAACCCACTGGGGAAAAGCTGGGAAGCCAATGTCAGAACAATGAAAGCTCATCGTTTAGTTTTCTTTGAGCGTGAAAGAAACTTTTTAAAGGAGGATCAGATGAATGACAATTGAGCTAAGTATGCTCGTACCCCATGTTCCAAGTATTTGCCATGAAGATCAAGTTCCTGACTTCCAGCAGCCAATGGTAAATGCAATGAAGGAAGTGGCCAAGGACATTGAACAAATTAAACCGGATGCAATTGTTCTTGTTTCATGTCACTGGCCGTCGACGTTTTTTCACTATGTTGATGGTACACCAGTTCATAAAGGGATCTTAACAGCGATAGAAGCACCGGACTTAATTAAAGATGTTCCCTACTCGTATCCAGGAGATGAAATGCTGGCGAATGAATTGGTGAGTGCTGGAATAGATGCCGGCCTGCAAGTGCAATGCGTAAATGATCCATATTATGTATGGGATTACGGAAGTGTGGTACCGCTGAGATACCTTGTTCCCAAAGAGGATATACCAGTCATTAACCTTTCGGTTACATTAGCGGCAAGCATTGAGGAAACCTATCAATGGGGACAGGTTATTGCAAAGGTTCTGCGTGAAAGCCAAAAACGGATTGTGTTTGTTTCGAGCGGTGCATTATCTCATAATCTGGTTAGGGGCAGGCATAACAAGCCAACTATCGCAGAACATGCGCTTGATAAACAGTTTGTAGAGTTTGTCATGAATAAAGATTACAAATCTGCTTATCAAATGCTTCCTGAATATGCGAGAATGGCGAAGGTCGAATCGGGTGGACGCCACTTGGCGATGCTTTTCAGCATGCTGGATAATTGTACCCCATCCTATTTGGCTGATGGTCAATCTTCCGGAAGCTGGAATGCTCTTATTACATTTGAAAAAATAAATGTATCATGTAGGGGTATGACCACAGGAAGAGAATATGTTAACTAATAAAATGATATTGATAAATAAGCTGTGTGAATTTAGATTTACACAGCTTATTTGATGCTTTAATTTCAGCTTTGAATCAATTGTTCCTTTTTAATTTTTTTAGAATATGATGGCTGTTCTTGTTAAATGTTTCTAAGAAGCGTTTGGCGATCTGAGATAAATAGCCGTTCTTCAGCCAGATAGCATAAGTTCCTGTGGTAAGGCGGCAATCATTAATAGAAAGAACTTTAATATTATCTCGGGAGTAAGATATCGAAGCTGATAAGGGAAGAATAACTGCACCGACCCCAGACTCAACTAATGATAATAGGATGGTGGTATTTGGAGACTCTGCAACAATCTTTGGTTTTAATCCCCTTTTTGTGAATTCTTCAAGAAGCATTTCATAAATACCTTCTCCGTTTACCCGATGCAAAGCTACCAAAGGCAAAACAGAGAGTTCTTCCATAGTCACAGAATTCGCCTTACTGCCAACTGGCCACTCCTTAGGAAGTACACAAACAAAAGGTTCTTCTTCTATTGAAATATATGAGAAATTTTTCTTTTCGATTGGGGAACGAACGATTGCAAGCTCAATTTGCCGGTCAAGAATGTAATCAGATAAACGAAAGGGATCACCTTCCCATATTTTAAAAGTAATGTGAGGATAATGTGCTTGAAAGTGGTGAATTCGTTCCGGAAGATAGCATATACACGAAATGGCTGTCCCGATATTGAGAGTTCCACGCAATCCTCCTCCTGCTTCTTTTACTTCAGTGACAATATCATCTAAGTTATATAAATGCTTTTTCCCCTTTTTATATAAAATTTCCCCGGCTTCAGTTAATTCAAGTGTTCTTCCATTACGAATAAGTAATTTTGTTCCAAGCTCTTTCTCTAAATTTATTAACTGTTGGCTCAGCGGAGGCTGAGCCATATTCAATTTTTTCGCTGCGAGTGTAATTTGTCCTTCTTCTACAATTGTAATGAAATATTTGAGCTGCCTTAAATCCATATAAACCGGCTCCTTGTCTTAGGTATACTTTAAAAGTATATAATTATTAGAAAATTAATATTTTTCATATATTTTACCATGTGATAGGATTTAATTAAATAGTGATGTAAGCGCTTAATAATGGTTTAGGCAAAAATGATCACGATAGGAGGAGAAAATGTGAGTGTTCAGGAAGTGAATAAAGAAACAAGCATAGATTCAAACTATAAGACAATTTATACAACAGCTGATGCCATGCTGGAAACTTTACAGGAAAATGGAGTGAAATATATCTTTGCCAATTTGGGAAGTGACCATCCCGCCATCATTGAAAGCTTTGCCAAAGCTAAATTAGAAGGCAAAGATGCACCTCAAGTTATTACTTGTCCTCACGAATTTGTTGCTATGAGTGCTGCACATGGATATGCCATGCTTACTGGGGAACCGCAGGCTGTTGTTGTTCATGTTGACTGTGGGACACAAAATTTGGGAGGGGCTATACATAATGCTGCAAAGGCGAGAATCCCAATTCTGATATTTGCTGGAACATCACCTTCTACCCAAGAGGGGGAATTAAAGGGAAGCCGAAATGAGTATATTCATTGGCTGCAGGATTCGTTTGATCAGCGGGGAATCGTAAGAGGATATGCAAAATATGACAATGAAATACGAACTGGTAAAAATATCAAACAAATGGTAACTCGGGCAATGCAAATTGCTAAGAGTGATCCAAAAGGGCCCGCATACTTAATGGCTGCACGTGAAGTAATGGAAGATGAAATTGAACCTTATGAAATTGATCTTAAGAGATGGGGGGGCATTTCTCCTTCTGCCATACCGGATGATAGAATACATGAAATAACAGGCCGGTTGCTGAAAGCCGAAAAACCTTTAATCGTTACTTCATATTTAGGAAGGAACCAGAGAAGTGTACAACAATTAATTAAGTTATCTGAAAGACTGGCAATACCTGTACTTGAATCAGTGCCCAGCTATATGAATTTTCCATCTGACCATCCGATGCATATTGGTTATACATGGAATGAACCACATCAAAATAAACATTTGGAAGATGCTGACTTTATTCTTGTAGTAGACAGCGATGTTCCATGGATACCGTTTAAAAATAAACCCTCTGAGAATTGCGAAATTATAATCATTGACATAGATCCATTAAAAGAAGAAATTCCGCTTTGGTATATTCCGGCTGAAGGATTCTTTAAAGCGGATTCTTACACAGCCCTCTCGCAAATTAATTCATACATTAACAAGCACCAGAGATTAATAGATGAATCGTACGTTTCAAATAGATATACAAGCATTTCAAAAATTCACAAAGCGCAAAGACTTGAATGGAAGGCAATGGAGCATCCCTGCGAGGAATCAGCCATTACACCACAAATGCTGACAGGCTGTTTAAGGGAGGTTCTTAAAGATGAAGACATAGTCATTAGTGAAGCAATAACAAATTTTTCAACAGTTACAAGACACCTGCCAAGGAACAAGCCTGGTACTTACTTTAGCCCTGGAGCAAGTTCCTTAGGATGGAGCGGAGGAGCTGCATTTGGTGCAAAGCTGGCCGCACCAGATAAGCTTGTTGTTGCTTTGACAGGTGATGGAAGTTTTATGTTCAGTAATCCAACTCCTTTGCACTGGATGTCAGGAAAATATGAAACTCCTTTCTTGACGATTATTTACAACAATGAGGGCTGGACAGCACCTAAGTTTTCCACATTAGGAGTGCATCCAAATGGAATCGCTCAAAAAACAGATGAATTTTTTGTTAAATTTAATCCAGCGGCAAGGTACGCTGATATCGCTAAAGCTGCAGGCGGGACATTCGCATTTATTATTGAAAGGCCAGAAGAACTAAAAGATACCCTACTAAAAGCTATTCATGCAGTCAAACATGAAGGTAAGTCAGCGGTAGTGGATGTCAGGCTGCCGCAATGCTGAAATTTCAAAGAAGAAAAGTGATTAAGCCGATTCCTTATGAAGCACAATTCGAATAGCTTAACATCAATGTAAAAAATGAGAAAGTTTTAAACTGTTAAAAGAAAAGGGGTGTAATGCAGTGGGAAAGAATCAGCGATTTATTAGACGTATTGGTATTTTTGGATTTGCAAGCTTTTTGACTTTGGCATTAACAGCTTGTGACGGTTCTTCCAAAAACACCGCAGCGAAAGGTGAAAAAACTGTTGATCTGGCTGTGTCCAGCTTTATGCCAGGCCAGCATCCGCAGCATTCGGATGTTATTGAGCCGTTTTTGAAAGAGGTTGAAAAAGCAACTGAAGGAAGAGTCAAAGGGACTATTTATTCTGGGAGTGCCCTGGGAAAAGCTAATGAACAATATGACTTGGCGGTTACAGGTACGGCAGCTATGTCAATGGCACTGCATGCTAATACTCCTGGCAAGTTCCCTTTAACAGGTGTCACAGAACTGCCGTTTATGGGGAAAAATGCCGAAGACGGTACCCGTATTTTCTGGTCATTGTATGAAAAATTCCCTGAAATAGCTGAAGAACATGCAGAGACTAAAATCGCCTGGTTATTTAAGAATGATGCAGCCCAAATTTTCACTTCGAAAAAACCTATTAAGAAAATGGAAGACTTAAAAGGATTGAAGATTCGAACACCTTCTCCTGCTGGAACAGCTATTCTTGAGACGTTTGGAGCTACCCCTGTATCCATTCCTATGGATGGTGTATATGAAGCCATGCAGAAGGGAGTCGTTGATGGAGCTTTAGCTCCTGCATCAGTGATAACGAATTTCCAATTGTCTGATGTTACAAAGTATATAACTAAAGGGGATTTCTATACGAGTAGCCTATTCATGGTTATGAACGCCAAAACTTGGGAAAGCATATCCCCTGAGGATCAAAAAGCTATAGAAAATCTAATGGGCGAATCACTGGCAATGAAAGCTGGTGCAGTCTATGATGAAGACGGTGAGCTTGGCTGGAAGCAAGCGGAAAATGCAGGAATAGAAGTTTATAAGCTATCTGATGATGAAAAAGCAGAATGGGAAAAAGCCCTGCAGCCTGTTTATAGTAAATGGATTGATGAAATGGAGGCCAAAGGGCTTCCAGGAAAGGAAGTTTATGAAGAAGCTGTTCGCTTGAAAAATCAATAATTCTTGAAAAATGCGCCTTAGCCCAGATGGGGCGGGCGCACTTTTTATACGGTCAAATACAGGAACTGCTTTTTTGAATTATTACAGAAAGGTCATCAGCAGCTCTCCTTACAAACTTTGCTAACTCAGGAGCTGTTTGTGAATCGATTCTGGAAGAAGGACCAGCAATACTAATAGAGAAATGAACTTTTCCTTTTTTAGTATAGATGGGGGATGCAATGGATGATATACCGTTATGCATTTCTTCCCTGCTAAAAGCATAGCCATTTCTTTTAACCAGGGAGAGTAATAATTTCAGCTTTTTGGGGTTGGTCACCGTGTGATCAGTTAACTTTGGGAGTCCTTTTTCAATCACTTCCTTAATTATTTCATCAGGCTGGAAAGCTAGTATAGCTTGGCCTGAACTTGTACAGTGAATATAGTTTTGCCTGCCTGCATGTGAAAGAAGATGAACATAGTTTACTGCATCTATTTTTTGCAAATAAATTACTCTATTATCAGTCAAGGTAGACAAATGTGCTGTTTCCCCTGTCTCTTGGACAAGTTTCTTCAGAATTGGAGGTGAATACTTACAGATATCATAGTAGGACAGAATCGTCGTTCCTTTAGCTAGAATTGAGGATCCAAGCCTGAAGTTTTTAGAAACAGAATCTCTCGCCAGGAAACCTTCTTGCACTAGTGTAAAGGTCAATCGATAAATGGTACTGTTTCCAAGTCCCAGTTTTTTGCTTAGTTCACTTAAACTTAATTCTGGTTCTTCCATTGTGAAAAGATTTAATAGCCTTAGTGAGTTTTTCAAGGAGGAAACTCTCTCTGATGGCAAATTATCCATTTAATACACCCCATACTTTTAAATCTCAATAAAACCTGACTCAAGATACCCTAACCTGTTCGAAATAGTCTCTGCTGTTTGGGTGATTTCTGAAGCAATTTCTTTCATCTTGCTTTCTGAAATCCTTTTTCTTGAACCGGCTGAACTAACAGCAGCAATGACATGGCCGGTATAATCTCGGATAGGTGCAGCAATACTGACTGAGTCTGGATGAAGTACATCAATACAGATTGCATACCCCTTTTCTTTTATGTATTTAAGTTCCTGCATAAGTTCTTCCTGGTTAGTAAAACTGTTCGGCCCCATCTGGGGGAACCCCTTGCCAATCACCTCTATCGTTTTTTCCATAGGCTGGTGAGCCAATAACACCAGTCCAGAACTCGTGCATAAGGCAGGATTGTCTTTGCCTATGTATGAAAGGAGCCTGACTGGGTGTTTACATTCAGTTTTTAGTAAATATATGATTCTGTCACCTTCCAATACGGAGATGTGAGCTGTTTCTCCTATTCTATTCACCAGTGAGTTTAATGGCTCTGCCGATTCCCGATTTATTTCCAAATGAGTAGTAAGGACGCCAGCTAAACATAAAAGGGTTAATCCAAGGCGGTATTGTCTTCTGGATTTTTCTAAATAACCCTCATCTGTCAGATCTGCAACTAAGCGGCTAACAGAACTTTTGGGTAAATTTAGCTCGCGCGAAATCTCCGTTATCCCCCATAGAGGCTTATCTTTTGTAAACAATTTAATTATGAAAAGTCCGTTTTGGACTGATTGCAATAACGATTTACTGGAAGCCAAACAAACCACTCCAAAAAAATTTATAATTGTTCCATATAGAAGAAAAAGCTTCTTCTATTCAGAATATTCATATTATAACATGATAATGAAAGCGTTAACATATTAATAGCAAAAAAGGAGATTGGTAGTTTGCGTACAAAAGTAGGAATTATTGGAGCCGGACCTGCAGGACTGATGTTATCTCATTTACTCCATCTGCAGGGGATTGATACAATTATTATTGAGAAAAGGTCACAGGAAGAAATTGAAGGCACAATCCGTGCAGGAGTGCTGGAACAGGGGACAGTGGATTTGCTGAATGCATCCGGAGTAGGAGAAAGAATGTTGAAAGAGGGACATATTCATCAGGGCATAGAGCTGCAATTTAGTGGAAAAAGGCATCGGATCAACATGGAAGAATTGACAGGCGGCAAAAAGATTACTGTCTATGCCCAGCACGAAGTTATCAAGGATTTAGTTGCTGCGAGGGTACAGGCTGGCGGGACAATTATTTTTAATGCAGATCATGTGAGTTTATATGATATCGAAACAGAAGAGCCTAAGATTCGCTTTGAGAAGGAAGGAATGGAAAATGAAATTGTATGCGATTTTATATCTGGCTGTGATGGTTTCCATGGGCCCAGTCGCCAGGCCATTCCAAACATCATCCGTACAGAAAAGCAGAAAGTGTATCCTTTTGGATGGCTTGGAATCTTGGCTGAAACCCCACTGGTAAATCCCGAACTAATTTACACAAACCATGAAAGAGGATTTGCCCTAATTAGTACACGTTCACCTGAAGTCCAGCGTCATTATCTTCAGGTTGATCCAAACGATGATATAAATAATTGGTCAGACGACCGTATTTGGACAGAACTTCATGCCAGGGTTGATAATGAAGATAGCTTTAAAATGAAAGAAGGACCAATCATCCAAAAAAATATCGTATCAATGCGGAGTTTTGTTTGTGAAACCATGCAGCATGGACGTTTATTTATTGCCGGTGATGCAGCACATATTGTACCGCCTACAGGCGCCAAGGGATTAAATCTTGCTATCTCGGATGTATATGTCCTGTCAAATGGCCTGCTGCAGTTCTATCAATCAGGCAAAAATGAAATCCTTGACCAATATTCTGAAATATGCCTGCGCAGAATCTGGAAGGCACAAAGATTCTCTTATTGGATGACAACAATGCTGCATCAAGATATCAAACATTCATCCTATGAATATCAAATCCAACTCGCAGAGCTGGATTATGTGACATCCTCAATTGCTGCATCGACTAGCCTTGCTGAGAATTATGTTGGTCTTCCATTTGAAGTTTCAGGATATAATTTCAAGATGGATTCTGCGAGTTTATCAGTTTAAATATTTCTTTGCTGCTCATAATGATGCGCCTTTTGCACTCATTATGAGTTTTTTTATTTTAGGGCAAAAAAATAAAAAAATTTAGATGTGTTGCATATAGAGCAACTGAACTCTTGTTGCTAAATAAATAATGAAATAACATAAAAATAAGAAAATATAAAAAATTTAATATATTCAAAACGAAAGGAGGTCCCTTTGCTGTTTATACATTTTTATTGATTAAAATGAAAGCGTTTTATTTATACAAGTGCAAGTATTTTAATGAAAAATTAAATAGGCAGAAAGGAAGAAAAAAATAGTGAAAAAAACTACAAAGTTTTCTTTTGCGATTTTGATGATATTGATGCTGATGGTTTTCACTGCATGTTCAAGCAGTTCTAGCGGTGAGGCTAATGCTGATGGGAAAGCGCTTGAATTTAAAATGGGACATATGAATTCCCCTGATCATGTCCAAGACAAATTAGCAATGGCACCTTTTAGTGAAGAGGTTGCACAGGTTACAAAAAATAGAGTGAAATTTAAAATATACCCAGGCGGAGCTTTAGGCGGCCCTAAAGATACTTATGACAATATTGTTACAGGGATCATGGATGCTGGCTGGGGACTTCAGGGATATAATGCAGGGAAATTCCCAGTTCATTCTGTTCTGCAGCTTCCATTTCTTACTGGCGGCAACGGTGCTGAATTAAGTGTTGTAGCTCAAAAACTGTATGACACTTTCCCGGAAATTCAGAAAGAATATGACGATGTAAAGCTGCTTTGGGTACATGCTGCCGATCCTTATGCAATTATTACAAAAGGTAAAGCTGTAAGAAGTTTTGAAGATGTTAAGGGCTTGAAGTTAAGAACACCATCAGTAGAAGCTGGAAAAATGATCGAGTCTTGGGGGGCAACTCCTGTTTCACTTCCTGCACCGGAGATTTATGATGCTATGCAAAAGGGTGTGATAGATGGAGGGGTTCTGCCAGTTGCAGCAATCAAGGATTTTAACTTATTTGATGTAGTGGATTATGTTACACTTGGCGAATTTAATACGAGCATTTATTACGTTGCAATGAATAGGAATAGCTGGGACAAGATCCCTAAAGAAGATCAAGAAATGATAAATGAACTAATCGGCGTTCCAATGGCAGAAAAAGCCGGTGCTGCCTTCGATAAACAAAAAGAACTTGCAGAGAAAGAAGCAAAAGATGGAGGCACGGAGTTCATTACTTTATCAGATTCAGACTTACAGAAATTTAAAGATGCATCAAAAGGTGTAACAGAAAATTGGTTATCCGAAATGGAGAAAAATGATGTTGATGGCAAAAAAATATATGATGAAACGGTTAAGTTAATAGAGAGCAAGTAGTACTACACTACGAGGTGATATTAATGGAACAAGAATTACAAAAAAATATCTCGTTGGGGAAAGTAATTCCCAGCGAGCTTTCCTTTTTTCAAAAATTGACACTTTTTCTAGAAAAACTAACCCTAACAATAAACAATATCTTGCATAAAGTCTCCAGCATATTGCTTTTCTTATTAATGTTTCTAACTACCGCAGATGTAATAGGGAGATACTTTTTCAATAATCCGATAACAGGAACTTATGAATTAACAGGTCTGGCACTTGCATTGATGATTTTCTTTAGTCTTGGCTCAGGACAAATCTTCAAAGACCATATTGAGATTGATTTTTTGACAAGTAAAATGCCTATTAAGGTTCAAGCAGTATTAAGTGGAACGGCTTCTCTTATTCTATTCACTCTAATGTCCCTAACAACCTGGCAATTAATCGAATACACCAAGAGGACCTGGCAGGGAAATGAGTTAAGTGGAGATTTAGGATTACCGCTGTATATTTTTATAGGTTTAACAGTATTTGGTGCTTTTTCTTTTACCCTGACTTTTCTATTAGATGCTTTTCAGTCATTCATAAAGGCGGTGATTAAAAATGAGTCCTGAGGTAATTGGTGTTATTGGCATCTTGGTGTTGCTCACTCTGATCCTCTTAAGGGTATCAGTTGGTCTTTCGCTATTCCTGGTTGGTTTTTTAGGTGTTTCATGGCTGTCTGATTGGAGTGTGGGTTTATCCCAATTAGGCTCTTCTGCATTTGGGTCTGCCAATAATTATGGTTTAAGTGTTATCCCCCTCTTTATTTTAATGGGAATGTTTATGTCAAATACCGGTTTAGGCAAGGATCTTTTTGTTGCTGTTGATAAGTGGATTGGCCATTTTCGAGGCGGATTGGCAATTGCGACAGTTGGTGCAGCTTCAATCTTTTCTGCAATTTCAGGCTCATCTAATGCCACAACAGCGACATTGTCAAAAATATGCATTCCTGAAATGAATGAATATCAATATAAAAAACCCTTTTCTACTGCAGCAGTAGCAGCTGGCGGTACATTAGGAGTGCTGATACCGCCAAGTGTCCTGCTGATAATTTATGGTGCACTTACTTCTGAACCCATTGGGCCATTATTAATAGGAGGCCTTGTGCCTGGAATTCTAATGACACTCTTATTTATGCTGATGATTAATATACAAGTCCGCTTGAATCCTGAAATCGCTCCAACAAAGCAGGTTGTTTCGACAACGAAAGAAAAATTCTCTTCTTTAAGAGGCATCTGGCCTTTTCTGCTAATATTTGCAATAAGTATTGGCGGTATTTATTTTGGTGTATTTACTCCGAGTGAAGCTGGGGGTATCGGTGCAATTGGAGCATTTTTACTTACTGTACTAACTAAACGTTTGAAATTTAAAGACTTACTATCATCTTTGGATGAGACTTTGAGATTAACAGTTATGTTATTTTTGATTCTAATTGGGGCGGCTTTATTTGGGAAGTTTTTAGCTTTAAGCCAAATTCCAATGTATTTGACTACGCTGGTAGGAGGGCTTGATGTATCTCCTTACGTAATATTGGCTTTAATCCTGGTTGTTTATTTCATATTAGGGATGTTTCTTGAAGGTATTGCCATAATGACACTAACACTTCCAATAGTATATCCGATTATTACTCAATTAGGCTTTGATGGTTTATGGTTTGGCATCATCATGATCATGCTTATCAATATTGGTGTATTAACTCCGCCTCTGGGATTGAGTGTTTATATTATTAGTGGAGTAGTAAAAGATGTTCCTATTGAAAAAATCTTTAGAGGAGTAATTCCAGCAATTTGTACAATGGCGGTGTTAACTATCATCCTCATTATTTTCCCAGAGATAGTAACATTTCTGCCGAGCATGATTAAGTAAAGCGAGAGAATGTTATGGATGAATCTTAATATACTCGGAGGGGATCCTGAGACATGATAAAAAAAACTTTGGACGAAAAGGCATTTCATTTATTGAAGGAAAAAATGGAGCAGGGCTTGTTTCCGCAATGGGTGCTTACAGATCCAGATATTTATGAATTGGAAATTGATAAGGTATTTGGGCACACTTGGCAGTTTCTTGCTCATGAAACAGAGCTTAAAGATCCAGGCAGTTATGTTACCAGATGGATGGTTAATGACCCGGTCCTTCTTGTGAAGAATAGGAAAGGTGAAATTAAAGGTTATTTAAACTCCTGCACCCATCGGGGGACACAGCTATGTACGGCTGATCATGGAAATAAAAAAAACTTCACTTGCCCTTATCATGGCTGGAGCTATAACTTAGACGGTGAATTGATTGGAATTGTAGCAGGCAATAAGGTTTATGGAGAAGAAATGGATAAATCAGAGTGGGGTTTAAGAGAAATTCCTCAAGTAGCAAGTTATCAGGGAATGATTTTTGGATGCCTGGACCCTGTAGCAATGCCATTGGAAGAATATTTAGGTGATATGAAATGGTATTTTGATATATTGCTTGGCAGAAGTGACGGCGGAATGGAAGTGAGAGGCCTTCCGCAACGTTGGGTAGCAAAAGCGAATTGGAAGGCAACGGCAGAAAATTTTGCAGCAGATCCTTACCATGTCCAAACAACCCACAGATCGACTGTCGAGCTTGGAATCAGTCCGGAAGATCCCCTATATGCCGGCTATGGGCACCAGATAGTTACTGAAAATGGACATGGCATAAATGTTATCACCTCTAAAACAGGTAAAGCCAGAGTTCCTTATCAAGGCACTCCTGAGTCCATGTGGCCGATGTTTAAAAAGAATCTGACACCGGAACAGGATGAAATCTTATCTGGAGTAACCGTTTTTGTTGGAGGAGTGTATCCTAATCTTTCATTTGTAAGTCCCATTCATGGGACTGAAGGGCATCTGCATAATTATTTGAATTTTAGGATGTGGAGGCCTATAGGACCTGAAAAAGTAGAGGTCTGGTGCTGGTTTCTTATAGACAAGGCAGCCCCGGAAGAGTATAAGGAAGCTGCTTATAGGGGATATTTAGGTTCATTTGGCCCCACTGGCACTCTTGAACAGGATGATACAGAAACATGGGCAAGGATTGTTGAAGTCAGCAAAGGGCTAATGATGAGGGATAAAGAATTAAGTTATAATAATGTCAGTAATTATTTAATGGGGTTTGACAGGGTTGAACCAGATGAATCCTTCCCTGGGCCGGGAATCGCCTATCCGACCACTTATGTAGATGCTATTTCGAGAAGTATGCATGAGAATTGGTTTAAGCTAATTTCAAAAGACCTCTTTGTAAAGGAGGCTGTAAAATGAGTTCGTATTTGTCAATTCCAATTACAGCCCACTTGCAAATGGAAATAACTAATCTTCTTAACATGGAAGCTTACTATTTGGATAATGGGAAATATAAAGAATGGCTTGACCTATTGTCTGACAATCTCACATATAGAATGCCGCTGCGGGAAACACTTGAAGGAGTAGGAGCCGATAATGTATCCAAAGATGCATTATTCTTTGAGGAAACAAAGAAGTCGTTAACCACACGGGTAAATCGTCTATATACAAAGTCTGCATGGGTAGAGAATCCAGCCACCAGGCAGCGTCACTTTATCTCAAATATCATGATTGAGAGCACGAAAAATCCAGAAGAATTTAAAGTGAGAAGTTATTTTTTATTCAAAAGAAGCAGAGGGTCAACCCATGATATAGAGGAGATGTTCGGCGAGAGAAATGATATCGTAAGGAAAGAGAGTAATCAGTGGAAGATTGTATCAAGAACAATACTTCCAGATCAATCAGTCATTACGACAATGAATATGAGCATGTTTTTATAACAAAAAAACCACTAAAGACACTCTTTAGTGGTTTTTTTTCGATTCTATGCAATTTCAGGTGATTACTTCAAACTTCTGGCAATGTATTGCATAAAAATAAATAACTTTTACTAAAAATACATTTTTCTCTTGCTAAAGAAGTATTTCATCCTTTAAAATTCTCTTAAAGAAGGATTCCCTTCATGTAGAAGAATAGATTTCTAAATAGATATTGATAAAAATAATTTTGAATAGTGGAAATTCTTCTTGTTAGAGAAGCATTTCATGCTTTATACTTTGCATAAGAAGTTTTTCCTTCACTATTCATGAGGAGCCGGCATGGATAAGAAAACAATGAGCCAGTTGATTAAAGAAAGCTATTCCTCACTCTCGCCAGGACAGAGGAAAGCTGCTGAATTTATTATGGAGCATGCTGATGAAGCTGTTCTATTAACAGCATTTCAAGTTGGGAAAAATGCAGGAGTCAGTGAGACAACGGTCATCCGTCTTGCGTATGCACTAGGGTTCAGCGGTTATTCCCAAATGCAGGATCGAATTAGAAAAGAGTGGCTTGCCGGGAAACAGATGGATTATTTTGAGGATGACTCTTCCATAGAAAATGCTGCGAAAGAGAATCTGTTTAGGAGAGTCATTGATCAGGAGAGGAAGATACTTCGGCAATTGCTTGATCAGGTTGATGAAAGGGAAATCTGGAAAGCGATTGATGCATTAATCCGTGCAGACAGGGTTTATGTTGGTGGTTTTGGCAGCTCTTTTGCCGCAGCATACTGGTTTTATTACACACTTAAACAAATAAGGGGAAATGTTTATATCTCAGGCCCTAACGGTTTTCTTTCTGAGGATGTGTGTGATTTAACAGATCAATCGGCCGTTGTCATTTTTTCTTTTCCTCGCTATCGGAAAGAAGCGTTAAAGCTTGCTTCTTTTGCTGAAAGGCAAGATTCCGGGGTTATTGCCATAACAGACCGCCAGCTGTCGCCTATCGGGCAGTTGGCAGCAGTTACGCTTACTACGGATGAGCTTATGGATTCAGGACATCATTCGGCAGCTTCCGTAATTAGTTTACTGGAGGTACTGATTGCAGGTATCGATGAACGGGATCATGAAAGAATTGCAAAAAGACAGCAGGAACTGGAAATCTTATATGCTGAACAAGAGCGGTTTTTTGAGTAAGTTTGAACAGCAGGGGAGTTAATACAAGAAATAAAGGGGGCAAAATGAATGAGCAGTTTATCAAAGAAGATGATTCAGCAGGAGGAAAGGCCATCCTACACAACCGGGGACTATTTAAAGTTTTTAATTCCTTCTCTAATCGGGGTTTTACTATTTATGGTACCGATTCAAGGAGCTGATGGAATTACCATCCCCGTTGCTTATTTAGCAAATCAAATTAATAGTTTACTGGGAGATTCCATACCTTCAATTACAGTTTTGATCATGGCTCTTTCAGTAATTGGCTCACTGATAGCAGTAATTTTTAAACCGGGCTTTATCTTGGACAGTCCATATCTGAACAAATTACTGAATGTGAGCAAGTTTTGGGTGGCGGCCCGTTTATTTGGAACAGTTTTTGCTATTATTACATTATTTGAGTTCGGTTTGGAACCGATATATTCAGAGAATACGGGTGCGCTCTTAATCTATGATTTAATTCCTATACTATTTACTACATTTCTTCTGGCAGGATTATTGCTGCCGCTTCTATTAAATTTCGGTCTCCTCGAATTTTTTGGTGCATTATTGATCAAAGTTATGAGGCCAGTTTTTAAGCTGCCGGGGCGTTCTTCGCTTGATTGTCTGGCATCATGGGTAGGTGACGGGACAATTGGAGTCCTGTTAACGACAAAACAATACGAAGAAGGATATTACACAAAGCGTGAGGCAGCAGTGGTGGCAACAACCTTCTCAGTTGTTTCCATTACTTTTACAATTGTAATTATTCAATATTTAAACTTAGAGCAATACTTCATTCATTATTATTTAACGATTATTCTGGCTGGTCTGGTGGCAGCTATAGTAATGCCTCGAATACCGCCTTTATCAAGGAAAGCGGATACAGCTTATGAAGGGACAGAGCTCAAGGCGGAAACGAATATCCCTACACACACTACACCTGTTAAATGGGGATTAAATAATGCTATTAAGAAAGCGCGTACAAATAATAGTGCAGCCGCTGTTGTAAAAGAAGGTGTTGAAAATGTTTTGGACATGTGGATGGGAGTACTGCCAATTGTTATGGCGATTGGAACGGTTGCCTTGGTAATAGCTGAATTTACCCCTGCATTTACTATTCTTGGCAAGCCGTTTGAACCGATCCTGGCCCTGATGCAAATTCCGGAGGCGGCAGAAGCAGCCCAGACAATGGTGGTTGGATTTGCAGATATGTTCCTTCCAGCTGTCATCGGCAGCGGCATTGAAAGTGAAATGACAAGATTTATTATTGCCTGTGTCTCTGTAACACAGCTGGTATATATGTCTGAAATGGGCGGCCTGCTATTAGGTTCAAATCTGCCTGTCAGCATTAAGGATTTAATTCTAATTTTCCTTCTGCGTACTATTATAACACTGCCAATTGTAGCAGTTGTGGCTCATATTATTTTTTAGAAACTTTATAGCATTCATAAAAAAGGCAGCATATAGACCGGAAAATCTTTGGGTATGCAGGGAAGGGGAAGGTTATGAAGCAAGAAGCATTAACATCACTGGTAATTAAAAACCTTCACACAGTTAAGGACCTTGAAGCTGTATACGAACTTGAAACTCGCATATGGAGTGTGGAAGAAGCGGTGCCGGTTAATCATACGGTGGCAACGGTTAAAAATGGCGGGTTTGTGTTAGGTGCTTACCTGGAAGAGGAACTGATCGGATTTCAATACAGCTTCCCTGGCTTTGACGGCACAAAGGTATATCTTTGCTCTCACAGCCTTGGGGTTCGCGAGGAGTACCGGGCGTTCGGGATTGGGGAAAAGCTGAAACATGCTCAAAAAAAGACAGCGCTTGAGAAAGGCTATGATCTCATTTCGTGGACATATGACCCGCTTGAAACGGTTAATGCCAATCTCAATCTGCATAAACTCGGTGCGGTATGCACTCAATATATTGAAAATGCTTATGGTGAAATGTCAGACCATATGAATGCAGGCATACCATCAGACCGATTTGTAGTGGAGTGGCGAATTAAAGGGGAATGTCCTGAACGTCAATGGTCTGAAGAGGTTCTGCCGATGGCATTGGAAACAGGTATGGCGGATGGCTTTTATTTTCCTGATAATACACAGTTGTTTCATGAAAATGAAAAAATTCTTATCCCGGTTCCGGGGAATTTTCAAGATATAAAAAAGCGGGATTTTGAATTGGCTTTGAAATGGAGGGAGAGCACGAAAGAAGTATTCGTTCATTATCTCAGCAAAGGCTGGATTGTAACGGATCTGATAAGGGACATAACCGCGGAAAACCAATACTTATATCTCTTGGAAAAAGAAAAGGGATACTGCTAGGAGAATGGGAAGATGGACATTAAAAGCATCGTTTTAAGGCACGTCAAAATGGAGCTGCTGAATCCATTTACAACAAGTGTCGGAACGGAAGTGGATAAGGACTTTATTCTGGTAGAAGTAAAATCAAAAAGCGGCGAGTCAGGCTGGGCTGAATCGGTTTCCATTATGGAGCCGATATACAATGAAGAAACAGTTAAAACAAATTGGCATATAATGAGTGATCATTTAATACCGATCCTTTTTGCATCAGAAATCCGGCACCCTGATGATGTTTCAGAGGCATTCAGGCCTATCAGGGGAAACTTTAATGCCAAAGCAGCGCTAGAGGGTGCTGTCTGGGACCTTTATGCCCGGGAGAAGGGGATTTCTCTCGCAAAAGCTTTAGGCGGAGTAAAGGAAAAAATAGAAGTGGGCGTAAGTGTGGGCATACAGGAGTCGGAAGTAAAGATGCTCAAGCAAATTGAAGGTTATGTAAATGAAGGTTACCGGCGGATTAAGGTGAAAATCAAGCCCGGCTGGGATGTGCATATTTTAAAATCCATTCGTGCCCAATTTCCTGAAATACAGCTTATGGCTGATGCCAATTGCGCCTATACGCTTAATGATATTGATCATCTTCAAAGGATGGAGGAGTTTAATCTTATGATGATTGAACAGCCTCTAGATCATGATGATATTATCGACCATGCCAAGCTTCAAAGTCATCTGAAAACGCCAATTTGCCTTGATGAAAGTATACATACCTTTGAGGATGCAAGAAAAGCGATTGAGCTTGGAAGCTGCAGAATCATAAATCTTAAAATCGGCCGTGTTGGAGGACTGACAGAGTCCAGAAGAATTCACGACCTTTGCGAAGATCATAACATTCCGATGTGGTGTGGCGGAATGCTTGAAGCTGGAATAGGCCGTGCGCACAATATTGCCATTACTTCGCTGTCCAATTTTACGCTTCCTGGAGATACAGCGCCATCATCCCACTACTGGAAGGAAGATATCATCGATCCTGAAGTCACTATGGAAGATGGATTTATATTCGTGCCTGAAAGGCCTGGGATAGGCTATGAACCTAATCGTTCTAAACTAGAGGATGTCACCCTTTATAGCCGTACTTATTCAAAATAAATGACATGCATAGCTGCGCCAGGGGGAACTCTGGCGTTTTTTTTTTCTTATGTTGAAAATTGCATTAGGGCCCGCTTAAATTTGTGATTCATATCACCGAAAGTTTGTCCTGCTTTTGATAAACTGATTGCAAAATTGTAAATGCTGCAATAAAAGGGGTGTGTGCTTTGAAGGTAAATCGGCTGGCATTTTTAACAATTGTCCTTACCTATTTTCTGATTGTATTCGGCGGGTATGTGGCATCTTCGGAGTCAGGCATGGGATGCGGGCCGGAATGGCCTTTATGCAATGGTCTGGTAATCCCGATATTAGAAGGAGATACCTTAATTGAATTTGCTCACAGGGTTATCGGTGCAGCACTTGGAATAATGACGGCAATGTTGTATTTTAGTATTCAAAAATCAAATCCGGTGCGAGAACTTGATAAAGTTTCTAAGGTACTGATGGTGCTTTTAATAATTCAAATTTTACTGGGGGCTGCTGTGGTTTGGATGGATTTGCCTGCTGTAGTTGTCTCTGTTCACCTAATCGTAGCTATGCTTTTCCTGGCCGCACTGATCTGGATCTGGCGAAATGCTGATGAACAGCGATCACTTGCTGTATTCGGAAAAGATAATAGTTTGCAAAATAAATTTAACGGATTGCTGATTGTGACGCTTCTTACTTTATTCCTTGGTGCTTATATTAAGCATGAATCATTCGGATTGTCATGCGGATGGCTTGAATGTGCAAATGGTTTTATGCCTGTATCTATTCCTGCAATGGTCCAGACCGGACATAGGATTCTGGCTGGAGTTGTGGCATTTTACATATTTATTCTTACGTATCTTTCATTTAAAAATAAATGGGAGGCTGGGTTGCAGAATCGGCTCATGGCTGCCTCCTTGCTTGTTTTAATCCAAATCATTATCGGAATTCTTACCATTATAAGTTACATTGAAATATCCTGGGCCGTTATCCATCTTGCTTTTGGGACAGTGTTATTTGCAATTGTTTTTGAGGCAGGAGTTTTTGTATCACGATTAAGTAGGGTGATTACTCCAGGGAAAATAACCCGTAATCAGAAGTATTTTGGTTAAATTAAGAATGAATAACAACCACCCAAAAAAAGGCAGTCAAGTGACGTGCCTTTTTTGTGTGAGACTTTTTATTTTTGCAGATCTTTTTTTGTCATTTCGCTTCTGATATCTGCCTCTCTTGAGAATTCCGTATCCTGTTTTTGGTTTTTAGGATATTTGTTTTTTCTTTCGCGGTTATCATTTTTGTTGGTCATAAGTATGCCTCCGTTTGGTAATTAAGCTTTTGAGTGAAACCATTTTTTTATTAACCGGCCCATGGGCAGGGCCGGTTAAGTCCAGCAAAAAAACATCCTCTACTGATTTTGCTGGTTTTTAAGCTGCTGTTCTGCCATTGCGACAAGGCGCTTTGTCATCTCCCCGCCGACAGAACCGTTTGCTCGTGCGGTCGTATCAGCACCAAGCTGAACTCCAAACTCATTGGCGATTTCCTGTTTCATTTGATCCAATACATTTCCTGCACCGGGTACCAATAGTTTGTTTCTTGCCATGATACATCACTCCCCACGATTATTTGAGCAAATTAATGCTCGTTTTTAACTTATCCGATTAATGAAAAACAGATGCAACTATAAAATTGCCAATCGTTATAATCTGATAATAAAATTCATGTCAGATTATATAACACAAAAATTATAAATTTTCTAAAAACAGATTGACTTCTATAAAATTTAGAGTAAAATAAGGATTAAATTAAATGATGTTAGATAATATAACATTAAATTTATATTAATTCTTACATCAAAAAAATAACAGGGAGGAATGACAATTGGATTCCACATTTTTAATGAACAGTCTGTGGGTTATGCTGGGAGCAATTTTAGTCATTTTTATGCTTGGCGGTTTTATTATGCTGGAAGCAGGTTCTACCAGGATGAAAAATGCGGGGCATATTGCAGGAAAAACGATCTTTACCTTTGGTCTATCATCATTAGTGTTTTGGGCAGTGGGCTTTGGCTTCATATTTGGCGGTAACGCAAATATCCTGGTCGGGCTTACCAATTTCTTTTACTCAGGTGCTGAACTTGAGGGAATGGGCTTATCATCTTCGGTATTCTTCGTATTCCAGCTGGCATTTGCCGGTATTGCCATCACGATTGCACTCGGCGGATTTGCTGAACGTGCAAAACTATCCGTTTACCTCATTTTCACCGTATTATTTTCCGCAATTGTATATCCTGTTGTTGCCCATTGGATTTGGGGAGGGGGCTGGCTTGCAGAACACGGCAAGCAGGACTTTGCCGGTTCAACAGTTGTTCACTTAACAGGTGCTATGGCAGCCTTGGCCGCTACTATTTTACTTAAGCCCCGAATTGGAAAGTTTAACAAGGACGGTTCGGCTAACAATATCTATGGTCATAACCAAGTATATACAGCCTTGGGTGTGCTGATCCTGTGGGTTGGCTGGTTCGGTTTTAACGCTGGGAGTACATTGACTGTTGACGATGGGTTCTTTGGATTTGTAGCTCTTAATACAAATCTTGCTGCGGGAGCAGGCGCAGTATCAGCACTGATTATTTCCTGGGTGGTTATGGGGAAATCCGATGTGCCGACAATGCTTAATGGTGCTCTTGCGGGCTTGGTCGCTATTACAGCTTCCTGTGCATTTGTGGATACTTGGGCGGCTGTTGTCATAGGGTTTGTAGCAGGAATACTGGTATTCTACAGTGTGCGATTCTTTGAAAAGAGGAAAATCGATGATCCCATCTTTGCCCTATCTGTTCACGGTGCAGCTGGGGTTTGGGGAACATTATCCACTGGATTCTTTGCGACACCTGAATTGGCAGCAGTCGGAAAGCCAGGATTGTTTTATGGAGGCGGTTTTGAACAGCTGGGAGTCCAGTTCATGGGTGTAGCTGTATCCGGTCTTTATGCATTTGCTGTATCCTTCATTATTTTGGCAGCTGCCAAGAAAGTATTGGGAGGACTTCGGGTAACAGAAGAAGAAGAAATTATGGGATTAGATTTAAGTGAACATGGAAGCTACGGATATCCGGAAGTCTTCATGGCTGAGGAAAACAAAAGTTTAAGCTCATAAGCAGGACTCGAGCTTTCTTTAAAGGAAGTGCCTGGATGGAATCATCATTTAATTCTTATCAATCCCTGAAAAAGTGGAAAGAGGAACAGATAATATATCGCTATGATACCAGTGCCCTGAATGAATTTCACGACCTTATCATGAATGCTGTTATTAGCATAGCTTTGGAGCGATTGAAAATAGAAAGATCACCTTCATGGAAGTTTGCCTGGTTTACAATGGGAAGCGGCGGGAGAATGGAACAGGGCTTTCTGAGTGACCAGGACCATGGCTTGGTGTTTGAACCGGGTGAGGCAGAAGCAGAAGCGTATTTTTTGCAGCTGGGGGAGGAAATTTCAAAAGGTCTGCATGCAGCTGGATATCCCTATTGCGAAGGGAATGTGATGAGTTCAAATCCGCTGTGGTGCAAGTCGCTTTCTAAATGGAAAAGACAGATTCAAGCATGGATGCAGGAGGAGAGTCTGCAGACGATAAGAAATCTCCACATTTTCTATGACAGCAGAGTTCTTGCGGGCCAGGAGGAATATATAGGTGAATTGAAGTCCAGTATCCACACGAACATTCAAAAAAGCCCTCATTTGCTGACCAGGATGATGGAGACCAGTATGCATATAAAAAAATCAGTTGGTCCATTTGGCCAGCTTCTGACAGAGGAAAAGGGGAGCCATCAAGGAGAGCTGGATCTAAAATATGCAGCATTTATACCTTATGTAAATGCGGTTAGAATTCTTGCTGTCAAAGAAGGGATATTGGAGACATCCACTATTGCCCGAATGGGTAAGCTCAAAAAAATGAATGGCTATGATGAGGAAATGGGTAAATATGAAAGTAATTTTGCCGCTTTGTTAAAATGGAGACTTCAATCTTACAGGCAAACAGATACCTATGATGATACTCATTACATTCAGCTGAAATCCTTATCAAAATCTGAAAGAAATGAATTGAAAAATATTTTAAAGGATGGCAAAAAGCTTCATCAATTTGTAATCAGGGCAATTGAAAAGGGTGCAGGTTAATGGGATTCCATCCTTTTGTCCAATTTGTCAGAGGTATTCAAGGAAAACTTCAAACTAATATGTTTGGTGGGATGAATGGTCAAAATCCACAGCAAATGGCATTTATAAGGCAAATGCAGAGGGAATTGGAGAATACCGATTCAATGGCTATTCCATTCGGAAATTTGAATGTGGCTGTCTTTGATATTGAAACAACTGGATTTTATCCGGATAAAGGGGATCAGATTATATCGATTGGTGCGGTTAAAATTATTAAAGGGAAAGTCAGTGAAGACAATTTTTATTCACTCGCCCGATTTGAAAAGCCACTTTCAAACGAAATTAAGGAGCTGACGGGTTTATCTGAGGCTGATTTAGAAAAAGCCCCTCCTCTCTCGGAAGTATTGATTAGTTTCCTTGAATTTGTGAAGGATATGCCGCTTGTGGCCCATCATGCGAACCACGAGAAAAGCTTTATGCAGCACAGCTGCTGGAAGCTATTCCGTACGCCATTCAAGTATAGGATATTAGATACTTCCTTCCTTTACAGGATAGCTGATCATAATAAATCATTCTGGAGATTAGAAGACCTTTGTGAATTTTATAGCATCCCTGTTAAAGACCGCCATCATGCCCTGGGAGATGCAAAGCTTACTGCTCTCTTATGGTGCCGTTTGATCGAGGAGGTTCATAAATTAGGATGCTCCAACTTAAAAGAGGTTTACGAGCGAATAGCCAGGTTTAGCTAAACAGTAGATGCCCTAACACTGGCCGGACAGTAATTACAAAGTTTGCGTATAAACCAATAGGTAAATTAAAGCCCCAATCACTATGAGATTGGGGCAAAGTTGTTATTCCTAAGGCTCACGGCAGTAAGCACAAAGTTCTCCCTTAGAATTCCCCGTCAAAAGGAGTAAAAGGGATGTTAAGTCTATTCTCAACTGCCCTTAGCCTTTGGTTCAGCCGATTAAGCCTTCGTGTATGGCGGTCAACGGTCTGGTTCAGCATTTTAACCTGGTCAGTCAAATTTACCAGCTGCCTGTTCAGCCGGGTAATCTCTCTGGATTGCTCCTGATTTTGCCTTTCCAAAGCTGTAACCCTTCTTTCGAGCTGCTGGGGCTGTCTGTCATCATATTGTTCGTACTGCTGATAATCATATTCAGGGGTGAAGTGGGCTGCTGGCTGAGGAAGATAACCTTGATAATAGCCATATGGATACATTGGGCACTCTCCTTTTATGCAAAAATCCTATAACTCCTTATAAGGTATGCATAAGTGGGCGGAGAGACACGGCAAATGCCTATTTTAATTGCCGGCTGCTAATTTGTGATCGGTATCATCTGAAGGGAAGGTCTTTAAACAGCCGTATCTGTCTTTACATGAAGGGGGGAACACCTTTGCTGATTTCTGAAACAAGGGAAGTGAGTGATTGCATCTGCTGGTCATCGAGGTCAAAAGCAATTTTAATTTTATTTTCAAGATCAGCTGTTACTCTTCTCTTGCCTACCTCAACCAGAGCTATTAGAGAGAAGCTGCAGCTGACAACTCTTGCGAAATCACGCTGTGTCATGTTATAGCTTTTTCTGATTAGCTTAATAATCTCTTTGTTCATTCAAATTCATCCTTTGAAAATTCTCCCTATTTTTTATCAGGGCAAGATTTTTTTAGTCTTATAGCTATTAAATTAGCATTGTGCTATAGGTTTGTCAAAGTAATTTAATTACAATGGAAAAGCAGTTTAATAGATTAGCTGCATGTATAATTACTAAAATAAGGGGAGAAAAGGATTTAGAAGGGAGCTTTGCCTGTTGAATTTACTTTGGGATTTTGACGGCACTTTGTTTGATACATACCCAGCCTATACAGCGATTGTCAGGGAAGTAATGGGAGATGAAAAGATCTCGGGAGAAGAGATTTTTTGGCAGTTAAAGGTATCATTCAGTGATGCATTTGAACATTTCGGTTTAAATGATGAACAAATTAAAGCAATCAGGAACATGGCGAGACAGTTGCGGCCCAAAGATTTAACGCCTTTTCCTGAGGTTGAGCATGTATTAAAGCAGGCTGATAAGAATGTTATTATGACTCACAAGGAAAGAGATGATGTTCTATCTATATTGCAGTTCCATAATTTGGATGGATACTTTACCGATATGGTAGCAGGTGACGACGGCTATCCCCGCAAGCCTCACACCGCTTCATATGAATTTCTGCATGAGAAGCATAAAGTGGATATAGCAATTGGAGATAGGGAAATAGACATTTTGCCGGCAAAGGAGCTTGGCATAAAAACTTGCCTCTTTCAGAATAATACTCCAGGAGCAGATTACTATTTGAGTCACTATAGAGATTTTAATAAGATAATAAAATAAAGCATTCATAGAAAATACGCTCCTGGCTAAAATTATGGTAGATACAATACAAGACGCCTGGCACGTCATTAGATGCCAGGCGTCTTGGTTTATAAATCAAGTGTTTTTGGTGAATTTTCTTTTGTGTTCATCAGCGTTATTTTAACCGGTTTAATTTCAAGAACAATTAAATTGGAATCGTTCGGACCATCGAACCAGGGTTCCATATTTTCATTCCATAGTTTTTCTTTTAAATCATCCGAATCATTAATAGAGGCTGTTCCTTCAATTTCTACATAGGAATCACCAAACCCTTCACCTTCATATCCTGCTAAGATATGAACGTTTGAGTTGGCTTTAATTTCATCTGCTTTATCTGTCTGAATGCTGGTGGGTGTAAACAAGGTAAGATTATCGTTAAAAAATGTCATGTAGCGGGAATAGGGTTTGTTGTTCTTCACGGTAGAAAGGATGCCTATTTTGCTGTTTTCCAGTATATTTATGATTTTTTCCTTTAGGTTATTCTGACTCATAGTATCCAGCCTTTCTTATGTCCTTGTTCCATCGTCATATTTATCGCCAAACAGCTTTTTCTTTTTGATTGTTTCAAAGTCAGCTTTGTACTTTTCCTCTGTAGAAGAACTGCTCTTTATGTTTGAGCCGTTTTTTTCTTCTTCTTTTTCTTGTTTTAAGTCTTCCACTGGAATAGGATCTACATTCTTCTCACTTTCATACTTGTCAAATAAACTTTCTTTTTCGGTTTTATATTGCTCGGGGTTATCCATCTTTCCATCCTGAATGTTTTTGTCAGCCATTTTAGACATCCTCCTTAATTCGGCTTCTCTTCCTGAGGTTTTTCCGGCTCTCTTTGGGGCTCGATATCTTTGTTGTTTTCTTTCTTTTTTTCTTGTTCTATAGAATTATTTTTTTCTGAGTTGTATTTATCTGACATTGTAAAACCTCCTTTAACTGTTAGTATTCATTACCCGCTTCATGAAGAGTAAAACGCAACGGGCCAGATATCCAGAGTGCAGGACTAACAGAATAGAAAGACAGACAGCAACTAAATTTGAAAAAAGGGTATTGGTCTGAAGGATATCAGCAAATAAAAAAATGCACCTTCATTCTTGTGAATGAGGTGCATTTACAGTTAGGCTGCTGTTAAGCTGGTACTATTTTTGCCAAGCTGTCTATGTTTTATTATCTGGTAAACATACCATACTGCAATAGCAAGCGTAATGACTGAACCGATGATCATCGACAATTGATAATCCATCTGAAAGCCTTCAGGTGCATAGAAGATATACGTCGATACTACACCTGTCATAAACAAGGCAGGCACACCGCAAATCCAGTGGAATTTCTTATTTTTCAAGAGATACATCGTGGCGGTCCAAAGCATGACTGCAGCTGTAACCTGATTTGTCCATCCAACATATCTCCATAAGAAAGAGTAATCGATTGTTGCAAGGTATAAAGTTGGAAGAGCCACTGGTAAGGTGGTGATGACAACCTTCCATCTGCCATCCGTTTTCATAAAAGAGGACAGCGATTCAGCCAGCATCATTCTTGAAGAGCGGAGAGCTGTATCACCGGTTGTAATCGGGAGGATAATAACGCCTAAGATAGCAAGTATCCCTCCGAATGTACCTAGGAGGCTGCTCGAAATTTCATTAACGACTCCAGCTGGGCCTCCTGCTGCTAAAGCTTCCTGAAGACCTCCTGTTCCCCCGAAAAAGGTCATGCCCGCTGCAGCCCATATTAAAGCGATTATTCCTTCTCCAATCATTGCTCCATAGAAAACCTTTCTACCGTCGCTTTCCTTTTTCAGCGTGCGTGAGACAATCGGACTTTGTGTTGAATGAAATCCAGAAATGGCACCGCAGGAAATGGTGACCATCAGTAAAGGCCAGATAGGAAGCTCTCCGGGATGAAAGTTAGAAAGCGTTACATTCGGTATGGGTTTTTCGCTGAATAGCAATGCGACTGCAATGGATACAGCCATAAAAATTAAAATAGCTCCGAGAAAAGGATAAATTTTTCCGATAATCCGGTTTACAGGCAACACAGCTGCCAGGATGAAGTAAGCAAAAATAATGAACAATGAAGCCATAAAACTTAATGGTGTTATGCTGGAAATAAGCTGTGCCGGTCCAGCAGTAAATGCAGCGGCAACCAGTACCATTAAGAGAATAGAAAATATATTAATGGCTGTTTTGGCCGGTTTTCCTAAATATCTGCCAACAATAGAGGGAAATTGCTCGCCTTTATGCCTCAAAGAGAGCATCCCTGAAAAATAATCGTGAACGGCGCCGGCAAAAATGGAACCGGCCACTATCCAGATAAAAGCAACTGGTCCATATAAAGCCCCCATGATAGCACCGAAAATCGGACCCAGTCCTGCAATATTCAATAATTGGATCAGGCTGCCTTTCCACCAGCTCATTGGAACATAGTCCATTCCGTCATTTTCTGTGTAAGCCGGTGTAGGAATGTTATCATTTATACCAAAGATTTTCTCTACTACTTTCGAATGAGTGGCGTATCCTGCCACCAGCAAAACAATCGATCCTAAAAAAGTCACCATGAAACAAGCCTCCTGTTGAAAATGAATTATCGTTAAAGTCTGAAACTTATGAATATGTGGAATATTGTACAAGTAAAATGGAAGGAAAAGCAAGTCTATTTCAGAAAAAAGATATTTTCCGATAATAAATAACGCTTCCATTTTCGGAAGAGTAGAAAAAGAGAAGAAAAATATTGAAGGAACCCTCCTGCAAAAGAAACCATAAGCTACTATAAGTCCATTTGAAGGGGGGAAGACAATGATTATCCTTTCGAATAATCAAAATAAACCGGGGGTTTCCAGCTTTTTTGGTGTTCAGCGTGAAATTTATCTTGCCCTGGAGAGCAGTCCGGAGACTCATCAATATGATTCAATGCATGAACTGCTGTTTGATATCCTTCTAAGGGAGAACATCATCAAAGCAGCCAGGCAGCTTTATGCCAGCCGAGTTGAATTTGCACCCTTTAACACATCGCGTTTCAATCCGCGCATATGGAGAGGGACAAAATATGGATACCTGCTCGATCCATCCGTTTTACCGTCAGATGCGATTATGGATGTGTTTACGAACAGCTGGGAATATGCTTTTGAATGTACAACAGCCATTGTGCTGATTTTTTATAAAGCTGTCTTGGACTCTATCTCTGTCAGCCGCTTCAATACACTATTTCAGGGGCTTCTTGTTTGGGACTGGAATTATGACCATGATCTATCGATTGTTACAAAAAGAGGCAGGAATTTCATACCTGGTGATGTGGTTTATTTTTATAATCCTGATTATGGTCATCCAGTTTGGACAGGTGAGAATTCCGTATATTTGGGCGGAGGGATGTTCTTTGGGCATGGGGTTGGCATGGAAAGTGAAGCAGGGATGATAAGAGCCCTTAATACGTTAAGGAAACCAGGTGCTACAAGGGATGCTTATCTTATTTCACAGCACAGCCGGTTGAATGTGAAGTATTTATCCCAGTTTGCAAAGCGGCCATTGTCTATAGTCTAAAACGCAAGTAAGCTGGTATTTCAATAGGGTGAATCGCTTATTTTCCAGAAGCCATTCACCCAAATTTATCCTCAATTCTAGTATATTAAGACGATTTTCCGATCCCCCCGTTATTTGTGTCCTTTAGAGGCATATTTCCTGTAAATATGGGAAAACAAAAGATAATGAATATAGACTTATACACCAAATTACTTGATGTTTAAACATTAAAGGAGACAGAAATATGAAATTATCCCAGGTTATTAAGTGCCTAAAGGATAGTGGGGAGATGGATGTTTTTACAAACGATCCTGAAATTAGAGGGATTGAAATGGATTCACGCAAAGTGAGGAAAGGAAGCCTTTTTGTTGCGATTAAAGGCTTTCAGACAGATGGACATCATTTTATTGGACAAGCTGTTGAAAATGGGGCGGCTGCCGTGGTGGGTGAAGAAGCCCTTGAATTGAATGTGCCCTATATAAAAGTAACGGATAGCAGAACCAGTTTGGGGAAGCTGGCAAGCTGTTTTTATGATCGTCCATCAAGGAAACATAAAATAATTGGCATAACAGGAACAAATGGGAAAACGACCACTGCCTATATTTTAAAGCATATCTTGGAGACTGCAGGCAGGACATGTTCCCTCTTGGGAACTGTATCCAATATTATTAATAACAGGGAATATAAGACCAGCAATACTACACCAGATGCTTTACAGATCCAAAAAATGCTGAGTAAAAGCCTTGATGAGTTTGTCGTTATGGAGATTTCTTCACATGCGCTGGAACAATCGAGAACAGAAGGTCTGGAATTAGATTACGGACTATTTACTAATCTGGCTCATGACCATCTTGATTATCATGAAAATATGGATCAGTATTTTCTTGATAAAAAGAAAATCTTCACCTTACTAAAAGACGGCGGTAAAGGAGTTATAAATCTCTATAATTCATGGGGAGAAAAAATGGCAGAGGACCTGCAAAAAGAAAAGATTCCTTTGATTTTGCTTGGTGATGATCAGTGCTGTTCAATAAAAGACGTTGCTATTAATGGGAGAACAGTATTTATTTTGGAGATGAAAGGTCAGTCTTTTGAAATTGAATTTCCTCTTCCGGGACACCATAATGTCTATAATGCAGCAATGGCTTTTTTGACAGGCGTTGATCTGGGGATAGACACTGCAGATATTATTAAGGCCCTGGATGGATTCCCGGGCATCCCGGGCCGTTTTGAAACTATAATCCACCCTTCAGGAGCTAAGTTCGTTGTGGATTATGCCCATACTGTGGATGCGTTTGAATATTGCCTGGAAGCAGCGAGGCAACAGGGAGCGGAAAGAATCTTTCAAATCTATGGATTCCGCGGAGGAAGAGATCAATCTAAGCGCATGGACATGATTAAGGCATCTGCAAAATACTGCCATAAATTTTACTTAACGGCTGATGATTTAAACGATGAATCTGAGGATGAGATGATAAGCCAATTGCATCGGCTGAATAAAGAATTTGGATGCGGTAAGGGGGAAGTGATTCCCGACCGTACTTTGGCTATTCAGAAGGCATGGCGGGAAGCTGGGGAGAGTGACTGGATTTTTATTACCGGAAAGGGGCCGGAAGCTTATCAAAAGCCATTTGCTCTTCCGGCTGAAAGTGATTTGGAAACCCTGAAGCTGCTCCTGGAATCTGGGAGAAAACAGGCGGTGCTATAAGAAAAGCGGAAGCGCCTTGCCCGCGAAGGAACGCAGACTAAGAACGCCATGTCCTCGCATGTCCTGGGGCCTCACCCCGAGGGGGGAGGCTGTTTGTACAGACAGTTGTCGGCCTTCGGAATTTTATACTTCCTTATCTTTCAAAATAAAGGATGCAGACCATTATTGGTCTGCATCTTTTGTTATTCAATAAGATCTAGATAATCGGCAACAATCCCATCCAGTGGATAATGCTTCAACTTTTCTGCCTCTTTCCTGGAACGCACAGTCCAGGCGATTGCTTTCATGCGATTTGAGTGAATCAGATCGATCACGCGTTTATTAACCACAGTCCATTTTGGGTTCAGGTAACTGGCATATTCAGCAATATTTTTAATCTCAACAGTGTCAGGCGGATAGTTAATTAAGATGGCGACAGGGATTTCCGGCACCAATTCATGGAATCTTTTCATTGATTCGGTTTCGAATGACTGAACAATAATATGGTCGTCCCCTTTTGTGTGAAAATTTCTTTTCTTTAGTTCCTCTGCAATCATTTTTTCAATGCCAGGGTATAGGGACGGTTTTTTTAATTCAATTAAAAGCCCGACGCGATCTGCATATTTGTCTAAAACCTCTTCGAAAGAAGGGATGCAGGCACCGCGGAATTTTTGGGAAAACCAGCTTCCGGCATCCATCTTTCTGAGCTCGTCAAAGGTAAAATCGGACACCTTGCCTTTATGGTCAGTTGTGCGGTCGACAAGTGAATCGTGAATCACAACAATCTTTCCATCCTTGCTTAATTGGACATCAATTTCCAGATAATCTGCACCCATTTCGATCGCACGGTCATATGAAGGGAATGTATTTTCAGGACAGTAGCCGGCTGCTCCCCGATGTCCGATTTTTTTCATTTTGTGAGTGGTGCTTGTCATTTTTTTTATGCCGAAAAATGAAATAACTGTAGCCAAAGCTGTAAAAAAAACATTTTTCATTACCTTCAAAGTCATTTCTCCTCGCCATTTTTTGCTCATCTTAAAGGATTTAAAAACATTTTGTCAACTGCTAGTGGATTTCTTCAAAATAAAATGACTCTGCCCCGGGATAAGGAGCAGAGTATCTTATCTCTGTTTATTCCCATTCTTCATAAACAATAGTACCGCCAGTCAGATCCAGAGTATTTCTTTCGCCCTTATAAAAAAGCTTTCCTTCTTCTTTAACAACCAGGTTCTCATATGTAAATACACTCTTTCCGGAAGGAAGCTGGATAATAATTTTCTCACCTAGTTCTTTTTTAGGGGCTTCTATATTAATGAGGCTTTGAGAATAAAAATATAATGCTGTAAAGACAGCAGCAAAAAAGCCCAATAGGACAATTGACATCAGCATAAATTTGCTCTTTGGCTTCCCCATATGCAATTCAGATCTTGTCATGTTCCCTATCCCTCCGCTAACTAGATATATTCGTCTATTCCACCAATTTTCGGCATTTAATCCCCAGTGGCGAATTTTAGTCCCAAAATAAGGTATGCAGAAATAGAGATGAAAATGACAAAAACGGGCTGAAAGTTAGACAAGCTGAACAGATAGAAGTATGAATATGGAAAAAAACTGAGAAAAATGAAACAATTACAGGTTTTTGTCCGTATATAAATTAATCCGTTAAGGGAAAAGGGAAAGGAGGCATGGGATAGAATAGATGGACAATAAAATATGGATAGGGTGATGTAATGGAACTATTTGGTTTTCCTATTCAGACAATATATCTCTTCACACTTATTTTTTCGGGCATCTTAATTATTTTGTATGTGTTTTTTGGAGATATTGCTGACGGAATTGGGGAGGGAAGTTTTCTAAATCCTGTACTGATTCTTGCATTTATCACTTTTCTTTCCGCTGCAGGCTATATCTTTGAAACGGCAACCTCTCTTAATAGCGTGGTCATTCTCTTGATAGGAGCTGGAATTGCAGGACTGCTGGATGTACTGCTGAATATCTTTGTTCTTATTCCATTATCATCTGCTGAAGAATCTCTCGTTTACACAGATGAATCCTTAAGGGGAAGATTAGGTACGGTATTAATACCTATACCGGAGAATGGTTTCGGTGAGGTTTTGATTGAAAATATAAGCGGGAGAATTTCCAAGCCTGCCCTAAGCTATGAAAATACGTTTATAGCAGAAGGCAGCAATGTGCTGATCGTTGAAGTGGAAAATGGAGTTATTAAAGTTATCGATTATAAAGAATTATAGACAGGGGGACATATAATGCTAATGATTTGGGTTGTAATTGGAATTGCAGCATTTTTGCTAATTGCGCTTCTTGGTGTGTTCATTACAAAATATCGGACTGCAGGGCCAGATGAAGCGTTAATCGTAACAGGAAGTTATTTGGGCAGCAAAAATGTCCATGTGGACGAATCCGGAAATAAGATAAAAATAATTAGAGGCGGAGGAACATTTGTATTGCCGGTCTTTCAGCAGGCAGAGCCATTGAGTCTCCTTTCAAGCAAACTGGAGGTTACCACTCCGGAAGTATATACCGAACAGGGAGTCCCTGTCATGGCAGATGGTACTGCAATCATAAAAATCGGCGGGAGTATTGGAGAAATTGCTACTGCTGCAGAACAATTCCTTGGTAAATCAAAGGAAGATCGTGAAAATGAAGCGAAAGAAGTTCTAGAGGGTTGTATATTGCCTGTTGGGTTTTAAAGCAAGAATTAATAAAAGTTATTAATCTATATAGCTTTAAAAATCCCAGACGTAATATTATAGGGTTAAATTATTTAATTTGGGGATAACAAATATTTAAGTTATTTTATTAATATAATATTCTGTTGGGGGACCTATAAAAAAATAGGTTTTTTATTTTGCTCTTTTTTTTTACCGTAATTATGAGCTAAATCCCTTTTTATAAATATTTATTTAAAAAAATTAAAGAAAAAAATAAAAATATATAAAAATATAAAAAGGCGGAATTTTTTGACAAATATTATTTTTTAGTATAATATTTTTGTTATTAAAAGAAAAGAATAGGTGGATTTGTTTGTGACTTATAAATTTATTGTTAAAGAATACCCGCTTGTTAATGTTTTAGAGGGAGAACCATACATTGATAAATACATTGGCTTTGGCTTAATGAATTCTGAGGATGGGATAATTTATCCTTTACCTATTACAAAATTCTTAAAACAATTTAGGCTAGAGAGTCAAGGGATTAGTAGCCAGAGAAATGCAGCAGAAGCAATAAAACGTTTTCTGAATTTTTGTTTGAATTCCATTGGAAAAAGCAAAAAGGATTTAGATTTTATTGACTTTGCGAATCTTGCATATGAAGGTATACAGGGTCTAAAGTTGATCCACGGTTCACTTTATATTACTCATTTAGCATATAAATGTAGATATAAGGGATTAGATAGTGATTATGCCAGAAAGGAGATTAGATATTTAATTAAATTTTATTATTATTTACAAAATGAGGGACTAATAAAAGAACAATTTGAACCTTTTTACAAATCTATTAAAACCCGGAATAAATTTGGAAAGATGGAAAAAAAGACACTATTGGTAGAAATTGATATGTTTAAAAGTACTAGTTTAGGTACTCTCTATCCTCCAAAGTCATCTAAAAAACAAAGAAATAGATTAAAGGATTTTGGGCCTAATCGCTATTTATTAATTAAGGAATTTATTCAAACTGCTGAGAATGTTGAACCCGAAATAGTTATAGGTATATATCTGCAATTTTTCGGGGGGCTTAGGAGAGGTGAGGTGGTAAATATGATCAGAAAAGGATTGATGGAAACGGGTGATGGATTTGTTTTAGATGTTGATGACTATAGACATATTCTCTTTCCAGAGCTGACAAATACAATGAATGAGCAAGTTAAAGTTCCGAGATACCAGGGAGTCTTATCTCACCGTTCCTTTCACTATGCTTTAGAAAAACATATAAATCGGCTAAAACACTTAGAAAAAGAAGGAATAATAAGGAATCGACAGGCTCTTTTAATAGATGAGAAGACAGGTAAGCCTTTGACCGGAGCGAAATATGCAACTAAGTTTAATAATGTAAAAGATAATTTTTTAAAAACATTATTAGAAAAAGGTAGGATAAATGATTATAATTTCTTAACTTCTAAGGAGTGGTCTTCTCACATTGGCAGAGGTTGCTTTACTAACTTTTGTTTAGACATAGGAATGAAAATTGGGGAAGTTGCAGTTGCACGTGGAGACAGTAACATTAATTCTGTTTTAGATTACGTAGAAGAAAAGGTGGCAATTCACAATCTAAAAAAGGCAATGGAACATATCGATAAAGCATTTGAAAACTGCGAAATGATAGAAGATAAAATAAAGGTTCATTCAACCCTGGAAAAGCAGCATCTCATAAGTTGGGGGGGGATTTATGCAGATTAATAATGAAATCATTAAGCCCCATAAGGCAGCTGAATTAATCGGATTTAAACCTAATACAGCAAGGTATAAGAAATATGGAGAGTTAATGATCAAATTTTTTGCTAGCAGTGAAAGTGGATTAATTTATTTAGGGACAATAAATGAATTTTTAGAGAACCATATAAGATTGAGTGAGGTACGAGATGAAGTCATTTCGATTACTGGTTCGAGAGAAATATCATTTACTACAAAATATAAGATGACATTCTCAATGTTAGGTATTACCCCAATATATTTCTCGAATAAGCTTAATCGTATATTTATTACTAGTAAAGAATATGAAAAGGTAATTGAATACTATAAAAGAATCACTAACCATCCAGAAAGTAATCTAGTGTATAAGAAAGATATGTTATCTTATTTAGGAATATCCTTAAAAGCTAACGTCGATAAATTAATTGATGAGTATAATCTTCAGCCATTTATACAATCTAATAGGGCATATTTTTTTCATAAGGATCAATTAGATAGGCTTAGAGAGGTTCAAAAGGTTGAGAACGATAATTTCAATCGTAAGTTCATTGCGGTTCCTGAGTTGGCGAAGGAAGTTAATGTTTCTAAATCGTCTCTATATAAGTGGGTAAATGTAAATAAAGTACGATTAATGTCACCTCCTTACCTTATGCAACTAACTAATGAAAATGTGACCGGCAGGATTGGCTATATCTCTAGTGAATTGGGAGAAAAATATAAGTCTGAGGTGACTTTTAATCGGAAAGTTGACCAGTTTTGGAGAAATTACACTATTGGAGAAGATCCATATCATCTATTTAGTGAATTACTTAGGTTATATAACTTTAAATTTTCCTCTACAGGCCACTTAACAGAACAATATTGGTTTCAATTTATTAAGTCAAAACTTCAATCTACTGAGGTGCAGGAGATTGGAAAATACGTACAAAGATTAGTTTTAATTACTGGATATTTGATTAAAGTAGTCAATTCTTATTCAAAAGAGCTTTTTAGCTTCTCCACTTTTGAAATAAATAGTTCCTTGCTAAACGATAACATTCAATATACTTATAAAGAAAAATATTATTCTTTTATAAATGATGTTCACCAAGAATCGGTAAAAACGGGTACTATAAAGATTTTTGACATTCAAAATATTAGAAGCCCAAAACAAGAAAGAAAAAATAACCACAAACCAAAGGAAAAATCAATTTACAAACCAACAGTTTTTGTTGAACTAATTAAATATTGTTCTAAAGAAATTGAAACACATAAAATGAAGGCTATTAACGATGCTTTATTGTATGGGCAAAAAGGTTATAGCTGTTATGCGAGTATGTGGCTATATGTAATTTTACATTTGAATAATACTTGGCGTCACGCAGATATTGTGGATTTTCCTAGACTTAATGGCCTTTATGTAGGAAAAGATCTTCAATGGTTACTGCAACACGATTTAACGTTAGAAGAGGCTGATGTCATTGTAGCGTTTTTTGAAAAACACTCATACCTTCATTCTAAAAATAAAATGCCTAGATATTTTATCATCTCTAGTGAATTGAAAAAGCCATTTGCTACTGCTGTTTTGGTTTGCGAGTTTATACAAAGAGAATTTGGAAGTGAAGTAGTACAATTTCTAGAAGAAAATAGAGTGTTAGAGAATCGATTAATAGATTTTATGAATTCCGCTAATAAACCTTCAACTTCTACTCAAAAAGTATTTTTTGAAAGATTTATGTATGAAATTCATTTTGAGAATAGAAAAATGAATCGGACTGTTATTACCCTTGCTACTGATGTAATAAGGAGATTAACCAATCGGAATCCAGTTGAGATTTCAAAATTTCTTAGAAATCATTCAGATGAGGAAATTACAAATATTTACGTTTTGTTGCCTGAGGAGTACATCAATTTTATTGCAGATCAGTTATTTACCCTTGGAAGTTTCGGTTATATTTATGATGCAATGTCACAGGTACTATTCGAGACATCAGACTCGATACAAGATTATTCTGGAGCTCTTGCTGTAAAGAATGCATTTAAAAGTCCATTAGTAGTTGAAGGCATATCCAAATCTATAAAAGCTATGAACACTGAAAAAGATTTTGTCATAAATGCAATTAGAGATACCCCTAAAGATGAACTAGCTAATAGAAGGCTCTTTCTGAATGCGGGATTAATGACGTCTAAAGAGATGGAATACCAATGTTTAGTTGGGGTTTCCCGTTGTCCATATGATAGTCGATTATGCGAGAACTGTAGCTTGTCAATCCCCAATAGGCTTGCAATAGTAAAGGTTGGAATTGAAATAGTAGAAACAATCCAAGAAATAATTAATAATTTCGAAAAAACATTGTTTGAGGCTGAAAAAAGTAGATTAGCAATAAAATTTTATAGACAACACGAATATTTATCTTCAGCAATATCAAAATATGGTAGAAATATTGTTGATCAATTAGTTCCAAATGGATTAGAAAACATTAATAATCATATGAAATTAATGCCTGAAACAAAAAAATTAGTTCCTGAAATTTTTAAGGATTTTTTAATAGAAGAGGTGAATGAATGTGGGGTTAGAAATAAACATTGAGGATTTTGAAGATTTTTCTGAATATTCAAATTCTAATTTCGGCCTAGATAGTAACTTGCAAAATTCTGAGGAATTTATCCTTGATTTAATTCAAAATAACGAAAGAAATAATGGTGACTTTCATTCAGACAAGTGGATCATAGAGAATGAATCCGATGGTGTAATGAGTTTTTTTGAATTTGATAAATTAAATAATGTTATCAGGTTTTTAAAGCATATTAACAATAAGAATTTTACTACGGTAGTTAAATGTTGGTTAGCTACTAATTTAAGCAGTAACACTCCAAAAAGAGTTAGAAATTCTTATACATTGCTACTAGACTTTATTGAAGTCTCAAGGGGCTTTGATAAATCTGAAAGCAGCATTCAAGAAGTTGAAAGATATGCTAATACTCTTGACAGTCGCAAGAAATATTATTTCTGTTTATATACGTTGAATTTTATTAGTTTTTACGAGGATATCGATATAGATGGAGAATTTTCGAATTTGCTCTTTACAATTAAAGAATCAATTAGCAATAAAGAAATTTCGAATGTGCGTCTCCTTCCAAAAACGAAAGATATATTACTATTCAATTTTGTCTTAAATGATTTTTTTTCTATCCTCAATAAAAATACACCTGAGTATTACTTTTATTTCCCTCTTTATCTATGGTGGAATTTAACGACTATAATCCCATTGAGACCATTTGAATTTTGTGCATTAAGAAAGGATGGTGTTTTTGAACAAGAGGGAAGATATTATATCAAATTACCAAGAAGCTATTCGAAGGGGAATAAGAAAACAAATAAACATAACATTCAAGTTCCAGATACCTTACCAATTTCAAAGGATTTATATATATTATTTACTGACTATATAACGGAGACATCAAAATTTGGTGATTCTGAGGCTTTATTATCCTATAGGTCAGTTCAATGGGCTTGGGAGACAGATAATTCAAGGGAGTCGGGAGGTAAATTATTATTAAATAAATTCCCTTATGCAGTTTTGAGAAGGCTTCTACTTAAATTCTATAAAAATGTTGTAGAAGAGATCTATTTAATATCCATTAGACCGTGGAAGGATCAAATTAATGAAAGCAATATATCTAAGAAAAATAAACATAAGAAAAATAGAGAATTACTTGAGCTTGTAAAAGGGGATCATCATTATCAAATTGGTAGACAACTTAGATTAGGCGATACCAGACATATTGCTTTAATGAATATGCAAAGGTTAGGGTATCATCCAGTAGAAATGGCTAGGTTTGCAGGACATACCAACTTAAGAACTCAAAGTCACTACCATAACCATCAAATCAAATGGATCGATACAGAAGTTCTTAAGTTAATGACAGATCTTAAATTGGAAAAGTTAAGATATATTCACGATTCTTCATCTCAAACTGGATTTATAGCTAGGGATAAGAAAACGGATTTTGATACCGATACTGAATGGAAGGATAAATTTATCTTCCGTAGCTTGCCTTTTGAGAGATTAGGAGAAGGCAAAAAACTTGAATTAGGCATTTGTTATGATGAATATCAGTTGTGTCCAATTAATGATTGTACAAAGGGTTGCGAATATTGGAGAATAGATTTCCAAGAATATGAAGATAAGAAGGATCTTTTTTATGAAAAGGTTAATAATCAAGAAAAAAAGTTACAGGATACAATAGCAGCTCTAGTTAACCTTCACAAATTTGCGATTGATAATCAGAATGATCCTGAGGTTGATATTGAGAACTTGCAGTTTAAAAAAGAATTACTCAGAAAATCAAAAGAAATCGAAGAATATTCATCTCAATTGGCTGAATTAAAAACGATTGAAGAAAGGAAGGTACTATATGGGAAGGAATAAACTTCTATTTCCTCCGGAAATAATTAAAAATATTATACTAATGTGTGCTGAACAAGAGTCTATTAATGGGGAAATTACCTGGCAAGTTGTCTTTAAATTTGCTGATAGATTATATTTGGAAGGTAAATTGCCAAAGGAAATAAATACATCGTTAAAGGAAGATTACTGGAGGAAGGATTGGAGACAAGGGTATAAAATTCTTAAAGAAGTAAATAATCTGCGGAAAGACACTGTCACAAAAGGTAATACACAAAGCTTAGTAAATACGGAATTGGAGATTGAAAAGTATTTCCAAGGGTCGGAAAAAGAAAAAAATCTTTTAATTCAAAAACTAAGGATAAATGAAACAATGGCCAGAAGAAGTCAAGAGGAAATTAAAAGACTAAAAATAAAAATGGGAAAATTAGAAAAGGATTATGACGTACTCATAGGTAAACGAAATGACTTGCAGGAGACCATTGATAAGATACAAATTCTTTTATTTCAACTTATGGAGTATAGTGAAAAACAAGGGTTTCCAATAGAAAATATATTTAATACAGGAAAAACAAGGTCGGCTTCTGTTGATTTGATTCTTAAATCGTTGTTTAGTGAGCATCCAACTCTTGGTTTTGAGTTTAGTCAATATAGTAAAAAGAAAAAGACAAGTAGCAAAGTTTCCAATATAAAAAAGAAAAACAGAGAATCTTCAAACTCAGCACTTGAAGAATACGGTGCTTTTTAAAGTATGACTAAAGCATTAGTGAAAATGGAATAGCAGAAAAATATTGCTCCTTATTCATTAAATGTGACCAAAACTCTAGAAGTTCGATGGACAGAAGTGCATCACTTTTAAATCACATTAGTGTTTTTAAATGGACATTTTATATTAACTATGGATTATAGGAATTGCCTTTTCACATATTCTAGGCTATATATCTTAGCAAAACACCAACTTTTAAAAATAAAAGATGCTAAGAAAACCATTTTTTGTTCATTTTTAAACTTTATAAGAGGAAAATTTCTAAACCCCTACTACTAGCTCTAGTAGAGGTTTTTTTTGTTCTAAAGCTTAATTTAGGGATGAACCTACTAAATTGGCGTTAATGTTCATATTATTTGAACTTGCAACTAATATAAAACCTAGAGATACTAGAAGCTTTTTAGGAAACGAACTTCCAGGAATGAATTTTTATGATACAGAGATTGTAGTTGCAGGAGAAGGGACTGACCTATCGACACTCCCCTATGAATCTCCACCTCCATTAGAAGTCCTTCTAAAAGAAAAAGAAGTAATTGAAGAGTGGCTTCAAAACAATTTTAACAACGGAGATACAAAGCCTTTATCAAATAAGGAACCTGAAGTGTTGTCCAGTAGTCCTCAGAATTCTCCGTATACCCTTGCTTATAGCAAAGAAACCCGGTTCTGAGTTTTATCTCTGAATGGGCAATGTAGGATCTCCGTAAAGTGGTGCTAATAATGCTTGTCCTATTCCTACATAGCATTTTCTTTTAATGAAGTTGAATCAAGGCTTGGAGTAAAAATGTCAAATGAAATTAATGTTGAAAGGACGTCCAGTGCTAGAGTGTCCACAATTAATATTAGTGGAAAGAAACTTACCGGAGCCGAATTTAGGAATGCTTTAGGTTTAAGATCGACGGATTTTAGCTTAAAGCTTAACGGGAATGATGTCCAAGTAACTACTAAGGGTTATGGACACGGGGTTGGAATGAGTCAATATGGGGCTAATAGTATGGCAGCAGAAGGAAAGAAATATAAGGAAATACTAGAATATTATTATAAGGGAATTAAAATTGAGGATATAAAATCCAACCAAGATTACAATAAGCTGGTCGTTAGAAATGAAAACTAATATATCAAACTAAGCTGTCGTTGTGGCAGCTTTTTTATTGAACAAACGAGGTTAGTGAAAGAAGGAGTTTCGACAATAGTTAGCGAGCAAGCAACAAAAATTTGAAACCTTCTATCAAAAGCGAACGTAGTATAAATATACTTACAATAATAGAAAGGGGATGAAAATGTGGGCAATAGTGAAAATGTGTTTTCATTAGATGATAAAAAGGAGAAAAAAGAGGGATTTAGGAAAAAGGCTTTAGATACAGCAAAAGATATTACTGACAAATCCACAGAAGCATTTAAGGAATCTGTAAAATCCGTAGGAAAAGACTTATCAAAAACCATTAGATATGGAATGAAACAAAGAACAGAAACAGTAATTCATATGTATGATACAGCAGAAGATAAAGCCGAAAGAGAAGATATTAGAAAAGGTGAGCTTAAAAAAAGTTACTGCCAGTATAGTTTGATGGGTTTAGGGATTGGTTGTGGAACAGCAATAGCAATAACCTGGATAAAGAGCAACTCAAAAATTTCTTAGATTCTTTTTCGATACGATTAATTTCAAAAGCATTTAAGTATGTGAACAAATGTACTTCAACTAACGGCTGCGTTAATCCAAGAAGGATTAATGCTTTTTTTATTGAATTTATTGAACTATCGGGGCAGGCTAGTGAAAGAAGGATAATTCTTAAAAAAGAAGAACGAATAAGTAATATTACACGATAAATCAAAAGAGATCGTCATAGGAGACGGTCTTTTTAAATGATTGTAAAATTCTTGTAACCTTTTCCATATCTCAAACGATTAATTAGCGAATACAAAATTGGGGGGATAATTTTGACTGATAACGATAACTTAGAAAACAGTATTGTTGAAATCTATCGGCATTATTATTTAGATGTCTATCGGTTTCTAATTTGTTTTACAGGAAATCAAAACGATGCTGAGGATTTGACCCAAGAAGTGTTTATTCGTGTTTTAAATAATTTAACAAAATTCCATTCTGGAAGCTGCAGCTTAAAGACTTGGATTTTTTCGATAGCTAAGCATATTGCTATTGATCACTATCGAAAGAAAAGATTTAGTGCAATCTTTAGGGATGGGTTTTTTAAGCAGTTAGCGTCAACCGAAAAGGAGCCAAACGATTTAGTTGAACAATATGAGATGAAAAAACTGGTTCACACAGCTATATCAAGATTAAAACCTGGTTTTAAGGCTGTGGTAATCCTGAGGGCTATAAACGAATTTTCAATAAAAGAAACAGCTGAGGTTCTTAATTGCAGCGAATCTAAGGTAAAAGTAGATTATCATAGGGCATTAAAGATTCTTAAATGTAAGCTAGATATAGATGCAGAGGAGGTAATCGAAAATGCAAACTGATAAGGATTTAATTAACCGAATTAAGGAAACCTATTCAATGGAACCGAGAACAGATTTTGTTTTAAATACAGAACTACAGCTTAGAAAAGCTGCAAGGAAAATGAAAAGAAAAAGAACTTTTAAATTGATATCAATAACATCAAGTGGGTTCATCCTGAGCATCATTGCTATTTTATGGGTTGTTTCATTTAATGGAAAAGAAACCATAGGAAATACAATTTCTTCATTTATTGAAAACAATTCATTATCGGCAGTTAAGAACCCCGAACCTTTAGTTTATATTTATCATTCACATAATCAAGAGTCATTCACTTCAGAAACGAAGACGAAGGATCCCAACAACGGACCTTACCATATATCAAGAAATATTTCATTAGTGGGGGATAGATTTAGTCAGGCCTTAGAGGAAAGAAACATCAGCTCAGTACACGATACTAGTGATACTATGGGAATTCTTCAGGACAGAGGGCTTTCCTATGATCAATCATATTCTGTTTCAAGAGAACCTTTAGAAGAAAGCCTGAAAAATAACCCTAGCATTGAAATGGTATTTGATATACACCGGGACTCAATAGAAAAAAATGAGACTACGGCCAAAATAAATGGGGAAGATTTTGCAAGAATTAAATTTGTCGTTATTCGGTCAAATGTTAAAGACGAGGACAGTTTAAAATTTGCGAAACACCTTCATAAAATAGTAGAAGAAAAATATCCCGGTTTATCGAGAGGGGTATTTGTTAAGACAAACCCGAACACCCAAAACACATACAACCAAGACCTAAAAAGTCAATCAGTTTTAATGGAAATTGGTGGAATTGAAAATACATTGGAAGAAGAATATAGAACTGTGGATGCTCTTGCGGAGGTTGTCGAGGTAATTCTAAAGAAGTAGAATTAATCTCTTAGTAACGTGGTATTTCTATTGTTTGAATGGTGGGATTGCTTCTGCAATCCTATTTTTATTCTCTAAAAAGGGAGCTTTTTTTCTTAACTAACGGGGCAGTTTAATTGAAGAAGGAAATTAGAGAAAAGGAAAGAAGTATTAATTCAACTAGAGAATAGTATGTTTAATGAAATTAGGACTAAAACGAGATGAAGTAAGGTTAGAGCCACATACCGATGAATGGCAAAAAGAGTTTCTCAAAGTGAAGAAAGTTATTTTAAGTTTGAACTTAATTCAAGAAAAACGAATTGAACATATAGAAGTACAGCAATTAAGAGTATAATTTCCAAACCTCCTGTGATAAGAGACTTACCACTTTGGTAAGTTTATTTAAATTATTTTGTCTGAAAATAAACCTTTAAAGGGGCAGCGTCGTCTATTTTGTTGTAAAGGGGGGGTGTTGGTGGAAGCGAAGCGAGAGAGTGAACCTTTCAATAAAGAATCATTGATCGAGGAGCTGATCATAGAATACGGTACAGAGTTAAAACGATTAGCTTACTTGTATGTTGGAGATTATACTTTGGCAGAAGATATTCTCCAAGAAGTATTTATATCTTGTTATAAAAATCTTGATCATTTTCGCAACGACAGTAGTTATAAGACTTGGCTTATTAAAATTACAGTAAACAAGTGCAAAGATACGTTCAAAAGGTGGGATTTTCGTCATTTAGTATTAAAAGCTAAATTGGAGTTTGGTTTGTCACCTGACCATAATTCTCCAGAGAAAATCTTTTTCTCTAAAGTCGAGGATGAGCAAATAATTAATAAAGTTTTGAAATTACCTTTTAAGTTAAGAGAAGTTATTATCCTTTATTATTATGAGGAACTTACAATTGAAGAGATAAGCAATATGCTAAAAGTTAACATAAATACCGTAAAGTCAAGGTTACGCAGGGCTAGAAAGAAGTTAGAAGAACAATTGGGAGGAAGTGAAGCTAAATGGAAAATGAACTGAAACGATTAAGGAAAGCTATGAATGATTCAATTCTAAGAAACATTAGCGTCACACCAAAAGAGAGAGAAAAGCTTTTAATTAATGTAAGGAATTTGGCATCCCCCAATAAAGTCTGGCATTTCAATAAATATGTTCATTATTATACTTCTTTATCTGCGGCAGCTATATTAATATTCATTCTTTTTTATTCTTTGGGTTTTGATAAAAGCTTAAACAAAGTGTTTGAGCAAAGTATACAGGATAAAAGCTTTCAATCAAATTTTCAAGGCGGTTCTCCAAAACCAAATAATACAAAGGAACCTCCTTCCGTCAATAAGGATGAACCTCAAAAGTCGGATGAGCCTGTAGATTATAAAAATATGCCCCATATTGCCTATAATGGTTTTTACTATATTAAAGGGGAACAAGTTGATCAAAAGGAAATAGATTCAGTAATAGGAGAAGTTAAACGGATAGGCACCTGGGAGATTGTCAAAGATGGCGATTCCAATGAAGTTCCACCGGGTTCAATTTTTTCAGTAATTGGCAAGGATCCTAAAGATGTAATTGCCGCCAAACAATGGGATGATAGAGAGGTATATGTCTTGTTTGAAAGAGGAGCACCTGTTGTGGAAACCGACCTTCGTGACATAATGAATTCCAAAGGAGATCCAGAAGAAGTCCAAATTGCCTTTAATAACATTAAAAATAAAATAGGTTCTCTATATGGATTTATTGAGTTGAGTAATAGAGTAAGTTTATCCTCCATATCTTATACGGAAGGTCCTTTCGTTCGGCAAATTTACGGGATTCCTGAAATTGATCAAAATGGCATACCAGGTATTTTATATATCAACCAACACAGTAAAGAAATAAAACCTGAAAGTTCACGGTTCGTAAGGCCTAAAAATTATGAAATCCGAAGTGATAAAAAGGCTTATATGACTCAACAGAAAAGAATTGAGAACTGGAAACAACCTACTTTGACTAAATCATTCGATATTAATAATCTTCGGTGGGGTGTTTATCAGGACGAATACCATAATGATTTCGTATTAAGAGCAGAGACAAATAGTTATTTTATTGAAATCACCTATCAAGGAAATTTCTCTATTGAAAAAATAGAGGAAATATTGCTCTATTTAAAAGAGGCATAGTGTCTAATTATCAATTCGCTTACCTCGTTGGATAGGATAGAAAGATAAAAAGGGGTTGCTATTGCAACTCCTATCTTGTTTAAATAAAGGGTGCATTACTTTAAGATCCAGCTGCCATCTGATGGCGGCTTTATTATTGTACTATAGGGGCAGGTTTGTTGAATAATAAATGTTAAAAGAAGTGCAATTTGCACTTCTTTACTTTAGTACTATATTTTAGGAAGTAAATTGGATAGTTGTTTAAATTAGCTTTTTTGAAAAGCAAAAGTAATTGCTGTTATCTTTAATAGACAGGCTTACCTTGTCGTGTAATTTGATATTCTAATTCCTTTGTTAAAACCAATATTTCTTCCCATTCATTGAATATATATCTCAGTGTATTCAACATTTCTTGGGTAGAAATATTCACTTCCAAAAGTGCATCTAATTTGGAACCAGTTTCTAAATCAAGCTCCTCTTTATTAATATTAGTCACAGATAACTGGGTAAATGCTAAACCTCCAGAACCAAAGGAAATTAAACCTTATGCAGAAGATTGGTATGTTACACCAGAAGATATTATTCGGGATATTATATTTCCAGCCATTGATAAAAGAGTAATACAAGAGTATGAAGGAAAAGAACCTTCTGGTATTGGTTGGCAGCAGCAGAGGATTGTTGATATTGTTTATAACAACAATCACTCTTATGAAATTCCTTAAGAATTCAAGTTCCTGATAGTACCCATAATCCATTTGAATACGCAGATGACTTGGTTAAAGTAAGAGTATCACCATCTTGTGATAGTCCTAAAATTGGGTGTAGCCACGACCTTAAGGTAACTAACGGGGTTTATGCTCAAGATCAGCTACCATTCGGCACATACGGACTATGTTTGTGATAGAAGGAAAAATCTTACTGGGTGTAGAAGAGGAAATATAAGTTACTTCGAAGGATGGACTTTACAAGGGGACGATGGATTTGACGTATTAACATTACCTTGAGGAGTAGTCCGTTATTAAGCCACCGGGTGCTAGTGCCAGTCCTCTATATTTAGACAGAAGTAGAAACTTCCTAGTTGGAGAAATTCCTCACTGTTCATTGATATTATATTTTTTCATCAGTTCTCTAGCTTTTTCAATTCCTTTGTCTGTTAGGTAAACTGATTTTGACCGCTTACTGTCACTAATTAATTCATTCTCTGACAATTCATTAAGTGACTCGAAAGGATAACCTTTCCAACTCCTCTTAGCTACACCTAAACCATAATCATCATTAAAAGAAGTCAAATACAACAATAATAACGTTAGTTCATCAATTTGATCATTCATAAGTGAAGTTCCTTCCCTTTTTAAAATAATATTTATATAAATTTACATATCCACATATCCATATTAAATTTTAAATAAAATTTGCAATTTAAACAATTTATTTAACTAAAGGGGCATTTAGTGGAAGAAATATATCAGTTAATATCGACTTCGGCGAATTATAATTATAGTGTTTTTAAGTGTTTGAAAGGAGATATTTATGCCTGTTATTGTACATCAACAATTTATTAGAGCACCTATAGAAATATGTTTTGATCTTGCAAGAAACGTAGATATTCATACTCAAACGACCTCTAATACAAAGGAAAGAGCAATTGATGGAGTGACAGGAGGGTTATTAGAACAAGGCGATACCGTTACCTGGGAAGCCATTCACTTTGGTATTAAACAAAGGTTAACAGCCCAAGTGACATTAATGGAAAAACCTTATAAGTTTGTAGATGTTATGGTGAAAGGAACTTTCCATTCATTTGTTCACACCCATCAATTTAGCGAAGAATCTGGCGGAACTATAATGATAGATAAATTCCAGTATAAATCACCATTAGGTCTAATTGGCGTTTTAGTGGACAAGTTATTTTTGGAGAAATATATGAGGGCATTTATTGTTTCGCGTGCAAAGGCACTGAAAAAAATTGCTGAAAATATAGATTAACCTTGGTTAACAAAAAGTTGCTTAAGTTCAAGAACAGCTGATAATCGTTAAACTGATTATTGAACGTATTAATAGTGGTGGCAAAAATATTTCGAAATTAAAAAGGTCGAGCTATCCGAAGAGTATAAGGAATTTGTTACCTACAGTGAACAACCAAGGGTAAATTTTTTGGGGATTCAAATTGGGTGGTGGTATTAGTTTCATACAGAAATGTAAGTAGATAAGAATAAAAATAATTGTTTTAAAAAATGCACACAATTAGAACGTGCATAAATTTGTATTAGAAATATTAAACATCATAAAACCAGATATAGGAGCGGAACTTACGTTATAAAAAAAGGACCACTATTTAGTGATCCTTTTCTGTAACGAATGACAATCTGGCTAGGATTGCGTTCACTACTCTAGTCGTAAATTTATTATATCCATTTATATGTAAAATCAATCGGTGTATTTTACTTTCGGCTAGTAATAGAAGGAATGCTTCAATACAGATTGGACGTCTCTTTAAAGCATATTTATAAACTTAACCAGCTGCTTGGTACTAATGCATTCCCATTTCGCCACGGTTCTTCAACTAGAGCATTCTGAAATTTGTTATCCTTTATGTTCGCGTGGTCAAAAACTATAATTTGTAAATCTGGGTATAAATCATTACATACATCAAATAACAGGTCATACATCCGCTTAACAGCAATACTATCTTCATCAGTTATCTCGTTAATATCTCCTTCGAGCTTTTTATATATTTCTGGAGGGAAATAAACTTGAGTTGGTTGATCTAGTACTAAGAAACCCGGGACTGGACGTGACTTTCTAATAAAAAATTTATGAAGTGCGAGAAGTGCTATTAAATGGCACCCAAGCCAGTTCTCACCACTACCCATTCTATTCATTGGGATAGGTCTTTCAACGCTATCAGCTACTACAGTTAGATTTTTTAAATCTAATCTGTAGGGGAAATTTGAATGTTCTAAATTTAGATACTCCGCCCATTTGGTCATTTGTATCCCAATTATATTTAAAATTGAATCTATTAGTTCTTCAACATTTTCTTGACTTAGCTTTTTAGAAATTTCAGTTATTAAAGCTTCTAGCTCTTTAATGTCTTTTTTCTCAATAGCCATTTCATCTTCTGGTTTCATATTTTCTAAAAAAAGACTTATTCTTCCAACGACCAATGCCTTTCTATTATTAGTATCTTTTATATTTTCCATTGATTCTTGGTGTTTACTTAGCATATTTATTTCTAAATTCTTCTCTGCTAACTCTTCTTTAATACTAGTTGATTTTTCGGTTAATTTGGTTAAATGACTATCAAGATTTGCTTTTTCTGTACTTACAGTTGATAGGTTATTAGATAATTCGGAAATTGAATCCGTCATTTCCTTTATAGTGGGTTGTATATTTATTAGATTTGATGAGCACAATGGACAAATATGATCATTCTCCGCCTCATTATACAAACCAATAGATTCAAGATGAGAAACTTGGTTACGAACTTCTTCAGAATAAAAATTTATCATTTTTTCGTAGGAATTAATTTGCTTAATTTGATCGGTAATATTTTTTAATTTCTTTAATAGCTTCTTCCGTTCTTCAATCAATTCATTTAATCTATCATTTTCGGGTTCTATTAAAGGAGTAGGTTTCCATAATAAAACTTGTTTTAAAATGTCTATCATTTCATTATTAGTAGCAGGTGAGATTTTAATACCAACTAAATTAACGGCTTTAGCTTCTTCAAATAAGCCACTAGATTGGGTTATACCTTTTCCACTAAGTTTTTCTGATTCAGATATCTTTTTTTGCAAAGCTTTTAGTTTTCGTTTATTAATACGCAATTCGTTTTTTAATTTTAACGTATCATCTCTAACTGCACCTAAAAAGTAGGGGAGAGTATCTTTTATTGCTTGGGGCATAAATGCGTCACTTTGACGGTGAAATAATACCTGTTCATTTGCAACAAGACTTTGCTTTTGAAATAAAAAGAACTTCGTATGCTTAAAATTAGCCTCTAAGGAATCTCTTGTATGTCCTTCTGGTGGATCGTTTAAATTTGGACTTATTCCAACATTTCTTGAGAGATACTCATTAATTGCATCATCATTGCTATTTAAAAATAAGTTTTCAATACTAGGTGTATTTATTTTTGTAGCTATTTGTATAAATGCACCACTTTGACTAGCAGCATTCCCTTTGGGAGTGGGTTTGGCTATAAAAACTTCCGAATTGTTATTAGAAAGTTTAATGGCGAACCACGCTACAGAATTTCTAATAACTCCATCCGGAATAATGAATTCAGATCGTCCCAGGCAATAATCAATAATTGGTATAATTGCCGATTTACCTGTTCCAGACTTACCAGTAATTATATTAACCTTACCAATCTCAAAAGGAATTGTTCTAATATCTCCCTTATTACTATATAGAGTGATTTCTTTAATTTGCATAGTCATACTCGAATCCCCCATAGTGCATAAATGGTTGTTGAATCTCCTGCATTAGCAAACCATTTCCCAACAAATTTTGCTTTATTTATACTGCTAATAATCTCTTGTGTATCTGGTGTGTTTTTTCTCTTGAATCTAATTGACCCTTCAACCAATTTTCCACTTTCATTTATTGATAAAATGCCTCTATTAAGTAGAAATATTAAAGATTCTTTCACGAAGGGAATTAGTTCTCTAACAATAGAGGCGAAACCAATTTTATAATCACTATTATCTTTAATCCAATTATGTAATTGAGTCCTAGTAGTGTTAGGTAATCCTTCTCTAAAAGATTTTATAACGATTAATGGTAATGCAACAAACGTCAATTCATAAGGTACACCACCAGACTGTTGAGATTGATAAGAAGAGACAAAAACCTTTAAAAGTCTTCCTAAGTATGCTGGATTATAAAAATATGCGACCTCAGCTGGTCTAGTATTCCAAGGAATCATACGCTTTTCTCCTTATAACTTTCTAACAAATCAGAAAGCCGTTCTTTAAATTTAGGGTGCCATCCTAAGCAAAGATTATTTTTATTCGCTAACATATGGTAGCTTCCCCTCATTACATAAGGTTCTGTACAGTTTCTTCTAATATGAAATTGCGAATCATTCATCCAATCAAAAATTTCCAAGCCTCTCTCAATAAGGCCATCTTCTTGTATAGGTTTACTTGAGCGGTTTATTCTATTAAATTGTCTCTCCCATTCATCAATTAATTTACTTTCGTATCTTTGTAGCTCGCCAACAAAAAGAAGTTCATCTTTTACCCATCTAGATCTTTGAATAAAGGCTCTATAATAATCTTTCATTGAAAATTCTATACTTTTGGTATCGAGATTAAGTAAGCGAAGTTGCTCTATAAATAACATATTCTCATTGATAGTACTGGTATCTAATCTAGTGGGCGTTTCATCAAAATAATCAATCGGTAAAGAATCCGGTCTTAATTGTTCTGCGAAATCGTTGATGATATCTTGTATCTCATACCCAGACACAAAAAATATTGATTTATCGACTAGATGATGAATGACTTTATTGAACCACCATCCCTCTAACCTTTGATAAAGTGGTTCTAAATACATACGTCTTGTAGTAAGTTTTAAGCGATTCTTAATCAAATCTGAAACCTCTAAAATATCTGGACTACTATCCATTATATATATAGCCTTTAGAAGTTCTAGTTGATCATCTTCTGTCAATTTAAGAAAGGTATCATAGTTAACTTTATTTGTTTTACTTTTAGAGTTTGTTATGAATGATAATAAAATTTCCTTAGCCTTTTCAGGGTTTCTATTCAAATCTGCTTTCAAATAATATGGAGCAGATTCCTCTGGTGTTGTCCCGGTAGTTATTAATGATAGAATTACCCCAGGCAATTCAATTTCTTTATTTAATATTTCCTCACTCCATACTCTTATAGTTTTCCATAAATCGCTGCAACCATTGGTTAAAGTAGCTGACTTATTTATATGGTGCTTTAACTGAATTAGTTCAGCCGGTGTACCACCTTCTTCAAAAGCAACATCATCCAATCTTTCTATTGAGACTTCCTTTTCAAGATTTTCGTCCTTCAATATAAGATACAGTGCATATCTAACTTGATATATGTAACCAACTGCTGAGCTACCCGCCGAGAACTGATTTGACACTCATAATCCTCCCTTCTAGAATGTTTTCCCCTTTATAGACTCAAATTTGGATCTATACCACAAAGCCAACAAGAAAAGCTATGATTATGAAACTATCCCATTTGTACTATAAATAATCTTAGCATAAATAGAAGATATTGGATTATCTGATATATATTATTTTATTTTTTCCAAAAAAGTTTTGTAAATTTATATATAGATTGCATACAGGAAATACATTAAGACTTTAGACAGAAAAAGCATTGGGAAAATTAAAGAAGGAACAAAATCCCCATTTTTAAAAGGATTTTCAGTTACTATATCGAATTTTTATGGAAAAAATTAACAGGAGTATCAGGTTCTTGAGATTTACAGAATGGACTTTAAAATATGTTGAAATGGGGCTGTCGTTGCGTCATCTTTTTCTTATTAGACTAACGGAGCAGGTATGTGGAAGAAGGCATTCTTGCTAAGGAAACGGAATATTTATTTACAAAAAAAAGGTATAACACGATAGGAGGTGTTTTATTGAAAAAGGATAATAAGAATGAAGAAAAAAGCAAAATAGAGACCAATGACGGTTGGAATAGGGCCTTTTATGACAGTCCTACAATCGGTGGATTAATTGTAATTGGATTAATTATTGTTTTTATTATTTATAACATCTTCTCCAAGTAACTTTTATGATTCTTCATTACGGAAGAACCGTTTCTCTTTAACAAAAGGGCGTTTAGTTTAACAACCGCCTTGACCTTTCTTGTAATAATATAGGAATATACGTTCTGTTTAGGAGGATTTATGATAATTCAAAACAAAAAAAATGTAATTGAACTAATTAAACAAGATGAATGGATGATGGAAATATTAAAAGCAGCGAAACTATTAAATCTTCCAGATTGGTGGATATGTGCCGGTTTTGTACGATCAAAAATATGGGATACACTTCATAGTTTTAGCGATAGGACAAATACACCAGATGTGGATGTAATCTACTTTGATGATACAAATATTGATGAATTAGAAGAAAAGAAATTAGAAGATAAGTTAAGAAAAATAATTCCTAATGTTCCGTGGTCTGTGAAGAATGAAGCAAGAATGCATACAGCTAATGATATTCCACCATATTCTTCTTCGGTTGACGCAATATCAAAATTTCCAGAGACAGCAACAGCATTAGGTGTAAAAATAGATGAACAAGAAAATGTCATTTTAACTGCTCCTTGTGGAATAAGTGATGTACTAAATATAGAATTAAAGCCCACACCTTATTTTATGGAAAATGAAGACTTAGCTATTATATATAAAGAACGGATAATTAAAAAGAATTGGAAAGCTACTTGGAACAAGATTAGAATGAATCAAGATGGTTTGTTAGTTGGGGTTAACTGGAATGCGAAGTTAATTGGATTAGAAGTAGAACCTTATGAATTATTTAAAGAATTGGAGGAAACATTGGAAAAATAATATAGTCATCTTCAACGGGTGCTTTAGTTTAGGAGTGTGGTTGCTGCGGCAGCCATTTTTTATTGTACTAACAGGCAGGATTGTTTAAGAAGGATATTGAAATTTTATTATTTATAAGGAGGGATTATGTTGAAAGAAACTACTGATAATAATGAGTTTGAGAATACGATAGATGCTGTTAATCAACTTACAGAAGCTGATGCTAAATCATTGTTAAGATTAATCTATGGATTTGTAAATACTGCTATGACGGTAAATGGCGGAGATGCAGTGAAATTAGAGGTTGTAGATAAAGTATCGGATATTTATAAACATATTCCAGATCTAAATAAGTTAAGAATTAGATAAAAGGATAAAAAATTTGATTATTGTTCAGGTATTGTGAATAAATGTACTTAAAGTAAAGGGTGCTTTAGTTGAGGAATAAAGAATTATTTGAGAGTATTTGAATTAGCCGTTATTGTACGAAATACGGCTTTAAAATAGAAAATAATAGCCTATTTTTAAACTGAGGATGGTATTATGAATAAATTCACACACGTAAAATGTCTAAAAGATGTAATAGAAGAGGGTGTTATGATTTTTAAAGAAGGAGAAATTTATAAAATTGTAGGGTTTGATTATAATTCACTTGTGTATTATATTGAGCCAGAATTTTACGAAGACAATCTGTTACCAGATGAATTTGTCATTTCACCGTTAAATTATAATTTTAAATTTTTGGTTATAAAATGAACAATACTAGTTTGAGAGGAATTAAAGATTTGCATAAACCGAAGCAATTCTTTAATTACGAAAGACCGCTTTTCTTATTCAAGTAACGAAGCAGAAGAGTTGAATAAGAGGTATGCTATTATTGGGGTGATTATATGAAATACACTTGTCCTTGTTGTGGGTATAAAACATTAGGTGAAGAACCACCAGGAACATATGCTATTTGTAGTATTTGCTTTTGGGAGGATGACGATGTTCAATACAAAGACCCAGATTATGAAGGCGGTGCAAATGATGTTTCCTTAAGACAGGCACAGCAAAATTTTATAAAATATGGGGCTTGTGATGAAGGCAGCATTAAATTTGTTAGAAAACCAAATAAAGAAGACATTAAAGACCCAAATTGGAAACCGTTAATATAAAGAGAGTTATTAATCTAATGGATGCGATTCTTCAATTATGAGGGATCGCTTTTTCCTTATTTAAGTAACGGGGCAGGTTAGTTAAATAAGGATTTACACCACTTCAAAAAAATCCCATAAAATAGTATAGTTTAATGAGAATACCTTTTAAGGAGTTTGTATATGGAGTTAGTTACAAGTAAAGTAGTTGCCATTGCCTTTTTCTTATTAATCATAACGATGATTGAGACTTTAGCTTATTCGACGAGGATTTCCGGAACCAGGGTGAGATTGATTGCTACTGCCATATCATTGTTTAGTACTTTAGTGATTGTTTCAAGACTCTCAACTATGTTTCAACAACCTTTAACAGCTAATCTTATTGCTGAGGCACCTGATTTAAACAAATTAAGCTTTATAGAAGGTCAATATAGGGTGTTAATTGGGGTAACATCTCTTGGTGTATTAATAGGAATACTTTTATTCCCCACCTTTATAAACATTTTTTCAAGAGCTATTATTCAATTATCTACTGAACGAGGCTCGGTAGTTTCTACATTATTTAAGCAATTAAATCGAAATGGAATTAAAAAGGTACTAAGATGTTTCCAAGTACCAAGATTTACATACTTACAAGGAATTACATTTAAAACAATTCCAAAACGGCTATTTGTAATTAATATTATTGTCTCTGCTGTATTTACAATTGGAGTTTTATCTTCTTTATATGCTACGATGCTTGTTCCAGAAGATTATGCACCGACAGCGTTAATGTCTTATGGAATTATTAATGGTGTAGCAACTATCTTATTAACCTTATTTATTGACCCAAAAGCATCCGTATTGGCCGATAGAGTAATGAATAATCAATGCGATTATGTCTATTTAAAAAGTTATTCCTTAACTATGATTAGCTCTAAATTTGTGGGAACGATCGTGGCTCAATTACTTTTTATTCCTGCTGCATATTACGTTGCTTGGTTTGCTGAGTGGATATAGTTGGTAAATTCAAATCCTTTGGGAACGTCCTGCTGTAAGTGGTGGAATTTTCGATTGGGTTGACTGGGTAAGTATCACATTAACCAATAGTTTAATAAAGTTATTCCATTATATAAGGGGCAATATTATTTGAAGCCTAAAAAACTGGAGTTTAAGAATGAAAAGAAGAAATCTTATAAAAAAATATTAAAGGTAATTATTATAATCGGTGTATTATTTTTTTCATTGATCGGGTATGGAGTTTATTGGGCTTTCTATGATATGAATAGATTGCCAAAAGGAGAATATCTAACAGAAAAGACATCTCCTGATGGAAAATACACTCTAAAAGCATATATCACCAACGGAGGTGCTACTACATCATATGCTATCCGAGGCGAGTTGGTTTTTAATGAAAAAAATAATAAAACCAAAAATATTTACTGGAATTATGGAGAAGATATTGCAAATATAACTTGGACAGACCTTGATACAGTTGTGATTAATGATCATTCATTAGATGTACCAAACGATAAATATGATTATAGAAATCAATAATTTATCTCATCTATAGGGCAAATGCAGAAAATCCAATAATGATTGCTAAACTATCTCTTCTTTGTTCAAAGGGGAAGGTTATTGGAAAAAAAGTTAAAGCTACAACGGATTCTGTTCCTTAAGGTGCGTTTCTAAAATAAGTGGAGACACATTTTCTAATTCCACAACCGGGGCAGGATTGTGGAATTAGGAGATAAGATAATATTTAGGGTCAATTAATCCCCATATTTCTTAAAATTCTTTTTTGGTTCAGATCGATTGCTGTACAGGTATTCAGCATTTTTTATAGAATAGTGTTCACTTACTTGGACCGTCAGCCAGGTAAATGCACCGCCTATAATAATTCCTGCTTTCCAGTATCCTAAAAGAAATGAAAATATGGTTATCACTAATAATGTGACAAGAATAATTACTAATACTTTTTTCAAAAAATTCCACCTTCTTCTTAGTATTTAAGGACATTTACGTTCTTAACTCAAGTAAGGTTTCACTTCCTAGAGAACAAATAGTATTTTTTGGATATATTTTCGAATAGAGTTCTCACTGCAGTACCTTGTTGTTTGCTAAAGGAACAGGTTTGTGGCATAAGAAAAAAACCTCTAATCAAAAATTTCTTAAAAAGAATCAAGAAGTGTGGGTTTTTATGTAAAATTTTTATAAATAGTTCCATTTAACAAAGGGAGATAGTATGAAAAAAAATATTATTATCATTGTTTTAGTTTTAGTTTCCTTGTATTTTGTAGATACATATATAAAACTCTCAGATGAAAGTAAAATGGAAGAGGAGTATGTGAATAATGAAAATGAAAAAGATAAGAAAGAATTAGGGGTTAAAGAATACAAAGACATTTTTAAAGAATCTATAAAAATTGCCGATTCAATGGATATAAAAAATGAAGAATTAAATTTAATAGTTGTAAAACTTATCGCCTTAAGAAAAATTGAGAATGACAATAAGCAAATAAATAAAACTGAATTATTAGAGGAGGCACGAAGGGATTCCAAAAAAATAAATGCTTTTCTTTCTGTTGCACGAGATGAATATGACATTAACGTAACAGATATTGAAATAGAAAACCACATTGAAAGTGAGAAGAAAAATTCCTATAATGATCCTATTTTAAATGGTTATGCTCAAGCATTGGGTATAACAACTAAAGATTTAATATATAAAAAAGAACGGAATATAATTGAACGAGAAATTTCAATTAAAAAGCTTCTACCTATATTAAAAGAGAAATACAAACTTACAGAGGATTCTGTTGTATTAGATAAGTACATTGAGGAAGTAAATAGTTACATAGCTAAGAATACTTAAATAAATTGAAATTTGGAGCAGTCATTTTAGACGGCTTTTCTTAATGTACTAAAGGGAAGTATTCCTGGAATAGATGAGTTAAGTTCAAATATGTGAAAAAATGCACTTAAACTAAAGGGTGCGTTAATTTAAGAAGGATTAATGTCTTTTTTTGTTGAAGTTAATATACGAACGAAGCAGGTTTGTTATATAAAGAGATATACTTTGTAGCAAAAGCAAAGGGAGAGTTTTATGTTCTGGATATTTTTGAGTATTGTTGTAATATTATTTATCTTATATGTTATATACAGCCTTTCAACTATCAAATATCAGTTAAAACAGATTTCTAAACACCTTAACGTTAATGATGATGAAATAGAAAGGGTAAGTAATGAAGAAATTGAAAAAGAATTAGAAGATAATTTAAAAAAGTAACCATTATTTCCATAAAAGGGAACTTGTTCTTCTTAAACTATAGGGTGCTTATACTTAAGATCAGCTGCCAAATCAGGTGGCTTTTTCTTTTTATACGGGGCAGGAATAGTTGAATAATGCATAAATTGAATGGGATTGAGAATAGGTGAATATATATGTGAAAAACCCCTTTGTGGGGAGGTAAGTATATTGCTATTATCAATACTTAAAAAACCAGAGGAACCTTTAATCTGTGTCAAAATAGTAGGTTGTGCTAATGTAGAAAATTTGATTGTTACTTTTATAGCAATATTGATTATATATTTTGGGTATCGGTTCATTTATAAAAAGAAATGACTTGGTTTATTCAATTAACGGGGTGCGATGATCTAAGAAGGATTAAAGCTTCTTTTGTCGAATTGTCTTATTGAGCAATCGGGGCAGGTTAACTCAAGAAGAAATTAATACTGTGAAATGCTATAATTTTGTATTTTGTTATGGAGTTGAGAAAGTGGAAGTATTAATTTACACGTTAATTTTATTTGTTATCCCGTTTATTTACCAAAACAAAATTATAATATTATTTTATATGAAAAGTAATTCTTTATTGGCGGCAGTATTTCTCACTAGTTTAGTTAACTTAATTCTTTACTTTGGCGGCATTATAGGATGGTCGTATTATAGTTTTAACGCCGATATAGGATGGGATATAGAAACTTTAATTTTGAGTGGGGTAGTATTTACAATCCTCGTTTTTATAACGAATTTATTTGTAATGATTATTTATTTAAATGTTAGAAAAAAGCACTTAATTAAACAAAGCTGTGGTGAATAGGTATTAAACTCGGTCGAATAGGTGATAGAGAGAGTTTATATTTATCAATCTGGTCAAGATTTTTCTGCTTGTTCAAATAAAGGGAAACATTCCTGAAATACAAAAAACTTTGTGAAGAAAAACACTTAAACTATATGGAGATTTTGTTTTTGATCTGCTGCTAATCAGGCAGCTTTTTTCTTTTTTTTATCAAAAGGGGCTGGTTAGTTTAAGAAGCAGTTTCCAAAGTACAGGCATTCCTTTGATTATTGCAGAATATTAATTATAAAACCACAATTATACCGGAGGAATAGGTATATTAATATAAACAGTTAATGTCAAACCGATCTGTTCGGATAGTTAGCATTTTGGCTATCTATATAATGAGAAGGAATAAACTAGAGAGGTACAAGGAGAGTTTAAAAAATGGATATTTCAAAAGGTGTAAGAACATCGGGTGCCTATGTTTTTTATAAAGGGTTATTTATATTTCAGGTAGGTCCAACAAAAGATGGAGATAAACTTGGGGTGGTAAGATTAGGGGGACACAGAGAAGGTAATGAAACAGCATTAGTCACGGCAAAGCGGGAAGCTTTCGAAGAGGCTAATGTAAACATCATTCCGTTTAATTCCAAGAATACATTTTATCTTAGAGAATGGACTGACGAGCCTGTTAGAGTAAAAGTAAATGAACCAATTTCTCCAATTCTAATTAAAGGGAGTAAAGAAGTCTCTTATACCGTGATGTTTCTTTCTTATACATTAACAAAACCTACTCCTTCTTCCGAAACAAAGGGGTTATTGTTGCTATCTCCAGCAAATATAGATCTTATTTGTGATGATAAAATTACATTAAACGACTATCTTAAACTAGGTGGAATTTCTATCCTACAAACAGACATAGATCATAATTTAATGTTAGAGCCTTTTCCTCAATTAGTCTTCCTATCAAAGTTATTAAAAAAAGAAACAGAACTAATGAATTCCTATATTAAAAATTCTTATTAAATAAATGGTTGTTGCCGGTTAACCAAGAGTTCTAAGGCTGCTCAATTTTCTTATTCGACTAAGGGGGCGATAAAATTGGATATAGAAGTTGGATATTTACCGAAGAGATACTATGACTCAAATCCTGATGCTGGAGGTTTTTTTCCGTTTGCACTAGAAGGCACTACACCATTTGTTTTCTCTATGGATGGCTTTTATCTGCCAGAATGTGATGAAAATTTCCTGCCATTGTGGATGAGAAATATTAAAGCATTTCCACTTTATTTTTGTGCTGAAGTTCCTTCCTATTGGAAAGATGAGTTTGAAAATAATTGCAAGGAATTCAATATCAGTTATAGATACTTAACTAACAAATACGAACGTTCAGTTTTAGTTACTGAAATTCAGAATGAAAAGCAGTTTCAGGAGATTTTCCCTTTCTATATTACTCTTGGTAGTGGGAATGATTTAGTTTTATGGTCCACAAATAAAGATGTATTTAGTGTAGAACAAAGAGAATGGAAAGGAAATTGGGAAGGGAAAGTTGCGGAAACAGTAGTGGTTAAATTGGAAGTTGATACAAGTATTTTTTGGATTGGCTATGATGGAGATAACATTGCGGTTATCTCAAATCAATCGAATTTCTCAACATATGAAAAAATAATCAAGACTTTTCCCGATTTTGTAGTTCCAAAGTTATGTGAGTACGAATAATTTTAAAAAGTATAATGATTATGAGACCCCTGCTAAGAGAAGGTCTCATTTGTTTGACTAAAAAACAACAATAATTATTTAACATAGACTTCTTTAGAGAAAGGATTGAACTTTGTTAAAATATATTGCTTATTTGTCAAGATTGTTAATGATAGCACCTGTTTTAATAATAGGATTTAAATTAGACATTGTTACTGTATCAATTTTTTACTTGTAACGGGAGTGTTATTACCAATTATCTATAGCAAAATGAAAAAGGACAAATCTCAACACAAACCCAGTTGAAAATTAAAAATATCCTACATTTAATTGAGGTAGTATATTCAGGATTTCCTGCCGAATTAGGCAGCTTTTTCTTATTCCATAAAAGGGGCAGGAGTAATCGGGTGTATTCGCTTCTTATATTGAGGGAGTTTTGTTTATGAAGGAAAAAATTAAATTTTGCAGGGTTGGTGTAATGATGATACCTTTTATCGTCTTAATCGTCTAATTAATCGAAGTGGTAAAATATTGTAAATCAGCGTATAAGTAGCTTTTTAACTTATTTATTAGCACAGGTAAGACTCCTATAAAGTGGAATAATTTAGACGCTAGGAGGGGATAGGTATGTCATACTTTAAATGGCATTATATTGGTTGGTTAATTTTGGGGTTAACACTTGTTGTTTCTTATTTTATTGTTCCGCATAAATACGGTTTTACTGCTATTATTGTCTTAACTGCGTTGTTTGCTATGTATGACTTATTTATAATGTTTATGGCAAAAAGATGGGAAAATAAAAATAAGAATCAGAAAACCACGAAGAATTCCATCAGATCTTAGGGTTGAAAGGAATATATTAAGTCTTCATTATAGAACTGAGGGGAATGTGTTCAGACTAGCTGCCAAACTAGGCAGCTTTTTATTGTTTAATTAAAAGGGAGGTTAATGTAAGAAAGGCATTCTTGCTAAGGAAACGGAATATTTATTTACAAAAGAAAAAGGCATAACACGATAGGAGGTGTTTTATTGAAAAAGGATAATAAGAATGAAGAAAAAGCAAAATAAAGACCAATGATGGCTGGAATAGGGCTTTCTATGGCAGTCCTACAATCGGTGGATTAATTGTAATTGGATTAATTATTGTTTTTATTATTTATAATATCTTCTCCAAGTAACTTGTATGATTCTTCATTACGGAAGAATCATTTTTCTTTAACAAAAGGCCAGGTTAGTTGTAAAAAAATAATTGCCAACCAGTCAACTAAAGTGTAAAATTACACAAAAATAATTTATTTTGAGGGAGTGGTTATTGTGAGTGGTGAGACTTTACCTGGTTGGTTTTGGTTTGTTTTTTATCTGTTTTTAATACTTACACTAATAACAACATCTTTTAGTCTTATACGGAAAAGAAACGTCCTCATTTCCATAATTAATTTGTTTTTAGTTATAACTGTTCCGATAGTTGGTTTATTGAAAAATGAACTGGAATATCTAATTATTTCAATTAGTCAATGGTCTCTTTGGGCAATATTTGTTTTACTAGGATTTTTGTATATGCTATTTTGGTGGATTCATTTTTTTTGGAGAAACAAAAAAACATCGTTATTAAGCTAACGGGGGCAAGATTTGAAGATCAGTATGGATCGGCAGCTCTTTTTCTTATTTGACCTACAGGGCAGGATAGTTTAAAAGCATTTAGTATAAATTGAAAATTAAAAATATATTGAGATTGACTTCAGGAAAATATTTGAATAAACTATTCTTAATTATGAGTAAAGGCTAAGAAGAGAAAAAGTAAAATGATTTTGTTTTTCCACAGAGAGCTTCGGTAGCTGAAAAGAAGCAAAAACATTCATTTGAAAAATGATCTCTGAGCTTCGTACTGAACATACTTTAATGTATTAGTAGGCTACGACGAGTTTTGGCACTCGTTATCAATGTCACAGTATAAGAGTAGCGTTTTTTACTCCGTACTTGATGAGGCAGATGGTGTGAACCATTTGCGAAATAAGGTGGTATCACGTGGAAATTCAAACCTCGTCCTTAACTATTAAGTTAAGGCGAGGTTTTTTTGTTTTTAACAATTAATATTAATTTTAGGAGGTTTATTTATGAGTATTTTTATTGGTGGTGCTTGGGCTTATGCTAATGGCTCATTACATCTTGGTCATATTTCGAGTTTATTGCCTGGGGACATTTTGGCAAGATACTACCGTTTAAAAGGAGAAAAGGTTTTATATGTATCAGGAAGTGATTGTAATGGAACACCTATTACAATCAGAGCAAAGCAAGAAGGTGTTTCACCAAAAGAGATTGCTGATCGATATCACCAAGAATTTGCAGAATGCTTTTCAAAATTAGGTTTCACATACGATGCCTATACCAGAACCGATACAACACACCACCATAAAATCGTTCAAGAGATATTTTTAGAGTTACTGGATAAAGTCTACATCTATAAAAAGGAAATTGAACAAACCTATTGCGAATATGATCAGCAATTTTTACCTGATCGTTATGTTGAGGGTATTTGTCCTCATTGTGGTGCAAATGCTCGCGGCGATCAATGTGATGCTTGTTCAAGTGTTTTAGAACCTCTTGAATTGCTGGAAAGAAAGTGTAATATATGCGGGAATCTTCCTACCACTAGGTTCACAGAGCATTTTTACTTTTCATTAAGCACATTTCAAAATGTTTTGGAAAACTATACTCAAGAAGCAGAAGACAAGAACCTTTGGAGAGAAAACGCCATTTCACTTACTAAACGATACTTAAAAGAAGGTTTGCAAGATAGAGCTGTTTCAAGGGATTTACCTATTGGCGTAAGTGTTCCAGTGGCAGGATATGAAGGTAAGAAGATCTACGTTTGGATTGAGGCTGTGTCAGGATATTATACCGCCAGTAAACTATGGGCGAAGGAGACAAATCAAGATGACTCGTCGTTTTGGAATTCATACGCCAAATCTTACTATGTTCACGGTAAAGATAATATACCATTCCATTCGATTATATGGCCTGGGATTCTTGCTGGTCTTGGAAAAGAACCATTACCAACGCATATTGTTTCAAATGAGTATTTAACTTTAGAAAAGAAAAAATTATCAACAAGTAAAAATTGGGCTGTATGGGTTCCAGATATTTTAGAAAGGTACGATCCAGATTCGATAAGATATTTCTTAACAATAAATGCACCAGAAAACCGAGACGCTGATTTTTCTTGGAAAGAATTCATTTATAGCCATAATAGTGAATTGTTAGGGGCTTACGGTAACTTCGTTAATCGCACATTAAAATTTATAGAAAAGTCATTTGATGCTGTTATCCCAAACAAGGACATATCTTCAATCATTCAGGATAAAGTTAATCATTTATACTACGAAGTGGGTAATTGCATTGAAAATACAGCTTTCAAAGAAGGATTGGAAAAAGCGTTTGAACTAGTTAGATTTTCTAACAAATACTTTGATGAACAGCAACCTTGGAAACAAATTAATGGTAATACCGAGTCTTGCAAACAAACTATGGCAGATTGTGTTTATCTTATTGCAAATTTAGCTCATATTCTTAATCCATTTCTTCCTATTTCAAGTAGAAAAGTCAAGGAAATGATACACATAAAAGAAACCGAATGGAGAGATTTTACTGTTAAATCGCAGCACTTGTCTAAAGTAGAACCATTGTTTGAAAGAATCGACCTAGTAAGAATTGAAGAAGAGCTTGAACGGTTAAACAACCAAAATTTTTAAATTTAAGGATTAAAATTTGTTTTTATATTAAAAAAATACCTTATTTAAATGGTGAAAGATTACACTTTCTATAAAGGGTGCGTTGCTTTAAGGTCCAGCTGCCATCTTAGGCGGCTTTTCTTATGCACTAAAAGGGAAAGGTTAGTGGAATAAGGAATGAAATAACTCATAAAAAATGGACAACCAGAAATATCTTGTTGTCCTTATAATACGAACGAGTGCTATAGTAAAAAATATCAGTTGCATATGTACTTGTTTTTGTAAAAGTCACGGAAATAATAATCTTTTGTTTCATTTGAAAATCCTCTGTACAAAAAAAGCAGGGTCCTGGTGAACTACGCATAACCTCTGCTTCATTTTAACATTCCTTTATTTACATTACTTACAAGTAAAAGTAAAAGTCTGTTTATATTCCCTTCCCTTAATCATCTTACCGTCCACACTAGTACTAGGGTCATCTTGCCAAGTAATAACTACTTCAAGTTCAGTTGCTTTTAATGAAATGGGTAAATTGCCAAAACTAAAGTCCAAACCTTTTTTAAATACGTCCTGTCGTTCATTTGGCGTATGCAGTCCATATTTAGTCATTGAATTTGAGTCGCCTCTATAAAAATCAATTTTAACATTCTTTAGTTCTTTTCCTATGTTGGTTACCTTTAAGCTGTACATTTCATTGACACCCTTTTGAGGTCTTGCCATTTCATTATCATATTTTACTTCTCCTAACTCAACCTTCCATTGGTCAGATTGCTTTGTAATCGGGACTTTAAATAGTTGATTAGAATCAGCACTTACGATTGTTCCAATGCTTATAAGAAATAAGACAACTAATGAGCCTATAAGTTTTCTTAACACTATATTACCTCCAATTTTATTGGCAATTCTTTCGAAAGTATTATTCCAAGCACTCATTTTTTTATTCGACTAAAGGGGCAGGTTAGTGAAATAAGAAGGAAATATTGTAAACTGTAATTAAAGGCTAAATTATGCAGGTTGAGGTAGGGGTGGAATCAATTGGATAAGACAGTCACTTTTTCATTCAGTAGCACAAAATATGAAGCTACAGAGGCGACAGAAACATTTAATTTTAAAGAATTAGGTATTGATGAGGATTTGGATAATGAAGCACTAAAAATAGAAATTGATAGAATTTTTCAAGCTTGGGTTTGGGATAAACTCAACATTTCTTTTAGTATTGTTATAAACAAGGACAACCGTTAGTACAGATATCAAACGAGAAACATATTATTATTTAAAGGGCTTATATTTAAGGTCAGCTGCCGAACCAGGCAGCTTTTTCTTATTTAACAAAAAGGACAGGTTAGTCAATAAAGGTTACTAACCATTTGTAAAAATGTGGTAAAATAAAAGTGATTGAGGAAGTATTCGGAAGGAGGTAATTCTTTGTTTTTATATCATATGGTCATTTACAATAATAACGGGGAAAATATAAATCCCCAAAGGGTTTTAAAGGAAGGGTTAAATCATAAAACAGCAACAAGATGGTATTCAAGAGGTGCTAATTTCTTTCCACAACTAACAGAGCGTTTCAGACCCGTAAATCTTCCCAAATGGATTGATTTTAAAGTTGCTTTTGGTGCAGATTTGGAACCATATGAAATACCTTACTTTCGTTTTCCTGTTTCTAGTGATAAAATTCTAGTTTTTAACTTCGATATTTCAAGTGATTTATTTGCTCATATTGAAGCTATCCCTGACGGAGGGAAAGGGTATCTTGTTGAAGGATTACCTTCAAAGGAGGTTTTAATGAAAGAGTATTGGGAGAGTATGACTACTCTGGCAGATTACCTGAAGTACAAGCCTTTTAATAATCCTGAAGTTTATATTTTTGAACCTGTCCCACCAAATTTGATCGTGTATATTCGTTAAATTCTTTTAAGAAACGGAAAATAGGAAGTACCTTCCGGAGAAAATTTTTACTTTGATGTTCACTTAATCCCTTTAATTTTGCCGCTATTTATTAGGCGGTTTTTTTTTGAGTTTATGGAGTAAGAAGTAAACTTTGTGAAAGAATGTACTTAAACTATAGGGTGCATTACTTTAAGATTCAGCTGCCATCTTAGGTGGCTTTTTTTTGCACTAAAAGGGGCAAGTTTGTTGAATAAGTAAAATAAATTATTATGGAGTATTAGACACGTTCGTTAATCCAATTAGGAATAGGACAAAGATTATGAATCTTTGTCCCAAAGATGTGTACCATATATAAAACCACCATTAGTATTTTTTATATTTTAAGTAATTAGAGTTTGAGGTGGGAACCTGTTTTATTATGTTACCTTCCTCTTCCTTATATATTTCATACTCTCTGTAAGTTTCAACGATATATCCGTCAACTTCTTTATCTTTATCTTTCTCATATAAGTATTCTAACTCAGGTATGATGGAATCTAAATTCTCTTCGTTTGTTTCTAAATCATTTTGAACACTAGCATCTGTCTCTAAATATTCTATGCTAGGACTTCTCTGAGAAGTTGGATTATTGGTATATACCCAAAAAATACAGACTATCATTACACCTACTAAACCAAATATTTGGTTCAAGATTATCTCCTCCTCTATGGAAATTACAATTAAAAATATGTTTGTCCACCGATTAATATAACTACAATAAATAAGCAAATCCCTTTGTTATGTCGATAATCAGCTGATGAACAGTAAGATAAAAATTTCGTTAAGAAGAAGGTGGTTTTTCAATTATTAGTGAATAGGTTATAAATCAGTTGCCACACCAGGCAGCTTTTTTTTATTACGCTAATGGGATATTTAGGTCAAAGTTGGGGAAGATACCCTAAAAATGCTTAGGGTGATGTCGATGTATAAATTAGTTAGCTTTTTCTTGTTATTTGTTATTTGCATAACATTTTCAGTAAATAACGTATTTGCAAATTCAAATGATAAACCTCAACCTTTTGAACAAATCTATCCTGATATTGGATACAAGACTGTCGAAGAAGCTGTAAGTGAAGTTGAAAAGCATTTCAAACAAAATTTGAAACTGCCACTTAGAGTTCCTCCAATCGAATTCACACACTTTTTTGGAAGATTTAGTGATTTAGATGGTGAAATAAACGACTCATTTGAAGTGAAATTTATTAGTGATAATTCACCTAAAAATCATTACAAAATTGATGTACGACCTATTAAGCATAAAATTCCAATAAGAGATAAGTATGTTTTGGATGTTTATGAGCTGAAAAATGGCATTCAAGCCACATATATGAATATAGCTGGTTTTAATTCATTAGTTTTCGATAGGGGTAATTGGCAATATATGCTGAGTGTTGATAAAAGGGTTTCTGACACGGTGACTCCTGAAGTACTAGTTGAGATAGCCAATTCAATTGATTATCCTGGTTAACAGAAAAACAGATTATGATTGTAGGCATAGGGAACTTTTTTTAAAAGTTCCCTTATTTACTGTTTAACACAGCCAATTGTTTATGTTTAATTTCAGCTGCTAAATTAGGCAGCTTATTCTTATTGTGCTAAAAGGGCAGGTTTATTGAAGAAGGAATACGTCTTCCTTTTATAGAATACAAAGGGTTAAATAATTAAAAGTATGAAGGGGTTCAAAAAATGATGGTTTTCCTTCCAATAGATCAAAGACTATTTATTATAAGTGAAACGATTAGAAAAATTGAGCGATACTTTGTTCATTGGGAAGACAGTGTTATTAGTCCGGAAGAGCTTTCATCACTTACTTCTTATTACTTTCAGAAGGCGGCAGAGTTAGAAACAGAATATGATTTTACCTTATTAATGTGGGAATTAATTGGTTGTCTTCGAAATGGACATACCTGGTACGTAGACAAAACAATGGTACCCAAGTATGGACTTCCAAACTTTATCCTTGAACCAATATCGAATGAATGGATAGTAAAAAACTCTTTTGATGAAGACTTAAAAATTGGAGACTTGATTGTTTCAGTAGAAGGAAAGAACCTAACTGAATGGTATAAAGAACTTGGAAAATACATTGGTGTTAATAAGGAGACATCCCGTAAAATAAAAATGGGACACATACTATCTTACTTTTTTAATAATAAAAAGATAGAGGTAGAGTATTTTGATCATAAGGGTACTTTAAGGAGCAAAAATTTCCATTGTTTAGATGCAGATAATTTTACCAGGTTATATAAAAATGCTTTTATCACCACTCAGGGATATTGGATTAAAGAAAATAAAGTAGCTTACATTAAGATTCCAAGTTTTAGCAGTAGAAACTTCGAGAAAGAAGCAATAAAACTTATAAAAGAATTTAAAAATTCACCTTCATTAATAATTGATTTGCGTGGAAATGGTGGAGGAAGTACACCTTTGGACTTGATTAACCTTCTTATGAATATACCTTATAATTCTTGGCTTGAAAGATCTAAGCACCCTGAGTGGATGTACAAACGTTACCCAAATGAAGAATTTGAATTTCAAGAAGACTTTAGATATACATTATGCGGACCAATTAAATACCATCCTAAAGACATTGAAAATTGTTATCAGGGAGAAATAATTATTTTAGTTGATAAATATACTGCTTCAGCTGCTGAGGACTTTACAATGCCCTTTAAGTATCATAAACGTGGAATTATACTCGGAGAGTCTACCTATGGATCAACTGGTCAACCAGCATCTTCAAACTTAACTGAGAATGTAAATTTGGGAATTGGTTCTATTCGAGTATATTATCCAAATGGTGATGAATTTGAAGGGATTGGTATTGAACCTGACATTCAAGTTTATGTATATAGAGAAGCCATTTATAGTAAGACTGATTCTTATATTGAAAAGGCTTTGGATTTATTAAATTTATAAGAGTTTACAAATGGGCACGTTATGAAAAAAAGAACTTAAACAAACGGGTGCAAGAGTTGAAGATCCCCTGAGGTCGGAAGCTCTTTTTTATTCGACTAAAGGAGCAGGTTAATTCAAGAAGGATTAATTCTTTTCTCATTGAATTTATTATATTAGTGGAGGTGGAAGTTATGAAAGAGATGGTAAAAGGAACGTTTAATCAACTTGCTAAGGTCTATGAAAACAGTGTGGATACAATCAGTTTTTATAATAGTGAATATGAAAGACCATCAATGTTAAGACAGTTCCCATCAAATTTAAAAGGTAAAAATGTATTAGATGCTGGGTGTGCTGCTGGCTGGTATACTCTCCAATTAGTCAGTAAAGGGGCTAATGTTATTGCAACTGATATTAGTCCTGAGATGGTTAACTCTACTAAGAGGCGTATTGGGGAAAAGGCACAGGTCATTTGTTTAGATTTAGAGGACGAATTACCTTTTGGTGATAATTCTTTTGATTTTATTTTAAGTTCACTTACTCTGCATTATTTAAAAGAATGGGATTATACATTTAGTGAGTTTCAAAGGATATTGAAACCAAATGGTAACCTTCTGTTTTCAGTACATCACCCTTTTACAGACATAAGATTACTCCAAGATGCTAAATATTTCTCAACTGAATTAATAATTGATAAATGGAATAAAGAAGGGAAAACATATGAAGTGCCTTTCTATCGAAGACCTCTAGGTGATGTTTTAAACACAACACTAAAATATTTTTCTATTAAAGAAGTTATTGAGCCTCAGCCTACAATGACTTTTAAAGATAAAGCACCTGAAAGCTATGACCGACTAATGAAAAGTCCACAATTTCTAATTATCAACGCAATTTCAAATTAATATTATAACTATATTGTAGTAATAGGAGCATTAATCCAAAAAGGATTTATGCTTATTTCGGCTGAAATTTATTGTACTAAAGGGGCAGTTTAGTTGAAGAATATTCCTGAAGAAAAAGCCCCCTTCTTACTAAGGATGTCTGCATTCAGTTACTTCGTTTGGCTTTAACCTTCTGCTTTTAACATCAATAGCTCGCCACTCCATACTATATTTATAGTAACTAAATCATATGGGATATCGTGAGCACCTTCAAATGTTGTTACCTGCACGGTGGCATTAAAGTAGCTGTAGGTTTCGTATGGTTCCACTTTTTTTATTTGGAGAATCCGATCGCAATAAAACTGCTTCGGTTTACCGAAATGTTTTTCGAGTGCTTTGTCGATGGATGGCCAAAGCAAATTGAGGATTACATCATCACGCAACTGTACATCATTTTTAGTTACGGTTTCAGCTTGAACGGGAGAACAAGAGAAAAGAGTTAATCAGGCAAGCAATATTAAAAGGCTTTTTTCATAAGAATCCTCCATTTAATGTTGTTCTTATTATCAACATATAAAGAAATTCTTATTAAAGTAACAAGTGATTATGTTCTAGATCTGCTGCCAAAATCAGGCGGCTTTTTTATTCCATAAAAGGGGCAGGTTTGTTGAAGAAGGAATTTGAAGTTTCTACCAGAATATATTGTATTAAATATATCAAGGAGGGGGACAAATGAGCTTCTATTGGGTTGGCTTCATTCTTTGGTTTATAATTATTGCTTCATTCTTATTATTAATAGTGGGTCTATGGAAAAGACTTTGGAAAGTTTTAATATGTAGTGGAATTTTAATTGCTTTACCGTCACTATATTTTGGTGGTACAGAGAGTTGGTTTAGAGTGTTGGTTCTATTTCCCCTAATTCCTTTTCTACTCGCTTATTATACAAAAAAGAAAGTTTAGTCCTTTTATGAATTGCTGTTAGTACCCTTACATTGTTTTTGTGGTTAGGGTTTCCTCTTTATTTCTTTGTTGATAATCTCTCTTTAGCTACACCTATTATATTTCCGCCTTGTATTTTTCGTTAGAATTGCTTTTTTTCTTATTTTTGTAGGCTATAATATGTTAATTATTTATCTAAACAAAAAACTAATTTATTTAAATAACAGGGGCGAGTAAGTGATTATGATTTCTGAGATATGCTTGATAAGACACGGTGAAACAGATTGGAATTATTTAGGTAAACTTCAAGGAAGAACCGATATACCCTTAAATAGAAATGGAATAAATCAAGCGAGGCAATGTGGGAAATTCTTAGCTTCAGGTAATTGGGATTTAATAGTTACAAGCCCCTTGCAGAGAGCGAAACAAACAGCAGAAATAATCAGGAGCTTAATTGATATACCAATTTTTGAAATGGCTGATTTTTTAGAAAGAGACTATGGAGATGCGGAAGGAATGACAGTAAAAGAACGAACTGCTGCATTTCCAGATAAAAACTACCCAAACCAAGAGAACAAAAATTCCCTCAATAAACGGGTTGTGATGGGATTAGAGAAAATCACTCAAAGTTACAAATCTAAAAAAGTTATACTTGTAGCTCACGGAGCTGTGATCAATACTATATTGGCTGAGTTATCGAACGGGGAAGTTGGATCCGGTAAAACAAGGTTAATAAACGCGTGTATAAGTAATATTTCCTTTTCCCAAGACACCTGGTATATTAGGAATTTTAATCAAGTTACTCACCTCTCGCAAAACAATTAAAGATTCGTGGTACAAACACAAATAAATTCAGGCGTGTCGATAAGGATATCTGCTAAGTCCAGAAAGCTTTTTTGTTCTCCTAAAAGGCAGGTTAGCATTACAATTATTTTTTATGAAATAATATTTGATTATTCAAAAAATAATGACATAAAGGAAAGCTTAATGTATTACAATTATCTATGAATGGCTATTTCAAAAAAGTTACCTGGAAAGAAAGGAATTAACTTTTCAAAAATTACCCTAAAATAAAAATATATGTCTCCTTAAACATATTTTATTTGTCCGATTACTTTCTTGTTTTTTAAAATCAGGAAAAGGAGGTATCGTCCATTGTAAAACTCCCTTTCTATCGTAAATAAATAATAAGATATTAAGGGGTATTTTTATGAAAAGTAAATCATTCCGCTTCCTCTGGGTAGGACAATTATTTGCTAATCTAGGTGATGTTTTTTATATAGTTGGTTTGATCTCTATCTTATATTCGGTTACAGAGTCTTCAATGTATTTAGTGCTGTTACCTTTTCTTAATATGTTAGGAAGATTTATAAGTGGAGCAATTTCACCTTTGCTGTTCAAGAAATTTAGATTGAAATCCCTACTTGTTAGTTCACAGCTGAGTAAAACAGCGGTACTGCTAACACTATCATCTTGGGTTAGTTTAAACTCGATTTCGGGCATTTGGTTTATTCTTATTTGTATTTTGTTGATTGCCTTTTTCGATGGATGGGCACTTCCTGCAACAGATGCTTTCCTGCCTAGATTAGTCGAACAAGATGAATTAATGAAAGCAAATAGTTTTGTTTCTGTTTTAGCTGAGTCAATTCAATTAGGTGGATGGGCATTGGGAGGAGTCCTAGTTGCAATGATAGGTGGGCAATATGTAATTTGGCTAACCTTCTCATTGTATGTAATTTCAACTATATTGATGCAATTAGTTGAAGACAAAACCTCAATTCACGCTAAAGGTGAAAACCTTAAAACAATGGATACTTTACTAGAAGGTTGGATTAATATCTGGAAAAATCCGATACTTCGCAGCATCCATATTATGATTTCTATAGAAGCTCTGGCCAATGTTGTTTGGATTGCTGCCATCCTTTACGTATTTGTTATTGAAATATTAAATGTTACTGAAGAATGGTGGGGATATATAAACACTGCCTTTTTTATAGGCTTAATACTGGGCGGTTTGGTTTGTTCTAAGTTTTCAATTGTATTGGAAAAATCAATCAAAATTACCTTGCTAACCACTTCTTTTGGTGTTTCTATTGTGACATTAATATTTGGGTTAAATTCAATGAAGTGGATAGCATTAATACTAGTCTTCTTTAGTGGTTTCATCCATCAAATAAAAGGAATTACTATACACACTTATTTACAAAGAATAGTAGCAATTGAAGATTTGCCAAAGATATATAGTGCTCAACATACATTGGTATCGTTGGTATTTGGTTTTTCCACATTAATGTTTGGAGGAATTACGGAGTACGTTAGTGTTCAATTATCATTTATTATTGCTGGTTTATTATTAGTAGGTTCCGGATTTTATCTATTAGGAGTTAGACAGCGATTCACAGGAATGTATTGAAAGGAGAAGAAGATTAATACAAAGGCTGCATTTATTATAAGTGCAGCCTTTGTAACTGTGACAAACAGTTTTTGATGATATAAAAAACAACTAGATTGTGAAGAGTTCCACTTAAAGAAAAGGGAGCAAGAGTTGAAAAATTTGTTTGAAATGAAACGTGTTGGTATCTAACAAAGGTCTGCAGCGAGTGCTTTTCTCTATTGCAACTAACGGGGGTAAGTACTGATGAAAAAAGTAATTTTATATTGGAGATTATTCTTTTTAATTGCATTGGTCTGTTTATTTATGGCAAATATAATTACGAAATCTACATTCATTGGAGTTATTATCGCCATAACTATCCTTAACGGTATACCTTGGCTTTATGAAAAAATGAAAAAGCAATAAGTTGTCCTATTGTACATTCTGATCAGGTGTTTCAAGAAGGTTTAAGCTTTTTTATTGATCTCTTCAACAAAAGGGGCAGGTTAATTGAAAAAAGATTCTTGAAATTAATATTGCATTATGATACATTTAATGGAAATTAGGACTGAGTAAATATGCGTTCAATAAAGAAGATAACTATCTCGTTCTCACAACTACATCATCATATCTTGTAGCCTTGCTATTCGATTTATTAAAATCGTAAATAGGAAGGCTATTTATCATTAAACCGTATTTGATTAAGTTAAACACTTAAATCAAGTGCGGTTTTTTATTTTTATAAAAAACTTTGGAGGTAATGGAAATGAAGAAAATGGATTATCAAAATGTAAAGGGTACACAAGATTACTTACCGAATGCTGAAGTTATTAGAAGAGACATTAGAAGAAAATTAGAAGACGTATTCATCCAATACGGATGTAAACCATTGGAAACCCCTATATTAAATTACACGGAACTACTTGCTTCTAAATACGGTGGTGGGGCTGAAATATTAGAAGAAATGTATACATTAACTGATAGAGGTGAAAGAGACTTAGCTTTACGATATGATCTCACTATACCGTTTGCAAAAGTTGTTGCGATGAACCCGACGCTTAAGATGCCTTTTAAGCGATATGAAATTGGTAAAGTATTTAGAGATGGACCAATTAAAACAGGAAGGTTTCGAGAATTTACACAATGTGATGTTGATATTGTAGGTGTAGATTCACAAATAGCCGAAGCTGAATTAATGGTTATGGCATTGGACGCATTTAGAAAGCTTAATTTAAAGGTATCGATCCAATACAACAATCGAAAATTACTCACTGGAATGCTTGATGTATTTGGTACAGAATCTCAAAAAATTAATAAAGTAGTATTAATTCTAGATAAGCTTGAAAAAGTTGGATTAGGAGCCGTTATATCCGAACTTAATGATCAAGGATTATCAAATTCACGATAATGTTAATTAAACAGTTTTTAACTGATGAAAGGAATTCAACTCTCAGCTATTTTGAATCTTTTTCCGAACAAAATGAAGAGGTAAGTCAAGGTTTAAATGAATTAAAAGAGCTGGAATCCTATCTAGAATTTCTAAGTATTAATAAACAGTGCATTTTTAATCCATTCTTAGCAAGAGGTTTAGAGATCTACACAGGTACTATTTATGAGATATTCTTATCTGACCAATCTATAAAATTAAGTATTGGAAGTGGAGGAAGATACGATAATGCAATAGCTGGGCTGATAGGTACAAATGAAAACTTCTCAACAGTAGGAATATCATTCGGCTTAGATGTAATTTATACGGCTATGAGTATATCTGAGAAGGAATTAAGAGAGAATCCGAATATAGATTATTATATAGTTCCACTGGGTACTCAAAAAGAATCCTTATTGGTAGCAAATTATCTAAGAAATAAAGGCTATAAAGTCGAATATGAAATGAGTAACAAAAAGTTAGGCAAGGCTCTTGATAAAGCAAATAAAGAGAAGATTCCTTACGTGATAATTATTGGAGAGAATGAGGTGAAAAATAATCAATTCAAAATAAAAGATATGTTATCAGGTGACGAAAGGTTTGAATCATATTTGTTTAATTGATATAAAAATTCTTATTCAAGTAGCCTGTACGTATTTTCAGAATCAGCTGCCAAACCAGTTGGCTTTTTCTTATTTAACAAACGGGGAAGTTTAGTTGAACAAGAATGACTTTTCATATTTATGTTGAATAACAAAATACAACATTTTACGGGAAGTGATAAAAAATTTGAATTGTTTGGGATGTAGCTTAGCTAATAAATTTGCACCAGTAAATGTAGTTTACGAGAACAGTTTTGTTTGTTGTATTTTAGACCACGACCCGTTTAATGAAGGGCACGTTATGATACTGCCCAAAAAACATTTTGAAGATGTTGATCAACTTGATGCAGATACAGCTAATTACATAATTCAGGCATCAAGATTAATTACAAAAGCTATAAAGGCACTTTACAAACCTGACGGGATAACAATTTGCCAAAATGGAGGCATATTTAGCGATTTATCTCATTTTCATATGCAAGTTGTACCAAGGTATAAGCACCAGTCGTTTGCTGATTTCTATCTAGAAGTGCCTTTAAGCAATGAAAGTGCGAAAAAAAAATTGTTAGAAACAAGGGATGAAATAGTAGAAGTTATCAAAAAAATAAACCACTCTTAAGAAGTAACGGGTGCAAAAGTTGTAGATGGGACTGTTCCAGCAGTCCCTTTTCTTCTTGTGCTAAAAGGGCAGTTTTGTTGAAGAAGGATTTTTAATATATTTACGAGAAAGGTCTTAATCAAATAAAGCTTTTTTCGGAGGAAGATATGGAAGATTTTAAAGTGAAGCAATTAAAAAGTCTGTTTTATATTGAATTAACCCATTTAGTTAAGGAAAGCAAAGAAGAGGGTTTTCGGTTTCTTGATAGATTAGTTAATGATTATGAAAATGGCACTAATAAATTTAATAAGCCTGGGGAATCTTTATATGGTTTATTCAATAAAGAGGGTGTATTAATTGGTATTGGAGGGCTTAATATAGATCCATTTTTAAATGAAGAAAAAGTTGGACGATTGAGAAGGTTCTATGTTTCTAAGGATTATAGAAGGAATGGTCTTGGAAGACTCTTGTTAAATCAGATAATTTACGATGCAAAAAACTTTTATAATGTTTTAGTGCTACATACAGACACAGAAGAAGGAGATAAATTTTATACTTCCCTTGGATTTTCAAAGGAAAATATTTATCCGAATTCCACACATTATTTATGCCTATTTAATATGTGAAGAGTTATTAAGAAGACTAGTGTGTTATTCTATGGTCCTGCTGCCAAACAAGGCGGATTTTTTTTGAACAAACGGGGTAGTTTGGTTACTGAAGGAGTCTGGAATAGCGAAAGAGAAGAACAAACGAACCTTTATCAAGGAGGTGTTCAGAAATGATTAAAGCTGTTATATTCGATTTAGACGGAACTTTGTTAAATAGAGATGAATCAGTAAAAATGTTTATTCAAAAGCAATACGACAGACTAAATAAATTGCTGGGTCATATACCAAAAGAGAAATACGTGAGAAGATTTATGGAATTAGATAATCGTGGATATGTTTGGAAAGATAAAGTGTATCAACATCTAGTCAGTGAATTTGAGATTACTGATATAACTTGCGAGGAATTACTTCAGGATTACATAAGTCAATTTAAGAATAATTGCATCTCTTACCCAAATCTCATTAGTATGTTAGAAGAATTACGGACTAACAACCTTGCCTTAGGGTTGATCACCAATGGTAAAGGGCAATTTCAGATGGATAACATAAAAGCATTGGGAATAAGAGATTATTTTGAAACTATTTTGGTATCTGAATGGGAAGGTATAAAGAAACCTGATCCTCAAATATTTAAGCGAGCCTTGGACCAACTTAATGTTTCACCTAATGAAAGTATATTTGTTGGCGACCATCCAGACAATGATATAAAAGCTGCCCAAAATGTAGGAATGAAAGGAATTTGGAAAAAGGATTTTCAATGGAACAATGTTGAAGCAGACATTATTGTAGATGATTTGGGAGAAGTACCTTTAATCATAAAAAATCTAAGACAACAAATTACTAAGTCTTGTTAAACAAACTGGTGCTTTACTTTAAGATCCAGCTACCATCCTAGGCGGCTTTACTTATTGTACTAAAGGAGCAAGTTTAAAGAGGAAGGAAAATATTGGTGTAAGGTAGAAATAATAATTATATAAATAAAAGGAGTTTTTTAATGATCAATTATAATGTAAGAACTTATGAGGAAGCAATAAACGTAATTAATGAGCTTGGTATACTGCCCCTTGCACCAATGATTCCTGATTTTCCTTCTCTAAATACAATTACTCTAGAAAAGTATTGGCATTCAGAAACAGAGTTCGACCCTTGGATCTGGAGGACAAAATTTTCTGCTGATGGGGTTGCAGGATATGGTAAATTCATTAAGAAAAAAATCAGTATTGATTTCCCTTGAGTTTCTTCCATATATTAAAAGGATTCTAGGTCACTCTGAGACCGTTGAGGAAAGGTACTATAACGGCAACATAACCAAAGAAGCATTTGACATATACAAAATAATTAGCCAAGAGGAAGGAATAGACACAAGGGCATTAAAGAAAAAAGCAGGGCTGAACGATAGCGACAAAAAAAGGCTTTTTGATAATGCAATGTTAGAACTGCAAGGGTCAATGGATATTGTGAATTCAGGCATACAGGATAAAGTAAATGAAGATGGTGAAAAAAATGGATGGAGTAGTACTGCTTTTGAGACATATGACTCCTGGGCAATGAGAAATAGTGTTGAAAACATAATTAAAGATAGAGAAGAAGCAAAGAAATTCCTTATATCTCATTTTAAAAATTTATGTAGTAGGGAATCTTTAAAAAAACTTGAAAAAATATTTGCGTAAGTTAATAAGAAATGGAGTGATTATTTAATTATGGAGCTTACACATACAAGAATTTTAGTTGACAATTACAGGGAATGTTTCTTATTTTATAGAGATGTTTTAGGATTTGAAGTATCGTGGGGAGATGAAGAATCCTTGTATGCAGATTTTAAGTTCAGTGGTTCTACATTAGGACTATTTGAACGGAAACAAATGCTTGAAGCTATTGGCACAGATAAAGATCCTTTTATACATAAGTATGATAGAGCAGCATTGGTTTTTCAAGTAGATAATGTTGAAGAAAAATATGAAAACTTAAAAGAAAAAGTTGAATTCATAACTAAACCTACGGCACAAGAAGGATGGGGGATTAAAGTAGCCCACTTTAGAGATCCTGATGGAACACTTATTGAAATATATGAGAGTTTGAAATAAATAAGTACGATGCTTAAAAAGCATCGGCTTTTTTCTTTATCTTCAAGGGTTTTATGAAACTATTCACTTAAACAATAGGTTGCATTACTTTTAGATTCAGCAGCCAATGGGCGGCTTTTTTTAATTGAATTAACGGGGCAGGTTAGTGAAACAAGACTTTGCAGGAAAATATGGGATTTTAATTGAATAGTATTAAAACCTGGAGGTGCTGTGGTGCAGAGTTTTGTATATCATATGGTTCCAAAAGAGATAAAGGGAGACAAACTAATTCCTCTGAATTCATTAAAGGAAGCTTATCCTATTTTGTATAACAAGTATTCGAAAAAGTATTTCGACCATCCAGAGAGAAAAAAATTACTGACAAGACAGATTCCTAAACTTAATTGTTTATGGAATGATGTTCTTCATTTTTTACCCCTACATCCATATTACGTCTATGAAGCATTAACCAATATAGGTGTAAAAACAAAAGAGGATCAACTCTTTTTCAAAATTCCCATTGAAAAACTCAAAAATAATAAGAATGCTTATTACCTTTACACAAAAGAAAAATACAGAGGTCCTGCTGAAGATATAGAGGAGGACGAAATTAAGCCATTGGATATTGAGGATTATAAAGAACTCAAAGGAATACCAATAGATACATTTGAATATTACAAAATTCAAAATGAAAAAGGAAACAGGTTTGGTTTGTTCCCTTTCATTCCACATTTATTTAGTAATGGTGATGTTGAGATAAGAAATGTAGAAACAATAACTTGGAACAGACTGGAATAAGTTTAGAGTTGCCATTAAAGGCAGCTATTCTTATTGTGCTAAAGGGGCTGTGTTCTTCAACAAGGGTTGTGTTTTTATGGTTTAGCAACAAAAAGTTTTATCGCGTTGTTGATAACACCTTTATTCTTCATAGGAATGCCTTGGTACAGTTATTTTAGTAAAGAACAAAGGTAAATTTATTATAGGTTATGGTTTTGGATTTATAGATAACCAATAGCTTGCCTTTAATAAGGGTTGCTGCGGCATCTCTTTTCCTTTTTATGCGGTTTAGTGAAGCAAGATTAAAAAAGCAAGTGAAGAAGATATAATTAATTGCTGACGTTTTTTTGGAATCTTTCAAACTAACTAATATATTAACCCTCATTTAAATATAAAGAGATTTTCCTTATCAATGTTGAATAATGTATAATTATGGAATTTAATAAAGTGTTTTATGGAGGAAAAAATGAAGTTAAATAACGTAGAAATAAAAAACTACAAATCAATTAGACATATTTCTTTAAAAATGGATTATCTTACAGCAATTGTTGGTAAAAACAATTATGGTAAATCTGCAATTTTAGACGGAATACAATGTTTCTATGGAGATAAATCAATTAATGCTGACAACTTCCATTTAGGAACAAACGATGATATTGAGATTACTCTTACTTTTACAGAGTTAAGCGACAAAGATATAGAGAGATATTTTGATTATAAAGCAATGATAAGAAAAACATTACTTAAAATAAAGGAGAGTAATGAAGATCAATCCAAAGAGGAAAGGCTACTGCAAAAACTCAAAGAAACACGAGATAAAAAGTTTGCTGAAACGATTGAAAAACTGAATCTTTCATATCCAGAAGTACAAGAATTTACAATTTCTTTAATTAAACCGAAGATTGGTAACGGTTTATATAAAATAAACAATGCTTCTACATTCGCTAGAGGTGATGTTTTAAAGTTCATTCCACCAATTAAGGTTATATCTGCAATTCGAACACCCGATAAGGAGACAACAGCAGGAACTAAAACGAATATGAAGGAACTAATCTCCTTATTGCAAGACGGAGACAATTCAGAAGATTATATTGAGGTTCCTCAAATCGATAAAAAGCTTTCATATGATGAACTTAAGGAGCTTATCTCACAAAAAGAGGAAAAAAAATGTTTATATTTATCGGAGGATTTAACTCAAAATTTCCAAAATGCAATAAACACTGCTTCTTTATCTGTAAAAGTTAAGATTGATAACACATTTAAATTTGACTTTAAATATAAAACAGTATTAATTGACAAGGAATTACCAGATAGAGAAATTGATATTCTTTCGTGTGGTACAGGTCTTCAAAGTATGATGATACTCTCAATCTTACAAACTTATATTAAGATGAATAATAACAGTGATTTTATCCTGTTGATTGAAGAGCCAGAAGTATATTTGCATCCATCATTACAAAGAAAAATGATTAATACGTTAACTACAGTTAGTGAGAATAATCAAGTACTATTGACTACTCACTCCCCTATTATGGTGAGTAAAATTGATAAATCAAATGTACATTGTGTAAATAAAGAACGTGGTGTTACTAGACTTGTAGATACCACAGCTGAAACCATTATTGATGAATTGGGTATTCAAACATCTGATATTCTTAATAAAAACGCAGTCGTATTTGTTGAAGGGAAAGATGATAGTATTCTTTTTAAGGTATTAATTGATAAGATTGCTGAAAACAAAGGGTTTGGTCAACACTTTGTAGACAGAGAGATTGATATTATTCAAACTGATGGTTTTGATAAAATTAGTTTCTACGCCAATGCTAAGATTCTTCATAAAGACACTGTAAGAACACCATTCTGGGTAATAACAGATTCCGATGGTGTAAATGTTGAAGATAGAAAACGTTTTTTAATAGACAAGGGTTTGTCTAATGGTGTCAAATTATTATCAGACCAATTAAAGGTATTAACAGAATACGCAATAGAATCGTATTTCTTGGATCATACTCTTCTGAATACTGTTTTTTGTATTGATTTAGAAGCTGCACAAAAAATGTGTGATAGATATTTTCTTAAATATGAAGAGGAAAGATTAAAAGTGCAAAGAAATCAAGGGAGTAAAAAGAATTTCCAACAAAACTTTAAACCTAAAATTATGTTCTCAAATTTAGGAAAACAACAAGCTACAATTGAACATATTTTATCTGCTTATTATGGTGCTGATGAAGAATTTAAAATTACCAGAACTGCTTTAATCCAAGAATGGGAACAAAAAGTAGAACCTATCTCCTATATTCTAGACAAAGTTACATTAGAACAACTAAAAGCGACTAAATTGATAGAATTAGTCTCTATACTTGAAGATATAGTTGATATGGTTCAAGAAAATCGACGTTAAATAAAAAACATACCTCTTTCACTTCAAACTTTTTAAGTCGTTAAATAAAGAAGGCATCACAACAGTTTAAGACGCTCCCTACAGAGATTCTCGTATAGGAAAATATATAATTATGGCTGTTCCGACAGTCTTTTTGTCCTTTTTAAACTAACTGAGTGCTTAATTGAATAAGAAATTTTAAAGACTACTGAAGAGTGGTCTTTCTCTTTTATTTACATAAAGAACATTTGCTCATTGCGTCAGCCTTATATGGATTGGCAAATGTTACGAATCGCACGCTCAGACTATCTGGTTTCAAATTATAATATGGTCAACTGCTTAGGTATTCAAATAAGAAAGGTGGTTATTTAATGAAGAACTGGGTTCCGTTTTCTGACCAAGAGTACGACCAAATTTGGGACAGGATATATAGAGATTTTAAATTCGAACCAAGTATTTCTAATTTCCCGTCATTTCAGGTGCGGCATCCTTATATAACATATAATATTTCCGATTATTTCGGGGATTCGGCAGATTTAGATGCTTATGATGACCTTGAAGAAAAAGCGTTAGATACATTTAAAGAGACCACATTAGTTGACGAATATATCCTGGCACTCGATTGGCAACACGAATGTTATTGGGTAAATCCACGCTTAGAATTCGAAAAGGATGAATTGGGAGAATGGACTATACCAATCTTTCCGAATGGTGATTACTATTTCTTTATCCAGAAGGATTTTAAATGGGGCTATTTAGGACACCCTTGGGAAAGAAGTATAACTATATTTGGAAAAGAATTAATAAATGCTTTTGATAAGCACAAGCCAAGAATGTTTCGTAAGGTTTTAAGACAAGGCTAATTTATTATCTTTATTAAGGACCCAAATTGGGTCCCTTATCTTTTGAGAAAATCAACACTATTATTTAACAGAGCCATTCTATAAAAAAATCGATGGAACTAATGTACTCCTGAAAATTAAAAGGGGAGAAAAAGCTTGGAAAGTAGTAAAACAAAATGAGGTTCGTGGAAAATACGTAACTCTTGAACAAATTGATAAAGAATGTGTTGATTAGACGCTTATTCAAACTGGCGTTCAATAAGAATTAAGTGATTCAGGATTGAGACCATTTATAGTTATGCCATTTAAAGTCGCTTTTCTTTGGGAAGAAGGCGTCAATTTTGTGTACTCCTATATAAAAGATTAAACAATAGGGTGCTAATGTTCAAGATCAGCTGCCAAATCTCGAGGCTTTTTTGTTCAACAAACGAAGCAGGTTATCTTAAGGTCCTTAACATTAATTATTATTCGATTTCTTATATGAGTTGAAAAACTTTTTCACCATTTATTATAAAAAGCCTTGGGAATGAAATCTTCTCCATAAGTACCGTGGTTTAATCCTGTAACAGCCACCAAAGCATTTAACTCATTTGAAATAACGATTTTACAGGACTTACAAAATGTTCTCAAACAACCATTTAACCTAACTTATCTTATCCAGACATAAGTAGGTTAAATGGTTGTTACGGAAAAGATGGATTCCATTGTGAAAGTGGGGAAATCTTCCGGAGGGAGAGGCGAAGTATATTTTCCTGCATATTCAGTTTGGAGAGGCAAGCACTTCGTTTAACATTGACTCGAGTACAGTAACTGCTATATGAATGGCTATATAGAACTTGATCCAAATAAAAAGGACCACTGATTTCTCAGCAGCCCTTTTTGTAACAAACGATGATCTTGGCCTTGATCGCACTCGTTACTCTAGTCTTACTCATATTATGGCACAGATTTATCATTCTAATACATTAAGCATAGCCGCTCGGTTCAGGATGCTTTAATGGAAAATAATGTCTTTTGAAATGTATAAATATTTAATTAAAAGTGCATTCAAATGGATTTTTAGGTGGAGAAATTATACCTGAAGATGTGTTAGTTACATAGTTAAAGAAAAAATAAAAATGGATAGATTAACTAACAGAAAGAAAAGGACCAGATGAGCCCTTTTCTACGAATTAAAGAGAGTTAACATTTGCTCCCAGGTAAATAATTTATTGATTGTATTTGTAAAATCTCAAAGTTCGAAAACTTTTTTTGTTATAAAAAGTCTTTGCGGTTGCTATTAGCTGCAATAAGTTATTTATTATCAATAAAATTAAGTAGTTTTTTTGTGGTTTCGTGAATTAAATTTATTTCTTCAATGCTTCGAGACTTCAATAGCTTTTGATGCATACCTAGAAGCTCTTCTTTATTTAATTTCTGCAAATGGTAAGGAGCAATTTCATCTTGAAAAGCCTCATTTGGAGGTAATTCTAACGCATTAATAATCTTTTCAAGGGTTTCCAGCGAAATATTTCTTTCTCCTCTTTCAATTCCCCCAATATAAGTATAATGGACATTTGCAATCTCTGCTAATTCCTCTTGAGTTAAACCTTTTGCTTTTCTAACGAGCCGAATCTTTTCCCCAAGATTTCCAATTAAATTTGCCATTTTATCACCTCACATTAATCGTAGTGAAGTGAAAATAATGTATACAGTAGTATATATTAGAAATAAAGAGGTTAATAATACTTATAAGTATTAATTTGGAGGGGTTTTATGGTACTACTAAGAGCAAACATATATATTAAAGGAACACGTCCTTTCCTTTACAATAATATGCGACTAGACGCTATTTCACCAGGACGTCAGGAGAAGGCAGGTGTTCCAGGTAATAACCCAGAAGAATGGAAAAATACATATTTAGCGACTCCTGAGGGCCAACTCTACATTAAGCCTGACTATCTATTTTCGTCTTTTAGGGCTGGTGCGAAGCATACTAGAAAAGGACTAGGAACACTAGAGCCAACTGTATCAGCCACCTTGCAAATATTAGATGAGATTATCCCTATGAACAGAATAATAAATGAAAATCAAATCGATGATAACGCCAGTAAGGAAGTTTATATTGATGTAAGACCTGTAACTCGTAATAAAGTAAAAAATATTCGATATAGAGTTGCGGTAGCATCTGGGTGGGAAGCAAACTTTAGGATTGCTTGGGAGTCCACTCTAATTGGAAGAGCTCAAATGGAATCGATTTGTAATGATGCAGGTTTGTATGCTGGAATAGGGGATGGCCGTAAGTTGGGATATGGGAGATATGAAATTCGGTCCTTTCAAATTGAGGAGGAAATCCAAGATGCCAAAAAAGAGAGTTCCAAAAGAAACTTGGATAAAAAACATTAGGCCAAGTATATGGAGAAGGGACGGTGAAAAATGTGTAAGGTGCGGTATAGTATTGACTCTGGAGGAATGTCATATTGATCATATAAAAAGTGGGAAGTTTTCAGATAACAAATTTTCTAACTTAAGAACTCTTTGTAGGAGATGTCACGTTCTAAGAGAAGACCATAACCATCGAGGTATGGTTGCAAATGCTTTGAAGGAGGGCATTATTCCAATTAATTGGAGAAGTCATACTTGGAATGAGTAATTCGAAACAGTATAAACTGTTCAATAGGTTTGACCAGCCTATTGCTGATGAGAAAAAGGTCAAATCAGGTATGGCTGGGTGCGGTTAGGCACGGCGTGGTTCGGCTAGGTACGGTATGGTAAGGTAACAAAACAGTGAAAATTGTTCTCATAATGTGTTTAGAGGGTAATACCTTCTTCAAAATTATTCTAACCAAATAATTTTACATTAAAGTTATTTTAGTAACTAATAAAGGAATAGTACTTGTTTTTATCCCAATACTTTTTGGGATTTTTTAATACACCCCTTCGTAATAATGATTTTCTTTATTTAACCCAATTAAAATTGTTGATACAAGGAAGGGCATTTACGGTCAATTCTGGGTTCTATGACAGTCGAAGAAATATACAAAAATAGGGATAAATTTTCCCAGGAGGTTCAAAGGGTTGCATCACAGGATTTGGCTAAAATGGGCCTGATCATCGTTTCTTTCACAATCAAAGATGTCCGCGACAAAAATGGCTACCTGGACTCACTGGGAAGGCCAAGAATTGCTCAGGTTAAGCGGGATGCGGATATTGCCACAGCTGAAGCTGAAAAGGAAACCCGGATAAAACGGGCGGAAGCAGCCAAGGATGCCCAAAAGGCAGAACTTGAAAGAGCGACAGAGATAGCAGAAGCTGAGAAGGAAAATCAAATGAAAATGGCTGATTACAGAAGGGAACAGGATATTGCCAAAGCCCGGGCTGACCAGGCATATGACCTTGAAACGGCCAGGGCAAAGCAAGAAGTTACGGAGCATGAAATGCAGATCAGGATCATTGAACGCCAAAAGCAAATTGAGCTTGAAGAAAAAGAAATCTTAAGAAGAGAACGCCAATATGATTCCGAAGTGAAAAAGAAAGCTGATGCAGACAGGTACGCTGTTGAGCAGGCAGCAGAGGCTGAAAAGAAAAAGCAGATTGCCGAAGCGGATGCAAACCAATATCGGATTGAATCACAGGCCCGTGCCGAAGCTGAAAGAGTTAGGGCAGATGGGATGGCGAAGGCTGATTCACAGCGCGCTCAAGGTGAATCAGAAGCCGAAATCATCCGCCTCAAAGGACTGGCGGAAGCGGAGGCAAAGAGGAAAATCGCTGAAGCGTTTGAACAGTATGGCCAGGCGGCCATGATGGATATGGTCATTAACATGCTTCCGGAATATGCGAAGCAGCTTGCAAGCCCGCTATCAAATATTGATAAGATTACAGTGGTAGATACAGGAAGTGACAGCAATAATGGCGGGGCCAATAAAGTAACTGGCTATGCCACCAACCTGATGTCCACGATGCAGGAAAGCCTGAAAGCTTCGTCTGGCATAGACGTGAAGGAGCTTCTCCAAAATTTTTCTGGCAAAGGAAACGTCCGGCAAAGCCTGGAACAGCTGACTGAGGAAATTAAAGAAAAAGAACCCGTCCAATCCGCTAAAGGAATCCAAGCCACTCTAGCTCATAAAAAATAATAAAATTGCCTATTTTTTCAAGGAAGATAGTCTGGAAATACTGTTATATCAGCAAAAAGCAGAAGCCTTCACACGGAAGGCTTCTTTTTTGCGATGAAAACTGTGTATTCGTCTATCGCACAAATTGGGTGAATTGAATAGGATATATTGAATCAAACAAAGGAGGTAATTGACTATGTCAGACGGATGTGGATACGGCGGCGGTTTCGCCCTTTTAGTTGTTTTGTTTATTTTACTGATTATTATCGGTGCTTCTTGGGGTTATGGCGGATTCTAATAATTAAACATGGAGACAGAGTTTATTAGTAAGGGAGGGGATTCTATAATGTATGGCTACGGATATGGCGGCTGTGGATATGGTGGAGCTGGATATGGCGGAGCTGGATACGGCGGCGGTTTTGCGCTAATCGTTGTTCTGTTCATCCTGTTGATCATCGTAGGTGCTTCTTGCTTTAAGTGGTAATAGATTAAAAGAAAAGCAGGGGGACCTGCTTTTCTTTTATATGCATACATACCTTTGGATGTGAGTGTGAGAAGCCACGGCAAATTCCGCTTGAAAATGAAAATATCCACTCGCAAAGAGTCTGTCTCCGCGCAAAAAAAAAAGTGCGCGCAAAAGGAAAAATCCCGCGCAATACAAACAAATACCCGCGCATAAAAATCCGTCTCCGCATACAAAAACCTGAAATCAGTCAGCAAATTCACTAATTGCAAACTCGTGTTTCCTAATAAGCCAAATAGGGAAAAGAAGCAGCATAAACGAAAATGGGAGGTTTGCAAAATGGATGAACTTAAAACTCAGGATCGGGAAAATACGATGAGGGAAATATACTCGATATTGGAGGGTGGACTTCAGCGGGAAATGCATAAAAGCGAGTACAAGCTTGTTTCAGAGTGGGTAAGCGGTTTTAACCTGGAGGAAAGAGCAACGATATTAAATATGCTTAAGGAGCTAACCAACAAGCATATCAGGATTGATTAATGACAAGCAGGCAGATACTTGCATTAAAGCTGCTGATCATTTGCCTATTGACAATAAAAGCCAGAAGCTTATATACTACAATCAAAGAGTTTGAAAGGATGATTTAGGGGCATGAAGTTATAATCTTATTTTTTCTGGTATCTTTTTATATTTAAAAAGTTTAACCCGGAGAACATAGGATTAGTGTGCCCTTTTTTAGTCATCCCTTATCGGAACTGATGGTTACTATATTTGTCTGTAAGCGGATCAAATTTTATTTAGGCGCATGTTTTTTATGTATTTGCACCATTTCCAATGATGGGTGCACAATCCTCTCCGGGTATGGGGAGGTTTTTTTATGTGTGCAAATAAACGTATAATCAGCAATCAGAACAATAATAACCTGCCGATTCTCATGGCCAGGGGTCTTCAAAAGTCATTCGGTGATAAAACGGTGTTTTCTAATTTGGACTTCGATATTTATCAGCAGGACCGCATCGGCCTTGTTGGCTTAAATGGCACAGGTAAAACTACACTGGCCGATATTTTGTTCGGCAGTATTCAAGCGGATAAAGGCACTATCGAGCGGATGAAGGAGCCATGCAGAATTGGCTACCTGCATCAGTCGGCAGACTATTCTGTCAGTGAAATTCGCGATTTCAACCAATCTCCAGATGAAGAGATTCTTCAGCAGGCAAGCAAACTAGGCCTTTCAAAACTCCATGAATGGGAGCCGGATAGACTTGATTCTTTGAGCGGCGGTGAAAGACTGAAGCTTTCTTTAGCTAAAGTCTGGTCATCTAACCCGGATATGCTGATTTTGGATGAACCTACTAATCATTTGGACTTACAGGGCATCGAATGGCTAATTAGCGAAATCTGCAATTTCAGCGGCCCGGTTCTGATCATTTCCCATGACCGTCATTTCCTTGATCAGGCAGTCGGGAAAATTTTCGAATTACAGGAAGGCATTCTCACCATTTATCAGGGTAATTACACAGCATACCGGGAGCAAAAGCAGAAAAACTTTGATGATCAGCTACATCAATTTAATGTACAGCAGAAAGAGATCGAAAGAATCGAAAATCAGATGTCCAATTTAAAAAAGTGGTCTGAAAAAGCTCACAGGGAATCAACTAAAGGCGGAAGTCCTTCTGAGAATAGGCAGATGGGATTTAAAGAATATCACAGAGTGAAAGCCAAAAAGATGGATCAGCAGATTAAGTCAAAAATGAAAAGACTTCAGCAGGAGCTGGATAAAAATAAAGTTGAGAAGCCGGAAGAAGAGGGGAAAGTACATTTTCAATTTGATGCGTCAGGCAAAAGAGGGAAGAGAATCATTGAAGCTAAAAACCTTTCAAAAAGCTTTGGCGATCGGACTCTTTTCGAGGATAGCCAATTTTATATCAAGCACGGTGAAAAAATAGGGATTCTTGGAGCAAACGGGGCAGGCAAGACCACATTTATCCGAATGCTTTTAGATGAAGTACCGCCTTCTGATGGAGAACTTTGGGTCAGCAGCACTTTAAAGATTGCTTATTTAAATCAGGATATCAATGATTTGCCCTTAACCAAAAATGCCGTTGAGGCACTTGATCTCACCGATCGTGAAATGATTTACAAGGCAAGGACCCTGTTAGCGAATTTGGGGATGAAGGAAGCGAAGTTAAATCAGCCGATTGAACAGCTTAGTATGGGAGAGCGAATTAGGGTCAAGCTTACAGATATGCTTTTAAAAGAATATGATGTGCTAATACTAGATGAGCCGACGAATCATTTGGATTTGCCAAGCAGGGAACAATTTGAAAAAACACTCAAAGAATTTTCAGGGACGCTCATCATTATTTCTCATGATCTATACTTTTTGGAGAAGTTAAGCTCAAGGTTACTTGTATTTAAAGATAATAAAATTACCAGATTTGAAATGGACCTGAAGGAATATCAGATTAAATCCAGGAATTCTAAACAGGAAAAAGATCATGACTCCATGAAAGAGCAAATTATGGTTATTGATAACCGCATCAGTGTGATACTGGGAGAACTCAGTCTGCTTGTTCCGGGTGACAGCAAATATGCGGAATTGGATAAAGAGTTTAATGGCTTAATAACTAAAAAAAGAAAATTATTAAATCAATAAGTGCAAAAAGGCGGGCCTTAATAAAAATGGCCCGCCTTTTCATCTGATTATTAATTCTTTTTAGTGCTGTTATTATTCTTTTTCGCATTAATCCACAGTTTGCCCTCTGCTGTCTTGCGAGTTTCATTGCCGTAGTCATCCGTTACTTTCACTTCAATTTCGGCACCAGGTGCCTTTACATTTGAAGTGGCAGTATAGTAGCCGACATAATGGCCTGGGGAAGTTTCCATCATTGGAAGCTCAGTAGCGTTATTCAGCTGTCCCCCTGCATTTGTTAAAGGCATTCTGATGGCAAACGTCGCTTTTAACCCTGGTTCACTATCAAATTCGATTTTTACCGATTCGCCTTTTTTAAGTTCCTTGTCTTCTGCAGGAAGAAGATTTTCTATGGCTGGAGCGGTATACTTAGCTTCGACCGTGATCGTTTTTTCTTCGGTGTTCTTCGCTTTATCCTGTGCTGTTACCGTAATGGTGTTTTCACCTTCATCCAGCAGGATGCGAAGAGAGTATTCACCATCTGTAATCTTTGCTGCCTGGCCGTTTACTTTAACCCAATCAAGGTTATCATCTGAAACGGTTCCTTTAACAGTGACTGTTTCTTTATTTGTTTTGGATTTATCTGCAGGACTTGATATTGTCAATTCCGGCTTTGTTTTGTCATATATTACTTTTACAGATTCAGAGGCATCAGTAGACCCAGACTCTGTAGCTGCCTTCGCTGTAAGAGTATTTTCCCCTTCAGAAAGTGAAACTTCACTTGAGAATGTACCTTCTTCAGTTGTTTCTGCTGATGCGACTTCCTCTCCATTATTAAATACTTTTACAGTAGTTGTAGGAGCCGAAGTACCTTCAACTGTAACCTTCCCTTGGTTTGTGAAGGCTCCGTCAGCCGGAGAAGTGATGACTGGTGCAGTTACTTCATAGTTCACTGTGGCACGGATCATATAGTTTCCTTCATCCTCTGGAGCAGGAGACCATGCACCGCCTACAAGCTGCCAGCTGCGTCCTGCATTTTCTCCATCCTCATCTGTACCAAGACCAGGAGCATTAGGGTTTGGTGCTGATTGGATATATACCAGATAGAAGTCGCCATTTGTAACGATTCCTTCGTCACTAAGATCTACATGTGTCCATTCACCGTTTCTTAAGGCTGTTGCTTCAAATGGACCTGCCAGCTTTTTGCCAGGTGCCCCATCTGGTCCGCTTGCATCATATACTTCCACTTTGAAGTCTGTTCCGCCCGGAGTCGGCCAGCTGGTATCCCAGAAGCGGAATAAGCCGCCAGTAACCATCGCACTGTCATGGCCGGATGCAAGGGACATCTTAACTGCCCAGCCGTTGCCTGCATCGTAGAATGCACGTGCATTTTCAGCTGTACCATCATCATATCCGATTTCACCCGGGTATCCGATAAATGGCTTTAGTTCAATATTTTGCTCTAAAGAAGAGCCGCCTTCGATTGTGATGCTCTGCTCCTTGCTGTAGTAGGAAGGTGCCATAGCTTTTAAAGTGTATGTGCCTTCGTAGGCTGTGATTGTATATTCACCATTTTCATTAGTTGTTACTGGCTGTACTGCTGCATCTTCTATTAAAAGTAGTGAAGTGTTCGCAACAGGCTCCCCAGTTGCTTCATTTGTCACAACACCTGTGACTGTGCCTTTTGGTATTTCCTCAAGGACGAAGTTTGCAGTCGCTTCTCCATCCTGCGGGATATTTACGCTTTGCGTTTGAGAACGATAACCGTAAGCTTCCGCTTTTACAGTGAAATCTCCTGAAGCATGTGTCATTTCAAACGTTCCATTTTGAGGATTGGTAAATACGGACCTGCCTGATTCCAGCACACTTACTTCGGCAGTAAGCGGAAGCAGCACAGGCGCAGGCTGCTGCTGTTTATCATCATCTTTTGCAGGAGTATCCTTTTTAGGAACAATGCTATCCGGATTTACCTTTTCTTTCTTTAATTCTGCAGAAGGTTTATCTTTGCTGATGCCAAGCTGAGCTTTACCTGCAGGTTCAACTGGAGTATCAGATAATTGAACATCATCGATATACCAGCCTTGCTTCTGTACTGATCCATCTGTAGTCACATTGAATGCTACATAAATTCTTTGTCCTGAATACGCACTTAGATCCACTTCTGCATTAACCCACTCTGTTGTATTACCATTTACTCGAAGAACCTGTTCCCAGTTTTCCATGTCAGTGGAAACGAATACATGGCCGTAATCATAACGGTTTTCAAGCTCGTGCCATTGCTTGAACTGAAGGTAGGCATTGCCTTCCGGCAGGTCAATAGGAGGCATCTGAAGATTCATGTTTGCTCTATTTGCATAGTTGCCGTCAAGTTTAGTTGCATATACTTTTTCTCCGGATGCTGCATTGCCAGGACCTGAAGATGGGGTACCCCACTCCCAGCTGTTTTCCGCTCCATATGAAGTCCAGCCGACCGGCTGTGCTTCAAAGTCCTGAGAATAGCCGATGCTGATTCCAGGTCTTACTGCAACTTCATAGGAGTCAGTTTCAGTTAGATTTCCGCCAAAATCATTGACCTTCCATTTATAAGTAACTGAAGGCTCGGCGATGTCTTCTCCAGGAATCACTGCCTGGTAAGTACCATCTTTATAGTTTCCAGCTGTTCTTTCGGCCTCAATGGCTGCCCAGCTGCCGTCAGCTTTTAAGTATTCAAGATCAACTCTTGTGACGCTTACATTATCTGATGCCGTCAATTCAAGTGCCAGATCCATTCCTGCATATGTTTCCTGAGGTGCTTCGTGATTGGCTGCGGGAGCTTCTGAGTCATCTCCTTCTTTTGCAACCTGGCCTTTAATTTTTCCAAGACCGGTCAGTACGGAAGAAACCGCATCGAAGGCATTGACGAGCCCATATCCAAAACCATTATTTGGTGTCTCAGGATAAGTACCATTTGTCAATGGAGTAGAGGTAGTCAGTAAAATTTCCTCCATCTCTTCAACAGTCAGACTTGAATCAACCTGGCGGAGCAGCGCGGCAACCGCAGAAACATGCGGGCCAGCCATGGAAGTTCCATTCCAGCCGCCTTCATATCCGCTTCCGGGAACTGAGGAACGAATGTTGACCCCGGGTGCGGATACATCAGGTTTAATTTCATCGTATGGTGATGGTCCCAGCAATGAGAAGCTGCCTAAACCATTATTAATGTCTGTCGCACCAGTTGCGAATGATTCCGGGTAGTTAGCAGGTGTTGCAACGGAACCAGGTCCGCCTGGATTAAACAAAGTTGTGTTTCCGGCAGAGAACTCTGGGAAAATTTCAGCTGCCCTCCATGCCTGAACCATTGGACGATACCACTCATCCAGCCCAGGTCCGCCGCCCCATGAATTGTTGACAACATCCGGAGCTTTTTCAGGATGCGGGTTTCCTTCAGCATCCTTTGGAGCTAGAATCCATTCACCTGCTTCAAGCAGATCTATGTCAGTTCCGCCGCTTGCAGTGAAGGCTTTTACTGCAATCCATTTCGCACCAGGTGCAACCCCGATCTGATTGGCTCCATTTGGCTCGGAACCCACCATTGTTCCAGTTACGTGGGTACCATGTCCCTGATCATCATATGGTGCTGTCTGGCCTGCAGTGGCATCAAACCAGCTGAATTCATGCGTTGGTGAATCAGGTTGTGCTGGGTTATAGCCCCGGTATTTTTCTTTTAACGCCGGGTGGTTCCACTGAACACCTGTATCAATGGATGCAACGACAGTACCCGATCCGTCGATTCCCATTTCCCATACTGCAGGAGCACCGACACGGTCAATATTCCACTCGATTGAACTTGTTTCTGCTTGTGTTTTGAGAGCTTTTTCGGCTTCCTTTACTGGCTTATGAAGCTGTCTGGTTTCGTTTGGAAGGATTTTTTCTACTTCAGGAAACATGGCGATTTTTTCCATAACGTCCTTTGTAGCTGTTACTGCAATGGCGTTGACGATGTAGAAGGATTGAACATCTTTTGCCTTGCCGTCTTTTTCCTGCTTTTGAAGGAAATTTGTGACTTGGCCTTGAGTTTCAATAGCTGTAGATCTTAGTGAGGATAGGACTGCAGAGCGTTTCATGTACTTGGATTTAGAGGCTGTCAGTTTTTGGGATGCAGCCGCTTTTTGAGCTTTCTTGGCTGCTGCTGAAGTATCAGCTTGTTCTTTAAATTTTATCAGGAATGTTACTTTATCTTTTTTATCAAATTGTTTCAGCAATGAGCTGTTTATTTTGCTTTTTGCTGTCTGAGGTGCAGCTTGCTTAACTGAGGTATGCGGAGAGCTTTTACTTTCAGCTGATCCCATGCCTGGGAACATCAGGGGCAAAATCAAAAAAGCTGTCAGCATCACATAAAGAATGCGATTCAATGATTTTCTTTTTCTTTTCAAAAAATTCCCTCCTTGTTTTGTTTAATTCCTTAAATAGTGTCTTCCGGCAGAATGAACTCGATCACCTCCTAAGGGTTTCTTCCAAAAATGGAAAACCCTTCCGCTAACAAGAACTTTAGCTGAATAATCAGCTGGAGATTGTCGAAAAATGAGGTTTATTGCTGGGGAATGAATAAAATAGCTAGAAGGTTTTAGAGCATTCATAAGGTTACAGTCTTAAAGAATCAACTTAACCTGGTTATATCTAGATGAAAGGAATCATTTTTACCCAGAAATATTGGAATAATAATAATTTTTGGAAAAAATAAGAAAAAGGAGGGAGGCAGTATTTTTCCAGAATGATAAAATGAATAAAAAGAGGGGGAACTTTAAAAGATGCCTTTCGTCAATCCAATAGGAAAATAGCAAGTAAATTATATGAAAATGGGTATTTTGAAGTGTAACTTTCTTTGTATTACTTATGAATTCTGGCTGGAAGAATGGTTACAGTGAAAAGGACTCTTTCTTCGGAATTCGTCTTAATTAATACAAAGGAATCAGAGCATTTAGGAAAAATAGGATAAATGAACAGAATTTGTATTTTGACCTGCATGAAATTTGATTTGATTATTTTACATAAATATTGGAATAGTGTTTCTTTTCTATTTTTCATTCGTCTAATAATACGCGAGGGGGCGCCAAAATGGAGAGAATATCGGCAGAAGCTTTTGAAGATATATACAGCGAATACAGCGATCGAATTTATGGATACATATTTCTTCTCGTGAATGATAAGGAAGTCGCCGAAGATCTGACACAGGACACCTTTATTAAAGCTTATAAATACATGAGCCAATTTAATGGGGAATCCCAGATCTTTACATGGCTGGTCCGAATATCAAGAAATGTAGCCATTGATTATCTGCGTAAAAAAAACAGATTCAAATTTTTCTCAATTGAAAAATTCCAGCTCCAATCAGATGAAGAGACTCCAACCGAGATTATGATTAAGGGTGAAAAAGTTACACTCTTATATGAAGCAATCCGACATTTGAAATTAAGCTATCAAGAAGTGCTGATTTTGAGAAAAATAAAGGAGTTTTCAATCAAAGAAACGGCCGAAATCTTGAATTGGAACGAAAACAAAGTTAAAATCACCACTTCCAGGGCACTCGCAGCACTAAAAAAAGAATTGCAGAAAAGGGGGGAAATCCATGAAGAGCTCATTCGGATTCGATAATTCTTTTCGTGAATTAGACCGTATTCCGCGATCGCAAAAGCAAAAACAGGATAGCCTGCAAAAAATATGGAGTGGTATAGAGGATAGGCCAAAAAGAAAGAAAAATATTTTTCCTAAATTTTTATCTGCTGCCGCAGTAATGGCTGCTTGTATTATGTTCGCTTTCATTATTTTTTCTGAGGAATCAACGACAGGGGGCAGCAGCAGTGCAGATATACTTGGAGATAGTTTTATCAGTCAAACAGCTATTGCTCTATCAGAAACTGAGAATTCCTTCTCTGCTGATGGAACGTATTCTGCTGAAACCGCGACTGTAAAAGATGAAAAGTGGGAAAGCACGGCAAGAACTGCCATAAATTCGGCAATGCCTGCAGAGGCCGTCATCGACTCCAAACCATTATATGATATCCAATTTATTATGAAAGGCAAAGAATCTGTAAAGGTGAAAGTCTGGAACGAGCGTGGTGAAGTATATTTCAAGTCAATGGACAGTGAGATAATGTATGCAGTTCCCTCTGAAGAAGGTGCCATATTCATTGAGTATTTGGAAGCCATTGCACACAGTATTCAAAAAACTCCTTAATTCAGACTCCTTTTTAGGGGTCTTTTTTTATTAGGCGTAAAGCCCTGAAAATTTACATATTACGAGAATTTTTTCAAAATAATGTTTTATCCCCAAATATCAGGGTAGTACTATCTTAGTTGTTAATTAATTTATTTGCTGGCCAGTATTTTTCCTTTGCGCAGGGGTTAGGCACAAGCTTAAAGCTGAAGATTAAATATGATTTAGGGGGAGCATCATGAAAAAGGGATTAATCTTTATCATTTCCGCCATCCTGCTTATTGGCACCTTGGCAGGCTGTTCTGGTGAGGAAAGTGTTCAGGCAGAAAAAACGAAGGATGGAAAAGTAATTGTTGATTTTTGGAGCTTCTGGGGTTCGGAAACGAGGCGTCCGATCATAGAAAAAATCATAGAGGATTTTAACAATTCACAGGATGAGGTTTTTGTAAAGCATACATATTTGCCCTGGGGAGATATTTGGACAAAGAACCTGGCATCCGTCGCAGCGGGAAACCCGGCTGATGTTATTATAAACGATATTAATTCAGTCGCCCAGCGAGCTGAAAACGCCCAATCAGAAGATCTGAGCAAGTATATCGATGAATCCTTCAAAAATCAATTTTATCCTCATTTATGGGAAACGGTAATGTACGGGGACAAACCTTATGCAGTTCCATTCAATACAGATACAAGATTGCTATTTTACAATAAAGATGCTTTTAAAGAAGCTGGACTTGATCCGGAAAAGCCGCCAGCAACATGGGCGGAACTGGAGGAGTACGCCGCAAAGCTTGATATAAAGGATGGAGACCGATATGAGAGAGTTGGCTTTTATCCGCTATGGGGCAGCATTGGTGCGGCCAGCTGGATGACAAGCGCTGACGGCGGAAAAGGATTCATTCAAGATGGAGAACTTTATATCAATACACCTAAAAAGCAGGAAGCGCTTCAATGGCTGCTGGGATGGAAAGAGCGTCTTGGTGAGAAGACAGTTCAATCTTTTGAAGCTGAATTTGGCAGTGAGCAGTCAAATCCATTCATAGCAGGCAAAGTGGCAATGTGGGTTGATATCGGCACGTTTTACACACAGATTCGTGACTACGGAGAGGATATGAACTTTGGTGTAGCTCCAATTCCTGCATTTGAAAAAGGTTCGGGGAATTGGAGCGATGGCGGCGGTTTCGTAGCTGAAATACCGAAAGGAGCCAAACATCCTGAGGAAGCTATGAAATTTATCAAGTATTTAACTGGCCCGGAGGCACAAAAATACTGGGCTATGAAAAACTATGATAATGTCGCAAACAAAGAAGCTGCAGAAGCAGTTGTTAATGAACTAAAGGGCGATGATAAGTACGTATATGAAGCTTCGGTGAAAAACCTGGATCAAACGCAATTGTTTCCGGTTCCAGTAAAGTATCCTGATTACCAAAACCGCATCAATCCGCATATAGACAGTGTGCTGCTAGGAAAAACGAAGCCAGAAAAAGCGCTGGCAAAAGCAGAGAAAGATGTTGAAAAACTAAAGAGAAAATAGAACAAAAGAGAGAAGGGGCCTCCTTCTCTCTTTAAAAATAAATAAAAGAAGGTGTATGGGTTGAAATCATATGATACAACGATTGCTCGCCGGGGAGCGGGTCTTGCGGAAAAAAAAGAAAAGACATCACGCAGACGGATGTCCCGCCAAACAAGAGAAAATATCTTTGGATATCTATTCATCAGCCCGTGGATAATTGGTTTCCTTGGACTGACACTTGGTCCGCTTTTATTTTCCTTATTTGCCAGTTTTACAGATTATAATATTACTTCAAGGATGAATTTTATCGGCCTTGATAATTTTAAACGCATGTTTACAATCGATGATCTTTTTAAAACGTCTTTATGGAATACCCTTTATTACGTTTTATTTTCTGTCCCGCTGACTACTGCAGGGGCGATTTTTCTGTCGGTTCTTTTAAATCAGAAAGTAAGGGGCATGAAATTCTTCCGCACACTTTATTATCTGCCTGCTATCCTCTCGGGTGTTGCGGTTTACTTTTTGTGGATGCAGCTGCTAAGTCCTTCGACAGGATTGGTAAATACGTTCCTTGCATGGATTGGGATTGAAGGGCCAGCCTGGCTGTTTGATCCTGAATGGACGAAACCAGCTTTGCTTTTGATGAAAATGTGGAGTGTCGGAGGCGGAATGCTGCTTTACCTTGCAAGTCTGCAGGGAGTTTCAGCTTCACTGTATGAAGCAGCGGATCTTGATGGGGCAGGTGTTATGCAGAAATTCTTTTATATCACCCTGCCAATGATTTCACCAATCATTTTCTTCGATGTGCTGACTAGTACCATTGGTGCCTTCCAGATCTTTCAAGAAGCATATGTCATGACAGAAAACGGAAGCGGAGGACCAGGAAATTCACTCCTATTCTACAATCTGCATATGTGGAATAACGCGTTTGAAGTGTTTGACATGGGCTATGCATCTGCAATGGCCTGGCTGCTGTTTATTGTCGTAATGGTACTGACAATCATTAATATGAAACTCGGCAAAAAATGGGTCCATTATGAGGGGGGAGATAATAAATGAGAACTGCCGCAGCACCGAAGTTTTATGAGACAAAAAAATTCAAAGATAATTTAAAGCAGACGATTATTTTTATCGTTTTATTAGCGGGAAGTGTACTGGTATTATCTCCCCTGTGGTGGATGATTTCGACATCATTGAAATCTCCTGCTGAGATTGCGCAATATCCGCCTACCTTTGTGCCAAAGGAATTCCATTTTTCCAATTATGTTGAAGCATGGAAAACAGCGCCGTTTACCCGCTGGGCAATGAATACGTTATTTATTGCCCTCTGTGGAATGGCTGGAAGTGTTCTTGTCAATTCACTCGTTGCATATGCGTTTGCGAAAATCCGTTTTAAAGGAAGAAATGCTTTGTTTATAGTTGTGTTATCAACCATGCTGATCCCAGGGTTTGTCACGATGGTGCCTCAATACATTTTATTTTCGAAGCTTGGCTGGGTAAATACGTACCTGCCGCTGATTGTTCCAGCATTTTTGGGGAGTGCCTTTTTCATCTTCCTATTGCGCCAGTTTATGATGTCCATTCCTAATGAACTAATAGAGGCGGCAGTGCTTGACGGTGCGAATCATCTGCAGATCTGGTGGCATATTATGCTGCCTCTGACGAAGCCGGCTCTTATTACAGTGGCCATTTTTTCGTTTAATGGGGCATGGAATGATCTTCTCGGACCATTATTGTATATAAATGATGAAAGTCTGTACACACTGCAAATCGGGCTTCAGACCTTCAAGGGAACAGTTCAGACACAATGGCATTACCTGATGGCCATGTCAGTCATGGTCCTCCTGCCAGTTGTACTGCTATTCTTCTTCTTCCAGAAGCACTTTATAGAAGGATCAAATATCGCATCAGGTACTAAGGGATAATAAAACCGGCTAAGCATCTGCTTAGCCGGTTTTATAACTGTCCAGCTCAGGCGTCATCGGCTTATGAATGTCGATGATAAGCATAAGCGCTCCGCTTTTCTTATTGAATAGGGCAATATGTTCTCCATTCCCCGCTAACACATACTTTATGGCGGGGTACATAACAGTCAATGATTACCGAATCTGGATTTAGTCCGCTTTCTTTTAGCTGGGAAGACACTGAAACTTCAGGCTCAGTATTTGCGGATGAGCAAGGGTATCCGCCGCGCCATTCATATTTTGTACAGTAGTAGCATAACTCGGCTGCTGCAGTGATTTTATCGGAAGAGACAGCATTGCTTACTGCTGCTTCTTCAATCAAATGCGTTTTCTTCCTTTCTACCTCTGTCAAATAATCAGTAAAGATGCTGTCTTTCGATATATCTATTTTGGTTTCTTCATTTGACTTCAGGTCTTTTACATAAAAAGCCTGATCCTCAATTAACCTGCTGTAATCGACGAGCCGGACTTTTAATCCTTTTCCGTCGGACTCATAAGAAAATGATAGAAGTGACGAGAAATTTACGAGGGCTTTACTATCTAAGAAAACATTTTTTTCTTTGTATTCTATTTCATATTGAACTGTCCAGCCATATTGTTTTCCTTTTTCATCAACAAGAGCTCTTGGCTTGGCGGCTGCATCTTTTAAAATGGAGGATTTAAATTCCTTAAACTCATCAGCCTTTAATACGGCTTTCATGAAATCTTTCTCAGTCAAATCAGCAGAACGGCTTTTGGTTTCTGCAGAAACATTGCCTGAGAAGACTAGTAAAATAGTCAATAACAAGAAAATATACCTTTTCATTACATACCTCCTAAACGTATTGTCCAATATAAGATTAACCTATATTTCCAAAATTAGGAATGGTGCGAAATGATTATATTTATCTAGTATTTTTTATCTAATCTGAATAAAAAAAAACAGCCTTATGGCAAAAGACTATAAGGCTGATTAATCAATATTATAGAAGCTTTTTGTATTATCATACAGCTTCTTAAGAGCGCTGCTGAAAGCTAATTCTTTTAGTTCAGCAAGGGCACTGATGGAATGGGCCATCATGGCTGGATGGGTAGGCTTGTTTTTAAAAGGGCCTTCGAATTCCCATGGACCATCCGTTTCTGCCATCAATTTATCCAGCGGGTAATCCCGTACAAGGTCCTGTATTTCTTTTTCGTACACGATATCTGGAGTAAAGGAGATGTAATAGCCATTGGCAATCAGCCTGCTTGCCGCTGCGCTGTCACCTTTAAACCAGTGAAAATGAGCTTTTTTAATCGAATGCTTTTCCAATAAATTGCACACAATCGGTGCATCATCATAAATTGCATGGAGGGCAATGGGCTTATCCCACTTTTTAGCGAGCTTAATGAATTCTTCGAGAAGTTCAATATATCCCCCAAGCTGCTTTCTCCCTTCAGACCTTAAATAGTATGGAAGGCCAACCTCGCCAACAGCAGCCATTTGTTCTATGTGAATCTTTATCCAGCTGAAAAGCTCTGAAATTTCATGATCACTGGGCAGAACCTGTTCAGGGTGAAAACCGAAGGCAGGTTTAACAAAGGAATAAATTTCTGCAAGAGCAAGATTTCTTTTGCAGGATGCTAAATCGCTTGAAACTGTAACAAGTGAAAGCTGAAACGGCAACTCATGAAACATTTTCTCTAATTCAATATTGCTGTACTTATCAAGATGAATATGGGCATCAATATACTTATCCATGCTGTTGCCTCCTAATGATTTTTCAGCGCATGATGGATGCTTCTTTTGCAGGCAAGGAAATTTTCATTGAGATAAAGTTCCTCCATTCTTGGCCTGTTAAAGGGTACCTTATATTCTTTAATTACTTTAGCAGGCTTGCTGCTCAGTACTAAAATTCGATCAGAGAGGTAAATGGCTTCTTCGATATTGTGGGTTACAAACAGAATTGTCGGCTTATGCTCATTCCAAATATCGAGAAGCCACTTTTGCATATCGTGGCGGGTAAGCTCATCTAAAGCTGAAAAAGGTTCATCCAGCAAAATGATAGGCTGTGGGCTTAATAATGCCCGGATAAAGGCAGCCCTTTGCTTCATTCCCCCTGACAATTCATGGGGGTATGCATTTTCATAGCCGCCGAGACCAGCTTTTTGAAGCATCTTTCTGGCCGCTTCCGAATCGGTTTTACCCATTAGCTCCTGTCCAAGCAGAACGTTTTGAAGAATGGTTCTCCAGGGTATCAGGGAAGGTGTCTGAGGCATATAGCTTATTGAACCGCGTTTGCCGTTGATTTTCACATTCCCAAGCGTTATGGAGCCTTCGTCCGGCAGAAGCATCCCGCCAATCAGGTTGAAAATGGTGCTCTTTCCGCTCCCTGAAGGACCTAAAATCGAAACAAATTCCCCTTCATTTACATGAAAACTCAAATTGTCTAAAACCTGATTAGTATCAAAACTTTTGGTTAAATGATTAACGGATAATTGTATCATTTCCTGGCACTCTCCCGTGACTTCCATTTAATCAGCAAACGTTCAGCCAGTAAAATTCCTCCAAAAAACAGCAAGCTTAACAGCATAATCGCAAAAATGGCAACAAAAACACGGTCTGTCCGAAATGAAGAAGATGCCAGAGTCATATAAACACCTATTCCTTCTTTAGCTCCGAGCCATTCGGATATTACAGCACCCATCACACTATAGGTTGCGGAGATTTTTAGCCCTGAAAATAGAGAGGGAAGGGAATAGGGAAGCTCCAGCTTCCAAAACAGCTGTCCTTTGCTGGCCCCTGCCATCAGCATATAATGCCTAAGTTCTCCGGGTGTCTGGCGAAAGCCGTCCAATGCAGCAACAGTAATGGGGAAGAAGCAAACCAGCGTGATGACAATCAGCTTTGGAAGTATCCCGAAACCAAACCAAACAACCAGCAAAGGAGCCAGAACAATTATAGGCACATTTTGTGAAAGTATGAGGAGAGGGTAAACCGACTCCCTTATAAAAGGCAATAAGTGCAGTATAACGGCTGTGATTAAACCTATGACGGTGCCAATGGCAAATCCCAATAGGGAAAGCATGACTGTCGATTGAAGGTGGTGGCTGAAGCCCTCCCAGCCCGAAATCGCTTCCAGAACGATTTCTGTTGGCGGAGGCAGGAGCCATGCAGGGACTTCTGCCAGATTTACTGCCATTTCCCAAGCAATGAATAAAAGAAGGAGAACCGCAGCCGGCCTCCATCCTTTTCTGAACAAATTTATCATGGACGATATTTCTCCGTTAAATCAATCATTTCAATACCGTCCGGCTGATATAGAACCTTTACCTGTGAGATTACATTGCTGCTTCCTCTTTCAATCATTTTTCTGTTCATATCAGCTATGATTTTCAATAAATGGTCTAAATCGCCTTCCATCGTTGTTTCGAGGGGATGCACTTCGTACTTAACACCGGATTGCTGAATGACACTAATTGCTTCATCAACGTAAGGTATAACATTTTCCCCATCTTTTGTTTTCGGTATGATCTGAATGCTTACAAGTGCGTTTGCCATATTTGAACTCTCCTTATTCCGGCAGGAAGTCATTAGTAAATGCTTTGCCTGCATCTAATTCTTTATCTAAAAGACCATTTTCATGCATCCAGTCTGCATAGTTTTCCCAGACTTCAAGCTTTTGTTCACCCCATCTTGAAGCATCATCCTGATAGCGGGGGGATAGCCATTCCTGGCTTTTTTTGACCAATTCGCTGTCCAGATCCGGAGCATTCTTTAACAAAAAATCTGCTGCTTCGCCAGGTTGATCGATTGCAAATTCATATCCCCTTGCTGCTGCTTTTACAAATGCTTTGACAGTATCCGGATCATCTGCAATCATTTTTTCGCTGGTTGCGAGAACGGGCGTGTAGTAATCCAGTTTTTCTGAGTAGTCGGTAAGGTAGACCATATTAATCTTTTCCCCCCGAAGTTCTGCTTCTACACCTGTCCATCCATAATAAATCCATGCGAAGTCTATATCTCTTTTAACAGCTGTAAAAAAGTCAGCATCCCCCATATTAACAATTGAGACCTTATCAATATTAGCGTTTTCCTTCTTCATTAGGGAGTCTATTACCGATTTTTCTACAGGTGCCCCCCAGCCGCCATAAGTTTTTCCTTCAAAGTCTTTCGGCGATTTAATGTTTTTTTCGGCAGGGGATGCAAAACCGGAAGTATTATGCTGAATAACAGCTGCTATCGATACAAGGGGAACGCCCTGTACACGTGCTTCCGTGATGCTTTCCTGATAGCTGACACCAAAATCAGCCTTGCCTGATGCAGTCAATTGATCTGCACCTGCTTCACCTGGCATTATAATTTCTACATCGAGCCCTTCTTCTTTAAAATATCCTTTGTCCTTTGCGGCATATAAGCCGGTATGATTGGTATTAGGTGTCCAATCCAGTACAACAGTAACTTTTTTCAAATCTTGTTTGCTGTCTGAATCTTCGCTTCCAGTCTGATTATCCGGTCCATTGCCGGCACAGCCTGAAAGAAGCAGCAGCGAACAGATAGCGGCAATCCACTTTTTCATAAGTACTCCTCCTAAAAAACGTTATGTAATAAGGAAAGTTAATGATAGTCTGCCCTGTAAAATAAAAACGCCCCGGTATAAACCAGGGCGCATATAAAAAACATTTAGTATGTTTAAGAATATGTTCCCTACGCTGGTATGAGCCAGATCAGGTTCAAAGGGTCAGCATCTTAATGATGAAGTCTCAACCGGCATACCGGTTCCCCTACATTTCTTGCTATTTAATTTTGACAGCATAAATACTTTCCATCATTATTATAGCAAATAATATTAAAATGCACAGAAAATAATTATTTCATTCCAATCGTCCTGCTCTCTTTCCAAATTCTGAATTTTTCAAGTTCACCTGTAATTTGGCTAACGGCAAAACCAAGGACTGCTACATCATCTAAGATTCCCATTCCTATTAAAAAGTCAGGAACAAGGTCTATTGGGGAAACAAAGTATAGTATGGAAGCAATAATAAAGATAATCGATTTTTTTGAAATAATATGCCGGTAATCGCCTTTAGACCATGACTTTACTAAATCGATCAGAAGCTGAAACTTTTCCCATATATCACTTAATGAAGATTGGTTTTTATCTGCTTTAAGTGTAGCCTTTCTTAAAAGTCCTTTTGTTTTTTCAGGATCGTCCGCATAACGTTTAGCCCTGGATGAAAATTTTTTATAGCCGTCCTTATAAACTTTGGTTTCTATTTCAGGCATAGCTATCACTCCTATATTGATAATTCGCATAAACAGTTATAATCTAGTATTTACCGCATACCTGACATGACATAAACATTTCATTGGGAGAAATAAATGGAAATCAAATTTAACCTGTGACAAAACCTTATTGGGAGCTGATATCTATGCTTGAGAAATGGCTGAAAGAATCAAATTATACAGTAATATTGACTGGAGCAGGAATGTCGACAGAAAGCGGACTGCCTGATTTCAGGTCTGCCAATAATGGATTATGGAATGGGAAAGATCCTGGGAAAATAGCCAGTACAAAAGCATTGAATGAAAATGTGAACGAATTTATAGAATTTTATCGGCACAGGGTAATCGGGCTTAAGGAGTGTAATCCCCATCAAGGGCACTATATTCTTGCAGATTGGGAAAAGAGAGGTATTATTAAGAGCATTATTACCCAGAACGTGGATGGATTTCATGGACTCGCGGGAAGTGAAAAAATATCAGAGCTCCATGGAAATCTGCAGACACTCCATTGCCAGAAATGTAAAAAAGAGTTCCCGAGCGAGGGGTATTTGCATGGTCAATTCCAATGCCGTTGCGGGGGTGTGCTCCGTCCTTCAGTGGTTCTGTTTGGGGAAATGCTCCCTGAGGAGGCCTTAGATTTCGCAGCAGATGAAACAGAAAAAGCAGAACTTTTTATTGTTCTGGGATCATCCTTGACTGTAACACCTGCAAATCAGTTTCCGCTGATAGCCAAACAAAAAGGAGCAAAACTTGTGATTATTAATATGGAACCTACGGATTTCGATATTTATGCTGATAAAGTAATTCATGACCGCAAAATTGGTGAAGTGCTGGATGAACTTGATAGAGCCTTCAAATAGTCAAAAAACATGAAATCATAGCACTCATGCTATGATTTTTTTTATCAATCAACTATAATGGACAATGAACATGATTACTACTGCCTCAAGCGATATGATATATAAGGAGTGTTCAGCATGTTATCAAACATCGGTATTCCAGGTTTAATTCTAATCCTGGTTTTGGCTCTGATTATTTTTGGACCTAAGAAACTTCCTGAAATAGGAAGAGCGTTCGGGGAGACATTAAAAGAATTTAAGAAATCTACCCGTGAACTCACAAAAGATGATGACAATGATAAAAGGAAATAACCTATTCAAGTGGTGTAGAACCGGCTTTGCAGACAAATTAGTCTCGAAGCCGGTTTTTTATTTTCTGGCTTTCGAAGCGAGTGAATGGGTATAGAAAAGAGAGAAATGAAAAAATGGTTGACTAACATGTATATACAAGATAAAATGAAAGCGTAAACAGTTCATGTATATACAAGTTGGTTTGCTAAATTGGATAGAGTTGTAAATGGCGAGAACAATAAATAAAAACCTTATAACTGTTTTTTTCTATAATATGAAAACGGTAACAGGAGGAGAGCGAAGAATGGCTACGAATAAAGAGTCAGCAGAGCAAATTGTAGAAGCTATCGGGGGCAAGGATAATATCGCAGCGGCTACTCATTGTGTTACACGTCTGCGTTTTGCCTTAAAAGATGAGGGGAAGGTCAATAAAGAAAAACTCGAAAATATAGATGTAGTGAAAGGTTCCTTTTCCACAAATGGACAATTCCAGGTTGTCATTGGACAAGGCCTTGTTGATAAAGTGTATAAAGAAATGACAGAAGCAACTGGAATAGGCGAATCATCAAAAGAAGAAACAAAAAGTGCTGCTGCTGAGAACTTAAATCCATTGCAGCGCGGCATTAAAACACTCGCAGATATTTTTATTCCAATCCTTCCAGCTATCGTAACAGCCGGTTTGCTGATGGGGATAAACAATATTATGACAGCACCGGATATTTTCTTTGATGATAAGTCTTTTGTTGAAGTTTATACTAACTGGGCTGATCTGGCTGGCATCATTAACCTGATTGCCAATACTGCTTTCGTATTCCTTCCCGGTTTGATTGGATGGAGTGCTGTAAACCGGTTTGGCGGAAGTCCTCTTCTTGGTATTGTGCTAGGTTTAATGCTAGTGCATCCGGATCTTTTAAATGCATGGGGCTATGGTTCTGCTGAAGAAGTTCCGAAGTGGAACTTATTCGGGTTAGAAATAGAAAAGGTAGGTTATCAGGGGCAGGTATTGCCTGTATTATTTGCTTCATACGTATTGGCTAAGATAGAAGTATTTCTGAGAAAAAGAATCCCTGATGCTTTTCAGCTTCTAACTGTCGCGCCGATCGCTTTACTGATCACTGGGTTTCTTTCTTTTATTGCTATTGGACCGATCACATTCATGATCGGCAGCTGGATTACAAATGGGGTTGTCGGAATCTTTGATGCTGTTCCAGCCCTTGGAGGCTTGATTTACGGTGGATTATATGCCCCTCTCGTTATCACTGGTATGCATCATACGTTCCTGGCAGTTGATCTGCAGTTAATCGGCAGCATTGGCGGCACGTTTTTATGGCCGATGGTTGCATTGTCTAATATAGCTCAGGGTTCCGCCGCTTTTGCCATGATGCTGTTAAGCAAAGGGAACGAAAAACTGAAAGGGCTTGCGCTAACTTCTTCAGTATCAGCGTGGCTGGGCGTAACGGAACCGGCAATGTTTGGCGTAAATCTTCGCTTTAAGTACCCGTTCTTTGCAGCGATTATTGGGTCAGCAATTGCAGGAATCTTCATCACTATTAATGGAGTTAAGGCACCGTCGATAGGTGTAGGAGGCTTGCCGGCATTCTTCTCTATCTTTGCGGAAAATTGGGGTTCTTTCTTTATCGGAATGGGTATTGCACTTGTCGTACCGTTTGTATTGACCTTAGCCTTCTCTAAATTTAAAAAAGCAGAATAGAAAGATTGATGCCATGGGGTTCTATGATTCCATGGTATCGCCATTTCTTGGGGCATGCACACAAATGTTAAAAATCGGAGGTCGCCATATGAAGAAGCAATGGTGGAAAGAAAGTGTAGTTTACCAGATATACCCGCGGAGCTTCATGGATAGCAATGGAGATGGAATAGGAGATTTGCAGGGTATCATCTCCAGGCTGGATTATTTGAAAGAGCTAGGGATTGATGTGGTCTGGCTTTCTCCAGTATATAAATCGCCAAATGATGATAATGGCTATGATATAAGCGATTATCAGGATATTATGAGTGAGTTTGGAACAATGGAAGATTGGGAAGAACTTCTCGGAGAGATGCATAAGAGAGAGATTAAACTCATTATGGATCTGGTGGTGAACCATAGTTCAGACGAACATATCTGGTTTGCAGAGTCCAGGAAATCCAAAGACAATCCATTCAGGGATTATTATATATGGCGCGAAGGAAGGAATGGAAAAGAGCCGAATAACTGGGGAAGCAATTTCGGGGGATCCGCCTGGAAACTTGATGATAAAACAGGAGAATATTATTTGCATCTGTTTTCAAAGAAACAGCCAGATTTAAATTGGGATAATCCGAAACTAAGAAATGAAATATACGACATGATGACTTGGTGGCTGGAAAAAGGCATTGATGGATTCAGAATGGATGTGGTCAACTTTATTTCCAAAGTAGAGGGACTTCCTGATGATGAACCAAAGCCTGGAAAGAAATATGCTTCTGGAAGCAAGTATTATCGAAACGGCCCCAGAATTCATGAATACCTGCGGGAGATGAATGAAAAGGCGTTAGCGAAGTTTAATGTTATGACTGTTGGCGAAATGCCCGGTGTGACTCCTGATTGGGCCAGGCAATATACAGGGGAATCACGAAATGAGTTAAATATGGTCTTCCAATTTGAACATGTTAGCCTGGACAACGGGCCAAACGGCAAATGGGATCTTAAACCCCTTGATCTGTGTGACTTAAAACTAAACCTGACAAAATGGCAAAATGAGCTGGATAAAGCTGGCTGGAACAGCCTTTACTTTAATAATCACGACCAGCCCCGCTCTGTTTCAAGATTCGGCAATGACGGAGAGTATAGGGAAAAGTCGGCTAAGATGCTCGCAACATTGCTTCATATGATGAAGGGAACTCCTTATGTTTATCAGGGCGAAGAAATTGGAATGACGAATGTCCGTTTCTCAAGCGTTGAAGAGTACAGGGATATAGAAACACTTAATTTTTATAAAGAAGCACTTAACGATGGCTGGACAGAGGATAAGGCCCTTGAAAGCATATACGCAAAAGGGCGTGACAACGCCCGGACGCCGATGCAATGGGATTCTTCCGAGCACGGAGGTTTTTCGGATGGAACCCCCTGGATAAAAGTAAACCCTAACTATAAAGACATTAATGTGGAAAAGGCCATGAAAGACCCTGATTCTGTTTTTCATTACTATAAAAAGCTTATTGAACTTAGAAAGAAAAATGAAATTATTGTTTACGGCAGGTATAACCTAATACTTGATCAACATCCTGAAGTGTACGCTTATACAAGAACATTGGGCAATCAGATCCTTCTTGTCTTGTGCAACTTCTATGGAGGAAACCCTGAAGTAGAACCCCCTGCATACATCCAGGAAAAGAAATTTGAGGCACTGATTGGGAATTATAAAGATATACAAATTAACAGAACAATTAAGCTGCGTCCCTATGAAGCTCAGGTCCTTCTTTTTAACAGCTAAAAACCCAATTTCTAAAAAACTAAAACAGGTGTGATTCTAATGAAACAACCATGGTGGAAAAAATCAGTAGTATATCAAATTTATCCAAAAAGCTTTAACGATACGACAGGAAATGGGGTTGGAGACATTCCTGGAATTATTGCCAAGTTTGATTATTTAAAAGATTTAGGTGTGGACGTCGTCTGGCTGACACCAATTTATAAATCTCCGCAGCGCGACAACGGATATGATATTAGTGACTATTTCAGCATTCACGAAGAATACGGAACTCTAGCTGACTTTGAAAAGCTTCTTGAAGAGGCACATAGCCGGGACATTAAAATCATTATGGATATTGTAGTAAACCATACTTCCACAGAACATCAATGGTTCCAGGAAGCAAAAAAATCAAAAGACAATCCATACCGTGATTTTTATATTTGGAAAGACCCTAAGGACGATGGAAGCGAACCGACAAACTGGGAATCAAAATTCGGTGGAAATGCATGGAAATATGATGAAGCAACCGGCCAATACTATCTCCATCTTTTTGATGTCACGCAGGCGGATCTAAATTGGGAAAATGAAGAGCTTCGCCGAAAAGTGTATGACATGATGGAATTCTGGTTTGAAAAAGGTGTAGATGGCTTCAGACTTGATGTAATCAATCTGATTTCTAAAGACCAGGAGTTTCCCGATGATGACGGATCTGTGCCTCCGGGAGACGGCAGAAAATTCTATACAGACGGACCTCGTGTACACGAATTTATGCATGAAATGAATGAAAATGTATTTTCAAAATACGATAGTATGACTGTTGGCGAAATGTCCTCCACTTCCATTGAACATTGTATAAAGTATTCCAATCCTGAGAGGGAAGAGCTGAGCATGACTTTCAACTTTCATCATTTGAAAGTGGATTACCCAAATGGAGAGAAATGGGCAATCGCTGAATTTGACTTTAGAGCGTTAAAGCAGATTTTATCAAGGTGGCAGACTGAGATGCACAAGGGAGGAGGCTGGAATGCTTTATTCTGGTGCAATCATGATCAGCCCCGAATTGTGTCAAGATATGGTGATGACAGGAAGTATCATCGTGAATCTGCTAAAATGCTGGCGACAGTCATTCATATGATGCAGGGAACCCCTTATATTTATCAGGGTGAAGAGTTTGGCATGACAAACCCAGGATTTGAAAACATTGGAGACTACAGAGATGTAGAATCACTGAACGTTTATAATATCCTTAGGGAAAAGGGAATGAGTGAAGAAGAAATCATAAATATTCTCAAAAGCAAGTCTCGCGACAATTCCCGGACCCCGGTGCAGTGGGATAGTTCTGAAAATGCCGGTTTCTCCGATGGAACGCCATGGATAAATGTTGCAACAAATTATATGGAAATAAATGCCGAAAAAGCATTGAAGGACGGAGATTCTATTTTTTATCATTATAAGAAGCTGATCCAGCTTCGCAAGCAATATGATATTATCACGTACGGAGACTATGAACTGATTTCTGAGGAGCATCCTAAGGTATTTGCTTATGTTCGAAATGGCAATAATGAAAAGCTGCTGGTCGTGAATAATTTCTATGGGGAAGAAACATCATTTATCATTCCTGAACACCTTCAGGCAGACGAATATAAAGATGAGATCTTACTGTCCAATTACAATCAGTCACCTCCGGCAGCACAGACCATTAAATTAAGGCCGTATGAATCCGTTATCTATTATTTAAAGAAATAAGATCAAAAAATCCTCCCGTAAACAGCGGGAGGATTTTTCACATGATTTTTAAAAAAGCATTCCAGCTATGGCAGCACTTAACATAGAAGCCAGGGCACCTGCTGCAACTGCCTTCAGGCCAAGCCGCGCAATGTCCTGCCTGCGGTTAGGTGCCAGTCCGCCAAGCCCTCCAAGCAGAATGCCCAATGAAGAAATATTGGCAAATCCGCAAAGGGCAAAGCTGACGATTGCGACCGTTTTATCAGATAAATTTGGAATATCCGGTGCAAAAGCAGAATAAGCAACGAATTCATTCAAAATTAACTTCTGGCCAATATAATTTCCGGCCTGCACAGCTTCTGACCATGGAACGCCTATTGCAAATGCAAGAGGCGAGAAAACATAACCCAGAATGATTTCGAGCGTTAATCCCTCGAAGCCGAATAATCCTCCAACCCATCCAAGGAGACCGTTAATTAATGCAACCAGAGCAATAAAGGCAAGAAGCATCGCTCCGATATTCAAAGCCAGTTCCAGCCCGACACTTGCACCTTTTGCGGCTGCATCAATGACATTGGCAGAGTCGCTATCCACTTCCATATCGAATTCTTTAGGCTCTTCTTTATCCTCTGTTTCAGGAAGCATGACTTTGGCCAGTATTAAACCCGCCGGTGCAGCCATAAAGCTTGCAGCCAAGAGATATTCTAGAGGCACACCCAAAAGGGAATATCCGATTAAAACAGATCCTGCCACAGAAGCAAGGCCGCCGGTCATTACCGCAAATAACTCAGATTTTGTCATATTGGCAATATAAGGACGGACAACAAGCGGAGCCTCTGTTTGCCCTACGAATATATTTGCTGCTGCCGACATGGACTCTGCTTTTCTGGTTCCGAGTAGCTTTGACAGCCCCCCGCCAAGGATTTTTATGAAAAACTGCATAATCCTTAAATAATAGAGGACAGAAATCAATGATGAAAAAAAGATTACCACAGGCAGGACCTGAAGTGCGAAAACGAAGGTGATACCCGATTCATCTGTAAAAAGGCCGCCAAATAAAAAATTAATTCCCTGATTAGCGTAATTGATAATATCGTTTACCTTCATTGTTAGCCATTCTAAACCTTTTCTGCCGCCTTCCCACTTTAGAACGAGAAAGGCGAAAATCAGCTGAATGGCAAGCCCACCCGCAACAGTTCTTAAACTAATGGCCCTTCTGTTGCTTGAGAGCAGGAAAGCTAATCCTAAAACGACAATGATACCGAATATTCCCCAAATAAAATTCATATTAACACCTCTTAACTATGTAATTTTCCCTTAAAGGAAGCTCAAGGGAGGATTCTGACAGTACTCCTATTCCCTAATGAAACTGCTTGTAAAGCTCAATAGTTGTATTATGTGCAAAAGGAATAAATTAATGAAAAAATCTATGCATGCAGCATACATGGTGAAAATAAAAAAGATGAGCAAGATGCTCATCTTTCTGTATTTTTCTCGATATATTCAAACAGAAAAGACTGACCGTTTCTGTAAAATCGGGGATCATAGAGGCCAAGCCTTTCATCATCATCAACAAGAACGACAAATGGGGACCATTCATAAAGGGTTCTAGCTTCAGGACGCTGAGAAAACAATTTATCTAAATCAGCAGTTTCTCTGGATTGAAGCACATATTGAGTTTCCTCTTTCTTAAAAAGGTTATCATTAAAGATGATTACTTCATCGTCTTTTTTGGTTATAACTGAAAAGGTCCATGGAATAAAAGCTGCCGAGAGGGCAACTTGATCATATTGATCATCATACTGCTTATAAATAATAAATCCCTGAGTACTTTGGATGATAACATGCACCAGCAAAAAGGCCCATGCCATTCTAAAGTAGTAAGGTGATTTCAGTTTGTTTCTTCTAGAGTAAATAAAAGCAGTTCCCATGATGAACCAAATCACTAAATCAACAATAGGAATCGTGCCAAAGGTAATCCTCATATTTGAAAATGGCTCCAAGTATCCCGTTCCCCACGCATTGAATAAATCACTTGTATTATGTATGAAAACTGCAAGCCAACCCAGCAGGAAAAGCTTCTTATCCTTAACTTTGAAGAGCAGGAAGGATAGCAGAAAAAACAGCAGAGCCCAAACCGGAGTAAGAAAAACTGAATGGGTAATGCCTCTGTGCCACATCTGATAAAGTCCTTCTGTATCCCATAAGCGGGAGATGACATCAATATCCGGAATTTGGCTTGCCCCCACGGCGGTAAGCAAGTACGCTCTCTTGGTGTTCTTATCCATATCTCGTTTATTAACTGCACCGTAAAGGCCCAAGCCGAATAAAGTATGAGTAATTGTGTCCATTTGCAACCTCCTTTTTTATATTTTGTTTCACTATTATAAGCCTGAAAAAGATTTATAAAAAGAAATATGCAATCTTAAAATGCGTTGCAAACTTTACTTCGGAGCGATAAAATTGAAGGTATTGCAATAATTAAGTGTCACATTGATTGCTTGATAAAGTGAAACTTCAATCTGTGGGGGTTCATCCCCCGCTGATTGTAAGTTGAGGCCCGCACGATGTGGGTCACAAAGACGTTGCCACAGGATAAGGAAAGCTACAGAGCGATACATCGCACGACCGAAAGCGGCAGCTTTTTGGGAGGACGTGGCATTCTTAGTCTTTGTGCTTCATTCGGGCCTATACGGGCAGTTTAGACTCCCGCTTACCCATTCTCAATTTGCTATGTGTACGACATGGGAGTCAAACTGACCGTTAGACTGCGATAAACAAATTTTCATATAAGTAAGTGAGGAACCAATATGTCCAAAAATTTTAAAGAAGAAGTTTTATCCCGCCGCACCTTTGCAATCATTTCCCACCCGGATGCCGGTAAAACGACGCTGACAGAAAAACTCCTATTATTCGGGGGTGCCATTCGTGACGCGGGTACAGTTAAAGGAAAGAAGACAGGCAAGTATGCAACAAGCGACTGGATGGAAATTGAAAAGCAGCGCGGTATTTCTGTTACCTCCAGTGTGATGCAGTTTGAATATGATGGTGCGCGCGTTAATATTCTAGATACTCCTGGTCACCAGGATTTCAGTGAAGACACGTATCGTACGCTGACAGCCGTTGATAGTGCTGTTATGATCATTGACTCAGCGAAAGGCATCGAAGAGCAGACACTTAAATTATTCAAGGTCTGCCGCATGAGAGGAATTCCGATCTTTACATTTATGAATAAGCTTGACCGCCAGGGAAAGGCACCGCTTGAGCTCCTTGCGGAATTAGAAGAGGTCATGGGAATTGAATCATATCCTATGAACTGGCCAATCGGGATGGGGAAAGAATTCCTCGGAATTTATGATCGGTTTAATAATCGAATTGAGCAATTCAGAGTAGAGGAAGAGGACCGCTTTATTTCACTGAATGAGGAAGGCGAAATAGAGGGAAACCACTCCATTAAGGATTCTGGTCTATATGATCAGACTCTTGAAGAAATTATGCTGTTAAATGAAGCGGGCAATGAGTTTTCAAGAGAGAGAATTGCAAAGGGAGAATTGACCCCTGTGTTTTTTGGAAGCGCGCTGACCAACTTTGGTGTACAGACATTCCTTGAGTCTTATCTCCAATTTGCACCGCCGCCGCAGCCGAGGAATTCTTCAGCAGGTGAAATTGATCCGCTGTCAGAAGAATTTTCTGGCTTCATATTTAAAATTCAGGCAAATATGAATCCTGCTCATCGCGACCGGATAGCATTTTTAAGAATTTGTTCAGGCCAATTTGAAAGAGGCATGGCTGTAAATATACCAAGAATCGGAAAGTCCATCAAGCTTGCGCAGTCCACACAATTCATGGCTGATGACAGAAGTACAGTCGATACTGCCGTAAGCGGGGATATCATTGGAATTTATGACCCGGGAACTTACCAGATTGGCGATACGTTAACGGCAGGTAAAAATAATTTCCAATACGAACGTCTACCTCAATTTACACCTGAGCTATTTGTAAAAGTAACTGCCAAAAATGTCATGAAGCAAAAACATTTTCATAAGGGCATCCAGCAGCTGGTGCAGGAAGGAGCCATCCAGCTGTTTAAAACAGTAAGAATGGAAGAATATCTTCTCGGTGCAGTTGGACAGCTGCAATTTGAAGTTTTTGAACATCGCATGAAAAATGAATATAACACAGAAGTTTATATGGAAAGGCAAGGCTCCAAAATCGCCCGCTGGGTAGAAGGCGATGAGGTCAACGAAAATCTTTCCAGCGGAAGAAGTCTCCTGGTTAAAGACCGTTATGACAAAAACGTTTTTCTTTTTGAAAATGACTTTGCACTCCGGTGGTTCCAGGAAAAAAACCCGGATGTAAAACTATATAATCCGATGGACTCAGAATAATCATGCGGCCTCTTTTAGGGGCCGTTTCTGCTTTTGGTCCCTGTAAATGATCAGCCTCTCTTCTCCTGATTCAATTCCTGTAAATTCCTCTGTCACTCCTATTGACATATTCATCAATAGATAATATAGTATTAACACATCCGCTTTAGTACTAAAAAGCGTTTAAGTTAAAAAGCAGGAAGTTCAATCTCGATAAAAATATAGACTTTGTCCGCAGAAGAAAGTAGAGCAGTTGCCGGCAGCAGATAGAAACTGAATGGGTGATGAAAATTCAGGCAGCAATTGGTCGAAATACAACTGCATTTCACAGGACATTCTCTTTAAGCGGGTAAGCATAAATGGCTTATCAATTAGGGTGGTACCGCGGAGCTCCTTCGTCCCTATAGGCGAGAGGGCTCTTTTTGTTTGCTCTCGAATTTCTTGTATTTTTTAGGAGGAATACATTATGCATCAGGAACATGCAGCATTGAATTTGAAGCCGTTTGAGGCACTTATTGTCACTCTATTAATCCTTGGAGGGATCAGTTATTCTATTATTTTCGCAGGGGCAGTGCCTCATATTCCCGTTGTTTTCGCGATAATGGGGTTAATTGCTTACGGTTTAATAAAAAAAGTATCCATTACACAGCTGGAAAAGGGGCTGATAGAAGGTGCCCAGTCCGGATTAGGGGCGATTTTCATTTTCTTTTTAATCGGCATGCTGATAAGCAGCTGGATGGCAAGCGGAACCATTCCAACATTTATTTACATGGCTTTGGAAGCTGTTAATGGAAAGTTCTTTTATGCCATTGTGTTTGTGGTAGCATCAGTGATTGGCATGAGCATTGGAAGCTCGCTTACAACGGCTGCTACATTGGGAGTGGCCTTTATGGGAGTCAGCTCTGCTTTGGGTCTTTCGGATGCGATTACGGCAGGTGCAGTTATTTCCGGTGCTTTTTTTGGAGATAAAATGTCTCCGTTGTCTGATACAACTAATCTGGCATCATCGACAGTTAAGGTGGATTTATTTGAGCATATAAAGACCATGGCATGGACAACGATCCCTTCGTTTATTATTTCTTTGGCAATTTTTGCTGTGCTGTCACCAGGCGAGGCAGCATCTGATTTTTCAAAAATTGCCCAGCTGAAAAAAACTCTGCTGGATGAGGGGCTGGTACATTGGTACTCCCTAATTCCATTTGTCATTTTGACAATACTGGCCATTAAAAGAGTATCGGCTATCATCACGCTGTCAGCCGGAATTTTATCGGCTTTAATCCTGGCCATCTTTGTTCAAAACAGCTTCGGTTTCGAAAAAGTGATGTCATTGCTGTTTTCAGGATATGTCTCAAAAAGTGGTTCAGAGGAAGTAGACGCACTATTATCAAGAGGTGGCATGGAAAGTATGATGTTTTCTATTTCATTGGTATTGCTTGCACTTTCCATGGGAGGCTTATTCTTTAAGCTTGGCATTCTTCCAGCTTTGCTTGAAGGAATCAAAGGTGTTTTGAATCGTGTGTCCTCTCTAGTGGCAGCAGCAGCAGGAACAGCAATCGGCATTAACTTCCTGCTTGGAGAACAATATCTGTCGATTCTCTTAACTGGGAATGCGTTCAGAGAGCCTTTTGAAAAAGCCGGTCTGCACCCGAAAAATCTTTCAAGGATTCTTGAGGATGCCGGCACCGTGGTAAACCCGTTAGTCCCGTGGAGTGTTTGCGGAGTTTTTCTGGCAGGTGTACTAGGGGTGGAAACAGCAGCTTACATGCCGTTTGCGTTCTTCTGCATACTAAGTCCAGTTATTACTCTTATCTATGGATTCACTGGTTTAAAAATCGAAAAAATTGAGAAAAAAGCAGCTGTGTAATGCTGCTTTTTTCTGTGGGCAAAGGTTTAGGCAATGTCTTTTTTGGGGTGATTGAGCCCCTTTAAAGTCATAGATATTGTTCTCTATCACCATTCAGCAGCACACTGATTTCTTGCATAGTGATAGCTGCTTTAATATAGTTAAAATGTGTTTATATCTATCTTGCAGCCGTCATATATTTACTGACTTTGAAAGGAGCAGAATGTGTGCGAATAAGTGATTTTTCAATCAAAAGGCCAATCTTTACATTGGTTACGATGTTCTTAGTGCTTATTTTAGGGGCTGTCTCCCTTATGAATATTCCATTAAAGCTCATACCCGATCTGAATCCTCCTGTAGGAGTAGTAGTAACTTCGTATCCAGGAGCAAGTCCCGATGAAGTTGTGGAAAAAGTAACAAAGCCGCTCGAGGAAAATTTGGCAACATTGCCGGGGATTAAAACCTTAACTTCTACCTCGCAAGAGAGCGCAAATTTTATTCTGATGCAATTTTCCTGGACGACAGATATTGATGAAATACAAAATGAGGTTATTCAAAGACTGGATCAGACACAGCTTCCTGATGAAGCCGATAAACCGCGATTTATGAAGTTTGATCCTGCCCAGTTTCCTATCATACAATTATCCCTTAGTGCAGATGAAGAGCCTGAAGCATTGAGAAGGCTTGCAGAACAACTGAACCTGGAGCTGACCAAGGTTAAAGGAGTAGCAAGCGTAAATCTCTCCGGAACAGCCATTAAGGAAGTAAGGGTGGAACTTGATCAGGAAAAACTAAGAGATTTCAAACTAAGCCAGGCAGATGTTGTCGATGTAATTGAATCCAATAATATTTCAATGCCGGGTGATCCGGTTTTGACTGAGGGAAAAGAACTGACAACCAGGATCATTAGTTCCATAGATTCCCTTGAAACGCTGAAAAAACTTACTGTAACAGTTGACCCTGCAACAGGCGATAAAGTAAGCCTGGAAGATATTTCAGAGGTTCAGCTGGCCAGCCAGGATGATCGCACTATCACGCGCACAAACCATTCTCCATCTGTCTTGCTGAGTGTCCTGCAGCAGTCAGACGCTAATACGGCAGAAGTTTCAAATCAATTCATACAGAAATTGGATGATCTTCTTGAGAAAGAACAGTTTGAAAATATTGAATCAGAAATTCTTTTTGATCAGGGGGATTACATAAAGCTTGCAATAGGGAATATCTCCAATTCACTGATTCTTGGCGGTGCTTTTGCGATGATTGTGCTATTTTTCTTTTTGAAGAATGTTAAAAGCCCGCTTATTATTGGCATCTCAATTCCTTACTCTGTTATTTTTACGTTTGTTTTAATGTATTTTTCAAATTTCACCTTAAATATTATGACGCTGGGCGGATTAGCGCTTGGAATTGGGATGCTGGTGGATAATTCCATTGTAGTTATTGAGAATATTTACCGCCATTTATCAATGGGGAAAGATCCTAAAACGGCCGCCAGCGATGGAGCAAAAGAAGTAGGAGGTGCGATTACTGCTTCCACTCTAACGACTGTCGCTGTATTCCTTCCAGTAGTATTTATTACTGGAATCATCGGTGAATTGTTTAAGGAGTTTGCCCTGACCATTTCCTTTAGCTTATTTGCATCTCTAGCTGTTGCACTGACAGTTGTGCCAATGCTGGCGAGCCGGCTGCTGAAGTCTCCAAAAGCAAATATTGAGACAAAAAGGCAGGAATCAGGCTTAATGCGTTCACTTGAAAAATCAATTAAGTGGTCTTTGCGGAATCGCGCAGTGGTAATAGCGATCACCATGCTGTTATTGGCAGCGGGAAGCTTTGGAATGACCACCTTAGGCACACAATTTCTTCCAAATACAGATGAAGGCTTCTTTACGGTGCGAATGGAGCTTGAAAATGGCACTGCGCTTTCAGAAACTGAAAAAGTTATATCTGCTTTAGAGGAAGAATTAAAGGATGAAGAAGAGGTAGATACATATGTCAGCCTCATCGGAACTACACAGGAAGGATCCTTCCGGGGCTCGAAGAATGCCAATATCGCTGAATTGTACATCAAAATGAAAGGGCTTGATCAGCGTGAAAGATCAACCTTTGAATTTGCCGATGATATCAAAAAGGATCTGGAAAATGCTGCATCAAAGGTTAATGAAACTGCCGAACTCTCATTTAACATGCAATCCTCATCCGGTACAGCTCCGAATACTCTGACTTTCAGTGTAAAGGATACAGATCCAAATCGCTTAACGGAAAATGCAGATAAAATCTATAATGGATTGAAGGACTTAGATGATGTAACAGAATTATCCACTGACCTTATGGATACAGTTGAAGAAATTCAAATTACTGTGGACCGTGAAAAGGCACTTGAGCAAGGCCTGGCTCCTGCCCAGGTAGCCATGGCAGTAAATGATGTAACACGTGGCAATCGGGCAACACAAATGATAGATGAAGAATCGAATATATATGGCGTTTTTGTTGAGTACGATCGGGAAGTCACACAGGATATTGATAATTTAAAAAAATTGCTTATAAAAAAGCCTGATGGAAATTATGCTGCTCTGAGTGACGTAACTAATATAGAACGTGGAAAAGGACCGGTCAATATTCAGCGCATCAACCAGCAGGATGCTGTTCAATTTACATTAAAGTACAAGTCCTCAACAAACATGGGTGCCATGTCAAAAGCAGTGGATAAAGAAATTGCTGATCTGGATTTGCCGGATGAAACGGAAATCGTTTTTAGCGGTGACAGGGAGTTGCTGGAATCATCCATTGATGACCTGATTCTGGCCTTTGTTCTGGCAATAATCTTTATATATCTTGTAATGGCAGCCCAATTTGAGTCGCTGAAGTATCCTTTAGTTATCATGTTTACTGTGCCTCTCATGGTGATCGGGGTGGCAATTGCTCTTACAGCAACCCAAACACCTATTAGCTTAACAGCAATAATCGGGATTATTGTGCTGGCAGGAATTGTAGTTAATAATGCAATAGTCATTGTCGATTATATTAACCAAAAGAAAGAAAATGGCCTTAAGACCTATGATGCCCTAATTATTTCCGTTAAGGACCGTGCAAGACCGATACTTATGACAGCTTTAACAACCATACTTGGGTTAGTTCCTCTTGCCCTTGGTTTAGGAGAAGGTACTGAAATTAACCAGCCTATGGGAATTGCTCTGATAGGCGGGCTGATCAGCAGTACATTCCTGACACTATTTGTGATACCTGTTGTATATAGTTTCTTTGACAAGGATACAAGGCGGTTAAATAAAATGTATGCAACACCGGATGGCCATTTAGTGCCAGCCTATCTGCTTGAAGAAAGAGTGGATAAAGACTGGAATCACAATAAAAGTGCAGAAGACAAAAATCAGCTTCAAACCTCTGAAGCCAGTTCCTACAGCAGAGATGATATGTCAGCCATGCTAGAAGAGTTGTTAAAAATTGTAAAAGAAGATAACAAAGAAAAAAAAGAACACAACAAGGATGAAAATACTTAATCCGTGCAGGCTCCTTCGATAAGAAGGGGCCTTTTGTCATGGTGTTTCAAAATGGAAATAACTTCCTATTAGATTTTCAGGAAAATATCTGGAAAATTCATTGATAATTGACCTATAAACAGAGCACAATAAAAGTATCGACTTGTAGCTGGTGGTAATGAAATGAAAAAATTCAGTAAACTAGAAGCAGTTTTTTGGAGTATTGCATTGCCTGGTTTTAGCCAATTATTAATGGGGAAGCTGTGGAAGGGAACTTTATTTGTCGCGCTTGAATTCATCATTAATGTATACAGCCATTTTAATTCAGCCATCATGCTCAGTTTCATGGGAGAAATTGATAAAGCGGTTCATGTCCTAAATTATCAGTGGCTCATGTTTTACCCTTGTCTTTACATGTTTGCAATGTGGGATGCATATCGTACTGCTATGCCGGAAAATGAAGAATTATCTTTCCTTCCCTTTGTGTTCAGTGCCTACTTTGTGACAGTAGGACTTATGTACTCAACCAAGCTGAAATTATTTGGGATTTTTTTCGGACCGGTCTTTCTTCCTATGCTCTTTGTAATTCCGGGTGTATTCACCGGTCTATTGATCAGGTGGATCATTTTGAAATGTAGAAAGCACCCGGTGGAAAGTTAAGATGGCACATCATTTAATTAATGAAAAAAGCTTTGGCACACTAATCAATTTAGTGATGTTAAAGCTTTTTATCTTTTTTAAAAATAAATTTTTTAATAACCCCCAAAAATCTCTTTCATGAATCCGTACAGTTGTAATGAACAAGCGGCCGCTTTAATTAAATTTTGAGGTGAAATTATTGGTATTTTTATCCAGTAAAAAAATGAATAAAATGGCAAAAAGCACACTTGCACTGGTAATTGCGGGAACATTCACATTTTCAGCCGCAACAGCCTTTGCAAGTGAGAACAAGGAAGATGAAGAATTTGAAACAGTTGAAATAAAAAATGATCCTTCAGCTGAAGCAACTGCTGAATCAAAAAAAGATGCAGCAGAATCCATTGAAAATGCTAAAGAAGAGCTTAATGAAGAAGCCCCATCTCTATTGCCTGGAAGCTTCTTCTACTTTGCAAAGCTTGCATTGGAAAAAGTGAAGCTTGCTCTAACTTTTGATGACATTAAAGATGCAAAATTGCTTGCCGATTATGCTTCAGAGCGTATGGCGGAAGCAGAAGCACTTTTTGCTGAAGGAAAGGGAGAAGAAGCTTTAGAAGCAATAGAAAAAGCACTGGAACAGATGGAAAACGCTGAAACTATCGTTGATGAAGAAGCGAATGAAGACCTGGGAAAATCAATATCAGATGAGGAGGACAACGGTAATCTAGACGAATCAGCTGAAGTGGAAACTCCAGATGAAGACGATGCAGACCGTGAAGATTCTTCTGATAATGACACGGCCAACAAGGAAACTGAAGATGAAATAAAAGAAATCTTTGCACAGAATATCATTGCCCTTCAGGCAAATCTTGCTAAGTTTTCAGAAAGATTCGATGAAAACCATCCCTCTGTTTTAGCGATGCAAAAGAACATTGCTAAGTTCACTGAAAAATGGTCTGAACAATTGATAGAAGAAAAAGAATATACTGGAATTGACCAGGCTGGGCAATCTTCAGAAATGGCGCATGCTCCGATTAAATCTGAAGAAGCTGAAGCAGCAGAAGATCCGGAGAAAGAGATGGATGAATCAGCTTCTGAAGAGAAAACTGTGTTACCTGAAAATGCCGTGAAGGTGTCTAAAGAGGTAAAAGATTCAGCTAAAGCTGAGAAGAAAAAAGAGGCAAAGGCTTTAGAGGCTAAAAAGAGAGCAGAAGCAAAGGCGGCACGAGAAGAAGCTAAAAAAGCAGAAAAGGAAGCACGCGAAGCAGCTAAACAAGCTGAAAAAGCAGAACGTGAGGCAGATTGGAAAGCAGCAAAAGAACAGCAGGCAAAGAAAGTTCAAGAAAAGCAGGCAGAGGCAAAGAGCCATGCCGGCAAAGGAAAATTGAAAGCTGAAGAAGTAAAAGGTCAAGGAAAAGAGAATAAAGGCAACTGATTTATGCTGGAAAAGAAAGCGCCTCGAGGCTTTCATTTCCTTTGCCAATAAACAAACCACCCTAAAAAAAATAATCTGGACACCGTATGATATAATGTGTTTTGAAAAGAGGTGGGGCAATTGCTAAGTTTATTGTTTTTGGCAAAGAAGCGTAAAAGAACGCTCGAAGAAACGGTAGAGTTAATACAGCAGGGAGATACAGCATTAAATAATGAGCTAATAGAGTCATATAAGCCGTTTATTGCTAAAACAGTATCATCAGTCTGCAAGAGATACATACATGAATCAGATGATGAATTCAGCATTGGTCTCATCGCTTTTAATGAAGCCATTCAAAAGTATAGTCCTGATAAAGGGAGTTCATTGATCAGTTTTTCGGAAGTGCTGATTAAAAGACGGGTTATTGATTATATCCGTAAGCAATCCAAATTTCAGAATCTTAGTTTTAATGGAGGCTCTAATCTGGAAGATGATGATACGGGTTCTGCGATTGAAGACGAATTGTCCATTGAAGACTTCAGAAAAAAAACGGATGAAGAACTGAGAAAAGAAGAAATTCTCCAGTTTACACAGGTTCTGCAGGAATTCGATCTTACCTTCAGCGATTTGATCGAACAGTCTCCAAAACATGCTGATGCACGAAAAAATGCGATGACAGTAGCCAAGATTCTGGTTGAAAATGATGAACTCAAAAACATACTTTATGATAAAAAAAAGCTGCCGATAAAGCAGCTTGAGAGCTATGTATCCTTAAGCAGAAAAACAATAGAGAGAAATAGGAAATATATAATTGCCATATCACTGATATTAACTGGCGATTATATCTTTCTAAAGGATTATATAAAAGGGGTGTTGGAAACGTGAAAACAGGAATTATCATGGAAATAAACGAACGTTTTTTAACACTATTAACCCCGGAAGGTGAATTTCTGCGGGCCCGAAAACAAGATGGGGCATATACACTTGGCCAGGAAATTGAATTCTTCCCAATAGAACTGAAAAACGGAAAAAAGTCGTCGCCTTTAACTATTTTTAATCTATTTAAAGGAAAAGGATTAATGGCAGCAGCTTTTGCACTAATGCTCGCTATCGTTTCATTTCTGCCGTTCCTGCAAAATGACGAAGTGTATGCATATATGTCAATCGACGTTAATCCGAGTATTGAACTAGGGGTCAATCAAAAATATCAGGTAGTAAAGCTCGTTCCTTATAATGAGGAAGGAAAACTAATTATACAAAACATCAAGAAATGGGAAAAAAACAGCATTCATGATGTAGCTGACAAAATTCTTCTTCAGATAAAGAAACAGGGCTATTTTAAAGAAAATAAAGAAGTAGTCATTGCTGCCGTTTATACAGAACAGAGTAAAGAAGCGGATAAGCGTATTCAGGAGGAGCTGGCAGATATAAAACAAGCTGCACAAAAAGAGCAGCTTGAAGTAACTTTACTGGAAGCAAGTGAAGAGGAAAGAGAAGCTGCTATTGAAAAAGGGCTCTCACCTGGATTATATAAAGAAAATAAATTAAAAGCTGACGCTGACAAGATAGAAATGCCTGAACCTGCAAATCCTGTTAAACAGACAGATAAAGAAATTCCTGCTCCGCAAAAGCCGGCAGAAAATACGCAAATCCAATTAAAAAAGCAGGAGAAAATAGAAGATCATAAAGAAAAACCTGCTGTTCCAGGGCAAATAAAGAAATCTGGGAACCAGCAGAATAACAGCGGTAAAAACAATGGAAATAATCCTGGAAATAGGCATGATAATAAAGAAAAGATAAATCAAGAAAATAACGTAAAAGCCCAAAAACATCAAAATCGTCCAAGCGAAAAAAAAAATAATAAAGCTAATGAAAACAGAAAAAACCCCGAGAGAAATCCCAAAGAAAAAGATAATGGGAAAAACAGAGGCGGTAATGGTCCTGATAAGAATCAGAAAGACAGGAACAATCGAAATAATGCCAGCGGAAACAATCAAGGGAAGCATAATGACAGAGGGAATAGGTAAGAATAAAGTCCGGAGATGGCTCCGGACTTTTTCCATTTATATGAAGTTGTTATTGATTATTTTGGCCGGACATTTGTGCCTGTGCTTGCTGTACTAGTCGCTTAGTAATTTCTCCGCCCACAGATCCGTTAGCCCGGGATACAGTATCAGAGCCTAATTGAACACCAAATTCCTGGGCAATTTCATATTTTACCTGGTCCATGTATTGTTCAATCCCAGGAACTAAAAGCTTATTGCTGCTTCTTGCCATTGTATTCAACTCCTTTTTATTGGTCTTACAGAGTTTATCTTCCCTCTGTATTTTTAGTATGAATTAAAAAGGGAGTTTCATAAGTGGTAATATTTCGGCATAAGCAGTTTCTTTATGTTTCTTTATGAACAGCAGCTTCCAGAAGAATATCTGCGATATGAACGGCCTTTACGTTTCCGGATAAACCTTCACGTTCTATCCCCAGCTTCATCTGCAGAAGACAGCCCGGATTAGAGGTCACAATTACTGCTGCATCTGCCGACTTGGCCTGAATCATTTTATGATCAAGTATTTGCATTGACATGTCAGATTCAACAATATTATAAATACCGGCAGAACCGCAGCATCTGTCTGCATCCTTCATTTCCCTGAATTCGATGCCTTTAATTGAATTCAGAAGAGTGCGCGGGGCTGCTGAGGTTTTCATGACATTGCGCAAATGACAGGAATCCTGATAAGTTAGGATCTGCCCTGGCAGCTCAAGATTAACTTTTTTGTGGAATTCTAGTTCGTATAGAATTTCGCTGATATCTTTGAGCTTTTGCGAAAACTTTACAGCTCTTTCATGCCATTCCCGGTCATCTTTAAGAAGATGGCCGTAGTCAATAAGGAATGCTCCACATCCTCCTGCATTTGTAATGATATAGTCTGCGTCCAGCTTCTCAAAAGCCTCTATGTTCCGCTTTGCCAGGTTTTTAGCCGCCTGTTTTTCACCGCTATGGCCATGAAGAGCACCGCAGCAGGCTTGATTTTGAGGAATATGGATTTCACATCCTGCAAGCTGCAGAAGTTTTATTGTCGCATTATTGGTTTCCAGGAACATCGTATCCATTAAGCACCCAGTAAAAAAAGCGGCTTTTTTTATAGGTTTATCTGCTGAGAGATATGATGGCCTATTTTTCATTTCTTTTAATTTTGGCACTTGAGGCAGTACCTTTTCCATGGCCGTGAGGTTTTTTGGAAGCCAATTCAGCATTCCTGTTTTTCTGGCGGCCGATTGGAGACCTGAACGCTGATAAAAGCCCAATAGCCCGGCAGCTGCCCTCATTCTGTTCTGGTGGGGGAACAGCCCATTAAAGACCAAACTGCGAACCGCTTTGACCGGAAGCGAATGTTTCTTATTCTGATTTATAATATCTCTTGCTTCTTCCAGCAAGTGCCCATATTTTACTCCTGAAGGACATACAGGTTCGCATGCCCGGCAGCCCAGGCAAAGATCAAGAGATCTCTCTACGTCTTCATCCGGTTCAATTAATCCGTCAGCAACAGCTTTCATTAACGCGATCCTTCCCCTTGGAGAGTCTGTTTCTTTAAAGCCTGACTCGACATAGGTGGGGCAGGAAGGGAGGCAAAAGCCGCAGCGCATGCAATTCAGGAGTTCATCTTCATTCATTCGGTTCTTAAATTCTTCCTGAATGATTATTTGTTCTTTTAATGTTGTCATTGGGCAACCACCACTCGTTTTCTGTCATCCTTGGCAAAAATTTTGCCGGGATTAAGAATGTTATTGGGGTCTAAAGCAGTCTTAACAGCTTTCATTGCATCAATGCCAGCCTGGCCAAGTTTCAGTTCAAGATAGGGAGCTTTCATGACCCCCACTCCATGTTCGCCTGTTATAGTCCCTCCAAGTTCAATCGCCTTGATAAAAATCTCTTCAAAAGCGTTTTCAACCCGTTTCATTTCATCTTTATCCCGGGCATCTGCAGGGCAGGTCGGATGCAGATTTCCATCACCGGCATGGCCAAATGTACAGATGGAAAGTCCGTATTTTTTGGAAATTTCATTTATTGCTTTTACCATGTTGGCAATTTCAGATCTTGGCACTGTAGCATCTTCAAGAATGGTTGTGGGCTTAAGGCGTGCAAGGGCCGATAATGCGGCACGCCTTGCAGTCCGCAAGGCTTCTGCTTCCATTTCGGAATTTGCGAGCTGTACAGATACAGCCCCTTGTTTCTTGCAGATTTCAGCCATATTCTGCATATCTTTTTCCACCACCTCAATCGGACCATCCTGTTCAATAAGAAGTACTGCTTGGACATCGGTTGGCAATCCAATTTGGGCAAAATCCTCAACAGCCTTTAATGTAGGCTGATCTAAAAACTCAAGGGTGGCGGGTATGATTTTGTCAGCGATGATTTTTGAGACTGATTTTGCAGCTTGTTCAAGATCCTGATATAAAGCAAGCATTGTCTTTTTTGACTCAGGAAGCGGGATTAATTTTAATGTTGCTTCCGTAACGATCCCCAAAGTTCCTTCAGATCCAACCAGCAGTCTGGTAAAATCATATCCTGCCACGTCCTTCGCAAGCTTGCCGCCCGTTCTAATAATGTCTCCGCCCGCAAGTACAGCTTCCAGCCCCATTACATAGTCCCTTGTAACTCCATATTTCAATCCACGCAGTCCGCCGGAATTTTCATTGATGTTTCCTCCGATTGTGCTTATTTTCATCGAACTTGGATCTGGAGGATAAAAAAGCCCTCTTGCTTCAACCTGGTTAATCATGTCAAGCGTGATGACACCGGGCTGTACTGTAACCGTAAGATTTTCTTCATCGATTTCAATCACTTTATTCATATGCTTAAACAGGAGTACAATTCCGCCTTCTGTAGGACAGGTGCCTGCACATAAATTGGTGCCCGATCCCCTTGGTACGATTGGAATTCCTGAGCTGCTGCAAATCTTGAGGATACTTGATACTTCCTGTGTATTTCGCGGACTGATCACTGCGTCGGGCATCGATTGGAAATTTGGAGTAGCGTCATATGAATAGACGAGGCGCCCTGCTTTTGAGTCATCATAATTTTCTGCGCCGACAACGGCTATTAATTCTTCTTTTATTTGAACGTCAACCAAATGGATCCTCTCCTTTAATGGAAGCTGTCAATATCTATTTCTTTAAGTATAAAAAAAGCAGGGAATGCTCTGCTATGGTTAACTATACAAATATTCATGGATATTTTAATTGTTTTTTGTACCTTCATCTAAAAGTTTTACCGCAATGAATAATTTCATTAAATCATTCAGATTTGATGTGTATAGGCCGGAAAGATCCGATATTTTCTTGAGTCTGTAATGAAGGGTGTTAATATGTATATGCAATGCTTCAGCAGTATTTTTCAAAGAGTGATTTTGCCTGAAAAGTTCCTGAAGGGTTACCATAAGATCCTGTTCATTCATGAATGTCCCAATTGTTCTTTCTACAAAGTCCTTTTTAGTTTCTGGTGAGAGGTCATCAAAAATCATTTCAATGGTCAAGTCCTGGTCAAAAATTATGGTGCCACGGTCTTTTGCAATTTTTAAAGCACGTTCTGCCTGCATAAACGATTCGGACAGGCTGAAGGGAGGCAGTGGTTTACCGGTGCCCATACTTACTTCAGCGGCCAGAAGGTTCTCAAGAAAACGATGAAAGCGAGTGACCTTTTCTCTTATCAGGTTCTCTTTTTGTGCTGAAGAAGCTCCAGCTAAAAGCACTATCCGGTTATTGCCCCAGCGGATTAGAATATCATGAGGGCCAGCTTCCTTCCAGGATAATATCCTATTCCAAAGATCCCTATGAAGCAATTGGCTATTTTGCCTGAATTCTGCGATGGAAACCTGTCTGTCCACAGCCAGATTAATTTTCAGAAGATGAGCCCGTTCTTTGAATGCGGGATCCCATTCTTTTGCCTGCAGCCAGTCAAACATAAAACCTTCCAGTGCACGAGCCTGCCAATCGAGCTGCTCTGCAAAGTAACTTTCACTGATAAATAACTCTGTAAGCTTGCGGATGATTTCTGCGAATGGGGAAATTTTATCGGGATTTCCGGTTATGCCAATTACGCCAACTGTTTCTCCTTTAAAAAAGATCGGCAGGTTAATGCCGGCTTTTACACCTTGAAGGCGAGACTGATCCTCCCTGGTAATAATCAGCTTTTCTTTATTTTTTATGCAAATCAGTGCGCCTTCATGAAAACTGCCTATTCTGCCTGCATCTGTACTTGCAATGATTACCCCGCAGGTATTGGCAACTATGATATCTTCCTGAAGAAACTGACGCACTTCAGCTATAATTTTTTCAGCCAGGTCAGGCAACAACATGTTATATCTCCCTTTGATTTTTTGACTTTATTATATATAAATAAAAAACTTCCTGCGAATTTTCTAATATCCCTTTTAAAAACCGGGTATATTCATTATGATAAGGGTTAGAAAAATTTTGAAGGGGACAGGTATGATATGTGGAAAGACGTAAGAAATTGGCTGGATAAACTGACACCTGCCCAAGTAATATCCGGATATTATTTATTGGCAGTATCTGTATCGGTACTTTTATTAAGAATACCGGCTGTACATAAACCAGGAGTGGAGGTTGCATTTATTGATACAGTTTTCACGGCTGTCAGTGCAGTGAGTGTAACCGGTCTGTCAGTGGTTGATATATCGGAAACATACAGTGTTTTTGGTTATTTTGTCATCATGTTCATCCTTCAGTTTGGCGGGATAGGGATCATGGCGCTAGGCACATTCTTTTGGCTCCTGCTGGGCCGTAAGATTGGATTAAGAGGGCGTCGCCTCATCATGGTCGATCATAATCAGTATGCCTTGTCCGGCCTAGTCAATTTAGTAAAAGAAATCATTAAAATTATATTGGTGATTGAAACGCTTGGTGCGCTCATATTGGGTTTTCATTTTCTTAAATATTATCCTGCATGGGATGAAGCATTCCTGCATGCGCTGTTCGCATCTGTCAGTGCTACAACCAACGGGGGCATGGATATAACAGGAGCCTCTCTTAAACCATATGCCGGCGATTATTTCGTGCAGCTGATCAATATTATTCTGATTACTTTAGGAGCTATAGGTTTTCCTGTTCTTATCGAATTAAAGCAATATCTATTTAGGAATAAATGGGACCAGGAACCATCTTTTCGCTTTTCCTTATTTGCAAAATTGACGACCGTTACATATGCCGCCCTTCTTGTGTTTGGTACCGTTATTTTGCTCATCATGGAGTTTAATCAATATTTCAAAGGCATGAACTGGCATGAAAGCTTCTTTTATGCATTTTTCCAATCCGCTACCACCCGGAGCGGCGGGTTATCAACCATGGATGTTAATGAGTTTACAATGCCTACTCTCATTATAATGAGTATTTTAATGTTCATTGGGGCATCACCAAGTTCTGTCGGCGGGGGCATCAGGACGACTACATTTGCTGTGAATATCCTCTTTATATATCACTTTGCCAAAGGAAATCGGGATATAAAAATATTTAAAAGAGAAATTCATGAAGATGATATTCTGAAGTCCCTTGCTATCACTTTGCTTGCTATTGGAATGTGTTTTTTCTCTGTTGTTATTCTAAGCATTACAGAAAAGCAGATGGAGCTTATTGAAATTATTTTCGAGGTCTGTTCAGCTTTTGGTACCACGGGTCTGTCGTTAGGAATCACACCGGAATTATCAATGATCGGGAAATGTATCATAATGGCCTTAATGTTTATTGGAAGAATTGGATTAACTTCCTTCTTATTTATTATAGGCGGCAAAGAAAAACAGCCGAATTTTCATTATCCTAAAGAGCGCGTTATTATTGGCTAAAAAAGCAGACCGGAAGATTATTCCGGACTGCTTTTTTTCTTGTCCCCATCGCCTATGCGCAAGACTTTTCTTATTAATCCGTACCGCGGCTGACATCTTTAGTAGGATGCATGAATGGGTAGGCTTGAGGCGGCTTTTTGCTTTCAAGGAGTTCTTTGTTTTCCGATGTATTCCAGCCGATATCATTTGTCGGATGAATCCAATCCTCACCTGCCATCACTGCAGGATCTGTTTCATCGCTCCAGTTTTCCAGCGGTGAACTGTCAGAAGAATAATAACTGTCCCCAATGGTTACGCCAAAAGAATTCTTGAAAGGCGGCTGAAGTTTCATGCCTGTGTCTTTAAAGCTCGGTGCTTCTATTTGATGTGGAAGTGTCTCATCAATGCCAATGCTCTTGTTATCTTTATTCTTTTTATTAGTCATATCGCTCATTCCTTTTTACTCTATTTTTTGCACCGCAGTAAAATTTATGATTGTAAAATAAGGAAGACTCAGATAGGAATGAAACCATGTTTTTTACTAAAAATAAAGCTGTGTTAAACCTTAAAATGGATTTAGCACTATGAAATATTTTTTCAGGGGGAGATTGGGATGGCCAAACGAAAAGCTGAGTATAATGCAGTTGAAAAATACAGCAAGACGCCTAAGAAGAACCTTCAGGAATCAGAGTTTTCAGCAGAATTCAGCCAGGGAGAAAATCCCATGAAAATGGCTAACCGCAACTCCAAGCATGGGGAAGAGGGAAGAGCCTAGTGGATCATAATAAACAACGAAAAAAAGGACGGCAAAATGGCTCGGCCAATGTTGAATTCGGTATGGAGTTTGGTGATATAAATGCCGGAAAACTTTATGAGCTGCCATTTATGAACCGTGATAAAGATAATAAGAAAGATCGGGATAAATGCTAAAAAAAAACCGGCAGATTTCTGCCGGTTTTATCAATCATGTATAGGGCCAGTAAAGATGGAAACTTTTTCTGAGCTTGAGTCGAAATAGGCAAGCAAAACTGAGTCTCTCTTTTCAATTATTCCATCCTTAATATATTTTTCAATATCAAAAGATAATCTTTCACTTAAGGTATGTTTGTATATTTCTTTTTCATTCAGCTGAAGGCTTAAGAAGTCTTCTCCCAGCTGGATTGGATTTTCAAGCAGAGACTGGTAAAGCTTTGATCTCTCGGATTTTTCAAAGCTTGGCTGCCACCAGGGTTTTCTTGGCTTGTATTTTTGTTTTGAAATATAGTCAAGCTTCATAAGGCCTTCTGCTATCTCCAAATCAGCAATGTTTTTTGACTGCAGGAATTCAAAAAGCCGTTTGAAAAGATCCTCAAGCTGATGGCCAATTCTGGACCATCCTTTTTGTTCCCAATAACTGCCGAATTCCTGGAAGAAATCGAATGGAGTCGGAAATACTTTTGTAACTAAATATTCAACAGTCGCATCCATTCTATGATCATTCCAATATTTCTCTAATACATCTTCAACCTGTTTAATGCGAATGATGTCATCAAAGGACAAAACATTATTTCCAAGTATTTCATATGGAGAATGGTCCATATAAATATATTGATGTTCTTCTGCTCTCAAGCGAAGCCCGGTGCCTCTCAGCATTTTTAAGAAGCCGAGCTGGAGCTCTTCCGGCCGCATTGCAAATACATCGTTGAATGTTCTTTTGAATGAATCATAATCTTCCTCAGGAAGTCCGGCAATTAAGTCAAGATGCTGGTCAATTTTCCCTCCATCCTTTACCATTGTGACTGTTCGGCAAAGCTTGTTAAAGTTCTGCTTCCTCATGACCAATTCATTTGTATAGTCGTTTGTAGATTGCACACCAATTTCAAATCGGAATAATCCTGCTGGAGCTTCCTTGTTTAGAAATTCAATCACTTCAGGTCTCATGATGTCGGCAGTGATCTCAAATTGAAAGACAGTACCAGGCAGATGTTCATCAATTAAAAATTGGAACATCTCCAAGGCATAACTGCGGCTTATGTTGAATGTGCGGTCCACAAATTTAAGGGTTTTTGCGCCATTCCTCATTAAATATCGGATGTCGTCCTTAATTTTATCCCTGTCAAAGTATCGCACGCCTACTTCAATAGAGGAAAGGCAAAACTGGCAGCTGAATGGGCATCCCCGGCTGGTTTCTATATAAGTGACCCGTTTAGAAAGGTGGGGAATATCTTCTTCAAAGCGGAATGGCGAGGGCAGCTCGCGCAAATCCAGCTTATTCCGCTGAGGATTAATACGAACCTGGCCATTTTCCCTGAAAGCAAGACCATGCACATTTTCCATATTCATTGTGCCATTCAGCTCTGTAAGCAGCTGTTTGAACGTTTCCTCACCTTCACCGATAACAATGTAATCAAATTCTTTTACATTGTTCATCCAATCCGCAACATCATATGTTACTTCAGGTCCTCCGACTGCAATATGAATGGAGGGGTCAATCTTTTTAATCATTTTAATGACCTTAATGGTCTCTTCGATATTCCATATATAGCAGCTGAATCCGATCACATCAGGTTTTTTGCGGACCAGATCTGTAACGATATTCATTACCGGATCTTTAATTGTATATTCGGCTAATTCCACATCGAAATCAGGCTGAGCATATGCCTTTAGATAGCGGATCGCTATATTTGTATGAATGTATTTGGCATTAAGCGTACTGGCGATAACTTTCATTTATTTTTGAACTCCCTTTTTAGCTACTTAAACATCATATAATTGTATCATATTTTTTAATGAAAAAAAGGAAGTAAAACATTGACATATAATAAGGAAAATAAATTATACTAATTATTATAATATTTATAAAAATTCAACAATTTGTATTATAACTATAGTAAGATAGTAGAAAAATATAATATCTAGCTGGGAGAGGGAATGAATGAAGGTAAGTCTTTTTGCAACATGTCTGGTAGATATGTTTCAGGGAAATGCAGGCAAGGCAGCTGTTGAACTGCTAGAACGCCTGGGATGTGAAATAGATTTTCCGGATGCACAGGTCTGCTGCGGCCAGCCTGCCTACAACAGCGGCTATGTGAAGGAATCAAAGGAAGCTATGAAAAGGATGATCACAGCATTTGAACATGCAGAATATGTTGTTTCCCCTTCTGGATCTTGCGCTTATATGTTTCAGGAGTATCCTCATGTTTTTAAAGGTGACTCTGTGTGGGAACCCAGAGCAAAAAAGCTTGCCGAAAAAACATACGAACTTACTCAATTTATTGTTGAAGTTCTAAACGTTGACGATGTAGGTGCAAAATTAAAAGGAAAGGCCACCTTTCATACATCCTGCCATATGACCAGGCTTCTTGGAGTGAGAGAAGCACCTATGAGATTATTAAAAAATGTGAAGGGTCTGGAATTCGAAGAGCTTCCCGGCAAGGAGCAATGCTGCGGTTTTGGCGGTACTTTCTCCGTGAAAATGGCTCAAATATCTGAACAAATGGTAGATGAGAAGGTTGGACATATAGAGGAGACAGAAGCAGAAATTCTCATTGGAGCTGACGCGGGGTGCCTGATGAATATTGGAGGCAGGATCGGTAGGCAGGGAAAGCCAATAAGGGTTATGCATATTGCTGAAGTGTTAAATTGCCGCTAAGCAATTAATGGACATGCTTTCTTAAAAAGCAGGATAGACAGATTTGAACGTTGATCATTGTCTAGCATAAGCAGCCTGGCGCCTCGTGTGACACTGGCGGGTAAGGCGCTTGCGCTTAAGGGGGAATAGAAATGGCTATGAAAATAGGAACAAACGACTTTAAGGATCGTGTAGATTCCGGAATAAGCAATTCCTTTATGAGAGGGGCAGTTTCAGGTGCACAGGAAAGGCTTCAGACAAGAAGGCTAGACGCTGCAGCAGAACTTGGAAATTGGGAAGAATGGCGGTCGCTTTCAGAAGAAATTCGCCAGCATGTACTGGAAAATCTTGATTTTTACTTATACCAGCTCAGCGAAAATGTAGCTAAAAGGGGAGGGCACGTTTATTTTGCTGAAACTGCTGAAGAAGCCTCTGCCTATATACGGGAAGTAATTGAAAAGAAGAATGCAAGAAAAGTAGTTAAATCAAAATCGATGGTAACCGAAGAGATTCATTTAAATGCCTCACTGGAAGAGGCCGGATGCCAGGTCATTGAAACTGATTTGGGGGAATACATCCTTCAGGTAGACGACCATGATCCCCCTTCACATATAGTGGCGCCTGCCCTTCATAAGAATAAAGAGCAGATTCGGGATGTTTTTGCAGAAAAATTGAACTATCAGAACACAGAAAAGCCGGAAGAACTTGCGTGGCATGCGAGAGAAATGCTGCGCCACGAATACTTAACCGCCGATGTTGGCATTACGGGCTGCAATTTCGCTGTTGCTGAAACCGGTTCAATCACATTAGTGACTAATGAAGGCAATGCAGATCTTGTCACTGCCTTGCCTAAGACGCAAATTACGGTAATGGGCATGGAAAGGCTGGTCCCGACTTACGAGGAAATGGAAGTGCTTGTAAGCATGCTGACAAGGAGCGCTGTTGGACAAAAGCTTACGAGCTATATTACTGTTCTGACAGGTCCAAAAGAAGAACTCGATGTCGATGGTCCTGAAGAATTCCACCTGGTTATAGTGGACAATGGCCGCTCTTCGATTTTAGGAGGAGAGTTTCACTCCATTCTCCAATGTATCCGCTGTGCTGCTTGTGTAAATGTTTGTCCCGTATATAGGCATGTTGGCGGTCATTCCTACGGATCCATCTATTCAGGCCCGATTGGAGCGGTCCTGTCACCCCTTTTAGGCGGCTATGATGATTATAAGGAATTGCCTTATGCATCAACACTTTGCGGAGCCTGCACGGAAGCCTGTCCAGTCAAAATCCCTCTTCATGAACTTCTTCATAAACACCGGCAGGTAATTGTCGAAAAAGAAGGAAGAGCTCCCATATCGGAAAAGATGACCATGAAGGCTTTTGGACTGGGAGCAGCTTCACCGTCCCTTTACAAACTGGGGTCAAAGCTGGCACCGGCAGCCATGAATCCATTTACCGCAGGCGACAAAATTACAAAGGGACCAGGCCCATTAAAGGCATGGACAGAAATCAGGGATTTTCCAGCTCCTAATAAAGAAAGATTTCGCGATTGGTTCAAAAATCGGCCGAAAGGAGGCGGACAGCAGTGAATGGAACAATTCAGAATCGAGATGCTTTTTTAAGTAAAATTGCAGGCAGATTAGGCAGAGAAAAAAGAGTTACTGGAGTGGAAAGACCAAAATGGAGCTTTAACCCGCAGGATGCAGTCTTGAAAGAAGCAGATGCTGATGAGCTTCTTGAAGCATTAAAGACACAGTGTACGAAAATCCACACTGATCTTGTTGTAACCAATGCTGACAATTTGACTGAAACGCTCAAAGAAATTGTAGCCCAATATGGCGGGGGGCCAGTTGTGACCTGGAAGGATGACCGCTATAGACAGTTTGGGCTTACACCGCTATTTAAGGAAATTTGGCCAAAAGAGAAAGTAGAGGTATATGAGTGGGATTTTTCTGAAGAAAGAAGAAATATTGACTACGCAGAACATGCTAACATCGGAATTACGGTCAGTGAGATAACTCTGGCTGAATCCGGCACAGCAGTCTTGTTCAGCAGCAAAGATCACGGGCGGACAGTCAGCTTTCTCCCTGCTGCTTCTATCATCCTTATTCCGAAGAGCACCCTGGTCCCGCGTATGACACAGGCTGCAAGGATCATTAGGGAAAGGGTAAACTCAGGGCAGCTGGCACCTTCCTGCATTAACTTCATTACTGGACCAAGCAACTCCGCTGATATTGAGATGAACCTCGTTGTTGGTGTACATGGGCCTGTAAAGGCTGCGTATATTGTTATTGAAGATTTATAATGCCTTTGACACCTGGCATTCTGGTTTGTTAGTACGAGAAAAAAACGCCAACTTTTGTTGGCGTTTCAGGCTGTCGACAAACTCGATGAAAATCGTGCTTGTCTGCAGTCTTTTTTATTTTAAAATAGAAGTAATACAATGCTTGAGGTGATTTAAATGCTTTCAAAACATAATCCAATTCAACGGGATCAAATTGAAATGGTTGCTTTAGACGAACTTGTACCGGCGGACCATTTGGTCCGCAAAATTGAAGCGGCGATTAATTTCTCATTCATCTATGACTTGGTAAAAGATAAGTATTCAGAAAAAGGCCGCCCAAGTATTGACCCTGTAATATTAATTAAACTCACATTTATTCAATATACCTTCGGTATTCGCTCCATGCGTCAAACAATTGAAGAATTGAAAACGAATATGGCTTATCGATGGTTTTTAGGATATGGCTTTCACGATAAAGTTCCTCACTTCTCAACTTTCGGTAAAAATTATGAGCGCCGATTTAAAGACAGCGATCTCTTTGAACAAATATTTTACCGAATCTTAAAAACCGCAGCTGAAAAGAATTTAATTAGTGCTGAACACGTTTTTGTAGATTCTACTCATGTAAAAGCGAGTGCAAATAAACGCAAATTTGAAAAGAAAGTTGTTCGAAAAGAAACCCGTGCTTATCAAGAACGCCTTCAAGAGGAGATTAACCAAGACCGCGAGGATCATGGAAAAAAGCCGATTCCACCAGATAAGTTTGATAAAGAAGAATACAAAGAAATCAAGGAAAGTACAACAGATCCAGAGAGTGGCTACTATGTAAAAGATGAGCGTACAAAACAGTTCGCTTATTCTTTCCATGCGGCCGCAGACCGCAACGGCTTCGTGTTAGGCGCAATTGTAACCCCTGGTAACACGCATGATAGTCATATTTTAGAGCCATTGGTAGAACAAGTCATTGAGAAAGTTAGTAAACCAAAAGCTGTTGCGGCAGACGCAGCCTATAAAACACCTGCTATCACGAGCTACTTATTGAAAAACGACATCACACCTGCTTTACCTTACACACGACCTCGCACAAAAGAGGGTTTCTTCAGAAAACATGAGTATGCTTATGATGAGCATTTTGACTGTTACATTTGCCCAACTGGTGAGATATTAAAATATACTACAACTACAAAGGAAGGGTATCGTCAATATAAATCAGATCCTCGAATTTGTGCTGGATGCCCTTTCTTGTCTCAATGCACACAGAGTCAAGCACATCAAAAAATGATTCAACGTCATGTGTGGGAGGAACATGTGGAAGAAGCAGATCATCTTCGCCACCATCAAGACGTCAAACCGATCTATGAAAAACGCAAAGAAACAATTGAACGAGTATTCGCAGATGCAAAAGAAAAGCATGGCATGCGTTGGACAACCCTCAGGGGACTTAAAAAAATGTCGATGCAGGCGATGCTTACTTTCGCTGCCATGAATTTGAAGAAAATGGCCAACTGGACTTGGCAAGGTCCAGAAATGGCCTAAATGATAACCTCGGAGAGGTCTGCAATTCTCTGTAATTACTTGAAGTCCTACAAAAAATCAAAAAAAGAGTTCGGAATGAGACTATTCCGAACACTTTTTGTCTACAAACTGAAACGCCAACTTTTGTTGGCGTTTTTTTCTGAAAGCGTCCCAGGCGAGATCAGCTTCTATAAGAGGAAGAAGGTTTAGAATATCAGTAGCTAATTTATTTGAAATGTTCACATTTTCTATGATGGAATGACATTTAAAAACATAAACAGAGGGGAATTTGTTTTCAAAGATAAAGTTTGGATTGGAGCCGACAGTGATTTATTGCAGCTTTATGGGAGAACGAATTGTTATATTGAGTTCTTTAAAACCGGTACTACAAGAAGTGCATATTTCGGATTTGGTAGCGTCAGCAGCGAAGGTCTCACTGTAAGAAATGAAAGGCCAGGCGGTGAACTAACCCTTGTAGCCGGATCTTGTGGGAATGTTAATATTCTGAGGAATGATTTGAAAGTACGTTCAACCACTTATACTTCTGATGAAGAACTAAAAAGTGAAATTGAATTGTATACCAAATCTGCACTAAAAGAAATCCTTGCAACTCCTGTGAAACAGTATTACTTAGAAGGTGATATTCCGGGAGTAGATAAAAAAGGCTTGGTCTTACCTATCAGGAAGCGCCTGTTGATATTGTAACACCACAAAAGGCGCTTTTGGGTATGCAATAGACGTTATGGAATGGAAAGCCATTCAGGAATTATCCCCAAAATTAGATGTGGCGCTTACAGAATTAGAAAATCTAAAAGCCCAAATAGGAGGAGAAATTACATTATGAGAGGAGATAATCAAAAAATTTCTATAGACCCTTATCTTCAAAATGAACTTGGAAAACTAAAACACGAAAATATTATCTTGAAGGCACAATTTAATGTGGTTTCTCAAAACAAAGAATTGCAGCAGAAAATCCAGGAACTTGAAAATAATCTAATTGAATCAAAGGAAGCAAATGGTACAAAAGAACCTAAGATTTAAGGGTTCTTTTTATTACCTTCAAAGGAGGTATTGTAAGTGACAAATGAGGCGGAAACAATGGATTTATGGAAGACATCTGTAAAGAAAGACATTGAAGAAATGAAAGGTGATATTCGCCGGCTACAGGATAAAACACTCTTACAAGACCAAATAATCCAGAACATCCAAGGTGACCTAAAGGAAATTAAAGAAGATACTAAAGAACAATTACAAATGCCATTATTATGTCCGTTTTCACTGCTATAATTGGCGGCGGTATTGCAATTATCTTTACAGTGTTTAAAGGTTAGGGAAAGTAAATTACTTTGTAGAAGAACTATTAATGCAAAATGGAGATAGTTGCCGTTACTTGATGCAGAAGGTTTTCATTTACTACCTTATAGAGTGCTCAATGTGGAAAAGAATATAAATTTTAGCCACTTAAGTCCATATAGCTGGACAAGCACAAGATATCCTTATATGGAGGTTGGTTATCTTGAAGGAGACGGTTAATGAAAATATGTACGACAAAGAAATTGCAGAAATAAAAGGGGATCTTAGAGATATTGAGAATCGGGTGAACAATCTTGAAAAAATTACAACTCGACAGGATCAACAAATTATTTCAATAAATGAAAAGCTAAATAAAATTGACGAAAATACAACATGGATAAAAAGAACAATTACAGCAGCCATTATCACAGCAATCAGTACTGGAATCATTGGGGGAGCGATTGCAATTTTTTATAATGTTTTAAGAGGGGGACAATGAACATGATCAACTGGAAGATTCGCTTTAAAAATCCTGTATTTCTAGCACAGTTATTTCTAGCTTTTTTTGCACCAATACTAGGATACTATGGTTTGACTGCACAGGACCTCACTACTTGGGGTTCTGTTTTTAATTTGCTGGTCGGAGCTTATTCTAATCCATATGTTTTACTGCTGATAGTGGTGAGTGTGTGGAATGCTTTAAATGATCCTACAACAAAAGGAATAGAGGATAGTCAACAAGCAAAACGCTATCAATGGCCTAAATAAGCTGCCCTTTTGGGTGGCTTTTCTTATTCCTTAAAGGGGGTGAGGGTCATGTGAGTTAAGGACAGCAGTACAAGCAGTTAATAGATTTGTGAATAAAAATATTATTAGAGGTGATTTAAATATGGTAAAACTTTTTATTGATCCAGGTCACGGCGGCACTGATCCAGGTGCAGTAGGAAATGGTCTTCAGGAAAAGAATTTAACACTTCAAATCGCTACACGTATAAAAGATATTCTAACCCTTGAATATGATAATATTTCCATCCGTATGAGCCGAACTGGAGATCAAACAGTATCTTTATCTGAGCGTACAAATGCTGCCAATGCATGGGGAGCTGATTACTTCTTGTCAGTTCATATAAACGCAGGCGGGGGAACAGGATATGAAGACTATGTTTATCCAGGAGTTGGAGCACCTACGACCACCTACCAAAACAATATTCATGCTGAAGTAATTAAGTTGGTAGATTATTATGATCGCGGTAAAAAGCAGGCAAACTTCCATGTACTTCGTGAAACATTGATGCCTGCTTTGTTAACTGAAAATGGATTTATTGACAATGCCAATGATGCAACAAAGTTAAAATCAAGCACATTTATTGAAAATTTAGCCCGTGGACATGTTAATGGAATTGTGAAGAGCTTTAATCTTCCCAAGAAGAGTTCAGCGGTCTACCACACTGTTGTATCTGGAGATACTGTATATTCTTTAAGCAGAACCTATGGGAGCACAATCCAGCAGGTCCGGGATTGGAACAATCTTGATGCAGACTATACTATCTATGTTGGTCAGCGCTTACGTGTCAAATAATAAATAAACCCTTTTTCGATCGAGAGTGGTTATGGAAAATCAAGCCCATCATGGTTTAGCAATTGATGGATTAGTAGGCAGGAATATTTCGTGCAAACTAATCTAAAGGTCAGCCCTGGATGAACAATCCGGGGCATTATTTTTTTCATAAACAAAAAGTTCCACTTTGGAACAATCAAATTATTCAAGAACCCTTTGTGTTATTTTTAGCGTATTAGTTGTTTATAAAGGAGGAATGAAAGATTTTATATCTTTTATATATAGTTACTTGCCTGGCAGTTACAGTTTTCTTCAGCGTTCTGGTTTGGTATTTAATCTATATAGGTGCAGCTGGCGTCGCGGTTGTGGCTTCAATTATATGGTTTGGGTTCATTGTTGGGTTCTTGACAGAAAGAGAAAACAGGGAAAACGATAGGTCGCTTTTTAGCAATCAATATTAAAAACCCTACTCACTCGAGAGGGGCTTTAGTATATTACATCTTTAATTTTCTCCCCGGGTACTCCATAATATCTCGCCAACTTTTCAAGGTCCTCCAGTGAGGGATTAATTTTGTTACATTCGTAGTAACTGAGTTTTTAATATAGATCCCAGTAGCTTCTGCTACTTCTTTTTGAGTCTTGTTCTTTTCGAACCTTAACATTCTTAAATTGATACCTATACTTCCATACATGTTATCACCCAATAATTATTTCGGCAAGAATTACCTGACTTTAATCCAGCAGGCAATATAAAAAGCTCCATCCGAAGAAAGGGCTTATCTAGTCATAGCAACTTTACAGTTGCAAAACTCATTATAGAATATAAGTATTAAAACGGCAAAGCAGCCTTCAGGATTGATTTCCTTCACATTCTCAGTAATATCATTCTTAAATAGGGAAAAAAATTATCTATAAAATTAAAAGGCGTTTGGAAAATGAGGACATTTCCAAATGCCTTTTGTCTACACTGTAAACCAGTTATATAAAACTGGTTTTTTCATTTCTCAGTCAATTGTTTTTTTTATTTCATCCAAATAACTGTATACGGTAACTTTTGAAATACCAAGCTTTTCTGCCACTTTATCTACAGATCCTTTGATTAGAAATATCCCTTTCTCATCCATAAACTTGATTAATTTAATTTTTTCTTTTCTTTTTAACTCTTCGGTTCCGTAATTGGCAATAATGCGATCTATTAAATCGTCTGCAATTTCTACTACATTTTCCATAAGTTCCACATTTTCTTTTTCTTTTTCTTCCTCATCTTGTCCAATACCCATAAAATCATCTAGAAATTCCTTAAAATGAATCATGCTTTCCAAACTATAATTAACACAAAGTGCCCCAATAACTTTTTCGTTCGAATCTCTAATTAAAGCAGTAGATGATTTTATTTCCTTTCCATCGTCGGTACGTATTTTATAATTTGCCAAATAATCGTTCTCAAATTTACTAGATAGAAGCACTTGCTTCACTAGGTGATCGAAAGCCTGTCCAACTTTTCTTCCTGTTACATGATTATTAACAGCGTAAATCACTGAGTTTTGAGGAACGGTTAAGTCATGAATGACGACCTCACAATTCCGTCCAAAAGTCTTTGCGATTAAATTAGCGATTGGGATGTACTTTTTTAATTCTTTATTATTGATATTCATAAGATGGTCCCTTCTTTTTAAACGATATCTATTTATTTGAATCATTTCTAACATGAAATATATATTTTTTTATATAAAAATCCTTATTGTGTTGACTTTTGTATAACTTTTTATATAATTTTAATAAATAATAATGATTTAGTTTTATTTTATATAATTTTTTATGTGTTTTCAATTTAAAATATATAAAATTTTCTTTTCTTGAATTGAATAGTTAATCTCCTTTGTAATTTTTACAATTAACTTAAACTAATTACTACTTTGGTCATCGGTTAGTTGATAAAAAAGTTTTTTAAATCCTACCTACTCAATTGCAACCATGAAAATACTCACTCCCACAAGCTTGTCAAAAAAATAAAAAGGAGCCGATAAAATGAAATATGTTGAGTTAGATACACCAGCACTTTTAATTGATAGAGAAATAATGATGGATAATCTTCGCTTCATGCAAAATTACGCTAATGAACATAAAGTACATTTACGTCCACATACCAAAACTCATAAAATGCCTAAGCTTGCTAGATTACAAGAAGAATTAGGCGCAGTTGGAATTACAGTAGCAAAAGTCGGTGAGGCTGAAATTATGGCTAAAAACGGCTTGAAAAACATCTTTATTGCCAATGAGATTGTTGGAAAATCAAAAATTCAACGAATTAGAAAATTAGCTGAGACCATCGATATCTCGTTTGGTATAGATAATATTTACCATGTAACTGAAATTGAAGAAGTATTCAAAGGAGCAGAGAAAAAAGCCCAGGTTCTAATTGAAATTGAAGTAGGAGAACAACGCTCAGGGATTATTGAAGAAAGTGATTTCAGAACACTATTAGAAAACGTAAAGGCTTGTAAACATGTTGAACTTAGAGGGATTTTTTCACATGATGGGCATTCCTACAAAGCTGAAAACATTGATGAATGTAAAGAGCTTTATCTTGAAAGTGTAAACCGAACCTTGCACTTTGCAAGAATAGCAGAAGAGATGGGAGTTAAACCTGAAGTAATAAGTATTGGCTCGACTCCTCCTTTCATGCTCAATTTCGAGATACCGGACGGGGTTACTGAAATTAGGCCTGGTACCTATATTTTAATGGATTCCTCACAGGCAAACGTTATTGGCACATATGAGCGATGTGCAGCATCGGTCCTTACAACAATCATCAGTAAACCTACTAATGAACGGGTGATTACAGATGTTGGGGCAAAAGGAATTACAGCCCAAACACGAAGCGAGGGCCATACAACCACAAATGGTTTGGGGCGTATAAAGGAGTTTGAAGATGTCTATATTCACGGTGTTTTCGACGAACATGCGATCATTTACAATGGAGATTTCCGTAATCAAGTAAATATTGGAGATAAAGTACAAATTATCCCAAACCATATTTGTCCGGTTTGTAATTTATATGAAAAAGCTTATTTGCTTTCCAAAGGCGAAGTTGTTGAAGAAATCCCTATCGACTGCCGGGCAAAACTGCAGTAAATAATTTTGTATTCTCAGTTTCAATTATAAGATCTCTTATAGAGTTTGGACTGATTGAATCAGTTTATTCACAAATTTGATAATGGAAAGGATGAGTTACAATGATCGATTTAAGTGCAATGGGAAACACTGAGTTTCTACTTCTTAGTAGGTCTGAAATTGCCTCCATGATTTCATCTAATGATTACTTAACGGCAATGGAGAGTGCTTTTAGAAAATGGTCTGAAGGTCGAGCTCTAGTTCCAGGATTAATGCACGCGGATGTAGAAGACGGAGAATTTCATATTAAGAGTGGCGGACTTAAAATTGACAAGACGTATTTTGCACTGAAAGCAAATGGCGGATTTTTCGGAAATTGCACCAAATTCGGCTTACCAAACATTATCGGATTGATTATACTGTTTGATGGTTCGAATGGGAGACCCTTATCCATCATGGACTCAACGGAAATCACCTCAAAGCGTACTGCTGCAACAACAGCAGTGGCAGCAAAATATCTTGCCCGTTCAGACTCATCAACAGTCACTATTTGTGGCAGTGGAAACCAAGCGAGAGTTCAGCTGAAGGCTCTTATGAATGTCATTTCTTCTATCTCTCAAGTATACGTATGGGGAACTAACCAGAACAAGATAGAAAAATTTTCGAAAGAAATGTCAGAGGAGCTTAAAGTGAACATTGAGGCTACTGATAATTTAGCCGATGTTGCACCTAAAAGCGATATTATTATTACTTGTACTTCTGCAAAAAAATTCTTTCTGCACGAAGAGTATGTTCGCCCTGGGACCTTCATTTCTGCAGTTGGTGCAGACAGCCCAGATAAACAAGAACTTGACCCGCAACTTTTGGCAAGTGGAAAACTAGTTGTGGATATTCTAGAACAATGTGCACATGTAGGAGAGCTCCATCATGCTATGGATGCAAATCTAATGTCTACTGGGGATGTTTATGGAGAATTTGGGGATATTGTTACTGGTAAAATTGATGGACGAACAAATTCTGAGGAAATTATTATTTTTGATACCACAGGTAGTGCGATTCAAGATACAGCTGCTGCAGTCGCTGTATATGAAAAAGCTATATCACTTGGCAGAGGAAAACTTTTAAATATTTACGAATAATATTTAATGGAAAATAAGAGCTTTAGTAGTTTCCAACATTAAAACTGTTTATAAGAAGGATCTGTTGAGAAGGTCGCATCTAAGTTAGGCATTTCCAAAGTAGTTATTTGGATGAAATCAAAAATAAGTCAAGTTAAGGGGAATCAAATGAAAAGCATCTTTGAAGTAGGAAATTTAAAATCTAATGGACACTATGCATTAGCAACAGTTCATCAGAACACTGTCTATGTATCAGGGCAATTTGCCATTAATCCAGAAACCGGTGAAAAGAAATTTGGCACAATCGAAGAAGAAACATTACAAGCACTTAAGAATGTGGAAATGATTGTAGAAGCAGCTGGAAGTAAAAAAGAGAAGATTTTGCGTATGACATTATATACTCCGGACGTGAAATTATGGGATAAAGTAGATGCTGTTTTTAAGGAATTTTTCGGTGAACATAAACCAGCACGTACCGTTGTACCAACTAATCAATTACATTTTGGCTTCAAAATTGAAATTGATGCCATTGCATATATTTAGTCATATTTTTTTCCTGTTTTGTATGAAAAAATCTAGTTAATATCATTTAAAGGGTTGATTAACGATGAAACAATTTATTTGTAACAGTTGTGGGAAAAAGCATGATATTACACCAACTATATGGAAATGTGAATGTGGGGGAGTATTAAACATAGTAAAAGATACCCCGAAAGTTGATATTAAAGCTTGGAATAACTATCCAAACTCATTATGGCGTTATTTTGAAACTATGCCATTCGCAAAAGATTCTAAGACATGGGAATCCGTGACAATGGGTGAAGGTCAATCACCATTAATCGTTCTAGATCCTATGGAGCCAAATACGTATGTAAAAGTTGATTATATGATGCCTACATTATCCTTTAAAGATCGAGGGGCCGTTGTTTTGATGACGAAGGCTAAAGAATTAGGGGTATCAAAGGTCATTGCTGATAGTAGTGGTAATGCAGGTACGGCGATTGCAGCTTATGCAGCACGTTGTAATATTGCCTGTGATATTTATTTAAGCGACGAAACATCCCCGAAAAAAATTGCTCAAGTAAAAGCTCATGGTGCAACGATTAAAGAAATTCGTGGTACACGAGAGGACATTGCAGCTGCTGCCCAAAAAGCAGTAAAAAATGAAAATGTATTTTACGCAAGTCATGTGTATAATCCATACTTTTATGAAGGAACAAAAACATATGCTTATGAAGTTTTTGAACAATTAAAAGGTGCGCCTGATGCATTAATAATTCCAGTTGGTAACGGTACACTTTTACTTGGTGCATATTATGGTTTTAAAGAGTTATTGGGAAATGGATTAATAGAAAGAATGCCGAAAATCATTGCTATCCAAGCAGCGAATTGTGCGCCTCTTGTAAATGCCTACAAACATGGTGAGGTAACAGCGAAACCTATTATGAACGAAGGTACTTTAGCGGAAGGGATCGCCATTGCAGCTCCAGCACGTTCAAAACAAATTTTAGAAGCTGTACGGGAAACAAATGGTACATTTATTGAGATTCAAGAAGATGAGATTCTAAGAGCACGGGAGAAGCTTAGTGAAAAAGGTTTTTATGTTGAAGTGACATCAGCGACCAACTATGCCGGTTATTTAAAATATGGAAAAAAATCGGATGAAAAAATAATAATACCTCTTTGTGGTGCAGGTATAAAATCGAAATAAACCAAGAGGAGCTAGTTGGATGTAATAGAGAATATAGGAGAGAAGCATGGAAAGTAAGCCAACGATAAAAATTATTGGAACCGGTGGAACAATTGCAGGGGCTGGAACTTCGAGTACAATGACCACAGGCTATCAACCAGGAGCTTTGTCTATTGATGACTTATTAAAAGAAGTACCGGATTTAGTCAACATTGCAAATTTAAAAGTTGAACAATTGTTTAATATTGATAGTGTTGATATGACAACAGAACGACTATTGACACTGAGTAAATATATCAATGACATATTATTAGATGAAGAAATAGATGGTGTTGTGATCACACATGGTACAGATACACTGGAAGAAACCGCCTATTTTTTACATTTAGTGATTAAAAGCCATAAACCAGTCGTGATTGTTGGAGCAGTAAGACCTGCAACAGCGATAAGTGCAGATGGTCCGTTGAATATCTACAATGGTGTAAAAGTTGCTTGTAATCAAGAAGCTCATGGAAAAGGTGTATTAGTTGTCCTTAATGACCGAATTGGTTCTGCACGTTATATCACTAAAATGAATGCTACAGCAGTCGATTCGTTTAAAGCTCTCGAACAAGGTTATATCGGATCAATTGTTGGTGGGAAAGTTTATTTTTATTATAAAGATATCACCTATCTTCATACGACTGAAACCATATTTGATGTTAGCTCCATTAGTAAGCTGCCTAAGGTTTCAATTATATATACTCATCAAGGAGATGAACGATATTTATACGACGCAGCCGTTCAAGCAGATACAAAGGGAATCATTGTAACTACTGCTGGGGGCTATACAATCTCTAAAGAAGCAGAGGCTGGAATTCATGATGCGATAAACAAAGGGGTTATCGTCATACGATCATCTCGACTCAATACGGGAATTGTTAGCCGTACTGATATGGATAATCAACACGCATATATCGTATCTGAATCATTAAATCCTCCAAAAGCAAGGATTCTTCTTATGCTAGCATTAAACTTAACAAATGATAAAAATGAGATTCAACAGTATTTTCATATATACTAATTTTTTGAGTGTCCCTTAGAAGAATGAAAAAAAAAGATTTGATTTTTCACGATTTCATTCAACGAATGATTTTTGAAGGAAGCGAAGATTCACGGTGTGAAAAAAATGGTGTAATGCCAGAAAGAATAAGGTGGATTATTATAAAAAGTTTGGTTTAAGAGACCAACTCCAGTTTTATAGGAGAGGGGAAATGCTAGAGTTCTAAAAAATTTAGTAGAGGAGATCAAAAATGGATATTATAGCTTTAAGGCGAGAGTTTCATATGCACCCTGAGGTTGGATTTACTGAATTTCGAACGGCTTCAAAGATAGTGGAGCTGTTAAACTCGCTTGGATATCATTTAATCTATGGGAGAGATGCAATGGACGGAGATTTTATGAGAGGAGTTCCATCCAATGCGGTTTTAGAGATGGCATATCAAAGGGCATTACTGGATGGTGCTAATCCGAATATACTTCAGAAAATGAAAGGTGGCTATACTACTGTAATTGGAGTTTTAAAAGGTATAAAACCGGGTCCTACCGTTGCATTTCGTTTTGATATGGATGCCTTGCCAATTGCAGAGAGTCAGGATGAGAACCATTATCCTAAAGTAAATGGTTTCCGTTCAAAATATGAAGGGAATATGCATGCTTGTGGGCATGATGGCCATACTGCCATAGGCTTGGGGCTCGCTGAAAAACTGGCGGATGGTCAGTTTGCTGGGACAATAAAGCTGATATTTCAGGCAGCAGAGGAAGGAGTTCGCGGAGCATATGCAATTGTACAGAAGGGGTTATTAGATGATGTGGATTATATGTTTTGTCATCATCTAGGTGCAGATGTTCCGACTGGTGAGTTCCATGGTGGTTCAACGCACTTCCTTTCCTCCACGAAAATGATAGCTCACTACTATGGTGTTGCTGCTCACGCAGGCGGTAATCCGGAAATGGGTAGAAATGCTTTGTTGGGTGCTAGTACCGCCTTATTAAATATACATGCTATCCCGCGCTTTAGTACAGGACCCACCCGAGTTAACGTAGGAATCTTAGAGGGTGGAACAGCAACTAATATCATTCCCCAATATGCAAAAATGAATATTGAGACTAGGGGTCTTACCGAAGAGGAGAATAAAGATTTGGAGGAGAGAGTTAGAAATATCATTACTCACAGTGCATCTATGCATGAGCTTGATCATCAAATTGAAGTTATTGGTGCCGCTATCCCAATTACCTGTGACAATGAACTGGTTGAGTTAACTATAGAAGAGGCAAAGCAAGCAGAAGGATTTACAACATTTGGAAATGGTGATGGTAAAGGACTCGGGAGTGAAGATGCTAGCTTTATGATAAAACGAGTCCAAGATTTAGGGGGAAAAGGGACTTATATGATTGTAGGTTCCACTATACCCGCACCGCATCATAATCCAAAGTTTGATATTGAAGAAGAAATTCTTCCGCATGCAGTTGAATTGTTTAACCGAATTGCACGTCGAATATTAAAATAATTATTATTTGGATTTAGGTTATCGGTCACAAAGTGAATAATCATAACTTATTTGAAGTGTTTATCAGCATAAATTTGAGAAGTCCCGATTAATGTGATTCCTCTATTACACTTTTTTATGTTTAATATATTCATGTGTTATTGAAGATGAATGTAATTAACTAACGGATTCTTAACTTCAACATTAGCTGCTAATCAGGCAGCTTTTTCTTTTTAAACAACACTGATGTCTTAACCAACAACAGGGGCTTTAGTGGCCGATTAGAGGTATGAAATCATAAATAAAAATCGGTTCGACCCCAAACCGACCCCAAACTTGGTATTCTAAGGATTAGGAATAAACATATTGAATAAAATAAAAAGCGCAAAACCCTTGATATAAATGGGTTTCGCGCTTTTCTTTTGTAGCGTCCCAGGCGAGATTCGAACTCACGACCTACAGCTTAGGAGGCTGTCGCTCTATCCAGCTGAGCTACTGGGACATATTGGCGTAAGTATATTTTTTGTAGTGCAGATAAGACTGGTATATCCTGTTTTTTCCTCTGCAAGCCCAATACAAGGGAGCAAATGCGTCGAAACAGAGCTACAGGGATGTAATTCAGGGATGTTTACGCTTAGCTGAGCTACTGGGACAAAATAATATAACACAGTTATTTATTATAATCCCATAATCAAAAATGGTCAATAGTTATGACTAAAGTAAAAACCGGCCATTAATACATGACCGGTTTCTGTTCTAACTTGTAAGTTTTTTACGATAAAATCTGGCATATGCCTTTGATCTATCTTTTAGCTTCTTTAGCTGTGATGTTCTCAGTTCTATAATAGGCTGCGCAAATGAAGTAATCAGTTTGCTTGAGAGAAGCAAAGTCAGCAGCAGCGATATTCCGGCAAGCAGCAGGAAGTTTTCCGGTTTGCTGAAAAAGCCCTGTACATCACTTTCCCTGAATACCCGTACAAAGAATCCGTGAAGCAGATAGACATAAAGTGTATTTTTTCCTAAATCAGTAAAGAAATATTGTTTGCGGGGCACAAAAGCAAAGAAGCTAAATACCATTATTAAACTTAGGACATAAAAGCCCAATCTCGTTAAGACTGCCCCAATTGAAGCTGCCCCCATTTCAGTATATGGCTTTGAGCCAAGCAGCCACTTATAATCCACTTCAGGATAGAGGTAAAAGCCTATAAAGACTACAGCAAAGATTGCTAATGCACTAATTCTGAACTTTGGCTGGAATAGCGCATAGAAATGCTCCTTCTTTAAATAATAACCCAATAGGAATAAAGGAAAGAACACAAATGTTCTCGATAAACTTAAATAGTTTGAAATCCAATCGGCATATCCAACAGCAAGCCCAATGATAAAAGCAGCTGCCAGGGAATAAACCGCTTTATACTTTGCAAAGAATAAAAGCATGATATTCCAGCAAAACATACTGATCAGGAACCATAAAGACCAATGCGGGTTAAAAGGATCCAACTCAAAGGTGCCTTTATTATATAAAAAATAATAGAAGATCGAATAAATAACCTGAAAAATAATATATGGCAGTATGAGCTTTTTTGCAATTTTCTTTATATAGCCTTTTTTATAAAAGCCTTTTGCAAAAAAACCGGATACCAGTATAAATGCTGGCATATGGAACGTGTAGATTACCTTATATAAAGTATAGATTGTTTCATTATCTTCAATAAAAGAGCGGAGTAAATGTCCGAAAACGACAAAGAAGATTAAAATAAACTTCGTGTTGTCGAAGTAATAGTCACGTTGTTTCATAAGTCCTCCTCTATTAAAGACCCCCATAAATACTCTTTCTTTCTTTACCCACTTTAACATGAAGCAAACTTCTTTTCTCGTGTAAATAGAAGGTTTAATTTACAGAAAAAGTAAAAACTTCTAACTCTGAAAATGCTGTCATACTAATTAGAAATTACTGTTATACAAATAAATATTGCTTGTTACTTCATATATTATATGGCTTGAATGGATTTAATTTAAATCTGTTTCAAATTTTATTTAAAGAAAATCATTTTTGTCGCAGATAAAAGGGAGTAGTCCGATTAGTATGTCATGACTGATGCTGACGTGAGAAAATCAGGTTTTTTAAGGTAAGATTTTAAAGGGAATAGGTGCAGGGAAGGCTTTATTAAAATGAAAAATTGGAAAAATAATCTTCAAATGTCTTTTTTGTTCTATTATAATGAATTGAAAGAATAGTAAAAAAGAATTAGGTACATACTAGTTCAATTGTTCGCATCTGGTTCAATCATAAAGGGGGAAGTTATGTTGAAAGGGGTAAGAAAATTTATACCTGGCAATAAGGAAAGAAAAGAATCGTCCAGGTCAAAAAAGTTTAAAATAGGCAAGTATTTAAATAAAATGGCGAGCACGAAATGGTGGAGGAACCTGAAGCTTGGCCAGAAATATGGGGTTGCGCTTTTTGTGACCATTGGACTATTCACGGTTTCCACCGTTCTAACTTTCTTCTTGCTGACAATTGCCAATTCAAAACTGGAGACTGTTAAGGATTCTGGGGAAAAAGCCATTAAGATTACAGAATCAGCGGCCACTTTTCATCATAAAGGGAGCACGATTGGAAACTTTATCATTGACTCCAACCCCAAACATTTAAAAACATTTGATGAGCTGACAGAGGATTTTAATAAATTGAAAGAGGAAATTTCTCCGGAACTGAGCGATTCAAAATCAAAAACCCTTTTTAGGCAAATCGATGAAAATGATCAAAAAATCACCAGTTTATTTCATGATGTCATCGAGCCAGAAGTAAAACTGCAGCATGCAAGAGAATATAGGCTGGGGAAATTGCAGGCAGATAATATTATTTCTGAAACGGTTGATAAGTTAAATACCCTTGGCAGAATGATGAAGGAGGATCAGCAAAAGGCTGTGTCTTCTGCCAAATATGGTCTTATCCTTACTTTAATAGTACTTGGTATTTCAATCATCATTTCTGCTATCCTGGGAATCGCGAGCATCCTTTTTATTGGAAGTATAATTTCTAAAAAACTAACTGCCATTGTCCAATTCTCAAATGAAATTGCAGGAGGAAACCTCAATGCAAATTCAGTGGAATATGAAGGTGATGATGAAGTAGCACAGCTTAGCAGAGCCATGAACTCCATGAAAATAAAGCTGCAGACCATGATTCAGGAAATTAATGCAGTTTCTGGGTATGTGACAGAAAGAAGCGGAGAACTGAATATTGCTGCAAATGAAGTAAAAGCAGCCAGTCAGCAGGTGGCTTCAACCATGCAGGAACTGTCCGGAGGAGCCGAGGATCAGGCGGGTTCTGCAACGCGTTTATCTTTAATGATGGACGAGTACCTGGAAAAAGTGAAAGAAGCTTCATACAGCGGTAATGAAATAAAGAGTGCTTCCACAGAGGTGCTATCGCTTACTGAGAATGGAAACAAGCTAATGAAAGAATCCCAGGAACAAATGAGATTAATTAACCAAATAATGAAGTCTTCTGTTGACAAGGTAAATGGACTTGATGATCAGACAAAACAAATCTCCAGATTAGTTAAGGTTATAAAGGAAATTGCAGACCAGACCAACCTTCTGGCATTAAATGCAGCAATTGAAGCTGCCAGAGCCGGTGAGCATGGAAGAGGTTTTGCAGTAGTGGCAGATGAGGTGAGGAAACTGGCTGAGCAGGTATCATTCTCGGTTTCAGATATCACTAAGATTGTCGGGGGTATTCAAACGGAGTCAAACAGTGTGGCCACATCCCTTCAAACAGGCTATGTTCAAGTTGAAAAGGGAACCGGGCAAATTCAATTGACAGGACAAACATTTCAGAAAATTTATGAGGCAGTTAACTCAATGTCCAATAATGTCAGTGACATTTCCCGCAGCCTCGAGCAGGTATCCATTAATTCTGCCCATATGAACCAGTCCATTGGCAATATTGCCGCAGTGTCTGAGGAATCTGCGGCAGGCATCGAACAAACGAGTGCATCAATGGCTCAGACTAACCATTCAATGGAGGAAATCTCAGAAAATGCACAGTCCTTGTCGGAATTGGCAGAACAATTAAATGAGATGATTGCAAAATTCAAATTGTAAAATCCAGGCATACTCTCTACACAGGGTATGCCTTGTCCTTTCCCTAGACATTTGAGATGAAAAATTAATAAGACAGTTTTCTCGGAGATTTAAAGGTTTTAGTCAGATATTGTAGAAATATTTAATTAATTGCATATCCCAATAGGAGGAAATAGAGTGGTCATTATGAATCAAGAAATCAGGAGACTCTATGCCAGGATTGAGACTTTGGAAAAGGAAAATAATATTTTGGCCAATAATCATTCACTTAAATATAATATATTCTCACGCTCAAATGATGGAATTTTAATTTTTGATAGCCAGGAGAGAATTGTTGATGTCAATCCATCATTTGCTGAAAGTATAAAGACTGATAAACAAGACCTGATCGGCAGGAGACTGTCTGATATCGTGCCGAAAAATAGACATTTCAAGCTTGAAAAGCAAAGGGAATTATTAAAGAAGAAGGAAAGTGTCAGGGGCATTCTGCCAATATATAACGGCAGAACGATAATAGAGTTTGATTTTACTACCAGCATCCTTAATGAGGACGGTCTTTATATGTGTATATTAAGAGATGTAACGAGTAAGCGGCTCCTCGAACGAAAAGTGAAAAAGAATGAAGAGCTGTATGCTGACCTATTTATTGAAGCCCTGGATGGAATCATTTTTTGGCGTGGAAATGGTGAGATCATTGATGCGAATGAAGCTGCTTGCCGAATTTTTGAATGTACTCATGATGAGCTTCTCAATAAAAAGATCAAAGATTTTGTATATGAAAAATCGGAAAGATACAAAAGCATTGTTAAAGAGATGTTCGTTAAGGGAAGCATACGGGATGAGCTAGTTTTTCTTATGCCAAATGGCCAGTTCAAATCTTTGGAGTTTACAGTGAAATTGAACTCCGTTGAAGGCTACCATATGACAATCTTTAGAAATGTCAGTGAGCGTCACGCTATGGAAAAAAGCTTGAGGGAAAGCGAACAAAAATTTCGCATGATATTTGAAGGTGCCCTTGAAGGGATTCTGCTCTGGAACAATCAGTTTGAAATAGTCGATATTAATCAATCAGGTCAGAGAATGCTCCAGATGACAAAAAAGGAGCTTATTGGTGTTTCGCTGCATAGTATTTTAAATGACTGCAATATAACCGATGATGAATTAAAGGAGCAGATAAAAAACATACACTCTGCGGGGCAATCAGACGGTAACCTTTCCATTACTCTGAAATCAGGCAGAAAGAAATTTTTTGAGTTTTCCAACAAGCTGAATATTTTTTCTAATATCAGTATGACAACATTTAAAGACATTACTGAGAAGCTGGAAATGGAAGAACAGCTTCGGAAATCAGACACTTTGCATGTGATTGGAGAATTGGCAGCAGGGATTGCCCACGAGATAAGAAACCCCATGACAGCACTTAAAGGCTTTATACAGCTGCTTGAGGACAGTGTGAAGGAAGATCATACTATGTATTTCAATGTGATTACCACTGAGCTTAGCAGGATTGATTCAATTATTAATGAATTTCTTATACTTGCTAAGCCTCAAGCTGTCAAATTTGTGGAAAAAGACATATCTCAAATCATGAAGGAAACAGTCGATCTCCTTAGTGCTCAGGCTGTGCTCCATAATGTTCAATTCAGGACTTATTATGAAAAGAATTTGCCCAATGTTTTCTGTGAATCCAATCAAATGAAAAAGGTCTTTATCAATATTATAAAAAATGCCATTGAAGTCATGCCTAAAGGTGGATATATTACTGTATCCATTCAGAAAGGGTTTGACCATAAAGTTCACATATCCATTAGGGACGAAGGGACAGGAATTCCTGCGCATAAAATAAAAAAGCTTGGTGAACCTTTTTATACTACAAAGGAAAGAGGCACTGGACTTGGCTTAATGGTTACATATAAAATTATTGAAGAACACAAGGGAACAATTGAAGTGGAAAGCAAATTGGGGGAAGGAACTGTATTCCACATCCATTTGCCCTATTCTTTAAAGGCGGGAATGAAATGAAAGGCAGAGTTTATTCTAAAACATACACACCGGCAGGAGACATTTACATTGTCATTGAGAATGGAATCCTTTCGGCTTTATACATTGGGGAAGAAGATTTTCTCGAAGGGGAAGACGTTTTATCATTGAAATTGGATCCCTCCGACTCTTTAATTAAAAGGTGTACAAATCAGCTTGAGGAATACTTTGAAGGGCATAGGAAAGAGTTTGACATCCCCATAGAACCTCATGGCACTGAATTTCAAAAGGCAGTCTGGAAAGAGCTGTGCCTAATCCCATTTGGAGAGACAAGAAGTTATCAGGACATTGCTTTTAAAATAGGGAGAGAAAAAGCAGTGCGTGCCATTGGTCAGGCAAACAAGGCCAATCGCCTTCCGATCATTATTCCATGCCATCGCGTGATTGGAAAAAATAAATCGTTAACGGGTTATGCAGGAAACAGGACTGAAATTAAAGAAGTACTGCTAGCACTCGAAGGGTCTAATTATATAAAATAGCTCAATCTTAACAATCACCTCTTAGGTGATTTTTTTATGGGGGTATTATATATATGGTTGACTGAATGAGTGGGATTCGATTATCATCTAATTAGATATCGATCGAAATGAGGGCGCTGAAAATATGCAATTAAATCGTTTAGTAGCTTTTTATAAGACAATGGGAGACCCAACCAGAATCAGGATTGTTTTTCTCCTTGCCAAAGGTCCTTTGCATGGACAGGCGATAGCGGGGAAGCTTGGTTTAACTCCGCCAACCATTACTCATCATTTAAATAAACTGAGGGAAATAAACCTTGTTTATCAGAGAAGAGATAAAAATACTGTTTATTTTTATTTAAATGAATCCGTACTGAAACATCAATCAGGTGTTCTTGCAAAATTGGCAGATAAAGAGGAGGTTAAGAAAATGGAAGAACAAAATATAGAAAGCCAGAAGGTTATTGAAAATTTCTTTACCAAAGATGGAAAGCTGAAGAATATTCCTGCACAGAGGAAGAAGAGACTCATGGTTTTTGAGCATCTAATCAAAGGATTGAAAATGGGGAAAAAATATGAAGAAAAAGAGCTTAACGAATATATTCAACAGTATCATGAAGACTATGCTACGATACGCAGAGAATTTATTATAAATCATTATATGTACAGGGAAAATGGCATTTATGAATTAAACCCTCCGGAAATGTGGGCGAAAATAGAAGGGTAAAGCAAGGCAGGGCCCCAGTTAGGGCCCTGCATGCCTTCAATAGTAATAATCCGGTTTGCGATCGGTAAAAATCGGAATCATGCTGCGGACTTCTTTCACTTTATCCAGGTCTATCTCAGCATATAGGATTTCTTCCGTTTCAGAACCTTCTGCAAGCACTACTCCCCAAGGATCTATAATCATCGAATGGCCAGCAAAGACATTGTCAGGATCAGACCCGGAGCGGTTGCATGCAATTACATAGCACTGGTTTTCAATGGCACGCGCAATCAAAAGTGCCCGCCAATGTGCCAGCCGGGCCAATGGCCATTCAGCTACTACAAATAAAGCTTCAGCACCTTCCGCTGTATGGGTCCGCACCCACTCAGGAAAACGGATATCATAACAAATCATCCCTGCAAACTTCCTATTTTCCAGTGAAAAAACTCCCTTGGCTGTCCCGCCGTTCAGATAGAGATGTTCATTCATCAGCTTGAACAAGTGCAGCTTGCTGTATTCATGTATAAGGTCACCTTGGTTATCTACAATCAGCAGAGTGTTGTAAATGCCTTCGGGTGTTTTCTTTGCAACAGATCCGCCAATCATATGAACCCGATTGCTCTGTGCGGCCTTTTTCAAAAAGACTAGCGATGATTCTGCATCCTGGTCTGCAATTTCACCCAATCTGGTCAAGTCATAACCAGTCGTCCAAAGTTCCGGCAGCACAATAACATCCGGTTTATCCCTAAGCGCCTTTTTAATCATGATTTCGGCTGCTTTAAAATTATCCTCAGGTTTTCCAAATGCAATATCCATTTGCAAACAGGCAATCTTTAATTTCATAAAACTCCCCCGCAATCATCATATCCTTATGGTAAAATTAGTCCGATAGATGGAAATTTTCAAAATTTTACTTTACATCTTACCATTTACGTTATATCATTTGTGACTATATTTTCAATCTTTTTTTTAAGCAGGTGAACAATTTGGTAAATTATCCGCAATCAGATCTTTTGAAAAGTCTGCCTAAACAGTTTTTTGCATCTTTGACAGCCAAAGTGGGGAGAAAACTCCAACAAGGGCATGATGTCATCAATCTTGGACAGGGCAATCCTGACATGCCTACACCAGAGCATATTGTCAAGAGTCTTCAAAGTGCAGCCGATAATCCGCAAAACCATAAATATTCCCCTTTCCAGGGCTTCCCGTATTTAAAAAAGGCAGCTGCTGACTTTTATAAAAGGGAATTTAATGTTGAATTGGATCCTGAAACCGAAATAGCCATCCTTTTTGGTGGTAAAGCCGGACTGGTTGAAATCCCTCAATGCCTTTTAAACCCTGGGGACAGCGTATTGGTTCCGGACCCGGGATATCCTGATTATTGGTCAGGTGTTGCACTTGCCAAAGCAAAAATGGTGACAATGTCTCTAAGAGAAGAAAATAACTTCCTGCCAGTATACAGTGAATTGTCAGCAGACCAGCTTAATGCAGCAAAACTGATGTTCCTTAATTATCCAAATAATCCCACTGGAGCAGTGGCAAACAAGGACTTTTTTCAAGAAACAGTTGATTTGAGCAGAAGCCATGGTATTTGCATCGTCCATGATTTTGCATATGGAGGAATTGGCTTTGACGGCATAAAGCCTGAAAGCTTTCTTCAGGCAGAAGGGGCAAAAGAGGTCGGAATTGAAATTTATACACTTTCAAAAACATTTAATATGGCAGGCTGGAGAGTTGGATTTGCAGCTGGAAATGCAAGTGTCATCGCAGCACTGAACCTTATGCAGGATCATCTATACGTCAGCTTGTTTGGTGCTGTTCAGGAAGCTGCAGCAGCTGCTCTGTCAGGACCACAGGATTGTGTTAAAGAATTGAATTCCATATACGAATCCAGACGTAATACATTCATCTCTGGCCTCAGGGAAATCGGCTGGAATGTTCAAGCTCCTAAAGGCTCTTTTTTTGCATGGCTCAAGGTCCCTGAACAATTTACATCGGAAGAGTTTGCTGACTATCTCTTGGATAAAGCGCATATTGCGGTTGCACCAGGCATCGGATTTGGTGATTTTGGAGAAGGGTATGTGAGAGCGGGTTTACTGACATCTGAGGAGAGACTTAAAGAAGCAGTGGGCAGAATAAAAAAATTAAATTTATTTTAAATTTTTCTCATAATTCAATTGACAAAAATATTAAGCACTGTCATAATTCTAATTAAATTTTAATTCTAAATTAACTGAATACTCGTTTCGTTTTCTTATCAAGAGCAGGCGGAGGGACTAGCCCTATGAAGCCCGGCAACCGACTTATACATGAGCACGGTGCTAAATCTTGCAGCTTATAGCTGAAAGATAAGAAGATGTTAGATTGCTATCCTAACCTCTTCTTATTTGAAGAGGTTTTTTATTGTTTTCATTCTTTGATTTTTGAAAGGAAGAATATACATGAGTGAAATTATTGCAACGTATCTGGTTCATGATGAAAAACATAACCCGGAGAAAAAGGCCGAGGAGATCGCTTTAGGCTTAACGGTCGGGTCATGGACCCATTTGCCGGAACTAGAAAAACAGCAGCTGGAAAAGCATAAAGGCAGGGTCGTTTCTGTTGAAGACTATACTAAAGATGAAGAAAAAAAGGAAACAGCCGCAGTCATTAAGATTGCCTATCCAACTGTTAATTTCAGTCCTGATTTACCGGCAATATTAACAACAGTCTTTGGAAAACTATCATTGGATGGAAAGATTAAATTGTTAGATTTACAGTTTTCCAATGAACTTAAAAGCTTTTTTCCTGGGCCACGATTCGGGATTGACGGACTGAGGGAAAAACTGAATGTATATGATAGACCCCTTCTGATGAGCATCTTCAAAGGGGTGCTGGGCAAAGACATGGATTTTTTAACTTCGCAGCTGAGGGAACAGGCCCTTGGCGGCATCGACCTTGTAAAAGATGATGAAATTCTATTTGAAAACCGCCTTACACCTTTTGAAGCCCGGATAACCGAAGGCAAAGAAGTGCTAAGGCAGGTTTATGAGGAAACAGGCCACCGTACCCTATATGCTGTGAATTTAACAGGCAGGTCTTTTGATTTAAAAGATAAGGCAAGGAAAGCATCCAGACTTGGTGCAGATCTTCTTCTCTTCAACGTATTCTCGTATGGGCTCGATGTTTTGCAGTCATTAAGAGAAGATGATGAGATAGGGCTGCCTATCATGGCACATCCTGCAGTTAGTGGAGCTCTTTCTGCTTCAAGTGTTTATGGGATTTCCTATCCTTTGCTTTTAGGCAAACTCCTCAGGTATGCAGGCGCAGACTTGTCTCTATTCCCTTCACCTTATGGATCGGTTGCCCTTGAAAAAACTCTGGCCTTATCAATTGGGGATACCCTGACTAGGAATGATTTCTGCAAAAGAACCTTTCCGGTTCCATCAGCCGGCATCCATCCGGGTCTTGTACCTTTGCTTTTCGAAGACTTCGGAATAGACAGTGTAATTAATGCCGGAGGTGGCGTACATGGGCATCCGGATGGGGCAAGAGGAGGCGGTTTGGCATTCCGCCAGGCGATAGATTTAATTTTAAATGGGGCTTCTTTAACAGATGCTCCATCAAACTTCCCTGAATTAAAAAAAGCGATTGATCTGTGGGGGTACAAAGAGGTGGCTGTAAAGAATGGCTAAAGTGGCGGTATTTTGTGATTTTGATGGAACTATTACCGAAAACGATAACATCATTCATATCATGAAGCACTTTGCTCCTTCTCAATGGGAGGGGTTAAAAAATCAAGTTCTGGGACAGGAAATTACCATTCAAGAAGGAGTAGGAAAGATGTTTTCCCTTCTGCCAAGCAGTCTGAAAGATGCTATCACCGATTTCATCTTAGAAAATGCAAGAGTAAGAGAGGGATTTCAGCCATTTATCGATTATCTGGAAAAAGAAAAAATACCGCTTTATATAGTCAGCGGAGGAATAGATTTTTTTGTGGCTCCTGTACTGGATAAGTATGGACCCTTTGAAGAGGTGTTCTGCAATAGTTCTGATTTTAGCGGCGATACAATTAATATCTTATGGCCCCATAGCTGCGATGAAAAATGCAATAAGAATTGCGGCTGCTGCAAGCCTTCTATTATGAGGAAACTGGTGGATGAGAACACCTTTAAAGTGGTGATCGGAGATTCAGTAACCGATCTGGAGGCTGCCAAACAGGCAGACTTTGTCATTGCCAGAGATCTGCTCCTGGAGAAAAGCAAAGAGATGAACCTAAATCATTCTGCCTTTGAAACATTCTATGATTGCATTGAGCTTTTAAAAAGATTAAATGAGGTGAGGGTATGAGCAGAGTTGGGGAAAAATGGAATGAGCTTGCAGATATTAAGGAAGAGCTTGCAGAAAGGGACTGGTTTATGGGAACAAGCGGAAATCTGGCCATTAAGGTCAGCTCACATCCCCTTCAATTCCTCGTAACAGCAAGCGGAAAGGATAAAAGGAAACGCACTGATGAAGACTTTCTCCTTGTTGATGAATATGGACACCCGGCAGGGGAAACACATTTAAAGCCTTCTGCTGAAACACTTCTGCATTCTGAGATATATCGAAGAACGAAAGCTGAATGCAGTCTTCATGTACATACTATTGACAATAATGTCATTTCAGAAATTTATGGTGATCAGGCGGCGGTTACATTTAAAGGGCAAGAGCTGATTAAAGCATTTGATAAGTGGGAGGAAGATGCTGTTCTCGAGATTCCGATTATTCCGAATCATGCGCATATTCCAACGCTGGCAAAGTGTTTTTCTTCCCATGTACATGAAGATTCAGGTGCCGTCTTGATAAGAAATCATGGAATTACAGTATGGGGCAGAACCTCCTTTGAGGCTAAAAAGATCCTTGAGGCTTCAGAGTTTCTGTTCCGTTATCAGTTAAGGCTCCTGGCATATAAGCCCGATCAGCTAATTAAAGTAGTTTAATATATGAACTGCTGTTATTAAATCATGCGAGAAAAAAATTATAATAGAGAGGAATGATTAGATTGGCATATATCGTACTGAAAAATTCAAAAAAAGAAATTAGGAATCAGGAAGAGGTTGCTGCTTTTCTGGAAAAGCAGGAGGTTATCTATGAGCAATGGGCAATAGATAAATTGCCTGAAAATCTGCAGGAAAAATATTTACTTTCCGATGATGAGAAACAAGAAATTCTGGCTGCATTTGCTGAAGAAATTAAGGATATTTCTGATCGAAGAGGATATAAGGCACAGGATGTAATTTCCCTTTCAGAGAATACGCCGAATTTAGAACAGCTTCTTCAGAATTTCCAGCAGGAGCATCATCATACAGATGATGAGGTGAGATTTATTGTCAGCGGTCATGGAGTCTTTGCTATACAAGGAAAAGATGGAGAGTTCTTTGAAGTATTCCTGAATCCTGGCGATTTAATATCCGTACCCGAAAACATCCGTCATTATTTTACTCTTCAGGAGGATCGAAAAGTAGTAGCCATCCGGATTTTTGTTACCGCAGAAGGATGGGTGCCAATTTATGAAAAAAAGGAAGTTCATCAATAATTTAATGACCCACCCATTGCCCCCGGCATTGGGTTTTTATTTTCCTGCTATAACAATTGGATATTTTTTTAACATATTATGGTCTTGCGATTTTTTTATCAAATCCCGTTGATGCCACATAATAAATTTAGCAGAATGTGTCGAAACCCCATGAGGGCGAATTGAAATTGATGTCGATAAAAATAAATTCGGAAAAAGATTGTCTAATATTGCGAATCTATTTACATTTATAGAAATTCTTGTAATAATGCTTCAAGTAGACACATTTATATCGGATAAAGGGATAGGAGTAGGAGGAAGAAAGTTGCGCTATAAAAGAATACAGCTGCTGACTGAAATTCAGCAAAAAAGGGAAACAATGATAGAAACGGCCAAGAAAAATGGAATGGCGAGCCAGGAAACGGTTCGCTGCAGCCAGGAACTTGATCAATTAATTTTTGAATATCAATGCGTCGTTAAAAGAGAGAAGGAACAAAAGAAAAGAATGAGGATTTCCTTCCGGGAAATGATTCTCTTATGGAAGAAAGCTGTTGTATAATTTTAAAATTCCAAGCACATAGATTGAACATATAATAGGGAAGAAAAAAAAGGATCCGTTGAGGATTCTTTTTTTTAGTTGGCGCCAGTTCTCGCTTTTCTTAGTAATGAACTGCACAATTCTTATTAATTCTTCATAGCAGTACTATGCATGTATCGAGAATCATATCGTAATACAAAGCTTTTTTATCTATCTCTTAAAGCGAACTATACTTATAGAAGCTTTAAGTTTAGAGGGGGGAAAGTAAAAAATGCACATAGTAGTGTGTGTCAAGCAAGTGCCTGATACAAAAATTATTAAAATCAATCCCAAAACCAACACTCTTGACCGGCGCAGTGCACCTGCCATTTTAAATCCTTATGATGCCCATGCAGTACAGGAAGCAGTGAAAATAACAAAGACCATAGGAAAAGGCACCATTTCGGTTTTATCCATGGGACCTCCACAGGCTGTTGCTGTTATTAAGAAAAGCATCGAAATAGGAGCAGACCGCGGCTTTTTAATCTCAGACCGTGCATTTGCCGGCGCAGATACACTGGCAACAAGCTATGCTCTGTCTAAAGCATTGGAGCGTATTTCAAAAGATATGCCTGTGGATTTAATCATATGCGGAAAACATGCCATTGATGGAGATACCGGCCAGGTGGGACCAGGAATAGCAAGAAGGCTGGATATTCCGCCTGTTACAAATGTTATAGAGGTATCCGAACTTAATGAAGGTGAAAAAACGATACTGATCAAAAGGAAAATTACAAACGGATATGAATTAATACAAGCTCAAGTCCCTTGCCTGCTGACCGTTGAAAAAGAGATTAATAGCATAGAATACTCCCCTATGCCAAACATGATAAAAGCTGCCAGGTATGAGCCGGTTATCTGGTCTGTAAATGATCTTGAGGAAGTAGATCGTACACAGCTCGGGTTGAAAGGGTCTCCTACGATAGTGGGAAAAATGTTTACTCCTCCCAAGCCGGAAGGCGGAAAGAGGCTTGAAGGGAATGCGGAAGAACAGGTTAAGCAGCTGATGGAGCTGCTTAATGATAAGAAAGAGCTGTTTGTAAGCCGATAATGGGAATAATTAGGGGGGATTTACATGATGGATGAGTACCGGGGAGTGTGGGTATTCATAGAACAAAATGATGGGAAAATAGAAGGGGTTTCCCTTGAATTGCTCGGTGCAGGCAGAAAGCTGGCAGATAAGCTGGATGTGCCTCTTTCCGGTGTTCTGCTTGGATATGAAATAAAGTCTTTATGCCAGGAAGTGATCGCTTATGGAGCTGATCAGGTATATGTTATTGACCATGAAGTGATGAAAGATTATCGGACGGAGTCTTATATGAAGGCAGTAATCAATCTTGCAGAAAAGTATAAACCTGAGATATTTCTCTATGGGGCCACTTCCAATGGTAAAGATTTGGCCAGTGCTGTTGCTACAGATCTTAGCACTGGATTGACTGCTGATACAACCATGCTGGATGTCGAAGTGGATAAAAGGCTGCTTGAAGCTAGCCGCCCGGCGTTTGGGGGAAATATAATGGCAACCATCCTTTGTAAAAAGCACCGGCCGCAGATGGCTACTGTCCGTCCTAAGGTTATGAAAGCCCTGGAGCCAGATCCAGATAGACAGGGCGAGGTTATAGAAGAAGCGATTACCCTAAGTGAAGATGATATGCGCACAAAGGTAATTAAAATTGTGAAAGATGTCACAAAAAAAGTGAATTTAGCAGATGCGCATGTTGTTGTTGCGGGCGGAAAAGGAATGGGGGATTTTCAGAATTTCCAGCTGATCCATGACCTGGCTGATGCAATTGGAGCAACTGTAGGGGGCACAAGGGATGTAGTGGAGGCAGGATGGCTGCCGCATGAACAGCAGGTAGGGCAGACCGGAGAAACCATTACCCCAAAGGTCTATTTTGCTATTGGGATTTCAGGGGCAATCCAGCATGTCGTAGGCATGAAGAATTCAGAGTTCATTATTGCGATTAACAAGGATCCAGACGCACCTATATTTGATGTAGCAACCTACGGAATCGTGGGTGATGCACTTGAAATTGTGCCGAAGCTGATTAAAGAGTTAAAGGAAGCAAGGGAAAGAGGGGGTGAAATGAGTTATGTCTGAAAAGTTTGATGTCATCGTGGTGGGGGCAGGGCCTGCAGGAACTTCCTGTGCTTACACATGCGCCAAAAACGGTCTAAAAGTCCTTCAAATTGAAAGAGGAGAATATCCCGGCAGCAAAAATGTAATGGGTGGAGTTTTATACCGTAAGCAAATGGAGGAAATCATTCCAGAGTTTTGGAAAGAAGCACCGCTGGAGCGGCCTGTCGTAGAGCAGCGGTTTTGGATGATGGATAAAGAATCGACAGTGAGTTTTGGCTATAAAGGTCTTGAGTGGGGGAAGGAACCATATAATAATTTTACAGTACTCCGGGCGCCATTTGACCAATGGTTTGCAAAAAAAGGGGTTGAACAGGGCGTTCTATTAATAAATGAAACAGTCGTACTTGAGTGCCTGACTGAAAATGGAAAAGTGGTTGGTGTAAGAACTGACCGGCCGGATGGGGAGGTATATGCAGATGTAGTGGTTTTGGCAGATGGTGTAAATTCACTGCTGGCAAAACAGCTGGGCTACCATAAAGAATTTCGCCCTGATGAAGTGGCACTGACGGTAATGGAAGTCATTAATCTTTCTAAAGACAAAATTAATGACCGCTTTAACCTGGAAGACAACCAGGGCTGTACGATTGAAATATTCGGGGACTCCACGAAAGGCAATCTGGGAACTGCCTTTATTTACACAAATAAAGATAGTATTAATATTGGTGTGGGAACCACGCTGTCAAGTATGATTAAGGCGAAGCTTAAGCCTTATGACCTGCTGGATTATTTAAAAACACACCCTATGGTAAGACCCTTAATAGAAGGAGGAGAATCTGCCGAGTATCTGGCTCACTTGATTCCTGAAGGGGGCTACCATTCAGTGCCTAAAGTGGCTGGGGATGGTGTCCTTCTTGCAGGTGATGCTGCACAGCTGGTTAATGCCATACACCGCGAAGGCTCCAATATGGCAATGGCTTCCGGAACAATGGCTGCAGAAACCATCATTGATGCCAAAAAACGGGGTGACTTCAGCGAAACAAGCTTGAATCAGTACAGGGAAACACTTTATCAAAGCTTTATTATAAAAGACCTGGAAAAATATAAAGATGCAACTCACACGTTTGAACACTACCCTCAGTATTTTAAAGAATATGTTCCGATGCTTAACAGGGCAGCGAGCAAATTTTTTACAGTTGATGGAACTCCTAAGAAAGAAAAGCAAAAAGAAATTATGAAGAGCTTTACCAGTGAACGCGGGACCATTCGTGTGCTTCAAGACATGTACAGGGCATGGAAGGCGGTGAAATAATGTCAACGAAAACGATCGAAGAAAAGCAATATTTAGTTCGTTTTAAGGCAGACACCAAATCACATCTTACCGTATTGGATCATGATATCTGTATGACAAAATGCCCCGATAAAATATGCACTATTTTCTGCCCGGCTGAGGTGTATAAGTGGGAAGGATTGAGAATGCAGGTGGGTTATGAAGGATGCCATGAGTGCGGCAGCTGCAGGATTGGATGCCCATATCAGAATATTAAATGGGAATACCCAAAAGGCGGCCATGGTATAGTATTTAGGCTTGCATAAAGTTAACCCCTATTTCATACAAAAACCGGCCGCATTTGGCCGGTTTGAAAAGGGGGGTAATGAAAAAGGTTTTATCTTTCGGTACATTTATATTATAGATAAGAAATATTAACAAACTGTTAACAACATATATCAAAACTATTAATCCTGCAGCATACATATCATTCTGTTTTTTTTATTATAAATTACCGCGTTAAAGCTTTTAAGTAATAGTACTTTAGTATCTTAATTTTTTAGGCAGGATTTGTTAAACTAAATGTGGTCGGACTATTATAGTTGACCCCCTATAATCTGGAGAGCTTAGAGAAGTCTAGGCTCTTTTTTTGATCTGAATTAAGAATTCACTTTTTTAGGATTTTGTTTAAAAGTAGAAATTACCTATATGTATGTTATTTCACATTCGAGGGTAAAAAAGAGTAACGCATAGGGGAATGGATTTTGAGGTTAGCTGATTTTCTCTTGTCTCTTTAAAAAATTGAACTGGGAGTCCTTTACATTGGCTTCAAGTTCTTTAGCATGTTCAAAAGCTTTATGGATGCATTCGTACAGAGATGAAGAATAAAGCGCCTTATTCCATATAAAACTTCCTTCTGAATTGGATGGATATAAGGTTACTTTCCAGAGGTAATATTCTTTTTCCTGTTCCTTAAGCTGTCCTTCCAGAGCAATTAGCCAATGGGTTTGCCCGGCCGGAAGGAAAGTATCAGCTCCATTTGCAGGAATAAGGCATTTTTGATAAAAATCAAAGTAGTTTGGCAGATGCATATTTAATCCCTCCTAACATTTTACAGGGTATTTAGCTGCGCCAAAGAGAGCTAATATCTTACCTTTATTATATGGCAAAAAAGAAGAAGATTGCACACAATTATTAAAATTTTTAGAAAATTTTAATAAAAATAATCTATATCCTTTATAAAAAGGAGGGACGCCCCCTCCTCCTTACCTATTTATTCCATTCTGAAACAGTTTCATCCGGTGGGAGTAATAATGTCAGCAACCCCAGTACAGGAAGAAAACCGGTAAATATGATCATATTTACCAGACCAACGGTGTCCGCTATATAGCCCAGAGCGATTGAGCCTATTGCCCCCATACCAAAAGCCAGACCCACTGTAAGTCCCGCCATAGTGCCGATTTTGCCGGGAACTAATTCCTGAGCGTATACTACCGTCACCGAAAAGCTTGACATCAATATGAATCCGCTTGCCACCAGCATTATAAATGCAATAGGAGATGGAACGAAAGGGATCATGGCGGATAGCGGAACAGTCAGGATCATGGACAGAAAAATAATTCTTTTCTTTCCAAACCGATCTGCGAGCGGCCCGCCAAAAAATGTGCCCAATGCACCTGATACTAAAAATGCAAATAAGAAGAGCTGCGCCTGACTAATGGAGAAAGAGTATTTTTCTATCGCATAAAAGGCATAGAAATTTGTCATACCCGAAATATACCATGAACGGGCAAATATCAAAAAGAGAACCAGGATCAGTGCACTCCATATTTTTTTTGATATCCTTTTATTATTATGGCCACCAGCTTGTTTTTTTGCTCTGCCGGCAATCAATTCCTCCTGAAGGCGTCCAGTATACCAAAACGCTATATAAATCAGCAGCCCGACTGCAATAGCAGCAACTGCAGTAAACCAGGCAGCACCCATTTGACCTAGCGGAACAAGAATAAGGGCCGTAATGATAGGAGCAAGTGCCTGTCCAGTGTTTCCCCCTACCTGATAGATTGATTGGGCCAGACCTCTGCGCTGGCCAGCTGCCATATAAGCAACCCTAGATCCTTCCGGGTGGAATACAGCTGAACCGAGACCAATGAACAATACTGATATAATAATCCATTTATAATCCGGGGCAAAAGCCAATCCTAATATGCCAAATAAAGTTGAAGTCAGACCGATTGGCAAGGCGAAAGGGAACGGCTTTTTATCAGTGGCCATTCCAACTACCGGCTGCATGATTGAAGACACGATATTAAGTGAAAAGGCAATCATACCCAGCTGTGAGTATGAAAGCCCCATAGATTTTTCTAAAATGGGAAACATGGCTGGAATGACAGATTGAATAGAGTCATTTAATAGGTGGCAAAGGCCAATAATGAATAAGATCCGATAGGCCGTTTTTTGATGTGGCTCATATCTTGGACTGACTGAAGCAGCGGTAGTACTCATGGTATAGTCTCCTTTTTCACTGAACATTTCGTAAAACTAAATATAGTTTACCTTATTCATTAGCCTTTCAAAATAGTTATTTTGGAAATCTATTAAATATTATATAATTTACATTATTCAGATTAAATAAGAGGGCAGGGAAGCCAATGGAAAAAGCAGTTGATGCTTTAATGACGGACGATATTCTCACTAATTTCCTTAGAATCTATTCTTTAAATATAGGAAATTATAAAAAGCTGGGTGACTTTGAAAACTATGTTTATGAGGTTTATAAAGATGAAAAAGCATATATTTTGAGGATTACCCACTCATCTCACCGCATGCTTGAGGAGCTTTTATCAGAAGCAGACTGGATGAGTTATCTGAAATCGAAGAGTTTAAAGGTTCCAGAAGTTTTTCCATCACAGAATGGGAATTTGGTTGAGCGGTTAACAGCTGGGGACGATTCTGCCTTTTACGCCTGCCTGTTTTCAAAAGCAGAGGGAAAACCAATAAGTGTTCGGGCACCGGAATTCAATAAGGAGTTATTTCATGCGTGGGGAAGTGCGGTAGGGAAAATGCATGCAGCCACTAAATCATATATGCCATCAGCTGGAATTGTACCGCGGATGCAATGGGATGACGAAGAATTGCTTAAAGTTGAGAAATATATACCTGAAGAGGATCAATTGGTCATTAAGCATACAGAAGATTTGTTGAATCTGCTTCAAAATTTGCCAAAACATATAAACAATTATGGCCTTATTCATACTGATCTCCATTCCGGAAACTTCTTTTATGATGGGAAAGATATACAAGTATTTGATTTCGATGACTGCTGCTATCATTGGTTTGCATCAGATATAGCCATACCGCTGTATTACTCACTTTTATATAAGTTTAAAGAGGCGGATCAAGCGGAAATGGAAATATTCGGCAAGCAATTCCTTGACTCCTTTTTGGATGGCTATCGGCTGGAAAATGAAATTCCCGAAGATTTGGGAAGGCAGCTGCCCTTATTTCTGAGACTGAGAGATATCACACTTTATTCTGTCCTGCATAAAAAAATCGCACCTGAGGAAAGGAATTCGCAGCTATTATTTATGATGGAGACGATCAAGAAAAGAATTGAAAGAAATGCTCCAATCTATGTGAGTTAAAAAAAGAAGGTGCCTCCGAGCGAGCACCTTCCTTCTTTTATGCGTCGTTTTTGATGGGCAGAAAAATATCTACATGCGTTCCTTTAGTTTCTTTGCTTGTAATAAAAATTTCACCGCCGAAAGAATGCAGAATGCGCCTGCAGACTACGAGGCCAAGGCCCGTGCCCGTTTCCTTTGAAGTGTAGAATGGATGGAAAATCTTTTCAATTTCATCTTCAGAGATGCCTGAACCTGTGTCCGCAATTTTAAGCTGACACTTAGAATGCATTTTATTTAGTTTAATTGTCAGCTTTCCTCCGCCCTCCATCGATTCAAAAGCGTTTTTCGTTAAATTCAGGATAACCTGTTTCATCTGGTCTTTCGTACATTCGACCATGACAGGTTCATCTGAAATAGCAGATTCAAAAGTGACATTGTGTAAATTGGCTTCGGAGAATATCAACGGTTCCAATTCCTTTATGATGTTTCTCAAATCCAGGGTTTCCATCTTTTGAGCTGCAGGTTTACCCAGAATTAAAAATTCACTTACAATTTCATTAATTCTGCTGATCTCATCATTTATAACTGAAAAGTAATACTGGTCATGTGTATTCGTATATTTTTCACTTAATAGCTGTATAAGACCTTTTATTCCTGTTAAAGGGTTCCTGATTTCATGGGCTGTGCTGGCAGCCAGAGTACCCACCAGTTCCAGTTTTTGGAGCTCATTTTCCTTTTTTTCCTCTTCATTCTGCTTTTTAAGCCTTAAATACTTAATAAAGAGAAATAGAATATGGCTTATAATCATTAATACAAGGATAGCCTTAAAAGCATCTTTGACAATTGCCAGCATATCTCTTGGCGGCAATTCTACTTTTACACTCCAGGGAAGCCTGTCAATTGGAATTGAGATGCTATTCTGGCTGGAAAATGATGAGTCACCATTCATGTTGATATCCATAATCGTTTCCCTTTCAGAATTAAGGACAGAAAGTCTTGCTTCTGGAGTAAGAAGTCTCATGATATTTTGTACGTAATCCACCCTCATATGTGCCACAATAATAGAGATTACATCTCCATTGTCATTGAACACGGGTTTTCCTATCCCAACGACTGTTTGCCCATTGGTTAGTGTTTCAGGGGAGTTAGAGATTACAATATCTTTCGTGCGCGAAACCTCTTTAAGATATTTCTTATTAGATAAATCGGAGTTCGCTAAGAATTGATTGGACCCTGTAAGAACCTTTCCGCTGGGATTAAGAAGGTAAATTCCGCCATATCGCGGATCCAGCTGATTGGCTTTTTGGAGCAGAGGCTCCAGTTTATCAGAGGGAGTGTCAGCACTTCCAGCAGTCAGTGATAACATATCAAGTGTGGTCACAGTTTCGGAAATAAACTGGTCCCAGCTTCTTTGGTGTATGGAGCCAATCCATTTTGCTTCTTCCAGCCTTTCCTCATCATTTTGTTTAACAGAGTCCATAAAGAAAAAGATGCTGCCGGCCAAAGTGGGAATAATTACTGCGATTAAATATAGTAGTAAATTTCGTTTTCGACTTTTCATCAGGTTAACTCCAGCATAATTAGGTTAATTTATTCATATCTAACTGACATTATCAATATTATACCATTTTGTGTTAAAAGAGGTTTATTTCTAACAAAGGAATGATATTTTATATGTAAGGAGGGGTTTGATGAAATCAGAAGTTTTTCTCACGGTTTTGGCTACAAGTGATGTCCATGGACATGTTTATCCATATTATTATGGAACTGGTGAGCATGCTGGTCATGGGCTGGGCAAGCTTGCAGCAATAATAAAGAAAGAAAAGGAACAATCTGAGATCTCTATACTTATTGATAACGGGGATCTGATCCAGGGAACTCCTCTAACTTATTATTATTCCAGATACTTAAATAACCAAAAAAATCCCATGATTCAAATATTAAATGAACTTGAATACGATGCAGCTGTAATCGGAAACCATGAATTCAACTATGGAAAGAACACACTTGCAAGAGCTGTCAGTGAATCCAATTTCCCATGGCTGTCAGCCAATATATTATTTAATTCAACAAAAGAAACGTATTTCGGGCTTCCCTATAAAATAAAATCCTTCCCAAATGGCTTGAAAGCAGCAGTTATAGGTGTTACAACCCAGTATATTCCCAATTGGGAGAAAAGGCAGCATATTGAACATCTTGTTTTTGAATCTGCGGTGATCAGCTTAAAAAGGTGGGTTTCATATATTCAGGAGGAAGAAAAGCCGGATGTGATTATTGTCTCTTATCATGGCGGCTTTGAAAAGGATATCAGAACTGGTGAAGAGACGGAAGAACAAACAGGAGAAAATGAAGCATACCGGATCTGTACAGAAGTTCCTGGAATCGATGTTCTGATTACCGGGCATCAGCACCGTTTTATTGAAGGAGAACAAGTAAATGGTGTGGCTGTTGTTCAGCCGGGATTTAATGGTCAAGCGCTTGCAAAGGTCACCGTTAAATTCAGAAAGAAACATAATGATTGGCTGATTGATGATAAACACTCTGCGTTAATCTATCCCGACGGAATACCGTCTGATAATGAGGTTCTGCAGCTGGCTGGGTATTATGAATCCAAAACCCAGAAATGGCTGGATACGGAGATCGGTGAAATTGATGGTGATATGCTGATTGATGATATATTTGAGGCACGTACAGGGGAGCATCCGCTGATTGAATTCATTAATAAAGTGCAGATGGAAGCCTCAGGTGCTGATATTTCCTGCACTGCCTTATTTCATGAGGGGGCACCAGGATTCAAGTCTAAAGTAACGATGAGAGAAATTGTTTCTAACTATATTTATCCAAATTCATTATGTGTCCTCAGAGTTGCAGGAAAGGACATTAAAGATGCTTTGGAGCGGTCTGCAGCTTATTTTGAATTGAACAGTGACGGAAAAATTATAGTGAATCCTGATTTTTCAAATCCAAAGCCACAGCATTATAATTACGATATGTGGGAAGGTATTGAGTATAAAATAGATGTTTCACGACAAAAGGGCAGCCGGATTACAAAGGTTTTGTATAAAGGGCATCCAATCAGGGAAGATGACGAGTATCATGTAGTAATGAACAATTACCGCGCTGCAGGCGGGGGAGGCTACAACATGTTCAAGGATAAGCCAGTGGTGAAAGAGATTTTAACCGATATGACCGAATTGATTGCAGACTATTTTTGGGAAAAGAAAAAGGTAATTCCAACTCTTAATCACAATTGGGAGGTTGTTTCGGGCAAATGATCCGGATGTGTTAAATTGACAGCTTTCTTCCTGTTTTCTATAATGATTGAGAATTGAATTTATGTATACGCTACTAATTAAAAGGAAAAGGGATTGGATAAAATGGGGTCTGAACAAATTGACCAATCGTTGAAATTGTTTATTGTCCTGTCCAGGGCATATAGGGCAATAAATGAAAATGTAAATAAACTAATACAAACATATGGAGTGAATCCAACTGAATTTGCTGTTCTGGAACTGCTATACCATAAGGGTGACCAGCCTTTGCAGCAAATCGGCGGGAAAATACTATTGGCCAGCGGAAGCATCACTTATGTAGTGGACAAGCTTGAGCAGAAAGGCTTGTTGAAAAGGGTCGCATGCCCTAATGACAGAAGAGTTACCTTTGCGCAAATAACAGATAAGGGAAAAGACTTTATCGAAAACATATTCCCTGACCATGAAAAGCATATCCATTCTTTAATGTCCGAGCTTACTCCAGAAGAAAAAGGAACAGCCATTGAGTTATTAAAGAAGCTTGGACTATCTATCTCCAATGATAAAAATAGCTTACAATAACTAAAACAGCCTTGACCGGCTGTTTTTTATTTTGTGCTTTATAGATATGTTCAGGGGAGGAATTAACCAAATATTGTCGAAATAGTTTAGTGGTTTAATTAAAATCGATTTACATATACACGAGGGGGCAATAATGTGAGATTTGAAGACTATACATACGTTCGTCCGGATCTTGATACAGTACAGGGGAAATTCGAAGCAGCGCTTGAGAAATTTGAAAACGCAGCTTCTGCAGACCAGCAAAATCAAGCTATGAAAGAAATTAATGATATTCGCAATGATGTCGGCACTATGTTCAACCTTTGTTATATCCGTCATTCAGTCGATACGAATGATGAATTTTACAAAGCAGAGCAGGATTATATGGATGAGATTCAGCCTGAAGTAGAAGGGTTTGTTACAAAGTATTATCAGGCTTTGGTTAATTCCAGGTTCAGGGCAGAGCTCGAAGAAAAATGGGGGAATCAGCTTTTTGCACTTGCGGAAGCCCAATTGAAGGTGTTCTCGCCAGAGATTGTTCCGCTTTTGCAAAAAGAAAATAAGCTCTCATCAGAGTATACTAAGTTAATTGCTTCAGCCAAAATTCATTTTGAAGGTGAAGAACGCACTCTTGCCCAATTGGAGCCATTTACTGAATCTACAGATCGGGAAATGCGCAAAAAAGCAAGCGAGGCACGCTTTGGTTTCCTGGCAGATAATGAGAAAGAGCTGGACCGTATTTATGATGAGCTTGTCAAGGTTAGAACAGTGATTGCCCATAAACTTGGATATTCGAATTTTGTTGAACTGGCTTATTTCCGTATGTATCGAACTGATTATAACGCCGAAATGGTTGCAAATTTCCGCAAGCAGGTGAAGGATTTCATCGTCCCAATCGCCACAAGGCTAAAGGAACGGCAAAGAGAGAGGATTGGCGTTGACAAGCTGAAATTTTACGATGAAGGATTTGAATTTAAAACAGGAAATGCTGTACCCAAAGGCAATCCTGAATGGATTATTGAAAACGGACAAAAAATGTATGATGAGCTTTCCAGAGAAACCAGTGAATTTTTCTCTTATATGAGAGAAAATAATCTTATGGACCTGGTGGCCAAAAAGGGAAAAGCAGGGGGCGGCTATTGCACTTATATTGAGAACTATAAATCCCCATTCATTTTCTCAAACTTCAATGGGACGTCAGGAGATATTGATGTTCTTACTCATGAAGCAGGCCATGCATTCCAGGTGTATTCAAGCAGTCATTATGAGATACCTGAATATAACTGGCCAACTTATGAAGCTGCAGAAATTCATTCCATGAGTATGGAATTTTTCACATGGCCATGGATGGAGGGCTTCTTTAAAGATGATACTGAGAAATACAAGTTTTCCCATTTGAGTGGAGGACTGCTATTCTTGCCTTATGGCGTATCAGTTGATGAATTCCAGCATTGGGTATATGAAAACCCGGATGCATCACCTCAGGAAAGAAAACAGGCTTGGAGAGAAATTGAGAAGAAATACTTGCCGCATAAAGATTATGATGGCAATGAGTATTTGGAGAACGGCGGATTCTGGCAGCGGCAGGGCCATATCTACAATTCACCTTTCTATTATATCGATTATACATTGGCACAGATCTGTGCATTCCAATTCTGGAAACGGTCCCGGGAGAATCAGGAAGCAGCATGGAAAGATTATTTGAAACTGTGCCAGCTTGGCGGCAGCAAACCTTTTACCGGACTGGTAAAAGAAGCTGGGTTGATTTCTCCTTTTGAAGAGGGATGTGTCGAGTCAGTTATCGGGGAAATTGAGAATTGGCTGAATTCAGTGGATGATAAAAGTTTATAAACAAATAAAAAAGAGCCGGAAGTTTGAACTGTGCCCCGATTTACGGACAGTTTAAAAAGCGCCTATGCGGCTAGTAAATGGCCCCGGTATTGCTCCGGGGTCATTTTATTTAAGCCCCATTGATAACGATGCTGGTTATATTCCTCAATCACTCGATCCACTTCTTTTCTAACATCTCCTAAATTATCTAATGATTTATACTCTGCTAAATCCTTAAAGTGCCCAAAGAAACTTTCCATTGGTGCGTTATCCCAACAGTTTCCCTTTCGGGACATCGATTGTATTAAGCCAAGTTCTTTTACTTTGCTTTGGAATTGGGGATGGGTATAGTGGAAACCTTGGTCAGAGTGCAGTATGGCTTCTGGATGAAAATGGTCGCCGACAGCTTGTTTTAACTTTTTAAGCGTCTTATATACAATATCCATTTCTAACGAAGTGGATAGATGATAAGCGACAATTTCTTTGGTAGCTCCATCTTTTACGCAGGATAAATATGCTTTTTGTCCCTTTCCGAAATAGAGATAAGTAATGTCAGTAAGCAGGACTTTTCCTGGTTCTTCTTGATTAAATTCTCGGTTAAGGAGGTTGGGACAAGATCGATGCTCATGGGTTGCCTTAGCCATTTTACGATAAGGATTGGCTTTCCTTACTTTTGTTACAAGATTATATTTTGCCATCAGACGCCTAATCTTTTTGTGGTTCATTACCGATGAATAATCATTCTCCATAATCATTTTGATCTGGAGGACACCTACTTTTTCTTTTTTACTTATGAATATTTCTCGAATTAACTCTATATCCAATTGATCCTTCTCGTCACGTTGTGCCCGTAATTGTGCTGCCTTCAGCCAATCATAGTAGCCACTTCGACTTACGCCTGCCAGTTCACACAGGTAGGAAACAGATTTTTTCAACTGATATGTTCTGATGGTTTTCTCAATTAAAGAAAACTTCTCAGCTGCCGTTAGAATCGTTTCTTCATCAACGCCTGCCTTTCTAGTTCTTCCAGCTTTTTTAAGAAGTCATTCTCTGCCTCAAGGAATTTAATCCTTGCCTCAGCCTTCCTTAGTTTCTCCTCAATGGAAAGTTGTTTAGAAGAAGGACGTTCAGTGCTCCCTTTACCTCGACGTTCCGTAAGGAAACCTTCCTCCCCGAACCTTTCGAATGTTTCTCTCCAACGCTTAAGACAACGTTTTGGCTGTTCCTTGCCAATCATCTCGAGATCAAAGCCTTGTTCAATAAAGATTTGCGATGGTGTTTTCCCACTTTTGTACTCCGCCACTGCTTTTATCTTAAATTCAGAACTATAGGAGATTGACCTCTCAGAAGCCCTCAAAACATTAGGATTCTTTTCAAGCTCTTTCATTTGGAATTCATTATAGATATTCTTACTCATAAAAAATCCTCCGCCTTATTCATTAAAACTATTGAAACACAAAAAACCCCAGAAAGGGGCACTTTTTTATCAGTGTCCACTATCTAGGGTATAGTTCAATTATTTAATTCCGGCTCTTTTCGTTCTTTTTAGCGGATGGGTTTAATAACAATTGCTTCGTCTTCGAGATCGGCCTGTAATTGGCTATTTCCGCCATGATCAATGATGAAATCAGCAATCTTGTCTTCAAGTTCATCCTGGATGATCCTTCTTAATGGCCGTGCGCCAAAAGCAGGATGATATCCTTCTGCTGCTAATTTCTCCTTGGCTTCCTGGGTAACAGTCAATTTTATATCCTGCTCATTTAATGTTTCCTGAAGGTCATTGAGCATTAAGTCGACAATTTTCAATAAATGCTCTTTTTCCAAAGCTTTAAATTCAATAATGCTATCAAAACGGTTCAGGAATTCAGGCTTAAAGAAGCTGCCGAGTGATTCAAGAATGTTTGACTCCATGACGGCGTCAGCTGTGCCAAATCCAACATGGATTTCCTTTTGCCCAGCTCCTGCATTGCTGGTCATGATAATGACTGTATCTTTAAAGCTGACAGTGCGGCCTTGGCTATCTGTCAGGCGTCCATCCTCCAGTATTTGAAGGAACATGTGCTGTACATCCGGATGTGCTTTTTCTATCTCATCAAGCAGAATGATGCTGTACGGGTTTCTGCGCACCTTCTCAGTAAGCTGTCCGGCTTCTTCATGACCCACATATCCTGGAGGGGAACCGATAATTTTTGATACGCTGTGTTTTTCCATATATTCACTCATATCAAGCCTTATCATGCTTTCTTTTGAGCCGAATAGCTCTTGGGCAAGTGTTTTGGTTAACTCAGTCTTTCCGACCCCAGTTGGCCCGACAAATAGAAATGATCCAATTGGGCGGTCCTTTGATTTAAGTCCTGCACGGCTTCGGCGAATTGCCTTTGAAACTTTTTGCACGGCTTCCGCCTGTCCGATTACTTTTTCAGCAAGGCTTTCCTCAAGGTTCTGCATTTTTTCCTGTTCATCTTCTGCTAATTTGCCGACAGGAATCCCGGTTTTCTTTTCGATAATCTCCTGAATATGGCTAACGTCAATAACTGGCCGTTCTGCCTTGTTGTCCCCGTTTAGTGCCTGCTGGAGTTTTAGTTCCTTTTCACGGAGTTTTGCAGCCTCTTCATATTTTTCTTCATTTAATACAAGTTCTTTCTGCCTGCTGATTTCTTTCAGCTGATTTTCAATATCATCTGCAGGTATATATCCTGATTGAAGATTCATTTTAGAACCTGCTTCATCCATTAAATCAATGGCTTTGTCAGGCAGGAACCGATCCTGAATATAGCGGCTTGACAGCTGCACACATGCCTTGATGGCATCTTCTGTAAAAGAAACATCATGATAGTCTTCATATTTTTGTTTCAGTCCAAACAGGATATTAATTGCCTCATCAGGTGTCGGCTCATCTACATGTACAGGCTGGAATCTGCGTTCTAGTGCAGGATCTTTTTCAATTTGGCGGTATTCTTTCAAAGTGGTTGCTCCGACCACTTGAAGCTCTCCTCTTGCAAGGGCTGGCTTCAGAATATTGCCTGCATCCATTGACCCCTCAGCTGATCCTGCTCCGACAAGAAGATGAATTTCATCTATAAAGAGAATAATGTTCTTCCGTGACTGAAGCTCAGAGATCAGCTGCTTCATGCGTTCCTCGAATTGGCCGCGGATGCCTGTGTTTGCAACCAGAGACGCCACATCAAGCAAATAGACTTCTTTATTTTGAAGTTTCTTTGGTGCATTTCCCTCGGCAATCTTAATGGCTAGCCCTTCGGCAATAGCTGTTTTTCCTACTCCTGGTTCACCGATTAAGACCGGATTATTTTTGCTTCTTCTATTTAATATTTCAATCACACGATATACTTCATCGTCCCGTCCGATGACTGGGTCGATTAAACCAGCTTTGGCAAGCTGTGTAAGATTTTGTCCGAATTGATCTATAAAACCGCCGTTGCCATGACTGTATCCCGGTGCTTCGTTTAGAGCATAGTTTTCATTCCCTTGGGATGCAGCCATTTTCTTGAAGAAATCCTCTAATGGCATTTGGCCAAAACCTGAAAAACCGCTCAAAGCAGGCCCAAAGGAAGTAAGGCTATTTTGCTTTTCATAACAGTTATGGCATAGGTGTAGATTACGCTCATTTCCATTCACATTCAGTCTTAATTGTACATTTGCTTGTTTTGTTTGACATTTTTGACAAAGCATTTTGCATCCCTCCATTAATAGTTTGGTCTGACTTTGACTATATTTGACCTAATATCCACATTATAATTTGACCTTCTTTGACTTTCAAGTGATTTGTATTGTTATTTTTAACCAAAACTGAAGTTTAGCCATAATGCAAAAAAGCTCGTCTTTGTTTGTACTAGCCTACATATATTGGAAAGGAAGGAGGAGATTAAGTGAAGACAAATTGGGGGGCAGCTTTCCAGATCGCTGCCGTTTATGTGGGAACCGTGGTGGGAGCGGGCTTTGCCACTGGCAGAGAGATTGTGGAGTTTTTTTCCCGATTTGGTTTTATCGGATTAATTGGGATTATAATGAGCGGCTATATCTTTATTTTTCTCGGTTCCAAATTAATGAGAATCTCTGCACGAATAAAGGCTGCATCATATCAGGAATTGAATGAATATTTATTTGGAAGATTTTTTGGTTCTGCCATTAATATATTGATGCTGTTTATGCTGCTGGGCGTTTGCGCCGTCATGCTGTCGGGAGCTGGTGCAGTGTTTGAAGAACAGATCGGCATCAGCAAAACTGCAGGGTTGCTCATAACGATAGGGTTAACGATTATCACAATGATAGTGGGCATTCGCGGATTATTCGCTGTGAATACGTTTGTTGTTCCAATGATGATTGCATTTAGCTTTATTTTATTGTTCATAAGCATGAAGCTTCCTAGTTTTGCAGATCAGGTTCTATTTATCCCATATGCTGAAGATGGATGGAAAGCAGTTGTGGCTCCGTTTTCATATACGGCTCTGAATTTGACATTAGCACAAGCAGTCTTAGTGCCTGTGGCTTCAGAAATAAATGATGATCGGACAATAAAGTGGGGTGGATACCTTGGTGGAGCCGCACTGACTCTTATCCTGCTTTCCAGCCATTTGACACTGATGATGCTCCCAAATCTGCAGGCTTATGATATCCCAATGGCCGCAATTGTGAAGACATTGGCATCATCTTTCTATTGGATATTTGTTTTTGTCATCTATGGTGAAATTTTCACTTCTGTTATTGGGAATGTGTTTGGGATCGAGAGGCAGGTAAAAAAATATATTTCCGTGCCGAGTATTATAATTGTGGGCTTTATCTTTATAGTTTGTTACTTTATCAGTTTGATCAATTACGGAACCTTGCTTTCCTATTTATATCCGGTTTTCGGATATGTAAGTTTGACATTTATTATTCTTCTGTGGATGAAACCATTTGATAATGGAAGTAAAGGCAAGAAAGCTTAAAAAAGCTAAATAAAGAGATCCGTTTTGCACGGATCTCTTATTCACTCCATTATTTTTGCGACTCCTCTTTCATAATGGTTTTCGCCATCTGAAGGAAAGCCTCTTCATGATCAGCTTCTTCCTTATTGAATAGGGTAAGCTTCAGTGAAAGATCTTCGTTTTTCACTAGATAGGCTGAAACCTTCTCGCCGTTTCCTTCAGCCTTCATAACATTAGCATCTTTGTAAAAATCATCTGAAGGAGCATCAGCTGTCTGCACATTTTCGCTAACAGCTCCTAATTGTGCTTTTGTGTTTTCTTCGATCATGTTCCAATCTGCATCATTCGGAAGAAGTTCAATACGCATGAATACCTGATCATTTTCTGAAAGGTATAAAACATCCTTATTAGGCTCCTCGGCAGTTAGTTCATAGGCGGGCAGAACGTACATAGAATAATTCTGATTATCACTATGTTTCAGGAAGGCAGTCTCTTCCTTGGCTTCACCCTCAACCGTATAAGTCATGTTCTGTTCAAGGATTCTGATTACGCTCTGTCCTTCATCCACAGTGCCCTCTTCTGCTGGATCCTGTTCTTCAGTTTGCTCTTGTCCATCCTGTCCATCTGAAGCTGTTTCTTCTTCATTTTGCCCAGGATCTGATCCATTGCCGGAATCATTCTGAGACGTGCCGCAGCCTGCCAGGATAACAGCAAATAAACCCAGAATTAACATAAATTTCGCCATGAATTTCATTAATGTTCCATCCTCCCGTTGTTACTTCTAGCGCTTTTGCATAATTAGACGTAAGTGGAATAAAAGAGTTACATATAAATTCCTATTAATTAGTACATTACCATTTATGTAAAACATCGACAAGACTCAACAAAAACTTTAAAAAAAGACAATCCATTAAGGATTGTCTAATCAACATTGAATCTGCACGTGGCCATTTTAATAAAAAGGGAGCAGGACAAACATCAATAAATCAAAAATCAGGTGGGAAACGATTACTAGCGGAATGCTTCTTTTCCATGCGTAAAGCCATCCCCAGAAGAGGCCTGCGATTAACGCTGCAAAGGCCAGCATCCAGTATCCTGAATAAAAATGAACTGAAGAATAGAGGAGAGACGATAGGAATGATGGATAACTTAACAGTCGTAAGTTTCATCAATCTCTTTTGAACGAACCCTCTCCAAAAGACTTCTTCTCCTGGAACAATGATTAAAATCAGCACAATATAGTGCCAGATAAAGGAAGGCGAAAAACGGCCATATAGTTTTTCAACCTGATTAACAAGGGGAAGATTGAGTATTTCAAATAAACTGTAGCCGGCCCAAAAAAGACCGTACAATAGAAAACCTGAAAGGGCCCCATAGGTAATAAATGTCCCAAATGAGGCCTTGTCTTCCACTTCCTCCATTATGATGGAATAACTGATTAGAAGCAGTAAAGAGGCAGAAAAGATATACCAAAAAATTGATTTATCCTGAAATGTAAAATACATAAGCAGATGAGCGAGTAATATCCCGCCAATAAAGCGGAGATCTGCGGCAACACTCTTCAATTTTTAATCTCCTTTCAATAAGAAAAGCGGAAGCGCCCTGCCCACCCCCAACAAGCTTATGAACTCGAGGGAGCAGGCGCTGCAGCTGGACAGTTCTCAAAGCAAAAAAACTTTCTTATCTATTAAAAATAACCAAACACTATTCTAACAAAAAACAATCCTAAAAAGTAAGGAAAAGATTTCTTTGGAAACGATAAGATAAAATAATGCAGAAATGCTAATCATAAGCCCATGAGAAGGGAGGTATGTATAATGACGAAATCAAAAAGAGAAAAAGAGCGTGCCTGGACGGTAAGAAAGCAGGATCAGCATCCTCATGGCAAAGTGAAATCCTTAAAAGAACTGTCAGGGGAAAAGGAATAATATCTTGGCCTCCTATTCAGGGGGCCGCGTATGTGCAGAATTCCAAGGCTGCGCCTGTTTAATTTGCAAACTAAAAAGAGGACGGTGGAGCAAAAAGCATCAAAAGGCTTGAATGGCAAAGATAAAATAAAAAAATAAAAAAAGCAGCAAGAGAGCTGCTTTTTTTAGACTCCGAAAGAATACGCTTTCATTTTTTCTTTTATACTGCTGATTCTCTTACTACCTTGTAATTTTTATGATTGACAACTGTTCTTTGATCTAATTCCAAATCACGGTAGTTATCCATATACGTTAAATCAACAATAACAGAATTCTCATTTACTTTTTCTACAATTCCCTGTAATCCGTCACGAAACTCAATAATATTGCCAACCTCTGCTTTCTTCAAAAAGCATCTCTCCTTTTGTCCATTTCTTTCGCTGGTAATAACAGTTTGCACTATATTATGAAATGCGTAAAGAATTTTGCAATTCCACTGATGCTTAGGTAATTTATTACAGCATTAGGTTGGTAATATTATACCAGATAAAAAAAATTTGTACATTCAAATTATTTAATATTCAGAAAAAATGATTGGTATGCAAATATAATATTAGATACTTCAAAATTGACAGCACTTTATTTATGATAAGGAAAGAATAGAAATAAAAGGAGTTCTGAGTAATGAATTATGAACAAATCCAGGAAGTGCTCGATCAATTAAAAAATGGAATCATTTCTGAATATCATGTTTCAAAAGATGACTTTCTTCCATTTCGGAGTGTCATAGTGAACAGGGAGGATTTTAAACACTTCCGCGGAGTTGCCCAAAGAGGCGGACACGTTATATATCAATATTTAGATTCGCCCCGGAGCTAAAAAAGGAATGACACTGAAATATAAAGCATAGGAAAGACACCTGAGCGTCTCAGGTGTCTTTCATGCATGCCTTTATGAAAAATTGAATAGAAAGATAAGCAAGCAGGGTATAAAAGCAATATTACAAGTTTGAAGGGAATGAAAAGGTATGAGCAAATTTAAAGGAAAAACGGTCATCGTTACCGGAGGAGCCAGCGGAATTGGCAAGGGAATTGCCGAGACGTTCGCAGCGAACGGGGCCAATGTAGTCATCGCTGACTTAGATGAGATGAAGGGGAAAAATTTAGAAGAAAGCTTGAACAAAAATGGACTTATAAGCATGTTTATCAGAACAGATGTTAAGAATGAAGCAGAAATCAAGGGACTTATAACAAAGGTTTATGATTCATTTGGAGCAATTGATGTTCTAATAAATAACGCTGGCGTCTCAAAGTTTCATTCATTTTTTGAACTGACTGTGGAATTGTGGGATGAAGTGATCAATACGAACCTTCGAAGTGTCTTCCTGTGCAGCAGGGAAGCTGCCAAATTGATGAAACAAGGATCCTGTATTATTAATCTCTCATCGACGAGAGCTGTAATGTCTGAAAGCAATACAGAAGCATATTCAGCATCAAAAGGAGGAATTATGGCGATCACCCATGCTTTGGCCAGCACGCTCGCTGAAAAAGGGATCAGAGTTAATTGTATAAGTCCCGGCTGGATTGAAACAGGAGATTATGAAAGTCTCAGGAAGATTGATCATAAACAGCATTTTGCCAACAGGGTTGGAAAACCCGGGGACATTGCAAGGACCTGCCTATTTTTAGCCGATCCAGAAAATGATTTTATAACAGGAGAAAACATAACGGTAGATGGAGGCATGACAAGGAAAATGATTTATGAACCATAATAACTGTCTATTTTCTTAATAATACGATATTCAGCACAAAAACTGCACCAATGAAAATAAGGCATAGCAGGATGTTAATCATTATTCTCGCCTCCTGTCTTAAAGACATTGTAAAATAGCCTCGTTAAATCGCGTTGAGTTCTTTGTAAATTTACTGTGAAAAATGATAAATAAGTTATAAACACGAACAGGCTCATATCCTTTAAATGCTTTAGAACAATTAGAGCGAGTGATTCTAGTGGGAATTACTATGATTATGATTTCATCCGTTTAATTTGCGGTGGGAATTTTGCTTGGGTATTGTATGTCAAGTACTCATTCATACCTATTAACGCCTGTCCATGTCCATATAGGTTTACTTGTGGCATTTCTGGCTTTATTATATAGAACTTCCAATCATCCTTGGTCCTGGTAACGGAGATTAATGCCTTTCTTCCTGGTACTGCTATTGGAGCCGCTATTACTGCTGCCGGAATTTTAATTTTCGTATGGAACAAACTGAAAACTTTATAAGCTGATTAGTCAGGAATTAGCGTATTGGATTTATTATTCATGCGTTTTTCTTTTTGTCAGGCAAACTATCAGATAATTGTAAATAGTAATATTTTTTAGTAAAATTATACCAGTCAATCTAAAACGCAGAGAGCAGCATGGAAGTGAACAGGAGGGCAAAAATGAAATATATGGACAAGCTTAAAACAGAAATTGGGAAAGTAATATCAGGGAAAGACCTGGAAATTGAATTGATGGCCATTTCCTTAATATTCAATGGCCATATCTTATTGGAAAGTGTGCCTGGAACTGGAAAAACAATGCTTGCCAAAGCATTTGCCCGCACCATTAATGGGGATTTCTCACGCATTCAATTTACACCGGATGTTTTGCCGAGTGATGTCACGGGTATACTTTTCTTCAATCCGAAAAATCAGGAATTTGAATTTCATCCTGGGCCAATTATCTCGAATGTTGTACTTGCTGATGAAATTAATCGTGCAGCACCAAGAACGCAGTCAAGTCTTCTCGAAGTTATGGAGGAGCGCCAGGTCACCATTGATGGACACACAATTAGACTTGACCCACCTTTTATGGTTATAGCTACACAGAATCCGGCTGAATCTCAGCAGGGGACATTTCCGCTACCTGTTGCTCAGCTTGACCGTTTTTTTATGAAACTTAAAATGGATTATCCTAGCAGGGAAGAGGAAAAGGCGATGCTTCAAATGTATCGAAGCGGTGCCGCTCCTTCGGAAGTCAATGCCATTTTCATCTTAGATCAAATCATTAATTTAAAGAAGGATGCCGGCAAAATTATTCTAAATGAGCCTGTTGAAGCTTATTTGCTGGATATTGTAAGGAAGACACGTGAACATGCGGATATTGTATTGGGGGTAAGTCCCAGAGGAATGCTTGCCTTAATGAAAGCTTCCCAAGGCAAAGCGCTTATGGAGGGAAGAAACTATGTGATACCTAATGATATTAAAGAAATGGTTCCATTTGTGCTTGGTCATAGGATTTTCCTTTCCACTGAAGCTTCTATGACAAAAAGCCCTGAGTCGGTTCTGAAAGAAGTGCTGGAATCTGTGCCAGTTCCTGTAGAGTCAGGTGCTCTCTAGTATGGAGTGGAAAAAGTATCATGCTGAAGACGGGTATTTGTCCCTTTCAAGTGTATTCTCCGTATTTTTATTAATAGCAAGCTTTTATTTAAAATCATGGGAAGTATTTCTGGCATCAATCCTTTTTCTGCTTATAATATCTGCCAATACATATTATATGAAGCACCTGGGGGAAAAGCTGAGTCTGCAAAACACGAAGGTCAGATACAAATTGTTTGCCGGACAAGAAGCAAAATGGATTTTGGAATTTGATAATAAAGGGCTTCCCATTTTAAAGGGAGAATTAAGGATTTTATTTGACGATTGTATTTGTCCGGTGGATCAAAATCTGGAGCCCAGGCTGGGGAATTTTGAGCTTTCTATCCCTTTTTCATTAAATCATAATGAAAGAAAAATAATAACAATCCCCATTTCTGCAAGGAAAAGGGGAGTTTCAAAAATAAGAAAATTGGAGTTATATATTCCTAACTTTATAGGTTTTGGAGAAACCATTCTTGAATATCGTGCTCAACTGCTGCAGGATGCATTGGTCTATCCAAGTCGTCTGCCAGTTAAAAATATCCTGTCACTCTTTACAGACCGCCCAGGCACTTTTCTTTCCGCCTATTCACTTTTTGAGGATCATTTTTCGCCAGCCGGAACAAGGCAGTATGTTTCATCTGATAGTTTTAATCGGATCAATTGGAAGGCAAGTGCGAGGAAACAGAGTTTGCAAACAAAGGTCTTTGAAAAAGCTGCGGAAACAGGCTGGAATATTTCGCTTAATGTTTCAGCTGGACATTCAATATCTGCACAACTGGAAGAACGCATCAGCAGCGCAGCAGAAATTGCCTATATTTGTGTTAAGGAAAATATCCCTTTTTCCATGTGTATAAATATCCGGACTGCTGGCAGCACTCCCTTTTATTTTATATCTGCTGCATCTGGAAAAGATCATCTGCAAAAGGTGCTTGAAATGCTGGCTGTTGTAGATAATCATTCTTCTATTTACCCTTATGAAAAAATGCTTTCCTTTTATGAAAGACATTTGACTAGTCAGCCTTATTTCCTTCATGCAGGAGAATTGAATCCAGCGGCTTCCAGCGCAATAACTAATATCAGCCGAAAAGGAGCATTTTTATTTGAACTGCAACTGCTTAATGAAGAAGCCGAATTGAGGCCGCTTCAAGTGAAAGCGAAGGAAGTGGCAATACAATGAAAAAAATGTTTGAAGTGAGTTTTCTTCTTGGCATTGAAATCATTTTTGGAGCACTAGTGTTATTCCCTTTTTATATGGCTAATGAAGCGGCTGTTCCTCTCACTGAATATTTTGTGCTTGTTTTTCCTGCAGGAATGGCCTTTATAATTCTGCTCATCAGATTTAGAGAAAAAGGGAAGGTTCTTTTTTTTCTTTTAGAGCTTCCTTTATTATATGTAATCGGAAATTTTCTCTCTTTTTCCTGGTTTTTTATAGTACTGATGAGTTTTTTGGTTTTTTGGAGAACTTATGTTCATTTCAATGAACATAATAACCGGCCTGAGGGCTGGTGGATTCTGCTTACGGTTTTCTTCGGAACTTTCCTGGTTATCTTTTCGGCCATAAAGGACGGTGCTTATACTGGAGAAATTGTGGGATTAATGATATTTGAACTGTTTTTTATCATCTCTGGAGGGTTTATAAAACGTATAATTGAATCGGATGCAAATGCGAAAGAAAAGAAAAGGTTTTTAATTTATTTCTTGTCACTGACTGCTTCAATTCTTGCAGTTGGCATGGTAGTTTCCTTCGGTATGGGAACTGTCAAGTTCCTATTCTTTGGTATCCTAAAATTAATTGCTTCTGCAGCTGCCATCATTGCTTCACCGCTGTTTAATTGGGCAGAGAAACAGGATTGGGCAGTGCATATGAAGTTCTTATCTGAGAATGAAAGCCGTGATAACGATGTACTCTTCAAGGAACCTGCTGATTTGGGGGAAAGCGGGCAATACATAGATCCTGCTGCCTTAATATCTATCCTGTTTATTATAGTTATCATTTTTCTGTTCATTTATATTTATAAAAAAACTATAAAGGTAAGATTCGTGAAAAATGGAGCTGTATTTGCCTCTTATAGTCAGCAGATTGAAGATGAAGGAACATTGCTGTCAAGGAGGTTTCAGCATATTGCTCCTGAAAATCAAATCCGTAAAGAGATTTTTCACCTGGAAAGACATGCAGCTAAATTTGACCTGGGAAGAAAAGAGTCCGAAAGCTTGCCTGAATGGTTTGATAGAATAGGGCTCAAGGACCCCGAAAAGATTGTAGATGCCTATGAAATAGTCCGATACAGCAATAACATGTCCACTCAAAGCGTTGAGAAATATAAACATGCAGTGGATCAAATAAAAAAAGAAATAAAAAGGATTCATAAGGAAAATTTGAAAAGGAAACAGGCAAAGAAAAACTCTAAATAAATAATGTGTATAGTCTTTTCTCATATGGGAAAGGGCTTTTTTAAAACCAATACAAGCTATTGCGATTAAAGGGATAAGCTAGAGGGTATACGGAAACTGGAAAAGGAGCTGCATATGACAACAGATTTGCTATTCGCAATAAGAGGAGTAAGGGTTAATAATATTTTGAATGTGGATCATCTTGACATAAGAAAAGAAAAAGTAACTTGTATTACGGGTGAAAGCGGCGCTGGAAAGTCAACTCTCATGAAATTGCTGAACAAAATGATTTCCCCGGATTCTGGTGAAATCTTCTATGAAGGCGCCCCGCTAAAAGATATAGATTCTGTCCAGCACAGAAGAAAGGCAGTCATGCTATCGCAGGTTCCATTAATATTTCCTGGCACAATAAAAGATAACTTGATGATGGGTTATATGCTCAACGGATCTAAACCTGATGGTGATGAAGTACTTAAGCAGGCACTACATAATATGCAAATGACTAAGGAGCTTGATGAAGATGCAGGGACTCTTTCCGGCGGGGAAAAACAGCGGCTGGCATTGGCAAGAATTCTGCTTCTTGCAGCTGATGTCTATCTGCTGGATGAACCGACTGCTGCATTGGACGAAGACACCGAAATGATGGTTTTGGGTCATTTTATCGCGGAAATTAAAAAGAAGCATGCTTCATTAATCATGATTACTCACTCCAGGAAAGTCAATGAGCAATATGCAGATGAAAGGATTGATTTATCCCAGCTGCCGTTCAGGGAGGAGATGGAGAAGAATATCTAAGGGGGATTATGATGGAAAATAGCTCCATTATTGATATTGAATTTTGGCGGCTAATATCAGCTTATTTATTTGTGCTTCTTCTTATCATTATCTTTAAAGTGAGAGGAATCGCCCGTGAGAAAAAGCTGACTATTGCAGCTTTCAGAATGACACTTCAGCTCGTAATTGCAGGCTATGTATTAACCTGCTTGTTTGAATTTTCCAATCCGCTGTTGACATTAGGTGTTATCTTGATTATGGAAGGTTTTGCTATTTATACAATATATAAACAGGCTGGAACCAGGCTTTCAGTAAACCTTAAGAAAACCATTGCGATATCCATGATAGCCGGTACATCCTTTTGTCTTGTGTTTTTTAATTTTGTAGTTATTCATTTTGAGCCGTGGTATGATCCACGCTACTTTATTCCAATAGCAGGGATGATAATTGGCAACTCCATGACAGGCATTACTTTAAGTGTAAAGGAGCTTCTAAATTCCTTTACAACTCAAAAAGATATGATTGAGGGTGCACTAATGCTTGGCGCTGATCCAAAAGCTGCAGTTAAGCCATATGTTAATCATGCTTTTGATTCTGCTGTTCTGCCGACTATCAATAATATGCTGGGAATGGGCATCATATTTTTGCCTGGGATGATGACAGGGCAGATTCTATCAGGAGTCAGCCCATTGCTTGCGATTGAATATCAGATTGTTATTCTGCTGGGGATATTGGGAAGCGTAGGTTTATCGGTAATCTTATTCATCCTTCTGGCTCATAGGAATTTTTTCAATCTGGATGCCCAATTTTTTCCGGAAGGAAAGAACTAGATTGCTTAATAGCCTAAGCTCACAGCATTTCACTCTTCTGGCCCGCATATAATGAAAAAATCAATCAAAAAGGCGGGATAAAATAATGAAAGTTGAATCCGAAAAAGCATTAAGAGTGAAAAGTTTATCTCAAGATATTTTAGAGCATCTGATGGAAGACAGCACTTCTTATAATCATGAAGACTTGAAACATGTCATAGAAATGCTTTCGCGATCCGTATCGGATCTTGCCACATTGTATACGGACCGGGAATGCGATCATGAAACGGCTCTAAAGGGAACCATTTCAAAAATGCGAATCAGCTATAATGTACTTCAATACAAAGAAACTTCAAAACTGGTTAGAAAACAAGATAAGTATCATCCACAGCCATAAATCAAAAGGAATATTGGATCTGAAACATTAAGTAGAAATCATTGGCAAATGAAAGCGTTTTACTCAAAAAAGTGTGAACAAACGTGAAAAATTAAGGGTTTTTCATTGTCTAAATGAATGTGAAATGCTATTCTTTTGTCTGAGATGTAAGTTGTCCGATGACTTAATTGCAGCCAGGTAATATTTCCTGATTTTATGGAAGTTTTCAAAGTGCAGAGAAGCTTCGAGACGAAGTGATTTTATTAATTTTTCTCAGCCTTTTTGAACAACTATATACATGAATAATAGGGCGTTGGAAAAAATAAAACAGCATATAGGACGAAATATCCGGCATCATTACTGTTTCATCCTGCTGCTGATTTGCAGAATAAGTTCCAGTTCCCGTCTTTAAGTTCGTGAGGCAACGCCTTGCACATCTTAATACAATCATTAATAAGAAGGAGATTGATCCCATATGGTTCAAAAACAATTTAAAGTAACTGCAGAAACAGGAATTCACGCTCGTCCAGCTACAATGCTTGTACAAGCTGCCAGCAAATTTGACTCAGAAATTCACCTTGAGTACAAGGAAAAGAAGGTAAACCTAAAATCAATCATGGGTGTTATGTCTTTAGGTGTTGGACAAGGTGCAGATATAACTATTATTGCTGAAGGCAGTGATGAACAGGATGCCCTTAACAGCCTTGAAGAAACACTGAAAAAAGAAGGTTTGGCTGAATAATGAGCTTTTTAAATGGAATTGCGGCGTCAAGCGGTATCGCAATAGCGAAAGCATACCGTTTGGTTGAGCCGGATCTCTCTTTTGATAGAAAGACAGTAGAAAATGCTGAACAAGAAGTGGAACGCTTTCAGTCGGCATTAGCTGAATCTAAAGGTGAATTGGAAGTCATCCGCGATAATGCCCATAAAGAACTTGGGGCTGATAAAGCTGCTATTTTCGATGCTCATCTTCTTGTATTAAGTGATCCGGAATTAATTTCGCCAATTGAAGATAAAATCAAAACAGATAAAGTAAATGCTGAATCTGCTTTAAAAGAGACAGCAGATATGTTCATTACAATGTTCGAACAAATGGACAATGAATACATGAAAGAGCGTGCAGCGGATATCCGTGACGTAACAAAACGCGTACTTTCTCATTTGCTTGGAGTGCAAATTGCGAATCCCAGCATGATTGCAGAAGAAGTAATCATTATTGCTGAAGACCTGACCCCTTCCGATACTGCTCAGCTGAACCGCCAGTTCGTAAAAGGTTTTACAACTGACATTGGAGGCAGGACATCTCACTCTGCCATTATGGCCCGTTCCATGGAAATTCCAGCAGTAGTGGGGACAAAGGAATCCACAAAGCAAATTAAAAATGGTGACCTGGTTATCGTGGATGGATTAAAAGGTCTGGTACATATTAATCCGACCCCAGAGGCCATCGCCGAATACAAAGAAGAACACCGCAAATTCGAGGATCAAAAAGCTGAGTGGGCAAAGCTAGTAAACGAAAAATCAGTTACTGCTGATGGCCATCATGTTGAATTGGCTGCCAATATCGGCACTCCAAAAGATCTGAAGGGCGTAGTTGAAAATGGCGGAGAAGGAATTGGCCTTTACCGCACGGAATTTTTATATATGGGAAGAGACCAGCTTCCAACTGAAGAGGAGCAGTTTGAATCCTACAAAGCTGTCCTGGAAGGAATGGGCGGAAAACCGGTTGTAGTCCGTACGCTTGATATTGGCGGGGATAAAGAGCTTCCTTATCTAAATCTTCCTAAGGAAATGAACCCATTCCTGGGCTTCAGGGCGATTCGCCTATGTCTGGAAGAACAGGATATGTTCAGGACACAATTAAGGGCTTTGTTAAGAGCAAGCACTTATGGAAACCTGAAAATCATGTTCCCTATGATTGCAACTCTCGATGAATTCCGTCAGGGCAAAGCAATCCTTGAAGAAGAAAAACAAAAGCTTATAAGCGAAGGCTCACAGGTTGCTGACAACATTGAAATTGGTATTATGGTTGAAATTCCTTCAACTGCTGTTATGGCTGAGCAATTTGCTAAAGAAGTTGATTTCTTCAGCGTAGGCACAAACGATTTAATTCAGTACACAATGGCTGCAGACCGAATGAATGAGCGTGTTTCTTATCTTTACCAGCCGTATAATCCTGCAATCTTGCGTTTAGTTAAAATGGTTATTGACGCAGCACACAAGGAAGGAAAGTGGGCAGGCATGTGCGGTGAAATGGCTGGGGATGAAACTGCAATTCCATTGCTGCTGGGATTAGGACTTGATGAGTTCTCTATGAGCGCTACGTCGATCCTTAAAGCTCGTTCTCAAATCAGTCACCTAAACAAAAAAGACATGGAAGCACTGGCTGAAAAAGCGCTTCATATGAATACAGCAGAAGAAGTAGTCCAAGCTGTAAAAGAAGCAGCGAAACTGTAATTAAATTGAAATAATTAAAGAGTTTTAAATATAATTTCCCGGGTAAATAAGAAGTAAGCACTTAGGTCAGTCTTAAGTAAGCTGATCATTCTCATTTTCCCCCCTTTTTAAGCCGGCCAATAATGGCCGGTTTATTTTTTATCCTTCTCCAGTCGAAACTGCCATTCAGCCTTAAGGATGACGGCAATCACATCTTATGATTGTTATCCGGAATCTGAAACTCTCCTATAATAAAGCTACAACATAAAAAGGAGAGATGGAAAATGGTTACCATGATAATCAGCTTTCTCTTTCATGACCGATATAGATGTATTAAAGATAAGCAGAAAAACGACTTATATGAGAAGCAGAGCTCATTTTTAAGCCGTGTCCTCCACTAAAGAAGCCCGGAAGGGTTTCTTTTGTATTTTGTGAGCTTAAATTAAGGTAACGTTTTAGTTTTATAATTGGGGTTTATCTTAAGGCGAGAATGGAAAAGGTGATGAAAAAGGAGGAATTCTTATGAATAAAAAGCTCATTTGCCTAATCCTTACCGCCATATTAGCCCTGTCTTTGTCAGGCTGCATGCAGGGTCCCCAGGACTCAATCGTTAATAGTCATGCTGAAGCCTTGCTGACTAAAAACAATGAGCTGCAGTTCCGGTTTAAAATTAATGATAAAATCCTTTCAGAAGAAGAATTATACAAAGTAAAAGTTTCCATACATAATGAAAAACTGGCTGCTGCCCTGGGTACGGATGAGTTTGTATATGGGGAGGACACGATAATCGACGGGGAATATATAGAAGTCAATAATGAAAAGGGAAACTTTATTTTTATGAATCCCATTCCTCTTACACAGGACCTGCATGTTTTCGAAATAGAAGAAATGATCGTGAATGAAGATGCGGTATCTGTAGAAATCTTAAATGAGGAGGTAGTGATCGCTAGAGCATTCTTAAATAATTTTTCATCACAGCTTTAAATAGAATCAAATGTGATGACAGGAGTTTTGTTTTTATCTAAATTGGGTAATATTAATTACGCGCATAAAATTGGGGATGGACCAGGTATTTGCCTGGTCTTTTGTCTTTATTGGGACATCTAATATTTTTAATATGAGAAAAGGAATGGTAGAATTAATATAAAAAATTCAGATATTTAAAGGGAGCGGGTACGTTGATTTCACCTGAAAATACAGTTATCGGTTTTGTGGGAACAGGGGTTATGGGCAAGAGCATGGCGGGACATCTGCTGAAAGCAGGTTATCCATTAGTTGTTTATACAAGAACCAAAGAAAAAGCTTCTGAACTAATAAAACATGGGGCAGAGTGGGCTGAGACGCCGTTGGAAGTTGCAAAGAAGGCAAATGTCATAATTACGATTGTTGGTTATCCGGCAGATGTAGAGGAAGTGTATCTTGGGGAAAATGGCATTATCACAAATGGCAGAGAAAATACATATGTAATTGACATGACCACCTCGACACCTACATTGGCCAAAAAGATATACGAAGAAGCAGGCAAAAAAGGAATGCATGCAATAGATGCCCCTGTTTCAGGGGGAGATATCGGCGCCAGGGATGCAAAGCTTTCAATAATGGCCGGAGGAGACAGGGACGCATTTCTGGCTGTGGAGCCGATTTTCAACCTTCTCGGAACAAATATCGTTTATCAAGGAAAAGCAGGAGCCGGACAACATACGAAAATGTGTAATCAAATTGCGATTGCATCAAATATGATCGGGGTGTGTGAAGCGGTAGTTTATGCTGAAAAAGCAGGTTTAGATCCAAGGACGGTGCTTCAAAGCATATCATCTGGTGCAGCAGGCAGCTGGTCACTATCAAACCTTGCACCTAGAATAATTGATGGCAACTTTGAACCCGGCTTTTATATAAAACATTTTATTAAGGACATGAATATCGCCTTAGATGAAGCAGAAGCAATGGACATGATGACTCCAGGGCTTGCTCTTGCAAAAAAAATGTATGCCGAGCTTTCTGAAAAAGGGGAAGAAAACAGCGGTACACAGGCGTTATATAAATATTGGGATAAGTAATTTGCGCCCGTTAATGAATAAAGCCCCCTTTTTCACTTCAAACTAATAATGAAAGTGAAAAGGGGGTTAGACAGGTGGCTAAAAAAAATAAGAAAAACGATCCTCAGCAAAAGAACAAAAAAGGCTTCGATTCCGCTGTCATTGATTCTGAATTCTCCCACGAATTTGGAAGTGCTGACACAAATAAAATTCATAAGGATAAAGCCAAAAAGGAAAAAGCATCAAAAAACAACGGGCACTATCAGGGGCAGTAAGGGTGATAAAGGCAGGCAGGAAGCCTGCCTTTTTGCTTTGATTGAAATTAGAAGCAATGAATATACAAACAGCGCCATTCCTACTAAAAAGGAAAATGGCGCTATTGACTGAGTGATTCGCTACAATATACCCTCCAGATACTTTTCAATCCGGTCAAGCCCTTCTTTTAATGTATCCATGGAATATGCAAAGGAAATCCGGAAATAACCTTCTCCATATGAGGAGAATGCACTGCCTGGAACTACTGCAACTCCTGCTTGTTTAACGAGAGAAAGGGCAAATTCAAAGGAGTTCATTGATACATCTGGTATTTTTATGAAAAAATAAAATGCACCATCCGGTTTGACTACATCCAGGTTCATTTGTATTAATCGTTCATATACATAATCACGGCGTTTGGCATATTCATTCCTCATTGGCAGGGCGTCGTTGATTCCTGTTGTCAGCGCATCAAGAGCTGCCATTTGGGAGACAGAAGCTGCACATGTCACATTATACTGATGCACCTTCAAGATATGTTTAGCCAGGTTTTCCGGTGCGAATAAAAGACCAATGCGCCAGCCTGTCATTGAATGGGATTTTGAAAGTCCATTAATTACTATAGTTTGCTCCCGCAAAAGGGAGGCGATTGAGTGGTGTGTTTGATCATAGATCAGTTCGCTGTAAATTTCATCAGCAAGGATAAAGATATCTTTGCCTTTAACAAGAGCAGCAATTTCCTCAAGCTCCTCCAAACTCAGACTGACACCTGTCGGGTTCGAAGGATATGGAAGAACAATACACCTTGTTTTATCACTCATATGTTTTGCAATTAAATCCGCAGTAAATCTAAACTTGTTTCTGGAAATATCAGTATGTACCGGAACTGAACCGCAAAGCTTTATGATTGGCTCATAACCGGGATAAACAGGACCAGGCAGAATTACTTCCGATCCTTCATCCAGAATTGTACGGAATGCAATATCGATAGCTTCACTTGCCCCCGATGTCACAATGACTTCTAGTTCAGGGTTATATGTAAGGTTATATTTTGTTTTTACAAAAGAAGCTGCAGCTTCCCGCAATCGAATATCGCCCGCATTGTGTGTATAGGAGGTAAAGTTCTCGTCGATTGCCTGTTTAGCTGCTTCTTTAACATGTAATGGCGTCGGGAAATCAGGCTGTCCAATTGTAAGAGAAATCATGTCCCTGGTGCCGGCAACCATATTGAAAAACTTTCTGATTCCGGAAATTTCAATGTCCTTCACTCTTTGGTTAATTAAATGTTCCAATGTGTTCACCTCGCATAATCATAATGTATATTCTATCACTTTGATGCGGGAGCAAACAGAAAAAAATAAAACAGGCTCTGAATTCTATTCAGAGCCTCCAAAAATAAAATTAGTATCCGTAATCCCAATCGACTTCGTCTTCATGCCATAATACCGGGGATACAGCACCAAAATCGATTACTTTATTTTCTATATGGCATCGGCAATGTTTGTCGCCGCATTGATCTTTCATTTCCTCAAACACAGAATGCTCCACATTTTCCAGGATTGTAACTTTATGTTCATCATGGTAAAGGATTGCTGTACCTTTCATGCCTGATCGCACCTCTTTTTTAATTTATGTAAAACTTACTTTCAGCTTTACAAACTTATTTTATGACTTGGTAAAAACAGTGTCTACACTGTTATAAGACTGTTCACAAAAAAGTCAAGATGAAAACGTTTTAGAGGAATTTTTGTAAAAAATAAATGAGTGTAAAAATTTACAAATAGTTGAATATAATTCATTTAGAGATTAACATTAGTAGATAGTGGAAACTGCATTTTTAGTTTGTTAGTTTTCCAGCTGAATAAATAAAGGAGGTTTTAAAGTGGAGACATCTTTAGAGAAGCAGCCTTATGAAAGCACTAAGGAATATGAGGAGTATGGCGGGTTCTGGCTCCGATTTGCGGCCTATTTAATCGATTCTATTATTGTTGGAATTCCGCTTACAATTCTAAGCATTGTTATCTTTATGATTTTCTTTGGCACTTCTGACGCTTTTAATACGATGATAAGCGACCCATCTTATATGGAAACAGAAATGACCAATGAAGAAGCTTTTGCATTCATGGGATCTTATTTTGGCGCACTTGGAGTAACCTTTCTTGTCAATCTTGTCGTTGCTGTTGCCTATTTTGCAGGCCTGCACGCATCCAAATGGCAGGGAACTGTGGGCAAAAAGCTGCTGGGATTAAAAGTGACTGACTTAAATGGTAACCGTATTTCTTTCTGGAGGGCGCTTGGAAGATATTTGGCCATGGCCATTCTGTCTGGAATTTTCCTTATTGGCTATATCATTGCGGCCTTTACAGAGAAAAAACAGGCATTGCATGATTTAATTGCAAGCACAGTCGTATTAAAAAAATAAGGTATTTGGTAAAGTAGTTACTTTATTACTGAATAATAAGTTTAAAAAACGAGTTGATCTTCGCTGTGGGCACTTGATCCTCGAAAATGCTGACGCATACCTTCGTGCGGGATTCATACAATGAAGCTTAATCAAGGTCCTGCGGGAAGTGAGGGAATCCCCGCAGACGGAGCCAAGGAGGCTCTCATTCCTCCCCTCGGGTTCGCTGAATGTCCCATGCTGAAATCAACGGGCAGTATTCATAAGCAAAACGGTATTCTATGCAGATAGACCAATAATAATTCTTAATTAAGCTGCTGGGCAACTGAGTTGCAACGCAGCTTTTTTTGGGGTCAGCAATAGGAAGGATTTATTATCTGCATGCAGAATATATTTTTAGGAAGGGAGGATGAAAATGAAGAAGCAAGATATTGTTACTCACTACGAATCATATTCTGTATGGCTTGAGTCGATAAAAGATCTTGGCCGTGAAAATTGGGTAAAGCCTGTCTCGGATGGAAAATGGCCGGTTGCGGCAGTAGTTGCCCATCTGTTATTTTGGGATAAATATTCTCTTGAACAGCGTTTTCCATTTTTTAAAGAGGGTGCAGTACTTGAGAACTATCCTGATTTTCAAAGTGTGAATGACGCTGCAGGAGAATACGCTAAAAAGCATGCACAATTAGAGATTATTGAAGAACTTTTATCAGTACGGAGTCAATTTCTTCAGATGCTTCAAGGCATGTCAGAAGAAAAACTGGATACAGCTTTTAAAATCGGCGGCACCAGCTTAACTGTGCGCGATTATTTTGCAGACTTTATAGAACATGACATTCACCATAAAAAGCAAATAATGCATGCAGCCGGCATCAGTGTATAACACAGGCTGGCAGTCCGATTTTACTGTAAAGTAAGATGCTATAACGTCATGCAGCAAAACAGGCAGAGGCTCCTGATCGGGATGATGCACTCAATAAAACAAAATGCCCAAAAAAGAAGGCACCATCATTGCGGCAATACGGGAAGATTCTGCCTGTTCATTTAACTCCTCCCCTGTTTTGGCCTTCACAAATTAATTGCTTTTTGTTCATTTCTTTTCGCTTTTCCCCTCTTTAAATTAATTTCTGCCATTATTGCATAACAAACTTATCTGAATATTCATAAAAATTTCAAAAATGTTGCATTGAATAAAATTTGGTAAAATAAAAGGGTTTTAAAGAAAGGTCTTGAATAAGGATTAAGGTATTTTTTACCTGAAGGAGCTGATGACATGGAAATAGAAAAAACGGAGCTGCAGAAACAGGGGAATTTCAATTCCTGGCGGCTGTATATGACATTGCCCATTGTATCATGGGCACTTTACGATTTTGCGAATACTATTTTTTCCTCAAATATTAATACCATTTTCTTTCCTTTTTACCTGCAGGAAGTAATAGGAGAGAATGAAGTTTTGAATCAGATAGCGAGCACCTTTATTTCTTATTCAAATGCGCTGGCAAGCTTTTTTCTTGTCCTGTTCTCTCCATTGTTTGGGGTTATGATAGACAGGACAGGAAGAAAAAAGAAATATATAGTAATCTTTACGCTTATTACTGTAATGGCGACCATTTTAATGGGGGTTTTTGCATCAAGCCAGATTAGCGGGAAAATATTTGGGCTTCCAGTTTATCTTGCACTCGTTATTATATGTTTTATTATTGCAAAGTTTTTTTTCCATTCCAGTCTGGTTTTTTACGATGCCATGATTTCCGATTTGGGAACAAAGCAGGATATACCGCTGATTTCAGGCTTTGGAGTGGCTGTTGGCTATATCGGAACCCTTGTAGGGCTGACAGTTTATTTATTTGTAGGAGATGACGGTTTTCACGAATCTTTTATACCAACTGCTATATTATTTCTGCTGTTTTCTTTGCCGCTGTTTTTCTTTGTAAAAGATAAGCCTTACCAGGCAAAAGAAAAACAAAAATTTTTATCAGGCTATAAGGAAATTTGGCAGACCTTTAAAGATATGAAACATTATAAGGCGATTTTCACTTTCATGATTGCCTATTTTTTTTTAAATGATGCAATTGCCACAACGATTGCCATGATGGCTGTTTACGCAAAAACCATTGTCGGCTTTTCAACTGGCCAATTCATTTTGCTATATCTTGCTTCAACGGTGTCCAGTATAATTGGTTCTTTTGTATTTGGATATATTACCAAGGCGAAAGGGCCCAACAAAGCGGTTAAATACGTTGGGATCCTTCTTCTTGTTGCTCTGGCAATTGCTGTTGGGGCTGTCAATGAAATCATGTTTTGGATTGCGGGCAGCATGTTTGGCGTCGCTCTGGGGTCCATGTGGGTTACCACAAGGACTTATATTGTGGAATTGACTCCAGAAGATAAAAGAGGGCAGTTTTTTGGTTTGTTTGCATTTTCAGGGAAAGTATCTTCCATAATCGGACCCGTTATTTATGGAAGCATTACTTTGATCTTTGCCAGCTATGGAAACCTGGCAAGCAGACTTGCTTTAGGTTCATTGATGATATTAACTATAATTGGACTGCTTGTTCATTCAAAAATTAAGGATGACAGCATTCCTGAATAGGTATGCATCTGTATCGCATGTAAGAAGCAAGCCGCCAATGGCTTGCTTTTTCTTGTTTTAGCAAAGCAGCTGACTTCCAGTCTCAGAAATAAGGACTTTTTTCATAATGAACTGAAATTTTTATAAGAAATTTTATCCATTCATGGTATATTAATAGAGAAAAAGATTCATAATTCATATTCGGTGTCTTGCTGCTCATAAAACAAGTGTCTTACAAACAGGAGCCGCGAACTTAGATATAAGCATATGAAAAAGGAAGGGCGAAAAAAGTGGAACAGAAAAAAGGCATTTTACTGGAAAGCGGAACGAATGAACTGGAGATTGTTGAATTCTCAATAGGAAGGAATAAATTTGGGATTAATGTTATTAAAGTGAAGGAAATTATTAATCCTGTCCCTGTCATTCCTGTCCCGCATTCTCATCGTAATATTGAAGGGATCATTGAACTGAGGGGAGAGGTTCTTCCAGTAGTGGATGTAGCATCATCATTAAATATGCCGGCCTCAGAAAGCCCTCAGCAGGATAAGTTTATTGTGACAGAGTTTAATCAGCAGAAAATTGTTTTTCATGTTCATAATGTTTCAAAAATTCACCGCATTTCCTGGAACCAAATTGAGAAGCCTTCTGAAATGTATCAGGGTCAGGAAAGCCAGATTATCGGAATCATAAAGCTTGAGGATGAGATGGTGCTGCTCCTTGATTTTGAAAAAATGGTCACTGAGATAAATCCTGATTCAGGGATTAGCATCCAGAAGGTGCAGAAACTTGGAAAGCGTGAAAGGTCTGACAAGAAGCTGCTTATTGCTGAAGACTCTCCACTCCTAAGAAAGCTTTTGAATGATACTTTAAATGAAGCTGGCTTTTGTCAAATTGAATTCTTTGAAAATGGATACGATGCTTATAGATATTTGCATTCCTTAGCCGAGTCGGGGCGTGATGTCACTGAGGAAGTGCAAATCATGATCACTGATATCGAAATGCCGCAAATGGATGGGCATCACCTTACTAAAAAAGTTAAAGATCATCCTGTGCTTGCAAAAATTCCAGTTATTATTTTTTCTTCATTGATTACCGAAGATCTTCGCCACAAGGGTCAGATGGTTGGAGCCAATGCGCAGGTGAGCAAGCCTGAAATTGCAGAATTGGTGCTTTTGATAGATCAGTATGCATTATAGAACCACCACAAAGAAAAAGCTGGAATACTCCAGCTTTTTCTTGTTAGGTAAGAAAGTATAACTTTGAACTTTGATAATTGTCTAGCTCCAGCGCCTGCCCCCTCGAGGTCACAAGCCTGTCTAGTTGCGGCTCCTAGGGACGAAAGCCTAGCCAAACCCTTCCAGAAGGAAAGAACACCTTCTTGCATGGCTCGTCTCATGCTTGTCGTCCCTGTGCAGCCGCCTCCACATTTCGGCAATCCTCCTAAAAAGGCAAAGGACGCCTTTCCATGAGGCCCGTCTTAGGCTTTTCGGGGGTGAGCACCTAGGGAAAGCTTCCTTGGATGTTCTTCGCAGGAACAAGCGGTTTCGGCTTGTTCCGAAGGCGCTTGCGCTTTTCTTGATTAAAAGTAACTTTCTCCTAATTTCTTAAATACAGGTTTTTCATAGCGGTGCTTTTTTGCATTTGGCTTGCTATTAAGCTCTTTTAGCCCTGTATATGACATAAGCAATTTTTTCGCCGCATTAAGAGATAGAGAAGATTTTGGATTTCTGACGAAGGAATCGAGTTTGCCCAAATGGGGAAGCTCTGAGAAATCCTCTTTAGAAGGCGGAAGATGGAAAGAATAATTCCCGCATTTTACGAGAACATCTGACTGCTGCTGGCTGTTTTTTGGATTGCCAGAATAGTGAAGGCCTGCTTTCTGGGCTTTTCCTTCTCTAATTAACTTTTGAAGTGCATCGTGCTTTAATTTATACAAAAATTTAGGGTTTGGTGCTGTCTTTGCATGGCGGTTAACGGTGAAGATGGCTTGAGAGAGGTTTTCAACCGTTGGTTGCAGATGGGGATATTGTTTCTTATCAGAATTCAATTTCCAATCTCCTTTCAAATTATAAAGGGGTATAAACAATATTATACCCTTTTTAGTCAATAAAACCAACTTGGATAAGGCTTTTAATAAAAAAGCTTATCCATCCAGCTGCTTTCTGCTTATAGGTTGTAAGGATCCTGACTTTTTCCATATAACCATCAGCATTGATGAACCTAATAATGTTGTTGCCAAGCCAGCGCCAATCATAACAAAAGAGGCACCTAGCTGTTTTGCAAGAAGAGCTCCTGCAGCAGGTGCAATAAGCATGGAAAAAGTCTGCAGGGACATGGCGGCAGCCGAAACTCTGCCCATCATTTGCTTTGGTGTTTCAGATTGGAGCACATAGCCGTAAGGAACAGATTCTCCAGCTCCTAAAAGACCTAATAGACATGCACCGATTATCCAGACCAGTGGAGGGAAATTAAGAAGACCTAAGCCTCCAAGTCCAACAGCTACAATAAAAGTGCCGCTTAATATGGCCGAAGAACTCATTAAATGGACGGGTTTTCGGTTCCACCCTGTCCAATGGCCCAGCAAAAGTGAGCCAGCAACACTGCCTGCTCCCACTGCACTGATCAGTAATCCAAAATTGCCCTCATTAAATCCAATCTGCTTTGCAATAAAAATAAATAACCCATCATAAAGGAAAATGATGAAAAATGCTGCAGAAGAAAGAATAATTGAGACCCTTAAAAGGGGAGTGTGGAAAATATGTTTTATGCCCTCTGAAAATTCTTTCCAATAACTTGTTTTGACAGTATAGTCTTCTGCCATTCTTTTATCTGATTCCTCAAAAGAAGTTAAGCTGGGAAGAAATAGAAGGAAAACAATGGCTGCAATGAATCCTGCTGCTTCAAATAGAAAGGGGCTTTTTGGTCCGAAAACTGCTATTATCCCTCCGCCTAATGCTGGCCCGGCAATTTTCATGGTATTGACTGAAAGCTGGCTTAGAGTTACTGCTTCAGGCAGCATGCTGTCAGGTACAATCATCCGGATAGCACTCTGCCTTGCCGGGTCGTAAAGGGCTGATACGGTTCCCTTTAAAAAGACAAATAATAGCAGAATGTATAGGTTGGGAGCGTAAAACAAGCCTCCGACAAAGACAATTCTTAAAAGGAGGCAAACGATCATAACAGCTTTTTTCGGTAATCTATCCACAAATACACTTGCAAATGGACCGATAATGACCCAGGGAAGGCCGAGAACAATAATAACAGAGGCAATTGCCGTTTCATCAAGCCCCCAGTGATAAGCGACAATAACCTGCAAAGCAATAAAATCGAGCCAGTTACCCAAATCGGAAAATAACTGGGCACCAAATAGAGAGCGAAAGGATTTCAGCTTGAGTGGTTTAAAAATGCCGGGTTTCATTGGCAATTCCCCTTATCCCCGCCAATGGCCCTCCTTCGCCTGTTTAGCAGCTTTTCAGTATTGCCATGAGGGTCCTGGCCATCTGGCAGATTATTATTTTGCAGCGCTTCAATTGATTCTTCAATCCATTTAATTTCTGTTTCCAGCTTCATTTCTGCATATCGAATAGAGAGGCAGCCAAGCTTGCTGACATAGGAGTATCCATTTCGCGGCCATTCTTGTACAAATTTTAGAATATCAGAGGTTTCTTCTTTTCTTTTTAATAAATGGCTAATTAACACTTCATTATCCATATCTTCATGCCATGTTGACATTTTCATTAGCAATTCATCTTTAATAACCGGGAAAGAAGGAGGAATCTTCAGCCAGTTCTCAAACTCTTTCCAGCCTTTTGCAGTGAGCTCATACATTTTTTTCTTTCTTCCTTCATCTTCCTGCTCGATTGCATAGATAAATCCTTCTTCCTCCAGCTTTTTTAATTTCGGGTAAATGCTCCCATAGCTCATTCCCCAATAAAGGCCAGCAGCTTTGTGTTCAAATTCAGATTTAATATTATATCCTGTGCTGGGCCAAAAGCTTAGTACAGCAAGAATGGTATGTTCTATAGACAATTATAAAACTCCTTTCAATGTATCATGCTGATATATCAATATGATATGTTGTGTTTAAAAAAATATCAACTAAAAAATAAAAACTTTCGCAATTTTTCAGCGAAAGTTTTGTTGAAAGGACGATTGTAAGTAACAGCTAAGGCTGTATCCGTACCCTGGTGCCATTTGGCACTATGCGTGACAATTCGAGCACATCCTGGTTATACATGCGTATACAGCCTTGGGAAACAGATTGGCCAATTGAGGAAGGATTATTAGTTCCGTGAATTCCATAGCCGGCTTTCGACAGGGAAAGCCACATGACACCATATGGGCCGCCGGGATTAGGTTCTCTGTTCACAATAACAAACTCTCCAATTGGGGTCTGTGTCAGCATTTTTCCGACGGCAATGGGGTACACTTTTTGAATGGAACCGTTATATAAAAGAGTTAAGCTTCTTTTACCTCTTGAAACAATGATGGTATACGGAATGGAATCTGGTTCCGGCAGCCCTGGTATTACTAATCGCTGGCCGGGATAGATCAGGCCTGGGTTTACAATGGAAGGGTTTGCCCCCAGAAGCTCGCTTAAAGGGCGGCGGTAATTCTTTGCGATTACAGACAATGTCTCACCAGGTTTTACTATATGGTACATAACAATCACCTCTTTCTGAAAGGTCTATTCAAATATATGCCTGCAAAAATGATCTTGTAACTTATTGAATAAATTGTGTCACGAAGGCAGCAAAAAAAGGAAAGCTGCAAAGGTGTGCTTTCCTTTAATTCCCGCTGTTTGATTGTAGGGTAAATACCGTCAGTTCAGGTTTGGATAAAAACCGGAAGGGCAGCCGGGTTGTACCAAGCCCTCTGTTTACATAAAGAGTTAAAGGGCGTTGGCTGCCGATTTCATAGAAGCCTTCATAGTATCTTTCAGCATGCGGCGGTTTAACTAACGCTCCAATGAACGGCAGTTTTATTTGTCCTCCATGACTATGGCCGCTCAACTGCAGATTGATGTTGAAAGCTGAGGCTTCATCTGCTAAATCCGGTGCATGGGACAATAAAATGTTATAGGAAGAATCGTCCAGACTTCCGCTGGCAAGCTTTATGTCCGGTTTGCCGAGCATGGCATCGTCAATGCCGATAATCTGGATGCTGCTTCCGGAAAACTCGATTTTCCGATTTTCATTCAGCAAAAGAATAAACCCGGATTCTTCCATAATAGATTTATAGATATCAGAACCATAGCCCCCGTGATCATGGTTTCCATAAATAGCAAACCTTCCAAGCGGCGCCTGAATCCTTTTCAGGAGGGGGGCGATTTGGTTTGCCTCTTTATATTTGTTGGGTTCATCCATCAGATCACCTGTAAAGAAGACAATATCAGGCTTCAAGCTGTTTATCTTTTCAATCAATTTTTCAAGCTGTTTCAGGTCATAATGAAATCCTAAATGGGTATCGCTGAATTGGATGATTTTTTTATTATGGAACGCTTGTGGAATAGCGTTGTCAGAAATTTTGTAGTTTGTGATTTCCAAGAGCCGCGGCTCAATATCCCGTGCATAATAATAGCCGCCTGCACTAATACCAAAAACAGCAGCAAAAAAGCCGAGAGCTCTTTTTAAAAAAGATCTTCTGGACACTTTTTCCGGCATTTAGCATACCAACCTATCTATTAAAATTTTTTTTGAAGTATTGAGCATGAGTAAAGGCAATGCTTCTCATAGCAGTATCTTTAATACTATCAAACTATCCTATTAAAAAGAAGAAATAACTATGCTTGTTTTTTATCCTTCATTTTCCTTAAAATTATTAATTAATTTGTAAATAATAATTCGAAAATTCTATATTTAATGGTAAAATATAAATGAATGATCATTCATTTTTTGAGAGGGGAATTAGAATGAAGAATAAAACAGTCATTGTTACTGGCGGTTCCAGCGGTATGGGAAAATATATGGCAAAGAGGTTTGCTGAAGCCGGAGCGAATGTGGTGATAACAGGAAGGAATCCGGAACGCCTCGAGACAGCAAAAGCTGAAATTCAAACCTTCCAGGGTCAAGTTTTGACAATTCAAATGGATGTCCGTGAAATTGAACATGTTAAACATATGCTCAACGAAACACTAAATGTATTTGGACAAGTTGATTTCCTTGTTAATAATGCAGCGGGAAATTTTATATGCCCTGCAGAGAGCTTGAGTGCAAATGGATGGAATTCTGTTATTAATATTGTCTTGAATGGAACCTTTTATTGTTCGAGTGAAGTCGGTAAACACTGGATTGAAAAAGGAGTTAAGGGAAGCATCATTAATATGGTGGCTACATATGCATGGGATGCTGGAGCGGGTGTTATACACTCGGCAGCAGCAAAAGCAGGTGTATTATCCATGACAAGAACCTTGGCTGTAGAATGGGGAAGAAAATACGGAATTAGAGTGAATGCAATAGCCCCAGGTCCGATTGAAAGGACAGGAGGGGCTGACAGGCTTTGGGAATCAGAAGAAGCTGCAAACAGGACACTCCAAAGTGTGCCCCTTGGCAGGCTCGGTAAGCCGGAAGAAATCGCAGAATTGGCATTCTTCCTTTTCTCTGAGCATGCAGGTTATATTAATGGGGAGTGCATCACTATGGATGGAGGACAGTGGCTGAATCAATTTCCATTTTAATGCTTATGAATACCGGCTGAATTAATTTCAGCCGGTTGCCATTTCTATTGGTAACTTACTGCTCTGGATTGCAATGCTTTCCATGATGAGATGAATCGTTCTTTAGAAACCTTCACCTGTTTTTTCCCTGAGAGGGGATCGTTTAGAATTACAAACTGTTCATCATAGCCTACCAATACGACTGCATGAAGATCTAAAGGAGTTTTAATGGTTTTGCCGGAGTGAGTCCAGGACTCCCAGCGGTCAGGAAGCCTATAATCTCCTGTTGTCCAGACCACAGCAGGATATCCCTTGGATACATGCATAAGAATCGCTTCAAAATTTTGGCCGGATAAATTTACGGCTCTTCCGGGAAGATATTTATTCACTAATTCTTCAATTGGTTTATCAAAAACAGCGTAGCCTGCACTTGTCCCGGTCATATCTCCTACAAATCCTTCTGCTGGATTACCCCATTTTAAAATATCGCCTTTTGAACGTATCAGCGGATCATTATCTTTCTTTACTGCATTATACAAATCCATTTTCCCTACTTGCACACCTGCATGCCGCAGGACCATTGTCAGGCTGGTTACTTCGCATCCATACTTCAATTCGGGGTTTTGTCTGATTAGTGGAACATCAATGATGACAGATTCCTTTTTCACAGCCGCAGGAGTTTTCGGAGATTGGGCTGTTGCTTTCTGCTGTACCTTCTTTGCCTTTACTGGTATTTGTGCATCCAGATCTTTTGAGGCCATGTCAGGCTTTTGCAAAGGACTGGCAGGTTCTGAATGGCCGCAGCCAAGCAAAGGAATAAGAAGGGATATAAATAGGAGATTTCTCATGAAATACCCTCTTTCTTTGATGTCCTGATATTAGCTTGTGAGAGAAGGCGCGGCAATATGATGCAAAGCTTTTGCCAAACAATGCTGTTTTATCAAAAAGTGGAATCTATATTTTGAATAGTAAAAGTTTTAAGCGAATATGGTATAATAACTCATTAATATACATAGGGAGGCTAGGACATGGATGCATTGGATATCCTTACAGATTTGGATAATGTATTTCCTTATTTCCAGCCAATATTCAGTGCAGATGAGCATCGTGTCATTGGTTATGAGGTTTTAGGCCGATATAGAGGATCTGATGGAGTTATAAGTAGTCTGGGGCCGTTCTTCCAGGATGAGAATATTCCTGAAGAATACCGGATTGAAGTAGATTATGAAGTATTAAAAAAGGCTTTGGATAAGGCCCGGGACCTGGATAAGGATATTTTGCTTTTTGTCAACAGGGATGCTGACTTGCTCATGTATAATGACGGGGAACAATTTTTAAATACCCTCCAGGAATATGAAAAACAAGGAATAAGCCTTGACAGGATTGTATTGGAAATTACAGAACGGAATTATAAGGGAGATATTGACCATCTGGACCATCTATTGAATTATTACAGGACTTATGGAATTAAATTAGCAATAGATAAACTTGGAAATGAAAGCAGTCATCTCGATAGGATCGGGCAATTGGCTCCCGACATTTTAAAGGTGGATCTGGAGTCCATGAAATCAAATGCTTCTGCTTATAATTTTAATGATATCCTCTATTCTTTATCCATGCTTGCCAGGAAAATAGGAGCGAGCATGCTTTTTGAAAATATTGAAATGGTTTACCAGCTTCAGTTTGCCTGGAAAAATGGAGGCCGTTATTATCAAGGTTATTATTTGCAAAAACCGGCTGAAAATTTCACTGATAGAGATATTTTAAAGGAAAAATTTCGAAGTGAATGCCATCGGTTTATTGTACATGAAAAGAAAAAACTGGAGTCCTTGTATCAGGTTACACTTGAGTTCAACGAAAAGATGATTGATTTTGCAAATAAAAATAAAAAGGTTTTTGTATATGAAGAAACCTTGGAGCAGATTGCGGTTCTTCTGGATGGTGCAGCTTTTCGCCTGTATATTTGCGATGAAGATGGATTCCAGAAATCTGCGAATTACTTCAAACGGGATGGGGAATGGATAACCCAGGAAGAATATCTTCACAAAAACTGGAGCTGGAGGCCATACTTTCTTGAAAATATCATGAAAATGCGAATAAATAAAAAAGGCATCCTCTCTGATTTGTATACTGATATTGAGACAGGTGAAACAATCAGGACGTTTTCCTTTCCGCTTAATACCAATGATTACTTATTTGTGGATCTATCGTATGAATTTTTATACAACCATGATGGGTTATTATAAGCATAAAATTTTAAAAGTATAAACAATCTTAATTTGAGGAAATGTAAGTGTAGAACTTTCCTTGAGGAGAGATTAGACATGAGCATGTACACATTGATCATTTTACTAATTGGAGTGGGTATCCTTGGATACTCCTTAGTTTACACTTTGTTTGTTGCAAAAGAGCGAAAAGCCGTAAAGGGCGATATTGATGCAGAATTGCCGGATAATGTTCAGAAGCATGCATATATTAGAAATCCGATTTTTCTAACGTATGTGATTTTCTTTGGAATTGTTCTTGTTATGATTATCTATTTTGCACTTACATGGAATTGGTAAAGACCCTCATAGGCAGGGTCTTTTTTTATTGAAATGGGTACTTGCTGCTGATTAACAATATTTACATCATTATTTATATACACTTTTCCGCTTATTGCGTTAATTCTTTGTCAATTCGGGTAGATTCATAACAAGAAAAGAATTATTATGTCAAAACGTAAGAGAATTTCGGGTGCGAAAACCGGCAACAGCAGCTTTATTTGCTGGTAAAATTGATGGTACACAATAGTAAACGATTAAGAAAGGGAGAGTGGAATGTACAAGCACTTAGCAGGAATTATTATAACAATTGCAGTCATGGCAGCAGCGATTCCTTCCCATACAAATGCCGAGAGCCTTAACAATAACCAAGAGGTATACAAATTCTTGCAAAATGCATTTCATACACAGGTTTCGCTGAGCGAGGAAGAGCGAAGCATGAAGGAAGTCGATGAATTGCTTGACCCATATTTTTCTGAAGAGCCTAAAGCTGAATTTCTGAATGAAAACCTTGTTTCAGAGAATGGCAAGTATTTTACCCTTGGATCTGATGCTGCTGCATATTACATTCCCTTCTTTACGTATTCAGATAGTACAAAAGTAGTTAAAGAAGGAAGCAAAATTTATGTGTATGAATACTTTCCGGAAAATAATGAAGGCCCAGTAGAATACGAAGGTCACTATGAGGGACTTTTACTTGTGGAACAAGAAGGGGAATTTAAAGTCGCCAAATTCCTGGGTGAAAATATACCCGAGAAAATTTTAAAGAAAGCCGAGAGTAATGAAGAAGCAGCAACACAAAGCTCATTTAAAACACCTGAAAATCCAAATTGGATTAACAAACCGTCGTATCAATTCGGTTTCCTGCTGAATCCATTCGACGCTTTGTTTCGTTCCGGAAGTATGGTTTTAACAGATAATAAACAAGGTATAATTGCTTTATTTGAACATCAGGAATTAAACGGGCAGCTGGCATCCAATTAGATGATAGGAGCTTAAAAGCTTAGCTTTTAAGCTCCTATTTTTATTATTGCAGCCTGACAGGCAGGAGATCCATGCAATTGAAGTTTCACTTTATGCCATCATCTAATACAGATTGCAGTCTTTCCAGGTCAAATCCCCTAATGACAGTATCTCCGATGACAATTGTTGGAGTGGAAAAAGATTTATATTGTCTGGTCAGCTCTTTGTGGGCTGCTGCATCTTTTTTAATATCTTTTATCGTATAAATATATCCTTTTTCATTCAAAAACATCTTCGTAATCTCACAGGGCGGACAATCCGGCTGTGTGTATAAAACAATTTCTTTCAAAGTGCTTCCCCCTGAGTTTTTTGTTATTCCATCATAATGCAGGATATTAAAGTAAGCAATCAGTTTGTTTTTTGCATATAATCTATCAATCCCATAGAGCAGACAGCGATATCCACAGAAAGGATCTTATATACAGGGTGGTCAGATGGGATGCCTCTGCCATTTAGATTGGCTTTAATTTTTTCTTCAAGCATGGCTTGCGCTGCCTGTGTCTGCTGATCAATAGAACCGCCTTCAGATACGGCAATTCTGCCTGTATGGAGGAATATCTTAAGCCAATCCTTAATTTGCCTGTAGACCTCTTTTGGGTTTGTACTCATTCCATAATGGCCAAAGAAAATAAAATCAAGATCCATTTTTTCATACATGCCAATGGATTCGAGCATTTTGCCTGGATCGAATTGGTTTGGTGAAGTTGAGGGCAGATACATTTCAATTCCATTTTCTTTTAATTGAGGATAAGATACACCAGCCGTGTCTCCTGTGAACATTCCATTTAAAGCAGGATGAAAGATACTGAAGTGGTGATTAGCGTGCCCAGGTGAATGAAAAAATTTCAGAGTGCAATTTGGTCCTATTTTAAGCTCTTCTTCATGTTCTTTTGTGATAATTTTATCCTCTCGAACAGGCAAAATAGGATTAAACAGTCCATCAAATTTATCTCCGTAAACAGCTTTTGCACCAGCAATTAAGCGTGAAGGATCTGCTAAGTGCCTGCCGCCTTTCGGGTGGACAATAACCTTTGCATTCGGACAATGGGTTAGTAAAAGGCCTGTGCCGCCTGCATGGTCAAGATGAATATGGGTAACGATGATATACTCAACTTCCTCAGGCCGAATGTGAAGCTGGCTTAGCCCTTCCAGTATGTAGGGAATTGAAGGGCTTGCGGAAGTTTCAATCAAAGTCAGCTTTTCCTCTGTTAAGACATATGTACCGGTACGTTTTTCCAGTGAAAGATCAAAATCGTCAATTAAATATAGATTTTCCGCTAATTTTTCAGGTTTTGCCAAAAAAAATCACATCCTTTATAAAGCTTTTGCTTGTACAAACACCTGACAATATTTTATTCTGTTAATATTGGTATGTAAAGCATCGAGCTTGAATATTCTGAATTTATTTCTTTAGGATAGAAACATGCCAAAAGAGAAACCTAAATGTAGAATTATGGGTTTTGTTTTGGAAAGGAGAGAGAGCATGTCACAGCTTCAAGGTATATTAACACGCTTAAAGAGCTTACAGGAACAAGCAACAGGCGGAGAGCCAATGCAAAGATTTTTTGAGGTGAATGGTGAAAGGAAATGCCAGGTAACTTTTCATCCGAAAAATGAAACATTTGAACTGGAAGTATATTACGATAAAGAAAAGCCAAAAAGATATCAATTCGACAACATTGATATGATTACGATCGAAATTTTCGATTTGATTCAATAATCCACCATATACATAAGGGGCCTTTTGGGCCTCTTTTCTTATTAAAAACAGCTTGAAGAAAAAGCGTGCTATAATATGAAATATCAATCTTCCAGAGGTGTGAAATGTATTATCTGCTCATGATTTTGCTGTTTTTTACAGTTCTTCTTTTGCTTGCAGATTTAATTAATACAAAAAAAGAAGTAATCCGGATCAGGAAAACTCTTGAAGAAATGAAAGAAATTTTAAAAGATAATAAGGACTCGAAAAAATAGGTATTGAGAACAATAAGTAATAAAGGACCCTTTGATTTGAGGTGAAGCAGAATGATGCCAATTGTAACATGTCCAGGATGCATGGCTGAAAAAGACATCGATGCCGTTTTAACCGCACAGTCCAATCAAAATGTTATTTTTCGCTGTCCTGACTGCGGCTATGAAGTAAAAGACATTCAAACGAGCAAAGGTTAATAGGGGCAAAATGCCGGAGACTATGATAAAATGGGTAAGAAGTATAACTAATTTTTGAGGAGTTTTCGGCGATGATCAGTCTCCATAGCGAGGAATTTTTAGAATTTAACATAAGTGATTTCATGATTCCTTCTGAACGGGTAGCACATGTACAGGTTGGCAATAACCTGGAGCATGCCCTCTTAGTGTTAACAAAAAGCGGATATACAGCAATACCTGTACTAGACCCGCAATATAAGCTGCAGGGCTTAATCAGCACACCCATAATCATGGATTCTATTCTCGGGCTAGAGCGGATCGAATTTGAGCAGCTGGAGCAAAAAAGGGTTGAAGAGGCTATGAACAGAAATATCCCGCGGCTTGATGCTGAGTCCTCTATACAGCAATCGATCGAGCTTTTAGTTGACCATCCCTTTATATGTATAGAAAACAAGGAAGGCTACTTTGAGGGAATACTGACTCGCAGAACAGTTTTGGATCAATTAAATAAGCACATCAGACGATTAAATAAGCGATAAACATCATTCAGCTCCCAGCAGTGGGAGCTTGCTTTATTTTCAATGATGAGAGTACCGGTGTATTTATTTCCGCTACTTGCAGGCGTTATTCATGTTTTTATTCATTTTGGAGGGGAAATGCTTGAGTCAGACTTTACATAAAAAAATGCCGGAAGGAAAGAGAAAAGTTACGAAAAAGCCTTTTGTGCTTGCTTCAGTTATGCTTGCCATGTTTATGGGAGCTATAGAGGCAACCATTGTTTCAACCGCAATGCCTGCCATTGTAGGGGATTTAGGCGGATTTGCTTTATATAGCTGGGTGTTTTCAGCTTATCTGTTAATGAATGCTGTGACTGTTTTAATTTATGGCAAGCTCTCAGACTTATTTGGGCGGAAGCCCGTTTTGACATTCGGGATTATCATATTTTTAATTGGTTCCATTTTATGCGGTTTTGCTGAATCGATGACAGCACTGATCATTTTCCGATTAATCCAGGGGGTTGGAGCTGGAGCAGTCATGCCGATAGCAACCACCATAGTCGGGGATATCTATACAAAAGAGGAAAGGGCACAGGTTCAGGGTTATTTATCAAGCGTATGGGGTATTTCAGCCATAATGGGTCCTGCAATAGGAGGGCTTCTAGTTGAATTCGTCAGCTGGCGATATGTTTTTTGGGTGAACATTCCGCTTGGCATTATGGCTATAGCAGGCTTATGGCTCTTCCTTCATGAGAATGTGGAAAGAAAAAAGCATCAGATCGATTATGCAGGGGCTGTGCTATTAACGGTTTCCATCTCATCTCTGATGTTTGTGCTTGTTGAGGGAGGAACAAATTGGGCATGGAATTCCATCGAAGCAATCAGCCTTATAGCGGTTAGTGTGATTTCCTTTATTTTATTTATCCTGCAGGAACAAAAAGCTGCAGAGCCGATGATGCCTTTTAATATTTGGAAGGAAAAACCGATTTTAATTGCTAATTTAGCTTCACTGACAACTGGTGTGATGCTGATAGGGATTTCCAGTTTTCTGCCGGCATTTGTCCAGGGTGTGATGGAAAGGTCGCCGATTGTTGCAGGTTTTACACTTACGACCATGTCGATAGGTTGGCCAATAGCTTCTGCAGCTGCAGGCAAGCTTCTTTTGAAAATTGGTTTTAGAAGCACCTCTGTAATAGGGGGAGTATTCTTAATTGCAGGGAGCATATTATTTGTCACACTCACTCCTGAAGCAGGACCTGTATGGGCGGCGGCTGGAAGCTTTCTGGTCGGGGCCGGCATGGGATTAACTAGCACTGCTTTTATTGTATCCATTCAGAGTACAGTGGAATGGAAGCAAAGAGGAATAGCTACTGCTGCCAATATGTTTATGAGAAATCTTGGCAACACTATAGGAGCAGCCTTGCTGGGCGGGATTCTGAACAGCCAGATAAAATCATATATACAGAATAATGGTGAAGGCATAGATTCCAGCCTATCTTTAGATTCAGCAAATGTACTTTTAAATGAAGAAGCGAGAAACAGCCTGAATACGGGAGTGAAGGAAATCCTGCAAAATGGTCTCACCATTTCACTTCATTCAGTGTATTATGCGGTACTATTATTTGCTGTTATAAGTTTCTTACTGGTAATTGCTCTGCCAAAGCATGAAAAGGAAGCTGCCGATTAAACGGCAAGAGATCTCTGCATTTAATTTGCAGAGATTTTTATATTCTTAAAGAACTGTAAGCTTTTAAGGTGCTGATGTCCTTTCTAATGATAATGAAACTCTAATTCAATTAAGATATACTATAAGAAAAAGTTATGAGGGGAAGATGTTTATGTCTTCACTTACGGAATTTCACCTTTTATCAGTGCTGGCACAGGAAATGAATATGAGAAAAGCGGCTGAACGTTTATTTGTTTCGCAGCCAGCCCTTTCACAGCGTCTTGTAAATATTGAAAAGGAATGGGGCAGCAAACTATTCCTCCGCTCACAAAAGGGTTTGTCACTGACGCCCGCTGGAGAAATCGTATTACAATTCATTAATGAAGTTCTTGCGAAGGAAGAAAAGGTCAGGGAGTCAATTACAGCCTTGAATTCAGAGGTCCATGGCACCTTAAAAATTGCAGTTGCTTCAATCGTAGGGCAGAATTGGCTGCCTCAAGTTCTTAAGAAGTTTGTCAGCCGCTATCCCCAGGCAAAAATTTCACTGATCACCGGCTGGAGCAGTGAAATATTAAAATCGCTCTATGATGATCAGGTTCACATTGGAATTATTAGAGGGACTCCGGACTGGAAGGGGATTAAAATCCCTTTATTTAAGGACAGTCTTTATCTAGTGGATACAGAGATTACAAGGCCGGAGCAGGTCCTTGAAACAGACAGGCCCTTCATTCAGTTTAAGAGTGATTCCAACTATTATCAGGAAATTCAGGACTGGTGGCTGCGGCAGTTCAAAACGTCTCCAAAACGGACAATAGTAGTTGATCAAATTGAGACGTGCAAGCAAATGACTTTCAATGGAATAGGATATGCCATTCTTCCAGCCATTACACTGAATGGTGCGGAGAAAAATATTTTTAAAATCCCGCTGCTGGATGAAAATAATTTGCCGATTAAGCGTGATACATGGCTGCTGGGATATGAATCCGCCTTTCAGCTCAAGCAAGTTCAGGCATTTGTTGAGTTAATTAAGGAGCATATTGAAGAAGAAGGAAAAGGATATCACCCATGACTTCTATTTTCATTTATTTTTCTTGTTTTCAGCGCTTTTGTTTGTTAAAGTAATGCTAGTTGCAATGTTATACATAGAGGAGGATTTTTAATATGAAAATGATGGATGCCAATGAGATTATTTCATTTATCCAGAACAGCACAAAATCAACACCTGTAAAGGTTTATATTAAAGGTGAATTAGAAGGAATCGACTTCGGTGATTCAGCAAAGGCCTTTATAAATGGCAGTACCGGTGTGGTTTTTGGTGAATGGTCTGAAATTAGCCAGGCAATTGAAGCAAATCAGTCACAAATTGAAGATTATGTTATTGAGAATGACCGCAGAAACTCAGCGATTCCACTGCTTGATATGAAAAATATTAAAGCCCGCATTGAGCCGGGGGCAATCATCCGCGACCAGGTTGAAATCGGTGATAACGCTGTAATCATGATGGGGGCATCCATTAATATTGGTTCAGTGATCGGAGAAGGTACAATGATTGACATGAATGTTGTCCTTGGCGGAAGAGCAACAGTCGGCAAGAATTGCCATATTGGAGCAGGAACTGTGTTGGCTGGAGTTATTGAGCCTCCTTCAGCAAAACCTGTTGTTGTAGAAGATGATGTAGTTATAGGAGCCAATGCAGTGGTTCTGGAAGGTGTAACTGTTGGTAAGGGTGCAGTAGTTGCGGCAGGTGCGATTGTCATTGATGATGTGCCTCCTTACACTGTGGTGGCAGGAACACCAGCTCGTGTAATTAAAGAGATTGATGAAAAGACTAAGTCTAAAACAGAAATTAAGCAGGAGCTTCGCCAATTATAAGAGTTTGAAAGCGTGGATTGCGATCCGCGCTTTTTCTAAAGGTGAAAGCCTTTTGGTTACCCAAGACTGCTATAGCGTTAATGAAATATAAGGGGCATTTTTAACAAGGGGGAAGAAAGTTTGGACACAAACAATCCATTCGTTGCATTACGGCGGGAGCTGCACAAAATACCGGAGTTAGGGTTCCGTGAATTTAAAACACAGCAGTTTCTATTAGATTACCTGTATTCTCTTCCTCAGGACAGCATGGAAATTAAAACTTGGAAAACAGGTATTCTTGTGAAAATCAGCGGCAGGAATCCGTCCAAGATGATTGGGTATCGTGCTGATATAGACGGCCTCCCAATCATTGAGGAAACAGGCCTGCCGTTCAAATCCGTGCATAGTGAACAAATGCATGCCTGCGGACATGATTTTCATATGTCGATTGCACTTGGCCTAATAGCAAAATTTATAGAAGAACGCATTAACGATGATTTACTGTTTATATTTCAGCCAGCAGAAGAAGGGCCTGGCGGAGCAGAACCCATGCTTAAATCTGAAATAATGAAAGAATGGAAGCCGGATATGATATTGGCTCTCCATATTGCTCCAGAATATCCCGTCGGAACAATCGCATTGAGAGAAGGGCTGCTGTTTGCAAATACCTCAGAACTTTTCATTGATTTAAAAGGAAAAGGGGGACATGCAGCATATCCGCATAATACCAATGATATGGTTGTGGCAGCATGTACTTTGGTCAGCCAGCTTCAGTCCATCATTTCAAGGAACATTGATCCTTTGGACAGCGCAGTCGTTACAATCGGAAAAATTACAGGTGGCACCGTTCAAAACATCATAGCTGAAAAAGCGAGGCTTGAAGGTACCATCCGAACGTTATCCCCTGAATCAATGAAAAAGGTAAAAAGCAGGATTCAGGCGCTAGTAAAAGGAATTGAAGTTGGGTATGAATGTGAAGCTTCAATCGACTATGGAAGCATGTATCATCAGGTTTACAATGAGACAGCCTTAACGAAGGAATTCATGGAGTTTGCGCGTTCCAACACAGACATAAACGTTGTTGAATGCCGGGAAGCCATGACAGGTGAGGACTTCGGATATATGCTTGAAGAAATTCCAGGCTTCATGTTTTGGCTTGGGGTCGATTCAGAATACGGACTTCATCATGCCAGGCTGAATCCAAATGAAGCGGCAATCGAAAAAGCGATTGAATTGATTGCAGCATATTTAAGGTATAAAGGATAAGTCAGCTCATTTTGCAATAAGTATTTACTAAATAAAGTGGAAATGTTAAAAAAGCTGATTTCGCAGCACCTTTTTAGGTTCTGCGAAATCAGCTTTTTGCTTACGGTTTTATCCGGCAGCACTTTCTGATCCTGCGTGTTTTTGAATGAGCACCTGATGAGGGAATGGAATTTCGATTCCGTTAGCTTCCAGGGCTTCCTTCAGTGCTTTTCTCAGCTGCCGTTCGACAGCCCACTGTTCCATGTTTTCTGTCTTTGCAATAATTCTTAATACAACATCCGATGAGCCTAATGTTTGTACGCCAATGACATTAGGTCCTTCCACAATCGCCTGGTTTACTTCGGCGATTTTGTCGCAGGTTTCCTGAAGTACTGTGATAGCTTCATCAATATTGTCATCATAGGAGATTCCTATATCAACCAGTGCGCGCATATTGCCGCGGGAATGATTGCTCAGACTGGTAATCTCCCGGTTCGGGATATAATGCAATGTACCGTCAAAACCGCGGATTTGAGTAGTTTTTAATCCAATTTGCTCCACTATTCCTGAGTAGCTTCCGGTAGTAACATAATCACCGACATCAATTTGCCTTTCCAGCAATATAAAAAATCCTGTTACTACATCGCTGACAAGGCCTTGAGCTCCAAAGCCGACCGCCAATCCGACTACCCCGGCACCGGCAAGAATGGCAGTTGCTTTTATACCGAAAATCTGAAGAATCGTAACAGCAAAAATAAAAATAAGTACGTAAGAGAAAATGTTTTTAGCAAGACTTTGCAGTGTCTTCGATCTTCCCGGAGATATTCTTTCCTTCCTCCCGATTCCCTCAAAACTTTTATGTATTATTTTATTCCCAGCAGACTTAACGATTAAAAATGCAAAATAGATAGCTGCCAGCTTTAATAGAATAAGTCCGGCATCAATCAGCAGGGCTTCCCAATTTATTTGCGATAAATTTAGATTCTCCATTCTAACGCTTCCTTTCAGTATGATTAAAGTCATCATTTTATCGCAACAGCACTTTATATGCAAACGGTTAGCCTTTCTATCATTCGGGCAGCTCTATATACTGGCTGGATGTGAAAAACTAAATTACTGATATGCAGGATTTTAGATCGAAAGCCTTTTAGCGATTTCAAAGGGTATTAATAAAGATTAGGAGTTTGAATAGACTCATTAAGAAGATAAGCTTAAAAAAAGTGGAAAAATCAAACAAAAAGGGGTGGAAAAATACTTCGAAACTCGATATATTTAATATTACGTTCTAACTTTTCTAATTTTTCCGCAAATTAAAGGGGGCATGCAGATGGAAACATTTAAAAAGTTAAAGCAATATTACTGGCCATATAAACATTACTTTCTCTGGTCCATATTCTTTCTGTTTATTGTGACAGCGATTACGGTTGTGTATCCAATGATCCTTCAGCTGACAATTGATGAGGTTGTCATTGGGGGAAATTATGGGTGGATACCTTATTTGGCTTTAGGCTTCATTGCCATAATGGGTGTAAAAGGGGCAGCGACATATATCCATCAGTACACTGGTGATTTGTTTGGGATCACATCGGTCTATAAACTTAGAAATGTACTTTATGAAAAGCTGCAGTTCTTGCCGTTTCGATATTATGACAATGCAAAAACAGGCGATTTAATGTCTCGGCTTACTGCTGATGTTGAGGGGTTCCGTTTTTTTCTTTCATTCGGATTTTCTGAACTCATACGTTTTGTTTTACTGATCTTTATCAGTGTTTCGGTCATGTTTTATTATTCTATTCCACTGGCGATTGTCACTCTTATTACGCTGCCTTTTCTTGCGGTAGTCACCTTTAAATTCGATAAAGCTGTGCATCCGGCATTCCGGAGCATCCGCAAATCATTCGGACGGCTGAATACAAAAGTTCAGGAGAATATAAGCGGAATTAATACAGTGAAGTCATTATCACGGGAAGATTTTGAGATAAATAAATTCAATGACTCTAACAGTGACTATAAAGATAAATATCTCTTTACATCGGATATTTGGGCTAAGTATTTTCCTTTAATGGAGTTTCTGGGCAATTTAAGTGTTGTATTGCTCCTGGCTTACGGAGGTTATCTTGTTATGGCTGGCAGTCTGAAGCCAGGGGAGCTTGTCGCTTTTTACAGCCTTCTCTGGTATATTATGTGGCCTATTATGAACCTTGGATTCATCGTTAATCTCTTTTCTCAGTCCAAAGCTTCCGGAGAGCGGCTTATTGAGATCCTTGAGGCAGATAATGAAATTGAGGATATAGAATCATGTGTTAAAGCAGAACGTTTGCTGGGTGAGGTGGAATTTCGCAATGTTACGCTGAAATATACCCAGGATGATAATGACGCTTTATCCAACATCTCTTTTCATGCTGAGCCAGGAAAGGTAATTGGGTTAATAGGCTCGACAGGATCAGGAAAAACGAGCTTAACACAGCTTATGACAAGATTTTATGAGCCAGTTGAAGGTCATGTGATTATAGATGGTGTAAATGTGCAGGAATACTCTCTTCAATCTCTGAGAAGAAATATCGGCTTTGTTCTCCAGGAATCCTTTTTGTTTTCTTCTTCGATTAAAGCAAATATTGCATTCGGAAAGCCTGAATCCACTATGGAGGAAATCATTGAAGCTGCCAAACGTGCACAGGCACATGAATTTATCATGGAGCTTCCTGATCAATACGATACCGTTCTTGGCGAAAGGGGCATGGGGCTTTCAGGCGGCCAGAAGCAAAGGATTGCGATAGCAAGGGCCATCTGTGCAGATCCCAGTATTTTAGTATTGGATGATGCAACAAGTGCTGTGGATATGGAAACAGAATTCAGAATACAAAAAGCCTTGAAAGAAGTAATGGCTGATCGAACTACCTTTATCATTGCCCACCGGATTTCTTCCCTGAAGCATGCAGATGAAATACTTGTACTAGAGAACGGGAGAGTGGCAGAACGGGGAACACATGAAAAGCTTCTTAAAAATAATGGCCCATATCAGCGGATTTACGATATTCAATATCAGGACCGCGATAAGGTTCTCCAATCAAATGCAGGCTAGGAGGTGCCTCCTTGAAAAAAAATAAAACAAAAAATGAAAATGTGTTAAATAGATTTCAATACTCAGCCGACGAAATTATTGAGAAGCCTTTTAACTGGAAGCAAATGCTGCGCTTATTCAGTTATATGGAGCCATACAGAAAAAATTTACTTCCGCTCTCAATTATTATGGTATTAATAAATACAGCAGTCAGGCTTATAATTCCCATCTTAATCGGTGTGTATACGTTAGATAAAGCTTTGATTGAAAAGGACGGCAGGCTGCTCGCCATTCTGGTTTCAGTGATTGCAGTACTCTATACCATTTCATATGCTGCAAACTATTACAGGATAAAATGGATGAATAAGCTTGGCCAAAGTGTAATTTATGATCTTCGGAAACATTTATTTACACACGTACAGACGCTTTCGCATCGTTTTTTTGATCAGCGTTCAGCAGGATCCATACTGGTAAGGATTATGAATGACATAAATTCGCTTCAGGAGCTGTTTACCAATGGGGTCATAAATCTGCTGATGGATCTGATTATGCTGGCAGGGATTTTTATTATTTTATTTACACTAAGCCCAGAACTGACTCTGGCAATCATGGTCATTTTGCCCATCATGTTTTTTATCTCGACCAGCTTGCGCAGAAATATCCGCAGATCGTGGCAAACGGTCCGGTTAAAACAATCCAAATTGAATTCTCACTTAAATGAAAGCATTCAGGGGATAAGGATTACCCAGTCTTTTACACAGGAAAAAGAGAATATGGCATTCTTTGATGGTGTGAATACTGAGAACTTTGAAAGCTGGAGAAATGCATCTCAGAAAAATGCAATGTTCAGGCCGCTGGTTGAATTGACCAATGCCCTGGGTACCGCTGTACTGATTTGGTTTGGGGCACATCTGATTCAGGATGGGTCAATCTCAATCGGTGTATTTGTTTCTTTTGCCTTTTATTTAGGGATGTTCTGGGAGCCTATTTCCCGTCTTGGAATGGTTTATAACCAGCTTCTCATGGGAATGGCTTCCTCTGAACGAATCTTTGAGTTTCTTGATGAGAAACCAATCGTATCAGAAAGGAACGATGCATTTCATTTACAGGAGATAAAAGGGAAGATTGAATTTGAGAATGTCACATTTTCCTATGATGAAAAAAGAACAGCCTTAAATGGGGTTTGCCTTGAGATAAAAGCAGGGCAAACCGCGGCGCTTGTGGGGCATACAGGATCAGGTAAAACGACCATAGCAAATTTAATCAGCCGCTTTTATGATCCTTCGGGAGGTTCTGTAAAAATAGATGGCTATGACCTGAAGGATGTATCTTTATCAAGTTTGCGCAAGCAAATCAGTGTGGTGCTGCAGGACACTTTCATATTTTCCGGAACAATCTATGATAACATCCGTTTTGGCAGACCTGATGCAACTGATGAAGAAGTAGTGGAAGCAGCCAAAGCCGTTGGTGCACATGGGTTTATTGCAAAACTTTCAAAGGGATACGAGACTGAAGTGGAGGAAAGAGGAAATATATTATCGGTGGGTGAGAGGCAACTCCTCTCCTTTGCCCGTGCTTTACTTGCAGACCCTCGTATTCTTATACTAGATGAAGCTACTGCCAGTATTGACACTGAGACAGAGGTCAAAATCCAGCAGGCTTTAAAAACACTCTTAAAGGGAAGAACGGCAATTATTATTGCCCATAGGCTATCCACAATCCGTGAATCCGATCAAATCTTTGTGCTTGATCATGGAAATATTTTAGAAAAAGGAAATCATGAAGAATTAATGAATGCAAAAGGTGAATATTATCATTTGGTAAAAGCACAATTCAATATGCTTGATGCAATGTGAATGAACAAAAAAACCTCCGAGCGTCCGAGCGGAGGTTTTATTTTATCAGGAAGGAATATCTAATAGCTATACTTCTGTTTATGCTAATATGGTATTATTGTCTATATTGCTAACTATTCTGGGGGAAGATAGGATGAAGAAAGAATTTGCTGTTATCGGACTTGGACGTTTTGGAGGAAGCATCTGCCATGCTCTGGCTGAAGAAGGAATGGAAGTAATGGCGATTGATGTAAATGAAGACCGGGTGAACGAATTCGCGAAAATCGCTTCACACGCAGTGGTTGGCGATACCACGGATGAATCCGTTATCAAGAGTTTGGGAATACGCAATTTTGACCATGTTATCGTAGCAATTGGCGATAATATTCAAGCCTCCATCCTGACGACTTTAATTTTAAAAGAGGTAGGAGTTAAAAAAATTACGGTTAAAGCTCAAAATGATTATCATGCAAAGGTATTGAGGAAAATAGGGGCAGATCATGTTGTTCATCCTGAACGGGATATGGGCAGAAGAATAGCCCATAGTATCGTTTCAAATAATGTTCTGGATTATCTGGAACTATCAGATGAGCATAGCATAGTAGAAATTGTTGCTAATGAAAAACTTGCTGGCCATAGCATTATTGATCTTGATATCCGTGCAAAGTACGGAATCAACATTGTTGCCATCAAAAGAAAAAATGAAATTATTGTGTCTCCGCAGGCGAATGAAAAAATACAATTTGACGACATCCTTATAGTTATTGGAGCAGACGTAGATATCAACCGTTTTGAAAAGAAAGTGATGTCTTAATTTGAAAAAGGCTGTATCTCTTACTAGAGAGATACAGCCTTTTTTTCTTATACTAAATACATTATAGATCCACACGAGCCCATGAAGGTTATTAAACTTCCATGATAATCGGTAAAATCATTGGACGGCGCTTTGTTTTTTCATAAAGGAAGGGTGCAAGTGTGTCAGTGATTTCATTCTTGATTTCTGACCATTGAGTTGTTCTGCGTTCCATAACTTTGCTTAAGTGTTTTGTAATGAGTGCCTGTGCATCATTGATTAAATCTCCGGATTCCCTCATGTAGACGAATCCGCGGGAAATTAAGTCAGGGCCAGCAGCAATTTTGAAATCCTTCATATTGATGCTCACTACGACAACCACTAAACCTTCTTCAGATAGAATGCGGCGGTCCCGTAAAACGATATTTCCGATATCACCAATTCCGCTTCCGTCAATATAAACAGAACCAGACGGTATTTTACCTGCTACTTGAGCAGAATCTTCGCTCAGGGCCAGGACTTCACCATTATCCATGATGAAGCAGTTTTCTTCATCTACTCCACAATCCACAGCTAATTTGGCATGCATTTTCTGCATTCTGTATTCACCATGAATCGGCATGAAGAATTTTGGCTTAATTAAACGAAGCATTAGTTTTTGTTCTTCCTGGCCGCCATGACCGGATGTATGAATATCGCTTAATTTGCCATAAATGACTTCTGCACCTGCACGGGAAAGTCTGTCAATAGTTCTGCTGACACTAATTGTGTTCCCGGGAATGGGTGAGGAAGAGAATACAACAGTGTCGCCAGGAATGATTTGGATCTGGCGATGCGTTCCGTTAGCAATTCTTGATAGGGCTGCCATTGGCTCTCCCTGGCTTCCTGTACATAGGATTGTCACCTGGTTGGCTGGAAGTCTATTAATTTGATGGGCATCAATAAAGGTGTCTTTTGGTGCCTGAATATAACCCAATTCCTGTCCGATATTTATAGCTGCTTCCATGCTTCTTCCAAAAACAGCAATCTTTCGGCCATTCGTGACGGCCGCTTCAGTCACCTGCTGAAGACGGTGAATATTAGAAGCGAAAGTGGCAAAGATAATCCGTCCTTCAACTTTGCGGAAGATGTCATGTATGCTGTCGCCAACTCGGCGTTCAGACATGGTGAATTCAGGTATTTCACTGTTTGTGCTGTCAGAAAGCAGACAAAGGACGCCTTCCTTTCCGATTTCAGCCATTTTTGTCAAGTTGGCCGGCTCTCCCACAGGAGTGAAGTCGAATTTGAAGTCCCCAGTGTGAACAACTTGTCCAGGCGGCGTTTTAACAACGATGCCATATGAATCAGGGATACTGTGAGTCGTCCGGAAAAAAGTCACAGAAGTTTTCCGGAATTTAATGATATCGTCTTCCTTGATTTCATGAAGAGTGGTTTGTCTCAAGAGTCCGTGTTCTTCAAGTTTGTTTCTTAGTAGGCCAAGGGCCAGCTTTCCGCCGTAGACAGGGATGTTAACTTCTCTTAGGAGATATGGAATTCCACCGATATGGTCTTCGTGCCCATGAGTGATAAATAATCCCTTAATCTTATCTTCATTTTTCACTAAGTAAGTGTAATCAGGAATAACATAATCGATTCCAAGTAGCTCGTCCTCAGGGAATTTAATTCCAGCATCAATCAGGATAATTTCATCCTGGAATTGGACAGCGTAAGTATTTTTTCCGATTTCACCCAGTCCGCCCAGGGCAAAAACGGCTGTTTGATCATTTTTAACAAATTTCATAAATTACTCAATCTCCAATACTTTAAAGTCTTCATTTTGTCTTTCGTATTCCAGGAATTCTCCTTGGACAGATGTTACAAATTCAATATTATAGTTGCGGTCAGCCAGCTTTAAGCGAACGTCTCTCTCAGAATCGCCTTCCACAAAAATGGTTTTTGTTTTTTCTCTAACCGGTACCTCTGTCTTAGAATCCTGATAATATACCTTGAAAATCATTTCTATCTCTCCTTAATCCGATAAAAAACTTTTATCTAATATATAAAATAATAACATGTATTACATGTTTTTTCCTGCCGGATATGAATAATAAATTCTTCTCAGTGCTAATATGCTCCCGAATCTATGTAAAAAAGTATACTGATAACCAATTTACAATAAGGAAGGAGCCCTTCGCAAGTTTGAAGGGCTCAAATTTGTCAGGCAATTGATTTTTTTCGAAGCATTTCATTCCACTGTTTTAAAAGCTTCTTTCTCAGCTTCTTTAACATAGTGGATCAACTCCTTACTTTCTATTTTAAACGATCCTTGTCCAAAGTAAAGGCAGCAAGGACGTTTTAAACAGATTTTTGTAAATAATGAGGTCTCTTTTAATAACTGTCTAGCGCAGGGAGCCTACCGCCTTGAGTTGTCAAGGGGCGGGGCAGGCGCATCTGCTTTTCTTAATTATATTATATGGTAAAATAGTTAAATCTCTCATGGGTAAAAATGGAAATGTTGTCTGTTAATAGCATGGGAATTGACTTTTTAACTTTATGGGTTTAGTGTTTTATTACGATAAATCATGTCATAGCAGCCAGTAAAAAAACGCTTGAAAGGAAGTTAATTTTAAAATGAAAAAGATTGTTTTCTTTGATATAGATGGGACCTTATTGAATCACGATAAAAACTTGCCGGACAGTACGAGAGAGGCAATCGGCAAGCTGAAAAAGAACGGAACTTTCGTGGCAATTGCCACTGGCAGGGCGCCTTTCATGTTTGAAAGTCTTCGCAGAGAACTTGATATTGATTCATTTGTCAGCTTTAATGGCCAATATGTAGTATTCGAAAACGAACCCATTTATCGTAATCCTCTTAAATCATCTGAGATTGAAAAGCTATATCTTCATGCACAGTCAAATGGGCATCCATTGGTGTTTATGAATGAGAAAACGATGAAATCCACAGTACACCACCATGCATTTATTGAAAAAAGCATGGGCAGCTTAAAGTTTCCGCATCCTGAGGAAGATCGTGAGTTTTACAGCGGAAGGGAATTGTATCAATCGCTCCTGTTCTGCGAGGAAAAAGATGAGGAAAAGTATATTTCTTCTTCTATATATCCTGATTTTGGCTTTATCAGATGGCATCCATACTCTGTTGATGTTTTGCCTGCAGGCGGTTCTAAAGCTGAGGGAATAAAACAAATGATTAAAAGGCTTGGGTTTGATTTGAAGGATGTATACGCGTTTGGAGATGGACTAAATGATATAGAGATGCTAAACGCTGTAGGAACCGGAATAGCAATGGGCAACGCAGAAGATGTGGTTAAGAAGGCTGCAGACCATGTAACCTCCGGTGTTGACGATGAAGGAATTTGGAAGGGGCTAAAGGAACATCAATTAATATAGGAAATGAAGGAAAGCATCCGAGTAATTAGCTGGAGGCTTTCCTTTTGTCATGCTATGGATCAGCAAGCTACCGCTCTATAGCAATTGCATTTTCAATTGGATGAAACGGATTTTGTTTATTAATGTGATCGTAAAACATGATACCGTTCAGATGATCAATTTCGTGCTGAAATACAATGGCTGGCAGCCCTTTGAGCTTGAGTTTTACTTCATTGCCCTGCAAATCAGTACCTTTTACTGTCACTTTTGCATATCTGGGTACAAAACCGGGTATGGATTCATCAACAGATAAACAGCCTTCTCCTTCAGCCAGATAAGAAAGCTGCACAGAATGACTAATGATCTTAGGGTTGAAGAGAGCATAACTGTATAGATCCTGGTTATAGGTTACATGAACAGCGATCATCCGCCTGGAAACATTAATTTGAGGAGCAGCTAAACCAATGCCTGCCCTTAAGCCATATTTTGCAGAAAGCTCTGGATCCTGGCTGTTTTTTACATATTCCATCATTTCTTTTAAGATTTGTATTTCTTCTGCAGATGGTGGCATGTTCACTTCCGCGGCAATTTTCCTTAAAGTTGGCTGGCCGTCGCGAATAATATCTTTCATGCTCAGCATGATTATCACTCCCGCTAAGTAATAAAGAATAGAAAAATGGCTAAATTATTGGCAAGAAGATCAAATGACATAGCCAAAAAAAACCATGAGTCTATTTAATTATATTCAGTCTATCAGAGCGGAGCAAAAAAGTTAATAAGAGAAGGCGCCTTTGGCACCTTCCCAAATAATTAAAACTTCCAGCAAGCGCAGCCAACTATGATTAAGAGAATGAATAATACTACTATTAACGCAAAACCTCTGCCGCAGCCGGCTCCTGCTACTGGATATCCGCATCCAAAACCGTAACCGCCATATCCGTACATGAAGGATAACCTCCCTAAAGTAAGATTATCGTCCATTTTTTTGAATTGCCGCATCGGACGATTAATATAGCCTATGTTTTTAATGATGTTTGGTGTAGGCCTATGCCCAAGTCATAAAGGAAAAATGGAGTGAATAGATTTAAATTATACTTGTAATGAGGACAAGCTTCTGCAATGATGCGAAGAGTGTCAAACCAAAGGGCTATTGTCAAACCGGGCAGGTACCTTTATAGTTAAAAATGTTATAAGTAAGGAGGTTTCAAGGTGTTGATTTTGAACAAAAGTAGACTGCTGCTTGTTTTTATCATAGGGGCTTTCATCCTCACAGGCTGTATGAACAGTCCGGATCCCGAGGAAAAAATATATGATGTGCTGGAGAGTGTTGTAGCTAAAGAAAAGGATTTTGAAAAGCAGCAGGAACCGCTCGTGAAGCTGGAGAAAAGAGAAAAGGAATTATACGATAAAATTATCAACCTGGGAATGAAGGATTTCGAGGAAATTAAAAAGCTGTCTGATGAAGCTTCCGCCATTGTGGATCAGCGGGTAGCTCACATGGAGAAAGAGCAGGAAAGCATCCAGGCGTCGAAAAAAGAATTTGAGACATTATCTCCGACCATAGAGGAGATAGAGGATCAAAAATTGAAAGATAAAGCTAAAGAGCTGTATGAGATCATGATGGAAAGGTATAAAATCCATGATGCTCTTTACAAGGATTATTCTAAAGCGACTCAATTAGATGAAGAGTTGTATGCCATGTTTAAAAAGGAGGATCTTACTCTAGAACAGCTGGAAGGTCAAGTGAGCAAAATAAATGATATGTATGAAAAGATACTGGCTTCAAATAAACAGTTCAATGAAAAAACAAAAGAGTATAACGAAGCCAAACTGGATTTCTATAAAGAAGCAGGACTTGAAATAAAAACAGAAGGATAATATTAATGCCGGCATATTAATGCCCGGCATTTTTTTGCTTTTGCTATTCTTAAAAGCAATTGAATGAGAGGAAATGCCGCTCGGGATGAATTTTAAAATAATGACGGGAGGGTTTTCTTTACTATAACACATCGAAATATAATAGTTTTTTATAGTACAGATGCGATTCAGTCGATAATACAGTTTTGATTATCAATAAAAAATATAAAAAGTATGGAAACTGTGAAAAACAAAAAGCAAGGTAATTGACTAAGGTCTTGGAGGTGTATTAAACTAAATCTCGTAATTAATTCTGTATCAATTATGTTGCAAAATAAATTGATACAGAATATGATAGTTAAAGATGAACAGAAAGACGTTTTTTTAGAAGTGATCTGTGGAACACTATTTAAAAGTATGCATATGGCAGAAACGAATGTTCTGCTTTTTAGAGATGCTTAATAAAACATGCCGGAAAGAGAAAACTTTTTGCCTTTGGAAAGAGTATCTAATATGGCTTCGTTTTGGGTAACCTAATTTTTGTGTATAAAACTCTATAAACGTCTTTTTATGAAAGGAAAGGGTGACTGATATGGCTTCTAAAACAAAGAAGGCACAATTCGATGCTAAAAAACAGCTCGAAACAGTTGAAGAACAGTTCCAAACTCTACAAATTTTAAACGAAGAAGGCAAGGTTGTTAATGAATCAGCAATGCCTGACTTAAGCGACGAGCAGCTTCAGGAATTAATGCGCCGTATGGTTTATACTCGCATTCTTGATCAGCGATCCATTTCACTTAACAGACAAGGCCGCTTGGGCTTCTATGCTCCTACTGCCGGACAGGAAGCTTCTCAGCTAGCATCTCATTTTGCATTGGAGAAAGAAGATTTCATTCTTCCAGGATATCGTGATGTTCCTCAAATCATTTGGCACGGCCTTCCGTTATACCAGGCTTTCCTCTGGTCCCGCGGACACTTTGAAGGCGGAAACATCCCTGAAGGTGTAAATGTCATTTCACCTCAGATTATCATTGGAGCTCAATATATTCAGACTGCAGGGGTTGCCCTTGGAATGAAGAAGCGCGGCGAAAAGAAGGTTGCCATCACTTATACTGGAGACGGCGGTGCTTCACAAGGTGACTTCTATGAAGGCATCAACTTTGCAGGAGCATTCAAAGCACCTGCTATCTTCATTGTTCAGAATAACCGCTTTGCAATCTCTACTCCAGTAGAAAAACAATCAGCAGCAAAAACAATTGCACAAAAAGCAGTGGCTGCCGGAATTCCTGGAATTCAGGTTGATGGTATGGATCCTCTTGCTGTCTATGCAGCTGTTCGCGAAGCGCGTGAACGTGCATTGAATGGTGAAGGTCCTACACTAATCGAAACTTTGACTTACCGCTACGGACCACACACAATGGCCGGTGACGATCCAACGCGTTACCGTACTTCTGACCTGGATAATGAATGGGAAAAGAAAGATCCGCTTGTTCGTTTCCGCAAGTTCCTTGAGGATAAGGGCATCTGGAATGAAGACATGGAAAACGAAGTAATTGAACAAGCAAAAGAAGATATTAAAGAAGCTATTAAAAAGGCTGATGATACACCTAAACAAAAGGTTACTGACCTTATGAACATTATGTATGAAGAAATGCCTTATAACCTAAAAGAACAGTATGAAATATACAAAGAAAAGGAGTCGAAGTAAGCCATGGCGCAAATGACAATGATTCAGGCAATTACTGATGCTCTTCGCACAGAATTGCGCAACGATCCGAATGTATTGGTATTCGGTGAAGATGTGGGCGTAAACGGCGGCGTTTTCCGTGCTACCGAAGGCCTTCAAAAAGAGTTCGGCGAAGAGCGTGTATTTGATACACCTCTAGCTGAATCCGGAATCGGCGGTCTGGCAGTCGGTCTTGGTTTACAAGGCTACCGTCCGGTGCCTGAAATCCAATTCTTTGGATTCGTCTATGAAGTAATGGATTCTATTTCCGGCCAGCTGGCACGCATGCGTTACCGTTCCGGCGGAAGATATAATTCACCGGTTACAATCCGTTCACCATTCGGGGGAGGGGTACATACTCCTGAAATGCATGCTGACAGCCTGGAAGGCTTAATGGCTCAACAGCCTGGGCTAAAGGTTGTGATTCCGTCAACTCCTTATGATGCAAAGGGACTGCTTATCTCTGCAATTCGCGATAACGATCCTGTTATCTTCCTTGAGCATATGAAATTGTACCGTTCTTTCCGTCAGGAAGTGCCTGAAGAAGAATATACAATTCCTCTTGGTAAAGCAGAAGTTAAACGTGAAGGTTCCGACCTGACTATTGTGACTTACGGAGCAATGGTTCATGAATCTCTAAAAGCGGCTGAAGAGCTTGAAAAAGAAGGAAAATCTGCAGAAGTTATCGACTTGCGTACAGTTGCTCCTATTGATATTGAAACAATTATTGCTTCTGTTGAAAAGACAGGAAGAGCAATTGTTGTTCAAGAAGCACAAAAGCAGGCTGGTATTGCAGCAAGTGTCGTTGCAGAAATCAATGATCGTGCTATTCTCAGCCTGGAAGCACCAGTTCTGCGTGTAGCTGCTCCAGATACTGTTTTTGCTTTCCCGCAAGCTGAAACTGTTTGGCTTCCAAACTATAAAGATGTTATTGAAACAGCTAAAAAAGTTCTTGAATTTTAATCGCATTTAACTGATGACACAAGGGGGGAAATATCCCCCTGACGTGTTTTATAATGAACGATCGAAATAATAGGAGGGTGAATTCCATTGGCATTCCAATTTAGATTGCCTGATATCGGTGAAGGTATCCATGAAGGTGAAATCGTCAAGTGGTTTGTAAAGCCAGGTGACGAAGTACAAGAAGATGACGTGCTTTGTGAAGTTCAAAACGATAAAGCGGTTGTTGAGATTCCTTCCCCAGTTAAAGGTAAAGTTGAAGAAATCCTTGTTGAAGAAGGTACAGTTGCAACTGTAGGTCAAGTATTGATTACTTTTGATGCTCCTGGTTATGAAGACCTTAAATTCAAGGGAGATCATGAAGATGAGGCTCCTAAAGAAGAAAAAACAGAAGCGCAAGTTCAGGCAACTGCTGAAGCTGGCCAGGATTTGAAGAAGGAAGAAGCTCCTGCTCAAGATGCACCAAAAGAAGGAGTAGTTATTTCTGAGACGGAAGTAGATCCTAATCGCCGTATTATTGCTATGCCGTCTGTTAGAAAATACGCTCGTGACAAAGGTGTAGATATTCGCCAGGTAGCTGGAAGCGGCAAAAATGGACGCATTCAGAAAGATGATATTGATGCATTCCTGAATGGCGGAGCAAAAGCTGCTGAAGCCACTGCTAAAGAAGACGCACCAAAAGCTGAAGCAAGAGAAACTGCACCTGCAGCTGCACAGGCGATTCCTGCTGGACAATATCCAGAAACTCGCGAGAAAATGAGCGGAATCCGTAAAGCAATTGCAAAAGCTATGGTAAACTCTAAGCATACAGCTCCACACGTAACATTAATGGATGAAATTGATGTTACGAAACTTGTTGCACACCGCAAGAAGTTTAAAGAAGTTGCAGCTAATAAAGGAATTAAGCTTACATTCCTTCCTTATGTGGTAAAAGCATTAACAAGTGCATTGCGTGAATTCCCAGCACTAAACACTTCAATCGATGATGCAGCAGGTGAAATCATCCATAAGCATTACTACAATATCGGTATTGCAGCGGATACTGAAAAAGGTCTTCTTGTGCCAGTTGTTAAGGATGCAGACCGCAAGTCGACATTTGCCATTTCTAATGAAATCAATGAGCTGGCTGGTAAAGCCCGTGATGGCAAGCTTGCTCCAGATGAAATGAAGGGTGCTTCATGCACAATTACAAATATTGGTTCTGCCGGCGGTCAATGGTTTACTCCGGTTATCAATCATCCAGAGGTTGCCATTCTTGGAATTGGCCGTATTGCTGAAAAGCCAGTAGTGAAGGACGGAGAAATTGTTGCTGCTCCAGTATTGGCATTGTCACTAAGCTTTGACCACAGAATTATTGATGGAGCAACTGCACAAAATGCATTAAATCACATCAAGCGTTTACTGAACGATCCAGAACTATTGTTAATGGAGGCGTAATAACAAATGGTAGTAGGAGATTTCCCAATCGAAACAGATACTATAGTCATTGGTGCGGGTCCTGGTGGATATGTTGCAGCGATTCGTGCAGCACAGCTTGGACAGAAAGTAACAATCGTAGAAAAAGCTAATATGGGCGGTGTTTGCTTAAACGTTGGATGTATTCCTTCAAAGGCTTTAATCGCAGCAGGCCACCGCTATGAAAATGCAAAGCACTCAGATGTAATGGGTATTACAGCTGAAAATGTAAAAGTTGACTTTACAAAAGTACAAGAATTTAAATCCGGTGTAGTTAATAAGCTTACTGGAGGAGTAGAAGGTCTTTTAAAGGGCAATAAAGTTGACATCGTACGCGGGGAAGCTTATTTCGTTGATGCGAATACCCTTCGTGTAATGGATGATAATTCGGCACAAACTTATACATTTAAAAATGCAATCATTGCTACAGGATCGCGTCCAATAGAATTGCCAACGTTTAAATTCTCTAAACGAGTTCTTGATTCAACAGGTGCACTGGCACTTCAAGAGATTCCAGAGAAAATCGTCGTTATTGGCGGCGGTGTTATTGGAATCGAACTTGGCGGAGCTTATGCGAATTTTGGTTCTCAAGTAACGGTTCTTGAGGGTGCGGATGATATCCTTGTCGGTTTTGAGAAGCAAATGACATCACTTGTTAAACGGAACTTAAAGAAAAAAGGCGTTGAATTCATTACGAAGGCACTTGCTAAAGGTGTTGAAGAGAATGAAAATGGAGTTACCGTTAAGTTTGAAGAAAAAGGCGAAGAGAAATCTCTTGATGCAGATTATGTATTTGTAATGGTTGGAAGACGTCCAAATACAGACGAACTGGGCTTAGAACAAGCCGGCATTAAGATGACTGAACGCGGTGTTATTGAAATCGATAAACAATGCCGTACGAATGTAAGCAATATTTATGCAATTGGTGATATTGTTGCAGGTCCTCAATTGGCTCATAAAGCTTCTTACGAAGGCAAGATTGCTGCAGAAGCAATTGCAGGCCATAACGCAGAAATTGATTACTTAGCAATCCCGGCTGTGGTATTCTCTGAACCTGAATTGGCTTCTGTAGGATATACTGAGCAGCAGGCTAAAGAAGAAGGAATCGAAGTAACGACAGCGAAGTTCCCATTCGCAGCAAATGGCCGTGCCCTTGCACTTGATTCCACTGACGGCTTTTTAAAGCTAGTGACACGCAAAGAGGATGGCCTTGTAATCGGTGCGCAAATCGCTGGTGCAAGTGCATCTGATATGATTGCTGAGCTTGGATTGGCTATTGAAGCAGGTATGACTGCAGAAGATCTTGCCATGACTATTCATGCTCATCCAACATTGGGTGAAATCACAATGGAAGCAGCAGAAGTTGCTATTGGAAGCCCAATTCACATTGTAAAATAATTAAAAAAATCCTCCCTGCCAGGGGAGGATTTTTTTGTATATGATGACTATTTTTCGTCTTTTTCATCCATTGCATCAGCAAGCGGATGAATGATCTTCTCTTTAGGTACCGTGCCATTAATTTCTACAATCACTTTATCTTGATAGACCAGCAGCATGGCAGGGCAGTTTTCTACATTATAATTGCTTATATGGCTGGATTCAGATGCTGTTATGATTTTCATATTCTTGATCAGATCCGGATAGCTTCTCTTTAATTCGATGATGGCATCATAATAGGATATTTCCTGTTCATATTGTTTTTTATCCGTGAAAAAAATGAGCTGTTTAACACTATCGTCTATCTTCAGCTCTTTTTTTACTTCCTTATGATTGCATGAAGAGGTTACAAACAAGAGTGCAGTAATTAAGATCAGCGGCAGACCTTTCATCATTTTGCCCTCACTTTATTATAAATTCCACCGTATGACATAAGATTGTTTTATCTAAAGCAGTATAGAAGTCTCGGTGATTTTCCAGTCTTCTGACAGTTGATGAGCAATTCATAATAATCTCCTAATATTTATGAGTATTTTATCATGTAGTGAAAGAAAATTTTGGCTTGTCATTCAAATGTTACAGAAATGAAAAATAAGAATATCCTTTTCAACATATATTACATACACAAGTGTTTCTTCTATTAAAAAAGCGGGTAAGGATTAAAAAATTTGGTGGTGGAGTGCATGAAGATTTATACAGCTCTTTTGCTGCAGATGTTAATTTGGAGCGGATATACTTTTATTGAATGGCTGTCAAAATATGACCAGCTCATATATAAAGTCATTATGTTTTTTGTTTTTTTCTATTTGGCAATAAACATTGGAAATTGGGTAATTAAGTCTGCAAAAAAAACATTTATGGTAACTGTTATGAGCTTAAGCTTATATGCATCTTTCCATTTTGCAATGTCCTACCTGTCCCATTGGTAAAGATAAGTATAAGGATAAAAAAATCGGCACCTTTTGCAGGTGCCGATTTTTTATTTGGCTTTATCAGCTGTTTTTTTCAGGATGTCCTCTTCTTTAAACGATTTAACCAGCGATGCCACAATTAGAAGCATAATGATGGTAAAAGGGAGTGCAGCTATAATGGAAGCTCTTTGGAGAGCTTCAAGACCTCCTGTCCATAAAAGGATGGCTGCAGATGCTGATTGAATAATGCCCCAGACAAATTTCACTTTTCCCGGAGGGTTCAGGCTTCCGTTAGTCGTCTGCATGCCAAGAACAAAAGTAGCTGAGTCTGCAGAAGTAATAAAGAATGTACTGATTAAGAAAATAGCCATTGAGCTAAGAACAGTGCTGAAAGGGAAGTTATCAAACACAGTAAATAGTGCTACCTCCATTCCCTGCTGCTCGATTGTTTCCATGATAGGCTTGGCCTCGAAGAATTCAAGGTATATACCTGTTCCTCCAAAAACAGAGAACCAAAGGGCTCCAAATAGGGTTGGAACAGCAAGCACACCAATGACGAATTCTCTTATTGTCCTTCCACGGGATATTCTTGCTATGAACGTACCGACAAATGGCGCCCAGGCAATCCACCATGCCCAATAAAAAATGGTCCAATCCTGAAACCATGTCAGCTCCTGATCAAAAGGGCTGAGCCTGAAGCTCATGGATGGAAGGTTTTGAATATAAGACCCAATTGTCGTTGTGAACAGGTCCATAATAAAGTTAGATGGACCTACAAACAGCAGAAATAATAATAAGGATATTGCTAAGATAATATTTAAGTTACTTAAATACTTTATTCCCTTGTTTAATCCGGTTTGGGCTGAAAACATAAACAAGACCGTCACAACGACAATAATAATTAATTGAGTGTTGAAATTATTACCGATACTGTCGAATATTCCAGAAAGTCCTCCGGAAATCTGAATGGCACCCAGACCTAGTGATGTTGCAACTCCGAAAACAGTAGCAAAGACGGCAATAAAATCAATTAATACGCCCAGCGGCCCGTCCACTTTCCTTCCTAAAATTGGCCTCAAAATGGAGCTGATAACTCCCGGTGCTCCTTTTCTGAACTGGAAATACGCCAATGCAAGCCCAATGACAGTATAAATAGCCCATGGATGAAGACCCCAATGGAAAAAGGAGTACCTCATGGCTGCCCTGGCTGCTTCAGGTGTCTGTCCTTCGAGAAAAGGGGGGGCATAAAAGTGATACATAGGTTCCGACACTCCCCAAAAAACCAGGCCTATTCCCATCCCGGCACTAAAGAGCATGGCAAACCATGATAAATAGCTATATTCGGGCCTATCTGCATCCTTGCCCAGACGAATATTCCCGTATTTGCTGAATGCTAATAGGATAGAAAAAATTAAAAAGATAGAAGCTGATAAAAGGTAAAACCAGCCGAACTTCTCCAATATGAATCCTTGAACAGATGCTGTAACAGAATCAAGATTGCCTTTTGGCAGTATAGTCTTTGGGACAAGTCCCCATAAAATAAAAATTGCTGTGAATATGACTGAAACCGTAAATACTGGTGTCAGTTTCTTCATCAAATCCCTCCAAATCTTATTATAATGAACGTAAATAAAATAATTCCGTAAAACTCCCAATCCTAAAAATGCAGGAAAATAAGAATTCCGCATTCCTGACAGTTATAGCTTGATTTTTAAAGCATTTTGAAGCTCAGCAGGGGAGAGCAGCTTCCCGAAAAAGATCGACTATGTAAAATCTAAAGGATGTATAGATCCTCACAGAAATTCTAAATTTTACTTTTTGAATGTTCAAAACGGATCTATTTCGGGTAAAATCAGTAGGTAATGGTAAGGTGTCAAAAAGGGGGACAACTCCTTTAAAAGGCCATTTCACATACTAACACTAATTGGAGTGAGATTAAAGGGATATGCACTGTAGGGGGGGCAATATGAAAATAACGGGGCTTATCATAGGTGTTTTTTTTCTAATGATTTTGGCTTCTTGCACGGATCTTACTGCGGTTCAAAAGCCATCAGAATTGGAAAAAGAAGAGTATAAGCAAGAAGAAAATAATTCGGATGACCATTCCAAAGTTCATGAATCAAAATTGCAGAAGAACAAGGGAGATGACGAAAGAGAGCCTAAAGAAGAGGCAGTATCCTTATCAGAGCCGCAATACAAGATAAATGCAAGTAATTGGACAGTAGAACCAATGAATCATGCAAACTCAAAGGTTGTATTACTGACTATTGACGATGCTCCAGATAAAAATGCATTGGAGATGGCCAGGATCTTAAAAAAACTTTCAGCACCTGCAATCTTCTTTGTTAATGGACACTTCATTGATACTCCGGAAGAAGCAGAAGTTTTGAAGGCAATTCACGAACTTGGTTTTGCTATTGGTAATCACACATACAGCCACTACAACTTAAAAACCTTATCCGAGGCACAGCAATATAATGAGATTGTTAGTCTTAATGATCGAGTAGAAGAGATTATCGGAGAGAGGCCAAAATTCTTCCGGGCACCATTTGGATCCATTTCAGACTACAGCCGAAAGGTTGCTAAGGATGAAAACATGATTCTCATGAATTGGACATACGGATATGACTGGGAAAAGGAATATCAATCAAAAGAAGCTTTGGCAGATATAATGATTAATTCACCCTTTTTAGTGAATGGTGCAAACTTATTGATGCATGATAGGCAATGGACAAAAGAAGCATTAGAGGATATTGTGAAAGGGTTGCGGAATAAAGGATTTACACCTGTCGATCCTGCTCAGATCAGCCAGGAAATAGAATGAGAACAGCAGCCGCTGTTCTCAACGTTTTTTATAAATGAATTATTTTCTTTTATAATAGTACATGATTCTTCCATTGAAGAGATGCAATTCACCTTGCAGCTTTTTAGCAAGAAATTTGCAAAATTCATTAGCTTTACCTTTATCTCCAAAAGTTGCAGTTTCCGGCAATGTAACCTGTATGTAGGCCTGCTCCCGTTCAGAGCCGTCTTCCTCAATAACTTTTTCTTTATCAATGCCAAGCAATATGGCATTATATCGGTCATGGTCTGAATATAGGTAAAACCAGGTTCCTTTTGCTTCAGGCTTCTCTTTAATCTCATAAGGAAAAGCGGCATCATTATATTCCCATTTAATCTGGCTGCCTGTTTTGCCTGTAATATCCTTATAATATAAGAAAAGTTCTTTAAGCTCTTCTGTTGAAATATTTTCCTTAGCTGATGAAGGAACCAGCTTGATAAAAGAATTAGCCGCCAACATCTTTCCCCCCATTATCCCCATAATTATGGTAATGAACATCTTCCTTCATTCTAGCATTAGATAAAATCTTATGACAACTTAAAATAGTAAGGTAAATTTAAATTACTTGTCAAAGCGCCTAAAATAAATTATAATAATATTCTAAATATTTATTTAAAAGGGAGGTATTTTATGGATTATTTTGAGAAGCTCTATGATGAGCATGAAAACGTGAATGTCCGTTTTGTTGGATTTACCACCGAGTCAACACGGTATGATTTTGGAATTGTTTATACAAACCTCTTCTTTTCTAAGCCTCTGGTTATTTGTATGCAGACCGGCCGCTCCACTCTCCTTGACCCAAAAGATCTCGAAGACATCGAATACTTGCAAAAGGCATTTAAGCTTGATTTATATGAACAGGCAGCTGATTTAAGCGAGTTTTTCATAGAAGCGATCCCTGGTGCACGTTTCGAAGAACAATACGATTAAACAAAAAAAACAGGCCGAATTGGTCTGTTTTTTTTATTATGTCATACTATTAATAAAGGTTTATAAATGTTGTCAACGTAAATACCAATAAAAAACAATAATTATGTTATACAATTAGGCTTGATAATTTAATAATGTTATATTATTATTGATTTATAGATAAAGCGCTTTCAAATGATTCTAAAACTCATTGAAAAGGAGAATGAAAAGATGGGTACAATCGTATGCCAGGCTTGCAATTCAACTATTGATCACTTTGAGGATGAAAAAGTAACAGTACTATATTCAAAAAAATGCAATTGCTGTGATGGAGAAAAAACAGAGAATACAAAAAATAATCGTTAATAATAAAAAGAGCCTTTCCTAAAATGGAAGGCTCTTTTGCATTATCTGATGGCCCGGTGCTCTTCAATGACACGAAGATATTTGAAGTCGTAATCTTCCGGCCCTTGAACTGGAAGTCCCGCTTCCATATTCGTTTTAATATAACGCAGGTTTTCCTTAGTAATGATTTCTCCTGGAATAAATATAGGTATTCCGGGAGGATAAACCATAATGAATTCGGCGATAATTCTTCCTTCTGATTCGTCAAATGGAACCAGCTCTGTGTCAGCATAAAATGCGTCACGGGGAGTAAGCGATAAAACGGGAATATCAGGCAGCAGCACTTGAGTTTCAAGCTTTTCAGTATTTCCTTTACGCTCATTAGCGAGTTCGGCAAGAGCGGAAACTAAAATATCAGCTTCTCTTTCCGTGTCACCGGGGGTAACAATGCAAAGGATATTATATAAATCGGACATTTCTACTTCAATATTATGATGTTCCCGAAGCCAATTTTCCACATCGAAACCATTCATGCCAAGTTCTTTGACAGAAATAATCAATTTGGTCGGATCGTAGTCATGCGCCGCTTTTGTTTCCAGTATTTCTTCACCGACACAATATAGCCGGTCAATTTCATTGATGCGGCGGCGAATGGACTGGGCCAAATCAATAGTCTTTTGAATGAGTTCCTTTCCTTCAGTGGCAAGACGTTTTCTGGCAACATCCAATGAGGCAAGCAGTAAATAAGAAGTGGAAGTTGTTGTCAGCATGCTTAAAATGGATTGTACCCTTTTGGCAGAAACAAGATTCCCTTTCATATTTAAGATTGAACTTTGTGTCATGGACCCGCCCAGTTTGTGGACTGATGTTGCTGCTAAATCAGCTCCGGCCTGCATGGCGGATAATGGAAGATCGTCATGGAAGTGAATATGCACACCATGGGCTTCGTCCACAAGGACAGGCACATTGTATGAATGGGCTATTTCAACAATTTTTTTTAGATCGGCAGAAATACCGAAATAGGTAGGATTAATTACTAATACCCCTTTGGCATCCGGATGAAGTTCCAGGGCTTTCGAGACGGATTCAGTTGTTATTCCGTGAGATATTCCCAAGTTTTCATCAATTTCAGGATGTATAAAAATAGGGGTTGCCCCTGAAAACACAATTGCAGACATGACGGACTTATGAACATTCCTCGGAACAATGATTTTATCCCCTGGCCCGCAGACAGCCATAACCATGGTCATGATGGCTCCGCTCGTTCCTTGTACAGAGAAGAATGTTCTATCCGCCCCAAAGGCCTCTGCTGCAAGATCCTGTGCTTCTTTTATAATGCCTTTGGGCTGATGAAGATCATCAAGAGGACCAATGTTAATCAGGTCAATAGCGAGTGCATTATCACCTATATATTCCCTGAATTCCGGATCAATCCCGGCACCTTTTTTGTGGCCGGGTATATGAAATTGTACCGGATCCTTTTTTGCGTGTGCAAGCAAACCGCTGAACAGCGGTGTTTTGTATTGAGACAACTTATTCCCACACCTCTTTAAAATAATATTTCAATATACTCATGCTGTTATAAAACATTTGCATTATAGCATTATTCAATCCCTTTGCATAGAAAGTTTTATTGCATACTGATTCTGTTAATGCCTGTCTAGTTTCCGTCCCTAGGGAGGAAAGACCTGCCAATTCCTTCCGGAAGGAAAGAATACCTCCTCGCATGGCTCGTCTTGTGCTTGCCGTCCGTCCCTGAGCAGTCGCCTGCTATTTCGGTTTGCCATTAGTTTTAGAAGTTAACAGGAATTTAAACCTTACAAATAGAAATAAAAGTTAGGAAGAAATGGAGGTTATATAAATGAACTGGAACACACGTGTGACAGAATTATTGAAAATTAAATATCCAATTATACAGGGCGGTCTTGCCCATCTTGCCTATTCAGATTTGGCTGCAGCTGTTTCAAATGCCGGAGGATTAGGGCAGGTTACCGCAATGTCTCTCAGCAGCCCGGAAAAACTTAGAGATGAGATACAAAAGGTGAAGAAATTGACAGACAAGCCGTTCGGGGTTAATTTTGCTATTGGACAGCATGGAAGGCCATTTTCTCACTACCTGGATGTTGCGATTGAAGAAGAAGTCCCTGTTATTTCTATGACAGGGGGAAATCCTGCTCCTATATTTGATCAATTAAAGGGTGTAAATGTTAAGAAACTTGTACTTGTGGCGGCAAAACGGCAGGCGGTAAAGGCGGAGGAACTTGGGGCCGATGCTGTGATGGTTGTCGGTCAGGAAGGCGGCGGACATTTAGGCAGGGACGATATTGGAACCTTCGTTCTTGTACCTCAGGTGGCTGATGCTGTATCAATTCCTGTTATAGCCTCAGGAGGAATCGGAGACGGCAGGGGCCTGATGGCAGCATTAAGTCTTGGCGCAGAGGGTATTGAGATGGGGACAAGATTTGTTGCAACAAAAGAATGCGTACATGCTTCTGAATTATATAAAAATCGTTTAGTCGAAGGCACAGAAAATGACACAGTAGTCATAAAAAGAACTATAGGAGCACCCGCAAGGGTTATCGCTAACTCATGGTCGGAAAAAATACTCGATATCGAAAAACAAAACGGCGGCTATGAGCAGTTAAAAGACTACATTAGCGGGAATGCTAATAAAAAATATATATATGAAGGGAAAGACCATGAAGGATTTGCATGGGCTGGACAAGTTATGGGATTAATTAAGGATATCCCGTCTGTTGAGGAATTATTCCAGCGGATCATTGCAGATGGAGAATCAATCAGAGGGAAATGGATTAAATAATTATGATAAAATAATGTGACAAAGCACCATGAATTATCATAAATGAGGTGAAGTGAAGTGGAATATCAATACCCGATTGACCTGGATTGGTCAACAGAAGAAATAGTTGACGTCATCAAATATTTTGAAAGCATTGAAATGGCATACGAAAAAGGAATTGAGCGAGAACAATTCATGAATGCATATAGACGCTTTAAGGAAATTGTTCCGGGAAAAGCCCAGGAGAAAAACATCTGTGATGAATTTGAAGAACAAAGCGGCTATTCCTCTTACCGGACAGTTAAATTGGCCAAAGAACTTTCACCTGGGGATAAAGTAAGAATGCAGAAATAGACTTGGTAAAAAAACAAACCTTCAAATTGAAGGTTTGTTTTTTTTTGAGCTGCCTGATCCACGTTATGCGAAACATGTTTATGCCATTTTGTATAGGGGTAATAAATTTCTAAATACAGATTCAGCTTTTTCAATAAACTGATCAGGTGACATGAGAACGGCATCTTCTCGAGAAATTTGATAGCCGCAAAGAATTTCAGCTTTTTTAACATTTTGCAGGCGCTGAAACATGGATCTCAATTCTTCTTTGGATAGTTCATTATGCATAACAGCATCTGGTTTTGTGTGATCGCCGGACCAGACATAATCTTTGGGTATTTCTTTATAAAATTTATCCAGGCTGTTCTCAAAAGACTTGCCTGCGGCAGCTTTATTCGGTGCTTCATAGATGATGGCAAACCAGATGAATACATGCGTTTCCCATAAACCTATTTGGAAATGAGGAAGCATTTTGTATCCCCTTGCATTGCCTGCAAATGCGACCCAAGTATCATTTGGCGGATTCTTTGTTCTTCTGGCATGCTTAGCAACATGAGGGAACATTTCATCTCCTGACAGGTTTGAGAGTGAGGGTGCAAAATGGCGTCCCAACTCTTCTAACTTAGGCCTAATAACAGATTTTAACCTGTCCATTCTTTCATCAAGACCATCTATTTTAAAGACATCGAAATCATCGTTTGTGAAACCAGGAAAAGACATAAGCTAACCTCCTATATGCTTTGTCAAATATTGTAGCATAACCTCGAACAATCGAAAAATTTTAAGCTTTAAAGAAGAGACTAAATAAAGTTTTAGGTTATCGCACAAATTAGTTGCAACTGAGAATTGTCCTTCATATGATAATAGTAAAAATAATCAGAAAATTAAACACTATTGGAAGGGGTGTACTGTCTAATGAAACAACTTATGAATACAGTGAAGAAGAAAAATGGTGATAGGGAAAGAACAGCGGTCTTAAGGCTGGAAATGGATTATGAGTTAGCTACTTTGTTTGATGCCATGTCAGAAAGGAATGAAGATCTCCAGAAACAATCAAAACTAAAGCTTGAAAAAATCAGGCAGGAACTTCTCAGATTAAAAGCACTTTAAGATTAATTGTGACTAAAGGAGATAAGGCAGAAAAAATGCAAAAGAAAAGAAAGAATAATTAGAAACGGACTCCCTGATTACATGAGGAGTTCGTTTATTATTTTGGCAATTGTTTTTTACTGCAAATGATAACCCGCATCATAGGAGAGTATATAACTTGAAGAACCTTGCTAATTCATTTAAGCTAGTTATATTTTAATGATATACCAAGCGGAGGGCTGACCAATGACAAATTGGAGTGAAATTCATACATATGCCAAAGCCTTGATTAGAGAGGCCGGCGAGAATATTAAAAATTCTTTCAGCAAAACGTTGACCATCACCACCAAGTCAAATGCAAACGATTTAGTGACAGATATAGATCAGGAAACAGAACAATTCTTCATAAAAAAAATTAATGAAAAATATCCCGGCCATCGAATCCTTGGTGAAGAGGGTTTCGGGGATAAGCTAAGTGATATGGAAGGAATTGTCTGGATTATTGATCCAATTGACGGAACGATGAATTTTGTCCATCAGCAAAGAAACTTTGCCATATCAGTAGGCATTTATGAAAATGGAAAAGGGAAAATTGGATTAATTTACGATGTAGTCCATGATGAGTTATATCATTGCATGAAGGGACAGGGTGTTTTCATGAATGATTTGGAACTTCCGCCATTAAAGGAAACGGAAGTATCAAAGGCAATAATCGGACTGAATGCTACATGGGTTACGGAAAATAGAAGAATTGATCCATCACTCCTGGCTCCACTTGTTAGAAATGCAAGAGGAACTCGATCCTATGGTTCAGCTGCAATTGAAATGGCATATATTGCATCCGGGAGGGTTGATGCATACATAACAATGCGTCTGGCTCCATGGGATTTCGCCGCAGGTGTGATCATGATCGAGGAATTGGGAGGAATTGCAACAACCGTTAAAGGTGATCCGCTGAACTATCTTGAAAACAATTCTGTTTTTGTCTCTAAGCCAGGGCTTCATCAGGAAATTATGAAAGAATACTTAAAAAATGGCAATTGGTAATTTATCGAGCAGCAGCGTCACACATGCAGACTTGACATTTTTTTTAGAGGTCATCAAGGATAGTGCTGCTTGGGAAGAAGAAGAAAAAAGCGGGCATAACCTAATGGAATATATGGCCAGGTATCAGAAATTGAATGGTGAGTGGAGAATTTGGAGGCTTGATGGAGAACGGATAGCCGTCACATTCCATGTGAATTCATCTCCTTCTAACGGGAAACCATGGCTCGGTACGATTCTGGTTAAGAACTGTATTCGCAGGAAAGGAATCGGTACTAAGATTATCGAGCAGTTGGCCGCAGAATTAAAGGAAAAAGGAGAAAAGTCTTTCTTTGCGGGTGTTCCTGAAAACCGGCAAAATTGGATATATTTTTTAGCTGACGCCGGTTTTGAGCAATTCAAAATGGAGGCTTCTCCTGATGAAAAAGAATTCTTAATAATGGTCTGTCCATTAATTTGAAAAAGCTGCAGCGCAGAGCTGCAGCTTTTATGCCGTTTCTATAATAAACCGTCTTCCTTCATTTTCTTCTTTGTTTTAAAACCGTATCCCATTACAAAAATTAAAGCAATGATGGCAATAATCATGCCTATAATGCTTCTTTCAGCTACAGCAACGCCTATGCCCATCATGCATAGAGCTGCGCCAATCGCAAAGGCTAATAAAGGCCACTTGATTTTGTCCATAAATTTTTTCCACTCCCAAGCGGATTATTTTAAGTAAATACTGGCGAAAAATATGTAAAGAGAATAAAAATAAAAAGCATACATGAGGAATAAATCCTTTTCTACATTATTTTACACAAAAAGCTTTTAGGTTTCTATAGTAATTGTGATATAATGTATCAGTTGTGAAAAATGTTAAAAAGTGATTCAGTTTTTATAAATAGGAGGAAATCTTTTGAAATTAAGAGAAGATATTCGAAATATTGCAATTATAGCCCACGTTGACCATGGTAAAACAACATTGGTTGACGAGCTTTTAAAACAGTCCGGGACTTTCCGTTCAAATGAGCATGTGGAAGAGCGCGCGATGGATTCAAATGATCTGGAAAGAGAACGCGGTATTACGATCTTAGCTAAAAACACTGCAGTTAAATATAAAGATACAAGGATTAACATTCTGGATACGCCTGGCCACGCAGATTTTGGCGGTGAAGTAGAACGTATCATGAAAATGGTTGATGGTGTCTTATTAGTAGTTGATGCATATGAAGGGTGTATGCCTCAAACGCGTTTCGTACTCAAAAAGGCTTTGGAGCAAAAATTAACACCAATCGTAGTAGTAAATAAAATTGACAAGGAATCTGCCCGCCCAACAGAAGTTGTTGATGAGGTTATCGATTTATTTATCGAACTTGGTGCAGACGAAGACCAGCTTGAATTTCCGGTCATATACGCTTCAGCTATTGCTGGGACTGCAAGTACAACTCCTGATAAACAGGATGATGATATGCATTCGGTTTATGAAGCAATTATTGACCACATACCAGCACCTGCTGATAATCGTGAAGAGCCGCTCCAATTCCAGGTTGCCCTTTTAGATTACAATGATTATGTGGGAAGAATCGGTATTGGCCGTGTATTCCGTGGAACAATCAAGGTCGGCCAGCAAGTTGCTTTAATGAAGCTTGATGGTTCGGTCAAGCAATTCCGAGTTACAAAAATCTTTGGATTCTTCGGACTTAAGCGCGAGGAAATTCAAGAAGCATTTCCTGGAGATCTGATCGCTGTTTCCGGAATGGAGGACATCAACGTTGGAGAAACCATCTGTCCTGTCGAGCATCAGGAAGCACTTCCTGTTCTAAGAATAGATGAGCCAACATTGCAAATGACTTTCGTTGTAAATAACAGCCCATTTGCAGGAAGAGAAGGAAAGTATATTACAGCCAGAAAAGTTGAAGAAAGATTGCGTGCCCAGCTTGAGACAGATGTGAGTCTTCGTGTCGAAAATACAGATTCACCTGACGCTTGGGTTGTATCTGGACGTGGAGAACTTCATTTATCAATCCTCATTGAAAATATGCGCCGTGAAGGTTTTGAATTACAGGTTTCCAAGCCTGAAGTAATTATTAGAGAGATTGATGGTGTTCGCTGCGAACCGGTAGAACGTGTTCAAATTGATGTGCCAGAGGATAATACCGGCTCAATCATTGAATCAATGGGTACACGTAAAGGTGAAATGCTTGATATGGTCAATAACGGAAATGGCCAAGTGCGACTAACATTCAACGTCCCAGCCCGCGGACTAATTGGCTACTCCACAGAATTTATGACGCTTACTCGCGGATATGGTATTATCAATCACACATTTGACAGCTACCAGCCTGAAATTAAAGGACAAATCGGAGGCAGAAGCAAGGGTGTGCTTGTTTCCATGGAAAGCGGAAAGTCATCCACATATGGTATTATGCAAGTAGAGGATAGAGGTACCATTTTCGTTGAACCAGGTACTGAAATCTATGAAGGAATGATAGTTGGAGAGCATACTCGCGAAAATGACCTTACTGTCAATATCACTAAAGTGAAGCATGCAACCAACATCCGTTCTGCTAATAAGGATCAAACGAATGTAATTAAAAAGCCGCGTATTTTGACTCTTGAAGAAGCGCTTGAATATTTGAATGATGATGAGCTGCTTGAAGTAACACCTGAGTCAATCAGACTGCGCAAAAAAATTCTTGATAAAAATGAACGTGAAAGAATGGCCAAAAAGAAGAAATACGCTGAAACTAACTAAGGCTAAGAAGGGGAGGAGAGAAGGATATGGATGTTTCACAGCGCCTTTCTTTTTTCGCTGCTTTGTTCAAAGTCCATGAGAATCCCACAACTGGAATGTGGCTTCTATATATAACAATTGTTCTACTATCCATACTGGTTTTTAAATTAGGGTTTGCCAAGAAACTTCCTATAATAAAATCAGCTGTTATATATACCTTCTTGATTTTAGGATGTACCGTGCTTACATTTCTTGGGGTATTCCTTCCTGTAGCAGAAGGTCTTGTTGTGGCTGCGTTAATCTTGATTATCTATAAAATCCGCCTTCACCAGGAAAAGAAAGAACAGGCAAAGGCGGAATAACCGGGAGAGGCTGAGATGAAATCTTTGCAGGATTCACTGTATAACTGGTTAACGATAAAAATTGTCTGTGATAAACGTCCGGATGATACAGCAGCAGCAGACACAGAAAAAATGTTTTTTGACATTCTTTCAGAAGAGCATAAGATTTCTGATATCGAAGTTGAGAAAGATGATCTAATGTACTTTGTGCATTATTCTAAGGATAAAGAACGGAAAAAGAGCCGTTTTCCCCGTGAATTAATAGAAGTGATGCTTAATCAGATTCAAAATGAACCAGAAAAGTATGTGAATTATCCAGAGGATTAAGAAAAGCCGTCCCTATATGTTGTTAGGGACGGCTTTTTTATAGTTTAGGAATTTATAAAATATACAGGACGTGGCGGTTTTAGTTGAACTTCAGCTGATCAAGGCGCTTCCGCTTTTATTCTGCTCTTCATGATCGGTGTTGCCCGATTTACCATTCTTCCTCCTGGACTTTGCTTCGGTAGAGCTTAAAGTTTCCGGTATCTGCTCTTTCTTGAGTTTTTTCGGTAATTCTTGTTTCACATGGTTTGCACATATATGTGTGAATAGGGCGGTTTCGAAGCCGTTTAGCCTGTAAGGACTCGTTTTCAATTGATTCGATTTTATCACAAAGTACACATTTTACTCGCATAGGACACCTCATATTGTTTTTGCTGTTGTTAATACCATTATAGTATAAGTTAAGGATTGATTCGAATGCTTTAACGGCAAATTAAAATTTTTACGGTCAGACCGTATCGGGTTTATTGTGTTAGTTCATATTAGTATAGAAAGTGCAAAGGCTTCAACCAAACTTAAGGATAGGATGTTATTGGTTGAAAGAAAAGCGTTATCATACTATGATGAAGTTAATAAAGGAGGGAAAAGAATGGCAAATCAGGTAGAACCGAAATTAATTAAACCATTATATGACGAACTGCAAAAGGAACGTTTTGTTACACTTGCTACTGTTGATTTTGAAACCGGCGGTCCTAATGTCAATGCGATTTCATGGGTTTTGGCAAAAAATGAGGAAACATTGTATTTTGCAGTCGATAACCGTTCCAGGATTGTTCAAAATATAAATAGCAATAACATGGTTGTTCTGAATATTATTGCGAATGAATCTACATATTCCATCGCTGGTAAAGCTTCTGTTAAGGCAGAAAAGATGGAAGGAGTACCTCTTAAGCTTGCCCTTATGGAAATCACTGTGAAAGAAGTCCGTGATGTTATGTTTTACGGGTCTAAGATCACTGTAGAGCCGCAATATGATAAAACATATGATAAAGACGCAGCAGCCCGTTTGGATAAACAGGTTATGGAAGCGATGAAAAAAGCTTAGTTCCCTCTTGGAACTAAGCTTTTTTTGGGGGGCTAAAAAGCGGCAGGCACCTATACCGATTAGCTAAAAAGCTATAGATGCCTGTCACCCTTTTATTTATGATAATTCGATTGTTCTTCCTGTTTTTGTTCGAGCTGTTTTTCCTGATCATTGTCGAGCTTTTTCTTTGGATCTTCGGTTGCGTTTTTCTCATTTTTCTTTTTGGGATCAACTAAATCGGCTGGAACTTCAGGCATAAGCCGGCCTGCGATATCTGCCAGTTCATTCATGATTCCTTGCAAGGGTTCACCGTTTTGGATGTCATCAGCTATTTCCCGCAGCCTTGCGTTAATATCCGGATCAGCCACTACAATTGCTCTTGCACCATGAGGATCATTTTTGAGGCTTTCGGCAACTGAATATTTAATTGTTCCAACCTCAGAACGGTCGAGGTTTTTGTTCACATCTACTCCGACTATAGCAAAACGTCCAAGGACAACAGCAGTGGCATCATTCACATTAGGAACTCGGGTAGCCAAATTGACAAGATGCCTGGAAACTTGCTGTCCAGTCTCCCTGTCAACTTCCTGTATTGTACTATTTTTAACATTTATCGTGTTGGTATTTTGCTGTTCCTGATGGTCTAGCGCCTGATTGCCGTTCATACCGCACCCTGATAATAGCAATCCTGTCATGCATATCAGCAGCCATCTATTCATATTTGACACCTCCGGGCGATCAAAATTTCCCTGAAATTGAAATTGGTCACTTGACTTTTCAGGTTCAGGAATAATGAGATTCTTTAATGTTATTGTGCAAAATTTCTTCTATCTTTATTCGGCATTACATATATTTTTACCAAGATAGATTTGTCCACTTCATTAGGTAGCTTTATTCCTGATTAATCAACATCTGTAAAAGAATGAATAATATAAAACAACAGGAGAATATCCATCAAGATTGAAGGTGATTCTTTCATGAAGCTGCAAATCCGCAAGCAGGGGACCTCGCTTTTGTAATTTGCTAAATAAAGACACAAGAGGAGCAGGAGGCATCATATTGAGTAAAATTTACGTATTAGATACCAATGTCTTGTTGCAGGATCCTAATTCCATATTTTCATTTGAAGAAAATGAAGTAGTCATTCCGGCTGTAGTACTAGAAGAAGTTGATTCTAAGAAAAGGTATATGGATGAAATTGGGAGGAACGCAAGGCAAGTATCCCGGCTGATTGACAGCATGAGGGAGACGGGTAAGCTGCATGAGAAAATACCTCTTGAAAATGGCGGAAGCCTGCGAATTGAGTTAAATCATAGGTCTTTTCATGAACTTCAAGAGATTTTTGTAGAAAAAACAAATGATAATCGGATTTTGGCAGTTGCAAAAAACCTATCACTTGAGGAAGAGACAAAAGAAAATGGACGAACGGTTATTCTTGTAAGCAAAGATGCCCTTGTCAGAGTTAAAGCGGATGCTATCGGGCTAATATCAGAAGACTTCTTAAGTGACCGTGTGGTTGAAAATGATCATTTATATCCTGGGTTTCTGGAAGTCTATATCGGACTCGATATTATGAACCGCTTTTATGAAAAAGGAGAACTGCCGTTATCAGAAATAGCGAACCATCCTTTCTACCCTAATCAGTTTCTGGTGATGAAGGATGCGCTGGGTTCATCTTCGTCTGCGCTTGGTATTGTGGACAAAGGTGGAAAAAAAGTGAAAAAGCTTATTTTTGACCATGATCATATTTGGGGGATCAAGCCAAGGAACGTCCAGCAAACAATGGCTCTTGAGCTCTTGCTGAGAGATGATCTGCCGCTTGTTACTCTTATCGGAAAGGCAGGGACTGGGAAAACTCTTATGGCGCTGGCATCCGGATTAATGCAGACAGAAGATTATGGCCAGTACAAAAAATTACTGGTGGCTCGCCCCATTGTGCCGGTAGGAAAAGATTTGGGATTCCTTCCCGGAGAAAAAGAGGAAAAGTTAAGGCCGTGGATGCAGCCGATATATGATAATTTAGAGTACCTGTTTAATGTCAAAAAGCCAGGTGAATTGGATGCGATATTGGCTGGTATGGGCTCTATTGAGGTTGAAGCTCTGACATATATTAGGGGGAGAAGCATACCAGATCAATTTATTATTATTGATGAAGCACAGAACCTGACAAAACATGAAGTTAAAACTATTTTAACCAGGGTGGGGGAAGGAAGTAAGATTGTCCTGATGGGAGACCCTGAGCAAATAGATCATCCCTACTTGGATGCTTATAACAACGGGCTCACCTATGTGGTGGAGAGATTTAAAGATCAGGTTATCTCAGGGCATGTTAAGCTTGTTAAAGGTGAGAGATCTGGCCTTGCCCAACTTGCTGCTGACCTATTATAGCCTGCATGAAAGCGGCTCTGGAATCTGCAGTCTTTAATGTCCGTTTGGCTCCCGAAAGAAAAGCGCAAGCGCCTTGCCCACGAATAAACCAGTCTAAGAGCAACACGTCCTCCCAAAAGCTACCGCTTTCGGTCGTGCGAATTTAATGCTGACGAAACTTTCCTTTCCTTGTCCTGGGGCCTCAAGCACAAGACGAGCCTCCCGGAAAGGCGTCCTTTGCCTTTTTGGGAGGATTGCCTGAAATGTGCAGGCGACTGCCCAGGGACGACAAGCATGAAGGTATTTTTTCCTTCTGGAAAGGGATTGGCTAGTCTTTCGTCCCTAGGAGCCTCAGCTAGACAAGCTTGTGACCTCGAGGGGGGCAGGCTTCATTCGCTAGACATTTTTGGGCGTTCAAATATTGTATATATTAAATAAAAGGGCGATGCACAATCGCCCTCTCCGGTCATTCCACTCTAAATGCCTTCACTCTTTTTATGGGTGAGTTTTGATTGCTTCCATCCCCGTAATAGACATGAACTGGCCCATCTTCTTTTAAAGGTTTTCCATCCTTTGAGAACCCTAATATCAAATCGTCGGCTTGAGATAAAGTTAATCGAGTTTCCCCATCTTCACTTTCAATGATAACAGTTTCAGCATTCTCCTTTGGTTCTGCATTCCTAAGAAATGGCTTAAAAGGTATACCGAAAGTGCCTGTCAGAACCTTTTCTTTTTCAAATTTCTTTTCTGTTTTAAGTGTTGGAGGAAATACTGCGCCTTCCATGATTTCTCTATCCCAGTGCTTTGAGACTGCCTTGGTATATTCCTCAAGTTCATTTTTCCTGATGCCATCTTGAATAAAGTATGTTGTCAAATCGAGTCTCCGATCATCGAATATCCAGACTCCTGGATCTAAGGTGATTTGGTATTTAACGTTTCCTTTAAAGGCAATTATATTTTCCATATTGATCCTCCTGTCGGCGCATTAATGTATGTATAGGGTAAGTATACAGATTTTTGAGCGGCTTGTCATACAGGCATTCCCCGCAGTGAGTTGGGACAAGATATCAATATGAAAAGAACGAATCCGGGAGGTTCACAGATGACATGTCATACAAACGCTGATCTTCAGAAGATTGTTAATGAGGCAGCCCTGCATACTGTTTATGGAGAGGTGGCAGGCTATATTCCCGCACTTGCAGAGGTAAATAGGCATGACCTCTCAGCTGCTGTATATAATATCCAAGAAAAAAGCTGTATTTACGCGGGTGATTATCAAAATAAATTCACTCTTCAAAGCATATCCAAAGTTCTTGTTTTGGCTTTGGCGATCGAGGATATGGGATACGAATATGTTTTCGGAAAAGTGGGAATGGAACCAACTGGTGACCCGTTCAATTCAATTTCCAAACTGGAAACTTCAATCCCCTCTAAACCATTAAATCCAATGATTAATGCAGGAGCTTTAGCAGTAACTAATATGATAAAAGGTGAGAGCTCCGATGAAAAATGGCATCGTATAATAGAGTTTGTGGGGCGGCTCGTAAATGATAAAAATGTATCTTGTAACGAAATAGTTGCAAAATCTGAATTTGAAACCTCATGGCTTAATAGGGCTTTATGCTATTTTATGAAACAGCATGGTGTAATTAATGGTGATGTAGAGGAACTAATAGACATATATACAAGACAGTGTGCAATCGAAATGAACTGCTTTGATCTTGCCAGGGCAGGTGCAGTACTGGCATTGGATGGAAAAGATCCTGAAACATATGAAGAGGTTATTCCGTCTGATATTGCCAGGGTTTGCAAGACGTTAATGGTGACATGCGGGATGTATAATGCTTCTGGAGAGTTTGCTATTAAAGTTGGCATACCAGCAAAGAGCGGGGTATCCGGTGGAATACTAGCTGTGGTGCCAAATAAATGCGGAATTGGCATATTCGGCCCTTCCCTGGACAAGAGAGGAAATAGCATCGCTGGTGTAAAAGTGCTTGAAATGCTTTCAAATCGAAATGACTACAGTATATTTTGAAATATATGGAAAGTGAGTATATTATGAAGGAATTCCTGGTCGAATCCCTTATTATCCTTGCTTTTTTCCAAGCTTAAGTATAAAATTTATAGATAGGATGATCGCTCGGAAATGGAGGGATTGAAAGTTGGCTTCTGACATGATTATTGATCACAAAGAAAAAGCAAATGCTCTATTAAAGGCAGATGCTGCTAAAATATTAAAATTAATTAAGGTGCAAATGGATAATCTGACTATGCCTCAATGTCCTCTATATGAAGAGGTTCTTGATACCCAGATGTTTGGCTTATCCAGAGAAATAGATTTTGCTGTCCGTCTTGGATTAATTGAAGAGGCTGAAGGCAAGGCTATTTTAGATGAATTGGAAAGGGAGCTATCCATGCTCCACGAAGCCTCAGTAAAAAAATAAAAAAAAACTCAAACATCTTTTAAAGATTGTTTGAGTTTTTTTATAACTGCATGAATTTTAAAAGAAATGAAATAGTATATCCACAAGAAAAGAAATCCCTAAGTTGTATAACTTATTTTTAAATTAGTATGGCATAATTATAGAATTTTTTTCTTTGCTGTGTTACATTTAAATTAACTTTTCTTTTCTTCAAAGCAGGATATTCAATACTATAGTAGAATAAGTAATAAACTTTAGAAGATAAGGGAAGAGGGCTGGATGTTTAAAAAAATATTAAAATCATATGATTATACCCTGATTATTGCAGTTGCCCTGTTATCTGTTTTTGGACTCATTATGGTATTCAGTGCAAGCATGGTAACAGCGGTGCAGATCTATGATCAGGAAAGCGACTATTTTTATAATAAGCAAAAAATGCATTTAATTATCTGTGCAATTGTTTTTATTATTGTCGCTCTATTTCCTTACAAAGCAATGCAAAGCAATAAATTTCTTGTTCCGATGGTGTTCATTTCGTTATTCGGCCTGATTGCGCTATTTATTTTTGGTAAAGTAGCCGGCGGGGCGATGAGCTGGTTTGAAATCGGGAGCAGAAGCCTTCAGCCTGCAGAATTTGTCAAGCTTTCAGTCATCATATATTTAGCAGCTGTCTATGCAAAAAAGCAGCCCTATATTAATGAGTTTAATAAAGGGGTTCTTCCCCCGCTTGCTTATCTGATTCTAGCTGCTTTGCTTGTTGCAGTTCAGCCTGACTTTGGTTCTGCGATGATTATTTTTCTGGTAGCAGCTGCCGTCATTTTTACTTCAGGCATGAATTTCAAAAACATATTTAGGCTAGGACTATTCGGGGTAATATTAGCTGCGCCTTTTATCCTTCTGTTAAAAGATAAGATTTTCGCACCTTATCGATTGGGCAGGGTCGAAGCATTTAGGGATCCCTTTGGATCAGAATTCGGGTATCAGCTATCGAATTCCTATATTGCCCTTGGTGCAGGCGGATTAAAAGGGCTGGGTCTTGGCGAAAGCATACAAAAGCTTGGTTATCTTCCTGAAGCGCATACAGACTTCATTATGGCTGTAATTGCTGAAGAGCTTGGGGCATTTGGAGTAGGTTTTGTAATTTTGCTTCTCGGGTATATTGTCCTGAGGGGAATCTTTATCAGTTTAAAGTGTAAAGATGCTTTTGGCAGCTTATTGGCTATTGGCATATCAGCTATGATAGGTATTCAGGCATTCATCAATCTTGCAGGGATTTCCGGTGTTATGCCGCTGACAGGTGTCACACTTCCATTTATCAGCTATGGAGGTTCATCTCTGCTTCAGCTTTCGATTGCAATGGGGATTTTAGTCAATGTATCTATGTTTGTAAATTATGAACAAAAATACAAAAATAAAAATGAACAGACAAAACCGGAATCCATGGAACTGGCTTCCGAAAAAACATTTTCCATTCGTAAATAGGCACAGAAACTTTTCAGTGCTTTATTTATACATCAATCAGCAGAAGCTGATTACATAATTGCTTCCATCAGGGAGCAGCCAATTCAAAGTTACTAAGGCCGGCCAGCGGGAAACCCACCCGGCCTCAACTTGGATTTGGCAGAATATTGCCAAAAAATACATAAAGACGAGGTGTTTTGGTTGAGCAGAAGAATTAACAAGGTATTAGTAGCCAATAGAGGAGAAATTGCCATTCGAGTGTTCCGTGCCTGCACAGAGCTGGATATCCGCACGGTAGCCATCTATTCCAAAGAGGACTCCGGATCCTATCACCGCTATAAAGCAGATGAAGCTTACCTGGTAGGGAAGGGAAAAAAACCGATTGATGCCTATCTGGATATTGAAGGAATCATTGACATTGCGAAAAGCAGTGATGTTGATGCCATTCATCCGGGATACGGATTTCTGTCGGAAAATATTGAATTCGCAAAACGCTGCGAGGAAGAGGGCATCATATTTATCGGTCCTACTTCTAAGCATCTGGACATGTTTGGGGATAAAGTTAAAGCAAGAACCCAGGCACAGCTTGCAGAAATTCCGGTTATTCCAGGCAGTGATGGCCCTGTAGAAAGCCTGGATGAAGTGATTAGCTTTGGCAAAAATCACGGATTCCCCATTATCATTAAAGCTTCACTTGGCGGCGGCGGAAGAGGCATGCGCATCGTAAGGAGCCTGGAAGATGTTAAAGAATCATATGAGCGTGCAAAGTCGGAAGCTAAAGCTGCTTTTGGAAATGATGAAGTTTATGTTGAAAGATTCATAGAAAGGCCAAAACATATAGAGGTACAAATTATTGGTGACAATGAAGGGAATATTGTCCACCTGTATGAAAGAGATTGTTCAGTCCAGAGGCGTCACCAGAAGGTTGTAGAAGTAGCACCTTGCGTATCTCTTTCCAAAAAATTAAGAGATGATATATGCCAGGCTGCTGTCAATCTTATGAAGAATGTAGATTATATTAATGCAGGAACTGTGGAATTCCTTGTATCAGGTGATCAGTTTTATTTCATAGAAGTAAATCCGCGTGTGCAAGTTGAGCATACGATCACCGAAATGGTAACAGGAGTAGATATTGTACAAACACAAATTTTAGTGGCTGAAGGCTACTCGCTGCACAGTAAAGAAGTGGGTGTTCCGGAACAGGAAAATATTCACATTCATGGATTTGCCATTCAATCACGTGTTACAACAGAAGATCCTTTAAATAACTTCATGCCTGATACTGGGCGTTTAATGGCTTACAGATCAGGCGGCGGTTTCGGCGTGCGGCTTGATGCGGGGAACGGTTTCCAGGGGGCAGTAATCACCCCTTATTATGATTCACTGCTTGTTAAACTCTCAACGCACGCTATGACTTTCCAGCAGGCAGCATCAAAAATGGTGCGGAACCTGCAAGAGTTCCGAATCAGGGGCATTAAAACAAATATTCCTTTCCTTGAGAATGTAGTAAAACATGAGAAATTCTTAAGAGGGGAATATGATACATCATTTATTGATGAAACACCTGAACTATTCCTGTTCCCAAAAAGGAAAGACCGCGGAACAAAGATGCTGAGTTATATCGGGAATGTAACTGTTAATGGATTCCCGGGAATTGAAAAGAAGAAACGTCCGGTATTTGATGAGCCGCGGGTGCCAAAATTAAAATACAGCACAGATTACCAGGACGGCACAAAACAAATATTAGATAATCACGGTCCTGAAGGACTTGTTAAATGGATTAAAGAGCAAAAAGAAGTTTTAATTACTGATACGACCTTCCGTGATGCCCATCAATCATTGCTGGCGACAAGAGTAAGGACGAATGACCTGAAGCATATCGCAGAACCGACAGCAAAATTGCTTCCTGATATGTTTTCCTTTGAAATGTGGGGCGGTGCAACTTTTGATGTCGCGTATAGATTCCTGAAAGAAGATCCTTGGGAAAGGCTGCTGACATTGCGCGCAAAAATGCCAAATGTTTTATTCCAGATGCTTCTTCGTGCTTCAAATGCAGTAGGATATAAAAACTATCCGGATAATGTAATAAGAGAGTTTGTTGAAAAATCAGCCTACGCTGGCATTGATGTCTTCCGGATATTCGATAGCCTTAACTGGGTTAAAGGGATGGAAGTCGCAATTGATGCTGTCCGCCAGACAGGGAAAATTGCAGAAGCCTCCATGTGCTATACAGGTGATATTTTGGATCCTGCAAGAACAAAGTACAATCTTAAATACTATAAAGACCTGGCAAAAGAGTTAGAGAATCAGGGAGCCCATATACTGGCAATCAAAGATATGGCTGGTTTATTGAAGCCGCAATCAGCATACACCCTTATATCTGAATTGAAAGAGACTGTTGATATTCCAATTCACCTTCATACTCATGATACGAGCGGAAATGGAATTTTCACATATGCAAAAGCTATTGAGGCTGGAGTGGATATTGTGGATACGGCCCTAAGCACAATGGCAGGTTTAACATCCCAGCCAAGTGCTAATTCTTTATATTACGCACTGCAGGGGAATGACAGACAGCCAAAAATTGATATCCAGTCGCTTGAGCAGTTATCTTACTATTGGGAAGATGTACGCAAATATTACCAGGACTTCGAAAGCGGCATGAAGGCCCCTCATTCAGAAGTCTACCAGCATGAGATGCCTGGCGGACAATACAGTAATCTTCAGCAGCAGGCTAAAGCTGTTGGCCTTGGAGATAAGTGGGATGAAGTTAAGGACATGTATTCCCGTGTGAATCAAATGTTTGGTGATATCGTTAAAGTTACACCTTCTTCCAAGGTAGTTGGTGATATGGCGTTATTTATGGTCCAGAATCAGCTGACAGAGCAGGATGTTTTGAATAAAGGCAAATCTCTGGATTTTCCAGACTCAGTTGTAGAATTGTTTGAAGGCTATTTAGGACAGCCGTATGGAGGATTCCCGGCAGAACTGCAAAAGGTCATATTGAAAGACAGAGAGCCAATCACTGTCCGCCCGGGTGAGCTTCTTGAAGACGTGGATTTCGATGCTTTAAAAGAAAAACTCTTTAAAGAACTGGGAAGGCAAGTTACAAGCTTTGATGCAATTGCCTATGCATTGTATCCAAAAGTATTTATGGACTATATTAAGACCAGTGAACAATTTGGTGATATTTCTGTTCTTGACACCCCAACATTCCTATATGGTCTAAGGCTGGGTGAGGAAGTCGAAATTGAAATTGAAACAGGTAAAACATTGATAGTAAAATTAGTTTCTATTGGCCAGCCTCAAGCTGATGGCACAAGAATTGTTTATTTTGAGCTGAATGGCCAGCCTCGTGAAGTAAGCATAAAAGATGAAAGCATTAAAGCAACTGTAGCCTCCAAGGCAAAAGCTGATCCGCATAATGAAAGTCATATTGCTGCCAGCATGCCGGGAACTGTAATCAAGGTGCTTGTAGAAAAAGGTGAAAAAGTCGAAAAGGGCGATCACTTAATGATTACAGAAGCTATGAAAATGGAAACAACTGTACAGGCGCCATTTTCTGGAACAGTTAAAGACATCCATGTCTCGAACGGTGAAGCAATTCAAACAGGAGACTTATTGATAGAGCTGTCAAAATAAAGTGAAACTGCAATCAGTGTGGATCTTATCCCCACTGATTGTTAGTTGAGGAGGCCACAGTCTTTGTTCTTCTTTTTGGGCCCTTCTATCCTCCTTGATTCCACTGTGTCATGAAGTGGGGGTCTCACTCCCATAAGACTGCGAAAAATTAACAAAAGAGCTTCGGCAGTTTGCCGAAGCTCTTTTGTTTAAAGCAATTATGGAATGGAAGTAATGGTCGGGATAGCAGCTTCATCATTTTTCTCATTTTCCCTAACAGCTGAAACAGCAAGCTCATTCTTCCTGCTCCGTGAGGACAGAAGGATAAAATAGCTTAATACTCCAAATAAGCAGGAAATAAAGAATGCGTGGGCAAGAGCTATATACAGGTTAAGTCGTGTTAAAACAACTAATGCACCAGCAGCAACCTGCAGGGTTACTAAGATAAATGAAATGATCCAGCCCCAATAAACAACTTTCTGCTCCTTGTAATGCTTAATTGCAAGATAAGTAATGTAACCGATCCATATGAAAATTAATCCGGCAGCAGCTCGGTGGCCCATTTGCACCCATTCATACATATTTTCCGGAAGAGCGAAAGAACCGTTAAAGCAAAGCGGCCAGTCACGGCAGACAAGACTTGCATTAACATGGCGCACAAGCGCGCCAGTGTATACAACAGCATAGCTGTATATAGAAACTCCAATAATATGTTTCCTCATTCTTTTATCAATAATGAGCTTCTCGGCTTCGAATTTCTTATCTACTTCAAAGATAAGCAAAGTCAAAAGCAGTACTGCAGCAAATGATATTAAGGAAATCCCGAAATGAAGGGCAAGTACAAAATCAGATTGCCCCCATACTACTGCGGCCGCTCCAATTAAAGCCTGGAGGACAAGGAAGAAGAATGAAGTGAGTGATAAAAACTTTGTTTCCCTTATATGTCCCAATTTTCTCCATGTCCAAATCGATAATATCAGGACCATAAAACCAACTGAGCCTGAAACAAGTCTGTGCGCCAGTTCGATAATCAATTCAGGAGTAATGTCGCTTGGAACAAATTCGCCATTGCAAAGCGGCCAGGATTTTCCGCATCCCATTCCTGATTCAGTTTTAGTTACCAGGGCACCGCCGAGCAAAATTAAGAGCATGCCGATAGTTGTAAGAACGGCAAACCATTTTAAAGATCGTTGCAAAGCCTTTCACCTTCTTTAAATATTCTATGTCTATCAATGGGAAAACAATTGAATTACTAAGTATTTGTCCGTTATCTATCTTATCAAAGATTCTATAAAAAGCCATATAGTAATGTGCGTCATTTTACTTTTTCGATAGTACAGGAATAAAGCTTTTTTTACAACAGTTATAAAATTTATAAAGTTAATTATAGTAAAAAAGGTTGAAACTTGTAATGGAGTTTGCTAGAAATATAAAGGGGGTATAAAATGGATAACCCCTGTCGCGGAAAGTATCACAAAATACATAAAAGTGAGTATATTTTTTCTTCTGTAGTTTTCTGAAGCAGTTTTATTATCTCAAAAAAGCAACCATTCTTTAAGTGAATTTATTTTTTGACACAAATTAGTCATAAATTATTCTAAAAAAATTCACAAAAGAGTTTTAAAGTGTGATTTAATATACAGAGAAATGGTTTAGTTTCATTTAGATAATAAACAGTTTGAATACATTATTAATGGAAGAAAACTATTAGGATTATTATTATTCATCCAGGGTTTACCCCTCGTTTTTTATCGCGTACATAGCTTTGCAGGGATTTATGCTTTATAGTAGGTGTTGTGCAAAGATACCTTTTGTCTGCGATAAGAGATAAAGGAGGAAAAGATATGTCTAACTCACGGGCTTTGAGTGATGCTGCAATTGAGGACAGTAAGCGAAGCCTTCAAAAAGATATACCTGAAACTACAGTTTGGAAGGATTTTCTTGCCCTAATCAAAATAGGCATTGTGAACTCCAATCTGATTACAACCTTCACCGGACTTTGGCTTGCACTGCATTTTTCCGGAAAGGGATTTTTCAATAATCTTGATCTGGTTCTTTATACAGTCATTGGCTCCTCATTGATTATTGCAGGCTCCTGCAGCCTAAATAATTATATTGACCGCGACATTGATCCATTAATGGAAAGAACAAAAGGGAGGCCAACTGTTACTGGGAAAGTAAACCCGGGCAAGGTTGCACTTTTGAGCTTTCTGCTTATTGGCCTTGGTACGGCCTTTTTAATGTTTACAACAGCAGCAGCAGTTGTAATTGGATTAATTGGCGTTTTCAGCTATGTTGTTTTATATACAATGTGGACGAAACGCAGATTTGTATCCAATACGATTGTAGGCAGCATTTCAGGAGCAGTTCCCCCGCTGATCGGGTGGGCAGCTGCTGATGGCAATCTCGACCCAATGGCTTGGGTGCTGTTCGCTATCGTTTTTATCTGGCAGCCTCCTCATTTTTATGCTTTAGCAATGAGAAGGGTGGAGGAATACCGGGCTGCGGGAGTTCCCATGCTTCCAGTTGTAAAAGGGTTTAAAGCTACCAAAAGGCATATTTACATATGGGTTGCAGCTTTATTGCCGCTGCCATTTCTTATGCCATCACTTGGATTGCCTTTTTTAATCCTGGCCACAGTATTGAATATTGGATGGTTATTGACGGGATTATATGCAAGGAGATTTAACAATGATATAAAATGGGCTACATTAATGTTTGTATACTCCCTGCAATATCTGACCATCATGTTTGTAGCTATGGTGATCATCACAATTATCTAACTTAGTTAGGAAATTCTTTCTTTCGCTAGTAACGAGAGAGGATTTATCCATATTTTTTGATCAAACAATTCAAAAAATGAAATTTTTACGAAAGAGGGGTTTGATTAAGCTATGAAAAGGCTTGCAAAGTGGCGTCTTTTTTCTCTGTTTGCAATGATGGCGCTCATTCTTTCCGCTTGCTCCGGCAAACCGTATTTATCTACGCTGAATCCTGCCGGCGAAGTGGCGCAAACACAATTTGATTTGATGGTGTTAAGTACTGCAATTATGGTAGGAGTAATTGCGGTCGTAACAGTAATCTTCTTTATTGTTATTTTTAAATTCCGCCGCAAGGACGACAGAATTCCAAAACAAGTTGAAGGAAGCCACAAACTGGAAATCATTTGGACTGTTATTCCTATTCTTTTGCTTCTAATTCTTGCTGTACCTACAGTTTCTGCTACCTTTAAGCTTGCAGATGTAAGCCCAATGGAAAAGAAGAATGAAGAAGGCAAAACAGACGCACTTGTTGTTAATGTGCGTGCAAACTTATACTGGTGGGAATTTGAATATCCAAACCAGGAAATTATCACTGGCCAGGAATTAGTTGTGCCAACTGATGAAAAAGTTTATTTCAATCTTATTGCTTCAGATGTTAAGCACTCCTTCTGGATCCCTGCTGTAGGCGGTAAGCTGGATACGAACACTGACAATGTGAACAAATTCTGGCTGAAATTTGATGGTGAAAAGGCTGCTGAGGCTGATAATTTCTTCTATGGAAAATGTGCTGAGCTTTGTGGTCCTTCCCACGCTCTAATGGATTTCAAAGTTAAAGCGGTTCCACGAGATCAATTCGATCAATGGGTAACTGCCATGCAGGACGTTAAAGAACCTAAAAAGGCAGAGACAGATCTGGCTCAAGCTGGTCAGGAAGTCTTCAATAACAGCTGTATCGGCTGTCATGCTGTAACACCGGCTAACACTGCTCCTGAAGCAGCTCGTCTAGCTCCTAACTTAACGAACTTCGGTGATCGTGACCGTATTGCTGGTATCCTTGACCATACTGAGGAAGATCTTAAGGATTGGTTAAGAGATCCAGAGACATTCAAGCCTGGAAATAAAATGACAGGTACGTATGGTGAATTGACTGAAGAACAGCTTGATGCCCTTACAGAATACTTAATGGGCTTGAAAGTTACCGAACAATAGGGGATTTTTGAAAAGGGAGGTAAAATTGTGAGTACCTTAGCACAAAAAAAAGGTTTCGGAGCGGTTTTATGGGATTACTTAACAACAGTTGACCATAAAAAAATCGCAATCCTTTATCTTATAGCTGGCGGATTTTTCTTCTTGCTTGGCGGATTGGAAGCCATGTTCATCCGTATCCAGCTAGCAGTACCAAATAATGACTTTGTAAGTGCCGGATTGTATAATGAGATATTAACAATGCACGGTACAACGATGATCTTCTTGGCGGCTATGCCACTAATTTTTGCTTTTATGAATGCAGTTATGCCACTTCAAATCGGTGCGCGTGACGTTGCGTTCCCATTCTTGAATTCTTTAGGATTCTGGCTGTTTTTCTTTGGCGGAGTTTTCTTGAACCTATCATGGTTCTTAGGCGGAGCTCCTGATGCCGGCTGGACTTCTTATGCTTCTTTATCAATTGCTTCTGAAGGGCATGGGATCGACTTCTATGCACTTGGGCTGCAGATATCAGGGGCTGGTACGTTAATCGGGGGTATTAACTTCCTTGTTACCATCATTAACATGCGTGCTCCTGGTATGACATACATGCGTATGCCGATGTTCACATGGGCAACTTTTGTTACATCTGCATTGATTTTGTTTGCATTCCCTGCTTTAACAGTAGGATTATTCCTGTTAATTTTCGACCGTATGTTTGGATCTAACTTCTTTGATCCGGCAATGGGCGGTAATACAATTATCTGGGAGCACTTCTTCTGGATTTTTGGTCACCCTGAAGTTTATATCTTGGTATTGCCGGCTTTCGGTATTTTCTCTGAGATATTTGCGATTTTTTCAAGAAAGCGTCTTTTCGGATACTCTTCCATGGTATTCGCAACGGTTCTTATTGGTTTCTTAGGATTCATGGTATGGGCTCACCATATGTTTACAACTGGTATGGGGCCGATTGCTAACGCAATTTTTGCTGTTGCCACTATGGCAATTGCAGTACCGACTGGTATTAAGATCTTTAACTGGCTATTTACAATGTGGGGCGGAAGCATAACGTTCACAACTCCAATGCTTTGGGCTGTTGCCTTTATTCCTTCCTTCGTAGCCGGCGGTGTAACTGGTGTAATGCTTGCATCTGCTGCACAGGATTATCAGTACCATGATAGCTACTTTGTAGTTGCTCACTTCCATTATGTTATTGTCGGCGGTGTTGTGTTTGCATTATTTGCAGGTGCACATCTATACTGGCCAAAGATGTTCGGAACAATGCTAAACGAGTTCCTTGGAAAAATTACATTCGTATTATTCTTTATTGGATTCCATTTAACATTCTTTATCCAGCATTTCCTCGGCCTTTGGGGAATGCCTCGCCGCATCTTCACTTTCCTTCCTGGACAGGGACTTGAAACGGCAAATATGGTTAGTACTGTCGGTGCCTTCTTCATGGCAGCTGCAGTAATCATTATGTTAATTAATATTGTCATTACAAGTGTTAAAAATGAAAAAGTTGGCAATGATCCTTGGGGAGATGGCCGTACTTTAGAATGGGCCATTCCATCACCGCCTCCATTCTACAACTTCAAGCAGCTTCCGCTGGTTCGCGGTCTTGATGCATATTGGCTTGAAAAAATGGAAGGCAAAAAAGGCATGTCACCTGCTGAACCGCTTGGTGATATTCATATGCCAAACAACTCTTTCATTCCATTTGTAATTTCTTTAGGTCTATTTGTTGCTGCATTTGGTGCAATGTACCGAGCGGAGCATAGCTGGGGTATTCCAGTCCTGATCGCTGGTATGCTTATTACCTTAGGTTCTATGTTTGTTCGTTCTGTTAAGGATGATCATGGATACCACATTCATAAAGAAGATTTGGAAGATAATAATGATAAGGGGGTTAAGGCATAATGGCTGCTGAACAAAAAATGACTTATGAAACTTGGCCGGCGTCGCCTGAAAAGCAAACCCTCGAAGCCAAGAACAAATTCTTAGGTTTCTGGTTTTTCCTTGGGGGAGAGACGGTTCTATTCGCATCCCTCTTCGCAACATACCTTGCTTTAAAAGATAAAGTACCTAGCAGTGATATGGCTTTAGCAAAGGACTTGTTTGAAATTCCATTGGCATTCATTATGACGATGCTATTATTAACAAGCTCGTTAACAAGCGTGTACGCTATGTACCACATGAAGAATTTTAACTTTAAAAAGATGCAGCTATGGCTTGGAATTACTGTTTTGCTTGGACTTGGATTCCTAGGATTGGAAATTTACGAGTTCAATCACTATGTGCATGAATTCCATCATAGCTTTACAAGCAGCGCCTTTGGTTCAGCTTTCTATACATTAGTCGGCTTCCATGGTGGTCACGTTGCATTTGGTTTACTGTGGATCACTACTTTAATGATCCGCAACAGCAAGAGGGGATTAAGCCTTTACAATGCTCCTAAGTTCTATGTAGCCAGCCTGTACTGGCACTTCATCGACGTTGTTTGGGTATTCATCTTCACTGTAGTATATTTAATGGGAATGGTGGGATAAACTGATGGCCAATCAACAACCAAACTCAGGTAACCCAAGAGTAGACATTGAATATAGACGCAAAAAAAGTGCAGAAGAGATGAAACATCAAGTTATCACCTTTGCACTTATGATCTTCCTGACAATTGTTGCGTTCGTAGCAGCAGGTTATGAAGGTTTCTCTGGATGGTTTATTGTTCCATTCATCCTGATTCTTGCAATTGTGCAAGTAATCTTTCAATTATATTATTTCATGCATATGAGTCACAAAGGTCATGAAGCACCTGCATTGTTCTTATATTCCGGAGCATTAGTCGGATTTATCACAATCATTGCTTTCTTGACTGTTATTTGGTGGTAAGTATAAGAGAAAATCGGCTGATGGCCGATTTTCTTTTTATGTAACGCAGCTTTAGCAAATTAATAAGCATTTATTGATTTATTGAGATTGCAGGCTGAAAAGAGTATAATGATACTTGTCAATATGGAAAGCAGAATATTCATGGCAGGATGCGTTTATGGCAGTTGAGCAATATTGAATGAGGTGAAAGCATGTCTTTAGAAATATTCGGTTTTCGTGCACTTTGGAGTCCATATTTCTTTTTATTTGTACTATTGATACTTACAGGCTACTATATGATTACAATAAAGTACCGCGGAAAGTTCAAGAATAGCGAGCCTTTAACTAGAAGGCAGGGTGTTTATTTTACTGTCGCGATGATCGTGTTATATGTAATTAAGGGCTCCCCTGTGGATTTGATGGGCCATTTAATGTTCTATGCCCATATGATTCAAATGGCTATCCTGTATTTAGTTGTTCCTCCCCTTGTTGTCATGGGAGTCCCTCAATGGTTATGGAGAGCAGTGATTAATCACAAAGCTATTAAACCTGTTTTCCGTCTTTTTACAAAGCCATTAATAGCAATAATCCTGTTTAATGGAGTATTTTCCATTTACCACATACCGGATGTTTTTGATGTAGTCAAAACAGATATGATGTTCCATACTGTGTATACATCTGCTCTGTTCCTGCTTGCAATCTTTATGTGGTGGCCGACGATTAATGAGCTCCCTGAAATGGAATCCCTTGACGGTCTGAAAAAGGTAGGATATGTTTTTGCCAATGGTGTTTTATTGACACCAGCGTGTGCACTGATCATATTTGCAGATACTCCAATGTACAACACATATTCTGATCCGAATGCCTGGGCGCAGGCGCTTCAGTTGTGTGTCCCTTCTGCAACACTGGCAAGCCTGAACCTCAGCGGACCCGAAATGTTTAATTCAATGTCACTTATACACGACCAGCAGCTTGGCGGCGTAATTATGAAGATCATCCAGGAAATTGTCTATGGCATCATCCTCGCGCAAATCTTCTATGCATGGTATAAAAAAGAACAGGAAATTACACCTTCTGAGGAAGAAACAATGCTAAATCCGCATTTAGTAAAATAATGAAACTCCAGTCAGCGGCTGGAGTTTTTTTTATAAAATACTTATTTTTCCTTTTCCTTAAACAAGCAATGAAATCTATCACTTACTAATTGATAAATATTGAACAATTAAGGAACTTTTATGAAAAGCCCTTACAGTTTGTTGAAAAAAACAGTGCACTCTACTAAAATTAACTTTGTACTAATCAACAACATATTGCTGAATTTCAAACCGATATTGGAGAGAGGAAGAATCTATGGAATACTCATTGCCTATACTGCCTACCATCAGCACTACTTTTATTGTACTCAGTGCAATAACGGTTGCGATTGGATGGGTCCAAATTAGCCAAAAGAAGCTTGAAGCTCATAAAAAAACAATGACCTTGGCTGCTGTGTTTGCTGTTATTTTCTTTATCATATATGCCAGCAGAACAGTATTTATAGGAAATACTGCTTTTGGGGGCCCTGATGATATAAAAATTTATTATACAATTTTCTTGATTTTTCATATTACGCTTGCAACTGTAGGAGCAGTATTAGGAATTATCTCATTATATACAGGCTATAAAAATAAATTGGCAGCACATAGAAAATTAGGCCCGGTTACTAGTGTAGTCTGGTTCTTTACTGGCATAACAGGTGTTGCAGTCTATTTGCTGCTGTATGTTTTCTATCACGGCGGAGAAACAACCTCTGTCATTAAGGCGATTTTGGGTACGTAACAGGTTAAAGATGCCGCTATCTATTCAGCGGTATTTTTTTTGCTCATAATTATATCCACTTCCTGTTTTAAAAGGACTTATTAAGTTTATGGCGAATATTATAAGGATATTTAATTGGGAGTGAATTTTGTGTCTGTAAGAAAATTATCAGAGAATGAATATATAGAGGCCATGAAGCTTTCCATGTATGCTTTTCAGTACAATGTGCCTGAAGCTGACATCCCAGCCAGGAAGGACCGATTAAAAAATCATTCCATTTTTGGTATCTGGGAAGAGGGAAGTCTGGCTGCGAAGCTTCACATCATCCCACTTAAAGTTCATATTAATGGATTTGAATGGAACATGGGAGGTGTTGCAGGTGTGGCAACATATCCTGAATTCAGGAGAAAAGGGTATGTAAGCAGCCTGATAAAGCACGCTTTGATCGAGATGGACAAAAAGGATCAGCTTTTTTCATTTTTGCATCCTTTTAATATTTCTTTCTATCGGAAATTCGGATGGGAGATATTCACCGAATATAAGAAAACCCTTATTAACAAAATAGATTTACAAATGGCCGGAAAATCTTCAGGGACCATTAAACGATATACTAAGAACCAGCACACAAAAACCATAGAAAAAATTTATAAAGAATATATGCTCCGTTATTCAGGCGGGCTTGTAAGAGACGCATATTGGTGGGAGAACTTTGTTTATTCAGACTATCAGATTGCGGTGTACTTTGACGAAGCAGGTGAAGGACAGGGCTATATTTTATTCAAAGTAAAAGACAATAAAATGGAGGTCGAAGAATTTGCAGCTTTAAATCAGGAAGCCAGAGTGAATTTATGGAATTTTATCTGTCAGCATGATTCGATGGTTGAGGAAGTAAAGATCATTACATCAGTACACGATCCATTTCCTTATTACCTGAATCAGCCAAATTTAAAAATGGAGGTTTTCCCTTACTTTATGGGGAGAATCGTCAATGCTGATAAGTGTCTCAGCCAATTTTCATTCAATGAAAATAGTGAAAATGTCTTTCTGCATATTGAGGATCACCATGCACCATGGAATAATGGAAGCTACTTAATTGCAGGCGATGGTGTCAGGGTGTTTAAAGAGAAAGAAGGAAGCCAATGCACAAAACCTCCAGCTCGAGGTCTGCGCTTGTCTATCAATGCCCTTTCAGCGATTATAATTGGCTATAAGAGGCCAATGGAGTTATATGATTTAGGCGAAATTAAAGGACCAAGAAATGATGCTGAGATACTGGAAAGAAAAATTCCTGTTCAACAATCCTTTTTCTACGACTTTTTTTAAGAAAACTCAGTAGAGATATATGCAGGAAAGAAAAAGCGTCCTAGCGGACGCTTTTTTACTTATTCATTGAGTTTATATTTTGAAATTCATCCTAATAAGTCCTGCTTCTTTTGCGGAATTAAACGCAATGACCAGTAATGGGCCAATAATGAAGCCCAGTATTCCAATGAGTTTCAGGCCTAGATACATGGCTATTAGCGTAGCAAGCGGAGATAGCCCTATATGGGTGCCCATTACCTTTGGCTCTACTGTTCTGCGGATAATTAACAGGACGGCTGCAAGAATTGCCAATTGTGTACCCATAGCTAAATCTCCTGTCAGCAGGTGGAACAATGCCCATGGGCCAAGAATGACAATCGAGCCAATAATAGGGATAAAGTCAATAATCCAAATGATTATAGACATGATCAATGCCATTTCTGGATTGATGAATAATAATCCAATCAGGGAAACGATAAAGATAATCACACTTACTAGAAATTGGGCCTTAAAAAAGCCAAATCCGACATAGGACAGCCGTGAAGTCATAAACTTGACTTTATCTGCTGTTTTTTCTGTAAGGTGATTATATAAGCCTTTCCTTAATCGGGGAAGATCTATTAAAAACAAAAATAATGCAATCAAATATACGATGAAACTGACAAGATAATTCGGGATGTTTGTCAGAAGTGCTTTTAAGCTATCAATATTTACGTAAGCGACAAGGTCATTCTTCGTTTTATTCAAGAAGGATTGAATCTGGTTGCTTATTTCATCAACAAGGTCTTTAGGAAGGTCTTTGGCGGCATTGGAAAAGTCCGCTTCTGCCCTGAGCCATGCTTTTGTGATTTCATTAATGTACATAGGAGCATTCTCAACAAGTTTAATGGCTTCAGTTATCACTTTTGTCGTAATAAAATAGCCTGATAAGCCAATGAAGAGGACAAATCCTAGAAAAGTAATCAGCACGGATACTCTTCGGTTTATTTTTATTTTATTTTGCAGCAGTTTCACAACCGGCTCCAGGATTAATGCGGTAATAAATGCAACAATCAGCGGAACAGAAACAGGCAAAATGAAATAAAAAACGGCAGTTATAAGAATTACAGCAATCAATATTAATAAAAAACGTTTTGTGAATATCGCAGACAAAATAAGTCCCCTTCCCCAATTTTGTTAACCATCAAAAGATCGTAACACTTTGATTATAGTATGCATTAAATATTATAAAAACTGAAAGTAATTTGGTTTAAAACTGAGAGATTATTGCCCGATATATAATAAATCGTACAGAAAGAAGTGAAAGAAAGATGCATAACGATCATCTTGACTTCGAGACGATTCAGGCAGCCAGTGATATAATCTCCGCAATCGTAGAATCGAGCCTGCAGGAAAGAGAAAGCGTCATTCCTCTTAATCATGAAAGATTCACATTCTTTAAGAAAATAAAAGACCCGATCTCAATATCTTTTAAAAACACTGAAGTATATCTGAAGATTAAGCTTAACTTTATAAAGGGAAAAAATATTTTGGAAGAAACTCTCCAGATTCAGGAAGAAATCAAAGATGAAATTGTTCATTTAACCGGACTGGAAGTTAAAAGAGTTGATCTCTCCATTCAAAAAATTATACCTGCGGGAAACAGTCTTCCGGAACGATGATTTTTTGAAGGTCATACAGCTAATGTAAAAAGACGCATGATGTTCATGCGTCTTTTCCATGTTAAAAATAAATTCATAAATCATAATGAAAAAGCAAAAATTACTCAGCGAATTGGTCAATCTCTGCTTTGATCTCACTTAGAATTTTTTCGCATTGACTTACTAATGATTTAGGGAAGGTTTCTCCTTCACCGTATTCTACCCCATGCGGATAATAATGTTTGCCAAGCAGGGGAGTCATAAGCTGGATATTTGCTCTATGTGCACCTACATCTCCTTCAGCAGCATATCCAAACACACGAAGGTAAAATACACCCTCTTTTAATTCGAACTTACGGTCATATGTAACTCTTTCATAATCCCATTGCCCTTCACGGACCAGGCCGTGTGAAAGCATTACTTCATCTAAGCGGGTTAAGTCTGCTTTTTTATTTTCCAGACCTGTGTTTTCAAATTTCATAATTGTCCCTCCTGAAAACAATCCATGGTTCAGATGAACGATCCATGCATAATTTTAACAAGTTTATCTCAAATTTAATAATAGTAGAAAAAAGGATAACTTGCAACGGATTCATGCAAGAAAACATCGATCTCTGAAAAACGTTAGTTGAAATGCCATAATTGAATGACTGGCTGCCTTAACATTAGCAAATATAAACTCGGTGCTGCCAAACTGTGAAAGGGGAAGCGTCAATTGCGGAAATTCAAAACCATTATTATCTTCTTTTTTCTTATTTTTTTCACAGCAGATCATGCGGGCGCAGCAACAGATTACAGGGTTGAGCAAAAGGACACTCTTTGGGAAATTGCGCTAAGATTCCAGCAGGATTTACAAGAAATTATTAATAGCAACCCCCAAATAGAAAACCCTGATTTAATTTTTCCTGGTGAAATTATTATCATTCCCGGTGATGGAAGGGAAATTGCTATTCCCAAAATGGATGTGAATGAAATTGAGCTTATCAAGCTTGCCAACCAAAAACGAAAAGAATTAAGGCTTAAACCATTATCTGCCGATTTGCATCTGAATGGTGCAGCCAAGAAAAAGTCTTTGGACATGATGAAATTAGAATATGTTTCACATAATTCTCCTACATATGGAAATCCTATTGAAATGTTAAGGAATCAGCGGATTTCTTTCCTGACCGTAGAGGAGAATATTGGGGCGGGCTATAAAACAGCTGATGAAATGTTTGCTGCCTGGATGAATTCCTCAGTCCACCGGGAAAATATTCTAAGCAAAAAGGCAACACATATTGGTGTTGGCTATATTCAAGGAGGCCTGCACGGTCACTATTGGACCATATTTATTGTTGAGAAAAAACAAGGAGGATAAAAAATGGAAATGATTCGTGATATTATGACCGGCCATGTTGAAAGCTGTTCTCTACTGGACAATGTGTATGAAGTGGCAGTTAAGATGAAAGAATTAAACGTAGGGGCTATCCCAATTGTGGATAATGAGAAGCTAGTAGGAATGATAACTGACCGGGATATAGTTCTTCGCTGTGTGGCAGAAAAACACCCTGCTTCATCCAAAGTAGAAGATATTATGAGCAGCCATTTAGTAACCGTTACCAGGGATACAGAGGCTCGGGAAGCTGCACGCTTGATGGCTGAACATCAAATTCGCAGGCTTCCTGTTGTGGAAGGTGACAAGCTTGTTGGAATAGTATCTCTCGGGGACTTTGCTATCCGTCATTTAACGGATGACCAGGCTGGAGAAGCGCTTACTGATATTTCAAAACACGGAACTGAAGCACAGCATTAAGAGGACACCATTAGGGTGTTCTTTTTTTATTATCTGCCTAGACCAAAACAGCAATCTAATAAGGAAACCGCTCTTTGTATACATAGATTATTTTACATGGGGAACTCAGTGAAAAGAATAGATAAACAATACACCTAATGGTATGATTAATAGTATAGATTGCATGATTTTAATTAGGTTCCATTATGCAGAACACACTGCAAGTTATACTTTTTACATACATTAAATACAATGAATGAGAGAAGGGAGGGACGGTTCTCTGAGGGCACTTTTTCGAATTTTAGTTTTGATTTCCATTTTTCTGGCAGCGGGCTTTTACATAGATATTGGACGTAATGAGAAAGGGGAAATACTTGTCAATCAGGAAAATACACAGCCTGGTGCAATTAAGGATATAAGTAACGATGACAATAATTTATCTTCCAATACAGGGTTCCCTGAAAAAGGCATGGTATCCTTTATAGGGAAATCCGCTGCGGAGCTTAAAGAAAGTTTAGGAGCACCCTCAAGAATAGATCCTTCTTTCTATGGCTACGAATGGTGGATATATAATAAAAGCGGTACTGAGTACATTCAGGCTGGGATAAGCAAAAATAAAGTGGTTAGTTTGTTTGCGACAGGTGAAGATGCAGACATTTATCCTTTCAAAATAGGGCAGCCCATTGGTGAATTATATGCATCCGTCTTTTTTGGAACAGATTTCAACCTTAAAGTAAAAGATAGCTCATATCGTTTCGAATTGTCCGAAGATGACCTGAATACAAGGCCGCTGGTTATGGTTGGAGAGTATTATGCACAGCTGAATATAGATAGATTTACAGGGACACTCTCCAGTGTGAGAGTAATGGATGCAGCCACCTTAATTAAGCTTCGCCCGTATGAAATGGTTTACCGTGGTGAATTATTGGAGCCCCCCCTGGCTTCTCCTGCCTTTGAGGAAGATGTAGAGAGAGCGAAAGAAAAGCAAATTCTTGACCTTACAAATGTAATAAGGGTCAGACATCATTTACAGCCGTTGAAATGGGATGATATGACTGCAGCTGCAGCTTTTGCCCATAGTAAAGATATGTATGAAAGCAATGACTTTTCTCATACTTCTAAAACTTATGGAGATTTGTCGGACCGACTTGAAGCTGGGGGAGTCTCATATGAGGCTGCAGGGGAAAATATAGCTGCAAATTATACGGATGCCCCCGCCGTCGTTGAAGGATGGCTTAACAGCAAAGGCCATCGGGATAGTCTGCTGAACGAAGAATTTACACATCTTGGAGTTGGAGTTTATAAAAAGCATTATACGCAAAATTTCATAAAAAAAGCTGATGAAGAAACCTAAAATTAAAAAGAGCCTAAGTATGAGGCTCTTTTTCAGTTTTTGCAATTTGAATACGGCCAACCTGAAAAAAGTCATCCTTCCAATTTCCATATAGGTGAACAGAATCGCCAATCTTTACAGAAGGGATTCTGGTATTTTTCATTAAAGGGGTGATTTTTTTAATATTGGAATGTTTGTTGCTCTTTGTTTGGATGGTCAGCTCAAGAACATGAACATAGCGGCTGTAATTATAGCGCTGCCTGCGCTCGCTGATCTGGACGACTTCGCCGGACATTATGGCCTCTTCAGGGACATTTTTTAAGCTTGCCCACTTCTCATAACCCTCACGCATTTCCTTTTTTGTCAGCCAAAAAAAATAAAGGCAAATAATTGGTATAACGATAGCGGTGACCATTTTCCCACCTGCTTTTAATTATTAACGTTCTTCTTTTCAATGATAAAAAAACTGCCTGTTGCCTGAGCAATTTTTCTTCCATCCGAGCGGAGTACATCTGCAGATAATACCATGCTTTTTGTTCCCTTATGGTCAATCGTCGCTCTGCATGTCACGTATTCTCCTTTACCAACTGCAAGATAATGAATGTTCAACTGTGTCGTAACAGCCCCAAAGCCTTCAGGAAGAAGTGATGCTGCAAGTGTTCCCATGGCAGAGTCAATAATGGTTGCGGTTATTCCTCCATGGAGAATGCCCAGCGGATTATTGACTATCTGACTTAAAGGAACAGTCAGAATGCATTCATCCGCGGTTATTTGCCGTTCTATATGAAGAAGTCCGCCGATATAGGAACTGTTTTGACCGGTCTGTCTTTTATGAAAACCTAATAGAAGGGACTCTAAGGCGCTCAATTCTTCCTCAGTTGCATTCTTGGTGCACTGATCAAATAATTCCATAAGTTCTCTGTTCATTCTAATTCACCTTTCGATAACTTTCTGCATTCATATATTATCATTAATGGCAGAATTTTTGAATTTATTTTAATGGCTGAATAGAGCAGGCATTTCATTCACCTTTTCCATTCCTATTCATATGGTATTATAGGCATTTGCATCAGAACGAGGTGATATGGCATGACTAAAACGAAACTTCATCCCTCAGTCGAAAAGTTTAAAGAGTTTGTAAAACAGAATCCGCAAATCATCAAGGAAGTCAGGGCTGGAAATACAACTTGGCAGGAATTATATGAGGATTGGTATTTGCTTGGGGAAGAAGATTCAAGGTGGGATTCCTATAAAGAAAACAAAGATGAAGCACAAAAGCCAGAAGAGAAAAAAAATGACTGGATGGGAAGTATCATGGGTACTCTTAAGCAAATGGATGCGAATCAAATGCAGGGGTACATCAGTAATCTCAGCCAGGCCCTTTCAGCAGTACAGGGTGTCATTTCCCAATTCCAGGGCGGCGGCCAGAAACCATCAGGAGGCTCAAAATCAAGTGTGTCTAAACCAAGCAGCCCTTTTACATTTAAAAAGGATTAAGGGGTTAAACAGATGAGAAAAGATATTGTCGAGTATCTAGAACAAAAAAAGGAACTAAAGCAATTTATCCGTGAGCAGCCTCATTGGTATAGAACACTGAGCAGAAATCCAAATGAAATTCAATCTCTTGAAGTGGCCGCACTGCATTATTACAAAAAAACGATTCCCCACCAAGTTGAAAAATTTACTAATGGAGTGCAAATGGCTTCCATGATGATGAGCATGTTTCAGGCTATGAATTCTCAATCCAGTTAGGAAGCTTTCTCGTTACCCGAGAGAGCTTTTTATTTGTTCTGTCCTGCTCCACGCCTGACTTTTGTCAGAGGCAGGCAAGAAGCTGTCACTTTAATAATTACAGAGTAAAAATAAGCTGCTGGGCAAACACTATCTTTATCAGATGGTTACGGATGACATTATTAAGGAGTGTAAAATAATGAAGAGGCAAAAATGCATTTTATTATTGCTGGTTATTTTTGTACTTGCAGCATGCCAGAAAGATCTGCCAGAACCAGAAACAAAATTGGAAGCCAGTCCGGTAAAAGAAGTTGAAGCAGCATCGCTTATAGGTCCTTCAGGTGTTGAAAGCGCAGCCAAAGATCCTTTTTATGTCAGACACCAGGTGAAAGGAAGAGACATTTTCGTTGAATGTATTGTGCAGGATGTTTCCTTTAGGAAACAAAGCAGCAAAGAAAAGGGCAAAATTCTTCTGTATATAAACGGAAAGAAAAAGGATGAAATCCATTCTGCTGCTTTTATAGTCAAAGGACTTCCATCAGGCAAACATCGAATTGGATTGGAGCTCATAAAAGGCAACAGTGCTGAAGCATCTTCAAAAAGAGAGTTTATTGTGGTGATCCCTTAGTTTACTTGCTTTAGCTTTAAACCGTTTCATGATAAAATAAGAAACGGAGGTGAGCTGTTTTGCTTGCTACATTAGAAAGAATGGCTATTTTGGACAAAGCTGACGAACTTGCAGCTATGATTACAGAATCTGAAGAAGCGGAACATTACCGCAAAAGTTTATATAAATTAAAGAACAGCCGTGAAACACAAAGGAAGATACAGGATTTTGTCAAAATGAAAGAACTGTATGAAGAAGTTCAGCGATTTGGCAAATATCATCCCGAATACAAAAGGGTAATGATGTCTATTAGAGAGCTAAAGCGCGACATGGATATGGATGCCCATGTGGCAGAATTCAGAAGAGCTGAAACGGGCCTGCAAAATCTGCTGGATGAGATAAGCATGATGATAGGGCGTTCTGTTTCTGAACATATTAAAGTTCCTGCCGGCAATCCCTTCTTTGAATCAAGCTGCGGAGGGGGCTGCGGTTCTGGAGGCAGCTGTGGCTGCTCTGCTTAAAAAACCAGCAAATGCTGGTTTTTTGTTTTGGATTAGTACACAGTTTGAACCTTCCCATTGAAACCTGACATTTTTCTATGCTAGACTAAATAAAACAAACGATCGCTGAAGGGGAAAACTATATGCTTGGTCAAAGGCAAGGAATAATTGTCTGGCTTTATTCATTAAAGCAGGCGAAAATGTTAAGAAGATTTGGAAATGTGCATTATGTTTCAAAGCGGCTGAAATATGTTGTGCTATATTGTGATCTTGCTGATACGGAAACAATTATGGAGAAGATAAATTCATATTCTTTTGTTAAAAAAGTGGAACCATCCTATAAGCCGTTCCTAAAAACGGAATTTGAAAATTCCAAACCGGACAAGGCTAAAGAATATGATTATAAGATGGGAATCTAAAAAGGCGTGAGCATAAGCTCATGCCTTTTTGTGAAATCTTTTACTGCAGCGGTGCAATATAGTGATTAAGCCTTAAAATCCCAATCAAATACTGATAATATAATTCCTTTTCATTAAAAATAGCAGAAGGCTTTACTGCCAGCTGAATAATTTCCTTATTAAGTGCTTTCGCAGCATCCGCAAATAAATCATATCGTTTATTTGGTGATGTCTTTGGATTAGGTATCCCTTCCCGGCAAATATATAAAGGCTGAAATCCGCCAGGGTCTGTCGGCTTCAGTATCACTGCCAGGGATGTCACTTCTTTATTATTAATGCTCGTATGGAAAGCAGCCATGTGGGACAATCGATGCTTATTTGCCTGGGCAATTTCAATTAATTCATAAATATCAGAGTAACCTTCACCAATTTCTATAAAACGCTGTATCAAAATTAAAGCCCCCCTTAAAACTCATAGCATTCACTTCTTAAAAATAAAATGCCTTTTGTCCATCCATACTTTATCATTTTCAGCATAAAAATAGAAGTAGCACCTAAAAAGCAGAGGGGAGAGTGTATGTATGCTTTACCTTTTTTTTTCGATGACATTTTTTCTGTGGGCAGCATATTTGGTAAAGAGGGATATTTCTGCAATTGAAAAAAAGCATATTCATCATATGAATGGTTTTATTGTGGTCTCTATCATTGCAGCACTCAGTGCAAAGGGGATGCTGACAGCAGCTTATAATATGGATGTCTTTTCTCTGACACTTGGTGAACTTGAAGAATTTACGTCGTCACAAGGTGTATCGTTTGATGATTGGGCAATTACCTGCATGAGCATTGGGGATGTGAGCGGTATTTTAGATCATGGTGTGGACTTTGATTTTGCATAAATTAAAGTAACGTATCCGGCGGAGAAGTTTTTATGGTCCTTTTTATGATCTCTGTTCATGAAAAAATTCCCAGGCATAAAATATGAAATTTCATACAAATTATACAAAAAAATTGTGACGGATGACCTTCCCTTTGGTATTGTTAGGTTAGAAGAAAATTGACTAAGAGGGAATAGCAATGTGGAAGGCATCTTTATTTATTTTTATAATTTTGTCTGGAATCATTTCAGGCATGCTGTTGTGGCAGTGGCAGGCTTATTCTGAGCATGCGATTGCCTTGGAGAGTTCCGGGGCGATTACACAGGATATCACAGTTGACACACGTCTAAATGAACTTAAAATCACTCAAAAGATACACGGACTTATGGCACAGGAAGAATATAGGCTTGTTATCCCCGAAGCTCTGTTCAAATGGAAATGCAAGAATGGAGCCGGAGAAGCCTGTGATTCAGCAGATGAAAATCCTTTTACCTTTTTTTCTTCTGATGATCAGATGGTATTTGAGTATGCTGTACCGATAAATGAAAGAAATAAAGCATTTTTGTTAACTGATTGGTTTGTGGAAATTCCCGGCATTAAGGCTGAAAGCTTGTCTATTACTATTTCGGATTCTTTCAAAAGAGAGGGTTCGTGGGCAGCGGGAATCCCCCTAAAAGCCCGAAAGAAATTAGAACTTATCGATTATTATTATTTCGAGGGCAAAGGGAATGTTCCACCACTTTACTGGCAGCAAAAACCACTGTTAAAGAAAGCTGTTAACAACACAGAAGTATACTCAGAAGACATACAGGCAGCCAGCTTAAATTTCCAAAAACTAAATGAGATTGGAAATTTCCCATTCTTGACGATTATCTTTACTAATCAATATCCTGAATATAAGGATGAAAATATCCTTATTGCATCTCCCCGCACTGAGGCCAAAATGCTGGAAAAAGATATTATTACATTGCAGTTTCGAAGAAAGCTTGCAGACAGCACTCAAGTGTGGATAATCGATGTTTTATCCTCAGGCTTATTAGATCTTAAACCCAGTTCAAAAAAAGGAAGCATAGTACTGCAGGAGCTGCAGGGAGAGTTAACCGATGATGAGCTGAAAGCTTTCTTTATGATAGTAAACAAGGTGAATTCTCTGACTCCAGAAAAGCTGGACAAGCTCTTAAGTGATGTGAAAGGTCTTAGCACACAGTTTTTCACGATGAATACAAAAAGCGATGCTCCGTTTGTTCCTCTGTATTTCCAGGAAGAAAAAAAGCTTTTGGTATCTGGTGCTGAGAAAGCAAACATTGATTTAATCTATAGGGATGGAAAGAGGCTTCTTCCATTTGCAGAGACGATGAAGTCATTAGGATATGAAGTTAAGATCCTATCCGGTGAGGAAACGATGCTTTTGTCAAAAGGGAATAACAGCTATCGATTTTACTTAAATAAAAATGTTTTCATTTATAATGAAGAAGATTATGGACTGCTTGAAAATCCATTAACCAATCAAAACGGAACCGTATTTATAGAAATCCAATGGTTTAAATCACTGTTTGGAGTGACTGCTGAAGAAAGAGAAGACGAGATTCATCTGACGTCCGATCCAGACTAAATGAATCCAAAATAAAAAGCCCTGCAGATAACTGCAGGGTCCTTCTATATCCTTTTCAGGATAGAAGGCAAAGGGAGAGGAGAAACCGGAGGAAGAACTTATGGGGAAACGTAAGTCTTCTCCGCGGTTGGCAACAACATCCTCGAATAGATGCTGTTAATTACATTATTTCCACAATCCTCACGGATATACACTTCACGCTATAAATTTTTTCAGCTGATGATTCCGCTTACAATTTGCCGGGTGGCTACCAATTGTAAGATATGGTAGGATAGGATAGAAAAAAGCAGTTTTCCGAGCTCAGCGGACAGGAAAATTGACAATTTGCAGGTTAGCGGTGATAGTATGCGAGTGGTATCAGGAACAAGAAAAGGGAAGATATTGAAAGCTGTTCCGGGCAGTTCAACCCGTCCGACTACTGATAAAGTTAAAGAAGCTATTTTTAATATAATTGGGCCGTATTTCGAAGGGGGCCTTGGGCTTGATCTATTTGCGGGCAGCGGCGGTCTTGGCATTGAAGCCCTCAGCAGAGGAGCAGATAAGGTTATTTTTGTGGATCGGGATGGGAAGGCCATTCAAACCATCCATGAAAATATTCGGACATGCGGTTTTGAAGAAAAGGCGGAAGTATATCGAAATGATGCAGATCGTGCCATTAAGGCAATATTAAAAAGGGATCTGGTTTTCGATTATATATTTCTCGATCCGCCTTACCGCAAGCAGCAGCTTCTTAAGCTTCTGAAGTTAATTGATGAGAATGATCTGCTTTCGGTTCAGGGAACGATTCTATGCGAACATGGTTCTGATGTAGAGCTCCCTGATTCAGTCGGAAGACTGGTTCAGCGGAAACATGAAAATTACGGGATAATTTCTATCTCAATCTACAGCTGGGCTGAATAATACATACTTAGAATGCTTATGGAAAACGATACATAATAAGAACATGACAGGGGGATATCAATGGGAGGCATCGCGGTTTGTCCAGGCAGCTTCGATCCAATAACTTATGGCCATTTGGATATTATTAAGAGGGCGGCAAAGGTATTTGAACAGGTTTATGTAGTTGTATTGAATAACTCTTCAAAAAAACCTCTTTTTACTGTTGAAGAAAGAATTCAGCTGATAGAAGAAGTAACAAAGGATCTTAAAAATGTTAAAGTAGATTCGTTTCAGGGGCTTCTGATGGATTATGCAAAATCGGTTAATGCGAGTGCTGTCATTCGGGGCTTGCGGGCTGTTTCTGATTTTGAATATGAAATGCAGATAACATCCATGAACAGAGTCTTGAATGATGAAGTGGAAACCTTTTTTATCATGACTAATAATCAGTACTCGTTCTTAAGTTCAAGCATTGTGAAAGAAGTGGCAAAATATAACGGGAACATATCAGAACTCGTTCCTGACACTGTAGAAAAAGCTCTTAAGACCAAGTTTAGCTAAACACTAGAGCGGGGTGTCTTTCCTGCTGATTGTACTGGAATAATATAAAACGGGTGCCCGATTGATAGGTACCCGTTTTTTGTTATCTCTTATCCAAGCGCCTTGCGAGCATAAAGGTATAAACAGAAAGTGCAAGTATGGTTATAAGCGGTCCTGAAGCAGCTATTCCATCAAATAATTTGCCGAAAAATGAATATTTCTCAAAAAATCCGACCGGAATGGCATTGGATGGCTGTTCTGTATTGTAAAACCGTTCATAAATAGGCTGCCAAAGGATGTATGCATAAAAGGCGGCAGCAAAGCCGTGAAGGATTCTTGCGAAAAAGAATGGCTTGAAATTAATATCAGTTTGGGCAAGGATGCTTGCTACCTGAGCCTGCACGCTGAATCCGCTGAATGCGAGTATGAAGCTGACAATAATGACCTGCTGCATTAATGTTGCCTGCTGAACCTGGCTTGTCATCTGGCTGCCAAGTGTTATTTCAAATAAGCCTGAAATGAATGGGATGCTCAATTCGGTTGGCAGACTAAATATTGACAGTACCGCCTCTAAGCCTTTAGCAAGGAATGCCGTGATTCCCAGATGAAATAGAAGTTTGTTAATAACAGAGAATAATATGATAAATCCGCCAATCATTAAAAGTGTTTGGATGGATGACATGACTGCATCCCCAAGAAGCTTGCCTATAGGGCGATTATCTTTTATTCTTGTCCGATGAAGAGCTGATAAGGCTGCCCGTAACGATGGTTTTGACGTCTCTGCACCAGGTGGAGGCTGCCTGGTTTTTTTTCCGTAGAACCTCATTAATAAACCGACAGTAATATTGCCGAGATAATGAGCTAGGGCTAATATAACACCAAGCTTGGCGTTATTAAAAAAACCAACAGATACTGCGCCAAAGATAAACAAAGGATTTGAACAATTAGTGAAAGAAACCAGGCGCTCTGCTTCTGTTTTTGATAGCTGTCCTTCCTGCCGAAGTCTTGCGGTCAGTTTGGCACCGGCTGGATAGCCTGAAGCCATCCCCATTGCCCATACAAATCCTCCGACTCCAGGTACTCTGAATAAAGGTCTCATCAAAGGTTCAAGGAGTACCCCGATGAACTTTACTACACCGAAGCCGATCAGCATTTCCGATACAATGAAGAAAGGCAGCAATGAGGGGAACACAATTTCCCACCACATATTTAATCCCCTGATTGATGCATCAACCGATTCCTGGGGAAAGGAAATTAATGAGATGGCTATTAAGGTTACAGAGAGTGCAAGAGTAACCGTTTTTAATTTGGAACGAAACACGGACAAGCCTCCCTCAAGTTGTACTGACTGTGCAATGATTTTAAACAATGGTAAAATAAAGAAGCGTTTAAATATATATTTTCTCATGACTTTTTCATTTATTTTACTTGAATGAACGAAATGCAGGTATACAAGGGTCAAACTTTTGCTGTCAAGTCTTGTCCCCATATAACCCAATATACTCATAGAACTTTAAAATAGACCATAGAATTAGGTACAGGCATATTGTATTTTTCAGCTGAAGATTTTTATTGTATGCTCCTTTTGGAAATAAATAGAATAGAATAACTTGAAGGCAAAAGTTCTAATCGGCCATTGGCGTTTGAGGGGGGAGTCTTTTGCAGCGACCGAAAATAGGATTGGCACTTGGTTCGGGAGGAGCTCGGGGATTCGCTCACCTGGGTGCCATCAAGGTCTTGAAGGAAGCCGGCATACCGATTGATTATATTGCCGGCAGCAGCATGGGTGCCATGGTAGGCTGCTTTTATGGGGCCGGACTTGATGTTGATCGTTTATATAAACTTTCCAAAGCATTTAAAAGGAAGTATTATTTAGATTTCACGGTTCCTAAAATGGGTTTTGTTGCAGGGAAACGAGTAAAGGAACTGATCCGTATATTTACTCATGGAAAAAATCTTGAGGACCTCGATATTCCTGTCAATGTTGTGGCTACTGATTTAATGACTGGAGAAAAGGTTGTTTTTAAAAGCGGCCCCATTTCTGATGCTGTAAGGGCAAGCATTTCCATCCCAGGCATTTTTGTGCCTGAAAAATTAAACGGGCGCCTTTTAGTGGACGGAGGAGTAGTGGACAGGGTTCCTGTGTCTGTTGTTAAAGAAATGGGGGCTGATATTATCATCGCCATCGATGTCTCACATGTCAAAACGAATGCGGAAATCACTTCAATCTATGATGTTATTATGCAAAGTCTGGATATCATGCAGATGGAGCTGGTTACTCACCGGGAGATAGCTTCCGATTTTATGATCAGGCCCCGGGTGGAAATGTATAGCTCCCGTGCATTTACCAATATAGAAGAAATCATCAAAATCGGCGAAGAAGAAGCAAAAAAGCATATTGACAGTATTCATCATTACATAACAAAGTGGAAGGAGCATCCCGACAGATGAGAAGCAAGTTTTATACCCGTTCCTTCTTGGTTTTGGCAGTTATTCTTCTGGTTAGTTCGTTTTATTATCTGCCTTATTATGTATCAAAGCCAGGTATGGCTAAAGAACTGGAACCAATTATTGAGGTCGAAAACGGCAATGAAGAACAAGGCAGCTTTATGCTTACGACTGTAAGAATGGGCCGGGCTAATATATATGCATACGCAGCTGCTAAATTCAGCAAGTATCAGGAACTATACCCTGTAGAAGAAATACGTTCCGAAAATGAAACAGAAGAAGAATATAATGTACGGCAGCTGCATCTGATGGCAACATCCAAATTGGCTGCTATTGAAACTGCCTATAAAAAAGCTGGCATACCTATTCATTATCATTATAATGGCGTATATGTCCTTAATGTGCTCCCTGATATGCCTGCTCACGGCAAACTGCAGGCTGGTGACCGCATCTTTAAAGTGGATGGCAAGGAGTTCAAATCCTCTGATGAATTTATCAGCATGGTCTCCAATAAACAGGAGGGCAGTGAAATAACATTAACCTTTGAACGCCAGGATAAGACTAAGGAAACCTCGATTCCTTTAAAGACACTCAAAGAAACAGGAAAGCCGGGAGTGGGAATTACCCTGGTTGATGACAAAGAAATAGAGGTTGAACCGGCAGTGAATATTGACAGTGAAGAAATTGGCGGCCCTTCCGCCGGGCTGATGTTTTCACTTGAAATTTACAATCAGCTTATAAAAGAAGATTTGACTGGAGGCTATAAAATAGCTGGAACCGGAACTATTAATTCGGAAGGTACAGTCGGAAGAATAGGCGGCATCGAGCAAAAAATTGTGGCCGCTGACAAAGCCGGAGCAGAAATCTTCCTTGCCCCTAATGAAAAAGGAGCAGAAGAATCCAATTACAAAGCCGCTGTTGCAACAGCCAGGGATATCAAGACTGATATGAAAATCGTTCCTGTGGAAACCTTTGATGATGCGGTTGAATATTTAAGGAGCCTGGATTAACAGGAGCTTGCACCAAGCATTGAACAGCCAGCGGCAATCAAGAAACCGCTGGCTGTTCATTATTATCTGCTGGCAAACTGCAGCTTTCAGTTTATAGAATTAAGGAGTTCATAATTTAATCAACCATAATAGGAGGCTGATTAAATTCCTTCTGCATTAGAGTACGGTCCCGACCACCATCTATACCCATTGCATATACCCGGGAAGCTTTAATATCCAGCTGCAGCTGCTGTGCAGCGTGTGAAGAAATTCTTGAAATCAGCGGCAGTTTTAATTCGAATTTATGCCTGTTTAAATACTTCCTGCCGTTCTTGGACATCCCCAGAAGATGCAGATAATCTGCTTTTAATGGTTTGTTGGGCATCTCTGACTTTTCTGTATTTGTAAGGATATGCACACATGCCCGCTGAAGTCTTGTCCAGGTGTAACGCTTAGTTTTAATCTTCTCCATAAACTGCTGAAAAGTTTGAGCCTGGAGTGCTGCTGATAAAAACCTATGCTCCAAGCCTTCTTCCATTTCATAAATGTCCCGTAACTTTTCCGGCTGTAGATGAACCAGTCGGAATTTTAAGAAGGGCCAATATTGTTCCCATTGGTGAAACCCGCCAAACTCTTTTTTATACTGAAGTAAACCTTGATATGTAGTTTCCGGAACATATTGGCGAATGGATTCAATCTCTCCATTCTTGGAAAAAAGTGCTTTTCTTATGCTTGTGGCACTTGCTATGGAATCAGAAGCAAATTGTTCGTCGTGGTATCCTGCGCTTTTTCTTGCAACTGTAAAAAGTTCCATGGATGAATATTGCCTTCGGGCTGACTTTAAATACTGAAAGCCAAGAATATTATTAGGTTTTGAAAGGTCTACCAATTCACCTTCAGGGTTCAGATCGAGGAATGCCATCGATGTTGCTTTGGGATAGCTGAAGCCAGCATCCAGATGCACTCTGACCCTTTCTTGATAGGCAGAATTATGTTCCTCAAGAAAAGATAAAGTTTGGTGAAAGCTTTCCATACTGCCGGATTCGCTTCCGAAGCAAAGGCTCCTGCAGCCGGCTGCTTCCAGAATGGATACAGCTCCGCTTGCAAAAATATCTGCCTGCTGAACAGCAAACTGGTATGGAAGCTCAAATACAATATCTGCACCCGCTCTTAATGCCATTTCAGCACGTTTCCATTTGGAAACTAATGCAGGTTCCCCCCTCTGGAGAAAGTTGCCGCTCATGACAGCTATAATGGTTTCTGCACCTGAAACTTTTTTTGCCTGCTCCAAATGAAAAGCATGGCCGTTATGAAAAGGATTATATTCTACAATTACACCTGTTGCATTCATATTGACATACTCCTCGAAAAGGTTTAAAAAGATATGTAATGGAAAAAGTATTAAGAAACAAAATCTTTAAATCCTGCAAAATTTTTTTTACTGAAGAAGCTTTCAATAGTAGGATATTAGCTACATTATAGTGTAAAGAAAAAATATTGACAAATAATTATAGGAAGGCTATAATTACCTTTGTTGCCTTGGGGTGATTCGTATGAAATGGACTTTAAGTCAGTTACAAAAATATCGAAGCAAGGATTTTCCCATTGATGAAACTGTCAATGTTGATGAGGTCATGAAATTGAATCCGGAAATACGCGGTGCATCACCAATGCATGTGACGGGCCGTACGGATATTGATTCTGCCAAAGTGACTTTTCATTTAAATATAAAGGGTCATTTAATATTACCTTGTTCTCGTACTTTAGTTGACGTAAATTATCCAATTAATGTTGAAACAACTGAAACTTTCCTTTTAAAAGGTCTTGATTATGAGACTGAAGAGGAGGTTCACCAGGTAAAAGGGGATGTGATTGATTTAAATCCGATCCTTCATGAGATCCTTTTACTCGAAGTCCCAATGCAAGTTTTCTGCGAAGACAGCAGTGAAGAAGGAGCTCCTCAATCCGGTAAGGATTGGGAGGTCATTCAGGAGCAGGATAAACAGGATAAAGTAGATCCTCGTCTTGCCGGACTTGCTCAATTTTTTGATCAGAATGATCCTTCTTCCGATTCATAACGGAAGAAAAACAAGAAGCACTTGAAGACACCAGCTTGCTCTGGCCTTCATAACTTTCTTAATGGGTGTGTCCAATTCCTATGGACATCCTCTAATACTCTTTAAGGAGGTGGGAAGAATGGCTGTACCTTTTAGAAGAACATCTAAAACTGCGAAGAGAAAACGTCGTACCCATTTTAAATTACAGGTTCCTGGTATGGTAGAATGCCCAAACTGTGGTGAAATGAAACTTGCTCACCGCGTTTGCAAAGCTTGCGGAACTTACAAAGGAAAAGAAGTAGTAAACGACTAATCCTTTAGATATAAAGCACAAGAACTTAGTTCTTGTGCTTTTGTCGTTTTTAGGCAGTGATTTTGCCTCATCAATAAGTAACTATCTATGTATATTTTTGCTAATATTATAAATAGTTTAACCAATTACAAGGAGGCAGCCATGAACCCTTACATAATTGAAGAATTCGAGAATGGACTTTTAGTATTTAAGATTAACAGGCCTGAAAAAAGGAATGCCATAAGCTATGAAGTTATGGATGGCCTGGAGATCGCACTTCATAAAGCAGGTAAGAAATCAGTTAAGGCACTTGCGATTACAGGAGAGGGAGACCAGGCTTTTTGCTCAGGAGGTGATCTATCTTCCTTTCACAGCTTAAAAACAGAAGATGAAGCTTTTGGAATGCTAAGCAGAATGGCTGGTCTTTTAAAAGATATACTATTCTTGCCAAAACCAACTATTGCCATATTGAATGGAACAGCTGTCGGCGGTGGCTGTGAGCTTGCTGCTGCATGTGATTACCGGATTGCCAATGCAGGAATTAAAGCCGGTTTTATCCAGGGAACTTTAGCCATAACAACCGGCTGGGGCGGCGGTTCCATCATTATGGAAAAGATGCTTCCTGCCAATGCCATGAGAATGCTGATGGAAGCAAAATTATATTCTGATGAAGAATTAAAAGAATTAGGTTTCATACATTCTGTCTTTGAAGGGAATCCAATCGACGGGTGCAAGAGCTTTCTGGAAAGAATGCTTAAGCTTGAGAGTGAGGTTTTGGAAGCTTATAAAGAACTTCTTGTAAAAAAGTGGGCTGCAGCTGGCTTAGAAGAGAGAATTGATCAAGAAGTGCGTCGCTGTTCGGTTTTATGGGAGGGAGAAGCGCACCATAATAAAGTTGACAGTTTCCTGAATAAGCCTTAAACATATCCTTCCGAAATTAGAAAAAACCATTAATTTCCTGGGGATGAATAAAGTTACACTTTATAATACGATATCAGTCTATCTTTTCTAGCATTGGCATATGTATAAAGAAAAACACTAGGAGGGATACACTGATGTCTTCAACCCGTCAGGATGCTTGGTCTCAAGATGAGGATTTACTGCTTGCAGAAATCGTACTCCGTCATATTCGTGAAGGAGGAACTCAGCTTCAGGCATTTGAAGAAGTTGGCAAACAGTTAAGCAGAACCGCGGCTGCCTGCGGATTTCGCTGGAATTCCTTTGTAAGAAAACAATATAAATCAGGAATTGAACTGGCAAAAAAGCAGAGGAAAGAAATGAAGAAAAGTCCGCAGGCTGTGGAAGTGGAACAAGAGCTTCCAGCTGTTCCAGAGGAAAATGCGGAAAAAAGAAATGAAAACTCAGTTCAGTCAATTAAAAGGACTATCGAGTTTGAGGAATTAGCCTCTTTCCTGAAAGAGTTATATGAAAAAGCTCAGAAGCCTGATGTCTCAGAAGATCCTTATCCTAAAAAACGCATTCAGGAGCTTGAGAAGCAAATGTACTACCTGGCAGCGGAAAATGAAAAATTAATTAAAGAATTGAATACAATGGAGCAGGATTACAAAGCTCTGGTAGAAATTATGGAAAGTGCAAGAAAGCTTGTCGGGCTCAAAGACGGCACCCGCCACAAAAACTTGAATTTTACTGTGAATCCCGATATAAAGCCTGAGAAGGTGGAGAAATAGATGTAGCGTAATTAAATAGAAATAAGCGGACTGCAATAGTCCGCTTATTTAATGACTTAGTAGTAGTAGACAGCATCTTAATGGGTTTGTTCTTTAACTCCTGCCGGGAACCAGGCCAGCGGATTCTCTCCCAGGTCGCGTTCCATATCATAATTGACGGGTTCGAATCCCATTTTCTCCCAGAAAACTTTCGATTTTACTCGTGGATTTGTTTTAATAGGAAGTCCAAATCCTTTGGCAAATTCTACAAGTTTCTGGCCGTAGCCTTTGTTTTGATAGTCAGGCAGGACTTCAAGCTTCCATAACTCCAGATAATCCTGTGCGGGATCGAAATATCGATCGAATCTTGCTTCTATCTGGTAAAGGCTCATACGTGCTACAAGTTTATCCCCGAAATAAATGCCGTAGAAAGGCGACTCGCTGTCATTTTCAATAATATTAGCTTCAAGGTCTTCGAGCATGGATAGCTCCTGCAGTCCATACTCTTTGAATTTCTTAAACTCTTCCAGTGTTTTATAATTTACTTTTAATTTTTCAACTTTATAGTTCATAAAATCTCCCCCTTAGCCATCGATGTATAGGAATTCTGCAGATGTAACCGCTTTATAATGCCTTCCTAATAGTTGAAAGGTTTTTTCTATGTCTATTATTATATAACAAGTAAACAAAAAATTCTGCACATATGAAAAACTTAATATATTTTTAGTTTTTTTATAAAAATCAGAAAGCGTTTACAAAAACAGAAGGAAATAGGCAGAAGATTGTAGAAATATATATTATTGCAGGATTACTACAATGAGAAAGGGGACCGATTGTGCGAAAAATTCTGATTGCCAACAGGGGAGAAATTGCTTTAAGGATAATTAAAACCTGCCGTGAAATGGAAATTGAGACTGTTGCCATATATTCTGATGCAGACAAAGATCTGCCATTTGTTAAAGAAGCTACATATGCTTTCCGTATTGGTGAACCGCCTGTTAATAAATCTTATTTAAAGACAGAGGCCATTTTGGAAATTGCAAAGAGGGAAAATGTAGATGGAATTCATCCGGGATATGGTTTTTTATCAGAAAACGCCGTCTTTGCAAGAGCCGTAATTAATGCGGGTATTGCTTTTATTGGACCAGATCCTGAAACCATTGAATTGATGGGGGATAAAATTGTATCCCGCAATACTATGAAGGAAGCGGGAGTGCCGGTTGTCCCAGGAAGCGGAGAGGGAACATCCACTCTTGAGGAAGCATGCAGGCTTGCGGATTCTATGGGCTATCCAGTCATGCTGAAGGCCAGTGGGGGAGGCGGAGGTATTGGAATGGTGCGCTGTGAAAATGAGCAAGCGCTCGCTAAGTCTTTCGACTCCACAAAAGCCCGTGCCAAAGCCTATTTTGGATCTGATGAAGTATTTATTGAAAAATATATAGACAATGCCAGACATGTCGAAATACAAGTGTTTGGTGACCATCATGGGAATATCGTACATCTATTTGAAAGAGATTGCTCTATTCAGAGGAGACATCAGAAAGTAGTAGAGGAATCACCGTCACCTTTCCTTTCAGAGCAAACAAAACAGAAGATGTATGAAACGGCTTTGACTGCTGCCAAAGCAGTCAATTATAAAAATGCCGGAACAATTGAATTTATTGTGGATGAGCAGGAGAACTTTTATTTTCTTGAAATGAACACAAGACTTCAGGTTGAACATCCCGTAACTGAACAAGTAACTGGGCTGGATCTTGTAGAATGGCAGCTGCTTGCAGCAAGAGGAGAAAAGCTGCCGCTGCAGCAAAATAGCATCAACCAGGCTGGCCATTCAATTGAATTTAGGCTGTATGCTGAGGATCCTGTAAGCTTTATGCCTTCTCCAGGCAAATTGTCTAAATTTGAGTGGAAAGATACCCCAGGAATACGCGTTGATTATGGATATGCTTCAAATACGGCAGTCAGCCCATTTTATGATCCAATGATTGCAAAATGCATTATATATGGCCAATCAAGGGATGAAGCGATAGAAAATGCCTTACAATTCTTTGAGGGACTGGGAATTGAAGGCATTAAAACAAATGCACCGTTATTTAAAGAAATATTAAAAGACGAAGATTTCCGTAAAGGGAATTATTCTACATCATTTCTAGCAAAGAAGGCTTTTGCCGTTAACTAAAAGGAGGAAAATACAATGAAAGAAATTACATCATCAATGGCAGGTACTGTATTAAATGTTTTGGTTGAAGCGGGTCAGGAGGTTAATGCAGGCCAGGAAGTATTAATGCTTGAATCCATGAAAATGGAGATTCCAGTTGAAAGCGAAGCTGCTGGAAAAGTAGCTGAAGTGAAGGTAAGCATAGGAGATTTTGTTAACGAAGGCGATGTGCTAATCGTATTCGAATAAGAAGGCTGAGACACGGATATCCAATACAGGTGGCTGATGCTGAGTACCGTGCAGCAATAAGCAAGTATAACGAAGAATGGAAAATTTATATTTTAGGAGGATGGGAATGACCACTGCAAAGACATTAACAGAGACGCTGCAGGAAAGAAGCAGGGTAATAGAAGCTGGCGGACATCCAAAATATCATGAAAAGAATGTAGCCCAAAATAAGCTCTTTGTCAGAAGACGGCTTGAACTCCTGTTTGATGACGGATTCTATGAGGAAGATGGCAAGTTTGCGAACTGTCAGGAAAGTGATCTTCCGGCAGACGGGGTTGTAACAGCAGTTGGCAGGGTAAATGGCCAGACCGTTTGTGTAATGGCTAATGATTCCACAGTAAAAGCCGGTTCCTGGGGTGCGAGGACGGTTGAAAAGATTATCCGTATACAGGAAACGGCTGAGAAATTAAAAGTTCCGATCCTTTACCTGGTTGACTCTGCCGGTGCCCGTATTACCGATCAGCTTGATATGTTTCCGAATAGACGAGGAGCAGGGAGAATTTTTTATAACCAGGTAAAACTTTCAGGCATGGTACCGCAGATATGTCTGCTTTTTGGACCTTCTGCTGCTGGCGGAGCTTATATACCTGCGTTTTGTGATATTGTTATTATGGTAGATCAAAATGCATCTATGTATCTGGGTTCACCAAGAATGGCAGAAAAGGTTATTGGGGAGAAGGTTACCCTTGAAGAAATGGGCGGTGCCCGCATGCATTGTTCTGTCAGCGGCTGTGGCGATTTGCTTGCATATAGTGAGGAAGAGGCCATTGATTCAGCAAGAAGATATTTGGCTTACTTTCCTGCAAGTTTTAAAGAAAAATCAGTGAAGCTCGAGGCGGTAATGCCCAAATCCGGCCGCAGCCTCGAAGAAATTATCCCTAAAAATCAAAATGCCCCATTTGATATGTATGAGTGTATTGATTCCTTAATTGATGAAGGCAGCTTTTTTGAAATTAAGAAACTTTTTGCAGGGGAACTCATTACGGGACTTGCACGGATTGGGGGGAATCCTGTAGGGATTATTGCCAACCAGCCAAAGGTTAAAGGCGGGGTATTATTTGTGGATTCTGCTGATAAAGCAGCGAAATTTATTCAGCTTTGTGATGCTTTCCATATTCCGCTATTATTCCTTGCAGATGTCCCTGGATTTATGATTGGGACTAAGGTGGAAAGAGCAGGGATTATCCGGCATGGTGCAAAGCTTATTGCTGCGATGAGTTCTGCAACAGTGCCGAAAATTTCAGTTGTCGTCAGAAAAGCATATGGAGCCGGGTTGTATGCAATGGCTGGACCAGCTTTTGAACCTGATTGCTGTATTGCCCTGCCTACAGCACAAATCGCAGTTATGGGTCCTGAAGCAGCAGTAAATGCGGTTTATTCCAATAAAATCAATGCGATTGAAGATCCGAAAGAAAAGATTAAATATGTTCAGGAAAAACAGCAGGAATATAAAGAAACAATTGATATCTACAAACTTGCCTCTGAATTAATTGTTGACGATATTGTTGCACCTTCAGAATTAAGAAATGTTTTAATTAACCGTTTTAACCTGTATGAGACTAAAGAATTGACATTCAGCATCCGCAAACATCCGGTTTATCCAGTTTAATACTTTATCCTTTTAAAAATCCCTTTTTCGATCTTCGAAAAAGGGATTTTTTTAAAGGATTTAGCTGATGAAAAATGGAATAAAGAAAATAAATATTGGAATTAGTAATTAAAACATTCCATTTTACCCATGAATTTATCTTATTTTGTTAAAATATGCTTAAAAAGTAAAAATGGTGGAGTCTGTTATGAAAATAGCTATTATCGGTGGAGGCGCCATTGGCCTTCTGTTTGCCCATTATTTAAATGAAAATCATGAAGTGCGTGTTTATATTAGAAACAGTACTCAATTGCAAAAGCTGCGCAAAAAAGGACTTACAACTGAGAGAAAAGGCATTCGCAGCAATGCCCCCTTAAAGGCATTCCATTTCAAAGAATGGAAGGGAGAAGAGGATTTAACAATCATTGCTGTTAAGCAATACAGCATTCCTGAAGTTGTAAAGGACTTAATGGAAATGAATACTGGCAAGTGTGGATCATATTTGTTTTTGCAAAATGGCATGGGGCATTTGAAATGGGCTGAAATGCTTGAAGCGGAAAATATTTATGTGGGCAGTGTAGAGCATGGTGCTTTAAAGTCAGAGCCTGACACAGTGCTGCATACTGGAATTGGGGTAACCAAAGTGGCTGCTTTAAAGGGAGATGTGGAACTTTTATCGAAAATATCCGATTCAGCATCTTGTTATTTTCCTTTTAAATTTGCCGAGAATCACATAGAAATGCTAATTGAAAAATTAATCGTAAACTGTGTTATAAATCCGCTTACAGCAGTTCTCCGTGTGAGAAATGGTGAACTCTTAGCTAATAAATATTATTATCAGTTATTTTTGAGGTTGTTTGACGAGGTAAGTGGCATATTAGGCATTCCTGATAAAGCAGGTGCATTAACCCATGTAAAAAGTGTCTGTGAGGAAACAGGGATGAACAGATCTTCAATGCTTAAGGATATCGAAGAAGGCAGAGAAACAGAGATAGATGCTATTTTAGGATATATCCTTGAGGAAGCTGAAAAGAAGAAGATGTCTGCTCCATATTCTGAAAGTCTTTATTGTCAGATCAAAGGCAGGGAGTAAAAAGGGGGAAATGAGTTGAATACTGTGTTCTCAAGCCTAATTGCAACATTGGTGACCATACCGCTGCTCGGATATCTGGCTGTTTTTATTATCAGCAAACAAATCACTAAAAAACACAAAAGATCTGTACATATTGCCCTGGATGTCAGCACATTATTTTTTATTCTGGCGGTTCACTATTTAATTGTCGTAATCTGGGATAAATCCTATCTATGGATGATAGTCCTATCACTGCTGATTACAGCGGTCACTTTTATTATCATGCATTGGAGAATTAAGCAGGAAATCAATCTGCGTGCCTTATTCAAAGGGTTCTGGAGATTCAATTTTTTACTTTATTTCACCGCTTATATAGTTCTAATGTTAATTGGGCTTGTTCAAAGGGTAACTTCTGTTGTCTTCATTCCATAAGTAAAGCAGGTCCGGAATATAATTATTTTACCTCTAGAATTAAAGCATTTAGGTAAGCAAAGTTTTTTTCTTTTCATTTAAGACAATGCTATACTCATAAGATGAAAATTAAAATTGATCAGCTATGAGAAAGGAAGTTCATTAATGGAGATTCTTAATCTCTCATTGCCGGCAACAAACCGGTTTGCAACAGATTATATTGCACAAACAGAAGAAATTATGCAGTTTTTTCACTATCGTTATAATTCCGACTCTGATTATAAAGCACGGTTAGCTGAACTGAAGGGCCGGTCGTTTATGAGAAATGAACTTTCTGAATATATTGGAGAGTTTATGGATCAATTCCCTGCTTCCCCGGCTGTTCATGACTCACTAAATAAGCTGAAGCAAGAAAATAGTGCAGTGATTATCGGAGGGCAGCAGGCCGGTATTTTGACGGGACCCCTATATACTATACATAAAATCATCTCAATCATAAATCTTGCAAAACAGCAGGAAAGTAAGCTGGGAATCCCTGTTGTTCCGGTATTCTGGATTGCGGGGGAGGATCATGACTATCAGGAAGTAAATCATATTTTCATCGAGAAGAATAATAAAATGGAAAAAATGACTTATCCTGAAAAAGTTTTAGAGAAGAAGATGGTTTCAAATATCCCTTTGAACCGTGAAAAATGCAGGGCATGGGTGGAAGACATCATTGAGACTTTCGGAGAGACGGAACATACAAAAGACCTTCTTTTGAGTTTAGAAGGAATTATTATGCATTCACAAACCTATGTGGAGTTCTTTGCCGGCATTATTATGCATTTATTTAAAGAAACAGGGCTTCTTCTGGTTGATTCAGGTGACCAAAAGCTTCGCAGACTTGAAAGCAGCATTTTTGGCAAACAGATCAAAGGTTTTGAAGATATCACAAAGCGTGTGAAAAGCCAGCAGCAAAACTTGGAGAATGCCGGGTTTCCAAATGCTATTGACTTAAGTGAAAATGCTGCAAACCTATTTTATTATGATGAAAAGCATAAAGAAAGAATACTTTTGGAGTTCAATCAGGAAAAAAAGGTATTTACCGGTAGGGAACAAACTCACGAGTTCTCAATGAATGAGCTCCTGGAGATTTCAGAAAATCATCCCGAACGACTAAGCAATAATGTGGTGACAAGGCCTATCACACAGGAATGCCTGTTTCCGGTTCTTTCCTTTATAGCCGGTCCTGGCGAAATTGCCTATTGGGCTGAACTAAAAATGGCATTTGAATGGTTTGGAATGAAAATGCCTCCGATTATGCCCCGTTTAAATATCACTATCTTAGAACGTTCTGTGGAAAGTGATTTGAGAGAATTAGGACTTGATTTGCAGGGCGTGCTTGTATCAGGCACGAAAGCAGAGAAAGATGAGTATCTGAGGAGTATTAAAAATGAAAGCATAGAAGCCCAATTCCAAAAAACAAAAGCTCAAGTAAAACAAAACTATGAGCTAATCGAAGAACTTACAATGAAAGAGGTTGACGCCCTTCTTCCTATGTTAAAGAAAAATGAAGATCTTTTAATAAGGCAGATAGATTTCATGGAGAATAAAATCCAGAAGTCCATCCAGCAAAAACATGAAGTAATCATTATGAAATATGAAAAAGCTGAAAACTCACTGAGGCCGGGTGGAGTTCCTCAGGAGAGAGTTTGGAATGTTCTCTATTACCTTAATAAATATGGGATGAATTTCCTTGAAGAATTGATTGAGTACTCCTTTCATTTCGATGGGACACACAAAGTCATAAAAATTTAATATTCGCCATTATTCTTCGGACCTTTTCCATACGGATGAGGTCTTTTTTTTGATGAAAAAAGATGAAATCCCTTTATATCCTGACTATTCCCCATCGTGAAAATCTGTGAAAAGCATAGTAAAGAATTTAAAGAAAATGTAATAAAAAGACGAACGGAAAATGGGGGAATACCTTATGGGAAGCAGGATTTTATATGAAGTGGTAGAATAATTAAAAACATGTGGAGGAAAGTGGGGGATTGTGGTACATTTGAGTTAGAAAGTGGGTGCAGTGGGTATGTTCATGGGTGAGTTCCATCACAACGTTGATAATAAAGGCCGTCTCATCGTGCCATCCAAATTTCGTGATAACTTGGGTGAAACATTTGTTTTGACACGCGGACTTGATCAATGTTTGTTTGGCTACCCCATGGATGAGTGGAGGCAGCTTGAAGAAAAATTAAAGGGCCTTCCGCTTACCAAAAAAGATGCCCGTGCATTTACCCGTTTTTTCTTTTCAGGTGCCACTGAATGTGAAATTGATAAACAAGGAAGAATAAATATTGCTTCCCCTCTTCTGCAATATGCAAAATTGGAAAAAGAATGTGTAGTGCTGGGCGTTTCCAATCGGATCGAGATATGGAGCAAAAATCTTTGGGAAGATTATTTTGCAGAATCAGAGGAATCTTTTGCTGATATTGCGGAAAACATGATTGGGTTTGATATATAATGGGAATGTTTTAGTAATATAATTTCCCATGATACAAAGATATTTGTTTAGCTCCAGGTGCCATTAATGCATCTCGTGCTTCTCGGATTGGAAAGGTGGATTCATACAACAATGTTTGAACATACAACAGTACTATTAAAAGAAACAGTAGAAGGCTTAAATATCCATCCTGATGGAGTGTATGTGGATTGTACGCTGGGCGGTGCAGGCCACAGCGAATTAATTCTTTCCCAGCTGTCTGAAAAGGGAAAGCTGTATGCATTTGACCAGGATGACACAGCGATTGCTCACGCAAAAGAAAAACTGGCTGAATATGGTGACAGAATTACGATCATCAAAAGTAATTTCAAGTATCTTCAGGAAGAGCTTGCAAACCTGGGTGTGTCAAAAGTAGATGGTGTTTTATATGACCTTGGCGTTTCATCACCTCAATTGGATACACCTGAAAGAGGTTTCAGCTATCATAATGATGCCCCGCTTGATATGAGAATGGATACAGGCGCTGACATTTCCGCTTATGACGTAGTAAACAGATGGGAATATGGTGAACTTGTGAAAATCTTCTTCAGATACGGAGAAGAGAAATTCTCGAAGCAAATTGCGAGGAAGATTGAAGCGGCCAGGGAAGTTTCCCCGATAGAAACAACAGGCCAGCTGGTTGAGCTGATTAAAGAGGCAATACCTGCTCCTGCCAGACGAAAAGGCGGGCATCCCGCCAAGCGTGTATTTCAGGCCATTAGAATAGCTGTTAATGATGAACTTGGTGTATTTGAGGATTCTCTTCACCAGGCTATTGACATATTAAATCCCAATGGAAGAATCAGCGTGATCACGTTTCATTCACTGGAGGATCGGATTTGTAAAGCGGCATTTAAAAAAGCCAGTGAAACACCAAATCTTCCTCCCGGCCTCCCGATTATTCCAGATGAATATAAACCAATCTTAAAGCTCATTAACAGAAAGCCGATTCTGCCTTCAGAAGAAGAGCTGGAACACAATAATCGGGCAAGGTCCGCTAAACTGAGAATAGCAGAGAAGCTTTAAGGGATTACGAATACTCATGTAGAGAATAAATAAAAAATTTACAGGAGGGGAATTATGAGCAATTTAGCCCGAAAAATTCAAGAAGAAAAACAATTTGATATCCAAACCCAGCCCGTCCAGGCTCCCAAGAAATTATCAAAAAAGTCATGGCTTTCCCCCGGGGAAAAAATACTGGGACTTGCTTTCACTGGCATTGTTTGTTTTGGTGCTGTACAAATGGTTTCAAACCAGGCAGCCATATACGAAGTGAATAAAGAAATTCAGCAAACAGAAGAAGCAATCCAAACGCAGAATAAAGTGAATACAGATCTCAAAATGCAAGTGGGCGAATTAAGTACATACGAGCGCATTAAAGCAAAAGCTGAGGAAATGGGACTTAAATTCAGCGGAAATAATGTCAAGGTAGTGGAAGATTAATGAAGAAACAGCCAAATATCAATTTTGGAGCAGCGATATTATTTTTAATATTCAGCCTGCTCTTTTTTGTATTAATTTTCCGCTTTGTTTCCATTCAGGTTACAGGGGAAGCAGCGGGACATGCACTTGCGGCAAAAGCTCAGCAAAAATATGAACGTGAAAAGACAATTCAAGCCAAAAGGGGTACTATCTATGACCGCAATGGTGAAGTCATTGCCGAGGATACTATTTCCTACAAGCTTGTAGCAATCCTTGACAAAAGTATGAAGCCGGATTATGTGAAAGACCCTGAAAAAACAGCAGCGGCGCTTTCGAAAGCAATCGATCTGGAAGAGTCGGAGATATATAGAATCTTAACGAAGAAAACAGAAAAAGGGGACCCGCCATTCCAGGTTGAATTTGGTAAAGAAGGGCGCGATCTTCCGTTAAAGACAAAAAGAGAAATTGAAGATATGAATTTACCGGGAATTACATTCATAACTGACTCCAAACGGTTCTACCCAAATGGCGTCTTCGCCTCGCATTTAGTCGGATATGTTGAAAAGAAAAAATCGAAGACGAATAAGACCGATACAGTAGGGATGCTGGGTCTTGAACAGAGTTTGAATGATGTGCTTACAGGAAAAGATGGAAAGTTCAGCTATGAAAGCGATATATGGGGCTATCTCCTTCCAAATGGAGATCAAAAAATCCAGCCGGCTCAAAATGGCAAAGATGTGTATTTGACAATCGATAAGAAAATCCAGACTTTCCTCGAAGATTCCATGAATAAAGTAGACGAAGAGTATAAGCCGAAAAAGATGGTTGCTGTAGTCGCGGATGCCAAAACGGGTGAGATTTTGGCAATGGGACAGAGGCCATCCTTCCACCCGAAAACAAAGGAAGGCATTGAAGAGACGTGGCATAATGAAGTGATCGAAAACTCATTTGAGCCCGGCTCAACTATGAAGATCTTTACTTTGGCTGCAGCCATTGAGGAGGGAGAATTTGATCCGAATGAATGGTATAAATCAGGAAGTTATAAAGTAACAGAAAATTCACCGGCTATACGCGACCATAACCAGGGACGGGGCTGGGGGTCCATTACTTACCTTGAAGGCGTTCAGCGTTCGTCGAACGTGGCTTTCGCGAAAATAGTTAAAGAGAAGCTTGGTTATGAAAAATACAGGGAATATATAACAAAGTTTGGATTTGAAAATCCAACTGGAATTGACCTGCCGAATGAAACAGGCGGAAAAATAGCTTACGAGTGGCCGCTTGATAAGGTAACTACCGGATTCGGGCAAGGTTCTGCCATTACGCCGATTCAGCAGGTACAGGCAGCTACTGCCATTGCAAATTACGGCAAAATGATGAAGCCTCATGTGATCAGCAGTATTGTTGATGGTGATAAAAATGAAGTATTAAAAAAAACAAAGCCGGAAGTGAAGGGGAATCCAGTTTCAGCAGAAACGGCCAAGAAAACAAGGGATATCCTGGAAACGGTTGTGTCTTCTGAAAACGGAACGGGTTACAAAAGGTATAATATTGAGGGCTACAAGGTTGCCGGAAAAACGGGGACTGCCCAAATCCCTGACCCAAATGGCGGAGGATATTTAACTGGGCATGAAAATTTTATCTTCTCTTTTTTAGGCATGGCGCCAAAAGATGATCCTGAACTGATCATCTATGTAGCTGTCCAGCAGCCGGATATTGACCTGAGTACAAACGGTGCAGAGCCGGTTTCCAAGATTTTTACACCGGTTATGAAAAGCAGTCTTCAATATTTAAATATCGAGCCGGCAAAGGAACTGAAGGCGAACTCTGAACAGGCACCTGAAGTGGAAGGGAAAACAGTTGAGGAAGCAAAAGCAGAATTGAAAAAGTCCGGTTTTGAAGCTATTGTACTGGGAAAGGGAAGCAAGGTTGAAAGACAGGTCCCTGGAAATATGTACAATTTGCTGGAAGGAGAACGAGTAATCTTAAAGACTGAAGGCGATTTAACAGTACCCGATATGAATGGATGGTCGCTGAGGGACGTTATGAAGGTGGCAAAGCTTGCTGACTTAAAGCTGAATACTGTAGGAAGCGGATATGTGGTGAAGCAAAATCTGAAGGCTGGTTCTGCACTCAGGGAAGGTGACTATTTAATCGTCGAACTTGAGCCGCCTGCAGAGAAATATAATGAGGAAAATGCACAATCAGAAGAGCAGCAGGAAGAAGAGGAAGCAGTGCTGGATTAAATTAGAACGTACTGCCGGATGAGCGGCAGTGCGTTCTATTCATTTATGTACAAGCATATATTGGAACGAGCCATAATCTAAGGAGGTTCGTCCGTACATGCGTGTTTCAAATGTAACCGTTCGAAAACGGCTGACTGTAGCGTTGTTTGTTGGTATTCTCGTTTTTTTTATTATTGATTTGCGTCTTGGATATGTTCAATTCTTTCTGGGGAATTTGCTTACAGATGGCGCAAAGGAACTATGGAGCAGAGACATCCCTTTCGAACCGGAAAGAGGAGAAATCGTCGACCGCAACGGTATTCCACTGGCTACGAATGTCAGTGCTCCAACTGTCTATGTTGTACCCAGGCAAATAAAAGATCCTGCTGATGCTGCAGAGAAATTGGCTGCAGTGCTGAATATGTCAAAAGAAAAAGCTTACCAGCTGATCACCAAAAGAGAATCAAGTGTGAAAATCCCTGAAGGCCGAAAAATTTCCCATGAAAAAGCGAAAGAAATCCGTGCACTGGAAATTGAAGGCATATACATTGGTGAAGATTCAAAACGCCATTACCCTTTCGGGAATTATCTCTCACATGTTTTGGGGTTTTCGGGAATTGATAATCAGGGTCTTATGGGGCTGGAATTATATTATGATGAAGAACTAAAAGGAAAAAAAGGATCTGTTAAGTTTTATGCGAATGCAAAGGGAGAACGGATGAACGATATGGCGGATGACTACAAGCCGCCGGTTGATGGTATGGATTTAAAGCTCACTATCGATTCCAAGATTCAGACAATCGTAGAAAGGGAGCTTGATATTGCTCAGGCTGAATACAACCCTGATGGAATAATAGCAATTGCCATGAATCCAAATAACGGGGAAGTTCTTGCCATGGCCAGCAGGCCTGATTTTGACCCTGCGAATTTTAGGAATGTACCCCCGGAAATTTACAACCGCAACCTGCCAATCTGGAGTACATACGAGCCTGGTTCTACATTCAAAATCATCACTCTGGCAGCTGCGTTAGAAGAAGGCAAGGTAGACTTGGAAAAGGATCATTTTCATGATCCGGGATCTGTTGAAGTTGGCGGTGCAAGACTAAGATGCTGGAAAAAGGGCGGCCATGGCAGCCAGACTTATTTGGAAGTAGTTCAGAATTCCTGTAACCCTGGTTTTGTAGAGCTCGGTGAGCGATTAGGCAAAGATAAACTGTTTAAATACATCCGCGACTTTGGATTCGGAGAAAAGACCGGTATCGACCTGCAGGGCGAAGGGAAAGGGATTCTATTTAATCTCGACCGGGTTGGCCCAGTTGAGCAGGCAACTACTGCTTTTGGACAGGGAGTTTCTGTGACTCCGATTCAGCAGGTAGCAGCCATTTCGGCTGCCGTTAATGGGGGAACATTATATACCCCTTATATAGCCAAAGAGCTTATTAATCCGGCTACCGGGGAAATATTGATGAAAAAATCACCTGATGCAAAGAGAAAAGTAATATCAAAGGAAACATCAGATGAAATCCGAAAAGCGCTTGAATCAGTTGTGGCAAAAGGGTCGGGAAAAAAGGCCTTTGTAGACGGGTACCGTGTAGGCGGTAAAACTGGAACTGCACAAAAAGCGCAAAACGGCCGTTACCTGGAAAATAACCATATTGTATCATTTATAGGATTCGCACCTGCAGATGATCCGCAGCTTGTTGTTTATGTGGCTGTGGATAATCCAAAAGGAACTATTCAATTTGGCGGGGTAGTTGCTGCTCCAATTGTCGGAGAGATCATGGGGGACAGCTTGCGGGCGATGGGTGTAAAGCCGCGGAAAAATCAAATTGAAAAAGAACTGACATGGATGGATTCACCAATGATTGAAGTTCCTGATATGGTCGGCCTGACAAAGAAGGATCTGGGTGAGCTCTACCTTAACCTGAAAATTGATGCGAGCGGCACAGGAAATACAGTGGTCAAGCAAACGCCTCAGCCTGGCATCAAGTTAAAGGAAGGTTCAACGATCCGGCTGTATTTTGACGACAAATAAGAATAGGACTGAGGGCGGCATTATCCTGCGCCGCCTGAATTTTTTTGTTTGTAAGGAAACTGCAACATACTTTCAGGGTTTGGGTTCTATATATTAAATAGCTAAAAAAGCAATTATCATGTACAATATATATCGCCATCATATAGAATGTTAGTTTGAGAACTTAGAAATGAATATGACAAGAGGCAGTAAAAAAGGATTAAATTGTTCTGTTTAACACGAGAGGATTGGTAGACATGGAATTACATAAATTGCTGCGATTTTTGCAGCCATATATGACTTTTAAAGGGGAAAACCCGGAAATTACAGCGATTGTTAACGATAACCGGAAAGTTACACCTGGAAGTCTGTTTGTTTGTATTGAGGGCTATACGGTGGATGGCCACGATTTTGCGGCCTCTGCTGCCGAAAAAGGTGCAGCAGCAGTCATTGCCCAAAGAGAATTGGATTTGGATATCCCGGTTATAGTGGTAAAGAATACAAAACGGGCCATGGCTGTGCTGGCTGATGCTTTTTATGGACAGCCGAGCAAGCAGCTTCATTTAATTGGCATAACAGGAACCAATGGCAAAACAACAACAAGCCATTTAATAGAGAAGATCCTTGCTGATGCAGGAAGGAAAACCGGCTTAATTGGCACGATGTATACGAAGATTGCCGATGAAACCTTTGAAGTGAAAAATACCACTCCTGAAAGTTTGACTCTGCAAAGCACATTTAGAAAAATGGCAGATGCAGGTGTAGATTCAGCCGTAATGGAAGTGTCTTCACATGCACTTGATGAAGGACGCATTCATGGGTGTGATTTTAATATAGCCGTATTTACAAACCTGACTCAGGATCATCTGGATTATCACAAAACAATGGATGAATACAGGAGAGCAAAAGGGCTGCTTTTTGCCCAGCTCGGAAGCTCCTATAATCATGAAGAGCCGAAATATGCCATTTTAAACTCAGATGACCCTGCTTCTGCAGAATATGAAAAATCGACGGCAGCTCATGTCATTTCCTATGGAATTGATCAGGAAGCTGACCTTCGGGCAATTAATATTCAGATGACTTCTGGCGGGACAGAATTTGACTTAATCTCTCCATTTGGAAAGCATAAAGTATCTCTGAAAATGATAGGCAAATTCAGCATCTATAATGTCCTTGCCAGCATAGGTGCAGGGATCGCTTCAGGGATATCAATCTCGCAAATCATCAAATCTGCTGAAGAAGTTAAAGGCGTAGCAGGCAGATTTGAAACCGTAGATGCAGGTCAGGATTTTTCTGTGATTGTTGATTATTCACATACTCCTGACAGCCTGAAAAATGCTTTGGAAACGGTAAAGCAATTTGCCCTGAAACGCATTTTTACCATCGTGGGATGCGGAGGAGACAGGGACAGATCCAAGCGGCCGCTAATGGCTGAAATTGCATGCCAGTACAGTACAGACCCGATCTTTACTTCTGATAATCCCCGAAGTGAAGACCCAATCCAAATCCTTAGGGATATGGAAGAGGGAGTAAAAGGTGAAAGTTATAAAACAATCGCCGATCGAAAAGAGGCCATTCACTATGCCGTGAAAAATGCCAGTAAAGGAGACGTTATTTTAATAGCTGGCAAGGGCCATGAGACATATCAGCAGGTAGGGAACCAGGTTTTCGACTTTGATGACCGTCTTGTCGCAAAAGAGGCTATAGAGGAGCGATAAAATGTATTTGATGTATCGGGATTTAGCGGTATTGTTTCCGTCCGTAAAAGGGATAAAGGATAATGAGCTTGAATTTCATACGGTCGCTTCCTCCTCTTCCGCTCTGCAGCCAAAAGGAATTTATATTCCTTTTGGAGAGGCCGGAAATCTGAAAGAAGCTATAGAAAAGGGGGCTGTTGCTGCTCTCTGGCATGAGAATGCAGAGACGCCGGCATATACCCCAAATCATTTCCCTATTTTTTATACTAACGACTTAACGAAAGGCTTAAAGGACATCATGAAATTATATATAGAAAAATTAAACAAATCAGAAGAAAAGATGAACACAACTAATTTCCTTATTTCAGGTGAAAAAAGTCTTAAAGAAAACGAAGCAACATATGATATTGCTGTGATGGCTGAAAGATTAGCGGAAGCTGCAGGAAATGCCAAGCGGGAAAGGAGGGGATAAGTATGATGGAGCAAGTTATTTTTTTCACAATATTGGCAGGCTTTTTAATAACTGTTTTGCTGTCTCCCATTTTTATTCCCTTCCTGAGAAGACTAAAATTCGGGCAGAGCATCCGTGAAGAAGGCCCTAAATCCCATCAGAAAAAGACAGGTACCCCGACAATGGGCGGAATCATGATTCTTCTTTCTGTTACGGTGACCACTTTGCTTATGACCGGGAAATTTTCAGGGCCTACTGTAGAAACTTATTTGCTGCTGCTGGTTACCCTGGGCTTTGGACTCCTCGGTTTTCTTGATGACTTTATTAAAGTAGTATTAAAGCGCAACTTAGGTCTGACTTCAAAGCAGAAGCTTCTGGGCCAAATCATTATTTCTGTTATTTTTTATTTTGTTTTCAAGCAAAATGATTTTTCAACAGAAGTGCATATTCCGCTGACAGACATTTCGATTGATTTGGGCTGGTGGTATGTTTTATTTATTATTTTCTGGCTGGTCGGATTCTCGAATGCTGTCAATCTGACAGATGGACTTGATGGTCTTGTTTCAGGAACTGCTGCAATCGCTTTTGGAGCATTTGCAGTACTGGCATGGAATCAATCCCAATTTGAAGTTTCCATTTTTTCTGTAGCTGTAGTGGGAGCGGTATTGGGTTTCCTTGTCTTTAATGCCCACCCTGCAAAGGTGTTTATGGGAGATACAGGATCACTGGCTTTGGGAGGGGCTATTGCGACCATAGCCATCTTGACAAAACTTGAAATCATCCTGATTATTATCGGCGGTGTTTTTGTTATTGAAACATTATCTGTTATTTTACAGGTGGCATCTTTTAAGACCACCGGGAAGCGGATCTTCCGTATGAGCCCGCTCCATCATCATTATGAATTGGTGGGCTGGTCAGAATGGCGTGTTGTCGTTACATTCTGGACCGTAGGCCTATTATTTGCAATCTTAGGAATCTATATTGAGGTGTGGGTGTAAGTGAAAGAAGTCAATCGCTATCGACATAAAAAAATATTAGTACTGGGTCTGGCCAAAAGCGGAGTGAGTGCAGCTTCTCTTTTACATAAGCTCGGAGCATTTGTAACTGTTAACGATTTTAAGCCTCTTGCGGAAAATCCTGAAGCTCAAGGACTGCTTGAACAAGGGATTACGGTTATATGCGGGGGCCATCCAATTGAACTTCTGGAAGAGGGGTTCGAGCTGATTGTAAAAAATCCGGGTATTCCTTACCATAATCCAATGATAAAAGGAGCTCTTGAAAAGGGCATACCGGTCATTACAGAGGTGGAGCTTGCCTTTCAGGTCTCTGAAGCTCCTTTTATTGCGATTACAGGTACCAATGGAAAAACCACCACAACTACTCTTGTGTTTGAAATGCTTCAGGCAGGAAGCAAAATGCCGCTGATAGCAGGAAATATTGGAACAGTAGCTTCCGAGGTTGCCCAGAATGCTGCAGAAGAAAATAATATCGTGATTGAGCTTTCATCGTTTCAGCTGATGGGTATTCAGGATTTCAGGCCGAGAATCGCCATTTTAACAAATTTATATGATGCCCATTTGGATTATCATGGCACTAGAGAAGAGTATCATGCAGCCAAAGCCAATATTACGATGAATCAGACTGAAAAGGATTATTTCATAGTCAATGCCGATCAAGATAAAGTAATGGAAGCCGCTGCACGGTCAGAGGCGAAAATAATACCTTTTTCAACCTCCAGAGTCCTGTCTGAAGGGACATATGTCAAAGATGGCTGGATTTATTTTAATGATGAACAAGTGATGAAAAGAAAAGATGTTTCATTGCCGGGAGAGCACAATCTTGAGAATATCCTGTCCTCAGTGGCTGCTGCCAAGCTGACAGGTGTCGGGAATGAAGCCATTAGCCAAGTTCTAAGTTCGTTTACCGGAGTCAAACACCGCCTGCAGTATGTAGGCGAATACCAGAGCAGGAAATTTTATAATGACTCTAAAGCAACGAACATTTTAGCAACGAAGAATGCAGTGTCAGCATTTGATCAGCCTGTCATTCTTCTTGCAGGCGGTCTTGACCGCGGAAATGGCTTTGATGAACTCATCCCATCTCTCAAAAGGGTAAAAGCTCTTGTAACCTTTGGACAAACAGCTGAAAAGATTGAAAATGCAGCGATGGAAGCGGGAATAAAAATAATTGAGCGTGTCGATAATGTTGAAAAAGCCGTACCTGCCGCCTTTAAGCTTTCAGAGCCAGGAGATGTGATTCTGCTTTCTCCTGCTTGTGCAAGCTGGGACCAATATAAAACTTTTGAGGTTCGGGGAGACATGTTTATAGATGCGGTGCATAAGCTTAATTAAGGGCTTGTCTGCGGGACTATGGGAACTTCAGCAAAGGCATACATCTGCTTCGCGTGACATTTAGAGCTTTAATAAGGAACGCAATAAGACTTCCGGAAAACAGGTAAGTTTATTTGCGGCAGGAAAAAAGTTCCTTGATAGCCCTAAAACTTGCATTCGAGGTGTTTTCGTTGCCGACCAAAAAAACCACTCCCGATGTTATATTAATGATCGTCACTTTTATGCTGCTTGCTGTAGGATTGACTATGGTATATAGTGCAAGTGCAATTTGGGCAGATTATAAATTTGATGATTCTTTCTTTTTTGCGAAAAGGCAAATGCTTTTTGCCGGAGTTGGAATTATTGCGATGTTTTTTATCATGAATGTGGATTATTGGACCTGGAGAACATGGGCAAAGGTTTTAATCATTGTCTGTTTTGTACTTTTGCTCCTGGTGCTCATTCCGGGAATCGGCAATGTGCGAAATGGCTCGCGGAGCTGGATTGGTGTAGGAGCATTTTCTGTTCAGCCTTCCGAGTTTATGAAGCTTGCCATGATTGTGTTTATGGCAAAATTCCTCTCCGAAAAACAAAAGCTGATCACCTCTTTCAGAAAAGGTCTTGTTCCATCTTTAGGGCTTGTATTTTTAGCATTTGGATTAATAATGCTGCAGCCTGATTTAGGCACTGGAACTGTAATGGTGGGTACTTGCGTCGTCATGATTTTTATCGCGGGAGCGAGGATCAGCCACTTTGTCTGGTTTGGCGTTGCAGGTTTAGCCGGATTTGTCGCACTTGTTCTGTCGGCCCCATACAGGATAAAGCGGATTACTTCATTTCTAGACCCATGGGAAGATCCTCTGGGCAGCGGATTTCAGATTATCCAGTCCTTATATGCAATAGGGCCTGGAGGGTTGTTTGGCCTTGGTCTTGGACAAAGCAGACAGAAGTTTTTTTATCTTCCTGAGCCGCAGACAGATTTTATCTTTGCTATTTTAGCTGAGGAACTGGGATTTATAGGGGGATCCTTTGTCATTTTATTATTTGCACTTCTTTTATGGCGCGGCATCCGCATAGCACTGGGCGCCCCTGATTTATATGGGAGTTTCTTGGCTGTTGGGATCATAGCAATGGTCGCTATTCAGGTAATGATAAATATTGGAGTAGTAACAGGACTGATGCCTGTTACTGGCATCACACTTCCGTTTCTGAGCTACGGGGGATCGTCTTTGACACTGATGCTCATGGCTATAGGGGTTCTGCTTAATATAAGCAGATATGCAAGGTACTAGCGCATTTTATAACATGCTATTCGGAAACCCTGTGAAGCAGGGTTTCTTTTTTGGAAGAAATAATTTATCCAGCATAGAAGAATTATCAAACTTCTTTGCAATTTTGCACATTATTACATTTCTTTAACATTATGATGTACGTTCCTATCTATTTGTTTTGAATATAGTAGAATAGGGAAAAGAGGGGGAGTGTTTTCCGCTCGAACGCTGGATGACCTTCACTAAATCTGTAAGCTTTATATTTGTTCATAAAATAAAGCTTAGATTTCTTTGATAATTAGACTCTTTTTTGAGGTGAAAGAATGAAAATTGCTGTTAGCGGCGGAGGAACTGGCGGACATATATATCCGGCACTTGCGCTTATAAGACAAATAAAGAAAGAACATAAAGATGCCGAATTTTTATATATTGGAACTGAAAAAGGGCTTGAAAATACGATTGTCAATCGTGAAAATATCCCTTTTAAATCAATACATATAACGGGTTTTAAAAGAAAACTTTCTTTGGAAAATGTTAAAACTGTTTTAAGGTTCCTAAAAGGCGTTCGTGAAAGTAAAAAGATGCTTAAGGAATTTAATGCGGATGTCGTGATCGGCACCGGCGGTTATGTTTGTGGTCCTGTTGTATATGCTGCATCAAAGCTTGGCATCCCAACCATAATCCATGAGCAAAACAGCGTCCCGGGATTAACCAATAAGTTTTTAAGCAGATATGTTGATAAAATCGCAGTCTGCTTTGAAGAAGCAAAGGCTTTTTTTCCGGATACTAAAACAGTCATGACAGGAAATCCTCGTGCTTCAGAGGTGCTGGGACAGGATGGGATCAGGGGGAGACTATCAGCAGGATTAAAAACGGGTGTCCCTGCTGTGTTAATCTTTGGAGGCAGCAGAGGGGCAAGGCCAATCAATGATGCAGTTCTAAAAACTCTGGCTGAGCTGGGTGAAAAGTCATATCAGGTTTTATATATCACAGGGGACGTCCATTATGAGGATGTACAAAAAGAAATAGAACTGGTCGGAAGCCCTGAAAATGTAATGATTAAACCATTTATTCACAATATGCCAGAAGTGCTGGCCGGAGCAGACCTGGTCGTGTCACGTGCTGGAGCCACAACTTTGGCAGAGATTACCTCTTTAGGAATCCCGAGCATTTTAATCCCAAGCCCATATGTAACAAATAACCACCAGGAGAAAAATGCAAGGGCGCTAAGCGACCATGGTGCTGCAGAACTATTGCTTGAAAAAGAGTTAACAGGGAAAAAGCTTATTGACAGCATCGACCGAATCATTCTCGATAAAGATAAGATGAGTAACATGAAGGAAGCTTCAAAAAAACTTGGAATCCGTGATGCATCAAATAGGCTATACACATTAATGGCCGAATTGGTCTCCAATAAGGTGAAGTAGCCCCAAATAGTAAATTTGCATAGAATAAATAAATTTAGGCACAGATCAATAGAAAGGGAGGTAAATATGGACGAATTTATCAGCAAGCTTAGAGAATTAAACATCGGAACAGTTAAAGAAAATGAGCCGATGGCTAATCATACAACAATGAAAATTGGCGGACCCGCCGATTTGTTTATTGAGCCTTCTTCCATAGAAAACCTGGCAAAAGCGATGGAACTGATCCAGAGCTATAAAATGAAATGGAGAGCAATTGGAAGAGGATCTAATTTGCTCGTATCTGATGGAGGCATAGAAGGAGTGGTCATTAAGTTGGGCCGCGGCATGGATCAACTGGATCTTAATGGTGCGGAATTAAGAGCAGGCGGGGGTTATTCATTGGTTGCCCTCTCCACAATTATCAGCAAAAAAGGCTTGTCAGGTCTTGAATTTGCCAGCGGAATTCCCGGGTCTGTAGGCGGAGCAGTTTATATGAACGCTGGTGCTCACGGTTCTGATATTTCGCAGATCCTGACCAGAGCACATGTTCTTTTCGAAGATGGGAAGATGGAATGGCTCACGAACGAAGAAATGGAATTCTCTTATAGAACATCCGTCCTTCAAAAGAAACGTCCGGGTATTGTTCTGGAGGCCGTTTTCCGGCTTACAGAGGGAGACAGGGAAAAAATTTCCTCTGCAATGCAAAAAAATAAGGATTACAGAAAGGAAACCCAGCCTTGGAACTACCCATGTGCAGGCAGTATTTTCCGTAACCCGCTTCCGGAATATGCTGGCCAGCTGATAGAAAAAGCCGGAATGAAGGGCCATAGCATCGGCGGTGCGCAAATTTCCAATATGCATGGGAATTTCATCGTGAATGCGGGAGATGCCAAAGCGGAAGATGTACTTGCATTAATTCAGCATATTAAGGATACAATCTTTGATTTGTATGGAGTAAAGATGGAGACAGAAGTGGAAATAATCGGTCGAAAGTAACGGGGAATAATACCTTACGTATACCATTTATTGTGATATAATAATTTATTAGATAACAGTAAATGTAGTAAAAACGGCATGGTTTACATGCCGTTCTCTTCCCTAATTCAGTATTGCATAAATTTTGCTGGACAAGCTGCTTTGTTTTAATTTATTGTCCTTGCGCTATTCTGAAAAAATATGAAGGTATACTCTAAACTTCTATAACTGTCTAGCTCCAGCGCCTATCCCCTCGAATTGTCGGGGGTGGGCAAGGCGCTTGTGCTTTTCTTAATGGGGTGATAAAAGTGGAGAAAAGTAAGGTTGTCTCGCTTGAGGATCGAATACCGAAGCTTAAACAGCAAAGAAAGAAGAAAGCGAACAGAAGACTGATCTTTTTGCTGCTGCTTTTTTTCTCGCTGATTGTTTTAGTTATTTACTTTCAATCGCCCTTAAGCCATATTAAACAAATTAAGGTATCCGGCAATTCAATTTACGATAAAGAAGAAATTATTCAAATTAGCGGTGTTACTGAAAAAACAAATATTTGGAAGGTTGACGAAGAGGCTATTGAGGGTAAGCTTAAAGAACTGCCTGAAATAAAATCTTCAACTGTTAAAATTCAGCTGCCAAGCACAATTAATATACAGGTAGATGAACTGAAGCGCATTGCCTACATAGCGAAAGAGAAGCATTACCTTCCTGTTATGGAGAATGGGAGCATATTAAAGGATGAAAAGGTTGCGGAAATCCCTGTCAACGCTCCCATCCTTAATGACTTTTCTGAGGGCGACATCCTTAACATGATGATTGGGGAGCTTGAATCACTGCCTGAAGAGGTGTTAAATTCGATTTCCGAAATCCATCATTCTCCCAAAAAGACAGATTCCAACCATATTACTTTGTATATGAATGATGGTTTTGAAGTAAGTGCTACTTTAAGAAGCTTTTCAGAAAAAATGGCACACTACCCTTCTATCATAAGCCAGCTGGATCCTGAGAAAAAAGGAATCATCGACTTGGAAGTAGGATCTTACTTTAAAGCTTATGAAACAGAGGGAGCTGAAGAAGTTGAAAAAGAAAATGAAGGTGAAGGGTAATCATGTAATATTCTCCCTGGTGTTTCTCGTACTGGGTTACATGATGGCTTTTTCCTATCACCTTACACAGGGAGAAGATGAAAAGCCGGCATTAAGCGGAAAACAGTGGGAAAGAGATTTGGAACTTCGTAATCAGCTTGTCGAATTGGAGGAAAAAAACAGAGCTCTTCAAAAAGAATTAAATACAAAACAGGAAAACGTTCTTGACATTGAAAAAGAGCTTTCACAGGAAGCCCAGGTTTATTTTAATCTTGCCGAGGATGCTGAGAAGTACAGGATGCATCTTGGTAAAGTAAAAGTAAAAGGTACAGGAGTGGAAGTAACTCTGGCAGACGGTGACTACGATCCGGATGAAGATAATATTAACAATTATATCGTCCATGAACACCATGTTTTTAAGGTTATTAATGAACTCTATATTTCCGGAGCTTCCGCAGTAGCTATAAATGGCCAAAGATTATCACACAGTTCCTATATTGTTTGCAATGGGCCTGTTATAGAAGTTGACGGCTACCAGCATCCCGCCCCTTTTGTCATCACTGCCATTGGTGATGCCGAGGTGCTTTCCTCTGCTCTGAATCTGACAGGCGGAGTAAAAGACACATTGGTGGATGAAAACATCCATTTCACATTAGAAAAAAAGGGCGAAATCATCATGGAACCATTACTGGGTTCGTAAAGCCAATCCAGCATTGTAAGCAGTATTAATTTGTCCACAGAATAATTTATTCGGGAAAGCAAGGTGGAATTAAAGTGGACAGCAAGAAGAAATTCAGCTTTACCTTTATAACCGTAATAATTGGCTTTATGATTGCCATACAGTTTCAAACAGTTAAGGAACCGGCTGTCCGGGATACAAGGGATACCTGGCAGCTTAGAGGTGACATTCTTAAAGAAAAAGAACTGCAATTAAAACTTTTGCGGGAAATTAGTTCAAATGAAGAAAAAATTGCCCAATATGAAACAAAGCGCAAACAAAGCAAAGAGCAAGTGCTTCGTGATACGCTGGAAGAATTAAAAATGGAAGCCGGACTAAGTGAAGTGACGGGACCAGGCATAATCATAAGCATTGAACCGGTGCATGAGGAGCTTCTTCTGGGCAAACAGGCTGATTCTGTTTCCCCGGATTTGCTCAAGAGGCTTGTCAATGAGTTAAATATGTATGATGCCAAGCACATTTCCATTGGAGGCAGAAGGATCATCAACACGACAGTCATAAGGGATATCAACAGTGAGACCATGATAGACGGATTTGCCTTAAATCGCCTGCCTATAGAAGTGAAAGTAATAACTGAGAATGCCCAATCTGCCGAGAAGCTTTTTAATCGCATGCAAGTATCAAATACTGCCGAAGAATTTTTCATTGACAATCTGAGGGTTAAGGTGGAAAAGTCTGCAGAGCCTGTCACGATTCCTGCATATGATGAGGCATTGAGAATCAGACATATGGAGCCTGTGAAACCTGACGAAGGAGGCAAATCATAATGTGGCTTCCTGTTTTAGGATTGATCATTGGTGTGATACTTGGACTTATGACAGATATAAAAGTGCCGGATGAATACTCGAATTATCTTTCCATTGCTGTTCTTGCTGCATTGGATACTCTATTCGGAGGGATCAGGGCGCAGCTTCAAAATATTTATGATGAAAAAGTTTTCGTTTCCGGTTTCTTTTTTAACATCCTGCTGGCAGCAAGTTTAGCTTTTCTGGGTGTCCATCTTGGTGTAGACTTGTACTTAGCAGCAGTATTTGCTTTTGGGGTCAGGCTTTTCCAAAATATTGCGGTCATCAGAAGAATTTTAATCGCAAAATGGTCCCAAAACAGAGAAAAAACAGAAAAAAATGATATTTAAAAAAGGGAAAGTATTAGTTTTGACGAATAATTTTATAGATAAACTAACTTACTAAAACAAACAACAGCAAGAAAAGATTGTTGTTCAATAATCGGAATTGCAAAAAAAAGGAGGTGCCAGAGAATGAACAGCAATGAAATATATGTTAGTCTTGACATCGGTACATCCAGTGTAAAAGTAATCATTGGGGAAATGGTCAATGACTCTTTAAATATTATTGGTGTTGGCAATGTACAGTCAGAAGGGTTACGCAAGGGTTCCATTGTTGACATAGACGAAACCGTTCATTCTATTAAAAAGGCAATCGAACAGGCTGAGAGAATGATAGGAATGGAGATAAAGAATGTGATTGTAGGAATTACCGGTAATCATGTTATGCTTCAGCCATCCCATGGTGTTGTTGCAGTCTCGAGTGAAAATAGGGAAATTACAGACGAAGATGTTGCTAGAGTCATAGACGCGGCACAAGTTGTATCGATCCCGCCGGAAAGAGATATTATTGATGTCATTCCAAAACAGTTTATCGTTGACGGATTGGACGAGATCAGTGATCCCCGCGGAATGATTGGTGTGCGGCTGGAAATGGAAGGCACCATTATTACAGGATCGAAAACGATTTTACATAACACCCTGCGCTGTGTTGAACGCGCTGGCCTTGAAATCATGGATATTTCGCTTCAGCCTCTGGCAGCAGGTGCATTCGCTCTTTCAAAGGATGAGAAAAATCTGGGAGTTGCACTTGTTGATATTGGCGGCGGCTCCACAACTATTGCCATATTTGAAAATGGATCATTAAAGGCAACCAGTGTGCTTCCTGTAGGGGGAGACCATATCACAAAAGACTTATCTATCGGACTCCGCACATCTACAGAAGATGCAGAAAAAATCAAAACAAAATATGGGTACGCGTTCTATGACCATGCATCTGAAGATGAGGTATTCAGTGTTCCCATCATCGGAAGCGATCAGCATCAGCAATTTAATCAATTGGAAATTTCAGATATTATTGAAGCCCGGATGGAAGAGATTTTTGATCTTATCCAGCACGAAGTGAAACGTCTTGGAGCAAAAGATCTTCCAGGGGGCTATGTACTATCTGGAGGCGTAGCTAATACCCAGGGAATTCTTGAACTGGCACAGGATATATTCCAAAATAGAGTGCGTATCGCAATCCCTGATTATATAGGCGTGAGGGAACCGCAGTATACGACTGCTGTTGGATTGATTAAGTTCGCATATAAGAATGCTAAAATACAGGGCAGAAAAATGGAGCAGCCAGTGACTGTCCCTGAAGCTAAAGAAAAACGAGTGCAAAAACCGCAACCGCAACCGAAAACAAAGCCGGAAAAACAGCCGGAAGAAAAAATCACATCAAGAGTTAAAAAGTTCCTCGGATACTTTTTCGAATAACTTGATTTGATTCGCAAGGGTTAGGGAAACGGAAATCAAAAGCCATACGGCGGATAGAAAAAATGCACTGAAAAGCCATTTTGGGAGTGCGTATAAAAAAGCGAATCAAAAAAGGTGTTCTTAGGAATATCGACGAATTAGGAGGATTAGTCATGTTGGAATTTGATACAAATTTGGATTCATTAGCAACTATAAAAGTCATCGGCGTTGGAGGCGGCGGTAACAATGCAGTAAACAGAATGATTGAGCATGGTGTTCAAGGTGTCGAGTTTATTGCTGTTAACACGGATGCTCAGGCGCTGAACTTATCAAAAGCAGAAGTGAAAATGCAAATCGGAGGCAAACTTACAAGGGGACTTGGAGCAGGTGCCAACCCTGAGGTAGGTAAAAAAGCAGCAGAAGAAAGTAAAGAGCAGGTAGAAGAAGCACTGAAAGGTGCTGATATGGTATTCGTCACTGCTGGTATGGGTGGTGGTACAGGAACAGGAGCGGCTCCAGTTATCGCCCAGATTGCACGTGATTTAGGAGCGCTGACTGTTGGTGTTGTAACCCGCCCATTTACTTTTGAAGGCCGCAAGCGTTCCACTCAAGCAGCCGGCGGTATTGCTGCTATGAAGGAAGCGGTTGATACGCTGATCGTCATTCCTAATGACAGACTGTTGGAAATCGTTGATAAAAGCACTCCGATGCTTGAAGCATTCCGCGAAGCGGATAATGTTCTGCGCCAGGGTGTTCAAGGTATTTCCGACTTGATTGCTGTTCCAGGATTAATTAACCTCGACTTTGCAGATGTGAAGACAATCATGTCCAATAAAGGTTCTGCACTAATGGGTATTGGTGTCGCTGCAGGAGAGAACCGTGCAGCAGAAGCGGCGAAAAAGGCGATTTCATCACCTTTGCTTGAAACATCAATTGATGGTGCACAAGGCGTCTTAATGAATATTACTGGCGGATCAAATCTAAGCCTATATGAAGTACAGGAAGCAGCTGACATTGTTGCTTCAGCTTCAGATCAGGACGTGAATATGATCTTCGGTTCCGTAATTAATGAAAACCTTAAAGATGAAATTGTTGTAACGGTTATTGCAACTGGATTTAATGAAGAGGTGATCCAGCCTAAGCCTATGAGGCCAACATTCGGACAGCCTAAATCTTCCCCAGGCATGGGAACGTCTATGAAGCGTGAACCAAAGAGAGAGGAAGCTCCGCAAGAACCTGTAAGAAGCAGCCAATCTCAACAGCCGGAAGAAACTTTGGATATCCCGACGTTCTTACGCAACCGTAACCGCAGAAGATAAAATTTGATTGAAAAAACCCCTGTAATCAATTTGATTCCAGGGGTTTTTTAGAATTGTTATTGAAGGTTTTTTACACAGATAAGCATGGCTCTATGAGCCATGCAAAATTATATTTAAACCATCTGAGTTTCCTTTAGCTGCATAGAAGGTCCAAAGAATTCATATCGGATATTTTCCTTCTGAAAGCCTGCTTCAAGCAATGCCTCGTACATAGCCTGCATAAATGGTACTGGCCCGCACATATAAACCATACTATCTTTATTTGGCACTATGGTGTTTAACCAGTCTGAAGTAATATAGCCTTCTTTGCTGAAGGTCTTTTCGGCTATATCTTGTTCTGTTGGACTTTCATAGCAGAAATATGTTTTTACCAATGAATTCCTTTTTTCAATTTCATGTACTTCTCCTAAAAATGCATGTACATTCCCGTTTAGTGCAGCATGAACAAAAATAGTTTCATGATTTACTCCTGTTGCATCAAGATGACGCAGCATGCTGTGCAATGGTGTAATGCCTACTCCGCCGCTAAGCAGAACGACAGGATTATTCATTTTATCCAGAACAAAATCTCCGGCAGGAGCACTTATTTCTATATGATCGCCCTCTTTCAGATCATTGTGCAGATAGCTGGAAACCTTTCCGTCCGGTTTTTCAGAATGGCCTTCTTCTTTCTTAACAGAAATTCTGTAATATGACTTTTCCGGAGAGTCAGAAAGGCTGTATTGGCGGATATGTGTATAATCTTCTCCTGGAATATTTAATTTCACACTAATATACTGGCCAGGAAGATAACTGGAAATATTCCCCCTATCGTCAGGTGTAAAATAGAAGGAAGTAATTACATCACTTTCTTTCACCTTTTTTGCAACAGTGAATGTTCTGAAGTCATCCCAGCCTCCTGGCTTATCAGCGGCATCCTCATAAAGGCTCTTTTCTAATCCGATGAATAGATCCGCAATCACACCATAAGCTTTAGTCCATGCACCAATAATTTCTTCAGTAGCAGCCTCTTTCAGCACTTCCTTGATTGCAAGGATTAAATGCTCTCCAACAATCGGATAATGTTCAGGCTTAATGCCTAAGGATCGGTGCTTATGAGCGATTTGTGTGACAACCGGGAGAATAGCTTCCAGGTTATCGATATATTTTGCAGCAGCATATACTGAATTTGCCAGTGCTTTTTGCTGTCGTCCCTGTTTCTGATTAGCATGATTAAAGATGTTCAGCAGTTCAGGGTGATTTGTAAACATTAACTTATAAAAGGTTTTCGTAATATCTTCGCCATGTTTTTCAAGTACAGGTACAGTGCTTTTAATAATTTCAATTGTTTTTGTGTCCAGCATATCAGCAAAACTCCTTTTTATTATTTTCACTGTCATTATAGTTGATATTGAAAATAATAAATGTGATATAAATCACACCCAGTGAAAAATGAAGGAGCATTAAATAGAAAAATAATGACAAAATCCGTTGGGAATAGGGAAAATTTCTATCTTTTTGCATACAGAAAGCGACACACTTCCTTTACTGAAATGCGCTATACTTTTTTCTAACAGAATCATAGCACAATAAATATATGAGAGAATTTGACTGCTAAAGTCAATCTACCAGATGCTGATTTTGAAGAGGAAGCAAGAAGTATAACTATAATCTTTATAACTGTCTAGCTCTAGCGCCTAACCTCTCGGGGTGTCGGAGGTGGGCAAGGCGCTTGCGCTTTTCTAAGGGGGAAGATAATTGACAGTCTATTTGGATATTATCTGGGCGCTGAATTTTATGTTTGACAGCCTTCTCCTTTATCTAACAGCCATAATACTAAAAAGGGAAATCAGGCTTTGGAGGATTTTTGCAGGCGGCTTAATAGGATCGATCATCATTTTATTAGTATTTACACCATTTAATGAATTTTCAGGTCACCCAGTCACTAAATTATTATTCTCGGTTGCAATGGTATTGGCTGTTTTTGGCTTTAAGCGTTTGCGTTACTTTCTAAAAGGGCTCATGACTTTTTATTTTGCTACTTTTTTAGTTGGAGGCTCATTAATAGGCATTCATTATTTTATTAATTTTGATTTTCAGCTTTCTTCATCTGTCATGCTCGCCAGTGTTAAAGGCTTTGGTGATCCAATCAGCTGGCTGTTTGTACTTCTTGGGTTTCCTCTTGCCTGGCATTTCTCTAAGAGAAACGTTGAAGGAATTGAGATGACAAAAATACAATATGACTCTTTAATTATGGTGCGTGTTGTTATCAATGAAACAGAATTCCGTTTCAGAGGCCTGATTGACAGCGGCAACCAGTTATACGATCCCATTTCGAAAATGCCAGTGATGTTTATATCCATTAAAGACAGGCTTGACGAGTTCCCGCCTGAAATAATTAAAATGGCAGGGAACCCGGAAGATGTCATTATGGGCAGTGATTCAATTGGCGGGAATTGGGAGCATAAAATGAGGGTTATTCCATGTAAGGTTGTTGGACAAGAACACCAGTTGATTATAGGATTCAAGCCTGACCGCATTCTCCTTGAAAAAGAGAATGAAATAATAGAATCGGAGCGAGGATTAGTTTCCTTTTCCATGCAGCAGCTATCTGCGGACGATGCGTTCCAGTGCATTGTTCATCCTAAGATGCTTACAGGTACAAGTACAATGAAGCAGGATGCAAAAGTAAGTTAATATACTATACTCTGCAAAAACCTAATTTAGAAGGAGGACAAATCATGAAAAAGTTAACACTTCGCTTATCCTACTATTGGTATAAATTATTGATTAAGCTGGGGATCAAAACAGATGAAGTATATTATATAGGCGGCAGCGAAGCACTACCTCCTCCACTTAGTAAGGAAGAAGAAGAAATGCTCCTGATCAAGCTTCCGAAAGGAGATAAAGCTGCAAGATCCATTTTAATTGAAAGAAATCTGCGTCTTGTTGTATATATCGCCAGAAAGTTTGAGAATACAGGCATCAATATAGAGGACTTGATCAGCATTGGAACCATTGGGCTTATCAAAGCTGTAAATACGTTTAATCCAGAGAAAAAAATCAAGCTGGCTACATATGCATCCCGCTGTATTGAGAATGAAATTCTAATGTATTTAAGAAGGAACAATAAAATCCGTTCTGAAGTTTCCTTTGATGAACCCCTCAATATTGATTGGGATGGCAATGAACTCCTTCTTTCCGATGTGCTTGGCACTGAGGATGACATCATCACAAAAGACCTTGAAGCAAATGTTGATAAAAAGCTCCTGCTAAAGGCATTGCATCAGCTTTCAGATCGGGAAAAACAGATAATGGAGCTTAGATTTGGACTTGGATCTGGTGAAGAAAAAACTCAGAAGGACGTGGCAGATATGCTGGGTATTTCCCAGTCCTACATTTCACGTCTGGAAAAACGAATAATAAAAAGATTAAAAAAAGAATTTAATAAGATGGTTTAAAACTTTAAACAGGAATATTTTTTTACAAAATTTTGCAAGGAGAAAACCTAGTGTTTATGATGTTTTGACCGTTTCCCCATCCGGCAGTCGGATTAGCCGGTGCATATTTTTCCTTTCCAAGGAGATACTGTTTTTTGTACAGCAGCTCCTGTGAGGAGGGAAATGGATTGACTCGAAATAAAGTAGAAATTTGCGGTGTTGATACTTCAAAGCTTCCAGTTTTAAAAAACGAAGAAATGAGAGAGCTCTTCAAGCAAATGCATAAGGGGGATATAACCGCACGGGAAAAACTCGTCAACGGCAATTTGCGTCTCGTATTAAGTGTGATTCAGCGTTTTAATAACAGAGGCGAATTTGTTGATGACCTTTTCCAGGTCGGCTGTATCGGTCTAATGAAATCTATTGATAATTTTGATCTAAGTCAAAACGTTAAGTTTTCCACCTATGCAGTTCCGATGATCATTGGGGAAATACGCAGGTATCTGCGTGATAATAACCCGATCCGCGTCTCGCGTTCATTAAGGGACATTGCTTATAAAGCTCTGCAGGTAAGAGAACGTTTAATGAGCAAAACATCCAGAGAGCCTACGGCGGAAGAAATAGCAAAAGAGCTGGATGTGCCTCATGAAGAAATCGTTTTTGCATTAGATGCAATTCAGGATCCTGTCTCCTTATTTGAACCCATTTATAATGATGGCGGAGATCCGATCTATGTGATGGATCAGCTGAGTGATGAACGGAACAAAGATATTCAATGGATTGAAGAGATAGCCTTAAAAGAGGGAATGAGAAGACTGAATGAACGGGAAAAACTGATTCTTAGAAAACGCTTCTTCCAGGGCAAAACTCAAATGGAAGTGGCAGAGGAAATCGGCATTTCCCAGGCTCAAGTTTCAAGGCTTGAAAAAGCGGCAATCAAACAAATGAATAAAAATATTCAAAGCTAGCAGCCAATTTGGCTGCTTTTTATATTTACCAAACATTTTTCCTATAGGGGCAAACATATATTGAATAAGAACATAAATTGGGAGTGAAATGTCGATGGTGAAAATATCTGAATTTCAAATGAAGGATGTTGTAAATGTAGCTGACGGCAAAAAGCTTGGAAATATTGGGGATATAGATATTAATATAAATACAGGAAAAATTGAAGCCGTCATTATCGGGGGAACGGGAAAAGTGTTAGGTTTTTTTGGGAGAGATGCTGATATTGTCATACCGTGGAAAAATATTATAAAAATTGGTGAGGATGTCATACTGGTCCGCTATCAGGATGCGATTGAGCCAAAATATATTGAGGAGGAAGCATAAGAGTTGTTAATGGTGTCATCACTGCCTGCCTTGTGGTAAACTATAGAAAAATAAGATGGGGTTAATCGCATGGAACCATTTTCTTTAAAAACGGAAGAGTATTTTGTCATAAAAGAGTGGGCAGATCGTTTTCCTAATATAACTGCCGGTTTTACAACTAAAAATGGCGGCTGCAGCCGTAATGAATACAAAACGCTTAATGTAGGATTGCACGTGAACGACAGCAATGAAGCAGTCAGCCGAAATCGGCAGCATGTGGCTGACTTGCTTGGGTTTTCTCATGAAAAATGGGTTGGTGCTGAACAAACTCATGAAATAAACATAAAAAAAGTTACCAGAAAAGATAAAGGGAAAGGTGCTCTTGTTTACGAGGATTCCTTTTCTGGTACTGACGGGTTTTTCACTTATTCTAAAGGTGTCATGCTGACTCTCTGTTATGCGGATTGTGTGCCGCTTTACTTTTTGCATGAAAAGACAGGAGCCATAGGCATGGCCCATGCAGGCTGGAAAGGTACTGTCGGGGGGATTGGCAGGAAGATGGCCGAGCTATTTGCCAAAGAAGGCATTGACTTAAGTGAGGTCCAAACCGTGATTGGCCCTTCCATTTGCGGTAATTGTTATATAGTTGATGACCATGTTATTTCAAAAGTGCAAAAAATACTAGAAGATGTCGATATTAAGCCATATAATCAAATTAGTGACAATCAATTCCAGCTTGATTTGAAAGAACTAAACCGGACAATTCTGACAAATGCAGGAATTCCTCATGAAAATATTATGATTACTGATTATTGCACAAGCTGTCATGAAAACTATTTTTTCTCCCACAGAAGAGATAGGGGAAAGACGGGCAGAATGATGAGCTTTATTGGCTGGAAGGAGGAAGTCGGAAGCTAAATGAGAGTAAAAGATAATTTAAAGCAAATTGAGTCAGCTATAAAGGAAGCGTGCATAAAGGCCAACCGTAAGCCAGAAGAAATTACCCTCATTGCTGTTACTAAGTATGTATCAGCCGAACGGGCACAAGAAGCACTTGAAGCAGGAATTGTTCATTTAGGTGAAAATAGGGATGAAGGACTGCTTGCCAAGTGGGATGTGTTAAAGGACAAGCCGACATGGCATTTTATTGGAACGCTGCAAACGCGCAAAGTGAAAAATATAATTGATAAAGTTGATTATATCCATTCACTGGACAGGCTTTCCCTCGCAAAGGAAATCGACAAGCGGGCTGATCGAAAGATAAATTGTTTTGTTCAGGTTAATGTCTCAGGGGAAGAGTCGAAACAGGGAATAAATCCTGAAGAGGTAGCTGACTTTATTTCATGCCTGGCTGATTATAAAAATCTCAATGTTATCGGCCTTATGACAATGGCACCTCTTTCAGATGACGAGGAATTGCTTCGTTCCTGTTTCCGGAAGCTAAAGAACCTGCAAACAAAGGTGAAAGATCTGGGGTTTGATTTTGCTCCTTGTACTGAGCTTTCAATGGGCATGTCTAATGATTTTTCCCTGGCAATTGAAGAAGGTGCCACAATGGTGAGGATTGGTAATGCTTTAGTAGGTCAAAAGAGTCAGGAGGTTTGATAAAATGAGTATAAAATCAAAATTTAAAACATTTTTCTTCCTGGATGATGAATATGACTATAAGGAAGAGGAAATCATCGAAGAAGAAAGAGAGCCGGTGAAGCAGGTGCAGAAGCAGCAGCCAGTTCAAAAACAAAACATCGTCAGCCTCCAAAGTGTGCAGAAATCTTCTAAAGTAGTTCTTGTTGAACCGCGTGTTTATGCAGAAGCACAGGATATTGCGGATCAGCTGAAAAACAGAAGAGCTGTTGTTGTCAATCTGCAGAGAATAGAAAAAGATCAGGCAAAGCGGATTGTTGACTTCCTTAGCGGAACCGTTTATGCCATCGGCGGAGATATTCAAAAGATTGGAACTGATATTTTTCTATGTACCCCTGACAATGTTGAGGTATCAGGAAACATCTCTCAGCTGATGAAAGAACAAGAATTAGAAAATACGAGGTGGTAGCATTTAATGGAATTAGTATTTGGGATATTGTCATCTGCAATTTATTATTACTCGTGGGCACTGATTATTTATATTTTGCTGTCCTGGTTCCCTAATGCCAGGGAATCAGCTTTTGGCCAGTTTCTTGCAAGGATTTGTGAACCGTACCTTGAGCCATTCCGCAAAATCATACCTCCGCTTGGAATGATTGATATCTCTCCTATTGTGGCTATCTTAGTTTTGCGATTTGCCACTGGAGGTTTGCAGCAGCTTTTTTATTGGATTTCATAAGACTACAAACAGGGCTATCAAATGGCCCTTTTTTATTTGTGTAAAAAGGAGGTTCCTTAAAGATGACCATTTATCAGCACTTCCGGCCGGAAGAAAAAGAATTTATCGATCAGGTTCTTAACTGGAAAGACCTTGTAGAAAATACATATGCACCAAAGCTTACTGATTTTCTTGACCCAAGGGAGCAGCAAATCCTTAAAAGCGTCATAGGGCAGCATGCCGGAATCTTATTTGCTTTATTTGGCGGAACTCCAAATGCTGAGAGAAAGAGAGCCCTCATATTTCCGGATTACTATGAAAGCGATGAGGGAGATTTTCAAATTCGGCTGTTTGAACTGGAATACCCAAAAAAGTTTGTCACCATAGAACACCCGCAAGTCCTGGGCAGTCTAATGTCTCTAGGGCTAAAAAGAGGGAAATTCGGTGATATCCTTTTTGAAGACGACAGAATCCAGTTTTTTGCAGCACAAGAAATTGAAGATTACATCAGCCTGCAGCTGCAGTCAATTGGCAGAGCTTCCGTGTCCCTGAAAAAACTGCCCTTTTCAGAGGCAATCCAATCAGCAGAAGTGTGGAAAGAAAGCTCCATCACCTCTTCATCCCTGAGATTGGATACAGTCATCTCAGCCATCTACAATATCTCCAGGCAAAAATCCCAGCTCTATATCCAGCAGGGATTAGTCAAAGTCAATTGGACGCAAATAGAAAACCCCTCATTTGAATGCCAGCAAAGCGACATCATCTCAGTCAGGGGTCAAGGCCGTTCCAAAATCATAGATATAGATGGGAAAACAAAGAAGGACAAATGGAGGATTATTGCTGGGAGGCAGAGATAGCCTATATGCGAAGTATGGAGCGAGACTACTGGGGTCAGCGCACTCAGGAGGCTGCCGGAAGCCCGCCGTCGCTGAGTGCCTGCAGCGGAAGTCAACACTTAAGCAAACAGATAAAATTTTTTATAATCTTGAAGGAATTTGAAACAACCTGTCGAATAAATAATCAAAAGACTACGGAGTCTGCTATAATTAAAATGAACCAGCAGGCTCAAACCAATTTACATAAGATCAACAGACCTGGGAGGTGGCACACATGCCATTAACACCGTTAGATATTCATAACAAGGAATTCAGCAAAGGATTCCGCGGTTATGACGAAGATGAAGTAAACGAATTCCTCGACCAGATCATAAAGGACTACGAAATCCTGATCAGGGAAAAAAAGGAGCTTGAAGAAAAGCTCAATGATACAAACGAACGCATAGGCCACTTTACTACAATTGAAGAAACACTTAATAAATCTATTGTGGTTGCACAGGAAGCAGCAGAGGAAGTAAAGCGCAATGCCCATAAAGAAGCGAAGCTAATCATTAAAGAAGCTGAAAAGAATGCTGACAGAATTGTGAACGAATCCCTGTCTAAAGCGAGAAAAATCGCACTGGATATTGAAGATTTAAAGAAACAGTCCAAAGTATTCCGAACACGTTTCAAGATGCTTGTTGAAGCACAGCTGGATATGCTAAACAACGATGATTGGGATCATTTAATGGAATATAAGCTGGATTCCACTGAACTTAAGTCATTAAGAGAAGAAGAAGAATCACTGGCTTGACGAAAGCTGGAAATATCGCATATAATTTTAAAACAAAGTAAAATACGATGTTTATCAACAATGAGAGGGACAGTACAGTCTTTCAAAGCTTATGTACAGAATGGCATTCTTACTCTGTAAGCGAGCCGGGGATGGTGGAAGCCCGGGTATAAGCAAAAGCTGGAAAATCACCCTTGAGTTCCTTGCCGAACGTATAACCATCAGTAGGCCAAGGCGGTTCATTCACGTTAAGAATTCTTTGAGCGGATGAAACATAATCATTTTTCATCTACAAGGGTGGTACCGCGGGAGAATACAACCTTCTCGTCCCTTTTTGGGATGGGAAGGTTTTTTTTGTATTTTACTGTGGTTTTTATCAGCTCTCATTGGCTATCATGGTATTTAATGAGTTATAAACAGGAGGCAAAGGAATGGATTACAAAGATAGTTTATTAATGCCAAAAACCGAATTCCCAATGCGCGGCAATCTTCCAAAGCGCGAACCAGAAATTCAGGCAAAATGGGAAGAGATGAATATTTATGAGAAGGTCCAGGAACGGACCAAAGGCCGTCCAATGTTTGTTCTGCATGATGGTCCTCCATATGCGAATGGCGACATCCACATCGGCCATGCGCTGAATAAAATCTTAAAGGATTTCATCGTACGCTCTAAGTCAATGACTGGCTATAATGCTCCATATGTTCCTGGCTGGGATACACATGGTTTGCCAATTGAGCAGGCCTTGACAAACAAAGGCGTAAAGCGTAAAGAAATGAGTATTGCTGAGTTCCGCAAGCTTTGTGAAGAGTATGCATACGAGCAGATTGACAGCCAGCGCGGTCAATTTAAGCGCTTAGGCGTCCGCGGTGACTGGGAGAATCCATACATCACTCTAAAGCCTGAGTACGAAGCCCAGCAAATAAAAGTATTTGGGGAAATGGCGAAAAAAGGCTATATCTACAAAGGTAAAAAGCCTGTATATTGGTCACCATCATCTGAATCAGCTCTGGCTGAAGCTGAAATTGAGTATAAAGATAAGCGTTCACCGTCCATCTATGTTGCTTTTAAAGTAAAAGATGGCAAGAACGTATTAGATCAGGACACTCATATTGTCATCTGGACTACTACTCCATGGACTATTCCGGCAAACCTTGGAATTTCAATTCATCCGGACCTTACCTATAGTGTAGTTGAGGCAAACAGCAAAAAGTTTATGGTTGCTGAAGATTTACTGGCTTCAGTGGCTAAAGAATTTGAATGGGAAGACTATAAAGTTGTCCAATCAGTAAAAGGGACCGACCTCGAAAATGTAGTTGCCGAGCATCCCCTTTATGGCCGTGATTCCCTTGTCATGCTGGGTGAGCATGTTACAACTGATGCTGGTACTGGGTGTGTTCACACTGCTCCTGGCCATGGGGAAGACGATTTCCATGTAGGCATGAAATACGGGTTAGACGTATTATGCCCGGTTGATGATAAAGGAAACATGACTAGTGAAGCTCCTGGCTTTGAAGGTTTATTCTATGATGCAGCCAATAAGCCGATTACTGAAAAACTTGAGGAAGCCGGGGCTTTATTAAAACTTACTTTTATTACTCACTCTTATCCGCATGACTGGAGAACGAAAAAACCAGTTATTTTCCGTGCTACTGCCCAATGGTTTGCATCCATTAAAGATTTCCGCAATGAACTTCTGGAAGCTGTTAAGGAAACAAATTGGTATCCTGCATGGGGCGAGACAAGACTATTTAACATGGTCAGGGACCGCGGTGATTGGTGCATCTCCCGACAGCGTGTATGGGGCGTGCCAATTCCTGTCTTTTATGCGGAAAATGGAGAAGAAATTATCACAGATGAAACAATTGAACATGTGTCTAATCTTTTCCGTGAACATGGTTCGAACATCTGGTTCGAGAGAGAAGCGAAAGAACTGCTGCCTGAAGGATTTACACATCCAGGAAGCCCGAATGGCCAGTTTACAAAAGAAACGGATATCATGGACGTGTGGTTTGATTCCGGTTCTTCCCATCAGGCAGTTCTTTTAGAGCGCGACGATTTACAGCGTCCTGCAGATTTATACCTTGAAGGCTCTGATCAATACCGAGGCTGGTTTAACTCTTCACTTTCAACTGCTGTAGCAGTAACAGGCAAAGCTCCTTATAAAGGTGTCCTGAGCCACGGGTTCACACTTGATGGCGAAGGAAGAAAAATGAGTAAATCCATCGGAAACGTAGTTGTTCCGGCAAAAGTCATGAATCAGCTTGGTGCTGACATTCTGCGTTTATGGGTGGCGTCAGTTGATTATCAGGCAGATGTCCGGGTATCTGATGCTATTCTGAAGCAGGTTGCAGAAGTATATAGAAAGATCCGCAATACGTTCCGCTTCTTGCTTGGAAATCTGGATGATTTTAACCCGGCAACAGACTCGGTTTCATTTGAAAACCTGCGTGAAGTTGACCAGTTTATGCTTGTTAAGCTGAATAAACTGATCAAGAATGTTCGCGAGTCTTATGACCGCTATGAATTTGCCAGCATCTACCATGCTGTCAATAATTTCTGTACATTGGATCTAAGTGCATTCTATCTTGATTTTGCTAAAGATGTCCTATACATTGAAGCGAAAGATAATGCAGAACGCCGTGCTATCCAAACTGTTTTATATGAGAGCCTTATTGCTTTGACAAAACTTGTTGCACCTATCCTTTCCCATACTTCAGATGAAGTTTGGAGCTTTATTCCGAATGTGAAGGAAGTAAGTGTACAATTGACGGATATGCCTGAATATCAAGAGCTTCCGAACGCGAAACAGCTGGAAGAAAAGTGGACTGCATTTATGAAGCTTCGCAATGATGTTCTTAAAGCATTGGAGGAAGCGCGTAATGAAAAGGTGATCGGCAAATCTCTGACTGCTAAAGTGACACTTTATGTAAACGATCAAGCAAAGAGCCTGCTGGATTCAATTCAGGAAAATCTTCAGCAAATCTTTATCGTTTCTGGATTTGAGGTTGCAGGCAGCCTGTCAGATGCACCTGAAAATGCCGTGAAATTTGAAAATACTGCAATTGTGGTTTCCAAAGCAGAAGGCGAAACATGTGATCGCTGCTGGACAGTTACTCCAGAAGTTGGCCAGACAGAAGGCTATGACACTCTTTGCCCCCGCTGTGCTGAGGTTGTAAAGAATAATTATAGCCACTTGGCTTAAATACCTGCAGTCCCTCAAATATTTGGGGGACTGTTTTTTTGATAAATGACGTTCTTTTTTATCCTAAGGCGAATGCGAAATCCATTTTATAAATAATTCCACCTTCACTAAATGTTGTGCCGTTTGCTAAAAGTTTGCCCGTGTCTGAAATCCGTTCCGAGAAGATAATAAAGTAAACATTATAGAACGGAGGAAACTGCATGGATGCAAAGGCAGAAGGGCTATATACAGAACTCCGTAATACAAGACAGGAAATATTGGAAAGACTAATGGAAGGCAATAGTTCCGCTTTGATAAAACCTATTTTATTGGAAGAACTGCATGATATCGAGCAAACACTCAGCAAAATTGAAACTGGAAGCTTTGGCATATGTGAAATTTCAGGTGAGCTGCTCCCGTCAGATTTGCTTCATATGATCCCTACTTTAAAAACAATGGAGGATTGCAGCAGGCTTGGGAAATTCTACAGAAAATCTATTTTCCACTGAGTTTAGGCGTGTGCTGTGTTTTTTATTCAGTTTGTGCTAAAATGCAAAGGTAATGATATGAGATTTGGGGGTTGCCTTTGTGTTTTATTACATAATTGCATTGTTCGTGATAGCACTTGATCAGTTTACGAAATGGCTGATTGTTAAGAACTTTGAATTAGGGGAAAGTGTTAAAGTTATTGAGGACTTTCTTTATATTACATCGCACCGCAACCGTGGCGCTGCCTGGGGCATCCTGCAGGGGCAAATGTGGTTTTTCTACGTAATAACCGTTATTGTCATAATTGGTATCATTTATTACATTCAAAAAGCAGCCAAAGGCAAATTGCTTCTTGGAGTCTCTTTGGGCCTGATGCTGGGCGGAGCGATTGGAAACTTTATTGACAGGGTATTTCGAAAAGAAGTGGTGGATTTTGTAAACACTTATATTTTTGGCTATGACTTTCCCGTTTTCAATATTGCTGACTCGGCACTGGTCATTGGTGTAGGATTATTGATGATTCAGATGCTGCTTGAAGAGAGAGAAGCAAAGAAAAAGGAGAAATCTTATGGAGAAAATGGAACACATCATTCCTGATGAACAGGCAGGAGAAAGAATAGATAAAGTGTTATCCACACTGAATGCGGATTGGTCAAGAACGCAGGTTCAGCAATGGATCAAAGACGGCAATGTCCTTGTAAATGGGCAGAAGCCGAAAACCAATTACAAATGTACGGCAAATGATAAAATTGAAATATCAATTCCTGAACCTGAGGAATTAGATGTCGTGCCGGAAAAAATGGATCTGGATATTTATTATGAAGATAAAGATGTCCTGGTGGTAAACAAACCAAAAGGAATGGTGGTCCATCCGGCAGCCGGGCATGGTACTGGCACTCTTGTTAATGGACTTATGGCACATTGCACAGATCTTTCAGGAATTAATGGGGTTATGAGGCCAGGAATCGTTCATAGAATCGATAAAGATACATCAGGACTTCTTATGGTTGCTAAGAATGATATGGCACATGAAAGTCTTGTGAACCAGCTGATGAATAAAACGGTTACACGTAAGTACCGTGCCGTTGTTCATGGAGTTATTCCCCATGATTATGGTACGATTGATGCGCCTATTGCCCGCGATCCCAAAGACCGTCAAAGCATGACCGTTGTTGACAATGGAAAACATGCGGTTACTCATTTTCAGGTCCTGGAGCGTTTCAGGGATTTCACACTGGTGGAATGCCAGCTGGAAACGGGAAGAACTCATCAAATCCGTGTTCATATGAAATATATTGGCTATCCTCTGGCAGGAGATCCTAAATACGGTCCAAGAAAGACTCTTGATATTGGCGGACAGGCACTGCATGCAGGTGTTCTTGGATTTGAACATCCAAGAACAGGAGAGTACCTGGAATTTGAGGCATCTATACCTGCTTATTTCGAGGAGCTATTAGATAAACTGGCAAATAATCGTTGACAATTGTCTAATTGTGCTTTAAGATGACAATAGTTGAATAAGTCCTTTAAAACAGTCCCGTGAGGCTGGGAAGGAAACGGATTGAATAAGGAAATTTGTATCCCTTATTCTGCAGCATCAGAATCGTTTACCCTCTCGCCCGATCGGTGAGAGGGTTTTTTTATATATAACATTAACAGAAGAGAATCAGATAATAGAGGTGAGTCAGAATGCCGCAGCAAAAAGCAATTGTTTTGGATGACCAGGCAATCAGGAGAGCGCTGACAAGGATAGCTCATGAAATCATAGAGAAAAATAAAGGGATCGAACATTGCATCCTGATTGGAATCCGCACAAGGGGGATTTACCTGGCGAACCGCCTGGCCGAGCGGATCGAACAAATAGAAGGTGCCAAAATTGATGTAGGCGAACTTGATATCACTCTCTATAGAGATGATCTTACAAAAAAGACTGATAATCAGGAGCCGCTAGTCAAAGGCTCAGATGTTCCAAAAGATATAAATGATCAGAAAGTGATCTTGGTCGATGATGTTCTTTATACAGGAAGAACGGTCAGAGCCGCTCTTGATGCGCTGATTGACATCGGAAGGCCATCGCAGATTCAGCTGGCAGTACTCGTGGACCGGGGCCATAGAGAGCTTCCGATAAGAGCTGATTATGTAGGAAAAAACATTCCAACCTCCAGTTCGGAGAAAATTGTTGTTGAGCTGAAGGAAGTGGATGAAAACGATCAAGTAAGCATTTTTGAAAATTAAATAGCCCTTTTAAATGCAGTCCAGAGAGGCTGGCAAAGGGGAACTCAGCAGAAGCAGTCTGTCTTTTGCTGTGCTCTTTTACCCTCTTTGCGGATCTGGCAAGGAGGGTTTTTTAATAAAATGAAGAGGAGAGATTGGGATGCATAAGCCTATTCTAGATATAAAAGATGTTCCAAAACCAGCCCATTGGCTGACATTAAGTTTACAGCACTTATTCGCAATGTTTGGAGCCACTATACTTGTACCTTTCTTAGTAGGATTAAATCCTGCCATAGCTTTAATCTCAAGCGGACTGGCAACAATCGCTTTCCTCATCATAACAAAATGGCAGGTACCGGCATACTTAGGGTCATCTTTCGCTTTCATTGCTCCGATCATCGCAGCAAAAGCAGCTGGCGGACCAGGTGCTGCCATGATCGGAAGCTTTATGGCAGGACTAGTATATGGAGCCGTAGCATTAATCATCAAAAAAGCTGGCTACCGCTGGATTATGAATCTGCTTCCACCCATCGTGGTCGGCCCGGTTATCATCGTAATCGGTTTGGCATTAGCAGGCACAGCAGTCGGTATGGCCATGAACAACCCTGAAACGGGTGAATACAGCATGCTGCATTTTTCAGCGGCGCTCATCACTTTAGGTGCAACAATTATCTTCTCCATCTATGCAAAAGGAATGCTCAGCATGGTGCCGATTCTTGCAGGTATCATCATCGGGTATGTTTACTCACTGGCTGTGGGCCTTATAGACTTCTCACTTGTACAGCAGGCAGCCTGGTTCGAAATGCCGGAGTTCATAATTCCGTTCGCTGATTATGAAGTGAGGATAACCCTGGATCTGGCACTTCTAATGATTCCGGTGGCTGTTGTGACAATCTCTGAACATATCGGGCATCAGCTTGTCCTTGGAAAAGTAGTTGGGAGAGACTATATTAAAGAACCGGGTCTTCACCGCTCCATCCTTGCTGATGGAACAGGAACAATGATCTCGGCATTAATCGGGGGTCCGCCAAAGACAACTTACGGTGAAAACATTGGCGTACTGGCCATCACAAAAATATACAGTGTCTATGTACTGGCAGGTGCTGCAGTCATCGCCATCATCTTCGGATTCATTGGCAAGGTAACAGCACTGATCAGCTCGATCCCTACTCCAGTAATGGGCGGCGTGTCGATCCTGCTGTTCGGGATCATCGCTTCATCAGGATTAAGAATGCTTGTTGACAGCAAGGTGGATTTTGGAAACAACCGTAACCTGGTTATCGCATCCGTCATCCTTGTACTCGGAATTGGCGGAGCCCATATCGAAATTTGGGCATTCAAACTGGAAGGAATGGCTCTGGCAGCGATCAGCGGCGTTCTCCTGAACCTGATTCTCCCTGGAAGAGAAGAGGCTAAGGAAGATATGTTTGAAGCTGAAAATGAAAAAAAAAATAATGTAGCTTAACGCTTTTTAACTAAGTCCCGAGAGGCTTATAAGGGTGTTGGCGGCAAACCTGCTATACGGGGATCAGTGTATCCGTATATCTGGCTGCCTCAACTTTGCAGCACCCTGACCAAATCGGCAGGGTGCTTTTTTTGAAGAGGAGGAAAAAAATTGAAACATTTGCTCACTACCTCAGAGCTAGAGATTAAAGAAATCAATAAAATACTTAATGATGCACAATACTTTTTAAACGGCGGAACATGGACTCCTGAACAAAAGGTTTTTGTCGCCAACCTCTTTTTTGAGAATAGCACAAGGACAAAGTGCAGCTTTGAAGTTGCGGAAAGGCGGCTTGGATTGGACATAATCCCATTTGAAGTCAGTACGTCAAGTGTATCGAAGGGTGAGTCACTATACGATACGGTAAAAACACTTGAAGCAATCGGAGTGCATGCAGTAGTCATTCGCCATAGCCAGGACCGCTACTTTGACGAATTAACAGATAAAAGCGGTGTTTCTATCCTTAATGCAGGGGATGGCTGCGGCCACCATCCAACACAATCCCTGCTAGACCTGCTGACAATTAAACAGGAATTCGGTTCCTTTGAAGGATTAAAAGTAGCCATCATCGGTGATATTGCCCATAGCCGTGTCGCAAGATCCAATGCAGATGCACTTGTCCGGCTCGGTGCGAAGGTTGTTTTCTCCGGACCAAAAGAATGGTTCAATGAAGAATTGCTTGAAAATGGCATGTATGAAGATGTTGATACAGCTATTGAAACCGCTGATGCTGTCATGCTGCTGAGAATCCAGCATGAGCGGCATGAATCCAAAGCCAATCAAACGGCTGAAGAATACCACCTGGCATACGGCCTTACAGAAGAGCGTGAAACAAAAATGAAGCCAAACAGCATTATCATGCATCCGGCCCCTGTAAATCGGGGTGTGGAAATAGCAGATTGCCTGGTGGAATGTGAGCGTTCCAGAATCTTCAAACAAATGCAAAATGGTGTGTACATCCGAATGGCTGTACTAAAAAGATCGATTGAACATATTGAAGGGGGAGCTAATCATGTCAATATTAATCAAAAATGGCCAGTTGCTTACTAAAGAAGGGAACTTTGTAAAAACTGACATTTACATAAAGTCAGGAAAAATTGCCGGGATAGGTGCAGGTATCGAGGAAAAGGCACAGGAAGTGATTGATGCTGAAGGCTTATTGATTGCACCAGGCTTTATAGATCTCCATGTACACTTGCGTGAACCTGGCGGTGAAAAGAAAGAGACCATTGAAACTGGCACTAAAGCAGCAGCCAAAGGCGGTTTCACAACGGTTGCTGCCATGCCGAATACCCGGCCTGTACCTGATACGAAAGAACAGCTTGATAAATTGAACTGCCGTATTGAAGAGACTGCGTCGGTCAAGGTTTTGCCATATGCATCGATTACGATCCGTGAGCTTGGCCAGGAATTAACAGATTTTAAAGCACTGAAAGAAGCTGGAGCGTTTGCTTTTACAGATGACGGAGTTGGGGTTCAATCAGCAGCCATGATGCTGCAGGCAATGAGGAATGCCGCAGAGATAAGCATGCCGATTGTTGCGCACTGCGAAGAAAATACCCTCATTAACAAAGGTTCCGTACATGATGGAGTTTTTGCTAAAGAGAATGGTTTAAATGGTATTCCTTCCGTCTGTGAATCAGTGCAAATCGCAAGGGATGTACTCCTTGCCGAAGCTGCTGGCTGCCATTATCATGTCTGCCATATCAGCACGAAAGAGTCTGTCAGGGTGGTAAGAGATGCAAAGCGGGCAGGCATCAAGGTAACGGCCGAAGTGACACCTCATCACCTCCTTCTATGTGAAGAGGATATCCCAGGTCTGGATGCAAACTTTAAAATGAATCCTCCATTAAGAGGGGCAGATGACCGATCTGCCTTAATAGAAGGATTATTGGACGGCACGATTGATTTTATCGCGACCGACCATGCACCTCACACAGCAGCGGAAAAAGAAGAGGGGATGGAGCTGGCGCCTTTTGGGATTGTTGGACTTGAGACAGCCTTCCCGCTTCTATACACACACTTTGTCGAGAAGGGGATATTCACGCTAAAACAGGTGATTGATTATTTAACGATCAAGCCAGCAAAGGCGTTCGGCATTCAATCAGGAAAATTGGAAGCAGGTGAAATCGCTGATCTTGTCCTGCTAGATCTAAACCGCCAGGAAAAGATTGACCCTGTTCAGTTCTTATCAAAAGGGAAAAACACGCCATTTACTGGCTGGGATTGTAAAGGCTGGCCAGTCATGACAATAGCTGAAGGAAAAATTGTTTGGAACAGAGGGAGTGTAAAAGCATGAAAAAACAGCTGATTCTGGAAGACGGAACAATTTTTATTGGAAAAGGCTTTGGAAGCGATACGAATTCGATTGGAGAGGTAGTATTCAATACAGGAATGACGGGTTATCAGGAAATTCTCTCTGACCCTTCCTACTGTGGACAAATTGTAACATTGACATACCCTTTAATAGGAAATTATGGAATTAATCGAGATGATTTTGAATCCATCTCCCCTGCCATCTCCGGGTTCATTGTAAAAGAAGCAAGCGAGTTTCCATCAAACTGGAGAAATGAACAGTCAATTGCTGAATACTTTGAGATGAAAAACATCCCTGGGATCGCTGGGATTGATACTAGAAAATTAACAAGGATTATCAGGCAGCATGGTACGCTGAAAGGTGCTATTTGCAGCATAAGTGAAAACCCGGAATTAATCTTAGAAAAACTGCGGGCAACCAAGCTGCGAAACGATCAGGTTAAGCAAGTTTCAACTAAGACACCTTATCCAAGCCCCGGACGCGGCAGAAGGGTAGTCCTTGTAGATTTCGGCATGAAACACGGTATCTTAAGAGAATTAAACAAACGGGATTGTGATGTGATTGTTGTACCATATAATACAACAGCTGAAGAAATACTCAGCATGAGCCCGGATGGGGTTATGCTTTCAAATGGGCCGGGAGACCCGAAAGATGTTCCGGAAGCCATCACAATGATTAAAGGTCTGTTAGGAAACGTGCCGATTTTTGGGATTTGCCTGGGACATCAGCTTTTTGCCCTCGCATGCGGTGCCAATACAGAAAAAATGAAATTCGGCCATCGCGGTTCAAACCATCCGGTAAAAGATTTGCAAACCGGAAAAGTCGCATTAACATCTCAAAACCATGGATATTCAGTGGAAGAAAACTCCATCTCGGGTAGTCTTCTGGAAGTAACACATATTGCATTAAACGATGGAACGATTGAAGGTTTGAAACATAAAGAAGTCCCGGCGTTCACTGTGCAATATCACCCTGAGGCTTCACCGGGACCGGAGGATGCAAATGGATTATTTGAACAATTCCTGCAAATGATTGAATCACATAAAGAGGAAGGTGCTGCAGCATGCCAAAGCGTACAGATATAAAAAGCATTTTAGTTATCGGATCAGGACCAATTGTCATCGGACAGGCAGCAGAGTTTGATTATGCTGGAACACAGGCCTGCATTGCATTGAAAGAAGAAGGTTATCGTGTCATTCTAGTAAATTCCAATCCTGCTACCATCATGACAGATACTGAAATTGCTGACGCAGTATATATTGAGCCGCTTACGCTGGAATTCGTCAGCCGCATCATCCGAAAAGAACGCCCTGATGCCCTTGTACCTACTCTTGGGGGACAGACAGGATTAAACCTGGCAGTAGAACTTGCTGAATCAGGTGTGTTGGAAGAATGTGGGGTTGAAATCCTCGGTACAAAATTATCTGCTATTCAAAAAGCGGAAGACCGGGATCTTTTCAGAAATCTGATGAATGAACTAGGCGAGCCGGTGCCTGAAAGTGAAATTATCCATAATCTTGAAGAAGCCTATAAGTTTGTAAATAGGATTGGCTATCCGGTCATCGTACGCCCTGCTTTTACATTAGGGGGGACAGGCGGGGGAATCTGCCACGATGAAGAAGAGTTAATCGAAATTGTGACAAGCGGCTTGAAGAACAGCCCTGTAACACAGTGCCTGCTTGAAAAGAGCATTGCGGGCTTCAAAGAAATTGAGTATGAAGTGATGCGAGACTCCAATGACAATGCGATTGTTGTCTGCAATATGGAAAACTTCGATCCTGTAGGTGTCCACACAGGTGATTCCATTGTTGTAGCTCCAAGCCAAACTTTAAGTGATCGTGAATATCAGCTGCTTAGAAACACTTCATTAAAAATTATCCGCGCCCTTGAGATTGAAGGAGGATGCAATGTCCAGCTGGCACTTGATCCGGATAGCTTCAATTATTACATCATTGAAGTTAACCCGCGTGTCAGCCGTTCATCAGCACTTGCATCCAAGGCAACAGGATATCCGATTGCCAAACTGGCAGCCAAGATAGCGGTGGGGCTGACACTTGATGAAATGATGAATCCTGTGACAGGAAAAACATATGCCTGCTTTGAACCGGCATTGGATTATATTGTCTCTAAAATTCCACGCTGGCCGTTCGATAAATTTGAATCTGCGAACCGTTCGCTTGGGACCCAAATGAAGGCTACAGGTGAAGTGATGGCAATAGGCCGCACATTTGAAGAATCTCTTCTGAAAGCAGTCCGTTCACTTGAAGCCAACATTTATCATCTTGAGCTGAAGGATGCTGACCAAATTTCGAATGAATTGATCGAAAAGCGGATTCGAAAAGCAGGCGATGAACGTTTGTTTTATATCGGAGAAGCCATTAGAAGGGGAGTCACCATCGAGACGATCCATGAATGGAGTATGATTGATCTATTCTTCCTTCATAAGATTAAGAAAATCATAGATTTTGAGAGTGTATTAACAGAAAATCCTTTTGACCCTGAAACAGGGAAAGCTGCAAAGGAAATGGGATTTGCCGATCTGGTGATTGCCAGGCTGTGGGATTCAAGTGAAATGGAAGTATACAGCTGGAGAAAAGAACAAGATATTGTACCGGTTTATAAAATGGTTGATACATGTGCAGCAGAATTTGAATCTGAAACACCGTATTTCTATGGAACTTACGAAGATGAGAACGAATCGGATGTAACCGGCCGCAAAAGTGTTGTTGTTCTCGGCTCAGGTCCTATTCGAATTGGCCAGGGAGTGGAGTTTGACTATTCAACTGTCCACGCAGTATGGGCCATCAAGGAAGCAGGTTATGAAGCAATCATCATTAATAATAATCCGGAAACTGTTTCTACTGACTTTAGCATCTCCGATAAGCTATATTTTGAGCCGCTGACGATTGAAGATGTTATGCACATCATTGATCTTGAGAAGCCAGAAGGTGTAGTTGTGCAATTTGGCGGACAAACAGCGATTAACCTTGCAGCAGATCTGGTAAAGAGAGGCGTGAAAATTCTCGGAACTTCTCTTGAAAATGTAGACCGGGCAGAGGACCGGGATAAATTTGAGCAAGCTCTTGCAGAGCTTGGCATTCCGATGCCAAAAGGAAAGACTGCCTTATCAGTGGAGCAGGCAGTAGCGGTTGCTGGTGAAATCGGTTATCCCGTAGTTGTCCGACCATCATATGTACTTGGCGGAAGGGCCATGGAGATAGTATATAAAGAAGCCGAGCTTCTTCATTATATGGAAAACGCTGTTAAAGTAAATCCAGAGCATCCAGTATTGATCGACCGGTATCTGACTGGGAAGGAGATAGAAGTGGACGCCATTTCGGATGGAGAAAATGTGCTTATTCCAGGCATCATGGAGCATATTGAAAGAGCTGGAGTACACTCAGGAGATTCCATTGCCGTCTATCCTCCGCAAAATATATCAGAAGCAATCAAAGACAAGCTTGTTGAGTATACCGAGAAGATGGCTAAGGGCCTTGGCATTATAGGTCTCCTGAATATCCAGTATGTAGTGGCAAAAGGGGAAGTATATGTCCTGGAAGTCAACCCGCGTTCAAGCCGGACGGTTCCTTTCTTGAGCAAGATTACAAACGTGCCAATGGCCAAAATCGCCACGAAAGTTATCATGGGCCAAACATTGGCTCAGCAGGGCTGCGGATCTGGCCTCCTGCCGGAGAGAAAAGGCGTGTTTGTAAAAGTCCCAGTGTTCTCTTTTGCAAAATTAAGAAGAGTAGACATCACTTTAGGGCCTGAAATGAAGTCAACTGGAGAAGTTATGGGAAAAGATTCAACGCTTGAAAAAGCCCTTTATAAAGGCCTTGTTGCTTCCGGCATGAAAATCCAGCCGTTTGGAACCGTACTAATGACTGTCGCAGATAAGGATAAGGATGAGGCGCTGCAGCTGGCAAAGAGATTTGTATCCATCGGCTACAGGCTAATGGCAACGAGCGGAACAGCGTTATTCCTTAAATCTGCCGGCATTCCTGTAAAGGTGACTGGAAAGATCGGCTCAGAAGGGCCAAACCTTCTGGATGTCATCAGAAATGGCGAAGCGCAATTTGTTATAAATACTCTAACAAAAGGAAAGCAGCCTGCCAGAGATGGCTTCCGCATCCGCCGTGAATCGGTGGAAAATGGCGTGCCATGCCTTACTTCCCTGGATACGGCAGAAGCAATCCTTCAAGTAATCGAATCAATGAATTTCTCAGCAGATGCGATGGATAAGCCAGAACAAGTCCGGGAGGCGGTTTTAACTTGATCAGACAAGAACACTGCACTGTAATATCGCAAAATAAACTTGCCGAAAACATTTACGAGCTCACCCTTCAAGGTGAGCTTGTTCATGAAATGAAAGTGCCCGGGCAATTTGTGCATTTGAAAATATCCGGGGGTTATGACCCGATGCTAAGAAGGCCGATCAGCATTGCAGAGATTTTACCTGATGAAAGCCAGTTTAAGATGATATATCGTGCTGAAGGCAGGGGAACGGTGATGCTTTCAGAAAAAAAACCTGGCGATTACACAGATGTATTGGGGCCGCTGGGAAATGGGTTTCCTATCAGTGAAGCTGGCCGGGGGGATACAGCACTTCTTGTGGGAGGCGGAATTGGAGTCCCCCCTTTATATGAGTTGTCCAAACAGCTTGTAAGCCATGGTGTTAAGGTGATACATGTCCTTGGCTTTCAGTCAGCAAGTGCGGTTTTCTATGAAGAAAAGTTTGCTCAGCTGGGCGAGACCTATCTGGCTACAGCTGATGGAAGTGCAGGAACGAAAGGCTTTGTTACAGATGTTATTAATAAATTTAATATTAATTTCGATGTTTTATATTCATGCGGCCCAACGCCGATGCTGAAGGCGCTTGAAAATCAATACTCTCATAAAACGGTATACCTTTCATTGGAAGAACGAATGGGCTGCGGCATCGGAGCGTGCTTTGCATGCGTTTGCCATACAGGGGATGATCCTGATGGATACAGTTATAAAAAAGTCTGCAGTGACGGACCGGTCTTTAAAGCAGGGGAGGTAGTTCTATGAACTCATTAAATGTCAATCTGCCTGGACTGGAATTAAAAAATCCAATCATGCCTGCATCAGGATGCTTTGGCTTCGGAAGAGAATTCAGCCAAATGTATGATTTGAGCCAATTGGGTGCGATCATGATTAAGGCGACAACCTTTGAGCCCCGTTTTGGAAATCCAACACCAAGAGTGGCTGAGACCTCAGCAGGAATGCTGAATGCAATAGGACTGCAGAATCCAGGACTGGAAAAAGTGGTGAATGAAGAACTGATCTGGCTTGAACAATATGATGTACCGATCATTGCCAATGTAGCTGGTTCGCAGGAAGAGGATTATGTTGCGGTTGCCAAAAGAATTTCTGAAAGCCCGAATGTACATGCGCTTGAGCTCAACATCTCCTGTCCGAATGTAAAAACAGGCGGAATTGCCTTTGGGACTATACCGGAAATTGCTAAAAACCTAACGAAAAAAGTAAAAGAGGTTTCAGAGGTTCCTGTCTATGTAAAGCTTTCACCAAATGTCACAAATATTGTAGAAATGGCGAAAGCAGTGGAAGATGGCGGAGCTGACGGTTTAACAATGATCAACACGCTTGTTGGCATGAGAATCGATCTAAAAACAGGCAATCCGATTTTGGCAAATAGAACAGGGGGACTTTCAGGGCCAGCCATTAAGCCTGTCGCGCTAAGGATGATTTATGAAGTGAGCCAGCAGGTGTCCCTTCCTATAATCGGAATGGGCGGCATTGAATCTGCAGAGGATGTAATCGAATACTTCTATGCGGGTGCAAGTGCAGTAGCGGTTGGAACAGCTAACTTCGTAGATCCTTTTGTGTGTCCGAAAATTATCGATAGGCTGCCCGAACTTATTGAAAACCTTGGATATGAACATATTTCAGAATGTATAGGAAGGAGCTGGAAGAAGAATGAAAAAGCCGCTCATTATTGCTCTTGATTTTTCAGGGAAAATGGAAGTTAATCATTTTCTGAAAAACTTTGAAAATGAAAAATTATTTCTAAAGGTCGGCATGGAGTTATTTTATCAGGAGGGTCCTTCCATCGTTCACGAACTAAAAGAACAAGGGCATGAGATCTTCCTTGATCTCAAGCTTCATGATATTCCTAATACTGTTAAAAGTGCAATGAAGAGGCTTGCCGGGCTTGGCTGCGATATGGTTAATGTCCATGCCGCAGGAGGAAAAGCCATGATGGAAGCAGCACGTGAAGGACTTGAAGCCGGAAGTTCAGGGAAAAGGCCATCTTGTATTGCTGTGACGCAGCTGACAAGCACATCCGAACAGCAAATGAAATCAGAGCAGTTAATTCCTGCTTCATTAAACGAATCTGTTCTTCATTATGCCAAGCTTGCCAAAGAAGCAGGACTTGATGGGGTAGTATGTTCAAGTCTTGAGGCAAGGGAGATAAGTTCGCGAATAGGATCTTCCTTTTTGACTGTAACACCGGGAATACGACTGTTATCTGACGACTCCGGAGATCAGAAAAGAGTGGCAACACCTGAATTCGCCAGAAAGGAAGGGGCTTCCGCAATTGTAGTAGGCCGATCGATTACAAGAGCGGAAAATCCATTTGAAAAATATATTCAATGCAAGCAATCTTGGGAGGGCGTTCTAAATGAAGCGTAAAATAGCAGAAAAATTATTAGATATAAAAGCAGTTGCATTAAACCCAAACGATCCATTTATATGGTCTTCAGGATTACGTGCTCCAATCTATTGCGATAACCGTCTTACATTGTCATACCCTGAAGTTAGAAAAGAAATAGCTGCTGGCCTTAAATCAATCATTCTGGACAAATTTCCTGAAGCAGAACTAATTGCAGGTACAGCAACAGCAGGCATTCCGCATGCTGCCTGGGTAAGTGACATTATGGAACTGCCTATGTGCTATGTCCGCTCAAAGGCTAAGGGCCATGGGAAAGGCAAGCAAATTGAAGGAAAAGCTGACAAAGGCCAGAAGGTTGTTGTTGTTGAAGATCTGATTTCAACAGGAGGAAGTGCTATCACTGCTGTCAAGGCTTTAAGAGAAGCGGGCTGTGAAGTGCTGGGTGTTGCAGCTATCTTTACATACCAGCTGGAAAAAGGAAAGGAAATGCTGGACAAAGAGAAAATTGAAGCATATACCCTGACCGATATTGAAGCTCTGACAGAAGTAGCCGTTGAAAATGGCTATATTCAGGAAAAGGATATGAAGAAGCTGGTAGAATGGCGAAAAGATCCTGCAGAGTGGGGAAAAGTAACACAATAAAGCAGTTTTTGATAAATGAAAAAGCAAGCATCTGAGCTTGCTTTTTTCATTTATTTACAGACTTTGCTTTAATGACAGCACCGTTTCTTCATCAGGCGTAACGTAAACTGTCTGCTGATGGTCATATATGACAAATCCAGGTTTCGCTCCACTTGGTTTTTTAACATGCCGGACTTGGGTGAAGTCAACTGGTACTGAACTGGAATTACGGGCTTTGCTGAAGTATGCTGCGAGAGATGCAGCTTCAAGAATTGTATTTTCTGCCGGTTCCTTGCTTCGGATAACCACATGTGAACCAGGGATATCCTTTGTATGCAGCCAGATCTCATCCCTTGCGGCCAACTTGTTCGTTAAATAATCATTCTGCTTGTTGTTTTTTCCAACCAATATTTCGGTTCCGTCTGTGGAAGTATAGCGGTCAAGAACAGGCTTAAGGCTCTGCTGTTTTTTATTGCCCCGTCTTTGCCTTTCTCTAATATAACCGCCTTCAACAAGCTCTTCTCTAATTTCGGCAATGTCTCTTGTTGATGCAGTTTCTACTTGCTGCAGAAGAGAATCGAAGTATGACGCTTCCTCTTCCGCCTTCTTAATTTGCTCTTTTACGGCAATTACTGCATTTTTTGCTTTTTGGTATTTTGTAAAATATTTTTGTGCATTCTCTGAAGGAGTCTTCTGTGGATCCAGCGGAATGATAACCGCTCCGCCATTTTCATCGTAATAATTGATGACTTCCGCTTCCTTCATCCCTTTTTGGATCGCATAAATATTGGCTGTGATTAATTCTCCATATAATTGATGTTTATCGGCATTTTCTGCTTCATGGAGGGTTCTTTTTAGCTTTTCAATTTTTTTCTCATTCTTTTCTTTCTCATTTACTATAAATCGTTCAAGGTCATTGGATTGCTGTTTGACCCGGTCTCTTTCCGCTTTTCCAAAATAAAAGCGGTCCAGCATTTCGCTCAAGGAATTAAATTCCCTGCTTTCCCCTTTTATATGCTGGAGAGGCAATAAATAAAAGCTTTCCTTTTGTTCACCTGCTGTAATGGCTGGCCTTATGGAATGGTCCTTTAGGGAGCCTATTAATTGCTGGAAGCTGTTTGGAACAGTTGTTCTGTTTATAAGACCAGCTTGGTGTATGACTTCTTTTGCAAAAAGCGGTGAAATTCCAGCGAAGCTCGCTACGAGCTGTTTATCCACTTTCCCGCTGTTAAAGTCGATCTTACGAAGTATATCGTCTTTGTCTGCTTCGAAAGGATTCATTTTATCCTGGGACGGAGGGAGAATATACTCCTGTCCAGGCAAAATCGCACGATGGCTATTAACTGCATAAGATACATGTTTGACGCTATCTAGAATAATATTGCGGGATTTATCCACCAATGTAATATTACTGTGTCTGCCCATTATCTCAACAATCAGCTGTTTATAGGATGTATCACCAATCTCATTCCTGCCTTTAACTTCAAACACGATTATACGGTCAAGCCCGATTTGATGGACATCTTCAAGTATGTATCCTTCCAGATGCTTTCTTAAAAGCATGCAGAACATCGGAGGCTCTGATGGATTTTCATGTGCTTCATTGGTAAGCTGGACTCTCGCATAGCTTGGATGGGCTGACAGCAAGAGCCTGTGATTCCTCCCATTTGCCCGCACAACTAAAATAATTTCATTCTTATAAGGCTGCTGAATCTTATTGATTCTGCCGCCCTTTAAAGTATCTATAAGCTCTTTCGTCATTGCTCTTGTAAACAAACCATCAAATGACATATTGGAACATCCTCTTCTATTAAAAATAACAGCCTATCACTTGCTGCAGATATACATTATTCTTTCATTTAAATAATAAAAATCAAGTTTTAAGACTTGGCTTAATGTCTTCGCTAGGGGGTTCCGCTTTTCTATAATATCAGAATATATATCTTCGTACTTCGATAACTGTCTGGCGCAAGCAGCCTACCCCCTCGAGATACCGGGGGTGGGCAAGGCGCTTCCGCTTTTCTAATACTGTCTAGCTCCAGCGCCTACCCCCTCGAGGTCACAAGACGGACCTCCCAAAAAGGCAAAGGACGCCTTTCCGGGAGCCCCGTCTTGTGCTTGTCGGGGGTGGGCAAGGCGCTTCCGCTTTTCTTTTTAATAATAGCATTTTTTTGGACAGGGCTGAATATGCTTTCTTTAGAGTGAGATTGGACAACTCTGCTTCACTTGATTGACCAGAAGAAGCAGGACGGTCTGCCATCTGGCGGATTCTCTTAAAGTCTGGCTGTGAGTGCTGATGAATTTCTTTACTATTGTATCCCTTCTCCATGCAGCTCATGGCTTTTCTCAAACCACAAAGGAGGAAGTGTGATGTCCGGATGAAGTTCCATGAAATGAATGAAAGGGAGGTTGAGCAAGCCTTAAATACAGATATTAAGGCGGGCTTAACAGAGGATGATGTAAAAAAACGGCATAAACAATATGGTTATAATGAGTTGAAAGAGGGAGAAAAGCAGTCAGCTTTACTCTTATTTTTTAGTCAATTTAAAGATTTCATGGTTCTTGTCCTGTTAGCAGCAACCTTAATATCAGGGCTGCTTGGTGAATATATTGATGCAATTGCCATTATTGCAATTGTAGTCATAAATGGCTTTTTGGGTTTCTTTCAGGAGAGAAAAGCGGAAAAGTCTTTGCACGCACTTAAGGAATTATCAGCTCCTCAAGTTATTGCATTGCGTGATGGACAATGGAAGAAGATCCCTTCCAAAGAAGTGGTGGCAGGGGACCTATTGAAATTTGCGACAGGTGACAGAATTGGAGCAGATATGAGAATCGTAGAGTCCAATAGCCTGGAAATTGAGGAATCCGCTTTGACTGGAGAATCTCTTCCTGTCCAAAAAAGGACCGGTTCCTTGAAAACTGCTAATCTGGCTATTGGAGATATGGAGAACATGGCTTTTATGGGGACTATGGTAACCCGTGGCAATGGACTGGGCGTAGTTGTCGGAACAGGGATGAATACTGCCATGGGGCAGATTGCTGATCTTCTGCAGAATGCTGAAACAATGACGACTCCGCTTCAGAGAAGATTGGAACAGCTGGGCAAAATCCTCATTACGGCAGCGATTTTACTGACTGTCCTTGTTGTTGTGGCTGGTGTGGTGCAGGGGCAGGAATTATATACAATGTTCCTTGCCGGTGTTTCCTTGGCAGTAGCAGCCATTCCAGAAGGGCTCCCGGCCATCGTGACGGTAGCTCTGTCGCTTGGGGTACAAAGAATGATAAGAAAAAAAGCAATCGTCCGGAAGCTTCCAGCGGTTGAAACACTGGGCTGTGCATCTGTGATATGTTCAGACAAAACTGGCACTATGACTCAAAACAAAATGACAGTTACGCATCTCTGGAGCGGCGGGAAAGAGTGGAGAGTAGATGGTATCGGCTATGAGCCGCAAGGCCATTTTTATAGAAATGAGAATCAAATTGAACCGAAAAGTGATAAAGCACTCCAGCAAATGCTGATGTTTGGCATGTTATGCAACCATGCTGAAATACAGCAGAAAAATAATGAGTTTGTGATTGATGGAGATCCGACAGAAGGGGCTCTGCTAGTAGCGGCCATGAAGGCGGGCTATAACAGGAGCAGTCTGTTAAACCAATTCCAGATTATCAATGAGTTTCCGTTTGACTCAGCCCGAAAAATGATGAGTGTTGTGGTAAAGGATCATAACGGAAGGCAATTTATAGTAACCAAAGGAGCACCCGATGTATTAGTCGGAAAGAGTGAATCGGTTCTTTGGGAGGGGAAGCGTCAGATTCTTTCGAGGGAGCTCACAGGTGAAATTCAGGGAGCGATAGAAGATCTAGCTTCTCAAGCCTTGAGAACGATAGCGATTGGCTTTAAGGAAATCCCCTCAAAAAATGTCATTCTTGATGAGAAAGAGGCGGAGAAGGGATTAACATTTATCGGGCTGCAGGGGATGATTGATCCGCCAAGGCCTGAGGTAAGGGAAGCAGTCAAGGAATGCAAGGAAGCAGGAATTAAAACGATCATGATTACAGGAGATCATGTGATTACTGCACAGGCAATTGCCAAGCAGTTAGGCATTTTAACACAAGGCTCTAAAGTCCTTCAGGGCAAAGACCTGGCAGAGATGGCGGTTGAAGATCTTGAAGATGTGGTTGAGGATGTCGCAGTATTTGCCAGAGTATCACCTGAGCATAAATTGAAAATTGTAAAGGCTCTCCAGAACAGAGGCCATATTGTTGCCATGACAGGGGATGGTGTCAATGATGCCCCGGCCATTAAAGCAGCAGATATCGGAATATCGATGGGCATAACAGGGACCGATGTTGCCAAAGAGGCCTCCGCTCTGGTACTGCTCGATGACAATTTTGCTACCATAAAAGCCGCGATAAAAGAAGGAAGAAATATTTACGAGAATATTCGAAAGTTTATCAGATATCTGCTTGCATCCAATGTTGGTGAAATTCTGGTTATGCTGTTTGCTATGCTTCTTGCCCTTCCGCTGCCCTTAGTGCCAATCCAGATTCTCTGGGTGAACCTTGTAACGGATGGACTTCCTGCAATGGCTCTTGGCCTTGACCAGCCAGAGGAAAATGTGATGAAGCGGAAGCCGAGGAGTCCAAAGGAAGGTGTATTTTCAAGAGGGCTTGGCTGGAAAGTAGTTTCCAGAGGTTTTTTAATTGGCCTTGTGACATTGCTGGCGTTCATTTTTGCCTATAGGGCAAATCCGGAACATCTTGCGTATGCACAGACAGTAGCATTTGCTACATTGGTAATGGCACAGCTGATTCATGTATTTGATTGCCGCAGTGAAAAATCTGTATTCTCGAGAAATCCTTTCGGCAATAAATATTTAGTCTGGGCAGTCATCTCGTCCCTTGCTTTAGTGCTGGTTGTCATATACTATCCGCCGCTTCAGCCAATTTTTCACACCGTCCCAATTGAATTGCGCGACTGGTTTATGATCACAGGACTCTCAGCCGTACCAACATTTTTACTGGCAGGCACATTTTTGGCAAGAAAAACAAAATGAAATATGTTATAATCCTTTAGGTAGTAGAGAAGAACTCTATTACCTTTCTTTTTTGCGCAAACATATAAATCTACATCATTACTTGATTTTTATACATAACTGCACAGGCATCATGCCGCTAACTGAAAGTAATAGTGCTTTTTATAAGCTGTGCTTTTCCCAAAAGGAAGTGTGAGAAATGGCAGTAAGCATGACTGGTTATGGCAGAAGCAAGAAAGAATCCGGGCAATGTTCCATTACGGTTGAAATAAAGACTGTAAACCATCGTTTTTCCGAGTTTCAGATCAGAATGCCCAGACAGCTGATGCATATCGAAGACAAGATTAAGAAAAAGCTTAACGGGCATATCAAAAGAGGCAGAATCGAGGTTTATATCACCATTGACGGCGATGGCCTGTCCAGCAGGAAAGTTAATGTTGATTGGGAACTATTGGATGAATATTATCAATACATAACTGCAATTCAAACAAAGTACCAAATCTCAACGGATCTATCCATCGGGAATATCATACGGGAAGAACTGATTGGTATAGAAGAAAAGGAGTCCGGCAATGAAGAATTGAGCCAGCTGGTCCTTTCTGCTGCTGAAGAAGCATGCCTGCAGTTAACTGAGATGAGGAGGCTTGAGGGGGATGAGCTGGAAAAAGATCTACGAAGCCATCTTAGTCTTTTAAGCAGCAGGGTCCTCAAGCTGAGAGAGTACACTCCAAAAGTCGTGCAGCTTTACCGGGAGAGATTGGAAAAGCGTATGAGAGAATTTCTTGATGGCCAGGTGGATGAACCGAGAATTTTAACAGAGGTAGCGATGTTCGCTGATAAAGCGGATATCAGTGAAGAACTGACAAGACTTCAAAGTCATATTAGCCAATTTGAAAAGACCCTTCAGCTTTCAGAACCGGCTGGAAGAAAACTTGACTTTATTCTGCAGGAAATGAACCGGGAGGCCAATACAATCGGCTCCAAGGCAAACAGTGCAGAGATAGCTGCCGAAGTGGTTGAAATAAAGAGTTTACTGGAAAAAATGAAGGAACAAGTTCAAAATATTGAATAGCAGTTGTTTAGATTCCGGCTCTGGGGGTCAAAATAAATAACTGATGATTGGAGGACCCAAATGTCAATTAAACTGATCAATATCGGATTTGGCAATATTGTCTCTGCCAACCGGATAATATCAATAGTCAGTCCAGAATCTGCCCCGATTAAACGGATCATTCAGGACGCACGTGACCGGGGCTCTTTAATAGATGCTACATATGGAAGGCGCACCCGGGCTGTTATCGTTATGGACAGTGACCATGTCATTTTGTCTGCGGTCCAGCCGGAAACTGTTGCGCACCGATTAAATGACCGTGATGAAATTGTTGAGGAAGGGTAGGATTTTATAAATGAAAGAAAAAGGGTTATTGATTGTTCTATCCGGACCCTCAGGTGTAGGAAAAGGAACAGTAAGAAAAGAGATATTTGCTCAGCCTGATACTGCGTTTGAATACTCCATATCAATGACAACGAGATCTCCGAGAGCAGGAGAAGTCAATGGAGTTGATTATTTTTTCAAAACGCGTGAAGAGTTTGAAGAGCTGATCAGGCAGGATAAGCTGCTTGAATATGCAGAGTTCGTCGGTAACTACTACGGAACGCCAGTTGATTATGTAAGAGAAACACTGGACCGGGGCAAAGATGTTTTTCTTGAAATCGAAGTTCAGGGTGCCCGCCAAGTGCGTGAGAAATTCCCTGACGGCTTGTTCATCTTCCTGGTTCCACCTAGTTTATCCGAGCTTAAGAACCGTATCGTAACCAGGGGAACAGAGACAGAAGATATAATTAACAATCGCATGAGTGCAGCGAAAGAAGAGATCGAAATGATGAACTTATATGATTATGTTGTAGAGAATGATCAAATCGATCTTGCCTGCGAAAGAATTAAATCCATTGTAGTAGCAGAACACTGCCGCAGGGAACGTGTAGAACCTAAATACAAAAAGATGCTGGAGGTAGAATAAATATGCTTTATCCTTCTATTGATTCTCTAATGACAAAGATTGATTCCAAATATTCACTTGTTTCTGTTGCTGCCAAGCGTGCCCGTAAGCTTCAGCTTAATGCCAGACCACAGCTTGAGAGCTATAAATCACATAAAAATGTGGGAAAAGCACTTGAGGAAATCCATGCGGACCAGCTTCATTATCGGCTTGGTGAAAAGACTGCGAATGAATCATACGAGTAAAATCGCTGAATAACAACCTTTTAAAAGGTTGTTATTTTTGTTTAAAGGTTTTATTAGATGAAAATTCACTGCTCTTCTTGCATAATAAAACTATCATGAAAACTAAGCCATTAACGGCCAGTGCTGCTTATAGAAATATATAGCAGGCCGTTTTTCATAGAGATGAATTATTTTTTTAGATTGGTGGGGTCATATAATGCTGACTGGAAAGAAGATATTATTATGTGTAACCGGCGGAATTGCTGTTTATAAAGCTGCAGCCTTAACGAGCAAGCTTACTCAGGCTGGAGCGCAGGTGAAAGTTATCCTAAGTGAATCGGCTGCTAAGTTTGTAGCACCATTAACCTTTCAGGCTCTTTCAAGACATGATGTTTACACCGACACTTTCGATGAAAAAGATTCGAAAGTAATTGCTCATATCGACCTGGCTGATTGGGCCGATTTGATTCTAGTTGCTCCTGCTACAGCAAATGTAATCGGAAAGCTGGCCAATGGAATTGCAGACAATATGATCACAACAACCCTTTTGGCGGCCTCATCACCAATCTGGATTGCGCCTGCAATGAATGTACATATGTACAGCCATCCTGCTGTCCAGAAAAATATTGAAACCTTATATCGTTTTGGATGCAGATTCATAGAGCCTTCAGAAGGGTATCTTGCATGCGGCTATGTTGGAAAAGGCAGGCTGGAAGAACCAGAGAAAATTATAGATACAATTGAAGAATTTTTTAAGCCTTCCAGATTGGAGCTATCTGGCCGGAAAGTGGTCATAACTGCCGGCCCAACAAGGGAAAAAATTGATCCTGTCCGTTATATTACAAACCATTCTTCAGGTAAAATGGGCTATGCAATTGCGGAAGCAGCTGTATCTGCAGGAGCTGAAGTTGTATTGATATCCGGTCCGGTTACAATTAATGCTCCTGCTGGCTTAAAACTGATAAAGGTAGAATCTGCTGAGGAAATGTATCAAGCGGCAATAAGCGAATTTGATCATGCGGATGTTGTCATTAAGACCGCTGCAGTCTCCGATTATCGTCCAAAGGTGACTTCTGCGCAAAAAATGAAAAAACAGCCCGGGGATGAATTATTGGAACTTGAAAGAACAAAAGATATATTATTCGAATTGGGACAAAAAAAGAAGAAGCAAATCCTTATAGGGTTTGCGGCTGAAACTGAACAGGTTGATGAGTATGCACAGGGCAAGCTAAAGAGGAAAAATGCCGATCTGATCGTAGCCAATAATGTAACTGCAGAAGGAGCAGGCTTTGGAACAGACACCAATATTGTTACATTTTTTAAAAAAGATGGGTCTTCGGAAAAGCTTCCGCTTATGGCAAAAAAGGATGTTGCAGTAAAAATTCTTGAAGAAGCTGCGATCTTGCTAAAGGATGAGCATGAATGAATATTGCGAGAGTCATTGTCGATGTACCTGCCAAACAGACAGACCGGGCATTTGACTACAAAATACCCTCTCATCTGGAAGGTGTCATTCTCCCCGGCATGAGGGTTGTTGTTCCATTTGGACCTAGGAAGATCCAGGGGTTTGTAACAGCATTACAAGCAGAGTCCGATTTTCAGCAGCTTAAATCCATTTCAGAGCCGATGGACTTAAATCCAGTCCTTAATCAGGAGCTCTTGACTCTAGGTGAATGGCTGACAGAAAAAACATTATGCTACAAAATCTCTGCCTTTCAGGCAATGCTGCCTGCAGCATTGAAGGCAAAATACGAAAAGAAGCTTGTAATGGCAAAAAATGCAGATCGTAAACTGCTTCCTGAAAGAGTATCTGCTCTCTTCCAGAAAACTGAAGAAATTTTATGGGATGATGCAGTAAAGAGCGGAGCTTTGCCGCTTCTTCAAAAGGAAGCATCCAATGGAAATATCGAAATTATCTACCAAGTAAAAGAACGAGTGAAAAAGAAAAAAGTAAAGCAGGTATTCGCGGCTGCTGACCCTAATAAGCTTGCTGATTATCTTCAACAGCTTCCGGGCAACGCAACCAAGCAGAAAGAAGTGCTTGAGTATTTTCTTCATGAGGAAGGACCGGTCGATCAGAAAGAGTTATTTTCCTTGTTTGGAATAACATCGTCCACCATAAAAGGGCTTATGCAAAAAGGGCTGCTTGGGCAGAGGGACGTGGAAATTTATCGAAATCCATTTGGAGACCGTGAATTCGAAAGAACTGAACCGCTCTTTTTGACCGATGGACAGAGAAAGGCTATAATCCCGATCCTTAATTCTATTGAAAATAACCGGCATGAAACATTTTTGCTTTATGGGGTAACAGGAAGCGGAAAAACTGAGGTGTATCTGCAATCCATTCAGCGAGTGCTTGAGAATGGCAAAGAAGCCATTGTCCTTGTTCCTGAGATTTCTTTAACTCCGCAGATGGTCAAACGCTTCAAGGGCAGATTTGGCAATCAGGTTGCCGTAATGCACAGCGGCCTTTCAGCTGGAGAAAAGTATGATGAATGGAGAAAGATTCAGCGGAAGGAAGTCAAGGTTGTTGTGGGAGCGCGATCGGCTATCTTTGCCCCTTTTGAAAACCTCGGAATCATTATCATTGATGAAGAGCACGAAACCAGCTATAAGCAGGAAGAGAACCCAAGATACCATGCAAAGGATGTCGCCATCGAAAGAGCGGGAAATCATAAATGTCCTGTGGTGCTTGGAAGTGCAACTCCCTCATTGGAATCTTTTGCGCGAGCACATAAAGGAGTTTACCATCTCCTCACTCTCGAAAATAGAATGAACAATCAGGCTCTCCCTTCCGTTGATATCATTGATATGCGGGAAGAGCTGCGTGAAGGGAACCGCTCGATGTTCTCAAGGAAACTCCTCGAAAAAATTAAAGACCGTCTCGGGAAAAAAGAGCAGATCGTATTATTTTTAAATAAAAGAGGACATTCCTCATTTGTTATGTGCAGGGACTGCGGATATGTTATTAATTGTCCTCATTGTGATATATCTTTGACTTATCATCGGTATAACCAGCAGATGAAATGCCATTACTGCGGCTATGAGGCACCAGTTCCAAATGCATGTCCGGAATGCGAAAGTGAGCATATTCGTTATTTTGGAACAGGCACTCAAAAAGTGGAAGAGGAATTGGCGAAAATTTTGCCGGAAGCGAAGGTAATCCGGATGGATGTCGATACAACCAGCAGGAAGGGAGCACATGAAAAGCTCCTTGATCAATTCCAGGAAGGGCATGCAGATATTCTTCTTGGGACTCAGATGATTGCTAAGGGTCTTGATTTCCCCAATATTACCTTAGTAGGCGTACTATCGGCAGACACGATGCTGCACCTGCCTGATTTCCGATCTTCTGAAAAAACCTTTCAGCTTCTGACTCAGGTAAGCGGGCGTGCAGGGAGGCATGAATTGGAAGGGGAGGTAATTATTCAGACCTACACTCCTGAACATTATAGTATTGAACTGGCGGGGGAGCAGGATTACGATAAATTTTATGAAAGAGAAATGATGGTCCGCAAAATTCATAGATATCCCCCTTTCTACTATATATCCCTTGTCACCGTCAGCCACGAGGAATTAATGAAGGCTGTTTCGGTAACTGAGAAGATCACGCAGTATATTCAGTCAAAATTATCTGCAGAGAGTATAGTCCTTGGTCCAGTTGCATCGCCGATACCGCGGATCAATAATAGATATCGGTATCAATGTCTGATAAAATACAAGCGGGAGCCGGAACTTGGCCTGGCGCTGAAGAAAGTCCTGGATAATTATCAGCAGGATATTGCTACTGGGGGCCTATCCGTCTCAATTGACCTGAATCCTTATATTTTAATGTAATTTCTTAACCATAAGGTTAGTTTGTTTGAACTTACAGAACTGTTGGCCTTACTAAGAACGTTTTACAGCATCAAATCATACGTCTAAAAGCGTTAGCTATTTAGGAGGAGCTTCTCAGGAGCTTCTGTTTTTGTGGTTATGAATAAACTCAATTTGGTTGAAAATAGATAAAAATGGAGGAAATGTTTTGGCAGTAAAAAAAATTGTATCTTATCCGGCTGAGGTTCTGGAGGCAGAATGCGAACCCGTTAAGGTGTTTGATAAAAAACTGGGCAAGCTGTTAAATGATATGTATGATACGATGATCGAATTCGATGGTGTCGGGCTTGCTGCTCCGCAAATCGGGCTTAGCAGGCAAATTGCCATTGTTGATATAGATGATGAATTTGGAACAATTGAAATAATTAATCCGGAAATCCTTGAAACGAATGGGGAACAGACAGGCCCTGAAGGGTGCCTGAGCTTTCCTGGGTTATATGGTGAAGTAACAAGGCCTGAATATGTAAAAATCAAGGCGCAGGATCGAAAAGGGAAATATTTTACCCTCGAGGCTGAGGATTTCCTGGCAAGAGCGATCCTCCATGAAATTGATCATTTGCATGGGGTGCTATTTACCTCAAAAGTTACAAGATACTTGAACGAAGAAGAGTTGGAAGGATTGGAAGCTGAATGACAAAAATCGTATTTATGGGCACACCCGATTTTTCAGTGCCTGTACTGAAGCAAATAATAGAGGACGGATATGAAGTAATCGGAGTGGTTACTCAGCCCGACAGGCCTGTTGGAAGGAAAAAGGTTCTTACTCCCCCGCCTGTAAAAGTCGAAGCTGAAAAACAGGGCATCCCTGTGTATCAGCCCGAAAAAATCCGCCAGCCAGAAGAGCTGGAGAAAGTTCTTGCTCTTAAGCCTGACCTGGTTGTCACGGCTGCATTTGGACAAATTTTGCCGAAGGAGCTTTTGGATGCACCCAAGTTCGGCTGCATAAATGTACATGCATCATTGCTTCCTGAATTGCGCGGCGGTGCACCTATTCACTACTCCATTCTGCAGGGGAAAGAAAAAACGGGAATCACCATTATGTACATGGCTGAGAAGCTTGATGCCGGCGATATTTTAACACAAGTGGAAGTGCCGATTACGGAAAGAGATACAGTTGGCACTCTTCACGATAAACTTAGCGCTGCTGGGTCAAAGCTTTTGTCTGAAACACTGCCAAAGCTCCTGAATAGTGAACTCACTCCCATCAGGCAAAATGATGAAGAAGCCACTTTTGCTTATAACATTAAAAGAGAACAGGAAAAAATCGACTGGGGCAAAACTGGTGAAGAAATCTATAACCACATTAGAGGGTTAAATCCATGGCCGGTTGCCTATACAACTTTTGACGGCAAAGTGATTAAAATCTGGAATTCGGAGAAGGTTAAATCTGCTGAAAACAAAGAACCGGGAACAATTATCAGGCTTGAGGAAGATGGAATCGTTGTGGCAGCAGGGAATGAGACAGCCATTAAAATTACAGAACTGCAGCCTTCCGGAAAGAAAAAGATGCCAGCAGAACAATTTTTAAGAGGCTCAGGATCCCATCTAACTCCCGGCGGCCGTTTGGGAGACTCCGAATGAAAAAGCTAAAAAAGAAAAATGTAAGAGAAACTGCACTGGAACTTCTCGAAGCCATTGAAAAAAATCAGTCCTACAGCAATCTATTACTTAATAACGCCATAAAAAAGAACGAAATTGACCAGAAGGACATCGGTCTTCTTACTGAACTGACTTATGGTACCCTTCAACGCCGGATGACACTCGATTTTTACCTGCAGCCTTTTTTAGCAGGCAATAAAAAAATTGAAAGCTGGGTAAACCAGCTCTTAAGGCTTACACTGTATCAGATGGTTTTTCTTGATAAAATTCCAGATCGCGCAGCTATTTTCGAGGCAGTAGAAATAGCAAAACGATGGGGGCATAAAGGGATTTCCGGCATGGTCAATGGCGTGCTCAGGAACGTTCAAAGAAAGGGGCTTCCTGATCTTGAGCAAATTGAAGACAGTGTTGAACGCCTTTCCATTGAGACTAGTCATCCCGCGTGGCTTGTAAAAAGATGGGCCGATCAGCTTGGGTTTGAAGAAACAAAGAAAATGTGTGAAATTAACTTGACTGCTCCACTTCAGACTGCAAGGGTAAATGAGGTAAAGGCCTCGAGGGAAGAATGCTTGTCACTTCTTAAGGAAGAAGGATTTGAAGTGGAACCAAGTCAGTTTATACCAGTTGCCATTAAATGTTTAAGAGGAAACCTTGCCAATTCGCGTGTCTTCAAAGATGGCCTGATTACTATTCAGGACGAAAGCTCCATGCTCGCTGCTTATGCCCTTGGAGGAAATCCAAATGAAAAGATTCTGGATGCCTGCGCAGCACCCGGAGGAAAAACCACACATATTGCAGAAAAAATGCAAAATACTGGACAAGTCATTTCGCTGGACCTTCACGAGCATAAAGTAAAGCTGATTAATGATAATGCCGATAGACTGGGACTATCGAATATTAAGACAAATGCCCTTGACAGCAGGAAAGTGCAGGAGCATTATGAAAAAGAATCATTTGACCGTATTTTAGTGGATGCCCCATGCTCAGGCCTTGGAGTTATGAGAAGAAAGCCTGATATGAAATACACAAAAAAAGAAGATGATTTATATCATCTTCATAAGATTCAAAGAAATCTTTTGGATGCCGTTTCACCTTTGCTGAAAAAAGGTGGTATTCTTGTTTATAGTACATGTACAGTGGACAAGGAAGAGAATCAGCATGTTGTCCAGTCGTTTTTAAAGAATAATGCGGAATTTGAGGGAGATATATCAGTTCGTGAGCGAATGCCTAAAGCAATTGCTCCGTTTATAGATAATTTTGAACTGCAGATTTTACCGCAGGATATTGGTTCGGACGGGTTTTATATAGCCTGTCTGAGAAAGAAGGTGCAATAAATGGAACAAACAGCAGCAGAGAAAATAACAGAAGCAGAACAAAAACCATCCGTTTATACTTTACAGCTGAATGAGCTGAAGGATTGGCTTAAAGAAAATAATGAGAAAGCTTTCAGGGCTGAGCAAATTTTTGATTGGCTTTACACAAAAAGAATCACATCATTTGAGGATATGACGAACCTGTCAAAAGGGTTAAGAGATACGCTATCAGCAAATTTTTCGCTGACAACTCTTAAAACGATCATTCAGCAGGAGTCAGCTGATGGGACAATAAAATTTTTATTTGAACTTCATGATGGCTATTCCATTGAAACCGTACTGATGAGGCATGACTATGGTAATTCAGTATGTGTAACTACTCAAGTGGGCTGCCGAATCGGCTGTACATTCTGTGCTTCAACTTTAGGCGGATTAAAACGGAATCTTGAAGCAGGAGAAATCGTTGCTCAGGTCGTAAAAGTACAACAGGCACTAGATGAGACAGATGAACGGGTCAGCTCGGTTGTTATTATGGGGATCGGTGAGCCATTTGATAATTATGACAGTATGCTGTCATTCCTGAAGATAATCAACCATGATAAAGGGCTGAATATCGGTGCGCGCCATATCACTGTTTCGACTAGCGGAATCATCCCAAAAATCTATAAATTTGCAGATGAAAATATGCAGATCAATTTCGCGATCTCATTACATGCTCCAAACACAGAAATCAGAAGCCGCCTGATGCCAATAAATAGAGCTTATAAGCTGCCGGACCTTATGGATTCAATCAGGTACTATATAAATAAAACAGGCAGACGAGTGAGTTTCGAATATGGATTATTCGGAGGGGTCAATGACCAGGTGGAACATGCCGAAGAGCTGGCAAAGCTAATAAAAAATGTGAAGTGCCATGTTAACCTGATTCCAGTAAACTATGTGCCTGAACGAGATTATGTGAGGACACCCAAGGATCAAATTTTTGCTTTTGAAAAGACACTGAAGAACCACGGCATTAATGTAACCATTCGCAGGGAGCACGGTCATGATATAGATGCAGCATGCGGACAACTTCGTGCAAAGGAGCGAAAAGAGGAGACGAGGTGACAGAATGAAAGCTGTTTTTATGACAGATCAAGGCAAAGTCAGGCAGCATAACGAAGATAATGGCGGCATCTATGTGAACAGCAAGGGGCAGCGCCTTGCCATCGTAGCAGATGGCATGGGCGGCCACCGGGCTGGCGATGTGGCAAGCGAAATGACGCTAACAAGTTTAAAAGGATTCTGGGATCAGACAGATGACTTTCAGACTGCCGAAGAGGCGGAAGGATGGCTGCGGAAGTATATTGCAGAGGTCAACACCATTCTTTATGAACATTCGAAAGAAAATGAACAATGTGAAGGCATGGGAACAACTGTTGTGGCTGCAATCTGTACTGATCGTTTTGCGACAATTGCCAATATCGGCGACAGCAGATGTTATATCTTGAATGAATCGGGTTTTCAGCAGCTGACGGAAGATCATTCCCTAGTGAATGAACTTGTAAGGTCCGGGCAGATTACCAAGGAAGATGCTGAGCATCATCCAAGAAAAAATGTGCTCCTCCGGGCATTGGGAACTGAAGCAGCGGTTGAGATGGATATCAAAACCATAACGTTTGAAGAGGGCGATTTATTATTATTATGCTCTGACGGTTTGTCCAACAAGGTAGATGTGGCTGAAATGATTGAAATCCTCAAAAGCGGACGAACTCTGGAGGAAAAAGCCTCAGTGCTGATTGAACAGGCCAATAATAATGGCGGCGAAGACAATATTACGCTCGTGATTGCTGAGTATTTTGAAAGCAATGAGAGCGGGATGATAAATGATGATTAAGGGAAGAAGATTAAGCGGCCGCTATAAGATTCTTGATATGATTGGCGGAGGCGGCATGGCAAATGTCTACCTGGCCCATGACATGATTCTGGATCGAGATGTAGCGGTGAAAGTGCTTCGGATGGATTTTGCCGAAGATGAAGAATTTATCCGCCGTTTTCATCGTGAAGCCCAATCAGCTACCAGCTTAGCCCACCCGAACATCGTCAGTATCTATGATGTTGGCGAAGAGGATTCAATCTATTATATTGTGATGGAATATGTAGATGGACAAACGTTAAAGCAATACATACAGCAAAACAGCCCGATTCGCATAGATGATTCGCTGGAAATTATGAAACAGCTCACCTCAGCCATATCTCATGCACATCAAAACCATATCATACACCGGGATATTAAACCGCATAATATTTTGATAGATAGGCATGGTAATGTAAAGATTACTGATTTCGGAATTGCCATGGCATTAAGCGCTACCAGTATAACTCAGACCAATTCTGTTTTAGGCTCTGTTCATTATCTTTCTCCGGAACAGGCTAGGGGGGGGATGGCCAACAGAAAGTCTGATATCTACTCCCTTGGCATTGTTATGTTTGAGCTTTTGACAGGCAGGCTTCCTTTCTCAGGTGAATCCGCTGTATCAATAGCTCTCAAACATCTGCAGTCAGAGACGCCTTCCCTTAAGAGATGGAATCCTTCAATACCGCAAAGTGTTGAAAATATCGTTTTAAAAGCGACAGCTAAAGATCCTTTTCACAGGTATGATTCTGTTGAAGATATGGAAGAGGATATCAGTACAGCGCTTGAACCCGAAAGGCTTCATGAAGGAAAGTTTATGGTCCCGATTGACGATGATGCTACAAAGGCAATCCCTGTTATTACGGATGACCGCCCATACCAAAGCATGGACGAAACACTTGTACATGCTAAGGATCCAAAGGGAGACACGCAGCCTGTGGCAAAACCTCTTCCTGAAAAGAAGAAGAAGGAAAAAAAGAAAAAAAAGAAGAAAAAGAAATGGCCAATTATTCTGGTATCCGTCTTTTTGTTTCTGGCTGTGTTAGGCATCCTGGCCATAACTGTTTTACCTGATCTTATTGCGCCCAAGGATGTCCAGGTTCCTGATGTGTCAGGAAAAGAGGTGGAAGACGCAGTAGCAGAGCTTATTGCCGCTGGGTTTACGGTTAGGGATACAAAGCCGATAAGTGACCCTGATGTGGAAGAAGGTCTGGTAGTAAAAACAGATCCGAAAGCAGGCAGAACCGTAAAAGAAGGAACTTCCATTGATATCTATGAAAGCACTGGCAAGGAAAAATTTGAATTAGCTGATTACCAGGGCAGGCAATACGACGATGTAGTCCGCTTGCTTGAAAGCAAAAATTTTAAAAGCATTGAAAAAACAGAAGAAAATAATGAGAGTGAGCCGGCTGGGACAATCCTGGACCAAAACTTCTCAGAAGGCGATCTTGTCGTTCCCGAGGATACAGAATTGATTTTTACTGTCAGCAAAGGTCCGGCGCCAATTGCCTTAAAAGACCTGCGCGGCTATAACGAAAAGGGGCTGCAGGAGTACGAAGAATCGTCGGGATTAAAAGTAGAATATGGAGAAGAAGAATTTCATGAGGAAGTCCCAGAAGGACTAGTCATCAATCAGGATCCGGCACCAGGCACAAACCTGGCAAGCGGACAGAAAGTGACGGTGGTTCTTTCAAAAGGGAAAAAAGAACTTCTTCCTAAGACAGAAAATATTGAGATCAGCGTTCCCTATGAGCCTGCAGCCGAAGGTGAGCCAAATGAAGTTCAGATTATCATTAAGGATATGAATAATCCTGGTTCTGAACCAGTTCATACAGAGCTGATTTATGAAGATACGGTAATCCCAATTGATATAACAATTGCTCCCGGACAGAATGCCACTTATAAGGTTCTGCGGGATGGCCAGGTTTTTGAAGAAAAGGAAATCCCTTATCCGGAAGAAGAATCATAAGCAAGGAGTGTTGCTATGCCTGAGGGCAAAATTATTAAAGCCTTAGCCGGGTTTTATTATGTTTTTAGCGGAGATGAAATCATTCAGTGCCGAGGCCGCGGAGTTTTCCGGAAAAATAAGGTTAACCCGCTGGTCGGTGATGAAGTCGTGTTTCAGGCAGAAAGTATTACAGAAGGATACATCTTAGAAGTAAAAGAACGGAAAAATGAGTTGATCCGTCCGCCAATTGCAAATGTTGATCAGGCCATTCTAGTGTTTTCAGCTGTTGAACCGGGCTTCAGCACCTCTCTATTAGATCGTTTCCTGGTGCTGGTTGAATTCAATCGTATAAAGCCAATCATCTGCATTACTAAAATAGATCTGACAGACGAACATGGGTATAAGGAAATCCAGCAATATGCATCAGATTACCGCAAAGCCGGCTATGATGTTTTGCTGACTTCCTCCGAAACAGAAGAAGGCGTTAAAGACTTAATGCCATATCTGGAAGGCGAGATCTCCGTTTTTGCAGGACAGTCAGGTGTGGGGAAATCATCTTTGTTAAATGTATTAAGACCAGATTTAGAGCTGAAAACAAATGATATTTCTTCACATTTGGGCAGGGGAAAGCATACAACCAGGCATGTAGAACTGATAGAGGTTGGGAAAGGGCTTGTTGCTGATACCCCGGGATTCAGCTCCCTTGAATTTACAGATATCGAATTGGAGGATCTGAATTATTGCTTTCCGGAAATTCAGGAGAAAAGCGATCAATGCAAATTTAGAGGCTGCCTGCACATGGCAGAACCGAAATGCGCTGTAAAGGCCGCCAGTGAAAACGGTGAAATTCCTTCCTACAGATACGAACACTACAAAACCTTTCTGCAGGAAATAAAAGATAGAAAGCCGAGGTATTAATTCATGGTAAAAATCGCACCTTCGATTTTATCGGCAGATTTTTCCAAATTGGGAGAAGAGATTAAAGATGTAGAGCGCGGCGGAGCTGATTATATTCATGTCGATGTAATGGACGGCCATTTTGTACCGAATATTACAATTGGTCCATTAATTGTTGATGCAATCCGTCCTGTGACAAAGCTGCCCCTGGATGTTCATTTGATGATAGAAAATCCGGATAACTACATTGAGGCATTTGCTAATGCGGGGGCAGATTATATCACTGTACATGCAGAAGCATGCAAACACCTTCACAGAACGATTCATTTTATTAAATCATTCGGGGTCAAGGCAGGAGTGGTTCTTAACCCGGCTACACCAGTTAATATGATTGAGCATATTATTGATGATATTGATATGGTATTGCTTATGACTGTTAATCCTGGTTTTGGAGGACAAAAGTTCATCCCTGGCGTTCTTCCTAAGATTAAGGCGGTTAAGGAAATGGCTGACGCAAAAGGTCTAAATATTGAAATTGAAGTGGACGGCGGAGTGAATGAAGAAACAGCACAATTGTGCATTGAAGCTGGAGCGAATGTGCTTGTTGCCGGGTCGGCAATTTATAATCAGAAAGACAGAGCCGTGGCGATTGCTGCTTTAAAAGGTTCGAAATAAAAAAGAGCCAGCTTGAATAGAGCTGGCTTTTTATAATATAAGATATATATCATGATTGGAGCAATATGAAATGATTATAAATATTTTAGCTGGCGGCCCTGAGGATTTGCTGCCTGAACTGTCTTCATTCAGTAATGCCGGTGACAATTGGGTCGGGGTAGATAGAGGAGTGCTTACACTCATTCAAAATGGCATGCAGCCGAAAATGGCATTTGGCGATTTTGATTCTGTGTCAAATGAAGAACTATTAATCATTGAAGAAAAAGTAAAAGAGCTGAACAGGTTCAAGCCGGAGAAAGACGAAACCGACATGGAGCTTGCCCTGAATTGGGCACTGGAACAAAATCCTGAGAAAATCCGTCTGTTTGGCGCCACAGGCGGCCGGCTTGACCACTTATTTGCAAATATTCAGCTGTTAATAAAGCCTGTACTTGAAGGAAACTTTGTTCCTGTCGAAATTATTGACAAAAAAAATAAGATTAATATTAAAGCTCCAGGTGAATACACCATAAAGCAAAATCCAAATTTCAAATACATTTCTTTTGTCCCGATCACAATGGAAATTAAGGGCCTCACATTAAGAAATTTCAAGTATCCGCTCACAGATCGGACCGTCTCTGCCGGTTCTACTCTTTGTATCAGCAATGAACTTATTGATGATTGTGGTACTTTTTCTTTTACTGAAGGCATATTAATGGTTGTAAGAAGCAAGGATTAAGAGCCGGGCCAGTACTGCCCTGCAAGGTGCTGGGAATCTGGATATGAGTGCTGGCATGAATTGCTTTCTGATCATTTTTTGTAATCATGAGTACTCATCTTTCGTTATTTGAATAAGATGGTAAAGACGATTTAAGGACAGAATGGATGCGTAAGATCGTGAGGAGGGACACGAGTAATGAGATTTTATACAATCAAACTTCCTAAATTTTTAGGGGGCATTGTGCGTGCCATGTTAGGGACCTTCAAAAAGGGGTAAACTCCCATAAATGAAAAAGAAAATAGCATTAAAAACTGGGCACCTCTCTGGGGTGCTTTTATTTTTTGATTCAATGGGGGAGAATGAATAGTGGATTATAAAAAGGAAAATAAAAAGGACATCCTAAAAGGATGTCCCTGAGCAGATTAAACGCGCTCAACTTTACCTGATTTAAGTGCTCTTGCAGATACCCAAACACGTTTAGGTTTACCGTCTACAAGAATACGTACCTTTTGAAGGTTAGCACCCCAAGTACGCTTGTTAGCGTTCATCGCGTGAGAACGTGCGTTACCTGAAGTTGTTTTTTTACCAGTTACAACACATTTGCGTGGCATGTATGTTTCCCTCCTTACTAAAAGCATAAGCTGAAACTATTTTTCAATGCTTTCATTTGCAATAGTCAGATTCATCCATCTGAATTAATGAGGAATTCCGTTTCGGATCTCGACATTAAAAGATACTTTAATAATTTATCATACAACCCTTCTGATTGCAATAGTTTGCTTTCAAGAAAATTTCCTTGACATAGGGGTATGGAACATGAGCTATAATAGGGATGGGGAAGTATGGCTTTCAATATTACAGCCCATATAGTAAAATATCATAAGGTATGCATAAAGCTTTGGAGTTAGAAAGATCGCTGCCCAGCTGAAAAGGATGCATTCTCCTTTAACAGCAAGCTTGCCTCCATTTTACAATTAAGGGGGAACGCCAGCGTTTCCGTAAAGCGGGAGCGCTTGAAGAAGCTTTTATTAAAAGCAATTTCCAAAGGGGGAACGAACCATGTCCATCGAATTAAAAACGAATTTCGGGCAAATTGATATCTCTAATGACGTAATTGCAACAATCGCAGGCGGAGCAGCAGTTGACTGCTACGGCATCGTAGGGATGGCCTCTAAAAATCAAATTAAAGATGGCCTTACAGATATACTTCGAAAAGAGAATTTTACCCGCGGTGTTATTGTACGCCAGGAAGAAGATGAAGTACATATCGATATGTATATTATTGTAAGTTACGGAACGAAAATTTCCGAGGTTGCCCACAATGTGCAATCTAAAGTGAAATACACCCTTGATAAAACAGTTGGGCTAAGTACGGACTCGGTTAATATTTACGTTCAGGGAGTTCGTGTAACGAACCCGTAGTGAGGAGGAAAGACTTGTGTCAAAAAGAGATTTAGATGGGAAGCTTTTTGCCGAAATGGTCATACAAGGAGCGAACCATTTATCTGCTAATGCAAAATTAGTGGATGCGTTAAATGTTTTCCCTGTTCCTGATGGAGACACAGGAACGAACATGAATTTGTCAATGACTTCCGGTGCAAAGGAAGTAAAAGCTAATATTCAGGAACATATTGGGAAGGTGGGCTCTGCTCTTTCTAAAGGTTTGCTGATGGGGGCCCGCGGGAACTCTGGAGTAATTCTCTCCCAGCTGTTCCGAGGCTTCTCAAAGCATATTGAACAGAAATCTTCCATCAATGGCAAAGAGTTTGCTGATGCTTTGAATTCAGGTGTAGAAACTGCTTATAAAGCTGTTATGAAGCCGGTTGAAGGAACAATTTTAACCGTTGCTAAAGATTCCGCTAAAAAAGCGGTGCAGGCTGCAAAAAATGAAGATGATATCGTAGTGATTATGGAGGAAGTGTTAAAAGAAGCACGGGCTTCTTTAAACCGGACTCCGGATCTTCTTCCTGTCTTAAAAGAAGTTGGGGTTGTAGACAGCGGCGGGCAGGGTCTTGTTTTTGTATATGAAGGATTCCTTGCAGAGCTCAAGGGCGAAAAACTTCCTGATACACCAGCAGCCCTTCCAAAGATGGATGACCTGGTTAGCGCAGAACACCATAAAAATGTTCATAGTTTTATGAACACTGAAGATATTGAATTTGGTTATTGCACAGAGTTTATGGTCAAGTTCGAAACTGAAAAGCTATCTGCTAATCCTTTTTCAGAAGACAAGTTCCGCCAGGACTTAAGCAAATATGGCGACTCGCTTCTTGTGATTGCGGATGAACAGCTTGTAAAAGTACATATCCACTCTGAACAGCCAGGAGATTGCCTGACATACGGACAGCGCTATGGGAGCTTAATCAATATGAAGATTGAAAACATGCGCCAGCAGCACACCAATTTGATTGATGACGTTCCTACACCATTGGCAGCTGAAGCTAAGCCAAAGGAAAAGCAGGAATACGGAATCGTTACAGTATCAATGGGCAGCGGGATTGCGGATCTTTTCCGAAGCATCGGAGCACATGCAGTCATTGAGGGCGGCCAGACGATGAATCCTAGTACGGAAGATATTGTAAAGGCCATCAAAGAAGTGAATGCCAAGAAAGTAATCATTTTGCCAAACAATAAAAATATCATCATGGCTGCACAGCAGGCTGCAGAAGTGACTGAAGAAGAAGCAGTAGTTGTTCCTTCCAAGACCGTCCCTCAGGGAATGGCTGCCCTGCTTGCTTTTAATCCAAGTGCCGGACTCGCAGAAAATGAAGAAGGCATGACAGATGCCCTTCAGCATGTGAAGACAGGCCAAATTACATTTGCTGTCCGTGATACAAGCATCGATGGCCTCGAAATTGAAAAAGATGATTTTATGGGCATCTCAGATGGGAAAATTGTTGTCAAGAACAAGGATAGAGTGCAGGCTGCCAAAGATCTTCTCGATGGAATGATTGATGAAGACTCTGAGATCCTAACCGTATTAAAAGGTGAAGATGCGGCAGAAGAGGAAGTGGATTCACTTATCAGCTATATTGAAGATAAGTATGAAGATGTTGAAGTCGAAGTGCATGATGGCAAACAGCCGCTATACTCTTTTATATTTTCAATCGAATAAACAATAAAAAAAGCGAGGGCCCAGCCTTCGCTTTTGTCCATTTAAAACGATTACATTTTAGTGAACTTCGGAAATATTAATTTATTTGGTTAAAGATTGCTTACTTGCCTATTTAGATTATAGTGTGCTAGTTATAAAGCAGGCGCTGTATAAGCCTGCAGTTAAAAGTAATTGAGCAGGGAGGGGTGGCGGACTGCCTTGAGAAAATATATTTGGCAGCCGTTCAATAAACGTGAATCCAAATTATAATCAGTCTGTTACAGCTGTTAAAGGCATCGGGGAGGAAACAGCAGTATCACTTGCTGAAATGAACATAAACACTGTAAAAGATTTGCTTGAATATTTCCCATATAGATATGAGGATTACAGGCTCAAGGATCTGGAAGAGATTAAGCATGATGAAAGAGTAACTGTGGAAGGAAAGATCCACAGTGAACCTTCACTCGCCTATTATGGAAGGAAACGGTCCAGGCTGACTGTGAGAGTTCTTGTAGGCAGATATCTGATACAAGTGGTCATGTTTAATCAGCCATATTTAAAGAATAAAATTACATTGAACGAAACTGTGACAGTGACAGGCAAATGGGACCAGCACCGCCAGATCATAACAGCCAATGAATTAAAAATAGGGAGTGCCTCCAGTAACAAGGATTTTGAGCCTGTTTACGCTGTGAAAGGAAATATCACTGTCAAGGGAATCAGACGTTTTATAAAACTGGCTTTTTCACAGTATGGAAATGAGATATCAGAAACTTTGCCTGAAAAATATCTTTTGCAATATAGGCTTTTGGATAGGCGAGATGCTATGAGATCGCTCCATTTTCCTGCCAATGATCAGGAACTTAAACAGGGAAGACGGCGATTTGTTTATGAAGAATTCTTCTATTTTCAATTAAAAATGCAGGCACTAAGAAAGATTGAAAGAGAGCAGTCTAAAGGGATTGCGCAAGCTTATGATCTTTCGAGGCTGATGGAGTTTATAGACTCTCTGCCATTTGCCTTAACCAATGCCCAGAAAAGGGTGGTTAATGAGATTCTGACTGACATGAAATCGCCTTATCGGATGAACAGGCTATTACAGGGGGATGTTGGTTCCGGCAAAACGGCTGTTGCGGCGATCGCCCTATTTGCCAGCAGGACAGCAGATTTCCAGGGAGCTTTAATGGTGCCGACCGAAATCCTTGCAGAGCAGCATGCGGAATCTTTAAAAACGATGCTTGAGCCATTTGGCCTGCGATGTGAACTCCTGACAAGCTCCGTCAAAGGAAAGCGCAGAAGAGAAATTCTTCAGCATTTAAAGGATGGAGAAATTGATGTTCTTATAGGCACACATGCACTTATCCAGGAAGAAGTGGAATTTAATAAACTGGGGCTTGTTATTACTGATGAACAGCATAGATTTGGTGTCGGGCAGCGGCGCATCCTCAGGGAAAAAGGCGAGAGTCCGGATGTTCTGTTTATGACTGCCACGCCAATCCCGAGAACATTGGCCATTACTGTTTTTGGGGAAATGGATGTTTCCATCATAGATGAAATGCCGGCAGGGCGAAAAGCGATTGAAACTTATTGGGCAAAACCTGAAATGCTTGATAGAGTACTTGGTTTTATGGAAAAGGAGCTTTCAGCAGGCCAGCAAGTATATGTGATATGTCCCCTAATTGAGGAGTCGGACAAGCTGGATGTTCAAAATGCTATAGATGTCCATGCAACATTGATGCATCATTTTCATGGCCGCTATGATGTGGGCCTCATGCATGGCAGGCTTCACCCAGATGAAAAAGAAAATGTAATGAAGGCTTTTAGCCGAAATGAAACTCAAATTCTTGTTTCTACTACAGTTGTCGAGGTGGGTGTAAATGTCCCAAATGCAACGATGATGGTGATCTATGATGCTGAGCGCTTTGGACTTGCACAGCTGCACCAATTAAGGGGCAGGGTAGGGAGAGGAGATAAACAATCTTATTGTGTTCTTTTAGCAGACCCCAAATCGGAAGTTGGAAAAGAACGAATGAAAATCATGACGGAAACCAATGACGGATTTGCACTAAGTGAAAAGGACCTTGAGCTGAGGGGACCTGGGGACTTTTTCGGAAAAAAACAAAGCGGGCTCCCGGAATTTAAAGTCGCCGATATGGTCCATGATTACCGCGCTCTCGAAACCGCCAGAAACGATGCAGCTTCTCTTGTTGAATCCCATGAATTCTGGCATTCAGATGAGTACCTGCCTTTGAGAAATTATTTAAAGGAAACAGGAGTGCTGGAAGGGGAAAAACTGGACTAAAGGATCGAATGTCACACGCTGAGCTGATTGGAGTGGAGGGAGCTTGATCTTCGAAAAATGTTCTCGCATTTCCTTCGTGCGGTGCTGGCTGAGGAGGCTCCTGTTCCTCCCAGCGGAAATCAACGGACAGAATATGTAAGCTAAACAAATATTCAATCACACTTAAAGCAGATTGCAGAAAAGTTCTTCCTTGCAATCTGCTTTTTTTGATTATATACTACTATTAGTACCTAGTCTTAATATCTCGGACGGTGGGATTTTTAATGAAAAGAAATAAAAAAGAACGCCAGCATTTATTAACGGACACAATAAAAGAAAATCCATTTGTCACGGACGAGGAACTTGCAGAAAAGTTCACTGTCAGCGTCCAGACAATAAGGCTCGACCGCCTGGAATTATCTATTCCGGAATTGCGGGAAAGAATCAAGCATGTTGCTGAAAAAACTTTCGAGGATGAAGTCCGATCTTTACCCATAGAAGAAATAATCGGTGAAATAATAGATATAGAATTGGATAAAACGGCAATTTCCATTTTCGATGTAAAAAATGAACATGTATTCAAGCGGAATGGAATAGCCCGGGGGCATCACTTGTTTGCACAGGCCAACTCACTGGCAGTTGCTGTAATAAATGATGAACTGGCATTGACAGCGAAAGCCAATATTCAATTCACAAGGCCAGTGCGATTAAATGAACGTGTTATAGCTAAAGCCAAGGTCCTTACAATTGATGTTGACAGCGGGAGGACGATTGTTGAAGTCAATAGCTTTGTGAATAACGAACAGGTATTTAAGGGCGAATTCGACATGTTCAGAAAAAAATAATCACTAAAGGATGAAGCATCATGAAAATTTCCATAGACGCAATGGGAGGCGACAATGCCCCGAAGGAAATTGTCCTTGGCGCAATGAAAGCTGCCGCAGAGTTTAAGGATATACACATTACTCTTGTTGGCGATGAGTCAAAAATAAAGGAATACCTTACTTCAAACGAGCGGATTGAGATCTTACATACAGATGAAGTCATCTTGCCGGATGATGAACCAGTGAGGGCTGTGCGCAGAAAGAAAAATGCATCAATGGTGCTTGCAGCGCAGCTTGTCTCAGACGGTAAAGCGGATGCATGCATTTCTGCAGGAAACACGGGTGCTCTTATGGCAGCAGGCCTTTTTGTGGTAGGAAGGATTGATGGCATTGAACGCCCGGCATTATCACCTACGCTTCCAACGATAGGCGGGGAAGGGTTCCTTTTGCTGGATGTAGGGGCGAATGTTGACGCGAAACCTGAGCATCTTCTTCAATATGCGATCATGGGATCGATATATACAGAAAAAGTCCGGGGTGTTTCCAATCCTAGAGTGGGCCTTCTAAATATAGGAACTGAAGAGAAAAAAGGCAATGAACTGGCGAAAAATACATTTGACCTGCTGAAGAATGCTGATATCAATTTTATCGGTAATGTGGAAGCACGCGATTTGCTTGAGGGAGCTGCAGATGTTGTAGTGACAGATGGCTTTACCGGAAATATGGTCCTAAAGACAATTGAGGGTACTGCTCTTTCTGTGTTTAAAATGCTAAAAACAGCTCTGACCAGCAGCTTTAAAACGAAATTGGCAGCAGCTGCCTTAAAGCCTGATTTATACCAGCTTAAATCTAAGATGGATTATTCGGAATACGGCGGTGCTGGATTATTCGGATTAAAGGCGCCTGTTATTAAGGCTCATGGTTCCTCAGATGCGACTGCTTTATTCAGTGCAGTCAGACAGACCAGGGTTATGGTAGAAAACCATGTCGCTCAAACGATTAAGGAAGCTGTTGAAAAAGAAGCAGAAAAAACAGCCGTTAAATAAACTTATTTTATTTGGGGGGAATCACGATGGGTAAAATCGCCTTTTTATTTCCTGGGCAGGGATCACAGGCTGCGGGAATGGGAAAAGCATTAGCCGAACAGGATGAGAAAGTAAAATCATTTTTCGAGAGTGCTGATCAAAAACTTGGCTTTTCACTATCACAACTTATTTTTGAAGGGCCTCAGGAAAAATTGACGTTAACAACAAATGCACAGCCGGCATTGTTGACTACTAGCATTGCCATACTCGATTATTTTAAAAGATCTGGCGTAGCACCTGATTTTGTGGCTGGCCACAGCCTTGGAGAGTATACTGCACTCGTTGCAGCGGAAGCACTATCCTTTGAGGACGGTGTTTATGCTGTCCGTAAAAGAGGAGAGTTCATGGAAGAAGCAGTTCCTAACGGTGAGGGAACAATGGCAGCGGTACTGGGACTGGACAGGGACAAGCTTACTGCTGTCACAGAAGAGGTTACTGCAGGCGGCAATCCGGTTCAGCTCGCAAATTTGAACTGTCCTGGACAGATTGTTATTTCAGGTTCAAGGGCAGGTGTTGAACAAGCTTCTGCAAAGGCTAAAGAAGAAGGTGCCAAGCGAGTGCTTCCACTGGAGGTAAGCGGTCCTTTCCATTCTGAATTAATGAAGCCTGCTGCGGAGAAGTTCAGGCAAGTCCTGGACGATATTGAGATCAAAGATGCAGTTGTTCCTGTCATTGCAAATGTAAAAGCTTCTGAAATGACTTCTGCTGCAGAAATAAACAGCAGATTAATTGAACAGCTGTATTCACCTGTACTCTGGGAGGATTCAATCCGCAGGATGATAGAGCTAGGAGTAGATACATTTATTGAAATTGGACCAGGGAAAGTACTGTCAGGCTTAGTGAAAAAGGTAGATCGTTCCCTTAAAACGTATGCCGTTTCCGATGCTGAATCCTGCCAGGCAGTTACAGAATCCTTAAAGGAGGAATTGAGATGAAGCTAGAGGGAAAAGCCGCATTAGTAACGGGAGCTTCCCGCGGAATCGGAAGAGAAATTGCTTTGGGTCTTGCTAAGCAAGGTGCAGATATCGCGGTTAACTATTCCGGAAGTGAGGCAAGGGCGAACGAAGTCGTTGATGAAATAAAAGCATTAGGCAGAAATGCTTTTGCTATCCAATGCGATGTGTCAAATAGTGATTCCGTGGCAAGCATGGTTAAAGAAACAGTAGAAAAGTTTGGCAAGCTTGATATTTTGGTTAATAATGCTGGAATTACGAGGGACAACCTGCTTATGAGAATGAAGGAAGACGAATGGGATGATGTTATTAACATTAACCTGAAAGGTGTATTCCTTTGTACAAAAGCTGTTACAAGGCAGATGATGAAACAGCGCAGCGGCCGCATTATCAATATTTCATCCATCGTTGGTGTCAGCGGCAATCCTGGCCAGGCTAATTATGTCGCTGCCAAATCAGGTGTTATTGGCCTGACAAAGACCTCTGCAAAGGAACTTGCAACAAGAGGCATAACGGTCAATGCTATTGCACCAGGCTTTATCACAACTGATATGACTGATAAGCTGAACGAGGATGTAAAAGAGCAGATGCTTAAGCAAATTCCTTTGGCGCGTTTTGGCGACCCTGCAGATATTGCGAATGTGGCAGTATTTCTTGCTTCAGAGGACAGCCGCTATATGACAGGACAAACCCTTCATGTTGATGGCGGTATGGTCATGTAGTTTGTAACAGGCTTGTAATGCAAAATTTTTTATAAAACCTTTCAATAAAGGCTAAAAATAATCTATAATACTTGAGGGGAGGTGACAAGCATGGCAGAAGTATTAGAACGTGTAACAAAGATCATCGTGGACCGTCTTGGTGTAGAAGAGTCTGAAGTGAAATTGGAAGCTTCTTTCAAAGATGATCTGGGTGCTGATTCCCTTGACGTAGTAGAATTAGTAATGGAATTAGAAGACGAGTTCGACATGGAAATTTCTGACGATGATGCTGAAAAAATCGCAACAGTCGGTGACGCTGTAAATTACATAAAAGCTAGCCAATAATCGTTAGTTGGACCACTCTGCAGTGAGGGTATACCCCTCGCTGCAGCAATTTTTTATCAGCAGATGTTTACTGTCCGGTGTTACCTGTGGCATAGAGGACAGCATGGATAAAGCTGTCGCACGGCAGCAGGTGGCTGTGGACAGTAAATATGTTAGGCAAAAGCTCCGTTGAATAACGGGGCTTTCTTCTGTGAAGATGGCTGTATCCGAATGAAACTTAAAAGTGTTTTGTAAATAGAAATTTTTTTGCGTTTTTGATTTTTATTACGTAAACTTAGAAAAGACCATTTAAGCTTTATATGAATTTCAGTTTACTTAATTTTTGCGGGTTTTGAGCAGTTATCTATATTTACATTGAGCGATTGGAGCGGAAGATGCGAGATCTCCGAAAAGGCTACCGCATTTTCTTCGTGCGCAGTTGTTCGAGGAAGCTTTCCTGCGGGAGCAGCATACCAAGGGAGACCCGCAGACGCAGAGCGTCGAGGAGTCCAGGCAGCCCACACGGAAGCTTGAGTACATGCAGCGGCAATCAACAGGCTTAGTTAAAACTAGAACATCATTTTGAGATGTCCCTAATAATAAAAAGAATATTAATATTAGCAAGGTGGATGCATTATGCGCAGCAATAAGGATAAGGAAAGAAAATCATTTCGCGCAATCGAAAAACAATTTAAAGAATTCCAGACGGAAATCGGAATCCAATTTGAAAATGAAAAATTATTAAAGCAAGCTTTTACCCATTCATCTTATGTGAATGAGCATCGGAGAAAGCCCTATGAAGACAATGAAAGACTGGAATTTTTGGGTGACGCTGTACTTGAACTGACTGTTTCGAAGTTCCTTTACCTAAAATATCCCATGATGAGCGAGGGGGAATTAACTAAGCTGAGGGCAGCGGTTGTTTGCGAACCATCCCTGGTCTCATTTGCCCATGCATTGTCCTTCGGCAGCCTGGTAATGCTTGGAAAAGGGGAGGAAATGACAGGAGGAAGAACCCGTCCGGCCCTGCTTGCAGACGTATTTGAAGCCTTTATAGGTGCACTATACCTGGATAAAGGATTAGATACGGTTGTCGGTTTTTTGGAGAAAGTTGTTTTTCCGAAGATTGATTCAGGTGCTTTTTCGCATGTGATGGATTTCAAGAGCCAGCTGCAGGAACTTGTGCAGCGGGATGGTGCAGGTACAATTGAATATAAAATCCTTCAGGAAAAAGGGCCTGCCCACAATCGAGAATTTGTTTCCACTGTTTCCCTAAATGGCAGGGAGCTTGGGACAGGCACCGGCCGATCAAAGAAAGAAGCGGAACAGCATGCAGCCCAAATGGCCCTTGAAGTATTGAAGAATCATATCAAGTGACATCGAAGAATAGAAACTTGGAGGAGACAGAGGGGGAGCAAGGTTGTTTTTAAAAAGGCTTGATGTTATTGGTTTTAAGTCATTTGCTGAGCGGATCACGGTTGATTTTGTTCCAGGCGTTACGGCAGTTGTAGGTCCAAATGGAAGCGGAAAAAGCAATATAACAGATGCCATACGCTGGGTATTGGGGGAACAATCAGCTAAGTCCCTTCGCGGCGCGAAAATGGAGGATGTCATTTTTGCTGGCAGTGATTCCCGGAGAGCGCAGAATTTTGCTGAGGTTACACTGACCCTTGATAACGGCGATCAGGGTCTGCCGATTGAATACAGTGAAGTCAGTGTTACAAGAAGGGTTTACCGATCTGGAGACAGTGAATACCTAATCAATAAGCAAACATGCAGATTAAAAGATATCGTAGATTTATTTATGGATTCAGGCCTTGGCAGGGAAGCTTTTTCAATAATAAGCCAGGGCAGGGTAGAGGAAATTCTAAACAGCAAAGCTGAAGAACGCCGGACGATATTCGAAGAAGCGGCTGGTGTGCTTAAATATAAGACAAGAAAGAAAAAAGCGGAAGGCAAACTTTCTGAAACCCAGGATAATTTAAACAGGGTGAATGATATTCTTCATGAACTTGAAAGCCAGGTAGAGCCTTTGAAAATTCAGGCTTCGATTGCAAAAGATTATCTGCAGCAGAAGGAAGAGCTTGAGAAAATTGAAGTTGCCCTTACAGTCTATGAGATAGAAGACCTGCATTCAAAATGGGAGCAGCTTTCACGTCAGCTTGAACGGCATACAGAAGATGAAATGAAGCTATCGGCAGTTATTCAGAACAAAGAAGCCAAAATGGAAGAGTTAAAGGATCATATTGCTGCAATCGATGAATCAGTAAATGATTTACAGGACGTACTCCTTCATGCCAGTGAAGAGCTTGAAAAACTGGAAGGCAGAAAAGAAGTCCTAAAAGAGCGAAAGAAAAATGCCAGCCAGAATAAAGACCAGCTTCATCGAAACATGGAGGAACTTTCTTCGAAGATAACTGAATTAAAAGAGCAAGAAGAAAAGCAGTCGGCTCTCAAAGGAAAAATAAAGGAAGAAGCAGTTAAACTTCAGAAAGCATTAAAGGAAAAGCAGGAACAGCTCAAACTCTTCAGTGAAAATACGGAAGAGAAAATTGAATCGCTGAAAAGTGATTATATTGAAGTGCTGAATAGCCAGGCGGCTTCAAGAAACGAACTGCAGAATATTGATCAGCAGCTCAGCCAGCAGGGTCAGCGCAGTTCTAAGCTTGAGATGGATAACGAAAAGTATATTGCCGACCGCAAGAAAAATGAAGAGAAAAAGCAAAAGATACAATCAGAACTTGAAAGCCTGCAAAAAGAAATAGAGAGTCAGGTACATGTTTTTCGAACGGAAGACCGCAAGCTTGAATCATTAAAGAATAATTATCAAAAGCAGGAAAAAACATTGTATCAGGCTTATCAGTATTTGCAGCAGGCAAAATCCAGGCAGGAAATGCTTGAAGAAATGGAAGAAGACTTTTCGGGCTTTTTCCAAGGTGTAAAGGAAATATTGAAAGCAAGGGGCAGCAAGCTGCAGGGAATTGAAGGAGCCGTAGCGGAATTAATTCAGGTGCCAAAAGAGTACGAAACGGCGATTGAAACTGCTCTTGGCGGTGCCATGCAGCATATCATCGTACAAAATGAGCAGGATGGGAGAAGTGCCATCCAATTCCTGAAAAAGAATTCATACGGAAGAGCAACTTTCCTGCCGTTAAGCGTAGTGAAGGGGAAAAGGCTTAATGCCGGGCAACTGCAATCGGTTCAAGGCCATCCCGCCTTTATTGGTGAAGCTGCTACGCTGATCCGGTTTGAAGGAAGGCATCAGTCTGCTATTGAAAACCTGCTTGGCAATGTTGTTATTGCACGTGACCTTAAAGGAGCCAATGAACTGGCGAAGCTTCTTCAATACCGTGTGAGACTCGTTACTATTGATGGAGATGTGGTTAATCCCGGCGGGTCCATGACGGGAGGAGCCCTGAAACAGAAAAGCACTTCCATTCTTTCACGCAAAGGTGAACTTGAAGAGCTGAAATCACGAATTTTGGACATGGAATCCAAAACAGCTAACCTCGAAAAACAAGTGAAACTGCAAAAAGGCGAAATTCAAAAACAGGAAACACGCATTGAACAGCTTAGAAAAACAGGTGAAGAGCTTCGTTTGATGGAACAGAGGGTAAAAGGAGAGCTTCTAGAAGTAGAGTTTGAGGAGAAAAGCATTAATGAGCGCTTATCTCTTTATGATATGGACAAAGCACAGTTTTCGGAAGATAGAGAAAGACTGCTGACCAGAAAGAGTGAGCTTGCAGATCTATTGGAGCAGCAGCAAAAACAAATAGCTGATCTTGATAATGTGATTAAAGCATTAACAGAAAGAAAAAACACCCAGCAGACTTCAAAGGAAACTCTTGTATCTGAAATAAATGAGCTGAAAATCAGCTTCGCTTCCAAAAGTGAACAGCTGAATCATGCTGAGGACAAACTAGCCGCACTAATTTCTGAGCTTGCTGCTAACAGGGATAAGCTGAAAACAGTAAAAGAGGATTTAGAACTGCTATCATCTGAAATGACGAATAGCTCTTCAGGTGAGCAGCATCTGGAAGAGGCAGCACAGCAAAAATTAAAGGAAAAGAATGAAACGCTTGAGTTGATTGCTTCAAGAAGGGATGAGCGCTTAAAGCTCCAAACATCTTTAGAGGACTTGGAACTTGAGGCAAAAGAATTAAAACGCCAGCATAAAGGGCTGGTAGAAGTTTTGAAAGATGAGGAAGTTAAGCAGAACCGGCTTGATGTTGAGCTGGAAAATAAGCTGAATCATTTAAGGGAAGAATATCTGCTTTCTTTTGAAGGAGCTAAAGAGGAATATCCGCTGGAGATTGAGATTGATGAAGCACGAAAAAAAGTAAAACTCATAAAGCTGGCAATCGAAGAGCTTGGGGCTGTGAACCTCGGGGCAATCGAAGAATATGACAGAGTATCTGAACGATATGAATTCCTGCTTGAACAAAAAACAGACCTTCAGGAAGCAAAAGATACGTTATTCCAGGTTATCGATGAAATGGATGTTGAAATGAAAAGGCGATTTGAAGAAACCTTCGAAGGGATCCGTTTCCATTTTGAGTCGGTTTTCCAATCTTTATTCGGCGGCGGCAGAGCCGATTTACGCTTGACCCAGCCTGATGATTTATTGAATACAGGTGTGGAAATTGTCGCACAGCCTCCAGGCAAGAAACTGCAGAACCTCGGATTATTATCTGGAGGAGAAAGGGCACTTACAGCAATTGCATTGCTGTTTTCCATTTTGAAAGTACGTCCTGTTCCATTCTGTATCCTTGATGAAGTAGAGGCAGCCTTGGATGAAGCAAACGTGCAAAGGTTCAGCCAATACTTAAAGAGATACAGCGACGTCACCCAGTTCATCGTTATTACCCACAGAAAAGGAACAATGGAAGAAGCGGATGTCCTTTACGGTGTAACCATGCAGGAATCCGGTGTTTCCAAACTGGTATCTGTACGTCTGGAAGAAACCAGGGAACTAATTACTCAATAGCAGCTTTAATGCGGGACAGTTTACAACCTGTTCCGCACTAATACATATTGCTTTTATAAGGAAGTGAAAACATGAGTTTCTTTAAAAAACTAAAAGAAAAAATTACTAAGCAGACAGATAGTGTTACTGAAAAGTTTAAAGACGGATTAACCAAAACGCGCGATAATTTTTCAAATAAGGTAAATGACCTTGTATCCAGGTACCGTAAAGTGGATGAGGAATTTTTTGAGGAACTGGAAGAAATCTTAATTGGGGCGGATGTTGGATTCGATACTGTCATGGAATTGGTCGAAGAGCTGAGAAGGGAAGTAAAACGCAAGAATATTCAGGATCCTCGCGATGTGCAGGCTGTCATCTCAGAAAAGCTTGTAGAAATTTATGACAGTGCAGGCGAAACCTCCACAGAATTAAATATTCAATCTGAGGGACTAACTGTTATCCTATTTGTTGGTGTTAACGGAGTCGGTAAAACGACCACGATCGGAAAACTTGCCCATAAGTTCAAAAATGAAGGAAAAAATGTCCTGCTTGCAGCAGGAGATACCTTCCGTGCAGGAGCGATTGAACAGCTTGAGGTGTGGGGAGAACGTGTCGGCGTTGATGTCATTAAGCAGGGAGCTGGCTCTGACCCTGCAGCTGTCATGTATGATGCCGTTCAATCTGCCAAGTCCCGCAAAGCTGATATTTTAATCTGTGACACTGCGGGACGCCTGCAGAATAAAGTCAATCTGATGAAAGAATTAGAGAAAGTAAAGCGTGTAATAGAAAGGGAAGTACCGGGGGCCCCGCATGAAGTATTGCTAGTACTTGATGCTACAACTGGACAAAATGCCATGATTCAGGCTAAGACCTTCAAGGAAGCTACTGATGTTTCTGGTATTGTTCTTACAAAACTGGATGGAACTGCAAAGGGCGGCATCGTTCTTGCAATCAGAAATGAACTTGAAATCCCGGTGAAATTTGTAGGTTTAGGTGAAAAAATGGATGACCTGCAGGAATTCAATGCAGAACAGTATGTCTATGGACTCTTTGCCGACATAGTCGAAAGAGAAGCAGAAGAAGAAGAGGAAGAATAAAATTGTTACACAGCCGGAGAGCGAGTTCTCCGGCTGTTTTTTTTACGAAATTTACAATATAAAAAATAGTTTGAAATTTATATTTTTTAGTGTAAAATTACACTGTGTTAATAAATGTCTTTCAAGTTTGGTCTGACAAACAAATTAAATAAATATCCGCAGGAACTTTTTGTCAGCCGGCAGCGTCTATACTAAGGAAGAAGTCATCAGGCTGGCAATAATTTATATTTTTAAAGACTGCCTAAAAAAAAACATAAGGCAGATACTTAAGATTTTTAATGGGGGAGATTGGGTTGCACGGAAAATTAAAAGTGTTCATCATGGCTTTATTCTGTTTTGTATTAATGTTTCATCCATTCCAAACAGCAGAAGCTGCCAGCACAGACATCAAAGTTTCTATAGATGAGGGCTTTGGCGGAAAAGTGAAAAGAGGAGAGGGGTTTCCTCTGCGGATTAAGATGGAAAATACAGGAGTGGCTTTTAGCGGGGATTTGCTGATAAGTTACCATCCATCCTACAATACGAGCGGTGCGGTTACTGTAAAAGTAGAGCTTCCTGCCGGAACAGCTAAGGAATACCTGGTTTCCATCCCTGGCATGACAGAGGACCACCCTTCCATGTATCAGAACATTCCTTTACTGACTCTTTATGAAGGTGATTGGAAAGACGGAAAAAAGGTTAGTTTTAAAGGCGAAAATACATTAAAGCCGAAATTTATAGATACGGCAACTGAAGTAATTGGTGTTCTCAGTGAAAACTATGACCGTGTAAAAGAATTGAGGACGCTTCCTTCAAAATCGATGATTGAACTTAATAAGGAAGATTTGCCGGATGAAGCGACAGGATTGGAAACACTCGATTATTTGCTGATTGATGAATTCAAGATATCCCAGCTTAGTGACAAACAGCAACAAGCTATAAGGAACTGGGTGTACAACGGTGGAGCATTGATTGCCGGAGGAGGACCTGATGCAAGCGGTGCCTATGGAGAACTATATTCTTTGCTGCCAATGAAATCTGAAAACGAGGCCGCCGGTACAGTAAAATTCCTGCAGTCAGCAAAGAGCGAGGAGCCGGATTTTAAAGAACTCAACTTCTTTACTGGTCCCATTGAAGCGGGTGCAGAAGTTATCGCTGAAAGCGGGGATCTTCCAGCAGCAGTGAAAAAGGAGTATGGAAGCGGGACGATTCTGCAGACAGCTTTTTCACTGGGAGATGAGCCTTTATCTTCATGGCAGGGATACGACACATGGTTTGCAGACTTTATTAATCAGGCAACAGGTGCCGGCATTGGATCCAGCCCATATTCTCAGGATTACCTGGACCAGCTGTATTGGGAATTTGCAGAAGTGAATGAATTCTTTCCTGCATCCAATTTTTCAATCGGGCAGCTTATTGGCCTTTTTGCCGGTTATATTATTCTGATAGTGCCTGTTCTTTATTTTGTATTAAGAAAGCTTGATAAACGGGAGCATTCCTGGTGGATCATTCCTTCCATCGCCATATTAATGGGGACAGCTGTCTTTGGAATGGGAGCAAAAGATAGAATTTCTCAGCCGCAGCTGAACCAGATGGGGATCTATAAAGTGAATAACAATCTGCTTACCGGATATCAGGCATCAACCCTGCTTTCAAATAAAAGCGGTGAATATACCCTCTCAATGCCCAAAGGTGAATTTAATGCAGTGGTTTATTCAAACAATTCCAATACATCAGATCCCCTTAGAGGCGGAATCATGGCTGAAAAGGTAAAAAACAATGAGATTATTTTCCCTGAGGTAGAATATTGGTCATCCAAAACAATTTACGGAAAGGCCCAGACCGATATCAATGGGAAGTTTAAAGCGGACCTCACCCTTAAGGAAAAGAGATTAACTGGAACAATCAAAAACGAAAGTGAGTATGATTTTGAAGAATTATATATTTGGTCAGGCAATGAAGCAATCAAATTAGGGCCAATCAAGAAAGATGAGGCAATTAAAGTGGATAAAACCATAAAGCAGTCCCTGCTGAGCAGACCATATGGAGGAACTTTTAATGGGGCATATCCTGCCAATGGCCAAAATGATATAAATAGGTTAAGAAGAGAAAAGCTTGAATATGCCTCCACTACATTTCTGCTTGGGGATGTTGCTCAGCCAGTCCTTGCGGGGATTACAAAAGAATCAATTATTGATGTAGCCATGAGAGGGAAGAAGGAAAAACAGAATAACACAAATCTGATCCTTCAGCCATTTGAGGCCATAAATGAGTTCTCCGGATCCTTTACATTGAAGGATGGAATGATGGCAGCTGATTGGAATGTGATCCAGGGTCAGATTTATGAAAAAGGCATGGGCAGCACGAATGCAGAAATGATGCTTGAAGACGGAGAATATGAATATATTCTCAGCCTCCCGAAGCAGCTAAAAGAGAAAACATATAGATTAGAAGAAATTTCGGTAAGGATCAATAGCCAAAACGTACAGTATTCGATAAAAAACCATAAAACGGGTGAGTGGCTGCCGATTGAACCAGATCAAAGGAGCATAAAGCTGACAAGTAAAGATGACTTAACCCAGTACGTTTCGAAAGAAGGCCGTTTTATTATGAAGCTGAATAAATCAGCTCAGGGTGATCCTTTCGTTCAATTGCCGGCTGTTACGATCAAAGGGGAGGTGGCAAAATGATCGAAATTATGGATTTATCGAAAAGATACGGAAAATTTACAGCACTTGATTCTTTAAATTTAAATATAGAAAAAGGCAGTGTATTTGGTTTTGTCGGACAGAATGGTGCAGGAAAATCCACAACCTTCTCCATTTTGGCAACCTTACTTGCCCCCACTTCGGGCTCTGCGTACGTAAACGGGTATGATGTTCAAAAGGATTCAAAACTCGTGAGGAAGCAGATAGGCTATATGCCGGATTTCTTCGGGGTTTATGACCAGCTTAAGGCTGATGAATATCTGCACTTCTACGGTGCGAGTTACGGCATACCATTCGCAGAACGCGAGAAGCTGATACCGCAGCTTCTCGACCTAGTCAACTTGTCAAATAAAAGAGAGTCATATGTAGACCTATTATCAAGAGGCATGAAGCAGCGTCTCTGCCTGGCCAGGTGTCTTATCCATGATCCTGAAGTGCTGATTCTGGATGAACCTGCATCAGGACTTGACCCAAGAGCAAGGGTTGAAATGAGGGAAATATTAAAAGAATTGAAAAGCATGGGCAAAACAATTTTAATATCTTCACATATACTGCCTGAACTTGCAGAAATGTGCGATACCATCGGCATTATTGACCAGGGAAAACTGGTGGCTCAGGGGTCTGTTGCTGATATTCAGTCACAGCTGAGGGGAGAAAGGCTGATCATTGTAAAAGTTCATGGAAGTTCAGAAAAGGCCGTTTCTTTCTTTGAGGATGATCCTAATATATTTAAATTGGCTTTACTGGAAGACGGAGCATCTTTTCAGTTTATTTATAAAGGGACAGCTGAAGAACAAACAGAACTGCTGAAAAGAGCCATTTTAAATAATTTAGCGATCACCAGCTTTGCAGAAGCAGAAACGGATCTGGAAGATGTCTTTATGGAAATTACAAAGGGAGTTGAGCTGACATGAAGAATTTAGTCGTAAATCCTGTTCTGAATAAAGAGTTTAAGCTCCGCTTCCGCAGCTTTAAAAGCTACCTGGGGGTACTCTTTTACCTCTTGGCATTAGGGCTGATCATTGTTGGTTTTATCTTTATAGAATCATTGTCAAATAATATGCAGGGCTTTTTTAAACCTGATCAGAGCCGGACAATGTTTATGGTCCTATCTATATTGCAGCTTGGCTTAATTCTGTTTATTACTCCCGGTTTAACAGCTGGGGTTATCAGCAGTGAAAGAGAGAGGCAGACCTTAAATATCATGCTCACGACGACCCAAAGCTCTTCTAGCATTATTTTGAGCAAGCTGATTTCTTCCATTTCATATTTGATTTTGCTTATTGCGGCAAGTTTGCCTCTCTATAGCTTTGTGTTTTTATTTGGAGGTATTTCCCCAGGTCAGCTGCTTACGACAATGGGATTTTATTTATTTACCATCCTGGTTTATGGAAGTCTCGGGGTCTTATTTTCAACGCTCATTAGAAAAACAATTGTCTCGATGGTTACCACCTATGGGGTTACTTTATTTCTAGCTGGAGGAACCGCATTCCTGACTTTGATTTTTATGCAATTAACCAATGCATATGGCTATACAGGGACTCAGCCAACAAATCCTCTTGCATACTTCCCGGCTATGCTTAACCCGGTCATTATTCTAATGAGCACCTTTGAGCCGGAAATGACCAATGAAATTACTAGATCAACAGGCATTGAATTTCCTTTATGGATTTCATACTTAATTTCGTACACATTGATTTTCATTGGAGCTATTCTGCTGAGCATAAAAAAACTCCGTCCCAATATGAAAAAGGGCTAGTATTTATTCGGGCAAATCCCTGGGAGACGGGATTGCCCGTAAATTTTAATAAGGGAATGATATCGGTGGAAAACCGCAATCAATATCTTAGACTTTTAAAACCGGTAAAAAGACAGCTCCTATTTCAGCTGATCGTTAAGGAATTCCAGGTGTTCCTTTTATCGGCTGCTGTCTTGGCCTTTTTTCTTATGATGGCTGCAAGATTTTTTGTTATCCCATTTCTCCAAAACTATCTCCTGCTGATTTTATTTCTGTCTGCTATTTATGCAGCTTTTCGAATTTGGAAGAAGCGTCCTGACATGATCCAGACTGCATCATTGTATAACACGTTTGTAGCTGAAGACAGGGTCATTACAGCCCATTCTTTCCTTCACGATGATGGCATTCTTGCAAGATTGCAGCTGGCAGATGCAGTAAAGCATATGAAAAAGGTGCATCATCAGGTTTTAGGCAGGAAGAAAACTTTCATTCTTCCTAAACCTTTTCTAATGTTTTTGTCTTTCCTAGGTCTGGCAGTGCTTTTGTACATGATTCCCGGCGAGAAAATGGAATTGGCGCTAAAACAGGAAAAAGAAATCAAGATAATTGAAGAAGCTAAAGAGAAACTTGAGAAAAAAGCTGAGAAAGAAAAGAATCCTGAAGTGAAAAAAGCATTAGAAGAAGCAAAAGACAAGATTGCAGAAAAAAAGTCAGCTGAGGAAGCTTTGAAGGAATTAGAGAAACAAACAAAAAGCTTTGAGTTGAAAGCAATTAAAGAAAAAGAAAAATCAATAGCCCTGGATAATATTAAAAATAATCTTGATAAGAGCGGGTTAGAACAATTAAGCCGAATGCTGAAAGAAAAAGATCTGGCTTCCTTTAGGGAAGAGTTTTCAAAGCTTGATAAGCAGAGAAAGGAACTTAATGAATATCAAAGAAATGCCTTGAAAGAGCTTACTGGAAGTGATGCACAGTTGTCTGAAGAAGAGCTGACAAGTCTCCTGGATCAGCTCGAAAAGGCATTGCAATCAGAAGAGCTTTTAAAACAGCTGGCTGCAGCACAGGAAGCTCTGCAGAGTTCAGGGGTTTCTTTACAGCAGCAGATGGCTGCGAATGGAATGCCCTCGGGACAGCTAGCGTTTTCGCCGCCTGGCCAGCCTGGCAGTTCAGGAAACGCCTCCAATACGCCTCAGCAGGGGCAGCAGAATAATTCAAATCAGCAAAATAATCAAAATCAAGCTGGCAATAGCTCAAACAGCAGCAATGGCAGCGGAGCGGGTTCAGACAGCGGCTCAGGAAATGGAACCGGCTCAGGAAATGGTTCGGGATCTGGTACCGGGGCTGGCTCAGGGAATGGTTCAGGCAGCGGTCTTGGAGGAGGTGCCGGGCTCGGACAGGGGTCTAGGGAGCTGCTCACCATCCCATCTGGCATGGAAGGGAAGACGAATATTGAAAATGACAACGGCAGCCTTGGACAGGGGAATCCAGGACAACAGTTTGAAGGGGAAGGCCCTGTCTTAAAAGGGAATATCAGACCATACAGTGAAGTTTTTGGGAATTATGAAAAGGCATACAGGCAAAGTACGGACCGGTACAAGCTTCCGGCTGATTTAGAGGAAATCGTTAAAAGTTATTTTACTAGTATAGATCCTGACAAGGAGTGACTGCAATGTCGGTAACACAGGAAAAAGAACAGCAATTCGCACAAGCGGCAGATATCATTGCAAGAGTAAAAGATGAAATTCAATCATTTATAGTCGGCCAGGAAGAAGTGGTCGAACATGTACTATGGAGCATATTCTCAGGAGGGCATGTTTTGCTTGAAGGTTTGCCAGGGCTGGGTAAAACTATGCTCATTAAAACCATTGCTGAAGTACTTGATCTTAAATTTTCACGCATTCAATTCACCCCTGATATTATGCCTTCAGATATAACTGGAACCATGCTGCTTCAGCCTGATGAAGCTGGCAGGCAAACATTCAGTTTTCATAAAGGGCCCATTTTCGCCAACATCATTCTGGCAGATGAAATTAACAGGGCAACACCAAAAACACAAAGTGCCCTGCTCGAGGCAATGGGAGAAAAAACGGTCACGATTATGGGCGAAACCAAAAAGATGGAAAAGCCATTTTTTGTACTCGCAACTCAAAACCCGATTGATATGGAAGGGACTTATCCCTTGCCGGAAGCACAAACGGACCGGTTTTTATGCAAGGTGAATGTTGTGTATCCGACTAAAGAAGAATTAAAAGAAATTGCCAGGAGGACAACGGGGTCGCAAAAAATCCATTTAAATAAAGCTGCGGGATTGAAGGATGTCATTGCTCTTCAGGAGCTTTCGAGAGAAATTCTCCTATCAGATGAAATCCTGGATTATGCCGTTTGGATGGTCACTGCAACGCACCCGGATTCAGAGGGGGCACCAGAAACAGTGAAAAAGCACGTCCAATATGGGAGCGGTCCACGCGGCCTTCAGAGTCTGATAAGTATGGCAAAAGCAAGAGCCATGTGCTCCGGACGATTCCATGTATCAATAGGGGACATTAAAAACGTTGCCTATCCGGTTTTGCGGCATCGTCTTATTTTGAACTTTGAGGGAGAAGCAGCGGGTATTTCAGCGGATTCAATTATTGAAGTTTTGTTAAAAGAAACTTCCTGGGGAGCTAAGAGCTGATGAACAGCCATCAAGCTATTCTTGGAAAGCTTCAAAAACGAAAGATTGCTGCAAAGACAAGGAAAAGAGGATATCATTCAGGGTCCAGGAAATCCCATAAATTCGGATCTTCCATGGAATTCTCTGATTTCAGGGCCTATCAGCCTGGTGACGATATTCGGCAAATAGATTGGAATGTCTATGGCAGAACACAAAAACATTATATTAAACGCTTCCTGGATGAGCAGGAGCTTTCTATTGCAGTTTACCTGGATGCAACGTCTTCAATGACAAAAATCCAGCAGAAATGGGAATATGCCAAAGCGCTGGCATCAGCTTTAAGCTTTATGGTGCTTTCAAGTGAAGACCGGCTTTTCTTTTCACCAGTTTCTTCTGCAGGCGTACAGCCTATCAAAAGGAAAGGCTCTGTTTACAGCAGGCGAACGTTCATGGAAATCCAAAAAATTGAACCTGCAGCTCAGTCCACAAACTTTCTGGGCTGTCTGAAAGAAACTCTTTCTAAACATCAGCAACTTGCTGTAATAATAGCGGATGGCTTTGAGCCCCTTCAGGATTGGGAAAGCCTTTTTAGGAAGCTCAGGGGGTTAAAACAGGAGTTCTGGCTATTTCAGGTGCAGGCAGATGAAGAGCTTACTCCTGCATATTCTGGAGATATAAAGTTGATTGATAGTGAAATTGGGACTGCTGTAAATGTCAGCATGAGCCCTTCCATATTAGCTGAATATGAAAAGCGCCTAAAAGAACATAATGAACAGCTTGAGATTTTATGCAAACGGTATGGCGGCCAGTATATCTTTGCTCCGGAAACAAGAGATCTTCAGTCCGTTCTTTTCAGGGATCTGTATGCGAAGGGGCTGGTCAGGTGAGGACACAATGCAATTCTTAAATCCTATCTATTTTGTATTAGCCATTTTCATAGGGGCTGTTATCTTATTTTATTTCTTTCGGAAGCAGTACACTGAAAAGACCGTTTCATCCAATCTGCTCTGGGAGCAGGTGCTGAACGAATGGCAGGCTTCCCCTTGGCTGAAAAATCTTCAGCAGAATCTATTATTTTGGCTGCAATTATTGGCTCTGATCTTATTGATGCTGGCCCTTGTGCGCCCATTTTGGCTTGAAGATTCTTTAAAAGGAGAACATTTAATCATCATTATAGACCCATCCGCCTCTATGTCGGCTGAACACGGAGGAAAGAGCCGTTTTGAGATGGCAAAAGAGGAAATGCTTGACCTTGCCGGCAAACTTAATGGCCATCAGGTAACCCTAATTAAAGCAGGAGAGAAAAATGAGATCCTATTAAGCCGTGAAGATGATCCAAATGCCATTCGCAGAACCATTGATGGGCTGAAACTTACTTATGAACATGAAAATATGGATAAAGCCATTCTTTTGGCAGGTTCCTTATCTTCTGGAAAAGACACAGCTCTTCATATTTTTTCAGATTCGGCTGTAAAGAATGATTTAATGGAGGAACTGGCTGGCCTATACACTGTTGCACATAATATCGGAGAGGATGCAAGGAACGTCTCGCTGCAATCGTTTGGGACAGCTGCAGCTGGTGATGGTATCTCAGCCATTGCCGTGATAGAAAACCAGTCTTCCGAAAATATAGAAACAGGTTTTACCGTCCAATTTGAGGATGAAGTCTTGTTTGAACAAAATTTATCATTGAAAGCAAATGAACAAACAACCGTCCAAATTAAAAACCTGCCTGAAAAACCTTATTATGAGGCATCCGTTTCCATTAATGACGGCTACAGAGCAGATAATTTCGCAGCCTCTATTTACACAGACCCAAAACCAAAGGTATACACAATGGGGGATGTAAATCCGTTTGCGGTGAAGGGCTTTCAAACCATAGGAGCCGAATTGCTGCAGACTGATCCAGCTGCTCTCAAAGGTTTTGAAATGAAGGGTGTGGTTGTAGCAGAAGGAAGCACATTATCGGAACTTCCAGAGCTGCCAATGATCTTTTTTAACACAGGCAAGGAAAAAACAAAACTAAAAGAGGCAATTTCGGGGGATGAGGATCCTTTATTTGAATATGCAGACTTTGGGCGTGTGTATATCAGTTCCGCTTCCGCTGCATTGAAAGGAGAATGGGAGACTGTTTTGAAAAGTGGAGACATTCCTTTAATACAGAGGGGAATGCAGAATGGACAGCCAATTATTATTGTCAATTTCGATCTATCCGACACAGATTGGCCGCTCCTGCCAGGTTTTCCGATCTTTTTGTATAACTCTTACCAGTGGTTATCCCAGCAATCAGATTTCCTTGGATATTTCAGCGCCGGAGAAGAGAGATGGATAAATATTGGCAAAGGAAATGGAAGATGGGAGATTTTCAATAATAAAGACGAAAATCTCTACTCCCTTGATCTAAACAAAGAAAACTTTAAAGCTCCTGTGATTCCCGGAACTTACCAGGCGGTATCAGGAAATCAAATTTATTATTTTTCTGTCCTTCTGGATGAAAGGGAGAAAAATGCAGAAATAGCAGAATCTTTTACAGTGAATGACAAATCATCTGAAAAAAACAGCATGATCCAAAGGCCCAACGAAAGCCTCTGGTTCTGGCTGGCTTTAATTGCTTTTATACTGATTGCTATCGAATGGGAGGTATATCGCCGTGGGCATCGAGGTTAAATATCCCTTCCTGTTTCTGTTCCTGATTCCTGCTGTCATTATGGTTTTTTTGTTTATTCGAAATCACAGAGGAAAAGGCAACGAAAAATTTTGGATTGCCAGTCTAAGACTGGTCATTTTCTCATTGTTAATTTTTGCACTAACCGTCCCGCAGGTCCTCCTTCCGGTTAAGGGGCAGACCGTCGTATATCTTGCAGACCGCTCTGCAAGCATCGGTTCAAATGATGAAGCACTTGCCTGGATAGAAAACAGTGCCAGCAAAAGGAAAAGTGAGGATCAATTTGCGGTGGCGGCTTTTGGCAAAAATGTGGTGCTTGAACAGAATTTGGGCAGGAACCGTGAAGCTATTACCGAATTTAACGGGAAAGCAGATGATTCTCAATCGAATCTGGAAGCAGGCCTGCAATTTGCCGCTTCACTCATTCCGAGGGATTCTTCTGGCAGAATTGTCTTGATGACGGACGGAAATGAAACGGCAGGCAAAAGCCTGGAGGCTGCCTCAGTTTTAAAGAATCGAAATATCGAGATTGACCATGTGCCATTAAGAACAGCAGCAGGTGACGATGTATCAATTTCAGAATTAAAGATGCCTCCATCACTTTATTTAGGAGAAGAGGCTCCGATTACAATAGAAGTTACCAGCAATATTGCCAAAGAAGCTGATATCAGATTATCTGTAAATCATAAAGAGGTTTTAAAGGAAAGCGTTCAAGTGAATGAAGGGAAAAATGTATATACCTTTACTCACAAGGCAGATACTGCAGGGTTAACGGTATATAAGGCAGAGATAGCTGCTGACCAGGACACCTTCTCTGAAAACAATACACTGCACTCGGTTGTTAATGTTAAGGGAACTCCTAAGGTCCTGATCGTACAAGGGAAGGACGCGGGTGATATTGCGAATCTGTTAAAAGGTTCAGGCCTCGAGACAGACACGGTTCTCCCAGAGAAGCTTCCAACCGTTCTCTCAGGGTATTTGCAATATCAGTCGATTATTTTTAATAATGTTCCTGCAACAGTTATCTCAGAGCATCAAATGACGCTGATGGAGAAGGCAGTTAAGGAATTCGGCACTGGTTTTATTATGTTCGGCGGTGAAGAAAGCTTCGGGCTGGGGGGCTATTTTAAAACTCCGATTGAGAAATTGCTGCCGGTGGATATGGATATCAAGGGCAAGAAAGAAATGCCTTCCTTAGGCCTGGTATTAGTTATGGACCGCTCTGGAAGCATGGCCGGGAATAAAATTGAATTGGCAAAAGAAGCGGCTGTCCGATCAGTGGAACTGCTGCGTGAAGAAGATACACTCGGATTCATTGCATTTGATGACCGGCCATGGGAAATCCTTGAAACCGAGCCTCTCAAAGATAAAAAGAAGGCAATTGAAAAAATCAGATCTATAACTCCAGGCGGGGGGACAGAAATCTTTACTTCTCTGGAACAAGCCTACAGTGAGCTTGAAGAATTGCAGCTTCAGAGAAAGCATATTATTTTGCTGACAGATGGCCAATCTGCCACAAATGGAGACTATGAGCTTTTAATCGAAGACGGGAAAGAGAAAAATATCACTCTATCAACTGTTGCACTTGGTCAGGATGCTGATAGAGGGCTTCTTGAAGATCTTGCGGGAATGGGATCAGGGCGTTTTTATGATGTTACAGACTCTTCCGTCATTCCGAGCATTTTATCACGTGAAACCGTAATGGCTACGAGAACCTATATCGAAGACAATCCATTCTTTCCAAGTGTTCAGCCCTACCCGGACTGGTCCTCACTCTTTGAAAAAGGTGTTCCGGAAATGAATGCCTATATAGCTGCTACGGCCAAGCCGCGAGCACAGGTGCCGCTGTTAAGCGAAATAGAGGATCCTGTACTTGCTGAATGGCAATACGGAATGGGGCGGGCAGCTGCCTTTACATCCGACTCCTCGGGCAAATGGTCAGGAGATTGGGCCAGATGGGAAAAGTGGCCATCATTTATTAATCAGCTTGTCACCAAAACCCTGCCGCAATATGAAAGTGAACCATACAGGGTTGCTGTTGAGAATAAGGATGGCAATACAGTGCTCAGCCTGGAGTCTGCGGCAAGCAGATCTTTGCCAATTGAGGCATCCATCGTATCGGAAACGGGCGATCAGATAGAAGCCAATATTAGGCTTACTGCTCCAGGTAAATATGAGGCGGCAATGCCTGAAAGTGCAGGAATGTATTTTTTAAATATTAAACAGACAGATCAAAATGGGAATATACAGGTTCATCAGACTGGTTTTACTATTCCCTATTCAGAAGAGTATTTGCAAAAGGGTACAAATAAAGAGCATTTGGAGACACTCTCAAAAATGACTGGCGGCAAGGAGCTGGAAAGCGGAGAAGAAGCTTTCCGACCGCTCAAAAAACCAGCCAGCACCAAACAGCCAATCAGCGAATGGCTGCTTCTCGCTGCATTCCTGATCTTTTTTTCAGAAATCGCTTTAAGGCGCTTTGGCTTAACTGCTATCGCTGCGGGAATTTTGAAGAAAAACAGAAATAAAAAGGAAAAGCCAGAGGCTCCTATTAAAATTCAAAACCTTAAAGCTTCCAGGGAAAAAAAATCTCCTTCCGTGCAGATGCCTGATAAACTTCAAGGGGGAACTACTGTAAAAGAAACACCGGAAAAAACAAAAGAAAAGAAAAAAACAAACCGGCCAAAACCTCCAGCAGAATCCTCGCCGAAAGAAAGAGAAGAACGCATGAAAAGGCTGCTGGATGCAAAAAACAGGAAAAAGTAAGTGGGGATTTTTCAATAACGTATGCTGGATTTAGAAAAGTATTATAGATCGCTGAGCTGATTGCAGCGCACTTGACTCCTGCTCAGAGGCTCCCGTTCCTCCCCGCGGAAAGCCAAGTGCCCCGTGCTGAAATCAACGGGCTAAATTATAAAGTGAAAATAAAATGAATAATTAACCCTGTAAAGATATTTTCTTGACATGCTATGAACTTCTATGTAAACTTACTTTGTAAAGGCTTTTCACTTAACAAGGGGGAATAGGGAATGCTCGAAAAAACAACGAGGATGAACTACCTATATGATTTCTATCAATCGTTGTTAACTCCTAAGCAGAGAAGCTATATGTCCCTGTACTACCTGGATGATTTTTCGCTTGGAGAGATTGCCGAGGAATATGATGTTAGCCGGCAAGCGGTATATGACAACATTAAAAGAACAGAAGCAATGCTTGAAGAGTATGAAGAAAAGCTATTATTATTTCATAAATTTCAAGAGCGCAGCAAGCTGATTGCAGAAATAAAAGTGATGCTTCAGGAAGGCTCCCCTTCCCGAGAAGCATTGGAAGAAGCAGTGGCAGAGCTTGAGAAATTAGATTAGGAGGCGGCATATATGGCATTTGAAGGATTGGCCGACCGACTGCAAAATACAATTCAGAAGATCCGCGGAAAAGGCAAAATCAATGAAGCGGATGTAAAAGAAATGATGCGTGAAGTCCGTCTCGCCCTTTTGGAAGCGGACGTAAACTTCAAAGTCGTCAAAGAGTTTGTCAAAAAAGTCAGCGAACGTGCTGTCGGACAGGAAGTATTAAAGAGCCTGACGCCAGGACAGCAAGTCATTAAGGTTGTTAAAGAAGAATTAACGGAACTGATGGGCGGAGAGCAAAGCAAAATTGCTGTCTCCAATCGTCCCCCGACAGTCATTATGATGGTCGGTCTTCAGGGTGCCGGTAAAACGACTACAACCGGAAAGCTTGCAAACCTGCTCCGCAAAAAGTATAACCGCAATCCTATGCTGGTTGCTGCAGATATTTACCGCCCTGCGGCGATTAAACAGCTCGAAACACTTGGCAAACAGCTTAATATGCCGGTCTTCTCCCTTGGTGATCAAGTCAGTCCTGTTGAAATTGCAAAACAGGCAATCGCAAAGGCAAAAGAGGATCATCATGATTATGTTCTGATCGATACAGCAGGAAGGCTGCATGTGGATGAAGCCTTAATGGATGAGCTAAAGCAAATCAAAGAGCTTTCCAATCCAGATGAAATCTTCCTTGTTGTAGACGCCATGACTGGTCAAGATGCGGTTAATGTAGCGCAAAGCTTCAATGATCTGCTGGGTCTTACTGGGGTTGTCCTGACGAAGCTGGATGGCGATACTCGAGGCGGTGCCGCTCTATCCATTAGATCCGTAACAAACACGCCGATTAAATTCGTCGGTCTTGGGGAAAAACTGGATGCGCTTGAAGCGTTCCATCCAGAACGGATGGCGTCCCGTATATTAGGTATGGGAGATGTCCTATCCCTAATTGAAAAAGCACAGGCCAATGTGGATGAAGAAAAGGCAAAAGAGCTTGAGCAGAAGATGCGCACGGCTTCTTTCACATTCGATGATTTTTTGGATCAGCTTGGTCAGGTCCGCAGCATGGGACCGCTCGATGAGCTGCTGAAAATGATGCCTGGTGCAAACAAAATCAAAGGCTTGAATAATATCCAAATCGACGAGAAGCAAATCACTCATGTTGAAGCGATTATTAAATCGATGACGAAGGAAGAGAAAACTCACCCTGAAATCATCAATGCAAGCCGCCGCAAACGGATTGCCAAGGGAAGCGGAAGAACCGTGCCTGAAGTTAACCGTCTGCTGAAGCAATTTGAAGACATGAAAAAGATGATGAAGCAAATGGCTGGCATGCAGCAAAAAGGCAAGAAAAAAGGCGGATTTAAGCTTCCTTTTAACCCTTTTTAAGCTGTCAGCAAAGCTTTTCATAAGATGTAAAGAAAAAAACCTTTACAAACTAATTAACAATCTGATATTATACTATCTTGTGTGAAACTATTCGGAGGTGCTTATTTAAAATGGCAGTAAAAATTCGTTTAAAGCGTATGGGTGCTCACAAAAACCCTTTCTATCGTATTGTTGTAGCTGATTCTCGTTCTCCTCGTGACGGACGTTTCATTGAAACAGTAGGAACTTACAACCCGGTTGCTCAACCAGCGATCGTTGAAATCAATGAAGAGTTGGCTCTTAAATGGCTTCAGACAGGTGCTAAGCCATCTGATACAGTACGCAACCTTTTCTCTAAGCAAGGCATTATGGAGAAATTCCATAACGCTAAAAACGGTAAGTAATTCATTATAAGATGAAAGAGCTTATCGAAACGATTGTTAAGCCCCTAGTTGATTTTCCGGAAGATGTTCAAGTGAATGTCCAAGAAGAGGATCAGCGCGTAACCTATCAGCTTTCCGTCAACAAGAATGACATGGGGAAAGTAATTGGGAAGCAAGGGCGCGTTGCGAAAGCAATACGGACCGTTGTCTATGCAGCAGGTTCATCAGAACAAAAGAAGATCTTTTTAGAGATCATAGAATAATTATCCTGCATTGAGCAGGGTATTACCAAAAAAAGGAGGGGCTTCCCCTCCTTTTTTTACAATCTAAAAAATCCTGCTGTTTGAACTTTATTGTCCTCTGATTTAAAATATTATTCAATCTGCTGAGTTGATTGGAGTGGAGGGGCATTTGATCCTCGAAAATGCTGACGCATTTCCTTTGTGCGGTGTAATTTCGTGGAAGCTTATCAAATTTCCTGCGGGAAGTAAGGAAAGTGAAAGACCTCACAGGCAGGCGAAGCCGAGGAGGCTCTCATCTCTCCCAGCGGAAAGCAAGTGACCCGTTCTGAAATCAGCGGGCAGAATATATAAAGTAACACAGCATTACACCAGAAAAGTTAAAATATAAACATCGCCAACTAAGAATTTGACAGCAGTCAGTAAAGCCGTTTTTTTAATCGGATCAATTTGGGAGGCGCTGTACGTGAACATCATTCAATCGGTTACAGTTAAGCAGGTGCTGACAGAGAACAGCAAGAAAGAACTGCTGGAAGGCTATATGGCCAAAAAAAAGCAGCTGCAGAAAGAAAGTGATCAGCTGAGGTTTGAACTGAAAAAACAGGAAAAAACCAAAAAACTGCATCCGGCCAGTCTAAAAAAGCATTTTGAAAAGGAAATTCAAATGAGGCAGGAAAAAGTCCAGCTGCTCGATTTTCAAATAGAACAATTACATATGCTACCGTTAGGAAGCGAATTGAAAGAAAAAGAAGTCCAGGCGATTATTGAGGTTCAAAAGGGTACCCGCTGGGAAGACATAGAAAAAGGGAAAACCATCATCATAAGAGATGGAATTGTTGATGAAATACGCTAGAGGTGATAGTACATGCAGAAATGGTTCAACGTAGGAAAAATCGTGAACACCCATGGCATAAAAGGGGAAGCAAGGGTCATTTCCAAAACAGACTTTGCAGAGGAAAGGTATAAGCCGGGAAATAAACTTTATTTGTTCATGCCTGATACAAAAGGTGATCCAATTGAGCTGACAGTGAAAACTCACCGTACCCATAAAACATTCGATTTGCTTACCTTTGAAGGATACGAAAATATTAATGGGATTGAAAAAATGAAGGGCGGCATCCTGAAAATTTCGGAAGATCAGCTAGGCGATCTTGAAGAAGATGAGTTTTACTACCATGAAATCATAGGGTGTACTGTTGAAACGCTTGATGGAGCGGAAGTAGGTAAAATCAAGGAAATTCTTTCTCCTGGAGCAAATGATGTATGGGTAATCAAAGCAAAAGGCGGGAAGGAAATACTGATCCCGTATATTGAAGATGTTGTTAAGGAAGTTAATGTGAAAGACAAACTTGTGAAAATTAATGCGATAGAAGGATTGCTTTCATGATGAATATTGATGTGCTCACTCTGTTTCCTGAAATGTTTGAAGGCGTTTTTGGACATTCCATCCTAAAAAAAGCGGCTGAAAATGAAGCAGTGAATTACAACGTGGTCAACTTTAGGGAATATGCCGACAATAAGCACAAAACCGTAGATGATTATCCATATGGCGGAGGGGCGGGAATGGTTTTAAAACCCCAGCCCATATTTGATGCTGTAGATGATCTTCGCAGTAAAAGCGGGGCGTCCCCGAGGGTTATTCTCCTGTGTCCTCAAGGAGAACGCTTTACACAGAAGAAAGCTGAAGAGCTTGCTGAAATGGATCACCTGATTTTTGTTTGCGGACATTACGAGGGGTATGATGAAAGAATACGTGAACATGTGGTAACCGATGAAATTTCGATTGGTGATTTTGTGCTGACTGGAGGAGAGCTTGGAGCCATGGTCGTAATCGATAGTGTTGTCCGTTTGCTGCCAGGTGTATTGGGCAACGAAGAATCACACATAAAGGACTCTTTCAGCACAGGTTTTCTTGAACACCCTCATTACACCCGTCCAGCGGAATTCAGGGGCATTAAAGTGCCGGATGTCCTCATGTCAGGGAATCACCGCCTTGTCGACGAGTGGCGAGCCAAAGAATCCTTAAGAAGGACATATTTAAGGCGTCCTGATCTTCTTGAGGATGCAGAATTAACAAAAGAACAGCAAAAGTGGCTGGATGAAATTAAAAAAGAAGATAAATAACATTGAAGTTGCCGTCCAAGTATGGTATGATACTTTTTGTGACTTAGGCTGAACTTGTTCAGTTTTCGTCTGATAAAGATGTTCCGCTGCAAACATATAGGTTGTGCAAGAGCGTCTGCTGAGAGGAGTTGAAAACGATGCAAAAACTAATTGAAGAAATCACAAAAGAACAGCTTCGTACTGACCTTCCGTCTTTCCGTCCTGGTGATACTGTACGTGTACACGTAAGTATTGTTGAGGGAACTCGTGAGCGTGTTCAGGTATATGAAGGTGTTGTGATTAAGCGTCGTGGTGGTGGAATCAGCGAAACTTTCACAGTTCGTAAGATTTCTTACGGTGTAGGCGTTGAGCGTACATTCCCTGTACACACACCTAAGATTGCGAAGCTTGAAGTTATCCGCCGCGGTAAAGTCCGCCGTGCGAAACTTTACTACCTGCGTAACCTTCGCGGTAAAAAAGCTCGTATCAAAGAAATTCGATAATAAAGAAAAGAAGGAGCTTGTTAAATCAAGCTCCTTTTTCTTTCATGAAACAGCAGAATATAAATAATATTACATAAATGTTAAATAATATATAAATAAGGTTCCCATCGTGTTTATTAAGAAGAATTTTTGTAAAATAAAAAAGACAACACTTTCCATGCAGATTAATTAATGGCTTAGAAGAATGGTGGGGGATTTAATGGCGAAAAAGAAAAATGAATTGTGGGAATGGACAAAAGCACTTGTAATCGCAGTCCTGTTAGCAGCAGTCATCAGATATTTTTTATTTGCTCCGATTGTGGTTGACGGCTTGTCCATGATGCCAACATTGCATGATCAGGATCGAATGATTGTTAATAAGTTCAGTTATAAGATTGGCGAGCCCGAGCGTTTCGACATCATTGTTTTCCATGCACCTGAAAACAAAGATTACATCAAAAGGGTAATAGGCCTTCCTGGAGATAAGATTGAATACAAAGATGATACTCTTTATGTAAATGGGAAAGCTTATGAAGAGCCTTACCTGGAGGAATATAAAAAGCAGGTAATCGATGGGCCGCTGACAGAGCCGTTTACTTTAAAAGAAAAGATAGGACAGGAAACAGTGCCTGAAGGCCACTTATTTGTAATGGGTGACAACCGCCGCTTCAGCAAGGACAGCCGTCACATTGGCCCTGTTCCGATGGAAGAAGTACTGGGTGATGCCGGAGTAATATACTGGCCTATAGAGGACATTCGAATCGTTGATTGATTCTTTCTTTAATAAATACATATTGGATGGAGGTGACCAGCTGTGACGATCCAGTGGTTTCCCGGCCATATGGCGAAAGCCCGCAGGCAGGTTACAGAAAAATTAAAACTGGTCGATATCATCTTTGAGCTCGTTGATGCAAGGATCCCTTATTCATCACGAAATCCGATGATCGATGAAATTATTCAGCACAAACCGCGGCTTGTTTTATTGAATAAAGCTGACATGGCTGATAAAGAAGCGACAAAAAAGTGGATCAAACATTTTGAAGATAAGGGTATAAGAGCTCTTGCGATAAACTCGCAGGCGGGACAAGGCATGAAGGAAATCGTCTCCGCATCTCAGAGTATTCTTCAGGAAAAGTTCGATCGAATGAAGGCGAAGGGTGTTAAGCCTAGAGCAATCCGGGCAATGATAGTAGGTATTCCAAACGCTGGAAAGTCCACCCTTATCAATCGCCTGGCCAAAAAGAATATAGCCAGGACAGGAAATACCCCCGGCGTTACGAAAGCCCAGCAATGGATAAAGGTAGGGAAAGAGCTGGAGCTTCTCGATACCCCTGGAATCCTATGGCCAAAATTTGAAGATCAGGAAGTAGGTCTTAAGCTTGCTCTGACTGGAGCAATAAAAGATACTATATTAAATCTTCAGGATGTTGCAGTATATGCTCTGCGCTTTCTCGGCCTCAGGTATCCAGATCGCCTGCATGAGAGATATCAGCTTGATGAAATTCCGGAGGATATTGTGGAAGTATTTGATAAAATCGGCAGGCTGCGCGGCTGCCTGATGGGCGGCGGCGAAATTGATTATGATAAGGTAACAGAGCTGGTAATCAGAGAATTCCGTTCTGAAAAATTGGGGCCAATCACTTTGGAATTGCCCGAAGAGATGGGAGTTCGGAGTGAAGCTGAATAATTTAGATGAAGACCTTCTGTTCACAGGAGGCCTTTATTTTTTTGCGGAAATGCCGATACATACATTAGATTGAAATGGAGAAGTTTATGGAAAAATTAACTATTCGTCAAATAGAAGAAAAAATCAAAACAATTAAGTCAGAGGATGACCCTTTCCTTTATTCCATAAAACATGATGAAAGAAAAGGAGTACAGCAGCTATTAGAAAGATGGCATTCCCGAAATCTGCAGCAAAAAAAGATATATGAAAAGCATAAAGAAATGAGTCAGTATGAAGTTCGTTACAGGAGCCAGGGTTTTCAGTTTATTGCCGGAATTGATGAAGTAGGCAGGGGCCCGCTTGCAGGACCAGTGGTAGCTGCAGCAGTTATTTTGCCAGAAGACTTCTTCCTCCCGGGTTTAGATGATTCAAAAAAGGTGCCGGAGAGCAAAAGAGAAGAATTTTCTGAGATAATTAAGGCTAAGGCTGCAGCGTTCAGCGTTGGAATCATTGATCCGGAAGAAATCGACCGCATCAATATATTTGAAGCGACAAAAAAAGCAATGCTTTCAGCAATTGAAGGGCTGAGCCCAAAACCGGACTTCCTGCTTGCAGATGCCGTAAAACTATTAACTCCTTACCCAATGGAAGCTATCATTAAGGGAGATGGCAAAAGCATCTCGATTGCTGCAGCCTCTATCATAGCTAAAGTCACGAGAGACAGAATGATGGCTGAAATAGGTAAAGAGTTTCCTCAATATGGATTCGAGAAAAATATGGGCTATGGGACGAAGGAGCATCTTGAAGCCATCACACTGCATGGAATATCTCCTTATCATCGGAAAAGCTTTGCACCAATAAAAAATCTTATTAGTGAAATAGAATAGAAGGTGAAGGCATGAAGCCGTCTGATATTATCCAAAGAATAATAAGGCATGACCAGAACAATGCAGTAAAAACTGCTGCATTTATACCTGGCCAAATTGTCAGCGGAAAGATAGTAAAGCTATTTCCAAACCAGACGGCAGAGGTGCAAATTGGGTCACATAAAGCGATAGCGCAGCTGGAAATCCCTTTATCAGCCAACATCAGATATTGGTTTAAAGTTGAGCCAGGTGAGGGAATGCTGCGCTTAAAGGTAATGGAATCAGCAGACAGACCAGGTGCGGAAGCCCCGGCTGAAAGCCTTCTAAGACAGCTGGGAATGCAGTTATCCAGAGAAAATAAGATGCTTATTCAATTTTTTCTTAGAGAACAGCTTCCGATTACAGGTGAAACTCTGAAGATGGCATCTGAATGGATCAAGGAAAGCCGATCAGCTGAAGATGGACTGCGGACAGTAAAAGAGCTGTTTATAAGGCAGCTTCCCTTTTCAAAGGATGTTTTTTCAGCGATATCCTCAGTCTTGCATGGGGACTCTCTTTCATCCCTTATGGGGGAATTGCTGGATGAATTAAAGGGTGGTGGTTTATCAACTAAAGGGCAGCAAATATATTCGCTGCTTTTTGATCTGACAAAGACTTCAAGAGAAAAATTGGGTCAGCAGGCGATATACAGATTGTTTTCTGAATGGCTGAATACAAAAAACCAGGCAAGTTCACACACTGCTTTCCAGCTCCTGAAAGTATTGGGGCTGATGCCGGGTGAAACGGCCGAGGATGCGGCTTTAAAGGAGCTTATGGAGGTAAGCATCCCAAATAAACCGATTAGTCATGTCCTGACGGAAATTATGAAAGCAAACGATTCCGGGAACAGGCAGGAATTTATATTGAACTTGGCAAAGCTAAATGGATTTATTGCACAAAGATCGGAAAGCAGTGGACTATCTCAAACTCTGGAAATCTTATTCAATGATATTCGAAATGGAAAGAATTCTTTTCCAGCAGAAAAGAATTTGCTTAACACCCTTTTCAAATCAGCTCTTTCCCACACATTAAATGATGATTTGGACCAATTATTGTCAGATGCTTATGGGATAAAGCAGGCTGCTGTTCAGGCGGGGAGATTACTGGCAGGTGAGAAACCTTTGGCAGCTGCGGCTCTCAATCTGCGGGAAAAGACAATGATGGAAGAACTGAAAAATAGCCTGCAAACAGAGGTTAACCTTACATATGACCAGCGGAATATTCATAGTGAATTGAAGAGAATAATCAGAACATTGGGGCTTTCTTATGAACATGACTTCATAAATTTATTAAAACATTCCGATGAAGGAGCTTCCGAAAAGCTGGATACCCTTAAACCGCTCCTGATGGGCTTTATAAATGAAGAAACTTCGCACATAGCTAAAGATGCAGCTGAACGGCTTCTGCATAAATTAACCGGCTTTCAGGCTCTCTCGCAGGAATCCGGCCCATTGCAGCACTATATTTTTCAGCTTCCTGTTTCTTTATGGGGGAAAATCTCCGATTTGACAATGCAATGGAGCGGCCGCAAAACGGAAGAGGGGAAAATTGATCCCAGCCATTGCCGGGTTATATTTTATTTGAATTTAGAGCATCTGAATGAAACTATTGTCGATCTTCAAGTTCAAAACAGAATTATTAAAATTTCAGTTATTAATGAGCACAAAGAAATAAAGGATTTAACAGCTCCATTTGCCGCTGAACTAAAAGAAAATCTATTAAAATTAAATTATAAGCTGTCCTCTGTTTCAGTCCAAAAGCCGGAGTCTGCAGGGGAGTCACCTATTGGAAAAGATACAATGACATCCATTGTGCAATCAATTCAATTCAGCGGAGTAGATATAAGGATATGAAAAAAGTTCATGATCAAAAAAGGAAAGAAGCGGTAGCATTAACCTATGATCCTGTGAATCAGGGAGCACCAAGGATATCCGCAAAGGGGAAGGGACTGGTTGCTGAAAATATCCTTGTGAAGGCTAAGGAACATGATATTCCGGTTCAGGAAGATCCTGCTCTTGTAGAGCTTCTTGGCAAGCTTAACATCAATGAGGGTATACCGGAAGAACTATATCAGGCTGTTGCTGAGGTGTTTGTTTTTATCTACAGGGCTGATCAGGAAGCCGGGAAGAGGGAAAATGAAGAATAATCTATTCTGGTAAACCAATATGGTTTATTCTCAGTAATTCAATTCGAAGGGATGACACCGGGATTTTACTTGAGTCTAATAAAAAAGAAAACTGTCGAAAAGGCAGTTTTTCTTTATTTTAAAAAAATAATTTTAAAATAAAATAAGTGTAAAACATCTATTATGACAGGGTTTCTGCACTTTTTAATATTTTTAATTTTTAAAGAAATATAATATTTTAGAGTAAATGGTAGACAAGGGTTGTGTCATTTTATAAAATGAAAGCGCAGTTATTTTTTTGAAGAGTTAGATAGGAGGATGGGAAATGAATATACATGAGTATCAAGGTAAAGAAGTCCTCAGACAATACGGGGTCGCAGTTCCGAACGGAAAAGTGGCATTTACAGTAGAAGAAGCTGTTGAAGCTGCTAAAGAACTTGGCACTGAGGTATGTGTGGTAAAAGCACAAATCCACGCCGGAGGACGCGGTAAAGCTGGCGGTGTAAAAGTTGCCAAAAATCTTGACGAAGTTCGTACATATGCAAGTGAAATCCTGGGGAAAACACTTGTTACACATCAAACAGGCCCGGAAGGCAAGGAAGTAAAGCGTTTACTGATTGAAGAGGGCTGTGACATTAAGAAGGAATATTATGTTGGTCTAGTATTGGACCGCGCAACGTCACGCGTAGTTTTAATGGCTTCTGAAGAGGGCGGCACAGAAATCGAAGAAGTAGCTGAACAGACGCCTGAAAAAATCTTCAAGGAAGAAATTGATCCTGTGCTTGGTTTAACAGCATTCCAGGCGCGCAGAATCGCTTTTAATATCAATATCCCATCAAAGCTTGTCGGACAAGCTGTTAAATTCATGATGGGCTTATACAGAGCTTACATTGAAAAAGATTGCTCTATCGCTGAAATCAATCCATTAGTAGTAACTGGAGACGGCAAGGTAATGGCTCTGGATGCAAAGCTGAACTTTGATGGAAATGCTCTTTACCGTCAAAAGGACATCATGGCTCTTCGTGACCTTGAAGAAGAGGATGCAAAGGAAATCGAAGCATCCAAATATGACCTGAGCTATATTTCCCTTGATGGAAATATCGGCTGCATGGTTAACGGTGCAGGATTGGCGATGGCTACTATGGATATCGTCAAACACTATGGCGGAGACCCGGCCAATTTCCTTGATGTTGGGGGCGGTGCAACTGCTGAAAAGGTTACTGAAGCTTTCAAAATCATCCTTTCTGATAAAAACGTAAAAGGTATTTTTGTTAATATCTTTGGCGGAATCATGAAGTGCGACGTCATCGCCACTGGCGTAGTGGAAGCAGCGAAGCAAGTAGGCTTGACTGTGCCTTTAGTTGTACGTCTGGAAGGTACAAATGTTGAATTGGGCAAGAAGATCCTTGCTGAATCCGATATCGATATCATTGCGGCTGAATCAATGGCTGACGGCGCACAAAAAATCGTTTCTTTAGTAGGCTAGGAATCAAAAATGAGCGGCCGTTCAGTGTCTAAGGCATTTGGGGGGATCCGAAAGGCGTGTTTGCCTGAAGAGCTTTTGCTTATGACCTTTGAGTACAGAATGGCACTCTTTAGACCAGAAAGGAGAATTAACGTGAGCGTATTTATTAATAAAGATACTAAAGTTATAGTTCAAGGGATTACTGGTTCAACAGCCCTTTTCCATACTAAGCAAATGCTTGAATACGGAACGCAAATTGTCGGCGGTGTAACTCCTGGTAAAGGCGGTACTGAAGTAGAAGGTGTTCCTGTCTTCAATACTGTGGAGGAAGCAGTTAAGGCTACAGGTGCCAATGCCTCCGTTATCTATGTTCCAGCTCCATTTGCTGCAGATGCAATTCTTGAGGCGGTAGATGCAGAATTGGATCTTGCCATTTGTATCACCGAGCATATTCCTGTATTGGATATGGTTAAAGTTAAGCGTTATATGGAAGGCAAGAAGACTCGCCTTGTAGGTCCTAACTGCCCTGGTGTTATTACTCCTGATGAGTGTAAGATCGGCATTATGCCTGGATATATCCATACTAAAGGTCATGTTGGGGTTGTTTCCCGTTCTGGAACATTGACATATGAAGCGGTACACCAGCTGTCACAGGCTGGAATCGGCCAGTCCACTGCTGTTGGTATCGGCGGAGACCCGGTTAACGGAACAAACTTCATTGATGTATTAAAAGCATTTAATGAAGATCCAGAAACTTATGCTGTAATCATGATTGGTGAAATCGGCGGAACAGCTGAAGAAGAAGCTGCAGAGTGGGTTAAAGCAAACATGACTAAGCCTGTTGTAGGCTTCATCGGCGGTCGCACTGCACCTCCAGGTAAGCGTATGGGCCATGCCGGCGCAATTATTTCAGGAGGCAAAGGAACAGCTGATGAAAAAATCCGTGTTATGAATGAATGCGGTATTCAAGTAGCAGATACTCCATCCGTAATGGGTGAAACCCTGATAAAGGTTTTAAAAGAAAAAGGCCTTTATGATCAGTGTAAAACTCATTAATCTTATTTAAATAACTTAAGAGTAGTCCCTCTGTTTGAGGGACTATTTCTGCATTGCCAAATCGGTTTATCCCCGCACATACCCCGCTTTATAAAAAAATTCAGGAGGCTCCCCATGAATGAATTTAATATGAGGCTCACCCATCTCCATCATTGCAGAGGAATGAGCTGGAAGATGATTTATAACATTCTTAAGAAAGATCCCCAATTAAATTGTATGTATAATCATACCCTTTTTCGAATAATACCCCAGTTATTCACCACCAAAGATTCTCTTTCAAATGTACTCCAAGATCTTCATTCAGATCAAATCCAGGAACAAATTCGCCAATATTCACCAAATGGCATTAAAACCATTACAATTTTTGATAAGGAATATCCGATTCTATTAAAAGAAACGTATCAGCCACCATGGGTTATTTATGCAAGAGGTGATATCAGTCTTCTGAATAGCGGAACCCACCTGGCCGTTGTCGGTTCCAGACAGGCAACAGAGTATGGAGAAAAAGCCATTCAATACATGTTTCCAAAGCTTATCGAAAAAGGGGTTATTATTGTAAGCGGGCTGGCAGCTGGTATTGATGCCATTGCGCATAAGGAAGCAATCAAAAATAAAGGGAAAACAATTGGTGTCATAGCTGGCGGACTGTTCCATATTTATCCTCAGGCTAATCAAAGGCTAGCATATGAAATGATGAAAAATCAGCTGGTTATTTCTGAATACCCGCCAGCCACAAGACCCTCAAGATGGCAGTTTCCAATGAGAAACCGAATCATCAGCGGCATTAGCAGAGGCACATTGATAATCCAGGCTAAAAGCAAAAGCGGCTCCCTTATTACAGCAAACTATGCGGTTCATGAAGGAAGAGAAGTCTTTGCAGTCCCTGGAAATATCTTTAGCCCATTCTCTGGGGGAACTAATGAATTAATTCAGCAAGGCGCTAAATTGGTAAAATCAGCTGAGGAGATCTTAGAAGAATTCCTTTACTAATCAGGAAAATGAAATAGGAGCCTTGCTATAGATTAAGTGCTCCTTTTTCTTACTTCAGCTCATTTTAAATGTGTTAATTTAAAGGATTTTTTACAAAAAGGTTGAAATTCTATTAAAACTGTTATACATTTTGCAACAGGTATTATGGAAAGAAAAAGTCTGCTTCTTTATTCGCTTTAGAATATTTTCTTGGAAACGGTTGCGGAAATAATCCGCTTAAGTTTGACAAACTTGAATAGAATGTAGAATAATAATGAATATTTCAATACTCAAGCAGTAAAGCTGATGATATCAGCAAGCTGGCGAAGAATAAGCAATATTACTTCAATTATGCTATAAGACACTTAAGCCGCTCCTCAGGATGTAAATATCCAACCCAGAGGCTGTTTAATATAGGTTAGTGATAAATGAAAGCAGGCAAGTTTAGCATGTAAAAAATGCAGCATTCAAAGATGATTTTGCCTGAATGTTTAAAAATCCCTCTCAAGGAGGACTACTGATGTCAGAGTTTCTTGTAATCGTTGAGTCACCTGCAAAGGCAAAAACGATTGAGCGTTATTTAGGAAAAAAATATAAAGTTAAAGCTTCCATGGGACATGTCAGGGATCTTCCTAAAAGCCAAATGGGCATAGATGTGGAAAATAATTTTGAACCAAAATACATAACCATTCGTGGAAAGGGCCCAGTTTTAAAGGAACTTAAGTCAGCGGCCAAAAAGGCCAAGAAAATTTATCTCGCGGCTGACCCCGACAGAGAAGGGGAAGCAATTGCATGGCATCTGGCACATAGCCTGGACATGGACGTTACTTCGGACTGCCGTGTTGTTTTTAATGAAATTACGAAAGATGCCATTAAAGAATCCTTTAAGCATCCAAGGCCAATCAACATGGATCTTGTTGATGCCCAGCAGGCAAGACGGATGCTTGATCGGTTAGTCGGTTATAATATCAGCCCATTATTATGGAAGAAAGTGAAAAAAGGATTAAGTGCGGGCAGAGTACAGTCTGTTGCAGTCCGTTTGATTATCGACCGCGAAAAGGAAATTAAGGACTTTATACCAGAAGAGTACTGGTCCATTGACGGAGAGTTCCTAAAAGGAAAAACAGCCTTTGATGCAGCTTTTTACGGGCTGGAGAATGAAAAAGTGGAATTGAAGTCTGAAAGCGATGTTCAAAATATATTAAGTAAAATGAAGGGCAATAAATTTAAGGTGGCATCGGTTACCAAGAAGGAAAGAAAGCGGAATCCTGCCGCCCCTTTTACTACGTCCTCACTTCAGCAGGAAGCTGCAAGGAAATTAAATTTCCGTGCCAAGAAAACCATGATGCTTGCACAGCAGCTTTATGAGGGAATTGACCTCGGCAAAGAAGGAACTGTTGGTTTAATTACTTATATGAGAACTGATTCAACACGCATATCTGAAATTGCGCAAAATGAAGCAGCAGATTATATTCAAAATTCTTACGGAAAAGAATTCCTGCAGGGTGAAAAGAAAAAAGAAAAGAAAAACAGCAACGCCCAGGATGCCCATGAGGCCATCCGCCCGACAAGCACACTAAGGTCGCCTGCAAGTTTAAAAGAATACTTGTCGCGTGATCAGCTTCGATTATACAGGCTCATTTGGGAACGCTTTGTTGCAAGCCAAATGGCACCAGCTGTTATGGACACAATGAGTGTAGATTTAAAGAATGGAGAAGTGATCTTCAGGGCAACAGGCTCAAAAGTGAAGTTCCCTGGATTTATGAAAGTCTATGTTGAAGGTACAGATGATCAGTCAGAGGAAAAAGATAATATGCTCCCAGACCTAAGAGAAGGGGATGAAGTCCTTAAAAAAGACATCGAACCCAAACAGCACTTCACTCAGCCTCCTCCAAGGTATACTGAGGCGAGGCTGGTAAAAACACTTGAAGAACAGGGAATTGGGCGGCCATCCACTTTTGCTCCGACTCTTGACACAATTCAAAAACGGGGTTATGTTGCTCTGGACAACAAACGTTTTATTCCGACTGAACTGGGGGAAATTGTTCTTGAGTTGATCATGGAATTCTTCCCTGAAATCCTTGATATCGAGTTTACAGCAAAGATGGAAAAGGACCTGGACTATGTTGAAGAAGGCAAGGTCAATTGGGTACAGATCATTGATGAATTCTATAAAGATTTTGAAAAGAATCTTGAGATAGCGGAAAAAGAAATGCAGGAAGTAGAAATTAAGGATGAACCTGCAGGTGAAGATTGTGAGCAATGCGGAAATCCAATGGTGTTCAAGATGGGGCGCTATGGAAAATTCATGGCATGCAGCAATTTCCCTGACTGCCGCAATACCAAACCAATTGTAAAGGATATTGGTGTGAAGTGTCCGAAGTGCAAAGAAGGAAATATTATAGAAAGAAAAAGCAAAAAACGCAGGATCTTCTACGGCTGTGACAGATTCCCTGAATGTGACTTTATTTCATGGGATAAGCCGCTGCCAAGAAGCTGTCCTAAATGCGATAACCTTCTAGTTGAGAAAAAACTCAAAAAAGGTGTCCAGGTTCAGTGTGTTGAATGCGACTATAAGGAAGAAAAGCAAAGTTAAGGGTGGGCTTAAATGCTCACTCTTTTCTATTGCGGGATGTGTATCCAGAATACTTCCAGCCGGTGTATTCCTTTTGGTTTGTTTCAAAGTATATTAGCTTCAAATCGTTCACGAAACTTTTTTATTTTTAAATCGTATTGTAAAATGGCAAAATGAATAAGAACAGGGTAAAGTAAGAGAGACTGTTTTTAAAAAATATAAATTAATCATGACATCGTCATCATAAGTATATATGGAGGTTCATTTTATGAAAGATACAGCAGTAAATGTAATAGGAGCGGGATTAGCAGGCAGTGAGGCCGCGTGGCAGCTGGCCAGCAGGGGAATAAAAGTAAAGCTCTATGAAATGAGGCCAGTAAGGCAGACTCCTGCCCACCACACAGATAAATTTGCAGAACTTGTCTGCAGCAACTCTCTGCGTGCAAATACTTTAACAAATGCAGTTGGTGTATTAAAAGAAGAAATGCGGAAGCTGAATTCTGTTATCATTCATTCAGCTGACAGCAGTGCCGTTCCTGCTGGGGGCGCATTGGCAGTTGACCGGCATGATTTTGCCGCTCGTGTTACAGAGCAAGTCAAAAATCATCCGAATGTAACGGTAATCAACGAAGAAGTGACAGATATTCCGGAAGGGCCAACTGTAATTGCTACTGGACCGCTGACAAGTGAAGCCCTATCCGGAAAATTAAAAGAGCTGTCCGGAGAAGATTATTTATATTTTTATGATGCGGCTGCTCCAATATTAGAAAAAGACTCAATCGATATGAATAAAGTTTATTTGAAATCACGGTATGATAAGGGAGAAGCGGCATATTTGAATTGCCCTATGACAGAAGAAGAATTCGACCGTTTTTATGAGGCTCTTACCACGGCCGAAACAGTTCCATTAAAGGAATTTGAAAAGGAAATCTTTTTCGAGGGCTGTATGCCAATAGAGGTCATGGCAAACAGGGGAAAGAAAACAATGCTCTTTGGCCCGATGAAGCCGGTAGGTTTAGAAGATCCGAAAACAGGAAAAAGGCCATATGCAGTTGTTCAGCTTCGACAGGATGATGCTGCCGGAACTCTTTATAATATTGTAGGTTTCCAGACACATTTGAAATGGGGGCCGCAAAAAGAAGTAATACGCTTGATTCCTGGTCTCGAAAATGCTGAAATAGTAAGGTATGGCGTTATGCACCGGAATACATTTATCAACTCTCCAAAAGTTCTGCGCGCAACATATCAATTCAAGAACCGGGATGATTTGTTCTTTGCAGGGCAAATGACAGGGGTTGAAGGGTATGTTGAATCTGCTGCCAGCGGACTTGTGGCAGGCATCAATGCTGCAAGGCTTGTTAAAGGAGAAGATCCTATAGAGTTTCCTCATGAGACAGCGATTGGAAGCATGGCGCGTTATATTACCACTGCTAACCCGAAAAGTTTCCAGCCAATGAACGCTAATTTTGGTTTGTTTCCTGAACTTCCTGAAAAAATCAGAGGAAAAAAAGAAAGAAATGAGAAGCATGCGGAGAGAGCATTAGGAACAATTCAGAACTTTGTGAAAAATTTGTAAATTATGTTGCGTTGGGCTGCTGAGTTGTGATACTATTTAGTAGCCCTTGCGAGGTGAACATTTAATGTCTGAAAATGTGAACGTTTCTTTAAAGTTGTTTATTGAATATTTACAAATTGAGAAAAATTATTCACAATATACTATTGAGCATTACCAGCATGATATTAGTGAATTTTTTATGTTCATGGCTGAACAAGCCATTGCTGATTTAACCAAAGTCGCATATCAGGATGTCAGGATATATCTTACTGAACTTTACGATAAAAAAATGTCCCGTAAGTCAGTTGCCAGGAAAATATCAAGCTTAAGGAGCTTTTTTAAATTTTTGCTCAGAGAAGAAAAAGTCGCTGAAAATCCTTTTGCACTTGTTTCGATTCCGAAAGCGCAGAAAAAGCTGCCGGAATTTTTCTATGAGGCGGAAATGATGCAGCTTTTCAATGCTTGTGAAGCCAGCACTCCTCTAGGGCAAAGAAATAAGGCACTTCTTGAACTATTGTATGCAACCGGCATCCGCGTCAGCGAGTGCAGCCAAATCCGCTTAAAAGACCTGGATATGTATCTATCAACGGTTCTAGTCCGCGGCAAGGGCAGTAAAGAGCGGTATGTCCCTTTCGGAAGCTTTGCCCAGGATGCACTTGACACATACATAAACCATGGACGTAAAAAATTGCTTGCCAATGGGAACGTGCAGGAAAATTTGTTTCTGAATGCCCGGGGTGGTCCGCTTACAGCAAGGGGAATCAGGACTATACTGGATAGAATAATCGAGAAATCCTCCTTAACAGGCAAAATTCATCCCCATATGCTTCGCCACACATTTGCGACGCATTTAATGGCAAATGGGGCTGATATGAGAACAGTTCAGGAATTACTTGGACACGCATTTCTATCATCAACCCAGGTATATACACATGTTACGAATGAATACTTGAAAAAAACTTATATGGCCCATCATCCGCGGGCTTAGCAAAAGAAAGTCAATACCAACTAGTCTGCAGAAAAAAATCAAAGGCAATATGCTCCAAAGGAGGAGTCTTTCATGTCCGAATTTCATGCTACAACAATATTTGCTGTGCATCATAATGGAGAATGTGCAATGTCCGGCGACGGCCAGGTTACCTTTGGAAATGCAGTTGTGATGAAACACACTGCAAGAAAAGTCAGAAAGCTATTTAATGGTAAGGTGCTGGCTGGATTTGCAGGCTCAGTAGCCGATGCATTTACATTATTCGAAATGTTTGAAGGAAAACTTGAAGAGTATAATGGAAACCTTGAGAGAGCAGCTGTTGAGCTTGCAAAAGAGTGGAGAAGCGATAAGGTTTTGCGCAAGCTCGAAGCAATGCTTATTGTTATGAATACGGATAGTCTGCTGCTTATCTCCGGTACAGGTGAAGTGATTGAGCCGGATGATGGAATTCTGGCTATTGGATCAGGAGGCAACTATGCCCTCGCAGCTGGAAGATCTTTAAAGAGATTTGCAGGCGAACACCTGTCAGCAAGAGAAATTGCGAAGGCCTCGCTTGAAATGGCTGCGGAAATATGTGTATATACAAACCACAACATCATTGTGGAAGAACTCTAATAAAAGGAGTGCTGTTGCATGGGTAAAGGAACAAATTTAACTCCCCGCCAAATTGTTGAGCGTTTGGATCAATTTATCATCGGTCAAAAAGATGCAAAAAAAGCAGTCGCTGTTGCACTTAGAAATCGCTATCGCCGCAGCTTGCTTGAAGAAGAATTACGGGATGAAGTAAATCCTAAAAATATACTGATGATTGGCCCGACTGGTGTAGGAAAGACTGAAATTGCGCGCAGAATGGCTAAATTGGTCGGTGCACCATTTGTTAAAGTGGAGGCAACCAAATTCACCGAGGTCGGATATGTGGGCAGGGATGTTGAATCCATGGTCAGGGACCTTGTAGAAACATCCGTCCGTTTGGTTAAAGAAGAGAAGATGGCCAGTGTAAAGGAAAGAGCAGAAGAAAGTGCCAACCGCCGCATACTTGAACTGCTTGTACCGGGTGCCAAAAAGGCAGCTAACTATAAAAATCCTCTCGAAATGCTATTTGGCGGAGGTAATGATCAGCAGCAGGATACGTATCAGACAGAAGATTTAAACCTCCAGGAAAAACGCAAGATTGTAAAAGAGAAGCTTGCTCTTGGCGAATTGGAAAATGAAGTTATTACCGTTGAAGTAGAGGAGCAGCAGCCTTCCATGTTTGATATGCTGCAGGGCTCTGGTATGGAGCAAATGGGCATGAATATGCAGGATGCTCTCAGCAGCCTTATGCCGAAAAAAAGGAAGAAAAGGAAACTGACTGTACGGGAAGCAAGAAAGATCTTAACAAATGAAGAAGCCCAAAAGCTGATTGATATGGACGAAGTCGGCCAGGAGGCTGTATTCCGCGCTGAACAGTCAGGAATTATTTTCATTGATGAAATCGATAAAATAGCTAGCAAAAACAGCGGAGGTTCTTCAGCTGATGTTTCAAGGGAAGGGGTTCAAAGAGACATTTTGCCGGTGGTAGAAGGTTCAACAGTAGTAACCAAATACGGTTCTGTAAAGACAGACCATGTATTGTTTATTGCTGCCGGGGCATTCCATATGGCTAAGCCTTCCGACCTGATTCCTGAATTACAGGGACGTTTTCCGATCCGTGTGGAGCTCACGAAACTAACCGTTGAAGATTTCTACAAAATACTCGTTGAGCCCGATAATGCATTAATAAAACAATATGAAGCATTATTGGTAACTGAAGGTATACAAATTGAATTTTCTGACGATGCTATTCGTAGGATTGCTCAATTTGCTTTCGAAGTTAACCAAAATACAGATAATATTGGTGCTAGGCGTCTTCATACGATCATGGAAAAACTGCTTGAGGATCTATCATTTGAAGCACCGGATATCACAATGGAAAAAATCACAATTACCCCTCAGTATGTTGAGGAGAAACTGGGAGCCATTTCCCGCAATAAGGATTTAAGCCAGTTTATTCTATGACCCATTGTTTAAAGAACCATGTCATAGGGTACACGAGGAATGAATCTTAAATTTTTTACGAATCTTCAAGAAGTAATAAGTTATTTAATCTTAACAAAATATATGTTTATGGTTGTAGCAAATAGGAGGAAATACAATGGATTTATTAACAAAAACAAGAAAAATTAATGCAATGCTCCAAAGAGCGGCCGGAAAACCGGTTAACTTCAAAGAAATGTCAGAAACACTAAGTGATGTAATCGAAGCAAATATCTTCGTAGTGAGCCGAAGAGGCAAACTGCTTGGATTTGCTGTAAACCAGCAAATTGAAAATGAGCGTATGAAGCAAATGCTTGCAGATCGTCAATTCCCTGAAGAATATACTAAAAATTTATTTAACATCCAGGAAACTTCATCAAATCTGGGTGTAGAAAGCGAATATACTGCATTCCCGGTTGAAAACAAGGATCTTTTCGCAAGCGGTTTGACTACTATTGTTCCAATCATCGGCGGCGGTGAGCGTCTGGGTACATTAATTCTTGCCAGATTACAGGAACAGTTCCATGATGATGATTTAATTCTTGCTGAATATGGTGCTACTGTAGTTGGTATGGAAATCCTTCGTGAAAAAGCTGAAGAAATTGAAGAAGAAGCACGCAGCAAGGCTGTTGTACAAATGGCAATCAGTTCACTTTCATACAGTGAGCTGGAAGCGATCGAGCATATCTTTGAAGAGCTTAATGGCAACGAAGGGCTTCTTGTAGCATCAAAAATTGCTGATCGTGTAGGCATTACGCGTTCAGTAATCGTAAATGCTCTAAGAAAACTGGAAAGTGCAGGGGTTATTGAATCCCGCTCTTTAGGTATGAAAGGTACTTATATCAAAGTTCTAAACGATAAGTTTCTGGTTGAATTAGAAAAACTTAAATCTAACTAATATAGTCCTCTAAAACCCGTCCTTAAATGACGGGTTTTTTTATTACAAATAGATTACATAAGCTGTTGGTAAATTTATGCATTTTTATCATTTTTTATAAGGATTTTAGACTTATTTTACATTATAAGCATTTGCCATGTTTATAATAGATAGTTCAAAAGAACCACGAAGAGGATGTAGGTAAATTTCAGTTGGGAGAAAGAATCATGTGCCATTGGTAATTAATAGAAATAAATCAATATAACTTTCAGCATATTTAAAGGATTTGCGGAAAATAGGACAAAAGAATCATTAAAATTAACCTTATGTTCATAGACATATTATTTCATATTCATTACAATAATGTTTATGATGACATAATTTGTCCATTATCACCAAATTTCTACAATAATTACCATGATAAAAATTGTTTTTATATGAGGTGTTATGATTGAAACTGTTTTCAGGCACTATATCAACTTTAGAAAAAGCATTGGATTACTCTTCGCTGAAGCAAAAGGTAATATCTCAAAATATTGCAAATGCAGACACTCCAAACTATAAAGCAAAAGATGCAAGCTTTAAAGAGGCTTTTCAGAGCGCTCTAGAAGGATCAATGGAAGCAAACAAAAGTGACATCAGGCATTACGATTTTAAGAATGGATTATCCTCAGCGCAAGGTGTAATTACAAAACGCAATGCTTCTTACAATCATAATGGCAATAGTGTAGATGTAGATAAGGAAATGGCGGAATTAGCTACAAATCAGATTTACTATAATGCAGTGATTGAACGGGTTAGCGGCAAGTTTTCTAGTCTGCAGAATGTATTGCGGGGAGGAAAATAGTAATGTCTATGTTTCATAGTATGAATAACACAGCATCGGCACTTACTGCCCAAAGGCTCCGCATGGATGTAATTTCTTCTAATATGGCCAATGCGGACTCTACCAGAAGTGTGAATGGAGATGGACCCTACAGAAGGAAATCAGTAGTATTGGAACCGAAAGAAGGACAATTTTCATCTTTTTTAAATATGGCAATGAGCCGAAGAGGCGAAAGCTCTGCAGGAAACGGTGTAAAGGTATCAAGAATTGTAGAAGATCGGGAGACGCCAACTAAAATGGTTTATGATCCCACCCATGCCGATGCTAATGAGGATGGATATGTTGAAATGCCAAATGTGGACCCTTTAAGAGAAATGACGGATCTAATTAGTGCGACAAGATCTTATGAAGCCAATGTAACTGTTTTTAATGCCTCTAAAGGCATGATGATGAAAGCCTTGGAAATCGGCAAATAAGGAGAACGTTAAATGAATAATGTAACTTTTATGCCAGTGAATGCTTTAAAGCCTGCTGAAAATCAAAAGACTCATACATATACAGCATTCGATGCTCAGCAAAGTTTTTCGTCCGTTTTAAAGCAATCAATTGAAAAAATTAATAATGCACAGATTCAGTCAGATGTTATGACTGAAAAGCTAGCAAAGGGAGAAAATGTCGATCTTCACCAGGTGATGATTACATCACAGAAAGCGAGCATTACAATGCAGGCTGCACTGGAAATCAGAAATAAAGTAATTGAAGCTTATCAGGAAGCGATGAGAATGCAAGTTTAATTTTACAGCTGTTCCCTTGGAATAAAAATTAAAAAAATTGAAAGGATCCACTTATGGTGAGATTTTTTCAATTTTTTCATGAATGAAAATGATTAAAGCTAAAAACTAGTTATGGCGGTTATTAGCTTAGACAGAATAACCGGAGGATTGTAATGAATGAGACACTACAGAGATATATAGGTAAAGTGAAAGAATACTGGAGCAGCAGGACAAAAAAACAAAAGACGGTTATGATTGGTGCCGCTGCGATATGTATATTGCTGATTGCGGCTGCCGCATTCCTAAGTACTAGGACTACTCTAGTTCCTCTTTATAGCAATTTAACTCCCTCGGAGACTGGGACGATCAAAGAAAGTCTCGATACCAGGGGCGTTGTATCTGAAATTGCAGATGGGGGAACAACGATCAAAGTACCTGAAGAGGTAGTGGATACTCTGAAGGTAGAACTGGCAGCTGAAGGAATTCCGAAATCCGGAAGCATTGATTACTCATTTTTCAGCCAGAATGCCGGCATCGGTATGACTGAAAACGAATTTAATGTTCTAAAGCTTGAAGCAATGCAGACTGAGCTTGCGAATTTGATGAAAGGGATCGATGGAGTAAACGATGCCAAGGTAATGATTAACCTTCCGGAGAAAGGCATCTTTGTAAATGATTCTTCGGAGGAAGCATCTGCCTCTATTGTTCTTAACACCAAGCCAGGCTATCAATTTGAAGAATCGCAAATCCAGGCGCTTTATCACCTGGCTGCGAAAAGTATACCAAATCTTCCCACTGATAATATCGTCATTACCAATCAGTTTTTTGAGTATTTTGACTTAAAAAATAAACAAAATTCTTCATCAGAAAGCACTTTTGCAGCACAGCACGAAATTAAAAAAGAAATAGAACGCGATGTACAGCGCCAGGTGCAAAATATGCTGGGCACTTTAATGGGGCAGGATAAGGTTGTTGTATCTGTAACCGCTGATATTGACTTCACACAGGAAAACAGGGAAGAAAACCTGGTTACGCCTGTTGATGAAGAAAATATGGAAGGTATAGCTATCAGTGCTCAAAAGATTACGGAGACTTTTACCGGCAATGGCGAAGGGGCAGGAGGAACTCCGGCGCTGGGAGGAAGCGATGAACCAGCTGGGACAGATTCATATGTAGCGACCGGGGATTCAAGCGGTGATTATGAACGGATAGAAGAGACTATTAATAATGAAGTAAATAAAATCCGCAGGGAAATTGTCGAAAGCCCGTATAAAGTCAGAGACCTAGGCATTCAGGTAATGGTGGAGCCGCCGACGGCAGATGATCCTGCATCACTTCCGCAGGAAAGAATTAATGATATTACCCAGATACTTGGGACTGTTGTTCGTACAACCATTAATAAGGATGCTGCAGCTGATGCAGAATTAACAGATGAGGCAATTCAGGATAAGATTGTCGTCTCAGTACAGCCTTTCAATGGTAAAGTTGAGTTCACAAATGAGACAAGCACCAGCATTCCTTGGTGGATTTATGCAATCGGAGGAGTACTGCTTTTAATCATTGTTCTATTAATCTTCCTTTTTGTTAAAGCGAGAAAGAGGCAGAAGCAAGAAGAAGAGATGGAAGTACAAACTGCAGAGACATTCAATCTTCCGGATGTAAATGAAGAGCATGAAACAGAAAGTACAGTGAGACGCAAGCAGCTGGAAAAAATGGCGAAGGAAAAGCCTGAAGACTTTGCAAAACTGCTTCGCACTTGGATCGCAGAAGACTAAGGAGGATGAAAAATGCCAAAAAAAGAGCAAAGAGAACTAACAGGTAAACAAAAAGCGGCAATTCTTCTTATTTCACTTGGTCCTGATGTTGCATCCTCTGTTTATAAACATTTAAGCGAGGATGAAATTGAGAAGCTTACACTGGAAATCTCCGGGGTCAGAAAAGTTGATTCGTTTGCTAAAGAAGAAATACTTGAAGAATTCCATCAAATTGCACTGGCACAGGACTATATCTCTCAGGGCGGTATTGGTTATGCGAAAACAGTTCTCGAGAAAGCACTTGGCACCGAGCAGGCTTCAGCCATTATTAACAGATTGACGTCTTCCCTTCAGGTAAGGCCATTCGATTTTGCCAGAAAGGCAGATCCGGCACAAATTTTGAATTTCATACAAAATGAACATCCGCAAACAATCTCATTGATCTTGTCCTATCTGGATCCAGCGCAGGCCGGGCAAATCCTGTCAGAGCTGCCGCAGGAAATGCAGGCGGATATTGCAAGAAGGATTGCCGTTATGGATAGTACATCTCCGGAAATTATCAATGAAGTTGAACAGATTCTCGAGAGAAAGCTGTCTTCTACTGTAACACAGGATTATACTCAGACTGGCGGAATTGAATCAGTTGTCGATGTTCTTAATGGGGTTGACCGGGCGACAGAAAGGACTATTCTGGATGCACTGGAGATTCAGGATCCAGAGCTTGCTGAGGAAATTAAGAAGAGAATGTTTGTATTTGAGGACATCGTAACGCTTGATAGCCGCGCCATCCAGCGTGTTATCCGCGACTGTGAAAGTGAGGACCTCATGCTTTCATTGAAGGTGTCCAGTGATGAAGTTAAGGAAATCGTCTTTAAAAATATGTCATCCAGAATGGTTGAAACCTTTAAGGACGAGATGGAATATATGGGTCCTGTAAGATTAAGAGATGTTGAGGAAGCTCAATCAAGAATAGTCGGCATTATCCGAAGACTAGAAGAATCAGGAGAGATCATCGTCGCTCGCGGCGGAGGGGATGATATTATTGTCTAGGCTTATTAAATCATATTCTTCCGCAGTGCCGAAAGAAGAAAAGAAAGTCATTTCTATTAGACTTCTGCAAAGCAATTCAAATCAAATTGCTGATGCAATGGAGCAAAACGCGGTTAGAACTGACGAAGAACTTCAGGCCATGCTGAAAAGTGCCCGTGAGGAAGCTGAAAGGATTGTGAATACTGCGAGAGTAGATTCAGAAAATATGACACGGCAAATTGAGGAGCAGCTAGGAGCGCTAGAAAAGGAAAAACAAAAGGTTCTTGAGGAAGCCCGCTCTGAGGGATTTGCTGCTGGAGCTGATGAAGGCAGACAAAGCGGTCTCCGGGAATACAGCGAACTGATTCATATGGCAAGAGAAGTTGTAAACTCAGCCAAACATGATTATCAGCAGCATATCGAATCATCAGAACAGACCATTCTAAATTTGGGGTTAAAGGTTGCAGAAAGAATTCTTGGAGAAGTTCTTGAACAAAATAGTGACAAATTCCTTTCCATTGTAAAAAGAGCAATAAAGGAAGCGAGAGAATACACTGAGATTCAGCTCCATGTACACCCTATGCATTATGATATGATTCTATCCCATAAGGACGAACTAACCAGGGTATTTCCAAAAGAGACAGATTTATATATATATCCAAATGAGGAACTAAGCAACACAAGCTGCATTATTGAATCAGCAAATGGACGAATTGAGGCCAGTGTTGACAGCCAGTTAGAAGAAATAAAAAGAAAACTCTTTGAGATGCTGGAGAGTGAACTCAATTGAAACTTGAACAGCTGATCCACGAGGTGGATAAAATTGATAGCTTTAAGCGTTTTGGCAGAGTAAAAAGAGTAGTCGGTTTGATGATTGAGTCTCAAGGTCCGGAAAGTTCAATAGGGGATGTATGCATTATTCATATTGGCAAAGGACGGACAAGAAGGATCCAGGCTGAAGTAGTCGGTTTCAAGAATGAGAATGTGATTCTTATGCCTTATACAGACGTACAGGATATTTCACCAGGCTCTCTTGTCGAGACAACCTCGAGACCTCTTGAGGTGAAAATTGGTCCTGCTCTTATAGGAAAGGCAATAGACTCACTGGGACAGCCTCTTGATGGGGGAAATTTGCCAAAGGGTTTAACGCCAGTACTAACCGAACAAACGCCTCCTAATCCTTTGAAAAGACCGCCAATCTCTGAACCTATTGAAGTAGGAGTAAGGATGATCGATAGCATGCTGACAGTTGGAAACGGGCAGCGGGTCGGGATATTTGCCGGAAGCGGTGTCGGAAAAAGTACACTTCTTGGAATGATAGCCCGCAATACTAATGCAGATTTAAATGTGATAGCACTTATTGGTGAGAGGGGCAGAGAGGTTAGGGAGTTTATTGAGAGGGATCTCGGCCCGGAAGGATTAAAAAGGTCCATCGTGGTGGCAGCTACGTCAGACCAGCCGGCACTCATGAGAATTAAAGGTGCATACACTGCCACAGCAATTGCTGAGTATTTCAGGGACAAAGGCTTAAATGTCATGTTAATGATGGATTCAGTAACCAGGGTGGCTATGGCGCAGCGTGAAGTCGGCCTCGCAGTCGGTGAACCGCCAACAACAAAAGGATATACACCTTCGGTTTTCGCTGTTCTTCCTAAGCTGCTTGAAAGAACAGGAACAAATGAATATGGCTCTATAACTGCATTTTATACCGTATTGGTCGACGGTGACGACATGAATGAACCAATCGCTGATACAGTCAGGGGAATCCTGGATGGACACTTTGTTCTGGATCGGGCGTTAGCGAACAAAGGGCAATATCCGGCTATTAATGTCCTGAAAAGTGTAAGCCGGGTTATGAACCATATTGCAGATGCCTCCCATATTAAATCAGCAGAAAAAGTAAGGGAACTGCTTAGCACATATATAAATGCAGAGGATTTGATTAATATTGGAGCCTACAAGCGCGGATCATCGATGGAAATAGACGAAGCCATTCGATTATATCCTTCGATTATCTCTTTCTTGAAACAAGAAACGAATGAAAAAATTTCTATCTTGGAAAGCATTGGCCAATTAAAAGGATTAGCTGGAAAAGGGGAATAAAAATTGCAGTATCAATTTAAGTTCAATAAAATCTTGAAGATAAAAGAAAGAGAAAAAGATCAGGCGTTTGATGTATACAATCAGGCTGTCAAACGATTTGAAGAAACTGCCAGGAAACTGTACGATCTTCTGAAAAAGAAAGAGGATCTGGAGGAATATCAGCAATCAAGACTGGCTGAAGGTCTTCCGGTTCAGGAAATCAGGCATCACCAGCATTTTGTGAGCAGCCTTGAAAAAACCATTGACCATTATCAAAAAATGGTCGCCAATGCGCGAACCCAAATGAATTTCCAGCAGGAAAAACTAATGGAAAAGAATATTGAAGTAAAGAAATATGAAAAAATGCAGGAAAAAGATTTAACTGGCTTTTTGGAAAGCATGAAACAAGCAGAAGGAAGGCAAATGGATGATATCTCGATTCAGCTGTATATGAATCGAGGAAATTAGGTGGTTAAATGGAAAGAATGCCAGAAGAACAAGAGACACCCAAAACAAGCAGGTTTCAATGGTTTATATTCGTTTTCTTGATTCCGATCCTTTTCGGAATAACTGTAGCCCTGCTGGTTTTTACATTATCAGGAAACAATATTTTTGAAACAGCCAGAGAATATAGCCAAAAGGTGCCATTTTTAGCTTCCGTTTTTGATGACAAGAAATCCCATTCACAGGAAGTGATGGAGGAGGAGCTCATCGGACTGCAGGCAGAAGTTAAGGATCGAGAAGCAAGGATATCTCAACTGGAAAGCCAGCTTGACAGCAAAGACCTGGAATTAGAAAGAGCAGGGCTCGAAAAGCAGAGGCTGGAAGAAGAAATCAACGAGCTTACGGCAATAAAGGAAGAAAACAAGCGAGCATTTAAAGATATCGTAAAGACCTATGAAAATATTTCCGCTAAAAAAGCAGCACCCATTTTAACAGAGATGAAGGATGAAGAAGCTGTAAAAATATTATCAAATGTTAATTCTGACACGCTGGCTGCCATTATGGAGAAGATGAACCCGGAGGATGCAGCACGGTATACAGCACTCCTGACCGCTGCCAAAGAAAAAAGCGGTTCGAATAATTAACAAAAAGTCTTGAGAGGAGGTGAATTTAAGTGCAAATCGGAGGATTAGGATTTATTCAGGCACAATATTCATCGGAAGATAAAAGATCTCTTCAAGATATGAGCAGCACTGGTTTTGGGAGTCTTTTCTTTTCTTTAACCGGAACTGCCAAACCGCAAGCAGAAAGCTTACCTGCAGCAGCTGATGAGGAGAAGATCGAACAGTTAAAAGAATTAATGGAGTTTCTTAAAGTGAGTGAGATCACCGAATTAGAAAACGGAAGTGGGCTTTTGGAGAAGATTTCCCTGCAAACAGAATCTGACATTATAGTGGTCATTTCAGAGCAGCTAAATCTTTCACAGGAAGAATTGGTGCAGATGCTGGAGGGTTTTATGGACCAGGTTCTGCCGGGTGTAAAGCTTGAAGATGTATATTCTGTAGAAGATTTAGATGGTGTCAGCAAAATCCAATTATTAATTTCAGCAATCTCAAATTTTGATCAGAAAGAAGGCATGATCCTGCAGGGAAAAGATTTTAGCGGAGCATTAAAAGCTTTGAAATTGTTTGACATTCTGTCTGCAAAGAAGGATTTTTTCAGCAGCAAAATCAATCTGAAGGAATTTCTAAATCATGTCCAAGTAAAAATTGATGGGTTAATAAACAGTACTTCTGTTGATAAAGGCAGTATGATACAAAAGGTTTTTACCCCGCTTGCAAACGCATTAAACACTGCAAAACAACAAAATAGCTCTGCTAATGAAAATTTGGGTAAGGGAGCCTATAAAATCATTAACAGACCGGAAACTGCTTTGCAGGGATTCGTTCAGGTCCAATCATTTTCAAAACCGGAACAGATGGCTCTGCTGAATCCGCAGGGAAGGACAGTAAGTCCAGATCAGCTTATGCAGCAATTTGAAAACATATTATCCAAGAGCAGCTTTCTCAAAACGGGAGGAACACAAAAGTTATTTATCAAGCTGAATCCTGAACATCTTGGAGCGCTGCGCATAGAGCTTATTCAAAAGGACTCTGCAATGATTGCCAGGATACTTGCATCAACTGGCTCCGCCAAAGAAATTCTTGATTCACATATTAATGGTCTAAAGCAGGCCTTCAGTTCACAAAACATTCAGATTGAGAGAATTGAAATCTCTCAGCAAATGACGCAGCAGGATCGCTCCTTTAACAGGGACCCCCAGCAGCAGGAACAGAGGCAGCAGCAGAACAAGGATGAGAATGATCTGCAGCCTGAGAGCGAATTTAACAGCTCTTTTGAAGAAGCACTTCTTAATACAGAAGCATAGGAGTGATAGTAATTGGCAAACACAATAGATTCTTCCCTAATGCTATCAAACTACCAAAGCCAAACCCGAAAAACGGGCTCAGATATATTAGGCAAAGATGATTTTCTAAAAATTCTAATGACACAGCTGCAAAACCAGGATCCAATGAACCCTATGCAGGACAAGGACTTTATTGCACAGATGGCAACCTTTTCATCATTGGAGCAGATGACTAATATGAATAAGACGATGGAGAAGTTAGTGGCTTTTCAGGAACAGAACCAGCTAATGACTTACAATAACTTTTTAGGCAAAAATGTCACCTGGCATAAATTGACTGAATCAAGTGAACCAAACGAGGAGCCAATTATTGAAGAGGGAACTGGAAGAGTAGTTTCTATCCAGTATAAGAATAATACAGCAGTATTTATTTTGGATGATGGAACAAAGCTTGAACCTGCAAATATTTCTCAACTAAATGAATAAAAGGAAGTGAGTGGGTGGATAAACTTATTTTTCGTCCGATCCACACCCAGCCGGTAATAACACCAAAGGGGAATGCTGTTCAAACTTCTAAGCAATCACATAATAAATTCTCTGACCACCTCCAAACAGCCTTGCAGACTGAGGGCGATTTAATTGTCAGCAAACATGCAAAGCAGAGACTTGAACAGAGAGGTATACATATAAGTGCAGAGCGGTGGAAGCAAATTGAAGAAAAGGTAAAGGAAGCCAAGGCAATGGGTGTTAAAGAATCCTTGGTATTGCTCGATAACGCAGCACTTGTAGTCAGTGCTAAGAATAATAAAGTAATCACTGCGATGGATCGTAAGGAAACTCGAACACAAATATTCACTAATATTGACGGAACCATAATTCTGGATCAATAAAAATAAGGGCTGGACCTTTTAAGGAAGCCTATGCTGCCGACTGACAGAAGCAGCATTAAAGAGAGGAGCAAAAATTAATGCTACGTTCAATGTATTCAGGTATAAGCGGGATGAAAAACTTTCAGACGAAGCTGGATGTTATTGGGAATAATATTGCGAATGTTAATACATTTGGATATAAAAAAGGTCGCGTGAATTTTAAAGATATGGTGAGTCAGACTATTTCAGGTGCAACAGGAAGCGGAGAAAATTCGGGCGGTATCAATCCTAAGCAGGTAGGTCTTGGTTCGCAATTATCATCTATAGATACAATTGATACACAGGGGAGCCTGCAAACCACTGGCCGTGTATTGGATATAGGGATTCAAGGTGATGGCTACTTGATGGTTCAGCGAGGGAATAACACCTATTATACCCGCGCTGGAAATTTGTATCTTGATGATGATGCAAACCTTGTTACGGCATCAGGAGATAAAATAAAAGGAGCTGATGGGGCAGCTATCCAATTAAATGGAGGGGATGCTACCGTAATTAAAAGCTTAAGTATATCGAATGACGGAACTATAAACTTCTTAATAGATGGTAACGATACATTGCAGGCTGCCGGACCAATTGGAATAGCACGCTTTAATAATAATGGCGGTCTTGAAAAAATTGGAGACAATCTATATAAGGACACTGTAAACTCAGGTGATGCAGTCCCATTAACCCCAGGAGAAGACGGTGCAGGAATACTCGTTTCCGGAACCCTGGAAATGTCCAACGTAGACCTTTCAGAAGAATTCACTGAAATGATTACAGCTCAGCGCGGGTTCCAGGCAAATACTCGCATTATTACAACATCAGATGAAATTCTGCAGGAGCTTGTTAATTTAAAACGATAATCTAAAGGAGGGTCAGGGCTGAAGGCAAAGAATCTTTAGCCCTGAGAATAAACATTGATTAAAGTATCTCGTCTGAACGGCAAAACTTTTATATTAAATGCTTTGTACATAGAAACAGTGGAATCTTTTCCAGATACGACGATAACGCTCACAAATGGAAAGAAGTATGTTGTAAAGGAATCTGAAGATCAAGTCATGCAATCGATACTAGGATTCTATCAATCTGTTAATCTTCTGGGGCAGCAGCTGGCGGAGGGAAATGAAAATGAAGAACAATAAGCTGTTAATGATAATGTTGATGATGCTTGTAGCGATCACACTTGTAGGAGCTATTGCTCTGGTGATTGTGATGAAATTTTCGGGTGAGGATGAAACAAAAGAGCCGACCATTGATGATGTACTGGAAGCCTCTGTTGATATCCCGCAAATTACAGCCAATTTAGCGAGTGATGATTATATAAGGATTTCCTTTAAAATCCAGACTGAAAACAAAAAAGCTAAAGAGGAATTGCAGAAAAGAGATTTTCAGGTGAAAAACCTCATCATTCAGGAATTGTCTGAAATGAAAGCAGAGGATATACAGGGGAAAGAAGGCCAAATCAAGCTGCAGGAAGATTTGAAAACCAAAATTAACGGTTTAATGCAAGAAGGAAAGATCGTTCAGGTGTACATTACTGAATCTCTCCTCCAGTGATAACCAAATAACTAACTGCAATAGATGGAGGTGAGGATTCATGTCAGGTGAGGTTTTATCGCAAAGCGAGATTGATGCACTGCTTTCCGCTCTCTCTACAGGAGAAATGGATGCAGATGAGCTGAAAAAAGAACAAACAGAGAAAAAAGTAAAAGTTTATGATTTTAAGAGAGCATTAAGATTCTCTAAAGATCAGATTCGCAGCTTAACAAGAATACATGAGAATTTTGCCAGGCTCTTAACCACCTTTTTTTCTGCCCAGCTGAGGACCTATGTGCAGATATCGGTTGCTTCTGCGGATCAGATACCATATGAGGAATTTATCCGGTCCATCCCGAAAATGACAATACTTAATGTAATTGAAGTGCCGCCTCTGGATGGAAGAATTCTTATGGAAGTGAATCCAAATGTCGCCTATGCCATGATGGACAGACTGATGGGCGGCAGGGGGACAAGCATAAATAAGGTTGACAATTTAACAGAAATTGAAACAAAAATCATGTCTGCTACATTTGAAAGGGCATTTGAAAACCTAAGGGAAGCCTGGAGCACAATCGCGGATATTGATCCGCTTTTGGCTGATTTTGAGGTGAATCCGCAATTTCTGCAAATGGTCTCTCCAAATGAAACAGTCGTCGTTATTTCATTAAACACGACTATCGGGGAAACAAGCGGCATGATTAATATATGTATACCTCACGTCGTTCTCGAGCCCATTATTCCAAAGCTGTCTGTACATTATTGGATGCAGACGGACAAAAAGGAAAGGGAGCCGGAGGTCATTGCCCGGCTAGAACGAAATATTCATAAGGCGGAAGTTCCAGTCATATGTGAACTCGGCAGTTCTGACATAGCCATTCAGGATTTCTTATCTCTTGATATTGGTGATGTCATTGAGTTAAATCAGGGAATTGACCAGGCGCTCATAATAAAAGTCGGTAATATTCCTAAATTCATCGGACAGCCTGGGAAAATGAATAAAAAAATGGCCGTGCAAATTTTAGACACTGTGAAAGGGGGAGATGAGGATGATGAGTGATGATATGCTTTCGCAAGATGAAATTGATGCTCTATTAAGGGGAGCAGCTGACGACAGCGATGAAACAGAAAGTTATAATGAGGCATTTTTTCAAACCGAAGATTATCTGTCCCATATGGAGCAGGATGCGTTAGGGGAAATCGGCAATATCTCATTTGGGAGCTCTGCAACAGCATTGTCTACATTATTGAATCAGAAAGTTGATATCACAACTCCAGCTGTTTCAGTTGTTTTGCGTCAGAAATTAGCTGAGGAATTCCCGCATCCTTATGTAGCAATTCAAGTGAATTATACGGAAGGTTTCTTCGGAAGCAACCTGCTTGTAATTCAGCAATCGGATGCAGCCATCATTGCTGACTTGATGCTTGGGGGAGATGGAACCAACCCGGCTGAACTAATGGGTGAAATTCAGTTAAGCGCGGTTCAGGAGGCAATGAACCAGATGATGGGTTCTGCAGCAACTTCGATGTCAACCATCTTTGGAAAAAAGGTTGATATTTCACCGCCGGCAATTGATATACTTGATTTGCCGCAGGGAGAAGGGGCTGATCGGGTTCCTGCTGATGACATGCTTATAAGGATTTCATTCCGACTAAAAATAGGAAGTCTGATCGACTCGAATATTATGCAGCTGCTTCCTCTGGAATTTGGCAAAAGCCTAGTAAATGAATTATTGAATCCGGGTCAGGATCTTCCGGCAGATAGCGCTGTTTCAGGAGAGAATCAAGCAGCGCAAGGACAGCCCGATTATCAGGAAAGCCAGCTTCCGTTTGAAAAGAAACCTGAAGTACAAACAGGCGGATTAGACAAGTCTTACACTCAAACAGGTTTTTCCGGAGAGCAGCCGGCATATTCACAGCCGGTTATGAATCAGGCATCAAGCCCTCAAAACTATATACCGGCTCAAAACCAGGCTCAGCAATCCGGTCCACAGCATTTCGGAGGCTCTTATGCAAATGGAGTACAGCCGAATGTGCAGCCGGCAGCCTTTTCGAGCTTTGAACCATACCACATGCAGGATCATGAAACAAAGAATTTAGATATGCTTTTGGATATACCGCTTCAGGTAACGGTCGAACTTGGAAGGACCAAACGTTCCGTTAAGGAAATTCTTGAACTGTCTTCAGGATCGATTATTGAACTGGATAAACTGGCAGGTGAACCTGTTGACATTCTGGTGAATAATCGATTAATCGCCCAGGGTGAAGTGGTTGTCATTGATGAAAACTTTGGTGTGAGGGTTACAGATATTATCAGCCAGAGCGACCGAATAAAAAAACTAAGATGATAAGCGGGGGTTATTAAAATGGCACATAAAATTTTAATAGTTGATGATGCAGCTTTTATGCGAATGATGATAAAAGATATTTTATCCAAGAATGGCTATGAGATAGTGGGTGAAGCTGCTGACGGTGCACAAGCAGTTGAAAAATATAAGGAAACTCAGCCTGATCTTGTCACAATGGATATTACCATGCCGGAAATGGATGGAATTACAGCTCTAAAAGAAATCAAAAAATTAAACCCGAGTGCAAAAGTCATTATGTGTTCTGCTATGGGCCAGCAGGCAATGGTCATAGATGCCATTCAGGCTGGCGCCAAGGATTTTATCGTAAAACCTTTCCAGGCTGATAGAGTGCTTGAGGCAATCGGCAAAACTTTGGGCTAGTGATTATTCTTTTTAGAGGGTGCAAAATGGTGTTGAATGTAAAGAAAGTGATTTCTTTACTGCTGTTGTTTTCAATTGTTCTGCTGGGCGTGCAGCCGCTGGCCCAGGCAGAGCAATTGAATAATAGTGTTAAAGAATGTATGGAAAATCCTAAGGAATGCGAGAAGCAGGAAACTAAGGAATCAAAAGATTCAAAGATAGACGAAGGGCAGACTCAGCAGGATAAAAGCGGCAAAATTGGTCTTACTTTTTGGGACTTTATAAAGATGATTTTAGCAACAGGCTTTACTATCGGACTTTTGTACGCTCTTCTAAAGTTCATTAACAAAAAAAGTAAGGTATATAACAGGTCGCAGTTAGTTGAAAACCTCGGGGGTACAGCTTTGGGTGCTAACAGATCAGTTCAGCTGATAAAAGTGGGGAATCGCATTTTTGTAGTAGGGGTAGGAGAAAATATTCAGCTGTTAAAAGAAATAGACGATTCGGAAGAATACAGTCAAATCATCAAAGAGCATAATGACAAACTGGAACAGCTTATCCGTCCAAGCGATATTGTGACAAAGGTGATGAAAAGAACACAGCAAACAGAAGGAAGCAAGCAAAGCAGCCCAAACTTCAGCTCGCTGCTCGGGATGCAGCTGGACGATATCAAAAAGGGCAGAAAGAAACTGTTTGATGAGTTAGAAAGAAAGGGCCAGAAGAAAGATGAATGAATTCATGGAGTTTTTTAATAGCAGTTCTCCTGAAAATGTATCTACATCTGTGAAGCTTTTTTTATTGCTGACGGTACTTTCTCTCGCGCCCAGTATTCTAATTTTAATGACGTGCTTCACAAGGATTATCATCGTTCTTTCCTTTGTCAGAACGGCGCTGGCTACTCAGCAAATGCCGCCGAATCAAGTTTTAATCGGCTTGTCCTTGTTCCTGACATTTTTTATAATGGCACCGACGATGCAAGAAGTGAACGAACAGGCTTTAACACCTTTATTTAATGAAGAAATTAATCTGGAAGAAGCTTATGAAAAAGCTTCAATCCCTTTTAAAGAGTTTATGAGTGCCCACACAAGACAGAAAGATTTGGCTTTATTTCTTCATTATTCCGGAGCGGAAGCGCCATCTTCCATTGAAGATATTCCGCTTACAAGTCTTGTTCCGGCATTTGCCATAAGTGAGATCAAAACAGCTTTCCAAATTGGCTTTATGATTTTTATTCCATTTCTCGTTATCGACATGGTTGTAGCCAGTGTATTAATGTCCATGGGGATGATGATGCTTCCTCCGGTTATGATTTCTTTGCCGTTTAAAATATTATTATTTGTACTTGTAGACGGCTGGTATTTAGTAGTTAAATCCCTTTTACAAAGCTTTTAAGCAGGTGAATATTCAGAATGACTCCAGAAACAGTTATATCCATTGCAGAAAGAGGGATTATCACCGTACTTATGATTTGCGGTCCCTTGCTAATTCTGGCTCTAGTAGTAGGCTTGGTTGTCAGTATCTTTCAGGCAACAACACAAATTCAGGAACAAACTCTGGCATTTATTCCTAAGATTGTAGCGGTCCTTGTAGGTGTTGTTTTCTTTGGGCCATGGATGCTTAGTCATATGCTCTCTTATGCAAATGAAATATTTTCTAATTTGACCAGGTTTGTTGGCTGATGACATGTTAGATTTTCTGCCTTCTTTTCCTGCCTTTTTACTTATTTTTGTAAGGGTGACATCTTTCTTTTTAATGATGCCCCTTTTTTCATACAGATCCATCCCGGCCGCACATAAAATTGGCCTTGGCTTCTTTCTGGCATGGATAATGTTCCTGGGAATGGATGTGCCAATGCTAGAAATTGACGGCACATATTTTCTTTTAATAATTAAAGAAGCATTAGTAGGGCTGATGGTCGGATTTATAGCGTATTTGATTCTTTCTGCGATTCAAATTGCGGGGGGATTCATTGATTTCCAGATGGGTTTTGCCATTGCAAATGTGATTGATCCTCAAACAGGCGCACAAAGTCCATTAATGGGACAGTATTTGTATACGATAGCGCTCTTTTTTCTATTAACTGTCAATGGGCATCATTTAATGCTTGATGGAGTGTTCTACAGCTACGATTTTATTCCTCTGGATCAGGCATGGATTTCTTTTGGAGATGAGGATATGGCTGAATATGTCATAAAAGCCCTGAATACAATGTTCGTTATTGCCTTTCAGATGTCCATTCCTGTTGTCGGCAGTCTATTTCTTGTAGATGTCGCATTAGGGATTGTTGCCAGGACAGTTCCGCAGCTAAATGTCTTTGTCGTCGGCCTTCCTTTGAAAATTGGCGTTAGTTTTATTGTTCTAATCATTGTTATGAGCGTATTAATATATGCTGTTTCCCTTGCGTTTGAAACGATGCTGCAGACAATGAGAGGGCTCATGGAACTTATGGGGGGGTCATAGAATGAAGTTATTGCTCTCTTTAGATCTTCAGCTTTTTTCCGGAGAAAAAACAGAAAAAGCCACACCGAAAAAGAGGCAGGATTCCAGAAAAAAAGGACAAGTAGCAAAAAGCCAGGATGTTAATACAGCCATCGTCCTTCTTGCAGTGTTTCTGTTTCTGCTGTTTGCGGGATCGTATTTGAAGAATATCATCTTATATATTTTTACGCACTCATTTAATGATTATATGTTGATGCCGCTGACAGAGGCGAATATACAGGTAATCTTTCTCGATGTCTTAAAAGAATTGGTTCTTTTTTTAGGTCCAATTATGCTGGTTGCTATGCTGGCGGGGATTACTGCAAACTTTATGCAGGTGGGCACTCTTTTTTCAACAGAAGCTATACAGCCTAAATTGGAGAAAATGGATCCAATAAAAGGATTCAAGCGGATTTTTTCCATGAGAGCGATTGTGGAGCTGTTGAAGTCGATGCTCAAAATTGCTTTCGTAGGTGTCGCTGCGTTTGCTGTTTTATGGTTAAGGATAGATGAAATATTAATTCTTTCTCAAAAATCGGTTGGAACAGCGATGGCCACACTTGCCAGCCTGACCGTTCAAATGGGTTTAATTGCTTCAGCGGCACTCCTGTTTTTATCCGTCCTGGATTATCTATATCAAAAATATGATTTTGAAAAGAACATCCGAATGTCAAAACAGGATATTAAAGATGAGTACAAAAATATTGAAGGGGATCCATTAATAAAATCCAAGATTAAGCAGAGGCAGAGGGAAATGGCGATGAGAAGGATGATGCAGGAAGTTCCTAAAGCGGATGTGGTCATCACCAATCCAACTCATTTCGCGATAGCTCTGAGCTATGATGAAACCAAGAGTGATGCCCCCATCGTAGTGGCAAAAGGTGTTGACTTTGTTGCCCAAAAGATTAAATTAATCGCAAAGGAACATGATGTGATTGCTGTTGAAAACAGGCCGCTTGCAAGGGCTCTATACAGCCAGGCGGAAATAGGCCAGGCCATCCCTGAAGAATTTTTTAAAGCTGTTGCAGAGATTTTAGCTTATGTGTACAGAACCAAAAACAAAATTTAACCAGATAAATATTTATTAGAAATAGCTGGTCTTAGGAAGCTGTTGAATGGCTGCCAAGGCGTTTCCGCTTTTTGTAAAATTAGAAAGTATTGATCTTTGAACTGCGATAACTGTCTAGCTCCAGCGCCTAGCCCCTCGAGGTGTCGGAGGTGAGCAAGGCGCTTGCGCTTTTCTTGTAAGGAGAGAGTTTCGATGCAAGTAAGAGACTTATCAGTATTGATGAGTGTAATTTTAATAGTAGCCATGCTTATTATACCTTTTCCGCCATGGCTTTTAAGTGTACTGATCATCATTAATATTGCGCTTGCACTTATGGTTTTGCTGACAGCCATGAATATGAAGGAAGCGCTCGAATTTTCCATTTTTCCTTCGTTAATATTGTTAATGACATTATTCAGGCTGGGGTTAAATGTTTCTACGACCAGATCCATTCTATCAGAAGGGGAAGCCGGTAAAGTTGTTGAAACTTTTGGCTCTTTCGTAACCGGAGGAAACGTCATTGTTGGTCTTGTAGTTTTCTTAATACTCATCATTATCCAGTTTATCGTTATTACGAAGGGATCTGAGAGGGTCTCCGAAGTAGCTGCGCGTTTTACACTTGATGCGATGCCGGGTAAACAAATGAGTATCGATGCAGACTTGAATGCAGGTATGATCTCAGAGCATGAAGCCCGGGAACGCCGCGAAAAAATCAGCCGTGAATCTGATTTTTACGGTTCAATGGATGGTGCGAGCAAATTTGTTAAAGGTGACGCCATTGCTGGGATCATCATAACTCTAATAAACCTTCTGTTTGGAGTGGTCATCGGGATGATGCAGCTTGGGCTTCCGTTTGGGGAGGCAGCCATGAAATATTCGACGCTTACGGTTGGTGACGGAATTGTCAGCCAAATCCCGGCACTGTTAATTTCCACTGCAACAGGTATTGTGGTTACAAGGGCAGCATCTGATGGAAATATTGGTAAAGATATTACTTCCCAGCTGTTTGCTTATCCGAAAATGTTATATGTTACTGGCGGAACTATTATTCTTTTAGGTTTACTGACACCAATAGGGCTAGTGCTAACTTTGCCGATTGGCGGCTTAATGATTTTCGGAGGTTACACGATTGCAAAGACTCCCCAGCCTGATAAGGAACAATTGCTGGAGATGGAAGAAGAAATTGAAACCGATGAAATGAAAAGTCCTGAGAGTGTGGTTAATCTTTTAAATGTAGATCCAATTGAATTCGAGTTTGGCTATGGGCTGATTCCTCTTGCCGATACGAATCAGGGCGGTGACCTTCTGGACAGGATTGTTATGATCAGGAGACAGCTGGCGATCGAATTGGGACTTGTCATACCTGTGGTAAGGATACGTGACAATATTCAGCTGCAGCCGAATGAATATAGGCTGAAGATAAAAGGAAATGAAATGGCACGCGGCGAGCTTCTGCTCGATCATTATTTAGCCATGAGTCCTGGTATTGAAGATGATAGCATAGAAGGTATTGATACGATTGAGCCATCATTTGGTCTGCCTGCAAAATGGATAACAGAAGAAATGAAAGAGCAGGCAGAAATATTTGGCTATACAGTCGTTGACCCTCCATCTGTTGTTTCTACTCATATTACAGAAGTAATAAAAAGCAATGCCCATGAGCTATTAGGCCGCCAGGAAACAAAACAGCTGATTGACCATGTCAAGGAAAGCTATCCAATCCTTGTTGAAGAGGTGACCCCAAACCCATTGTCAGTGGGGGAAGTTCAAAAGGTGCTTGCGAAATTATTAAGGGAAAACGTTTCAATCCGGAATTTGCCGGTTATTTTTGAAACACTTGCTGATTTCGCAAAATCTACAAGTGATACAGACCTGCTTACCGAGTATGCTCGTCAGGCTTTGGCCAGACAAATTACTAACCAGTTTTCACAGCAGGGTGACTCCATAAAAGTCGTAACCCTATCAGGGAAAGTCGAGAAATTGGTTGCAGAAGGTGTTCAGCAGACAGAGCATGGCAATTATTTATCCATGGACCCAACAGTATCGCAGAATATCCTGGAATCCATTGCTTCGCAGGTGGAACAGCTTTCACTGATGGAGCAGACGCCAATTGTCCTTTGTTCTCCAGCAGTCAGAATGTACGTCAGGCAATTAACAGAAAGGTATTTTCCGCAAATACCAATTCTTTCCTATAACGAACTGGAAGCAAATGCGGAAGTTCAGAGTGTCGGGGTGGTGAATATTGATTGAAGGTAAAAAAGTTTATGGCAGCATCGATGCCTGATGCGATGAAACAAATCCGGACGGAGCTAGGCAATGATGCTGTAATTCTAAATTCAAGAGTAGTATATACCGGCGGAGTTCTGGGCTTTTTTAAAAAAAGGAATATTGAAGTAATGGCCGCGCTGGATGCAAATCAGGAATCAGAACAAAAGCCTTCGGTAAAGCCGGCAGCTGTCCCAGCTCATTCAGACGATTACAAGGGGAATGCAGAAGATGCTCAATTTTCCAGCTTGAAAACTTCAGATGAGCTGATTAGGGAGATAAGCAGCCTGAAACAGATGATGTCCTCTTTGGCCAGTTCAAACCAGGCAATTCCTGTTCATCCCGAAGCGATAAGAAAAGCCCAGTTCATTCTTGATGAACAGGAAATTGATAAGTCCGTTCAGGATCATGTTCTTCAAGCATTGCTGGAAAAATGGTACCTGCGCGGTGCGAATGCTAAGGATTCTGAAATAGAGGCCTGGCTGCACGAAGAACTTATAAAGCAAATAGAGGATATTCCATTCGAAGGGATTTCTTTCAGCAAAAAATATATCAATGTAGCAGGCCCAACAGGAGTTGGAAAAACCACTACATTGGCGAAAATGGCAGCAGAGTGTGTTATTAAACATAGAAAAAAGGCTGCATTTATCACAGCCGACACTTACAGGATAGCAGCGATCGATCAATTAAAAACCTATGCAAGTATCCTGAACATGCCTTTGGAAGTTTGCTATACAATAGAAGATTTCAGACAGGCTGCCGATAAACTGAAAGAATTTGACGTGGTTTTAATTGATACAGCAGGGCGGAATTTCAGAAACAAACAGTATGTAGAAGATTTAAAGAATGTCATTGATTTTGAAAATGAAATGGAAACCTTTTTAGTGCTTTCACTAACCTCGAAACAAAAGGATATGGAAGAGATCTATAATCAATTTTCAATTATAGACATTGATAAGCTTATCTTTACAAAGGCAGATGAAACGTCAACTTATGGTTCCATGTACAACATAATTCATAAATATAAAAAAGGTGCCGCGTATATTACAAATGGACAGGATGTTCCTGATGATATTCTGATGGCAGGGCCAGAGGCTATTGTAAAACAACTAATGGGGAATAAGAAATGAACGATCAGGCAGAAAGGCTAAGAACCAGGCTGAAAGAAGAAGACAGCCGAAATAATCAAGTTAAAACAATAGCAGTTGTAAGCGGAAAAGGGGGAGTAGGCAAATCCAATTTCTCATTAAATTTTTCCATTTCCCTATGCAGAACTGGCCACAGGGTATTGTTATTCGATTTGGATATTGGTATGGGGAATCTTGAAATTCTAATGGGAAGGTCGGCTAAATATTCGATTGCTGACTTTTTAGAAAAGAATATCCCATTGAAAAATATTATTTCTGAGGGTCCTTTTGGACTTGACTATATTGGCGGAGGGACTGGCCTTTCGCATTTTGTGAAACTGGATGCTGGGCAAATTTCAAGATTCACAGACGAACTTGCTGATCTCATCCAAAACTATGATTATATCATCTTTGATATGGGTGCAGGCATTACAGAGGAATCGGCTAAGTTCATACTCTCGGTTCAGGAAATTGCAGTTATTACGACACCTGAACCAACGTCTATCACTGATGCATACTCTGTAATGAAACATATACATCTTTTGGATGGGACAATCCCATTTCATTTAGTCATTAATCGATCTGAAGGAGAGAGAGAAGGGAAGGAAACGTATAAGAGGATTTCAGCTGTCTTATCAAGATTTTTAGGGAGAAAGGCTGACCTCTTAGGAATCATTCCGGATGATCGCAGCGTACAGCAGGCTGTTATACGGCAAATCCCTTTCATTTTGCATCAAGGGAATTCAGCTGCTTCAAAAGCAATTCGGAATATGACTGAGAAAGTTGGCGGCAGGCCTATCGGACATACTGGTGAACACCATTCTGTCCAATTTATATCAAAACTGAAAGAATTTCTTTTTAATAGGGGGTGAACCAGCATGAAGACAGTCAAAGTGCTTGTAGTAGATGATTCAGCCTTTATGAGAAAACTGATTGGGGATTTCCTTTCTGAAGATGACAGAATTCAAGTTGTCGGGACAGCCAGAAATGGGGAAGAGGGACTAAGGAAGATAAAAGAATTAAATCCTGATGCAGTAACCATGGATGTTGAAATGCCGGTTCTAAATGGCCTGGAAGCTCTAAAAATTATTATGAAGACCATGCCGGTCCCTGTAGTGATGCTTTCAAGCACCACGAAGGAAGGTGCTGAAAACACCTTCACAGCTATGGAATATGGTGCAGTAGATTTTATTGCCAAGCCATCAGGTCCCATTTCACTGGACCTGCATAAAATAAAAACTGAATTAACAGAAAAAATAGTGCAGGCGAGCAATGCAAATATGAAAGGGCTGGTTAAATTTCCGGCTAAAGGAAAAAAAACTGCTGTATTACAGCAAAAATTTAGTAAAATAGAACCATGTCAATTTATGCAGATCGGCCGTTCTTCTTCCGTATCGAGTTCAAATCTCAGAAAGTTAATTTGCATAGGTACTTCCACAGGCGGACCGCGGGCTCTTCAAAAAGTGCTGTGTGACCTCCCTGGAAATCTGAATGCGCCGGTACTCATTGTTCAGCATATGCCTGCCGGATTTACGAAATCGCTGGCCAGCAGACTTAATGGTTTATCAGATTTATCGGTAAAGGAAGCCGAGGATGGTGATATTCTTCAGAACGGCACGGCATATATAGCTCCAGGAGGCTTTCATCTGACAGCTGCAAGATTAGGCAAGGATCTTGTTGTCCATCTGGATGATTCACCGCCAAGGAACGGACACAGGCCTTCAGTTGATGTGATGTTTGAGTCCTTAGGTGAAATCAAAGGGATTCAAAAAATTGCTGTCATCATGACAGGAATGGGTGCAGATGGAAAAAATGGCCTGATGGAAATGAAGAAAAACGGTGAAGTAAAGGCTATTGCTGAATCAAAAGAAACATCGATAGTATTTGGAATGCCAAGAGCAGTGATTGAATCCGGTCTGGCAGATGATGTGCAGAATATTGAACATATAGCAGAATCCATATTGAAATTTGTTTAAAGCCGAGGGGTGCAGGCACATGGAGATGAATCAATATTTAGAGGTATTTATTGAAGAAAGCAAGGAGCATTTGCAGGCGTGCAATGAGCAGCTTCTGGAATTAGAGAAAAATCCTGAGGATATCAAAATAGTTAATGAGATCTTCAGATCAGCGCATACGCTAAAAGGCATGTCAGCCACTATGGGGTATGAAGATCTCGCAAATCTAACCCATCAAATGGAAAATGTCCTTGATGCAATCAGAAATCAGAAAATAAAAGTGAATGCTGAAATTCTGGATGTCGTTTTTCTGGCTGTTGATGATCTTGAAGCAATGGTCCAGTCAATTGCAGAAGGCGGTGACGGCAAAAGGGATGTTTCCGAAGCTGTAGAAAAATTAATACTGATCGAAAAAGGGGAAAGTCCGGTGCAGTCTGCAGCAAGAGCCGAAACGGCAGCAGCAATTGCAGAACCGCAAGGAATGATCAAGAGTACATATGATGATTTTGAATGGACAGTTATTCAGCAATCCAAGGAGCAGGGCTTTGAATCCTATGAAATATCAATAGCATTGCGGGCAGATTGTCTGCTGAAAGCCGCCAGAGTATTTATGGTTTTTGAAGTACTTGAGAAGAGCGGGGAAGTGATCAAAGCCACACCTTCAGTTGAGCAGCTTGAAGAAGAGCAATTTGATCAGGAATTTTCTGTAACAATTGTTACCAAAGAAACGCCTGAAGATATCCGTCAAAAACTTTTGAAGGTATCGGAAGTGGAAAGAATTGAAGTGCTGCCGTTATCTATGGAGAACTACAGCACTCAGGAAGCTTTGAAAGAGGCAGAAGCTGCACCGCCTGCCGCGGAAGTGGCCGCAGAGGCTGCTTCAGATATGCCAAAAGAGGACAAAAAAGCCCCAACAGTAAAGCAGGTTAGCAATAAAACGATTAGGGTAAATATCGAGAGATTGGATATCCTTATGAATTTGTTTGAAGAATTGGTGATTGACAGGGGACGGCTTGAACAAATATCCAAGGAATTAAACAATCAGGAACTGCATGAAACGGTTGAGCATATGTCAAGGATCTCAGGAGACCTTCAGAATATTATTCTGAATATGCGCATGGTCCCAATAGAAACGGTATTTAATCGTTTCCCAAGAATGGTCAGACAATTGGCAAGAGATTTAAATAAAAAGATCAATCTCGAAATAGTCGGGGCAGAAACCGAACTAGACCGGACTGTTATTGATGAAATTGGCGATCCGCTTGTTCATTTAATTCGAAATGCACTGGACCATGGGGTTGAAACGCCGGAAGTCCGCAAAGAAAACGGAAAGAGTGAAGAAGGAAATGTCGTATTAAAGGCATATCACAGCGGCAATCATGTGTTCATTGAAATAGAGGACGATGGTGCAGGTATAAACAAAGATAAGGTTATAAAGAAAGCACTGAAAAACGGCATCATTACAGAGCAAACAGCTTCTGCTCTAACGGACAAACAGGCTTATGAACTGATTTTTGCTTCTGGCTTCTCGACTGCGGATAAAATCTCAGATGTTTCCGGACGGGGTGTGGGGCTTGATGTTGTAAAGAATACAATCGAGTCATTGGGAGGATCAGTTTCAATTGATTCAAAAGTGGGGCAGGGTTCCATTTTCTCCATACAGCTGCCATTAACTTTATCCATTATTTCAGTCATGCTCGTTGAGATTGAGAAGGAAAAATATGCAATCCCTCTATCGTCTATTATTGAAACAGCTATTATCAGAAAAGAAGACATCTTAAGTGCGCATAATCAAAAGGTGATTGATTTCAGAGGAAAAGTGGTTCCGCTCCTATCTTTGAAGGAAATCTTTGAAGTGCCATCTGAGAATCATGAAGAAGAATTCATTTCCGTTGTCATCGTCAGAAAAGGGGAAAAGATGGCAGGGCTTGTTGTAGATTCCTTTATTGGACAGCAGGAAGTGGTTTTAAAATCCCTTGGAAACTACTTAACCAGCGTATTTGCCATTTCCGGTGCAACCATTTTAGGTGATGGACAGGTCGCCCTGATAGTGGACTGCAATGCATTGATTAAATAATTAAGATTGACGTTTATAAAGGAGTGAACAGGATGAGTGAAACGGCAGCCGTAGATTTAAAATTGATTGTATTCCAGCTGAAAGAGAAAGAGTATGCAATTCCGGTGAATCAGGTGCGTTCAATTGAAAAGGTTGAGCATATAACCCGGGTTCCACGAACAGCAGGCTTTGTAAAAGGAGTAATCAATTTACGGGGGGTTGTAACGCCGATTATTAGTCTCAGAAGCAGATTTAATCTGGAAGAGGCTGAATATAATGAGCATTCACGAGTAATTATCGCGGTATTGGATGATATGGAAGTTGGCCTGATTGTAGATTCTGCAAATGATGTCATTGATGTGGACCTTGAATCTATTGAACCCCCGCCGGAGGTAATCGGTACTGAAGAGGCCGATTTTATCAAAGGTGTAACGAAAATCGATAAGCGATTATTTATTCTGATAGATTTGGAAAGAGTCCTGAATCCTGAAGAGTTGACAGCCCATGATGGACAAGGGATAGCGGGATGAGTTTTCTAGACAAGAATATCAGCAGCTTGAAATTGGATATTCTTAAAGAAATCGGGAATATTGGAGCTGGGCATGCGGCGACTGCATTATCAACGCTTCTCAATAAAAAAATTGATATGTCTGTGCCGGATGTGAAAATTGTTTCTTTTGATGAAATGATCGATATGGCTGGAGGGGCAGACAATGTAGTGGCCGGGGTGTTTCTGAGGATAGACGGAGACGCCCCAGGCAGCATGTTTTTTGTACTGCCTCTTGAACAGGCTGAAATCTTCATTCGGGAACTGCCTGGAAACATACCTTTCTGTGCAGATGAATTGCCATATGATGAGCTTGCCCTATCGGCACTGCAGGAGCTTGGAAACATTCTCTCAGGCTCTTATTTATCTTCTTTATCGGATTTTACCAAACTATCACTTTTCCCCTCTGTGCCAATGCTGAGCATTGATATGGTGGGAGCAATAATTGGCACGGGGCTGCTGGAAATTTCACAGGTGAGCGATTACGCGATCGTAATTGATACAGCTTTAAATGAAGGATTTCAAAATACGGATGCTGTAAATGGCCACTTTTTTTTGCTTCCCGATCCTGAATCATTTCAAATCATTTTTAAGGCCTTGGGAGTCCCGGATCATGAATAATCTTCTTGAAGTTGTAAAAGTAGGCATCGCAGATATGAATATTGTTAAAACCCCCAGCTTAATCAGGACCTCAGGACTTGGTTCCTGTGTAGGTGTGGTTCTTTATGACCTTAGCGCAGAAATTGCCGGACTTGCACATATTATGCTGCCTGACTCCTCTCTTGCCAAAGGTGCAAGCTTTAATTCAGCTAAATATGCTGATACTGCAATCAGGGACTTAGTGAGCCTTCTGGCGAAAGGCGGGGCAAGGCCTTCAGGATTAAAAGCGAAGATTGCCGGTGGAGCTCAAATGTTTAAGTACTCCTCCGGAAGTGATTTAATGAGGATTGGTCCCAGGAACGTAGAGGCAGTAAAACAGGAACTTTCATTCTTGAAAATTGCCATTTTAGGTGAAGATGTTGGGGGCCACAGCGGCAGAACAATCGAATTCAACCCTCAATCAGGCGAATTGATGATTCGGACTGTAAACAAAGGCCAAATGATTATTTAAGTTCCTGTTTTTAATTATGTGCAGTTTTTAGAGAATCAGCTTTTTTTTTCCGGCTTTTTTATAAATCTCTCCAATAACCTCTCCGAAGAACACGTCCCCTCTTTATGGGTTAAAAGCGAGCGGTGAAGGCTGAAGTTAATATTTTTATAGGAAACATTTTGATATACTAACAATAGTTAATAGAAATGGAAACGTTTGAGGAGGATGGCCATGACAGACCTGATAACCGAAGAAAGCACATACTGGGCTAAATGGGTCGACTCTCGTGATGCTCAAGCGGGGAATTTTCTTGTGAAAAAATATTTGCCTCTTGTAAGCTATCATGTACAGCGGATATCCGCTACCCTGCCGAAGAATGTTTCAAGAGATGATATTCGTAGCTTGGGGCTAATGGGGTTATATGACGCTCTGGAAAAATTTGATCCTGCAAGAGATTTGAAATTTGATACATATGCTTCTTTTCGCATTCGCGGTGCAATTCTGGATGGATTAAGGAAGGAAGATTGGCTTCCGCGAAGTACGAGGGATAAAGCGAAAAAAATAGATGCTGCCATTGAGAAGCTGGAGCAGCGGCTGATGCGCAATGCAACTGTGCATGAAATTGCTGAAGAAGCAGAGATGCAGGAAGATGAAGTGTATTCTGTTATGAATGAACATTTTTACGCAAACATCCTTTCAATTGATGAACAGCCCGATGCTGACGAAAAGGATGGCAGTTACTCCATTAAGGATGAAAAAGCAATTATTCCAGAAGAAAAGGTATTAAAGAATGAACTTTTGGAAGAAATGGCTGAAAAAATCTTACAATTAAATGAAAAAGAGCAGATGGTGCTAAGTTTATTTTATAAAGAGGAATTAACATTGACAGAAATTGGCGAAGTGATGGGCCTATCTACCTCCCGTATATCTCAAATTCATTCAAAGTCAATTTTTAAGCTGAGGCAGCTGCTGGAAAAAGCAATATAATCTAATGTCTGCAAAGGAAGGAATCAGCATGGAAAACCAATTTCAAATTTTAGTTGATGCTCAACGTTTAGCTGCATTGATTCAGCCGTCAGATATTAAGCTTGATAGAGCCGTCCACCCTGAAGATTTGTACAAACTGCTTGCTGACGAAAAAGTCACATTTAGTATGAGCGAAGAAGTAATCCAGTGAATCTGCAGAAATCCTTTCTCAGTGGAATATCCCATTCTATTATCAAAAGGAATTCTTGCAGAAAACGGCAGTGATGCATATCTGTTAAAATTAAAAGTTGGGCAATCACTTATTTACTAAAACGGAGCTTTTTACAGGGATGGACACCGATTTGGATAAGGCTGATAAAGCTCTCCTGAACGAATCAGCCAAACTGCAGGAAGCAATCAAAAAGCTGGATAATATTGATGGAAGACTGACAGAAATAGCAAGGCTTACAGGAAAGCTGTCGGAAGAACATAGAATCATTATTCTCAAACAAAGGGCCACAAAAGCTCATTTGCAGGTTAAGCAGGTTAAATTGACCAAAATAAAAGAAGAGCTACCGAACTGGAAAAAGATAAAGATGAAAAATGAAAGCTTCGATTGTTATTTATAGGAAGGTATTTCCAAACACTTCTATGCATTTTGGAAAATATTCAAAAGTGATTCGCCAGACAGTTCAAATCTTCAAAGTTCCATTTTTCAAAGGGAGAAATAAGAAGTAATCCTTTAGAAACAGGGAGAAACGATCCTTTATTAAGGAAGTGATCCGGGATGAGTTTAAAATCAATAGAAATGCAGATAGCACTGCCGAGAACGTTTGACGCAGGTAAAATCCAGGAACAGCTTCAGCAGAGGGGACAGACAATAAGCGGGTTTGCTGCCGAGAGTATACGGGAAAATGCTGAGAAGCAGCGGAAGACCGTGATCAAACATGAGCAAAAACAAAATGTCAATCTTGGCAATGATGACAGCGAAAGCCAAAATGATGCCGGGGGACATGAACGGAAAGATAATCAGAAAAAAGACAGCAATGACATACAGAACCATCCATACAAAGGGAAGGTTATTGACTACAGCGGATAGAGGGATATCATGACAGCTTTTCTATTAGCTATTAGCCTGCTGCTGAATATTGTAGCGTTATTAGCCATTATTTTGCTGTTTCTGCGTCAGAACAAATTAATGGAAACAGAGAAAAAACAGGAAAAAATGCTTGTTGAAATGGAAGAAGTCATATCTTCTTACCTAATTCAAATGAAGGAAGAAAACGATGACTTTATTAACAAATTTTCGCAGATAAATGCTAAAAACCAATCATTTGTAAAAGAAAAAAGCATCAGGGTAAATCCGGAAAGAAAAAGTGATGAAAATATAGCTAAAGCTGCTGAGAAATCATTGCGATTAGCCAGAGCATCCGTATATAAGGCATCTAAAGCCTACAAAAAGAACTTGAGGGCTGCGGAGGAAGAATCGAATGAATCAGAAGGTTTAGCATCTTTAAAGGTACCTGAATCTGTAATGCAGTCAGATAACAGTCAGCGGGTTAAAGAAGAGATTCCTTCATCAATGGAAGATCAAGTGTTTATGATGAAAAAACAGGGATTGAATGTGGAAGATATTGCAAAAAAATTAGGAAAAGGGAAGACAGAAATCGAGTTAATGCTTAAATTTCGTCAAAATCAGCAAGAATAGCTTGATTGTGAAAAACACTTATGCTATATTAACAAATGGTGTTAATACACACGCTTATGGATTTAGCCGGATGGTGCTGTTCAAATGCAGTTGCCGGCTGAAAATGATATGGGCGGAGGAACTAAAAACCATTAGGAGGAAACACAAATGTCAGTAATTTCAATGAAGCAATTGCTTGAAGCTGGTGTACACTTCGGACACCAGACGCGCCGCTGGAACCCTAAGATGAAGAAATATATCTTCACTGAGCGTAACGGCATCTACATCATCGACCTTCAAAAGACTGTTAAGAAGGTAGAAGAAGCTTATAACTTCGTTAAGGAGCTTGCTGGTAACGGCGGCACAATCCTTTTCGTAGGAACTAAGAAACAAGCTCAAGATTCTGTTAAAGAAGAAGCAATCCGTTCTGGTATGTTCTATGTGAACCAGCGCTGGTTGGGCGGAACTTTAACAAACTTTGAAACAATCCAAAAGCGTATTGCGCGTTTAAAGGATATCGAAAGAATGTCTGAAGACGGAACTTTCGAAGTTCTTCCTAAAAAAGAAGTTGTTCAATTGAAGAAAGAGCAAGAGCGCTTAGAGAAGTTCTTAGGCGGAATCAAAGATATGAAGAGCCTTCCAGATGCTCTATTCATCATTGACCCACGCAAAGAGCGCATCGCTGTTGCAGAAGCACATAAATTAAACATCCCTATCGTTGGTATCGTTGACACTAACTGTGATCCGGATGAAATTGATGTTGTCATTCCTGCAAACGATGATGCTATCCGCGCTGTTAAATTGTTAACAGGCAAAATGGCAGATGCTATCCTTGAAGCTAAACAAGGTGAAGAAGTTACAACTGCTTAATAGAAAAGCGGAGGCGCCTTGGAGCGCTGGAGCTGTACTGCTCTAAGGTGCTTTTTTCTTGATTTAAAAGAAGGTGATAAGAGGGAGCACCCTTTATCACCTTTTTTTAAAGAAAAGGCAAAGTTTAGTTTTCCATACAGCTATAAATGGTAAAGATATTATTACATAACTCATTAAGGAGGATCTCATAATGGCAATTACTGCTCAAATGGTTAAAGAACTTCGTGAAAAAACAGGCGCAGGCATGATGGACTGCAAAAAAGCACTTCAGGAAACTGAAGGTGATATGGAAAAAGCAATCGACTTCCTTCGTGAAAAAGGAATCGCTAAAGCTGCTAAGAAAGGTGACCGTATTGCTGCAGAAGGTCTTACTTCTGTTAAAGTAGACGGAAACGAAGCTGTTATCCTTGAAGTAAACTCTGAAACAGATTTCGTTGCCAAAAACGAAGGGTTCCAAACTCTTGTTAAAGAAATCGCAGAGCATTTGCTTTCTGTAAAGCCTGCTTCTGTTGAAGAAGCAGCTGGCCAGACAATGGCTAACGGTGCAACATTAGAATCTCACATCAACAGTGCGATTGCTAAAATCGGAGAAAAGCTTTCTCTTCGCCGCTTCGAAATCAAAACAAAAACTGACAGCGATGCTTTCGGTGCGTACCTTCACATGGGCGGACGCATTGGTGTGCTAACAGTTCTTGAAGGAACAACTGACGAGGATGCAGCGAAAGATGTTGCAATGCATATTGCTGCCCTAAACCCAAAATATGTATCTCGTGATGAAGTATCACAGGACGAAGTAGAGCGCGAGCGTCAAGTATTGACTCAGCAAGCTCTTAACGAAGGCAAGCCTGAGAACATCGTTGCTAAGATGGTAGAAGGACGCCTTGGCAAATATTTCGAAGATGTTTGCGTAAATGACCAGGCTTTTGTTAAAAACCCTGATCAAAAAGTAGGGAAATTCGTTGAATCTAAAGGCGGAAAAATCCGTGAGTTCGTTCGCTACGAAGTTGGAGAAGGTATTGAAAAGCGTGAAGACAACTTCGCTGAAGAAGTAATGAACCAAGTTAAGAAGTAATTTTTTAATATTAATTAATTCAGCTATGATTCAGGGAACACTTTGTGTTCCCTGTTTTTCAAGAATGAGATAAAATTAAAAAGCAATGGTGAGTTTTTATACTACATATGGAGGTTCTTATGAGCAGCCCTAAATACAAACGCGTGGTCTTGAAATTAAGTGGAGAAGCTTTAGCAGGGGAGCAAGGATTTGGAATTAATCCTTCAGTGATTAAATCAATTGCTGCACAGGTTAAGGATCTGGCTGCATTAGGTGTTGAGGTTGCCGTTGTTGTCGGCGGAGGAAACATCTGGCGCGGAAAGATTGGAGAAGAAATGGGTATGGACAGGGCAAATGCCGACTATATGGGAATGCTTGCTACTGTCATGAACTCATTGGCGCTGCAGGATAGCCTCGAGAATCTCGGAGTGGAGACGAGAGTTCAAACCTCAATCGAGATGAGGCAGGTCGCTGAGCCGTACATCCGCAGAAGAGCCATCCGCCATCTTGAGAAAAAGCGGGTTGTGATCTTTGCTGCAGGAACCGGAAATCCTTACTTCTCTACTGATACAACAGCAGCATTGCGAGCTGCAGAAATTGAAGCAGAAGTAATTCTAATGGCGAAAAACAATGTGGATGGCGTCTATTCAGCTGACCCTCGCATTGATAAAAATGCTAAAAAATATGATGAGCTTTCCTATCTTGATGTTTTGAAAGAAGGATTGGCTGTTATGGATTCTACAGCTTCATCTTTATGCATGGATAACAACATTCCATTAATTGTGTTCTCAATTATGGAAAAAGGCAATATTAACCGCGCCGTAATGGGTGAAACAATCGGAACAATCGTTAGGGGGAAAAAATAATGCCAAAACAAGTTATTGCAGATGCAAAAGAAAGAATGACTAAAGCAATTTCAGCTTATACAAGGGAGCTTGCGAGCATCCGAGCAGGTAAAGCAAATGCTTCATTGCTTGATCGCATTACTGTTGATTACTATGGTGCACCGACTCCTGTAAATCAGCTAGCCGGGGTATCTGCTCCAGAAGCGCGCCTTTTAGTCATTACTCCTTATGACAAATCCATTCTTGGAGAAATTGAAAAAGCCATCCTTAAATCTGATATCGGCTTAAATCCGTCTAATGACGGCAGTGTTATCAGACTGGCTATTCCTCAGCTTACTGAGGAACGCCGCAAAGACCTCGTGAAGGTTGTCAAAAAAGAATCGGAAGACGCAAAAGTTGCTATCCGCAATGTTCGCCGCGATGCCAATGATGACCTTAAAAAGCTTGAAAAAAATGGAGATATCACAGAAGATGATCTTCGCGGTTTTTCTGATGACATTCAAAAACTTACTGATGATCACATCAGTAAGATTGACGAATTAACAAAAGAAAAAGAAAAAGAAATTCTTGCAGTCTAATGACTCTATACTGAGAACCCTCTATCAATAGGGGGTTCTTTTACTCTTTGGGAGCTACATAATCAGTTTGTGTATTTGCATGCTGACTTCGCTGGAATATGTATAGAAGCCAGTATTCCTATCCTGAATTTAGTTTCTGGTAACATACTCTTTTATAGAGATATATTTTTTTATTTTTGGTATGATATTATCATGCGGAAAGAGGCAATATCATAATTTACCATTAGAATAATCTCTAAAAGATACTATGAATGAATATCAGCTATCAATCATCCGGGATCAAGCCCCTGCTGATTGAAGTTTCACTTATCTTTTATCGGAGGATTAACCTATTTTAAAGGAGCAGACTTATGTTTGATAAAATGAAGTTATGGAAGTCCCAAAACAGTTCTTCCGATCTCCGAGAGAGAGTTGAAAAAATAAAAGAATTGCAAATCCCTGAGCATGTTGCCATCATTATGGATGGAAATGGAAGATGGGCGAAGAAAAGAGCTCTTCCAAGAGTTGCCGGCCATCATGAGGGAATGAAAGTTGTCCGAAAAATTACCAGATTTGCAAGCGATATTGGAGTAAAGACCTTAACTCTATATGCATTCTCTACTGAAAATTGGAAAAGGCCTAAAATGGAAGTGGACTTTCTTATGAAACTGCCTGAGGAATTTCTGGGAACTTTCCTGCCAGAGCTGGTAGAAGAGAATGTGCAAGTAAGAATGATTGGTTATTTTGACCACCTGCCTGCCCATACCCGAAATGCAGTTTCCAAAGCGATGGAAGAGACAAAAAATAACACAGGCCTAGTGTTGAACTTTGCACTTAATTATGGAAGCAGAGCCGAAATACTCGAAGCCGTCAAGCATGTCTTAAATGATTGCAAAAGTGGTATAATGGATGAAAATGAATTGAATGAAGAAAAATTCTCATCCTACCTCATGACGGGCGGACTGCAGGATCCTGATCTGCTGATTCGTACAAGCGGTGAAATCAGATTAAGCAATTTTATGCTTTGGCAGCTTGCGTATACAGAATTCTGGTTTACAGATGTATTGTGGCCGGATTTCAATGAAGAGCAAATGCTCGAAGCAATCGAAGTATTCCAAAGCCGCCAAAGGCGTTTTGGGGGAGTACAATAAAGGTGTTGAAAAATTGAATGAAGCAGCGTATTATCACAGCAATTATATTCGGTGCAGTCCTCCTGCCAGTCATTATCTTTGGAGGCATGCCAATAATCATCCTGGCATACTTGCTGGCATCCATTGCACTATATGAACTATTGAAAATGAGAAATTTAAGTTTATTCTCGATTCCAGGCATTATTTCTTTACTATTATTGTGGGTTTTCCTATTGCCTAAAGAATTTCAGTCAATCCTGGATGATTTGAATTATACAAAAATTGAGGTAGCTCTTTTTGGGGTGCTTCTTTTCCTAACGTATACTGTTGCAACAAAAAATAAATTTACTTTTGATGATGTGGCTTTTTCGATTATGTCTACTTTATATGTTGGCATTGGGTTTTTCTATTTTATTGAGACCCGCTTCGCAGATCAGGGTTTGACATATCTCTTTTTTGCATTATTTCTTATTTGGGCAACAGATTCAGGTGCCTACTTTATAGGAAAAGCAATGGGAAAGAAGAAGCTTTGGCCTGAAATCAGCCCGAATAAGACTGTGGAAGGGTCACTTGGTGGTGTGGTCTGTGCTCTTGCCGTTGCGGTATTATTTATTATCTTCACAGATATTGATGAGTCCATGCTGGGATTATTAGTGATTACAGCAATCTTGTCAGTGTTCGGGCAAATAGGGGATTTAGTGGAATCAGCATTAAAGCGTCATTATAATGTAAAAGACTCAGGAAATATTCTGCCTGGCCATGGCGGAATTCTGGACCGCTTTGACAGCTTATTATTCGTCCTGCCATTGCTGCACTTTTTTCACTTGCTCTAAAGCTGGTGGCCAGGGAGCAGTCCGCATTTGATTAATAGATAACTGTCTAGCTCCAGCGCCTGCCCCCTAATGGTGTCAAACCAATATTCGGAGGTGGGCAAGGCGCTTCCGCTTTTCTTTTAGATCAGAATTTATAGATCCTGAAGTTAAATAACTGTCTAGCTCCAGCGCCTACCCCCTCTAGGTCATAAGCCGATCCTCCCAGAAAGGCATAGAACGCCTTTCAGGAAGGCTCGTCTTATGCTTGTCGGGGGTGGGCAAGGCGCTTCCGCTTTTCTTTTAGGAGGAGACTATGAAACATATCAGTTTAATGGGTGCAACAGGGTCGATTGGGACACAGACCCTTGATATCATTAAGGAACACCCAGAAGAATTTAAGCTAGCAGCCATGTCTGCAGGCAGAAATATAGACCTTGCCCGGAAAATTATCTCTGACTTTCAGCCGGAACTTGTCTCACTATCAGAAAAAAGTTCTGCAGATATTCTTAAAGCTGAGTTTCCCGGCATAACATTTACATATGGACATGAAGGTTTGATAGAAGTAGCTGTTTATCCAAAATCTGAAATACTGGTTAATGCAGTTTTAGGCAGCGTAGGACTTGATTCCACATTGCAGGCGATTGAGGAAAAAAAGACAATCGCCATCGCAAATAAGGAAACCCTTGTGACTGCCGGCCATCTGGTCATGGAAGCAGCAAAGCGAAACGGTGTTATGCTTCTTCCTGTAGACAGTGAACATTCAGCTATTTTTCAATCCCTGCAGGGGGAAAAAGAGAAAAATATTGAAAGGCTCATTTTGACAGCTTCTGGAGGAAGCTTCAGAGACCGCTCACGCAAGGAATTAGAAAATGTGACAGTTGAAGAGGCACTTAATCATCCGAATTGGTCAATGGGAGCAAAAATCACCATCGATTCTGCTACCATGATGAATAAGGGACTTGAAGTAATTGAAGCACATTGGCTTTTCTCCATGGATTACAGTAAAATTGACGTCCTTCTTCATAAAGAAAGTATTATCCATTCCATGGTTGAATTTCATGACAGCAGTGTAATCGCACAGCTTGGCACTCCGGATATGAGAGTACCGATTCAGTATGCTTTAACTTATCCTGACAGGCTCCCGCTCCGAACAGCAAACCGGCTGAATCTAGCTGAAATTGGCAAGCTCCATTTTGCAGAAATGGACTTTGAGCGCTTTCGCTGCCTGAAGTTTGCCTATGAAGCCGGAAAAGCTGGCGGATCAATGCCAGCTGTATTAAATGCTGCAAATGAAGCTGCTGTTGCTGCATTCTTAGATGGAAAGATTACCTTCCTGCAAATAGAAGATTTCATCGAAAGAGCACTGGCCAGCCATAATATTATCTCAAATCCAAGTCTTGATGAGATCCAGGCAACAGATTTGGAAACGAGGAAATATGTTAACTCGCTTCTATAAGCTTGCGTTCAAATGGCTGCAATAAATTTATTAACACTCACCAGCACATTTGAACAACCTCTAAAAAAAGGTGGTTAAAACTTGAGTACAGTAATAGCCTTTATTGTTATTTTCGGGGCACTGGTATTTTTCCATGAACTGGGACATTTAATTTTTGCAAAAAGAGCAGGAATTCTCTGCCGCGAATTCGCTATTGGATTCGGCCCTAAAGTGTTTTCCTTTAAAAAAGATGAAACAGTTTATACGATTCGTCTATTGCCAATAGGCGGGTTTGTGCGCATGGCCGGTGAAGATCCCGAGATGGTGGAAATTAAACCTGGCTACCGCATCGGCCTGATCCTTGATGATAACGAGGAAGTAAGCAAAATTATTTTAAACAATAAGGATAAATATTCAGATGCAAGAATAGTTGAAGTTGAAGATGCTGACATTGAGCATGCCCTTGAAATAAAAGGGTATGTTGAGGGTGAAGAGGAAGAGTCAATCCAAGTTTTTAAAATCAGCCGTTCAGCTGTGCTGGTTGAGGATGGAACAGAGACGCTCATTGCCCCGTATGACCGTCAATTTGCATCAAAGACATTGGGCCAGAGAACAATGGCGATTTTCGCAGGCCCGATGATGAATTTTGTTCTGGCTTTTATTGTTTTTGTACTAATAGCCTTATTGCAGGGTATTCCGACTAATGAACCTGCACTAGGCAAGCTGACCCCTGATGGTGCAGCTTATGAAGCTGGGCTTAAGGAAGGCGATTTGGTTCAAAGTGTCGATGGAGCAGAAATTTCAAGCTGGTCAGATGTAGTAGAAATCATTAGACAAAACCCAAGTGAAGAATTGGAGTTTTTGGTGGAAAGAAACGGCCAGGAACATACAATACCGGTTACTCCGAAGGTTCAGGATGTTGAAGGCGAAAAGATTGGAATCATTGGAGTATATAGTCCAATGGAGAAATCACCTTTAAAGGCCATTACCTATGGAGCTAAGGAAACCTATTTCTGGACTAAAGAGATTTTTGTCATGCTAGGCAAGCTTGTCACTGGACAGTTCTCAATTGATGCATTATCAGGCCCGGTAGGTATCTATGTTTCAACAGATACAGTAGCCAAATCAGGCATCTATTACTTAATGAAATGGGCAGGTATCCTAAGCATAAATCTGGGAATTATGAACCTGCTTCCAATTCCGGCTCTCGATGGCGGAAGATTAATGTTCTTTGCTGTTGAAGCTGTAAGAGGGAAGCCAATTGACCGCCATAAAGAGGGAATGGTCCACTTTATTGGGTTTGCCCTTTTAATGCTATTAATGCTCGTGGTCACTTGGAATGATATTCAGAGATTTTTCCTGTAAAAACTTAGCAGAGCTGCATGCAGAAGAAGGATGAGGGCTCTGGTCTTTAGGAAGCTATTAGCTTTTTCTGAAGACCGGGAGACCCTTCTTTTGTTGAGGAAGCAGATTCATTACATATTTTTAATTGAGGTGCAAATAAATGAAACAGAGCATGACGCTTATTCCTACATTAAAAGAAGTGCCTGCAGATGCGGAAACCAGAAGCCACCAATTATTGCTGAGGGCTGGTTTTATCCGCCAGAACGCAAGCGGAATTTATAGCTATATGCCTTTAGCGAAAAAAGTTCTGCAAAAGGTTGAAGCTATTATCAGAGAAGAAATGGATAATGCAGGGGCTGTCGAGCTTCTGATGCCAGCCCTTCAGCAGGCTGAACTATGGCAGGAATCCGGGCGCTGGTATACATACGGACCTGAACTGATGAGAATGAAGGATCGCCATGAGCGAGAGTTCGCTTTGGGTGCCACTCATGAAGAAGTGATTACCAGCCTGGTTCGTGATGCAGTAAAATCATATAAGAAATTACCATTGGCTCTTTATCAGATTCAGACAAAGTTCCGTGATGAGAAGCGTCCTCGCTTTGGGCTTCTTCGCGGGCGTGAGTTTATCATGAAGGATGCCTATTCCTTTCACTCAAATCAAGAAAGCCTTGATGAAATGTATGATAAGCTTTTTACAGCTTATTCTAATGTGTTCAGACGCTGCGGCCTGAATTTCAGAGCTGTCATTGCTGACTCGGGTGCAATGGGCGGTAAAGACACACATGAGTTTATGGTTCTTTCAGAAGTTGGAGAAGATACTATCGCATACTCAGATACTTCCGAATACGCTGCCAATATTGAAATGGCTCCGGTTCTTGCACAATACTCAAAGAGCAATGAGGAGCCTCAGGAACTGGAAAAGGCAGCAACAGAAAACAAAAAAACAATTGAAGAAGTTTCAACTTTCCTAAACGTGGCTAAAGAGCAGTGCATAAAGACGCTTCTTTTTAAAGCTGATGAAAAATATGTTCTTGTTCTTGTCCGCGGTGACCATGAAGTAAATGACATCAAGCTTAAAAATCTGCTTGAAGCCGCTGCCGTTGAGCTAGCTGATGCCGAAGAGACTAAGCAAATTCTTGGCTGTGCTGTTGGTTCTTTGGGACCTATTGGAGTGAAGGATATTGAGATCATTGCAGATCATGCAGTGGAAGCCATTGTGAATGGTGTATGTGGCGCAAATGAAGAAGGAATTCATTATGTCAATGCTAATCCAGATCGTGATTTCTATGTAACCCGATATGCAGATCTCCGTTTCATTCAAGAGGGCGACCCTTCACCAGATGGACAAGGAACGATTCAATTTGCCAAAGGAATTGAAGTTGGACATATCTTTAAGCTGGGCACCCGCTATAGTGAGGCAATGGAAGCGACTTTTTTAGATGAAAATGGGAGAACACAGCCAATGATTATGGGCTGCTATGGCATCGGAGTTTCCCGTACTATGGCTGCAGTTGCCGAACAGTTCAGCGATGAGAACGGCTTAATCTGGCCGCGCTCCCTGGCTCCATTCGACTTGCATCTCATCCCTATTAACATGAAGGACGAAGCTCAGTCTGCAGTTGCTGAGGAATTATATACAATGCTAAAGCGTGATCGCTATGAAGTATTAATGGATGACCGCCAGGAACGTCCCGGTGTCAAATTTGCAGATTCCGACCTTATCGGTTTGCCAATCCGCATAACTGTGGGCAAAAAAGCTTCTGAAGGCATCGTCGAAGTGAAAGTTAGAAAAACAGGTGAAATGCAGGAAATTCACAAAGATCAGCTTGCAGATAAAATCGCTGAAATGATGTCTGCAATATAAAAATATGGGCAGTGTTCATTTTGATTTAGACGAAAAAACGGGTTCCAAAATGGAATCCGTTTTTTCATTCACTATCTGATTCGATATGTTATAATTAAGTCCGTCTGTCCATTTCTAAATATGGCGGTGCTTATTTATTTTCAGTTTTCTAACATTATAACAATATTTCTAATGCTGAGTTGATTGGAGTGGAGGGTACTTGATCCTCGAAAATGCTTTCGCATTTTCTTCGTGCGGTGCTAAGTCAGGATGATTATTCAAAGTCCTGCGGCAGGAGAGGGAGTGGGAGACCCCACAGGCGGAGCCGAGGAGCCCTGTTCCTCCCCGCGGGAAACAAGTGCCACGTGATGAAATCAACGGGCAGAATATTGAATTAAAACAAGGATTATAACAAAAGTGTAAAACATAGAAACCAAGTTTATTAGATGGGAGAGAGAAAGATGAGCGAACCTTCTAGATTTCAGCTCTTGCTCCAGCAGATGCAGCTAACTGAAGATGCCTTTGTGCAGCACTTTCATGATGCCCAGATCGAAAGGGTCATAGTCGAAAGACAGTCACGGAAATGGCATTTTTATTTTGCTTTTCCAAAGATTGTGCCTTGCAGTGTATATAGCCGCTTCACAGATCAGCTGGAAAAGACATTTTCCCATATTGCAGAAATTTCCTACAGCATATCTGTGAAAAATCAGGATTTTACTGAACAGCTTGTTCTTGAATACTGGCACAACTGCATCAAAGAAATGGATGGCATGGCGCCCCCGCTCATAAAGCTTCTGAATGAACAGGTTCCTTCTGTTCAGGGCAACAAACTTATCATTAAGGTCCGAAATGAATTGGAAGGATTGTCTATCAAGAAAAAGTATGCCGGCACTATTTCAGATGTTTTTCAAGTTTTTGGCTTTCCGGCCTTAACAGTTGATACAGAAGTATCTTCTGAAGGATCCAATGAAGAATATGAAAAATTCATGGAGGCCAAACGCAAAGAAGATCAGGAGCGCGGTCTCCAGGCAGCAATCGAGATGCAGAAGAAAGAAGCAGAAGCTGAATCAGCAGATCCTTCAGCACCTCAGGGGCCGCTTACAATCGGTCTTACCATTAAGGATGATGCAGATTACCGCAAATTGATTGATATAGTTGATGAAGAGCGCAGAGTAGCCGTTGAAGGCTATGTGTTTGCTGCTGAAACGAGAGAACTCCGCAGCGGCCGGACACTCTTAACTTTCAAAATTACTGATTATACCAGCTCCATTCTTGTAAAAATGTTCTCGCGGGACAAAGAGGATGCTGCTTTATTTCAGCATGTTCAAAAAGGTATGTGGCTAAAGGTCCGAGGCAGCATACAAAACGATACATTTGTACGTGACCTGGTAATGATCGGGAACGATATCAATGAAATTAAACCTATTCAAAGACAGGATACATCACCTGCTGAAGAAAAAAGGGTTGAACTTCATCTTCATACACCGATGAGCCAAATGGATGCAGTTTCATCTGTCAGTGCACTTGTTTCACAGGCGAAAAAGTGGGGACACAAAGCTATTGCCATTACTGATCATGCTGTTGCTCAATCATTCCCTGAAGCCTATGGTGCCGGGAAAAAGAATGATATAAAGATCTTATACGGAATTGAAGCGAATCTTGTGGATGATGGTGTGCCGATTGCCTATAATGATGCGCATCGCAAGCTTACTGAAGATACGTATGTTGTATTTGACGTTGAGACAACAGGCTTATCAGCTGTATATGATACGATCATTGAGCTTGCCGCGGTTAAGATTCATGATGGTGAAATCATTGATCGGTTTGAATCCTTTGCAAACCCTCATCACCCTTTGTCGGCAACAACGATCAATCTGACTGGAATCACCGATGATCTGGTGGAGAATGCACCGGAAGTGGAAGAGGTACTGAAGAAGTTCCATGAATGGGCAGGAGATGCTGTTTTAGTAGCTCATAATGCATCCTTCGACATGGGCTTCCTAAATGTAGGCTATAAAAAAATGGGCATAGGCAAAGCGTCTAATCCTGTAATAGATACTCTTGAACTTGCACGCTTTCTATATCCGGACATGAAAAATCATCGTCTGAACACGCTTGCCAAAAAGTTCGACGTTGAACTCACCCAGCATCACCGTGCCATATATGACGCGGAAGCCACAGGTTATCTGCTTCTTAAGATGCTTAAGCATGCAGATGAAAGAGGGATCGAATATCATGATCAATTCAATGATAATATGGGTCAGGGAAATGCCTATCAGCGTGCAAGACCAGCGCACTGCACCCTGCTTGCTCAGACAGAAGAAGGCTTGAAAAATATCTTTAAACTCGTATCCATCTCGCATCTTGAATATTTTTACAGAGTGCCCCGCATTCCGAGGTCAGTCCTGCAAAAACATCGTGCAGGAATTCTGGTTGGATCGGGATGTGACAAAGGCGAAGTTTTTGAAGGCATGATGCAGAAATCTCCAGATGAAGTGGAAGATACAGCGCAATTCTACGATTATCTTGAAGTGCACCCGAAAGCTGTCTATGCACACCTTTTGGAGCTTGAACTTGTAAGAGATGAAAAAGCGCTGGAAGAGATTATCGGCAATATTGTAAAGCTGGGAGAAAAGCTTGATCTGCCGGTTGTCGCGACAGGCAATGTACACTACTTGAATCCAAATGATAAAATCTATCGGAAAATCCTTGTTAATTCACAGGGAGGAGCAAATCCTTTGAATCGCCATCAGCTCCCGGATGTTCACTTCAGGACTACTAATGAAATGCTTGATGCTTTTTCATTCCTTGGCAAAGACAAAGCGAAGGAAATTGTGGTAGAGAATACGAACAGAATAGCGGATATGATTGAAGAAATTAAGCCGATTAAAGATGATTTGTATACACCAAAAATTGAAGGCGCAGATGAAGAAATGCGCAGCATGAGTTACGGAATGGCTAGGAAAATCTATGGTGATCCGCTACCTGAGATCGTTGAAGCCCGCCTTGAAAAAGAACTTAAGAGTATTATCGGGCATGGGTTCGCGGTTATCTATCTGATCTCACATAAGCTTGTAAAAAGATCACTGGATGATGGCTATCTTGTTGGTTCCCGTGGATCAGTCGGCTCCTCTTTTGTTGCGACGATGACCGAAATAACTGAAGTAAATCCGCTGCCTCCCCATTACGTTTGCCCGGAATGCAAGACATCCGAGTTTTTCAATGACGGGTCAGTTGGCTCCGGTTTTGACCTGCCTGATAAAGACTGCCCGAACTGTGGAGCAAAATATAAAAAAGATGGACATGATATCCCGTTCGAAACGTTCCTTGGTTTCAAGGGAGATAAGGTTCCCGATATTGACTTGAACTTTTCGGGGGAATACCAGCCGAGGGCACATAACTATACAAAGGTGCTATTCGGGGAGGAATATGTATACCGTGCAGGAACAATCGGTACTGTGGCAGACAAAACAGCTTATGGTTATGTCAAAGCATACCAGCAGGATAATAATCTTCAAATCAGGGGTGCCGAAATTGACAGGCTTGCTTCCGGCTGCACAGGAGTAAAGCGGACAACTGGACAGCACCCTGGCGGTATTATTGTTGTGCCAGATTACATGGATATTTATGATTTTTCGCCTATTCAGTTCCCTGCTGACGACCGGACATCTGAATGGAAAACGACTCATTTTGACTTCCATTCAATTCACGATAATCTATTAAAACTCGATATACTAGGGCACGACGACCCAACCGTCATAAGGATGCTTCAGGATCTTAGCGGTATTGATCCAAAAACGATTCCGACAGATGATCCTGAAGTAATGAAAATTTTTAGCGGGCCGGAATCACTTGGTGTGACAGAAGAGCAAATCATGTGTAAAACTGGAACACTAGGCATACCGGAATTTGGTACACGATTTGTCCGCCAGATGCTTGAAGATACAAAGCCGACCACTTTCTCAGAACTTGTCCAGATTTCGGGTCTTTCTCATGGTACAGATGTTTGGCTCGGGAATGCCCAGGAATTGATCCATAATAATATTTGTAACTTAAGTGAAGTAATCGGGTGCCGCGATGATATTATGGTTTATTTAATCTATCAGGGGCTTGAGCCTGCTTTTGCTTTTAAAATTATGGAATCGGTTCGTAAGGGTAAAGGCCTGAGCGATGAAATGGAAGCTGAAATGAGAAAGAATGAAGTGCCGGAATGGTATATTGATTCCTGTAAAAAGATTAAATACATGTTCCCTAAAGCCCATGCGGCAGCCTACGTATTAATGGCAGTCCGGATTGCATATTTTAAAGTGCACCATCCGCTTCTTTACTATGCAGCATACTTCACTGTTCGTGCAGAGGACTTTGACGTTGATGCCATGGTTAAAGGATCCCAGGCGATACGTTCCCGCATCGAAGAAATCAATGCAAAGGGACTTGATGCTTCTACGAAAGAAAAAAATCTATTAACTGTAATGGAGCTGGCTTTGGAAATGAACGAAAGGGGCTTTAACTTCCAAAAGGTGGACTTATACCGCTCTAGCGCAAATGAGTTTATCATTGATGGAAATTCTTTGATACCGCCGTTTAATTCCATTCCAGGATTGGGTACAAACGCAGCATTCAATATTGTTAAAGCAAGGGAAGAAGGAGAATTCCTATCCAAAGAAGATTTGCAGCAGCGCGGAAAAGTGTCCAAGACGATTATCGAGTATCTGGATAATCACGGCTGCCTTGAATCTCTTCCTGAACAAAATCAGCTTTCACTATTCTAAAAAAGAGGGCAGGCAAATGGTCCGCCCCCTTCTGCTGACAGCTATTCCATTTGCATAAAAAAATTGGTTATGGTATAGTTTTATTGGAAATACTAAGAATAACTCTCGCAAAAGGAAGAGTGGGGCAACCCACTCTTTCGTGTTGTGTACGGTTTTTTCCTGAAGATTGTTTTCGTAAGTTTTGTTGCTTTTTGTATATTATTTGCTGAGTTGATTGTAGCGGAAGGTGCGAAGACTTATGCGGGAGAGGCTCACCGCCCGCCACGCGGTTCGCTGAGCAGCCTGGAGCGAAAATCAAAGGACAATATAGATAGATGAAAAACAACAATATATCCGAAAAAGTCTTCCTGTATATCAAAATAAAACTTTTGTAAAACAAGAGCTAAGAATCCAGTAAAAAGGAGGGAAATGAATGAGCAAAGTGACTGAAACGGTGGAACAACTGGTCACCCCTATTGTGGATGAACTTAATTTAGAATTAGTCGACATTGAATATGTAAAAGAAGGGAAAGACTGGTTCCTTCGCGTATTTATTGATAAAGAAACTGGTGTTGATATCGAGGAATGCGGAACGGTCAGTGAAAGGCTTAGTGAAAAGCTTGATGCTGAAGATCCGATTCCTTACAACTATTTCTTGGAAGTTTCATCGCCGGGAGCTGAACGCCCTCTAAAGAAAGACAGTGATTTTGTTAAGGCAGTTGGCAAGAATGTTTTCATAAAAACATACGAGCCGATTGATGGAGAAAAGACGTTCGAAGGTGTATTAACCCAATTTGACGGGGAGACCGTTACGGTTGAAGTGACAATCAAAACAAGGAAGAAAAGGATCGAAATTCCTTATGAGAAGGTAGCGAATGCCCGTTTAGCCGTTGTTTTCTAATGACGGCTGATTGCGGGCTTGCTTATTAAGAAAAGCGGAAGCGTCTTGCCCACGAAGGAACGCAGACTAAGAGCGCCGTGTCCTGTGGCAACGTCTGCATGACCCTCATCCTGGGGCCTCACCTCGAGGGGGTAGGCAGCTTGCGCTAGACAGTTATTGACGTTCAAAAACCAATACTTACTTGTCTTATTAATTAAAGCAAATTGCTACTTTAGAGTTGATCATTTTTATAAGAGAAATAAAGGGGGATATAAATCTCATGAGCAGTGAACTTTTGGATGCTCTGACATTGCTTGAGAAAGAAAAAGGCATTTCTCGCGATGTGATTATCGAAGCAATTGAAGCTGCATTGGTGTCAGCCTACCGCAGAAACTTTAACCAGGCACAGAATGTGCGCATTGATTTAAACCTAGGAAACGGAACGATGAGAGTCTTTGCACGCAAAGAGGTAGTGGATGAAGTATTTGATCCGCGTCTTGAAATTTCAGTTGAAGATGCTCAAAAGATCAACCCGAACTACCAGGTGGAAGATGTCGTCGAAATGGAAGTAACTCCTAAGGACTTTGGGCGCATTGCTGCCCAAACGGCCAAACAGGTTGTTACACAGCGTGTCCGTGAAGCGGAGAGAGGCATCATTTATTCTGAATTTATCGACCGTGAAGAAGATATCATGACGGGAATTGTTCAGCGTACAGATCCTAAGTTCATCTATGTGAGCCTTGGAAAGATTGAAGCAATCCTTCCGGCGAACGAACAAATGCCAAATGAGCGTTATCAGCCCCATGACCGCATTAAAGTCTTTATTACAAAAGTAGAAAAGACAACAAAAGGACCACAAATCTTTGTTAGCAGAACGCATCCTGGTCTGCTGAAGAGATTATTTGAAATTGAAGTTCCAGAAATTTATGATGGAACTGTTGAAATCAAATCTGTTGCGCGTGAAGCAGGGGACCGTTCTAAGATCTCCGTACATTCAGACAATGAAGAAGTAGATCCGGTAGGTTCATGTGTAGGCCCTAAGGGAACACGTGTACAGGCGGTAGTAAATGAGCTTAAGGGCGAAAAAATTGATATTGTAAAGTGGTCTTCAGATCCGGTAGTTTTCGTTGCAAATGCACTTAGTCCTTCAAAGGTGCTTGACGTAATCGTAAATGAAGATGACAAAGCAACAACAGTTGTAGTCCCGGATTATCAGCTATCCCTGGCAATCGGAAAGCGCGGCCAGAATGCAAGACTTGCAGCCAAGCTTACAGGCTGGAAAATTGATATCAAATCAGAAACAGATGCCCGTGAAGCCGGAATTTATCCGCGGGATGAAACACTGTTGAACTTTGATAATGATGGTTACGAAAACGAAGACTACGAAAATGATGCAGACTTCGATTTTCAGGATAATCTTTTAGAGGGAAAAGAATAGGGAAGAGGTGAATGATCGTGAACAATCGTAAAAAAGTTCCTTTGCGAAAATGTGTCGCTACCGGTGAAATGAGGCCGAAAAAAGAACTCGTTCGCATCGTTCGCTCCAAAGAAGGGGAAGTATCTGTAGACCCGACCGGAAAAAAATCAGGGCGCGGGGCTTATCTTTCCAAAGAAAAGGAAGCAGTTTTATTAGCAAAGAAAAAGAATATCTTAGCCAATCATTTAGAAGTTTCCATAGATGATGCTATCTATGAAGAACTCTTGGAGTTAATAGAGAAGGAGAAACGGCAATCCAAATGAACTCAAATCAATGGATGTCATTGCTTGGCTTAGCCAATCGGGCACGGAAAATTACTTCGGGAGAAGAGCTTGCTGTTAAAGAGATCAGAAATGGCAAAGCAAAGCTTGTTTTGCTGTCTGCAGATGCATCCGCAAATACGGCAAAAAAAGTTACAGATAAATGTAAATCATTCGGGGTTCCTTATAAGCTGATTCAAAACCGGGAAATGCTTGGTAAGGCTATAGGGAAGGAAGCCCGCGTTGTTGTGGCAGTGTTAGATGCCGGATTTGCAAAAAAGCTGTTAACGTTGCTCGATTAATACTAGCGGGGGTGAAAGTATGAGTAAAATGCGCGTATATGAATATGCGAAAAAACATAACATTTCAAGCAAGGATGTTATTACAAAATTAAAAGACATGAATATTGAGGTTTCCAATCATATGACTACGATTGAGCCGGCTGCAGTCCAGAAACTTGACGGCATCTTTATCAAGAATGACAGCCAGTCTCAAAAACAGAGCAAACCTCAAAACCAGCAAAAACCGCAAGGGAATCAAAAACCAGCTTCAAATAATAGTGCTGCCAGTTCAACAGCTGTTAAAGGCAAGCCCCAGAATAAACCAGGTGAAAACAGAAACCAGGGGCAGGGCAGTCAGTCCAGCAATAACCGGGGCAATAACAACAACAATAGAAACAATAATAACAACAATAGAAGCAACAATAACAACAACCGAAACAATAACCGAAACAACAATAAGAATAAAAACAACAAAGGCAAACAGCAGCAGACTTTTGTGGCCCCAGCTCCTAAAAAAGTGAAGGAGCTTCCTTCAAAAATTACTTTCAGCGAATCACTGACTGTAGCGGAACTGGCAAAGAAGCTTCACCGCGAACCTTCTGAAATCATTAAAAAGTTATTCATGCTGGGTGTTATGGCAACCATTAACCAGGATCTTGACAAAGATGCCATTGAGCTGATTGCAGGTGAATATGGTGTAGAAGTAGAAGAAGAGGTGCTGGTTGATACAACCGATCTTGAAGTATACTTCACAGAAGATGAAAATGCCGAACTAGTGGAACGTCCATCTGTTGTAACCATCATGGGACACGTTGACCATGGTAAAACAACATTGCTAGACTCCATCCGCAACACGAAAGTAACAGCGGGAGAAGCTGGCGGGATCACACAGCATATCGGAGCTTATCAAGTTGAAGAGAACGGCAAAAAGATAACCTTCCTTGATACTCCTGGACACGCAGCGTTTACGACTATGCGTGCCCGCGGTGCGAAAATTACCGATATTACAATTCTCGTTGTTGCAGCAGATGATGGTGTTATGCCGCAAACGGTTGAAGCAATCAACCATGCAAAAGCAGCAGAAGTGCCAATCATTGTGGCTGTTAACAAAATGGATAAGGAAGCAGCAAATCCTGACCGTGTCATGCAGGAACTGACTGAACATAACCTAGTTCCTGAGGCATGGGGCGGAGACACAATTTTTGTTCCAATCTCTGCTATAAAAGGCGATGGAATTGATGAACTGCTTGAAATGATTCTTCTTGTAGGTGAAGTGGAAGAATACAAGGCTAATCCTGACCGCAATGCCGTTGGTACAGTTATCGAAGCACAGCTTGACAAAGGACGCGGTTCAGTTGCGACTCTGCTTGTGCAAAACGGTACATTGAAAGTAGGAGATCCAATCGTTGTCGGCAACACATTTGGACGTGTCCGTGCAATGGTTAATGATCTTGGCCGCCGGGTGAAAACTGCCGGACCTTCAACACCTGTTGAAATTACAGGTCTTAACGATGTTCCTCAAGCTGGTGACCGCTTTGCTGTACTTGATGATGAAAAGACAGCCCGCCAGATTGGTGAAGCTCGTGCCCAGCAGGCATTACAGGCCCAAAGAAACGAAAAAACACGCGTAAGTCTTGATAACTTGTTTGAACATATGAAACAAGGGGAAATGAAAGACTTAAACATCGTTGTTAAAGCGGATGTTCAAGGTTCAGCGGAAGCATTAACTGCTGCGCTTCATAAAATAGATGTAGAGGGTGTTAATGTTCGTATCCTTCATACAGGTGTCGGTGCCATTAATGAGTCTGACATCACTTTAGCTGCAGCTTTCAATGCTATTGTCATCGGATTTAATGTACGTCCTGACAATAATGCAAAACGTGCAGCAGAAGCTGAAGATGTGGATATCCGTCTGCACCGCATCATCTACAAAGTAATTGAGGAAATTGAACTGGCGATGCAGGGTATGCTTGACCCTGAGTTCGAAGAAAAAATCATCGGCCAGGCCGAAGTACGCCAGACATTCAAAGTTTCAAAAATCGGTACCATTGCAGGTTCGTATGTCACAGACGGAAAAATCACTCGTGACAGCGGTGTCCGCTTAATCCGCGATGGAGTTGTTATTTTTGAAGGGGAAGTTGATGCTCTTAAGCGATTCAAAGATGACGCTAAAGAAGTAGCTCAAGGCTATGAATGCGGTATTACCATCAAAAACTTCAATGACGTTAAAGAAGGCGACGTTATCGAAGCATATATTATGGAAGAAGTGGAACGTTAATGATAATTGGGCTTGCAGCCTGTGAATGTATCATTTATGACACACATTCTTTGAAAGAGAAACGGGCTGTTTTGCAGCGGATTCTCACCCGGCTGAAGCAAAGATACAATGTATCTGTATCTGAGGTGGACTATCAGGACCTATGGCAGCGGACAAAAATTGCCATTGTGGCCGTTTCGTCCACCCAGGTTTCAACGGAACACGAGCTGCAAAATGCGCTTAAGATGATTGATTCGTTCCCGGAAATAGAACGGACAATTACAGATTTAGAGTGGCTTTAAGAAGAGGTGATATAGAATGAGCCTTAGAGCAAATCGAGTTGGAGAACAAATGAAAAAAGAACTGGGCGAAATCATCGGCAGGAAAATAAAGGACCCGCGGGTTGGATTTGTAACAGTCACCGATGTTCAAGTTACTGGGGATCTCCAGCAGGCAACCGTATTTATCTCAGTTCTGGGTGATGAGGAACAAAGGGAAAATACGCTTCGGGGTCTGGCTAAAGCAAAAGGCTTTATCCGATCTGAAATTGGCCAGCGAATCCGGCTGAGAAAAACGCCGGAAATTCTTTTCGAATTTGATGAATCAATCGACTACGGAAACCGTATAGAATCATTGCTCCATCAAATTCAGGACGAAGGCCGTTCCAAAGATGAGGATCGCTCCAATGAAGAAGAATAATGGAATGGATAGACATTTTGTCTATCCATTTTTTTCTAATTACAAGACAAGGTGGTACATGATATGGAAGGAATTTTGCCGCTTTTTAAACCTAAAGGAATGACATCCCATGATTGTGTCTTTAAGCTTCGGAAGATTTTGCGGATGAAAAAAATCGGCCACACTGGCACACTCGATCCAGACGTAACTGGTGTACTCCCAATCTGCCTTGGGAGGGCAACAAAGGTGGCTGAATACATAACAGATGCTGGAAAGTCATATGAGGGAGAAGTCACAATAGGCTTTTCTACGACAACAGAAGATGCATCAGGAGAAGTCGTGGAGAGAAAAGATGTTACAGCACCTATTGCCAGAAATCAAATAATGGATGCACTTCAAAGTCTGACCGGGGAAATTACTCAGACACCTCCTATGTTTTCAGCAGTAAAAGTGAATGGGAAACGCCTCTATGAATATGCAAGACAGGGAATAGAAGTAGAACGACCGTCCAGGAAAGTTACTATTTACTCTATCGAACTGCTCGATGGCAGAAAAATGTTTGAGGGTGAGAATATTACCTTCCGTTTCCGTGTAGCCTGCAGCAAAGGAACATATATACGTACTCTTGCTGTCATGATTGGAAGTGAACTGGGATACCCTGCTCATATGTCTGAGCTGGTCAGAATCCAGTCTGCCTCATTGACACTTGATGATTGCCTGACTTTTGAAGAAATAGAAGAAAGAGTGGAGAAGGGGACAATGGACGAGGTTCTTCGTCCTATGGAAGCCGCGCTTTCTCATTTGCCGAAATTTCAAATAAGTGATAAAGTAGCAGAGAAAGTAAAAAATGGGGCTGTATTAACTATCCCTGATCATTTGCATAACACTAAAGGGCCAATTGCAGTGGAAACAGAGGCAGGCCTCGTGCTGGCTATCTATGAGCATCATCCGCGCAAACCTGGGATGATGAAGCCAGTAAAGGTGTTAAGAAATGATCAATAAGCACTCGTTAAAAAGCTGTGCATTTTTATAGGTCCAGGCTCTGTAGAAAAAGGTGAATCAATAATATGGAAGTTATTCATATAAATCATCCCCATCGAATGGATAGAACCGTATTGCCTGAAATGGCAATAGCACTTGGATATTTTGATGGTGTTCATCTGGGTCACCAGAAAGTCATCCGTGAAGCAAAATCAATAGCGGAACAAAAAGGATTAAAAAGTGCTGTTATGACATTTGACCCGCATCCATCGGTTGTCTTGGGGAAAAGCGTTCAGCATGTGGAGTATATTACGCCTCTTGAGGATAAAATTGCTATCATGGCTGATTTGGGCATAGATTATTTGTTTATCATCAATTTTACATGGGAGTTTGCAAATCTCCTGCCGCAGGAGTTTGTTGATCAATACCTGATTGGTCTTAATGCAAAGCATGTTGTAGCAGGCTTTGATTATTCCTATGGGAGAATGGGGCGCGGTACAATGGAAACACTATTGTTCCATTCAAGGGATCAATTTGATTATTCGGTCGTTGCAAAGCTTGCAAAAGAAGACGAAAAAATCAGCTCTACGCTTATAAGGAAATACATCCGGGAAGGGAAAACAGCTGAGCTTCCCGACCTTTTAGGAAGATATTATAAAACATCAGGTACCGTTATCCATGGCGATAAGAGGGGCCGTACAATCGGCTTTCCTACTGCGAACGTGGATGTTTCGGATGACTGTATCATCCCACCGCCAGGTGTATATGCTGTGAGATTCTTAGTAGATGGCAGCTGGTATGAAGGGGTATGCAATGTTGGCTACAAACCTACCTTTAATAAGGAAAAGGGGGACAGGCCATCGGTTGAAGTCCATATTTTTGATTTCTCTTCAGATATTTATGGCAGGAAAGTTACGGTTGAATGGCATAAACATCTTAGAAATGAAAGGAAATTTGCTGGCGTTCAGGAATTAATCGCCCAAATTGCGAAGGATAAACAGCAGACTGAGCAATATTTTGAGAAAAACAGGGTTTAGCCTTGCTTTTTGTCATAAAAAGTTGTATTCTAAGTAACGTACCAAATGAACCTTTGCTTGGCAAGTCGAGTCACCGACGCTTGCTCAGTAACAGGGGATTGAAAATTTAGGAGGTGAACCGGATGGCAATCACTAAAGAACGTAAAAATGAGCTAATCAATGAGTTCAAAACTCATGAAAGCGACACTGGATCTCCAGAAGTTCAAATCGCTGTCCTTACTGAAGAAATCAACAATTTGAACGACCATTTACGTACTCACAAGAAAGACCACCATTCACGTCGCGGTCTTTTGAAAATGGTTGGTAAGCGCCGTAACCTATTAACTTACCTTCGCAACAAAGACGTTGCTCGTTACCGTGAGTTAATTAATAAGCTTGGCTTACGTCGATAATCAACAGAAGCGGGATTTTTTCCCGCTTTTTTATTAGCTTTAAAAACTTGAATTTTGTTCCTAATCATGTACATACATAAGTTATTCTTATTTTAGCAAACGGAAAAATTGTGCATACTATAAGATGCCTAATTTTATTATGATTAAAGAGCATTTCATGCTTTTATATAAAACTGGACTGCTGGCAATGCAGAGGATATCAGTCTATGCTGATGTCATGGCAGGATTATCTGCAGCTAATGCAGGATAAATAACAATTGAACGGACCAGGCAGAATAGACGCCTGTCCTTAAGTGAAAGCAGAGAGGGGTACAAATATGGGACAAGATAAACATGTCTACAGCCTTGAGTGGGCTGGGCGCAAATTGACCGTTGAGATTGGCCAGCTTGCAAAACAGGCTAACGGTGCAGTTTTAGTGCGCTATGGCGATACTGTAGTATTAAGTACTGCTACAGCATCAAAAGAACCGAAAAATCTGGATTTCTTTCCGCTGACAGTTAACTATGAAGAACGTTTATATGCTGTTGGTAAGATTCCCGGCGGGTTTATTAAGAGAGAGGGACGTCCAAGTGAAAAAGCGATTTTGGCCAGCCGCTTGATTGACAGGCCAATCCGTCCATTATTCGCTGACGGTTTCAGAAATGATGTACAGGTTGTAAGCATGGTGATGAGTGTGGATCAAAACTGCTCATCTGAAATGGCTGCAATGTTTGGGTCATCATTAGCTCTTTCTGTGTCGGATATTCCATTCGGCGGACCGATTGCAGGGGTCAGCGTAGGGCGCATCGATGGAGAATTCATCATTAATCCATCTGTGGATCAGGCTGAAAAGAGCGATATCAGCCTGGTTGTAGCCGGTACAAAAGATGCAATTAACATGGTAGAAGCAGGTGCAGATGAAGTGCCTGAAGAAACAATGCTTGAGGCGATTATGTTTGGCCATGAGGAAATCAAACGCCTTATTGCTTTCCAGGAAGAAATTGCGTCTGAAATCGGCAAAGAGAAAATGGAAATTGTTCTATACCAGGTTGATCAGGACCTTGAGGCTGAAGTACGCGGCATCTGTGAGAAAGATATGATTCAAGCTATCCAGGTGCAGGAGAAGCATGCCCGAGAAGCTGCCATTAAAGCCGTTAAAGAACAAATTACAGCTAAATATGAAGGTGAAGAAGCAGACGATGACAAGCTGAAGCAAATCAGGCAGATTCTTGATAAAATTGTTAAAGCTGAAGTGAGGCGTCTAATAACAGAAGATAAAGTTCGCCCGGATGGACGCGGATTGGATGTTATCCGCCCGCTATCATCAGAGGTAGGCCTTCTGCCGCGCACACATGGTTCCGGTTTGTTTACACGCGGACAAACTCAGGCTCTGAGCATTTGTACATTAGGAGCTCTTGGAGATGTACAGATTCTTGATGGTCTGGGCATTGAAGAAGAAAAGAGATTCATGCACCACTACAATTTCCCTAACTTCAGTGTAGGTGAAACTGGGCCAATTAGAGGGCCAGGACGCCGCGAAATCGGACATGGAGCTCTTGGAGAACGCGCTCTTGAGCCGATCATTCCATCTGAAAAGGATTTCCCTTATACAATCCGTCTAGTATCAGAGGTATTAGAGTCCAATGGTTCAACATCACAGGCAAGTATTTGTGCAAGTACATTGGCAATGATGGATGCAGGTGTGCCTATTAAAGCGCCAGTTGCCGGTATAGCAATGGGTCTTATTAAATCAGGCGAGCATTATTCAATCCTGACAGACATTCAGGGTATGGAAGACCACCTGGGTGACATGGACTTCAAAGTGGCGGGTACATCCAAGGGTGTTACTGCCCTGCAAATGGATATTAAAATTGAAGGTTTGTCTCGTGAGATTCTTGAGGAAGCATTGCAGCAGGCGAAAAAAGGCCGCATGCAGATTCTTGATTCCATGCTGAGCACTATTGGGCAGCCAAGAAAAGAGCTGTCTGAATATGCTCCTAAGATTCTGATGATGTCAATTAACCCTGATAAAATCCGTGATGTCATTGGGCCAAGCGGGAAGCAGATCAATAAGATCATTGAAGAAACAGGCGTTAAGATTGATATCGAACAAGATGGCACAGTATTCATCTCATCTGTAGATGAAGAGATGAATCAAAAAGCGAAGAAGATTATTGAAGATATCGTACGTGAAGTGGAAGTTGGACAAATGTATCTTGGCAAGGTGAAACGAATTGAAAAATTCGGTGCATTTGTTGAAATCTTCTCCGGTAAAGATGGTTTGGTTCACATTTCTGAACTTGCTGAAGAGCGTGTAGGAAAAGTGGAAGATGTTGTATCCATCGGTGACGAACTTCTCGTAAAAGTTACTGAAATCGATAAGCAAGGCCGCGTAAACCTTTCCCGCAAAGCCGTATTGCGTGAACAGCGTGAGCAAAAGGAAAAAGCACAGCAATAATACTAACCTCTATTTAGAAGAGAAGCATTTTGCTGGGCTGAATTTCCTAGAAGCCAGGGGAAACCCTGGCTTTTTACATATACGAATATCCATGGGGGCGTTTGCCCTATACCTTTGTAATTTGCTTCCGTTCTACCTTGTCCCTTTGAATCATACTATGAATTGAAGGAGGCATGAAGAATGAGAAAGTTTATCCATATCGCCATCATGTTTGTTATGGCACTTGCTTTTATCAATAATCCTTTTACTGATCAGTATGTATCTGGCCTCAAACAGGAGACGGGAGCCGTACCTGTTTCCAAGTCTAAGGATTTACTTTATGAAGAGATTACAGCAAAAAAAGATGAATACAGCATTCCTGCACAGGATGCAAAAATAGACCGTGTATGGAAAGCCATTCCAGGGCTTAACGGAATTGAAGTAGATGTTGAGGCATCTTATAAAAAGATGAAATCAGAGAAGAGGTTCAATGAAGATAAGCTTGTATTTAAACAGATTGAACCGAAGGTGAAGCTAAAGGACCTCCCTCCGTCACCTGTATATAAAGGCCATCCCGATAAACCGATGGTCAGTTTCATTATCAATGTGGCATGGGGAAATGAATATTTGTCCGGTATGCTGGCAACTTTAAAGGAACATAATGTGTCAGCAAGTTTCTTTCTTGAAGGAAGATGGGTAAAGAATAATCCGGAACTTGCCAGAATGATTATGGATGCAGGACATGAAGTGGGCAACCACTCGTACACTCATCCGGATATGAAGGTGATCTCTTCTGCTAAAACAAGGGAAGAAATCCAAAAGACAAATGATGTGATTGAAGCCACGATGGATGAAAAACTGAGTAAGCCCATTACATGGTTTGCTCCTCCAAGTGGCAGCTATAGAGATGAAACAGTGAAGATTGCTGCTGAGAAGAACCTCGGCACTGTTATGTGGACTGTTGATACAGTGGATTGGAAAAAGCCATCCCCGGATGTGCTGATAAATAGGGTGTTATCAAAGGTTCATAATGGAGCACTGATTCTGATGCACCCTACTGACTCCACCGAAAAATCACTCGATAGACTTATTACGGGGCTTAAGCAAAAGAACCTTCAGATTGGAACTGTATCCGAATTGTTAAGCGAGAAGAGAATCCAGAATCGGGAAAATAATAATCAGGATTTTGGAAAAAATAACAATAATAATATAAACTAATGGACGTATGTCTTTGGGTTTCAGAACAGGAGGAATTTACTTGATCAAGAAATATACATGCCAAAACGGAGTAAGAGTCGTACTAGAAAACATTCCAACCGTCCGTTCTGTTGCGATCGGAGTATGGATCGGAACAGGTTCACGAAACGAGATTCCCGAAAATAATGGAATCTCTCATTTCCTCGAGCACATGTTTTTTAAGGGAACGAAAACAAGATCAGCCCGGGAAATTGCCGAGAGCTTTGATAGCATTGGCGGCCAGGTGAACGCATTCACCTCAAAAGAATATACATGTTATTACGCAAAAGTACTCGATACCCATTCTGACTTTGCTCTTGAAGTCCTTTCTGATATGTTTTTTAACTCCACGTTTGTGGATGAGGAACTGAACAAAGAAAAGAATGTTGTTTATGAAGAAATCAAAATGTATGAAGACACGCCTGATGATATTGTACATGATCTTTTGAGTAAGGCAATCTATGAGAACCACTCTCTTGGCTATCCGATCCTTGGCACTGAGGGAACGCTAGCCACGTTTAATGGTGAAACATTAAAGCAGTATATGCATGAAACCTATACACCTGAAAACGTTGTGATTTCCATTGCCGGAAATATCAATGAGTCTTTCATCAAAGAAGTAGAAAAATATTTTGGATCCTATGAAGGCGGAAATAGAGAACGCTCAGAGCAGAAGCCAGAATTCCATTCAAACCATCTTGCCCGTAAAAAGGATACCGAGCAGGCACATCTTTGCTTGGGGTTCGAGGGGCTGCAGGTAGGGCATGAGGATATATACAATCTGATTGTTTTAAATAATATTTTGGGCGGAAGCATGAGCAGCCGCTTATTCCAGGATGTCAGGGAACAAAAAGGATTGGCATATTCTGTTTTCTCTTATCATTCTGCCTTCCAGGATAGCGGTATAGTGACGCTATACGGCGGAACAGGCGCTAAACAGCTGGATGTACTGTTTGATACGATTCAGGAAACTCTTGCCACTCTTAAAAAAGAAGGCATCACAGATAAAGAGCTGAATAACAGTAAAGAACAGCTTAAAGGAAGCTTGATGCTTAGCCTTGAAAGTACAAACAGCAGAATGAGCCGGAATGGCAAAAACGAACTGCTGCTGGGCCGCCATCGTTCTATGGATGAAATTGTAGAAGAAATCGATGCAGTTTCCATGCAAGGCGTGAATGACATGGCGAAGTCCATTTTCACAGAGCATTACTCTGTGGCTTTAATCAGCCCGGAGGGAGAACTTCCGAAAAACCTTTAATAAGTTTGTTGTGTCCCGATTGCAAAACCGGAAATCAACATGAGAGAAACAGCCTGTATTCTGCAGGCTGTTTTCTTTTGTCTTGGACTTCTAAAACTTCTCCCAGAACGATAAAAATATAGAGAAAGAGAAAAGAGGAGGGCAGAGGATGAGATTAAGTGAGCTGAGCGGAAAGGAAATCGTGGATGTGAAGCGTGCGGAACGGCTTGGGGTGCTTGGGCAGACAGATCTTGAAATAAATGAAAAAAGTGGACAGATCCAGGCATTGCTCATTCCTTCATTAAAGTGGTTCGGCTTCAAGCGGCAAGGAGACGAAATTCGGGTATCATGGCAGCATATAAGAAAGATAGGCAATGACATGATCATTATTGATATTCCGGAAAATGATGGTCAGCAGGAATAATCTTGAAAGAAGGGCCGATTAGGTCCTTTTTGTTTTTTGGAATCTCATCTCCTTAATGTCTAAAAATTTCTTTCCACGCTGATCCATTTTCTTTTAAATGGAAAACTCACCTATTGCCCCCTTCATACATAAGATGTTGAAGTAGTTCAATACAACAATTCCCTTATGGTTATTAGATGAATTGCCGGCCAAAAAAACGCCACATTTCGTATAAGATAAATCTGCTTGTGCAATTGCTGTCTCGTGCCGCAGCTGTTGTATAGTGGCGATGCCGGTGCGAGGATATTTTTTACCAGGAGTCATGCGGTCATTGGCTTCAAAAATAAATGCTTTCTTAAAAAGAAAGAAAAAAGAAGGTGAGTGTTGCATGCTGACAGGAACCCAAATAGCAGTCATCGGCGGTGATGCAAGGCAGCTCGAAATCATCCGGAAACTGACTGAGCTTGATGCAAAGCTCTCATTAATCGGATTTGAGCAGCTGGATCATGCGTTCTCTGGTGCGGTAAAAGAAAAAATAGATGAAGTGGATTTTTCCCATATAGACGCGATTATTTTGCCTGTTCCCGGCACGGGCCTTGAGGGGCAGATTGAAACAATTTTTTCCAATGAAAAGGTGACTCTTGAAGAGGAAATTCTCTCGCAGACTCCAGCACACTGTACAGTTTATTCCGGCATAACCAACTCGTATTTAACAGGAGTTACCAAGTCGGCAGACCGCCGTCTTGTTCAATTATTTGAAAGAGATGATGTAGCCATTTACAATTCAATTCCAACAGTAGAAGGAACTATCATGATGGCGATCCAGCATACTGATTTCACCATTCATGGATCTAATATAGCCGTAATCGGCCTTGGCAGAGTTGGAATGAGTGTAGCAAGAACCTTTCGTGCACTGGGTGCAAAAGTAAAGGTAGGCGCGAGAAAAAGTGAACACATTGCCCGGATAACAGAAATGGGTCTTACCCCATTCAACCTGAAAGAGATTGAAGATGCTGTAAAAGATGTTGATATTTGCATAAATACTGCTCCTCATTTAGTTGTAACAGCGTCCGTCATTTCGAAAATGCCTACACATACGCTTATCATTGACCTGGCTTCAAAGCCCGGAGGAACCGATTTTCGCTATGCGGAAAAACGGGGAGTGAAAGCGCTGCTCGCACCAGGCCTGCCTGGAATCGTTGCTCCGAAAACAGCGGGGCAGATACTGGCGAATGTTCTTTCTCAATTGGTTATGGAAGATTTGCAAAAGAGAAAGGGGAATACAAAATGAGTTTGAAAGGAAAAAGAATCGGATTTGGTTTAACAGGATCACATTGCACATACGATGCAGTGTTTCCGGAAATAGAAAGGCTCGTTCTTGCAGGGGCTGAAGTGCTTCCGGTTGTAACCTTTACGGTAAAGAGCACTGAGACTAGATTCGGGAAAGGGGAAGACTGGGTTCAAAGAATTGAAGATCTGACTGGAAATAAAGTGATCGATTCAATTGTGAAAGCGGAACCGCTGGGACCTAAGATACCTCTGGATTGTATGGTGATTGCCCCGCTAACTGGAAATACCATGAGCAAATTTGCCAATGCCATGACCGATTCGCCCGTCCTGATGGCAGCAAAGGCAACATTAAGAAACGGCAAACCAGTTGTGCTCGGAATATCCACCAATGATGCATTGGGTTTAAACGGGGTAAACTTAATGAGACTAATGGCTACGAAAAATATTTATTTTATTCCATATGGCCAGGACGATCCTGTAAAGAAGCCAAATTCAATGGTGGCAAGAATGACAGCATTATCTGACACAGTGATTCATGCCATGGAAGGCAAGCAGCTGCAGCCTGTTTTAGTGGAAAGATATAAAGACGAAAGTTAGCCCCCTATTTTTTCTAGCAAAAATTTTTAGTCCTTTAGTGAACGAATATGTTAGAATAAAGGTTATTAAGATAACCAACCTCCAAGCTGTGTTTAATTTAATATTAACACCTTGGAGTAATGACAATATGCTGATAATATAAATGGAAGCCTGCCATCTTCAAAATCAGGCAGGAAAACGGCTGCCAATTGTATTTGGCTGCCGTTCTATTGAATTTTGGGCATATTGCTTTTTCACTAAAAAACTAATTTTGCTAGAAAAATATAATGGTACTGGAAGGGGAAAAGAAATTTGGAACAGAAAAAAGGATTTCATGTCGCGGTAGTTGGAGCAACTGGTGCAGTTGGTCAGCAAATGATTCAAACACTTGAAAATAGAGAATTTCCAATCTCTGAATTAACACTTTTATCATCAGCCCGTTCTGCAGGCTCGAAGGTAACATTCAATGGACAGGAGTATACGGTTCAGGAAGCAAAGCCAGAGAGCTTTAAAGGCGTGGACATCGCATTATTCAGTGCCGGCGGAAGCGTATCCAAGGAACTTGCTCCACATGCGGTTGAACATGGTGCCATTGTGGTAGACAACACAAGTGCATTCCGTATGGATCCAAATGTGCCTCTTGTCGTACCTGAAGTAAATGAAGACGACCTTCATACACATAATGGCATTATCGCCAATCCAAACTGTTCTACGATTCAAATGGTTGTAGCACTAAAGCCGGTTAAAGAAAAATACGGTTTGAAAAAAGTGATTGTTTCTACTTACCAGGCTGTTTCAGGTTCAGGAGCAGCTGCAGTTCAAGAGCTGAATGAGCAGACAAAAGCCATTATAAATAATGAAGAGTATGAGCCTGCAATTCTTCCTGTTAAGAGCGATAAAAAACACTATCAGATTGCTTTCAATGCGATTCCGCAAATTGATAAGTTTCAGGATAATGGCTACACTTTTGAAGAAATGAAAATGATCAATGAGACAAAGAAAATCATGCATATGCCAGAGCTGCAAGTGGCTGCTACATGTGTGCGTCTCCCGGTGGCAACCGGACACTCAGAGTCCCTTTATTTTGAAGTGGATACAGACGGCGTTGCTGCAAATGAAATAAAGAGCCTTCTTGAAAGTGCACCAGGTGTTGTCCTGCAGGATGATCCGGATAATCAGATTTACCCAATGCCTGCTGATTGTGTCGGTAAAAATGATGTGTTTGTCGGCCGTATCCGCAAAGATTTGGATGAGGATAAAGGCTTCCATATGTGGGTGGTTTCTGATAATCTTCTTAAAGGGGCTGCATGGAATTCCGTGCAGATCGCCGAAAGCTTAATTAAACTTGGAATAGTGAAATAGTTAACGTATTCTCTTCATGTTGAGAGGTTAGAGGTGTTTTAATGAATATCATCGTTCAAAAATATGGAGGCACATCAGTTCGCGATGAAAATAGCCGCGAACATGCGCTTAAGCATATAAAAAAAGCGCTGGCTGACGGATATAAGGTTGTTGTTGTTGTTTCAGCGATGGGCCGAAAAGGCGATCCTTATGCAACAGACACACTGCTTTCGCTTGTAGAAGGCAATAACAGCAAGATCAGCAAACGCGAAACGGATCTGCTTTTATCCTGCGGTGAAGTCATCTCAAGTGTCGTTTTTTCAAACATGCTGAATGAACATGGAATCACAGCAGCAGCTTTAACAGGGGCACAGGCAGGATTTAGAACAAATAATGATCATACAAATGCAAAAATTATCGATATGAAGTGCGACAGACTATTGAAAGAGCTTGAGAATCAAGATGTCATCGTCGTTGCAGGTTTTCAGGGTTCTTCTAAAACCGGTGATGTCACAACGATCGGAAGGGGCGGCAGTGATACCTCCGCAGCGGCTCTTGGCGCAGCCCTAAATGCCGAGTGGATTGATATCTTTACTGATGTGGAAGGCATCATGACTGCTGATCCGCGCATAGCCGAAAATGCACGCCCATTATCAGTTGTCACTTATACAGAAGTCTGCAATATGGCGTATCAGGGTGCTAAGGTTATTCACCCTCGTGCTGTCGAAATTGCCATGCAGGCCAAGATTCCGATCAGAATCCGCTCAACATACTCCGATAGTCTCGGAACACTTGTCACAACTTTGAATAAGAACAGGCGTGGGACAGATATTAAAGAGCGCTCCGTAACAGGAATTGCCCACGTATCCAATGTGACTCAAATAAAGGTTCTTGCGAAGAAAGATCAATATGATCTTCAGTCTGAGGTCTTTAAAGCGATGGCAAACCAGGGGATCAGCGTCGACTTTATCAATATATATCCAAATGGCGTCAACTACACGGTTACGGAAGAAATGACTGATAAAGCGATTAGTATTCTAAAGGGCCTGGGTCACGATCCACTGGTTGAAAGAGAGTGCGCAAAGGTTTCGGTTGTCGGTGCAGGAATGCAGGGTGTTCCTGGTGTGGCTTCACGAATCGTGACAGCATTGTCCGAGCAGGGAATTCGCATCTTGCAATCTGCAGACAGCCATACAACAATATGGGTTCTGGTGAAGCAGGCAGATTTGATAAAGTCTGTTAATGCATTGCACGATGCTTTTCGCCTGGAAGAAGATTTGGCAGAATATGAGAGAACAGACATTTAATCTTAGAAAAATATCATGTTTAAAAAGGGGAAGAAAGCCCTTCAGCGGTTAACGACGGATTTGCATCCTATTCGGCAGATCCGCCCGTTTCTTCCGGTCTTTTAAACATCTGCAAGGAGTGTAAACATGGTTCTATTTGGCCGAGTATCAACAGCAATGGTAACGCCATTCGATCATAAGGGACATATTGATTTCCCTAAAACAACACAGCTTATCAATCATCTTATTGAAAACGGTACAGATTCATTGGTTATTGCCGGAACTACCGGCGAGTCGCCAACATTGACCAAAGAGGAAAAGCTGGCATTATTCAAACACGCAGTGAAAGTGGCTGACAAACGTGTGCCTGTAATTGCAGGTACTGGGAGCAATAATACGTACGAATCCATTGAATTAACGAAAAAAGCAGAGCAAATTGGTGTAGATGCCATCATGATCGTTGCACCTTATTACAATAAGCCAAATCAGGAAGGGCTTTATCAGCATTTCAAGGCAATTGCAGAAAACACGAGCCTCCCAGTAATGGTTTACAATATTCCTGGACGCTCTTCGGTCAATATTCTGCCTGAAACGATCATCCGCCTTTCGGAAATTCCAAACATTGCGGCAGTTAAAGAAGCAAGCGGAGATCTGAATGCTATGGCAAAAATCATTGCCAATACGGATGAGGACTTTATGCTTTATAGCGGTGATGACGGGCTTACTCTTCCATGCATGGCAATTGGGGGAACTGGAATCGTGTCTGTGGCTTCCCATGTGATTGGCAATGAAATGCAGGAAATGATCACAGCTTACTTGAATGGTGAAAATGAAAAGGCTGCAAAAATCCATCAGAAAATTCTTCCGATCATGGAAGGCCTTTTTGCTGCCCCAAGCCCAGTGCCTGTAAAAACAGCGCTGCAGCTTAGAGGGCTGGATGTCGGATCCGTCCGTCTTCCTATGGTTCCGTTAACAGAACAGGAACGCAGCGCAGTTGCTGCCCTATTTAAATAATTCCGTGCTTGCCAACCAGTGTTTTGCTGGTTGGTTTTTATTTTTGTTAATAAGCCGTCTTTCGAGCTTCCATGAAACCAGAAATATAATGCCTTGAGATGAATGGCCATGGAGCCCGCATGAAGCCCAAAATCAAAAGCTGAAAGTGGAAATGGTCGTCATGGGTCTTCCAAGTACCCTAAACCAGAGCCAACATTTTTCTACAATGAAACTCTTTAAGTTTATGAGAAGGCAAAAGTATCTTGCCCGCCCTATTAAGCCCTATGTATAAATTTGGTTGTCATGGTTTTATGACTTCAAGTATAATATGGATAACTGATCTTGATCGGCTGAACATGCATGGGAGGATACGTACATTGAAAAAGAGACAGAATGAAAGCATCAAGCTAGCAGCACTCGGAGGAGTCGGAGAACTTGGGAAGAATATGTATTTGGCAGAGGTGGACGAGGACATATATGTAATCGATGCCGGATTAATGTTCCCTGAAAATGAAATGCTCGGAATTGACATCGTGATACCGGATATTACATATTTAGTTCAAAACAAGGAAAGAGTGAAAGGAATTTTTCTGACACATGGGCATGAGGATCATATTGGCGGCCTGTCTTATGTGCTGACAAAGGTCAATGTTCCTGTTTATGGGACAAAGCTGACTCTGGCGCTGGCCAAAGCCAAAATGAAGGAACAGGAATACAGAGGCAAAGCAAAGTTTATTGAAATAAATTCAGATACCAAGGTTGAATTTGATTCGGCAGATGTAACTTTTTTCAGGACTGGCCATAGCATACCGGATAGTGTCGGAGTGGCTATCCATACTTCCGAAGGTGCGATTGTATATACAGGAGACTTCAAATTTGATCAGGCAGCGACTGCCTTATACAAACCTGAAATCGGCAAAATGGCGCGCTTAGGGGAAGAGGGGGTTCTTTGCCTGCTATCTGACAGTACAGAAGCAGAAAAGCCGGGGTACACCAACTCAGAATCGAAAGTGGCCAGAGAGATGACAGCTGCATTCTATGCTGCTAAGGGGAGAGTCATTGCAGCTTCCTTTGCTTCTGACTTAATCCGCATACAGCATATTTTTGATGCGGCCATGGAAACGGGCAGAAAAGTGGCAGTGGTCGGGAGAAGTCTGCAAAAGATCTTTGATATTGCCATGCAGCTTGGATACTTGCAGGTCGGAGAAGATGTGATAATACCTGTCGCTGAAATCAGCAAATACAGTGATGACCAGATCGTTGTTCTTACCACAGGTAATCAGGGGGAGCCGATTGAAGCCCTTCAAAAAATGGCGAAGCAGTCTCATAGACAGGTGAATATCAAGAAGGATGATACCGTTTTACTGGCCGCATCTCCATTAAGGGGAACAGAGGTATTAATTTTTAAAACGATTGATATGCTGTTTAGAGCTGGTGCTGAAGTCATCCCTGGAAAGGGAACTTTTAATACCTCCAGCCATGGCAGCCAGGAAGAACTTAAATTTATGATTAATCTGATGAGTCCGAAATTCTTCATTCCAGTTCATGGGGAATACCGTATGCTGAAAGCGCATGCTAAAATTGCCAGGGACTGCGGAATATCAAGCGGACAAATTTTCATCCCTGATAAAGGCGATGTAGCAGAAATTAAAGATGGTGTAATCGTTCCCGGAGGAAAAATCCCTTCAGGAAATGTGCTGATTGATGGAATCGGTGTCGGCGACGTCGGAAATATCGTATTAAGGGATCGAAAGCTGCTTTCGCAGGATGGAATCTTATTAGTGGTGGTCACTCTTAATAAAAAGGAAAAGAAAATATCAGCTGGCCCTGAAATCATTACAAGAGGTTTTGTATATGTCAGGGAATCAGAAAAGCTTCTGGAGGAAGCTGTAAAAATAGTAAAGGAAGCGGTAGAGCAAAACCTTGCCAGAGAATCCTTTGACTGGTCCGGCATTAAGCAGGATATGCGTGACAGCCTGAATCAGTATCTGTATGAAAAAACAAAACGCAGACCAATGATCCTTCCAATTCTGATGGAGGGATAACAAATAAAACACAGCCTGGAATTCAATTCCAGACTGTGTTTTTTGCCTTCTGTCTTCAGCAATAAAACGCATGAAAAAGAATCCCGCGTTCATACTAACAATATATTGCTTGAAGGGAGAAATAAGGATGGAAAACGATATGAAAAATAACCGCAATGAGGGCGGGGAAGGGCAAGAACAGCCAAAAGAGGATAAACCATCTGCTCTTATGGAGAAGATTCAGCAGCTTGGACAAACGAATGTGCCTCAGCTGTCTCAGGATTCCAAAATTCATTGCCTGACCATTGTCGGACAAGTAGAAGGACATCTTCAGCTGCCGCCGCAAAATAAAACAACAAAATATGAACACTTAATTCCTCAAATTGTAGCGATTGAGCAAAACCCAAAGATAGAAGGTCTTTTGGTCATTTTGAATACAGTAGGCGGTGATGTGGAAGCCGGACTGGCAATATCAGAAATGCTGGCATCTTTATCAAAGCCAACCGTCTCCATTGTCCTTGGAGGAGGCCATTCCATTGGTGTGCCTATTGCTGTTTCATGCGATTATTCATTTATTGCAGAGACGGCTACGATGACCATCCACCCTATCAGACTGACAGGCCTGGTAATCGGTGTGCCGCAAACTTTTGAGTATATGGATAAAATGCAGGATCGGGTCATTAATTTTGTAACAAAGCATTCAAATATTTCCGAACAGAAATTTAAAGACCTGATGTTTGATAAAGGCAACCTAACCAGGGATATTGGGACAAACGTGGTCGGCAGGGATGCTGTTGAATATGGCCTGATTGATGAAGTTGGCGGGGTAGGGCCTGCGCTGGCAAAGCTGAATGAGCTGATAGATATGAATAAACCTAAAGAAGAAGTGATGGTTCAATGATCCTTTATACAATGATGCCCCAAGAGCTCATTTACCAAAATGAGCAGGATGATTTTGGCAAACAGAAAATTGTGTCTTATGAAGGAATCCCGCTCTTAGTTGAAATGAACGCAGGACAGGAATGCCGAATCTTAAGAATCATGAGCAGCGACCCCACCCATTATATGGATGAAAGATATACTCCCGGGTCCATGATCACCTTGACGCAGTTAAGCTGAGAAATACATTCAAAAAACAACTTAATTAAGAATTGATATGATATAATAAAAGTAACTTTAGAAGCAGCCAAAAAATGGCTGCTTCTTCTTTCATAGCAGACATGATGTATTACATAATGGATTTTTGATGATGCTGTTAATAAGAACAATGATAAGGTGATAAAATGGCCAAAAGAAAGAAAAGAAAATCTAAAAAGAGCGAAACACTGAAACGGACAATGAAATTTGAACTTATTGCGCTGATCATACTGGCACTTGCTGTAATATCAATTGCTAAACTGGGAGCGGCCGGCAAAGCAACCGTGCTTTTTTTCCGTTTCTTTATGGGAGAATGGTACATGCTCAGCCTGATAGGATTAGTCATATTTTCAGGTTACCTGATGTGGAAGAGATCTCTTCCCTATCTATTCCACACAAAATTAATTGGCATTTATCTCATTATCAGCTCCCTGCTGCTGTTAAGCCATGTCACATTATTTCAGCTTCTCTCAAATGGCGGGAAGTTTGATGATCCAAGTGTGATAGCCAATACATGGGAACTATTCCGGATGGAGGTCCGGGGAGAAACAAGCACAACCGATTTAGGCGGCGGAATGCTGGGGGCAATTTTTTTCGCACTGTTTTATTATCTTTTTGATGAAGCAGGTTCAAAGATTGTGGCCTTTTTATTAATTATTATCGGTTTCGTTCTCATTACAGGAAAAACGTTCGGAGATGCTGCCGGAAAAATGATGGCCGCAATGCTGAATTTCTGTAAAAAACAATGGGCTGCTTTTATAGATGATATGAAAGAATGGAAACAAAATAGCAGAGCAAGACGAGAAGAAAGACAGTCAAGAAGAGAAGAGGAACAGCAGGCTCTCCAGCACGAAGAAGAACCAGAGACTGTTATTACCATCAATAATACTGCTGAACCGGCGCCAGAACCGATTATTTCAAGCTTTGCCGAAAGAGCTTATCAGGAGGATCCTCAGGAAGCGGCTTCTAATCAGGTTCAGGAAGCAGCAGAGACTGAACCGGAGGATGAGAATGCGCCGCCAATTACGTTTACTGAAGTGGAAAACAAAGACTATGAGCTGCCGCCAATCAGACTATTGAAATTGCCAAGGCAGACGGATCAAAGTGGTGAGTATGAGCTTATCCATGCGAATGCTGCTAAGCTCGAAAGAACATTTCAGAGTTTTGGGGTAAAAGCGAGAGTGACACAGGTTCATTTAGGACCCGCTGTTACAAAATATGAGGTTCATCCCGATGTTGGGGTAAAGGTAAGCAAAATCGTTAGTCTGAATGATGATTTGGCACTGGCACTGGCAGCCAAGGATATCCGGATAGAAGCACCAATTCCCGGAAAATCCGCCATAGGAATAGAAGTTCCTAACTCTGAAGTAGCCATGGTTTCTCTTAGGGAAGTTATTGAATCCAAGCAAAATGACAAACCGGACTCGAAGCTATTAATCGGGCTTGGCCGTGATATTACCGGAGAGGCTGTCCTTGCAGAACTCAACAAAATGCCCCATCTTCTTGTTGCCGGTGCAACAGGAAGCGGGAAGAGTGTGTGCATTAACGGAATCATTACCAGCATTTTGATGAGGGCAAAACCGCATGAAGTAAAATTAATGATGATCGATCCAAAAATGGTGGAATTGAATGTATATAACGGGGTGCCGCATTTGCTGGCGCCGGTAGTGACAAATCCGAAAAAAGCAGCTCAGGCGCTGCAAAAAGTCGTCAATGAGATGGAAAGGCGCTATGAGCTTTTCTCCCATACTGGGACAAGAAATATCGAAGGCTACAATGAGTATGTAAAAAAGCATAATGCCGAAGAGGAAGCACAGCAGCCCCTTCTGCCGTACATTGTAGTTATAGTGGACGAGCTTGCAGATTTAATGATGGTAGCGTCTTCCGATGTCGAAGATGCCATCACGCGCCTTGCTCAAATGGCAAGGGCAGCGGGCATCCATTTAATCATCGCAACCCAGCGTCCGTCAGTAGATGTTATCACAGGTGTGATCAAAGCGAATATACCATCAAGGATTGCATTTGCCGTTTCATCCATGACGGATTCCAGAACCATTTTAGATATGGGCGGTGCTGAAAAACTTCTGGGAAGAGGAGATATGCTTTTCCTGCCTGTAGGTGCTTCCAAGCCAGTCCGTGTACAGGGTGCCTTCCTGTCTGATGAAGAAGTAGAAGAGATCGTGGATTTCGTCATCGGTCAGCAGAAGGCACAATATCAAGAAGAGATGATTCCAGAGGATATCCCTGAAGCGTCAGGAGAAGTGGATGATGATCTTTATGAAGAAGCTGTTGAATTGATTCTGGAAATGCAGACTGCTTCTGTTTCCATGCTTCAAAGGAGATTCAGGATCGGCTATACCAGAGCTGCAAGGCTGATTGATGAAATGGAAGCAAGGGGCATTGTCGGTCCATATGAAGGCAGCAAGCCAAGAGCTGTGCTGCAGGGCAAGCCTTCGGAAGAAGCAAGTTCCTAAATGTTATAAGAATGACACATTAAAAAATGGCCAGTCTTCGGACGGCCATTTTTTAATGTATTTGAAAGATATAGGGCAAAAAAATGACGTCAATAAAAAAAGGTATGGGAATATGCCATACTACTAAAAACGCTTACATAAAATGAAGAGGTATGGTACTTTCAACTCATCACAAAATAGGATTCATTGTCAGTTACTTTTTCAGCAGAAATCTTGAATGTAATCGTTTTCAAAGTAGTATTATACCAGAAAAAAGGAATTGGTACAGAGGGATTCACAAACATTTTGTTCTTTTCACCTTTTTTCGACAAATTGATAAATTTCTATTTCTTTATTGGGTAAAAAGTGTTATAGTATTTTCGATTAGTAGGAATGATTGAACATCAGAGGTCTGATGTCTTGAGAACTGAAGTTGGAGGAACCCTGCATGTCTATTAAGTCAGATAACCGGCATTTATATTTGCAAGTCATCGATCGATTAAAACAAGACATTGAAGATGGAGTTTATAAAGAAAAAGAAAAACTTCCGTCTGAATTTGATCTTGCCAAACAGCTTGGTGTTAGCAGAGCTACACTGAGGGAGGCATTGCGCATTCTTGAAGAAGAAAACGTAATTATCCGCCGTCATGGTGTAGGCACCTTTGTCAATGCAAAGCCGCTTTTCACATCAGGCATCGAACAGCTTAATAGTGTCACAAATATGATTTTGCAGGCAGGGATGAAGCCGGGAACCGTTTTCTTAAGTTCTGTAACTATGGGACCGACTGAAGATGATATCCGCAGATTCTCATGTTCGTTAGACCAGGAGATTGCCGTGATTGAGCGGGTGAGAACTGCAAATGGTGAACCGGTCGTTTATTGTGTGGATAAAGTTCCTGAGGATATTCTCCCGGACACATTTTCCCACGAACAAGAGTCGCTCCTCAACATGCTTGAAGAAGAGGCAAACCGGAAAATCACCTATGCTGTTGCCCAAATCGAGCCTATTGGCTATCACGAGAAAATTTCACCTATTCTGGAATGTGACCCTGAAACTGCATTGCTGGTATTAAAGCAGATGCATTTCGATGAAGCGGATACACCGATTCTCTATTCGGTCAATTATTTCAGAGCTGATAAGTTCAGTTTCCATGTCCTCAGAAAGAGAATCTAGCTTTTGGGGGATATACGAAAACACAATTATTCCGCTAATGCAAAAACAATTTCTTAGGGGGTACCAACCTTGAAAAAGCGTAAATTCGGATTGGCGCTATCTTTAGTTCTTGCTGCTGGAACGATTCTGGGTGCTTGCGGCAAAAGTGAAGAAAAAGGCGGAGAAACAGCTGGCGGAGACGAAAAAGAAAAAGCATTCTCTGTAGCGATGGTAACAGATGTCGGCGGTGTAGATGATAAATCATTTAACCAATCTGCCTGGGAAGGATTACAGGCATTTGGTGAAGAGAATGAACTTGAAAAAGGAAAAGGCGGATTTGACTATCTTCAATCACAGTCAGATGCTGACTATTCTACAAACCTTAATACATTAGCTCGTCAAGATTTTGATCTTGTTTTCGGTATCGGATTCTTAATGGAAGGTGCAATCAATGAGATTGCCCAGCAGCAAAAGGATGCGCATTTCGGAATCGTTGACGCGGTTGTTGATCAGCCAAACGTAGCAAGCATCATGTTCAAAGAGCAGGAAGCTGCATTCCTTGCAGGTGTTGCTGCAGCAAAAGCAACTAAAGAAAACAAAATTGGTTTCATCGGCGGAATGGAGATTCCGGTTATCGAGCGATTCGAATCTGGATTCCTTGCTGGTGTTCAAGCGGTAAACCCTGATATTAAAGTAGAAGTTCAATATGCTGGAGCATTTGATAAAGCTGAATTAGGTCAGACAATTGCTTCTAAAATGTACTCTTCTGGCGTAGACGTAATCTTCCACGCTGCTGGCGGAACAGGCAACGGTCTATTCAAGGAAGCTCGTGACCTTAAAAAGAAAGACCCGGCAAGAGAACTTTGGGCAATTGGTGTAGACTCAGACCAGACAGCAGAAGGTGTAGTTGAAATCGATGGCAAAGAGCACAATGTAATCCTTACATCTGCACTTAAGCGTGTAGACAATGCTGTTAAGGACCTTTCTACAAAGGCAAAAGACGGCAGCTTCCCTGGCGGAGAAACGACTACTTACGGATTGGCTGAAGACGGTGTAGGCCTTGCTACTATCAATCCGGAAGTATCTACTAAAGCAGAAATCGAAGGTGCAGTTAAAGAATGGCAGGAAAAGATCAAGAATGGTGACCTGACTGTTCCATCTACAAAAGATGAACTGGCTTCTTTTTCAGCTGAATAATTAACTTACAAGGAATAAGCAGGTTGCACTGCGGCCTCTTATTCCTTTTTTAAAAATTAAAAGTTTAATTGAAGGACAGAAAAAATTCTGTATTTCACTTAGATTTTTAATGCAATAATCATATTTTTCTATTCATTAAGATGAGCTTGGCATTTTGGCCAGGTTTTTCTAAGAATTGCCAAGGTCTGACCTCTTACTACTAATGATTTCCATATATTTTGAGCAAGGAGTGAAACAAATGGATTATGTAATTGAAATGCTCAACATCCGCAAGGAGTTTCCTGGAATCGTTGCAAATGATAATATCACACTTCAGCTGAAACCAGGTGAAATTCATGCGCTGCTTGGCGAAAACGGTGCGGGCAAATCAACATTAATGAACGTCCTTTTTGGCTTATATCAGCCTGAAAAGGGTGAAATAAAAGTTAAAGGAAAACCGGTGCGCATCACCGATCCAAATATAGCAAACGACTTGGGCATCGGGATGGTCCACCAGCATTTCATGCTAGTAGACCGTTTCACCGTCACTGAAAATATTATTCTAGGAAAAGAAACGACTAAAGGCGGAAAAATAGATATTAAAAAGGCTGAGAAGGAAGTCAGGGAAATTTCTGAGCGATATGGACTTGCTGTTGACCCGCAGGCGAAAATTTCAGATATTTCTGTAGGAATGCAGCAGAGGGTAGAGATTTTAAAGACCCTTTATCGGGGAGCAGAAATCCTTATTTTTGATGAGCCTACTGCAGTTCTTACTCCACAGGAAATTAAAGAGCTTATTCAGATCATGAAAACCTTAATCCAGGAAGGCAAATCTATTATTTTAATCACCCACAAGCTGAAGGAAATAATGGAAGTTTGTGATCGAGTAACGGTCATCCGCAAAGGGGTCGGCATCGGTACGGTTAATGTCAGCGAGACGAATCCTAATGAACTTGCCAGTTTAATGGTGGGAAGAGAAGTTACTTTTAAAACGGATAAAACAGAATCGAAGCCACAGGAGCAAGTGCTTGAAATTCAGGATTTAAATGTAAAAGATTCCCGGGGGCTTGGCGTGGTTAATAAGCTTAACCTTAATGTACGGGCCGGGGAAATTGTCGGTATTGCCGGTGTAGATGGAAATGGACAGTCTGAGTTAATAGAAGCTATTACAGGTTTGAGGAAGTCTGAAAGCGGTTCAATTAAATTGAATGGCAAAGAAATTATTAATATGTCTCCGCGAAAAGTAACGGAGACGGGCGTAGGGCATATCCCTCAGGACCGTCATAAGCATGGACTTGTACTTGATTTTCCAATTGGAGAGAATATGGTTCTGCAAACCTATTACAAAGCTCCATTCTCTAAAAAAGGTGTTCTGAACTTTAAAGAAATCTACAGCAAAGCAACAAAGCTGATTAAAGAATTCGACGTCAGAACCCCAAGTGAATATACACTTGCTAGGGCACTTTCCGGAGGTAACCAGCAGAAAGCCATAATCGGACGTGAAATTGACCGCAATCCAGATCTCCTGATCGCTGCTCAGCCGACACGCGGATTGGATGTCGGAGCAATTGAATACATTCACAAGCGTCTGATTGAACAGCGTGACCAGGGGAAAGCTGTGCTGCTTATTTCATTTGAATTGGATGAAATCATGAATGTCAGCGACCGTATTGCTGTTATTTATGAGGGTGAAATTGTAGCAGTAGTTGACCCGAAACAAACAACTGAACAAGAATTAGGTTTATTGATGGCCGGTTCTAAACGGAAGGAAGCGGGTGGCGAAAACCATGTCTAATCGCATGAAGAATATTGTCGTGCCTCTAGTTGCCGTTCTGCTCGGCGTATTAGTAGGTACAATCATAATGATAGCAACAGGGTATAATGCCGGATCTGCATTTAATGCCCTATGGAACGGTGCTTTTGGAGAAATCTACTACACTGGTGAAGTCGTCAGACAGGTCACACCTTATATTCTTGCCGGATTGGCAGTTGCATTTGCTTTCCGTACAGGCTTATTTAACATCGGTGTTGAAGGGCAGCTAATCGTCGGATGGCTTGCTGCTGTTTGGGTAGGGGTTGCATTTGAACTTCCAAAGTTCATCCATCTGCCGCTGGCTGTTCTTGCAGCTGCAGCAGCGGGTGCACTATGGGCATTTATTCCGGGATTGCTGAAAGCCAAGTTTAAAGTCCATGAAGTAATTGTCACGATCATGATGAACTATGTGGCATTGCATGTAACGAACTATATAATCCGTACGGTCCTTTCAGAAAAAAGTGACCGTACGGAGATGATTGCAGACTCTGCATCACTGCGTTCCCCATTTCTTGAGGGCTTAACTGACTATTCCCGTCTGCACTGGGGAATTTTAATTGCTTTAGCTTGTGTGTTTATAATGTGGTTCCTATTAGAAAAAACATCAAAGGGATACGAATTGCGCTCTGTAGGCTTTAACCAGCATGCATCTGAATATGCAGGCATGAGCGTCAGCAAAAACATTATTCTTTCAATGGTAATCTCAGGAGCATTTGCTGGTCTTGCAGGTGCGATGGAAGCTTTGGGTACATTCGGATACGCAGCCATCAAAGGCGGATTTACCGGAGTAGGGTTTGATGGTATTGCGGTTGCCCTTCTGGGCGGTAACGGTCCAATCGGAATTATTTTTGCAGCATTGCTATTCGGAAGCTTGAAGGTCGGCGCCTTAAACATGCCGCTTGAAGCTGGAGTTCCAAATGAACTGGTGGATATTATCATTGCTCTTATTGTGTTCTTTGTTGCAGCAAGCTATATGATTCGCATCTTTATTGACCGTATCAGCAAAAAGGGGGTGAAGTAAGTGGGCTTAATGGAGATCCTATTAATTATTATTCCATCAACATTGCTTTGGGCAGCCCCGCTTATTTTCACTGGTTTGGGCGGAAACTTTTCAGAAAGCTCCGGTGTTGTAAATATTGGTTTAGAAGGCTTGATGGTAATTGGAGCATTCACTGCCATAGTCTTTAACCTTACGTTCGTAGATGTATTTGGCAGCATGACCCCATGGGTAGCATTATTGGCAGCTATGGTTGTAGGAGCACTTTTATCCATCCTGCATGCTGTTGCTTCCATTACGTTTAGAGCAGACCAGGTAGTCTCAGGTGTTGCGATTAACCTTCTGGCAATTGGAGCTGCACTGTTCCTGGTTAAATTCATTTATGGAAAAGGCCAGACGGATATTATTCAAAAAGGGTTCAGCAAGGTGGATATACCATTTTTGAGCGATATACCCGTAATAGGAAAACTGTTTTTCTCAAACACATACTATACTTCATTTGCAGCGATTGCCGTGGCATTTCTTGCCTGGTTTGTGATGTTTAAAACTCCATTCGGGCTAAGGCTGAGAGCGGTTGGTGAACACCCAATGGCTGCAGATACAATGGGTATTAATGTTACCCGAATGAGATACATTGGGGTATTAATCTCCGGTGCCCTAGCAGGAATCGGCGGCGGTGTGTATGCACAATCCATTTCTTCAGATTTCGGCCATGCAACGATCAGCGGCCAGGGATTTATGGCATTGGCAGCATTGATCTTTGGTAAATGGCATCCGCTTGGTGTTATGGGGGCGGCTTTATTCTTTGGGTTTGCGCAAAGCTTGAGTATCATCGGCTCGAGCCTTCCATTCCTTGAGAATATTCCAAATGTATATCTTCTCATAGCACCATATGTTTTAACGATTCTGGCATTGACTGGTTTCATAGGACGCGCCGATGCTCCAAAAGCATCTGGTACTCCATATATAAAAGGAAAGCGCTAAACAGCAAAGCCTCATTTCATTTAGAAATGGGGCTTTTTTCAGCGCAAATCTTATCCTATTTTAATTTGTGATTCATTGAGGTAAATGTGTTAATATTTTGTTAATTAGATAAGAGATTAGAGGTTTGATTATGCGTTTTTCCTTATATATAGATGATTATGAAACAGAAAAGATTTTTTCCTATTTGCGCTGGCTTTTTTTGGCCGCTGCGGCTTTGTTGTTTTATTTGCCGGTACTTTCCGGCACTTTACGATGGAATAGTGAATCGTTTAGTATCTGTATCAGGCGAAGAATACCGGGAAAAACCAGGTGCATTTTGAATGCGGAAAAGTGATGAATAATCATGATACTAAACTTAAGTCAGTCTTTGTAAGCTAACCCCTAAAAGGGGTTTTTATTTTGTTCTATAACCTTCCAAGACAGCCAATAACTTGAAATAAAGAAATAGGGCAAGGTATAGTAAGAATATGATTTAATACAAAGGATATTATAGAAGATAGCAGCAAAGTGTTTACATATAGGTGTTGATCCCTATTCTTAATACTGACCGTACTTTGGACTCATCAACCGACAGGAGGAAAAGAAATGGCTGTAATCTCTGAATCCGTAAAAGCCATGAATGGCTTTAAGCTTCATGTAGTTAAAACAGAGAAATATAAAACCAATACACTGGTCTGGAAAATGAAAGCTCCGCTTGAAAAGGATACTGTTACATTAAGATCTTTATTGCCGCATGTCCTGCAAAGCAGCAGTTCGTCATACCCTGCAACCGGAAAGCTGCGCTCTTATCTAGATGAATTATATGGTGCAACTCTTTTTGTCGATTTGGCGAAAAAGGGTGAGTATCATGTCATTACCATTTCTGTTGAAATTGCAAATGAGAAGTTTCTTTCAGACCCAACGCCTCTATTGAAAAAAGCGTTCCAATTTTTATCGGAGATCCTGACTAAGCCAAATGTGCAAGGTGGAGCTTTTGACCAGGATACGGTTGAAAAAGAAAAAAGGACGCTGAAACAGCGGATTCAATCCGTTTATGATGATAAAATGCGCTATTCCAATTTTCGGCTGGTACAGGAAATGTGCAAGGATGAGCCTTATGCGCTCCATGTGCATGGCGAGAAAGAAGATGTGGATAAAATTACGCCTGAAAGTCTATATGAATATTATCAGCAGGCAATGGCGCAGGATGAACTTGATTTATATGTAATAGGTGATGTGGATGAGGCAGATGCCGAATCCTACGCAAGGGAGCTTTTATCTTTAGAGGAAAGAACCCCGCAGGCAGCGCCGGCATCTGGAGGAAGAATCAGAGAATCTGTTAACGAAGTCAGGGAAGAACAGGATGTGAAGCAGGGGAAACTAAATATCGGCTATCGGACAAAAGTCGTTTACGGTGATTCTGATTATTATGCCCTGCAGGTATTCAATGGAATTTTTGGAGGCTTTTCACACTCAAAATTGTTCTTGAATGTCCGCGAAAAAGCCAGTCTCGCATACTATGTAGCCAGCCGCCTTGAAAGCCATAAAGGCTTAATGATGGTTATGTCGGGGATCGATAATAGTAATTATGACCAGGCAGTTAATATTATTAAAGAACAGCTGGAAGCCATGAAAAACGGGGACTTTACGGAACAGGAAATGGAGCAGACCAAAGCTGTCATAAAAAATCAGCTTTTGGAGACTGTTGATACAGCCCGCGGGATTGTCGAAGTCCTCTATCATAATGTTGTGTCAGGCAAAGAAATTACGCTTCAAACCTGGATGGATGAAATGGATAAGGTAACTAAAGAGGAAATTGCCGAAACAGCTAAGAAGGTCAGTTTGGATACAGTGTATTTCCTGACAGGAAAGGAGGCGGGCAAGTAATGGAAAAAATCACTTTTGACCAGCTTCAGGAAGAGCTGTATTATGAAAACCTTGAAAATGGGCTGGATGTATATGTTTTGCCGAAAAAGGGATTTAACAAGACCTATGCCACGTTTACAACGAAATATGGTTCGATCGACAATCATTTCCTGCCCTTCGGGAAAGATGATTTTGTAAATGTTCCTGATGGGATTGCCCATTTTTTGGAGCACAAGCTTTTTGAAAAAGAAGACGGAGATGTATTCCAGCAATTCAGCAAGCAGGGAGCATCAGCCAATGCATTTACTTCTTTTACGAGGACTGCTTATTTATTCTCCAGCACATCGAACGTAGAGTTGAACCTTGAGACTCTGATTGATTTTGTGCAGGACCCTTATTTTACAGAAAAGACTGTTGAAAAAGAGAAAGGCATCATCGGCCAGGAAATCACCATGTATGATGACAATCCTGACTGGCGCTTATATTTTGGACTGATCGAAAATATGTATAAAAACCACCCGGTTAAAATCGATATAGCAGGTACGATCGAGTCCATTTCCCATATTACAAAAGATATGCTGTATGAATGCTATGAAACCTTCTACCACCCAAGCAACATGCTGCTGTTCATCGTTGGACCCGTTGATCCGGATCAGATTATGTCTCAGGTTCGAACGAATCAAAGCAAGAAGGATTATAAAGAGATGCCGGAAATTAAACGCCAATTCGAAGAAGAGCCTGCTGAAGCGGCCGAAAAGAAAAAGGTTCTTGAGATGAATGTTCAGACCTCAAAGTGTCTTGTTGGGATAAAGAGCAGTAATGCAAATCAGTCCGGCAAAGAAATGCTCAAAAATGAACTGAGTCTGAATGTGCTGCTGGATATCTTATTCGGTAAAAGCTCTGAGCACTACAGCTCACTGTATAATGAAGGGTTAATTGATGACACATTCTCCTTTGATTATACACAGGAACAGGGCTTTGGATTTGCCATGGTCGGCGGGGACACAAATGATCCTGACCGTTTAGCTGATACATTGCAAAAGATGCTGCTGGATGCAAGGGAAAAGGGAGCTATTTCACAGGAAACACTTGATCGGACAAAAAAGAAGAAAATAGGTGCATTCCTGCGTGCTGTCAATTCACCTGAGTATATAGCCAATCAATTTACCCGGTATGCTTTTAATGAAATGGATTTGTTTGATGTTGTGCCGACGCTTGAAAGCATCACACTTGAGGATGTGGAAAATGCGGCTGGTCATTTGATTAGCGAAGAACGATTTACGGTTTGTCAGGTTGTGCCTAAAAAATAAAAAGCTGTTTCAGCAGAGCGCCATAAAAGGCGCTTTGCTTTTTTCGGGAGTGTATGAAATGAGGAAATTTGCGTTAATAACTGGAGCGAGCGGAGGAATCGGCCAGGAAATCAGCATTAAACTGGCGGAGGAAGGCTATTCGCTCTATTTGCATTACAATCAAAATAAGCGAAGTATAAACAATCTGCTGGACCGCCTGCAGGCCTTTGATGGAGAATATATTCCAATCCAGGCAGACCTGTCTGTACAAGGCGGCTATAAAAAAATTATACCAAATATCTTTTCGCTTGATGCCATTATCCATAATAGCGGGTCAGCACAATACGGACTTCTGACGGAATTGCCGGAAGCGGAAACTGAGGCGCTGATGAACCTTCATGTGACCTCACCTCTTCTGCTGACCAAAGAGCTTCTGCCAAAACTTATTTCAAAGGGCAGCGGGAATGTCATAGTTATTTCCTCTATATGGGGCCAGACGGGTGCTGCTTGTGAAGTTGCTTACTCGGCAGCTAAGGGCGCCCAAATTGCTTTTGCAAAAGCTTTAAGCAAGGAAGTTGCCCTAAGCGGAGTGAGGGTTAATGCGGTTGCCCCAGGTGCAGTCGAGACAGCTATGCTGAATGATTTTACTGAAGAGGAGTTGGATGCCGTAAAAAGCGATATTCCTATGGGCAGGCTTGCCTTGCCTGCTGACATTGCCAACTCCGTTTCCTTCCTTCTTTCAGAAAGGGCCTCGTATATTACCGGACAGGTCTTGGCTGTAAATGGCGGCTGGTATACGTAACTGCCTATCGTTCATTGAAGTTTCACATATTTTTTGTTCATGTGTATTAGTGCATGCATATTTTATTCAGCCCCTAAGCACAATATAATTGTACAACATTTAAAGGAGGCAATAATTATGTCTGTACTAGATAACTGGCAGCAGTGGAAAGACTTCCTTGGAGATCGTCTTCATCAGGGACAGAACCAGGGAATGAATAAGGAAACTGTAAATGACCTTGCTTACCAAATCGGCGATTATTTAGCCAAGCAAGTGGAGCCGAAGAATGACCAGGAAAAAATCCTGGCTGATCTTTGGTCTGTAGCAAGCCCGGATGAGCAGCATGCCATTGCAAATATGATGGTAAAGCTTGTTCAAAACGACGGCTCTCAATAAGAATTTAATGTAAATCAGCGAAAAGAGAGGAAATCCTCTCTTTTCGTTTTCCCCAAAAAGAATTTCCTCCACAGCCAGACGGGTTTTTCCTTTCATATTGGTAAAAAATCATATATTATAGAATCTAGATGAAAATTCAGGGTAGGTTTAATAAAAATTTACATTAATAAAAGATATACATATACATATAAAATGCGCAATGAGCCGCGCATCATGCAGGAGGAGGTTTTCCGGTGGAGAAAACAGAATGGTATTTGGAATATGAAATCCAAAAGAATCGTCCCGGCTTGCTTGGTGACATTTCTTCCCTGCTGGGTATGCTTTCCATAAATATCGTTACCATCAATGGTGTGGATGAAGGCCGAAGAGGATTGCTGATTCTGGCTAAAGACCACGAACAGATTGAACGCTTAAAATCGATTTTAAATACTATGGATACAATTAAAGTGATTAAGCTCCGGGAGCCTAAACTTAGAGACCGTCTTGCTGTGCGCCATGGAAGATACATTCAAAGGGATGCCGACGACAAGAAAACGTTCAGGTTCGTCAGGGACGAGCTTGGTTTATTAGTCGACTTCATGGCGGAATTATTTAAACAGGAAGGGCACAAGCTTATAGGGATCAGGGGAATGCCAAGGGTTGGAAAAACTGAATCCATTGTGGCCTCAAGTGTTTGTGCCAACAAACGATGGCTATTTGTTTCATCCACTCTGCTAAAGCAGACGATACGCAACCAGCTGATCGAGGATGAATATAATGAAAACAATTTGTTCATAATAGACGGAATTGTCTCAACCCGACGTGCAAATGAACGTCACTGGCAGCTTGTGCGGGAAATTATGCGCCTTCCTGCAGTAAAGGTAGTAGAGCATCCGGATATCTTTGTGCAAAACACTGAATACTCCCTTAATGATTTCGATTATATTATTGAGCTCCGACACGATCCTGAGGAAGAGATTACTTATGATGTAGTAGAGAAAAACAGTATGTTCTCTGAATCTGATTTTGGAGGCTTTGATTTTTAGTAAGTTGGAAGGTGTTGTAAATTGACAGAACTAGGAAATCGTTTAAAAGAAGCGCGGCTGGCTAAGGATATGAGCCTTGACGATCTGCAAAAGGTCACAAAAATACAAAAGCGCTATTTGATGGGTATTGAAGAGGGCGATTATAGCATGATGCCCGGGAAGTTTTATGTCAGGGCATTTATAAAGCAGTATGCTGAAGCGGTGGGAATTGAGCCTGAAGAAATTTTCGAGCAGTATAAAAATGACATTCCGGCACAGATGAATGATGATATTCCGGAAAAGCTATCCCGTGTTCAATCCAGAAAAGATCTTTCTGGCAGGACTTCAAAGGTATTCGATATTCTCCCAAAGGTACTTATTGGTGTCTTTATAATTGGTCTCATCGCAGTCCTTTATAATTTCCTGGGTGCCAAAGATCAGGCGGATAATGAAGAGCAGCCATCTGATCGGACAGATGGGCAGACGGTCATAGAAGAGTCTGAAAACCTTTCAGATAGTAAAAAAGATGAAAATGATAAAGATGAATCAGCAGGAGAGAAAGAAGAATCTGCTGACAAAGACTCTGCTGAGGAAACTGCCGAGGATCAAGAAGCCGAGGAAGCGCCAAAGCAGGAGGTTGCTGTGGTGCAATCCAGCGGAAATGGAACGGTTTATGAATTGAAAAATGCGGACAAGTTTGAACTGGAAGTTGTGTCTACAGGAGAAACTTGGGTGAATATCAAAAACGGCAAAGGAAATTCCTTCTACCAGGGAATGCTGACAGCTGATGGCACGAAAAGCCAGAAGGTAGACTTTTCAAAGGAAACAGAAGCTTCTATTGTAGTCGGAAATTCGACTCAAACTGAAATCTATGTAAACGGCGAAAAAATTGAGTATAAGGTGCCGCCTTCACAATCCGTCAAGCAGGATATAACCATTAAGTACGCGCCGAAGACCGAATAGTCATCTTCTTTAGATGACTATTTTCGCTTTTTATGTAAAAATTATCATTAAAAGGTTTGCAGCGAATGTCTGACACCTTTTTCTGCAAGAAGCTTCATTTACTATACTTGGAGGTAAAACATGAATCTGCCAAATAAAATTACAGTGTCACGTATCATGATGATACCCGTATTTCTGCTCGTAATGCTTGTTCCTTTTTCGTGGGGAAATATAGAATTCCTTGGAGCGGAAATGCCGGTAACCCACCTGATTGGAGCTCTTATCTTTATCATTGCTTCAGTTACCGATTGGGTTGATGGCTATTTTGCCCGCAAATACAATCTGGTTACAAATTTAGGTAAGTTTCTTGATCCGCTTGCAGACAAGCTCCTTGTCTCTGCAGCATTGATTGTCCTTGTTGATCTTGAGCTGGCTCCATCCTGGATTGTGATTATTATCATTAGCCGTGAATTTGCCGTAACAGGTTTAAGGCTTGTTCTGGCGGGGGAAGGAGAAGTAGTCGCAGCGAATCAGCTAGGCAAAATCAAAACATGGGCTCAAATTGTGGCCATTTCTTCACTGCTTTTACATAATATTATTTTTGAAATGGTTTCAATTCCGTTTGATCTGATTGCCCTTTGGGTTGCGATGTTCTTTACCATCTGGTCCGGCTGGGACTATTTTGCAAAAAACAAGCAGGCCTTCATTAACTCAAAATAATTTTTTTAGCCAGAAAGGGGCTTTTGAATGAATGCAGAAATTATAGCTGTCGGGTCTGAGCTTTTACTTGGACAAATCGTTAATACAAATGCCCGCTTTCTTTCCCGGCAGCTTGCTGAACTAGGCATTAATGTTTTTTACCATTCAGTGGTTGGCGATAACCCTGAGCGCCTGAAGTCTGTGATCAAAATTGCGGAAGATCGATCAGATCTGATCGTTTTCACTGGCGGGCTGGGGCCGACAAAAGATGATTTGACGAAAGAAACGATTGCCCGCCATCTAGGCAAAAAGCTTGTCATGGATGAGCAGGCGCTTGAATCCATACAGATGTATTTTAAACGGACCAACAGAGAGATGACTGAGAATAATAAAAAACAAGCACTTGTACTTGAGGATGCACAAGTACTTCCTAACGAGCATGGAATGGCTCCTGGAATGATTTCCGATAATGGCGGGCATGTTTTTATGCTACTTCCGGGACCTCCAAATGAAATGGAGCCTATGTTCCTGAAACATGCTTTTCCGGCCCTGCAATCCAAGCTGGGCACAGATGATATGATTGTTTCCCGGGTATTGCACTTTTTCGGGATTGGAGAAGCCATGCTTGAAACTGAGATTGAAGATATTATCGATGCGCAGAGTAATCCAACAATTGCTCCGCTTGCCTCTGACGGAGAAGTCACGCTAAGGCTTACGGCAAAGCATAGCCAGCCTAACACGGCAATGATGCTGATGGATGAAACTGAAGCTAAAATCCTCGGCCGTGTCGGCGAATTCTTCTATGGCTACGATGACACTTCCTTGATGCATGAGCTCACCAAGCTGATCAAGGAAAACAATATGACTATTTCCGCTGCTGAGAGTTTAACAGGCGGCATGTTTCAGCAGGAGTTTACATCCATTCCGGGAGCAGGCGGTCTTCTAAAAGGCGGAGTGGTTTGCTATACAAACGAAGTTAAGGCTGAGGTTTTAAAAGTTCGCAAAGAAACGATTGATAACTACGGGGTCGTCAGTGCTCAGTGTGCAGCAGAGCTTGCTGAGAATGTCGCCAGTCTGACTAACTCAGATATCGGAATCAGCTTCACAGGTGTTGCTGGTCCTGACGAACTGGAAGGCAACCCGGTGGGAACCGTATATATAGGCATCTGGATAAAAGGTAAGCCTGTCCAGACTGAAAAGCTGAACCTTGGGGGAACCAGGGCGGCAAACCGTGTCCGTACGGTAAAATATGGCTGCCATTTTCTTATAAAAGCATTAAAAGAATGTCAGAGCGCCTGAAAAGCGTTCTGATTTTTTAATAGCCTGAAAAATAGACAGAATTCTTATCGAAATGCCATTTCTTCTATTGATTCACATCTGAAAATTACATTTTCCACAGCATGAATTGATATTTTCGGGCAAAATGTCCAGGTGAAAAAAATCGAATGGATGTTCGACTTTTTGCTCGACAAATGCATTGAAAAGGTTTATAGTAGAGTTAGGTTTTGAGATGAGACAAAACGAATCTAATCAAAAGATAGATTCGTCTATATAAAAGGAGGAACTATTAGTGAGTGATCGTCAAGCAGCTCTTGAAATGGCGTTAAAACAAATAGAAAAGCAATTTGGTAAAGGTTCTATTATGAAGCTTGGTGAACAGACTGACCGCAAAATTTCCACTGCACCAAGCGGATCCCTTGCCCTTGATGCAGCTCTTGGGGTAGGGGGCTATCCAAGAGGACGCATTATTGAAATTTATGGACCTGAGAGCTCAGGTAAAACAACTGTAGCCCTGCATGCAATTGCAGAGGTTCAGGCAAGCGGCGGACAAGCTGCTTTTATCGATGCTGAACATGCTCTAGACCCTGTTTATGCACAAAATCTTGGTGTGAATATTGATGAGCTTTTACTTTCCCAGCCGGATACAGGAGAGCAGGCACTTGAAATTGCAGAAGCACTTGTTCGAAGCGGAGCTGTTGATATTCTGGTAATTGACTCTGTTGCAGCCCTTGTGCCAAAGGCTGAAATTGAAGGGGAAATGGGTGATTCCCATGTTGGTTTGCAGGCCCGCCTTATGTCCCAGGCACTTCGTAAACTATCAGGCGCAATCAACAAATCTAAAACCATTGCGATTTTCATTAACCAGATCCGTGAAAAAGTCGGAGTTATGTTCGGAAACCCTGAAACCACTCCTGGCGGACGCGCTTTGAAATTCTACTCTTCTGTCCGTCTTGAAGTGCGCCGTGCAGAAACTCTTAAGCAGGGCAATGAAATGGTTGGTAATAAGACAAAGATCAAAGTTGTCAAAAACAAAGTCGCACCTCCATTCAGAGTGGCGGAAGTAGATATCATGTACGGTGAAGGAATCTCTAAGGAAGGCGAAATCATCGATCTTGGCTCTGAACTGGATATTGTCCAAAAGAGCGGCTCATGGTACTCATACAATGAAGAGCGCCTTGGCCAAGGCCGTGAAAACGCCAAAGTATTCCTAAAAGAAAACCCTGAAATCCGCCTCACTATCCAAAAACAAATCCGTGAACACTATGGACTTGATGGAGATAAAGTAATCAGCGGAGACGAAGAGCAGGAAGAATTCGAGCTGATCGATTAATACAAAGCAAAAGCAAAGCCCGGGCGGCTTTGCTTTTCTTATAGGTATGAAATTATGTAAACGGGAAGGTTACATGTGGATTTGAGCTCATGGTACGACAGTTCATCAGTAGTATTGAAAATATCCTTTGAAATATCGGTTTAAGGGTTTTGATAACTAAAAATTACTTAATTAGTACATGCTGATTGTAGTGGGAGGCGCGAGATCCTCGAAAATGCTAACGCATTTTCTTCGTGCGGTGTTTAACAGAGGAGCTTACTCGATGTCCTGCGGGAGTGCGGTAAACGGGAGATCCCGTTGGCGCGAATGCGCTGAGGAGGCTCCCGGACCGCCCTCGGCCGCTGAGTGAATGCATCAGAAATCAACACCCATATTCAACGGACGCTAAACAAAATCTTAATTGTAACCAGTTGTAATCTTAAGATATAAAAAAATGAATTGACTAAATGATCAAAAGTGTTCAAACCAATCGAAATATTAAGAAAAGCCTATAGGACAAACCCTTGACAATGAAATTCCACAGCTTTACAATTAAAAATGTATATTTTACATTTTATATGTAAAGAAATTCTTACTGAGTTAGACTTTGTCTTTCTCCAGGCTCCATTGGCTATTCATACGTTAATATTATGCCAGCCCTCAAATGGATGCCCAGTGCTTTATTGAGATTGAAACGTTTAAAAGCCTTAGTGCTGTATGTTGAATTGGACAATGTACATGCCGACACTTTAAAAAACGTAACACAAACAAGTTCATAGCAAGAGGAGGTGAAATGATGGATCTAGTAACAGCAATCATCTCCATTTTGCTTGGCCTAATCGTCGGTGCTATTGTTGGCTATTTTGTTCGCAAATCTATTGCCGAAGCAAAAATTGCAGGAGCTAAAGATGCTGCTGAGCAGATTTTGGAAGACGCAAAGCGAGAAGCTGAGGCTACGAAGAAAGAAGCCCTGCTTGAAGCGAAAGATGAAATTCACAAGCTTCGCACAGATGCGGAAAGTGAAATTCGTGATCGAAGAAATGAACTGCAAAAACAAGAAAATCGCTTAATGCAAAAAGAAGAGAACCTTGATCGCAAAGATGAAACGTTAGATAAACGTGAAGCGCTTTTAGAAAAGAGGGACGATTCTCTTAGCAAAAGACAACAGCATATTGAAGAGATGGAAAGCAAAGTGGACGAGATGATTAAAGAGCAGCAAGCTGAGCTGGAACGCATCTCAGGCTTGACTCGTGAAGAGGCAAAGTCCATCATTTTAGAGCGCACGGAGCAGGAAGTGGCTCACGATGTCGCTATTATGGTAAAAGAGAGCGAGACTAGAGCGAAAGAGGATGCAGATAAGAAAGCGAAGGAAATCTTGTCACTGGCTATCCAAAGATGTGCAGCTGATCATGTAGCAGAAACTACAGTATCAGTTGTCAACCTGCCAAATGATGAGATGAAAGGGCGCATTATTGGCCGTGAAGGCCGTAATATCCGTACTCTTGAAACTCTGACTGGAATTGATCTCATAATCGATGATACGCCGGAAGCGGTTATTTTATCCGGTTTTGATCCGATTCGCCGTGAGACTGCACGCTTAGCTTTAGACAAACTGGTTCAGGACGGACGCATCCATCCAGCTCGGATTGAGGAGATGGTTGATAAGGCCCGCCGTGAAGTGGATGAACACATCCGCGAAATTGGTGAACAAACTACTTTCGAGGTTGGTGTTCACGGTCTGCATCCAGATTTAATCAAAATTCTTGGCCGTTTAAAATTCCGTACAAGCTACGGTCAGAATGTGTTAAAGCATTCAATGGAAGTGGCTCAGCTTTCAGGTTTGCTGGCGGCCGAATTAGGACAGGACGAAACATTGGCACGCCGTGCTGGATTGCTTCATGATATTGGAAAAGCAATCGACCATGAGGTGGAAGGAAGCCATGTTGAAATCGGTGTGGAACTTGCCACTAAGTATAAGGAGCATCCTGTTGTCATCAACAGTATTGCTTCCCACCATGGTGACACAGAGCCTACTTCGATCATTGCCGTGCTTGTCGCTGCAGCTGATGCTTTATCAGCAGCAAGACCTGGAGCAAGAAGAGAGACTCTTGAGAATTATATTCGACGTCTGGAAAAGCTTGAAGAGATTTCAGAATCCTATGATGGTGTTGAAAAATCATTTGCCATTCAGGCAGGACGGGAAATTCGCATTATGGTTAAGCCTGAACAAATTGATGACCTTGAATCTCATCGTTTGGCAAGGGATATCCGTAAGAAGATTGAAGAGGAACTTGATTACCCGGGCCACATCAAGGTCACGGTTATCCGTGAAACGAGGGCCGTTGAATATGCAAAATAAAGCGATGCACATGCATCGCTTTATTTCTTTTTCGGGGTGTGCTTTATATTGATGCAGGAAACTGTGTTAAACTAATAAAAAAGACTGGAAAAGCATACATATATCTTTAAAAACAGAAAGGGATATGACATGAATATATTGTTTGTCGGAGATGTAGTGGGATCCCAGGGGCGTGATATGATCACTGAATATGTACCGAAGCTAAAAGAAAAATACCGCCCGCATATCACGATTATTAATGGGGAAAATGCAGCAGGGGGAAAGGGAATAACAGAAAAGATATACCGGGGATTTCTGGAGGCCGGTGCTCAGGCGGTAACGCTCGGTAATCATACATGGGATAACCGGGAGATTTTTGAATTCATTGACCGCGCTAAATACATGGTCCGTCCGGCCAATTTTCCTTCAAATAATCCTGGCAAAGGCATGGTGTTTTTAAAATTCAATACAGAGGAAGTAGCGGTTATCAGCCTTCAGGGCAGGACTTTTATGAATACAAGTGATTGTCCTTTCCAAAAGGCGGATGAACTGATAAAGGAAGCCCGTGAAAGGACTCCGTTCATTTTTGTTGATTTTCATGCGGAAGCAACAAGTGAAAAACAGGCAATGGGCTGGTATTTGGATGGAAAAGTATCAGCAGTAGTAGGTACGCATACGCACGTGCAGACAGCCGATAACCGTGTTTTGCCTGGCGGGACAGCTTTTATGTCTGATGTAGGAATGACAGGCCCTTATGACGGTATCCTTGGTGTTGAAAAAGAAGCTGTGATCAAAAGGTTTTTGACTGGATTACCGGTTCGATTTGAGGTTCCGAAAGAAGGCAGGACCCAATTAAGTGCAGCATTCATTGAGCTGAACCCAAAAACGGGGCTCGCAAAAAAAATTGACCGGATCTTAATTAACGATGACCACCCTTTTTACACATAAACAGATAAAAAACTGCATTCGGATGTCCGAATGCAGTTTTTAGTTTTTTCATGAAAATCAGCCTGAAACCCTGCTTTTTTTGTCCAAGCCGGAATATGTGAATTCCAAGCTGAATATAGTAGCAATGGAATGATATATAGACCTGGTGCTAAATTCCATCAAAGCAGTATGACATGAACGGAAAGTAATTGCCTCTCTGAAGGCATTCGGCCTTTGCAGAAGGCGAATCAGCGCTTTGAGCAATGCATACAGGAGGGGTAAAACGAGGAGGAGCTAGGAATGGAAATATTAAAAGTTTCAGCAAAATCTAATCCTAATTCTGTAGCTGGTGCGCTTGCTGGAGTTCTTCGCGAAAGAGGAAATGCAGAAATCCAGGCAATTGGTGCGGGTGCATTGAACCAGGCTGTTAAGGCAGTAGCGATCGCAAGAGGATTCGTAGCGCCTAGCGGAGTGGATTTAATTTGTATCCCTGCATTCACGGATATTCTGATTGACGGCGAAGAGCGGACTGCCATTAAGCTGATTGTGGAGCCGCGTTAGCCAAAAGCTTCAGAATGGGAAATCATCCATTGTCATATGCATAAGTCAGCAAAATATAAATTCGTGAAAAAATATTAAAACCTGTTTGCATCATAGGCAAACAGGTTCTTTTTTTAATAAGATGAAGCTATACAGAAAAAGGGAGGAAGACAGCGTGAAAATATTTGATGCACATTGTGATGTCCTATATAAAATGTTTTTGAACAGAGAGGTTGATTTTAAAAATTCAGGAAGTCTTCAGGTAAACATGGAAGGTCTGCAGGCCTCCCGTTTCAAAGTTCAGTGCTTTGCCATATATGTTCCTGAATCTGTACATCCGGAAATGAAGTTCAACGCGGCCCTATATATGGCCGATCTGTTTTACGACAAAGTGCTTAAGCCCAGCCCTCAATTAAAGCTCATTAGAAGCAGCCGGGACATCGACCTGCTGCAGGATGATGAAATAGGGGCAGTGCTGACACTGGAGGGATGTGATGCCGTTGGCTGCGATCTGCTGAAATTAAAGACGCTTCTCAGGCTGGGGGTGTCTTCAGTGGGACTGACCTGGAATTATGCAAACTGTGCTGCTGATGGAGTGCTTGAAGAGAGGGGGGCAGGGCTTTCCTCGTTTGGCAAGCAAGTGGTTTATGAATTAAATGCCAGCAAAGCATGGTGCGATGTATCCCATCTCTCTGAACGCGGGTTCTGGGATGTGATGGAATGGGCGGATTATCCTTTTGCCTCTCACTCGAACTGCTATTCGCTGTGCCCAAATCCCCGCAATTTATCAAACGAACAGATTGAAGCCCTGATTGACCGGGACAGTGTTATGGGCATTACATTTGTGACGGAGTTTTTATCAGGAAAACAATCAGCCACAATTACTGATATCCTAAGACATCTTGAACATGTTTGTTCACTTGGAGGAGAAAATCATGTTGGATTTGGTTCGGATTTTGACGGCACCGATGGAAGAGTTACAGGTTTGGAGGATGCAAGAAAATACGACAGCCTGATAAATGAACTAATAAAATATTATTCTGATATACAAGCTGAAAATTTTCTATTTCGGAATTTTTATAGCAGATTTCCAAGGTGAAAATGGTGAAAAAACTGTATATCAAGGGTTGTTAGAGACCTATTGAATCCAAAATAGAATGATCTTTTTAGTATTTTTCAAAAAATAAAAAAATATTCATCTTTTAGCCAATAAATATTCAGAAAGGGTTGCTTTTTTAGACGCATAGGTCTAGAATTGAAAGCGTTTAGTACCCATCCATCTTCCAAAAATATAGCCTTAAAGGCATGTTGAATGACCGGTTTGACTGGACAAGTACTACACTGATATTAAATAAACGTTTTTACATAATTTCTTAACGTATCTAAAGGGGTGTAAGACATGATCAATCAACTTTCATGGAAAGTTGGAGGACAGCAAGGGGAAGGTATTGAAAGTACCGGGGAGATTTTTTCCATTGCGCTAAATCGTTTAGGCTACTACCTGTACGGTTACCGCCACTTTTCATCACGTATTAAGGGCGGGCACACGAACAACAAGATTCGCGTCAGCACGTCACAAATTCGTTCTATTTCGGACGATTTAGATATTCTGGTAGCTTTTGACCAGGAAACAATCGATTTAAACTACAAAGAACTACACGATAAAGGGATCATGATTGCAGATGCAAAGTTTGATCCTAAACAGCCAGAAGATACGAATGCAGCTTTGTTTGCAGTCCCTTTTACAGAGATTGCTACAGAGCTTGGAACATCCCTGATGAAAAACATGGTTGCTGTTGGTGCGACATGTGCGGTTCTAAATTTAGATATTAAAGTATTTGAAGAAGTAGTTCAAGAGATTTTTGGGCGAAAAGGACAGCAGGTTGTCGATAAGAACATGGAAGCCATTCAGGCTGGCTTTGATTTCATGAAAGAAAAGCTTAGTGATGATGTGGAATTAATGGAGCTTGAAAAAGCTGACGGGCTGAAGCGTTTATTCATGATCGGAAACGATGCAATCGCTCTTGGTGCGCTGGCAGGCGGATGCCGCTTCATGGCCGCTTACCCAATAACACCTGCATCCGAAATCATGGAATATCTGATTAAAAAGCTTCCGGCACTTGGCGGATCTGTCATCCAGACAGAAGATGAAATTGCCGCAGTTACTATGGCAATAGGTGCAAACTACGCAGGTGTCCGCTCACTTACAGCATCTGCTGGTCCGGGACTTTCCCTTAAAATGGAAGCGATAGGCCTTTCAGGGATTACTGAAACACCGCTTGTTATCGTTGATACGCAGCGTGGCGGCCCTTCTACAGGACTTCCGACAAAGCAGGAGCAATCTGACTTAATGGCAATGATTTACGGAACTCATGGCGAAATTCCAAAAATCGTGCTTGCTCCAAGTACGGTACAGGAAGCATTCTATGATACGGCTGAAGCTTTCAACCTTGCGGAAGAATATCAGTGCCCGGTTATTGTTCTCTCAGATTTGCAGCTTTCCCTTGGAAAGCAGACAGTGGAGCCGCTTGATTTCAGCAAAGTGGAAATCCGCCGTGGAAAGCTTGTTACAGGAGATCTTCCTGAAATTGAAAACAAAGGCTACTTCAAGCGCTTTGAGGTTACAGAAGATGGAGTTTCACCTCGCGTAATCCCAGGTATGAAGAACGGAATTCACCATGTGACAGGTGTGGAACATGATGAAACTGGAAAACCTTCAGAATCAGCTGCAAACCGGAATGCGCAAATGGATAAGCGTTTCCGCAAGATTGAAAATATTAAATTCAATACACCTGTTCACAAGCATGCTCCTCATGAAGAAGCAGACTTGCTGATTGTCGGCTTCAACTCAACACGCGGTGCAATTGAGGAGTCAATGAGCAGACTGGAACAGGACGGTATTAAAGTGAACCATGCACAAGTTCGCCTAATTCATCCTTTCCCAACTGATGAGTTATTGCCGCTTGTGAAATCAGCTAAGAAAATCGCTGTAGTTGAAAACAACGCTACAGGACAATTAGCGAACATCATGAAGATGAACGTCGGACATGCTGAGAAAGTACATAAGCTATTAAAGTACGACGGAAATCCATTCTTGCCGCATGAAATTCACACAAAATGCAAGGAGTTGTTCTAAATGGCCACATTTAAAGATTTTCGTAATAATGTAAAACCAAACTGGTGCCCAGGTTGTGGAGACTTCTCCGTGCAGGCTGCGATTCAGCGTGCGGCAGCAAATGTTGGTTTAGAGCCTGAGAACTTAGCTGTTGTATCAGGCATCGGATGTTCCGGACGTATTTCCGGCTATATCAATTCTTACGGTTTCCACGGCATTCATGGGCGTTCACTTCCAATCGCCCAGGGTGTGAAAATGGCAAACCGCGATTTAACAGTTATCGCATCCGGTGGTGACGGAGATGGATTTGCGATCGGTATGGGCCATACGATCCATGCGATCCGCCGTAATGTGAACATCACTTATATCGTCATGGATAACCAAATCTATGGTTTAACAAAAGGACAGACTTCACCGCGTTCTGCGGCTGGCTTCAAAACTAAGTCCACTCCTCAAGGTTCTATTGAGCAGGCGATTTCTCCAATGGAAATGGCATTAACTGCTGGTGCGACTTTCGTGGCACAAAGCTTCTCAACTGACCTTAAAGATCTGACTGCGTTAATCGAAGCTGGCATTAAGCATGATGGCTTCTCTTTAATTAATGTGTTCAGCCCATGTGTTACATACAATAAAGTAAACACATATGACTGGTTTAAAGAAAATCTGACTAAGCTTAGCGATGTGGAAGGCTATGATAATTCTAGCCGTGAAATGGCCATGCAGACTCTTATGAAGCACAGCGGCCTTGTAACTGGATTAATCTATCAGGACACAGAGCGGAAGTCTTATCAGGAATTGCTTTCAGGTTACTCTGAAACTCCTTTATCACAAGCAGATCTTGAACTAGATCAAGCTCACTTTGATAAACTTGCAGCTGAATTTATGTAATGGAAAGAAGCTCGGGGCTCCCGGGCTTCTTTTTTTGAGGCAGATACGGCTATTGTGAATTTGGCGAATAATATGTAAAAACTGGGGATATGAAAGCAGGATTGAAGTAGCAATCAGAAAAATAAGGAAAGTTTAGAGTAATCCGGGATAAAAATCTGCAAAATGTGGAAAGCATTCCACCAGAGACGAAGCTTAGGGAGATTGAATATAATGTGACACTTATCACACACAAAATGTTAATTTTAGTCTAGTATTAGTGGTTGTGCAGGGTTAAAACTTTACCAGAACGTACATACAAGTAATAGCTGCTGATAAGAGGCTGAGTGCGGTTTTCTATTGTTTTAACTATAAGAAAGCCTTATACTATAATAATGTGCACATATATAAAATGCACACCAATAATAGCTGAAAAATGAGTTTAAATGATAGATGCTGCTCAGGAGAAAGAGAAAGGGGATACATGATGAACGAAAAACAGCGTTTAGAAAGCCAGCAAGTGCAAACAGCAAATCCTTCGGACAAAAAATCCGTCAAGGATTACAGCAAATACTTTGAAACTGTTTATACTGCACCTTCCTTAAAGGAAGCGAAAAAACGCGGTAAAGAAGAAGTGAAATATCATAAAGACTTTAACATTCCAGAAGAATTTCATGGAATGGGGAATGGCCGCAAATTCTATATCCGCACTTACGGCTGCCAGATGAATGAGCATGATACCGAAGTTATGGCTGGTATTTTCCTTGGTCTTGGCTATGAGCATACAGAATCAGTGGAAGATGCAAATGTCATTTTGCTTAATACATGTGCCATCCGTGAAAATGCGGAGAATAAAGTATTTGGCGAACTTGGCCATCTTAAACATTTAAAAAAGGAAAATCCCGATCTTCTAATTGGTGTCTGCGGATGTATGTCACAGGAAGAATCTGTTGTTAACAAGATTCTTAAAACATATAACCAGGTAGATATGATATTTGGAACACACAACATCCACCGTCTTCCTAACATTCTTCAAGAAGCGTATATGTCGAAGGAAATGGTTATAGAAGTATGGTCTAAGGAAGGGGATGTTATTGAAAACCTTCCAAAAGTGCGCCGCGGCAATATTAAAGCATGGGTCAACATTATGTATGGCTGTGATAAGTTCTGTACGTACTGCATCGTACCTTATACACGAGGAAAAGAGCGGAGCAGACGTCCTGAGGATATCATTCAGGAAGTGCGCCAGTTAGCGGCACAGGGCTACCAGGAAATTACCCTGCTTGGGCAAAACGTAAACGCGTATGGAAAAGACTTTGAGGATATGAATTACGGTCTTGGCGATTTAATGGATGAAATGCGCAAAATAGACATTCCGCGAGTCCGCTTTACAACAAGTCATCCGCGCGACTTTGATGATCATCTGATTGAAGTGCTGGCCAAAGGCGGCAATCTGGTAGAGCATATTCACCTTCCAGTTCAATCGGGTTCAACAGATGTACTGAAAATCATGGCCCGTAAATATACAAGGGAACAATACTTGGAACTTGTTCGCAAGATTAAAGCGGCTATTCCAGAGGCTACTTTCACAACTGATATCATCGTCGGCTATCCTAATGAGACAGAAGAGCAATTCGAAGAAACAATATCCCTGTATCGGGAGGTAGGCTTTGAAGCTGCTTATACATTCATTTACTCACCTCGTGAAGGCACACCAGCGGCCAAAATGGTGGATAATGTGCCAATGGAAGTGAAGAAAGAACGTCTTCAGCGCCTGAATGCAGTTGTTAATGAATTATCGGCAGAAGCAATGAAAAAATATAAAGGCCAGACTGTCGAAGTTCTTGTGGAAGGGGAAAGCAAGAACAATCCTGAAATTCTTGCAGGGTACACAAGAAAGAACAAGCTGGTAAACTTTAAGGGACCGAAAACAGCGATCGGCAAAATTGTGAATGTCAAAGTAACTGATGCGAAGACTTGGTCCCTAAACGGAGAAATGGTAGAAGAACTAGACGCGGTTGAGGTGAAGCAGTAATGGCTAAATACACAAAAGATGAGATTGTAGAACGTGCTAAGGAATTGGCACGCATGATTGCAGAGACAGAAGAAGTGGATTTCTTCAAGCGTGCTGAAGCACAGATTAATGAAAACGATAAGGTTAGTGCTACCATTACAACAATCAAAGGCTTGCAAAAGCAGGCTGTGAATCTTCAGCACTATGGTAAAGCTGAAGCATTAAAGAAAACGGAAGAAAAAATTGCCCAATTGGAACAGCAGCTGGATGAAATCCCGGTTGTTCAGGAATTCAAGCAATCCCAGGTGGATGTTAATGAATTGCTGCAGATTGTGGCTAATACGATTTCCAACACTGTAACAGACGAAGTCATTACTTCTACAGGCGGAAATCTCCTGAGCGGCGAAACAGGATCAAAAATCAGCAACAGCAGCTGTACACATTAATAAACAGATAGTGAAACACCCTGCACCAATTGGTGCAGGGTGTTTTTACGTTCTATATTTAAGGGAGGAATTGGTATTGGCCATGGGTTGTGGGGGGCCTTTTATTGGTTTCGCAATAGTTCTACTGCCTTTAAAAATTCTTTTCTGTACTCCTGCTGTTCGATGATTGCTGCATTTAACGTTGACAGCAGGGATTGATTCAGCATTTTAGTCCCTGCATCATCAGATTTTTTGTCCAAAAAGTTGAGGAGAAAAGTATACACAAGAAGCAATGTCGAGTAATTATCCACATATGTGAGATTGATGGCCCGTCCGCCCTTTCCGCCGGCAGCATGGTTATTAATCGACGGTATTCCGGCTTCTGCAGCCATATCAATAAACTCCTTTGGAATACCCAGCTGCTTGAGGACTTCCGGATCCAGATCCAGCTTTTGCATATTTTGACTTAGCATGGTACTCCCTCCCTTCTTTTTGGACATTTTTAGACTCTGCATAGAAAGAATTGCTTTATCTTTAATTACGCTTTGTTGCTTTGCTGCTGAGTTGTAGTGTTCACAGAAATGGCTGTGGAGTCTCCTCCATTTGCAATATTGTATTGGGCTGAAAGAATTGGAATGTTGATCAGTGCAGCGTTAACAGCAAATCCTCCACCAGAAATCGGCAATTGGCCGTTTAGGTTTGTTTGAGGAAGGTTTGCTTGTGCAGCGAAAGTAAAAGCTTCCGCTTCATTGCCGCTGTCTGCTCCATTTACTGCTCCGCCGCTCGGCAATACGCCATTGTCTTTTTCGTAATCATCATAGCATCTTGATAGCATATTTTTTCACCTCCTTCAATTGATTGAAGTGGCTGTTTTCCAGATTATGAGTCTTTCTTCATCATGTCTGAAAGATCCAGATCCAGAAGTTTCTTACGGTTTACAGATAGTTTCACCTGTTTATAATCCTCGGATGTTTCCACAACAGGCAGCAGATTTTTTAATGCAGGAATCATATTCCCGATCCCGGAGGAATTTTTTGTGAAGAGCCCTTCTAAGTTTCTCAACGGCTTAAGAGATTCCATAAGATTTCCTTTTAACTCTTCAGACTGAATTTTTTCTAATCCTTTTGTATAGAATCCGCCCAATGTTTCCGTAAACTTGGCCACCATTTCTTCTGCATATTGTTTTGCTTCTTCCCCTGTCATCTCTTTGCCATTGATTGAAACTTTATAGTTGGAGTTCTCCTTGTCTGCCATTCCTGTTCACCTCCTTATCGATAGTTTATTATATTGATTCAAGAGCCAAGCTGTCTCCGCAAATGCAGTAGGACAAACGTGCATTTTTCAATTACATACCTATTAGTGAGTTTTAAGTCCTTACCATAGGCAGGCAGTTTCCTTATTTATATAGAGAATTCTCCTGCTGGATTTGTTCAGACCGGAACATTCGCCCGCTCCCGGCATACTATAAATCATGCCAATACTTTTGCCTAACATTCATAAAAATTATCGCACACTAGTCTAATATCCCGCATAGGATGAATTGAAAATGAATGAGGAGGGTTCGCTCGCAATGGGAGATTACAGAGAGATTATAACGAAAGCGGTCGTTGCGAAAGGACGTAAATTCACACAGTCCAATCATACGATCTGCCCGTCACACCATCCGTCAAGCATACTTGGCTGCTGGATCATAAACCATACGTACGAGGCGAAAAAAGCTGGGAAAACAGTGGAAATCTGCGGCCATTATGACATTAACGTTTGGTACTCTTTCAACAATAATACAAAAACCGAAGTTGTTACCGAACGGGTTGAGTATAAAGATGTCATTAAATTGAAGTACCGTGATCCGGACTGTTTGGATGATCATGATGTCATCGCCCGTGTTCTGCAGCAGCCGAGCTGCTGTGAAGCAGTCATTTCTCCAAATGGCAATAAAATCATCGTCACTGTGGAAAGAGAGTTCATGGTCGAGGTGATCGGCGAAACAAAAGTTTGTGTAGCTGTTCATCCAGACAAGTGCGAGTGCGATGATGACGCTTGGGGACTTGATGTGGAGGATGAAGAATTCGAGGATTTAAATCCGGATTTCTTGGTGGGAACTGAAGAAGAGTAATGACAAACTAGGAGGTTTTGCTTCCTAGTTTTTCTTTTTATATTTTCATAGTGTCAGCCAAATTCAAGCGAATTAATGACAGCACCTTCCGCCTTTAGTCTGAATGCATCTGCAGTGCATTACCTTAGAATGGAGGTATAAGATGTAAAGGGGAGAGGCGAGGATGAAAATATTTCAATTGAATTTGAAGTGCCATGATTTAGACAGGATGAAAGAATTTTATACAAATGTGCTGGAGATGGAACTGTTGACGGAGACTCAGAGTTATTTTACGATTATGGCCGGCTCAACAAAGATTCTTTTTGAGAAAGATGCAGCAATCCCCTTTTATCATGTGTGTTTCCGGACTAATGCTGAATACTTTGAACATATGTATCAGAAATTAGGTGCTGAAAGTGTGCTGCTGCCAAATGAGAGCGGCGAGTACAGTATGTTTTGGAAAGGAAAGCAGGCATATTTTATCGATCCGGACGGAAATATTATGGAGATGCTCGAGCGGCCTTTGGATGATGTGAAAAAGGATGGTCTCCGCTGGCATGATGTTGGGGAAGTTGGCTTGCCAGTCAATGATGTAGCTGCAATGGAGCAGGAATTAGATCAGTATCTGTACAATGAACAGATGGATTCCAGTGAGACGTTTGCTTTTTACGGAGACAGGAAAGGGGTTTTTGTGCTTGTAAAGGAAGGGCGGAACTGGTATCCAACAGAAAGGGCTTCCGTTATTTCACCAATTAAAGTATTTGCATCAGGACCAAGGGATGTTATGTTTCAGCATCAGGAATATCCTTATGAAGTGATTGTGAGGAAGGAATGGGAAGGGAGCATCCCGGCTGTGCAATTTCGCATTGCACGTCCGACAAACCAGCTTGATAAACTCATTTCCTTTTATGAAAAAGGACTGGGTCTGAAGAGAGTTGGCGAGTTTTGGAATCATGAAGGCTATGATGGTATTATGATTGGTCTGCCTGATAGCCAATACCATCTTGAATTTACTCAATCTAAGGAAAAAATGGAGCTTCCGCAGCCGACAAAGGAGCATCTATTAGTTTTTTATGTGGGAGACCGCCTGGAGCGTGATAACATTGCCGAAAGGCTTGCTGCTTATGGGTATATGGAAACAGAACCGGAAAATCCATATTGGGGCAGAGGCGGAGTGACAATAGAAGATCCAGATGGATGGCCGATTGTATTAATGAATACGCCAGGAATATGAAGCTTCCGGTTTGCCGGGAGCTTTTCCAGCGTAAATTTTTAATTGAATAAGCCATCGTTTTCCTAAATATGTTAAAATAGCAAAGTAGTAAAATGAATGCAGAAAGGTTGAGGGGTTATGTTTAAAAAGGTTGCCTCTGATGTGCTGGGATTAAGCGATGTGGGAAGCGTCATCCAGCCGGCTGACTATGACAAAGTTGATGCTGACGATTATGTCCTTCACGAAGATAATGAGAAAATTTACTTCCTGATTAAGTCCAAATCGGATGAATACTGCTTTACGAATAAGGCGCTTATTCATCTGGATGGTACAAGTGCTGTCAGCAAAAAACGAACTCTAAAGCGCTACAGCTACCGCGAATACAGCATTTCAAATGTGATGCTGGAAACAGCTGGTACAGTCGATTTGGATGTGGAAATCAAATTCGTGATTGGATCTCAGGCATTCTCTATTGACGTACATAAAAAGCATATCGAAGAATTGAAAGATTTATATAAAGCACTGATCCGCATTTCCGAAATCTGCCGCGAAAATGAAGTGTCCATGGAGTATGCTGAAAAAAGCCTGAATTTGGCATCAAGCACTCTTGGACGTTCAGTGTCCAATCAGGACGCCAATGTGGTGGACAATTTCCGTGTACTAAATGAAACAGCCTTCAACTGGCTGATGAACAGCCGCAAGAAATATAATGTGAAAGACTTCGGATATGTGTTTGAAAAATACATAAATAACTAAGAAATCCTGGCAGCTCTCCATTTGGGGGCTGCTGTTTTTTTGTGTGGCAAGACTTTCTACTGCTCATTAAACGCAAGTATAGTTTAACCACTGCTTTGATTGCAGCGGAGGATATTTGACTCAAGCGGGAGGAGAGGGAAGTGGAAGACCCCGCAGGCAAAGCCAAGGAGGCTCGGGAACCTCCCCGCGGAAAGCAAGTGTCCCGTGCTGAAATCAACGGCATAATATATAAGCCTATCAATATAAGAGAATAGCCAAGGCAAATATTGCACCTCTGAGTCAGCCAATAATCTATGATATAATGAAAAAGACGTTTTTAGAGGAAATCTCTAAAAAAGGATTATAAAATAATAGATTATGGATCGTTGGAGGAAGTTATGGCAGCAGCATACACGCCTATGATACAGCAATATTTAAGGGTAAAGGCAGAATATCAGGATGCCTTTTTATTTTTTCGCCTTGGAGACTTTTACGAAATGTTTTTCGATGATGCACTTAAAGCATCACAGGAGCTTGAAATCACATTAACCAGCCGCGAGGGAGGCACGGAAGAAAGGATTCCCATGTGCGGGGTGCCGTATCATTCAGCACCGGTTTATATTGAACAATTGATTGAAAAAGGATACAAAGTCGCAATCTGCGAGCAAACAGAAGATCCGAAACAGGCAAAAGGAGTTGTGAAGCGGGAAGTCGTTCAGCTTATCACACCTGGAACAATGATGGAAGGCAAAGGCCTTCAGGAAAAAGAAAACAACTATATTGCATCGATTTCGGTCTTTGAAGATGAAACCTTTGGATTTGCCACCAATGATTTATCAACAGGTGAGACGAAGGTAACGATGTTAAGCAGCGGGTTTGATGAGGTCTTAAACGAGCTGTCTATGTCAGGTGCAAAGGAAGTAGTCATCTCTTCCGACTTTGATGGAGAATGGCAGAGGAGAATGAAAGAACGCTCCGTCATGGCGATTTCATTCGAGGATGATTGCGGAGTCCGGGACTCTTTCGAGGGACTTCTGGCTGATTTAAATCAGGACAAGCTCAGGACAACTTCTTGCAGACTGATTAATTACCTGTACCGTACGCAGAAGAGGAGCCTGGATCACCTTCAAAAGGTGGCTACTTATCAGATTAATCAATACATGAAAATCGATTATTTTTCAAAAAAGAATCTTGAGCTGACAGAAACCATCCGCAGCAAAGGCAAGAAGGGCTCGCTGTTATGGCTCCTGGATGAAACGAAGACTGCCATGGGCGGCAGGCTTTTAAAGCAATGGATCGACAGGCCGCTTATTGATGAACAGGAAATCAAACGCCGCCATTCGCTGGTTGAAACGCTTATTCACTCTTTCTTTGAACGGGAAGAAATCCGGGAAAAACTGAAGGAAGTCTATGATCTGGAACGCCTTGCAGGAAGAGTGGCGTTTGGAAATGTAAATGCCCGCGACCTTGTGCAGCTTAAGAAATCTCTTCAGCAGATACCTGTTCTAAAAGAAATGGTCTCAAATCTGCCGAATGAGGAAGCAGTGAGGCTTGCTGAGCGCCTGGATGCGTGTGAAGAAGTCACGGATACTTTGGAAAGCGCGATAATGGAAAATCCGCCGCTGTCATTGAAGGATGGAAACATCATTCAGGACGGCTATCATGAAGAGCTGGATAAATACCGTGATGCCAGCCGCAACGGGAAAACCTGGATTGCCCAGCTTGAGAAGCAGGAACGTGAAAAAACAGGCATTAAATCATTGAAAATCGGTTTTAACCGTGTGTTTGGCTATTATATTGAAGTTACTCGCGCTAACCTTCATCTTCTAAAAGAAGGGCAATATGAGCGCAAACAGACCCTGACCAATGCCGAACGATTTATTACGCCTGAATTAAAGGAAAAAGAATCACTCATACTGGAAGCACAGGAAAAGTGTGTGGAGCTCGAGTATGAATTATTTACGAATGTCCGCGAACATGTAAAAGAATTTATTCCGAGATTGCAAAAGCTGGCGAAAACGGTAAGTGAGCTAGATGTTCTTCAGTGCTTCTCCGCTGTCAGCGAGCAAAGGCATTATATAAAGCCAAGTTTTTCAAATGAAAGACGGGTTTATATCAAAGACGGCCGCCATCCAGTCGTTGAAAAAGTGCTGAACGCACAAGAATATGTGCCGAATGACTGTTATATGGATGCGGACCGGGAAGTGCTGCTGATTACAGGGCCGAATATGTCCGGTAAAAGTACGTATATGCGGCAAATCGCCCTGACTGCGATTTTAGCCCAAATCGGCTGCTATGTACCTGCTTCTGAAGCCGTGCTGCCGATTTTTGACCAGGTATTTACGAGAATCGGAGCCGCCGATGACCTTATTTCCGGCCAGAGTACATTCATGGTCGAGATGCTTGAAGCGCGAAATGCTATTGTGAATGCCACTCAAAACAGTTTGATTCTGTTCGATGAAATCGGGCGCGGAACATCCACCTATGATGGGATGGCATTGGCGCAGGCAATCATTGAGTATATTCACAACCGGATTGGTGCGAAGACTTTATTTTCCACGCACTATCATGAATTGACGGTGCTTGAAGAAGAACTGCAGAAGGTGAAAAACATCCATGTCAGCGCAGTCGAGCAAAATGGACGGGTTGTGTTCCTTCATAAAATTAAGGAAGGAGCGGCAGATAAGAGTTACGGAATCCATGTTGCCCAGCTTGCAGAGCTCCCTAATGAACTAATTGTAAGGGCAAATGAAATTTTAACGGGACTGGAATCGAACGATCCCGCTCCTGTGAAAAAAGAGATTCCTGCCGCAGAAAAAATGGCAGAGCCTGCTGCCCAATTATCTTTCTTTGAGGATTCTGAAGATGTGAAGAAACCTTCAATAAGCTCTAAGGAAAAAAAGATTATTGATAAAGTCAAAGCGCTCGATATCCTTGATATGACGCCAATGCAGGCATTAAATACATTATATGAACTGCACAGAAAATTAAAGAATTAATAAACAGGGGGTGACGAGATGGGGAAAATCATTCAGCTGGATGATGCGCTTTCTAATAAAATTGCTGCCGGCGAGGTGGTGGAGCGGCCAGCATCGGTGGTAAAAGAATTGATGGAGAATTCGATCGATGCCGGAAGTACTATTATTGAAATTGAAGCGGAAGAAGCCGGCCTGGCCAAAATCCGCATTATCGATAATGGCGATGGCATTGAGGAAGATGATGTCCTGAATGCCTTTCATCGCCATGCCACCAGTAAAATTAAAGACGAAAATGACCTTTTCCGCATCCGCACGCTCGGATTCCGCGGCGAGGCATTGCCAAGTATTGCGTCGGTATCGAGGATTGAAATGAAAACCTCAACTGGGGATGACGGCACACGTGTTGTCATAGAAGGCGGAAAAGTGGAAGTGATGGAAAAGGCACCCGGCAGAAAAGGGACTGACCTGACCGTGACGGATTTATTTTTCAACACGCCGGCAAGGCTTAAGTATATGAAGACGATTCACACAGAACTTGGCAATATTACAGATGTGGTTAACAGGCTGGCGCTCGCCCATCCGGAGGTCGCCATCCGCCTGATCCATAATGAGCGAAAGCTCCTGCAGACGAACGGAAACGGGGATGTCCGGCAGGTGCTTGCAGCTATTTATGGGCTCAATATTGTGAAGAAGATGGTTCGGATTGAAGCAAGCTCACTTGATTTTAAAATCAGCGGATATGCAGCAATGCCGGAGATTACAAGAGCATCAAGAAACTACATTTCTACCATGATCAACGGCCGCTTCATCAAGAATTATTCTTTGGCCAAAGCCATTCAGGAGGGGTATCATACTCTGCTGCCAATCGGCCGCTACCCGATTGTGCTCCTGAACATTGAAATGGATCCGCTCCTTGTCGATGTGAACGTCCATCCGTCGAAAATGGAGGTACGCTTAAGCAAGGAACATGAATTGAATGAGCTTGTATCAGGTGCTTTGAAGGCTGCATTTAAAAAAGAGGAACTGATCCCATCCGGATTTACACAGCCGAAGACCATGAAGCCTAAGTCAGAACAGACGGCTCTTGAACTGGATCATTTGCCTGAGCATCGGGAGCATGTGCCTTCTTTTGTTCGTGAAGCGAGGGAGGATGCTATCCGGCAGTACCCGAATGGGGCAGATCCGCAAAGCCCGCAAAGTCTACCAGGTGAACCGGCAGCAGCTGAATATCCTGATTTGCAGGATGCTCCTCTCATAGATTTAAGCCCCTCAGCTGAAGAATTGCCTGAAGCAGATCAGCACATATTCCAGCCCGAAGAGCCGAGAGCTGCAGGACTGGAACAGTTTTTGGCAGAGACCGCCACAGTGGAGGAGCCATCCCGGGTGCCGCCGCTCTATCCGATTGGGCAAATGCATGGGACATATATTTTTGCCCAAAATGACCGGGGCCTTTATATCATTGATCAGCACGCCGCCCAGGAGCGGATCAAGTACGAGTATTTCAGGGAGAAAGTCGGCCAGGTTGAAAGTGAATTGCAGGAAATGCTTATACCGCTGACATTTGAATACTCAACGGATGATTATATTAAAATTGATGAATACAAAGGCGAGCTTGAAAAAGTGGGGGTATTTCTGGAGCAGTTCGGACATAACAGCTTTATTGTCCGTTCTCATCCGCAATGGCTGCCTAAAGGCGAAGAACAGGAAATTATTGAGGATATGATTGAACAGCTCTTAGCCATGAAGAGAGTCGATATTAAAAAGCTGCGTGAGGAAGCTGCCATTATGATGAGCTGTAAAGCTTCCATTAAAGCGAATCACCATCTCCGCAATGATGAAATCCAGGCGCTGCTTGATGAATTGCGGAGGTCTTCCGATCCGTTCACATGCCCGCATGGACGGCCGATCATCATACATTACTCCACTTATGAAATGGAAAAGATGTTCAAACGTGTGATGTAGTGGGATTTGTGGCAAGGGGAATTTCTCCTTGCCCACTTTTTGCCCATTTATCTTAAATATGACTCTAATTTTAGTAAATTTTCAGTTTCATATTTTTTTGTAATATGAACATAGACATCGGCTGTCATATTGACAGTTGAATGCCCCAATCGTTCACTAACAAACTTTATATCTGCACCACTTTCCAGCAGCATAATTGCGTGAGTATGACGCAATCCATGCGGGGAAATGTGGGGGAGGTTTGTTTTAGCTTTTTTTAAAATAGAATCAATCGTCTTGTTGACTCCGTATTCTCCAATTTCTTTTCCGTTTGGGCACCTTACTAAGAACTCTGATTTATGGTAATCGGCACCATGTTTCATTTTATTTTTCTTTTGCCATAACTGATACTGTTTTAAATCAGCAATTAAAGTATTATCAATCCCAATTGTGCGGTTACTTGATTTGGTTTTTGGTTTTTTTACACCATTGTCACTTCTCGTTTTTGTGATGGAAATAGTTTTATTTTCAAAATCAATATCCTCCCATTTTAAGGCTAACATTTCACCTTTTCTAATTCCTGTTCGGAGTAAAATTGATGCGATAATATAATGATGATATGGAGATTTTTTAGCTGCATCCATGAAGATTTCTACTTCATCTCTCGATAAATAATTAATTTTTTCTTGTTCCTCAACTTTTATAGATATCCCTTGATACTTATTATGTGTAACCATTTCTAGTTCAACAGCTTTATTGATTGCAGTACAAAAAATAGAATGAATCGTCTGGATGGTTTTTTTAGCGTATCCTTTTTCAATTAATGTATTAATAAATTTTTGATATTCCATCCGTGTTAACTGATTCATTTTATAATTTCCGAGACTTGGGATAATATGATTATTGATATACCAAAATCGATTAAATAATGTTCTTTCTGCGCATTGGGCTCCATAAATTTCTAACCATTCGGTAAGCCAATCCTTAAGTATAGTTTCGCTATTTGCAATAACAGAATGTTGCCGGAGATAAAACTTTTTCTCCACTTCAGCTGCTTCAATCTGTGCCTCTTTTTTAGTTCTAAATCCACTTTTACTTTTTTCTTTTGGTTTTCCAGTAGCAGGGTCTATATATTTAATTCTGTATTGCCATGAATTACCTCTGTTTCTGAAACTAGCCATGAATACCTTCACCTCTATATGTAAGTATGTAATTTTTTGAAAAATATCATTGAATTGATTCTATTCTCAAACATTACAAATCTCTTTTCAGCAAACTTATAAGTTACCTTGAACATTTGTGCAACTTGTTTAATAACCTCTCCTCTTGTAGGAGGAAATGTCAGTTGTATTAACATAAAAGTTGGGACACAGAAATGATAAGAAAAATAGTTGGCTTGGAATTCTTGAAGTTTTAAAAATTCTTCAGGCATAATTAGTTGATTTCCAAAGTGCCTTTTAAAATGGCAAAATTCGTGTCCAAATTCTTCCCACTGTTCTTCCTTACTAAGTCTTTCATCAATGATTACTTCATCTTCATAGATACGACTTGATATATTCATATATTTCACGGACATCCCTAAGCGATAAATGATATCGTGCATATCAATTTGATGGGGATGTAAGATTCCAATATCGTAATAAAAGTCTTTTATCCAATCTTCTAGCAAAGTTGTGCGGTAATTCATTTTGAACCTCCGGATGGGAATGTATGTTCTATTTTAGTTTGAAAAGAAAAGCCCAAAAGGGCTAATCATTGAATCTCTGAATTATAAATTTTCCAATGGTAATTCAAATCGAAGTCCCCGCGTGATTCTAATGTACCCCTGACTGTAACACTATCACCTGGCTTTAGATCGGTTAGAAGATTACTCGTAAAATCTGCAACAAAAACATTGTAAGCTTCATTACCTGATGTATTAACATCATCCCACGTTTGACCGGTGTACTCTCCTGCACCTAATACCCAAATTTGTGAAGAACCTATTTCCATTATAGTTCCTGACCAAGTTACTTCTTGTCCGTATAGGTAATTATCCCAAGTTGGTGTTCTGTCTTCACCGAGTTCTTTATAATTATTAATGAACTCCGGAAAATTATTTAAAGAATCAATAGTTTTCTGTTGTTGATCGGATATTTGTTTTTCAGTTACATTCGGTTCTTCTGATTTTGTATTTTCTTCAACAGGCTTGTCTACCGGCTCTTTAGTTTCCTCTGTACCTGAACATCCCCCTAAAATAAAGCTTAGAGATAGAACAGAGATAACTAGTAAAAATTTGTACTTCAACTTATCTAATCTCCCTTTTAATAAATTTATGTATTTATGGGTAAATAACCCATTATATCCTCAAATAAAAACACGCAAGCGCGTGTTATTTTTTATCTCTATCTCTGATAATCTCCCAGAACTTGATGAGTTCTTCTATCTTTTCCTCTGGAGCATCCATTAAATCTTTAAAAAAGATTTGTGTTTTAGGATTAAGTATCTCTCTCCACATTTCATCGCTAGAGCTGTTTTTTTCATTACCAGTAATCAAATAATCAATTGAAACATCAAATATTTCCGAGATTTTTTTTAATGTCTCGAAGTCAGGTCTACGTTCATCTGATTCATATCGCGATAGTTGGACATTGGAAAGTTCCAATTTTTTCGCCATATCTTTTTGATTAATTCCACTTTTCTCTCTTAATTTCCTAATTCGATTTCCAAAAGATGACATTAAAAAACCCCTCTAATTATTAACTGATTAAATCATATCATTTACCAATATGGTAATAAATATTTTTGCCAAAAAGGTAATTTTCCGATTGACTTTGCCGTAATGGTAATATATTATAAATATGAGTTACCGATATGGCAAAAATGGAGGTGAAACAATGAAACAGAAAGTGTTGAAAGTGGATCTAGTAAAAATAAAAAAATTAAGAAAAGAACATAATTTGTCACTTGAAGAAATGGCAAAGCATTTGGGGTACGAGAGCCCAAATGGATACTATTATCTTGAAATTGGTCGTGGCAAGTTCCCAGCCGAGACATTAGCCAGAGTTTCGGAAATCTTAAAAGTCCCTATAACAGAACTTTTTTTTGAAGATGAAATTGCCAAAATGGCAAAAAATCAAAGTGCATAAGGAGGTATTTCAAATGTTAAGTGTGCAGGTTGATAAACAAACAATTGAACAGCAGTTTCATGAAGAGTTACGCAAGCACCTAAATGAAATTCAATATCGTACAGTTTTTTGGGACATGAAAATGCTATGTCAACAGACATGCATGAGTGAACCATTCATTAAAGAGCAATTCTTTTTCGATCCTCGTTTCCCAAAATTCAGGGTTGGACGGAAATGGTTATTCCCAGCAAAGGAAACAGAAGATTTTTTAATCAAATGGTTAAAAGAACAACCTCACTATTAAAAGGAGCTGATGTTATGAATCATCTTCAACCAATTAGCCAGGGAGGAAAGCGAGTTTTAACTACTATCCAATTGGCTGAAGTTTTTGGAACAGAAGCAAAAATCATAAACCGAAACTTCCAGAGAAATGCTGATCGGTATGTTCAAGGCAAACATTATTTTGCCTTATCCGGAGAAGAATTACGGGAATTCAAAGGGTCACGTCAATTTGACGACAGCCTTAAATTTACTTCTATTCTCTATCTCTGGACTGAAAAAGGAGCTTGGCTTCACGCTAAATCACTTAATACTCAGCAGGCATGGGATGCTTACGAAAGGCTGGTCGATGAATACTACAACATTAAAGAAGACATTGTTCCTCTTTCAAAAGATCAGGCTCTTGTCACGGTGCTGAGAACAACCGCAGATCTTATGGAGGATACTCAAACCATTAAAGCTGAACAACATAAAATCAGAAAGCTAGTCTATGAGATTGATCATAAAGTCGAAGAGCATATCACTCTAACCAGTGGCGAACAACGACGTGTGCAAAAAGGAATCGCTCAAAAGGTTTATGAGCTAGAAAGTAATCCAGAGTTCCGATCAAAGCTTTTCAGGGCACTACATCGGGAAATCAAGGACCGTTTTGGTGTAGCAAGCTACAAAGACATTAAGAGAAAGGAGCTGCAATTAGCACTCAGCTACATAGAAAACTGGTTTCCTAGAAAAGTTTCATGAGCGAAGGCACCGAAACGAAGCTGCCAGGCTCATAAGATTCGGTGCACTTCCTTTCATCTATAAATTTTAATAGCAATCTATTAATTTGTCGGTTCCATACTGGAACGTTTCCAAATTGGAACAAAGAAGGGAGGGAGAAAGGATTGACTTTCGGCGCAGTACTGAAAGCATGCCGGGAGCGAGCAGGTCTTACCCAGGAGGAAATCGCAGAAAAGCTTCATCGTTCACGGAGTTGTATTTCAAAATTTGAAACAGATAAAAAAACATTGGATGTCGCGACTTTAATTAAGTGGGCAGATGTTACCTCAGCTAAAGATGTGGCATGTGCCATTGTGACAGGGGTGGATCCAGTGATGATATTGCAGCAGTTAATGCCGTTGATAGGAGGAATAATCCATTGGTTCTAACCAGAAAAGAGAAGCTGGAACAATTGATTAAGAAATTAAAGAGCCAAGGAGTCAAGATTGATTGGGCTGTTAGGATCCATACTCCAAAGGAGGGTTCATGAATGGACTTGGGTTATGTCCTAGCTATGATTTTCGGAACCTATTTTATTTTTATCATGGGAATTTTAATTGGAGATTTTACTTCAAATCAAAAAGAAAAGCAGTAAGCTCACCACAGCTCACTGCCACTAAATATCGATACTACTATTCTACCACCACTAGAATAGGGCGGCAAGAACCTTTGTTCCTGTCGCGATAAGTCGGAACGAATATCTACCATTCCCCCATCATCTACGTTTCGGCTTATCGCGGTGTGAATAAAGCACCTAATACATAGAGAGGAGGATAAAAATGAATCATCCTATGATTGACCAAATAGAGAGGTCTGGATACCCGAATATGGTTGAACAACCTGAACACGTGGGGGTAGATTATTTTGGTGATGAAATTCTTTTTGGTGATGACATTGTTGAATATGATGGTGAAATCATTTTGAAGGACAACTTGGATCGGTTCTTAACAGAAGTAATGGAATTTGAATTTAGAACAGCATAAAAAATGACTCCTGTTGGCGCAGGAGTCCGTAATGATTGGCTAATTATTTTGTACCGTCATTTTAGCATATAGGCTCTTGACGGTAAAGGGGGGACTAGAATTGGCGTTAAACAATGCAGTTCCTACAAAGGATATGAGCCGGTACGAATGGCTGCAAGAACGGGCTAAAGGAATCGGCGGGAGTGACGCTGGAATCATTCTTGGAGTTAATCAATTTCGTACACCTTTTGAACTTTGGCTTGAAAAAACAGGCCAAGTCGAACCACAGGAAACTGATAATGAAGCAATTTACTGGGGAAATCAAATGGAAAATGTGGTTGCCAAGGAGTTTGAAAAGCGTACAGGTAAAAAGGTACGCCGAACAAATTTCATGTACAGCCATTCCAAGTATCCATTTATTAAAGCAAACGTTGACCGTTTAGTTGTTGGAGAATCAGCGGTTTTGGAATGCAAGACAGCCAGTGCGTATCTCGCTAAAGAGTGGGAAGGCGAAGAAGTTCCGGCAAGCTACCTTGTGCAGCTCCAGCATTATCTCGGAGTGACTGAAAAGGAAAAGGGTTATATCGCTGTTCTTATCGGTGGCAACAAGTTCATCTGGAAGGAAGTAAAGCGAGACCAGGAGCTTATCGAGATGATTTTCAATGCTGAAAAGCACTTTTGGGAATATCACGTACTGCAAGGGCATGCTCCAGCGATAGACGGATCAAGCGCAGCTGAGAAGTATTTGAAAGAGAAGTACGATCGTGCTGAGAAGGATAAAGAAATTGTCCTTCCATCTGATTATAAAGATTTGCTGGTTCAATATGAGAAAGTGAAATCTGATGAAAAGCTGATTAAAACAGCAAAAACCGAAATTGAAAATAAATTAAAAGAAGTATTGAAGGATGCTGAAACAGGTATTACTGATCAATTTATAGTCACTTGGAAGAATCAGAGTAGAAGAAGTGTGGATTCAAAAGCTCTGAAAGAAAAGTTTCCGGACATTTACAAAAAAGTTTTGAAAGAATCCTCTTTCCGAAAATTTGCTGTAAAGGAGATTAATTGATGGCGACCAATACAGAATTGAAAAATCAATTAGCTAATAGGCAAGAGACAGCTGCAAAGCAAGTATCAGCCCAATCACTGGGACTTAAAAGTCTACTAAATACGCCAACAATGCAAAAGAAATTTGAGCAGGTATTAGCCAATAAAGCTCCGCAATTTATGGCATCCGTCCTTAACTTATATAACGGAGATACTGGCCTACGAGAAGCTGAGCCAATGTCCATTGTATCTAGTGCAATGGTTGCTGCATCTCTCGACTTACCAGTTGATAAAAACTTAGGCTACGCCTGGATTGTTGCTTTTTATGATTCTAAAAAGGGGTATAAGGCAGCACAGTTCCAGCTGGGATACAAAGGATACATTCAGCTGGCATTAAGAAGCGGCCAGTACAAGTCCATAAATGTAATACCGGTATATGAAGGAGAACTCCTAAAGTGGAATCGTCTAACGGAGGAAATTGACCTTGGTTTGGATACCAGGAAAAGTGACAAGGTCATCGGTTACTGTGGCTACTTTAAGTTGGTCAATGGCTTTGAAAAAACGGTCTATTGGACCCGAGATGAAGTAGAGGCGCATAGGATTAAGCACAACAAGGCAAAAGACAAGAAATCTCTTAATAATGTTTGGCGTTCTGATTACGATGCCATGGCAATGAAAACCGTTCTTAGGAACATGTTAGGCAAATGGGGTATCTTGTCCATCGATATGCAAAAAGCATTCTCAGAAGACGAGCAGGAGCGTGAGGTAAAAGATATTACGGATGGTGCTAATGAGTATGAAGAGTCCATCCATTTTGATCCACCAAGCCAAGAGGATCAAGAATCAGCTGCCGAACCAGAAATTATTGATGTGGATCAAAAGAAGAAAAAGACAAAAAAGAAGATTTCTGCCCAGGAATCATTGGACATAGATTTTGAAGATGCAGAGTAACAAAACAAATGTCCTCCTTCCAGCATGGATCTGGGAGGAGGCAAGAGATAAAGAACATTTGAAAATGCTTGTTTTAGAGTATATGCGGAGGTATCCGGATTACAAAGTAAAAGGGGTTAAGAACGGATTTGCTGTATGTGAGAGGGAGTGAATCACATGCTTGTTAAGACCATTCGTATTCCAAATGGAGATGTATTTTCAAAGTATTTTATTTTCAAATGTGATAGATGCGGTGAAACTATCGGGGAATCTGATCCACACATACCAGAGGAACAAAAACATTATTGTTGGGAATGCAGTTTCATTTTAGGAAAGATAACGGAAGTGGAGTTCCTAAAATGTTCAGGGGTTTCCGTATCAAATTCTCACGCTTCTGTAATTGATGGGGAAATCTTGATATGGATAGGAAGTAAACCACCCTGGGAGCAGACAAATAAGGATATTAGGAGCTCTGGAAAATATAAGGAATGGCGAACTTTGGTTTTTGAAAGAGACAAATACACATGTCAGCATTGTGGGCAAGTTGGGGGAGAGTTAAACGCTCATCATATAAAACCGTTTGCTAAATATGAGAATTTAAGATTCGAAGTTTCAAATGGTCTAACCTTATGCGTTCCATGTCATAAAGATGTCCATAGGAAGTAGGTGATTCGGTGCCCGAAAGTTATCCATTTCCAACCTATTCAGGATTATTAGAGCCGAAACATTACAAAAAAATTGGATCAGCATTGTGGCTTTTTCTCTGGTGCGTCAGCTCCACTACAAAAGAAATTGAACGAGATGGGGTAACCTGGGGCATCGTGTTAGGAAATAAGCCATTGAAACGCTCAGAGTTGGCAGAACCTTTTGGAGTTAGCGAAAGAACTGTTCAAAGGTGGCTGGATGACCTGGAAACACATGGTTACATAAAGATCACTAGAGCACCTTATGGATATATTATAACTGTGAAAAACTCCAAAAAATACAGCAAAGAGAGAGTGGACAAAAATGTCCAGTCCGAAAGAGACCGGACAAAAACGTCTAGTCCAGAGTGGACAGAAATGTCCAGTCATGTGGACAAAAGTGTCCACTCTAATAAAGATATTACAAAGATAAATAATACTACTATTACTATTACTAAAGAAAATGACCCTGTAGATATTATTGCTGAAAGATTCATAGAGTTACGAACGATACAAGAAGGACGTTCTGTTTACCCAACAACAAAAGATTATGAAGCAATCGCCCGGATTGTCGCCCGTGGTATGCCGTTGCCACAAACAATCAAATTGCTTGAACAGTGTTTTGCTGAATACAAAGAACGCCAGCCAAATGGTGCCATTAAAGCATTTGCTTACTGTGAAAAATACATCATGGATCATTATGATGCCTTAGTAGCAAGAGAACAGGCAAAAGTAGCAGCTAAAAACGTTAAGCCTTTTAAAAGCAATAATTCTTATAAACCTAAGGGTATGCGATCCAAGCCAATACGTACGGAAATGCTGCCAGATTGGTTTTATGAAAATGAGCAACCTAAACAACCGATAAAGGAAAAATCACCTGACCAAATTGCTGCAGATCAAGCAGAACTTGATGAAATGCTGAGGAAAATGCAAGAGCGGGAAGTGCCTAACAATCAAGATGAGCTGGCCCGTAAAAAGGCAGAACTAAATGAAAAGCTAAAAATATTAAGATCAGGGAGTTGAAAACATGGGGATCCTTTATGAATCCGTTATGCAACAGAAAAGGAATATCCTCATCAAGAGATTGTCAGAACTGAATATTTCTAAGGCTCAATCAGGAAAGAGAATCCATGATTGTGATTACGAGGAACTGAAATATGAGCTTGTACTGGCATCCTTTCGGGAGATTGATGCGGAGGCTGCACAAAATAACTGGTTTTGAAGGGAGATATGAAAAATGACTATCACAAATGTTAAATTAGTTACTCGCTGTCCAAAATGTCTGGCCAAGGGGACAGTGATAGGACATCGAAATAATCTCTTGTTACTTGAATGCAGGGACTGCAACAAACGTTGGAATACTTACTCAAAAACCTGCAAGATTTGTGGAAAGCCAAATTATTTCTACGTTGAGGGTCCCTGCGTTAAATGTTATTCAGAAAAACATAATGCCGTCTGAAGTTAATAAAATCGAAATGCAGAAGTTTTAGAGTGATGAGCAGATATAATGGCTTTACACTTAGGGCAGGTGACATTATCTACTTTTTTAAATTGAATCTTCTTAAAATCACTTCTTGTAAATGTAGAAAAGACATGGTATTTAACGCCACATAAGCAATAGTTTTGATCCTTAATTATATGTCTTAGACCAGGCTCTTTACTGTATACTGTCGGGAAAATCATGAATTTCAACACCCTTTCTTTAGTTATAAAATAGGCAAACTAGAAAGGTAATGTATTGGTAATATATTGTGTGCAACTCGGCTGCCATGACAAATAAGCTGTTTTAGGCCCGTGGCTTTGCGTCTTTTACTTTCGTAAAATTTGCCCAGAGGAAATACTAGCATAATTTAGGTATAATGTCATATTTTGTCGGTTTTTGTAACGAAAATGTAATGATGTTTACGAATGGGAAAAATAGCATTATTAGGGGTACTAGGCGGTGAGGGAATGAAGCAATTAGATTTATTTTCCTTCGCCCTTGAGGATCAGATCTTTGGACTAAAACAGGGTGAGGAGTTGGAATTTTTCAGAGGAAATGAACGGCTGCTTATTCGGAAGCATGAGAAATACAAGGACGTTTACTTTTATCAGGGACCTGACTTCTCCGGATACGCGCTTCATATTGATGAAGAGGGTTTATTTGGTGGATTAGATATCTTTAAAACAAAAATAAATCAGTGGCTTTGTAGCGGGTGTTGAATTTAACAAAATAAGGAGTTAGTTTCATTTACCTTTTTTCTCAGCTCTAAAAGTCCAAGCAACTACTAAGAGCCAAAAAGCTGACAATATACTTGGAACTCCAAGCGTTACGAAATATACATTTTTTAAAGTATTTTGATCAATCCAGTTAAACATATTTTCACCTCAACTGTATGCGAGCATGGACCTGGAGCACTTTTATTCGTTCGTTGGAAGGTTGGTCCAGCTCGTTTAAGTTTAAAGTTCCCAGTTGGATGAAAAATATGAAATTATGGCGAAAAAAGAACTGCATAAGAGGCGTAAGCCATATATCTAAACAACATTTCATTCCTAATCTAAAAGTATAATCTCAACACTTTTTGTAGATGTTAAGAGAAAAACAAGGGAGGACTTTTAGTTGGAATGGATTTTTTATCTATACCTGATAAATACGTTTTTTATCTTAATCATAGCAATTTGGGAAGTACGTAGGCCTGCCAAGGCATTGAATTGGATAATAATCGTCCTTCTTTTTCCTATCATTGGTTTCTTGCTTTATCTTAGCATATCAAATCCTAAGTTTATTCATCGGAAAAGATTGACCTCTTCTAAAAGTGTATCTAATAAATTACCTGATACATTTGGTGATTCAGCATCGTTAATCGCCGATGCTTTACGGCACTTCACTGTGAATGGGATACGAACGGGCCAAGTCCAAGTATTTGACAATGGAATAGCAAAATATGAACAACTCATTGAATCCCTCCAAAAAGCCCAAAAAACGATTGATCTGGAATATTTCATATTTAGGAATGACCAAATTGGTAGTCGCATCACGGAACTACTAATCGAAAAAGCAGTAAACGGAGTGCGGGTTCGTTTTATGAGAGATGGTTTGGGGAGTTATAAATTTTCGCGTGAAAAAACCCGACAGATGGTCGAAGCAGGGATAGAATGCCGTACAATATTTCCCTTACGATTTCCTTGGATATTGTCCTATTGGAATTATCGTGATCATTGTAGAATTGTAACAATCGACGGAAAGAAAGCTTTTACTGGTTGCATGAACGTAGGATATGAATATACAGGATTGAAGCCAGACGTTGGCTTTTGGCGGGATACTCATTTGCAAATCATAGGAGATGCATTGGTCGATTTACAGACTGTTTTTGAGGTTCATTGGAATATGGCAGTGCCGGAAAAAATAAAATCAAAAACTAACCTGAAAACAAAGTCTGATGTAATCAATCCAATCGGCAGAGAAGATCATGTCAGATGGTCAGCCGAATTGGGATCAGAGTTGAGCACCCTAGATTATAATGAGATAGACATATCGCCAAAAACAAGGACATTGCAAAAAGCGTATATCCATACGTTGGAAGGAAATCCTGGAATTCCTACCCCGGTAATACGTCAAACTTACTTTATATGTATAACACAGGCTACTAAGACTATTGATATAACAACACCCTATTTTGTACCGGAAACAGATATTATCATGGCATTAAAGACAGCAGTAGCTCGTGGTGTGCGCGTAAGGTTGCTGGTTCCTCGCCATAATAATCAAAAAATCGTGGAATTTGCAAGCCGTACTTATTATGGGGAACTTATAGAAGCTGGTGTACAAATCTACCAGTACGACAAAGGAATGATTCATACCAAGGTGTTGACTATAGATGAGGAGATTGCTGCCGTAGGCTCAGCAAACTATGATATGAGAAGTTTTCGCCTGAATTATGAGGTATGTCAAGTCTTCTACAGTACTGATGTGGCGAGGGAACTCACAGATCAGTTCGAACGCGATCTAATGGACTCTATTCCATTAAATATTGAAGACTTGCTGCAACGATCCCTGACCGAGCGCATTGTAGAACAGGGTGCTCGCCTGTTTTCTCCATTATTATAAGTTGAAAAAACCCGTATTATTTATCTTTCTGATTTTAATTTAGCTTACATGTTGTAATATAAATATTTTAAAACATGAGGATTTTTGAAATCGAGTGAAATATAAAATGGAGGAATAAACTTTGGGTGAAGTTTTTTTGGGTTTACTGACAATCAAAGTCATAGTAGGTTTTGTCACCTTATTTTTTATCATTATCATAACCGGTAGAACATCAATCTCTCAGTTAACCCCGTTTCACTTAGTTTTTGTATTAGTGCTTGGAGATTTTTTAGGAAATACCATTTATGAAAATAAGGTAGGGATTTTTCACTTTTTATATGCCATCGGATTGTGGACACTTCTCATGTTGGGGATAGAGTTCTTGACTCTAAAAAATAAATCGACACGTTCTCTCTTATTGGGGGATCCTAACATCATTATTCGGGATGGTGTAATGGATAGAAAGTTACTTAAAAAGAACAAATTGGATGTAAATCAAGTATTAAGTATACTTCGACAAAATCAGGTTTTTTCTGTTCGCGAAGTCAAATACGGTATATTGGAAGCTAATGGGCAAATAAGTATATTATTACAATCGAAGTATCAAAAACCAGACAAGCAAGATCTCAGTCTTCTAGAAAGTCCAGTATACCTCCCAACAGCGTTAATTATAGATGGGGAAGTATTAAGGGATAATTTACAAGAACTCGGATTTGATCAACAGTGGTTAGATAACCAATTAACTACCAATGGATATGATAATGTTAAACGTATACTCTACGCAGATTGGCGAGAGAATGAAGGAATTCATATTAGTCCATTTTAAAATTCTATTAGGATATTAGCATATGTTTGTGAATGGCCATTTGGATTTTAAATATTAATTCAGTGTTTTTATAAAAAATGAAACAGAGAATATGTATCTTGACTCTTATTTGAAATTTAAAATGTTATCTGCATTTTGATTGATACTTGAAAATTAATTTATCAAGAGATTGACTGTTTCTTATAGTTTCAGGGTCATCTAACCCTTTTCTTAATCCGGTTTCCAAAAGCACTTTTCTATAAAATTTAATCTTTTTTCTAAGCTCTCGGCAGAAACGACACATTATTTTGCTCCTTTAAATAATAAAAGTCCAGGAACCATTATTACAGATAAAGGAAAAATATTAAATGATTTCGACAAAACTTGTCAAAAAACGACAAAAATTAGTAATAAGAAAAAGCCAAGATTTCTCCCGGCCGACCTAATATAATTTTAGTACTTGGGAGGGATTCCTGGTGAAAACCAATATAGAAAAAATGACAACTGAAATCGATTTAATGAAAAATGCAGTGTATATCGTAAAAGACGGCCATCTAATATTAGTCGATACCCCGCCGAAAGGGTTCGGTAAGCAAGTTATATCCTGGCAATCAGGGAAGCCTTCTCATTATGAATTAAACTACTCAAATAAGATATGATCATTTATTCCATAACTTGGATAGATTGATGGGGACTATTTCTTCCCCATTAATTTGTTTATGTATTATTGGATTTTGAAAAGGGTTGTAAGCATAATTATCACTACCATATTTTGAATTGCGAGCACGGACATCAACACCGAGGACACTTCGAATCATTTTGTGGTATGTCATAGCTGTTCATCTCCTTTGTATTTATTAGATTTATTATTTTTAATTGCTCAATAAAAAATTCATAAAAAAACAAAATAAGTCTACTGGAACAACCAGGGGCACTGAATGGCGAATTAAGCGTTGTTTGGTGTCCATTTTTATTATATCCAAAGGAGTGTTTTTAATGAAAGAAGCTGCCAGCAAACAAATTGAATCCATTCTTAAGGATTATCATTGGATGATGAACTCTATAAAGATACTCAGGGACTCAATGAAAGATGCAGGGGAAGAGCTCACAGCTCAATATGGAGATGAGGCTGGGATGCCGAAAGCTAAAGGCTCCACAAGTGATCCTGTTTATAGAGAGTGTGTACGCAGAGAGAAAAGATATTTAGTTATTCATAAGTACGAGACTAAGATTTCTATTATTCAGGATCGGATGCATCTTATAACAGATGAAAGAGAAATTGAGGTTCTTCATTGGCTGCTTGAGGGTAAAAGTTATCGCTGGATTGCTATGCATATGGGGCTGTCACATACCCACATCGGACGTATTAAAGATTCTATTGTTAAGAAAATGAGTGAATGTGTTCCAAATGTTAAAAATGGTACAAATGATACGAAGTTGCTAAAACATAAATCTGCTTGCTAAACTGAAAGGCAGGACGGGGAGGCGGTTAACAAACTGCGTCCTCTTTTTTAGTTTATTTTTACTTATAGTAAAAAATGTGCAGGAAAAAATCTCCTTTTATAGAAATGGTAGAAGAAGGGAGATGGAAAAATGAGTAAATCGACAATGTTTATTCAACCACTTTTTGATTATAAACCTGAAGAGTGGTTGGCTATGATCTATGGATGGCCGCCTGAGGTAAAACCTGACAGTACATTCTTGATAGGGTTTGCATTTAAAACGAAAGAGTATGCTCGAGAGTTTTTTGACTTATTAAGATCTTACAATCAGGGTGAGGATGTTGATACAGAGGATAACATTCGATTCTCTTTAATTACCGAGAACTTGCAGGACTATTCTGTATATATTTATCCTAGTACCGATAGGGAAAATGTGAAAAAGTTTGCGGATGATTCTGTAAAGGAATTTGGAGATGACGTTCAGCTTTTAATTGCAAACTTGACTATGTGCAAACCTTTTCCTTATGGAGAAGGATCAACATTCAAAAGGTTTAAGGATATTTATATTGAAGGAAATCCTATTGAGCTAAGGGCTTTTGTGTTAAAGAATGGCAACGTGCCTGAACAGATTGAGGATATAAAGCCAATTATTAAACATAAGATTAAAATAAAGCATAGAAAATTATTAACTAAAGATGAATTAGAATATCAACACGGAAAGTCTATTATGGGTAAATAATAGTTTTTAAAGCATTCTTAGGGATGCTTTTTCTTTTGCTCCAAAACAAACACAAATACTAGGAGGTGGCAGGTGATGTAGCATGGCTGAGAAATATGTCCAAGCTGAAAAAGATTACGTCAAAGGCATGAAGTACAAAGACATTGCCGAGAAATATCAGGTGTCGCTTAATACAGTGAAGTCCTGGAAAAAGCGATATGGCTGGAATCGTAATAGAGGTGCACCCAAAGAAAAAAGTGTGCACACAAAAAAGCGGGGTGCTCCTAAGGGAAATATTAATGCAAAAGGTAATAGAGGAGGAGCTGCTCCAATAGGAAATTCCAATGCAGTCACTCATGGTTTTTTCTCTAAGTTTCTACCAGAAGAATCATTAGAAATCATGAACCATATGCAAGAGCATTCCCCTGCCGATTTAATTTGGGATCAAATACAGATTCAATATGCTGCCATTATCCGAGCACAGAGAATTATGTTTGTTGAGAATAAAGAAGACATAACAAAGGTCTTAAAAAAGAAAAAGGACTCAGATTCTGCTGAAGAAAGAGAATGGGAATATCAATTTGCTTGGGATAAGCATGCTACTTTCCTAAATGCTCAGTCCAGGGCAATGGGCGAGTTGCGTTCCCTTATTAAGCAATTTGATGAGATGGCACACATACATGATGAGCGCAGGCTAAAGCTAGAGCTAATGCGAACAAATATCGAAAAGACCAAGGCTGAAATCAAACAAGAGGGCGGAGATGCCAGCAAGGTTGTGATCGTGAATGATAAAGAAGCAATGAGGAAGGCGTTAGAGAATGACAGTCAAAACGATTAATGTCATGGATTTAATGAACGTCAATTTCTATTCCCTCTGGCTTGCTGAACAGTCCCATATAGTCGCTAAAGGCGGCCGTTCCTCAATGAAATCCTCAGTGATTAGTCTAAAGCTTGTGGTCGATTTTTTGGAAGATGACTTAGGTAATGTCGTTTGTCTTAGGAAAGTAGGAAAATATCTTTCTACTTCTATTTACGAACAAATTAAATGGGCCATATACATGCTAGGTGTTGAGGATGAATTTTATTTCGGGAAATCCCCTTTGCTGATTCGGCACAAGGCTACAAACACGGCTTTTTATTTTTATGGCGTCGATGATCCCATGAAGATTAAGTCAGCCAAAATTGCAAAAGGCTATGTCATGGCACTGTGGTTTGAGGAAGCAGCAGAATTTGCTGGTGTTGAGGATATTGACATAGTTGAAGATACTTTTATCCGGCAGGAGATTGAGGGAAAAGAGGTTAAGGTGTTCTTCTCCTACAACCCTCCCAGAAATCCATACAGCTGGATTAATGAGTGGTTGGATACTAAAGCCGGGGATGATGATTATTTCATTCATCATTCAACGTACCTTGATGATAAAAAAGGGTTCTTATCTGAGCAGATGATCCGGAAGATTGAGAAGTACAAGGAAAATGATGAAGATTACTGGCGCTGGATGTATGCCGGTGAGGTTATCGGTCTTGGTGACATGGTGTACAATATGGACCACTTCCATGAAATCGAGGAGCTGCCAAAGGATGATGATCTAATTCTTATCGATATAGCCATTGATACTGGGCACCAAGTATCTGCTACGACATTCCTGGCTTTTGGATTTACGAAAAAGAGGAATGTAATCCTACTTGATACCTTTTACTATAGCCCAGAAAACAAAGTCGTAAAAAAGGCTCCGAGCGAGCTTTCAAAGGATCTGAAAGAATGGATGGATAAAATCCAGCAAACCTATAATCGACACTTTGATCAGCAAACCATCGATTCAGCAGAGGGAGCTTTGCGGAACCAGTTCTTTAAGGACTATGGCATCCGGCTTCATCCGGTAGTGAAGAAAAAGAAAATAGATATGATCGACAACGTCCAGGACCTATTGGCTCAGGGGCGTTTTTTTGTGCTTAAAAAAGCAACCAATGAGATTTTCCTTACCGAACATAAAAAGTACCAATGGGATGCTGATACCTTACAGAGTGATGATCCGAAGGTTATAAAGATTGATGATCATACATGCGATGCCTTCCAATATTATGTTCAGGATAATTTGAGAAAGCTTGGATTGAAATATTAAGGCGGTGACAACTAATGTTTAAAAACATGCTGGCCCGCATAAGGCAGGTGATGTACAGAATGGGATTGATTAAAGGCATTCAGAAGCTGGCCGATCACAAGGACATCCAGATTAATGAGGATTTCTACAAAAATATTGGGAATTGGAAAGCTCTCTATAAAGGGTATTTTAGCGAATGGCATGATATCCGATATACAACGATTGCGGGACCGAAAAAACGTCGAATGGCTTCCCTGAACATGCCTAAGGTGGTCTCTCAGGAGCTAGCAACATTAATCTTTAATGAGCGTTGCGAGATATATATTTCTGATAAGACTTTGTCTGAGAACATCCATGATGTCTTTAAGAATAATAACTTCGTTAAGAAATTTCAGGATTACTTAGAATACCAGTTTGCTATGGGTGGCATGGTGATCAAGCCTTATGTGGAGGATGAGAAATTAAAGCTCTCTTACGTAACAGCTGATTGTTTTATCCCGATTAGCTGGGACCATAACACCATTCGAGAGGCTGTTTTCATAAATGAATTCAACAAGAAAGGAAAGAAATACACTCACCTGGAATGGCACCTGTGGGTTGGGGAGACCTATCTAATCCGGAATGAAGTCTATGAAAATAATACAGGCGAGGAATTAGGGGTTAAGGTTCCACTGAAGCAATTTTTCCCGAATCTTCAAGAGGAGATTAGGATATCTAATTACAAGCGACCGGGTTTTGTCTACTTTAAGCCAAACATAGCCAATAACTTGGATACTACAAGCCCATTAGGGATTTCCATTTTCGCCAATGCGCTTGATACGCTGCATTCCTTGGATATCGCTTTTGACTCCTATCAACGGGAATTCAAGCTTGGGAAAAAGCGCATTTTAGTACCGGATACAGCTATTCAAACCGTTATTGATCCAATAACTGGCCAAATGCACCGTTATTTTGATGCCGAAGATGAAGTTTACCAGGCGATGGCTCTTGGCGATATGGATGCTAATAAAATAGCAGACATTTCAGCAACACTTCGTGTCGAGGAACATATTTCTGCGATCAATTCCTTGCTCAATGTCTTGGCAATGCAAATAGGTTTCTCTTCCGGTGCTTTCACTTTCGATGGCCAGGGAGTCAAGACAGCAACAGAGGTTGTTTCTGAAAACTCTAAGACCTTCCGGACCAAGCAAAGCCATGAAAACCTTATTGAAGCTGGCATTCAGGAACTAGTGGAATGTATCCTTCAGGTCGCTGAGCTATATCAGTTATTTTCTCGGCCAGAAGGTGAATATGAAGTCACAGTTGCTTTTGATGATTCGATAGCAGAAGACCAAAACGCAGAGATTGCAAAGCAAGTTCAGTTGGTTACCAATCAGCTGACTTCTAAGAAAAAGGCGATTATGAAAATCCATGGTTTTTCAGAAGAAGAAGCTGAGCAGTTGCTGAATGAAATTGCAGAAGAAAATGCAACAGCAACGGCTGAAGCAATTGATTTCTTTGGTCTTAACAATAATAGACAAGACCAGGGTGAGACCTAATGGAACCACTAAGACAGCAGCAATTGACAATGCCTATTATCGAAGTCTTTCTATCCATTGAGGAAGAAATCCTTTTAAACATTGCCATTATCCTGAAACAAGGAAAAAGTCTGCTGGAAGAAGATGTGGAAAGGTGGCAAACCGAGAAGCTTGGTCAACTAGGAAAATTAACACAGCAAAATATTATAACCATAGCTAAATATGCGGAACTTTCGATTGAAACAGTAACAGCTATGCTTGAAGAAGCTGGCTATGAAGCTATCACTGATTCAGAAATGGAATTGATCGAAGCTGTTGCTCAAGGAATCTTGCTGCAACCTCCTTTATCTAAAGAAAGCCCTGTTCTTGAAGCGGTATTAGTGTCTTTTCAAAGGCAAGCAAGGGAAACTTTCAACCTGATCAATACAACCATGTTAGATCAGTCTCAGCAAATATATTTAAATATCTTGAATGAAACAACAGGAAAGGTCCTCACAGGCACAAAGACACCAAGACAAGCACTGGCAGAGACAGCTGCAAGGTGGGCAGAACACGGAGTTCCTGCTCTTATTCGAAAAGATGGGGCCAAGATGTCAACCGAAGCCTATGTATCAATGGTTACCAGGTCAATGTCAAACAGTGTTGCCAATGAAATGCAATTTGCTCGAATGGATGAATACGGGGCAGATTTAGTTGAAGTCAGTTCCCATATGGGAGCAAGGCCAAAATGTGCAAAGTACCAGGGGAAAATCTTTTCAAAATCAGGGAGCAGTAATAAATACCCTCCTCTTTCATCTACTAGCTATGGTGAACCCGATGGACTAAGGGGGATCAATTGCCGACATGTTTTTTATCCCTTTATTGAAGGTTTTTCAAAACGTGTGTATAGACCTTATCCGGCTGCAGAAAACAGGAAGGTCTACAAGGAAAGCCAGAAACAGAGGCACTTAGAAAGGGAAATCAGGAAAGCTAAAAGACAATTAGCTGTTGCAGAAGCCCTGGGTGAATCTGAAGCCATAGATGCTGCTAAAAAGAAAGTACGGCAGCGGCAAGCTAACATGAGAGCCTTTATTCACGATACAGGCCGAACAAGGCGGTATGAGCGAGAAAAGGCTTATTAATAATGGTGCGTCTTTTTAAAGGTTAGACGCCATAAAGAAACGGAACCTTTTGCGTGAGGTGTGACACGCTAAAAAACATTAAAAAGGAGATAAAAATAGATGGACTTAAAAGAATTGCTTGGAGAAGATCTTTATAAGCAAGTCATGGAAAAAGCGGGAGATAAAAAGATTGCAATTGTTTCTGATGGCAATTGGATCCCTAAAGAAAAGTTTAATGAATTGAACGAAAACACCAAGGAACTGAAAAAGCAGTTAAAAGATCGTGATGCTCAATTAGCTGAACTTGGCGAAAAGGCCAAAGGTCATGAGGAATTAATGGTCAAGATTAATGAGTTAACAGAAGAAAATAAGAAAACTGCAGCTGAATATCAGCAAAAGCTTGATCAGCAGGCTTTTGATTTTGCATTAAAGTCTGCTATAACAAATGCCAAGGCTAAAAATCCTAAGGCGGTTGAGGCTCTATTAAATAAGGATTCTATCAAGCTGGATGGAGATAAGCTCCTGGGCTTGGAAGATCAGTTGAAAGCATTGCAAAAAAGCGATGCTTATTTATTTGAAGCAGAGCAGCAACCTAGTAAGCCAACATTTTCACAAGGCCAACACCAAACGACTCCAGCTGGTGAGCCTAGCACTCTTTTAGATGCACTAAATCAAAGGTTTTCAACAACCAATAATTAAGATTAGGAGATGATTGTTCATGCCAATTACTTTAGAGCAAGCAAAGGTTGGAATGGCAGACCATATTGACCAACAGGTTATCGATGAATTTCGTCGCGCTTCCTTCCTTTTAGATCGGTTAACATTCGATAATGCTGTTTCACCTGGGACAGGTGGATCAACTTTAACATATGGTTACACGCGTTTGAAAACTCCTTCAACTGCTGGGTTCCGTGAGATTAACAGCGAATACACAGCAAATGAAGCAGACCGCGAGAACCAATATGTGAATCTTAAAATCTTTGGGGGAGCGTTTAAAATTGACCGTGTAATTCAAGATACTAGTGGTCAAATCAACGAAATGAATTTTCAAATGCAGCAAAAGATTAAAGGGGCTGCCAACCTGTTTCATTACACTGTAATAAATGGCGATTCAGCTGTCGATTCTAAAGCATTTGATGGGTTAGATAAGGCACTTACTGGTTCTAATACAGAATTAAACACTGATTCTGTTATTGATCTTTCAGATGAGGCAGGATTAGAAAGTAAGAAGTTTGCTTTATTAGATGAGATCGATAATTTCCTAGCGGAATTAGATGGCCGGCCAACTATGCTTATGGGGAACAGCAAGTTAATTACCAAAATCAAATCGGTTGCTCGCCGGGCTGGTTATGCAACAAAGTCTGAGGATGGCTTTGGACGTACCGTAACAGGGTATGATGGAATCCCACTAGTTGATCTTGAATATTTTTATGACGGTACTTCAACCATTCCAGTTGTTCCAATCGTTAACCGTACGGTTGGTACTGAGCAAACAGGATTAACAGATCTTTATGCTGTTTCCCTTGGCATGGATGGATTCCATGGTGTTTCGCCTACCGGTAATAAAGTGATTCGTACTTTCTTGCCTGATTTCAACTCTCCAGGAGCTGTTAAAACAGGTGAGGTAGAAATGGTGGCTGCTGTTGCCCTAAAAGCTACCCGAAAAGCCGGTGTTCTCCGTAATATTAAAGTTCAATAAAGGAAGGAGCTTTTTTTATGGCTAAAATTAAAAGCCCTAATCCTAATTACAACGGGAATAGCGCTTCCCTTCAATTTGTTAATGGAGAAGCTGAAACCGATAATAAATGGTTGCTGGAGTGGTTTAAGAATAAAGGTTATACGGTTGAGGAATCTAATGAACCTAAAAAGAAGAACTCAGGGAAAACGGAAGCTAAAAAGCCTGAAGGTAAGAAGGATGAGTAGTCATGCCCTATATTGATCAGGCTTTTTATAATGATGTGTACAAAGGTATTCCAATGGATGCTGAAAGCTTTAACAAGTTAGTATCCAGGGCTTCAGATCTTATTGACATGGTGACTAATTACAAGCTGTTAGGTATCGATTTATCCAAGGAACCTACTTTGATTCAAACCAATGTTAAAAAAGCTGTTGCAGCACAAGTTGAATATATGTTCTCAGATGGTGGGGAATTGTCAATTCATGGCGGTTCCCCTTCTTCTGTGAGTATAGGCGGTTTTAGTTATACAGAAGGATCCGGTGTAAAGATAGTTTCTGAAATGGCCCGAAGCTATTTAAGGCCAACGGGATTGCTGTATATGGGAGTTGGGGTTAGATGTTAAGAATCAGGCCTATTCCTCGGAATCTATTAATCCATGAAGCTACTTATGAACAGTTTGAAGAAAATGGGAGGTATGGTGAAACCTATTTGCCTGCAGTAACCCTGAAAAACATCAGGATCAACTTTGAAAAAAGTTTTAACCGGGCAGGAGATACAGAAAGCAAAAGTATTAAAGCTCTAATGTTCTATGACCAAAAGAATTCAAGTTCTTCTGGCATATTCGAATTCAAGGAAAAATCAAAGGTGACATTCCAGGGTGTAACAATGCAAGTTCAGCGGGTTAATCCTCTGTATACCGACACCCTTCATCATTATGAGGTGGAGTTAATATGATTCGTTTCAGCGTGAATCTGGAATTGGGGAATATCGAACAACGGGTTGAAGAAGCGGTAGATGCTGGTCAGAAACAGCTGGATCAGGAAGTTTTGAAGGGTTCAAACTATTTCATTCCTAAAGATACCGGTGAACTTGAACGTTCAGGGGTTCGAGCTTCACAAATCGGAAAAGGGAAAATTATTTGGGATCAGCCATATGCCAGAAAGCTTTATTACAACCCGCAATATAACTTTTCCAAAGATGCAAATCCAAATGCGCAGGGCTTATGGTTTGAAGCTGCAAAAGCCCGTTTTCTTAGTGATTGGGTGCGCATGACACAACAGGCCATTAATCGGCACTTGTAAGAAAGGGGTGATTCCCCTATGCCTTCAGATTTTATTGACGATATGGCAAATCATTTAGAAGCAAATTTTTCTCTGTTTGATGCCCTGTCAGTTGATGTCCTGCCAGAGGATCTAAATGCAATTACAATCCGGAGAACTCCTGCAACACCTTCAGAAAGGTTCATGGATGGTTCAAGGGATTGGATCATTGCCTTTCAGATCCTTGTTAAACATCAAAATCAGGGCCAAGCCATTGACACTATGAATCAATTAACTATTTACCTTGATGAATTAGGAAAAGATGCGGTGATTCCTGCTGATGGATCCTATCAATTTATCAAGTCTGAGATCTACACAATGCCTATTTTGGTTGAGAAAGACAGCAGGGGCAGTTATATCTATTCAGCGTTATTTAACGCCACTTTGACGAAATATTAGGGGGGTTTTATGAATGGCAGGTTTTGAACTTAATTCAGCACATAAATTTGAAATTGATACAGCGCAGGATCAGACAGGCACAGGCGCAACTTATGAGCGGGTTGCAGCCGGTATCAATTCATTTGATCCACAATGGAATGAAGAAATTGATCAAACGCCTTATTTAGATGGTGAGGGGTTCGGTTCTTCTGATGTTACTTCAGCGCAACTTGTAATTACTTTTGAAGGACATAGGAAATATGGGGATCCTGCACAGGATTTTGTCGCAGGCCTTCAAATTGAAACAGGAGAAGCCCGGAAAACAAACTTCCGTTGGACAGATCCAAGCGGGGATATGTTTGAAGGATGGGTGACTGTTGCAAATATCGTGGGCGCTTCTGGAGCTGCTAACGAAAAGAGCACATTCAGCTTTGAAGTGCATTTCAATGGAAAACCAACATTCACGGAAGCAGGCACAGGCGCTTAAATTAAAAACTGTTAAAGGGGAATGAAACAATGGCTATTAAAATTGACGTTCAAAAAACCTATGAAGAAGTCGAGATTGCAGACAAGGTTTATAGAATGTATCTCAATGATGAAAGTTTGAGAGAGTACGATAAAGTTTTTAAACGTTTCCGCAAAGAATCTGCAAAGATGAAGGACAGAGATTATTCCGATATGACAGAAAAGGAACAAAAGGCAGCGGAAAAAGAGAATTACGAGATTATGTTTACCGTTGTAGAAGTTCTTTTGGGTGAAGGATCTTTTGAAAAGGTATATGCAGATACCGGGAAATCATTAATTGTTATGGCTGATATTATCCTTCAATTAATGGAAGTAGTGGGAAAAAGAATGCAAACCTTCAAGAAAAGAGAAAAAGCCTATTACACAGGAAAATAAAAGCCTATGAAGCTTACAGAAAGATTTACTGATGAAATCATATTTCGAGGTCATACAATCAAGCTGAATCTTGCATTTGACAACGTTTTGAGGGTGGATGAACTCCTTCATGATGATACATTTGATGAATATGAAAAGCTAGATATTTTGTATGAAATGCTTGTGAAAAATGCCTATGAGTTGGAATTATCCATTGAGGATATTGCCGAACTCATAGGCTTTCTTTTTGATCGTGTTCTTTATCCTGGGAATCCAGAAAGCAAGGGCAAAAGTTATTACGATTTTGAACAAGATGCCGGGTTTATTTATGCTTCATTCCTTCAAGATTACAAAATAGATCTTTTTGAAATGCAAGGAAAAATACACTGGCATAAGTTTTTGGCCCTGTTAGAAGGTCTTTCTGATGATACCAAGTTTAAAGAAGTTGTGGCGATTAGAGCGCAGAAGATCCCTGCACCTACTAAATACAACGTGGAAGAACGCAAGCGAATTATTGAACTGAAGCGACTTTATAGGCTTAAAAATGAAAAACCTTCCCTTGAAGAAGCTGATGCAGCTTTAACAGCAATTTCGGATTCTATTAAAAAATCCTACAAAAAAGGTAGGTGATTTGAATGCCTTCAGGTGACGGGCGCATTGTCATTAATACAGAGATAAATACAAATGATGTTGAATCAGGCCTTAGACAAATTGAAAACCGGGTGCAAGATGTAGCAGACAGAATGGGAATCATTGGCGATGCTATGACAAAGGGTGTGAGTGTTCCCCTTACAGCAACAGGCGGGGCAGCCATGAAGTTTGCTAATGATTTTGATGTAGCAACAGGCAGAATCCAAGCCGGGCTTGGTGTGACCGGTAAAGAAGCTGAAAAGCTTACAGGTGTAGCCCAAAAAGTGTTTGTGAACGGTTGGGGCGAAAGCCTAACTGAAGTATCAGACACTATAACCCTTGTTAGAAACAATATGGGGGAATTGAACAACGCAGACTTACAAAAAGTTACCGAAGGAGCCTATATTTTAGCAGAGCGGTTCGATGCTGATGTAAACGAAAGCACAAGGGCAGCCGGGCAATTGATGAAAGATTTCGGTGTCGATTCAACCAAAGCCATGGATATGCTCACATGGGGATTTCAGAACGGCTTAGATTATACAGGTGAATTCCTTGATACCGTTCGTGAATACAGCCCGCAATTTAGAGAAATGGGCTTCACAGGAGAGCAGATGCTGAACACCCTGAAAGCCGGGTTTGATGCGGGCGCTTGGTCATTAGACAAAGTTGGTGACAGTATCAAGGAAAGTCATCTTAGAATGTCGGATATGTCTGAAGCTACAAAAGAAGCCTATAAATCATTAGGCTTAAACGCTGAAGAATATGCCGGGAAGATTGCCAAAGGTGGAAAAGAGGGAAACAAGGCTTTCCGAGAAATTATTCAAAAGCTTATGGGCGTTGAAGATGCCACTTTAAGGAATCAATTATCAACTGATCTATTCGGAACACAATATGAAGATCTAAGAGAGAAAGTTATCTTTTCCATGGCAGGAGCAAGCAAAAGCATAGAAGGCTTGGAAGGAACGACACAAAGAGCCGGAGAAGCTTTGCAGGATAACTTTGGCGAAAGGCTTCAAATAGCATTCAGGCAACTTCAGGAAGCTTTAATTCCTTTGGGTAATGTCCTTTTAGACATGGCAGAATTTATACTTCCTTATCTAACTTCAGCAATTCAAACCGTATCGCAATGGTTCCAAAGCCTTTCCCCTGTTGGTCAGCAAGTAGTAGCAGTTATAGGATTAATTGCTGCAGCTGTTGGCCCGTTTTTAACCGTATTCAGTATGATGATTGGTCCACTAACAACAGCCTGGCAATGGTTATCAAAATTAGGGCCTGTTTTTACAGCTATCAGAACCGCCATGCTTGCCCTGACTGGCCCTGTCGGGTTTATTTCAGCAATTGTTGTAGCTTTGGCCCTTCTAATCTATGAAAATTGGGATTCTATAAGCAATTGGACGACAGAAAAATGGGGCCATATCAAAAATTTCCTTTCCAACATGTGGAGTTTAACGAAAATCCTTTTTGAACAATCCCTAAAGTTCATATCTGATTTTATAGATAAAACTTGGAAAGCTGCCAAAACAGTAACAGAAAATACATGGAATGGTATAAAAACATTTTTCTCCAATACTTGGCAGGGCATGAAAAACGCTGCAAACAATGCAGCTGAGAATATCAGAAGCTATGTTTCTGGAAAATGGCAAGCCCTGAAAGACAAAACCAATGAAATTTACAATTCCATAAAAACCAAAATACAAAATACTTGGAATGATGCAAAGGGAATTGTCCAAAACACAGCTGAAGCAATTCGCAGAACTGCTGTTGATAAATTTGTCGCCTTAAGGCAAGGCGTTCAAGAAAAGCTTTATGAAGTTAAACAGAAGATCATGGACATATGGAATCAGGCCCAAGATTGGCTTGAAGGTGTTGATCTTGAATGGATAGGGCGAAACATCATAAGCGGTCTTATTCGTGGATTGTGGGGCATGTTTGGAAGCCTGATGGACACAGCCAGAAGCATTGCAAAAAGCATTGCAAGCAAGATCCAGAGCGCATTAGATATTCATAGTCCTTCAAGGGTAGCCATTGAATTAGGTTCATTCTTTACGGAAGGTTTAGAGGATGGGCTTTTAGCTAGGGCCAAACAACTGATGAAAGCAGCAACCCAAGTAGGGGAAACTGTTGCCATTGGCACAAGGAAACCTTTGCAAGATGCTAGATTAGATATTTCAAAACAGAAAGTTCATTCTGCACAAACTGCTTCAAGTGCTGCTGCAGGAGTTGTTCATAAAACGATTCAGCTTATTATGCCGAATGTACGAAATGAAAGTGATGCAAGAAGCATTTCTCAGAAACTTGCAAGCTTAGAAAACAGGTCTTTGCGTGTAGGGGGTGTTAATCCATGAGTTGGGGATTTTCCTTCAACGGAATTCATTCAACATCAAAAGGAATAAGGATTACAAATATACAAGGTCGTGACACACTCCCGGAGATCGAAAGCCGAACGGCTCAAGCGCCTTCTAAAAATGGGGTTCATTACTTTGGTTATCGGTTTATGGAGCGGAGAATAACGGTTGAAATTAACCTTTTCGGTGCTTCTCTTTTTGATTTCAGAACAAAAATAAGGGATTTGGCTTCGTGGCTGAATCCCAAAAATGGACCACAAGAACTGATTTTCGATGATGAAACTGATAAGAAATATTATGCGGTTGTAACCGAAAATACAGATTTTGAAGGGATCTTTGCAAAGCGGGTGGCAGAAATTGAATTCCTTTGCCCGGATCCATTTGCTTATTCCATAACAGAAAGTTCTGCAACGATTTCAAACGATTCTGCAACAATAAATAATACAGGAACGGCAGAAGCATTTCCTATTATCTTGGTCGATTTTTCGGCTTCAGCTACTGAGTTAAAGATTGAGAAGAATCCAAATGAATTTATACGGATTGTGCGTAATTTTGTAGCGGGTGATGAAGTTGTGATTGATTGTCAAGTTGGCACAGTTACTTATAACGGCGCAACAAACTTAATGACTGCACTTGATATTAATTCAGATTTTTTCTCTTTGGATCCAGGAGATACAACATTAACTGTTACGCCTGCTGGGGTTAGTGCAGTAAGCCTTGTTTATGTAAGAAGGTGGCTATAAATGAACAAACTTTTTATATTGGATGGACAATCTGAAGGGCTTCTTGCTGTGTTACAAAATGACAACAGCAAGAAATGCCCTTTTTTTGATGCCATTCACACAGAGCAATTAAATAAAGATCATACTTTTGAGTTTTCAGTTCCCGCAGATCATGAAGCGGCTGCACACGTGAAAGAAAACAATCTTGTCACATTCAAAGACGAAGATGGAGATTTTCAGTTATTCCAGATTTACAAAATCGAAGAAGAACACAACGGAATTGAAATTGTCACAAAAGCTTATGCTGAACATGCTTTCTTTGAAATGAATGATGATATTATCGAGGACTTGCGAACCGTTGACGGAACAGCAGACAGTGCTATGATTGATGCCCTTTCTAAGAGCCGGTTCAAAAAAGGAACTGTTGCGGATCTCGGCCTAAGAACAACAAATTTTTACTATGAATCTGCCATTTCTTCAATTCAGAAGATCATCAGTACATGGGGCGGGGAACTAAAGAAACGCATAAACTTTGACGGTTCAGCCATTATAGGGCGTTTTGTGGATCTCCTTGCAAGGCGGGGAGCTGATACCGGGAAGCGGTTTGAATTCACAAAAGATCTGGTTTCCATTAAAAGAACTGTTGATGCTTCTAACCTGAAAACGGCCCTTTATGGGCGTGGAAAAGGCGAACAGACGGAAACAGGAGGATACACAAGGCGCATAGACTTTTCGGATGTGGTTTGGAATGGTTCAGGCCTTGATCCTGTTGATAAACCATTAGGTCAAAAATGGGTTGGGGATCCTGTTGCCCTTGAACGATTTGGGCGCATTGATCCAGACACAGGGAAGAAAATGCACAGATTCGGGATCTTTGAAGATGGAGAAGAAACTGATCCAGGAGTTTTATTAGAAAAAGCGTGGAATGCCCTGCAAGGCACAAACACACCAAGAATCACTTATGAAATGAATGTTTTAGACTTGGAGCAATTCACGGGACTTTCCCATGAAAAAGTTCGTCTCGGCGATACTGTTTTTGTCATTGATAAAGAATTCAAGCCTGCTTTAAGGGTCGAAGCAAGAGTTATCGAAATCAAACGTGATTTAGTTAGCCCTGAAAACACAGAAATTATTCTTGGCAATTTTCTTCCTTTGTTCACTGATCTTGCTTCAAGATTGAAAAACATAGAAAGCAAGGTAGATGGAAGAACCGGGGTTTGGGATGAATCTGGGGAACTTGGCCCTATTGATGATACTGATTTTGCGGATATACTCCCGGCAAAACCAAATGTAACGGCTTCAGGAGCCTTTTCAAAAGTCATTATTGAATGGGATGCAGAACTTAAAAGCTATATCAAGGAATATGAAGTTTTTGTTTCAACTGTTCCTGACTTTACTCCTGATGATTCAAACCTTGTGGCCCGGACTATTGCCAGCGTATTCACATATGAAGGCGTACCAAATCAGCAATATTATGTGAGGGTTAGAGGAGTAAACAGGGCAGATGCAGCAGGGCCATTCTCTGACGAAAAAACAGCAACAACAGCCCGGATTGGTTCTTCTGATCTTGCTGATTTGCTTGTAACAGCCGAAAAGTTAGCAGCAGGAGCGGTTGGAAATAACAAGCTTGATAGAACTTCAGCAAACAAGATTGTCATTGATTCAGCAGATATTAAGAAAGCTGCAGTTGGATCAGCGGCCATTGCAGATTTAGCCGTTGGAACCGGGCATATACAGAATCTTGCTGTAACGAATGGGAAAATTGCAAATTTAGCTATTGATACTGCCAAAATAGCGGATTTGGCTGTTACAAATGCAAAAATTGGCGATATAAGCGCAACTAAAATCACTTCAGATTATTTAAATGTTGCAAGAATTGATGTTAGGGCGCAACTTGGGGCCAACATTTCAACAGCAGAAGAAGGTTTATATGGGTTTATGAAACCCGTTACCTTGAACGGTGAGATATGGTATCAATGGAGCGCTTTAAATACTTGGATTTATTTAATGGAAGATACAGATGCAGATCAATATAACAGGCCGGTTCCAAATGATGGGGATGAAGTTGCATTTGATTTCATGTTATATGCACAAAACTCAGGAACAGCGCCAAGTCTAACAATGGGAATCAGAGTTTATTTTGAAGATGGAACTTCATATATACAAACTTTCTCACTTAGCAGTATTGTTTCTGTTCCGGCTAATACAGCAAAACGGTGTCAATTTTCTAGAAAGATTCCTGAAAATGCTTACTCAGGTAAAAAACCTACCTATTGGGAAGCTTATTTTTACACTTCTACTTCTTCCACTAAGCTATATGTCCGGGAAACAGACGTAAGAATCAGGCTTAGAGGGAACTTAATTGTTCAAGGTGATATAGAAGCTAAGAACCTTACAGCGTGGGAAGGTTTGAACGTCAATAATCAATTTATTGTCGATGCTAACGGAAATGTTAAATTTGCCGGAACACTTGAAGCGGGGGTTTCTATAAATTCGCCAACAATTCAAGCGGGTTCTTTTTATGGCGGGAACATTTACATGTACGGAACAAGTGCAACTATTAAAACCATGGATGATCCAAATGCGATAACCGAAATAACTCATATTTACAATGGTTCTATATCCCAAAGGAAATATGCTGCACCCGGTGACTACGAAAATGTCAGAGAAAGCAATATAAGATCCGGAAGGTTTGAGATTTCAAACGGAACAGGCATAAGGGAATCGCTGAGAGATAATGACATTGAATATCATATTGACGGAAGCCTTTTTCCTTATGAATACAAGTACGAAGCGGGAGATACAATCCTTGAATCTGGCCTATTGGCTTCTGACATTGTGGGTCTTAAAGATTCTATGGATGGAGACATAACGGGATGGCCTATGTATATTCATGCCGACAGGTTAGGAATCGGACTAAGTAAAGCAAACTCAACAGACCCTGAATATACCGGGCTTTTGCTTGATATTAGACAAGAACGTCTAACAACGACAAAACGAACACAGCTTTCTTCTCCAAACGGGATGAAATTTAACATTCTGAACTCAGGAGACTTTACTTTTCAAGGGAAAACCCATATTGATGCAGATAGCGATTTACTGCAACTTCATGGCGCTACACATTGTTATATTGAGTTTTTCAAAGGCACAACGACAAGAAGCGCTTATTTTGGATTTGGTAGCTCAACTTCTGATGAATTCGCATTTGTGAACGAAAGATCTGGCGGGAATATATTCATTAGAACAGCCACAGGCGCTCAATTATTGCTTACTGCTGACAATGAGCAGAGATTTCCGAAGTTATACAATAAAACAACAACAGGCGGGGCAAATGTTCATGTTAATTCCAGCGGTTATCTTTGGCGTTCTTCCTCTGCTCGGAAGTACAAGCTTCAGGAAGAAGCAATTGATCTTGAAGAAGCTAAAAAGATTCTGAATGTTGATCCTAAAACATGGTACGACAAATACTCGGCTGAAAAGTATGCGGATCTCCTAACAGAAGAATCCAAAGGGGCAGAGATTGATTGGGATGAAGTGGGCGTGTCTGACGTTATAAGAATTCCCGGATTGGTTGCTGAAGATCTTATTGAAGCGGGGCTTGAAAGATTTGCGGTATACGGCCCTCCAAATGAAAACGGTGAAAGAGAACTTGAAGAAGTTCAATATGACAGAATCCCTGTTTTATACATTCCTTTAATCAGAGAATTGTTTAACAGGGTTGAAGTATTAGAATCTAAAATTGCAAAGGATGGTATCCAATGAGCGAACAAAAACAAACAATTTCTATAGATCCTTATCTTCAAAATGAACTTGGAAAACTAAAATACGAAAATATAATCTTGAAGGCACAATTTGATAATGTGGTTTCTCAAAACAATGAATTGCAGCAGAAAATCCAGGAACTTGAAAACAAACTTATTGAATCCAAGGAAGTCAAGGATATAGAAGAACCTAAAAATTAAGGGTTCTTTTTTATTTCCTTCAAGGGAGGGAATATATGTGACACAAGAGGCGATACAAGTAAACACATATAATCAAGAACTTGCTGAATTGAAGGGTGATATAAAGGATATTGAGCTCCGTGTTAACAAATTGGAAAGAGTAACAGATCGGCATGATCAGCAGATTACTTCCATAAATGAAAAGCTCAATAAAATTGATGAAAATACAACATGGATCAAAAGAACAATTACAGGAGCTATTATTACAGCGATTTGCACCGGTATTATCGGGGGAGCAATCGCTATTTTTTATAACGTTTTAAGAGGAGGACAATAAATTGATAAATTGGAAGGTACGCTTAAAAAATCCTGTGTTTCTTGCACAATTATTTCTAGCTTTTTTTGCACCAATACTAGGATACTATGGTTTGACTGCACAGGACCTCACTACTTGGGGTTCTGTTTTTAATTTGCTGGTCGGAGCTTATTCTAATCCATATGTTTTACTGCTGATAGTGGTGAGTGTGTGGAATGCTTTAAATGATCCTACAACAAAAGGAATAGAGGATAGTCAACAAGCAAAACATTATCAATGGCCTAAATAAGGTGCCCTTTTGGGTGGCTTTTCTTATTCCTTAAAGGGGGTGAGGGTCATGTGAGTAAAGGACAGCAGTACAAGTAGTTAATAGATTTGTGAATAAAAATATTATTAGAGGTGATTTAAATATGGTAAAACTTTTTATTGATCCAGGTCACGGCGGCACTGATCCAGGTGCAGTAGGAAATGGTCTTCAGGAAAAGAATTTAACACTTCAAATCGCTACACGTATAAAAGATATTCTAACCCTTGAATATGATAATATTTCCATCCGTATGAGCCGAACTGGAGATCAAACAGTATCTTTATCTGAGCGTACAAATGCTGCCAATGCATGGGGAGCTGATTTCTTCTTGTCAGTTCATATTAATGCTGGTGGGGGAACAGGATATGAAGATTATGTTTATCCAGGAGTCGGGGCTCCAACAACCACTTATCAAAATAACATTCATGCAGAGGTAATGAAGCTGGTTGATTTTTATGATCGCGGTAAAAAGCAGGCAAACTTCCATGTCCTAAGGGAAACCAATATGCCAGCTTTATTAACTGAAAATGGCTTTATCGATAATGCCAATGATGCTGACAATTTAAAATCAAGCACCTTTATTGAGAATCTTGCACGTGGCCATGTGAATGGAATTGTTAAGAGCTTTAATCTTCCTAAGAAGAACTCAGCAGTTTACCATACTGTTGTTTCTGGAGATACAGTATATTCTCTAAGTAGAACTTACGGTAGTAATATCCAGCAGATTAGGGATTGGAATAACCTTGATGCAGACTATACTATCTATGTTGGTCAGCGCATACGTGTTAAATAATAAACAAACCCTTTTCAATCGAGAGAGGTTACGGAATATCATGCCCGTTGTGGTTTAGCTATTGATGGAATTGCAGACAAGAATACTTGGTGCAAGATATCTTAAAAGTAAGTGGAAAGATGAGCCTTGGATGTATAGTCCAGGGTTTATTTTATTTAGGAATATAAAAATGTGCCACTTTGGAACATCTTAATAATTCAAGAGCCCTTTGTGTTATTTTTAGCGTATTAGTTGTTTATAAAGGAGGCACGGGAGATGTTAAATCTTCTGTATACAGTTGCATGCCTGGCAGTAACAACATTTTTCGGCGTATTGGTGTGGTATTTGATCTCATTGGGGGAGAGCGGAGTTGCTGTGGTAGCTTCAATTATATGGTTTGGATTCATTGTCTGGTTCTTGACCTTGATAGAAAGAGAAGACCGGGGAAACGATAGTTCGCTTTTGGGCAATCAATATTAAAGGCCCTTCTCAATCGAGAGGGGCCTCTTAATCAAATGAAAATTTTTACAAAGTGTATTCACAATACATTGAAGCTTTTAGATTGGGAACAATATTATACAAGTTCATTCAAAGGAAGTGAGACTTTTGAGATTTTCTAAAACAACAGGCAACATTACATATTTAGGATATTCTGCGATAATTTTAACAACAATATATACCATCATTATTACAGTTTTAGGTCTTAAAACCATGCAGATGGTAAAGTGCATTTATGAAACTCAAAAAAGGAATGAATAGGATAAGTATTTGATACATGAGGTGATTTTGTGGAAGAGAATAAATTAAAACTCACATCTTCCGAGATAGGTACACTATGGGGAGAATATATGAATGGTACATTGGTAGACGTGGTAAATCGATATATGGTCACTATTATTGACGATGAAACAATAAAAAACATTTTTGAGGATGCTATTAATACATTTGAAAAACAGAAGAATCAAGTCGTAACCTTTTTGGAGAAAGAGGGGTTCCCAATTCCAATAGGATTTACTGAATCTGACCTCTATAAAGGCAAACAAAGATTGTTCACGGATATTTTTTGCTTGAATTATTTACATATCATGACGTTACATGGATTGCTAGGACACAGCACTGCATTAGGTGTTTCCGTTAGAAAAGACTTAAGGGACTTTTATGATTCTTGTGATACCGATGCAAAAATAATGTATCATCGAACAATTGAGTTATTGCTTGAGAAAGGAAACTTCCAAAGAGATCCTTTGTTTTATCCTGCTAAAAACCCTGAATATGTAACAAGCCAAGATTTTACTGATGGATATTTCGGAAAGGGCAGAAAATTAGCCTCTACAGAAATCATTAGCATTTCATTAAATCTTAAAAAAAGCATTATGGCTAAAACCCTTTCTATCGCTTTCAGTCAAGTTGCTCAATCGAAAGATGTTAGGAAGTTTTTAACCGATTCAGAGAAAACAGCTGATGCCCAAATAAAAACATTTTCAAAGATCATGCAAGGAGATAATTTACCCGTTCCGAAATCTTGGGAAACAGAAGTGACAACTTCAACGGATTCTCCTTTCTCCGATAAGCTAATGCTGTATCACATAGGATTCCTATATCAAGCTTCTCAAAACTACCATGGGGCAGGACTAGCTTCGGCTATGCGAACAGACCTTGTAACTACTTATGAAGCCACAATTCTCAAAAATCTTATGGTTACAAAGAAATGGTTTGATCTTATGGTTAAGAATAATTGGTTAGAACAGCCGCCACTTGCTCCAAATAGAAGTGAATTAGCAAAAGAAGTATAAATATAAAAGCCCTTCTCAATTGAGAGGGGCGTTAATTTCAGTGCATTATAACATGTTTAAATTGGCTATACCACTTTTGGTTCCTCATGACAACAGCCTCAAATTTCCCTCTATCTTCAATCTCACCTTGCGGCAGATAGTTACAATCTGCATGTATAATTCCTTTAAAGGTACCGTCCATCACAACATCAACACCTGTTTTAAATACGACATGGCAATGAGGATTAATGCTTTTTGAACTTTCAATTTTATCCCTCCCCTGACAATAATTGGCTAGGTATAAGGAAAGTCCTTGTGTCTAATTTGTGAAAAATTTCAAATAATTTCAATATTTTAACTCGAGTTTTCTACTACTGCGTATAAATTCTTCCCTGAAACAAAAACTAAAAGAAATGATTAAAGGGTAGGTCACAAATGAAAAGCAAAAATGTCTTCCTAGATTATCAGGAAATAAGAACCGTACTTAATGACTCGCCAGATTTGATGTGTAGAAAAATGGAATTGGGAAGGCAAACTATTCATATCGTTTTTATGAAGAATTTAATTAATCAGGAAGTCCTAAATGAATATGTTATTAAATACATGCAAACAATTCCAGAAAAACACTTAAATTACACTTATTTGGTTAATAACATACCAATTGAGGAAATAAAAACTGAAATTAAAGGGAATGAATTTATCTCATCTCTTTTAAAAGGGTTCTCTTATATTTATTTCTTGAATGAGAAAAAAGGTTTTATAGTTAATTGCAATAATACTCTTGAAAGATCCATTGAGAAGGCAGAAACAGAATCATTAGTATATGGACCTAAGATATCCTTTACAGAGTCATTGTCATCAAATATCAAGATTATCAGGCAAAACCTTAATGATTATAATTTGTGTACTGATAGCTTAACGATTGGGGAACGTGTTAAGAAGGAAGTAAGAATCGTATATATAAAAGATATTGCAAATGATGAAACACTAAATAACTTTAAAGAAAGATTAGAAAAAATAAAACCTGATAATATTAATGACAGTTCAGTTTTAGCGCAATGCCTAGAAGACGATCACTACACATTTTTTCCGCAGCTTCTATTAACAGAATTACCCGATCGATTTATTTACTCGATTTTGAACGGACGAATTGGTGTATTTATGGATGGCAGTCCAGTAGCTATTATTGGGCCAGCTAACTTTTTTTCGTTCTTTGAATCAACAGAAGATATCTATTTAAGATGGTCGCTAAGTACATTTATACGATTTACTCGAATTTTTGCTATGATAGTATCTTTATTTTTAACTGCATTCTATGTAGCTACAATGACCTATCATTTTGAACTGATACCTTCTAAATTGTTGATTATAATAGGACAATCGCGCTCACAAGTTCCTTTTCCACCTTTAATAGAAGCTCTTTTACTTGAATTATTAATTGAATTACTTAGAGAAGCTGGTGCACGACTCCCTTCTAAAGTAGGTCAAACAATGGGGATTGTTGGAGGAATTGTTGTAGGCCAAGCTACAGTTGAGGCAGGTTTAACAAGTAATATTTTAATTATTATTGTTGCCTTCAGTGCACTAGGGGCTTTTCTGGCTCCTATTTATGAAATGGGTACTGCTATTCGAATAGCAAGATTTCCATGTATTATTTTAGCTGGTTTATGGGGTTTGAATGGGATTATGATTAGTGTTTGTATACTAATGGTTCATTTGTTAAAGCTTACGTCTTTAAATAAGCCCTATCTTGCGCCATTATATCCGTTCAGAAAGGAGGATTTAAAATACTTTCTATTTCGGCTCCCCCACCATTCTTATACCAAACGCCCTGTAGTCAATCGCACAAAAGATACAATTCGAATAAGGGAGAGGTAATAAAAAGTTCATATTCACATGAAATTTGAGGTGGAAAATGAAGTCAAATGCCATTGTCAATGCCTTTATGGCCTTTTTTATTATACACACATCTCAATTTGGTATGGGTATCCTTGGTGCTCCAAGGATCGTTTACTTAGAATCTAAGAAAGATGCTTGGATTTCGGTTTTACTGTCTGGTATAGCAATTAGCTTTATAACTTGGATAATGATATCCATACTTAAACAGAATGAAAATCGTACGCTATTTGAAATACATGAAAATTTATTTGGACGTATTTTTGGCAGCATTATTAATGTCGTAATTGTCGTTTACTTTATGGCAGTTTATTATTCAATCACCATAAGTTATGTTGAACTATCACTTACTTGGGGTTATGAAGGTCTCTATGAATGGGTCGGTGTCCTGTCATTAGTTTTGATAACAATTTATGGTGTGTCTGGGGGATTCAGAGTTGTTGCTGGTATTTGTTTTTTATCTTTTATTATTGTCATATGGATGTTATTCGTATTGTATCAACCTCTTCAAAGTTTAAATCTCGATAGAATATTACCCATTTTATCGACTAGTCCGACTGAAATTATGAATGGAGTCTACAAAAGTACCTATACAATGTTAGGCTTCGAGGCGTTACTTTTTCTTTTTCCATTTTTCAAGGAGAAAAATAAAGTCCACTTATACAGTCAACTGGCAATATGGTTTACAACATTTCTTGTTTTAATCATTACCATTTTCTCTATATTGTTTTTTAGCTCAAAAGAATTAGAGGTAAATATCTGGCCATTTGTCAGCATTATCAGTACTATGCGTTTTCCGTTTATTGAGCGCTTTGAATTTATAGTAGTTCCAATATGGATAATCGTAATTTTTCCTAACTTGTGTATATCGTTATTTTTATCTTCTAATGGTGTTAAACAGATTTTTCGCATAAAGCAGAAATATGGAATATGGATAATTTCAATTATCATTTTTATCTGCAGTTTTTTTATCACCAAAAGAGTTGATAATGATTATTTTATAGATAAAGTTGCTCAAATTGGATTTTTTTTATGGTTTGTATACCCTGTAGTTTTATATGGCATCATTACCATTAAATCAAAAATCGTTGGTCGTTCATAAGGGGAGTTGAAATAATGAAATTAAGATTCTTTATTTTGGTTTGTACCCTTATCTGTACTTCATGTGTGCCCCCAAGCAAAATAATCGAGATGCAGGGTATTTCAACAATTCTTGGTTTTGACTTACTTGAGGATGAGACTTACAAAGGCACAATAAGTCTTTTGCAATTTGACCCTTCACAGGGAAAGACAAGTACTACCATTTCTGCTGAGGGTTCTACCAGTAAAGAAATTCGACAAAGGCTGGAGCAGCAAACAAGTCATGACATTTCCTCTGGACAATTAAGAACCATCTTATTTGATAAACAAATGGCAGAGGAAGGGATATTTTCATTTCTTGATACAATGCTAAGAGACACCAGCATAAATCCCCTTATATTCTTAGCGATCACAGACAAATCGGAGGAAACGATAAATAGTAAAGAATATGAAGAGTTTCCGGAAATGGGTTCCTATATGTATCAGTTACTGGACAAACATGAGAAAAAAGAAATGTTAATAAACTCTAACTTGCATGACTTTATTTCCGCATTATATGAGAGTGGCATTGATCCTACGCTACCTATTATAAAAAATATTAAAGGTGAAGCACCTTTTATAGAAGCAGTAGCATTATTCAGGGATGATAAAATGGTTGGTTCTATTTCTTTAATTAAAACCTTCTACATAAAATTATTCACTAACAAAAATGCTTTCTTAGGGGATTTAACCTTAACGATACCTTCTGATAAATTAGAGAAAACAGGAGTACTTATCTCTGAGAATGCAGAAAATGAAAAGTATAAAATTACCTTACACCCTATCAATTATCGCGGGAAAATTGAGGTAGTTAATAATGAAATAGTAAACTTAAACGCGTCTATTTCAGTTTCAATATTAGAAACTCAGCCATCCGCTTCCATAATTGATAAAGAATCAACAAGAAAATTAGAGCGCTTGATTGGTGAAGAACTTAATAATGAATTCGAGAAAATTCTTGAGGAATTAAAAATCTTAGAAACAGATCCAATAGGAATTGGAAGAAAAATAAAAAGTTTAAGGAAATATTCTCATTTAAGCAATGGAGAATTAAGTGAGAAGTATTCTGCACTAAAAATAAAGCCAAATATAACTGTAGAAATTAAGCGCCCTGGAGCAGTTAATTAGGAAAAAAATTCTTTCCGACCCCAAACCGACCCCAAACCGACCCCAAACTTAGAATTCTAAGGTTTGGAATAAACAATTTGAATAAAATAAAAAGCGCTAAACCCTTGATGTAAAAGGGTTTAGCGCTTTTCTTTTGTAGCGTCCCAGGCGAGATTCGAACTCACGACCTACAGCTTAGGAGGCAGTCTATGTCATTAATTAACTTTACCATTAGAACATCTTTATTAGGCAACTGTAATTATGTATTATTCAGGATTTGCAAGAGAGGTCTAAATTATGGGGTTTTAGACGAATTGTTTACGAAAACGGTCAACAACTTTCCGTTTTAAACCTACAAGAACATACTTCATTCCTGCTGAAGCCTTAATATGTAAGGATTTTCTTAATAACTTTATTGCTTCCGTGACTGTTTGCCACTTTGACAGGGAGAGGTCGGTGGTTCGATCCCAGCCGGAAGCAATAGGGTATTGGAAAGTCTGATTTAACTCTACCCACTTTTTGCCCATCTTTGCCCATATTTTCACTTCTTTATATATCGAATAGAATGTAAAAATATCAATATATCAATGTTTGATTTCTTTTATTTTCTTCTATTATATAGTCTGATTACTCCACTTATGAGATGGAGAAAATGTTTAAGAGGGTAATGTAGAAAAGAACGACGCTGAACCAGAGTGAACTGTGCCCCGATTTACGGACAGTTTAAAAAGCGCCTATGCGGCTAGTAAATGGCCCCGGTATTGCTCCGGGGTCATTTTATTTAAGCCCCATTGATAACGATGCTGGTTATATTCCTCAATCACTCGATCCACTTCTTTTCTAACATCTCCTAAATTATCTAATGATTTATACTCTGCTAAATCCTTAAAGTGCCCAAAGAAACTTTCCATTGGTGCGTTATCCCAACAGTTTCCCTTTCGGGACATCGATTGTATTAAGCCAAGTTCTTTTACTTTGCTTTGGAATTGGGGATGGGTATAGTGGAAACCTTGGTCAGAGTGCAGTATGGCTTCTGGATGAAAATGATCGCCAACAGCTTGTTTTAACTTTTTAAGCGTCTTATATACAATATCCATTTCTAACGAAGTGGATAGATGATAAGCGACAATTTCTTTGGTAGCTCCATCTTTTACGCAGGATAAGTATGCTTTTTGTCCCTTTCCGAAATAGAGATAAGTAATGTCAGTAAGCAGGACTTTTCCTGGTTCTTCTTGATTAAATTCTCGGTTAAGGAGGTTGGGACAAGATCGATGCTCATGGGTTGCCTTAGCCATTTTACGATAAGGATTGGCTTTCCTTACTTTTGTTACAAGATTATATTTTGCCATCAGACGCCTAATCTTTTTGTGGTTCATTACCGATGAATAATCATTCTCCATAATCATTTTGATCTGGAGGACACCTACTTTTTCTTTTTTACTTATGAATATTTCTCGAATTAACTCTATATCCAATTGATCCTTCTCGTCACGTTGTGCCCGTAATTGTGCTGCCTTCAGCCAATCATAGTAGCCACTTCGACTTACGCCTGCCAGTTCACACAGGTAGGAAACAGATTTTTTCAACTGATATGTTCTGATGGTTTTCTCAATTAAAGAAAACTTCTCAGCTGCCGTTAGAATCGTTTCTTCATCAACGCCTGCCTTTCTAGTTCTTCCAGCTTTTTTAAGAAGTCATTCTCTGCCTCAAGGAATTTAATCCTTGCCTCAGCCTTCCTTAGTTTCTCCTCAATGGAAAGTTGTTTAGAAGAAGGACGTCCAGTGCTCCCTTTACCTCGACGTTCCGTAAGGAAACCTTCCTCCCCGAACCTTTCGAATGTTTCTCTCCAACGCTTAAGACAACGTTTTGGCTGTTCCTTGCCAATCATCTCGAGATCAAAGCCTTGTTCAATAAAGATTTGCGATGGTGTTTTCCCACTTTTGTACTCCGCCACTGCTTTTATCTTAAATTCAGAACTATAGGAGATTGACCTCTCAGAAGCCCTCAAAACATTAGGATTCTTTTCAAGCTCTTTCATTTGGAATTCATTATAGATATTCTTACTCATAAAAAATCCTCCGCCTTATTCATTAAAACTATTGAAACACAAAAAACCCCAGAAAGGGGCACTTTTTTATCAGTGTCCACTATCTAGGGTATAGTTCAGAGTGGTTCGGCGTTTTTTTATACATAGACGACGATAATTATATTATGTAAACTAGATGGTGTTTGGTCCATAATTTTTTCTTTTTTCGCTCATAAAAACTTTATTTCGCTCAAAAGGTCAATATACAAAACAAAAAAGCATCCATTTCGCGGAATGGATGCTTTTCTTATAGCTTATCTCACTGCCGTATGCAGCTTATCAATAAATTGCAGGGCTTTTCCTGTTCCAACCGCTACAGATTCAAGCGGGCTTGGTGCAAGATGTACAGGGACTACAATTTCCTGTGAAAGCCATTCCTGCATGCCGTTTAAAAGGGCACCGCCGCCGGAAAGGATCACACCGCGGTCTACGATGTCTCCGCTGAGTTCAGCCGGGCTGTCTTCTAATGTTGCGCGGATTGCTTCAAGAATGTGAAGCAATGATTCTTTGATTGCATCACGGATTTCATAGGAAGTTAGAGTAATCGTCTTAGGCAGGCCGGTAACAAGGTCGCGGCCGCGCACTTCCATTGTCAGTTCTTCATGGTCAACCAGCGCGTAGCCGATTTCCATTTTAATATGTTCGGCTGTTCTCTCTCCGATCAGAACGTTGTATTCTTTACGTACATATTGAATAATATCATCGTCAAGTCTGTCGCCGCCAATCCGGATGGAATTGCAGGCTACCACTCCGCCGAAAGAGATGATGGCTACTTCTGTTGAGCCGCCGCCAATGTCAACAACCACGTTCGCAACAGGCTCATCGACAGGCATGCCTGAACCAATTGCTGCTGCTACAGGCTCTTCGATCAGATGTACTTTCTTCGCTCCCGCATTGCGGACAGCATCATGGATGGCTCTTCTTTCAACACTTGTCGAACCAGATGGCGTACAAACAACGACATTCGGCTTTCTGATTGCAAATCCTACTTTTTTCGATGCTTTTCGCATAACCTGGCGAAGCATTTCAGTAGTGGTGTCATAATCGGCAATAACCCCGTCTTTGAGCGGACGGATGGCAACGATGCGGCCTGGTGTTTTCCCGATCATTTCCTTTGCTTCTTTACCAACAGCTAACACTTTTTTCGTTTCTGTATCAATTGCTACTACAGAAGGTTCATTAAGGATGATGCCTTTTGTTTTGCTGTATACAAGGATATTAGCAGTTCCTAAGTCAATTCCAATTTCAGATGTATTTAACATGAATTCTTCACCCAATTTCAAATTTATATTGTAACAATATAACCTTCTAATAAATTAACATGATTTTGGGGGTTACCCTTTGTTTGTTATGGAATCGTTAATAAAATGTAATTTTATAAGAAAATTTTAGGAAACTTGTCGAATAGGATAGGTGAAACTTGTTCATAATGCATAAATGTTCTGTTTTTATAAAAAGAATGGTAAGATGATACCTGAAAAATTTTCCTGCTATATGGTAGGATAATAATTAGAATGGCAGTAAAGGCAGTGAACAGATGAGTGAAAAAGAAAAGCTTGCAGTGCTGATTGGCCCTACAGCTGTTGGAAAAACAAAATTAAGCATTCTTCTGGCGAAAAGATTTAATGCCGAGATCATCAGCGGAGATTCTATGCAAATATATAAAAGCATGGATATCGGCACGGCGAAAATTAAAGAAGAAGAAATGGAAGGAATTCCGCATCATCTAATTGACTTCAAAAATCCTGAAGATCCCTTTTCGGCAGCTGAATTTCAGGAACTGGTCCGCAGCAAAATCACAGAGATCACTTCAAGAGGCAAACTTCCAATGATCGTTGGAGGCACTGGATTATATATTCAATCCGTTATTTATGATTACCAATTTTCTGATGCCCCTTCAGATGAAGAATTCAGAAAAACTTTGGAGGAACGCGCCGAAAGGGAAGGGAACGATGCCCTTTTCAAGGAGCTTTTGGCCATAGACCCTGAAAGTGCGGAAAAAATTCACCCCAATAACATTCGAAGAGTGGTCAGGGCATTGGAAATTTACCATTGCACAGGGAAAACGATGTCTCAGTATCAGGAGAATCAGGATCCAGCACTTCTTTATGATACGGCGCTGATTGGGTTGACCATGGACCGGGATACCTTATATGAACGCATCAATCTCCGGGTTGAGATCATGATGAAGGAAGGCTTGCTTGAAGAGGTGAGAGCCCTGTATGATCTGGGATTAAAGGATTGCCAGTCCATACAGGCCATCGGATATAAAGAACTGTATGAATACTTTAATGGACGTGTATCACTGGAGGATGCCGTAGGAAATCTGAAGCAAAATTCAAGAAGATATGCAAAAAGGCAGCTAACATGGTTTCGAAACAAGATGAATGTGGAATGGTTTGATATGTCCGATACAGCCGACCCTCATGAGTTTGAAAAAAAATTCGCTGAAATTTCTGCTCATATTGAAGGAAAGCTGAAAATAAAATCGAATACATAATGATAGAGATAAAAGAGGAGGATTATAATGAAATCAGCAATCAATATTCAGGATCAGGTTCTTAATCAGCTACGCAAGGATAATATTAATTGTACTGTATTTTTGTTAAATGGATTCCAAATTAGAGGCCAAATCAAAGGCTTTGATAATTTCACGGTATTATTCGAGTCAGAAGGCAAGCAGCAGCTCGTTTATAAGCATGCCATTTCTACCTTCGTTCCACAGCGCAATGTTCAGCTGGATATGGAAAACCAGCAATAATATAAAAGTTGCACATGCACAAGAAAAGCCCGCTTTGATTGAAGCGGGCTATTTTCATATGCAAAGACAGCACAAATATTTTTAATGAAATGGAGGTTGGCTGAATACATATAGATATGAGAATTTATTGTAGATATGAGGGAGCCTGACTGCAGGGCTTGCTTCCCATGAACAGGCAGTATGCTCCCAGGTATCAGCAGCATCTTAAAGCGGAGGACAGCCCGAACAGGTGAAAATTTCACCTTATTTCTCGGGAAACCGCATGAACCGACACTCCTGCATCAGTGATTGCAGAAATGCGCGGGAATATGTCGGATTTTAGCCTAATAACCGTAAACTCGCGGATGCATATAGGCTTTTGTCACAACGATTACTTCTATGCGTATACTGTGCTAAGAATGTGAGGTGATAGCTTTTGGACCAGCCGATTCGCCTGAAGAATAACGGACAGATCAGCATCGTGCTCAATTCACAAAAGAGAAAAACATACACAAAAGAGCTTCCCGAATCCCAAGCGGCTCCAAAAGCCATTCCGCCTGAGCATACAGCTCTGAAAGAAATTGAAGAAGAACTTGGCGCTCTTGTGGGAATGGAAGAGATGAAGAAAATGATCAAGGAGATCTATGCGTGGATTTATGTGAATAAAAAGCGGGAGGAAGCCGGTCTCAAAGCTGGAAAGCAGGCATTGCATATGATGTTCAAAGGCAATCCCGGCACCGGTAAAACAACGGTTGCCCGATTAATAGGTAAGCTTTTTCAAAAAATGAATGTCCTGTCAAAAGGCCATTTGATTGAAGCTGAGCGGGCTGATCTTGTCGGTGAATATATTGGTCATACTGCCCAGAAGACAAGGGATCTGGTGAAAAAAGCGATAGGCGGGATCCTGTTCATCGATGAAGCATACTCTTTAGGAAGAGGCGGAGAAAAGGACTTTGGCAAGGAAGCCATTGACACTCTCGTAAAGCATATGGAAGACCGCCAGCATGAATTTATTCTGATACTGGCGGGCTACTCAAGAGAAATGAATCACTTCCTGACGCTGAATCCTGGTCTTCATTCCCGGTTCCCCCTGGTTGTTGACTTCCCTGACTACTCGATTGAGCAGCTGATGGAAATCGGCGAGCGGATGCTGAAGGAACGGGAATATACATTAAGCCACGAATCTGAAAAGAAGCTGAGAGAGCACTTACACTTTGTGAAAAATAATCTCAGTCCAAACAGTTTTTCGAATGGGCGCTATATCCGGAATATCATTGAAAAATCAATCCGGGCACAGGCCATGCGCCTATTAATGCAAAACAGCTATGACAAACATGATCTGATGACCATCAGAAGCAATGATTTGTTGTTTGAAGAAGCCGATTAAGGGGATATTGATATTGTAATAAAAAAGACAGTGTCAAAGAACATTGGCATTGTCTTTTTACTGAAGGAGGAATATAAAATGAATAATATTACGGTTTATACGACCAATACATGTCCTTACTGTACGATGGTGAAGAATTTTCTGGATGAGAAAGGGCTGGAGTATAAAGAGGTTAATGTGCAGAATGACCAGCGAGAGGCACAAAAACTGGTTGCAACCACTGAATGGCAATTGGGTCATTGGCTTTGATCCAAATACGATTATGGCGAATGTGAAGCAATAATATAAAGGGGGTCTGCTCGTGGATTGAGCAGGTCTTTTTTTTTTGAATTGTGAACTCTGCAAATAAAATTGCATACTAGCAAAAAAAGCAGCTGTATTCGCAAACTAATAGGAAATTTTGCAAAGAAAGTGCATGAACTTGCAAACAAACAGCTTAAACCGGCAAATAAATATCTATGTATAAGTTTAAAAATATATCAGGATAATCTGATGTTTTTGATTTTAAAGAAAGAATTTTCTAAAAACATTGACCGAACTTCCCGGGGGTGTTTTAATAATTATAGTGGTTGGGTCACCTAACCATTTATTCTGGAAGGAGCTTGAGAAAATGAAAATCCTAATTACTGAATTAATCTGGAAAGAAGGAATTGAAGAGTTAATAAACAATGGCTTCCAAGTGGATTATGACGAGAATCTGTGGAGTAAACGTGAAGAATTATTAAGAAAAATCAGCAATTACGATGGTTTAATTGTAAGAAATCAAACAATTGCAGATCAGGAATTAATGGCAGCTGGTCCTCAATTAAAGGTTATAGGCAGGCTTGGAGTTGGACTTGATAATATAGACACAGCATCAGCAAAGAAAATGGGAATCCCAGTGGTTTATGCTAAAAATGCCAATGCTACTTCGGTGGCCGAGTATGTGATGATGGCCATGTTAAGTGTTTCCCGGCCTCTTCATCTTGCTGATTATGATGTCAGGAACGGCAATTGGGATAGAAAAACATACACCGGCATGGAACTTGCGGGTAAAACGCTGGGCCTTATAGGATTAGGGGAAATCTCTCATCGCGTTGCTAAAAGAGCAATATCGTTTGGAATGAAAGTGGCTGGTTATGATCCCTTTATTGCGGATTATGATCACATTGTTTCTGAAACAGGGGTTCAAATAATAGAATCATTAGCAGATCTGCTTGCTGAATCTGATTTTATTTCATTGCATGTTCCGCTTACACCTTCAACCAAGTATTTAATCTCCGAGTCAGAACTTCATTCAATGAAGGTTTCTTCCTATATTATTAATACCTCCCGAGGCGGTATTATAAATGAACGTGATCTTGCAGCTGCTTTAACCAATGGTGCGATTGCAGGAGCGTTTCTGGATGTGCTTGAGACAGAACCAATCCTTCCGTCGAACAAACTATTGACATGCTCGAATGCTGTTATTACTCCGCACATTGCTGGTTTAACTGAAGAATCACAAATTAGAACTTCCTTATTGGTGGCAAAGGAAGTAGCAAAGGTTATGAAAAATCAGCCGTCATTATGTGTAATTTAAAAAAGTTTCCGAAAATTTAAATAAATAATTGACTTTAACATTTGGGAGTGGTTTAATTAACCTATAAATAGTGGTTGGGTCACCCAACCAAATACAAAAGGAGGCAATTGAATGAGTAATAACAGTCAATCTACAACTCTGGCAGACACGCATTCTCCTGAGTCTAAAGAGGTTAGCACACATAAGTTTTTAATTCATCATAAGGGAGATCATGTAGGGGTAGCGACTAGTCCAATAAAAGAAGGAGAACAGGTTATCGGAATCTTTATGGATGATAATTCTGAGGTGTCTGTAAAGTCTCGCGGGGATATTCCTTTAGGGCATAAAATTTCATTAGTAGACTTAAAGAGTAATCAGCCAGTCTTAAAATACGGAATTCAAATTGGCTTAACTACAACAGAATGGGCTGTAGGAGATTATGTCCATACTCATAATATTAAAACGGCGAGGTGGTAGAAATGAATAATACACTAATGGGTTACCGCAGAGAAAATGGAAAAGTTGGAATACGCAATCATGTCATCATTTTGCCTGTTGATGATATCTCAAATGCTGCCTGTGAGGCTGTTGCAAGACAAGTTCAAGGAACGATGGCACTTCCACACGCATATGGAAGACTCCAGTATGGACCGGACCTTGATCTTCATTTCAGAACAATGATAGGAACCGGCTCAAATCCAAATGTTGCAGCGGTTATTGTCATCGGCATTGAAGAAAACTGGTCCAAGAAGATCGCGGAAGGTATTGCAGAAACTGGCAAACCTGTATCCTATTTTTCTATCGAGGGAAATGGCGACTTTGAAACCATCCGTCAAGCATCATGGAAAGCAAAAGAGTATGTTCAATGGGCATCTGAACTGCAGAGAGAACCGATTGAACTAAAAGATTTAACGATCAGCATTAAGTGCGGGGAATCGGATACGACTACAGGACTGGGATCATGCCCAACAGTATCTCAGGCAGTTGACCGCCTGGTTGATGCCGGTGCGACGGTATTCTTTGGGGAAACATCTGAATTGACTGGTGGGGAGCATCTAATCGCACAAAGAATGGCAACTCCTGAACTTCATGAAAAGTTTATGGCTATTTATGAAGATTATGTTGGCGAAATCGAATCCAAAGGAGTAGATTTGCTAGGTTCACAGCCAACACAGGGAAATATTGCAGGAGGCCTATCAACTATAGAAGAAAAGGCTCTTGGTAATATCGCCAAAACAGGTACAAAGGAAGTAATTGGGGTCCTTGATCCGGCAGAAAATCCAGATAATGGCAATGGATTGTATTTTATGGATACTTCTTCTGCAGCCGCAGAATGCATTACGTTAATGGCAGCTGGCGGAGCAGTACTCCATCTTTTCCCAACAGGGCAGGGGAACATTATCGGAAATCCAATTGAGCCTGTTGTGAAAATTACCGCAAATCCCATAACTGCAGGAACAATGAGCGAGCATATTGATGTAGATGTACAGGGATTATTGTCCCGTCAGATTTCCCTGGAAGAAGCAGGCGACAAATTAATGGAAGTTATTTGCCGCACGGTAAATGGCCGCTTGACCAGTGCTGAAGCTTTGGGACATCGTGAATTTGTCATGACAAAACTATACCGAAGCGCCTGATTCAATTTCTCCCTGCACATTTTTGAGCAGGGAGAATCCTTTTTTAAAGAGAGTACAAAAAAAGGAGTTTAGACATGAACACATATAATGAGTCGGATCTAAAGGAATTCTGTGAAAAAGTTCTTGAAAAAATGGGAATGCCCAAAGATTATTCGGAAGTTGTCGCGGATTCACTGGTAAAAGCAAACCTAGAAGGCACGGATAGCCACGGGATCAGTAGACTTCCCATTTATGCCAAACGATTTATGGATAAAAGAATAAATGTAAATCCGGATATAAAAGTAACAAAAAAAGCCCCATCCGTGCTCCAGATTGATGGCGATAATGGCCTGGGCCATGTAGTCAGCTGGAAGGCAATTAGAGAAGGCATGGAAGCTGCAAAAGAAAATGGCACAGCAGCAATCGCAATTCGTAATAGCAATCATTTTGGGACTGCTGCGTATTTTTGCCAAATGGCATGCGAGCAGAATCTCGCATGTATAGGCTTTACTAATTCCCCGCCAGGGATTGCACCCTGGGGAGGGAAGGAAGCTTTCTTTGGCACCAACCCAATCGCCTTTGGCTTTCCAACTGGCAACGATCAGCCTGTAATTATTGATTTATCAACCAGTATAGTGGCCAGAGGGAAAATCATATTGGCCGCAAAGCAGGGGAATGAAATACCGGGTGACTGGGCAATTGATGAAGATGGGAATTCCACCAAGGATCCGGCGGCTGCCTTAAGAGGGTCTGTATTACCGCTTGGAGGAGCAAAAGGGGCTGCACTCGCGCTTGCTGTTGAGATATTAACTGGTGTACTTTCAGGAGCAGCATTTGGCCCCCATGTGAAAAATCTTTATGATGACAATGAAACAGAGAATGCGAATGTTGGACACTTCTTTTTGTTATTAGATATTAAAAAATTTATGGATTTAACACTGTTCTTTACCTCTATACAAAATCTGCTGCAGGAAATGAAAGAAGTTCCTAAGAAACCAGATGTAAGTGAAATACGCTATCCGGGAGAAAGAAGAAAAAGAGAAAGTGCCAGCAGGCTATTAACAGGTATTGAATTATCAGGCAATGTTGAACAGGAATTAAAAGATTTGGGGGAGAAGTTCAATATCCCGTTTCCTGAGGCAAGGTCACTTGATCATTCCAGTAAAAGCCTTTCTCTTTAATAAAAGCTGTATGGTGATTATTGACCCATCCAATTGGATGAGGCATATAAACACCATAACAGCTTTTTTTAGCTGGATAATGTATTTTGAGAAATCGAACATTCTACACTTTCAATATGGTCAATCATACGTTCCTGAGCCAACTCAATGTTGTTCTGTTTTATTGCCTCAAGAATCCTTTCGTGCTCCTGGACAGATTTTAAAGCACGGCCCGGAATGTTAATTGATTTTGTACGTGACTCTGACAGAAGATCGATTAAAAAGTGCATAATCCTTACTAGAACCACATTATTTGAATGATCAGCAAGCGTCATATGAAATTTATGGTCCAACTCAGCCAGACGGTCAAAATCCTGGTCACCGCTTACAATTTCGTTTGCTTCCTTTAGGATTTGATCTAATTGCTGAATAAGATCCGGGCTTGAATTCTCTATGGACCATTTTACTGTCCATTCCTCAAGAATTTTTCTGACGGAGAAGAAATCCTTAAATTGATCAGAGGATACAAAAAAAGCTTCAGTCATTTTTTGTATCTGCTGCTCAGGAGAAGCGACGAAGACCCCTGTTCCATGTTTGGCGGTTAAATAACCATATGCTTCGAGTATTTTATAGGCTTCCCTTACTGTATTTCTGCTGACAGAAAGCTCCATCCCCATTTCTCTTTCGCCGGGGATTTTTTCACCTGCTCTGTATTCGCCATTGTGGATCTTTTTCTTTATACTATCGGCTACCTGCTCCGAAATTCCTTTTCTATTAATGTCCAAATATACCCCTCCAAGCAAATTTACTGATGGGCTTTTTATATAGGAAAAATGGTTCAATGGCCCAACCTATTTTATTAAATCATTAACGGGTCAAGTAATCAACACCGCTATCTTAATTTTCTCAAAAAGGTAAATAGAGCTGCCTTCATAGGCAGCTTTAAATGAAATAAACGATTAAAAATCCCAAGGCTGCTAAGGCGGCAGCTCCGAAAGTTCCAGTAAAAATCACCTTGCTGTTTAACTTTTTAAATTCAGTATAATTAACTCCTAAACCTAAGCCTGCCATGGCCATGGATAATAAGAAGATACTTAGTGCGATCAGCATTTGGGTCATTCTATCAGATAATATGCCAGCCGTATTAACCAGGCACATAATCAGAAAGCCGAAGATGAACCAGGGGACCGGCAAATCTCTGAATCTTGTTTTTTGTTTCTTTAAGCTGTTCTTATTAAATATCACTCCAAGTATAATCGCTGCAGGAATTAATAATGCTACACGTCCCAGTTTTACCAGAATGGCAGTATCACTGCTCACATCTCCTCCTGGAGCAGAAGCTGCAATGACATGCGCAAGCTCATGCAAGGTTGCCCCTGTTAAAACTCCATAATCATAAGGGCTCAGGCCCAGTACGGGGAACAAAAAAGTATAAATGATTGTCACAATAGTACCCATAATGGCAATAAAAGCTACGGAGATAGCAGTAAACTCATTTTTAGCCCGGATCAGGGGGGCAACAGCAACTATGGCAGCAGCCCCGCATATTGCTGTTCCAACGGCAATCAGTGCTGATAAATGGCGGTCGATCGAGAGAAGTTTTCCGATATACATCATAAGGACAAGAGTGAAAGCGATTACAAGGATATCGACAATAATAAGAGAGAAACCAGCGGCAAAGATTTGTTCAACATTCAGTCTTAATCCCATCAGAATAATACCCGCACGAAGAAGAGTCTTGCTGCTGAATGTGATCCCTGCAGATGCATCGGCTGGTACATCCATTATTCCTTTCCAGCTCATGCCAAGCAGTATGGAAACAATCATAATTCCCATTACTGAAAAAACAGGCAATTTCGCTATGGAACCAGCTAATACAGCAAGTATTAAAGTTAGCAGGACTCCTTTTAGCCAGCCCTTTTGCAACTTTAGGGTTTTAATTTTTTTTCTTGTGTGAAGGGGAACTGTTTTTGCTTTATGCAGTTTTGTTGCTCCAGCATTGCTCAATCTTCTGCCTCCTTTTCCGCAAAATTGGTCCAATGGTCAGGAGACCCAACCAATATAATCTCATTTAAGCATTTTTAAAAAGAGTTATCAAGAAAAATATAAAAATTAAACAAAAAAATTTAGAAAGTATTGATTTTTTAGAAAATTATAAATAGAATATGGATAGTGGTTGGGTGACTGTACCATAACTTAAGTATTCTCCTTTAAGAAAAGTCAGTCCATAAAGATTTTAATAGATCAGCAGGCTAGTGAATAAAAAGGAGGAATTTTAAGTGAAAATCAATTTAGTCTAATCAATTAACAATATTAACAACTTATTTGTGTAGACCTGGCGGCGGTAAATCTGAGGATAATAGCAGTTTTTCAATCATGTATTTGTAAGGGCTTACAATATAGTGCGGGAGGCGAATTATATGAGAGTATACCTGTCTATCTTATCAATCCTATTGTTAATATTTGTGAGCGGCTGCTCCAGCAATGTTAATGGCAAAGAGCGGGATGCAGAATATGTTTTGAGACTGGGCCATCTTCAAACGGAAACTCACCCTTACCACAAAGGGGCATTGAAGTTTAAAGAACTGGTGGAAGAAAAATCTAACGGGAGGATAAGAATCGATATATTTCCAAGCAGCCAATTAGGAAATGGAAGAGACCAAATAGAAGGAGCGCAAATTGGCTCCATCCATTTTCATATTGGCTCAGTAGCACCAGTAACCAATTTCGCCCCTAAATTTAATTTGCTTAACCTTCCATATTTATTTGAAAGCCGGGAGCATGCTTTTCGGGTCCTGGATGGGGAGATCGGCAAAGAGATTGCTTCTGATTTAGAGAACAGGGGCCTTATCAACCTCGGCTATATGGAGAACGGCTGGAGGCATATGACGAATAATAAGAAACCCATTAAGACAAGTGCCGATGCAGCGAAATTAAAATTGAGGGTCCAGGAGTCACCTCCATACATCTCATTCATTAAAGCTCTTGGCTCAACTCCTGTTCCTGTTCCATTCGGTGAACTATATACTGCTTTGGAACAGAAAGTGGTCGACGGCCAGGAAAATCCCCTTGCGCAAATCTATTTAAATAAATTTCAAGAGGTGCAGAGCTATTTGACATTAACTGCCCATAACTATGATGCTGCTGTTTTTCTTATGAGTAAAACAACATTCGACACATTGCCTGAAGAACTGCAAAAGGCAGTATCTGAAGCCTCTGCAGAAGCAGTTGATTATGAACGCAAAGTAGCAATGGAGGATGAGAAAAAACTGTTGGAGGACCTTAAAAAGACGGAGATGGAAATTGAAGAAAATCCAGATTTGGATTCATTTAGAGAAGCAGTAAAGCCGGTTTATGAGGAATATGAAGAAACGATAGGAAAGGAACTGTTTGATAAGATAGAAAGCTTAAAATAAATGGCGGGGGTGTAGAAAAATGAGTGAATTTTTCAGGAAATTGAGTGACAAAGCGGATAAGATATCGAAAAAAATTGTTATCTTGTTTTTTGTCATTGCCTTTATCTCCACAGTGTATCAGGTATTTTCAAGATACGTCCTGCAAAGTGCGTTTGCAAAAAGTATACTCCCTTTTGCAGATTTCAGTATTTTCAACTTAACCTGGATTGAAGAACTTATCAGGTACATGTTTGTATGGATCGTGTTCTTAGGAATCGGAATCGTATATAAAAGCAAAGGGCATGCACAAGTAGAAATTCTCCATCATTATTTATCTGAAAAATGGAAAAGTAAAGTAATGCTGCTGGTTGAATGTATTAACAGTGCACTTTTTCTGTTTCTCATTATTTATGGATCAAGAATATTGAAGTTCTCCATTCAGCAGATTTCTCCTTCGCTTGGGCTGAATATGACTTTTATTTACGGAGCAGTCCTAGTCAGTTCAATTGTCTGTTTTGTTCACTCATCGGTCAATATTTTGGAGCTCCGCACTGCAAAAAGAGATGAAAGAGTGGTCGTTCAAGCAGAATCCCAAAATACAAATATGGGTTAGTTGAAAGGGAGGGAAATTGATGACGGTAGCAATAATAGTATTGGCTGTATTGTTTTTATTAATGATTCTGGGTGTGCCAATTGCAATATCTTTAATTATAGCTTCCATTTCCGGATTTATATCAAGCATATATTATATTCCTCTTGAAGTGGTTCCACAGCGTTTGATTACATCAGTTGATTCCTTTCCGCTGCTGGCAATTCCATTCTTCATGCTTACAGGGGAATTTATGATGTCAGGAAGCATGGGGAAAAGAATAGCAGCATTTGCTTTTGCTGCTGTGGGCTGGGTAAGGGCAGGTCTTGCACAGGTTTCAACCTTAACAAGTATGTTTTTTGCAGGGATATCCGGTTCAGGTGCTGCAGATACAGCTGCTGTAGGTAAAATGATGATACCGATGATGGAGTCAAAGGGATATGATAAAGGGTTTGCAGCTGCCACTGTTGCAAGTGCAGGAACAATAGCTGTGGTTATACCTCCATCCATTCCCATGATTGTATACGGTGTAACCGCAGGAGTATCCATAGGAGACCTGTTCACAGCAGGCATCATACCCGGGATATTAATAGGCTTGTCTTTAATGATGTTAAATTACTGGTTAACAAGGAAAAACAATTATTCTGAAGAAAAAAGGACATTCGAATTCACAACATTCCGGAAAACTTTATATGAAGGGATATTGGCTTTGCTCTTGCCGTTAATCATTATTTTTGGCATCAGGGGAGGGATCTTTACTCCTACTGAAGCCGGTGCAGTAGCAGCTGCATATGCTTTTATCATTAATAAGTTTGTTTATAAAGATATGGATTGGAAGGATATACCCGAAGCGTTTATAAACGCAGGAAAAATGTCTGCGATGGTTGTCTTTATTATAGCCGGGGCAAATTTATTCGGATGGTTATTAACGGCTGAACAAATTCCGCAGCAGCTTGCACAGCTTGTCATGAACGCAACAGAAAATAAATATTTGATACTATTTATCTTCAATATTATTTTCTTTATTGCAGGGTGCTTCCTGAACGCATCAGCAGCGATTACAATCCTAACGCCATTGCTTCTCCCGATTGCTCTCGGAGCAGGCATTGACCCGGTTTTCTTTGGATTAATCATGGTTGTTAACTTATCAATCGGTTTAATTACACCTCCAGTTGGATTGGATTTGTTTATAGTGAAGGGAATAGCTGAAGTTTCCTATGATAAATTAATAAAGGCTGTAATTCCTTTTATTGCTGTAATGGTTTTTGATTTATTTATTATTACTTATTTCCCTGCTATATCAATGTTTTTAACAACCCTATAAATATTAAAAAAAGCATCGGCTAGCCGATGCTTTTACTTGTTCCCAGCCTCTTAACCGGAAGCTTCCAATTATATGTGTAAGATAAAACCCGTAAAGCTGTAATAATAATGAACAAAGTGTAAAGTTCAAATGGTGCTGAGGCGATTCCGAGTCCGACTCCAAAACCGCAAAGGATAGCCCAGACCGCATAGATTTCAGACCGCAATACAAGCGGTTTTCTTCTTGCAAGAAGGTCACGGATGATGCCCCCTCCGCTTCCAGTCAATACAGCAGCCACAATTACGGCGCTTAAAGGATGGTTCATTTCCGTTGCGTACAGTGCTCCTTGGATGGCAAAGGCGGATAACCCGATTGCGTCAGTGAAATTGCCCCATCTTTGCCAGTGTTTGAGCAGGTTGTTCGGGAACAGCATTACTGCTGTGATGGATAAAAGGGCAATCTGAAAAAATAAACCCTGTTCCCAAAGGGCAGAGACAGGAACACCGATTAGCAGGTTTCGGATCGCTCCGCCGCCAAAAGCGGTGACAATCCCAAGGATATATACACCTAAAATATCATATTCTTCTTCCATCGCCACAATTGCACCGCTGACAGCGAAAGCAACAGTGCCGATCATACTTAAAACTTCCCATGTCATATGCCATTTCTCCTCTTGATGCAGATCTATAAATCTATTTAAGTTTAAGTTATTTAAAAACGTAAATTCTTTCCAAACAATATGATTTTAACACGGAAAAAAAGAAATACAACCATTTTTTTTATCATTTCAAATGGACGGTGCAAAGGCCTGTGATTAGCGGTAAAAATTAGTATTTGAATATGATTTTTGTTATGATGTTATCAATTAAAATAAGCATATGAAAGAGGGATGCTGGTTGGAACGTAAGCCAGATTATGAAAAAGTCATTCTTGTCGGCTGCCATACTGATGAAGATGACCAGCGGTTTGAATATTCAATGGAAGAATTGGAATCGCTGACTGAAACGGCAAACGGAAAAGTTTTAGCTTCGATTACTCAAAAAAGGGAACGAGTTCATCCGTCTACATATATAGGAAAGGGGAAAGTGGAGGAACTGGCTGCACTTCAGGAAGAAATGGAAGCAGATATTATCATTTTTAACGATGAGCTCTCACCAAGCCAGGTGCGCAACTTATCAGCAGATTTGGATGCCAGGATCATTGACCGCACACAGCTGATTTTAGATATCTTTGCGCAGAGGGCGCGCTCTAAAGAAGGGAAGCTGCAGGTCGAATTGGCACAGCTGCAGTATCTGCTGCCGCGCCTGTCAGGCCAGGGTGTTCAGCTTTCAAGACTTGGAGCGGGAATCGGCACAAGGGGACCAGGTGAGACCAAGCTTGAATCAGATCGCAGGCATATCCGCCGCCGTATTGATGATATTAAAACCCAGCTTTCCGTCATTGTGCAGCACCGTGACAGGTATCGTGAACGAAGGAAGAAAAACAAAGCATTTCAAATTGCACTTGTCGGCTACACAAATGCAGGTAAATCCACCATTTTTAACAGGCTGTCTGAGGCGGAATCCTATGAAGAGAACCAGTTGTTTGCCACACTTGATCCGATGACCCGCAAACTGATTTTGCCAAGCGGATTTATTACACTTGTGACAGACACGGTCGGTTTTATTCAGGATTTGCCGACTACTCTTATTGCAGCCTTCCGTTCCACTCTGGAAGAAGTTAATGAAGCAGATCTTCTTCTTCATGTGGTCGATATGTCCAATCCGGATTATTACCAGCATGAGCAGACAGTCAATAAACTGATAGAAGATTTGGAAAATGATAAAATACCGCAGCTGACGGTATATAATAAAAGAGATTTAAAGCATCCTGATTTTGTCCCGACTGCCAGAACAGAAACGATTCAGATCAGTGCCTTTGAAGAAGATGACCGCAATGAGCTGAAACGGAAAATCGAGCAGATGATTCTGGGAATGATGAAGCATTACCATGTGGAGGTGCCGTCAACAGAAGGAAAGCTGCTGTCGCAGCTCAAGAACGAAACCATCCTGCGGGAATTGACTTTCAACGAAGACAAAGAACTTTATGTTTGCAAGGGCTATTACCTCGAAGACCATCAGATTTCAGGGCCTTTAATGAAATATACCGTATAGTTAGGAGAACATCATGTTTCAACAGTTATCACAAGGGGAAAAGCTCCAGCCGATTGTAAAAGAAGTGGAGCAGCAAATTTCAGAGGTATTAAAGAGTATTGATGAGCGGATTGATGAGAATCAATTCCGTGTTTTAAAGAGCTTTCAAAATTTCAAAGTCAGCGATTCGCATTTCAATCCTTCAACCGGCTATGGTTATGATGATATCGGCCGGGATACGCTTGAGGGAATATATGCAGAAGTTTTCGGCGGGGAAGCAGGATTGGTCCGCCCGCAGATAATATCAGGCACGCATGCCATTTCCATTGCACTCTTTGGTGTACTGCGGCCAGGTGATGAATTGCTGTATATCACCGGCAAGCCATATGACACACTGGAAGAAATTGTTGGGATTCGGGGAACAGGTAACGGTTCGCTGAGAGAGTTCGGCATTGGATACAATAGCATCCCGCTGAACGAAGATGGAAGCATCGACTATCCTGCCGTTGAAAAAGCAATCAGACCGAACACGAAAATGATTGGTATCCAGCGTTCCAAAGGATATGCGACAAGACCTTCTTTTACAATTGAACAAATTGAAGAAATGATCCAGTTTGTAAAAGAAGTTAAGCCGGATACGATTGTGTTTGTTGACAATTGCTATGGTGAGTTTGTTGAAGACCGTGAGCCTTGCCATGTTGGGGCAGACTTGATGGCCGGGTCGCTCATCAAGAACCCTGGCGGCGGGATTGCAAAGACGGGCGGTTATATTGTCGGGAAGAAGGAATGGGTGGAAGCCTGCTCCTACCGAATGACTTCACCGGGAATTGGTGCAGAAGCGGGTGCGTCCCTTTACAGCCTTCAGGAAATGTATCAGGGCTTTTTCCTGGCTCCCCATGTTGTCGGCCAGGCGCTGAAAGGGGCTGTTTTTACAGCAGCGCTTCTTGAACGGCTTGGCATGAACTCCAACCCAAAGTGGGACAGTAATAGAACTGATTTAATCCAATCTGTTCAATTTGATGATAAAGAAAAAATGGTGGCGTTTTGCCAGGCAATTCAATTTGCATCTCCTGTTAATTCACATGTAACTGCCTATCCTGCTTATATGCCTGGATATGAAGACGATGTAATCATGGCAGCTGGGACTTTTATTCAGGGTGCAAGCATTGAACTGACCGCTGATGGTCCTATCAGGCCGCCTTATGTTGCTTATGTTCAGGGCGGGCTGACTTATTCACATGTGAAAATGGCTGTATGCATCGCGCTGGACCAATTGCTGGAAAAAGGTTTAGTCCAAATAAATTAGGTGAATATTAAAAAGGACAGCTACATAGTTAGTTGTCCTTTTCTGTTGCTTTACAGAGAATTATATGAAAATATGAAAGGCAAAAATTTTTTGAAAAAATCATGTTATAAAAGCTAACATATAGTTGACAGATTATCTGACATTACATATAATAATCTCAAGAAGTAATTGAAAAGGGGGAGAAATAGTTGACTGGAAGCGAAATTCGACGTTCTATGCCGCTTTTCCCGATTGGTACTGTCATGCAGCTGACTGACCTGACCGCCAGGCAGATTCGCTACTATGAAGAGCACCAATTAATTTCTCCAGCTAGAACTGACGGAAATAGAAGGCTTTTTTCCTTAAACGACATCGATGTCCTTTTGGAAATCAAAGATTTGATTGATCAAGGCGTGAACATGGCTGGGATCAAGCAGCTATTTTTCGTGAAAGAACAGCAAGCGATAACTGAAAACTTGAATAAGCAGGCAGAAAAAGCGAGACGCGATCTATCAGATGAAGAAATCCGGAAACTTCTTCGCAAGGAAATTGTGCAGGCAGGCCGGTTTAATCGCTCATCATTGAGGCAAGGCAACATGCACCGCTTTTTCCATTAAAAACGCCGTTTTTAAGCTCGTTGATATTGTCTTGGATTTCTGAGAGAAACATTAACAGAGCAAAAAATAAATCACTCATGTAATTTTTTAAGGGAGGAACTACCAGTGGCAAAGTTTACTAAAGAAGACATTAAGCGTATTGCAGAAGAGGAAAATGTAAAATTCGTCCGTTTACAGTTTACGGATATTCTTGGAACAATCAAGAACGTAGAAATTCCGATCAGCCAGCTTGAAAAAGCGCTTGATAACAAAATGATGTTTGACGGATCTTCAATCGAAGGTTTCGTGCGTATTGAAGAATCAGACATGAATCTATATCCAGACCTTGATACATGGGTGGTATTCCCTTGGACAGCAGAAAAAGGAAAAGTTGCACGTCTGATCTGTGATATTTACAATCCGGATGGAACTCCCTTCCTTGGCGATCCGCGCAGCAACTTAAAACGTATTTTGGCAGAGATGGAAGAGTTAGGATACTCTGATTTCAACTTAGGGCCTGAGCCGGAATTCTTCCTATTCAAGCTTGACCAGGCTGGAGAGCCAACTCTTGAACTGAACGATAATGGCGGATACTTCGATCTTGCGCCAACTGACCTTGGTGAAAACTGCCGCCGCGATATCGTGCTTGAGCTTGAAGAAATGGGCTTTGAAATTGAAGCTTCCCACCATGAGGTTGCACCTGGACAGCACGAAATCGACTTCAAATATGCGGATGCATTAACAGCTTGTGACCAGATCCAGACATTCAAGCTTGTTGTTAAAACAATTGCCCGCAAGCACGGCCTGCACGCGACATTCATGCCAAAACCGCTGTTCGGTGTTAACGGATCAGGTATGCACTGTAATGTTTCATTATTTAAGGATGGCAAAAATGCATTCTTCAACGAAACAAGCGATCTTCAATTAAGTGAAGATGCTCGCCACTTTATCGCAGGCATCATTAACCATGCGACAGCATTTACTGCTGTAACAAACCCAATCGTTAACTCTTATAAGCGCTTGGTTCCTGGTTATGAAGCACCTTGCTATGTTGCATGGTCTGCTCAAAACCGTTCACCGCTTATCCGTATCCCGGCTTCACGCGGTGTAAGCACACGTGTTGAAGTTCGCAGCGTTGACCCTGCTGCTAACCCATATCTTGCTATGGCTGTACTTCTAAAAGCTGGTCTTGACGGAATCAAGAACAAATTGACTCCACCGGCACCTGTAGACCGCAACATCTATGTAATGAACAAGCAGGAACGTGAAGAAGAAGGCATCAAGGATCTTCCGGCTACATTGGCTGCTGCCCTTGATGAGCTTAAGAAGGATGAAGTCATCGTATCCGCACTAGGCGACCATATCTTCGAACACTTCATTGAAGCGAAAGAAATTGAGTGGGATATGTTCCGTACGCAAGTGCATCCATGGGAGCGCGAGCAGTACCTGAGCATGTATTAAAAAATAAACCCCTTGACACCATTGGTGTTGAGGGGTCTTTGTTTTCGGGTAAATTATTTAAAAAATTACCACAAGAACCTTAGTTCATAGTAAGAAAAAAAATACAACAATCAAGCCTATCGATGTAATTCCGTAACCTTTTTTAATTCTATAATCGGTTCCAGGAATCTTAGTTATTAAGTAATAAATTGGAATTACAAGTAATATGGGAAGAAAAACCCTTGCATTAGCTGAGAGGTTTTCAAATCTTGAAATTATCGTACCAATAATCAAAAGAGGAATAAAAGTTAGCAAATAGGCAAGTGACACTCTTATCACACCTTTTTCTGAATTATACCAAATTTCCAAAATTAAGGGCATCAATTATTAAAGTAACATGGATTCCTAAAATGATGTAAAAAGAAACCAAATTTATACCTTCCCAAAAATAATCGTAAATTTCAGGCAACATTATGAGTAGTTTTATAACAGTGTGGAATGGAAGAAGCTACGAGTAGTAATCAAGAAGCGTGATAACTATGAATGCCAGGAATGTAAACGGAAGGGGCGCTTAAGCATTGAAACAAATGAATACAGTGAGAGTGGTAAGGGCAGGAAGATCCAGTTGCTTGTTCACCATATCAAGGAGCTCGAGCTTCATCCAGACTTAGCGTTTGGTGAAGATAACATGGATACTGTTTGTGTCGATTGCCATAACAAATAACATGGCCCAGACTTCAAAAATATGAAGCTAAACAAATGGCAGCATGATGAAAAGTGGAGTATCGATTTTTTTAATTATGTAAACAAATAGTATTAAATAGTTCTAATGAAAGGTGACTTAAATGAATCTTGAAAGATGGATTATAATGGGGGTATTAATACTAAGTATCATGTGTCTCAAGCTACTAGTACCGGGAGACAAGGTTAGAGAAGCGTGGGTTATCTTTTTATTTCTGCAGGTCATTACATGGCCAGCCGGTTTAATAGCAGTAGAAATGGGTTGGATTGAATATCCGATTCAATTGTACCCTAAGGCAAATTTATATAATAGGACTAGTTTTTCCTTTGAGTTCTTCCTATTCCCGGTAGTCGCCATTATTTTTAGTTTGTATTTTCCAAGGAACAAAAAAGGGTTTGGCTCACTATTGTATTATGTTTTCTTTGCTGGATTTTTTACCTTCTTAGAGGCTGTATTAGAATCTAAAACCAAACTGGTTGAGTACCATGAATGGAAATGGTATTGGACACTAGTAACAGTAATGATTGCTCTATATATAAATGATAAATTTTATCGATGGTTTTCTAAAAGATTAATTTTGGTGGACTTAAAATGACCAGAGAAGTCCTGATTTTAGTATGTTCGTGGATTTTATCATTGTACTTGTTGTTAAGATATATCCCAACCAAAAGTAAAAGGTTAGCTTGGATAACCTTTATATTTGTTCAATCAATAGCATGGATACTTGAATATATACAATTGGTATTTGGATTAGTTGAGTTTCCGTATAGAGAATTTAATAAAGCGACAAATATGAGCTTTTCATTGCATTATATAGTTTATCCTACAATTGCCGTGTTTTTTATACTTTTTTATCCAAAAGAAAAAGGGACAAGAAGAACATTTTTGTACTACTTACTATTTTCAATGGGGATAACAACTTACTCCTATCTTCTCGAAAAATTTAGTTCATTGTATCACTATATTCACTGGAACTGGTTCTTTGGATTAATTACCAACATGATTCTTCTTTATGTTGTAAAGATATATATATTTTGGTTTAAAAAAGGTCTGGTGTAACGAGTTGAAATATCTAGGTTCCCCCCCCCCGAGAAATATTAAGAGTAAGGATTCTGTGTTAGACGACTAATTTAACCAAGGCAGGGGGCGTAAATTAAGAATAAGAATTAAGAGCTCAGGCGATAAAGGCGTGGCAACAAATCATTTACTTAAAATAAACGCCAGTACAGTGCCCCATATGAAAATCACTAAATAGAATAACCTTTGCAATAGACCGGCGTGCATAGGGATGAAAATTATTAACATATTGAGTGTGACTATGACTAGTAATGTAACTAAACAGTATTGAGTCCAGCGTTTTCCAATTTCTAAAGATTTTGCGTATAGCCAAAGACCGGGCAAAACAGTTATCATGTCAAGTTGAGCTGCTATTGAATGCCAAAATAGATTTATATCTGCTGGTATAAAGCCAGACACAATATTCCCTAAAGCTAAGATAAGAATAAATATTGTTGCTAGCCGGTTTAGTCCTGTCTTCTCAAGGGTTTGTGAAAGATATAAAACACCAAATGAAAAAGTTAATCCGTTTATAATAAACAATACATTCATCCAAAAATAGTAAGGAGAACAAATCTCATGAGGTGCAATTGAATAGGTGTATTCCCCGCAAGAAGTAACGCCAAGGTCGCTCATTGCATGATTAAAAAAACTGTACGGAGCTGTAGAGGTCAAAATGAAGAATGGTTCAATTAGAAAATACAAGCAAGTAGCGAACCAACTTAAAATACCGAGTCTTTTTGATATGTTCAGACGACTCATCCTTTTCAAAAGTGTTATACGTGAATTATATATCCAAAAAATGTAAAAAGGGATAGTCTTGGAGACTATATTTGAATAGGGCTAGAGGCTGATAAAGGTATTTTAAAAAACACAAGCTGAATCAGTTAATTAGGAGGTAAAGGCGCCGGATAAGAATAAAAGATATTTAATTTGAAATATTAAGCATTAGACGCGAAGCAAGGAATGTAAAAGGCGGGTGAATCATGACATTCCAAGAAGGATTGAATCAACTAGATAAGGCTAATAAGATCATTACCGATGCAAACAAATTGATTACCGATGTTAATTTAAACACTTTCTTATTTACTCTAAGTTGGTGGGTAGCCTTAGCGATGTTACTTGTCCCATGGATTTTATGGGCATTTTTTCGGGAAAAAGAGAGTTCTGCCCGTTTGTTATTTGCAGCTTTTATAACGATGATAATCTCTACAACCATTGATGGATTAGGTGTTGACTTTGGTAAATGGGCCTATCCGATAAAGGTTATCCCAATACCAACGATCAGCTACTCATTTCGATATGGAACTGTTCCAGTAGCTATAATGTTATTAATTCAATTCAAACCAAATATTAATCCAGTAGTAAAGGCTGTATTGTTCGGTGGGTTTGGTGCTTTTGTAGGAATGCCTATCATGGCAATGCTGCACTTATATAAAAAAATCGATTGGGCCTTTACTTATTCCTTTTTTATCTTAGTTTCACTATACTTAATTGCCCATTGGTTTAGCAGAAGGAGCAGTTTTGAACAAATAGTTAAAGAGTAAAAAAAGCAGGATTTCGCCCGGCAATGGTCTGTATATATGTCTTGATCGCAAGTGCATCCCTGGGAGCAAGAACAGTACAAGTGCACTTATTAAGAAAATCCGAAATCCCCTGTTTGCTTGAGCAGGGGGGTTTTATAAAAATCAAATACAAAAACCCCGTTTCTAAGTGAACGAGGTTTTAACTAATTTGTATTTCCCTGCATCTCTATTCTTTATGTCTGATCTTTAGGAAATCGAGACATGTCAGCAGTGCATCTCCTCCAAATCCTGCAATCACCGCAAGGAGCACTACCTTTAAGGCAGAGTCAGGATCTGAAGATACGACCAAAAAAACAGCCGCTAAAGCCCCCATGATTACTTCTTCAAAGACCCCCAGATAGATGAATTTTTTTGTCCTTCTGGGTTTGACCATTTTGCCTTCTTTCCGAATATGTCCAACGACACCGACCAGCCCACCAATCAACAAAGCGAAGGTAATGTTCAAAAACATTTTTTCTTCACACTCCTAAAGTCGAGATTTTGGACAAGCGACCTTAGGTTGATTCTCGGTGTATTACCATTATATAGAAAGTGGCTATAAAATAATATGCATAAAAATACCGAATTTTCTGAATAATAAAATAGTCATACATGACTGTAACTTAGTACCAACAGAAAAGGTATCAGTTACTTTCGTATGATTTCGCTAATAGCATCAGGTAATAGGAACTGATAACCTTCTTAAAATTGGAAAAAATAAAAAGCAGGCAGTGGCTGCCTGCTTTTTATTATTCTATTAATGCATATGGCGGTATACACCTATAACTTTGCCAAGGATGGAAACATTTCGAAGGATGATAGGTTCCATTGTAGAGTTTTCCGGCTGAAGCCGGATATAGTCTTTTTCTTTAAAGAATCTTTTGACAGTTGCTTCATCTTCCTCTGTCATGGCAACCACGATATCTCCATTATTAGCAGTGCTCTGCTGTTTGACGATGACATAGTCGCCATCAAGGATTCCGGCTTCAATCATACTTTCACCCATGATTTCAAGCATGAATACATGCTCATCAGCTGGTGCCATTTTTTCTGGAAGCGGGAAGTATTCTTCAACATTTTCAATGGCTGTTATCGGCTGCCCTGCAGTTACTTTACCGACGATCGGAACATTGACTGCACTGACCTTATGGATGTGAGAAGACTCGTCCAGATCTAAAATTTCAATGGCGCGCGGTTTAGTAGGATCCCTGCGGATCAGCCCTTTGCTTTCAAGACGGGCGAGATGGCCGTGAACTGTTGAGCTTGAAGCCAGGCCGACTGCTTCCCCGATTTCCCTTACAGAAGGCGGATAGCCTCTCAATTTAACTTCCTCTTTAATAAACTCTAATATATCTTGCTGCCTTTTTGATAATTTCACCATCTTTACGCACCTCGTATGTTTTTGTTGTCTCAATTATAGCATCAATTACCATATGATACAAACATAAGTTCGAATTTTTATTGACACAAAACAAATGTTCGGTCTATAATAAAAACATCAAATACGAACATACATTCTTTTAGAGGTGGTATATCATGCTGAAAAAATTGTGGAAATCATATTCTTATGCTATTATTCTCTTCGTTTTAAGCCTGGCAGCATCGTTTATTATGCTCATTCAGATAGAGACACCTGATACGGAAAAGTTTGTGAAAGTCACTGTTGCAGAAGGTGACTCTTTATGGGAAATTGCTGAGAGTTTTTCGGCTGAACATTCGCTGTCTACAGATCAATTTATTAATTGGGTCGAACAAAATAATGAGATAGCGGCAGGCAGGATTTTTCCGGGCGATGAAATTGTTATTCCAGTAAAAGCACTGGATGACGAGCCTTATAAAGAGCTTGCCAGTTCAGACCTTTACGAATAAGGAGAAGTTATGAAAGCAATTATTTACTGCAGGGTTAGTACAACAAAGGATACTCAGGAAACGTCCCTTTCAAGACAGGAAGAAGAGCTGGTGAATCTGGCGAAAAAGCATGATTTTGAAGTAGTCAAGGTGATACGCGAACAGGCCAGTGGATATGACCTTGAAAGAGACGGTATATTGGAGCTTTTAGACTTAATTAAAGAAAAGGATATCAAGGTTGTCCTCATTCAGGATGAAACCAGGCTGGGGCGGGGTAATGCAAAGATAGCGATACTCCATTGCATCCTAAAGGAAGAAGTTCAGCTGTACAGCATTTCGAATAACGGCCAGCTCGAGCTTTCGGAATCAGATTCGATGGTGCTGAACATTGTGGGGATGGTAGAAGAATATCAGAGGAAGCTTCATAACATCAAAATTAGACGCGGCATGCAGCGGGCTGTTGATAAAGGATACCGCCCCGAGAAGAACTTAAGCAATCAGGGAGCAAATGGCGGCAGGGAAAGAATAGAGGTACCGATAGAGGAAATTGCCCGGCTAAGGAAAAACGAGTTAACATTTGCAGAGATTGCTGCAACACTCAGGGGCTTTGGCTATAATATCTCAAAAGCAACAGTCCATAGAAGGTATAAAGAGTATATGGAATCACTTGCTGAATAGAGCACTTTTCTTGTCAAAAGTGTTCTTTTTTAGTATGATGGCAGTTGAGTTTCAGATTGTTCCATATCTGAAGCTATTGTATAATAAAAACTTCTATTAGAACATCCAAAGGTAAACTTTTGATATAAAGGAGCTTTAATATATGCTGCCAAAACAAAAACTTGCCCGAATTAATGAACTGGCAAAGAAGGCAAAGGAATCAGGTTTAACAGAAGCAGAAGCAAAAGAACAGACTTCTCTCCGCAAAGAGTATTTGGAGACTTTTCGCTCTGGCATGCTGAACACGCTTAAAGGTGTTACAATCGTTGACCCGAAAGGAAATGACGTAACTCCGAAAAAACTAAAAGAATTCCAAAATAAAAACCGCCTTCACTAATATTATAATTGCAAGGGATACACAATGCTGTATTCCTTCTTTTAATAGAAAGCGGAGATGACTTCTATTACCGGCTATCTCCGCTTTTTTTACATACGCCGGGTCTTTTTGTGTCAATATAGTAACAAACCGGCTTTTTTGTCCTTTTCCTGACCCTATTGGTTGTGAAAAAAAAGGACACCCGATAATATTAAAAGAGTAAAGAATTACTACTCGAAAGGATGTATTGAATGTTTAATCACACAGATGAACTATCCATCAGTTCCATTCGTACTTTATCAATCGACGCCATTGAAAAGGCGAATTCCGGCCATCCGGGGATGCCGATGGGTGCAGCGCCAATGGCTTATACGCTTTGGACACGCTTCATGAACCATAACCCGAAAAATCCTGAATGGTTCAACCGTGACCGTTTCGTCCTTTCTGCAGGACATGGCTCCATGCTTTTATACAGCCTTCTTCATCTTTCTGGCTATGATGTTTCCATGAATGACATTAAAGAGTTCAGACAGTGGGGAAGCAAGACGCCAGGTCACCCTGAATATGGCCATACTCCAGGTGTTGACGCAACAACAGGCCCATTAGGACAAGGTATTGCAATGGCTGTTGGTATGGCAATGGCTGAACGCCACCTGGCTGCAACATACAACAAAGACAACTTCAATGTTGTTGACCACTATACATACAGCATCTGCGGTGACGGAGACCTTATGGAAGGCGTTTCGGCTGAAGCTGCTTCCCTTGCTGGCCACTTAAAGCTTGGAAGACTGGTTGTTCTATATGATTCAAATGATATCTCACTTGATGGTGACCTTGATAAGTCTTTCTCTGAAAGTGTTGAACAGCGATTCAAGTCATACGGCTGGCAGTATATCCGCGTAGAAGACGGCAATGATCTTCACGAAATTGCAAAAGCAATTGAGGAAGCGAAGCAGGATGAAAACCGACCAACAATGATTGAGGTTAAAACAGTCATTGGCTACGGTTCTCCAAACAAATCAGGTAAATCTGATGTTCACGGTGCGCCACTGGGTGCTGATGAATTGAAATTAACGAAAGAAGCCTATAAGTGGACTTTCGAAGAAGATTTCCATGTTCCTCAGGAAGTATATGATCACTTCAAGCAGCAGGTTGTAGAAAGCGGCTCTAAGAAGCAGCAGGAATGGGAAGACCTTTTTGCACAGTATAAAGAAGCGCATCCTGAGTTAGGAAAACAGCTGGAGCAGGCAATCAATGGCGAGCTTTCAGAAGGCTGGGATAAAGACATCCCTGTTTATGAAGAAGGAAAGAGCCTTGCAAGCCGTGCATCTTCCGGAGAAGTGCTAAATGCAATCGCACAAAACCTGCCTTCTTTCTTTGGCGGTTCTGCAGACCTTGCAGGCTCCAACAAAACAATGATTAAAGGTACAGGCGACTTTACAGCTGAGTCATTTGACGGCCGCAACATCTGGTTTGGTGTACGTGAATTTGCAATGGGTGCTGCACTTAATGGTATGGCCCTTCACGGCGGATTAAAAGTATTCGGCGGAACATTCTTCGTGTTCTCTGATTACCTGCGCCCGGCAATCCGTCTGGCTGCACTTATGAACCTGCCTGTTACGTATGTATTCACACATGACAGTATCGCTGTAGGTGAAGACGGACCTACACATGAGCCTGTAGAACAGCTTGCTGCATTGCGTGCAATGCCAAACCTATCTGTTGTCCGCCCTGCTGACGGAAATGAAACAGCAGCTGCATGGAAAACAGCAATTGAATCAACAAACAAGCCAACTGCATTAGTATTGACCCGTCAAAACCTTCCTACATTAAAAGGAACGGATTCAGCGGCATACGAAGGCGTACAAAAAGGTGCTTATGTTGTTTCACCAGCTTCCAACAGCAACGCGGATGTATTATTGCTTGCTGCAGGATCTGAGGTTAGCCTGGCTGTTGAAGCACAAAAAGCGCTTGAAGGCGAAGGCATCCATGCATCTGTAGTGAGCATGCCTGCTTGGGACCGGTTCGAAGCTCAATCAAAAGAGTACAAAGAAAGCGTAATTCCTAAGACAGTCAAGAAGCGTCTTGCCATTGAAATGGGATCTTCACTTGGATGGCACCGCTATGCAGGAGACGAAGGCGATGTTCTTGCAATCGATACCTTCGGCGCATCTGCACCAGGTGAGAAGATCATGGAAGAATACGGATTCACAGTTGAAAACGTTGTGGCACGCGTAAAAGCATTGCTGCAGGGATAATATTTACCGGAAAGGGAGAGCTGAGAGGCTCTTCCTTTTTTGTGAGATAGGTTTATATTTAAAAAAACAGGATTATATTTCAGTAAAACCGGGAAAATGACGAAGTAAATATTTTGAGCAGCTATTATAGCAGTTCTCCCAGCAAGAATCCTCATAATTAACTGAATTCTTCGTTTTCGACAAAATTAGTGAAAGTTTTTAACATCTTCAGACACATTCCTTATTTTTGGTTGCTTATAATTGAAAGAAATGGATTGTCCCGGAAGGAGGGGCCAGATGAGAGCTTATCAATTGTATTTAATAGAAGATGAATTTGCGGCCCATTATTTTGGCAGAGAGCGAATGTTTTTTCAGTTGTTTGAAGAGTATGAGCATTCGTCAGGTGAAATGAAGTCTATTCTATCGAAGCAAATTGATTTTGTGACTAAGCCAATCCCGGGTTTGAAAGTGCATCAATACATCCATCAGCAGCTGCAGCGAAAAAAGGACTTTATAATAGAAAAAAGTGCATACTATATAGAGATGAGCAAAAGAAGCAGGGCGAAGCTTGAAGTATTTGAACGGAGCCTGGTTTTAGAAGCGGCCGGCAGCTATGAGGCAGAGACGGTATTTTTCGAAGTACTGCGAAAAAGCGAGTCCTCCTTCCTGGCTGTTGACCTCAAGCATAAGCGCTATGGGTGGCTAAAACCGATAAAAGAGAGAAAATTCGTCTAAAATATGAGAAAAAATGAAGCAAATATTGTATAATAACCTTTGGTCTAGTACACTGTATGATAGACAACATGAAGGAGGAAGTTAGTATGGGTATGTACATTCTAGTTGGTGTACTGGCGCTTCTTGCCGGTGTAGCACTAGGATTTTTCATTGCTCGAAAATATATGATGAGCTACCTGGAGAAAAATCCGCCAATTAATGAACAAATGCTTAAAATGATGATGATGCAAATGGGCATGAAGCCATCTCAGAAGAAGATCAACCAAATGATGAATGCCATGAACAAGCAGACTGGCAAGTAATCAGGGACAAGCATCCCATCTGAAACCACTTTTCTGTTACAATACAAGGAAGGTGGTTTTTTTATATCCAAAATGAAACCTTCTTTGAAACAGAGCGTATTTATACTATGACAAATCATGAAAGGAACGAGCAAATGAAAAAAGTAATTCTTATAGGGCTCCTTACCGTTTCCATGTTATTAAGCGGCTGTTCCGTTCTGGGAGAAGTGAATAATTCCATTGACTATGTTAATGAAGCGACTGAGCATATCAATACATTAAGCGACTTTGCTGAAGAGGCGCCGCAAATGATTCAGGAGGCGGCAGCGGATCCGGCATTAAAGCAGGAACTTGAAGACAGATTGACGACACTTAAGCAGGAAGTTGAAGAGTTTATCGCCCTTCAGGATATCCCGACGCTGGCAGAGGGTGTTCATCAGGAGCTGGTTACACAGAATGAAGCGCTTCTGGCTGAGATCAATAAAGTATTGGAGAACGGCAGCCTAGCATTGGATCAGCTGGAGAACTCAGAGCTATTCACTACCATTAATGAAGCAACAAGCCTGATCAACCGAATAGAAGCATTAGGGCAATAAAGCATCCAAAGGGGTGCTTTTTTCTTGCGAGAAAAAATCTTCCTTATTTTCTTAATATTTGATAAACTATTTAAGCTATTATGTTTCGAATTTCGGAGGATGGGGTATGAAGGTTTTTTTTGATTTGATGTGGTTTTTTAAGCAGGAGAAAAAGGCTTATGTAAACGGGATTATTCTGCTGTTATTTGTGGCAATGCTTCAGCTGGTTCCGCCAAAGGTGGTCGGCATTGTGGTCGACTCGATTAAAAATGGCGAGCTGACTGCAAAAGCCTTATTAATGTGGATAGGAATACTTGCTGTTACAGCCCTCATGATGTATGTGCTCCGCTATTATTGGCGCATCATGATTTTTGGATCAGCGGTTAAGCTGTCCAAACTCCTGCGCAACAGGCTTTATCAGCATTTTACGAATATGTCACAGTCCTTCTACCAGAAAAAGCGGGTGGGGGACTTGATGGCCCATGCAACAAATGATCTGCAGGCGATTCAGCAGACGGCAGGAGCGGGGGTCCTCACATTTGTCGATTCACTGGCGACAGGCGGGTTCGTTATCATCGCCATGGCGACAACAATCAGCTGGAAGCTTACACTTATCAGTCTGATTCCGATGCCGTTCATGGCACTTTTGACAAGCTGGTATGGAACACTTCTTCATAAACGGTTCCACAAAGCACAGGAGGCTTTTTCTTCACTAAATGACAAAACTCAGGAAAGTGTTTCAGGAATTAAAGTGATTAAGACATTCGGCCAGGAAAAAGAAGATATTGAAGATTTCCGCAGGCAGTCTGAAGATGTAGTGCAAAAAAACATTTCTGTTGCACGTGTTGATTCTTTGTTTGATCCGACGATCAGCATTATTGTAGGGATCTCTTTCTTCCTATCTATTGCATTTGGATCAAGATATGTGATTGCAGGAGAGCTGACAATCGGGCAGCTGGTTTCATTTACTACCTATCTAGGTCTCCTGATTTGGCCCATGCTCGCATTTGGCTGGCTGTTCAACATTGTTGAGAGAGGCCGCGCCTCCTATGATCGAGTCTCTGTGCTTCTAGCAGAAGAAATCGATATTAAGGATGATGAGACTGGCATCAATGAAGTTCCTAGCGGAGATATTGAGTACAGGATTGAGGAGTTCGCCTATCCGGGTGAACAGGAAGCGCTTCTTAAGGATATTCATTTTAGGCTGGAAAGAGGAGAGACTCTCGGCATAGCAGGTAAAACGGGTGCGGGCAAAACCACACTGCTGAAGCTATTGATCCGTGAGTTTGAAGGCTATAAAGGGGAAATTCTTTTTGCCGGACATCCTATTAACCGCTATAAAATCGATAAGCTGAGGGAAGCAGTTGGCTATGTCCCGCAGGAGCACTTCCTGTTCTCGGCCACCGTTGCTGAAAATATAGCTTTCACGAGACCGGATGCAGACCTTGAAGATATTTATACGGAGGCGAAACTGGCCAATATCCATGAAGATATTCTCGAATTCACAGATGGCTATAAAACCGTTGTGGGTGAAAGAGGGGTCTCTCTTTCCGGAGGACAGAAGCAGCGTATTTCTATTGCACGAGCCCTTCTGGTGAAACCGGAGGTATTGATTTTGGATGATTCCCTTTCTGCCGTTGATGCGAAAACGGAGGAAGCGATTCTCACTTCATTGCGTGGTGAGCGGGCAGGCAAGACAACGATCATAACCGCTCACAGGCTGAGCGCCATTCAGCATGCGAATCTGATATTGGTGCTGGATGAAGGGAAAATTGTTCAGCGGGGTTCACATGATGAACTGATGGCTGAAGAAGGCTGGTATAAGAATATGTATCTGCGCCAGCAGCTGGAAGAGCTTGTGGAGCATGGGGGATAAGACGATGGAAAAGACACCGATTATGAAGGGGAAAGAGCAGCGGATGGTCCTTTTCCGGCTGCTTTCCTATACAAAACCGCATAAGAAAACAATCATACTTGCCTTCAGTCTGCTTCTGTTAACGACGATTGGAGACATACTGGGGCCGATTCTTGTCAAAATTTTTATCGACGATTATTTAACACCAAGGAACCTGGTTTTCGAGCCGTTAATTGCTCTTGGTGCAGCATATCTGGGCATTCAGATCATGAATGTGCTGGTATCCTATTTTCAGCTGCTGAAATTTCAGGAAATTGCCCTTAAAATCATTCAGCAGCTGCGTGTGGATGTCTTTTCAAAAGTTCAGTCACTGGGCTTGAAATACTTTGATAAAACGCCTGCCGGAAGCATTGTATCCAGGGTTACCAATGATACAGAGGCGATTAAAGATATGTTTGTCAGTGTCCTGGTTACCTTTATTCAGGGTGCCTTCCTTTTGACAGGGATCTTTGTGGCGATGTTTATCCTGAATGTGAAGCTGGCTCTATTCTGCCTGGTGATTCTCCCGATTCTTTTTATGATCATTCGTACGTACCGTAAATACAGTTCTGTATTTTATAAGGACTTAAGGGAAAGACTGAGCCAGCTGAATGCAAAGCTGAGTGAATCACTGCAGGGAATGTCCATCATACAAGTTTTCAGGCAGGAAAAAAGGCTGCAGAAGGAATTTGGTGATATCAATAAGCAGCATTACCAAGCAGGTATGCGCAATATCAAAATGGATGGATTGCTGTTAAGGCCGGCCATTGACCTTGTGTATGTTCTGGCACTTATTATTGTATTGAGCTTCTTTGGTATTTCTTCTTTTAACAGTCCGATCGAAATCGGTGTGCTGTATGCCTTTGTCAGTTTTCTGGACCGCTTTTTTGAGCCTGTGAATCAGATCATGATGAGGCTTTCCATGTATCAGCAGGCAATCATTGCGGCTTCAAGAGTGTTTGCGCTGCTGGACGAAAAGGAGCTTGCTCCTGCACAGGAGGATAACCTGTCTGATGGAATTAAGGAGGGAGAGATTGAGTTCAGGAACCTCAGCTTCTCCTATGACGGCAAACGGGATGTGTTGAAAAATATTTCTTTTACAGCCAAGCCGGGTGAAACCGTTGCCCTGGTTGGACATACCGGAAGCGGCAAGAGCTCAATCATTAATTTAATGATGCGATTCTATGAATTTGAGCGCGGTGATATTTTCATTGACGGAAAAAGCATTAAGTCTTATCCAGCGGAAGAATTGCGCAAGAAGATGGGGCTCGTCCTACAGGATCCTTTCCTATTTTACGGGACGATTAAAGATAACATCAGACTTCATAATGAGAAAATGACAGATGTAGAGATTAAAGCTGCAGCTCAGTTTGTTCAGGCCCATGCATTCATAGAAAAGCTTGACGACGGATATGAGCATGCGGTAGTTGAGCGCGGCTCGACTTTTTCGAGCGGGCAAAGACAGCTTATTGCCTTTGCAAGAACGATTGCTGCCAATCCGAAAATTCTTGTGCTCGATGAAGCAACAGCCAATATTGATACAGAAACAGAGGAAGCGATTCAAACCGCACTGGAAAAAATGCGGAAGGGCCGGACGACGATTGCGATTGCTCATCGATTGTCTACGATACAGGATGCAGAATTGATTCTCGTTCTTCATCAGGGGGAAATAGTAGAAAGAGGAACGCATCAGGAATTGCTTGCAAAGCGGGGCTTGTATCATAAAATGTATCTGCTGCAGAATGGGTCTGCTGAAAAAGTGGAGGATGCAGTAGGGTAATAGAAAAGACGTGTGAATGGCCACACGTCTTTTCATCTCTTAAAAGGAGTAGGATTCTCCATCTTCAGGCTCTAATAGTTGATCGGAAAAGCCGTTTTCTTTACTATAGCTTTTTAACTCTTCCTTTGATAGTGTCCAATGGTTGACTGCCTCCATATGGACAGAAATAATCCTGGCATCCGGGGCAGCTTTGGAAACTTCATAGATATCCTTCTTCCCCATAACAAGCGAGCCGCCTTCAAGAAACTGGTTATCTCCGCCATTTACAACAATGACTTCAGGGCTGTGTGTTTCAATAACTTCCTGAACAGCATCATACCAAACTGTATCTCCTGCTACATAAAGTGTTTTTTCACTGTGATGTTTGAAGACTACTCCACAAACGAGACCGGCCATTTTTAGAATTTCGCCCCTGCCATGTTCGCCCTTTGTTTTTATTAGTTGGATATCTTCAAAAACAGTATTCTCATGGAGGACTTCAATATTATTAAAACCAGCATTTTTCACTTCAGCAGCATCTACTTCATTTTGCACAAACATGTTAATGTCCTTTGGCAATGCCTGTTTGGCTGCATCATCAAAGTGGTCTAAATGCAGGTGGGTAACAATCACTGCATCCACATTATGAATAATTTCATCAATGGAGATTGGAAGCTCTGTTAAAGGATTGTTTTCATCTTGTCTTAATGAATTTGGAAAAGGCGGGTAAGTCCCTTTTTCGGCTAAAAAGGGATCAATTAAAAACTTTTTCCCTGCATAATTGACGACTAGTGTAGCGTTGCGGATTTGCTGTATATTCATATAAATGTACTCCTTTTCTTTGATTTACGTATAGTTTATACTAAGACCCATTGGTACTTACATAGATAAAATCAAGTCTTTTTGCCGTTTAACTTGAAAAGTGAAAGGAGTTGAAAAAATGCTGGATCACACGGATCAGCGTATTTTGGAGGAACTCTCCAAAAACAGCCGGATCACCATGAAGGAGCTGGGGGAGAATGTCCATTTAACTGGCCAGGCGGCCGCATCAAGAGTGGCAAAATTAGAAGATCAGGGCGTAATTGAGGGATACACAATCAAAGTGAACCAGGAGAAATTAGGGTATTCCATCCATGCTTTTATTACGGTTATTACTCAAAGTATGAATCATCAGCCGTACCTGACCTTCGTAAAAACACAGCAGGAAATCATACATAATTTTAAAATCAGCGGGGATGGCTGTTATATACTTGAATGCAAATTTCCGTCCAATGAGCGGTTAAGTCAATTTTTAACAGATTTAAATAAGCATGCAAATTATAAATTATCGATTGTTATTAATAGATAGTACAATTAGGTTTCTGTACAAAAATAGGCGCGTTCTTATTTTAACCAGAATGGATATGCAATACTGTTCCAGCAGAATGTGTTTTGATAAACTGATATTAAGTTTCTAAAAACTATAGATAAAAACTGGATAGGTGAAATAAATGAAAAGTGAAAAAAAAGCAGGAGAACAAGAAGTTTCTTTGGCCCATTCGGGGTTGGATAAAGAGATTGAGTTTCTTGTTGCTAATCTTGAAGGCATTGATAAATATAGACTGCCTCAGCGTGCCTATCATATCGCCAGGACGGCGATTCGTGAGTTAATTCTGTCTCCCGGCCAGACAATTCTTGAACGGGAATTAGCTGAAATCTTACAAATGAGCAGAACTCCAGTGAGAGAGGCTCTTGTTCGATTAGAAACAGAAGGGATGGTCCGCCTGATTCCGCGAAGAGGTTTTATAGTTGAGCCTATTGAAAAAGAAGATCTTAATGAGATTTATGAAATTGCAGAAAAAATGGATGGTTTGGCAGTTGAGAAGGCTACCCGGAAAATTGGTAACATGGAGTTTGAACAGCTTGATTTATTAATAGTGGAGCAAGAAAAAGCACTTGAGGAAAAAGATCTGAAAAAATGGGCTGTCTTGGACGACGAGTTTCATAGCATGCTCATCAAATTTGCGGGGAGTAAGCGCATGAGTGCGGTTGTCGATATTCATTCGGATCAGTTATATCGAGCACGTTTATTTTCCATTAACCATCGTCCTATACCAAATATGTCCATTGTTGAGCATAAGGCCATTATCTCTTGTATGAAAGCAAAAGATGGAGCTGCTGCCCGGATGGTTATGCAATCACATAGGAATCGGGCCCGTATGGAAATTATTGCGGCGATAGAAAAACTAAATCAAACAGGCAAAAAGCCAGTATCCTAGATACTGGCTTAGTTTTTCAGGTTTTATGGGATCAATCCATCAAAGATAGGAGGGACAAGAAAGGAAACTATAATAATTGATAGAATGATAGCACCAAGGTTTAACCATATCCCAGTTTTAGCCATTGAACTCATTTTTATATATCCAGTAGCAAATACAATGGCATTTGGCGGAGCTGCAACAGGAAACATAAAAGCAAAGGTGGCCCCCATACAAGCAGCAACCATTAGAATAATTGGGTCCGTTCCCAATGCAGCAGCTGCTGCAGCAACAATCGGATAAACCATTGTTGATGTAGCCGTATTAGATGTGAACTCAGTGAGGAGAGTAATTACACCTATGATAAGAGCCAATGTTATCCACATTGGAACATCTGTAAAATTTATAAGCTGGCTGCCAATCCACTGATCAAGTCCTGAGTTCGATATTCCAGCTGCAATGGCCAATCCTCCTCCGAAAAGCCATAAAATTCCCCATGGCAGTTTCATTACAGTATCCCAATCCAAAATATTGCCCGCTTTATTTTTTGCAGGAACCAAAAATAAAATAAATGCACCTATTAAAGCGATGATCGTATCATCAATTCCAGGTATATAGTTTTTTAATATGAAACTGCGTGTAATCCAAGCGAGAGCAGTAAGAGTAAAGACAGTTAAGACTACTTTTTCTTCAAAACTCATTTGCCCAAGGTTTTTCTGTTCTTGTCTTATGATCTCCCTTCCGCCAGAGATTTGCTTGACCTTCATTGGAAAAGCTATTTTTACGAGATATAGCCAAACCAGGGGAATTAGGATTACCACTAAGGGAACGCCAAATAACATCCAGCGTGCGAAAGAAATTTCAACACTGTACAAACTTTTGACCGTAGCGGCCAAAATGGTGTTAGCGGGTGCACCTATCAAGGTTCCAAATCCGCCTAAAGTGGCGGCGTATGCCGTTCCTAACATTAATGCTGTACCAAATGGGAACTGACCTGGTGTGGTATTAACATTTATATTATTATTTTCAAGAGAATCAGAGACTTGTTTTGTCACAGCAAGGGCCATGGGCACCATCAGCATAGTAGTTGCCGTGTTTGAGATCCACATCGATAAGAAGCCGGTGGCAACCATAAAGCCAAGAATGATCATGCTGGGATTCGTTCCTATTAATGAAATGATGCCAAGAGCAATTCTTCTATGAAGGTTCCACTTTTCCATTGTCAGAGCAATCATAAAGCTGCCGGCAAACAGAAAAATTAATGAATCACCGTAAGATGCAGATACCTCCCCAGTCTCCATGATTCCAAAAAGAGGGAATAAAATGATTGGCAATAAAGAGGTAAGCGGAATAGGGATCGCTTCTGTCACCCACCAGGTAGCTACCCATGCGACAATGGCAAGGACTTTGGCAGCTTCAATTGGCAGCTCTTCGGGAGATACAAAAAAACTAATAAGTAGGAATAGCGCTGGACCAGTGAATAGTCCAATGAGTTGAGATCTGTTATAGTTGGTTTTCTTGTTCTGTTCAGGTTCAAGATTAGCACCGTTCTGAGAAGTTATTTTCGTTTTTTCTGTGACTGCAAGCTTTTCTGCGGCTGAAGAATTTCCGCTTGTTAATAAGCTCAGTAAGCTTTTGGGCAATACCTTGACTTGATCATTCCAATGCCACATTTGACTCCAAAATGATTTTAGGTATGTCATACCTTTTCCCCCTTTTAAAATTAAGTTTGTTACCGCTTTCAAAAAACCTCCAAAAAATAATTATGGTGTACTATTGTCTGAATATTACATTAATAAATACATTAATGTCAATAAAAAAGATAAAAATAACAAAAATTCGAATAATAATTGACAATAATGTATACGTTATTTAAGATTGGTTTAAAGATTTAAATACTTCACTCCCAAATTGGGAGAATTAACGGAGGAGGATATTGATCATGACTGAAACAAAAAAATACCGAATTGCGGTCATACCTGGAGATGGCATTGGGGGAGAAGTAGTAGAGCAAGGGTTAAGAGTTCTTGAGCATCTCTCAAAACAATCAAATGGAAAGTTTTCATTTGAAAATGATTTTTTTCCATGGGGATGTGAATATTATCTAAAGACCGGAAGAATGATGGATGACGATGGTGTTGATAGGTTAAGAGACTATGATTCTATTTATTTTGGTGCAGTAGGATTTCCTGGAGTTCCTGACCATGTCAGTCTTTGGGGCCTTCGACTGGCAATCTGTCAAGGGTTTGATCAGTGGGCTAATATCCGTCCAATAGAATTTTTGCCAGGTGTACCTAGAAGGCTAAACCACCCGAATGTAGATTCATTAAATTGGATTCTGATCCGCGAAAATTCTGAAGGTGAGTATTCAGGAATTGGCGGGCGAAACTTTAGCGGGCGTGGTGCTGGAAAAGAGGTAGCGGTACAATCGGCACTATTTACCGAACATGGATGTGAACGAATTATACGCTTTGCATTTGATATGGCACGGACGCGCAAGCGGAAGAAAGTAACCAGCGTGACAAAAAGCAATGCTCAGCAATATGGCATGGTCTTATGGGATGAAGTGTTTGCCAGAGTTAGTAAAGATTATCCTGATGTTGAGACGGATCAATGGCTAGTAGATGCTATGGCAGCGAACTTTGTATTGCGCCCTGAAGAATTAGAGGTTGTTGTAGCTTCAAACCTTTTCGCTGATATCCTTTCCGATCTAGGGAGCGCACTCGCTGGGAGCTTAGGGTTAGCGGCAAGCGCGAATCTAAATCCAGAAAAGCGCACTCCTAGCATGTTTGAGTCGGTACACGGTTCCGCACCTGACATTGCAGGAAAGGGAATTGCCAATCCAATCGGGGCAATAGGAAGTGCAGCCTTAATGCTGGACCACCTTGGGTTAAAGGAAGAAGCGGAACTTGTGAATAAAGCTATTCGGGAAACTACACGCCAGGGCATTCTGACCCGTGATATCGGCGGAACATACAATACGGTTGAAATCACAGATGCTATTATTGGAAACCTTGCAAATATTAAGGCTGAAGTATAAAAAGAAAAGCTGCAGACAATTGTAATAATTGTGTGCGGCTTTTTATTTTTAACTATTTAATAAGATGGCTATCACGTTTCCTATAAAGCTGAACATAATTTTTAGAGAAAGAAAGCCATAAAAAAACTGCATTCCTCATTGTTAGAAGATGTCCAACAATGAGGAATGCAGTTCACATATGTAAGTTATTCTTCTGTTGATTGTTTATTAGTTTGAATAGCGTAGAGTGATCAAATTTAAAAGAATCCTTATTATTTTTCGGCTGTTTTCTAATGTGTCTGCACTTTTTTTATAAAGGTTCGGTTATATTCATTTAATAGGGCATCCAGTTCCTGGCTGTACCGGATTGCTGCGGCAGAGCTTAAGCCGCTTTTCATGGCCACTTGAATTAACTCTGTTCTTTTTTGTTCAATCAATGTAAGCAGTTCCTGTTTACACATGGCCAATAGTTCCTCTCTGATAATTTCTTATATGTAGGCTTTACTCTGCCAATTCGATTCCATGTCAAAAGCTGAAAGATAATAACAGAATTTGTTAAGTCCTATCCTAGTATATCGAATAATGGTAATTAATTCAAAAGAAACTTGTTTTAAACTTTATTAACATTTACATTAAAAATACATGTTTTAGGTTGAAATCTAATATAAATTAATATAATAGCAGGTGGTTTACTCAGAAATGTGTGTAATATTCGGGACACAAAATGTTCACATTCTATCCATTATCTTTTCTACATGGGATTTGTTAGAATGAAATGGGAATGAATGAGTATCAGGAGTTGTGACTATGACAGATTTGAATGTATTTATTGCATTAGGGGCAGGGTTTTTAAGCTTTGTATCGCCTTGCTGCCTGCCATTATATCCGGCGTTTTTATCGTATATTACCGGAATGTCTGTAGGGGAGATTAAAGAAGAGAATGCAATGCTGCAGAGAAGAAGCATGCTTCATACGCTATTCTTCCTGATCGGATTTTCGGCGATTTTTATCGCAATTGGGTTTGGCACGACTTTGCTTGGCCAATTCTTTCAGCAATACCAGGATTTAATCAGGCAAATTGGCGCTATCTTTGTATTCATCTTTGGATTATTGATCGTAGGTATCATTAAACCGGAATTTCTTATGAAGGAAAGGCGTTTTGAATTTAAGAACCGTCCATCTGGCCTTTTTGGCTCAGTTTTGATCGGAATGGCCTTCGCAGCAGGCTGGACTCCGTGTACGGGTCCAATATTAGGGGCGGTGTGGTCATTAGCTGTCACAAATCCTAATTCTGCCATGGTTTACATGTTTGCCTATATTCTTGGCTTTGCTATTCCATTCTTTGTTCTCTCCTTCTTTATCGGAAAAATGCAATGGATCAGGCGAAACAGCGCCAAGATCATGAAAATCGGCGGTGTTTTGATGATGATCATGGGTGTCGTCTTATTCTTTGACTGGATGACAAAAATAATCATATTCCTTTCACCGTTTTTTGGCGGATTTAGAGGTTTTTAAAAGCAGGAGCACATTCAATTAGGGAATGTGCTCCTTTTTTGCTATAAGTAAAAAGGGCTATGCAATCTGGTCGAAATTTGTCATATTCTTTCAATTGCTATTTATCTGATACTTCGATATATTGTAATATGTGTTCTTTGAGCGTGGAAGAGTGTTTTTCACAAAAGGAAATGAATTTCTTTCCCAAGATGTTTATTATTTGTTATTATGGGTATTTTTTACTATTATTATAGTATAATAGAGATATAGCTTCCAATGCACTACAAGGGGGAAACAGCGGTGGCGAGAATATTAATAGTAGATGATGCAAAGTTTATGAGGGTTACCCTTGGCAGCATTTTGAAAAAAGCAGACCACGAAATTGTGGGAGAAGGGGAAAACGGAAAAGAAGCCGTGAACCTATTCGAAAATCTGAAGCCTGATCTGGTGATGATGGATATCACAATGCCTGAAATGAGCGGACTTGAGGCTGTCAGGGAAATTAAGAGGGACAACCCTAATGCAAAAGTAATCATGTGTTCAGCCATGGGCCAGCAGAAGGTAGTGGTTGAATCCATTGAAGCCGGCGCGAAAGACTTTATCATAAAACCATTTGATGAAGGCCGTGTATTAGAAGCAGTGAATCGGGTATTAAGCTAGGAGCTGACTCAGGGTACCCTGGACATACGGATGTGTCCGGGTATCAGCTGAAGTGGCTTTTTTTAATGAACTTTTATCCTTCTGAGTACCTAAATCAAGCCTATTAAGATATAATATGGGTAGTAATCAAATGAAATAGAGGATGAAATCGAATGGACTTTGTATTAATTTCATCAATCGGTGCCGTTATTATGGCGATCTTCGTGATGTTCATCCGCATGAAGGCTGCAAAAAAGCCGGCTACCGCCAAGAAAATCATCTTGCCACCGATTTTTATGAGCACAGGTGCTCTTATGTTTGTCGTTCCTTATTTTCGCGTAACTCCAATGGAGATCTTAGAAGCAGCCACAGTTGGAATGCTGTTTTCCATCCTTTTAATTAAGACTTCTTCCTTTGAAATCAGAGACAGCGACATTTACCTGAAGCGTTCCAAAGCTTTCGCTTTTATATTGATAGGATTGCTTGTTATCCGGATTATTGGGAAAATGGTCCTTAGCTCAACGATTGATTACGGTCAGCTGAGCGGCATGTTTTGGATTCTCGCGTTTTCAATGATCTTACCGTGGAGGATAGCGATGTATATGAATTTCCGGAAGCTTCATCAGGAGCTGCATGGATCGGGGAATCCGAAAACAACTTGATAGAATGAAAGCCGCCGGGCATTGCGCTCGGCGGCTTTTTGCGTTTGCGATTAATGGACTCCATTCTTAGGGTCCCAAAGTCCATACATTTTCCGTATTTCGACGATCTGTCCGATATGATAGGCGTTGTGGATGGTTAGGTTGGAAATGACAGACGACCAGGGTTCAAATGGTTCTTTATAAGCGGATAAGAGAAGCTTTTCTTCACTGCATTCTTCCAGGGCTTTGATCCACTCAGACAATACGTTTTGAAGAGCTTTTATGGCAGACTGCCAATCCTCTTCCGTAACGGATTCATTGGTGCTGAATGTTTCGTCATTGGCGATATGGGTTTGGGCGAGCGGCAATTCTTTGAATCTTGTTAGATACCGGCCATTCCAGAAGGTAAGGTGGGCGATGATCTGCCAGACCGAATTGGCGGTACCTGACTTGAATGATGCTTCTTTTGCTGATAGTCCTTCTATGGCAGCGGATAACGGGACAAACCAATTGGGCTGGTCTAGGCAGGCGGATAGTTGTTTTAATAAGACTTCTTTTATGGTCATTGGATTTCTCCTTTTTTGGATAGAGTACTCTTCATTTCTATTCATTAGATATTCAGACTATCCTATTTAATTTCAAGAATTGAATTAAGCATGTGTGGATTTCCGTTCCAGACACTCGCTTTCCGCGGGGCTACCGGGAGCCTCCTCGACGCATTCGCGTCTGTGGGGTCTCCCTCTTGGTATGCTACTCCGCAGGAGTCGAGTGACTTCCATTCCAATCCACCCGTGCTGAAACTATGTGTGGCTTTTAAAAGCCCGTATAATAAAAAACCATTCCGATGATACGAAATGGCCTAAAATAAGTGCTCGTATGGAGTCATATTTATCTGTTTTTCCGTCAATTTCTTGCGGAGAAATTTGTGATCTCTTTTTGGAGTGGCTAAAATATAGCCGCGAATCAGGAGGTCCTGATCGATTTGTGCTGCCTTTTCCTTTAGGGCAAGTTCGCCGATTTTGCCGGCTATTTTCATTCTTGCTACATCTCTGAATAGCTCCGGCACTGGACTTACTAGATCCTCAAGCAGATCTTTTTCCTTCTGCTGCCATAGATGGCGTGTTTCATTGACGTAATGCTCTTCCCAATCCAAATCCGATTTGCCATCTTCTTTCGGCATGCGCTTTAAGAATTTACGGAACATAAAAAAGCCGCCGATCGCGAAGAAAGAAATCAAAACAACAACCCAAAACAATATAAAATACATAAACCAGCCTTCTAGCATTTCCTTCACCTACACACATATTTTCCTGTCTTTATTATAAGCCTTGTGCCGCGATACGACAAGAAAGGAAGCATTAGTCTTGAAAACAGCACCATTTGCCCTTATAATAGGAAGAGTCTTTACGGGGCTGATTGGGGTGCTGGTGCCCTCCACGGTCTTCAAAACCGCTTGTGACCACCGTGTGTGGTCAGCTGGGTTCGATTCCCAGGCGGTCCCGCCATTACGCTATTTATCCGGACTATGTATCCGGTGATTGATACGATGACCTACACGGTTTTCGCCCGGTCTAAGGAAAGACCGTACAGGACCGGAAAGGAAGACCGTATTAATAGTCGATAAAAACCGTTTGTCCTCTTACGCAGATTATTGCGGAAGGGGATTTTTTTATGCGCAAAGGAAACCTACGAAGATTTAACCGCAAGAAAACGATTGAGATACCGATGACCATAACGGAAATGTTCGAGGAATTTATGATCGTTAAAAAGGGCGAAGGCTTGACGAAAAGAACCATTAAGGAGCACTACGCCCATTTCGGCTATTTTAAGGACTACATAAACCGTGAGATTGTTGCGGAAGAGATGACAACGGAGCTCTTTGTCGGTTGGATAACGCACATGATTGAAGAATTGGACTACGCGCCTGCAACGGTTAATATCCGCGTCCGTACAATTCGGACATTTTTGCGGTATTGCTATGAGGAAAAGGCGTGGATTAGTGAGCCGATTCATAGACGCTTCAAGCCGATTAAAGCGCCAGTTGACGTTGTAGAGTCTTTAACGCCGGAAGAGTTTCGGAGGTTAATCGGAGCCATTGACGATACTACTTATAGTGGTTTTCGTACGAAGGTCATAGCGTTTACTTTGCTTGACACAATGGTTCGTGTTTGCGAACTGGTCGACATTAAGAGGCAAAATGTTGACTTTAAGACGCTGACAATTCGCTTGGAGGCTGCGGACACAAAGACCCGGCAAGGTAGATACGTGCCTATCAGCGCAAGAACAGCGAGATTATTAAGCGAGTATATGGCAGAGACGGTAGACCTTGCAAATGAATATGTATTTCTAACTCACGAAGGGCAGAGGATTAGCGAGCATACTGTCCGTGATAATCTGCGCCTTTATGGGCAGGTTGCGAAAATAACTAATAAACGTGTAAGCCCGCATACACTACGGCATACGGGCGCTCTTTTCTATATTCTTAACGGTGGTGATCCGTTTAGTTTACAGAAGATACTCGGCCATTCACACATGAATATGGTCCGGCGATATGTTCAAATGACAAACATGGACGTGCGTAACCAACATAGCGTACATTCACCGTTAAATTTCGTATTCAAATAAAAAACACAAAAAAAGAGCGCCCGACTGCTGGAACAGTCGAACACCCACACTTATAGTCTAATTACATAATATCGAAAAAAACAGGTTGATTCAAGTCTTATTTACTTATGTCTGTATAATCGAACATATGTACGAGTTCTGGCGCTCTCGAAAGGGAGAATACCGCAATGAAACGCAAGAAATCCATAGATATAGTGGCTTCGGAAGCTACTTTCGAAACGCTCGGAACCTTCGAAACACTCGAAGGGCTTAACGAAGCAGTCCGCGAATATAAGTGTAAATTTAAGGAAATGCTTTCAAATACGGAAATTAGCGTCCTTAATATCCTCCACAGATACTCAGCTAAGTATAAGGGCGTTAGTTTCCTATGCAAAAATACAATTGGCAAGCTAGTCGGCAAGTCCAGGCGCACGATTATCCGTGTCTGCCAGCGTCTTGAAGAGTTGGGCATCATTCGCCAATACGCAATGAAACGGGCCAGGGACATGCAGCAGACGTCTAATGCTATCGTTATATTGCCGGCAAGTTATGACGTCGCATCTCCGGAAGCTGAACCGTATGTCACACAAGAGCCCGTGGAAAATGTCACACCAAGAAAACCACTTCCGTCTAAAACAAATACTAATACTAAAGAACGTACGGCCAAGCCGGCATGGATTCCACAAGGATTCTTCCGGTTATTAGATTCGCATATTCATAGCGTCAAAGAGATCGAGGAATACTGGCGGTCTGTTTACGCAATTACATACCGCATGAACCTGGCGCAAGAGGAACGGGCAGCAGTCGGCATAGAGGCGTTCTTTGCGATGAAATCAAAACGCAAGAAGCTACGGAAACCTATTGCGTATTTTACTGGCGCGGTTAAACGGCTGGCTAAACAGCGATATGTTACCGGCTTATTTGCGGACGTATTCAATGTGCAAAGCGAATAAGTAACGAATACAGACGCTGAAAAAAGAATCATAGACGGAGTTTACACGCTTTTTACTTCGGATAATTTGAAACAAAGGAGGTGATTTCGTGACAAATAAAGATGAAATGACAGTAGATAACGAGAAAGTGATGCTTGACGCTAACGACATAATGAGGTTGACTGGCGTAGGGAGAGATAAGGCTTACGGTTTGTTGCATAGTAAGCAATTTCCGGTAAAAATGATCGGTAGAAGGCGCATGGTACATAGGGATATATTTAACGAATGGCTAAAAGGCAAGGAGTTTAAGGTCCGTTGATGATGGAGTAATGTATATAAAATAGTGAAATGCGTTATATCAACGACGGTTAGTTTTCCCGATACACTGTGTTGATATAACGCTGCTATGGAATGCGGCTATCTTTATACAGAGAATTATCCTTCGAATGAACATCTCTTCTCTCGAGTCAATTTAAAAAGATGTTGAATATTGCAAGGAGGTTTAAACATGTGCGAAAAAGTGATGCTTGATGTTGACGATATTATGAAACTCACTGGCATTGGGAGAAATAAGGCGTATGGGCTACTTCAAAGTAAGCAATTCCCTGTAAAAACGATTGGAAAAAAGAGGATGGTTCATAAGGATATTTTCAATGATTGGCTAAAAGGTAAGGAGTATAAGGTTCGTTGAGCCTTATTTCTTCTTCTTTTTAAATTCTTTTGCTATCCTTATCAACGCTGGCTTTACTGCCTCATAAAATTTTCGCATTGCTTCCTCAGATGGTCCTTTGCTCATATCTAATCCCCCTTTCGCCTCCTAATTATTAGCCTCTCTTTTAATTCTATATAAAACCTTTGATAATTCCCGGTTAATTTGTCTACCACTAAATCGTAAAACGCGCCATCCGTTTTTTCTTAAAAAAGCGTTTTTCCGTCTATCGTGTGCTTTTTGTGTAGGAGAGCTATGATATGCTTTACCGTCACACTCTATGGCTAATTTGAGCGACGGTATGGCTAAGTCAATCGAATATCTTCCGCAAGGTACTTGCGTTCTTACCACGTAGCCCTGAGATACTAATGCATCATACAAAATTCGTTCGATAGGGCTCTGGCATCTAATTCTTTCAGCTGCAACAGGAGTTAATATAGGATCACCGGGTTTGTGGAATAAATATGCTAAAAAACCAGCGATCAAAATGCCTATAAAAACGATATACTCAACCATAAATTACACCTCCCTAAAAGGAATTATCGCCAAAATGGAGAAATATTAGGCGAGGTGATAGAGATGGCTGTCAAAAATACTTTGAAGGAGCTACGTCATGATCATCGTATGAATCAGACGGAGTTTGCTGAGTTTCTTCAGATCAGCGTTCATCAATATAATCGCTATGAAAAAGGAGTTAGGCAACCAACGCTTGAGATTGCGCTTCAAATAAGCGAAAAGATTAAGCGGCCAGTTAACGACATATTTTATCTTACGGACGACCAGGAGCCGGAATAGGTCGTCTTTTTTATGCTCGTATTTTGCCAAATGGGTAAAAATTTTATCGGTACAGGCAATTTTTGTTTCGTCTTTCCATACCATTTACTATACGCAAGAGCAGACGTTAACAAAATGGAAGCACGAACGAATGAATACTCGGAATATATCAGTGCCATCAACAATCATTCTGTACGTCCGCGAATGCGTTAGTCTTGCAACTATCACTAGGTGATATAGAAGGGGGCGTGGTGATTTGCTATTCGAGGTAGTTACAACGGCCAGCATGCTCGGTGTTTGGGGCGCAAGTCATTATTATCGGACGAATTCCAGCAACGATAGCGATAAGATTTTAAAGATTGCGGAGAATTGCGGCTTGTACAAAAAAGATGAGAAGTTGCGTTTGTATCGCAGGAATCGTAGTCAGGACAGCAAGTACACGGAGTATGTCTATAAAATTCCGTTAGGGTTAGAGCTTGAAGACTTTACCGACAAATACGGCAAGTTTAGGGACGGTCTTAATAATCGCAGTGTGCATCGGATCGACTTGCGGGAGTTTAAGCGGTTAAAGCTGGACCGAAAGCTGCTGAAGGAAATACAGCGGATTATAAATAACCGCGTCCAGTTAAATAAGGAACTCGAAATGGAATATGACGGTATGTTGAAAATCCGTGTTTATGACGAAGGCTTGCAAGAGAAATACGACTTAACGCAGGAAATTATGAGGAAGTGTAAGCCGTGGCATGTTGCGCTAGGTAAGACGCTTAACGGCCAAGTCGATCATGATTTCGAAAGTGGTCCGCATCTGCTAATCGGTGGAGCTACCGACATGGGAAAAAGCAATATATTGAACGTTATCATCAACACGTTGCTGCACAATCATGCGGATGAGGTGAAATTTACGCTGATCGATTTAAAAGGCGGGCTGGAATTCGGAGTTTATGAAAATATCAAGCAGGTAAGGAATTTTGCTGCGGATGTATTTGACGCAAAAACTGCACTTGAAAACGTTCAGACGGAAATGAGTAAGACGTTCGATATGTTGCGCCGAACTGGAAAGAAAAATGTTAAGCAGGCCGGCATTAAGGAACGACATTTTGTAGTAATCGATGAAAGTGCGGAGTTGGCAAGTGAAGGGGAAGTCGATAAGGAAATTAAAAAGCTGAAAATTGAATGTGAAAACCTCATAAAAGATATTGCAAGGCGTGGTCGAGCGAGCGGTATTCGGTTACTGTACTGCACGCAATATCCAACGGCTGAAACCGTCAGCAGCCAGGTTAAACGGAATCTAATTACTCGCATATGCTTGCCGGTCGATACCTCAACGGCTAGTGGTGTCGTATTAGACGAAGGTGGTGCGGAAAAGTTGCCGTTAATCCAGGGCCGGTCAATTTACAAGCGGAATAGAACGAAAGTTATGCAGTCTTATTTCATTGATGAAGATTTAATTAGTCAAACTGTAACGCCTCACATCAACTTCAGAGCGAGGAGTGAGAAATCCAATGCATCACAGAGAGGTAAAAAAGAGGAATCGGCAAGAAGCTATACTACTGTCATTGAAGAAGCTTGATTACCTTACGAGAAGTCAAATCCAATCGATTCATAAATTGAAAAGCGATCGTAATGCGCAGCGTGTTTTAAAGCAGATGGAAGATTATTTAAACGTCATTAAAGCCGGTGAAAACATCTATTATCTCAACGCGGCCGGCAGAGCGTTAGTTAATTGCGATAAGGTACGCAAGAGTACCGGCAATATCCAGCATTACATTATGCGGAATCACCTCTATATCGCTTATGGTTGCCCGGATTCATGGCGGAATGAAATGCGGATAAGGAGCGAAGGAGCAACAAAGAAAGAGAATGTGACCTGCGTTGCTGATGCGTTATTCAAGCGGGGCGATGTTTATACGATTGTTGAAGTCGATAACACACAGACCATGAAGAAAAATCAAACTAAAATCGAAAAGTACCGGGTATTAAAGCAGCGCGGTTCATTCGGCATGATAGCGCCGGACTTTATTTGGATAACAGTTAGCGAGCACAGGAAAAGCGAATTAGAAAGGCTGAGCAAAGGGTTGAACACCAAGGTATTTACACTAAAAGATTTCCGCATAGGAGGCTAACAGCATGTTTAAACGCAAAGAAGAGGTCTATTCCATTAAAGAGTTTATGGCGCGTAAGAATCAACCGGAGGAATTGACGCAAAAGGAACTGAAGGCTTTTCGTGAAACTGGCATTTTGATTCCGTTGGCTATTGCACCGTTATTCAAAGTTAAAAGCGCTCTTGCTGCCGAAGCTGTACCGGTTAATGCTGCTGCAGTTACAGGCGCCATGTACGATAAAATGTTGCATGCTTTTGATCCGTTAATTACCTTAGTCCAGGCGCTTGCCTATCCGGTAGCTATGGTCGTGGTGTTAGGCGGAGCACTCTTTATCATGATTGGCAACCGTGAAAAAGGATTCTCGATGATGTCGGGCGCCGGGTTGGGCTACGTTTTAGTGCAAATGACTCCACTAGTTCTTAATATCTTGGTTGAAGCGATGAAGGTGATTTAAATGATCGTCCGGATAACGAGTAAATTCGGCGCAGTCGATGCGGTCCATAAAACGCCACATACTGGAATCGATCTGGCGGTGCCGGAAGGGACTCCGTTACGTGCTATCGGTGAAGGAGTTATCGACCGTGTATTTGATGGAAGTTCTGCGATAGGTAAAGGCCTATCAATCCGATTTGAAGACGGAACACGGGCGATATACGGCCATATGAGCGATGTCAGTGTGAAGGTAGGTGAGTATGTTAACAACGGAAATATAATCGGACTTAGCGGAAATACAGGCGCCTCAACAGGTCCGCATTTACACTTCGGAATGAAGGATGCTGCGGGCTCCTGGCTCGATCCATCGCCGGTTGTTGACCGGATGCTTGCGAATGGATTTATCGGTAATGGAGTCGGAGAGATTCCGAAATTTAGCGTGTGGGAGTGGTTGGGTGAAAAGGCTGCGGAAGTCACTGTCGGTGGTATTGTTGATATTGCTTCGGATTTGGCTTTGGCGTTCCCTTTCATCGCCGTTGCTAGCGCTGGTGTGTATTGTCTTATTGCAATGCTTAGTAAGGGGGCTGCTAAATGGGGCGTATTAGCGACAATTTTATATGGTATTTGCGTACTAAAATAAAAAGAAGCGCTCTTATTGGGCGCTCTTTTGCGTTGGTTCGTATTTAAATACGTCTTCGACCGTATGCCTTCTTACATGGCCCTTCTCGAAAGAAATGCGATTCAATGCGTCTATAATCGCCTTTAACGTTTCGAAATTCACTTGTTTCGCGTTCCCATTAACAAGATCATGTATTGTTGCCGGACGAACTTTCGCCTCTACTGCTAAAGCATTCTTTGTAATGTCTAGATTTTCAAGCGTTTTAGCTAATAAAGAAACGAAGTTATTATCGTTCATTGTTTTACCTGCCACCCGTTATCACCTCAAATTCATTATACTTTAAAAAACTTTTTAAGTAAACCTCTTGACGTATGACTCGTTAAGTTATATTATAAAACTCAGAAAGTGTTACTCAGTGAGTAAGGAGGGGTGGTTAATGGGTGCTGCATTTGCAATGTTTTATATGATACTTTCCGGATTAACAATCATGTCTATTTATTTTATTTTCCCGGCTAGAACGCAAGAAGAGATTAAGCAATTTATCAATAATCTTTGAAGGAGCCAAAAATAGTGGATCATGCACTGAATAGTTTAAGGCCATATCTCGAAGTTGAAGTAGATGTTGTTCCTGAAGAGTGGGCTTCGGGAGACTTTCGGAAATTGTCGGATTGCCCATCATACGAATCCGCAAAGGCGTTGGTTGATGCGATGCATAGACTCGAAAAATATTACTACGGCAAGCACATGACGTTAAGTGTCAGAGATGCTGTACGTTGGTAAGGAGGCGAAAGTAATGATTCGATTCATCTCTGCAATCTTCACGGCTGAAGATGACCCTGGATTTGGCGAAGTTAAGTCGGAGGTTATTTTACTGGCGGCTGATCTTGTACTCGAGCGATTTGAAAATGAAGCGAATATTTTCCTTCTTGATGAACCGGTAGCAGAATCGCAAGACACAGTACGAATTGATCGGACAACTTGTGCGAGGTTTCAAGCGGACTTTCTTGCTGAAGACAACAAGCGTTTAACGGAGTTAGGGTTTAATTGGCTTATTGGCGCCTCATTAATCGAAGTCCTGCGGGAGTTTGCAAAAAAGTAAAAAGCCCAGCGGTCTGCACACCGGCTGAGCTCAATCAAAAATGTATATAGGGAGAGTGTACCACATGCGTAAGGTAATAGTCGAGTTTAAAGATGATAGATATAGTCCGATTCCTAGCGAAGAAATGACGGAAATCGGCGTTTTATACGATAACGGTCAGGTTCTTGTTGCTGACGATTTAGGTAGCGTTTCAATTCATAATTGCGCGATTCATCCAGAAAAGTCGGATTGGGTTATCGTTGACCGCATTAATGACGACAAAGATTACAGCGATGAAGACCCGGAATATATCGTTAATCTAATAATGTCCGGAGGTGCTATGCAATGAAGAAAGTGACTGTGCAGTATAGATTCGAAAATGTAATCAATCAACGTGATAACGAGCCGGGTGTGCTATTCGGCGATAAAGTCCTAGTTACAGAGGAAGGTTTCAGTCTTTACCAGGCGGTAAAAACGGACAATCCTGACGTGGTAGTGGTCGACCTAGACGTAAACGCCACAGATTACCTTGCGTCAAACCCAGCGCTTTTAGTTGATTTAATTGTATCTGATCCTGGCTGCGGGGGAGACTTCGTCCAAGCTTAATATTAACGGTCTACGGCAATAGGCCACATACTTACTCCCCGGCGGCGGGCGGCAAACCGATAGGCAACGTCGGGTATAATTCGGAAGGGGAGACGGAAATGATTACAAATATTGCGGAAGAATGTTTTTATAGATTGCAAGAATTACACGCTTACGTGAAGGAGTCGCACGAAACTTTAAATCGATTCCAGAGCGTTTTAGATAAACAGTTGGCGCAATGCTACCATGATATCGAGCGCTCTGGAGAGTTCGATGTAGCAGAAGGAAACAATTACGCCCAGAAGTTGAAAGAAATTCTTACTAATCGCCGTCTTGTAAAGGATGAGCTTGCGCGTCTGCAACCGGTGTATAATTTCTTGCGCCATGAAGTAGAGAAAACATCCGAGCAGTATCAGCGGGCTGTGAGAAGATCGTATGAACTGCGCCAGGAATTGAATGTGACCGGAGACCTCGAACGGGTTTTTGTCGCATTCGGAGTGGAATAATCGAGAGGCTCGGCCATACGGCAATATGGTCGGGTCTTTTTGTATATAGAAAGTGCGCGGGGTTAAACTTTTCGGGATACTATTGGGTGAATAAACTTTATAATATCGAGCAAATTTCTTATTAAATGTTCGAAATTGATAAATCATGCATTATATCAAGTGTCCGGATTGGGGAATTGGCGTGACATATTAAGCGTAAGGTGAAAAAGTTTGCAAATTAGTGTCCGAAAACGGTGACTATGACGGCATAGTAATTGTAAGGAGAAAAAGTGCGCGGTTCTGCAATTTAAAGCGACATATAAAAAGAAAGGTAAAAAGTTCCGAAAAACATGCGCTACTTTGGTTTCTATCGCGTCAATCATTACAGGGAAACAAAATCTAATTCTACTATCCGAAAACGGTGCCTCGTGCGTCATTCATAATGTAAGGGTAGCGATGAGGTTTCTCTGAATATTACATTTATGTTACAAACGGACAAAAGTGCGCGATATTTTGCGCGAGTTTGCTTGCTAAACCCTATTATTTTTTAGAAAGAGTTAAAAACTTGTTGATTAGGTGTCCGAAACGATCACCAAACTTGTATCATCTTATGAAGGCAATAGAAGGTGCGCGACACTTCCTTTTAAACCGTATTATTATTTGAGGAGTTAAAGTCACCGTGTAAGACAAAAAAACAAATTTGAGGAGGAAATTAAGATGGCAAAAAGATATTACGAAGTGGTTGAGGTAAAAACAGGTGAGGCAGTTGATTTCTTAATCTTAGATAAAGAGCAATGCCCGGAAAGAATGGCGATCATAATGAACCTAGGCGATGAATTTGAATTACGACGCGTGACCAAAACGGATAATCTAGTCGAAAAGCTTGCGGACTGGTATAACTTTTACCGTAGCGAAACAACTACAATGGAGCGAATCGGTTCTGTCGGAGTCGATAGCGGAATGTTGATGATTACGGACCCTTGCTACGTAAAGGAGGCGACCGATGAGAAATGCTTAGAAATCTACGAAGCTACGAAGGGAAAAGGAGCTGCGCAAATCCTAAATAGTTACGCGCTTGGATTTAATACAGCTTACGGCGACGGCATTTATGATGTTTACGCTAAGAAAGACGAGAATGGCCGCATCGTTAAAGTTGAAATTGTTATGGAGTAACCCTGGGTAACCGGATTAAAAAAGTTAACGAAAGTTGTCCCACTTAAAAGCAATTTTGGTCTATTAGTATTCGTAAGGCAAAATAATCGGACATTAAGTCCGAAGGGAGAGATATTAATGTTTAAACTAGGACAAAAGGTAAGTATCACTGGTAAATTGGAGCAAATCTTCACCTCAAAGCACGAAGTGGAAATTCAGAAGAAAAAGATCTTATCAAAAGGGTCCGTTGGGATAAGTCGAAAATATGAAACATTGTTTTTTGACGAAATGAGAACCGGAATTGTTGTTGGAAAACGTTCAGTAGTCGGTACAAGAGAGCATTACCGAGCGAAAAATACTTTTACAGGTGAACCTTATGTTGAAACAAAAACTACTCGTCAAACTGCATATCTTGTAGCGTGCGATATGCGGGGGTTGCTGCTTGTACCTCACGAGTGTGTTCATGGAATTACTGAAAGCGAAGTCTTATATCGTTTCGAATATGTCGAGGATGATTTGGATTTTTGTTTAGAAAATGACGATGACGACTTTGAGGAGTTTGACGATGATGAGTTCGAAAATTTAGATGATGAAGATTTCGAAGATATTATTTAATTGTACTATTCCGGTGCCGTGACCGCAGTAAATATAAAACTAATTTAAAGGGAGAGATTTAGATGAGAAAAAATATCAAGTTGAATGCGCAGGTAAATAAAGTTGTAATGTGCCACGTAATCCCACTATCAACAGGACACGGAGGAACAACGGTCGGAAATATGGTTCCTTTAAGGAACGATTTGATTAAATCCAAAGGTTCTAAAAATATTTTTGAATGGTTTAGAGCTAATAAAAGTAGATTTGGTATGCCACAAGCGAACTTTGACAGGTTAATAGAATGGCTGGCATCTGCAAATTCCTTAACTGTAAAAGAATACCGCGATTTCGTTTATTGGTGCCATGCGAATCCGCGGACGGTTGATCAAGTACGGGCAGATCAACGGCATTCAATTGAGGTGTGGCGTGATACGGTTGGAAGACAATTTCCATTACCAGCATATACGGCAACCTATTAATTGTGGAAAATGTCATGCGCTTGTCGGATTTTGATTTCAATGGATAATCACAAAGGAGCTGTTAACTATGGATAGCGAAACACTGCGTCTTATCAGGACGTCAAGCAAACTTTCTATTCGAGAATTTGCATCAAAAATAAACGTGAGTCATTCATTAATATCACGTATTGAAGGAGGTGATCGCAGGCTGACGGATAGAGTAAAGCGAAAGGTAATGGTGACGTTTGGCTTGACGGAGGAAAAGCTTGTCGCAATTAAGCTTCTAATCAATGAAATTAAAAATTAAGGGGGAGTTAATTTGAATCAAGTACAAAAGTTGTTTAATTACAACGAAAACCCGATTCGCACGGTAATGTTAGATGGGGAAATTTACTTTGTGGCAAAGGATGTTTGCGAAATTCTTGGAATATCCAAACACAGGGATGCTGTCTCTAGGCTAAGTGCGAAACAAAGGGGGTCGGTAAAAGTGGACACCCTTGGAGGCGCTCAAGAAATGGCGGTATTAAATGAGTCAGGCGTTTATAAATTGGTTTTCCGTAGCAAGAAACCGGAAGCAGAAAAGTTTACCGACTGGATTGCAGAGGAAGTCCTTCCAACAATCAGAAAGCATGGCGCCTATATGACAGAAAATGTATTGGAGCAAGCGATAAGTAATCCTGATTTTATGATCGGCCTACTTTCAAGCCTTAAGGAAGAGCAGGCGCGCAATAAGCATCTCGAGGCTAAAGCGCAAAAGCTTGAGCATGAAATAACCTTGGCCCAGCCGAAAGTTACTTATTACGACACGATTTTAGCGTCAAATAGCGCTGTTAACATCGGACAAATAGCTGACGATTACGGCTTAAATGCACAACAACTAAATCAGATTTTAAAAGATGAGAGAGTACAACGCAAGGTGGGGGGCCAATGGATACTATACCAGCAGCATAGAAACAAGGGGTTAACGAAATCAAAGACTATTTCAATAGGAGAAAACGGATCGAGGATGCACACTCAATGGACACAAAAAGGTCGACTATTCATTCACGAATTACTAACGAAAAAAGGAATCGTACCTATACTCGACATTCTATAAAAGCAATAGGCCTGATGCGCCAACATCAAGCTTATTATTTTGCGCCCTGCATCGGGAGCGTCATTATATTTATCCAATTATATTATAATACGTTCCCCGATAAAAGGCAAGCCAAATTAATTAAAATGGGGGAATTTAAATGGAGACTGAAGCAAAAAAGAGATTAAGGTTATTTGAAGAAGTGTTATTTGAATTAAAAAATCGCAGCACGGAGCACACTTTTGTCCCTAGGCATCCTAAGCTAAAACGCACAATCCTAAGTCTCCTCACAAGTTTAGCGGGTAAAGGTAGTTTTGAAAAAAGGGAGCTTTACAATTCTGCTGTAACTATTGCGTGGGAAGTGCTCGATGGCTTCAGATTGGCGGAAGATACGAGCTGGGACGTAGTCATCTCCGGAGAGGATAAATTAAATCTCAACCGCATAGTAAAGGCGATAGTAAGGAAAATCGAGCACGAGTTGCCCGCCATTGCTAATCCGAACACACGGCGCCTGTATGATCCGGAAACTGGTGGTAAAGTATTCGTCACAGTTAATTTCGAATCGCTCGACCGTCCTTTATACGACGAGGCAGGTGACGTTGTTGGTTCGCTAGTTGACGAAGTTTCTGAGTCTTTCTTTGCGCCTAGTTACACCTACGCTAAAAATCCGTTCGTTGAGTGGTTTCGTAATAACCGCCACGAAGTTCTAACCGCCAGGCAAAATGAATTTATTGACGGACTTTCATCCGGCTTGCTGAAAAAAGACTCCGATTATATCGACGAGAATGACTTCGAAAAGCTGGCCGGCATGAAAACGCATGACCTCGACCGAATCAAGAAGCGGATAAAAGAAAGAACGTTGAAAGCCTGGGAGGAACATCGAAGGGAAATGCCGGAATTAACTAGACGAGGCTCTTACCTTGCGAGGCAAATAGCGGAGTGGAAATCGTTTCTTGAGCTGGCGGATTCCGACGAGCAATTAAGTAGTCAAAACGCGAGATTGTCCGAGTGGATTCGTTCCCGTGAATTTGCCGTGGATTTCGTATATGATGCGCTCGATCATGATATATCGGCAACAAAAGGATTTGTAGCTTATTTAAAGGACGAAACCAAAGAGATAGCTCCAACGTCGATGTACGAAATCTATGTGTTGGTTGTTGCGGAAGTTGAGCGACTGGCGGATGAATTGGCTCGAGTAAACACGGTAACACCAGAGAAGTCACCGGATCAAGTGCGGAGAGACATTAACGCTGAGAGACACCGTGACTACAAGGAGTTCACTCAAGAGCAGCCTTGCTGCTGGTATGATGCGAACGGTGAATTAATGCGTGTGTTTAAATCAAATTTAAAAGAATACAAGATAATGGACCTTAACGCGTTCGGTCATTTAACAGATAAAAGAGATTTTTAGTCTCTAAGTAAATTTAGACATAGATATTCAATTTAAATTATAACTGACACTTATTCAATAGTCAATCTATAGAAATACCTAATTTATGGCGTAATAAGTAGTGAGGGGAGCGTTGCAACAGGTACTATCTCGACCCGAGTTTGGCGATGCTCTCCACTGATTATGCCAGTCGGGGTTTTTAATTTGAAAGGAGCGAGGCTAAACATGTCAGAGTGGACAAAAGATTCTCTGCGAAAACAATTATTTGAACTAATGTCCGATGGAAAGAAAGTAAATCCGCAAAGTGTTGGTAACATCGAGGGCTTTTACAGTGCAGCCAAGAAACTTTATGGCACGTACGAAGAGTTTTTACTCGAACACGGCCTTAATCCTGCGGTCTGCTTCCATCGAAATCGAAACTTAAATTCTATCAAAAGCGCTACGGGTCTTCTTTTTGAGGAAGTCCTTGGCGATATATTAGCTGAATTAAAGCTCAACGTGATCCAAGAAACAGTAAACGGCTGCCGACCGGACTTTATCGTCAGAACTCCCGTAAGTGAAAAGTGGATTGACGCAAAGTTAACGGAACTAACAGCGTTAAGGTCAAAGTCAATAAGTAAATACGTCGGCCACTGCGATAAGTTAATTCTCGTTTACCTGATCGGCGATGATAAGGACTACAACATTACCGATAAAGTGCGTGTTGTTTCCGTTAATAGGTTCATCGACATGTTAACCAGCGCCGAATCTAAAGAGGCTTACCACAAACGGCTTAAGTTGATCGTGAAGATTGCGGACGCTGCCGACAAAGAGATAAAGGATTTTGGCGAGACAGTTGATTATGCGGAGGTAATTTAAATGGATAATAGATTTTTCTACTGTTATTCGCCGGTTTTGTACCGGTTTTTACGAGAGTCGGGCGTTAAGTATATTTGCACCGGGCTGAACGAGTCAACAATGCGCCAATTCTGGCAGTTCGAACGAAACGATAGGTTAAACGATCTTTTAACGGAGTATGCCGGTAACAAGCCGGCTTAAGCTCCGCCTTTATGTAGAAGGGGGATAAGCGAAAATGAGCGAAAGGTTTAAGCAACTGGCGCAAGAAGCTGCGCAAAGAAAAGCGTACAGTCTTCGGGACGACAACGGCCTGTCTGGCTACGCAACAATTCCGCACGACATGTATCGCCGCCTGGTTCCTATCGCAAGAGAATACGAAAAAGGCAACGCGGACATCGTGCTGGTTTATACGTACTTACTGTCGAACGTGAACGGCCAGCGAGATAACGACCGGTATATGAGCGCGTTTACTTCCGTCGAGCGTATCGCTGCAGATACCGGCATCGGACGGAACAGGATAGCGAAACTGTCCAACGTGCTTGAGGCGGTTGGCTTGCTGAAGACTGCTTATGATTATACGTCAAACAAGCGTGACAAGCTTTACTTTCCGATGTATTATTCCGCGTTGACTGACGATCAGATACGGCACAATCTCGATGTGTTATACGGTAAAGATTCGTTAATCACCGTAGAGTGAATTAGGTCAATCACTGTAGAGTGAATTAGGTCAATCACTGTAGAGTGACGGTAATAAGAACAAACGTAATAAGAACAAACGCAATAATAACAAACAAAACATTGCTCCTATAAGAAGAGCACTTATAGTCGCTGCCATCTTTTATTAAAAGATATTTGCGCAAAAAGAATATGCGATATAGATACTAATACCTTATTGCATGAAAGATTATTCGAAGAAGAAAAGAAGTAGATAAGCGTCCAGCCGGCGCCATTTTAATTTAAAGGGGAAATGATAAATGACTAGATTTGATATTGAAAAGCCGACTAAACCAGTAACCGACTTCACACGTAGACCAGCTAAGGTTGTGAAGGATACGCAGAGAAATAAATATATTATCGAACTTGATTACTTGCCGGAAGTTTTATTTCAGGGAGAACGACCAAGGTACTACGAGATAGACGCAAACTATTCCTTTGAAAATAAGAAAGTGGATGACGTAGATATTAAATTGAAAGTCGCACCAAAAAAGAACTAAGAAGGAGGTAATACGATGGCACTCAAATCACTCGGCGCAGAACACTACAAGGCAATCGCGCTACTCGCCGTACCAAAACGCGGAGGTAAGTCTTACGATGAGATTGCCGCAGAGTGTGGCGTGCATGTTAATACGCTATACAATTGGCGCAAAGACCCGTTATTTGAACGTGAGTACAAACGCGAGATTGTCCGTGCATCTGCAGACAAGTTACCAGAGATATTCGCTGCAATACCGCAGCACATTATCAAGGACGGAAATGCCGCCTTATTTAAAACGCTACTGCAGGCGAATGACATGCTGACAGACCGCGTAGAGGTTAACGCAGAGGTTAAATCCGATAAAGATATAGCCGCAATAAAGGCGAGACTGGCACGCTATAGGGACGATTCCACAACGGAACAGGAATGACGCTTATATAGTAGAAAGAACTAGGGTACGCTTGTCCTGGCGTATGTGAATCGGTGTGGATTTGTGCTATTTCATCTGCTGCGGCTGCCTGGCGCGTGCCTGCCCGGAATTTTTTCAAAACAAAAAGCCGTCCGTCATAATATCGGATCAGCTTCGAGGTTGCCACGATATAAGTCTTCTCGGTCCAGGGCGCGCTTGACTTGCATTTGCGTGAAGTGCTTGCCGTCCTGAGTCGTATGGCCTTCGTCGTTAAGCCGGTCAGCAACAGCTTGCAGCGTCAGGCCTTCCGAACGTAAAGCGAAGAGTCTGCGGACTGTATCGACCTTATCAGCGTTGATATGCAGGCGTTTGCTACCTTTCTCTGCGGTATAACCTAACGGCGCCCTGCCGCCAGCGAAGCCGCCTTGCTTGCGCTTGTATTCTCTCGCAGTGGCTAATCGTTGGGCGATACGTTGCTTTTCGAATTCAGCGAACGCACCCATCATCTGACGCATAAGAGCCATCTCCGGCGTACTACCGTTGAAGGGCTCACGCACCGACTCGAGCTCTACGCCCTTGACCGCCAGCTCCTTCTCGATGAACAGTTGGCCGTACAGGTCACGGCTGATGCGATCATACTTAGGAACGATTACCTTTGCGAAATCCTTAGCGGCCGATAGCATTCGGTTAAGCTCCGGACGTTCGAGCGTGGAGCCAGAGATACCTTCGTCGACATATACTTCAAGCAGGTCGTATCCCTTCGCGTGGCAGTAGCTCTCAAGCTCCTCCCGTTGTACAGGCAACCCGAACTTATCTTCGCTAGCTTGTTCAGAAGTTGAAACGCGAATATAACCGACAACTTTAACCATACTTAATCAACAACCTTTCGTTATGAAAAACGTTTGTTAAAAGAAACGTTATTTATTAAGTTAATTGTATTTCATTTCCATAACAATTGCAATAATAAAACGTTATATTTTCTAACGACCCCCACCCAAGGGGGCCAGGCCCAAAATCAGAGGATTTAAGTGGCGAACAAATCCGAGCGTCAGAAAAACGTTTTGACTTTACTTAACTAAAGCGGACTCTTACCGAATGCCTAACGGTAGGAGTTTTTGCCGTTTTCTAAATAGAAGGGAGCAACGTCCAATGAAACTATTCGAAGCGATGGATATTAGAAAAAACGCATACAAGACGTATGTGAGTGCGGAATTAACCGTAGCAAAAAGTAATTGTCTGCTATCAACACGCGAAATGGCTGAAAACTTAAATACTTACGGATTTACCACTAAAGAAAAAATCGAATTACTTCGCGCAATGCAGTCGGCAGTTTCCGATCCTTATGAGGAAGTAATTACGGAGTTAGAGACCGAGGCAAATAAAAGGCCTAAGCGCAGTCCTATAAACACATTCAAGTTCTAACGGAAAGGAGGCGGTCACTATCGCATGGGTTAACGAAAGATGGCTGACGCGGCAACAACGCTCGGAACTGATCGATGTACAGTCCGAACTTGTTTCCGAAATGCTCGCCAGGGAAACGTCCGGCACCTTAACGGAAGCCGAATACGTGGAGCTGGACGAATTGCTAGACGACCTGGACCGTCTTAAGCGCATCCAACGTGCGGAAGATGACCTTCTCTATTTTGCGTTAGAGTATTTTTCGGAACGTTACAACCCGGGAAACTCCGGTAATTGGGACGGATTCGAGCTTGAAGCAGCTGAAGATGGGCCGCAATTCCATAAAGAGATTTGCGAAAGTATTGACGAGGTATCAAACGTTACGAAGAACGCAAAAATCGTTCGAGCAGCGCCACGTTCGCATGGTAAGTCGTCGTATTTATCCAAGGCGGCACCGTTGCGCGAAGTCTGTTTTCGCAAACGTAAGTATATTATCGTTATTTCTGAAACGCCGTCCGTTTCCGAGCCTAACTTGGAATGGCTGGCGACACAGCTGAAAAGTAACGAAAAGTTGCGCCGTGACTTCGGTCCATTACTTTCGCCGAAACAGCAGATGAACCCGAAAGATAACACGACTTCCTTAATCGCATGGGAGCCGGAAGCAAACGGCGGGCAAAAATTGCTGACGATGGTACAAGCGGCTTCAACCGGCCAGGCATTGCGTGGTCGTAACTGGAACGGCGTACGTCCGGATTTGGTAATCGGGGACGACCTCGAAGATATCAAGACCAACGCGGCCACAAAAGAACAGCGTGACAAACTGAAGGACTGGTTTTCGCAAACGGTCATGCCACTCGGTGATGCAAAAGGTGAGAAAACGGCCTTTATTGTAATGGGAACGGTAGTCCATGAGGCAAGTTTACTTAACGACTTAATAAATAATCGCCCGGACTTCCAATCAAAGAAATATCGAGCGCTTATAGAAGACCCTGACCGCATGGATTTATGGGACGAATGCAAGTCGATATACTTAAGCGACCAAATCCCGATAAATGAGCGTGAGATAAAGGCGCGAGAGTTCTACGAAGCCAACAAATCGGAAATGGACGCCGGTGCAGTTGTTTTATGGCCGGAAGTGCAGCCGTTATGGAAGTTATTAACGTGGAAATGGGCGAACGGATCAAAAGCTTTTAACACGGAGTACCAGAATGAGCCTCGTGACGAAGAGAGTGCCATTTTTCATCCAGAATCTTTCCGTTATTATGACGAATCTGACCTCTTCGACGAAGAAGGCCGACCATTACCGTTAGATTATTACGCCTTTTGGGACGTCGCTGCCGGCAAGTCTTCCCGAGCTGACTATAACGCAATCATAACGGTCGCAAGAAATCGAAGAACCGGCATTATCTATATAATCGATGCCTGGGCGAAAAAGTGTCCGGCACATATTGCGCTGGATATGGCGGTAACAAAGATAAAAGAGTTCGGCCACAGCGTTTTTGCGGTCGAAACAATTGGCGTAGGTCATGACATGTATCGTCAGTTGCGTGAAAAACTTGCGAAAGAGCGCGTTTATGGTACAAAGCTGAAGCCGATTGCCCATCACGGAGCTAAAAAAGAAAAACGTATAGAAGCACTTGAGCCGTTATGTGAAAGCGGCTTTTTGCGTTTTATGAAGCATCATAGCTTATTGCTGGAGCAACTCGAACAGTTTCCGAGCGGACAGCACGATGATTTGGCGGATGCTTGTGCCGGTGTGGTTGATCTAATTGGCGCAGGACGCACACGTCGCAGTTATAGGACTAAGCCAGAAGGTTTGTAAATAGGAGGTGCGCATTTGAGTCTATTTAATAAAGGTGAATATTTTCCGCCGGAATCTCATTTAGAGCGAATTGAGCGGTATCGAAAAAATAAACACATCATCAAAGGAAATCACGATTTAGTTTTCAATAGCTTTCCGGATCATCGGCAGCAGTTAGTATATATCGCATCAAACTTGCCAGGAACCTTGGCGAAAAAGTCGGCGGACTTCTTATTCGGCGAGACACCAGTGTTTAGCGCAGGAAAGGACGATTCTTCAGAAGAACAGAAGGCTATTGAGCGCTTAGTAGAAGAAAACGATCTGCATATAACAAACTACGAATCTGCATTCGGCAATGCCTATCGCGGGGATTCCTTCTATAAAATCCGTTGGGGCCAGCGTTACGGTGGAATTATACCGGAATCGGCCGATCCTTTCCGAGTTTTTATTGAAGCGCAAAAAGCTGAGTATGTATTTCCGGAAACATTATCCGGAGATAGTTCGTCAGTATACGCTTATCACATCGCGCGGCCAGTCGTTGTCGAAGGAACTGGCGACGAGGAGTGGGTACTGAATATTGAATCTCATTACCCCGGCCGTATTGAATATTCGAAGTATAAAATCAGACCGTTTCGCCACTCAAGTTACGAGAACGCAGTCATCGAATGGAAAATTGAAGACGAAATCGTTAGTGAGAGACGCACGGTTGATACCGGAGTGCCGTTTCACCTTATCGTACACGTTCCGAACTTCTCTACGGATGATTCGTGGGAAGGTATGGACGATATTAGTGAGAACGAATCTATTTTCGCAGAAATCGATAACCGCCTGAGCAAGATTGCGGAGATTCTTGACAAGCACTCTGATCCAGCAATGGCCGTACCTCACGGAACGCTAGGAGAGGACGCGAAAGGAAATCCGATATTTCATGCAGGCAGAGACAAAATCTTCGAGGTTATGGATAAGAACGAATTAGTTCCGCAATACATCACCTGGAACGGGCAACTGGAGGCTGCGTTTAAAGAATTGGAGTTATTGCTGGATCATCTTCTTATTGTTTCGGAGTTACCTCCGGTCGCTTTAGGCAAAGGAGACAGTGGGACTTCAGGAGCGTCAGGATATGCAATTAAGTGGCGTATGAATTCACTTCTCGCAAAGATAAACCGGAAACGTCAGTACTACAATAAAGGCCTTAAGCATGTTCTGCTAGTTGCGCAAATGCTGGAACACGCAAAATCTGATAAAAAACCAAGCTATGAAATTACGGTTCCTAAAATCAGATTTAAAGACGGTCTTCCAGACGACGAAATGGAACAAGCAAATATTGCTCAAATCCGTACAGCAGGCAAACCGACGCAATCACAACTTAGCGCAATCATGGATATTAACGGATTCACCGAGGAACAAGCGCGTATCGAACTAAAACGCATCCAAGAAGAAGAAAAGGCGCAAGGATTCGTAAACCCTTCGATATTTAACGAAGAAACTGGCGGTGAATAATCATGGCGGATTTTCGCGAGATTCCTACGCCTACTTACGAACATGATATTCGCCAGCTAGTCCGGTACTACGAAAAGGCGCTTCATGATATCCGACTTGAACTTGAACGGATTGACTTAACGAAAATGCAACGTGCAAACGTACTGGCTACGCAAAAGGAAATCACGCTGATACTCGCGGAATTAGACGCGTCGGTTGGCGCCTGGATAACGACATTTATTCCACGCGCTGCCGAGGACGGCGTAGTTCACGCAATAATGGCGCTCGGTGTCGTCGAGACAGTCGATGAAGCGCGTAAAATCGTATCCTTCAACCGGTTTAATCGCGAGTTAATAAAAACGGCAGTTGCGGACACGCAGGACGACTTGTTGCAGGTATCGCAAAACGTCGACCGTAAAGTCCGTAATGCAATCCGTGAAGCAACTGCTGAGTCAATCCGTAGCAACTTAACTCGCGGTAACAACACGACTACTCCGATTGTGCAGGACATTGTTGCGGATATGAGAAAGCGGCTAGGTGATGCGGTTAATACTGGCATCATTGACGCGGCTGGCCGTCGCTGGAATCCGAAAGTATATGCGGAAATGGTCGTACGTACTAAAATGTCGCACACACAGCGCGAGTCAGCGATAAATGAGGCGCTAGGACGCGATGCAAATTACGGAGTTATTTCCAGCCATGGCGCAAAAGATGCCTGCCGAAACTGGGAAGGTAAAGTCGTTAAATTGACGCCAAATGCCGACGGTGACTTTCCGTATGTGGGAACGTTGCCTCGGCGTGAAATATTTCATCCGAATTGCAAACATGTTATATCGCCGATCCGTCGCCTTGATAGGTTGCCGGAAAGGCTTAGAAATTTAAACGGGATATAAACGCCCTGGTCCGACCTGGCGAAAGTCATAAAAAGTCGCAAAAATTTCGAGGCGTTGCTCGCTAAAAACGAAAAAGGAGAAATGGAAAATGAAAAAACTATTACCTTTGAATTTACAGTTATTCGCTGAAGAAAATAACCCGTCTGACGAGACGAAAAAACCGGATGAACACAAAGAGCACATGATTCCGAAATCAAGGTTTGACGAAGTGAATCAGCGCTATAAGGATATTCAAGCGAAAATGGATCAGTTCCTTGCAGAAAAATCTGACGCAGAAAAGAAATCACAGGAAGAACAAGGTAAGTTCCAGGAATTATACGAATCAACCTCAAAAGAATTCAGCGAAGTGAAATCTCAGTTCGAAAGCGTACAAAATCGCGCCAAAGAATTAGAGGGTGTAGTTAATTCATTACTTGAAACAAAGTTAAAAGGAATTCCGGAAGAGTTTCACGACTTGATTCCTGGGAATCTTACGCCAGAAGGTAAACTCGATTGGATCAACAAAGCCGAAGAAAAAGGATTGTTTGGGAAACAACCTCAACAACCTGTTGGCGAAATGACTAATGGCGGAGAGTATAACGGGATTACTAAAGATCAATTCGCAAAAATGACCTATCCGGAAAGAACTAAGCTATTCTCTACAAATCCAGACTTATACAAGAAATTAAGTAGGTAGCAAATCGCTATCTGCTTTATTTTATTTTTAAAAAAACAATAACAAATTTTAAGGAGTGTTTGAACAATGGCACAAACAAAATTAGCAAACTTAGTAAATCCTCAAGTTATGGCGGATATGATTTCTGCATCGCTACCAAGCAAGATTAAATTTGCACCACTAGCTCGACTTGATGACACTTTAGTCGGCCAAGCAGGCGACACAGTAACAATTCCTAAGTTTAGTTATATCGGTGATGCTGACGACTTGACTGAAGGCGTAGCGATGGGAACTGTAGTACTTTCGGCAACTACTCAGTCTGCAACAATTAAACAAGCTGGTAAAGCAGTAGAAATCACTGATAAAGCTGCTCTTTCAGGTTACGGAGATCCAGTTGGTGAAGCCGAAAGACAATTAGAAGATTCTATCGCAGCTAAAGTTGATAAAGACTTAGTTACTGCACTTAGCGGCGCCACGTTACTTCACGACAACGCAACAGCTGTAATTTCTTACGATGCTATCGTTGATGCAGTTGATAAATTCGAAGAAGAAGATGACGAACAAAAAATCCTTTTCATCCACCCACTTCAAAAAGGTACTTTGCGTAAGGACCCTAAATTCATCGAGAACGTTCCTAACGCTTTCATGACTGGAGTTATCGGTGAAATCGCAGGTTGCCAAGTTGTTGCTTCTAAGAAAGTTCCTAATAACGCAGGAGTTTACACAAACTTCATCGTTAAGCCTGGCGCACTAGCTATCTACCTTAAGAAAGATGTTGAGGTTGAAAGCCAGCGTGATATCCTAGCGAAAACTACTGTTATTTCTGCTGATGAGCATTATGTTGCTGTTCTAGAAAACGACGCTAAAGCAGTTAAACTTACTAACCTAGCCTAATAAGTAGAGGAGTGTTTATATGCTACTGAGACGGCATAGAGAGAAGCTAGCGGAAAAACCGCAAGAACCAAAGCGAAAACCAAGTCAAAAGGCGGCAGAAAAGCCGAAAGCCAAAGCGGAGGCAAAACCGAAGAAAGCCTCCGGTAAATAGGAGGTGAGCGCTAATGGCGCTAAACATAACGGATGCTGACGCTTATATCCAGGCGAATGTTATCGATATCGAAGATTGGAACGATTCTGATTCAGAGAAAAAGCAACGCGTACTAAACGTCGCAATTCGCACGTTGACGAATAAATACAAGCAATACACCATTCCGGACAACGCTGTCTATGAACTTGCGGCCTCACTAGCAATTGCCTTCAACGATACGAACCGGATGAACAATCAAGGTATCGCGGGCTTCTCAATAACCGGTGTAGGATCGTGGAACTTCAAAGATACGCAAAGTCGTCAGCTAGACGCATTTATTACGCAAGCTGTTTACGACTTAATCGGCGAAGCAAATGGCGTTAAGCTTTCGGCTCGCAGGGTCGGAAGGAGTGTTCGCTAATGCCCGTCATAGCAATGCGTCAAACCATCACGGTCAAACGTGGCGGAGGCCTCGACGATTGGGGCAACCCGATGCCAGGCGAACAGCTTACTCTAAAATGCCGTATCGACGAAGGCTCGCAACTACGGCAGTACCGGTCGGCGGGCACGACAAGTAGCGAAACCATAGTCGCAACAGCGCGCATCATGCTCGATAAGCTCGCAGACATTCGCGAAACTGACAAGATTAGCTTTACGAATGAACTCGGCCAAACAATTGAGCGCACGCCGAAGGAAATCAACGTAAAGCGCGGTCCATCAGGGAAGCCGATGTTGACCGAGGTGATTATATGAGTGGAAGCTTACAGTTTAACTATAACGGTGTTGTTGCGAATATGCAGACGGCTTCTATCGGTATCTTACAAGCGGCAAGGAACGGCGTGCAGGATTCGGTCGACGACCTCAAGCGGATTGCCGTCGATATTGCACCGATTGATTCCAGCGATTTAAGACGGTCAGGCCAAGCGGAAGTAACGCAATCGCCCGGCAAGATAGTCGGCGAAGTTTCGTTTCGTGCGGTCGAGAACGGCTTTAACTACGGCCTTTGGATTCACGAAGGCGAATACAACCTCGGCGAGCAATCGCGACAAGCGCCAGGTACAGACGGCTATCCAGTCGGCAACAAATACCTCGAACGACCTCTGCGCGGCGAATCGGAGAAATACGTTCGCTGGATTGCGGAAGAAGTTAGAGATGCGGTAGGTGATTAAACGTGAAAATACTCGAATTAATAACGTTCATTAAGGCGCGGGTCCCTGGCGTTTACTATCCGAACGCGTTTCCGATTTCAACTGCGGTCGCGGACGATTGTAGCGTCGTTAAGTTGACGGGCGGGTTTCCGCCGAGCCAATGGACCGGCAAGAAGCAGCCGTCTTTTCAGATACTTGTGCGAGGAAAGGCGACAGGTCAGGCGGAGGTAGAGGCGCGTGCATATGAGATACATGAAGCGTTAATGAACTTGCGCGAAGTCATGATCGGCAGCGAGTCGGTCGTTGTGATTCGCGCGATTAATAGCGTGCCGTTGTTTATCGGAAATGACGAGAACAACCGGCCAATATATTCGATGAATTTTGATTGCGTCGTGCGCCCGTAGGTGCCGGCGTTTTTATTTTAACTGAGGAGGAAAACAAATGGCGGGAATTAACGTACCTATCGGACCGGCTATCGTCGAGTATGGCGAAGGCGCGGATATGGTGACATTCGACATTACAAAAGGCGGAATCGTTTTTCAGTCTACGACTAACAAACAAGACATCACAGTAGATCAATACGGTGATACACCGGTTAAATCTATTCTGAAGGGAAGGACGTGTCAAGCAACCGTCCCATTCGCTCTGCATGACCTAGATAAACTTTCTAAAGTAACTCCTAACAGCCAGCTTATTACGGATGCTACAGACGCAACTAAAAAGAAGCTTGTGGTTAAAGGAGAAGCAGGATTTGACCTTTTAAACTCTGCTAAGAAACTTGTTATCAAACCGACATCCCCAGGCACTACACCCAACGACTGGGTCACTATTCCTCAGGCGGGAGCTATGGCTGATAGCGAATTGACTTATGACAGTGATAATGAAAGGGTTCAAAACATTACGTTCTTTGGATATCCGGACGTTGATACTGGAGAATTATATATTCTTGGTGACGATACTGCACAGGCGTAATTATAGTGGGGCTCCTTCGGGCGCCCTTTTTTATTTATCCGGGAGGTGTAAAACACCGTGTTTAACAAACTAAAGGCGAAAATTACAACGCTAAACGAGAATGAAATGTATCTCGGCGACAAGCGCGTTCGAATAGAGAAATTAACGATTGTAAAATGGCGCCAGCTTTTCGAAGCAGTCGATAAGTTGCCGGGCCTAGTCGTTCAAGTACTTACAGCGCCGCAAGATAACTTCTACGCATACGTCCTCACAGCGTTCAACCTAGCGCTTGATGAAGTGGCGCACGTTGTTGCAGTTCTTAGCGGAATTGACTACGAATATATCCTCGAAAATGTCGGCATTGACGAGCAGATTGAGTACCTCGCAAAGACCGTCAAACGCAACCGTCTTGATTCCGTTGCAAAAAACGTCCAGAGCCTTCTGCCGAAATTGCCGAAAGCGAAGGAATAGAGGCGGAGGGCGAATCGAAATCAATCGACGACTTCCTTATCGAAGCTTCCGTAGTGCTTGGCGTAACTCAAGTCGAAATGGAGACCGGATACTATATGGTCGACCTGGCAGAGTTAATGAAGCAGAAGCGCAGGTATAATGCCGTGGAGCGACTAGAAGATGCGTACATGGTACTGGCCACGAATAATCGCGGCTTAGACGACGCGGAAACGAAGAAATACATGCAGAATATCAGCCGGGCGACTGGCGTTAAGCAAGAGACGAAATTCAACCGCCAGAAGTTCGAAGAGTTGCGGGCATTTACGCAAGGGCTTGGCGGTTAGAGAGGAGGCGAATAGATGGCAAACGTAGGCCAAATTGAAGCGCAATTGGTGCTTTCTACGGAGCAATGGTCGCAAGCGGTAGAATCGGCCAACGAAGATATGCAATCGTTAGGAAACTCTGCGCAAAATGTATCGACTGACCTCGGCCGTATACAAACCGCAGCACTTGCAGTCGGAGGCGCTTTAGCGGCAACCATCGGGGCAAGCGTTAAAACAGCGGCAGACTTCGAAGCGCAAATGAGCCGTGTTAAAGCAATATCTGGCGCCACAGACGAAGAGTTCGGCAACCTACGGGAAGCGGCACTTGACCTCGGAGCCAGCACGTCAAAATCGGCTTCAGAAATCGCTATTGCATTCGAAGACATGGCGGCAAAAGGCTTTAATGCTACGCAGATAATCGAGGCAATGCCAGGCGTTATCGCAGCGGCCGAGGCGTCCGGAAGTGATCTAGCGCTGACTGCTGACGTTGTTTCTTCCGCATTGAACGGATTCCAACTCGAAGCGGCTGAAGCGTCAAGAGTCGCGGATATTTTAGCGAAAGCAGCGAATATAAGTGCGGCAAGTATGGACGATATGGGCTACGCCTTCAAATACGTCGGTCCGATTGCCAATACACTCGGCATAGAAATCGAGGAAGTAGCGGCGGCAATCGGTATTATGACAGACTCCGGACTGGACGGATCAAATGCCGGTACAGCCTTGCGAGCGGCATTAATAGCGCTGAATAATCCGGCCAAAGCGCAAGAGAAGATCATGAAAGAAATCGGATTTTCTATGCAGGATAGCAACGGAGAAGCGAAAAGTCTTGCGGCAATGTTCGCGGATTTAACGAAAGCAACGGAAGGCATGACGCAAGCAGAGAAAGTTGCGACCGTTGCAAAACTCGTCGGCACGGAAGCCTCTGCCGGAATGATGACTATTTTAGAAGGCGGAGTCGATCAGTTAAACGAATTCACTGACGCTCTTGAAAATTCCTCTGGGGCATCACAGGAAGCAGCGGCAATTATGAAGGATAACTTGAAGGGCGCTGTTGACGAACTAATGGGCGCAATTGAGTCAGTGGGTATTAAGGTAGGCGACGAGTTCTTACCCGTTCTTACTGACCTGGCGAAAGAAGGCGCTGAAATAGTAAGTGGATTCGGTGAGATGGATATGTCCGTAGTGAAATCGGCTGCGGCTTTTGCGGGAACTACAGCGGCTATCGGATTTACAATAAGCGCTCTTACTAAGTTAGGCCTCGCAATGAGGGCGTTCTCGCTAACTCCGGTCGGAGCGGCAATCACCGGCATCTCAATATTAGGCGGTATGATAGCGGCCACTAAAATACAAACGGAAAGCATGCGAGAGGTAACGTTAGAAAACGCTCAGGCGATGATGAGTCAAGTAGATGCGCTCGATGCTAATATCGTGGAATACGATAAGCTTTCGGCTAAATCGCGCCTGACTAGTGATGAACTTGCTCGCTTTGTGGATATTAACAGCGAGATTAGCAAGACGGCTGATCCTAAAGTGATTGCCGGGTTGAAAGACGAGCAGGCGAAGCTACAAGAGAAAAGCGGTCTTACAAATGAGGAACTTAACCGTATGGTTGAATTAAACGGACAAATCCTCGATGTCGTTCCGGATTCCAGCTCGGTCCTTACTGAGCAAGGTAATGTCTTACTCGGCAATACTGACGCAGCAAAGAAATATAACGCAGAACAGTACGAGTTGATTCGCCTTGAATTGGAAGCTCAACGCGCCAAAGCTGAAGCTAACATGGATAGATATTTGCTAAAGGAAAAGAATTTGCTTAACGAACAGAAGCAACTAAAAAAGGATATGCTCGATATCGACAAGGCCGCAGAGACTCAGCGAAAAACGATTGGAGAGCTTGAAAGAGAATTAGCAAAGGCTATTGCTGAGGGTAAGGACGGAGAGGCAAGGAAGATCGAGTTCAATATCGCACTCGAGAAGAAAAAGCTTCAAGATTTAAAGGACCAAACTAAAGAAAAATGGCAACACCTCCAGCAAAGTGAGCAAGAAATACAAAAAGTCCAAACTCAAATCGGCAAATTAGACGAAGTTAAGCGTAAAATGGTCGAACTGGAATTAAAGCAAGTCGGAATTAACGCTAAACGAGGCCAGGAAATTCAGCAAATTGATAGCGCCATATCTAAACTCGAAACGCAAAAGCAGAAGTTGCAGAATAACACTCCGGCAGCAGAGCGCAATACCGAAGAGTATCGCCGATCAGTTGCGGCTATTGATAGTCAAATTTCCGGACTGAATACAGCACGGTCGCGCATTAACGACATCATCGGACGTGCTCAAGTAATGAACAGTACGTTAGGTTCAACGATTTATAAAGACGTCATAATCCAAGAGCGGCGTTATGCGCAAGTAACCAAGCCGGGTCAATCCGGACGTATTCCGGAGCATCTTTATCACACCGGAGGCATCGTCGGCCGCGGTCAAATGCCGAAGCTTCATACGGGCGGCCTAGCGTCACAGTTCGCAAGCATGCCGAATCATAACGAAATTGATACGCGGTTACTGCGCAATGAAATGGTGCTGACGGAAGCGCAACAGTCGAACCTTATGCGGATGATTGACGCAGGGTTTACGCAAAAGACGGCCGATTCTTCGCAAGGCACAGTCGACAAGACCGAAATCAATATCGCGCAATTAGTTGTACGGGAAGAAGCGGACGTTGACCGTCTAGCCGACGCATTAGAGCGCAAGAAGACAGAAGCGAAAAGGGGGCGTGGTTTACGATGACAATTAAACTCGACGGAAAGCCGTTAAGCGATTTCGGAATTGAGATTTTAAGCCCGGACGTTCATCCTGCCTCGCCCCAGACCCGCGACATTACGTTAGAGATTCCGGGACGGCACGGGCTGTATCACTTCGGCTCAACGCTAGGACAGCGCAATTTCTCATTCGAATGCGGAATCATTCGCGAATTAGATACGGCAACACTTCAGCAGCGACTACGACAGTTCGTTGCTTTTTTATTGGACGCGTATGGCAAGCCGAGGGAAATCCGACTGACTTTCGACTATGAGGCCGACAAATATTATGCGGTTAAGTTTGCGGGCGATTTAGTGCCAGAGCGCTTCTTTTCGGTCGGTTCGTTTGCGCTTCCTTTTGTTGCGTACGATCCGATGGCGAAGTTTATCGTGCCGAGCGACGAAATCATTATGGATACGGACATTCCGGTTCTGTCAGACATTACGCTCGATGCGACCTACAAATATACCGTGAAAGGCAACACGCAATTTGACGTGATTAACGACGGGACTGCTGTGGTTAGGCCGGACATTACAATCGAAGGGACGGCTGACAATATCGTCGTCTGGAATACGGCAAATGGAAAAACGTTTTTTGTTAACGCAATTAACTCGACGATTGTGATTAGCGGAGAAAACTACAGCGTCAAGCAAGGCGGCGTAAGTACGTTAAGTAAATTCGAAGGTGACTTCCTCGAATTAATGCCGGGTTCCAATCCGTTAGTTATAACGGCTGATAACGCAAATCTAACGATGACATTTAAATTTTCGCATAAATACTTGTAACGAGGAGGTTACGCAATGGCAGACGCTCCTAAGATTTTAGGTACGGATACGCTGCGGCAAATGTATCCGAAAGTGAATAGCGCAATTGATAATAGTAACGAGGCATTAGCAAACTCAACAAGTGCGGTAGATTCAGCTAACGTCGCAATATCAGAAGCGCAGAGGTTGGGTAATGAGGCGAAAAACACCGCAAGCGCGGCAGAAACAAAAGCGGACAGTGTTCAGGAGCAATTTAACCAGGTTGTTATTGAGGGGGATTCATCTGTTGAAGCTGCACAGGCGAGGGTTAAAGCAGATGGAACTTCCTTCCCGACATTGCAAGGAAGACTTAACGATACTGACGCACAATTGGCGGAAACTACGAAAGTATTAAGTGACAGGTCTTTTTATGCAACTATATTAAACAACAAAAAGTTAGAGCCAACTCTTGTTATTATTGATGACGATGGTAACCCTCTATTTTATGAGAATGTTTATCCAATGGCTTTAGCAGAAGGTGTACCGGTTGTAAGTGCAGTTATCACCTCACGTATTGACAACGGTAGCAACCATATGTCGATGGCTCAATTAAAAGAAATTGAATCAAATGGAATGGAGGTTGTTTCACACACACATACACACCAATATACTGCCGAATTACCGGAAGAAGAACAAGAGTTTGAACTAAGAAAATCACGAGAAATTCTTTTAAACAATGGTTTTGAAGGGGCAGAAATACTGGTATATCCGTTTGGCTCAACTACACAGCAAATGAGGGAAAAATTAGTTTCTAAGTACTATCGCGCTGCATTTTATGTTGATGGTGGAACAAGTACAATTAACTACCCACCTATGCCGGATATGTACAAACTCATGCGTGTTAGTTTTAATAAATCAGATGGTACACACGATGTTGACTTATGCAAAACAAAAATTGATGAAACATTCTCAAATAACGGCCTCATGGTTATGATGGTACACTGTCACTATGCCGGTTTTGATGTCGAAAAGCTGAGAGATGTTATTCGATATGCAAAATTAAAAGGTGTTAAGATTAAAAAATCCCGTGAAGCTGTCGACATGTTTGGTAATTATATTGACTTACCGAATTTTCAGGTTGGGGCAAATGGTCAAATAATAGGTGATGGTCTTGTGAAAGATTACAATACATCAACTACAAAGCCGAATATTAATACAACGCCAGGCACCTATCCGAGCGGCAGAATAACCGCGGTAACTATAGGGTCAGCGGAATATCAAAACTTAGGTTTCCCGAGTGCGGGAACATTGCTTACATTTGCATCACCGAGTTTATCGTTTGCTCGTCAAGAGTTTTATCCATATAGAACTAATGATTGTTTAACAAGATACTGGGATAGTACCGCTGGTAAGTGGTCGGAATTTACCTTAAACACTTCAAGTACACACACAACAATATTTAATTTATCAACTTCGACATGGAATATGGTTTCTCAACAACCTATCTCAAAGTACATCGAATTTGATAAAGTGATTGTTAACGGGGTTCATAAAGCTGTGTTTACAAAGGATGTATATACACCAACTGACATTAGCGTTAATGCTGTAATTCCTACTGAAATAGCCTCGTTAGGTACAACAAATACGATAAAATTATTAGCGTATCGAGATATGAATAATGTTGTTTACATTAAAGCAAGTAATACGGGGTATAACTACGAAACATATTGTAAAGTAACAGTTATTTAAAAAAAAGGACTCATAGAAAACATGAGTCCAAAACAAGTTAAGTATCTTTCCCTCTGAATCCACCATCATTAGATCGAACTCTCATGTTTTCTTTATTACAGCCGGTCATCTGGTGGCATTTTGGGCACTGCACTAAGTTTCCAACTAAGGTTGAAGTATCAAAAGAATTCATGTCACCGAAAAATATCGGTGAAGTAAACCAAGTATTACACTTATTATTTGTACATTTAATTTCAATACTTTTCGTCGTCATATCTCCACCCCCTTTTAAAAGATATATTCGACATATAAATGGAAAATCCTACAAGATAAGTAAATTTTCACAATAGGATGAAAACGCGCAATCTCTACCGGAACTCACTCGCTGGGTTCCTTTTTTATTTTCGCAAATAACGGCGAATAACCGAAAGGAGGCGGACGCCACGATAAAAATCCTTAACCAATCACGCCAGCCCGTCGCAATCCTCGAAAACGCATACGGAATATCTTACACGAAGCCAACCAACGAAATTTGGAAGGCTTCTTTTATTTTGCCGTTAGACGACCCGAAGAACGCCGACTGTCAGCCGTTATACTACGTCGAAATCACCGACGACCTGACCGGCGAATATATCGGTCTATTTCGCATCATCCCATCGCTAACGACACGCAACGAATCAACGGAGGCAGTCACGTATAATTGCGAGCATGTATTTGCAACGCTGTTGGACGACGTTATTTTCGGCTTGCATGTAACTGAAGCGATGGACACGACCGACACGATTAACTCCTTACTCGCTAAGCAGGACGTCAAGCACTGGGTCTTAGGCACGGTCGCAGCCGAGCGCTATTTCTCGTATAAGTGGGAAAACGCGAATGTTATTTCGGCCTTACTCTCGATAACCAAGCCGTTCGACATTCCGTTACGCTGGACGTTCGACACAAGGGCTTATCCGTGGACGCTGAACCTCGAAGCCTGGCCGACTGAGCCTGCGTGCGAAATCCGATATGCCAAGAACATGCGCGGCATCGAACGCGACTACGATCCGTCCGTTGTGGTTAATCGCTGGTATGCGCTAGGCTATGGCGAAGGCGTGAATCAGTTGGACATTACGAAAGTCAATCCGACAGGCAAGCCGTACGTGGAGGACGCAGAATCAATCGCAAAGTACGGCCTGGTCGCGGATTTCTTCGTTGACCGGTCGATTGAAAACGACGGCTTGCTTTACGAAACGGTCGAGGCGGTACTGGCCGAATCGAAAGAGCCGAAGGTTAGTTATCGCGTGTCAGTCGGTGACCTTTACGGAATATCGAAGGATGACATCGATAAGATACGCGAAGGACGAATCGCCAGGATAGTCGACCCGGACTTCGGCACCTTTGACGCGCCAATCGTACTAGAATCAAAGTCGGACATTGTTGCGCAACCTTACGGACTGACGGTCGAAATCGCAAATAAGCGCGATTTATTCGGTTCGGAAGTTGATGCGGAAACAAGGCGGAGGGTTAACGAGTTAGCTGCGCAAGGGTCATTATCAATAGACTCTCACGGTTTTAACGATAACTGCGATTCTACCCATCCTGCTGTTATTCGCTTCTTCCTTCCGGACGATCTCGTAAACGTAAATACGTTAGATTTAACATTTGAGACGCAGAAATTCCGGGCATATAGTAGGGCAGCAAAGACGACAGCAACCGAAGTGAAGACGACCAGCAGCGGCGGTGGTACGACTGTCACGTCCAGTTCAGGAGGGCAATCAAGTATTACATCGAGTAGCGGAGGGGGCCAGTCGGTCACTAGTAGCGCGGGAGGCAGCACAACGGTCACGAGTAGCGCGGGCGGTGGAACTACGGCGACAACATCAAACAAAACTTTCTCGCAAGCCAACCTGATGACGGGCGTTCCGGAAAATTCGGTAGGGTCAGAGAATTGGGGATACCATCAGCATGAAGTACAAATACCTGGTTCCCTGTTTGAGCATAGCCACACGGTCCAAATCGGAAATCATAGTCATTCGGTCCAGATCGGAAATCATAGCCATACGGTCCAAATTAGCCCCCACGTTCATACGGTTGAAACGCCTTCCCATAACCATACGGTCCAAATTGCTCCACACGTCCATGATCTGGAAATTCCCGGACATGGTCACGATTTGATTTACGGGGTTTATGAACATGCAATATTGCCGACTTCTATAACTGTTAAGGTCGATGGTAATGTGGTCTCTGGCAATACGCTGTCTAGAAAAAATCTTGATATCATCCCTTATTTATCGAAGGGCACTGACGGAAAGGTTAAGCGTGGAGAATGGCATACAGTTGAGATTACGCCTAACAATCTTGCCAGGATAAACGCTAATATTATTTCCCGTATATTCATTCAGAGCAGACTAGGCGGAAATTATTAAAAGGGAGGGCTAAAAAATGGAATCGGAGCTAATTAAATATTTTTTAACACAGGGGCCATTCGCAATCTTATTCGTTTGGCTCCTTATTTATGTAATGCGCGCAAATAAGGATCGCGAAGGAAGGCTGCATGATCTACTGGATAAATTCAGCGATAAGTATGACGTCGTAATTGACGAGCTGCGCGATATCAAAAATAAAATGGGAGGCGGGCATTGATGAAAAATCTAATCGTAGACATTTCGCATCACCAACCGTCAAACAGAATCGATTGGGCAAAAGCGGCGAAAGAGGTTGCGCTAATGATAATCCGTGTGCAATACGGCTCGACAACGATTGATCGCGAATATAAAAAGCACGTTGCCAATTGTAAGAAACACGGAATACCTTTCGCACATTACGCCTATGCGCGCTTTGTTAGCGTAGCAGATGCGAAGGTAGAGGCGCGTGACTTTCTGGCGCGAATCGATAAGGACGCAAGGTTTCTCGTACTAGATGTTGAAGAATTAACAACGCCAAAGAGCGAAATTGTTGACGCAAGCCAAGCGTTCATCGATGCGTGCAAAGCTGCGGGCTGGAGGACCGGCTTATATACCGGCCATCATTTTTATAAGCCTTACGGAATGGATCGCGTTAAGGCGGACTTCTTATGGATACCGCGATATGGAAAGAACGACGGCACGCCGAATTTGAAGCCGGACTACTCTTGCGACATTTGGCAGTACACCGATAATGGGCGCGTTAGTTGGTTCGGAAGCCGACTTGACCTTAACGTATTGGTCGGAAACAAGCCGTTGGAATGGTTCGTAGGCGGCGGAGAAATCGCAGAAGTTGGCGAGGTCGTCGTCAAGGAACAGCCGAAAGCCTCTGCGCCGAAAAAGGAAACTGCGCAAGCTACTTCGACTTATTCCGTTAAGTCAGGCGACACGCTTTCCGGAATCGCTGCGAAGTATAAAACAACCGTTAAGAAACTCCAGGCGTTAAACGGTATTAAGAATCCGAATGTAATTTACGCAGGTCAAAAGCTGAAGGTTAGCGGAAAGGCGCCAGCATCAGAGGCGAAGTCTGCTGTTAAATATCACGTAGTTAAAAGCGGAGACACAGTTTCGGGGCTTGCCGTTAAGTATGGCGTAAGTCAGGCGAATATTAAATCGTGGAATAAGCTGGCGAACGTAAACAAGATATACGTCGGTCAGAGACTACGTGTAAAATAAGGAGGCGAAATAAATGTTCGACAGAATTAAGTTTGAATACGTATTTGCTTTCGTTATTGTGACGGTGATTTCCGTAGCACTGTTTGTATTTCGCGAAAATAATGACGTAGTGAATCAACTGATTGTTGCGCTAATTGGCGCGCTGTCTTCGATTACTGCTTTCTTTTTCGCTAAGCACAACCCGAATAAATAACGAAATATTTGCGATAGTCATGCGAAATGTAGAATCTTTCGTAGGGCTATTGCGTACATATAACGCTTATATGACGAAGGAATGACGCTAGAAATTTTTTACAATTAATGAAACTTATGAGATATAATTTGCGTAAGAGTAAATAAAAATAAGAGGAGGCGGTTCAAATGTTGGCGAAAGTGAATGAGTTAAATAAGAACGTGATTATTCTTTTATCGGTAGCAATTATTGCGGTTACGTCCATTGTTATAACGTTACTTGTTACAGGCGGAGGCAATTCAGGTAACTCAAGCGTAGATTCGCTGGAGGATTTCCAGGAGGCTTTCGTAAAGGAATACGGGGTAACTCCCGACATCAGTATAACGCTATACGAACTTTCAAAGGCTCAAGCGGAGACAATTACGAAATCCATGTCGAAGGAGTTAAACTTCAGTGACGTGGTTAGAGAGGAATACGAGGGAACAGAGTGGTATCAGGTAGAAGATGAAGAAAGATCGATAAGTGTTAACGCTCATTTTGAGTAATTGAACCGGTTGTCTGAAGTTTAAAATGGGAAATAAATAAATAGAAAAAGAGCGACCACAAAAAGAGTGCGCGCTCTTGTATTTTTAAAATATCCCCTGCTTATATATTACATGTGAATAGGTATTTGAATTTACCGTTTTATCTAGAGAAGCAACATAGTCATTCAACTTTTTTTGACAGTCTAAAATATGAATCTGGTCAATATCTTCCTTTTGTTTAAACAACTTTTCAAATACTGGATCTATATTGATATTTTGCTTTTCCAACTCTGGGCTTTCTAAAAAAGAATAATTTACCCTTATGCCTTTGGGTTCGTAGCCTTCTAATTGATGCTTGTTGGAAATCGTGTAATATTGAATTTTATTATTCTGCGTTACGCCACCAATGGCCATATTAACAAGTATTTTTCTCTCTTCTTGATAAGGTATGTCCCTATTGAGTATTTGTTGTATAGTTTCAGAAACGTTTTTTATATCATTTCCTTTTATTAAAGCATCTTCTGCAATACTCATAGCATACTCCCCGTGCTCTTTACTACCGGTTATAGCAATAAAAACGTTATTGTTTTTAAATGTTTTAAATTTACAATAATCTTCTTGAATGATATTTTCCCCTTTAGTGACCCTTCCGTCAGACATAACACAAATAAACAACTCAGTGGCAACAACAGATACAAAGCTCAAATAACCATCTCCTGAAATTTACAAATTTGCTATATTTAACTATAATTCAAATGTTATACTAAATCAATCACTTTCCATTAATCTACTAACCTACGAAAGTCTTATTCGCGATAAAATTAAAGGCGAGGTGAATTACGTTGTTCATATCGCCAATGTTGTTACACAAATCGGATGAGCCGTTCGACAGTTCGGACTATATTACCGAATTGAAGCTCGACGGCATCCGCTTAATATATTCCGTAGGTCCTGACGGACGAGTCCGCCTGTATTCGCGACACAATAATGAGGTAACCGCCAAGTTTCCGGAATTACACTCGCTCGACCTTTCGCCAGGTACCGTGCTTGACGGCGAATTAATCGTCACTGATAAAGAAGGCAAGCCGGATTTTGAAGCGGTGATGAGTCGGTTTCAGTCGAGCAAATCGACCGCGCCTGTTAGTTTCGTAGTTTTTGACGTCCTTCAGCGCGAAGGCGAGCGCGTAACTGGCCTGCCGTTGCTTGAGCGTAAAGAGTTGCTCGCAGACTTGGTGCCGACTGACTCCGGCTTACTTTCGAAAGTTCAATTCGTCGAAGGTCACGGTGCAGATTATTACAACGCTGTCCAAGCGCAAGGGCTTGAAGGAATCGTCTTAAAGCGTAAAGACTCACGATACCAAGTCGGCAAACGATCGGACGCATGGCTGAAGGTAATTAACTATCAATACGCCGATGTTTACGTGACTGGCTATCGCAAGCAACCGAAAGACTTCGGCTGGCTACTCGCTGATGATGCCGGAAAGTATCTCGGCGTAATGGAGCTCGGTGTGCCTCCGCATGCAAAAGCGAAGATATATCGGACTGTGGTTCGCGATGAGACCGACGACTTTGCGTATTTGGCGGCTCCGGCTAGATGTCGCGTTAAATTTCGTAATTATACAAAGGCGGGCTTGTTGCGTCTGCCTAGTTTCGTAGAGTGGGTTTAATCGCCCGCTCTTTTTTCTTTTACTGCATTTTAAATGCTGTTAATATATGGATAGTATAGTTGGAATCTTTAAATAGAGGGAGGTAAATGATGTTTTCAATTACAAAGGCAGACGAGTTGGTAAAATCAATTCCTTATTCAATAAATGTTAAAAATAACCGGAAAGATGGTTTTACTGTCTTTTTAAATCCTTACTTAAAAAAAGAATGGATGATGGTAGTAACAGCAGAAGATCATTTATTTGTAGTTATTAATGTATTAAAAGATGACATTGATTTAATGGAAATCTCAAGTATTACTAAAATCCCTATTAAGAAAAGAGGAAAAACTTGTTTAAATTTAAATAAAAATTGTGATCACATTAGGTTAAGGATTTATGAGGATGATGATATATTTGATTTTAGTGGCCCTCAATTTATAGAATTTATATCGATACTAAAAAGCTCTTATGAAAAAAGTGGATGGGTCGCAATATAGCGGCTCTATTTTTTTTTGTAGATAAAAGAACGTATGTTCGGTTATAATGATGATAACAATAAACGGCCTAAGTTAAATTTAGCCGTAAGGAGTTGATCGTTATGGCAATCCGCGATAGAGGCAAGATGAAGTGGCAAGTCTGCGAGGCGATGGAGTTTGCGCAGCAGGTAAAGTTAACCGTTTGGCGCGACGGATTCACTTACGATGAAATAGGGCGCGTGCATTACCTGGAGCCCATACATAAGGAAGTTCGGCTGAAAACGGAGCTGGGAACGATCAGTCGGATTAAATTTGCGGACATTATTAACGTAGAAATTATAGACAAGGCTTGACCCTTTCGCCTATAATAAAACCGTAAGAGACGAACGGAAACCATATCGACAAATAGGCGAAGACTGTGTATGCGGGTGATTGACCGTTGACCTTATCGGTTGATTGAACGGAATGACCTACCGAAAATACATAACGGTCTTCAAAACCGCTTGTGACCACCGTGTGTGGTCAGCTGGGTTCGATTCCCAGGCGGTCCCGCCAAATATACATATAATTGCCGCATAGTGGGATGCTGTGCGGTTTTTTGTGCCTATCTATATGTGATAAAACATATTAAATAATTGTTTGCGTAATCTATGCATTGTGAGGATGCGTTGATGATAGACTTAAGATAGTTAAAAGGGCCTGTTGCTATAAAGACCAGTGGCCACTTTAAAATAGGAGGAAGTAAGTTGATGGATAGTAATGATATATTAATCCGATTAAGATATGCGTTAGAAATCAAAAATAGTGAAATGTCAGAGATCTTTAAACTTGGAGGAGTAGAAGTGTCCGTACCTGATGTAGTAAAGATCCTGAAAAAGTCAGATGATGAAGAAGAGAATGGCAGCCAAATAAAATTGACAAATAATATGTTAAATTCATTTTTGAATGGCTTCATTATTTATAAAAGAGGTAAACAAGAGCCAAAATCAGGTCAAAATAATACGCCAGAACCATCCAAAGAAAATACTGCAAATGTAAACAATATCCTTTTAAAGAAAATCAAAATTGCCTTATCTTTAACAACAGAGGACATGATAGATGTATTCAAAAAAGCCGGATTAAACGTATCAAAAGGAGAACTCGGAGCGTTTTTAAGAAAAGAGGGACATAAAAATTATAAAGTATGCTTAGACAATTTTGCCAGAAACTTCTTAAAAGGTCTAGCGATCAAGTATAGGAGTTAAGGAAGAAAAGAATTGGAGTGATACATATAAAAATAGCCTATAAAGCAAAGCTGTCTGAGATTATTTAAAAAGTTAATAGTACATCAAAATTAATTTAACTTTAGAAAGTATAAATGGACTCCGCCAAAATTAAAAACGAGCCTCAGAAATGGTTGAGGAGGCTCGTTTTTAATTTTAGTGCTTGACCAGGTATGCGTTAATCGGTAAATGACTGCGGGAAAGGCGCTGATCATCTAGTAAACCTTTTTTCTCTGCTTATTCCTCATACTCTTTATATAGATTAACAACACTCTCCGCCATTTCCCCCACACTTTTCCTAAGCGAAACAGGACTTACAATTTTAATCTGATCCCCAAACCCAAGTATATACTCCCTTGCCTCTTGTTCAGTATCAAAGCAAAGACTTGCTGAAATCCATCCATCATCCTTAGGGCTATCCATGTGCATCACCTGTACAAATCGCCCAGTAAAATTAATCCGCTGAATAATGGACGGAGACATCTCCACTTCTACCTCAAACCGAGGCAGACTGCTAATGAATTTCTGCTTCGATTCCTGCCAATAGCCTGAGAGATCAAAGTCATTCGGTCTGCTGAAGTTCTCATTAATCAATTCGGCATCCAATATTCTTGAAACACGATAGCTTTTTATCTTCTCATCAGAAGCAGCTATGAGATACCAAGTGTTCCCTTTAGCGACCAGACCTAATGGATCAACAATTCTGTCGCTCGTTTGTTTACCTGCCTTCTCGTATTGAATTTGAAGTTTTTTTTCTTCCCATACCGCCTGCTGGACTATTCCAAATGACTTCATTTCCCGTGGTGTTTGTCTCCACGTGCTGGTGTCTATATGAATCCGATTGGAAATGTCTTTAACATCCTCTTTCAGGGGAGCAGGAATGGCCGCGAGGAGTTTCTGGCGTGCTTCTTTCCATTCCTCACTGATTCCAAGGTCCGCAAGATGCTCGAAAGAAGGGGATAGAAGCAGTGTTTTGATTTCATCTGCTTTTAAACCTGTAAGATTTGTTCTGTATTTTTCAAGCAGTTTCCATCCGCCAAATTTTCCGCGTTCAGCAAGGACAGGAATGCCTGCAGCACTTAATGCTTCCATATCCCGGTGTATGGTCCGCTCTGTTACCTCCAATTCTTTTGCCAATTCCCTTGTGGTCATTCTTTCGTTATTTTGAAGCAATAATAATATAGAAATGAGTCTGTCTGCCCGCATTCTGTTCACTCCTGGACAATAAAAATGTTAAATATGACATTAGATGTCAACATTAATGATTATAGTATAGATATAACACAAAAGGGGGCAGATAGGAATGATATCATTAAATGGCAAGGTAGCATTGGTAGCCGGAGGAACAAGGGGAGCTGGCCGCGGCATTGCCATGGAACTGGGAGCTGCAGGTGCGACTGTGTATGTTACAGGCCGTACGACACGAAATCAGATGTCGGAATATGGCCGCAAGGAAACCATTGAAGAAACAGCTGAATTAGTCAGCGAACTTGGCGGAAAGGGCATTGCTGTCCAAGTGGATCATCTGATACCTGATCAGGTGCAGTCATTGATTGAAAGAATTGAGAAAGAACAGGGAAGGCTGGATATCCTCGTCAATGATATATGGGGAAGCGAAAATTTGATGGAATGGGATATTCCTGTCTGGGAGCATTCCCTGGAGAAGGGGATGAGAATGCTTCGTCTGGCGATTGATACGCATATTATCACAAGTCATTATGCCCTCCCGCTCCTGATCAAAAATAAAGGCGGATTAGTTGCCGAAATCACAGACGGAACAGAGGAGTACAATCAAAATCGTTACCGTCTGTCTCTATTCTATGATTTGGCTAAAAGCTCGGTTATCCGGATGGCCAAAGCGTTGGCACATGAACTTGCTCCTTATGATTGCACAGCGGTTGCTGTTTCACCCGGCTGGATGCGTTCGGAAATCATGCTGGAGGTGTTTGGGGTAACAGAGGAGAACTGGAGAGATGCTGCCGTTAAGGAGCCTCATTTTGTGATCTCTGAAACACCAAGGTATATAGGAAGAGCGATTAGTGCCATTGCAAAAGATCCAGATAAAAAACGGTTAAACGGCGGCTCCTATTCCAGTGGCCAGCTGGCTAAAATGTACAACTTTCAAGATCTGGACGGTTCGCAGCCGGATGCCTTCAGATATCTGGTGGAGGTCCAGGAGGCGGGGAAACCGGCAAATGCTGAGGGATATAGATAGCTTTTCATTGGAAAACTCCTTTGCAGAACTTCTGCAAAAGGAGTTTTTTAATATGTCTAAGGGAACACGATTTTCTTATCCAAATTTTGGTGAATAATATCGCTTTAATCGTTATAATAAAGCCAGGTATATAAATAATTAGGCATATATAGAGGGGAGAATGGTCTTGATCATCCCAGTAAAAAATAATCCCATTTTACCAGTGACGATTAGAGTAAAAGACATAGAATCCATCGTTAACTGGTTCGAACAGCATCAGCGATCCTTATATGCAATTGGCTGGTCCTATCTTGGGAATCAACGCAAGATAGAGGAGCTTTTTTATCTGGCCATTTTACAGGTGCATAAGGAGCTGCCTAGGTTTAAAAGCAGCACATCTTTCGAAATATGGGTTTTATCTATTTTTATCCATATCTGCAGGGAACTTTCTCTTAATAAAAGTTTACAAGCTTCGGAGGAAAGTGATTCCCATCAAAAGATATTTCATGAATTTCAAAAGTTAATAGAGAAGGAAAGAGAAGTACTAGGTTTAACATACATAAGAGGACTTTCAAAGGACGAAAAAGCACAGCTTCTTCAGGTTTCTTCCGAACAGGTTAAGGAGCTTTTATTATCAGGACTTCAGTCACTCAGAAACGGAATGGGATATGGAGAGCACTATCACGGCTGTAATGAGTACCAAAAGCTTTACGTTGATTATCTGGAGAGAAACCTCGGACGGCCCGCAAAAATTGATTTTGAAATGCATATCTATCATTGCCAGGACTGCCAGGAGGATTTAGCAGCCTTACAGGAAGTTATGGTGGGCTTTACTGAAGCGATTGAGAAATTCCGTGTACCTGATGGTTTTATTGGAAATATCAAAGAACGAGTTGCACAAAGGGAAAGGCATATTCAGCAAAAGAACAATAAACGTAAAAGAAATGGCATAATTGCCGCAAGTATATTCGTTCTAGCCATTTTTGCAGGGATTTTTTCAGGTGTCTTTTCAAAGCTTTATTACACCTGGACAGAAGAAAATCAGGAGCTGCGTGCCTTTCTGCAGGAGGATGTGGGTGAAAGGCTGAACCTGGAAGCAGAAAGTGGTGGGGTGAAAATAAAGATTAAGAGTGCAATAGCTGATGATATCCAGACTCTTATATTTTATGAGATTGAAGATGCAAATGAAAATAATCAATATATGATTAACTTTGATGATGGGGTTTTTATAGAGGGCGAAAGTGAAATCATGATGGCAAATACGTATCCAAGGTTCTATCTTCCTGATACTGAATCGGAAATAAATAATAAAGAAAAGAACGTCTATCATGGAAAATTTAGTCTTAGGCCTCTGAAAAAAGAAAGTGGTACCATTAAGCTTAACATTAATAAGGTGATGAAACTGGTCCGTGATCCTTCTGATTCTTATGTGAATATGGAACCGGAGAATGGGGAGTGGGACTTTGATATTCCAGTAAAAAAACAGCCTTCTGTCGAGTATGCATTGGATGAAGAAATAGAAATTGAGGGCGTTCCGGTTCAACTGGATAAACTAATTCTTGCTCCGACTGCGACAATCCTGCAGTATGGTTTCAAAAACGAACAGCAGGAAAAGCGGATAGACATTATGAATTTTAAAGATATGGAGATTAGTAATAAATTAGTAGAAGCCGATTTATATGGAAGTTCCTACGTGCATGGACAGCCTGATTTAAAGTGGAGCAAGTTACAAGCGCACTTTGAACCTCTTTTTGAAAAAGAAACAAAAGAGGTAAAGATTCATTTTGACAGTGTGAATCTATCAATTGATGATCAGAAAAGTTTCAAATTGGATGCAGGCGGGAAATATCCGCAATCCATTGAATACGCAGGCAGTACGATCTCCATAGATAAGGTTGAAATTGGACAGCCTACTACTGTTATCTTCAGTAATCATGATATTAAGAATCGAATGTATGAATCGCTTCATTTCATGATCGTGACTGAGGAGGGTAATGATTCTTCGATGGAGATGGACCAAGAAGGAATCTTTGTCGACAGGAATGGAAAAGAATATGATATGAAAAATATAACACCTAATTTGTATGAAGAGATGGAACAGCCGCGTCATTTCATTACTGTTCAAAAAACGAAGATACTAGGAGATAATGTGATTCCTAAAAGTCTTGATTTTTTTGGGTATAGCACAACAAAGTATTTGGAAGAGGAAGTACAGGTCAAGCCAGAACTTATTATAAAAGATGAGGCAGGAACCCAATAAGGGTTGCCTGCTTTTTTACTTCACCAAAATGGAAACTATTGCAAAATACGTGTGTATAGTGTATATATAGTATATACACAATATATTAGGGTGTGAAATAATAACTTTGATCCAAATGTAACAATAATAATGGCACTTATTTCGAGATGAGGGATTGGCATGCAAATCATTATTTCCAACAGTTCAAAGGAGCCGATTTATGAACAAATTACGAATCAAATTAAATCGTCTATTTTAGCAGGTGATCTGCAAGAGGGTACTGCATTGCCTTCCATACGTCAACTTGCAAAAGATCTGCAAATTAGTGTAATAACGACAAAGCGTGCCTACGAGGAATTGGAGAAGGCGGGCTTTATCTATTCCATTGTGGGAAAAGGTTCTTTTGTCGCAGAGCAAAATCTAGAGGTAATTAGAGAGAAAAAACTGAAGGTCATTGAAGAGCAGCTGAGTGCAGTCATTACCAATAGCAGAGAAATTGGCCTGACTTTCGATGAACTGCAGGAATTGATGAAGATTTTATATGAGGAGTGAGAATATGGAAAATGTAGTGGAGTTAAAAAATGTAACGAAACATTTCAAAGATTTTTCAGTTAAAAATATTGATTTGCAAGTGAAGCAAGGCTTTATAACAGGGTTTATCGGGGCAAATGGGGCTGGTAAGTCGACTACCATCAAAATGATGATGAATCTGTTAAAGCCGGATGCCGGGGAAATAAACATTTTTGGGCTGGATTACAAGAATCATGAGAAGGCGATCAAGGAGCGCATTGGTTTTGTGTACGATGGAAATGTCTTTTTTGAAGGACTGAACTTGAGAGATATCAAACGTATTGTAGCACCAGCTTACAAACACTGGGATGATGAACTGTTTGATCAATACATTGAAACATTCGGATTGCCTCTTAATAAAGCAATTAAAACCTTCTCAAAAGGAATGCAAATGAAGGCATCCTTAGCAATAGCACTTTCACATCGGGCGGAGCTGATTATTATGGATGAGCCAACAGCAGGTTTGGACCCCATTTTTAGACGCGAGCTGCTGGATCTTTTACAGGAATTGATGATCGATGGCAGCCGTACCATTTTCTTCTCTACGCATATTACAACAGATTTAGATCGGATTGCAGATTATATAGCTTTTATGCAGGGTGGGAAACTGGTTTTTAATCAGTCCATTCACGACATAGCTGAAAACTATGCACTTGTTAAAGGCGGATTGGACCTCCTGGATCGAGACACGGAAAAAGAGTTTGTCCATATTCATCGTGCACCAACGGGATTCCAGGCCTTAACTGCCAATGTCAATGCGGTGAAAAATACGTTCGGAAACACAGTTGTCATTGAACGCGCTTCTCTGGAAGATATTATGTATTCCTTTAAAGGGGGCGTACACCATGTTTAATTTAATCAGACGTGATGTTATCCTCCAGAAAAGACAGCTGTTAATCTTTATTCCTTTTATCTTATTCTTTATTATAATGGGGGCTCAGCCTGCTCTAATTTTTCTGGTTGCAAGTATCTTCATTCCATTTAACACTTATGCTTATGATGAAAAAGCAGAGACCAATATATTGTTAAATTCCTTGCCATACACACGCAGGGAAATTATCGCATCGCGCTATCTTGGTGCACTCCTATATATGATTCTTTCAACTGGGATCGCAAGTTTGGCTTTGCTGGCTTTTAATAAACCTTTTTCCATTACTGATATTGCAATTGGCAGTGGCTTATTTTTATTATTTGCTGCGTTTACCTTCCCGTTATTTCATCTATTTAAATCAGGCTATATTACTACTGTCGTTCTTATAAGTTTCCTGCTTTTAACATATCTATCTGGGCCTATTGTGTCGTTTATTAACGAAAACCTAACGGTGATTACAGATTTTATTTTCAGTCTATCCACCCAGCTTTTATATATGGGAGCAGCAGCTGTAATCTTAACTTTCTATGCGGTTTCCTGGGGAGTTACTACAGTTATTTATCAGCGAAAAGCATTCTAAGTCCGAATATGGAGCGGGAGAAAACAAGTGCCTGCCCCGGTTGGTTTTTAAAACTGGGGCAGGCACTTTTGGAGATTTTTCTTACACACCGGTTTTTTCAATAAAAGGGGCAGGGAACTTATCATTTTTCATTTTCCTATCCTAAACACCATCGACGCCACCAATTCTTCCCGTATCTTCGTAATATGCCCCTCCATCAACTCCTTCGCTCTATCCCCATTCCCAGAGGCAATAGCCAGATAAATTTCCTTATGCTCTTCCATTGTATCCTCGTAACGAGAGGGATCCTTAAAGCGATGATTCTGTGTAGCCTTAATGGTATCTTCCATATGTCCTTTGAGGGTATGTATCAATTCAATGAAAATCGAATTATGGGTAGCCTCGGCAATCCCAATGTGGAAGTCAAGGTCGGCTTTTAACCCTAACACCGGGTCTTGTTTGGACAGAGCCATATGATTCAAAGCTATACGCAGCTTCTCCAGGTCTGCCGAAGTGGCTCTTTTGGCAGCAAGGAAGGAGGATTCGACTTCCAGTGCACGCCTGAGCTCCAGCATTTCATATACTAGCGGATTTTCTACTTTGACAGCTGTGATGATTTCCTCTTTTCTTGAATGGACATCTGAGACTTTAACGTAGCTTCCGCCTCCCTGGCGGATATCGATGAGCCCGTTCAGTTCCATGGTTCTCAGGGCTTCTCTGATGGTTGTCCGGCTGACATTAAATTGGCCTGCCAATTCTCTTTCTGAAGGCAGTCTTTCACCCGGTTTGAGAGTTCCTCCTAAATAGCATTCTATAATTTTATCTACTAAAACCAGATAGGTCTTTTTTTTCTCCGACATTCCCCGTAACCTCTTTTCAAAATAGGCCTCATTCACTTTTCTAAATGTAACAGACCTAAAATCTATTAATCAATAATGAAAAAATAATTAAATTAATAATTGAATTTTTCTGATAAGTTAGTATAATTGACTTAACTTGTTGGACCAATTATACCATTGGTTTGACCAAATTTTCAGCAGAAGAAAGAAGGAGTATAGGATGGAAACAGCTAGTATGAGCCTCGTACATGCTTTAAAGGAGGTTCTTTCTGAGCAGCAGGTAACAGAAAATCAGACAGTAAGAGAATTGCATGGAAGGGATGAATCCTACCATAAGGAGAGCCTTCCTGATATTGTGGTTTTTCCTGAAACAGCCCAGCAGGTCAGTGAAGTTGTAAAGCTGGCAAACCAATATAAAGTTCCCATCGTTCCTTTTGGTCTGGGATCCAGTCTCGAGGGGCATGTCATACCTTACGAACATGGAATTACGATTGATTTTTCCTTAATGAATAAAATCCTGGAAGTGCGTGAAAATGATTTTCTTGTCCGTGTACAGCCTGGTGTGACACGCACGCAGCTTAATAAGGAATTGAAAAAATATGGATTGTTTTTCTCTGTGGATCCGGGAGCGGATGCTACGCTTGGCGGAATGGCGGCAACCAATGCCAGCGGAACAACATCGGTCAAATATGGAGTCATGCGTGATCAGGTGCGTGATATGGAAGTGGTTCTGGCTGATGGGTCGATCATACATACAGGAAATTTAGCTGCTAAATCTTCATCGGGATACCATTTGAATGGTTTATTTGTTGGTTCTGAGGGGACGCTTGGCTGCTTTACGGAATTGACATTAAGAGTATATGGTATTCCCGAGCATGTGATGGCTGCAAGAGCCTCATTTCCATCCTTGAACGATGCGGTTGAAGCGGTTGTATCCATATTACAGGCAGGTGTTCCGATTGCCAGGGTGGAGCTTGTCGATGAACCATCCATGAAGCAGGTGAACCTGTTCAGTGAAACAAACTATAACGAAAGTCCAACACTCTTTCTGGAATTTCACGGCAATGAAGCCGGCTTGAAACAGGATGTCGCATTCACAAGAGAAATAGTTGAGGACCACCGTTGCCTCGATATTGAATTTGAAACAGATAATGCCGCAAGAAATCGTTTGTGGGAGGCCCGGCATAACCTTGCTTATGCTTATATCCACGGCCATCCCGGTAAGAAAATGATGGTGACAGATGTATGCCTTCCGATTTCAGAACTTTCTGGCGCTATCAGCCATGCCAGGGAAGCGGTAGATTCACTGGGGCTTCCTGGAGGCATCGTCGGTCATGTGGGAGATGGAAATTATCATACACTTCTCATGATTGATATGAGTAACCCGGATGAGGTGGCTAAGGCAGAAAAGTTCAATGAACAAATTGTCCTCTATGCTCTTGAGCGGGGCGGAACATGCACAGGTGAGCATGGAGTGGGTGTAGGCAAGCAGAAATATCAGCAACAAGAACATGGGCAAGCCCTGCAAGTGATGGAAAAAATCAAACAGGCACTCGATCCAGAAAACCTTTTTAATCCAAATAAAATCTTAAAGACTAAAGAAGGAGCGTGATGATATGAAGGTATTAGAAGCGGTCAGTACCATTGCCGGAAAATATTTTGCCGTGTGGGTTATCTTAACATCGGTTATTGCCTTTATGTTTCCAGACCCATTTTTGGGATTGGGGGGCTATATCACCATCCTTCTCGGCGTCGTCATGTTTGGAATGGGGCTTACACTGAAGGCAGTCGATTTTAAAATCATCTTTACCAAACCACTGCCTGTGTTAATCGGAGTTTGTGCACAGTTCATCATCATGCCGCTGGTCGCTTTCGTCATTGCAAAACTGTTGAATTTGCCGGCGGAATTGGCAGCAGGACTTGTTTTGCTTGGGTGTGTACCTGGGGGAACGGCTTCTAACGTTATGGTGTATCTGGCAAAGGGAAATGTACCGTTATCCATCGCTATGACTTCCGTTTCAACTCTATTGGCACCGATCATGACACCGCTCCTTCTCCTGATGCTTGCCGGCCAATGGATGCCGGTTGATGCTGTAGCCATGTTTATGTCTATTGTCCAGGTTATCATTGTACCGATTGTTCTAGGTCTGGCCATCAAGAAATTCTTCCCTGTGGCCGTTGAAAAAAGCTTAACTATATTACCGCTTATTTCGGTAGCAGCTATTATCACAATTGTAGCTGCAGTCGTTTCAGGCAATTCAGCAACCATTGCCGCATCTGGGCTTCTGATTTTTACAGCCGTCATGCTTCACAATGGATTCGGACTCCTGCTTGGCTATTTTTCAGGAAAAGTGCTTGGGCAGGATGAAGTAAACCGAAGAGCGATTGCCATTGAAGTTGGAATGCAGAACTCCGGTTTAGGTGTTGCACTTGCAACTGCACACTTTGGTCCATTGGCAGCACTTCCAAGTGTGCTGGCAGCTGCCTGGCATAACATTTCAGGGCCGATTCTTGCGACTTATTGGTCGAAGAAACCTGCTGTAAAAAGTGAAGCAGAAACGGCAGTTAAGCCAGTTGAAGTGAAGCTATAGGTATGGATTTAGGTGTCTGGCCCTTAAAGATTAAGAGGGCAGGCACCTTTTTTGTACCTATCGAAAACAATCTAAATAGTTTTATAGGCTATTGACAACGTTTACAAATAATACTAGAATTGTGACATAACAAGTTAACTATGGTGGAGAAACGGAGAACCCATGCTTTTTTGCACTTCCATTCCTGGAAGTGTTATTAAAGTATGGGTTTTGTTTTTTTTAGCAGTTAATATTGTTGTCAAATCTATCTTAGGGGGAACCTAAATGTTCAAACTGTTTAAGCCTGCTCCCCCAATTGAAAGATTGCCTGAAGAACAAATTGATTCTGAGTATAAAAAACTTAGATTTCAAGTATTTCTGGGAATTTTCATTGGTTATGCAGCGTATTATTTGATCCGGAAAAACTTCTCACTGGCCATGCCTTACTTTATTGAAGAAGGTTTTTCCAAAACTGAACTTGGCTTTGCGCTATCTGCTATTTCTATTTCCTATGGCATCAGTAAATTTGTCATGGGGACCTTTTCAGACCGGAGCAATCCAAGGATGTTCCTGCCTGCAGGGTTAATTCTATCTGCTATTATTTCTTTATTAATGGGGTTTGTTCCTTTCTTTACTTCGTCTGTTGCTATTATGTTTATTATGCTTTTCTTAAATGGCTGGTTCCAGGGAATGGGCTGGCCGCCATCTGGCCGTGTTCTTGTACACTGGTTCAGCATCAATGAAAGAGGAAACAAAACAGCCATTTGGAATGTAGCCCATAATGTCGGCGGGGGGCTGATGGCACCTCTTGCCGTGGCGGGTGCAGCGATGTTCGCAGGCATAGCCGGAAGCTCTTCTTCAGGCTATGAAGGTGTATTTATATTACCTGCACTTGTAGCTATTGTTGTTGCATTCCTTGCCTACTTCCTCATTCGTGATACTCCTCAATCGGTTGGGCTGCCATCCATTGAAGAATATCGCAATGATTATCCAAGTAAAACCAAGAAAACTTTTGAAACAGAATTAACAACAAAAGAAATTCTTTTCAAGTATGTATTAAATAATAAATGGGTTTGGGCCATTGCTATTGCAAACATTTTCGTTTATTTCGTCCGCTATGGTGTACTGGACTGGGCACCAACTTATTTGAGCGAAGAAAAAGGGTTCGATATGAGCAAGTCCAGCGTAGCCTATTTTCTATATGAGTGGGCGGGTATACCAGGAACACTATTATGCGGCTGGATCTCAGATAAGTTTTTCAAAGGGCGCCGTGGTCCTGCAGGCTTTGTGTTTATGCTGGGAGTATTGATCGCTGTTCTTGTTTACTGGTTTAATCCTGCAGGAAATCCAACGATCGATATGATTTGTTTGATTGCGATCGGTTTCCTTATTTATGGACCGGTAATGTTAATCGGCCTTCAGGCACTTGATTTCGTTCCTAAAAAGGCTGCCGGAACTGCAGCAGGATTAACTGGATTGTTTGGTTACCTCGGAGGTACTGTAACAGCTAATGCGTTAATGGGTGTTATCGTAGATGCATCTGGATGGGATGCAGGATTTATGCTGTTAACCGCATCTTGTGTCCTTGCAGCCATCATATTCGCTGTAACGTGGAATGTCCGTGGTCAAGAAGTAGTTAAAAATCAGCATTAAGATAAAAAAGAAAGTGTCTAATCATTTGGCACTTTCTTTTTTTATGCTCAAAAATGCGTTAAAAGGTAAATGAACTAAGGTAATAAGCATCTTTCTCTTAAAAGAAATCCTCTTTGTAAAATTATCTTGACTAACAGCAAATTATGGAATATATTTTAATTAACAATTAACAAAATGTTAATTAAAAATGAGGTGAACAAAATTGAAGAATAAATATATTACCCCAGACGGTTATACAAGTGATATAGCGGTTTTTACAATTACATCTGAGCTCTCGGGAGAATATAAACCTCCAAAAAAAGAATTGAAAATCATGCTGATTAAAAGAAGCGAGCTGGACCATGATGGAAATCCAAATATGGAAGCAGGAAAGTGGGCACTCCCGGGAGGATTTGTACGTCCCAATGAGACAGCGTTTCAGGCAGCAGAGCGAAGGTTAGCCGAGGAAACCGGAGTGGAAGGGCTGAAAATAAAGCATTTTGGTGTCTATGATTCTCCTGGCCGGGATCTGCGGGGATGGATTATGTCTAATGCACATTATGTCATTGCAAATGAAGCGGCATTAAGGAGCCGGAAAAAGACTTATGATGCTTCTGAAATTGGGCTGTTTACTCTTGAAGAGGCACTTGAACTTGATCTTGCATTCGATCATCGGACCATTATGGATGATGCACTTTGGTTTATTAAAAAAGATATGGCACTCACAACACTTGCTAAGCATTTTCTTCCGGAGGAATTTGTGCTTTCTGAACTTCAGGGCGTCTTATTGACAGTTTTGGATGATCCTTCGATCTCGACTGATGCTGCCTTTTTCAGAAAAGCACCGACACTTCCTTTTATTGAAGCGGTATCTGAAGACGGGAAGCCTAAGAAATCGAACCGATATTCCAAGACGCCGGCTCAGCTTTATCGATTTAATGACTTCCAGCCGATTGTGTCCGTGTATAGAAATAAGCTGCAAGGGTGAAAAGCAAATCATATAAGGGGAGAGATTCACATGGGGATTTTTAAGAACTGGACGCGGTTTGAAATTATATGGCTGATCACTTTTACGTTGGTTAACATTTATCTTTTCTTTGCCTGGTCAGATTCACTTCTAGGCCTCATATCATCCATAAGCGGGATGTTATGTGTGGTTCTGGTGGCGAAGGGGAAGATTGCAAACTATTACTTTGGTATCGTGCAGACCTTAACTTATGCTTATATTGCTTACGGTTATGGTCTTTATGGAGAAGCCATGCTCAATGCCCTGTTTTATTTTCCGGTGCAATTTATCGGGATTTATCTGTGGAGACAGCATAAAACAAATCGGGATGTTAAAGGGGAAGATGTGAAGGTTAATAGTCTGACAACAAAGGGCTGGCTCTATACATTAGTATCCATTGTCGTCCTTACAATTGGATATGGGTATTTCCTTAGATATTTAGAGGGCAATTTTGTCTGGACGGATTCAGCTACAAACGTCCTTTCTATAACTGCGCAGATACTGATGCTGAAGAGATTTGCGGAGCAATGGCTCCTGTGGATTTCCGTTAATGTATTATCCATTATTCTTTGGGCAAGTGCTCTCATCTCACAGGGAGGCAATGACTTTTCGATGCTAGTCATGTGGACTGCTTTCCTGTTCAACAGCATTTATGGTTATATCAACTGGCGGAAATTATATGTGAAACAGAATAAGGAGGCGGTTTAAATGACAGTTGGGTTTATTGGAGGCAAGTTTCTCCCCCTGCATCTTGGCCACGTCTATGCCATCGTGCAGGCCTCATCCATCGTTGACGAACTGTACGTTGTACTGTCCCATAGCGAACTGCGTGACAGGCAATTGTGCCAGCGTTCTAAAATGGATTATATTCCGCCTCAGATCCGTTTGCGGTGGCTCAGTCAATTAACAAAAGATATGACGCATGTTAAGGTCATTTCCATTCAAGACGATCAGGGGAATGAAGATTACAACTGGGCTGAAGGTGCCGGGAATATAAAAAAGGCAATTGGAAAGCACATTGATTATGTCTTTAGTTCAGAGTATGAATATAGCGATATCTTTAATGAACTTTATCCTGAGGCGAAACACGAATTGATTGATCCGAATCGGAGACATGTGAATATATCAGCAACAGCGATCCGTAATGAAGGCGTCTTTCATCATTGGGAGTACATTCCTGACTTTGTTAAACCTTATTTCGTTAAAAAGGTTGTTTTGGTAGGAACCGAAAGCTGCGGGAAATCTACCCTGACAAGAAATCTTGCTAAAGTTTATAATACTTCCTATGTTGAGGAATATGGCCGAATTGTATGTGAAGAACTAGGCGGCTGCGAAGGTATCATAGTGAAGGAAGATTACCACAAAATCGCTTACGGCCATAAGCTTGAAGAAATGAAGGCGATTGAAAAAGCGAATAGGATTGTTTTTATCGACACAGAGGCAATCGTGACTCAATTTTACTCAAATCTATACAACAATGAGCATCAAACAGTGCTGGATGAAATAGCGAGCCTGCAGGATTATGACCTTTGGCTATACCTTGAACCTGATGTGAAATGGGTGGACGATGGACTTCGTGTTCATGGAGAGCACGATATAAGGCTCCAAAACAACGATGCTCTAAAAACACTGCTGAACAATCATAAGATTGATTACAAAACCCTGAGCGGAGATTATAAGGAACGGCTTCATAGTGCAATAGGGCATATTGAAGAGCTGCTAAAGCTTTAAAAAAGTGATTGACAAAAAAGCTAATATTATTTATCCTTTAAAAAAACCTAATGAAATACTTTCATTCGTATAACTCCAATAATATGGTTTGGAGGTCTCTACCAGGAACCAATAATTCCTGATTACGAAGAAGATACATGTGCTGTATTTTCTTCGTAATCAGGAATTTTTTTTTGTAAAAAATCTAGGAGGTCCAGCTATGAATTTTACTATTTTGCCTAAAATTGAACTTCACTGCCATTTGGACGGGAGTGTCAGACCAGAAACCATCATAGATATCGCCAAAAGAGAAGGCATTAGCCTGCCCTCCTTTGATAAAGAAAAAATCAAAGAAGAACTAATTGCCCCGTTGGATTGCGATTCCCTGGATGAATATTTAAAAAGATTCTCCATTCCAAACTTAGTCATGCAGTCAAAGGAAAATTTAAAAAGAATTTCCTTTGAGCTCTTTGAAGATGCAGCAAAGGAAAATGTGAAATACATGGAGGTCCGCTTTGCCCCATTACTTCATACGCGAAAGGGATTAACCGTAGAAGAAATCATCCAAAGTGTGATTGAAGGGATGAGAGAAGCAGAAGAAGAATTTGATATTAAAGGAAATATCATTTTGTCATGTATGCGAACGATGAGTGTGGAAAGTGCATTTGAGGTCGTCGAAAAGGGAAAGGCATTCCTCGGAAAAGGGGTTGTCGCAATCGATTTATGTGCATCCGAGGAGGAAGGCTTCTGCGGAAAATTCATTGAACCGATTGCACTGGCCAGAGAATATGGATACAAAGTTACCATCCACGCCGGTGAAACGGGAATCGGTAAAAATGTGCTGGAGGCCGTTGAATGGCTGGGAGCTGAAAGAATTGGACACGGTGTATTTATTAAAGACTGTGAAGAGGCGTACCAAATTGTGAAGGAAAAACAAGTGGTGCTAGAGCTATGCCCAACCAGTAATGTTCAAACCAAAGCTGTTAACCAATTCAGCGATCATCCCATTTACGACTTCCATAAGGATGGCATAAAAGTAACAGTTAATACGGACAACAGAACGGTATCAGATACAACAATGACAAAGGAATGTGATATAGTCTCAAATGAATTTGCTATGAGTGCTGAGGATTATAAACAAATATATATGAATAGTGTGGAAGCTTCTTTTGCGGATGAAGCGACAAAGGAAAAACTGATGGGAAATTTAATGGATATTTAAGTTTGAAAGAAGGTGTCTGCCCCTGCATAATTTTTAATGAGTGGGGGAGACACCTTTTTTAAAGGATAGAAAAAATACTCCAAGAACTTATTTTTCGGATGCAAACAATTTAAGCTTTTCCTTATCCAAAATAATCGTTCCTTCATATTTCATCCCGATTTTTTCAAGCAGCCCGGAGGAAGCCTGATTTTCCAAGGAAGTGATGGCAAGGATCCGTTTCAGATCCTGCTCCTCATGACCATATTTCAATGTAGCAGAAGCTGACTCGAACCCATAACCTTGCGTTTGATATGTTGATAAAAAAGCAAAGCCAATATCAACATTATCTAAAGTATCCCGTTTTATCAATCCGCACATTCCAATAGGAATGCTTCCTTCCTTTCGTTCAACCATAAAAAGGCCAAAGCCCATCTGGGAGTACATTTTCATGGGGCCGGAAACAATATAATTCTTAGCATCCTCGAGGGTACGTACACCTTTATCTCCAATAAAACGAATCCATGAAGGCTCATTTAAAAGTTCAAGAATAAAGGCTGCATCATCTGGTGTTAACCAGCGAAGAATTAATCGATCTGTTTCAAGTACTTTCAATTAAAGTAACACCTCTTTCAATTCTTTATACCTGTTTAACTGATTCGTAAAATTATTTTTTTCAGTCATGCTATAACAAATTATAAGTTAAGTTATTACATGAGCAAATTAAAAATTCCATTTTCTAGATTGGTAATTCTCCCATAGATTCACTAATGAGTTATCCCTGTAAACCTGTTAGCCTTGTAAGTGGCCTGTTTTTGCCTAAAAACTACAAACAGGAGGTTTACAAATGAAAAATTTAGTAACGTTTGTTGCTGCCATTTCACTCATTATGGGTTCATATAGCGTGTTTCCTGCTGATCATTTCGATGCTGAGACAGTGGGTCAAAAAGCCGCAGAAACACTGACATATAAAAAAGTAGAGGTTGATGCGAAGGAGTCATCATTAACGGATCATCGCTTCATCAAAGAGGAAGAAAAAAAACTGCTTGCCCGACTTGTACAGGCTGAAGCAAAAGGGGAGCCGTTTGAAGGGAAAGTTGCGGTTGCTGACGTAGTGCTGAATCGTGTCGAGCATGAACAATTCCCGGATACAGTCAAGGATGTTATTTATCAAAAGAATGCTTTTGAACCTGTTCAAAATGGTTCCATCAATGAGCCGGCAAGTAATGAAGCAGTTCAGGCCGTTGAGACAGCTCTTGTTGATAAGGAGCAAAACGAAGAGCTCCTATATTTTTATAACCCTGAAACAGCTACAAGCCAGTGGATCTATTCACGTCAAGTTGTGAAAAAAATCGGCAATCATGCTTTTGCTATATAAAAGCGCGTACAGTCATAAAAGCTGCGCGCTTTTTTTATTGGCAATAAAAAATCAAAGTGAGGAGGAAATTTAAGAAAGGCAGCGAAATTTTTTTGAGGTAAATACTTCCATGAAGGAGATGTGAAAATGAATATCATTGTAATGGAATTACCACAAACTGAAGTTGCATTTATCAGGCGTACCGGAAGTTATTTTGAACTGCAGGATCATTGGGGAGATTTGATTAGCTGGGCAAACACCAATGGGCTGATGCCGCCGAAGCAATCTTTTATCGGCATTTCATTGGATAATCCTGAACTGGTGGAAAGCAAGGATTGCCGCCACGATGCCTGTGTTACCATTCCTGAGGGTTTTGATAAAGAAAAACATCAAAAAGTGAAATTTAGAAAGCTGCCTGGCGGAAATTATGCTCTGTATCGTTTCTATGATATCCCTGATAAATTGAATGGTGCCTATCAATACATGTTTGGGGAATGGCTGCCAAATAGCGAATATGAACCGGATTACGATCGGCACAACCTTGAGTTTAATTTGAATAATCCCGCTGAAGATGAAGAGGGGAAATGTAAGGTTGATTTATATGTACCAGTCAGAAAAAGAATTTCCTGATGCAGGGTAACACCCGAAGGATCTTTACATAAAATTCACCAATTATTAGCAGGAGGTAAACGATTTCCAGCGAATAATAAAGCACATCTTGCAGGAGGTGTATTTTTATGATTAACATTGCATGGGGCTTTTTATTATGGATGTCAGCAACTATATTATTCCGTTTATTTGGACAAACTTTTTTAATTCCTGGACAGGTATTTTTAGTGCTCTCGATTTTTATTCTGGCGATTCCTTTGATTATAATTGCAACCTATCCTTACTATTATTTTAGGGAAATTCCAGAAACAGAACGTTTAAAGGCAGCTGTGCAAATTGCTCTCCCAGGAATGCTGCTGGATATATTAAGCATTATTTATTTTGCAAAAGTGTTTCCGAATTTAACTAATGATTCTCTTCCTTTATTCGCTTCCTGGCTGCTTTGGGCGTACAGTCTGATATTAATAACTGGATTTTCAATAAAAAATAATAACAAATGATATGTGAGGTCCTTGATAAAAAGGGGCTAAAATTTGGAGATCTTTTTAGTTACAAATCATTGATCTTTTCTCATGATATTATGAAGAACGGTAATCACATACGTTTGTTTTAAAAAAGCGCGGACAGCATAGGCTCCGCGTTTTTTGTTAGCAAAAATTGATTGTGGTTGGGTCCTTCCACGCTCCCCCTATATGAGCATCTTTACTCCTAAATACCTTTTCCCATTAAATAAATCCTAGCTCCGTGTGAGTATTGACCTTTTACTTCGGAATAAACTAATTCTTTAGCAACAGCCTTGGCAGCAGATTCATTCATCTATAAGAAGTTTGGTTTAAAGTTGTTTTTCCATATTTATTGCAGCCTTTAATATCTGTTTAGCGATAAAAGCTAGGATTAGGCTGTTGTGTACCTTTCCTAAGAAGCAAACATATTGTTAGAGATAAACTCGATAAGTCACGAAGAGACTCACTAATGTTTGTTTTCATGGATTAAGCTTAGCAGACGAAATGCTCCTGGAGTTTAATCTATTCTTTGCAGACTCACAAGCTTTCTTAATGCAAGAAAGAGGGAAGGGGGTAACAAAATAAATCTTCCAAATGGCGAGCGGATCAATGCTCCTGAATCAATGTCCACACTAAATATAATCAAACAAAATATACTGTTCTTATTAGGACTTGAAGAAATAAAAAACAGGCAGCCATCGTTTACAGAACTGATAGTGGCATAAATACCATTTAAGCTAATCTTTTGATCAGCTGTTGATTTAAAATAAAGTTCGATAATCTATAAAAAAGATTGGTTAAAATTCCTGTATTGATATACAGGAATTTTTTATTCTGCAATCGGGCCAGATTGCGGAAAAAGCGATCGTTGACTTAGACATCATAAATCTGGAAATTAAATAAATCGTCGCATTTACATCACTCTGTGTTTTATTTAGACTATAAAAGTCAGAAAATTAACAATGTTATTATACTATCTTTACGGCTACCAAATAACAAAGGGGAGAGAATCTTGAGAAAGAAAATATGTATTATAGGCAGTGGCACAGCAGGTTTACAGCTGGCTTATTCTCTTAAAGAAGAATTTGATGTGACTGTAATTCACTCAAACTCTTCGGATAAGATCCGAAATGGACGAATTTTGTCTACCCAAGTACACTTTGGATCAACAAGAACCCGTGAAAATCGCTTTAAAATGCCAAAGTGGGAAGATAAAACTCTTCTCAAAAGTATCCATATGACAATTGGTAATCAAAAACTATTTGTTGGAAAGCTAAAAGAGCCAGCATTATCTGTTGACCAGCGTTTCTACTTTTCACACTGTTTGAAGGATCTTGAAAGCAAGGGTGTCTCTTTTCGACTTTTAAGAGTAAATAAACAACGGGTAGAAAGTTTGGTAGATGAGTTTGATTTAATAATTGATTGTACTGGAAAATCGGGCCCTCTCTTTTCATTTCCTATTGAAAAGGAGTTTTCTCCCTTCCAAGTGCCTCAACGAAAATGCATCGTTGGTTATTTTTTGGGGGTGAAGCCAGTTCATCCTCTTGGTATAAGCGTAACAGTTCTGCCTGAAATAGGTGAAATGTTTGAGATTCCTGCAATCACAGAACAAGGGCCTGTTACTATATTGTTCATTATGGCAATTCCAGACAGAGAGTTAGATGTATTTAAAGAAATTAAGCACGAAAAAGAATTTACAAATCAAATGAAAAATGTAACAAAAAAATATTTCCAAGATATCCATGAACGTATCGAACAAGATATCTTTGCTCTTTCCGATGAAAATGGCTTCCTCAAGGTTGCCATTAAGCCTGTAATTAGAAAACCTTACGTAACGTTTAAAAACAAACTAATAGTTGGTTGTGGAGATAGTGTTTTTCTTAATGATCCGATTACTGGCCAAGGCTGTAATCTTTCTTCCCATTGTGCTGAACAATTGTATGAGACTTTGATTCAATATAGAAATTCAAAATGGGACATCCAACTTGGAGAGACATATTGGAATCGTACAAAAACATTTGTAAAAGAAGTAACAGCATGGACAAATGCAATGACTCAGGTACTGCCTGAGCATGTTGTTCAAACCCTGTTATCGGGAGCAGAAAATCAAAAGATCGCAGATGAAGTTGCAGAATGGTTTGCAAATCCACGAAAAGCTTATGAAGCTTTTTTTCAACCACTACATTAAGAACAGAACAAAATAAAAAACCTAATTTCTTTTTGAGGATATGGCAGCTCCCATTTCTACTAATAATCCAAAACGAAGAAAGAACCAGGCTATTATAAATAGCTGGTTCAATACATGAAGGAAAAAAGGTATTTTAAATATATATCCAACTGTTGGAAACGGACATTTCCTTAGATCTCCCTCATAATTACCGACATAAGAACGGATTGATATCCATACTTTTTATGACTATAAAATATTTAAAACCCTACGAACAACCCTTGATGTCCTTTGCATAACTACCATCTTCAGTAGAAAACAGCGTGAGTGGTGGAAATTCTTCGATTTGGCGATATATGAATCTATCAAAGAAGAGGGTGCCGGATTATATGTGGATCTAAATCGGTTAATTGATGAAATTACATACACCCAAATGCTCCAAAATGGTTTTTTCAACAAGTTCAGGGATTTCTAACGAAATATAACATTAATAAACCTTTAAAACAATCAACTTTATATGCTGGACCTAGTATGGTCTGGTGAGTGAAACTACATTTCGTAAAAATTGTTTTTTACGATAAAATAGCATTCAAAAGACACTATTTCAAACTTTAGTAAAATGTGCTAAAGACTTTTTCATCTTTATAAGTTGTCCTCTTCGCCTCTTCCAAACTCAAATAGGATTACCAAAAAAAGGTGCATGCCCTCTGTTAATTTATACGTTAACAAGTGTGGGGCAAGCACCTATTTACTACCATCCATTTTAAAATCCGATTACCATCAATTCCTCAACTAGTTTATAATAAAAATGATGTCCTCATGGATAATAGTGGTCTCTATTGACCCCAAGATGTTTAAGAAGGTGAAAAAAATCAACATCATCGAAACAAGGGTGAGAAGTTTCATTGAAGATATTCAGCACCCGAAGCAAAAGAAGAAGTTAAACATAAACGATTTAGAATTTCAGCTGCGAAAATTGCTGGATGATTATTACGAAATGGATGGTTATTCGCTGTTTTATGAAGCCATTCAATCATTGCAAGATAAAGGGCAGCTGACTCCTATACATAATAATCAACACAATGGGAAAACACCGTCTTTGCCTTTATATTACTGGGTTAATGTGAAGGCTCAAGCCGACAAATGGGACCGGCTCGGGATGATGAAGCTGAGTGATCTGTTTGATTTTTCATTTTATGAAAGGCACCCGGAATGGCAGACGAAAGAGGAATGGAGCCGTATTCAGAGTTTATATGGTTTTCTCCAATCCAGCGGTGAACGGGAAGTCGTTTCACTAGAAGAACGAAGCCTGGAGCTGTTCGGCCATGAAGAATTCCTGCATGACGGGGTCAGTTTTCCTGATGGAAAAGGCTTTTTAGCCCGAATTGGCGTATCTGAAGAGCAGCTGAAAGTAGTGAAATACGGGGAGCCTTTTGTATTTTGGATGAAGCAGGGAAAAGAAATCAAAGATATTCAGAGAGTGCTGATTGTCGAGAAACTATCATTCTTTCATACTTCCATTCAATTATTGGAAAGTGATCTGCTTGATTATGAGCCGGAACTCATCATTTATGGGGAAGGCACTAAAATTGAACGGAGCTTTTCGTTTTTCTTTAAAATTTTTCCGGCTAAATCGTATCTCTTCTACTATGCAGGAGATCTTGATGCGGCAGGATACGGGATCATGACCCGGCTGATTGAAAAATACCCGGATTGCTGCATTCAGCCTGCATTAAAGATTTATCGTAAAATGCTTGAATGTCTGGATCAAAGAAATGAACAGAAATCTGGCCAGCTTCAAAATCTTAAATACCGAGATGCGTTCTTCAGGTGGTTTACGAAAGAAGAGCAGGAACTCTTAATGCAATTATGGCAGGAAAAAAAACGGATTCCTCAGGAAGTCTTAACAATTGAAACATGGAGGAGATGGATGTGAACGAATCATGGGAAGGATTCGCCCAGCGGATGCAGCGATTGAACCCGCTGTTTGAACTTGGGAGAGGAATGGAAGTCGGAGAGCTGAAGCCTCATATCCAAACGATTCTGATGCAGGTGCTCCTTACCATTTTTTATCGGGAATTGAATGATGATGATCATCGGAGAAAATCGGATATTAAGTATATGGTCGAAGATTCAATTAAGCAAATGAAGCTTTTGGCCGATGAGAAGCAGGTTGAACGGATCACAAGCGGGCTTCTGTATCAGGGGAAAGAAGAGTACAGCAGACCTTTTGAAGCCCTATATTACGATGAAATCAGGCAATCATGGGAGACTCAGGTTTTCCGCTATGTGACGATGGATGAATTATATACGAACCTGGAGATAGGCGGATCCATTGTCTACAAGCTCACCGATGTCTCACAGGAGATGATTTTCATGAGCAGGGAAATGGCAGAGGAATTCTCGATCACCATTGAACAGCTTTATAGTATGCAGCTGATAAAAAACGGTAATTTCCGCAAAGCTACTCGAAACCTCGATCACCTCATTTCACGGGTTAACCGCTTAATGGCAAAAGAATTTTCCTTTCAAAAAGAAATGATCAATAATCCCAAAATCTTATTGATGGAAGAAGAAATGCAAAGGGCTGATAACCGTGCGGAAATTGAAAAGCAGTTCGAAGAAGAGAAGAATCACTTCCGCACCATCAGCAGCATGATTGAGAAAACGAAACGAAGAAATGAGGAAGATGATCTTATTCAAAAAGAATTGATCCTTCTCCAGGAAAAGGTCGGCCATACAAGGCAGCTGCATGACCGTTTCGCCAAGCTTGTGATTCAAAATATCTCTTATGAAATGAAGCTGAAAGCGGAAAACCCATCCCTGTTTTGGGAAACGAGCCTTGTTTCATTCAGGGAACATATTTATGAGAACTGGTTCATGAAAGAAGGGTTTTCTTCATTCGATAGAGTTGAAAAAGTATTAGGTCCTTTATTTTCGCCAAGGAATGAATTTATCTTACCTTTGGACTGGATTTGGGGAGAGCAGGAATTTGATGAAAAGCAGCTGACAGAGGTAATGGAGGAAGAAGCGCAAGAGGAAAGCATTATCCATCAGAGGGTAACGAACTGGGATTCTGTCATCAAGGCCTGGAGCTATGTGTTTCAATATTTGCAGACATACGGAGAGTTTTCCTTGGCTGATTTAACGACATTGCCGCTCGAAGTCCAGGATTTATGGTTTGAAGAATCGGAAACGATTGATTTATGGATGATGTTTGATAAAAAACCGCTGAAGGTTCAGGTGCTGCATCGGAAAGAAGAGTCATTAAGTGATGAACGGGAGATTCTCCTCTATAAACTGATGCAGGAATACCCGCAATTCCAGGTGTTTGAAGGCTTGAAAATTTATACCGAATTTGATCATCGGGCTGAACCCTTCCTCTGGTATCAAATGAAAATCACTCCGTTTAAAATTTGTGTACAGGAGGAGAAATGATGAGTGCAGATAGTATCAAGAAAGCATCAGCGGTTTATTTTACGCTTTTAAAAGACAAAGTCATCGACGAAAACAGCGAGCACTTTCAGGCGTATTTCGATCCTGATGTAAGACAGACGGTACTTTTATTGGCAGACGAATCCGGCACCTTTATCATTGAATCGCCAAAACGGATTCAGCTCGTCGTGCAGCCGACCGGCTCTGTTTTTGCTACAAATTTTACTCATATGAAGGATAGGCATAAGCAGGTTGAAACGAAGAAACATTTTCACCTGATGAGCGTAGTCATTATGGCATTCCTGGCAAGCATCGACCGCAGCCAGGCGGCTAAAATCCGTACGAAGCGTGAAGGGATTAGCTTCTATACCCTGGAACGGCAAGTCAATGATGTCATCATGAATTGGGATAGCATACTTAAGGTAAAGCAGGATTTTGGAGAAGAGGAAAAAGTTGATATGAAGGATGTTGTGACAACATGGAAATACATGGAGGTCGACACCGATGATTATGGATCTAAGAAAGCCAATCGCCGGACGCGTATCGGTTTGATTGCAAGCAGTATGCGTCTTTTGGAGACAGAAGGACTTATCGTCATTCTCGATCGGGAGGATATTCCAAAGGCGATTCCGAAACAGGAATTATTTGAGCGGATTGAATATTTGTATCATGATTATGACCGTTATGAAATGTTCAAGGAATTAATGACGACAGAGGAGGATCAGCATGCCGAAAATCCATCGAATTAGAATTGCCGGCCTGAAATATGATGGCATGCAAAAGCAATACAAGGATACAACATTTAACTTCCATAATGAAGAGACCTCCACAAATGGCCTTATTTCCATGATGAATGGAGGAGGGAAAGGGGTTTTCCTGCAGACCATTTTCCAGATTCTTAAGCCAGGAACTTCTTGGGGAAAGCAGAATAATCGCTATTATCAGCAATTCTTTTTTAATAATAAAGAGCAATTCATTCCTTATACCTTTCATGTTCTTATGCAATGGGAGCTCGACGGGGCTGATTGCAGGCATTTGGTGACGGGCGGAATGTTTTCAGCAGAACAGCGGATTTCCATGAACGAAGAAGGCGGAGAAGCCAAAACACTTGAACAGGAAGCAAAAATTGTCCCGAATATTACGTTTTATACAAGGGAGTTTGAACGGAAAGAAGAAGCATCCCTTGAACATATTCCGCTCTATGAAGATGGTGAACTGGCTGATACGGAAGGCCTGAAGGATTATTTAAAATGGAATGGCTATGATGTCTACCGCGATACAAAGAAGCACTACCGCATCCTTGATACATACGGCATTAACCGCAAAGACTGGGATATTATGAAAGACATTAACAAGGATGAAGGCGGCGTTGGAAAGTTCTTTGAAGGCGCTGAGGATGATCATTCCCTGTTCCAAAAGCGGATTATTCCTACAGTCAGTCAGATCCTGCACCGAACGGAGCATCAGAAGAACGATCTGGTGGAGATTTTTAAGAGTCAGGCAAGTATTGCAAAGGACCTGCCTGTTTTGCTCAAAAGAGAGCAGGCTCATAAAGAGTTCCTGGAAGATATTATTCCATTTGAAGAGAGTCTGGCAAAGGGCATCAAGCATAAAGAAATTGTTGAAGACAGCATTAAGGTCGGGAGACAGCTGCTTGGTGCTTTGGAGCATTTGAAGAAAACGGAAGAAGAAACACTCATTGAGCTGGAAAAGGAAATCGAAAAATTAACGGGCAAGCAAGTGGAACTGCGCTTTCAGAAAGATAACCTTGAGTATGCAAAAGCTCACCGGGAAGTGCTGGATTGGGAGAAGAAACTAGGGGAAGAACAGAAGAAGCATACGATCCTGCAGGAAACGGTGAAAGAAAAGCAGGAGCGAAAAGATGAGCTGGCTTTTCACCTTTTATTGAAAGAATGGCATGAAGGGGAACAGAGCATCCGCGCTCTTTCCCAGCAGATTGTGAAGCTTGAGCAAAACAGCGGCCTGGAGCAAGTGAATCAAAGAATGGATGAAATCAAAAAAGAAGCGGCACAGCATTGGGAAAAATCCGCCGCAGCTATTAGGGAAGCCGTTCAGCATTATTCCGGATATCAGAAGTTTTTAAAGAAGAAAACAAACGAACTGTCAAAGCAGGATAAACAAAAGACCCGGGAGATTGCCCAGCTTCGTACGGAAATTGATTTTCTTTATACTAAAATTCATGAATTTGAATCAAAAGAAGAACAACTTATCAAAGAATTCGGTGATCGCTTAACCTATGATTTACAGGGATTTATCGAAAATCTTAACAAGCAGATAGAAACCAAAAAAGAGGCTCTCGAAGATTTACAGGCAAAAGAGAAACAATCAAATGAAAAGCAAAATCAGCTAGCATCTGCGCATGGTACGCTTGCTCAATCCATTCAGTTTTCTGAAGAGAAGTGTAAAGAGTTAAAGATGAAAAGTGAAGAGATGCATCGAAAAGAAGCGAAGCTGTACGATAAGCTGCAAGTTGTGCTTGACGATGTCTCAGCGCAGTTCACGAATGCTCTTTTATCCAAATATGCCCAGCAGGTGGAAGAGCTCCTCGTTCAAAATCGTGAGCAAGGGGAAGAAATAAAGAAAGCGCTCTGGGAAACGCAGCTGGATTTTGCTTTGAATGATGAGCATTTCTGGATTGCGAATAATGATGTGAAGGAACTGAAGGAATGGATTGATGAGAAAACAGGGATAGATGTGTTCTACGGCTCACAATTTCTGCAATCTTTAAAACCGGATGAAATGGCTAGCCACATGCTCACTCATCCGCTCCTGCCCTACGGCTTAGTGGTCAGCAGGCCGCAATGGGAAAAAGTGAATAAACAGGTCCTTGCAGGAAGAATGTTTAAGAGCCCTGTCCCGATTTTTATGAGGGAAGAAATGGCGGGCGAAAATCAGCAAAATACGTTTGTGATGATCACCGGTACGGAGAAGGAACTTCTGACAAATAAAAATCAGTTCACGAACTGGAAAATTAAGATTGCCAAAGAAATAGAAGAAAAAAAAGATGCACTTCTAGAAATGGAACAAACAGAGAGTTCTCTCCGCCGCATTTTAAAAGAAATCGACCGTTTCCTTTCCAATGACCTTGCCGGTGATATTGAAAGAGCGCTGCTTCAGGAAAAAGAAGCCCTGCTTTCCAAGAAAAACGAATTACAGGCCATCATCGTTCAGGAGGAAAAAGAAAAAGAACGGCAGCTGGGACTTAGAGATCAGCTTGAAAAGACGAAGGAAAAGATTGAAAATCTATCTAAAGATGTGGAGTCTCTGGAAAGCTTTAATCGTGAAAAGTCGCTGCACCTTGAAAATAAACGGGTAAAGCAGGAAAAAGAGAAACAAAAGGAAGCTTTCGAAAGTGTACAGAAAGAGCTTGCAAACGAGCATCAGACCATCATTGATCTGCAGGAAAAGTGGAGCCAAACGTACTTGGAATGGAAGCTATCAGCTGAGCAAAATATTAAGGAGATTAGCTTCTTTATTGATGGTGCGGTTTTTCCAGCCGCTGAGAAAGCAGAAGCTTCTGAAGAGGTTCCGCGATTATCATCGCATATGCTGGAAGAAATCATTGGAAGCATTGAGGAGCTTAAACAGCTGCAAAAATCAAAAGAAGAACAAGCCAGTGAATTGCTGGCGATCCAGGCGACAAGAGAATCGGAGCAAAAACAGCAAAAGAAGCTGGAGAAAAAACTTCATGCTCTTAACGAAGAGTGGAAGGATGCGTCTGTACCGGATGAACCTATGAGTATTTTGGAAAAGATGGTTCAAACAGCTGCAAAGGAAACAAAGGCAGCAGAGAAAGAAGAGCGAGAGCAGGGAACAACTGTAACAGTTGCTGACACTTCTTTAAAGCATGCGAAGGCGCAGCGTGATAAGACTGTTAAAAAAGTGGCCAAGCATGATAAACAGCCTGAAGAATGGGAAGAACTTGATCTGGAAGTGAAGACGGTTGAGATTACAGACCAGACCAAACAGACGAATGCAGAAATTAAGAAAACGGAAGAGCGCAAAAAAGAGACGGAGCAAAACATTGCTGAGTTTGAAAACAATCAATTGCATCTATCCGTAATCCTTAAAGAGGAAGCAGCAGCTTTTACGGATGAAGATATTGAAAAAATAAAGAGCCAGGGAAAGCAAAGCATCATTTCCTGGAGTGAAAAACATCAGGGTATCCAGGATGAAGGCCAGGAGAAGCACGCAAAAATTGAACAATCCCTGCGCAATTTAAAACTCAATATTGAAGGCAAGGATTGGGAGATCCGCTTTAAGAATGAAGTCTTAACTACGCTTGATCATATGGATACGAGGCATTATGCACATATTCAAAGTGTTGTCCAAAACATGAAGCGCTTCTCACAGAGCGGCTTAGAGCAGCTGGAACGCGATAAAGAACGGGCAGAAAAGGCGCAAAACTTCTGGGCAAGCCGTGCGAGTATGAAGGTGATGAGTATTTCGGAAGCGATTCGCTCGATGATTGCGAAAATGAAGCTGAAGAATGAACGGGGGTCTTTCCCGCTCGTCCAGCTCAAAGAAGACATCTTGCCTAAAAAAGCGGAAGATATTGAACCTTTACTGAAACAGCATTTTGTTTCGGCCATTAACAAAATTACGAAACGATTCGAGATGATTGATGACCATAATCTGGAGCTGGATCAGGAAATCAAACAGCTCATCAGTGATGAGCAGATTTTATTTGTCTCCCTCAGGAATCGTTACCCGGAACTGCTGGTATATAATATGCGTACTGATAATGCCTTCATGTATGGAAAACCGCAGCGTGAGCATTATTCAACCTGGCAGACGATCAACCAGGGTTCAAAGACTAAATCGGATGGCAGCGGCGGCCAAAAGTTATCTGCCCGCATGGTCATGATGATGATGCTTCTTTCGGTTAAGAGTGAAACTGATCAAAGCTGGGTTCCGTTAGTCTGTGATAATCCGTTCGGACAAGCGGCTTCTGCCCATGTGCTTGACCCGATTTTCGCTGTAGCTGATAAGCTGAAGTTTCAATTCATCGTCGTTACTCCGCCTGAGTTGGTGAAAACAGAGATCAGCCAGAGGTTTGATGCGTACTATAAATTGGATTTCATCCGGGAAAAAGGGAAAGAGATTGTGTCGGATACGATTGTACCGGCATTTCGAATTTATCAGGGAGAGGAAGCAGTTCATTAGATTAAAAGAATTAAAGTATTGCCATCTTGCAAAAAATATGCAATACTTGGTTGAAAATAATATTTTATACAAATTCTTATCCAGAGAGGTGGAGGGACTGGCCCTGCGAAGCCTCAGCAACCCCTGATTATGTCAGGAAGGTGCTAATTCCAACAGAGTTGACGCTCTGGGAGATAAGAGGTCGTTTTTGATAATAAAGGCCTCTTATAAAGAGGCCTTTTTTTGATGTTCTTTTTAGGTTGAGCTCGGTTTAGATAATAACGAAGAAAGAGGAGGAAAAACAAAATGGAAAACAGTGTTATACAGGTACCGGAAGCATATTCGAGAATATTACAGGATTCTGATGTGCTGGGTTTCGGGCAATCATGTGATCGAAAAACAGGGTTTTTACTAAAGGGGCTGGCTGCCTCCAAACCAGGAGGAAGCTTTTTGGAGCTGGGCACAGGTACGGGGGCATCTGCTTCCTGGATCATAGATGGGATGGATGAAAGCAGTAAGCTAACGACCGTTGACATAGATTCGACAGTTCAATCCATCGCGAAAAAAAACCTCGGGTATGACAGCAGAATTACATTTTGCTGTGAGGACGGAGCAGCTTTTATTCAAAACCTGTCGGAAAGGTTCGATTTTATTTTTGCAGATACGTGGCCAGGGAAATTCGAGCTTCTGGACAAAACCCTGGATCATTTAAATATCGGCGGTTTTTATGTGATTCATGATGTGTTTCCGCAGCAGAAATTGCCTGAAGAATTTCGGATCAAAGCCACTAAACTCCTGAAAACACTGCAGAACAGACCTGACCTGGACATTACAGAATTGGATTGGTCTACTGGGCTGATACTGGCAGTGAAGACAGCGGTTTGATAGTTTATTAAGGGGGGACGTTCCATGAGTAGCGTTAAAAATCAGGTTAAACATGTATTGTATGAAGGTGAAACCATTATTGAATGTCTAAGCTGTTCATTAGTGGCTCATTTCTGTTTAGCACCGCATCCAGGCTTCTTTGCGGCAACAAACAAAAGACTGCTGTTTTATGGAATTCCTGCATCAGGAACAACCAAGGATTTAGTTGAAGAATTTGCGTATATCAATATAACTTCCATTGAAGAAAAAAGGGGAATCACCGGCAGGCATATTCATATGTACTATAACCAGGACTTGTATAAATTTCAGCAAATCCAGGGGATGAATATGTTTGATTTTATGGCAGCGGTTAAGGAAAAGATGTGTATGTTTGCTGCTTCGGCAAAAGAGCGTTATCCCGTAGGATAAACGCCCTTTTAAATTGTGGAATTTATAGCTTAGCTTAGTTGCTCAGACAACTTTTCCATGATTTAGCGATTAACTGGACTCCTCTCTCAATCTCGTCCATCGAGGGTGCGCCATATCCAATCATCACATGATGGTTTGGCTTGTGCAGCTGATACATAGGCGAAACAGCATCGATTTCAACACCTGCCGACTTTGCCAGTTCAATTGCTTTCGCTTCATTCAATCCTTCGGGTAATTTCACGATGATATGCAAGCCCGCTGTATCTCCAATGATGTCAAAGTGGTCTCCTAAGTGTTTTGACAGGCTTTCTATTAAACAGCTCCGCTTGGATCGATATAACGTTCTCATTTTTGCTATATGAGATGTATAAAGTCCTTCTTCCATAAATTTTGCAGCAGCCTGCTGATCGATTCTTGAAACATTCGTTTTTTGGTAAGCATTAAATTTTTCAAAGTCTTGCTGCAGAGATACTGGCATAATCAGATAGCTGATCCGAAGTGATGGCAGCAATGTTTTTGAAAAGGTGCCAAAGTACAGTACCCGCCCGGTTGAATCCAAATGGGACAATGCCGGGATTGGTGCCCCTTTGTAGCGGAATTCAGAATCATAGTCATCCTCGATAATATAAGCGTCCTGTTTGATTGCCCAATTTAACAGCTCAATCCTTCTGGCAATAGACATAATTGTACCGGTAGGGTATTGATGAGCAGGTGTCGTATACAATAATTTTATTGGCTCTTCAGCATCAGGCACACAGCATCCATCCTCATCCACAGAAATCGGATAACAAGGCAGCTGTAATTGATCAAAAACAGATCTTGCCCGAATAAAACCTGGATCTTCAATCCCGATGGCTTTCCGCTTAAAAAACAAACAGACATTTAACAGCTGCGGCTGAAATCCGCTGAATAGATACACTTGTTCCGGCTGACAGGCTAGCCCTCTAGCTTGCTGAAGGTATTGTGCAATTTGAACACGCAAAGAATATTCACCCTGCCACGGGCCATTGCTGGCATTGGATTCCTTAAGCTCTTTTCGATAAAGTCTATTCCATTGTTTGTAAGGAAAGGCAGAGGCATCAATCTGCCCATTTTTAAAATTAATGAGAAACTCTTGCTGATCTCTTTTCTCCAAGTCCATTGTATTAATCTGACTATAATGCATTTCATCCTGAATTTCAGAAACAAAATAGCCTTTGCGTTCTGCTGAATAACAGTACCCTTCACTCTGCAATTGTTCGTAAGCCATCTGAACAGTTATGATGCTTACGTTTAATTGTTCAGCCAGCCTCCGCTTTGCAGGAAGTCTTGCATGAGCTGACAATTTTTTATCTAAAATCGCCAGCCGAATTTGTTCATAGATTTCTTTATACTTTATTCCATTTTCCGAAAGCAGAATTTGAAGCTCCATCAAATCATTCCCTGGTATTATATTAAAAATCATTTTTGGTTATTTTTATCATACCAGAAATCGGTTTTAATTGATTCAAGGAGAGTGAAAGCATGCGAAAATTAGAAAACAATGTTGTGCAGTTAATTCCTATGGAACTTGATCATGTTGAAGGAATTTGTGAAGCAGCTCAGGATAAACGAATATGGGACCATATGTCTGTTGATTTAACTGAGAAAGGCCGGGTCATTCATTATGTCAAAGATGCCATACAAAGACGGGAGCAAGGCACCGATTTTGCTTTTGTCATTATCCATAAAAATACAGGGAAGATCATTGGCGCTACCTGGTTTCTCGATATTTCAGCCCAGCATAAACATCTTGAAATCGGCTCCACTTGGATGAACCCTATTTATTGGCGCACGAATCTCAATACAAACTGTAAATATTTGTTATTGAAATACTGTTTTGAAGAACTGTCACTTAATCGCGTCCAAATCAAAACCGGACATGAAAACATCCGATCACAGAAAGCGATAGAACGAATCGGTGCGGTAAAAGAAGGCATTCTTCGAAATCATATGATAAGAAAAGAAGGGACTATTCGTCATACTGTCCTGTATAGTGTCATAAAGGAAGATTGGGCAAAAGTAAAAAAACTTTTCCAGGAGCACTTGCTTATATAGTTTTTGTGGAGCATCTCAGGCAAGAAGTTTATAATGAATAATAAAACTGCTGGAAGGGTGTGGATACAATGAGTGCTGGTTCTTTTTTTCCTGATAATATCAAAGGGGCGCTTCAGAATACTCCCCCTGGGGAGTGGATTCCGGAGATTCCAGATAAGTGTATACGCCTGCATTGCGGCTATCCAGCTCCTGCCCTTATACCTGATGAAGAGGTAAAGGCAGCTGTTAACAGTTTATTAGAGGAAGAACATGATTTGCCGCTCCATTATATAGGAAGTCCCAAAATAATAAAACTCAAGGAACAGGTTTTAAAGAGGTTGAAAGAGCGGGGGGTATCTGTTACGGAAAAAGAGCTTTTGATCACTTCAGGTGCCTGTCAGGCGATCGATTTGATTGCCCGCATTCTCCTGGATGAGGAGTCAATCGTGGCAATAGAATCACCTACTTATATGGAGGCTTTAGAAATTTTCCAAAATTACACCAAACATATAATTAGTATTCCTGTAGACAAGCACGGACTTCAAACAGGTGTATTGGAAGAGATTCTAGAGGATAGGAAGCAAAAAGGGCTCACTCTGCCGCGTTTTCTTTATACAATCCCAACCTTTCAAAATCCTACAGGCACTACGATGACAGGAGAGCGCCGGCAGCATGTATTGGAGCTTGCCAAAACATATAATTTCCTAATAGTTGAGGATGATGCTTATGGGGAATTATCATTTAATAAAAGTTTCCCCACTTTAAAAGCAATGGATCAAAACTCTCAAGTTCTGCATGTTGGTTCCTTATCCAAGATAGTGGCCCCGGGCATGCGTATAGGATGGATAGCGGGCGCAAGTGAAATAATCCATGCATGCGCCTGGTTTAAAAAAGATCTGAACCATCCGTTTGCTCAAGCTGCCATGGCTGTTTATTTAGCAAACACTGATTTAAATAATAAACTAGTAACCATGAGAGATACATACCGGTCCAAATGCAATGTTCTGACCTCCGCACTGGAACAGTACTTTCCTGAATCAGCTTCCTGGTATGTGCCCGAAGGGGGGTACTTCGTGTGGATGAAAATTCCCGGTGCCGATACATCGGAACTGCTGACACATGCCCTGGCAAAGGGGGTATCTTTTATTCCTGGCAAGTACTTTTTCAAAGACCAGGCAGACGGAACGGAATTTCTGCGCCTTTCCTTCAGTTATGCGGATGAGAAGGAAATAACTGAGGGGATTCGCAGGCTGGGAAAAGCCGCAGAGGCCTATCTTTAATGAAAATATTTCTATGGAACTTTTAAAAATGAAGAGGAATAAAGGAAACAAAGCCTAATTATCTTGGTATTGTAAGCCAGAAATTAGGCTTTTTCTTTAAATCCAGTCAGTGATAGATGTAAATAAATTATAGTCTTACCTGAACCTCAGAACCGTCCTTAGCTTTGACATCTACTATCACGAGCCCCTTTTGATTTTTCAGTTCCTTGACAATAGGCTTTAGCGCTTCTTTATCTATTAATGGAAATGTAAAGTCCAGTCTTTTTCTTTCGAAGTGCACTTTTGTCCATTTGTTTACATTTTGATGAAACAATTTTGAACAAAAAATGGAAATAGCAATGTTTAAAATTGCATATGGAATTGGGATGGTTAACCGAACATCTTTTGCTTTCACTTTTACATGCAGCATAATCAACTCACTAATCAATGATGACCGAAACGGTATCTCCGTTTGCCGATTTAATATCAACGATTTGGCCGTCTAATTCATTTTCGATTGCTTCGATAATAAGGCTTATGTCTATATCTTTAACGTATTTTTCTGACTGAGGGATACTCGCTGCGATGCTGTGTCCAGCCATTAATACTGCCTTAACAAGTTTTATTGGCAAATTGACCGTGACGTTATCATTTTCGGCGGATACAACACGGATTTTTAAAGTTTTATCTAAATATTTAGTTGTTTTTAATGCTGGCTTATTACCTGTTTCTTCTTTATCTTTTAATATTTGGATCAGTTCTGATCCCTTATCTGCATCAATCTTCCCTTCTTGAACCATTGTTAACACTCTCGTAATTTCTTCTTTCATGATAAATCCTCCCTATTCCTCTTTTAATAGCTTAATGGCTTCTTCTGGTGTGATTTCGCCATTTTCCAACATGGTGACAACTTTTTTCTCATCTGCTTCATTCTTCTTCTTCTGTACATATCCGAGGGATGATATGATGTCTGTTAGCTTGCCTCGAACCGTTGGATAGGATATCCCCAGTTCCTTTTCAACTTCTTTGATATTTCCTCTGCATGTTAAAAATACTTCCACAAAATGAAGCTGATCCTTTGATAATGATGCCAGTTTAGATAATTCAAACTCATTTTCAATCGTTGTGTGACAATGAGAGCACTGCAGCTTTGTAATTTTCAATGTTTTACTGCAAACAGGACAATCTGTGATTAATTTATAAGCCATAATGAAATTCCTTCCTTTTATTTGAATTGATTATATAATAATGAATCAAATAAATAAATAATTAAAATGAAAAAAATTAATAATTTTAATTAAAAATTTAAATTTATTGATTTTTTAGGTGAAATGCAGAGGTTTTGTGAAAATATCCTAATAAAGGGAAAATAAAATATTCATAGAAAGTAATCAGTGATGCATTTAAATATTTTCTAGCTGAAGGAGTGATTTTCAATGCATTTTCGAAATGCAGATGAAAAAGATTTACAAGCTATTGTCCGCTTGCTTGCCGATGATGAATTAGGAGCAAAGCGTGAGAGGTATGAAGACCCGCTGCCGGATTGTTATTATAAAGCATTTAAGGCAATAGAAGCACAGGCGGGAAATCAGATTATTTTGGCGATAGACGGTCAGGCTGTGATTGGCTGCCTTCAATTAACAATCATTCCTGGGCTGGCACGTCAAGGGATGAAACGAGCACAAATTGAAGGGGTGCGTGTTGATCAGCACTGCCGTGGTAAAGGGGTGGGGGAAGCCTTGTTTAAAGAAGCGATTGCCATAGCAAAGTCTGAGGAGTGTGGTCTTGTTCAATTGACGACTGATAAGGAGCGTGATGATGCACATCGTTTTTATCATAAGCTGGGGTTTATGGCGAGTCACGAAGGGATGAAACTAATCTTTTAATCCGGAACCTTATTACTTATTTAGTCGCGATTTTTGTACAAGATAGAATACTAGCTAAATACGGAAGAATCATTTTGAAGGAATACTGAATAATTTTTCGTCATATGGAGATTATATAGTTGAATTCAAAAAGGAGGAATGATGTGGAAACAAGCATGAGTGTTGAAGAAGTATTGACCGGGATCTCTGAACTGTTGGAAAAAGAAGGGCAGCCGCCCCGAAAGAAGCAAGTAAAAAAATCAAACCCAGAGTTAATGAAAAATGCATTGTATTATTTTCCGAGCTGGGAAAATGCAGTAGAGCAGTCTATAGGATCTTAACCTCAAAGTGTACATAATATGTGTTTGTTCAATTTAAAAGAGAATGCTGAGACCACAGAAGATGCCTTCCTTATGGGAAAAGGAAGGCATCTTCTGTGGTTTTATAAATTAGGGGTTAAAAAACCCTGTCACCATTAAAAATCGAATTTTTAACAATAACGTAATCGACATGGCGGATGGCATCCAGCCTGTTGCCGCCTGCATAAGAAATGGAGGACTGAAGATCCTGCTCCATTTCTTTCAGGGTATCTGCTAAAAATCCTTTGTGCTCTACTAAAATTCTTTTGCCTTCAACATTTCTCTTTTCGCCTTTTTGAAATTCAGAGGCTGAGCCAAAGTATTCTTTATAGAGCTTTCCGTCTTTCTCATTCTCGATGGTTTTTCCAGGAGATTCCTCATGTCCTGCAAATAAGGAACCAATCATCACCATTGTTGCACCAAATCGAATCGATTTAGCGATGTCACCATGGGTGCGAAGACCTCCATCAGCTATAATCGGCTTGCTTGCTGCCTTTGCACACCAGCGAAGTGCAGCTAACTGCCAGCCGCCCGTCCCAAATCCAGTTTTAATCTTTGTGATGCACACCTTGCCAGGTCCTATGCCAACTTTTGTAGCATCAGCTCCAGCATTCTCTAATTCTCTGACGGCTTCGGGGGTGCCGACGTTGCCGGCAATCACAAAGCTTTGAGGAAGGTATTTCTTAATATGCTGGATCATTTGGATGACAGCATTGGAATGGCCATGAGCTATATCAATGGTAATGTATTCGGGTGAAAGCTTTTCATCAGCAATCTGCTGTATAAATGCATATTCGCCTTCTTTGACCCCTACACTGATCGAAGAGTATAGCCCTCTCGCCTTCATGTCTTTTATAAAAGAAATTCGCTTCTCCGGTTCGAAACGATGCATGATATAGAAATACCCGTTCTCTGCTAAGTATATGGCAATTTTCTCATCTACAATCGTCTGCATATTAGCAGGCACCACCGGAAGCTTAAACGCACGTCCCCCCAGGAATGCCGTTGTATCACATTCAGATCGGCTATTGACGATACTTTTTGCGGGAATTAATTGAATATCTTCATAATCGAATACATTTTCCATAGTAATCCTCCTATTGAAAACAAAGCTGATACGCACATCCATTGCAAGGATAGGTTTTTCAGTTTCAATTGATCTTATACAAGCACCTATGGAAGCATCATTAAAAAAGAGCTTAGAAAATTCCTAAGCCCAATGGATAATAGGGGGTCGAATTGTGAGGGTTCGACCAATTTAATTTTATACAATTCAGAATGTAATTTCAACTAATTAAAGTGAAAACGCGTAAAAGTGATAATGTGCTAAAATTTTCAGCTGGGGTAAGCAAAAGGTTATAAGAGCATTGTCCGGCTCATAAATTATTGGATTCTTGGATGGGCACCTATTTTCTGGTAGTTCATAAAAATAGATTAAAACATGCCATTCTCATTAGGTGAGTCCTCAGGCACAGGCTGCCCAACATCCCAAAGCTCAGCCACTTGGCCACCTTGAAACCGGAAGATATGTACGACGGCTCCTCCGCGATCCTCTGGATTCTGCTTCACATGGGAATGAACCACGACGGTTTCATTCTCCTGGATTGCGAGTCTGACTTCAAGTATTTTGTCAGGGTTTTTCTCTGCATTCTCTTCCATCGCGAGCATGAGTGTATCTGCATCGCCTTTGAAATAGGGATTATGGTGAGTAAAACCAGGGCTGATGTAACACTGGTAGGCTTCGCGGACTTGGCCTGATGCCACGAGCTGCAGGAAAGATACTGCTTTTTCTTTCAGTGGTAGGCTTGAAGTCGATTGCTGCTCCGCACTCATTTTCATTCATCCTTTCATATCACAGAAATTACTTAATTTAATAGAAGTATAAAATATACTAAAAGTAATGACAATTATATAATAAAATATTAGTGTGAAATGGAGATTCTTATTAGTTATTGAGAGGGGGCAGTTTGCTTGAGTATCCGTTTTGAAGTGAAAAGAACCATTCAGGTATCTGCACAAAAGGCCTACTACGGTTTAATTGATCTTGATTCGGCCAAGGACTGGATGCAAGGCCTAGTTGGAATAGAGCGGTTCGAAAGCGGGCCATTGAAGGTGGGGAGTCAGTGGAAAGAGACAAGGAAAATGTTTGGAAACGAGGCTACTGAACATTTTGAAGTTATTGATCTTGATGAGCCCTGCAAAATTGTCCTTCGCTGTGACGGGACCAAAGGGACAACAGGAAAAGGAGAATTTATATTTACCTACATAATCGAATCAGCAGGTGATGCTTCAGAGGTTACTTTAGTAGGTGAGATAAAGGGGCTTACTGGTTTGTCAAAGCTGTTTGGAAAGATGATAGCTGGTGCTTTTAAAAAAGCCTGTGCGAAAGATCTGGATTCCTTGAAAAGCTATTTAGAGAAGTGATGATTTTAGTAAAGTCGAACCGCAAAATTAAACACTGTTTTGAGATAAGTGTTCGGTCTAAAGACCAAAGTTAAAAAGGAGCAAGTTATGACAATCATAGATAAATTAAAGCTGAGCAAATATAAAAATATGGCTGTGCTAAATCAGCCAAGTGATTATGATATATTTAATGGATTTAAGACGGAATTATCAGGAGAGCATGATGCCATTTTCATTTTTGTTGAAACGATTGATGAAATGGTGAAGCATACTCAAACAGTTATCCATGAGGATCAGCTTCTTGATAAAGGATATTTATTTTTCGCTTACCCCAAAAAAGGGAACAAGCGGTATGATACCTTCGTTCACAGAGATGAGATTTTTCCAGCCATGAAAGTAGGCGAAGATGGATTTGTGGGGAATAGCGATGTGAAATTCTCACGGATGGTGAGTATGGATGATGTCTTTACTGTTGTTGGATTAAAACGGGAGAAAAAGAAAGAAAAAAAGTCATCCGCCCCGAGTCAATGTGTAGCTGATTACGAGGATAACGTGAAAGACATTGAAAAGCTATTAGAAAATTATCCAGATGAATTGAAATTTTATCTGGAATTAACCCCTGGCTATCAAAGGGATTGGGCCCGTTATGTCTTTTCTGTTAAGCAGCAGAAAACACGTGAGAAACGCGAAGCCCAGATGGTGGAGATTTTATCACAAGGGTATAAATCGGTGGATTTGTTTAGGCAGAAGAAGAAATAAGCAAGGTGCCTGCCCCAGACTTTTGTAATTTGGGGGCAGGCACATTGAAAAAAACTATAATTTAGTTAACTCATCTAAGAATACATCTAATTCCTCAACGGATAAAAATTTAAATGCATAACCATAGCAAATCGGTCCATTTCCTGTGTGTTCCCTTTTAGGGAATTCCCTGAGAGCAGTACTATGACTAAGACCTGTGGATTTTTCCTCCAGTTCCTTATTTCCTTCAACTTTTTTCGGGTTTAAAACGATCGTAATTTCTTTGTTTGGAAGTAGATAAATGACTTCACCGTTTACGATATTTCTAAATTCCACAGCTTTTGATGTTTCTTTCATTGTTTTGAATTTGTTTAAACCAAACGTATTATGTATGTTTCCCATATGATCTTTCCCCCTTTCGAAGTAATTAAATCCCTCAATACTTTTATAAGGTAAAATTTCATACCAACTATTGTTTAATAGATTAATAGGCATATCTTTTTTAGAAAAGGGTGCTGTCATCCAGCAATCCATTAATAGGATTTATCCTTTTCTTTTCTTAATGTTGTCGTATATTGCTTTTCACTGCGTTACCTCACCATTTCTTTGATGCAGCCAGGTTAACTTAGGTATGTACTGGTGATATGTACGTTTCGCTTCATGACTGAATATCTGCTGCAAACTGCCAACCTTATGCTTTTGAAGAGTAATAGAGAAACTGTTTGTAAATATATACTATTCAGTGGTATAAGAGTCTGTGCAATAAATTAGTTGATGAGTTGAATCCTGTATTAAGATTCAATTTGGTAAATTTTCACTATTTAATCGACAAAATTCATAATATAAAAATAATTCGTATTATTCATTTAAATTATACTCTCCTATTCTATAATTTAGAGTATCTAAATAATAGGAGGTCAAAAGTTTGAAAAAAAAGCTGATTTTACCCGTATTACTGTCGTCCGCTCTACTGGCGGGGTCGATCCCTGTAAATGTTTTTGCCAAGCCGGCAGATTCAGCAAACGACCATCATCAACAAGCTTTAAAGGAGTGGAATGAGAATGCAAGTGTCCCATTGTTTGTTAAGGAGCGATCTGCAACAAAATTCTCTTCCAGCAGCCCTTCAAACGCGTTAAATTATTTGAAGAAAAATCAGGATAAAACAGGAATTAAAAATCCGGATAAAAACCTGAAATTGAAAAATGTTCAAAAGGATGAACTCGGAATGACTCACGTCCGCTTCAAACAGGCAGTTAATGGCGTGACTGTTGAAGGGGCTGAAGTGACTGTCCATTATAATGAGAAACATGAAGTAGTATCCGTTAATGGAAGAGTAAATCAGGCAATTGCCGATGATGCAGTGGACTCGTCTGTTTCCTTAAGCAATGATGCTGCAATAAAAGAAGCCTTATCCGCTGTCAGTGCTCCAAAAGAACTTACATATACCCCAACTTCCGAGCTTGTTGTCTATCCATTTGAAGGAAAGAATCATACAGCTTATAAAGTAAATGTGAACTTCATGGGGGAAGAGCCTGGGAACTGGTTTGTGTTTGTTGATGCAAAGACAGGCCATGTTATTGATAAATACAATGGCATAATGCATGCTGAAGAAAACAAAACACAAAAAGGTTTTGGTAAAGGGGTACATGGTGACCACAGGGAGCTGCATATTACCCGAGTAAAGGAAGAGGCCTCAGGTACAAAGTTTGCCTTGGCAGATTATTCTCATGAAAATCTCGGTGGGATTCTTACCTATGATGCTAAAAATGATGGAAATTCTAGTAATGATACTCTTTATGTTGGGAATTCCGCTGCCTTTATTGGCGATTATGATCGTGCTGCTGTTGATGCCCATTATAATTCTGAAAAGGTCTATGATTATTTTCTAAATGAGCATGGCCGCAATTCCCTCGATGGGGAAGGAATGGCTATTAATTCGTATGTTCATTATGGCAGCAATTACAACAATGCATTCTGGAATGGGCGTTTTATGACCTATGGGGATGGAGATGGTGAATTCTTTATCCCATTATCAGCGGGACTTGATGTTGCGGCACATGAAATGACGCATGGTGTTATCTCCCATACTGCTAATCTGGCGTACCGGAATCAATCTGGTGCACTGAATGAATCATTTGCCGATGTCTTTGGTGTACTTGTTGATGATGAAGATTGGGAAATGGGTGAGGACATTATGGCCCCAAGCGCCAAAGCTGATGGTGTAACGAGATTGCGCAGCTTAAGTGATCCAAACAGTGTTGTAGTAAGTAACCCTCAAAGAGCAGCCTATGGAAGCGGAGTATATCCGGATCATATGGATGAGTTTTATAATATGCCGCTTAATGTGGACAATGGCGGTGTACATGTGAACTCCTCTATTACCAACCATGCTGCATACTTGATTGGTCAAGAACTTGGAAGGGAGAAATTAGGAAAAATTTACTACCGTGCTTTAACGGTTTACTTAACCTCAAATTCTGATTTTAGTGACGCGCGACAGGCAATCGTTCAGTCCGCCATTGATCTATATGGTGAAGGCAGCGTGGAAGAAGCAGCCGTTCATGCGGGATTTGATGCAGTGGGGATCAACTAAGTAAATACTTGGGGAGTAAGGCATTATTCAATTGAATAATGCCTTTCCTTTTACTTTTTTGGTCCATTCGTTAGTTCCCGTATATGTTAGAGAATATATATGTGTTTTTGTAAAACTAATAACTTTCTGGATAATATCCTCCTTCAGAATTGAATCCATGTTAAATTCAATTCTGAAGGAGTCCTAAAAGCCGTAGACTACGTTTAAAGTAATCTATATTGACCGGGATAATGTTAATTGTCCGAATATAAATTGTCCTTATAGATTTTTAGAATTGCTTGTGCTTGTATCTGACAGCTTTGACAGCGGGCAATGGAGGATTGCGTAGAGTTCTTCCTGTTCTTGTAATCCTATATTCTATTTGACATTTATTTTGAGTTTGCATATTATAAAAACAAATAATCAAATTGTTTTTATGTTTATGAGAATCTTTAAGCCGGAGGTGTAAAAAAATGCCGAAATTTTCTGAAGCAGAAAAGGAAAGAATCAGGCAGGATATGCTGCGGAATGCACATCAGCTTTTTATAGCAAAGGGGCTGAAAAATACATCCATTGAAGAAATAACATCTTCTGTATCTATAGCAAAAAGCAGCTTTTATGTATTTTTTGAATCAAAGGAAAAGCTTTACCTTGAGTTATTAACTTTAGAAGGGGAAAGTGTTGAAAGACAGGTATGGCCAAAAGTGAAACAGGAAAAGGATACAGGCAGAGCCATAAAAGTTTTGCTTGATGAAATGTCTTCTGCACTGGAATCAAATGTATTAACACAGAGATTAATCACCAATCTGGAAGAATACAACCTGGTTTCCCGAAAGATAAATCACGAATATACAGCAACGAATACTTTAAGAAGCATTGTTCCCCTTATGGAATTTATAAAGGAGAATAAGGAACTTAACAAAATCATAAATAAAGATGTAGAAGTAATCGCGGGTGTAATACGAGCATGTTTAGCAATGGTTATTCATAAAAAAGATCTTGGTGAGGAGATTTATCCAGCAGTTCAGGAAATTCTTTTCAATGCTGCAGCAAAAGAACTTACAAGATAATCTTTAATACCAGTATTATTTTTAAAAGTTAGGTTGTGAAAAAATGAGTAGAACGAAAAAGCAAGTGATAGAAATTGCAGAACGTCATGGTCTGATGCTTAAGGGAGACACGTTAGTATTTAATGAATCAGGGATGGACTTTCAGGTAGTTTTTGCATTTGATCTGGAGGAAAATGAGTGGGTGCTTCGATTTCCCAGACGTGATGATGTTATGCCAAGAACGAAGGATGAGAAAAAAGCATTAGATTTGGTGAATAAGAACATAACGAATTACCAGGCACCAGACTGGTCCATTTATACGAATGAATTGATTGCATATAAGAAGTTAAATGGAATACCTGCCGGGACAATCGACCATGAAATTCAAAACTATGTTTGGGAAATTGATATCAATAATGTGCCGAAGAGTTTTCATGAAACCCTTGGAAAGGCATTGGCTGATATTCATAGTATTCCAAAGGATCAGGCGGCCGAAGCTGGATTGGTGGTTCATACACCAGAAGAGCTGAGACAGTCAATGAGAGAGCGCATGGATGCAGTAAAGGCAAAATTCGGAGCAGGTGAATCGCTGTGGAGAAGATGGCAGGCTTGGTTAACCGATGATGAGCTGTGGCCAATGGAAACGGGGTTTATTCATGGTGATGTACATGCAGGCCATACTTTAGTTGATAAAAACGCAAATGTAACAGGTTTAATAGATTGGACTGAAGCAAAGGTCTCAGATATATCAAATGACTTTGTATTCCAATATAAAGCATTCGGTGAAGATGGGCTTGAATCCCTCATTAAAGCATATCGGGAAGCAGGGGGATACACCTGGCCTAAGATGAAAGAGCACATCATTGAATTGGAAGCAGCATTTCCAGTTGCCATAGCAGAGTTTGCTATAGTTTCCGGGGAGGAGGAATATGTGGAGATGGCAAGACAGGTGTTAGGTGTGAGTGGGAATAATAAAGCTTAAAAATGAAAAACAAATGGGTCTGTCCATACTGTAAATGGTATTGTGCAGCGTGGACGTCCTATCTTAATTCTTTGAATCGTGAGAAATCCTTCCATCTGTCGTAAAATTAAATTAAAGTTAAATTGAAGGAGCAGATTAAATTGGCACTTAACAAAATTACTCCAAAAGAATTATATGAAAAAATGAAGCAAGAGAATGTCACCTTATTAGATGTAAGAGCAGAGGAAAAATACAAAGCGTATCATTTAGAAGGTTCTAACATCGAAAGTTTAAATATACCAAAAACACATATCTTAAATCACACTTTCGATGCCAAAACTGACTCTTTGCCACAGGGGAAAGAAATAATTGTTGCATGTACAACAGGAAATTCAGCTGCTCGGTGTGCAGCCGTCCTTTCTGAAAAAGAATTCAATGCTACTGTTTTAGTGGGTGGGATTAAAGCCTGGAAGGAGTTTATTAGAAATAAATAAATATTAAAAGCTATTGACTTAAAATAAATCCAGGTGCTATAGTCTATTTAAATTCAAAAAATTCCGGCGATTACTGCAGGAAGTTACAGCCTAGAGGTGTGTTTTGTGGTTAGATTAAAGGATATTGCGGAGTATGTTGGAGTTTCTATTTCTACTGTTTCCAGAGTCATTCAGAATGACCAGACACGGAATGTTAACCAGGAAACGAGAAATAAAATTTGGCAGGCTGTCAAAGAGCTGGGGTATACACCTAATCAGCATGCAAGAAATCTCGTTAACAACAGACAAAATAAAAATGATGCCAGGACAATGAAAATTGGATGGGTTGCCAATCCTACACAGGCTGAAATCAACCCATACTTTTCTAATATCTATACTGGTATTCGTGATAATTTAACAGAAAATGATTATACATTGATAAGTATTACGAAGGATGAGATTGAGAATGAAGCACTTCTTCTTAAGACCATTCATGATCTGGGTATTGAAGGACTGCTGCTGATAGACAGTATTGATGAGAGCTTAATTGATTACATACAGCAAACGATTCCTGTTGTGGGACTTGACTTCTACTATTCCGATAAAGATATTGCCATAATAGATTATAATCGTGTGGCCGCATTGGAAAAAGTTGTACAGCATTTAGTGAGTCTGGGGCATCGTGATATTGGGTTTATCGGCGGTGGAATTAATGAAGCCTTCCAGGACTTAAATGAAGAATTACGATTTAAAGGTTATCAATATGCTATGAAAGAAGCAGACCTTTCTATTCGGGATGAATGGGTTATCAATACCAGATGGAAAATGGAAAACAGTTATGAGGGAATGAATCAGCTCATTAAAAGCAGTCCGGGAGATTTGCCGACAGCTATGGTTTGTGCAAGTGATATAATGGCACTGGCCGCAATGAGAGCAGTTATAGAAAATAAGTTAAGAATACCCGAAGATATTGCTTTCTTTGGAGTGGATAATATTGAAATGGGGAAATATTCATCACCGCCGCTTTCAACAGTAGAAATCCCAAAATATGAAATGGGGAAAATGGCCGCGAAAACGATTATGGAAATGGTAGAGGGAAAAGTAGTACTGCCAATCAAAATTATTTTACCATTCGAGTTAGTTATTCGTGAATCATCTTCTAAAAAACGGACCTAATCGGTTCTTTTTTTTAAAAACACTCGGAAAACGTTTGGATAAAAAACGGAAAATTTCCGGATTTATTTGGCTCAATAGAGAGGAGAAATTTACATGAAGACAATGACAGCGCTCCTTATAGGAGCTGGAGACAGAGGGGCGAGAGCATATGCACCGTATGCGCTCGATTATCCGCATGAACTAAAGATTATTGCTGTTGCAGAACCAAATAAGGAAAGGAGAGGGAGAATCCAGCAAGAACATCAGATTCCAAATGAAAATTGCTATGAATCATGGGAAGAGATCTCACAGCTGGACAAACAAATTGCCGATATTGCCATTATCTGCACCCTGGATAGAAATCACTTCAAAGTTACCATGAGAGCTTTAGAGCAAGGGTATCATGTCCTCTTGGAAAAACCAATGTCACCAGACCCGGTGGAATGTATATTAATGGAACAGCAAGCTAAAACATATGACCGGCAGCTGACCATCTGCCATGTGCTCAGGTATACCGACTTTTGGAAAGCTATTAAGAAGGTAATTTCCAGAGGGGAGATCGGTGATGTTGTATCTCTTCAATTAAATGAAAATGTTGAAGTTATGCATATGTCACACAGCTTTGTAAGAGGCAATTGGAATAACAAAGAAAAATCAAGTCCGATGATCCTCCAGAAGTCCTGTCATGACATGGATATCATTTCATATATACTGGAAAAACCATGTAAACGATTAAGTTCGTATGGATCCCTGATGCATTTTAAAGCGGAAAATGCCCCGGAAGGAGCCCCATTGCGATGCTTGGATGGTTGTCCTGCCGAGCTGGAGTGTCCATTCCATGCAGGACGGTATTATCTCGGTGAAGGAAGAGGATGGGCAAAAAAATTCACAGAAGACTATACAAATGAAGGCATAATTGAAGCCTTGAATAAAACCCCTTATGGAAAGTGTGTATATCGTTCAGATAATAATGTCGTTGACCATCAGGTCGTCAATATGGAATTCGATGGCGGGGCAACTGCAACCTTCAGCATGTGCGGCTTTACAAGAGAACAAACTCGAATCGTACAAATAATGGGAACCAAAGGTGAAATCCGCGGGAACATGGAAGAAAATAAAATCACAATTTATGATTTCCTAACCAGGCAGGAAACTGTGATCCATTTTGGTCTGCCAATAGGCGGGCATGGCGGTGGAGACCGCGGAATTATGAGACTTTTCCTGGAAGAAGTCCGGAACGGAAATAAAAATGACAGTATTACTTCTGTTTCCGCATCTGTAAGAAGTCATCTAATGGCATTCGCGGCGGAAGAGTCACGATTAAACCAGGGACAATCTATCAATATAGATGAATATTATCTTGGTTTAATTGGCAATATACAAGTTTAAAAGTTTTTGAGCACAGCTCTTTAAGCAGTGTTGTAATATATTTGGCCAGTTAAGATTGTTCTTAATGCAGAAAAATGGGTGTTTGGAAAACGTTATCCAAGGAGGTGGTGAACGTTATAAAAGTCATATTGTCCATAACATTTTGATTCATCTAGAGATAAACCCCTTATGTTTAGAGTTAGGTTAACAAAAAACTTTAGGAAAGAAGGGAAATGGGATGAAGAAATGGATCATCATGCTGGTAACCGTTGTATTAGGTTTGATTGGTTTATCTGGCTGCAGTGATAGTGATGCAGCATCCGGCGGAGAAAAAGATGGCAAGGTTGAGATTACGTATGGTTTTTGGGATAAAAAGCAGGTTCCTGCGATTGAAGAAATTATTAAGCTATTTAATGAAAAATATCCGGATATTAAAGTGAAAACAGAAATCACTCCTTATGGCCAATACTTTCAAAAGCTCGAAACAGCGGCAACGGGAGGTGCTTTGCCAGATGTTTTATGGATGAATGGTGCACACGTTGTTCAGTATGCAGAAGGGAAGGTCATTCTTCCATTAAGTGAAATGGCGGAAAAGGACGACTATAGCTTAGATAATTATCCGGAATCATTGATTGATCTGTACACGGTAGAAGGAGATATTTATGGGATCCCTAAAGATTACGATACAACTGGGCTATGGTATAACAAGAAAATCTTCGATGAAGCTGGAGTGTCCTACCCGGATGAAACATGGGATTGGGAGAAATTGAAGGAAGCTGCGAAACAGTTGACTGACAAAGAAAAGGGAATTTGGGGCTATGCGGCATTGATGGGGAATCAAGGCGGATATTATGATTTCATTTGGCAGAATGACGGCTATATCATTTCTAAGGATAGTAAGTCTGTAGGGTTCGACCAGCCTGAAGCAATCGAGGCATTAGAATACAATGTCAGCTTTATTAAAGAAGGACTCTCTCCTACTCAAGCACAGATGACCGAAACTGCGGCTTCTGAATTATTTTCTTCTGGAAAGATAGCGATGATGTTTGATGGTCCTTGGATGGTTCCTGAATATAAGAAAAATCCCGATTTAGATGTAGCGGTGGTTCCACAAGGGAAAAAACGTGCCGTTTCTATTCACGGGCTTTCCAATGTAATATCTTCGAATACAAAACATAAAGAAGAAGCCTGGAAGTTTGTTCAATTCCTTGGTTCTAAAGAAGCAGCAGAAGTCTATGCCAAGACAGGAACCGTTATTCCTGCATTTAATGGTACACAGGATGCATGGAAAGAATCAGTCCCTAATTTAAACCTTCAAGCATTTATTGATGGAGCAGAATATTCAGTGCCTCTGCCAAGTGTGGAAAACACGGGGGAAATCTGGCAGTACGAAACAGATGTACTTAAAAAGGCGTGGAGTGAGGAAATAAGTATTGAAGAAGCAGCAGAAGAGCTGACAAAGAAAGCAAATGAGGCATTGTCCAAGTAATTACTAATTGAAGAGAAGGATTTTGCTATTCTTCTCTTCCATTCTAATAAGGAGGGATGACTTTGAAGGAAGTACCTCTTCAGACAGAAGTAAAATCAGCCAAAAGGATAAAGGTTTCGAGCCTCGCCAAAACAAGGAAGCGTTCAGACTATTTTTGGGCTTATCTTATGATTGCACCTACAATGCTGGGATTGTTTATTTTTTATCTCTGGCCCATTGTTCAGAATTTTTACTTTAGCTTCACCGAATGGGGTGCATTTGGACAGTATGAATGGACAGGCTTAGACAATTATAAGAGATTGCTTGAGGATGCAACTCTCCTGCAAGCATTTAAAAACACAAGCATCTATATCATTTTTACCGTGCCGATTGGAATTTTCCTTTCCATTATTGTGGCAGTTCTTTTAAATCAGAATATCAAAGGTAAATCTATTTACCGTACTTTATACTTTTTACCAGTCATCACTATGCCAGCTGCCATTGCGATGGTCTGGAAATGGCTATATAACGCAGACTATGGGATGTTTAATTATTTATTATCATTGGCCGGAATTGAAGGTCCACAGTGGGTAAGTGATCCCAATATTGCTTTATATTCGATTATCGCAGTAGCGATTTGGAGCGGTATTGGCTACAATATGGTCATTTTTCTTTCAGGGCTGCAAGGTATTCCAAAGATGTATTATGAGGCAGCAGAAATAGATGGGGCAGGCCCTGTCACTGTATTTTTTAAAATTACACTGCCGCTGCTTTCACCGGTTATTTTCTTTGTGTCCATTATGTCACTGATTGGTGCTTTTCAAGTATTCGATTTGATTTTCATGATGATTGGGAAAAGCAGCACCGCGCTTGAAAGTACACAGTCTATAGTCTATTTGTTTTATCAGCATGCATTTGTATTAAATGATAAAGGATATGCTGCGGCTATTGCCGTTCTTTTATTAGCGGTCATTTTAATTATTACAGCCATCCAAATGGTTCTTCAGAAAAAGTGGGTTCATTATGATTAAAGGGAGTGGTGTTGATGGACAGAGCAATTAAGCTTATTACAAGTAAAACATTCCTTTTCCATTTCATCCTGATTATTGGGGCTGCAGCAATGGTTCTGCCCTTCCTATGGATGATCCTTACCTCGTTAAAGACATATGCTGAGTCGATTCAAGTCCCCCCGGTTTTGATTCCCGAAGATTTTCAATGGGGAAATTATAAAGAGGTATTTGGACTCCTGCCCTTTTTCAAATTTATGTACAATACCGTAATTATTACAGTTCTTCGAACAGCTGGCCAATTGTTCTTATGTTCATTAGCTGCATATGCATTCGCCAGAATTGAATTTCCGGGAAGGAACATTCTATTTTTGTTAGCGCTTACTGTTTTAATGGTGCCTGGGCAAGTTTTTCTATTGCCGCAATATATGATAATGGTGAAATTAGGCTGGCTCAATTCCCTTCAGGCCGTCATTGTACCGGGTTTATTCAGCGCGTTTGGCACGTTTCTATTGAGGCAGTTTTTTATGGGACTGCCAAAAGAATTGGAGGAAGCAGCCAGACTAGATGGCTGTAATCATTTCCAAATTTATTGGAAGGTGATGCTCCCGCTTGCAAAGCCGGGTTTAATCGCTCTTGGGATCTTTACAACACTCTGGAGCTGGAATGAATTGATGTGGCCGATGATTGTCAATAGTTCTCCTGAGTCTATGACTCTATCAGTGGGATTATCCTCACTTCAGGGTCAATTTTTGACTAATTACCCAATTCTAATGGCTGGATCATTCTTAGCCATCTTGCCAATGCTAATCTTGTTTATCTTCCTGCAGAAGCAGTTTATTGAAGGGATTGCTGTTACGGGAGGAAAATAAAAAGAAAATTATTTTATATTTTTTCAGATTCAAAAAACTCCTCTTTTGGTTTTCTATAAGTTTTATTTGAATCCACTTAACCCAACAATCCATCTTCGAAGAGTGTTTATTGGAGGCGGGTAATAGATTATGGGCTAATTTCAGACTTTTATCGAAAATGCCCATTAATTGATACCATATAAAACGAGTTGTTGGGTTGACACGGTAACTTGAAATGGTATAATTTAATTAAATTTTCAAATAATTAATATTGCTAAAGCACGAACTGGAGGAAATGGATTCAATGAAACAATTGCAGCACGATAGTATTATCCCGCTTTACCATCAGCTTAAAGAGATATTAAAGGATTCGGTAGACAATGGTAATTGGAATACTGGAGACAAAGTTCCTTCTGAAAATCAATTAATGGTAGAGTATGGGGTAAGCAGGAATACGGTAAAAAAAGCGATCGAAGAGCTTGTTCAGGATGGGGTTCTGTATAGAATCCAAGGCAAAGGCACTTTTGTTTCAAAGCCCAAGTTTCAGCAGCCATTAATGGGTTTTTATAGTTTTAGCAAAGTCCTTAAAGAACATGGAATGAATCCTAAAGACATTATTATAGATATTCGGGAAGTCAAGCCTGGTGCCAAAATTAAAGAAGGGCTGCAAATGAAAAATGACAGCAATGTCATTGAATTAAAACGCTTGAGATGTGCGAATGACGAACCCTTTATTCTGGAATCATCTTTTTTTACAAAAGAGACGGTACCTGATATGACCAAGTTAAATGAAGTTGGTTCGATATCACTATATGATTTGCTCGATCAGCAATTTAATGTTGTCGTTACGCGAGCAAAAGAAGCTTTTGAGCCAGTTCTAATCCGGGGAGATGAGAGCAAGTTTCTTCAAACCAAGGAAGGTCTTCCTGCATTACTATTAGAAAGGACAGCATTTGATAAAGAAGGTAGGCCTGTAGAGTTTTGCCGATCTATTGTCCGCGGTGACCGCTGCCGTTTCTATACTGAACTGACCTAATAAGTATTAATGACTCATAGTGTCAAGGCTATGAGTTAAATTTCCCATTAACTTGTACCAACAACCCATCTACCTATAGACGGGTTGTGATGCAATTGTTGAAAGCATTCAGAAGGGAGTAGAAATATGACAGCATTAGTAGCTGACATCGGCGGTACAAAGATCGCAGCTGCCTTTGTTCCTGATAATGAAAAGACATTAAAACAACGAGTACAGGCTGGCAGTATATCACTTGATGCAAATGCGCTATTTGAACGTATACTTGCCTTGTTTTTTCAAATAATGGAAGCCGAAAAACTAAAACCGGAAGAAATCAGCTTCATTGGATTGGGGATTCCAGGAAAAGTGGATTCAGTTAATGGGCTTGCTGTTTATCAAAATAATTTGCCATGGAGGAATTTTCCCCTTAGAGAAAAGCTCAAGATATTTTTTCCTTATGCAGAAATAGTGATGGATAACGATGTGTATATGGCTGCTTATGGTGAATGGACTGAATGGAAAATGGCAAAGGAGACTTTTGCCTATGTAACGATTAGTACGGGTATTTCCTCATGTCTGCTATCTGAAGGTAAGTTTTTGCGAGGAGCAGGAATTGCTGGAGAGATCGGACTCACCCTATTGGAGAATGGGGATGAACTCATAAGCTTAGAGAATCTTGCTTCAGGAACGGCCATTGGAGTAAAAGCAAATAAAATATTTAACCCGGGATTCACCGTTGCTGAAGTGATGGATCTATATCATCGTGAAGACCTTCAGGCCTCTGAGATGATTCATAGAGCTGCAAGGTGTATTGCAAGAGGATTACATCAGCTATTTACCATAGTCGATCCACATTTGGTCGTGGTTGGTGGAGGGGTTATTATTAACCAGCCTGAATTTCTTGATCTTATAAAACAGGAACTTAAAAATATAGTGCAAAACCCGCTCCAGGAGGGGATTGAAAAAAGGGTGCATTTAAGCAAGTTAAAAGCGGATGCCGGATTATTTGGATGTCTGTATCGAACTTCGGTAAAAAGGATGGGAAACAGCCCTTTATAAGAAAGTTAATAGATATCAAGAATGGAGTGAATTCCTATGGGTTCAGTAAAAAATTTACACGAAGAAGAACTAAAAGGCGCGCAGCACACTGTAAAAGAAATTCTTCAACAGCCGGAACTCTGGCTTCAGACAGTTAGTATTATCGAAAAACAAAAAGCTGTCATTAAGGATTTTATCAGTCGAAAGCTGATTGCCAAACAGGCACGGATTATTTTTACTGGAGCAGGTACATCGGCATATGTTGGGGATACTTTAACACCTCATTTAAGAAAAGAACTCCCTTATCAAATTGACTCAATTTCGACTACGGATATTGTTACAAACCCGCTGAATTATTTGAAGCCAGAGGTTCCCACCGTTTTAGTATCATTTGCCAGAAGTGGAAATAGCCCTGAATCAGTTGCTACTTACAGTTTGGCTAAAAAGCTGATCAACAATGTTAGCCAAATAATCATCACATGCAATCCAGATGGACAGCTTGCAAAGGAGGCTGGAAAAGACGAAAATTCTTTGCTCCTTTTAATGCCGAAAAAAGCAAATGACAAGGGGTTTGCGATGACAAGCTCATTCAGCTGTATGTACCTTTCTGCTCTCCTTACTTTCCAGTTAAATCGATTCGAAGTGTTAAAGAAAAAAGCAGAAGCTGTTTCCAAAAACGCTGAGAGCATTTTAACCACGAAATATGAAACGTTAAAAAGTATTGTCAGCCTCAATAAGAAAAGAGTTGTGTATCTTGGTTCGTCAACTTTAAAAGGCTTGTCCCAGGAGGCGAGCTTAAAGCATTTGGAGCTTACTTCCGGGAAGATACCAACATTCCACGAATCGGTTCTTGGGTTTAGACATGGCCCGAAGTCACTGGTTGATGACGAAACCCTGATTTTCGTTTTTATTTCCAATGATCCTTATACCAGAAAATACGAGATTGATTTATTGCAAGAGTTAAAGAATGATGGAGGCAGTAAAACAGTGGTAGCAATTGCAAACACCATTGATGAAGGAATTGATGAATTATGTGACTGCGCTTTTATTATTCCGGAACAGGAGAATATTCACCTGGAAGACCACTTGATTGCATTGAATTACTTAATTATCGGACAGTTATTTGCGTTGTTTAACTCCATCCACCTGGGTGTGACACCTGATAATCCAAGCCCAACCGGAATAGTTAATAGGGTTGTTAAAGGAGTTAACATATATAACTTTTAAAAAAAGAGGGGGAATACAAAGTGCCAAACATTTTATTGACACGAATTGATAACCGGCTTGTCCATGGTCAGGTAGGTGTTACCTGGGTTAATCACCTTGGGGCTAACCTCATTGTTGTAGCCAATGATGAGGTTGCTGAAGATGAAGTACAGCAAGACTTAATGGAAATGGTAGTCCCTGAAGCAATCGGTGTCCGTTTTTTCTCGATCCAGACAACTGCAGACATTATTCATAAAGCATCTGAAGATCAAAATATCTTCTTAGTTTCTAAAACTCCTCAGGATGTCCTGAGGCTGGTTGAAGGAGGTGTTCCGATCGACAAAGTGAATATTGGAAATATGCACTATTCTGAAGGGAAGACACAAATTTACTCGACCGTTTCTATTGATGATGCTGACAAAGAAGCATTCCGCAAACTAAAAGAACATGGTGTGAAACTCGAAGTGCGCCGTGTTCCTGATGAAAGGCCGGATGACATTTATAAATTCCTTTAAGGGAAAGGATGGTGTGAAGGATGGATCAGGAAATATTGCTTCAGGCATTGTTGATTGCCATTTGGGCAGGTATTGCCGGCATCGATTTGTTTAACGGTTTGTTACACATTCACCGCCCTATTGTAACTGGAGTCATTGTTGGGTTAATTCTAGGCGATTTGCCTACTGGTGTGATGACCGGGGCTGCAATTGAATTAGTATGGGCAGGAATGGTACCGCTTGCAGGAGCTCAGCCTCCAAACGTTGTAATCGGCGGAATAATTGGTACAGCATTTGCGATTTTAACTGGGCAGGAGCCTCAGGTTGCAATAGGAGTTGCCGTTCCATTTGCCGTTGCAGTCCAGGCTTGTATCACATTAATGTTTACGGCCTTTTCACCTGTCATGCATAAAGCTGACAAATATGCCGAAGAAGCAAATACAAAAGGCATCGACAGGATTAATTACCTTGGAATAGCAACACTATTCGTTTTCTATTTTGTGGTTGCATTCCTTCCAATCTACTTTGGAGCTGATGCAGCCAAGAGTGTAGTCGAATCACTTCCTGCCTGGATCATTGCAGGTCTCGGTACAGCTGGCGGTATGATGGCAGCCATTGGGTTTGCCATGCTTTTAAAAATTATGCTTAAGAAACAGTATATTGCCTATTTTATAGTTGGATTCATCCTTGTTACTTATTTACAAATGCCGATTATTGCTGTCGCGCTAATCGGTCTGGCAATTGCTATGTATGACTTTTATAAAACATCTGGCGGCCAGGGAGCTGCTATGAGGGGGGCGAGAGGCCGTGGCATCTGAAAATGCAGCGATTGAACCGGAAATTTCTGTTCAGGCAAACAATCCTGAGTTTTATGAAGATTCTTCAGCCGAACAGTTAATTACAAAAAAAGACCTCAACAAAATGGTCTGGCGCTCACTATTGCTTCAGGCATCTTTCAACTATGAAAGAATGCAGGCAGCAGGCTGGCTATACTCTATTCTTCCAGGACTAAAGAAGGTTCACAAAAATAAGCATGACCTTAGTGAATCAATGAAAAGCCATATGGAATTCTTTAATACCCATCCTTTTCTAGTAAACATCATTATGGGAATTGTCCTCGCAATGGAGGAGAGAAAACAAAACCGGAATACCATACGTGCTATCCGGGTTGCCATGATGGGTCCCCTGGGTGGTATCGGGGATGCCTTGTTTTGGTTAACACTTCTGCCTATTTGTGTTGGTATAGGTGCTTCGCTCGGAGCAGATGGCAATCCAATAGGTGCACTTGTGTTCCTTATTATATTCAATGTCGTCCATTTTGGACTGCGCTTCGGTCTTATGCGATATGGCTATAATGCTGGAACCAATGCCATCAGCTCATTAAAAGAAAACACCAAGAAAGTGTCTCATGCTGCCTCTATCGTTGGCTTGACAGTGGTAGGCGGGCTTATTGCCTCATTTGTGCAGTTAAAGGCAAATCTGGTCATTCATGCAGGCAAAGCTGAAATTGCCCTGCAGGAAGATTTGCTGGATAAGATCATGCCAAACATGCTGCCGTTAGGCTATACCTTATTAATGTATTACTTGCTAAAAAGAGGCTTGTCCCCTGTTATTTTAATTCTGATTACAGTTGTTATTGGCATTATTGGTAAGATACCATTCCCATTCGGCACCATTCTTTAAACGGGAGTGAGGAGGAAAAATAATGAACGGTTTAATTGTTTCAGGGCATGGTTCCTTTGCTGCAGGTCTTCACTCTTCAGTGAAGTTGATTGCAGGGGAACAGCCACGTATAGAGTATGTTGATTTCTTAGAATCAGAATCTACATTAGATCTTGAAGTAAAGATGAAAGCAGCATTGGCAAACTTAAAGTGCTGCAATGGGGTACTCGTTCTGTGCGACCTTGTGGGAGGTTCGCCCTTTAAAACGGCTGTTTCTCTAACAAACGACAAACAGGATACTGCTGTTATTGGCGGAGCAAATCTGGCAATGGTTATGGAAACCGCCATTATCAAAGACAATGTCTCCATAGACGAACTAAAAGAAATAGCCATCACTTCAGGAAAAGAAGCGATAAAATGTTTCCAGAAATCTGATCGCCTCAAGAGAGATGGAGCAGGCATTTAATGGAGGCTATTTGTGCAGATAAAATCTATGGCCCTAACAGCAGAATACATTCAGGATTTGTGATTTATAAGAATGGATTCATAACGGATATTACGGAAGAGGAACCAGACTGCCAGATACATGATTTCTCGGGATTTTCCGTTATCCCTGGTCTTATTGATATTCATATCCATGGCATTTCAGGGAATGACACGATGGATGCAGCGCCGGAAGCTTTGCAGGAGATTTCTATATCACTTGCAAGGCATGGGGTGACGTCCTTTTTGCCTACAACTCTTACGCATGATTTTGAGAAAATAAAGGCTGCCGTTAGCGAGATTGGCAGACAAATAGGAAAGACAGCTGGAGCAGAAATCCTCGGTTCGTATGTTGAAGGACCTTATTTAGCCTCTGAGCACAGAGGCGCGCATCCTGTGAATTACATGCGAGAAATATCAATGGAAGAAATTGATGAGTTAATTAAAGCATCCCAAAATACGATTAAAATTCTAGCGCTGGCACCGGAAAAGGAGATGGCTTTAAAGGTTATTCCCTATCTGAAAAGTCTGGGAATTCTTGTCTCACTGGGACATACCAATGCAGACTATGAAACTGCCAATCTGGCAATAGATAGCGGGGCTAGTATTTCAGTTCATACGTTTAACGGAATGCGTGGATTCACCCATCGTGATCCGGGATGTCTGGGAGCTTTCCTGACAAATGAACATATTTTTTGCGAGTTGATAGCTGATTTGGAACACGTGCATCCAGCAGGTATTCAACTGCTTCACAAAGCAAAAGGAGCAGACCAGATTCTATTAATTAGCGACAGTATGGCCGCAGCGGATTTACCGGATGGGAAGTATAAGCTTGGAAGCCTAACTGTCAGAGTAAAAGACGGAATAGCCAGAACAATGGAGACTGGATCCCTGGCAGGCAGTACTGCAAATTTAATGAGCTGCTTAAGAAACACAAAGGAGGTTCTAGGGCTGCCGCTTGAATCCATTTTGCCGATGGCTACTATAAATCAAGCTAAATTGCTGGGTGTTGATCATGAAATCGGCACCATTGAAATTGGAAAAAAGTTAAATGCAGCTGTTATTGACGATGCATTCAATGTAATAGCCACCTTTGTTAATGGAAAAGTTGCTTTTATGGAGGAGAAAATAAATTGAGTAAAAATAACATTGTAAACACCATTGATATGTTCAGAAAAGCCCAGCAAGAAGAATATGCGATTCCTGCCTTTAATATCCACAACCTTGAAACATTCCAAGTGGTGGTGGATACTGCAGCAGAATTGAACTCACCTGTCATACTGGCTTCCACACCAGGTACCATTTCTTATTCAGGCGGTGACTATTTGGTGTCAATTGGAAATGCTGCAGCAAAAAGATATGAGATTCCGATCGCTCTCCACCTTGACCATTTTGAGAGTTTTGAAGAAATCAAGAAATATATTGAATTTGGTTTTAAGTCTGTGATGATCGATGCCTCCCATCATCCTTTTGAAGAAAATGTCAAGATTGTAAAGGAAGTTGTCGATTATGCCCATGAATATGGGGTCTCTGTTGAGGCTGAATTAGGCCGTCTAGGGGGAGTAGAAGACGACCTCGTTGTGGATGAAAAGGACGCGAAGTATACCAATCCGGAGCAGGCTGGAAAATTTGTGGAGTTAACCGGGATTGACTCTTTGGCAGTTGCTATTGGAACTGCACATGGATTATACAAGGGTGAGCCTAAAATTGATTTTGATAGGCTGGATGAGATCCGCTCCATGGTTTCTATTCCTCTCGTCCTTCATGGGGCTTCCGATATCCCGGATACAATGGTGAAGAGAACAATAGAACTCGGTATTTGCAAGGTAAATATTGCAACAGACCTAAAAATCCCATTTTCTAATGCGGTCAAACAATACTTTATCGAGAACCCGGACGCAAATGATCCCCGAAATTATATGACTCCAGGCAAAGACGCGATGAAGAAGGTAGTCGAGGAAAAAATTCTTATGTGTGGCAGCAATGATAAAGCCTAGCATACTAACCGTTACCCTTAACCCCGCTATAGATACTGTCTACCGCCTGGAATACCTTAAGATTGGAAGAAGCACACGTACGAAAAGTCCCCTTAAAACTGCAGGAGGAAAAGGACTGAACGTTACAAGGGTGTTGAGCATTCTTGGAGAAAGTGTGACGGCAACCGGTTTTTTAGGGGGGAGCAACGGGGATTTTATCCGGAATGAGCTGGTAAACCTTGGTGTCCGTGATGAATTTGTGAAGATTGCAGGGGAAACAAGGCAGTGTCTTGCCTTTCTTGACAACAGAAATAATCAGACAGAAATTCTTGAGGAAGGGCCCTTCATTTCCGTCTTGGAGCAGGAAGAGTTAAAACAGCGCTTGCGCATCTTAATACCTGAAGCTCAAATCCTTATAGTAAGTGGTTCAATGCCCCTTGGAGTATCATACAGCCTCTATCAATGGATGATAAAAGAGGCTAAAAATCATGGAGTCAAAGTTCTCCTGGATACCAGTGGGGAGGCACTAGCCGAATCTCTGTCTTATGGACCTTATTTAATCAAACCTAATCGTGAGGAACTTGAAGGGCTTCTTGGCCGTCCCTGCCGGGAAGAAACAGAAATCTGGATATCGATGGAGAAGATAGCTGAGAACGGCATAGAGATTGTAATTGTTTCAGACGGTGAAAGGGGATCATTCGTTCATTATAAAGGGGAACGGATGAAAGTGGCAACTGCAGAAATTCGGGCAGTTAGCCCTGTGGGGTCCGGAGATTCATTTATTGCAGGTTTTGCCGCTGGACTTTCAAAAGGATATTCAGTAAAGGATACTCTGATCCTGGCTTCTGCTTGCGGCTCAGCAAACGCAATGGAAGAGAGGACTGGATATATAAATCTCCAAAACTTGAATACATTGATTGAACAAATTTCAATAAACTCAACTTGGTCAGGCAGTTTATAAAAATTTTTCAAAAGATCGCGGAGGTGCCGGATATTGTTAAGAAAGCGAAATAAACAGAAAAGATTTGCCTCTATATTTCTTTCATTCCTTTTGGTCATATCGCTTATTCCACTCAGTGCGGCTGATGCTGAAGAAAATCCAGATACTTCTTCCATCGGCAAAGTTAGTAGGATACAAAAAGAAGGCAGTGATATTTATCTTGATTTCTCTTCTGGAAAAGGAATTAAATTAAGCTTTCTGAAAGACAATGTTTTCAGGCTTCACCTGGATCCGAGCAGTGAATTTCCTGAATACCCAACACCAAACAAGCCTGACCATGTGACGAAAATTGTGGATAAGGATAAAAACAACTATCAAAAAGAATATGGAACCGTAAACGTAAAGGTAAAAGAAGATTCCGATTTTTATAGGATATATACAAAAATATTGGAACTAAAAATCTCCAAAACGGACTCCAAAATGAGCCTGATTAATAAACAAAATAACAAGGTTATCTGGAGTGAGAAGGAGCCGCTTTCTCTTGAAGCGAATAGTGCAGTTCAGACACTTAATACAAAAGATGGTGAATACTTTTACGGTGGAGGACAGCAAAACGGCTACTACTCTCACAAAAATAATAAAATAAATATCTCCATCGGAGGCGGATGGGATGCAGGTGCAGCATCAAGCCCTGTTCCGTTCTACTTGAGCACTGAAGGATATGGAGTGATGAGAAATACGTTTAAGCCGGGTGTCTATGACTTTTCCAAAACGGCAACTTTTTCACATGAGGAAAATAGATTTGACGCTTATTACTTTGTTGAAGACTCCATTCCGGAAATTATTAACGAATATACCGAGCTGACTGGAGAAGCAGCATTAATGCCGGAATATGCGTTTTATTTAGGGCACGCAGATTGCTTTAATGGCACTCACAACGGTCATAAAGACCAGAGAACCCTCCTTGGCAAAGGCTTGGATACATTAAATCAATATGTGGAGAAGGATATGCCGCTCGGCTGGTTTTTGCCGAATGACGGTTATGGATGCGGCTATGGTGGATTAGAGAATTTGGAGAAATTTGCGGATGAAGCAAATGAGAAAGATGTTGAAGTAGGCCTCTGGACACAAAGCAATTTATACCCAGACCCGAGCCTGCCTGAGGATAGCCCATTGCGAAGGGATCTTGATGGTGAAGTGAAGGCGGGAGTAAGAGCTGTTAAAACGGATGTTGCATGGGTAGGACAGGGCTATTCCATGGCTCTTAACGCAACACGCCAGGCTGCTGAAGGAATCGAAAAGCAGGAAAACTCAGGCGGAGCACGCCCGTTTGTGATTAGTCTCGATGGATGGGCAGGCACCCAGCGTTATGCCACTCTTTGGTCAGGTGACCAGTATGGAGGGGAGTGGGAATACATCCGCATGCATATCCCAACATACATTGGAGCGGGATTATCCGGCAATCCGAATGTTGGTTCGGACATGGATGGTATTTTTGGAGGAGATCCAGTCATCCAGACAAGAGATTTTCAATGGAAGGCTTTCTCGCCAATTCAAATTGATATGGATGGATGGGCGTCATCCGGAAACGATTACAGCAAATCCAAAAACCCTTGGAATTATGGCGAACCTTATACTTCTATAAACCGCATGTATCTGAAGCTAAAAGCGCAAATGATGCCATACATTTATACGATTGCAGAAGAATCCACTTCTACCTCTATGCCTTCTGTCCGGGGAATGATGCTGGAGTATCCAGAAGATCCATTTACGTATGGCACTGATACACAGTACCAATATATGTGGGGGCCAAATTTACTGATAGCGCCTGTCTACAATGAAAAGGATCATGCAGCTGGTGTAAGAAACGGAATCTACTTACCGGATTCTGAACAGGTTTGGATCGATTACTTTACAGGTGAGCAGTATCAGGGCGGAGCAGTTTTAAATAATTTTGACGCCCCATTGTGGAAGACACCAGTCTTCGTGAAAAATGGAGCTATCATCCCAATGGCTCCTGAAAACAATGCGATTAATGAGCTGGATGGATCTGAAAATCGAATTTTTGATATATATCCAGCAGGGAAATCTGAATTTACTCTTTACGAGGATGACGGTAAAACAACTGATTACAAATCTGGGAAGAATACAAAAACCAGGATTTCATCTGTCGTAGCAAATGATAAAGTAAAAATTACCGTTCATAAAGCAAAAGGAAAAGGCTACAAAGGAATGGTCAAGGAAAGAGGAACCGAATTCCTCGTTAATACACGAAAGCAGCCTGAATCTGTAACTGTAAAGGTTGGCGGCAAAAATAATAAACTGCGAAAAGCTTTAACAGAGGAAGAATACAGCCGCTCTGAAAATGTTTATTTCTACAATGAAAGTCCGAATCTTAATAAATATTCAACGGAAGGCTCTGAGTTCGCCAAAACAAAGGTAACTACTGCACCGAAGTTATTTGTAAAGATTGCAAAAACGGATATAACCAAGAATCAAGTGATGCTTACGGTAAATGGATTTAACAACACGCAAGAGAAAGAAGTAAAAGATACAGAGGTGCCTGATGTGCCTTACGGACTCGGAGCCGCAGATGAAAATATTACAGATAAAAGCATAAAACTTAATTGGAATAAAGTTGAAGGTGAAAATCTTTCCTATGACCTTAAAATTAATGGAATGATATACAAAAATGTTTATTTCGAAAAAGAAAATGAGAAGCCGTTTTTCGAGCACGATAATCTAAACTTTGACACAGAATACAGATATAGTATCCGGGCAGTTAATACAAAGGGTGCATCAGACTGGAGTGATGAAATAACCGTAAAAACCAAGCTTGATCGATTCAGAAACGTTCCGAAGAATATGACAGCCAATGCCTCAAGCAATCAGCCTGGGAGCGAAGCATCGAGAGCAGTAGACGGAGATGAAAAAACACAATGGCATACAGCTTGGGGGTCAGGAAACGTTCTTCCTCATACCTTTGAGATTGATATGAAGCTTGCCTATCAATTAGATAAGCTAGAGTATGTGCCTAGGCCGGATGCAGGGAACGGAACAATTCTTAAGTATGACCTGGATGTCAGCCTTGATGGGAAGACATACAAAAATGTTATTACCGATGGCACTTTTATTAGGAGCAATGAGACAAAAACGATTCAATTCAACGAAGAGGTAACTGCACGGTATATTAAATTAACGATTAAGGATGCTGTGGGAAAATTCGGATCTGCACAGGAATTCAGGCCTTACAAAAAGGATAAAACTGAAGGAATGGTAGTCGGTGAAAATATACCTAATGGTGCCATAGACGAAGAGGACCTGCTTTTCTTTGCCAGTTATATGGGTGTGGACACCACAGATACTTCTTGGGATCAGGTGTCCAAAGTTGATATTAACTATAATGGCGTGATTGATTCTTATGATTTAATGTATGTAGCAGGACAGCTTGGTGAGACACAGCTCCAGCCGACTAAGCGTCCTGCAGCAGGACTGCTGAGCATTCGTCCTGATAAGCAGCAATTAAAAGCAGGGGAAGAGTTTGCAGTAGAGGTAATAGGTGCAGGGATGAAGGATATTAATGCCTTCAATCTTGAACTTGAAATTGATCCAAATAAGTATGAAATTGTAAAAGAGTGTTTAGAAGGATCTGAATGTGGGGAGAGAATTGCCGACTCTGCTGCTTCTACCGCGAATATGCTGAATTATTCAATTCTTGCAGGAATAGGCAATGAGAAGCAAAGAATTATGGCTGCTTTTTCAAACAAAGGTTCTTTTGAAACGTTAGAAGGCACATCAACTCTGGCAGTCATTAAGCTAAAAGCGAAGAAAGATTTAGGGTTTGATATACCGATTACGAGATCCTTGCTTGTGAATACAAGCTTTGATACCATCGATGAAATCGGTCAGGTTTTAAAGCCTGGAGAAGAGCCTGGATAAGTCGAGCAGCCTGAAGAGCCGAAGGAACTGCTCATGACGGCAAGGGATATCGCTGTATCTGGTGAAGCAGATAAAATGCAGGATGGTGCTGAAGCCTTCCCGCGGTTAATTGACGGTGAAATAAGTGAATCTTCCCTGGCTGAGCTTAAGTGGAGCATTACGGAAGCCGATGGTATTTCTCTTCCATTAGAGGTTGATTTCAGCTTTAATAGTCCAACAGAACTTACCAGATTTGAAGTATTCAACAGACCGCTTTATACCAATGGGAAAATAAAAGCCCTTCGTGCAAAAGCTTTTGATGAAGAAGGGAATGAGTATGATTTGGGTAGAATGGAAGTCGGGTCAAGCGATAAATCTGTAACCTGCGATTTAACTGAACATACTCAAATGCCATCCGGCAAGAAAATGGTTAAGTTCAAAATTATATTTGAAGAATCTCATAGTGGGCCACTTATGCTTTCAGTTGCAGAAGTGCAATTCTGGAAGAGAAACGCTGCCAATTGAGAGCAATTAAAAAAGAATTGAAGAAAGCCATGGATAGTTCCATGGCTTTTCTTCGTTAGGATTTAAGAAATTAATTTATAAGTAACAACGGATTTAGATAGAGGGGTTTTCATGGTTATCTTGACTGGTGATGATCAACATGTTACCATAACGTCACATGTTAAACTTTTATTTATAACGAAAGGGCCGATGTAATGAGCGACGAGCTTTCCACCGTTTTTAAGGCATTGGGACATCCAATCCGCAGGGAAATTCTCGATATTCTTAAGAAATCGCCAAGAACGACCGGAGAACTTAACGACTATTTTCCTGAAGTTACAAGGTATGCCATTATGAAGCATCTAAATATTTTAGAGGAAGGCAAATTAGTTTTGGTACGGAGAGAAGGAAAATATAAAAGGCATTTTCTTAATGCAGTGCCCCTTCAGGAAATGCATGAGCGCTGGGTAGGTAAATACATGAAATCCGCAGCCAGATCGCTGTTGAATTTACGGAGGGCCGTTCAAGATAAAGGAGGAGACAAACCGATGGATTCAGCAAAGGAATTTCGCATTGAACAGGAGATATTTCTTGATGCACCACGAGAAGAAGTATTTAGGGCATTAACCGAAAAGGTGGAAGAGTGGTGGGAGTTTCGCATAGCTCCAAAAGGAGTAACATCCCACTTTACGTTTGAGCCTGTTCCAGGAGGGCAATTCACCGAAAAATGGGGTGAAAAAGAAGGCGCAGTCTGGGGGAATGTATACTATGTGAATGCGCCTGAAGAAATACGGCTGCACGGCCATCTTGGCATGCATGGAGCGGTAAACAGTGCCTATACGTATCGTCTTCTTGAGAAAGAAGGAGGGACGCTGCTGCAGCTTTCCCATACAGCCTCTGGTGTTATTCAGGAGCAATGGGAAGAGGAGCATTCCAAGGGATGGGAATACCTGCTTGGAACCCTGCTAAAAAAATACGTAGAATCGAACTAATTCTGGAGGACAAGATGGTAGATGTAATCACAGAAATAACAATTAATTGTCCTGCTTCACAAGTGTCAGAGTATGCTTCAAATCCCGATCATGCTCCTGAATGGTATGTCAATATACATGCTGTTGAGTGGAAGACACCAAAACCGCTTCAACTAGGATCACAGATTGCTTTTAGAGCGAAGTTTCTTGGCCGGGAACTTGCTTATGTTTACGAAATTACTGATTATATTCCAGATGCAATATTGGTAATGAAAACTGCAAATGGCCCATTTCCAATGGAAACTATCTATACATGGCAAGCGATCGATGAAAATCATACCCTCATGACATTAAGAAATAAAGGGAACCCAAAAGGGTTTAATAAGGTCATGTCTCCATTGATGGAACCGATGATGAGAAGAGCAAATATGAAGGATTTAAAAAAAATCAAAGCCATACTTGAAAAATAATTTTTATCATCCATCCGGCAGGAAGGTTTTCCTGTGGGTTCACATAAGGTGTATGCCCTATGCAGCTTTAAAAAGGCTGTTTAAAGGGCTGGGCACCTTATTAATAAGCTGCAGTTTTCACCTTAAAGCATACATATGGCGATACTAATGCCTCATTATTCAATTAGCAATTTTAAAACCGTCCAATCCCTATCAAATCAAACTAAGCCGTCCTATTTAGGGCGGCTTAGTTTGGTTATGTTCCCCTTTTTTATAAAACTAATTTATAGTAGATGCTCCTTTTAGCAGATAGGGGCAGCGCCATTCTCATCATTTTTTAATGATATTTTAAAAGAATTCTAGTTTTTGGAAGGTACATTACAATTACTAACTAATTTAGGAGGAAAGCTAAATGAAAATTGTGATTATACCGTCTGGTTTTAAAGAGTGCCTGGATGCGGAGGATGTGGCGCTGGCGATGGAAAGGGGAGCGCAGCGTTATAACGGGGAAGCCGACATTGAAATAATTCCTATGATTGATGGCGGAGAAGGGTTTGCAAAAACCATTACGAGATTAAAAGGCGGTCACTTGATTTACGTAGATGCGACGGGTCCTGTCGGCAAAAAGGTAAATGCCCATTTCGGCATTTTTGCAGAAAATGGTGAAATGACTGCTGTTATAGAGATGGCTGCAGTGGCAGGTCTGAAGCATGTTCCCCTGCAGGAGCGCAATCCTTTACTGACGACTACTTATGGGGTAGGGGAACTGATTCTTGCTGCTTTGGATTTTGGAGCTGATCGTATTTTGATCGGCTGCGGCGACTCCGGCACTTCAGATGGGGGGGCAGGGATGGCCCAGGCACTTGGTGTCCGGTTTTTGGATGGTAATGGAAAAGTAGCCGAAATAAAGGGAGGTGCTGATTTATTAAGAATAAAGCAAATAGATGACTCAGACATGGACAAGCGAGTCAGGCAAATTGAAATTGACGTGGCCTGCAATTGGAAAAATGTTTTATGCGGGGACAATGGAGTAGCGAGGATATTTGGCCCGCAAAAGGGTGCAACCAAAGAGCAGGTAAAAATATTATCCGAAGCCATGGAGCACTATGCGAATCTTTTAGAAGAAAGTTATAGGTTCGATGTCAGATACCTCGAGGGAAGCGGTGCCTCAGGAGGGCTCGGGGCAGGTTTGGCTGTTTTTGCTGGGGCAGTGCTTCATCCTCGTTTCAGCCTTATAAGAAAATACATAAAGATAGAAGAAAAAATTGCTTCCGCTGACATCGTGCTGACAGCGGAAGGGAGTATCGATTTCCAGACTCCAAATGGAAAAATACCGACTGAAGTCGCCAGAATTGCCAAAAAATACGATATACCCGTCATAGCCATCACAGGTTCGGTTGGAAAAGGGGCATCCTTGAATTATGATGCCGGCATAGATGCCTTTTTGAGCATAATTCCAAAGCCGACATCTCTGGAAAAAGCAATTCTGTATGCTCCTCAGTGGATTGAGGACAGTACAGAATCAGTCATGCGGCAAGTGGACATTGGCTATAAAATGGCCAGCAGAAACCGGGTCAATGAAGGGGCAGTCTAATATGCAGACTAGAATGGGAAAGCATGGGCAATCCGGCCATCCATTAATTATGCTTATAGACTGTATTTCCGGGAGAAGCCTGGCCATAATCAGCGCCCATGTCTTCTTCTTTCTGTTGATTGCGTTCGCTGATGGGGTTGATTATAAAGCAAAGTTATCGATTTTCATATTTCTCTCCGCTGTAACACTATGGATTTCAACAAAACTCCCTGCTGGATTCATTGCATTTGCCAGCATCGTATTCATCATTTTAATGAATGGAGCGAGTCAGGAGCTATTATATCTGTCCCTTTCGGAGGAAGTGGTATGGCTGATGGTGGGGGCATTTATCATAGGGGAGGCAGTTGAACAATCAGGTTTAACCGGACGGTTCATTCAGTTTATCTTAGGAAAAAGCCGGACGCCGGCAAAGCTGAAAAGTGGGATGATATCCTTTCTTTTCGCCTCTGTTTTTTTTATACCTTCAACATCCGCCAGAGCTGCCATGGCAAGGCCGGTCATTATTCATCTGGCAAGCAGGCTGACCGTAAAAGAGAAAAAAACTCTAACAATCACTATACCTATTGTCATTTTAATGAGTACATCGGCAGCACTTATTGGTGCTGGTTCCCATGTCATTGGTGTTGGTCTTTTGGAAACTGGGGCTGGCCAATCCATCTCTTATTTGCAGTGGCTAATGTGGGGACTGCCTTTTGCATTGATCATGACAATCGTGAGCTCAATAGCCGTTCAGTGGATGGTGAGGAGCGATAAGGAATTGGAAGAATCACCTTTTATACCTAATATCCAGGATACGCCACCTCAAATGCCGCTTACAGGAGCGGAAATTAAAACTCTAATAATAGTTTCTCTTCTGATCATAGGATGGATGACTGACAGTTTCCATGGATATGATCTTGCATTTGTTTCCATAATCGGGGCAATTGCGCTGACCATGCCGAATATGGGTGTAATTACCTGGAAACAGGGGCTTAAAGCAGTTTCTTGGAATTTGATTCTTTTTGTTGCAGCAGCATCCGCACTAGGAAAAATTCTTGTTGAAAATGGTGTGGCAGATTGGATGGAAGGAAAGATTACAGGTTTTCTTCAAATCTTCACTGATGCTCCGGATTGGATTATGGCAGCAGTAATCCTTATCATCACCGTCACCAGCCATTTATACATTACATCCCATACAACAAGGGCAATTATTTTGGTTCCAGGGATCATTCTGTTTAGTCAGTCAATGGGAATGAATCCATACGCAGCCGTCTTTATCAGTTTAATAGGCATGAACTACTGCATCACTTTTCCAGTAAGTTCTAAGGCACTGCTCCTTTTTTATGAAGATGATGAATTAAGTTATGATGCAGGTATTTTAGCTAAGTTAAGTGCAATCCTAATGCCCCTTTACATTGCCATTGCAGTTATTTTCTACTGTACTTATTGGCAGTGGACGGGTATGAGTCTATATTGACTGAAATACTTACCGCGTTTTTAAAAATGCGGTTTTTCATTTGAATTGGAAATATATTTAATTAGGATGAACCGAACGAACTGGTTAGGGAAAATTAGATAGTGTGCTTGAATGTTACTTAAATTTAGGGTAAAGTTAATTGTAGACATTAAAGATCTTTAATGTATTCATAAAGGAGATAGGAAATGAAATATTCAAAAGCCACCAACTATGCATTGCACACAATGGTATATTTAACTTTAACACCCAAGGGGAAATCTGTTGGCGTTGAACAGCTGGCTAAAATCCAAAATCTTTCCCCGACCTACCTGTCGAAAATTCTCACGAAACTTGTAAAGGCAGGCCTTATTGAATCTACTCCTGGTGTTAAGGGCGGATACAGCATTGTAAGCCATTCGCGTAAAACTTCCTTTCTGGATGTCATTCATGCCATCGAAGGGCACACCACCTTGTTTCATTGTTCTTTGGAACATGATGATTTACAAAATGAAGATTGCTTAATTGAAAAGGTAATGTTTGAAGCTGAGAAAAAGATGAAAGATGAGCTGAATACAAAATATATTTCTGATATTGCAAAAGAGATTGATTCCACAAAAAAATAAAAAAAGAATTGTAATCAGTCTAAGTAATTTTTTTGTGATAATCATAGATATTAAAAGTCTATAATATATTTAATTGAGGAGGAAATAAATATGCTGTTAGATTGTGTCATTATCGGCGGAGGGCCATCCGGATTAAATGCTTCACTTGTTCTTGGAAGGGCAAGGAAAAAAGTTATCCTTTTTGATGAGAATAAACCCAGAAATGCGGTAACTCACGAATCTCATGGTTTTATTACAAGGGATGGCATCAAACCTTCTGAGTTTAAGAGAATTGCCAGGGAAGATTTAATGAACTATCCTGACATCACAATGGAGAACCAGCGGGTTACTGATATAAAGAAAGAAAATGATGCTTTCATGGTTCGTGCAGAAGACGGCAGAAGCTTTCGCTCCAGAAAGGTCCTTTTGGCTACAGGTCTAAAAGATGAACTTCCAGCAATTGAAGGAATTCACCAGTTTTATGGCAAAACCTTATTTAGTTGCCCATTTTGCGATGGCTGGGAATTAAGAGACCGCCCATTAGTTCTAATCTCAGAGGATAACCGTGCTTTCCATATGGCAAAAATGATTTCAAATTGGAGTAATAATCTTGCTGTTTGTACGAATGGCAATTTGATATTTTCGGAAGAGCAAAAAGAAATATTAATAAGAAAACAAATAAGGGTATTTGATGATGAGATAGCTGCTTTAGAAGGGGAAAGCGGGCGCTTGGCCAAAATAAAATTTAGAAATGGCAATGAACTTTTTAGGGCCGGAGGCTTTGTCACAACGGGTTTAACCCAAGCTGCGCCATTTGCAGAAGTATTAGGATGCAAGATGAATAATATGGGAGGAATTGAAACAGACACCCTTGGCCGAACCAATATTGAAGGTGTTTATGCCAGTGGTGATAATTCTATCCTGGCACCTTCACAATTGATTATTGCTGCCAGTGAGGGAAGTAAAGCGGCTATAGGAATCGTTCATGATTTAGTAAATGAAGAATTTTAAAAGGTGTTGGAAGTAAAACTTTTTTTACTATAATTAAAGTGTGTGTGTGTCTTTAATATCCATTAATATTATTTGGTGAGTTACACATTGTCCAAAGGAAGAGTTGATCAATATGAAAGAAAAAATGGAACGTGCAGAAAGAAAAATAGAATTTCTGGAAAATCCAAAATAAGAGGTGATATTCCGCTAAAGAACTGCTGTGAATGATCCCTATTAAGAATACGTACAAGATTTCGGATATAGGTGCTGGCACTGGTTATATTACAGTCCCGGCAGCAAGAGCCACAGCTGGAATGGTTTATGCATTAGATATTGATGGAGATATGCTGGATGTTATCAAACCCAAAGTGGAAAAGGAAAAAAATGGAAATATCATAATACTAAAAGAAAGTATTAATCATATTCCATTACCCGACAATAGTATTGGTCTTGCACTGGCATCATTAGTTCTCCATGAGATGCCATCCTTACCACGTGCACTGAGGCAAATAAACGAGTGCTTAAGCCTGGCGGCTATTTCGTATGTATCGAAATTGAAAAGAAAGACTTTCCAAAAGAAAGACATCCCAGAATTGCTTCATCTGAAATGGAAGAAGCAATTAAACTTGCAGGGCTGAATGTATCCATGAAGCTTTTTTAACAGATGCCATCTAATCTATATGATTATAGCTAAAAAAATTATAATTGAAAATGAGGAAGAGCTGTGAACTTCTCCATTTCTTTAGCGGGCAGTATAGACCTAAGGAGTGAGACATGGCTATGAAATCAATCTAGCGATAATTGGAATCAATACTCGAGCTGGAGTACTCATCAATTTTGGTTTCATTCGCTTCTTATTTTCATACTTATAAACGTTGTCGGGTTTGCACAGGGAAGGAAAACGTTCACCTGCACTGATACCATCAGAGAACGCTACTCGCTTTAGTTCCGGTGCTGTATTTGATTTTGTATAAGGGTGTTTATAAATAAACTTTGAGTGCTATTTTTACTTTTGTATCAAGCGTATCCTTTTCTCCTATTTATCCTGCAAATAGGAACCGTCTATTTTTACTTGTATCTAACCTATTTCTCTGTAGCACCCGTATCAATTTGGTTAACGAATCTTTTTGTTTATTTTCAGAAACAAGAGCAATAAGAGGTTAAGAAGGCGCCTTGTACTTTTTTCCATAGGCATTATAATAGATTTGTAAGCGATTACGAAATTAAAAGGAGGAGACTATGGGCAGATTAGTTCATTTTGAAGTTCATGTGGACGATATGGAGCGCGCCAAGAAGTTTTATGGCGAGGTATTCGGATGGTCATTTCAGGATTGGAGTGAGTATGCCGGAATGCCTTATTATGGAGCAGTGACTGGAAATGAAGAAGAACTTGGCATTAACGGTGCTCTGTTGCAAAGACAGGGACCGCCACCAGAAGCTAATCAAGCGTTAAACGGATATGCCTGCACGATGGGTGTGGAGGACTATGATGCAGCTGAAGCCAGAATCATTGAGAATGGCGGCACTGTCGCATTGCCGAAGTATGCTCTTCCTGGAATGGCTTGGCAGGGTTATTATAAGGATACTGAAGGGAATATTTTCGGAATTCACCAGCCGGATGCAAGTGCCAAGTAAATCTATCTAAAACTTATATCATCAAATGGAAAAATACATAATTGAAAAAAGCCTTCTCCATGAGAGGGCTTTTTTGTTTAGGAGCCAGAAGGACTGGCAACTGTATTTCGTAATCAGGCACTGATTTTTACAATTTTGCCTTCTTTGCGTTTCTTTGCATATTCAGCAGTTGCGGTAAATAGAACATCTGATGACGAGTTAAGGGCCGTTTCACAAGAATCCTGAAGAACTCCTATGATGAATCCTACACCCACAACCTGCATCGCGATGTCGTTCGGTATTCCGAATAAGCTGGCTGCTAAAGGGATGAGAAGAAGCGAACCGCCTGCAACACCTGATGCACCTGCGGCAGATACTGCTGCTAATACGCTAAGGATAAGAGCAGTTGCAAAGTCCACTTGAATGCCTAGTGTATGGACAGCAGCAAGAGTCAGAATAGAAATTGTAACAGCTGCACCTGCCATGTTAACCGTTGCGCCTAATGGGATGGATACGGAATAAGTATCTTCATCCAGCCCAAGCTTTTCGCATAAGCTCATATTTACAGGGATGTTCGCTGCTGAGCTGCGCGTAAAGAATGCTGTCATTCCGCTTTCTCTCAGACATTTAAATACTAGAGGATATGGGTTCCTGCGAATGTTTAAGAATACGATAAGCGGATTCACAACGAGAGCAATAAAGAACATAGAACCGAGCAGGATTGCAAGCAGTTTTCCGTAATCAAGCAATGCTGAAAGACCATTGGTGACTATCGCATCAAACACGAGACCCATGATCCCGATTGGAGCGAAGCTAATTACCCATTTTACTAAAGTCGAGATTGCATCTGAGAAGTTTGCGAGCATGTTTTTTGTAGTATCAGCAGATTTTCTTAAAGCAATGCCGAGGAGAATTGCCCAAGTCAGAATACCGATATAGTTACCATTAATCAGTGCATTGACCGGGTTGTCCACTACGTTAGTCAGAAGGGTTTGAAGAACTTCTGCTATCCCTCCAGGAGGTGTTACATCCTCAGCTCCGGGAGCAAGTGACAGGGTAACCGGAAAAATAAAGCTGGCAACAACTGCTACAAATCCAGCCAGAAAAGTACTTAATCCATAAAGGGCGATAATAGATTTCATATTCGTCTTATGGCCGCTTCTATGCTTGGAAATGGCGTGCATTACCAGGAAAAATACCAATACCGGCGCTACAGCTTTTAATGCACCTACAAAAAGAGTGCCGAAGATAGTGATCCATCCCGCTGCTTTAGGAATGGTCAAAGCCAGGGCGACACCTGCGATGATGCCCAGCAGAATTCTTTTGACCAGGCTTATTTGGTTCCACTTGCTGATTGCGTTTTTCATAGAATTCCCTCCGAAGTGATTATTATATAAAAGAGAATAATTGCTTGTCACTGTTATTTGACAGTGATATTTGTTAGTTTAACACAAATATTATAAATTGTGCGATAAATTATTATATTGAAATATCTGTCAAACAGCTTTTATTAAGATAGATTGCTGATGCTATTGGTTTCACTTGTTTATTTTTGTGGAAAGAATAATAAAGAATTTAATACCTTTTTTGCTTGTGGAATAAGAGCCTTTCTATAGCCGCAATCTAAAAATGTACATATAATCGAAAGATGAGGTATACACCATGACTGGAATTCTACTAGCCCTCATAGCAGCGGTTTCCTGGGGCAGCATTGTATTTGTCAGCAACAAGCTTGGCGGTGACGAGGACAGCCAGACACTTGGTACTACAATAGGTGCCCTGTTATTTGCCATCGCTGTCTATCTTTTCAAGAGGCCAGATCTGTCCAATATTGTTTGGGCAGTCGGCTTTATTTCTGGTTTGTTCTGGTCAATCGGGCAGAAAAATCAGTTTGGGGCAGTCCGCTATCTGGGAGTTGCCAAGACAGCTCCGATGTCCACAGGTCTGCAGCTTATTGGAACAACTTTTTTTGGGGTATTCATTTTTAAAGAATGGGAAACAACGATGAGCATTATCATCGGGGTCTCCTCTCTTGTCTGCATCATTGTTGGTGCCGTTCTGACTTCTCTGAAACAGGGGGATGACAAGGAACAGGGAAAAAGTCTCAAGAAAGGATTGCTTGTACTGCTTTTATCGACGGCAGGTTTTGTGGGGTATGTCGTTTTAATACGCTGGTTTGATATTGACGGCTGGTCTGCGATTCTGCCGCAGGCGATTGGGATGGTAACAGGAGCATTCCTCATAACTCTGCGCCGCAAGCCATATAACAAATTTGCTATAAGGAATATCATTACGGGACTGATTTGGAGCACGGGGAATCTGGGATTGCTGCTTTCACTGTCGAAAATCGGCGTTGCCACCAGCTTTTCACTCTCCCAGACCGGAATTGTCATATCGACCATTGGCGGGCTTTTCTTTTTAAATGAACGCAAAAGCAAAAAGCAGGTGTTTATGGTTCTCCTGGGCTGTTTGTTTATTATCGCAGGTGGAGTTTTGCTGGGCTTTACGAAAAAATAAAAATAAGGGAGCGGATCTTATGTATCCAAGTCTTGAAGGCAAAGTTATCGTCATTACCGGCGGAGCTACCGGGCTAGGGAAGGCAATGGCTGAGCGATTCGGTGCTGAAAAAGCGAAGGTTGTCATCAATTATTTTAATGAGGAACAGGAACTGCAGGGAATCATTGAAACGATTGAAAATGCAGGCGGAAGTGCATCTGCCATCCAGGGGGATGTTACAAAGGAAGAGGATATTAAAAGAATGATTGCCCATGCAATTAACACGTTCGGTTCCCTCGATGTCATGATCAATAACGCGGGAATCGAAAATGAAGTCCCATCTGAAGAACTCACCCTTGAGGATTGGAATAAAGTTATTTCGACGAATTTGACGGGACAATTTCTTGGCTGCCGGGAAGCCCTTGATTATATGCTGGAAAACAAAATAAAAGGCTCGATCATTAATATGTCATCTGTTCATCAGGAAATTCCCTGGCCCCATTTTGTTCACTATGCCGCAAGCAAAGGCGGGGTCAAATTGATGACCGAGACTCTGGCTCTTGAATTTGCCCCGCACGGAATCAGGGTGAACTGCATTGCCCCTGGTGCTATTGATACACCGATTAATGCTGAAAAATTCTCAGATCCTGAATTGAAAAAAGGTGTCCTTGAGCTCATTCCTATGGGCTACATCGGGAAGCCCGAAGAAATCGCAGCTTGTGCAGTGTGGCTGGCTTCCACAGAAGCGAGCTATGTCACCGGACTGACATTATATGCTGACGGAGGCATGACACAATATCCCGGATTCCAAGCGGGAAAAGGATGATGGAAAAATGCCCTTCTCACTAATGAGAGGGGCTTTGAAGTTTTATTTCAAATCAAAAAACACGGTATTTCCTACCCAGGAATCATATTCCATTTTGGCACCCTCGCCGGTTTTTACTAAACCGGCTATATACCCTTCCTTCTCGTTTCCTTTATACATTTCAAAAGAAAAATCAGGTTCTGCTGTTGCGACAGTATCGCCGCTGTATACATCGCCGCTCTCGCTGACAAATTTAAAGTTCATGATTCCATCGATGGTGAATGGATGGTCCTCTGTTTCAGAGTCGGCAACTTTTACTTTGCTTTTTACAAGAACCCATTCATATCCTTCAGGTGCATCCTCGTTAAACTCATTCATTTCCTTCAGTTTGACCTGTGCATCCTGTCCGCGAATGACCTCTTCTACTGACAGCTCAATCTTTGTTTTATATTCATTTGATGAATCATCGTATGTGACCGTTTCAATCGCAGCCATCTCATTTACTTTTATCGGATTGGAGCGGGAGCCAGCCTTTGATTCTTCTTTTTTCTCCTCAGGTTTTGCACTTTGCTCCTCGCCATTCTCCTCTGTTTTGCTTTTTGTTGATACACCCTTGCTTTCACCGCACGCAGTTAGAAACAATGCAGACACCAAACCTGCCACAGCTAATTTTACTAATTTCCTATGTTTCATATTAATCCCTCCAGTTAGTTATCTTGATCTCTACAAAGAAAATAGTAGCATGAAGGCTGATTAAATTTTTGGAAGGGTGAAAGACATAAATAAAAAAATCCGGCCTCTTAATAAGGGCCGGACCTGAAGGGGTAAAGAAAAAGGGCTGTATGATGTTTCGGTACAAATTCATTGTAATACGTAAATGTTAACAAACTATGAACGGGATGCGGACAAAGTATTAAATATTTCCTTTCGATATAAGAGTGAAAGGTCCATTTGTTAAAATTATTAAATGAGTATACAATCAGGCTGGACAAAAAATCCTGCAGCAGAAATCGGGTTAACATTATCTATAACTTTGCAGTTAACTTTTCAATACATGAGGAATTTGAACCTGCAGGGGGGACATACAAATTGCTAAGGGAGTCAGCAGCGAAGGCGGCATCAGACATTCATAATTTTAGGCAAGCATAACTTTGAGAAACTCATTGATAAAGCCATCGTAGTCAAGTTTAACGGCTATTCTGGTCTTTCCCTTCTGGCTGCCGGGCCGGATATCAATGTATGATAAACCCTTTCCTTCTACAGTTCCATCTATAACACTTACGTCGTAATAAATGTATTCTGCTATAGCAGGATTATTGATGATCATGATGGTAAGCAGATCGTGAATAGGTGCTCCTTTAATGCCGGGAACCAGCTTCTGATAAGCCTTATAATAGTACTCGAAAATAGGTTTTAATAAAATGGTGAAAGGGTTTGTAGCTGTATTTGTTACATATTCCACTGTTTCCATGGTCAATAAGGCGAATTCTGTTACATTTAGAGGGGTAATCGTAAGGTTATTGGCATATTTACAAATGTAATTGGAAGAGGTAGGGTCACCATAAAAATTGGCTTCTGCAAGAGGTGTAACGTTCCCGGGAACAAAGAAAGCACCGCCCATGATATAAAAAGCTCCCACTTGCTTGATCTGTTCGTCAAAGAGTATAAAAGCTATCGCCAAGCTAGTAGATCTTCCGGTATCAACAATAATCAAGTCTTTCTGATACTTTTCAATAAGGATACCTATTGTATCAAATGGATAGGTTTGATATTTCATATCAGCAGGAGGCTGAATAGGTCCAATCCCTTCGGCTCCATGGATATCCGGATAGTACGTAACTTTTTCCTGCTGAACAGGCTGAGCAGCACCAGGAATAATAGGAATATTTTTTTGTCCAGCCAGATCTAGCAGATAATAAGCATTTGATGTTGCCTGGTCCTCCGTTACATTCCCATAGCTTGTAACAAGTCCGACCAGTTCAAGATCTGGGTCCAGCAATGTATAAATAATTGCAAGAGAGTCGTCAATTCCAGGGTCACAAAATAATAAAATTTTCTTCGTTTTTCTTTTCGCCATTTAAACCCCTCCCTAAATTGCTTATACAAAAATATTCATAAATGACTTTTAATATGTTGTTTTAAGAAAAGGTCTAAAAATATAAAAAGCGCCTGTTCCCGTAAAAGTTGAAGGGAAAAGCGCGTGTCTTCTTTTCTTCTATTTTCTTTTTTGAGCCTTCATTTTGTTCTCTTCCAGTTCAGCAGCATACTCTTCGTATGTTTTACCCTGCTTCTGGCTTTCCGATTGAATTTTTTTGAACTTGTTATCATTTAGATTAGGCACGTCTTCACCCCCCTTTGGACAAGAGTATTTTTTTACAAAGGCAAGAACATTATTCGAACAAATAAACGAGGAGCATTTTTCGTAAAAAGGTTTCATTTCAGCCACACAGGGTATGATAACACCTGAAGTAATTGTGTTTTGGAAGAAACCCCATCACCTAACAATACAGGAAAATCCAGGTATAAATTTCTAAAACCGAGGTAAAATATCGTCATAAAATATTAGGAGGTCTGATTTTGGCAAAGAATAATGATAGGAATTCAGCAAATGATCAAGATGTAAAGCGTGAGACGCTGACGACTCGGCAGGGACATCCTGTTACTGATAACCAAAACATCCGTACGATAGGCAATCGGGGACCAGCGACCTTGGAGAATTACCATTTCATTGAGAAGATCTCCCATTTTGACAGGGAAGAAGTACCGGAGCGTGTGGTTCACGCAAGAGGAGCAGGGGCATTCGGTTACTTTGAGACATACGGAAAAGTTGGGGATGAGCCGGTCGAAAAGTATACACGCGCAAAGGTTTTTTCTGGTGCAGGGAAGAAGACGCCATTGATGGTACGCTTTTCTACCGTTGCAGGGGCAAAAGATTCACCGGAAACGGCTCGTGATCCGCGCGGCTTTGCAGTAAAAATGTACACAGAGGATGGAAACTGGGATTTAGTCGGTAATAACCTGAAAATCTTCTTTATCCGGGATGCGATGAAATTCCCTGATATGATTCACGCCTTCAAGCCTGATCCTGTTTCAAATGTGTCAAATCCCGAGCGGATGTTTGACTTTGTATCCAGGACACCTGAGGCCACACACATGATTACATTCTTGTTTTCACCTTGGGGAATACCCGCTACATACCGTCATATGCAAGGCTCCGGCGTCAATACGTATAAATGGGTGAATGAAAAAGGGGAAGCGGTACTGGTGAAATATCATTGGGAGCCGAAGCAGGGCATCCGCAACCTGACACAGGAAGAGGCAAACGAAATTCAGGCGAAAAATGTAGGTCATGCCACACAGGATTTATTTGAGTCAATTAAACGGGGAGATTATCCTGAATGGGAGCTATTTGTACAGATTATGGAGGATGATTACCATCCTGAACTGGATTTTGATCCCCTTGATGATACAAAGCTTTGGCCGGAAGATAAGTTCCCTTGGCTTCCTGTTGGCCGTATGGTTCTTGATCGCAATCCAGAGGATTATCATGCAGAGATTGAGCAGGCTGCCTTCGGTACAGGGGTACTCGTTGACGGAATGGATTTTTCTGATGATAAGATGCTTCAGGGCCGGACATTCTCTTATTCCGATACACAGCGCTATCGCGTAGGGGCAAACTATCTGAAATTACCGGTGAACGCGCCGAAAGCACCTGTTCGCACAAACCAGCAGCGCGGCCAAATGGATACTCGTGACCCTAAAGAATCGGGAGAAAATCCGCATATTAACTATGAGCCATCGATGAAGGGCGGCTTCAAGGAAGCACCTGAGGAAGGGCGCACACCGCATCGGCCAACCTATAATGCTGCAGCCATGAGCGCACCTATCGATCGTCCAAATAATTATGGTCAGGCAGGCCATACATATCGGAGCTTTGAAGATTGGGAGCGCGAGGAATTAATCAAAAACCTCTCTGAAGCACTGGCGGTATGTGACAAACGTATTCAGGATGCTATGTTTGAGCATTTCACACAGGCTGATGAAGATTATGGACGCCGTGTGAAGGAAGGAACCGAGAAAGTCATGAAAGAATTGCTGGCAATGAGCGGGGAAGAGCAAGTGCCTGGCCGAGACGCTGGAAGATCCAAATATGGCCAGGGTTCGATTGCTGAAAACGAGGCAGCAAAGGAAGCTGTTGAGAAAAGCCGTGAAACGGATCCATATTAATTAAGAAGCTAGGGCTGTCCAAAGGTGGACAGCTTTTTTTCTTTGTTTTTTCCATTTTTTAATTGCAGGCAGGTAGGACTTCCTCCCGGTTTTGTAGAATAATCTCCTAAACTATATAGCCAGAGGTGCCGAATGAAACCAATTATAGGGGTTACATCGAATTTAGATGACAAGCAGCTTTCCGTTTCAATGGATAATATCCATTCATTAGTAAACGCAGGGGCCGTTCCAATTGTTTTGCCTAATCTGCTGGAAGATGGCAAAATTGAAAAATTAGCTGAAGAGATGGATGGGCTGCTTCTTACGGGTGGAGGGGACATCGATCCCACCCTATTTGGTGAAGAACCCCATCAAAATCTGGGAAGCATCTGTCCTGAAAGAGACACGTTTGAACTCAGCATTATTAAAAAAATGCTGGCTCTTGATAAACCAATTTTAGCCATATGCAGGGGCTGCCAAATCCTCAGTATTGCTGCTGGGGGTGATATGTATCAAGACATCTATTTCCAGATGGGCGTCCCTCTTTTGCAGCATGCCCAAAAAGCACCCCGGTGGCATGCGTCCCACTTTGTAAATGTAAAAAGAAATTCTCTTCTGCACAGAGCCACTGGTGAGCTAAGTTTTAAAGTAAACAGCTATCATCATCAGGCTGTCCGCAAGATGCCTGAAAACTTTGAGGTATGTGCCGAGGCAAATGATGGAGTCATTGAGGCTTTTGAGAGTAACAAGCATAGCTTTGTATTAGGGGTACAGTGGCACCCTGAATGCATGACACAAAAGAACGATCACCCATCCTTAGCTATTTTTGATGCATTTATAAAGGCTTGCAAACAATAAAACTAGAAATAAAAAGCCGTCGCATTTTTCATTTTTGCGACGGCTCTTTCATAGTCCATTCTCTAAATAACTCTCTGAACAGGCGATAAACTCCCGAACCGCAAACGATAAGTACTTTTCCTTTTTCCAGATCATCCCCAGCTCCAAATTTATAGCAGATTCAGAGATTGGCAGAACAACAAGGTCTTGGCTGTATATATTCTGACAGATTTTACTTGGCAGCATAGTGATCCCCAGTTTTCCTTCAACCATCCCCAGCAGGAAGTCCTTTTGTGAGCTTTCACAGACAATATTGGGATGAAATCCGCTTTTCGAGCACTCCTCAATGATCAGGTCGTAAAGGGTGAAATCTTTTCGGTAGAGTATAAAGGGCTCATTCGCCAATTGTGAAAAGTGTACCTCACTATTTGAAGCCAGCGGATGTTCACGATGGACAATAAGCATTAAGGGGTCCTTTAAAACATTAATAATTTCAAAGCTGCTGCCTTGTGCAGGCACCGTACAAATAAGGCCAATATCCAATGTTCCATCGTCTACGCCCTTTTTAATTTTCTTTGTGCCTACCTCTGTTAATTTAATTTCAATCAATGGGAATTTTTCTTTATACTGGCTGATGAGCTGCGAAAAAAAAGCGGCACCTACAATAGGAGGGATGCCAATTTTGATTTCACCGCTCTTCAGCTCCGTCACATCTGTTAACTCCAAAGTCAGGTTTTTAAATGCGTCCAGCACTTTCTTTGCATTAATCAGCACCGCTTTTCCCGCATCCGTTAATTCAAGCTGCTTCGATGACCGGTAAAAAAGCGGCACCCCCAGTTCGCCTTCGAGGTTTTTTATGGCTTTGCTGATGGATGGCTGGGTGACATGCAGGGTCTGTGATGCTTTTGTGAAACTTAAGTGCTGAGCTACTTCAGCAAAATATTCCAAATGCCGTATATCCAAACAGATCCCCCCTTCATATAACCAAAAGGCATAATGTTTATAGATTATATGTATTTCATTTATGGATATCATTCATTATATAATAATCTACAACAATATAATACTGAAAATTAACAATATTCAATTTGGGGAGATGGTTAAGATGGATTTGCAGAAAGAATCTTTATTGCTTCATGAGAAGTTTCGAGGGAAGTTATCAATTGATGTGAAAATGCCGCTGAACAGCATGAAGGATTTAAGCTTAGCCTATTCCCCAGGAGTAGCAGAGCCATGCCGGAAAATTCATGACCAGCCTGAGAAAGTCTATGATTATACAATAAAAGGCAATTTAATCGCGGTTGTCTCTGACGGAACATCGGTGCTGGGGCTTGGCGATATTGGCCCTGAAGCCTCCATGCCCGTCATGGAGGGGAAGGCTGCCCTATTTAAAGCTTTTGCAGGAATTGATGCCGTTCCAATTTGCCTTGATACGAAGGATCCCGAAGAAATCATTAAAACAGTCAAGCTGCTGCAGCCTTCCTTTGGAGGCATCAACCTGGAAGATATCGCGGCACCTAATTGCTTTTACATTGAAGAACGCCTTAAGCAGGAAATGAACATTCCCGTTTTTCATGATGACCAGCATGGAACAGCCATCGTAACGGCTGCCGGTTTAAAAAATGCTTTAAAGCTTGTTGATAAACAAATGGAAAAAATAAAAATCGTAATCAATGGGGCAGGTGCCGCAGGAATCGCGATTATCAAGCTGCTCCTTAATATGGGTGTAAAAGATATCATCATGTGCGATACAAAGGGAGCGATTTATGAAGGAAGACAGGAGCGTATGAACCCTGTCAAAGAGTCTGTGGCGAAAATCACCAATCCAGACAAACGGCAGGGTCCGCTTGAAGAGGTTATTATCGGCGCTGATGTGTTTATCGGGGTTTCATCTGCAGGAGCCTTAACAAAGGAAATGGTCCAGACAATGAGTCAGGATTCCATTATTTTCGCCATGGCAAATCCGGTTCCAGAAATCATGCCGGAAGAGGCAAAGGAGGCAGGAGCCAAAGTGGTAGGAACAGGACGCTCTGACTTGCCTAACCAGGTGAATAATGTCCTCGCATTCCCGGGGATTTTCAGAGGGGCTTTGGACGTCAGGGCTACTGAAATTAATGAAGAAATGAAGATGGCAGCTGTCGAGGCCATCGCCGGATTAATCGACGCTACAGACTTATCACCGGATTATGTAATACCAGGACCGCTCGACAGCCGAGTTGTTCCGGCCGTAAGGGATGCCGTAGTAAAAGCCGCCCAGAAAACCGGTGCTGCCCGGATCGAAATCCTGCAGAGCGAGACGATAAGCCAATAGACTGAAATTTGCATGCGGAGGCATGTTCAAGCGAAGTAAATCATAGTATCCAAAGTATCAGGATGCTGGTTTTGCCAATGGGAATTATTTTATCACTTTCGTCACTCTGAATTAATGGCTGTTTTCTTAAGGTTCTATGTTTCTAAGCGGATAACTAAGTTTATCAGCTGAGTTGATTAAAGCGGAGGAAACTTGACTCCTGCAAAACCGAGGAGGCTCCCGTTCCTCCCCGCGGAAAGCATGTGTCCGTAGCGGAAATCAGCGGACAGCCTTATAAAATTTCCTATCTTTAGAAAAGAGCAAATTAATTTTATTAAGGAGATTGATACCGATGAAAGTATACGAAGTAATCGAGACGCAGGAAATGTTCCGTGGTGAAATCATCGAAGACTATTATATTATTTATGAGCAAACAGAAAACAAAATCTTTGAAAATCGAAACAATCATCTGTTTCAGCAGGAAAGATTTTTAGAAGAGACAGTTAATGTCTTTAAAGGAAACCCGCACTCCACCCTAAAAAAAGTAAAAGCATATCCCATTCGCCATCTTGCATTTGGAGATATCCGCGAAACAATCAGAAACGACTTTCCGGATCTCTTTAAGAAACTGAACAGGTCTCCGGCATAATAATAACAGGCAGCCTCTATTTGATGGAGGCTGTCCTTTTTTATAGAACCCCATAATGGAAAAATAACCTATCTATCTGTATGATGGTATAACGGTAAAAAGAAAACTTCTGCACGGCTGTTTTTCCGTAAAATATTTAGGGAACAATCCAGATGTGAACTTATTAGAGGGGTGGAGCAATGATTCGATTTGACAATGTGTCAAAACAGTATGGGAATGGAACCAAGGCTGTTGATTCAATTAATTTACATATAAAAGAAGGCGAGTTCTTCGTTATTATCGGTCCGAGCGGTTCTGGAAAAACAACCGTTCTGAAGATGATTAATAGACTGATTCCTTTGACATCAGGAACGATATCCATTAAAGGCAAACGGATAAGTGACTATGACATTCATGAGCTCCGCTGGGATATCGGCTATGTCCTCCAGCAAATTGCCCTTTTTCCTCACATGACAATTGCGGAGAACATCGCAATAGTACCCGAGCTAAAGAACTGGGAACAGGGAAAAATCCAAGAACGGATTGATGAGTTATTGGGAATGGTCGGATTGGAGCCTGACATCTACCGCAGCAGAAGGCCACATGAACTCTCAGGGGGACAGCAGCAAAGAGTCGGAGTAACAAGAGCCCTGGCCGCCAATCCGCCTATCATCCTGATGGACGAGCCTTTTAGTGCGCTGGATCCCATAAGCAGGGAAAAGCTTCAGGACGACCTAATCCATCTCCAGAAAAAAATAGAGAAGACAATCGTCTTTGTCACACATGACATGAAGGAAGCTTTAAAGCTTGGTGACCGCATTTGTGTCATGAAGGACGGGAAAATCGTGCAAGTTGGCACTCCAGAGGAGCTTCTTGCTAACCCGGAGGATGACTTTGTCCGGCAGTTTGTCGGGGAAGAGCGGGGTCCTTACATGGAGGGATTCAGCCTTCAAGATATCCTCCAGCCGATTTCAGAAACCGAACAGAACGGGGCAGTCATTTCCGTCTCGGCTTCACTGGAAGAAACTCTTAACTTATTGGCAGCTCAAGATGAACTTGCTGTGGAAGAGGGCGGAAACATCATTGGAATGGTTAACAGGCAGGCCGTTATTCGTAAGCTGGCTGGCAGCATGAAGAAAGAGGTGAGGTCATGAACACCTTCAGCTCTGTTTTTAATGAAAGGAAAGGGCAATTATTAAGTGTACTTATTGAACATATACAGATTTCGCTTATTGCTTTGTTTTTCGCAGTCCTGATTGCGATCCCGCTTGGAATTTATCTGGCTAACAAACAAAAAATAGCAGAAGGGATCATTGGAGTGACGGCAGTATTGCAGACTGTGCCCTCTTTAGCTTTGCTTGGTCTTTTAATTCCCTTATTTGGCATTGGGAAAGTTCCGGCAATTATCGCACTAGTCGTATATGCACTTCTGCCCATACTAAGAAATACATATACAGGCATAAAGGAAGTGGATGATTCCATTATCGAAGCGGCAAGGGCAATGGGAATGAACAGGCGGAAAAGGCTCTTGAAGGTAGAGCTTCCTCTCGCCATGCCGGTGATAATGGCCGGAATCCGGACAGCTATGGTTTTAATTGTTGGAACGGCTACACTTGCAGCATTAATTGGAGCAGGAGGACTGGGAGAACTGATCCTCCTTGGAATCGACCGGAATAATACGGCACTGATCGTTCTTGGGGCCATACCTGCAGCCATATTGGCAATCCTTTTTGACATGCTGCTGCGCCGCTTCGAGCATATGTCATTTAAAAGATCGCTCACAGCGCTGGGGATATTTATTTGTGCGATGATACTGGTTATGGCCATCCCTTTAGTGACAAATAAATCAGAAGAGAATCTTGTCATTGGCGGGAAGCTTGGTTCAGAACCGGAAATCCTTATCAATATGTACAAATTACTGATTGAAAATGAAACCGACCTTAACGTTGAGTTACAGCCAGGATTAGGAAAAACGTCGTTTGTCTTCAATGCGCTGAAATCAGGCAGCATCGATGCGTATCCTGAGTTTACCGGTACGGCCATTGCTGAATTTTTAAAAGAGACAGCGGTAAGCACCGACAGTGGAGAGGTTTATGAGCAGGCGAGAAAAGGAATGAAAGAACAATACGACATGGAGCTGTTAGAACCGATGGCATACAATAATACCTATGCTTTGGCAGTTCCTAAGCAATTGGCCGAGGAATTTGGCCTGCAATCTATTTCAGATCTAAAAGCTGTCGAGAAAAACATAAAAGCTGGCTTCACCCTTGAATTTTCGGATCGGGAAGATGGTTATCGTGGAATCCAGGAGCTATATGGCGTGGAATTTCCAACTGTTTTAACCATGGAGCCTAAGCTGCGCTATGGAGCAATCGAAAAAGGCGAAATCAACCTAGTGGATGCTTATTCAACAGATAGTGAAATAGCAAGATATAACCTCACTGTCCTGGAGGATGACAAGAATCTTTTCCCTCCGTATCAGGGTGCACCATTGCTAAGAGCTGAAACAGTCGAGGAACACCCCGAATTGGTTAGAGCCTTGAACAAATTGAGCGGTAAAATTAGCGACGATGAAATGCGTGAAATGAATTATAAAATCAATGTGGAAGGGGCAAGAGCAGAAGAAACTGCCCGGGAGTATTTGAAAAAGGAGGGGCTTCTTAAGTAGTACTCGAAAACCGTCTGGGGAGAATCCAGGCGGTTTTTGCATGGTGAACTGTTTTAAATTATGTCCGACTATCATACACATTTCTTAATCGCACTTGTGCTTAAGGAGATGTTGATATGCTATTTGAGATGGAAAAGGCTAACCTGCTCGCTGAAAATATTAAGGACTTTCTTGACTTTCTCGATAAAAATCTTGAAAGAAATATCTTTTATATGGACACTGACAAAATACATCAAATCAAATTGATTGCTGCAGACTTTAAGTTTCATATCCTCGCAGATGAGCTGTTCAGAATCAATCGCTTTGTCTGGGACCCAAAGTATACAAATTATTTGGTGGACCGGTTTGTAAAAGGGCTCACCATTATAGATGAATATGTACATAGAAACTATAACAGCCTGTTTATGGTGACTGGAAGATTATATACGTTGAAGAATCTCAGTGCATTATTCAGCAAAGATTAAACAGACAGAGCTGCTCCTATTTTTCTATTCCTAAGAGTTTTAGCGTGGAAGGAAATATTGCCTCTCTTAATTTTTAACTATTTGGATTATAATAATTAAAGTTTATTCTTTTACTTTAAACAATTAGGGGTATGAAAAATGGAGAAGCACAAGATCTTAAGAATTCTGGAAAAAGAATTAGTGGTTGCCCTTGGATGTACGGAACCTGTTGCGATTGCACTTGCTGCAGCCACTGCAAAGAGCCATGCAAAAGGGGAAATAAAAGAGCTTTGCTTAAAAGCGAGCGGAAATATTATTAAAAATGCTAAGTCAGTAGGAATACCCGGCATGAGTTCCTATGGTCTTGATTTCGCAGCGGCAATCGGCGCTGTGGCAGGGGACCCTGCAAGAAAGCTGGAAGTATTAGAGGGAGTGGGGCCAGAAGATGAACTTTTGGCGCTGAAACTTATTGAAGAAGGAAAAGTAATTTCCCTCCAGGCGGAGACGCCAAAAAGGCTGTTTATCGAAGCGGAATTAAAAACAGATATGCAGACTGCCAGAGTGGTAATCTCTGATAACCACAGCAATATTACCTTAATAGAGGTTGATGGAAAGGCTATCTACCAGGGCGGATGTGAAAATATAGGAATTCAATCGGAAGAAGATGAATTAATTGCACTTTCTATTGATGAGATATATGAATGGGTGCTTAATGCAGAAATCAGTTCCTTATCACTTGTCAAAAAGAGTATCGAGCTTAATCGGGTCATTGGAATGGAAGGCCTTTCAGGCGAATATGGCTTAAAGGTAGGGAAAACGATAAAGAAAAATGTGAAAATGGGCATCTTGTCTGATGATATTGCCACTGCAGCAATGTCTTTGGCAGCAGCTGGATCAGATGCGAGAATGGCAGGCTCCACTCTGCCTGTCATGGCAAATACCGGAAGCGGCAACCAGGGAATCGCAGTCACACTTCCAGTTGTTGCTGCTGCAGAAAGACTAAAGGTTTCTGAGGAAAAAATGATTAGGGCAGTGGCACTCAGTCATCTGATAACCATTCATATTAAATCTAAATTTGGCCGGCTTTCAGCATTATGCGGTGTAACAGCTGCAGGAATGGGGGCAAGTGGAGCCATCGTATATTTGCTGGATGGAGAGCTTCAGCAAATTAAAGCAGCCATACAAAACACAATTGGGAATGTTTCCGGAATGATCTGTGACGGAGCAAAAGCCGGCTGTGCCATGAAAGTATCTACCTGCTCCAATGTAGCTGTGCAGTCTGCCCTCCTTGCGCTCAACGATCAGGAAATCAAATCAACCGATGGATTTATTCACGATGACGTTGAAAAGAGCATCGAGAGTTTTTGTAAATTAGGGAATGAAGGAACCCGTCATACGGATGAGCTGATTTTAAAATTGATGATGGAGAAATAAACTGAAAAAAAGGCCCTCTCTTTAAGAAAAGGGCCTTTTTGGTGTGCTAATTACGAAATCATCCCTCGTCGAAACATCTCCGCAATTGCCTGTGTCCGGTTTTGAGCTCCCAGTTTCCTAATAGCTGTTTTAATATACTGGTTGATGGTGACTTGACTGATAAACATGGAGTCAGCCATTTCTTTGATGCTTTCCCCCCCAGGAAATCCTTTTCATGACCTCCATTTCTCTTCTGCTTAATAGCCGGGCATCTCCTTTTCCTTCCGTTTTTTCAAGGGTTTTTCCTACGTGTTGACCAAATTGTGTATAAGAAGAAAGCTGCTGATCAGATATTTTTCCGTGCTCATCAAATTCGTTTGTGCAAATATAGCCGATAGGAACGGCACCAAAGCAGATGGGGATAGCCAGGAAGGAGTTGACATTGGAAGTTGTTATGTATTTGATGTTTATTTGCTTAAGGTACTCGATCCCAGAACAATATTTTGCTTTTCGTTCATAAAGGGCGGAGTAAATGAGCGGCAATGAACGAATATCATCCCTGATATCTCTGATATGAATTAATCCGTGGCACGTTATTGCGATGATTCCTTCACCAATAAAACCTAAAGGTGAATACCGGAATAAATGGGCATTCTTTACAGGGAAAACGTTCATATAAACCTCTAGAATTTTATACAGCTTTTCCTCATGACTCTCGACATCCTCTAAATTCTGGATATTATCCAAAATGGTAGATTCTAATGCCATATTAACAGTTTGACCCGCTGCGGGATGATATGCTGAACGCTTAAAAGAAGCAGGCGTCCCGGTCGAAGCCAAACGGTATGACGGCATGATCCATGGCTTCTTCTGGATGCCAGGTGTACTGGAGCAGGGAAGAAAATCGATTGAGCAGGCGGCAAATGCTTTAAAGCGTGTGTTCCAGGGTAGTGTCGCTTCGAAATAATATATGCAGATTGGACACTTCTGATTGAAGGAGTGTCCTTTTTTGTGTTAGTTTTGTAAATTAATTACTTGCCAGATTTTCTGAAGAGCTCATGGCGACTAAAGGAATTAATACGGTCGCCATGGAGGGCTCATGACGACGAAAATGCAAGAGAGGGAAAGAAAACGGTCGCCAAGGAGCGTTCATGACGACGAAAGTGCAAGAGAGGAAAAGAAAATGGCCGTCATAGATGGCTCATGACGACGAAAATACAAGAGAGGAAAAGAAAATGGTCGTCATGGAGGGTTCATGACGACGAAAATGCAAGAGAGGAAAAGAAAATGGTCGTCATGGAGGGCTCATGACGACGAAAATGCAAGAGAGGAAAAGAAAATGGTCGTTATGGAGCGTTCATGACGACGAAAATGCAAGAGAGGAAAAGAAAATGGCCGTCATGGATGGCTCATGACGACGAAAATACAAGAGAGAAAAAGAAAACGGTCGCCATAGAGCGTTTATGAAGACGAAAATGTAAGCGAGGGAAAGAAAACGGTCGCCATAAAGCGTTTATGAAGACGAAAGCGAAATCGGGGAAAAGAAAACAGTCGTCATAAAGAACATGAGATCAAAAATATCCAGCAAACTGGCTGCCACTGCCATTGTGGGGTAATCTTTTTAAGCTTCCTCCTATCTATTAAGATACATTTCCACAGATGGCGGGAGACAGGTCTACTGCCTGTTTCTATTAACCTATAGAAAATCACTGGTGATTTCACTATAATAATAGAAACTTTAATATCGAGGTGCAGCATGATCATTGGGAAAATAATTAAGTTTTACAGGGAACGAGAAGGCCTAACTCAGGGTCAGCTGGGAGAAGGGATTTGTTCAGTAACCCATTTAAGTAAAATTGAAAGGGGGATTACCGAATACTCCGGGGAAATTACACACCTCCTGGCCAGGAGGCTCGGCATTAATCCCGAAGAAGAAATACTTCGATATCATCAGCTTGCAAAGAGGCTGGATGAATGGCATGAGAGCATGATCATGCAGCGAATACAGGAATCAAAACAGATAAAAAAGGAGCTGCAGGTTGAAAAACTGATTCATATGCCAGATTTTCAGACTCTATATGGGCTTCTGTCAGCAAGGTTCTATTTATCTGTGAGTGATTTGGAGTCAGCCTCAAAATTAATCTCGGATCTTAATAAAGCTTCCGCTGCCTTTTCGCCTCATGATGCGAATCTGTTGAAACATATCCAGGGCATCTATTACTTTCTTACAGGTCAATACCGTGACTGTATCAGCTGTTTAGCTTCCATTGACAGAGATCAGTACAACTATGATGAATACTATTACCACCTAGCGATTGCTTACCATTCCATCCATTCAAATATTACAGCCTATTATTACGGGAAAAAGGCTCTTCAATATTTTCAAAGAACCTTAAATATTCTCCGCATTATAGACACAGAAATGCTGCTGATTGTTCAGCTAAATGCCAAAGAACTACATGATTTTAATGAAACAAAGGAAAAATATGAACAGTTAATTAAGTTATGTGATGCGTGTAATTCAGGTGACCGGAAATCCAAGCTTTATCATAATCTGGCATTCGAATATTTTCGCCGAAAGAAATACAGGGAATCTGCAGGCCTCTATGAAGAAGCACTTAAGCTTACTGCCGAAAATGCCCCTCACTATTTAACTGCTTTAGATGGTTACATTCATACCTGTTATAAAGGAAAACTTCAGGCCGGCAGTGCGCTAATAAAATTAGCTGAAGAGGGCATGGAGAGGGCAAAAGCAGCTGATTCATTTACCTGGATTTATTTTCAGCTTCATCTTCATCTATTGAAAAAAGAAGAACAGCAATACTATCAATTTATTGAGGAAACAGCTTTGCCGTACTTTAAGAAAATTGGCTATGGCATTTTAATCGACCATTATGAGAAAAAGCTTTTCCATTTTTATTCAGAAATAGGTGAGGCACAAAAAGCAATTGAGCTCGCCCGTTCTTTTATACAGAAACAAAAAAGCTATTATGATCACGAGTAACCTTTTTTCGCAATGAAAAAAATGAGACTGCATTCTTATGCTGTCTCATTTTTCATTGACTGTTTATGCATCCTTCTTTTAAACATTTTCGCATTTGTTCCTATATAAACACCTGTCAGAACAAAGGCTGCCCCTATTCCATGAGCCATGGTGAATGTTTCACCCAAAAAGACCGTAGCCATGATAACGGCAGATACAGGCATCACATTAATAAAAATTGAGGCTTTGGCCGCACCGACCTCTTTAATTCCGTTATAATACATGACAAATGAAACCACGGTAACAAAAATGCTCATATGGGCTATTGCAGTCCATGTCGTCATGCTGGCTTGCTGGATATCCATCCACGATGTTTCAGCAGAAGCGAATGGCAATAGAAATAAGGTTCCATAGGCAACTGCATAAGTAGTGGACTCCACTGAGCTGAATTTTTTCAAAACCACTTTCCCCACAACACTATAGATGGCCCAGCTGACCACAGCTCCCAGCAATACGAAGTCAATGGGTTCAAAGCCATATTGGAAAAGCTTAAGCAAATGGCCATCTGTTATAATAAACACTACACCTGTCAAAGCAACGGCCATTCCAATGATATGATTTTTTGTTATCTTTTCTTTTAGAAATAACCCTGATAAAAGGACAATCAGCACCGGGTTTGAAGCAATAAATAATGAGCTTTTAATCACGGGCGCATGCTTTGTGGCCAGGAAAAAACAAATATTATATAAGGCAATTCCGGTCAGGCCCAAAAGAGCAAACAATCCATGATCTTTCAAATTCGGTCGTTTCCGGTCTTTTTCCATGATCCACATGAGCGGAAAAAGCAAAATGGCAGCTCCCAAAAACCGCAAAAAAGCAACTGTTGCAGGTTCAAAGCTTTGAACAGCAAACTTGCCGGCAATAAAAGCGCTGCCCCATGTAGCAGTAGCCAAAGTCAGCATTCCATAAATAAGCCATAATCTCTTTTTCAAACAACTCGCCTTCATTTCTGTAAAATTTTATAAATAGTATTATAACACCTTTTTCGGAAGGCGAAATAGTTAATTTTTATTAGAGACTTATCAATTTTAACTTTAGGAAAAAAGGAAGAGGGGAATATGTTGGTTTTTGTCACACTTTATCGATTTACAGCACAAAACAGTTCTTTATTCTTAGTCACATTACCACAATTAACAAAATGATCTCTTAAATTAGCTGAAAATTCATTCTTTTTTCTCTGTCTAGGGACAAGCCCATCCCGTATCATTTCTTTAGAGTCCCGAATAAAGGGGCTAATAGAAAGGGTGAAATACATATGAAGAAACCGGCAGGGAAAATCGCATTGCTGACAGCATTTCTTGTTATGCTGTTCTCCACACTTTCCTTTGCGGCAACCGTACCAGGAGGGCCATCTACAAATGGAAACACAAGTATTAACAGCATGCTCTCCTACGAAGATGTCGTGAAAACGCTCAACGGCATTGAGCAGGCAAGCAAGGGGAAGGTGGAAGTTTTTACACTCGACCGCTTCGGCAAATCAGAGCAGGGCAGAAGCATTTATGTCGCCAAGGTTGGAACCGGGGAGAAGAAAATCTGGATTCAGGCTCAAATCCATGGAAATGAAAAGCTGGTTACAGAGGCAGCGCTTCAGCTGTTAAAAACTTATGCGAGCAACAATTCCAAAGAGGTACAGACCGTTCTGGAAGAGTCCACACTATACTTCATTCCAATGTACAATCCGGATGGAGCAGAAATGAATACCCGTGGTACAAAGATTACGGAGACAGGACAATTACTGGATTTGAACCGGGATTGGTCTCCAGAAGGCGGCTTTAAAGCCAAAGAGTCTAAAGTCGTTTATTCCTTTTGGGCCGAATTAAAACCTGACTTTGCAATCGATTTGCATCATCAAGGCTTAAAACAGGTTTATGGAACAAATGAAGCTACTTCATTTTCACTCGGTATTTCCCTTGCGCCGAATGGACCAACATTGCCTGCATACAAAAACTACAATGATGTGACAAGACAAATGTTGGCATATGTCTACGATGAAATGAACGGATACGGCTATACCCATATTGACCGCTACCAGATTGTTGATAGTGAAAAACAGGTAGGTTATGATATCGACATTAAAGGCGGAGTCGTTTCAGCTATGATGATGGGGTTGAATTATAGTGGTTTAAACCCGGAAAATCACAGCCATCCAGCAGTATTTTTTGAAACAAAAGGCAATTCAAGCGATGGCAGCCTGGGGCAGAAATCGAATGGATATTTAACAAAACAAAACTATTTAGCTTTAAAATCCTTGATATATGGCTATGTTACAGGTGAAGTAAATGATGTGGATCCTGAGAGTTGGAATAGTATCCCGGCCTATCCTTTAGCAGGCTACTGGACAGATTATAATGGGATTGTTCCTGCGGAATCATCAGGCTTTTAAGTTAATAAAGAAGAAGCTGGTCATGGAGCCAGCTTCTTTTTATCTGTTGCTCTTCTTCACTGTACTCTCTGCAACCATTCCTCTTACATCCTGCGCCACTTTATTAAAAGCCTGATTTACCCGATCCATCAAAATATCCTGGGAAGTGCTGTTTCGATTTTCAATTCCATCATTAATATCCTTTTTCATTCTGATCACCTCCATAAAAGATATTTTTTGTATAAGGTAATAAAATATTCTTCAAAGGAATCTAAAAAGGAGATGAACTAAAGCTTGGGCTTCTAGTATGATTGTAGAAAGATATTAACGGGGATATATCGCCAAATGTCTGGGCAGGACATAATATATTGGTAAAAAAATTTACAATTACTGCATTCATTGTATACACTAAGAATGATTATCAATTAAAAAATAAAGACGATTTGGTATATAAATAACGATTACCGCGGAAAGGAGGGACCAAGATGTGGCCATTTTCATCCAGCAAACAGAACAAAAATGCCGTCGATGCAGCCAGTTATATTTCCATTAAAGAAACGACGGAAGAAGCAGAAATCGAAAAGATGGTATCTAAGCTGGAACAGATTTTTTTCAGCACATCCAGGGAAATCGTTATTTTGTGCATTGGTTCTGACCGCTCAACAGGAGATTCTCTTGGGCCATTGGCAGGGAAGATCCTCAAAGAAAAGAACATTCCCTATCCGGTGTATGGGACTTTGAAGGAGCCTGTTCACGCATTGAATATCAAAAAGGTTCTTAAAGAAATCAAAGAAACCCATGATGAACCGTTTATATTTGGCATAGATGCCTGCCTCGGAGACGAGCGGCAAATCGGCTATATTTTAATAAGGGAGGGGTCGTTTATTCCAGGAAATGCAGTGAATCGGGCTCTTCCGAGTGTGGGTGATTATCATTTGAAGGCCATTGTCAACACGCTTGATCCATTATCACCTGTAAATTCTTTAAATAGCACGAGATTATACCTGGTTTTAAAACTGGCTGAAATCATTGCGGAAATCATTTCACGTGTAGCGGTAAATGACCGTACTTCCAGAGGAGTGATTGAAAAAATGAATGTTCCGTAAACATAAATTGGGTAAATCAGCCAAAAAATTGCTGTACCCCGATAGGTAAGATATAATGAGCGTAAGGATACCAAAGAGAAAGAGGGAAAGGGATGGGGAATAACTGGACGGAAGATAATCTGATCTCGATACGCGAGAGGGTTTATCTGCATATTAAGGATCTTATTTTGGACGGAGAATTTAAAGCGGGAGACCGTCTGGTGGAACGAGAACTTGCTGAGAGATTAAGTATCAGCAGGACACCAATTCGGGAAGCGCTGTTCCGCCTGGAATCCCAGGGGTTTGTTAAGACAGTCCCAAGAAAAGGCGTAATTGTTGCCGATATTTCCGAAAAGGAAATTATCGAAGTGTTTACCATTTTATCATCACTTGAAGTACTGGCTGCAAAATTGGCTGTTCAAAAGCTGGATAATGATATGGAAAGCAAGTTCACTGCCAGCATAAAAAAGGTCGAGGAATACTTGAACAATCCTGAAGAGGATGCTTCTGAATTACATAGGGAACTCAATCATCTCCTATACAGCTCTGCCAAGAATGTGAAGCTTTATGAGATGCTGAGCGGATTATCCGATTACATTCGCGCATTTGCCAAAATCGGGCATAAAAACCCGGGCAGGGCAAAGAAATCAATGGAGGAGCATTTGAAAATTATGGAAGCCATCGTCAATAGAGAAATGGAAATGGCTGAATATCTGACCAAAATACATATTGAAAACTCCAAAAAAGCATATATTGAAGCGGTGCAGCAGAGTGAAAAGAAAAATTAAGAAAGAGCAGAAGCTCTTTCTTAATTTTTTTACAATCCAATCACAAATGGCGAAGTTAAATTTTTTAAAACCTTTGCCACACTCATGGCGACAATCGGACTGGATTTTGGATTTTCCTCATAAGGAACATTCGATACGGATATCTCCACTTCGCCAAAATAACCCTTTGCCTTGATGGTATGTTTGTTCGATTGGATCGTTGGATCAGCATAGACTTTTACTTTAGTATCTTCGAAGCCGATTCCTGCAAGGCTAAGGGCCGCTGACACATTCACGCTCTGCGGAAACAGCTTGGATGACTCCCGTGCATTCCCTTCATAAATACAAAATGGTTCAGTCAGCGTATGTAAATCCACTTTTTCTTCCGCAATCGTACCTTTCCAGCTGCGGGGATGCTTTCTTGTAATTAAGGTAATATTTTCAATTTCCCCCAATGAACCTGCTGCAATCCGATCCAGACCGGCGATAGCAGCAGATGGGATAAAAATCTGCCGGTTATGCTGCTTGGCCGCGGTCTGCAGTTGTTCATAAAAACCGGAGTCTCCCAATGCTCCTACGGAAAGCACCACAAGATGGCTTCCATTTGCCAGCACTTTCTCCCCGAACATATGTAAAGCCTGATGACCCGCTGCTTCTATGATAATATCTAAATCCCCATTAAAAAATTCAGCTTCATCTGATGTTAGAGCAAATGTTTTTTTATCAGCATGCTCTGCTCCCTTTTTTCTTCTAACCAGTACAGACTTTAACTCCACGTCGCCAGCATGGCCGGCTTCAATTAATTCCGAAATGGTTTTCCCCAGCGTTCCATAACCGATAATTCCAGCTTTAAACATATTTATCACTCCTTCTTGGGAATCACCCCTAAAAATAGGAATTTATAAATCGGTATACGATATACTTTGTGCAATTTTATTCTAGATTTTAACTTAAATCCATAAAGAGAGCAATATATTTTATAGAAAATATTAAAACATCTAAATTTTCAAAATTATTTGCACAATATTTATTTTTAGTGTTATTATAGTATACAAGTTTAAAATAGTGAAAATGGGAGGTGGTCAACCAGAGGAAGAAAGGCTGATCTTTAGAACTGTATTTCTGAAGGAGCATAAGTAAATAGTATTGGATGATTCGGCTGGCGAACTCACATATCACAAACACATCGAAGATTGTCGCTTTTTTGTTTTTTGCTTAGTTTGGTATACAATCCACCAAATGCAGTATGCTTTTTGGAAAATGTTTCAAAACCTCCTTAATAAGCCAAGTGTTGAGGTATTACATAGTCAGCTGTAGATAAACAGATCATGCCTCCTGCAATCTGTCTTTTGCAATCTATTTATAGAGAGATATTTTTATAATGAAAAACGGAGGGGAATATATGGAGTTAACATTTGCTCATTGGGTCTATGCAATTGTTACTGTGTCTGTAATCGCAACAATGCTTTTTAGAAGAGGCGTTGTCTTGCCGGTTATCATCGGAACTTTCTTTGTGGCAGTCATCTATAAAGGAAGTCTGATCGCCGGCTTCCAGGCGGTATTTAACGCTAATCTCCTCGCAGCAAAAGAGTTGTTCAGTATATTCTTAATCATTTCCCTCATGATCGCGCTTCTTAATTCTTTGAAAGACCTAGGAGCTGATAAAAGGCTTATCGGCCCGATTGAGAGGGTAATGATCAATGGGCATGTTTCCTATTTAGTATTAATGGTTACTACCTATGTAATTTCACTCTTTTTCTGGCCGACTCCTGCTGTCCCGCTTATCTGTGCATTGCTTGTCCCGGCAGCGGTCAGGGCTGGATTGCCTGTGATGACGGCTGCCATGGTCATTGTCATTGCGGGCCAGGGAATGGCGCTCTCTTCTGATTATATCATGCAGGTAGCACCGATGCTAAGCGCCAAAGCAGCTGGAATTGATAAGGCACTGGTTGCTGATAAGACATTGGTTCTTTCCATCATTACAGGAGTATGCGCATTAGGCTATATTTATTTGGCACATAGAAAATCTATTGTTAAAAATGGCCACCATGACTCCTCGCTAAACCCTGAGGATTCAGCATTTTTTGGTGTAGCCAATGAGCTTGCGGCCACAGCTGAAGAAAGTGCTGAAACTATCCAGAGAAAAAATACATGGGGAAAGGTCTTTGCCGTAGTAGTGCCCTTATCCATGCTGGCTGTTATGCTCTATATGTTCTCAACAAAGCTGGCGGGTGGATCCGGATTTGAAGGAACAGATGGAGCTGCCTTTATCGGAGGGGTAGCGACACTTTTATTGGTGCTCGCCACCGTGGCATTTAATCGCATCCATGCCTTGGATAAAATTAGCGAGCATTTAACTGAAGGATTTGTTTTCGCCTTCAGAGCGATGGCCCCCGTTATTCCAATAGCAGGTTTCTTCTTTATGGGAAGCTCGGACTTCACCGGCACGATACTATCCCTGGATGAAAGCGCTGCCAAGCCTGCGTTCTTGTTTGATATGATACAGGCAGGACAGGCTTATATTCCGGAAAATGCCTTTATTGCCGGTTTTGGTCTTTTAATCGTCGGTCTGATCACTGGTTTGGATGGTTCAGGCTTTTCGGGGCTGCCGTTAACAGGTGCCTTATCGGGTGCTTTGGCAAATGGAAGTCATATCGATCCTTCAACATTGGCAGCGATCGGGCAGATGGGTGCCATCTGGGGCGGAGGAACAATTGTTGCCTGGTCTTCCCTTGTGGCAGTAGCAGGATTCCTTCAGCTTTCACCGCTGGAACTGGCCAGGAAAAACTTTATCCCTGTTGTCGCCAGCCTTTTTATCGCCACATTAATAGCTATTTTAATCTGGTAAAACAGTAATCTTGAAAAATAAAAGGCTATCCTGCAAAGTTAGAATAAACTAACTTAGAGGATAGTCTTTTTTTCAGAATAGGAGGCATTTGATGAAAATAGGTTTAGCAGGGATTGGAAAATTGGGGACTGCCATGATGACTCACTGGCATAAAGCAAACCTTCCAATCGGCATTTATCATCCCGACAGATTAAAGGCAGAACAATTTGCTGAAAAGTTCCCTAACGGACGCCCTTTAAACGATGACGAACTGAAACAAATGGATATAATTCTGCTCGCTTTGCCGGCCGGAAAAGTGATTTCTTTCATGGAAAGCATGTTTCCTGTGGAGTCTTCAGTTGCTTTCATCAACATGGCGACTGCACTTCCAACGAAAGGCATTTCAGAAAGATTCCCTTCCTTCAAGGTATATGGATTGAAGTATATGGGGCATTCGAGAGATTTAATGGAGAATGGAAATGGACTGTTTATTTCAGAGGACCAACTGCCAGGTCCGATAATAGACCTTATCAAGCCATTGGGGGAAATCGTAAAGGATAGTGAAGGAAGATTAGTAGAAGTTAACAAACTGGCAACATTCTTTGCCATAAAGACAGCCGTCGAAATCGAGAACGAATTTATCAGCAAAGACTATCCGCCAGCTTATATTAAAAGAGCTCTTGCCTCCCTGGCACCTGAAGTCATCCGCTCTTACAGTCAAGGCACCCTGGGGCATTTTGCACAGGAGATCGTGAAAGAAATAAAGGAATCCACTAAAAAAGCTGCTGATTAAACTAGTTGATCAGCAGCTTTTTCTATTAGAGTAATCTTTCCAGTAAAAACAAATAGAACATCACACAAGCAACATAAACTGCCGCGAAGGGCATATTCCAGTTGGAGACTTTATAGGAATCGACTTTGATAATGTTTGACATGAGGCCAAGAGTGGCATTATATGGACCCACTAAGAAGGCGGAAACAGCCCCGGAGAGCATCGCAACTGTCAGAATGTGCGGTGATATTCCGATGTCTGCCGGGTTGACGCCTTCAATCATCAATGCAAGTGAGACCGCTGGATGAAGGCCCAGAAATGCCAGCCCTAAAGGGATCAAAGGCAAGATGATCAGGAAAAATTCGACCCCGGCCACATTTATAAAAGCTGCAATCCAATCAAAAAGGACTTCATTTGCATTCGACAAGTTCATGGCTGAGATAAAAAAGCCTGTTGATAAAAAAATGAAAAATTGATCCTTCATGCTCAAGGCGAAGGTATTAAAATGCTCAGCAAGCTGTTCGCCAAATTTTTTCCCTTTTTTTAATAAAAGAGACCAGCTGAATGCGAATGGAATAACGATTAAAGAAACAAGAATTAAGAAAGGCAAAGATAGCTGCGTCTCAGCTAGGGATACAAGAACATTAAAAATTGCGATGGCTATCAGGATTTGAAAAACTCTGCCAGGCCGGCCGGCATAACCTGCTTCCAGGGCTGCAGCCGTTTCATGCACAGTTACTTCGCCGGGCTGGGGGAGTTTCATAGGCTGGGACTGACGGGAACCAATAAACCAATCCATTGCTAAACCCAATATGCTCAGCGGAATGACATAGGGGAGGATGGATACCCAGCTGACTCCTGTCATTGTAATCACAATTCCCACAATAGGCGTAACAGGCGCCCAGATTAATGGCATTGCAAACCCCCTGGAAATCGCTCTGCTCATGAATCGTTCCTTGTTACGCACCGGAAAGCTCCCGAGTGCCGGCCGGATTGAATAATACGTCATGGGAAGAGTGGCAAGATTCATGAAAATGCTAAAAAAGTAAGAGATCCCCGAAGTCATCATATATAAATGACCAGATGTTTTTACCCGATTTTGGATAATGGCCTGGATGCCTTCCCCGTATCGCCCAAGTTTAACCGGAATCCCCAGTATCGGTATTAACGTAAACATGGTAAGCAGATCAAGCATTGGTCCAAAGGCAAGAATATATTGCTGCCAGTCTGAGCCGCTTGTCCAAAGCAGCACAGCACCAAAAGCCAGAAATACGCCCCCAAGAATCTGTACAAATCTCTTCGCAAGCCTGAATGTTAAAACTACTATGATAAAACACAAGATAGACAGGAGGGGATCGATATTCCATTGCGGAAGTAAAGTGGACAGCAAATATAAACCAATCACGGTCAAAAATAAAACTCTCAGCATATCAACACCCTCGCGATCTTAAATGAAATATATGGTAAAAAGTAAATTGTATACCAAATTTTCACTTTTTCTTTATTTATTCAAAAATCAGCCACATTTCTATTGTTATTTTGGTATTTGGTATACAATTTTGTTGTGAATCTCAAAAATTCATAATATAATAATGATAACAGGTTAGAGAAAAAAAGGAGGACGCCCCGATGTTCCATTTTCTATTTGGATCCAAATATGCAATTGAGAAAACAGAAAGAAAATTAGCCCGTTTGAGAAGAACTTTAAAATTCTAGTAAAGCCGCCTTATCTTTGGCGGTTTTTTCAATAGAATAAGAAAGTTAGAATTATGAACACAGAAAAATGTCAAGCGCAGGAAGCCTGCCCCCTGATAAGCCGCTTCCGCTTTTTTTTATGAACAGGAAACCCGGAAGAAGAGCGGCTTCCTCCGGGTTTAGTAATAACATTTATACTGCTACTTCATCAGATTTTACCAGTTTGGAATGTATGGAGTCTTCACTATTGCCGGATGCCTTTACTATTTCATCCAGTTCTTCTCTGGCTGCTTCCAGTGTTTCAAACCGCTCAAAAAATTTAACACCTATATGATTTACATACTCTTTTCCTTCATACTCTTCATAAAGCTGGATTTTCATATTCTCATCCAAAACTTCGGCTATTGTGTACTTAGCCTTCAGCTTATCGAAAAAATAAAAATGATATGTCTCAACCGGCTTTAGACCCTCATTTTCAAGAATGGTCTGGAAAGTATCTTTATTTGTTAATACAATATATTTACCCAATTAAAACACTCCTTTAGTTTTATTTGAACTTAGTTGCAAATGCAGAATTGCTCATATGTAGCTCGAGAGCATACCTCCTTCTATTTGGAATATTGTATACCATTTGTCTTGAGCTTATTTTATACTAAGATTTTGAAATATTCAATATTATATTCTAAATTTTTTAATAATTCGGCGAAAATTTTATCTATTGTTTATTAAAGAGGAAAAGGGCGAGAGCCAATCTGGGAGATTAACGACCAAATTAATCACACACAAGGAAAAACGGTAGTTAATGCGGCCGAATCACGACGAAAATAATTAAACTCAAAGAAAATGGTAGTTAACCTCACAGAATAACGACCAAATTAATCACACACAAGGAAAAACGGTAGTTAATGCGGCCGAATCACGACGAAAATAATTAAACTCAAAGAAAATGGTAGTTAATCTCGCTGAATAACACTAAATTAATCACACACAAGGAAAAACGGTAGTTAATGTGAGCGAATAAAGACGAAAAAATTAAACTCAAAGAAAATGGTAGTTAATGTAGCCGAATCACGACCAAATTAATCGCACTCAGAGGAAAATCGTAGTTAATCCAGTAAGAGACACCTACCTATATCCGCCAAACACAAAAAAATAAAAAACGAGTTTGCTAATCTTCCCGAAAGATTGTATACTTTGAAAAAAGTATCAAAATCTTTAGAATTAACTGAAAGGGGTAATATTATGCCGAAGGTTACGCTTCATGTGGATGGAGAGATTGTGGAAAAGCAGGTAAAGGATAATGCCAATTTGGTTGTCCTTGCAGGGATCCGCCAGTTTCCGGAATTAAAATATGGTTGCGGCATGGGAAGATGCACAAAATGTACGTGCATAGTATTAAATGGGGGAGATGATCTCGCCCCGCCAAATTGGAAGGAAGAAAAAATGCTTGGCGACAAAGTGAAAGAAGGGTATCGGTTAACCTGTCAAATGACGATCCAAAACGACATTGAAATATCCCAGGAAAACATCTCTGTAAAGCCCCCCAAGAAGACTACTGCAGCTATTACAAAATAGTTTTTTATTTTTATTTATTATTGGTATACAAAATACCTAAAATAAGCGGGGTATCAAGAAAATGAATTGTTATGATCTTACTAAAATGACTTGGAAGGAAGTCGAGAAATCACTAGACACAGTAGAGTTTGCCATAATTCCTGTTGGAGCACATGAGCAGCATGGTCCACATATGGCCGAAAGCTGTGATGCGGTGCTTGCGGAGAGAATGGCTAATAAACTGGGGCAGAGAATGTTCCCATATGCTATTGTGACGCCGACTGTTAACATGGGGGTTTCCGAGCATCACATCCATTTTCCCGGAACAATAACACTTCAGCCTTCAACTTTGATTGCCATTCTTACAGACATGGTTTCCTCACTGAAACAGCATGGCATCAAGAAGTTTTTATTTTTGAATTCACATGGCGGAAACCAATCCACACTGAATTTGGCCGCGATGACTATCACAAAGGAATTGGAAGTAGAAGTCTACTATGCAAAGACCACGTCATCTGCAAAGGGATCTATCGGGAAATATGTAAAATCCCCTTTATTTGGCCACAGCTGCGAACGGGAAGTGTCTGAAGCCCTGTATCTCGCTCCTGAACTGGTAAGAGAGGACCTCTTGGAAAAAGGAGATATCAAGGAAGGCGGAAGATGGGAAAGGCTCCGGCCTGGGAAAGCTGTCCAGGGATTTTACTTCTATGAAGAAATGACTGGAAACGGCTGTATAGGTGATGGCCGGCAAGGGAGCAGGGAAATCGGAGAGCAAATCGTTGAAGAAGCCCTAGATAATCTGTCTGCAGAACTTTCCGAGCTGCTTGATCTTAAAGAAGAGCTGCTGTATTAGTTACTTACAATCTATCATACGATAAAAATTAATCTTTAAAAAATTCTAAAAATTATGTTTACAATTCAAAAAGAATAGGTTATGATTTCATTAAGGTATACCAAAGACCAAAAAAACAAGGTAATATAAGGTTGTAAATTAGCAACCTATTATTTTTTAATTAGTTTTGGTATACAAAATATCAAGTGCCAATAGGCTACATAAAATTTCGAGGAGGAGTTTACACATGCCAGAATTATTATCGAAAGATGAATTTCGCAAAGAACTAGAGGAAGCCATTAAAGGAAACCATAGCCAGAAAGCTCCATTCACTGTAGCTTGGGCTGAAGGAAACTTGGAAAGAAAGCATTTTGCCAGATGGGCAGAAAACCATTACCACTATGTTGGACCTTTTGCTGACTACTTAGCATACATCTATCACAACACTCCAACCGATCCAAAATTTGAAGCAGCAAAAGATTTCACACTTCAAAACATGTATGAAGAAGAAATTGCGGCTGACCGCCATACAGACTTGCTGATTCGCTTTGCGGAAGCATGTGGAACAACCCGCGAACGAGTAATCAATCCAGAAAACATGGCTCCAACAACATTAGGCCTGCAAAGCTGGTGCTACGCAGTAGCTGCCCGTGAAAACTTCGTTGTAGCAACAGCTGCTCTAGTTGTCGGCCTGGAATCCCAGGTTCCGGACATTTATCGAAAGCAGACTCCTGCTCTCCGTGCACAATACGGATTCACGGATGAAGAAATCGAATTCTTCGATCTTCATATCGTATCCGATGAAATCCATGGAGAACGCGGCTACAAAATCGTTTTGGACCATGCAGATACTCCTGAATTACAGCAGCGCTGCCTTGAAGTAGTCCGCACAGGTGCGAAAATGCGCCGTATGTACATGGATGGCTTATGGAGGGAATATCTTGAACAGGATCTTGGTTCTTTAGTAGAAGCAAAATAATATGTAATATCCAGGCCGTCACACTAAATCTTGTCCTTCGAGGTCTATGTGGCGGCTCTTTCTATAATAGGAGAAGTTGTCGCAGGAAAGAGAGAAATTAACAGAGAGTAAGGTGATAGGTTTGATTACAACAAAGGTAGAAACATTCAATAACTATATTAATGGTGAGTGGCAGGAATCCGCGAGCCAAAAGAAGTTTTATAGTGTGAACCCTGCAAATACAGAAGATGTTGTCGGCGTTTTTCAGGCATCCAATGAAACCGATGTGAAAGAGGCAATTGAAGCTGCCAGTGAAGCTTTCCCTGGCTGGGCAAAGACAGCTCCATCAAAGCGTGCTGCCATTTTAAACAAGGCCGCAGCACATCTCGAAGAAAATGCTGCCCAATATGCAGAAGAACTGACAAGGGAAGAAGGAAAGCATGTCAATGATGCGAAAAATGAAGTGCTGCGCTCCGCACAGACACTTCGCTATTATGCGGTCGAGGGACAAAGCTTCACAGGTGAAACCTTCCCGAATGATGATCCAAATATGAGAGTTTCGACGGAAAGAGAGCCGCTTGGAGTGGTAAGTGTGATCACGCCATGGAATTTTCCAATCTCCATTGCTGCGAGAAAAATTGCTCCGGCATTAATTACTGGAAACACAGTGGTGTTCAAACCTTCTTCAGATACCCCTCTGATTGCCGTGCGGCTTGTTGAAGCGCTGCACGAGGCCGGTATACCAAATGGCGTTTTGAACTTTGTTACTGGGAAGGCATCTGATGTTGGTGATTTACTGGTCACTCATCCTGCAGTCAAGGCTGTCACTTTCACTGGCTCAACAGCTGCAGGAGAGGACATCCATAGCAAATGCTCTTTCACCACCCGCACTCAAATGGAACTTGGAGGAAAGAACCCGCTTCTAGTTATGGAAGATGCTGACCTTGATCTTGCCGCTGCATTAACAGTGAATGGCGGGTTTTCTTTAACCGGGCAAGCCTGTACAGGAACAAGCAGAGTGATCGTGATGAAGGAAGTAAAAGAAGCATTTTTGGAGAAATTGATTGAAAAAACAAGCGCCCTTAAAATTGGCAGCGGGTTTGAAGAAGGAGTTAAGATCGGCCCGCTTGCAAATGAAAGACAGCTGAAAAATGTCCTGAAGTATATTGAGGTTGGCAAAGAAGACGGTGCGGAACTCGCTTATGGCGGTGAGCACCTCACATCAGGTGAATATGAAAAAGGATATTTTGTGCAGCCGGCCATTTTTACTAATGTTAAGCCAAATCACCGCATTGCCAAGGAAGAAATCTTTGGACCTGTCATTGCCGTGATCGAGGCAGATACATATGAAGAAGCCGTTGCGATTGCCAATGACGTTGACTATGGATTGTCTGCTTCCATTGTGACAAATAACTTAAAAACAGCCAGCCGGTTTACTAAAGACATTCAGGCAGGCACGGTAAAAGTGAATCGGACAACAACCGGCAACTTAATCAATGCACCTTTTGGCGGATTAAAGCAATCCAGCACCGCTACGTTCCGGGAATCGGGAAGAGTGGGCCTGGAATTTTTCACTCAAGTGAAAACCGTTTATATTGGCTATTAAATCAGAAGGAGAATGATGATGAAAACAGCTCTAAAACTTGAATTGGAAGAAGCAAAATTGATGATTGAAGCAGCAAAGGTAAAATCAGCGGAAATCAATGTCTTTGAAACTATTGCAATTGTCGATGACGGAGGAAGTGTGATTGCCCTGGAGCGCATGAATGGAGCAAGAATCACCGGGCCAGAAATTGCAATTGCCAAGGCTTACACAGCAGCCGGCCATAAACGCTCCACCCATCTATTCAATAAGGAACCGAACGGACCTGCCCTTCCAGGAAATGAGGCATTTGGGATCCAGCATATGCTTAATGGCAAATTTGCTGTGTTTGTCGGAGGGTTCCCAATTGTTGTTAATGGGGAAGTCGTTGGCGGAATCGGCATCAGCGGAGGAAATGGAGAGCAGGATACGGCTGTTGGTACCGCTGCATTAGAAGCCCTTCAATCCCACGTGGAAAAAGACGGCTATGAAGTTGTAACCGAAGCAGATATTAAAAAATAATAGAAAGGGACCTCATTCGTTATTAATAGGTAGCGGAATGAGGTCCTTCTTCAGTCAATAACACCTAAATAAGGGGAGGATCGCATGAAGCCTTATCTTGAATTGGCAATTGGATTTGCACGCACCGGCGTGACAGGGTATGGAGGAGGTCCTTCGACAATACCGCTGATTGAATTTGAAGCAGTTAAGAAATATAAATGGATGACGGAGGAGGAATTCGGGGAGATTCTGGCATTAGCCAATACGCTGCCAGGACCGATTGCAACGAAAATGGCTGCCTATATCGGCTACAAAGTCAAAGGCAGCATGGGTGCCGCAGTAGCTATCCTTACTCATATCCTTCCTTCTATTATTGCCATGCTAGCCTTGCTTGGCGTTTTATACTCTTTTCGCCAGTCCCCGATTGTCAGCGGAATGGTACAGGGAGTGACACCAGTCATTGGCTTTATGCTGGCAGAGATGGCCTATCGTTTTTACCAGAAAGGCAGCCAGGGCTTAGGGCTGCCAAAAAATCTTATGCTGGCTGCCGTATCACTGGTATTTGTTCAGTTTTTGGAATGGCATCCCGGTATTTTAATTGCGATAGTCTTAAGCACAGCATTTTATATTGCCCATCGGAAGGAGCAGGCGAATAAAAAGGCAACTGAAGAGTACATGCCAGTAAGGGAGAAAAGTTCATGATATATTGGGAGATCTTTTGGGCATTTTTTGTAGCAAATCTATTGGGTTACGGAGGGGGACCCGCAACGATCCCGCTCATTCAAATAGAAGTAGTGAACAACAATGGCTGGATGACACTCACTGAATTTGGGGATGTTCTCGCCATTGCCAATGCGCTGCCGGGTCCTATTGCAACAAAAATGGCTGGATTCATCGGCTATGAATTAGGCGGGGTTTTAGGGGCGGCAGTGGCTTTGGCAGCTACCATCCTGCCATCAGCGCTGGCAGTCATCGTCCTGTTTAAGTTTGTTAATCTATTCAAAGATTCCCCTAAAGTAAAGCTAATGACCAAATCCGTGCAGCCGATCATTGCTGTCCTCCTGGCTGTCATGGCCTACCAGTTCTTTTTGACAGCCTTTGAAAACAGCGGAATGCTGCATCTTGTGCTTCTTGCAGCCGTTAGCTATTTAACATTAATTAAATTCAAGGTTCATCCTTCGCTTGTTATATTTGGAGCTTTATTTTATGGAGGAATCTTTTTATCTTAAGTTATAAAAATAGGAGGTGGAAAAATGGATAGAACATGGGAGGAAAACAACTTAATATCTATACGCGAACATGCGTATTTGTACCTGAAAAAACTCATTTTAGAAGGAGAATACCAGGCAGGAGACAGACTGGTAGAAAGAGAACTTGCAGCCAAGCTAAACATTAGCCGCACACCGATTCGGGAGGCTCTGTTCAGGCTGGAATCTCAAGGTTTCGTGAAAACAGTTCCCAGAAAAGGGGTTGTCATCTCCAATATCTCAGAGGATGAAGTATTGGAGGTATTTACGATTCTCTCTTCACTGGAAGTGCTGGCTGTAAAATTGGCAGCACAAAGAATGGATACAAGTACACAAAAAGAACTGGATCTCAAAATTAAGGAACTAATGGAGCTAAGTGAACAGGATGAAGAAAACTTCAATTCCGAACATATTCAAATGAATAGGCTGATTAATAAGGCATCTAAAAGTCCAAAACTATATGAAATCCTATCAGGCTTGATCGATTTTATTCATATGGCGGCCAATATGGGATATGAAACACCAGGAAGAAGGAAGGACTCATTAAAAGAACATATCGATATAATGAAGGCACTGCGCGATAAAGATGCCGAAATAGCTGAATACTTGATGAGGATTCATATTGAAAATTCGAAGAAAGCCTACATGGCGTATATAAACAGTGTTAAAAAGAGGGACCTGCTAAAATTTCAACAGCAAAACGTTTATGAATGAAAGTAAAAGAAAATAATGAAGCATCCTTCGGACAGGAGAGCAAGGAACCATAGGAATAATGTTCGAACTTGGGCGACCTTCGGACAGTAGAGGAAGAAACCGGAGGGCGTGAGTCCGAACTTGGGCCACCTTCGGGACAGAAGAGGAAGAAATCAGTCCGAACTGGCCATTTCTTTAGAGGGAGAAGAAACCAATGGGGATATGTTCAAAGAATGTCGACTATGGAAAATGCATAAGGGTCAAGGGCAAAGCAGTGCTGCAGTTACGGGATTAGAGTAATAACTTAAAATAAAATATTTAAAAGTTTAGTATTGTCTGAATATTATTTATATGGTATATTGTATACCAAGAACTAAGAAACGAAACCACAGGGAGGAATTCAATCATGCCAAACATCCATTTTGTCAATAGCAACAAAACTCTGGAAGTGCCTGAGGATTCTAATATATTAAGAATGTCGCTCCGCTATGATGGAGATCTGCCAAATCGCTGCGGCGGAGGAATTTGCGGTACTTGTGTTTTTAAAACTGAAGAAGGAGCAGAATACCTGGACAACGTAAAAATCCAGGAAAGAAGGAAGCTGGGAGAAGAGTGGCTGGGGAAAGGCTATCGTTTAGGCTGCCAGACATTCGTTACAGACGGGGATATCACCATTTCATGGGACGATGAAGTTACAGATCAGGTGAAAAAGAGAAAGCCGGATAAATTAAAGCAAACCGTTACAACAGGAAAATGAGATTGCGAATACTGCATTCTGTAATGGATGAAATAACGTCATTTGCCCATTACAGAATGTAATAGTATATAGAATCCCAATAAAATAGAAGAAGGTGACATTATGTGGGTTTGCAGCACACATTTAAAAGAAGCCATGCAAATATTAAAAACTCCTCATATTCGAAAAGCTCCATATGAAATCAAATGCTCACTTTGTGAAAATCAAGCTTTCGCCAAAGTCTATTATACTCACCGCTCATTTAAATTCACTAAACAACTATATTCTTCATTAAAACAAAGTGTTTCCCAGGAGGCATAGTGATGGAAGGGGTAAAAAAGGGAATTGAAGAAAGACTGGAAGAGCTGAATATCCAGCTCCCTGTATTGGCTGATATCCGAATGCCTTTCGAACCGGGCGTTATCTCGGGCAATACAGTCTTTTTATCCGGACAAACACCCAGGGTAAATGGCGCGCAAAAATATGCAGGAATTGTCGGGGAAGATATCTCAATCGAGGAAGCAAAGGATGCAGCAAGAATTTGTACGCTGAATTTGCTGTCAGCCCTTAAAGGGATCATTGGAGATTTAAATAAAGTAAAAAGAATCATCAAAATGGATGGATACGTTGCCTCAACAAGCAGCTTTAAAAATCATCCTTTAGTCATTAATGCTGCATCAGATTTGCTTCATGACATTTTCGGCAAGGAAAATGGACATGCCCGCAAAGCTGTGGGGCTTGCCTCCCTTCCAGGCGGAGCCCCTGTAGAAATTGAAATGATCGTTGAAATAGAATAACTTCCGAACAAGGGCTGCTCAGGTATTGAGCAGTTTTTCTATTTATTCTCCATAAATAAAATGCTAGCATACTTTCAAAAAGGAGAATGGAGGATGTAAGCCCAAATAAATTAATGTAAGGGTTTTCATGTTATCCAGCTTTAAATCTGCTATATTTAAATAAATATATAAGATAACCTGAGAATAGGTGATTCATATGAAGAGTTTTCTTTCTTCTTTAAAAAAATTCAATACACTGCGAAACCAGATTTTAGCAGTGTTTTTAAGCGTCATGCTGTTTGTCCTGGCATTTGTTTCACTCGTTGTCTATGACCAATTAGGCGGCTTTTTCAGGCAAAATGCGGAACGCCAGGTTCAGCAAACCGCTGCAGAAGCCAACGGCAGAATGGAAACGCTTTATAAACAGATTGATACTCTGACTAATCAGCTCATGACCAATAGCACTGTTCAGCAAATGCTGCTAAAGATGCTTGAAGGGGAAAGCATGGATTATGGAAAATTGGAATCCCTGATAAAAATCATCAATAATACATATGCCTACTCAGATGGAATATCTTCAATTGAACTGTATAATGCAGAAGGCAAAAGGATTTATCCATTCGATGGGAAAAATATTTTTAAAGTAATCGATTCAAAGTGGGTGAAGGCCGCTGACAAGGAAAAGGGGAAGCTTGTTTGGACTGGGAAGGATAAGGGAAACACCAGCTATTCTGCAGCCATACGGAGAGTCAGTCTTATGGATCGCTGGTTCTCGAATGGCGGTTATCTTGTCGTCCGTATTTCCAACAGTTATTTTCAGGTTCAGGGCAATAGTGAAGAAAACGGACAAAACGATTATATGATGCTTCTCGATCGCGACTTAACACCCATTACTTATGATTATGGACTCGACATAAAAAGCATTATCCAGCAAGAGGAAAAATCGATTATGATCCGTGATCAGGAATATATGGCTGTTACTGAAAAGTCAGCTCTGACAGGCTGGACTTTTGTCATCCTGAAGCCGATGAGTTTTCTGCTGCAGGGCGTTACGAAAGTTCGAGCAGTAATCATTTTAGCAGTTTCCATTGGATTCTTTTTATTTGTCATTTCCTCCATAGTGCTTGCCACCATGATCACCAGACCGATTAAAAAACTGACTAATACAATGAAAAATGCCAAAATGGATGAATTAAAACTGAATCCTGAGAGTAATTCCTCACTTGAATTTATTGAATTAAATAACACCTACAATAAAATGGTTGAAAGGACCAACCACTTAATACAGGTTGTTTATGAAAAAGAATTGCTTCGGTCCCGAACGGAGCTGAAGGCACTGCAGGCCCAAATTGATCCGCATTTTCTTTACAACACTCTAAACGCACTTTACTGGTCCCTGGAGGAGAAAGAGGAAGAGGAATTGGCTGAGATTGTCATTTCAATGTCTGAACTTTTCCGATATACAATCGGGAATCGCAGATCTGCTGAATGGGTTACCATACATGATGAACTTGATCATATTGAACGGTATATGCGCCTAATGAAAATGCGGCTTGGCGAAAGACTGTTATGGAAAATTGCTGCACCGCCCAAGCTCCTTGGTGTGAAAATACCAAAACTGATTATACAGCCATTAGTTGAAAATGCTATACAGCATGGAATTGAAAATAAGAGAATACAAGGAACTGTCCTTATCAAATTAGAAGAATCAGCCGGTGGGGACTCGGTCAAAATCACGGTGCAGGATAACGGCCCGGGGATTGATCAGATAGAGCTTCATCAGTTAAACGAGGAGATAAAAAAAGAGAATGTTTCTTCATTTAAAGGGATTGGGATGGCGCTGACAAACGTAAACAAAAGGCTCAGCCTTTATTATGATGCCTATTCCCTTGGCGGTCTTCATCTGGAAAGTGAGTTGGGTTCAGGCACTAAAGTTGTGTTCGTAATACCTGCGGGGGAGGGAAATAAAGGTGAATACAAAGATAATCTTAATAGTGGATGATGAAGAGACAACAAGACAGGGGCTGAAAAAGACACTGGAAGGATGGTCAGCAGGGAGACTTGAGATTCTAAGCGCAGCTGATGGACAGGAAGCTTTAGAGTTATTCCAGAGGACCAGAGTGAACCTGCTTATTACAGATATATGCATGCCAGAAATGACTGGTTTGGCACTGCTGAAAAACATCAGAAACCAAGGATACAAGCCGGCTGTCATGATAATTTCAGGCTATCCTGATTTTGAATATGCCCAGGAAGCCATCCGGCTTGGTGTTCTCAACTATCTGGTCAAACCACTGCGGAAGGAAAGTCTTATAAAGGCAATTGAAGAAGCCCTTGAAACGGAAGAACATATGGTCAGGGCAGATTATTTGGAAAAAGTCGCAGATCAAGGCCTGCTTGAGCTGGAAGCAAAAAAAGAGTATGTAAATTCATCTGTCAAACAGGCCATTGCTTATGTGAACGAAAACCTTCCGGAACAAATTTCTCTCAAAGAAGTCGCTGATGCAGCGCATCTGAATGCCAGTTATTTTAGTGCGATGTTTAAAGAGCAGACAAGCATTACCTTTAGTGAATATTTGAAAAGAAAAAGACTGCAATTGGCGAAAAAGCTGCTCATAACCACGGATTTGCCAATAGATGAAGTGGCCCGGCAGGCCGGGTATCAAACAGCCAAGTACTTTATTAAACTTTTTAAAGACTCGGAAGGTGTGACCCCAAGCAAATACCGGAAGCTGACCGAACTTGATGAAACTCCCATCTAAAAATAGTGGAATTTTTCCCAATCGCGGTTACCTTACCGCGATTTTTTAGTGGTGTTATCATTAGAATTGTTAGAATAATTAAGAAATAGGGGGTTAGGAAAATGCTTAAGAAAGCGCATTCATTTATACTTATTGCAGTGCTGATCCTGGCAGCTGCGCTCGCAGGATGCAGCGGAAACACCGATACGGCCAGTGGTGAAAACGGTTCCAAAAAAACCATTAAATTCATGCACTTATGGCCGGCAGGAAGCTCCAAGCAGCAAAATCAGATTGTTACAGATATTATTGAACAATATGAAACCGAGCATGAAGATGTGAAAATTGAAGTCGAAGTTCTGGAAAATGAACAGTACAAAAATAAAATCAAAGTTCTTTCATCTTCTAATGAATTGCCGGATGTAGGGTTTACCTGGGCAGCCGGATATATGACCCCATTTGTGAAAGGCAATCTATTTGCAGAGCTGGATGATGTACTGAATGATGGTTTGAAGGAATCTTTTGTAAGCGGGACTACGGAAGCCTACGCTCTCGATGGAAAAACCTATGGTTTGCCTCTTGAGCTGAACATTGCACCTATTTACTACAATAAAGAAATTTTTGAGAAATATGATCTTGATGTACCCCACACTTACAGTGAGTTTGAAAATGCTGTTAAGACATTGACAGACAACGGGGTTGCCCCGATTGCACTTGGAAATAAAGACCGCTGGACAGGGTCCTTGTGGTACATGTACCTGGCAGACCGAATTGGCGGGGCTGAAGTTCTTAATAAAGCCATTGACCGCTCTGGTTCGTTCGAAGATCCGGCACTGGTATCAGCTGCTGAAGAAGTTCAAAACCTTGTCAAAGAGAACGCATTTAATAAAGGCTATAATGGACTTTCAAATGACGAAGGAAAGGCTGAGTTCCTGAACGGCAATGCTGCAATGTATCTAATGGGAACCTGGGAGCTCCCTAATTTTACGACGAATGAAGAAATTCCGCAGGATTTCAGGGAAAACGTTGGATTCTTTAAATTCCCGACCGTTGACGGAGGCAAAGGAAATATCGACAGCTGGGTGGGCGGCCCGGGAGTAGGGTTATTCGTAGCTGAGAATTCAAAGGTTAAAGATGAATCAAAAGAATTTGTAAAGTTCTTTGTTGAAAAATGGGGAGAGCAATCTGTTGAAAAAGCGGGTGTAATTCCTGCCACGAAGGTTGATACCGGTAAAGTGGATCTTCCGGAACTGTATATTGATGTTTTAAATGAGTTAAATAAAGCCAGCAGCTTAACCTTATTTGCTGATGTCCAAATGAGTGCTTCGGTTGCAGAAACACATTTAAACCTTATCCAATCACTGTTCGGCAATGAAGTAAAACCAGCTGATTATGCCAAACAGCATGAAGAGGCTCTTAAGGCTGAGGAAGGGAATTAACGGCCTTCCCGAAAAAAGGATATATCTGCTGTTAGGGTATATCCTTTCTAATTCTAACAGGAAGGAGCTGAAATGAAATGAATAAAGTGCTTTCCAATAAAAAAGTCATCGCACTGTACATCACACCTGCCCTTTTCCTGGTCCTTGCGCTGATCTATGTGCCGATTATACAGACAGGCTACTATGGTTTAATGAAATGGAATGGCATTGGAGAAATGGATTTCATCGGCCTAAAGAATTACAAGGTACTGATGAAAGATGCACTCTTTTGGAAAAGTGCATTGCATTCCTTTTCGCTGGCCCTGTTTTCTGCATTAAGTCTGATCGGTTACTTGTTCATTTCCATTATCCTCGCCAGTAAAAACAAAGGTGCAGATTTATTAAGGAAGATATACCTGATCCCCATGCTGCTGGCATCAGTCGCAATTGCACAGCTTTGGATGAAGATATACCACCCTTCAAATGGCATGCTGAACACAGTGTTAGTAGCTATCGGCATTGAAGATCCGCCTGCATGGCTAGCGGATGCCAATCTCGCACTCTATGCCATCATTATACCAATTATATGGCAATACGCCGGTTTTTACATTCTCATTTATTATGCAGCATTAAAAAATATTCCTGAATCACTTGTTGAAGCAGCAAGAATTGATGGGGCTTCTCCCTTGCAGATTGCCCTTAAAATAAAGCTCCCTTTGATTATGAATGTAATTAAAGTAACAATTGTTCTAGCAGTCGTAGGCTCGCTGAAATACTTTGACCTGATCTATGTCATGACCGGAGGCGGTCCGAATGGAGCAAGCGAAGTAATGGCGTCTTATATGTATCAGAAAGCATTTAAGGGTTTTGACTTTGGATATGCGAGTGCCATCGGATTTTTCCTGCTGGTCATTTGTCTTGTTGTTACTTACATCATCCGCAGATTTACAGCTGCTAATAAAGATATCTATTAATGGAAGGGAGGAAAATGTATGGAAACAGTAAAACCTGATGGCGCCCCGCGCATAGGAAATGGACTGGACACAAAGCTTGTCTCAAAACCGATTGTGAACCGTTTAGCATATGGCATCATGTATGTGTTCCTGGTTCTTGTCGCCATGTTTCAGATTTTCCCGATTATCTGGCTATTTCTTTTTTCCCTGAAAAGCAGCCAGGAAGTATTCAATATGTCTCCATTCTCATTGCCGGAAAACCCTAAATGGGAAAATTACGCAAAGGTTTGGACGGAAGGAAACATCAGCCTCTATTTTATAAATAGTGTAACGTACACCCTTGCAGCTGTCATTCTGACTGTTGTTTTAGCCAGCATGGTTACCTTTGCCATTACGAGAATGCATTGGAAAGGCAGCAGGCTGGTGCTGGGACTGTTTATGGTCGGTTTAATGATACCGGTCCATTCAACATTGATCCCTTTATTCAGCACTTTTACCAATATCAATCTGATTGATAATCCGCTTTCCATTATTCTAACTTACACAGCTTTCAACCTTCCAATCACCATTATGATTTTGCTGGGCTTCTATGAAGCTTTGCCAAGGGAGGTAGAAGAAGCAGCAGTCATGGATGGTGCATCCATCCATCATATTTTCTTTAAAATCACACTGCCTATGACGATGCCGGTAATGGCAACGGCTGCGATTATTAATATGATTTACAACTGGAATGAATTTGTATTTGTGAATACATTTATCAGTTCGGATAGCTTTAAGACACTTACAGTTGGAATCCAGAATTTCATTGGCCAGTATACTACGGATTGGGGTGCTATAGGTGCCACACTGGTCATCAGCATCCTGCCAATATTAATTGCCTTTCTGATATTAAGCAATCGCATCGTTGAGGGGATAGCATCTGGCTCCGTTAAAGGCTAATCATCCAAAGCAGAGGAGGTGATAAACATGCAAAGTACGCTGGGCAAGCTATTTACAATATGTGAATGGATCATGAAGCTTGCTTATGTTAACTTGCTCTGGCTGTTATTTACGATGGCGGGGCTAATCGTATTTGGCTTCATGCCTGCAACCGTATCCCTATTCACTATCGTCCGCAAGTGGCAGATGAAAGAGACAGAAGTGCCTGTTTGGGATACTTTCCTATCAATCTATAAAAAGGAATTTACTAAATCTAATTTGCTTGGTTTCATACTTGTCATCTGCGCGGGGTTCATTCTTTTGGATTTGCATTTTGTAAATGGCTTAGAAGGGGTTCTGCAGCTGATGTTTTTCGTACTGCTGCTTATTATATCAGCTCTTTATTTCATTACTCTGATGTATCTTTTTCCGGTTTATGTACATTACGATTTAAGAGTTAGCGAATATATAAAAAATTCATGTTTACTTGGGATCCTTAACCTGCATCTTACCCTGATCATAGCAGCCTCTGCCGGATCCATCATTTTTCTGCTTTTGTACAGTCCTGCATTTATTCCCTTCTTTAGCGCTGTTTCCATTACATGGATTTTGATGTATGGGGGAATGTACAGTTTTAGGAAAATTGAAGCGAGGCAAAAGCACCGGCAGCTTGAACAGTTCAGGCATTCGGGCTTAAGCAGACATATTTAAGGAATAATAAAATGAAAGGTATGGTCAAATGGCACTTATACGCAATCCGATTTTAACAGGATTTAATCCTGATCCGAGCATTTGCCGGGTGGGAGAAGATTATTATATTGCTGTTTCCACTTTTGAGTGGTTTCCCGGTGTTGGAATCTATCATTCTAAGGATCTGAAAAATTGGCGTCTGGCTGCAAGGCCATTAAACCGGATAAGCCAGCTGAATATGACAGGAAGTCCGGATTCAGGCGGGATTTGGGCACCTGCTTTATCCTATCACGATGGCCGGTTCTGGCTTATTTATACGGATGTAAAAGTGGTGGATGGCCAGTGGAAGGATTGCCATAATTACCTTTCAGTATGTGAAAGCGTAGAAGGGGAATGGTCTGATCCTGTGTATTTAAATAGTTCAGGCTTTGACCCTTCTATGTTCCATGATGAGGACGGAAAAAAATATTTGGTCAACATGGTGTGGGATCACCGTGCCGGCCATCACAACTTTTACGGAATCGCTTTGCAGGAATATGACGTACAGAAGCAAAAGCTGAAAGGGAAAGCGGAGGTCATCTTCAAGGGGACTGATATCAAACTGACAGAAGCTCCGCATTTGTATAAAATCAATGGTTATTATTATTTGCTGACTGCTGAAGGCGGAACTAAATATGATCATCAGGCCACCATTGCGAGATCAAAGAACATAAGGGGGCCATATGAAGTACACCCTGAAAATCCGCTCATTTCATCTTTCGGGTCACCGAGGAACCCTCTGCAAAAGGCAGGTCACGCTTCAATGGTAAAAACTCACACAGATGAGTGGTTTCTTGTCCATCTTACAGGACGCCCCTTAACAAGAGAGGGTCATCCTTTACTTGACCCGCGCGGTTATTGTCCTCTTGGAAGGGAGACTGCCATACAAAGGCTGGAATGGAAGAATGACTGGCCTTATGTAACTGGCGGGAACGAGCCTGCCCTTGAAATAGAAGGGCCAAAGATTAAGGAAGTAAAGTGGGGAAGAGATTTTCCGGAAAAAGACGATTTTGATAGTGAAACCCTAAACCTGCATTTCCAGAATTTAAGGATTCCGCTCGGTGAGAATATTGTTTCTTTGAAGGATAACCCTGGCCATCTTCGGTTATATGGGAAAGAAAGCTTAACATCCAAATTTACACAGGCCTTCATAGCGAGAAGATGGCAGCACTTTTCTTTTACTGCTGAAACAAAGGTGGCATTTGAGCCCGAAACCTTCCAGCAATCTGCCGGTCTCGTTAATTATTATAATACTGAAAACTGGACGTCATGCCAGGTCAGCTGGGATGAAGATAAAGGACGAATCCTGGAATTGGTGTCATGCGATAATTTTACTTTCTCCCAGCCGTTAAAAGGGAGTGAAATTGAAATCCCGGCAGAAGTGAAATATGTTTACCTTCGTGTAAATGTCCATATCCATGAATATAATTATTCTTATTCATTCGACGGTGAGAACTGGACAGAACTTGCAGTTCCTTTCCAATCCCATAAATTATCGGATGATTACATAAAGGGCGGCGGTTTTTTTACAGGTGCATTCGTCGGCATGCAATGTCAGGACACTTCCGGCCAAAATCAATTTGCCGATTTTGATTACTTTGTTTATAAAGGCGAATCTTAATCATAAAATGGGGCTGCTCAAGTATTGAGCAGTTTTTTCTATATAATAGAGAAAAAGGATTCTATTCACTTTTAACGAATTAATGTACAAAAGAATCGGAGGGAGGATTTTATGCAAACTTTAGAAAAACTTAAGCACAGGGTTTGGTATCAAACTCCTGTTTCAGAAACTGACCGTCCTATTTTAGGGGCTGTGGTCGGGGATCGAATGACTTTGATGATTGATGCAGGCAATTCTGAAGCACATGCTCAATTGTTTTTAAGCGAGCTGGAGAAACTACGAATACCTTCACCGAGGATGGTGGTCCTGACTCATTGGCACTGGGATCATATTTTCGGCCTGCCTGCACTGGATATTCCATCTATTGCTTCTAATCTCACCAAAGCTGAAATGGAAAAGCTAATCCCTTACCAATGGACAGATGAGGCATTGGATGAACGTGTGAAAAGCGGAATCGAAATAGAATTTTGCGCGAGCGCTATTAAGAACGAGTATGGTAATGATCGAAGCATTAAGGTTAAACTTCCAGATATCACTTTTGAGAATATTCTTGAAATCGATCTTGGCGGTGTGAGCTGCCAACTGCAAAGAGTCGGCGGGGACCATTCTCCAGACTCGGTGGTGGTATATATAAAAGAAGAAAAAATATTATTTCTCGGCGATGCGATTTACGCGAATCTTTACGCAAGTAAATGGAATTACACGGCAGACTGTGTCCTTCAGCTATTGGATGCACTGGAACAGTTTGATGCAGATACATATATTTTGTCCCACGGGACGGCCATCTCAAAGGCAGAGTACCAGGTGGAAACGGCCATGCTCAGGAAGGCAGCAAGACTAACAGAAGAATTCGAAGGACAAATGGAAGAAATGAAGAATGCCTATCAATCCAGTGTCAATCGTGAACTGAATGGCAATGAGCTAGAAACGATACAGTACTTTGCAAATGGCTATGAACTAAAAGGGCCTTCAACAGGATCAGATATTTAAAGTTCTGCATGTTTTAAAGGCTATTTTTGTGAAGTCTCCTTCTTTCTAAATACCTTCGTTTAATTTGCTGAGTTGATTGGAGCTGAGGTCACTTGACTCCAGCGGGAGGCTTACGTCCTCCCCGCTGATTTCAAAACCAAAAACAACAATCTATGAGAAAAGACCATTTTATTAACAATAACCCTATTCCAGGAGGCTATCATGAATAGATATTCTGTTAATCTTTCAACCGTTTTTACAGAAGTTCCTTTTTTGGAGCGGTTTAAAAAAGCCCGTGAAGCTGGTTTTGTTTATGTGGAGTGCCAGTTTCCATATACATTTACAATAGAAGAAATCAAAGCAGAGCTTAAGCAAAATCAGTTATCGATGGACTTAATTAACCTGCCGCCAGGTCAATGGGAAAAAGGGGACCGTGGCCTGGCAGCAGACCCCGTACGTATAGAGGAATTTAGAAAATCAGTTGAAAGGGGGATCCGTTATGCAAATGGCCTTGGAGTTAAAAAGATACATTGTATGGCGGGGATACACCCAGACAATAATCTGGAAGTATTTATAGAAAATCTCCTTTATGCGGGCACTGCAATGTCTAGGCATGAGATAACCCTATTAATTGAGCCTATCAACCCATTCGACATGCCTGGCTATTTCTTAAATGATATCCAGCAGGCATCAGACATAATCCATCGTGTCGCTTTGCCGAATGTGAAGCTTCAATTCGACTTTTACCATATTGAAAGAATTTATGGCCATTCTCTTTCCATGTATCAAAAATACGCTGAGCTGGTTTCGCATGTGCAAATTGCTGACCATCCGGGCAGACAGCAGCCAGGGACAGGTGAAATGAATTATACCGATATTCTTCAATATTTGAGTAAACACTATCGAGGCTTAATTGGTCTTGAATATAATCCGCAAGGCAGAAGTGAAGAGAGTTTTGCCTGGCAGAAAGGGGTGATATCATGAAGATTGGATTTATTGGAACAGGAGTAATGGGCTCGCGGATGGCCAAGCGCCTCCTGGGCAATGGCTTTCACGTCATCGTTCATAATCGGACAATTGAAAAAGCACAGCCCCTTATTGATCTGGGTGCCTTTTATTCGGAAACGATCAGCAATCTGGCCAGCCAATGTCAAGTCGTGTGTACCTGTCTTTCTATGCCAGACGATGTGCTGAACGTCTATACAGGTAAAGAGGGGATCATTCATAGTGCCAAGCCTGGAACGATATGCATTGACTTCACATCGGTAGGGGCCAACACGAGTAAAACCATCTTTGAGATGACAGATGCAAAAAAGATCAGTTATCTGGATTGTCCGGTTAGCGGCGGTCCTGAAGGAGCAGAAAGCGGGACATTAACGATCATGGCAGGCGGCGGGAAAGTGGCTTTTCAAAAAGTTAAGCCGGTACTGGAGATGCTCGGTGACACCATAGAATATCTGGGACCTTCGGGTTCAGGCAGCATTGCCAAGCTGATTAATCAGTATCTTGTTGCTGTCCACTCTCTGGCTGCATCAGAGGCAATGGTAGCCGGATCTGCTTATGGACTGAATTCCGAACAGCTTTTGAAAGTGCTGAAGACAAGCTATGGCGACAGCAGAATCCTGCGCAGGCATATGGAACAATACGTATTCGATCGCCACTTCACACCAGGAGGGGCTGTGAAATATGTCCACAAGGATGTCCGGCTTGCCAACCAGCTTTTACAGGAAGCCGGCTTAAACCAATTTACCGGGCAACTGGCTGAAAAAGCATTCCAGACAGCCGCTGAGCAAGGCCATAGCGATCAGGATATGTCGGCAGTCATTAAGCCTCTTGAGGAAGAGGCCGGAATTATGGTGAAGAGGAAGAGGTAATCAGCGAAGACAGGAAGGCTCAGTTACTTCATTTGGTATGTATAGCAGAAAGCCGCTGTAAGCAAACTGACCGATATAATTAAAATGCTGGGATAAACCAAAATTCAGTCAGATAAAAACCAATGGTAAAACCGAACTTTCCGGAAAACCTTCTTCCGGTCTTCTCTAAAGGAGCTATTCCTATTAAAATATCAGTATTTTCTGCTATAATGATAATCTGAAATATTAGAGAAACCGGGAGAGCAGCAATGAAACGCAAAAAAAGCAAAAAGCGTACAAAACGCAGATCAAATGTAGCATTCATGTTATTTTTTTTGGTTCTGATTTTTGTCTTATATGATCAATTCAAGCAGCTTGATATTAAGGAAACAGCGGTATCCTTACTGCCTAATACGGTGTCAAGGGATGTTCAGAATTATACGCCGATCCTTCAGAAGGAATTGAAGGAAGTTAACCTTGAAGAATATACTCTCGTATTAGCCGCGATCATGCAGCAGGAAAGCAAAGGGAAGGGCGGGGACCCGATGCAGGCTTCTGAATCAGCTGGATTGCCCCCGAATTCCATTCAGGATCCGGAACAAAGCATTAAGCAGGGTGTTAAACACTTTCAAAAAGCACTAAATTATGGAAGTCAAAAAAATGTAGACTTCCCTGCCGTTATCCAGGCCTACAATATGGGAATCGGATATATTGACTTTGTTGCAGATCAGGGCGGAAAACACAGTGAAGAAATCGCGAAAGAATTCTCACTCAAACAGGCCGAAAAAAATCCGGAAGTTTATAATTGCGGAGGGGACAAGAATAATTTCCGCTATCCATACTGTTATGGGGATTTTACTTATACAACAAAGGTAACCGAAAATATTGAGATTCTTACAGCAAGTGACACAGGAAAATCCGGAGAATTTAAATCAGTATGGTAAAAAACATAATAATATTATGGTAAACTAAAACCGCACTTAGCTAATAAGTGCGGTTTGTTTTTTCAGTGTCTGCTTTTGCTCATATACATCCACAATCTCGAGGCATTGGCCTTTCAAATCGAATATAAAATCTTCATTTATAAAATCCGATTTGAAAAATACTTTGTCATCTGCAATGGTAATGGGTTTTACTTCATATTTATATAACGCCCCATATTTCTTTGGCATAGTCACAAATAGTTTATTTTCCCCCCAATGGACCGCAGCATATAATTCATGCGCCCGGTATTCTCCTGTCAGCATTCTCCAGGGAACGGGATCGTTTGAGTATGCTAACCTTTGAGGCATTCGCACCTTTTCTTTTAAAGTGATGCGGTATAGATCCTCACAGATTTTGTCTGCTGGAGTGATATTCATATTACTCAAGATGACGATAGTCAGATCCTCTTTAAAGTTCATTAACAGTTCATTTGTAAAGCCATTAATATCCCCAGAGTGTCTCGCTGTCCCTTGTTCGCCGTTAATAAACCAGCCATACCCATAGCCCCCAGGGTTGGCAGTGAACATTTTTGATGTCATACATTTGTTTAGCAGCAAACCATTCTGCAAAGCTTCTGTCCATTTAAATAAATCCTCTGCAGTGCTGTACATTCCATATGCTCCCTGAGGGATGCTCATAGCGACATACTCTGGGTGAATGGCCTCTTCCCAGACCGAATGACCGGAAGCCAAGTCCGTTACAATCTTACGGCCATTATCAATTCCTGTATTTTTTAATTGAAGAGGTTTAAAAATTTTCTCCAGGAGGAATTGTTCATAGGGTAAATCTGAAACTTTTTCAATTAAAGCAGTTAGCAGTAAATATCCTGCATTGCTGTATTGCATGTCCTTACCGGGCTGAAATTGCAGAGGCTTCCTCTTAATCCAATTGATGGATTTTTCCAGACTGGAGGGCAGACGCATGAATTTTTCCCAGTATTCAGGAGAAAAGGTAAAATCGGCTACGCCTGATGAATGACTTAATAAGTGATGAATGGTCACACCTTTTTCAGCAGGAAAATCATTAATATAAGTATGAATCATATCAAACAGATTCAGCTTCTTTTGCTGGTGAAGCAGAAGAGTAGCTGCTGCCGTAAATGACTTTGTCAAAGACCCAATGCGGAATTTGGTAATAGGAGTGTTTTCAATGGCATATTGATAGCTTGATAGTCCATATCCTTCATTCAGGATGACTTTGCCTTTATGGGAGGCAAGAACACATCCATTAAAATAATTGCCCTCAGCAAGAATGTCCATATACTCGTTATTTGCTGTTTTTGGTCCATAGGAATTTCCGCCTTTATGTATAATTCGTTTACATTCTTCATATATATTGGCTGTTGTCTGATTTTTCTCCTTCCTTAAAAAATTAGATTTATAAGTTTTTACATAAAAAGTGAAACCAAATGGCATTTCATTCGTCTATATAGACGTGCAGCATTTATTAATGGGCAACACCCAGCTTAGGCTGTGAACTGCACTTACTCTGTTTAATAGTCATAAAAAGAGCATTTAATCTGGACATGCTTGACATTTTATTAAATGCGAGTATAGTTATATTCTTGTGCAGTGCTTTTTTGGATGTTCATAGATTCTTAATATTTATCAGGTAAACTAATAATTATTGGGCTGATTGCCAACATAAGATTTTTAAATTACTAGCAAAGTATGTTAGAATAAAGTGCTAGAAGGCAGGTGTATGATTTTGAATACTTTACTTCATAAAAGTCAGGATATATTAAATAAATATATTGGCTTTTTCTTTTTAGCAGTATTTCTGCTCTGGATGAAAACGTATATTACTCAAATGACACAATTTAACTTAGGCATTGAAAGTGCCTTGCAGCATTTCCTTTTATTCATCAACCCGCTGGGGTCTTCATTGCTGTTTTTAGGAATTGCATTCTTTTTCAAAGGCAGAAGAAAATATATCGCCTTGATGGTAATGTATTTCTTGCTATCGTTCCTGCTGTTTGCGAACGCAGTGTACTATCGTTTCTTTAATGATTTTATTACATTGCCGACTTTGACGCAGACACAGAACTTTGGTGACGTCAGCGGAAGCATCAGCTCATTATTACAGCCGACTGATATCTTTTTCTTCCTTGATTTCATCGTGCTTGCCGGCTTGCTTGTATTTAAAGTTGTAAAAGTGGAAACAAAGGATTTGACGCGCCGCAGATCAGCAGCATTAATTTATGCTTCTCTGGCCATTTCATTTGCAAACCTGGGATTGGCTGAAACAGACCGCCCTGAACTTTTGACAAGAGGTTTTGACCGCAATTACATTGTTAAGTATTTAGGCATGTACAATTATACGATTTATGATGCAGTACAAAGCACGAAGGCATCCGCGCAAAGAGTTATGGCGGATAGCAGTGATACAACCGAAGTCATCAACTTTACAAAATCGAATTATGCTGAACCGAACCCGAAGTACTTCGGAAAAGCGGAAGGCATGAATGTGATCTACCTTCACCTTGAATCCATTCAGACATTCTTGATGAACTATGAACTGCACGGTGAAGAAGTAACACCATTTTTGAACTCACTGATTGAAGAAGAAAATACAACGTATTTTGATAACTTCTTCCATCAGACTGCACAAGGGAAAACAGCTGATGCTGAGTTTATCCTTGAAAACTCCCTATATGGATTGCCGCAGGGTTCTGCCTTTACAACAAAGGGCATGAATACCTACAATGCAGCACCAGCAATTCTGAAGGATAAAGGCTATACTTCTGCAGTTTTTCACGGTAACTCGGGAAGTTTCTGGAACCGTAACGAAATTTACAAATCCTTTGGCTATGACAACTTTTTCGATGCAGGATATTATGATTTAAAACCAGAAAACATGGCTGACTATGGTCTAATGGATAAGCCGTTCTTTGAACAATCCATGCCGTATCTTAAGTCACTTAAACAGCCGTTCTATTCTAAATTCATTACTGTGTCCCATCACTATCCTTATCATATGGATCAGGAACTGGCGACAATTGAGCCTCATACTACTGGTGACAAATCAGTGGATAATTACTTCCAGACAGCCCGCTATGCTGATGAAGCACTTAAACAGTTCTTTGAGCAGCTTAAAGCTTCCGGCCTGTATGAGAACTCAGTGATTGTCATGTATGGTGACCATTATGGTATTTCCAAGAACCATAATAAAGCAATGGAACAAGTGCTAGGCAAGGAAATTTCAGCGTTCGATAGTGCCGGTCTACAGCGTGTGCCTCTATTCATCCGCGTACCTGGCATGGAAGGCGGGGTAAACCATGAATTTGGCGGTCAGATCGACTTGATGCCAACATTGATGCACTTGCTTGGCATTGATACTAAACAGTATCTGCAATTCGGTACAGACTTATTATCAGAACAGCATGATGATCTTGTTCCTTTCCGTAACGGAGATTTCATGAGTCCAACCATTTCATCTGTTGACGGAAAGTTCTATGACTCAACAACTGGTGAACTGCTGGATGAAAGCCGTTTTGAAGAAGCGAAAAAACTTCAGGAAAGTGCCGAGCAGAAATTGGCGCTATCTGATAAAGTCGTAAACGGAGATCTTCTCCGCTTCTACACACCGGAAAACTTCGAACCGGTTGATCGTTCAAAGTACGATTACAAAGCAGAAAGCAATGGGGTCAACAAGAAGAACGAAGTAACTGAAGAAATGGCTGAAGAAGAGCCAGCTGATAAATAATTCAAAAACTGTCTGCGGGAAATCCTGCGGGCAGTTTTTTTGCTGGATAACTCCTCTATTCGAAAATAAATAAGTCACATACCAAACTAAATACTTTTATAAAGCAGGTAAAATCAAATAAACAAAAGTAAGGGTGTTTACTTTGATTCAGTGTGGAATACCATTATGCATTAGCTAAATCTGGTTCAAGCCTAATATTATGTGATAAATAACCATTCAACCTTTATAATTAAAAATAAAAAGATACATTTCTAGGGGGATTAAGATGAGGAAGCTTGCTGGCAAAAGGATTGCACTTTTAGGTTCTCGGAAAATAGAAGAAATTGGCAAATTGGTGGAGAATCAGGGAGGGATTGCCTTCAGCAGGCCAGCCCAGGGGACAACACTGCTCAAAGACGATAAACTCCAGGATCATGTAAGACTGCTAATAAAGGAAAGCTTTGAATGGATTATTTTTACTACCGGAATCGGGGTCGAAACCATATATCAAACGGCTCTTGATATGAATGAGGGTGACGCCCTAATCAACAGCCTGCAAAAAGCAAATATTGCAGCAAGGGGTTATAAAACCGTTAATACTCTGAAAAAACTTGATATCACACCTTCAGTGCGGGATGATGACGGAAGTACGGCAGGCTTAATCCGAGAGTTCTCAGCTCATTCCCTAACAGGCCGGAAAGTAGCCCTGCAGCTTCACGGGGACCCGGCACCACGCCTTAAACAGTGGCTGGAAGATAACCATGCGGACTATGAAGAAATACTGCCATATACCCATATTCCTCCTGATGAAAATGTAATGAATCAGCTGCTGTCCGAGCTCCTTGACGGAAAGCTTGATTCAGTATTTTTCACCAGCACACCTCAAGTAAGGAATTTATTCACCTTCGCCCGGAAAAAGAAGGCAGATACGCAATTGAAAAGTTGTCTATCAGAACAGGTTGTGGCTTTATCAGTTGGAAAAGTAACTGCACAAGCTTTACATGAAGAAGGAATTGAAAGAGTCATTTTTCCGGAAGCCGAGAGGATCGGGAGTGCGGTTATTGAATTAGCCCGTTTTTATAATTAAGAAGTCATTTAAGGACTAATTTGTAAAAATAAATAAGCTTCTAGAGCGCAGAATATACTCTTGAAAGGGGCCCCTTTAGGCTCCTTTTTAATTAATTCATGGATATACTAATTTCAAAAAATCATAAAAAATATATTGAAAATGCATACAAGGGATGATAATGTTACAACGTAAACGTTTTCGCACCAAAAATAATACATCAATTTTAAGCAGGTGGGATATGACTAATACCATCAAAGATGTTGCCAAAAAAGCAAATGTCTCCATTGCAACCGTTTCCAGGATTTTGAATGACCAGGGAGGCTATTCGGAAAAAACAAAATTCAAGGTTCTTAAAGTGATTGAAGAGCTGGGATACCAGCCAAACGCAGTGGCAAGAGGATTAATTAACAAAAGAACACATACGATTGGGGTGCTTTTCCCGAAGCTTTCCAGTTCTCTGGTTACCGATCTGCTGGATGGCATTGAAAAGGCTGCAAATGACAATGGTTCCAGTGTGATCGTCTGCCATACAGAATCAAATGGCGAAAAAACGATGAAATATCTCCAGCTGCTTATCGAAAAAAGGGTAGACGGGATAATTTTTGCAAGTGAAATATTAAAAGAAGAGTATTATCAATTTGTAGCTAAAACCAAGATGCCGATTATTTTGCTTTCAACCGAGTCCTATGCGTACCCCGTGCCTTTTGTAAAGGTCAACGATTTTCATGCAGCATATGCTGCAGCCAAGTATTTAATCGGCAAGGGGCATACCAAAATTGGAATGATAAGCGGAAAAAAGGATGATATCATCGCGGGGATTCCGAGGATTGAAGGCTTTAAGAAAGCTCTTTCAGATCATGGCATATCGCTGGGTTCCGAAAATGTTGTGTTCAGCAGGGGATTTGCATTTCCTGATGGGATCGAGGGCTTGAAAAAGCTAATCGGGCAGTTCCCGGATGTTACAGCGATATTTGCAGCAAGTGATGAAATGGCTATCGGGGCCTTATCAGCAGCTTATCAATTAGGAATTAAGGTCCCGGATGAGATATCTGTTATGGGGTACGATAATTTAAACCTTGCTGAGATGTCCATTCCGCCGCTGACAACAGTGGGACAGCCTCTCGCAAAAATGGGTGAGGCTGCCGCAGAAATGCTCTTTACCATAATGGAAACTGGCGAAATTCCGGAAAGCCGGATTATGCCGCATAGAATCATTGAAAGAATGAGTGTGAAAGAGAGGAAAAAATAACTCTCTTTTTCTCGGCTCAATTACGTAAACGTTTACGTAATTGAGAGCTAAATAACAAATAACAAATTTCAATTCCATGTCCATTCCTTTCCCGATCTTCATTCAGCAGCTTGTCATGCATACGAGTGCCTGGGGTATGGATGAGCTGCTTGGATTGATCATTTTGTATATCGCTTTCAATCTTTCCGATATTATTTTTATCTATATTGGCTATATTCGTGCTATTCCTGAATGCAACGGTGGCCATAATCACAAGTCTTGGTGCATGGAATGACTACATGCTGCACCTCGTTTTGATCAGCGACCGGAAAATGGCCAGACTGCCGCTACTCCTGTATATTTTCCAAGGCCCATTTCAGCACAGATCTTTCATCTGCGTCCTGCTTAATGGAACTTGCACTATGATTATTATGTATACCTTTGCCTAGAAATGGATTATAAGCGATGTAATGAAAGGTTTTATAAAATAAATATTATTCTTAGATCGGAGTTGTAATAAATTGAACAAAACATGGTGGAAAGAAAGTGTCATTTATCAAATTTATCCAAGAAGCTTTAATGACTCCAATGGGGATGGGATTGGAGATATCAACGGAATCACTGAAAAAATTCCTTATCTAAGCGAACTGGGGATCGATGTCATCTGGCTATCCCCCGTTTACCAATCGCCTAATGATGATAATGGCTATGACATCTCAGATTACCGCAATATCATGGACGAGTTCGGAAATATGAATGACTTCGACGGTATGCTGGACAAAGCCCATGAGCACGGCATCAAAATCATGATGGATCTCGTTGTCAACCACTCAAGCGATGAACACCAGTGGTTCCAGGAATCACGAAAATCCAAAGATAATCCCTACAGAGATTATTATATTTGGAAGAAAACAGACAACGGCGAACCTCCTACGAATTGGGGCGCTGCGTTTGGCGGAAGTGCATGGGAATATGATGAAGAAACACGTGAATATTACCTGCACCTTTTCAGTAAGAAACAGCCTGACTTGAATTGGGAAAATCCTGTATTAAGAAATGAAGTGTATGATATGATGCGCTTCTGGCTGGACAAAGGGATTGATGGTTTCCGCATGGATGTCGTCAATTTCATTTCAAAAGATACCAGCTATCCACAGGGGGAGATTCGTGAAGGACACAAATATGGGGACGGCAGCAAGTATTATATGAATGGACCAAGAATTCATCAATTCCTGCAGGAAATGAACAAAGAAGCCCTTAGCCCGTATGATACCATTACGGTTGGGGAGATGCCGGGTGTAACAGTAGAAGAAGGCAAGCTCTATACAGGCAAAGACAGAAATGAATTGAATATGGTTTTCCATTTTGAACATGTAGGGCTTGGCGACGGGCAATACGGCAAATGGGATCCGCGTCCTTGGAAACTGACTGAATTGAAAGAGATTTTCAGCAAGTGGCAAAAGGGTCTGGAGGAAGATGGATGGAACAGCTTGTACTGGAGCAACCATGACCAGCCTCGTGCCATCTCCAGATGGGGAAATGAATCAGAGGAATACCGCGTTATTTCTGGTAAGATGATTGCGGCATGTCTGCATATGATGCAGGGGACGCCTTATATTTACCAGGGCGAAGAAATCGGCATGACAAATGTAAAGTTCACTGATATCAATGATTACCGTGATATCGAAACGTTAAATGCATACCGTGATCTTACACCGGATTCCTTAACACATGATGAAATCTTTAAAGGCATTCATGAGAGAGGCCGGGATAATGCGAGAACGCCTGTTCAGTGGGATGCCAGCCCGAATGCAGGCTTTACCGACGGAACGCCTTGGATTAATGTGAATCCAAATTATGAGAGAATTAACGCTGAAGCAGTGTTTAAAGATGAAGATTCCATCTTCCATTTTTATAAAAAGCTCATTCAGCTTAGAAAGCAAAATGAAGTGATTGTTTATGGCACATTCGATTTAATAATGGAAGAAGATGAGCAGATCTTCGCCTTTACAAGAACTCTTGGAGATGACCAGCTGCTTGTGATCTGCAACTTCAGTGAAGAAACTCCTGACTTTAAACTTCCAGTCCATGTCCGGTACTCTTCTAAGGAACTGCTGATTTCCAACCTGAATGCAGATGAAAATGAAGAAATTGAAAATCTGCCACTCAAGCCTTATGAAGCTAGAGTGTATCGTTTGAAGAAATAAAGATAGGGCCTGTTTAGGGCCCTTATTGGTGTTAATAAACAGACATTTTCCTTTGATCGATTTACAAGCTGGAAGCTGATTCTTTCTAATTACAAGAGTGACAGGGGAAAAAATGAAGAAGTATTGCTTAGAGGACCATTGAGGTTCTCTTTTTTGTTGACATATTCTTATTAATAAATATTATTATGTTAAAACATGGAAGGGGCCATTTCAATGAATTTATTAGAATATTCCTGGGTTGGCAGTGAGGAGCCTTACCTGGATGAAATAAGCATTCAGCATATCGGTAGAATGGTATTAGGGCGTTTCGGCGGAAACAGGAATGCTGGGCAAAATAAAAATGAAGACGGCTGCCTGTTATGGACAGGTAATAACGAAGATTGGGAGTTTACTATTTTACTGGATGCCCATACTACTGCGGAAAGCGCTGAGTTAGTTATTCAAACGGTCAAATCAATGAAAACGCAAATCATTGCTTTATTAGTGCTGCCGCCCCGGGAAGTGTTTGAACAAGTTGGCGGATTACTGCTTAAACAATTTAAAAGTCAGGGTTTCAAGGAGGAATGCAGAAGGATTAAAGGTGAAACAGCTTTTTTATGTGTGATCAGAAAAGGCTCATTTCTTTGGTGGCTATCGATCGGGGATTGTATTCTGCATTTATTCCACCCTGAACTGGCTGCATTTGACGAATATCAGCAAAACCACCGAAGTTTTTATGAATGGGTGGGCAAAGTCAATACATTTGATTTGCCGGTTCCCTGTTATAGCTCGGGTACAAAGGAGCTCAGAAGAGGCATGAATCATATTTTTTTAACAACAGATGGGCTGACGGAATGTCCCAACACCAACTTTGCTGAACCAAGAGAAATATTTAATCTTTTTAGCTTATTCGGGAATGAGGATGGGGTCCGTGAGCTATTAAAGATAATAAAAGATAGGGATGTCCGGGACAGTACGACCATCATATCCTGGATAATTGATGCAGAGCATGAAGGATGCCAGCCCAGCGGCTGATTTTACTGAAACTTGGCAGTAAAAGGAGATAAAACTGGAGACAAGAGACTCAGAATGAATAACGTCGAAAAAGAAGCCTCCACTCTAAGGAAAAGGGTTCCGTTTCGGGGTGATTTATTGGATAAAGGGCATAAAAATGACGTGTGAATTGGCACAGGTCATTTTCCTATAAGGTTTTTAACTTATTTTATGTTTTCTAGACTTTATAATTTATAATGGAACGATAAATATTGTGCAAATAAAATGTAGTGCCAAGATGCTGTCAATTTCAATGTCACTTGGACTGCCGCAATTTCTTACTCATATTGAACAAACGGGGCAGGTTTATATATGATGGTGAGTAATACTCCGTACGGTTTTTGCAGCTCTTTTCTCCTTACTCCCTTTTCTGTCTGTTAAGCTAACCAGGAAAGTTGAAATTTATTGATTGCCAGTTTAGTTTGAGATAAAATAAAAAAATTGGGAATGCTTTTCAACTTTTTATAAAAAGGATATAAATATGTTTAAAAATATAGATTTATTTAATCAGGCCTTTTTTTTTGCTCCGATTGGGATGTCGATAGTCTCATTAGAGGGAAAATGGATTAGGGTAAATCATGCTTTAACTAAAATTACTGGATATACAGAGGACGAGCTCCTTACCACGAACTTTCAAACATTAACCTATCCAAAGGACTTAGATACTGATTTATCTTACACACAAGAATTAGTGGAAGGAAAAAGAGACTCTTTTGAGATGGAAAAAAGGTATGTCCATAAAAGCGGGAAGATTGTATGGGTGTTATTATCAGTATCCATAGTGCGGGAAGGGAACAAGCCATTATTCCTTATTTCTCAAATACAAGATATAACCGATCGTAAAAACTCAGAAAGAATATTGAAACAAATGGCTCATTATGACTTTCTAACCCAATTGCCTAATCGGAGATTATTTGAAGAACGACTTAATCATGCAATTGAATCAGCTAATTTCAATAAAGGGCTAGTCGCAGTACTGTATCTTGATTTAGATGGGTTTAAGCAAATAAATGATACCTTCGGTCATGACTTAGGAGATTTATTGTTAAAAGAAGTCGCGAGAAGGCTTACAGGTTGTATAGGAAATAAGGATACTGTGGCCAGGCTTGCAGGTGATGAATTCACGATTTTACTTCCGGAAACGACAATCGATAATGCAAAACATGTTGCCGAACGGATCATCGACATTCTATCTAATAAAGTGTCGGTGCAGAATGTTGTTATCTCAATAACTCCCAGTATCGGAATTGCTTTTTGCGATGATTTCAATATGGATGTCAGGAATTTGCTGAAATATGCTGATGAAGCTATGTATCAAGCAAAACAGAACGGAAAGAATAATTATCAAGTTTCACAGATCAGATAAAGCTAAATATGACTTTATTATTAGCGTTGATCCACGGAGGATTGATGCAATTTTTGTTGAATTCAACTTACGGATTCTTATGTTCAAAATCTGCTGCTAAACGCAGCTTTTTTCTTTTGAACTAAAGAGGCTGGTTAGTCAATAAGGATTTATATTATAACAATAAATGCTGAAATATGGTAAATACCTAGGTGTTAATATCATACTTTTGACTATTTAGAATAAAATGGCAGTAAAATGATATTGGAGGGGTTTTATGGAGCTAGTAGGACAACAAATTTACCTTAGACTTTACAAAACTTCTGACGCCTGCGAGTTAGCTAACTTACATACTAGAAATCGCGAATTTTTTCAACGAGTTAGTCCATTACTCCCGGAAGCCTTTTATACGGAAGAACATCAAAAATTACGCATTGAACAGGCTTTAAAAAAGACAGGCGAAGGGCAATTATATGCTTTTGGAATCTTTTTAAAAGCAACTGATAAACTTATCGGAGACATTTCATTAACTCAAATTACTATGGGAGACCAACAAAGCTGTTATACGGGATTTACTTTAGATAAGGAGTATAATGGAAAGGGTTATACAACAGAAGCTCTTCAACTTGTTGTAGATTTTGCTTTCAAAGAATTAAAACTACATAGAATTGAAGCAGGAGCTATGCCTGATAATATAGCATCTATTCGTGTATTAGAAAAAGCGGGGTTTAAAAAAGAAGGTATAGCTAAAGAAAATTTAAAGATTAATGGAAAGTGGACAGATCATCAAGTATTAGCTATCATCAACAGCTTGGATGCATAAGCTCGTTTCACTTCCGATAATTTTTCTGTAAACGAAACGTGTTCTGGAGTGAGACTGCCTGATACAAATTTTATAAATCTTACCAACTCTACTTCAAGAAAAATATTAACGTCAAAACTGTAAATCATAAGAGGGATTTGGTATTTACCTAAGGAGTTGCTTGGCAACTCACTTTTTTATAGTACTTTGTGAAGTGTTTCACTTAAACTACCGGGTGCTTCCCTTAAAGAACTGGCTGCTAAAAAATACAGCCTTTTTCTTATTTGACTAAGGGCATTATCTTTTATGATACAGCTGATAAATTATGGTATAAATAACTTTTACCAGGAGAAACTACAAAATAAAAGAAGGTGGGTTTATTTTGTTAAGTAAAGTTGTACTTTGGACAATTTTAATTGCTCCATGGTTCACATTATTCTTTTTAAAGAGAGAAGATATTAAGCGTTTTATACCTGTTGCAATATTAGCTGCATTTCTAATGGTTCTCTATAACTTGATAGCTCACAATCAAAAACACTGGATAATTAAAGAATCAATTTTACCATGGTTAAAACCTTCCTTTGCTTCAGGTATACTTGGTGCTTTTTTAATTGTAACTATATGGATTTTTTACTTCACATATGGTAAGTTTTGGATTTACTTTGTGACTAATATTGTACTGGATTTTATGTTTGCAATTTTCCCTGTCCATTTTATCCTTCAGGAAAAATTAAAAATTTATCAATTACTCCTTGGGGTCGTCTTTGTATTTTCATCACACTATCAATTGTTATTTATGGTTACCATTATTGGCTCGAGGAAGTGTTTAAGTCCACTTATAAGGATTCTGGCAGCTTATAAACTATTCAAAACAAGGGAAAAGATTCAGCTGTCATTTCTGGCGGCTTTTTTTGTTCAACTAAAGGACAGATTTGAGAAAACGGTATTAAACAAAGGGGGTTCAATAGGGTTTTGCCTTATGGTTATAGGTTTCAATTATTAAGTGATGTCCCTTAACCGCTGCAATAGTAAAGAACTAATTTTCTAAAAGTGTAACTTCTGATTGAGGAACTAATTTTGTTTGGTAATCTTTCTAGATTTCACAGAAACCACTTTCATATATCCATAATACGGTATATGTGTCAGTTTTATAAACAACTTTGGCTCCTATACTAATGGTTATACCTCCTAGAATGCATGGTTAAGGGACAATTCTAAATTAGCATATTGTAGGATTTTATTTAAAGGGGAAATTTCCTCAACAAAAGAAAAAGCCCATTAAAGGGAAAAAAGGATGTGCTGAAAAAAACGATTATCATTAAGGAGTTAATAAATCTATAAGCTTGACTAAATTTATAGTTGATTGCTTATGAGCCTAATTATAAACATTGAAAAATTCCCTTATAGAGGGACCAGGTTGGAGCAAGCTTATCAGAGGAGCCGTATACATTGTATTTACTTTAAAGGAGATAGTGCTTTTGAAACAAAGGAGTAAGGGAATTCCTAGTTAAGGCGTTACACAGAGAAAAGAGTATAAATGATTGTAAAACAATAAAAGTGACCATGGTTAGCTAATTCTTATTACGATTTGTATTTTTATTTATTCGACGTATAAGATATTCAGTTTGCAATTGTCCTACTACTGCAGCAATAATAATATTCGCTATATTAAATATCGTTAGCCATTTAATTAGCATTCGGGTATCCTTAAACACAAAAATCATGCCTTTCGCTAAAGAGGTTGTATTACTTTTTTGTTCCCAGACATTTAAAAATTATAATGTTCCTGCAAAGTTCGAAGAAGTTGTATTAATAAGCATCTTGTTTCATTAATCTTTTCTTCCCGCTATATATACCAGGGTAGTAGCTATAGCCCAAGTAAAAAAAATTATTGTTGAAATAGCTAGTAAAAACCAGGGAGTGTTTAAAATATGTTGATCTATCCAATGAAGCATGATATCACCTCATGTGCTAAGAGAAAGGGCTGAAACTTATTCAATATACAAGGAGAATATACAAAGCCCTTACTCCAGATATTATTATGCCCAGTGCTTGTGAAAATATCTAATTTAAAATACAAAAACACCCGCAGATTTGCGGCTACCCTGTGAATTGATCTGTAGTATAGGTTCATAATTGAATGAGGATGCGAGTAAGGAGCAGGGCTTAAGCGAGTAAACTGGAAAGCTTGCCTTATCTTTACTCTTCATTTTTATCTTACCCAAAGAAAAGGGATTTAAGTATATCAGATGGTCTTATTGATGTTTCATCAAGTAACCAAACTTTGCACTAAGAAAAAGGACGTTTATCAATTAATTGTGTGTATGTTAAAGATCAGCTGCCAAATTTGGTGGCTGTTTATTATTTAACTAAAAAGGCAGGTTAGTGAAAAAAGGGATTATTTTAAAGAGAGGAGAATTATTTATTCTTGATGGATAGAAAAAATTCAATTTAAAGGGGAATAGAATGAATATTAGACCATATAAAGAGACAGATAAAGCTTTTCTTGTAAGTCTTTCAACACGGTTTGCGAAATTCGACCTTATGGCCTGGCGTGATCCTCAAAAAATGGAAGAGGCACAATTAAAAATAGCTGAAGAATCTCTTAACGATCCTTCACTTTATACAGAGATTCTTTGTGGCAGAGGAAGAGACAGGGGATTTATTAGGTTTCATAGAAGTAAAACCACATAAAGATTTTTTAAGCGGTATAGAACAAGGAACCTTGTAGCCATTGCAGTTTCATCTAAAGGTGAAGGGAAGGGTATCGGTAAGAGCCTAATGGAGAAGGCAGTAGTTGGGCTCAGCAAAAAGGATATCATCAACTCTTCCTGATGTCTTTGCCAAGAATGATCGTGCGGTAAATTTCTATAGGCATTTAAACTATGAAACTGAAGTACTAAAATGGTAAAAGAGATTTAATGCCTTGTACTAAAGAATTTTATTTCCAGAAATCGGTGCTAAATACAGGCTTCCATTCCGGTCAGCTTTTTTTATAAAAACTATAGGGCAGGTTTGTGGAACAAGGAATTCTAATAATAATTGTGAAATAGTAATAATTAACAATGTTTCGTTTTGCTTTTATACTGTTTTTTTCAAGGTCAATTATTTCCTAAATAAGGAGGGGCTTTTTTGCAAATTTTTTTTAAATATAACTGGATGGTAAGAGAAGACTGGTATCGCTGGTGTGAAGAGTTAAGTGAAGAAGAACTCCAGCAAAAACGAACGGGTGGAATGGGAAGTATTTTGTATACACTTTTCCATATAGTTGATGTCGAATGGAGCTGGATACGGCTCTTACAAGGAAAAACCGACTTTCAAGAGAGTTTCGATGGTTATAAAAGTTTGAATAAGGTTCGAAAATTGGACGCTGAATTTCATTTAGAAGTAGAAAACTTTGTGAAAAATTGGGATGCCAGTATGGAAAATCGTTTATTTTACGATACCTTACCAGATGGAAGAATAGTGACGGATACCTGGGGTGAGATTATGCGTCATACTATTGCTCATGAAATTCACCATATAGGACAATTATCAATTTGGGCAAGGGATATTGGAATAAACCCTGTTTCTGCAAACCTTATTGGTCGGGGTCTTTCCTCTCATTCCTATAAATAGTGCAAATAGAAAGCAATATAGCCGGTTTCTGTATATTCTGGGTGTGATAATTTAATTTACTTATTCTGCTGCTTATTCGGTTTTATGTAGATTATGAGTTTGTTAAGAAAGTAGCGAGTCGTTGAGTTCGGAAGCATTAACCGCTATTTTTGTTGAATACCATATTGAACAAACTTTTTTTATTGAGGAATATGAAGAAGAATTGTTGATTTTTATCTTCGAAATTTAAATGATAAAAAAAGAGGTGCTTAATGGATAATTTGTATGATGATAAATATCATCTGCATTTAGGTTATTACCAGGATGATTGTGATTATGAGTCGATAGCATTTAAAAGAAAATCAGAGGATATATGGGATATATTCTTTGACTTTAAAGCGTATGGGATTAAAAATAATACCCCAGAAAACGAATTAACACTAAACTCATACGGAACGAGAATTTTTTCAATACGCAATAAAGAAATTGATTATGATAGTGGGGTATACCAGTTTAAGCAATGGTTATCCATTAATAAGATAATCTTAATTGTTGGTTAATGAAGAAGATGACTGCTGCTGCGTTTTTTGTTGTTCTTACGGGGCAGTTTTATGAAAGGGCGAGTTTTGCTTTTTTATCCGACATAAACCTTGTCAAAAGGGCTGTCATTTCGGTGCAGATTTTTTAAAAAGCAGTTCTAAACGGAACCCTTTACTCTAAGGATGGCGAAAAAGAAACCTCTACTCAAAAAATGAGAGCTAATCGAAATGAATAACGACGAAAAAGAAATCTCTACTCAAAAAATGGGAGCTAATCGAAGTGAATAACGACGAAAAAGAAACCTCTACTCAAAAAATGGGAGCTAATCGAAATGAATAACGACGAAAAAGAAACCTCTACTCAAAAAATGAGAGGTAATCGAAATGAATAACGACGAAAAAGAAATCTCTACTCAAAAAATGGGAGCTAATCGAAGTGAATAACGACGAAAAAGAAACCTCTACTCAAAAAATGGGAGCTAATCGAAGTGAATAACGACGAAAAAGAAATCTCTACTCAAAAAATGGGAGCTAATCGAAGTGAATAACGACAAAAAAGAAACCTCTACTCAAAAAATGAGAGCTAATCGAAATGAATAACGACGAAAAAGAAACCCCTCTTTAATAACGGATGTTAATCAGAAAGATAATTTTGCCAAGTCCACTCTAAACCAACATCCTTAGACGATCCGGCAAACCCCAGAACATCATTTCTTTCCCCCCAACCTTCCCTATGCTATCATTAACCAATAGTCTATTCTGGGAGGATTTATCTTTGAAAAAGGACTTATTTGAAAAAGCAGCAGAATTTATAAAAATGTTTTATAGTGAACAGAATAGAAGTCCTGCTGAACTAAGCAACAGACTAAGGGAAATCGAATATTCAATTGCAGAGCACGGAGTTTATGAACATACTTATGAAGAATTGGAATTTGGTGCCAAAGCTGCCTGGCGAAATAGCAATCGCTGTATAGGGAGACTGTTCTGGGATCATCTAAAAGTTTTGGATAAGCGGGAGGCGAAAGAAGCGGATGAAGTATTTTCTGCTCTGTTTGAACATATACAATTTGCCACTAACAATGGCAGGCTTCGTCCGGCCATCACCATCTTCTCTCCTGACACTTCCGAACAGAAAATCAGAATTTGGAACCATCAGCTAATCCGGTATGCTGGCTATGAGACTGCGGATGGGATTATTGGCGATCCCCACTCCATCCCTTTTACTAAACAATGCGTGAAATTGGGCTGGGAGCCGAAGTACGGCAAATTTGATGTGCTGCCATTAGTTGTTCAAATGTACAATCAGCAGCCCCGATTAAGGGAAATACCTGAAGAGCTGATTCTCGAAGTCGCGATTGTGCATCCAGAATATAATTGGTTCAGTGACCTCGGCTTGAAATGGTACGCAGTCCCGATGATATCGGATATGAAGCTGGAAATTGGGGGCATTTCCTACAAAGCAGCCCCTTTTAATGGCTGGTATATGGGTACTGAAATTGGTGCGCGAAACCTGGCAGACGATTTTCGTTATGACGTGCTCCCGCAGATTGCCTCATTATTGGGGCTGGATACCAGGTCGCATTCTTCGCTTTGGAAGGATCGGGCACTGGTGGAATTGAATGCAGCTGTATTGCATTCATTTAAAAAAGAAGGTGTCAGCATAGTAGACCATCATACTGCTGCACAGCAGTTCAAGAAATTTGAAGAAAACGAAAAGGGCCAGGGAAGGGATCTGACCGGTGACTGGACCTGGCTGATCCCGCCCGTATCCCCTGCAGCTACACACATTTTTCATAAACAGTATATTAATGAAGTAAAAACGCCTAATTACTTCTATCAGGATACTCCTTATCAAAAATGAAAGCCGGCATCAATCATGCTGGCTTTCTGCATTGGTTAATTCATCTCTTCATCACTGGTTCTCCGGTCTGTCTTCTCAGGAGGAATCTTGGAAAGCTGGTCCATAGGCTCCATCATAGATTCAAGAAGACTTCCTTTAACTTGATTCTGTTCATCCATATTATCCGGCTGAATAGTATCGCGGTTGTCCATCACTTCACCTCATTTTACTAATTTTTCATAGAATTTACTTCCCGCTTAATGATTATTCCAAAAACCGAGAAGTCATAGGTTAAATTCCCTTCCAATGGAAATAATGGAGGCTAAAAGATCTTTTGGAGAAAACGTATGACAAATATATTATTGATTGCAACTCTGGCTATGATTTTTATATTATTTATCTTTTTAATTTTAATGTTGATCGGCTGGCGCTGGATCATGAAGCGGCTCGTTAAGCAGGCAGGGAAAATAATTATGACAGACAGCTACCAGGAAAATCTCATTGAGCTGATCCCTGGTTTCAAGCATATGGGCATTCAAAATGCACTTGAAAATAACCTGCGAGCCGAAACGGGTGATGTCCTGCACCGCCCATTTGGCTCTTCGAAAAAATGGCCTCATTTCGATGAGATTACCTTTATTCCTGCACAGACTTCGCCCTTTCCGATTGACGGGGATGAAGATGTTGATGTGAAGGTGACAATCGGGCCAAAAGCGAAAAAACCAATGAAAATCAAAATACCCCTGATGATTAGTGGAATGGCCTATGGAATAGCATTGAGTGAGCAAGTGAAAATTGCGCTGGCAACAGCTGCCAAGAATACAGGTACGGCTGTCAATTCCGGTGAAGGAGGAATCCTTCCCGAAGAGCTTGAAAGTGCAGGAAAGTATATCCTTCAGTTCTCGAAAACCGAATGGGGGAAGGAAGAAAAAACCATCAAACGTGCCGACATGATTGAAATTAAGCTGGGGCAGGGAGCTGTAATGGGGATGGGAGGAAACATATCTCCTGAAAATTTAACCGGCCGTGCAAGGGAAGTAATGGGCTTAAAGGAAAATGAAACTGCGCATATAATGGAACACTTTTTTGATAAACAGACATTGAAGGATTTAAAGGAACTGGTGGATGAACTCCGCAGTATGACCGGAGGTGTTCCAATTGGTGCAAAAATAGGGGCAGGAGGAAAAATAGAAGAAGACATTGACCATTTAATCGAAATGGGCGTTGATTTTATAGCAGTTGATGGGGGCCAGGGAGCATCTGTCGGTGCGCCGCCTTTATTGTCAGATGATTTTGGGATTCCAACTTTACATGCTCTCATCCGTGCATCCAATCACCTTGAAAAACGAAAAAAGAAGGGGGAAATCAGCTTAATTGTATCAGGCGGCCTCTTCACACCAGGACACTTTTTAAAAGTCCTCGCTCTTGGCGCTGATGCTGTCTACCTTGGATCTGTTATGCTGTTTACTGTTTCCCATAAGCAGACTTTGAATTCGCTGCCTTTTGAACCGCCAACACAATCTGTGTGGAACGAAGGTAAATTCAAGGATACCTTTAAAATCGAAGATGGGACAAAATCTGCAGAAAAGTTTTTAACCGCGAGCACGGAGGAAATCAAAATGGCTTTGCGAGCCATGGGGAAAAAGACTTTAAAAGAACTGTCCAAGAAAGATCTTGTGTCCTATGATGAGATGACGGCAAAAATGATCGGGATTCCATTTTCCTTTGAACCTTGGGAAGACAAATCAAAGAAAACTGAATAACAGCCTGGCGCTTTTAGCCAGGCTGTTATTCATCAATATCTCTCTTAACTTTTGATTTCTGAGGGGGCTGAAACCGATGCGGATTCTGAGTTCTTAAATACACCGGCCTTAAAGGCTGAAACGGAAATCTGAGAAATGAATCTTTCAAGTCCCGGTATCTTGGCGGGTAAAACGGCTCCAAAAACGGTCTTCCGAGAGAGGTAAGCCTGATCATATGCGTCAGCAAGATGCAGGAACAGAACAACACACCTACAAAACCCCATAAATTGGCGAAAATTAAAAACGGAAATCTTAGAAATCGAATCGTATTATTCATCTTGTAAACAGGTGTTGTAAAAGAGGCAAGAGCTGCCAATGCGATAATAATTAACAAGACATTACTTGTCAGTCCTGCCTGTACAGATGCAGTTCCAATGACAATCCCTCCTACGATACCGATTGTCTGCCCGACTTTCGTGGGCAGTCTGGCTCCAGCTTCTCTTAAAAGCTCAATTACCAGTTCAAGCATTAAAGCTTCATAGAAAGGCGGCAGGGGAATATGCTGTCTTGAAGTCACCAGTGTACCTAACAAATCCGTGGGGATAAGCTCCATATGATAAGTAAGCGTTGCAACATAAATGGACGTGATCTGTATGGAAAATATAACAGAAAAGGCCCGCAATATTCTTGCAAAAGAAGCGATAGTCCAATTTAAAAAATAATCTTCAAAGGAACTGAAGAATTCAGAAAACGTTGTAGGGGTAATCAGCACATGCGGTGACCCATCTATGGCGATCACGATTTTTCCTTCTGCAAGGACAGCGGCTGCCCTGTCCGGTCTTTCTGTATCCAGCAGCTGAGGGAAAGGAGAGTTCTTATTATCAGAAATGAGCTGTCCAATATAAGAACTGTCAGTGATTTCATCAAAATCGATATTTTCAATTCTTTCTTTAACCATGCTGACATAATCTGCATTCGTGATTCCCTCAATATAGAGAACGGCCACCACTGTTCTGGATATGCTTCCGATTATATATTCCTCAATGATCAGTTCAGAGACGGGCAGCCGTTTGCGGATTAAATTTAAATTATTGTCTAAAGACTCGACAAAAGCTTCCTTCGGTCCAATAACCGTTTGCTCGACTTCCGGATGCGTCAGCTCCCTTACATATGAACATTTAGCAGCCATAAAAGCCGCTTTTTGCTTTTCTGCTTCTACTGTAACCATCACATAGCCATTTAAAAGCAAATGTTCTGCTTTTGAAAGTTCCTCACAAATTTGTATGCTTGCCGATGGCAAAAGCTTTTTCAAATCATCGATCTTGTTGAACTCACCCTGAAGAAGCTGAGGAAGCAAACTCTTGGTGATCATTTTTTGGTCAGTCAGTGTTTTGAAATAAATAAAAGAAAAACAAAGACCTGTTTGCCTATTGCTATAATTTACCTTTTGGAAATCGTGAGATCGTGAAAAGGACTTTTCCAGCTCGACAAATTCATACTCGGATATATTCTTCTTCTTTTTTAACTCTTTTTTCATACACAAATCACCAGTTTGTTTCGGCATTATGTGTAGTGTTACCGTTTTTGGAAGGATTATGAATGAATAGACGGGGAATAGCTAAAAAAAGCCTTCCTGAAGAAGGAGGAAGGCATTTTTAATTACACGGGTTCTTCTTCCGGCTGTTTAAAACAGGCAGAAACAAGCATTTCAAGATTCTCAAATTCTTTAGCATCCAAAAAGGAAATGCAGCTGCGCAACGTATTCAGTGCGCTATCAATGAGAAATTTTCTTGGCTTTTTCGAATGAACCATTTCTTCCTGAATAAAGTCCAGAAGATCCATGCAATCGTTCTGAGATTCCTGCTGTATGGACTTTTTTAAAGTCAAAATGGATTTGCAAAGAATATGCACATTTCTATGATCTGTCTGCTTAAATCTGTTTTCAATCAGTTCAGGCTTCAGCAGGTATTCATCGGCAGAACTGACCTCTTCAACGACCTTCCTGATTCTTTCTACACTATAACGGACCACAGGATTAATGCTTGAAGAGAACTCAAAGAATTTTGTATAGTATTTTACGTTATGATGGAGGATTCCAAGGAACATCACAGCGCAGTCCAGCAAATAGGGTTTCTTGTCTTCACCAAAAATTTCAATAAACCGGTTGAAAATCCAATCCACCATTCTAAGCTGGCCTTCTTTAATGAACTGCTTGAGTTCAGGATCATTTGAAACAAGCACTTCTTCAAAAAGGGCAACCAATTTATTCGTCCGATTCATATTCATTTGTAATTCTATCTGCTGTGTGAATACTTCTAAGCTGCTTGGATCCTGGCCAATAAGGAGCTTATTGCGTTCATCCTCCATTTTTTTATGCAATGTTTTAAAAATGGACATAAGCAGCTCATTTTTTGAGGAAAAATAATTATAGAAGGTTCCTTTAGAGATCCCGCTGTATTCTAAAATATCCTGAATGGAGGTAGCTTGAAACCCTTTATCCAGGAATAATTGATGTGCTTTTTCTATTACATGCAGTTTCCTGTCATTCATTTATTATCACCTGTCATTTTATTTGAACTGTGTGTATAATTTAATAGTACATCATTCTAAGACTTTTCACAAACCCTCTATTTAACAAGGATTTTTTTGTTGCAAAAATTGTACTCATGGTATATTATATGGTTTGTGTGTAACGCAAGTATAAAAGAATGAACTGATAGTACAGGAGGAAAAATGCAAATGGAACAAGCAATAAATAAAAAAACAGATCGACCGCCCTATGGGATTCTGGCTGTTTTAATGATTGGGGCATTTATTGCCTTTTTGAATAATACATTGTTAAATATTGCCTTGCCATCTATTATGGCAGATTTAGAAATTGAAGCGGCAACAGTGCAGTGGCTGACTACCGGCTTTATGCTGGTAAATGGTATTTTGATCCCGGCTACTGCCTTTTTAATTGAAAAATATACAGTCCGCAGGTTATTTATTGTGGCAATGGGGCTATTTACAATTGGTACGCTTGTAGCGGGTGTTGCTCATGCATTCCCGGTATTGCTGGCAGGCAGAATGCTGCAGGCATCAGGATCGGCAATCATGATGCCTTTGTTAATGAATGTTATGCTGATCAGCTTTCCGGTGGAAAAACGCGGAGCAGCCATGGGTGTATTTGGCCTGATCTTAATGTTTGCCCCTGCTATTGGGCCTACTCTTTCCGGATGGATTATTGAACATTATGATTGGAGAATGCTATTCCACTTCCTTTCACCAATTGCCGGTGTCATACTAGTGCTTGGTGCCGTCATGCTAAAAGACAAAAAGGAAAAAGTGAATATTCGTCTGGACCTGTTTTCCCTAATTCTATCAAGTGTAGGGTTTGGCGGAATACTTTATGGATTCAGTTCTGCAGGGAACAAAGGCTGGGATAGCCCTCATGTATATTTGACAATTGCTGTAGGTGTCATCAGCTTAGTATGGTTTATCCTAAAACAATCGAAATCTGATCGTCCAATGCTCAACTTTGGGGTATATAAGTACCCGATGTTTGCCTTGTCATCAGCCATCAGCATGACCGTAAATATGGCGCTGTTCTCCGGGATGATTCTGATTCCGATTTATGTTCAGACACTAAGGGGAATTTCACCGCTGGATGCAGGATTGATGATGCTTCCAGGTGCCATTGTTATGGCCGTGATGTCGCCATTAACAGGAAAGCTGTTCGATAAAATCGGCGGCCGGATACTGGCGATCATTGGGTTAGCCATTACAGTTGGAACTACTTATGCATTCAGCAGGCTGACTCTGGAAACAACTTATACACAGCTGATAATTCTGAACTCAATCAGGATGTTTGGGATGTCCATGGTCATGATGCCAGTTTCTACGAATGGCTTGAACCAGCTGCCAAGAAGACTTTATCCTCATGGAACAGCAATGAACAACACGCTGAACCAGGTGGCAGGAGCCATTGGTACAGCCTTATTGGTAACAGTTATGTCAACAAGGACGGAAACGCATGCTGCTGAAATCGCGAAAGAAGCGATGAAAGGCGGGGCTATGGCTAATGGCGGCCAAATGACTGAAGCCGCTGTGGCGGAAATGCAGCAGCAAGTTTTAATGAAAGCCATGCTCGAGGGAATCAACGATGCTTTCTTCGTAGCAACCTTCATCGCAGCAGCTGCACTGGTTCTGGCCTTCTTCATTAAACGTGCAATACCAATGGAAGACTCGGTTGAAGAGCCAAAGCAGGAGAATATGGTGCCTAAATTAGCAAAAAATTAGTTAGAAGAGGGGGAATCTTAGGATTCCCTCTTTTTTATGGTTATATGAAAAAGCCTGCTATGCATTCTGAGCATTAGCAGGCTTTCTTATTATCTATTTTTTCCAACTAATTTGATTGATTGATGTCCGCTGTGAGGGTGAGGTGAAAAAAGAATATGATCCAGATACAGAGCTTCCAGCTTTCGGTCACTTAAATTGAACAAGCTATGATTATGCTGGAATTTAGATAGAGATAATAATTTGCTGATTAACGTTTCTCTGTTTAATGGCATGTAATGAACCCTCCCTTTTGTTAGTTTTATTTTAATTCATATTTATCCGATTAGTAAAGTAGGGATTAATAAATTAAAATCGACCCTGTTTTAATTATTAGAATTTTCAGCTTTTAGTTGGCCCTTTTATGCTAAAATATGTCTAATGAGTACATAAAAAGGAGATTTATTATGAAAAATACAGCACTTTTCATAAATAATCATTTGCTGGATTTAATTTTTGAATGTACATATTATGGGATTGTGATTGTGGACACTGAAGGAATCATACAATATATGAGCAATAATTATTGTGATTTTCTAGATGTCCAGAGAGACGAGGTAATTGGCAGGCATGCCACAGAGGTGATTGAAAATACCAAAATGCACCTGGTTGCACAAACAGGAAAGCAAGATTTTGCTGATCTGCAATTTCTGCAGGGCGATTTTGTTATCGCAAATCGAATTCCGATTATCGAAAATAATCAAATTATCGGAGCAGTCGGGACGATTATTTTTCGTGATTTGGATGAATGGAAGAAATTGAACAGTCATATAAAAGGGGTATTATCCGAGCTTAATTATTATCGAAGCGAGTGGAATGAATCAAATGGATTAAGATATTCTCTTCATGATTTGATAGGGGAAACAGAGGAGATTATAGATCTGAAGGAAAGGGTCATGCGCATTTCAAGAGGGGATATCTCCATACTATTGAGGGGGGAGAGCGGTACAGGAAAGGAGATCCTGGCACAAAGCATTCACCAGCTGAGTGAAAGAAGCGACAAACCTTTTGTAAAAGTAAATTGCGGTTCCATACCTGAGCATTTATTGGAATCTGAGCTGTTCGGCTATGAGGATGGTGCATTCACAGGCGCAAGAAAAGGCGGTAAGATAGGAAAATTCCATTTGGCTGATGGGGGAACCATTTTCCTTGATGAAGTAGGGGACATGCCTTTACATATGCAGGTAAAACTTTTACGAGTTCTGCAGGAAAGGGAATTTGAGCCTATAGGAGCCCTGCAGCCTAAAAAAGTGAATGTGCGTGTTATTGCCGCAACAAATCGTCCACTTGAAAAAATGATCAATGATCATTTATTCCGGGAAGACTTGTTTTACAGGATTAATGCAGTTCAGTTATTTATACCGCCTTTAAGATCGAGAAGATCTGATTTGCCCCTCCTGACTGAACACTTTTTAAGGAAAGCGTCAAAGCGGATAGGCAAGAGGGTGACAGGAACAAGTCCAAAAGCAGCTGCACTGATTAAACAATATGACTGGCCGGGGAATATCCGTGAATTAGAGAATGTTCTGGAAGCCAGTGTCCATTTAACGGATAGCGAAACAATTGGATTGGAAGAACTTCCTGATTATTTAAAAGGCGGGAAAGAGAAATCAGTAATCAAAAATTTAAAACTTCTTTTGGAGGAAACTGAAAAGAATGCTATCGAAACAGCCTTAAAAAAATACAGCCAGGACAAAAATAAAGCTGCCGAATCATTGGGAATAGGCAATTCTACTATTTACGATAAAATAAAAAAATATAATATTACCTCATAATGCCAAAAATCCGGGAACTCGGAATTCAATCCGAAATCCCGGATTTTTGTTTTCTTCCTAGTAGCATTACATAGCTAAATACAAGCATATGTAATTTACTTTCTGAAAAGTCGGAAAAATAATCCGCTTATCTGGCTGTAAAACTATTATCTAAAGTATTTTCAAACTGGCACAAAACTTGCAATAGATTTTTAGCATGAAAGCCTTAATATAAAATGTATACGCTTACATTAGTGAAGGAGGAAGATTTTTTTGGATCTTGGACATTTTACCCGGAAGATGGCACTTGATTTCAATAGTGAAAACCCTATGAAAGTAGCAATAAAAGAAGAAACAGGCAGGAAATGGACATACGACTGTCTTCATCGGACTTCAAACTCCTATGCAAATAAGCTTAAGGAACTTGGCGTCAAAAAAGGCGAGCGTGTAGGTATACTGCTTTATAACTGTCTTGAATATTTCGCGCTGTATTTTGCAGCTGCGAAAATCGGGGCTATTGCTGTCCGTCTAAACTTCCGGCTGACCAGCAATGAATTTGAGTATGCCTTAAATGATTCTGGTACAAAAATACTATGTTTTCATTCAAAGCTAACTCCTCAGCTTGAAGACATCCGTAAACATGTAGGAGTGGAAAGATATCTTTGTCTAGCGGATAAGGATGAATCAAAGCCTGCATGGGCTCAAGGCTGGGATTTACTGGATGGGGGCGCCGAGGATGAAATCAATACAGATTCCATAGGATTAAGCGATCCCTTAATGCTAATGTATACGTCCGGGACTACCGGGAGACCGAAAGGAGCCATCTGGACACACGAAACCACTTATTGGTTTTCTGTCATGCAGGCGCTTAAATGGAATTTTAATGGCAAGGAAATTGGAATGACAACAGGACCGCTCTATCATGTGGGAGCGATGGAAGATATCGCGCTTCCTATTTTAATGATGGGCGGTACCGTAGTGATAACCGGCAGCAAAGGTTTTGAAATAAACAGGATCCTGGCAGTGATTGAAAAGGAATCAGTCACCGACTGTTTTCTCTTTCCGTTTATGATTTATGAAATGCTTAACCTGTCTTCATTATCCGATTTTAGATTTACACATTTAAAAACTATTTATACAGGCGGAGACCCTTTAATGCCTTGGGCTATTGAAAAATTAAAAGTGAATTTTCCTCATATCGGGGTGGTTCAGGTTTATGGACTTACAGAAGGTACGCCGATTGCGGCCTGTCTGGATCCAGAAGATGCCTGTAAAAAAGGCGAGACGGTAGGGAGGCCATTGCCATTGACTGAAATCCAGATTATTGATCAAAATAGAAGGCCTCTTCCTCCAGGGGAAATTGGAGAAATTGTGATCAAAAGCCCTGCAGTGTCAGCTGGCTATTGGCGAAAGCCGGAAGCCACCAAAGAGACATTTACAGGTGGATGGTGCAGAACAGGTGATTTAGGAGGGCTGGATGAGGATGGATATTTATCCATTGCCGGAAGGAAAAAAGATATGATCCGAAGCGGTGGAGAAAATGTGTACGCTGCTGAAATTGAAGATGTCCTGTACCGGCTTGAGGGAGTGAAAGAAGTATCCATTATCGGTGTCCCTGATCCGAAATATATTGAAGCTGTTTGTGCAGTCATAGTCAGGAAGGATGGCTGTATTCTTACAGAAGAAGAGGTTATCAACCACTGCAAAAAGTATCTTGCGAGTTACAAAAAACCGAGGAAAGTCATCTTTACAGAGAAACTGCCCCGCACACCATCCGGTAAAGTTCAAAAGTTCATGCTCAGAGAACAATATAGCTCATGAAGGAGGGACAGATTTGGAAAAGACAAAAGCTGTTTCCTGGTCAGTTCAAAGTAATATTGCCATTATTAAGATTGCTAATCCGCCATTAAATGTTCTGAGTGCCGAAGTAATTGAGTTATTGTCACATACAGCAGATAAGATTGAAAGCGATTCCAATATTAAGGCTGTAATCATAACAGGGGCTGGAGAAAGGGCTTTTGTCGCCGGAGGCGACATAAAAGGCTTTCCGGATTGGATGGGAAAAGGAATTGAATTCGCAAAAGAAAAGTCTCTTTGGCTGCAGGAACCCTTAAATAAACTTGAAAGGCTGCCTCAGCCAACGATTGCTGCCATCAATGGGTTTGCTTTGGGCGGCGGTTGTGAATTGGCTTTAAGCTGTGACATCCGGATAGGAGAGGAGCACATAAAAATTGGGCTGCCTGAAATAAAGCTTGGCTTATTTCCAGGTGCGGGAGGAACTCAGCGGCTTTCACGTCTTGTTGGTAAATCAAAAGCCAAAGAGCTGATCTTCATTGGTGAGCCGATATCTGCACAGGAGGCCTGGAGGATAGGGTTAATTAACCGTATTGCTCCAAAAGGAAAGTCGCTTGAAATGGCTCTGGATCTTGCTGAGTCAATCAGTGCACATTCTTTGCCAGCACTTACTTTTGCCAAACGATCGATCGATAAAGGTTATGAGCAAAAACTTGAGATTGCACTAATCACCGAGGCTGAATATTTTGGACAGGTATTTCAAACTGAAGATGTAAAAGAAGGTGTCGGTGCTTTTATTCAAAAAAGGGATCCTAAATTTACTGATCAGTAGCTAAAAGAATAGGAGGTATTGGTATGTTTGGATTATCGCCATTAATGACTTTTATGTTATTTGGTTTTTGGCCGCTGTCATTGGCAGCCGCAGGTATATGGGGAGTATTGGCATTTAAAAATTCAGGGGAAGAGGAGGATGCTTTATGATATTGGCCATCGGAATTATTTATCTTCTTGTCATACTCGTTATCGGGTTATTGTCCATGAGACACCAAAAAGACATGGACACCTTCTATACCGGGGGGCGGAGATTTGGCCCGTGGCTGGTCGCTTTGGCTGTTTCTTCCACAACCATGTCAGGTTACGGTTTTATTGGACTGACCGGGCTGGTATATGAGCATGGCTATGCCATTTTTATGATCGGTATTTTTGCCACTGCCGGAATCTTTGTAAGCTTCCTGATATTGGCAAAGCCGATGAGGAGAATTACACAAAAATTTGGCGCACTGACCATTCCGGACTTATTGGAAATCCGCTATAACAGCAAAACTGTGCGGGGCATTACTGCACTTGCCATCCTTGGCGGAGCAATTGGCTATCAGATGGCTCAATATAAAGCATTGGGCAATATGCTTGAAACCGTATTAGGGGTTGATTATAAGCTTGCTTTATTTATAGGAGTGGCCATTTTAACGGTATATGTTGTCGGCGGAGGAATGATCAGTGCCGTCTGGACAGACTTTATTCAAATGATTGTCATGATTGCGGGCGCTTTAATTGTTTTTATAGGCGGAATGAAAATGGTTGGCGGCATGTCCCAAATGAATGCTGAGCTGACAGCTATTAATCCTGATATGGTTCAGGCCTTCCATACTACAGGCCCAATCGGAATTTTTGCTTTCATATCCTATTTCTTTATTTATGTAATCGGTCATCAGGGCCAGCCGCATGTTGTAACCAAATTCTATATGATCAGAAAAATTTCCATGCTAAAGTGGGCTTGTATTATTGCGGCTTCAACTTACGCGATAACAGCTTTATTGTGGTTTGTTGGCCTTTATACACGAGTAATGGTAAATCGCGGAGAAATGGCAGCACCGGCAACTCCTGATATGGTGGCGCCGATGTTTATCGAAAACTTTTTCCCGCCTGTTGTTGCAGGAATCATATTTGCTGCTGTCATGGCAGCGATCATGTCGACTAGCGAAGCATTTCTTCTAGTCGCGAGTTCATCGATTGTAAGGGACATCTACCAGCAGATCATTAAGAAAGGTGAAAAACTGTCTGAGAAAAAGGAATTGGCGCTATCCAGATGGTTCACTCTTGCGATTATAGCTGTCACATTCCTGCTTTCCCTAAATCCCCCTGATCTCGTTGGCTGGCTGGGCAATGCATCATGGGGTATCTTCTCAGCATCATTGCTGCCTGTATTAAGCATCGGCCTATTGTGGAGGCGTGCAACGAAGACAGCTGCTATTTGTTCATCTGCTTTAGGGTTCATCTCCAGCCTTGGTCTATACATTCTGAAAGTAAAAGGAATTTATGTTCCAGCACTTGATACAGGGGCGATTGCTATGATCATCTCGACCATATCATTAGTTGGTATCTCCCTTATCACAAAGCCTGCATCAAGCCCAATCTTTGAAGATAAGCCAAAAGGATCTGCCAAAACCGAAGATCCGGCAGCAGCTAACTTCTCATAAAATGGCGCCAGGCACCTATACCGCTTTAACAACATGGTATAGGTGCCTGGTACTTTTCATGAATAAATAAGCACCACTGATCCCAAAATAAAAACACTTTCAAATAGGGAGGATTATTCATGAGAGAAACGTGTTTTTATTGTACGAAAGAGATCACGGACAAACAAATGCATTTGATTTCGTTTGATATGGCAGAAAATGAACGGGAAGAAATCCTCTGCAAAGAATGTTATAGTGAATGGCTTCATGGGATAAAAGGTTAAGTAAGAAATAGGGAGGTTTTAGCATGAAATGGGACAAAGATGAAAATGAAAAATCAAAAGTTGAAACGGCTGAAGAAGTGCTTGAAATCAGTTCAACAGGCTATGGTTTAGAATCTGTTTCAGAAAGTGAAGTTAATTCTCATGAAAAAGAACGGGAAAATCCGTCCGGCTGCGGAGGAGTATAATAGCTTGTAAAACGTCTGCAACCCGCAGGCGTTTTTAAATAGTAAAAAAGGTACAACTTAACTTGCAGCAATGCAGGAATACCTCATATCGCCGGTGAATACAATTAGAAAATGGAAACAGTTTCCTAAATAGAGAGAGGAAGCTAATATTTAAAAAGCTGGGGGAAAAATGAGTAAGCGAAAATGGGGAATATCACTTTTGTTGATTGTCTGTTTCATAGGATTAGCCGGGTGTTCAGGTAAAGTTGCCGGCGATAATGAGCTGGAGAAAAAGACAGCGGAAAAGGCTAAAGAAGATGAAGAAAAGTCCAAAGAGGAGGCAAAAGCAGAGGAGCAGGCCAAAGAGGAAGAAAAGAAGGAAGAAGTAAAACCGGTTGTGGTCAATGTGATCGATCCCAATACAAAAGCAGTACTTAAAACCTTCAGCCCTGCTGAGATGGGCTTTGGAGGTGAAGATGAAAAATATAAGGCAGAACTTGCCCAATGGGCTAAAGAAATAGCACGGGGCACGGATGCAAAGCAAGGGTATGATCAAAGAATGACCCTTGATAAATTAGGTCCGGATGGGAAAATTATTAAGGGGCAGCCTGAAATTATCCTTGAAGAAAGTGAATTGGTGCAGAGGATTATTGATTCGTCTGTAAGCGGAGGCGATGTCGAACTGCCGCTCTATGTATCTGAAAGTGGATATGACCCTGCAGATGTACCCTATCTGGGTGAAGTGGTCGTTGCGTCATATACAACCCGTTTTAACAGTGGTGTGGCAGGCAGAACAAAAAATATTGAACTCTCTGCAGAAGCCATTAATAATATTATTCTAGGTGTCGGAGATCATTTTTCTTTTAATACAACTGTGGGTCCCAGTGATGAAGCTCATGGATATCAGCCTGCTGAAGAAGCCATTAATGGCAAGCTCGTGATGGGCATTGGCGGCGGTATTTGCCAAACATCCTCCACACTTTTCAATGCCGTCGATAAAGTCGGGGTCAGCTATGTCGAAAAACACCACCATTCCGTGACGGTGGGCTATGTCCCTAAGGGCAGGGATGCAACCGTGTCCTATGGAGGAAAAGACTTCAGATTTGAAAATACTACGGGCATCCCTCTTCTTGTAAAAGCAAACTTTGGAAATGGTGTTTTAACGATTGAAATCAGAACGGCAAAAAAATATGAAGGATTACTGAAGAAAGCAGTATGATGGCAGCATGCACCTATACCAGGTTTCCGGTAAGGTGCCTGTCTTGTTTTTAAACCACTCTTGCATTGACAGAATAAATTGCTGAAAAAATAAGCAAAAAGCGGAGGGGTTTGTCCACACCTTTTTAGTCCCTCTTAATACAATAATATAGAAGATCTCCTCCCTAAGGATCTTTGGTCTGCATAGTCGCCGCTAATCTGCCAGCCGGATTAGCGGCATTTTCTTTGTTATATGCAAATAATGAGAAAGGAAGAGAATTTTCTGTAAATACATGAGCTGATAGGTAAAAAGGACCTGACTTACCAGGTGTGTTCATGTTAAATTATAAGTAGAATATCCTATTTTATCTGGAAAAGAGGAAAGTCATGAAATTATCTGTGGCAAAAAAACTGTTCCTCGGGTTTTTATCTGTCCTTTTATTATTTGGTCTTGTAGCCGGTTTATCGAATTATGAACTCGGTAACGTTAACCGAAATTATCAAAGCTTACTAGATGAAAGTGTCTCTGAAGTGATGCTTGTAAAAACCCTGAAGGCAGAGCTTATGAATGAAGCAGGGGGAATCCGAGGCTACCTCCTGACAGGCGACTCTACATATCTCAGTGACTATGAAAGTTCCCGCAAGAGGATGGAACATCATATTAATGAACTGAATAAATTAACCGCCAATAAAGAAGAAAAGGCGCTGGCGAAAGAGCTGAAAGTGCTCCATGATCGCTACCAGAGCATTATTGATAAGGAAATTAAGTTTAAGCTGGAAGATAATAATGCATACATGTCATTAGTTGAAACCTCTGATAAACAGGTCAGCCAGGATTTTAACAAAAAAGCGGATGAACTTGTAAAATTTTACGAATCCCAATTAGATGCCGGGATAAATGAAACAGTATCCAGCGTAAAATCCGCTCAGGTCATTACTTTAATCATTACGATTGCAGCCATTCTGGCTGCGATGGCGATCGCTTATTTTATAAGCAGAATGATTTCAAGGCCGATAAATCAGGCTGCAGCCACGATAGACAAGGTGGCTGGAGGAGATTTAAGCCAGAGCTCCATTAAAGTGAAAAACAGGGATGAAATAGGAGCGTTTATTTTATCTTTAAATAAGATGGTAAAAGACTTGAGATCTGTGGTCAGCCAGGTAAGAAGCACTTCAGAACAAGTTGCATCAAGCAGTGAGGAACTGGCTGCGAGTGCAGAGGAAAGTTCATTGGCTTCAGAACAGGTTGCTGCTATTTCACAAAAAAATGCCCTTGGCACTGAACAGCAGCTTTACCGTTTTAGAGAGGTATCCTCTTCAATGGAGGAGATTGCTTCCGGAATGCAGCAGATCTCATCAAGCAGCGAGCTGATGCTTGAAGCAGCAGAAAAAACTGATTTCTTAACTAAAAAAGGCACTAAATCAGTCGAAAATGTTGTAAGGCAGATGAATGAAATAAATATTTCGGTAGGCGATGCCACACAGTATATTTATACGCTCGAATCCCGATCAAGAGAAATAAGCAATATTGTGGAACTGATCACCACTATCGCCGAGCAGACCAATTTGCTTGCACTCAATGCTGCCATTGAAGCTGCAAGGGCTGGTGAGCATGGCAGGGGCTTTTCGGTTGTCGCCGATGAAGTCCGCAAACTGGCAGAGGGTTCCAAACAATCTGCTGTTCAGATTCAGCAAATGATCGGACTTGTTCAGGAAGAAACAAAGCAGGCCGTTCAGGCAATGGAGAAAGGGAATGAGCAGGTAAAAGAAGGCCTTGAAGACACGATGGAAGCAAGTGCTGCTTTTGCCGAAATCGCCGATTCAATGGGTAATGTAACATATAAAGTCGAGGAAGTTTCATCCTCAGTGGAGGAACTGACTGCCTTAACCAGCCAGATCATTGAAGTCATGACAAATGTGCAGGACATTTCAGAAAAAAATGCAGCAGCTTCACAGGAAACTTCTGCCGCAACAGAAGAACAGCTCGCGACAATGGAAGAAGTATCAACTTCAGCAGGATCACTTGCAAAGCTTGCGGAAGAACTGCAGGAGGTTGTATCGAGATTTAAATTATAAAAGGGACTCAGCTGAGTCCCTTTTGATTTGTACTATAAGACTTTAATGGTTAAGGGATACAGATATGGAATAAACGGCTCCTCAATTTCTTTCCATTCCTTAATTTTAATCAGAGGAAGCTCCGTCCCATTATAGGATGCCTTATCTATGACTCCGCTAACTTTAACCCACATATTATCATAGAGTTCCGGAGCTTCCTCCATTTCTGAAAGAAAGCCAATTATACTTGCATCTGCCACACAATGCGTAATCAAAAACCTCGAAATGACAAGCTGATTGGAAGCAAGTCCTTCTTCTTTATATATAAATCCCTGAAATTCAATTTCCCTGCCGATGAATTTATCAATATCCTTACTGATTTCCTCATAATACAAGCTAAAAACTTTATCATCCATCTTAATAGCAGAAGCCGAATAAAGGTCCTTTTTTAATTGCTCAAACTCTTCATTGGATATTTCCTCTACTTCTTCATTTACAGACAGGTCATGTTCCAGCTCCTCAACTTCTTCCAGCTCTTCTTCAAAAGAATAGTCTTCAAGGTCAAAGTCTGATTCTTCAGAGCCTGCCGATGTATTCACCTCTTGTTTTTGATTCCCAAGTATGGCCAGCCCGCCTTTCTTTTCAGCAATTGAAGCATCAAGCGTCCTCGCGGGTAAGAAGAATCCTGTTAAAAGTGGAAATAATATAATAGAGTATGAAAGCAGCTTTTTACCTGTAAACGGTGTATCACCATGATCATGGTGATGAGAACAGCTATGATGGTCATGGTGGCAGCAATCCTCGCCGTGATGGTGTTCGTGATCCTCTTTTTCTCTTTTGGAACTCCATATCCTGGTAATCTGAATAAAAAATAAAAATAAAAACAGTATGGAAGCGGATTGACTTAAGCGGACATACTTCGGATTAATATATTTGGTTATATCGCCTGTATAATGAAGCTGAAAAATCAGTCCGCAAAAAGCCAGTAGAATCAGCGCCCTCAATGCCTGCTGAAAATGGATTTTCATAGCAATCCTCCTAAATGAAATTCTGTACAAGAACCAGCGTGAAAAAGACAACGGAAGCAGTCAGCGCTAATACCCCAAGAACAAACTTCATCCGAAACACACTAAGCATCATGATTGTATTTTTAAAATCGATCATTGGACCAAAGATCAGGAACCCCAGTACGGAAGACTTAGGAAATATGCTGCTGAATGAGGCACCAATAAAAGCGTCTGCCTCTGAGCATAGTGACAACACATAAGCAAAGCCCATCATGATCAGCAAGGATACAACCGGATTATCAGCATTTTGAAGAAATGTTTTTGCGGGCATATAGACTTGTACAATGGAAGCTAATAAAGCACCAATTATTAAATATTTGGCCATGTCAAAAAATTCATCGATTGAATGAGTCAGCATCGACCAAATCCGGTCCAGGAAAGAACGATTGTATTCGCTGCTGTGGGGTAAATGAAGATTATTTTTCAATTGCCCGGACTTAAAGAAGATGCTCACACTAAAGGCGACTATTATAGCAATTAGGAATCCAAGTCCCATTCTTAAGCCCGCCATTTCAAAATCGTTTCCAAAAGCCATGTATGTAGAAGCAATGACGATGGGATTAATCAAGGGCCCAGTCAGCATAAAACCAATCGCTGCATATACTGGAACACCCTTGGACATAAGACGGCGGATAATGGGGACAATTCCGCATTCACACGCTGGAAAAAGGGCGCCCGCCACGCAGCTCATGACAACAGCAGCCGTTCTATTTTTCGGTATCCACCTTTTTATATGGTCTTCTGTAATGAAAATTTGGATAAACCCTGCAATCAGCACACCTATCAGGACAAAAGGCAACGCTTCTATTAAGATGCTGATAAAGATAACATTCAAATTTAACAGAGAAGGGGGAATATCAAAAGATAAACCTAAGCCAGAGCTGAAAGATATTAAATATACCAGAATGGCTATCAAAATTATGCCCGTTATATCAATGATATGGCTGCGAACAACTCGATTCATAGTATCCTCCTGTGTTTAAAAATCGTAATGATTTCGTTTTATACTCTATATTAATTTTATGATATTGTAAATGGGATTATGAGCATTTTGAAAGGATAGGAGAATTGGAGGATAAAAAAATATAAAGTCTATCCTTGCAATCGAAAGAAAATTTTAATATGATTTAAATCGTAACAATTACGATTTAATAAAAATCCACCAATATTCTCGAGTAAACACTATATCTAATCAGGGTGAGGGGGAGTAATCAAAAATAAATCGTAATAATTACTATTTATACCGAAAAGGAGAGAATCCATGATAAAGAAGTTACCCGTCACTGTACTGAGCGGCTATTTAGGTTCAGGAAAGACCACTCTGCTCAACCACATACTACATAATCGCAGCAATCAGAAAATTGCAGTGATTGTAAACGATATGAGTGAAGTCAACATAGACGCATCCATGGTAAAAAAAGGCGGTTTTACCAGAACCGATGAAAAGCTGGTTGAGCTTCAAAACGGCTGTATCTGCTGTACCCTGAGAGAAGACTTAATGATAGAAGTGGAAAGGCTGGTTAAAGAAGGGGATATCGATTATATCCTGATTGAATCCTCAGGCATCTCAGAACCTATTCCGATTGCCCAGACTTTTACTTATATGGATGAAAGTTTGGGTATTAACCTTTCAAAATGGTGCACTCTTGACACCATGGTTACAGTTGTAGATGCAAATCGTTTTTGGCATGACTTTGCATCCGGAGAAACTCTGCTGGACCGCAAACAGGGCACAGATGAAAGTGACGTTCGGGAAATTGTTGACTTATTAATTGATCAAATAGAATTCGCAAATGTTATAGTGCTGAACAAGATGGATTTGGTTGATCCGGAAAGCGCTGATGAGCTTAGGGCTATATTAGAAAAGTTAAATCCTGAAGCGAAAATTATTAATGCCGTAAATTCAGGGGTTGAACCGGAAGAGATCCTTCATACTCGTCTTTTTGATTTTGAAACGGCGAGCCAGGGAGCAGGCTGGATTAAGGAGCTTAATGAGGAACATACACCGGAAACTGAAGAATATGGAATTTCATCCTTTGTATATAGAAGGAAAAGGCCTTTCCATCCAGAAAGATTCATGCAATGGCTAGAAGAATTCCCTGCAGATATTGTGAGAGCCAAAGGCTTTTTCTGGCTGGCTTCCCGAAATGACATGGCTGGGCTCCTGTCTCAGGCAGGGCCATCCATAACACTGCAAGGTGCCGGGGAATGGATAGCAGCCCTTCCAGAAGTGGAAAGAAACGAAATTTTAAAAAATGACCCAGAACTTCTTATTAGATGGGATAAGGAATTTGGAGACAGAATGACAGAGCTTGTATTCATTGGCATGGATATGAAACAAGAAGAGGTTGCATCAAGCCTGGATGATTGTTTACTAACCGACAAAGAAATGAGTTCAGCCTGGAGCAGGCTGGCTGACAGGCTGCCACCTTTTAATTCTACTAGGATGGAGGAAATAGTATGAAAGTGAAAATTACTTTGGCATGCATTGAAACAGGGGATCGCAACTATATAACAACCAAAAATAATAGAAATAATCCACATAGGATTGAATTAATGAAATACTCTCCAAAGCTAAAAAAACACACCCTGCACAGGGAGACAAAATAACATAATCGTTTCCTTTTAATGTCCGGATGAGCTCTGACGGAAACTAACAGAGCAATCTGAAAAATTATGTTGATTTTTCCCGGCCCTGCAGATATTCTCAAACTAGGAGATATACGGAAGGGGAATTGAGATTCTATTATGTGGCAGAACATGTAATCATTTTTAGCTAAAATAGAGCAGTTTTCTCATAATGTCGGAAAGGTCTCTCTATTTTTAAAAATGATGAAAACAAGGTATGCCCTGCTGTGAATTCTTAAACCATAAGCTGGCTGATACCTTGTTGTGTATCTGCTTTTTTATTGGAATCTTTATCTCCTGGCTACCCCGCAGCAGGCCAAATTGGAGGGAAAGCTGATGAATCAACAGAATAAGACTGTTATTGTTACAGGTGTCAGCAGCCATAAAGGCATAGGTGCTGCTATATGCCGAAAGCTGGCTATTCAAAATTTTAACATATTCTTTACTTATTGGGATGCCGAGCCCCATTGGGAAAAAGTATTCAGCAATGAGATATCGGAAATCGGGGTTGAATGCAAAGGTCTTGAAGCAGACTTATCGGATGTTCAATCAGCAGAAAAGGTGCTTGAATCTGCTGCCTTGATAGTTGGAAAGCCGATGATACTTGTTAATAATGCAGCTCATTCAACAAGAGATGGATATCTGGAGCTTGATGCAAAAACACTGGACGCACACTATGCGGTTAATATGAGAGCCCTATTTCTTCTCTGCACTGAATTTGCCAAAAGATTTCCGGATTGGAATTTGCCTTACGGTCGAATCATTAATATGACTTCCGGACAAGAGCTGGGTCCAATGCCCGGTGAATTGGCTTATGCTTCTACTAAAGCAGCCATCACGGCGTTTACCAGATCTCTGTCAACAGAAATTGCTCATTTAGGAATAACCGTCAATGCGATTAACCCTGGTCCAACAGACTCTACATGGATGGATGAAGGCATAAGAAATCACCTATTGCCTAAATTTCCAGCCGGCAGAATCGGCCAGCCTGAAGACGCAGCCAATCTTGCAGCATTTCTGGCAAGTGAAGAGTCAAAGTGGATAACAGGGCAGGTGATCCATTCCGAGGGAGGGTTCATTCGCGGTTAACCTAAAAGCAAGTGACATTTATTTAACAAATCTCAGCTATTTATATCATTTTTGATACAAAATACCCAAAAGGGTTTATTGATCTCCTCCAAATGTGTATAAATAGAAGTTATAGAGGGGAGAGACCTATGTTAAATTTATTAAATGACCCTGATTTTATTCAAAAGTGTGAAACTTCCTCCCCGCTTGAGATGGTTGAATACTTAACAGGCGGTAATATTAGAGGATTGGAAAAAATCGCTTTGGGCACGCTTGCAAACAGAAAACAGCTGCCGGCAAATGTCGTGAATGTCCTGATCGTTTATTTCTTCAGCACATTTGCGAATAAAGTATATGACCGAAATGATCTTGCCAGGCTTTATGATTACTGGGCATCGAATCATGTATACAGTTTGGCAAAAGCACAGGAAATGACTGGTGAGTATATTGAAAAAGTTCTGGCCAGCTTAAAATAATAGAGTAAATAAAAAGTTCATCCTAATTGGGATGAACCTTTTTTGATATCATCTAATTCTTTTTATTGCTATATGCACCTTCTATAGTCTGTTTCATCATTTGATGTCCAAGCACCGCAACGCCTGCTGCAACGATTCCGTTAAGGAGCCCTTCAAAAGAAAAGCCAAATGCCAGGCTGCCTGCGGAAACAGAAATGATTACAAGAATCCATACGATGGACCAATCAGGAATTTTTGGTGTCTGTTTCAATGCATACCCAATTACCCACAAGGCCGGGACCAGCATGTAATAATTCTGGTTTAAAAAATCCAGTAAGTTCAATCCACTCACCTCCTGATCCTGTTTTCTATATTTTATGAATGCATCATATAATTTGTTTGTCTGATTGTCTCTAAAATGGTAGATATATCATGATAGATTTACACATTTTGGAATCTACGGAAGACGAAATAGTTTGAAAATTCCTTTTGCAAACGGGTGGTATAGTTGACATTCCTTCCTATAAGTGCTAAATTTGAATCAGCCGTTATGCATCGTGTTATATTTTGCTAGCTGCTTTTTCAACCGTTAGGCAATGGTCTGGATGAGTAATGAACGTAAAGTTATAAGCGTGTATATGGTGAATTTACACATGGCTTTTTCTAGCCAATAGGAGGATTTTTTTCATGAAAAACGGTAAAGTAAAATGGTTCAATGCTGAAAAAGGTTTCGGATTCATCGAAGGTGAAGACGGAAACGACGTATTCGTACATTACTCTGCTATCCAATCTGAAGGTTTCAAATCTTTAGAAGAAGGCCAAGAAGTTTCTTTCGAAGTTGTTGAAGGTGCACGCGGACCTCAAGCAGCTAACGTAACTAAACTATAATCGACAGACCCATACAAAAACAGCCTGGCCATTTGGTCAGGCTGTTTTATTTATCAACGATTGTATATAAGTACATGCTATGCCACAACCTATGGGAAAAAGGGAAGGTGGTATAAGATGGATTTTTTATGGGAATCAGTCCTTTTAATTTTTTCAGGGGTATTGCTTTTACGTGTGGCCGGAAGAAAATCCATTTCGCAAATGACATTAGCTCAAACAGTTGTGATGATTTCAATAGGTACCATTATCATTCAGCCGATCATTGAGACAAGTGTTTGGAAAACGATTGTGGCAGCAGCTATCTTAATCGGATCATTAATATTAATGGAATATCTGCAGGTAAAGTTTAATTTTATTGAAAAATTTATAACGGGCAAATCCAAAATTGTGATTGAGGACGGGAAGCTAAAAACAGCAAATATGAGGAAGCTGCGCTTTACAGCTGATCAGCTGGAAATGAGGCTTAGAACCAACGGAATCACAAAAATTTCAGATGTCAAAATGGCTACGCTTGAACCGAATGGACAGCTTGGGTATGAGTTAATGAATGATGCGAAGCCTTTGACTGTTGGAGAATTTAAAAGGCTGATAGGAGAAATGATTTTGCAGTCACCCGTTCAGCCTGCACCACAAGCATCAGGTGATATATTTCAGGAGCTGAAAAAGGGGCATTCCCCGCCAAATTCAAAAGATCTGCACTAATTTTAAGCCGCATTGCGGCTTTTTTAAATTCATAATCCCCATCTTTCCCCTTTTAAAGTATTATTCAGATTCTTAATCTATAACAAAAAAGTGCTTGAAGTTTCGCGAGTTTCCTGTATAATTTTCAAGCGTGAGTTATTTCAGAATAATTTCATATAAATCACTTATCAAGAGAGACTGAGGGACTGGCCCGAAGATGTCTCGGCAGCGGGCTCTATAGAGCGCTGTGCCAAATCCAGCAAGCATAGGTGCTTGGCAGATAAGAAGAGAACGATTGATTTGTTAAGATCTCTTCTTGCTTGAAGAGGTCTTTTTATTTTGCTGGAAAATCCATTCGGAGAGGAGATTTTTAATGAAAAACAAGGGCAATCCCTGGGCATTATTGCCGCTTTTGGCTTTCCTTCTAATTTTTATTGGAAGCGGCATAGCAACAGGAGATTTCAATAGCATTCCAATCATTGTCATTGTATCCGCTACAGCCGGAATAGCACTGGCAATGAACAGAAAAAAGCCATTCATGGAAAAAGTAGAGATATTCACTAAAGGGGCAGGTCATCCCGATATTATATTAATGTCCATCATTTTTATCCTGGCAGGGGCCTTTTCTGGTACAGCTAAAGGTATGGGTGCAGTTGATTCAACAGTGAACCTTGCACTCTCTTTTATCCCGCAGAATCTGCTTATGGTCGGAATTTTTATCATTGCATGCTTTATTTCATTATCAATGGGAACATCAATGGGGACAGTTGTAGCTCTCGCTCCAATTGGTGTAGCTCTTTCTGCGGAGACAGATATTTCCGTCGCATTGGCCATGGCAGCAATAATAGGCGGTGCCATGTTCGGGGATAATCTTTCCGTCATTTCTGATACGACCATTGCAGCGGTCAGGACACAAGGAACGAGAATGACCGATAAATTCCGTGTGAATTTCTTAATCGTCCTGCCTGCTGCATTGCTTACGGCTTTGATTCTTGGGATTTTAACAGCAGGTCAGGAAAGCGTGGTAACCAGCGGGGATTACAGCTTTTTGAAAGTAATCCCTTATCTTGGCGTATTGGCTGCAGCTTTGCTTGGCATGAATGTCATTCTTGTCCTTAGCGGGGGTATCCTTCTTGCAGGGCTGATCGGAATTGCAGACGGCAGCTATACCTTTGTTTCATTCCTGCAAATGATTGCTGAAGGAATGGCTGGTATGCAGACCCTTGCGATAATTGCCATCCTCATTGGCGGATTGGTTGAGATCATCCGATTTAATGGGGGAATCGATTACTTGCTTCACATGGCTACAAGCAAAATAAAATCTCGCAGGGGAGCTGAATTTGGTATTGCGTCACTTGTCACCCTGACAAATTTATCTACAGCCAATAACACAATTGCCATCATTATTGCAGGGCCGCTTGCCAAAAAAATTGCAGATCAATATGAGATTGACCCACGTAAATCAGCAAGTATTCTTGATATATTTGCCTGTTTTGTACAAGGGACTATCCCATATGGGGCACAGATGCTGGCTGCTTCCGGGCTCGCTGCCATTTCGCCGGTGAGCATCATGGCATATTCCATTTATCCAATATTAATTGGCATTTGCGGTGTTATTGCCATTTTGATTAACTTCCCTAAGCTAAAAAAGCAATAGATGAAAGAGCCTTTGTTGGGCTCTTTTTCTTTTCGAATAATGCTATGTTTTGGAAATAATCTCTGATATAATTAGAACGAATGTTCTGTCAAATTTTGCTGAGCCATTGCCGTTTTTTGATTTGGTATAATGGTAACATTGCAGAAAGAATCTCAGGCAAGGAAAAGAGGGTGTTAGATATGAAATTTATCCATACCGCTGATTGGCATTTGGGCAAGCTGGTCCATGGTGTATATATGACCGGAGATCAGCGTCATTTTTTGCATCAATTTATTGATGTGGTAGAGGAAGAAAAGCCGGATGCAGTCGTTATTGCAGGAGACTTATATGACCGTTCCGTACCTCCGACTGATGCTGTAGAATTGCTGAATGAAATCCTTTTTAAAATAAATGTAGAGCTCAATACACCTGTGGTTGCCATAGGAGGAAACCATGACAGCGCTGAAAGGCTGTCCTTTGGTAGCTCCTGGTACAAACAAAGCAAGTTCTACCTGTCTGGAAAACTGGTAAATGATTTTAGGCCCATACATATTAATGGTGTGAACTTTTATCTGGTTCCGTATGCTGAACCCGGAATGGTCAGGCATTTGCTTGATGACGACCGTGTGCATTCCCATGATGATGCAATGAAGGCAATTGTGAACAGAATTGAAGAGTACCTGAATCCAAATGAACCGAACGTTCTTGTCGGACATGCTTTTGTATTGGGCGGTGCTACCAGTGATTCGGAGAGGACCCTCTCTGTCGGAGGATCAGGCTGTGTCCATTCAAGCAGCTTTGATCCTTTCTCCTATACGGCACTTGGTCATTTGCATAGTCCTGATGCCATAAAGCATGACAAGATCCGCTATTCAGGCTCCCTATTAAAATATTCTTTTTCCGAAGCTAAACAGGAAAAATCCATTTCTATTATAGAAATGAAGGAGAATGGTGAATTTGACTTGCGTACTCGTTCATTAAAGCCTAAAAAAGACTTGAGAGAGATCGAAGGGCATCTGGATGAACTGATGGATCCAGCTTTCTATGAAAAACAGAACCTTGATGACTATCTGAAAATCACCCTTTTTGATGAAGGCGCATTGCTTGATCCGATTAATAAGCTGAGACAGGTCTACCCAAATGTTCTTCACCTTGAAAGAAGGATAGCCGTTACAGATATGAAGAAAAAAAGCTCCTTCCTTTCGATGAAGGAAGAGAAAAAGTCGGAGCTTGATCTGTTTAAACAATTCTATGAACAAATGACCACTTCCGAATTTACAGAAGATAAACAGCAGGTTATGACCGATGTGATCGAAAAAGTGCTAAGGGAGGAGGCGCTGAAATGAAGCCATTAAAATTAACGATGCAGGCGTTCGGCCCCTACGCAGACAGTGAGAGCATTGATTTTACGGAACTTGGAAATCGGACCATGTTTGTCATCTCCGGAAAGACGGGTTCAGGTAAAACCACTATTTTTGACGGCATCAGCTATGCGATTTACGGAAAGGCGAGCGGGGAGGATCGAAATGGCCCCGAACTTCGAAGCCAGTTTGCGAAAAATAATACACTAACCGAGATTTCCCTCGAATTCATTTTAAGAAATAAAAGATATTATATTACTAGGTCTCCTCAGCAGGAAAAGAAAAAAGAGCGCGGCGATGGCACGACGACAGTAAGTGCCAAAGCAGAACTGTATATGTATGGTGAAAATGGAGAGCAAAAGCTCCTGGCTTCAAATGTCAGGGATGTTGATGAAAAGATAAAAGAAATTATGATCATTGACAGCAATCAGTTCAGGCAAATTCTGATGATTCCCCAGGGAGAGTTCCGAAAGCTCCTAACTTCTGAAAGCAAGGATAAGGAAGTCATTCTTCAGCGGTTATTCCATACTCAAATATACAAAAGCATAGAAGAAAAACTAAAAGAAGATGCAACTGAATTAAAAAGAACGGTAGAAGAACAGATAAAACTGAGAGATCAGTATTTTAATCAGGTTCAGGCTTTATATAGCGAGGAGCTGAAATCCTGCCTCGAAGCAGGAAGTGTTAATGACACCCTGCTCATGCCGCTTCTTGCAGAGGAAATTAAGGAAATGGAAGCAGGCCTTGCTGAGCTGACAGAAGCAGGCAGGAAAAAGAAGGAACAGAGAGATCATCTTCAGCAAAAGCTCTATGAAGCTGAAATGGTACTCAAACAGCTGAAGACGAAAGAAGAGCTAAAGCAAAGGAAAGAAGAGCTGGAGGGGCTTAGGGGCCAATATACTGCCAAAGAGAATGCCATTGCTCTTGCCCAGAAAGCAGCCCTGCTTAATCAGCAGGAGCAGCTCTGTCATGAACTGAAGAAAGATCTTGATGCAGCACATGCCGATCTTCATGAGCTTCAGAAAAATATAGGCACTCTTGAAACTCTCCTAAAAGAAAAGCAAGATAAATGGGAATCTGAAAAGAACCGCGAGGAAGAAAGAAAACAAGCTGCCGAACAGGTTAATCACCTGCAAAATATGAAAGAGGACATTCTCTCGTATGCAAAAGTGGAAAAGCTGGTCCGTTCTCTTGAAAAAAATCTTGAATACCTCCGGCTTCAAAAGAGACAGAAAGATGAAGCCCATCAAAAAGCTGATTTACAAATAAAAACACTTTCTGAAGAAAAGCAGGACATTGAAAAGAGTAAGCTTGCACAGATTGAGAATGAACGAAACCTGGAGAAACTGACAGACGAAATAGAACGGCTTCATAAATATGAAGAGCTGCATAAAGAGCATCAATTATCAATGAATGCCTTCAGCAATAAGAGAAATTATTTTGATCAGACTTCATCCAGGCTGACTGATGCCAAACTGCTTGTGGAAGAACTGGAGGGCAAGTGGCTTCATGGACAGGCATCGATCTTGGCAAACAGGCTGCAAAACGGGGAGGCATGTCCGGTCTGTGGCTCAGAACACCATCCAAATCCGGCTGTATCTCCGCATGATATTCCGGATGAAAAAGACCTAAAGGAAGCAAAAAAACAGGCAGCTCAAATTGAAGCCGAGAAAGCGAAAGCGGAGTCTGCTTTTTATGAAGCCCAGTCCCGCATGAATTCCAGCGAGAGTGGATTGGCTGAACTCAAAGCCCAAATGCAAAAACACCGTCCTGACTTTAAACAAGAAAGTTTGCTTGTGCTGAAAAATACTCTTGCCGATCAAAAGAAGGATCTTCTGAAAATTCATGCTGAACTGAAGAAGAAATCTTTAAGGCTGGAAAACTGTACTGCTGAGTTAGAAAAAACACAGCAGAGGAAAGAAGCTCTAACTGCAGAAATTGACCGGCTGCAAGACCAAATAAATGACGCAGCCATTTTGCATGCGGAAAAGAGAAGCAACTTGGCGAGGATGACGGATACTATTCCTGAAAACCTGCGGTCTATTGATGCTTATGAGTCAAGTTTGAAAACTGCTGCTGAGAAACTTGAAATTATGCAAAGGCAGCTGGAATCATCCCAGCAGAATTATCAAGATGCAAAGTCGGCCCTCTTGGCAGAACAGGCAAAACTGGAGACACTTCAAAAGCAGGCTGATAAAATCGAGCAAAAGCTTGCAGCCGAAAGGCAGAATTTTGTGCAGCGCATGAAGGACCAGGGCTTTGAAGTCTACGGAGAATACCGTGATGCCAAAAAATCAGAGGATCAGATCAGGCAGCTTGAAGGTGAAGTAAGGGAATATCGGGAAGAAGTCCGTTCTGTTCATGATCGATACGCTGAGCTGGGGCAGCTCTTGGAAGGGATTGAAAAACCTGACCTGGATAGCTTGCAGCTATTATTGCAGGAAACAGATGATCAATTGAAACTGCTGCAGGATCAATATACAAATCTGTTTATGATGAAAAAGCAAAATAAAGAGACTATGCAAAAAATCGAAGAAATAAATGAAAATATGAAAGCCCTGGAGGAAAGGTACAAAGTAATCGGGCACTTGTATGAAATTTCAAAAGGGCAGAACACTTACCGAATTACTTTTGAACGATTTGTCCTGGCGGCCTTTTTAGATGATATACTGAGGGAAGCCAACGGACGTTTATCAAAGATGACTAGCGGAAGATATATGCTGCTTCGAAAAACAGACCGGTCAAAGGGCAACGCACAAAGCGGCCTGGAATTGCTAGTGTTCGATCAATACACTGGACAGGAAAGGCATGTTAAAACTTTATCTGGAGGAGAAAGCTTTAAAGCCGCGCTCGCACTTGCTCTTGGTCTGGCGGACGTGGTGCAGCAATACGCAGGAGGGGTATCCCTTGAGACGATGTTCATTGATGAAGGATTTGGAACACTTGATCCCGAATCATTAGATCAGGCAATAGAAGCATTGATCGAAATCCAAAGCAGCGGAAGGCTTGTAGGCATCATCTCTCATGTTCCTGAGCTGAAGGAAAGAATTGATGCACGTCTGGAAGTAACAGCAAGCCAGACAGGAAGCCGTACACAGTTTCAATTTTTAAATTAGGATTCAAGGAAAAAGGATAGACCTTCTATCCTTTTTCCAATACTATTAAAGTTGGTGAAGACTGTTGAGGAAGAAAGTCGTTTTATCATGGAGCGGCGGCAAAGACAGCTGTCTGGCTCTAGATGTTCTAATAAAACAGGGGTACGAGGTTGCATGCCTTCTGACAACGGTTCCAAAGGAAATTGGCAGAACGTTCGGGCATGGTGAAAAAAAGGAATTAATCCAGCTTCAGGCTAAAAGCTTGTCCATACCTGCAGAGTTTATTTATTGTACTTTTGAGGATTACTCGGAACGTTTCGTGAGTGATTTAAGAAAAATAAAAGATACATATGGGATTACAGGCATTGCATATGGGGATCTATACTTGGATGGTCACCGCGAATGGGGAGAAAAAACAGCTGCCGAAGCAGGATTGGATGCGGTATATCCTCTATGGATGGAGGAGAAAGATAGTCTTAAGGCATTAAAGGCCTTTGCGGAATCAGGCTATAAAGCCAAAGTCATACGTGTCCGGGAAGATGTATTGGACAGCTCCTGGCTGGGCAAGGAACTTAATCAAGACTTTGTAAGCAAAATTGAAGATGAGCCTGTCTGTCCAATGGGTGAATCAGGTGAGTATCATACATTTGTTTATGACGGTCCGCTATTTTATAAAAGCATCCAGCTGGACTCTCCTGTAGTGATTCAGCTTGAAACCACGAAGAAATTGGAATTTGGTGAGTTTAGGCTCGCTGAAAAATAAAAAAACGTCATTGACGAGAATGTGCAGGTAATGAAATGATCGAAATTAAGACATCAGCAGTAAGCGATGGCGAACATAATAGAGGAGTCTTTGCTACTCGTGATATTAAGAAGGGTGAACTGATTCATGAGGCTCCGGTCCTTCCTTATCCAAACAAAGAGCATCAGTATATTGAAAAAACGGCTCTGGCTGATTATGCATTTGAATACGGAAAAAATCACAGTGCCATTTTATTAGGCTATGGGATGCTTTTTAACCATTCCTACAAGCCAAATGCAGTATATGATATTAACTTTGACAATCATACCTTTGACTTTTTCGCTTATAGAGACATTAAAGCAGGTGAAGAGGTATTGATTAATTATAATGGGGAAGCTGATAATGATGATCCCCTTTGGTTTAATAAATAATTTAATTGGAGTCTAGTCCTTTCCAGACCTGGAGAGCAGTCTCCAGCCCGGAAGGGAGAGAATAGTTTGTCCGATGTATTTTCTCATGATTATAAAGCTTTCCCTTTTATGTCTTTTTCCGCGCCTCATATTGCCATGATTGTGTTATTTGCAGCAGCATCAGCGCTTTTATTCATATTCAGAAAAGGGTTATACCGGCTTGATCAAAAATTCAGGCTGTATATGTTTCTGCTGCTTTTACACTGGAGCTGCTTTACCATTTCTGGCTTTATCATGGCGGGAAATGGGATCTTTCCTTCACTCTGCCGCTCCAGCTTTGCTCCATAAGCTTAGTCCTTTGCTTGTTATTATTGGCATCAAAATCTAAGGCCGTCTTCCAGATTGTCTATTACATAGGCGTCACGGGGGCAATAATGGCCATTCTGACTCCCGAGCTGTTTTTAGGCTTTCCTCATTTTCGCTATTTTCAATTTTTTATTACTCATAATCTAATTGTTTGGACTTGCCTTTATTTCGTGTTTGTTCATCAATTCAGGCCAACAGGAAAGGGTCTGTTCCAATCTTTTATCTTCCTGAATCTCTGTGCAGCTGCGGCATTTTTCGCAAACAAGCTAACAGGAGGAAATTATATGTTCCTTTCCCGTAAGCCTGAGAATACTTCATTATTAGATTACTTCGGACCTTACCCTTATTACATAATAACACTGGAGATAGCGGCATTAATGCTGTTTTCATTATTGCTGCTGCCATTCAAAATGATTGGAAAAATAAAGCTGGAAAGGCGGAATCTGCATGAAACCTGCAAAAATAGGGATTGATGCTGGAGGTTCTCTGCTGAAAATGGCATTTGAAGAACAAGGTCAAATCCATTACAAAAGCTATCCGATTGATGAGCTGTACAGTTCAATGAATTGGCTGAAAATGACTGCTGCTGATGCGCCAATTGCCTTAACAGGCGGGAAGGCTGAATACCTTCAAAATGAGTTTTTTCAAAATGCCCGGATTGTTCCTGAATTTGAGTCTTGCGGTATGGGTGCATCCTATTTGATGAAGCAAGATGGATTATCCTATGAAAATTTTCTCTTCATAAGTATAGGCACAGGAACCTCGATTTCCCTAAACAACGGCGGGAGTATCTCAAGGGTGACCGGGAGCGGCATTGGCGGGGGCACGTTGATGGGACTGGGAAGATTGCTGACTGGTGAAGGTGACTTTTCCAAGCTCGTTTCGCTGGCTGCCAGCGGGAAAGCAGAGAATGCAGATTTATTGGTCAAAGATATTTATTCACCATTCGATTCACCGTTAGATGGAAGCCTGACTGCGAGCAATTTTGGGAAAATTAAGGATGATCAAGTAAGCAAGGAAGACAAAGCTGCCAGTTTAACCAGCATGATTGCTGAAACGATAGTACTCTTAAGCACTCAGGCCGCAGATCAGCACCAAATTGAATACATAATTTATATAGGAAGCACACTTCGGCATAATGCCCCGTTAAAGCACCTGTTAGAGAAATATACCGCCATGCTTGGCAAGAAACCTGTCTTTATTCAAAATGGGGCGTATTGTGGAGCATTAGGTGCGATGCTGTCCTTATAAAACCAGTTGATTGAAAGATTCTTTTTTTCAGGATACAGTTGAACAAGAATGCAAAAAGAAGCAGGTGGCAGATTTGATGAAAAGATACTTTACAATCGGTATGGCTGGCCATATCGATCATGGAAAAACTACATTGACTAAAGCATTAACAAACGTGGATACAGATAGGCTAAAAGAAGAAAAAGAAAGGCAAATATCCATAGAACTAGGATTTGCCCCTTTACATGAAGATGAGGAAATTCAAATTTCAGTAGTGGATGTACCGGGTCATGAACGTTTTATCAGGCAAATGATTGCAGGTGTTGCAGGTATTGATTTAGTCATCCTGGCTGTTGCAGCAGATGAAGGTGTTATGCCGCAAACAAGAGAACATCTGGAAATTCTTGATTTTCTGGGGATCCGAAATGGCATTGTCGCCATAACAAAAATTGATCGTGTGGACGAAGAGTTCACCGGCCTTGTAAAAGAAGAAATTCTTGAGGAACTGAAAGGAACTGTTTTTGAAGATGTTCCATTTATTTTAACAGATAGCTTGTCAGGCAAAGGGATTGAAGAGTTAAAGCAGTTAATTATCCTTACGCTGAAAGAAAGGGACACACGGGATGCAAAAGGCGCATTCCGCCTTCCAATCGATCAGGTATTTACGGTGAAAGGCCAGGGAACCGTAGTCAGAGGAACTGTTTATGAAGGAAAAGTAGAAGAAGGACAGCTTCTGAAAATCATGCCAAATGGTATTGAGACCAGGGCACGCCAGCTGCAGGTACATCATCAGCCTGCAAAAGCGGCATTTGCAGGGCAAAGGGCAGCCATTAACCTTTCGGGTGTTTCGAAGGAGGATATTGAGCGGGGAGAGGTCCTTGTATCGTCTGAGCATTTCAGCGTCACGAAAACCATTGATGTGGCAGTAAGAATGGTGGGAGATTTAGAGCATATCGTCAAACAGAGAATGCCGATCAAATGCCATATTGGTACAGCTGAGGTCATGGGCAAAATCGTCTTTTTTGACCGTAATGATTTATCCAATTCAGAGGGAGAAATTCTCTGCCAGCTCCGTTTAGAAGAAGAAGTCGTCGCCAAAAGGGGAGACAGGTTCATTTTAAGACGGCCTAGTCCCCAGGAGACTATCGGCGGGGGCTGGGTTATCGATCCCAACGGGGAAAAATACCGGTTCGGCCAAAAAACCATTGAAAACTTAAGCCGGAAAAAAGAAGGTACACCGAAAGATCGCATAAAAGCGGCGTTGTCAGATGATAAGGTACTTACGGTTTCAGAGATTACAGCAAAAACCTCACTAGATGAATTGACGGTTAAAGAAATACTTAAAGAAGAAGATTTTCTGAGTATTAACAGCAAGGAATTCACTTTAGTAGCCATCAAAGAGGCAGTAGAGGAAGAAATAGCTGACCGCCTGAATGAGTTCCACCTGGAAAATCCAATGAAGCAAGGGGCCAATAAAGCAGAATTGCTGCAGGCAATGCAGAATAAATATCCTAAAATGCTGGTTGAATTTGTTTTGAATGCAGCGATTGAAGAGAGCGCGTTCCAACGAAAAGGCCAGTTTTTACAGAATAAAGGTTTTTATCCGCATGTACCGAAAAGCTGGCAAAAACGCACTGACAATCTTCTTGCTGACTTAAAAAAAGATGGCTATAAAGTAAAGCCTTTCGATGAATATTATGCTTCTGCAGGAATCCCAGAGAATCTCAAAGGCGATTTAAAACGCTATTTAGAAGACCAGGAAATCGTCGTACCGCTAGATGCACAATACTATTGGCATGGTGATCATTTTAGAAAAGCAGTAGAAGAACTGAAAAAGAGCACAGCTGCTGAATTTGAAGTGGGCAATGCAAAGGATGTATTGGGTCTTTCCAGAAAGTATATGATTCCTTTTCTCGAAAAACTTGATACTTTGGGAATGACACGCAGAGCAGAAAATAAAAGAATATGGATTTAAAGTAAGGAGTTTTCTTTAAGTAGATCAGCTTTAAAATGCTGATCTATTTTTTGTTTGGGGAAAAGAAAGTTTAATCAGAATAGTCCGAAATATGACGAAGATTTACCCGGTTACCCCTGTTATTGTGGAAATAACTACTAATAAATACAGGACAAAGTTACTACAATTTAACCAGTGTAGGGAATTCCATGAAATTATAGATGATTTTACCTATTTGTCCATTATTTTCAGATAGGATTTTACTAGAATTATTACTAATATTAGGTTGTCAAAGAAATTTAAGGAGTGTACAACTTGAAGAAACAACTACTTACAATGGCTGCGACAGCTGGTTTTTTGATTACACCGTTCAATGGAGAAGCAAGTGCTCATGAAAATAAATATATAGTTCAGTCTGGCGACACCTTATGGGGAATCTCCCGCTCTAACAATCTTTCAATTGAAGAGTTAAAGAGATGGAATAATATATCAGGATCGATAATATATAAAGGACAAGCTCTGACTCTTCTGGCACCGCACAGCCATGACGCTTCAACAGGAGGGTCTTCTGGCGGTACAGTCAGCTACAAAGTGAAATCGGGCGATACTTTATGGGGAATTGCAAGAACACACGGCCTTTCCGTCAGTACACTAAAGAGTTTAAACGGAATCAGCAGTGACACGATATATCCAGGTCAAAAGCTAAAAGTGAAAGGTTCGGCTAACATTGCTGCACCTTCTGCTCCTGCAAGCACTGGATCCTATACCATCAAAAGAGGAGACACTCTTTCAGGTATTGCATCTCGCCATAACTTATCGGTTTCACAACTAAAGGCAATGAACAACCTTTCTTCTGACTTGATTTATGCTGGTCAGACTTTAAAAGTATCTGGTACGGCATCAAGCAAGCCGGCAGAATCACAGGTTGCAGGCCAAACGACATCAAAGGTGAATGAACTGATTTCTGAAGCTAAGAAATACATCGGTTCACCTTATGAATGGGCAGGAAGCACACCTGCCGGATTTGACTGCAGCGGCTACCTGAACTATGTATATGGTAAAGTGGGAATCTCTATTCCTCGTACTGTAGCATCCATTTGGAGCGCGACAAAACATGTTGCAGCACCAAGAGTGGGCGATTTGGTTTTTTTTGAAACATACAAGTCCGGTCCATCACATGCAGGTATCTACCTTGGCAATTACAAGTTCATTCATGCTGGTTCTTCACGCGGTGTAGAAATCAGCGATATGAATAATTCATATTGGAAGCCTCGTTATTTAGGGGCGAAAACGACTTTTTAATCATTAAAAAGTACTCAACGCTCTAAGGCGCTGAGTACTTTTTTTAATCTCTTCGGTCATTAAAAGTTTTTGACAGGGCTTCCTTTGCATCTCCCCATTTTTCCTGTGCCTGTCCCTTGAATTTATCCATATTCCCTTCAGCTTCTTTGGATTCATTATTGGTCAGTTTGCCATATTGCTTTTTAAATTCGCCTTTTAATTGGTCCACATTTCCATTTGTCTGGTCTTTGTTCATAAGTATCTCCTCCTTGTGTTTGCTTACTTCTTATTTACCCAAAATGAGCACTCTAAAACTAACTGAGAAATACAGCCTTCACACTTATTGGAGAATGATAGAAAATAAACACGACTTATTCAAAGACGTGTTTTATTCTTGATCATTCAATTTATTTTCTAATGATAAAATTTCCCCCTCCAAAAGTTTTATAGCCCTTTCAAGCTCTATATTGCGGGCAGTTCCAGGATTAATAATTTCTGCTTCATTATTAGACATTTTTTGAAGCTTTGGCTTGCTGAAGGCTGTTACTGTGTTCGTTTCTATACTTACTAATTGTTCAAGCCTCTTTTTTTCCTTTAATATAATGATCTCACTGCTGGTGTCACCAGAATCTGATTTATGGAATAAGTGAAGTGAATTTTCATTTTCAGGTATTTGAATCAGTCTTTCATTTTCCCTTTCCAAATTCTCAATTTTACAATGCATTTCCCAAAACGTTAATTCAAGCTCATAAATTCGTCTTTCTAATTTGTAAATCAGCTCTTTATCTTCTTTTATAAAAAGTTCATCTGTTAAATCTTTATTATGAAGCTCATAAACTGATTTCTGTAGGTTATGCAAATATGACCTTTGTTTTTTATTTTCTTCAGATAATAAAGCCAATTTCTTTCTCAAGGTATCATTTTTATTGATCAATTCATTAATTTGCATCATGTTATTTTCGAATTCTATTGAGTCATCTCTTTTAAAAGGGGAGCTAAGCATGGACTGACATTTGGCTAATTCTGATTTTAGGTTAGTGATTTTCTGCTGTATCTGGTTATCCATATTGGGAGTATGATTGCGGAGCATGTTCATTCTCCTTTCTGATATTCTACATTCTTTCAGCTGCAATACATTATTTCTTAACATTGCCCATAAGTTTACCGTAAGAGATAACATCCTAACTAAAAGGGGAGTTTGGATATTCCTTGATCTCATCTCTAATTAATAGTAACTGAGCAATTATTTCTTTTTGTACATGCTCCAACAACACCTTTTCTTCATACAAATCCCTGTTTAATGCTTCCAGCTGCTCATTTTGCTGTTGAAGCTGAAGGTTTTTATCATCTTTTATTTTTAATTCATTTATATTCATTTCATTTTTCTTTATTTTATCTTCATATTCACTAATTAAGGTACTGTATTCCAGTATTTCAAGAAGAAGCTTTTCATTTTCCTCTTTTTGTATGGATAGGTTATATTGCAGGTCGTCTATAATTAGCTGATCCTTTTTTTCGATTGTCTCTAATTGATTTGAGTATTTGTTCAATTCATCTTTCATACTTACAACTAAGTCTTTAAAGTCATTATTCTTTGATTGGAGATGTTTATTCTCACTTTTCAATCTGATAAGATCAGAATCTTTTTCTGAAAGTTGTTTATGCAGGTAGATTCTATTTTTATGAAACTCTTCAATTTTCTGACGTAAAGAGGTGTTATTTTCCTGCAGGTTTGAAATAAGCTTCTGACTGTTTTGGATTTGTTCATCTAATGATTCAATCTTAGAGAGGTAATCTGCTTCTTTAGAAGAAAGTTCTTTCAGCTTCATTTCATAACGGGCTATTGCAAAACTAAGTTGTTCTTTTATATTTAATTCATCCTGCTGGTTTTTTTGGATTTGTTCCTTTAAGTATTGGTTCTCATTTTTCAAAGTTTCCAATTGGCTGTAATGATAATTTTCTTGATAATCCTTAATTTTATTTTTATATTTTGAGATTTCAGCAGTAAGATAAATCACTTTTTGCTGAAGATTTCTATAGTCTTGTTTCCCATTATCTTTAATGAAAGGTGCATCCAACATGTATGTGCCCTCCTGACCTTACAATTAGGAGCATATACACTATCCTATGTGCTAATAGGCAGATTGTTGCAAAATAAAAAGCCTGTTTAACACAGGCTTAAAATGAAAGTGAAATGGTGTTGTTGGATGCGTATTGTTGTTTGCCTTCATTAAAGTATACAAATGCATGGATACCGACCGAGGAATTTTTAGGTTCTCTTATAAGGACCTTTAACCCGTTGAATACTTCAGAGCCTCCAGGGGGAATAGTTAATTCCTGAATGGAAGTAATCCAATATTCCCCTTTGGTTTTCACCCTATCTCTCCAATCATCATATACATATTTCCACCCTTTTTCTCCATCACTGCCCTTCATTGCCAGACCTGCAACCAGTTTAGGCGGCAGGATCTGGCCCTGTAAAGAGATTCCTTGTTCGACGGGGATTTTAATGCATATGACAGGATTCTTTAAATCAAGATCCCCAGTATTTTTCATTATGATTGAACCGTTCACCATATACTCTTTTTGTTCATCATCCGGTCTTGGAATGAGCATTGTGTAATTTAGGAATACTTCAGCATTGGCTTTCTTTAATCTTTGGTCTTGGCTGTTGACTGCTGAGCTATTTTTATTCTTTTCGGGTTTCATGGTTTTTTCAGGACCCTTTGTTACTGCTTTCTTTTCTTGTGTATTAGGCAGTGGTGCTTGATCTAAAAAGGAGCTTAACCAGGACTTTATAAGTGGCATTGGCACTATAGCCGAATTATTTGCAGCAGGTTTGACGCTGCAGTACCTGATCAAAGCACGGGATATGCTTAATATTAGTCGATCATCTTCGTTAAATTGAGATCTGAAGGCTAATTGCTGTTTCCCATCAGCAGCTAAATTTTTCTTTTCATTTAAAACAAAAGGTATTTTTGCTTTATTAAACTCTATAATGAGAAGATTTTTGAGCCTTTCATCAAGAAGAACATTATGTTCAATGATCAATTGCTGATCAGAATACTGCTGGTCAATGCTATCCAAATATATAATGATACTTGGCTCTTTCAAAAGATCCAGACCCTCAGCTTTAAGGATATCATTCAATTTTAGAACAGCGTCCTGGCTTGGCTGGTTCTTTGAACGAGCAGAAATTGAGATAGGGTGCTGTTTTCTTCCGGTTTCAATATTAATCGTTTCTTTGTGTTGATCAATAACTGCTTCAAATCCCTGCTGCTCACAAAATAATGCTAGGCTAACTGCTGACTGATAGAGAGCTTTGCCTAAAAGTTCGCCATCAATAAAAACAGAATAGGTCATGTGTACAGTCTCCTTTTATCAATTGCATTTGTAACACCTATATATATGAAGAAGAGACCGAATTCGTGAGAATCAACAAAAACAGGCTATTTGATTAGAACACAATTCTAAATATATCCATACTATGAAGTGAAAACACAACCTATTAGAAAGGATGATTTGCTTGAAACCTATTAGAGGATCCCAATTGACTCCTAATAACGTTCAAGAAGAATGTATTCGGGTATCCAAGGTTTATGACTGGGTTTTTGATGCTATTTCTACCGATACAGGTATAACCTTGCCGGATGATTGCGCAGCTGCAGTTGCTGCAGCGGTTGCAGCAGGAAGAACACCGCTGGATGTAACATGCGAAGTTCCAGATGTAGGAGGCTTCTTCCCGCTTGATCCTCCAGATACGGATGGAAACGCATTGTGTACAGTTTCTTCCAGAATTGAAAGACGTGAAATTCCGCTAGGCGGCAGACTAGTAGAAGTGGCCATTGTAAAAGTCATTTTCACTATTAGACCGCTAATTACAATCTTTGATAGCACAGGTGCTATCATTTGCCAATTCCGTCCTACTATCAGTGAATCCCGCCGTTTAGTTGTTTGTGCTCCAGAACCGTTTACAGCTGATAACGTGTTCTGCCGTTTAATTTCACTAGACTGTGACACTAACTTCATCGAAACTGGAGACCCAGACCTTGGCCTTCAGGTTATGCTGGATATCTGTTTCGAGATTCAAGTAGAAGCAGATGTAAAACTAGAAGTACTTGCTAAATTCTGCTTCCCGCGTCCAAATGACATTGAACTTCCTACTAACGGCGTATGTCCGGAATTCGAATGGCCTGCACAATGTGACTTCTTCCCTCGCGACAACTGTGATTGCCAGGCGTTTGTGGATACAGATCCATTGACTGGTCCAGTTGATATTACCTTCGCACCAATTCTTTTTGATGCACCGTTAGCTGCAGGAACTTATACTACGGAACTTAATGCTGAGATTTGCGATAACTGTCAATTAACTGGGAGCACTATTTCCTGGATTGTCGAAGATTTCGTTGTTCCAACAGGAACAGGAACAGGTACTGTAGATCAAAGCTTTACGTTTACTGCTTCAGAAATTGGAATGCCGGAATGTACAGAGGTTCTTGGGGTAACAACGATGACTGTTGAAGGGGCAGGTACAGTAAGCTTTGCAGACCCTGGAGTTGCTGACCGGACTGTATTGTTCACATTGACATTAGTAGAAAATATCGGATCAGCTGATGACACATATGCCATTACCCTTACTGATCTTGCTGGAACAGCTCTGATAACTTTTGCTGCTGCTGCAGTAGATTTTGTACCAGATGAAGATTTAGTTGTACAGGATTGTGTTACTTTTCCTAACTTACTAGATGACTAATCCCAAGTATAAATGTTAAATAGCTATGATTAGAAGGGGCAACCCTTCTTTTTTTTTCAAAGAATCCGTTTTGGCAGCAAAAAAATTAACTTAAATGAATGATACAAACCTATTCAAATTAAAGATATATGAATAGGTTAATAGGGACGAATTGAAATAATGATTTTAGCAGAAAGGAGTGCACAAAGTGAGAATTATGACAATTTTGGGGACAAGACCAGAAATAATCCGTCTTAGCCTTATTATTAAAAAGCTTGATTTATTAGCCTCAAAACACATACTTGTCCATACCGGCCAAAACTTTACTGAATCATTAAGCGACTTGTTTTTTCGGGAATTAAAGATCAGGGAACCGGATTATATCTTATCGAAAAAACAGGCCACTTTAGGTGGCCAGCTTGGAAATATGTTTAATCAATTAGAAAATATCCTTCTAAAAGAAAAGCCGGATAAGGTTTTGGTACTGGGAGATACAAATAGTGGATTAAGCGCAATATTGGCTGAAAGAATGGGAATCCCGGTTATTCATATGGAAGCCGGGAATCGTTGCTTCGATTTGAACGTTCCTGAAGAAAAGAACCGAAAAGTAATTGATGCTATTGCTAGCTTTAATCTGCCTTATACACCACAAAGTAAAGAAAATTTAATGAAAGAAGGATTTCCAAAAAACAGAATCATCCTTTCCGGGAACCCAATAAAAGAAGTATTAAGTGCTTACAAAACAAGTATTGATCAGAGTCAGATAATTAAGACGCTTGGTCTACAGCAGGAAGAATATTTCTTAGTAACTATTCACAGGGCTGAGAATGTAGATAATTTATGCCACCTAAGAGAAATTATGAATGGAATCAACAGGGTGGCAGAGATTTATCGAAAAAGAATCATCTGCAGTATTCACCCCCGCACAAGATCAAAGCTTCAAAAGCTTGATTCATTTACGCTTAATACCTTTGTTGAATTTCATGAACCCTTTGGTTTCTTTGATTTTGTTCAATTGGAGCAAAAGGCGTTATGTGTCTTAACGGATAGTGGAACTGTCCAGGAAGAGTGCTGTATTTTTCGGGTGCCAACGGTTACAGTACGGCGGACAACGGAAAGACCTGAAACAATTGATTGCGGAAGCAATGTTCTATCAGGTATAGACTCGGGAAAGATATTGAATTGTGTAAATGTAATGCTAAAAGGAGAAAGAGACTGGTCTTTGCCTGAGGGATATGGCGAGACAGGTGTTTCTGATAAAGTGGTGAAATTATTGATGGGAGGCATGGAAGTTGTTTAAGAACCAGACAATTCTAATTACTGGAGGAACGGGATCATGGGGCTATGAACTCGTTAGGCAGCTTTTAGATTATAAACCTAAGGAGATAAGAATTTTTTCCAGGAACGAATCTAACCAATTTTCGATGAAGCAAGAATTTGACAATAACCCGCTGCTTCATTTTGTGATCGGAGATATTAAAGAAAAAGAAATTATCATGGAAGCATCTGAGGGTGTTGATTATGTTTTTCACCTTGCTGCTCTGAAGCATGTTCCTGTATGTGAATATCAGCCCCTAGAAGCATTAAAGACAAATGTTCACGGTACCCAGAATGTAATTGAAGCTGCGATTCATAACAAGGTAAAAAGAGTCGTATACATTTCCACGGATAAAGCGGCAAATCCATCAAATTTTTATGGATTATCTAAAGCGATGGGAGAAAGGCTAATCATCCATGCAAATACACTTAACACTGACACAAAATTTGTTTGCATAAGAGGCGGGAATGTTCTTGGAACAAATGGAAGCGTGATTCATGTCTTTAAGAAACAGATAATAGAAAAAGGCAGGATTGGCATTACTGATCCAGAGATGACAAGATTTTTCTTAACAATTGAAGAAGCTATCAAACTGGTTTTTAAGGCCACTTTTGAAAGTTTGGGCGGGGAGATTTTTGTCATGAAGATGCCAGCATGTAAAATCCTGGATCTTGCACATGTTTTATCTGAGGATATGGGCAAAAAAGGAATCGATGTTGAGATTCTGGGTGTTCGACCAGGAGAGAAGATTCATGAACTTCTGCTTTCAGAGTATGAAAGTGAAACAACAATTGCTTATGATGAAGAGTATTTTGTTATATTGCCAAGTATTCATATTGATGGCTTGAAGGAAAAATATGCAAATTATAAACCGGTTAATCTAATAAATTATAATTCCAGCAAAGACCTAATGAGCACGGATGAAATCAGGAAAGTTTTAAAGAAAGGCAGGTTTATATAAATGAAGGTATTAGTCCTTGGAGGAAAAGGGATGGCAGGCCATATGATAGTAGATTATCTTCAGAGGCAGCCACAATATAATGTCATTTATACTTCAAGGAATAAAGAAGATGAAGATGGAATTTATCTTGATATCACAGATTCTTTAAAGCTTGAGGACGTAATTAATAAGCAAAAGCCCGATGTAATAATTAATTGTATTGGAATATTGAACGAATTTGCAGAAAAAAACCAAAAGCTAGCTTTTCAGGTTAATAGTTTGCTTCCCCATCAATTAGTCAAATTTGCAGAGAGATACAATGGGAAGGTAATTCACATTAGCACTGATTGTGTATTTTTAGGGACGAAAGGGAATTATTCTGAAAATGATATACCAGATGGGACTTCTGTTTATGCTGAATCAAAACAGCTTGGAGAAATCATCAGTGATACACATTTGACCATTCGGACTTCTATAATAGGCCCTGAATTAAAAGGAAGTGGGATCGGATTATTTTTGTGGTTCATGAAGCAAAAAGGGAACATAAAGGGATATAAGGAAGTTTATTGGAATGGTGTTACTACTCTTGAATTGGCAAAGGCAATCGATTGGATGATTAAGCAGAATATAACGGGACTTTATCATTTATCTTGTGATGAAAAAATTTCAAAATATAATTTGCTGATGTTAATTAAAGAGATATTTAATAAAAGAGATGTTGTCATTCAGCCTGATAGCGAAATTAAACAGGATAGAACCATTATAAATACAAGAAGTGATTGGAAGTATCAAGTCCCGCCTTATAAGGAAATGCTATTGGAACTTAGAGACTGGATGAAAAAAAAGTGAGCGGGAAGTCTAAAATATTAATTACTGGTGCAGCTGGATTTACTGGCCTCCATTCCTGCAGGTATTTTGCATCTGCCGGATATGAGGTAACTGCTGTTACAAGAAGTAAGGATATTGCTATTGATAATGTTATGGTAGAACAATGCGATCTTCATAACAAAGAATTGGTGCTAAATTTAATAAAGAAAGTAAAACCGCAATATCTGTTGCATTTGGCCGGTCAAAACCATGTTGGTCAATCATGGTCCGATCCAACAGGAACGTTGGAAACCAATCTGCTTTCAACTGTATATATACTGGATGCTATCCATAAAGAATGCCCTGAATCAAAGTCTGTCATAGTAGGATCCGCTCTTCAAATCGACCCTTCCAATATCTCTGCAATTACCCATCCATATAGTCTCAGTAAAACATTTCAAGTGCTAGCTGCCAGAGCTTGGGCAGAACTTTATGGCCTTTCGATTGTCATTGCCCAACCAACGAATTTAATAGGTCCAGGCAATTCAAACGGGGTATGTTCTATGTTTGCAAAAAAGATTGCTGAAATGGAAAGCCAAAAAGCAGAACATATTCTTAATGTGAACAATCTGTACGCTCAGCGTGACTTCATAGACGTTCGAGATGCCGTCAGAGCTTATGAAATTCTTTTAAAGAACGGGGTAAGTAAAGAAATTTATCCAATTTCATCTGGAAAAAGCCGCTCACTAGGGGAAGTTGTAAAAATATTTAAAACGATGACACCCATTAACTTTAAAGTTAAAATATCTGAAAGGAGCATTAGAGAAGATAAAGTTAAGATATCATCTGAAAGAATAAACCAATTGGGGTGGAAACCATTTATCTCTTTTAAAAAATCACTTGAGGATAATCTTAAATATTATAGAAGAAACCCTTATTAAAATGGGTTTCTTCTATTAGAAATTTACAGATTAACTTAGATGAGATATTAAAATGTTCTTGATTTACGATCTTTTGAATGGCTGCCATTTATAATAGTAAAATCATTAGTTTAAAATGTAAACACAGCTATGAAACTAACAAAATAATACAAATCCTATAAAAAGCTAGTGGTTGAAGAATGTAATGGTTGAAATTATTTTTATTCTTTTAATGTAATAAGCATATTCAGAAAATTAGCAGCATAAATTTCAGGCGAAAATATTTTTTCAATATGTGCTACTCCATTTCTTCTTATTTCATTTCTAATAGGAATGTTTGTTAGTAATATTTTAGCTTCCTGGATAGCATGATTGATATCTCCCTGTTTATAATATTTTCCTGTATGGTTATGAACAATAAAGCTTCGGACTCCATCTGAATCTGTTGTAAGGACAGGACATCTACAAATCATAGCTTCAAGAACTGCGTATCCAAAACCCTCAACTTTTGAGGTAGAGCATAACAGGCCACCAGAATCCCCGATCATTGAAAAGTAGTCTGCCATCTTACTATGAGGTTGATTAGGGTAGATTGTTAATCTGTTATTCAGTTTGAGGGAAGATACCATATTTTCAAATTCTTTTCTTGATTCAGGTTTTGAAAGAGTATTGTCTTCAAACATCCACATTTGGATATTGGGGATAGATTCACTTAACTTTGACCCTATTGTTAAAAAATCCCTCCAATTTTTATTTTCTTCTATCCTTCCAACCCAGCCAAGGATAGGGTTCTTAGGAGCAGGCAGTTTCTTATAATGAAAACTTTTTGAGTTAAAGCAATTGTGAAAGCAAAATTTCTTTTTATTGGGAAAATATTTTTCAAAAGCTTTTATTAAATGAGGCGTTCTAGGGTATAAAATTCCATCAGCAAAATTATTAATAATATCATAAGCTTGAGTTTTAATGAATTTTTCTGCATATTCTTTATAGAAGCCAAGTCCTTGAACTTCATAGATTAATGTACTTTTAATTCCCCATTTCTTTAAATTCTCAAGCATTTGAAGATCTGATGCCACTACTATAGCATCATACTTTTCACGAATAACTAACTCCCTGATAAGTTCTTCTTTATCAAGAACAAAAACTGGTTTTAACATATTCTGTAATCCGGTTCCATGTTGTTTATACAAAAAGTGACAGGTAACTCCTGCTTTACTTAGAGCATAAAAACGCTGTCTATTTAGTGTCTCGATACCTCCACTGGGAATATAATACGTAAATAAAACTTTAATTCCGCCTGCTCCGGTTTTTTTAGATAAGTCCAATAATTCCACCTCGATTTATTTGAATAAGTTTATTTCCAAATATTTTAATCCTATGATTAATATATTGCGCACTCATTATTATATATGCATAAAATACCTTGAAAGGTGTTTTGTTTACTAAGAAAATAAAAGTAACTAAAACATAGTTAAAATTGTTGGAGTGTTGTATATGTTACAAGTTAAAGATTTTAATGCACTGATAAGCTGCTGTAACCAAAATGGAGGACTATACCATCTGAAACGCCAAAAAGGAATGAATACACTTCAAATAATATTAGATATTGAATGCAGAGGAATAGCTAGATATGGTAAGGCATTTGTTGTCGCATCAAATGAGGAAGGAATTATTCTATTGGATGAAAGTTTAAATGTTGTAAATTTTAGCCATGCAGGAAAAGGATTAGATCTGCATGGTATAGCTATTAGTGGAGATTTTGCTTATTTAGCAGAAACTAAGCTTAATTGTATTGGCATATATGATTTATCAAATGGATTAAACAGAGTCGATGAGATTTGCTTTTCTTCCAACAGAGCAACAGATATTTGCCATATTAATGATATATTTATTGAAGAAAATAGTCTTTTTGTATCAATGTTTCATTTACCTGGCCAATTTAATATTGGAGGCGGGGTAGTTGAATATTCTTTAAAAAAGAAGAAAGTTAAGAATGTTCTATATGAAGGAATATCTCAGCCTCATAGTGTTATGTTATATAAGAATGATCTGTATTTTTGTAATTCGGAAGAATTCTCTGTACGTAAAGAAAATAATATATTATTTAAATGTCTTGGTTATACGAGAGGTCTAGCTGTTCAGAATGAAACGGTTCTAATTGGCCAAAGTATAACTAGACATATAAATAAATTATTAGAAAAGCATCCTAATATTTCTTCAGACTGTGGAGTCTATTTATTAAATATGAATAATAAACTATCAACTTTTGTGCCAATCCCCTCCTTGGAAATATATGGAATTATTTTTATCTGATTACAAAGAGGTGAAAGATTGTGGAATTAAATGAATATCCTTTAGTTTCTATTATTATTCCATTCTATAATTGTAAATATGTCCAGAGAGCAATTTCTAGTGCATTAAAACAAACTTATAGAAATATTGAAGTTATTGTGGTGGATGATGGATCAACTTCTCATATACCAATGATAAAACCACTTAAGGACAAGATCTTCTATATAAGAAAAAAAAATGGTGGAACTGCTTCAGCATTAAATGAGGGAATAAGGAATTCAAAGGGAGAATATATTGTATGGTTGAGTTCAGATGATTTATTTATTAATACAAAAGTCGAAACACAATTAGATTTTATGAAAAACAAAATGTATATGTTTTCTTATACCAATTACTTTTGCATTAATGAAAAGAATCGAATAATATCTGATTCTGTTGGTCCTTTAAACTCTGAAGAGCTCCTAAAAAGCCTAATAGTAGGCTGCCCGATAAACGGTTCCACTATTATGATGCGGAGAGAGGTTACTAAAAGTATTGGGCTTTTTGATGAATCACTGAGATATGCCAATGACTATGATTATTGGATTAGGGTGTTTCTAAAATTTAAAATAGGACATTTAAATATTCCACTCACATTGTATAGAGTTCATGGGAAAATGGGAAGTAAACAATATTTAAATGATGTGTTGAAGGAATCAAGGAAAGTAAAACTAAAATATAAAACAGAACTGGAGAAATATTTAAAAGAAAAATAATTAATTACTTTACAGCAGCTTCTATAGACAAGCTGCTGTTTTTTTAGCTAGATCTTTTGCCGGTATAACCTATATTAATAAACTTTCTAATTGAAAAAATATTTTGTGACATTAATTTATGCCTGCTTTAAATAAATTTTTTTGCTTTTCAAATCAATTCAGGATTGAAAATATTGATCATGGCTAGGCAAAAGAGGATTTTGTAAATATAAAGAATAATTCTATAAAACCAGCCTATAGCAAGAATAAGAATTAGACATAACCTATAAAAGACAGGTTGAAGGGTATTTAAATTTAATTTTCATTTCCGTATTAAGTAATTATCGAGGGAGATTTGTGTGGAAAGATTGTTTGAATGTAACATGGCGTTTTAACTATGAAAGAATTTGTATTAGAAGAGATTAAATTACTATCATAAAAACATTAAATAGGAGTGAAAAAGTGCAAAACAAATCTTTTAAACAACCTAAGATATTTATTAACTCTGTCCCAAAAAGCAGTACTAATTTAGTAATACAATTAGTAAAAGGCATAACTAAATTATATCAAGGTAAATCATATTGGGTAAACAATGAAAATGATGTACTAAGTATTAAGGAAGGTGAATTGGTCTATAGTCACCTGCCATATAATGAAAAATTTTCAAGCGGACTTCAAAGTAAGTCAATAAATCAGATATTCATTTACAGAGACTTAAGAGATGTTGCTGTTTCAATGGTTTACTTTATTAATGATGTATTTTTTGATCATCCTCTTCATCAAGTTTTTAAAAAGAGAATTACCTTATTTGAAGATCAATTAGATGCTGTCATTCTTGGAGTAGATCTGATTGGTGAAGAAAATGAAAATAAGTGGGGGGTTAAGAAACATTATCCAGGCATTTATGAGGAAACTTATAAAATTTATGAATGGCGTAAAGATCCCAGCGTGTGCAGCATACGTTACGAAGATCTAGTAAATAATTTAACTGCAGATACTGAAATATTAAAAATAATAAATTTTTTATGGGAAGATCTAAGAAACCTAAACATAAGTAAAAGTGAATTCTTAAAAATAATGAAAAACAACATTGATACTAAAAACTCATGGACATATAGACAAGGCAAATTTGGAGGGTGGCGTGAAGAATTTACATCTAGAAATAAAGCGAACTTTAAAAAAGTAGCTGGTGATTTGATCATTAAACTAGGTTATGAAAAGGACAATAATTGGTGATTTATAAACATGGCCGATTTTGCGATCGAGTCAAAGGAAGATTAGGCCAAATCTAAAAATCCACAAAAGGTCTATGATTTTATTAGCAGTTGTTGAAAATAGTATATGGAAACTGATTTATCTTTTATTTTTCGAACAAAGGAGTGAGAAGTTTGAGTAAAGAACTGCCATTAGTAAGTGTTTTAATACCATTTTATAATTGTAAATATGTTCCCCAGGCAATTGAAACCGTATTAAGACAAACTTACAAGAATATCGAAATTATATTAGTTAATGATGGGTCCTATATGTATAATGAATTATTAAAACCATACTTATCAAGAATTATATATATAGAACAAAAAAATAAAGGTGTTGCGTCTGCTTTAAATGAGGGAATCAAGATAGCAAATGGTGAATATCTAGCTTGGTTAAGCTCAGATGATTTATTTTCTGAGAAGAAAATCGAACTACAGCTTAATTTTATGAAAGAGAATAAATCATTTTTTAGTTTTACAAATTTTAATATTATCGATAGCCATAATCAGATAAAAAAATATAATGTTGGGATACATTTCAAGAGCGGAATAGAAGTTTTACAATCATTAAAAGATTTTAATCCTATAAATGGTTGTACGGTTATGATGTCCAGGAAGGTTATTGAAAAAATTGGATATTTTGACGAAACTTTAAAATATGCACAAGACTATGATTACTGGATAAGAACTTCGGCCCATTTTCCTCTTCATTATTTCCATTGTACTTTAACTAACTACCGGGTCCATGATTTAATGGGATCAATTCGTCATAATAAAGATCAAATGAAAGAATTCTATGAACTTAGAGAGAATTATAGAGTCAAATATAATAAATTTTTTTCAGAACAGAGAGGAGAGAAACATGTTTAACTCTCCATTTACTTTTAGAGGGAATGAATATATTGCTGCACAATTTAACCCTCGGCAAATAATTGATAATTTTAAATATGAATGTGTGATTTTACCACAAAGAAGGTCAAATAATGAAAATGCATCATATCTTATTTCACCAGAGGTAAATAATATTGAAGGAAATTTTGCTGTAGCAGGTATATTATTCCAAAGTAATAGGTTATGTGTGGTTGAAAAATATCAAAATAATGTTGAAACAGTTATAAGTTTGCCTATAAATCAGAATGAGTGGATTAAAGTAGTCCTTATTTATATAGATAAGACACCAACAGTGTATATTAATGAAAAGGAAGTAGCTGTGGGGACAAAAAGCAGATATACTCACATTTGTCCATCTTTGGTTTTTGGCGGCAACATTAAAGATGGGTGTTTCTATGGAAAAATCCAATCAATAAAACTTTGGAAAGTACCCCCAAACCAATCAGAAATTCGGTTAATGAGGGAAGATATGAATGTAAATCAAAATATTGTGTGGGGTTATGACTTTTTAAGCGGGTCTGCCTATAAAAATGGGAAGAAATCTGACTACGAAGTCAGTATAATATTGCCGACCTTTAATAAATATCAAGAATTATTGTTAACACTTCATTCCTTAGAATGCCAGCATTTTGATAAGAAAAAGTATGAAGTAATTATTGTCGATGATGGATCAATTGACAAAACTGCTTCTATAATCAATGAACACAATTTTTCATTTGATTTAAAATATATAAGATCCAACCAAAATATTGGAAGGGCTAGTATGAGAAACCTTGGGATTCAGAATGCTGGAGGCCGAGTTATTGTATTTTTGGATGCAGAGATAATTGTTAAGCCTGACTTTGTTTCTCTGCATTACCAAGGACATAAGGAGAACAAAAAAATAGTCATTTGTGGAAGCTTGGTACTTAAAGGATTATATACAATATATCATCCAAGATACAACATGGAACAAAAGACTCAAATAATGAAGCTGTTGAAAAACTATCCGACTTTTACTCCTAGTACTTTGAATGAGATAAAAAGTGGTAAGACTGTTAAACTATTAACTGAAAAAGAGGTTAGTAATCAATCATATCAAAATTATTCATTTGATAAACCATTCGTAAAGGTTTACAAAGAAACGCTTTTTAATCGTTTTGGGAATAATCTGAATGGGTTTCACTTTCCATGGCTCTTATTTTGCACTGGGAATGTTTCTGTTGAGGCAAAGGCCATTAAGGAAGTAGGCCTATTTGAAGAGTACCCAGGATACGGCTGGGATGATCATGAACTTGGATATCGTTTATATAAAAAGGGGTATAGATTTTTTAATCATAATGGGTTAGCAGCCTATCATCAAGAACACCCTATTTCAAAGACAAATCCTCAAGATGCTATTAAAAATTTTGTCCGAGTGTTTAATAAATATCCTGAGGTACAATTAAGGATTTTTATATTGCATTTCTTGGGTATATCCGTTCCTAATGTACACTTAATTTATGATTCATACTTGAACTTTTTAAGTGGATATTCTAATATTTATAAAGGAATTCCGAAGTTATTAGAGCAAATACTCCAAAGAATATCTGTTAAACTATGGAAAGAAGAACCATTAACAAACTTACTAAATACTAGTTCAGTAAATAAAGAACAAATTATAAAAAATCTTGAAGAATTAGAAAGGTATCCTAAAGTTAAGCCGTTTGCAAGTAATTTTAAGAACATTATTAAGATGTAAAACAAATTCTGGGAAGATATAGCTTTCCAGTTTTTTTCTTTTACCTTGGTGCATTAGCCGTTTCATGATACAAGAGTTTTGAATCTAATAAAGGTATACCCTCGTGTATAAAAAAAAACAGATTGGAGCAGAAGAATTGAGAAAATTACTTACTGTTACAATTGTTGGATTCATTGCCCAATTAATTGACGGATCACTAGGGATGGCTTACGGAGTTACATCCTCCTCTTTGTTTTTAATGCTAGGTATGGCTCCTGCGGTTGCATCTGCCAGTATTCACATTTCGGAAGTGGTTACGACTGCTGCTTCAGGTTTTTTTCATTTTAAGTTTGGAAATGTAGATAGAGGGACAGTAATGAAATTAATTCTACCCGGTGGTGTAGGGGCATTTATTGGAGCATGCTTTTTAAGCAGCATGCCAGGAGAAGCTGTCAGGCCTTTTATATCTGTTTTTTTGTTGTTATTGGGAGTTTATATCTTATTCCGCTTTTTGTTTCTTAATAGTATTCCAAATGAGAATAAGGGAATCCAGTTATCTAACAGGAAAGCTGCAATCCTTGGTCTATTAGGCGGGTTCGCTGACGCTACCGGTGGAGGCGGATGGGGGCCCATTACAACACCTGTTCTTCTGGCCCAAAAAGACACTGCTCCCAGAAAAGTGATTGGAACTGTTGATACGAGTGAATTTGTAATAGCATTATCAGCAACGGCAGGGTTTCTTATCTCTTTAGGCTGGAAGGAATTTGATTGGTTTTGGGTTCTTGCGTTAATGCTAGGTGGATTGTTTGCTGCTCCTATTGCAGCATGGCTCGTAAGGATCCTTCCTTCCTACCTCCTTGGAGTCGCAGTAGGTGGAGTGATCATTATAACCAATTTGCATACCATTATTAATTTATCTGGCATAGGGATTACATTATCTTACTTTATATATCCCTGTCTTTTTATGCTTTGGATAATAGCCATTATTTATACAATTAAAAAGAATAAGAGCTGATACAGGTTCTGTCATACAAAAAGGAGGGAAGGCATGGAAAAAGACAAGAATTTATATTCTCCTATATTTAAAGTAACAAAAGAAAAAAGAAGAGCTCTTCATGGACATAATAGTAAGATTATTTGGTTTACTGGTTTATCAGGATCAGGTAAAACAACCATCGCAAATGAACTGGAAGACATTCTTCATTCAAAAGGTATCTCCACCTTTATTTTAGATGGAGATAATATTCGGCAGGGACTGAATAACGATTTAGGATTCAGTCAGGAAGATCGAAAAGAAAATATTCGCAGAATCGGAGAGGTAGCAAAATTATTTGTAGATAGCGGAATTGTGGTTCTGGTTACCTTTATATCACCATTCGCTTCAGAGCGTAAACTGGTCAGAGATATGGTTGAAAAGGACGAGTTTATTGAAGTGTATGTCAATTGCTCTTTGGAAGAGTGCGAAAAAAGAGATCCAAAGGGCTTGTACCAAAGGGCAAAAAATGGTGAAATCAAAGAATTTACGGGGATTTCTTCGCCTTATGAAGTGCCTGAGAATCCAGAAATCATCTTAGAGACTTCTAACTATTCGATAAAAGAGTGTACAGAAATTCTTTATGATTATCTGAAAAGATTACTGTAAATGGCTAAGGAGGGAAAAAATGAATTCAATTATTGACCCCCACGGTGGAAATTTAGTAAATGGCAAGTTATCTGAAGGAGAGAGAAAAAAATATTTATCAAAACAAGATTCCATGCCTTATATTTCAATTTCGAAGTGGACAATATCTGATGTTGAACTGATTACGAATGGCGGTTACAGTCCGCTTCGCGGGTTTATGAATCAAAAGGAATACCTTAGTGTTTTGGAAAACATGCATCTCCCAAGCGGTCTTCCTTGGACAATCCCCATCACTCTTCCCGTTGATAAAGAGGAGGCTGAACAACTTGAAATAGGAGATGAAGTCCTCCTAAGAGGGAAAGATGATATTACCTACGGAGTAATTAAAATAGAGGAAATATATAGTTACAACAAAGAATATGAGGCATTGATGGTTTACGGCACAAACGATCATAATCATCCTGGTGTGAAGAAGTTAAATACCCAGGGGGATATTTATGTTGCAGGTCCGGTTTATGCAATTAATCAGCCTTCACATGCCCCTTTTGAAGACTATCTAAAAGAACCAGCTGAAACAAGAAAAATGTTCAATGACTTGAAGTGGAGTACTATCGTTGGCTTCCAGACACGTAATCCAGTACATCGGGCCCATGAATACCTGCAAAAATGTGCATTGGAGATGGTAGATGGTCTTTTACTTCATCCCCTTGTCGGAGAAACAAAAAAGGATGATATACCAGCAGATATCAGAATGGAAAGCTATAGTGTATTGCTTGATAAATATTATCCAATGGATCGAGTTAAGCTGGCAGTATTTCCAGGTGCTATGCGCTATGCAGGTCCGAGAGAAGCTGTGCATCACGCTATTATCCGTAAAAATTATGGGTGCACACACTTCATTGTCGGCAGAGATCATGCAGGTGTCGGAAATTATTATGGAACTTATGATGCTCAAAAAATATTTTCCAATTTTGACCCCGAAAAAATTGGAATTAAACTGTTATTTTTTGAACATAGTTTTTACTGTAAAAAATGCATGAATATGGCGTCCGCTAAGACGTGTCCCCACTTAGAAGAGGACCGCTTCTTTCTAAGCGGCACCAAAGTTAGGGAGATGCTAAGAAATGGAGAGCAGCTTCCACCTGAAATTACAAGGCCTGAAGTAGCGGATATATTAAGGAAGGGGTTTAGCAATAACGTTTAACATTTAGAGTTCATTTGAGGAATCATCCTCGGAGTCTGTTAATTGATGCTGAAGGCTGGTTCCTTGTTTGCTTTAATTTTTATAAATGCTATCAAAACTCAACCCCAAACCTCCGAAAATACCAATCATCATCAAATTTCCTTTTCTTCAAATAAACCTGTTTCTTCTCCATTGCCCCATTCTGAATCACTCTTTTTTCAACATCTTTTGATTTAGTATGCTTTATCATCATTTTACGGATCTTTTGAATGCGGCTGGGGTTAAAATGCAGATAGGCAAGTCTTAATAGGTTATAGTAGTAATCTTCCAGTTCAATTTTGTAGGGCTGTACTTTCCGGAATAAATGCAGTACTTTCGTCTTTGGCTGTACATAACAATTGTAGCCGAATAACCAGAGCTTAATAGAAAGTTCCACATCTTCATGTCCCCAAGTCGGAAACCCTGTTTCAAATCCTCCCACATCTTCAAATACATCCCGTCTGATCGCAAAGCATCCGCCTGGCAGAACGGCGGTTTCAAATAGATAATCTCTTTTTGTGTTCCAGTGGGTCCTGAACTTATTTGATCTTTCATTTACCCATAGTGTTTGGCCATACCCGATAAAATTGGGATTACCTATAGCGCCAATGGCAGGGGTAATGGAATCGCAGGTCCCCTCAAGAATTGGTTCAAGCAGTCTGTCTAGCCACGAATCTTCAAATTCCAGATGGGCATCACAAAACACAAGAATGCTCCCATTTGCTTTTTCTGCCCCTGCATTTCTTGCATTTGCTGCCCCGACACCGGATGTATTCACTACTGTGATATTTTTATTCAGAAACTGATCCCGAAGAAAATCACAGCAATGATCATCAGACTGATCATTTACAACAATGATTTCATATGGAGAGCCAATCTCTACGGAGAAAAAAGATTCAAGTGTGTTCTTTACGTTTATTCCTTCGTTTTTTACAGGAAAGATGATGGAAGCAAGCAAATTTATTTCACTCCTTTATTGTTATATTACTGGAAGAACCCTCGCTTCCACTTCCTTAAGGGTAAGCTGCCCGGCGATATAACTGCATATAAGGGAATAATTAAAATGGATAGCAAATAAATACCTATAAATAGAACGGGTCACTGCCTGGAGGTGTATTTGAGGCTGGATTAGATAGGCATCCCATATTTTTTGATCGGTGCTTATGTTTTCCTTATTTCCTTCGGCAAGGATATATTTGCTTGTGATTGGAGGGAAGGATAGCAGTGTCCAATTACCATCTTTATCACCTTCGCAATGAGCCGGGAGAGAAGAAGCAATGATCTTTTCTGTGACTTCCACTTTTTTTATTTGTGCTCGGTTTATAAGGTACTTCAGCTTCGTCATGTTCCATTCCATGCAATAGTACTCGTCTTGGTTTAGCGGGATTCTCACTTTAGCTTTTTGGTGATCATTCATGATAAATGGCTCGTCTAATGAGCTTCTTAGTCGCTGTTTATAATATCTCAGGGTCTCTTCAAGCTCTTGCGGCGGGGGATTTACCATTTTCAAACCATTGCTTTTCACGAGTTCCTTCAAATAGGGAACAGTTAAAAACTCATCAAGAAGATAAATCTTTTCCATGCTTAACACCTCGGAATTAACATTGTCATCAGTAGTAATAACTTAATGTTCTTTAAGCTTGTAACGTGACAAAAATAAATACATATAGATATATCAAGAATCTGTGCAGAGGGAGGAGAGTGAAATGTTGAAAAGGGCCAAAATGGTATTAGTGAGGAACGGCACTTGGCAACTATACTCGTGTGAGATGAAAAATCTTCAAGGCAGACTTTTTTCCTCCAAACATGATATACAGCCAAACAGAAAAAGTTTACAAAACGACCAGGATAATAAGATTTCCTTTAATAAGATAACAAATCAAAAGACTCTCAGCTTTTCAGTCCATAAGGAGAAATCTAATAACCCGCAGGATGCTCTCCTCCAAACAGAAATGATCATTGGTGAAATCAGGCATTATTTAAAGCATCTTCGCCTCGAGGAGGGAAAATGGAGAAAAGATAAAAAGAAAAAAGAATTAATGATCAAAGAATTTGTATTACAAAAAAAACAAATGAAAAAAGAAATATCCGATTATAAACATTTGGCTGCTATTCACGAAAAGAGAACACAGTTTTACAAGAACGCACTACAGCGAAAAAATGGAAACGGAAATAAAAAAGTGCGTCACCAGTTAAAGCATGAAGCAAGAAGCTTAGAACCAGGGGCTTCATACCCTGTAACTCAAAAAGGGGCAGATAAAAAGCAGAGCATTAAACTGATCGAAAGAAAGATTAACGAATTATCCGAGTTAAAGAAAAAGGATTATTTGATGATACAGAAGTTGGGCACCGATTACCAGATAATCCATGAAAATTGGGCAATAAAAGAGATTATTATGCCTATTCATCATGAAATGGACATGAATAACATAAAGAGAGGGAGTTGGTTAGAGTTGGCTTGGAATTGGCTTAATGGAGATAAACAAACTCAGTATTTGGAAAAAACAGCAGAATTACAAAGTACCATCAATGAGTTGAAAGCTACGGTTAGTTCATATGAAGAAGTTCTGGAGAAGCTTAGTAAGCAATTTGACCAGTATGAAAAAAATGAGGAACTTTATCTGCAGGAAATGGTTGACCTAAAGGAAAATCTGCAGGCCATAGCTGGCAGTGAAGATGAGTATCTATATGAAATCCAGCAGCTCAAAGAAGAGATTCAGGAATATAAGCAGAAAAATATTAGTCTTGAAAAAAAGATATCAGAATTGGATCGTTTGAAAGAAGAGCTGGATGCAAAATCCCAGCAGTTAAAAGAATATGAAAATATGAATAACCAACCTTCATTACCTCCGCAGAATATGCAGAAGAAGGAAAAATTATCGAAAAAGATGAAGCAGCAAAATGCAATTCCTCAACGCAGCCAAAGAACAGAAATGAGACAATTTGAACAAAAACAAAGCTCCGTTAGGAGGTCCAGGACCCCTAATGTAAATGGAATGCCAAGGAATATGAATAATCAGCCAAGACAATTGAATCCAAGTCAGCAGCGAGCTCAGAACAAACTGGATTTAATCCAGAAATTCTACCCTCAGGCTCGATCGCAGAGCAGCGTTTTTAATCCTTTTAAATATTAAAAATAAAAAACTAACGGGAGTGGTTGAAGTGGAAACACCGAAAAAATTTTATGAGAGTTTTAAAAAAGCAAGAAAATTCCCAGCTGGTAATAAAGCCAAGAAAGCATCAGGGCTTTTAAAAGGGAAAAATCAAGAATTAAAACAAACATCGAGCAATGGCAAGAAAAAAATCTATGTTTCGGGAACTGCGAGTGCCACTCAACCCAGACGCAGGAGCTGCTGCGGCCGTTAACCAAAAATTTGACTTTTACAACAAAAATGTTGTTTATATAAATCGTTCGGTTTTGAATGAAATAATTAATCATTGCAGAGAAGATCTTCCTTATGAAGCATGCGGGCTTCTTTCCGGTCAACATGGCCGAAACGAAATGATGTGGAAAATTAGGAGCACGGAAAAAAGTCCGACTTCTTTTGCAATGGATATGAAACAGGTCTCAGCTGCCCTATCTGGGATGAAAAAGCTCTCTCAAACAATGACAGGCATGTACCATTCACATCCCTCCGCAGCCCCATTGCCTTCAAGAGATGACATCAGGAACTTTCATGACCCTGCTGCAGCCTATTTTATTATTTCATTCGCAAATAGGAAGACAAGTGTAAAGTGTTTTAAGATAATTGACCATAAAGCTTTTCAAGTGAAATTTGAAGTTATAAGATAATATTATCCTTTCTAATTTAACAGGTGTGTTGTGTAGATCGTCATATAAGCCTCGGATACGGGAAATCCGAGGCTTTTTATGATTTAATATACATATAGGGAATACCGCTAAGAAAGGAACTTAAAATCTTGCCAGTAAAATCACTTTTGAAACTAGTTGTTTTTCTGCTCATACTATCTGCCATTGGCTTAATAGTTTATGAATATAGCAGATATTATATAGGCCCTCCTAATTTAGAGGACACTTCTCTCCCAACTGCTCTTCACCCTGCAGTTGCTGAAAAAAAGGATCAGCTGATCTCCCAGGCTGCCGACAAAGGCATTAACGTAGTCATCACCCAGGATTTCAGAAGCATAGAAGAACAGGATGCTTTATATGAAAAAGGCCGCACGGCTGAGGGGAGTATTGTTACTCATGCAAAAGGGGGAGAGTCCTACCATAATTTCGGACTGGCGATTGACTTTGCCCTTATGTCTGTAGACGGCCAGGTTATCTGGGATATGAATTATGACAGCAACGGCAACAGTAAAGCAGATTGGGATGAGGTCGTCGAAATCGCAAAAGAGCTTGGTTTTGAATGGGGCGGGGATTGGACGCAATTTAAGGACTATCCTCATCTCCAAATGGATTTTGGACTTACCATTTGGGAACTGCAAAGAGGGAAGAGACCGCCTGAAACGGAATGATAATAAAAGAAACTGCACTCAAGATGTGCAGTTTCTTATTTTTGTTATAGGACCATTTCCGACTGTACATAGTGATACAGCAGCTTAGCTGTATTTTCAATTGAATCCTCATGTGTACGCTCGAATGCATGGGAAGAATCAATCCCCGGTCCGATTAAGCCGTGGACAATGTCGTGTCCGGCACGTATGGCTGCCGAAGCATCAGATCCGTAAAAAGGATAGATATCAAGCTTGTACCCAATTCCATTATCCTTTGCAAGCTGAACCAGACGCTTTCTTAGTTCGTAGTGATAAGGGCCGCTTGCATCCTTCACACAGATGGAAACGGTATACTCATCAGTAGATTGCCCGTCTCCCATAGCACCCATATCCACAGCCAGATATTCTACTGTCTCCGGTGTGATATTGGAATTGCCGCCATAGCCGATTTCTTCATTATTTGAGATAAGAAAATGGGTTGTGTACGGCAGTTCAATGTTCTCGGACTTCAGCTGTTTAATCAGCTGAAGAAGGATGGCGACACTTGCCTTGTCGTCAAGATGGCGTGATTTAATGAATCCTGCCGGTGTCGTCTGCACACGCGGATCAAAGGAAACAAAGTCCCCAACTTCAATACCCAGTGCACGGACATCCTCAGCATTATGTACTTTTTCATCAATTCGGACTTCCATGTTCTCCTGGTTTCTTTCAGCTTTCCCGGCATCTTTGTATACATGAACTGAAGTCTGATGCATCAGAATGGTACCGGTGAATTTATTGCCTGATGATGTCTCGATTTCACAATATTCGCCTTCTATCGAGTTATATTTGAATCCGCCGATCAGGTCAATCTTCAGGCGTCCGCTTGGCTTAATTTCTTTCACAATCGCTCCCAGAGTATCAACATGGGCAGTCAGCATCCGGTGACGATTTTGGTCTTTACCGGGAAGGGAAGCAATTAGCCCTCCCTTGCGGTTGCGTTTTGTTTCAACAGTAAGCTCTTTCAAAAACTTTTCCACATATGTAATCACTTCATTGGTATTTCCGGATGGACTTGGAATAGAAACGATTTCTTTTAGCAAGTTAATGGTTTCTTTTGTATTTGGGTATGACATTTAGAAAATCTCCTCTCAAATTATTCACGCGCAATTCTTATTATACTGTTATTTCTTGGGATAAGCATGCCCTATAAATAAAAAAAACTGCCAGAACGGCAGTCTGTAACTTTATATTTCTTCTGAAAGCAAGCTTTTCCTCGTTCTTAAACGGTAAAACCTTCTAAAGTCTTTTACAAGTACCTTAACGACGGAATAGAACGGAATGGCAATGAGGATTCCGATAAAACCATAAATTGATCCTGCAGCCATTAGGATAATAATAACTGTAAGGGGATGGAGATTAAGCCTTTTGCCCATCACATGGGGGGAAACGAGATTACTTTCAAGCAGCTGAACAGCGATCAATACCAGTACTATTTTTAATACCATTCCGGTGCCTTGCAGTAATCCGATGAAAATGGCGGGTATGATGCCAAGTACCGGGCCAAGAAAGGGCACGACAGTAAGGAACATTGCAAAGAATGCTAAAATTAATGCATATTCCAAACCTATAATCTTATATCCGAAATACATTAACACACCATCTACGACTGCCACTATAAACTGGCCGGTAACATAGGAAAATAAGGTCTTATCAATATCTCCGAGAATTTTATTTCCTTCTTCCTCGTGTTTATCAGGAAGATATTTTAACAGAAAAGGCCGAAGCTTATGGTCATCCTTAAGGAAGTAGAAAAGGATAAACGGCACCACAACCATGACAGTCACAATGCTTGTAATGGTGGAGAAGACTTTCATCACGTTCTCGCCAGCGCCTGATAGGATGGTTTCTAAAAAGTTCAAGGCTTTGTTTTTGACTTGGTCATAAGAAAACATGCCCATATTGTTTTTTTCAACCACTTTCTCCGTTTCATCCGATAAATCCTCCATCTTTGCCGGCAGGTTTTCGCTTAGTTCAGTAACCTGGCTGCCAATCAAATTGCCGATTGCGTTAAATCCTAAATACCCTGCACCCAGCACAACGGCAAAAATGACGATAATACTGGCTGTTTTGGGTAAAGACCTGGAAACCAATCTTACCAGGGGCCTCAATATATAGTAAAGAATACCGGAGATCACTACCGGAAAGAAAATAGTGGCAACTAAAGCCCGAATTGGCCATAGGAAGTAATCAATCTTCCCAAGCAGGAAAATGATGATTAATACGAAAATAGTACCTGCTGCATATTTAAAAAATGGTTTATTGATCCACATTCATATACCCCAACCTTAATATATGTATTTACTATTCACCTTTCCTTTTTTCAAACATTGTTAAACACAGCCGTTTAAGAATCGATGTAAGAGGAATAGGTAAAACATTAAAAACGCAACAGGTGAGGGAGTCTAATTATGCTGTTTATAAAAAATGTAACCATTAAGGAAGCAATGCTGTTTTTATTGTTTGCAGGAGTAATATTGGCTGCCAAATGGACCGTTAACTTACTCGTGAAAAAGAGAAAGGGCAAGTCAGCACAAAACGACCGGATCATGCAGGGAATTTCTTCACTCGTGAACTGGGCAGCTTTTTATGGAATTATCATTCTATTCTTGTTTTATTTTTCGAGGGAGAAATGGCTTTTTTATACCTTGTTCACAGCTGGGGAGGTAGATGTGACGCTATATTTAATAATTGTAGCGTTTTTGACAGTCTCGCTTGCAAATCGGATCGTAAAAGTATTCACTAAATATGTATTAACATCTGTTTATGAATTCTATGGAGTTGATCGGGGGCTCGGCTATTCATTCAACAGAATGATCTATTATACCGTCATGATTGCAGCGCTCGCCATCAGCCTGACAACGGTTGGGCTTGATTTAACAGCGGCTGCTGCCATGCTGGGTGTTCTCGGCATTGGTATAGGATTCGGCATGCGCAATATTGCCGGTAACTTTATTTCAGGCATCATCATCCTCTTCGAACGGCCTATTGAAATTGGGGAAGTAATCGAGATCAATAATAAGATCGGTAAAATAGAAAGCATCCGTCTCAGATCCACTATCGTCCGCACTGCTAAAGAGGGAACCCTCATCGTCCCAAACCAATACTTCATCGAACAAATCATCAAGAACCGGACAGGCTCAGAAATGCTTGCCCAGGTCCTAATCAGCGTAGCGTACGGTACTGATACAGATAAAGTTGAAAAGCTTCTTAGAGAAGCAGTCGAGGTTGTAATGCCTAAAACAGAAGGGGTTTTAACGGCACCTGCACCTGATATCCGTTTTGTGGATTTCCGCAATAAGGCCATGGACTTTCTAATAGAAGTCCCTGTTGCAAACTTTGAAGCCAAACAGAAATTTGAAAGCCGGTTAAGACATGTAATTGCTGAGAAGTTTTATAAAAATGGGATCGAACTTGCCACAGCACAGCTGCTGTCAAACGAATGACGGGTTTTAGTTAAAAGGAGATAAAGCGAAAAACACCAGCCGCTCAGGGCTGGTGATTTCCAATGTGCACTCTATTTCCCTAACAAAGCTTTCACTCCAAGATAAAGAATGGCAAGACCAAAGATGATCATAGCCAGACTGCCGACAATGGTGAAAAAGCTGGCAATGCCTGAAGTAATAACTGCAGAAACAGGTACCATTGTCAATCCGTAGCCTGCAAGCATACAAGCAAGATATAATAATGCCAATTGATACATTATAGATCCCTCCCTTCCATACTAAGGTATGAAAAGGGCGGAATCTTGCTTGGTCTAATATCCCGAATCTTCCGAATAAGATAAAAAACAGTTCTTTAGAATTATCTATTGATTCTTATTTGTTTCCTGTACAGCAATGATTTTCAGGGCAGTTAATTCTTCCTCTGATAACCTTTCTGTTAAAAGGCTGTATAATTCATTCTGCTCTTCAGCGGTCAGTCCGCATTTTACTTTTGAGACACTCTGCTGGATTTCCTTCAACGAAAAGCTTTCTGAAATCTTCTTCACAGCCTCTTCTTTTGTCTTGATCGGCAACGATGTCTTTTCAAGATTTACTGCTGTTAAATCCTCCGGGCTGCTTCCGAGCAGGGCCTCTACATTTGGATCAGCGGCAAGCATCTCCAGATCATCATTAGTGATGCTGCCGGCAACTTCTGTCATTACTTTATTTGATATCAGATCCATTGAAGCAAAATAGGTGAGGAATCCCAATAAAATAAAAGATCCTCCGGTAATTGTCCAAAAAATAATTTTTTTCAATTTTTATGGCCTGCCCAAACAACGAACAGATCCGCTCACTCTCCTCCCATTTTTTATCTCCTTAAATTGTAAAGGGTCATTTCCTTATTATGCAAATCTTTCTTATCAATAGAACGTATGTGCTATAATAGAGAAATAATAAACTAAGGAGCCGTTTCAATGGATAATAAGATAAAAATATCGGTTAGATCGTTAGTTGAATATGTTTATAAAAGCGGCAGCATTGAAACAGGCTTCCGTTCTGCAGTGCCGCTTTCAGAAGGAACAAGGATTCATCAAAGAATCCAAAAACTTTATGGGGAAGAAGACCAAAAAGAAGTGTATCTGCACACAGTCTTAACCTTCAATCACCTAGACTTTCAGCTTGAGGGCAGGTGTGACGGGCTTTTCATCAGAAATGAAGAACACATTATCGATGAAATTAAGTCTGTTTCCCTCCCGCTATCTGAAATAGATGAATTTGCATATCCAGTCCATTGGGCTCAGGCTAAATGCTATGCTTTCATGTATGCAAAAGATCATAATCTTCCAGACATGACAGTTCAATTAACCTATGTACAATCTAAAACAGATGAAGTGAAAAGATTTCAGCAAAGCTATTCTTTACGTGAACTTGAAGAATTTATACTTTACCTTCTGGAATCCTATTTTCCATACGCCGACTGGAAGATTCAGCATCAACAGGCATTAACAAAGAGCATACAAGAATTGGCTTTTCCTTTTCCTGCCTACCGAAATGGCCAGAGAAGATTTGCCGGGGCAGTATACAAAACCATTGCAGAGGGGAAAAACTTATTTGCCAACGCACCTACAGGCATCGGCAAAACAATTTCCACTCTTTTTCCAGCATTAAAAGCCATTGGGGAAGGCCATATTCAGAGGATCATTTATGCCACAGCCAAAACCATTACCCGTCAGGCTGCTGAAGGGGCCATAGCCATGATGGGGGATGATGGATTGAATCTTAAATCGGTCACAATCACAGCTAAAGACAAAATTTGCTTTAAGGAAGAAACCAATTGCCAAAAAGACAACTGTGAGTTTGCCAATGGATATTACGACCGGATCAACCAGGCCGTACTTGACCTCCTGAAGAATGAGAACATGATAAGCAGAACGGCAATTGAACAATATGCTAAGAAGCATAAAGTCTGCCCTTTTGAATTTTCATTGGATGCCGCATATGCCGCTGACGCCATTATTGGTGATTATAACTATATTTTCGATCCGAGGGTCTCACTTAAGCGATTACTGGAAGAGGAGAAAAAGAAAACGGCTCTATTGATCGATGAAGCTCATAACCTGGTGGACCGCGGAAGGGAAATGTATTCAAGTTCCCTGGAGAAATCAGCCTTTCTTCAGTTGAGCAGAAGCTTTAAGGGGAAGGATGAAGGGATTCAAAAAAGCGCAAAACAGGTTAATGGAATTTTTATTGCATTAAAAAAGAAATGTGGTGAAAATCAGGAAATCGCAGAAAAAAATCCCCCAGAAGAACTTTTTGAGATTCTTGAAGAATTTGTTCAATACTCCGAAAACTACCTGGGGCAAAACAGAAACAATACGGAAGAAGAATTGCTGGAAGTATTCTTTGCTGCCCAGAATTTCATCAGAATAGGAAAACTGTATGATGACAGGTTTGTAACGTATATTCAAAAGGAGAGGAATGACCTGATCATCAAGTTATTTTGCCTGGATCCTTCGAGTCTTCTGCACAAGGCCAGAAAAGGATATAAATCGGCTATCTTTTTTTCCGCTACCTTAATGCCTCTTAACTATTATCTGGACATGCTTGGCTTTCAAGAGGAAGATTTCATTGTATCCGTTCCTTCCCCTTTCTCCAAAGATCAGGCTAAGGTCTACATACAGCCGCTTTCCACCAGATATCGTGACCGGGAAGGATCTATCGAACCGATTGTCAGAACAATCAAGAGCATGCTAAAGGGACAGAAGGGGAATTACTTAATCTTCTTTCCATCCTATCAATATATGGAAATTGTTTATGGAAGGTTCCTCGATGAGGAAATGCCAGTACATGCAATTATTCAAAAGACAGGAATGGATGAAAGAGAAAGGGAGGAGTTTCTGGATGCATTTCAGCCAAATGCTTCTGGTACTCTGTTGGGGTTCGCCGTCATGGGCGGGATTTTTTCAGAAGGAATTGATTTGCAGGGAGATAGGCTGAATGGTGTATTTGTGGTTGGTGTGGGTCTTCCCCAGATCGGGTTTGAACGTGATATGATGAAAGCTTATTTCCAGCAGCAAGGGAAAAACGGCTATGATTATGCCTATACTTATCCTGGAATGAACAAAGTTCTTCAGGCAGGGGGCAGGCTTATTCGTTCTGAAAACGATACAGGGATGATTGTCTTAATGGATGACAGGTATTTACAGGCAAAGTATCAGACCCTGCTGCCTGATGAATGGAAGGATTCTATTTTGTTAAGAAGTTAAAACATCCTGCCCAGGAAGAGCAGGATGAGGGTAATCATTTGGTGATAAGCGGGCCTTTGGGCGCCTGCATTCTTTCAAGCGTTCTTTCGAAAACCGGGTAAAAGAATTGTACAACCAGACCAAGTGTTAATGTGACCACAATCGTGCCTACACCGATTGCACCTTTGAATAAGAATGCAAGGAGCAGGGCAAAGCTTTCGCTGATAATCCTTGAGTTTCTTAAATTCAATCCAAATCTAGTGTGAATGGCCACCATCAATGTATCCATCGGACTAGCGGGGAATTTGGCCTGCAGATAGATGGCCACTCCCATACCCATCGAAAGGATCCCAAAAAGCAAAATGAATGATTGACCTGCCAATGTTTGCGGGGTAAGGTCACCAAAAATAACGAGAAGCCAAAAGTCAATTAGTGCGCCAATAATCAAAATGGAAATGGCTGCAAGGACTTCAGGCTTTTTTTTCATTAAAAAAGCGTTTATAAAAATGAGAATGACTCCATTTATAAAAACAAAGGTGCCAACTGTTAAGTGAAACATTTGAGATTCACCAACAGCCAGGGCATCCCATGCAGAAGCTCCAAGGTTTGACCTGATAATTAGGGCTACACCCATTGTCAGGATAAGCATCCCAATAATAAAAAATAAGAAACGTTCTTTCATGAAGACTCTCCAATCATCTATGTTTAATTTTTAGCTTGCCCTTTTTAAGATCAATACTCCTGCAGCACAGAAATTATGAAGGGAAAATTCATTTTATCATCAGATTGCATGGGTTAACAGAAAATTATTATGAAAAGTTGTTGGATTTTGCAGGAAAAAGGCGAAAGATATTAAGATGATATCAGTTTTCTTTCATCTCAAACTGTGCTATATTATTTTACATTCCTTCATCATTTATTAATGCTGGCTTTACATATTTTTTACGTATAAAAACTTAGCCGCTGCTAAGTTTTTCGCATGTTTACAATTTAAGAGGTGAAACCACACTTATGGGAAAGTTATTAAAATCGCCAAGGAAATTGGCGAAAAACAGCCTTGCTGTGTTCTTTCTGACTGTTATCCTTTTTTGGCTAAAAACATATATAGCCTACCGCGTCGAATTTAATTTAGGGATCAATAATGACATACAGCGATTTCTGCTGTTTTTGAATCCATTAAGTTCTACATTGGTATTCCTTGGATTTGCTTTGTTTTTCAAAGGAAAATGGCAATCAGGCATGCTTATTGGCTTGAATTTATTTTTATCTTTCCTGCTTTATGCAAATGTCGTTTATTATAGATTCTTCAACGACTTTATTACTGTTCCCGTACTAATGCAGGCAAAAGTTAATGGGGGGCAGCTGGGAGATAGTGCTCTGTCTTTAATGTCTCCTTGGGATATTTTTTATTTTACAGATACGCTTCTGCTTCTTTTCCTGGCAGTCAGGAAATGGTACAAACCAGGAAAGAAAATGAGCCGAAAGCCCGCATTGGCTGTAATCGCTGCAGGCATCATTGTATTCTTCATCAATCTTGAGGTTGCAGAGAATGACCGGCCTGATTTGCTTACACGTTCCTTCGACCGCAATTATTTGGTGAAATACCTTGGAGCATACAATTTCACCGTATATGATATTGTGCAAAATGCGAAGTCTGCCAGTCAAAGGGCTCTTGCGGATAATAATGATGTGACTGAAGTGGAGAACTATGTGAAAGCCAAGTATGCACCTCCGAACCCTGAATACTTCGGAAAAGCTAAGGGCATGAACGTTATTTACGTATCTATGGAATCTCTTCAGACATTTATTATTGACTACAAGCTGAATGGAAAAGAAGTTACTCCATTCCTGAACTCACTTGCACACAGCGGCAAGACATTTTATTTTGATAATATTGTGAATCAAACCGGGCAGGGAAAGACTTCTGACGCAGAGTTTATCATGGATACATCGCTATATCCAATGTCACAGGGAGCGGTATATGTAACAAAAGCGCAAAATACCTTCCATGGCACACCTGCTATTTTAAAGTCTCAAGGCTATACTTCAGCAGCTTTCCATGGAAACTACAAGACATTCTGGAACCGTAACGAAATGTATAAAACCATGGGCTATGACAAGTTTTTTGATGCTGAGTATTACAATATGAGCGATGAAAATACTAAGAACTACGGGTTGAAGGATAAGCCGTTTTTCAAGGAATCCATGCCTATGCTGACCAGTCTTCCTCAGCCGTTTTATACAAAATTCATCACTCTTTCTAATCACTTCCCCTTTAAAATGGATGAGTGGGATACTGATTTCCCTTCTGGCGAAACGGATAATGATGTGGTGAACCACTATTTTCAGTCGGCGAATTATATGGACCAGGCACTCCAGCAGTTCTTTGATGATTTAAAGGAGTCCGGGCTGTATGATCATACAGTCGTTGTTCTGTATGGCGATCACTACGGAATTTCCGAAAACCACAATGAAGCTATGGCGGAAGTAATCGGAAAAGAGATTACACCATTTGAATATGCCAAGCTTCAAAGAGTGCCAGTATTCATCCATGTACCAGGAGTGGATGGCGGCATTGTCCATAATGTTGGCGGACAGGTGGATGTGCGCCCGACATTACTTCACCTGCTGGGCATTGATACAAAAAATCACCTGGAGATGGGATCAGATCTATTATCAGATAAGCACCGTGAAGTAGTCCCGTTCCGAAACGGCAACTTCATTTCCCCTGAATATACACAGATTGAAGAGACCTGTTATTTTACTGAAACCGGCGAAATAGCTGAAGCTAATGCCTGTAAGCCGTTTTCCGATCAGGCGAAAAAAGAGCTTGAAATGTCAGACAACATTGTTTACAAAGACCTGCTGCGCTTTTATAAACCGGAAGGATTTATTCCAGTCAACCGGAATGATTACTCATATGTAAAAAAAGAGGTGCCATTTATAGAGGAAAGAAATGGGCCGGGTATACAGAAGTAAGATTTAGGAGCAGAGAGATAACTCTCTGCTCTTTTTTTGCAGCCTGCAATATATGCAGAAAATATGCAGTTTACTAAAAGAAGGCACGGGTAGAGTATCTTTGTAATGAGATAAAAGGAAGGATGATAGAATGTATAGCCAATCCTTTGAAGAATGCATTCAGGCTTGTTTAGAATGCATGAAAGCCTGTAATGTATGCTATGATGCATGCTTAGGAGAAGAGGATGTTAAAATGATGGCGGAATGTATCCGCCTGGATAGGGAGTGTGCTGATATCTGTGCCTTTGCAGCTAAGACGATGCAGTCAAACAGCCCATTTGCCAAGCAAATTTGTATCCTATGCGCAGAAATTTGTGAAGCTTGCGGAAATGAGTGCAAAAAACATGATCACGGCCATTGCAAGCGCTGTGCTGAAGCCTGCTTTAAGTGTGCGGAGGAATGCCGTAAAATGGCTTCTTAATTTAGTGACAAAACAGACATCCAGCAGGGTGTCTGTTTCAATGCTTTTTAGTTACAATCCCCGGTTATGAATAATTGTACATATTTTCCATTATTGAAGGGAAATTAAATTAGCCTTTTGTATGCCTGTTCCATAATTTCTGCACAATTTATTGCCATACTAACTTCATGAAGAAAAGGAGGAATAGATATGCTGACAAGTAAAAAATTTGCGATTTGGCTGGTTTCTCTAACTGCAGCGATAACATTAACTGCCTGCGGCGGAAATGATGGGAATGCCGGTCAGGAAGGCACCAGCACTGAAGAAAGCACAACGAATAATGAAAGCAGCGGCCACTCAGGAGACCATTCAAGCATGGACCATTCCGGCTCCGGGGAAGTTCCTGAAGGAATAAAGGAAGCTGAAAATCCAAAATATGAAGTTGGAAGCCAGGCCTTTATAACAGAAGGACATATGGAAGGGATGGAGGGAGCCGAAGCAACAATTACAGGCGCATATGATACTACTGTATATACGGTCTCTTATACACCAACCACTGGCGGTAAAAAAGTTGAAAATCATAAATGGGTAGTTCATGAAGAGATTGCTGATGCAGGAGAAGAGCCATTTAAAGAAGGCGCCGAGGTAAAAATAAATGCAAGTCACATGGAGGGGATGGACGGAGCAGCAGCTGTAATCGATTCTGTGCAGAAAACAACTGTCTATACAGTTGACTTTACTACAGCTGACGGTCAGGAAGTAAAAAACCACATGTGGGTAACAGAAAACGAGCTTTCTCCATCTGAATAATACTGTAAGTTAAGGAGGTTATCTGCCGAAGATAAGCTCCTTAACTTAATTTATATTTTTTTAATAAATAGTAAACCAAAAAGGAAAAAGCAGTAAAAAGGAAAATGGCTATTTGCAGCTCCATTTTTAATTTTAGTGCATGTGAAACCGCAAAGGCTTCAATTAACAAAGCAGGTATTTTTCCGATGGTGCTGGCAATGCCAAAGGGCAGAAGCCTCATCCTGCTGTATGCTGCTGCCAGTGTGACTGCACCTGATGGGACAAACGGCAATACCCTCAGCAAAACAACCATGAAATAGGCAGCCGGCCCTTCCGCATTTTGGAGCTTAGAAAATAATTTGTTATTCTTAAGCTGAGGAAAAGAGGAGGTAAGCGCAGTGATTCCTTTACGATAAAGAATAAAACTTATAATTGCTCCAGCTGCTTCTCCGATGATTAATAGGATTAGCCCCATTTTCAGATCAAAAGCAGCAACTGTGCCCGCAGTAATAAAGGCACTTGGGAGGAAACCCGTTATCGCGGCAGCAATGTTCATGGATATGCTAAAAAAAGCTGCCAATATCGGTTCATCTGAAAGCCATCCTATGATATCAGAAAACATCCATTAATCCTTTCCGGCCCATTTATAGCCTAAACCCCAGACAGTCGTCAGATACTGATCTGCAGGAAACCCGGCTTTTCTTAATTTTTCCCGTAAATTTCTGACATGCGAATCGATGGTGCGGTCTTCGATTGAAACGCCATAACCCCATACAGAGCCTATTAAATGCTCACGTGAAAAAACTCTGTTCAGGTTTGAGAGGAACAGGCTTAACATTGAAAACTCTTTGGGAGTCAAAAGGATTTCCTTATTTTTATACCAAAGTTCAAAAGAATCTTCTTTAAGTTCCAGCCCTTTAAAGGTTTTGGTTTTTCCATCTTTTTTGTTTCTTCTCAGAACTGCTTCAATCCTTGCAGATAACTCCTCTTCATCGAATGGCTTTAAAATATAATCATCTGCTCCGATGTTCAATCCTTTTACAATGTCCGGCTTTTCGCTTTTCGCAGTAAGCATAATGATGGGAATATCCCAATATTTTTTTACCTCCTCGCATACTTTCCATCCATCCATTTCAGGCATCATAACATCCAAAAGGACGAGATCTGCTGAATGGGTTTCTAAGTAAAGCAAGGCATCTGAGCCTGATGCCAATTTAATGCAATTGTAGCCGAGGGGTGTTAAGTATAAAGAAATTAGATCCAGCATTCTTGTTTCATCGTCAACCAAAAGTATTGTTTTCACTTTCCGTTTCTCCCTTAAAAACAATTTCGAATTCTGTGCCGTCACCTTCTCTGCTGCAGACCGATATAGTCCCTCCATGGGCATGGACAAGTTCCTTAACAATGGCAAGCCCGAGACCAGTCCCTCCAAGAGCTCTTGCACGTGATTTATCCACTCGGAAAAACCGGTTAAAGATAAAGGGCAGTTCCTCTTCAGAGATTCCTCTTCCGGTATCCTTTATGTTAATGATGACATGTTTTTTGGTCCTGTTTATATTAATTGTTGTTTTATCTCCAGCTGTGGAATACTTAATGGAGTTATCCAGAAGATTAAATATGATCTGTTCCAGCCTTGATGCATCCGCAGAAATAGTGATTGATTCACGACAAATAACAGACAGCAGCATACCTTTTTCGGTGAATGCCGGTGAGAATTTTGTTTCAATTTTTTTCATAAAATCCTTCAGGTCAATAGATCTTTTTTTTATATCAAAGGTATTTTTATCAATTTTAGCCAAATCGAAAAGATTCTTAACCATATCTGAAAGCCGGTTGGTTTCCTCCAGAATAATTGATAAATATTGATTTCTTTCTTCCGGGCTCAGGTTCCGCTTCTGAACTATATCCGCATACCCCTTTATATAAGTAAGAGGAGTGCGAAGTTCGTGCGATATACTGGATAAAAATTCATTGCGTTCTTCTCTGAGATAATTCAGGTCATCCGCCAATAACTGAATGGACCGAGCTAAATCCCCAAGTTCATCGTCACCGGTTTTAGGAAGGGAAACTGAAAAATCACCGCTGCTAATTTGTGAGGTGGCTTCCTTCATTTTAATCAGCGGTTTTGCCAGTGCCTTTGATAAAAAGATGATGATAGTAATGGTAAAAATGACGGCAATGAAACCGGCGATTAAAAATTGTTCATTTAAGCGTGAAATTAACGACTGAATCCAAGCTGTATCCTGAAACATATATACATGGCCAGTCAGCACTCCATTCTGATCGATCGGGCTGACTGTTGAGATATAATCTTCCTCTTTCCAATTGTCCTCGATGGTTATGCCTTCCCTTATAGAAGATATTAGCGGCCTTTCTATGTACTTTTGGATCAAACTGCTATCAACAGAAGCACCAAGGATCTCATTATTCGTATTTGTAATAACTACATCTGTATTTGCTTCAGATTCCATCAGAGCCACATGGGAAATCGTATTTTCATCAAAATGCTTTTCGAGTATAGCACGGTGTGAATTGCCGCGTGTCTGCAGAGCTATCAGCTCTTCCTCCACACGTGATTCAACAAGGGTACTATGTAAAAAGAAGAACATAATTGTTTCAAGCCCAAAAAGGATCAGAAAGAACAACAGGCCCAGCTTCATGGAAAGTTTATTCAAAGAACTCACTCATTTCAAATCAATTAATTCTATTATAGTCGAAATGTTTGAAGAAACTATGCAGAAGAGGTATATGTTTTAATAGGACTGTAGAAGGTAAAATAGAATAATGATTTATCATAATGAAAAAAGTAAGTAACAGTCATACTGGAGGTTTTTTTATGAGTGAATGTAAACTGGATCACACACCGGAAGATGTACAAAATAAGTTTGAACAGCAGAAAGAATTTCTGCCGGACGATATGAGTTCTTTGTTTCAATCTTTTTTTCAGGAGGAACATACACAGGATATTTTAAATGAGGTATTCCATTTACTGAAAAAATTTGATCTTGCTTCCGAGGAGGAACGAACTGAGCGAGTCAACAGGCTTTATCTTGTATTAAAAAATGTATAATATAGAATTGCCGCATCTGATTTATTGTTGCGGCAATTTTTTATGTGTCTTACAATTTTTTTGTAGCTATTAAAATTTTATTTTAACAATGTATGTTTTTATGTTAATATGAAATTATAAAGAAATATAGAGTAGTATAATAATGAAAGCGATTTCACAAAAGGGAGTGACAAAGTTGAAGGAATGCCATAGACCTGTTTTTGACTTGGCGATCCGAACCGCAGATATGCTGGTTCGAATGTTTGGTTCCCGCTGTGAAGTGGCCGTGCACGATTTCAGCGACTTAAAAAAATCGCTTATTCATATAGCAGGAGATATAACGGACAGGAAAATCGGCTCACCCATTACAGATCTTGTATTGAATGAATTAGCCAAACATAAAAACGAAGTTAATGATATAGCCAATTATAAAACACAATCCAAAAAAGGGAATGTCATGAAATCATCCACGATTTTTCTGCGTGATGATGAAAATAAAGTAATTGGTGCATTGTGCCTTAATTATGATATTAGTCTGCTCATGCAATTTGGAGGAGAGATTGAAGAGTTTATCAGCTTTGATGAACATTCTTCTAAATCGGAGACCTTTTTTAATTCCGTCCAGGATGTTATTCACGAGATGGTGGATCAAGTACTTCAAGGCTTTAGGAAGGCACCTTCATTGATGACGCTCGAAGAAAAAGTTGAATGTGTCCGCCAGCTTGAAGATAAAGGGACATTCCTCATTAAAGGGGCAACTGATTATGTTGCATCTGTGCTTGGGGTTTCCAAATTCACCATCTATAATTACCTGCAGAAAATCAGAACGATTAATGAGCTGCAGCCGGAAGCTGTGGAGCATAAATAAAGAATTTTGAGGAAAAGCCTGCTTGCTGTAATTTTCATTGCAGCTATATGAATTAAAAGACCTTAAAAGTAAAGGGGCATAAAAAATGAAATACAGATCCGCGTTTGATATTATTGGACCGGTTATGATCGGACCTTCAAGTTCACATACAGCCGGAGCTGCACGCATTGGGCGTGTTGCCCGGACTCTTTTCGGAAAACAGCCGTCCAAAGCCGAGATTTCTTTATACGGTTCTTTTGCAAAAACCTATAAAGGACATGGTACGGATGTTGCCATTGTTGGCGGAATCCTCGACTTTGATACTTTTGACGAGCGAATTCCTTCTGCTCTTCAATTAGCTGAAGAAGCAGGGATTGAAGTCATTTTTACAGTTGAAGATACCGTTACAGACCATCCTAATACTGTACGGGTCAAGCTTACCGAAGGAGATCGTGACCTTGAACTTGTGGGGATATCCATCGGCGGCGGGACAATAGAAATAACCGAACTGAATTCTTTTGAACTAAAGTTATCTGGCGAACATCCTGCCATTTTAGTTGTGCATAACGATCAGTTTGGAGTTATTTCCGCTGTTACGAATATTTTATCAAAGCACCAGATTAATATTGGACATATGGAAGTTTCACGCAAGGAAAAAGGGAAAATGGCAATTATGGTCATTGAAGTGGATCAGAAGATCGGCCATGATGTGATGACAGAGCTTGAAGGGCTTCCGAATATCACTCAAATTATCAGAATGGTTGACTAATAGTTAGCTGGTCATCAGGAGGGAAAGTCTAATGTTGTTTAGAAATGTTGCTGAGCTTGTTGAGCTCGCTGAAAATAAAGGTGTAAAAATTGCTGAAATCATGATTCAGCAGGAGATAGAAGTAACTGGTTTGACTCGTGATGAAATTATCGCCAAAATGGACCGCAATTTGACAGTCATGGAACAGGCTGTCGAGAGAGGACTGAAAGGTGTCACGTCTGTTACGGGTCTGACTGGCGGTGATGCAGTCCTTCTGCAAAAGTACATTCAGAGCGGAAAGGCTTTATCAGGAAATATTTTATTGGATGCTGTCAGCAAAGCAGTTGCAACCAATGAAGTGAACGCTGCAATGGGTACAATCTGTGCCACCCCTACAGCAGGTTCGGCTGGCGTGGTGCCAGGCACACTGTTCGCTGTAAAAGAAGTTCTCAATCCAACACGAATGGAAATGATAGAATTTCTGTTTACTTCAGCAGCATTTGGCTTTGTGGTGGCAAACAATGCCTCCATATCCGGTGCAGCAGGAGGATGTCAGGCTGAGGTAGGGTCTGCAAGCGGCATGGCGGCAGCATCTATTGTAGAAATGGCAGGCGGGACACCAAAACAGGCGGCTGAAGCGATGGCAATAACACTTAAAAACATGCTGGGCCTTGTTTGTGATCCAGTTGCGGGACTAGTAGAAGTTCCATGTGTAAAGCGAAATGCCATGGGTGCTTCCAACGCCATGACAGCAGCAGACATGGCCCTCGCCGGAATTACAAGCAGAATTCCATGTGATGAAGTCATCAACGCAATGTTCCTTATCGGGCAATCCATGCCTTCAGCACTCAGGGAAACAGCTGAGGGAGGGCTGGCTGCCACGCCAACCGGAAGAAGACTGCAGGAAGAGATCTTTGGGAAAAAACAGTAAATTAGTTTATTGGGTTATAACACCAATTCTTTAGTGAATTGGTGTTTATAATTATGTGGAAAAAAGTTTATGCTAATTTAGGTTAACTTTAAAAAGGGGAGAGAAAAAAGAGTTTGAAAGTTATAAGATGGACTATTATCACTATTGCTATTGTGTTTATGCTGTTACTGGGAATTGCAGCTCCTGCCGCATTTATTGGGTTAGCTGTCTTTCTTATTGGATTATATTTAAATAATCAGTATCGAAAATATAAGATAAATTTCAAAAGATCTGGCTGGATTATGGCTGCAGGTTTTGTGTTATCCATTTTTTTAGCAACTGCAGATTCAGATGCAACAGAAACTGTAAATGAGCCTGAGAAAAAACAAATAGTAACAGATCAGAGTGAAGCAGGTAAGGCTGAAGAAGAAAAGCTTGCTGAAGAGAAGGCTAAAGAAGAGAAAGCCAAAAAGCAGGCAGAGGAGCAAGCCCGGCTGGAAGCAGAACAGGTAGAAAAACAGAAACAAGAAGAGGCTGAAAAGCAAAAACAGGAACAGGATCAAAATCAGGCTGCAGAGAGCTTGGGCCTGGAACTAGTTACCGTTGGCAGAGTAGTAGACGGTGATACAATTGAAACATCAGACGGGAGGAAAGTCCGCCTGATTGGAGTGAACACTCCCGAATCAACAACGAGAGTGGAAGAATACGGAAAAGAAGCAAGCCAATTTACCACATCTGAGCTGTCTGGCAAGAAAATCTGGATGCAAAAGGATGTCTCTGACACAGACCGGTATGGCCGCCTGCTTAGAATTGTTTGGGTGGACATCCCCACTGATGATATGGACGAAAATGAAATACGTGAAAAAATGTTCAATGCACACTTGGTTCTGAATGGTTATGCCGAGCCATCCACCTATAATCCTGATGTAAAATACAGTGAATACTTCAGAGAATTTGGAAGGGAAGCAAGGGAAGCCAATAAAGGGTTATGGGCTCTCGGGGATGAGGGAACAACTAAAGGGGACCTGGATTCTGCAGCAGCCAGCAGTTCTTCGTCAAGTTCGGGGAATGCCAGCGGAAGCGGGTCGAATGACAGCAGTGGGACAGCCAGCAGTACAGGCAGCAGCACTGAGTCCTACCAAAACTGTACCGAGTTAAGGAAGGTATATCCAAGTGGTGTGCCTTCTACACATCCTGCCTATGACTCAAAACATGATAGAGACAAGGACAATTATGCCTGTGAACGCTGATTAACTTTAAGCAATTATTAACCTGCATCCACTTATATTAAAGTTCAACTGCTTAATAGCGAAATAACCATATTAAGAGGCATCCTGTCATTTTAATAAGCAGGATGCCCCTATTTTTACTTCTTTCTAATATTATCCATGACAAATCCGCTTTCTGGCAATGAAGGCATTCGGGACAGGCTGAAGTTTAAATTTTGAACTGGAACATTGTAGTTTAAAAAATTCACCAGAAAATTTATACTCGTTTTTATAATCTCAACCGTAATGCCCTCACCTGGACAGCGGTGTCCTTTGGCAGGATCGCCACCGCCCTGGGGAATAAAATCGAAAAGGCTTCCATCCCAATCTTTAAATCTTTCTGGCCTGAATTCATTCGGTGACGACCAAAGCCGCTCATCATGGTTTGTACCATACATATCAAGCAGCACAAGCATTCCTTCTGTGATCTCAGCTTCTTTCCATGTGAAATTCTTTCTGGCCCTTGCACCAAGGAAAGGACCAAACGGATAATAGCGTCTTACTTCCTGAGCAAACATCTCAAGATATTCCGGAGGCCCGGATTGCAGCTGCTGTTTCACTTCCGGATATTCATGTACAGCAACGGCAGCGAAGACAATAAAGGTTGCAGTGGCCACAATTGGACGCAGCACATTAATTAATTCAACCGAAGCCATCTGAACATCAAGCTGTCTGCCGTTAAGTTCTTTGTGAAAAGCCATTTCATACAGTGCGGAACCTTTTTCTGCACTGTATGTACCATTGCGTACACCTTCCATAATCGATTTTACCCATTCTTCCGTACGGGATCGAGCTCTCCGGCCTTTCCAGTGACGAGGCCCTGCAGCACCAAAAGCATCAACCATCGCATAAAAATCTTCAGCACGCTCCTCTAATTCCGATTCCTTAAGGGGGACTCCTGCCCACTTGCATGCAATGCGGGTTAATAGCTTTTTCGCCTCATCAAAAAGAACGACATGCTTGGCTCCTTCCCATTTTGGGATTAATGCTTCCCACTCCTGTATGGCAAGCTTGGTGAGCCTTTTTTGATGTGGAGGTGTCATTAGTGACATGAACAGAAGCTTTCTGTGAATATGTGCTTCACCATCCATCGACTGAATAGCATTTTCGCCAAAAAGTGACTTCTGTATCCTTTTGGGCGCAGCACCTTTTCGCTGGAATAGACTGTCATCATAAAATACCTTTGCAGCTTCTTCTCCGCTTATACAAAGAACTTTTTCGCCCAGCAGGCGTGCTTCAAATAGATCAGATTGGTACTTTTCTGTTCTGTTTTTAATGAATAGATACCCTTCCTGTAATAATGTGAGGCTGTTATCAAGGTTTTTGTCATGGGGGATGTTACGATTAGTCATCTATCAATACTCCTTGTCTCAATATTATTAATCCATTCTTTTAGGCTATTTACTTAATTTCATTTCTTTAAACCTGTTCAGGATCCAGCATTATAATATTAAATATGTATACAGGGGGGATAATGGATAGATTCGGCTGCAGGTAAATGATTACTGGTTATCCTGCAGGCAGCGATCTGCCTGATTGAAGCAGAAAGATAAGGGTAGTGTCATAAAGCTTTAATAGACGGATCCAAAAAATAAAGAACACTGGCTCCTGCCCAGTGTTCTATGAGGTTCTTTTATGATGGTCATTCAATTTAATAAGGGAACCTCTTTTAATCCAATAATGAAAATTATCTGCCGGGAAAACTCCGCGTCCATTTGACCTGTCCATCTGGATGACAACGCTGTTCTGAGTCACCTCTAAAATTCTAAGTGTTTGGGAACGGTTAAGATTCGGCGCGAAAGTACTTTTGATTTCAAATTGCATATCCTTATCAAGGTTCAATGATGACACCTCCTAATGCTTAATTATTTTTAATGTCCCCATTCATTGTTTTTCTATCCAATTATTGGCCAGTATATTTTTGTTTATTAACTTATTAGAGAATTTGCAACTTTAGAATTTTTATAATAAACTGTATAATTCAATTGAGAACTATGAAATTAAACAAGCAGGTGAAGTATGTTGAAGGAAAAGATTAAAGTTGGATTAATAGGAATGGGTGCCGTAGGGGAAAGGATACTGCGTCAATTTCGGCAGCATGAGGAGTTTGAGATTGCAGCGCTTTGTGATCGAAAAGCCGATCGATTAGATAAATTTAAAGCTGAGCTGCCAGATGCAGCGATACATACCAATCATTTCGATCTGCTCAAGGACGAAACCATAAAACTCATCTATTTAGGTGTTCCGCCAAAATGGCATCATTCAATTAGCATGGATATTATAAAGAGCGGCAAGCATCTTCTTTGTGAAAAGCCCCTGGCCAATTCCATTGAAGAGGCGAAGGAAATGTATGAAGCTGCTGAAAATGCAGGAATCATCCATACCATGAATTTTCCAATGGCATACAGCCCAGCCTTTAAAATGTTTAGGGAAAAGATACAGAATGGTGAACTGGGTGAGATTAAGAAGGTAGAACTGCACCTGCAATTTACACAATGGCCGCGTGAATGGCAGCAGAACGATTGGATTTCCAGCAGGGAACAGGGAGGCTTTATCCGGGAAGTAGCTCCTCACTTTGTTCATATGATTCTGGACACCTTCGGAGAGCTGCTCCATGTCCGTTCTTTTGTGGAATATCCGGATAATGAACATCTATGTGAAACCAGCTTTACCACATCATTGAAGCTTTCAGGCGGCATTCCTGTTCTATTAAACGGTATAGCGGGAATTGGACAAAAAGAACATCTGTCTTTTAAGGTTTTTGGTGAAAAGGGCACGTTGGATATGCAGAACTGGAGTGTTCTTGTACAGAGTACGTCCGAAAACAGCGGAGAAATTTTAAGGCTTGATGAGCCGGAAAACAGTCTGCCTGCAGAACTCTGCAAAGCAATAAGAGGAGAACACGCATTATTGGTTTCCTTTAAAGAAGGGTATCAGGTGCAGAAGGTACTGGAAAAAATCCTATTAAGCTAATTAGAGGCACATTTGTGTCTCTTTTTTATTTATCGTTACCCTGGAAGTCCCATGCTTCTTCTTATGAAACAATACTCGAAAAAATCAGGTGTTTTAATGTATAATAATCAGGTGAGAGTTCTTCCCAGTAAAGAAGACTCTATTACTAATCATAAATTTCATAGATCCAAAGTTGAAAGAGAGTGGGACATATGGGCCGTAAATGGAACAATATTAAAGAAAAGAAAGCATCAAAAGACGCAAATACGAGCCGTGTATATTCCAAGTTTGCACTTGAAATATATGTGGTTGCCAAGCAAGGGGAGCCTGATCCGGAAGCAAACCAGGCTTTAAAATTTGTGCTCGAACGTGCAAAAACATATAACGTGCCAAGAAATATCATTGATCGTGCAATTGAAAAAGCAAAAGGCGGAGCGGAAGAAAACTATGATGAGCTTCGCTATGAAGGATTCGGGCCTAGCGGATCCATGATAATAGTCGATGCATTGACTAATAACGTAAATCGCACAGCTTCTAACGTACGTGCTGCATTCGGAAAAAATGGCGGGAATATGGGCGTGAGCGGATCCGTTTCCTATATGTTCGACTCAACCGCAGTTATCGGCATTGAAGGCAAATCGGAGGAAGAAGTCCTGGAAATCCTGATGGAAGCAGACGTAGATGCACGTGATATTCTGGAAGAAGATGATACGGTAATCATTTATGCAGAACCCGATCAGTTTCATGCAGTTCAGGAAGCATTCAAGTCAGCAGGCATCAATGAGTTTGCTGTTGCTGAATTAACAATGCTCCCGCAAAATGAAGTCACCCTTGAGGCTGATGCACAGGCTCAATTTGAAAAGCTGATTGACGCCCTTGAAGATCTGGAAGATGTCCAGAGAGTTTATCATAATGCAGACCTAGGTGAATAATAGAGAAAGAGAAGTCCACTTAATTGCTGGACTTCTTTTTTGTAAAATAATTTTATTATGTAAACTAATAAATCCAGTATAAAGTATTATGCATATGGAAAAAAAGGAATACTGGATTATCAAATTGAATTCACTCTCTTTTGCAAAACTGCTGAAAAAAATATGGTTTTATGGTGATATCAGCCGATATCTGTCGAATAGCAATTTGCTATTAAGTGCTATCTCCTTGCCGAATGTAAGTATTGTCCCTAATTTCCCATCCAAAGATACATTGGAGTTAAGTCTGACTAATGGAAAATAACTGCAATAGAAATTTCTGTGTTTAAATACTGTGTACACGGGAACTTGAATGGGGAAAGGAGAGTTAAGCACACATGAATACGTTTAAGGTTATTTATACTTTTGAAAAAGGTGTTACCGTAACAGAAGAGGTTGAAGCAGAAAATAAATCCGAAGTAATTGGAAGCATTAAAGACCTGGAAGGATTTGTAGAACTAACATGTACTGAAGGCCACTACCATCGATTTGATTTTGCAGATGTAAAGTTAGTCACAATTACAGAATAAAAGGAAGGCCAAAAACGGCCTCCCTCTAAAAGCCCGCCTGGTTAGCGGGTTTTTCATTTTCTTACAAGATCTCCAATGAGGATATATCTCTGTGGTGCATCGCCAATAAAGTCAAAAGGATAACAGGTTGTGACAGTAAGAGTTGCTCTCGGCTTAGGTACAATTACGGTTCTGTCGTCTGCATCGACGATTCTTACTTTACGAACTTTATAGGTAAATTCACCAGCAGAAGTGTTCACGACAAGCAAATCGCCAATGTCTACTTCTCCAAGTTTGCGAAAGACTGTATCCCGGTGGCCGGAAAGGACTGAATTGTCTTCTTCTCCTGGAAGGACGCTGCCGGCATAATGGCCAACTCCCTTTTCTAACTCATCTTCGTCCGTACCATGGAAGATTGGAAGATGGGCCGATATTTTAGGTATTGATAGTACGCCCATTTCTTCTCCCATTTCAGGACGGACAGTGTATAGGCTATGCTGTTCCGTTTTTTGTTCAGTCTTCACATCTGTTTTTCCAGTGCTGGAGGGATCTATATGGGCTGAAGTTTTTTGGCTATTCAAATATGGCATAAAATTTGAAGCGGCAATCCAAATTCCACCCAAAATAAACGTTAGACCAATAGCTCCTTTTAATGTAAGTTTCCTTTTCACGCAGCTCTCACTTTCCGTCTGTGTAAAATGGCCATCCCTATAAGGATCAGACCGATGCCTGCTAATACTCCTTCAATATAGTTGCCTGCTGTGTTTGGCAGTTTTCCGCCTTTTACAGTTTTTGGGTGTTTGGAAACTGGTTTGACTTTAGCAGGACCCTGCTTTTTGATAACAGTTTCCGCCTGATTCAAATCAGTCACTGTGTCTTCAATTAGCTCTGAACTGAACATCTCAGCTGTAATAATCATATCTGCCAGGAACTGGCCTTGAGTATTATAAAGTTCAATAAGCAGGTCATGGCCTTTTGTTTCTTCCAAAGCAACCATTTCAGCTGTTGTTAAATGGGTTTTTTCGCCATCTTTCACAAGATAAAACTCGGCATCAAGCTGGAATAGATCCATCATTTCCTGCATAATGCTGATAAGTTCAGCTATTTCTGCTTCTGTTAAATCCCCGGCACTATCAAACTCGCCAAATGCCATTAAACGGCTTTCAAGGTCCATCATTTTATCAAGCAAGTCTGGGTTCTCGAAATCCAAAGTCATAAAATGTGCAAATAATGCTTCAAGTTCTTCATCGGTAAGATCTATATCTGCGAGTATTTGGTTCATTTCGTCTTCACCAGGCAATTCATCTCCACCTAAATAAATGGAAACCATGATATCAAGGTCCTCAATATATTCGTAGTTTTCAAGGGAGTCATCGTTCTCCTCAAGCAGGGAAATGAGCTCTTCTTTTGTAAGCCCGTAATCATTTAATAGCTGCTTAAGAGTTTCTTCGTTAATTTCAGTGCCTGTATATGTTAAAAAAGATACAGTGGAATCTAGGGCATCAATATATCGGAAAACATCCCGAACATCATCAGTCGTTTCCATTTCTCCATTCTCCGCAAGCAGTGCCACTAACTCTTCCTCATTTTCAAAAACATATTCAGCTAAGAGCTGCTGGAGATTTTCTTCCGTAATAGGCTCACCCAGATATTCGATCATTTCCTCCAACGTATCGAAATCTTCGATATTCATATCCCAAAAATATTCCAGGTGGTCAATTAATCCTTCTTCAGACCAATTTGTTTCCTTAACGAATTCAGCCACTTCATCTTCACTTGGTGCTGCAAGGCTGACAGCCGGAAACAAACTTAACAATAAGATGGACGCAATAATTATACTTAGTCTTTTCAATGATAGTTCCTCCATATAAGTAATAATTTCTAGAATAATATAATGGAAAAAATATTTTCCGGATAGAATTGTTATTTAACATTTTATTAGATATAATATTTGGATTTTTTTGCAGCAGAAAGGGACGGGGAAAACGCAGGTTAATCAAGGGGTTTAAAAATTGGAGTGGGATAATTTGGGCCAGAAGCGCGCGCGGAGCTCCTTAAAATCCCATTTCTTCCTGTAATTAAATAATATTTATATAAACATCCTTGAGAAGTAACAAATGCCAAAACAGGGATTGATTAATTAGTTTAAAATGTGTAAAATTACACTAATAGAAACAATCGAATATTATTCGATTTAAAAGAGGTGGACCCCTTGAAGCCCGAAACAGAAAAATATCATCAGAACATATTTCAAGTTGAACTTACGAAATTGAAAGATAAAGATTATATAACATCAGAACATTATGAAATCACCTTGAAAGCCCACCATCAGTACTATCAGGACCTTGAAGAGCTGAAGCAGTTGCAGGTTAAGGCAGCAAAAGCTGCAGAAGAAATCAAGCAAAAGCCCATTCAGACGGCAAAAAAAACAGTGAAAAAGAAATTATCTCAGGAAGAAATCCGTGAAAGAAACATTTCCTGGCTGCTGAATGTTGGAGTCATCCTGCTCCTTATCGGCGGACTTTTTGTGGCAACAAGCAATTGGGATACAATGTCAAATTTCATGAAAAGTGCATCCATTGCTGTTGTTTCACTTATTTTCTATGGCTTTGCCTTTATTTCGGGTAAGGTATTAAAGATAGAAAGAACGTCGTTTGCTTTTATTGTTCTAGGGAGTTTATTCTTGCCAATATTTATTTTATCCATAGGCTGGTTTCAATTGCTTGGCCCTTATCTTTCTTTTTATGGGGAAGGACGCTTTATACTCGGAGCAGCTGGCAGTTTACTGGTCGTTCCAGTATACAGTATATTTGCACAGAAGCTGGGCTCACGTCTTTTTGTATGGTTTGCTTATATTGCCCTGTCTGCTGGGGCAGGTTATACCCTGGTAGCATTCAATCTTGAAAATGACAGTTTTTATCTTGGTTTGATAATTTTCAATGCGCTGCTATCTGCAGCCTATCATCGCCTGAAAAAACAGGCTTCCCTTAAACTGTTTTCGGGAGAATTGATTTACTTTGCTCAAATCAATTTAGTAATCTCTACATTATTGATGCTTGTATTTTTCAATAGCCATGTTTTATACAGTCTGAATATTCTGCTGACGGCAGCCGTTTACTTATCAATGGTGTATGTAACAGGCAGGAAGGAGTTTCATTTTGTCTTCAGCTTACTGATTGTCTATGGTGCCTATCAGCTGATTGAAAATACGATTCTACATTTGGCAGGACCAGTTTTATTTGCGCTTATAGGGATTGGTTTTCTGTTTGTTCCTAGAGTTATGGATAAGCACTATTCCTGGGATAAGATATTTAGACTGACCAGTGCAGCGGTTTCCATACTTGCTTTTCTCTATATTTCAGTTGAAGGTCTCCTGTTAATGGCCGGCGAACCCTCTGCAGCACTGCTGCTGGCTTACATTATTCTTGCGGTGCAGTTTCTATATTTGGCAAATGTTATGGAAAACGGGCTATTTGCTTACTTGGCACCCGTGTTTTTAGCCTCTGCTCTATTTGAACTAGTATTAATGCTGGATAAAGCCGCCCCGTTCAATAATCTATCTTTACCTGTTTTCTTCATTGGCTTTGTGCTTTTTATAAGTTTAGGGTATCTGCTGAAGTATCCGCTCTTAAAAGTGGTGGAATCAAGCTCACGAGATGTGGCTGTTAGTATTATGTTATTTTCAGTTGTGACTGCAGCAGGATTTCTTGATTGGCTCGCTGCAGGCTCCATGCTATTAATCTTTAGCTTTGTCATGTACCTCATGAATAAGGCTGAAAATAGGGTTTTTTATACAGAAGCAATTCCTTGGGCCATTCCTTTGTCAATCGGGTTTGCCTTTATGTTTTATGGTGAACATCTGCGAAGCTGCTCAAGCTTTTATCAGAATGAGTTAGGTATGGCCATGAATACCGTAATGGCAAGTATTGCCCTGCTTATCCTTTATGGCGCTCTTTCTAAGAAAGGGCACAAAACTCAAGCCGGAAACGTGTTTTTAATCTCATTGGGATTTTATACAATCTCACTATTTACAGCAGTTGCTTTGTCAATCAATGAAGTCTGGATGAGACCGGCAGTATTTATAGGCGGCATTATGATGTATCTTGCCCTGTATCGATTCCATAAACAAAGCTGGATTCCGTTTGTGTCAGCATCGATTTCACTTTTTGCTTATTTTATGATCTTGATTGGTTTGCCATTTAACTTTACATTTTTTAATTGGGTGCAATTTCCCCTAGGGGCATGGATCCTGCTTGGTGCGGCTTTCTATATTTCTAATAAAGACTTTGTCCTGTCAAGAGGGTTCAGCTGGATTGGCCATATTTTCATGCCGTTTGCCATGATCCTGACATTTTTTATCTATAGGGAAAATAGTTTCTGGTCCTTCCTGGTCACCCTGGCAGCCTATTGGATCAGTTTCAGGGTTTCTTTTAAAGAGTGGAAGGTAAAGATATTCCTCTACAGCTCATTCTTAACTTTGTTCATGGTAATCTTAACGGGAATGAATCATGTATGGGAAGAGAACTTCAGTGAGTATGCCGTTCTTTTAGTCAGCTGTGCCGTATTCTTATTCTGGCTAACCGGAAAAACTCAAGATAAAATGAGAAGTGTTTACTTTCTTATACCCTGGTCTGTGATTGGGATCCTGGCATTTTTAACTTCATATCCCTTTGGGGATGTGCCGTTTTTCGTTTCTATTATCTATTCTGCAGGATTAATCGTATATTTGCATAGAACTAAACTTGATATATTGACTGCAGTTCCATTGTTATTAATATGTACGGCAGTACTCAAATTCCTGTTCATTAACGGAATCGCTCCAGATATGAAAATTTTGGTTGTAGCTGGTTTCGGCCTGGCATCGGCAATCATCGGCAAAATGGTATATGCCAAAATTCTTATGAATAAAAAAGCTGATAGCTACACTATTTTCTCGCTGTTATTTTTCCTTACCGCCTATCTTTTTCCGGCAGTTTCCCTATGGGCGGAAGTTCTCCCTGGCCTCCTGATCAGCACACTTTTATTTTTACAGAGGGGCAGAATGGCATCAAAATACGTATGGCTGCCTGGATTGCTGTCGGGAGCGGTATTGCTGGAGCCTTATTATAGTTTACTAAAGAATATTGAGCTGCCGGACCTTTTCATAAGGGAGGCATACGTGCTTCCATGGATTATCCTGATTATTTTTGTCAAGAAAGTGCTTAAAGGGCAATACGCAGCACCGACTAACAAAATTCAGTGGGCAGTTCTAATAACGGTTTCCCTGCTGCTTGTACAGGATGGCCTTGCCAGCAATACGGTTTATGATGCACTTATAGTTGGCACGCTCTCCCTGATTTCAATGCTAGCTGGCTCCTTCTGGAGAATAAAGTCCTATTTCTTTGTTGGATCTGGGGTACTGCTCCTGAATGTGCTGCTGCAAACAAGACCTTATTGGGGAAATCTTCCTTGGTGGGCGTATCTTTTAATTGCAGGATCTATCCTCATTTCTGCAGCAAGCTATAATGAATGGCAGAAGCAAAAGACAGCTAAAGGTGAGGAGCCTTTAATATCTAAATGGAAAAATAGCATAAAGAATAAATTAAAAGAATGGTCCTAAGAAAGTTAACCTAGCCCTCGGGCTAGGTCTTTTTATTAATTCAGATTGTATAAATTTGTACGTCGATAACTGTCTAGCTCCAGCGCCTACCTCCTCGAGGTCACAAGCCAATCCTCCCAAAAAGGCAAAAAACGCCTTTCCGGAAGGCTCGTCTTGTGCTTGTCGGTGGTGGGCAAGGCGCTTCCGCTTTTAAAATAAATGAGTAAATTTTCAGAAAATAAGTTGACTTTTTCCTGTTTACACGGTATCTTTGTGTTAAACATATAACACTTATTTTATCTGACGATATTTTAACGTTATATAAAATTACTATCTTAATATGATTAAAATCTGGGAGGTCATGTCTTGATTCTGCATGATATTGAAACGGAAAGCCGCGATTTTATAGAACAATTGCAGTTGGACCGGCTCAAGCAGACAGTGGAAAGAGTATTTAATCATGTGCCTTTTTATCGGAAAAAGTTTTTGGAAAGTAATATTGCACTTGAAGACATTAACAGCCTGAATGATATTCAAAAGCTGCCCTTTACTGTTAAAGCAGATTTGCGGGAACATTACCCATTCGGGCTTTTTGCCGTGGATAAAAAAGAAATTGTCCGTCTGCACGCTTCATCGGGAACGAGCGGAAAGCCGACTGTAGTAGGATATACACGAAATGACATCAAAATGTGGAGCAATCTGATAGCCAGGGCAATCTCCATCGGAGGAGGCGAACCTGGTCAGACATTGCATAATGCTTACGGATACGGTCTCTTTACAGGTGGATTGGGACTGCATTATGGCAGCGAACAGCTTGGCATGGCTACGGTACCCGTTTCTGGAGGAAATACTGACAGACAAATTATGCTGATTCAAGACTTTAAGCCTGAAGTTATTTGCGGAACTCCTTCCTACATCCTTAATTTAGCAGAGAAGATGGAGGAGAGGGGAATGGACCCGGCTGATACATCATTAAAGTATGGGATTTTTGGTGCAGAGCCCTGGTCCGAAGAAATGAGGAAAACACTAGAAGCTAAGCTTGGGGTTAAAGCATGCGATATTTATGGGCTGAGTGAGGTTCTTGGACCAGGTGTAGCCATGGAATGCCATGAATCCCAGGACGGCCTGCACATTGCAGAGGATCATTTTTATGCAGAAGTAATCGATCCGAAAAAAATGACACCGCTTCCAAACGGAGAGGAAGGGGAGCTTGTTTTTACAAGTTTAACGAAGGAAGCTTTTCCGGTGATTCGCTACCGAACGGGTGATATCGCCTCCCTTTCTAAAGAGAAGTGTGTTTGCGGGAGAACAACGCTTCGCATGAGCCGTGTGAAAGGCCGCATAGACGATATGCTTAATGTAAATGGTGTAAACGTCTTTCCTTCCGAAATCGAACGGTGCATTCTTCAGATGCCTGAGCTTTCTCCCCACTACCATATCCAAGTGTATAACAAGGGAAGTTTAAAAGTTTTGGAGCTTCATGCTGAATGGAGCGAAGAGTTTTATAGAGATATGGGAGAAGCAGAACATGTAAAAAAGAAGATCAAGGAAGCAGTGAAGCAAAATTGCTTTATTACCATTGGACTTGTTCTCCATCCGCCTAAAACGCTGCCAAGATCGGAAGGGAAAGCTGTCAGAATTGTAAATCCGGCAGTGGAAAATGCTGTAACCTGAATCAGTAATTTTTAACTCGACGGGGGTGAATCACATGTCAGAGGCTCTTTTCTTTCAAGAGATGACGGAAGAACAAAAATACGAGCAGTTTATGAAACGCATAAATGCAGGAGAGAAAATTGAAGCGGATGATTGGATGCCTGAAGATTACCGAATGACATTAATCAAATTGATTTCGATGCATGGTATCAGTGAAATTATGGGAGCACTTCCTGAAAAGGAATGGGTGCCGAAAGCCCCTTCATTAAAACGCAAGCTGGGTATCATGGCAAAGGTGCAGGATGAGATGGGGCATGGACAGCTGCTGCTTCGTGTTGCAGAGGATTTAATGAAGCCTCTCGGGAAAACCCGCGAAGATATTATGCAGGATTTATTTAGCGGAAGACTGAAATTCCACAATGTTTTTCATATGGAGGCTCCAACATGGGGGGATGCCGGGCTGATCGGCTGGCTGGTTGACGGTGCTGCTATCATTACCCAGACCAATATGCTTAATGCTTCATATGGGCCCTATGCAAGAGCACTTAAACGGATTTGCGCGGAAGAGGTTTTTCATGCCCAGCATGGTGAAGCAATCATCATGGCACTGGCTGAAGGAACTGCGGAGCAGAAAGCGATGGTTCAGGATGCGGTTAACCGCTGGTGGGAAGCGCTGTTAATGTTCTTTGGCCCTGGTGATGCCTCTACTACCGGCACATCCAAACAGGATATAACGATAAAATATAGAATCCGGACAAAGACGAACGAAGACTTAAGGCAGGACTTTTTTACAAAGTATATTCCGCGCGTTCTCTCGCTTGGCCTTAAACTGCCGGATGAGACAATGCATTTTGACCAGAATCAGGAGCTTTGGGTCTATAGGCAGCCTGACTGGAATAAGTTCAAGGACATTATTAAAAATAATGGGCCAAAATCTCAGGAGCGACTCGGGCTCCGCCGCACAGCTTATGAGGCTAACAGTTGGGTGCGCGAAGCTCTCAATACTGCAAACTAAACCGTTCAGATGGGAGGGGTCTCCTTTGGGAAACGAAGGATTTTATCAGGAATTCGAAGTCTTTAGTCAAAGAACCGATACCTCGCCTCTGCAATATCAATTTTCCCTGCTGGCACCAAATCGCGAGCTTGCACTCGTCATGGCACAGGAAAATTTTATGCGGAGAGAACCGGTTGCTGATATCTGGGTCGTCAAACGCTCTGATATCCGGAAGCTGACACCGGAAGAAAAGCAATCACTTCAGCGTTTGGATAACAAAGAGTACCGCACGACAAAAGGATACGGATATTTGAAGAAAAAGTGGCGCCACTACGAGCAGGAAATGCTTGATGAGAAGGAAATTCTATCATGGGGAGGGATGAAGAAAGATGACTGAGCCAGTTAATAAAATGCCAATCGACGCTGGGATAAAGCCGGCACTGACATCATTATTATATCAGCTGGCTGACGATGACTTCATCCTTGCTTACCGGGGTTCAGAGTGGCTTGGGCTGGCGCCTCATATAGAGGAGGATGTCGCCTTTTCATCCATCAGCCAGGATACCATGGGTCATGCCGCCATGTTTTATCAGCTGCTGGAGGATCTTGGAGAAGGCACTGTAGACAGTCTTGCCCATGCGCGAAAAGCGGCCGAAAGGAGAAATGCTGTCCTTTTGGAAGCGGTAAATGGTCCAGGTCATTACTTGTCTACAGCACAATATGACTGGGCATTCGCAGTAGCAAGAAATTATTTTTATATCCAATCAAAAAAAATCAGATTGGACTCTCTGAAAAATTCTTCTTATCAGCCTTTAGCCGAGGTGGCATTAAAGGTTAATATGGAGCTTTATTATCATCTCCTTCACTGGAAAACATGGTTTATCCAGCTAATGAAGGCTGGCGGGGAAGCCAGAACGAGAATGGAATTAGCCATTGGGAAGGTTTTAGCCGATTTTGAAGGAGTTATATCATTGGGACCGCTGGCAAAAGATATGGCGGAACATGGTCTTATTGAACCGGAAGAGGTGTTAAAGCAGCGATGGCTGCTTATCATGAAGCCTGTTTTTGAATCTATCAATCTGGCAGTCTCAGAGGCAGACCTTGCAATGAAAAATGGCAATGGCCGTATAGGTGAGCATACAGCCGACCTTGATGATGCTTTAGCTACTTTGAGCGAGGTGTATAATATAAATCCAGCTGCAAGCTGGTAAGTTCTTTAAAGGGTGATGTAAATGGAGCAGGATCAAATGTTGATAAAAACAGCGTTGGAAGCGCTTCATAATGTTATGGACCCTGAAATAGATACCATTTCTATTGTTGATTTAGGAATGCTGGAGCATATTGAGGTGGAAGGCAATTCAGTAATGGTTAAACTCCTGCCTACTTTTATGGGATGCCCTGCACTGGATATCATTCGAAAAAACGTGGAAATCGAAATAGACAAGGCAGGGGTATTTGAAAAAATAGAAGTCCGGTTTATCTATCATCCGCCCTGGACGTCTGACCGGGTAACAGAAACAGGAAGGTTAAAGCTAAAGGAATTCGGGATTGCGCCGCCTCCAAAATTAATAAGTGAAACAGGTGAATGGCATGTGGATTGCCCTTTTTGCGGATCCACATATACGACAATGGAAAACCTGTTTGGCCCTACAGCCTGCCGCAGTATTTTATACTGCAAATCCTGCAGGAACCCCTTTGAAGCTATGAAGCCTGTATCAACAATGATGTAGCTATAAGGACTTTCGAATCTGTTATATAAGCCGGTCAAATTGTGTCTAATACTATTTTAAGATGCTGGATAAACTGTTAATTCTTTAATGATAAATTCCTGGAGATAACACAAATAACATATGAATCCGGCTCCAGGAATACTATAAAATGAATCAAATCCACTAAACCTGAAAGGAAGTTGACAAATGGTAAAATTAATCGCTCTTTATAAGCACCCTGAAAATAAGGAGGCATTTGATGACCATTATTTTAATACGCACGCGCCGCTTACAGCCAAAATTCCGGGTCTCCGCAAGATGGAGGTTACAAAAATTGTTGGCAGTCCTATGGGGGGCGAAGGGAAGTACTATTTGATGTGTGAAATGTACTATGACAGCCATGAAGCTTTACAGGAGGCTATGAGAACAGATGAAGGCAAGGCATCAGGAAAAGACGCCATGAAATTTGCAGGTGATATTATCACTCTTATGATTGGTGAGGAAGCAGATGAGTAAAAGCTATGAAGCTATTGAAGTTTCACAGCATGGAAAGCTTGGCTTAATTGCTTTAAACCGCCCAAAAGTCTTAAATGCAATCAACCGCTCAATGGTTTCAGAGATTCTGGATACGATGGAAGAGTTTGAGGCTGACAGCAGCATTAAGGCTATCGTCTTATGCGGCAAGGGCAGGGCATTTGCAGCCGGAGCAGATATTGATGAGATGGCAAACGACCAGACAATAGATTTTGAGCTTCGCAATCAATTTAAAGATTGGGATCGCCTTGCCATGATCAAGAAACCGATTATAGGGGCGGTTCATGGTTTTGCCCTTGGCGGGGGCTTTGAGCTTGCTTTATGCTGTGATTTGCTTTTTGCCGCTGATAATGCGGAATTTGGCTTTCCTGAGGTAAACCTGGGAGTAATGCCTGGCGCAGGCGGCACACAGAGGCTTACTAAGCTTGTTGGAAAAACGAAAGCAATGGAATGGCTTTTTACCGGCAAAAGAATCACGGCCAAAGAAGCGCTTCAACATGGCATCGTCAACCAGCTTATATCAGAAGAGCTTCTTTTGGAAGAAACGATAAAAGCGGCTGAACAAATTGCCAATCAGGCGCCAATTGCGATACGCCTCATAAAGGAAGCAGTCCTTAAGGCAGCTGATACATCATTAAATGAGGGAATGGAATTCGAACGGAAGAATTTTTATTTATTATTCTCGACAGAAGATCAAAAAGAAGGAATGAAAGCCTTTATTGAAAAACGCAAGCCGCAATTTAAAGGGAAGTAGAGGAGGTGTACATAGCAAATGTTTGAAACGGTGAAATATGAGGTCGCAAACGGTGTTGCTTGGATTTCATTAAACCGCCCGGATAAACTGAATGCATTCACAGAACAGCTTAATAAAGAGGTTCAGCAGTCCATAAAACAGGCAAGCCGGGATAAAGAAGTCAGATGTCTTGTTATCACAGGCGAAGGACGTGCATTTTGCTCTGGCCAGGACCTTCAGGGAGTAAATGAGGATATGGATCACGGCGAGGTACTCCGCCGATTCTATAATCCAATGGTATTGGAGCTTCATAAATGTAAGAAGCCGGTTATCGCAGCGGTCAATGGGGTGGCAGCAGGTGCAGGCATGAGTCTCGCATTAGCATGCGATTTCAGGCTTCTTTCTGATAAAGCCAGTTTTTTAGAAGCTTTTATCCATGTCGGGCTGGTGCCTGATGCCGGGAATCTCTACTTTCTTCCAAAGCTGATCGGTCATGCGAAAGCCATGGAGCTTGCAGTGCTCGGTGAAAAGGTTAATGCTCAGGAAGCCAAAGAGCTTGGCCTGGCTACTAAGGTAATTCCTATGGAGAGATGGCAGGATGAAATAACTGCTTTTGCAGAAAGGCTTGCCGGCATGCCGACAGCGGCGATTGCGATAATAAAGAAAAACCTGAAAGCGAGCTGGGAATCCACTTTAGAAGAATGTTTGGAGAGAGACGCACAGGGACAGAGGCTGGCTGGCCTTACTATTGACCATAAAGAGGGTGTTGCCGCATTTATGCAAAAGCGAAAGCCTGTGTTTCAAGGGAAATAGACTTTGCTGGATTAAAGGAATTAGAATCCTATTAAAGTATTTGCCCGTTTTATGTTCTTCTTGCGAGCATCTCTTCGGGTGCTCGCATTTTTATAAACTGAAAGGGGGATTACACCATGAAAAATATAGTCGTAATCGGTTCAGGCGTGATGGGGCGGGGGATTGCGTATGTCAGTGCAATCGGAGGATTTTACACCACTCTTGTAGATATCAGCCGGGAACAATTAACCCGTGCGGAAAGAGAGATTGATAGCATCTTTGAAAAAGGACTCGCCAGGAATAAAATAACAGCCGCTGATATGGAAGCAGGCAAAAATCGTCTTACCTATTCTGTAAGTCTTGCTCAGCATGTAAGTGCAGCTGATCTTGTTATTGAGGCAGTCCCTGAAGTGATGGATATTAAGAAAAATATTTTTGAGGTGATTGACCAGCACGCACCTGAGCACTGCTGTTTTGCAACAAACACCTCTACCATGAGTCCAACCGAGATTGGATCATTTACAAAACGTCCGGACAAAGTGATTGCCATGCATTTCTTTAATCCTGTCCAAAAAATGCCGCTTGTTGAAATTATTAAAGGGCTTGAAACCAGCGAAGAAACAGCACAGTCAATTAAACGTGCTGCTGAGCAAATGGGGAAAGAAACAGTAGTCATTAATGAGTTTCCAGGATTTGTAACAAGCAGAATCAGTGCGCTCGTTGGTAATGAGGCATTTTATATGCTGCAGGAAGGTCTCGGCTCACCTGAAGAAATTGATAAGGCAATTAAGCTTGGACTGAATTATCCAATGGGGCCATTCGAGCTTGGCGATCTTGTCGGCCTCGATACACGCCTGAATAATTTAAAATACCTTCACAGTAAGCTGGGAGAAAAATACCGGCCGGCACCGCTCCTTGAACAATATGTAAAAGCTGGAAGGCTTGGACGCAAGTCGGGCAGGGGTGTTTTTGATTACACTGCCAGAGAGGGAGTTAAGCAATGAGAAAAGCAGTAATTGTGGATGCTGTCAGGACTCCGATCGGAAGATATAAAGGCGGGTTAAAGGATATTCGTCCGGATGATTTGGGAGCTATCGTCATTAGGGCTCTGCTGGATAGAAATCCGATGGTGAATCCTGCAGAAATTGAAGAGGTCATACTGGGAAATGCCAATCAGGCAGGTGAAGATAATCGCAATGTAGCCAGGATGGCAGCTTTGCTTGCCGGTTTGCCTGTCGAAGTGGCTGCTTCAACTGTTAACCGGCTTTGCGGGTCTGGTTTAGATGCTGTTAATTATGCTGCACGGGCCATTTTAGCCGGAGAAGGAGATATTTTTATTGCAGGCGGTACGGAAAGCATGACACGTGCCCCATTTGTCATGGCAAAACCAAGCAGCGAGTTTCCAAGAGGGAATATGGAGATGTATGACACAACCATCGGGTGGCGATTTACAAATAGCAGGCTTGAGAAAATGTACGGTGCTGAAAGCATGCCCAAAACAGCAGAAAATGTGGCCGAAAAGTATGGCATATCGCGTGAAGAGCAGGATCTGTTTGCTTTTGAAAGCCAGAAGAGAGCAAAATCAGCTATTGAAAAAGGCAAATTCGACGATGAAATCATTCCTGTTACATACATGGATAAAAAAGGGGATGAAATAACGATTTCATGTGATGAGCATCCCCGTCCGGAAACTACTTTTGATAAGCTCTCAAGCTTAAAACCCATTTTTCAGGGGGGAACTGTAACAGCAGGTAATGCTTCAGGTGTTAACGACGGTGCATCTGTATTGCTGCTAATGTCAGAGGAAAAAGCGAGTGAACTTGGATTACAGCCCCTTGGAACTTATATTGTATCCGCAACAGCAGGGCTTGAGCCTTCGATTATGGGGGCAGGTCCTGTTTATTCCACTCAGAAAGCATTGAAGAGGGCTGGTCTTACGATGAATGATATAGACTTAACCGAATTAAATGAAGCTTTTGCTTCACAATCCCTTGCCTGCATTAAAGAACTTGGCGCCGATTCGGAGCGGGTAAATGTAAATGGCGGAGCGATTGCATTTGGCCATCCGCTTGGGGCGAGCGGTGCCCGTATTCTGACAACTTTATTGCATGAAATGAAGCGCAGGAATTCAAAATACGGCCTGGCAACGATGTGTGTGGGAGTTGGCCAGGGGATTTCTACAATCGTCGAGCGATGACCATAGAGACTTTTTACTCTATGGTTTTTAGGGTTTATAAAGACTTGGGCGGTATAGAATGAAGGCAGAGGCAGTCAAATTATTTAGTATGCCGAAAAAGTGTTGTTCAAAACTATCTAATTTTAGTACAATTGTATATAACGAATTTTTTCCGTTCAACCCACATGATGAAATGAGGATGAATGCAAGTTGAATACAAGGTCAATGATTTTCACACTTTATGGCGATTATATTTCACATTATGGAAGCAACATTTGGATTGGCAGCCTTATCAAGCTTTTAAGCGAATTTGGGCATAATGATCAGTCTGTCAGAGCTGCTATTTCAAGAATGAATAAGCAGGGATGGGTAAGTGCAGAAAAGATCGGCAATAAAAGCTATTATTCCTTAACGCCAAGAGGGCAGAAAAGGATTGAGGAAGCGGCTAAGCGTATCTTTAAATTAAAGCCTGAAGAGTGGGATGGCAAGTGGCGAATGCTTATGTATACCATCCCGGAAGAAATCCGCAATGTGCGTGATGAATTGCGGAAGGAACTAGTTTGGAGCGGTTTTGGCTCCATGTCCAGCAGCTGCTGGATCTCAGCTAATAATCTTGAGAAACAAGTATTTGATTTGATTGAGAAATATGAAATTGCCGACTATGTTGATTTCTTTATTGCCAGGTATGCAGGTCCGCATAAGAATATCGAAATTGTTGAAAAAAGCTGGAACCTGACAGAAATCAATGAAAGATACCAGGAGTTTATTTCGGAATACAGCCAGAAATATATCATTGATAAAAATAAAATCCAAAAGGGGAATATGACTGATGCAGAATGTTTTGTGGAAAGAACAAAGCTTGTGCATGAATACCGGAAATTCCTCTTTGTGGATCCGGGGCTTCCCGAAGAACTTCTTCCTGATAAATGGCTGGGCGGTCATGCTGCTGCTTTATTCAGTGAATATTATAAAGAACTGGCAGAACCGGCATCAAGGTTTTTTGAAAGTGTTTTTAAGGAAGGAAATGAACTTAAAAACAGGGATGCTGATTATGACGCATTAAATCATCCCTATATGGTTGAGTGAGAAAGAGCCATCTTGCAGGCAGGATGGCTCTTTCATTTATACAATCATAGGATTAATGAATAAATGCATCTTACCAAAACAATATTAAATGTATGATGGTATTTAAAAATAAGCCTCATAAGGTGATTTAATGATTCTGCCTGCAGCAATTGTAATTGCATTTTATACACTAAGTTTCTTTTTCTTTATAGAAAAAAAGCTTTCCTTTTTGCAAAACTCTCTGGTTCTTATGCTAATTTCAATTGCAGCCCGAAATTACACAACCATACTTGCTCTTCAATTAAAGTGGATTCATATTACAGAAGATTCTATTTTATTTATTGTATTCTTGATTCATCGTGAAATTATTGGCCCCATTCTAGTTCTTATGTTTATAAATATTTATTGGAAAACTCCATCTGGTGTAAAAAGGATAACTGTCTTCGCCTTATTCTTAATCTGTCTTCTTGGTATGGATCTTTTCAGCAGCACTTCTGGAGTAATTACATATTTAAACTGGAATTTACTCAAAGCTGGCATAGGTAATACGGCTTTCTTGATTGCCGGCCTCGGATTATCCAAGGTGTTAATGTATCTAATGCAGGAGTCTACTAATTATGGTAAAGGTTTATGAAAGAGCTTTTGACGCAAATGAATGGTTTGTATTGGCCAATTTACTGGTATCGCTAATTCTTATATGGAAACTGCCTAAAAAATTTTCTGGCTTGGAAACGGCAGTACATATCACCATAGGCATATTTATCGGGATGTTCTTCGATCACACCATAAGTGTCGGGGCGTGGGATTATTATGATGTCAATGATACATCAAAATATCAATTCATTGATTTTTTAAGCTATATTATGTACGGGCCATACAGTTACTTTTTCATTTATTTATATGTGAAATTAAATCTAAAGGGATATATGAATATCCTGTATGTCACACTCTGGTCTATTTTGGCTGTAGTGATTGAATGGTTCTCTGTTAAGCTCGGCATATTTCATTATGAAAAGGGCTATCAGATGGCCTGGTCTTTCCCTATATATGCATTTGTTCAGACCCTGCAAATAATGTTTTATAAAATTTCGCTGAAAATGGAAAAGGGGAATGAATAGAGGCCTGTCTGCAAAACGGCGATGTGAATGAAAGGGTATTTTACCTGAGGCATTGACTGCATCCTTCATTGTTAAGTATATGTGCTCCTAATTGTCAAACTATTAAAATTAGTATAACATTATTTTAACGAAGGAGGAATTTAATTGAATATATTAACGGACATTTTAAATATTAAATATCCAATTATTCAGGGCGGCATGGGGAATATCAGCAATGCCATTTTAACAGCGGCAGTCTCGGAAGCTGGAGGGCTGGGCACCATCGGAGCAGGAACAATGCCTCCTGAGGATGTTGAGAAGATAATTGAGGAAACAAGAAGTTTAACAAATAAGCCATTTGCAGTTAATGTAGCATTAAGTGTCTCCCCTTATGTAAAGGAAATCCTTTCCCTTGTAATTAAACATAAGATTCCAGCCGTATCCCTTTCGGCGGGAAACCCGACTCCTTTTATCCCTAAGCTGCATGAAAAAGGTGTGAAAGTTATAACTGTAGCTGCTTCAGTAAGACAGGCGCTGAAAGCAGAGACAGCCGGTGCGGATATTATTGCTGCTGAAGGGTATGAGGCAGCAGGAATCAATAGTTCTCTTGAAACCACTACACTCGTATTAATCCCTCAGATTACAGGAGTGGTGTCAGTCCCTGTCGTGGCTGCCGGGGGTATCGGTGATGGCAAAGGGCTTGCTGCCATGCTTGCCCTGGGGGCAAGCGGTGTGCAAATGGGCACTAGATTCATAGCAACCAAGGAAGCACCATTCCACCCGCAATATAAACAGAAAATTATTGAAGCATCCGATCATGAAACCCTTATAGTGGGGCGTTCAGTTGGAAGAATAAGAAGAGTGCTTTCCACCGGGTATGCCAATAAATTGCTGGATTACGAAAAACAGGGCATCAGTCTTGATGAGTTTAATAAACTTACTTCAGAAGACTATCATAAAATTGGAGCAATAAATGGAAACGGTGATGAAGGGTTTATGAACAGCGGGCAGATAGCTGGCCTGATTGCTGATCTTCCAAGCGTAAAGGAGCTTTTGGATAATATGATAGAGGATGCTAAACTTCAGCTTCATAAGGCTAAAAAGCTATTAAACTAGCAAGCAGGCAGTTATATTCCTGCTTGTTTTTTTATGCCATCATAACTTATTAAATATATTAAATTTTTAGAATATTATTGACACTCAAATGCTTAGGGTGATAATATAACGTTGTATTTACGATATTGAAAGTAAATATCATATAAATGGTGAAAACCATTTTGCGTACTGTTTTCCACTTCGAGATGTAAGCGCATACATAGCAGGATTAAACTATCAGCAAGCTGATAGTTAATAAATTTGAATAGGGGGTCATATAATGAAAAAATCGTTAAAAGCTCTTTCCTTATTAATGGCTGCAGGAATGCTTGTTTTAAGCGGCTGCGGAGAGGAAAAATCCAGTGGTTCTTCTTCAGAAGGAGATGAGAAGAAGCAATACACAATTGGCATCACACAATTTGTTGAACATCCATCTTTAGATGCTGCGACAGAGGGATTTAAAAAAGCATTGGAAGATGAAGGGTTTAAAGAAGGCGATAATGTAAAATTCGATTTCCAAAATGCTCAGGCTGACATGAATAACACGCAGTCGATCGCTAATAATTTTGTCGGCGATAAAGTGGATATGATTTTTGCAAATGCTACTCCGAGTGCCGTGAGTGCTCTAAATGCGACGAAGGACATTCCGATCCTTTTCACATCTGTTACAGACCCTGTTGGAGCCGGCCTTGTTGAATCCTTTGATCAGCCTGGAGACAATATTACAGGTACTACAGATAACCACCCGGAAGGAACTTCAAAAACAATTGATTTTATGATTGATGAAGCGGGTGTTAAGAATATTGGCATCATTTACAATTCTGGAGAGCAAAATTCCGAGGTACAGGTTAAGCAGGTAAAAGAACTTGCAGAACCAAAAGGAGCAAAAATTGTTGAAGCATCTGTTTCAACCTCTGCTGAAGTTAAGCAGGCGGCCGACTCTCTTGTTGGAAGGGTAGATGCCATATATATCCCTACAGATAACACGGTTGTGTCTGCGCTTGAATCGGTTATTTCTGTCGCTGACAGCAAAAAGATCCCTTTATTTGTGGGTGAACTGGATTCCATGAAACGCGGGGCTATTGCAGCCAGCGGATTCAACTATTTCGATCTAGGTTATCAGACAGGCAAAATGGCCGCTGAGATCTTAAAAGGAAATAAAAAGCCATCTGAAATTCCGGTTGAGCTTCCTGGAAGCCTCAAACTGGTGATCAATAAAAAAGCAGCTGAAGCACAAGGACTGGAAGTAAAAGAAGAATGGGCTGATTTCGCTGAGTTCCATGAAGAGTAAATGTAAATCTGCCGGCTGACAATGCAATATCCGGCCGGCTGCTTTCTAAGCTATTAGCCAAGAAGAAAAGCGGAAGCGCCTTGCCGATCCTCAACACCTTGAGGGGGGCGGCGCTCCTACTAAAAGCTAACGTTTTTGTCGAGTGACGGCATGTTTTAATTTCTTATTCAATTTATAAAGGGTGTGATTCTTAGTGTTTACAGCCATATTCGGTGCGTTTGAGTCAGGTATTATTTACGCAATTATGGCACTTGGAGTTTATTTATCGTTCAGGGTCCTTGACTTTCCTGATTTAACAGTCGATGGAAGTTTTGTGACTGGAGCGGCGGTAGCCGCAACCATGATTGTCAGCGGTGCTAATCCTTTTTTGGCTACGATTACTGCCTTATTTGCAGGTTTTATTGCCGGCTGCCTTACTGGTATTATTCATACTTTCGGAAAAATCAATGCGCTTTTATCAGGAATCCTTATGATGATTGCTCTGTATTCAATAAACCTTCGTATCATGGGTAAATCAAATGTTCCGCTCTTGAACACAGAAACTGCTATTACACATGTCAGGGATTTTTGGGATAAAACAGGAATTGATTCTTTTTTCAACAGTCTATTGACCATGGCGGGACTTGGCGGCAGCCTCCCGAGAACATGGGGCATTATCATATTTATGTTAGTTGTAACATTGGCAATAAAATTTTTGACAGATCGGTTTCTTCAGACGGAGATTGGTTTAGCTTTAAGGGCTACAGGCGACAACAAGAGAATGATCCGCAGTCTTTCTGCCAACACCAACATGATGGTGATTTTGGGGCTCGGCCTTTCCAATGCAATGGTCGCTTTCTCCGGAGCATTGATTGCCCAGCAGGGAGGATTCGCCGATGTTGGTATGGGTATCGGAATGATTATCATTGGGCTTGCTTCAGTCATCATCGGTGAAGCGTTATTTGGCACAAAAACCATTGCTAGAACTACTCTAGCGGTTATTGGCGGAGCAATTATCTACCGCATTGTAGTGACCATGGCACTGAGGGTAGAGTTCCTGGAACCGGGTGATATGAAGCTGATTACAGCAACAATTGTAATCCTTGCTTTAATAATGCCGAAAATTATTGACCGCACTAAGGAGAAGAAACGGAAAGCCAAAAGACTGGCAGGAAGCATGAACATAAGTGAATTGCCATCAGGCGGAAAGGGTGAGACTGGTGCTGCAATTAAATCAGATTCATAAAGTCTTCAATGAAGGGACTCCAGATGAAAAGATTGCACTTGATACGATCAATCTCACATTAAATGAGGGGGACTTTGTCACCGTAATTGGAAGTAATGGCGCAGGGAAGTCCACTTTAATGAATATTATCTCCGGTGTCATGATTCCTGATGTCGGCTCCGTTTATATCGATGGCCAAAATGTCACGGGCATGTCTGAATATAATCGGGCAAAGCTCATAGGCCGGGTTTTTCAGGATCCGATGGCTGGTACCGCTCCGTCCATGACAATTGAAGAAAATCTTGCCATGGCATATTCAAGAAATAAAACAAGATCATTAAAAAAAGGAGTTACGAAAAAGCGCAAAGACTATTTTCGAGAAGTTCTGGAAACCCTCCATCTCGGCCTTGAAAACCGTCTAAATGCAAAGGTTGGTTTATTATCAGGAGGAGAGCGGCAGGCACTTTCATTACTAATGGCTACCTTCACAGAGCCATCCATTCTATTGCTCGATGAACATACCGCTGCTCTTGATCCGGCTCGTGCAGAGCTTATAACGAATCTGACAAAAGAAATTGTTAAAAAGTACAATTTAACCACTTTAATGGTCACTCATAATATGCAGCAGGCGCTGGATTTAGGTAATAGGCTGATTATGATGGATAAAGGCCAGATTATTCTTGAAGTAGATGATGAACAGAAACAGCATCTGACAATTGAACAGCTGCTAAACGAATTTCAGCGGATTCGCGGAACAAAAATGGCAAGTGATCGTGCTTTGCTTTCTTAGAAAAATAAAAAGGATTAGCCAATTTTGCTGGTTAATCCTTTTTGCATGGAAGGGAATCAAAAGAATTTTTAAAGTTTTTACAATTTATTGACTATTTATTTAACGTAATGGTATCATATCGTTAAATAAACGTCATACATATTTTATGTATTACAGGAGGGATGGTATGAAACCTGGGCTGCAAATTGGGAACCAGGCAGTTGTCCATGCAGTGGTTTCCCCTGAGATGTTCGCACAGTTTGAAGGGGAGGTCATTCATCCTGCCTATTCAACCGTAACGATGATCTATCACATGGAATGGGCATCACGCCTGCTGATCATCCCCTACTTGGATGAGGAAGAAGAAGGGATCGGGGGAGCTGTTTCTGCCAGGCATTTATCCCCTTCACCTGAAGGCTCATCCATTATCATAACGGCTACCGTATCCAAGCTGGATGGAAATTCAGTTTACTCAACTGTTACAGTCCATAATGGAAAAATACTGGCTGGCGAAGGTGAAGTCAAACAGGTAATTCTGAAGAAAAGCAGGATTGCAGAAATGTTAAAGAGAGATTAAAAGATTAGATGCAGCTGAGCCTAAACAAAAAAGGCATTTTTATTTAATTTTATTGTAAGCGCTATCATGAATAAAGGGGAGAATGAAATGACAGATATGTTTCAAAAAATTAAAGATCATGAACAAGTTGTTTTCTGCAACGATGAATCAACCGGTTTAAAGGCTATCATTGCAATCCACAGCACTAGATTGGGGCCGGCTTTGGGAGGATGCCGTATGTTTCCATACAACAGTGTGGATGAGGCCCTTGAAGATGTCCTCCGATTATCAAAAGGCATGACCTATAAATGTGCAGCTGCCGATTGTGACTTTGGAGGCGGGAAGGCTGTAATTATCGGGGATCCATTAAAAGATAAAACACCCGAACTATTCCGTGCTTTTGGCCAATTTGTAGAATCCTTGAACGGGCGCTTCTATACAGGAACAGACATGGGTACTTCTACAGAAGATTTTGTTCATGCCCTAAAGGAAACGAATTGCATTGTAGGTGTTGATGAGGTTTATGGAGGAAGCGGCGATTCTTCGGTCCCAACTGCGCATGGAGTTATTTATGGTCTGCAGGCAACCAATAAAGCACTGACTGGTACAGACGACCTTTCAGGCAAAAGTTATGCCATTCAGGGACTGGGGAAAGTTGGATATAAAGTGGCAGAAAGACTGCTGGAGGAAGGGGCAGATTTATTTGTGACAGATATCAGCCGGCAGGCAATCGACCAGCTTCTCAGTAAAGCGAAAGAAATTGGTGCCGGGGTGAAGGTACTTTCCGGCAATGAAATATATGAGGCCCAGGCAGACTTTTTTGTTCCATGTGCAATGGGCGGGATCATTAATGATGACACAATCGGTTTGCTTAAAGTAAAAGCAATCGTAGGCTCTGCCAATAACCAGCTTAAGGATATGCGCCATGGTCAAATCCTTAAAGATAAGAGCATATTATACGCACCCGATTATATTGTGAATGCAGGGGGATTAATCCAGGTCGCAGACGAATTATACACACCTAATAAAGAAAGGGTACTCCGCAAAACAAAAGCTATTTATAACTCTCTTCTGAACATCTACGAACATGCTGAAGCAAATGGTATAACAACCGTGGAAGCATCCAACCAATTCTGCGAGAGCCGTATTGAAGCGCGCACACGCAGAAATAGCTTTTTCTCCCATATGAAACGCCCGAAGTGGTCAGTAAGAACCTAATTTTTTTACTTGGATAACAATATATGTACCTTATAAAAGTGATAAAAATAATTAAATAGCCAAAGGGTGAGAAGATGGAAAATCACTTTCCGATCAGGCGGATAATGGACGAAAATGGAAACATCATCAATTCCGATTATGAAGAAAAAATAACTGAAAAACTTGTAAAAGAGTTTTATAGAAATATGGTAAGAATCCGTATTTTTGACCGCAAGGCTATTTCACTCCAGCGCCAAGGCAGGATAGGCACATATGCACCTTATGAAGGACAGGAGGCTTCCCAGGTCGGAACTGCTGCTGCCCTAAGGGAGAACGATTGGATGTTTCCTACCTATCGCGACCACGGAGCAGCTATGACCTTTGGCCACTCACTGCGAAATATCCTGTTGTTCTGGAACGGAAGAAATGAAGGGTGTGTTCCGCCTGACGGAAAGAAAATTTTTCCTCCGGCCATCCCGATTGCGACACAAATCCCTCATGCAGCAGGAGCTGCATTCGCAGAAAGGAAAAAAGGCACAGCAAATGCTGCTATTGCTTATTTTGGAGATGGTGCTACTTCCGAAGGGGATTTTCATGAGGGGTTGAATTTCGCCAGCGTTTTTAAAGCGCCGGTTGTCTTTTTTAATCAAAACAATCAATACGCCATCTCTGTTCCTTTTAACCAGCAAATGAATTCAAAAACAATCGCCCAAAAAGCCCTGGCATATGATATTCCGGGAGTCAGAATCGATGGCAATGATGTTTTCATGGTTTATTTTGAAACCTTAAATGCATTAGAAAGGGCCCGTAAAGGTGAAGGGCCGACACTAATCGAAGCAGTTACGTGGCGGTATGGGGCACACACCACTGCAGATGATCCATCTAAGTACCGTGATCAATCCGAAAGCAGCAACAGAAGACAGGAGACTGACCCCATTTTAAGACTAGAGCGCTGGATGAAGAATATGGGGAGATTTGATGAGAAATGGGTGCAGACCATTGAAAAGAAAGCAGCAGATGAAATAGATAAGGCTATTGCCGAAATGGAAGATTTCCCTCCTGCCGATCCAGCAGTTATCTTTGATCATGTCTTTGCAGAGCCGACATGGCAAATCAAGCAGCAGAAAGAAGAGTACCTGAAGCTGATAGGAGGTGGCCAATAATGAAAACGGCAGTTGAAGCAAAAACCATGACATTGGTTCAAGCCATTACCGATGCCCTGGATATTATGCTGAATGAAAAGGAAGAGGTTTTGCTGCTGGGCGAAGATATCGGAAAGAACGGTGGTGTTTTTCGTGCAACTGATGGTCTTCAGGCTAAGTATGGCGAAGGCCGTGTTATTGATACTCCTTTAAGTGAAGCGGGTTTTGTCGGAGCGGGGATTGGCATGGCTGTAAATGGGTTTTTACCTGTGATTGAAATTCAGTTTCTGGGCTTTATTTATCCTGCATATGAACAAATCATGACTCATGCTTCGAGGATCCGAATGAGGACGATGGGACATTTTACTGTTCCGATGGTTATAAGGGCTCCGTATGGTGCAGGTGTAAGGGCTCCTGAAATTCACTGTGATTCAACGGAAGCCATTTTTACACATATGCCTGGCATTAAGGTAGTCTGCCCATCCAGTCCTTATGATGCGAAAGGACTGCTGATTGCTGCCATTGAAGACCCGGATCCAGTTCTGTTTCTTGAGCCCATGCGCTGCTATCGTTCGGCCAAGGAGGAAGTTCCTGAAGGGAAGTATAGCATTGAAATTGGAAAAGGCAATAAGCTCATGGAGGGTGATGATGTGACGGTCATTACGTGGGGAGCCATGGTGCCTGAGGCTATGAAAGCGGCAGAGCTGATGAAAGAAAAGAACACTCATTGTGATGTGATTGATTTAAGGACCCTTTTCCCTCTGGATAAAGATATGATCGCAGAATCTGTCCAAAAGACAGGGAGAACAGTCATTGTCCATGAAGCTCATGCTACCGGTGGAGTAGGAAATGATGTGCTTGCCATCATTAATGATACATCGTTTTTATATCAGAAAGCACCGGTTGAAAGGGTTACTGGATTTGATGCACCAGTGCCATATTTCGGTTTTGAGGACCATTACCTGCCAACTCCGGCAAGGATCCAGCACGCAATAGAAAAAGTTATGAAGTTTTAGGAGGAGAAGCCATGGAAGTGAAACTTCACGATATTGGAGAAGGCATGACAGAAGCAGAAATCAATTGCTTTTTAGTCAAACCAGGGGATGCAGTGAAAGCCGATGATCCGCTAGTTGAAGTACAGACTGATAAAATGACTGCTGAAATACCTGCTCCCAGAGCGGGAATTATTAAGGAATTTAAAGTGGAGCCCGGCGAGACGATTACAGTGGGGACGACCATTTTAATTTTAGAGGCGTCGGGACATGATGGCATGGAGAAAGTGAAGGTCACTTCTCATCCTGCAAACTCTCATAAGCTGAAGGAGCCATTGCAATCTTTTGCCTCATTCAAAGGAAAACGGGTGCTTGCATCTCCATTTACGAGAAAAATAGCGCGGGAAAATTCGATAGACATTGAGAATATTACAGGGTCAGGTCCTGCCGGACGTATTTTGGATGAAGACATCTATCAATACTTAGCATCCGGACAGAGTAAGCCTGACCCAGCTGAACAGGAGCCAGCGGTTTCGATGGATACAATATTAAGCCCTCCTGCTGAAAAAGGAATCATTCCGTTTAGGGGCAGAAGGAAACAGATTGCCAGAAAAATGGCACAATCCCTCTATACCATTCCGCATTGCACCCATTTTGAAGAAATCGATGTAACCGAGCTGATCACTTTCAGAAAAGAACTAAAAAACCAAAACCAAAATATATCTGCAACAGCCTTTTTCCTGAAGGCATTGTCAATATGCCTGAAAGAATTTCCTGTGTTCAATGCAGTCCTGCATGAAGAAAAGGAAGAAATACATTTAGCAAGTGTACACCATATCGGTATTGCGGTTGATACGGATGAGGGGCTCATCGTTCCGGTCATTAAGCATGTTGAGAACAAAACAATCAGAGAAATTCATGCGGAAATGAAACAGCTCACAGAAAAGGCGGTGGAAAATAAGCTTTCTGTAAAAGAAATATCTGGCGGGACATTCACGATCAGCAATGTGGGACCGCTGGGCGGAAGCTTTGGAGCGACACCGATTATTCAGCATCCGCAAACCGCACTGGTATCATTTCATAAAACAAAAAAGTTGCCTGTTGTCACAGACGATGACCAGATTGTGATCCGGTCAATGATGAATATTTCTATGTCTTTTGATCATAGAGTTGCAGACGGGGCGACAGCTGTTCGCTTTACTAACCGGTTTGCTGAACTGATTAAAAATCCAAAAATGCTTGTTCTGGAGATGGTATAAATGGTAGTTGGAGAACTGGCACATGAGCGCGATGTCATCATTATCGGAGGCGGCCCCGGAGGGTATCATGCTGCGATCCGTGCCGCTCAGCTTGGACGCAGTGTTACCTTGGTTGAACAGGACCAGCTTGGCGGGATTTGTTTAAATAAAGGCTGCATACCTTCAAAGATCCTTACACAGTCTGCAGAAAAATTCACTTCATTTCTAGAGGGGGAAAATTGGGGGCTAGAAGGAGGAGATATATCGTTTAATTTCAATAAGCTTCAGCAATACAAACAGAAGAAAATTGAACAGCTCCGCACAGGAGTTGAAGCGCTCTGTAAAGCCAATAAAATTGAAATACTTAATGGGTCAGCTTTTTTTCTGTCTGAGGATAAGGTTGGCATCGAAAAAGGAGACAAATTTGATGTTTTCAGATTCAGGAATGCAATCATTGCGACCGGCGGAACACCAGAAAAACCACCTTGGACCAGAGAGTTAAGTGAACTGGTATTTGATCAGCATTCCATTTCGGATTTGAGTGAAATACCCGATAAACTATTAATCTATGGCAGTGACTATATTGCGCTTGAAATTGGTATGGCTTTTCAGGCCCTGGGATCCAAAGTAACTATGATCCTTGATGATGGGAAAGAGGATTTTGATTTCGATCAATCCATTTGCCGGGAACTGAAGAGGATTTTAAAAAAGAAAAAGATAGACGTTGTAAGAAATTCGGAAGTATTGAAATTACAGTTTAAGGAGGACATGTTTACAGTAACTTTTGAATTGAAGGGAAAAATAGAAACAATTTCAGGCACACATTTATTTGTTTCAACTACAATCAGACCAAACACCAATCAGCTGGGTCTTTCCCGAATAGGGGTTGAACAATGTGCAGCGGGGTTTATTAAGGTGGATGCTCAAAGCCGGACAACACAGAAACATATCTTTGCTGTCGGCGATGTTACAGAAGGCCCTGCACTTGCTGTTAAAGCAATTAAACAAGGAAAAACAGCTGCAGAAGCGATTGCAGGGATTCATTCTCAATCAGATTTCCATTTCATCCCGATAGTAGCTCATACACAGCCTGCTATTGCGAGTGCCGGGTTAACGGAAAAGGAAGCAATTAACTTGGGCAACGATATTGAAATTGGCCAATTTTCATTGTCTGCCAACGGATTCAGCACTTTGGCCGGAAAAAAAGAAGGATTTATAAAAGTGATCAGCTGCAAGGAAAAGCAAGTTCTTCTGGGAATCCACATGGTAGGCACCGGGGCAATAGAGCTAATTTCAGCCGGCATCACGGCATTGGAAATGGCTGCCAGGGATGAAGATCTAATTTTCCCGAACTATCCCCATCCCAGTGTAAATGAAGGCTTGCTTGAAGCTGTAGAAGCTTTAAGGAATCAGGCTATTCACATCCCGCCCAAAAGCATAAATGAGCAAAAATTAAAAGTGTAACTTACTTTAATGCAGAAGTGCATTATAGCTTTAACTTGAACTCTTGAGAACGTTTGCAAGTTTCATATATGATAAATTCAAAATATTACTAATATTTGAAATGGAGGCGTTAGTATGCAAGATGAAAAAATGTTAAGGGAGCAAAAGAAAGCCGATTTCTTTCCAGTGAAGGAGGTAGATTATTTAGAAATCTACTCTGGGAATGCGAAACAGTCCTGCCATTATTTCTGCACGGCTTTCGGCTTTAAGCCAGTTGCATATTCTGGTTTGGAAACAGGCAATAGGGAAACGGTGTCTTATGTTCTTCAGCAAAGAAAGATCCGCCTCGTTATAACCGGAACTTTAAATGACAGTTCCAGAGTATCGAATTTCATTAAAAAGCATGGGGATGGCGTAAAAGATATTGCTTTAGCAGTCGATGATGTTGAAACAGCCTACAATGCTGCAGTCGAAAGAGGCGCAATTGAAATACAGCCGCCTTTTGAGATAAAGGATGAGCAAGGCACAATAAAAAAAGCAGTTATTGGTACATATGGGGATACAATTCACACACTTGTCGAACGAAATGACTATAAAGGGGTATTTATGCCTGGCTTTGAGCCTTATCAAACTGAAGTTCCATTTGAAGATGCCGGTTTTATCGGAATCGACCATGTGGTTGGAAACGTAGAAAGAATGGAGGAATGGGTTAATTATTATGCAAATGTAATGGGCTTTAAGGAAATGAAACACTTTACAGATAAAGACATTACAACAGAATATTCCGCACTGATGTCCAAGGTTATGCATAATGGCGGCAGGATAAAGTTTCCGATTAATGAACCTGCAGAAGGGAAGCGCAAATCCCAGATTGAGGAATATCTGGAATACTACAACGGGCCTGGTGTGCAGCATCTGGCGATCCTGACAGAGGATATCGTCAGCACTGTCAGCATCCTTCGCAAGAATGGGGTGGAGTTTTTAAGTACACCTGATTCTTACTATGAAATGCTTTCTGAACGTGTAGGAAAGATTGATGAAGAGATTGATAAATTGAAAGAATTAAACATTCTCGTCGACCGTGACGACGAAGGGTATTTGCTTCAAATTTTCACTAAGCCAATTGTAGACCGTCCGACCCTATTCATTGAAGTCATTCAGCGTAAAGGTGCACGGGGATTTGGTGAAGGCAACTTTAAAGCACTCTTCGAATCAATTGAACGCGAGCAGGAAAGACGGGGAAACTTATAAATAGAAAAGAGGAATGCCCCGCCCCCTTCACCATGAGGGGGGTAGGCGCAGCAGTTAAACAGTAATGGAATTCCAAGATTATGTATTTGAGGGGGAGATACTTTCTCCCTTTTTTAATAATTAAGAAGGAGGCAACACAGATGGCCAGAATCCAGACAAAAAGCGCCGTGGAGAAGATTGTTTCTTATCCGCTTGGCAGCTCGCCGGAAGAGATCAAAGAAAAGTTCAATTTAATGGCTGTCCGGAAAATGTCTGATAATGAAAATGTGTATGGCTGTTCACCAGAAGTAAAGAACAGCATCAGCAAGGCGATGAATAGCCTTTATTTTTATCCGGACGGAACTGTTTCCCTGCTTAAGCGCAAACTGGCCGGATTCTACAATATAAATCAAGATAAATTTCTTGTAAGCAATGGTTCAGAAGAAATCATCCGTTTATTGACTAGAGCATACATAAGCACTGGAGACGAGGCTATTATGGCACAGATGACCTTTCCTCGCTATGAAACAAACGTCCTGATTGAAGGAGGCAGTGCTATTACTGTCCCGCTGCAAAATGGCACACATAATCTAAATGCCATGTATGCACAGGTCAGCAAAAAAACAAAAATGATATTTATCTGCAATCCCAACAACCCTACAGGAACCATAGTCGGTAAAACAGAACTTCTGCAATTCATCGAAAAAGTTCCTTCGAATATCTTGATTATTCTAGATGAAGCTTACTATGAATATGTGCAATCATCAGATTACCTTGACTCTATTTCACTTTTGGAAAAGAAGCCGAATTTGATCATTCTGCGGACTTTTTCCAAAATTTACGGTCTTGCCGGTCTCCGTGTCGGCTATGGAATCATGGATTCCGAGATAGTGAATGAGCTTCATAAGGTGAAAGATGTTTTTAATGTCAATCATCTTGCCCAGGCAGCCGCTGCAGCGGCATTACATGACCAAGGCTTTATAAGGGAATGTGCTGAAAAAAATGCCAAAGAGATGAAATTTGTGAGTCAGAAGTTAAATGATTTACAGGTTCGCTTTTTTCCTTCCCAAACCAACTTTATTTATATTTTTAGTCAGTATCCAATAGCGGAGAACTTGATTGCCAATGGCTTAGTTGTCCGGCAAATGAAGCTTGAGGGATATCTTGATGCTTTTCGGATGACTTTAGGCACAAGGGAAGATAATGAAGCAGCCATAGATGTGATAAACAAACTTCTAAATGAAAAGGCGGTGTAAGGTGTATGGAATTAAATCCTGCCAGTCTGGAATGGAATGACGCTTATAAGCTGCTGGTTGGTTCTATCCTGCCGCGTCCCATTGCGTTTGTTACCACTATGGATGCGGATGGAAATGTAAATGCAGCTCCATTTAGCTTTTTTACTGCCATATGTGCAGATCCGATGCTGATTTGTTTTTCTCCGATGCGAAAAGGGACAGATGGCTCTAAGAAAGACACACTTGCCAATATCGAAGAAACAAAGGAATTCGTTATTAACATAGTCAGTCAAGACTTTACAGAGAAGATGAATATTTGTGCAGCGGATTACCCGGCTGGTACAGACGAACTGGTCGCCGCTGGGCTCACTAAAGAAAAAAGTGCCGCTGTGAATCCTCCTCGGGTGAAAGAATCAAAAGTTCACTTGGAATGCAGTCTCCATCAGGTACTTCATTTTGGAGAACGACCTGGCTCAGGAAGCCTGGTGATTGGTAAAGTGGAGCATGTGCATGTTGCTGAAGAGCTATATGAAAATGGAAGGATTAGTTCTGAGAAACTAAAGCCAGTTGGCCGAATGGCAGGACATATTTATACCAGGCCGATGACGGATGTATTTGAATTAATCCGAAAAACAGAGCCAAGGTGATGCTATGAAATTCATAACTTTTCAAAAATCAGATGGATCCATTAGAGCTGGCTGGCTGAAGAATAAGGAGTTTGCCGTTGATATGCATGAAGCGACCAATGGTGTTCTTCCCAAAACCATGCTGGCATTCCTGGAGAATCATGAATTTTTTATGGAATACTTATTAACCAGCAAAAAACTGAAGGACACTGATAGAGGGGTATATTCTTTATCGGAAGTCACCTTAAAAGCACCGCTTCCAAATCCAAAAAGCTTCCGGGATTTCTATGCTTTCGAGGAACATGTAAAAACGGCAAGAGCTAACCGCGGACTTGATATGATACCCGAATGGTATGACATACCAGTTTTTTATTTCTCAAATCATTTAAGCATCAAGGGGCCGAATGAAGAAATTTCACGTCCCAGTCAGTGCAAATGGCTTGATTATGAGCTGGAAATTGCCTGTATCATTGGAAAAGAAGGAAGGGATATCAAAGCTTCTGAAGCGGATGATTATATTTTCGGTTATTGCATCTTGAATGATTGGAGCGCAAGAGACATTCAGCGCAAAGAAATGAAGGTAGGTCTTGGCCCTGCAAAAGGGAAGGATTTTGCCACTAGTACAGGGCCATATATCGTTACAAAAGATGAGCTGGAGCATTTCCGTGTGGAAAACGGCTATGATTTGCCGATGACAGCAAAAGTAAATGGAACTCTTCTCTCAGAGGGGAATATGCAGGATCTCTACTATTCTTTTTACGAAATGATTGAGCGGGCTTCTGACGGTGTAACCCTTTGCCCTGGTGAAATGATAGGCTCTGGGACTGTTGGCAGCGGCTGCATCCTTGAGCTTGGCACAGATGTGCACCGCTGGCTTGAACAAGGGGATGAAGTTGAGCTTGAGATTGGAAATCTGGGAGTCTTAAAAAATCGAATTGCAAACAAGTGAGGTGGAAAACATGTTTTATCGCCAAATGGGAAGAATCCCGCACAAACGGCATACGACTTTCAAAAAATCGGATGGAACCCTTTTCAGGGAACAGGTTATGGGGACAAAAGGTTTTTCCGGCACCCAATCCATTCTTTATCATCACTACATGCCGACAGAAGTAGCACGTACTAAGCTGATAGGAAAATATGTTCCCGAGTATGAGGGGCAGGAAAGCTTGAAGCACCGCCATTTGTTCACAGATCAAATCGAAAAGAAAGGAAATGCACTTTCAGCCCGGGAATATCTGCTTGGGAATGATGATCTTTTAATAGGCACTATAAATATTACAGAGCCGATGAAGAGCTTTTACCGGAATGGTGATGGCGATGAGATGCTTTACATTCACTATGGAACAGGAAAAATTGAGACTATGTTCGGAACCTTAACCTATCGTCCAGGGGACTATGTCATAATTCCGATAGGCACTATTTACAGGGTGATTCCGGACAATGAGCAATTGACAAAAGTACTCCTGGTGGAGTCCTTCAGCCAAATTACAACACCAAGAAGATATCGAAATGAATATGGGCAGCTGCTCGAACATAGTCCTTTCTGTGAAAGAGATATTCGGGGACCAGAGACCTTGGAAACATATGATCAAAAAGGGGAACATGAAGTCATTACGAAAACAAGGGGATATTTGCATTCTCATATCCTGAATCATCATCCGCTTGATGTGGAAGGCTGGGACGGCTATCTCTATCCGTGGGTATTTAATATTGAAGACTTTGAACCGATTACTGGGAGGGTCCATCAGCCCCCGCCAGTTCATCAGACATTTGAAGGACATAATTTTGTTGTATGTTCTTTTGTTCCCAGATTATATGACTACCATCCAGAGGCCATCCCTGCCCCTTACTATCACAGCAATGTCAATAGTGATGAACTGCTTTATTATGTGGAAGGCAACTTTATGAGCAGAAAGGGTATCAGGGAAGGCTCCATCACTCTTCATCCGAGCGGGATTCCTCATGGCCCTCATCCCGGGAAGACTGAAGCAAGCATTGGCAAAAAGGAAACTCTTGAGCTTGCTGTTATGATTGATACATTCAGGCCATTAAAATTGGTGAAAAAAGCTAAGTTAATAGAAGATGAAAAGTACATGTATACATGGATTGAATAGAAAAAAGCACTTTCCCTTTTTCCGTAGGGAGAGTGCTTTTTTCTACTTTTCATTCTGCCAAATGATGGCGATTGTACCTTCGCCTGCATGGGCAGCAATGGTTGAGCTTATTTCACCAATGATAATATCGAGGCGGGGAAAGTGTGATTTGATTTCCTCTGCCAGTTCCTCCGCTTTGCCCCGCACATTCCCATGCATGATTTGAACCTGAGGAATGGTGTGGCTTTCGTAAGCATCCCCGAGCAATTCTATCATTCTTTTAATTGCTTTTTTATCCGAACGGACTTTATCAAACAATTCAAACGCACCGTCCCGGTTAATGCGGATTATTGGCTTTATTTTTAATATGCTTCCCAGCAGATATTGTGTTCCTGACATTCTGCCGCCTTTATAAAATTGCTCAAGGCTGCCAAGCAAGATATAATTCTCAGATTTGTCTGCCTCACTTTGAAGGATTTCAGCAATCTTATGTACTGGCATTTCATTTTCAGCAAGCTTTAATCCTTTGTAGATTAAAGACGTAATAGCATAAGACATGCATTTTGAATCAACTGCCGAAACAGGGAACCCTGCCAGCTCAGATCCGGCCAGGCAGCTGTTCATCGTACCGCTTAATTTGCTGGAAACATGTACAGCGACCGCAGCATCATATTCAATCTTCAATGTTTCAAATAGTTCAGCAAATCTCCCGGCAGAAGGCTGTGAAGTTTTAGGAACTTCTTTTTCAGTCCGGATCCGGCTGTACAGCTGATCTGTGTTTAAATCAATACCATCTTCAAATGACTCCTCACCGAATGTTATTAATAGAGGCACAATATAAACATCAGGGTGTTCGAGCAGATCCTCAGAAATATAAGCAGTGCTGTCTGTTATCCAGGCAATCTTCTTTTTTGTCATGGATGTTATAAGTCCTTTGCCAATTATTTTTCACCAAAATTAACCGCTTCCATTATTGAAAACTTCCCTTATTATACACGAAGAAATCATTGCCTGTATTGCTTTTGAGTGATCCATATATAGGAAATGGCCAGAGTATCTTAATAGAATGTTTATATGTAGCACTTGAAGGTAAATAAGAATTTTTTGTGAACAATGTTTGAACCTGATAAAATGGCGACCTGAAATGAAAAAACCCCCTGCGCCGCAGGGGATTGTGATTGTATCTACTTTATTGACCTAATACCATTTAAACTTGTTTATTGAAATTAAAAAACTTTCGTAGTCCAATCCTCACAATTCCAAATATCGGTCGCAATTTCACGATAGAAATCAGGTTCGTGGGATACCATCAAGATACTTCCGCGATATGCCTTTAAAGCTCGCTTTAACTCTTCTTTTGCTTCCACATCCAAGTGGTTGGTAGGTTCGTCTAGAATTAATAAATTCGTTTCTGTGTTTAAAATTTTACACAATCGAACTTTGGCTTTTTCGCCGCCAGAAAGGACTTCGATTTTACTTTCAATATGTTTCGTCGTTAATCCGCATTTTGCCAGAGCAGCACGAACTTCAGCCTGATTCATACTTGGGAACTCGCTCCAAATCTCTTCAATACAAGTGTTGTAGTTGGCCTGCTTAACTTCCTGCTCGAAGTAACCGATGTATTGATACTCACCGCGTTCCACTTTACCCGTAATGGGACTAATCAATCCAAGAATACTTTTTAAAAGAGTAGACTTACCAATACCGTTAGCTCCCACGAATGCAATTTTTTGTCCGCGTTCCATTTTTAAATTCAGAGGGCGTGAAAGTGGTTCATTGTAACCAATAACAAGATCTTCAGTCGTGAAAATCCAGCGACTAGCTGCACGAGCTTCTTTGAAAATAAACTCTGGTTTCGGCTTCTCTCTCCCCAATTCAATAATTTCCATTTTGTCGAGCTTCTTTTGACGAGACATCGCCATATTACGAGTCGCAACACTTGCCTTGTTGCGAGCAACGAAATCCTTTAAATCAGCAATTTCTTGTTGTTGACGCTTGTATGCAGCCTCTAGCTGCTGCTTTTTCATTTCATATACTTTTAAGAAGTTATCATAGTCACCAACATAGCGATTTAACTCTTGGTTTTCCATGTGATAGATCAAGTTAACAACATTGTTCAAGAATGGAATATCATGTGAAATCAAGATAAATGCATTCTCATATTCCTGTAAATAGCGCTTCAACCATTCGATATGCTGTTCATCCAAATAGTTTGTAGGCTCGTCTAGTAATAGGATTTCAGGTTTTTCCAGCAAAAGCTTAGCTAGCAAAACTTTCGTACGCTGCCCACCGCTGAGATCATCTATATCACGATCAAGTCCAACATCGTCTAATCCTAGGCCACGAGCAACTTCCTCAACTTTTGAATTAATTTGATAGAAATCATTACTATCTAAAGTTTCTTGCAGCTCGCCAACTTCTGCAAGTAATGCATCGATATCAGCACCTTCATCACCCATTTTTGCATAAAGTTCATTGATCTCTGATTCAGCATCAAAAAGATATTGAAAAGCAGTACTCAAAGCGTCACGCATCGTAGTGCCCTTTTTAAGTACAGCATGCTGATCTAAGTAACCAACACGAACTTTTCGTGACCACTCAACTTTCCCCTCGTCGGGTTGTAACTTCCCGGTAACAATATTCATGAAAGTAGACTTACCCTCTCCATTTGCCCCAACTAGTCCAACGTGTTCACCTTTTAAAAGTCGAAAAGACACATCATTGAAAATCGCACGATCACCGAAACCGTGACTTAAATTTTGTACATTTAATACGCTCATTTTTTTACCCCTTCTCTAATATTCCATGTGGATATCTTACTAGATTTATACTTTTTTTTCTATCTAAAGTTATTTCTTGTGAAAAATGTAATTCGATTATTGGGGTAAATTGAAGTCTGCCCTTTCTTAATTAAAGGCTCTATTAAAGCTGGATGTTGATTTTAAGGCATTGAAATATAGGCGGAAAGAATCTGCTAAATCATGGAATCCATATAATTCCCTGATTTAGCTATTATTTCCGTTTCCCGAGATAACCTTGAAGGACCATTTCCAAAGGGAGACCACCCGCGCTGCTTTCTCAATTTTAATATCCAGAGAATAAAAAGCCGCCATCATCAAGATGGTCCTGGACTTCGCCCATTTTTTCAAGATGGCTCCTCATGCTCTTAAGGGGTGGCATCTGCCATTTTGGCAGTTGCTTCATTTAGTTCCTCCTCTTGCTTGTAATGGGCAGGGGGGACAGGAAGCTTCTTTAGATGGACATGAAGCCAATCTTACACAAGGAAGACAAAGGATAATCAGGAAGGAAGTTATGTTGGGGGATCAGCAAATAGGGGGGGGGCACACTAACACTTCACCCGGAAAAAAGGTGCCAATTAGGTTATTGGCACCTTTCGCTATTTTTAATGGTTCACTTAACACCCTGCGGAACTGCCAGGCCAAGACCTTTAGCAATACGTGTACCATAATCAGGATCCGCTTTAAAGAAATGCTGTATCTGGCGATGCTTAATTTCTTCTTTTTCTACAGGCTTCATGGCAGCAACAATGTTTGCCACAAGACGGGAGCGTTCCTCTTCACTCATTAAGCGGTATAGATCACCGGCTTGTGTGTAGTGATCGTTATGATCATATGCAACACTTTCGGCTAAACCGGAAACAGGGTATGCAGCCTGCTTGTGCTCCGGTGCCTCAGTAGGTCCTCCAAAGCTGTTCGGCTCGTAATAAACAGAGCCTCCGCCATTGTTGTCAAAGCGCATCTGACCGTCACGCTGATAGTTTTGCACTTCGTTCTTAGGTCGGTTGATTGGCAGCATCTGATGGTTCGCACCTACGCGGTAGCGGTGTGCATCATGGTAGGCGAACAGACGGCCCTGGAGCATCTTGTCAGGTGAAACATCAATCCCCGGCACGAGCGTTCCAGGAGAGAAAGTAGCCTGCTCAACTTCAGCAAAGTAGTTTTCAGGGTTTTTATTCAGTACCATGCGTCCTACTTCGATTAATGGATAGTCTTTCTGTGACCATACCTTTGTTACATCGAATGGATCGAACCGGTAAGTATTCGCATCTTCAAGCGGCATGATTTGCACGCATAGCTTCCATGATGGGAAATCGCCATTCTCAATTGCATTAAATAAATCCTCTGTATGGTAATCAGGGTTTTCTCCAGCCATTTTCGCTGCAGCGTCCACGCTAAGGTTTTTAACGCCCTGTTCCGTTTTAAAATGATACTTAACCCAGACACCTTCACCTTGTTCATTTACCCATTTAAATGTATGGCTGCCGAATCCGTGCATATGTCTAAGGGTTGCAGGTATGCCGCGGTCTGACATTAAGATGGTTACCTGGTGCAGCGATTCAGGTGATAAGGACCAGAAGTCCCAAACGGCTGTCGGATTTTTTAAATGTGTCTTAGGATCACGCTTTTGTGTATGAATGAAGTCAGGGAATTTAATTGCATCCCGAATAAAGAATACAGGCGTATTGTTCCCTACAAGGTCGTAGTTGCCTTCTTCTGTATAAAACTTAACCGCAAAACCGCGTGGGTCGCGTACAGTATCAGCAGAGCCCAATTCACCCGCAACAGTTGAGAAACGGACGAATAAAGGAGTTTTTTTGCCTACTTCTGATAGGAATGCGGCTTTTGTATATTTAGTGAGGTCATTAGTAACTTCAAAATAGCCATGTGCGCCAGCACCTTTGGCGTGAACTACCCGCTCAGGCACGCGTTCCCTGTTGAAATGGGCCAGTTTTTCCAGCAAGTGTACATCCTGAATCAAAGTAGGCCCTCTAGAGCCAGCTGTCATTGAATTTTGGTTGTCGCCAACAGGGGCGCCCCAGCTTGTAGTTAGATTATTCTTATTTGTCATTCTATAATCACCTCATAAAAGTTTAATAGCTTGCTACATTCATAATGATAACATTTCTCAATATAAAATCAATACTTTTTTATAATTATTATAAATAAAGATAAGTTCTTAAGAAGAATCTCTTATAAAAAGAGGAGGAGAATGCTTGTTTTTAACGGCATTAGTATATTTATATTTGCGTTTTTTCTTAAAAGAACTGGTTTTTTCGGAAGGAGGGGAGCAGAAGGGGGGATATTCATGTAAATTTAGAGGATCCATATGAAAAAATCGGGCGGTATAAGGAACCGCCCGATTTACTAGCTAATATTTTCTCTTATTATCGGCATGCTCATGCATCTTGGGCCACCCCGTCCTCTTGAGAGTTCTGAGCTGAGAATTTCAATGACCTCAACCCCATTTTGACGGAGGATGTCGTTTGAGACATAATTCCGGTCATAAGTTACAACTACACCGGGAGCGATGGCGAGTGTATTGGATCCATCATTCCATTGTTCGCGTGCCGATGCAATCGGGCAGCCTCCTCCACAAGGGATTAACACTATTTCATCAAGATGAAGAACTTCTTTTAATGTTACCTTCAAAGAGTTTTTCTCTGTAATTTTAAGAAGATCTGAATTCTCCTCCTGTTCCAGTATGTAAATCTTCATACTGCCATCTCTATCTTCAATAGCAGGATGGTAGGTGAATTTATCGTGGTCAATCATTGTAAATACAGTATCCAGGTGCATGAATGCACGGATTTTGGGGATTTCAACTGCCACAACTTTTTTAATGGATTTCTGGCGGGTGAATAGTTCCCTTGCAAGTTTTTCTATCCCTTGTGCAGAAGTTCTTGCGCTGACGCCAATGGCGACTACTTCATCGCTCAATATCAGTTCATCTCCACCTTCTAGTGAGTAAAGATCATCACGTTTAAAGTAAGCAGGAATTTCATGTTTATTAAAACGGGGATGATGATTCATGATGTAGTCCATAAAAATGGACTCCCGTCTCCTTGCAGGTTCATGCATTCGATTAATGGTAATGCCTTCACCTATAACCGCAGCAGGATCCCGGGTAAAATAAAGGTTGGGCATTGGGTCCAGATAAAAAGGATAATGATCAGGCATCAGTTCATGAAGATGAATTTTCTTATCCTGATCAATATCCGATTTTACGACACCTGACATCACTTTCTTTACCAGCTCATCAGGCGGAAGAGATAAGAGATAATCTTTTACAGTTTCGTAGGAACCATTTATATTCGATTGACTTTCCCATAAGACCTTTTCAATAAAAGATATTCTTGTCTCGTCCAGCTGTATGGCTTCTGTCATCAATTTATCGAGATATAAGACCTCAATTCCCCGATTGCTTAGTATATTGGCGAAATAATCATGTTCTTTTTGAATGGCAGGCAAAAAGGGGATGTCATCGAATAAAAGTCTTTTCAAATATTGAGGTGTGAGATTTTCAATTTCCTTACCCGGCCTATGCAGAAGGACCGTTTTTAATTCTCCGATTTCCGAAGTTACATTTAACGGATGTTTCATTATTAATACCTCCAAAGGCTAAATGCCTGACCTATTGTTCTATGTTTGATTGGTTCCCTGTGTATTCATAGAGTAAACAGATCAATTTTACGCATATTTATTCAATACAGCAAAAATGTGCCGGGTAAATTTTTTCAAATTAAAAGGGCAAACTACATATCAGGCATTCTTAATGAAACTCAAAGAAAATCTGTCCTTCATAAGTGTACAAATTGAAAAAATGTGTTAAAGTATAAATTGAAAAACCTTTACATAGCTTTATTTGCTTAACGAAATAATGTCCGTGCTGAAAATACAGTTGTGTATGAGTTGGCGACATTCAATAAAAATGAACTGGGGGATACTGAGATGACCAGCAAAATTTTAGATTCTTTTTTACAGGAAAACCTGGAGGATTTAAAGGATAGAGGACTTTACAACGTAATCGACCCTCTTGAAAGCCCAAATGGCCCTATAATCAAAATCAATGGAAGAGAACTAATCAATCTTTCATCCAATAACTATTTAGGTTTGGCAACTGATGAAAGACTTAAAAAATCTGCCATCGAAGCAATTGAGAAATATGGGGTTGGAGCAGGTGCTGTCCGTACTATAAATGGAACGCTTGAACTTCACACAAAACTTGAAGAAAAGCTTGCTGAGTTCAAACAAACAGAAGCAGCCATCGCATACCAATCTGGTTTTAATTGTAACATGGCGGCTATTTCAGCTGTTATGGATAAAAATGATGCTATTCTGTCTGATGAATTAAACCATGCGTCCATTATTGATGGATGCCGTCTATCGAAAGCTAAGATTATTCGAGTAAATCATTCTGATATGGAAGATTTACGGGCAAAAGCGAAGGAAGCAAAAGAATCTGGACAGTACAACAAAATCATGATCATTACTGACGGCGTTTTCTCAATGGATGGGGACATCGCAAAGCTTCCTGAGATCGTGGAGATCGCCGAAGAATTTGATCTGATCACTTATGTGGATGATGCGCACGGTTCAGGAGTACTTGGAAAAGGAGCAGGGACTGTAAAGCACTTCGGCCTTTCCGATAAAATCGATTTCCAGATCGGAACACTTTCTAAGGCAATAGGTGTTGTTGGTGGATATGTGGCCGGCAAAAAGGATTTGATTGATTGGCTGAAAGTCCGCAGCAGACCATTCCTATTCTCAACATCTTTAACACCTGCTGATGTAGCAGCAAGCACGAAAGCCATTGAGCTGCTGATGGAAAGCACAGAGCTGAATGAAAAGTTATGGGAAAATGCCAATTACCTTAAGGATGGTCTGGAAAAATTAGGATTTAATATTGGCGACAGTGAAACACCAATCACTCCTTGTATTGTTGGAGATGAAGTAAAAACACAGGAATTCAGCAAAAAACTCAATGAAGAAGGCGTTTATGCGAAATCAATCGTCTTCCCGACTGTCCCAAGGGGAACGGGACGTGTCAGAAATATGCCTTCTGCAGCACATACGAAAGAAATGCTGGATCAGGCTATTGCAATTTATGAAAAAGTCGGCAAAGAAATGGGAATTATTTAAGTTTGACTATAAAGCAAAATCTATAAGGCAAAGAGGAAATGTTGGAGGAATAAAATGAAACGAATTATGATTACTGGAGCTTTAGGCCAGATTGGCTCTGAACTAACCTTGAAATTAAGAGAAATCTATGGAACAGACAATGTTATTGCAACAGACATCAGAAAAAATGAGTCTGAAGCTGCCCAATCAGGACCGTTTGAAATGGTTGATGTTACTGATGCAAAATCAATGCTGGATACGGCTAAAAAATATAATGTGGATACAGTTATCCATATGGCAGCCCTGTTATCAGCAACAGCTGAAGCCAACCCAGTATTTGCATGGAATTTAAATATGGGGGGGCTTATGAATGCACTTGAAACGGCTAGAGAGTGCAGCGCACAATTCTTTACGCCGAGCTCCATTGGCGCATTTGGTCCTTCTACGCCAAAAGACAACACACCGCAGGATACTATTCACCGCCCAACTACTATGTATGGCGTGAACAAGGTTGCGGGCGAATTACTGTCTGATTACTACTATTACAAGTTTGGTGTTGATACTAGAGGCCTGCGATTCCCTGGTTTAATCTCTTATGTTACTCCTCCAGGGGGCGGAACGACTGATTACGCTGTTGAGATCTACTATGAAGCGATTAAAAATGGCCGCTATACTTCTTATATCGACCAGGGCACATATATGGATATGATGTATATGCCGGATGCATTAAATGCTATCGTTGATTTAATGGAAGCCGATGCAGATAAACTCAGTCACCGCAACTCCTTCAATGTAACTGCAATGAGTTTTGAACCTGAACAGATTGCTGCAGAGATCAGAAAGCATATTCCTGGGTTTGAAATTTCCTATGAAGTTGATCCTGTGCGCCAGGCGATTGCCGACAGCTGGCCAAATTCGATTGATGCAAGTGCAGCAAAAGAAGAGTGGGGATTTAAAGCAGACTTCGATTTAGCCAAGATGACTGCTGATATGCTTGATAAACTAAGAACAAAATTATGATAAAGCAAAAGGGACGCCGTATGGCTGTCCCTTTTATAGTTTTATATTGAATTGCTTGCGGAGGAATTCCCTTTTTTCCACCTCGGTTAGTTCATATTTTTCTTTTGTGCCCGCTTCAGACTTAGTGACAGTCAATCCAGAGAGTGTAACACGGCCATTCTTTGTCGCAATAGTGGCCAGGTCGCCATGTGTAAAATGGGATTCAGGAGAAGTCTGATTGAAAAAACATGCATCATGAAAGTCATTCAGCTGCCTTGGCTTATCAGAAAAACGGTAAAGAATTCTCCATTTACCATCCTCAAGTCTTTGAAGATCATAAATTCCTTCACCGGACTCTCTTATCCGGTAAGTTCCGCTTACATCTGTTTTTTCCTCACCCGTTAAAGGTAAAGGCTGCCTGACGGAATCACCAAATCCTACGTCCACCAAATAAGGAATTTGGTTTAATAAAACCAGTATGGCTGCATGGGAATCTTCTCTGACCCATCCATCCGGCTTTTTGACGGTGCAGGAAATCAAGTGGGATTGAAATCCCAGTTCTGACAGCAGATGTTGAAATAGACCGTTTAATTCATAACAAAAGCCTCCCCGGCTTCTTTCAAGAATTTTTTCAAAAAACGCATCTGTGTCAAGCATAATAGGAATTTTTCTTGTTACATCCAAGTTTTCAAAAGGAATTTTGTGCATATGGCTGCTCTGAAGTTCTTTCAGATATTCAAGATCAAGATTACGTTCAGCCGATACTGCAATGCGTTTTAAGTATTTCTCTGCATCCATAAGATCACTCCATAAATTTTTTCTTTTTTAGCGATTAAGAAGGAAAAACAAATCAATTTGCAGTAATGAAATAGTTATACTAAAATGTCATTATATTTACATTTTAGCAAATTACACACGGGGGTTTAAATATGGCATATGAAGTAACTGTTGAATTTTGCATGATGTGAAACTACGCACCAAAAGCCGCGAGTTTCGCGGAAGAACTTTTTACACATTTTCGCTCTGATATTTCAAAAATGGAACTGGTTCCAAGTAAAGGCGGAGCTTTTGAAGTGACAGTAAATGGAGAAAAGCTTTATTCTAAGCTCGATACTGGCATTTTTCCTAAAACCAAAGAAATTATTGATAAGATGCAGGGATAACCTGCCAAACCTTCTCCCCAGGGAGGAGGTTTTTTACTGATCCATAACATTTTATCGCAGTCTAACGGGCAGTAAGACTCCCACTTCAAGACTCAGAGGAATCAATGGAGAATAAGTGGGGGTCAAACTGCCCGTAAAGGCCCGATTGGTTCAACTAACAATCAGTGGGGGATAAAACCCCACTGATTGAAGTTTCACTATATGTAAACAAAGGGCAGAAAGGCTACCTCTATCTCAGTTTTCAATTGATGCTGATATCTCTATCGCATCCTGGCCCAGCTTCCTTTTTATTTATAAAAATCTCTAATATCTCATTGGAAAAATTTGCACTTACCCTGTTTTTAATAACTGAAAAAGGCAGCTTAACTTTCCGCATACATGGCTGGCCGCAGCGAATCGGGTCAGTTTCATCTATTTTAACCGCTTTAATGATCACCGTGTTTTCCTTTAAGGAAACGGTTACATCTTTTGAAACGCATCCTGTTAAGAGCGCCTCAACAATAATTTCCGCTTCCGTATCATATAAGTCGATGCGAAAAGTAATTTGATCCAAATACGATGACAGCGGGTCCAGATAATAATCCTCCATCCATTTTTCCAATTCATCCAAATTAAACGGATGGAAATCTTCCTTTTTGTTCAATTTCAAAACCCCCTTGTTTCAATCTATAGTATTCATTTCATGCAAAATAGTGAAAAATGATATAATAATCAGGCAAGTGCTGGAGGGATCTTAATGAAAAGTACAGTCAGAAATATTTTACCGGTTCATGAACTGCAAAAAGACCGGCGTTTTACCCATTTAATGAAACAGTATGGACTTGACTTTATACATACAACAAATATTTTAAAAGAGGTAATTTCTGAAATCAGGAATAACATTCTTGACGGGAATTGGACGGGCGAGGAGCCTGGTACGGAAAAATTTACGGAAGATATATTTAAAAAAGCAGAAGAGGTAATCAATGTTCGGTATGGATACACTCTTAAAAGGGTTATCAATGCCACTGGCACTATTCTTCACACTAATCTTGGCCGAGCGCGTTTAAGCAAATCAGCAGCTGAACATATGCTTGAAATTGCCATGAACTATTCCAATTTGGAATATAACCTGGGCGAAGGAGCCCGGGGATCCAGGCATAGTCACCTGGAAAGCCTGGTCAAAGAGCTGACAGGAGCAGAAGCAGCGATGGCAGTTAACAATAATGCTGCTGCCGTTTATATCATCCTAAAAGCTCTTGCAGAAGAAAAAGAAGTAATAGTTTCCCGCGGTCAGCTTGTTGAAATCGGAGGCTCCTTCAGGGTATCAAGCATAATGGAAGAGAGCGGTGCAAAGCTTGTTGAAGTGGGAACAACGAATAAAACCCACTTAGAAGATTATAAACAAGTGATCAATGAAGATACAGCCATGATTATGAAGGTACATACGAGCAATTTTAAAATAATAGGTTTTACCAAAGAAGTTGGAACTGACGAACTAGCCCAGCTATCTAAAGAAAAAAATATCATATTCTATGAAGATTTGGGCAGCGGTGCACTATTTGATTTTAAAAGCAAAGGAATCGGTAATGAGCCAACCGTAAGTGATGTGATAAAAATGGGGGCAGATATCGTTTCTTTTAGCGGGGACAAGCTTTTAGGCGGCCCGCAGGCAGGCATTATTGCCGGGAGAAAGGACTTAATCGAAAAACTGAAGAAACACCAGCTTGCCCGGGTACTTCGAGTTGATAAAATGACAATTGCAGCGCTCGAAGGCACGCTTATTGATTACTTAAAAGGGGAAGAGGGGCTGAAAAATATTCCGGTAGTCCATGATGTAATGACGACAAGTGAGGAACTCGAAACGAGAACTGCACAATTTCTTCACAGATTACAAGCAGCTGCGAATGATTATGAATGCTCTATGAGAAAAAGCACAGGGCAAGTTGGGGGAGGAACAATGCCTGATGTTGAACTGCCTTCCTGGGTTGCCGTTTTAAAGCACTGGCGTTACTCACCGGAACATATTGGCCGACAGTTAAGAATTAATTGTACTCCTTCCATAATAGTGAGGATACATAAAGAAGAAGTACTGATTGACCTGCGGGCAGTAACTGTAAATGAAGAGGACATCATTATAAAAGCATTAACTGCTATTTAATTCTTGCAGCTGCCTGATTTTAAGGCAGCTGCTTTTTGATTAAACTTTACATATCATGGTGGGAATTATGTTTTTGTCTGGTATGGTTCCGGTTTTTCACTTTTTTTGAGCCGCTTAAAGGTTCAGGCTGTCCATCGTTATTATGCCCTTTGGGTGCATTTTTTCGCATGTCTTTGCCGTTGTTTTTATTCATTTTTTGATGCCCTCCTCATAATATAGGATGCTGACTTCCGCTCCAGGCAGCGTCCATACTGTGCTGCCGTCTTAAGGCTCTGGGTAACCAAGATAGAAGGTGAAACTCATCTTCCTCTCATGTGTTAGTGTGGCTCTTTTCCATGGAAAATTGCCTTGCAAATTGTGGCTGAAATTCAAGATTTCATTTGGCGGAATATTTTATGGTTCTATTGCGCAATTTAATGGTACAAATTTTATTAGGAGTGAAAAAGCATGCCATATCATAAAGATAAACAGCAGGCATTTCAGGCAGCGCAGCAGGGAATGGAAGATGCACAGGAGCTTTATGCTGAAATTGTAAAAGATTCTGCCAGTTACGGCCATCAGCTTAAACATCTTAAGCAGGAGGTAAATGAAGCGTACGCTCAAATTGAAAATGCACTTGAGGTTGCATCCGATCATCAGCGGGCACAATTGGAGAGATTCCAGCAGGACTTGCGATCCATGGTTGATGATGTGAACCAATACTAGAATGTTATGAATTGAAGGGAATAAAATTTTTTCCTAAAAACCCGGCTGCGACCAGCCGGGTAATTTAATTTAAAATCAGATACAACATTTTGGTCTCGCAAAGAGCCTGCCTTCTCGAGGTGTCCTGAGTTGGGCAAGGCGTTTCCGCTTTCCTTATTTACTGATTCTTCTTCCTCTTTTTATTATTTTGCTTTTGCGCTTCTGTTAGGGGTTCATTGGCAAATTCCTCATTGTATCCGGTGCCCATGCCCTGCCCTTTTGCATCATTCATACCCTCTATAATATGATTAGCCTTTCTTTTAGCCATAGCGAATCACCTCCGTATTATTATTTTTCCGTGAATGATGTCAATTTATGTTGTTTTTTAGACAAGAGATTTCTCTTTTTCGTTTTATCAGTATAATAACCAAGCTAGAACGGGTTTTATCCTCTAATTGAAAAACGCTATCAATTAGGGCGTTTAAAAGGCTAATTGTAGTAAATAAGAATTTGTGATAAGAAAAACTTATCAAAAACAATAACTTTCTTGTTATTTACTTATATAACAGGTTGTATTAATATAGGAATTGTGAGAAAAGTAAGGATGGATGAAAATTCAAACTTTTCGACAATTACCTAACACTTGGTATATGATGTTTATTGAAAGAGGGGGTAATACATTTGGCAAAGAATGATGTGTTCAATTCCCGCAAATCCTTTGATCTGGACGGGAAGCGCTATCATTACTATCATTTAGGCGCTCTGGAAGAAGCTGGAGTAGGTAATGTTTCCAAATTGCCTTATTCTATTAAGGTATTATTGGAATCAGTACTTCGTCAATATGACGGCCGTGTAATTACAAAAGAGCATGTTGAAAACCTTGCAAAATGGGGAACTTCTGAAGTAAAAGAAGTAGATGTTCCTTTCAAACCATCACGTGTAATTCTGCAGGACTTCACTGGAGTTCCGGCAGTAGTTGACCTGGCTTCATTGCGTAAGGCAATGGCTGACATGGGTGGGGACCCTGACAAAATCAATCCTGAGAAGCCGGTTGATCTAGTTATCGACCACTCTGTACAGGTAGATAAGTATGGTACACCTGATTCTCTTGAAGCCAACATGGAGCTTGAATTCGAGCGCAATGCTGAGCGCTACCAGTTCTTAAGCTGGGCACAAAAGGCATTTGACAACTATCGTGCAGTTCCGCCTGCAACAGGTATTGTTCACCAGGTAAACCTTGAGTTCCTTGCGAATGTTGTTCATGCTCTTGAAACAACGGAAGGTGATTTTGAAACTTTCCCTGACACTCTTGTAGGTACTGACTCCCATACAACCATGATCAACGGTATCGGCGTTCTTGGATGGGGTGTAGGAGGTATTGAAGCTGAAGCAGGTATGCTGGGACAGCCTTCATATTTCCCTGTTCCTGAAGTTGTAGGGGTTAAGCTTACTGGCGAGCTTCCTAACGGAACAACTGCTACTGACCTTGCATTAAAGGTAACCCAGGTACTGCGCAGCCAGGGAGTGGTTGGCAAGTTTGTAGAATTCTTCGGTCCTGGTGTTACACAGCTTCCATTGGCTGACCGTGCTACAATTGCTAACATGGCACCAGAATACGGAGCTACTTGCGGATTCTTCCCTGTTGATGCGGAAGCTCTGGATTACATGCGCCTGACTGGACGTCCAGAAGAGCAAATCAAAATTGTGGAAAAATACTGCAAAGAAAATGGAATGTTCTTTGATCCAGCTCTAGAGCCAGTATATACGAATGTAGTTGAAATCAATCTTGCCGAAATCGAAGCGAACCTTTCAGGTCCTAAGCGTCCACAGGACTTAATTCCGCTTTCAGCTATGAAAAAGGAATTCAATGACGCTATCACAGCTCCTCAAGGCAACCAGGGATTCGGTTTGGATAAGAAAGAAATCGACAAAGAAATCACTGTTGAGTTTGCAAATGGCGATTCAACCAAGATGAAAACGGGTGCTGTTGCCATTGCGGCAATCACTAGCTGTACAAATACTTCAAACCCTTATGTTTTAGTTGGTGCAGGTTTAGTGGCGAAAAAGGCAGTTGAACTTGGAATGGAAGTTCCTAAGTTCGTAAAAACTTCCTTGGCTCCTGGATCTAAGGTTGTTACTGGATACCTGCGTGATTCAGGACTTCTTCCATACATGGAACAGCTTGGATTCAACCTTGTAGGGTATGGCTGTACAACATGTATCGGTAACTCAGGCCCATTAAGAGAAGAAATCGAAAAGGCTGTAGCTGAAAGCGATCTTCTTGTAACATCTGTTCTTTCCGGTAACCGTAACTTTGAAGGGCGTATCCATCCGCTTGTAAAAGCTAACTACCTGGCTTCTCCGCCATTAGTAGTCGCTTATGCACTAGCTGGAACAGTCGATATCGATCTTCAAAACGAGCCAATCGGAAAAGACAAGAATGGCAACGATGTCTTCTTTAACGACATTTGGCCATCTACTGCTGAAGTTAATGAAGTGGTTAAACAGACTGTTACACCTGAATTGTTCCGTAAAGAATATGCGCATGTATTTGATGACAATGCCCGCTGGAACCAAATCCAGACAAGCAATGAGCCGTTATATTCATTTGATGATAATTCAACATATATCCAGAATCCTCCGTTCTTTGAAGGCTTAACTCCTAATGCTGATGAAGTTAAACCTTTATCAGGATTGCGTGTTGTTGGCAAGTTCGGTGATTCTGTCACAACTGACCATATTTCTCCGGCAGGTGCGATCGGCAAGGATACACCAGCAGGAAAATACCTTCGCGAGAACGGTGTTGAACCACGCGACTTTAACTCTTATGGATCCCGCCGCGGTAACCATGAAGTTATGATGCGCGGTACATTTGCAAACATCCGTATCCGCAACCAGATCGCACCAGGTACAGAAGGCGGCTTCACAACATACTGGCCAACTGGCGAAGTAACTTCCATCTATGATGCTTGCATGAAATACAAGGAAGATGGAACTGGCTTAGTAGTTCTTGCCGGCAAAGACTATGGAATGGGATCTTCCCGTGACTGGGCTGCAAAAGGTACGAACTTGCTTGGAATTAAAACAGTTATTGCTGAAAGCTATGAGCGTATCCACCGCTCCAACCTTGTTCTAATGGGTGTTCTGCCGCTTCAGTTCAAGGCAGGCGAAAGTGCAGAAACTCTTGGCTTGTCAGGTAAAGAAACGATCGATGTTCAAATCGACGAAAATGTTAGACCGCGTGACTTTGTTAAGGTTACAGCTACAGATGAAAACGGCAATCAGACTACTTTTGAAGCTCTTGTTCGTTTCGACTCTGAAGTTGAAATTGATTACTACCGCCACGGCGGAATCCTGCAAATGGTTCTTCGTGATAAATTGGCAAATTAATTTAAAAAACCGCTATGTGCTCGTTCACATAGCGGTTTTTTATTTACAAAATATACGGGCTTAGGTATCTTAAATGTATATTAACTTTGGGGGGTTGACATTGGATGCTTTTTTGATTGGACCTTTAATAGTAAAGTATGAATGGGTTTTAGTCCTGCTATCAGGTATCGTTGCTTATTTTACTATTGCAAATGTATTAAGAGACCAAAAGGAATATAAAAAAATCTTTCTGAATGTCATGCTCAATTCAATGCTCTTTGGCTTTTTCACTTATAAGTTTAGTTCAATTCTCTTTCAAACCGAAAATATTCTAAGCAGCCCTATAGGGATTTTATATTTCTCAGGTGGAAGGAAAGGAGCCATTTTAGGGACTTTATTGGCACTTATCTATATAGTAATGGAAATTAAGAAATACAAATATCCGCTCAAAAAATGGATGTATGGAATTGTTTACGGATCTGTCACATTTATGCTGTCTTATTGGCTGTTCAGAACCTTATTAATTTTGCTTTTCTAGGTTAAAATACAATCAAGGAAGCAAAAAGGTTTTAATAGCCGGGAGGGAAAACAGCATGTTCAAAAAATTATTTGCAGCAGCTGTGTTATTAATAATTACTACTGCAATATTTGTAGTGCAGGCAGTTGAAAAAGATGAAGTCGAGAGTCATCCCGTTAATCAGACTGGTTTAGGAATTGGCTTGAAAGCCCCAGATTTTGAATTGAAAAACCTTCAGGGGGAAACAGTAAAGCTCTCAGATTATAAAGGAAAGAAAGTTATGCTTAACTTTTGGGCAACATGGTGTCCTCCATGTAAAGCTGAAATGCCTGACATCCAAAAATTCTATACTCAAAAGGGAAATCAAGTTGCTATCTTAGCAGTGAACATTGATCCACAATCTGATGTTGCCGGTTTTGCGGAAGAAATGCGAGTGAATTTTCCCATACTGCTTGATGTAGATGAAAAAGTATCTAATGCCTATCAGATAATGACGATTCCTACCACTTTTTTTATTGATGAAGAAGGAATTATCCGGAATAAATACTTAAGTGCAATGTCCCTGGAGATTATGAATCAGTATATAGATGAAATGTAAAAACATCTGCAAAGAGCAGATGTTTTTTATGTATAGGTTTACACCGCTATAAAAAAGGAAATGAAATTAGAAGAGTGATTTTTATGAATATTTTACCAATAAAAGCGAACCTTATGTACTTTTTTCACGTATTGTGGATATATGCGGATTAAATTTTCGAAAAGTTGTAATAATTTAAAGAGTTTCTGGAGATAATGACTGTTACAATGGTATTAAAGGAAGGTGAAAGATTTATGAGAAAGCCTAGAAAACGCTCCTTTGCTGAATTAGTTTCAGAAAATAAACGCCAGCTTCTTAAAGACCAAGATGCAATGGAAAAAATCGAAGAACGCCTCGAGCTTAAACGTCTTAATAAGGCCGAATAGAATTACTTGCCATTCATGAAACTCTCTGCATTTGACCATACTTAAAATGAGGAGGGATATCAATGAGTAATCAAAAAAGACACCCTAATCATTTTGCTCCGAACCATATTGGTACACAATCACGCGGATTTGGCGGCAACAAAGGCAAAAAAATGCAGGACAAATCCGGACAGCATGCACAAGTAATTCAAACTAAAGGCGAATAATTGTAATTAACCTGCCGTTTCATTTTCGGCAGGTTTTTTGTTTCAAAATTCAGGCATACCACAGGCAAGCTGCCCACACATTACCGCCAATATTTTTCTTGTTCTTTCACAAACTAATTTTGTACCATCACCTAATAAAGGGAGGAACAAACCATGGCACATAACAGACCAAATCCAGATGACCGCAGCGATAACGTTGAAAAGCTTCAATCCATGATCGTTCATACTATCGAGAATATGGACGAAGCTGAAGAATCAATGAAGTATGCAAATGCAGAAGATCTTGCAAGGATTGAAGCAAAAAATGAACGCCGCAGGGAAAGCCTTGCTTCATTCCGTTCAGAAATAAAGGACGAATATCAGGCACAGCAGAACGGCAATAACGTTGAACAATAATTATTAGCATCCTATAAAGACCTGATCCAGTGTGATTAGGTCTTTTTCTGCTGGAAGGTCATGATAAGAAGCTCATCCTTATAGATAATTACAGAAATATGGTAAGATAAGTTGTGGAAACTAAGAAGAAGAAGTGATAATCGATGACACAGCAGAAAAGACAGGCAAAACCGGCAGAGGGTCAGGCATATCATTGGAAAAATGAGCTTGATCAATACGGATACATACAAAATGAAGCAGAATTGCTTAATGTTATTAAAAACATCAATGAAAAGGCAGATCCCGGACTGCTTTCGGAATTACTGACCATTGCCGCTATTTCACGGTTAAGCAGGTATACAGATGATACTCTTGCCAGTGCATGGCTGCAAAAAGCTGTTGAACTGGACAATGGCAATAGTATGGCGGCTGCCCAATTGGGAAAATCGGAATGGAAAAATAAAAGCAATCTTCTTGAAACCCTGACTTTCCCGCCGATTCGGGAGACCGATAACAGGGCAGCAAAAAAGAAGACAGCTGAGCAATTTATAGAAATTTGCAGAAGCTTTATCAACAAATCAGATGATGAGTTAGAAGATCTGCAGAAAAAGCAGCATGCCTATGAGGATGTGGAATACCGGAAGCTGACTGAAATACTTGAAAAAGCTATTGAAGAAACAGCTTTTCTTTTAAAAGCATCTGAAGAATATGAGCAATCTATATCCGGTGTTTTTCATACTTCAACCTACTATACCGATATGAAAAAGCACTTGAATGCCATTAACAGACTTAAAGGTGAATGGAAAGAGATATTTGATGCGGAGGAAGAAGAATCTGATTTATCAAAAGATCCCTTGGATGAACTTAATGAAATGGTTGGCCTGCACTCGGTCAAAAGCAGAGTTCATGACTTTTACCGTTTTTTAAAATATCAAAACGAACGTAAGTCACTTGGTTTTCAAACGAAAGATGAACTTAGCCTCAATATGATACTAACTGGCAATCCAGGTACAGGCAAAACAACTATTGCCCGGCTTTTAGCAAAGATTTATCATAGCCTGGGTGTATTGCCGCGGGAAGAAGTGATTGAAGCAGATCGGTCACAGCTGGTTGGCGGATTTGTCGGGCAAACAGAGGAAAATGTCAGGGCGGCAGTTGAAAAGGCAATCGGTGGGGTGCTGTTCATTGATGAGGCGTACAGCTTAAAGCGTGAGGGACAGACAGGCAGCGATTATGGACAAACAGCCATTGATACTCTTGTATCGCTGATGACCGGGACTGAATATGGGGGGAAGTTTGCGGTTATCATGGCCGGTTATCCAGAAGAGATGAGACAATTTCTGGACAGCAATCCTGGCCTTCGGAGCCGTTTTCCAGAGTCAAATTTTATTGCACTGCCTGATTATTCTAATGTGGAGCTTCTCCAGATTGCTGAAAAGCTGTCTGCGGATAATGATTATGTCCTTACGGAAGGAGCAAAGCAGGAACTGGGCAAACGAATTGAAAAAGAGCGGGTTGATGATACGTTCGGAAATGCCAGGACCGTCAGAAACATTGTTCTTGATGCCATTTTTAGAAAAGGCTCCCAAGCTAAAATGAACGAAAACATCATGTCATATACACTCCTGGAAAAAGAAGATTTTGAAAGTGAAGAAGAAGAAAAGGTAATGAATCCTCAAGAGCAGCTTGCCCAGTTAATCGGACTTGAAACAGTCAAAACAGAAGTTCAAAACTTAGTGTCATTTGTTAAGATGCAGCAGCTGCGCCGTGAAAGAGGGCTACCTGTAGTCCCTATCCAGCTGCATTCAGTATTTACCGGTAATCCGGGGACAGGGAAAACGACTGTAGCCAAGATTTATGCAGAATTGCTGGAGGAATGCGGATTTCTTAAACGAGGACATTTGATGGTTGCGAGCCGTGCGGATTTTGTAGCTGGCTATGTAGGCCAAACCGCCATCAAAACAAAGAAAAAGATAAGAGAGGCATTAGGTGGCGTCCTATTCATCGATGAGGCCTATTCACTTCTTTCCCAGACATCAGGAGATTTCGGAAAAGAAGTCATCGATACATTAGTGGATGAAATGACAAAACATAACGAAAACCTTGTCGTTGTTTTAGCAGGCTATCCAAATGAAATGGAGAAGCTATTGTCAAGCAATCCCGGGTTAAAGTCCCGATTTAAAAAGTTCTTTCATTTTAAGGATTATTCAACGGCAGAGCTCTTGGAAATAATCATTTCGTATGCTGGACAATATGAATATACGCCTACGGAAGAAGCGAGGGACTACCTTAACCGCACTATATCAAAGATCGAAATAAATGGGAACGGACGTTTTGCCGCCAACCTTGCGGATGAGGCGATTCAGGCACAGGCAATGAGAATTGTATCAGCAATTGATGAGGATATTGAGCAGGTTAGCATTTTGGAAAAAGAAGATTTCGAAATCGCTTTAAATAAGATAAGCAAAGGGGAATAGGTATGCTCATTTCAACAAAAGAAATAGAAGTAAGGTATGCAGAAACAGATCAAATGGGAGTCGTGTATCACGCCAATTATCTGGTTTGGATGGAGCTTGGCCGGACACAGATCATAAAAGACCTTGGATTCAGTTATGCTGAAATGGAGAAGGATGGCATCATTTCGCCTGTTCTGGATATCCTGGCTTCCTACAAGAAACCATTGCGCTACGGTCAAACCGCGACGATAAAAACGTGGATTGAAGAGTATGACGGGTTCCGCGTCAGCTATGGATATGAAATATACAATGATGAAGGAGACCTTGCAGTAACAGGCTTGTCCAAGCATGTTTGCGTCAAAAAGGATAATTTCCGGCCGATATCAATTAAAAAGAAATATCCTGATTGGCATGAAGCATATGAAGAAGCTAAAAAGCAGCCTGAGAGTGCTGTCAAATAATTTTGCCTGCTGCTTAAAGGATGGAGAAAATATATGGCATTCGGTCTTCGCAGAAAAGATCTTCAGGAATGGAAGATGAAAATTGATCGTGGAGAAATTGCTTTTTTAACCCATTATTGGATAGATGATCGTTTCCCAGGCTGTAAAACGGTCACAAAGGTCGGATGTTCGGATCTGAAGAAATTGATAGAATGGGGAGAAACACATGGCCTAAAGCCTGAGTGGATTGATTATCGGAATGATGGGTACTCGCACTATGATTTGATTGGTGCCAGGCAGAAAGAAATCCTTGAAAAGGAAAAGCTTTGGGAGCAGCTGGAAAGGCTGAAATGAAAAAAGAAGCAGGCCGGATCTGCTTCTTTTACCCATTGTTATATTTGAATTCAGGTTCCTGTGCTTTCTCATTAAATGTCACCAATAAATCATGATTATCAAAGTACCATAAGTCCTTTTCTTCAATAAAATAAGTAATTCCGTTTTTTTCAGTCTGGACTCCTGCGTTATGTGGGTGTTCATTAGAGACTCCTAATGAAAATCCCTGCTGGACAGTACTGCACCCGCCATATCTTGCAAAAAAGCGGACGAAGTCACCCTTATTCAAGAGCATTTCCTCCTGATACCATTGGGCAGCCTGATCTTCAATATGTATGTTCATTTGAAATTCCTCCTCCTGGGTGATAGTCATATTATAGGCTAGTTTTTCTTTATGCGCGAATATAATGTTTTCATAAAATGAATTGATGGGGTGATTAGATGAATTCATTTCGTTTTTTTAATATCTTAGGTGCCGCTCTGTTTACAGGCATAGCCCTCCAGGTGTTCATTCAAACGGATGGTACTAAAAAATTAACTGAATCAGGGATTTTTTTAACTGTATCAGCTCTATTGTATTTTGCCCTTACATTTATCTTTCATAAAAGCAAAAATCTTTTCGTCCCCCTGATGGCAGTTTTGGGTCTGCTTTCTGTTGGCATGGTTTTTCTTCAGGAGCTGGTATTTGGAGGAGGACATTAATAATTTGGCAAAGTAGGATGTGTATCCAGCTATGCTTATTAAGCTACTTTAATCCTATACATAAAAAGGACTTGCTGCTGTCAGAAGTCCTGCTTTTAACCTGGAAAAGGGATGAATCCGCTTAGAATCATAAATACATTCATGGCAATATGCCATATGACAGCCGGAAAAATGCTTCGGGATTTTACTGTAATGGCGGCATAAAAAACTCCGCCAAAAGCAAACAGCAGACATGAGATAAAAGAGTAGCCTAGCATTATATGGGAAAAACCGAACGCCAGCCCAGAAAAAAGGACAGCTGTCTTTTCTCCTGAAAGCTCCGACATTCTGGATAAGATGATTCCTCTCCATAAGAGCTCTTCCATCATTCCATTAATGATGGAGAAACCAATCAGGAAAATGATAAAGTCCCTGGTTAAGGAGTTTTCAGCTAAAAAAATTGAATACGCAAATGAAGCAAAATTAATCATGATAGCAACCACAAGAAAATGTTTTATTTTTAATGAATGGAAGCCGCTCCATATGAATGGAAAAAATATTTGGGAATTCCAATCCGGCTTCCGCCAAAAAGGAATGGCAGTTTTGTTAAATTTTTTTGAGATATAAACAAGAAGAAGGATAGGGATCAACAGTAGAATCCGATTGAAAATCATTAAAATGGAGTGTTGAAAAGACAGTGCATCTAGCATTTTATCGCCGTAAAGAAACAGTAGACTGCCTGTTAAATACCCTGCAATGATCCAGGGAAAAACACGTTCCTGCTCTGAAGTGAATAGTAAAAAAATGATAAGCCCAAAACAAAGTATGAAAGCGAAAGCAAAAAGTTTGTATTGAAAAAGCAATATTGCAGCTGTGAATATACATAATTGCAAATAAGGAAAAGACTTATTAACATAAGCGGTTTTCATGATCAGACCTCCTTTGCCTACAAAATATTTTACCATTTTTTACACAAAAAAAGCGCCAAAAAGCGCTTTATTGAACATGATCGAGCATATGTGCCATAATTTCGCTGTATTTCGACTCTGCATTGGGAAGGCCATAGCCGCCAGCATCCTTCAATGGTACTACCCGATATTTTGGCTGTTTATTACTTACGTATGTCGGGATGAACCCCGGATTGGAAAGTTCAATATCGACCCCGTTTTGATCAATATATTTCGTAATCTCCACAGTTGCAATACCGCCTATGTCCTTGTAATCATTAATCTGGCCGGATAAAAAATTGCCTAGAGAGTATACAACAAGAGATTTCCGTCCGTCTTTCCTGTCAATCCATTCCATTGGCTGCAGTACATGTGGATGGTGTCCGAAAATAATATCCACACCATCATTTGCGAGGACCTCTGCCAGTTCCTTTTGTTCCTCTGTGGGCTGAAGCTGGTATTCATTTCCCCAATGCATACTCATAACAACTACGTCAGCTTCATCTTTTGCCCGGTTAATTTCCTCTTTCATTGCTGTTCTATCAATGAGGTTAACGAGATAATCTTTTCCTGCCGGAACGGGAATTCCGTTTGTACCATATGTGTAAGAAAGATAAGCAACTTTAATTCCGTTTTTGTTTATTACCTTCAAGGTTTGCTGTTCGCTGGGTGTTCTGTTTGTTCCCACATGCGGCAATCCTATCTGATCCAAATAATCCAGGGATGTTTTCAATCCTTTTTCTCCCTTATCGAGTGAATGGTTATTGGCAGTTGAAACTATGTCAACACCAGCCTCAATGAGGGCGTCTCCCACTTCCTGAGGGCTGTTGAACATGGGGTAACTGGAAATTCCTATTTCCGGACCTCCCAAAATAGTTTCTTGATTGGCAAGCAGGATGTCGGGCGTTTTTAATAGCGTTTTTGCATGTTCAAACATTGGTTTGAAATCATAGCCTGTTTTTGTTTGTGCAACATTATATACCCTGTCATGAATAAGGATGTCGCCAATTGCTCCCAATGTCGCCTTCTCTATAAGCATTTTATTAACCGCGGTGGTTTCTCTGTTTTCCATATGCAATTGAGCAGGTTTTGCTTCAGCTGCCTCCGCTTTATTCTCTGTGTGCAATTGATAGATGAATAAAGCCGAACAAATAATTAACATTGTACAGATGACTGTGGATAGTAAGAAGGCATTACTGAATTTCATAAAAATTATCCCCTTAATATAGAGTATAAAGATATATTAATAGTCTAATTTTAATATGAATTTTTTCAATTTTCATCATTTTTCTGCTATTTTTTTATTTTAAATGTCATAATCTGATTTCCATTGATAACTGTTTACAAAATAATAATTAATAACTTCAGTTGATAATCATCGGAAATTCAATTTCAAAGACAGTGCCCTGTGACATTTTCGAATGGACATTTATCTTGCCATCATGCTCTTCAATTATTTTTTGGCATATGGATAGACCGATGCCGGTTCCTTTTTCTTTTGTTGTATAGAATGGGACGAACAATTTGCTTATTGTTTTTTCTGACATTCCCAATCCATTATCTTGGATGGTGATGGATACTTTTTGGTTAAGGGCTTTTGCTTTAAGATCTATTTTTCCTTCTGGAGCAGGAATGCTTTCACATGCTTCCATTGCATTTCTAATAATATTGATGAGGACCTGCTTTATCTGCTTCACATCACCATAGAAAATGGGATTATTAGGGCAAAGGCATACAGAAAGGTTAATATTTCTAATATGCGCCTCGCTTTCGAAGAATATTTTCATTTCCTTAACTAATCTGTTGACTTCTATTTCCGTTCTTTTGTTTTGAGGAGGTTTTGATGCATTTAAGAATTCATATATTATATCATTTGCCCGATTAATTTCTTCAATTGCAATCTCAGCGTACTGTTCTTTTCCGATTTCTAATAAATAAGGCTTCAAAAGCTGTAAAAATCCTTTTACAGTTGTTAGCGGATTCCGGATCTCATGTGCAATCCCCGCTAACTGTCCAGCATCAGCTGAATAGTCAGATATCAAAACAGTTTCTTTATTCTCTTTCACTGCTTTATTTAAGTGTTTCTTTTTTTCTCTTAATTGGTAATTAACGCGGTGCAGCCTTTTTTGCATGTGCTCCGCCATCTTTCTTAATTCCTCATCTTCTGAAGAGAGGGGAAAACAAAAAAGATGATAGTGCGCAGCATCACTTTTTTCTAGATGAATTCTATATGGAAGAATGCTATTACCTATTTTAAGTTTAAAAATGCCAGATTCATTTTTCTTTAATAGATTGTTGAATCTGCTAATATCTTCTGTTGCCAAAAATTCAGTAAACACTCCTTCAGCACTTATTAATGATGAAGTGAGTATTCTTAGGTTATGATCAATGAGAAAGTATGGGAAGGAAACATTTTCCAGCAGACCTTGAGTTTTATCCATTTATTTCTTCATCCTAACTTTAACGTTTTTGGCTGAAATTTTAGCCTAAACTAATGTATGGCGAAAGATATCAATTTATGTTTCTTTATGTATAAAAATTGTTATATAGGCTTTATAGTATTATGTTTCTAGGCCTATGTAATCAGTATAATATTCCTTTAACACTTTATTCAAATAAACTAGACTGAAATATCAGAAAATAATTTAAGAATTAGAAAATTAGACAAAAAAATACAGCAGATCTAGTCTGCTGCATTGCAGGCTGGCTGGTTTTCAGCCAAGCCATTTTATTTTGGGCTCGGTTTTGTCCCTGATTCGTTTAATATTTTCCCTATGTCTGTAAATAACAAAGATGCCAAGTATAGATACTACTATAATTAGTGGAATGTCCCATATAATTAGTGCGTAAATGATGGATGCCAGTGCTGCCAGAATAGAGGACAAGGACACGTACTTGGTTATGTAAAGGCTTAGAAAGAAAACACCCAATATGATAAGAAACATTAAGGGAACATAGGCTAACAGCACTCCCCCCGATGTAGCGACTGCTTTACCACCGCGAAAGCCGGCAAACAGCGGATACATGTGCCCAATAACTGCAAAAACTCCTGCAGCAAGATGATGCATGTCCGATCCAAAGAAAAAGGGCAGGGATGCAGCAAGGGTGCCTTTTAAGATATCAGCTATGGTCACAATCATGCCGGCCTTAACACCAAGGGTCCGGAAAGTATTAGTTCCGCCTAAATTTCCGCTGCCATGCTCACGGATATCCACTCCATAAAAAAGTTTTCCTACTATTAAACCAGAAGGAATGGAGCCCAGTAAGTAAGCTAAAATAATGATAATTCCATAAATCATAAAAACTCTCCTTCATACTTTCTATGTTAGTATATTGTACCATGTGAGCAAACCTGCATACCATGTGCAAATAAAAAGTTGTCCAATTTATTTCAGGGAGGTTTTTCAAACTCTCTGGCTTGTGTTTGACATGATTAACAGCGGGTATTAGTAGACTGTCACAGCAATCAAATCCATATAAAGGAGAGATTCAAGCATGGAACAGAATATGAATAACGTAAATGGACAAGCAGGCAATGTAGAGGAAAAACTCAGTAATATGGGAAGCGAAAAGAAAGATGAAATTCTATCAAGCTTTGACGGTTTTAAAGAATATTTAAGCGGAAAGGTCTCCCTGGGCCAGAAAATGGGCATGGATGAGGAACAGCTCGCGAACACAGCTCAAAAGGTAGGCGATTATCTGGCTTCCAAAGAAGATCCAAGAAACAGGGAAGAAAAGCTTCTGCAGGAATTGTGGAAGGTAGGAACTGAAGAAGAAAAGCATAAACTATCTCATATGCTTGTAAAGCTTGTAGGTTAAAATATATATCTTTAAAGGCGAAGGCGCAGGCCTTCGTCTTTTATATTGAGTGAAGGCGTATAGATGAGTTTACAATAGTCAAAAATGGTCTATATATAGTTATCGCAGTCTAGCGGGTAGGGGGAGTCCTGGTGAAAAAGGTTCTGGGAAAGTTAAATAGAAAAACGGTATGGATACCCATTTTGAGCCTTGTGCTGGTATTGGCAGCAACTATTATCTATCAGTCCAATAAACCATTGCCAAAAGGCCTTTCTTTCGAAGGCGAAGTTTACACTGTAGAAGATATTAAGTTTTTATACGATTTGAATTTTGAAAAAGGTAACGGCAGAAGAGAAAGCGATCATCAGATCTTTAAGCGGATATTAGAAGCCATTGGTGAGGCGGAGGATTTTATCGTGATGGATATGTTTTTATTCAATGGTTTTACTGATGGGGATAAAGATTATCCGGATATTAGCGGTAAAATAACTGATAAGCTCATCGAACAAAAACAGAGCCACCCCAATATGGATATTACAGTGATCACAGATCGGATTAACAGCACATATGGATCACATGATGTACCCGAATTCAAGAAGCTGAAGGAGAATGGAATAAATGTAGTTTATACTTCATTAGTCCCTTTGAGAGATTCTAATCCAATTTATTCGGCATTTTGGCGTGTATTTATACAGTGGTTTGGACAGGGAGGCAATGGCTGGCTTCCCAATCCGCTCGCAGAAAATGCTCCTGAAGTGACATTTCGGTCATATCTCGATCTCATGAATATTAAAGCAAATCACCGGAAGGTTTTTGTAACGGAGAAAACAGGGATTGTAACATCCGGAAATCCCCACAATGCCAGTGGGTATCATTCTAATATCGCGTTTGAAGTAAAAGGGCCAATCCTGGCTGATCTCGTTAAAACCGAGCAGGCGGTGGTCGATTATTCAGCATCAGGCAAACTGACAGATTTTAAGCCTGAAGACAGCAAAAAAACTGGGACTGTAAAGGCCCAGGTGCTGACTGAAGGGAAAATCTATAAACACATTATTAAAGAAATCAATAAATCCGGCAAAGGTGAAACCATCTGGCTCGGCATGTTCTATCTTGCTGACCGGAAAGTGGTTGATTCTCTAAAAAAGGCAGCTGATCGGGGAGTGAAAGTAAAAATGATCCTGGATCCAAATCAGAATGCTTTCGGCTCTGAGAAAATTGGGCTTCCGAATATACCTGTCGCAGCTGAATTAGACAAATTAGGCCACGAAAACATAAAAATCAGATGGTACAATACGGGATTTGAGCAATACCATTCGAAAATCATGTATGTAACCGGCAAAGAAAATAGTATGATCATTGCTGGCTCAGCCAATTTTACAAAGAGAAATCTGGATGATTTAAACCTGGAGACAAATTTAAAAATCAGCGCTCCTGACCAATCCCAGGTTATGAAGGATGTCGACAGCTACTTTAATAAGCTTTGGAATAATAACGGTGCAATTTATACGAAAAACTATCCTTCCAATGAAAAAATGCCTTTGGTAAAATATATTACTTACAGATTGCAGAATCTTACTCACTTTACAACATATTGATAAAAACCTGAAACCTTTCCTGTTTTCATTCCGTTAATATAGGAGGGGGGCGGAAATAAGTTGTAGGTATTCTAAATTTTCTTCCCATTTTCTGTTTATTTCGATACGATGGAATTAAGGGAGGAAAAGGAATGTATAAAATTGAAACAAGTCCACAAAAGCCTGCCGCTAAAAAACTTATCTTTGCGGGGCTTTTGTTTGCTTTTACACTGATAATTTCAAGCATTTTCATGATTTTATATCCTTTTGCTTCAAAGGAAAAGGTGTCTTACTTTAAAGGAGAACATCCGATATTGTTTATGGGCAAACAGGCGGGCAATGCTTATATAGAAGGTGAATCGATCTACCTGCCATTAACGTTTTTGAAGGAATTTGTCGATGAAGGCATTATTCTTGATGAACACTCACAATCCATCATTATCGCCACAAAAAATAAAGTAGTGCAGATGCCATTGGAATCTTTGAGCTATTATGTGAATGATAAGCCTATGAAACTGGATTTTACAGCTGCTAAACAGATAGGAAAAGACAGATATTTGGCTATCGAGCCGCTTTTGGCTTTCTATCCTATTACTTATTCAATTCTCTCTGATACAGGTGCAATATGGGTTCACAAAGATGGAGAGTCAATGGTTTCCGGCAAGGTGAAGGAAAAAGATATTCATGAAGAATTGCTTCGGCTGAGGACGAAAGACAGTCTGGAATCTCCGTACACGGCTTCAGTATCTCCAAATGAAGAAGTTTTAGTAGAACAAGAAAAAGGAGACTACTATTTTATTAGAAAAGAAGACGGTACAGCTGGTTATTTGAAGAAACAATACATAAAAAAGGGTGAGAACAAACAGATTGCTATTTCCCTTGAAGAATCTGCGTATACAGTGCCGGAACTGGAAGGTCCTATACAGCTGACCTGGGAAGCGGTATATACAAAGAACCCTAATACTTCAAAAATACCGAAGATGCCGGGTATTAATGTCATTTCTCCAACATGGTTTGAGCTTGCGGACGGAAAAGGTTCCATCAAAAACCTGGGATCGAAAGAATATTCAATGTGGGCAAGAAAACAGGGATACCAAATATGGGGCTTGTTTTCAAATGCATTTGACCCTGATTTAACACATGAAGCATTTGGTTCTTTTGAATCAAGGAAGAATATGATTCGGCAGCTTATGCATTTCAGTCAAATGTATGAATTAAATGGGGTGAATCTGGACATTGAAAATGTTAATCCGGAGGATGGGCCATTAATAACACAGTTTGTGAGGGAAGCCACTCCGTACTTTCATGAAGCAGGTTTAGTTGTGTCTATGGATATTACATTCATTTCATCGAGCGGTAATTGGTCGGCTTTTTATGAAAGGGATAAACTTGCCGGGATAGCAGATTATTTGGTTGTCATGGCTTATGATGAACATTGGGGAAGCTCGCAGGTTGCAGGAAGCGTAGCGAGCCTGCCGTGGGTTGAAGAAAACCTGAAACATCTGCTGGAGATTGTTCCTAATGAAAAATTAATATTGGGAGTGCCTTTATATACAAGACTGTGGGAACAAAAATCAAACGGGGATGTTTCTTCTAAAGCACTTTCTATGAGCAAAGTAAAAGAGTGGCTCAGTCAGAATAACGTTACTCCAGTATATGATCCGGAAAGCGGGCAAAATTATGCGGAGCATTTCTCAGAAAAAGATAAAATCACATATAAAGTGTGGCTTGAAGATGAACTATCATTAACCAAACGGACTGAATTGGCAAAGAAATATAATTTGGCCGGTGTGGCAAGCTGGAGCAGGTACTTTGCAGATGAAACAGCTTGGGCAGCATTAACATTAGATAATAAGGAAGTCACTAAGAAATGAAATAAGGCTGGAGAAAACTCCGGCCTTATTTTAAAAGATAAGAATGTATAAATTCTGAAGTTAGATAATTGACTAGCTCCATGCGCCAGCGGGTCTCGGGTCTAAGCGTGTCTAGTTTCGACTCCTAGGGACTCGAGGTCATAAGCCGTTCCCTTCCAGAAGGAAAAACCGCCTTATGCTTGTCGTCCCTGGACAGTCGCCTCAACATTTCTATCAATCCGTCCAAATAGTTTAAGTGCAGCCATTTAGCCGGCTCGTCTTATGCTTGAGGCCCGCAGGACAAGGAAGGCTTCGTCAGCGTAATCTTCGCACGACCAAAAGCGGCAGCTTTTGGGAGGATGCGGGTCATGCAGACGCTGCCACAGGACAAGGAAAGCTACGGCAGCGATACATCGCACGACCGAAAGCGGTAGCTTTTGGGAGGACGTAGCGCTTTAAGTCTGGGTTCCTTTATAGGCGGGCAGCTTCCGCTTTTCTATGATTCTGCATTAATGTGGCTAAAGGAGCTGACGGAAAATAATCCTCTATCAGTTAACTTGAGCTCAGGTATTACTGGAAGCGCTAAAAATGAAAGCGTCAAAAACGGGTTGAATTCCATACTGCATCCGACTGTTCTAAGTGCATGATTCAACTCAGACAAACGTCCGTAAATAAATGAAGAATCCCGATCACTCATGAGCCCGGCAATAGGCAGGGGGAGTTCCGCAAGGATCTTTCCATCCTGGACAACAGCCAGGCCGCCTTTCATTGCTGCCGTATGCTTAATTGCCGCCAGTAAATCTTCATCAGAGGTGCCTGCTGCCACAATATTATGGGAATCGTGGGCAACCGTTGATGCAATCCCTCCTCTTGTAATCCCCAGCCCCTTAATTATGCCAAGCCCGATGCTTCCAGTGAGGTGATGCCGCTCCACCACAGCCAATTTTAAATAATCTTTATCAGAATTAGGCTGGAAATAGCCATTAAGTGAATCGGCCTTTTCCACCAGGTGCCTGGTCACAATGCTGTTTGGTATAATGCCAATAATATTGGCATTCCCAGTTCCCATTCTTATGCTTAAATCCTCACCGTTTAGGCTGCCGATTTTGACACTGTCCAAAATGGCAGTTACAGGTTCGAGGCTCTCAGGAACTGGATCCTTAATGACCCCGTTTTCTGCAGCAAGTATTCCGCTTTTCATTACTTTCTCAACCTTTACATTCCTAAGATCACTAAGAAATATCAGGTCGGCTTCATAACCGGGAGCAATAGCCCCTTTATTTTTCAGGCCGAAGCATTCTGCTGCATTCAGCGTAGCGATTTGAACGGCAAGAATAGGATCCATCCCTTCCTTAATGGCCATTCTGACATTATGGTCAATGCTGCCTTCATTGATCAGGTCATCCAGATGCTTGTCATCCGTTACGAATAAACAGCGCCGTGCATTATGTTCGCTGACAGATTTGAGAAGTGCTAATAAGTCTCTGGCCGCCGATCCTTCCCTCAGCATAACATACATCCCTTTGCGCATTCGGTCCAGTGCTTCTTCAGGGTTTATGCATTCATGGTCCGTCCTAATCCCGGCGGCCATGTATATATTAATTTCATCTGCATTAAGTCCTGCTGCATGCCCATCGATACATTTTCCTTTGCTATGAGCGTCTTCCAGTTTTTTTAGCATTTCTGCATCATTGTTCATAACAGCAGGGTAATCCATTACTTCACCAAGACCGAGCACTCTCGGGTGACCGTAATATTTTTCAAGATCCTTGTAACTGAGAGAAGCGCCGGCATTTTCAAATGGAGTTGCAGGCACACAGGATGGAAGCATAAAAAATACATCAAGCGGGATCTCTTCTGAAGATTCCAGCATGAAATCAATGCCTATTGTTCCGCTGACATTGGCTATTTCGTGAGGGTCTGCAATGACAGTCGTTACTCCGTGCGGGAGAACAACATTGCTGAATTCAGCAGGGGTAACCATCGCTGACTCAATATGGACATGCCCATCAATGAACCCGGGGGCTATATAGCTGCCCCCAGCATCAATGATTTCCTTCCCTTCATATCTTCCTAAGCCAGCTACGATTCCATCGGCAATGGCTATGTCTTCCTCAATGATTTCGCGTGTAAATACATTTATTACCTTCCCGTTTTTAATAACCAGATCGGCAGGAGTCCTTTTGGCTGCCACGTCTATTCTTTTTCGTAAATTTTCAATGGTTAGCTTCATGTAAACTCCTCGCTTTTTTTGAAAATGACAAACATCTTTTTAATGTCCGCCCATAATGAAATTAATGATAAAGGCTGTACTGACAAAATACATGATCCAGTGAATTTGATGATGCTTGCCTGTAAGAAGCTTAAGCAGTGTGTAAGAGATAAAGCCGAATGCCAGCCCCTGGGCGATACTGAAAGTTAAAGGCATAAGAACGATTGTTAAAAAAACAGGTATGACATCAGAGAAGTCATCGAAGCTTATATGTTTTATTTCACTGAGCATTAAGGCACCAACGAGGATGAGGATAGGTGCTGTTGCTACAGATGGTATGAAATAAATGAGCGGAGCAAAAATGAGCGACAAAAAAAATAAAACAGCTACAGTTAAAGCAGTTAAGCCAGTGCGTCCGCCTTCCGAGATCCCGGTTGCGTTTTCCACATATGCGTTTAAGGCAGTGCTTCCAAAGGCTGCACTTGCCATCGTGCCAACTGCATCTGCCTGAAGTGCACGATCCAGATTTTCAATTTTTCCATTTTCATCAGTGAGGCCAGCTTTTCTTGATAATCCGATGAGGGTAGCTAAATTGTCAAATAATTCTACAATAGTAAAGGAGAAAATGACTGAGATGATGCCATATTTTACTGCTCCCATAATATCCATAGCTAAAAACGTGTCAGACATGCTTGGAAGACTGAGGGATACGATATCACTTACGGCCTTTGGATAGGCAATAAAGCCAACAATCATGGCCAGCGCACTTGTACCCAATATGCTAATCAGCAGCGCGCCTTTTACTTTTTTCGCCATGAGGAGGGCGGCAATAATTAATCCAAAAAGGGCAAGAAGCGGGCCTTGGCTTGTTATGCTTCCTAAGCCGACAAATGTAGATTCATTTGCGACCACAAGTTCTGCATTTTTTAAGCCAATAAAAGCAATGAATAATCCAATCCCAACACCTATAGCTGACTTTAAAACATCCGGGACACCATCTACGATCTTTTGGCGGACTCCTGTAACTGTTAAAATTAAAAACACAATTCCCGATATAAATACAGCTCCAAGGGCTGTTTGCCAGGAAAGTCCCTGACCAAGGACTACTGTATAAGCAAAAAAAGCATTCAGCCCCATGCCAGGGGCAACCGCAACAGGGAAATTTGCCCACAGTGCCATTAGAAGAGTACAGAAGACACTTGCGTATATGGTTGCAGCCAGTGCGGCTTCTTTTGGTATTCCTGCGTCCGCTAAGATAATCGGGTTGACAAAGATAATATAACTCATTGTCATAAACGAAGTAACGCCCGCAAGAAGTTCTGTCTTTACATTGGTATTTCGTGCGGATAGCTTAAAGAGCCGTTCTAAGAGGTTCGCACCAGAGGCAGGCGGGAGGCCTGACCCAAGATCCTTTTCGATTATCGACATGAAAAGTCACTCCTTCTTCATGGTAAATGTCCATTCTGCCATACAAACTGACTTGACCATGGAATAGGCGGGAGTTATACATTATTTTGGTTAAATTGGTTCAATAAAGACATCCATAATTCCGCCGCAGATTCCTCCATCTTCAAAAAATAGCCCTTTCGTTAAATCAACGCGCTGTTGACTTGGAGTATTCGATTGGATGACTTCGAAGGCCTTCTCAATCACTTCTGCTTCACCGCAGCCCCCGCCAATTGTACCTTCAATTCTTCCGCAGGGAAACACAATCATTCGGCTTCCAGTTTTTCTCGGAGTGGACCCTTTGGTGCGAATAATTGTGGCGAGCGCTGCTTTCTCACCTCCTTTCCTGACTTCGATGGCTCGCTTTATGAGCTGCATTTGGTCCATTTGCCGGCCCCCTCATGGAAACCCATCTTCGCATACTTTTTAATCTGTGTACTTAAAGAATTTCCAGATTTTTGATTTTTTACTTTTAGAATTTCTGCCATAATACTGACTGCTATCTCTGCAGGTGTTTCTGCTCCGATATCTAGTCCTACAGGGGTGTATAAATTGTCAAAGCTTTCATCCGGAAAATCCTGCTGAAGTTCTTTAAAAACACCTGAAATGCGCCTTCTGCTGCCAATCATGCCTATATATCCTGCCTGACTGTTTCTTTTTAAAAGTTCATTCAAACTGAGCACGTCATATTTATGTCCCCTGGTAAGAAGGAGAATATAGGTTTTTTCCGAAATATCCACATCCCTGAAATAACGCAGATAGGATTGGCAAACCACTTCATTGGCAAATGGAAAGCGTTCCCTGTTTGCGAACTCTTCCCGATCGTCTATTACTGTGACGAAAAATCCCAGCATACGCCCCATTTCTGCCACGGGTTCACACACATGGCCCGCCCCGGCGACTATTAAATGGAGCGGAGCAGGGAAGTATTCTGCAAAACATTCAATTATGCTGTCCTTCCACACAAATTTCACTGCGCCGGACCGCTTTTTGGCGACAAGTATACTGCATTGTGCTATTAATAGATCCTTCACATCCTGCGGCAGCAGTGAGTTTTCAGTACAGAGGCCTCCATCTGGCCATAATAACGCTTTTGCTCCGAGGATTTTGTTATCAGGATAGTCTGTAACGGTAAGGAGATATGTGTCTTTTCGGTTATTGATGGACTCTTCTAATTTGGCAAATAAATTGCGGCTCATCAATTGCATCACCTTGCAGATTGGACTTTTTGTTTTTTTAGATCTTTCAATGCATTAAAAACTCTTTCAGGAGTAGCAGGCAGTTGAAAGATTCTAGCTCCTGTTGCATCATATATGGCCGACATGATAGCAGCGATAATCGGAATCATCACTACTTCACCAATTCCTTTTGCCCCAAAAGGCCCTGATTGTTCGGGCTCTTCAACAGGGAAGGTCTCAATTAAAGGCGTCTCGCGAATAGTGGGGATGATATAATCAGTGAAATTCCGTGTCTTATGATAACCATTCTCTATCAGCACATCCTCAAAAAGGGTATAGCCGATTCCCATTACTGCTCCGCCTTCAGCCTGGCCCTCTAACCCCTGCGGATTAATGACTTTTCCTGCATCAGGGATGGAAACAACCCGCAAAACATCCGTTTCACCAGTTAAAGTATCTACTTCAACCATCACGACATGGGTTAAATATCCGTATAAATGATGGGGGGCGCCGCCTGAGCCTTTGATTTCTTCCTTTTCTTTTGGAAGGTAGAAGTGTCCTTCTACTCTGGCAGACTGATGTTGATCATAAAGGTACTTATATATAGACTTATAGGGTATGATTTGTCCATCGGCTGAAATATGGTTTGGTCTTAAGTCAATTCTTGATGCTTGTAAATTCAGCATTTCAGCAGCTGTTTGGATAAGAAGCTCAGTCATCTTAGGTGCTGCTGCCGCAACAGCTCTTCCGCCGGTGTAGGTGGAGCGGGAGGCAGTTACAGTACCGCCATCAAGTGTCTTCTGTGTATCTCCTTGAACGACCATAATATTGCTGATATCACAGTTCAGCATCTCAGCCGCTATCTGGGCGTACACAGTGCTATTGCCTCCGCCGATTTCCTCGCATCCGACACCTACAAGAAATTTACCGTCTGACTGAAGTTCGATAGAGGCGGCTCCATAATCAGGCAGGCCAATACCCATTCCAATGCCATGAAAGGAAGTTGCGAGGGACACCCCCCGTTTTTTCCATGGCTCACTCACTTCGGATTTATATTTTTCACGGTTCTTCCACAGATCGCAATTTTCTGCGGTTTCAAGTGTTTTATAGGTGCCCACACTGGATTTGACAATGTGGCCGACACTTGAAACTTCGCCCTGATGATAGACATTTTTTTTGCGAAGTTCAATTGGATTCATTCCCAGTTTTTCTGCAATCATATCCATATGGGTTTCAATTCCCATACATACCTGGTTGACGCCAAAGCCTCTGAAGGCACCGGCAATGCCATTATTGGTATAAACACAGAAGCCTTCGAGATCCACATTTGGAATTTTATAAGGGCCGCAAGAATGCTCGATTGCCAGAGCGATGACTGCCCCACCCAGGGAAGCATAGGCCCCGGTATCTCCTATGGCAGTTACCTGGTTAGCGATCAATGTGCCGTCTTTTTTGGCAGCTGTTTTCATTTTGACTTTAAATGGATGCCTTTTTATGCCGGCAATGACAGACTCTTCACGGCTTAAATGAATTTTTACCGGCCGCCCGTTTGTATGCATGGCAAGGAGAGCCAGATAAATTTGAACCGTAATCTCATCCTTCCCGCCGAATGCTCCTCCAATAGGACTTGAAATGACTCTGATTCTTTCAGGGTTATAAGCCAGGGACCTTGCAATCTGCATTCGATCACGGTACGCGTATTGGCCAGGGCAGCGAATCGTGAGGAATCCTTCTTCATCCATAACTCCCCAGCCGCCTTCTGTTTCAATAAATGCATGCATTTGGCGGGGGGAGTAGAAGGTATTCTCAACAATGATGTCAGCTTCTTCGAAGGCTTCCTCAATGTTTCCGTTTTTTATTTTCACATGGCTGTGCAAATTGCCATCAGGATGAAGCTTTGGAGCAGAATCGGTTAAGGCATATTCAGCATCAGCAACAACTTCCAAAGGCTCATAATCCACTTTGATTAACGTCAGTGCCTGTTCGGCGATTTCCAGAGTTTCTGCTGCAGCCAGTGCTACAGCATCACCTGTGCACCGTACGACATCTGAGCACAGAACAGGCTGATCGGGAACAACAATCCCAAATCCATTAAAGCCGGGAATATCTTTATGGGTAAGTACACAAATAACACCTGGGAGATTTTTAGCTGCTTCAGTGTCAATGGATTTTATTTTGGCATGCGGATATTCAGACCGCAGGACTTTGCCCCAAACCATATTGTCAAATTGGTAATCAGTCATATATTTTAATTCTCCTGTTACTTTTTCCGGGCCATCGATTCTTTGGACTCTTTTTCCAACCCATTTGGTGTTCATTGGTTTTCCCACCTCCTGATTAAACGATATAACCCTCTTTCCAGTAAAGCGCTTGCCATATCTCTTCTATATGTAGCAGTTGCTCTTCCATCTGAAATGGGCATGACCTCTTTCCAGGCAATTTTGGCGATATTCTGGATTAATTCCTCGTTAAGAAGCCCCAGGGTAAGCATTGATTCACACTTGCGTGCACGGATAATAGTCGGCGCCACAGAACCGAAGGCAATTTTTCCTTCCGTGCAATTGCGGTCATTGTCCATTGTGAGTGAAATGGCTACATTCACAATGGAAATGGATTGTGCTTTTCGGGGGCCGAGCTTTTGGAAAATGCCTATACCATTTGGTTTTTGCGGCTTTATTAGGATTTTTGTAATCATTTCATTTTCTTTTAAAACTGTCCTGCCGGGACCAGTGATAAACTCTTCGATTGGAATGGTCCGTTTATTCGTCAGTGAGGTGAGTTCGAGCATGGCACCGAGAACATACAAAGCCGGAAGGGTATCGCCCGCAGGGGAAGCAGTAGCAATATTTCCCCCGATTGTTCCCATATTCTGCATTTGGGTGGCTCCGACTTCACGGGCTGCTTCCACGAGAACATCCGCTTTTCTCTGCAGAAGCGGTGATTGAATCATATCGGTATGTGTGGTCAAGGGGCCAATATGGATAAAATCTTCACTTTCTTTGATATAGCGCAGCTCTTTTAAGTTTTTAATATTTATCCATGTATCAGGCCGCCATTTGCCTTCCTTCATCCGGACTGCTGCATCTGTCCCGCCGGCTATCAATCTATGTTTCCTGTCTTCCTTTGATAGCTGGGTCAGACATTCGGATAGTGAGGAAGGGGTAATCATATCAATTTCTGAAACGAGCATTGACTTACCTCCCAGGTCATTTTTTTAGGGCATTTATATAATCTGCCTGTTTATTCAGGTTGAGATGAATCTCATCATTTTCAACGGGCACCTCAAGAAGAGCTTTTTCATGCTTTTGAATTACAAATCTCAGGCCCATTCTTTCTTCCTTGATAGATAAAAGATCGCTTCTCAATTGGGCGGAAAAGAGGATAGGGTGACCTCTTTTGCCTTGATGGCTGGGAACTGCAATCAGGCCGCCGCTTTTTGCAAGAGATTCTGCAAGCCTGTTAACGGTGAAAGACTGAAGCGGCTGGTCAACAGATGTAATAAGAATCGTTTCTGCTGACTTGACTGCGGTTTTAACTCCGGAAATGATTGATGAGCATTTTCCTTCATGGAATTGTTCATTCATTATGATTTTGATAGGGTATTTCTTTGCGATAGGAATAAATTCTTCGGCTTTGTAACCCAAAACGACAACAATGTCAGAAAACACGGATTCCATGAGGTTTTGCAGCTGATGCTCGAATAATGTCGTTCCTTGCCACGGCAGCAGTCCTTTTAAAGTGCCCATTCTGCTGGATCGGCCTGCAGCAAGAACAATAGCTGTATGTGTCATGGACTATTTGGCTGCTTCCGGTTCGGATATTTTTTTTGAAGCAGCTGTCTGCACTGCCTTAATAATTTTTGTATAGCCTGTACAGCGGCATAGATTGCCGCCTAATGCTGTTTTAATTTCCTCTGCAGATGGGATCGTGTCAACTTTATCTAAAAATGCTTTAGCTGATACGATGATACCCGGAGTACAGTAACCGCACTGTGTTGCCCCTTCAGCAATAAATGATTCCTGAATTACATCGAGATTTGGTGATAGGCCGACTCCTTCACAAGTTGTGATCACCTGGTTTTCCGCCTGGCCAGCGAGGACTAGACAGGAGCATACAACCTCTTTATTGATTAGTACAGAGCATGATCCGCATTCTCCCTTACCGCAGCATTCCTTGCTGGCAGTCAATCCTAAATCTTCCCTTAAGACATCCAGGAGTGTTTTAGCAGGCGGGCAAACGACCGTACGTTCCTTTCCATTAACAATAAAATTAATACTTTTCAAATCTTCGCCTCCTCATAGAGCTTTGAAACTTAAAAATGACAATGAGAAATTGTGTGAGTATTAAGGGATAATAGTCTGGCGAGCAAGCAGAGGTATTTAAATTATGATATTATGCATATTCTTCTAAATAGACTAATAAGCACAAAAAAATTCCTGCACAAAAGGTTCCTGGATGCTGTCCACAGGAAAAAGCCTTTCGTAGATAGGAATTCCGGTTCCCAGTAGAAACCCTCAAACCGATTATTGAGGTTATACGAAAAATTCTATTTGATTTTTCAGTGTGCTGGAGGGAGGTATTATCAAGACAATTATAGAAATAGAGGGGGAGTTGATTTGTAGTGTAATAGTTAAGTTAATATTTTGTCAAGTAAGAATTTTCTGATAAATGGTATTGACTTATAAAACTGCCTTGTTTAATATAGTGAATAACAGGAGGACTACATGACTGTAATAACCTCAAAATTCCATCAATCATTAAAAAAAGATCTCGCTTTTCTTTATAATCGTGTCAATCAGGAGATCTACGGTACAGGCGTAAAGAAACAGCGTCTTGAAACTTTTGATGATAGAGTCATCATATTTGCTCAGCATAAGCGTGTACAGGCACTGCATATGCTAAGCCAGAATTTTCATCACCTTACCATATCGGTTGATTCAGCATTAATTGTTGAATTTAAATCGCTTTTAAAGGGTCTGATTGAAAATTCTCTCCATTTGAAAGTCAAAACGATTTTAAAAGATTACGATCCTGATACCGAAGAAGCATGCACAGTTATTTATTTTGAAGAATAGCAGTTTTACAATATGTTTGGGGAAGCTGTGCATGCCGCAGTTTTTCTTAAACCTGAATATCGGAGCGGTTCCTTTGCCTTTTGTTTAACGGAAGCTGAATGAAACCGCAGTAATAGAGCATCTATGTGTACTTTGATGTTATCTATTGCTGCGGTTTTTTTTATACTCATTTTTCTTTTGGGAGGTGATGCCTGTTTTTATCCGCTGGAGTCAGGCTGAGGCATAACAAAGAATTAAACCTGGAGGGGAAGTCTTTGGAAAAGCTAAATCCTTGGAAAGTAGGGACTTTGGGATTTCAGCATGTGCTGGCCATGTATGCAGGTGCTGTTATTGTTCCACTGATTGTTGGACCGGCAATAGGGCTCACGGCCCAGCAGCTTGCTTACTTAATTTCAATTGATTTATTTACTTGCGGAATTGCTACATTGCTTCAAGTAATAGGGGGGAGGCATTTTGGCATAAGGCTGCCGGTGATTCTTGGATGTACTTTTACAGCAGTCGGACCCATGATTGCCATCGGGAATTTGCAGGGCATTACAGCCATCTACGGGGCCATTATTGCTTCGGGAATCATCGTAATGATCTTATCTCAATTTATGAGTAAAATAATGAGATTTTTCCCGCCGGTCGTAACCGGTTCAGTGGTAGCTATTATCGGGGTTTCCTTGATCCCTGTTGCAATGAATAATGCTGCAGGAGGAATTGGTTCCCCAGAATATGGGAGTGCCCAGAATTTATTCCTGGCTGCATTTACACTCGTTCTCATTATTTTAATGAACAGGTTCTTTAAAGGCTATATGAGAGCTATATCTGTGCTGCTTTCATTGGTGGCCGGAACGATCACTGCTTATTTTATGGGGCTCGTCAGCTTTGCCGAAGTCAGCCAGGCTTCCTGGTTTCATGTCGTTCAGCCATTTTATTTCGGATTCCCGACATTCAATGCCTCGGCCATACTTACAATGACTTTAGTAGCTATAGTGAGCATGATTGAATCTACTGGGGTATTTCTGGCCCTCGGAGATGTCTGTGAGAGAAAGCTGGACTCCAAAGACATAAAAAAAGGGCTGCGTGCAGAGGGGCTGGCTGTGGTAATAGGAGGAATCTTTAATGCATTTCCCTATACGTCCTTTTCACAGAATGTGGGACTTGTAGCGCTAACTAAAGTAAAAACGAGAAATGTAGTTATCGCAGCTGGCGTTATATTAATGATTTTGGGGCTTTTGCCTAAAGTGGCAGCTCTGACCACGATTATCCCTATGGCTGTTCTTGGCGGAGCAATGATTCCAATGTTTGGAATGGTTATCTCATCCGGAATCAGAATGCTTTCTGTTGTTGATTTCAGCAAAAATGAAAACTTGCTTATCGTTGCCTGTTCCATAGGAATCGGACTTGGTTCGGCAGTTGTCCCGCAAATTTTTGAAAGTCTTCCAACAAGCGCACGCTTGCTGGTTGAAAATGGGATCGTGCTGGGAAGCATCACAGCAATTTTATTAAATTTGGTATTTAATTATAAAGATTTAAATATAAGTGAAAGTGAAAGAATCGAACAGCTGAAAGGAGATCATTCAGCTGATGCGATTTAAATGCAATTGCTGAAACCATCTGCCTCTTCTTCGGGAGGCAGAAATCCAAATAATAGATAGGAGCAGGAGAAATGGATTTAATTTTGAAAAATGCAAGCATTCCCCAGGGAGATCGTCAGGTTTTAACAAATATTCTGGTAAACGAGGGAAAAATTGTTGGCTACACTAATGACATTTCTTTTCTAAATGCAGCCAGGGTAATTGATATTAAAGGAAAATTAGTCGTTCCAGGCTGTATTGATCCGCATACTCATTTTATGGATCCAGGCTTCACTCATAGAGAAACCTTTGCTACTGGCAGCCGTTCTGCAGCAGCCGGAGGCTTAACAACCATTATAGATATGCCTTGCTGCAGCAAGCCATCCGTTCGTGATGGGGAGAGTTTCAATAAAAAAATCGGACCAATCAGGGATCAGGCCTATATTGATTACTGTTTCTGGGGAGGCATGACTGGAGAAGATGCTCGTGAAGGCTGGATTGATAATATTTATCCGCAGATTGACCAGGGAGTTGTTGCCTTTAAAGTTTACATGACTCCTTCTGTACCTACCTTCCCTAAAGTATCGGACGCAGAGATGCTGGAAATTTTCAGTAACGTTGCAAAAACCGGACTCCCAATTGGTGTACATGCTGAAAACTATGATATCTGCACATTCTATTCCAAAAAACTTGAAAAGGAAGGGCGCCTTGACGGACCAGCATGGGCGGAAGCGCGTTCAAGCCTCGCTGAGAAGGTGGCCATTGAATTGATTCTCAGCTTTGCAGAAGCTACAGACGCACGTGTACATGTGGTACATATGAGCACAAAAGAAGGCGTCGAGCTGGTAAAAGCAGCCAAGAAGCGTGGTGTTAAGGTTACAGCAGAAACCTGTCCTCACTATCTTGTACTTAATGCAAAGGACTCCATGTCAGAGCGCGGTTCCTATGCAAAGATTGCTCCTCCTTTACGAGGAAAAGAGGATAACGAATCTCACTGGCAGGCTCTGGCTGACGGAACCATCGATTTTGTCGGTACAGATCATGCTCCATATGAAATTGCCACAGAAAAGGATTATCCTGGGGCAACGATCTGGAACACTTTCCCTGGCATACCCGGGGTAGAAACGATGGTGCCGATCCTTGTCAGTGAAGGTTTAAATAAAGGCCGTTTATCCCTATCAAGATTTGTCGAGGTAACGAGCCGCAATGCCGCCATTCACTATGGCATTTACCCTAAAAAGGGATCAATGGAAATTGGCAGTGATGCTGATTTCACTGTTATTGATCTTGAGAAAGAATATGTAATAGACGAGCAAAAAACAGAATCAATGGCTAAATATAACCCTCTGCATGGCATGAAGCTTAAAGGAAAGCCAGTCCAAACGATCATTCGCGGAAACGTGATTTTCGATGAAGATAAAGGCATCGTAGGAGAAGCGGGCTATGGTGAGTATGTTCCGCGCCAAAGCATTCAGAGGCTTGAGAGAACATTCAAGTATGAAAAATACGAAGCGGTAAAAGCAAAAACAAAAGACCCAGTAGCACAGCAATAAATAGTTAATAGAGGGAGGCTGACCGGATTGGAACTTAGGGGAAAAAAGCACTGTGTGGTCATTATTGATATGTTAAACGACTTTATCGGCGAAAAAGCAGCATTAAGGTGTGAAAATGGCGAAAAAATAGTTCCCAAAATTCAAGAGCTTATTCAATTCGCTCATGAGCACAATATCCAGGTTGTGCATGTTCAGGAAGCACACAGAAAAAATGACCGGGATTTTCGCGTGAGGCCTGTCCATGCAGTTAAGGGAACCTGGGGTTCGGAATTCATTCCAGAGCTTCAGCCTGATGAGAGCAAAGGGGATTATGTGGTCCAAAAGAGGCGGCATAGTGCGTTTAGCTACACCGATTTTGATCTCTTCTTGAGAGAAGAAGAAATTGATACCGTCGTGCTGACTGGAGTCTGGACCAATGTATGTGTTCGCAGTACTGCTTCTGATGCTTTGTATCACGGCTACAATGTCATTTGCATTTCAGATGCCACCGCTTCTCAGGATGACGATATGCATGTATCAGGTTTAAGAGACATTGATATCTTCGGAGATATATTATCAACAGAAAATTACAAAATGCTTGCTAAAAAGAAATTCTCCCAAGACGAATCTGTTGTCTAACTCCTCGCTGGGGACTAGGAAAAAGCGGATTTTAGTGGGCATTACCGGAGCAAGCGGATCATTGTATGCTTATACATTGATCCGCGCTCTTCATCAATTAGAGATCGAAACGCATTTAATTGCTACGGAGATGGGAGAAAAAGTAATGCAATTTGAATGCGGGGTCAAGATGGACGAGCTGAAGGAGTATGCCACTATCCACAGCAACCAAAATCTTTTCGCTGCGGTTGCCAGCGGATCCTTTAAGACAGACGGAATGGTTATCGTGCCATGTTCGATGAATACATTGGGAGCTATTGCGAATGGGGTCGGTGATACGCTACTAAGCAGGGCTGCCAGTGTTGTCTTGAAGGAGAATCGAAAGTTCATTATTGTTCCTCGGGAAGCACCTTTTAATTTGATTCATTTGCGCAATATGACTCTTCTTGCTGAGAGTGGAGCATGTATAATGCCTGCATCACCAGGCTTCTATCATAAGCCGACGGAAATATGGGAGCTGGCCAACTTTATGGTGGCGAGGATCTTGGACATGCTGGATATTGACCATGAGCTGCTGGAGAGATGGGGGGAAAAGGCATGAACCCTGTAACAATGAGGGCATTGCTGGATAGATGGGAAAGCATGGGACTTCTTCATCGGGTGAAAAAAGAAGTGGATCCGATGCACGAGCTGGGGGCAGTGATTAATGCCAAAAAAGGAAAAGAGCCTTTTTTATTTGAAAAAATTAAAGGCTATCAATCTTTCATGGCGGCCGGTTTGGGAGGTGACAGAGAGCTGATGGCTGACAGCATGGGAATCCAGTCTGCCGAACTTATTCCTAAAATCATCGACTCAATTGTTAACCCTATTCCAACCACGTTAAGGCAAACTGGCCCTGTTCAGGAGAATCTGGTGAGCGGGGAATTCGATCTTGCAGACTTGTTTCCTATCCCAACCTATCACGCGGAAGACTCAGGTGCCTATTATGTTTCAGGAATATTGGTGGTTAAAGATTTATCGGGGAGAAAAAGGTATACCTCCATTCGCAGAATGCAATATCTTGGCGGGAATCGAACAAATATTCTCATAACCTCCCCAGAGCTGATGGAGCAATATGCCCATTATGAAAGCATTGGCGAACCGATGGAAGTGGCTGTTATGTTTGGAGTGGTTCCAGCAGTTGTATTAAGTTCTCAGATTAGTACACATTTGTATCATACCGACAAATTGGATGTTGCCGGTGCACTGCTCGGCCAATCCCTTGATGTTGTTCAATGCAAAACGGTCGATCTGGAAGTATTGGCTGAGGCGGAAATCGTTTTGGAAGGCAGAATGCTGCCATATGAAAGAGAACTGGAAGGACCGTTTGGCGAACTGGCAGGTTATTATGGCACCAGAACGCCTCAGCCGGTTGTAGAGTTTTCAGCCGTTACTTATCGTGATAATGCTATCTCACAGACTATTTTTCCATCAAGCTATGAAGAAAGGCTGCCGATGGGGCTTGTAAGGGAAGCTACGCTTTTAAGCACCGTCCGGCAAGTGGTTCCAAATATAAAAGCTGTACATATCCCGATGGGCGGGGTGGCTCGCTATCATGCAGTCATTCAAATTGAGAAGAAGCATGATGGTGACGGCAAGCAGGCAGCACTTGCAGCTTTTGCAAGCGATAAGGATTTAAAGCATGTGGTTGTCGTGAATGATGATGTCGATATTTTTGATTCAGATGATGTTGAATGGGCCATTGCGACAAGAGTCCAGGCTGGTGATGACATATTTATCGTTCAGGGTGCAAAGGGATCGCCGCTCGAGTCTTCCCATCATCTAAAAGGAGTCAGTGATAAGATGGGCATCGACGCAACCTATCCTCTTGGAAAAGAAGAGTTATTTAAAAGGACTTCAATCCCCATTGAAGTGAATCTCGAAGACTATCTTTAAGCTTCTGCAGTAGAGGAGGTCAAAAATGAAGGCAATAGGCTTGATTGAAACTAGGGGTTTGACAGCGGCTATTGAAGCGCTGGACTCAATGGCAAAAGCGGCAAATGTCAGTTTAGTTGATTTAAAGAGAGTCGGATCCGGCCTTGTCACCGTCATTATTGAGGGCGATGTCGCAGCAGTGTCTGCAGCTGTTGAGGTTGGGAAGACTGCACACACCATGACAGGAGGAGAACTGGTTTCGGCTAATGTTATTCCCCGCCCTCATTCAGAACTTCGCAAAATTCTTTAAAGGAGGTGCATAATGTGTGTCTGACTTTATTAAAAGTGTTGTAGAAGAAGTGATGAAGCCTTACGGCAAGTCAAAAGTAAATCCTATTAATGGGGTTTCCAACCAGTCCCCCCCAAGCAGGCAGCAGGGAAAGAAGAAGAATATACCGGGCATTACCCGGCCTAATTACCAGAAGGAAAAAATGAATAAAAGAATATCAGTTCATCATTCAGTACCGGTCAAGACTGCAGAGCCACATCAAAACCTTAAAAGGCAACCAGTTTCTCATTCTGCACCCAAGTCTTCAGCTAAGGAAAAAATTGCACAGCTTCAAACCCTATCCCTGGTACAGGGGAAACATCCGGTTTCTTCCAATGCTGGCTTTGCTGATATAAAACCTGACCGTAATGCAAGAGAAAGCCAGCTTATCGGACAAACGCCGGAGGGTGTAAAAGTCTGGCTGTTCTCAGAGCTTCATCCAGCTCTTGAAAGCTCTTTTCAGCGGGAATTAAAAACAGCCTCAATCGGTGTAGTCATTTCAGAAAAATGCACGCCAGGGCAGTTATTTATGCTGAATGACCTTTTAAGAGAGTTTCCTTCTTTAAGATATTGCCTGACATGGGACAAAAACAGCGGGAAATCTTTTTCGCTGGAGCTATATGAAGAGAATCATGGGATACTATTAAACGCCTTAAAGAGCTTCTTTAAAAAACTTTCCCAAAAATCCTTTAAAACTACTCAAATCTATAGAGAAAAATCCCCCAGTCCATGGCTTACTAAACAATTGGGGCTGAACTCTTCAATCGGCGGTGTGGCTGTCATTGAAGGGATCGACTATTATTCGGGTATTTTGATCCTTGACCGTTACATGAAAAAAAGCACTTCTGAACATTTCAATTTTTTAATAGAGAAGAAATACTTGCTGCTTCATGGACACTATGATGATGTTTCACGCATCTCTGATCAGCTTCATAAGGAATTCGACAGAATTAATTAGTTGTAAGCCAGCATCTCTGTCACAGATCAGAAACTATTCATCCCGGAAGCATCTTATAGGCATGGAGAGATGATTTGTCTATTTCATAGGAGGGGGATTTACCAGTTGCAAGCATTGGGACTGATTGAAACCGTTGGTTATTCAACAGCAGTTTCTGCAGCAGATGCAGCCGTAAAAGCAGCAGATGTAGAAATTGTAGGAATTGAAAAAGTAATAGGAGTGGAGAGCTATCTGGGGGTTACAATCCATTTTAACGGGGATGTAGCGGCAGTGAAGTCTGCTGTCGATGCTGGTGTTAGTGCTGCAGAAAGAATTGGAAAAGTAATTTCTGCTCATGTCATCCCGCGTGCCCACAGTGAAGTAGCAGGGAAGCTGCTTCCGAATTTTAAGCTGGAAGATATGCATCCTGGAAATGATGCTCAAGGGGGTAACAGACTAGAGGTTAACCCGAATAGAAAAAAGCAAGCAAAAGAGAGCAGCAACTTTAATGTTAACGATACAGACAAATCATCAGGTTAATAAATTTAAGGAGGAAACACACAATGGGTGAAGCATTGGGATTAATCGAGACAAAAGGTCTTGTAGGCGCAGTAGAGGCAGCGGATGCAATGGTTAAAGCAGCTAATGTGGAGATCTGCGGATATGAAAAAGTGGGATTTGGTCTTGTAACGGTTATGGTCAGAGGAGATGTTGGAGCAGTTAAAGCAGCCACCGATGCAGGTGCGGAAGCGGCCAGCAGAGTTGGAGAACTCATTTCGGTACATGTCATCCCAAGGCCGCACAGCGAAGTTGAAAGAGCTCTTTTATCAAAAAATATCGGTGAATAAGCATGAGCAGCAAAAAGCAGAGTGTTATGGCAAAAAACACTCTGCAGGAGCTTTACCTGCGAAATGACAGCTGCAGAGACAGAAAACCTCACATCCTGGCTCTATTAACCTCTCATATGATAGGGATGGAACCAGGATTTTCTTACTTGAAAAAGTTAACAAAGAAAGATATTACACTCAGAATGGCTGCTGAGGAGGAAATGCTAAAACAATTTCCGCTTCAGGAGTTAGTTAATCTGACTGGAAATGACGATTGGATCTCTCCGACAGCGTTTCATGCCCAGCCAATTGATCAATTCGATGAGATCTTTTTGCCTATTCTATCCTTTTCTTTAATAACAGACATACTGTCCCTTAACGAAAAGAGACCAATTGTGCAGATCATCCTAAAGGGCTTATTGAAGGGAAAACGGATCACGGCTTTAAAGGCTGGAGGTGATCCCTTCAGCCAATATTGGAAACTGAAAGGAATGGATAAAGGCCCCGACATGTTAAAAAGGAAGCTCAATGAGCAGATGACAGAACTGAAGATGCTTGGAATCAGATTAATAGATTTCCATCAACAAGCAGAATTTGATGTTCAGCATGTGAAGAAAACGGTTATTACCGATGAATCAGTCCGGTTTGCCCGCTTTAGTAAGCTTGATCAAATAGCTGTTCCAAAAGGGGCTATCATTACCCCCCTTGCAAGAGATACAGCAAAGGAACTGAAGATCGAAATCATTCTACATTAAGGAGAAGGTCTTTATGCAAATGGGAATAGTGGTTGGTCGTGTAACTGCCACAAGAAAAGATGATAATCTTGTGGGCACAAAATTATTAATTACCCAGCCTGTAGGATTGGACGGCACGCTGTTACCGAACCCCATTATAACCGTTGATACTGTTGGTGCCGGAATAGGAGAGAAGGTCATATATGTGACTGGAAGCATGGCATCAAGAGCCGTCCAAAATAAAGATGCTCCTATAGATGCGGCCATTATCGGAATTATTGACAGTGTAGAAGGGGAGACAGGGGGTTAATAAATGGATGCAATAGACATAAAAAAGGCAGTGCAATACCGCAAGCTTATTGACGTGCTGCTTGATTCCAGCCAGTTTGCTGATGTAGTCCTGAAAGGAGGATACTTCATCAATGTCATCACCCGGGAGATCTATGAAGCAGACGTTGCGATGAAAGGTGAATATATTTTAATGGCGGGAGATGCAAAAGACTTAATCGGGCCAAAAACGAAAGTGGAAAACATTCAGGGGAAATTCGTATGTCCCGGGTTTATTGATTCTCATATGCATTTTGAAAGTGCAATGCTGACTTGCACGGAATTCTCCAAGCTTTCCATTCCGACTGGGACCACCACGCTGATTGGAGATCCGCATGAAATTGGAAATGTCCTGGGGGTTCACGGGATGCAGGCGATGATTGAAGAAGCAAAGACACTTCCAAACCGGATCCTTTTCACGGTTCCCTGCGCGGTGCCTGATGCTCCCGGACTTGAAACCTCCGGATTTGATGTGACTTCCAAGGATATGAAAGAGCTATTGGCTGACCCAAATGTACAGGGAATTGGAGAGATACAGAGCTTCAGCAATATCAGGCCGGTATATGAGCATGCCCCGGAATTAATAGACGACCTTGTTGCCGCAGTTTCGTATGCAAACAGTATAGGAAAAACGGTTGAAGGGAATGCACCAGGATTGTTTGGCAAAGAGCTTGCCGCTCATATTATCAGTGGCGGGAACCATGTGTCCTGCCATGAGACTACGACAAAAGAAGAAACTGTCGAAAAGCTGCGCAATGGTGTAAGTGTGTTTATGCGTGAAGGCTCTTCCCAAAGAAATATGGCAGACTGTATCCGTGCCATAACAGAGGATGGGCTCGATTCCCGCCGTGCAATCCTTGTATCAGACGATATGGTGCCTGCTGATCTGTTAAATTACGGACATATGAATGATATTGTCCGCAGAACTATTGCTGTAGGCATTGATCCTGTGGAGGCCATCCAAATGGCGACCATAAATCCGGCTTCCCATTTTGGCTTTAAAGATGTTGGGGTAATTGCACCAGGCAAACGGGCAGACGTTGTCGTGATCAGCGACCTGAACAATATGACCGTTGACCAGGTATATCTTGCAGGAAAAAAAGCAGCTGAAAAAGGCGAATTAACCATAGATATTGCTCCTTACATATATCCGGAAAGTGTGAAAAAGTCAGTGAGGAGAAAACCTGTAACACTCAAGGAGCTGGCTATTGAGGCTTCAGGCAGCCGAGCAAAAGTAAGGGCAATTGAAGCTATACCTTTTCAGAACTTAACTGGCGGAAGCGAGTTCACTCTGAATGTCAAAGACGGCATTGTGCTGCCTTGCCTTAAGCAGGATGTGCTGCCGCTTCTGGTTGTAGAACGCCACGGCAGAACAGGAAAAATCGGTAAGACTTTCCTGCATGGCTTCGATTTGAAAAGCGGTGCCATTGCAGAAAGCGTCGCCCATGATACACACAATATCATCGTAACAGGGACAAACTACGAAGATATGGTAACTGCGGTGAACCGTGTAATTGCAATGGATGGCGGAATAGCGATGATAAAGGATAGCAAAGTAGTCGGTGACCTGCCATTGAGGATTGGCGGTTTAATGACAGACGAATTAACTGGAAAAGAAATGAGTGAAAAGGTAGACGAATTGTCGCAGCTTGCAAAAGATGTTCTTGGCTGTGGCATGGAGGTTCCGTTTATGCATTTATCATTCTGGTCACTGGTAACAAGCCCTAAGTGGAAAATTACAGATATGGGACTGATCGATGTAGATAAATTTGAGGTCATTCCGACCATTATTAATTGAACTTAAAAGCGGCGTTCTCTGCCGCTTTTCATATAGTAAAAAAATTAGCAGGGCAAGGAGGAATAGCATGGGAGTTAAATTAGTCGATTTAACGCAGGAAATTTATCAGGGAATGCCTGTTTTTCCCCTTCATCAAAAAACAATGATCTTCCCAAATATCTCTCACGAAGAAAGTGAAAAGCAAGTGGGATTTATGTTTGCAACCAATAATCTATTAATCAATGAACATGGCCCTACCCATAGCGATGCAACCTATGAATATGATCCAAACGGCAAATACATCGATGAAATGCCGCTTGAATATTTTTACGGGCCCGCAGTTTGCCTGGATGTGTCCCACATCCAGCCTGATCGATATATTACAGACCGTGATCTCGAGGAGGCATTGCGAAAATCACAGCAGTTTATTGAAAAAGGAGATATCGTTCTCCTCTATACCGGCCACTATAATCGCTCTTATGGTACAGACAAATGGCTCACAACCTACACGGGCCTGAATTATCAAGCAGCCAAATGGCTGGCTGAAAAAGGTGCGGTCAATATAGGCATCGATGCCCCGGCCATTGACCATCCGGATGATCCGAAGTATTCCGGGCACCTCATTTGCCGGGAATATGGGATAACCAATACGGAAAATCTCTGTAATCTCGATCAGATTGCAGGAATGCGATTTCTATATTTCGGACTGCCGCTCAGGATTCGAAAAGGAACGGGATCTCCAGTTCGTGCTGTAGCCGTTTTCATTGAATAACAACAAAGGTTGGTGATCAAATGAAAGAGGTTTTTAACAAGGGGAAGATCAGAGACGAAATGATTATCCCCCCTTATGAAGGAAGAAGCGCCCTGATTCACAAAGGAGAAGAGCTCATAATTATTGATATGGAAGGAAAACAAGTGGGGGATTTTGTCTGTTTTAACTATAAAGATCCTGAGGAACATGTTTCACCTGTTCATATGCGTGCCTCATTAAGCAGCATTCGGCTTAAAACGGGAGATTGGCTTTACAGCAACCGCCGCCGCCCGCTGATGCAGCTAGTGGAAGACACTGTTGGAAAACATGATTTCTTCTTTCCTGCTTGTGATTATTACCGCTATAAAGTTGATTTTGGCAAGGAGGATCACCCAAATTGCCATGATAATATTGCGGCTGCTTTGAAAAAGTATGATATTCACCCCCCTGTCATTCCGGATCCCATCAATATATTTATGAATAATGTCCTTGATGATGCTGGTGATTATGTCATTACCGAGCCTCTTTCCAAGCCTGGTGATTACATAAGGCTGAAAGCATTGTGCGATGTTGTCATTGCCTGTACAACCTGTTCCCAGGACATGGCACCGGTTAATGGGTTTAAAGTGACCCCTATTAAAATGCAAATAGTGGAGGCGGATTAATGAATGACATTCAGTTTCTTCAGCAGCTGCTTCAAATCGACAGCTCTAATCCGCCAGGAAACGAACATTTAGTGACTGAAGCTTTTATTAACAGATGCAAACAAAATGGTCTGCCGTTTAAAGTGACAATACTTGATGAGACTCGAAGCAATTTTGAAGTTACGCTTCCGGGAAAAAGCGGTAAACAGCTAGTCTTATGCGGCCATATGGATACCGTTTCTCCTGGAACGGGAGAATGGATTTACTCTCCATTTTCAGGTGAAATCGCAGATGGACGCATATATGGCAGAGGAGCATCTGATATGAAAAGCGGTCTTGCAGCGATGTTCCTGGCATTGGAAGAGCTGTATCTCACGAGTACTGTACCCCCTGCTGGCGTTACTTTTTTGGCAACAGCCGGGGAGGAAGTCGACAGCTGCGGGGCAAGGGCTTTTATAAAGGAGAATGACTGCAGAAAAATCGATGCACTAATCATTGCCGAACCGACAAATGAAAAAATTGTGATTGGCCATAAGGGAGCTCTTTGGCTTGAAATAACAGCATATGGAAAAACCTCTCACGGTTCGATGCCCGAACAGGGAATAAATGCAGTAGATCACATGCTTAAAATAGTCCGGCTATTGGATGAAATGAAAATTGAATGGATGACAGATAGGAAGCCACTCGGACAAAGCAGCCTGGCTGTTACCATGATTGAAGGCGGAGTGCAGACCAATGTCATTCCAGATAAATGCAGCATCAGAGCAGATATAAGAACCGTCCCTCCTCAATCCCATTCCAGTTTTATAAACATGCTTAAATCCAAACTTGATCTGCTGATGGATCAGGAAGAGATTTATAAATACAGTGTTGAAACCATCCTGGACCGTCCATCTATTTTAACGGATCCTGCTGAGGACATTATTCAAATAGCGCAAATGATTAAGGGCGAATCGCCAGCAAACCATTACGGGGTGTCCTACTATACAGATGGTGCCGTTCTTAATCCAAGGAGTGAAATTCCTACCTTGATTTACGGCCCAGGAGACGAAAAGCTTGCCCATCAGCCAAATGAGAGCGTGAGTCTGGCGGCTTATCAGCGCTCCATTCAATTTTACAAGCAGCTTATCATGACTTATGGAAAACTGGAGCCCGGAGAAGCAAGTCCTGTACAAGGGGGAGGAAGAAGTTGAGCAGTATACTGATAAAAAATGCTGAAATCATCACGATGAACGCAGCTGAAGAAATCGTTTTCGGCGACCTTTATATTGTGGATGACCGCATCATGGAAATTGGCCAGAGTTTAACACATAAAGCTGATAAAGTAATGGATGCTTCAGGAAAAACAATCATACCGGGATTTATCCAGACACATATACATCTATGCCAGACATTATTCCGAGGACAGGCTGATGATCTTGAACTGCTTGATTGGCTGAAACAGAAAATCTGGCCGCTGGAGGCTTCGCATGATGAAGAATCCATCTATTATTCTGCCATGCTGGGGATTGGTGAATTGCTTCAAAGCGGAACAACAACTGTGGTGGACATGGAAACGGTCAATCATACCGAATATGCATTTCAGGCCATTGCCGAGAGCGGCATACGGGCACTTGCCGGAAAGGTCATGATGGATAAGGGGGATGAAGTTCCAGTTCCGTTAAGGGAAAATACCTTAAAGTCCATCCAGCAAAGCGCAGATCTGCTTGAGAAATGGCATAACAGCGATAATGGACGAATACAATATGCCTTCTGTCCCCGTTTTGTAGTTTCCTGCACAGAGGAATTGCTGAAAAGTGTCAGGGATCTTTCTGCACAGTACAATGTAAGAGTCCATACGCACGCATCAGAAAATGCCAATGAAATTCTGCTTGTTGAAAGAGAATTAGGCATGCGGAATGTAGTTTACTTGGACAGCATTGGGCTTGCCAATGAAAGGCTGATTCTTGCGCATTGTGTTTGGCTAGATGAAGAAGAAAGAAGGATCATCAAAGAGCGTGGTGTAAAGGTCAGCCATTGTCCGGGATCCAATTTAAAGCTGGCATCAGGTGTAGCAGAAATTCCTTCTTTATTGGATCAGCAGGCTTTTGTCAGCCTGGGTGCTGATGGTGCTCCCTGCAATAACAATCTGGATATGTTCAATGAAATGAGATTGGCTGCAATCATTCAGAAGCCTGTACATGGACCAACAGCAATGAATGCCAGAACAGTCTTCAGAATGGCTACGATCGGCGGAGCTAAAGCAGTTGGAATGGAAAAGGAAATCGGAAGCCTTGAGCCCGGAAAGAAAGCAGACCTTGCTATTCTTAATCTGAATGATTTTCATGTGTATCCGTCATTTGATATCGACACCATCTCGAGGATTGTCTATTCAGCCACTCGAGCAGATGTAGAAACAACCATTGTAAACGGGAAAATCGTCATGGAAAATAGGAAGCTAAAAACGGTTGATAAAGAAATGGTGTTAAGAGAAGCGAACATCAGCATAAAGAGGCTGCTTAAAAGATTAGAGACAGCCGTTTATTAATCTTCTATTTCGGCTGAAAGCAAATCAGCCGTTTTTTTATGGTAAAATATAGTAAAGAGGAGTGATGATGTGAAAGCCGGCATTTTGGATCATGCAAATCTAGTGCAGGCATCCGAGTTTATTGCAGGAATGAACTCTCTGCGCCAGTGTCATATAGGGTATTTGGGGACCAGCCAAAACGATATTCTTCATAGTCTGGAAGAAATGAATAGTGATGCCGAATCAGCTGCATTTATTATCTGGAAGGATGGCGCAATTGCAGGCTTTCTGGGAGTAGATGCTGATCTTAATAAAGGGACAGCAGAATTATGGGGTCCTTTTGTTCAGGAATTTGAATTTTTGAGACTTTTATGGGAAAAAGCACTTCATTATTTTGAAGGAAACCTGCATTCTTACTTTCTGTTTGCGGATACAGCCAACCATACTGCTGCCGAATTTGCTTTAAGTAACGGATTCAAGCCGCAATCTGCTCAGACATACATGGAACTGAAAGGAAATCCCAGTAATGAATTAAGAGATATCAGTTTATTGCCGCCTCACAGCCATAGCGAGTTTATCCATTTGCATGATACATTGTTTCCCCATACATATTATTCAGGAAAAGAGATTATCGGAAGATTGAGTGACGAACACAAAGTTTATACATCTGGTGATGCGGATGGATTAAATGGCTATTTATATGCAGAATACAATCGTGATGAAAAAGAAGGAAGCATTGAATTCATTGGTGTGAAATTCTGTAAACGCAAGAAGGGCATTGGACGAAAATTGCTTGATATGGCGGTTCATGACCTTTTTGTGAATGCTGGAGCCGCAAGCATTAAGCTTTGTGTGGGAACAACCAACCAGAAAGCCCTGTCTCTTTATAAAAAAGCAGGATTTAAAGTTGAAAGGTCATTGAGTTTTTATAAGCTGTATATTTGGGAATAAGAGCAATAAGTTAGTGCGCTTTTAAGATTTTAGGTAAAATATAATTAACCAGAAAAATTGGAGGGAACAAAATGGCTATTGAAAATCCAAGCAGGGACCAAATCGGTGTTCTATTAAAAAAGGCAAAGCGGATTGCTGTTGTGGGGTTAAGCGGAAATCCTGAACGCACATCCTATATGGTGTCAGAGGCGATGCAAAAAGCCGGCTATGAAATTATCCCGGTTAATCCCGCTGTTGATGAGGTACTTGGTGTAAAGGCTGTAGCAAGTCTTAAAGAGATCGAGGGGCATGTAGATATCGTCAATGTATTCAGGCGTTCAGAGTTTCTTCCGGAAATTGCTCGGGAGTTTGCCGAAATAGATGCTGATATCTTCTGGGCTCAGCTTGGAGTGGCAAACCAGGAAGCATATGATTTTCTAAAAGAAAAAGGCTGCACTGTCATCATGGACCGCTGCATTAAAGTTGAACACGCACTAACGAAATAAACTCAGCATGAGGTCTGCTTAAGATCTCATGTTTTTTATTTTTTATAGAATCCCTGTAAATAAAGGGTTTGTGTAACGGAAATAATCAGGATAAATCTTTTAAATCCCAAGATCTTATTTGCCAAAACCAAATAAATAGATAAAATAAAGCATAGACCATCCTAAATTATATGGTAAAATATGAATACAGAACATCTGTTCTAGCCTTGGGATATCAAAGGAAATGGACTTAAAAGCCGAATTCTCATACGGGTGTTCTTAGTGCCGAGATTTTGACGGCATGTGTTTTTGCAGGAAATGAAAGGGGTATGTTCGTGGCAAGAAATCAGGAAGCTTTTGACTACAATGATGATGCCATACAGGTACTCGAAGGGCTTGAAGCTGTTAGAAAACGCCCTGGGATGTACATTGGAAGTACGGATGCAAGGGGTTTGCACCATCTTGTATATGAGATTGTCGATAACGCTGTCGATGAAGCGCTGGCAGGTTACGGGGATCATATCATTGTCAAAATACATAAAGATAATTCAATTAGTGTTCAAGATAAAGGACGCGGTATGCCTACAGGTATGCACAGAATGGGCAAGCCGACTCCAGAAGTCATATTAACTGTCCTTCATGCAGGGGGAAAGTTTGGCCAGGGAGGCTATAAGACAAGCGGCGGGCTGCATGGTGTTGGTGCATCCGTAGTCAACGCCCTCTCAGAGTGGCTTGTTGTTAAAATTAAACGTGATGGCTTTGTGTATGAACAGCGTTTCGAGCTGGGCGGAAAGCCGGTTACAACGCTCGAAAAAGTGGGCAAGACAAATCAATCAGGAACTACCATCCACTTTAAGCCAGATCCGTCGATTTTTTCGACTACCACGTATAATTACGAAACACTCTGCGAGCGGCTTCGTGAGTCTGCATTCCTTCTAAAAGGAATGAAAATAGAAATCATAGATGAACGTAATGACTTTCATGACGTTTTTCATTATGAAAATGGCATAGAAGCATTTGTTGAATATTTAAATGAAGAAAAGGATATTCTTCACCCTGTAGTAAGCTTTGAAGGCGAGAGCAATGGAATTGAAGTGGATTTTGCTTTTCAATTCAATGATGGATATTCGGAAAATGTCCTTTCGTTTGTTAACAACGTCCGCACAAGAGACGGCGGTACGCATGAGGCTGGGTCCAAAACAGCGATGACAAGGGCTTTTAATGAATATGCCCGCAAAGTGAATCTTCTGAAGGAAAAAGATAAAAACCTGGATGGAGCGGATCTGCGGGAAGGATTCACGGCTATCGTCTCTGTTCGTGTTCCGGAGGAGCTTTTGCAGTTTGAGGGCCAGACGAAAGGCAAACTGGGGACCAGTGAAGCACGGTCGGCTGTTGATTCAGTTGTTTCCGAGCATTTGTCTTATTTCCTTGAAGAAAACCCTGAGACAAGCTCTCTATTAATTAAAAAAGCGATAAAAGCTTTCCAGGCGAGAGAAGCAGCCCGCAAAGCACGTGAGGAAGCAAGAAGCGGGAAGAAGCGGAAAAAATCTGAAGCCATGCTTTCAGGAAAACTTACACCAGCACAGTCGCGCAACCCGCAAAGAAACGAATTGTACCTGGTTGAGGGCGATTCTGCCGGGGGATCTGCTAAACAGGGCAGGGACAGGCGCTTCCAGGCTGTGCTCCCGCTTAGAGGTAAAGTAATCAACACGGAAAAAGCAAAGCTCCAGGATATCTTTAAAAATGAAGAAATCAATACCATTATCCATGCAGTCGGAGCAGGCGTTGGCTCAGATTTTAATCTGGAAGATGTCAACTATGATAAAGTAATCATCATGACAGATGCCGATACCGATGGAGCACATATCCAGGTGCTTTTGCTTACTTTCTTTTACAGGTATATGAAACCGCTGCTTGAAGCGGGCAAGGTATTCATTGCGCTGCCTCCTTTATACAAAGTCAGCAAAGGTTCAGGCAAAAAAGAAGTGATTGAGTATGCATGGAGTGATGATGATCTTCAGGATACCATTAAAAAAGTGGGTAAGGGATATATGCTTCAACGCTATAAAGGTCTTGGCGAAATGAACGCCGATCAGCTATGGGAGACGACTATGGATCCAGAGTCGCGCACACTGATCCGCGTTAAGATTGATGATGCAGCAAGAGCTGAACGCCGTGTGACCACATTGATGGGTGATAAGGTTGAACCGCGCCGCAAATGGATCGAGTCCAATGTGGCATTCGGCCTTGAAGAAGATGGAAGCATACTTGAAAATGAGAATATTTCAGTGCTAGAGGAGGAGGGTGATGAATCATGAGTTCTGCTGAAAAATTCCGGGACCTTCCTCTTGAAGATGTATTAGGCGACCGCTTTGGGCGTTATAGTAAATATATTATTCAGGATCGTGCCCTTCCCGATGCTCGTGATGGATTAAAGCCTGTTCAAAGACGGATCCTTTATGCCATGCATGTAGAAGGCAATACACACGAAAAGGGCTTTAGAAAGTCTGCTAAAACAGTCGGAAATGTAATCGGCAATTATCATCCGCATGGCGATACTTCTGTATATGACGCCATGGTGCGGATGAGCCAGGATTGGAAGGTTCGAAACCTTCTTGTTGAAATGCACGGCAATAATGGGAGCATCGATGGAGATCCTCCGGCAGCCATGCGTTATACAGAGGCACGATTATCGGCCCTTTCTTCCGAATTGCTGAGAGATATTGAGAAAAGAACCGTTGAATTTATCCCGAACTTTGATGATACTTCCAGTGAGCCAACCGTTTTGCCCGCTGTCTATCCGAATTTGCTAGTCAATGGCTCAACAGGTATTTCTGCTGGATATGCAACGGATATTCCGCCTCATCATTTAAATGAGATTATTGATGGGGTTATTTTACGGATAGATAAGCCGGATTGTTCTATCGATGATCTGATGGAGCATATTAAAGGACCTGATTTCCCTACTGGAGGCATCATCCAGGGAGTCGATGGAATTAAAAAAGCTTATGAAACAGGAAGAGGAAAAATTATTGTCCGCGGAAAGGCCGAATTCGAAGATTTGCGCGGAGGCAAAAAGCAAATTGTCATAACTGAAATTCCTTATGAAGTGAATAAAGCCAATCTGGTAAAGAAGATTGATGAATTCCGACTGGACCGGAAAGTCGAAGGCATCGCCGAAGTCCGTGATGAAACGGATCGGACAGGCCTTCGGATTGTGATTGAGTTAAAAAAGGATGCAGATCCTGAAGGCGTCCTTCATTATCTGTACAAAAACAGTGATTTGCAGATCCCTTATAACTTCAATATGGTTGCTATCCACAATCGTCACCCGAAATTAATGGGTTTAAGAGAGCTTCTGGATGCCTATATCGGCCATCGTAAAGAAGTTGTTACACGCAGATCTCAGTTTGAGCTGCAAAAGGCTGAGGCGCGTCAGCATATCGTTGAAGGCCTGATGAAGGCTCTTTCCATCCTGGATGAAGTGATTACGACAATCCGGGCATCTAAAGATAAGCGGGATGCAAAAGATAATCTGATTGCAAAGTTTGAGTTCACTGAACCTCAGGCTGAAGCAATTGTTTCCCTCCAGCTTTATCGCTTAACCAATACAGACATTACTGCCTTAAGAGCAGAAGCTGAGGAGCTTGCTAAGCTAATCGGCGAACTGAAATCCATTTTGGAAAGTGAGAAGAAGCTATTCTCTGTTATAAAAAAAGAGCTAAGAGATGTCAAAAAGCGTTTTGCCGATGAACGCCGTACGAGAATTGAAGCGGAGATCGAAGAAATCAAGATCAATCTTGAAGTTCTGGTAGCCAGTGAAGATGTGATTGTAACGGTAACAAAGGAAGGCTATGTCAAGCGCACAAGCCAGAGGTCGTTTGCCGCCTCAAACGGACAGGATTTTGGCATGAAGGATTCAGACAGGCTGATTGCAAAGCTTGATATGAATACGACCGATGTTCTCCTTGTGTTTACGAATAAAGGAAACTATTTATACTGTCCAGTACATCAGCTGCCGGATATCCGCTGGAAGGACCTTGGACAGCATATTGCCAATATCATACCGATCGACCGGAATGAATCGATTGTCCGGGCTATTCCAGTTAAAGATTTTGAAACGGAAGAATACCTGCTCTTTATGACGAAAAATGGAATGGTAAAGAAAACCGAGCTAAAAGCTTATAAAGCTCAAAGATATTCCAAGCCGCTTGTGGCAGTTAATGTAAAAGGCACTGATGAAGTTCTTGACGTTTATTTAACAGATGGCACGAAGGAAATATTCCTTGCCACTCACCAGGGATTCGGCCTCTGGTTCCATGAAGAGGAAGTAAGTATCGTTGGTGCCCGGGCAGCAGGCGTTAAAGGCATTAACCTTAAAGACGGCGATTTTGTCGCAGGTGCTCAGCTAATTGAGGATCAGAAAGAGCAGTCTGTCGTGATTGTTACACAGCGAGGATCTATAAAAAAAATGAAGATGAGCGAATTTGAACGGACTTCCCGTGCCAAGCGCGGTGTAGTGATGCTTCGTGAATTGAAATCTAACCCTCACCGTATTGTTGGGTGTGTGATTGTCAGAAGCAAAGATGAAATATACATTGAAACGGAAAAAGGCCATATTGAAGCAGTTATTGCTTCATCCATCCGCTTTAATGACAGATATTCCAATGGATCGTTCATCATTGACGAATCCGAAAGCGGTAAAGCAAAATGCATCTGGAGGGCTGAAGAACCTAAAAATGATTCAGATGCCCCTGCCGAATAATCCTTTTGAATCCCCCTGATAATGACAGGGGGATTCATTTTATATTTTTGCATAAATAACGAATAAAATATTATTTGAAAACGTTTAAAGAACCGATTACAAGGGAATATAAATTTTAGCATTTTTCTTTTAAAACAAGAATTTATTGTGTTTTTTAAGGCATTGGAATGAATATACGTCTTGTCTATTAAAAATTCTTTTGATAGATTAGAAGAGGTGTTATTTTTGTGAGATAATAAATGCCGTAAATTAAGAAACAGGGGGGAAATGAATGAATTTATTTTTAGAAGGTTTAAATTCGGCTGTCGGCTTTCTAAATGATATTGTCTGGACTTATATTTTAATTGCAGTACTTATCATTTTAGGCCTCTATTTCAGTCTAAAAAGCAAATTTGTACAATTCCGTTATTTTGGAGAAATGATTCGGATACTTGGCGATAAAACCATGGTTTCTGCAGAAGGAAAAAGAGGGATTTCATCTTTCCAGGCATTTACAATCAGTGCTGCTTCCAGGATAGGGACCGGCAACATGGCTGGCGTTGCTACAGCAATAGCGGCCGGCGGACCAGGTGCCGTATTTTGGATGTGGGTCATTGCCTTTTTAGGCGCCGCCTCAAGTTTTGTGGAGAGTACTTTAGCACAAATCTATAAGGTCAAAGATAAAGACGGTTTTCGCGGCGGTCCTGCTTATTATATGGAAAAAGGACTTAATAAACGCTGGATGGGCATTTTGTTTGCTGTTATCATCACTTTCTGTTTTGGACTTGTATTCAACTCAGTCCAGTCCAACACCATTTCATTAGCTTTCAATGAAGCATTTGGCACAAGCCGCATGACAATTGGATTGATTCTTGCTGCCTTAACGGCTATTATCATTTTTGGAGGAATTAAGAGAATAGCCTATGTATCACAAGTTATTGTTCCGATTATGGCGGTCATTTACTTAATTGTTGCCATTGTAATAGTAATTATGAATATAACTGAAGTACCAAATCTTATTGCAACGATTGTTAAAAGCGCATTTGGTATGGATCAGGCCTTTGGCGGGGCAATGGGCGCTGCTGTCATGATGGGTATTAAAAGGGGCTTATTCTCCAATGAAGCCGGAATGGGAAGTGCACCCAACGCTGCTGCAACGGCTGCTGTTTCTCACCCTGTTAAACAGGGGTTAATACAAACTTTAGGTGTATTTGTAGATACGATTTTAATTTGTTCTGCGACTGCCTTTATGATTATCCTTTCAGGAGCTTATACATCACCAGATCTTTCAGGTATACAATTAACTCAAACAGCATTGTCATCTCATATTGGCACATGGGCTCCTATTTTTGTGGCTGTGTCAATCTTTCTTTTCGCATTTAGTTCTGTTATCGGCAATTACTATTATGGGGAAACGAACATTGAGTTCATTAAGGAAAGCCCATTGGCAATTTTCATTTATCGTATTAGCGTTATCGGCATGGTCATCTTTGGGGCTTTAGTCGACCTGGCAACAGTTTGGGGCCTTGCAGATTTATTTATGGGCATTATGGCTTTAATAAATCTGGTTGCTATTACCATGCTCGGGAAAATTGCATTCGCTGCACTCAAGGACTATAAGGCACAGAGAAAAGAAGGAAAAGATCCTGTGTTCTATGCTGACTCTATTCCGGGTCTAAAAGGGATTGAATCATGGGAAACCAAGGAAAATGCATTAAAGAAGAAGGCAGCTAAATAATTTATTTCTGCAAAACCTCTTATCCTTAGGATAGGAGGTTTTTTGTGATTTTACATGTTATTTCCATAAATGGGCAAGATAATAAAAAATTAGGGAGGATTAGTAAATGAAAAAAGAATTGCTTTTTGCGTTTGCGGCTTTCTTTTTTATGTCTCTATCCGCCATAACAGGTGTATATGCTGGTGAGGAAGAACAAAGAGCTGTAACGGTGTCAAAAGATAAAGTGGATGTAACAGGTGATAATAAGGCGGATACCGTCTATATTAAGGGTGTTTATTATGAGGAAGGCGCGTCCTTTTTAAAGGAAATATCACTCGAAATAAAGGCTTCAGACGGTAAAATATATAAAGCAGAGCTTGCAGGAGGCTATGAACCTCAAATACAGTTTGAGGATTTAAATCATGATTCCATTAAAGATATGTTTATAAGTATTCCAACAGGGGGAAGCGGCGGTCTGTCGAATTTTTATTTATATACGTTAAAGGACTTCATGTTAACAGAACTGGCAGTTCCAGACCCTTTAGTGATCAATAGCCAATTCGAAAATGGCTACAAAGCCAATATTAGCATTCAAGAAACCAAACAATCATATACGTTTGATTTAAGGGACCGGAGCGAGGAATATGAACGGCTTGGTCTGTATTTAAACGGAAAACTAAGTGAACCCACTGAACTAATGGTAAACCCTTATAGCACGCTGAAGATCATCCCTGTTGAAGGCCAAAACGGATTATTGGGAGTTCAGAGAATTAGCGGTGCTTATAATGCAGATACAATCGCATTTGTAGAATCTTTCTGGCTGTATGAAGAAGGGAAATGGATGTTAAAAGACACCAAAGTGATGAAAATGAATTCCCGCAAGCGTTAACGATATGGGCATTTGTCACGTTTCTTTCAGCACCCCATATACTGGGCATATGGAAATTTGTATATGGGGGCGCTTATTATGAGTAATTTTAATCCATCTAAGCTGTCGGTTATATATTTGCCTCCTGCGACGGAATTCAGGCCCGTAGACAGCAGGAAATATACACTTACACACTCAGATGCAACAGGAGAATTATTTTTGGCGATAGGTGAATGCTATGATTTTAATGCAGTCAATCGTAAGTTCCGCGATGAAGCATTTGCTGAATGGATTCCCCAAATGGGGCAGTATGTTCTGAGCGGAAGGGTGTATATCAGCGGCGGAGAATTCGATCAGCAATACGCAAAAATAAGGTTTCTTATCTTCCAAAAAGAATTGGATCTGGCGCTGACAGCGATGGTTTATGGAGATAGATGCTTTTTTACCAATTATCCCTGGCTGCTTGATTCGCCAATCTTTATATATTTTGAATCCGTTTACCCGGAGTTCAGCAAGCTGCTTTATTACGGAACTCCCAGAAAATATTTAAGTGCTGCATTGCAGCCAGTATGAAAAAAATGCGCGTGATGGAACGTGTGTTCCGTTTTGTGAAAAATGGCTCTAAACGCAGCAACAAATGTAAAAGAAGCTGTATTTTATCATAAAAGCAAAGGAGCGATTAGAATGAAGAAAGAACAGGAGAAAACATTTGGATTGAGTTATGAATCGGATGGAGAGATGGGGGAAAAAAACAAAAGCAATATTAAGGATAATAAAGAACAAGATGATATGTTTTTTAATATTACACAGGATAGTGAATAAATTAAATGGATTTAGACATATGGTTGTGTATAAAAATGTTATGTAAACTAGATGAAAAAAGTATCAGTTAAGAGGGATCATTGAATATCTGTGAAATATCGTTTTTTAAGAATTGATTGAACAAATATTTATCCATAGCTTCAGCAAGAAAAACATGAATTAGTTCTTTAAAAATAAATTTGAAAATGATTCAATTCAATTTTCGCAGATTAAACCATTTAAGTAATATTTGACTGAAAATTTTCATGTTGTCTCACTATCTTAAGTATACTTCGATAATGAGACAACAATTTCATTTTAACCCACTACTTCCTATAATATATATTATGTAAACTAGAAAAAATTTATTGTCCCACATAAATCTCTCTTAAATCTTTATTGGGCATTACTCTCCTCCATGCTGACAATAAATTCTTGGATCAATCCCAATGTTTTAACCCTTTAATAATGATGGATTTTAAAAAGAATACATTAATTACAAAAAAATAAGCATACTGATAGTAAAGTTTCTGTTGGTATTATAACCAAAAATTTGTGTTTATGTTTTGATCTAATAATGGGAATGAAAAATGGTTCGATGCTGGTTAGTGATTTCTATACCTTGCCGCCCTCTCCTCTGTTATTTCCTTTTTGTCTCATTATTATTTCTTTGTATAGCAATTGAAAATCAAATGCTGCTGCCTCAATTTTATTCTTGCATAAAGTTATAAATAGAAAATAAATCAAAGCGCAGGTGAAAATTGTTGATTCGTTTGCTTCCTTGTATAATAGCTATTTCTATTCTCCTATTCGGCTGCGCCAGCAGTGGTCAAAATTCAAATGAACAGGATAAGAAAGCAGCTGCTATTCAAACAGAAAGTCAGTCTTCACCTAAAGTTATACTTCTTGTTATCGATTCGTTGATGGATGAGCCTTTAAAAAAAGCAATACAAGAGAAAAAAGCTCCTGCTCTGGCCTTCTTTTTAAAACACGGACAATATAGTAAAAATGTAGTAAGTTCCTATCCAACCATGTCGGTTACAATCGACAGTTCTTTAATAACTGGTGCTTACCCGGATGAGACTAAGATTCCTGGACTCGTTTGGTTTAATAATGATAAGAAGCAAATCATCACTTATGGAAATGGGCTTTTTGAAATAATGAAAATTGGGGTTTCCCAATTTGCTGAAAGTATCATGCATCAATATAATAATGTTGACCTCAGTCCAAATGTAAGCACCATCCATGAGGATCTGGACAGAATTAAAAAGGAATCAGCATCCATTAACGCATTTATTTATCGGGGAAATTATCATCATACCCTTAAAGTACCCAAGTTGATAACAAAAGTGAGTAATTTACCTGGGGAATACGAAACTGCTGGGCCGAAAATGCTGTCTTTAGGTACATTTATTCAACAGGACAAAAAGAATAATCACATTGTGAATCGTTTAGGACTTAATGATGCCTTCGCGGTTCAAGAATTAAAATACCTTTTGGAAAAAAATATTATCCCTGAATTTACAATCCTGTATATTTCAGGAAATGACTTTACTGTACATAGGAAAGGGCCAAAAACAATAAAAGGAATTGAAAAACTTGATAAGTATCTTCAGGAGGTCTTGAATAGTTTTCCGAAATGGGAGGATGCCCTTAAAAATTATAATTGGGTTATTGTTGGAGACAGTAAACAATCACCTGTCATTGAATCGAAAAAAGAAGCTTTAATCGATTTAAAAGAAATCCTTTCTGAATATAGGATTTTAAAGCTCGGCAAGCCTGCTGGAAAAGAAGATGAAATTGTCATTACAGCAAATGAACGAATGGCTTATGTCTATGAAATTAATGGAAGTATTTCAGTAAAAAACATTGCCGAAAGGTTAAAAAAAGATCAGAGGATTGCCTGGATTGCATGGAAGGAAAAAGAATTAATACATGTGATATCTGGGGATCATGAGGGTTCCTTTGATTTTAATTCAGGTGGAACCTATCGTGATGTTTATAATCAAGCATGGTCTATAAAAGGAAATACCTCCATTCTCGATTTAACCTTAAAGAACAAGAATATTCATTATGGGGATTATCCTGATGGATTAGCAAGGCTATATGGAGCTATGTATTCTCAGGAAGGTGAATTTCTTGTCGTTGACGCAAAACCCGGGTATGAATTCATTGGTGAAAGTTCACCTGAACATTCCGGTGGCGGTGCCCATGGCTCCATGCATAAAGATGATTCACTAATCCCCATCATTGTTACAGGAACCAATAAAAGTATCGAGCACCTGCGGATTGTAGATTTGAAACAATGGATTATGGATTTTTGGAATTGAAAAAACATAAACCTGCTCTCAGCAAATACCTGAGCGAAGGTTTATGTTTAGTTTAAATCACCAGTTATTTTGAATCAGTTCAGTATGCTAAATTTAAAATGATTCATTAACCTCCCAGGATTCCACCAGTTTATATGCTGTTTGCGGATTATAGCCTTTTCCCAGCAAGTACGCAATGGCTGCAACCTCAGTCATTGCATGGGAAACTGAAGTGAATTTTGCTTCTGTTAAGCCATAATTCACAAATGGCTTTACCATCATTAAGGTTTCGTTTTTTATATCTCTGTATGGAATATAGTAACCATAATTCATATAGTGCATTTTTACAGCTGCCTCCCCCATTTTTTACCTTGATGTTATTTTATGTTGGATTCTTCAGAAATGATTTTTGTCCAGGTGAATACATTTCTTTTCAAAAATATAAGCATACTGAAATTAAGGCAGCCGCGAATGATTAGGGATATAGGCAAGGAGCAATTTTATGCGCAGATGGTGGATTGGATTAGCATATGTCATTTTATTGATCGTTGGAATGACCAATAAAGATTACTTATTAGAATGGCTGCGAACAAGTGATCCATCTTGGCTTCCTGCAATGTTTTTACTTTCTGTACTGATTGCGTCTATTCCTTTCTTGCCATTTACTCTTTTTGCAGGAATAATGGGAGTCAAATTTGGTGCGATGGTTGGTCTGCTGATCAATTGGTTTGGCATTCTTTTGACTTCGTTAATTTACTTTTTTTTATCAAGATACTATTTCAGGAATTATTTCACCGCCTACTTGGGAAAGTATAAAGCCATTAATAAATTTCAGTACCTGTTCGAAAATAATGCATTTATGGCAATTTTGTTTGGCCGAATGATTGTTATCATCCCTCCTCAGGTGTTTAATATCTATTGTGGAATAGCAGATATTCCATTTAGGCATTTTTTCATAGCTACTGCAATTGGAATGCTGCCTCCTATGTTTATGCTTGCATATAGCGGCGAGCAATTGTTTTTATCACTTCATAATTTTTGCTGGGAGTAATTTGGTACCTTCTATTTCTCCTCTGCTTGTTCCTTTGTTATAAATTATGGTTCCATAACAAGCTGGATCAATCAAAAAGATGATCTGATCGAATGCTGAAATAAAAATTATGAAAATAAAAAAAAGCCCACAAAATACGTGGGCTACTATGCGTTATTTGTTGTTTATCGGGTTCTTATTCGATGTTAATTTCTCCGCAAACTCAGTTACCCCCGCCATATTTGGCTTCTGGAAGTTTTTCGTTTGGGCTGTATTATTGAATTTGTTGTTTATCGGGTTCTTATTTGATGTTAATTCCTCTGCAAACTCAGTTAACCCCGCCATATTTGGCTTCTGGAAATTTGTCATTTGGGCTGTATTATTCATTAAATTTTGAAACGGGCGAGCCATATTTCTGCCGCGATTTCTAGTAAAGCCATATGCAGCTGCACTTAAACCCAGGCTAATTAAAGATCCCCACAGCATTCCTCTGTTTCTTCTTCTCTTTTTGCCAAACATATTTAAAAACGGCTGCATTTTGCCCGTATTAAAAATCGCATTTATCCAGTTATTCAAGTTTAAGCACTCCCCTTTAAGTAATAAGAAGGAATCATATGTCTCCTCCCTTATATAATTTTTACTTTTAGGGATTCGAATATGCTGGCAAAAATTTTATTGGGTTTGTAAATAATATTTGTGTATACCTATATAGTACTGATTGTACATGGTTATTATACGCCTAAAACCCTTGCCTATTGCAATGGCAAGGGTTTTAGAATGTATTATGATATTTCATGATAAGTGATTTCAGGTCGGCTGCCGATACGGATATTGACCCCTGTCTGGCCTAGTCCCTCACTTATATAAAAAGGTTTTCCGCTATGATAATGAAGGCCTTTCACCATTTTCATCCGGACAAGCCTGCCCATTTTTATCAAATGATATGGCTTTGGCCAATGAATCTGTCCGCCGTGAAAATGCCCTGATAATAAATAATCAAAAGGAACATTTTCCATCTCTAATACAACATTGGGATCATGGGTCAAAACTAGATTACAGCCTTCAATTACTCCTTCATAGGCCTTTTTTACATCACTGTGTCTGGTGCTGTAATTATCAATTCCAATGATGTTTAATTTTTCCCCATTAACCTGTATCGACACATGCTCATTTTGAAGTGTTTTACAGCCATTTTCTTCTAGAGTGTTTTTCAATGTTTCAAAGTTATGACCTTTTAAGACATAATCATGATTGCCAAAGACTGCATAGATGCCATGCTTTGGATTTGTCTTGTTCAGTGCATGGAGATAGCCCGCAAGCTTAGGAATACTTCGTTTGCGGTCAAGAAAATCGCCTGTAAGGGCAATTAGGTCCACTGGTTGCTTTGAGATCATCTCAAATAATTCATCCGGACTGACAGAAATATTTTCGAGGTGCATATCAGATATATGAAGAATTTTTATGTTATCTCCCGAAACTGAGATATTAGGACGGGAAACAGAAATTGAATTTATAGTTACATTCTTAGTGTTTTTATTGGCTTTGTAAATAAGATAACAGAAAACGGTGAACAAGATTAAGGTGAAAAATAATGCCATATTCATATCCCCTCCCTCCTTCAAAGTATAAGGGGATTGAGGGGACAGTCCTAGTGGGAGTTAGAGGAAACAGTCTGCATCATTTATTTATATTTATTAATCAGGTTTTCTTTAGACATCAATAAGTAAACAGTGCGATGCTTTTTTAAATTTGCAGCAGAAATTTTTGAACACGATAAAAAATATATAGGCAATTGAAATGTTTTTTTAAACCAGCAGTATAATTTATTTTTTGGAGATATACATTCAAATCCAAGCGTGCTGAATCCCTTGTTTATAAGGGTGATGCCAATAACCCCTTTTATTTTCGTTTCTTCCGGATGGCTGAGGATAAATGCAGTCAAAAGCGGCATAGATTCCTTAACACGTTTATAGATGGCTCTCCCTTTTAATAACTCATTTTTCATATAGTTAAAATCTTTTAACAGCCTGACATTATGCAGATGGATTTTAAGTAAAAGATCATTTTTTCTTATGATAACTCCGTCAGATAATTGAATGTCATTTCCTTTATATTTTGTCAGCCTTACACGAAAAACTCCTCCCTTTTCCGGATCTGCTGTAAGATGCTGTAGCCGGGTAAAAGGATAATAAAGAGGATCCAGGAATACCCATATTGATAATAAAATATTGCGGAACATGTTTTTTAGGTCTCCTCCTTCCTGCGCTATAGTAAATAGGATGTTAATCTAATGGAAATTTTAATTATGGAAATGAACGGATATAGTGCCTTTTTAAATATGGCAGCTCGCAGCCGGGTCATACAAAGCGAGATCCAGATCACCTTATATGATAAGTTACTGAATTTGGTATGAAGTTTATTACATAAGCATTCAATAAAAAGTAATAATACATTGTGTAGTTTATTTTTCATTTGAAAGAAGGAATTAAATATGACAGTTGGAACTCAAGTAAAGCAAGCAATTGTTGGCTTGAAGAGCGCTCAGGCCAGCTTTGAAACGTTTGCACTTGCTACGGAAAACCAAAATGCTAAACAGCTGTACCAGAATGCCGCACAGCAAACACAATCGATCATTGACAGCCTTGAACCAAGGCTTCAAGAGATTCAGCAAGAGGAACCTCAATATAATCAGTAGACATTCAGGCTGGCATATGCCAGCCCTATTACAATTATAAATTTAAATCTTGAAATGGTGTGATCTCAATGACAATTGCTTCGAATGTAAATCAATGTCTTGCAGCAATTCGTTCTATAGAAGCACAGTTATCAAACCTGGCTTTAACCTCAATGGATGAAGAAGCAAAGCGCCTATTCAATGAATCAATGCTGGAAATTAGCGAGATAAAAACTGATCTTGAACACCGAAAAAAGGTTATAGAGTTTGAGGAACCCCAATATAAACCAAATTAACTGAACATGGAGATGAAAATATGCCTGAATGGCTTCTTATTAGTGCACGTTCTATTTTATTCGCAGGTGTTTTATTCGCTATAACCAAACTGATAGGAAAAAAACAAATATCAGAGCTTTCATTTTTTGAATATGTATCAGGAATTACAATCGGAAGTATAGCCGGTGAAATAATTATGGGGCTTGATAACCACTGGGCCAGCGGAATCCTTTCTATTTTGATTTTTGGTCTTGTTACATTATTTGCTGATATTCTTTCGCTTAAAAGTAAAAGCTTCCGTGATTTCTTTGAAGGAAAAGGAACAATCTTTATTAAAGATGGGAAAATATTAGAAGATAATTTAAAAAAAGAAAGATACTCGATTGATGATTTATCCTCCCTGCTTCGCCAAAAAAATGTCTTTAAAACAGCAGATGTGGAGTTTGCTGTTTTAGAGCCGCGCGGAGATCTTAGCATCATGCTGAAGAAAGAAAACCAGCCGCTTACCCCAAAGGATCTTCAATTGAATTTACCTCAGGAAAAAGAGCCGCAAACGGTTATTATGGATGGGAAAATTCTAAACGATCCCCTTGCTGAGTCAGGGAAATCGAGAAAATGGCTTGACATGGAGATAGAAAAACTGGGTTTGACCATTGATAACATTTTTTTGGGTCAAATTGATTCTTATGGAGAACTGACTGTAGATATATTTGATGATTCACTTAAGGTTCCTGCACCACAGCAGCGTCCTCTGCTTATGGCAATGATAAAAAAGTGTGCTGCTGACCTTGAAGTGTTTTCCCTGCAGACTGATTCCAAAAAGGCACAGGAAATGTATGAAAAAAATACTCAAAAGCTGAATCAAATCATACAGAAATTATCCCCATATTTAAAGTAAGCTTGTCCATCAGCAGGACTTCAAAAACATAGTCCGCACTCTCCCTATATTAGAATTCTGCAGTGAATTCCTTTAATCACCCTTTTGGTCCTTGCTGATTTTAAATAAACCGACCGCCTATTTATAGGGCTCCTTAAAAAGGAATAAGAAAAAACTTAATTACAGCGTCTAAAAACTGAACAAACACCAGAATGAAGACTGGTGTTTGTTTTTTATTGTTAACAGCTGCTCCCGCCTTCTTTTTTCCATACTTTTTTTTGCATGATTAAGGCTACAATCGCTATTAATGCCACAAATATTAAACTGACAAAAAATCCAAACCTTATGGACTTTTCAATTAATGTGCCGCTTACCGCAGCCAGGATCAGAAGCAATCCCACCGCAGCCATTATCTTTCCGAACACTTTATTTTCCAAAATCCGAAGAGCTGAAATGATGATGAATGACCAATTGAATAAAATTAATATACCAGCAGCAGTAGTGATATACTCATATATTTTGCCTGGCAGCAATAAGGCGGTTACGATGGATGCAATTAAACCCGCTGTAGCCAGTCCCAGCGAAGGTAAAGGAAGGTCCTTCCACTTCTTTATCTTTTTTGAAAATACCGCTGGAGCATCGCCGTCATCAGCCAACGTAACCAGTAATGCAGTTACTCCAAACAGTGAAGCTGTCATCGTAGAGAAGCCGGCAATAATGATTGCTGCATTAAAAACGTGCGGGAAGAAGGCCAGATTATACTTATCCATTGCAGTTACAAATGGGCTCTCTTTTTCATTAAAAGCACCATGTGAAGCCATATAAACGGCTAAGCCAAGGGAAATGACATAGATGATGACAAGGACGATAAGCATGATGATGCCCGCCTTAGGTGCATCCTCCTTCTTTTTTAATCTTGTTGCCATTAGCCCAATCACTTCAATTCCTCCGTATGCATAGAAAGCATAAATCAACGATGACCAAAAGCCCTTAAAGCCTTCAGGAAACCATTCCCCAGAAGAACCGGGGAATCCGGGATGCCTGGCATCTCCATTAATCACTCCGGACAAAGCAGCTGCTGCGAGGATGATAAACATAATAATGGCTGCTGTTTTAATAACTGCAAACAGGTTTTCCACCTTATCAAAGCCTTTGTTTCCTGTTAATACCACTATAATGGAGAGTATGGCATAACCCGCTGCAAAAACCCAAAGGGGCACATGAGGAAACCAAAATCTTGTCAAAATGGAGAGCGCGGTTAATTGGCTTCCCATGATAAGTATATTTGAGCACCAGTAATTCCAGCCGCAGCTAAAACCTGCCCACTTTCCATAGGCTTTATTGGCGTAATAGCAAAAAGATCCTTCCTGAGGGTCTTCAGCTGTCATTTTAGCCAAAAGGTTATAGACGATATAGGTTCCAAGTGCCGCTAACATAAATGAAAATACGATGGAAGGTCCGGTGATCTTAATGCCAATGGCTGAACCGAGAAAGAAACCGGTCCCAATGGTACAGCCAACACCAATTAATGATAATTGCCACCATTTTAGGTCACCGGATTCACTTTTTTTTGAGGAATTTCCGCTGGGAAGAAAAAAGTCCATGGTGTACCTCCTGTTTATCTCCTATAGCTGTTAAACGTGCTATTGCTTTCATTCAAATAAATAAGCCGATTCCTTTTGGTGATCGGCTTCCGTTCAAATCTGCAAAGGATGGTGCCAAAGCATTTATTTCTTTTGTTCTGAACTGTCGCTTTTTAATCCTGTAACAGATCTGAATAGCTGTGTGTTCATGCTGCCCTGGACAATATCCTCAAGGAAGAATTGTTCGATTAGCTTTTTATATTCTTCATCTTCAAACATCTTCCTGTTTTGAAGCTCCATTTCAGCAAGACCTTCATATTTGGAAAGAAAAGCATAGGTATGGTCTTGTCCTGAAATGGGCGATAATAGCTCAACCTCATGCTGATAATTCTCGTTTCGGTAGCTTTGGATCATTCTCACGTTTTTTAACGCTTCAACAAAATTGTCCTGCTTCACTTCAAATGTCTGGTAAACAAAAACTGACATAATAATCCCCTTCCCAAGAGTTTTCAGAATGTGTTATTTATCCTCTTCGCTTCTTACATCCGGTCTTACAGGTGTTAAATCCTCGGAAACTTCAGTATTATAGCGAAGGTTTCCTTGGTTAATAGTGCCTTTTTCATTACTTGCTTCTGTCATATTTCTAAGCAAATATAAGTGGAATAGATATTCAAATAATGCGACTCCAAGAGCTGCGGCTATTGACATTGCAATAAGATTATCACCATTGGTTAGAATTGAACTCAAAAACCAAATGAGCAAAAAAGCCAATCCAAAGTCGGCTGCCGTTGCGATCATATTGCTGCTCCTTGGGAGTATCACCATGTCACCAAGGATATAAGCTGTAATGCCCAGAATGGCTGTTATTATAAATACATTTACAAAGCTCATTCCAAAGAATATTCCGAGAATGATATATAAGAGAACAAGACTTGCGAGAAATTTTAGAGCCAATGCCTTGAAATGCTGCATAATCTCCCTCCTTTACATTGTTAGTTTGTTTATTAGCACAAAAATTATTCCCATATATAGCTGTACATCAATTTAAGAAAAAGATTCCTTTTATTGATTTAATTTTCTAGTGTGAAGGTGATGGGCAAAGAGAAATAGATCAAAGGGGCAAATGTCCCTGAATAATTATTAGGAGGCTGTTAATATGCATACAACTCAACATGGAGTACAGCAGGCAAATCAAGCCAGGCAGCTAGCTCAGCAGCTGATTCAGCAGACACAGCAAGGAAGCCAGCAATATCCTATGATGCTGCAGGAACAGCAGAACATTCAGATGCTTGAGCAGATTCTTCAGCGTGAAAAGCAGGCTGCCCAATTAATTGAACAAAGCCTGCAAAGCCATGACTTAGCCATTCAGCGATGCCAGGAAGTCGTACACATTTGCAATCAAATGCAGGGACAGCTTACTGGGCAAGAAATGGCTGGAGGAAGTCTTTCAGCAATGCAGCAGCCTTTTAATAGCCAGAGCCAATTTCAGACTGGTTCTCAATTCAATTATGCAGGAACTTTCCGCCAGAAATAATTGAGTACAAAAAAACAGCCCGATTGATTCGGGCTGTTAAAACGGTATGTTAAACCATTACTTTGCAAATATCATTCGTAAACTCAACAGGATCACTGATCGGAAGGCCTTCTATCAGCAAAGCCTGGTTATATAGGAGGTTTGTATACAGATTTAATTTTTCTTTATCGTTTTCTAAAGCATTTTTTAAGGCTTGGAAGACTTCATGGTTTGAATTGATTTCCAAAACCTTATTTGCTTTTACGTCTTGATTATCCGGCATGCTGCTAAGGACTTTTTCCATTTCAATGGTAACTTCTCCATCAGCTGTCAGGCAAACCGGGTGGCTTTTAAGCCTTTTGGAAATTCGTACATCCGTCACTTTTCCTGACAAAATTTCTTTCATGCTGCTGAACAATTCCTTATGTTCTTTTTCTTCTGATTCGGATACCTTTTCATCCTCATTCTCTATGCCGAGATCGCCGCTTGATACAGACTTGAATTCCTTGTCTTTATAGGTCATAAGCATCTTAATGGCAAACTCATCAATATCTTCTGTAAAATATAGTATTTCATAACCCTTGTCAGCCAAAAGTTCAGTTTGCGGTAGTTTTTCTATTCTTTCATGTGACTCTCCTGCTGCGTAATAAATATATTTCTGGTCATCCTTCATCCTTGATATATATTCATCAAGTGATGCCAGTTTCTTTTCTTTTGAAGAATAGAACATCAATAAATCCTGGAGCATTTCTTTATGGGTTCCGAAATCGCTGTATACACCATATTTTAATTGTCTTCCAAACGACTTATAAAATTGTTCATATTTTTCCCGCTCATTTTTCATCAGGCTGTGAAGTTCGTTTCTTATCTTTTTGCTGATGTTTTTAGCAATGAGCTTCAGCTGCCGATCATGCTGGAGCATTTCTCTTGAAATGTTAAGTGATAAATCTTCAGAGTCCACCATCCCCTTTACAAAACTGAAATAATCTGGAAGAAGGTCTCCGCACTTATTCATAATTAATACGCCATTTGAATAAAGCTCCAGGCCTTTTTCATATTCCTTTGAATAATAATCAAATGGAATATTCTCAGGAATATATAAAATTGCATTATAGCGGATTGTGCCATCCACATGAATATGGATATGCTTTACCGGCTTGTCAAAGCCATAATGCTTCTCCTGATAAAATTTTTCATAATCTTCGTCTGTCAGTTCACTTTTATTTTTCCGCCAAATCGGAACCATGCTATTGATGGTCTGCTCTTCGGTGCTTTCTTTATATTCATTCTCAGCACCTTCTATTGGTTCTTTGATTGCTGCATCCATCTTAATTGGATAGCGGATGAAGTCTGAGTATTTCTTTATGATCGATTTTAAGCGGTACTCTTCGAGGTATTCATCAAAGCTTTCATCTTCCGTATTTTCTTTTATTTTAAGGATAATATCAGTACCGACTGCCTCTTTTTCACATGGCGTAATCGTATATCCTTCCGCCCCATGTGATTCCCATTTGTAGGCCTGTTCACTGCCAAGGGCTTTGCTGATCACAGTTACAACATCAGCGACCATGAATGCCGCATAAAATCCTACTCCGAATTGGCCAATAATATCATGGCCATCTTTAATCTCCTGTTCTTTCTTAAAAGCGAGAGAACCGCTTTTAGCAATGATGCCAAGGTTATTTTCCAGCTCTTCCTTTGTCATTCCAATGCCAGTATCTTTGATTGTTAATGTTCTGTTTTCCTTATCAGGAACGACCTTTATGTAGTAACTCTCTTTGTCAAACGTTAAGGAATCGTCTGTAAGTGCTTTATAGTAGATCTTATCGATCGCATCGCTGCTGTTGGAAATAAGCTCCCTCAGGAACACCTCTCTTTGAGAGTAAATGGAGTTGATCATCATTTCCAATAATCTCTTGGATTCTGCCTTAAACTGTTTCGTTTCCATGTTAGTCTCTCCCCTTTCAAATTTTCATTACATTAGCACTTAAACCTTAAGAGTGCTAAACAATATTTAAATATCATATTAGTCAATTTGTGTCAATCAGCATGAACTGACTTTCGTTCTAAATGATTTCTTCTGCACATTCAACAAGATTGTGTATTGTCTCTTTTAATTGCCTCGACAGCTGTTCTGGAGTCCATTTCGCTCTCTGATTGTCCAGATCTGATTGTATTAGCATCATCATCCAAACCGAAAAAACAGCTGAAAACACATAATATTCCTGTTTGAACTTCTCCCTGTCTGGAGCAGAAATTTGAATTTCTTTACAATAACAGTCCAGAATCATATTTCGCATAGTATGGTTATTAGGCTTAGGGAAATCCGGATGTGAAATATCGATTAAATGAAACAAATCCCAAAAAGGTGTGTTCATGTGGCAATGTTCCCAGTCCAGAACCACCGTCTTATCGCCCGCATACCCATAATTCCCCTGGTGCAAATCCCCATGGCAAAGAACTTTCACAGTGGAAAAGGGTTTACTGGTAAATGCGCTGAAAATTTTATTGCCTAAACGATCTGAAATATTATGTAACTTGAAAATAGAAAACACTTTCTCTTTGTTCTGCAGGATTTGGTCTGCCATCTCCTCAATAGGCGGTTTAGGACCTTTCAGCTGTGCATGGGAAAACCGCTCAGCGGGCAGAGAGTGCCATTTGGCCATTAATGCAGTTAGTTCCAGTGCAATATTTGAATCAAATGTATGTGTAATGGTGCCAAGGTCTTCTAAAATAATCCAATTATCGCTTAGTTTGTTTTGGACGGAGTACGACAGGATTTTTGGAAACTTTAGCGGGAGTTCTGACAGTACATTTTCAAAAATCCACACTTCTTTTCCCAGCTGAGTATTGTTTGTCAGAGGTTTGAAAATAAAGCTTTTTGACGCATCAATAAAAAAACGCTCGACAAACCGGCCGTTCGCTCCCTGATATAAGTTCTCTCTTCTTAAAATGTAACGGTCATTTAGAGTCCCGTTTTCAGTCACAATATTAGTAAACAAGCTGGAGCTCCCCCTTAATAGGCATCCTATCTCCACAATATATATCAATCTGCTTTAAAAAAATACTGCTTTTTTCACTGCACAAAAAAAGTATCCTGCGCAAGGATACTTTTTAGAGCAAACTGAATTCATAGCCTTTATTTCGGATCTCAGCAATTAAAGCAGGGAGAGCTTCAACAGTCTGGGTTAATTCATGCAAAAGAATGATCGCTCCCTCTTCCAGGTTCTCTATGACGTTTGCGATAATTTGTTCAGGCTGTTCTTTTAGCTCCCAGTCCATTGCCGAGATTCTCCACATGATGGTTGATAGCCCAAGCTGTTTGGCTGCGGCTATAGTGTGTTCATTGTACTGCCCAAATGGGGGCCGAAATAGCTTCACTTCCTGGCCGATGATCGACTCAATCTTAGTTTTGCTGCTGCTGAGATCCTGGACTTGTTCATGTGGACTCAAATTAACATAATTGGAATGCTTTGAAGAGTGGGTACCTATCTGATGACCTTCTTCTATGACTCTTTTCCACGGACGCTGAGGGTATAAAAGCCTGGATTGCCAGAAGAATACAGCTGGAACATTCTCTTTCTTCAAGATATCCAATATTTCCGGAAGAACTCTACCGGGTCCATCATCAAAGGTCAACACCACTGTTTTCTTCGATGCATGGCCCTCATTAAATAGTTTGATATCAGGGTCATTCGAAACGTACACGACGTTCGAGCTATCCACAACTCATGGACAATTGGCCATTTCCTCTGCCTCCTTTTTTAAGTAGAACGGATATATGATTTCTCGCCATAACTTTCTGCATCATATGTAAATACATACATATCGTCTGTAAACTGCTCTGGTTTATCATCAAAAACGACTTCCCCATCTTTTAAAGCGATAATGCGGGTTGCATATCGTTTAGCTAACTGAACATCATGGACATTAATAATGGTTTGAAGCTTATGCCGCTCATGCATCTCCTGAAGCAAGCTGAATATCCGGTCTGAAGTTCCAGGATCCAGGCTTGCAACAGGCTCGTCGCCTAGAAGGAAACTTGGATTTTGAAGGAGAGCCCTTGCAATGCCGACTCTCTGTTTTTGCCCTCCGCTAAGATGCTCGACCCTGCGATCGGCAAAATCGGCTAAGCCCACCTCTGCAATGACTTGTTTAGCCTGTGCCTTTTCTTCATCTGTGAACCATCCAATAAGATTCTTGAAGCTGCTCCTGAAGCCGAACATGCCTGTCAGAACATTTTGCAGTACAGTCAATCGGGGAATTAGATTAAAATGCTGAAAGATCATTCCCATCTCCCTGCGGATTTTTCGAAGCTGTTCATCACTCAGTGCAGAAAAGGATTGGCCATCCCAGATGATTTCCCCGGATGATGGTGTCTGCAAGCCGTTTAAACAGCGGATCAAAGTGGATTTTCCAGCACCGCTTTTACCTAACACACAAACAAAATCACCAGGATGAATGGTCAGGTTTATAGAATTCAGGGCATTATGCTTCATGCCGGGATAACGGACTGTTATATTTCGAATCTCAAGCATTTCAGGCCTCCTTTATATCACTCGGTTCCTAACATAGCTTCCGAAAAGATCCACAAGAACAACGATGATCATTATAACCAGTACATCGAGCGAAACTGAACTGTACTGGAATGTTTTAAAATCATTAAAAAGTCTCTGGCCAATACCTCCACCGCCAATAAACCCCAATATAAGAGAAGTTCGAATGGCAACCTCAAACCGGTAGAAGTAATTCGACAATACATTTGGCCATATTTGAGGCAGGATGCTGAACAGGGAAGCAAACCAGCTTTTAGCACCAACTGCTTTCATGGCCTCCTGCGGGCCGGGATCGGATGCTTCAATGAGTTCTGAGATCAGTTTTCCCAGAACCCCAATATTATGAAACATAATGGCCAGGACAGCAGGAAAAGGACCAAGTCCAAGAGCCGTAAGAAGAATCAGACCGAAAACAATTTCAGGGATGGAACGGACAAAGCTGAGGCCGACTCTGGTTAAATGGTAAATAAGTTTAGAGCCGGACGTGTTTTTGGCTGCCATAAAGCTTAAGGGGAGTCCGATGATAAGCCCGAAAAAGCTTCCCAAAAAAGCCATGGCCAATGTTTCCAGACTGTCTTCAAGTATCTTTGGAAGAAGAGAAAAATCCATCGGGAACCAATGGGACAGAAAGTCAATCATATTGCGGAAGTCTTTGAATTTCGATAAATCGAATTCCGTTAGCCTCATGCTAAGATAAACGAATAAAGCCAACACGAAATATGTTAATATGCTGCGTTTTTTAAACCACAATCTTATCAGCCCTATTCTTTAATAAGTCCCTCTTTTAGGGCAGCCTGGCGGATGCTTTCATAATCTTCATTGCTTGCCTCTGTAAATCCGCTTGCCCCGAAAGCATCCAGAATTTCCGGGTCTTCAATCGCCAGAAATGCTTCTTTTAATGCTTTAATCGTTTCTTCATCGGTGTTCTCATGTACAGCCCATGGGTACTGAAAAAGCTTTTCTGATTTCCAGATCGTTTTAATCTGATCTCCATCTACTTTTCCTGAATCCACTAATTGATTGTAAATGGCGCTGTCGATCGCACCTGCATCAACCTGCTTATTTTGAACTGCCAATGCAGTAGCATCATGCGAGCCTGTAAATCTGACGGACTTAAAGCTGTGGTCGTCCTCTGATTTGTAAACTTCGCGGTCCTTCAATTCAATGGATGGGATTAGAGATCCTGAAGTTGAATTGATATCACCGAAAGCAAAGTCAGATTCACTGCTGTTTTTCAGTAAATCTTCAAGTGAATTCCATGGATTGTCTTTATGTGTGATGATATATGAATAATAGAATGGCTCTCCATCAATCAGCTGTGTAATGATGGCTTTTGCGCCGCTCTTCTCATGTGCAACAACATATGTTAACGGGCCGAAATAAGCCATATCAATTTTATCGTAGTTCATGGCTTCCACTACCCCGTTATAATCCGGATATACTTCGACAGCTACATCCCTATCGAGTTTTTCAGATAAAGTGGACTGAAGTTTCTCCATGGCAGCTTCCATGGATCCCTCTGTTTGAACTGGAATGACCCCAATGGTGAACGTTTCTTTCGATTGTTCTTTTCCGTTTCCGTCTGTGTTATCTGTTGCATTTCCGCCGCATGCTGACAAAAGCATCAGTGAAAAGATAGTTATGAGCATTAAGAATTTTTTCATGTTTGCACTTCCTTGTTTTTGATTTTGGCTCTATTGCTATAAAATGTCGGTTAGCTTGTGAATATTGTTCGTTGATCTTTGGCTGCATGCACGCAGCGAACCCGCGGGGAGAGATGAGATCCTCTTCGGCTACGCCTGCGCCTCTCACTTCCCTGGCTTCCCGCAGGACATTGAATAAACTTCCCTGAATCAACACCGCACGAAGAAATGCGGATGCATTTTCGAGGATCAAATGCCCTCCGCTACAATCAACTCTATTGTTAGATTTAGTTGCAAGTAAAAACTCTAACGAAAACAGCCTTAATTTTGTAAAGGTAAAAAAGGACTCTTTTCGAGTCCTTTTTTCAGATAACAGTAATCTTTCCAGGATTCTGATCTGTGACAGTCCCAATGATGGAAGCCCATTCTACTCCTTTTACCTTAAGATCTTTAAGGAGCAATTCAGCTTCTGTTTCAGGAACGGTTATTAAAAGTCCCCCTGAAGTGATGGCATCACAAAGGATCACCTGGTCCACATCATCAATATTTTCATATTGAATCCGGCCGGACAGCCATTTATGATTCTTTTTGGAGCCTCCAGGAATAATATTCTGTTCAGCAAGCTCTCTTGTTTTTGGAAGGATTGGAACGGCTTTGCTTTCAATGGTAATGCCTGTGCCGCTTCCTTCCGCAATCTCCATTGCGTGGCCTAGAAGGCCAAAACCGGTAATGTCTGTACAGGCATTGACCTGGTAGTTATCCATAGCTTCAGCTGCGTCTTTATTTAAGGCAGCCATGACTTCCATTACACGGTCAATTCCTTCCTGATCCAGCATATCCCTTTTAATCGCTTGAGTAAGAATGCCCACGCCAATCGGCTTGGTTAAAATCAGTTTGTCACCAGGTTTGGCTCCTGCATTTGTTCTAACTCGTTCAGGATGTACTGTTCCAGTCACAGATAAACCGAATTTTGGCTCCTGGTCATCAATGGAGTGCCCTCCAACTAAAACAGCACCGGATTCTCTAACTTTATCGGATGCGCCAGCCAGAATGTCTGCAAGGATGTTTTTATCCAATTTGCTGATTGGAAAACCTACAATATTCATAACGGTTATCGGCTTTCCGCCCATAGCGTAAATATCGCTAAGTGAATTGGCTGCGGCAATCTGCCCGAACATATACGGGTCATCCACGATAGGAGTAAAGAAATCAAGTGTCTGCACCAGGGCAGTTTCATCATTTATTTTATATACACCTGCATCATCAGAAGTATCCAGTCCTACTAAAAGGTTGGGGTCAGGTACAGACTTTGGCAAATGACGCAGAACCTGCGCCAGGTCTTCAGGACCAATTTTGCATCCTCAGCCGCCTTTTGTAGATAAAGAAGTTAGTTTTATGATTTCTTCTCTCGACATATTTCTCTCTCCTTGCCTATGATTATTTACTTGGGACTTTTCTAAAATGGTTTTGTACATTTTTTGAAGTGTTTTAGCTTCATATTCTGAAGAATGGCTGCATTCAACATAGAATTTGGCAGCACGCCCCAATTTTATCCTCAACTCGTAATTATTCACTAGTTTGTCTGCATAATCAAGAAATTCGACCGGATTTGTATAGATTAAACCGGTTTCCTGATGGTCAATGATATTTCGATTTCCCAGGTTATTGGCTGCAAGTACTGGAAGGCAATATCCCATTGCTTCTAAAATAGCAGCAGGCTGGCCTTCAGAATGGGATGTATTCAATACGGCATCAGCTTGCCTGTATAGTTCCCCCATATGATGATGGGGGATTTGACCAAGATATTGAATCCACTCTTTATTCTCTTCTGCAAGGGACTTTACAATATACCCCTCTTCTTCTTCAATAATAGGGCCCGCCAGCAAAAGTCGTATCTCAGGATTTTTTTCGTAAATGATTTTAAGCTTTTCTATGGCAAAAGGAATATTTTTCACCTTGCGGATCCCTGCCGGCAGCAAAAATAAAAAAGTGCCAGGTTCTTTCTTATAATCACCTCCAGGTTCAGGAAATATTACAGTGCCCTGATGGATAACGCTGATTTTATCTCTTGCTTCGGGAAGTTCTTTTGAGAGTACCAGCTTGGCTTCATCATCAAATACGTGTATAGCTTCGGCATGGAGGATGGTTTCCGAAACAACGGCTTTTTTTTCCGGATCATAAAGATCGATATTTAAGTCCGTCCCTGTCATGGTTACGACATATCTTTCAGGCCTTTTAGCAAGCCTTTTAATAAATTGGCCAAACCTGTAAGCGTTAAAGCCATGCACAATATCAGCTTTTGGCAGGTAAGTGAATTCGTAATCGTTTGTGATATTAATGATTTTAGTCTCGATGCCAAGCTTATTAAGTCCATCAGAAATACGCTGAACGGTAACCGTATTTCCTCTTGCCTGGTGAAAATTTGGGCTTGCCAGTATTACTTTCATCCTTTCATCCTTCACAATTATATTTGCACTATCTTCGTTTTAATTAAAGTTTGCATCAATTATTGCAGGAATATTTCATCCTGTCCATTAATTGTATTTCAGCTAGCTGTTCTTTTAATTATGACAGTAAAAAAGCCTGTTTCTAAGGCAAGAAACAGGCCGGATTCTTCTATTGGTTTCCGAATTCTTCTACAAGTTCTCTGAATTTCCGAAGTGAGTTTTCAATTGGATATGGGGAAGTCAGATCCACTCCGGTTTTCTTTAACAGCTCAAGCGGATAATCAGAACTTCCGCTTTTTAAGAACTCAAGATAGCTTTGCAGCGTTTCTTTGTCCCCTTCAAGAATTTTCGCTGCCAAATGAATGGCAGACGCAAATCCGGTAGCGTACTTATAAACATAAAATGGACGGTAAAAATGAGGGATCCTAGCCCAGCCGAATTTTACCTCTTCATCAAAGACTATTTCATCCCCATTATATTCGCGGAATAAGTGTTCATAGATTCCGCTGAAAACTTCAGCGTTAAGCGGTTCTCCCTTTTCAGCTAATTCGTGCGTTTTCATCTCAAATTCAGCAAACATGACTTGAGTGAAGAAGGTTCCTTTAAACTGATCAATAAAATGATTAAGGAGATGCCTGCGGACTTGTTTATCCTTTTCCCTGTTCAGCAAATAATTAATCAGCAGCACTTCGTTTACTGTTGAAGCCACTTCCGCTACAAAGATGCTATATCGGGCGGTAATCTGCGGCTGGTGCTGAGAGCTCAGCTTACTGTGGACACCATGTCCGCATTCATGTGCAAGTGTGAAAAGGCTGTCCAGATCATCCCGGTGATTCAGGAGGATATAGGGATGAACGCCGTAGATGCCCAGGTTATACGCCCCTGACCGCTTCCCTGGAGTTTCCCGCACATCAATATAGCGCCCTGACTTAAACTCCTTGAGAATATTAATATAATCCTCTCCAAGAGGCTCCAATGCTTTACACATCGTTTCATAAGCTTCTTCATATGATATATCAGGTTTTACACCCTCTGCTAATGGAACACTCAAATCATATTGCCTCAGCTCGTCAAGGCCTAACTGTTTCTTGCGGATCCTGGTATACTGATGCATTGCCCCGATATTTTTTTTAGTGGTCTCAATAAGATTTACATATACTTCCTTGGGCACCTTATCTCCAAATAATCCTTTTTCAAGGGCTGAAGGATAATTCCGGATTTTGGCCATGCTCACATTGTTTTTTATCGCAGCAGAAAGGGTGGAAGCAATGGAATTCTTTAGCTGCACATAAGGCTGGTAATAGGCCCTATACGCTTCTTTTCTCTTTTCCCGGTCTTCCTCTTCCATAATTTTTGCATACATGCCGCGTGTCAGTTCAACCTTTTCGCCATCGTCTTTTGTTACATCGCCAAACTTTATATCAGCATTATTCATCATTCCAAATGTATGACTTGGAACCGAAAGTGCTTCGCCAAGGCGGGACAGAATTTCTTCCTGGTCCTTATTAAGGACATGAGGCTTATAGCGGAAAGATTCGAGCAGATCTTCCTCAAAGTATTTCAAGCCCTTTTCCTCAGCAATATAGCTTTTTAGGGTTTCTTCATCCAGACTTAAAAGAAAAGGCATAAAAAAAGAAGTGGAAGAACTGATTTTAACGCCTAATTGCTTTGCCCTGTCCACAAAAGCCTGTGAATCAGACACCCGTGTGTCTTCATCTGTTTTTAGCATCGCATATGCATATAGCTTATTAAATATGTAAGAAAGTTTTTCTTTTTGCTCAAGATATTGATACAGGGAATAACCATCTTGAATCTGCCCATCAAAGGTCTTCAGCTTATCAGCTAATTGTTCAATCCTCTGGTAATCTTCCTCCCATTTTTCCAAACTGGAATAAATGTCTTCCAGATTCCATTTTTCATTTAGCGGAACATCATTTCTGTTTTTGTATGTCTTCATCTTATAGCCTCCTTTACAGCAAAACTGTCATTCATTTATTAACTATATTCAAAAGTTATCGGAAAAACCCTTCCTCATTTTTGATTTTATCATGAACGGCCATTAAAATAATCTTGAAAGGATGTGGACGGATTGGCAATAACTCTGCCTCATATTGAAGACTCAAACAATACGGTATATTTTCCTCCAGTGGGGAAATTTGAAACGTTTCAGGATGATGCTCATTATGAAGAGAAAGTCAGGGAATGGGGCTTATCAACTACAAGGGAAGTTAAGAAGGAATTCTGGTATAAAGAAAAATCACAGCAGCGGCTTGTAACTGTGAAAGGTTATCAGGCATACGGTGAGTCTGATGATTATTATACAATCATAATCGAATTTCAGGACGGAAATCTGAGCTGCATACACCCGGCTTATCTTAAAGAGATGCAGTCGCCAAGCTTTGGAAAAGCATTGACTGCTGGTTTCTCTGCTCCTTCTGAAAAGGAAGCACCTAAAAAAGACAGTGAGAAGTCTGAAGACGTTACTAAGAATCCGTCTGAAAACAGCAATAAGACAAAGCCTTCAGCAAAAAAAGCCAAGAAGGAAAAACAGCCTGCATTGGAACTGCCAGCAGAAAAGGCCCACTTTACTGCTAAAGTAAAACAATTTGCCTTGAGCTGGAACCATTTCAATGAAGAAAATGATGAAGTCATCGTCTTAGAAGATGTTGTCATTGAAGAGAATGAACCGATTGAAGTGGGACTTGGCTGGTGCTCCCACTCAAAAACGCTGAAGAAATTCGAACTTAAGCCAGGGGAAAGCCTTGAATTTGATGGGAAAATTGTTAAAAAGAAACTGCCTAAAGGGAAAGACTGTGACGAGGAATTCATTGTAGAAGAAGCAGTGACATATAAGATTAATAATCCTTCAAAAATCAAAAAAAGCTAAGAGTGGACGCTCTTAGCTTTTTTATGATTATAAAAGAATTCTTTTTTCTCCCTCGATTTCCTGGATTGGATTGATATTCTGTGTGAATTCCAGGGTTCCTGCATAGCTTCCGTTTTCATCCCTTACAGCAAAATAACGGATATAAACAAATTTATCTTTAAATTTTATCCAGAAATCTTCAGAGTCCTTTCGGCCTGCCTTAAGATCCTTCAGCAATTCTTCCACAGCATGGACACTGCGGGGAGGATGGCAATTCTGCACGGTTCGCCCTATCACGGCTTTGGTTCTGGCAAAGATTCTTTCCTTTCCGTGAGAGAAATAGCGGACTACGTCTTCATGATCAATAAATGTGATATCAACAGGCAAATGATTGAATAATAGCTCCAGCTGTTTCAATGATAAAATGCCAGTTTCCATTTTGATATAGCCTTCTGATATTGCTTTCCCAGCAATCCCTTTGCGTTCGGGCTTCCATTCTCCTTGCGGGCCGGTCAGGCAGAAGCCAATCTCATCGCTCTCATGGGCAATCTTAACCCATTCATCTTCTGTAAGATTCTTTAAGGCCATAGGGAAAAGGATATTTTCCTCCCTGTAAATCATAGCGCTTATTTCATTGAAAATGAAACGCACGGCATTGGTGACCTTTTGCTTGTCCCCATCGTAATCCTCGAGCAGGTTTTTGGCATCCTTGATTCCATCCCTGATATAGTCATCGATGCTCCACATATTATTTGTTGGTCCATAGATTCCGTACTTCTCCAAGTATGGGAAAAGCAGATTTTCCTTCCGGCTGTAATGCTTATCAAGATCAAGCAGCAGGATGCAGTCTTCCAATAGTTTATATGCATTTTCCCCGTTATCCTCCTGGATGAACGCTTCGAGATGGACTTTTACCTTTTCCCTCAGATGCTTATCAATTGCCTTATTCTCCCTGATAAATGTATGTATGGGGTGTCCGGGCTGTTCTTCCGGCTTGGGAAGAGCGGTTTCGCCATTATTGTCCTGAGCAGGACTGCTGTGATGGTCCTGATGTTCACGGTTATTAATCAATTCGCTCACTGTACATTTCCTCCTCTTTTTCCAGGCTGTATAAATTGCTTATAAGGAATGTACCATGGGGGAAAAGTTTGGGATGTGATGAGAATCATATTTTATTGAAAGTTTATTGGTTTATTTAAGAATGGAATGCAAGCAATAAATTACCACCCCCTCCTTGTTCTCTTTTTTGATACACTTTTAAAGGATTGAATGATGGAGGTTTACTATTTGTGAAAAGAATACACCAAATGCTGATATTGATTGTTTTTATATTTTCCAGCGGTTTTGCTGCAGGCATTTACTATACAAACATCACCGATCAAGGCCAGCCTTTAAAACAGTCTGTGCCGGTTTCACAATCCAGCAAACTTCTGGTCAAAAAAGGAATCCCGGAGCTTTCGGAGATTCCCGAAAAAGTGCTGATGGGTTATATCCAGGATTACCGTGATCCAAAATCGATCGATTATTCAAATCTGACACATATCCTATTTTCTTTCGCTCATCCTGAGAAGGACGGCAGCATTTCTTTAAATGGTGATTCAGCCCTGAAAAATCTGAGAAGTGTGGTAAGAAATGCACACCGGCAAGATGTAAAGGCTATACTTGCCGTAGGGGGATGGTTGCATATCAATGGCGGGGAATCTTATGATTATTTTAAACAAGCCATAGCTGATGAATCCTCGAGAGATAGGCTGGTAAAAGAACTGGCGGGACTGGCTCAAAACGAAAACCTTGATGGCATTGACATTGATTTTGAGCATCCGCGTTCTAAAGAGGATGCAAAATACCTGGCAGTCTTTATCCATAAGCTTAGCGAAATGCTTCATGCAAACGGCAAAGTGCTGTCTGTTGCGGTCCATGCCAAAATTCATAGTGTAACCGGGACAGAGACGGGCTATGTCGTATATGAGCCTTCTATGTTCATGAAGGTTGATTATGTAAATATTATGGCTTATGATGGCCAGTGGGATGGCGGTTACAATGCTCGCAATCTTTCTCCGTACTCCTTTACAGAGAATATAGCAAACTATTGGGGACAATTATTTGATTCACAGGGTATTCCAAAAGATAAGCTGGTTCTGGGGGTTCCGCTTTATGCTCAGCCAGCAGATCCTGCTATTAAGCCGGTATCATATAATGCAGTCATAAACGATAACCCTGAAAACGCAGAAAAGGATAAGATCAGCCTAAATGGCACCGACTACTACTATAATGGTGCCAAAACGATGAAAAAGAAAACAGCCCTGGCTCTCAATCACGGATTCGGCGGAATGATGATCTGGGAAGTGGGCCATGACGCCAAAGGACCATACAGCCTTATGGGAACGATTGCTGAAGCTCTCCAAAATACAGAAGAACCCGTGAAGTATTATTCCTTGAAAAATACCAAATAAGAAAAAAGAGCATGGGCAGCACCCATGCTCTTTTTTCTTATTTCAAATCACGATAGTATAAACTTTTTTATTTCCTCCCGCCGGTCCTGATAGACCTTCTCTCCAAGCATAACCAATTCCTCCACAAACTTTATTTCATCAAATGGCATTTCTTCCCCCAGTTCTTCATTTATGCGCAAGTAATTTTCTCCGAGCAGATGCTTGCAATGGTAGGTAACAGATTCGGAGGATAAATGAAGGGCCAGGTCCAAAAGCTTCGGCGTCACTTTCATGGACGGGAGCTGGAAAGGCAGCCAATGTTTTACACCCCAGTATTTATTATTGTCAATCGTAAAGTCAATTTTTTGAAGACCGGTTCCAAGGGAAAGGATTTTTATTTTTTGCAGCTCCTCCTTGAAGTGATGCATAGCCTCCGTAATGCAGACGAGTGATGGATTATTCGCCCAAAGCCCTCCGTCTATCGATAAATAACTGTTGCTGATGTTATTAGGAGGGAAATATACAGGTGCTGAACAGGAGGATAGTACTGCGTCCCAAAGCTTCATTGATAAACTTTCATTTCCAGTACTGCCGTAATTGGAACGGTGGATAAATGGCTTGCCATGGGTCACATCGACAGCAGGAATTAAAAGCGGCTTTTTAATATCGGAAAGCTCTGTTTCACCAAAAGCTTTGCGGATAAAACGCCGCAGGTACTTATCACTGTATACACTTTTAAAGAGGCCAACCTTTGCCTGTTTTACAAATATTTTTTTCCCGAATGACTCGTATCCTTTCAAGACCTCGCTCATATCTTTCTTCAGGATCAGTGAAGCGGCAATTATCGATCCGGTGCTTGTGCCAGCAATCATATCAAAATAGTCGCCGGCTTGCAGATTCAGTTCCTCTTCGAGAGCTTTTAAAATGCTGACAGCAAAGACACCGCGTATTCCACCGCCATCGATGCATAATATTTTCATTGGATCACCTGCTGTTTCATTCCTTTTGTGATATTTGCCCATTACTATTGGGGAAATTACGTTATCTGAAGAATAGGAGCTTATGCCTTTTCCTATGTAAAAAAAGAGAAGGAATCATTCCTTCTCTTCTATTCCTCGTTTATCATTTCCTCGAATACTGCAGAGACCTTGTTAAATTCTTCGTCGCTTTCAATGGGGGTAAAGTCGCCGTCTTCATCCAGTTTTAAGAAGAACACGTCGATATCTTCTTCTGTGTCTTCTTCAAGATCTTCTACGAAGCTGACAGCAGCATATTGATGGCCATCCACCTCTGCAGAAGCGAGGACCTCCACTTCCATTTCCTGATCATTTTCATCACTGATTGTAAATACTTCTCCAACTTCTATCTTGTCCATTTTTTATCTCCTCTCTATAGTAGGTTCTTTCTATATTTTCCCGTTTTAGCAGATTTTCATGCCTAAAATAAAAATAGGATCGGCTTTATGTGCCGATCCTTGCCTGCATTGAGGATTACTTAATGCCTGCTGCCTCTTTTTTTCCACTTTTACACTCCATCCAAACGGGTCTGGCGCGGTTCCTTTTTGGATGCCTGTCAAAGTATCATAGATTTTCTTAGATAATTCGCCGGTGATCCCGCCGCTGATTTCAATTTTCTTATTGTCCCAGAAAAATTCGCCAATTGGAGAGATAACAGCAGCAGTGCCAGTTCCAAATGCTTCTTCAAGCTGTCCATCCGCATGTGCCTGGTAGATTTCTTCAATGGAGATTCTGCGCTCTGCCACTGGGATATTCCAGTATTTCAGCAACTCGAGTACAGAGTTTCTGGTGATTCCTTCTAGGATGCTTCCATTAAGCTCAGGTGTTACAACTTCACCGTTAATTTTGAAGAAAATGTTCATGCTTCCCACTTCTTCAATATATTTATTTTCTTTTCCGTCCAGCCATAGAACCTGTGAATATCCAGTTAAGCTGGCAAGCTCCTGTGCTTTCAGACTCGCTGCATAGTTTCCTCCGGTTTTAGCGGTGCCTGTTCCCCCTTTAACGGCACGGACATATTCGTTTTGAACAGCAATTTTAACAGGGTTGATGCCTTCCTTATAGTAGGCGCCTACTGGAGAAAGAATAATGATGAATTTGTATTTCTTTGATGGTGCCACTCCAAGGTATGGCTCAGTTGAAATGACAAATGGACGGATGTACAGTGAAGTTCCTTCAACATTGGGAATCCAGTCACGATCGAGTGATATTAATTCTTTTAAGGCATAAAGAGCAAGCTCTTCATCAATTTCAGGAATGCATAATCTGGAGTTGGATTTATTCAATCTCTCCATATTCTTTTCTGGCCTGAACAGCAATACCTCATTATCGATTGTAAGATATGCTTTTAACCCTTCGAAGACACTTTGCCCATAATGGAAAATCATTGCAGCGGGATCAAGTGAAAGCGGCTGGTAAGGTACAATTCTTGGATCATGCCATCCCCGGCCGGCAGTATAATCCATTTCAAACATATGATCGGTAAAATTTTTGCCAAACTCCAGGTTATCAAATGCAGGTTTTTGTTTTTTCTCAGGTGTGCGATTGATTTCAATTTTAAATTCAGTCATTGTCAAAACTCCCTATCTGTAGATGATTTAAAAACCTCATGCCTGCTTTTCCTGCTGCTCTTAATAGAGGATAAATAAAAACGCCCAGTCATCCTCCGAGCGTGGACGAAAGGGCTTGCTTCCCGGCAACAACCAATATGGATGTTCAACAGCTGCTTATAGTCATTATATTAAGACTCATATGCTGTTTTTGAAAAGGTTGCCTTTCGCTCTTTTCTACTTCAAGGCAGTAGTGCAGTTATCTGTTAAAGTTTTTATAAGTTTTTCTAATATTATGATATTCTCCTATTTAATTGTCAATATGAATTAACAATAAATTTAGAATTAATTCGAATTACTGAAAATTCTATTTGCAAAAGAAATGGCAATTAAGATGAAAAATCATGGATTTAAATCTATAATCAATATATAAATACATAAGGAGATTTATGAAGATGAACAGCAAAGAGCTTGAAGAAAGAATTATTCAAAACTATCAGGGCGAAGAAAAAATGATGATTCTCGTTTTTGCCCAGTGGTGTATTAATCACAATTTAGATCCCGAGGAAATCTATTTAAAGGCATATCCTGATCAAAGCAAAAATATTTCACTGCAGGAAGCGCTGGAGCTGACAGTTCCAAAAGAAGAAGCGGGCGATGTGCCTGATGAGACATTGCTTGGTGTTCTCTCAATGTTCGGAAATGATGATTTGGCCTTCGTCGTTATGGAAGAATTAAAGAAAGTGAAAAAGGACAGCTAAGCCAATTGGCTGCTGCCCATTTATGCAAGAAACACTTTTATTTAAACCAGCCCTTCTCTTTGGACTGGGTAATGGCTTCAATCCTGTTCGTAACTTCGAGCTTGTCTAGAATAGCAGAGATATAGTTACGGACGGTTCCTGTTTTAATGCTGAGCTGGTCGGCAATTTCCCTGGTGTTTTTGCCGTCGGCAATCAGCTCAAGCACCTCTTTTTCACGGTCGGTCAGCGGGTTTTCTTCTCCATATACATCATCCATTAATTCAGGTGCATAGATGCGCTTTCCTTCTACGACGTTTCTGATTGAGCTGGCGAGCTCTTCACTTGGGCTGTCTTTTAATAAGTACCCCCTTACACCGGCCTTAAGGGCACGCTGAAAATACCCTGACCTTGCAAAGGTTGTCAGAATAATAACCTTGCAGCCTATGCCTTTCAATTCTTCCGCCGCCTCCAAGCCGCTCTTTTCCGGCATTTCAATATCCATGATGCATACATCCGGTTTGAGCGTTTGGACAAGAGATATGGCTTCCTTGCCATTCGATGCTTTGCCAATGACCTCCATATCGTCTTCGAGATTTAACAGGGATCCTAAAGCACCAAGCACCATCCGCTGGTCTTCAGCTATGACGATTTTAATCATGCCTTTTCCTCCTTATTTGTTTCCTTTACGACTGTTGGCACCTTCATTGTAATCGTTGTTCCATTTTCAGATACGATATCAAGACTTCCATTGACAAAGTCGAGCCGCTCTCCTAATCCAAGCAGTCCTGACCCCTTGCCGACATCTGTTGCGGGATTCATGCCGACCCCGTTATCCTGGACAGTAATGCTAACTTCATTCCAGGTTTGTTCAATGCTGATGCGGCATTCTGTAGCATTACTGTGTTTTACTACATTTGTCACAGCTTCTTTCATGCACATGCTTAGAATATTCTCAAGGAATAGCGACACGTTCTTTAATTTGATATCTTCTTCCCCGATGAATTCGATTGAGGCTGCCTTTAAGATTTGCTTAACAAGTATAATTTCTTCCTTCAGCCTGATTCCTCTCATCTGGGAAACCATTTTTCTTACTTCGTTTAATGCTGTTCTGGCCGTTTGCTGAACGTCTATAAGTTCTTCCTTTGCCTGGTCAGGATCCTTGCTGATAAGCTTACGGGCCAGATCGCTTTTTAACCCGATCAGAGACAATTTTTGTCCGAGTGTATCATGAAGATCGCGGGCAATCCGCTGCCTTTCTTCCTGTTTGACAAGCTCCGCAATCCTTTTGTTGGCATCTTCTAGCTGTTCTTCAAGCATTTCCTGCTTTTTCTTATTGTGAATGTTAAAAGGAAGCAAAATCACACTGATCCAGATGATAATGATAAAAGGTATCTGCTCGAGAAATAATGGCTTTTGTGTGACAAAATTAATGTTTATTGAGATGGTGGTTGCAACAAGATGGATGACATATAACGTTAAAAATGCAATCCTGTTTTTGATATGGCCATTGTAATAAGCAATATAAAAAGCAAAATAAATAAACGAAAACAGAATGGTCATCGTAATCGATATGCTGATTAAGATGCCAGTCCATAGATAGACAGGCCACTTCCGCGATATAAAGGCAAAACGCAATGATATAAAAAATAAAATGGTCAGGATAATGCCTACGGCTATGGCGATTTTAGAGGTGGACCTGAAGATGAAATAAAACGGCAAAATGCTGAATACACTCCATATATAAGGAGAAATGCCTGAACTTTTCAATGTGGTGAAATACTTTTTAAACATGTGAGGTACCCTCTTTTTATTCGTAAAATAATGAAACAGCTCCTTTGTTATCATATCACAAAGGAGCTGTTCTTCAGTAGATTATAGACTTAGTTTATGGCTTCACAGATGCCGTTTTCGCTCTGCTCTGTTTTTTGCTGAGGGCAGACTGCCTGGCTGCTCCATATCCAGTGAAGTCCTGGGCATCTTCATCCCATAAGCGGAATCGAAGTGACTTTAGACTGGTCGAAAAAGTAATCGTCGGTACATTCTGAAGCTCAGCTGTATTATAATGTGCGCTTTCGAGATTATAGTTAGGCACGCGCGGGCTTAAGTGATGAATATGATGGAACCCGATGTTCCCGGTTAGCCACTGAAGTACTTTTGGAAGCTTGTAAAAGGAGCTTCCTTCTACTGCCGCTTTTACATACTCCCACTTATCATCTTCTTCAAAATAGGAGTCTTCAAATGTATGCTGTACATAGAAAAGCCAAATCCCCGCTGCTCCGGAAATTAAAAAGATAGGTCCCTGCACCATCAGGAATGCTTCCCATCCGATGGCCCAGCACATGAACGCATACAAACCAGCGATGGCTGCGTTTGTAAGATAAGTATTGATGCGTTCATTCTTTCTTGCCCCTTTTCTGTTAAATCGGTTTTTTAACAAAAATACATAAATCGGGCCTAAACCTAACATGACGAACGGATTGCGGTAGATGCGATAGGCTGCGCGTGTCGACCAAGCCGCATCCTGGTATTCTTTCACTGTCAGTGTCCAGATATCTCCTGTACCACGCTTGTCCAGATTACCGCTTGTTGCATGGTGAACATTGTGGTCATGCTGCCATTGGTGATAAGGGAAAATGGTAAGTATCCCTGTGAATGTGCCAACAATTTTGTTTGTTTTGCGATTTTTGAAAAAGGAATGGTGGCAGCAATCATGGAAAATGATGAAGATCCTGACCAGGAAGCCAGCTGCAATGACAGATATGCCAAGCGTCAGCAGGTAAGAAAAGCTCAGGCTCTTATAAGCAAGGAACCATAGCAGGAAAAAAGGTCCCAGAGTATTGACCAGCTGCATGATGCTGCGTGTTAAATCGGATTTTTCATAGGGTGCCATTTGTTTTTTTAAGTTGAGTTGTTTTTGTTTAGAAGTCATTTTTTAATTCCCTTCTTCATGACGTTAACTTTATGATAAAGGGTTTTCAGAAGGTTTTGTAGACATGAGTGTCATGTCCAAACCATGATAAATGTCATGGTTTGCAGAAAAAATTAAGATGAGATCCTATAAACAGGCTATAATTTTTATGTTTCCCTAAAAATTTTTTTATTTTATAGGATTATTTTGCCTTACACATGACTTCTAATTCCTTAGGACATAATGAAATTGATATTAAATTAAAAGGAGAGTTTTGTATGAATCAACACGGCAAAACAGATATCGATTCACCCATCCAAGCTTCAATTGAGCAGATTTGGCAGAATATATGCAGAAGCTGGGATCAATTCAATCAATCAGCCGTACTGGATTTCTTAAGTCAATGTGAGGAAAAAGGCATTGATTCCCAATTCGCAATGAGCTGGGTTGAGAAATATAAAGATAAGATTCCGGATTGGCAGGCGGTTTCCAGAGTGTCTCTTGATTGGATGAATCAGCATACAGCTGCTGGCTCTCCATTATCGAATGAGACCTTTAAATAACCACATATGCAAAAGAATGCAAGAGCCCCTTGGCATATTACCAAGGGGCTCTCTTTTAATGAGGAATATTAGAATTTGGCATTTGCCCTTGAGCAGCATTTGGCATTTGCCCCTGTGCAGGAGCATATGCATTTAACATTTGCTGCATATCCTGCTGTGTAAACTGAGGTACCTGGTAATAATGATGTTTGTTTTGATAAATCGAAAGTTCATAAGCCATCTCAATGCAATTTGGGACAGAATCAGCCAGTACTCTCCGGACAACTGGATTTGTTGTTTCGAGTGCAGCCATTGTTTTCATGGAAGCGGCCGATTTTAATGCTCCCAGAAGGCAGCCGGAAACTGTTTCTTCATTCATTTCGGAGACAGATTGGATTGGCTTTTTTGGCTGAGAAGGCTTTAAGCCATAAATAAAATCATTATCCTGGTTCATTTTATAGCTCTGTGTTGGTTTAGAAGGATCTTTACCTGTCTGGAAGCATTCCAGTGTAGTATTGTATTCCTCTTGCACAAATTGATATTGGCGGTCCATTATACCTGCCAGTTCCTGATCTTGTACGTGCTGCCGCAATAATGAGTATGTGTTTAAGGTGCCGACTGTACCTGATAAAACCTCTTGAACATCAAGAACTTCATGTGCTCCATGGTTGAGCTGCTGGGGTATATTTCCTGTATGCATATTTTGATGCATCTGGTTAGGCTGATTTTCCATTTCGATTCCTCCTTTTTTAATAACAATCTTTATCATGCAGATTTTTAAATAGAAATATCCATGGGATGGTAAAAAAAATAAATAAAAAAAAGCAGTTCGATTGAACTGCTTTTTTAGTTGACTTCCTCAATCGTTTCTGCCAGTAAGAATAGATATCTGTAAATTAGAATGTAAGCATCGTTTATGGTCATGTCTTCTTTAAAGCCCTCCAAGTCATCCAAAGCAAAATTGAGTTCCCATAACCCATCTTGCTGGTTAAACATTAGGTCAAATGTTGCTGAATCACCTTGTAATGTTCTTTTTAAATATGACCTTATTGTTTCTGCTTTCTTTTTAGGCAATTTAAGTCCAAGCATGACATCATAGGTTCGGAACAGATCATCGAATTCAAAAGAGATGGCGTCTGCACCAATAATCCCAAACCATTCAGACTCAAGGTACATAAACTCTTTAATATTTTTCACAAAATAATCAATAGGCTGGTTTAGAAATTCGGGTGTCTCCTGTGAGAGGACTTCTTCTGTTTCCTTGTTTCCTCTCTCTATATAAGCATTTGCAAAGCGGGTTTCAGGATTTTTGACTATTAAAGATTCAGCATTTGATAATAGCTGATGCTTTTCAGCAAATTCTTTTTCTTCTTTGTATATTTCGTTTCCTGGTTCCTTGAGATGGTTTTCAATCCGTTCTTTTAACATTTCGCTACTCCTTTAATTATGGTTACCTTCCGCGTCTTTTTGACCTATTACTCACAGATTTAGGCGCTGAAGTCTTCTTTTTTGATGGTGATTTACTGCGGTTTACATGACCAGCTGAATTCAATGGTTTTGAGTTTTTCCTTTGCCCTTTTCTGCCCTTTGCTGGGGAGGTTTTGCCTTCAGTCTTTTTTCTGTCTGCATCTTCCCGATTATCATTTTTCTTTCTTCCGGATGAAGCTGGGATTTTTTGCACTTGAGAGTTTTTTTCTGATGACCTGGAAGGCTTTTGCCTTTCCTGGCTATTGCCAAGGTTCTGCTTGGAGATCGTAATGTTCAGTCCTTTTTCAATTGCTTCAAGAAGCGGTTTGTCTGCGGATGAATAAAAAGTGATTGCCATCCCCTTCATGCCAGCCCTTCCCGTTCTTCCGATTCGGTGAACATAGCTTTCCGGATCCAGTGGAATATCATAATTAAATACATGTGTGACACCTTCCACATCAAGTCCCCTTGCTGCTACATCAGTTGCTACTAATAGCTGTAATTCGGCATCCCTGAATCGTTTCATCACTTGTTCCCGTTTGGACTGAGACAAATCTCCGTGAAGCTCATCACATTGGAAGCCATTTGATTTTAGTACGTCATTAAGCTTGCTGACCCTGCGTTTGGTCCGGCAAAAGATGACGGCTAAATAAGGTCTATGAGTTTGAATTAATTGCATGAGTGTGGCCTGCTTGGCACGGTCGATCGTATGTATGGCGATTTGCTTGACTGATTGTGCTGGCCCTTGTGTTTTTTCGATTTGCATATACTCTGGTTCTTTCATATGTTTCCTTGCCAGATTCCTGATCTCTGCTGGAATCGTTGCAGAAAATAACATGGTCTGCCTTTTGCCTGGTGTTTCTTTAATAATATCTTCCACTTCATCCAAAAAGCCAATATGGAGCATTTGATCGGCTTCATCCAATACTAAAAAATCTGCTTGTGATAAATCAATTGTTTTCCTCTTAATATGATCGAGAAGCCGGCCAGGCGTACCAACGACAATTTGTACCTTTTTCTTAAGCTTATTAAGCTGCTTGTCCACATCTTGGCCCCCATAAACGGCTAATACCTCTAAATCATCATCGCCTGCAGTCAGTTTTTGAACTTCATCTGTAATCTGCAGAGCTAATTCTCTTGTCGGTGTCACAATGAGAGCTTGAATATGGACAGCATCCGGGTCAAGCTTCTCAAGAATCGGCAGAATAAAGGCAAATGTTTTGCCAGTTCCAGTCTGTGCCTGTGCAATAATATCCCTGCCCTCCATCACGGCGGGTATTGCCTGCTCCTGAATAGGAGTTGGTTTTCCAATGCCATGGCTCAGCAATATATTTGTTAGTTTTTTTGAAATACCCAGTGTTAAAAAATCCTGCAAATAATTCCCTGCTTTCTTCACTTTCTTTATTAGAGGCTCAGGTGAAGTTTTAAAGAAATTTCACCCTTATTAATATTGGATGTTTGATGGCAAAATAGCAAGGTATTCTTATTCTGTTTTAAAAAACCCAATACCGACGGATAAGTCTGCATTGGGTTTAGTTGCTTATTATTCAGTCAATCCCAGTCCCTTGTTGGCTCTTTTTCTTCGGCCATTTCCATTCCATACGCCAGACGCGGATTCAAGGCCGCTTCTTTGCGATTTTCCTCCTGGCTGACATCGGCCCCTTTCTGCAGATAGCGGTGCACAAAGACTTCGGAAAGAGTGATAATTCCTGCTGCAATGACACTTCCCCACGCTATTTGCAAGTAACTGTTAAGCAATACACTCCCAAAAACCCATACAGATGCATAAACCAGGAAAAAGTCAGCAATGAGGGCATTCCGGTTTCCCAGGCGGGGGAGAATAATCCGATCACCAAGCATATATGACATAACCGTTACCAGCAGGCTGAAAGAAACAATATCGGCAAATGCTGCATCGAAAAATAAATCAAGTGCTATGGCAAAAGCAATCATGCTTGATACAAATTTAAGTACAAAAATTAATGTTTTATTCATATGTGATCCTCCTTTGCCCATAGTTTTTATCAATCTGCGCATTCCCATTCATCCAGCCTTTAAACAATGCTAAGTATAATTTTTTCAAAAAATAAACAACTTGTTCGGAGCCTCTCAATATAATGGTAGTAAAAGTCTAACATCTTAAGTTAAAGGTTGTGGAAGAGTGTTACTCCCAGACAAATTACTTAATGTGGTGATAATAGGTGAGTGCTGAATATAAATTTCAAAATCTCCAGGAGCGCAATTTGACGTTTGAGCAGGTATTCGATCGTATTTTACTTTTTATGAGGCGAAATCCTGATGGGAACTTCCGTTTAATGATTGGGACTGATTCACAGGTTCATTGCAATCGAACAGTGTTCATAACCGGAATAGTTATTCAAAATGAACGGAAAGGCGCCTGGGCATGTATTAGGAAAACCATCATTCCAAGGAAAATGGTGCATCTGCATGAGAGAATCTCATTTGAAACCTCGCTGACGGAAGAAGTCGTCTCTTTATTTACTGAGGAATGCAAAGATAAAATGTTTGATATCGTACTTCCATTTCTTTATAAAGGCGGTTCCTTCTCCATGGAAGGACATATGGATATCGGTTCTGGGAAAAGGAATAAGACCAGGGAATTTGTAAGTGAAATGGTATCGAGAATAGAATCGATCGGTCTCGAGCCAAAAATTAAGCCGGAAGCATTCGTTGCATCCAGCTATGCCAATCGATATACGAAATAAGGAAAAAAGAACTCAAGTTAATGAGTTCTTTTCGTTGCACTTAAAACTATACGCCTGCATGCTCTTTATAATTCTGTTCCAGCTTCAAAGCAACAGCTTCTGTAAGCTCAGCAGTAATTTCCGGAAGAGATGTATTAAGCAATGAATTGGCCACTTTAGCCATCATACCCTCAGCGGTAATTTGAAGAGCGCCTGTCATCAAGTTAGTATTATCCCTTCCTTTGGAAGCAAGAAAATACCCATCGCCGGTAAATTTCTCATTAAGCCCTGTTAATTGAAAGGTTACCTTGGTTGGTTCCTGCCAGCTTGTTATATCCACCTTCAATTCGATTTTTTTCTTAATGATCCCCATATCGCTTTTAAAGCTCCAGGTAGACTCTTTTTCACTTAGTACCTCATGTGTAATATAGCCGGGTACTAAGGGAGCCCAGTTTCCAATATTACTGACAAAATTCCATATTGCCGTTATTGGAACGTTCACTTCTGCCTGATGTGTGCAGCTTGCCATTTTTACCGCCCCTTTTGAAAAATTTCATAGTTGGTTTCCATGAATATGTATTCAAATTTATAGGGCAAGATTCATTAATTTTATATTTATTTGATCAATTCTTTGGCGATCAATTCATATGAACGCAAACGGTCCTCATAACGGTGAACAATGGTAACAATCATAATCTCATCTGCTTGGTACCGCTGCTTCATATCTTTCAGCTGCTCGGAGACTTCTTTCGGATTTCCAATAATAACGCGGTTTCTATTGTTAAATGGCTCCACATCCAGGCTGCGGAAATAGTGTTTTGCTTCTTCAATCGAAGGAATCCCCTCATTGCGTACCCTGCTTTCTGCTCTTATCTTCCAAAGCATACTGCTGGGTGCCAGCTCCTTAGCTTCCTGTGTTGAGTCAGCGCATATAGCAGAGACTGTTAAAATGACTTTTGGTTTCTGTATAATTCCCCTTTCAATGAAGTTTTCCCTATATTGTTTTATGATGTCGTCCCCATCTTTTTCACTCATGAATTGGCCAAATGCATAAGCAGTTCCAGACTCAGCAGCCATTAAAGCACTTTTCCTGCTTGTTCCCAATAACCATGGTTCCGGGCTAATTGCAGGTAGAGGTGAAGCGGATATTTTAGCAAACATGTGATCCTCAGGAAAATGATTATATAAAAATTGAAGAAGTTCCATCACCTTATCCGGCATTTTGCGGACACCTTCCAAGAAATTATCGGAAAGTGCCATAGACGCTTCTGCTGATCCTCCTGGTGCCCTTCCGATTCCCAGATCCACTCTGCCAGGAAATAATGTAGCAAGCATATTGAACGACTCCGCAATTTTGTATGGTTTATAATGCGGCAGCAATATGGCACCTGCACCAATCCGTATATTTTTTGTTTTAGCACCGATATAGCTCAACATGATTTCAGGAGCTGAACAGGCAAAGCCTGATAAATCATGATGTTCTGCAATCCAATATCTTGTGTAGCCCAGCCTCTCTGCTGACTGTGCCAGCAGTACAGAGGCTTCCAATGCTTCTTTGGGTGAATATCCCGATGAAATGGGAGCCTGATCCAAAATGCTTATTTTCAAGGTTTATCCCCTCTTTCAAATGCGCTTGTTTCCTAAGTCTTCGGCCATTTTAAAATGTAAAACGAATAATAAAATGCTGATGAGTGAAACTTATATTATTGCCTCTTTGTTTAAGATGAATCTTTAAAAAACAAACCAAATTTTCTTTATCGTTTTATTGATATTTTATACTGCTAAAAAATCTTAATTAATGGAGTGTTGAATATGAAGGCGGTCACCTATCAGGGCCCTAATCGTGTAGCTGTTACCAATGTGGATGACCCTAAGCTAGAAAAGAAAGATGATATTATCGTTAAAATTACATCCACAGCGATCTGCGGTTCTGACCTGCATTTATATCAGGGCAACATGCCTCTTCCAGAGGGTTATATTATTGGCCATGAACCAATGGGCATTGTGGAGGAAACAGGACCGGATGTAACAAAAGTAAAAAAAGGGGACAGAGTCGTAATCCCTTTCAATGTATCCTGCGGCCAGTGCATTTATTGTCAGCAGAATCAAACCAGCCAATGTGATAATTCCAACCCCCATTATGATTCAGGGGGATACTTTGGATACACAGAAAAATTCGGAAATCATCCAGGCGGGCAGGCGGAATATTTAAAAGTCCCTTTTGGCAATTATACGCCGTTTCTGGTTCCTGAATCCTGTGAATTGGAAGATGAATCTCTATTATTTTTGTCAGATGTACTTCCGACTGCCTATTGGAGTGTTGTTAACGCCGGTGTTAAAAAGGGTGATACAGTAATTGTCCTTGGCTGTGGCCCTGTTGGGTTAATGGCGCAGAAGTTTGCATGGATGGAAGGCGCGGAGCGTGTTATTGCAGTTGATTACCTTGATTATCGGATCAATCACGCAAAGGCAGCAAACAAAGTGGAAGTCTTCGAGTTCACCAAATATCCTGATATGGGGGAGCATTTAAAGGAAATTACCCATGGAGGCGCTGATGTAATAATCGATTGTGTAGGCATGGACGGGAAAAAGTCGCCCCTTGAGTTTATAGAGCAAAAATTAAAGCTTCAAGGCGGCACTCTTGGTCCCATTCAAATTGCGACAAAGGCTGTAAGAAAAACAGGAACAGTCCAAATAACCGGTGTCTATGGAGCAAACTATAATATGTTCCCTCTCGGTGCCTTCTTCACCAGAAACATTACACTTAAGATGGGACAGGCACCTGTCATACCATTTATGCCAATGCTCTATGAGAAAATTGTTAATAAAGAATTTGATCCGAAAGACATTATTACTCATAAGATTAACCTGGAAGAGGCGAGCCATGGCTACAAAATTTTCAATGGACATGAGGACGACTGCATCAAGGTAGTATTAAAGCCTTAATTGACACGACTAAAAAGCCTGCTGTATAATAGCAGGCTTTTTAGTCATGGTTGTTTTCCCCATCTTTTAATTAGAAGTTCAACTTCTTCATGATGTTCAATTCCTTCACCAGAAGGTGTTTCCAGAATTAATGGCAATCTTTGAAATGGTTCGGTATTGACAAGCTGATCAAATTGTTTCGCAGTAATATGACCTTTGTTAAATATATTGGCATGTCTGTCTTTACCTGAGCCTGCAGGATATTTGGAGTTATTTAAGTGAATGGCTTTAAGATGATTGAAATAGCCCAACTCTTCCCCTTTTTTAAGAAAATCATTTAGATTTTCTCCATTCCAGAGATTGCTGGCAAAGGCATGGCAAGTATCCAGACAAAAACCAATCTGATCCCGGTGTTCACACAGGCTCCGAACCTGAACAAGCTCCTCCATCGTTGTACCCATTGACCCGGGGTGGCCAGCAGTGTTTTCAAGCAGGATCAAGCAAGGGTCTTCCCAGTGAGAGAGGATTTGATTAAGCATCTCGATCATTAAATGATATCCTGCAAGCGGATCCTTTTTGTTGATTGGGTTTCCGAAATGTACAACCACTCCTGCCGAGCCACAGGCACTGGCAATTTCCAGATCATTCAGCAAAGACTTAATCGTCAGCTCTTGCTTCTCCGGCTGCGGTGTGAGGCTGGTTGGATATGGAGTATGTGCAATCGAAAAGATTTCATGCTCTTTGCAAAACGCCCTGCAAAGAGCTGCATCCTCCCGATTAAAATCCTTTACACTCAAGCTTCTTGGATTCTTCGGAAAGTACTGAAAGGCAGAAGCATTCATGGCCTTTGCAGCTTTTGCAGCTCCTAAATATCCTTCCCTTATGCTTACGTGACAGCCAAATAACATCCTGATCCCATCCATTCATTACCTTCTATAATAATTATATCTTCTCCTTGAACGTGAAGAATGACATTCATCACAGATTTGATATTCGTGTTCCCAGGGCAGTTTTTTGCCGCACTTTCTGCATTTTCTTGAGAGCTCTTTTATATCGGTTTTTAGTCTTTCGTGAACATGATCGCTGATTTCTTCCCTTAATCTTTCCCAATATAACGCTTCTGTTCTCTGCTCAAGACGATACAGGAACAGCAAATGCAGGCCTATTGCTTTATAAGTCAATTCCAGCTCTTCCAGATTACGGTTCTTAATTCTGGGCTCTGGAAGCTCCTCGCCATCAATAATGGCATACATGGTCTCTTCCCATTGACGGACAAGATCATGTTCTTTTTTTGAGAATGGCAGATGGAGAAAACCATACAGGTCCATTAGTCCAAGCTTTGCTTCAATTTCTGTTCCGCGTATCCTTTCATATAGGTCTCTCTCCTCTGTTAATGCCGCTTTTTTGGTTCCTCTGGGGCTCTCAAACTTATCCCAAAGCTCAAAGAATGATCCGAGATCGCGGTAATACCTTTGGAATCTTTCAAATACTGTATTTGTTGGGGCTATGGCAAAGCTGTGGACCGGGGCATCCTCCATTTCAAGCAAGGCCTTCATTCTTTTGATATCTTTTGTAAAAGCAACTTTTCCAATGTTATAAAGCCCTTTTCGCCCTGCCCTTCCAGCAATTTGCTTAACCTCCTGTGAAGTAAGGGTTCTCCTTTTCGTTCCGTCAAACTTATCATTTTCCAAAAAAACAATTCTCCGGATAGGCAGGTTGAGTCCCATCCCAATGGCATCAGTGGATACGATGACGGAAGTTTCTCCCTTTGTAAAACGCTGGACTTGTTTTTTTCTGGTTTCAGGAGGCATCGCTCCATAAATCATGCTTACTGAGTGCCCTTCCTGCTGAAGCCTTGAGGCAGTTTCAAGCACTCTCTTTCTTGAAAAACAGATGAGTGCATCGCCTTTTCGTACATGACTGAATTTGAATTCCTTTGCTTCGACTTCAAGAGGTATATCCCGGCTGTATTCATTCAATTCAATATCTGCTTCGCCAAGAAGCTGGAGCATCATGCTTTTAGCGCTGCGGCTGCCAATGATATGGACTTCATTTGCATTTGCCTTGGTAATGGCTTTATACCAAGAGAAGCCTCTGTCCTTATCCGTGATCATTTGGGCTTCATCAATGACAATGACGTCGTAATAGTCCTTTTCGTAGAACATTTCAACCGTGCTGGAAAGATGCTCAGAACCGGCAACTGTCTTTTCCTCTTCACCGGTTTTCAAAGAACAGGGTATACCTTCGCGGTTCAGTTTATCATATACTTCCAGTGCCAACAGCCTTAAAGGTGCCAGATACATGCCGCTTTGGGCTGATTTCATTCCTTCAAGGGCATGATGTGTTTTCCCTGTATTGGTTTCACCAATATGAAGTACATACCTTTTGGCCCGTTCCACAGAGGGGCTGTATTCCTGCCCGAATATATATTCGAGCATGCGTTCCTCTTCTTCTTTCTTCCGCTGCTGCTCAGCCAATTCTTCTGCTATTTTTCTTTCTCTGTCAGCAATATCCTTCTTGAGCAGATCTTTATGGACTTCAGGGTCAAACGGTATATCCGCAAGCCTCAGCAGATCTTCAATATATTCCTCCTGAATGCTTTCAAAAAAGCTTTCATCAAGATCCTGAAGGGTATGGGCCATTAACTTCTTCACCGACTTACCGGTCAGCGGTTTCTGATAAGCGTCTTCATATTCCTCGAATAAATGATGCGGAAGGTTCTGCAGGACGAGCGATTGCAGAGAATCGGACAGATATCCTGATATATGGTTCTTATAGACATAGTAATAGGCTTCATATTCAAAGTAACCTTTACCTCCATACAATGCTTTATGGATATTTCCTGTCAGCTCATCAAGGAATTCCCCCATTACAGTATAATCACCTGCATCAAAGCTGCCTGTCTCTTCAAGCTTTTCCTCCAGAGCAAAGGTATCCGCTTTTTGATATCTTATCTTGTTTCTAAAATCGGAAACCAGCTGCTTTGAAGCCATATGTCTGACATGAAGATAAAGAAGGCTATAATCTCTTTCAATAATTTCATCAATATTCTTTTCAATATCTTCGCGGATTCGATACTTCTTTCGCTGAAGCCGCTCCTCTTCTGCTTTATGCAGATAATGAGCCCGTGCATTCTCATAGCGCCCAGCCCATGCTTCATTATTGTTTTCAAAGAGGTCATTAAGCCAGTCCAAACTGTTAAAAGGCTGATAATCCCTTATTTCAGTCCGGAATAAGTGATTGATTATTTTCCTGTCAACATTTTCGGTGTCGTACCCTTTTTCACTTAGATATTTCTTTTTTTCATGCTTGGATATTTTGGCAGTGATTTTATTCAGCCATACATTTACCCAGATTTGATCGATATAATGAAATCTTTCAGAAAGATATTCCTTATAGGAGGGCATCGACTCTTTACTGCCCAGATAGCGGTCGGCATCCTCCAGGATTTTTATTTTTGTATGCTCTGCAGCATTATTGTAAATCTGTTCAAGCTGATTCATGGTTCGTTCCCCTTTAAACATCACTAAACCGTAATGTAATGATTATGACTTAGGTTATGTATGATATTGATAATTTAAGTAGTCTTCATTTTACCATCTTTTGAAAAAATATCATTGACATAAAACTTAAACCGGCATATAATTTATCTAGAATTAAAATATCTTGAATTCAAAACAAATGAATTCGAACTATTGGAGGAGAAAAATATGGCTAAAACAAAATGGGCAGTTGATCCTGCGCACAGCAGTGTGGATTTTTCTATCAAGCATATGATGATCGCAAACGTGAAAGGCAGCTTTAATAGCTTTGATGCAGAAATAACTGCAGATCCTGCAGATTTAACAACTGCTGATATTACATTCAATGTTTCACTTTCAAGTGTTGATACACGCAATGAAGATCGTGACAACCACCTGCGTTCTGCGGACTTCTTTGATGTTGAGAACCACCCGAAAATGACCTTTAAATCAACAAGCATTGTAAGCAAGGGTGATGATGAATATGATGTTACCGGCGATCTTACAATTCATGGTGCAACAAAAACAGAAACCTTCACTGTGACATATGAAGGATCAGGCAAAGATCCATGGGGTAATGAAAAAGTCGGCTTTACTGCTGCTGGAGCAATCAAACGAAGCGACTATGGCTTAACCTGGAATTCAGCCCTTGAAACAGGCGGAGTACTTGTTGGAGATAAAGTGAAAATTGACCTGCAGATACAGGCAGCAAAAGCAGAATAAGACAGAAAAAGGGCAGGTATACCGGCGAAATGGTAACCTGCCCTTTTTCTAAATAGTTAAGAATGTGCAAATTCTGAAGTTAGATAATTGTCTCGGCTCCCGGGTCTAAGCGTGTCTAGTTTCGGGCTTTTAAAAGCTTGAGGTCATAAGCCGATAGGCGGACGGCTTCAGCTTTTCTATACTGTTTATTGATCGGCTAATAACGTGGCAATTTTGTCTTCTATAACCTTACCTTGACCGCCATCAGTTAAGTTATTCAGAATAACAGAAAAGATAAGTTCTTCCCCGCTGGCCGTCTTAACATATCCTGATAATGAACTGACTGTTGAGATGGAACCTGTTTTTGCTTTGACATTTCCGTCGGCATTGGTGTTTTTCATGCGATTTCTAAGAGTTCCCCCCACCATCCGGTCTGTATTGCCGGCAATCGGCAATGAGTTCAAATAGGAGCTGAACCATTCTTCGTCCTGGACTTCGAAAAGAAGTTTTGAGATTTCATTTGCCGGAATTAAGTTTACATGTGAGATTCCGGAACCGTCCCGGAGCACGAGGGTTTCCTTATTCATTCCAAGGGCTTCTGCTTGTTCTTCTAATACCTCGAGCCCTTTTTCCCAGCTGCCTTCTCCTTTTACAGCTTTGCCCATTTCCTTGATTAATGTTTCCGCATGGCCGTTATTGCTTAATTTCATGAATGGTATGAGCAAATCTTTGATAGGCATGGATTTATGCTCAGCAAATAGTTTTGCGTCTTCTGGAGCAGTGCCAGCTTCAGTTTTCCCTTTGATTTTAATGCCTTGTTCAGCGAGAGAGCGCTTCAATAGATCCAACGCGTAGCCAGTAGGCTCCCATACAGCGATCCATTCCCTTGAACGGCTGCCTTCAACTGGAATTTCTCCTTCAATTGTAACTGTGTTCGTACCATGATCTCTTTCAATATGGATATCCTTCTTTTCGTCTTTAGAGACGGTTTTAGCCTTATTGACGATCTTTATGTAATCTGTTTCCGGCTCCATTTTTACAATCGGTTCCTGCCCGGCTTTTTCTCCGGGATAAACCTCTACAATTACTGTGCCAGCGTCATAGTCCTCGTTGGGGGAGGCTGTAAGTGCCGAGACTTGTCCGCCATAATACCATGATTCATCGCTCCATGATAGATCGGTGGAATAGCGTATATCATCATACCACGTGTCATCACCGATCAGGCTGCCATGAATAACTTTAATGCCTGCTTCTTTTACTTTAACGGCAAATGAATCAAAATCCTTCTTTAACAGGGTTGGGTCTCCTTTTCCTTTTAAGATCAAGTCACCTTGAAGTGTCTTTCCCTTTATTGAACCTGTATGAAGAAGTTCTGTTGTGAACTGATAATTTTCTCCCAATGTTTCTAGAGCCGCTGCTGCTGTCAGAAGCTTCATATTAGAAGCCGGTCTTAAACGTATATCCCCGATATGGTCGTATACCAGCTCGCCTGTATCTGCATTGCGGATACTGACTCCTGCAAGACCCCCCTGAAGAATTGGATCATTATTAAGCATTTGGTTTAACTGCTGTACAAGTTCGCTGCCTTCTTCCGTTGCTTGGACTTGAGGCGATTCAGGCTGAGCAAAAGGAACAAGTGCCAGCATAAATATCAGCAATAAACTGATATTTATTTTTACACTCTTTTTCATATGTATTAAACCACCTTCCATTTTTGTTTCTTAACCTTTTCTCCGTAGAAAGGTGTGTTCCCTTTATTTCCATAATGAGGAAAAAGAATCAATTTTTAATTTACTTAACTATTTTATTCTCCACTGCAGAAGTTATGAGGACTGGCTATTATTTCTTATTTTTTCTAAAATAAATATTATCCTCTAAGAAGATTTATTCTTAAAATGGTATTAGAAAATGGTATGATAAAAGCAGGTGAATTTTTTAAGGGGTGGAAAGTATGAGTGTACATAAAGCAATTTCAGAACATGTAGGAAAGCAGAATAAGATTATAACGAAATTTGCTGCCCTGGAACAGCAGCGCGAATACTATATTGAGCAAGCATTGGATCTATGCAGGCGAGGACTTCCTTTTTCTGCGGATAAGATAAATGAAGTAACTGCTGAAATCAATGAACTTTCTAAACAGGGAATTATACCTGCTAGAAAGTATGTAACAATTGAGATGATTGAGGAATATGCATCAAAGACAAAATAGGTACTTATGATCATAAAGAAGCGTGACTTCTAATTGAATGCACGCTTCTTTATATTTGCTGTGAGGATTCGTGGGCAAATTCCTGCAAATCAAGTCTTTTATTTATATTAAAATGTATCCCCTCATTTTCTAATAGTTCTCTCTGAATGTCATGCAAATCTCCGTCTTTAAACCCAATTTCCCCTTTCCCATTCACAACCCGATGCCACGGAAGCTGATGCTTTTCACTTTGGGTATGAAGGATCCGGACCACCTGTCTAGCTCCTCGGGGGCTCCCGGCCAGCCTTGCGATTTGCCCGTATGTCATGACTTTTCCTCTTGGGATGTTTTTAATGATTTTTATAACTTTTTCTGTGAATGGCTGCACATGATTGCTCCTTTTTTATCTTATATTATAAAACAAACCCGCCTGAGTTTGGTCAAGCCCCCATATAGTGGAGATATTAAAAAACCGGAGCTGTTTCCTTTTGGAAATGGCTCCCTTTCGGTTTTATTTTAGTTATTTCATTCTTTTTATTTACTTGACATGGAGCCTCGTCACGCATGATTCTCGCTCTAGGAAGCAGGTTTGTAACACAACTAGCTCCCCTATGACGGTATCATGCGTTGCTCCATATCAAGTAGTGCACTTTAAATAATTTGTGAGTTCCTTTTGAGGGACCCATTTCCTTATGCTATAAGATTCTGGCGACGATAATTTACTGGCGACTGTTTATTTAACCGCTTTTGTCTCCTTATATGATTGTAATGATGAATATATTGATGGATTTTTGCTTCTAATTCTTCAATATTTTGTACAGAATAGGGATGATAAGCTTCTGTTTTTAAATGGGAAAAGAAGCTTTCAATACAGGCATTATCGAATGGATTGCCTGGACGGGACATGCTTGGTTGAATATCATAGGATTCGAGCGTGTCTTGATAAAGTTTGGATGTGTATTGTGTTCCCCGGTCGCTATGGAGGATGACACCTTGCACATCCTTTTCTTTTTGAACAGCTTGGTATACAGTTTTTATTACGAACATCGTTTCACTATTATTCCTTGCCATTTCGTATGCAATAATCTCATTATTGTACAAATCCATTATGGCAGATAAGTGTAACTTTTCGTCCCCGATTGAAAAGGAAGTGATATCTGTAACCCACTTTTTATTAGGTTGGTCAACCGAAAAGTCTCTATTGATGATATTTGTTGTAATCGTTTCTGGTTCAGTGCGCTTATACTGATTATAGTTTGAAGATCTGTGTTTCTTCCGAATAATTGATTGAATTCCAAGTTCCTTGTAGAGTCGAAAGACTCTTTTATGATTGATTTGCATTCGGTATTCTTCCTGAAGTTCCATATGAACACGCCGATAACCCCATTGCTTATTGGATTTCTCATATAATTGCAGAATCAGCTGCTTCAATTCAACATCCCTATCAAAACGTATATACTTTTTGTATTTGTAGTATCCACTTACTGATACCCCAAGAAATTTACAAAGTTCCGCTACATTAAATTGTTCTCTTAAGAGATCAACTACCTGAAACTTTAATTTCTTCCCTCCCTCATCAAGATTTCCTGAAACTTTTTTAAAACAGAATTCTCCATTTCCAATTTCCGAATGTAACGCTCTTGATCTGTATACTCTTTCCTTCGACCCCTATTATCTAAATAAAATGCTTGTCCTTCTTTTTGATATTTCCTCCACCAAGTCTTTACAGTATTTCTGCTTGGGATATTTAGTTTGTCAGCTACCTGTTGTGCTGAAAAACCTTCTTCTTTTAACTGGATCGCTTCCGCTTTAATCTCCAAAGAATAACTTTGTAACCTTTGCCCTTTTTTGGCCATAAAAATCACCCCTTAAGTCAATGTTGCCCAACTGTGGGTTTTTCAACATCTACTATAAGGGGTGCAGTCTAGTTTCAGGCGGGCTCTCTTATTATCCTAACATTTTCTTAGCATGTTCCGGAAAATCAATAAATGGGTTGCGGTTTCCCTGGAGTTCTTGAATGGCAGCGTTTCTATGCTTTTCATATACAGTCACTGGATATTCTGCATGCCATCTCAGCAAAATCTGCATATCCATCTTTTCTTCGATTTTAATTACTTTTTTATATCTGACAGCAAAATAGAATACTGCTCTTGCGGCAATACCCTTTCCATATTCAGGCTCAAACTTTTCCTGTTCTGCCATTCCGCATCCGTTCCTGATACTCTCAGCCTCGAAATCCGGAGCATAGGTTTCAAAATCAAAGTAGGGGAAGTTGCTTCTCATACTGTTGCATGCCGGTTCACAGGCAAACAGGTGATGGAGATCCCCTCTCATTGGCTGCCTTTCCTCAAACCAGGATTGTGGAATGACATGTTCGGTATTAAAAATTACTCTTTCAATGCTGCTATAGCCGCTTTCCTGAATCGACTGCAGAAGCTTGAGATCCTGGTCAATGGCTTTATGCGGGTCCATCCCTTTCCCGGAATATAAACTTTTTAGCTTGAGATTTTCCTGCAGATCCACCCATGGATATACATACTGGTGGGGTGAGTAATCCAATTGCCGGTTATGGGTACGAACCACCAGAGTATGGATTTGTTCTGGGATGTCTTCTTTTTCTAAATCAAGGGTGATGTAGTAATCCTCCAGATTGATTTTATCCTTCTGAGCGTCGTAATAGGGTTCATTCTGAGCATTTTCAATATACTTTAACTGAGCCTCTGCCCATGCGGCTGAAATATTGTTCACTTTAATCATATAGCATTATGGACCATGGATTTGAATTTTTGGTCAAAGATCCCGGCTAAATGCTCAGGTACGGTTAAATAAACAAGACCGTTTCCTTCCAGTTTAGGCGAATTGCCTAATGGAACTGTCCTTCTGATTAATTGTGCATATAGTTCTGGTTCTGAAAGCTTTCTTTCAAATTGCTTGTTTGCTAAATCTTTGATTAGGGCCAGCGCACCTGAAACGTGTGGTGCTGCCATTGAAGTGCCGCTAAGCGTTGCGTATTTCCCGTTTAAGAAGGTAGATAATATCTCTTCACCAGGTGCCACCAAATCAATTTCATTATGTGAGTTTGTAAATTCGGAAGAATCCCTCTCAAGGTTTACAGCACCCACACTAATCACCTCATTGTAGCAGCCAGGATAAGCAAACTCGTCTGTAGAATCGTCCCCATCCCCTTCATTTCCTGCTGCGCAGACGACAAGGATATTCTTTTTAACAGCCGCTTTTATCGCATCATGCAGTTCAGGAACATCGGCTGGTCCGCCAAGTGACATGGAAATGATATCAGCATTTTGTTCGATGGCATAATGAATGCCATTGATGATCCATTCATATTGGCCGGAACCATCCTTATTTAAGACCTTCACAATAAGGAGATCTGCTTCAGGAGCTACCCCAATGACACCAGCATCGTTTTCATGCGCAGCGATAGTTCCAGCAACATGTGTGCCGTGGCCATTATAGTCTTTGAAAATATTTGGATCGCTGTTATCGTCATCTGTAAAATTCCGTCCTCCTGTTATTCGATCCTTCAGATCAGCATGGCTTAGGTCGCATCCGGTGTCCAAAACAGCAATTTTAATTCCTTTTCCTTTTGTTTCGTTCCACATTTTTGGCGCCTGTATTAAATCCACGCCTTTTGGAACTTCCATAACTTCCTCTTCCTGACGAATCACCTTAAAAGGAATAACACGAACATATTGCTCCATTTCTTTCCCTCCTTAAGAGATTAAATTGAAGCTGGTTCTTGCTGTTGAATCTATTTTAACAATTCTGAATATTAATTAACAGTACCGTTGGTAGGGGAAATTACTAGAATAATGTTTGTGAAAAAGGAAGAATGTGTGCTATTTGCCCTATGAAATGGCATTAGGCTGACCAGGCGGCAAACCATTCAAGTAACTGGTTTTATCTGAGAGTTTTTAATAGCTTCGGAATCTCCGCATAGATTTGAATGATTTCATCCATTTTCATTCGGACCAGCCCAGAAGAAGAAGGAGCAGCAAAATCAATCGTTCCGGGAACCACAGATTCCTCCTGTACTCCCCATGGCAGCTTCTTTTTGTGGCTGTATTCCTGATATACTCCTTTTCCAACAAAGCAAATGACCTTTGGCTTAAGTTCAATTACTTTTTTAATCAGTTCTTCTCTGCCTTCTTTATATTCTTCCTTTGTTATTTCGTCCGCTGCTTTAGTTGGCCTGGAAACAATATTTGTCATCCCATATCCCAGATCCAATAATTTATAGTCCTCCGCTGCGCTGTATCTTCTGGGAGTTAACCCCGATTCATGGAGAATTTTCCAAAACCGGTTATTAGGATTTGCAAAATGATGACCTGTTTCTCCTGAACGGATACTCGGATTGAAGCCGACAAAAAGCAAATCAAGATTTTCTTTTAAATGATCTTTTATAGGCTCCATATAATCATCCTTTCATTATTGGCAAGGTACTTTTATATTATATAAAATCACCTGGGTATAAAACAAAAAAGAGCCATTTCGGCTCTTTTTGCTAAACTATTTATCCTTCAAGAATTTCAACTTTCTCCATAACATCGCCATTTCTCATCGCTTTGACTGCTTCAATGCCTGAAGTTACTTTTCCAAAAACAGTGTGAACACCGTTTAGATGAGGCTGTGGCTCATGAACGATAAAGAACTGGCTTCCGCCTGTATCGCGGCCCGCGTGTGCCATAGATAGTGAACCTTCTTCATGCTTATGAGGGTTGCCTTCTGTTTCACATTTGATTGTATATCCAGGTCCGCCAGTTCCTGTTCCATTAGGGCAGCCTCCTTGGCTTACAAACCCAGGAATTACACGATGGAAAGACAAGCCATTATAAAAGCCTTCGTTCGCAAGCTTTTTGAAATTTTCAACTGTCCCTGGTGCCGCTTCAGGATATAGTTCAAATTCAACCTTTTCACCGTTTTTCATTAATATGTATCCTTTTTCTGCCATACTAATCATCTCCTTATGTAAAAATCAAATTAATAATACCATTAATCTCTCCAGGAATAAAATTAAAAGACGTTTTTTCACTGATTGAAAATAAATAACAAAGGGTAAAGTTAAAATAGCATAGCAGCATAAAAAGCAGAAATGTCTTATTGGAGGTTTATAGAATGAAAAAGTGGGCTTTTGTCTCAGATTTTGACGGAACAATATCAAAAAGAGACTTCTATTTGATTATGATGGATAAATATTTTCCGGAGGGGCGCAAGCTGATGCCCAAATGGAAGGCTGGGGAGATAAAGGATATCGACTTTTTGAATAAAGTCTTCACTTCCATCAATCAGGATGAAGAACAAATTATAAACGATATTTATTCAATAGAAATTGATGAATATGTACCTGACTTTATCAAAAAGGTTCAGCAGAACGGCGGAGATTTTTATATTTTGAGTGCTGGCACAGACTATTATATTTATCACCTATTAAAAAAATATGGAGTGGAACATGTAAAGGTTTTTTCGAATGAAGGGCATTATCATGAGAAGAATGTGCACATGAATATAGATGAGAATCATCAGCATTACTCTGAAAGATATGGCATTGATAAATCGAAGGTCATTCAGGACTTAAAGAAGGAATATGAAACTGTGTTTTTTATTGGGGACAGTGAACCGGATTCCCACCCGGCGGAGTATGCTGACATTACTTTTGCCAAAAATGGGCTTCAGGATCTTCTTCGGAAAAAAGACATAGCATTTGTGCCGGTAGAAGAATTTAGAGAAGTGGAAAATTATTTAAAGGAAAAAGGCATATTGCCAAATCCATAATCTTCACGCCAGGGCAAATCCGCTTTTATTGCCCTGGCATGTTTGTATGTACTTAACCAAATAGCTCCAAGAATAATATTAGGATAAATATGATAAATGCATAAAATGAGAGATGCAGAAATACAGTTGTTAATTTAAATTTGATTTCTTCCACATTAAATGACTGTTGTCTTCGAGTCCTTGCTCTCACTGCCGCAACACCATCCCTGGACATAATAATATTGATAATCGGATTATTTCTATCATAAATTATATTTCTTCATGAAATAGGCGCTTCCCTTCAAAAAATAACAGTTCATAAGTAACGGATTTCCTGGGGAAGCGCATAACATGACAGAAATTTAGGTTATTCTTCTTTTTTCTTAAGGTAATCATCAATCTTATTATCGAGTATTTCGAGGCTTTTCATAGCCCGCCCAAAATCGAGTTCACGATAATGATGCGCTCCTCCGGGTTCTTCATCTTTTTCATCTGCCAATTTGACTATGGATTGCAGCGGAGTTCTTACAACCTCACCGCCAGGCAGAAATGAATCCGTGTGAAAAAGGATGGCTAAGGCTATTTCTTTAGCTTTAATCGGGTTTTCTCCAAGCCTGATTAGGAGTTTGTGTGCCCGCTCAGCACCTTTAATGGCATGAATGTCATTCAGCCGGTAAAGGTCGTAATCCCACTTTCCATTTTTGTACCAGGTATAATGGCCAATGTCATGCATGAAACCTGCTTTAGCCGCGGAATCAACGTCCTCTCCGGATTCTTGTGCGAGCTGGAAAGCATGATAGGCAACTGCAATAGCATGAGCGATGCCGGAGCGTGTAATATATTTCTGTGCGATCCGATGCTGATATATGTCGGTTAGTTTTACATCTCTCATGTAATCCCCCTCCAATCAGGATTGAAATTTCTTATTGAGTTTTTTTTGCTTATTCATTACTTCATATGATTTTTCAATAATATCTGTTAAAACGTCGCCTTTATAAATCCTGCCGAGTTTCGTGTTTTCCTGATAATAATCAACAATTTCATCGAGCATATTTGAAGTCTCTCTTGTTATGCGGACGTTAAGCTGAATACGGGTTTCTCCACTCATTTGAATCCTCCTAGCCATTAATATCTGAAAGCTAGCAACGCGCTAGCATATGCTGTCGTTTTGTTAGTGTGTGCTATAAATATTTAGATTACACTGTTTTCCTGAATTATTCCAGTATAAAGTTTACTTGAAACACAAAAAGAGAGAATGGCTATTTTGGCCATTCTCTCTTTTCTTTTAATTGCTGAATTGATCCCATTTGTCTTTCAGGTATCTGCCGAATTCCTCAAGTTCCTGCTTGCCTTCGCTCAATTTTTCCTTCCAAATGGGAAGATCCTCCCTCAATTTGCCTTCAAATTTTTCCGCCTGTTCTTTAATGGTTTGTCCAATTTCCTCTGTTAATTCCTTTTTTTCCAGCTTTTCATTTACCGATTTAGTAGTAAATTCCTCTTCCTGCATATATGGCAGGCTTGATTCCATAATCGCTCTAAATACAGGTACTGCTGTTTCAGAGCTGCTTTTTGACAGATAATGTTCCCTGTCAGTCTGGTCATACCCCAGCCAAACGGCGCCAACCAAATTCGGCGTATAGCCAACAAACCACTGATCTTTCGTTCCGTTAATGTCTTTATATGGGAGCTGGGTTGATCCCGTTTTTCCGGCAATTTGAACTCCTTCTATCTTTGTTGCGCTTCCTGTACCCGTTTCAACCACATTTAACAGCATGGAAGTCATTTGATTCGATACTGTTTTTGTCGTAACCTTAACTGTTTCTTTGTCGCGTTCGGCAATGATGCTGCCTGTTGGGCCTACTATTTTCGTAATTAAATGGGCATCCTGCCGCTTTCCGCCATTTGGAAATGCAGCATATGCTTCTGCCATCTTTAAGGGTGAGACGCCTTTTCTCATCCCGCCTAAGGCAATCCCTAAATATTCATCTTCTTTTTCAAGCGGTATGCCGAACCTGTCAAGTGCATCCAGACCTTTATCAAGTCCAATTTCATTAAGGAGCCAAACCGCTGGGACATTGATAGAGTCTTCCACAGCTTTATACATGGACACTTCGCCCGCGTATTGTCCGGATGCATTAGCTGGTGTGTAATCTCCATATGTCACTTTTTCATCTTTAAGCATGGATGTTGGTGAGTAGCCTTCTTCAAGTGCTGGTGTGTAGACAGCTAGTGGCTTAAGTGTTGATCCAGGCTGGGCCTTGATGTGTGTGGCCCTGTTGAATCCTCTGAATACATGTTCACCTCTGCCTCCGACAAGCCCTCTGACACCCCCTGAAGCAGGATCAAGAAGGACAGCTCCACTCTGGACGATCTCTCCGTTCATTCCTGGAGGGAAGATTGAGTCCTTTTCATAAACATTTTCCAGGCTTGATTGCAGATTTTGATCCATTTCCGTATATATTTTGTATCCTCTAGTAAAGATTTCTTCCTGGGTTAATCCGTACTTATTTATAGCTTCATCCAGTACGGCATCAACATAGTAGGGGTATTTTCTTTCTTGCTTGCTTCGTGTCCCTTCCTTTAATTGGATCTTTTCATTTACAGCGTCCTTAAACTCTTCGGCTGAAATCATCTTGTGCTCTTTCATCTTTCCAAGTACAACATTTCTTCTTTTCATTGCCCGTTCGTAATGATTGTAAGGATCGAGCGCAGAAGGCGATTGGAGCAGCCCTGCAAGCAGTGCGCTTTCGCTTATGCTCAGTTCCTTTGGGGTTTTGCTGAAATATTTATTGGATGCTTGTTCGATTCCCCATGAACCGCTTCCGAAGTATACCTGATTTAAATACATTTGCAGGATTTCATCTTTTTTATAATTTTTTTCGATTTCTACGGCCAGAAACAGCTCTTCAGCTTTTCGCTTATACGTCTGTTCAGGGGAAAGCAAAGCATTTTTGGCCAGCTGCTGAGTAATCGTACTTCCCCCGCCCGTTATGCCACCAGCAAATAAATTGCCAAAAAATGCTCTGGCAATTCCTTTAATATCAAATCCGTTATGCTTATAAAAGCGTTCATCTTCAATCGCAATTACGGCATTGCCTACATGATCCGGCAATTCTTCAATATTTGCACCCTCTGCCCTATTCTCGGCAAGTCCTGCAGCAGCATCGCCATCTTTATCGTAAATAACAGTTGACTGCCTTAAACCTTCTTTTAAGGTCTCCACGTTTGCTGTAGCTGCCAGAAATGCAAAAAATAGAATGGTTAAAAGTATTATTGTTAGTGTTAAAAGAAGCAGGATTTGTGTCAGGTGTTTTTTTCGCCAAAACCCAGCAAAAGCTTCTTTGAAACGCTGAAATTTTTCCATGATGACTCCTTCTCTATTCTTTAAGTTCCATTATTATATCCCCTTATTATATATTAAACGAACAAACTCCATAAAAAGTTTCAACTTCAAAAGGAAGGGACGAACACTTTTGTTCATCCCTAAACACTATTCTATTCACTTTTCGTGTCCAGTGGTGTAATCTTTGCCTCGATTTCCTCCCGGCTGTCTTCAATATATGGGGGTAGTGCCAGCTTTTCTCCCAATTGCTCGAAAGGTTCATCTGCTTCGAATCCAGGTCCGTCTGTTGCCAGTTCAAAAAGAATACCGTTTGGTTCCCGGAAATATAAAGATTTGAAATAATACCTCTCCACAAAACCGGAGCTTGCAATCCGTAATTCTTTCAGTTTTCGTACCCAGTTTCTTAATTCATCTTCATTTTCCACCCGAAAAGCAACATGGTGGACACTTCCGCGGCCTGGACGCTGCTTGGGCAAGTCATGGCTTTCTTTAATATGAATTTCTGCCCCGTTTCCTCCTTCACCGGTTTCAAATACAACTACAGTATCTTCATCCAAAGAATATTCTCCTATTCTCCGATATTCCATTACTTCTGTAAGCAGATTTGCGGTGGGTCCGAGTTCAGAGACGGTGAGCATTACGGGTCCAAGCCCGATTATACCGTGGTTTGGAGGAACGGCAGCTCGATCCCATGGCTTCCCGCCTTTTACTCCTTTATTATTTTGATCGGAAATCAGGGCCAAACGCTGCCCTTCGAAATCTTCAAAGAACAGCATCTTCTTTCCGTTTGCTTCTCTTATTTCTCCATGTAAAACTTCTTGTTCTGATAGTCTCTTTTTCCAATAAAGAAGCGATTCATCAGATGGCACACGCAGAAATGTACAAGTTATACTGTCCGTCCCCCTGTAAGTGCGGCCAGCATTTTTGATTTCAAAAAACGTTAAGTCAGTGCCAGGGTTACCCCTTTCATCCGCATAAAATAAATGATACATCGTGGTATCATCCTGGTTTACTGTCTTCTTAACAAGCCGCATTCCAAGGATTCTGGTGAAAAATTCATAGTTCTTCTGAGCATTGGCTGTTATGGCAGAGACATGATGCTGGCCTTTTAATGGTTTCATATTCATATGATCACAACCCTAATCAATGTATTTTAGGTATATTTTGATTGAACAATGAAAGGAATGCAACGGAAGAGCACAAAAAACTCTTGTTTCTTTTATAGAATAATGCTATATTAGTAAAGCGATGAGCTAATTGCATAAGACGACTGACAAGCCTAACTGGCAATGCACTATGTGGAGTGCAGTCGGGTCGCCGCAATACGTATAAAAAGACGCCTCTCTGGGGCGTCTTTTTTATTTTAATTGAGATGTAAGATACGAGCATACAGCTGTTGATTGAAGCCTTGCAGCTACATATGGGGGCCGTGCGCTTTTATTGCTCTCTGCCGGCATGCCCAGCCACAAAATATGTCCGTCAATTATGACGCAGGGAAATGGAATGCCGTTTGGCAATATTTCATCAGGAGCAGCGGAAGGGATAGAATGCTCGGCAAGCATGGTAAGCTTCGTTTGCGGAGGCCTCCCTGAAAGTGCCTGACCCCACTCATTCCCCAGTTCCTTGCCATCAGGCAGGGAAATAATAATCTCCTTTTTAGCTTTAGAAATATCCTCAAACACTTTTTCCAGCTTTCTTGCATGCAGCCATTGGAGGCGTGGATGCTGATTTTTGATCCATCTGCCAATCTGATCAGGATGAATGGCCTGTCCATTGTGCAGCTGGTGGTCCGCCAGCTTCCGCCACGTTTTGTTTTTAAATACGTTGTTGTGTATAAATTCCAAATCGCAAATATGAATAAATTTCCCCTTGGTTCTAGTTATGGCAACATTCAATAATCTTTCGCTTTCTTTCCCGATTAATAGCATTCCAGCTCTCTCATGGGTCGGAGCATCTACAGAGTCAAAAATCATGACATCCCGTTCACTTCCCTGAAAACGGTGAACTGTTGCAGCGATAATATCAGCTGCAGACCTTTCCTGCTCGTATAGCTCACCCAGAAGCTGTTCCATTAATAATGCCTGTGCCCGATACGGGGTGACATAACCTATGGACCTGCTTCCTCCTGTATAAGCTTCATGTATTAACTGAAATCCCAGCAAAAGATCCCATAAATTGATTCTTGAATTCGAACTGCCATCTTTCATGCCATATTCACCTGATCCGGCTGTATTGAGCAGGATCGAGGCTTTGGCGGGAAAAGGTGTGCAGGCAGCGATATCAGCTCTTGCAGCCAAAACATCCGGATGGTCACCAACAAGAGAATGATAGATATGTTTATTCGAAAATGCTGAAATGTCCGGGTGCATACGGCGCTGCTCTTTTAATAGAAAAAGGTGCGGATGCAAGTGTCCATCCTTAACTGCGTCTGACACGCCAGAGTGATGAAAGATATCCTCCCTTAGCCATTTTTCGGACAATTTATGTCTTGATGCAGCAATAGGAGGAAGCTGTTTGAAATCCCCGCAAATGATGACTCTTTTGCCAAGTGAAGCTGCAAAGGCAGCCTGTGGAACATAAGCCATGCTGGCTTCATCGATGATGACTAAATCAAAATTTTTCTCGTAAATTGACGGATCACTTGCGGCTTTTGCCAGTGTTGTTCCAATAATAGAAGCATTTTTTACAAACTCTATTTCTTTTTGCCTGATCTTTTCAAGTACTCCAGATAGCTTCTTTTCTATTTCAATAAGATGGTCGGAATCTCTCTTGCTGAAGGATCGGGATAAATCCTGTTTAAGCAGGCGGCGTTCCTCAAATAGAGCAGCTTTTTGCTCCGAGAGATTTGTATGCTGCTTATTTAAAAGATATTCGGCTGTTAATGAATGATGATCGAATAGTGCTGGACCGACTTGTGACCCGTAACGAAGCAGATCTCCATCAGGAATTTTTCGTTTGCATGATGCAAAGGATGAAATTTCTGCCATTAGGACATCTATTGCCTGATTTGAGTGGGCCAGAATGAGAACACTTTGTCCTTTAAAGTATTTGTTAGCGGCCACACGTGCCAGTGTATAGGTTTTTCCTGTGCCTGGCGGTCCCCAGACATAAGTGGCTGGATTGTACTTAGAACGCAAAATCAATTCATGGGCACCAGTCTTTACCTTATCGGCAGGGTGCTTTGGTGGCATGGAAGGATTCATCAATTTTTTTATCCTATTTCTTTTTCTTTTACTGTCTTTTATGTCCTCTAAGCGCTGAAAAAGCTGATCCAATAGCTCCCAGGGATCATGAAGCAAATATGCTTCCGATAGCTCGATTCCAATATCCTCTTCTAATGCCACTATGACATTATTTCCTTCCGCAGATAGGACTCTTCCTTCCACTCTCTTTCTTCCCCATTCGATTTTTATGGACGATCCAGTTGGAATTTTAATGGCAGAAAGTGTATCAAAAAAATAGGTATATGCATCTGATTTTGAAAGCTGCCGTCCATTTATTATTAAGTAGCGGGAACTCCCATATTTTTTTAAATGTAAGATCTCAGCCTGGATGGCTTTTTGCCACTCTCTTATAAAGCCAAGTGTTGATGTCATTTTGTATCTTCCTTTGTTCACTATGGTATTCAATTAGACTAATATATCATTTACTTGGCGATATGCAAAAAAAAATAATGGAACCTGAATGATTCCATTAACATCAATAGGGTTAATTCCACAAAAGTATGAGATAATGTGTTAATAACACTTTATATGTGTAAAGAAAGAGGGATCAGTGTGAAGCGCAGAAATAAGTTTGAGCATAATGATATTGTTATTCTGATTGACACGGGAGAGAAAGTTACGATCAACAAAACCTGTTATGTGGCGAAAATGAAGAAATACACATATACGATTAAAGAAAAACCAAAAATGTTTTATTTTGAAGAAGAAATGAAGGAGCTTCTTTAAAAAGGGCTATAGAATAGTAAAATTTTTATCCGCAAATGCCCAGTTCTGAGGAAATCGCAAGCTTAATTGCCAGTATGTCATCCCTAAAAGATTATACTGGTCAATTAATTTATATTTTTCAGTAATGCTGCGGATATCTTCAAACCAGACCACATGTTCTTCTTCTCCGTTCCAATATCGGAACCATGGGGATGCTGCATAAGCATCGAATTGAATAACTGCTCCTCTGCTTAATGCTAAATTCTGAATGGCTTGCATGGAAAATGAGCGGGTTAGATTATCCGCAGTTCTCCAGTCATATCCATATAACGGCAAAGCTATTTGCAGTTTTTTCGGGTCAATCTGGGTGATCGAATATTGAATGACTTCTTCAACCCACCATAGTGGAGCGACGGGATTAGGAGGACCAGTGGGATAACCATAGTCCATGGTCATGACTGCAACAATATCGGCGCCCTCCCCAATTGCTTTATAATCATATGCCCCTATTATCCGGTTTGCCGGGAGATCTTCTGTCTTAGCATGTACATTGACATGAAGCACTTTTGGACCTAAGGCATTTTTTAATTCTCTAATGAATGAATTGAAATCCTGGCGCCTTGGCGGCGGGATAAATTCAAAATCCAGGCTGATGCCTCCATAACCTTTTTGAGTGACAAAATTCATCAGGCTTAAGATTAAGTTCCTCCTATTTGCCGGACTTTCAAGCACCCCGCCAATCAGTTCTGCATTAAATTCACCTTGTGCAAGATTTCTGATCATCAGCAGCGGAATGACATCCAGCCGGCGGCTTTCTGCCAATATGGCTGAATCGTCAAGTTCAATATATGCGTAACCTTCCCTTGTTAAAGAATAGGCAGAAATGGCGATGTAGGTTAAGTACTTTGCTGTTTCCCTGAAAGCGGGTAAAAAAGTATCAGGAGAATACGGGACTATGAACCCTAATGTTTTCATGACTAATCTGCTTGGTGATGGAATATTTAACTTCTGCCCGATATATAGACCCTCCGGCCTTATTTCCGGGTTTGCTGACAGGATAAGATTAATTGTAGTTTGAAAACGCTGGGAAATGCTCCATAATGTATCTCCCGGCTTTATCAGATAAGACCTGATAACTGGTCCGCTTTCAGGAATGTACAGCGCTAAACCAGGGATGATACCAGGTCCGTTCTCAAGGCCATTAGCCGTTCTTATATCCAGGGTAGGAACATTATACTTTTGAGAAATGGCCCAAAGGCTATCGCCTGCCTGAACGATATGAATCCCCATGATGCACCTCTTTTCACCTGCTTTTAATCAGTTTATGGGGGAGTCAAGCCTGATTAGTACCAACAGAGAAATACAGTCAATTGTAAAATTTTAAAAGATTTTTATTAGGGGAGTGATTCGGTGCTGGCTGAAGGGTGAACGAGTTATTTCTTTTTCTGCTGATGACAAAAACAAGTGGCTTCAAGAATTCTTGATAGCCACTTGTTCATTTCGGTATGAATAATTACTGATAATCAGCCTCATGCCCGCTCAGGGAATCCATGTGGCTGGCGATCATGGCAATGATTGTGCTTGCCTCTTCTTTGCTGAAGATAAAGTGATCTTCATCTTTGATCATTTCTTCGTCATCTGTCCAAATGCGGTTAACCCTGCGAAGGACTCCATCACCGGTTTCCTGGACCACTCCAAACTGATAGGATACCTCCACTTCGTCTTCCTTGAAAAAGGCAGTTACTTCAGGAGTTTCCCACTCTACATCTACTTCTTCAAAGATATCATCTTCGCCATCAAGGTCATATTCGTCGTCAATGTCGAAATCTTCCTCTTCTGAAACATATATTTCTTCATCATCTTCAAATGCAAAATGATCTTCATCCTCGCCATTCATATAATCGTGAAGGCTTTCGTGGACTGTATCGATTATGTCTTCAATATCAAAAAGCATGGTTTTAGAAGTATGTCCCAGCTCAAAATCAAAGTCTTCTACATAGAATTCTTCATTATGCGGATCAAAGAATAGAGTGCAAAAATACTCTCTGTCATTATCACTGGTTTCAATAAAAAACTCCATTCTGGGATGCTTGGCACCCCGGTCAATCGACATATGGCCAATCTGATCATATTTACTGCAAATCGATTCAAGATGGTCCTGCAACTCACCGCTTACCCTGTCAAACCATTCAAGTGACATACTGCATCCCTTCCTCTCAAGGTTTTTCTCACACCTATTTTGCCCATTCGCAATTTTTTAAGTATGGGATTAATAACCATCAGCATTGGCTGAGGGTTCTCACTTGACAAACAAAATAGGCACCCAAACCATTTGGGTGCCATGAAGGAAAATTAAACCTGCAGTCCATAGTTGCGGCAAAGAGCTGCCAAGCCGCCTGAGAAGCCGCTGCCAATGGCATTGAACTTCCAGTCATTCCCGTGGCGGTATAATTCACAGAAAACGACTGCTGTTTCAATTGAAAAATCTTCTCCTAGATCAAAACGCAGCAGCTCCTGATTATTGGATTCATCCACTAATCTTACGAATGCATTGGAAACCTGGCCGAAATTTTGCTGCCTTAATTCTGCATCATGAATAGTTACAGTTATGCCAATACGATGAACATGTGAAGGTATTTTGGTAAAGTCGACAACAAGCTGCTCATCGTCTCCGTCTCCTTCACCTGTACGATTGTCTCCTGTATGTATAACTGCTCCGCTTGGATGCTGCAGATTATTATAGAAAATAAAATCATGGTCATTTACACATTTACTGGTTTCATCTGCAAGAAATGCAGATGCGTCAAGGTCAAAATCATGACCGCCGCTATATTTGTTCGTGTCCCAGCCCAGCCCGATAATGGCTCTAGTCAGGCCAGGATTTGTTTTAGTCAGATCAATTCTTTGACCTTTTGATAATTGTATACCCAAGATAATCACTCCTTCATAACACAGGTCCTTTTTTTAGGCAGGTCATCAATATGAGGGGAATACACCCTAAAGAGAAAGCCAGGGAAAAGCTGCTGCTCTGCCTGGAATAATGGAAGTTAACCTACCTGCAAACCGAAGTCTGTCGCAATACGGGCAAGTCCTCCCTGATAGCCTGAACCCACGGCAGAAAATTTCCATTCGCCATTATGACGGTATAATTCTCCTACAACAATGGCAGTTTCAATGGAGAAATCTTCTCCTAAATCATAACGGATTAATTCTTCATTTGTTTCTTCATTAATGATTCTTACAAATGCATTTGAGACCTGACCAAAGTTTTGACCGCGGCCTTCCCCATCATGGATCGTAATGACAAAAGAAATCTTCTCAATGGAGGCAGGAACAGCACTAAGGTTAACTTTAACCTGCTCGTCATCGCCATCGCCCTCACCTGTTCTGTTATCACCTGTATGCAGGACTGAGCCATCGCCGCCTTCAAGCTGGTTGTAGAAAATAAAATCTTTATCAGATGCACACTTGCCATTTGCATCTAATAAAAACACACTGGCATCGAGGTCGAAATCCAAGCCACCATCATATTTATTCGTATCCCAGCCGAGTCCTACTATTACTTTAGACAACCCGGGGTTAGTTTTTGTTAAATCAATTTTTTGCCCTTTCGATAAAGAAATACCCATCCTTCATCCATCCTTTCAAGTTCAATAATTTTTAGAGAAATCGCTATCATATTTGCGACTGAAAACTATGTACCCTTTAAGTGTAAACGTTTCAAAAGAAATCGTAAACCGATTTGCCATTGCACTGGGAAAAAAGTTTCATTCCTGCCAAATATCTTGATGGATAATTCTGTTCCTTCCTTTTTTGCCCGTCATTCTTTATAATATCTTGTTGGATAGCTGGATATTATAAAGGGGGGAAGGCGTATGGCCGAGCTAAAACAGCTGATATTCTTTGATTTTGAAATGCTATGCAGCAAAAATGGTATGCTTTTTGAAGATATGGAGGCCATTCGCCTTGGTGCTGTAAAAGTTGAACTTGAAACAGGTAAGGTAACTGGATTTGACAGGTTCATTCGTCCGCAGCAGGACTCGCCGCTTAGCCCATTCTGCAAAGAATTGACGGGGATATCCGATTCTGATTTAAAAACAGCAGATGACTTTTCTGAGGTGTTTAAAGATTTTCTCTTTTGGGTCGGCGGAGTTAAAAAAGCAAGATTCTATTCCTGGTCGACCAGTGACATCTTAAGATTAAAAGCCGATGCTTTCAGGCATAATCTTCCCCAAGCTACGATTGATAAGATTACCAAAAGATATGTCGATTTTCAGGCTATTTTCACAAAAAGAGCTTCCCGGACTGCAGCTTCAGTGGAAAAAGCATTGTCTTTCTATGACCTTTCTTTTATTGGAGAACCCCATCATCCCATGTATGACGCCTATAATACTTTACGGATATATCAGTCATTTGAAGAACAGAATGTAAAGACCGATTTCATTATGCTGCAGCAGTTTATATTTCAGGAAGCTGAACTTCCTCCTATTGAAAGGCTCAGCCAGGAACTTAAGAATATTTTCCAAAAAGACTTGATAGAATTCTATTCCCATTTAAATGATGCTTTTCGTATGAAAGATGCTTGGAAATTGATAAAGAAAACTAAAAAGCTTGTTGAAAAATATGAGAATATCCTTCTCAGCCGGTCAGGCGTTTTTGATAAAGAATTGATTTCCAATGTTGAGGAATTAACCACTTTTTATCACGAACTTCAAACAGCTTATAAAGAGCATTGTTCATACCCATCAAAAATTATGATTCTGCATGAACAAATGGTTGAACCGCTGCAGAAAATATGCGGATAAAGATGAGGTGACAAAACAGTTGCCTCTTATTTTTATGCCTCTAATTTATGATGATCCAGCACCCTTTGCAATGCCGAAGAACGTTTAGCTTGGTATTCTTTGCATTTTCAGAGATAATAACAGTGCGAAAAAAATTGGGAGATGATACTTTTGGATAGAGTGCAGATGGCAGAGGATCTGTCGTTTTCAAGAATCGTACATGGTCTATGGAGACTGGCTGAATGGAAATTATCAGATGAAGAATTAATCACCTTAATAGAAAAGTGTTTGGAGCTGGGAATAACGACATTTGATCATGCCGATATATATGGCAGCTATACATGTGAAAGCCTGTTTGGAAGGGCTCTTGAGAAAAAGCCGGAGCTCCGCAAAAAAATGGAGATTGTAACGAAATGCGGGATTGTACTCCAGTCACCAAATCGCCCTGAGCATAAATCCCATCATTACAATACAGGAAAAAAACATATTATTGCTTCGGTTGAGAAATCTTTGCAAAATCTGAGAACAGATTACATAGATACCCTGCTCATTCATCGTCCTGATCCTTTTATGGATCCGGAAGAAGTTGCTGAGGCATTTTCAGTTTTAAAGGCTGCTGGTAAGGTAAAGCATTTTGGGGTATCCAATTTTAAACGCCATCAGTTTACGATGCTTCAGTCATATCTTGATATGGATCTGATTACAAATCAAATTGAACTTTCTGCCTATCATCTGGAGAACTATGAGGATGGCACATTAAATCTGTGCATGGAAAAAAGAATCGCACCGATGGCCTGGTCCCCTTTGGCTGGCGGGAAAATTTTCAGCGGTACTGAAGAAAAACCGGAACGCCTTAAAGCGGCATTACATAAAGTCGCAGAGGAAATCGGGGCAAGTGATATTGATGAAGTTTTATTTGCTTGGCTCTTAAATCATCCTGCCCGAATCATGCCAATTGTCGGGTCCGGCAAGATTGAAAGAATTGAACGTGCAGCCGGTTCATTGTCTTACAAACTTAACAGGGATCAGTGGTTTGAGATTTTTCAAAGTTCAATGGGGCATGATGTGCCTTAATATATACAAACAGCCCTATTCAAAATCGAATAGGGCTGTTTGCTGGGCATTTATTGGAAAACGCTGTTAAAAGCTGGAGCAGATAGTTCCACTTCTTCAAAAACTTTAGTCATTGAATTGATATATTCCTCTTTAAATGGCTCTGCTTCCGACATATCCTGGGATCCTGCTTTTACCAGCTCAGCTTTTTTAGCATAGTATTGAGAAAGGCTATCAACCGCCGCCTCAATATCCTTAGTGTAGTCTGTTAATTCTTCTGGTACAGACACGGCTTTCGCTTCCTTTTCAAAAGCTGCAGCTGCTTCAGCTGGATCCTGACCTTCAGCGGTCAAGTTTGCATCTGTGTTTCGAATTACCTTTGTCACTTCTCCCTGATAGCTTAAAAGAGCCGAGCGCACTTCTTTGCCTTCATCAGCGGCCTCAGTCGTCTCAGCTGTGGCCTCTTCCTTTTCATCCCCTTTAGAAGCCTCTTCGTTTGAGCATGCTCCAAGCATTAATGTCAGTGCAGCTGCTGAAATCAAGAAAGATAATTTCTTCATGTGATGGTCCTCTCTTTCTTTTTGTTTTAGAGGTAGTTTTGGTTGACTCCCTATGTATTCAGATCCATGACATCGCCTGCCAATTTACTGACAATTAATAATTTACCTATTTTTTCAATTTTTTGCAACACTTTTTAGTACGATTTGCGAAATTTCGTGGAATCGGGACCCTCATGCTCACTATGCTTATCAGCATCAAATTTGAATTGTTCAGGTTTTATAGGATAGTGCCCATCCCTCTCAAAAGGGCTGGCATAGGCTATTATAAAAGTTAAAACTGAGGAGTGTTCCTATGGCCAAACAATCAAATGCGGATGGAAACCCTAAGCTTTATCTAAGCCATTCTGACACTGTTTCCAATCAGGGTACTTATCGGCTGAACTTTCTCCAGGAAGTACTGAAAGAACAGCAAACTGTTAATACCCGTATATCCGAAACATATGAAAATATGAAAAATCAGCTCGATGATTCCTTTTCTGACTTGAGTAAACTTGTAAAAAAAGCAGCTGGAAAACAAAATTATCATATTGAGCATTTGACAGCTAAGCTTGAAAAGCAGGATGCTTTTTTAATAAGTTTTATGGAAATGATGAACCAGCGCGAAAAGGAAAATGATACTTTGAATAAAAGGCTGGCTGCACTGGAGGAACTAAATAAAGCAATAATGGAAACTCTTGAAAATGAAGAGCAGGTAAATCAGAAGATACTAGAACAAGTATCATTCCAGGAAGCGGCAACTCAGGCACTTTCCCGGAAGTTTGATAAATTTGACGCTTTTACTGAGGAAGCTGTTTCAAATTTTAAAGCTCAGGAAGAACTGAAAGAAGAATTAAGCAAAAAGCTTGATGTTCAGGAAGTATTTCATAATACAGTAATGGAACGTTTAGAACAGCAGTTCTCTGCATTTTCGGAGGAAAAAGCTGAGAATTATGGAATACAGGAGCAAATAAAAGAAGAAATAAATAAAAACTTTGGTTTACAGGAAGTTTATCATAATAAGGTTATAGAACGTCTAGAGCAGCAGTTTGCAGCATTTTCAGAGGAAGCTGAGAAAAAGTTAAATACACAGGAGCAAATGAAAGAAGAATTAAACAAGAAGCTTGGTGTACAGGAACAGGCCAGCAAGTCGATAATGGAACGCTTAAACCGGCAGGAAGCAATCACAGAAAAAATCAGCAGGCAATTAGACAATCTTAAATCGGTTGTTTACGAGCGGGCCTCTCACCTTTCTGAACGATTTGAAAAAAGCTTTAAACAGCTGGCAAAACCAGTCCATAGTTTCTTTGTAAATCAGGAGGAAAAAGCAAGAGGAAGCAATGATAAAGAGTAAAGAAAAGAAGGCACCCAAAAAGGTGCCTTCTTCAGTTTGTAGACAAAAAGAGTTCGGAATAGTCTCATTCCGAACTCTTTTTGTCATTTTTTGTAGGACTTCAAGTAATTACAGAGAATTGCAGACCTCTCCGAGGTTATCATTTAGGCCATTTCTGGACCTTGCCAAGTCCAGTTGGCCATTTTCTTCAAATTCATGGCAGCGAAAGTAAGCATCGCCTGCATCGACATTTTTTTAAGTCCCCTGAGGGTTGTCCAACGCATGCCATGCTTTTCTTTTGCATCTGCGAATACTCGTTCAATTGTTTCTTTGCGTTTTTCATAGATCGGTTTGACGTCTTGATGGTGGCGAAGATGATCTGCTTCTTCCACATATTCCTCCCACACATGACGTTGAATCAGTTTTTGATGTGCTTGACTCTGTGTGCATTGAGACAAGAAAGGGCATCCAGCACAAATTCGAGGATCTGATTTATATTGACGATACCCTTCCTTTGTAGTTGTAGTATATTTTAATATCTCACCAGTTGGGCAAATGTAACAGTCAAAATGCTCATCATAAACATACTCATGTTTTCTGAAGAAACCCTCTTTTGTGCGAGGTCGTGTGTAAGGTAAAGCAGGTGTGATGTCGTGTTTCAATAAGTAGCTCGTGATAGCAGGTGTTTTATAGGCTGCGTCTGCCGCAACAGCTTTTGGTTTACTAACTTTCTCAATGACTTGTTCTACCAATGGCTCTAAAATATGACTATCATGCGTGTTACCAGGGGTTACAATTGCGCCTAACACGAAGCCGTTGCGGTCTGCGGCCGCATGGAAAGAATAAGCGAACTGTTTTGTACGCTCATCTTTTACATAGTAGCCACTCTCTGGATCTGTTGTACTTTCCTTGATTTCTTTGTATTCTTCTTTATCAAACTTATCTGGTGGAAACGGCTTTTTTCCATGATCCTCGCGGTCTTGGTTAATCTCCTCTTGAAGGCGTTCTTGATAAGCACGGGTTTCTTTTCGAACAACTTTCTTTTCAAATTTGCGTTTATTTGCACTCGCTTTTACATGAGTAGAATCTACAAAAACGTGTTCAGCACTAATTAAATTCTTTTCAGCTGCGGTTTTTAAGATTCGGTAAAATATTTGTTCAAAGAGATCGGTGTCTTTAAATCGGCGCTCATAATTTTTACCGAAAGTTGAGAAGTGAGGAACTTTATCGTGAAAGCCATATCCTAAAAACCATCGATAAGCCATATTCGTTTTCAATTCTTCAATTGTTTGACGCATGGAGCGAATACCGAAGGTATATTGAATAAATGTGAGTTTAATTAATATTACAGGGTCAATACTTGGGCGGCCTTTTTCTGAATACTTATCTTTTACCAAGTCATAGATGAATGAGAAATTAATCGCCGCTTCAATTTTGCGGACCAAATGGTCCGCCGGTACAAGTTCGTCTAAAGCAACCATTTCAATTTGATCCCGTTGAATTGGATTATGTTTTGAAAGCATTTAAATCACCTCAAGCATTGTATTACTTCTATTTTAAAATAAAAAAGACTGCAGACAAGCACGATTTTCATCGAGTTTGTCGACAGTCTGAAGAAGGCACCCAAAAAGGTGCCTTCTTTTCTAGTATTAATCTAGAATTGTAACTTTAACTGTTTTTCTGCCGAAATTGATTGCGTCTTCCTGAGATGGCATGAAGATATCGATCTTGTTGCCTTTAATGGCTCCGCCAGTATCACCTGCTACAGCATTACCATAACCTTCAACATGGACTTTAGTTCCCAGTGGTATCACATTAGGATCCACAGAGATTACTTTTTGATCCGGATTCTCTTTTAAATTGATTCCTGTAGCAGTAATTCCTGAGCAGCCTTCACAATCGGCTGTGTAGGCTGTTGCTTCCATATTCAGCACATTTTGAGCTGTTTCATTATTTGCAGTTTCAGCGGGTGCTTCTGCTTCAGCTTCGGCAGCAGGCTTGGATTCCGCTTCAGCCTTGGCCGGCTCTGTTGCAGGCTTAGCTTCCGCAGCAGGTTTCGCAGGCTCTGGTTCTGGATTTGACTTTGCTTGTGGCTTTGCTTCTGGCGCCGGCTGTGCAGCTTTTTCAGCTGGCTGTGTTTCTTTTGCTACAGTCTGTTCAGACTTTTGCACAGGAGCTGAAACCGTTTTTGCAGGTTTAGCTGATGTTGATGGAGCCTCAGCAACTGCAGCGTTAACAGCTTTAGCATTCGGGTAAAGGATTAATTCATTGTCAGGCAGAATTAAATCAGAGCTTAAGTTGTTCCATTCTTTGATTGCCTCTGCTGTGACGTTATGTTCTCTTGCTATATCCCAAAGAGTATCGCCTTTTGATACTATGTATTTCTTTTCCGGATATACATTAAGTACATCTTCTGGATGGATGATATGAGAAGACAACCCATTCCATTCTTTTATCATATCAGCTGGTGTATTATATGTTTGGGAAAAATCCCAAAGAGTATCGCCTTTTTTGACTGTCACTTCTTCTGCTTGTACATTAGCACCTGCTGTTCCGGTGATTGCCGCAGCAGCTACAAAAGATAAAATTGATTTTTTCATGTTGTTAAAACCTCCCGTATAGCTCGTTTTAGCTAACGGGATTAATAATAACATGGAATCTTTACTAAAAAAGAACAAACAGATAATAATCCCGTTACGCACATAACAGAACGATAACAAACATATTTCAGAGAAAAGGGCACTATAAAGCCAAATTCATGTTTTTCCTTGATATCATGGGAATCTCTCCAATGTTATGATATTTTTCCTATATATTGGAAAATCAATTATTAAACAGGACAGGAATTATTTTCTAACAAAAAAGCCAATCCTTTTGGGATTGGCTATGCAGATTTCGCAGGCAGAACAATATTGAATGTTGTACCTTTATTTAATTCACTCTCGATAAATACTTTTCCGTTATGGCTTTCGATAATTTTAAAGCTGACCATCAGGCCTAAGCCGTTCCCATTTTTTTTGGTTGTAAAAAAAGGTTCTCCGATATTTTTCAGTTTTTCCTGCGGGATTCCTACTCCTGTATCCTTTATTGCAATTTGAACCTGGTTATTTATGATACCAGCTCTAACGGTGATGTTCCCTCCATCAGGCATCGCTTCAATTCCATTTTTGATAAAATTAAGCAAGACTTGTTTTAGCCGATTTTCGTCACATTCAATTTGAATGATATCCTGTTGATATTCGAAACCAATTTTCACGTTTCTATTTCGGGCTTCAAATTCCAAAAAAGAAACGACATTTTTTATAATGGGTATGATATCTCTTTCTTCCAGTTCTGCGGCTTTCGGCTTAGCGAGAACCATAAAATCTTCTACTATATTATTTACCCGGTCAATTTCATCCAAAATGATGCTTAAGTATTCCTGCCGCTCTTCATGTGTCTCTTCCAGCTGCAGGAATTCTGTATATCCTTTCATGGTTGTGAGCGGATTGCGGATTTCATGTGCAACCCCTGCAGCAAGCTGGCCCACTGCTGCCAGTTTATCCTGCTGATGCAATACTTCTTCAGTTTTTTTCCTCTCAGTTATATCGTTTCTTATTGATAAGTATTGATAAGGTTTTCCGTTTGCATTCAGGAACGGCACAATCGTAGTATGAACCCAGTAATAAGATCCGTCTTTTGCTTTATTGCGTATTTCTCCTTTCCAGACTTCTCCCTGGCCAATTGTTTTCCATAAGTTCTTAAAGAATTCTTTTGAATGAAGTCCTGAATTTAAGATGGAATGATTCTGTCCTATCAGTTCTTCCCTGCTGTACTGGGAGATTTCACAAAACTTCTCATTTACATTGGTTATTGTTCCTTTTTCATCTGTAAAGGCAATAATAGAAGACTGATCAAGCGCAAATTTAATATCGTTTACATCTTTCAGGGAACTTTTAAGGCTGGCTGCAGCAGATTTCAATGCCGATATATCTGTCCGGATGGAAACATACTGATAGGGTTTATTCTTTTTATTGAGAAAAGGGACAATTGTAGTATCAACCCAATAAAAGCTTCCGTCTTTCGCTTTATTGCGTATTTCCCCTTTCCATATTTCCCCTGATCCAATTGTTTTCCATAGATCTTGAAAAAATTCCGGCGGATGAAAACCCGAATTTAAGATATTGTGATTTTTGCCAAGCAGTTCATGTTCTTCATATTTAGATATCTCAACAAATTTATCATTCACATAAGTGATAACGCCCTTTGGATCTGTAATAGCCACTATAGATGATTCATCAAGAGCAGCCTGAATATCATGTAAATTGGTGTCGCTTGCTTCCAGCCTCTTGCTGATTAAAGTGCTTGAAGCAATAAGCCCGCTCAGGATAAGAATCCCTGCAAAAAATACAAGATAAATCAGAGAAGTCTCCGGAGAGCCTCCCCTGCTAATTTCCCCATTTGAATAGAATGATGACGATCGGATCAGCAGAAAATAACCCTCCACAATGGCTCCGGTGAATATGAGTGCACTTAAGGGCTTGATCCAGATAGGTCTGGAGTACGAAAGACTTTTCGAATAAAAGAGCATCCATAGTGAAAATAAAAAAGAAACAAAAATGATCAGTGCTGAAATGAGGAATATGCTGGGGGAAAACTGCACATTCATCCCCACAGCAAACATACCTGTTACATGGATAGATAGGACTGCCATAGTTAAAAAGAAGCTTCCCGCAAATAGATTGCCTGTTTTCAGCTGCCTGTCGATTACTCTATTAAAGGCCATACCGGTAAATGAAATGCCAAAAATCATGGACAATAAGGTAAGCGGAATATTATAACTTCCTGAAGCATTTATGTTGATGGCGATCATGCCAATAAAGTTCATAATCCATATCCCGATTCCAAGGGAAAAAGTTCCGCCTAAGAACAAAAACTTCTGGTTTCTCTCAGATGGTTTAATCAATGTAAATAAATCTAATGCTGTATAGGAAGCCATAATGGTTAGTATAACCGCTACAAATATTAATATTGGATTAAAAGATTCAATTATCTCAGTCATCGCAGGCTTTTAGCCTCCTCATTATTACTGTATTAAATATGATTGTAATGCAATCATAACAGCCTTGGAAGAGGCCCGGCGAAATAAAGTCAGAAGTTCATTAGTACAGATAGACCTTTTGCTGTATGGCTAGAAATTATTAGATGATTTTACCTCATGCTTCGGACTCACCCCAATGGATATCCACTTTTCCTGTCCGAATGATGACCAACTACGGACTTGCTCATCCGGATTACCCCTTCTTCTGTCCGAATGGGTGGCGACTTCGGACTTGTACCTCCAGACTTCCGCTTCTTCTGTCCGAATGGTTACTAACTTCGCACTCATACCTCCGGATTACCCCTTCTTCTGTCTGAATGATGATCAACTTCGGACTCACTCCTCCAGATATCCCCTACTTCTGTCCGAATGCTGACCAACTTTGGACTCGCTCCTACGGATTACCCCTTCACCAGTCCGAATGCTGACCAACTTCGGACTCGTCATTCATATCCCCTCTGTCCAAATCGATCCAAAATCTTAATTTGCACCAATAAATATAATAGATAAAATTTTTAAAAAATTTAATCAAACCACTTCACATTTAATTTTGTTTGGTATATACTGTACTACAACAGATGAAAACACGATTAACTGTATTATAAAAAGGAGGAAATTTCATGATTAAAAGTCCAGTTGAATTTTTTAGAACTCTTCCCAAAAAGGTATGTCCGGAGTGCGGCCAAACTGTCAAGGAACAGGCCGAATCTTATCTGATGGAATGTGATCGCTGTCTTTCAAAAAAAATGGAATAGCACAATCAGCGGAAGGCTTCAGGCCCTCCGCTTTTTTATTTCCTGCTATATGGCCACTAACAAGAAAACTCAGGATGTTATAGTACAGTGAAACTTAAAATGTTTGAAAAGTCTATAAATTTACAAGGTCATCCTGTATAATTGTTCCATAAACTCTATATTTAGAGAATCGAAATAGGAGGGATCGCTAAATGGTTCAAACAGCAGTAACCAGATTAAAGCGTGTTGAAGTACCGGAAGATCGTACATGGAAAGTGGAGGATTTATTTGCTTTAGAGGAAGATTGGCATAAAGAAGTGAGAAGTATAGATGAAGATCTTGCTGTTTTTGAGCAGTACAAGGGAAAGCTCCATGAAGGCCCGCAAATATTACTGGGCTGCCTTTCCGCTCAGGAAAAGCTCTCCATCCGTTTGGTTCAAGCTGGAACATATGCTAGCTTGCGCCAGTCGGAGGATGGAACAAATCCGCGCAATCAGGCAAATTCATCCATACTTGCATCTTTAAAAGCAAAAGCAGCCTCTGCTCTTTCGTTTATTGACTCTGAATTAATGTCCTTACCTGAAGGCATAATTGAAAAATACATAGACGATGAAAGCGGCCTTGAACCTTTCAGAAAACAGCTGACAGATCTTCTTGAATCGAAGACGCACAGGCTTTCTCCAGAGACGGAAGAAGCCCTGGCAGCATTGGGTGAAGTATTTGGAGCTCCGTATAATATGTATCAGGCTGCAAAACTTGCTGACATGCCATTTTCCTTTTTTAAAGACAGTAAAGGAAACGATTTGCCAAACTCTTTTGCTCTTTACGAAGATCGTTATGAGTTTTCGTCAGATACTGCCATCAGAAGGAATGCCTATGTCTCATTTACAGATTCACTGGAAAACTATAAAAATACATTTGCCTCTGCCTATTCTGCCGAGGTGAAAAAACAGGTAACACTTGCTAAGCTGAGGAAGTACAGTTCAGCCACACAAATGCTCCTGGATTCCCAGCATGTTACAGAGGAAATGTACAACAATCAGCTGAATATTATCCAAAAAGAGCTTGCCCCCCATATGCGCAGATATGCTCAGTTAAAGAGAAAAGTTCTGGGATTGGATAAGATGCTTTTTTGTGACCTGAAGGCTCCTCTTGATCCGGAGTTCAATCCTGAAACAACATTTGAAGAAGCATCAAAAGTCATATTAGAGGCTCTCAAAGTAATGGGACCTGAGTATACGGATATAATGAAGAAAGGCTTGACTGAACGCTGGGTTGATTTGGCTGACAATGTAGGGAAATCTACAGGTGCATTTTGTTCAAGTCCATATGGATCGCATCCATTCATCCTGATTACATGGACAGACACGATGCGCGGTGCTTTTGTTCTCGCTCATGAGCTTGGGCATGCGGGTCATTTCTATTTGGCCAATAAATATCAGCGTATAATGAATACCCGCCCATCAACCTACTTTGTAGAAGCTCCCTCAACACTTAACGAATTGCTGCTTGGACAGCATTTAATGGCAGGCACTGAGGATATGAGAATGAAGCGCTGGGTAATTCTTCAGCTGCTGGGAACTTATTATCACAACTTTGTCACACACCTTCTCGAGGGAGAATATCAGCGAAGAATATATAATCTTGCTGATCAAGGGATTCCGTTAACGGCAAAAACACTTTCAGATCAAAAGATGGAAACACTTGCTGAATTCTGGGGTGATACGGTTGAACTGGATGATAAGGCGGCTTTAACCTGGATGAGACAGCCTCATTATTATATGGGACTCTATCCATATACTTATTCAGCTGGTTTGACTGCTTCCACAGCTATGGCACAGAGCATTCAAGAGGAAGGCCAGCCTGCCATTGAACGCTGGCTTGATGTTTTAAAAGCTGGCGGAACGAAAAAGCCGCTCGATCTCCTTAAGAGCGCAGGCATTGATATGTCCAAGCCAGATCCAATCCGCAAAGCCGTAAGCTATGTGGGGACCTTAGTGGATGAATTGGAAAACAGCTACATGTAGCAATAAGCCCCTCCGATATTCCGGAGGGGTTTTCAGGTTAAATATACATACTCCATTAGAGGCTTTTTTTGATCTCTGGCTATATAGAAATAATCGGTTTATATGAGGATCAGTAACCTCTAAGCACATCCTCGAATTCATGGAGGGTAAATATGAGATAGTGGGTCTTTTTGTTTGTAATTGCAATTATAATATTGTTACTGGTATATTAATTGGCTTTAAGGCACGGGTTTTCTCTATATAAATGAAACCGTCATATCTGAGTGAGACTTTCGTAGGCACATAATTCCCGTATTGTTCATATTCAGGGTTATATACGACTCCAATGGCTCGATGACCGATAGATTCATTAAATAATTCCCTGTTATCATCGGTGAACAACAAAATTTTATCTCCAGGGCCAGCCTTGCGAAGCGTATCCTCCCAGCTTCCTGTCTGTGCTGGAGGTACTTCCATAACTTGTAGCTCATTCCCCCATTGTTCCGCTGCGATAATAGTGCCTGAGTGTGTACCAAACCCGAGTGCGAAAACCTGATCTTCCCCATATTTCTCGCGAAGGATTTGCCCAACGTTAACAAGTCCCTCTTCTTTCATATCTGTTGCTCTTGCATCTCCGATATGAGTATTGTGTTCCCATACGATGACCTTGGCATCTTCTCCATAATATTTGGAGATCTCCTCTATGGCACTTACCATGTGATGATCCCTAATATTCCAGTCATCAGGCCCGCCTTTTACCATTGCTCGATAATAGTTTTCTGCATTTACAGCAACAAGGCTATTTAGCATAAGGTTCAGTGATTCTTCTTCGTAGCTCCTGGTATGCCCCCACTTGTTTTTTATTTTAAGTAAAAGTTCGGCTACTTCTTTTTCACAGCCTTCCCCATAAAATGCCGCAGAAACTGCATAATTTTCAGGTGTCCGATGAAAAGGCTCAAAGCAGGCAAATGCTTTTTTAGCAGCTTCCAGTTCTGCAGCTTCCTTTGTCTCCAGAAGTTTTATTATTTCATCCATCGATTCCCATAAGCTATATATATCGATGCCATAGAAACCAGCCTTTAGGCCATGTTTATCAATCAGCTGATTGTGATTATAAAGCCAGGTTATTAGATCTTTAATTTCCTCATTTGCCCACATCCATGTCGGCCACCTGTTAAAATTTTTGAGTGCATCAAGGGGATTCAGATGCACATAACCCTTAACATACCTGTTGATGGTAAAGCAGGAAGGCCAGTCTCCTTCAACAGAGATACAGTTGAACCCTTTTTGTTCAATCAGTCTTTTGGATATTTCTGCTCTTACTGTATAAAATTCTGATGTTCCATGAGAAGCTTCCCCCAATAAAACAAATTTCGCTTCCCCGGCTGCTTGAATAATCCGGTCAAGCCCGGATGAATCGGTGAAAGAGAATGCTTCTTTTTGAATAGCTGTTATCAAGTCCTTATTTTCTTTTATTTTTATCACCTCATTTAAGACCTATATAGTTACTTTGCCCATTTGAATTAGGATTAATATGGTTGAATATAAGACCTATGCGGAGAGAAAACTTTAAAGAAAGGTGCTCGAATATCTATAACAAAAGGAGTTTTAATAATGAAAGATAACGATGAAAAATACCTGACATATGCACCAAAAGAAGAGATGGTAACCATTGAAACGGGTGGCAGTTTTCCAAATTTAAAACATGCCGCTGGGGATTCAGTTGATGAACATGAACAGCAGGAAACGGCAAATGCTATTATAGGTGCGAAAGAAATTGGACAGCAAAACGAAAACCTGTAATAAAAGGAGTGAATGGAATGGAGACAATCGATCCTAAAAAGGTTAAATCTGGTGATGAGGTTTTTGTTATTTATCATAACCCTCATACTCCAAGTGTTGCAAATGTCAGGCCGGCAGAAATTGTACCGCATCCTAAAGACCCTAATGCAGTGGCCCTCTTCCTTAATGAATCCTTCCATTTAATAGAAGAAGATGATGCGTTGTTTTCGTCTGAACATGATGCAGAACAGGCCTTTCATGAATTGTATGGAGACTTTTAGATCATTAAATAAGAAAGACTGTTATCAGGTGACAACAGTCTTTCTAAAATTAATTATCACAAAATTTGCGGCAATTCCCGCATCTCGGCAGTTGTTTCATCACCGCATAATGGGCATTTTAAATCTGAAGAGGCAAAATCTTTTCTCATCCAGCCATTGCAGCTATTGCAGGAATACACCTCTGTATCCAGCATTACAACTTCCGGCTTGTCATCTTGGCCTTTTTTATTGAAAAAAATAGGAAACGCCCCCTTTTTTTCTTAGTATGGACAAGAAAGGTAAAAATTATTGAAAATGTTTTAAACAATTTTGAATAGGAGGTGATTCAATGGACCGCCGAGAGAAAAAGAGAAACCTTACTATAGCAGGAACTGATATTGATGAAGTAAAAAGGCTGAACAGTCAATCAGGGCTTTCATATAACGAAGCAAAAAAACTGCTTGCAGAAATTTACTTTAAGAAATGAGGTAGTGAATGGGTTACATCATTAATAGGATTATCTTTAGTTATGATGAAGAAACCTTTATTAAAGGCCAGAAATAAGCATGTTTTTCCGGAGAGAAGTGTAAGATCGGTTCGCCTTTAAAGTAAATTCGGGGCAAAAATGAAGCTAAAGTGTTTTGATGTATCGTGCAAGAAGCTTCATGCAGCTGCCATTTTGTATGATGAATATCCCCGCGAAAAACCTTTTCACCTTTTGTTACCCATAAGCAATACCTTTCAGTCAGCCATTCATCAAGTGTTCCGGGTTTTGAGTTGAAGGGGCTTGATATTGACTTATAATTTGCTTTGAATTGGCCGTTCTCTGAATGGCCGTGTGTTCGCCTGCTTTCATAATTAACTAGTCCTTGAGACTTACTAACTTGCATTTCGGCATTCATATACGGAAGGTAATACAACATTCTGGCCCCTGTTACGGCTAAAAAGTTGTCTGCATCCAGGCTAAAAAAATATACGCCTTTCATGCCCTCATATTCCACATAAGTCCTTACATTCAATTCATTCATTGATTTCATAATCGGCAATGGCGGCAAGCCGCGCACCCTCATTTTACTGATCCAGAAAGGTACTACCCCAATCCATGCTGTACCGTTGTATGTATCTAATGTTAACTGTGAAGGGATGTGTTCTTCCAATATTTCTGCTGGCACTGGCCAATGAGCAAATAAAACATCATTCCATATTTGTTCCATAACCCAGGGTTTATCAGGCAGCGGAAATGGCCTGTGTCCTGTTATCTTCAATTCTTCTTTCATTCCCTTACCGCCCTTCAGTATGTTATATAAATGATTATTCCTCATAATGCGAGTATTAAACTTAACTGGTATAAATGAATTGTTGATGTTTATAGTTCTATCCTTGGGGATTGCATTGTATTTATGAATGGAGGTGATGGTTCATGAATAATCAGCTTTCAGCACCTTATCTGAAAACACTAAGTCTGTCTCCTGAAAATCAGGAGTCTCCCATTCATTTTTTGGAGTGCTGGAAAACACCGCAAGAATATTTTTATTTAAGAAACCATTTTTCCTACCCGCTAATTAACCCTCAGAATTTATTTTTGTCCATTAGCGGGAACGTGAATAAAGCGATGGAAATATCTTTAAGTGAACTTTACCGCTTCCCATCCAAAACCATTCTGGTCCCTCTGGAATGCGCTGGCAATAACAGAGCGAAATTTAAACCAAAGGTTTTTGGTGAGCAATGGGAAGAAGGAGCAGTCAGTCAGGGGAAATGGAAGGGAGTGCCTTTGAAGGAACTGCTGAATAAAGCCGGACTTTTGGATGGAAGCAAAGAAGCTGTGTTCGCAGGATTGGATTTTGGTGAGCGAAAAGATTTGAATGAATCCTTTTACTTTGCCAGAAGCCTGCCAATTGAAAAGGCACTCCACGAAGATACGATTGTAGCTTATGAGTTTAACGGCAAGCCCCTACCGTATAAGCAAGGTTATCCATTCAGGCTAATCGTGCCCCAATGGTATGCAATGGCCTCCGTTAAGTGGCTTAGGAATATTTTTATTATTCAGCATGAATTTAATGGTCCTTTTCAATCAAAAGATTATGTTTATTATCCTTATAAAGACAGCGATCTGGATAAAAGGCCTGTTACAGCCATTAATGTTAATAGCACAATCCAGCAGCCATTGAATTATTCCATTATTAAAGAAGGATTTCACACAATAAGAGGGATTGCCTGGACTGGCACTGGAGCAATTAATGAGGTGGCAATAAGCATTGATCATGGGGATACATGGAGAAAGACCTCACTCAAACACAGGGAAAACGAGAAGTTTTCCTGGGTTAAGTGGCATTTTGATTGGGAGGCATATAAGGGTGAGCATACCATTCTTGTGAGGGCCAGTGATTCAGAGGGCAATATCCAGCCAATAAAGCCTTACTGGAACAGAAAAGGTTATGGATATAATGCTGTGCAAAAAATAAAAATTCGAGTGGAATAATCTTTTTTCAGGTGCAGGCCCCAAATATAGTCATAAACTAAAGAGAAGATGACCTGGCATCCTCTCTTTTTAATTTTAAATTTTATCACCGCTGCAATCCTCAATCAGCAATCCATGCGGACCAGATTTTAATTTTCTTGATCTGTTCTCTTACCTGCTTCAGGTTCACCAGGCGTCTGGTTCCCTGTTGTAGCCTGGTATCCCACCCGATAGGAGGAAGTCCTCTTTTTTCTGAGAACTTCTGGCATTTTGTACTGGCCCAGATCATCTTGAGCATCTTTTGGTGCCATTGCATTGCCTCCTTGCTATTGTGTTATTCATCATACCCTTTGCGCGGAATGGAAATATCCACCCCGACAACGTCTTCAATTACCGCATCCGCCTGTCCTTCCATGTATGCGTCACTCACTTGTTCATGTGTTGTCGCCAGGCCAGATGAAAGCTGATCATTCCTGTTATAATCTTCAGTCTCATAATATCTGCCGGCAATATCTGTGCCATCATTTTTGTCCTTTTTATTCATATGGGATCCCTCCTTCTAATTTAGAACTATCTTTATTTTGGACATTTAACTGATTATCATACTGTTCCATTGCAAACAGGAAGGCTGAAAACAAAAAATCTGCCCAAATACGGGCAGATCTTTTGCGCTGTCATTTTTTTAGATAATTAGTAGCCTCCGCCAACGAAAGCAGCACCAACAATGATTAGAAGTATAAACAGGACAACGATTAAAGCAAAACCGCCGCCATACCCTGCTCCTGCACCCATTCCAACACCTCCTGACATCTAGTGACAGTGTATGAAAATGATGTTTGTCCCGAATGGGCAATTATAACGGAGGGATGAAAATAAAATCGAAGATTCATTTATTTAATTTGGCTCTATAAGATGTTTTTCAGTTATTGCCCTCTTGGAAGAGATTAAATCATTTAAAATCTGAACAAAAATAGGAGGTTATTCAACAAATTTCAATTAGCAGGAAAAAAACTCTTTACTGCAAACGGATTCATGGTAAAATGGACATGTAATCAAGTTAGATGTCTGACGTCTATTCACAAACCTCTTAGAAGAGAGGTCTATATTTTTGGCGTTTCGTAAAAACGTTTTCATTATTCTAAATTCAACAAATGAGGTGTCAACATGAGTTTTATATGGGGTTTATTAGGAGTTCTTACTGTATTGGGGATTGCTTTCCTCCTTTCATCAAATCGAAAGGCAATCAATCTCCGTACAATTTTAGGCGGATTGGCTATCCAGTTTGCATTTGCCTTTGCAGTTCTCAAATGGGAACTTGGAAAAAAAGTATTAGAAAAAATGACATTTGCAGTAAATGATATTGTCGGATTTGCCAATGAAGGAATAAATTTCTTATTCGGAGGCTTGTTCCAGGAAGGTTCAGGAGTAGGAATGGTATTTGCCTTCCAGGTGCTGACTACAGTTATCTTCTTTTCTTCCCTTATCTCTGTTCTTTATTATACCGGGATTATGCAGATAATTATAAAGGTCATTGGCGGAGGTTTGTCCAAGCTGCTTGGAACAAGCAAGGCAGAGTCCATGTCTGCAGCAGCCAATATTTTTGTCGGACAAACGGAAGCTCCATTAATTGTCCGCCCTTTCCTGAATAAAATGACGAAATCTGAACTGTTTGCTGTTATGACCGGAGGCCTTGCATCAGTTGCCGGTTCAGTACTTATAGGATACTCCCTTCTTGGGGTACCATTGGAATACTTGCTTGCTGCAAGCTTCATGGCTGCACCTGCCGGCCTTGTCCTCGCTAAAATTATGATACCTGAAACAGAAGTATCAGAGACAACAAACGACATAACTATTGAAAAAGATACTGAATCTGTAAATGTGGTAGACGCTGCTGCACGCGGTGCAAGTGTGGGACTTCAGCTTGCATTAAACATCGGTGCTATGCTTCTAGCTTTTATCGCTCTGGTTGCTCTTATCAATGGAATTATCGGATTTGCAGGCGGGCTTTTCGGATTTGAAAATCTTACACTGGAAACCATTCTTGGTTTTGTTTTTGCCCCTCTTGCATTTGCAGTAGGTGTTCCATGGGCTGAAGCTGTACAGGCTGGCGGGTATATCGGCCAAAAGCTCGTATTGAATGAATTTGTTGCTTATTCAGCTTTCGCACCGGAAATCAGCAGCCTGTCTCCTAAGACTGTTGCAGTAGTGAGTTTCGCGCTTTGCGGATTTGCCAACATTTCCTCTATGGCCATTCTTCTGGGCGGACTGGGCAACCTTGCCCCTGACCGCAGGAACGATATAGCTAAGCTTGGAATTCGTTCAGTAATAGCTGGAGCACTTGCTTCTCTATTAAGTGCAGCAATTGCAGGAATGTTAATTTAATAGTTTTATAGCATACTGGATTAATCCGGTATGCTTTTTTATTGATAAAATTTGGGAACAGGCGAGAATTGTCGAATATTATCTGAAAATTATTTTAATTCAGAGTTGATTTTATATTTTTGTTAATGTTAAAGTATTGTTGTAAGCGTTACCATAAGTATTCTTCTAAAAGTTTTGCACCATGGAAATACATAGACTACTATTTTAAGGAGGAATTATATGAGTCAGCTAACTGCAGGTTTAAAAGAAAAGGTGGAAAAGTTTTTAAGCGGAAAGAAGAAATTATATATCAATGGTGAATTTGTTGAAAGCAAATCACAGAAAACGTTTGATACGTATAACCCGGCTACAGGGGAAGTTCTTGCTTCTGTTTTTGAAGCCGGTGCAGAAGATATTGATCTTGCAGTAAAAGCAGCCCGAAAGGCTTTTGATGAAGGCAGATGGTCAAAAATGAGCGCCTCTAAGCGCAGCCGCCTGATGTATAAGCTTGCTGATCTTATGGAAGAAAACAGTGAAGAATTAGCACAGCTTGAGACGTTGGATAATGGTAAGCCGATTCGTGAAACAACTAATGCCGATATTCCTCTGGCTGTTGAACATATGCGCTATTATGCAGGCTGGTCTACGAAGATTGTCGGCCAGACTATTCCTGTCAGCGGGCCATTCTTCAACTATACTCGCCATGAGGCAGTTGGTGTGGTGGGACAAATCATCCCTTGGAACTTCCCTCTTCTTATGGCAATGTGGAAGCTGGGTGCTGCCCTTGCAACAGGATGTACGGTTGTTCTTAAGCCAGCAGAGCAAACACCTCTTTCTGCTCTATATCTTGCTGAACTAATGGATGAAGCCGGCTTCCCTCCAGGGGTTGTCAATATTGTACCAGGTTTCGGTGAAACAGCTGGCCAGCCGCTTGTCGATCATCCCTTAGTAGATAAAATAGCGTTTACTGGTTCTACTGAAGTAGGCAAACTGATTATGTCCAATGCTTCAAAAACCTTAAAGCGCGTTACGCTTGAGCTTGGCGGTAAATCTCCAAATATCATTCTGCCAGACGCTGATTTATCAAAGGCTATTCCAGGAGCTTTGAACGGTGTTATGTTCAACCAGGGTCAGGTGTGCTGTGCCGGCTCCCGTGTTTTCATACAAAAAAAGCAGTTTGATAATGTTGTAGCTGACATGGCTTCACATGCCAAAAAAATTAAACAAGGTGCCGGTATTCATGCTGACACAGAAATTGGCCCGCTTGTTTCTGCTGAGCAGCAAAACCGCGTTCTTGGGTACATTGAAAAAGGCCTTAGCGAAGGTGCCCAGCTTGTAGCAGGAGGCGACAAACCGCAAGAGCAAGGTTACTTCGTCTCCCCTACTATTTTTGCTGATGTTCGTGACGAAATGACGATTGCGAAGGAAGAAATATTCGGACCGGTTATTTCGGCCATGCCTTATGATGACTTAGACGAATTAATTAACCGGGCAAATAACAGTGAATATGGTTTAGCTGCAGGTGTTTGGACTCGTGATGTGGCAAATGCACACTATGTGGCCAACAAACTCCGCGCAGGTACAGTTTGGGTGAACTGCTACAACGCCTTTGACGCTGCATCTCCATTTGGCGGCTACAAGCAATCCGGAATCGGCCGTGAGATGGGATCATACGCTCTGGATAACTATACAGAAGTTAAGAGTGTTTGGATTTCAATGAAATAATAGCCGAACCAAAGAGGAACCTTGCGGGGTTCCTTTTTTTGGTTGCTTCACTTTAATTTCCCCTGTATTAAGAATAAGTTCACAGATTATCCATAGGAATTTTGATGGATATTATTTATCCTTATATTGGGAGGGGAAATAATGAAAAAAGTTTATATTATATCCGCGATTATTGTAATATTAGGCATAGCAGCCGGAATTTCTTTTTTTATTATTCGTGATATGACAGCCAAGATTCCTGATCATATTACACTTTTAACCGATGATGAGAAGTTATATGACTTTGCGGAATCGGATAAAAAGCTGAAGCTTGTTGAATTTATTTATACGCACTGTCCGGATATCTGTCCGACTACTACACAAAGGATGAATCTGCTGAAAGGTGATCTTAGCAAAGAGGGTGTTTTTGGGGAGAAGGTTCAATTCATTACTGTAACGATCGACCCCTATAGAGACACCGCAGAGGTCCTTCGAAAATATAGAAATACCTTTGAAATCGAAAATGATGGGGATTGGGTCTTTCTTACTGCAGAGCCTGATAAACTGAAAAAAGATCAGTCTGAAATTCAGGAGCTCGCTAACACGTTTCAATTTCAATACCGTGATCCCGGTGATGGTTTCTACGTTCATAGCACCTTTGTCTATTTGCTTGACGAAAATAATAAGTTTATTAAGAAGTTCCCAATGGGAGAAGATTTTGATAAGAATGATGTTTTCAATAAGATTATGAAGCAAATATAATAAAAAAGTGGCGGACTCTGGATCCGCCACTTTTTTAACCTAATTCGCAGAAGAAGATAAATTTTTGTTTTGGTTAATGAGTATTAAAGTTTTTGATCTTGGCTTTGAAAAGCTTACTTTAATACCGGATTTCTTTAATCTGTTTACCAAATCAACCAGCTGCTTTTTAGCCATTTGAAAAACTCCTTTTTCCCTGCCTGTATGATTAATATTGTACATGAAAAATATGAAAAAACTATGAACAAAAAGAAACATTTTATGATTTTTGGGAAGCTTTTTCAAGGTTTTAATAAAAGTGTATGCTTGGTCCTCTCTTCATTGAGAGCTGTCTTATGATAGTTCCCTTCTGCCCAGCCGTTCAACTGGTCATGATACCACTGGCTTAGAGGATGTCCTGATTGTCCTGGTCCCACAAGGTGATAGGCAGTATTCATGTTTTGCGTATCCATTACAAATCTCCACGAGCCCCCATGATTTACTGTGCCATCTTCTTTATTAGCTGCTGCCTGGACAGTGACTGAGCTTCCTCCAACAGGAATCCGCCCTTCTCTATTAAACAAGAAGTTTAAAGGTTTTACACTTGAAAGCGGATGGGAAAAGGCTAATTGGTGATAGTCTCCCCATTTCCACTCAGACAGGTTGTTTCCTTGAAGATCTGCAGCTTTCTTTACGGCTGAACTCAATGATCGTGAAAGGACTTCCTCCAGTCCTCCCTTTTCTTCTATCCAGCGGCTTACCCTGCCTTTTGCTGCATTTCTCAATAATTCATCCACTGCCTGCTTTTGTCCTTTAAAGAGCTTCCTCATTTCTGGTGTTATCTCATCTTCAAAAAGAACATCGGATATGCTTTTCATCCAAAGATTGAAAATGAGAGGGGCTGCTCCATCTTTGCTGTCGTTATAATCCCATTTACTCAGGGCGGATAAAGCTTCCTTTTCAAGATTGGAAGATGGTTCTCTAATTTCAGACAGGAAAATGGGTATAAATTCCTCGGCCTGCAGGTTTTTCTGATCCATCTGCAGAGACATCATGTCTTCTGCTGTAAGTTCATCCTTGCTTTTCAGGAATTCCTGGATGCGCATTTGCCTATACGGCTGTGCCCAATCATGACTTATATGGTAAGGGTAGCTGTCATCCATAACCTTATTGTTTGCAGTTGAGATGTATCCTTCTCTTGGATTAATCGCTTTTGGCAGTTGATCATAAGGTATATAGCTTTCCCAGCCGTATTCATCCGACCAGCCAGGTACTGGCAGTAGCCCGTCTCCTTTCTTTCTGATGGGGATTTTACCGTTTGCTTTATAAGCTATTGTTCCATCTGGCGAGGCAAATACAAAGTTCTGTGCGGGTGTATGAAATAACTCCAATGCTTCTTCAAATTGATGCCAGTCCGATGATTTATTCATTTTTAGAATGGCTTCCAGTTCTTTTGAAGGTTCAAGGGCAGTCCATTGCAAAGAAAGAACTGTATCTTTGCCGCTGTCTGCAGCAAATTCCGAAATTACAGGTCCGTGGCGTGTAATCGTTACTTGATAGCTAATTGTCTCCTTGTCTTTTACCTTAATTGGTTCTTCAATTATTTCTGCCTTTTCCCATTTTCCATTGAATAGAAACTCATTTTTATTGGCAGGATTCCTTTTTTCAATATACAAATCCTGGACATCTGGTCCTGTATTGGTTACTCCCCATGCAATGTTCTCATTGTGACCGAGAATAATGCCCGGAATACCGGCAAAAATGACTCCGCTGACGTTCATCTCCGGGGATTGCAAATGCATCTGATACCAGATGGAAGGTGTGCTGAGTGATAAATGCGGATCATCCGCAAGAATTGGCTTCCCGGATGCCGTTTTGCTGCCTGCTGCAGCCCAGTTATTGCTTCCGTTGAATTCCGGTGGAGTGATTGCATTTGCAAAGCTTTCTTCAATATTTAAGTTGTGTTTTCCTATTATGTAAGGGGCTTCTTCCGGATATGAGGGGAATAATTCATACGCTTTATCTTCCGGAAAATGCTGAAGGAGATAATATCGGAATGCCTGGCTTTCCCAGTGTCCTCCAAGATCATATGCCATATATTTGCCGATAGTAAGTGAATCCACGGGAGTCCATTCTTCAGGCTTATAGCCAAGTATGGAAAATTCAGGCGGCCATTTTCCGGAATCTTTCACCTCTTTAATATAAAGATTTACTCCTTCCGCAAACCAGCCTAAAATCTTTTTTGCTTCCGGGGAATATGCTTCATAGGATGCTTCTGCGGCCCTTCTCAGTCCAAGTGTCCTAAAGTATTTATCATTTTCAACCGCCCCTTCCCCGATCACTTCACTTAATCTGCCAGATGCCTGCCGCCTGCTTAAATCCATTTGAAATAGGCGATCCTGAGCCTGCACATATCCCTGTGCAATAAAAAGGTCTCGTTCATTATCCGCAAGTATGTGGGGAACGCCATTGCCGTCGCGATTCACCCTGACATCAGCAGAGATGGATCCAATTTTGATCTCTCCTTCAGTTTTAGGGATTGAGCGCGATAAATAACCAAACATAACGAAAAATGCCGCAGCCAATAACACTAATATGATTGCAAAGGTCCATAGTGAATATTTCTTCCACTTTGATTTTGGCTTGAGCTGGACCCCAATATGACCTCCCATAGAAATCCTTCCTTTATATTATATTTTTACTTCGAACTGTCCGGAAAGCTTCACTTCACCAGCTTCATTTTTAACTGAAACTTCTCCTGTCAGTCTCTTCTCATCTTTTTCCATTCTCTCCCCTGTCACTTTTCCTTCTATTGTCAGTTTCTCGCCAGGACGCGTCATTTTGCTGAAGCGCACTTTGAACTTTTTCAGGTTTTTTCTCGGAAACCAATCAGCCAGTGCTTCGCCTGCCATTCCCATAATGAGCATCCCATGGGCAATCACACCGTCCAATCCCGCTTTTTCCCCAATCGGTACTACTGTATGAATTGGATTAAAATCCCCGGATGCGCCTGCATACTTGACCAGCTGTGTATGTGTGATCTCGGGTTTATGAATCACTGTTAATTCGCTCATTATTCTGTTCCCCTTCTTTCGATAATGGTAGATTCCGAATATAGAACCTTGATTCCTTCACTGTTTTTATAATGAATTCCTATAGTGATAAAACGCAGATTCCTCTTTTCAAATGCTGAGATTAACTGAGGAGCGGCAGTTATTGTATCGCCGGCGCATATTTCCCCCATATAGCGATATTCCTGTCCTCCGTGAAGAACCTTAAGCGGGTCAAGGCCGAATAGGCTGATTAGGGTTTCGAAATCCAATCCTCCCCACATCTCTATGGCCGTCGGAAATGTAGGCGGAATGGGGATGTCACGGTATCCCTCTTTTCTCGCGATGTCCGCATCATAATAAATAGGATTTCTGTCTCCAATTGCCATAGCAAATTCCTTGATTTTCCCCCTCTCAATTGTGAAGCGGAAAGGTTTTAGTTTTACATCTTCTTTTAAAAGAGATTCCATTACAAAAAGCACTTCCTCTCATCATGTTTATAATCTTTATGTATTCGACTTTTACCTTCTGCTTCCTTTTAATTTTCTGAACTTTTAAGATGACGGCAAATTGCATTATGAAGAATTCGCGATTACGCGCTAAAAGTGGTATACTTTTAAGGATTATGTATTTGGAGGAATAAAAATAATATGATAACTGTCAGTAATGTAGGTCTTCGATACGGCGACCGCAAACTATTCGAAGATGTTAATATTAAATTCACACCTGGCAATTGCTATGGTTTGATTGGAGCAAATGGTGCCGGTAAATCAACTTTTCTAAAGATTTTATCCGGTGAAATCGAGGCACAATCGGGAAGTGTTCATTTAGGTCCCGGCGAGCGCCTTGCTGTCCTGAAACAGAATCATTTTGAATACGAAGAGTTTGAAGCATTAAAAGTAGTCATCATGGGACATGCCCGCCTGTATGAAGTAATGCAGGAAAAAGATGCGATTTATATGAAAGCCGATTTCACTGATGAAGATGGAATGAAGGCTGCTGAACTTGAAGGTGAGTTTGCAGAACTGAACGGATGGGAAGCGGAATCTGAAGCAGCTATTTTGCTGAAAGGGCTGGGCATCGAAGAAGAACTTCATGACAAAAAAATGGCTGACCTTTCCGGTTCTGAAAAAGTGAAAGTACTTCTTGCGCAAGCCCTTTTCGGCAAGCCGGATGTTCTTTTGCTGGATGAGCCGACAAACCACTTGGATATCAAAGCAATTCAATGGCTTGAGGAATTTCTGATCAACTTTGAAAATACTGTTATTGTTGTATCCCATGACCGTCACTTCTTAAACAAAGTATGTACTCATATTGCCGACCTTGACTTTGGGAAAATTCAGATTTACGTCGGGAACTATGACTTCTGGTATGAGTCGAGCCAGCTTGCACAAAGGATGGCTCAGGATGCCAATAAGAAAAAGGAAGAAAAAATCAAGGAACTTCAAAGCTTTATTGCCCGCTTTAGTGCGAACGCATCAAAATCCAAGCAGGCAACTTCACGTAAAAAGCTTCTTGATAAGATTTCTTTGGACGACATCAAACCGTCTTCCAGAAAATATCCGTATGTCGGATTTTCGCCTGACCGTGAAATCGGGAATGATTTGCTAAGAGTAGACGGCATCAGCAAAACAATTGATGGCGTAAAGGTTCTGAATAATGTCAGCTTTATCATGAACAAAGATGATAAAATTGCGTTAGTTGGCACAAACGAATTGGCGAAGACTACATTATTTAAAATATTGACTGGTGAAATGGAGCCGGATGAAGGAACGTATAAGTGGGGTGTTACAACATCTCAATCCTATTTCCCGAAAGATAACTCGGAGTTCTTCGAAAACTCTGATTTGAATCTTGTAGACTGGCTGCGCCAATTCTCACCTGCTGATGATAGTGAAAGCTTCCTGAGAGGTTTCCTTGGAAGAATGCTATTCTCTGGTGAGGAAGTTCTAAAGAAAGCAAGCGTTCTCTCAGGTGGAGAAAAAGTCCGCTGCATGCTTTCCAAAATGATGCTTAGCGGTGCAAATGTACTTATGCTGGATGAGCCAACCAACCACCTTGATTTGGAATCCATTACAGCATTGAACAATGGGCTAATTAACTTCAAAGGGTCTATGATTTTTGCATCACATGACCATCAGTTCATTCAAACCATTGCCAACCGCATTATTGAAATTACACCGGCTGGCATCGTCGATAAGCAAATGACTTATGATGAGTATTTAGAAGATTCATCCATTCAAAAACAAGTTGCTGATATGTATCAGTAGACAGTAAAAGCAGGAGGAATAACCTCCTGCTTTTAATTTTTGTTAAAAGTCTTGTTTTTTCTTTTTATGGCGTGCAGAAGAAGCTGTTCTGCTGCCCGTTTCCATATTGGTTGTACCTTGACCTTCGATGTTTGGGGAACTTAGTCCAGCCTTTGAAGGGTCTTTTTTGCGTTTGCTCATGTTAAACACCTCCTTTCTTACTGTTTCGTGTTATGGCTAATTTTATCCATGGAATAAAAATGGAGTCCAAAAGCCAATCTAACAAACGGAGGAGGTGTTAACATTGACGAAAAGAGTAGCGGTTGAACAATCCTTAACAAATGTTTCGGAAGCGCTTCGCGAAAAAGGTTATGAAGTGGTTGATATGAAGACGGCGCATGATGCTGAGAACTGCTCCTGCTGTGTAGTGAGCGGTGTTGATTCAAATGTGATGGGTATGCAGGATGTTTCTACAAAAGCTTCTGTCATTGAAGCTAGCGGCCTATCGGCTGATGAGGTATGCCGTCAGGTGGAGCAAAGAATGCAATAAAAGATTGTCCAAAGACTAAAGAGAATTTCTTTAGTCTTTTTTCATAAAAAAAGACGTGCATTAAACCCGTCTTCTTCTTCTGGCTTTTGCTTTTAGATTTTTCCTTAATATTAGTATAAAGATTACAAATAAAAATATTATTAAGCCTGCTCTGCCATAGTATCCAGTTGTCTCTTTCCCAGTCTCCTTTTCTGTTTTCAGCTGGCTGGAAACCACTTCATCCTGTTTGTCTTCCAGAAGCTTTACAGATTGAATGATCCTTCCGTTTTCATTCTTAATCTGCAGCTTTCCTTTTGATGTAATGTCTTCTTCGTAGATTCCTTTTGGCAATGTTATGGCTACATTTTCACCGCCAGTTGTATAGGTTTTTCCATCAGAAGGAAAAACGTCAGTGCTGCTCAGTGTCGAGGTTTCAAAGTTGCTGAACCCATAGTTCAAAAGGTTTTTTGTATCATTATAAATATCCCGCTTGAATTCAGCTTTTAATACAATGGCCGTTAACTTTATTGAATCGTTTTCGGCAGAAGTGGCGAGGGTCTGCTTAGCTTCATCTACGAAACCGGTTTTTCCCCCTGTCACACCTTCGAATGGAACCTCACCTTTAAGCATCCTGTGATGAGTAAAGATGGTGGTGTCCCATGACTTTCCTGCCCACTTCATTTCCTTTGTTCCGTAGATTTCTCGGAAGGTCTCATTTTTCAGGGCGTAATTAGTTAATTTTGCAAGGTCCCCTGCCGTTGTATAGTGGTTTTCATCAAACAAACCGTGAGGATTAACAAAGTGAGTATTTTTTAAGCCTGCACTCTCTTCAAGATAGTGATTAAGGTTCTCTGAGAATGCTTTCATATTGCCGTCCAGATGCTCAGCAATGCTCCAGGCAGCATCATTTCCTGAATTAATCAGCATTCCCTGAACGAGTTTTATTAAAGGCACTTTTTCTCCTTCCTCCAAATAAACTCGTGTTCCTTCAACCTCTGCTGCTTTTTTGCTTATAGTTGCTATGTCCTTTAAGTCTCCATTTTCAATGGCATATATGGCAGTTGCTATTTTCGTCAAACTGGCCGGGTACATCTTTTTATCCGCATTTTTTGCATACAGAACTGCACCTGATTCAGAATCTGTTACAATTGCGGCTTCACTGATAATTGCAGGGTCTTTTGGTTCCTCTGCTGCTGCATATGCAGTTGGAAAACTGAATAAAAGCAGGATGAATACAAGCAATTTCTTCATGAATACACATCCAATTCAAACCGATAATCATTACTGATTGTACCAGACAATTCATGCATACTTATATGGTGTTTATCAATTGTTACATAATTGAAAATTTAATGCCGTAATTTGAGAAGATTGATAATGAAAGGAAATGACCTGCTTTTATCTTTTCCAAAACAACAAGAACTTAAAATTTTGAAAAACAAAAAAGCAATCCAATTGGACTGCTTTTTAGCTAGAGCATCCGCCTCCGCAGCTCGAACAGCTGGAGCCGCCTGAATCATGTCCTCCTCCTGAATCATGATCACTATGGCTGCTGCAAGAGAAGCCGGAGCAGTAAACCATTCCGGAAGCACTGTCTTTTGCGAGTTCGGGGGGAAGAAGTTCGTTCATATTGTCCTCGAACCCATCTGGTTCATAAACCGAAAAATACACGGCTGGAAACAACAGATAGGAATATTGGCTGACAGATGCGGGCTTCGTAAATTCCAGCGCCTTCTTCCCAAGCTTCATTGATTCTGATTCAGAAATTTCATGCTTCAGTTTTTCTATCATTTTCTTTTTCAGTTCAAGCCAATCATTTCCTGCCCTGAAATACTTATTTAACAGTTCAGTCTCATTCATGCTTCTAAAATCATCAAGTATTTCCTTTTTAATCGGATTTTGCATAAAGCTTCCCCAAATTCTTCTGCTATTATGGCCTGCTTCAAAAAGACTTAAATACACCCAGTCAAAAAAAGCCCTTTCACCTGGTATAGGGGTGCTGTCCATATTTGGGGAATGGTGCAGGTATTCACCAAAGAAGTTTTTTGAAAAATGCTCATAATCACGGGTGAACATGAGCATTTCATGCCAAATATCATCCGCTTTACTGCTGAACATAGGCACTGTTTTCAGTATGGCATTCATCACAAAATATCTTTTTAGTTCAAAAAATGTCCAATCATATGCGTAGTCTTTCCATTTGGGGTGCTCCCTCAGTACACGATTTTTTATATTCTCCCTGTACCCTTCAGGTAATGATTTTTCTAAATTTCGAATCATTGGAAGATAGTCGTCGGACTGAATTCCCAAATGTTCAGGAAATGGCTCATCTTTAATAAATGGATCTCTTTTCGAACCAGTAACTATAACTTTAATGAAAATGGCAGCAAAAATCACACCAAAAATAAACAAAAATATTTCCATAGAACCTCCCCCAATCTATATATATGTTTCAATTATATATGAAATTTACAATATTTAGCAGGGGTAGTTTTCAAAAAAAACCGCCCAATAAGGCGGGATAGCTAATTTTTTGTCTTTATATAATAACGCTTTAAAAATTCTACATAAATATCATCATGAACAAGCCATGCCTGGTCTTTTCTTTTAATATAATTTTCTGCCTGCTGAAAGTTCTGATAGGGTTCGCGGACGGGCTTTCCGTTCATTTCCAGAATCCAATTGTCCTCGCCTGCAGCAAAAATAAAAAATTTGTCTCCTTTCTTATTTTCGTATAGTGATCCCTGCATAGAACTTTTATTATTGTATTTGTTCCTGAATGCATCCTGCCTCATGGGATCCAGAGGGAAAATATCCTGAACGAATAGTTTATAAGCATCTTTTCCCATCGAACAGCCTGACGCTTTTGCATGTCCTCCTCCTCCAAACTTTCCGGCGACGGCAGATACATCAACGTGGTCATGAATTGTCCTGAAACTGATTTTTTTGCCCCCAAGGTTTAAGATAGCGATATAATCCAAATGGGGAAAATCTTTGCCAAGTTCGTTTCCTAATTCAGAATGATAGGATTCAGCATGGACGATGCCAGCACAATATTCACCAATGAACGTTTGGACAATTTCCCGCTTCTTCCGTCTAACATAACGCTCAATCTTTTCCTCTTCCATTTCCAGTAATTTTTGTTCAAAATCATCAAATTCGAAATGATCTGAGTTTATGATTCTTTCCGTCATTTTTTCTTCGAATTCTTCAATGGAAACCATAAAGAATAGATCGTTCAGATTCTTTGCTTTAATATTATCATTTTGGTCCCATTCCCAAGTATCATACTGGCGGACAAGTTCAACGAATTCGTCCAGGGCCTGGGATGATTTAATCAGTTCATGTTCCAAGAGATATTCATACAGCAAAGAGGTTGCAGCTGTGAGCCTGCCATCATCATATTGAACCTTCACTCTGCCCCAGTTGTAATCATTAAAGTGCAGGGCTGTTTTGTGATGGTCAATTAATCTGACTTTGCCGCCGCCTTTTTCCAGATCATCAAGCCTTATCAAGTTTTCATCATTAACAGATAAATCCGTGATAATTAAAAAGTCATCCTTCAATTTCTTTTCATTTTCAAACAATTTTTCAATCTGATGATCAAGTCCCATTACAGAGTTATAGCGTACCTCGACATCTTTTCCAAAAGCAATCTTTGCAACGATGCCGCATCCGACGCCATCAAGGTCATTATGTGTATACAGCCTGTACAATATCAATCACCTGCTATTCTTAGACTCATTCCTCTACTAGTTTGGTTGTGCAGGAAAATTCTATGCGGAAAATCCCCGCTGCATTAATCGGGGATTTTCCAGTTAAAGCAATATATAGGCCAGAGGCGCAGCAATCAGTATCGTTAGAATTGTTCTTTCTGCCCAGATGACAAGCAGCTGAGGAATGGTGATCGGGATCTCTGTTGATAGAATACACGGGACAAGTGCAGAAAAGAAAATGATAGCTGATACTGAAACGACTCCGATAACAAATTTAGTGGCCAGTGCTGCCTCTGCTGCAAGCAATGCCGGCAAAAACATTTCAGCAATCCCCACTGCACTTGCTTTTGCTGCTAATAATGGCTCAGGCAGCTGCACTAGAGCCGTAAAAGGATAAAAGATATATCCAAGCCAGTCGAAAACAGGAGTGAATTCTGCAAGAACCAAGCCTAATAAACCTACTGACATAATGGATGGCAAAATGGACATCGTCATGACAAACCCATCTTTTAAATTATCTCTGATGTTTTTCCATAATCCCGGGGACTGAGCGGCTGTATCCATCGCTTCTTTCCAGGCTGCCTGCAGACGGCTCCCTGAAAAGGTTTCCTTTGGAGGCAGCTGTCCATTGTAATATTCTTCGCTCATTGATCTAAGAGGCCAGATTCTTACCGTAATAGCCGTTACGATGAAGGTTACAGCAAAGGTCGTCCAAAAATATGTGTTCCAGATTTCCATCAATCCAAGTGTTTTGGCAACAACAATCATGAACGTTGCGGAGACCGTTGAGAATCCGGTAGCTATAATGGCAGCTTCCTTAATACTGTATTTTCCTTCTTTGAATACCCTGTTTGTAATGAGCAGCCCGATTGAATAGCTTCCTACAAAAGAAGCCACTGCATCGATTGCAGATTTCCCGGGTGTTTTCCAGATCGGCTTCATAATCGGCTGCATTATGACACCGAAAAATTCAAGGAGACCATATCCAACCAGCAGTGCAAGAAAAACGGAGCCGATTGGAACGAGCAGCCCGACAGGCACGACGAGTTTGTCAAACAAAAACGGCCCCATACTCGGGTCATATAGCCAGTCAGGGCCATAGCCGGAGACGATCATTATGGCGACAAATAACCCACTCACTTTAAAAATGGAAAATACAATATTTACCTTGTTCTTGTTCCAGGATTTTGTATAGAAAGGATAAATGGCGCCAAGCAGGATGACGAGTAAGGCATAATAAGGGACAGCTGCAGGTATGGAAGTCTGAATGGCTGTGACAATATGGTCAAGCATGATGGAGGATTTCTCATTAACGGTGACGGGAACAAAAAACATAAATAGGCCAATTGCGCTGAAAAGAAAAAATTTAACCTTATTTTTCAAAGCTGCATTTGGATTCTTGAGCTCAGGCTGGTGAGATTGATTCACTGCAGTTTCTTTTTCCATTCTCATTCCCCCTAGTAATTTAGCGGTAAGGAGCAAAATCAGCCCCTTACCTCCTGTTCATTAATGCTGTCAAAAAGGTCAGAAAAGTGTAAGTGCCTGCTTTCACCGTTGGCTGTGCCTGGTGATCTCTTGTTGGATCGAGGCAAACTATATCCATGGCTGCAGTTTTGGAAGAAAGTCCTGCAGCATATACCGCACTGAATAATTCTTCGGTGCTCATGCCGCCTGGTGTGGATGCAGGAACCCCAGGAGCAAAGCCGATATCAAGCACGTCCATGTCAATCGTGACGTAAATTTTATCCACTTTTGACTCCAGCTGTAAAAGTGCTTCTTTAACCGTTTCTTCAATTCCCCGTCTTCTGGCTTCTTTCAGCGTAATATAATTGAGTTTGTGCTCTTTTGCATAACTGATAAGTGACTGGCTGTTAAAAAAGCCATGAAGGCCAATATTATAGACATTTTCCCCTTTAATCATGCTGTTCTGAATCAGGTTGCGGATTGGTGTCCCATTAGTCGGCCCATGGTCTTCAAGGCTTCTGAGATCAAGGTGAGTATCGAGCTGAAGTATGCCGATTTCTTTTTCTGGCTCCAGTTCTTTCAGACCGCTGACAAGCATGGCTGTAATGGAGTGGTCTCCTCCAATCGCAATTGGAAATGAATCAGGAAACTGTTTTCTTATATCTTTCATTGTCTGTTTGATATTGGAATGGCATTGCGGAATATCCGTGAAATGCATTTTTACATCGCCAAGATCTGCAACCTTCATCTTTTGAAGATCACTTTCAAAATCCAGATTGTATGTGGAAAAGCCTTTCCAGGATCTCCTGAATGATTCAGGGAATTCAGATGCTCCTGATGGGCTTATGGATGAGCGGGAAAGAGGGACACCAAATAGCACGACATCCCATTTTTCTTTTTTCAACTCCTCTTCCCTCTGGATTTGGCGTATCCATTCATTAACCTTAACGTCAGTTCCTAATTCGGCTTGCGGCCAAAAGAACCCGGGAGAATTTATTGTTGGCAGCATAAGCTTCCTCCTTTAACGACCACTTTCCCATTTTTAATCACGGTGTCTGTATGGTTCATTCCGTAGTGGTATTGCATTTGCATGTAGTTTGGTACATTGAGCAGCAGCAGATCAGCCTTTTTCCCCGCTTCAATGCTTCCCACTTCTTTTGCCCGATTGATGGCATGTGCTGCATTAATTGTAGCGGCAGTAATGGCTTCTGCCGGCGTTAAACCCATGTGCATACAAGCAAGATTCATCATAAAAGGCATGGAGCAGGTTGGAGAAGAGCCGGGGTTGCAATCCGTTGATAAAGCAACCGGCACACCTTTATCGATCATCCGGCGTCCTCTGGCGGCTTCGGCCATCAAGAAGAAAGCTGTGCCTGGAAGAAGCACACCGATTACTCTCTTTTCAGCCATCATTTCCATGCCTTTATCAGATGCTCTAAGCAAATGATCTGCAGAAATGGCACCGACTTCCGCGGCAAGTTCCGCTCCCTCATATGGTTCGATTTCATCAGCATGGATTTTTGGAATCAGGCCAAGCTTCTTCCCTGCTTCAAGCAGCTTTCTGGACTGTTCTGGAGTGAATACGCCCCTTTCACAGAAAATATCGTTGAATTCGGCAAGCTTTTCTTCCGCTACTTTCGGAAGCATTTCTTCAATGACCAAATCAACAAAAGCGTCTGGATTCTCTTTGTATTCTGCAGGAACCGCATGTGCACCCATAAAGGTGCGGACAATATCCACCGGATGCAGTTCATCCGCTTTCTGGGCTGCAGTCAGCTGCTTGCGCTCCGTTTCCCAATCCAGGCCATATCCGCTTTTTGCCTCTATTGTTGTTACTCCGTGTTTAAGAAAGCGATCCAGACGGACAAGACTCGCTTCTACCAATTCCTCTTCAGATGCTTTTCTGGTCATTGAAGTGGTGGCGTGAATTCCGCCGCCATTGTTCATAATTTCCATATACGTCGCCCCGTTCAGGCGCATATTGAACTCCTCTTCCCTGCTGCCTGCATAAACTAGATGTGTATGCGGATCAACAAGTCCTGGGAGAAGAATTTTCCCATAGGCATCAATGATTTCAGCATCATGAAGCCGGCTTTGATAGTCAGCTTCCAGTTCCGCTGTTGTACCTGCTGATTTGATAATGTCTTCTTCGATCCATACCGCCCCGTCTTCTATGATGTGAAGTTCACTCATTTTTTCTTTCGTCAAGGGCTGTGCGGAGCTGCCCTTTAATGTAATCATTTGATTTGCATGTTTGATAAAAATAGGTTTTGAGTGCATAATGTGCTCCTCCTTAAAAAATGGAAGTTCCAATCCGAAATAATAACGGATTGGAGTGCTTCCTATTAGAAAATATAAAAGGCTATTTGCCAGTTTAAGAGTTTTCTTTGCTGAATTGACTGGCTTATTTGCAAATTGCATGGCTTATTTGCTGATTTGGTGTTTTCTTTGCTTGTTTTCCGCCATCATTTGCAAAGTTTATAAAATACATTAAAAAATCTTTATTTCATCATCGGAATGTTTACGCCTTTTTCTTTTGCTGTTTTGATAGCAAGGTCATAGCCTGCATCAACATGGCGCACAATTCCCATGCCCGGATCAGATGTAAGCACCCGTTCAAGGCGCTGTTCTGCTTCCTTTGTGCCGTCTGCCACGATGACCATTCCAGCATGAAGTGAGTAGCCCATTCCTACACCGCCTCCATGGTGGACGGATACCCAGCTTGCACCGCCGACCGCATTGATCAGTGCATTCAGGATCGGCCAGTCTGCCACTGCATCACTGCCGTCCTTCATGCTCTCTGTCTCACGGTTCGGTGATGCAACGGAACCAGAATCGAGGTGGTCGCGGCCAATAACGATAGGTGCTTTCAATTCACCTTTTGCCACCATATCATTAATTATTTTTCCAAATCGGGCGCGCTCCCCATATCCAAGCCAGCAAATTCTTGAAGGCAGGCCCTGGAATTGGATTTTCTCCTGTGCCATCCTGATCCATTTGCAAAGGTGTTCGTTATCAGCAAATTCGCGCAGGATCACTTCATCGGTTTTATAGATATCTTCAGGATCTCCCGATAGTGCTACCCAGCGGAAAGGTCCCTTTCCTTCACAGAATAGCGGCCGGATATAGGCAGGCACGAATCCAGGGAAATCAAATGCTTTCTCAACACCTTCATCTTTTGCCACCTGACGGATATTGTTTCCGTAATCAAATGTGACTGCACCTTTCTTTTGCATGTCCAGCATAGCCTGAACATGGACAGCCATGCTGGCCTTTGACTTCTGAACATATTCAGCAGCATTTTCCTTTCGCAGAACAGCTGCATTTTCTAAAGAATAGCCGATTGGAACATAGCCATTTAAAGGATCATGTGCAGAAGTCTGGTCAGTCAGGACATCCGGGATGAAGTTCATTTCCAGCATTTTTGGCAGAATTTCAGCTGCATTGCCTAAGAGGCCGATAGAAAGCGGGCGGCCCTCGTGTTTTGCCTCTGTTGCTAATTTAATAGCCTCTTCAATTGAATAAACTTTTGTATCCAGATATTTGGTTTCAAGTCTGCGGTCAATGCGGTGTTCATCTACATCAATAGCAATGCAGACACCATCATTCATTGTTACTGCAAGCGGCTGAGCGCCCCCCATTCCTCCAAGTCCTGCTGTTAAAGTAATGGTCTGTTTCAGTGAACCGGAGAAGTGCTGTCTGCCAAGCTCAGCAAAGGTTTCATAGGTTCCTTGCACGATTCCCTGACTTCCGATATAAATCCAACTTCCAGCTGTCATTTGGCCGTACATCATCAAGCCTTTCTTATCAAGCTCATGGAAGGTATCCCAATTCGCCCAGGCAGGCACAAGATTCGAATTGGCGATCAATACCTTCGGTGCATCTTTATGTGATTTAAAGACCGCAACCGGCTTGCCGGATTGGACAAGAAGTGTTTCATCGTCTTCTAATTCATGCAATGTTTTGACAATCGCGTTATAGCAGTCCCAATTTCGTGCTGCCTTCCCAATCCCACCGTAAACAACCAGCTCTTCAGGAATCTCTGCAACTTCTTTGTCTAAGTTATTCATAAGCATGCGGAGTGCTGCTTCCTGAATCCAGCCCTTAGCATGAAGCTCACTGCCTTGATAGTTTTTTATTTCTCTTTTTGTTTCCGCTTTCATTGTTATCCCTCCAATGTTATCTCATATTTAGATTTTATAATGAGAACTATCTGAAAAGTATAATAATTAAATTTGATTTTTTATAATTTTGTTATATTTTTATAGTGTATTTTTATGAATTTTATATAAATATTAGTATTTTTATAATTAGAACCAAAAAATAAACCTCCGGTTACACGGAGGTTTTATGCATGCTCTTTCTAAATTGATTTGGCGGCATTCCTTTAATCTTACTGAAAACTTTATTGAAATATTGCTGATTGCGAAAACCGCAGACAGATGCGATTTCCTTAATGCTTATTTCTGATTCCATCAAAAGCTTCGCAGATTGCCTAATCCGGGTTTCATTAAGCAGCTCCCGGAACGACTTGCCGCATTTTTTTGCGAGCATGGAGCTGATATAATTCGGGTTTCGATCTGCATATTCAGCTGCCCTTTCAAGAGTAACCTTAGGGTCCCAGTAATTCGTCTCAATAAAGAATAGGACTCTGTCAGTAAGTTCCAGCTTCAGCTTTTTATCAGAGCGTATGGTTTCAAAAACAAAGGAAATGAAGCTAATCATTTCGTTAATGACCTGGTAGATCAAGGGGGAATAAAGGATAGTCTGGAATAAACGAAGATATTCTTTCTCCATATCCCCGTCTGCCAGCCGGAAAGTCTTCATATGCCTGCGAATTTGCGCAAGAATACTGGTCAGCCGAATTCTGATGAGTCCTGGTTCCGGATAAGGGTCTGCCAAAATAAGAAACTCCTCGTAAAACCATGACTTCAGTGCTTCTAAATCAGACTGATTCAGGAAATCAATCCACCTGCTCTGTTCCTCGGGGGTTAAGAATGGATCAATTGATAGCCATTTAGGCAATGAGCTCTCCTCAATTACCTGATTAAATCCCCTGTAAAAAGTTAACTCCATCAGCTTCCTGTTCGCAAGATAGTGGCTTCTGACGGTTCCGCTGCCCTCCTTACCAGTATAAATGCTGATCGCAATTTGTTCTGCCGACGTTTCCTGCCAATCTCTCATAAATCTCAGGCTCTCCTCTTTCCAGGCCACATCAGATTTCTCAGCAATAATCAAAATCATATCATTCAAAATAAAATAGTGAACTGTTTTTTGGAAAGTATAGCTTTCAAGAAATTTAAACAGCTTTGGAAGCTCCAGAGGATTTTTGGTCTTAATTCCGATAGATACAAGTGGTTCAGCCGAATTAGATTCTTCTATAAATAAATCCTGGTAATTGAAGTCTTTTTCAGCTTTCTGACTGGATTTTTGTGCTGCAGTCCGACTAATCATCTGATTGCGCCTATGAATCTTTCGCGCTGATTTTAATAAAATATCTGCTGAAATCGGCTTAAGTATTAAATCAGATACACCCATGTCGATGGCTCTTTTTGCTTGTGAAAAGGTCGCTTCCATTGTTAAGGCAATCAAATCCGGCCCTATGATCTGAGTGGTTTTTAAAAATGAACCATAACTTTCTTCATTTATCAGATCAAGTTCAAAAATCAATAGGTCTGGCTGAAAAGTTTCAAGCTTCTTAATAAGCCCTGATTCATTTTGTGCTGACTCTACCTGCCATGCGTTCATAGAAGATTTAAGAAGCCACTCTATGCCTTTCGTATCGTACTCATCCCGATTGGCCACAAGTACTTTGTACATGCTGCCACATCCTTTTTTAATTCTATTATGAAATAATATTTTGACAGTTGTAAAGAAATTATCGTAAAAATCTCAGAAATATTAGACAAGTTATGATGCCCTTCCTGCATATCTATATATGGACAACCAATTAGGAAGGAGTATGAGCATGCCTTTTCTTGTATTAAAGAAACGCAGCATCATTGCATTTGTCATCATATTTTCAGTCATCGTTTCTGCATCAGTATGGTTTTTTTCAAAATCTGATAGTTTGACAGTATTCAACCAGACGGAGGGCGAAAAAGTCCGGGAAATTCATATGGTTACAGGAGAATTTAAAGCCAAGCTGCCTGATGGCAAAGAATTTGAAGCTTATCGCTGGGATCCGGGAACTATTTTTCTGGAAAAAGATGAAAAGGTAAATTTGAAGATTTGGGGAGTTAATGGAATGGAACATCCATACATCATAGAAGGGACTGATATTAAAGGTGTGGTAAAAAAAGCAGAAGAAACGGTTGTCCCACTTCAATTTGATAAGGAGGGCGTTTACCGTCTAGTGTGTCTTACTCATCCGGATAAGGATAATAGCGGACCAATGATTGCTTATATTGTAGTAGACTAACTAATGGGAAAAGGGAAAGCACCGGATAATCCGGTGCTTTTCTAAATAAAAAGAAAACTTTTTACTTCGAAAGCTTTCTAGCGCAAGCAGCCTGTCCCCTCGGGATGAGGTCCCAGGACAAGGAAGGCTTCGTCAGCATAATCATCGCACGACCAAAAGCGGCAGCTTTTGGGAGGACGTGGCGTTCTTAGTCTGCGTTCCTTCGTGAGCAAGGCGCTTCCGCTTTTCTTCTTCTCTTACCTCCCAATAAACATCTGTGTCCAATAATGTCCATAATAACCGCCCTGTGCATATCCCACTCCGATTTCTGTGAAATTGGCTGATAGGATGTTCTTGCGGTGGCCCTCGCTGTTCATCCATGCTGTTACAACTTCCTGAGGTGTTTTTTGACCTGCAGCAATGTTTTCTCCAGCGGTTCTGTAAGTAATTCCAAAGCTCTTCATCATATCAAACGGGCTTCCGTATGTAGGAGAGTTGTGATCGAAATACTTCTTATTGATCATATCCTGAGATTTGTATCTTGCCACTCTCGCAAGCTCCCAATTTGATTTTAAGGGCTTTAATCCATACTTTGCCCTTTCCTGGTTTACAAGCTGAACTACCTGCTCTTCCACACTTGTGGTAGCTTTTGATAATGCAGGGATATTCACCTTTTGCCCAGGATAAATGAAGTTCGGATTCGAAATCTGCCCATTGGCATTAATGATTTCAGGAACTCCCACCTGATACTTCAGGGCGATCTTCCACATTGTATCCCCTGGCTGAACGGTATGTACTGTTGATGCTTTTGCATCGAAATTGAATCCAAAGACAAGTGCGACAGACAACATTAGAATGAATGAAATTTTTGATAATGTTTTCATATTTATATTTAATCAAAATCTCTTATTCTATTAAACAGGTAATTGTTGGCGCTGATTGTAAGAATTTCTTCATTAGGTGCCTGTATGGATCCGGCACGTTTCTTGTGCCTGCAATATCTGATGATCATAGTGATCTGGAACAGCTGGGGGGGGTTCATTAAAAAGCTGAAGAATGTAAAAAAAATTGAGGTCCTTCCCTATCACAAGCTTGGTGTATACAAATGGTAAGCACTCGGATTGGAATATCCGCTGAAGGAGATTCAGCCGCCAAGTGAGGAAATGGCAGAATGGGCATATCAGCTTTTGACTGGGTTTTAAAAAGTTGGTTTTGATTTATGATTTTAGATACAGCGTTTTACGTGGTTTGCCCCAATTGCTGTTGGGGCTTTGTTTGTATCTTGTATTTGTTGGTTTTTGCAGTATAGGTGTCGGGTTCGGACTCAAAATCGCGAACGGATGGTCTTTGAGTCCGAAGTTGACTGGTGTTCGGACTCAAAATCACGAACAGATGGTCGTTGAGTCCGAAGTTGACTGGTGTTCGGACACAAAATCGCGAACAGATGGTCGTTGAGTCCGAAGTTGACTGGTGTTCGGACTCAAAACCGCGAACGGATGGTCGTTGAGTCCGAAGTTGACTGGGGTTCGGACACAAAACCGCGAACGGATGGTCGTTGAGTCCGAAGTTGACTGGGGTTCGAACTCAAAACCGCGAACGGATGGTCGTTGAGTCCGAAGTTGACTGGTGTTCGGATTCAAAATCGCGAACGGATGGTCGTTGAGTCCAAGTTGACTGGTGTTCGGACTCGAAATCGCGAACGGATGCTCGCTGAGTCCGAAGTTGACTGGGGTTCGGACACAAAACCGCGAACGGCTGGTCGTTGAGTCCGAAGTTGACTGGGGTTCGGACTCAAAATCGCGAAGGGATGGTCGTAGTGTCCGAAGTTGACTGGTGTTCGGACACAAAACCGCAAACGGCTGGTCGTTGAGTCCGAAATTGACTAGTGTTCGGACACAAAATCGTAATCAGATACACGCTGAGTCCGAATTTAGCTTGATTTCAGTATCATTTCACCTCTCTCTAACCTATAATTTAATTGAGGTGGATAATTATGACAATTTCCTTGAAAAGGCCTAAATGGCTATGGTTTGGTGTACTTACATGCTTGATTCTGCTTTCCAACTATACTCTATATAGAACCACCCTTTTTGATCCGGTTCCAGACGTAGCGGCGTTGGGCTCCCTGCTTGATTTTCTGGTCGTTGTACCGCTATTGGCGTATTTCCTCGTACTGCGCAAGAGATATTCGTTGAAGTATTTAGGAGCAGTCATTTTAGCAGGATACGCTGCCGCTTATCTTATTATCCCTGCCAGGCATTTCCCGCAATTTCCCTTTTTGCCCTATTTAATTGTTTTTTCCGAAATGCTTTTTATTGGGTTGGAGCTGTTTATTGCCTATAGGATTCTAACTAAACTGCCAGGACTTTTAAGAGAATATCGCAGGCTGAGTGGAAACAATTCACTTTTTCTCTTTAATGCCAAGAGATCTGCGGAAAAGCATTTACCCAACCATAAAATAGGATCTGTTTTTGTGACTGAATTCGCCATGGTAAATTACGCCCTGTTTTCATGGAAAAAGAAAACTTCGATAAAGCATGGCGATTCTTTTACCTACCATCAAAAAACAAGTGTGAATGCCGTTTATATCATGCTGATCCATGCGATTGCCATTGAATCAATCGGACTGCATTATTGGCTTCATTCATGGAATGTTATTGCAGCATATATCGTATTAATAGCAAATATTTATGGTATTTTGTACTTTCTGGCCGAGATAAACGCCACTCGCTTAACACCTTTCGTGCTTACTGATTCTCACTTGCTGCTGCAGTCCGGATTCTCAAAAAGCATGTACCTTCCATTGGAAAATGTTAAAGAAATCATGTACTATGATGGCCCTGAAAAGTTCAGCAGACAAGAAATGAATGATCTATTTGATGCCAGAGTGCCTGATTTAATTCAAGAAAAGCCGATGTTAGAAATTCTGCTGAAAGATCCCCAGGTTTATGAATTAATGTATGGCTTAAAAAGAAAGGCCAGCCGCATCGTGCTGAATGTGGATGAACCAGAACGGTTTTATCGGGAAATGCTGAATAGGCTGAACCAAAAATAAAAGGAAAATCCCTAAATGGATTTTCCTTTTTAAGTGTGCTTATTTCCACCAGTTATCGTGCATCGATGCAGGCAGCTGGCGCTTGTGTTCAGAAACCATATAGCGTTTTTCGATTTTATTTGCAGCTTCCGGACTTACTGATTTCCCTTCAAGGTAGTCATCCAATTCATCGTATGAGATACCTAATTCAGTTTCATCAGCCTGTCCGGGTTTCTGGTCAAGAAGATCGGCTGTAGGTACTTTTAAGTATAGTCTTTCTTCTGCCCCAAGCTCTTTAAGAAGTTTTTTTCCCTGTCTTTTTGTCAGTCCGGACAGCGGCAGGACATCTGCGCCGCCATCGCCGTATTTTGTGAAGAATCCAGTCACTGCTTCTGCAGCATGATCCGTGCCAATGACCAGCAAGCCGTATTGGCCGCCAATTGCATATTGGGCAATCATTCTCATGCGGGCTTTAACATTGCCTTTATGATAATCCTTCAGGGGTTCTTCCGGAATTATACGATCATACTCGGTTTTCAATTCATCGACTGCATTTTTAATATTAAAGACCACTTCTTTGTCGGCCTGAATAAAGGAAAGGGCAAGCTGTGCATCCTTCTCATCCTGCTGAACGCCGTACGGAAGGCGGACTGCTATGAATGTTGCCTCCTTCCCTTCTTTTCGAAGCTCTTCAACCGCAAGCTGCGCAAGTCTTCCGGCAAGAGTGGAATCCTGGCCGCCGCTTATGCCTAGTACATAACCTTTTGAATTTGTTTTAACAAGATAATCCTTTAGAAACTCAATTCTTTTCTTTATTTCTTCCTTTGGATCGATATTCGGATTTACATTTAAACTTTCCATAATTTCTTTTTGCAGATTCATTGCAGGTTCCTCCCTCTTCTTAAAGCTTCAGCCTTTTATATTTTCTTTCACCTGGCTGATCATTTTCATCTTATTATCCCAGCACTCCTGGCTAAGGTCGACTGGGTATTCCTCTGGATTTAAGGAACGGCGGTACTCATCCCATAATACATTGAGATTATCCTTTGCAAAGATTTGCATGTCTTTTAAAGATGGAATTTTATAGGTAAGCTTGCCTTCCTGAAATATCACTTTATGCAGTTCCCTGGCTTCGAAATTTGTAACAAACTTGCTTATAAATGTGTGAACAGGATGGAACATCTTAAGCTTTGGCTCAGCTTGAGGATTTTCATGATCCAGAGCAATGTAGTCCCCTTCTGATTTATGGTTATCTCTGTTAATAATCCGATAAACCCTCTTTAATCCGGGAGTTGTCACTTTCTCTGGGTTGCCGCTTATTTTTATGGTGTCAGCCATTTTGCCATTTTCATCTTCTATTGAAACGAGTTTATAAACAGCCCCTAATGCAGCCTGTTCGTACGCTGTAATGAGTTTTGTGCCAATGCCCCAAATATCGATTTTCGCTCCTTGAGCTTTCAGGTTTATGATGGTGTATTCATCCAGATCATTTGAAGCAATAATCTTTGCTTCAGGAAAACCTGCATCATCCAGCATTTTTCTTGCTTTTTTAGAAAGATAAGCCAAGTCCCCGCTATCAAGCCTTATACCTTTAAAGTTAATTTGACCTTGCATTTCCTTCGCCACTTTAATTGCGTTCGGGACTCCGGATTTAAGAGTGTCATACGTATCGACGAGAAAAACACAGTCCTTATGGGTCTGGGCATATTTCTTAAAAGCTGTATACTCGTCCCGGTAAGCCTGTACAAATGAATGGGCATGTGTCCCTGCAACAGGAATGCCAAACTTCTTGCCTGCTCTAACGTTAGATGTTGCATCAAAGCCGCCGATATAGGCAGCTCTTGTTCCCCAGATAGCTGCATCCATTTCATGGGCTCTTCTTGAACCGAATTCCATGGCTGTTCCATCGCCAATTACTTCTTTGATTCGGGTTGCTTTTGTAGCAATCAATGTCTGGTAGTTAATGATATTCAAAATAGCTGTTTCAATAATCTGTGCTTCAGCCAGCGGGGCTTCTACTCGCAAAATGGGCTCATTGCCGAATACAAGCTCACCTTCTTCCATTGATTTGATGGTCCCTGAAAACCTCATATTTTTCAAGTATTCGAGGAAACCTTCTTCATAATTCAATTCGTTTTTTAAGTACTGCAGATCACTGTCTGTAAATCTAAAGTTTTCTATATACTCTATAACTCTTTCCAGGCCGGCAAAAATTCCATAGCCGTTGCCAAAGGGCAGCTTCCTGAAGAACACTTCAAAGACCGCCTTTTTATTATGTATGTTGTCTTCCCAGTAGGTCTGGGCCATATTTATTTGGTACAGATCAGTATGCAAGGCTATACTATCATCCGCAAATTCCCTCTGCATTATCGAAAACCTCCTGTGACAAATATAACAATCCCTTTTAAAAATATCTTATCTGCTATTATCCCCATTATCCCCCATTCAATTTTTTATCCTCTTAAATGGATGAAAAATTTGGCTATTATTTTTATAGTAGTGAAGTTTCCCGTCTTTATCAAATTTTTCAACCTCCAGGCATACGGTTATTTACCCGTTAAGGATTTTTTTACACATTCTTCTGCGGCTGTTCGTTATATTGAATGATGATATTATCCTGTTATAACGCTTTGAAATTATTTCCCGAGTGTCACATGCTGGGATATTATATTGAGATAAGATGAAGGAATATTCCCTCGGACTGCACTTGCCTATTACGGCAATCACCAACTTTCTGCCCTCCGCATAGGATGTCATGAACTGACAAGGAGGGCTGTGGGATATGGAAAGACGGGGCCTTTTGCCTTTCGTTGTGACCGCATTTTTTGCCGTAATGATTTCGCTCTTTGCTTTCTCCCTCATGGATTCAAAGGATGACGCGCCAAAAACCCAGACTACTACAGATGGCCAAAGCAAAAGCAATGACAGTGATATCAGTAATCAAGTAAAAAATAATATAAAAGGAAATAAAGCTAATGTAAATAACTCAATCGACAACGATTTGAATAATGGTGAAGATAGTCAAATCGACAATAATGTTACGAATGACATTGAGGTAAATGTGGATGTTAATGTAACAAATACAATCAAAAATAAGGCTGATAAAAATCAGGACTCCAATCAAACAGGTAATGGAAATGAAAATAGCGGCACCAAAGACAGCAGCGGAGATAAAGGTGCGAAAAATGACCAGGATGGCAAGTCAGAGGATGATGAAGTCGTTTGGGGTGTAGACTCTGCAAGTCTCACCACAAGCGACTTGCTTTCATGCGTTCGGGAAAACTTCGGGTCACCTAAAGTGTGGGGACGCTATTTAGGTGAAAAAGAAGGTGTATCTGCAGGCATTACACCCCAAGAGGCTGAACTTCTGCAAAGGAATGATATTAAATTACTCGTGATTTGGAATCGATTTAATGAGGCAACTGGCCTGGAAAATGGACAGAGTGAGGCGAATGCAGCTGTCCAATTGGCAAAGGAGCTGGGAATCCCGGAGGGTGTAGCGATTTTCGCGGATATTGAGCCCGATTATCCTGTTGATTCTGCCTTCATTGAAGGCTGGTATCAAGCAATGGAGGAGTCACCCTATCATCCTGGCATATATGGGATTTTTGATAAGGAACAGGACCTGACTAAATCTTTCAGTCAAGCAGCAGCCGAAAATTCTTCCCTTCTTGAAAATACATTCATATGGACAGCTGCGCCAAATGCAGGAATTACTAAGCAGGAACAGGCGCCTGGATATAAACCAGAAGCTCCTGCAAATTCATTGATTGCAGGCTGGCAGTACGGAATTGATGCGAAGGCATGCAATATTGATACAAATTTATTCAACAAAGATATACTTGATGTTCTTTGGTGAGTAAGAAAAGCGGAAGCGCCTTGCCCACGAAGGAATGCAGACTAAGATCGCGACGTCCTCCCAAAAGCTGCCGCTTTCGGTTGTGCGATGTTTATGCTGACGAAGCCTTCCTTGTCCTGCGTCCCTCAGGCATAAGCCGCTCCCTGTGAGAAGGCGTTTTTCCTTCTGAAAGGAATCGGCTTATGATCCCGAGTTTCTAGGAGCCGCTGGAGCTAGACAGCAAAAAAAGAGCCCACAAAGGCTCTTTTATATTTTGAAGCTGTTTTTCGGCATTCTGTTATTCCAAAACTGGTTCATGACAAAGGGAGTGCCAATAAACACAGGAACTACATAATAGCTGAGACGGTAGAACATGAGAATCAAGAGCCCCAATTCGGTGGGAACACCTTGTGATTCCAGTCCGATCAAAAATACAAAATCAAATGAACCAATTCCTCCAGGGATCATACTCGCAATGCCAGCGCAAGCTGAAATGATGACAATGGGAAACAGAACAAAAAATGAAATCGATACTTCAAGTGCCCGGGCTATTCCCCAGATACAAATGATGATAAATAGCCACTCTGATAAAGAAACAGCCAGCAATTCCCCTGCAAATCCTTTTTTGATGTGCTTCGTATTCCAAAAAGACGACTTAAAAAAGTAAACGCACAGCAGCAGAGGTGTATAAGCTGCAACGGCCCAGACTGCAATCTTTATAAGTTTAACATCATCGTATAAATGTAAATCTGTAAAAAGGACGATCCATGACAATATGGACAAGCCGGTTAGGTAAAAAAGCGACAGCTTGGCAATTATTTTGATATACGGAGTATTGGCAGTCAGGTAATCCTTATAAAAATAGGACCTGAGTGTAGCTCCGGCCACACCCCCAAATCCGAGAAAGTTAGAGAATGCATTGGCAGATAAAGAATAAAATAATAGCTTTTTTTTAGGCACTCTAATTCTGAAAAGCCTTTGGAGTATTTCATCATAAAAATACATTGGAAAAAGTGCAGCCAGTCCCAATAAAAGGATAAAAAATAGCCTTTGGAAGGTTAGCCGGTCAATATAAAGCTCAAGGAGAGCCCAATTAAAATCAATGAATATCCCTTTTGCCTCCACCATGACAATCAGCAAAATGAATAAGGGTACGAGGAGTTTGGAAAGTGTTATAATTGTTTTTTGTTTTAACAAAGACAAAATACCCCACCATTCATGTATTGAACTAGAGATAATGATTAATTAATCTCCCTGATAGAGTGTATCAAACTAAGCCGATAATATATATACTTTCTCCTATTATATTCCTGTATAGGTACAATAGAATGGACAAACGATAACTTTTTGCAATTGGTTACATCTGCAATTGTTTTCAATAGAGCATTCAATTATACTTAAATCTGTGAATAGAGGTGAAATAATATCTTTGAAATAATAACTGAATCGTCTTTTATTTCATCAGAATATACTCTGTATTTAACATATATCATTGGTTTAGCTGCCAAGCTGTTAATCATTTGGAAAATAGAGCCGACTTTATACAGTAGCAGATATATTGAGAATGAACAAAGAGAATATGAAAGCCTTCCAGAGTTCCGCATGGATCGGGGCTTTATTTGCGATTCGATTCAGTCCTGGATTGCAAAACTTATACTGAAAAAAGGTGAACAAAGTGATGAGCCAGAAGGTCTCTCCCCTATTTAAAGAAAAAATATAGCGGGAGGTTTGACCTGTATGAGAAAAATTAAACTGTTGCTAGCCATTACCATGATTACTGTACTGCCTATATTCTTATCTGCCTGTCAGGCACAAGGAGGAGAAGGAACAGGCTTTTTCCATCATTATTTTGTCGATCCGTTTGCATTGGCAATACATGGAACAGCTGTTTTCTTTCATGGCAATTTCGGCCTGGCTATTATCTTCATTACCATAATGATTAGGCTGATATTAATGCCATTAATGCTCAAACAATATAAAAATCAAAGCTTAATGAAAGAAAAAATGGATAAGTTAAAACCTGAACTTGAAAAAATCCAGCAAAAGCTGAAAACAGCGAAAAAACCACAGGAGCAGCAAAAGCTGCAGCAGGAAATGTTCGGTTTGTATCAATCTCATGGAGTAAATCCTTTGAATGCTGCAGGATGTCTGCCAATCTTTATACAAATGCCCATTCTGATGGGGTTCTATTATGCCATAAGAGGAAATCAGGAAATTGCTGCACATTCGTTTCTCTGGTTCAATCTTGGTCATTCTGATATTTGGATCACAATCATTGCAGGAATTGTGTACTATCTTCAGTACCGGTTCACTCTAACTAATATGACTGCTCAAACGCCAAAGCAAATGAAATTGATTGGTTTATTATCTCCTGTAATGATTATGCTGGTTTCTTTAAATGCACCTGCAGCTTTGCCGCTATATTGGACTGCGGGCGGAATATTTTTAGTTTTTCAATCATGGCTTGGCAGAAGATTATATACAAAAGATAAACCTGATGCTGTGCAGATCATGTCAGAATCATAATTATATGAGGAGCGGGCTTAATGCCCTGCTCCTTTTTTGTTTATTTTATTAAAGAATCTGAATAAGAGCACCTATTCATGGAAAGATAAGGGGGAAAACGGAAGGAGGAAAGTGAATGATCAAGAGGAAATTATTTTTGGCAGGGGCCTTGTCAGCTGCATTGCTTGCAGGCTGCGGCATGAATGACGCGGATATGAATGAAACAGCTCAAAGAAACAGAGACTTGACAGAGCCTACAAAAGTAAACGACAGCAACTATGGCGAAAATGGACGCACAACTGAACCGGGGATTGATCTTACCCGCACAGGAACGGACAATGAAAATCAAAATGAATCCCCGCGAATGAAGGTTGCTGATAAAGCTGCCGATAAAATTACTTCCATTCCAGAGGTTGAGACTGCGAATGTAATCGTGACAGATAATAATGCCTATGTTGCCGCACGCTTGAGTGATGGAAATGGAGATTTGACTAAGGATGTCGAGGGGAAGATTTCAGATCAGGTTAAAGCAGTCGATCAGGATATTGATAATGTATACGTTTCTGTTAACCCCGACTTTTATGATCGAATGACAGGATATACAGAGGACATTCGAGCTGGTCAGCCAATCGAAGGATTTTTTGATGAATTTACAGAAACTGTCCGCAGAATTTTCCCTGCACAAAGGTAAAAAAAGAAAACGGCCTTCATAAGGCCGTTTTCTTTAATGAATTAAGCATCCTGGAAATAGTCTTTATAAAATCCGCTTACTTTTCCGGAATTGTCTTCGATGAAATAGAATTCTTCAGTTTCATTTTTTACGTTATAGATATTCCCTGCTGTTAAAGCCCGGTTTACAATGTATTTTGCTGCATCTGTATGCACGCATTTTACTTTTTTCAATGTTTCTCGTTCATGCCATTTTAAATGAATCATAATTGCCACTCCTTCACAGTCTGCATACTTTATTGATTAGTATTTATTATAAAGAATACGAACTGCTGTCTGCAATAAGATTCTCTTTAACTTCTGGCATTAACTTCATTAATTTCCGGAATCTCCTGATTTTATCCGCTTCAAAGGTATACACTTCTCCCGTTATTGTGTTTTTCATTGTTACATAGTTAATTTCACAGATTTGGTCTATTCGTACAAACTCTAAATTGTCATAATGTTCGTTATCATATTCCACTTCATAAAAGCCATTATCTGCTATAATTTTCATTTTGATGACCTTCTTTCTAAGATGATGGCAAAGGTAATATACCACCCGCTTAGCCTGTTTCAAACCACCAATTAAAAATTTTGCATATTTTATTCCTTCCCATTCACTTAAGTGCGTTGGATTCAAGTAAGGTCTTGCTTCCCCTTCTAAGACAGCTATATATTCTAATGAATGGCCGTCTGGATCATAAAAATATACCGAAGCAGCTGGCATCCAAGTATGGACAATCGGCTCTTTCGGTGGTAGGCCAAAGCATTCCCTCGCCTCGATTCCTTTTTCCTTAAAAAAGGCATAGTTCCCCGCAGCTTGGCTGGCGAAACGGAAAACGCAATATGACTTCTCTTAATCGGGGAGTCTTTTGTTTCCCAGATGCCCAGCATGTTTCTTTATTTTCCCCCAAAAAGAAAAATGCTGCTTTCCTGTCTTCTATTCTGTACGCTGCTTTAAAGCCAAGGTTTTCATAAAACTCGATGCTTCGTTCCAAGTTGGCTGAATCAAGATGTGCTTCATATAATTTTGCTCCATGCATGGTATGGTCCTCCTATTCCATATTAACTGCCTTTATTGTAGAAGAATCAGCAGCCATACAATATAGAAAAAAGGATGAACATATGCTCATCCTTAAGTCTTATGCTGCTATGCATCCAATCTAATTTGAACACCCAGTGTTTCCAGCTGCTGTTCAAGCTTCCGGTAATAATCGTCACTTACTCTGCCTCTTGCCCCCCGGAGAATTTCAAGAGCGTAATGATCTGGCGGGGGAAGCTCGCCCTTTTTATTGTAGACATGAAAAGTCAGGACATCTTCATATAACTTATCTCCAACTTTGACATTCACAAAGGAAGGACGATACCATTGACCATAAAAACCTTCTCTATGGAACAGGTATTCAACTCCTTCATAAGGAAGTTCATATAGAACTCCTTCTGTGACGCCGCCATTTTCTATAATGTCCGCCCTTCCTCCATCATCCCTGGAAAATAGGTATTGCATCGAATAACCGGTGAGCGTCCCCCCGCCGACAATGCTTTTAAAATGATGATCTACCTTTGCCACACAAAACCGCTCATCATCCATGCAGGAACCGTATGCAAAATAAAAGGTCTTTTCGGGCTTATCCTTCATTAAACGGTAGAGCTTCCAATCTCCATAAAGAATGGGTTCGGCTAAAAGATCATCCCGGCAGGAGACGTATACTAGTGCATTTGCCTCTCCTGCATCAGTATGAACAGTCTGTTCCACCCGATCATATAAATTATCTTTTCTGCCCGGGATAAAATCTTCAAGTTCATCCAGGTCAGTGAAATGATCTAAAGGCACTTCATAAAGCTCTCCATATACTTTTTGGTCAAGTGATGGTTTCATAGAGGGATAGCCGAGTCCAGTATCATATAACTCCCCATATACCCATGCCTGCTCGGCAATGCAGGGACTGCCTTTTAAAACAAAGTGATTTGACTCATGTTTTCTTAAGGTTCCATAAACAAACAGCTTTTGTGTTGTCATTAGCACTTGCTCCCCCTTTTTATTCTCTTTTGTTTATTATACTATCATTTTCAGAAGATTCTTTTCAAAAAAATAGGACGGAGAATATTCCCCTTCCTAGCTGCATTGGCATACTGTGAACTTTTTTGCTAAAGGAAGCCTGCAGCACAATTTTTCCTTCGTATTTTCCTGAAATGGATCAGCCGTGTTTAGTTCAGCAATTTCCTTAAGCTTAGCTTTATTTAAAATTTCTATGACATAGATGTCCTCATACATTTTCCATTTCTCCCTTCACTTTATCTTTAATCTCATTTTATATACTTTCACGCAGTAAAACATTGGCTGGGAGATTGAGATTTATTAAGACTTATGAATGAGGGAAGGCGGAGTTCCATAAAAAAACCTGCTGGAAAAGTCCCAACAGGTTAAATGTCCTTTATTTCAATGTATTTGCTTTTTCAATGACTTCTTTAGCCTGTTCACGCAATTTGAATTTCTGGATTTTTCCGGATGCTGTCATTGGATACTGCTTAGTAAACTCAATATAGCGGGGGATTTTATGGCGTGAAATTTTCCCTTTGCAGTATTCCCGAAGGTCGGCTGGTGTTAATTCAGCGTCTTCTTTAAGGATTATCCAGGCGACCACTTCCTCACCATATACGGCATCTGGGACTCCAACTACCTGAACGTCCAGGATCGCTGGATGCGTATAAAGAAATTCTTCAATTTCGCGGGGATATATATTCTCTCCTCCGCGAATGATCATATCCTTTAGTCTTCCAGTGATTTTACAGTACCCGTTCTCATCCATTACAGCGAGATCACCTGTATGGAGCCAGCCTTCTTCATCAATGGCTTCTTTCGTAGCATCAGGATTTTTATAATATCCCTTCATGACATGATAGCCCCTTGTACACAATTCCCCTTGTTCTCCAGTAGGTACTTCATTATTGGTGCCTGGTTCCACAATTTTTACTTCCACATTCGGCAGTGCTCTTCCCACAGATTCCACTCTCAGCTCAATCGGATCATCCGTCCGTGTCTGCGTAATAACGGGAGAGGATTCTGTTTGTCCATAAGCAATGGTTATTTCGCTTGCACCCATTCTTTCAATAACGCCTTTCATGACTTCAATAGGGCAATTGGATCCAGCCATTATGCCAGTGCGGAGAGTCGATAGATCATACTTTGAGAAGTCGGGATCATTCAGCTCTGCAATAAACATTGTCGGCACCCCATGCAGGCCTGTACATTTCTCATCCTGGACCGTCTTCAGAACGGCTTTAGGACTGAACTCCTGGACCGGCACAATGGTTGCGCCGACGGATATGCATGCCATCGTTCCCAGCACGCACCCGAAACAATGGAAAAACGGAACAGGAATACATAAGCGGTCATCTTTTGTTAAACGCATGCAATTTGCAATATTATAGCCATTATTAACAATGTTGTTATGGGTTAGCATAACCCCTTTTGGAAAGCCTGTCGTCCCTGATGTGTATTGCATATTGATGGCATCGTCCGGATCCAGGCTCTCCATACGCTCATTGAGTTCTGCGTCTGGAACTGATTCGCCCATCCTGATCATTTCTTCCCAGCTGTAAGTTCCGGGAAAACGTTTTTCTCCCATCACGATAACATTTTTTAAAAAAGGAAGTCTTTTGCTTTTCAGCTGCCCTGGCTTAGAATCCTTAAGTTCCGGGACGATACTGTATAGCATTTCTATGTAGGAGGTTTCTCTGAACTTTTCCATCAGAACAATGGTTGTACTGTCAGATTGCTTTAATAGATATTCAAGCTCAGCAGCTTGATAGTTTGTATTAACTGTTACAAGGACAGCCCCCATTTTGCCTGTTGAGAACTGGCATGTAAGCCACTCGGGCGTATTGGTTGACCATGCGGCAATATGCTCTCCTTTTTCAAGACCCAGCTTCATAAACCCTTTGGCAGCAAGCCTGCAATATTCATTAAACTCCTTATAACTCATTCGGAGCCCGCGATCTGCGTAAACTACTGCTTCGTGATTCGGGTGAAGGCCGGCTTTCTCCTCCAGGAGCTTCCCTACTGTTAGGTTCAATAATTCCGTCATCCAGAAATCCTCCTTGGTATATGATGATCTATTCATTGTGTAAAGAGTTCCCTAAGATGCTGATCTAAAACGCTTACATTTTATGTTATCATATATTGCTGAATATTCAATATTTTCATATATTGATAACTTATAAATTTTTCTGGCTCAATTCTCATAACTATAGATTCATCTAATGTGGATTCTCCATAATAAAAAAACTGCCCTTTAATATAGGAGCAGCTTCTTTTATGTTCAATCTGAAATTTTTACATAAAATGTCCTCGTCCTTGGTCCGTCAAATTCACAAAAGTAAATACCCTGCCAGGTGCCCAGAAGCAGCTGTCCTTCTGTAATGACGATATGCTGTGAGGAACCGACAGTGACCGCTTTCATATGCGCTGCGGTATTCCCTTCCATATGAAGGTCTTTTTGCTGATCCCAAGGATATATTTCATCGAATCGGCGGATCAAATCTGTCTTAACATCCGGATCTGCATTCTCATTTATGGTGATGCCGGCAGTTGTATGCGGGCAATAGACGATTGCTGCTCCTTCAGCGGTTCCGCACTGGTTAATGTATGCCTGTACTTCTGAAGTTATTTCGAGAAACTGGTCTCGTTCAGATGTGTTAACAGTGAATTTCCTTAACAATGGGCTCCCTCCTTTAAAAATAAACAGCTTCAAATAGGGTTATTTCTTTTTCAAGGCCAGGCGAAAGCTGAACAGCAAATGGCTTCTCCCCTCTTTTTTTCAGAACTTCCAAAACCCTTCCTTCATCCTGTAATGGCTGGCAAAAGGTGAGTTTTACTGATCCAATTCCAATGGATGCTCTCTTCTCTTTTCCATTGCTGCTTATGTAAACATCGGTCATGAAATTCGGCATAATCGCCTTCCATGAATCCGCAGACATTTCACAGTCACTGGAGGCTATAAATACTTCTTCGATTTTTTTATTTTCAAGGTTTTCATCAATAAAGCCAAGATGTCGCAGTTCTTCAAATCTTCTATCGTCTTCCACGCCCCAGTCAATAAAGAAAGGATATTTATAATGTGGGTTTTCTTTAAAGAACAGCATCTTCCACGAAAGCAAGCTTCCATCCTGCCTCTTTCTGCTTCCTTCAAAAATTGGAAGGGACTCAAAGCCTTTCCTCTTTAATTCAGCCTTTAGCTCTTCAATATTACTGGTTCGGAAGCAGAGCTGCCCGATGCCTTCCCCTGACGGGAGTTCATCTGTCAGCTGTTTAATGAGCGGGTTTTCAGCAGCAGCGGCAATATGATTTGATTCAATTGATAAAAATTCAATGTATGACTGCCCGATATATAAAAGGCTGTTATATGTCCCCCAGTTCTCATGGCTTCCTCCCAATACTGCTTTATATCCCACATTCCCCCATTTCTTCACTGGTTCAGATGGTTCAGCTTTAATAAAGTGTACGAGATGGTCTAGTGCCAGATTCATTAGCGGCTTCCTCCTTTCAGCAATCTATTTATATAAATCTTACCTTCGGTTTGTATTCGAGTCCACTATCAGCTGCTGAAATGCGCCGCAAAAAATGTCATCATAATGAAATAAATCATTTCTTTATAAAGGGTTCACAAAAACTTAAAAAACCTTTACAATAATTAAAAATAGAATATTCAATCCATTTAACCAGGAGGTATGCATAATGAAAATTATGAGTAATGAACAGCTGGTCGTCTCGTATCGTGATGCATTGAAGTCAGGGTCTGAAAAGGAATGGATTAGGATATTAAAAACTGAAATTCAAAAACGGGGATTGAAGCCGTTTAAAGAGTAAGTTTCAACTTAATAGTAATTTGCCAAATACTTAGTAAATATGTAGGAGCGGGAACTATTCCCGCTTTTTTTAATATTTCCGCAAGTATGCTGAAAGATTATTAGCCTTTTTAATATTTTCATATTCCTGTTCACTGAGAACACCGAGTTTCTTTAAAACCGTACTGTATTGCAGTATCTTCATTTGTCTTCGTCTCAAGCTCATCACCTGCTTTTTAATATATTATGCATAACAAGTACAATGTTTCCTTAATGCAAATAATTTTCAATAAAGAAAAAAATAAAACCAGAGCCGATTCCGCTCTGGTTTCTATTTTATTATGCTTCAAAAAGAAGGCTTTCAGGATCTTCGATCAGTTCCTTGACGCGTTTCAGGAATGTGACAGCTTCTTTACCGTCAACAATTCTGTGGTCATAGGAAAGTGCGATATACATCATTGGGCGGTTTTCCATTCTTTCAGCATCAATTGCAACCGGGCGCAATTGGATGGAATGCATTCCAAGAATACCAACCTGTGGTCCGTTCAGGATTGGAGTAGACATCATGGAGCCAAATACACCGCCATTAGTGATAGTGAAGCTTCCACCCTGCAGATCTGATAAAGCAAGTTTATTGTCTCTCGCCTTAACCGCAAGGTCCATGATATCCTTTTCGATTTCAGCAAAGTTTTTGCGGTCTGCATCACGTACAACCGGCACGACAAGACCTTCTGGTGCTGACACGGCAATACCAATGTCATAGAATTTCTTAAGGACAATTTCATTGCCTTGAATTTCAGCATTTAAATAAGGATTTTTCTTAAGGGCTGCTACTACCGCTTTTGTGAAAAATGACATGAAGCCAAGCTTAACATCATTTTCTTCAAAGAATTTATCTTTGCGGTTCTTACGAAGGTTCATCACATTTGTCATGTCCACTTCATTGAACGTTGTCAGCATCGCTGCAGTTTGCTGAACTTCTACAAGGCGGTTTGCAATGGTCTGGCGGCGGCGTGACATTTTGATTCGTTCCACTTCTTTTCCGGCGGCTGGCTGTTCAGCAGGTTTAGAAGCTGCTGCCGGTTTTGGTGCCTGAGCTTGCTGTTTTGCTTGATTTGGATTGAAGGATTCAACATCCTGGGTTCTGATTCTTCCCAGTGGATCAGCTGTCGGCACCTGGCTTAGGTCAATCCCTTTTTCTCTTGCCAGCTTGCGTGCTGCCGGAGAAGCGATCGGACGCTGTCCGCCAGCTTTTTCTTCAGCTGCTGGCTGTTCGGGCTGATCCTCTGCTTTAGGCTGTTCAGCTTTAGGAGCCTCAGGTTTTTCTTCCGTTTTTTCTGGAGCAGGTGCAGCTTGTCCGCTTTCATTAACGATAGCAATGGTTTCACCAACATTAACCGTGTCGCCTTCCTGTGCTTTAATTTCCTGTAAAACACCGCTATGTTCAGAAATGATTTCAACATTTACTTTATCTGTTTCAAGTTCTACAACATAATCCCCTTTATTTACTGTATCACCAGGCTGTTTTAGCCACTGTGCCACCGTACCTTCTGTAATGGATTCCGCCAATTCTGGAACTTTGATTTCTGCCACCTTAATTTCCTCCTTCTTGCTTCCGTGTTAGGGTCTCATCTATTATACGTGCTTGTTCTTTCTTATGAACAGTCGGGTCACCTTCAGCCGGGCTTGAACGGCGTCTTCTTCCAATGTAGCTGACATCGATATCGCTGCCTGCGATTTCTTTCAGTCTAGGTTCAACGAAATTCCATGCACCCATATTTTTTGGTTCTTCCTGAATCCAAACGATTTCTTCTACATTAGGATAGCGGGTTAAAATTTCTTTAATTTGATTCATTGGGAACGGATAGATTTCTTCCACTCGTAAAATATGGAACCAATCCTGATCCTGGTAGTTTTTCAGGTTTTCGGATAAATCAATTGTGATCTTACCTGTTCCAAGAATGATGCGTTTCACTTTTTCGTGATTTTGGCCTAAGCCAGGCTGTTCAATAACAGACTTGAATTCTCCTTCGCTCAATTCGAGTCCATTTGAAGCGACATTCGGATTGCGCAGCAGACTCTTAGGAGACATGATCACCAACGGGCGAACTTCCTCTTTTCCGAGAATGGCAGCCTGTCTTCTTAAGATATGGAAGTACTGTGCTGAAGAAGATAGATTAGCAACTGTCCAGTTGTTTTCTGCTGCAAGAGTCAGGAATCTTTCCAGGCGGGCACTTGAATGTTCAGGTCCCTGTCCTTCATAGCCATGTGGAAGAAGCATGACAAGACCTGATTTTTGGCCCCATTTCGCACGGCCAGCAGCAATAAACTGGTCAAACATTACCTGTGCCGCATTGGCAAAATCACCATACTGAGCTTCCCATAGAACAAGCGTTTCCGGAGCGAATACATTATATCCATATTCAAAGCCTACGACAGCAGCTTCAGATAATGGGCTATTATGGACAGCGAATGATGCTTTAGCCGTTGAAAGCTTGTGCAAAGGTGAATACGCTTTTCCAGTTGTATGATCGTGCAGAACAACGTTTCTTTGTGCAAATGTACCTCTCTCGGAATCCTGGCCAGTCAGTCTGACAGGGGTACCATCAGATAAAATGGTTGCAAAAGCCAGTGTTTCGGCAAGTCCCCAATCAATCTTGCCGTCTCCTTCAAGCGCTTCCAATCTGCGCTGCAGGATTTTGCCGAGTTTATCAAACACTTTGAAATCCTCTGGCCATTTTAATAATTCTTCGTTAATTTGCTTTAATTTATCGACAGACACAGCTGTTTTAATTTTTGGCAGACCCTTTTCGACTGTTTCAGGTGGATTGGTTAACTCCGCCTCTTTCTTTTCTTTTGGAACCTTTTCATAGGCAGCCTTCATTTTTTCCAGTACTTCATGATGAATGCCCTCTGCTTCCTCTTTGGAAATGATCTTTTCATTTAGAAGCTTATCAGCATACAGCGCTTTCACGGTTGGACGCTTGCGAATAATGTTATACATAAGAGGATTAGTCGTCATAGGCTCGTCCATCTCGTTGTGCCCAAATCTTCGGTATCCGATTAAGTCGATAAGGATATCCTTTTGGAATTTCGCACGATATTCACAAGCAATTCTTGCCGCTGCAACTACTGCTTCAGGTTCATCTGCATTCACATGCAGAATTGGCATTTCATAACCTTTGGCAAGATCACTTGCATATCTGGTAGAACGTGAATCATGTGATTCTGTTGTGAAACCAATTGTATTATTGGCAATGATATGGATCGAACCGCCCGTATTGTAGCCAGTCAGCTGTCCAAGGTTCAGTGTTTCTGCTACAATTCCCTGTCCTGGGAATGCTGCGTCTCCATGAATGATAATGGCTAAAGCAGCTTTTGGATCTACTTCAGGATAACCGGCCTTTGTTCTATTATCCTGTGAAGCTCTGGTATAGCCCTCAACCAGTGAACCTACAAATTCAAGATGGCTCGGATTGTTAGCTAATGTCAGTCTGGCTATGGTCGTATTCTCATCTTTGATCTGTTTATCAAGACCAAGGTGATATTTAACGTCGCCTGTCCAGCCGTAATTGATTCCGATAGATCCTTCGGAAGGAACCAGTTCTTTATTTGGCGCATGCTGGAATTCCGCGAAGATCATTTCATACGGCTTTCCAAGCACATGGGCAAGAACATTTAATCTTCCGCGGTGGGCCATGCCGATGTTAATTGTTTTGGCTCCATCAGAAACGGATTCAGAAACAATTTCATCCAGTAATGGAACCATTGTATCAAGACCCTCAATTGAGAATCTTTTCTGGCCAACGAATGTTTTATGAAGGAATTTTTCAAATTCCTCAACTTCAGTCAGTCTTCTTAAAACTTTCAGTTTTTCTGCCTTCTGCATTGACAGTTTATGGCTGTTGGCCCCTATTTTACGGCGAAGCCAGTCTTTTTCGTTTTCATCAAATATATGCTGGAATTCAAACGCAATTGGTCCCATATAAGCGCTTTTCAGGAATTCAATTGCTTCAAGTCCGTTGCGTAATGGATAGGTGGCGTCTTTAGTAATGACACCGGCAGGAATCTCTTTTAAATCATTTTCAGTTAAGCCATATTTGCTCAGTTCGAATAATGCACTTTCAGATTTATTGTTACCCAGCGGATAAATATCTGCAGCCAAGTGGCCATATGTGCGGATATTATCAGCAAGGCGAATCGCAGCAAGTGTTTTTTCAAGCTGTCCGGCATTCATTGGCTGATTTGCTGATGAAGCCATTTGCGGAGTTCCTTCACTCGCTAGAGGGGAACCATTTCTTTCAAAGTAGTCTTTCATTTCAGGATCGATAGAAGATGGATCCTCTAAGTATCTTTCATAAAGTTCAATAACGTAGCCAAGGTTGGGGCCATGAAATCCTTGTTCAAAAGGTCCCTCACCATTCGATGGCTTTTTCATGGAAAATTACCTCCATAACTGTTTTTAAGTAAATAATTCAAATACATTTTTCTCCCCTGAAAATACAATACCCGTCTATATGATGCATTAACGATTTATTTTTACGAATAATAATATTTTTCAGAGGATAAAACGTTTCCACAGTTATTCTAACACGGAAAATCTAGTTGTACAAAGATAAAAACATGAATATAGTGGAAAACTATTAAAAATTTTTTTTTAGTAATTACTTATTCTAATAAAATGTTTTGTTAAATGTTAAACAATTATAAATAAGAAATAACTGGGTGGTTTTTAGGGGTTCATTTTAGATTGTTATTATCCGTAAAATTTTGCACGCTGATTTCAGCGCGGGATCTTCTTTCCGCCGGGAGGAACAGAGGTCCTCAGCTCCGCCTGCGCGGTCTCCCGCTCCCTCTCCCTCTCCTGCCGCAGGACATTTAAAAAGGCTTCCTTGACTAATACCGCACGACGAAAATGCGGATGAATTTTCGAGAATCATGTGCCCATAGCGATGATCAGTTCAGGTTAATAACTAAGTTCAAGCAAAAATTCAAAAACATTTTGTAAAAGCACTTTCTTATATAGAAGACAAAATAAAAAAGCCGGCAGTCGTCCGGCTTTAAAAAGTCTCAACTAAGTTAATATAGATTTGTTTCACTGCATTCGCATTTTTTCTGTTTTCTTTTAGGGAAGATTCAATTGCTTCTCTCGTTTCCACAGGAAAATCAAAATGGCCGCAAGTTGTACATTTTTCGAACATGGAACCAGAAACATTTACTTCAATGCCATCCATGGTCTGGAATACTGCTGGACCCTCGGATTCCGCAAACCGGTGGCGGCAGTGGCTATGTTCACGCATATTAGCTCCCCTCCAAGAAAAATTTCATTTACGTTCATTATAAAACAAATATTCTGAACTTTAAAGTGATCCCCTTCTAACATTTTATGCCAGGTTTTTTTCAAAAGAATAATTTGTGTATTTTTAAGACACATTAAAATTATTCAAATTCAGGAGGTTTTTCCATGAATATTGGCAGAGCAAAAGAGATTGCTGAGTCTGCTGAAATGCACAGTGTTACTTTGAATGGCATCCCGATCATCATTCAGCATGTAGATGAGCAGACTAAAACAGCACGTGTTTACACAAAAGCAGATTCTGAAAAAGAAATGGATGTGCCGGTTAACGATTTGATTGAAGAATGAATACCCCAAAAAAACTTTCCAGAATCTGATGGGAAGTTTTTTTGTTCAAAATTTTCCTCATTCCCCCTTAAAAAATGGAGACTGAGGGCAAAAGGACGTAAGATACCTGGTCGGATATTTTTTATAACATAAAATATTCAAAAAAGTGTTGACGATTAGCGGTTTACTGTAGTAAAGTTTAGAGAAAATTTAATATTTGATTTCTTATCCAGAGAGGTCGAGGGTAAGGCCCGACGACGCCTCAGCAACCAGCAATCATTTTTTTGATTGAAAAGGTGCTAATTCCTGCAAGTTTCTAAAACTTGAAAGATAAGAAGAATGGCTGATCACATTAAAAAGTCTTCTTCTTATAGAAGGCTTTTTTTTATTTTTTATAAGGAGTGGTTACAAGCATGTATAATATTGACACCAGATTAGCGCAAATCGGAAACAGGAGCGAGTCAGCAACAGGTGCTGTCAACCCGCCCGTATATTTTTCCACGGCATATCGCCATGAAGGCATTGGCCAGTCAACTGGCTTTGACTATAGCAGAACAGGCAACCCTACCCGCCAGCTGCTTGAGGAGGCAATCGCCGATCTGGAAGAAGGCGACCAAGGCTATGCCTGCAGTTCTGGAATGGCCGCAATTCTTACCATTCTTTCTCTTTTTAAATCCGGAGATGAATGGATTGTATCAAAGGATTTATATGGCGGTACATATCGTCTGCTTGAACAGGGCTTCAAGAAGTGGGGACTTCAGTGCAAATATGTAAATACCAGCAATTCCGAAGATGTTGAACTATTAATCACGGAAAAGACCAAGGCAATATTTCTGGAGACTCCAACTAATCCGCTTATGGAACAGACTGACATTCAATTGATAGCAGACATTGCCCAAAAGCATAATATCCTCCTTATAGTTGATAACACGTTTTATACCCCTCTCCTTCAGCAGCCGTTAAAGCTTGGAGCTGATATTGTGATCCATAGTGCAACCAAGTATCTTGGCGGGCATAATGATGTCCTTGCCGGATTAATTGTTGCAAAAGGCAAAGAGTTATGTGAGGCACTGGCGATGAACCACAATGCCGCAGGTGCTGTCCTTAGCCCTTTTGATTCATGGCTGTTGATCAGAGGGATGAAGACACTCTCTCTCCGCATGGAACGTCATGAAGAAAATGCGAAGGAATTAGCAGAATTTTTATCGGGCCACGATGCAGTAACAGATGTCCTTTATCCCGGCAAGGGCGGCATGATATCATTCCGAATCAAGGATGAATCCTGGGTGAATCCATTTCTGCAGAGCCTCTCCCTTATCTCCTTTGCTGAAAGCCTTGGAGGAGTCGAGAGTTTCATAACTTATCCAGCAACCCAGACACATGCGGACATTCCTGAAGAAATCCGTATTGAAACCGGTGTCTGTAATAGGCTTCTGCGTTTCTCGGTTGGAATAGAAAATGCAGAAGATTTGAAGGCGGATCTTGAACATGCTTTTGCTAAGGTTGTTAAGGAGGCAGTACGATGAGTTCGAATTACACATTCCAAACGAAATTACTTCACAATAATCAAAAATTCGACCCGGAAACAGGAGCTGTCAGTGTACCGATCCAGCATGCCTCCACTTTTCATCAAAAAGATATTGATGTGTTCGGAAAATATGATTACAGCCGCAGCCTGAATCCAACAAGGGAAGCACTTGAAGAAGTCATCGCGGAGCTTGAAGAAGGTATTAGAGGGTTTGCCTTTTCTTCTGGAATGGCTGCCATTTCTACAGCATTCCTCCTCTTATCTCAGGGAGATCATGTTGTCATTACAGAAGATGTATATGGCGGAACCTATCGAATGACAACAGAAGTCCTGTCCCGCTTTGGCATTGAGCACACATTTGTTGATATGACAAATCTTGAGGAAGTAAAAGAAGCAATCCGTCCCAACACGAAAGTTTTCTATGTAGAGACTCCTTCCAACCCGCTGCTGAAAGTGACAGATATACAGGCCATCAGTTCACTTGCAAGACAGCATGGAGCCTTGACATTTGTGGATAATACCTTCCTGACCCCTGCCCTTCAAAAACCGCTTTCTTTAGGTGCAGATATAGTGCTGCACAGCGCAACCAAATTTTTATCCGGACACAGCGACGTCGTGGCTGGCCTAGCGGTTGTGAAAGATCCGGATTTAGGTGCAAGACTTGCTTTTCTCCAGAACTCCTTTGGAGCCGTTTTGGGTGTTCAGGATGCGTGGCTTGTGCTGAGAGGCATTAAAACGCTGCAGGTCAGGCTTGATCAGTCTGTGAAATCAGCTAAGAAAATTGCTGGTTTCCTTAATGATCACCCATCTGTTAAGAAGGTGCATTATCCAGGTTTTGCAGATCATCCCGGATATAAAATCCAGAAAATGCAGGCTGTGAACGCAGGTGCCGTCCTATCTTTTGAGCTTGAAGATGAGCTATCGATGAGAAGATTTGTTGAAAATGCGAAAATACCTGTTTTTGCAGTAAGTCTGGGAGCTGTTGAATCCATCCTCTCCTACCCTGCAAAAATGTCACATGCAGCCATGCCAGCATCCGAACGGGAGCAGCGCGGAATAACGGACAGTCTTCTTCGTCTATCTGTTGGCCTGGAGAGCGCAGATGATATTATAGAAGATTTCAAGGCAGCTTTATCTGCTGCCGGAAAAACAAAACATTCGATTTTACAGCGGGGGTGATATTTTGAGTTTCCTAAATAAATTAAAGAATGAAATCATCATAGCAGATGGCGCGATGGGAACTCTTCTGTACTCCTATGGTACCGACAGCTGTTTTGAGGAATTAAATTTATCACAATCTGAACAGATCCAGCACATCCATGAAGCATACATAGGCGCAGGGGCTGAATTGATCCAAACAAATACGTATGCGGCGAATTATTTGAAGCTTCAGCGATATGGACTGGAAGACTCCGTTAAGGAGATTAACAGTGCTGCAGCAAGGATTGCCAAAAAAGCTGCCAAGGAACGCGCATATGTTGCTGGTACAATCGGCGGGATCAGGGGATTCAAGCCCAACATGATTACACTTGAAGAAATAAAAAGAAGCTTCAGGGAGCAGCTTTATTGCCTGCTGCTTGAGAATGTAGATGGTATTTTGCTTGAAACCTATTATGACCTGGAAGAGCTTGAGACTGTCCTTGCCATAGCCAGGAAAGAAACTGATTTGCCGATTATCGCACAGGTGTCTCTTCAGGAAGCGGGTGTTCTTCAGAACCAGACTTCTATCGCTGATGCTTTAGCAAAGCTTGAAGGAATTGGTGCGGATGTTGTGGGAATCAATTGCAGGCTTGGTCCGCATCATATGCTGAAAACTCTCGAAAGTGTGCCTTTGCCAAAGCATGCCTATCTTTCTGCTTATCCAAATGCCAGTATTCCAGCCTATACGGATGGCAAATTTCATTATGAAGGAGATGCAGAATATTTCCGGCAGTCAGCGATTGAATTCCGAAATCAGGGTGTCCGCCTGCTTGGAGGCTGCTGTGGAACAACACCTGACCATATCAAGGCGTTTTCTGACGTTTTAAAAGGACTTCCGCCAATAGAGGAAAAAGAGACAAAGGCAATCAATAAAGTCATGGTTTCTGAAAAGCCATCATCATCAAGAGAGCTCCCTCCTCTTCAAGATATTGTCAGGGAAAGGCCTTCTGTCATTGTTGAATTGGATCCTCCAAGGAAGCTTGATACTTCACGCTTTTTCGAAGGTGCAAAAGCATTGAAAGAAGCCGGAATAGATTCTATTACACTTGCAGATAACTCCCTTGCTTCCCCCCGGGTATGCAACTCTGCGCTTGGATATCTCGTCAAGCAGCAGACAGGATTGCGCCCGCTTGTTCATGTGACCTGCAGGGATAGGAATATTATTGGACTGCAATCCCATTTAATGGGTCTGCACGCACTTGGATTAAATGATATTCTTGCCGTAACGGGTGATCCTGCACGTGTCGGTGATTTTCCAGGAGCATCTTCTGTATATGATGTCTCATCATTTGAATTGATCAGTATGATCAAGCAGTTAAATGAAGGGTTATCTTTTTCAGGGAAAGATCTCGGCCAGAAAGCTGCCTTTTCAGTTGCAGGGGCTTTTAATCCCAATGTCCGCTCATTGGAAAAAGCTGTTGGACGGCTTGAAAAGAAAATTGAACATGGTGCGGACTATTTCATCTCGCAGCCTGTTTTTTCTGAAGAGAAGCTGCTGGAAGTTCATGAGGCTGTGAAAGATTTAAAAGCACCTGTTTATATAGGCCTAATGCCTCTTACCGGCAGCCGGAATGCTGAGTTTCTGCATAATGAAGTTCCTGGAATCAAAATTTCCGACAGCATTAGAAACCGGATGGCTTCATTAAAGGATGATCCTGCACAGGCTGGAGCTGAAGGCATAGCTATTGCCAAGTCGCTGATCGATGCCGCGGCAGAGCTGTTTAATGGCATTTACCTCATCACTCCATTTATGCGCTATGAAATGACTGTTGAACTATCAAACTATGCCCGTGAGACAACCGAACGGCTTTCAAGGAGGAAACAACATGCATAAACCATCACTGCAGGAGCAGATAAAAAAGAAAATCCTGATCATGGATGGAGCAATGGGCACCATGCTGCAGAGGGCCGATCTTACCGCTGCTGACTTTGGCGGCGAAGAATATGAAGGCTGCAACGAGAATTTAAATATAACAGCTCCTTCGGTGATCGAACATATTCACCTTGAATATTTAAAAGCCGGCGCAGATATTATTGAAACCAATACCTTTGGCGCAACCAGCATTGTTCTGGCAGATTACGATCTGGAAGAAAAAGCTTATGAACTAAATAAAATTGCTGTTGAAATTGCCAGGGAAGCTGCAGACCGCATTTCAACTCCTGAATGGCCAAGATATGTGGCTGGTGCCATGGGTCCTACGACGAAGACGCTGAGTGTAACCGGCGGGTCTACATTTGAAGAAATGATTGCGGCTTATGAAGAACAAGCCAGAGGGTTAATTGACGGTGGAGCCGATCTTCTTCTCCTGGAAACCAGCCAGGACATGCTGAATGTGAAGGCTGGTTTTATCGGCATTGAAAATGCATCAAAAAAGACGGGAATAAAACTTCCGCTTATCGTTTCGGGAACGATTGAACCGATGGGCACGACTCTTGCTGGCCAATCGATTGAAGCATTTTATATTTCGCTGGAACATATGAAACCACTGGCAGTCGGACTCAACTGTGCGACAGGGCCCGAATTCATGCAGGACCATATCCGTTCTCTGTCAGGATTGGCATCTACTGCAGTCAGCTGCTATCCCAATGCAGGATTGCCTGATGAAGAAGGACAGTACCATGAAACTCCGGAATCACTGGCGAGCAAGCTTGAGGGCTTTGCCAAGGAAGGCTGGCTGAATATCGTAGGCGGCTGCTGCGGAACCACCCCTGAACATATTCAGGCGATTGCTGAATCGGTTAAAGATTATAAACCCAGAAATTATGAGGGGAATTCAGTGCATAAAGTTTCCGGAATTGAACCTCTGATTTATGATGACCCGACATTAAGGCCCATTATGGTCGGCGAGCGCACAAATGTAATTGGCTCACGCAAGTTTAAAAGACTGATTGCTGAAGGAAAGTTCGAGGAAGCTGCTGAAATAGGCCGGGCGCAAGTAAAAGGCGGAGCCCACGTAATTGATATTTGCCTTGCAGATCCTGACCGTGAAGAAATGCAGGATGTTGAAAACTTTATCAAGGAATTAGTAAAAAAAATTAAGGTTCCGCTGGTCATTGATTCAACTGATGAAACGGTTATCGAGAAGGCCCTCACCTATTCACAGGGTAAAGCCATCATAAATTCCATTAATCTGGAGGATGGCGAAGAAAGATTCGAAGCTATTGCCCCACTGATCCATCGATATGGTGCAGCTGTGGTAGTAGGTACTATAGATGAAGCCGGAATGGGTGTTACGGCTGAAAGAAAACTGGAAATTGCAAAGCGTTCGTATGATTTGCTTGTAAATAAGTATCAAATTCCGCCTGAGGATCTTATTTTTGACCCCCTCGTCTTTCCTGTCGGCACAGGGGATGAGCAATACATCGGGTCTGCAAAGGCAACGGTAGATGGGATAAGACTTATTAAAGAGGCTTTACCGGAGGTTCAAACCATATTGGGAATCAGTAATGTTTCATTTGGCCTCCCTCCTGTCGGCAGGGAGATATTAAATTCAGTATTCCTTTATCACTGTACTCAAGCAGGACTCGATTATGCGATAGTGAATACGGAAAAGCTCGAAAGATTTGCCTCCATTTCAAAGGAAGAGGTCTTAATGGCTGAAAAGCTTCTTTTCGAAACTACTGATGAATCACTTGCCATTTTCACTGATTTTTACCGGGATAAGAAGAAAGAAAGTAAAAGTGTCCTCCCGGATATGACGCTTGAGGAACGCCTCGCCTATTATATTCTGGAGGGAACAAAAGAAGGGCTGCTGCCTGATCTTGAACTGGCTCTGCAAGCATACCCTGCTCCACTTGATATCATTAATGGGCCATTAATGAATGGAATGAAGGAAGTAGGAAGATTGTTCAATGATAACCAGCTGATTGTTGCAGAAGTCCTTCAAAGTGCAGAGGTTATGAAAGCATCTGTTGCATATCTGGAGCCATATATGGAAAAGGATGCTGCACAATCTTCATCCAAGGGGAAAATCATCCTGGCAACCGTTAAAGGGGATGTCCATGATATAGGGAAAAACCTTGTGGATATTATTTTAAGCAATAATGGATATGAAGTGATAGACCTGGGAATCAAGGTCTCCCCTGCTGAATTGATTGAAAAAATCAGGCGTGAGAATCCGGATATGGTCGGCCTTTCAGGTCTGCTTGTTAAATCCGCACAGCAGATGGTCATTACGGCACATGACATGAAACAGGCAGGAATCGATATTCCGATATTAGTAGGCGGCGCTGCATTGTCGAGAAAGTTTACAGATACTAAAATTTCCAAAGAATATGATGGACTCGTGCTATATGCCAAGGATGCCATGAATGGACTTTCTCTAGCCAATCAGCTTCAGGAGCCAGAAGAAGTGGAGAAACTGCGGATTCAGCAGGCAGAAAAACAGGCAGCGGTCCTGAATGCAGTCCCTTTTGACCGCGGATCGGTTGCAGTTGCAGTAAAGCCTAAACCAACAGTCAGCACAAAAGTGCCAGTTTTTGTTCCAAAAGACTTAAAGCGGCATTTGCTGAAAACATATTCCCTCTCACATATTGAGCCGTATATAAATAAGCAAATGCTGATTGGCCATCACCTTGGCTTAAAAGGAAACTTGCAAAAGCTGCTTGCAGAAAAAGATGAAAAAGCTATTAAGATTAACACAATGGTTGATGAACTGATTGCTGAAGCAAAAGAGAAAAACTGGATTGAACCAAAAGCAGTTTATCAATTCTTCCCTGCCCAGTCAGATGGCGATAAGGTGTATATCTATGATGAAGATGAAAAAACGATCATTGAAACGTTTGAGTTCCCGCGCCAGGAAACGGAGCCATTCCTATGTCTGGCGGACTTCCTTAGATCAAAAGAAAGCGGTCAAATGGATTATGCTGCCTTCTTTACTGTGACTGCCGGAAAAGGTATACGCGGTATAGCAGACCGTTTAAAAGCCGAAGGCAGATTCCTGGAAAGCCATGCCCTGCAGTCGCTCGCTTTGGAGACAGCTGAAGGGCTTGCCGAGCTGATCCATCGTCAGATACGGGATCGCTGGGGATTCCCTGATCCAGTTGAAATGACTATGAAGGACCGTTTTGCGGCGAAGTACCAGGGACAACGCTTTTCTTATGGATATCCTGCGTGCCCTGATCTAGAGGACCAGAAGAAGCTATTTAAGCTTATACAGCCTGAGGATATCGGGGTTAAGCTAACAGAAGAATGCATGATGGAACCGGAAGCATCTGTCTCTGCAATGGTCTTTGCTCATCCGGAAGCAAGATATTTTAATGTATTAAGATAGTATTAAACCCGGCAATTAAAAGATTGCCGGGTATTTGCCTTTCCCCTTTAAATACCTATACAATGGTTACATAGCAAGGAGGTGAGATTTTTATGAATGTTCTCTGGGATTTAGATGGCACCATTCTAGATACATGGCCCACATTGGTTCAGGCTTTTATTCGCATATCCGGTAAAGAGCTGAATCCTCATGAAGTACTTATGCCTCTTAAAAACGGGACAGCCTATCAGAAATTTAATGTTTCTCCGGATAAAATTGCGGATTTCCGTCAAATGGAAGCTACTTTTAAGCATGATGAGAAGCCATTATTCCCATATGTAAGGGAAATATTAGAGCAAAATAATGTAAACGTGCTGGTAACCCATCGGAACCGGCAATCAACTGAGGAGCTGCTCGAGTATTGGAAACTCACTTCCCATTTTGAAGAAGTTATCTGCCCTGAATTTGATGGTTTCTCCTTAAAGCCGCATCCGGAATCCTATGAATATCTTCATCGGCGTTATCATATTGATCTGGCCATTGGCGACCAGGATACAGATTTAATGCCTGCCAGACAGATCGGCATCAGCACCTGTGCATTCCGCAACCCTAACCCCTATGCAGACTTCGCGATTGATTGTTATTCAAAATTTGAATTTGAGAAATAAGAAACCAGGGACTTTATAATATCATAAAGCCCCTGGTTTTATTCTGATCAAGTTAATTAGCTGATCTTCGCGTATTGATCCTGATGACTCTGTCAGTTTTTGAATCAAATTCAATATCAATGTATAGACCGAATTCTTTGCCCTCATCTTCTATCCATAGCTTGAACTTTTCGATGTCTGTTGTTTGTCTCCTTTCTCTGCCGATATGCAAGTAGTCAAGAATTTTAGCTTTAGGATATTTCTTTTTTGCTGTTTCCATAGCAAGTCTGCCCCATTTAGCATAGGCTGGTTCTGGTCTTTCAGCATGCGCTTCTACGGACAATGCCCGAATGGGAATGTATTCTGATAAAGCAATCAAAACCATAAGGCTGACAATTATTTTTTTCATTTTCCACCTCTTTCAGTAAAAGATCTTAATCGTTATTCCCGTTATTCATGGTTTCTTCCTTCATTCGTTCTTCTTCTTCCTCTACACAGATATAAGCAATTTGTTCTTCCATTAGATGATGGAGAATATCTTTATCATCTGTACAGGACATGTCTCTTCTTTTTTCCATTATCCCCTCTCCTCTCTCTCATTCATTCGGAATTTATTAAAATAATTCCTATATCCGCCAACTGCCGCCGATAATATTTTTTTATCCACAAATGCCATATGAAAAACATACATGAATATTGACTTCATCATGAAAAGCATAAATAGCTTCAGCTGTGTAAAACGGAGAAGCCTCCAAATCCCAATCTTTTTGAACCAAGTATAAAAAGGGTAGGCGAAAAAGGCATCAACAACTGAATTCAAAAGGATATACAGCAAGGGCCTGCCATAAGTTAATTTTAATATCCATATAGATCCCGCAAAAAACGGCCCTAATATCAATGGGAGTTCACCACTGAGCTTTGGAAGTAATCTTTCCTTAATAGTCCACCATTTGTTTTTTTCAGCGATAAACCCTTCTATCAGAACATAAAGGCACATAAAAATGGCTGCTGGATAAAAACGTTTAAAATCCCTTTTGCCTATGAATGGAACAGTCAGCCAGGAAAGGAGAATTATAAGCACCAAATATAGCTTCTTTTTCATCTTACCCCACCTTTTTTTAAAGGTTTTGTATTTAAAGGAAAATTATTCATTCTTTCCGCAAGAACGGCAGATATTTTTAAATTTGCTTAAAATATGTGTTTTGAACATTCCAATATGTGTAATAGATTAACAAGCATAGAAGGAGCTGATCAGCATGTTAACAATGTATAAATGCAAAAATTTCAATAAAACTGGTAAAATTCTGCTCCCAAGCAAGTGGCGCAGCCAATTTGGGCTTATGCCGGGAAAACTGGCTGATCTTCGCTTCGACCAGGATCAAATTATTATTGAGAAGGCTGATTTGGAATCAACCCATAATAAAAGACTTATATCTGAAAATGGCTCTATCCATATTCCAAAAGAACTTCAGCATCTTCTTGACATAACAGAGGAAGAAGAATATTGCCTTTTCATTGATGAGGAGGATAAGAGTTTTGTCCTTAAGATGATTTCAGAACGCTAAAAAAGCTGCAGCTATTCCTTAGCAGCAGCTTTTTAGCATATATATTTTCCTGTCAGCTTTGAAAGTGCCTTACAAAACTTTTCCCAGCCCTCAGGGAATGCCTGTATCCCCTGACTCTCAAAAATATTCTCCTTTGTAATCAGCTTTATGGACCACGTCACACTATCCAATATGATTCCAGGGTTTTGGTATTCCTTCTGCCACTTCCAAATTTTCAGCCGATATAATTCCTTCTTAAATTCTTCAATGCTGCCTGATGCTGCAGGCAGTTCAGTCCTATGTGAGAACGAGCTTACATGCCATTCAAAGTATACAAAACGTCCATTGATAAAATCCACTTCGACTTTGTACCAGGGTCCGGGATAACCGCCGAGGCTGACACTCAAAAGGATGGGCTCTTTATCAGGGTCAATCGTGACAATATTATTTTTTATATGGAAAATTTCTCTTTTTCTGCTGATGACAGATTTTACATGTGATAATTCAAGCGGTTTTCGGCTGGTATTCTGAGAGTTACTTAGTTTATTCATTTCATCAAGCAAAGAAGGGATTGATATAGCTCCCTTTTTCTCCAAAATATCCAAAATATTCTCGAAAATACTCATTGTTTCTTCCTCCATCAAAACACGGTCGTTATATCTGCCTAAGAATGTTTTCTTCCCTAATAACCTTTTTTTCCTCTATGCAAACATTCTTTAGCTTTTAAGGAACGTATGTGAATAAATTCCGCCTGCTCATTGCACGCTATTGATGGGAGGTGCAGCCATGGATCCAATAAAACCAGGAAGCAAAAAGCTGCCGGATTTCGAAGAACTGGATGATCGGATGATTGCCGGGCATACTTCGGGGCCAACACTTGTGATAAAGACAAATCTCGATCCGGAAAATTCGACTGAAGATAACCCTTACTTTAAGAATAAAGCCGAAACGGATACAGAAGAATTTCGGGATTATTTTGAGGAGTAAAAGGAAACCGGCAGGCTTTTTGCCTGCCGGTTTCCTGCATTATTTAGAAATCGAAGTTGTCAGGGTCCGGACCTACTCGTCTATTTTCATTTAAGCTGCTGATTTTGTCCATATCTTCTGAAGAAAGCTCAAAGTCAAATACATCAGCATTTTCAATGATGCGATGTTCTTTCACTGACTTGGGTATTGTTACAATTTCGTTCTGAAGATCCCATCTTAAGATCACTTGTGCCACCGATTTGCTGTACTTTTGGGCAATTTCCTTCAATGCTTCGTTTTCAAGAAGCTCTCCCTGTGCCAGCGGTGACCATGCTTCTATTTGAATGTCCTGCTTCTTGCAGAAGTCCCTAAGCTCTGCCTGGTTCAGCAAAGGATGAAGCTCAACCTGGTTAACCATAGGATTTATTTCAGCATCCTGCATCAGATCTTCGAGGTGATGGATCTGGAAGTTGCTCACACCAATTGCCTTTACTCTTTTTTCTTTATAAAGAGTTTCAAGGGCTTTCCATGTTTCTTTATATTTCCCCTTCACAGGCCAATGGATCAGGTAAAGGTCGATATAATCGAGGCCCAGCTTTTCAAGGCTGGTTTCAAATGCATTGATTGTAGAATCATAGCCCTGGTCAGAATTCCAAACTTTTGTGGTAATAAAAAGTTCTTCACGAGGTACGCCTGCTTCCTTGATTGCCTGGCCTACACCTTCTTCATTCTGATAGACTGCAGCCGTATCAATGCTTTTATATCCTGCTTTAAGGGCTGATTTCACTGACTGAACCACTTCGTCTCCGTCCTTAACTTTAAAAACACCCAGTCCCAGCCACGGCATTTTGACACCGTTATGTAATGATACAGCAGATTGTAAATTTTCCATTCTTTTTTCACCTCTTTTTATTAATTAGGGTACTGGATAATTTTCTCACATTCCATTCAGCTAACAAAATTTTTTGCCTAAAAAAGAAAAACATTGCCGCATGATGGGCAATGCATGATCCGTTACTTTTATCCGCCGAAGAAAAAATCCAGAACATTTCCTGCAGTGGAAGAGTTTTTATTATAGAATTCTGAGTATCCGCATTTTTTACAGTAAACTACCAGAAAACGGTTATGCTGAATATCAAACATTTTGGAAAGTCCTGTACCAGTCATGGCAACTTCTTTTTGGCCGGCATCACTGCTGCCGCATTTAATACAGCCTTTTTTGCCCATCTTCTCACCCTTTCGACTTCTTACTTTAATTTACGTTCACAGCTGAAAAAAGTTTCGCCAATAATCATACTGTGATTTAAATCACATTTAAGTTAGTATAACTTCTATATAATGAAATTAAAAAAATGTAATTCAGTCAGGTGAGAATCGTGAATGATTTTAAGACACTTTTTGAAGAAATAGGCGGAACTGAAACCATTGAGAAGCTAGTGGAGGCGTTTTATCCCCGGGTTTATGCAGATCCTGTATTAAGACCCCTTTTTGAAGGTGATATAGAGGAAATTAAGAGAAAGCAAAAAATGTTTCTTACGCAATTTCTTGGAGGACCGCCACTTTACAGCCAGGAGTTTGGACCGCCGGCCATGAAACAAAGGCATCTGCCATTTGATATTACACCCTTAAGAGCACAAAGATGGCTTGCCTGCATGGAAGATGCTTTCAAGGAAACGGAGCTGGATCAAAACCCTTCATCCGCTCTATTCTATGATCGGCTTTTGCAGGTGGCGGCCATTATGGTAAATAGTCCAGAATGAGAAAAGACCTTCCATCCGGAAGGTCTACTATCAGTTGGGTTAGAAATTATTATTTTGTTAGGTAAGCTCCAGCACTTTTCCAGTTACAGAGATTCAAAATATTCTTTTGCATGTTCTACTGACTGGAACATTTTAACTTCTGTCACCTCTTTTTCATCATATGCTACTCCGAGAAATCCATCCGCAAGCTGCAGGATATCAGCAGATGATGTGTTTTCATCTTCGACGGTAACTGTTTCTTCCATTTCAAGCTGCCCTTTTTCCGCCCAAGATTGAACTTCAGCCGAGTAAGTATCAATATTCATTCCCTCATCAATGCGGTCATCCAATTCAGCAACTGAGAGAGGCTTTTCTTCACCTTCTGTATTCACAGCTTCATTATATTCCTGGCTATTAGTTGAATCATTCTTTGCTCCTTCCTTATTTTCTTCCTCTGCACTGCATGCTGTCATCAGTATGCAGGCGGTAAAAACAAGCATCCATTTTCGCATAAGAGTTCATCTCCTTTTTTAATTCTTCTAAGCTAGTAATCTATTACCCCAATTTTTGGTCTGCATTCATCATAAAAAAAATAAAGCACCCGCAAAAAGGTGCTTCAGCTACTTATTTCTGAGCTTTTCTCTATCAAGTGATTGAGGCGGCTTTTCCAGCCAGCCGTTGTCAATCATAATTTTTGCTCCTTCATCTGCAAAATTTCCGACTTTGATCATCATTTTAGCATATTGAATAGCCAGGTCTTTTCGAATGCTTGCCCCGATGGCTATTCCAAAGTCCATTACGCCGACCGCAGTTATGCTGGCGATCAGAAACATCATTAATCTATCCGAAAAAGGTGAGATGGTTGAGTCTGTAATAGACCCATCCCATGTGCTTGGATATGCCACATCGTCATTTTTTAAGACATTGAGAAAATATTCCGCATGCTCCAGGCTCATATCATAGCCTCTTTTGAAATAATCGCTTATGACTTTTTGTTTAGCTACCTGGCTGAATGCCAAAAGCATAGTTTTAGCAATATTGGATAACTCGATATTCGTACCCAGATGGGCGATTTCGATGGCCAGCAGCTGCCTCTTTTTGCCTGCAATTCCGCCAAGGAAACGATGGTCTGATACATATTCTACTTTTTTAGGATAATCTATATATGGTGATCGAATGAATATTCCCTTTTCCTCCATGGCCTCAGCGGCCATATCAAAAAGTTTCTCTGTTTGCTCATAGTATTTTTTAAACATGCTGCGAATGTCTTTTCTTGCAGAAACTGATTTAGCAAGTGAATAGGCATTCAATCCGGTTCTTCCTAAATGATGCATGAATCTAATATAGGTTACGTCTGAAAATAACCTGGGTGTGTCATTGTGCAGGTCTTTTTCATTGAATCCATCAGGTATGGGAAAATCTTCTTTTTGAAAGAGTGAGGAAATGTCGTCTATGTGATCCTTGGCGATGGATAGCGCATATTTCAAAACCGGCAAGACATCCGGATCTTCATTTGTTTTTATATAGTGTTTTATGCAGCAGACTGCTGCTGTATCAGCTACATAGGTGTTCCAGAGCATGGCCATTTCAGAAGATATTAATTTAGGGGTACTCCCGCCTTTCATATTCTCACCAGCCGTTTTAGTAAAATTATATTTATATACTATCAGCTTTATATTAGCCTTTATTCGACATTTTCATTCTAATATGTGGTAATTCATTTCCATTATTGTTTTTCAGTGTGCGCATAAAAAAGAACCGGCCAGAAAATGGCTGGTTCCTCCAATTAATTTAACTCAAGTTCTCCTGCTTTTTTGAATCCATCTATATGGTAGGCATCCACTTTTTTAGGGGAAATGCTATATATGTGGTCGCCGATATAGATAAGCCTTTCAATTGTATCTTCCCATTCTTCATAAATTGCATTTTCTGTCTGATGGGTTATTTGTCTTTGAAGCTCGATTCCATTTTGGGCAGTAATTTTATATATTAACGCACCCTGGTAGTCGAAATTTGATTCAAACTGGCTTCCTTCTTTATTTTGATAGATTGAAATCGGAAATCCATATAGATTTTTCTTTTTATGGATAAACAGAGCTTTGTGATCGTGATTTAAAGGTGAATATGTTCCGCGTCCTCCTATTATTTCTGTATCTTTTTCAACTGGCTTATTGGTATTGCTTACATCGAATAAAGATATTTTTACACCGTCTGTTGTAATAACAGGCTGGCTGCCTGCTCCTTTGCCTCCTGTTATCTTCGTATCATGTCCGAAGCCAATGAGGTGGTTTTCGTCTAATGGGTGCAGGTAATTGCTGAAGCCGGGAATTTTTAACTCACCCAGAACAGAAGGTTTTTCCGGATTTGATCCATCAATGACAAAGAGCGGGTCCGTTTCCTTAAAAGTAACCATATAAATACGGTCATTCATAAACCTTGCAGAATAAATCCGTTCTCCTCTAGCCAGGTTTTCCAGCTGTCCAATCTTTTTTAAATTCTTATCCAGAATATAAAGGCTGTTGGAAGAAGGGGTTCTTTCGTCCCAGGCCTCTCCTTTGGTTGTTACCACTCTGAAGTTTTCATTATATTCATCCATTGAAAACTGGTTTAAAACGGTGCCTTTTATTTCAGTTGATGTCTGGAACTCTACTTTTCCGTCTTTTATATTGAATTTATAGATGCTCGTATCCGGATGGGGCATCTGTCTGTCTCCGATTGTTTCATTATTGTAATTGGCTGCTGATAAATATAGATTATTATGGGACATATAGAATTCATTTCCGCTGCCTAAGTAGCTTGTGACTGATAGTGGCTCTTTGTCGGCTCTTAAATTCAATACAGCTATATTAATATAATTTGCGTTTTGGGAACCTGGAAAATATTTTATCTCATTATAATCGACGATCTGCTGCTCCCTGCTCTCGGCAGTATCAAAATAACGGGGACGCATATCTGCATTTTTATTTCTTTCCAAAATCCAATATTCGGGAAAATGACTTGTAATCAAATATACCTTTCCATCCATTAGCCTGGAAGCAAGCAAACTGCCTTCGATATCTGCTTCTCTGATTTGTGCTGGATTTTGTTTATTATCGATATTGAAAACAATCGTTTTTGTGGAATGAAATGCAGGTGCAATCTTTTTTTCTGAAGCAGGTTTTCCTATGTGAACAGGAGCATCTTTATAGCTGTGGCCCATAACAATTAATTGATTGCCTTCTATAAATAGCTGATAGGGAGAGAATTCCTGATTAAATGATAATTCAGATTCCTTCTTCATTTTGTCAGCCGGGATGGCCTTAATAATCTGGACTTTATTATCAGTAATTTTGTATATATGCGTACCATCCGTTTTTATCAGATCAGCTTCATCTATACCGGCTACTTGAACATTTGTTGCGGAAAAGTCTGCACCTGCAGAATCTGCTGAGCTCTTTTCACTGCTGCTCTCCTCGCTCACTGCCATATCCCTTCCAGCAAGGAATGTCCTTTCTTCATTGAGCATTTTTGAAAAGTAATCGTTCAATTTATTTCTTGAGCCGATTGCCGGCAGAGTATCTATAACTTTGAAAGCAGTTTTTACTGATTGATTCAGGTTTTGTCCGCCCTTTGTTTTGATATCTTTAGTAAGGACCAATGTATAGTTTGGAGAATTTAGATTATATCCTTCATCAGGCGGTTGAATTTCGATGGATTTATTATTATTTTCCAGTGAGACTTTAACCTGCTCTTTTCCGCCCTCCTCATTCAAAATATAAACGGAGCTGTTGTTCACACTATCTGGATTAAGTTCTTTTGAAAACGTAACTTCCCATACCTTATTCTTTAAAACTGTCACTTCTTCATTATTTTCTGCCAGGTTACTGACAATTTTTAACCTGTTAAGAAACGAGAAGTACGCCAATAAAATAATGATCAATGTGATTCCGCCCAGAAAAAGCCATTTCTTCTTCATGAAAGACACCCCTTTTTAAGTAAGTTGACGGGTTGAATCTTCCAATAGTTACAAATTAATTTTTATAAAATTTCTGAAATTAATGAATTTTCCTGGAGGTAAAGGTAAAATTTAATTTATTACAGTGCAGGAAGAAGGTTTTCTCAAATGCTGGATGGGACAAACAAAAAGTATGGTTTTTTAATGCTGATTTTAGCGAACATGATTTGGGGAGGGAATTTTGTTATAGGGAGAATTGGTGTCGATTATTTTCCGCCGCTGCTCTTTTCCCTAATGCGATGGATCATTGCATTCTTGCTTTTAACTCCTTTTATGGTCAAGAAGCTAAAAAGAGATTGGAACATAATTTGGGAGCATAAGCGGATACTTTTGCTATTGGCGGTGACAGGTGTTGCCGGTTACAACACAATCATTTATTTTGCGCTGCAATACACCACATCAATTAATGCATCTGTGGTAAATAGTACTACACCGCTTTTTATCGCCATTCTAGCCATATTTATTTTAAGAGAAAAACTTCTAGCCCACCAGGCAGCAGGAATTCTCCTGTCAGTCTTTGGAATTTTATATATTATTTCAAAGGGATCGATTGAAATGTTTCTTTCATGGAAAATAAATGCCGGAGATCTATACGTATTGGCAGCAGTCATTATGTGGGCATCGTATTCGGTAATTGGCAAAAAATATTCAAACGTTTTGCCTGTGCTAACTTCTTTTTATGCATCAACATTTATCGGCATTTTACTATTGGTGCCTTTAAGCCTTATTGAATATCTAGTGATGGAAAAAACCCCTGTCTTCACCTTAACTTCCGCAGGAATCTTGCTGTATGTTGGTTTTCTGGCTTCAATTATGGCTTTTCTATCCTGGAATTTTGGAGTTTCCTTAATAGGAGCAGCCAAAGCAGGGGTTTTCCTGAATCTTCTCCCTATTTTCGCTATCATTTTCGCATTGTGTTTTACGGAGGAAAAATTGTATTTGTATCAGATAATCGGCGGAGGCATTGTCACCTTGGGGGTAGTTATATCTTCTAAAAAAACTTTGCGATTTAAGAACCATGTTCAAGAAAATAAGTCTTCAGCATAAAAAATCCCCTCAGTTCCTGACTGCGGGGATTTTCCATATATATTACCAATCCTGGGTTCGTTCTAATAAATGATCAATTTCTACATGTCTGATCATATAGCCAAGATCTTCTTCGGCAATTTCCGATGTGGCTTCCAATAGTTGATCAATATCCATTTGCACCAATCTCATAACCAGACCTCCTGATTTAATTAATGAATGAATGAATCTATAATCTCTTTCCTGCTATACTATTCGCTTTGTATTAGACAGGTATGGGGGCAGCTGAGAAATTTATCAGTATTAATTACCCAGATTTCTTAGGACCTAAACATTCATACAAAGAACAAGATTGAATGGCTGTTCACTATTCGTCACACCTCAGCCGGAAAATTAATAATATATAATGAGTTTTAAAAAATCTTATCAGGGAATAGAGTCATAAAATACATTGCAATTTGAAGGTGTCTATTATGAAAACTAACTTTAATGATTTTGCAAAGCTTTTGGAATCCGCTCTTGATAAAGGACAAACAGATAATGAAGTGACCATTCATGAATTGCTTGATGATATAAAAAATCAGCTTGAACCTTTAATCAACAAAAAGGAAATCGGCTAATGCGCCGATTTCCTTTTATTTTCTTATAACCATTTGTGTGCTTTTTGAGCCATCTAAGCTGAGATATGCGATTCATTTGAAACGGAAAAACGCTTGCTGCAGAAAACATGCGTTTTTATTTGCAGTTAGATCATTTGACCAGCTGTTCTGTGTATGGCTATGACTGCATCTTCAAGCTGCTTTTTAGTAACATCATAGTGAGTGACAAAACGCACATAAGAAGGTCCGAAAGTTCCTGAAAGCACTCCCTCAGCTTTTAACTTTTCAACAAATTCCGATGAGTTCATTTTAAGGTTTTTTACATCAGCCACAATGATATTTGTATCTACTTGATTTACGATTTCAATCCCTTTGATTTGTCCAAGCTGCTGTGCAAGATATTGAGCATTTTCGTGATCCTCGGCTAAACGCTCTCTCATATTCGTTAATGCAACAATTCCCGGGGCTGCTATGATCCCAGCCTGGCGGAGTCCCCCTCCCAATCTTTTGCGCCATTTTCTTGCTGCAGCAATAAATTCTCTGCTGCCTGCAAGAATGGAACCAACAGGTGCTCCGAGCCCCTTAGAGAGGCATACTTGCACAGTGTCGCAATGATTGGCCATTTCAGAAGCCGGCAGGTTTAAGGCTGCGGCTGCATTAAACAGTCTTGCCCCATCAATATGTACGGGAATATTATTCGTTTTGGCAATTCTGTATATTTCTTCCATATTATCAATAGGTATTACGGCACCGCCAGCTCTGTTATGGGTATTTTCCAGACAAATCAATCCTGTTTCCGGATAATGCTGATCTTCTCCCCTAATGGCATACTCCACTTCTGAAGGATTCATTGCACCTCTTATCCCATTTAGCGTCCTTGTCTGGACTCCGGCAAAGGCAGATGAAGCGCCGCTTTCATAATAAAAAATATGGCTTTCTGCTTCAAGAATAATTTCATTGCCCGGACGGCAATGTGTTAAGATGGCAATCTGGTTTCCCTGTGTGCCGCTCGTTACAAACAGAGCTGCCTCCTTACCAAGCACCTCAGCAGCTGTCTCTTCCAATTTATTTATTGATGGATCCTCTCCGTATACGTCATCCCCAACTTCAGCTTCATAAGCAGCTTTCCTCATTTCTTCAGTTGGCTTTGTAACCGTATCACTTCTTAAATCAGTCATTTCCTCACCCTGTCCTTCTCTATTATTAGTCCATGTTACTGTACTATTCAGTATTTTTCAACAAAGAGAGAATTCATTTAATTAATTCTTGTATGGAGAATTTTATTTGGTGGTTTTTTGCTTGAATATGGATGTAACATAAGATAATTAGGGTGTCGCATTAAAGTTCAAAATTTGTTCAAAAGTTGTTTTGATGACCAAAACCCTGTAATAATGCTATTTGAACAAAAATATAAGCTGTCCAAATAGCTTACATTTATTTCCTTCCCACTTTTGTCACAACTTTTCACATTTGCTTATGTTAATATCATTTACACAGTGATAACTAAGTTAAATAAAGGTTTTTAAGGATGCTTATGTTTACCAGCTATATATTTTTTTGGCATCTTTGTGAAAACCCGCACATTATTTGTGAATTATTTAACAATAGTTTTTGTCAAAAGGAGATGAAACATCAGATGAAGAAAATGCTGCTCTCTTTAACAGCCCTATTGCCCTTAATGGTTTTAAGCGGCTGCAATATGGTTGTATTTGAACCTCAGGGCCCCGTTGCAAGAAGCATTACCGAATTAATTAACTGGTCCCTGATCTGGATGCTTCTTGTCGTTGCAGTCGTGTTTGGATTATTCGGCTACATTGTCTGGAAATACCGTGAACGACCTGAGAATAAAGATTATGAACCCCCTGAGGAGCATGGAAGTACACTACTTGAAATTATTTGGACCGGGATTCCGATTTTAATTGTCATCGCCCTAACAATCCCGACAGTAAAAACACTTTATGCGCTGGAAGAAACACCTAAGGGCTATGAAGAAAAAGAACCTATTACAATACATGTAACATCTGCTGACTGGAAATGGATCTTCAGCTATCCTGAAGAAGGCATTGAAACAGTGAACTATGTCAATATTCCTGAAGATACGCCGGTTCTCTTTAAAATGACATCTGCCAGCACTATGCAATCTTTCTGGGTGCCTGCACTTGGCGGACAGAAATATACGATGCCCAAAATGGAAACTGAAATGTATCTTGTCGCTGATAACCCTGGATCATATGAAGGACAGAACACGAACTTTAACGGCCGCGGCTATGCGGATATGAAGTTTGAGGTTCTTGCTCAAACACAGGAAGATTTTGACCAATGGGTTGACGACGTTAAAGAAACAGCACCTAAACTGACTGAGAAAGAGTATGAAGGGCTGCTGAAGCCTACGCATTTAGGAAGACTGACATATTCCAATACTCATTTAGAATGGGTTAACCATGCTGATCCAAATTCGAAGGCTTATACAAATCCTGAGCTCTACAGAGGCCATGGATATCAAGGTAAAACATTCGAAGAAGATGACAATTATAAAAATGAGAATCCAAACGTAATTGAAGGTCATGGTGAAGAAGAGAGCCATGATAGTCAAGAAAACCATGGAGGTGGCCATCATGGGCATTAAATGGGATGAGTTTTTTATTACTGGGGACCCCCTTATACTAGGTTCACAGATTGCTATTTTATTAACGATGATTGGTGCAGTCGCTGCCATCACGTATTTAAAAAAGTGGAAATACCTCTGGACCGAATGGCTGACTACAGTTGATCATAAAAAAATCGGTATCATGTATATCATCTCCGCAGTATTGATGTTTTTCCGCGGCGGGATGGACGGCTTGCTGATGAAAGCTCAGACAGCACGCCCTGAAATGGAATTTCTGAATTCACAGCACTATAATGAAATTTTTACAACACACGGCGTTATTATGATTCTTTTCATGGCAATGCCATTCTTGATTGGATTAATGAACGTTGTCATTCCGCTTCAAATTGGTGCGCGTGACGTTGCCTTTCCGCAGCTGAATGCACTTAGCTTCTGGCTGTTCTTCAGCGGAGCTATGCTATTTAATATTTCTTTTGTTATCGGGGGATCGCCTGATGCAGGCTGGACATCTTACTTCCCTCTTGCAGGCAAGGAATTCAGCCCTGGAATCGGCAATAATTTTTACGCAGTCGCGCTGCAAATTGCTGGTATCGGGACACTGATGACAGGTATAAACTTTATCGTCACGATTTTGAAAATGAGAACAAAAGGCATGACACTAATGAAAATGCCGATGTTCACTTGGACTACCTTTGTAACATCCATTCTGATTGTGGCAGCTTTCCCTATTTTCACAGTTGCATTGGCACTGATGACATTCGACCGTCTGTATGGAACACACTTCTTTACAGTATCAGGCGGAGGAATGGATATGCTTTGGGCTAACCTGTTCTGGCTTTGGGGACATCCTGAAGTTTACATTGTTGCCCTTCCTGCATTCGGGATTTTCTCAGAAGTTATTGCCACTTTCTCAAGAAAATCATTGTTTGGATATAAATCAATGGTATTTTCCATCCTTGGAATTGCCCTTTTAAGTATGGTTGTCTGGGTCCACCATTTCTATACAATGGGATCAGGCCCTGCTGTAAACTCTTTCTTCTCCATCACGACGATGGCGATAGCCATACCGACTGGAGTCAAGATGTTTAACTGGCTGTTTACGATGCGTAAAGGCCGCATAAAAATTACTTCCGCCATGCTTTGGGCACTTGCATTCGTCCCATGCTTCGTCATAGGCGGGGTTACTGGCGTAATGCTTGCAATGGGTGCAGCGGATTATCAGTATCACAATACATTATTCCTGGTTGCCCACTTCCACTATGTATTAATTCCAGGTGTCGTATTTGCGGTATTTGCAGGTCTTTACTACTGGTGGCCAAAAATGTTCGGCTTCATGCTGAATGAAAAAATCGGTAAATGGCATTTCTGGCTATTTGTTATCGGCTTTAACGTAACATTCATGCCTATGTTCTTCCTTGGATTAAACGGAGCTGTAAGACGTGCATACACATACTCTGCCGAGTCTGGATTTGCACCACTCTTTATGCTTTCGGCAATTGGTTCCATCATTCTGGCAGCCGGATTCGCGGTGTTCTGCTACAACATTTACTGGAGCATCCGCTATGCCGACAGAAACATTTCAAGCGACCCATGGGACGCAAGAACATTGGAATGGTCTACTGCGTCACCTGTTCAATTCTATAACTTTGCAAAACTGCCGGAAGTTAAATCCCTTGATCCTTTCTGGCACATGAAAAAAAAGAATGAAGGCTTAACGTTATATGACAGTGAAATCGAAGAGATTCATATGCCAAGCAATTCCTGGCTTCCGATTTATATGGGTGTCATCTTTGGCATCGCAGGCTTCCTCCTTGTATTTGAATGGCACATCGCTGCAGCTGTAGCTGCCATCGGCATTTTTGCTGGATTGATCATTCGTTCATTCGATTACAATGAAGGCTTCCATGTTACAAAAGATGAAATCCACAGAATTGAAAATGCGTGGAGAAAAACAGAAGGAGAGGTGCACGATCATGTCAGCTAAAGTGGATACTTCTTTGCCCCTTGAATATCAAACTGAACAGGACCGGATGAATATTCTTGGCTTCTGGGTTTTCCTTGGCGCTGAAATCGTTCTATTTGCCACTCTGTTCGGAGTATATGGAGTTTTATATGAACGCTTTGCTGGAGGGCCAACACATAAAGACATTTTTGTGATCAAGGATGTCATGATTCAGACAGTCCTCCTTTTGACAAGCAGCTTTACAATGGGCATCGCCATTTTTGAAATGCGCCGCCATAACCTGAAAGGGCTAATCACCTGGCTGGTGATTACCCTTGCACTTGGCGCAGGATTCCTATTCATGGAGATTAATGAGTTTATCCATTATGCCCATGAAGGTGCAACGATGCAGACAAGTGCGTTCCTATCCAGCTTATTTGTCCTGCTGGGTACACACGGAGCCCATGTTACATTGGGAATTGGCTGGGCAACTATGGTCATTATCCAGCTTTTAAAAAGAGGCCTTACCCCTACTACAGCAAGAAAAACGTTTATTATCGGCCTTTACTGGCACTTCCTTGATGTGGTCTGGATCTTTATTTTCACATTCGTGTATTTGAAAGGACTGGTGGCTTAAATGGAACATCATCAATCAAAAAGCTTCCCTATAAGCCATGTCATTGGATTTGTTGTTTCCCTTGTGCTGACATTTGCAGCAGCAGGTATTGCCCTAAAAACGAACCTCTCTTTTAAAGTGATCATGTGGATCATCGGCTCGCTGGCTGTCATTCAGGCAGGCATGCAGCTGTTCATGTTCATGCACTTAAGAGAAGGAGAAGACGGCAAAACGAACTTAGTTAATATGATTTATGCCGTATTTATGGTTATTGTAATTGTAGTAGGTTCTATTTGGGTTCTCACTTCTGGGCACGCGGCTCATTAATTCAAGAAAAGCGGAATCGCCTTGTCCATCCCATGAGCCAGATAATAAAACCGGTCTCCCTTTTGGAGGCCGGTTTTATTTGTATTGTCTGATTCCCTTGCTGCCCTTTGTCATTTCTTCCATCACATTAATAAAAAATCCGAATCCAAAAATTAGCATGGATGATACCATAATGCTTAAACCGATTGATAAAACATACTCACCCGTGAGACCGCTTACAAAAAAGCTTGAAATAAAGACAATTAACCCTAAAAGAATACCGGCCGCAGTAACATTTCTAAAAAAATGCAGCACCTTTTGCTGTTTTAAAGTCATATTTTCATCCCCTTTTATTTAATATTCTAACTATGTTCACAAATTTGTCAAACTTTTTGTCACAAAATTGTCAAATTTATTTATGCAAAAAAAGCTTTGCAAAGGTGCAAAGCAATTTTCTACTGATATAGCTTTTTAATGTTCTCCAAATCTTTCTTTAAATTGCCTATTTCCTGCCTGGTCAGCATTAATGGCATTTGATCGTAAAGTGTAATAATCTGTCCTCCCTCATCCTCTTCATGAAGGGATAAATAGTTATACAAATTTTCACATTGATTTTTGTTAAGGACAGACTGGGTGCTGAAATTTTTAACCTTCTGGATCTCAAAGGCACTGGTTTCTGCATCATATACACCTGTAATAATATTGCCCTGCAATGTGTTTGACAAACAATCACTCCCCTTTTTGAGTAATATACCCATTTTTCAGGAGCAGTTTCCTAAAATAAGAAAAAACCTCTTTGGAAATTTCCAAAGAGGCTGATTATATTAGGAAGCGCGTTTTTGTGATTGAATAACTTCATCCGTTTTTCTTATGATCAATCTTGGAGCTGAAGATATAATTAATACTGCTAAAATCGAGCAGAGAATAGCTGCTCCGAGCATGGTTGCACCGTTTGCCAGGAAGGAAAAGAGAACCGGTGACATCCCTTCCGGCGCATAGCTCCCAAAGAAAAGGACACCTGCTATGAAATGCCAGAAATACCGGGCAAGGCTTCCGGCAAACACAGCTAAAACAACCCAGCCCAATGCCTTTTTCTTGTTTCCGCTGCGCAGCTGATTTTGAATTGGTCGGAAAAACAAACCGGCAAAACCGATACAGGCAAATGCCACAAAGTACTCAATAAATGCCTGAAGCGGAGTCGCAATCCAGGCATCACCCATGGCAATCTGCAATATTCCCCATAATAGACCGGCAATGAAGCTGACTTTAAAGCCCCATCTGAATGCCAAAATGAATATGGGAATCATCGCAGCAGAAATCGAAATGGAAGGCGACAGCTTAATAGATGGAAGGAAATCCAAAATAATAGCAAATGCTGCAAAAAATGAAGCTTCAATCATCGCCGTCAGGCTTAATTTTTTCATAAAAAAATCCCCCTATAATCGTATGACGATACCCCAAGGGAGAACAAGCAGGCAGAAAAACCCCTTCCGCCTTTTATTCCACATTCCTGCGCTAGCATTATCTAACAGGTTCAAAGGGTCAGAACAGCGAACTATTCACTCTCAGCAGAATGCTCCCCTTGTGGCACGTTATTGTATTATCCAATTTTAGTATAAATGAAATAAATGAAAGTGAAAAGGATTATTTTCCCTCTCCAAATATAGCCTGTTTATCCCACTTTCCGATACGGTAATACATAAAGGCGATGACACTGCTTATAGCAAAGCTTATCCCCATGCCTGCAGCAATTCCTTTATCACCCATAAACTTTGAAAATAGGAATGTTAAAGGATAGCGCAGGATCCAGAATGAAATGATATTCAGTATGAGCACTTGAAACATCGCACCGGAAGCTCTTACCACACCATTCAATATAAAATTAATGCCCAGGAGCGGATAAAAAAAGGCAATGATCTTTAAATAGTCAGTGCCATACTGAACTGATTCTTTATCCTGTATAAACAGGCGCACCCCGTGTTCTGCAAATAGGACCGTACCAAAAGCGATGATAAACATGATTCCAAGATTGTAAATGACTCCGTACAAGGCGATTTGATGAACCCGTTCCCATTGATTTCTCCCTATATTTTGACCGGCCATACTGTTGACTGCAGTCCCCAATGCCATCGCAGGAAGCATAATGATGCTGTCAATACGCTGAGCTGCACCAAATCCCGCAACCACGTCATCGCCAAAAGAGGTGACGACAGACATAATAGCCATAACACCAGCCGATATAACGGTCATTTGAAGTCCAGAAGGGATGCCGAGCTTGAAAATTAATGCCGCTTCCTCTTTATGCGGCCAAGAAGGAATAGTGAACGGCGCCAGCTTTTTGCGGAGTATGAATATCATTCCGATCATAAATGCGAACCCCTGTGAAAGGATCGTAGCACAAGCTGCCCCATCAATACCAAGCTGGAATACAGATATAAAAAGAGGGTCCAGGATTGCATTTAATACGACTGCTATCAGGACAAAGTACAGTGGACTCTTGCTGTCTCCGAGCGCCCTGAGTACGGTTCCTATAAAATTGTATCCAAATAAAAACAGAATACCAATGAAGTTAATCTGCAAATAGGATGCTGCACCTTCAGCCATTCCTGCAGGTGTGCCCATTATGGCCAAAATTCTTTCTGCAAACAGGAATCCGGCTATTCCAAGAGCAACTGACATAATTGTCTGAATGACGGTAAAGGCATTCAAATATTGTTTCAGCCCCTCTTCATGATCCCCACCCTTTTGCTGGGATAAAATCGTTAACGCCGCATTGTTTATTCCAATGATAAAAGAAAGAACTGTAAAGATTACAGTGCCGGACACCGCCACAGCTCCCAATGCGTCGGCCCCAAGCAGATTCCCAACCCACAGACTATCAATAAATTGATAGGAAACCTGCAGAAAATTAGTGAGCATGATTGGAGTTGAGAACACCAAGAGCTGTTTGAATATATTTCCTTTTGTAAAATCCTGCTGTGCCATCTTTACACCTTTTTCCCATATTTTTTTCACAGTTTCTATTATTCACTATTTCATATCCAGTTTCCAATTTTATAGTTTTGATTGTTATTATGTTTTATAATTTTATTTGCTTCATCTCTGTCACATTTTTATCATAAATTGATGCACCTGGAATGCTGTTATAGCACAATTCCTCTAAGGAGATATTATTTTTCCATAATTTACAACGTTTAAAAAGTGTAAAACCCTGTAATTAACAATTCTTTTTCCTTATAATGTAGGTATGTTTAATGAGGAGGGAAATAGTTGAAATCACGTCTTAAGAAGCCTTCGACGATTGTTTCTATTGCATTGGTGATCACGGTGATTTTGGCGGCGGTTATTTGGACCGTACAAGCAGGAAAAAAGGATGTGACAGTCCCGTTTTCTTCTGTGGAAAAAATTATTGCCTCCCAGTATGGGAAGACTGTTGCAGTACAGGAATATAAAAATGGGAAACTGCTGATCACAGCCCCTGATGGCGAGTACATCTCCCATGTGCCCCCCAACAGTGAGATGGTTGATAAATTAGTAGAAACCTATAATATACAATATACGTTCGCAAACACAGGACCTTATACCCCTTGGATTCTGGGCGGTGTAGTCCTTTTGTTTATAGCCATTGGCATTTACCTGTTTAAGTCAGGAAAAGGCGGAATGGGCGCTACAAATACTATGAAGCAAAGTGTATCTAAGCCAAAGGCCCTTCCTTCCATTTCACTTGAGGATGTTGGCGGAATTCAGGAAGAAATGAAAGAGGAAATCATGCAGACTCTTTCAATTTTAAAAGAACCTGAGCGCTCCCTGAAGATGGGGATTAAGCCGCCAAAGGGAATTCTGTTATACGGGCCTCCTGGAACGGGGAAAACGTTGCTGGCTCAGGCAATCGCTAAAGAGCTTGGAGCAACTTTTTTCTCAACCAGCGGTTCCGGTTTTAATGAATTGTTCGTTGGTGTGGGAGCATCCCGTGTAAGAAATCTTTTCCAAAATGCCAGAAAGCATGCCCCTGCTGTTGTCTTCATTGACGAAGTAGATGCACTGGCAGGCAGAAGAAAGCAGCATGGCGGGGAAGAAAGTGAAAAAACATTAACTGAGCTGCTAGTTCAGCTTGACGGCGGACATTCCAATGATGGAATACTATTTATTGCAGCGACAAACAGGAAGGATATGCTCGATGAAGCCTTCCTCCGTCCTGGGCGTATTGACTTCTCCTTCAATGTCCCTCTTCCGGATACAAAGGGCCGAAGAGAGATTATCAATATTCACACGAAAAATAGATTACTTGCTGAGGATGTCATGACAACACTTGGCGATCTGGCAGAAAGCACTTCTGGATTCTCGGGAGCAGATCTTCATTCCCTTTTTGAAACGGCAAGCCGCAGAGCTGTCCGTAACGGCCAGGAAATTATCTCTAAGGATGATTTGGATTATGCGCTGGATCGGACCATTTTGGGAACTACCACCCGTGCATTGCAGGATCCCGGCACGAAGCAGCGGGTGGCCATACACGAAGCTGGCCATGCTTTAGTGGCTGCTTTAACAAAACCAGGATCCGTCCGAAAAGCAACCATCATTCCCCGAGGTGAAGCTCTTGGTTACGTGGCCCCCATTCAAAAAGAACTTCACTTATCGACAACAAGTGAATTGCTTGATCAAGTTGCCATGATTCTCGCTGGCGGTGTATCAGAACGAATGATTCTTGGCGAGCATAGCATTGGAGTAAGCGGTGACGTAAAACAAGCCAAGCATATCATTGAGCAAATGGTTGATACCGGGTTACTGGATAACGGCTTTGAGCTTACTTTTAACAAAGGTCAAAAAGAAGCAAAAATGCAGGATCTTTTCCAGAAAGCACTGGAAAGATGCGAATTGATCATCGCAAATCATCAGCCTCAATTTGAAACGCTGGTAGAGGCCCTTCTTGAAAAAGAAACTCTTGAAGGCAGTGAAGTCCAGAAGATTGTTGGAGAATTGAAGACTGAAATGGTACTGGCATGATGAGAAACCGGCCCACTATGGGCCGGTTTTTTATAATGGAACTGTGGGTCATTTGTAAATAATCAAATTAACCCATAATAATGTTATGTAAACAAATGGTTCTTTCATATAACCAGAATAAATAAATGTTCCCATATAAAGGATTCTTCCTTTCTTTTGTTTAATTACTAATATTACCTACATAATGGAGGAATGGTTCTTTTGTATGATTTTACAGCTGACTTGATTTTTCACTTTCTGATTATGATCATGATCCCTTTTATCCATAAAATCTCTTCTTATCGGGGGGATTACTGGAAGACTTCTGCCCCGCTTTTATCTGTTCTTTTTTTAGCACTTTTCCTCACTATGACTTTTCCTGTGGAAATTGCAGGCGGTCAGTTTTTTGACTTGAAATTTATTCCTGTTTTTGTCGCCTATTTTTACATTAAGCCCCTTGCAGGCTTCCTGACTATTTTTGCATTGATTTCTTTTAAGGTCTTTTTTTCACCAGGAGATATTTGGATTGCGCTTGTAAATTACACAATAATTTCTGTGCTCTTTTTCTATGCGTCAAAATTCTATAAAAAATGTACATTTAGGCAAAAACTCAGTATAGCAGTTGTATTTTATCTTCCCATTACGATAACCAGGTATGTTTTTTTCCTCCAAAAGGATATAAACGAAGACGCTGTATACTTACTATTGTTTTCAGCAGTTTCCATTATGACGCTTTCTATAATCATCTATTTGATTGAAATGAATCTGCTTCAGGAAAATATGATGGAAAAACTGAGAAATGCCGAAAAAATCAATGCGATCAGTCAGCTGGCTGCGTCAGTCGCCCATGAAATTAGGAATCCAATGACTACTGTAAGAGGTTTTCTGCAAATGCTTAAAAATGAAAAAAACCTGACTGCAGATCAAAAGACATTTATTAAAGTTTCTTTGGAAGAGCTGGACAGAACCAATCATATTATTAGTGATTTCCTCTCACTTGCACGCCCGGAAACTTCTGTTGCCAGTAAAGTTTCACTTTCCGGATTATTATTGGAGGTGGCTGATTTTATGCGGCCATATGGACTGATGACAAAGGTTGAAATAAGGACAAGTATTTTTGAAGGCATTTTTATCATGGGTAATCCGAATGAAATAAAGCAATTATTTATAAACTTAATGAAAAATAGTATAGAAGCCATGCCTGATGGCGGTATTCTAGAGGTTTCAGCATTCAAAAGAAATACTACAGCAGATATACAAATTAAAGATGAAGGTGTCGGAATGTCGAAAGAAAAGCTTCAAATGCTCGGTCAGCCCTATTACTCAACGAAAACAAAAGGAACCGGCTTAGGGTTAATGATATCTTTTGACATCATCAATCGTTTGAAAGGAAAATATTTAATAGAGAGCACACAGAATAAAGGAACCAGCTTTACTATTTCGCTGCCTCTATATTACTCGCCTGAAGAGATACGGCAGCCTTCTTTCCAGAACATGTCTGAAGGTCAGCATATGAATGAGCGTTAACTCCATATTCCCTGAATGGGAATCTTTCCGAAAATAAATGATCGCCAGCACAGGGTAGCTTAATCGTGATGGATCAAATACATTAACTTTAAAAAAAGCCTCCAAAATCTGAAGGCTTTTTTCATTTATCCTCTGCCGGATGCACGGCCTCTTATAAAGTTTACAACAAAGATGATCGCTGCTATTACCAGCAGTATATGAATGATGCCTCCTGCTACTTTAAATATTAATCCGAGTATCCATAATACAAGCAAAATACCTGCTATAGTCCAAAGCATGCAATTCACCCCTTCCTGTTGATTTAATATTTACATACCCCTAACAACCGGGACAAAATCATGAGTAAATGAAAAAAAACATTGCCGCACTTTTTACAGTTCTGACAATGTTATGTTTTGCAGTGGATGGATATTTTTATTCAGAGAGTATTGCATTTTCCAATTCTTTTGCAGCAGACCCGATTGGCAATTTCTTTTAATGAGGATGCTTCACCTTTTTTCAATTCCTTAAGCTTGTGATAAAACGTTTTCCATGCCTGCTCCCTTTTCTCAAAAGAAATAAATGCACCTTCTCTGTCCATTTCAACAGCAAAATCCATTAACATCTCAGGCATCTTTTTTCTCGGTCATTCTAACCCTTATCATTGTTACAATGATGTATCTCTTTTAAAAAGGTGCCGGACACCCATGCCACACAAGTTCAGTAAGATCATACAAAACCTTCCTGTATTCAGTGAAGTTTTGCTGCATCCTTTTTGCATCACTGCATATACTATATTCACGGTCGCCCACCTCTTCTAACATCGCTTCGTTGCGGGACTAACCAGACCGGAATGTGGGCGGCCACCTTTTAGGATTTAAGCCGTATTTAACCATTACACCGTTTTATTACACACCATGAACAAAGCTGCAAACCACACCAGGCTTGCAGCTTTTATTTATAGTAAATTATAAAATGGAACTGTGTGAATCACTCTGTGGAAAGATTGCATCTACCTCCAGCGCCTAGCCCCTCGGGTCATAAGCCAAATCACTCCAGAAATCAGGACAAGGAACGCTTCGTCATCGAATACATCGCCCGACCAAAGCTGCTTTGGAAGGTTTCCTGCGTGATTCGTCATATGCCTGTCGGACTTGCACAGGATGTGCCGGCTTCAACGTTCGCCACAGGACGTGGCGGTTTTTAGTTGACGTTTATCCTGATCAAGGAGCTTCCGCTTTAGTTCAAGGACCTTCGTCAATAAGTTCATAGCCTGGAATCAGTTCTGAGAGCGGCACTATTTCTGCTTTCTCTTTATAAACAGGTATATACTCTTTAAGCACATTAACCATCTTTGTACCTGTGATGCCGACATGGCCAATTGCGATAATGCGTTCATTTTTCACCAGTTTTTCTGCAAGTCTGTCAGCCTGTTTTGTAATATGGGCAGTAGTGTATATGTCATCGAAGAAAATATTGTTTTCTACGTATGGTACACCGATTTCTTTTGCCAGTTTGCCGACGACGCTTTTGCCGGTTGTTTTGCTGTCAAGATAAAATAATCCGTGTTCTTTGCATACTTTAAGGACAATTCTCATGACCCGCTCATTCTCAGTGGCTCTTGAACCCATATGGTGATTCATCCCGACCGCATGCGGCACTTCTTTGATGGCACTCTCTACCCTGCTGCGGATTTCTTCATCAGTTAAATCTGTTGTGATTGCCCCCGGACCAAGCCAGCTCCTCTTTCCTCTTTTCGGCTCCATTGGCATATGAACGATCACTTCATGTCCATTTTCACTTGCCAGTTCTGCATCTTCTTTTGTCGTTGGCATGAAAGGCATGATGGCAACTGTTAAGGTCACCGGAAGCTCCATCATTTCTGCTGTTCCCTTCATGTTGTTTCCCAGATCGTCAATGACAATCGCCAATTCAGGTTTTAGCGGGGCAGCACTTATGGAATTCCCTATACTTGCGAATGAAAAAATCAATAAAAATATACTGATGAATATTTTCATTTTCCATCCTCCTTTGGGCTAGCATTCCCTGATTATTTAAAACAGTTCCAATGCAAAAACTGCCAGGAATTGATCCTGGCAGAACTTTATTTTTTATGCATTTTAAATTCAAGGAAAAGCTCGTTATAATAAGCAAGCATTCTTTTTCCCAGGTTCTCATAAACCTCCAGCCGAGCTGTCATTTCTTCATCCGGATAGAATCGTTCATCTGAAATTGTTTCTTCGTCCATATATTTCAGCGCTTCTTTATTCGGCGTTGAATATCCAACGTATTCTGTATTTTGTGCCGCATTTTCCGGGTCAAGGATGAAATTCATAAACTGGTGGGCTGCTTCCGGGTTTTTGGCAGTCTTAGGGATGACCATATTATCAAACCAAAGATTGGAGCCTTCTTCCGGAAGTACATATTCCAGATTATCCTTCTCCCACATGAGTTCCTGAGCCGTGCCGGACCAGACCACCCCAATGCCGGCTTCATCATTTTCCATCAGCATTCTGATTTCATCACCGACAATGGCTTTAATGTTAGGAGTAAGACTATCGAGCATTTGTTTAGCTTCGACCAAATGGTCTCTATTTTTGTCATTCAGCGAATAATGGAGACTGTTGAGACCCATGCCCATTACTTCCCTTGCCCCATCTATCAGCAGGATCTGGTTCTTTAATTCAGGGTCCCATAAATCATTCCAGCTTGTGATTTTTTTATCTCCTAAAATATCGGTGTTATAAAGAATTCCGACAGTACCCCAGAAATAGGGAATTGAATATTCATTCCCGGGATCAAAAGGCAGGTCCATAAAACGCTGATCGATATATTTCAGGTTCGGAATTTTTGAATGATCAACCGGCAAAAGCAGGTCTTCCTCATTCATTTTTTCAATCGCATATTCAGATGGAACAGCAATATCATAAGCTGTGCCGCCCTGTTCAATTTTCGTCATCATCGCTTCATTGGAATCGAATGTCTCATAGATGACTTTTATGCCTGTTTCCTGTTCGAATTTGTCCACCAAGTCTGCATCTATATAGTCGCCCCAATTAAAAATGGTCAAAGTATTTCCGCTTGTGTAGCCCTGGGAGGAATTCAGCCCTGAAGCGATGTACAATAAGGCAAATGAAACAATTAATACGGCGGCGAGTGCCTGAACAAGCTTCTTCATTGCCTTACCCCCATTCCATTCGGCTTATCATTTCGTTTCGTAATAAAGTAATAGCCTATTACCAGAATGATTGTAAATAGGAAAAGCAAAGCAGATAAAGCATTAATATTTAAAGAAACTCCCCGTCTTGCCAGTGAATAAATCTCAACAGACAAAGTGGTAAAGCCGTTGCCTGTAACAAAGAAAGTTACCGCAAAATCATCCAGGGAATACGTCAGGGCCATAAAAAAGCCAGCGAAAATTCCAGGAGTAATATAAGGGAGAATGACTTTGGTCAGCACATCGAATCTGCTTGCCCCAAGATCCATGGCTGCATAAATCATGGACGTGCTCATTTCTTCTATTTTAGGCAAAACCATCAGCACAACAATCGGTACACTAAAGGCTATGTGAGCAAGCAAAACAGATACAAATCCAAGCTTAAGTCCGATCATTGTAAACAGAATCAAAAACGAGGCGCCTATAATGACATCCGGACTGACAATCAGCACATTATTCAGTGACAGGAGCGTATTTTTCACTCTGCGTTTTCTAGCATAGGCAATGGCTAGTCCTCCAGCCACTCCAATAATGGTCGAAATCGCTGCAGATAAAAGGGCAATAATAATGGTGTTAAGGACAATGATGAGTAATCGGGCATCAGCAAACAGCTCCCGATACCAATCCAGGGTGAAACCTTCGAATTGATACATGGTCCCTCCGCTGTTGAATGAATAAAATATCAAGTAAAAGATCGGGGCGTACAGGATGATAAAGATAAGTGCCAAATAAATCGCCGGCCATTTCCTGTTCTTTTTCATTATAGGATCCCCCGCTTTCTTCTGCCTGTCAGCACCATAATGAACACCATTGCGATAATCAGAAATACGGCAATGGTCGAGCCCATTCCCCAGTCCTGTGTCACAAGGAAATGCTGTTCAATAGCTGTTCCAAGAGTGATGACACGGTTTCCTGCAATCAGCCTTGTCAGCATGAATAATGACAGTGCAGGGATAAAGACGATCTGGCATCCCGATTTCACGCCATCAAGTGTCAAAGGAAAAATTACGCGTTTAAATGTTACCCAGGAAGACCCGCCTAAATCATTGCTGGCATCAAGAAGGGTTGGATTCAGTTCATTCAGAGAATTAAATATCGGCAAAATCATGAAAGGAAGAAAGATGTATACTGACACAAAGATAAAGCTGAAATCAGTGAACAGAATTTGCCTGCCCCCTATTCCCATTGCATCCAAAAAGCTATTCGCTGCACCATATGTTCCAAAGATACCCAGGAATGCATAGGCTTTTAAAAGCAAATTAATCCACGATGGCAGTATAATTAATAAGAGCCACAGCTGCTTATGTTTCGTCTTAGTAAGCAAATAAGCTGTCGGATAAGCGATCAGCAATGAAAATAACGTTATTAAAAAGGCATACCAAAAGGAGCTTAAAGTCATTTTTAAATAAACGGGTGTAAAGAACTTTCTATAATTCTCCAAAGTGAAGTGCCCTTCAATATCAAAAAACGAATAATACAGAACAAGAAGCAATGGCGCTACTACAAAGAGAGCAATCCAAAGGACATAAGGAATTAAATAAAAGTTGCGGGAATTAGTTCTCATGGCTTTCCTCTTCATAAGCTTCAAGACGCTTATCAAATTCCTCTTCTGTTTCCCCGTGCCTCATGACGTGTATTGCTTCGGGATCGAAATGAAGGCCAATTTGATCCCCGACTGTCGCCTTTTTCGTTGAATGGACCAGCCACTCATTGCCATCGCTGTCATAGCAGCTGATTTCATAATGGACTCCCCTAAAGAGCTGCGAGTCAACTTGTACCTTCAGTTTCCCATCTTCCGGTGCGGTAATAGCCAGGTCTTCAGGGCGGATGACGATCTCAACATCTTCGTTTGGCTCAAAGCCCCCATCAACACACTCAAATAATTTGCCGGCAAACTTCACCAGATAGTCTTGGATCATCGTTCCAGCAACGATATTTGATTCCCCAATAAAATCTGCTACAAAACGATTGATCGGCTCATCATAAATATCAGTAGGAGTTCCGCTTTGCTCGATGCTTCCGCTGTTAAGTACGAAAATTTCATCTGACATGGCTAATGCTTCTTCCTGGTCATGTGTGACGAAAATAAACGTAATGCCCAGATTTCTCTGCAGTTCCCTCAGCTCATATTGCATTTCGGTCCGCAGCTTTAAATCAAGTGCGGATAAAGGTTCATCAAGGAGAATAACCTCTGGTTCATTGACAATGGCACGCGCGATGGCAACACGCTGGCGCTGTCCACCTGACATTTCTTTGATTTCACGATTTTCGTAGCCTTCAAGGTTTACAAATCTTAGCGCTTCCTTTACTTTCCTCTCAATATCGGCATTCTTCATTTTTTTGATTTTTAAACCGAATGCAATATTTTCATACACATTCAAATGCGGAAATAGAGCGTAATCCTGAAAAACGGTGTTTACTTGCCTTTTGTTGGCTGGAACATTATTTATTATTCGCCCATTAAAATAAATGTCCCCTTCGGAAGGTTCAGTAAATCCGGCAATCAATCGCAATATGGTCGTTTTCCCGCAGCCCGATGGCCCTAAAAGGGTATAGAACTTCCCGCGCTCAATTTCAAAGCTGACATTTTTTAAAACTGGCGGATCATTATCATATCTTTTTGTAACGGAATTAAATCGAATAATGGTGTTATCTGTCATCTAACTCTCCCTATCTATAGAAATTTACAGCACTTATGTATTGTTAAGTTCAAACGTATAATATCATAAATTTCTCGGAATCTGTCATAAATTGTTGAACATCCTTTACAAAAAAAACCGCACCAATTGGTGCGGGATTAGCAGATACTACACTCCCCGCTTATTGCCCCATACATATGTATGCAGCTGCGGAAGTACTTTAACATCTGTCAAATCATTGTCATGTATCGTTTTTTCAATGAGCCAATCATATTTGTCAAGCAGTTTCTGCAATAAATTTCGGTCGTCAGCTGTAACAGTGTCATCATTTCCCACCTGCAGATTAAACGGAACACCGGGATAGCGCTTATGAATGTTTTTAGCATATTCATAATCCTTATCATCAAAAACAACAATCTTCAGTGAGACCTGCTGCTCTGCCTTTCTTTTGGTCTGAAGATTATTCACAATATAACCGAGCACATCGAAGTCTGTTTTCATGCCTGAGCTCGGCGGTTTTGGGGATAGGGTCAGTTCATCAATTTCATAAAACCAATCCTGCCAGCGGCTCCCCTGTGTTTCCAGGCAGATCTTAATTTTTTCTGCTTTGAGCAAAGAAATGAGTTCACTCAAATTTTTTAAAAGTGCAGGATTACCCCCGGATATGGTCACAAAGGAAAATCCATCCCCACCCAGCTCTTTAAGCTCTTTCCAAATTTCATCCGGTTCCATTTGGCGGATGCTGTCTTTCGCACTTCCATCCCAGGTAAAGGATGAATCACACCAGCTGCATGAATAATCACAGCCTGCTGTACGGACGAACATCGTTTTCTGGCCGATCACCATTCCTTCACCCTGAATGGTTGGTCCGAATATTTCGAGAACAGGAATCTTACTCAACCTCCATCCACTCCCTTCTTGCTTCCGCATAGCTTGTAGGAGTTTCAAAAAGGCGCACAAATTCTACTCTTGCACCAACATATTGCTCTTTTCTGTTTTGGAGGCTTTGTGCCATTTTTTCATAAATCCAGACAACCATATTCTCTGCTGTCGTATTCATTGGCGGCAGCGTTTCATTCAGATACTTGTGGTCAAGGAATATTTCAATTTCGTTTTTCCAAATTTTTTTAATGTCGCCGAAATCAATCATTAATCCTCTGTCATCCACGAATCCGCTTATGCCAAAAATCACCTTGTAGGTGTGCCCATGCAGGTTTTTGCATTTGCCTTCATAGCAATGCAGATGATGGGCTGAATCAAAAGTGAATTCCTTGCTGACCATTACACGCTTATGGTGGTATTTCAGCTGATCGGGTTTGATATCCTCATTTATCTTCTGCAGTTTATCAACAATCCTGAAACCGTACATGGCTTAAAGCTCCTCCTTTTCCTTGAGGTATTCTTCAAGGCCATTTTTCCTTAAATGGCATGCTGGACACTCACCGCAGCCATCAGCCGGAATTCCGTTATAGCATGTCAGTGTTTTCTCACGCACATAATCAAGGGCATTTAATTCATCTGCCAGCTTCCATGTCTCTGCTTTGTTGAGCCACATTAATGGTGTATGGATCACAAACTGTTCATCCATTGATAGATTAAGGGTGACATTCAATGATTTTATAAAAATATCCCTGCAGTCTGGGTAGCCGCTGAAATCTGTTTCACACACCCCGGTTATAATATGCTTTGCATTAATCTGACTGGCCAGCACACCAGCAAATGACAGGAATAAAAGGTTTCTCCCAGGCACAAATGTGGATGGAAGCCCGCCTTCCTCCCCATCCTTTACTTTAATCTCATCACGGGTTAGTGCATTTGGTGCCAGCTGATTCAATAGGGACATATCTAGAATGTGGTGCCTGATCCCCAGTTCTTTTGCTATTTGCTGTGCACATTCGATCTCCAGCTTATGACGCTGATTATAATTAAAAGTGACGGCTTCCACTTCTTCAAAACGTTCCTTTGCCCAGAATAAGCAAGTTGTACTATCCTGACCGCCACTGAACACAACGAGTGCTTTATCATTTTTCATATAAAAATTCTCCTTTAAATAGAAAAACAGGACCACTAAGAAAGCAGACCTGTTTTCCTTAGTTTTTTAAAGAGGGTAGCTAGAACCTCTACCGTGTACACGGATTTAGCTATTGAACTATCAGTTTATATTATCATCTTTATTGGCTTTTTAGAAGGCTTAAATTTATACAGTAAAAAAGTTTTATTATTCAAAATCGCGGGAAAGTAATAATGCAGCGCCAATTTCATAAGGAGGGACTGAAGCCATGATCAGGTTTACATCGACTTCACGCTATTCCTTTGGCATTGCAAAAAAAGGGACATTTATAAGAAGGTCTGCAGGAATGAATATTCAGGATAGGTCTACTCTGATGCGTCTGGGACTGCTGCAATAATCGGAACCGGCAAAAAAGGTGCAGCTATTGCTTGCACCTTTTTTGCGTTTTAATTTTCTGAATCGGCTTCCAGGAGGTCCCACGCTGTTATGATGCCTTTTGGTTTTTCAGTCGGCTTTCCGTTCTCGGTAACTATGATCCCTTCAAGCTTTTCATTTTTATTTCGGCAGTCCTCAAACATATCCTCTAATTCAAAGATAGATGTATGTTTGCCTGCAAACGAGATTTGATTCTTTGATTTCTTGCTGAAAAGCTCTTTAATTCTCACCTTTTTCAACTGGATTGTTTCTTCTGTAAAGTGCTCTGCCATCCATTTCACGATATCTGCCGAAGTTAATAGCCATGAGTATTCCTCTTTTCTCGAGTAAATGGGGAATTGGGAGTGTGAAAATTTATTAATTATGGCCAGTACATCCGTTAGCTTGCCATCTTCATAAAAATAAAATACCGGAGTTGCAGCTATGGAAAGTGCGGTTTTTGGCTTTTCAAAATGGCCGGCAATCCTTTCAATCTTTTCTACCGTCTCGAGATGAGGCTCCGCAATATAATAATCAAGGTCTATTTTTTCATGGACAATGGCATTTCGCAGCTTGGCAAACTGATGCAAATCATCTTCATATAATCGAATCAGCGAATGATTTTTCTGTATTTCTATAAGTTTATAAAATCTATCTGTTCTGGCGTTTTTAGCAGATTGTTTTAAGGCTTTGTGAATACGGTTAAAGGCAGCCTCAAATCTTTCTGATAAGTTCATTTCTAAATCTGCTTCCAATATGATCTCTCCCTAAATGGTGATGTACCTCCTCTATTCCCAAAATGATGGACAAACTAAACTTTGAAGATATTGGTACGCCTTCTAGCAGAATAATTTGCACAAATAGAATTTTCAGTCTATTATATAATATTATATTCTTCTGCTAAGGACATTGCATAAATATATAACATTACTAATAAATGTTTTTCATTCAAGCATTAGAAGACATGATTTTCCCTTTTTTCAGAAAGAATAATGAATGAAATTCTTTTGAATAAAAATGAAGATTTATTATTACCAAATAATATTTTATTCCTCAGTACAAACAAATTTACTGCGAAAGCTGGTGAAATGATGAGATACACCCTTCACCCATTAGGGGATGATGCTGTTCTTGTTGAGCTTGGGAAAGAAATCAGCAAGGAAACTCATCAGAAAGTTCAGTCGCTGACTGCCTTTCTTGAAAAGTACCCTCCCGAATGGATGATTGAATACATACCTGCTTACACAACTGTAACCATTTTTTATAATCCATTTAAGGCCTATCAGCTTTCAAATGGCCAGCTCCCGTTTAATTTCGTGTGTTCACTGATTAAACCGCTTATTGAAGAGATGACGGAAAATAATATGCCGGAACCTGAAATTGTTGAAATCCCGGTATGCTATGGAGGAGAATTTGGGCCGGATCTTGATTTTGTGGCAGAGCATAATGGGATTACCCCCGAAGAAGTTATTGAAATTCACTCCTCAGGCAGCTACCTGGTCTATATGATTGGATTTGCACCAGGATTCCCTTTTATTGGCGGAATGTCAGAACAAATTGCCGCACCAAGACGGGATACGCCGCGTCTAAAGATTCCTGAGAGAACAGTGGGGATTGCCGGGATGCAGACGGGTATTTACCCCATCGAGACGCCAGGCGGCTGGCAGCTGATTGGGCGTACTCCTGTTAAATTGTTTCGGCCGACGGATGACTCCCCTACCCTACTTAAAGCAGGCGACCAAATCAAATTCAAGCCAATCAGTCTGGAAGAATACCATCATTGGGAGGAGACGGAACAATGATTAACGTTTTAAAGCCTGGACTCCTTTCTAGCATTCAGGACCTGGGGAGAACCGGCTATCAAAAGTTTGGCGTGATTTCCAGCGGGGCCATGGACCCATTTTCACACCGGATGGCCAATCTGCTGGCTGGAAACGAAGAAAATGATCCTGTTTTAGAAATAACGATGATGGGTCCAATTTTAACATTTGAAAAAGATACCCTCATTTCGATTTGCGGCGGTGACCTTTCCCCTTCCATCAATGGCCAGCCTGTTCGGACATGGAGATCCGTTTTTGTGAAAAAAGGCAGTGAACTTAAATTCGGCCGGTGCCGTAAAGGGTGCCGAGCCTATCTGGCTGCTGCGGGCGGATTTGCCGTACCTGATGTAATGAACAGCAAATCCACCTACCTGCGTGCAGGAATTGGCGGTTATAAAGGCAGAGCATTAAAGTCAGGAGACCTGCTGGAAACCGGCAAACCTTCTCTCCAATCATTGAAAATAACGGAGTATTTGACAAAACAGATTCTTGATAGGACTTTTGTTGAAAACGACTGGGGTATTGCATCAGAACTCATACCGGACACAGCGGCAAATCCAGAAATCAGAATAACAAGGGGCCGCCAATTTGATTTATTTTCCGAAGCAAGCCAGGTTCAGCTTTTCAAACATGCCTTTGAAGTTACCTCACAATCGGACAGGATGGGATATAGACTGAAAGGCCCTGCTCTTTCGCTGTCAGAACATGCTGAGCAAATATCTGAAGCCGTAAATTTTGGTTCCATTCAAGTTCCTCCGGATGGAAATCCGATTGTATTGCTGGCTGACCGGCAAACAACTGGAGGTTATCCAAAAATTGGACAGGTTGCTGCTGTCGACCTCCCCCTTCTGGCGCAGGCCAAACCCGGAGACTCCTTAAGTTTTGCAGAAATATCAAATGAACAGGCGCAGCAGTTATTAATTAATAGAGAAATGAAATTAAGGGAATTAAAGCAAGGCATATTTTTAAAAACAAGAGGAGGAAATTAAGATGCACATTGTAGACATTAATTGTGATATGGGAGAAAGCTTTGGTTCATACAAGATGGGGAGCGATGAGGAAATACTTGATTATATTACTTCTGCCAATATTGCATGCGGCTTTCATGCCGGCGACCCTGCGACCATGCGAAAAACAGTTAAGATGGCACTTGAGAAGAATGTTGGCCTGGGTGTCCATCCGGGACTCCAGGATCTGCATGGATTCGGCCGGAGGGATATAAACATAACCCCTCAGGAAGCTTATGACTTAGTGGTCTATCAAATTGGTGCTTTGTATGCCTTTGTTAAATCTGAAGGCGGAAAGCTTCAGCATGTAAAACCGCACGGTGCATTATTCAACATGGCCTCAAAAAGCGCACCATTATCAGAAGCAATCGCAGAAGCGGTTTATAAAGTGGATCCTGAACTGATTCTTTTCGGGCTCTCAGGAAGCGAATTAGTAAAAGCCGGCAGGAAAATTGGACTCCGCTCTGCAAATGAGGTGTTCTCAGACCGCACGTACCAGGAGGATGGAACTCTTACTTCAAGAAGGGAACACAATGCACTTATTACAGATCATAGCGAAGCTGTAAATCAGGTAATCCGCATGGTCAAGGAAGGAAAGGTTCATTCTGTCCAGGGTACTGACGTTTCCATTGAGGCCAATACGATATGCATCCATGGTGACGGGGAAAGCGCACTTGAATTTGCCCAATATATTCCGAAGGCACTGAATGAAGCAGGAATCCAGGTAGCGAAAATCAGCGAGTTTTTGAAATAAAACCGATATTCGTGGAAGTAGTGAAAAGTTGGTGCCCCTTTAAGGAGACTTATTTATCTTGCGGGGATTCCGATGTTCTCATCGGGTTGAAATAGTGCATATGAGGTTTTAAAAAATAGCGTGCAGGCTTTTAGGGGCGATTGTCGGGAATAGTTCTGTTGAAGAAGAATACTCTAGCGCGAATGGAACTCAATCATTACAAATAGTGCTGATGCAAGGTAAAAGAAGCACGAAAGATAACCACAAATAGAATTATTGGGGGAAAATGAATGAAAAAGCAATCTAATGCCAGTCTTTTGCTGGGTGCCGCATTCCTTATGGCCACTTCTGCCATTGGACCAGGCTTTCTGACACAAACGACAGTATTTACAGAAACCCTGCTTGCGAGTTTTGGATTTGTAATTTTAATTTCTATTATTATCGATATTGGGGCACAGATGAATATCTGGCGAATCATAGCCGTTTCTGAAAAGCGCGCACAGGATATTGCCAACGATGTCCTTCCGGGACTGGGATATTTCCTTGCTGCCCTGATTGTCATGGGCGGTCTTGCTTTTAATATTGGGAATATTGCCGGTGCCGGGTTAGGTACAAATGTTATTTTCGGTATATCCCCTGAATTGGGCGCCCTTCTAAGCGGAATTTTGGCAATCGGCATCTTTCTTGTAAAAGAAGCGGGCAGATTAATGGACCGTTTCACACAGATTTTAGGATTTGTCATGATTGGATTAACTCTTTATGTAATGTTTACTGCACAGCCTCCTGTTGGTGAAGCTGTTGTCAAAACGTTCGTGCCGGATAAAATTGATATTCTGGCCATTATTACACTAGTCGGCGGAACGGTTGGCGGTTATATTACCTTCGCTGGCGGGCATCGTTTAATTGATGCTGGAGTCAAAGGAAAAGAAGCTCTGCCGGAAGTCACAAAGAGCTCTGTCAGTGCAATCGGGATTGCTTCCATTATGCGTATCTTCCTGTTCCTTGCCGCACTGGGTGTGGTTTCACAGGGCCTTGCACTCGATCCATCCAACCCTCCTGCTTCTGTCTTCCAGCTGGCAGCGGGGAATATTGGATATAAGATGTTTGGAGTAGTTATGTGGGCAGCTGCCATAACTTCTGTTGTCGGTGCAGCTTATACATCGGTCTCATTCATTCGGACATTGAGCCCTGCTGTCGAGAAATATCATAAATGGGTCATTGTCGGTTTTATCGCCATTTCTACATTTGTTTTTGTTTTGATTGGAAAACCGGTAAAAATATTGGTTTTAGTTGGTTCATTAAACGGGCTTATCCTGCCGATTGCACTAGGTGTAATGCTGATTGCTGCCTATAAAACCAAAATTGTCGGTGATTATAAACATCCCCTTTGGATGACGATTTTCGGAGTCATTATCGTGATAGCCATGTCTTACATGGGGGTTTATTCATTAATCAATGGTATCCCCGAGCTATTTAAATAAGCATGAAAGGAGATTTTCATATGATCACCCCTTCTCAATTGAATCCCGAAGAGGCGCGCAAATTAATCCGTGTAAAGGATTGGGATGATCCAACTGCAGGAATGGCTAATGGCTTTATTCAAGCTAATCTGGCTATATTGCCAAAGGAGCTGGCCTTTGAATTTCTGCTCTTCTGCCAGCGTAATCCTAAATCATGTCCAATCATTGATGTGACTGAACCAGGTTCACCAGTGCCAATGCTGTCAGCTCCAAATGCTGATATTAGAACCGACCTGCCAAAATACAGGGTATATAAAAACGGAGAGCTCGCTGAGGAACTTTCAGATATAACATCTTATTGGAATGATGATATGGTAGCATTTCTGCTCGGATGCAGTTTTACATTCGAAGACGCATTGCTCAAAAATAATATCCCTATCCGCCATATTGAGGAAAATCGGAATGTCCCGATGTATAAAACCAATATTGGCTGTGTGGGTGCAGGCCGGTTTGAAGGCCCGATGGTAGTGAGTATGCGTCCGATGACAGAAAAGGAAGCCATTAGGGCTGTACAGGTGACAAGCCGCTTCCCATCTGTCCATGGGGCCCCTGTCCATATTGGAAATCCAGAAGCAATCGGCATTAGCAATATCCAACGCCCAGATTTTGGGGACCCTGTGACCATTAAAGATGGAGAGGTACCGGTTTTCTGGGCCTGCGGGGTAACACCCCAGGCAGTTGCCATGCATGTGAAGCCGGAAATTATGATTACACATGCTCCGGGACATATGTTTATTACTGATTTGAAAAATGAGGAGTTTTCGGTTTTATAGGAAAAAGGCGTCCCATGGGCGCCTTTTACTTTTTATTTTTCAAATAATTCAGGGCATCATGATGATCTTTTTTCATAATCTGCTCAATTATTGGGTCTGCGGGTATTACTTCCCTGCTTTTTTTATTGATTGTCCGGTAAACGGGCCTGATCGACGAAAGACTGCTTTTAACTTTCCATTCGCTATCCTGGAAAACAATTTTCAAATCGATGAGACCAAGATGATTGCCCCAATATCCAGCTTGGACTGCAGCAGTTCCGTTAATGGTGCCAGTCTTTAAGTCGATTCCAGGCAGCTTTTGCAGTTCATCTTTGACAGGAAAAACAGAATGGCTGTGCCCGAATAGAATGGCATCTAATCCTTTAACCTTGCTGAGGGCATGAACTGAGTTGCCCTTTTTTTCATCCAGTCCTTTATCGGACTCTAGACCTGTATGGGCAAGAGCCACAATAATATCTGCCCCTTTGCTTTTCATAATAGGGATAAAATGCTCGGCAGTTTCCTTTATATTTTTCACTTTAAGGTTTCCGTGAAAATACTCCTTATTCCATTCCGCAACAATCGGTGTGATAAAGCCGATGACTCCAACTTTCAGCTTATGCTTCTCCCCGGCTGTATCTGTCACTTCTTTCTCTATAATGGTATAGGGATTAAAATAATTCAAATCATCCTCATCGAGCTGATTGCTGTCTTCAACATATATATTGGCATTGACATAAGGAAAGTTAGCCCCCCTGAGGCTTTCTTCCATAAAATCAATTCCGTAATTAAATTCATGATTTCCCACCGTAGCAGCATCATAAAGCAGAGTATTCATGGCTTTAAAAACAGGATGGACATTAGCCATGTCAAGCGGATGGCTTCTATAGGCATACTCATCGAGTCCGTTGCCTTCAAGAATGTCCCCATTATCAAATAGAAGGGAATTAGGAGACTCATTTCTTGCCTGTTTAATTAAGCTGGCCGTTCTTGAAAGCCCAAACTCCACTGTTTTCTTGCGGTCTTCGTAATCATAACCAATCATATTTCCATGCAAATCCGTTGTTTCCATCAGGCGCAGATGGATGGTTGGCGGTCCGGAGACTTCAGCTTCCGTCTGGTTCCAGACAATCAGCAGGGCTATGAATAATAACAGCGTGATTAAGTATTTTTTCATTCCCTTTTTCATTCCATCTCCCCCAGATGATCTAAGATAAGTTTTCTTATTTTCTCTCGATACATGAAAATTAATCAGAGATTGGGGGCTTAAGAAAAAAGAAGAAAAAAAGGAAAATTTTGAAACTTTTTATCATCCTATTCGTTATAAAAGAAAACAAAAATAGGAGGTCCTGCATGGTTAGACAAAAAAAATTCTGGGTTTGGGCATTGTTGTTCTTTATTTTAGAATCAATTTTAGCAGCGGGTATTTCGTTTTTTCTTCACTTCCCTCTGCTTGATACCATTGCCTACAGCAGCTTTATTCTTTTTGCATTAAGCCTATTTGCTTTTTCACAGGATGATGCCTGGACAAATAATGTGATTGCTGATTAAGCTAAATATGATGACTCATATGAATGAAGAAGAAAGAGCTGAATTTTTCATTCATATCAATCCGTTTCTTTCAGGGACATTTGCTTTTTTTATCGTTGGGATAATAATTACGGTGTATTTGTTTATAAGTTAATTTGTTGTTGTTTTAGTGTTTAATGATGTCCGTTGCTTTCCGCGGGGAGGCATGAGAGCCTCCTTTGCTTCGCTTGTGGGGTCTCTTACTCCCTCTCCTCCCGAAGGACTTTGAATTGTCTTCCTTGAATCATCACCGCACGAAGAAAATGCGTATGCATTTTCAAGGATCAAGTGCCCACAGCGAAGATCAACTCAGCAGATTAAATAAAATTTGGAGTAAAAAAAACAACAAACTTTGAAAAAAACTTCTATTTTTTGTAAAGAGTTTTTATTATGATTTTCTCCCAGCTTTTCCAGTTCAGTACGTTTTTCAGGCGTATTCTTGTGCGTACACCCTTTCCTACCGGGTACCTGAGTGAAGGTTCTTTTTCCCTGAGAATGCTCACTGCTTTTTTCGCTACGATTAGCGGATCTTCATAAAAGGGCTCGCCTTGTTCAAGGTAATTTTGAATTTTTGTCATATATGGATAATAAGGTGAATCTTTTTTCAAGGATGGTTCCGCTATCTTTTTCCCTGTTGTCCAGATGCCAGTCCTGAAAGATCCTGGCTCAATCAGGACAACATTTACGCCAAACGGTTTCATTTCAAGTCTAAGTGATTCACTCCACCCTTCTACAGCAAATTTTGATGCGGCATATGGCGATAAGCCTGGAAACCCGATTCTTCCGCTGATGGAACTTACATTTAAGATGGTTCCTGTTCTTTGTTTTCGCATAAATGGCAGAACCGCTTGTGTTACTGCAAACGTTCCAAAAACGTTTGTCTCAAATTGATTTCTATACTCCTCCAGCGGTATTTCTTCCGCAAATCCTGCTCCTGCATAGCCTGCATTATTGATTAAAACATCAATTGAAGGCAATTGAAGGAGCAGGTTTTTAAAAACTTCTATGGATGAGGACGAGGTGACATCCAATTCGTGAATGGATATCTGTTCATGAACTCCCTCTCGTCTAGCTTTCTCCATTAATAATTTGCTTTTATTCGTATTTCTCATTGTTGCAATAACTTGAAAATCATTCTTAGCCAGCTCAATGGCCATCAAGGTTCCAAACCCGCTGGAACAGCCTGTAACGGCAGCATATTTCCTATCCAACTATCATCATCCTTTCTTCGTAATGATTTTTTCCAATTCGACTGTAAATAGATATATAATTAAATGAAAAAGTATTATAAAATAGTAAATATATTGATAATAAGAGGATGAACAAGGTGGCACACATATTTTTCAGCATTTTCCTGCTTGTATCCGGTTTGTCTTCATCATTGCAGCAAAGCCAGGAGCCGATTGATTTAAATGTGCATTTGAAGGGAAATCCCATTGTTATTGATTCACCTGCCCTTAAAAGCCCTGCATTGAGCAGCACATTAGCAGCTGCAGTAAAATTTACGGCGAAGCTGACCTATTATAAAGAATACCGGATCCATTTTCAGGCGCTAAACTCCCATGCAATTCACAGAAGCAATGAATACATGATCCCATATATGTTCCAGAGTAACTATCTCCGCATTTCATGAAATTTTAAAGAAACTTAAAAAGTGTGGAGGAATGAAATTGGAAACGATAAAATCATTTTTAAATAATAACAGCATCAAACGATTCATTATTTTTGGAATTATTGTCCTGGCTCTTTACCTGCTGAGGAGCATGATTAATTTAATTCTGATTACATTTATATTTTCATTTTTGATGGATAGGCTTGTGAAGCTTGTCCTCTCGAGATTTAAACTGAATAGGAAACTGACGGTCATAACCCTTTATATGGGAATTATCGGCCTGCTTTCTATAGGGATTATCAAGTACCTCCCTTTAATTGTATCTGAAATATCACAGCTGTTTAAACAGGTTGAAAGCTTTTACACCCAAAAACATGACAATATCGTAATTACATATATTGTTCAAATGCTCGAAACAAATGAAATTACGAAATATCTTGAACAGGGCTTTGCGTTCCTGCTTCAATATTTTTCCGATATTAGTCATATTGCCGTACAGGTATTGCTGTCTCTAATCCTTAGCTTGTTTTTCCTGCTTGAAAAACCGAAACTGATTGAATTCACCTTGAAATTTAAGCACAGCAAAATCGCTGACTTTTATAATGAAATCGAGTATTTTGGAAGTAAATTTGTGCAAACATTCGGGAAAGTAATCGAGGCGCAGTTTGTCATTGCCACAGTCAATTGCATCCTGACAACACTTGCTCTATGGATCATGGACTTTCCACAGCTGATGGGATTGTCAATTCTGATTTTCCTGCTGGGATTAATTCCTGTAGCAGGTGTCATTATTTCGCTTGTCCCGCTCTGTACAATCGCCTATTCTCTCGGCGGATTCATCCAAGTATTTTATATAGTACTGGTCATTATGGTGATCCACGCCATTGAAGCGTATATTTTAAATCCGAAGCTTATGTCTTCCAAAACGGATTTGCCGGTCTTTTATACCTTTATTGTCCTGATTTTCTCTGAACATTTCTTCGGTGTTTGGGGATTAATCGTCGGTATACCAGTGTTTGTATTTATGCTGGATGTTCTTGAAGTCAAGAGCAATCCGCCGAAAATTCAGTAATTTAAAAACACACAGTCCCGCTGTGTGTTTTTTCATCTTTTCAGAATCCCCCTTTTATTATCGGGCTGCTTCAGCCAATGCCTGAGCCCTTTTCCTGCGTGTGGTTCATCATTATATCTGGGAATGACGTGCAGATGGCTGTGAAGAATGGATTGATTTGAAGCATCGCCCACATTCCAGCCAAGCGTATATCCATCTGGTGCATACTTTTTATCTAAATAATCCTTAGCTTTTTGCAAAAGTACATATGTATCATTCCATTCTTCCGCTGTCAGGTGAAAAGCATCGGAATGGTGCGCTTTTGGCACTATGACCCCACAGCCCTCCAATACGTCCTGTTCTTTATCGTGCTGAAGAAAATAACAAGTGCTGTTTTCAAAAATGATATTTTGAAGAGGGTCCTTGTGCGGACTGCAAAAAGGACAATGATCCTGATGCGGCATTTAATTTTTTCCTTTCTTTGCGGGGTGATTTATCAACAACTTCTCCAAAGCGGCTTTATGTGAATGCTCATCAAATGCAGAGTTATTGATTACAGCCTTTCGAATGGACAGCTTCTTCAAGATTTCCTCTTCTGCCTGCCTCCTGGCTTTAAGAACCTTTAAAGTGCCATCTTCCCCGCTTAAATGATTTTTCTTTCCATATCCTTGATCGGTATAATAATGGATAAAACCTTCAGACCAGGATTGCGGCCGTTCTTTTATCGCTTTCCTGAAAGAGTAGTCAAGGTTATCCTGACTGATATAAATTAATATCGGATTCAGCTTTTTCACGGAATTTTCCAATGCCAATACATAATTCCGAACCTTTGTAAGCGGAGCTCCATATTTAATCATACCGACTGTAACAGGATTCTGTATAAAACAGCATTCAAAAATATGTACTTTTTTGCCGCTGGCAGCTCGCGTTGAAAATCGTTCCCAATTATTGATTATAAGTTTCATATTTTGATCCAAAGGAAGCTCATAGATATCCTTTTTAGATACTTTCTCATAAAATGTGTCTGGAATGTCAGGTACAAGCTTTTTATAAGGCAATAAATAGCCATTATCTTCCGGAATGCAATTTTCGATAATTTGGTCTCTGAATGCACTATATTCTTCCAGTAATCGATGCCACTGGTCATTTTCAAAATAGGCGACGCTCTCATAATCTGCCGGATGATTCAGATCCCCTTCGCAGTACAGCTCTGACTCAATACCGTTTTGCATCAAAATTTCATGAACCAATCTTGCAGTAGTAGATTTGCCTGAACCAGGCAGACCCTCGATTAAAATTAATTTTGTATCCATCGAATCACCTTCACAATATTTAGAATTCGCATTCTATTGTAATGCATAAAAAGAAAAACAAACAGCATTATTAACTGTTTGTCGTTTGGAAGAGGTTTATTTTATTGCTGAATTTTTTTATGGGAAATTGTCTTGGATATTAATAGCTTTTTGGTGAGCCCACCAGTTTTTGTCGCCATAAACGGACTATGTCGACCTTTTTTTGTGTGGCACTAAATTTTGTTTTTTTATGAACACTTCATTGAGACCTTTTTAAGGTGAGCCACTGAATTTTCGTCTTCATGAAGGTTCTATGGACGCCCATATGTTCGTGAGCCACTGAATTTCCGTCGCCAAGATCATATAAAAGCCTGCACTTAAAATTATCTGCGGTGTTTGTTAATTTCCTTTATCAAAACCGTTAGTGCATCGCTCATTGGCGAGGCTTGCATGTTATTGATGATTTGTCCTCGTTTTTTTTCAAGTTTATCCAGGGATTCAAGAAGGCTTTCTTTTGTTAAGTTCTCCTCTTCCAATGTAAGGGAGAATCCTTTTTTTAAGAAGGATTCTGCATTTTGTATTTGGTCCCCCCTGCTTTGTTTTTTGGTTATCGGGATGATGAGCATAGGAAGCTTCAAAGCAAGGAATTCAAAAATGGCATTGGATCCTCCTCTGGTGACGACTGTATCTGTAGCAGCGAGGATATCAGCAAGCCCGTTGCTGATGTACTCAAATTGTCTGTAGCCTTTAATGTTTATTAAACTCTCATCCTTTTGACCTTTGCCGCATAGATGAACAATTTGGTATATAGAAGTCAGCTCCTGAAGGGATTCCCGGATCGTTTCATTCATTTTCTTAGCCCCCAGACTGCCGCCCATTACAGTCAAGATTGGCCTTTCATCCGTGAACCCTAGAAGCGCCCTTCCCCTCTCCTTTTCACCGGAGAAGATTTCCCTTCTGATCGGAGATCCTATAGCCGTAGTCTTTCTTGCAGGAAAATGCGACGCAGCTTCATCGAATGAAGTAAAAATCCTGTCTGCAAACCGCTGAGAAATTTTGTTTGCAAGTCCTGGAGTCAGGTCACTTTCATGAATATATATTGGTATTTTTAATGAGCTTGCCGCAATTATAACAGGGACCGATACAAATCCGCCTTTTGAAAATACAAGATTTGGCTTCAGCTTTTTAAGCAGCTTTCGTGCTTCGATAATCCCTTTTAATACACGAAAAAGATCTTTTATATTTTCTTTATCCATGTAGCGGCGGAGTTTTCCGCTGTTAATTCCGTAATAAGGTATGTTCATTTCAGAAATCAATTCTTTTTCGATTCCCTTTATTGAGCCGATATAGTGAATAGCCCATTCTCCTTGGGAAAGTTCATTTATTATGGCGATATTTGGAGTCACATGGCCGGCAGAGCCGCCCCCTGTAAAAACAATTGTATTTTTTTTCATTTCCTACCTGCCTAAACCAATTTTAATTACATTATACATCTAAGATACAAGTTTAAGTCCGATTGCAGCACTTAATACCATTGCAATAAAAAATATCCGTTTTACATCTTTGGGCTCTCCGTACAGAATCATGCCAAGAATGGCTCCTCCAGCGGCACCAATTCCAGTCCAGACCGCATAGGCTGTCCCCATCGGCAGTTCTTTCATGGCCAGCGCAAGAAATATGAAGCTGGCGCCAAAACCGCCAATCAGCAGGAAAAATGATTGCCAATTCCTTTTTTTGTGCCAGCTGTTAATCATGGTGACACCTGTCATTTCAAAAAGCCCAGCCAGAATAAGAAACACCCAGCTCATGAAGCTTCAGCTCCTTTATCTTCGTTTGTCACCAGCTTTAAGCCTAAAACACCTAATAACAAAATAAGAACAAGAATTATTTTAGATAATTTCAAAGGCTCTCCGAAAAATACAATTTCAGATAAAACTGTACCAGCAGTGCCCAAGCCCACAAAGACCGCATATACCGTTCCCACAGGCAGGACTTTGCCAGCCATTATCATCAAATAAAAACTGACTGCTATGCATAGGATGGTCCCTGCCCATGATAATGGATCATCCGCATGCTTTAACCCAATCACCCAAAACACTTCAAAAAATGCGGCTATAAATACCTTCAGCCACTGCATGAAATCAGCCCCTTTTTTACGAATATTATTCCCGGAAAAAAGAAAAAAGCCCGGAAGATATCTGATGAACAGTATCTCCCAGGCTTTTATCCTTCCGTGGCATAGCTTTTATAGCTATGAGTTTTCTCTCGGACCAGGCCAGCAGCTGCTGCGGAACCCTAGAAAACCTTTTTATTAGATTTACTGGCATTATAACAAAATAAAAGCCCCTTTTCCATAATAATGAATGGAAATAGATATCAAGACACATGATTAGCAAGGACATATTCTTTTTCCCAATTCCGGCTGTCTGATATTTCAGCTGATAAAGAATGCAATGAGCATCTCGATGCAATATGACTGATTGATGGCGGATAGGGGCTTTTTCTTATATGACCTATTATGCAGCTCAGAGCCATCTCATAGTCGAATTGCTGGCAATAATTAAAATAATAATTAACGATTTCGTTTTTGATCCGAAAAGGCGGATATATTCTTTCAATAAGAACAAAAAGCTTCAGCATCTCTGTTTTGTTCATTTACCCCATCCTTTATGATTAATGTTAATTCAATTATTGCCTTTTTTACTAAAACAATACCCCTGCAACTGGCAGGGGTTTCGCTTTATATTTCCAATTCAAGAGCTACCGGGCAATGATCGCTGCCCATAATGTCGCAGTGGATCTGTGAATCTAGTATTCTTTCTTTTAGCTTTTCGGACACAATAAAATAATCAATCCGCCAGCCGATATTCCGCTCTCTTACCTTGGCCATGTAGGACCACCAGGTATATGCTCCTTCCGCTTCGGGATATTTATAGCGGAATGCATCAACAAACCCGGATCCAAGCAGTCTGGTCATTTTTCCACGTTCTTCATCAGTAAAGCCTGAGTTGCCCCTGTTGGATTTAGCATTTTTTAAATCTATTTCGAAATGAGCCACGTTTAAGTCCCCGCACATGATCACAGGCTTAATCTGATCCAGGCCGAGTAAATACTCCCGGATCCGCTCTTCCCACTCAAGACGGTATGGAAGCCGGGCCAGGTCACGCTGTGAATTCGGAGTATAGACATTAACAAGATAAAAGCCTTCATACTCAAGCGTGAGAATCCTGCCTTCAGGTTCTGTTTCGTTATCGCCCAATCCATAGCGAACAGAGAGCGGCTCTTTTTTTGTAAATACAGCTGTACCGGAATATCCTTTTTTTATCGCATAATTCCAGTATTGGTGATAGCCTTCCAGTATGAGCTCAATCTGTCCTTCCTGCAGTTTGGATTCCTGAATGCAAAATATGTCTGCATCCACTTCTTTGAAGTAATCCATGAATCCTTTTTTCACACATGCCCTTATGCCATTCACATTCCATGAAACGAGTTTCATTGCTATTATATCTCCTTATGTTAAAAAATCTGTCTGAATACAACATTACCACGGATATTCAATACTTGCACAGTTAAAGTACTGTAACGGGAATGGCAAACAACAAAAATTACTGGCAAATGCAGCATACTTTAATTAGCGGTGCTCTATTGCCTGAATATCATGGTACCGGCATTCATTTGCACTAATTTGACCTTTTCACCCCGCTTAATACTTTCATATAATGATGCCGTCAGCTCAAAGGCTTTGCCATTATCCAGCCGAATCCAATATTCTTCATGCGTGCTGAAGTTGCTCAAGTAATTATCAACCGAGGTCTGCCGATATTTTTCCTCTATTCTACCTTCGAATTCTGCGATTTGAGTTTCCTCAGCCACAAGACCTGAAATGAAGCCATAATAGACGACCAGCATGAAAGCTGCCACTTGAACATAGAGGCCTGATTCCATCCACTTTTTCAATTGTTCATCCCTCTGTTTCTATTGTTTGTTAGTGAGCTATCCTCAATAGATTGGGATAAACCTTAGAATTTCAAACATGCATACAATAAAAAATGCCCAAATCAATGGGCATTTCTCATTATTCTATTTACTGCATCATATAACTTGGCGGCTGCTTTTTCTGGTGAATCCGCCTGGCTGATTGCAGAAATGACAGAAACACCGTCTGCTCCTGCCTCAATTAGAGGAGATGCATTTTCAGAAGTAATTCCGCCTATTCCTACAACAGGAATTTGGATGTCGGCAGATCTTAATTCTGTCAAAAAAGTAAGTCCCTGTACTGCTTTGGCATCTGCCTTTGTGGATGTCGGATAAATAGGCCCTATGCCAATGTAATCTGCGCCTTGACGGATCGCTGTTTCCGCTTCCTGCATGCTGTGCACTGAGACTCCCAGGATTTTGCTGCCAATTTTCCTGCGGACCACATCGGCTGCTTCATCGTCCTGGCCTATATGGACACCATCTGCATTTATTTTAACTGCCAATTCAATATCATCATTGACAATAAAAGGGATATTGCTCTGTTTGCAGATTGCTTGAAGCTTTTTTGCGAGCGATTCCTTTTCTTTACCATGAAGGCATCCTGCTCCTTTTTCACGGAATTGAAATAACGTAATGCCTCCCTTGATGGCTGCTTGAAGGACATCTTCAGGATTCTGGCAGCAATTTGTGCTGCCCATTATGAAGTATACTTTTAATAAGCTTCTCATTGCCTGCGGATTAACAGCCATATACTTCAGCCTCCTTCTTCCTTTTATTGAACGCCCAGTGATTGGTAGGTCCATGACCGCTGCCAATTCCTAAATCATTTTCAATTGCTGCCTGGATGAATTTTTTTGCCCGATCAACAGCCTCTGGCACGGTAAGACCGTCAGCGAGGCCAGCGGTGATGGCAGCCGAGTAAGTGCAGCCTGTTCCATGTGTGTTGGCTGTTTGTATTCTGCTGCTTTTAAATTCCGAAAACCTTTCTCCGTCAAAAAGAAGGTCTGCTGCTATGTCTTTTGCTTCATCATGGCCGCCTTTTATGATGACATTTTTCGCTCCAAGGTGATGCAGTTTTTTTGCTGCTTCTATTTTATCCTCTAGTGAACGAATTCTTATGTCCGTTAAAACCTCTGCTTCTGGAATATTCGGGGTAATCACCAGAGAGAGAGGTATAAGATGCTTTTTCATCGCTAATATCGCTTCATTCTGAAGAAGACTTGCTCCTCCCTTTGCAATCATTACTGGATCTATGACGACATTTTTCCAGCCGTATCTAACAATTTCATTGGAAACACTCTCGATTATAACTGCACTAAAAAGCATTCCTGTCTTCACAGCGTCAGGTCTGAGGTCTTCTCCTATCGACTGAATTTGAGCAGAAACTGCCTCTGCTGTCATTGGATAAACTCCTTGAACACCCTTGGTGTTTTGAGCCGTTACCGCAGTTAAAGCAGACATGCCGAAAACACCGAGTTCCTGAAATGTTTTTAAGTCAGCTTGAATGCCCGCGCCGCCGCCGCTATCAGAACCCGCTATGGTTAAAGCTTTGTTCACTTTCATTTATATTGCCTCCTAACTGGTGTTTTTCAAAAGAGCCATATGATTCAACATCTGCAGCTGAAATGTTATATAAGCTATTCAAAAACTCTATTTGGAAAGTGCCTGGTCCTTTGCCATCCGATTTTTCTGCTGCGATTTCGGCTGCAGAGCCATAAACGACCAATGAAGTTACTGCCGCTTTTACAGGATCCTTTTCAATAGCAGCGAAAGCTCCTATTATTGAAGTAAGAAGACATCCGGCACCCGTTACTTTCGTTAGAAGAGGATGGCCATTGTTAATGGCAAAAGTGGATCTTCCATCTGAAACGATATCCTGTTTTCCTGTAATAACGGTTACTGCACCAAGTTCTTTTGCTGCCGACTTAGCAAGCTCTGAAGTGTTACCTGCTGCTTCAACTGCATCTACGCCCTTTATACTCCATTTCTGTCCTGCCGCGTTGGCAATTTCTGCAGCATTCCCTCTTATGATGGTAATATCTAACTCTTCTAATATTCTTTTAGCTGTATCTGTGCGATAAGCCGTGGCCCCGACACCAACCGGGTCAAAAATGACTGGAACCCCATGCTGATTTGCTGATTTACCCGCTATGAGCATACTTTTTACTTCTTTTTCTGTCAGTGTTCCCATATTGAGAACCAATGCACCAGCTATTTTAGCCATTTCAGCTGCCTCTTCATGTGCATATGCCATTACTGGTGATGCCCCAATTGCCAGCAGGCCATTTGCAGTAAAGTTTGTTACCACCACATTTGTAATGTTATGTACAAGAGGGTTTGACACTCTTACTTTTTCCAATAGACTGCTAAACTCCTGAATGTTCATCTAAAATCCTCCTTTAATTCATAACTAATCCGCCATCTACAACCAGATTTTGTCCAGTAACTGCCCTTGCCCATGGAGAAGCGAAGAAGACTATCGCATCAGCCACTTCTTGAGGATCTGTGACTTTTCTTAATGGAGTCGAGTTTTCGATAATTTTAAAGACTTCCTTAGAGGTCGAAGCACTGGCATCTGTCGTTTTTAACAAACCTCCCGATACCATATTTGCCGTAATTCCATATTGGCCCAGCTCATTCGCCATATTTCTGGTGAAGCCTAATAAAGCAGCTTTGCTGGTCGTATAGTCATGATAGGGTACAACTGGATGCTGGAATAGATTGGTGCCGACCGAGATTACCCTGCCAAACTCCAGTTTTTTCATATCTTCAAGACCTGCCTGAACTGTGTTCAATGCTCCCAGAATTGCACCTTCCAGCTGGCTTTTGTAATCGTCCCATTTAATTGTTTCTGCATCTTTTTTCGAAATAGGGTCAAATTGAAAGTTTACCAGTGCATTATTGACTATGGTTGTAATGGGAGCTCCAAAGTGTTCCTTCGTCTCTTGAAACATGGAGTTCACTTGAACACTGTCCCGAATATCAGCACGAATGGCAATGGCTTTTTCGCCAATTTCCTTCTGCAAAGCATGGGCTTTTTCCTCGCTATGGAAATAGTTAATGACAACTTTCGCTCCTTCTCTCGCGAATGCTTTTGCGGTTTCTTTGCCCAGCCCTCTGCTGCTGCCTGTAATAATGACAATCTGATCGTTAAGATTCATAGAAAATCCCCCTTATTGATAGCCAATTCATCTGTTTTAGAGAACAAAATAAAAACCAGATCCGCAATTGGACCTGGCTGAATAATCTAAGAGAATTAGTCGTTCCCCGCAATTACTACTTTCCTACGCTGGTATGATCCAGATCAGGTCCGAAGGGTAAAAAACAGTCCGGTTTCTTTCTCAGCCCGCGCATCGGGCACCCCTAGCAGTAAAACTATTAAGTTGGCTGTTTTCATCTTAGCCTGAAACGTTAAATCTGTAAAGTCTTGCAATTCTGCCTGTTCCTCTTTAAGGTGTAAATAGAAATACATAACTTGGAGGAATTAAAGAATGGCTGAACACCAATTCCAATTAAAAGCATATTGGCCAGGACTTCGGAATGATGTTGGAGAAATTGAAACAGGCGGGCTTAAAACAAAGGTTTCCATTCCGCCAGAAATGGAAGGACCCGGAATCGGAACAAATCCGGATGAAATGCTGCTGGGGGCAGCGGCAACTTGTTATATTATTACCCTGGCAGCTATGATGGAACGAAGTAAACTCGAGAAAGAAAACCTTACGATGGAATCAACTGGTATTGTAGATGTAACTAAAGGTGTGATTACATACAAGAAAATTATTCATCGCCCTGTTATCTTGTTACAGGCGGATGCGACTGAAAAGGATCATTCACTTGCGCGCAAGCTGGCGCAAAAAGCTGAAGCATCCTGTATGATTTCCAGGGCGATTAAAGGTAATGTAGAGGTAGAATTGGAAGAAACGATTCTAACTGCCAAAAATCCTTCGAAATAACCAAAAACCGGCATGATTGCCGGTTTTTATTCTTTAAAGAGCCCACTTCCGGATTGCCTGTGCAACACCAGCTTCATCATTAGTTCCCGTAATAGCATTCGCTGTTTCTTTCACAATATCCTGCGCATTTCCCATTGCTACACCCCAGCCTGATTCCTCGATCATGGCAATATCATTTAAGCTGTCACCCATCGCCATTACATTTTCCATCGAAATGCCAAGAAGCTCTGTTACCTTCTGGATACCTTTGGCTTTATTGATTCCAAGAGCATTTACCTCAATATTAGTTAAGCTGGAATTTGTAATCTCCAGATCCCCTTTTGTTTGAAGCTCTTTATGAATGAGTTCCCTGATTTCATCATCTGATATATCAAATCCAAATTTAAGCCATTCATGGTCATGAATATTTTCAGGCATTTCATTCGTCCAAACCCGTTCGCAGCTTGTTGCCCAGAAATTAGTCTTATGTGACTGGGATAGGTTCCACATCCACTCCATTATTTTTGAATCAACTGGAGTCCTTGAGATTGATTCACCATCAGGGCCAAATATTTCACTGCCGTTGACTGTGATCAAGTAGGAGTCTAATTCCAAAGAATCGGAATGGTCGCCTGCCGTAAGCCTGGATCTTCCAGTGCTCAAAATAACTTCAATTCCTTTTTCCTTTGCCTCTCGTATGGCCTTACGGTTTTCATCAGGAATTTCCCCTCTGGAATTCAACAAGGTTCCATCCATATCAAGAGCGATTAATTTGATCTGTGGAGTAATATTTAATTGTGACATAATAATCTCCCTTCTTTCTTGCACAATATAGCCATTATATAAATAAACAATCCTTCCATCAAAAACAAAGCACTTGAGCAGAATCATTTTTTCAATATAGGGATTATTATTCCCAATCTAAATGTAAAGGCTGGAATTACTCAATAAATGAGGTGATGATGAATGCCTCCCATACTATTTTTGCTCCTACTGTTCTTAACCTATGCATTGATGTAGATTTATTTATATAGGAGCCTACTTAATGGTTTCCGCTTTTTTTGTATAAGCTTAATAAATGCCAAAAAGTTGAAGCGATTTTCTTGCATCTGTCGTCTAACTGTCAGTCAAACAAAAGGCAGCCGGAATAGGCAGCTGGCATTTTAGCAAGGAGGCAGTCATGTGAGCTCTGATGAGTATGTAAAGCGGTCAATTGCTGATCAAGTAGACCGTGCTCTCGTTCTTGAAATGATCATGGATGAGTATGGTACCGTTTTGAAAAGATTGATATACAGCTATGTGAATGATTGGAATGCGGCCAGTGATTTAACACAGGATACCTTTATTACTGTTTATGAAAAGCTGGAAAGTTTCCAGCAAAGATCCTCCTTTAAAACATGGATTTTCACAATTGCTATTAATAAAAGCAAAGACTATCTGAAAAGCTGGCATTACCGCAATATGGTCATGAATGAAAAGGTTTTTTTCCTGAAAAAGGCTAGAGAAAAAGATCCGGAAGCATCATTTCTTGAACGGGATGAACATCAAGAATTGCTGAAAACGATTGAATCCCTCACAGTAAAATACCGGGAAGTCTTCCTTCTCCATTATTACCAGGATCTCAGTCTGGCAGAAATAAGTGAGACCCTTAATATCCCTATTTCTACTGTTAAAACAAGGCTGTACAGAGGACAGGAAAAAGTGAAGAAGATACTATCTGCTTCAGAAAGAGGTGAACAGCATGGCTGAACTGAATCAGGAAGTGAAGAAAGTATTGAAGGCTGCATGGACGAAAGAATCTGTTTTCACAGAAGAGGAAAAACAGAGAGTTAGAAACCGGATCGGCACTTCTGCTGTTAGAACCAGAAAAAAAGACTATGTTCCAAAACTTCTTTCTGCAGCTGCAGCTGCCGGGTTTGTCATACTGATAGGCGGGATTGCCGGGATTCAGACAGATGTATTGAACAAGCAAAATGGACAGGAGACCGCCATTGCAGATAAAGGTTTTTATCCCGGCCTTGCAGATGGCGCTATGCTAAACAACTGGAAATTGAACAGTTTCGAGAAGGACTCATACGGGCACCTTTCTGCAGCTTTTACTGGGAAGGCAGAGGTCACAGGCACTCTGGATTTCCAGGAAGAAATTGTATACTTTCTGCCTGATCATGATTCCTTAAAAGTACTGCCGCTCATGGATGGCAAGAACATAAAAATAACTTTTAATGAGACGGATCAGGAGAAGCTAAAAAAGGTGTTCGGTGTAACCGAACCAATTACAGAAGAGAATGCTTCTTTAATTATAGGTGGATATCGCGCTGGGGAAGGCTCTGTACATCAGGCTGAAGTCTTAGAGGTGGCAACTCCAAAAGATCCTCAAGTGGAAGCTGTTCCATTTCAGCTGGCCCTAAATAATAATACGGAACTGGTCCTTCGGGAGCCATTAAACCATGTGTTTAAAGAATTTTCTTTAAGAGGAACGGATGAAATCTTAAGAGGTTTAAGCCCGGCAGAAGTATTCCAGCTCTATCTGTTTGCAGAGGAAATTGAGGATTATTATACTCAATATGCATTGTTTAACCATGATCAGGATATCGGAAAACCGTTTCCTTCCCTGAATCATTACCTTGATGCTATAAACGAGTCTTCATCTATCCCAGAAAAACAGACATTATTGCATCGAGTGAAGAACGCCCGTTTAGAAGAAGTCATTATCGATGACTCTTCAGCTTATATTTCCATATCTGAAGAGGATGGGTTTGGCTTCGGCCTAAGCAAAAACAGTGAAGGAATATGGAAAGTAAACTGGATGCCAATCCAATAAATTGGCTGAGCTTGTACCTCTGATGGTGCAGGCTCTTTACATTTACCTAAATAGGCCTCCAAAGAATACGATGATGGCTAATACGGATGAAAGAAACAGGGTGAGGATAATGGAAAATAATACATGAAAGCCCGCCTGCCAGTTTTGGACTTTCTTTAAGACAAAAACACTCACGAAGAAGACAAGGACTGTCAGGAGCAGGAGGAGCGTAAATGGACGATGGCCTATTTTATTCAGATAAATATCATACAGAGGCGAAAAACCCAGCATCAAAAATAACCCGAGACATATAAACGATAAGATGAAAACAAAATGGCTTAATTTTTCCGGCATGGTTAGTCCCCCTTCTCTAAAATGATCTTCTCTTTAATAAATTGTATGAAAACATTTGATTATATAAAACTTGTAATTCATTCATTGTTTTTATATGGTATAAATATCTTTAGGTATACTAAATAAAAAGAAGGTTGTTTTGTGAATAAGAATTTATTGATCACCTTTCTATCTGCTGTATTTGGTGCAGTATTATTTTCTTTATTGCATATTCCGGTCGCCTTTTTGCTTGGTGCATTGACTGCCGTTATGATTGGGAGCCGGCTCAGCAGGATTCCGTTTTATTGGCCAGCAGGATTTCGCGATGCCGGGATTATCATCGTCGGATACAGCATCGGCCTTTCTTTTACACAGGAAGCGGTCCTGCTTATCCTGCAGAAGCTCCCTTTTATTTTGCTCATTACCGTTTGCATGGTTCTCTTTAGCGCCATATCTGCACTTCTTATTGCGAAATTAATGGGCATCGACTATCCCACAGTTTTGATCGGCAGTATTCCCGGAGGTCTGTCCCAAATGATTCTTCTGGCAGAGGAAGTCAAAGGAATCGATATCACGGTTGTTACCTTTATGCAGGTCGCACGGCTGACCATGATTATCTTCATCGTCCCTATCCTAGTATTCGGACCTTGGCTGAATGTCTCTGTCGGTCCCGGTTTTGAAGCTGCAGAACCTTTATGGGGTGATTTATTCCCTGGTATTTTACTCTTTGTCTTCGTTTCTTTTACCGGCATTATCCTAAGCAAACGCCTGAAGCTCCCTACCCCGTACCTTCTTGGTCCGATTATGGGAACAGCGGCCCTTGTCATTTCCGGTATAAACGGACCCGAACTCCCGCCACCTGTTTTGGATTTATCACAGCTATTAATCGGGGCTCACATCGGCATGATGATGAAGCCTGAAAAGCTGGCAAATAAATTTAAAACCATTTCACTGGCTGCCTTAAGCGGCCTGCTTCTCATTACGGGTTCGGTGCTGCTTAGTTTTATGATTATGCACTTTTTTCACCTTTCCCCTGCCACCAGCTTTTTGAGTCTTGCACCCGGAGGCATGGACCAAATGGCCATAATCGCCCATGAAACCGGCGCAGACTTAGCCATAGTAACAGGCTATCAACTATTTCGGCTGTTTTTTATATTCTTTGTAGTACCTCCATTTTTAAAATGGATCTTTGTAAAGTTTAAGAAATTAGCATCCTCAAGCTAAAAAGAAGGGACTGCAAGCGGCAGCCCCTTCTTTTGCTATTATTCTAGTTAATGACAATGGCCTGTGAACCCATCAGCTCCCAGGCTTCAATAAACTGCTGTTTGGGCACCTTTTTATTTTTTGTGCCATACGGGTCGTTAATATAGATATAGTCCTCGTCATATCCGGTAATTGCAACACTATGCATCTGGAATGTCACATCAACTGGTCCGCCCGGTGTATTCCAGGTTTCGAAGGATGCTGCGGGTGATAGGCTTGCAGTTGTTATAATCCAGACCGGCGAACCTTCTGCAATTTTTTCAAGGAGCACTTGAAAGGGCTTGCCAGTCAGATTCTCTGCACGTTCAGGAAAATACTTTTTCGCGAGTTCGAAAATTGGCCCCTGATAAACGCCTAATCCTGGTCCATCCTCCATGTTGCCGACAAAGCCTTCATTTGGATTCCCGTATTCACCTCCGCTATATCTAAGCGGCACCCGGTTAATTTCCTGTGCTAATTTATTTTTAGATACTTGAATGCCTTCATAATTTATAATCATTGCTAAACTAGTAATCTCACATCCATTATACAGACGGGGACTATCCATTTGATTGTACAATGGCACATCCAGGAGAACGGATTTCTTTTGAATTTCCTGCTTCACAATCGGTACATGGTTTGCCTCCGCATGCGGAATTGCACTATAGTGTATTTCATTTTTTTTTGAAGGTTCACTGCTCCCCATCTTTATGCTTCCAAAGGTCAGCGTCAATCCAACCCCTGCAGCAACAGACAAAGCAATAATTCTATTAGCCACTTTACCTACTCCCTTTAAATACTTGCAGTTTTTCAATATTCTAGTTTGCTAAACACAGCTTTCATTGTGACATACACGTCCGTATATGACAAATAACTTGCTGGCTGTCAAATTCTTCATGTTTTTTGTCAGAATGGCTCCTTTTTGCTTTTTTCTGATGAATATCGTCTTCTTTTGATAGCTTTTGTCAAGCGGCAGGAAAACACGGGATATCATGCTGAATAGTTAGTTAGAAGTTGTTTCGGAACTGGCATCCGAAAGTTTCAGAATCTATTTTATATGAAAGGGCTGAGTAAAATGGATACGCAATATATGAAAGCTTATACAATCAAAGAGGTTTCGAAAATGCTGAATGTGCCTCCTGGAACATTAAGGCAATGGGAAAAGGATTTAAACGGACTTCTGCTAATTCCCCGTTCAAAACAGGGAGCCCGCTTTTATACAGACCATGAAATCGCATTGCTTGAAAAGGTAAAGCAGATGCGCGATAAAAATTTAAGCAAGGATATGATCCGCGAATTAATGCAAAAACATATGGACTTTGCTTCTGAAACTGGTATTGAAGCAAATGAAACATCCTTGGCGGCAGTCAATCAGGAAACAGCATTACATACAGAGCAACAGGCTGTCATGAACGCCGAACAGTTCATGGCATTGATGGATGGTTTCAGGGACAGTTTAATTGCAGATGTCAGAAATGAAATTCGCAGCGGTGTTCGAAAGGAAGTTTTAGACGAAGTGAAGAAAGAAATTAGCAAAGGATCATTGCATACTGTTAAAAGCCTGTCGGATTCGATCTATAAATCAGGAGAAAAAACCAAAGCGGAAATTGAATCACTTGGCGCAAGGATTGAGCAGTCTTCTGAGAATACTTCCGAAGCGTTCGGAACCCTTTCAAAAAGGGTGGCGAAAAGTACGAAGCGTACTTCTGATCAAATTCACCATTTGACAAACAAGCTGGCAGAATCCTCGGAAGCGTCTTCTGAAGAGTTCAAAACCATGATTCATTACATTTCATCTTCAGCTGAGGTGACCAGCACCGAAATCAGCTCGCTGATAGAAACGTTAAACACAGACAGAGAAATTTATATCGATACCATTAATAAAGAACGTGAACAATACTGGCATGAAGTAAAGCAGCGGGAAGAGATTTTTCAGGATATGATCGTCTCCTTCCGAAGCGCGGCTGCAGCACAGGAACCCGAGAAAAAATGGTGGGAGTTCTGGAAATAGATTATGTAATTATTTTTAAGTTTGTGCCGTTAATGTATGTACATTTATTAAAAGAACCAGGAGAATATAAACTTCTCCTGGTTCTTTTAATGTTCCCCGCCATCTGGTACTATTTGGTTTTGGTTTAATAGAGGCCGATTAACTGAGAGCCTTCAGGATCACTCTGATAAAGATCCGGGGTTAATATTTTTTCCGTAAAAAATTTCGTCCATCTCCGTTGTAAGCCGCTCAGTGATCTCTTCAGCTTCCTTAGGATCCAGCTTTTCCTTCGTGTATCCGAATAAATAATTATCTAAGTCAAAATCCCTTATTTTACACTTTGTGTGAAAGGTATGTGCCTGATAAATATTCACATCGATCATATCAAAATCTTCTTTTACTTCTTCAGGAATATAATTTTGGATTGAACTGATGTCATGGTCGATATAAAGTTTTCTTCCGTCCGTGTCCCGTGTAAATCCCCTGACTTTGTAGTCGATTGTCATGATGTCCGTATCAAAGGAATGGATGAGGTAATTAAGGGCTTTTAGCGGGGAGATTTCACCGCATGTGGATACATCAATATCGGCCCTGAATGTGCTGATTCCTTCGTCCGGATGATATTCAGGATAGGTATGGACGGTAATATGGCTTTTATCCAGCTGCATGACTACATTATCAGGCAGCGGGCCAGGAGATTCATCATAGGATTCATCCGGGACTTCCACTACCGGTCCTTCAGATACCAGGACGGTCACACTTGCACCTTGTGGGACATAATCCTGCTGTGCCACATTTAAGACATGGGCACCAATGATGTCGGAAACATTTTTTAATATTTTTGTAAGCCGCTCCGCACTGTATTGCTCATCAATATAATCTATATAGGCTTCACGCTCTTCCCTCGTCTTTGTATAACAGACATCATACATATTAAAGCTTAGTGATTTCGTCAAATTATTAAAACCATGGAGTTCAATTCTTTGTTCCGGTGTTAATTTCAACATGCTTCCCCCTTTGCAGCAGCTATGCATCTGTTCATTTTTATAATTATGTTACCCAAACTATCCTTTTAAAAACGGAAAATATCTAATCACGCAGCCAAAAGAGTTAGAGAATATGGTAAACAGGGTAGAAAAATAAGGAAGGCATCAATATTTTGCAATTCCGCATTTTTAAATCTTATAATGAATGGGCATACCTTTGATAGGGGTTGAAAGGTATATGGGAGGAGATTTATTGAGGAAGTTTTTATTTATTTTTATCCTGTTATTTATCGGTTTCGCCTTTTCACAGCCTGAAGGGAAATTGGCAGATGAATCTAGTTCAGGAACTGTAATTGATAACATAAAATCTGATATTCAGCTTTTTAAAGACAGTGAAGAAGTGCTGGCTATAATAAACGGTGTGATGGAAGAGGCACAAAACTGGGCAGATGAATTCCTTCTTACAATCAGGCAATATACCGGCGATAAAAATCATACACCAGAGGATAAAGCCGAAAAGCCGGTTTTAGAAGCCCCAGAAGAGCAAACCTTTTCTATTCATAATATAGAAATAGGCGATGACAAGTCTGAAATCGAGAGCAAGCTTGGCTCCTCGAAACGTTCCTCTGCAAATGAATTTGGAACAGACTGGCATGCTTATCATGATCAATATCAAAATTTTGTAATGGTCGCTTATGACAAGCAAGAGAAAGCTGCCGGCATCTATACAAATCAGGATTTGATTTCTTCATCAAAAGAGATTGCCTATGGAACGCCAAAGTCTTCAGTTAGGGAGCAGCTTGGAGAACCGCTGGACAAAATGAGAAAGGGATTTGTTATCTATCAGCTCGAAGAGAATCGGGATTATGATCTATACGAATTGGATGGGAATTATGTAACCATATTCTATGATAAGCATCGTGACAATACGGTAACTTCAATACAAATAATCAGTAAAGCACTTGAAGAGCAAAAAGATTCCTTTTATGCCAATGCCAGCAGCTCTCTAAAGGAAGGATTTGAATATCAGCTTTTCGATATTACAAATGCCGAGAGAGTAAATCACGGAGTTCCCGTTATGGAATGGGATGATACTGTTAAGGAAACGGCGCGAAAGCACAGCAGCGACATGGCGCAGAACAATTATTTTGATCATACCAACCTGCAGGGCCTATCCCCTTTTGACAGAATGCAGGCGGATGAAGTTTCATTTATGGTCGCCGGGGAAAACCTTGCTTCCGGTCAATTCAGCAGTATCTTTGCTCATGAAGGATTAATGAACTCACTTGGCCACCGCAAAAATATTCTGCGTGCCGATTATGAATTTTTAGGTGTTGGCGTTGCTTTTAATTCAAAGTCACAGCCTTATTATACAGAAAACTTTTATGCAAAATAAAAGCTCCCGCTTCTGCAGGAGCTTTTTTTCGTGTCTGTTATAGTTGTTCCCCTCTAAATTATTATGTTCCTCAGCCTTATGGCAAAATCCCGCATTTAACCTTTCCCCCCTTGAGTGCATACCATATATCAGCCTATATAAAATTAGGGAGACGAGGGTGATACAGATGGCAGTTGTGAAGGCACGTGAACAAGATATAGATTTGCTGGCCCGCCTCCTTCGGGCTGAAGCAGAAGGGGAAGGCCAGCAGGGCATGTTAATGGTGGGTAATGTGGGAATTAACAGAGTCAGGGGCAATTGTTCGGATTTCATTGGAATTCGTACTATACCTGAAATGATTTATCAGCCGCATGCTTTTGAAGCTGTCCAGAAAGGCTATTTTTATCAGAGGCCAAGAGAAGTGGAAAGAAGACTCGCACGGAGGGCTGTAAGAGGGGAACGGATTTGGCCGGCCAAATTTGCTCTATGGTATTTCAGGCCTCCTGGGGATTGTCCAGCTACATGGTATAATCAGCCTTTAGTAGGAAGATTCAAGCTTCATTGCTTTTATGAGCCAACAGCGGAAGAATGCGAGAACATTTACAATACTTTTTAAGAAAAGCGGAAGCGCCTTGCCCACTAAAGGATCGCAGACAAAGAACGCCACGTCCTGTGGCAACATCTGCATGACCCCCATCCTGGGGGCCTCCTCGAGGGGGTGGGCAAGGTGCTAGTAAGTTATCGACGTTTAAAAATTATCACTGCTACTTAATTTTGGCGGGGGTTAGTCCGGGAGATTAGATTTCCAAATCCATTAGAATGCCCTTTTTCACGTAGTCAATTATTTTCCGGGCTTCATCAAATGCTCTTTTTCTCCCATAAGGATCCTGCATCCATTGTTCCTTCCCTGTTGCACCATCATCAGAACATACAAGAGAATAGTGAATCCACTTCGGCATATACGTCAACAATGTCATGTGCAGCCTTCTCATATGAAAAGGAGCAGTCACAATGATAATATTGGAGATATTCTCCAGCCCGCACATCCGATCCATAACCAGCATCGAGGCAAGTACATTTTCTTTCGTATGAAGAGAGATATTTTCAATGAAAAGGTCTTTTGGAGGAATTCCGAACCCTATTGCTTTTTTCATAAGCATTTCTGCTTCAGTCAATTCATGTCCAGACCACCTTACACCGCCGGAGAAAAGTAATTTATTTGCCCTGCCTTTTTGATAAAGTCTGATGGCTTCAGGAAGACGATATTCTGCTGCCTTGCTGCTTCCTGGCACAAAGATCAAATCCCCTTTTTGAAGATTATCCTCAATGCCATAGTACAGAAGCCTGGATATATCATTTTCACTTAAATGACTGGGGCTGAATTCTGAGATTTTCACACATCTCCCTCCCTTTCACCCTAGCTATATTTACCTTTATTATACTATTCATCACGGACAAGAGCTCTTCCTACACATGCCTAGAAAAAAATAAAAAGCAGCGGAATCCGCTGCTTTTAGTTTAGAATGTTTTCGCTTTGTCTTTTGCACGTGCAATAGCATCTGCTTTGATTTCTTCGGCTTTATCAGGCATTGCGTTGTGCCCTTCCACAAAAAGTCCTTCAAATGAAGGGACACCGAAGAATTGCATTAATACTGTCAAATAGCGGTGACCCATTTCCATCTCTGCTGCAGGTCCTTCGGAATAAATGCCTCCGCGAGCCTGGATGTGAATCGCTTTTTTATCAGACAATAATCCAATTGGACCTTCTGCCGTATACTTAAAAGCTTTGCCGGCTACTGCCACAGAATCAAGATACGCTTTCATTACTGGAGGGAACGAGAAGTTCCAAAGCGGTGTAACGAAAACATATTTATCGGCTGCAACGAATTGTTCGCTTAATTCGGATAAGCGGCCTACTTTCGCCTTTTCATCTTCTGATAGTTCCTCAAAACCTTTGCCGGACTGAAGTTTACCCCATCCGCTGAATACATCCACATCAATTTGCGGGATATTTTCCTTGTATAAATCAATATGAACTACTTCATCATTTGGATTGGCTTCCTTGTAGGAATCAATAAAAGCCTTTCCTGCTGCCATACTATATGACACCTTATCGTCATGAGGGTGTGCTGTAATATACAAAACTTGAGCCATAATTCAATCACCTTTCCATTTTGAGTTGACATTTTAGTTTGAATCAGAAATAAAGTATGTATTCATCTGCAGTATGAACATTTTTATTCTTAATCCGAGATAATCATATTCAAAATAAAAAAGAAATTCAAATTATCTGCTCATGCTTATCCATCAAAAATAAAAAAGACCCACTACGGGTCCTCCCATTATTCTTGTTCTTCAGTTGAGTATGGATTGGTTCCGATATTTTTTCTCATTTCGTCTGTCAGTTCAAAAGGAATGCTTAAACTTGCTTTATCATCTTTTTCATAATTGATTTGCACACTTCCATCATAATGGAATGGCTTATTTTCCATGCGAAGATCACTCCTAATAGTTTGTTTTAATTTATTATATACTGAAAAGGACCTATTTTGTCAGAAAAATATAAAAATTATATCTTTATTTTCCTGCTTCTATTGTCCCCATTGAACATCCATTTTTATTCTGATTTCTTAAAAAATAAAAAAGCATTATTTCCAATAGGAAATAATGCTCAAATTTCATCAGGGCGTCTTTTTCTTGATTTCCACCAGTTTAAGCCTGTTGTCTTCAATTGATTTTATTTCAAAATGCAGGTGATGATAATCCAGCGTTTCCCCTTCTGCAGGAAAATGACCTATTTCTTTCAATAAGAATCCGGCAAGGATATCCTCATCTTCAGGGATTTTTGTTTTAAAAGCTTCATTAATTCTGCGGATTGAGAGTTTTGCGTGTACAATAATATGGTTTTCAGTTAATTCATCAATAAGGATTTCGCTGCCTTCATCCGTTTCATCCTCTATTTCCTGCCCCAGCATGGCTTCAAGAATATCTTCATGTGAGATGATCCCTTTTGTTCCGCCATATTCATCAAGAACGATTGCGAGGTGCTTCCTTTCTTTCATCATCATTTTGAAGACCTTGTCTATGCTATGAAATTCATATACAAACAAGGGCTCCAGGTCAGTAAAATCTTTCAATGTTTTTTCAGGCTGACTGGACCAGGCGAGCAATATTTTTGAATGAAATACTCCGACAATATTATCCATATTGTCTTTATATACTGGATACCTTGTAAAACGGTTATTCATTACAATATCCTTTGCCTCTTCTATTGTCGCGTCATAAGGAATTCCTTCAATTTCCATTCGAGGGGTTTTCAGTGCGTCGCTGACATCTAAGTTATAAAAATCAATGATCCCTTTAATTCGTTGTGTTTCTTCTTCATGGAAGGTCCCTTCGCTTGTAGCGATATCAACCATGGTAATGAGCTCTTCTTTTGATACAGAAACAGAATCTGCCTGATTTTTAGAAAGGAATTTAATGATGCCTCTAGTGAATTTGGATATTAAAAAAGTGACCGGCTTTAAGATAATCATGAGGACTCGAATTACAGGAAACACTAGATAGGCAATTTTATCGGCAAAGCTTGCAGCAACTGATTTTGGCAGAACTTCTGCAAATAAGATAAGTGCTACAGTCAAAATACCTGTTGCCACACCCACGTTAAATCCGTAATCAAGCGCAATGATGGTAACCAGTGTAGGCAACATGATATTTGCAATATTATTGCCGATTAAAATTGAAGTAATCATCTCATCAGGTTTCGAGACAACCTCTAATATTCTTTGCGATTTCTTATCGTTGTTATCAGCTCTGGATTTTAATTTCATTTTGTTAACGGCAGTCAGTGCCGTTTCACTTCCCGACAGGAAAAAAGACATAAACATAAAAAACATAATAGCAATAAACAAATTTGGTTTCCTCCATTTTTTATATACATTCATTTGTAATTGTTTTTACCCAATTTGCACACGCAAAAACTGTGCCTTGCAAAATTGAATAATTATCCATTCATTATAAGGTAAATGAAAGCTTATCGAAAATAATAAGCATTTTCGAATAGGCTGAACCTATTTCAATAAAATAAGTCTCTTTGCCCATAATATACTTTGAGCAAATTACCTAAAGGAAGAAGGATAAGATATGCGCAAGGTTTTTTTGATTCTTTGGTGCTTCCTGTTTATTATTCCGTCAGCTGCATGGGGAGATACGGGAGAAAATAATGTGCAGGCAGCTTTTATACGCAATGGCTATTTGTGGTTAAAAACAGGAAATATCGAAGAACAGATTACAGCTGACCCTGCTAAGTTCAATCATACGCCAAAGTGGTCCTATGACGGCCAATGGCTTTTATATGAAAAGGAAGCCAAAGAACTGCCTTCGATTGAAAAAAGCACAGAGATATGGGTATACAATGTAAAGGCAAAAAAGCATATAAAGATCTTTCAAGGTGGCGGGAATGCTAAATGGGCACCGTCCGATAATAAGATTGCTTTTACCAGCAACAGTGTTTTAAATATTTCAGATTTGAAAGAATTCCATAACGTAACTTTAGGAGTAGATGATTTTAATTGGTATCCTGACGGAAAAGGCTTTATTGTGTCTTCAAGCGCTGTCTTAAGGCCTGATGGCTGGACAAGTCCCATCCTATATAAGGTTCAGCTGCCGAACGATCTTGAAAAGCTAAATTTGACCGATTACGTTGAACCTCTTTTCACGATTCCTAAGGAAATTGGCAACGGCAAAGCTTCCATTATGTCCATTAATGCAACCACATTTAAATTTTCACCAGATGGAAAATGGATCTCATTCATTGTTAATCCAACTGCATCATGGTCCATGGACAGTGATATGGTCTGTGTCATCTCTGCAAATGGAAAAAATTTTGAAGTTCTTGATGAGATGATCCTTCATTTGGACGTCCCTAAATGGGCACCCGGCAGAAATTTATTGGGCTATATTGCTGGCGGGGGCAGAATTGTGATGGGCTTTAAAAACAAAAAATTGAAGGTGACTGAATTGCCTGCTTTTAAAACCATGAACCTTACACCAGCAAAATCTGCGGAAATGGGCTTTACCTGGGTGGATAATGAGAGGCTGGTTGCATCACGGGTGGATGAAAGTGAATGGTCCAATGATCCTCAGAGGCGGCCCGAACCAACACTTTGTTTGATTCAGCTAAACAAGACCCAGCAAACCAGAATTACCTATCCCAAAAAAACAATTGGGGATTATGAACCTCTTTATATTAAGGATGCCCGTAAATTAATATGGGTCCGAAAAAAGCTTGCCCAGCAAAAAGGAGATTTATGGATTGCAGATCTCAACGGTAAAAATGCGAAGGTGTGGGCAAAGGATGTTGAACAATATTCGTTTTATGTAAAATAAAAAGCTGGCCAAAAAGCGGTTCCTAATTGGAATCGCCTTTTGGACTTATCATGATAGCTGTTCATTCTTGTGAATGAAAAGGAATATTTCTTCCAATGAGGTGCATCCGTATTCCTTATACACCTGTTTAAGTGCTCCATAGAATTTTAACTTCCCATTAAATAAAATGACTACCTTGTCTGCGATCTCAATGGCGTCTCTCATAATATGACTGCTGACAATGATTGTTTTATTCTGCTCTTTCAGTTCCTTTATTATTTTTTTTAGCTGAATTACCCAATAGGGGTCCAATCCGTCTGTCGGTTCATCGAGGATATAAATGTCCGTTTCCGCAAGCAGACACTGAGCAAGATTAAGCCGCTGGGACATCCCTTTTGAGAATCCTCCAGCTTTTTGGTTCCGTTCGCTCCACAGGCCTGTTTTTTGTAATACCCATTTGATGGATTCCTTGTTTTTATTTAGAAATCGCCTGTAATAATCAAGGATTTCGTAAGGTGTAAGTTCAGATGGGAAAATCAATTGGTCAGGCATGTAAGCAAATGTTTTTTGCTGTTTCGAATGGAATACGACACCTCCTTTGGTAGGACTATCAACGCCTGTAAGCATTTTAATCATCGTACTTTTTCCGGCTCCATTCCCTCCGCACAAAACAATACATTCCCCCTTTTCAATGTGGAGATTCAACGGTGCCAATGCTGTCTTTTTTTTATATGATTTGGATAAATCCTTCATTTCCAAAATCATTTTACACACCTCTCTTCGTTAAAAGCCGGGCTGATGTTATGAAAGTTATAAAAATAATGAGGATAATGGATAATGTCAGGGCAAGTGTGAGAGATCCATTTGCTCCCCACTTCTCGATCATTAAGTATTCCGGACCAAATACATATTCGGAATTCAGTTTTGAAATCGACCAGACGCGAACGGATTCCACAGGGTTTAGAAGGATTAAAAAGAATAGACTGATTTGCTTCAATGAATAAGGAATCCACCCGGTGACTGAAAAGATGATGAATTCATATACAAACACCATAATGATCCAGAAAATGATTGCTGCTGACAGTCCTTGCATCCTTGATTTGGAAATTGCTCCTATCAGTAAAGATACTGCTGAGAATACAAGGATTAAAAACATATTAACCAATAAAAATACTTGAAAAATATGTGCTGCAAAGGAACTGCCCGCCAAAGAGTAAATGAAGCCGAAGAGACCATATGATAGGCCTATCACAAAGAATAATGAGAGAACCAAAGAAAGGAATTTACTGATCAGGTAATATCCTGAAGATTCATGATAGGTTCTGTATAAGGATAATCTTCCATTTTCTTTATCGGCAATAATGGAACTGCCGCCAAGGATCATACATATAATGGGCAGCATCCAAAGAGAAAGATTCATCAGCATGGCAATTGAACGATTGTAGGCAGACTGGCTAAAATCGGCCGTATCCCCCTCTTCCGGCTTTATTTCTTTGAGGCCGTAATATTCCGGGTTAACACCCATGGTTTCGATATTGGCATTCACACCTTCCAGTCCATAGGAAACTTCAGCGGGTTCTGAATTGACAGATTGAAGACCATACAAGTAAAGAAGGCCTGCCAGAAAGAAAAAAAGAATCATAAAATTTAAAAGCCACCTGCTTCTTAACAGCAGCCGAAGCTCATATTTAGTCATAGAATACAATAGTTTGGGATTCATATCGTTTCCTCCTCATGCTGAGGGAAAATTAAGCTTTAATGGCTGTGTTTCATTCCTTCTCCTTTAAAGCTCTTAATATCTGCTTTTAGAAGCTCATCTTTCGAATACGCTGTACCTCCGTTTTTTTTCTGAAATTCCTCGGCTTTTTCTAATGATTCAAAGGCTGCAATTCCATAGCTCATGGGACTTTCTATATGGCCGTTCTGTATAAAAGAGCTTGTTTCAAACGATATCCATTCCCTGCTGAGATAATCATGCACAAAGGCAGCATCATATTCAGGATTCTCAGTCTGTATATATTGAGTCATGCAGCCAATGTCATCGAACAAAATAGGCTCCCCGCTTTTCAAAATGAGCTGTGCTGCTGACTCCAGCTCTGCAATACTCATATTGCAGTTATCGCAGCTATCACGATTCTGTTTAATTTCTGTCGGTTCCGTCGCTGAGGATGAGCAGGCACTTAACAATATCACCAGAATCGCCATTAGGAGAATAGTTCTATATTTCATTGTGCTTCCTCCCAAAATTAAATATAAGCAAACTTGCCAAAGTGATCAGGAAAAAGAATAGGATTATAGGAAATTCACGTCTATGATTGATATGATTTTTTTCTGAAATGAATTTTTTCTGTTTCACAGGCACAGGTTCAGCAAGCGGCGATTCATCTATGATAAATGCTTGTGATGGAATCGGGGTGTATTGTTCAATCATATTCCATAGCTCTACGGTTGGACTTTGATAAAAGACCTGCAATAAAGGCTCATCATCTGCCATCTGATAAAATACATCTCCGCTTTTATAGGCAAAGTCCACTTTATGGTCATTATCCAAATTTAATAAATGATGATCATCAAAATAGTTTCCATAATTGTCTTTACTGAATAGATTCCTGTTATCTTTTTCCGAGATGACTTGTCTTGTATTCCCTGAAAAATTATTTAAATAAATGGTATTATCATTTGAATTCTTCCCAATTTCAAGTCCGGTATCATTTCTCAGAACATTGTTAAATTCAAGTCTGTTTCTTTTTGCATGTTCAAGAATAATCCCTCTGAAATTGCCTTTTACAATATTGGAGGATATTTTGGAATCGAATGTGTCATAAATAAAAATTCCTGCTCCGTCAATCTCTGTATTTTTAAAGAAGTAGTTTTCAAGTATAAAAACTTCATAGCTTTGCATGATCATAAGGCCGTTGATGCTTTCGGTTACCTGATTGTCAGCTATTAATATATTTCGCGAATCCATCGTGTGAACGCCATACCGTGCTTTAAACATGATGTTTCCTGTGACTTCACAAAAATCTGAATAGGACACATAAACACCATCCTGTGTGTGATAGAAGTAATTCTCCTTTACTGCAGTATTGGGTGCTTCAACTAAATAAATGCCAAAGCCGCTGTGCCGATTCCTGCCATGGAAGCTGGTAATGAGGTTATTTTCAAACCTGTGTCCATAGGAATTCCTTGCATAGATGCCGTGAAATACATTTCTTAGGGCAATATGATGGAGATAGGCACGGTCTCCTTTCACATATATTCCAGCATTCTGTGATCCGCTTCCCTCCACTTCCAGATTTTCCACAATGACATCATCTGCTGCAATCGTCAGCACATGGCCTTTTTCTGTTCCCAATATTCTTGTTCCTTTATCCCCAATTATGTGAACCTTTCTCTCTATAAGTATGTTTCCTTCATATATTCCGGATTGTAATTTTATGACTGATACCTGTGGGTCTGACAAGGCCGCTTTCAGCTCTTTTGATGAAGCTGCTGTCATTTCCTGAGCGGAAGCTTTTCCGGCAAGGATCAAACTTAAAAATAATAGGAACCATCCGATCTTTTTATACACTCAGCGCTCACCTGCCCGGAAATATGATTTCTGGCCGCCGCCTATTAATTCTAAATAGACCGCCGGAAAAAGGATTCCATTTTTAATTTGTATCTTGTATAATTTATTTTAAGTTGAGTTTTAATTTATATTTAATGGCTCATTGTAGCCTTACCGTCGTCTTCTCCGGTCTCAGTTACCTTCAGGATGGCGACGGCTCCTTTTTGTGCATGGTTAAACTGATGAGTAACAATTGGATAGCTGCCTGCCTTGGTAACTGTAAATTCCACTACTGCACCGCCGCTTGCCGGGAGCATGACCGTTTGGAGACCTTTATAGCGGTTATAAGGGTTGCCATCAATGTAAACATCATCGAACACAGTACCCACCACATGGAAAGAGCTAACTTCATTTGGCCCTACATTATTTATATATATCCTCACCTTATCCCCTACTTTAGCCAGAAGCGGATTATCCTTAAGTGTGAACGTATCCCCATTAGTATTAGGGTCTCCTTTTTTTAAAGCTTTTGTGGAGAAAACCACATGACTGGGAACGCCGTTTGTAAAATCCTCCAGATCGTTGTACTTATACCACTCGTTTTGAATAATTGTATATTCTCTATCAATCTCTTTATCAGTCGGATAGCCGTCTTTAGGCTTTACAATTATAGTTCCGTGCATTCCATTTGCTATATGTGATAATACCGGTGAAGTTCCGCAATGATACATAAACACCCCTGGTTTATTTGCAGGATAACTGAATGTTCCCGTTTCATCTGGCTGAACGTTGGAGAAGTCTTTTGAAGGAGCTGCGTGTACAGCGTGAAAGTCCATGCTGTGCGGTATTGCCGGATCCATGTTTTTTAAGGTGAAATTGATTGTGTCCCCTTCATTAACGACAACTACAGGACCTGGCGCTTCACCATTAAACGTCCATGCTTTATAGAATTTTCCTTTGTCGATTTCAATATCCGTGATTTGGGAAGTCATTTCTACATTTACTTCTTTTGGCCCGACTCTATCAATTTTCAATGGAATGGGCTCCTGATTTAAGTCTCTATGCGGTGCGATTGCCTCGGGCTGAGCTGTTTCTGCTGCCAGAACCTTTTCCTCAGGCTGAAGGGAACTTTCCGGTGATGCCCCCTGGCTGCATCCCGATATTAACCCTATGCCTATAGCCGAAGTAAGCAGATATTTTACTCCTTTTTTCATCTTGATTTCCTCCTTATAATTGATTGGTTTATCTGCTTTTATCATATGGTAAATATGGACCGATTTTGGTGATTTTTCTCACAAGACTTTGAAATTCTGTGAAGAGTTTGTGAATTAGTGATCACTTTTCTATTGTTTAAAAGGATAGTTATTACTTTAATCGCCAGGTGTTTCAATCATGCCGGCTCCATAAGTGCGTCTCAGCTAATTAATGGACACTTTACATCTATATTACTTTGTAAAAAATTGTTCCTATCTATCTTAAATGGTTTATAATCATTAAATGGAGTTTAGTTGAATCAGATAGAATAGAAGGAGAATTAATTAAAAGATGGATTTTATTATGATTTTAAAAGCGATTATTTTGGGATTTGTTGAAGGAATGACGGAGTTTGCTCCAGTGTCATCTACTGGACATATGATTATTGTGGATGATATGTGGCTCAATACAAAAGAGTTTTTGTCAAAATATGAAGCTAATACTTTTAAAGTTGTCATTCAGCTCGGTTCCATTTTAGCGGTTGTAATTATTTTTAAGGAACGGTTCATGGAAATGCTCGGTCTTGGGGGAAGGAGCAAAAACTCTGAAGAAAAACAGAGCCGTCTGAAATTGTCTCAAGTGATTGTCGGATTAATTCCTGCCGGGATTCTTGGCGTTTTATTTGAGGATTATATTGATGAACACCTGTTTTCAACTGAGACAGTACTGATTGGCTTGGTAATTGGTGCATTTCTGATGATTTTTGCTGATATTTTTGGAGGCAAAGACCCGAAAACAGTTTCAGTTGATCAAATCACCTATAAACAGGCTCTATCTATTGGATTGATTCAGTGCTTCTCACTTTGGCCCGGGTTCTCACGTTCAGGTTCAACCATTTCAGGCGGCGTGCTGCTCGGCCTGTCACACCGTGCTGCAGCTGATTTTACTTTTATCATGGCTGTGCCCATCATGGCTGGCGCGAGCTTTCTATCCTTAATAAAAAATCTTGAGTACTTTTCAGTCGATGCGCTTCCTTTCTTTATTGCAGGCTTCATCAGTGCATTTGTTTTTGCCTTGATTTCAATCCGCTTCTTTTTGAAAATGATCAATAAAGTTAAACTTATTCCTTTTGCCATTTACAGAATTGTACTTGCAGGGGTTATATATTTCATATTCTTTTAAAAAATGAACCCGGGCCTTTACAGCCCGGGTTTTGTTTTGGTTTATAGGACGAAGACGGGAGTGGTTTGGACTCTGGCCCGGGGTTGACTACTTTTCTGTCCGAAGTCGTGGCAGGTTCGGACTCTGGCCCGGGAGTTTCTCCTTTTACTGTCCGAAGTCGTGGCAGGTTCGGACTCTGGCACATGGATTTTCTCCGTTTACTGTCCGAAGTCGTGGCAGGTTCGGACTCTGGCAAGGGAGTTTCTCCTATTACTGTCCGAAGTCGTGGCAGGTTCGGACTCTGGCACAGGGATTTTCCCTTTTTCTGTCCGAAGTCGTGGCAGGTTCGGACTCTGGTACGGGAGTTTCTCCTATTACTGTCCAAAGTCGTGGCGGGTTCGGACTCTGGCAAGGGAGTTTCTCCTATTACTGTCCGAAGTCGTGGCGGGTTCGGACTCTAGCACGGGATTTTCTCCTTTTACTGTCCGAAGTCGTGGCAGGTTCGGACTCTGGCAAGGGGTTTTCTCCTTTTTCTGTCCGAGGTCAAGGCAGGTTCGGACTTTGGCACATAGATTTTCCCTTTTTCTGTCCGAAGTTGTGGCAGGTTCGGACTCTGGCACATGAAGTTGTGGCAGGTACGGACTCTATGAGCGTCATGTCGTTTTCTCCTGTCCGAACCAATTGCTTATTTTTAAAACAAATTTTTAAGGAAGTTGAAAATTACCCTCGGAATCCACAGTACGATCCGAATAAATATTGAGATCACAATGGAATCCAGGAATTCATTCAAAATCTCACGCAGCAGCCCTGGTTTTCGTTTTTCGCTTTTCTTAATGGAGTTTCCCGCCTTCCTATTTTTGATCCGCTTCATTTTTTACATCGTCTACAATGCGTTCAGCTGCTTTTCGGTACAAGTTGCTCATGTGAACCAGTGATGTTGCCAGCAGGACTTTTTCAAGCTCAGCTGGCTGATCTTCATTAAGCTCTTTTGCTTCCTCTGCTGCCCTGGATGCCTGATTTTCCAGATCATTCACAAATGCATCAACATTAAGTTTAGTTAAATCGAGGTATAGCTGATAAAAATGGTCCAGATCCATCTTTCCTTCTGCTGTTCGGGTGTTGACGCCATTTAATAGGCTTTTAATATCGTTTATGGATAGAGCCCCTTTAAGCTGATAAATGAAAGCAATTAAAATAAGATGCTCCTTTGAATATTTTTTATTTTTGACAGAAAAAAACAATTTCCCTTTTGCATAGTTATTTATCATTGTCTTAGTTAGCACTTTTTCCTCTTCGTTTCTCGTCGAGCTGCCAAAAGTATTTTCAAATAGCTGGATCACCTGATCCATATATAAATCTATCTGCGGGATATCTTCCAATTGAATTTGATTATCCGCAATGAGTTTACCCATTTCCATATTTATCCCTCAAATCCTCACCTGTTATTATATAAATTCTACTTAAAAAAGCATAAGTTGTAAATATTGACTAGATGACGTTTTGTATATATTATATTAAGTAGTTATTAAAACTACATAAAAGAACATTAGGAGGAGATATTATGAATTCATACATCCGGGAGCCCATAAATGGATTGACCCATTTAGCAGGAGCCATTTTATCCTTTGCCGGATTGCTTGCCATGGTTATCAAAGCCTCACTGACGACATCTTCACCGCTTGCCATTACTGCTGTTGCTATTTTTGGAATCAGTTTGATGCTGCTCTATTCAGCCTCAGCTACCTATCATATGGTGATAGCTAAAGATAAAGTCATTGCCTTTTTAAGAAAGCTGGATCATTCCATGATTTATGTATTGATTGCAGGTTCCTATACACCTTTTTGCCTTATTACTTTAAATGGTGTGACCGGCTGGGTTCTATTTTCCATTGTTTCTGCTGTTGCTTTATCGGGGATTCTGTTTAAAATGATCTGGTTCAGATCTCCCCGCTGGCTATCAACAGCCTTATACATTGCAATGGGATGGATTATTGTTTTTGCCTTTTCGCCGCTTTCTGAGTCTTTAAGCAGTAATGGTGTAATGCTTCTTTTGCTGGGAGGCATCCTATACACGATAGGCGGAGTGATTTATGCGATTAAACCAAAGTTCCTGGAGTTCAAACATTTGGGTTTTCATGAGATTTTTCATATTTTCATTATGATGGGAAGCATGGCACACTTTCTTTGTGTGTTCATGTATGTGATCTGACAGATAGTTAAAAAAGCGGACACCCTCATGTCCGCTTTTTTTGATTAGCTGCCTTCTACATCCTTCACAACAGCTTCTAATTTCTGATCAGAAAATCTAACCATGTTTTTGTAGATGTTCAGGATAGATTGAGCATAATTGGTTCCAGGCACAGCCCATTTGCCATTCAGTTCCTGCCATAGCTTTGCCGAACCTCTTTTCACAAGGCTGAAACGCGGATCCGCCAGTGGATATTTAGGAGGCAGCGGCTGTGTAGAAGCATAGGCATATAAATGCTGAATATGTGCTAAAACGCCTTCTTCCTGTGTGGAAAAGCTTGCTCCTGCCGCACCATTCCCTGTTGCGCCGATTCCTGCATAATTATTCTGGCCAGGTTTAACATCACCAGTGAATCGGAGAAAGTTGGTTTCATGCATGGCCTGTGCAAAAGCTATATCCCCTCTGATACCATAATATTCCCCAATAGCCGAATAGAATGAACCTAAATTGGCAGCATTCGGGTTTACCTGTTTTGCATATTGATTCATATGCTCTGGTGACAAATGCGTTACTCCCAGAATGGAATAGCCTTTGGGTTCAGAAGGCACTGCCGGCGGAGCGTCTGACAGTATATAGGCATCTGTTATTCCCGCTTTTTTTACTGTTTCCAGTTGTTTTTCTGCATTTTCCTTCGTACTGAAAGCACCGGCCTGTACCCTGTACCAGACCGTGCCTGAAATTTCAGCAGTGGCTATAACCGTTTCAATGCTTTTATTTTTTAGAGCGGCAGACCTTTCCTCAGCATTTTTTCTATTTGTAAATGAACCGGCAATCACTCTGTATAGATTACTGGGATCGACTGGCTTTGGCGGCTGCGGCGGGACTGCCGGTTTCGCTTTAAGGCTAAAGGCTTTTGCAATTCCATTAACATGTCCCTGTGCCACCCTTTGTCTCCACAGCGGATCTTTCATTAAAGCGGCATCTGCAGAATTATCAATAAACCCATTTTCTGTTAAAAGGGCTGGCATGGCTGATTCACGCAGTACATGAAAGTCAGCTTTCTTCTTACCTCTATCGATGAGCTTATTCAGTTTAGTGACTTCAGCATGGATAATATTCTGATAGCTGGCTGTCTGGGAAGTGCTGCCAAGGCTGTTATGAATAAAATCTTCATAGCCCCTCGCTGCACCATTCGCGGCATTACAGTGTATGGAGAGGTAAAAATCAGCCCCCCAGCTATTAGCTTCAGATGTCCTTTGGCTCAAACTCTTAGTTGTATCATTTTCACGGCTCATTCTAACTTCTATATTCTGATAGCCGGCCAATAAGATATTTTTTATATTTTTTGCGATATCAAGCGCAATATCTTTCTCTCTTATTCCGTTTCCCTGTGCTCCTGGATCAGTACCTCCGTGTCCAGGGTCTAAATAAAGCTTCATGGTCCTCACTCCTTTATTATTGAATTCTTATATTTCAAAGTTTGGAGCTTCCCAGTTCATTATAAATCAATTTAACACAGCAAGTACTTGCATGTAATAGTGTATGTTTAAAAGCAGAAATGGCTTGTACGCATGACCAGGCAATATTGATTTCCATAGCAGGAATCATAAAAAATTGTCTTTTAATAGGCGACATTCTCATTCAAAAACTTAGGTGCAGCCGTATGCTAATGGTGGAACTAATTTTTCGGGGAGTGAAAAATCATGGGTTTGTGCGGGAAGAAAAACAATAAAGAGTTTGAGAGGCATGATTTTTGCCATGAGCATGATTGCGACTGTGAATGTCATATAAAACCAGACTGGGACGAAGGTAAACACCGGAAAAATTTCTATGAAAATTGTGTTGAAGAGGTTTTGGAGGCCATTTTTAAAGCCCAGAAAAAAGCAGGGTTAGATGATGAATGCAGAAGTTCCTGCCGGGAATCCATTGATGACCTCATGGGAGGACAAAAGAAACCAAAAAAGAATACAATTCCATTCCTTTTATATTGCGGGAGCTGTGAACCATTTAAAGCTACAGGTGTGACCACATTCACTCATCATTCCAAGGAAAAGAAATTTGCTTGTATAACATCATTCATTTTTAGAATTAAAGAATTTGATGGCAAATGTGCTGTATTGGAATTGTTGACTTTCAAGCAATGTAAATCTTCTAAAGACCCGTTTAAATCACATACAAAAGATTTTTGTTCACCTTGCAGCCAAATCGATTGTGAAAACGTAGAAGATCTCATTCCTACAGGTATATGCATAAATGTGGATCTTTCCTGTTTTTGTGCTGTAACCTGTCTGCCTGCCATCCGCTTATAGAACTTTACTATTCCTGCTTGTATTATGGGCTTTGCTAAATGATTCGCCGATTCCTAACACTATGAATAGCCCAGTAAAAAAGGTGCACCATTCTGGCATGGCGCACCTTTTTTGCATTAAGCAGATTAGCCTCCAAAAGCCTCCAGCACATCCTCTACTTCTTTTATATCAACCTCATCTGAAATTGACTCATGAAGAGCCTTCTTCTCTTTATATGCTGGCGTCTGGACTGGAACATAGCCTGATTGCATCATTTTCTTAATTTCATTAATTTCTGCGAGTATGATGTCGCTGTTCATATTTTTGGGATGGAGATAGCTGTTTAAAGCTGATAAAACTAAATGGATCAGCGTATTATTATTGGAATGATAGTCGACTTGATCCTGTATCTTCTTTGAGACTTTTACAGATGCCCCAGTTTTGACATCAATGAACTGATCTGGGATTGTTAATGCGGTCTTATTAACATAGTCGGTATAGGTTCTGAACATTTCCATCATCCTTAACCTTTGGTTGTCATAATATGATTACTTCCTTTATCTCTTTTTAGCTGATTCATTTTTGCCAGAATCATAAGACCAAGGACATTTAATTTCTCCATATTTTCAGGAAACGTTAATTCAATTGGCCTTCCTCTATCCGACCATTTTGCTGCAGCTTCCTGAATTTGCTTTTGGGCGAGTTTGGCTGCTCCTCCAACAGCAATATAACGGACAGCTCCTTTAATCTCTGATGAACTGCTCCTCACCCGATCAAAATGCTCCAGGTATTTAATTGCCATTGACTTCAGCTGCGGCAAAATGTATTTGCTGATATCCTTTCTGACCCCTGCAAAAGGCTCGACATACCACCCTGCGGGTCCTTCTGCCAACTTTTCCTCCAGTTCGGCACGGGAGTCAAATCGGTACATTTCCTTTTTACTCACCCTTTGAATGATGTGATCAAGAAACTGATTGATCCCGAAAGGCTCGCCCTCTACAGATGCGACAGGCTTATTATTTTTTATTCCGACAAAGTCGACAGAGTCTCCCCCAAGGTCTCCGATGATAATCCCTTTTTGTGATTCTTTAACAAGTTCTTCATCCTTGATTCCCAAAGTTTCCTGATCTCTTGTTAATCCCAAATAGGCACAAGCACCTTCTGCACCGACAATGACATCATTGATTATAACTTTAACGGTTAACTCCTTAGGCTCAGAAAGCCCGGGAACTTTATGAAAGATGATCGTATGTGTTCCAGCCAGTTTGTCTTTTAGGCGGGTTTTTCTTTCTTTATACTGTGTTGTCGGAAGAGAAACAGCTAATTGATCAATAGAATAAGTGATTTCTGTTTCTTCCGGATGCTGAAGAACTGCATGATAGCCTGCCAGGCCGAACAGCAGCAAATAGGTTCTATCTTCATCAACTTTCTGGTTATTGAATGCAGTCAGGCTCACGTCCCGCTGTTTAGCCGCTGCTTTTCCGATATAGAAAATTTCCCTTCTATCCACAACGGCCTGGCTCTTTACCTCCACAATTAAATTATCTTCAAACACTATATCATCATCATCGTATGGCTTTTCGTAAAATTCTTCATCAAAAAGAGCAATAGCATTTGGAATTTGATATTCTGACAGAATACCATTTTCAGAAGCTAATGCCTTATACCAGCTGTTTCCGATATCTACAGCAAGAAAATTGTGTCTATCCATTTCTCCTCACTCCTCCTTTTGAATCTTATGCGTGATAGAAGTCCAATTGTGCCCGTACTAATTTAAATTTTATCGCAGCCTTACCGAGTATCAGCGAAGAAAAAAGAAGAACGCAGCTGCATGCAGCTGCGTTTTATCCGCCATTGTATCATCCAGAGAAATTTCCATGTTTGTCCAATGCATTAAACTGCTTAAATGCATAATATATCTTGAAGTAATTATTAATAAGGAGGAACAACATTGAAAAAAGAAAATAAGTGTGTAGATATTAACGTGTCTGCTAATGTTGGAGAGTGTAACTACTCTCCGGGAGCTGCGCCAATTGCTCCTGCAGGCGAAGCTATTATTAAAGTACCTGTAGAACTTGCCGTTTTGAATGTTAGGACAAACCTGGCTGCCAAAATCACATTCCCAGAGCCGGTATTAGAAATCAAAGATATTAAGAAAAGAGTACAAATCGTCCAATGTAAGCTTCTTCTCCCTGGGGTTGCCGCAGGCAGCGATCCATTTGTGGAGGGCTCTTACCATCTATTCATAAAAGGATTTGTACGCAAGAATATTCAATACGCAGCTCCTTGCTATAATTCAGGAGTATGTGTAAACTCTGAAATGCGTTCTTTGACTACTGATGTACCTTTTGAATGTGTTGTGGAAATTGCAGAAGATGATTTTGACAGAACTCCGCAGCTTCCTTTCCTGAACGCGCGTGCTGAATTTGATTTCTTCAGACAGCAGGAACTTGGACGTGGTTTCCCAGAAAAAGATCACTTCTTATCCAGCGACCTTTCCCAATTCCACCAGAATAGCAGCCAGTTCTACAATGAGATGCCATTTTGCGAGCTGATATCAAGTAATATCACGGAATGGGACGAGGCTCTTGACCGAAAGCCGTTCGACCATCACGCCAATTGGGGTGAAGGAACATTTGAAAGTATGTCAGAAAAAATGTTCCTTCAATTTACTGTGAAAGTTCTTCAAAAACAGCAAGTTCGAGTGGCAGCTCTATAATAAAATGAATGGGCAGGACCTATTTTCTCATGGGAATAGGTCCTGCTTTTTTATGCGGATTTTCATATTAGCATAATATTCACAGTTTCATTAAAATGACATTCACCTACACTAATCCCCTTGCCTATTTTTGTTTTGAGTCTCTGTCATTTAATAGGTATACGCCCAAACATAGTCGTTTATCATGCATATGATGTGTTTATCATGATTTCAGGAGGAGCCCATATGTCAGAAGAACATAAAGATCGAGATCAAGCAGAATGCCAGATTTCAGCTCAAAACTGTGAGTGTGAGAGCACCTTCCATCATCCGCATGTAAGCATTGGAAAGATTACTGCAAAGGTTCCAGTAGTTTTGGCAGAACTCTCACTCAAAGTTCATGTGAATGCCTTGATTACTTTTCCCGAACCAGTCCTTGAGATTAAAGACATTAAAAAAACTGTAAAATTAACACAATGCAGGCTTCTATTGCCGACTGACCAATTATTTGTTAAAGGGTTTATCCGAAAGAATATTCAATACGCCAGTCCTTGTCCTGACATCGAGATGCATTCCGATAAAAGCATTGCTTCAGATATTCATTCCTATACAGTTGATGTACCTTTTCAATGTTTGACTGAAATTAAAAAATTCCTGACTTGTCCTGTAATGCCGGAAACTAACCACCGCCATGAATTTGATTTTCTTGTATCAAAACCAATGCCTCGCGGATATCCTGAAAAAGATGAAATGCAGTCGAGTGATCTTTCACAATTTCATCAGAAAAGCGTACAGCACTATAACGAATTGCCCTTTTGTGAATTGATTTCCAGCAGAATTATAGAATGGGATGAAGCAATTGACCGCCGTCCACTGCCTAATCGCTCACCCATTGGGGAAGGCGTCTTCACAAAAGTGGAGGAAAAAATGGTTTTGGACCTGGCCATAAAAGTCCTCCAAAAACAGCAAATTCGTGTATCTTCAACTACGAATGATCACGAAGATTGCTTTGACTGCGAATAGACATCCAATTTGCATTGAAAAAGTAATTAAAAAGGCGTGTTTTCAACAGCCTTCAGTTATTTATTTTGAACAACTTTACCATTTTAATAGAAAAGGTTTTTAAGATTTAACGTAAGGAGGGGACCGGTGAGGATGCTCTAAAATGGCAGCACCTTCCTAAGCATATGAGTGATATGAGAAGTGCCTACAACCGGATTTATCGTATCGGTAAAGACTCAGATAATCCATTGGAACAGCAGCAATTATTCTTTTATACGGGGAATGATTTAAAAAGCCCAAAAACAGCAGAACTGGATAATAAATTGGACTCCGGAGAAAATCAAAAAGATACTGGCAGGTCTATTTCAGGAAAAAAAACTAAATCATTTCCATTAATTTTACCGCCTCCCGCAGTGGAAGCGCGTCAAATAATCAAAACGAGTGTAAAGCCTGAAGAAGCAGCTGATAAGGAGACTCATGAGGAGAATGTTGTGCGTGCTAAATATATTTCCCATACATCCAAGTCAAATAGCATAGTATTGCCAAAATACCTTAAAGAAATGTTGACGCCTTTTTCTCCTATGCTGAGCTGGTCCCCTTCATTACCAAGCAAATATTCTAACAATAGGATCTTGTTAAGCGAAAGTAAATCCAGTATGAGAGAAGATAAACACCTTTTACCAGCCGAGACTATTCCAGCTTATGACCCTTCACAGGAAATGATTCAGATTGACAAGGAAATGGGACCATCTTTAGATAATGAAAAGTCGATTAAAGCGAAATCTTTTGAAGAAGAACTGGATCTGACAGAGGAATTTATACGCTTACTTGATAACCACGATATTGCAGCTGCATCCAAAACCATTCAAACTGGTGGATCCCAAAGTGATTACTCAATTGTGTCGGAAGCAGAAGTGTTCAATGAAGAAGATGGAGCGGAAGACAACACCCCTGCCATGAAATCTTCTTTGTTTTTGGAATCTGTGAATTCATTAGAGGAAGAATTTGCAGACATGCTGGAGGAGTCTTCTTCAGATGATGATGAATCTGCTAACAATCTCTATCGCCAGGACGAAGTATTTGCACTGCTGTTAGATTCCTCTTATAACCAAAGTGAATCCTCCTCCTATCATCATGCAAGAAATGAACGTGTGTACTGTGAAGCTGAGTCATCCGAACCAGTTGAAGCATATCCATTTGAGGAATCATCCAGTGATAAACCCATGAAGGAATGGCAGTCAGACTTAAGTGATGAATCTTCCAGTTATGATGGAGAATTCTCCCGTCTTTTGAAAGAAGCATGCAGCTTGCTCGATATGCAGGCCGAAGACACCATCCCACTGCAGGAGAAATTTTTGGCTTTGATGGAAGAATCAACAGACAGCAATCATTTGTTCTTTGAAGTATCAAATGATGAGTTTTTCTTAGCAAGTGAATGTGAAAGCTCCGAATCTGCAGATGATGATGAAGAGAAATATGATAAAGTATCTTCATTGCTTGAACACTTTTCGGCAATGCTTCAAGATATTACATTCAATGAAGCTCCAAATGCTGAATCGGAAGAGCCCCCCTCTCTAACAACCGAAATTGAGAGTATATCTGAATCCATATCGGAAGAAACTTCTAGTGATGTGAAGTTTGATCATCAATTAGAGGAGTCCTCTTCCAGCAGCTGTATTTTAGTCAACGAACAGCAAACACAATGTTATAAGGAGTCCCGAAGCAATGGGCCAATAGTAAAACTGCCTGTTTTAGTAGGCAAAACAGATATGGAGATTCATATCTTTGATTGCTTTCCAATAAACTGTAAGTCTATGCACATAACTAAAGTGGAATGGCAAGTGGATTCACTAAGCTGTAAGGCTCTTTTTCCATCACGAAGTGTTTTTATTAAAGGCTTGCTCATAGCTGACACGATGTTCACTGCTGATAAGCAGGTGAAAAACATTAGGATCCCAATTTCAATAGAAAAATCGATCGAGCTTGATTGTATATGTATCCCTGATTTGCCGCACTCATCATGTAATAATGAGTTTACGTTCCTGAATGAAAATGCTCTTGATCAACATTTTGAATTCTATCAGCAATTTTCGGAGGAAATCACCTGCAAGCTGAATTCGATCCATGTTCTCTGGTATAGCAATGTATTGGAGAATGAAGGTTTGGAAATACAAGGGAAAGCAGTTTTATCCATTGATTTTCTACAGGAGCAATATGTACAGATTTAAAGGAGGGCAGCTTCGAAAGTGCCCTTCGTGTTTTTTTCTTTGGATAACTTTTAAATATTATTTTTAAAAAGTTATTAATGAGCAGCACTGCTGATTTCAGGACAAATGAAAAAAAGGCACCGGAACGGCACCTTTTTTACAGCATGAATTATTGCTCTTCTTCTGGAAGCAATCCGGTAGCTGGAGTAAATTGAGTCTGTGTCAATCTGATAACAAGATTAATATCATCTTTTTCAGTTAATTTGTTGAATCTTCCCCATTTATCAAAGTTCCTTAAAAAGTTAGCTTCTGTTAAATTCCAGCTGACTAGTTTACAGTGAATAGGCTCATTCAAGAATTCAAAAGTATTGGAACCAAAGGTGCAGCGGTCAGCACCCATACCGTCCTTAGCCAATTCCCTGATTTCCCGGTTATCACTATTCTTTGAGCTTAATGCAGGTACTGGAATTGGAGCTGGCAAAGTAACACGAGTAAAGCACTTGAATGGAACGTTTACCATATAGTCCTTAACATAACCATCGCAATCTTCAACATATTGAATATTTTTATGAATATATCCTTCTACAAACACTTTTACAATATTAGTAGTAGTTCCTGTTGCTGGGCGGAAAGGAACCGCTTCACATTGGGTAAGAAAGATATTTTTTCTGATTACTTTAATATCTGATGCATAATCTGGAAGATGAATTTCGGATTCAGTAAGAGCTTGGATAGGTACTTGTCCGATAACTGTTTCAACTTCAGTACCCCTTACAACAGGACCTGTAACTTCACAAAAATGATCATGTGATTTTGCTGTATCGCAAGCTGGCATAGCTGGACATTTTCCGGAAGAATGCCCTTTTCCACAGCCGCAACCGTTGTTTTTTCTCATATTTTGCACTCCTTATAAAATATTATTCAGCCAAAGTCAAACAAGCTTCTTATACCATTAGCTTGCTTTCTTTTGACTTACTATTTATATATGTTGAGAGTGATGACTTTGAATGGACAAGTATAGTAGGACAATTAATCAATTTTTCATTCTTTGTAAAAAAAACAGAATCTGCGGTGAAGGATGTATCACTTATCGATTCAAAGAAAATAAAAATAGGTATTTTCTCATGTTTTCTTCATCCTTCAATAATCTTCAAATTATTGGCATATTTTCTGTTATAATAAATTTATAAATTATTAAAATATTCAAACTAAATATTCTGGTGGACGAGGCGATTTTTTTGCTGATATTCTTCAAGGTTGCAGTTTGGATTATTGTCGCTTGTCTCGGTTTTTATGTTATTTCTGTCTGGTTGTGGGAAAAGAAAGTAAAAGAAAGAATGCCCGTCATTCGGAAAACCTGGTATATCATTTATGTACTTGGTGCAGTAGTTTATTGGACGAACAAACCAGATTCCATTTTTACTGATTGGCAGAACTACCTCATTGTCGCGGTTATATTTGCTCTGGTTGATGCCTTTGTTTTTCTGGGTTCCTATCTGAAAAGAGTTGGAAATAACGAGTTGGCTACTGACACAAGGGAATTGCTCGAAGAAAACAGTGATTTGCTGAATTCACACATGAATAAGCTAAAATCGTTTCAGTATTTATTGAAAAATGAGCCCATTGAGATTTATTATGGAAACAAGGAAGCATATCTCGCCGGCATTGAAAAACTTCTGGCGGACTTTGCGGAAAAAGTGGATATGAAGATATCCTTATGCAAATACACAACAGAGGAAGAAAAGGACTATCTGCTTGAGCACTACACTGATAAAGCTTTGATTCATAGCCGTCTGGACCGCAGAGAAGTGTATTATGATGCTGAAGAAAAGCTGGCGCTGATTCCTTTTTCCATTCTTGAAGATGACTATGTAATTAAACTTACCTCCGATCAATTTGTTACAGAATTCGACTACTTGCTTTTCACTTCACTCATTTCAATATACGATCTAATGCTCCCTGCCGAACAGGAGGACGAAGACCATGAAGGATCCAGCGGATAAAAAAACGGAGAATCATGAGATACATTCTAAAAACACTATGAAAACGCTCAAAAAAAAATCCCGGATCAGCCTTCCGGGATTTGAAGTAAGTCCCCACACCGAACGGATATTAAAAAAGAACAAAAGATTAATAAGCGTTTATACCAAAACAAAGGCTTGAGCATACTATATGGCGTGGAAGGAAATTTCTTCCGCGCCCTATTCATGTTCAATTGAAGGGGACATATAATAAAGATAAAAAGGGCTGATTCCAATGAAAAAACTGACCAAGAAAGTGAAAAATATTAACTTCCCCACATTCTCGGTTTCACCATATACCAAAAACCTCTCAAAAAAAACAGAGGCCGCCATACAGGATTTAAACAAGGGGCTCAAACCTCCGAAAAATAATGCATAAAAAAACCGCCTTGCAAAATAAGACGGTTATTTTATAAAAAGCTTCACTTTTTTCAATGCATCTTTTGTAGTCGGATATCGGAATGGCAAATCGAATCTGGTGGTTTGCTTCAGTATGCTTTTTTCATGTGAGAACACATCAAAGCTTCCCTTGCCATGATAAGCTCCAATCCCGCTCTCCCCTACTCCCCCGAAAGGCAGATACGGTGAACTAAGATGATAAACGGTATCATTAATGCATCCCCCTCCAAAGGAAATGCTGCTTAGAATCTGGTTTTGGACATCCTCACTTTCAGTGAAGATATATAGCGCTAAAGGTTTCGGGCGTGCTGTAACCTCTGAAATCATTCCGGACAAGTCATCATATTCCAGCACCGGCAGAATTGGTCCAAATATTTCATCCTGCATGACCTCATCAGCCCATGTAATATCCCCAAGTACAGTTGGTTCTATGGTGAGAGAGCTGCAATCATGCCTTCCCCCGTGAACAGTGGTGCCATCGGTTAAAAATTTGGTGAGACGGCTGAAGTGCTTCTCACTGACGATTCTCGTGAATTGGCCGGATGCAATCGGGTTCTTTCCATAAAGCTCCTGAATAGATTGTTTTAATTTTTTCAGGAATTCATCTTTAATTCTGCTGTGAACATAAATATAATCCGGAGCCACACAAGTTTGGCCGGCATTAATATATTTTCCCCAGGCAATTCTCTTCGCAGCAAGTTTCAAGTTGGCATCTTCATGCACGATGCACGGGCTCTTCCCTCCCAATTCAAGGGTAACAGGAGTAAGGTGCCTGGATGCTGCTTCCATGATGATTTTTCCGACAGGGACACTGCCTGTGAAGAAAATATAATCGACCTTTTCATTTAATAGGGCTGTGCTTGTTGCTGCGCCGCCTTCAACAACTGAAATAAATTCTTGAGGGAAATGATTGCTGATCATTTTTGAAAGCAATGCCGAAGTCTGCGGGGTCAATTCCGATGGCTTCAGGATGGCGCAATTCCCTGCGGCTATCGCTCCGATCAGGGGTGCAATCGCCAGCTGGAAAGGATAATTCCAAGGAGCTATGATTAGCGCAACTCCATATGGTTCAGGATATATGCAGCTTTTCGAACCGAATTGTGCAATCGATGACTTCACTTTTCTGGGTTTGGCCCATTTTTTTAAATGTTTCAAGGTAAAACGGATTTCCTCCAGGAGGATTCCAATCTCAGTCAAGTACGCATCGAACTCACTTTTATTGAGATCCGCCTTTAACGCATCCATCAATTCCTGCTCATGCTGCTTAATGACCGAACGAAGCTTGCCGAGCGCTTCCATTCGGAATGTGACATCCTTTGTTTTACCCTGGTTGAAGAAATTTCTTTGTTTTTGAATGAGATCCGCGTAGTTTTCCATGGAATACCTCCAGATGGGGCTATGTTTTAAGGTTATATTATCATCTTGGCTGGAGGAAATACATAAATAGGTATACTCCCATTGCAAAAAAAATGCCGGCCATAAGGTCCGGCTTTTGAAAATTTATCTCGGCAGCTTGAAGAATTCACTGCTTTCACTATAGTTTCCTGCCAGCCTTCCAAGAGGCTGCAGTTTTTCTAAATTCACTTTATAATTACCGAGGTAGTAATCATCGTCAATATGATAATGTACCATTCTCCCAATAATAAGGTGATCGCTTCCCAGCTTAATAATTTGTTCGAGTTTGCATTCCATATGGATTGGTGCTTCTCTTACCCTCTTAGGGGCGACTAAATGACTTTCAGCAGCGGAAAGCCCTGCTGTTTCAAACTCATCAGCATTACTCGGGAGATTCTCTGCACTTTTTTGCATTTGGTTTCCTAATGGCGCGGGAACTACATTGATGACAAACTCTTTTGTCGCCCGGATATTGACCAATGTATCTTTTTCTGTACCTTCCCTCTCGCCAACCCCGGGACCAATAGAAAAACAGAGCATAGGAGGATTTCTTGAAGCAACACTGAAAAAACTGAAAGGTGCGAGATTCTGGCTGCCATCCTCAGATACTGTGGAAACCCAGGCAATCGGCCTTGGGACGACAGATCCGGTTAATAATTTGTACACTTCTTTTTCTCCAAGTTCCGAGGGATTAAATTCCATTCGGATCACTCCTTCCATTTTTAAATAACAAAGTTATTCTTTTTATTCATAATCATTAATGTTGTCAGTAAAGTAAAAACTATAAACATCATACCTGTGATTAAAAACCACCCGGAAGAAAATTGCCCCGTCTGATCCACGATTAAACCAAATAATGGCGGAATGATAATGGCCCCGGCTGACCCTAGAGTGATACTGATCCCGCTTGAGATGCCAGCTTGTTCTTTCGGCACCAATTCACTTGCAAGATTCATCCAGATTCCATTGAAGCCTGAAGCTGCAAATCCAAAGAGAGCTGTAATGGGAGCCATTACCCAAAAAGGGGCTGAAGTAATGACCGCAGCTGACGTACTGGCCAAAGCGGTCATTATGGTAATGATCATTAGGATCACAACACGCTTTCCTTCAAATAGCCTGTCGCTAATGATTCCCCAGGCAACCCTGCCAATAGTTCCGGATATTTCAGATATAACCAGGAGAATACCTGATAAAAAGATGGAAATATTCAGCTGTTCATAGGCAAATAAAACAATATACGTATTTAAGCACATTTGTGTGCCATTCAAACCGAGAGCACTAAAGCTTATCAGCATCAAAGCTTTATTTTTAAACATTTTAAACATTGATTTGTAAAATTGGAGCAAACTCATGCTGCTGCCTTTCGCTTGCTCCAATTCAGGCGGATCCCGGTAAAAATGATAGGAGACGAAGCCGCCCGCCAATAATAGAAGGCAAGCCGTAAGAAGTACAAATCTCCAGCCAAAAGTTACACTAAGCGGAAGCAGTATCAAACTGGCCAGAGCTGATCCTGCTGTGATGCCAGTTTGTTTTATTCCCATTGCTGTGCCCCGCTGTTTGAGCGGGAACCAATAAATGATGCCTCTATTTGTGATCGGGTGCATGGATCCATACCCAATTCCGCCGATAACAATTAATAACAGGACAAGCCAGAAATCATGATGCAATGTCATGAACAGAAAGCCTAACCCCATTAAGGCCGACGCCAGGACCAATAATTTACGGGATCCTGCAAGGTCAGTCAGAAAGCCGGCTGGAACTGAAATGATCGCCTGGCCCAAAAATAGAGCCGCCGGGAGCATGCCGATTTGCGACTTGGTCAGGGAAAGATCCTCCCCGATTAAAACTCCCAAGGGTCCAATGCTTCTGCCAACAAATGCTACCATCAGCTGTGCCAGCAGAAGAAATAATAGCATTTTCCATGGATTTTCATTGATGGCAAATTGCTTTTCTGCCAGTGAATTACTCATAATTTATCATCTCTTTTTTGGCTTTTATGCCTTTAAATTGAGTGCAGACAAATCTTCCTCCAGAACTTTGCTCTTTGAAACAGCAGGACCTAATAGAGAACCTGCAATACAGATAAAGAAGTTCAATCCTAATCCAATGACGCCGCCGTGAATTCCATAGATGGTTTTATAGCCTGTAAGAGTAAGCAATCCTGCTAATATAGCGCCTGCAAGCATCCCCCAGAAGACAGCCTTTCCTGATAAACGCTGCCAATATAAGCCCAGTACAAAAGCCGGGAAAACCTGAACAAGCAATTCGAATTTTAGGACGAAAATTTCATATAGCGTTCCCGGTGGATTCCAGGCAATCCACAGAAGAAAGATGATGGCAATGATTCCGCACACTTTTCCGACCATGACCTTCTTATGTTCAGTTGCTTTAGGATTGATGAATTTTCCATATACGTCATTTGAGAGCATGGATGAAAAGCTGAGCAAAACTGAGTCGGCTGTAGAAATAATGGCAGCAACAATCCCGCCAAAGAAGATGATCATAATCCAGTAATAAAATGGATTAATGGCAGCGATCTCATTGGCCATCAGTCCTACGAGCTGTTCAGACCCAGTCTTATCCAGTCCAGGAAAAAGCATAATTCCAATAATGCCTACCATAAATACAAGCCCAGTTGTAATTGGCGGCATCCATGCCATGCGGGCAAATGATTTCTTCAGGGTTTTCTCGCTTTGCGCAGAATATATTCTTTGAACAGCATGCGGATAAATACTTGCTCCCAGTCCAACAAGCAGGAGCATACTCAGCCAGTTGATATTCACTTCCATTGGAGGGACTGCCGTTTTTGCAGGCTCCAGATCTGCTACATACCTTGTAACATCAAAGAAATTGCCTCCGACGAGATACAAGCCGCCGATGAGGAAGACAATGATTCCGATCATAAGAACAATACCTTGCATAACATCCGTAAAAGCAACTGCCTTCATTCCGTCCATCCACTCATAGGCAAGCATAACAGCTACAAAGACGATAACAGCTATTTGGTATGGGATTGTTCCGCCTGTCATCCCTGATACAGCCTGGCCGATTGCTACAAGCTGTTCTAAAAGATAGTTTCCAAGCCCCCAAAGCATAAGAAAAATACTAAGCAATGTGACTGCTTTCGATTTGAAGCGGTGATCGATCCAGTCAGTAGGTGTAACAAAGTTTCTTTTCTTTGCAATGACATATAATCTTGGTGCAAACAGTAAATAGATTCCGATAATGATTGTCATAAATGAAATGGACTGAATCCACGAGAAACCTGTCCTATATGCTGTTGGGGCATATCCGACAATGGTATTCCCGCTATATTGCGTCGCATATAAGGTGAAAAAGAGTGCGATAAAACCGAGATTCCTTCCGGCAAGATAGTACCCTGAAAGACTGTGATGAAGGTTCTTCTCACCTCTGCCCGATAAGTATCCAATTAACAGCATGATTATGGCAAAGGCTGATAAAATAATGATCCCATCTGTGCCTGCAAAAGCTAAATCATTCATGATTTATCCCCCTTTGCTTTTTCGGCTTCTTCCTGTTCCTCTACGATATTCCACTCATTCACACAAAGCCAGCTTAAATATCCGCACATGATAATGGAAAAAGCTGTCGAAATAAATGCCCATAACGGAAACCCTAGAATATAGGGCTCAGCTGCTGCATCCGGAAAATACCAGGGTACTACTCCAAGTGTAATGATGGCGAGGACTATCCAAATCCATTTTTTTCGAATAGGTTCTTTTATCGTTCTGTTTTCCATATGGCTTCCTCCCTTTTGCTGAAATTTTAAACCTCCAGCTTATAGAAAATCTTATGTGCCGATTCATAGGAGTCTATTAATTCAGCTGATTGAAGCGTTGCCCCGATTTCGTCCAGCCCCTTTAACAGCTGATCTTTTCGGTAAGAAACGATATCGAATTCGACCATGTACCCGAAGGAGTCCTCAATTCTTTGATTCTCTAAATCTACGCTCAGCTGATAACCAGGTGATTCATTGCTTTTTTGAAACAAAACTTCAATATCCTTTTCAGGCAAGACTATTGGCAGGATGCCATTTTTAAAACAATTATTATAGAAAATATCTGCGAATGAAGATGCCAGGATCACTCTAATCCCATATTCTGCAATCGCCCAGGGTGCGTGCTCTCTGGATGAGCCGCAGCCAAAGTTTTTCCTTGCCAGCAGAATCGGTGCATTCCGGTAAGGTTCCCGATTTAGAATGAAATCCGGTTTTTCCCTGCCATCTTCGTATCGCCATTCGTAGAAGAGGAATTCGCCAAACCCAGTTCTTTCAATTCTTTTTAAAAACTGTTTTGGAATGATGGCATCTGTATCAACATTTGCAGTATCAAGTGGAGCAACTATGCCTGTAAATCTGGTAAAAGACTTCATTGTACACTGACCTCCTTGCTATATTTAACAGGCCACTCCCTTACATCTATAAACCGGCCGGCAATCGCTGCAGCAGCAGCCATTTCAGGACTGACCAAATGGGTCCTCGCATTTCTTCCCTGCCTGCCTTCAAAATTCCGGTTGGAGGTCGATGCACAGCGTTCTTCCGGAAGAACCAAATCCTCATTCATACCGAGGCACATGCTGCATCCTGCTTCTCTCCATTGAAAACCGGCGCTGATAAAAATTTGATCTAGACCTTCAGCTTCTGCCTGCATTTTTACAAGCTGTGAACCAGGAACAACTAGCGCTTCCACCTGTTCAGCAACTTTGTAACCGTTTACGATTTTTGCCGCTTTTCGAAGATCTTCTATCCGGCTGTTTGTGCAGGAGCCGATAAAGACTTTATTGACAGCAATTTCTGTGATGGGTGTTCCTGGCTGAAGGTCCATGTACTTTAATGCTTTTTTAGCTGGACCTATTTGATCTGCAGGCAGATCTTCCATTAGCGGTATAACTTTTGTAATACCTGTTACCTGGCCCGGATTCGTCCCCCAGGTAACCTGCGGGATTATTTCAGCTGCATTAAAGTCAGCAGTCAGATCAAATTCGGCATCTTCGTCAGTATAATATTTCTTCCATTCTGCAAGAGCTTCTTCCCACTCGATTCCATCAGGAACAGCTTGTTTCCCTTTTAAATAGTTAAAGGTTTTTTCGTCAGGCTGAATCAGCCCTGCCCTTGCTCCCATTTCAATGCTCATATTGCATACGGTCATTCGCTCTTCCATTGTTAAATTACGAATCGCTTCACCGCGATACTCCACAACATAGCCAGTAGCAAAATCGTGGCCATACTTTCCAATGATTGAAAGTATAAGATCTTTGGCAGTAGTTCCTTGCGGCAAAGTGCCATGTATATTAATTGCTAATGTTTTGGATTTAAATTGCTTTAATGTCTGAGTGGCAAGGACATGTTCTACTTCACTTGTGCCAATGCCAAAGGCAAGTGCCCCGAAAGCTCCATGTGTAGAGGTATGGCTGTCACCGCAGACAATGGTCATCCCGGGCTGTGTTAAGCCAAGCTCCGGGGCAATGACGTGTACAATACCCTGATTTCGGCTATCCAGGTCAAAAAGCTGTATGCCAAACTCCCTGCAGTTGTTTGCCAGAGCGTCAACTTGCTTTTTGGCGATTTGGTCTTTAAAAGGAAGAGAACGGTCGGTTGTTGGGATGCTGTGATCCATGGTAGCCACAGTCAGATCCGGCCTTCTCACTTTGCGATTCTTAATTCTTAAGCCTTCAAATGCCTGTGGTGATGTGACCTCATGCACTAAATGAAGATCAATGTACAAAAGGGAAGGCTGATCCTGTTCATCCACGACTACATGTTTTTCCCAGATTTTCTCATATAAGGTCCGCCCCATTTTGAAGCCCTCCTAAATGATATTATTTTTCTTCAATTCTTCTAATCTCTCTTCATCGAACCCAAGAAGGCCAGTGTATATTTCATGATTATGCTTGCCCATTTCTTCCGGGCCGGCATGCTTCACTTCCCCTGGTGTCCTGCTTAATTTTGGCACAATGCCAGGCATCGGGAATTCTCCCAGCTGCGGATGATCTACTTTAATAATCATGTCGCGTTCCTTATAATGCGGATCTTCCAGAATATCTTTAGCTGTATAAATGAGCCCTGATGGAACGCCCTTATCTTCAAGAATTTTAAGCGCTTCTTTAGCAGAGAGAGTCTTTGTCCATTCCTCGATCATGGAATCAAGAAGCTTCATGTTTTCTCCTCTTGCATGGTGGGTCGCGAATCTTGTGTCATCTGCCAATTCCGGCTGCTCCATGGCCTCGCATAACCTGCGGAACACTCCATCTGCATTGGCTCCTATAACGATGTAAGTTTTGTCCTGCGTGAAGTAAATGTTGGAGGGAGCTACACCTGGCAGGATATTGCCCATCCTTTCCCTTATGTATCCTGCTAAAAGATAATCCGGAATAATGCTTTCCATTACGGAGAATACAGATTCATAGAGGGCCGTATCGACAACCTGTCCCTTTCCGGAGCGCTCCCTCTCGTGTAATGCAACAAGACAGCCAATTGTAGCAAAAAGTGCAGCCAGCGTATCACCCATTGATACACCAATTCTTGATGGCGGCCTGTCAGGGAAACCGGTTACATTTCTGAGCCCGCCCATTGCTTCACCGACGCTGCCAAATCCTGCTCGATGCTTATAGGGTCCTGTCTGTCCATAGCCCGAAGTCCGTACCATGATTAATTTAGGGTTGATTTCGGAAAGTGCTTCATAGGATAGATTCCATTTTTCCATTGTCCCCGGGCGGAAATTCTCGATGACAACATCGGCTTCTTTAATAAGCTCCCTTAAAACCTGCTGTCCTTCTTCCTCCCTGAGATTTAACGAAATCGATTTTTTATTCCGCGATTGAATAGGCCACCAAAGCCCTATTCCATCTTTTGATTTTCCCCAATTTCTCATGGGATCTGATTTACCCGGAGGCTCGACTTTAATAATTTCAGCACCGAAGTCACCTAGAAGCCGTCCGGAGAATGGTCCTGCTAAAAGCGTGCCCAGCTCGATGACTCTGATATCTTCCAGTGGAAGCTGTTTTTCTGACATGGATTTCCCTCCCTGATATTTCTTGAATGCACTGTTAAGTTTTAATTTTCTTAATCTTGTATACAAATTTAATTGTTTGTATACAATAAGTCAATGTAAATTTTATTATTTTTCTGAAATTTCATTAAAAAGCCTTATATAATCATGTTTTAGAATAAATATTCAGAATATTTGTTGTAATAATACTTCTGTTTGTATACAATACAATTGAGGTGTTGATATGGATGCATACGAATTTATTAGAGATGCCATTATTGAAGGGAAATTTGTCCCTGGCATGCGGCTTGCTGAGGAATCATTGGCTAAAGAAATGAATCTTAGCCGCACTCCTATTAGAGAGGCTATTAAGCAGCTTGAAGCAGAAGGCCTCGTCATTCCATTAAAGCGCGGTGTCAGCGTAAGGCATTTTACAAAAGATGATATCCGGCAAATCTATGACCTGCGCACTCTTCTGGAAGGGTACGCTGCCAGTCAGGCGGCGATACACCGGACAGAAAATGATCTGCTGGAAATGGAAAGAGCTAATATTTTATATGAAGAAGCCATTAGCCGATATGTGGAATCTGATATGGACAGCCTGAAAGATATTGTTCAGGTAAACCAGAAGTTTCATGAAACGATAGTGGCTGCTTCAAAAAATGAGCATATACATTTCCATATTTCAAAGGTTGTCGTGGTTCCAATCGTGTTCAGATCCTTCTATTGGTATAACAGCTTTCAGCTTAAACAATCCCTAGAGGTACATAAAACCATTTTGGAAGCAATCAAAAATCGGGAACCCGAGCGTGCCCGCATTGCCATGCATGAGCATATTTATCAAGGCCGTGATCATGTTTTGAAGCACCTGGAACAAATTAAAAACATTCATCTGCTAAAGGAGGAAGTAAAATGATTGAAATTTGTGAAGTTGGTCCGCGCGATGGATTGCAAAATGAGTGCAAAATTGTTCCAACGGAAACAAAAGTTGATTTGATTACAAGATTAATTGATTCCGGCATCCGCAATATAGAAGCTGTTTCTTTTGTCAATCCGAAGGTTGTTCCTCCCATGGCTGATGCAGAGGAAGTTTTGAAATCGCTTCCTAAAAGAAATGGCGTCCGGTTCGGCGGTCTGGTGTTAAGCCGCTCAGGGCTTGAACGGGCACTCAAGACCGATGTGGATTTTCTTCATGTTGTTACAACAACAAGTGATTCATTCAATTTACGGAATGTGAAAAGGACTGTAGAGCAGGCTGTTGGGGAGCTCTCTTTAGTGATTAAGGAAGGAACTGCATCAGAAAAGGGTGTGGCAGGGGTGTTGGGAACGGCATTCGGATGCCCTTTTGAAGGTGATGTACCTTTGGAAAACGTGCTGAAAGTGGCAGAGAGATTTATAGAAGCCGGCTGTACGGAAATCACCCTCGCTGATACAACGGGTATGGCTAATCCCATCCAGGTCCAAAAAATAGCAGAGTCATTTTTTGATGCCTTTGGAAAGGACCTTTCGCTTGGCCTCCATTTCCATAATACACGCGGTTTGGGACTGGCAAATGTTTTGGCGGGATATCAGGCAGGTGTCCGCCGCTTTGATTCCTCCATTGCCGGGCTTGGCGGATGTCCATTTGCCCCAAAAGCAGTCGGAAATGTTTGTACAGAAGATATGATCAATATGTTCCACGGAATGGGTGTTAATACAGGGACAGACCTTCCTTCAGTACTGGAAACAGCAAAGTGGATGGAAACAGTGATGGAACGGCCGCTTGATGGGATGTTGATGAAGGCGGGAATAGCTTAATTGCGGGAAAAGCCATCTTTGCGGGTGGTTTTTTTGGGTATATAAAATGGCGGCAGCACTTTTTGTTTGCAAGTTTTACTGATTTGTTTGCTGAATTTTAGGTTTGTTTGTTAGTTTGGTGTTTTTATTTGCAAATTTTTAAATTTATTTGCAAGTTTAAAGCTTTTATTTGCAAAGTTCACAATTAGAGGTCTCCAATCAAGGTTTTATATAATACCTATTCTTCTTTTCACCGCCATGCTGAAGATTCATCTGGCCAAGTAATCTTGAGGCAGAAAAAACAGATGTTAAATGGGGAAACTTGCGAAATTCAGCATTTGTAATTGACGGTTTAATCAGATAAATATAATCCTCTACAGCTTGATGATGTGCCGTATCCGAAGTGGTTTTACATACTGGACATCTCCACAATCCCCAATGATAAATCATTGGCAGTGAGCCACATTGAGGACAGTGCACACCAGTAAGAGTTGTATCTGGATTTATTTTTATAAATTTCATTACATCCATTTCATGCTCTGACATGTTTTTTCAATAGTGTATGGCTAATTTTTTTATTTGTTTTTCATTTAATCTCTCAATAGAATATGATTTTTCAATAGAGGTAAGTTTACTTAATAGTCGGTGTGCATGAAGAACTTTACTGGAGGTTTGTTTAGAAGGTGATTTTTTGATGGTGGAAGGACTGCTGATAAAGACGTCAAATTCTATCGGGATATCCGGGAAACCATTTGCAGCCAGCCTCTTTTTTAATTGCCGGCTTTGGTGTTCAGCTTTGGAAATCGGGTCGTGGAAAGCTTCCTCCTTTTCGTTATGGATTCGGATGAGCTGGTGGAAATTGGGTTCAAGGATGAAGGTTCCGTTCCAGTTTTTTACCTTAAGGATCATGGCAAATCTTTTTGTAAGGAGTAAAGTATCCATATGAAAAAATTGTTTTCTATTTGAAAGACGCAGCCCATGAAAGATTCTATATTTCTTTTCATCCAGAAAATCTAAATAATAATCCAGCTTTTGTTCACCTATAAATCCAGCTTTGCGCTTGTTTAATTCAGATGCAGCTTTCTCCCTCCCATGTTCCATTTCTGGAATACGCCTTAAAAGTGCATGAAGCTGCATAATGATTTCTGGTACCCTCCTTTCTTTTTCGATCAAATAAAACTTCTCCTATACACAATAATAATAAAAAGAGTTTAGGTTTTTGACCTAAACTCTATAACTTAAATCTGCTGATCAACCCTTTCAAATCCTCCGCCATGCTCGTAAGCTGGTCAGCAGAGAGTGAAATTTCCTCCATTGATGCAGCCTGTTCTTCCGTTGAAGCAAGTACACTTTGTGTGGCCATGGCTGATTCATTTGCCACATGTGATATTTCGTCCATGGACTGAACCATTTTCTGCGAACCGACAGACATATGCTGAATGGCTGAAGCGACTTCCTCCATTTGATTCGTCACCGTGCTGACTGACTGCTGGATTTGTGCAAAAGAATCGCCTGCATCCTTCATGACTTCCATTCCTTCGGTTACTTCATGATTAACCAAGTCCATTGTCTGGACAACCTGATTGGTTTCTTCCTGGATTTTTGATATCAGCTGGCTGATTTGCAGGGTGGATTCTGCAGACTTTTCAGCGAGATTTCTAACCTCGTTTGCTACAACGGCAAAGCCTTTTCCCTGCTCTCCTGCGCGGGCCGCTTCAATAGCAGCATTTAAAGCCAGAAGATTTGTTTGAGCGGCAATGCCTGTAATCACTTCGATAATCTTTCCGATCTCCTGTGACCGCTGGCCAAGGCCTTTTACTACTTTGGATAAATCCTGTACATTTACATGTATGGAGTTCATTTGGCATGCTGCTGTTGAAATGGATGCAGAACCATGATTTGCCTTTTCCAGTGAATCGTTGATTTGCTCTGTAACCTGTTCTGAATTTGCCGCAACCTGTGTCAGGCTTTCGGACATCTGCATGATGACATGGGATGCAGTTCCGACCCCCTTGACCTGATTATCGGCACCTGCTGCTACTTCTTCAATGACCTCAGCTATGTGGCTTGTTGCCATATTTGTCTGCTGGGCACCTGATGATAGCTGCTGTGCATATTGTGTGACTTCGTTAGAAGCTATAACCACTTTATTCAGCACTTCCTGCCAGGCAGCTGCAGTATGATTCAAAGCTGAAGCAATCGATCCAAGCTGTCCCACTGATTTTTCGTCAAGTCTTGTGGACATATTTCCATCTGCAAGTTCATCGATAAAGGCATTAATTTTGCTGATGGGTGCAATAAACTTTCGGTAGTTCATAAATGCGGATAATATTCCAGCAAGCGAACCGAGAATCATAATAAAAGCAATGGTAATCCAAAACGCATTGCCTTTCAATCCATTACCAACGCATACTGCAACGCTTATGATCAATACAGTCGGGATAATAACGATTAAAGTACGGAGCATATAGCTTAGTTGACTCATGAAACGGACCCCTTTTTCTATCATTTATTATTATAAAAAAATGATTTACAAATTCCTCCTCAACTATCTTCTTTTACCATCTGACAATTTGATTATAGTGGATGAAAGGAAAATATATCAATATATTTCGAAAGATTATTTTTAAAATAATTGAAATAGTTCGTCAGTTTTCCACAAATAGAAATGCCAGCCTTCCAAGAAGCTGGCATTTTACTCATATCTATTCAGCTGCAGCAGTCCTTCTCTCTTTTTTAGCCATGGAAAGAACTGCAGTGCCAAGAGCAATAATAATAAAAATACTGCCTGCAGCCGCATTATATTCTACTGAGGTTGTCTCGATCATGATGCCGCCGATCATGCTTCCGAATGCCATTCCCATATGAACTGCGGAGTTGTTCAATGTTTGCTGGATATCAGAAGTTTCGGGTGTCACTTCAATTAAATAGCTGTGTATGGCCGGTGTGACCGCCCAGCTGAGCATACTCCAAATGACTACCGCAATCAGGAAAACGGGCAGAGAAAAAGCGGCAAACGGCAATGAGAAAAGGGTAATCCCAAACATGGCAAGAAGCGTCAAAATGACAGATTTTGCACCAAAACGGTCTGCCAGGAGGCCGCCGATTCCTCCTCCGATGACAGCCGCAATTCCGAAAATCAGGTAAACAATGCTGACCCAATTGCCGTCAAGCCCCATTTTCATCTTCAGGAATGGAGTAAGGTAACCGTAAAAAGTTAAATGGCCAGTCATTAACAGGAACGATGTTATCTGTGTTAGAGCGATTTTGCGGCTTTTCAGGGTTTTAAGCTGGATGCCTATTGGAACAGCGGGCTTTGGAGCAACTTTGCCCATAAAGAAATGAACGCCTGCCATTGATATGACTGTCAGTGCAGATATGAGAACAAACGGAGCGCGCCAGCCAAAAACATTTCCAAGCATCAAGCCAATGGGCACACCCAGCACAAGGGATGCACTGATTCCCATAAAGACGATGCCGATGGCACGTGCACGATATTCTTCTGTGACGATGTAGGAAGCCATTGTCATACATAATGCGATAAGCAGTGAGCCGCTTGCTGCCGCTAAAACCCGGCCAATTAATAATACACTGTAAAGGGGGCTAAGTACGGCAACAATATTACCGGCCAAAAATACAGCCAATGATATCATCATTAAACGGCTGCGTTCCATTTTAACCGTAATCGTAAGCAGGACGGGCGCAGCGATGGCAAAGGCGAGCGAGAATACAGTAATTAACAGACCTGCCTGCCCCAAACTGACACCCAGATCTGATGCTACAAGATCCAGCAGCCCGCCTATAATCAATTCCACCATTCCAACAACAAACGATATGATTGCTAATAAATAGATGCGTTTATCCAAGCTGAACTTCCTCTCTAGTATCAAGCTGTTCAAAAATTTTAATAAAATAACATCTTAACATACCAAATAGATTAAGCTCAAAGGATAGAATAATCTAAAAATAATAAATGCTGCTTTGTAAATATATTTTCTTTATTGGGATAAAATATAAATACCTTACTAAAACAACTTCCATAAATTACATGTTTGAATATAACAATTAAATAGGAATGTAAATAACAAATACTGTAAAGGAGTTGATTCATTTGTTGGACAATCAAGCAAAGAAAGAGCGCAGTTTATCCCCTCTAGTATCATCTGCTGTTGACGAAAGACAGCCTGCCGGTACAACTCCTGCTGACACAAATACCATAAAAAGCATCGAACCTGAATTTGATCTTTCCGGAACAGTATTAAATGACTATAACTAAGTGAAAATCCCTGCGGGTCTCCTGCAGGGATTTATTTTCACTTTGATAACTGTCTAGCGCAAGCAGCCTACCCCCCTCGAGGTGATGCCCCCAGGACAAGGAAGGCTTCGTCAGCATAATCATCGCACGACCAAAAGCGGCAGCTTTTGGGAGGATGGGGGTCATGCAGACGTTGCCACAGGACGCGGCGTTCTTAGACTGCGTTCATTCGTGGGCAAGGCGCTTCCGCTTTTCTTTTGGCAAGTTTGTCCGATTCGCAGCATATGCATGTAGTATTCCTTGTGTTTAACTTGGAAAATAACCAAATGGAGCAGGATTTATGATTTATTTGTTAGTGGTTATTTTCATTATTGTTCTTGTCATGCCTTTTCTTTCTGAGTTCGTGGAAAAAAATCTGGAGATGTTTTTGTTTGTGATGGGGCTTTCAGCTGCACTGGCAAGCGGAGTTCTAAATAGCGGACTTTTTGTAAAAGCAGCACAGGAACCAGTAAAAATTACGCTTGCTGTCTTTATTGCAGGTCTGCTGTTTAAATGGTTTCAGGCAAATTTGGAAAGAAGCATCCTATCCGTAAGCCGGATTATGCCTTTTCGATTATTTGCAGCTTTGACTGTGATTTTTCTTGGGTTAATTTCAAGTGTTATTACAGCTATTATCGCTGCGTTAGTTCTTGTATTAATCGTCAGTGCGCTTCGGCTGGAAAGAAGCTCTGAAATCAGGCTGACCGTACTCGCCTGTTTTTCGATTGGCCTGGGTGCAGCCTTGACGCCGATTGGCGAGCCGCTTTCCACCATTGCAATCAGTAAAATGAAAGAAGACTTCTTCTTTTTGATGGAATTGGTTGGACCGCAAATTACCGTTGCCCTCCTATTTTTCGGAATTATGGCCGCACTTGCTGTTAAGCCGCCTATTTCAGGGAAAGCGTCCTTTACTAAAAAGCCTGCTAGTGAAAACTATGAAGAAATCTTTGTCAGGGCTTTGAAAATATATTTCTTTGTCATGGGCCTGACAATGCTTGGGGCCGGGTTTGAACCGTTAATCAATCACTTTTTAATAGGTTTAAATCCGCTTTTATTATATTGGATCAATATGATCTCTGCCGTACTGGATAATGCAACACTTGCAGCTGCTGAAATTAGCCCATCAATGGACCATTTTACGGTTCAATCCATCCTCCTTGGACTGCTGATCAGCGGAGGAATGCTTATTCCAGGCAATATTCCCAATATTATTGCTGCGGGTAAACTGCAGATTACGAGTAAAGAGTGGGCAGTATTTGGTGTTCCTTTTGGGTTGGTCACGATGATTGGGTATTTTGTGCTTATATTGGTCACGGGAAATTGAAAGGGGATTGGCGGCCCGTTTCAATTTCCCTTTCAATCTTGTTCACATAATATTATTATTGTATATCCAACAATATTTTTCCGGTACTCATTCGGCTTTCGATCAGTTTATGGGCTTCAGCTGCTTCTTCCAAAGGAAACCTGTTCCCAATTCTAATATTCAGTCTCTCTTCTTTTAAAAACTGCATGACTTTTTGTGCTGTTTCCCTGAGTGATTCCGGACGCTTCTTTCTTGTTGTCCCGAGGCTGTAGCCCAAGGCAGAACGGCAGCTCTTATGCAGGTCATTCGTGTTTATGATCCCTGGTTTGCCGCTCGAATTGCCGAATTGGATAAGTCGGCCATATTCAGCCAGACAACTGAAACTTTTCTGCGTTTTGCTGCCGGCAAGGGAATCCAGGATAATATCCGCACCTTTTCCACCGGTTATTTCAATTACCCTTTTTGCAAAATCAATCTCTTCGTATACAATGACATGATCTGAACCTGCTTCCACAGCAGCAGGCACTTTCGTTTCATTGCCAACAGTTCCGATAACCAGATCTGCTCCTAATATCTTTGCCATTTGGATTGCAGTAGTGCCTACCCCACCTGCTGCTGAATGAACCAGAACGGTTTCCCCATTTTGGATTCTTGCAATATCTGCAAGCAATTTATAAGATAAGAAAGAAACAGTCAGGGATGCTGCAGCCTTATCCAACGCTACTTCATCCGGCACTGCAAACGTCAGGTTTTCTTCAGCTGCAGCGTACTCACCATAAGATCCTTCAGAAGGGAACGCTGCGACGCGATCTCCAATTTTGAATTTTGTAATTTCACTCCCTATTTCCACTACTACCCCTGCTGCATCAAGGCCGGGAATAAACGGAAATCGGCCAGTTCCTCCCTGCCCAATTCTCGCTTTCACATCCGCAAAATTGACGCTTGCATTTTCCACTTTAATCAATACTTGATCCCGCATTATTTTTGGAATTTCCATTTCTGTGTAAATTAGTACGTCCGGACTACCGTATTGTGTGACTGCAATTGCTTTCATATGATTGGCCTCCATTTATGTAATCCTTTAACATATTCGATATTTGCGAAGAATAAGCCTCTTTTTGCTAAATCTGACTACTCGAATTAAGGCTATAAAAAAGAAGCTGCATTTCGCAGCCTCTCATTATAATGACCCATTCATTTTCATACTGGCAGCTATGTTTCTCGCTGTTCTTTCCATATATATTGCTGCCTTTTCCAAAGCTTCAGGAAGGGTTACAACACCTGGAACAATGCTGAATAGAGCATCGATTCCGTGTTCATGAACAATATCGCTGTCGTCAGATAAAGAACCTGCAAGACCGATTACCGGTATCCCATGTTTCTTTGCCGCTCTAGCCACACCGATTGGCGTTTTTCCATATATGGTTTGGCTGTCAATTTTTCCTTCTCCAGTAATGACAAGGTCCGCATCCTTTACCTCATTTTCAAAGTCTACGGCATGAAGGACGATTTCAATCCCTTTTTTTAAGTCTGCATTTAAAAGGGCAAGCAAACTTCCGCCTATTCCTCCGGCAGCGCCTGCTCCCTCAATATGGCGAAATGATTTGCCAAGGGTGTTTTCGACCACATCTGCGAAATGCCCTAAATTCTGATCCAGCAGCTCGACCATCTCAGGTGTCGCTCCTTTTTGAGGGCCAAAGATAGCCGAGGCACCTCTTGGACCGGTTAAAGGGTTATCAACGTCACAGGCCACTTCGAAATGGACATCTCGGAGCCTTGAATCAAGGCCTGACATGTCTATTGCTTCCAGCTGCACAAGCGACCCTCCGCCTTGTCCGATTTCACTGCCGGTTTTGTCAAGGAGTTTACCGCCTAAGGCTTGAATCATTCCAGCTCCTGCATCATTGGTAGCACTACCGCCAATTCCAATAATAATGTGCTGAACTCCTAAGTCCAATGCAGCTGTGATTAACTCTCCTGTTCCCCTGGTTGAAGTAATTAAGGGGTTCCGTTTTTCTGAAGGAACCAAATGCAAGCCTGACGCAGCTGCCATTTCAATGACTGCTGTCTTTCCATCCCCCATTAATCCAAAGAATGCTTTAACAGGTTCCCCGAGAGGTCCTGTAACAGTTCGCTCTATGATCGAACCTTCCGTTGCATCAACAAGCGATTGGACTGTTCCTTCTCCGCCGTCAGCCATCGGCATTTTTTTATAATCAGCTTCGGGAAATATGAATTTAAAACCTCTTTCAATGGCATTCGCAGCCTCAAGTGCCGATAAACTTTCCTTAAATGAATCCGGGGCAATCACGATTTTCATATTTGATCCTCTCCCTTTCTATTAGCCAAAAAGCTTAAAGACTCCAAATATAAGTGTAGAAATGACTGCAAGAGTTAAACCGATAAGCGATTCATATGGCATCAGCTTCAGGCGTTCTTTAATATCCATATTGACACTTCCTGCCGTTGCGTGGAAAAAGCTTCCGTGCGGCAAATGATCCAGTACGGTTGCACCTGCATGGATCATGGCAGCGCCTGCAAGCGCTGATACTCCCAATCCTAAAATGGTACTGCCAAACACACCGCTTGCCACTGCTGTACCTGCAGTTGTGGATGCTGTAGCAGCTGACATGAAAATACCAGAGACAGGCGCCAGCAGATAGGCTGGAAGACCTGAAGAGGTTAATCCATTAATGATCACATCTTTTAAGCTTGAGTTTGCTATGATTCCAGCCAGGGTTCCTGTTCCAAGAAGCATAATGGCAACGCCTGACATCTTGTTTAAACCTGAAATAGCATACTCATTGATTTTTCTTGTCTTCTTCATCGCAATGGCTCCGATAATTCCCCCGGCTGGAAGTGCCACCATCGGATCAATATTGATATCAAATAATGGGCGAAGCGCCAACAAAACAATCGTAACCAGCGGCGCAATCATGGCAGTGATAAATAATGGAAGCTTTGTATTACTGTTCACTTCCACTTCCCCATCTGAGATAGCTGAACCCTTATTTACAAGTTTCTTTGCAATGAAATACGTAACAGCAAGTCCGAATATGGCCGGGATGATTCCAGCAGCCATAACCGAAGTAAGCGGAACACCGAATGCGTCTGAAGCTGCAATGGCATTTGGGTTGGGTGACATGATGTTCCCTGCTTTCCCTCCACCAATCATCGCCAGCAAAATGGCTGTTTTGGAAAGTTTTGCCCGTTTCGCGATAGCTAAGGCAATAGGTGATACGGTAATGACTGCCACATCAACAAATACACCGACCGTTGTCAGGATCATTGTTGCCACTGCTAAGGCTAGCAGCGCTCGGGTTTCTCCCAATTTTTTAACTATTGTTTCGGCAATCGATGAAGCTGCGCCAGATTCTATCAGTACTCCTGCCAATATACCCGCAGCCAGGATTCTGAGCACCGCCGGTATGATGCCTTTTGCTCCTTCCATCATTAAATTAACAGTGCTTGCAATATCTGCTCCGCCGACTAAACCGCCTATTAAAGCACCTGCAACCATTCCATAAGCAGGCGGAACTTTTTTAAAGATTAATAGTATGGCAATGACTAAGGCAGTTATTGCTCCTAAAGCGCTTACAGTTACATCCACATTTAGCCCTCCCATGATGATTAGCTTATAAATCTATTGTAAGCGTTTGCCTTTTCTATTACATCGTGAATGATGATGAAAAAAACGGATAGATCACTCTATTAATTGTGCAATCGCACAATTAATTTAAGTCGTTTACTAATTTTGCCACATAAAGTTCGAATAGCATCTTTACATTACGCGGGTCTTTTCCCGTAAGTTCTGTTATCTTATCCAGACGGTATCTCAGGGTGTTGCGGTGGATAAATAAGTGATCCGCTATTTTGCCAAGATCGCCTCCTTCTTTTATGAAAACATCAAGCGTATGTGCCAGTTCCCCTTTTTTATCCTGAGCAAGGAGCCGGTCATAGAAAGAAAATGTATGTTCTTCCTTTTGGGCGAGCATGGATAGCTTAATATCCAGCCAGTACGTTTCATAACTGTAATAATCGGCGTCACGATGAATCTTTGGACCAAGGACAGTCAGCTGCTGCGCATGCCGATAGGAGGACTTCAATCCGCTTATGTTCTCCGATGTGTTTCCAATAGCAACTGCCGCCTTCCTCTTTGAAAGGCCGGCGATCCTCTTTAAAGCAGCGATTTGTTCTGTGGGCTCCCCTGCTTTCAATATGACAATTTCATTATTGAACGTAACCCCTGTTAAATCCTGTTTTCCCAATTCAAAATGGATGTCATTGATCAGCTTTTGATTCATGGTTCCAAGGTCTTCGTGCAGCTTGAGCACAATCACGGTTCTCGGGATTTTCAGGTCATATCCCAGGAAGCCGGCCCTCTCTTCTAACCACGCTTCATTCAATGGTTCTTCAGAAATAAGGAGGTTCACTATCTCACTTTGGAGCCGCTGCTTCCATTGTACTCTCTCCAAAAGAAACGATTGCTCCAAAACCAGTTCTGCTGCCATTTTAACAAGCTCTGCGAAATTCCTGATTTGCTCAGGTTCCCCCGTTATACCGACAACACCAATAATTTGATTATGAAAACGGATCGGCAGATTGATTCCAGGCTTGGCCCCTTTAAGCTCTGCGGCACTTCTTTCATCAATCTCCACACTTTCCCCTTTTTTTAGGACCAGCAGAGCTCCATCATGAACCTGATTGATCCTTTCCTTTTCACCAGTACCGATAATAACCCCTTCTTCATTCATAACATTTATATTTTTTTTCAGAATTTTCATAGTCCGCTCCACTATTCCCTGAGCGAGTTCATAAGATAAAAAATGCACATTCCCCGCCGCCTTCCTGCTTCGTTACTATCAATGTACCATAGTAGATTTGCACAATAAAACAAAATAAAAAAACCGTGTGTCAGGACACGGTTGAGGAGTTGATTATTTTAATGAGGACAGATATGCCCATTTACTTTCCCGCTCATCCTCCGACAGGCGATAGCGGTCATCCAGCAATTCGGCGAGAAGCTCATTTTTCTCAGCTGAATGAATAGAAAGTTTTTTAATATGTTCACGGCATTTTGCCAGAAATTCTGAATATCCCGTCCAGCTTTCATCAAATTGTTCATCCAGCTGTTTTTTTAGCATCCGGGTCAGCTTGGGGCTTGCGCCATTCGAGGTGACTGCGATTTGCAGCGGACCGCGTCTTACAGCTGCCGGAAAGATTGCATTTCCTTCTCCTGCATCATCGACAACACAGACAAGCTGATATAAATCAAGCGACCTCGCCAGCTGCTGGTTGGTTTCACGAATATTTGTGGCCAGAATCGATAAAAAAGCATCTTTAAAATCTTCAGGATGCGCCTCCCGCTGAATGAGCTCATACCCTCTTTGATGGGCAAGACAAATGATATCGTCGGTAAAATCAGGAGCAACAAAAGTGATATTGGCCCGTTCTCCATCAAGTGTTTTCGCTTTTCGAAAGGCAATTCTGCCGCCGCCTGCAATAACGATCTTCTTGTTGGTTAAATTAATGAATAACGGATGCATTCACATTCACCTCTCCATTCGCTTTTTCAGCGACTAGATTCTGGATTGCCACATGTTTTCCTAAAGTATCAGTAAGGTTCACAGAGGATCCTGCTTTTATTTTCTTATTGACCTCTCTTACTACCTCACTTAATAAAAGCCCCGAGAATAATAGATAAGGAATGACGATAATCCTCCCTCTGGCCTCATTGCAAATGGAATCAAGTCCATCCTTGAAGGACGGCGCAGCAGCTGCCAAATAGCAGACTTGCACATTCCTTATACCAAGCCGCCGGCTGATTCCCCTTTTGATTGAGTTAAAGGATTGAAGAATTGAAGGGTCACTGCTTCCTCTCCCTACAATTAAAAGCGAATCATTAGAACGGATTGGCTGTGCTTCATCTGCCGCAAGTTCTGCAATTGCGTCAAGAATGCTGTCCTGGACTCCAAACGGATCCGCCATCCTTACAGTTATGGCCGGATGCTTTTTTATTAAAGGGGCAAGCGCTTCAGGGATATCCTGCTTAATATGACCCGCAGCCAGCAAAAATAGAGGCACAATGACAATTTCTTCCGCTCCCTCATGGACACAGTATTCAAATCCAGCCTCAATGTCTGGCTCTGTTAATTCAAGGAAACAAAGCTTTTGTATAGGAGCGTCTACCTTTTTCATGACACTCCTGATAAAAAGAGATGCTTCGGCAGCGCCTTTTTTAGAACGTGTGCCATGGCCGATGTATAGGACAGCTTTCATTTGGCGCCTCCTTTCCTTGATGGACTTTCTTCATACTGCTTAATCGTAACCTATCCATGCACCACAGGCAGATGAGGCGCAATTTCCTCTTCGAACCAATTAATTTTATGATGCATTTTTACAACTTCCCCAATGACAATCATGCTTGGATTCGAAATTTTTGCTTCTTTTACTTTGCTCTCGATATTGGCAAGCGTGCCCGTAACTGTCCGCTGATTTGAAAGAGTTCCCCAGTGTACGAGTGCAATTGGTGTTTGAGTGGATTTTCCGTTATGAATGAGATTTTTAACAATATTAGGCAAGTGGGAAACACCCATATACACACAAATCGTGTCAACTGCATGTGCCAGTTGGGCCCACTGGTGTTCAGCTTCTTCGTTTCCGGCCTGATGTCCGGTGACAAAAGCGAAACTTTTGCTTAAGGTACGGTGTGTTACAGGAATTCCCGCATAAGCAGATGCCGCGATTCCTGCAGTCACTCCAGGTACAATTTCAAATGGCACATCATTATTGGCACACTCTTCTGCCTCTTCCCCGCCCCTGCCGAAAACAAATGGATCACCGCCTTTTAGCCGGCAAACCAGCAAACCTTTTTTTGCATATTTAACAAGCAGGTGATTGATGGTTTCCTGCTTCATGACGTGATGATTGGGAAGCTTGCCGCAATAAACGAGCTGCGCTTCTTTTTTTGCATGATTTAACAGCTCCCGGTTCACTAGACGATCATATAGAATGACATCTGCCTCCTGCAGGCAGCGCATTCCCTTAACAGTCATAAGTTCCGGATCTCCCGGGCCGGCACCTACTAAAAAAACTTTTCCCGTCATTCTCATGACCGCCCTTTCTGTAATATCTTATAATATATGCCTTTTAATGCTTTTCCTAAGCTAATAATCTAGTTGTTTTCTATAATACCATTTTTCGGGGTGAAATAGTAGGAATTATTTTTTCAGAAAAGGAGTCTCCTATTAAAAAGAGACTCCCGGTTTTTATAGGATATTCTTCTCACGCAAATGTGTTAATATCTGCCCGACTGCTTCTTCTACTGTGTACTGGTCAGATCGGACCGTGATTTCAGGGTTTTCAGGTGCTTCATACGGGGAATCGATTCCTGTAAAATTCTTTATTTCCCCGCGCCGTGCTTTGGCATATAATTTCTTTGGGTCCCGCCGTTCACATTCTTCGAGCGGACAGTCGATGAAGACTTCAATAAATTCTCCTTCTTCAAACAGCGCCCTAACCGTTTCTCTGTCCGAACGGAATGGAGAGATAAAGGCAGTTGTGACGATCTTGCCGCTGTCCACAAACAGCTTCGCAACTTCCCCAATACGCCTGATATTTTCATTTCTGTCGGCTTCTGAAAAGCCAAGATCTTTATTTAAGCCGTGTCTGACATTGTCGCCATCCAGTACATATTCATTGATTCCCTGGCGAAACAGTTCGTGGGATACAGCATTTGCAATTGTTGATTTGCCCGAGCCTGATAGCCCGGTAAACCAAAGGACCACACTTCCATGGCCGTTCTGAGCCCGCCTGTCTTCCTTCGTAATCGCAGAGTCATGCCAGGTGATGTTTGTTGCCTTTGTCATTATATCCGCCCCTTATACCGTTTCTTTTTCTCTCATGCCTTCAATTAATACTTCGACTACCTCTTTGCGGCTGAAAGTGGAAGGCGGCAGCTCCCCGTTCCGGAGCATTTCCCTTACCTTTGTGCCGGATAGAATGACACGGTCTTCTTTGCTGTGAGGGCAGGTTTTATCAGATGCCATGCCTTCGCACTTATTGCAGTAAAAGCTGTGCTCAAAGAACAGCGGTTTGATGCCAAGCTCCTCTTCTGTAAAATGGCTGAAAATATGCTGCGCATCATATGTGCCATAATAATTGCCGACACCGGCATGGTCTCTGCCGACGATGAAGTGTGTGCAGCCGAAGTTTTTCCTTGCAATGGCATGGAAGATTGCTTCACGCGGACCCGCATATCTCATTGCTGCGGGATAGACAGCCAGCTGCGTGCGCTCTTTTGGATAGTAATTTTCCAATAGGACCCGGTAGCTCTTAAGACGGACATCAGCAGGGATATCATCTGATTTTGTTTCCCCTACAAGCGGGTTCAAAAACAGTCCATCCACCGTTTCCAAAGCAGCTTTTTGGATGTATTCGTGTGCCCGGTGTACAGGGTTCCTTGTCTGGAAGCCAACCACTGTTTTCCAGCCTTTTTCTTCAAATAGTGCCCTTGTTTCTTTAGGCTCAAACCATACATCCTCCGCTACGCCTTTACCAGGTTTTTTAATCAGCGTTACCTCGCCTGCAGCATAAACCGGACCGCGTTCAAAAAGCCTTTTCACTCCTGGGTGTGCCAGCTCTTCCGTCTTGTAGACTTCGCTCGCTTCCTTGGTTAAGTCAGGCTCATACCATTCTGATACAGTGATGACTCCGTACACTTCACCTTCGTTTACCAGCTTAAACTTTTCACCGGCTGTGAGCTCTTTGGCTTTTTCCGCTGAAACCGGCAGTGTAACCGGAATGGACCAAATGGTTCCGTCTGCTAATCTCATTTTTTCAACAACAGATTCATAGTCTGCTTTTCCAAGGAAACCTGTCAGAGGACTGAATAAGCCAACACCTATAAGTTCCAGATCACTCAGTGCTATGGCGTCTATTAAAATTTCTTTTTCAATTCCTGTCAGGTCATAATTTGGATTATAGTTTTGAATTAATTTTCCTCCATGAGGTTTCGGCAGAGCCATTCTTCATCAACCTTTCTTTTTCGGATTTACTTTTTTTCAGTAATCGGACTTGCAGCAGCTGGTGCCTGATTCATTAAGAATTTCACTCCGAATACGGAGATTAGAACACCGGCCATAGCAATCACCGGATATACATTTTGTTCAATGAGCAGCTGGATGAGCGTATAGGATAGGACCATCGATAATACCGGTGAAACAACCCATACAACTAATAGCTGAATGACGATGTCCTTCTTGAAGACTGATCGTCCCTGCTTTACAAATCCGATTCCGATGATGGAGGAAGTGGTGATTTGCGTTAAAGGGACAGGGATTCCAAAAACGGAAGCGATCGTAACAATTCCTGCTCCTGTTCCTGAAATGACACAGCCTTCTTCAAGACGGATTTTTGTAATTTTTTTGCCATTTGTTTCGAGGACATTTTTCCCCAGTAAAATGGCTCCTAAAGCAACAAACAGCCCTCCCCAGAAGATTCCGCTGCCAGTGCTCATAATGCCTGCACCAACAAGCGGGCCGACTGCATTGGCAACATTATTCATGCCTGCCGAGAATGCTTCAAACACGCCCATAAAAATGACGAGCATGGCTAAAATCGGAGCAGCCTTAGGCTTTTTAATCAGGTTCTGTACAAAGTTTCTCTTTAAAAATGCGGCTGCCGCTATGGCAATTAAAAAAGCAGCAAATGGAGTAATCAGCCAGAACATAACGATCCAGGCAAGCTTTCCGGCAAATACGGATTGGTAGACGATTCCAGCACCAACAACAGAACCGACTGTCACCTCACTGGTAGACAGCGGGATGCCGAAAACATTTGCAAGAAACAGCGATAATGCGGCAGATGCAATCACAATCAGCGCGATGGCAACTGTGAAGGTCTCTTTAGGGACAATACCGCTTCCCATTGTTTTTACCACTTCTCCTCCGCCAAGCCATGCTCCGAAGAAAACGGCCAAGCCGCAAAGAACAAGAGCTAAAATGCGGTTTTTTAGGACACCTGAACCATACGCGATCCCCATGGATGCTGCTGCTCCGCTTGCCCCGATATTCATGGCGAAAAATAAACCGACTGTGACCGCTATAATCGTAAGCATGGTATCATCCTCCCTCTAGCTCGTGTGAAGGCCACATTCCGTTTTGCCAGTCCCGGACCATCGTCCGGCACGGGAATCGCCATTTTCATCGACTGCCTGTGTACAGGGAAAACAACCGATGCTTGGATATCCATTGTCATGCAGGGTGTTGTATGGCAGGTTTTTTTCCCTGATATAGCCCCAAACTTCATCCCATGTCCAGTGAATCAGCGGGCAGATTTTGATATTCTTGAACTTTTCATCCCTGTTAAGGAATTGAGTATTCGCTCTTGTCGGCGACTGCTCCCTCCGAAGGCCAGAAATCCAGGCCTGCTTTGGTGTTAATGCTTCTCTTAATGGAATCACTTTGCGGATCTGGCAGCATGAATTGGGCTCCCTTTTCCAAAGGGCTGAACCATATTCTGCAGCCTGCTGGTCCAGTGTCAGCTTGGGCTCTTTCCGCTCAATCCGAAGCGTTGGGAAACGGGCCTCGATTTTATCAATGACTTCATAGGTTTCAAGGAAGTGGAGCCCTGTATCCAAAAAGACAATATGTGCATCAGGTTTGATTTCGTGTATTAAGTCAATCAGCACAATGGCTTCTGCCCCGAAACTCGATGCATAGACAATCTTGTCGTCAGGATAATTTTTATAGGCCCATTCCAATACATCTCGGGCGCCTTTTGATTTATCATCAATTCGGAATGCATCAGAGATCTGATTCCAATTTTCATATGTCACTGCAGTGCTCATCTTGCAGTACTCCTTTCACTTTCTTGAAAATTTTTTCTCAACCAAAAAAGGCAGTCTTCCCGCCTGAAAAAATCCTTCAGGAGGAAAAACAGCCTCTAGTTTGTCTAGTCAGCGCGCTTATTTGGTTGAAGACGAACCTTTTCGTTCTTCTCAAGTTGTATGACTTTGCCATCCTGGACGACCAATGTGATCGATCCGAATTTAATGCTCCCTAGCATCTGCTTCAAGTGAGCAGATAACTCTTCCCAGTCAGCCTGTTTCAGTGAGGCTCGCCTCCTTTATTTAGTCTAGGAAATTATAAGTTTATTAGTTTATTTTTGGTGATGTTGAGATTAATCCTACCATACCCATAGGAATTGTCAACAACTTATTTAAATAAAATTATAAAAATCTGATAAATGGGCTTTTCTTCACTGAAAACTGTTAAACTTACTTGATTTTTTGGTAAAGTACCAGGTCTTTATGGAACTATCCACGCTGAATCACCCTTGGTATTTGAGATATTCGTTTTGAAATGGCTATTATGCAGGATCTTTTGGTTCTTGTTTGAGATGTAGTATCTATTATGGGGATTGATGCAGTTTCTTTGAACTTTTGCTGGAGAAGCTGCATCGAACTTAGCGATTGACGCTAGTTATTTTGGTTCTTGTTTGAGATGTGATATCTATTATGGGGATGGTGCATCATTTTATAACTTTTGCTGGAGAAGCGGCTATAACTTGAAGATTGACCCAGTTTCTTTTGGACTTTGTCCAAAATGTTGTGTATATCCTGAGGGTTGACGCATATTTTTTACTTTTGATAAAGATGCTTTAGGTTGACGCTGGTTGCTATTGCTTTAACCAGAGATACGCCATTCAGCTCATTAAGGCTTCCCTTAGGCTGGTTTTTGCATAAAAAACACCCCCGGCAATGGCCGGAGGTGAATCACTTTTACTCATCAGCTTCTTCACTTTGTCTTGTTGTCTGTTCAGGCAAAGTATCCCAGAAGCTTGTGTCAGCAGAATTGATTGAACCATCTGCTATGGCTTTTACTGCCGCATCGAGTGTCGTGATTGTTTGCTTGATGAGATAACCGTTGCTCTTTTGTCCAAGGGCATAAGGCTCATAGTTGTGGTCGGACATTCCGCGCATTTCAAAAAGCAGGGTAGAAATGTCGTAACGGACAGCAGCCCCGTTTCGGCCAATGTTTTCACCTGTTCCGCCGACATATTTTCCAATATGGCCCCAGCCTGTATGGTGAAGTGCATTAAACACTACTGAACCCAGCTTTTTGGATTTTTCAAGAACCTCAGGTTTTACGTTGCTGTTAGTTGGATAAAGAATGGATCCCGATACCAGCTTTCCTTCTGTTTCACTTAAGGTACCCTGATGATGAAGATCGATCATGTAATCAATTTTGTATTTTTGGAACACGTTTTCATGGAGTACACGTGCCTCAGGCTCCATTTCGCTTGTCTCTTTATCATGTTCCCGGTTCAAGTCCACACGATTTGCATTATAGCGGGTTAAATGGCGATCGCCATCGGCAAGATAATCGTCAAGTGAGAAGTTCACATCTCCCATTGCTCCATCCGCGTTCAGCATAGGTATCACAAGAATATTGACATCTTTAAGGACTCCGCCTGACTTGCCGGTGCCAAGGTGCTTAATAAACTCCAACGCTCCTTCAGTTGTCAGCTGCTCATTCCCGTGCTGCTGAGTCAGAAAAAGAATGGTCGGATTTTCAGGATTGGATATGTATTTTGCCATGTAAATATCACGGCCCTTTACTGTCTGGCCGATTACTTCAAGCTGCATGGCCTCCTGCTTGGCATCCTGCGTCTTCAAATATTCTGTTAAACTATCATATGTATGCAGAATGGAAGTCTGAATGGATCCATTGCCTGCGCCTGGACCATTTCCAACGGCACCTGCAGGCATCCCCACTGCTGTAACTGCACCTAAAGCCATTAAACCGGATAGTGATACAGAAAGAACTTTTTTCTTCAAAGTCATAAATACATACCCCCAAATTAATAGTTATCTTTCACTATTAATTCTAGTGAACTAATTTAAGAGTGATAATAGAGTATGATGCCTATTCTTTTGACAAATTTCGCATTCCGAAATAAGTATAAAATGAGGAGTTTACTAACAAATTATCGTGTAAAATTAATCCAAAATTACCATTCGAGAGACTATATTACAAAAAATCCCTTTTTTTCAGGTGTAAAAAGAACTAAAAAGGACCGAACATAAAATGTCCGATCCTTCGTTCTAATTCAGGTCTGCCGGGTAGACTACACCAATTTGCCTCCGAGCTTCTTCAATAACCTCCATTGTTATCATCGAGTTAGCGTAGGAGTTGATATCAGATTCAGTCTTTCCAGCCTGAACCAAACGGATGAATTCCTTAGTTTCGTAATACATAGAATCACTTAATTGGTCCTGAGTGAGGTCCTCCCTCTCTCCATTCCGATAATGCAATTCAACCTTTTCAGGTGAACTTATTCTATCTATAACGATATTTCCCTCTTCCCCTTGAATTTCTGCAGGCAGACTGGAATCGGTTATTTTACTGTACATGATGACCGCATCCATGTCAGGGTATTTAAGGACCATGCTTCCTTCCCCGTCGACTCCAGATTCCAGCACATAGCCTGCTGCTTTAATCTCCACAGGTTTACCGAATAAAGCTACAAGCGGATACACACAGTAAATCCCGATGTCCATTAGTGAACCATTAGAAAAATCCGGATTGAATGCATTCAGCACAGTTCCCTGCCTGTATGCATCATAACGTGAAGAGTATTGGCAATAGCTTGCAAAATACCTGCGCACCTGTCCGATTTTATGAAGATTTTCTTTTACAGCCAAAAAATTAGGCATAAAGGCAGACTTTAGGGCTTCCATGAGAAGAACATTGTTTTCCCTGGCAGCAGCTATCATAGATTTAAGTTCCTTTGTATTTGAAGCAACCGGCTTTTCGCATAAGACATGAACATTATTTTTCATAAATAGGATGGACTGCTCAGCATGCAGGGAATTCGGGCTCGCAATATAGACCGCGTCGATATCGCCGCTTGCGGCCATCGTCTTTAAATCAGTAAAAGTCCTCTCCACACCGTACTTGGCTGCAAATTCTTTTGCTTTCTCTTCTGTTCGTGAATAAACAGCTGTCAGCTGAAAATCTTCAACCTGCAGTGCCGCTTTTAAAAATCTTTCTGTAATCCAATTAGTGCCTACTATACCGAAACGAACCAATTCTATTCCTCCATTTTTATGTATAAGATATCTTCATATAATGAAGGACAATTTGCTAAAAATCAACCGTTTGCCATTCTTCCAGGCAAATAGTTTTCATCGGTGTCCAGCCTCGGTAAACTGGGATGCGGCTTTTACCCGTACCCAAGGACGCCCATTTTCCCAATCTACTGTTATTGGTACACGGAATGTTTCTTCAAGGAGCGAATCTGTCAGCGTGTCTCTTTTTTTGCCTTGTGAAATGACGTTTCCTTTCTTCAGCAGCATGGCATGGGTTATCGAAGGAACAATTTCCTCGATATGATGGGTAACATAAATTATTGTGGGACCATCTTGATGAGCAGCCATTTTCTCAATCGAGCGAAGCAATTCTTCCTGCGAATAGATATCAAGCCCATTGCATGGTTCATCGAGAATAAGCAGCCTTGGTGAAGCCATTAAGGCTCTTGCAATCATGGCTTTTCGTTTTTCACCCTGTGAGAGGGATGTGAGGTTTTGATCCTGGACATGGCTAATATTGAACTGATGCATTAAGTCCTTTGCTTTTTCCAGGTCCTGCAGTGTTATTTCTTGATAAAGGCCTATAGAGGCAAATCTCCCGCTCAAGACAATTTCCAGGGCAGTTTCTGATGGACGGAATTGAAATTTATCGTCCAGGGATGTGCTAACCCAGCCGATGGATTTTCTAAGCTCCGGTATATTTGTCTTGCCATAAAGATTTCCTAATACTGAAACTTGCCCGCCATTTGGCCACAGATAGCCGGTAATCATCTTCAGAATCGTTGTTTTCCCTGATCCATTCAAGCCTAATAAGGCCCAATGTTCTCCTTTTCTGACATGCCATGAAACTTTGTTCAGTATCTGCTTTCCGTTTCTTTTCCAGCTTATCTCATCCAGTGAAATAATACTGCTGCTCTTCACATAACTCATTCATATCCTCCTTATCCTTTTATAACGGCCCAAAAACCTTAAAACTAAATAGAGCTGAAGACAGTAAAGACTTCCATAGCACCTGCTGGAAATCCTGTGTCTCAGCTCATCCTTTTAAAAATTACTTATTTTCTGCATCAATCATCCCGGAAGCAATACCAGCCCGGCGAAACTTTACAGCGTTTTTTTGATAAAATTCTGCCCCTGCTATGATACGCTCCTGCAGTTCCTCCTTCACCGGCTTTAAGGCTTTCGCAGGAACACCTGCTGCAAGGAAGTTTTTCTCAATCACTTTATTTTCCCCTACTACTGCTCCTGCCGCAATGACTGCACCATTCTTAATGATGGCACCGTTAAGTATAATCGCTCCCATGCCGATCAGGGCACCATCTTCAATGGTACATCCATGAATCACACAATTATGGCCGATTGTGACATTCTGTCCAATGCTCACAGGGTAACCTTCATCGACATGAATCATCGTTCCCTCCTGAATATTGGTGCCCCTTCCGATTCTGATGGAATCATTGTCCCCGCGCAGGACAGAATTGAACCAAACGGACACATCAGCCTCCAGTTTTACATTGCCGATGATATAGGTGTTAGGTGCCAAATAGACGGTTTCATGAACGTCTGGCTTCAGTCCTTCAAAATCTAAGATCAATTCCGGAACGCCTCCTTCTTATGAAGCTACAGTTTGATCTGAATCGCTCGCATTGTTTTTGCGCTTCTTAATCCACTTATTAATGAATGGATACAATATACTGATGATGGATAACACAATGAAGGTTAAGGCAATCGGCCTTGTGAAGAAGATGGAAATATCATTGTTCGACATCTGCATGGCCCTTCTGAACTGGTCTTCAGCAATGGGACCGAGCACAACGCCAAGCACGATAGGTGCCAGCGGAAATTTGGCATTTTCCAGATAGTAGCCGATAATTCCGAATACCAGCATCATAGCCACATCAAAAATCGAATTCCTGACTGCGAAAGTGCCAACAATACAAAAGAGAACGATAAGTGGTCCAATGATTGTGTAGGGCACTTGCAAAATTTTAGAGAATACCGAAATAAACGGCTTGGCAATGACTAAAATCAGCAAGTTGGCAACAAGAAGACCCATCAGGATGGTATAAATGAGCGAACCCTGTGTTGTAAACATCAAAGGCCCCGGCTGGATTCCATGCAGAATAAAGGCGCCAAGCAGTATGGCGGTTGTGGCGCTTCCCGGAATTCCCAGGGAAAGCAAAGGAACCATGGCACCCATTGCTGCTGCATTATTGGCAGACTCTGGTGCAGCTACCCCTTCTGGAATTCCAGTTCCAAATTCCTTTGATCTTTTTGACCACCTGGCAGCTTCACTGTAGCTGAGCATGGCTGCAGTAGTTGCACCTATTCCCGGAAGGATTCCAATAAATACACCTAATAAGGAGGAACGTCCAATGACGCCAGAAATTCGTTTCATGACATTCCAGTTTGGAAGTTCGGAACTCACTTTTTGCTTTGCCTTCACCTTGTGGACCTGCTGAACTCTTCTCAGCACCTCTGATATAGCGAATAATCCAATCAGAACAGGAATGAAGTCAATACCCGACATTAACTGGCCTGAACCGAATGTAAATCTTGGCACACCAGTCATTGTATCGATGCCAATAGTGGCAATAAACAAACCGAAGGAAACACCAATGAATCCTTTAACCAGGTTGCCTGCACTCAAGGAAGCTACTACCGTCAGACCCATTAGAGCAAGCGCAAAATACTCCGGGGACGAAAATCTAAGCGCAAAAGAGGCGAGAAGCGGCGTCAAAAAGATTAATACCAGCGTTCCAAAAACACCCCCTGTGGCGGAACTGAAGATGGAAATGCCGAGGGCTTTCCCCCCTTCACCCTTCTTCGCCATGGGATACCCGTCGAAAACGGTTGCTACCGCTTCAGGTGTGCCTGGGGTTCTAAACAGAATAGCGCTTATAGACCCTGAAAAAACAGATGTGGCATAAATGGAGGTCAGCAGCAAAAATGCTGCAGCAGGATCCATTGCATAACTGACAGGAAGAAGAATAATGACCAGCATGGTTCCGCTTATACCCGGTATCCCTCCTCCAATGAAACCAAGCAGGACACCGACCATAAGAATGAAAAAATTAAAAGGCTGAAAAAGATTCCCAAAACCGCCTAAAAGTCCTTCTATCATTAAGTTCACCTCTTTTATTAAAGTTGGCTATTAATAAAACAGCAAGCTAAGTGAATAAAAAATCCCTGTTCCCCGCGGGAAAGGCAGATTCAATAAAATGGGAAACAGCACGATAGAACCGGCAGTTGCCAGAATACCTGTCAGCAGAGCCCGAATATAGCTTTTCATACCGAACAAAAGCGCCATCACAAAAATCCCCAGAATCGTTGCAGCAATAAAACCAACATAGCCAAGAATAAAAATATAGGTGGCAAGAACTGCAAACAAGAGGAAGAACTTTTTCGGATGAACGAGCTGCTCCTCATTATCTGCATCTGCTGAATCAATGTCATCTCCCTTTATATTCTCAACATTTTTCACCTTTAGAGCCCTCATCAGCAGGATAACTGATAGAATTAGCATCAGGATCATTAAAGCTGCCGGCCATGTTCCTGCAGAAATGAAATTCCCTGTCCTATTTTCCACCTGGAGTGACATAACCAGAAAAAAAGACGAAAAGACTATCATGATAATCGAAAGATTTCGTTCCAGCTGCATCTCTTAGCCCCCCAAAATTTAGTAAGTTAATTGGAGGAGGCTGTGAGCCTCCCTGCCATTTTAATCACACTTTATTTCCTATCTACTTAAGAATATTTAAAGTCAGGCTTCCGTTTTTCCAAAAATGAACGCACGCCTTCCCGATAATCCTCTGAAAGAAACGATTCAATCACAAGCTCGGCTGTTTCAGGTGAATCTTCAATGGCCCCGGCAAGCACTTCATTAATGATTTTTTTTGAACCCCTGACTGACAGCTGAGCATTTCTGCAAATTAACTCTGCATATCTGACCGTTTCCTCTTTAATGGCTTCTGCAGGATATATCCGATCGATGAGACCAATCCGATACGCTTCCCCGGCATCCAGGAGCCTTCCTGTGTAAAGAATGTCCTTGGCTTTCGCCGGGCCGACAAGATCTACAACATTTTTGGTTCCCGGTGTATTGTATACTAGGCCAAGCTTTGCTGGAGTAATGCCGAAATTGCCCTGTTCATCAGAGAATCTAAAATCACAGGCAACCGCAATTTCACATCCGCCGCCAACACAAAAGCCCTGTATCATGGCAATCGTTGGCTTAGATGCATTCATGATTGACTTTTCTGCTATCATCGTAGCCTTGTTATACTTTTCAGCGCCTTCTGCTGTATACCTTAATGTCTTAAATTCGCTGATATCTGCGCCTGCCGAAAAAGCAGCAGATCCAGTCCCTTTAAAAATGATTACTTTTACATTGGCATCATTTTCGCATTCCTCAATAAGCTGCGGAATCCTCAACCAGATTTCATAACTGAGGGCATTCCTTTTATCCGGCCGGTTGAAGCATATGAATGCAATTTCTCCTTCAACCTGAAGATAAACCGGTTCACTGTACGTCTTCTCCCTGCTGAATGCTTCCAGATTCTTAGACATATCACTAACGACCTTTCTGTTATTTTTTATTCAGGATGGGCTTTTCTTCCAAGGTCTTCACAGCTCCTGATTTTGTTAAATTTCTTATGGAATCTTCGTCATAGCCCAAACCATTCAACACTTCAATCGTGTCCTGTCCGAAGAGAGGAGATGGGATTTTCACCTCACCTGGAGTTTTTGAAAATTTTGCGGGAATGCCAATCATCTTCATTTTTCCGATTAATGGATGCTCCACTTCCTGAATCATGCCTCTTGCTTCATAATGCGGATCCTGAACCGCCTCTGCAAAGTTGTTGATTGGTCCCGCAGGCACCCCTGCTTTTTCACAGAGATCAATCCAATGTCTGGTATCTTGATGCATTAATACAGCCTCAATATCTTCTTCCAGTTCACTCACATGTTTGTTTCTCAATAAATTGGTTTTATAGCGCGGATCTGTCAGCCATTCAGGCTTTTCGGCAACATCTTCGCAAAATCTTTCCCATGTCCTTTGATTGGCACATCCAAGCATCATATAACCCGATTTTGTTTTAACCGCCTGGTATGGAGCAGACACACGGTGCCTCCAGCCGGTTGCTTCCGGTATCGTTCCTTCAGCAAAATAGGCCCCTGCCTCCCACGTAAACCATGGAAGCCCGATCTCAGCCAGGGCAATATCCACATGCTGTCCTTCCCCTGTCTTCATCTTATGGATAAAAGCTGCCAATATCGAATAGGCTGCAGTTATGCCTGCCCCGATATCATAAACGGCGATGCCTGATTTCATTGGCCGCATTCCTTTTTCTCCGGTCATGCTCATAAGCCCTGTCATCCCCTGGGCTACCAGATCGAACCCGCCCTTATGGGAATAAGGGCCAGTCTGGCCATAACCTGAAATAGAACAGTAGACTAGCCCAGGATTAATCTTCTTTAGGCTTTCAAAGTCAATGCCAAGTGATTTTGTTACTCCCGGGCGGTAATTTTCAACAACAACATCTGCTTCTTTAGCCAATTGATAGAAAATTTCTTTTCCTTCATTTGTTTTAAGGTTTAATGCTATGCTTTTTTTATTTCGGTTTATCTGAAAAAAGCAGGTAGATTCCCCGTTTACATAAGGGCCCATTTGGCGGGAATCGTCTCCGCCATTCACTTTCTCCACTTTCATGACTTCCGCACCGAGATCCGCAAGGACCATAGTGCAATACGGACCAGCCATGATTTGCGATGCATCAAGGACTTTCATTCCTTGTAATGGTCCCACTCAGAACACCCCATTTTGAAAATATTGTCTCAGAAGTGAGCCCGATGTGACCGGCAGCTGTTCATTTCTATACATTCATAATCTGTGCATGTTATAATAAAATCGATTTTCATGAGAATGGAGCATTTCTATTTTGGCGAGTGGAGATGCTCTTTTTTTATTCGCAGATCATATTCATTCCGCGTTCCAGATCGTTGCGCAGATGATTCTCTGCAGATTGGTAGACAGCTATCTCGTCCCGGGCTTTAAGAGCATGAAAGATTTGCCTATGTTCTTTAAGAATTTCTCTATTATGCTCGTTGTTTTTTAGGATATTGGCCCGGTATAGCAAAAGAAATGAACGTACTTGCTTAAGCAAGTGCACTGCCCGCCTGTTTGGGCTTGCATCCAAGAGCCGATCATGAAACTTAGCATTCCATTCAAGTAAAAGTAGATGGTTTCCTTCCAAAAAGGCATCTTCAGCTCTTTCAAGAATTTCTTCAATGCAATTCAGCCGCTCTTCTGTAATCGCTTTCAAAACAAGTCCCATTATTTGAGGTTCCAGCATAATGCGAGTTTCATATAAATCCTTAAAATCAGTTTCATCCAGTTTTACAATAGATAGCCCCAGCTGATCCTGAACCAGCAGTCCTTCTATTTGCAGCTGGCGCAGTGCTTCTCTTAACGGGGTCCGGCTTATATTATATTTTTCCGCCAGATGGGAAACATTGACCTTCTCACCAGGCTTTAATTGTCCTGACAAAATGGATTTTTTTATAATGTCATAGATTTGCTGATAAAGCGGCTGCGTAAATTTCAGGCCCTGCACCATCTTTGCCTATCCTCCTTTAAATGAATTATCTCTGCCTGTTGCTGTATACTGTGTGCTGTATCCTGGATACAGCTTCAAGGGCGATCATATCTGCCAGTCGGAATGGCAGTCAATAACCTGAACAAAATCTCTCAAGATTATATAAAACTAGTTTTACTTCGACAAAAATCTTCAGCAGCCTATCGAGCAAATCTATGAAAATCTATCATGAAGCTTGCAGGAGGCAAAAAGGCAGATATTCTGCCTTTCGGCAATTCTATTCAATCATTCTTTTAATAGAGAACCGTAAGTGTCGATTAGCTTTTTAAATTCGGCATTATACTCTTCTGAATTTAGCCAGCCATCCCGAAGGTGCAAGTAATTGGCTTTTTCATACTCTTTATAGTCCGGGCGATTTTTCGCTTCCTCAAGGGCTTTTTCAAGCGCTGAAATGATTTCAGGCGGCGTATCCTTATGGACCATGAAGCCTCTGCCCTGGCCGTCTGTTACATCTATCCCCATTTCAGTTGATATCGGAACGTCCTCAAAACCTTCCATTTTCTCTTCAGTAAAGGCAATCATCATCTTAATATCTCCGCTTTCCAGCTGGGCAATCGATGGTCCAGGTTCCTCTGCAATGACATCGATATGTCCCCCGAGCAGTGCTGCTGTCATCTCTCCAGAACCTTCAAATGAGATATAATTAAACTTTGTTCCAGTGGCTTTTTCAAACTGTTTGACTACCAGTTCATCAAAGCCGGCTGAACCTGTACCGCCAATTGTGATCTCACCAGGTTTTTCCTTTGCCTTTGCGATAAGATCTTCAATATCCTTGAACTTGCCATCGCTTTTTACTTGGAGGGTCATGGTATCATTTTGGACCCTTCCGACAGAAGTTAATTTGCTCAAATCATTTTTTTCCACTCCTGCTGCAATATTTACGGGATGATTGGATGTTGCAGACCAGATGGTATAGCCATCAGCCGGCTGCCTTGCCACATGGTCAGCCGAATTAATCCCCGCCGCACCAGGCATATTCACAACATTTATGTTTACACCAAGAATATCTTTAAGTTCTTTTGCAATGGCCCTGGCAAAATTGTCACTCCCGCCGCCCGCGCCAAAGCCAACAATAATTTCAATCTGCCGCTCGGGAAAATTGCCGCTGCTTTTCTTTTCCTCCGAGCTTGCTCCCTGAGGTGAAGAATTACATGCCTGCAAAAAGAATACCAATGCAATTGCCAGAGACAAAAACGAAATCCTCTTTAATTTCATGTTAATTTTCCCCCATATTAAGAAAAGTTTTAAATTTCTGTAAATTAAAAGCGTATTATTCCCTATAAAACAACTTAGAATGAAGATTACTTAATCAGACATGGACCTATTCCTCGATCTGGATCGTCACCTCCCTGTTTCTGTCATGTTTCATTAAACTTCAATGCAATTTTTGTGCCGAAAAGCAAATAACTCGATTAACTTTTTTACCGGGAACCAAAATCGTAAGCGGTTTCAAATTAAATGGGACATTCACACTTTTAATGAATTTAAATTCTGAATTCCTTCCAATACACTTATCAATCATTTTTGTTCTCTTTTGAAACAAATTGTCCACTCTTCTGTTTCAATTTGAAACTTTTATTGTTTTCCTGGAGATTCTGCCCTTTCAATTGACTCCATCAGATAGTCGGCAACATGCTTTGTTTCAATCTGATCCTCCATTCCTTCACGATGAACCCCCAGTTTCATTTGGAGGAAACAGCCTGGATTGGCTGTTATTAGAACAGCTGATTCAGTTTCTTTGACTCTGGACATTTTCTTATCCAGTATTTCATTCGCAAGTTTTGGCTGCAATAAATTATAAATTCCGGCAGACCCGCAGCAATATTTCTTTTCAGGGAGATCCACATATTCCGAGTTTGGAATTTCCTTCACCAATTTAGCTGGAGCATCCTTCACCTTCATTACATATTGCAGATGGCAGGAAGGCTGATAGGTTACTCTTTCACCTCTGCCGGCAGTTTCAGGCATTTCTCCTTTTTCATATATGATCTCACTGATATCCCTTATTTTGGCAGAAAATACTTTAGCCCTCTCCAGCCAATGTTGATCCCCCCGGAATAAATCTGCATATTCCGCAAGTGCAGCACCGCATCCTCCGGCATTGGTAATAATATAATCCACATTTGCTTTTTCAAAAGCCTGAATATTCGCTTTGGCCATTTCAATGGCCCTGTCTTTTTTTCCGCTATGATGGTGGAGTGCTCCACAGCACATCTGCGCTTTAGGGGTTACCACATCAAATCCAGTCTTCGACAGCAGTTTAATGGAATTATCGTTTGTTTCTCTGAACATGAAATCCATGATGCAGCCATGGAAAAAGGCTACCCGGCCCCTTGCTGCCTTTTCTTCATCAGCCCTCGGAGTAAACTCAGCATGATGTTTCCTCCCAGAAGGCGGTAAAATGGAAGGCGTGATTCTTTCCATTTGCCTCATCTGCTCTGGGAAGAATTTCAAAATGCCCAGTCCTCTACTTATATACTGAAGCCCGCTTTTTTGATAAAACCACAGAAGATTGCCAACAGTATTAAGCCTTTTTTGGTTGGCAAGAACATGGTCAAAGAAGTAATCTTTAAAAGTCCTTACCGGATATGCAGGTTTTTTAATATCTGTTTGTACAGGTGCTTCAGCCGCTGCTGCTATTCGCTCCTTGGCGAGCATGACGATATCAGGGACCTGAACATCAATAGGGCATGCATCCACACAGGCTGAGCAAAGCAGGCAGCGATCAAGCTGATCTTTGATTTCCTGATTTACGGGGATATTGCCCTCAATCAGACTTCTTGCCATCAATACTCTGCCCCTGGGACCATCAGCTTCCCTGCCTGTGATATCTAAGGTAGGACAAACATTGCGGCAGGCACCGCAGCGCACGCATGTTTGCATGGATTCCTTCGCCGTCAGCAATTTCATTACATTCACCTCCAACCTAGTTAGGCAATGCCATCTTGCCTGGATTTAAAATATTATTTGGATCAAGCGTCCTTTTAATGGCCCGCATCACTTCCATGGCAGGACCATGCTCTACATCCATATATTTGGCACGGACAATTCCAACTCCATGCTCGGCTGTCGTCGTTCCTTCCATTTTGATTGCCAGTTCATGAATATCGTCGATCATTTTCTGCACATTTTCCATTTCAATTTCATTATTCATGTTCACTACCGGTCCGGTATGCATATTTCCATCACCAACATGACCGTATATTCCGCAGATGATGCCATATCGTTCTGCGATATTATGAATCTCCCGGAGTGTTTCAGGGAGTCTCGAAATTGGCACACAGATGTCTTCGCCGCCATACACCCGGAAACCGCCCGGCTTTAAAAGTCCAACCGCAGCACCAACAAGCTTCCTTGCCTGCCAGAGCTTTTCACACTCATCCGGCTCATCGCTGAACTTTATATAATTCGTAAATTTTTCGACTACCTTCCTGAGCCGGTTCACCTGGGAGGTTACCTCCTCTTTGGCACCATCCACTTCAAAAACAAGAATAGCTTCATTATCCAGGGGAAGATTCAGCTCAGGCTTCATCATGTTGACAGCCTTCGTACAATTGAAGTCCATGATTTCGATGGCTGATGGCTGCAGGCCTGAAGAAAAAACAGCGTTAACCGCCTCTCCCGCATCTTCCAATCTTTCAAATGAGCATAAAACAATACCTCGTGTGACAGGGAGCGGCAATAATTTCAGACGAAGGCGCGTTACAATTCCAAGAGTGCCTTCTGAACCAATCATTAAATGGGCAAGGTCGTAGCCGGAGACCGATTTAAGCGCCTTCGATTTTGCTCCGCCAGTCACAATGATGTCACCGGTGGGCAGTACGACTTCCATTCCCAGGACATAATGGCGGGTAACACCGTATTTGACTGCCCTCAGCCCGCTTGAATTGTTGGAAACCATTCCTCCCACTGTGCACATATTTGCGCTTCCCGGGTCAGGAGGGAATCTTAGTCCATAAGACTTCAAAGCCTCATTTAAATCATTTTGGATGACTCCCGGCTCAATTACTGCCTGCATATTCCTGTGATCAATCTCCAGGATTCGGTTCATTTTCGATAAATCCAGCATAATGCCGCCTTTAACCGGGACGGCTCCGCCTGTTTGCCCGGTGGCTGCCCCTCTCGGGTATAAAGGTATTTTAAATTCGTTGGCCAGCCGGACACATTCACTGACCTCTTCAGTTGACAGAGCAATAACGGCCACTTGAGGCAGTTTCGGACGGAGCTGTGTTTCAAAGGATGCATCATAGGAGTAGGTCATCATATCAGTGCAATTGGTTAATAGCCGGTCGTCTCCGAAGATATTTCTTAATCGGGATATCACGTTTTCATCCAGCGGAGGCGGTGTCATTGTTTCATTCATTCTTTCTCCTCCTTACAAACTATTTATTTTTCGCCAGAGGGTCGTCCTGCCGATCCCCAGAATCTTTGCGGCTTCTGTTTTATTGCCGTTTACCTGCTTCAGCACGTTCAGTATATACTCTTTCTCATAGTTTTGAAGCTTCGTTTCTTCATCTACTTCATTAATGCTGTGTTGTTTCAGCACATGCAATTTGGAAAAGTCTTTCCCGCCTGCAGCTAAAACAGTTTCTGAATCAATCAATTTCTCAGGGGAAAGAATCATCGCTCTTTCAACAATGTTCCTGAGCTGGCGTATATTACCCGGCCAATGATAGCTTTGCATAATTTTCATAGCTTCAGCAGTGAAGCCCTTAATATTTCTCCGAATGCCCGGTTCCAATTCTTTTATGAAAAAATCGCATAACAATGGAATATCAAGGATCCTTTCACGCAAGGACGGAATTGGGATATCAAGAATATTGAGGCGATAATACAAATCAGCCCGGAAGCTCCCATCTTCGACCATCTTCTCAAAATCACGGTTCGAGGCAGCGATTACCCGAATATTAATGGGGATCACTCTTTCATCCCCTAGCCGCATCACTTCCCCTTCCTGCAAAACCCTGAGGAGCTGGGCCTGGAGGGATTCAGCGAGTTCGCCAATTTCATCAAGGAAGATGGTTCCCTGATGAGCCAATTCAAATAAGCCGGTTTTTCCTCCCTTTTTCGCTCCCGTAAAGGCTCCTTCGACGTAGCCGAATAATTCGCTTTCCAGCAGGTTTTCAGGGATAGCCGCACAATTCACTGCAACGAATGGCCCTTCCGTTCGCTTGCTGAAGCTATGGATTAAATGGGCGAATACCTCTTTTCCCACACCTGTTTCACCCGTCAGGAGAATAGTAGAATCCACCTGAGAATATTTCTTCACCTTTTCGATCGCTTTCTGATACACCTCACTTTCCCCGACAATATTATTTAAACTGTATTTTGTGACATGGCCGCGGTGAAGGAGCTTTTTACGGATTTCCTGCTCCTGCTGCTGAAGTCTATGAACCTCCTGAAACGTACAGACAGCTCCAAACACCTTTTGCTCGTGCCTGATGGGTATTCGATTTGCAACCACTTTTACACCATTGGCATCCTGAATGCGGTTCAGTTCTTCCTTACCAGTCGAAAGAACTTTTTTCATTTGTGAATTAACGAGGATATCATCAATCTGCTTACCGATTACAGAATCATAAGGCAGGTTCAAGATACTGTAAACGGAAGGATTGCATACTGTAATAACCCCTTTTTCATCCACAGCAATTACACCATCAGCAATAAAATCAAGAATTGCCTGGAGTTCCTTGGTTCGTTTCAATTCTGTGCGCCTTACTTCAATCAGGCTTCTTGCTTCATGAATGGCCTGGATGACCGATTCCACTCCAGACGTTAATATCACTGTTTTTATCGAATTATTTTTGACTTTGTTCGTAAAAATACTTTTCCCAATCAGGACATCTATCTCTTTTTTGCTGAGAGCCTCGACAGCTGCTTCAGCTTCCTCAGGTACAATTACGCAATGCTTTTCAATCGATAACCCCAGCACGGATTCAATTGTTTGGATCCCCTGCAAAACATCCCGGGTGTCGGCTATTCCAATCTTCTGTCCGAGCTTTTGCGCTTCTTTGATGGTTCGGAGCAGATCATATCCGGTTATGGGAATCTGCACGACGGGTATGCCAAGATCGGACTCAATGAGCTTTAATCCCAGGGTTCCTCTGCTAATGATTACTTCTGTGCCGGCTTTTTCAAATTCTTTAGCAGCTGCAATAGCATTCCGGAAGCTTACCTTTCTTATCGCGACATCTTCTCCTGTTTTTTTCGCTGCTTCCTTTGAAACCTGTATAAGCGCGTCAATTGGGGTTAAAATGGCAATTTCGGACATTGCTTCACCTCATTTTCCTTTTTCTCTTGGACAAGTTTTATAATTATATTAAGTTTATCTTATCAGATGCCAAGGAAAATTTCGGTAAGTTTTCATAATAATCAGTCTATTTGTTTGATAAATTAGATCAGAATAGTTTCTGATTTTATTTTAATCACGCCTTCAACCTGGCCAAACGGGCCATCTGGTGAACACATCCCCGCTGCTGTGCCGGAAAGCTGAAAAAAATAAGAGAGATCCTTAAGGTCCTTATCATTCAGCTGTTCAAAAACCGTACCTCCTATAATCACTGCATTTCCTATTAAACTGTCCTCAAAAATGTCCAGCAGATGGGTGCAGAGCATTTTTCCGTTTCCTTTTCCAGTTAAGGCTCCGTTGATTTCAATATAAGTCGTTTCAGGTATGAACATACTAAATGATCCGGATGCCAGGCAAGCCGCCATTGAATCCGGCGAGATAACAATGGGAATGGCCCCCCTTCCTCCAAGACACTTAATATCCTCATCTATTCCTGCAATAAGCATTCCATTCAGCGGAATATTTTCTGAACGGAAATATTGGGCCAAATCGCAATCTATTAGTCTTATTCCTTTTCCTAAACAGAACTTACGGATGGCTTCATCTTTCGCATCTCCATAAGAAAAAAGAATCTTGGCCGGATTTTTAACGGTTTTGTACCCTTGTCTGATAAATCCTTTGATAACATTAAGGGGATTTTGGCCGCTGACGAATAGGAAATCTGGGATCACATTGATCTGATCCCCTGGAGTAACTGATGGGAGATTTGCCAGTTCAGCGAGTCGTTTTTCAAATATATTCACCCGGCTCACGTCTCCTTAGGACCAGAAATTTAACAGTATGGATTTTCGAGCCAATGCCGCTGTGCGGCGGAAACTCCTGCACCTAACTCCACTTCGTATCCGCTCTTCAATAAAGCAAGCTCCATTGCAGCAAACATCTTCAGCATATCTGCCGCATCCGTATATCCCATATGGCCGAGACGCAAAATCTGATTCTTCACCTTTCCAAGACCGCCTCCCAATGCGATATGGAATTCTTCCCGCATCATCTTTCTGAATTCATCGGCATTATTTAATTTTACGGCTGTCAGGGTTGGACTGGCAGCCGAGTCATCCACCAGCAATTCAAGACCTAAAGCCCTTACCCCTGCCCTTGTCATATCCCGAAGTGCAGCATGCCTTTTATATTCAGCTTCTATTCCTCCGCTTCTTTCTATCATATTGCAGGCCTCAAGCAGCCCGCATACAAGTGATATATTTGGGGTATAAGGTGTTCCAGTTCCTGATTCCAGGCCTTTTTTATAAAGTTTAAGGTCAAAATAGAAGGATGGGCACTGATGATTATTTACAGTATTCCATGCTTTTTCACTCAAAGTAATCAATGCAAGTCCTGGAGGCAGCATTAAAGCTTTCTGTCCTCCAGTTGCCACTATATCAATGCCCCATTCGTCCATATATAGGGGTGTGCCGACTATCGAGCTGACAGCATCAACGAGGAATATGGCATCTGTTTCTTTTACAACTGCTGCAATCTCTTTTATGTTGTTGATTGCAGAGGTGGATGTTTCACAATGTGTCGCAAAAACAGCTCTTGCCTCAGGATTTTCCTTTAATGCTTTTCTCACATCCTCAGGATCGACAATATTTCCCCATTCCGCATCGACCCGGACGGTTTTGCAGCCAATGTGGTCTGTAATTCCCTGAAGGTACTCACCAAAATAGCCAACAACGCAAAGGATGATCGTATCATTGGGGCCAACCGTATTAATAATTGCTGTTTCAAGGGCGGAAGCTCCGCTTGAGGTAAGCGGAATCACCAGGTTTTCAGTCTGGAATATCGTTTTGGACTTTTCAGTCGTTTCCTGAAGTACATCCTGGAAGGCTGGATTCCGGTAATCCATCATGGGGTGATCGAAACTTCTTAGCATGGCACGCTGTATTTCTTTCGGAACCTGAACCGGCCCCGGCAATCTTAAATCCAATTTTTCTTCAAACATAGCTTCCTCCCCTTATCGTTTCTGATTTATATCTTGCTAATGAGTATTGTTGCAATTTCCGTGCCAAGGTTGAATGTCTTTCTTACAAAGGTTTGTTTGTTAGAGGAGTGTTTCAGCGTTTCATTTTGGAACGATGTGGAACAGTTTGGTGAAACAGCTGGTGGTGTTAGAAATTTTCGAATTGGGTTCTTATTTTGGGATGGTGGTACCGTTATGACGATGATTTTTTGAGGACTCCTGATTTTCGGATTATTGACAGCGGTTATAACAACGGGATTTTTATCTATATTCTATTTAGGTGTTGAATTACCTATTAACTTCCATTTTTGCTTTACTACTCTCTTTTTCGGCGTAAATCCATTGGATTAACTAGCATTTTGGCCTTACTCCACTCAATTTCGTCGTTAATCCATCAGATTAACCACCATTTTTCTTTACTGCTCTTTTTTTAAGCCTTAGTTAGTTTTTTTGACTGCTATTGTTTCCTTCCTGTTCTGGATTTTGCAAGCAATTATGCTGAAGCTTTTCATTGTTTAAAATTGGGCTTTCTCAATCATTCATTAAAATATATTAAACAACAAAAGGCAGCCCCATTCTTTCGAACAGGCTGCCTTTTTTACATTATTAATTGTGGGCTTTCTAAGAAATCTTCTTTAATTCATCTGTTAAGCGGATGAATTCTTCCTTGTTTCGGCTAGTCAATGCTTCATCAATTTTTTCGCGAAGCTTTTCTTTTCGGTATTCCTTAAGAGCTTGATTTAGGACTTGTTCTGCTAACACTGACACGTTTTCCTCAGACTGTTGCGGCGAGTTAAGTAGACGTTTTTCCATTTAAAATCAACCCCTTGACCTTTTTTCTATTGTAACAGAAGTTTTCAGATTATTCAAATCATTTTTTACTGGAAATTTTGTCAGCAGCTGCTAAGCTTGTTAAATACAATGTACCCGGTTAGTGAACAGTTTAAACAAAATACAAAAAAGCTAACTCGTGAGAAAAAATAATTTCCTCACAAGTCAGCCCTCTTACGCTTTGGCTGTTTCAAGTATGCTCATTACATTTTGTACTGACTTAACAGATTGATCAAGAGCTTTTTTCTCATCGGCAGTCAATGGAATTTCAATGACACTTTCTATTCCATTTCCGCCCAGGATTGTAGGCACTCCCAGATAGATGTTACTGTATCCATACTCACCTTCCAAATAGGCAATTGAAGGAAGGATTCGTTTTTTATCTTTCAGAATCGATTCTGCCATTTCAACCATTGAAGCTGCAGGAGCATAATAGGCACTTCCCTGGCCAAGCAGATTTACAATTTCTCCTCCGCCTTTTCTGGTTCTTTCCACAATCGCTTTGATTCGGTCGGCAGGGAGTATTTTCTCCAGTGGAATGCCGCCAGCATACGAATATCTGACCAGCGGAACCATATCATCTCCATGACCGCCCAGGACAAAACCTGAAATATCTTCAATGGAAACTCCCAGCTCTTGAGCCACAAACGTATTAAATCGGGCTGTATCTAATACTCCCGATTGGCCGATTACCCTATTTTTCGGAAAACCAGTAGTTTTATAGCAGACAAAGGTCATTGCATCGACAGGATTGCTTAACACAATAATATAGCTTTCCGGGGCGTATGTTTTTATATTTTGAGAAACTTCGATCATAATCTTTTCATTTACAGCGACAAGATCGTCCCGGCTCATTCCTGGTTTTCTTGGCATTCCGGCAGTAATCAATACTAAATCGGCATCTTGAATGTCTTCATAGCTTGAAGTGCCGGTTATGCTGGCATTGAAGCGCTGAATCGGTCCAGCTTCAAGCATATCCAGGGCCTTGCCTTTTGTTGGGTTCGTCTGTGAAGGTATGTCAACTAAGATTATGTCTCCCAATTCTTTTTGGGCCAGCATCAATGCTGCTGTCGCACCCGTAAAGCCTGACCCGATTACGGCAATCTTTCTTCTCTTAAAAGTCATGGCTGTTCCTCCATTTCATCGTACTAGTGGAGTACTTTAATTATCTTCAACGCTATCCAGTTCCGCCGCAGATATCTGTTTCTTTTTGCTGGCTCCCTTTTTTACGGGGGGTGCTTCAGGAGCTGGCTCTTGTTTCATTTCCTTTGGTTTCCTGTCATCTAATAAAGCTTTCTTGATATCTTCATCAGGATGAGGTATAACATGCGCTGACACGAGTTCACCCACTCTGGCTGCTGCTTCCTTACCTGCATCCACAGCAGCCTGAACAGCACTTACGTCCCCCTGAACCAAAACCGTTACTAAAGCGGCGTCCACTTTTTCCTGCTTCACCAAAGTAACATCAGCAGCTTTCAGCATGGCATCTGCTGCTTCAATGGACCCAATAAGCCCTCTTGTTTCAATCATGCCTAGTGCTCTTGCCATCCTATTTCACCTCTTTCTTTTCAACGTCAACAGAATCGATAATTCCAATAATCAATGCATCAATTGGCAATCTTATATCTCCGGACATATTTGAAGCCGAACTTCCACGCGTAACGAGAACTTGATCACCGACTCCTGCCCCAATACGGTCAACCGCAACGAATGATTTTGCTGCTGAAAGACCATGAGGCTCGACAACCAAAAATTTCAGGCCCGTTAAATTATCTTCTTTTCTTGTGGCCCATACATTGCCGATTACCGTTCCCATTTCCATGTGTTTTCAGCCCCTTTTGTATCCATTACAATGATGCTTTTTCCCAATTCCCGTGCTGTATCGCGTGCTAAAGGTGTTATAATGGTCTGTTTATCTGCGAGGATTTCATTCATTTTGCATTCTTGAACATCTCTTTGTGTGATCAGCTTCTTTGAGAGAGGCTGATCTGCGCTGATAGGCTTTGGCGCTGCAAAATCTTCCAGGCTATTGATTTCAACCCCGAACTTTAACAGCTTTTCCTTATACTCCATTAAGCTTAAAGAATACTCCCCGTTTGTTTTTTTCTCTCCATTCAGGATTTTATAAAGTTTTGTTTTCGGAATTAAGGTAACAGGGACATAGTCCATAATACAGGCTGAGAGAAGCTCGCTTTCCGGTGTATCGCAAATGCCCAGTGCCCCTTTCACAAACAAGTCCTGGGAAGCATCAAGAAAAATAACCCTCATAACATTATGCAGCTCAGCTTCTTCGCTAAAGTCATAAGGAAGGACATTCCAGTTTTCCTCTAACACTTCTAATATATTTGGATCGACTTTCCCTAAATCTCCAACTGCGAGGATATTATGTTTAGCTTTAGAATTTGGAGCAGATTTGGCACCAAATAAATTTTTTACCACTTCTTCAACTATTTGTTCAATTAAATGCCGGTCAATCATAATCTTTCCTCTTGCCTTACTAACCTGCCAGCTGTTTTACCGGTAATCAGTCCTGCATTGGCTTCATCAGTATCAATATGCATTTCAAGTCTATACCGGGGTGAGATTCTAATTAACACATTTCCAAAGGATATTGGACGTTCTCCCTCTGCCTCAACTTTAACGTATTCCCCATTTTTCACGCCGAAAGTTTCAGCATCTTCCGGAGCCATATGAATGTGTGCCTGCGCGATAATAAGACCTTCTTTTTTATAAATGCTGCCCTTGGGTCCTATCAGAGTTACAGGTGAAGATCCTTCTATTTTCCCGGATTCGCGGAGCGGGGGTTTCAGCCCCAGTTTGATCGAATCAGTACGGCTGACCTCTACCTGGGTCATATTGCGGGCAGGACCAAGAATGCGCACCTTTTCAAGGCTTCCTCTTGGTCCTGCGATGGTTATAGTTTCGTTAGCAGCAAATTGGCCAGGCTGAGATAAATCAGCTTTTTCGGTAAGCTGATAGCCTGTTCCAAAAAGAATCTCCAAATCTCTTTGATTTAAATGACAGTGCCGGGCAGAGACAGCCATTGGAATTGAATGATCTTTTCCTGAGGAATCTTTTAGCCTTGAGACGATTTCCTCTACAATCGATTGAATGGCTTGCTCGTTCATGGATTTAAGCTCCTAACTTAGTAATCTTGTATTAAAGCTCAGCATCAATTTTTGGAAGAATGCTCTCCAATTCATTATGAGGACGAGGAATGACATGAACAGATTTCAATTCTCCAACACGCTGTGCTGCTGCAGCTCCCGCATCCGTTGCCGCTTTGACAGCACCTACATCACCGCGCACAAGCACCGTAACAATACCGCCCCCTACATGTACCTTTCCAACTAAATGAACATTCGCAGCCTTCACCATAGCATCTGCAGCTTCCACTGAAGCAACCAGCCCTTTAGTTTCGATCATGCCTAATGCAGTTAATTCTCTAGCCATTTTTATTTCCTCCTAATTAGTTAGTTTGATATTTTTTCATCACTTGATTGACCATGTCGGCAATCATCTTTGCATCCACTTCGCCATCTGGCGATACTTGCTTGAGAACTTGATTAACAATATGATCAACATCCGGGCTGCCGGCTAGTTCTTTTTCAGCTTTAGAAGATGATGATGCCGGTTTTGGGATGGTGATTTCTTTCGTACCATAAGCCATTCTTTTAATATTGATCAGGTGGCGTGCTGTTACATTATCAGAGGTAATGTTGCCGCCGAATGAACCGCATCCCAGAGTCAGAGAAGGCATCAATCCGGTTGTCGCCCCAACAGCCCCAATAGACGAGAGCGTGTTGACCATCATTCTTGAAACTGGCATTTCAAGAGCAAAATCCTTAGCCACTGCATCGTCATTCGTATGAATTGAGAGGCTATGCCCTCTTCCGCCCAAATTGAGCAGCTGCAGGCAGATATCTTTTGCCTCCTGGCAGCTTTCCGCTGTATAAAGGGCAAAAACCGGAGATAGTTTTTCAATTGAAAATGGTATGTCTTTGCCTACTCCAGTTTCTTCAGCAATTAAAACTCTTGTTTCTTCAGGGACTTGGATACTGGCCATGGCTGCGATTTTAACAGCACTTTGACCGACGATATCCGGATTCAGCTTTCCCGGTGAAGGCGAAATGACTTTTTCCAACGCCGCTTTTTCATGGTTATTTAAGAGATAAGCCCCATTATTTCTCAGTTCTCTCATGGTCATTTCTTTGATATTGCGATCGACGACAATCGATTGTTCACTAGCGCAAATCGTTCCATTATCAAAAGATTTACTGTCAATGATCATTCTCACCGACTGGTCCACCTTAGCGGTTTTTTCAATATAGCAAGGCACATTTCCAGGCCCTACTCCATAGGCAGGCTTACCTGAGCTATATGCAGCCCTGACCAGTCCGCCGCCTCCTGTTGCTAAAATGAGATTGATGTCGCGATGCTTCATTAATTCGTTTGTTGCACTCATTGAAGGCTTTGAGATCCATCCAATCAATCCTTCGGGTGCACCTGCCTGTATGGCTGCTTCATTCACAATTTTTAAAGCTTCAACTGTACATTTCACTGCCCTTGGATGTGGGCTCACGACAATGGCATTTCTTGTTTTTAGAGCAATCAGTGCTTTAAAAATGGCTGTTGAAGTAGGGTTAGTCGTTGGAATGATGCCTGCAATGACACCGTAAGGATAAGCTATTTCCGATACTTTATTTACCCGGTCCTCATGTATGATGCCTACTGTCTTTTCATCTTTGATAGACTCATAGACAGCCTTGGAACCGACTTCGTTTTTAATTTTTTTGTGCTCGGCAATGCCCATCCCTGTTTCCTCTACCGCCATCCGGGCAAGGTAAAGTGACTTGGCATAAGCAGCATCAGCGGCTTTTTTGACGATTTTGTCAACCTGCTCCTGCGTAAAGGCCATATACTTAAACTGCGCTTCCTTGGCCCGCTTTACCGCATCCCGCATTTCCTGCATGGATTGAAGATCATGATCAAATTGCAAGATTCCACGCTCCTTTCAGGATATTTTGAAAGAATTAGTATTTTATAGGGTTCTGAGAAATTTCCATAATGGCATCCCGGAAAGCATCAGCTGCTGCCTGGCATGCTGATTGAGAGCCGGTCAGCAGTCCCCCGCCAAAGTTGGTTTCCGAAGGCGGCCCGAAAAATTTAACCATTTCAACATCCGCTGCCTTTAGAGCAGCGTCAAGTCCATAAACGGCTTCCAAAGGAGGGGCTATTAAATACGCTATAGGCTCTCCGATTTTGATGCCTGCTTCCTTTGACAGATAGGACCCTGTTCTGGAAACAACATGTGCATAAATGGCATGCGCTTTTTCCTCATCAAGCGCTTCAAAATAAGCATCGGATTCAGCTGTCTGGAGGACAGCCTCCATACCGCTTTTGACTTCATCAGGAGACGGCCCTGCCAAAATTCCAATCATTTCACCTGATAATGGCCCAGAAGCATGAGCAGCACCCGCATAAAAGGACCTGGCATAAACCACTTCGACATCAGCTCTTTTAGTAGCTTCATCGAGTGCGGTATAGCCTACGTCATCGACTGTTGAGGTGAAAATCGCCAGGCTTCGGTGATGGGGCTTAAGCTGAAACTGCTTTGCAAGCTCTTGGTCCACGTTAGGAATCACCCGAACAGCCAATATATCAGCGTGAATGCGTTCTAATCCCATTTTTTCTGCCTCCTACCCTTCCTTTTTCACGAGCGATACACCACTTGCTTCATACTTTAAAACTTTTTGGATGACCGTTCCGAGATAGGCGCCAGCCTCTGCGGGAGGAATTCCGCCTTTATGTATATTGGAAATTACCATCCGGTCAGCTTCGATCGTTCCTTTTCGGGGTTCATAGCAAAGGTAGGCACTCAGTGATTCTGCACTGACCAGACCAGGACGCTCGCCAATCAATAAAACAACTACTTTGGGCTTCAGGAGCTCGCCTACTTCATCCATAACAGCCACTCGGCCTTTTTCGATATAAAAAGGGGTCCCCATATCGAGGCCTAAACTTTTTAATGATTGCTGAAGGGATAGATATACATCCTCTGCATTTTCTTCAATCGCACTTGAGCTAAGCCCGTCAGACATAATGATTTGAACAGCCGGTCCCTTTTGGCATTTAGCAAGAATGATTTTTTTGGCTTCTTCTGATAGCTTTCTGCCATAATCGGGTCTTCGGATGTACACTTCTTTTTCATTTACCATCGTATTGACTTTAAAGAGTCCAAGATGGTTTATAAGCTCATCATTTACATCTCCAAAGACAGCATCGACTGCTGCTGCATGGTCAAAGCGGAATTTCAGCCATGTGTCTGTCTTCGGTCTTGTTCCTGCTCTTCCCACCCCGATTCTTGCAGGTGTTTTGCTCTTGAGTGCCTCCAGCTCTACTGGATCTGCCGGATGATCAATGCCTGCCTTTTTTGAATAATTTTCGTTCTTATCATGACTCGCTTTAACTGTTGAGGTCATTTTAAGAGCATTTGTATTCTGATAGCTTTTAATTTTTATTAGACTGTCTGTATCCTCTTTTCCAGCCTTGATCACCTCCACTGCCATCTTGGATGGTTGTGTGCTGGGGTTTGATGTATGTTTCCAAAATTTTACTCCTGCGCTGCTTTCTTGCCCTTTCACATCAGAGGTTTGCTGCGATTGAAGTTTTTCAACTACAAGGCGTGTTACTTTTTCAATCAGTTCAGGATTCATTCATTTCAACTCCTATCGTGAAAAAATGGTTGGATCGCCTGCGATTTTGCTCAGCTTTCCATTTTCGAAGATTCCCATTTTCTCAAGCCAATCCCTGAATATTGGAGATGGCTGCTTATTCATCGTCTGCCTAAGCGTGGCAACGTCATGATAGCTCATGGATTGATAATTGAGCATGCAATCATCCCCCATTGGGGCAGCAATAATAAAATTCACTCCAGCTGCTGTCAGCAGAACGCCAAGGTCTTCGATATCGTTTTGATCGGCCTTAATATGATTCGTGTAGCAGATATCAACACCCATAGGGATGCCATGCATTTTTCCCATAAAATGATCTTCTAGCCCGGCCCTGATGACTTGCTTATTGTTGTACAAATACTCCGGCCCAATGAAACCTACCACTGTATTTACGATGTAAGGGTCATAATGCCGGGCAAAGCCGTAATTTCTCGATTCCAGTGTCATTTGATCCATTCCAAAATGCGCTTCAGCGGAAAGCTCTGAACCTTGGCCCGTTTCAAAATATAAACGCTGTGGCCCGGTGCCGGTGCCGAGAGTTCTTGCCATGTCATTTGCTTCCTCAAGAAGTGAGGCAGTAATTCCGAATGATCGGTTGGCAGCCTCTGTTCCGGCTATGCTTTGGAAGATCATATCTGCAGGTGCTCCCTGTTCTATAGCCTTCATTTGAGCTGTTACATGTGCAAGCACACAGTTTTGTGTTGGTATTCCCCAGTCCTTGATAAAAGCATGTGTGGCATGGAGCAATCTTTTTACACTCTCAACCGAATCATCCACTGGATTAATTCCAATCACTGCATCCCCTATGCCGTAGGATAAACCTTCTTTGAGGGATGCGATCATGCCATCCACATTATCGGTTGGATGATTAGGCTGCAGACGGGAAGCCAATGTTCCTTTATATCCAATCGTTATATTGCATTTGGATAGTATTTCGATTTTGTTTGCCGCGTGAACAAGATCAAGATTAGACATGATTTTTGCAGCGGCGGCGATCATCTCACTGTTCAATCCCCTGCCGATTCTTTTTAAATCTTCTCCTGTAGTGTCATCGTCCAGGATATATTCACGAAGTTCAGCAACTGACCAATTTTTTATGCTCTGATAGACGGGTTCATTCATCCCGCTTTCTATAATTCTCGAAACCTCATCCTCTTCAGGCGAAAGCATAGGATTTTCTCGGATATCAGATAGGGTTAAATGACTTAGAACCAATTTGGCGGCGATTCTTTCCTGGACGGTTTCCGCTGCGATTCCCGCGAGGCGGTCCCCTGATTTTTCTTCATTTGCTTTTGCAAATAGATCTTTTAGATTTTCGAATTGATACACATTTCCTAAATGACTCGTTTGCAGCTTCATAAATAATCCCCCCTTTCTTACCGATGGAATGTCAATGTTTTAATGACAACAGGTACTACATTGGTTTGAAGCAGGTGGCCGATATCTATGTAATCTCCATGCTCTACCTTAATCTGGTCGATGCATACGATACTTTGCCTTGTTTCCTGAACTTTAATCGTCTGGCCAAGGACTTTAGCATGGTCGCTTTCTAATACGACAACAAGCGGCTGTTCCGGAATCGGCTTTGCTTCTAAGGATTTCAGCAAGACTGAAGATAACTCCTGAATATCACGAAAGCCCAAATATGGCAGAGCCGTTAAATACAGGGCGAAATTTTGTCCCTCCTTCTGAGGGTCATAAATTTCCACCGCCTTTTTTACTGCTTCTTGAATCTTATGGAGACCTTTTTCCAAATTGTAATCAAACCGGATCTGATAGACGGGCAAATTGCGAATTGGCAGTTCATTGCCTTCAGCATGGATGGTCGCACCGCTGATTTCTGTCGTTTGTGTACCTGCCCCGAGAACTGTTGCCCTGACCGTTTCATCCGGTTCCACCCATTTAAAGGAGGCCAGCTCACGGCAATTTTGCAATGACTGTGCCAGCTGTTTTCCAATATCGTCGTACTGGGCAGGAGAGGAATCAGCATTCTCAAAGTGGTACAAGCATTCACCGATCCCGCCTGAAAACATGATGTAATCTATCTCCTCTGTCCAATTTGGATCATGTCCCAGAAGCAAAGGCAAATCATCCTTTAGAAGATCCTTCCTTAGCATTCGGGCAATTGCTTCTGCCATGTAGTCTGTCAGTTTTCCGATGATAGGGTGACTTCTGCTGTCCCCTCTTTTTAAATCAGCTCCCCATTGCCGAAGGATTTGTTGAACAGGAGGAGAAATACTATTTATTTTGCCGTCTGTAAATTCAATCAGCCGGCCGCCGATATGCAGGGTGCATGTTCCGCACAGCCTTCCTGAATGATAAACTGCAGCATTGGCAGTGCCTCCGCCAATATCAATATTAGCCACAGTTTTTCCAGTCCTTTTGGATAATTCATAAGCTCCTGAACCTTTTGCAGCAATGATTCCTTCTAAATCAGGACCGGCAGTGGCGACAAGGAAATCTCCTGCATGGTCAGATAGGTAATGGACCATTTCTTCGGCATTCTGTTTTGTTGCCGTTTCTCCTGTAATAATGACAGCCCCTGTTTTAATATCAGCCGGCCGGATTCCCGCAGTAGTATACTCCTCTCTGACAAGCCTCTCTACAGCTTCAATATCTATTGATGAAGCGGTTAGAAGAGGAGTCCGGTAAATCGGGCTCCGGTAAAGCACTTCCTTTTCGATAATTTCGATTCGCGGCATATGGGTTCCGCCAGCCATATTCATGAGAGAAAATCTGCTGATGACGAGTTTGGTCGTACTCGTTCCGATGTCGATTCCTGCGCTGATTATATTCTCTTTTTGTGCATCGTAACGCTTCAACATGATCCCCGCCTTACTGTAGCAATTTAACAATTATGCAGGAAATAAAAAAAGGCACCGCATATGAGCAACCATTAATTGGTTGTTCATACAAGGCGCCTTTGCCTAATCTATTTTTTTGTATATTTAAAATATATTCTATTATCTTCGTTTTGTAAAGGGTTTCATCTGAAAATTACGACATCATCCGGCAATGAATCTGCATAATCCTGCATTTCCTGAAGAGAATGGCATTTCACGAGGCACCGTATTTCATCTATTCCTTTTCCGGAAATAGAGGAGGTAATGACAATAGGCCCTTTGGGAACTGCATTTCTAAGCTGGCTGATTGCTGAGTTTACATCCGCTTGATCAGAATCGCATTTTGTCACGACTCCAATTGGCAGCTTATTAAACCCATTGCTAAAACCTGGCGGAAAAATGGTTTTCCGCTTTGTAGAATCCTGCAAATATAGTACATGGGTCACTTCGAGTGCCGTAGCCATGATATTTTTATAGAAAAATGGATTCTCTGTATATTCGCCCGGCGTATCCACAATCCAGTCATAATAGTTCAGGGCCTGTGTTTTAACCGCTACCGCTTTGCGGCCAAGAAGAGCATTTGTTAAAGTCGACTTTCCAGCCCCGATGGAACCGATCAGCATCGCTCTGTTCATTTTGGACATTCTATATACAGCTCCTTATGATTTAGTTATTTCCGAAGGAGTGTACCTCAGTGTTTCAGATAAAAAGCGGTTGATTTCCTCCATGGCCATTTGCACAGCTGATACGGTTCCTACAATTACAAGGCTGCCTGTGAATCGGTCCAGGAACCCGATCTGCACGTCTGCCGCTTTGGTCGCCAGATCTCCTGCAATAATAACCGTTTCACTTGGTGTCAGTGTTAAAATACCTAACGCTCCTGCCTGCTGGATCCCCAGTTTTTCAAACATATCCGGATCGGGATTTGCGATTAAGTGGCTGAGTGTTACTTGTTTTCCCGGCACAAATTCTTGAATAAATCGTTTTTTTTCTTCATTCATTGCTTAGGCCCTCCCAGGTGACTCCTGCTTATATTGCTTTTTTAACCTTTTCTTCTTTCGTTAAATATTCATCTTTTCCGATAATGCCAGATTCACGGTCTTTTTTCTCCAATTCCAAAGCCTTAGGTACAGACAGCCAGTATGCTAAACCAATTCCGATGATTCCAGCAGAAATTTTACCGGCTATAATCGGAAGGATTAATGTTGGCTGGAAATTTGCTGTAAAGGATAAATGGTCACCAAGTAAAAAGGCGGCACAGACTGCAAAGGAAATATTAATGACTTTATCTTTAGGCGGCATTGTTCTGACCAATTTAAACATCGCAAGGATGTTCGCGATTGTGGCAACTATCCCTGCACTGCCTTCCTTGCTTAATCCCACTTTACTGCCAAGTGCCTCCAGCGGGCCGCCGGCATACTTTTGAAGAAGATAAACCATCGGAAATGCACCGGCAAGCATGATTCCAATATAGCCGGCAGTCTCAAGCGCCCGGAACTGATCCTCCGAATCCGCCATGATTGGGTGGAAGCCCCATCCTCCAAATACTGTTGTGAATAATCCAGTAAAAATTTCCACGATGGAAAATACCAAAACCAGCTTAATTCCCGCATCTAAAATACGTCCAAACCACATGAACCCGTTGATCATTAAATCCGGCAGGAAATATAACCCCAGTGCAATCAGGACAACAAAGATTAAAAGCGGACTTAAATTCAATAAGATTTGTCCCAAACCAAGCGCGAACTGATATTTCGCCTCGCCGGAGGTGGAAATGAAATCCCTGAAACTTGAGCTGGAAACCGCAATAATCACACTTGAAATGAAAGCACCGATTGGAATGGTCAGAACGCCTGACATCACCCCGAGAGCCATATATTTATGGTCTCTCTTATCAAGCATAGCCAGGCCCATCGGTATGGAGAAAACAATGGTTGCCCCCGCCATAAAACCGACAATCATCGCCATGATCCAGCCTTCCTGTGTTTGCTTTAACACTTCAGCTAACTGGTAGCCGCCCATATCGGTTGCCAATATGGCAGTTGCAGCTATTGCAGGATCTGCCCCGATCGCAGCAAAAAATGGACCGCAGACCTTATCGATAAACCACGATAAATATGGAATGGAAGCCATTATCCCGGCAGCCGGTACAAAAATGTGGCCAACAGCATGAAGCCCCTCCATAAATTGCTTGCCTAACCCCTCATCACTGTTGCGGATGGCTGCAAAAGCTCCAGCCACAGCACAGGCCATGATAATGTAAATAACGATTTTACCTACCATTTCCATCATAAATCCCTCCCTAAAAAGTTTTATATGTTAACGGAATCCTGCAGCTTCTTTACAAGAACATAGGATAAACAGCAGTTTGATAGTAAAAAAATAGGTAAAAAGACAAAAAGGTGCCGCACGTCAGCTTTTGCAGACGCATGGCACCTTTGCCTGTTCTATCCACTTGTAAAAGATATTAAGCGTTATATTTTACTATGATACGCTTTGCCACATTTTCCAGTGTAACCTGTTTGTTCATGCTGATCTTTCGCATTTTCTTAAAAGCATCTTCTTCATGCATGTTAAACTTTTGCATTAAAATGCCTTTTGCTTTTTCAACTATTTTTCTTTCATTTAATTTTTGATTCATGGATTCCACCTGTTCCCGGAATGCATTTGCATTCTCAGCCTGCCTGAGCGCAATTTCAACAGCTGGAATCAGACTGGCTTCATTAACAGGCTTAACAAGGTAGCCGAGTATATTTGCCTGTTTGGCTTTATCAATATATTCCCGCTGACTGTATGCTGTTAGGATCAGGATGGGTGTATTGATTTTATTGGAAATGATTTCACTTGCTTTTAGTCCATTCAGATTAGGCATCTTGATATCCATCAGGATTAAATCAGGCTTTAATGAAAGAGCAAGCTCGACCGCTCTTTCACCATCGCCTGCCTCAGCAACTACTTCATATCCAGCGTCCTGTAGCATCAAGCTTAAGTCCATGCGGACAATCGATTCATCCTCCACAACCATTATTCTTTTTTTCACAGCTATTCCGCCTTCCTTTCAAAGGGAAATTGCACAGCTGCAATAGTCCCTGTTTCAGCCCGTTCGATTAAAAAATGACCGGATAAGTCGTGCTCGATCATCATTTTCACAATATCTAAGCCTAGAGAAGGTTTTGCTTCCGGGGAATACCCTTCACCGTTATCGATGACTTCAACCTTAATTTCATCATTCGAATACTCGAAACAGACCTCGACTATTCCTTCATGCATATGTTTAAATGCGTGCTTTACACAATTCTGTATAAGTTCATTGATGACCAGAGACAGGGATACAGCTTTTTCAGAGTCGATTAAAAGCTTTGGTCCCCTATACTGAATATGTATCTTTTTCTGCTCGTGTTTTGCTTCATGGACCAGCATATTGCCAACTTTCTCTATTAGGCTGTATATATCTACTTCATCTACACTTGAGCTCGAGAGAATAATTTCATACACCGAAGCAATACTCGAGATGCGGTTCAGACTTTCCACGAAATGCACCTTGCTTTCTTCCGGCACACCCCTTCTCATCTGGAGCCTCAAAAGGCTGGCAACAGTCTGCAGGTTATTTTTAACACGGTGATGGATTTCCCGTATGGCCACAGATTTAACAGCAATCTCCCGTTCCTTTTCCCTGAGCTCTGTCAGGTCTTTAAGTATGATGAAGGTTCCATCCGACTTACCGGCAAGATCAAGACTTATTTTCTTAACACGGAATACCTTATTCATCATTTTCATTTCTTTTACAAGGAGCTCTTCCGGCTCGTTAAGAATTTCTTGAATACAGGGAAAACAATCAATCAGCGGGACGCCGGGCCTGCAATTTTCCTTGCCAATTTCGTGTATGAGATTAGTTGCTGAAGGATTGTTATAAACAACCTTATTTTCATGGTCAATAAAGAATAGTGATTCCTCAATTACCTCTGGGATGATCGGCCGGTCTTCTGCCATTCCAATGAGTATACCGCTCAAGGTTTCAGTCGCTTCTGATAACGCTTCCAATTTGAGCTGCCGCTGCAGCTTCTCACTGATGTCCTTCTCCATAATCAGTGCCCCGATGACACGGTCCTCTGAGCCTTTAATCGGCACCACGCTTTGTTCTACCGTCTTGCCCTCCTGTGTCAAGGCGCGATTGAGAAACATATTTTTCCCTGTCCTCAGGGTATATAAAACGGCGGGTTCAAAAGCTTCATAGGCGAACTTTCCTGCGACAGGCTTCTGATAAACGGATTTAGCAGTATTTGGGGCGGCTTCAGCTACTACTATCGCATGTTTACCTTCTTTAGTAGGACAATCAACAAAAACGTTTGCCTGGTTCAGATCGGCGATTAATGAGAGATTGGCAGAGACCTCTTTAATTCTTTCGACATCCATTTTTGAAAGACTTGTATGAAGAGTGCATAGCTCTTCGACTGAGAAGTTTGGCATAGACGGAGATCTCCCAATAAGTATTTAAAAATGTCAGAATATATAAAAATATTAAAGGGAATGCCGAAGAATGTCAACATCGTTTTCAATTGTTTAATAGGAAATTTGGTACAGTTATGGAATTATCCTGGATAATGGAAAAGGCAGCTGGAAAAAATGTAATCCTGCTGCCTTCCTATACTACTTAAGCTGTGCTAATTTTACACCGCTCGCTTTATGCTTTAATATAACCTCTATTAAATCAGCCAGATGGGCACCCGCCTCAACAGGGGGGACCCCTCCCTCATGAATATTGCTGATAACAGTGCGATCTGCTTCGACAGTATCCTCATTGGGCTGGTATATCAGGTAGGCACTAATGCTTTTAGCAGTTGCCAATCCTGGCCTTTCTCCTATGAGTGAAATAATGCAATCACAATTGACAATAGAAGCTAAATCATCCTGAATCCAAACTCTGCTCCGCTTTATAAAAACAGGATCTCCAATGGTAATCTTTTTCGATGTTAACCCCTGGACAAGCGCTGGCAGCAGATCTCTTATATTTGCCTCAACACCTGTTGAACTCAGTCCATCGGATACAATGATTTGCACCTGTTTATTTTTCGGAAGATTTTCTGCAGCCCATTTTCTGGATGTTTCATTGAGTTGCCTCCCGCTGTCCAGGTCCATTAAGTATTGGTCCATCGTTTCAGATTTTGAAAAGAGCACAGGCAGCTTTAACTCCTTCAGCAAATCCTCAGAAACGTCTTTAAACACTGCGTCCTGGGCTGCTGCGTGATCTATCCTGAATTCCAGGTAATTCTTTGTTTTCATTCGTGTTCCAGTATGTCCAATCCCAATCCTGGCAGGCGTAATGGATTGCACCCTCTCGATCTCTTCCCGATTGGCTGGCTGTTCTACACCTACTTGGCTACTCTTTTCATAATTTATATTGCGGCCCTTTGATTCCTTTGTTTCTGCAGGTTCTTTTACAATAGGACTGTTTTTTATTTGCCCTCCTTTTTGGAGTTCTTCCATTACCTGCTTCACGATTGTCTGAATATCCATTACTGATTCCCCCTTCCTACTTAAAAATTGATAAATCTCCCGCTCGTTCGGTTAGTTTGCCATTTTCCATAATTCCCATTTTCTCAAGCCATATCTCAAATTCGCGAAGAGGGCGGAGCCCAAGCATTTCTCTTAAGCTTGCATCATCATGATAGCTGGTATCCTGATAGCTTAGCATAACGTCGTCTCCGCCAGGCACGCCCATATAAAAATTCGCACCGGCAAGAGCAGTCAGCATACCAGCGATTTCCTGATCATTTTGATCTGCCTGCATATGGTTTGTATATGTAGGGGCTATCCCCATTGGAAGTCCATGCATTTTCCCCATAAAAAGGTCCTCGAGATCTGCACGAATCACTTGTTTGCCGTCATAAATCGTCTCAGGCCCGATAAAACCGGATACATTATTAACCATGAACGGTTTCCAATGCCGGGCGTATCCATAGGTACGGGCTTCGAGTGTCTGCATATCTATGCCAAGATGGGCATCAAGCGATACCTCCGATCCCTGGCCAGTTTCGAAGTATAGCTGATTCGGACCAGTTGATGTCCCTTGTGTGGCCATCAGCTGAAAGGCTTCATCAAGAATTTCCTTTGAAACTCCAAAATCATCATTTGCCGCCTGTGTACCAGCAAGGCTTTGGAACATAAGAGCTATAGGGGCACCTTTTTTGAGGGCATGCATTTGGGTTGTAATATGGGCAAGAACACAGTTCTGCGTCGGGATATCCCACTTTTGAATAAAATCATGAGTCATATGTAAAATTCTCGAGACTGATTCGATAGAGTCATTGTTGGGGTTCACACCTATGACAGCATCACCCGAACCATAGGACAGACCTTCTTTCATTGATGCAAGAATACCCTCGGGATTATCAATGGGATGATTAGGCTGGCAGCGGAATGCCAGGCGTCCAGACTCGCCAATTGTTGTGTTGCAATGCGCAGTTGGCCTGATTTTCTGCGATGCCATTACAAGGTCAATGCTCGACATCAGCTTTGCTGTAGCAGAAATCATTTCGCTCGTCAGACCCCTGCTGATTCTGAACAAATCCGACGTACTGGTATGGTGGGATAAAATATAATTCCTTAATTCTCCAACAGACCAGTTTGCGATATCCTTATAAATAAAAAGATTAAGATCATCATATATGATGCGGGTTACTTCATCCTTTTCATATGCAATAACCGGATTTTCATATATTTCCTTTAGTGTTATCTCACTTAACACCACTTTGGCTGCCATTCGTTCAAGAGAAGATCTGGCAGCAATGCCTGCCATTTTATCCCCTGATTTCTCCTCACCGGCTTTTGCCAAAACATCTGAAATTGAACGGAATTGATAGGTTTCATTCTTTAGTGTACAAGTAAACATAAATTGCCTCCCTTCGATTATAGGGAGTGGTATGCACCAACTCAGCTTATTACAGTAAGCGGTTACATTCACTCCATACAAAAAGGCGCCTTAACAGAATAAGCCATAAAACAGCTTACCTATTAAGGCGCCCTCACCTGGTATTTTCACTTATCCATCATTATATCAAGTAATTAACTGAAAAGATAGACTTTTTAGAATGTAGATAAATGTCTTATGAAAACATACCCTCGACCACTCTTTCCTGCCTCCCTTTCGTCGTTTCTGCCTGGGATAAGGAATTGAGAATTGCTTCCTCCGCGGATTCGGCAGCACCTTGGAAAAGCTTGTTCATAAGCGGATGGTCGTCTCTGATCAAATGGGCAAATTCAACGTGTTCAGTGCTCTGGTGAGAAATGGTTCTGGCAGTTGAAAAAGCAATGACAATATCCCCGCTGCCGTTGCTGTAATGACTTCCTGTCCGGCCGAGGCCAATACCGCATCTCTTGGCAAGCCTTTTCAGCTGCCTGTCACTGACTGGTGCGTCCGTGGCAAGGATGATCATAATCGAGCCATCGGGCGTTTCCTTGGTTTCCTGCGGAATTTCTGACAGGCCGTATTTCCTGAATGGAAATTCATCTTTATTGCCAAAATTGGTGACCACCAGGCACCCGATTATGTAGTCTTTTGAGCTTTGTTCTTCGCTTATGACCCGCGATGACGCCCCTACTCCGCCTTTATATCCGAAACATACCATGCCTTTTCCTGCTCCGACCGCACCTTCCTCCGTTCTTTCCGAATTGGCATTTTCAATGGCTGCTATTGCATGTTCCGGTTTCACAGGAAGTGCACGAATGGAATTTAGATACCCATCATTGCATTCACCAACGACAATATTGACCGTTCCAGTTGTGTCTCCAATTTCAGGAGTGGTTCGTAACATGTGTTCCAGGGTTCCATGTGTAACCGCCGGAACTCCAAATGTGTTTGTCAGCATAATGGGAGATTCAATCATGCCCAATTCTTCAACCTGAACCAGACCAGTCGTTTTTCCAAAGCCATTGATGACATAGCTCGCTGCCGGGACCTTTTCACGGAATAAATTTCTGCCATGAGGCAAAACTGCGGTTACACCAGTACAGACATATTGGTCATTATCATTGAGAGGATAGTGCAGAGTGATTTGGCCTACCATGACCCCTTCTACATCTGTAATGCAATTCTTTTTGCCAGGCTGCAGTTTTCCAATCGTTACTCCTCTTTCTCTAATCTTCATTTGACTCCTCCTTAAAGTGGCATTCATTAGAATTTCCATTTGTTTTCATTTATAATAGAAAAATATTTAGGTTTCCTAATCATTTTACATCGTTTTTGGGAGGATTTATATGGCTCAAACTATAGCAAAAAAACAGAATGCAGGCTCTGAGAAGATTTGGTCTAGAGATTTTGTGCTCATATTGATGTCCAACTTTTTTATTTTTCTCGGATTTCAAATGACATTGCCCACGATCCCTCTTTTTGTTGAAAAATTGGGAGGGAATGACCAGCTGATCGGGATTGTAGTCGGCATCTTTACATTCTCTGCTCTGCTATTGCGTCCTTATGCAGGACATATGCTGGAGACAAAGGGAAGGCGTTTTGTCTATTTAACGGGTCTTGCGATTTTTGTTCTTTCGGTTGGTTCATTTGGATTTGTTAATAGTTTAATCTTCTTATTTGTCTTAAGGATTGTCCAGGGATTTGGATGGGGTTTTTCAACTACAGCCTCCGGAACGATTGCCACCGATTTGATACCTGCTAAGCGGCGCGGGGAAGGGATGGGCTACTTCGGTCTTTCCGGGAACATAGCCCTGGCTTTCGGCCCCACCCTGGGACTGGCGCTTGCCGGAGTTATATCTTTCAAGCTCTTATTTTTAATTTGTGCCCTGCTGGGTTTAGCCGCACTGGTATTGTCATCTAGAATCAACTACAAGCAGGCTGAAAAACAAAGTGTTCCCCTTAAGCGATGGGATATCTATGAAAAAAGTGCCTTAAGGCCATCATTTCTTTTATTTTTCATTACCGTTACCTTCGGCGGCATCGCTTCGTTTCTTCCAATATACTCTGCCCAAAAAGGCATAGGCGGAATACACTGGTATTTCCTGCTGTTTGCGATTGCCTTAATGATTTCCCGGACGTTTGCCGGCAGATTATATGATCAACGGGGGCATCAGGCTGTGTTTTTACCTGGTGCGGTGCTGATTTTAGCAGCCATGTTCCTGCTGGCATGGCTGCCTAACAGCATGATCATGTATATAGCGGCCATTTTTTATGGTCTAGGGTTCGGATCAGTCCAGCCTGCCCTTCAGGCCTGGTCTGTAAAAGAAGCGCCTGCCAATCGGCGCGGGATGGCTAATGCAACATTCTTCTCCTTTTTTGATCTTGGAGTTGGGATAGGTGCAATGGTCTTTGGCCAAATCGCCCATTTGTTCGGCTACAGCAGCATTTATATGACAGCAGCCGGTTCGGTAGGGATCTCCATACTATTATATATCTGGATACTGATTACAAAACGAGGTTAATGAGAAAGACGATTTTCCTAAGAGATGCGGAAAATCGTCTTTTTATTATGCTGAGTTTTCCAGCAGGTGCACCGGGTTTGGACTCTCACACCAGGTTTTTCGATTTCTCTGTCCGAAGGTGTGCCGGGTTCGGACTCTCACACCAGGTTTTTCGATTTCTCTGTCCGAAGTTGGCCCGGGTTCGGACTCTCACTACGGGTTTTTCGATTTCTCTGTCCGAAGTTGGCCCAGGTTCGGACTCTCTCTCCGGCTTTTTCGATTTCTCTGTCCGAAGTTGGCCCAGGTTCGGACTTTCACACCGGGTTTTTCGACTTCTCTGTCCGAAGTTGGCCCAGGTTTGGACTCCCACACCGGCTTTTTCGACTTCTCTGTCCGAAGTTGGCCCAGGTTTGGACTCCCACAACAGGTTTTTCGATTTCTCTGTCCGAAGTTAGTCCGGGTTCGGACTCTCACACTAGCTGCACGAACAAAAAAACCTGCTATAATGCTTTCACCATCCCGCCATCGACCAAAATGGAGCTTCCCGTCACATAGCTGCTTGCGTCGGAAGCCAGGAAAGTTACGACGTTCGCAAACTCTGCCGGGGTTCCATATCTGCGCAGCGGGATATTGCTTTTGGCTCTTTCTGTAACTTCTTCTTTGGAGATGTTTTGCCGGTCCGCGTTATGCTGATCCAGGTAATCAACCCTGTCTGTCGCAATCCTTCCCGGAGCTACTGTATTGATTAAGATATTATAAGCTGCCAATTCCTCAGAGAGCGTTTTGGTCATTCCGACAATGCCCAAACGGAATGTATTCGAAAGCAGAAGGCCTGGTATCGGCTGTTTAATGCTTGAAGAAGCAATATTAATAATCCTGCCGCCATTTTTCTTTAATTCGGGAAGCGCCTCCCGGATCAGCCTTACATGGCTTAATAGATTTAATTGAAACGCTTTTTCCCAATCTTCATCTGTCAGGGATTCAAACGTTCCCCCGGGAGGTCCCCCGGCATTATTGATCAAAATATCGATTCCGCCAAGTGTTTCAGCTGTATATTTGACTAACTGTTTGATATCTTCCGGATTGGTAACATCTGCACGGTGATACTCAACATCAACATTATATTGGTCACGGAATTCCTTTTGAACAGCTTGCAGTTTTGCTTCATCCCTGCTTGTAATCATCACATTGGCGCCTTCCTGTGCAAGCTGTGCCGCAATTGCTTTACCTAGTCCCTGGCTTGAAGCCACTACTAGCGCTTTTTTATTTTTCAGGTTTAAATCCATCACCATTTCCTCCTATTGTTTCACGCAAAGTGCCATCCATTCATCCACTTTAAAGGATTGCACCCTGCCATCATGAAATTTGATTTGAAAGTAATCTGCAGCAGTTCGATCAGCCTGCAAAATATAATCTTCGACTGACTTAATCTGTTCGTCACTTTCGGCTGTCCGCCTTACCCAGGACGGGAATTCAAATATTTTCTTTCTGCTCTTCGAGTTCGTTTCATGCAGCCCTGAAGCAGCAAATAGCTTTCTCCACTCTCCTGTCGACAAACACCGGCAATGACTGTCATCCCGCAATTTCTCAACAGTGTTCATAAAGCCAGCCAGCTCTTTTTCTTCAGGTGATACGTTATCGATCAACAGGAAATGACCGCCTGGTTTTAATACCCTCCCGGCTTCCGAAATGAACTTTTCCGGATTGGGAAAATGATGGGGGGCTATCCGGCAGGTTACGGCATCAAAGTACTTATCCAGAAATGGCAAATCTTCAGCATCCGCGAGGACATACCAGATATTTTTAAAGCTTTCCAGATGGCGTGCAGTATTGGCCAGCATTTCTTTTGTCAAATCAGCAGCGAAGACCTGGGAAACAAAAGGTGCCAGACTTTTGGCCACATGCCCTCCTCCTGTGGCGATATCCAGCACCACCCAATCTTTCTGCGGATTCAGAGTTTGAACGAGCTGATTAAGCTCAGCCGCATCTCCATGAATTTTGCTTGTCACATATTTTTCTGCATTTTTACCGAAAGTATTTTGTACCTTTTTCTTTACCTCGTCCTTTTCCATATAAATCACCCTCATCAAAAATAGGATCAGCTCTACTATTTATGTTCTATATAAATCCCTATATTCCTGTCAGTTTAATAGAAAAAGAGCCTGCCACATGGTAAATGGCAGGCTTCCGATTATCTTGCAGGTACAAGAATAAGCTTTCCTTTTGTTTGCCTCGACTGCATCCGCTCATGTACCTTGGCAGCATCCTCCAGAGGATGGATTTCCCCAATTGTCAGCTTCAGCTTTCCTGCAGCTGCATATGTCAATAATTCCTTCATACTCGGCTGCAGCAGTTCGGGTTTTCTCATAATCTGCGGAAGGAAAAATCCGATGACTGATTGGTTCCGACCCATTAGGGATGACGGATAAAACCGGCTTTGCTCCCCGCTTGCCACACCATATATGACAAGGCGGCCAAAGGTGGCAAGGCATTTCAGAGTTTTATTAAAAATTTCCCCGCCTGCCATTTCGAGTGCAACATTCACACCTTTTCCGCCTGTTGCTTCCAGCACTTCATTTTCCCAGCCTTCTTTTGTGTAGTTTACGAGAACATCCGCACCCATTTCTTTCGCAAGCTGAAGTTTTTCATCGGTGCTGGCAGTGGCGATGACGGTACCTGCACCGAATAATTTTGCGAGCTGAACAGCAAGTGTTCCTACACCGCCTGCCGCTGCATGGACAAGGACGCTTTCACCCGCTTCAAGTCTGCCCATCGTTTTTAGTATATGATAGGCACTCAAGCCCTGCAGAGGCAGAGCAGCAGCCAGGTTGAAATCCAATCCTTCCGGCAGGGGAATCAGCCCTCTTTCATCAGCTAATACATACTCCGAGTAGCCGCCTGATTCAATTAACGTAACCACTCTTGTGCCAACAGGAATTTTCGCATCTTCACCTGCTGCAGCGACAACACCTGCCACTTCAGCACCAGGAATGAACGGCAGAGGTGTCGGCACGACGTATTGCCCTTCTCTTCTTGCGGTATCTGCATAGTTCACCCCAATGGCATGAACCTCAATTAATACTTCACGTCCTGTCGGCTGAGGCCGGTCAACCTCGATTAAGTTAAGGACTTCAGGTCCTCCATACTCTTTGAATTGGATGGCTTTCATTTTAAAACACTCCTTCTCTATATATCTAGCAGCAATACTCGCCTTTATCATATACAAGCTCAGCGATCCTTCTGTTTCTCGCACTTTCCTTCCCAAAGGAACTGAACCTGCCGCATTCTCGGATGACTAATCCGATTAACTGATCTCTTTTCCCTTCAGAAGCCAATTCTGACACAAGCTGACGGGATAGTCTTTCTGCATCCCATATCGCACCTTCGATAAACGTTCTTGTCTGAAGAATCTTCAATTCTTCTTTTTCTTCACCATTTTCCTGAATAGCTTTATAAGTACGATAGACAGCCGATTCTGAAGCATAAAGGGCAATGGCCAGATCGGCGAGCTTCATAAGTGCTTCCTGTTCATGAGCAAGTGAGCTGCCAAATGCTTCGTAAGCGAGTCCGGCGTTTAACAGGAATAGGTTTCTCATCGTATCAACCGCTGCTCTTTCTTTCTCAAAAATGCCCTGGCCGATTGGTTCAGGTTTGCTCAACTGAACAACAGCCTCCTCCACTCTTGCGGCTAAATCGATATCACCCTTCAATGCTTTACGGAAAAGGTGTGTAGGAATCAGCAGTCTATTAATCTCATTTGTTCCCTCAAAAATACGGTTAATGCGGGAATCACGATACATTTGTTCCACTCCGTATTCCTTGATGAATCCTGCTCCGCCATGAAGCTGCAGTACTTCATCTGCCGCATAGTCGAGCGTTTCCGATCCAAACACCTTGCAGATCGCACATTCTGTGGCATATTCGCTCATTCTTTTTCCAATAAGTTTTAAATCAGATGAATCGTATAAGTCTGCTAATGATTCTTCCAGCAGGTTTGCAGTACGATACTGCAGTGATTCAGCAGCGTAAATTCTACCTGCCATTTTTGCGATTTTTTCCTTGGTAGCTGGAAAATCACCAATGGATTTTCCAAATTGCTTTCTTTCCCCTGTGAATTGTATAGCTTTCTTCAATCCGGTTTTGGATGCCCCCATGCAGGCAGAACCTAAATTGAAGCGGCCCAGATTCAGGACGTTCAGAGCAATAATATGGCCTTTGCCCACTTCGCCAAGCAACTGATTGGCTGGCACAGGACAATCTTCAAAAATGACCGATCTTGTTGAAGATCCTTTGATGCCCATCTTATTTTCTTCCGGACCAAGGGAAAGCCCTGGTGTATCGCGCTCAACGATAAACGCGGTAAAATGCTGGCCATCCACTTTAGCGTAAACAATAAACGTATCTGAAAATACAGCGTTAGTAATATAAATTTTGGTGCCATTTAAGATATAATGTGTTCCTTCCTGATTCAGAACAGCTGTTGTCTGGGAGGAAAGTGCATCTGAACCTGCGTTCGGTTCTGTCAGGCAGTAAGCCCCAATGTACTCCCCAGAAGCAAGCTTCGGCAAATATTTTTCTTTCTGCTCCGGTGTCCCAAAGTAAGTAATAGGGAGGGTCGCAATACAGGTATGGTTGGAGTGGGCTACCCCATAACCGCCTGTTGAGGCAATGCTTTCACCGACAATCCCCTTACTGATTTTATCCAGGCCCAGACCGCCGTATTTTTCAGGGATGCTATGTGCAAGCAAGCCAAGTCCCCCCGCCTTCCTCAGCAAATCCGTAACCAGCTCAAAGTCCTGGTTTTCAATCCGGTCCTTTTCAGGCTGTACCATTTTTTCAGCAAATTGTTTAGCGGTTCTGCCAATCAAGATATGCTCATCTGTAAAATCTTCTGGTGTGTATAGTGTTTCAGGAATAAGCTTTGTGAACAAAAAACCCGCACCGCGATTAGCTGTTTTTACTTCTTCCATTTACGGATTCACTCTCCTTCTAAAGCGGTCTGATGGAACCGCTCTGCCATTTTTCAGAATGGGAACAATCGCTTCCATGTCAATCTGTGATGCGAACTCTAAATCTTCTGCCAGCCCGTGCCGGGCAAAAAGCCTGCCTACCCTGGATGATGACAGAATGTCAAATGCGCTTCCTGATGCACCCCGGTAAAAATGCAAAGCAGCTTTTGCAGAATCAGTCATATTCCATTGATCATGATCGGTTAAGCAATCGATAAAGTGCCCTGCACCGTAAAAGTCCTCCAAACTGAGTTCCCCCGAATTTCCTGAGCATACAACGATGACTGTCTCAGCTTCTCCCTTTACGGATTCTGCAACTGCCCGATTGTTTAATAGCGAGCTGATATAGACTTTTGAGGCACAGGCTGATTTTCTTAAAGCTACCGTTCCATTTGTTGTTGTCAGGATCAGTTTCCTGCCATCTATCACTTCACGGATGCGGCTCGGAATGGGATACACGCATCCTTCAATCGGCTTCCCATGAATCTCGCCGGCAAGGACAAATGTCTCCGGCTTCATGCCTGCTGTAACAGTCATCCCTTCCGTAACATCCAATACAGGGATGACTTCTGCAGCTCCTTCTGAAAGAGCTGCAGTAATCGTCGTGGTCGCGAGAAGAATATCCAAAACGACAGCCACTTTACTGCTTTCTCTTAATTTCTCTTCTGAAATATCCTCTTTCTTTAAAATCACATGAACTTTTTTCATCTCAGTTTTTCTCGTTTGCAGCCTTTACAGCATGTTTCAGGAGCACTTTAACAAATGTATGGAATTGTGAAAAACGAGCATCGCCTGTTTGGCCTTTCTTGTAGCGATAATAGATTTGCTGGCAAATGACGGCGAGCTTGAAGTAAGCAAATGTTAAATAAAAATTCATGCAGCTGAGATCTCGGCCAGTCTTTTTAGCATATGCCTCCATAAATTCTCTGCGCGAGTAAAAGCCGTTTAGAACAGTTACTGGCGGTTTGCCTAAGCCAAACTTCAGCAGATCTGGATCATCCCCCTGAATCCAATAGCTCATCGCTGCACCAAGGTCTGCCAGCGGATCGCCAACAGTTGCCATCTCCCAGTCAAACAGGCCTGCCATTTCTGTCAAATTTTCATTAAACATTGCATTGTTCAGTTTGTAATCATAATGGATGATGGAAGGTTCCGGACTTACTGGGATATGATTGGTCAGCCACTTTTTCAATGTATCCGCCTCAGAAACTTCCTCCGTCTTGGCCCGTTCATACCGGCCAATCCAGCCATGCACCTGCCTTTCCATAAATCCATCAGGATTGCTGATTTCAGCTAAACCTGTCCTTTTATAGTTAATGGAATGAAGTTCGGCAAGTTTATCAACCATAATTTGAGACAGCCCTCTGCAAACTCCCTCGTCTGGTGCAACTCCTTCAGGGAATGAGGTATCTAAAACAATTCCATGCCTTCTTTCCATAATGAAAAAAGCTGCACCGGCAATTTCTTTATTATCTGTGAAAAGAAGCGGCTTCGGAGCTTCCTTGAAAAAGGGGCTGATCTCAGAAATCACTCTGAATTCCCTCTCCATGTCGTGAGCTTTCGGTGCAACAGGTCCAAGCGGAGGCCTGCGGAGCACAGCTTTCCATTCTCCCATTTTCAGCTGATATGTCAGGTTGGAGTGGCCAGTGGAAAACTGCAGAATCTCGAGTGGTTCATTTGGAAGGTTCCCAATCTCGCTCCGCAGGAATTTTTCCAGTGCAGCTGTATTTAATTGTTCCCCTTTTCTCACAGGAATGGTATCCTGGCTCATTTGCTGGGGCATGTAACTCCTCCTTTTTAAACGAAAATTCAGTTTCTTTAAGTTTAAGTTCCGAATTTTGGTTAAGACCTTCGCGAAGAAGATCAGGTATGACAGCACTCTCCTGTTTGCTGAAATCAAAATAGACGATGATGGCGCTCCCTTTGGCAATGAGACCGCCCGTCTGGCTACAGACAATTTCATGGTTCAGCTGAAAGCTTTTCCTGCCGATTCTTGATACCCACGTTTTTACCGTAAGGATTTGGTTAAAATACCCCTGGCTTAGAAAGTCGCACTTAGTGGAGGCCAGGCTAAAGCTCCAATTTTTCACATCCATGCTGTAGCCGAGTGTCTCGAAATACTTTACACGCGCTTCTTCAAGATATATAAAATAACTGGTATTGTTGATATGGCCAAGTGCATCAGTCTCGCAAAACCTCACTGTTACCTGCATTTCGTGCATGGTGCCACCCCTTAACTCTTAATCTTACTCGAATGATATTCGTACCACCCCTTGCCTGTCTTTCTGCCTAATTCTCCCTTTTCCACTTTTTCAGCAACACAGGCAAACGGTTTATCGGCAGGATCTCCCGTCTCCCGATAACGCTGATCCATTACATAATAGGCGACATCGAGTCCGGATAAATCCATAAGCTCAAAAGGGCCAATTGGGTGATTCAATGCTTTCCGGCAGATGACATCAATATCTTTATAGTCTGCAATTCCCTGTTCAAACAGAGCCACTGCCTCTTTTTGGAGCGCACCGAGAATGCGGTTTGCTACGAATCCGGAAATTTCCTTTTTCAAAAGGACGGCTGTCCTATTGATTTTTTTACAGACTTCCATAGCTATTTGGGCGGTTTCTTCAGATGTCTGTTCACTCATTACTACTTCCACACAATCCATAACGAGAGGCGGGAAGAAGAAATGCATATTAACAACTTTTTCTGGCCGCTCCGTTTTACCAGCTATTAGACTATTCACGATTGTTGAACTATTGGTCGCAAAAATGGCATGTGGATCAGCATACTGCTCCAGCTTGCTGAAGACCTCCTTTTTTACATCAAGTTTTTCGGTTACTGCTTCAATAATCAAGCCGGAATTCCTTACACTTTCTTCAAGGCTGGTGGAAAAGCGCAGCCTATTAAATGCAGAAGCTTTAGCATCTTCGGCAAGTTTCCCCTTGGAGACCCATTTAGACATAATCGTTTGAAGCTTTGCCTCAGCATCCTGCAATGCGTTTTCGTTCAAATCCTGAATAATTGTTTCAAATCCTCCAAGCGCACAAAGCATTCCGATCTGGTGGCCCATCTGCCCGGCACCGATAACCGTAATTTGCTTAATATCATTTACATTCATCTTTTCTCCTCCTTATACTGACCAGTTGGTATGTCTTAAAAATTATGTTTTAATAGATTGTTATAGCTTATTTATACTGCCCGTTGATTTCCGCTGCAGTCACTTGCTTTCCGCGGGGAGGAACGGGAGCCTCCTCGGCTTCGCCTGTGGGGTCTCCCGCTCCCTCTCCTCCCGCAGGAGTCAAGTGTCTTCCGCTACAATCAACTCAGTATCTTAAAATATAGTTCCCGTCCTATGTTGTTACCTACTAAAAAATAGAGACAAAGAATTATCTTTATTTTCCCTACTTTAAAAGAATTTCGATTTACATCTCGATCCCCTTTAAGATCATTTCCGTAAATATCTCCGCCACTTCCCGGTCAGATATAGATCCATCCGGATTGAACCACTGATAGCTCCAGTTAGTGACGCCCAGGATGCCAAAGGCAATAATCGGAGAGTTGAGATTCGCACGGAACTCTCCGTTCTGTTTGCCTTCTTCTATTAATTTTTCGATATTCAGCCTGAACTGATCTCTTTTCGGAATGATTTCCGATAAACTTTCGTCACTGAGGTTGCGCATTTCTCTAAAAAAGACTTTCGCGCTGGCTCCCTGTGTTTTGATATTGCTGAGCAGCATTTGAACAATCGCAAAGAGTTTTTCTTTGCTGGATTTTGAATCATCCCCGAGGATTTCGTGCTGATTGTCCAGCATGTCATCAATGTAGCGAAGATGGATGTCCATCAAAAGTTCTTCTTTGCTGGAAAAATAGTAATAAAACGTCCCTTTCGTCACACCAATACTGTCGACAATATCCTGAATTGATGTCTCGCTGAAGCCTTTCTGATCAAATAGCCGGATGCTCTTTTCAGTAATTTTTTCTTTCAATGTTAGTCCCCGCTTCTGTTAGAAAATATCGACAGAATTATATCATAAAAATCAGTGGCTCCGGACCTCATCCCGCAAAGCCCGGCGAAGGATTTTTCCGACATTTGTCTTTGGAAGCTCCTGGCGGAATTCTACGGCCGATGGAATTTTATAGGCAGCCAGGTTCTGCTTGCAATATGAAATGATATCTTTTTCGCTTGACGATTTGCCAGCTTTCAGTACGATGAAAGCTTTTACTGTTTCACCCCGGTACGCATCCGGGACACCAATGACTACTGCCTCCTGAACTGCAGGATGCTCATAGAGCACTTCTTCGATATCGCGAGGATATATATTATATCCGCTTGCAATAATCAGGTCTTTTTTACGGTCGACAATATAAAGGAAACCGTCATCATCCATTCTTGCAATATCACCTGTGTAGAGCCATCCATCCCGTAATGTGACGGCCGTCTCCTCAGGCATATTCCAATATCCTCTCATGATCTGCGGTCCCTTGATGATGACCTCTCCGAGTTCTCCATTCGGAACTTCTTCTGTTCCTGTGGCCAAATCGACTACTTTATAATCAGTTGAAGGAAAACCAATTCCGACACTTCCAGGCTTTCGTTCTGAAAAAGGAGGATTGCAGTGGGTTACTGGGGAAGCTTCGGATAAACCATAGCCTTCGAGTATTTTGGCTCCTGTCTTTTGTTCAAAATCGCGAAGCAGTTCGACAGGCATTGGCGCGCTTCCGCTATTGCAGGTTTCAATGCTGTCAATGCCATATTCCTCTGCACGCGGATGATTGGTGATAGCCACATACATGGTTGGAACACCCGGAAATACAGAAGGCTGCTCATTTTTAATCGTATTAAGCACTTCCTCCAAATCAAAGCGAGGCAATAAAATAGATTCATTGGCGGTATAAATGGCAAAGTTCATGCAGGCAGTCATTCCAAAAACGTGGAACAGCGGAATGACGGTTAAGAATTTTTCCCCGCCTATTTTGGTTCTTTCTTTAAAAAATTCATAGGACTGAACCACATTTGCGAGAACATTGTAATGTGTCAGCATGGCTCCTTTAGATCGGCCGGTTGTACCGCCCGTATATTGAAGGACGGCTATTTCCTGTTCAGGCTCAATGTTTACCGGGGTGAATTGTCCTTTGCCTTCATGTAAAAAACCATCAAAGGTTTTATCAGGAGAAAAATCTGCATTTGATTGCTGGAGACTGACAACAATTATATTACTTAATTTCGTTTTGCTCTGTACTCCTTTTACGCGTGGATATAACGCATCAAAGACGATAAGTGTCTCAGCACCCGAATCATTCATAATATACTCTATCTCGCGCTCAACCAGCATCGGGTTTACTTGAGTAACGATCGCTCCCGCTGCAAGGGTGCCATAATACGCAATTACATATTGCGGGCAATTGGGCAGCATGATGGCAACACGGCCGCCTTTTTGGACACCATTTTTCTGCAGTGATGCAGCAAATCCATAGACGGCTTTTTGAAGTTCCGCATAAATCATTTTTCGGCCATAAAAAGATAAAGCTGTATTCTGCGGATACATCGCTGTCACTTCCTGCAGCATCTCAGGCATCGACTTGCTGGGAATGCTAACATCGGCTGCAATTGATTCAGGATAGTGGGCATGCCAGGTTTTCTTCTTTCTCATTATTAATCCCTCCAAAATTTGCCGTTTTTACATTGCATGTGTTCCGCCATCGACAATTAATACGTCTCCCGTCACATAATTTGAAGCATTGGAAGCCAGGAACAAAGCGGCGCCTTTCAAATCGTCAGCAGAACCAAAGCGTCTGAGAGGTGTCGCCTCCAGAATTGGATTTTTCCCATGCTCAATAATCGCTGCTGACATTTTAGTAGGGAAAAACCCTGGGGCTATGGCATTCACATTGATGCCATACCTGCCCCATTTTACAGCCAGATCCTTTGTCATCGTAATAACAGCGCCTTTGCTTGTGTTATATCCGATCGTATCCATCACCCGGGGATCAGTACCGCCAAGTCCGGCAACAGAGGCAATATTAATGATTTTTCCGGACTTTTGCTCAATCATGATCTTACCTGCAGCCTGGCTCATTAAAAACGTCCCTGTCACATTCACATTGATAACTTTATGCCAGGCTTCAAGCGGCATTTCTTCGGCAGGTGCTCCCCAGGTGGCACCGCTGTTATTGACAAGAATATCAATGCTTCCAAATTCCTTAACCGTTCCTTCGACCACTTTATGGACGTCCTCGGGTTTGCTTATGTCGCAGGATAGAGCTAAAGTTTTCACGCCAAGTTTGGCGAGACGATCAGCTGTTTCCTGACATGCCTCCACCTTTCTTGAACAAAGAACGATATTCGCCCCTGCCTCGGCAAAGCCTTCCGCAATCTGGGCACCGAGCCCTCGGCCTCCTCCAGTAATCAGTGCCGTTTTCCCGGTTAGGTCAAATAAATCCATTACGTTCATATGGCTCCCCGCTTTCCCTATTGGTATTTTTTCAACTCAAGCTTAGCAATCTGTGCCCGATGGACCTCATCTGGCCCGTCTGCCAGCCTCAACGTCCTGGCATTTGCCCACAAGGCCGCAAGCGGAACATCGTCAGAGACTCCTGCTGCGCCAAAAGCCTGAATCGCCCGGTCAATTACCTTAAGTGCCATGGATGGAGCCACGACTTTGATCATAGCAATCTCTGTTTTCGCCGCTTTATTTCCGGCTGTATCCATCATATGGGCCGCTTTAAGCGTTAATAGTCTTGCCTGCTCAATTTCAATTCGGGAATCCGCAATCCATTCCTGGATGACTCCCTGATTAGAGAGCGGTTTTCCAAAGGCGACGCGATTTTGTACACGCTTACATAGTTCTTCAAGAGCACGCTCTGCTGCCCCTATTAGCCTCATGCAATGATGGATGCGTCCTGGGCCAAGCCTTCCCTGCGCAATGGCAAATCCTTTCCCTTCACCCCAAATCATATTTTCAGCGGGAACTCTGACATTGTCGTATGTAATTTCAGCATGACCATGGGGAGCGTGATCATAGCCAAACACCGGAAGCATCCTCTCTATTTTTACTCCTGGCGTATCAAGTGGAACAAGAATCATAGATTGCTGTTCATGTCGGCTGGCTGCTGGATCGGTTTTTCCCATGACGATCGCTATCCTGCATCTCGGATCTCCCGCCCCTGAGGACCACCACTTCCGACCATTAATGACATACTCCGTACCTTGCCTTTCAATCCGTGCTTCAATATTTGTAGCATCAGAAGAGGCAACATCCGGCTCTGTCATTGAAAAACAAGATCGTATTTCCCCTTCTAAAAGAGGCTGCAGCCAATCACTCTTTTGCTGATCGGTGCCATATCTTGCGAGCACTTCCATGTTTCCGGTATCAGGTGCATTGCAATTGAAAATCTCCGGTGCAATCATGGAACGCCCCATAATTTCGCAAAGTGGAGCATAGTCCACGTTCGTGAGACCAGCCCCATACTCGCTTTCCGGTAAAAATAGGTTCCATAGCCCAGCATCTTTCGCCTTGCGTTTCAACTCTTCCATAATGGGCGGAATAGCATTCCAGCGGCTTTTCTGTTCATTCAATTGCTGTTCATACAGAGTTTCGTTCGGATAAACGTTTTCTTCCATAAACACATTTAATTTCCTTATGAGCTCCTGTACTTTTGATGAGTAAGAAAAATCCAAATTCCATCCCTCCTTCACTTACTGACCGGTCGGTATGTTACAAATTTAGTATAAACAATCTCGGAAAAAATTCAACTTATTTTCAGAAAATTTATAATTTTATTGTTTTCCACTCCCAGCCAAAGCACTGTTTTTATCGAGTAAAAGCTAGGGAATTTTCGCTAGTTACCTGCCATTCTATTTCGTTTTCCGAATAATATTAGAACTAAGCACCTACAATTCCTTCTTTTTAAACAATTCATCCATTAAACTCCTCAATTTATACTATTCAAAATTTTTTGACACTTAAAACATTCTTCATCTATTATTGATTTGAAATTAGAAGAGGAGGAAATTAGCCGATGAAAAAACTAGTAAAAAAACGCACTATTCCTGTACTCCTGTCTGCTGCATTATTGGCTGCACCTGCAGTTCAGGCAGAAACTCCCTATTACGGGAAATCATACAGCCAGCCTGAACAAGTAAGACACCTCTTTCCTGAAATTGAGGTGATAGACAACACTCCTGCCTTTTCAAGGGACGGTGATGCTTTTACTTCTCAAGAAGAAATGATGGCCTACATAAAACAGCTCAAAGCTAAAAGTCCTTACCTAACTGTTAAAACAATCGGAACCTCTCAAGAAGGCCGTGAAATACCTGCCCTTTATTTCACAAAGGATAAGCATATTAGGTCGGGCTATTTATCAAAAAAGCCGATTGTATGGGTTCAGAGCCAGATCCATGGCAACGAGCCTGCCAGCGGTGAATCTATCCTGGCCTTGGCCAACAGACTTGCCGGTGAATTGGGCAAGGAGATTTTGGACGATATCAATGTGATCGTTATTCCAAGGGTAAATCCTGATGGCTCTTATGATTTTAAAAGACAGCTGGCCGATGGGCTGGATGGAAACCGTGATCATATAAAACTTGAATCTCCAGAAGTACAGGCCATTCATGAAGAATTCAATAAATATTCACCTGAAGTGGTGATTGATGCTCATGAATATTCTGTTTACAGCAGTGCTTTTAATCAAGTTGGTGAACAGGGCGCTTTGAAGTACCACGATATTCTGATCCAGTCTGGCCGGAACCTCAATATCCCTGAAAAAATCCGTCAAGCATCTGACAGTTTATTTGTCGAGCCTGCCATGGAAGAGCTTGAGAATAATGGTATTTCCGCAGAAATTTACTATACAGCAGGCCTGGATGACCAAGGTGAAATTGAAATTATCGAGGGTTCCACTGAGCCAAGAATTGGCCGGAATTCATTCGGACTTCAGCCAGCATTCTCCTTCCTCGTAGAAAGCAGAGGCATTGGCATCGGCCGTGAAGATTTTGCGCGCAGAGTGAACGCCCAAATTGCCACTCATGAAAGCATTCTTAAGCAAACGGCCAATCATGCAAGACAAATTAAAAATCTAGTAGCATTAGAAAGACTTAATCTTATCAAAAAAGGCTTAATGCCAAATGACAATGATCCAATAATCATTGATAGCGAAAATAAAGAACTGGAGAATGAAACACTGGAAATGGTAGACATAGCAACGGGCACTGTTCAGGATATCCCAGTTAAATACTTAAGTGCTACTGATGCAGAACCAACATTGGTAAGGGATAGACCTACCGCCTATTTAATAAAGCCAGGTCATGAGGAAATCGCTGAAAAATTAATGGATCAAGGTTTAAAGGGCTTTAGACTTCCGAAAAATGTCAGCCTTCCAGCTGAAGCCTTTACAGTAACTTCTAAGGAACCGGCAGGGAATTATGAACACAGGGAGCTTGTTGAGGTTGAGACTGAGGTGACTAAGAAGGACATCACCTTCCCGAAAGGAACTTATGTATTTCTGACCGCACAGCCTCAAACAAATCTGCTTTCCCTGTCGCTTGAGCCTGAATCAGTAGACAGTTATACGACCTTCGGCTACGTCCTTTCTGAAGTTGGGCAGGAATTGCCGATTTACCGCTTCACCATTGATCCGAAGAAATCAAACATGAAACCGTTTATGAAATAAAAGAAAAATGACTGACGCATCATGATAATTAGTTCTGTTTGTGTGAAGAAACTTTGTAAATAGTATATAAATTAGCATATCAATTTGTAATTGATATGCTTTTTTCATTGGTACATCAACTTTTATAAGGAAATATATTTAAATAGCAATGTAAATAATGAAATTATATAAAAAAATGCACTTTTACTAACGAAACCGGATTGTAACTTTATATTTAACGGAAATGCGTTCCGATATATTCCGTATAGAAAATATCGAGTGAATTATGATTTTTATCGTTATTATATATTTGTGAAGGGGGGGGAAATGAATGTTACAAGAATTCAATCATTTGATGGATTATATTGAGACACATTTAACCGAAGAAATTTCCGGAAAGCAAATATCAAAAATTGTAGGGCTATCTGATTATCATTTCAAAAGAATGTTTTCATATATGGCTGGAATGTCATTGAATGAGTACATCAAAAATAGGAGATTATCAGTTGCAAATGTTGAACTGATTAACGGAGCAAAAGTAACAGATATTGCCTGCAAATATGGTTATCAATCCATTGAAGGTTTTTCAAGAGCCTTTCGTGAATGGAGCGGATTCTTGCCTTCAGAAGTAACTAAAAACAAAATTCAAAAATCATTTCCCAAATTCTCATTCTTTATTGATATAAGAGGAGGAATTTCAATGGAATTCAAGATTGAAAAGAAAGAGATGTTTAATATTGTTGGTGTATCGAAAAGGGTGCCTATTCAATTCGAAGGTGAAAATAATGCTATCATAGAACTAGCGAAGACAATTACCGAACAACAAAGAAATCAAATGCATCAATTAGCGGATTTATATCCTCATCAAGTGTTGAATGTATCGTATGATTTTGATGATGGTTTTTTAGAAGAAAAAGGGTATTTAACACATATGATAGGATTTGCAACTACAAAAGAAAATCCATTCGATCATTTAGAGCAAATTCCTATTGAAGAAAGTTTATGGGCCATTTTCCCTAACCAAGGACCATTTCCTTCTACACTTCAAGAAACTACCGCAAAAATTTATTCTGAATGGCTGCCTTCATCAGATTATGAACCAGCAGAACTACCTGGGATTTCATTTACAAAGTACAACGGTACATCGGAAAATGTATATAGCGAGGTTTGGATGGCAGTAAAAAAAAAAGTTAACGATACACCTTGATGATTATTCTATTTACAGAAATGTTTTTCGAATATCTCACATTAAAATAAAAAAGGTTGGGGTTTCCTTTAATGTTGACCCCACCCTTTTTTTATCTCAACTGTTATTTACCCTGTGTTTTCGGATTTGCTACACATTATCTGAACTACTTTGGATTATTTATCAGCCTTTTTCTGTATTAGTGCTTTATGGCCTCAGTTGCTGCTTTATATTCTTCATACCAATTTTTCCATTCGTCTTTCCGGCTGCCATCTATTACTCCATCAAGCAGACGTCCAATCACATTTAGACACACATGCCATCCTGCAAGATCCTTTGGTGTATGATCTGTGATTTCACTGATTTTTTCAATTAAAATCAGCTCTGTCCCGCCCATGAATTCATTAAGCTCAAAGCGGACAATATCATCACCCCATGTGTATTCAAGGATCGCAGGCTTTTCAAACCCGAGGATTTCCATTTCCTCAAAGCTGCCATCACCCATATCAAATTTGAATTTTCCACCATTCTTTAATTCCTCAGCCTGCAGCTCCGGAAACCATTTTTTCAGCTGATTATTGTCAGTAAGCATCGCCCAGATTTCTTCCCTGGGATGTTTCAGGTTTCGTTCAAAGACAGCAGTATAGCCATTTGTTTCTTTTTTTAATAAAGCTTTCATACTCTCGTCTCCTTTTTTGCATGATTTGTCCTCAAAATACTGCATAAAATTAACCTTTAACCAATTGGCGTCCTTTTTCCTTTATTAACCCTGCACCCATCAATCCAATCAATGAAAAGATGACCGGAATAATAAATCCATACTGGTATCCTGCTTCAAATGTATCCAAAACTTTTCCGAAAATAAATGGCAGCAAAACTGCGCTCAGAAAGCCGCCGGTGTTGGCAAAACCTGAAACGACACCTACATCTCTAATGTCAAATGATTTTCTGACAATCGCAAAAGTCAGTGTACTTGCACCATTCCCATAACCCATGATCAGGAAAAGAACAATCAGGAGCAGATATGGAGGTTTGCCCTGGAATACAAGAAAAACTGCCCAACCGAGAACGACGATTATGTGGGCAAAAAGATAAGGGCGTTTGATGCTGCCCATCCGTCCTGATATGAAGCTCATTAACGGAGCACCAATAATTGCCCCAATCAGTCCAATCATGACTAGCTGGCTGGATTCGGAACGGGTCAAATCATACATTTCCATTCCATATGGCACTGCCCATGAACCGATGAAGCCAACATAAGTACCAACCACGCCAAAGTGACACAAAAACGTGGCCCATGCCTGACGGTCAGAAAAAATTCTCTTTAATATGTTTGCTGTTTTCTCTGCTGGCTCCTTTTTACCTTTTGTTTTCTTAGGTTCTATGCCCATCCGGGAAGGCTGCAAAATTAAAATGAAATACAGCAATAAGGAGAGGATGGTCAAAATAATGCCCACTGCCAAAAACGGAATGCGCCAGCCCCATATGGAAATCCAAATGGAAAATGGCACAGTCGCGAGCAAAAATCCAAAGCTACCCGACATGCCCGCAAAACCAAGCAATTTTACAAATTCATTTACCTTAAACCATCTGCCTAAAATGATGACAACGTTAATCCAGATTGTCGCATCACCTATTCCGACTAGCATTCTTGCCGCGAAAAGGATGTATTCATTCGCAGCAAAACTGAATAATAAAGTCCCGATTCCGTTAAGAAGAGTCCCGGAGATTAAAAACACATTAGGACCAAAACGGTCGGATAATATTCCAATGGGAACCTGCAGGCTGGCATAGGCGAAAAATTGGATGCTCGTCAGGAGCCCAATGGCCGCAGCTGTCACGCCGAATTCCTTCATTAATTGATCAGTAATTAAACCGGGAGCTGTCCTTTGGCTCACGATTAAAAAGTATGTAAATAAAACCGCTCCAAAGACAAGCCACCTGTATTTGCTTTTATGTTTCTCCACTGCCCTCTGCTCCTATTTTCTAAAGAATACCCTCCATTATACGCTAAAAAAAGGCAACTGTCCTCCACTGCGTTAAAGCAATGGAACGACAGGTGCCTTTGGCCTAATTATTCTTTTACAAGATTCTTTGTGCTTCTTACTGTATCGATCGGACGGACATAGCTTTCGATTTGGTCCCTTTTCGGCTCCAGGAATGGCGGCAGGGACAATTTTTCCCCAAGTGTTTCATATGGCTCGTCACCCATGAATCCAGGGCCATCCGTCGCGAATTCAAATAAAATCTGCGGAGCAACCCGGGAATATAAAGAACCGAAGAAGAAGCGATCCACAAATCCTGAAGTCTGGAAGCCAAAGCCTCTCAAATGCTGATCCCATTCCTCGAGAACAGACTTATCTTCCACGCGGAATGCTGCGTGATGGACTGTTCCATAGCCCTGGCGCGCCTGGGGAAGAGACGGGTTATATTCCACTACCACCTGTGCCCCATTTCCCCCTTCACCCACTTCGAATAAATGGAAATCTCCTTCTTGAGCAATTTCCTTAAAATGCAGCACCTTTTCCATCATTTCCTTAAAGTAATCAAATTGAGCTACTCTTACAAAAAGCGGTCCCAGACCAGTGATCGCATATTCTAGCGGAACGGGCCCGTTCTGCCAAGGTGTGCCTGATGGTACTCCTTTATTGTCCTCATCCGAGATCAATTGGTATTTCTGATCATCAAAATCCGTGAATGACAGGGTTTTTTTGCCGAACTGCTCTTTGATGCCTGAATGTGGAACCTCTAAGCGGTCAAACCGCTTTACCCAATAATTGAGTGCTTCATCTGTCGGAACCCGGAATGAAGTTTTCGATATTTCATCCGTTCCGTGAGATCCCTGTGGAATACCAGGAAAATCAAAAAATGTCATATCCGTTCCCGGACTTCCTGTATCATCCGCAAAAAATAAATGATACGTTTGAATGTCATCCTGATTTACGGTCTTCTTTACTAAACGCATTCCTAATGTATAAGTGAAAAACTCATAATTTTTTTCCGCACTGCTTGTAATGGCTGTAACATGGTGAATACCTTTTAAATGATTCAAGTGAACTTCCTCCCCGTTGTTATTTATCTTAAAATAAAATATCTTTAATTCGAGATAATTTTACTTTATCACGGCTTACTGATGGTGTCAATATCACCGGGGCTTTAAAAAAAGGATTTTATGATGTCTTCCTCATGATGGCATTCCTTACAGATGTATTCAATTTCCAGTGCATCTTCCCTGGCGATGTGGACAGTTTCTTTTCCGCAGACTTCGCAAAATCTCTTTTCCGTAATTTCTTTCATTTTTACATCTCCTGTTAAATATGTCGTTTATCTTGGTTTAACCAGAATTTTGATTTCTAAACACAAAAAAACCAGCTCCCCTTGGGAACTGATTCAGTTTACGTATGTACAGCCGCCATTGCCGTAAATAATGATAAGAAAGTTTTAAACCACCACTCCTCAAAGTGGGTGTTCGCAGAAACATTCCTGCCTGTCCTCCTTGTCGTATAGACGGAGGCCTGTCATTCCCGTTTCAATGTAAAACTCCCTATTACAGCTTAAAGGTTAAAACTTTATTATGATTACGAACAATGCAGCTTGTATTAATATATTAACGGATTCTGGCGGATTTTTCAATGGGCATGCTCATTCATTTGTTATAAACAATAATTTGAGTTCTTTAACAGGGGTTTAAAGTTGTTTGTTGAATATTTTACACTAATGAAACGATCGGGGGATTCTATATGAAAAAACTCCATAGCCTGGTATCCGCAATTGCCATCTTTCTTCTTATCGGATGTTCAAAGGATGTCCCAAATGAGCTTGACCTGAGCCAGCTGACTAGAGTTGATTTTACAAGTGGAAACAGTGATGAAGAAATCATAATAACAGAAAAAGAAAAGATTAAAACCATAAGAGATATAATTGGGGAAATTGAATGGGAGGAAAACATAAAGCCCCAAATGGATGAAAATGAAGATGCTATAGCCACTTTATTCTTTACATACGATAAAAATATGCCAGAAAGTTTAACTGAGTATTTAATATGGTTCAACAAAGAAGAAGGATCTGCAGTGATTTTTGACAGAGACAAGAATGCTTTAGGAACCTTAGGGAAAGAAAAGTCTCAAACATTAAAAGAGCTCCTGATTAAAAAGTAGAGAGCAGGTCTGCCATGAGACCATCACGGCGACCATTTTCTCTGCTTCCTCTCAATTTTCGGCTTCATGAGCGCTCCATGGCGATCGTTTTCTCCGCTACCTCTCATTTTTGGGCTTCATGAGCGCTCCATGGCGACCGTTTTCCCCACTACTTCTCATTTTTCGGCTTCATGGGCCTTCCATGGCGACCATTTTCTCTTGCTCTCCTTATTAGGAAGTCATAGGCCCTTCTATAACAACTGCTTTTTTTGCTCTGCAACAAGCAGGGGATCTTAAGCCGTCCCCTTGGCAAGTCCAGCCAATTTGCAATCCATCCACCATTATTAGCAATTACCTTTTTAATACATCTCAAGAATAGGCTTCAGAATAGACGCAGATACTTTACCTTTTCCTTTATGAAAGGAAATCGGTGCTACTCCTTCAATTATTTAGTGACAGCTGCCCGCTTGCTCTTTTTTGCATCTTTGCAGTTCTGATTTTCTTGATGTCCCGCTTCATCAGCAGTGAGACGATGAAGCCGATGGCAAGCATGGTGCCAAACACATAGAAAGTAATCGTATAGCTTTGCGTATTTTCATATATGCTGGATACGAGCATTGGGCCGACTACTCCCGCGATGGACCACGAGGTAAGCAGATAACCATGAATCGCGCCAAGCTGTTTGGTTCCAAACAGGTCTCCAATAAAGGCCGGAAGGGATGCAAACCCGCCTCCATAGCATGAAACAATGATATAAAGGAATACAGAGAAGATAAAAGAGTTTGTGATGAATGGAAGAATGAAGAATGCAGCAACCTGTATCAGGAAGAAGGTCATATATGTATTTCCTCTTCCAAGGTAATCCGATGCAGATGCCCAGCCAATTCTTCCCCCTCCATTAAAGAGGCCCATTATGCCGACGATGCCTGCAGCCGTGATCGCGCTTGCCCCAGTGATTTCCTGGGCCATTGGTGCGGCAACTGAGAGAATCATGATGCCTGCAGAAATATTGATGAACATCATAATCCATAGAAGCCAGAAACGCTTCGTCTTAATCGCTTCATTGGCAGTCAGCTGTGCCAGATCTGCCTTTACCGGCCGCTCTTCCCTGTTCTCCTCCATTCCTTCAGGTGCCCATCCTTCAGGCGGTTTTACAATATAAAGCGCTCCCAAAATCATTAGAATAAAATAACTGATTCCCAGGACATAGAAGGTTGTCGGAATCGAAGTTGCAATCATTAATCTGCTTGCAATGGGGCTTGTGATCAGGGCCCCTGCACCAAAGCCCATAACTGCCATTCCTGTGGCAAGTCCCCTTCTGTCAGGAAACCACTTAACCAATGTGGAGACAGGTGCAATATAGCCGAAGCCGAGGCCCAGTCCCCCAATGACACCGAAGAAAATGAGGAATAGGACATAGTTCTCCAATTGTATGGCGAATCCGGACCCAATAATCCCAATTCCAAAGAAGACTGCGGCAATCATGGCTGAAACTCTTGGTCCCCGCTTTTCCACAAACCGGCCAAAAAAAGCTGCCGCAATCCCAAGGATAAAAATCGCAATGGTAAATGCCAGTGAGACGTCGGTTTTTTCCCAGCCAAGCGTTTCTTTCAATGGGTTTTGATAAACACTGTACGCATACACCGAACCAATTGATAAATGAATGGCGACAGCTGAAAGGGCAATCAGCCATCTATTCTTGTTCGCCATAAATAACCCCTTTCCTGAATATTGTTTTATTTATAAGCTCCATGCTATTTTTTACCTTCCCAAAAAAGCCTGCCTCTAATCCTTTTAGAGACAGGCTTTCCGAAAATCATCCTGAGACAAACCCTTTTTTTAATAAATAGATTTCTGTTCTGTAATTATTTACAGCTTCCTCGAATGGCAGTTCTCCCGCAAATTTTTTCACGATATTGTGGAATGTGACAGAGGAAATGATCTGCATCATATGAAAAATTTCATGCTCGTCCTGTATATTCAGCCGCTCCTTATTAATCAGATTGCTGATTTTCTTGAAATCCTCATTCAGGTCATTTTCACCGAAGCTTCTTGCCATAACATTTTCGATTCGATGCGTCATATTAAGAAATAAGTTCCTCAGAAACTGCAGATTTTCTTTTTCCTCTGTAATGATGGTTGTATAAAAGTCGATCATCGCATCAAAAATATCGCCATTATTTTTGCGCAGCATTTCAAGAAAGTGTAGCTTATAAGCAGAAACATGGCTATTCAATAAGTAGAAAAACGCATCTTCTTTGTCATCAAAATACTGATAAAAGCTGCCGCGGGGGATTTTGGCATCTTTTATGATATTGGATATGGATGCCTGATAAAGCGGGACGCGGGCAAATTCCATTTTGGCCGCATGGACTAAGTTTTCTCGTTTGTCTTCAGCCAAATTGAAAAAAGTTATTTTGGGCAATTCCGGTTCCTCCTTACTGCCAGTCTCTTTTTTCCTCCTTTAAGAATTGGATAAAATAAGGGACTGCCTTTCTGGGATTCTCATTGATCAATGCTTGATATCTCGTTTTAATAGGGTCAGAAGCCCATTGGCTCTTAGTAATCCGTTCTTTAATATACTGTGAGCTCAGCTTTTGAATTTCCAGCTGCTGATGTTTCCCTTCTTTAGAAAGCGCGAAACCGAGCGCACCAATGATGGCGTAAATCAGAATGGTTAACGGCGAAGTTTTCTCATCCTGAACGGTGAAAAACAAGGTCATGAGATTGATTAATGACAGAATAATCAAGGGTGTTGACCAAAAAATATATCTGGATGCTTTTTTCATAATGGGAGATATTTTTTCTTCTAGCTGCTCCAGTTCTCTTTTTACGAAATTCGGCATATCTGTCCACACTTGCATCTATTTCGTCTCCTTTAAGTTTTAATCCCTTTATTGGCCAGCAGAAATTGCAGGCTTTCAGGCGGGAAAATCATGGCTTCATCATCTTCAAGCTGTTTCAGGCCAATCACTTCCTCATGGATGTTTTCCATTTTCCGATCGAGGCGTGAAGCCGTGTCAGCTGCCTCTTTCAGTTCATTCACTATTCTTTGCGGAATTTCTTTATTGTACTTGTAGTAAATCTTGTGCTCGAGACTTGCCCAGAAGTCCATGGCAATCGTCCGGATTTGAATCTCTACAGGAACCAGTTCTTCCCTGTCAGACATAAAAATGGGGATCTGGACAATCAGATGAAGGCTCTGGTAGCCATTTGGCTTTGGATGCTGAATATAATCCTTGCATTCGAGCACAGTTATATCTTTCTGGCCTTCAAGCATGGCTTTGATTTTATAAATGTCTGATATAAAGGAACATGTAATGCGGACGCCCGCAATATCCCTAATATTTTGCTTAATGGATTCTAAGGAAATCTCCAATTTTTTTCTTTGCAGCTTTTTAGATATACTATCTGGAGATTTAATTCGTGATTTTACGTGCTCGATCGGATTATAGTCATGCACATACTGAAATTCTTCTTTCAGAATATTTATTTTCGTATTTATTTCTTCCAATGCGAACTTGTGGGACATCATAAAACGCACTAAATCTGTCCTAAGCTCCTTTAATGTAATTTGTTCAGGCGTATTTGTGACCATAGGGACTCCTTTGAATTTTAGCCTTATTTTTTGGTGGCTTAAAACTGGACGGCTTTTTGCAGATTGCCGCATTTACTCCCTGTTTCTGCAATTTTGAAATAAGCAATTGAATTTTGGACAATGCTTTCACCTCAATGTGACACTGTGTCATCCTTACAATTGAATTGTATATGACATCGTGTCACACGTCAACTGAATATGACACGATGTCACAAATTTGCCTTCTTTTGATTATGGATAGCTGTTTTAGAAACAAAGATCTTTCCTATTTACATGTTAACGATTAAAGCTGTATAATAAATAATTAGTTACTCTCGATAACTATTACTCAAAGTAACTAAATTGGGAGGTTTTTCAGATCGAAACATTTCAGAAGTTTTTTCACCAGCTTGTGCTATTGTATCGCCCATTTGAGAATAGGCTGAACCATGCGTTAAGCAAGCATCATTTATACCGGGCTCAATGGTCCATCATGTATTACTTGAATAATGATGCTTCAGTTACATTGGTGGAGCTTTCACATTACCTTGGCGTTGAAAAACCAACAGTGACAAGGACGATTGCAAAATTGGAGGAGATGGGCTATTTAGAACCTGTTCCGACTAAAGACAAACGGGAAAAAAGAATGCAGCTGACTGATACTGGCAGGAAGGTTTATCAGGAAGTCCGCGCAGCTATTGATGAATTTGAACGGGAAATTCTAAGAGGAATTTCAGAGGAGGAACAGCTCGAAGGGATTCGTCTGATGAGCGAAATCCGCAATAATTTAATGCAGGGAGAGTTATAAATTGAATCAGCCTAGACCGAAGCTTTGGACAAAGGATTTTATTATCGTGTCATCTGTTAATTTTTTCTTAACATTGATTTTCTATTTGCTGATGGTGACCATTGCTGTCTTTGCAGTGGATTACTATAGTGCCACAACTAGCCAGGCAGGGCTTGTGACGGGCATCTTTATTATTGGAACGCTCATTGGCAGGCTTTATATCGGGCGAGCCATTGATAACATAGGGCGTAAGAAAACACTTTTTATCGGATTGATCTTTTTTACACTGACGACTCTTTTATATTTCGTGAACATTGGAATTGCTTTCCTGCTGGTTACCAGGTTTATACACGGCATTGCTTTAGGTGTGGCAAGTACGGCGACCGGGACTATCGCTGCACAAATTATTCCGGCAGCACGCAAAGGGGAAGGAATTGGCTACTTCAGCATGAGCACAACGCTGGCGACAGCTGTTGGGCCATTTATTGGCTTATTGATGATGCAAAAAGTTTCTTTCCAAATGATTTTTGTCTTCTGTTTGGCCATTGGCATCATTGCTTTGATTACATCCTTCTTTTTATACGTTCCTTCAATAGAAGCCTCAGGTGTGAAAAAGCAGGGCTTCCAAATTTCCAGTTTTATCGAGCCAAAAGCAGTCCCGATTGCGTTCATCACACTGGCAATCGCATTCGGTTATTCCGGAGTCCTCTCTTTTATCAATTTTTATGCGATAGAAGTCGATTTAGTCAAGGCTGCGAGCTTTTTCTTTCTCATCTACTCGGCCGCTGTCCTGGTTTCACGCCCATTTACCGGGCGTCTGATGGATCTTAAAGGAGCAAATTATGTTATGTACCCAGCTTTTATCTTATTTGCGGCAGGCATGTTTGTGCTTAGCACAGCAAACAGCAGTTTTACCTTGCTTTTGGCTGGAGCGCTAGTTGGGCTTGGCTTTGGCAACATGCAGTCCTGCACCCAGGCAGTGGCCGTCAAGCTGACACCCGCTCATCGGATGGGATTGGCGACGTCAACATTCTTTATCTTTCTAGATGCAGGCTTGGGATTCGGTCCCTATTTGCTGGGATTCATTATTCCAATTACAGGCTATGGCAAGCTCTATGGAATGATGGCAATCTTTGTTTTATTATCAGCCATTTTGTATTATTTCCTTCATGGGAAGAAGGAAGCTGCAGCCTTAAAAAAAATGAATACATCTGTTTCAGCTTGAACCTGAGGCATTGCAAAATTGGAACAGCCATGGACCTCTAAACCGTCCATGGCTTTTGATGTTTTAGTTCTGAACTACTGTAACTGTTTTAGGACTCGTAGTCACTGTAAAGCCCTGCTTACTTGATACATCCGCACTAATGGTATAAGTCCCATTCGGAAGATCTGCATCTGGAGTCCACTTCAAGTGAATTTCATGTTCGTTTTCCACATTGATTGTGTCAACGGTTTTTCCTGCTTCATCTTTAATGTTCACTGTCCAGTTTACGCGGTTGTTTGCAAATGCATTGATGCCGGCAGGCGTGTTTGCATTCACATTTTTATTAGGATAAACACTGAAGTAGCTTACCAGCATTCCTTCATTAATATAGGAAGGATCCCCCCATACAGCATAGCTCTGGTTAAATGCATGGTCGATGCCCAATACGACAACGCTCTTCGGTTCTTCTTTTATAAGGGCTGAAGTTTTTCCAGGTTCAAGCGGCATATACTTCCCGTTATACCAGATGATTGCACCATTATAGCCGCTTCCCCCTTCGTTATCTTCTGACTTAAAGGAAATCTCATATTGGCCGTCCTTTGGCTGTACCTGAATATCCGAGACTAAGGGTGCAACTGAGTCTACGTGAACCGGGAGCCTTACTTCCTGAGGTTTGGCATCCTTGTAATCAAGTGTTGTTTTGATTACATACTGATAGGTTCCATCTTCAACGAATTGCCCATTTTGATTCTTAACATCCCATAAATATCCGTTAATCAAATAATCCCCGAATGCCATAATATTTTTTCGGAACTTCCATGGCTTGCCGGTATATTCACTGAAGTCGCCTAAATAATTGATCATTTCACCTTTATCATTCTCAACGAACATTTCGGTTTTTTGTAAGTTGCGGAGAGCTGTAAAGGATGGGAAAACACCCGGCAAAATAGCATTGGGAGAAATGACAATACGATCCATATTAAATGTTCCGGTATTCGGATCATATCCCATCGGGAACTGTGCCCCTTCATCGTTCCATAAGACTGTATATCCTAAGAAAGCATCTTTCTCCCAAGCAGCAGGGTCCAGGTTTTGCGGCTTATCCCACTCACCATAGTAGCCCATGTATGGTACTGTTAGCGGCACAGCTTCATTACTGTTTTTCCCTGATGGCACAAGACGGACATACCCTTCGACAAATGAGCCCTTCTTTAAGCTTGATGGGAATTGAATCTGTACATCCAAACTCTTATTTTGTCCTGGCTTAATTTTAAGCGTTTTTCCTTCTTTGCCGGTTACTTTTTCACCATTTACGATGGCAGAAGCACCTGAAATCCGCTTGCTGGTCATCGTTAAATATTCTTTGGTATCCAATTTACCGTCATTATCCAAGTCGAACTCTTTTGTTTCAGTTTCGTCTGTTAAAACATCAACGAACACTTTATATTCCAAATCTTTCACATCAGTATTTCGAAGTGCTTCGACATTCAGTTTGAAGTGTGCTTTCTCATTAATCTCCTTTAGAGCAACCGCCCCTGCCTGTTCCAAAGGAGCATTTTTATTTGTGAGAAGTACAGGTGTTTTGATCGCATTTTCTATTTGCATTAATCCGGATCCCTGTACGCGTGGTGAGTAAGGGACCTGGCTGTTTGCCCGCGGATCCTGAATGATTTTTGACGTATTCATTAAGGCGATTTTCGCTTTTAAAGCCGTTTCTTTGGATTGCGGCAATCCTTTTTCATATAAAGCCTGAAGCAGCAGAGCTGATCCGCCTGCGACATGAGGTGCTGCCATGGACGTACCGCTCATTATTTCATATTCATTGCCGGGAACAATGGAATAAATCCCTCCGCCTGGTGCTGATAGCTCAGGTTTGAAGTCAAGTGTGTGCGGCGTTCCAAAAGATGAAAAGTCTGACATGTTATCTTTATCAGCATTATCCACCCAAACACCTTTGCTCATCTGCATCTTCACTGTTTGTCCCTTGGACAGCTGCGAAATTAAGGCATTCCCATCCTCCTTGCTGGTTGTTGCTGCAGGAGTTAAGTAGGGGCTAAAATACAAGAAAGGATAATCAGCTTCGTCATGAGGCGGTACAAGGATAACCGCCTTGGCACCATTTTTTCTGGCTTCAGATTGTACATATGAATATAAACCATATTTTTGATTTGGTTTTGCTACGACTATTTTGCCGGCAACATCTTTCCCGGCAAAATCAGCCGTCTTCCCTTCCCCTACATATACCATTTCATAGCTTTCTCCAGATGATAGTACTTTTGATAGCTTGAAGTTTACATGGGTCTGATCCTGGTATGGAAGCTGCAAACCGTTTTCATCACTAAATGCATTCATATGCAATTTAGTATTTTCATAGGATGCTACTGATAGCGCAAATGGGCTGACAGAAGGTTCTCCTGCTGTTCCGATATCCGGATTTTCTGCATACGGCTTGGCAGAGGCCTCCATAATATTATTTTTTGTGCTGTAAGATGAGTTGCCTCCAGCTGCTACCACGAGGGTGCCCCGTTCAGTTGCTTCCCGGATTGACTTTTGGATCGGATCATTTTCTTCTCCAACAAAGCCGGCATCTGATCCAAGGCTCATGTTAATGACGTCAGCCCCCATTGCCACAGCGTGTTCAATTCCAGCAATAATATCATCTTCATAAGCTCCTCCGCCATTATCAGAAAATACTTTTTCAGCTAATAACTGTACACCAGGAGCAATCCCCTTAACCCCATCATTGTCTTCATCGCCATTAGCACCTACAGTACCTGCAACGTGCATACCATGCGGACTTCCATATTGTCCGCGGGGAATGACATCCGTATCTTCATCGGCCCAGTCATAGCCTGTCGGGACTTTGTCACTATACCAGACATCATTAATAGCCGTTTCAGCGAGTTTTGCGTTGAATTCTCCCTCAGACCATTTCTGCTTGTCTTTCCCTTCATCCGTCAATGTCATATCCTGGTGCGTATAGTCCAATCCGGAGTCAACTACAGCAACAAGCAGCCCTTCTCCTTCATAGCCATGCTGCTCCCAGACTTTTTGCGCCTGCACTAGCTCCTTGCTGGCACTCATGGATGGCTGAAATGTTCTCGCAATATGCACGTTCGTGACACCAGGAAGCTCCTGAATTTCTTTTAAATTACGAAACTCAGTTTCCAGACTAAAACCATTAAACCCTTCAAAAAAGCGATGCTTCACTTTCTTGATAGATTTTTTCTTGGTAAGCTTAGAAATAACCTCGTCTTGTTTTGCCTTCATTTTACTTTTTTTGCTTTGTTTCGTTTTTTCAGTACCTGCTGGCTGTTCGACCTCAACAATTACACGTAAAATTTCATTTGGCTTATATGGCTTCGTTAACCCTTTTTCTTTCAGATCCTTATATCCCAGCTTGTCCACTGCATTTGCTTTAGTCTGATATTGGTGGTCCAAAAATATTTTCTGACCCTGCTTAACAATGTCTTCGACACTTGGAGCCTGGATCTGATCTTCTTGAGCTCCTTGTGCCGAGACTGTTCCCCCGAAAAGCATTGCTGCTGCCAATGCAGAAGCCAGCACTTTATAGGGTACCGCTTTTTTCAATTTCATTTCTCTCCCGCCCTTTCCCCTGGAAAAATTCAATATTTTTTAACTTTTCTTAAAATTTATTGTAGTGCCGGGCCTGAGAGAAGTAAATTGGGGGAATCCTAAAAGAGGGATCCGTTTAATTTTAGATCTTTATATCCAGATCGAAGGATCTCTTTCTATTTAAACAGTATAAAAGGCACATTTCTGTATCTATTTTCTATTAACCTTATCACCTTGTGGTAAAAAAGGCTTTCTGAATTACCCCAAATTGAAATCTTTAAAAACCTCTTAGGAATAATATCCCACTAACCCTTGGGAAAAACAGACATCTGACATTTCCTGGCTATCTGTTTCTAGCTGATAAGGTATGCTACGATAATACTTAGAAACACAGGGGGGATGCTGTTTTGAAGGAAGGTTTAATTATAAAATACTACCGGGAACGGGCTGGATTGACCCAAACGCAGCTGGGCGAAGGGATTTGTTCTGTGACTCATATCAGTAAAATAGAGCGGGGACATACACAATATTCGTCTGAAATTACTAATCTGATCTGTAAACGGCTGAATATAGATCTTATTAAAGAGCTTCAAAAGTTTAATATGCTGGAGACAAAACTTCATGAGTGGCTGGAGGCCATGGTTAAACAGCAAAAAGAAGATATAGAATCGATTAAAGAGGAATTAGCCAAAAATCCTTACCTGCATTTTTCGGAAACAAAATATTTTCATTCAATCCTTTTGGCTCGCTGCCACCTCATGCAAGGAGAGCACGAAAAAGGCAAATCGCTTTTAGACAGCTGCCAAAAAGCCTGGAACACCCTTGACCGTTTTGAACTGAATCTTCTCGAGCATACATGGGGCATTTATTTTCTAAACTTACATAATTGCAAAGAAGCCATTGCCCATTTAAAGAATATTAACCCTAAAGAATATAATAACCATGAATTTTATTTTCACCTCGCAACCTCTTCTCATTTGATGAATGATAGGGTAAAAGCCTATCACTATGGTACTCTTGCACTATCCTATTTTCGGGAAACCAATAATTTTAAAAGAATTCTTGATACAGAAACCGTTTTACTGATACAAATGGGTACATACGACCTTTGCCAATTTGAAGAAACCGTTAAGCAGTATCATACATTAATCAAATCCTGCCGGGCTCATAAAGAAGAAGCCAGGGAAATGAACCTTTGGCATAATCTTGCCGTTGAATACTTTGCAAAAGGCTTTTATTCAGAAGCGAGCGAGGTTTACAAAAAGCTATTGGAACAATCCGAGGTTAATCCAAACCCACCTTTAAAATTAAGCGCTATTAGAGGGTATGTTCATAGCTGCCTTAATCTGGATCATTATAAGAAACAAAATCTCAGATTCTTGCTGGACGATGGCCACAGACTGGCTGAACAATTTCAAAATAAAACCTATCAATATGTTTTTTATATGCTCGATATCCTTTTAGAAGATAAAGACATAAATGATTACTATCTCTTTTTAGAAAATACATTCCTTCCCCACCTTCATGAATTAGGGAATAGCACATTAATCTCTCTCTATGAAAAAGAACTGTTTCATTATTATAGGACGTCGTCACAGCATGAAAAAGCAAGCGCGCTTGCAGCCAAATACTTTGAACCCCACGTTCATTAAATATAATTGAGTGAGGAAAGTCTTCTATAATCCCATAGAAGACTTTTCTGTTTGTACTTTTTTTTCCGCTCTCTCCCAGTCCGCCTTTTGGACTAATCCATGGTTCGTCTCCCCAAAAGGCGCTATGTCTTATGCCCCTAAAAATTCCCCCAAAAAGGAAAATATTAGATAAAAGATAATTAAGTATTTAAGAACAGCTGCCTGGCATAATTCACCTATTATTAATAGATAAGGAGAGGATCACATGCTGGAGGGGGAAATTATTAAATTCTACCGGGAAAAGTCTGGTCTTACACAAGCTATGTTAGGAGAAGGGATTTGTACTCCTACCCATGTAAGCAAAATCGAAAGAGGGAAAACAGCCTATTCACCGGAAATTATTTCACTTTTCTCTGCGGTTCTAAATATTGACATTCAAAAGGAAGTTGAATATTTTCGGGATTTGGATAAGCGCCTGCAGGAATGGCATAAAGCCATCATTATGTATAGATTAGCCAGGGCTGAGGAAATAAAAAATGAACTGGAAAGTACACCTTTTATTCAGTCTTCTAAATATGCAGCCCACTATCTGCTTTTAAAGGCAAGATACCATTTGCTGCATCAGGAGTTAGAGGATGTATCCCGGATTATTAAGCAAATTAGCCATGAGTTTCATCACCTCTCCCTTTTTGAGAGAAATTTATTTTACCATGTTCAAGGGATGTATTATATTAATCAAGCAATAAAACCTGATTGCACGAATCAGCAAAAGGCACTTCAGGTCTTAAAAAATATCGATATAAATGAATATGGCAATGAAGAATACTTTTATCACTTGGCAATTGCCTATCATTATATTGACTCAAAAATCATGGCTTACATGTTTGCAGAAAAATCTTTGCAGCACTTCAAAAACACGAATAACTATACGATGGCGATAAAAGCTGAATCCATTATCCTCCTGCAGATCAGCAGTGATATCTTAACCGACATGGATAAACTGGCAGAACGTTATCATCATTTAATCTGGGACTGTGAACGAATTGGATATCATGACTATAAAGGGCTCCTATACAATAATTTAGGATTTGAGTATTTTAACAGGGAACAATATGCTAAGGCAAAGGATTGCTATAAACAGGCTTTGCGTTTAGCTGACAGGAATACAATCATTTATCTTCAGCGATTATACTCTTACCTTAATTCCTGTGTAGAAGGTAAATTATCCGGCAAAACAGCTCTCCTTAAAAAAGCATGCGAAGGGATTCAGGTTTCAAAGGAGCTTAAAAGCACTTTATACTTGTCGTTATTTAAACTTTCTAAGTATCAGCTTTATCATCAGCGCGAGAAATATTTTAAGTATTTGGAAGAAAAGGCTTTCCCTGAATTTGTTAAAATTAAGCATATAATTCTTATGCGCAGGTATGGCAAAAAGCTTTATGAATATTACATCGAGACAGGTCATCATGAAAAAGCCATTCATCTGAACCGGCTGCTTGAAGGCAATGAATTAATTAATGTGTAAAAAAATCCCTTGAATATTCTTTCAAGGGATTTTCCGTCCATTTCTATTTTACTGTTCCTTCAGCCTGTTCTGCATTGAATTTCCATTCCACCTGCAGCGCATCTCCCTGGAATTCGTTTTGATCCCCTCCGTTATCGACAAATTCGAACAGCACAATAATTTTATCGGTTTCCCCAGGGGCCAGGCCATCCGGCGCTGTTCCCCCGCCTATAAAGTTATCAATGGCTGTTAAATCTGGAGTTTGTGATTGCAGTTCATGCAAAGTCGTCTCTGCAACCTGTACGGTTGCGTTGGCCTGATTATATAGGATGGTCACTTTTATATGCTTCCCGAAATCATCTGCATTTGCAGCTCCATTTAATTTTGCATCTTCTACCTGGTAGTTTGTATGCAGCAATATCTTGGAAATATCAAGAGTGCCGCTATTTGTGATGGTAAATTCACGTGAAACTTCATCACCTGGTTTTAAATCGCCAATATTGACGATTGTTTCAGGGTTTACCGCCAAATCCAGGGTACCTGCTGCAAACGTGTTATTCGTAATCTCCGTATCGCTGAAGTAAGCGTATGTACCCCCACCCATTAATGAAAAACCTAAAGCAGCTGTCAAAAGTCCTTTACTTACCTTTTTTGCAAATCCCATGTTTCTTCCTCCTTTGGATCTTATAAATTTATTTAACTCTTATTACCTGTGGCAAATAAGAGGCATAACCGGAGTATTAAGCGTTTTTAGTTTCGTATTCTTTAAGAGCCAGAAAAATTGTCCTCGCAGCAGATAGCAGCAGGAGCAGTCCCGGGATAAACAGCAGGAGTGCGGAACCTTCTTTGGATGCTGCAAACTCAGCCGCATAGCCTGCATATGGGATGGTAAAACCTACATATTTACCGGCTATATTTTTAGGCTGGACATATTCCATATCCGGAGCGTCATTGTTGTCGCCTTTTGTTTGATATAAAACCCCGGCTTTCGTTTTCTTTACTTCGACAATTCTATGGGTAATTAATTTATCTCCTGATTTAAATGTAATAATATCTTCCTTTTTTAAATTTCTGTCCGGCTGTTTCACTACAATGATGGACCCTGTCATGAAAGTCGGTTCCATGGATCCCGATAAAACAGCTTTTGCCTGATAACCTTTAAGGGACGGTTCTCCTCCGGATGCTTTTGAGGATATCACCCAAACAGCAAGCAGACACAGGAGCATCAATCCTGCTGCACTGATACATTTACTCAGTATTTTCAGGATTTTCTTCATTGGGTATTTCCTCCTCTTCATCCTTCTGTGTTTTGTCCTTGCTGACAGTCTGTTCTTCCGCTGGATTCGCTTGTTCCTCAGCTGGCTCTTTGTGTTCAATCATCTGATTTTCCTGCTCCCTGATAGGCATTTCTAATTTTTCATCCGTTTCCAATTCGTTTGTCTTAATGTCCTCTCCCTGCTGCTTTTTCTTTTGCTCCTGCCATTTTTGATAAAAAAGCTGTTCCAGCTCCTGAAGGTTAAGAGAATCATTTATTCGCAGAAGGAGTTTGTCTACTTTAATGAAACCCTTACTTACAAACTCATATCCTTCCTTTTTTTCTGCTTTTAGAAACAGTTTTTCCAGTTCAGCTCTTATTCTATGAAGTTTCTTCAAGCTGGCTGTTATCTGTTCTTTTTTTCTCAAAAATTCGGAGGACGGATCTGCGGTCTCATTTAACAGCCCGTTCTTCACAAATGTTTCTAAACCGGCGTGTTCTTTTAGTATTTGTTCACTGTTTATCCTGGCTTCCTCTTCAAGCCCGTGAATATATGATGGGAAAACAAAAGCAGTGGAAATTATAATAGGCTTTGCCTCTGCCTGGCTTGTAAAGGCAGCTTCTGTTTTCCCGACAAGCTGAGTGCCTGTATAAAAACTCAGGCAGCAAAGACACGGCAAAATGAGTTTATTCAATCCCTTCTTCATCCCCCGCTCTCCTCCCGAAAAGGTGTCTGTGGAACAAGCATACGAGAGGTCATGTGCAAAGTAAATTGGGTTATTTTGCGGTATTCCAAGGCAAAATACAGGCTATTTTGATTTCCGAATTCATAAAAGACAGGCATATCACTGATCCCTATAACCCAATTGACCATTCGTGGAATTTTCAGAATAATTGACCTTGAAATACCAATCCAAACTAAGAGGTGATCAGTTTGAAAAGAAATAAGCTAAAAAAGAAAGTACTCCCTGCAGTTCTGGCAGCTTCGTTTTCCATCTCGGGACTATCACTGCCCGCAAAAAATGTGCTGGCAAATGAAGAAATCGTTAAGTATCATCAGGAATTAAAGACGCCTTCCTACATAATTGGGACCTGGCAAGCTCCTGAAGGACTGAGCAAGGAAGAAGCTGTATATGCATTCCTTCAATCCAAGGCGAACTTATTCAAAAACGCCGGCTACGAGGCCAAGGATCAATTCAAAATCATTGATCAATTCGATGATAAGCAGACAAACACACACCATTTCAGAACAGTAGAGCAATACAACGGAATACCAGTATACGGAGCACAGCAGACCATTGCTTTGGACGACAAAAACAATGTGACAGCCTTCTTCGGTAAAGTTACACCAAATCTGGCACGTTCCATTATTCCTACAGAGGCGAAACTGGGCGAAGATGAAGCATTGGAAAAGGCAAAGGAAAGCATTGAAGATAAGATCGGAGAAGTGAAGAGTTATGATGGTATAGAAGGAGAACTTGTTATTTATCCGCATAACGGGCAAAAGCATCTGGCTTATTATGTAACAGCTTCCACCTCAGCGCCGGCACCAGGGTATTGGCATTATTTTGTAGATGCTGTAACTGGAAACATCATTCATAGCTATAATGCCATCACGGAACTGACACCATCTTTACCTGAACAACCTGAGGCACAGCAGACTGCTTCTTCCCAGCCTGAACCGAAAGCACTTCCGACTGTTTCAGAACCTGTTCAAGCAAGAGGAATGGATATTTTCGGGACACTTCAATCATTCCAGGCGGTTAAAGACCCGGAAACAGGAACGCACTATTTATTCGATGGGACAAGATCTGAAGGTGTCCATACATTTAAAGCGAACCGCATGCCTGAAAACGCGTTTATAATCCTTTCAGCCCTGCTTGGAATGACCGGATTCGAGGTGGAAAGCAGAAACAACTTCTTCTATGATCCTTCAGCGGTGTCTGCCCATGTGAACGCAGGAAAAGTTTATGATTATTATAAAAAGGTACATGGCCGGGATTCCCTTGATGGCGAAGGAATGAAATTAGTTTCAACTGTCCATATCGGTTCGAAGTGGAATAATGCTGCATGGAATGGCAAGCAAATGCTATACGGAGATGGAGACGGAACCAGGATGATTTCCCTGTCCGGGGGCCTGGATGTAATCGGGCATGAAATGACACATGGAGTGATCACCAATACAGCCGATATAAATTATGAAAATGAATCCGGTGCGATCAATGAATCCATTGCAGATATTTTAGGGGCTTTTGCTGAAAATAAAACAGGTGAAGACCTATGGTTATTGGGCGAGGATATTTGGACGCCAACTACACCAGGTGACGGTCTCCGTTCCATGAGTGATCCAGGTTCGGTCTATATCGGCGGCTATACAGAATCAGGCTACTACCCTGATCATTACAGCAAACGTTATATTGGAGAACTTGATAAAGGCGGTGTCCATATCAACAGCAGCATCAACAACAAAGCAGCCCACCTGATCACAGATGGAGGCACTCATTACGGTGTTTCGGTTACAGGCATCGGAAAAACAAAAGCCGAGAAGATTTTCTACAGAGCACTTACCCATTATCTGACAGCAAGCTCCGACTTCAGCCAAATGCGCCAGGCAGCCATCCAGGCAGCAAGAGACCTGCATCCGGATCGAAACGGACAGCCTTCCGCTGAGGTAAACGCAGTCATGGCAGCATATGATGCTGTTGGCGTCCAATAAAACTGCCTTCTAAAAAATAAAGAGAAACTCGCCACGCTTCGGCGAGTTTTTTAATATATATTTGTCCTTCTTATAGCTGAAAGGATGCCTAAAATGACGGTTACGATATGGGATAAGAAAAAGGTATAAACATTAAAGTAAAGACTATTTGTGTATTGATTGAACCAGCCAAAACGGTAAATTCTTGAATCCGGGTTATCCGGCGTCCCGCCTAGAGCAGTGATCAGCTCACTTGTGTAATCATTCATTTCAATCATCAGCAAAACACAGCCAGCAAGTGAAAAAAGCAGAATTCCTACAGTTATTTTACCATCTTTCACCATCTTTGTTTTTACAAGCTTAAAAGTATTGACCCAGCTGGAAATAAAAACAGGTGTAAAAAGAAAGATTACGAGGATGCCTAAATTTCCATTGCCGGAAGTCACATGCGGATTTACCGTAAAAAGGTGTTCTATCAGGTAAAAACCAAAGAATGAAAACAGGAAGGACAGGATCCAAAAGATCAGTTTTTTACTCAAGAACAGACCCCTTTTCGTGATTTGCTTAATTCTAATTAGCACTATTTTATTAGCCCCGCCTTTCTTTTCATGCCGGCTTCCTACCTCACACTCTCAACCAGCATGTAAATCCCTGTGAAAATCAAGATACTGTATGTAAAAACCTTGAAAAAACGCTGATTGATTTTAATAAATAAAATTTGTCCCAAGTATAGACCCAGCAGCACCAGTGGCAAAGCATACAAACTTGAAAGCCAAATCGTCTTATTGGTCCCTGCAAAGATTATCTGAAATACCAGACTTGCGGAGTAGATAAACAAGTAAAAAGCCAAGGTAGTTCCCCTAAGCCGCTCTTTTTGGGTATCAGTTCCTGAAAAATACAACAGGAGCGGCGGGCCGGGCATGCCAATGCTGGTTGTCATTATTCCTGACAATCCGCCCACTGAATAATCCCTGCGGCTTGTTTCTTTCACACGGAAATTCGCCATCAAAAGGATCGTTAAAAGCAAAATAATGAAACTGACAGCTAACTTCAGCCTGGAAATATCCAAAAATAAAAAAATGGAAATTCCGATAGGCAGCCCGGCTGCACTTCCAATTGCAAACCTTTTCAAAACTCCAAAGTCTGTATCCTTCTTGATTTTTGAAAATAATGCGGCAGAAATCATTAAAGATAAAATCAAATTAATTTGAATGGCTTCTCTAGGTTCAAAAAGAAGCAGCAAAAACGGTGTGGCCAGGATCGAGAAACCAAATCCCGTGCTTGTCTGCAGAATGGATGCAATTAAAATAATAAAGATGAAAAGAAAGATTTCCATGCACAAAACCTGCTTTTTACCCTATTTTAACACAGCCTGGAAACAATCTGGCACACTTTGGTCTTTTCCTATACAATAATGGAAGGAATATGCAAAAGTGTGGTGAGTTGATTGTTTAAAGTGCTATTAATTGAGGATGATGCCTCCCTTTTTTCTGAAATCAAAGACCGCCTCTCCCAGTGGTCTTATGAAGTCCATGGAATTCATGACTTCAGTGGAGTCATGAAGGAGTTTGCCGGCATTCAGCCCGATTTGGTCATTATCGATATCCAGCTTCCGAAGTTCGACGGGTTTCATTGGTGCCGGATGATTCGATCACATTCGAATGTGCCGATTATTTTCCTGTCATCCCGGGATCATCCAACAGATATGGTCATGTCCATGCAGCTTGGCGCTGACGATTTCGTCCAAAAGCCCTTCCACTTTGAAGTCCTGATTGCCAAAATACAGGCAATCCTCAGACGCGTCTATAACTATAGTGCCGTTCAGAATAACCTAAAGACCTGGTGCGATGCGGCGGTTGATTTCGAAAAGAATACCGTTACAAATGAGAGTGGCTGCATAGAATTAACGAAAAATGAAATTTACATATTAAAGCTTTTGATAGAAAGAAAAAATCAAATTGTCAGCAGGGACGATATCATTAATAGCCTATGGGATGACAAACGATTCATTAGTGACAATACTCTTACGGTCAATATTAACAGACTAAGGAAGAAGCTTGATGACATCGGGCTTGGCGGAAAGATCGAAACAAAGGTCGGCCAGGGATATATGGCAATTGAAGAGGATGCCTCGCATGTTTAGGAACTATATCAGAGAAAGGTTAAGCTGGATCCTGCTGTTCGGTTTCCTTCAGGTGCTTGCCGCCTTTGTAGTATATATGGACTCGGCCATATCCTTTAAGCCCTTCCTTTATTACACCTTTTTATCTGCAATCATTTTCACTGGATTCATCTTTCTCCGTTATCAGAAAGAAACACGATTTTACAGAGAAGTAGCCGAGCGGGAAAATAATTTAGATTTATCGAGCATACCGGAGCCTGAAAGCCCATTTGAAAAAATAATGGAGTCGGGCCTGGTTAGCCAAACCGAACGGTTTAAAAAGGAGTTCACCCAGAACTGGACACTTCTCGAGCAGGAAAAAGATGAACTGCTGTCCTGGATTCATGAAGTAAAAACACCCTTGACTGCCATGCATCTCATGATTGACCGGATTGGGGATCAGAATCTGAAATCCGCCCTAACGTATGAATGGCTGCGCATCCACCTTCTTCTTGATCAGCAGCTGCATCAAAAGCGGATTCCTTCAATGGAAAATGACTTATATATTGAAATGATTCATCTCGAAGACATCCTATTCAGCGAAATCAAATCTCTGCAGTCCTGGTGCATGCAAAAAGGCATTGGCTTTGATATGGAAATGGAAGAAACAGAAGCTCTAAGCGACGCAAAATGGTTCAGTTTTATCATACGCCAGCTTTTAACCAACGCTGTGAAGTATAGTGAGGAAACAGACATTTTGATTTCGAGTTTCCTGCAAGACAGTAAAATATCCTTGAGGATTCAGGATTTTGGCAGAGGCATCGATCAGAGGGATTTGCCTCGAATCTTTGAGAAGGGGTTCACCTCCACTGCAAATCATCATGAAAACGCAGCAACAGGCATGGGGTTATATTTAGCCAAAAAAGCCGCAGACCAGCTAAAAATAAAAATCCATGTAGAGTCTTGTTTAGGCAAAGGCACAATCATGACACTAGTCTTCCCTACGCGCAATGATTTCGTCAGCATAACAGGCATGTGACAAAAATGTCACATGCTTTTGCTGTTTGTTCGTTCAATCGAAGGAATTACATATACGTTACCTTCTATAATAAAGCTATCAAAGAAAGGATGGTTACACATGTTTGTACTAGAAGCCAAAAAAATTCATAAAAGCTACGGCAATAAATTTAATAGGCAGGAAGTATTAAAAGGAATTGATATAAAAATTGAAACGGGTGAATTTGTAAGCATTATGGGCGCTTCAGGTTCTGGGAAGACCACTCTTCTCAATGTACTCTCGTCTATTGACAGTGTTAGCGGCGGAGAAATCAAGATTGAAGAAAAGGAAATGACAAGACTGAAGGAAAAGCAGCTCGCACAGTTCCGCAAGAAGCACCTCGGGTTTATTTTTCAGGAATATAATCTCCTGGATACATTGACAGTGAAGGAAAATATCCTTCTCCCCCTTTCCGTCAGCAAAACACCAAAAAAAGAAGCAGATGAAAAGTTTGCAGCGGTTGCGAGTGAGCTCGGAATATTCGAGTTAAAGGATAAATACCCTAATGAAATTTCCGGCGGGCAAAAGCAGCGGACTTCCGCAGCCCGTGCTTTCATTCATGAACCAAGCATCATTTTCGCGGATGAGCCGACAGGTGCGCTGGATTCGAAATCAGCATCAGACTTACTGAATAAGTTAAGTGATTTAAATCAGAAAAGGAAAGCAACGATTATCATGGTCACCCATGATCCTGTGGCTGCAAGCTTCTGCAGCCGGGTTATTTTCATCAAGGATGGCCAGATTTATACTCAGCTGAATAAGGGTGATCAATCAAGACAGGCTTTTTTCAAAGATATCATGAAAACACAGGGCGTTTTGGGCGGTGTACAGCATGAGCATTAATACCATCATCCTCCGCAATTTGAAAAAGAATCTGAAAAATTATTATCTTTATGTATTCGCCCTCATTTTCAGTGTCGCGCTTTATTTCGCCTTTGTCACCCTTCAATATGACCCATCGATGTCCGAAGCAAAAGGCTCGATTAAAGGTGCAGCAGCAATCAAAACAGCCTCTATTCTGCTCGTGGCGATCGTTTCCATCTTTCTTCTGTACGCCAACACTATTTTTATCAAAAGGCGAAGCAAAGAAATCGGGCTTTTTCAGCTGATAGGAATGACAAAAAATGAAATTTTCAGGCTCCTTAGCCTGGAAAATCTCCTGCTGTATTTTGGTTCTTTGATCATTGGAATCTTTATCGGTTTTTCGGTTTCGAAATTAATACTGATGGTCCTTTTTAAATTGACAGGTGTTGAAGGAATTGCATCATTGCACTTTTCAAGTGAGGCGCTTTTGCAGACTGTCATCGTCTTTACGGTTATTTATATTTTCATCATGCTGATGAACTTTGTTTTTATCAAAAGGCAAACCATTCTATCTTTATTCAGGGTGGTTTCGATTGCAGAAGGAAAAGTCAAAAAGCTGTCCATTTTGGAAATGATATTGGGCGTGCTTGGTTTAGCCTTGATCATTGCCGGCTATTATATCTCTTCCCTTTTATTCGGCGGGGATTTCACATCCATGAACGAGCTGTTCCTCGCGATGGTGGTGATTCTTGCTTCCGTTATCATTGGAACCTACCTTTTCTATAAAGGATCGGTAAGCTTTATCGCCAGCCTGATCCGCAAAAGGAAAGATGGATACCTGAATGTAAACGAAGTGCTTTCATTGTCCTCCATCATGTTCCGCATGAAGTCGAGTGCACTGCTTTTAACGATTATTACAACTGTGTCCGCCCTTGCGATCGGGCTGCTGTCATTAAGCTATATTTCTTACTACTCAGCGGAAAAATCAGCCCAGGATAGCCTCCCCTCCCACTTTTCGTTCACTGACAAGGAAGATGCAGGGAAGTTTACCGGGAGCCTTCAAAAAGAGGGATTAGAATATAAGGAAAAAAGTATTGAGTTATTGCATGTAGATGCTAATATGAAGGACATTCTGGATGTCAATCTGGAAGAAATGAATTTTGATTCACCAAACATGATCTTGCCTGTTGTAAGCGAAACATCCATAGATGGCATTAAGCTTTCTCCAAAAGAAACCGTACTGACAGGATATAATGATGCACTGCAGAAATTTATGACGCTCAAGGACTCAGGAGAACTTGAGTTCATGGGAAAAACAAACACGATTAAACAAAAATATTTAGGGTTAAAAAAAGATTTTGTTCTCCCGTTTTATTTTACATCAGGCGGTCTGCCTGTTGCTATTGTGGATGAGAAGGTATATGAAGACCTGAAAGCTGATCTAAATCCTGAACTCCAGGATGAAGATTCGCTTTTCATCGGAGTGGATATGAAGAGTGACAGCGATATTGAAAAAGCCAATACACTCTTCAAAGAAATGGAATTCAGCGGCAGAGCCGATTCCCAGCAAGAGATGAGCACAAGGCAAAAAATGAACATGGGACTGATCATGTTTATTGTCGGGTTTCTCGGTTTAACCTTTTTGGTCACTTCAGGCTGTATTCTATATTTCAAACAAATGGATCAGAGTGAGGATGAAAAACCAAACTATACAATCCTGCGGAAACTTGGCTTTACACAGGGAGACCTGCTGCGCGGAATTCAATCCAAAATGGCTTTCAACTTTGGAATTCCGCTTATCGTCGGCCTTCTGCACAGCTACTTTGCCGTACAATCCGGCTGGTTCTTCTTCGGAAGCGAGCTTTGGATGCCGATGATCCTGGTTATGGTGCTTTACACAGTGCTTTATTCGATTTTCGGAATTTTGTCTGTAATCTATTCGAAAAAAGTGATAAAAGATGCACTATAATAGAAAAACCGCTCAGGTATGCTGGCCTGAGCGGTTTTATTTGCAGTTTTGCAGAGTTTGTTTGCAAGTTCCCGCTGTTTTTTTGCAGGTTTTCTAAGGTTATTTCCTAATTTCCGATTTGTTTGCAATTTCTTCGCATTTATTTGCAAATTGTCTCATTTTATAACTTTTGATTAGCTGTGATTCAACAATTAACTTATCCAGTTCCCGGCTTAATTTCAAGGTCTTTTCATCAGTTAGTCCCCTTGAATAAATGCAATCAATCATAGCTTGTCTGGTCTGTTCGATTGCCTTTATCAATTCCATTTTTTTATCCTTCCAGCAGTGGAATTCGGGATTTATACTTTTTAACCAGCTCGCGGTTATGCTGTTCTGCTCCGTCTACATTGCCGCTTTTAAAGATAGGCGGTTCATAACCGTTTTTAATCATCACTTCCACTGCTTCCGCCATCAGGCTGTTTACAATTGCAAAGCCAATAATAGATGAAGCGGAGCCAAACCGGATCCCCAAAGCTGAATGCTCCATCATTGCGTCCCCTGGTTCTATATGATTGTCAATTGTTAAATCCACAGATGAATACAGGTATTTTCCGTCTTTGTGCCGGGAGGACTGTGTATTCGCATAACGCGGGGATGTGATCCCAATGACGAATGCTCCACTCTCTTTTGAGATTTCAGCTACATCTACTGGGACTGGATTCCGTCCTGATGTTGATGCTACAATGACCACATCACCAGGCCGGATATCAGCATTTTCCATAAAGCTTCCGGCAAGATCATTTTGTTTTTCCATTAAAGAGGAACGGACCGCTCCTTTATGAAGCATTAAATCCTCTACAAAAATAGGCTTAATCGGGGCCAGCCCACCTGCCCGGTAAAACAGCTCTTCCCCGAGCATATGAGAGTGTCCGCATCCAAATACATGAATAATCCCATTGTTTTGAATACACTCAGCCAATGCACGGGCGGCATTTTTCATTTTTTGACCTTCTTCTTTTTCCACAAGGGTCAATAATTCTTTTACTTCATTCAGATATTTCGCAAGCATTGCTACAACCCCATTTATACCGAGACTTTTGATGCGCTTAGAGCCGCTTCATCGGCAATCACTTTCACGTTTGGATGATTTTTTAAGATGGATGCCGGGAAATGTTCATTAACTCCATTTCCAAGAAGCTTTTGAATGGCATCTGCTTTTGCTTCACCTGAAGCGAGAAGAAGGATCTCCCTGCTCTGCATGATCGTTGAGATTCCCATTGTAATGGCTTGGGTCGGCACCTCTTCGATCGTATGAAAAAACCTGGCATTGGCTTTAATTGTAGAATCTGCTAAATCAACAATATGAGTTTTAGATGAAAAAGACGTTCCAGGCTCATTGAAGCCAATATGTCCATTATTGCCGATTCCCAAAATTTGCAGATCAATGCCGCCATGGTTTTTCAGCTTACTTTCATAATTACGGCATTCTTCTCCCAAATCTTCAGCAGTACCATTAGGGACAAAAGTATTTTCCTTCTGGATGTCCAGATGATTAAACAATACTGAATCCATAAAATAACGGTAGCTTTGCGGATTTTCCCCTGAAAGACCGATATACTCATCCAGATTAAAAGTTGTCACTTTTTTATATGTTGTTTTGTTGCCCTGGTGATCTTCAATCAACCTTTTATAAGTTCCCACAGGAGTGCTTCCGGTTGCCAATCCCAGTGTTGCTTCAGGATGCTGGCGTATCTTCCTGATGATATAATCTGCTGCGGTTTTACTCATTTCTTCATAGCTGTTTACTTTAATAATCTCCATCATGAGTTTCCTCCTTGCTTAAAAAGCTGAATAAGAATATATTTGCACTTTTAAATGCAAAATATAGTAATTAAATAAACCCATTTATAATAAATATCGTATCACCCCAAAGTATAGTTGTCTATACCAATTTCATTGTTAGAAAAGTCTTAACATAAGAACGTAAATCCTGATCTTAAGAATTTTTTATTTTAAAATGGTATAGACAACTATATTTATATTTTGGTATGATTACGACAGTTTAGTAAAACGCTTTCTTATTCATTATTTTTTATTAAGGAGAGATCTATATGTTAGGATTCTTACAAAGAATTGGTAAAGCATTAATGCTTCCGATTGCCGTCCTGCCTGCCGCAGGTCTTTTGCTCCGCTTTGGACAAGATGATTTATTGGGCATTCCGTTTATCGCAAATGCCGGCAATGCCATTTTCGCCAACCTCGCACTTATTTTTGCCATCGGGGTTGCCATGGGATTCGCGAAAGACAGTAATGGAGCAGCTGCCCTTTCAGGCGCCATCGGTTTTCTTGTATTAACAGAAGGAGCAATTGCCATCGATGAAAATATAAATATGGGAGTACTGGGCGGTATTATTGCCGGTATTATTGCTGGATTATTATATAACCGCTTCCATGATATCAAACTTCCGGATTGGCTTGGATTCTTCAGCGGCCGACGCTTCGTTCCGATTATTACTTCCGTAACGATGATTCTGCTGGCTGCCATTGCAGGTTTTGCCTGGCCTCCAATCCAGGGCGCAATCGATTCATTGGGCAACTGGATCATTGGTCTCGGTGCTTTAGGGTCAGGTCTATTTGGATTCTTAAACCGCCTGCTAATTCCATTGGGTCTTCACCACGTATTGAACAGTTTATTCTGGTTCCAGTTCGGCGAATTTGAAGGAGTTAATGGAGATATTGCCCGCTTCTTCGCCGGAGACCCGTCAGCAGGCGCTTACATGACTGGATTCTTCCCTGTTATGATGTTCGGTCTTCCAGCTGCAGCATTTGCAATCATTGCAACAGCTAAGCCTGAAAATAGGAAAGCTGTATCAGGAATGTTCATTGGTCTTGCACTAACTTCATTCCTGACTGGTATTACAGAGCCAATCGAGTTCTCATTTATGTTTATTGCACCGCTTCTATATGGAGTTCACGCCATCTTAACCGGGGTTTCCATGTGGGTTACGTCTCTGTTGGGAATCCGCGATGGTTTCACATTCTCAGCAGGCGCACTCGATTATGCGCTGAACTTTAATATCGCTGAAAAGCCGCTGCTGCTTTTAGGAATTGGCGTCATCTACGCCATTGTTTACTTCGTTATCTTCTATGCCTTAATAAAAGCGTTTAACCTGAAAACGCCTGGCCGTGAAGATGAAACAGATGTAGTTGAAGAAGAAGAGGCACCTGCCAGTCAGGGCAATAATAAGTATGAAGTTATGGCCAGCCATTTTATCAAAGATATTGGCGGAGCTGACAACATCACTTCCATTGATAACTGTGCAACACGCCTCCGCTTAAATATTGCTGATATGGAAAAGGTTAAGGAAAGTGCACTGAAAGCACATGGCGCAAAAGGAATCATGAAATTAAGCAAGACAAACCTTCAGATCATTGTTGGTACAGATGTGGAATTTGTAGCAGATGAAATGAAGAAAATTAAGAAGTAATGACTAAAAAACAGTGTCCCTTGCCGGACACTGTTTTTCTTATAGCAGCTTTATATCTGGTGGAAGCTTTGTGGAGCACAGTATTTCCAGCTCTTTTAACCGCATTAAATTATAAGATGACCCCTCCATTAGCAATTGATCTGCGAATGCCGGATGGCACATGACTTCCACTGTTTCCCCGTCTTCCGCCTTTTCTGCCAGCATGCTGAAATAATCTTCCTGAATGCCATCTCCGTAAAAATCGAATAAGCATCTGTTAGAATAACTTTTGACTCCTTCAAGCGGAAAGTCGCCATTGACTCTGAAAGGGAGATCGTATTTATTGGAAAGGCTTTGAATCACTGGGAGAAACTCTTCGCGTGTATGAACGTGATGATGGCTATCCAAATGGGAAGGCACAATACCAGCCTCGATAAAACGGTCAATTTGTGCAGACCATTCAAGCTCGAGCTCAAGTGCGGATATTCCGTCCAAATCTGCCTGTGATCTGAAGTATCCATCTTTAGTCGTTAAAGTTCTTAAATGGGATAATAACGGCTTCCCGCATGTCAGGACTAAATGGACGCCAGTTCGTAAACCCGGGTATTGTCTGGCCATTGCCAGGGCTTGCCCGGTTCCGGGCATGTTCATCATCATGGTGGCGGAATTGACAATTCCAAATAGATGGCTGTGCAAAATTCCATAGTTAACTCCGGGACTATAGCCGAAATCATCAGCATTGACGATGAGCTTAATCATGGTTATTCTCCTCCGGTTACATAGCTGCAAGGCAGCATGAAACGATCTGCTGCCCTGCCAATTTTCACTTTAATTGCGCTGTTCTCTTTTTTTATTGCGCCGATATTTAAGTCGTTTGCGTCTGACCCTTGCTTTTTTGCGCTTTCGGGATCTGATTGCGACTTGATTTGCTTTAATTGCGCTATTCTCTTTTTTTATTGCGCCGATATTTATGTCATTTGCGTCTGACCCTTGCTTTTTTGCGCTCTCGGGGCCTGATTGCGTCTTGATTTGCTTTAATTGCGCTGTTCTGTTTCTTTATTGCGCCGATATTTAAGTCGTTTGCGTCTGACCCTTGCTTTTTTGCGCTCTCGGGGCCTGATTGTGTCTTGATTTGCTTTAATTGCGCTGTTCTGTTTCTTTATTGCGCCGATATTTATGTCATTTGCGTCTGACCCTTGCTTTTTTGCGCTTTCGGGGCCTGATTGCGTCTTGATTTGCTTTAATTGCGCTGTTCAGTTTCTTTATTGCGCCGATATTTATGTCATTTGCGTCTGACCCTTGCATTTTTGCGCTCTCTGGACCTGATTGCGTCTAATTTATTGAAATTGCGGCAAATAGGTACGATGGGCTTCGAGCATTTCATCCAGTATCTTTTTAGCTATCCTGTCGGAACCCACCAGCGGATTGATTGTCAGCGCTAGAAGAGCAGTATTGTAATCACCAGTCAGGGCGGCTTCTATGGTCACCCTTTCAAAGGATTTAATTGATTGAACCAGTCCCCTTACTGAAACTGGGAGTTCTCCGACCGCTAACGGCTTTGGCCCGTCTTTCGTTATCATGCAGCTGACCTCAACAGCTGATTCAGACGGAATGCCTGCAATGGCGCGATTATTTCGGGTGTTAACCGGCTGTATATCCCTTTTATCAGTATAGATGGAATGAATCAGCCTGCATGCTGCATCACTGTAGTAAGCCCCTCCCCTTTTTTCCAGCTGCGGCGGCTTTTCAGCAAGATCTGGATTCTGATATAACAGGAAGAGCTCTTCCTCCAGCTTTTTAACTACTTCAGCCCGAGTTCCGCCTTCTGATGCTGCCTTTACTTCTTCTTCCACCATTTCACGTGTTTTATAGTAATAATTGTGGTAAGGACAAGGAAGCACATTCAATGCCTGCAAAAATTCCGGTTCCCATCCCATCGCATGGATGTTTTTCATCGTGATCGATTGTTCTTTGTCCGTAAGCTTTTTCAGCAGATCTTCCTTGACGCTCACTCCATCGACATAGACGTCAAGACCGTATACAAGGTGGTTGAGACCCGCAAAGTCAATTCTTACTCTGCTGTGATCCACATTCATTAATTGGGCTGCCCCCATCTCCATCCCAATGGGTACATTGCATAAACCAACCACTTTTTTGATTTTGCTGTATCGCAGGACTGCTTCTGTGATCATTCCTGCCGGATTGGTAAAATTGATAAGCCATGCGTTTGGGCACAATTCTTCTATTTCACGGCAGATCTCCATAATGACTGGAATGGTTCTGAGTGCCTTAAAAAATCCTCCCGGGCCATTGGTTTCCTGGCCCAGCACTCCATATTTCAGCGGAATTCTCTCGTCCTTTGCTCTTGCATCCAATAGCCCGACACGGAATTGGGTTGTAACAAAATCGGCATTCATAAGTGCTTTTTTTCTATCTAAAGTAAGCTCAATCTGTATGGGAACCCCTGCTTTTTCAACCATCCGCTTCGCTAATTGCCCGACAATCTCGAGCTTTTTTCTTCCTTCCTCCACATCTACAAGCCAAATTTCCCTGACAGGCAATTCCTGATGTCTTTTGATAAAGCCTTCAATCAATTCAGGTGTATAGCTTGAACCTCCGCCTATTACGGCTATTTTTATACTATCTGGTTGCTGTGCCATTCGTTTACCTCTCTTAGTCAAGTTTCTTGTATAAGTCGATAAATTCCTGTGCCATGTCTTTAATAGTCAGTGCATTCATCAAATGATCCTGTGCATGGACAAGAATTATCGGCAGATCGAATTGAGCTCCGGAAGCCTCCCCCTGAATTAACTCAGTTTGATGTCTGTGTGCCAGCACAAACTCCTCCTCGGCTTCCCGGATTTTTGCTTCCGCTGCTTCGAACTTTCCGGCCTTTGCTTTCTGGATGGATTCCATTGCCAGACTTCTGGCATTCCCGCTGTGCAAAATAAGCTGAAATGATATTTGATAAAGCTTTTCTTTATCCATTCATTAACCCGCCTAACCTTGAATTGTTGGTGTTTGTTCTGGCTGCACCTGCTTCAGTTTCTTTTCATCCATTTTCCCTGTTACATATACGAATGGAAGATAAATGACAATGGAAATCGCTAAATTCACAAGTGCCAGTACTGCACCGGAGATATGTCCTCCTGTAGCAAGATAGCCGCCAATACCTGCAGGCGTCACCCAGGGAATGCTTGCCACAACGACCGGATAAACAAGCCCCCATTTAATCGCCAGATACGCGACTACAGTCATAATGACAGGTGCCGAAATAAACGGTATTAGCCAGATTGGATTTAACACGATCGGAAGGCCAAATAATAATGGCTCATTGATTTGGAAGATTCCAGGCGGTGTTCCCAATGCCAGCATTTGCTTGTGCCTCTTTCTTCCTGCAATAAACATGGCAATGATAAGGCCAAGCGTTGCTCCAGACCCGCCGAGATAAACGAAGGCATCCAGGAATGGACCTGCCAGAATTGCATATTTATCAAGATCTGCCACACCCTGAGCATATAAATCTGTATTTTTGGTCCCGAGAGATGTGAATAAAGGCGTTGTTACACCTCCAAGAATATTAGGCCCATGAAGGCCAACCGCCCAGAAGCCATGAACCAAAAAGACAATAAGTATCGCAAATGGCAGGGAATCAGCTGCATTTGTCAAAGGTGCGACAAGGGTTGCATTTAGCCAGTCATTTAAGAATTCCCCATTTGTCATTTTTCTGAACAGAAGGCCTGCCACTCCAAATATGAAAATCGTCAGCATGCCCGGCACCAATTTGGCAAATGCTCCTGCAACGGCAGGAGGTACTCCATCCGGGAGTCTGATAATAAAGGCTTTTACCCTACTCAGACGTATAAATACTTCTGTTGCAAGAAGGGCCACCACAATCCCTGTAAATAAAGCCGTAGCATTAAAGTATCCATAGCCAATGAACCCCCAGACCCCTTCTGTATCCGGCACCTGGCCTACCTGAGGGACTAAGAGGAAGAAGCAGGCTGCGGCAACCAGCATCGCCTCGAATCCATCATCCCCATAGGATTTGGCAAGCCTGTGGGATATGCCAAAAACGGCGAATATGGTCAAGAAAGCAAACGTGCCCCACCAAATATCTCCGCCCAGTGTTTTCCAGGATTCGCCGAAAATGCTTTCCATGAGTCTTCCATATGGCTTAATGATTTCCCCTAAATTATTAAACAGAACAGCAAATGATCCTACCATCGTGATGGCAATCATCCCGATCAAGGCATCCCGGATAGCAAGCAAATGCCTGTTATTGCCGAATTTCATAGCATAAGGCATGATATATTTCTCAATAAACGTCATCATCACTATTCACCCTTTATTAATGACATAGCTTGCTTCAATACTTCCTCTCCATTGCATAAGCCATAATGCATGGGGTTTATGGGAGCTACAGGGATCCTGCCGCCTGCCTCCTTCTTCAATTGCTCGGTCATAAACCGGATCTGCGGTCCCAGCAGCAGTACATCTGCCGAATCAATATGATTTCTAACCTCCCCGTTGCCGACAGCCCAAATTTTACAGTCGATTCCCTGGCTTTCAGCGCTTGCCTGCATTTTAGTCACTAGAAGACTAGTAGACATTCCTGCCGAACAGCATAACAAAATATTCATCATTGACCCCCTTTTCTGTGTAAGCGATTTCAAAATAATAGAATGATTGCTTATTTTAATAGTACCATCAATAAAACAGATTATTCAGTTAATTCAATCGAAAAATATTCCTTTTTTGAAGTCATTCACCCCCCTTCAATATCCTATGCTTGAAATTAATTGTAATGACAAATGATTAATTTTTCAATACATCTTTAAAATTTGTTATTACAAATTAATTTGGAATTGATATGACAATATGTTTTATGGAATAATAGAAAGAAGAACAGAGTAGGAGGAACGGGGATGAAAGACGGTTTCACCGAGGATAGTGCCCTGCACTTGAAGGTTAAAGAAAGTATTCTTGAACTTATTCGAAATGGAGAATTCAAACCGGATACAAAATTGCCGACAGAAGCGGAGTTTTGTGAAAAATATGGGGTCAGCCGGACGACCATTAGAACAGCACTCCAGCAGCTTAGCACAGAAGGCCATATTTATCGCCAGCAAGGCAGAGGCACATTTGTATCAAGCAATAAAGTTAAACAGCGGCTGACTTCTACAGTCGAAAACTTTTCAAAGCAAATGGCGATGCAGGGAAAAAACCCGCTTATAAAAGTAATAAACCTTGAAGTCATCCCTGCCGATCCCTTCTTAGCAGATGTCTTTGAGCTGTCAGAAGGCGATCCCGTTAATGTACTCGAACGGATCAGATATGCGGATGACGAGCCGCTTCAATATGAAAAAGCCTTTCTGCCATGGAAAAAGACCCCCAGCTTGAACCGGCAGGCCTGTGAAAAATCCTTATACAATTTGCTGCAGACTCAATACAACCTGAAAATCAAAAAGACAATCGAGCATTTAGAAATTACACTTCCGGAAGAGGAAATTAGTAACCTGTTAAAAATCAAACCTGAAACACCGTGTTTCGCTCTTGAAACATATGCCCATATTGAAGACGGAAGCTTAATCGAGTATTCCAAAACGATGTTCCGCGGGGACTATGCTCATTTTATTATTGAACGGAATTATGAATAATAGTTTGGCGGAGGTACTGTAAATACGGGAATACACTTGTTGATGCCGAATGCGCAGCTGATTTAGAAACCGGGATCTGCGATTTGGATTTTGCTGTCTGAATGCGTAGCTGGTTCGGACAGCGTGATCTGGACTTTGGCCTTTGCTGTCCGAATGCCTGCCTGGGTCGGACACCATCACCTGCGATTTGGCCTTTGCTGTCCGAATGCCTGCCTGATTCGGGCACCATCAACTGCGATTTGGCCTTTGCTGTCCGAATGCCTGCCTGGGTCGGACACCATCACCTGCGATTTGGCCTTTGCTGTCCGAATGTGTGCCTGATTCGGACGAGCAAGCAGCCGTTAGTCTTTTTGCTGTCCGATTAGATATAGGTCCTCATTTTTTTAAATTGATAGATGAATAATGGATTCACTTAGCATAATGCCCCATGCCACTTTATTGCCTTCATCTCAATTTTTCGCACCAGTGCTTCCTTCCCCTTTATGTATGCCTCAATGTTAAAGGGGTACTGTTTCGCTAACTCCATTTTTAAAGCTCCATATTGTTTTGCTTCTTCGCCGTTTAATCTTAAATAATCACGAAATGCAAGATGCCGGGTGATATCAGGATTCCCTTTTTCGTAGATATGGACATGATGGGTCCGCTGATTGCCCCCTTTCTCGAAATACCGCCGGCCAGGCAGTCCGTTTTCTCCGCGTGGTTCATACCCAAGAGAAATCATTTCAGTATTAAGGCGATCAACCTTCTCAATATCATTTACGATTGGCATTATATCAATGACCGGCTTTGCTGCCAGACCTGGAATGGACGTGCTGCCTATATGATGAATGTCTAGAATCTCTGTTTTAAAAATCTTCTTGAGGAGTGCTGCCTCGTTTTTAAATAAGGTTGGCCAATCGGGATTATATGGAGTAACTGCCACTATCCTTGTCATGATCTCCTCCTAATTTGAAAAGTTCTATTTTAGCCTCATTAAGCAGGCCCATAAAAAATCTTCTCCAAATAGATTACTAGGCTGCAGAATCTTTTTCATTTTTCTAATCTCCATGAAATGAAAGTCATTGTGAAAGATCGCTTTCAAGCGTTCTTCCGTATACCCGATGCCTCCCTTTAAGCTGCCGCTGCGATATACCTCCCAGTCCGGAGTAGGAAGCGCGCCATCAGTATTAAAGCAAACAAGTCCGAACTTTCCGCCCGGCTTCAGTGCAGCTTTGATTATTTCCAAATATGTCAGCCTTCTATGCGGGGGAAGATGATGAAACATGCCGCTGTCATAAATAAAATCATAGGTGTGAGGTTCAAAATGGAAGTCAAAAAAAGATACACATTTAAAATTTATATCGGCTTGTGCTTCTTTTGCTCTTTCAGCGGCCCATTTGATCGCCTTTTTGGAAAAATCAATGGCATCCACTTGGGCTCCATTCTTCGCCAGAAAAATGGCATTCCTCCCTGGACCGCAGCCAATCTCAAGGATTTTTCCAGGCCTCAATCCATTTTGAACATACTCATACAGGTTTTCATCCGGCCCCTTCGCTATGAAAAATGGAACCTCTTTGTCCCGGTCTTCATAAAATTTTTCCCAGAAGGCTGTTGGTTCTCTTAACAATCCATCCAGCATTTCCAGTAAATCGTCGATATGTAAAATCGCTTTATCCATGGCAATGACCCCCTTTCCTTTATTTTACTAAAACCCTCATATTCAAGGATTACAGCACCGTTAAAAATAGATTATTTATGCAAAAATGAGCTGCTGTCCCTTCATTATTTTTCCAAATAGCGATCCTGTAAGGGGGTATTTTTAAAACAAAAAGTCTAATAAATACTTAAGGCTTATTACATTTGAAAACGCCCGGAAACGCTCACTATGCACATTTGGCGATCTCACCCTTTCCTATTTCGTCATTTTTGTAATATTTATGAAATACTTTCTTCTCAAAACCTGTCCTTCATTTAGAGCAGCTTACATATAATGACTGACAAGAAGGTATAGGAGGTACATGATGTTTATTTTTCTTGATAAGGCGATTCTTGGGATGGCGATTCTGCGGCTTATTTCTGGAAGCATTGAAATTTTTGTTGCACTATTGATTATAAAAATGAATGATATCGAAAAAGCGCTGGTTGTGAATAGTTCACTTGCCCTGATTGGACCGCCTGTGCTTCTCTTGACGACAGTGATCGGATTAACTGGAATGGCAGATAAAGTTTCACTAAGCAAGATATTATGGGTGCTTTGCGGAGTCGGCTGCATTCTTTATGGGGTAAAAGGCAACTAATCCAATAAAAAAAGAGCTGTACGGACAGCTCTACTTCTGATGTTTCAGCAATTCGGAAACCGTAGTCATATGGTAACCCTGCTCTTTTAATGAAGAAATAATTTTCTTAACAGATTTCAAAGACTCTTCCCGGCTCTCATACATGACATGAAGAAGAATGATGGAGCCTGGTTCTATATTCTCAGCCACATGCTCAGTGATTTTATTTGCATCCCCTTCTATTTCCGGATGACTTTCAGGCTCAACGTTCCATAAGATCGTCTTACGCTCATGTTTAGATAAGTAGTAAGGCAGAAAAAATAGTTTTTTTCCGTATGGAGGCCGAAAATGAATTTCTCCTTCATAGCCTGTCTGCCTGATTAAATCATCTGTTTTCGCAATTTCATCTTTAATAAAAGAGGGAGATTTTAGAACCATCCGTGTATGAGAATATGAATGATTGCCAATTTCATGCCCTTCTCCCGCAATCCTTTTGGCATCGTCCATATGTTGCTCAATCTCTTGCCCTGTTAGGTAAAAAGTGGCTTTAATTTCTTCTTCCCGCAGAATATCCAATATTTCCTCCGTGTTGACGCCTGGTCCATCATCAAATGTTAATGCTGCCACTTTTTCCTCTGTTTCTGCTTTATTTACAAGGCCTCCGAAAAACTGAAAGTTCCTTGACTTGGAAATTTCAAACAGCAAAAAGCAAATCCCCAAAATCAGAATGATAGAAATGCTGATTTTTAGCAGTTTTTTCATAATTCCTCCTGACAGCTATAGTATCAGGGTAATTATAATTTCTATATAATAAAAAAACCAGCCCCCGATTGGAAACTGGTTTGATAATATAAGTATGGAGCCGCTCTTGCCGTAACTGTTATAAGAAAGTTTTAAACCACCACTCCTCAAAGTGGGTGTCCGCAGAAACATTCCTGCATGTCCTCCTTGTCATATAGACAGAGGCTTGTCATTCCTGTTCCGATGTTAAACTCCCTATTTCAGCTTAAAGGTTAAAACTTTAGTATGATTACGTACAATGCAGCTTGTTTTATTATAATAAAATAATTAAGTGATGATTTCAATAGAAATGTTTTCCTGCTCTTTAAAACCCCAGCTAACACTGCCCTATACAAAAATAATGGTTTTTTACAATCGAAACCTCTGGAAATATCGTATAATGCAGGTTAAACAACTTAACAATAAAGGAAGACTATAGGTTGTGTAAAAGGGGGATTAACAATTGGGAAGAAAATTCGAAAGAAATCTATTGCGTTTGTTATTTATATTTGGAATTATGTCTTTCTTTAATTTGATTAGAAAGCCCCCAATGAAGGAATGGCTAATCATATTCTTTTTAAAAAGCTATATTGCCACCTTTTTAGATAATCTGTTAGTGCGTAAAGGCTATCTAAAATACCCGGTAAATCTGTTTAAAACTTTTGATGTCAGCGTGCTATTCAGCTATATAATATTCCCGATAACGTGTGTTTATTTTAATCAGCTAACCATGAAGAATGGAGTTAAGGGGATTTTGTTAAAGTCCCTGATCTTCAGTGCTCCTTCCGCAGTTGCTGAACATTTTCTTGAAAAATATACACAGCTGATCAGATATAAGAAATCATGGAATTCCTATTATAGCTTTGTAACCATTATGGCAACTTTTTTAATGACACGCGGATTGATGGGATTAATTCGTAAATCTTCGGAAAACCAATAAACACCAGCTCCAAAAAAGTAATCGGGAACTGTGTTTATATTTTATCTATGAAGACTTCTTTTCTTCCCCAAAGCCGGGTGGTGAAGCCTTCCTGGCAAGAACACCTCCATCATAAAACTTGCCGAACTGTCTTAAGATATCTTTCACTTCAGCAACGGAAGGGATTGTCTCATTTGCAGAGTATGTAAGATAGTAGTTTTTAGTGTTTTTCCGATGGATGATCCATGTGAAAAATTTCATCGCAAAAGCATGTGTATTGCGATTTCGAAATTTAGGCATCAGCTTTCCGTCCCAAACCGTCATTGTCTGCCCGTTTCCCTTCCATTTCTTTAGTTCTCCATTTAGTTCCGCATAAATAAGACCAGGCGCTTTTCTCATCTGATTCATTACCAATAATGTCAGCACCTGATTAATAAACAGTTGAATGAGATTTAGTCCTTTCCCTCTTGTCAGGGAGATAAATGCCTGTTCTGGCAGCACTTCCGGCTTATCGCCCCAGACCAGCGTATTCGATCCGTCCATTTCCTTTAGCGGTGTCCATTTTTTTTGCTCCATTACCTTCCCTCCTGATTTGGTAAAAAATACCCAGATAAATAAGTATTCTCCAAAAGGAAGAATATTCCTTCAAAAAAAACGGAGGCTAAAGGAGGCCTCCAATTGGGTTATCGATAATTGAGATCGGTTATTTCAAGAAACTGAACAGTGGCTTGATCCCTGTCAATCCGGGCTTTGAGTTCCAAATGATCAAGCTGGTAGGTTAACTCTTCACACTTTGCTGATTCGTAACAAGTTACAGTTTTTGTCTTGTCAGAATCACCGTACATTTTTACTACTTCGTCCTTGGTAAAGGGAAGCGCAGGAAACATACGCGGGCTTAAATATTCTGGATATACAGCTAGACTGCCTATTGTACCATCTTTCTTATTTAAGGTTACCCTTAGCCCGGCCCCATCACTCTGATAGTAAAGGCTTTTAATATTGAGCTGGGTTTCAGTCTTTTTTGGCATGCCCATTCTGGATACTATCTCAGCAAAAGCATCTCCTGGTTTTAAGCCAAAAATATGAAGTTCTTCTTTCGAAAGAATAAAGGCATCTTTAATTCCTGCCTTTTTGACTGCCTCCAGTTGCTTCACAGCATTCTTTTTGTCTTTAAATGCACCAGCCTGCACACGGTAATAGGTTTTGCCATCAATGACAGCGGTGCCAATTGCGGCAGGGATCTCTTTTTTCTTTAGTAGTGCTGCCCGCTTTTCCGCATTCTTTTTTTTGCTGAAAGAACCGGCAATAATCTTATGATATCCAGCTTCCTCTCCGGATAGAATGAGACGCTGTCCCGGATAGATTGTTGTACCTTCTAAATCATTCAGATCCGAAATTTGTGCCACACTCATATGATGCTTTTTAGCCAGGGAATATAGTGTGTCCCCTTTTTTCACGACAGCTATTTCTTTATCTCCGCTGTGGTCCGCAAATACTGCTCCCCCTGTAAAAATAACTGCCAGAGAAATGACTCCTGCTGCAATTGCCTGTTTGATTTTCTTCATTATTTTCACCTCACTATATATGACGAAGTGAAATAATGGATGTCGCAGGATGACGAGCCTATTTTGGAAAATGGGCAGCATTAGTGGTTAGAGATTAACTGCATTTTTTCATCGTTATCATTGGGATTAACTACCGTTTTTTCTAAGGCAGCCTCCTTTCGGCTTTATTCATTCGGATTAACTACCATTTTCCCTATGGCCGATCGATTTTAGGCGTTACTCGCTCGGATTAACTACCATTTTTCCTATGGCAGCTCTCTTTTCGTCGTTATTCTCCCGGATTAACTACCATTTTTCCTGATGCCTCTCTTTTTTGGTCGTTATTCATCTGGATTAACTACCATTTTTCCTGATGCCTCTCTTTTTTCGGTGTTATTCACCCGGATTAACTACCATTTTTCCTATGGTAGCTCCCTTTTCGTCGTTATTCATTCGGATTAACTACCGTTTTTTTATGGCAGCTCTCTTTTCGTCGTTATTCACCCGGATTAACTACCATTTTTCCTGATACCTCTCTTTTTTCGGTGTTATTCATTCGGATTAACTACCATTTTTCCTATGGTAGCTCCCTTTTCGTCGTTATTCATTCGGATTAACTACCGTTTTTTTATGGCAGCTCTCTTTTCGTCGTTATTCACCCGGATTAACTACCATTTTTCCTGATACCTCTCTTTTTTCGGTGTTATTCATTCGGATTAACTACCATTTACTCAAGGTAACTCTCTTTTCGTCGTTATTAATTAAGATTAACTACCATTTTTCCTAAGACAGCTCTCTTTTCGGCTTTATTCACTCGGATTAACTACCATTTTTCCTGATGCCTCCCTTTTTTGGTCGTTATTCACCCGGATTAACTACCATTTACTCAAGGTAACTCTCTTTTCGTTGTTATTCATTCAGATTAACTACCATTTTTCCTAAGGCACTTCCCCTTTCGCCTTTATTCACTCGGTTTAACTGCCATTTTCATTAAGATATTCAATTTGGCCCTCAATCCCCATCTCCTCTTAAAATCACCTCTTCACACAAAGAAGAGAGATGGCCCTAAGCCATCTCTCTCCCCTTTATGCTGGTGCATCTATTTCATCTTCAGCAATGTGTTTTTCGTTATATTCCACATCTTTGCGTGCATTGTAGCGGTCTGCTTTTTCAAGGGTAACCGTGATGTTATAGTCAGGGATACCTGCGAATTTTTCGTAGCGGCCTCTTGGCAATAGGAAGTTTCCTTCCGGGAAGTGGACTTCGACGTTGCCGCGGGCGATGTCGACGAATTTGGCTCTTCCCTGGAATACACCGAATCCATTGTATAGGACAATCCCTTCACCCTCTGCAATGCTTAAGTCCTTTCCATCTTCTGCGTTCATTAATACATCATATCGTCCGGCTCCATTCAGCGGGTCCACCTCTTTATAGACCATGGAATTAAACTGCTTCCCGCGGCGTGACGTAACAATGAATTGCCCTTCTTTCTTTCCAAGGTCTGGAATATCCACAGTAATAAGTGTGCCTTTTCCATCCGGTGTAGGGCAGATGCCGTCCTCGCATAACCATGCTCCGCCCCACTGGAAGACATCTCCTGCTTTTTTCAGATGCTGGATGCCATCATAACTAGGGTTAGCCACAGCAATTTCATCACGGATTTGCTGTGCATTTTTAAATTCAACGAGATGAGCAGTTTCAGGCTTTACACGTTTGGCAAGATCAATGTAGATCTTCCACTCCTCGCGTGCCTCTTCAATTTTATTTTTATTCCCTTCAATTTCCGGACTGAAATACACCATGCGTTCCGTTGAAGTGGACGTACCGCCGCCCTCCTGCTCGTACCTGGTTTTAGCAGGAAGCACGATGACCGCTTCTTTCGCATCAACCAGTGTAGACGTATTTAAAATAATATCCTGGTGAACACGGATATCCAGTTCAGATAGAGCTTTTTCAATAAAATCAGGATCTGGCATAGTCTCAAGGAAGTTGCCGCCTGAAAGATAGTAAAGCTTGATTTTCCGTTCATGGTCTTCTGGAAGCAGGATATTCTCCAGTGTCACCCCGACAATATCACCCTGCCATTTCTCAAGCTCGAATCCCCAAAGATTTTGAATGCGGGTAAAATTGTCTCCGTAAAAGTCACCGCCAGGCAATACGAATGGATCTGCCCCCATTTCACCGCTTCCCTGCACAGATGAATGTCCGCGGAATGGCATAAGCCCATTATGCTTTCGGCCCAGATGACCGCGAAGCAGCGCAAGATTGGCAACCTGTGAGATGTTATCAGTCGCAAAGGAATGCATGGTCAGTCCAAGAGCCCAGGCATAGACGGCATTTTTGCTGTTCGCAAGCAGTTCAGCAAGCTCGATGATACGCTCTTTGCTTACACCAGAAGATTTAATAATCTCTTCCCATGACTGCTCTTTTACTTTCTTTTTCAAATCTTCATATCCATTTACATGCTCGTTCACAAACTTATGATTGATGGCAGAACCGCGCTCCGCTTTCTCCATTTCAAACCAGTGTTTCATAATCCCGTGCATAAAGGCAATATCTCCGCCGATATTTACCTGATAAAAATCATCTGCAATTTTTGTGCCGAACAAAGCAGATTCAGGATTTGACGGAATCCAGTATTTGTCCATTGCCGGCTCTCTGTATGGATTGACGACGATAATTTTTGTGCCGTTCTTCTTCGCTTCAAGCATATATTTGGATGATACAGGCGAGCTGTTTGATGCCACACTGCCCCAGAATAACAGGACATCCGTTCCGATCCAGTCAAGATAGTTGGCTGTGGAAGCTCCTACTCCAATGGAACGCTTTAAAGCGGTTTTAGAAGGCGAATGGCAAATGCGGCTCGCATTATCGATGTGATTCGTTCCAAGGAAGCGGGCAACTTTGCCGGCCACATAATAAGATTCATTCGTAATTCCCCGGCTAGTCAGGTAGAACGCATACTGTTTAGGATCGAGCACCTTCATTTTTTCAGCAATCATGTTCATGGCATCATCCCAAGTAATCCGGGAGAATGTGCGCTCTCCTTTTCTGCGGATCATTGGATAAGGAATGCGGCCCAATTTACGAAGCTCGGTGCTGTCATATTTGCGCAGCTCATCGATATCGGCATGCAGAATTTCCGGTTTGATTGCTCCGGCGGTATTCAAACGAAGGACATTTAACCTTGTTGTACATACGTGCGGCCCCTTAAGTGTCTGGTCATAAAGACCGGAAACGCCAAGGGCACATCCGTCACACACACCTTTCGTTAAAATATTTGCGGCATACCCAATATTATCTTTGTTTTCCCATAGGATTTTTGCTGTATCCCTCATATGTTTCGGCTTTATTTTACCAAGACCAAATGGAATTGGGCTCACCCAATGCTTCGGATCCGGCATTGCCTTTTTATTCTGAGGTCCTGGATGTTTTGTTTTTTCCACCTGAAACACTCCCTTGATTTTTTCTATTTAATAGAGATCCTGAATCTCTTAATTTCCAATGTTCAAATAGCATTTATTATTGTATATGGGTAAATGGAATAAATTTGCCCTTTTTTCATAAAAAACCACCGCAAAAAGCCTCTAATTAATAGTTGCTGATTTCTGCGGCGGTTAGTCTTTAGCAGGTTCGCTGCCAAGTGCCATACCAATGGAAAAGCGGAAGCGGGGCTGAATGCTTTTCCCTGCTGTTTTTATTAAATTTAACCTGCCATACGCTCACTTGCTTCATTTTGCTTGCGCAATTTTTTAATATCAAAACGGATCAGGATTGACACAATGAGTGCAATCACAAAAAGTCCTGCAAAGCTAGTTAGACTTGAAGCATAGCTTCCTGTTGAATCCTTCATCCACGCTGCGAACATTGGACCAGCAAGTCCTGCGGCAGCCCATGCTGTAAGAATGTAGCCGTGAATGGCGCCAAGCTGCTTTGTTCCGAAAACGTCACCGATAAATGCCGGGATGGATGAGAATCCGCCGCCATACATGGTGTACACAATGGCCAGCATAATCTGGAAAAGAATGGCTTCTTTTGTTATCGGCAGCAGCAGGAATAGGGCAATCTGTGATACAAAGAAAATCGTATACGTGTTTGGGCGACCGATATAATCAGAAATGGATGCCCATGCCAGACGGCCAAGTCCATTAAAGATGCCGAGTACGCCGACAAGCGTGGCTGCTTCTGCCGTTGTCAGGCCTATGCTTTCCTGTGCCAGCGGCTTTGCAGCTGACAGAATCGCAATACCACAAGTTACATTAATGAATAGCATGATCCATAAATAATAAAACCGGGATGTCTTTACTGCTTCATTCGCCGTTAACTGTGCCAAATCCTGTTTGATTTTGATTTTTCCGGCTGCAGCTTTTTCTTTCATGCCTTCAGGTGCCCAATCGGCAGGCGGTCTTTCTAAATATAAAGATGATAATGTCATGATGATTAAGTAAGCTGCACCTAAAATAAAGAACGTGTTAGCTGTCCCAACAGATTTAATCAGTCCATCCATGACCGGGCTCGCTACCGCTGCAGCGAAGCCAAATCCCATGATGGCAAGGCCGGTTGCGAATCCGCGGCGGTCCGGGAACCATTTTACCAGTGTAGAGACCGGTGCAATATAGCCGACTCCCAAACCAATACCCCCAAGAACACCGTAGGTTATGTACAAAAATGGCAATGATCCCATATTTACTGCCAAACCGGCACCAAGCATGCCGGCTCCAAAGAATCCTGCTGCCAGAAGGCCAGCCTTTTTGGGACCATGCTTTTCAACAAAGTGGCCAAGGAATGCGGCTGACAACCCCAAAAATAGAATCGCCAAACTGAAGGTCAGCTGTACCTCCTTTGATGTCCAGCCAAACTGCTCAATCAATGGATTGGTAAAGTTGCTCCAAGCGTAAACCGAACCGATTGAGATATGAATCCCTACGGCCGAGGCGGCAATCAGCCACCGATTTTTTGTCTTTTTCACTCTTTTTCCCCCTCATAATGCTCGTATCCTGCTTTTTAAAGCGGTTACAGGATTGTTTCTTGAAATAAAAAAACCGTCAATCTCTCCCGCATTCCCGATTTTGGGTATGCGGAAGCAGGATTGACGGTTAGTATCAAGCAGGATTCGCTGCCTAAAGGACCAACTGTTAATCAAAATGGAATCTGATGACATTTTAACCGACGACAGGTTCGCTATCTCAAATCAAAATGTGACAGATTTTTGAACTATTAAAAATCATATCACTTTGAAATAACATGTTCAAGCCCTTTTTAGCAATTTTTCACTATGGCAGTGTTGGTTATTATACAAAATAACTCCGGAAACGATTCCCGGAGTTCTTTCTATTTATCTCCCTTTTTTTACATCATGCAGCAGATCCGGATGGTTTGTGAACATGCCGGTTACTCCCCAATTAATCAGCTGCTTCATTCTTTCCTTGTCGTTGACAGTATACGGGTGCAGTTCAAGGCCGCTGTTCACAACCTTTTGCACATATTCCTCATTTAGATACGTATGATTAGGACCGATGCCCATTGCATACTGCTTGATTTCCTTAATCTCTGCCTCGGTAATTTCTGCGTTTGCTTTATAAGAGATTAATTGAACCAGCTTAATGGAGGGATCCAATTCATTCATCACTTTAAGACTTTGAGAGCTAAAAGATTGGACAAGCAGTTTCTCTTTATTAATCTTATACTTATCAACCAGTCGAAGCAGTTCTTTTTCCATGCCAGGATAAACATCCGGTGATTTTGTTTCAATGTAGTAGCTGTTGTTTTTTCCAAATTTCTTGAAAACCTCTTCAAGTGTCGGCACCTTTAAGCCTTCGTATTCCGCTTTTGATGCATACGGGTACTTTTCGTTGAACCAGCTGCCTGCATCAAGCTGCTTTATTTCGTTTAAAGTGTAATCCTTTACGGACCCTGTACCATTAGTCGTCCGGTCAAGCGTCACATCATGCATCGCAATGAGATGACCATCCTTTGTCATCTGCAAATCAATTTCAATATAATCCCCATGCAATTTCTCGCCCATGTCATATGAAGCGATGGTATGCTCAGGTGCATAAGCAGAAGCCCCGCGATGTGAAACATTTACAATGTCCTTATGTATATCTTTTGCCAATGCCGCACCTCCTCCAAACGCATTTAGCCCAATAACTGCTGCACCAATAACAGAAATCATTCTCTTCTTCAAAGTCTCCGTCCCCTATCTATAATGGTTTACATATTAAGAATAGGGACGAAATATTAACCCTGTGATAATTCGATGTAAAATCTGGAAGAATAATAGATTACAGGAATATTAATACAAGCATTTCGGAATAGGTCTCTTTCACTAGAAAATCCATATTGTAGAAACTTGTAATCTTTTTATAAGTTTTGTCGAATCTGTTTATTTGCGGTTTAATTTGTCGATAATAGAATATAGTATTTCATCCCCTGATTAGGAGCCGAATCAATGACCACACCTTCGACTGCTATAAAAAAACTTCATCATGACATCGATGCCCTGCGTAAAAAGATGATTTCTGTTGGAAAAAGAAAGGGATTGTCACACCCTGAAACGCTCATGTACTCAGAGGAGCTCGATAAGCTCATTTATAAAGTGCAGCGAAGCAAATTCATCCATTAGAACATCCCCGGTTATTACCTCAAAAGTAATAAATATTCCATAAAACGCACACTCTTATAAAAAGGGTGTGTTTGTTTTATGATTGAGCGCTTAATCGTAGAAAAACATCCTTTCACTTAAGCATTTTTATTGAGAAAAGCTAAAAATATAGCCATAATGATAGGATAACAACTATTAGGAATTGGAGATCTTATGAAGAAAAAATTCATGATTTTATTAGGAATCGTCCTTCTTGTTCTGACAGCCTGCGGTAAAGATCAGGCACAGGAAGCGATCACCTTAAAGGACCAGACCGGTAATGAAGTTACCTTCCCGCAGGACAAGCCAAGTGTTTTCTTCTTTATCACTACATACACCTGAGGACTCTGTCAGCAGCAACTGGTCGAGTTGCATCAGAATATGGATAAATTAGAAGGCTTGGACGTCAACGTGTACATCGTAAGCAATGATCAGCCTGAGCAGCAGCTTGAGCTGTATAATGCTCTTGAAGAAAAAATGGGACACAGCCTCCCATTTGTGTCAGACCCTGAAATGCAGCTCATTGAAAGGGCTGATATGAAAAATGGCGAATCAGCCTATAGAGGCTACGCTTTAATGGATACAAAAGGCAATATTGTGTTCAACAAGGTCAATGACCATTGGGGAGAAGAAATCGATAAAACCGCAGAAGATATTAAGAAAGAATATGAGGGGCTTTCCAAATAAAGACGAAAAAAAACACGCTTGAGAGCGTGTTTATGAATCCCTGTCTCTATTTGTGAACTGGAGCATGGCGATAACAAACATACCGAAACTGATCATCAAAGACAACACTTCAAAGGTACCCATTTATACATCGCCTCCTTATCTTCAGCCTTCCCGGAACCAAACTTGTCCTATACTCAGGATAAGTGCCCATTTGAAAATCCGTCCAAAAGGCCTAAAAAGAGCCAGCCGCATTGCAAAATTGCATGTGACTGGCTCTTTTTTTGTGAAAAGCTTGAATTTACATATGCTTTCCAAATTTATGTGCGGTTAAGTGATTTTTACTTGCGGATAGAAAAATTTATTTGCGGATAAGCGATTTTTACTTGCGGATAGAAAAATTTATGTACGTTTAGCTCTTATACCGACCTTTCCTTTCTGGATGTCAACGGAATCCGGACATGTTTTCTTCTAATTGAATCAACACTTAAATATAATTCAATGATCAATAACATTAAAATGATCCAAACGCCTGTATTCAATATTACTGCCTGTACCGGGGTTTCTATGAAAAAGGTAAACGTAAAGAACATCGCAAAAGTGAAGATTCGGCTCCACTGTGTCACATCGTATGTGAAGATGCCTTCCTTCAAGCCATATATTAGACTGCGGCAAATCGCCCTTGCTATTTCAATAATCTCCACCACAATGAAAACCAGGAAAACGGCAAGCCAAAACCAAGCAGCCGCCTGTTGGGTTACAAGGCCGGATTTGAACATGGCGAGCCCGCTGATGGACAGGGCACCGTGAAAAATACAATTGGTATTATTCCAATCTTTCGCAATGTTCCAGCCGCGTATGGCATAACGTTTAAGAATAAACCACGCACTAATGAAATAAAAAAGCAGCCCTAAAAAAATAAGAGCGGCATTCAGAAATCCAGGTACATCTGCAAAGACAGTATTGAAAAGGAGAACAAGAGATTGTGTGCTGACCGCCGTCAGCAGCAAAACTCCATGCGTCTGCTGACCAATAGATGTATCCTTGAGCTCTTTGAAGCCTATTAAACTAATCCCAATATAAATAATCCATAATCCCGCATTCAGAATGGCCAGCGCCTGGACTTCTGCACCTGCTCCAAATTGCTTGCAGAACATGATTCCGCAAATCGACGTGCCGGCCACCCAGGTTCCAATGCCGAAACGGTTAATTGGATTAATGTAATGCAGCTTCTTAAACTCTCCTTTATAAATGGTCATGCCGATCGAAACTAAGATGGCCATCCATAAGGCTATATCTGCTATGCTGATAATCTTGCCGATGCTCCCCAAAAAGAAGGACAAACCGAAGAAATTCAGTAAAACACCCTGTGTCACAATGCCAAACGCCATCACAGCCGCCATTGCAGCAGTATTAATATTTATTTTTTTACGAATGATAACGAAAACAGCCCCTATAAACAAAAGGCCCAGCAAAATGAAATAAAACACTATAATCACCGTTAGAATGGATTTTATTTTAATTATAACATCCTATGCATGCGCTGCGGATAATAAAAAAACAGCACATTTTCATGCACTGTCAGGTCCCGCTCCACCATTTAAATTAAAACGATGTTTCCGTTTTGATCATCTTCTGCATGTATCGAATCCCCTTCATAGGGGAGTTCTATCTCAATCTTGGTGCCTTCCCCAACTTTACTTTCGACTATTAAGCGGCCATTATGGTTTTCGATAATTTTGTAGCAAATCATCAGTCCCAGCCCTGTTCCTTTTTCCTTTGTCGTATAAAAAGGTTCCCCCAGACTTGAAATCCGGTCTTCTGATATGCCAACACCCTGATCGATGAATTGAATGGAAATAGTGTTGCCAGACTTTTTAAACACTTTAATGTTTAACTCTCCTCCGCCTGGCATTGCTTCAATGGCATTCTTAATAATGTTGAGGAATACTTGTTTCAGCTGGTTCTTTTCACAATGAATCATTGGGGCGTGAAGATTATTTTCTGCTGCTATTTCGACATTGTTTAATACGGATTGGGTGCTGCTCAAAAGAATCACTTCGTTGATTAATTTAGTAAGGTCCTGCTTTTCGAAAATGTCTGCAGTCGGCTTTGCAAGCACTAAAAATTCGCCGACGATTCCATTTATGCGGTCCAATTCTGAAAGTACAATGTCAAAGTATTCATCTTTCTGGCTATTTGACTTGAAGAGCTGAACAAACCCTTTGATCGAAGTAAGAGGGTTACGGATTTCATGAGCGATTCCAGCTGCCATTTGGCCAAGAAGTGCCAGCTTTTCTGATTTCTGCAGGAGCTTTTCCTGTTCCTCTTTTTTATCAGAAATATCAGTTCCAATTGAGAGTATGGCCTCTTTCCCTTCAAATTCAACATAAAGTGATGAAACTTCAAAAAATCTAGTGGTTCCATCAAAACGTTTTATTTTATATTCTATATTGTTTAAAAGCTGCTTCTCTGACTTAATGTACTGATAACGCTCCTGCAAACGGCCCATATAGTCCAACTCGATAAAGTCAAGCAGCGACCTGCCAATTAATGCACCTTTATCTGATGACGACAATTCGGCGACTGCAGTCGAGTTTGCATACAAAATTTCAAAGTCCTTATGTATGAGCACGGAAACCGGCAGTGATTCCAGAAGCAATTTGTGGCTCTTCTCGCTGGCCCGCGCTTTTTCTGCGTAGTACCTGCTTTTGTCAAACTGCCAGCCGACAAACCAGGCAATGCAGGTAAATAGAATAAAATCAAAAGTAAAGAACGTTTCCTGCGAGAAAATGGTTTGATATGAGGTAAATAAAACCGAAATAAGCACAAGTGAAATTTGACCTGTCCGTTTACTCATATATTCCTCTTTTTTGTGTTTTTTCTATTATTTTAGCATCAATTGTGAGGTTAACGATATCATTTTCAAAAAAATTTATCTATTAAATTCTATAAAAAAACCCGCCCGGGGGCCCGAGCAGGTTAAAATCCGGCTATTTTTTCTTTGGTGCAAGCTCTACTGCCTGACGCATGGCTTCCATTAAGCTTTTCTCGTCAGCTATGCCTTTTCCGGCAATATCGAAGGCTGTACCATGATCAACGCTTGTACGAATGATGGGAAGGCCGACGGTAATATTAACCCCGGCATCCAGCCCTAATACTTTAACTGGCCCATGACCCTGATCATGATACATGGCTACGACAATGTCAAAATCGCCGCGGACAGCTCTGAAAAATAATGTGTCAGCCGGCAGCGGCCCTACAGCATTAATCCCCTCTGCCTGTGCTTTTTCCACTCCAGGAATGACTTTTTCTTCCTCTTCGCCATACCCGAATAATCCATTTTCGCCTGCATGAGGATTGATTCCGCAAACAGCAATTTTAGGTGATTCAATGCCTGCTTTTTTCAATGTGTCATGGGCTAGCTTCAGCACGTGGTACACTCTTTCAGGATTGATCATTTTAACTGCATCAATAATTCCGACATGTGTTGTCACATGAATAACCCTTAAGTTTGGTGCAGATAGCATCATGGAATAATCTTTTGTATCGGTCAAATCCGCTAAAATTTCTGTATGGCCTGGATACATATGGCCGCCCTTTTGCAAGGCTTCCTTGTTTAAAGGTGCAGTGCAGATCGCATCAATTCGATTTTCTTTTGCCATTTCGATCGCTTTAGCCAAATATTGAAATGCTGCGTCTCCAGCTTCAGGAGATACCTGGCCAATGGGAAGGTCTTCCGGCAACAGGTCCAAATCAAGGCAATGTACTACTCCATGCTTATAAGGGATCTCGCTTATCTGCTCTGCCGTTACTGTTTCAATAATAAGCCCGCTGTCAACAAATGATTTGGCCCGTTCTAAAATTTTTCTATCACCAATGACAAGCGGGTTGCTTATTTCATACATTTCAGCCTCTGCCAGGCTTTTTAAAATAATTTCCGGCCCTACACCCGCTGCATCCCCCATTGTAATGCCTACTACTGGTTTAGTTTGACTCATTGCACTCAACCTTTCTTGTCATATAATGTATTGCGTTAGCCAGGGATTGCTCATTTCCGAATCCCCCTGCTTTTGTAACAGCCCAATAGCTTCTTTCTTTGCTGCGCAATCGGCCAAAAGGGAGACCCGGTTCTATTTCTGTATGGAGCTCCATTTCCTGAATACCCAATTCTGAACAAGCAGCTTTTGCAATGTCTCCGCCTGTTAAAATCAAGCCGTCGAGTTCCGGGAACTTATTTACAAGTCTGTTTGCAATTTGCCCTAGTCCCATGGCAATCCTTTCACCAATCTGCTTTCCTGATAATCCTATTGCTTCTCCCGCTATACGGGCTGCATCCCGGTTCTGATCTGAAGAATCCACATAAACAACAAAATGGCTATTATCCTGGTTTTGTCCAATTTCTTCAATGACTTCTTCAAGATCCACTGTCTGATTAACCAATTGGACAGGATTGATTTCTGCAAAATAAGATTGATCAAGTTCTCTAATCCGGGTAAGCTGTTTTTTTGTAACCTGTGACAGACTCCCTGAAACTGTGAGTGTTTTCCTGATGTTATTCTCCTCATGATCATTTTCATGATGAGATCTAAGCTTTAGAGCATCGGGTAAATATTCAACTAGAGCACCAGAGCCAGTCCAAATCGTTTTTTTCTGAACGCTTGTGAAACTCTCGGCAATTACCTGCAGATCCTCTTCCCTTTCACTGTCGCAAACAATCCAGGTTTTCCCCGCCGCAACAGCTCTTTCAATGAATTCAAGAATATCTGCTTTCTCTCCCCGGATCAATTCCAGATCAAGCAATGCAATATCTTTTCCTGCATTCTTATTTAACATGCGAGGAAGAAAGCTTTCCGTTACAGGTGTCTTTGGATCCCTTCCAAACTCTGTTTCTGTAATCAGTTTACCATTTACATAATGATGTCCAGATACCGTTGTACGATTCATTTTTGGAAAAGCAGGGGCAATAACAATGATTTCCGGGCGATATACCTCTTCAAGCGCTGCCAGTTCAGCTGCTATATTTCCTCTTAAAGTTGAATCTACTTTTTTATAGACATGAGCATAGCCTTTTTCAAAAAGAAGAGAAGCAGCTTTTTCCACTGCTTCATATGCTTCTTCTTGTGTTTTTGCACGGCTATCAGTATCAACAATTAAGACATCAGGGTCAGATTGAATGTTTTTCCCGGTATAATCCATCATAACAGTGGCAGTCAGCCCTTTTTTCGCCAGCTGCACTCCTGAATCATTAGCACCAGTCAAATCATCCGCAATAATGCCAAATTTTTCAAACACAAGAACCACATCCTTTAGCCGTTAACTTTCGTCAGGTTTCCTTCTTTAAACTCATAGCCTTTTCTCTCTAGACGCTTAACCAAAAACGCTATATATAGCGGAAGCAGGATTGCGGTTGTCACTGTAGATGCCGCAACCTGAACTGTAGCCAATTCAGCATACTGTGCAAACCCTGCACTTGCTGCTGCAATGGCAGCTGGTGTTGCTACAGCATTACCGGCAGTTGAGCCTTCAGCAGCACCTACAATTGGATTCCACTTAAACGCTTTAAACACTAAATATCCAGCTGTACCCGTTACGAATACTGTTAACAGGCCAAGGATAATACCTGATAGACCACCGTCTACAATAGCACTGAAGTCAATTCCCATTCCAAGGGCGAAAGCGAAAAATGGAATGAGCATGGAGCTGCCATTATCAAGGAATGCACGCATTTCTTCATCTAAATTCCCTAATACCATACCGACGAGGATTGGAAGCAGTACGGCAATGAATGATTGCAATGAGAACATTCCATCAACAAAGCCCATTGCTCCAAAGATAGATAAGGCAACCATCGTTAAAAACGGACCGTCATTTAGAGCCAGCAATGAATAAGCTGCACGGTCTTCCTTGCTTCCATACTGGCCAACAAGTGCGACGAATAGGCCGCCATTACTGTTTGTCATAGCTGCAATAATCGCAATTGGAGCCAAACCCAGCCAAAGGCCATTTTCACCTGCAAACATGTAAGCGATTAACCCGAATGCCGCACCAACTACCCACTTCGTTGCTAAAAGGGTAGCCCCTTTCCCAATTGAAACACCAAATGATTTTACATTAATTTGAGCACCTGTACATAATAGGAATAAAGCGATTAAAGCTGATGCACCGTCAACAAACAATGCTTCAGTAAAATTCCCGATACGGAGCAAATCAGGTGCAAAAGTGTTAAGCACTGCTGCAATTAGCAACGGAACTACCATCATCCCGCCTGGAATACGCTCAAGAGTTGCTTTGATCTTCATAATTTTAACATCCCCTTTATATCTGTTTCAATTTTAAACAATTAGCGAAAACGATTACAGTTTAATATTAAACGCTTTCAATGCAAAATTCAACACATTTTACAGAAAAATAGTTTGGTATTTTCTAGTTTTTTTATTTTGTGTTGCATTTTTAAACATATAATAAAACAAAAAAAGAAGCTGAATATTACTCCTTCAGCTTCCTCCACAATGTCGACCGATTAATGCCTAACCGTTTTGACACCTTTGTTTGGTTTTGGTTTTCTTCCTTCATAACTGCTTCGATAATTCGTTTTTCAATTTGATCGAGTGTTCCGGTTAACAGACTATCTTCAATTTGGACAGGACGCTGCTTCCGATTCAGCTGTCTTGAAACCGTTTCTTTACTGATGATATAGCCTTTCTCAGCTGCCAAGACATCAAAAAGGAATGCTTTCAGCTCAGCGGTATTGCCAGGCCAATTATAACGCTCCAGCAGCTCCATCGCATCCTCCCTTATTTTTACTGCGGATGTTCCATATTGCTGATGAAAATGTGCAATAAAGTATGCTGTTAAAGCTCTTATATCATCCTTGCGTTCTAACAGAGAGGGGATATAGATGCGAACTGTTTCTTCTTTAAAAAGAAGTGAGTACAACTCTTGATTTTCACTGGATAGAGAGAGGATCACTTCTTTCCCCGATTCTGCCCATTTCTGACACTGGTTGAGCAATCGGGATTTCTCTTCTGCAGAAATGTCCTCAGCGTCATAAATATATATGGATCGGATGTCGTCATCAAAGGGATTTAAGCTTCTTCTTGCTTCCTTTGCATGTATAGAAAGAAACAAACCGGCCCCCTGGTACTTTAAGTAATGGATATAGCGTGCTAATAATCCTTTTCCAGTGCCTGCAGCACCAATTAAAAGCCATAGATTTCGGTTTTTTCCTGCAGATATGGCAGCCAGACAATCTTTCATTGCTTCACTTTCATGGATGATCATCGGCAGCTGAGATACTGATTCCACGTTAAGATTTTCTGAAGAACTCTTTATATCATTAAGCTCTTTAATAATAAATTGAGTATAAGTTTCACCGGCAATTTCAAGGCTTGAAACCTGAACTTTAAGCATATCTCCCTTTATACCTTCAATCATTACAACGGATTCTGCATTTCCCTTCCGGTGTACAAGACTCTGTAAATCACTCAAGAGTATGGGAGGGGAAGAAAAAGTATTCCATTGTTCAAATACACATTCAGCATTACGGTTAAAAAGGATTATATTGTCAGTATTCTCCTTAATAATTGCCCTGAGCAGGTCGTTTTCCTGCTGTTTTCTGCGAAACGAATCATACAGGGATTTCGCTTTTTGAAACGCATCAAAGATGGCTTCACGTCCGGATTGTATCAGGATTCCCTCGAGCCCTGCTTTAGCAGCAGCCTCAACAGTTACAACATCCCCCATGATCAATTCAAAACCCTTGGACCTTAATTCATGAACAAGGGCTTCTACTTCCTCTTCCTTTTGAATCGTAAAAACCTCTATACCAATATCCAATATGTCAGTAATCGTTTTGGCGCCAAGCGTTATGTTGGAAAAGCCGACAATCGCTTTCTTCCCTGGAAAATCATTGGCAAGGGTTAACACCCGAAGCATATCATACCCGGATACCTGAATATCAATAACAGGGATATTTGTTTCCTGTTGGACCAGCTTTGCTGTTCCACCCCTGCTGATGATCATATCAATGCCTTCAGATTCGGCATTTTTCACATGCGGGAGTGCCTGCCCCAAGTTTCCAGTTGCTATTTTAATGTCCAAATCTTTTTCCTCTTTCCTGCATTCCTTAATTAATGGAAGCATAGCAGGATAAGGGGCAATAAATAATGTCTTTATTTTCATCACATTCACCTAAATGTATCTTACCATTCATTTCTAAACGACACCAATAAATAGGAAAATGGCTCATTCGTCTTATTAAAAGGAATGGCAGCTTATTTTTTTATCTGCCCATCCCCTTTCATAATATATTTTGTCGAAGTCAGAGCCGGCAGTCCCATCGGACCGCGGGTATGGAGCTTTTGTGTGCTGATCCCGATTTCAGCGCCGAACCCAAACTCGAATCCATCTGTGAAGCGTGTGGATGCATTATGGTAAACTGCCGCTGCATCGACTTCATTCAGGAATTTTTCCACATTATCTGGGTTTGAAGAAACAATTGCCTCAGAATGTTTAGTGCCGTAGCGGTTAATATGAACGATTGCCTCATCCACGCTTTCCGCCACTTTCAACGCGACTTCCAAGCCTAAATATTCTGTGGCCCAATCTTCTTCCACAGCCGGAATGATCTTTTCTCCGCATACACCTTCATCGCCGTGAATGGTAACCCCTTTTTCCTCCAGAGCAAGCACAAGATCATTCAGGCCCCCCCACTCTCTGTGCACAATGATCGTTTCACATGCATTGCAAACGGAAGGACGCTGTGTTTTCGCATTGATGGCAATGTTTATCGCCATTTCCTTATCAGCACTTTCATCAATATAGACATGACAATTGCCTGCACCTGTCTCAAGTACAGGGACTGTAGAATTTTCAACTACTGTCTTAATAAGCTTTGCCCCTCCCCGCGGAATCAGGACATCCAGGTATTCGTTCAGTTTAAACATCCCCGAAGCGGTTTCCCGGCTCGTATCCTCAATAAGCTGCACAGCATCAGAAGGCAAGTCGCTCTTTTCCAATGCATGATGAATCACTTTCACAATTGCTTTATTCGAATGTATAGCAGTAGAACTTCCGCGCAGCATAACAGCATTCCCAGTCTTCAAACATAAGCTGGATGCATCGACCGTGACATTTGGACGCGCTTCATATATCATGCCGACAACGCCAAGCGGGACCCTTACTTGTGTAATGGCGAGTCCGTTCGGACGTTCCCATGAGGATAAAACCTCCCCAACCGGATCGTCCAGGTGAGTAAGCTGGATTAATGCGTCCGCCATATCCTGAAGGCGGGCTTCATTAAGCCGAAGCCGGTCGAGCAATGATTCATTCATTCTGTTGTTTTTTCCCGCAGCAAGGTCTTTTTCATTTTCGGCTAAAATAAAGTGCTTCTCAGCCATTAGCTGTTTTGCAATTAATGCCAATGCCTGGTTCTTTTGGTCCGTCGACATTTTCGCCATCTTCCCCGCAGCTATCCTTGCTTTTTCCCCTTTTTGAATCAATTCCATTATCTCGTCTCCCTTCTTTTTTGGCTTACCCAATGATCACGATGAATGACCACACTGCGATCACTGTTGGCGATCACCATGGCTTCAGAGCTTGGCAGGCCTTTGATTTCGCTCAATTCTTCAGATGAAAAATTAACCTGGCCTTTGCCGATAATGACTCCTTTTGGCCCTACAACTTCAACCACATCATTTACCAGAAAGTGCCCGGTTATGTTCGTAACCCCAGCAGGCAGAAGGCTTTTTCCTTGCGATAACATCGCGTGTGCCGCACCCTGGTCCACTTCAATTTTCCCATTAGGTACTGAATGCAGAGCCAGCCACTGTTTGGATGTCCTAACGCTCGCCTTTGAACTGTTGCCAACATAGGTGCCGTTCCCTTTTCCATTGAGGATATCGACTAATTTTTCCCGTCCGCAGCCAACTCCAATAAACACCTGCACTCCCAGCGCCAGCGCTGTCCGTGCCGCCTCCAGCTTTGTCACCATACCGCCGGTCCCTACCTTGGAGCCCGAACCAGAAGCAGCTTTCACCATTTCTTTTGTGATTTCTGTGATAAAATGATATTTTTTCGCATTGGGGTTTGTCCTCGGATTTGAATCATAAATGCCGTTGATATCTGTCAGAATGATTAAATGCTGTGCTTGAACAAGTCCGCTTACGAGAGCAGAAAGCATATCATTATCGCCAAATGCCAGCTCCTCCACCGACACCGAATCGTTTTCATTAATGATCGGGAGAATATTTCGCTTTAAAAGCTCCGCTAAAGTTGCATGTGCATTTTGATATTGCTCTTTGTGCAGGAAGTTCTGCCGTGTGAGCAGCAGCTGTGCAGCTACAATCCCATGCTTCTTACACTCTTCGGTATATCCCTGCATCAGCAGCCCTTGCCCGACTGCAGCAGCCGCCTGTTTTCCGGCGATGGTCACAGGCCGGGAAGGATAGCCCAAATCAGCAAAACCTGCTGCTACTGCCCCAGATGAAATCAGGATGACATCATGGCCAAGCTGTTTTAAACGGGAAAGTGCAGCTACATGCTCCTCAAGTTTTTCGATGCAAAGTCCTCCATTTGTATTTGTCAGTGAACTGCTTCCTATTTTGACGACAATTCGTTTCCTTTTCACGCTATCCACCATCCAATCAAATAAAAAAAGCCCTCCCATCCCTTTAAAAAGGACGGAAGAGCTTTGTCTTTCGCGGTACCACCTTCATTGGCACTTCACACAGCAAGTGCCCGCTTTGAAAATCCTTTAACGCAGGAAATTCGGCCAGGTTTGCCTGGCAGCTCAAGGGCTAGGTTCAATAGTTTTGCAGGCTGCAGGATCTTTCAGCCGGTGAATCCTGCTCTCTTTTAGCCTGAGTTCTACTTACTGGTTCCCTGTCATGGCTGTTGAATTCTTCTTATAATTAGAATTATTATGCATCCTTCGGTATTTTATGTCAATAATTAATTCGCTGATTTAAAGGATTAAAATCCCCAGACAAACTTTCTAACTGTGTGCAATACAGTATGATAAAGCAGGCACATTCGGGAATGCTAATAAAAAATGACTAGTGGGAGGATTTACATATGGAGTCAAACGGAAAGCAACTATCCATATTTTCTCTGGGCGGCATCAATGAAATTGGAAAAAACATGTATGTGATCCAATATGATGACGATATTGTCGTGATTGATGCCGGAGGGAAATTCCCTGACGAGACATTATTGGGGATCGATTTGATCATTCCGGACATCACATACCTTGAGGAAAACCGGGATAAAATCCGCGGGCTGATTGTCACTCATGGACATGAGGATCATATTGGCGGAGTTGCCTATCTTCTCAAAAAGATCAATATGCCGGTTTATGCGACCCGATTTACGCTTGGGCTGATTGAATTAAAATTAACGGAGCATCGCCTGCTGGGTGATTCAGAGCTTATAACCATAGATTCTGACTCTAGCCTTGATTTCGGTAAAATAGGCGTTAGCTTTTTCAAGGTGAATCATAGCATCCCTGACTGTCTGGGCATTGTTTTCAAGACGCCAGAGGGCAATGTTGTCCATACCGGCGATTTTAAATTTGACTTAACCCCTGTAAATCAGGAGCATGCTGATATCCATAGGATGGCTGAAATCGGCCGCAGTGGAGTGCTGGCCCTGCTATCAGAAAGCACAAACGCTGAGCGGTCTGGCTTTTCGCCAACTGAACATATTGTCGGGGAAAACATTGAGGAAGCATTTATGAAAGCACCACGCAAGATTATCATCTCAACTTTCGCTTCCAATGTGAGCCGTGTTCAGCAGGTTGTGGCCGCTGTGATTAGAACAAACCGAAAGCTGGTCCTGCTTGGAAGGAGTATGGTAAATGTCGTGGATGTAGCTATTGAACGCGGTTACCTGACAGTTCCTGAGGGTATGATTGTGAATCCAAGAGAAGCGATGAATCTGGCTCCTGAAAAGGTGTGCATATTATGTACCGGCAGCCAGGGTGAACCGATGGCTGCCCTTTCACGGCTCTCTACCGGAAATTACCGTGATGCAGAGATTCATCCTGAGGATACCGTGATTCTTGCAGCATCCCCAATCCCGGGGAACGAACGCGATGTCTCTAAAATTATCGACAACCTGTTCAAGCTGGGAGCCCGGGTGATATACGGTTCAGGAAGCTCAACAGGGATGCATGTGTCCGGCCACGGCTATCAGGAGGATTTAAAGCTTATGCTCACATTGATGAAGCCGAAATATTTTATCCCGATTCACGGTGAATATAGAATGCTTCACCATCATAAATTGCTTGCTGAATCCATCGGTGTTGAAACTGGGCATACATTTATCATTAAAAATGGGGATGTCGTTGATATCGAGAACGGAGAAGCACGCCAGACCAGGCGGGTACCTGCCGGAGATACTTATGTTGATGGAGTGGGAGTTGGTGACATTGGCAGCATCGTGCTCCGGGACAGAAAGCAGCTGTCCGAGGATGGGATGATTGTGATCGTACTGACCATGAGCAAGAGTGAGCGCAAAATGATATCAAGACCTGATACGATATCCCGAGGTTTCGTCTACGCACGGGAATCCGAAGATTTGCTGAGAGAAATAAATCGGATTGCGGAGAAAACCGTCAATGATCTTCCAGAACAGGATAAAAGCCAGTGGAATGTCATCAAGCAGAGCATTAAGAAATCACTTGGGCAGTATTTATTTGAAAAAACAAAGCGCAAACCAATGATCCTGCCGATTATAATTGAAATATAAACGAAAAGAGGCAAGCCTAAAACGGCTTGCCTTTATCGCAGTCTAATGCTCAGTAAGCCCCACCCTTTGATCCAGAGGTTCAGGTCTAACTGAGCATATAGGCCAGATTGGTTCAACTAACAATCAGTTGGGAAACCACCCGCTGATTGAAGCTTCACTCTATCTAAAGGGCTGCTTAACCGCGGCGTCCGCCTCGGCCGCCCCGCTTTCCTTCAGTATTGCGCTTTAATGAAGAAATATTTTCTTCACTCGATTTTAAGAATTTTGCCATTTTGTCTTCAAAGCTTTCCTTCGGCTTAAAGTTTCCTTTAGAACGGAAATCTCTGGAACCGCCGCGGCGATCATCTCTTCCCTGGCGCGGCGGGCGCTGAGAATAAGAAGATTGGCCTTCAGGTCTGTCCACTGCTTTTTTGATGGAAAGGGCAATTTTGCCTTCCTTCTCGCTAAGCACTTTAACAGTTACCTCATCGCCAACTTTTAAATGCTCATTCACATCTTTAACATAGCTGTCCGCTACCTCACTAATGTGAACAAGACCTGTCGTACCGCCTGGCAGTTCGACAAAAGCTCCGAAATTTGTAATACCTGTTACTTTTCCTTGTACCTTACTTCCAATTTCGATTGACAAAAAAACTTCCCCCTCGGTAGTGTTAACAACGTCTTATTATAACTTTTTTTAAAGATAATTTCAATGCCGGCGATATCCCTACGATATTCTACCCGTTAAAATTCGGGATAAATCATATTTTTTGTTCAAATTTAGTAAAATTTATATATTTAATTGCTTGTTGGGCCATTATTTCAGCCAATTTTGTATGCAGATGGCACACTTTTATATTGAAAAATATTTTTATGTGCAGATAAAAATTTTATGTGCGCATAACGCTTTTTTATGTGCGGAAGGATAATTTAATTAAAAATTTATTTTTATGATATATTGGCAAACAAAAAAAGCTCCTGAAACAGGAGCTTACAGACTGTCGACAAACTCGATGAAAATCGTGCTTGTCTGCAGTCTTTTTTATTTTAAAATAGAAGTAATACAATGCTTGAGGTGATTTAAATGCTTTCAAAACATAATCCAATTCAACGGGATCAAATTGAAATGGTTGCTTTAGACGAACTTGTACCGGCGGACCATTTGGTCCGCAAAATTGAAGCGGCGATTAATTTCTCATTCATCTATGACTTGGTAAAAGATAAGTATTCAGAAAAAGGCCGCCCAAGTATTGACCCTGTAATATTAATTAAACTCACATTTATTCAATATACCTTCGGTATTCGCTCCATGCGTCAAACAATTGAAGAATTGAAAACGAATATGGCTTATCGATGGTTTTTAGGATATGGCTTTCACGATAAAGTTCCTCACTTCTCAACTTTCGGTAAAAATTATGAGCGCCGATTTAAAGACACCGATCTCTTTGAACAAATATTTTACCGAATCTTAAAAACCGCAGCTGAAAAGAATTTAATTAGTGCTGAACACGTTTTTGTAGATTCTACTCATGTAAAAGCGAGTGCAAATAAACGCAAATTTGAAAAGAAAGTTGTTCGAAAAGAAACCCGTGCTTATCAAGAACGCCTTCAAGAGGAGATTAACCAAGACCGCGAGGATCATGGAAAAAAGCCGTTTCCACCAGATAAGTTTGATAAAGAAGAATACAAAGAAATCAAGGAAAGTACAACAGATCCAGAGAGTGGCTACTATGTAAAAGATGAGCGTACAAAACAGTTCGCTTATTCTTTCCATGCGGCCGCAGACCGCAACGGCTTCGTGTTAGGCGCAATTGTAACCCCTGGTAACACGCATGATAGTCATATTTTAGAGCCATTGGTAGAACAAGTCATTGAGAAAGTTAGTAAACCAAAAGCTGTTGCGGCAGACGCAGCCTATAAAACACCTGCTATCACGAGCTACTTATTGAAACACGACATCACACCTGCTTTACCTTACACACGACCTCGCACAAAAGAGGGTTTCTTCAGAAAACATGAGTATGTTTATGATGAGCATTTTGACTGTTACATTTGCCCAACTGGTGAGATATTAAAATATACTACAACTACAAAGGAAGGGTATCGTCAATATAAATCAGATCCTCGAATTTGTGCTGGATGCCCTTTCTTGTCTCAATGCACACAGAGTCAAGCACATCAAAAACTGATTCAACGTCATGTGTGGGAGGAATATGTGGAAGAAGCAGATCATCTTCGCCACCATCAAGACGTCAAACCGATCTATGAAAAACGCAAAGAAACAATTGAACGAGTATTCGCAGATGCAAAAGAAAAGCATGGCATGCGTTGGACAACCCTCAGGGGACTTAAAAAAATGTCGATGCAGGCGATGCTTACTTTCGCTGCCATGAATTTGAAGAAAATGGCCAACTGGACTTGGCAAGGTCCAGAAATGGCCTAAATGATAACCTCGGAGAGGTCTGCAATTCTCTGTAATTACTTGAAGTCCTACAAAAAATGACAAAAAGAGTTCGGAATGAGACTATTCCGAACTCTTTTTGTCTACAAACTGAAAGCTCCTGAAACAGGAGCTTAAACCTTACACAGTATGACCTTCCTGAAGAACCTTCCTGCTGAAATGACGCTTCATTATAATCCCATACAGGGACGCCAATACCTGCTGAAAGAGCATACCGATGACCACAGGAACAGCAACAGGAGCAGGAAAATAAGTAACTGCCAGGACGGAGCCAACGCTGATATTCCTCATCCCGCCATTAAACGTAACGGCCACAGTCGTGCCCTGATCGTATTTCAGTAAATTAGCGATGATGAAAGAGATAAGATAGCCCATAAACGCCACACAAAATACAGCAAGCCCGATGAGGACCAATTTAAAATTTACCTCCTTCAGATACGGGGCGACGACAGCTCCATTCAGCATGACCACAATGGCCATTCCTAGCTTAGAAAAAGGAGAGAGCCGGCTGCTCAAGGCTGCAGCGCTTTTTCCTGCGAATTGATTGAAGAGCATGCCAAGAAAAGAAGGCAGAACAATCATGCCGAATAATCCAGCCATCATCGGCACAACATCGATCTGTACAGATTTCTGGAAAAATATCGACAATGTCAGCGGAACAATAAATGGTGACAAAAAGGTATCTACCAGAATGATGGACAATGTCAGCGGAATATTGCCGCGATAAATGGAAACCCAGATGAAGCTCGATATGCCGGTCGGAATGGCCATAGCCAATACCAGCCCGGTAATAGTTAATGAATCATCACCAAACGCAAGTTTACCTGTGCTCCATGCAAAGAGAGGCATCAAAATATGAAGCAGAAACAATATGAGGAAAAGCGGCTTTGGATGATGAAGGATTTCTTTTAAACTGCTAAAACTGGAGTTCAGACTTCCTGAAAACGTCATAAACGCAAAAACCCAAGGGATGATAAAAGCAAAATCCTTAATATAACCAGCGAGCATAACACCTAGAACCACGCTTATTGGAGTAATCAATGGCATCATTTTCTCCAGTTGTTTATTGATTTGAATTAGCACACTGAGTACTCTCCTTTTCCGAATAATTGTTTACCTAACTAATTATTTTATCATAATCTGGCTGGTTATATATCAAAATAGTAAAAAAGAGCCAAAACTCGGCTCTTTTGATTATCTCCGTTTTTCTGGCATATATTTCAGCCATTTTCCCAGCCTCCAGCTGTTTACTCCAAACCCTGCAAGCGCAATGGCTGCGATGCCTGCGGATAATTGCATGATCAGCATTTCTTCTAAATAAATGCCAAAGCCAGACCCAGTTAAACCTAGCATGAATAGCTGAAAAAGCTGTTTTTTTCGATTTTCATAGATCGTAAACTGAAAATCCCTTCTTTGCCCGGCCTCTTTCATTTTTTCCAATTTACGCGGTGTTTCCAGGAATTCCACTGCTGAATGAAAAATTTTAAAGAGCGGCTGGGATTGAATAATGCTCCAAATGAATGACCATTTATTCCCCTGTGAGCTTAACCACTCTGTAAAAACTGGTTTGCCAAGGTCAAGAAGATCATCTTCTGGTGCCAGATGGCGAACAATCCCTTCTATTGTCATAAATGACCTGCCCAGAAAAACAAAGCGGGTTGGCACCTGGATCGGAAGAGCAGCAATCATATCATTTAGTTCAAGCTTAAGAGCCACTAGATCCATATCTTTTACCTGAGAAAGGTCAAATGCCATCCATTCTGACAGCAGCTTCTCCATTGTTCCCGCATTAGCTTCCGGCAGCAAAAATCCCAGCTGTGACAGACATTCGACTGCTTTACTGTAGTTTTTAGCGAGAATGGATTCAATTAAATTCTGAAAAGAGACTGCATCTTTTTTTGAAATTTCCCCGGCCATGCCGAAATCAAGAAGAATGATCCTCCCCTCCCTTGTAAACAGCACATTTCCTGGATGGGGATCGGCATGAAACATCCCAGGTTCCAGCCATTGCGGCAGGAAGATCTTCATCAAACGGCGTGCCAGATCGTGACGGGATATCTCAAGCTTTTCAACCGCTGCTGAATCATTGAGTCTTTTTCCCTCCACCCATTCCATGACAAGCACTTTTGAAGTGCAAAGCTCCTGATGCACGCGGGGAATTTTAACCAACTCATTATCTTTAAATCGCTCCTTAAAATAAAGCAGGGTATCCTTTTCCTTTGTAAAGTCAAGCTCCCGCTCAATAACCTGCTTTAGCTCCTGAAATAGGACCTTTAAATTAAGGAATCCCTTAGGAATAGGGACAAACCGATCAGCAAACCAGACAAGAATACTTAGGGTCCGGAAGTCGGTATGTACGATGGATTGAATATCAGGACGCTGTACTTTAATGGCGACAATTGAGCCGTCCTGGAGAGCGCCTTTATATACCTCCCCAATCGATGCTGATGCAATGGCTTCTTTTTCAATCGCCACCACCTTTTTAGAGAGCTCGCTCCCCCACTCTTCGTTTAAAATCCTCTGGATTTCACTCCATTCCGATGGCGGTACCTTATCGGTCAGGTCTTGCAGCTCCTGGATGAAAGCTTTTGGAAGCAAATCAGAACGAATGCTGATGAACTGACCAATCTTAATCAACAGCCCTTCCAATTCAAAAAGTGTTGTCCGGAATCTTTTCCCGATGCCAGACCATAATTTTTCCCATTCTGCTTCTGATTTGCGGGTCCATTTATACCAGTAAATTTGAAATATAATGTGAAGTGCCATAGAAAGCAATTTGTACATACGGAGCAATTTACTTCTCGCCTTCATTTCCATCATCTTCTTCCCTAGAAAAATATACTGTCTTATTCTGTATTACAGGCTGAATACCCTTTTCTTTTTATACGGTATCATGTTTAAAAGGTTTCATGACATAAAAAACAGCCCGTCCTTACACAAAGGACAAGCTGCCTGCTTGATTCTGCTGAATATACTGATGAGTTATGTTAACAATCTTTTCTTTATCATTGTCCATGGATGCCACATGATAGGAGTTATAGAGCGATATAGCTTTCTTTTTCACGGAGCCAATCTTCTCCAAAATAAAATCTGTACACTCTGCAGGCACCACATGATCTTCTACCGACTTAAAGCCTAATACAGGTGTTTTAATGGAAGGTAATAAGTCTGGTGTTCTTTCCATGATTTTCTGCAATTCGAAGATGGAGGGAACCGGAACTTTCCCGTACGTAATTTCCTCTACATCCTCTTTTTTAATATCTGGTGCACCTTCATCAAGGTATCTGGGATTTGTTTTCCCCTTTAAATATTCATAACATGGAACCCGGAGAGCGGCATTTATTAACACAATACCTGCAATTTCGGGATATTTATTTGCCAGCCAAAGGGTCAATGCACCACCCATTGATTGACCTGCAGCATAAACAGATGTGCATCTGTCTTTTAGAAATTGATACCCCTTTTCTGCTTCAGCAAACCAATCCTCATGAGAGGTTTTTTCCATATCTTTATAATGTGTGCCGTGGCCTTTAAGCCTTGGAGCAAAGACGGTATAGCCAAGCTTGGCAAATGACTCCCCCAAAAACCGTACACTCTGGGGAGTTCCAAGAAAACCATGTGTGATCAGAATCCCGATCTCATTGCCTTCATAGTAGAATGATTCTGCACCGTCCAAAACAGGATAACGTTCATTCATAATCTATTCCTCCCTCAGAATTAATTACTCACATTATATAACCAACTATTCCTACCTGTCAACTTGTATTTAAGAAGAAAAAAGACCGCTCTAAACATATATGGAGCGGTTAGACTAAAGAAAGTATTAACACAAAGATAAGGATGGCGTAACAAGCACCAAAGATAATAGCCCTTACATTCGAGTTACGTGTGTACCCTGTGAAGTTTGCAGGTGATTGAGCAACATCCACCTTCCTGCTGTGAATGACCATACTGATATTGGTCATGATTAGAATCGCAATTGTAAGAAAAAATAAAAACATCGGCTCTATTTTCAGAATTTCCCCGGAATCAGAATGGAAGTAAGCATTGATAAATAGTATGCTGCTAAAAAGCAATGTCCAAATACTCCCCACAATCCGCTGCTTACTCCATTCATTGCCCATCTTTTCTTTTTCATAGATGGCAACTTGTTCGATAACAGGAAGAATAGATTTAGTGGAATTACGTTTTGCCCATCCCCCAATTGATTGAATCAGAGTTACCGTGCCAAGGAAAATAAACATTTGCGAAAAAGTAATATCTATTAATATTTGTAAAATGTAAGTCGCACTTAAGAAGAATAGGAGGGTGCCATTTAAGAGCAGGAGCTGCCTGACTCTCAGTTTCTTAATTTCAGAACTGGTCACGATCCCGCCTCCCTATGTCTCATGAAATAAATAATGGGGCTCACGGTTCCCAGGATGACAATCACAAGGAACATCCAAAATCCGCTTCCTCCTCCCATCCCTAACTCATCGGCAAGAATGGCTTCAAAAAATAGTACCTGACCAGACATAAAGATTGAAATGAGGGCAACCGCCATAACCGTAAATCCGTTCAAGAAACCCTGCAAGGCTTTAGGAAGCCAAACAAGAACGAATAGAACCACAGTAATTAATAGGAAACTAGAAATCACTGGCCTCAATAATGTAAAGGTTCCATCTGTTACAAAAGATTGGTAAGTGTACATAAATCCCCCTAATAATTTCTAGAATAGTATTATTTTACAATTAAACAGGAGGTGATGCCACCCTAAAAAAAACGGCTGCACTTTTATGTGCAGCCGTTTTTTAATATCTCTCAAGTAATTCAATAATCACTTTGAATGTTGAGGTTGTGTCCATATAAGCATATTTGCCTTTCCCATTAAAAAAGTTGCCAGTTTGTATGACAGGATATCCCATTTCTTCCAGCAATCTGATTTTTTCATTCAGGTTATCGACAACGAACGAAATATGATGGACACCTTCCCCGTATTTCTCCAGATGTTCCTGCCAAGTACTTGGTGAATCACCTGGTTCGATTAATTCAATTTGAATGAAAGGTGTATTGATAAACATATATCTTGATTTACCTTCTGTTGGCCGGCCTCTGAAAATGACCTGCGTCATTTCACTTGGACCTGATTGTATAATGGGTGGCTTATCGGCACCGAGAAGCTTACAGTAAGCTTCTGCAGCCAAATCCAGATTTTTTACCACGATTGCCAGCTGCTCGACTTTATTTGTTCCAAGCAAGGGGCATAGTGAATCAGGGGGAGCTGCAGTATTTCTTGCCTCAGAGCTTTCCAGGAGTTCAACCAATATCTTGCAGTCTCTCAAGGTATCAGCATAAACATATCTGCCTTCACTGGATGTAAATTCTCCACTTTGCAGTTGTGAGTACCCGCTCTCTTCAAAAAGCGGCATTCGTTCACTGATGGATTCCACATCAAAGGCAATATGGTGTATGCCCTCTCCAGCCCGATCCAAAAACTCCCGCATCGTGCCTGGTTCTTCATTTGGTTCAATAAGTTCAAATTGAACAGTTGGTGTATTTAGAAATGCTAATTTACTTCTTGATGCAGTAGGGTTTCCACGGTAAATTACCTTTGATACTTCCTGATCACCTGTTAAAAACCACTCGGGCTTCGGAACTCCCAGTAAACTTGAAAAAGCCTCACAAGCCTCATCAATATCCTGAACAACAAAAGCCAGCTGGTTTATTTCCTGATTTCCAGCTAATGGCGCTTTAGTAGTTTTGCTTTCTGCCATAAAAAAAATCCTCCTAAATGACGCTTCTCCTTTAAGATAATCCCCGTACAGCAAGTCCTCCATCACTGGAAATCACTTCGCCTGTAATGGCTCGGGATTGATCAGAAGCAAGCAGCAGATACGCTCCAACATGGTCTTCGCTGGTCATAGCTATGCGGAGGGGATTTCGGGATTTAATGCTTTTTGCTTTCGTATCCGGATCGACTGCTGTCACAAACGGCTTAAGCGGGCCTATGACATTGAGTGCCGTCAATGTGCCGCCTGGTGCCACCGCGTTTACTCTGATGTCCGGGGCTAATTCAAAGGCAAGCTGGCGCATTAAGCCGATTTGCGCGTGCTTGCTTGCTGTATACCAGACTCCGCCCCCGTCTGGGTAAAAGCCGGCTCCGGAAACCGTGAAAATCATATTTCCATTTGTTTTTTTCAATTCTTCCGCAGAAGCTTTTGCACCATTAAAATAGCCTTTAACATTAATAGTAAATAACAGGTCATAGGCATCTGACATGGCCTCTGGTGTTACTTCACTAAATTTGGCAAATCCGTCAAATACGCCGGCATTGGCCACGAACACATCGAGTTTTCCCGCCGCTTCCACAGCAGCTCGAACGGCGTTAATGTGATCCCCGTATTCAGTGACGTCCCCTTCCATGCATAGAACACGATCCCCGTATTCCTGTTTCAATTGCTCAAGGCCAGCTGCTGATTTATCCAGTACAGTTACAAAGGCTCCTTCCTGTATAAAAGTCTCTGTAACAGCCTTGCCAATGCCAGAGGCGCCCCCGGTCAAATAGACTGATTTTCCGCTTAGCTGTGCCATACTGAATGTTCCTCCTTAAACAAAAATAGCGAGATTTCTGGTATTGAGTGTTGTTTGATCGACAATGAAAACCCTCTTTGATAATTTCCAGATGCCATCTTCATATGTAAATTCATCACGGCGCTCTCCTGAGATCAGGTCATGATGAATGTCTGTACTCCGGCTGCGATAGATTAGAAGATAACTATTTACAGATGCTTTTTCATTCGGGACATAGTCTGCCAGTTTTACATTGCTTACAAAGCGGCGGGTGCGGGAAGGAGGAATTTCCGCCCAAGCATAGTCCGTTTTTAACCGTTCGACTCTCAGGCTCAGCAAATCTATATCATCATTAAAAGAAAACATATCTTCCGCATAATCCGGCCTTTCGGTGCCTTCCTTATTGACACGTACAGGCATTTGATAAATCAGGGATGGATGCATAAGGCTGAACCAGCCATCAAAATCAATATGATCAAGCAGCTCAGCTTCTCTGTAGAGCCATTGTTCAAATTCATAGGTTGCGAGCATTTTCTCTAAACTCATTCCGTATTCCCCCATTTCAGGCATCGTTCCAGTTTACTTAAGCGTTTATGAGATCAAGCCAGTAGCGATAGAAATTCCTTTGATTTGCTTCAGAAAACTTATCATCGTAGACAACACCCGGACCGGTGAAATCGCTGACCGGTTCCCGGTCCATGCCCATCGTATAATTGTAAACAAGTTCTTTCATAACAGGCATTGGCCCTGATGCGGCAGCGGTGATGTCAGTAAAAACTTCTGTATCATCCTGCTCAAAAATGCCTGAAGGGCTGAACGTTAAAATGAAAGAATCCCTTGAACGTTTCTTCCAGTCCTCTGCAGCATTTTTCTCTACCAGGAACCAGGCAATCACCTCCATTTTATCTGGCCCAATTGGCCTCCACATCCGAACGGTTGTATTCGAAATCAGCTGTCCTTTTACCTTTGTATGTGAAATGAGGAAGCTCAGGTTTGGAAAGATGTTTCCGATCATATTTTTCAAATTGGCCAGCACATCATATTGTTCATCTGTTAAATTGGATTTATATTCAGATTTTAGCTCTTCAGGGAATGCGAAGTCAGGATTAGGAGTACCCAGATTTAAACCATGCCCGTTCATAGTGTGGATTTGGTATCCCTTTTTGGAATATGTCGCACTGGGCACCATGCCCAATTTTGCAATGGATCCATGAGTGACCATTGTGTGGTAGGAATCGCCGACAAAGTTATCTGCTCCTACCTTCCAGTTTGAATGGATGATAAACCTTTGCGGAGGGCCGACGACTTCCATTTCAGCACGTCCGGCTAAAATATCCAAATACCATTTGAAATCGCCGAGGAAATCTGATAGAGACTCAGCTTCTTCATTCCAGGTTCCAAAAACAAGGCCTTTATATGATTCAATCCTTATTTTGTGAAGTCCCAGTTTGGACTTATCCAGGTCAGCACTATAAATATCCTTCTGCAGAGGTACTCCAATAAGATCACCATTGTTTTTAAAATTAAATCCATGATAAGGACATACAAATGAAGATTTATTTCCTTTGTCAGCACGGCATAATTTCATCCCCCGGTGTGTGCACATATTGTAAAAACCGCGGATTTCATTCTCTGAATCTCTTGTAATAATAATGGAGTAGCCTGCTAAATCTCTTAACATATAATCATTTTTATTCGGGATTTCTGATTCATGGCCAATAAAAAGCCAGGTTTTCATAAACACCTTTTTATGCTCAATATCGTAAATCTTAGGATCTGCGAGGATAAAGGCAGGAATGGATCCAGCCTCAGGCTGGACTGTTTCGTTCAAGTAGCCGATCGTTTCTTTTTGGGTCATTTCTTCTAAATTCTTAGTTGTCGTTTTAATCATATGTAAATTCCCCCTTCGTCTTAAAATAAGCTTCTCCATGGAGCGAGGAAAAGAATGAAATATTCTCTTCCTGCTGTTGCACCAGTTTACATCTATCCAACCCGGATCATCTCATCCCTATTCTTCAATGAAGCCAGGATGCTTAGAGCTGCCAGGTAGCTTGTCTTTGGATTATTAGGCATCGGGTCATTTTCGACTTGAAGCGATAGCTTTCCGAAAGAACCTGCTGCCTCAATCGTATGGCTATTTTTCCTTGCTGCTGGATCGGATATGATTTTAACTCCGGTATTCTCGGCACCTAATCCCGCGAGAGACAAGATAATGGAAACATTGATATTCTTTGGGAATAATCTAATGGCTTCGGCGGCAGATCCCTCAAAAAGCACCTTTTCCCCATCAAGCGGGGCACCAGGAAGTGCCTGAGGAGGCTTCCTGGTGATAATGGAGACAGAATCCAGCTCACCAATCGATTTGGCAGCTTTTAAAACATCCAGTCCGCCGATTGCCCCTGATGGCAAGTGGATTTTCGTATTATTTAAGATGCAGATTTCTTCAAGGCACTTATAAAATTCCCGGTCTGCCAATGCCCCAACACTGCTGACAACCAGATCTTTGCCTGAAAGCAAAATGGAAGCAGCATACTCTTCTACAGCTTCAACAGTTGCTGCTTCAATAACCAGGTCGGCATCGGATTTTAAAAGGGATTCCACGTCTTCAAAGATTTCCGCTTCAAATTCACGTGATAGTTCCTTTGCCTGTTCCTGGCAGCGAGTATGAAGGCCAATAATTTTCGCATTCGGTATTAAGCAGTCTATATTAATGCTTTGAAGCAGGAACCTGCCTATATTCCCGCCTCCTATTAAGGCTAATTTCATATCATTATCCCCCTAATTGGCAAAACCATAGGAATCTGCAAAAAACTCCAGACCGCAATGCCGCGTTTCTCGTGAAAGTCCGCTTTCCTTTAGACCCGGGAAGTCCAGATGGAGATCCTGAAAAACGGTATGATTATTTTGGAAAACGGCGCCGGCCTCTAACCGGTCTGCAAATTCAAGTGCTTTGGATTCATCCTCTGTCCAAACAGAAGCCCTTAAACCAAATTCACTGTCATTTGCCAGGCTGATGACTTCCTCATCCTCTTTAAATGGAAGGATTGGAATGACAGGTCCAAACTGTTCGGCACGAACAATTTCACTTTTCTGATCCACACCGGTGATGATTGCAGGCAGTATGTAATAGCCTTTATCCCAGGACTCTGGATCAAGCTGAATCCCTCCTGTGATGACGGTGGCTCCGGATTTTCTGGCACGTTTGATCAGCCCATTCACATAATCGTACTGGGCCTTATTGTTCAAAGGCCCCATCTCGGCATCAGGCTGAATGCCATTTCCAACCTTAATATGCTGAAATTCTTTTCTAAGCTTTTCTACCAGCTCCCCGTATCGGGATTCATGGACATAGATCCTTTTGATGGCTGAGCACACCTGGCCTGCTGCCCTAAGAACTCCGAAACGCAGTCGCTTAATAGCGCTTTCATCCAGATTGGCATCTTCGAGAATAATAGCCGCATCATTTCCGCCAAGCTCCATGTAGACATTTTTCACCGTGCCTGAAGCAGCTCGCATGATTTCTTTCCCGGTCTCGGTACTGCCGACAAATGCAATGGTTCGGATTCGCGGATCTGAGCAAAGCTTATTGCCGATCAGCCCTCCTGAACCAGTTACAACATTAATGACTCCATCAGGGAAATAAGAAGCCACTGTCTTGAGGAATGACATGATTGTTAGCGGACAGCTTGTCGCCGGCTTTACAACGACTGTGTTTCCGGCAAGAACAGCCGGGATCACCCGCTTAAACGTAAGGATCATTGGTGAGTTCCATGGAGAGATCACTGCCGTTACCCCACGGGGACGCTTTCGGATTTGGACCTTCTGGGAACCGGGAATGGATTCAGGCTTCCACCATTCCAAAAGCTCTTCGGCAGCTTCCTTCATAATATCAACACATCGCAGAAGGTCTTTTTTCGCTTCCACCAGCACTTTTCCATTTTCTCGGATCAGCAAAGTGACGTTCTCTTCGACACTTGCTTTAATCTCGTCGGCAGCGAGCTTCATCCGGTTTGCCCGGTCCTCAATCTCACTTTTCGACCAGGTTTCAAAAGCCTTTGCTGCAGCAGAAATGGCCAATTCAACCTGTTCTTCTGTACACAAGGCAACTTCGCCCACAACTTCCTGATGATCAGCCGGATTAAGAACATGGGCTGTATTTTCTGTCTGAATCCACTCTCCAGCTATTAAATATTTTCCTGAAACAAATGGATACGTCGAAATCATCCCAAATCACTCCCTTACAACTTTTTCGGTTTGAACGCTTCCGCCGCGCCAGGAGGCCCACCAAATGGTTTCGCCATTGGCCCGACTGCTTCCATATCCACTACGATCATGGATGGTTTTCTTCTTTCCATTGCCTTCTCCAGCTCGGATGAGAATTCTTCCGGAGAACCGATTTTTGCAGATGCAAATCCCATGGACTGAGCCAGCAAAACGAAATCGGGGCTAACTAAATCGACCGCAACCTGCCGTCCATAAGCGGCATCCTGAATATTTCGGAGAACACCATATCCTGCATCATCAAACAGGATGACGATTATCGGAAGGCTTTCCTGTATTGCAGTTGCCATTTCACCGACATTGACCATGAAGCCGCCATCTCCAGCTAATAAAACAACTTGTCTATCCTTACATCCCATTTGTGCTCCGATTGCAGTCGGCAAGCCTTGCCCAATTCCTCCGCCTGAAGCATGTATGGATGTACGCGGCTGATATATTTCAAATAATCGGCTGCCCCAGACATTTGCCTGTACCGTAACGTCACGCACCAATACAGTATCCCGCGGGAGCAATTTACGCATAGCATCAGCAATTTTTTCATATGGTCCAAGTGTTGCTCTCAACTGAAGACGCAGTTCTTTCCTTACTGATAGCACTTCTTCCAAATAATCTTTGGAAGGTGATAATGATTCCTTAGCCAATTCTTCATTTACTTTTCTCAATATAAGCTTAGCATCACCTGCCAGCCCAATGGCCGCGGCATAATTTCTGTTCATTGCCTGGAGATCAGCATCAATGCTGATATGATTTTCTGGAATTTCTATTTTCCAGTTGGAGGTTTCATTCCCTCTAAATCTGACTCCAATGCTGATCAGGAGATCCGATTTTTTCACTAAATCTTTTGTTAATTCAAATGATGCAAAGTGGCCAATACATTGAGGATGATCCTCCGGAATGCTGCCCTTTCCTGATTGGCTCGTAATAACGGCTGCCCCGATCCTTTCCGCAAGCTCCTGCAATTCTTTGGAAGCCCCGGAGCTAATGACGCCCCCACCTGCCCAAATGACCGGGCGGCGGGCCTGGCTGACTTTGGTTATCGCCTCTTTTGGAAGATACGATATTGAGCTGTTTTCCTGTACTGAAACATTCACTTCTTCCAATGAATAATCCGGTATAATTGCAGATTGGAAATCGATTGGAATTTCTACTGAAACAGGTCCTGAAGGTACAGCAGCAGCTTCCTTAATGGCTTGCCTGATAACCGCAGCTGCCTGTTCAGGCCTTCTTAGCCGCATAGCTTTTTTGCATGAACCCTCCATAATAGACAGCTGGTCTTTACACTCGTGAATATAGCCTCTTCCAGTTCCCAAATAGGGGGATGCAACCTCACCTGTTAAATGCAGGAGCGGAACCCCCGCTGCCCATGACTCAATCAGTGAACCAGCAGCGTTTCCTGCACCAGTTCCCGTACTCGTGATGACCACTCCCAATTTTCCTGTCGCACGGGCATAACCATCTGCCATATTTGCCGCACCGCTCTCCCCGCGGGAGCATACCAGATGAATTCTTCCATCACGGAGGATGGCATCATAAATCGGCATATTATGAATGCTTACAATCCCAAATGCCACCTCAACACCAGCACGGACGAGTTCCTTCACAACTGCATCTGCTGCAGTAATTTCCATTTGCTCACTTGCTTTTACCGGTGCAATTTCCAATTGTTCCTGTTGGCTCATCCTAATCATTCCTGCCTTTGCTTAATATTAAAGCGCTTTCCCCAGCGCTCCAGCTGTCTCAATGGTTGATCCTGAAACATAACTTGCCTGCTTTGAGGCTAAAAAGAGAATGACACTGGCTACTTCTTCTGCTTCTCCAACCCTGCCCAGCGGAATCTCCCGCTTTACTGCAAGATCTTTGTAATATTCCTCGGCATCCATATCAGGTGCATTTTTCAATCGTCTGCGTTCCCACTGGTCAGTACGGATTAATCCAAGACTTACGGAGTTGACCAGGATATTGTCTGATGCAAGCTCTTGGGAAAGCGTTTTACTTAAGTTTAAAAGACCTGCCCTTGTTGCGGCCGTAGCAACCATATGTCTTTCAGGTTCCTTTGCAAGCGTCGCATTAATATTGATGATCCTTCCGCCTCCGCGCCTCACTAAATATGGATGGACAGCACGTACCGCATGGATAATGGCAAAATATTTTAACTGAATCTGTTCCTGCCATTGCTCATCTGTAATATCAAAGAAATACCCCATAACACTTTGTCCGGCGGCATTAACTAAAATATCAATTCCTTCAAGCCGGGATGCTGCTGAATCGACAAAACGATTAACATCCTCTTTATTTGTTACATCACAAGTGGCGGCAAAGATTGATTCCCGTGGCCCGAAATGCAATAAATGGTCAAATGCTTTATCCTTCCTCTCTGCATTTCTGCCGCATACCGCAACTTTTGCACCTTCCTGAAGGAACATTTCTGCTGTTTTGAGGCCTACTCCCGAAGTCCCGCCCATTATGACTGCTGTTTTTCCTTTTAAACCAAAGTCCATCACGATACCCCTTTCAAATAGCTTTAGGTTAATGCATTCACGTTAACCCAACCTGGATCAGGCTTTCCGCCCATGGCTGCACGTGCTTCAGGTTTTGGAGGTCCGGCTATTCCCCATTGATCCATCAGGTGTGGAACCCTTTTCCATACTCGAGCCACCCATTCTTCCTCATCTTCAATGGTTTCTAAATAACACGTGTATTCCATGACAAATTTGGCAGGATCCTGAAAGTAACAGAAGATGTTATTTCCCGGTCCATGGCGTCCAGGCCCCCAAAGCTCCTGATAACCTGCTTTTCTGACGTTTGAAATCCCCCGCATGACTTCATCCACCGTGTCTACCTCATAGGCAATATGATTGACAGATGCATGCTGGTCCTGATTGAAGGCAAGTGAGTGATGCTTCCTGTTGCAGCGAAGGAAAGACATTTGGTGTTCGCTCCAATCAGTTACCTTAAATCCTAAAATATTAGTATAAAAATCTGTAATCATATCCAGGTCTGCCGTATTCATGACAACATGATTCAGCTTCACCGGATCCACATTCTTCTTATTCCAGATAGTCGTGTGCATTTCCACCCATGCTGAAAGTTCAATGCAGCGGTTTTCCGGATCAGCAAAGCGAAGTCCGTACCCTTTACCTTCTTCATCTAAATAGCCCGGCGGTGAAATAACCGGGATACCCTTGGAAGCCAGAATCTCCGCTGCCCTGTCAACGGCGTTCTTATCAACCATTCCAAATGCAATATGGTGAAGCCCCGCTTTTTCTCCCCGCTTCAAATTTAAAATATGATTCTCTGAACCAGCACCCCTGAAATAGACAGAATCCCCATCCTCGGATACCTTATCAAGTCCCCAAATCTTCTCGTAAAACTCAGCCTGCTCCTCAAGAACTGGAGTAATGAGACTAATGTGCCTCAAGTGAGTAATACCTAACATCCTATGCACCTCCAAAATAATAGATTTACAATCCTCCGATCATTGGCTGCCGAGGAAACATTTTTTGTTAAAGGAACCGGGATGACCCGGCAGAGTTAAATTTAGCGGACCATCCCGGTTATATTCATTAGAGTGCCAGTTTGCCAGAAACTATTATTTTCCGTTGATGATAGCTTCTCTTTCTTTCGCACGCTGAATGCGCAGCTCTTCAAGAGCACTCCCTTTCGGATATGTAGGAAGATTTGGTTTTACTGCTCCAAGCATAACCAGCATTAATGCTTCTTCATCGCCATCATTATGAATGCCGCGGTACACTCCCGGAGGAGAACTGATGCAGTCACGCTCATTCAGACGAATTTCATGTACTTCATCCTTGCCTACTTCCTGGATAAGAGCCTTTACACTCCCTTTAAGAATAAAGAAAACTTCTTCCACATCATCATGAAGATGAAGAGGTCCAACACATCCAGCTGGAAGCACCATCGTGCTGAGTGTGAAATGTTCCGCTGCAATCACATTTGAATCATTATTCGCTGTTGCCCCGCGGCCAATATATCTCATTTGCGCCCTTTTGTACTTTGGATCAATTTCTTCTTGAAATTTAAGAACATTCCAGTCCAGTGATCGATCTTGCAGCCTTGCTACATATTTTTTTTCGAAAGCTTGCACATCAAATTTTTCAGCTGACATATAATATCACTCCTAAATCTTTATTATGTTTTATATACAAAACAATGTTTTACTTACAGATTAATAATAAATCCCAATATTTAATATGTCAATTAAAAATATTGAGAAAAATTAAATTATTAAAACCTTGTTTCAAATATGAAACTATCATACGATTACTTTTCTATTTGGAGGAATCTGCTCAATTCGAAGTTCAGCTGCCTCTTTTTTGATTGTAAATATATAAGCGATGAAGCCTAAGCTTGCTGCAATGATAAGCATAACAATCGATGGGCCAAAGTCCCCGCCTGCAAGGTCTCTCATCCATCCCATGATATAGCTTGAAAAACCGCCAAAATATTAGTGAATCCCATAAGACCGGCAGCGCGCCCTGCTGTTTCCGGGGTTGAAAATTTTACGATAAATAAATTGCTTAAATGGAACACCCCGCCTTGAGTTCCCATTGCGAGTCCCATACAAATACCAGCCAGAACCGGATGTGGTGCAAAAATAGCTGCTGTTAAGAAGACTGCCGTTAAACTGAATAGAATCGTGGCCAGCAAGCTTGGACGTCTTGTTTTGTCAGCCAAAAATCCGCAGGATAAGACAAAGCCCAGAGCAAACAGCCAGGATAATGAGGTAATCCCCGTCATTGCTTCTCTTGAGAAACTTTTCGCCTCAACGAGATAAGTAGGCAGCCAAATGCTGATTCCGAAAAACAAAAACGATGACATTAACATGCCAAACCAAACGATCCAATAGCGGTAGTCCTGTGCAAAGCTTTTCTTTGGTTTTTCAGTGCCATCAGACTTGCGGATATACGCAAGCTCTTCCTTATCAATTGCATAATGTTCTTCAGGAGTATCCCGAGTAAGGAACCAAAACATTGGAATAACAAAAAACAGATTAAAAGCAGCGAGGAAGAAAAACGCAGCTTCCCAATGAAAGGTTGCAAGCACTAAAGTCAATATAACAGCACCACAGGCAGGTCCGAAATAATTGCCCGCGAGCCAGGTAGATTGTGCCCGGCCAAGTTCCCGCTGGTTAAACCAATTTGAAATGAATTTTCCGCAGACCGGAATCATCATCCCTTCACCGAATCCAAGAATTACCCTGCTGATTAAAAACATCTCATAGGAAGTTGCCAAACCGCCTGCAATCATGGTCGCAGTCCAAATGAACAGCCCGAATACTGCCGTTTTCCGCGGACCTGCTTTATCAATAACAAAGCCCCAGAATATATTTGAAACGGCGTAAGAGATAGTAAAGATAAATGTTATTAAGCCAATTTTGGCATTTTTGTCTGCCCCTGTAAGCCCCAGATCACTCAGGAAGCCAGGATCCGTTTGAATAACCGAGATTCCCAGTTTATCAATTTGTCCAAAAAACCAGAAAAAGAATATAGGCACAGCAATATAGAGCCATCTTTTGTTCCCTTTCAGCATTTGTGATCCCCTTTCAAGAAACATATTCATTTTTTGTAATCGCTTTCAATTACTTTTCAAATATTATACTTCATAAGAAAATATTTTTTGGGTGGTATTTTTTTCCCTCCTTTCAGCCATATTATGTTTTACATACAAAACAATGTTTACCACTTATCAATAGTGTAAAGTTTTTCGAAAATTGAGTCAATGAAAAATTTTAATTTGTTTCATTTACTAAAAAATGTTTTATATACAAAACAAAAAAGCTTGCAGCAGCTGCAAGCTTTTAACCACTCTTTCTATTCTTATAAATGATATCCCATATATCCTGATAACTTTTTTGAAATCTCAAGCACTTTAGGCAGCGCTACTTGTTCAATAAACTCATCATGGAATGTTGTCTCTGTTGCTACAACATTAATAGCCGCCATAATGCTGCCGGTTTTATCAAATATGGGCGCCGCTACTGATTGAATCCCATGGTGAAGCTCTCCTTTTGTAATGGAGTATCCATTTCTCCTGATTATTTCAATTTCATTTTGAAAATCAGCCAGGGATGTTTTTGTCCGATCCGTATACGGTTTTAATTCGGATCCATAAAAAAGCTGTTTCAGCTTTTCCTGCGGCTGATAGGCAAGCAGCAATTTACCATTTGCTGTTGCATGAGCTGGAAGCCTCAGTCCGATATTGACATTAATAGCAGATACCCCTCTGACAGGAGCACTGCCAACATACACCACTTCATTCCCATCCAGAATAGATAAATGGCAGGAAGCCCCTGTTTCATCTCTTAATGTTTCCAAATATGGCTGGGCAATTTCCGGAAGTTTTAACGTACTTAAGTAGGAAAAGCCCAATTCTAATACCTGGGGCGTTAAACTATATCTCTTTGAGTTTTCGTCCTGGTCAAGATAACCAAGCGATTGGAGAGTATACAATAATCGATACGGGACTGTTCGGCTAACATTCAATTCTTTTGCAATTTCAACCAGTGACAGAGTTGGACGCTCCTCATTAAAGAGCTTTAAGATTTCCAGCCCCCGTACCAGAGCATTGGCATTATACCGCTCTTTCTCCTCTTTTGCCATGCAAGTCACCCCCTGTTTACATTTTTACTAACATATTAACAAAACCAGGAGAGAAATAGGAAATATTTCTCTATGGTTACCTTTCAGCTAATTCTTCTTTTTTGTATGCTCCCTGCAGGAAATTCAAAATAAGGGCATTAAAATAGTCCGCATTCTCCTGATAGCATAAATGCCCTGTTTTCGGAATGGTTTTCAGAATTGAATTAGGGATATACTGATGGAAAATTTCAGATTCGCTTACAGGAGTCACCTTATCCAATGCCCCGCAAATAACAAGGACAGGAACAGGAATGGAAGGCAAAATATCCATTTGATTTAAATTTGAAAGTGAAAAGGCCACAGAGCGATAGCCCATCGGCCTCACCTGGGACATGATGCGTTCTGCTTCCTTCTTTACTTCAGGATCCGGGTTTGGCGCAAGAAGTTCTTTTACCCTTAATTGAGCCAACTCCTTTGGATCCAATGTGTCAATATTATGTAAGCGGTTCTTCAGCTTTCTTTCGTTTTCTTCTTGACTCTGCCCCGCGGCACCGCGAGTGGCATCGGCTATGATCAGCCTGGTCACCATATCAGGATAACGGCTGCAGAAATCAAGAGCAATGGCTGAACCCATTGAATGGCCTAAAAGATTAACAGTTTTATAATGCAAACCGTCAATAAAGCCCTTTAAAACATCAGCAAATTGGCTGAACTGTGTAAATTCCTCCCTTGGATCAGAGCTCTTGCCATAGCCGGGCGCATCCCAGGCAATAACAGTAAATTCCTTACTTAACCCTTCCAGCTGCTTTTTCCAGGATTGTGAATTGTTTCCCAGCCCATGAAGAATAACAAGCGGCTCACCATTTCCTTCAACTTCATAATGAATCGTTAAATCATTCACTTCAATAAATGGCATTGTATAACCTCCACACATGTTTGTTTTGTAAGTAAAACAATGTTTCGGTTACCCCTATCATAAATCATATTCTGGAATAGTCAACTGAATAGTCAAAAAATATCTTGTCCTTTATATCATAGCCCCAGTCTCTTAAGCAACAATAAAAACCCGATCATTTAAGAACGGGTTTTTATTTCTGTAACTGGGCTTCTAATTATTGACCTTGTGCACCATTTGATGTAACTCTGCGTATGTGGTCCTCTTCGAAGTTGTTTTTTCTCGCATCTTGCACTTTATTGTCCAATAATGCCTTTTGGTCAACTTGTTCAGATGGTGTATTGTTTTTCTTGGACACGTTAAATACCCCCTATAAAATATTTTGATACCCGCTTAGTTTGATTTATTTTAGAAAAAATAAACATGAATATTTAATGGCTGCATCTGCTCAGTACATATATACTAGTAAACTTACAGCATTAAACCAACTTGTATCCTCATGATTGTAAACTTCGTTTTTTTTAGGTTGACAAACATTTGTGTTAACCATAAAATGAAACCAGTTAACCTATTAATTTGAATTGGAGAGGTATTATGAAAGTTAAAGAGATGACTTATGTGGCTTTATTTGCAGCAGTAATGGGAGCACTTGGTCTTGTTCCTCCAATCATGCTATCTTTTACACCCGTTCCGATAACCTTGCAGACACTCGGTGTCCTTTTGGCCGGCGGTATTTTAGGCGCCAGACTTGGCGGAATCAGCATGGCAGTGTTTTTACTCCTGGTTGCTGCAGGTGCACCATTATTATCAGGAGGCCGCGGCGGCATTGGTGTATTCTTCGGGCCTAGTGCAGGGTATTTGATTTCCTATCCACTTACAGCATTTTTTATCGGGTATTTACTCTCACGCTTCAAAACGTTAAAATTAAAGAATATCCTGCTCATAAACCTGACTGTCGGCATATTCCTCATCTATCTTTTGGGAATTCCGGTACAGGCCTTTATGATGAATATTCCTTTGTCTGATGCGATTAAATTAAGCTTGGTTTATATTCCGGGAGATGTGTTAAAAGCGACGCTCGCTTCTTTCCTGGTATTCCGGCTGCTTAAGCATCCGATTATAAATAAGCAATTTTCTAAATCTCTGGAGACACTATAAGGTGTCTCCTTTTCCATAAGGAGAGGACAACCCGTTGACGAATATTACAGCAAATATTAAAAAACTCGCCGAAGAATCTCCAAATAATGCAGCAATCATCTTGAAAAGCCAAACTTTAAGCTATAAAGAGTGGAGCTCTCATCTCTGCAAAACTGCTAACTGGCTTCATTCTTTATCTGTAACCAATAAAACTGCAGCAATCCTGCTGCCAAATGGAATTCCTTTTCTGCAATTATTCACAGGTGCCTCCATGGCTGGATGGACAGCTGTACCTTTCGACTTAAAATGGAAGGCCGAAGAACTTAAGCAGCGGATTGAAATATCCAACCCTTCTATCGTGATCACAGGTAAAGAATACTATGATCAGATTGCCAGCCTGCACCCTTTCGTGCTTATCTGGGAGGATACGATGGAGGAAATCTGCGGTCAAAGCACTTCATTTCACATCGATTCAGAAAGGAACCGCCCATTTTATATGGGATTTACTTCAGGCACGACCGGCATCCCAAAAGCATTTATCCGCTCTCATAGATCCTGGGCAGCAAGCTTCAAGGTGAACCATTACGATTTTAAGATGAATGAGAAGGAACACGTCCTGATTCCCGGGGCACTTATCCACTCTCATTTTTTGTATGGCGCGATAAGTACGCTGTGTACGGGCGGAACGGTTCACCTGCTCGAGAAATTCAGTGCAGCCCAGGTTCTCTCATGTATCGAGGAGCAGCCCATCAGCACACTTTATACAGTTCCGACCATGGTTTCAGCTATTTTAAGAGAAAAAAGAATCATAGAGAAGCCTATAAAAATCTTTTCCTCAGGTGCGAAATGGGATGAAACTTCGAAGCTGGAAATCAGCAAAATATTCCCCCAGCTCTCCATGATCGAATTTTATGGAGCCAGTGAATTGAGCTATGTAACATTTCTTGCCGATGAGGATATAGCAGGATCAGTCGGAAAGCCCTGCCATGGTGTTGAAATCGAAATTAGAGGAACAGACGGCAGGAAACTCGCTCCTTATGAAATTGGCAAAATATTTGTCAGAAGCGAACTTATTTTCGATGGATACCTTTCAAATGAAACAATCCATTCCATACAGGATCAGGATGGATGGGCCACCGTTGATGATATGGGCTATGTTGATGATAAAGGATATTTATACATCAGCGGACGCGAAAAGAACATGATATTATATGGAGCTATTAATATCTTTCCTGAAGAAATTGAGAAAGTGATCAGTCTGCACCCGGATGTCGAGGAGGTTGCTGTGATAGGACTGGAAGATCAATATTGGGGGCAAATTGCAGCTGCGGTCATCAAAGGCAAAACAGATGCCCTTGAGTTAAAGCGCCTATGTAAAAAACATTTAGCCTCATATAAGGTTCCCCGCAGATGGATTTTCACTGAAGAAATGCCCTACACAGCCGGCGGAAAAATTGCCCGTGCCCAGCTGAAGGAATCTTTCGAAAGAAAGGTGATTAGCCATTAAGAAAGCAGTGATTGTACAGGCAAAAAGAACACCTATTGGAAAAGTAAATGGGATGCTTAAGGACTATGAGCCCCATGAACTTGCTGCCCCGCTTCTGAATTATCTTGCTGAAGGAATGGAAGATAAAATTGATGATGTCATTTTGGGCAATGTCGTAGGACCTGGCGGGAATGTAGCCCGCTTGTCAGCATTGGAAGCAGGACTCCCTTTGTCTGTTCCGGGCTTAACCCTGGACAGGCAATGCAGTGCGGGTCTTGAAGCCATTCGATTGGCATGCTATTACATCCAAGGAGGTGCCGGGACTTGTTATATAGCGGGCGGTACCGAAAGTGCCAGCACCTCGCCCTTTTCTAAAAGGGCCCGCTTCTCCCCGGAAAAAATAGGAGACCCCGATATGGGTGCGGCAGCGGAAAATGTAGCCGAGAAATACAACATATCAAGGGAAAGTCAGGATACATATGCACAATTGAGCTATGAACGGAGCTGGGAAGCTTTTGAAAAGGGACTGCTGGCCGAAGAAATGATCCCAATTGGAAGACATCTGAATGATGAAGAGTTTTTTAGAAAAAGAAAAATGGAAACTCTTCTTAAACGTGCAAAGCCTATATTTAAAAAGGATGGCACTGTAACAGCAGCTAACAGCTGCGGAATCCATGATGGGGCAGCTGCTGTGCTGGTGATGGAGGAAGAAACAGCAATAAAAAACGGCTACAGGCCCATTCTGCGTTTTGCCGATAGTGCAGTAGCAGGTGTACATCCCAACTATCCGGGATCTGCGCCTGTCCCAGCCATACAAGCTATCCTTGAAAGAAATTATTTAACAATTGACGATATTGATTTAATCGAAATTAATGAAGCATTTGCATCAAAAATAGCAGCATGCGCCAATGAGCTTTCCATTCCTTATGAAATACTGAATGTTAAAGGAGGTGCTCTAACAATCGGCCACCCTTATGGAGCTTCAGGAGCTGTGATGATTACAAAATTATTTTATGAAGTCCAAAGAAGACCTCCTTCCAAATATGTATTAGCTGCAATTGGAAGCGGAGGCGGCGTCGGTGCTGCCGTATTGTTTGAAGGGGTATAATAAAACTGTAAGCTTGCCTGGAGTAGTGTTATTCCAGGTTTTTTTGTATAATCACCGGAAATTCGACACATTCGCACAAAGATAGCAACTGCTAGCATATTGATATTCAACATATATCAACTGATATCATCATGATAAACGTTTATTTTCTCTATTAATGTAAAATCATGCTGTTTCCTCAGCTGCCTTGATTATTACATAGGCGCCAAGAGAGGCACCAATGAATTCCAGCCATCCTCCTGCAGCCAGAAGCAGTCTTTTTTGGATACTCTCTTCATCTTCTATAAGAATTCCTATAGCGTCGAGGATGGCCGATACGGAAATTAATGAGTAGCCCAGAGTCTCGAGATTGCTGAGTATATTATTTTCCGAGTTTGCAACTCCCGCAGCTTCCAAAGCTGACCCCATCGATTGAATGGTACTGCCCAGTGAATTAAAGCCTGCCACAGAAACTGATGGATATTGTATTTCGATATTGTTTGCGGCAGTGTTGATGGAATTGCCGCCTGCCTGGGTAAAGCTCCCGATAATTCCATATAGATTTGCTTCTTCTTCATTTCCTTCAGCTGCACTTATCCTTCCAAATCCCTGCAGGCTATTGCCAACCGCCTGGACTCCGTTACCGTCCCGGATTAATTTTTTGTTCAAATTGTTTTCATCTGGCTTCATGGTTTCACCAATCGCAGAAATAAATGTGCCCGCAACCAAAAAATAAGCTCCGATTGTTAATAGCTCATCTCCTTCTAGATACATGATTACCCCTTTCTAAAGAAGTTCTTCATTTAGCCACACAGAAGTTTTTGAGTCAGGTTCATTGTTTTCTTCTCTGCTATCAGAAGAAATCTCCTGATTTTCCTCCTGAAGCTGGCCGATTACTGATAAAACAGAGCCGACTGCCTGAATCCAGCTTCCAACGGCAATAATGTTATTTGCGCTTTCTCCCGAATCTCCCCGCTCTTTTTCCCTGAGATTTATCGTGCCTCCATATGCCTGAAGGGAGTTGCCAATTGATTGAAGCAAGTTTCCATAAATATTAAAAAGCTGTCCGGCTGCAGTGGGATCTTCAAATTCATCTCCAAGTGCTGCGGCACCGCCAAGAGCCTGAAGCCAATTCCCTGCGATTACTAATTTATCCTCATTGTCTTCCTTTAAATCCAAAGTTAATCCGGCAATGACTATACTATTTCCGATTGCCTGTATCTCATTGCCGACCTTTTCAAGTGATGGCACGCTTTGCCCATCCGCCTGAAGAGCGTTACCTGTTCCTTGGAGGCTGTTTCCCACGATATCAAGCCCCTCAAAAAGTTTTTCCATTTTTTTCGACTTTACGGGTATGGTTGAGACAGCTGAAATGATCGTTCCGATCGCAGCTAAAGTGGCTCCGACGATCTCTTTTAGTTGATTGTCCATAACATACTCCTTAGCTGACGTATGTTAAATTATATTCAATTCATAAATAAGGGGTACGGAGTTGCGGAAATGAGAGGAAGCAGTGCCGGGGTCCAAGTATGTAAACTGGGGTTTGATATCCAAGGAAACATCGAGCCAAAGTGCTTCGTGCCGGCTCCTCCGTGTTTTATGCTTTAGCTCCTTCATGTTCTTTTCTTTCTTTAGAGGAAATTATTCATCTTAGAGTATTATCATTAATCCTTCCCATTGCGATGGTGCTGTAATAGTTGCCATCAGACAGCTGCTTATCCATCTTTAATATTCCTTCTATTTCAAAGCCATTTTGCTCATACAGCTTTATCGCTTTCTCGTTTGTTTCAAGAACATTTAAAGTAATCTTCTTAATATGATTAGAGTCCGCCCATTGAATAGTCTGTGCTAATAGGTTTTTTCCAATAGCAAAGCCCCAGAATTCCTTGAGAACACATACACCAAATTCAACTTTATGACCGCTTCTTTTCAGTTCGCTGCCTTCACATCTGGAGAAGCCGGCAATTTTTCCATTCACTTCAGCAACCAGGAATATATTCCGGCTACTCATGGAATCTTTATTAATTAACTCTTTAAAACCTGTTTCATCTATAAATGCTTCGCCTGCTTCCCGGTCCATATTCTCCGTTTCGCCATCAATCTGCACCCTTACTTTAGAAAGTTCCTTTGCATCTTCCTCGACAGCAGATCTAATAATGTAGTTCAGATTATTAACTATGTGTTCTTTTGATTTTATTATCATAAAAGTTCCCTCTCTTACTTGATAAATAATTCTATCATGAACTTGAGTATGCTAAAATTAAACAATTCCACAAAAAAGAGCCTATTCCTCCTCCATAAAGGAATGGCTCAAACAGACATTTATTTGTTGATAACAAGCAATGATTTTTCAAATACTTCAATCTTATCGATATCAAATTCATGAAGGTTAATACAGTCCTTGTATTCAGGTTCTTCCGATTCGTCACCAACCCAGCAGGTATACAGTTCACAATAATCCCCTGATGCAAGGTGCTGATCTAAAAAAGCACATAGCAATTTGAAAATTTGCTGCCCTTCTTCATGCCCTTTTGGATAGTCTTTTTTGTAGTATTTATTAAACCAAATGCTGCCGTGTTGACTAGAGGATACCTCGTAGATATATTTTGCTGACAGATGTTTATGTACCTCTGCCCTCATTTCTTCATCTGAGAAGAAATCACCTATTATGATCTCATCATCACTCTCAGAATCACTGACTGGCAGTAGAACATTACAGCCAAGATAATTAACGATGCTCATTTTCTAACTCCTATTATATGGAGTGGCTTCTATTTTTGCCGAATCAATGCTCGCCTTCAGTATAAATTTGAAAATTTACTCCGAATTTGTCGATAACGCTGCCATATGAAGGGCTGAAAAATGTTTCCTGAAGAGGCATCGTCACTTGCCCGCCCTGCTGCAGAGCTTCAAAGAATTTCTTCGATTTTTGAGAATCTGATGTAGAGAGGCAAATGGTCACCTGATTGCCTATTTGATGATTCTGGCCAGGGAATGTATCACTAAACATGATTTCATTCTCCCCAACCTTTACCGTTGCATGCATAATGCGGTTCTTTGCTTCATCAGGAAGTGGATATTCAGGGTTTTCCGGCCCTTCCTCAAATGTTTGCTTATACAGAACTTCCGCTTCCAGCGCTTCTCTGTAAAATTCAATCGCTTCATTCGCATTTCCGTCCATCACTAAATAAGGAATTACTTTAACTGTCATTCTAATCAGCTCCCCTAATTTTTTCATTTTTCTTAACATTAATTACAAATTTAATTTTACTACAAAGAACATACGTTCGCAACTATTATTTAAAAAAGTAAATATAATCGGTCTATTTTTATCACTAAGCCTATATTTTATAGGAAAGGTGCAATAACTTGTACCACATTCCATAGAAAAAAGGTGTGATGAGAATGTTTACGGTGTATTATCTTGATGGGAGAAATGTTTTATTAAATCAGCTTCGCAAAAGTGTCCCAAATCAAGGCGAAGAGGTTAAAATTAAAGGACGCAAAGGCAAAGTGACCAGCGTAACGGCAGTCGCGGAAAGTAAAATCCATGTGCAAGTAGAGCTCGAAAGTGTAAATAAAGCGAAGCTTGCAGCAGAAGATGATAAAAAGAAAAAGAAAAAACGATGAGAAAAACCCGTACCAGCTGCGGGTTTTTCTCATTAGTGCAATGTTCCTCTGATTTCCTGCATTTTTATCCGAACTAGTGGATATAAATTATTCTTAGCGCTTGCAGTCGAATTACCGCCAAAAAATTCAGTGCCGGGACACGTTTTCACTGCATGTCCATGACTGCTATCCAGCACCCGTTCTCCGGAGTTAATATCCCACCAATGATGATAGGTGATGCTGTCAATGGATGGCGCAAGGCCATATTTCAGCATCAGGAGAGCTGTGACTGTCACGATCGTTTCTTTTTGTTCAGCAGTCATATGATTATCATCAAAATTCCCGAGATTTTCAATCGCTATCGCATCCGCTTCGATCTTGTGCATAGCTTCTTTATTCTGCAGTCCGAATGATCCTTCCGGCGCTATATCGAACGGCCTTCCCACAGCCACCTTTCCATCCGGAAAAGTGGTCAGCTGCTGGCTGATCATACTCCACTTCATCCCGGTTACATGATACTCTTCCATACCCTTCATTAAAGCAAAATGATTTGAGCCATTGAACTGTTTGTAAGATGGCTGATAGGTATGATGCTGCTGAACTTTGGCCACTTTTCTCGTAAATTTCTGATTGAATATCCAATCCCGGAATTCCTCTCTCGTCATGAGGATGAACTTTCCATCCATGGCTAATTTCTTAGGAACAATTTTTAATTTTTGCCCTGCATTCAAGCCGTCGGCAGATAGCCCATTAGCTTCTTTAATAATCGGCACGGCGGAATCGAATTTTCCCGCCAGCTTCCAGAGTGTATCCCCGCGTGCCACTTTGTACATGATTGGAACACGGAGCTTTTGTCCTATTAAAAGTCTGTCTGACTGCAAGCCGTTATATTGCTTTAAGTCCCCTGCTGTTGATCCATATTTTTTTGCAATCATTGTCAGGGTATCCCCCTGCTTTACCTCATAAATATTGCGGGGATTGTTTTCGGCGTGTACAGATGTCCAATTGAATTGCCAGATTAATGAAAGAGTGATGACTAGAAAAATGCATTTTTTCATTCTCGGTGTCCTTTCCATTCGTTTTTATTATTTTTATATAACTAAAGGAATTTATCCTTACTTTTTGGCATGACTAAGAATTCTGCAGGGTATTTTCGATAGCAGGGAAAATTAAAAAAAAGAATGCAAGGTGTGGATTGCATGAAAAATCAATACTTCTCAGAGGTTTGTGTACCGATTCAGATTCCATATGGATTCAGGCAAGCAGAAAAAGAGCACTTAGATTTTACTTTCGACCGTGAAGACCGCTTTACTGATTTCCGGATTGAAAAAGATGGACAGGATTATGATGTCAGCCTGGATAACAATGGGCAGTGGTATTTTTTCACTTCATTAGTTTGTGATTCACTCGATGAGCTTAAGCTTTCAAGACAAATATTCAGGCCGCCCTATTTGAGAAATGAGGAATTTCCGCTAGTGGATATCATGGAGAATGTAATATCAAGCCTCTATATGAAGGACATGATAAAGCATATGCCCACGCTTTGGGTATATCAGAAAACCTGTCTTCTGTTCCCGCATTTCGGCAGGCCAGACTGGCCAATTATGATGGCTCGGATGATCCCACGATTATTAAAAAAATCCATTATATTCAAAAGGAATATAACGGTAAGAGTACAAGGTTTATTTCAGGCTTTGAAACCCGTTCTTTTGCGACCATCACGGAAAATGATTACTACGCAAGGGAAATTCACCTGCCCCATAATGCAAGAACTTATTTAAAACTGTTTGTTTACTTTTCCAGATATGGCACTCTTCCTTCACAGCAGATGATGCCGCGATTCCTGGCGAATTTGTGGGCGTCTGCACAGAGTTTGAATACTGCAGCCAATCCTGCCCTCTATAAAGAAGAATATATTGAACCATAAAAGGGCAGCTGCACTAAAATGGCAGCCTCCCTTAATTAGCCGGATGTACCCATTTCTTTTATTGAGACGTTAATGCTGAAATCAACCGGTATTTCGCTAAAGGTTTCATCCCAATTATCTTTAACTTTATTCCATACCTGAGGATAGCTGATTTGAAGGCTTCTTCCAAATCCCAGCACATCCATTTTATACTCCCCCTGCGTTTTCTCCAGTACACTTTTCACCAAACGCTCAATTTCTTTTTCTGTAGCTTTTTCCGCCCTTTTCATGTATTTGCTGTCAAATGCTTTTCCACCGATATCCCAATGCTCCCCTATACGCCCTTCAGTTTCAATTTTAACCGTGAAAGAAATCGAATCTCCTTTTACAGAAGGTTTTATTTTACTTTTCATCGACAAACTCTCATATACAATTGGCTGACTTGCTTCTTCATCAGAGCTCCTTACTAGCCCGCCTTTCCCTTCTCCTTTTATCCAGGTTACTCCTTCAGTTTCCGTATCATTTAAGAATGCGCGGAGGGTTTTCGTATTACCGTCAATCATTGCAGCACCTGTAAGTTTTCTATCGTTATTATCAGTCGCAACTGTCTGTATTAAAAAGCTATTTCCTGAATTCAGCTGCCCTTCTATTTTAGCGATTGGCGTGGGAGTCAGGATTTTCGTAGTCCGTTCCATACCTTGTATCATTTCGACAAGCTGGATTGCAGGAATTACAGTTGGTTCGGCAGATTCCAGAGTTTTACTTGCACTGCCTTTGGCAATAACAATTAGCGTGCTTGGTCGCATCTCCTGTTCTCTGCGAAAAAAATCCAAAACCTGTTTAAGATTGTAGCCGCAGGCAAGTTCCTCCCCTATAACGACTACTTTGGCATGTTCACCAAAAGCACGCTTGTCAATCCGCAGAATCATATTTCTCAGCGCAGGGAGAACCGCATCTCCGGTTTCCGTAATATTTTTATAAGCTCTTACCTGTGATTGCCCGCCATTGGTTGCATTATTGGCTGTCTCTGCCGTAATAAGCTGATTCGTTAGTCTGAAGATATTCCCGTTGGCAATTCCGCTTTCCCAATCATCTGCTTCCCCTTCTGTTTCCAAATCAATTGCCGTTCCTATTATCAGTCCAAGTTCCTCGATTTCTTTGCTGCTCCAGCAGCCGGATAAAGATATAACCGCCAGTATAATAATTAGGACATTCTGAGTCAGTTTCATGCTTTAGCACCCTTTATTTTTGAAATGATTAGCAATGCCAGGGGCAGAACACCAAATAAAAATAATGCTGAAAATCCGATCATGTCCCCCATTGCAAACACTTCATTCATATTTGCAGGAATCATGCCTATCAGATAGATAACAGGCAGCAAGCCAAACTGAAATGGGCCGATCTTCTTTCTAAAAATTTGAGAAAGGCCCAGCGAAGCCGCATAAAAGGTGATGGTAAAGGTAGTAAAGATTTGCATAATCCAAATTGTCAGCAATAAAGACTCAAATCTTTCAAAAATGAGCCCTTGAATTTCAAAGCTCCTGATCAAATCAATTGTGGGCCAGGTTTTCGTTAAAACGCCATCCACAGACAGCCCTCCTATAACCATCACCACCGTGATCAAATAAAAGCACATCGAAGTTCCTGTGCCAATCAAAACTACTTTCACTGCCTGGGCAGGCTTATCCATAACAGCAACAATAATAAGCATAATCTCTATTCCTAAAAAAGCGACAACGGTTGTACTCACCCCTTTTATTATAGGAGTAATTCCCGAGCCCAGTACCGGACGGAGATTATCAAGTTCAAAGATTCCAATACTCATGCTTATGACAATCAGGAAAATGATTACGGTAATTGGAAGAATCAATTCAAATAAACGGGCAATTGGATCAATACCGCCGCCGATCAGATAAAGGCCTATCCACATAAAAGGCATAATGATCGCCCAAATAGGGGTGCCTTCAAGCAAAAATAGACTTGTTACTTCTGAAAGTACCCTTATTTCATAGGCAGCAAGGCTAAAGAAATAAATAATAATAATCAAGCCGATGAAACTGCCTGCCCATTTGCCTGCAATTTCCTGACTGTATTTATAAATAGTCCTGCCGGGATACCTTTGGCTAAGCTTTACGATTATTACCCCTGCCCCCATTGCAAATAGACCACCAAGAATTACTGTTATCCAAACATCAGGCGACTCCAATTTTTCTGCAGAGGATCGCGGTAAAGTAAGTATGCCTGCAGCTAGAATATAATTAACCAGGATGACAGCTGCTTGAGGACTTGAAAGCTTTTCCTTTGAACCAATTTTCAAGCGGATAACCTCCTGTGAAATAGTCTATCCTTTCCGGGTGGGATCTTTCGGGTGCATCATACTCGGTCTTTGTTTCAAGACCTTTAAAGGGAACCGTACTATAAAGTCTTTCCAGTCACTCAGACGGTATGGGACTGCCAGGCTAATATAGGGTACGCCAAAGCTTTTAAGCTTGACTAAATGACTGCTGAGAAAAAGGAAAAATAAAATAACTCCATATAATCCAAAAACAGCAGCAAAAAACATGCAGACAAAACGAAGATAACGCAGAGAAATCCCCAAGCTATATTCCGGAATAGCAAAAGATGAAATGGCTGTAACCGCAACAACTATGACCATAATTGGACTGACTATTCCAGCTGAAACTGCTGCCTCACCAATAATTAAAGCTCCGACAATCCCGATTGCCGGTCCAATTGGCTTAGGCAGCCTCAAACCCGCCTCACGGAGTATTTCAATTGCCACTTCCATAATCAGAGCTTCTATTATAGAAGGAAAAGGTACCCCGTCCCTGGTGCCAATAATGGACATCGCTAATTTCGTCGGGATCAAGCCCTGATGGAACGAAACAAATGAGATGTAAAGCGCTGGACCAAAAAGTGAAATAAAGATTGCAAGAAAACGCAATAATCGAATAAGCGAGCCTGAATACCAACGTTCATAATAATCCTCAGATGCTTGCACCATCATGCTGAATGTTACTGGAACAAGGAGTGCAAAAGGAGTGCCATCCAGGAGAATGGCCACCCGCCCTTCCATTAAAGCAGCATTTACTCTATCTGGACGCTCAGTATTCTGCGCTTGTGGAAAAGGACTCATATAATTATCCTCGATAAGCTGTTCAACATATCCAGATTCCATCACATTATCGATGTCAATTTTCTGAATTCTGGACATAACATCCTCAACTATTGCAGGATTAGCAATATCTTCAATATAAGCTACAATAAGGTCTTTTTTAGAGCGCTTTCCGACTATAAACTTAGAAAATATCAGTTTTTCTGTTCCGCCGTTTCTCCTTAAGAGAGCTGTATTATCGCTGATATTTTCTGTGAAGCCCTCACGTGGTCCTCTGACAGCCTGCTCGGAAACAGGCTCTTCAATATTCCTTGTTTTCCCATTTGCAATACCCAATATAAGCATTTCAGAGGCTCCGTCGAGGAGCAGTACAGCTGATCCCTTTAAAATTTTCGGCACCGTATCTTTTATCATGGAGGCAGTATAGATTTCACCAAGGGACAGAATATGATTTTTTATAAAATCGACTGTAAATTTGTCTTCTGCCTCGTGTCTTCCATAACCCTTTGCACCTGTAAAATCCTGCATTAACGACTTCATGATATGTTTATCAATCAGTTCTTTATCGGAAAGGCCCTCAACATAGATTAGTACTGCCCGTATACTCGTTAGCCCAATATTAAACTCCCTAAAATGAACGTCCGAATTATGTCCGATTTCCTTTTTAAATAGTTGAATATCCCTTTGAATTTCACCGGTTAGTTCATAAGGGCCTTCATCCTCATTCCGATTTACATGTTTCATGGTATTGGTTTTTAAAGGTTTTTTGTTTATTTGGGACATTTTCATTTTTCAGGAACCCTCCTTTGAGGGTCCGATTTTGTGAAAAAACCTAAAAATCCCTAACGGTATAATGATCACTGCAAAACTCTGCAAGAAAATTTCCAAATCAGGCAGATGGGAAACGATGGCTTTCCACATTTTATTCACCCTTTAAATAAGCTAAAATCATGTTTCTGCTGTGATTAGGCTTCCACTTCTTACATACAAACATCCATTCAAATACCATATTTAAAGAAATTTTTATAGAGTTCCCGATGCAGTCTTTTATTTTTTTCAGGTAAGCGTATCAATTCCGCCACAAAGAGTCATTTTCCGACCTTTCAGCGCAAGAAAAGTCTAATCCTGCGCTTTCCCGAGAAATACAAAAAGCGGAATCGCCTTTCGCACTCCCAAAAAGCAAGGATTTACTTGTTACCTTGAGGGGGCAGGCTGCTTCCGCTAGACCGTTATTGACGTTTAAGACTTTAACAAATTTTAAATAAAAAAAAGCGGGGAATAATTTCCCCGCTCATTTGCCGTCTGTAATTTCTTTAAATATTTCATATGAACGTTTTTGTTTTTCTTCATCATAGATATAAGAAACCGCCATGATTTCGTCGACATTGTACATATCCTGGAACTGCTCCAGCTGCCCCCTGACTGTTTCTTTGCTCCCCATAAAGGTCACGCTTGACATTCCCTCTGCCGCTTCCTTCTCCATTGGGTTCCAGATCGAATCCAGATCCTTGACTGGCGGGCTCAATTTCATGGAAGTCCCTCTGACAACATTCAAGAAGAACTGCTTCATTGTGGTTGATAAGAATTCGGCTTCCTCATCGGTTTCCGCTGCAATGACATTTAAGCATACCATCATATATGGTTTTTCGAGGTACTTCGAAGGCTTAAAGTTGGCACGGTAGATCCGGATGGCATCCTCCATCCATCTTGGAGCAAAGTGTGAGGCAAATACATAAGGAAGCCCCAGCTCAGCAGCCAAATAGGCAGAATCTGTCGAAGAGCCAAGAATATAAATCGGAATATTAGTTTCCACTCCCGGATGTGCTTTTACATAGCTTTGCTCCTCTAATGGACCAAAGTATGCCAGCAGCTGCTTAACATCGTCCGGGAATGTATAAACAGAATCATTTTTCGAGCGGCGAAGCGCATTAGCCGTCATCATATCCGTTCCAGGCGCCCTTCCGAGACCAAGGTCGACACGATCCGGATAAATGGTCGCCATCGTTCCGAATTGCTCAGCAACAACTAATGGTGCATGGTTCGGCAGCATAATTCCGCCAGAGCCAACGCGAATGGTTTTTGTATGTTCCAATACATGTTTTATTAAAATTGCAGTGGCAGAACTGACCAGTGTTGGCGTATTATGATGCTCCGCTATCCAATAGCGTTTGTAGCCCATCTCCTCTGTTGCCTGAGCCAGATCGGCAAGATCCTCGATCGCCTGCCTGCTGTCCTTCCCTTCTCGTATCGGGGCAAGGTTCAAAACAGAAACAGGTATTTGTATATTAGTCATTTTATAATCTCCTTCATGAAGAATTGATTTTATTTTAACAACCGAAATAAATTTAGCAAAATATAATGCTTAGTGTGAGCAAAATTATAGAGGAGAATTTATTAAGTTTTGAAATTATAGAGGTTAAGAGCGATTTTCTTTCGATTTTTGTAAGAAAGCCTTATTTTATAAGCGAAATCGTTTTGATGTCCAATCTCAGCTTTTACCCCAACAGAAGGAAGAAAAAACCAGCCTCCTTCTAAAGGGACTGGTTCTCAACTCACTTTTAGCGGTTCTTCGTTTTCAGCACAACCACTGTTCTTTGCTGGTTTCTGTTTATTCAAAGCCAGCAGCAGAATCATGCCAAAGATACAGGCAGTACCCGCCCATTGGAACATGCCGAATGGTTCATTCAGCCACATAACGGTAGTAAATACTGCCGCGAGGGGCTCCAGGCTGCTTAGAAGACTGGTTTCCGTTGGAGAAAGGGTTTGGAGACTTTCAATATAAAACCAGAATGCGAGCATCGTTCCAAATATAATGACAAAAAACAAGTACAGTCCAGCTTCAGCCGTTAACCTGCCGAAATCCATTTGCCATGGAGGATGGATTAAACTCAATGCAGATCCGCCAATGACCATCGCCCATCCAACCACGACAAGGGAATCATATTCCTTCAGCAGCGGGATGGCATACAAAGTATAAAACGCGAGTGCCACACCAGATAGAACACCCCACACAATAGCAGGTGCCGGTACGGACAGCTGAGAAACGGAACTGTTAGTCAATAGAAAGAAGCATCCTGCCAGGGCAAGGGAAACCGTTACAAAATCCTGTCTCGAAAATACCGATTGTTTCCGCAGAACCAGGTAAATAATAATCATAGCCGGTGCCAGATATTGAAGCAATGTGGCAACAGCCGCATTGCCATGATGAATAGAAGCCATATAGGTATACTGCACAGCCAGCATTCCTGCGAGGCCAAAAATTAAGAGCATGATGGCCGCCCTTTTATTCTTCCAGACTCCAAATACCTGTGAGCGGTCTTTCATTAAAAATTGTACGGCTAACAGAAGAATGCCCGCTGTCAGAAGCCGGGCAGTTACTAGCCAATCAACAGAGATTCCAAATTCCTGAAAAAGCTTTTGAGCAACTGTTCCGCCAACACCCCAAAATGAAGCTCCAAAAATAACAAGCAATAAACCCGTGCTCCTTGAACGTCCATTCATGTTAAATTCCACCCTTAAATATAATAATAGTGTTATAATAATCCAAATCCTGTGATAAATATAGCTAAATATAATAAAAAAATATAACGATATTGAGGTGTCTTTTTTGCAGATTAAAGATTTTAAAGTGGATAAAAGCCTGAAAGAACTGACGAGACACAGGACGGTGGTGTTGCCGGTAGCCTGCTACGAAACGAAGATTGGAGATAATATCCAAGGCAAAATCCCTTTACACTGGCATGAGGAGATTCAATTTATCCTTACTGTAAAAGGTGAAGCTATGGTCCATATCAATGAAGAAAAATTGGCGGTAAAAGAAGGAGACGGCATTTTCATCAATAGCGGGTGTCTTCATTCCGCCGAGGATGTTAGCGGAGATTGCGTCTATATTTGTTTAAATGTCTCCCCTCATTTCCTGCTTCCGCAGGAATTATTCAGCAGCTATATTTATCCATACATATCAGCAACAAACCTTTCTTACATATCCCTGAACCCCAGAGAGGAATGGGGGAAAAACATATTAGACAGCATCATGGAAATTAAGAAATTGATTAATGAGATTTCTCCATTTTATGAGATTAACATAACCAGTCTGCTGACATTTATCTGGCAGCAGTTAATCAGGAACGGATTCCAATTGGAATTCAGCCAGGCTGAAGTTGAAAAGCATATGCGGATGAAGGAAATGCTGAATTGGATCCATCAGCATTTCGCAGAAAAAATCACTCTTGGGGATATTGCCAAAGCCGGCAGACTGAGCAATTCTGAATGCTGCAGATACTTTAAAAAAATCTTAAAGACGACACCCATTAACTATTTGATTCATTATCGCATACAAAAAAGTCTCCCCCTGCTTCAAGAGAGAGACTCGAATGTAACAGAAGTTGCCTTTAAAGTAGGATTCAACAGCAGCAGTTACTTTATTGAAAAATTCCGCAAGTCTATGAATATGACTCCTTTAGCGTATAAAAAGAATCGAAATTAATTGCAGCACATCAGGAAATGGCCATTGATTGTCCGAACTGTTCCTGCTCATGGGCTGAAATGTATGTGTTTATTTCTATGGTCCGGCTGTCTTTATTCAGAAAATACTCTTTCAGGTTTCCCTGAAAAACAACCTGGAAATCTTCCATTTCCATAAACTCATGCGGTATAACCAGCGAGGGTGGTTTAGTAAAATGAACAATCTCACACCTCTGTAAGACAGTTGCTACAAATTGGGAGCAGAAAAAAGCATTATTTCTTGAGAGTTGTTTATTAAACATGATTGCAAAAAGCCCAAGCAGATTATAGCTGTAATCGTCTTTCTCAGATTCCATCTTATTTATGAATGCTTTAAGCTTGTTCTGCTGTGCATCTGTAACAGAGCAGCTAATGACTGTACATCTTGAATCACTAAAAAATTCTCCTCGTATATTTTCTTTAACAAAACCGCCTATGAATGGATTTTTCGCTGTTTTTCTGCCAAAGCTGTAAACTTCTTTTAATTCAGGATCGAGTGAGATAGAAGCATGATTATACGGCTTTTTTGTGTAAAGCTTAATAAGCCGGGTAAATAACGTTCCGGTATCCGTAAGGAGTATATAGATTTTTTGATTAGACATAACGTATCTCCTTATCAAAAATATGATTATATTTTTATAATAAGGAAACATGGTCCTTAGATTAAGAAGCCTGCGCTGTATATGCTTATAGGACTTGAGACTTAAGGTTATTAATTTTCATACATAGCTCTTTTAGATAAAAATAAATATAGATGTAGGAAAATGAAGTGAATTCCTAGAACTTTATCCAATGAGCATGAATATGGAGGGTGAGTGTATTGGAACAGACTATTTTTGACCATATGGAAACAGTGCGGGGCATTACTGAAAAATCGTTCAAGCGGATTCCTGAAGAAATGGCAGATATCATTCCAGAAGGGTTTAACAATAGTATCCGCTGGAACTTTGGGCATATTGCATTTGTGCAGGAAAAGCTTGTCTTTGGGATATCAGGTGAAGAAATGAAGGTCCCGATGAACTATGAACGGTTATTTGGCGCTGGAACTAAGCCTGCCGATTGGACCGAACCACCGCCTTCTTTCGACGAAATTGCATCTGTCTTAAATGAACAAAAACAAAGAATAAAGACGTTACTTCGTGGGCGTATGGAGCAAAAACTGCCAAGTCCCTTTACAAACCGCGGCGGCATTACTTTCTACACAACCGGAGAAGCTTTTTTATTCGGCTTTTATCATGAAGCGATGCACATGGAAACGATTAAACAGATTTATCGTTCTATTACAAGGTAGATTCATATATATGGGACTGCCGTTAAGCAATAATCCAGCAAACTGTTAGGACTTGTTTGCTGGATTTCTTTATTTTCGGCCCGAAGACGCATCAACTTCGGACTTCTTCTCTCCCTTTTTCGCTTCTTCTGTCCGAACTCGCACCAACTTCGGACTCTTTCTCTTCCTTTTTCGCTTTTCCTGTCCGAAGACGCACCAACTTCGGACTCCTTCTCTCCCTTTTTCGCTTTTCCTGTCCGAAGTCGCACCAACTTCGGACTCTTTCTCTCCCTTTTTCGCTTCTTCTGTCCGAAGTCGCACCAACTTCGGACTCCTTCTCTCCCTTTTTCGCTTTTCCTGTCCGAACTCGCACCAACTTCGGACTCCTTCTCTCCCTTTTTCGCTTCTTCTGTCCGATGCCGCATCAACTTTCCCCCTCAACGGTTCAATGATTACATTGATTGAATTGAAAAATCTTTCGGTGCTGCCAATAAAAAAAGGCATGCCCAAAAGGACATACCTCCATCTCATTCCGGCATATTCAATCTCGGAAAAAAGTTATAAACCATAAAAACACCAAATAAACCAAAAAATAATGCTCCTAAAATGGATCCCTCTACCAGGGCTGCAATTCCGAATGCGATGGCAATCAAACCAATCCATGCTGCAAATGAAGAAATGGTGTAATGATAAATTCCGCCGATAAATGTCAGCGTCCTGCCCAGAAACTGTCCTTCGCTGCCAGCTCTCTTAACTTCCACAAGTGTTAAAATAAAGCTCCAAAGCAGCAGCAAAGGGATTCCCCACAAGAATATAAACCCGAATACTTCCATGCTTATCCTCCAAGAATTATTCCATAAACCTCATCAAATCCCCATGTACAATGTCATCAGACAGCCTTAGCTCTTTTCTCGAGATATCCATTAACGGTTCACAGCTATTAATATCTGTTTCTTCTTCCGATTTGCTATTGAAGCATTTACCGGCTTTATAAAAATAGTCTTTAGCTATAAAGCTTCCATCCCGAAAAATAACTGGATGATGGGGATCCCTTGTAAAAAGGTTATGCCCGAAGCTGAAGTTATCCTCAGCACTAATGCCGAGCAGATGAAGGATCGTTGCCCTGATATCGATTTCCCCGCCAATATTCGAAAACGTTTTGCCTTCCACACCAGGTACATGGATAATCAGCGGCACACTCTGCAGCTGCATGCGATTAACAATGGTATCTTCCTGTCCCAGCAGCTCCAGAACGCCATGTTCATATTTGTCCGAGATGCCATAATGGTCGCCGTATAATATAAACATCGTATTTTCATAAAGTCCGCTTGCTTTTAAATCCTGGAAAAATGTTTTAATGGCTTCATCCTGATATCTAACGGTTGTCACATAGCGGTTGACGACCATTTCACTCGTGCTGGCCTCAGGAATGAACTGATCTTCCTCCTCCAGCAAAAATGGGAAATGGTTTGTCAATGTGATAAACCTGGCATAGAAAGGCTTTTGCAGTTTCTCCAGATGCTGAATGGACTGCTGGAAGAATGGGATATCTTTTATGCCGTAGTTCACTGAGTTCTCTTCTGTGACCACATAATCGGCTTTTGAAAAATAACGATTATACCCCAGAGAATCATACATGGCCTCCCGATTCCAGAACGAAGCGTCATTCCCATGGAAAACAGCTGAGTAATACTTCTCATCAGATAGAATATGCGGCAGGCTTCGATAAGCGTTTTCCGTTTTTCTGACAAACGCCGATCCGCTGGATAATGGATAAAGGCCTGTATCGATCATGAATTCCGAGTCGGATGTTTTCCCCTGTGCTGTCTGATCATAGACACGGCAGAAATAAAAGCTGTCTTCAATCAGAGAATTAAGGAATGGCGTTATTTCCTGGCCATTCACCTTCTGATTGATAACAAAATTCTGGGTGGACTCCATACTGATCAGAACGACATTCATTCCTTTTGCCGCACCAAAGTAATCTGATGGCTTATCTTCTTGAGATTGGACATACTCCGCTGAGGCTTCTGCGTCAGATGGACTGGCAAAAGCGCGATTGAGCGGGTATGATGCAGCGATGCCAATATCATAGAGATGATACTGATACAAGCCAATATGCTTAACAAGCTGCTGGCGATTATATGATTCCGAAAATAAATGAGGCACTTTCACCATGCCGAGAACGATGGTCATGAATACAAATAACACACTGACAGCCGTGTAAAATCCCTTTGATTTTGCTGTGATTTGCTCATGTACTGACTTCCGTTTTATATATAAAAGCCAAAAAACGGCCAGATCAGCAAATAACAGAAGATCCCAAGGGCTAATCAATTCAAGTGTACTCGGTCCAATCCCTCCGACATTTTTAAACTGAAAAAGAATCGGAACGGTTACAAAATCAGTATAAAAACGATAATAAAGCAGATCCCCAAAAAGAATGCCGGTCAAAATGACCATCGTTGCAAAAATGGCTGCCGGTTTCACCTTTCGCTTAAAATAAATATTAATTCCAAGAATGACCATTATGGCCCCAATCGGGCTTAAAATCATAAATAAAATATCAGTCCAGTTCTCCGGATGCAGATTAAATCCGATAAAGGATACAATGACCGTTTTAATCCAGATTAAAATGACGGCAAACCAAATGGGTGAAAGCCTTTTAAATAACTTCATAATCATACCGCTTTTCATATTGTTTTTCTAAAATACCTGCCAGCATTTCGAGTGATGCCCTGACCTTCTGCTCTTCCTGTGCCCCCATTAGAGCCACCTGAACCCAGTTTCTCTCAAGCAGGTACCCGCTTTCATAGCTTAGAAGAATTCCTTTCTGTTTGCATGTGTCGCCAAATTCCCTGCTGGAAATGCTCAGCGGCAAACTGATAGTCAGGATGCCAGGGGAATAATCATCGTCTCCCAGAACAGAAAATCCGCTGTCTTTCAGCCTCATCCTTGCTTTTCCAGACAAAAGCTTTAATTTCTCATAATCTATCAGCTTTATACTCTCTTTTAATGCGTAGACCAGATTGGACGAATGGGTGTATGGAATGCTTTGGTTTTCTTCGTACATCTTTAAGTCCAAGTATCTTGGAACTGCACTGTTCCCTTTAATTTTGTCACGATGGAATACGATTGCCAAACCCGGATAGGAACCAAATCCCTTTCCGCTGACGGTCGATGCAAAATATATATTCTTAAGATTCAACGGCAAAATTCCGGCCGTGCTGCATGCATCCACGCAAAGCTCGGCACCATGCTCCCCGCAAATCTCCTGAATGCCGCTAATATCGAATACATACCCAGTTGAAGTTTCACAATGCACGGTCCACACCCATTTTATGGAGGGGTTTTCTTTCAGCATGCAGGCTATTTCCTCGTGGGTAATCGGTTCATTCCACTCTCTTTCAATCGTTTGAAAAGATAATTGAAACCTTCTTGCATGATCTATGAGACGAAAGCCAAATTCGCCATTGGCCAGGATCAGCCCATCCCCTTCGATGTTTTTCAGCTGTGCTGCCACAAGATCATTGGAAAGTGTTCCCGTGCCAACAACAACTTCAGCATGTGAGGCATCTGTCATCTTGCATAATTGAGAACGCAAGTCTTTTAAACCGCTGATAAAATCATGATTGCGATGAGATACGGCTTCTTTTGAAAAAGCCCTTTTCACTTTTGCATGAATGGGCACCGGACCCGGCAAAAAGGAATGCTGATCGGCGGGCACTGAATTTCTGGCCATTAAGCGTTCAAATGCTTTCGTTGAACGTTCGAAATTCTCTTTTGTTAAATACATGGGCTGAAACTGGGCTCCTTCCTCTCCTGTCAGAGGACCAAAAGGCAGAAATCCCATCCGCTTATACAATTTCAGCTGTCTGACCGTACCCGATATCAGCGCCATCGTATAATTTTTTTCGAGGCAATGCTCTACAAGCTTTTCACAAAGCTGATAAAAAACACGGGTGCTGCGAAACTCTTTTTTGACTGACAGCAAGCGGATCTCACAAAATTCTCCCTTAACAGGCAAGTATTCTTCGAGATTAGGAAGCTTATAATCAAGCGAAAATGGCCTTTTGGCACGGATCGCGATCATTCCGGCAACTTCCTCGCCAGCCTTGGCAATGACATATGTATTTTCTTCATGAAATTTATCAATTAAATGCTGATCATCATTTTGCTTATGCTGAGGAATTTCTTCCACAAATGTCTGGTAGTTCAGCTGATGAATTTGTTTAAATTCATTAAGTTCGGTTGCGATTTTGCAGATAATATTCACAGTTTACCTCCTATGTTTAGGCATGATGAAATGGGTATGGGAAATGAAAACAATCAAAAGCAGCAGCAGGAGGCCTGCCGAAATGATGAATGAATCACCAATCACCCAGGCTGTAATGGGAATGGAAGCCATGGCGATAAAACCTGATAGTGTATACTTCCGGAGAACTGCATAGGCAATTCCCATCGTGATAGCCATTATCGCTATTGTTAGTGGTTCCAAAAACAAGGCAGAAGCCAAGTAGACAACCACTCCTTTTCCACCATGAAACCCCAGCTGAATTGGAAACAAATGGCCAATAAGAACACAAAAAGCGCTAAGAATTAATAAACCATCACCTTCAAACATAAGTCCAGTTACATATAAAGCTGTCCATGCCTTTCCAGCATCAATTGCAATTGTCAGCAAGAACCCCTTCTTGCCGGTTGCTCTCCCTGCATTAGTAGCCCCTACATTCCCGCTCCCCTTTTTTCTTATATCCTCTTTTGCTATGTATTTAACCACATAATAAGCCCCGGCTACGCTCCCAAATGTGTAGGAAAAGATCATAACCATCAGGGCAGTCCACACATCATCGATCATAAGCACCTATCCCGCCCTTTACTAATTAAACGATCAAAAAGGGTAAAAAGTTTCATATATTTACAAAATTACAATCTATTAACTGATAAAGATAGTATAACACCCCTTATTTTACCATTAAACAAATTGAATGCCAGAGCCTGATTTCATAATTCCCCTATTTTACTGCAAACCTTAAACTTTCTGAAAAAATTATTTTTTGTGTTGACTTTGTTTATCAATCGCATATAATTTGCATTAAGGCAAAACTTTTTAATTTATCCATAAATCTTGTCCGCGTGACGTATAATTGCATATAAACAATTAATTTGAATCAATTTAAATTTGGAAAATAAAGGGGGATAAAATGATGAAGGATCCGGCAATTAGCATAGAGGATTTGCATGTTTCCTATTTCGGAAATGAAGCGGTGACAGGAGTCAGCCTTACTGTTAATACAGGTAATCTGGTTGGAATTATAGGGCCGAACGGCGCAGGTAAATCGACTTTTTTAAAAGCCATGCTAAATCTTATACCAAAGGATAAAGGTGCAGTTAGAGTGATGGGAAAATCCATTGCTGAAGTTCGCAAGAGCATCGCCTATGTGCCGCAGCGGAATGACATTGACTGGGATTTCCCAATCACTGTGCATGATGCGGTTCTTATTGGGACCTACCCCCATTTAAAACTGTTCCGCCGTCCAAAGAAAAAGGATAAAGAGTGGGCCATGGAATGTCTTCAGCGAGTTGGCATGCAGGAGTTCAGCAAAAGGCAGATTGGGGAACTATCAGGCGGCCAGCAGCAGAGAGTTTTTCTTGCGAGAGCACTTGCTCAAAAAGCGGATTTGTTCTTTCTGGATGAGCCATTTGTTGGAGTAGATGTATCCAGTGAGGAAACCATTGTGAACATTTTGAAGGAGCTCTGCAGACAAGGAAAAACAGTGATTGTTGTACACCATGATTTAAGTAAAGCAAATGATTATTTCAATCAGATAATTCTGTTAAATAAGGAATTGATCAGTTTTGGGACCGTTGAAGAAGTGTTTAAACCTGAAGTAATTGCAAAAGCATACAAGGGGCAATTTGCTTTTATGAATGAGATTGGGGTGTCGCTATAATGGCTTTTATTGAAGCGGTCATGCAATATGGTTTTCTGCAAAAAGCGTTATTAACCTCGGTTATGGTAGGAATTATCTGCGGAGTCATTGGGTGCTTTATCATCCTCAGAGGAATGGCTCTCATGGGAGATGCCATATCACATGCTGTCCTTCCGGGCGTCGCTATTTCATATATGCTGGGAGTTAACTTCTTCTTTGGAGCAGTCATAAGCGGAGTGATTACAGCTATCGCCATTGGGTTTGTATCCCAAAACAGCCGGATAAAGCATGATACCTCGATTGGAATTATGTTTACAGCGGCATTTGCTTCAGGAATCATTATTATTACCATGCTTAAAAGCAGTACAGATCTCTACCATATATTATTTGGCAATGTACTGGCAGTAAGATTATCCGACATGTGGATCACACTGGGCATCAGCCTGTTTGTATTGGGGGCTGTATACCTCTTTTACAAAGAATTATTGGTCACCTCGTTTGACGAAACGATGGGAGCAGCTTACGGACTGCCAGTTCGTTTCATTCATTATTTCCTAATGACTCTCTTGACGATGGTAACCGTTGCATCCCTCCAGACAGTAGGTATTGTCCTGGTTGTTGCCATGCTGATCACCCCTGCAGCGGCAGCTTATCTGTTAACCGAGCGGCTGTGGATGATGATTTTCCTTGCGTCTGGCATTGGTGTAATTTCATCCATCGTGGGACTATACTTTAGCTTTACCTACAACTTAGCTTCAGGAGCAACAATAGTCATATCATCCACTGCTATTTTCATTCTCGTTTTTTTATTTTCACCTAAGCATGGGCTAATATGGAAAACGCTGAAAGTAAAGAAAAAGAGAGCTTCATTAGTTTAATTTTAATAAAAACAAATTTTTTTAGGAGGGAAAACCGATGATTAAAAAAGGCTTTCTTTTATTAGCTGCATTCCTTCTGTCTGTGTTATTCCTGTCAGCCTGCAGCAGCGGAACAAGCAGCACCTCGTCCAATGCAGATGGGAAAATCCAAGTTGTGACTACCTATTCGATTGTGTATGACATTGTTAAAAATGTAGGCGGGGATTTGGTTGAGATTCATAGTTTAGCACCCATTGGCTCCAATCCCCACGAATATGACCCCCTTCCTGAGGATGTGAAAAAAACAACGGATGCAGATGCAGTATTTTACAACGGGCTGAACCTGGAAGCCGGCAACTCATGGTTCAATAAGCTGATGGAAACTGCCGGAAAAGACGGTGAAGATGCGCCTGTCTTCCTAATGAGCAGAGGCGTTGATGCCATGCACTTAACCACAAAGGGCAAAGAAAGTGAAGAAGATCCCCATGCCTGGCTGGACATCCGAAATGGGATCAAATACGCGGAAAATGCCAGAGATGGACTTATCAAAACAGATCCAGACAATAAAGAGATTTACGAAAAAAACGCTGAAGAATACATTGCAAAGCTTCAAGAGCTGCATGATGAAGCAGTCGAACAATTTAATGAAATTCCAGAAAACGAACGTGTTCTCGTAACAAGTGAAGGTGCTTTTAAATATTTCAGCGAAGCCTACGGATTCCAGGCAGAATACATCTGGGAAATCAACCAGGAAAACCAGGGAACACCAGACCAAATTACAAGAATTACAGATATTATTAATGAAAAAGGAATTACAGGACTATTCCTGGAAACAAGCATTGACGCAAGAAGCATGGAAGCTGTATCCGATGAAACCAATGTTCCAATCATGGGAAAGGTATTTACAGACTCCTTGGCAAAGCCGGGTGAAGATGGCGATACTTATATTTCGATGATGGAATGGAATATTAAAACCATTAAAAAAGGCTTGACCCGGTAATAAAGGTCACTATTCCAGCAAGCAGGTGAAACATGTGATCCCCATTAGTTCAAAGAGGTATATTCTCGAGATTTATTTATTACAGGAAGCACATGGGCATGCGACCATTTCCGGCATTGCAAAGGTATTGAGGGTCACCGTCTCAGCTGCATCTAAAATGGCCGGAAAGCTTAAAACAGACGGTTACATTCATTTTCAGCCCTATGGAACAGTTACTTTGACAAAAGCCGGATTGGAAATTGCCAAAAAACTCTTCCAAGATCATCAGGTTTTAATGGAGTTTTATCAAATAATCGGGGTTGAAGAGAAACTGATCAAAAAGAAAGTTAGGGAAGTTGAAATGCATATCGGTACGGAAGTTGTTTTTAAAATTAAGAGCTTTATAGAAAATCATAAGAAAAACGCTTGAATATTCAAGCGTTTTTTTGTCCTGATGATTTATTCAGCCCACTGAACCTTCAGAGTTGATGATACTTCTGAATGCAGTTCAAAAAATCTTATTTAAGGAATTGTCACTTTCATTGGATAAGAGTGCAGAAGAGATAGAAGAACTAGTGAAGGAAATGATAAAAACAAGCAGATAACAGAAAAAAGAATGTCCCTTCTGCATGTGATATTCATCGGGACATTCTTTTTTCATGGTTGAATAAGCTAATCAGGCAGTTCTTTTCCAAATACTCTCCATGTTCTCAAGAGTCTTCCCTTTCGTTTCAGGTACAAACTTCCATACAAAAATGGCTGAAAGAACACTCATCAGTCCATAGAAGCCGTAAGTTAAGCCGCCGCTGAATTCCATCATCATCGGATAGGTCGATGAAATAAAATAGTTTGCCGCCCATTGTGCTGCTACAGCTACCGCAACTGCCTGTCCTCGGATTTTGTTTGGGAAAATTTCAGAGATCAATACCCAGCATATCGGTCCCCATGACATCATGAAGGAAGCTGTGTAAACGATGATAAAAATTAATGTGCCCATGCCGATTATATTGGAGAAAGCCATTCCTGCTACTCCAAACATCCCGATGGCCATGCCAATGGAACCTGTGATCAATAATGGCTTGCGTCCCCATTTATCTACAGTTAAAATTGCCACAATTGTAAAGATGACATTTATGACACCCATAACAATCGTCTGCAGCATCGAGGCATCCTTTGCTGCTCCCATGCTTTCAAAAATTCGCGGTGCATAGTACAAAGCAACGTTGATTCCGACAAATTGCTGGAATACAGAGAGCAGAATTCCTATAACAATCACTAATTTTCCGTATGCAAACAGCTTTTCTGCTGGAACATTTGCTGAGGCTGCTACCGATTTTTTGATTTCACCCAAGATCGTTTTAGCCTCTGCTGCACCATTAATTTTCGCAAGGACTGCTAAAGCTTTATCATCATGATTATGAATGGCCAGGTAACGTGGTGTCTCCGGAACCAGGAGCAGCAGAAGACCAAAGGCAAGGGCCGGAATAGCTTCTGAAGCAAACATGTACCTCCAGCCAACATCATTGATCCATTCCAATGGACGGCCGCTGGCAATGCCCCAGTTTACAAAGTACACGACAAGCATCCCGAAGATAATCATAAACTGATTGAATGAAACAAGGCGTCCGCGGATATCGGCAGGTGCAATTTCGCCGATATACATGGGAACAATAGCTGACGCCAGACCAACCCCAATTCCGCCAATAATGCGATAAAGATTAAAAGTCAATAATAGCGAGATGGTCGGTTCCCCTTTAGTGAAAAATAAAAATTCAGGGAAAGCGGATCCTAATGCAGATAAGAAGAATAGTACAGCCGCGGCTATCAGCGATTTTTTCCGCCCAAATTTCGACGCAAAATAACCGGATATTAAACCGCCAATGATACAGCCAATCAATGCACTTGAGGTTGTCGCCCCGTGAGCCAGCGATCCTAATCCCAAACTATTAATCAGATAGATTTCCAGTGACTTTTCAGCTCCTGAAATAACAGCCGTATCATATCCGAAAAGCAAACCGCCTATCGCAGCAACCAATGTAAGTGAACCAATATATAGAGAGTTCCGATTCTGTTTCATAGATTGTAAAAGACAGATTTGAACCAAAATAGAGCGCTTACAATTTTACATTAATAATTCAAATCCATCTTTACTCCTTTCTATTAGAAATGATTAAACAACAAGAAACTTGAAACTGGTTTTTGTTTTGAAGACCTCATTTTTCTCCAGGACAATAGAAGGAAAGTTTTCATGATGAACAGCATCAGGCGGACATTGAGTTTCAAGACACAGCCCCAAATGGCTTCTTGACTGAACACCTCTAATTTGAAAATCATTTCCGAGCATATTCGCTGTATATAAAACAACACTCGGCCTATCCGTTTTCACTGTCAGTTTTCGTCCGCTGGCAGAATCCACTACAGTCATTTCACCTGTATTTAATAGAAATGGATGATCATAACCTCCGCCCGCAAGCATGTTCTGCTGATGGCCGGACTTTACGCCTTCTTTGATTTTCTTCCCTGCTCTGAAATCAAACGGTGTATTTTCAACATGTATGAGTTTCCCAGTAGGAATCAATGTTTCATCAAGCTCCAGAAAGTGATCGCTTTGCATGGTCACCTCGTGCTCCAGAATGTCCCTCTTTAAGTCCCCGCTTAGGTTAAAATAAGTATGGTTTGTCAGATTGATGATCGTTTTTTCATCAGATATCGCTTCATAACTAATGACCAGTTCATTCTCATTGTTCAGTGTATAGTTTACCGTTACCTCAAGTGTCCCAGGATACCCGTGTTCCCCATCCGGGCTTACATAGGAGAACCTGATATTCGCCTCATTCATGCTCTTTTCGGCGGCCGAGTCCCAAATAACATGATGAAAGCCGCCTGAACCTCCATGCAGATGGTGTTCCCCATCATTTTTTTGCAGCTGGTAAGCAGTTCCATCAAGAGTGAAAGCCGAGCCCGCTATCCTTCCGGCCACCCTTCCGATAATAGCGCCGAAGAATGGTGAATAATTAATATACTCTTCAAGAGTGTCAAACCCCAGGATCACATTCTCTATATTTCCTTTACTGTCAGGGACAGATATCCCGGTAATGATTCCCCCGTATTCGATACACGATACTTCCATTCCATGATCATTGCTGATTGTATAGGATTTAATCTTGTGTCCATTCCATTCGCCAAATATACTTTCAGTTATGTTCATGTCGATCTCCCTCAAGTCAGCTTACTTTTTTCTAAACCCGGCCAAACCCTCATTCAGCTTTTTGGTTTGCGCATAAACTTCTTTGTATAACTGGAAAAGCTCCTGATATTTCTTAACGTTTTCAGGGATTGGAGTATATGTCTTTTCGTATGTTATGAAGTTTTCGGCACAGGCTTCCAGAGATTCATACCATTTACATCCGTATGCTGCTAGCATAGCCGCACCTACAGCAGGTCCTTGTTCACTTGAAAGCTTTACAATTGTGCAATTGAAGATATCGGCCTGGATTTGCAGCCAGGCCTCACTTTTAGCTCCTCCGCCGATTGAAATAATGGTATCGACAAGCTTTCCGCTTTCCCTGAATATTTCAATCGATTCATTTAAAGAAAAAGTAATACCTTCAATGACCGATCGTACAAAATCATTTCGATTATGTGAGGAGTCCATGCCGATAAAGCTTCCCCGAATTTGTGAATCTGCATATGGTGTGCGCTCACCCGCTAAATAGGGTGTAAATAAAAGTCCGTTCGACCCAATCGGAACCTCGCTCATTCCAGCCAACAGGGAATCGAATGATTCCATTTCTGCAAACGCATCTTTAAACCAGTTCAAACTATGTCCTGCTGCCAGGGTTACGCCCATTGTGTAATAGGCATTTTCTTCACCATGATTAAAATAATGGACTTTCCCCTGAAAATCCTTGTCATTTTGTTCTTCATAGGATAAAACGACCCCGGATGTCCCAATGCTGCATAATGTTTTGCCTTCCGACAGAATGCCGGAACCGATCGCACCGCAGGCGTTGTCAGCTCCTCCTGCAAATACCTTAGTTAAAGGAGATAATCCCGTCTTCTCAGAAATCTCAGGCTTTAACGTTCCTACACATTCATGGGATTCAACTAAAGGCGGACAGATATTCACATCAATCCCCGTTAGCCCGCAAATCTCTTCACTCCACATTTTCCGGCCGGCATTCAGCAGCAAAGTACCCGCTGCATCACTATATTCACTATGAATCCTGCCAGTCAGTTTAAAGCGCAGGTAATCTTTAGGGAGCATAAATACAGACGCTTTTTCAAAAACTTCCGGCTCGTATTGCTTCACCCAAAGCAGCTTTGGTAAAGTAAAGCCTTCCAATGCCGGATTCTTTGTAATTTCAAGCAGACGCTTCTCACCAGCCATGTCATAGATCTGTTTACATTGCTCTGTCGTGCGGGTATCATTCCAAAGGATTGCATTACGCAGAACCTTATTCTCTTCATCCAGAAGGACCAGACCGTGCATTTGGCCTGAAAAACTGATTCCTTGAATGTCTTCCGCACTTCCATCAAACTGCTCTGTAAGTTCTTTAAGAGCAGCCACTGTTTTATCAACCCATTCACCAGGGTCCTGTTCACTATAACCCGACTTTTCATGAATGAGCGGATAAGACCTGGAAACTTCGCTGCATACTACTCCCTTTTGATTCATTAATAAAACTTTTACCGAGCTCGTGCCAAGGTCAATCCCGATTACATATTTCATGATTGATCATCCTTTAGATAATGAAATGTATGCTAAGTTTTAGTTTTTAAAAATGTACTGGGACACTTTTGTATTCCCAGTACATTTAATCTTTTTATATTAATCTATTACGCTTTTACACTCGCATAAGCTTCGAGAATGTATTTATTTAAGACAGCTTTTAGCTGTTCCTGTCTTCCTGATTTATTTTCAATCTTTTCAAGCTGAAGGGCATGCTTTTCAAGCTTGCGGAAGTCTGCCTTTCCTTCAACGATTTCAAGGCCGATGCCTTCTGTATAGCTGCTATATCTGTCAGCAATAAAATTGTCTAATACTTTATCTTCCATTAGACGCTGTGCAACCTTTGCGCCAACCGCAAATGTGTCCATTCCTGCAATATGAGCATAGAACAGGTCCTCAGGGTCAAATGATCCTCTTCGTACTTTCGCATCAAAGTTAAGGCCGCCTGTTCCAAGGCCGTCATTTTTTAGAATTTCAACCATTGCCAGTGCTGTAGAATAGATGTCTGTCGGGAATTCGTCAGTATCCCATCCCAGCAGGGTATCACCCTGGTTTGCATCCACTGAACCAAGCATTCCATTTATGCGTGCTGTGTGCAGTTCATGCTCAAATGTATGGCCGGCAAGGGTCGCGTGGTTTGCTTCAATATTGAATTTAAAGTAGTCTTTTAAGCCGTAAGATTGCAAGAATGATAAGCTGGTTGCCACATCAAAATCGTATTGATGTTTGGTGGGCTCCTTCGGTTTTGGCTCGATTAGGAATTGTGCGTCAAACCCAATTTCCTTTGCATAATCGATTGCCATATGGAAGAACCGCGCAAGATTATCGAGTTCAAGCTTCATGTTCGTATTCAGCAGTGTTTCGTATCCTTCGCGGCCGCCCCAGAACACATAGTTCTCAGCACCCAGCTCCTTGCCGATCTCAAGTCCCTTTTTCACTTTTGCAGCAGCATAGGCAAATACATCAGCATTAGGTGCTGTCGCCGCACCGTGCAGCCAGCGCGGATGCGAAAACATATTAGCGGTATTCCATAATAACTTCGTTTTGCTGGACTTCATGTATTCCTTTATCATGGCCGTAATCTCATCTAAGTTCTTAAAAGTTTCGCTTAATGAATCGCCTTCAGGCGAAATATCAGCGTCATGGAAACAGAAAAACGGAACATTCAGTTTTTCATAGAATTCAAAGGATGCTTCAACACGCGCCTTGGCCAAATCCATTCCGGAAAATCTGTCATAGGAACGGATCATCGTTCCATTTCCGAAAGGATCTGTGCCTTCCGCAGTAAACGTATGCCAGTAAGACACTGCAAAACGGAGAAGGTCTTCCATTTTTCTGCCGTTGATCATTTCTTCAGGATTATAATATTTAAAAGCCAATGGATTATTAGAATCTGGACCTTCGTATTTTACTCCACTCACATTATTAAAGTAGTTCATTTTCATTCCTCCATCTTCTCTTTTCATTTGTTATCGCTTTCATTTGATTACAAATCGATTTTACCACCATAAACTTAGTTTGTCTATTGAATGAACTAAGTTTTATTTTTATTTTTAATTATGGTATAAATGGAATATGATTGTAATAGACAAAGAAATTGAGGATTTGAGGAGAAAGATAATGACTTGGAATCAGCAGCTGGTAAAAATGAAAAACAAATCACGCGTTCTGCAGACGATCATCGACCAATCCCCTATCTCCCGGGCTGATATCTCACAGCATTTGGGACTGACTAAAGGAACTGTTTCCTCTTTAGTCAACGAGCTGATAGAAGAACAAATCTGTTCCGAAACAGGACCGGGCAAATCGAGCGGAGGACGGCGGCCTGTGATGCTGCTCTTTAATGAACAAGCAGGATATGCCATTGGAATTGATTTAGGGGTTAACTATATTTTAGGTGTCATGACTGATTTATCGGGGAATATTGTGAGCGAACATTTGAAGCATATGAATAGCATGAGGTATGAAGAAACCATTCTTGTCATAAAAGAAGTTATCCAATCCTTATTGGACTCAACCCCTGAGAGCCCCTATGGCGTGATTGGAATCGGTATTGGAGTGCCGGGAATTGTAAATAAGGAAGGCAGCAATATCCTGCTGGCACCTAATCTGGGCTGGACAGATATCCATTTAAAGGCAGAAATTGAGACAGAGTTTCACCTTCCCGTTATTATCGACAACGAAGCGAACGCCGGAGCATACGGGGAAAAGCGTTTCGGAGCCGGGAAAAACTTTGAGAATCTCATCTATGTTAGCGCTGGAATTGGCATTGGAGTCGGCTTTATTTTACAAAACAGCCTTTACCGTGGCGCTGAAGGATTCTCCGGTGAAATGGGCCATATGGTGATCGATATAGATGGAAAAGAATGCAGATGCGGCAGCAAAGGCTGCTGGGAATTGTACGCTTCTGAACAGGCATTGCTAAACCAGGCAAAGAATATTGAATCATACTTAAAACGGGATAATTTGAACCTGGAGTCATTAGTTGAAATGGCCGAAGAAGATGAGGAAGTAAAGGATCTGTTCCATCAAATCGGCCGATGCCTTGGCATTGGCATAAACAATATCATTAATACATTCAACCCCGAGCAAATCATTATCGGAAATCGCTTAGCAATCGCCAAAGAATTATTACTGGATTCAATAATGGAAGTTGTCAAGACTCATTCCTTAAGATTCAATCAGGAAAACGTAAACATTACATTTGCAGATTTATCGATCTACTCAACAGCACTTGGGGCTTCAGCTTATGCCACAGAAAACTTTCTGAACTCGGATCTGCAGGAAAACCTGAATAAATAGACTGCCTGATCGGATAATAAACAAATTTTGAAAGATTAAAAGAATGTCCCAGATGTGTATGGGACATTCTTTTAAGTTTCGTGATTGTGTCAACCCAACCTGAATTAATTCCTCGTCAATTCTGTTTATTACAGTAATAAAATAATAGGAAACCACTATACATCAGGCAACGATGACGCTTTTTACCCACCGGAATATATACTTGCTGAAAACGGCAAAAATAAAAATGAGCTCCAGTGTAATGAAAAAGCCAGTTTACAATTTCTTTATTTTTATCACATTGATTTGTGCCGGGAAGGATTCCAGTATTTCTGTGTACCAGATTTCCACCATATCTCCACTCTTTATTCCACTCAAAACAGCATTATTCAATTTATACACAGATTTATAATTTCCTATTAATTCATTGACGGATTGTGTTTCTGCATCTGCCAACGTAAATCCTTTATCTTCAATAAGCAGTATGATATTTTCTTTCATAACGATTGTTCCTTCCAAAGTTGCCGCTCCCTCATTAACCTGAGCCTGCTGACTTAATATCCCTATCAGCCAAAGCAATAACAATACTATTATTAAGATAAAAATGGCTGCTGCTCTTTTCATTGTTCTATTCTCTCCAACCGTGTTTTCATACATCATTCTTGATTATCCAGAAAAAGAATACTCTAAGGAAAAGACAGAATTACTCTCCTGAAGACATCCATTTGCTTCCATTACTTTTCTCATGGCAGCATTATCGGCCCGGGTTACCCCGAGATATGTTTCAGCTTTAAAATCATGCTGCAATCTATGGAGTCCAATTAAATGCAGGTTCTTACCATACCCTTTACCCTTAAAATCAGGGTGGATGCCGATCCAAAACATCCTTCCTTCCCGATCCCGGCCAGGTTCCAAATGAGGAAAAACGACTCCTGCCGGTTCAGAATGAACCGTATAAACCGTAAACATTTTATCTGCTTGTTCAGGGAGCTCTGTTTTCATGCTCTTTAAAAACTTCTCAGTTTGTTCATAAGTAAAATTCATAACCTCAGATAAGAAAGTAATGGAACTTTTGTTAAGGAGCGGCCAAACTTCATAAGGAGGGACCTTTTTATTCTCACATTCTGCAAACTGCTTTTTAAAAATAAGTCTTTCACCAATCACTTTCATTTTTCCTCGAGTGACAACTAATTTATCCAAAATTCCTTGAGGGCACTCAATCTTTACTTTTTCAATTCTGCTCTTATCCAGGGTAAGAAGCCTATTTATTAAATAATCTACTTTATTAGGACTTCTTAGTTCATCTTGAAAGATTTCCATAATAATTTCGGAATCACTTTTTATACTGTGTACACCTGCTGCTTTCAGGTCTTTTAATAGTTCCTCCATAGTAATCACCTCCACTTAAGAAGTAAAGAAAATGGCCATTGAATAAATTCCAAGGCCATTTGGTGTCTTATCCTTATTCCATTACAGATGCCGAGCAGTAACCGAACGTTCACATTCCAAAATTCCTGCTGGCGGTCCTTCATACAGGACTTCACCGCCTCCAGCACCTCCATCCGGACCCAAGTCAACGATCCAATCACTTTTGCGGATAACATCCAGATTATGTTCAATGACTATAACGGTATTACCCTTTTCCACCAATTTATTAATGATTTCCAGAATATTAGCGACATCGGACATATGCAATCCAGTAGTTGGTTCATCAAGTATATAAATGTTTCCTTTAGTATTCAGTTCCTTTGCAAGCTTAAGCCTTTGACATTCGCCACCTGACAAGGTGGTCAGAGGCTGTCCCAATGTCAAATAGCCAAGACCGACAGTTTCCAGTGCTTTGAGTTTTTTCTGAACATCTTTTGCATCAAAGAACTCTACAGCATCCGCTACAGACATCTCCATGATTTCAACAATATTTTTTCCCTTATATAGGTATTGGAGCACGTCCTGCCTAAAACGGCTTCCATAACATTCGCTGCATTCGACTTCCATTGTATCCATAAAGGATAAATTGATTTCAACCGTCCCAGTGCCTCCGCATGACGGACAGCCCCCGGTCGAATTATAGCTGAATAATCCGCTCTCCACTCCATTGGCATCTGAAAAAGACTTGCGAATCGAATTCATAATGCCAGTGAAAGTTGCCGGATTGGACCGTATGTTCGCGTGGACCGGGCTTTGATCAATACGGATTGCCTCCGGAAAATCTTTCGCAAACACTTCGTTCACAAGTGTGCTTTTCCCGGAACCAGCTACACCTGTAATAACAGTAAAAATCCCTTTTGGAACTGAAAGACTCACATTCTTCAAATTGTGAAGGGTGCTTTTCCTGCTTTCCATAAACTCGGAAACCGGTCTCGGATTGGCGTTGATCTCTGCACTTCGGTTTAAATAATTGGCAGTCAATGTGTCAGAAGATAAGAAATCCTGATAACTGCCGGTATACATAATCTCTCCCCCGTGTGTTCCGGCTTGAGGCCCAACATCAACAATATAATCGGCTATTTGGATGACATCTGGATCATGCTCCACAACTAGTACGGTATTGCCCCTGTCACGCAGCCGAACCAGCAATTCATTTAACCGGTGGACATCCCGCGGATGCAGGCCGGTGCTGGGTTCATCAAATATGTACATAAGACCGGTTAAGTTACTGGATAAATATTTGACCATTTTCACCCTTTGGGATTCACCGCCCGATAGTGTTGGCGTTTCCCTTGTCAAATCCATATAGCCGAGCCCAATGTCACAAAGGTTTTCCAATCGTTCCATGATCCCGTCAGCGATTGGCTTAGCTTCCGGTGATGTAACCTGGGGAAGGGTTTCGATTAGCTGATCCAATTGCATGGACGTCAAGTCAAAAATGGAATAGCCTTTGATTGTGGATGAAAGCACCTTCTCATTGTAGCGTTTTCCTCCGCAGGAAGGGCATTCCGTCATGGTGCTGAAGTTCTTTAGGAGCTTCTCGCCTGATTTTGAAGTCTCTTTGTCCCTCTTTACATGCTGCCGCATAAATTTGACTGCCAGGCCCTCATAGGTTGCATTCATATCATTATTCATATAACTGACTGTTACTTTTTGCGGCTCTGCATAGACAAGCTTATTAAATTCTTCTTCTGTATAATCATTAATTTTCTTATCTATATCGAAGAATCCGGATTCCGCATACGCTTTCCATTGCCATGTTCCAGGTCCAAACCCCGGAAGCAGAATAGCTCCTTCATTTAAGCTTTTTTCCTTATCAAGAGCAGCATCAAGGTTTAGCGTAATAATTCTCCCAATCCCTTCACATTTCGGGCACATGCCGCTGGGATCATTAAATGAATATACGTTGCTGTAACCTAAATGAGGTTCTGCAAACCGGGAGAATAACAGGCGAAGAAGAGGATTAATATCTGTAGCGGTTCCAAGTGTGGATCGGGCATTTCCGCCGAGCCGTTTTTGATCGACTACAACGGCAGTAGAAAGATTGTTGATTTCATCTGCTTCCGGACGGCTATATTTCGGAAGAAAAAGCCGCTGAAAACTGCTGTACGTCTCATTTAACTGGCGGCCTGCCTCCTGGGCAATCGTATCAAACACGATAGATGATTTGCCTGAACCGGAGACACCTGTAAATATTGTGATCTTTCCTTTTGGAATCTTCAGATCAATATTTTTCAGGTTGTTAACTCTGGCATTGAAAATTTCGATGAATTCCTGCTTCACACAATCAGCTCCTTTTGAAATCAATTTTCTTATGTATGAAATATGCGCGGAGAACAATCATACCAATAATGAAAATCAAATTGCAACAATATTCTCTAATTCATTTAAAGTTTTTGGGGAAAACGGTCCTTTCCATAAACTCAGTCCACTGCTGCCGGTAATTGATAGATTATATAGAAGGAATGACAACAGCCCTGCAAGCTTTCTCATAAAACTCAATTGGCCCTGCTCCTCCAATAATTGCATATTCATATCCTATTTCCTTCATATCTCTTAAGCAGTGATGAAGCAATGCATTTCCTACGCCTTTAACCCTGCTGGTTTTTACTACACCCATAGGGCCGAAATATCCCTTTTTGTTCCGGTAGACATCAAATGCTGCGAATCCAATTATTTCATCATTTTGATTAAGCGCAATATAAATGGAAGGCTTCTCTTGCTGGAATCCGCTGCGGATCGTATAAGACCATTCCTTGGAGAAATGCTCTTCAACAAAGTTTCCCAGTATGATTTGATCATCTTTTTTTGCTTTACGAATAGTCTGGAAGTTTAACCTAGGGAAGGTATATCTGCCAAGGTGAGCGATCATGTCCCTGGAGGTTGTTCCAAGGGTTAAAATGGTATGCTTATCTTCTTCAGATAAATGGTGTTTTATGGAGGAGTCTGTTAATAAAGCTTTAAGAAGATGACCTTCGTTAACATAAACCTGATTATACCTTTTCATATACTTAAAGGCAGATTCAAAAATCTGCACTACTTCTTTTGTAACCGTCATGCTAAAAAATTCGCTTTGCGTTTTGCCATTTATATTCCCAGTCAAATCACTTAAAGAAAGTTTATTCAAATTGATTTTCAAAGAAATTTCACCCAGTGCTCCTGTCTTTTCTTCCAGGCATGCGATAAACAGATGAACTGGATGGAGCACTTTTTGTTCTGAAAAGCCGGCTTCCCGTTCGGCATGTTTCATGATTATTTTCATCCTATCCGTAAAGTTTGCTGTACTTCTCAGAACAATCACCCCTTTTAAAACCCTTTTTCAGCTTCCGGACACCACTTCATATTCAACCCAAAATAAAAAATTCCTGCCACTTTATTTATAAAAGATTTAAAAAGCTGAATCCATACACTGCACCCACAGCAAAAATGATAGTCCAGAGTGCCAAACTTATGGTCATCCACCTTATCACTCCCGATTTTGATGCCCCAAATGCCAGAGCAATAATGGCCGCAATATCGGTTCCAACAATGATTGGAGCTAATAATGCTAATCCCGGGATCCCGTATTTTTGCCAAATCTCCTTTGACCGCCTTTCTTTTCTTGTTGGTTCTGTAATGCCCTTTTTTAATTTCCTTGCCTGCCGCAAGCTTTCAACCTGTTTAAAGAAGGCACCGAGCAAAAGGATTAACAGAAGATTTCCCGTAAATGCAGTGAGACTGACTCCGATAGGCGATAGTCCCCAAAGAATCCCAAGAGGGACAATAATTGATACATCCATCCAGGGTGCTGCCGCAAGCAAAAATAATACTGTATATTGCATGTATATAGGTGCATCTTGTGCCCATTCCAGCATATCTCTTCCCTCCCATGAAAAATCCAGCTTACTCTTACATTATGAAAAAAAGCATACAATCACCATCGCAATACCTTACAATCCCCCCCTTGGATGTGACAATTTTGTCACTTTATTCCACCTGCCTTTATCGAAGTATTCCTTTTACTCAAAGGATGCTGTTTGTACTTAAAAGTAACGCCAGTTGTCAAAATTTTGATTTCACAAAAAATAGAAGGAGGTAAAAAGAATTCAGATAACGAAGTAAACAGGTAAGGAGGTGAAAAAACGATGACTCTCCTTTTTTACAAAGCGATGGAGGCGTTTAAGAAGGATGCTGAACGTCTGGAAAAAGAAAAGCTTCAAAAGGAAAAGTCGAATGAGAAAAAATCAAAATAATGAGTTACTCTTTCATTCCCCATGGGGGGATTTTTTTTGAAATATAACACAGATACAGTTTTCCCCAAATGATAAACAACGGACTGCCGACATTAAAATATGCGTCCCTGCATTGCAGAAACGCATAATTCTTTCCTTTTCCAGCCTGAATATTCCTAGTGATTAACTCTTGTTTTTTCTGTCTCCATCAAAATATTTTCATCAACCCTTCGATATATTTCTTCCAATTGATCTTTATCTTTTAGGATATTTTTCATGTTTTCTTCTACTAGTTTATGAAATGTTTTCTTTTTCATTAAGGCCATCCTTTCTAAGCTTGTCGCCATACTCAGCAGGTTTCCTTTAACATCAAAGCTTCAGAGACAAACTTTTTTATTTCCTCTTCGTCTTCCGGTTCCGGATTGAACTCTATCCTCAGGGGACTGCCGACAACTGTTCCCCCTTGTTCTTCTATAAGTTTTTGAAGGTGATCAAGGGCGCCGCAAAATTCAGGGTAGGAGGTATCTCCTGATCCAAAGATGGCAAAGGGATGATTTTCGAGATCCAGCTGTTCGATTTCTTCAATGACATCGAGACATTCATCAGGATAGTCCCCATCTCCCCATGTATACAATCCAATAAAAGTAAGATCATAGTTTAGTAGTTCAGCAGCACTTTGAACACTCATAAAATCTTCTAAATCCACATCATGATTTTGATCCTTCAGCTCCCCTGCGATTATGTCCGCAATGGCTTCTGTGTTCCCCGACATACTTGCATAAAATACGCCAATTTTCATTCCTCTTCACTCCTATCAATGAATTAATGCTGTTGGGTTATATCTGTGGGTGATCCATTTACTTTCTCTATGTGAACAGATAAAAAGCTGGTCTTTAAAGCCCGCACCCCTGAATCCATGTCCAGCTACGGTTTCAATGGGAATCAGGGACATGCTTTTCTTATGGACTTCGTAGATTCTTGAAAAACCGTCTTCATCCTGACTTGTCGTGGCATATACTTTTTCATTCGCCTCAAAAATATCCAGGAAAGCTCTTTCTGAGATAGGCTGCTGGCATACACTCCACCTATTTGTAAATGGATTCAGAATCTCAATCGTTCCCATACCGGACCGAGCGTTTCCCTTTGCAATGATGAGAAGGTCATTTTCATTTCTATAAATGGAGGAAATCATTGAATGCTTTTCTTTTTTTATGAGCTGTAATTCCCCGCTTCCAACATAATATCTCCATACCCCTCCATTCTGGGAGTTGATTTGTGTTCCAATATAAATGCTCCCCTGATGATATAGCAGAGATCGGATAAGGGGCTTTTGGGACATATTTTGAAATGGACTTAAGACAGACCAATCAGAACCAAAATTAGTTGATATGTATAAGCTGCTGCCGCCATGAGTTACGATATATCCCATCTGGTTTCCTGTAATATCCCACAGCCGCCGGGCGGTTGGGAATGAGGTCTGATTCCATTTTTTTCGCTGCAGATCGTATCGGATAATTGTGCCATTGTCACCGATTCCGAATATGAAATGACCTAATTGCACAAGTTTGTATATATTTTGTGTTAACCCATACTGAAGGAACCAGTCTCCATCCTCAAAGGAATAAATGCCCGCCTGCTTTACTGCTACTATGAAAGGAAGATTTGGGGTTGATAGCACTGCTGTGGAGCCCTTATCAAACATGTTCCATCTCCTCATTTTTCACTATCCATTCATAGGCAGATTCGGCAAATTGCTGACACTCAAGAATCTGCTCATCTGTTTCAGGGTTAAGTTCTATTTTTAACCCTTGCTGAAAAACATTGGCTCCTCTTTCACTCAATTTGTCAGCAAGCGTATCCACTGCTGCACAAAATTTTGGATAAGCATGATCACCAGAACCAAAGCATGCAGCATGTATTCCTGTTAAATCGTGATCATTCAATTCTTCAAAAAAATCCTCAGCTTCATAAGGAAGATCGCCATCCCCCCATGTATAAGCACCAATGAAAATACAGTCATAGGCAAGGATACTATGAATATCTGTCAAATCCAGGCTATCCATATACACTTCACATCCTTTAGATTCAAGAACTTTTTTCAGAATGGATGCCATATCTTCTGTATTTCCTGACATACTTAAATATCCAATGAAAGTCTTCATTTCACAGCCTCCTAATTGATAATGATTTTCAATTATTATTAAATTGATCATAAGTGATAATGATTATCAATGTCAATGAATATTTTAATTTTGTGACCTTTTTCCTGATTAATGTGATAAAAAAAGCAAAGGGAAAAAATATGTACTGCATAATGAGTTAACTTAGCAGTTGTAAATAAGCTTGATCTTCGAAGGAGCAGAAAAGCTGTATAAAAAATAGAAGAGATGCACAACTTATGCCTGATTCATTAAAAAGACATGAGGTGTGCATGGATGGAGTGGTTTGGCAAAAGTCATAAGTATTACAATTTTGAAATGTTTTCAGCCAGTCATCTTGTTACATTGGCAATCTTTTTTTTGGTATCATCCGCCATTTTTCTATACCGGAAAAAGCTGAAGGGTGCTGGATGGAGAAGGTTTGAAGTTGGATCAGCCATTTCCTTAATATTGGTCGAGATATCGAATCACGTATGGATGTTAGAGAATGGAGTCTGGAAATTTGGACGATCCATGCCATTGGAATTGTGTAATATTGGACTTATTTTATGTATCCTTTTACTCATGACCAGGAAAAAGATTATTTTTGAACTATTATTTTTTATTGCGATATTGGGTGCTACTCAAGCTATACTTACTCCAGCTTTAACATACGACTTTCCTCACTTTCGCTTTTTTCACTTTTTCTATGCACACATGATGGTTGTATGGGCAGCCTTATATTTTTTTTGGGCTAGAAATTACTATCCATCATTTCAATCGGTCATAAAGCTAATTGTATTTATCAATTTGCTCTTGCCGGTGATCCTCCTGATTAACAACCAAACGAAAGGAAATTATTGGTTTTTGCGTCATAAACCTGAAACCCCAAGTTTCTTTGACGTATTGGGTCCCTATCCATGGTATATCTTCTCTTTGGAGAGCTTACTGCTGATTCTGAGCTTAATCGCATGGTTTATCTTACGAAAACGGGAAAATAGTCATAAAGGACGTTCTCATTTTTAATAAACTGGGCTGATTTTAGCCAATAAGAAAAGCTGCCAGCAGATGGCAGCTTTTCTTTATAAAACCTCGTGCGGAATTATTCTTCTATTCCCTAATCATATCCTTACATCAAAAAGAAAAGGCAATTAACAAACGACCAGTTTTCGTGCGTGGAAATTTTCTATATGCATATTGGGATATAGAAACGGAATAAAGATAAATAAAGCTAACGCTCAGATACGTTAGCTTTATTCCTGTTTTACTCATTTTAGATGGCCTTGGCTATGTAATATTCCAATTCCTCTTTCAGGCTGCAGGTTTCGTTCAGCCTTCTGCTATTCTCCGCAAAAGAGTCCTTGTCCCCCGCTTCAAGATCCTGATCAATTTTATATTGCAGATAATTGATTTTCAGGTCTATATCTAACTGTGATGATATGCATTCACTCATGAAATATCTCTCAATATCCTCTATAGCCATGTAAAACGCCTGCTGTCCATTAATCACCACAAGCGCATACCATCCCAGCATTGTAGATTTACGCTCAGGAGTGACCTCAATTAGATCTCCCTTTTGAAAATGTAGTATATTCACATGATCAGCATCCGGACAAAAGCAATCGATTTGATGATCAAAATGATCTATTGCGATATAAAACTCACTCATTTCTCAACCCTCCTACATGTCATATTCAGCTGCCTCGTTAATATCCAAACCGCAGCAAGGGCATTGGGCTTCGTTATTATTATCAGATTCAGTATCCGCCATATAACCGCACCAGCCGCAAATGTAATGTTTAATCGACTTATATCCCTCCTCAGAGTAGATTCTTATTATGTAAACCCAATTGAGTGATAATGATTATCATTAATAAAATTTATTTTATGTGAAAATGATTATCATTGTCAAGGAAATCGGAGAAGTTATGATAATTTAGTTTTATGGTTTTTTTGGCGACCGTTTTTACTTGTACCTCCGTATTTTCGTCGTCATAGACTTCTTATGACTACCGTTTTTACTTGGACCTTCGAATTTTGGTCGGCATAGACCTCTTATGACTACCGTTTTTACTTGTACCTCCGAGGTTTCGTCTTCATAGATCTCTCTTATGACAACCGTTTTTATCTGCACCTCCGTATTTCGTCGTCAGGAACCTCTTATGGCGACCGTTTTCCCTGATGCCTCCGAATTTTGGTCGGCATAGACCTCTTATGGCGACCGTTTTTACTTGGACCTCCGAGGTTTCGTCGTCATGAACCTCTTATGGCGACTGTTTTTACTTGGACCTCCAATTTTTCGTCGTCATGAACCTCTTATGGCGACCGTTTTTACTTGGACCTCCGAGGTTTTGTAGACATGAATCTCAAATGACGTACATTTTTCTTTGAACCAACGAAGCTGCGTCGTCATAAATCTTATATGGCGACTTTGTTCTATGAAAATTTGTTCTTTCGCCTCCATGCTTTCCACATGAGTTTCAAAAAAACACCCCCGTTCACGATTCCGTCACAATCCCTCAAAAAACCCCCTGTCCTTCCCCACCCCTTCATTTGTATTTAGAAGGTGAAAGGGTGGTGCATTTAAATGAATTTAAAATCAGGCAGAATTGAGCATTTTGAAGGATATTCCCAATTTAGAAATCTTAAGGAGTTTAATGCTCATGTGGAGATGTGGCTTTCGGTCCATAAGAAAAACTTTTCAAAGGGTGAGCTAGTTGGTTTAAAGAGGCTGGTTCGTTTTGCTGCGAAAATTCCTAGAGTCTCCAATGCTAAAATCGGGACCGTTTTAAAAGCCATTCACGACGAATATAACGGCAGTGGCATTTCCCGATCCACTTTTAAAAGGATGATTGCCAAAGCTTTAGAGTTAGGGATTATCACTGTCCTTGAAACTGAGAGAAAAAACGGGTCCCAGTCTAGTAATTTGTATTTTTTTAATCGTTTTCCCAAGAGTGAACCACCTAAAAAAGAAAAATTGAACCACCCTAATAAAACTATTAATCTTTCTAAAGCTAATAAAAATCAAAAGATAAATAAACGTAACGATACCGTCCTCGATCACACCTATACAAATGATCGTGTACCAGAATCATTCACCAGCACTGTAAAATACTTTTTTCCGGAAGCAAAGCAAATTGAGGAGTTTTGGAGAATGGCATCCACTGCAGCATATAAAAACAATTGTGACCAAAATTTGAACGCTGTTTTGGCTACAGCCATCCATTCGTTTAAGCAGCTGATCGGGAAGATGAAAACCCGCGCAATTACTAATCCTGTCGCTTATTTCTATGGAATCTTGACTAAGAAATTTGAAGAAATGTACTTTGAGGATTTGTTTAAAATGGGATTTTCAGCTGAAGAAAATGACTTCTTCATGAATTTTTTTTACAAATAATAAAAAAAACAGGCTAACTCCCGGTTTTTCGTGAGTTAGACCCCCTAACTCCGGACTTAGACCCCTTAACTCCAGAGTTACGGGGGTTAACTGACTGATCCAGCACTTTTTCTTGATTGGCCAAAATAATGTTTACACGCTATGTTTGAGCTACCCGGGAATACTTAGAGAGCGCGCTTTCCTTGAAGGGACCGTATTCATGGAGAGTTTTGAACAGTTAGCAGCCCAATATGAGACGATGATTCATAAAATTATGCATAGCCTGAACATCTATAAAAACAAAGAGGAATTCTACCAGCTGGGATTAATTACACTCTGGGAGGCGTGGAAAAATCATGACCCTGAAAAAGGGACCTTGCTTTCCTATGCTTACAGTATGATAAAAGGAAAAATCATGAACGAATTAACCAATCAAAATAAACAAAGCCAGCAATATTTCTATCCGAAAGATGAATTCTGGGAACTTATTGAAGACCCCTCCCCATTCCCCGCCATAGATCATACACACGAGATGCTTAAAAGATGCAGGCTCCTATCTGCCAATCAACTGAAATGGCTGCAGTATACCTTATGTGATCAAATGTCTGTCAAGGAAATAGCTGAAAAAGAACAAGTCACCCCGTCAGCAGTCAAAAACTGGCGGCATGGTGCCCGTGAGAAGCTAAGAATTATAATGGAAAATAATCGCTTTTTTGAAGATTAATTTATTTTACCCTGTCCTTATCACCCCGCAATACGTATATAGAGGGTGAAAGGAGGTGAACAAAGATGGCACAAGCAATTATCACTGATTCTAAACTTCGTCTAGTGTTTGAAACAGGACTTAACGAGCAGGGCAAGCCAATTCACAAATCTAAAACCTACAGCAGCGTAAAACAATCGGCAACAGCAGACCAGCTTTTCTCAGTGGGACAAGCGATTTCTGGACTATGCAGCTGTCCATTGGCTGAAATGAACAGAAATGACAGCTTCGAAATCCTGGGCTAATTCATTCTATTAAAATACAAAAAAATTAAAGGAGGGAATTATAATGGCTAAAACATTAGAAATGACCTTTTTGTCAGAACTGGGCAAGCCAACGAAATTATCCGTCGATAACCCCATCGAGCCGATTGATCCTGCAGCTGTCAAAGCAGCTATGGAACAAATCATTGCTGCCAACGCTTTTGACGGCAATGGCGGTGACTTGATTACAGCGGATAGTGTCAGGCTGGTTGAGCGTAATGTAACTGATTATGAATTAATTTAAGGTGCAGTGGCCGGATTCTTTGGAACCCGGCCATTTTTAAAATGCTTATTGTAAATTCACACGAAAGGAGCAGCTGCCATGGAACAGATGATTACATTGATCAGCGAACTCGGCTTCCCGATCGTTGTCACGTTTTTTTTGCTGAACCGGATCGAAGCGAAACTTGATGTTGTGGTTTCTTCCATTCAGGGATTGCCGGATCGATTGAAGGAATAGGAAAAAGAGATAAGCTGCCACAAAAACAGTATGGCAGCTTCTGCTTATTAATTTCTCTTTACTCCTGCTTCCAAGCCTTTTCTTAATGGATCATAAGGTGATAGATCTATTTCCATCTCCCTTTTCAAAGCAAGATCTGCAGCCAAGGTGCCCACATAAGGTCCCATTGTAAGCCCTGATGCCCCTAATCCTGTTGCGATAACCAGCCCCTCTGCAGCTGGAACCGTACCCAGCAGCGGCAAAATATCAGGTCCAGCCGGACGGAAGCCAATTCTTACCTCTTTTAGTGTGCTTTCAGCTAATCCTGGTGCCACTGTTAATGCTTCATCCAGAACTTCTTTCACACCTGCCGCTGTAAGTCGATAGTCGAACCCGGATCCCGTTTCCCTGGTAGCTCCAACCACCACTTTGGAATGATCGAAAGCCACTAAGTAGTGTGAGCTTTGCGGAAGGACAACCGGCCAGCTGGAGGTGTCCATACTGCCTATTTCCAGATGGGCAATTTGCCCACGTTGAGGCTCGACTTTAAGATCAATGCCTAACGGGTTAAGTAAGTCTTTAGCCCATGCACCGGCAGTAACGATAACTGCATCGGCAGCAATGACTTCCCCGTTCACTATTACTCCTGTAACCTTATTATTTTGAAATACAAGATCACCTTCACCTTCAATTATTGCTGCACCATGTTTTTTTGCACCATTTAGCATGGCGTCTCTTAACAGCCTCCCATCGAGCCTGGCTGCTCCTGTAACATGGATAGCCTGCAGATCCTCACGGAGCGGCGGATAAAGTTCCCGGGCTTCCTCTGCTGTTAATCTCGTAATCTCTCCAACCTCAGGGGTTTCAGCTTTTTTTTGCCGAACACTTTGCTCGATCGCATCCAGTTCATCAGAACTGCTGCTGACTGCCAGAGCTCCTACCATGCCATATCCAAAATCCTCTTCGCCATCTTGTTTAAGGTTCGCTATTAAAGATGGATAATAAAGAGCGCCTCGTTTTGCAATGGTGTACCAGTCTTTGTGATCTGCTCGGGAAATCCACGGGCAAATGATTCCTGCGCCTGCTGCAGTTGCCTGTCCCTGATGTGCCTTATCAATAATAACTACCTCTGCACCTTCCCTTGTGAGGTGATAGGCTGCACTTGCACCTGTAATTCCTGAGCCTATGACTGCTATTTTCATGGATTAAACATTCCTCTCTAATAAAATTTATTTACTGTAATGGAAAATGACAGGATACAAAATGATCATGTCTTACTTGTTTTAATTTTGGTCTTTCGACTTTACATACTTGCTGCCTGAATGGGCAACGCGAGTAAAATTTACATCCAGTTGCATCCTCCACCTGTTTTGGAAGATCGTCGCCGTGAATATATACTTTGTCCTTTCTGTCCCTTAAAGTTGGATCTGGTACCGGAACAGCAGAAATTAATCCTTTGGTATATGGATGCATGGTCTCATTAAATAAATCTTCTTTTAAAGCCAGTTCCACAACTTCCCCCATATACATGACCGCAATTCGGTCGCTAATATATTTAACAGCAGGAATTCCATGCGCAATAAATACATACGTTAGATTGAATTTCCTCTGTAAATCTATTAGCAAATTTAATATTTGCGCCTGAATTGAAACGTCAAGAGCAGAAACCGGCTCATCGCAAATAATTAATTTTGGTTTTAGAGCAAGTGCTCTAGCAATACCTATACGTTGCCGCTGTCCACCACTAAATTCATGTGGATACCTTTTGGAGAAGGAGCGATCTAGGCCAACAGTTTCCATAAGGTCAAATATTATGTTTTCAAGCTCTTTCCCTTTAGCAGTTTTATGGGTTCTCAGGGGCTCAGCGATAATATCAAAGACTCTCATTCTTGGATTTAATGATGAATATGGATCTTGAAAGACCATTTGTATGTCTTTTCTAATTTTTTGCATTTCATTGTGATTCAGCGATGTTAATTCTGTTCCTTCAAAATAAATTTTTCCTTCAGTGGGCTCCTGCATTCTTAAGATAGTAGTGCCAGTTGTAGATTTGCCGCAGCCTGATTCCCCTACTATGCCTAATGTCTCGCCCTTATTGACATATAGGCTAATATTATCAACAGCTTTTACGTAATTCTTTTTTCTGCCAAAAAAATCAGAAGAAGTTTCATAATACTTTTTCAGCCCTTCAATTTTTAATAAGCACTCCTGATTAACACTATTTTCTTCCAGTATGCTATTCATAGTCCTATCACCTCTTTATCTTCATGAATCCAGCATCTCACTGAAGATTCTGCATTCACTTGAAGTAAAGGTGGATCTTGCTGACTGCACTTTTCCATTGAAAACGGGCATCTTGGATGGAATTTGCAGCCTTTTGGCAAGTTGGATGGAGTGGGAACATTCCCTTCTATTGATTCTAATTGGTCCTTTAACTGATGAATTTTTGGGGTACTGTTCAAAAGACCCTGGGTATATGGGTGTTTTGGATTTTTGAAAAGTTCAAATACATTATTTTGTTCTACAATTTGTCCAGCGTACATAACAATCACACGATCTGCCATTTCTGCCACTACTCCTAAATCATGAGTGATCATTATTATAGAGGTATTATATTCTTCCCTTAAATTTTTCATGAGTTTAAGGATTTGTGCCTGAATCGTAACATCTAAAGCAGTAGTTGGTTCATCGGCAATCAATAATTGAGGTCTGCACGATAAAGCCATTGCAATCATTACCCTCTGTCTCATACCCCCACTCAATTGATGAGGAAAAGAGTTGTATAAATTATCTCCATTTGATATACCCACCTTTGAGAGCATATCAATTGCCAGTTCTTTCGCTTTTCTTCTATCAATCTTTTGATGAAGTCTAATTGATTCTGATATTTGCCTGCCAATCGAAAAGACAGGGTTTAGGGACGTCAGAGGTTCTTGAAAAATCATCGATATTTTATTTCCTCTGATTTTCCTCATCTGTTTATTTGAATTTTTCGTTAAGTCAGTTCCATTTAATAATATTTGTCCTCCTACAATTCTCCCTGGCTTACTTACCAATTGAAGAATTGACAGTGAAGTAACACTTTTTCCACACCCAGATTCACCTACTATGCCAATTGTTTCCCCTTTCTTTACGGTAAAAGAAACTCCATTTACCGAGGGAATTACACTGTCCTCTGTAAAAAAGTGAGTTTTCAAATCCTTCACTTCTAATAACGTATCAGTTTCACCCAAGAGATCATCCCTCCTATTTTTTCACCTGTGTTCGTGGATCAAGTACATCTCGCAGCCAGTCCCCCAAAAAGATAATCCCAAGGACTGTGATTGTTATGGCAATGCCAGGAAAAGTAGCAAGCCACCAATTAGTTGCTAGATAGTTTCTTCCATCTGTTAACATTCCGCCCCAGGAAACATCTGGAGGCTGAATCCCCAATCCAAGAAAACTTAGCGATGCTTCTAAAACTATAGTCGTAGCAACGCTTAAAGTTGATATCACAATAAATGAAGAAAGGATGTTAGGAAGGATATGCTGCAGCATAATGGTTAAACTATTTGTACCTATTGATTTTGAAGCCTTTACAAACTCCCTTTCTTTAATACTTAAGACCTCTCCCCTGACAACTCTGGCATATGTAACCCAATTAGTTAACCCAATTACAATAATCAGAACCAAAATACTAGGATCAAAGACGGCAAGAACGACAAGGATGAAAAGAATGCTGGGAATCGCCAAGAATGAATCTACAATTCTCATTAATAAGTTATCTATAACTCCACCATAATATCCTGATATTAGTCCGATAATTATACCTATGAAGCCGGCTAAAATAACAGAAAAAACCCCAACAAGCAAGGAAACACGCGAGCCATAAATAATACGGCTCAATATATCTCTCCCTAAATTATCTGTTCCTAGAATATAATTTTGTGAACCGCCATCTAGCCACACAGGGGGCTTTAACATATCACCCAAATTATTCGATGCTGGATCATGCGGAGCCAAAACATCAGCGAATATAGCAACAAATATAACTAAAGAAACAATTAAGAACCCCACAGTTCCTGTTTTGCTTTGAAGCAGCAGCTTTATCCATCTTACCCATGGTTTTCTTCTCTGGGCGGTGCTTATGGTAGTTTCGGAACTCATTTTTACTTCTGCTTCCATGAGATACACCTCCTATGAATAATTAATTCTTGGGTCCAAAACACGATAAACGATATCAGTAAGCAGGTTGACAACAATAACCAATATGGCAATCACAAAAACGGAAGCTTGGACGACAGCCATATCTCTTCCATTAACTGCTTGAACCAAAAGCAGACCTAACCCTGGCCATGAAAAGACAGTTTCAGTTATTAGTGCTCCACTGACAAGATGTGACACTTGCAGCCCCATTATGGTTACTACGGGGATTAAGGAATTCCGGAAGGCATGCTTAAAGACTACGCTCATTTCACTTGCACCTTTACTTTTAGCTGTACGAATATAATCTTGATTTAAAATTTCTAACATACTTGATCTAATTAACCTTGTCATTTCTGCAGCGATGCCTGTTCCCAGGGTTATCGCAGGTAAAACCATATGCATAACCGATCCTCTGCCGGAAACGGGGAATAGCTGATAATTTACGGCCAATAATAATATCAGCATGATTCCAAGCCAGAAATTCGGCATGGCTTTTCCCAGCACAGATCCACCTGTAATAAACAAGTCAATGAAGCTATTTCTCTTTTTTGCTGAATATATTCCTAAGGGTATTGCGATAATAATAGCTACCAGCATCGAAGCTGCAGCTAATTCAAATGTTGCTGGAAGCCTCTCTAAAACCAGGGGCAATGCCTCCTGATTATATCTGAAAGATGTCCCAAAATTTCCTGTGATCAAATCTCCAATAAAATGGAAATACTGATATACAAAAGGCTCATTTAAACCTAAGGCTTCTCTCAAAGCCTCTCTATCTGCTTCAGACGCATCTTCAGGCAGCATTAAAGAGACTGGGTCACCTGCCAAATATACCAATACAAATACAACAAATGTGATTATAAATAGGACTGGTATAATTTGCAGAAATCTTCGTAAAAGATACTTTTTCAAGGCCAGACCTCCTATATTATGAAGCGGGACTGGACCTTTCAACTTTCCAGCCCCGCAAATAGTATTATTTTAAAGTGATATCTGAGAAGTTTATGACTTCATCCAACCTCGGTTCAAATTGTACATTATCACTAACCCCATAATTGGCTCCTTGCTGGAAAAGAAAAATGTGAGGTCTTTCTTCAGCTACAATCTCTTGTATTTTTTGATATTGTTTTACCCTCTCATCTTCATTAAGATTACGGCCTGCATCGTGGAAAAGCTTCTCAACTTCTTCGTTATAATAATCTGTTTGCCCGGCTGCACGTTCTTTTGTGTAATGAACTAATGAATAAGATGCATCGAGGAGGCCATCCGCCAATCCTATCATGATTAATTCTTTATTAGATTTGGAGTTATATACATCCAGGAAGGCGCTAGACTCAAGCAGCTGTAAATTCACTTTAATCCCTGCTTCTCCAAGCATGCTCGCAACCAATTGTGCTACTTCACCATCCAGCGGATACCTGCCCTTAGGTGCTGTAAATGTTAGTTCCAGCCCATCTTTATATCCTGCTTCTGCTAACAGTTTTTTCGCTTTTTCTAAATCATAAGCATATGAATCATATAAATCTGGATTTGATCCTAATACACCTTCTGGAACTCGGGATTGAACTGGTACAGCAGTTCCCTTTAAAACAGAATCAACAATAGCCTGCTCATTAATAGCAAGATCAATGGCTTCCCGAACTTTGGGGTCTGCGGTAACAGTACCCTCTGTATGGCGAAGCATTAAAAGCATGACACGTGTTGTATCCCCATTTATAAGTGATATCCCGCTCTCTCCATTCACCCGATCCCACTCATTAGGTGGAATGTCGGTTGCAATATCTACGCCTCCAGTCAGCAATTCTCCTACACGGGTAGAGCTCTCAGGTATGGCTCTGACTACAACTTCTTTCCATTTTGGTTTATCACCAAAATAATCATTATACGCTTCGAGAACGACTCTATCATCCCGTTTCCAATCCACATATTTGTATGGTCCTGAACCAATTGGATTCTTTTGAAATTCCTCAAGTCCCATCTCCTCGAAGTACTTTTTGGGAATTACATCCGCACCACTTTTTGCCAATAATCTTAATAACGTTGGCATAGGTCCATCTGTCACAATTTCAACAGTTAATTCGTCAATGGAATTTACTTCCTTAATTTGAGTGAAATAAGGATACTCCTTTAAAGATTCATCATTCATTACTCTTTCAAGGCTAAACTTAACATCTTCGGCTGTTAATGGGTCTCCATTATGGAAAGTAACACCTTCTTTTAATTTAAATTGCCAAGTAACATCATCGATATTTTCATATTTTTCAACAAGTTCCGGTTGAATCTCCATTTTACTATCACGACTAAACAATCTGCTGAACATATTTCTGAAAACACGATCTCCATTGGTACTTAATGAATTCTGGGGATCTAGAGTAGTAATATCAGCACTTTGCGCAATTACCAGGCTTGTTTTCTCACTGCCTTCTTTTCCATTATCATTACCGCCAGTGGATTCAGTGTTACTGCTGCAGCCAGAAACAACTATTACTGAAATAAGCAAAAAAACAATTAGATAATTTAATGTTTTTTTCATTTACATCTTCCCCCTGTTACTACTTTTATATATTTCAGATAATTGACTATTGACTGAAATTCTTCATCACTGCTGCAGTCACTTTAATGCCTTGAATATAGTCATCGATAAAAATATTTTCATTTGGAGCGTGGTAGTTTGACTGCAAATTGGCTACACCAATTTGCACCGCAGGAATGCCGGTATTTTTCAGCATTTTATACATAGGGCTTGAACCTGCTAAGTTTCGGAGAATAACTGGCGGTTCAACATAAACTTGATCTACACTTTCAAGCACAACTTCAACGAAACGGTTAGATGGATCAGTGTTAAACGGATGAATCCCATGAGATTGCCTTATCTCTATATCATGAAACCCGCTCTTATCTAAATGCTTCCTTAGTAGATCTGCTATTTTTTCAGGTGTCTGGTTTGGTACTAGGCGAAAATCAAGTTTGACCATTGCAGTCGATGGCAGGACTGTTTTGGTGCCTTCACCTGTATATCCCGAATTTATACCGCAAATAGTACAGGTTGGTTCAGCGGTTAGAGTTTCTTTTAATTCATTTCCAGTAACATTTTTTAGAAAGCTTTTTATGCCATATAGTTTTTTTATTTCTTCCTCATTAAAATCCATCGATTGAATAAAGATTCTATCTTTTTCACTAAGTGAAATCACATCGTCATAAAAGCCCTCAATTAAAATGTTTTCCTGTTCATCTTTTAGTGAGTTTAGCGCCCATATTAATCTCCATGCAGGGTTCTCTATTATTGCAGCCTCAGAGGAATGAAGATCAAATTTGGCTCCTTTGCATATTAGCTCAACATAGCAAATTCCCTTAACCCCTAAACCGACGTGTGGTCTCCGATCCTTTACCCCTCGAGTCCCCCCTTCCCAGATAATACCATCAGTTTCCAACTTATCAGGGAATTGGTTTGCAAAGTATTCCAAATGAGGGCTTCCTACTTCTTCCTCTCCCTCAAATATAAACTTGATATTTATCGGCAGTTTGCCATACACCTGCTGGTATGCATGTACTGCGCAAATTCTAGCTATAAGATTACCCTTGTTATCCGCAACACCACGTGCAAAAATTTGGCCATTTCTTATATCTGCCTTGAAGGGATCACTGAGCCACTGTTCAACAGGGACCTCAGGCTGCACATCATAGTGATTGTAGAAAGTTAATGTCTTTTCCTTTTCACTATCAAGATGTGCATAAATAATAGGAAAACCATCAGTTTCAATTTCTTCTACACTTGCATCCACTCTTTGCAAAAAAGTTTTTACAAGTTCTTTCATCTTGAGCATCCCTCTATTTTGAGCCGAAACACTAGGCTGATTGCATGCTTCAATCAGCCATTCGATATACATATCTGAGTTTTCCTCAATAAATTGGTAGACTTTATTCATGAACAAGTTTCCCCTTCCGGTAACACTTCAGGAATCAAAGTTATAAAAATATAACATTATAATTTTTGCTTCATTGCTTACTCTTCCGCAAAACTCTTCCCATTCAAATAATAATCCGCCTCTAAAAAGGCTGAAAATGCAACTTCTACCTCCGGCACTCCAAGCGACCGAACATATTTCGAAATAATCCCGGCAAATTGGTTTTGAATTGCTTTGCCCCTGTCAAACCACTTAACTTCTATAAATGGATATGCTGGAACTTCATTTTTATCAAACACAAAAGTTGAATTCAAAACTTCCAATGTAAAGTTATCTTCTCCACACTCACAAAGCCGAGCCAGGTCTTTCACCAGCTGGGTACTGATTTCCTTCGTCTGATCCACTGAAATTCCTCTTATATACAAATGCGACATCCTATTTCCTCCAATCTTGTTTACATAATGTTTTTCCTGACAACCTTATTAAAAAAGTTATAATATTATAACTTAATACTATTTTCTTTAACCAAATCTGCTTAAAGAATACCTTTCGATCGGAATCGAAGTTTCCCCTTCTGTGATTAACTCTGTTATAAGAGTACCAATTAAAGGAGATAGTGTTACTCCGCTATGGGTGGCGGCTACATAAAGGCTTTCATGGCCTGGTACTTTACCAAGAATCGGAAAGCCGTCTTCAGGCATTGCCCGAATTCCGGAAAAGGCGCGGACAATTTTAGCTTTTCTTAATCCGGGTACATATCGGACTGCCATATTGGCTGTTTCCTGAATCACATCAAGCGTTGTTGCCCGATTAAAGCCTGCTTCTTCCATTGAATAGCCCATCAGAACTTCCCCATTGTTTGCCTGCCTTAATCCGCTGATTGTAAAATTTAAGAAAGGCTTCAATGGTTCAGACACCAGGATCTGCCCCCTTAATTGATTAACAGGAATCTTAACTCCAATCATGTCACCGATTTCTCTCGACCAGGTTCCGCCAGCCAGAATAAGGTTTTTACATTTAAACGCACCCTTATCTGAGACTACTAAATATGTTCCATCCTGCTTTTTAATCTCAGTTACCTTATTATAAGCAGAATAGCGGACGCCATTTCTTTTAGCTGCTCTCATATACATATCAATAAGGCGGAATGGATTGACATTGCCATCAATAGAGCTGTAGGTAGCCCCGGCTACTTCCGGATTCATATAGGGTTCTTTTTCGAGAACTTCTTCCCTGGATAAGACTTTGATTTTGATGCCGATTTTTCGATAAGATTCCGCGAGCTTCTGTGCTTTTTCACGATCACTTTCATTGAAAAAAGGCGAAAGTCCGCCTGTCCGTTTGTATTCTACGTCTCCAATCTTTTTAGACAGATAAGGATAGAGTTCCGCACTGTACATACTAAATTCCGCATACCAGGAAGGAGTTTTATTATGTACCCATACCCAGGCCTGGGTGGATCCGGAGGTGCCTGACATGGGGTATTTTTTATCAAGCACAAGCACGCCTTCTTTGTATCGCTCAGAAAGGTGGTAAGCAATTCCGCTGCCCACTACACCCCCTCCAATAACAATCGTTTCATAATTTGTTTCCAATTACCTCACCTTCCCTTCTTCAATTTCCACCTCATCCAGAACAGACTTGACGGCACTAAAGGATGTACTGTTCGTTCCCAGTGTTTCAAGCTTAATAGGGGAAAGCGGCATTCTCATCCTCGGCAGGGGAATCTCTGAAGGTGACAGCCCAGTCTGCTGGTGAATAATTTCTGCCACCATGCTGGTGCAGATTTTAGCCTGGCAAGGACCCATTCCGCAGCGGGTAATCCTCTTAACATCATCAAAGGTCCTTCCTCCATTGCTGATAACCTCTTCCACTTCCTCACAGCTGATTTCTTCACATCTGCAGATGATCGTCGTTTTATCCAACTAATTCACCTTCTTCTCTCTTTTCCTATCTAGGAGATAAATTGATCTTTCAGTACCGGGCTTGTAAAGTTCTCGAGATGTTTAACTCTTCCGCTGTACACTTCTTTGTACTCCAATAATCCGAGTTCTTTCCAAAGTGCCTCTCTCATCTCATTTGCCTCTGCCGGGCTGATTGTTTGCAGTTCTTCACTTACACTGATGCCGGCAATCATTCCTGTTAAAAGCAACGCACCCTGAGTGCTAATGCCAGCCGCATTCCCAGCTATGAATACATCCTCCCTGTCGGTTTGGAATGTATTACTATATTGCGGGACCCAGCCGCCCAGCTCCTCTTGAAAGCCAAAGGAACACCCCAGCTGGTAAAAAACATCCAGTATGGGCATCCTGCCTCCATCCATGCAAATGAGGTCCACATTCAGGGTAATGACTTCGTCTGGCATCTCAATATCAATCTGTTCCACCTGCCCATTTCCTCTTGCTTCTTTTATAAAACTATTAAAATAAAAAGGAATTCCATTCCGTGACAGTTCACTTACTTTTTCCTGCTCTTTTGCTGAAGCTTCACTTTGTTTTTCTATGATCGCTTTCACCCGAGTGCCGACAGCCATTAGCTGCATTGCCGTTTCCATGGCAAAATCACTTGAGCCCACAATAACAGCTTCTCTCCCAGGCAACACAAAATCACGATTGATCAATGTCTGTGCAGCACCGATTGTCATAATCCCCGGCATTGTCCATTTTGGAAATGCCACAGCCTTTTCAGCCGCTCCGGAAGCCACAATAATCTTTTTTGCTTTTATAGGGAATACATTTTCTTCATCGGTAATTCCGGCACTTCCATCTGCGTAAAATCCAACCGCACGGTGTTTCAGGAGCGGCCTCACATTAAAATCCTTAATCTGCTGGATTAGTTTTTTTGCCAATTCAAAGCCACGCATGGGTTCATATACAGAAGGAAGCGGACGCAGCGCTTGAGTCTGCTGGTTAAGCTGCCCGCCAAGTTTGGAAGCTTCGTCAACAATTGTTACATCCAGTCCCCTTGATGCCGTCTCAATTGCTGCTGATAGACCTGCAGGACCACCTCCAATGATCAGTACATCAGTCTTCATCAATCTCCCTCCTTACCTCGGGGTCATCCATATTCGGGTATATTCGCATGCCATCTTCAACTTCAGTCATGCAGCTCCGTACATGATCCTCACCGTCAATCGTCATATAGCAGCTGCAGCATCTCCCGCGCGAGCAGAATAATCCTCTTGATTGGACCAGCTTTCTGCTGACACCCAATTTTTTAATTCCATTTGCCATTAAGGCGGCAGCGACCGATTGCTGCGTATAGGCCTGATATGGCTGATCATTGAAATAAATGGTTACAGGCTTGAGAAGCTGCCTGCTTAGAACGGGATGTTTCTCAATGTGCATAAAGACCTCTCCTATCTAATTTTTCGAGGAAAACACTTTCCCTACACCAAGCACTCTTTCAATTACAAGCATTAATACAACAGTGAATAGAATCATAATGCTTGATACGGATGTAATAATCGGATCATATTGATATTGCATGTATGTGTAGATCCGCACTGGCAGTGTCACAACGTCGGTGCTGACAATGAATAAAGCAACTGTTAAATCATCAAATGAAGTAATAAAGGCAAAAATGGCGCCTGCTATCACGCCTGATTTAATGATTGGCAGTGTGATTTGAAAGAAGACTTTCATCGGTCCTGCACCAAGGTTCAGGGCCGCTTGTTCGATAGAACGGTCAAAGCCTACAAGGCTTGCAACAACCAGGCGCATCACAAATGGAACCGTTAAGATGATGTGACCCAAAATCAATGCAAGCGGGCTCGCAGCTAAGCCAATCCATGAGTAAAACTGCAAGAGAGCCACACCAAACACAACAGATGGAATCAAGAGAGGCGAACCCACTAATTGAACAATCGCTGTCTTCCCTTTAAATTGGCGCCGGACGACCGCAAGTGAAGCCAAAGTGCCAATGGCGGTGGAAATAATGGCGGTTCCGAACGCCACAATAATGCTCAGTGTAAAGGACTGCATAAATTCCGGATGTTCAATTAATTCTGTGTACCATCTGAGGGTCAGGCCTTCTGGCGGGAATACAATGTATTCGGTAGTTGTTAAGGAAGAAAGCAATACAACCACGATTGGCGCCAGAAGGAAAATATACACCAGTAAACAAGCAAAGTTAAAGAAATACTTGGGCAACTTCCTGCTCATTGTATGGCCACTCCTTTCTCAGACCTGGCAAGGATTTTGCTGTATGCGATGATGGTAATGGTGGCAATCAGGATTAGCAGGAAGCCAATTGCGCCTCCATACGGCCAGTTCAGCATGACAGCTACCTGTTCATACGTTAAATAGGACATAACCTTCACCTGCGGGCCGCCAAGAATAGCCGGTGTAACAAATGAGCTGACACTTAAGCTGAACACCATAACAGAACCGGCGAAAACGCCTGGCAAGGTTAACGGCAGCAAAATGGAAAAGAAAGTTCTGAAGGAGCTGGCCCCAAGATTCTGCGAGGCTCTGATGACAGAAGGGTCTATTTTTTCAAGAGATCCCATGATGCTCAGCACCATGTACGGGAAAAGAACATGCACCATCCCGATGACCACACTCAGTTCGGTATATAAGAGGGTTAAAGGCTGATCAATCCAGCCCAGCTTTAATAGAGTATTATTAACAACACCGTTGTTGGATAAAAGAATCACCCAGCCGTAGCAGCGTATAACCATGCTGATCAGAAGCGGGGAAAGCACAAGAAGGGTTAAATAATTCCTGGTTCTTCCTTTTGCTCTGGAAATCTGAAAAGCTACGGGATAAGAAATGATGATGGTAATCAAAGTCGTTAAAAGAGCAATTTTCACAGTGCGCCAGACCACTCCAAGGTAAAAAGGATCTGACATGAACTTGATGTAGTTCTGAAGTGTCCACTCATTTCCCACTCCGGTACTTGCATCAAAATTTTTAAAGCTTGTAATAAATAAGAAAAACAATGGCAGCAAAAAGAAGAAAATGAAGATCCCCAGCGTCGGAAGTAAAAGCAGCCACGTATCAAGCCGTTTTTTATTCAAATTCTTTTTCTTTTGCTGAAGCAATAAGTCATGTTCCGTTCCGATTCCGGCTTGCATGTGAGTCACCTCGCCATTCTGGAAGGCAGCAGGTCTTCAGGGTTCCAATACGTGTAGACACTGTTTCCTTCTTTAATTTCGGTGGGATTTAAAACGGTATTGGAAATATCTGCAATCAGATGCCGGTCATGTACCTTCAGAATGTACCGTGTCTTGGCTCCGAGGAACATTTTCCTTTCCACCTTGGTTTGAAAAGCCTCATTTCTATCATTTGATTGTGCTAAGGCGATTTGGATTTTTTCCGGCCGTATGAAAAAGTGAACTTCGGAATTCTTTACAGATGGAACTGAAACGATCTGTTCATTCCCAAAAAAGTGCATTTTGCATTTCTTATTTTCATAGGTTTCCAGGACTTTCCCCTGAATGTGGTTGACTTCCCCTATGAACTGAGACACAAAATCAGTCTTTGGATGGTTATATATGGATGCCGGATCATCTACCTGTTCAATCCGGCCCTCGTACATGACCGCGATTCGGTCCGATATGGCCAATGCTTCCTCCTGGTCATGTGTGACAAATATCGTTGTAATCCCCACCTGCTTTTGGATATCCACTATTTCTTCACGCATTTCCTGGCGCAGCTTTGCATCAAGATTGCTGAGTGGTTCATCAAGGAGAAGCACCTTCGGTTTAATGACCAGGGCCCTTGCCAATGAAACACGCTGCTGCTGTCCCCCGGATAATTCCTTTGGATAGCGTTTTTCATAGCCAGCCAGACGTACCATTTCCAATGCTTCCAGAACCCTTTTGTTTATTTCATTTTTTGGCACTTTACGCAGCTTAAGTCCATAGGCGACATTATCAAAAACCGTCATGTGCGGAAACAAAGCATAATTTTGGAACACCATGCCCATTTCTCTTTTATTGGGAGGAAGCAGGTGAACGGGTTTGCCGTCCACCTCAATCTTCCCGCCATCCACCTCCAGAAATCCGGCGATCATATTCAGTGTTGTCGTTTTTCCGCAGCCCGAAGGTCCCAAAAAGGAGACCAGTTCCCCTTTTTGGATACCAAGGCTGAGCTTTTTAACCACTTCTGTTTTATTAAATGTCTTGACCACGTTTTCCAGGCTTAAGTAACTCATTCGTTTCCCCTCTCTTTTAATGGGCTACTTCGATTTCTTTATTGGCCCGTTCTGTCCACTCTGCTCGTTTAGCATTTACAGCTTCCCAGTCGACTTTGATCAATTTGGCAATCTCCTCTTCCCCATAAGCCACTTTATCGACAATGTCACCTTCAAGCTTTACATTCTTATTAACAGGGCCGTCAAACAAGGAGTTCGCAAATAGAAGCTGAGCTTCTTCATCCAGAACAAAATTGACAAATTCCTGTGCAAGATCCCCGTTTGGAGCATCCTTCACCACACTGACGGTTGCCATCAACGCTGGAGCCCCTTCTTCCGGAATGACATACTCAATCGGGAATCCGCTATCCTGAAGGGTAAATACCCGGCTGCTTCCCCATGCACTTGCGACTGTCTGCCCTTGAAGGAAGTAATTTGAAACGTCAGCTGTTTTATCAAAAGTGATCGCGTTTTTGGCAATTTCCTTCATCTTTTCAAAGCCTGGTTCAATGTTTTCTTCATCTCCGCCATTGGCAATCGCCGTCATGAGCAGGAAATGAACCCCATACGTATTGGCAATGGAAGGGAGTACGAGTTTTCCTTTAAACTTCGGGTCGGCCAAATCATTCCAGGAAGTCGGCGGTTCCCAGCCATTCTGTTCGAAGACATCCTTGTTATAAGCCAAGCCGGTTGAGATGATTCCGAATCCAACGCCGACATTATCCTTGTCTTTTGCAATATCATAGACATTTGCCAGATTCGTAACAACACTCTCATCCAATGGCGCCAGCAATCCAAACGCCTTTGCCTGAGCTTGAGGACCATCATCAAGGAAAGCTACATCAATCTGAGGATTATCCTTTTGAGCCTGAAGCTTAGATAAGGTATCAACAGAGCTTCCCGTAATATATTTCACCTTTACGCCATGCTCTTTCTCAAACTTTGGGATCAAGTCCTCCTTCATTTTTTGCTCATAGCTTCCTCCATAAGCCGCTAATACAAGTGTCTTTTCATCACTTTTTCCTGATCCTTCATCTGCAGAGCTTCCAGTTTGGCCGCTGCATCCTGCAGCCGTGACAAGCAATAAACAAAGCAATACAATTAAATAAGCTTTCTTTTTCAACTCATTTCCCCCTCGTTTATTTTTGCTTTTGTGAACTTAAGGAGCTGTTCTAAGATGAAGACTTGATAAAAGCGATACCCCCTTTTAAATTTGGATCAATCTATTTAAAGAGATTGATTTATATATAAAATATAAAGATATAATATTATAACTTTATATCTTTTATATTTATAAAATGTCCTTTTGTATTTCAGCATTTTTTTACAATTGAACCTCTGTATAATAAACCTCTTTATCACTGCGGATATAGAATTTGGAGAACTCAATGATGTCTTCTTGCTTTGTGTATGTAGTACGCTCCCACTCAAATACTGGGGTCCCCGGTTCCACATGAAGCAGCTTTGCCTGATGATCAGGAAGAATATATGGCCGGATAAATACCCTGGCTCGTTTTAGTGCTATATGGAATCTATTTTTTAAGATGTTAAAAATTAAGTCGTTATTGATCATTTCAGGTGTAAGCCCCTGACATTTATCCGCCGGAAGATAGGTATATTCCAATGCAAGAGGATCATTGTTTTCCACTTTTAATCTCTCAATTTTGATCACCTCATCCTCAGGATCAATCCTTAACTTCTGGGCAATTTCAGAACCCGCTGTTTCATATTTAAAGCTGAGCATTTCATGTGGATGTTCCTGTTCCGCACCGGAAAGCGAAATGATGGAATTAAGGTCCTGCTCTTTTGCAGATCCGGATACAAAGGTTCCCTTGCCTCGCTGTCTGAAGAGATAACCTTTATTCACAAGCTCAATCACAGCTCTTTTAACAGTAATGGTGCTGACATCGAATCGATCGGACAGCTCCTGCTCAGTCGGCAGCTGGCTCCCCACCTCCCATTGGCCTGAAATGATCTTCTCTTCCAGAATCTGCTCTACTTGTCTATAAAGAGGTATATGTAGACTCTTATCTATCTGCATTTATGTATCTCCCTTGAAAGAATATAATGTTATAACTTTATATTATTTTATAATTTATCTGTTTTTTAGATAGTTGTCAATATTTTTTGAAAATTAAATATTTAGAACGAGTATTTAATTTAAACAGCATTGTTCAGTTCAATCTTACTGGAATCTGATTAATCCAGTTTTAAAAATTTCCTTGTTTCGACGCTCTTCCTTATGATTAACGCCCCTTCTGATGGCTGGCACCGGGGTTTCGGCTTTATTCCGTTGGATTAGCTCCCATTTTGATGGCTTGCTATGGGAATTCGTCGTTATTCCTTTTGGTTAACTCCCAGTTTGTTGACTGCCTCTGGGATTTCGCCTTTATTCCGTTTGATTAACTCCCATTTTGTGGCTGGCTTCGAGTTTTCGTCGTTATTCCCTGTGATTAACTCCCAGTTTGTTGGCTGGCTCCGGGATTTCGGCTTTATTCCCTTTGATTAACTCCCATTTTGATGGTTGGTTCTGGGATTTCGGCTTTATTCCCTTTGGTTAACTCCCATTTCGACGGCTGGTTCTGGGATTTCGGCTTTATTATAGAAGATGACTTCTCCTTTGCCACCTGATGAATACGGAATTTATGGGCTTTATGAATTTTGGGCTTCATAAGCTCTCTATGGCGACCATTTCCTCGGCACCTCATCCGTTTTGGGCTTCATGAGCACTACATGACGACCATTTTCTTATCACTCCACCTATTTTGGGCTTCATGAGCACTACATGGCTACCATTTCCTCGGCACCTCATCCGTTTTGGGCTTCATAAGCTCGCCATGGCGACCTTTTCCTCCACTCTCCAATCATTTCGGGCTTCATGAGTACTACATGACTACCATTTTCTTATCACTCCACCCATTTTGGGCTTCATAAGCCCTCCATGAAACCTATTTTCCTGACTGTCCACCAACTTTGCCCGTCATGCACAACCAAAACTGGCTACCTTTACCCCAGTAAAATCTTAGTAAAATTTCATTGCCGCACCCCCCCACCGAAGAACTCCAAAAAAATAAGGCTGCCGAATCATTTCAGCAGCCTCTAATCCAATTTATTATTTCAATGCTTCATACTGTTTCAGTACTTCTATAGCAAGCTCGCTTGATTCTTCAAGTCCGCATACTTCTTTCAGCACGTTTGGCACTCCGTTTTCTTGAATCATCTCCTGTAGCTTTACTGCTTCCTCGTCTTCCCTGTTATCAAACATTAGTGCCGCAGCAATGGCTTTAGCCAGGTTTGTGTAAGATAAGCCTGCTTTTTGTGCCTGCAGGGCCGGACGAACCAGTCTGTCTTCAGGGCCAAGCTTCCTTATCGGCGAGCGTCCTACTCGTGTGACACCGTCATTCAAGTGGGCATTTTGGAACCGGCCGATAATTTTATCAATATATTTCTGATGGCCCTCCGGATTCAGATCATATCGATTAATCAAATAGGCACCTGTTTCACGGAGTGTTGCCTGAACCTGCTTATAAATTTCTTCATCTGCAAGTGTCTGGTCGATGGTTTCTTTTCCGCCCAGGTATCCGAAATAAGCAATAACAGCATGTCCTGTGTTAACCGTGAACAGCTTTCTTTCGATAAATGGCGCAAGCTCCGGAACAATTTTCATTCCTTCGATATGCGGAATATCTTCAGTCACCTCCACCACCCATTCATGGTACGGTTCAACAAGAACATCCAGTGATCCCTGGTTGTTTTGGATTGGGACAATTCGGTCTACGGCGGAGTTTAAGAAAGATACACCGGCCAGATTTACATCTCTGTCAAGATGCTCCATAATGTAGCCTTTTAAAAGGTCAGTCGCAGAGATCTGGTTTTCACATGCAATGACATAAAGCTTTTCGTTATTTCCTGCAGCTGCTCTTGCAGCCAGGCCTTTTGCAATTAATGGGGCAATCCGCGGAAGGATGTTAGGGCCAATCGCTGTTGTTAAGAAGTCAGCCTGCTTAATGGCCTCTATCACTTCATTCTCCTGTTTTAGATTATTCAATCCTGAAACATTTTCAATTATCATGGATTCCTGTTCATCTGCAGCCAGCAGCACTTGATAATGCTTTTCTTCGTTCAGCTGATTAATGATTTCGTCGGCAATATCAACAAAAGTTACATGGTAGCCTGACTGTGAAAATAGGGCTCCGATAAAACCTCTTCCTATGTTCCCTGCTCCAAAATGCACTGCTTGTTTCATCAAATCATTCCTTTACTGATTTATTTTAAAATGGGACTGCAGGTATTCTGTAAAAATCGATTCCAGCTTCTTGTAAATCATGTCTTCATTGGCTGAAGAAAAAATTAGAATCGCTTCCTCTGTCTCAATGATATTTGTGCTGATTAAGCTTAATATCTCCTGCTCTCTTCTGCTTAGCTCGAACGGTGCCAGCATGAGCAGAAGGTTTTTTAGAATAACATCTCTCCCGTCCATCCCCTTTACCATGCATGGCTCAGGGAGGTGGGCAACCTGAAAAATAAGTTCACGGACATTTTTACTGCGGGCATGAAAGAGTGCCATATTGGTTTCAGGTATGCCAAGCCCGCCTTTTTGTTCCCGCTCCCTTAATGATTGCAGGACATCTTCAGCATTCGTCAGCAAATTATCTCCTTCGGCATTCCCAAGCATTTTCTTAAGAATCTGCTCCTGGCTTTCTCCTCCATCCATCCGGTAAAAACGAAAGTTATGAACAAGAGACTCGATGCTCTCCTGGATATCTCTTACTTCCTCAAGCATTGCGGATAATGAAAGGTTTCTCTGTTCAGCCTGTTTGAACCCTTCCTCCGGCTGATATTCTTTTCCTTTTGTCAGGCTTTCAATATTGTTTTGCAAGTAGTTTTTTATGGTAAGAATATTTTCATCGCTTAAGAGCGGATTCACCAATATGTACTCAGCATTTATAAAAGGAAGTCTGACTGTAGAAAGGATTAAATCATATTCTTTCAGATCAGCACCCTCTGAAATTTCCTTCATCGACTTGATTTCGATCACATCAATTTCAGCTGCTTCTTTTTTCAGCCTGCTCTTTAGCATCTTGGATGTTCCGATGCCTGTCGGACAAATGACAAGCGCCTTAATGGAAAGATTCTCTTCCTGCATGACCAGGGCTGAGCCAAAATGAAGGACGATGAACGCGATCTCGTCATCGGAAAATTGATCAATATCAGTAAATTCCTCTTCAAGACTTTTTTTTACAGCCATGAACAGAACCGGATATTTACGCATAATTTCTTCTTTAAGCGGGTTATAGGATTCCATATTCTGTTTCATGCGGAATATGGATGGCTCCATGTGGGCCAGCAGTCCCTGAAATAAGGAAAAATCCCTGGTCAAATCCACATGCAGCTGTTCCGAAACAGATTTAATCACGTTCTTGATCATTTGGGCGAGCAGAATGCTGTCATATGGAAAAGCCTCGTCTCCGCTTAATTTGGTCCCTTTAAGTATTCGTGCGAGGTATAGGATATCCCCTTCTGAAAAACTGCAGTCAAATTTTTGTTCCAGCTTGCTTGTTATCTGCTGCATCAAACCGTATTCAACAATAACTTCCTTTTCAGGAAGGGTATCATTCTGATCCACAAAAAGCTGTTTTAGGGTCCTCTGCAGAGAAATGCTTACATGCAGCACAACCTCCAGGTATCCGCTATCAGCAAACCGGGCAGGTGCACCAGAAAAAACAGTCTGAACAATGCTGTTCACTTGGAAAAGATTATCCGGTTCAAAGTAATGAAGAATCCTTTCTTCACCAAGCTTTCCTTTTTCCAGCAAAAATAGTTTCTCAATTAATTCTTCATGAAAATATTGAAGGAAAAAATGCGCAAGCGCTCTTCGTTTGTTGGCTTCTGATCCGTGAAGCTCTACACCGACTCCCCGTTTTCTCGTCAGCTGCACCTGGAATACAGATAGCCATTCAGCAAGTTCATCCAGATAGGCTGATAGGGTTGCCGTGCTGATGCCGAGGTAGCTTGCCAGAATCTGAATCTTGTATAAGTCTTCTTCAAGAATGGCTATAAGAAGGCGCAGCTTCTTTTCCTGAGGAGGCTGGTCGATCGGTTCACTGCTGGTCAAATGCTGGATCAGCCGGAAAATCTGCTCATTTTTCCCTTCAATCGCAAGGCCCTGATTTAAATTGCGGGTTAACTTTAATTCGAACTCACTGACGATTTTCTCCACTGCCTTTAAATCCCTCTGAATCGTCCTCGCACTGACATTTAACGAAGAGGCAATCGACAATGCCGTGTGTTTACCCGATGTTTTTATAATCAATTCAATAATGGCTTTTTCCCTCGATGTAATATACATGAGATCAGCTCATTTCTAAAATTAGTGACAAAAACACTGAATAGAAAAGCGCAGAATGACGCTTTTCTATTCGGAAATAGCTTTAGTTTTATTTTTTGCCGATAATATCCATAATGGTCTGGACAGATTCAGCCGCAGCCAATTTTTCGATATTATCCATGTCAGAACATGTTACCGCGATTCCTGACAGGATTTCAAGATGTGTGCCGTCTTTGCCTGCAATTCCGAAGATCAGACGGACCTTTTGGCCATCGAAATCAACACCATTTGGCACCTGGATAACTGTAAAGCCGGATTTGATCACAGCTTTTTTGGCTTCTTCGGTTCCGTGCGGGATCGCTACATCATTTCCCATGTATGTGGAAGTGATATTATCACGTTCAATCATGGCTTCAATATAGCTTTCTTCCACATAGCCTGCATCGACAAGCACTCTTCCTGCAAAGCGGATCGCTTCTTCCTTATCAGCAAACTCCTTGTTCAGGAAAATATTTTCCGGACGCAATAAATCGTCATTATGAGCCATTTCTTCATCCACGATGTCAGGAACATTTTCTTCAGCATCTTCAACGATTTCGTGCAGTTCCGAGTTAGCCGGGAACTGAAGTGCGCTGATCAGCTTATCATACTCCGGACTTGACAGGAAGTTATCAACCGATACATGAAATGCATTCGGCACTTTCTGGCGTGCCCTTGGTGTCAGTTCTTCCTGTGTAATGACGATTTCAGCATCTGATGGGAGATTGGAAATCGCTGTATTCGTAACAGCAATGTCCATGCCCGCCTCCTTCACCTTTTTGCGGAGAAGTGATGCACCCATGGCACTTGAGCCCATTCCTGCATCACAGGCAAAATAGATTTTGGATACATTATCGGGCATTGCAGCCTGACCGCCTTCAAACACGTTGGATACAGAGCTTTTCTTGCCTTTCATTTCCTGCATCTTTTTCGCAGCTTCTTCAATATCTTCTTCACCCTGCTTGCCTGTTTTCATAATAAATGCAGACACGATGAATGAAACAGCAGCAGCCACAAGAACACCTGCGAAGTTTGCAATATACGCACTTGCATGATGAGGCGTCACAGCCGTGATGGCGATAATGCTGCCCGGTGAAGAAGGAGCGAATAATCCGCCGCCTAAAAGAACCAGTGTGAACACACCGCTCATTCCGCCCAGGATGACAGCAATAATGAGCATAGGACGCATTAAGATGTACGGGAAATAAATTTCATGAATCCCGCCGAAGAAGTGAATGATTCCGGCACCAGGAGCAGATTTCTTTGCATTGCCTTTTCCAAAGAACATATAAGCAAGCAGGACACCAATACCAGGTCCAGGGTTTGCTTCAAGCAGGAACAGGATGGATTGTCCTGTTTCTTTTACCTGTTCAACGCCGATTGGCGAAAGAACACCATGGTTGATGGCATTGTTCAAGAATAATACTTTTGCCGGTTCAATTAAGATGCTTGTCAGCGGCAGAAGTCCTGTGCCAATCAGCCAGTCAACTCCAGCTACAAGCCAGCCGGTAAATACATCAACAGCAGGACCCACTCCCAGGAATGCAAGGATGGCAACAATTGCACCAAGAATTCCTGCAGAGAAGTTGTTCACGAGCATTTCGAAGCCTGCACGCACCCTGCCTTCGATCATCTGGTCGAACTTCTTAATCACATAGCCGCCAAGAGGACCAATAACCATGGCGCCTAGGAACATAGGAATTTCCGCGCCTGCGATGACCCCCATAGTCGCGATGGCACCAACAACGGCACCGCGCTGATCATGTACAAGCTTCCCTCCGGTATAACCAATTAGAAGCGGAAGCAAGTACTTAACCATTGGATCGACCATTTTGGCAAGGCTTTCATTTGGGAAGAAGCCAGTAGGTATAAATAAAGCTGTAATAAGACCCCATGCTATAAAAGCAGAGATATTCGGCATAACCATAGAGCTCAGAAAATTACCGAACTTCTGTACAGCTACTTTTAGATTAGATTGAGCCATGTACACTCATCCTTTCAAAATATAGTACTTTATTATTAATGGTAAAGTACAAATGGGCTATACTCAACAAAGGAGAAACCTAACTTTGTCGCGCCAGGGGTGACAAAACTGCGGTTTCTCTGTTCCTGAATCCAGCCCCTTCGCTTACTGGTCCACCTCTATAGTCTTACTGGCCATAACGGGTTTGCCGCTGATACTTCGACTAGTGCCAAAAAAGTCCAGGATTATTTATCTTTTTTTAGAGTAAAATTTGCTAAAAAAGAAGAGGTATTCAGCGTCTTCCCAGAAGAAATTTTTCATTCATTAAACTTATAGCTGTTGAAATTTAAAATCTGAACATTCACCTGAATGTCAGTAAGAGAGTTTTCATCCAAATAAAAATTACCATGTTTTTTTAATTCCGCAAATTTCTCTGGACGCATACGAAACCATTTCTCACCGGCATTAAGATAGTCAATTTTTCTTTCTACCCCATCCAAATAAAGGGATCGCAGTTTTGTTTTTATTTTCTCTTCCACCAAGCTTCTCAATCGATCAGGAGAAATGTCCTCTACTCTTTCCAGTAAATCAGCACGTATGGATAAAACAATGGAGAATTTCGGGGAAGGGGCATTTTCCTCATACTTAAATTTCAGCTCCGGACTTTCCAGCTTTACGGCTGCAGCCAATTTACCATCTTCTTCGACTCTTTCATCTAAAGCTATATAATTTTCCATTATCCAGTTAAGAAATAAAGAATCCTCAAATGCAAGTTCCTTTATATATTTCTTGTTTTGAAAAACGGTATAACCATCAAAATATAATACCGGGTAATCCTTTTCTGCTTTCCAGCCTGATTTATTAATTTTAACGGAGGGCAGTTTCGCTGCATTCATCGGTTCATAATATTCCCGCAGAAACTTCATTAAAGGTACGGGCCGAATTTCATTTTGGGCAACCTCGTAAAAATCCTTTTTAAATAAAACAGTATATATAGCTGGATAATTAAACAGAGCATTAATATTAAAAACCTCTTCAATGGATTCGTCTGTTGTCACGATATGAAGTGTAGGACGAATAGAACGATTCCTCCCAACCTCCTCCACCACCTCCTTAAATTTGTGCTGAACGATCCGTTTGGAGATGACTAGAGTCTTTACATGGCCAAAGAATAAGGGAGGTTCGGATAATTTGTACAGCTTCCTTACAGCTAAATTTAACGTTTCCCCTTTCGCTGAAGCCACAAATATAGGGACTGGCTCAGCTGTCTTTCCGCCTTCCTGCTTAGCGACATTTAAAAAATTCAGCCCTTGGAGATAGACTGTATATTCATCTTTTTCTTCATCATAATCCATCCCGATTGATACAATATAGGTTAAATCCTGTATATTTTTGATGCCGGCACAACCTGAAAGCAAAATACAGGATGCGGCAATCATCAGTATTACGTTCCTTGCCATTATTTATCCCCCCTCGTTGGATCTTCAGGGCTAGTTGCCGAGGCACGGGATTTATAAAATTGCACAGGCAGCATCAGAAATGCCTTTACACTTTCCCTCCAGCTTATTGGGGCTATGGATGAAAGATAAGGAACGCCAAAAGAAGATAGTGTCGATAAATATAAAACAGTGAGAATATAGCATACGATAACACCGAACAAGCCTAAAAAAGTACTCACGATGATAACGATAAATCTAACAATGGTAATGGCGGAACTAAGGGACTGATTCACTAGGGTAAAAGACGAAATATACGTAATGGCCGAAACAACGAGCATGGTTGGAGAGGTTAATCCGGCCCTTATGGCTGCATCACCGACAATTAAACCGCCCAATACTGCCACTGTCTGTCCAATGGCTCTAGGCAGCCTGATTCCAGCTTCATTAAAAAGCTCAAACAAAAGCAGTATGATAAACATTTCAATCGGCGCACTCAAAGGCAGGCCAAATCGGGACACGGAGATAGTGGCAACCATCAGGTAAGGAATCTGTTCAATATTAAAGGCGGAAAATGCAATCCATACCCCTGGAAGGAAACCGGATACCGTTATCCCAATCATCCTGATGATTCTTTCCAGACTTACAAACGCATAATTGATGTAATGGTCTTCAGGTGATTTAGTCTGCAGCAATAAACTGATTGGGGCAAAGGTAACGGTGGGGTTTCCTTCCACCAGAATGGCAAACCGGCCCTGATTCAGTGCCTGAACGATAAAATCCGGACGGCCTGTATAATCAAGACTGGGGAATATCGAAAAAGGGCGGTCCCTTATTAAGGAGTCGAGTTCATGGATACTGGTCAAGATATCGAGCTCAACCTTCCCCATTCGTTTGTGGATTTCCTGCAGAACACGCTGATCAATAATATCTTCTATATACATGAGTGCCACTTTCGTTTTGCTCCGTTTTCCAATTGTATATTTTTCAACACATAAAGTGCTGGTATTGAGCCTTCTGCGTATTAAAGATATGTTTGTTTGCAGATCTTCAACAAACCCATCCTTTGGGCCTCTAATGGAAGTCTCAAGTGCAGACTCTTCAGGCTGCCGTTTTGGAAGGTTTGCTGCTTTTATACTCAACAAGTGCTGATCAGCCAGGAACAGGAAATTCCCCTCAAAAAGCAATAAAGACAAGTCATCAATTGATTTTTCCGTTACCAGGTCAGCTTGGAATAAAATCCTGAGCTTATCTTTTGCAGTTCCGTCCTTTTCAGCAGCAAGCTTTGGCAAGATATATTGATCCAAATATTTGGTATCGGCCAAAGTATCGAAATAGAAAATTTCCAACTCATCTTTTTCAGCAGCATGGACATTGCTTACAAAATCCCCGCTTTTGGAAAACTGCTGTTTTAACTTCTCTGCTTTTATGCAGCCATTCTCTTTATGTTGAGGATTGGACTTTGGAATTCTTGTTCTTGCCATGGTTTTCATCCCTTTTCTTCAAAACTAATATAATCAAAGCTGACAAAAGGATATACAACAGAAAAAACACCATGCTGACCGGCAGATAATACTTATAGATAACCTGATAAAAGGTATACGTTTCAATCTTTATACTCATTAGCCCAAACAAGATGAGGTATAAAGAAAAGACCAACTTCGGATTTAATCGATAATGTTTCTTTTTAGCTGGAAAAAATGCGCCTGCTAAATACATAAATAAGCCGATTCTGATTAATGCCCCGCTTAGCCACTGATATAAAGCGAGAAAGTCCAGATGAGAGATATACTCTCCAATGCTTAATACCCTCCATTGTTCATGGGCAGGGTAAAGAAATTTAGCCGCTTCTTCAGGTCCAAATTCCATGATCGAGGCTGTGAGCGGCCCTAAAATTAATCCTGCCAGAAGCGTCAAAAGAATAACAAGATGCTTAAACTTAAAGGCTTGTTGTGAATACGGCTGCAGTAATATGATGATATAAACCTCAAACAATCCCGAAAGAGTATAGAGAATACCATACATGAGCGGCTCTGCTCCGTCTGCAAGCAGCGGGAACAATAGGCCGGGGTCCTTCAATCTAGTATTTGTAACGGAAATGAATACGCCGTAAAGCATAACAAGCGGAAGCAGTATGCCGCTTGATATAGCCATATATTTCACACCGGAAAGTGTCATAATCATGCATACCAGTATTAAAATTATATTAATCATAAGGACAGAAGCATCTGCCAGAAAATACGCATTCAGCCAAATCATTAAATCCCTGAATGTTATATAGGAGCCCGTAATTAAAAAAAGAATCACAGGAACCGATAAGAGCACGGAAAATGTCCGTCCGAGACGCTTTCTCACCATGAAAAAGAAGCCTTCATCAGATGAGTTTTTTAGTATGTAGTAAATAAGCCATATGAAAAACAGTGAAATCGGATAGGCTGCAATCACACTCAGCCAGCTATCTCTTCCGGCAGCTGTCAATAAATTAGGAATCAATATTACATGGTTTAGCAAGCCTGTTGACAGGATGATTAATAAATATAGTTGTTTGGGTATTAGAACCTTTACTAAATTCTTCATAAAATTCTCCAGCTTTAGATTTATTAAATATACTTACCAGACAAGAGTAATTTATGTAATGAGATTCTAATCCAAATTAAAGAGGGATGAAACGAAAGCGAATGTGCCCTGACCGCTTTTGTTTTATCCCTTTTCTTTTAATTTCCTTGCTGATGCTCTTCCTCAGCAGCCATGGCATCTGCTTTCGTCTGATGCACCGTCCCAAACGGATGCTGCGGCGGGGAATAGATAGAGTATAGCTTAAGAGGTTTGCTGCCTGTATTGATGACGTTATGGTATTTTCCTGCAGGGATGATGATGGCAAAATCGTCTGCTACTTTACGCTGGAAATCTAATTGATCCTTGCTATCTCCCATCTGGACGATTCCCTCCCCCTCTTCAATTCTTAAGAATTGATCAAGTTCAGGATGAATTTCCAGTCCGATATCCTCTCCTGCATTTATGCTCATCAATGTCAGCTGCAAATGCTCTCCTGTCCAAATCGCCGTCCGGAAAGTGTTATTTTGTTTTGTCGCTTCCTCAATATCAACGACAAATGGCTGAGGGCCATAATCGGTAATCCGGTCATTTAGTGTAACAAGGCGTGCTGCATTTTCCTGTTCCCCTGTCATAGCCCAAATGAACACATTTTGAACCTGAGGAAGCTGAGAAAGTGCGGAACCGCGCTGATTCTCCTGGAAGCCCTCCATTTCCAATTGATAAGCCCTCTGCAGGCCATCCCGATAATGATCAATGGATACTTCGCCAATTTGATACTCCGGCTGTGTTCCTGTTAAATTGTAATAAAGATTGCAAAAATGGGTTAAATGGACTTTCTTTCCTTCAATAGCCTGAATAATATTTTGTTTATGCTCTTCATTAGGGGCTTGTTCTGCAAGCTGCGTGTATAGCTCAAGTACCGAAGCTTCCCTTTTGACCCCTTCAAGGACCGTTTCACAAAGCTGCTGAAAATGATCCTGATTGCTTCTTAACATGTTGTCAGTATGGAATACAGGTGCATTTACTAAAGGGTAATATGGATAGGAATACGCATTAGGATGATACAATACATGTCATTCCCTTCACAGATTTATCAACACATCATATGCCCATAAAAAAAGAAGGTACGTTGATTTTTCAAGTTGGGCGGCTAATTAAAAAGAACCAGCCTTTTCCTTATTGAACTGTGCCCCGATTTACGGACAGTTTAAAAAGCGCCTATGCGGCTAGTAAATGGCCCCGGTATTGCTCCGGGGTCATTTTATTTAAGCCCCATTGATAACGATGCTGGTTATATTCCTCAATCACTCGATCCACTTCTTTTCTAACATCTCCTAAATTATCTAATGATTTATACTCTGCTAAATCCTTAAAGTGCCCAAAGAAACTTTCCATTGGTGCGTTATCCCAACAGTTTCCCTTTCGGGACATCGATTGTATTAAGCCAAGTTCTTTTACTTTGCTTTGGAATTGGGGATGGGTATAGTGGACGCCTAATCTTTTTGTGGTTCATTACCGATGAATAATCATTCTCCATAATCATTTTGATCTGGAGGACACCTACTTTTTCTTTTTTACTTATGAATATTTCTCGAATTAACTCTATATCCAATTGATCCTTCTCGTCACGTTGTGCCCGTAATTGTGCTGCCTTCAGCCAATCATAGTAGCCACTTCGACTTACGCCTGCCAGTTCACACAGGTAGGAAACAGATTTTTTCAACTGATATGTTCTGATGGTTTTCTCAATTAAAGAAAACTTCTCAGCTGCCGTTAGAATCGTTTCTTCATCAACGCCTGCCTTTCTAGTTCTTCCAGCTTTTTTAAGAAGTCATTCTCTGCCTCAAGGAATTTAATCCTTGCCTCAGCCTTCCTTAGTTTCTCCTCAATGGAAAGTTGTTTAGAAGAAGGACGTCCAGTGCTCCCTTTACCTCGACGTTCCGTAAGGAAACCTTCCTCCCCGAACCTTTCGAATGTTTCTCTCCAACGCTTAAGACAACGTTTTGGCTGTTCCTTGCCAATCATCTCGAGATCAAAGCCTTGTTCAATAAAGATTTGCGATGGTGTTTTCCCACTTTTGTACTCCGCCACTGCTTTTATCTTAAATTCAGAACTATAGGAGATTGACCTCTCAGAAGCCCTCAAAACATTAGGATTCTTTTCAAGCTCTTTCATTTGGAATTCATTATAGATATTCTTACTCATAAAAAATCCTCCGCCTTATTCATTAAAACTATTGAAACACAAAAAACCCCAGAAAGGGGCACTTTTTTATCAGTGTCCACTATCTAGGGTATAGTTCATATAAGGAGAGACTGGTTCTTTTTGATCTTATTGTTTTTTAGGAATTTCACAGCCGTCATCATCACAGATCATACCGTCATGATCATTTAAAACGGTAATCTCATCCTCTGCAATAATCTTCTGCAGAGCCTGAACAAACATCTCAGTTGGCTGTGCTCCGTTAAGTGCATACTTTTTATTAATAAGGAAGAATGGAACCCCGGTGATGCGGTATTGCTGTGCCAGCTGCTCATCTGCACGGACTTCTTTTGCAAACTCATTGCCGGCAAGCATTTTTTCAGCTTCCTCTCGGTTCAGGCCAACTTCTTCGGCTAATTCTGCTAAAGCAGCATGATCCCCTATATGAATGGAATCTGTAAAATAAGCCCGGAGCAGCCTGTCAGTCATTTCTTTCATTAGTCCTTTCGCTTTGGCAAACATCGTCAGACGGTGAGCATCAAACGTGTTAGTGAGAATGACGGTATCAATGTTGAATTCAAGCCCGGCATTTCTCGCCATCTGCACCATGTTTTGCGTGTTGGCTTTCGCCTGTTCAATCGTCATCCCATATTTCTTGGATAACTTTTCGTACATATTATCCTTTATATCCCGTTCAGCAGTCGGGTCCAGTTCAAAGCAGCGATAAGTCACTTCAATTGGATGATTAATCTGTTTAATGGCATCCTCCAGATGCCTTTTGCCAATATAGCAAAACGGTCAAGCGAAGTCAGTCCACATTTCAATATGCATATAGTATTCCTCCAATACTGTATATTCCTCTTTAGTATAGTAGGTGCCATTTTATTTTACACGGAAAAAGCTTAAGGGGACGATTTGGGATTGACACCGGTATTAAGTTGTACATTGTCATTTTGCCCGTTATTGATTCTGAATAACTTCCAGAACGCCCTTTTCGTCGTTATTCATTACGATTAACTACCATTTCTTTTGGAGCACAGCTTTTTTCGTCGTTATTCATTACGATTAACTACCCTTCCTTATGCAGCACAGCCTTTTTCGTCGTTATTCATTACGATTAACTACCATTTCTTTTGGAGCACTGCCCTTTTCGTCGTTGTTCATTACGATTAACTACCATTTCTTACGGCGCTCAACTCTTTTCGTCGTTATTCATTACGATTAACTACCATTCCTTATGGGGCACAGCCTTTTTCGTCGTTGTTCATTACGATTTACTACCGTTCCTTATGGGGCATAGCCTTTTTCGTCGTTATTCATTACGATTAACTACCATTCCTTATGGAGCACAGCCTTTTTCGTCGTTATTCATACGATTAACTACCATTTCTTTTGGAGCACTGCCCTTTTCGTCGTTGTTCATTACGATTAACTACCATTTCTTACGGCGCTCAACTCTTTTCGTCGTTGTTCATTACGATTAACTACCATTTCTTACGGCGTTCAACTCTTTTCGTCGTTATTCATTACGATTAACTACCATTCCTTATGGGGCACAGCCTTTTTCGTCGTTGTTCATTACGATTTACTACCGTTCCTTATGGGGCATAGCCTTTTTCGTCGTTATTCATTACGATTAACTACCATTTCTTTTGGAGCACTGCCCTTTTCGTCGTTATTCATTACGATTAACTACCATCCCTTATGGGGCACAGCCTTTTTCGTCGTTATTCATTACGATTAACTACCATTTCTTTTGGAGCACTGCCCTTTTCGTCGTTATTCACCTTCCACTCATGAGATCGCCAGCCCATCCCCAGGCGTAATCAGCAGCGATTTCTCATTTTGGATGATCCGTACGTCTGCGTAGAATTTCTTCATTAATTCCGTATGTCTCTTCGGGTCAGTTTAGGTTCTCAATACCTTTGCGTTCATCACCATAAGCGCAACTAGTTCTGCCAGCGTAATTGTTTTTGTCTCCATCGAAAAAACATTCAAATTGCTAGTTCTCGCTGTTCTCCACCCTTTTCTAATTCTTCATGCAAGTGGAATACAATAAATCAAAAAAGGCTGGAAAAGAATACGCTCCTCCCCCAGCCTTCAGCGATTATCTATTTGCCAGTTCATCATGGTCTGCCGGATGCGGCGGCTCCTCGAACCAGCCGTTTTTTATCAGGATGTTTGCACCATCTTCAGCAAAATTAGCGATTTCACCAGACAAGCGAATGTAATTAATCGAAATATCTTTTCGTGCACTTGCAGCTGCACTTGTGGCATAAATCCCTGCACTAAGAGCAATGAGGGATGTCGTCATAAACATCATTAGCTTATCTGAAAAGGGCGGGACAGTGGAATCCGTTACTTCCATATCCCAAGACATACTAACAGGCAAATAACTTTCTTCGAGCATCCCGGCAAATACTTTTGTATGTTTGGCAGCTATGTCCCTGCCCCTTACCATGAATTGGCCAACTTCCTTCGATTGGGCGACCTGGCTAAATCCCACCATAATCGTTTTTCCCATGGCATTCCTTTTCAAATTCATATAGATATTTGTAATTTCAATAACGTTCGGCGGCCTTTTATCTCCAAACATACCACCCATGAATTTTTTGCTTTCAACAAAGCTGGTTTCTTTCACTGGAATGACAAGAGGGGATCTCATATACAAGCCTCTGTTCAGCAGCATTTTTTTTAGCTTTGTTTCATATTCATTAATTTCCATCAAACAATTGTTAAAGTATTCCTGAATATCAGACCGGACGGATAGTGTTTTGGACAGCGCATAAAAATTAACAGCAAACATGGCAATATTGTAGAAGAAATGCAGGGAAAAATTTTCCGAAAACAGCTGTGGAGCATCTTCTCTTACATCCTCTTCAGCTTTAAATCCATGTGGCACGGATAACCCTTCGTTTTCAAAAAAACCGGTCAGTTTCTGTAAATGTGTTTCAGTCAATTGAATACTATCCTGAAGCATGGACTGTAGTTCCTGATCTTCAATCGCATTTAAAAAGTATGTGAAAATACAATTACACATGCTGCTGTTCAAATAAGCCGACCATAATTGCGCTATTTCAGCTGCAGTTAATTCCGTGTTTTGTTTATCACTCATTGGCTGCACGTCCCTCTTTTTAATTTTATTATTTCCAAAGTGCTGAAATAAAAATGAATTTTTTATAAAATAGGGATCATCATGCTGGATCTTTTCATCATTCATAACGGACCAAATGATGGGGCATCCTATGAATGGGAGGTGTATCTTTTGATCGTTTATCACGGTTCCATAAGGAAATTTGACCACTTTCATAAAGAGCAGACTATGCAAAAAGCAATGAAAGAGATCGATACGCTTGGCATATGGCTTTCATCAGACTTTGAATCTGCGAAGTCCTTTGCCATTGGAACAGAAACGGTTATCGAAAAATCGGACACTGAGTTCTGGGAAGATGGTTTGCCGAAAGTGGTTGAATATGACAAACAGGTGCTGGGATTTGTTTATAAAGTGTATATAGATAAACCAATATTAAAGGACTTCGATTCCTTTGAACATTTTATGGATGAACGGGACCCCTTTTGTGACTATGCAAGCGCAAAAAAAGACACCTTACCTGGAAAGATAAGGCGATCTTACTGAATAAAGATGAAGCCAATTCAGAATTTCGCAAAAGTCTTGCGAAGCAAGGCTACGATGGAATTGCCGTACCAAAAATGGCCATTGAAGCCGGTGATGCGGATATGTATTGCATTTTTTCGGATGATCTTCTGCAGATTGCCGATGTCTTTTCAGTGGAATAATTTAGAATGTTTCTTTCAGCCAGGAAATCACCTGATCAAGTTCCTCCTTTGCCGTATATCTTCCAAGGCTGAATCTGACAGCACCCATTCCAACATATTCAGGAACCTTCATTTCCCTCAAAACAGGGGACAATTCCACTATGCCTGAATGGCAGGCTGACCCTGTAGAGGCAGCGAGCTGTGGAATGGCGGATAAAATGTCCTGTCCAACCCGATTGACAAAACTTACATTCAGGGTATTCGGCAGCCGTTTTTCTTCGTGGCCGTTAAGGACAACCTCATCACCAAATGCCTCCTGCAATTGAACCCAAAAATAATTCGTTAAGTCAGCGAGCTTCCGGTCCCAGGCCTGCTCCTGAACCAGCTCACAGGCTTTTCCTAGCCCGGCTGCAAGCATCGTGTTCTCTGTTCCTGCTCGCAATCCAAACTCGTGTCCGGCTCCATGAATCAGCGGCTCAAGCTCTAAGCCTTTTCTGATATATAAGGCGCCAATTCCTTTAGGAGCATACAATTTATGGCCCGCTATAGTGAGCATATCCACATTCAGGTGATTGACATCAATAGGTACCTTGCCTGCGGATTGAGATGCATCGGTATGAAAAGCGATCCTGTGTCTTCTGGCAATTTCCCCTATTTCATCGATCGGCTGAAGGGTCCCCACTTCATTGTTTGAATGCATGACGGTGATCAGGATTGTATCTTCCCGAATGGCATCTTCAATTGCCTCAGGAGAAACCATCCCATATGCATCTACATCCACCATGGTGATTTCAGCACCCAGGCGCTCCAGAAATTTCAGGGGCTCTACAATGGCAGGATGCTCGATTTTTGACGTAATGATGTGTTTGCCTTTATATTGATGCTTGAAATAATAACCTTTTAATGCCAAATTATTCGCTTCACTTCCGCCGCTTGTAAAAATAACCTCTTCCGGCAAACATGACAACAAGCCAGCTACCTGTTTCCTGGCAATCACCAGCTTCTCTTTTACCGGATGCCCAGCCCAATGATGGGCGGAAGGATTCCCGTAATAGCCCGTCAGAAGCGGATTCATAACATCTAAAACCTCCGGTGCCAAAGGTGTGCTTGCATTGTAATCGAGATAGACTTTGTTCATTCCCTCTCCCCCTCTCCTTAAGAATATCAAAATCATAAAATAGAGGAAATAGAGCTGTTTCAGACATGGGAAAAGGGATGCCGGCGAACCCCTAAATACACTTAACAAAAACTTTACAGGCCAATTATATTCTATTAATAAAGGACACGTAGAATAAAACTATGCTTACCAATCGAAAGGAGCTGGCGGAATGCTTGAGAAACTGTTCAGATTAGTGGTCCTGACGATTTTTTGTACGCTGTTCCCGTAAGTTGTTATCCTAAAAATTCAGCTTCAAGCACTTCTTATTTTACCTCTCCATCAAAATATACTCTATACTCCCTTGCATCAGGTCTTGAACTGACAATCCTCAGAATATCCTGGTCTATGTAGTGAATGGCGGCTCCATCATCTGCTGCGATACCAGCTTTGATTTTGTTTTCAGACATTAATCGATGATAGGAAGGCCTTCTATTTAATTCACCATCATAATGAGGACAATTGCTGCCTTTTAAAAATCCTAAACATTTTAACGGATCCAGCTTTTCATCGCCAAAGGAATCTGTAACGCCTTCTTCAAACCAGCATAAAGAGCCGGCGCTTATGCCAGCCAGAATAATCCCTTGATTCCATGCTTTTTTAAGCAAAGCATCTAATCCCCATTCCTTCCACAAAGCAACGAGATTTTTCGTGCAGCCTCCGCCAACATAAATAATATCTTTTTCCATTATAAATCCTTCTATATCTCTGGCTGGCGGTTTAAATAAAGATAAATGGGATGGCTGACAGGGCATTTTTTCAAAAAAATGATAGAATCAGTTGTATATTGGTCGGAATCACCGCTTGCAGTAGGGACAAAACAGATACTGGGAACTGGTTTGCCAGATTGTTTAAGTATATACGCATCTAATAATGGATTGTCGGGCTCCATAGAAAACCCTCCGCCTCCGAGAGCAATAATTTGTTTCATCTTTCTACACCTCTTAATTTATCAGCGCTTTCAACCCCTTTATCACTTTTTCTCCATCACAGCAAAGTAATTTTCTTCTCCATCCGCAAAGTTAAAAACCCGGCCGGCAGGCATGTCTACCATTTCTCCAACGGTAATATTCTTGTTTGAAAAGTCACTATACAGTTGTTCAATATTTTCCGTGAAGAACATCAGTGAAGGGGTGCCCAGGTTTAACCCCGGAGACATCTTCTCTACCCACTCCTTATTGTGGAGAATGATGCTCGTTTCCGCCTCCTTTGATGGCGCCACTTCAATCCATCTCATTCCCTGGCCATTATCTTCTTCGGCTATTACCTGAAACCCGGCTTTTTCAGTCCAAAAATTCACTGCATCATCCTGATTGTTTACGTATAGCATTATTTGTCCGACTTGTTTAATCATGTTCTCATCCTCCTATCGTTATTTCATATTATACAATTCTGAAAATTAAATCAATTAAAAAAAGAGCCCTGCCCCAGGACAAAGCTCTCCTCCTTTAGTAATAGTAAGGATATGGCGGATACGGGTATGGCGGGTATGGATAGTAAGGATATCCAAATCCTGGTCCAGGTGCCAGCAATGCTCCTGTCGCCAGCCCCCCTAAAAATCCAAGCCCCAGTCCAAATCCTGGTCCTCCAAAGCCGAATCCAGGCCGGCCAAACCCAAAGCCTGGTCTCCCGAATCCAAAACCCGGCCGAATACGGTATTCAGGGAAATACATGCTATTTTGCGGAACATACTCCTGTGTCGCAGGCATGTGCTGATATTGATAATCCAAACAGAACTCCTCCTCTGTATTTGTCTACAGTAAAGGATATGCGTCAGATGCCTATGGGGTATGGGCCCCTGCCCTTAATGCTTAAACAATCTTCATTTAGTAGTTAAGTAACCACACCTCTATGAATGATCTGCCATATCAATAATTAAATTGATATAAAAAGAGGGATACTATTGACTAGAAGAAAACAAATTCCTTGTCTATTTCCCGGCTACAGATGGTGCGGCCCCGGCTGCAGCGGACCAGACGGCCCTATTAATGAAGTGGATGCCTGCTGCAGGGTCCATGATAAATGCTGGGCAAGCGGGAGATCTAAATGCTGCTGTGACCAGGAATTCCTTAAGTGCCTGAAGCCAAAGACAAACTGGCCCGGCGAAGAAGGAACAATTGCAACGATCATTTATATTTATATGAAAATCCAAACCGATTTTACCTGCAGCCGATTTCGGAGAAGAAGACTTTATTAAAAAGCGGCGTTAGCCGCTTTTTTAATGGCAACTTTATTGCTTTATAAAATGGCTTCGATTAAACTCAAGTTGTGTTATCTGAATTATATAAAAACTAAAACCATGGAGGAACTATGAAACTAGGAGCATTTTCAGTAAGTTTAACTGTTAAAGACATTAATAAGTCAAAAGAATTTTACGAAAAACTTGGTTTTGAGGCATTAGGCGGGGATATTGCGCAAAATTGGCTGATCTTAAAGAATGAAAACTGTGTGATAGGTCTATTCCAAGGCATGTTCGAAAAAAACATCCTTACATTTAACCCTGGCTGGAACCAAAACGCAGAAAATTTAGAGGGATTCACTGACATTCGGGAGCTACAAAAGCAGCTGAAGGAACAAGGGATTCAAATTATAAACGAAGCAGATGAGTCAGGCGCCGGCCCTGCAAGTTTCACACTCGAAGATCCGGATGGCAACGCTATTCTTTTCGACCAGCACAGGTAGAATTCTGCTTACATAAAGATAGAAACAGCAGTGTCAATTGACACTGCTGTTTTAGCTCAGAACCATTACAACCGTTCATTTCCCCGTTTAAAGTTCCCCGTTATCTTCGCCATGATTAACTGCCTGCTCTTTTCATCTTCAGCATCATTCATTTTTTTTAGAAACTTCTCTGCATCTTTTCCTTTTAGAATTTTCACTTGTTTTCCATTATAATCAAGAAATACTGTGTTATTCTTATTTTGCCGAAAACGAAATGGTTCATCATTCAAACGATTTCTTTTATCAATTTGATCCATTTTCTGCCTCCTTGCTTAACCAAACTATAATATAGAATACTCAACAGGAAAACAGAATTTTATAAATTTACACTAAAGGGATTAGAGAATATTCTATATGCACTTCAGTAAAATAAAATGTATATAATAAACCCATTGAAGAAATGGAGATCATGTCTATGAGCATCATTTTAGCTCTGCTTGCCGCAGTATTTGCATCTTTCACAGCCATCCTCGCAAAAATTGGCATTGAAAAAGTAGATTCCAACCTGGCTACTGCAGTCCGGACGATTGTAGTGGTCATCATGGCTTATCTTATGGTTGTTATTACGGGAGAAACGGAAAGCATCTTGACTATTTCTGTAAAATCGTACATATTTCTCATTCTTTCAGGCCTGACAACCGGCCTATCATGGATTTGTTTCTTTAAAGCCATTCAGATCGGCGATGTGTCAAAAGTAGTTCCCATTGATAAGTCGAGTGTCGTCTTAACCATCCTGTTATCATTTATTATTCTAAGGGAACCCGCCACAGCATTAGTTGTTTCAGGGGGAGTCATTATCTCCATTGGAACCTTTGTTTTAATCGGAAAAGACAGAAAAAAGACTTCAAAAAAGAAAGTATTCAATACAAAATCGTATATTTTCCTGGCGATAATGTCTGCGGTATTTGCTGCAGCCACCAATATTTTAGCAAAGATAGGAATTGAAGACGTCGACTCCAATGTGGCTACTTTCATCCGGACAGTGGTCATCATTATTTTCGCCTGGGGGATTGTGTTTTTTCAGCGGACCTTTAAGGATCTTAAAAAAATCTCCAAAAAGTCTTATCTATTTCTTTTCCTCTCAGGAGCCGCAACCGGATTATCCTGGCTGTGCTATTTCGGCGCTCTGGCCATCGGCAAGGTTAGTGTGGTTAACCCCATTGATAAGTTCAGTGTTGTGCTTACAATGATATTAAGTTTCATCATTTTAAAAGAAAAACCGACGTTAAATACAATTGCAGGCGCAATTCTGATTACGATCGGGACGGCACTGCTGATTATCTAGGCGATAATTAAAGATAAATACATAAAAAAACGGCTTTAATCCTGAGATTAAGCCGTTTTTTTATGATTTTGCATGGAGATTGGGCTTTCCGCAGCCGTTTTTCAGAGCTATATAAGCATTATTGACGTCCTAGTGAAATTTACGTGCGGATAGACCAAATTTACTTTCGGATAAAATATTTTATTTGCACATAACCCTATTTTACTTGTGGATAAAACGATTTATTTGCGCATAGCCAATTTCATCATTCTCCTATCCAAAAGCCTGCGAAGCAATAGCATATAAGGATTTGTTCCTCTGCGGCATAGCTGCTGAATTTTTTATCATGACTGGTGGAGTATTTGATTTAACAAAACCGCTTCGCTCCAAATAGGACATAAAATCAGTTCTTCCCTCTGGAACATCAATTCGCAGCTTCCCTTTATGATGTAAAGCCAATTTTTCTACGATTAGAGCAGCAGTTTCTGAATCCGGAGCCGCAATAGGTCCGAGTATTAAATTGACTGGCCCCTGTATGGATAGTCCATACCCAATGATTTCTCCATTATTATTCTTAACAACCAGACATTGTTTGGACTGGCTGATTCGATTGCGGAGAAAAACACTTCGCTTATCCCCAAAGGCAGCCCCGTCCAAATCAACAAGTTTGGTTAAATCAGACTGATTGAAGTCTTCTATGAAAACTCCATCATGATCCAGTAAATTTTCAGGGACAAATTTATCACAAAGAAATTTGCTTATATAATCCACTGTTGTAAAGCCCATTTTTTCATAAAGGGGCTGTCCTTCCTTCGTTGCAATCAGCATTACCGTCCTATCCGCAGTAATACTTTCAGCACATTTCCGGACTGCTTCCATTGCCAGCCCTAATCCCCTGAATTCTTCATGGACAATAACCATGCCAATCGACGCCAGTTTAGTATCATAGGGGATTATTGCTGAGCTTGAAACAATTCTCCCTGCAGAATTCTTATGTCCGAAAACTCTCCCAGATTCCAAAAGTGTTCTAACTTCATTTTCATCATAATCCCATCCAACCGATGCCGATAAATCTATTAGACCGGGAATATCATATTGATTTAGTTCTCCTAACTCTGCTATCATTCGCTTCTCCCTCTTAGTCTTTTGTTTTTTCACCCTAATTAGTATTAAATACCCTTTATATAAAATCCTTCTTACTGTACACATCCCTTTAATGTACTTTGTAAAACGGCCGGTCCCAGACGATTGGTCCTGGAATTGGACAGCCTCAAGCTTACGATCGTTTCAGCAGATAATTCTGCTGAGATTTCATCAAATTTCCCCACCCAAGGCGAACCGCCAAACCAGCTTGGCTGATCTTCCTTAATGGGATACATTTTAAATCTCCAGCTTATTACACCAGGAATTTGAGCAAATCCTTCATATTCATCATAATCCCCAAATGCTGAAGGCTGAGGCATCCAATCAGCGTATATACCGACAGCGGTTCGTTCTCTTACAGGACTTCCTGGCTGATCCGTATATGGTTTCTTTACCTTTGCAATTAAAACTGTGCCGCTAATATTGGGGACTTCATTTACCGGCTCAAGTACTATGCTACAGGGATAAGTCAGGGATTGGGCATATGCCGAACTATAAGATACAAAAAGTGCGATGAATAAAATCAGGAAAAATTTATTTTTCATATTATTCCCTCCATTTCAAACTAAGTCTTCCCTCCCCTCTTTTATAAAATTCCGCACGGACCTTTACTTATCTAATAATAGCATTTATAATACAACTGTATTTTATCTTTAAGGAGGATTATTAAAAAATGACACACGCAATGAGACTTCGATTCCCAGCTTTGAACCAGTAATTGAATACGTTCAAAGGCTCTGCTTGTGTATGCAGAGTAAATGGGATCAGTCTGTCCTTTTTTAATAATCTTCAATTTATATGGAATAGCGTCAATTTGTTATTTCATATTCTGCCAAACGAAATTGGCAATTTGAGAAAGGCATGATTTTACTGCCTTTCTCTTTTTTTATCTGTTAAACTCTTCCAAAAAACAGGAAGGTTTATTTGCTGACGGCTCTGATCAGCCCAAACCAAATTAGGATGGGTCTTCTTCCCTTTACTCTGAATCACAGGCAGATGCCTGTGATTTTTTTTGTTGAAAGGAAGAGAAAACATGGTAAATCAAAAAATCGCTGCAAAGTTTAAGACTTTCAGTACTTCTCTAAAATGCCCGCTCTGTCAGGAATCATTAGATCTTGTTCAATATAAAAGCCTCTTATGTCCGAACAGGCATACCTATGATATTTCAAAGCATGGATATGTGAACATGCTGAATCATTCTGCCAAGAGCAGGTACAGCAAAACTTTATATAAAGCAAGAGAGAAAATCATCATGGAAAGTGAACTGTTTGATCCTCTTCATGACAAAATTTCAGCCGTCATTCATGACTATTTCGCACATTCCAGCACTCCATCCTTAATGCTTGATGCAGGGTGCGGTGAAGGTTCACACCTGAAAAAGATATTAGAGAAATCCGGGATTGGAACGATGACAGGTGTTGGTGTGGATATCTCGAAAGCCGGGATTGAACAGGCTGCGAAAAATTACAAAAATGAACTATGGCTTGTAGGGGATCTGGCTAAATCTCCTTTAGCAGATCAGTCCTTCAATATGATTCTGAATCTCTTCTCTCCTTCAAATTACAGGGAATTCAAGAGAATTTTGACCTCAAAAGGGATCATCATAAAGGCGGTCCCGCGGAGTGGGCATTTAAAGGAAATGCGGAATTCCTTTTATGGAAGCAATGAAAATAATTTATATAAAAATGATGAGGTCGTTTCCCTTTTTAGAAAGCATTTTACTCTAACTGACACGATTCATGTGACGGATGTAAGAAAAATGGACGAAAGCAAACTTCCGTATTTAGTCAGGATGTCTCCCCTTTCCTGGGATTCCAATCAGGCTGCCATTCATTCTTTTATTGGCAGGAACAGCGGTCATGTAACGTTAGATGCAGATATCCTGATCGGAATAAACAAATAAGAAATGAGGTTTTATGATGGAAAAAGTATGTTTTGAATTAGAAAATATAGAAGTCTCTTATTTAGATAGATTGGTATTGAATATTCCTCGGCTGGCCATTCATCAATTCGACCGCATTGGCATTGTAGGAAAAAACGGGGCAGGAAAAAGCACTCTCCTAAAGCTGATGTCCGGTCAGATACACCCTGACCAGGGAATTGTGAACCGCTTGGCCGATTTTGCTTATTTCGATCAGCTCGTCGCTCCAGATGCAAGTGATATTGACCCTGGTCTCGCAGGGAAATTATCGATACCTAAGATCGATATGAATCATCTGAGCGGCGGTGAACAAACAAAGCTGAAGCTTGCTGGAATCTTTTCAAACTACTATGAAGGATTATTGATTGATGAACCTACTACCCATCTCGACAGAGAAGGGATCAAGTTTTTCATTGAAGAATTGACCTATTATTATGGAGCACTGGTCATTGTCAGTCATGACCGATATATATTGGATAAGCTTGTCACAAAGATTTGGGAAATTGAACATGGATGCGTGACAGAGTATACCGGAAATTATTCGGACTACAAGGCTCAAAAAGAGCTTAAGCGAACACAGCAGCTGGAACAGCATGAAAAATATCTGAAAGAGAAGTCCCGGCTATTAAAAGCGGCAGAAGAAAAAATGAAAAAGGCAGACAAAATAACGCAAGCCAGCGGACATATCTCAAAAAAAGAAACAAAGGCGAAAGCAAACAAAATGTTTATGACGAAGTCAAAAGAAACAAGCCAAAAAGCCGTCCAGCGGGCAGCCAAAGCTATTGAGCAGCGGGTGCAGAAGCTTGAAGCTGTTGAAGCGCCCAAAGAAGATCCGACCATCCACTTTCATCAGCACCCCGCTCTTGAAATGCATAATAAGTATCCCATTATGGGTGAGAGGATTACGCTGAAAGCAGGAGACCGAACACTTATTAAGGAAGCGAACTTCCAATTTCCGCTTGGAAAAATCATCGCAATTACTGGGAAAAATGGCTCCGGAAAAACAACACTGCTAAAAGCTATCTTCGATCGCGGCGAGGGAACGATTCTTTCTCCGAAAGCAGTTATAGGCGCTTATGAACAAATGGATTACCAATTTGAGAAAAGTAAGCCTGTTTTTGAATTTATGAAAGAAACAAGCGATTACGATGAAAGCAAGATTCGTTCTGTCCTCCATTCTATGAGCTTTACAGGTAATGATCTGAAAAAGGATGTCTGCCGCTTAAGCGGCGGGGAAGCGATCCGTCTCGTGCTTTGCCAGCTGTTCCTCGGCAGATATAATGTCCTGATATTAGATGAACCGACGAATTTTCTGGACGTTTATTGCATTGAAGCCCTTGAACGATTTTTAAAAGCATATGAGGGTACCGTCCTCCTGGTATCTCATGATAAAGTATTTATGGATCGGGTCGCTGACTGTGTATATGCCATTGAAGAACAGCAGCTGGTTTTAAAGCATTACGAATAAAAAAATGGACCCTATCAGCCTATGGCGGATGGGTCCATTGTCCATTTTCACAACCTTCGGGCTCCAATATATAATAATTGTCAAAAAATAAGACAAACTAAGGAAAAAGCGATTAGACGCGGGGGTTTCCACTTCATGCTGCTCAGGCAGGTGCCCTTTGCTATAAAATTTTGGTTAAGCATAGATGGCTTGAACAACAGCCGCAATCCGTGAATAGAAACGCCTAAACGATCTTCAATTCGAAAAACTTTCACCAAAAAAAATTTTTTATTCTTTGGATAAAGCTGCAACCGCTTCTATCTCAACTAATTGGCCGCTATAACCTAAAACGGTTACACCGGACAATGTACTTGGAACATCATGTGAGCCGAATTCTTCTCTGACTGCCTGCCAGGCTGTCACCAAATCTGCCTGGTCTGAGGATGCGACGAGAACTCTTGTATAAGCCACATTCTTTAATTCTGCCCCGCATTCCTTTAATGCTGACTTCAAGTTCTCGACACAAAGCTTGGCCTGTTCTTCATATCCGCTTTGCTCAGGCACTTTTCCAGTGGCATCAAGCGGGCAGGCTCCCGCCATAAAAAATAGGTCCATTCCGGAAGGAACATGAGATGCATATGCATAATCAACTGACGGTAATTTCGATGAACGGATTAAGGAGATATTTTTAGTCATTTCAGTATTCCTTTCTATTGACGGTACCTATTTTAATTCCGCATTTATGCAATTTTTTCCTCTTTCAGTTAAACTGTTTTTAATAGTTTCTCTAAAAAGGCGGGTGGCAATGTGGGTTTAAAACGGTTGTTAAAAATGATTTTAGCCTATTCTCTTTTTATAATAATGATTGGATGCTCAACTAACGCTGGGGAAGAAGCTGAATTCCCTCCATCGATGAATGCAGTTGCCGAAGTGAACGGGACAGATTATCAAATGGAAAAAGGAAATGAACAGTGGGTTAGAAAAAAAGGGCTAGAGACGGAAACTATGACAACAGATCACGCATCACCGAATCAAATGGCAGATCATCTAACACCTATTATGATGAAACCAGACCAAAAAGTTAGGATTAAGATTGAAGATCAACCAGTTATTAAAGTGTACTTATGGAATGAAACAGGAAAAGAAAAAGAAATAAAGCTTGAGAATCATCAAATTACTGTACCTTCAAGTAAAGGCAGCTATATTTATGAAGTCTTAGCAGAATGGCCGAATGGAAAAGTCTCTTATACATTTTCAGCAGAAGTCCAGTGAGGGAAACCATTATTATGGCTTCCTTCACTGATCTGCTGACCTTAGTCTTTCATGATTCTTTTCTCTTTCAGCACCTCCACAGCAATATTCTTAGCCTCCGTACCTGTTCCATCAATATTCACCGAAAACACCCATGTCTCCTTCTCTGTTTCAATAAAACCAACGTACCAGCCCAGTCCCATGTCAGACAGCCTTGACCCTGTTTTACCATGCAGGATGAACTGATCCTGCTCGTCCTGAATCATCATTCGTTTAACTGTCTTTTGGTTCTTTTGTGAAAAAGGCAATTCTTCTTCAACCAATTTTTCGATAAAATCAGCTTGCTCTGCTGCGGAAATTTTCAGGCTGCTGTCCAGCCAAAAGGCATCGATTCCTCCTGATATGTCCTGGTTTCCGTACTGGATGTTTGATACGTATTCCTGCATCTTCTTTTCACCAATCGTTCTCGCCAGGTCCTGATAAAACCAGATAGCTGATTCCCTCATGGCAGAAGCAAGCGAATGATCCCGGTTCCAGCTTTCGAATTCCCTTGTCATTCTTAAGACTTTTGAGAACCATAGTGCCCTCTGTTCCTGCAAAAGCTTCTTCAATGTGCAGATCCTTTGTGTTTTCTTTTCCCCCTAATGCCCCAGCACCTGTACCCGTCAGCAGCAATAACACGGAAAGGGCAGCAATACCTGCTCTTCTCATCCACTTCATCTTTTCTTCCTCCTTCATATAAAATAGGATTTCTGTCATGATGTCAGCTCTTGTATTTGTCCCTTATACTATAAACAGCATGATGGATACAGAAAAGAACAGTTTTGGCCATCTGTACCCATACAAATTCAACGAGCGGAGTGTTTTTATGGGCAATAAATATGATGAACTCATAGAAGAAATTCAATCAAGACTAGATGATGAACGCTTGAAAGCCGGAGGAAAGCTCCCTTCCATTCGCAGGTTTGCCAAAGAATTTAACTGCAGCATTAACACAGTAATGAGAGCTTACAGTGAATTGGAAAAGGCACATCTCATCTACTCTGTGCCAAAAAGCGGCTATTTTGCGGTTGGTACTGATATGCCAAAAAAACAAAAACCTATGATCATTGACTTTGTCTCAGCAGGACCGGATAAAAGCAAGATGCCCTACCGTGATTATCAGCATTGTATGAATCAGGCAATTGAGCTATATAAAGAGGAAATGTTTCAGTATTCCCATCCCCTCGGTTTGCCGAGTCTTCGGCATCAGCTTTCAGCTCAGCTTCAGGATCTGCAGGTTTTCGCCCCGGCTGAAAGAATTGCGGTGGTATCCGGCTCCCAGCAGGCTCTGGATCTCTTGGTCTCACTCCCTTTTCCTAATAATAAAACAGAGATCTGCACAGAACAGCCAACCCACTTCAGTTTCATAGATTCCATCACTTCCCGCGGCTTGAAGCCTATTGGCATAGAGGTAAATCAGAAAGGCATTGACCTCAATTACTTAGAAAAGATATTCAGAGAGAGAAACATCAAGTTTTTCTACACTGTTTCCAGATTTCAAAACCCTACAGGCTGCAGCTACTCCAACCAGGAAAAAAAGGATATGGTCGAGCTCGCTCAGAAATATGATGTCTACATAGTGGAGGATGACTATATGGGTGATCTTGATACAAGAAAAAAGGCAGATCCCATGTTTGCCTATAATCCTTCCGGAAGAGTCATTTACACAAAAAGCTTTTCGAAAGTTTTGCTGCCAGGGCTGCGATTAGGATTGGCAGTTCTTCCAGAAGCCTTAATGAAAAGTTTTACACAGGCCAAATTTGCAGCAGACGTCCATACACCCGTCCTCACACAAGGGGCACTTGAGATTTACTTAAGCAGCGGTATGTTCAAAGCCCATATTGAAAAACTCCGGCGGCAATACAAGAAGAAGGGTACCATTCTCCAAAAGGCATACCTGGAGCATTTGCCTCCCAATACTTCATTTACTGGCGGGGATTCGGGATTCTATTCGACAGTTGTTCTTCCGGGCAGAATGAAGGCGAAGAATCTTGTAAAGCATCTTCAAAAGAAAAATGTATTGGTTCAGGATGCTGCACCAATGTATCTTCCAGAATATCTAAAGGAAAATAGAATTCGATTGAGTGTCTCTCAGGTGGAGGACCGGATAATTGCAGTTGGTGTGAAGAAGATCGGGGATGGGATTCGTGCGTTAGCTCATTCTTATTTCTAAAAGATATGGACTGACCCCCGCCACCCAAGATGACATGACACCCGCTTAACAAACATATCTATAATAATGGGGTTCCTATATCCATAAAAGGAGATGGTTCGATTGAATCCTTATTATTATCCATATTATCGGACAACAAGCTGGGGAGATATTTTAACACTGCTGCAGCAAAGTTTATATGCTGAAGAAATGGTTTGTTCCATGAGTTCTGAGCTTTTTCATATTCCTGAGACCAAAGATTTAAAAGGAAATGCAGAAATGCACAAGCATCTGGTTCCGGCTTCGTATCACCGCGTGACCACTGTCGGCTGTGCCCGCAGACTTGTGAATGGAGAGCAGCGGCAATCGATAATCGCTACATTGGCGGCCTGCATCGTAAATGCGGAAAATGAGGATAAAAAGGTGCGTGAAGGGCTAAATACGATGGAGGAAAATGCAGGTCCTGAATATAAGGCGTTTATTAGCCTGATCATCAGATGGCAGAACCAGGCAGAAAATTATCTATCTCAAGCAAAAGCAGCATTGCGTACGATGGGTGTTACTTTTCCTTCCGCTGGAAGCGGCCCGGAAAATGGAGAATATAATCTTTATTAAGATGGATTCCACCAGTTCAGTGTCAAGAGCCGCAATACCATTATGAGGTAAATTTGAGAAGGTATAGAAAGCTCAGGAGAACTGAGCTTTCTAAAGTATCAGCAAAGTTTCTACTGTTTTAAAGCAACTTCCTTATCCATACTCACAACAGCCTTCCGTTTCCCCCTCAGCCAGGCAAACACAATAGCCGCAATAAGCGTAAACCCTAAATATCCCATCAAAGGATAAACCGTTCCCACCAGCGTAATAAAGCCTGCAAAACTGGCTCCAAACGCTGCCGCACCAAATAATACAGCAAAAAGATTAAATTTAGGATTTTCCCTTTTCACGATCCTGGCCGTGAAGGCATACAGCATACCAACAGCGGTATTGTAAATCATGCCCAGCAATACAACGAACATCAATAATCCAAATACAGGTGAAATTTCATTGGCAAGAGCAAGAATCGGCATGTCAGAGCCATCCACAACATCCATTTTGACAAGCATGGCTGCATTGATTATTAAGATAAGAATTCCCAAACCTGCACCGCCAAGGATGCCCCCCATTCCTGCCTGCTTTTCATCTTTAGTGGTTCCGCCCATGACAGCAAGCATTGCAGCACCGGCCGCAATATTGTATGAAACATATAATAGTCCGCCCATAAACCAGTTGGAAGCGGCTGGGGTTTGGCTTTCTGCCAGTTTCTGTACTTCAGAGAAATTAATCCCCATCGTGCTTAGGGCATAACCGCCAATGACAATCACCATTACTAAGAGAAATGGTGTAACCAGGCTGATAATGGAAATCACTTTTTGGATATTCAGACAAACGGTCAGGATCGTTAATATAGCCATAATGACATTGCCGGCCATGCTCGGGATTCCGAACTGCTCTTCAAAAATGGATCCCGATCCGGCAAGCATGACAGCGGCCACACCGAAAAGGAAGAAGGTAATAATGAAATCGACGGCTATCCCTAAATACCTGCCGCAAATATGGTAAATGACATCTTTATGGGAATCTGTCTGCAGACGGCTTCCAAGCTGTGTTAAGTTCATCCCCAGAAAAGCAAAGAAAATGGTCGCCAGAATGGCACCGCCTATCCCCATCCAGCCAAAGCTGGTAAAAAACTGCAAAATTTCCTGGCCTGAAGCAAAACCCGCTCCGACTATGACCCCGATAAAAGCACCGGCAATCTGAATACTCTTTTTCATTCTGATCCCCCTTTTAGATTTTTGAATTTTTCGACAACTCCTCTTAAAAGAGAAAGAGAGAATTCTCTCTCCCTTAAGAAAAGCTCTTTTCAAAAACAGTAAACTGTTTAATGGTTTCATAACTTGGCTCATATCCAAGGCCAGGTTTTCCTGGAACCTTGATCATTCCATCTTCGACAGTTACTTCAGGGTCAATCAGATCCTTCTCCCAATAGCGGGATGATGCGGCTGTGTCCCCTGGCATGATAAAATTGGAAAGTGTGGTTAAGGCAATATTGTGTGCTCTGCCGATCCCGGATTCCAGCATGCCTCCGCACCATACTGGAATGCCCCGTTCCTGGCAGAGATCATGAATTTTCTTCGATTCTGTCAGCCCGCCGACCCGGCCGATTTTGATATTAATAATTTTGCAGCTTCCCAGCTCAATCGCCTTGCGCGCATCTTCATAGGAATGGATGCTTTCATCGAGGCAGACAGGCGTTATGAGTTCTCTCTGCAGAACGGCATGATCCATAATATCATCTGATGCCAGCGGCTGCTCGATCATCATTAAATCAAATTCATCCAGCTGCTTTAAAAGATTGATATCTTCAAGGGTGTATGCTGAGTTTGCATCAGCCATAAGCGCTACATCCGGGAAATGCTTTCTCACTTCCCTCATGACTTCAACATCCCAGCCTGGCTTGATTTTGACTTTGATGCGCTTATAGCCTTCCTTTACATATTCATCAATGAGGTTCAGCAGTTCATCAATACTATCCTGAATCCCGATGCTAATGCCCACCTCGATCTCATTCGCTGTACCGCCAAGAGCCTTTGCAAGCGGAATTCCCTTTTGCTTGGCATATAACTCCCAAACCGCCCCTTCGAATGCTGATTTCGCCATATTGTTTTTCCGTATGTAGGAGAGAGTTTCCGAAACTTCATCCGGATGCTGCATTTCTTTGTTTAATAGATTCGGAATGATGAAATCTTCAAGCATATGCCAGTTCGTTTTCAGCGTTTCTTCGTTATACCATGGTGAATGAAAGGCAACAGATTCTCCCCAGCCGCTCACACCATTTTCATCCTTGGCTTCCAGCAAGAGAAATTCCTTATCCTGAAACGTGCCGAAGCTTGTTGTAAATGGAGCTTTCATTCTCATTTTCATATGCCGCAATACGACTTCTGTCACTTTCATATTCATTCCCGCCTTTTCCTGTTAGTTGAGTTTAAGCTGATTCCTCTGAACTAATACATAGTAATGCACAGGGCCTTCCAGCCCTTTTTGAAATCCTGCCAAAGCGTACCCCTTAGAAAATAACTCCTGAAAAATCCTTCTTGTTTTAAAGCGCCAATCGATCGCAAGCTCGAAATTCTTATTTTTAATCATCTGGAAGTTTGCCGGAATCGGAACAAGCACTGGACCTTCCGCAGCATCCCATTCAGTATTTAATAAAACAGGAAAGTCGTCCTCTGATACTCCCCAATCGTAGGGATTCTGTGCGTCCGCTGTTTCAATGCCTACTGGCTCCTCCACATGTGAACTGGTAATCCACCATTCTGCCTTTAAACGGTCTGTCGGCAGCCCATGATTCAGGCTATCATCCATATCTCCGTAGCAATTCTCCGCATAAGTGGAGCAAACCGCATTCAGCTTGGAAAGATTCAAGTAAGCATTCCGGCTTTCCAGCGGATCAAAAGTCCAGGTGATCAGGTCATAGCCCATACCTGAAGCCAGTTCTTTTTGCTTCTGCTTCAATAATGCCCCCAGTCCCTTATCCTGGTGGTCAGGGTGAATGCCCAGCATATGGGAGCATAAATAGCCTTTTCCCTTGTGGAAACCTGGAAATCCGTAGCTGAATCCCACAAGGTTATCCTCTATAAATGCCCCGAGCAGCAGCCCTCCGTTCTGGGCAGCTGTGATGGTTTGATGAACCGGAAGGGGATCCATATTCCAGATTGTCTTCTCCAGCCTTTGTATAAGATCCATATCGGATGCTGTCTTTAATACCCGTAAATCCATTGTCACAGCAGCCATCTTCACTCCTCCTTTTCCAAAGTGGCCATTACGGCTTTGGCCAGTATTTCCATTCCCGAGTAAATCGCTTCCCGATTGAACGTCATGTCCGGATGATGCAGCCCCGGCTTTAAATCACAGCCCAATCCAAGCATCGTGGCCTTTATATTCGGCTTCTTGAGAGTATAAAAATGGAAGTCTTCCCCGCCCGAAGTCACGATTGGTTCCCTTAATTGGCCAGCTCCCAGGACATCAACTATTGCCATCTCCAGATACTTCTGAGCTTCTTCATCTACTTCAGCTGCTGCCACATTCGCTTTCATCTCAAGGCTGATCTTGACTCCATACAGCTTGGATAAATACTCAGTGATCGTTTCTATTTTTTCTCCCAGTGCAGTAATGATTTCATTTGTTTGTGCCCTCAGATCCAGGCTGAAGGACGCTTTTCCCGGAATGATATTGCCTGAGTCACTGCCGGCATGGAATTTGGTCATCTTGGCCGTATGCGGAACCATCGGATCCAAATGAATATTTTTAATTTCATGAATGAAAGAAGCACCGATCTCGATGGCATTCTGCCCAAGGTGCGGGCGGGCTCCATGGGCATCTTCCCCGATAATTTCCCCGGTCAGAAACCTTGCAGCGCCATGGTAAATGGCTGCAGACGCTTCTCCATCTCTTATTTCCTGGATTGGCCTCAGATGTACACCGTACAGGTAATCCACATCATCCAGCACGCCATGCTCAATCATTTTCAAGGCACCAGTGCCCTTTTCTTCAGCCGGCTGGAAGATGAATTTCAGTTTGCCTTTTTTGGGGAAGCCAGCCTTTTGAAGCAGCAGCATGGCCCCAACCCCCATTGTCATGTGGGCATCATGTCCGCACGAATGATTGGCCTGAAACTTGCCGTCCACTTCCTGCCAAAGTGCGTCCATATCCGCTCTCAGCGCGACGCATGGACTCCCTTCCCCCACTTCAACAACCAAACCAGGGCAATCCCCAAACAGCTGAACCTGAAAACCCCGGCTTTCCAGGAATTTCCGCAAGTACTCTGTGGTTTTATATTCCCTCCAGCTTACTTCCGGGTTTTCGTGCAAATGATTAAAAACCATATCCAATGCAGGTTTAATCTGTTCAATAATTTCCTTCAATCCAACTTCCCTCCCGGCTGAATAAAAAAATGTTCACTATCCAGCTTTTCATATTGCTCTTTCCTTTTTTGAAATCGGTCACCATCTTGAATCGACACACCCGCAATCACCGCATTCAGAAAGGAAAAGAGTGCTGGCGCAGCATCAATCGTCGATTTTTCCGATGAATGGATATGAAAAAGCAAGTCGGCATGCTCTTTAATCGGTGCGATTGCTGAATCCGTGATGCCAATTACAAATGCTCCCTGCTTTTTCGCCAGTTCCGCCATTTTAATCGTATCTTTCATGTAGCGGTCGAATGAAATCGCAATAAACGTCGCTTCTTTATCCATTTCAGTGATCGTCAGCAGCAGATCATCCGTATCCGGCCGGATCAGCTTCGCATTTCCCCTTACCACCCCAAGGGTAAAAGAAAGCCAGCTTGCTGCCGCAAAGGAAGACCGCAGACCTGTAACATATATTTTTTTTGTTTTGATCAAACGCTCCACTAAAACATCAAAATCGTCCTGACTTATATTCTGAATCGTTTCTCTGATATGGAGACAATCCTTTTCCATCACACTCGCAAGGAACTCCGGCTTTTCTGCCAGTTCCACCTTGCTGGTAAAATACTGACCAAGTGTGCTATTCGCCTTCAATAGCTGTTCCCTTACCATCTTCTGCAGCTCCGAATAGCCGGAAAGCTGAATCGAATAGCAGAATCGGATGACTGTCGTTTCGCTTACCCCGATTCTCTTGCCAATCTCACCCGCTGACTTCACAGCAAAATCCTTAGGGTGATCCAGTAAATACTTAGCGGCCTTCTGCTGCCCTTTGGAGAGGTTATTAAACTCTTTTTCGATCACTTCTTTTAATACCATTTAGACTCACCTTAATATTATGAAGTTTAAGCTGAATTTTTTAAATTTATGAAGTCTGAACTTCGTTTTAACTAAACTATCATATATTTCTTTGTAAAACAATAATAATTCTGAAAATTTTTTAATTAAAAATGACACCCTTATATCGGATGCCAATTTCTCTTTTTATATACATGATTATTCTATAATCCCCGATTGAACAGCATTCACTTTTGCTTCAATCTTTATTTCCATTTGACTATACTGCTCTTTCCATTCCTTACGATTAAAATCAGAGCGCTGCCTTGCCTTTTCCCCGATGCCAAGGGGATCTGTATCCAGTTCCTGAAACCTCTTGATCATTTTCTCTGCTCTCTCAGTTATTTCTTTTTCCACTGCTTTTTCAATTCTCTCAATCGTTTTCTTGTCTGTAAGATCTAAATCAACCCCTTCCATCGCTCTGCCGTTTACTTTCACCTTAAAAGTGGCTATATATTTCCCATTCCTCTTGTCCACCCTTATTTTAGGTTTTGATGACAGGTTTTCGAGACTTACATCTTCTCCCCCGCTAAGTTCTACTTCAAATTGTCCCCTCCGGAATTTTTCATAAAGGATTTTAAAGATATAGGCATCACCAAAGCTGATTGTATCAACTAGCTTATCTTCTTTAAAAATTCCCATTCCGCTTACTTTCAAATGCTTACCCTGTTTCTCAATTAAAGGTAAAAATGGGTCGGCATCTTTGCTGTAATAGTGAACAAGAAAACGGTGTAAATTTATCTCAGGAATAGTCGCCTCAAGATTCTGTTCCACCACATCGATTAAATACTGTGATACAGAATCACTTTGCGAGTAATTTGAATCAATAATGTCTTTCGCCTTCTCTTTCGATACTACAAGCAGCAATTTCCGGCCAATACTGGGGTTTCTCTGCAGACTGTCTATTTGTTTTTCAATCCCATGCTCTGCGAGCTCCTTATTGAAAATGACTAATCCCACCCTGCCAACGACTATGGGCCTTGCAGCTTCCGCCTGAATCTTTTGCCTGATCCGTTTACTTGTCTTCCCTGTTGCAGAAAAAACGTCATTCACCGGTAATGACTGTTCACCTGGAGGTATATTGGAAGAGCCTGCTGTTCCTTCAAATTCCTCACCATTAACATAATCATAGCCAATGGTCTGCACTAATTGGATATCCTCCAATACCTTTGGACTTGGAGTACAGCCTGCAAGGAGGATTGTAATCAAGGAACAGCATAAATAGTTTTTAGCATTCATCCTTTTTTCACCTTCATGATGATATATTGTAAGACCAGCAAGCATGGTAAGTAAAAGTAGATAGTATATAAACCCATTTGGGAAACAGCTTTCTGCAGCACATCAATTTGCTGTCTATCCGTTAGAAGAATGCTGATGAAAAACAGCAATAGGCAAAAAATCCTTAAGGCATTTCTTTGAGTGACAGGAAACAGCCGATTCAACCCCCGGCTGGCACACCAGAGGCCGATGCAGATATTCGGCAGAATGGTAAAAAACCATACGGAAATTCCTATGTATTCGAACCTCTCCACAATGATTAAGTCCACGATTTTCCATAGTGTGAGTGTAGCCCAAATGGTGCCTTTCAACTGTTCCTGGTTGAAGTATACAAACGTAACAAAAGCAGTCAGCAGATAAATAAATATGCTGAATAGCACGCCGAAGTATGCCCACTTTTCAGATTTCGGACCATCTTTTATAAAAGGATAAAACATAAATAAGGTCTCAAACCCGAGAAAATTAAGGGTCATTTCTTTTGAAGCTTTAAATAATTGTGCAGGAGAGGCATTCAGGATTGGCAGAAGATTACCATAATCGGCATACTGTAAAGGATAAAACTTCACCAATAATAATGGCAACCCGTATAAAATCCCTAAATAACTTACCCCTGTTACAACCCGAAAACCTCCTGTGACATAGGAATAGGATAAAAAAATGATAATGAGTACGAATATCCATTCGGAGACTTCGGGAAATACCCATACCTGGAGCACTTCCACATATGATCTAAGTACAACCAATGCAAAAGCAAAGAAGTATAAGGAAAATAGAAAGCTGAAAAAACCGCCGATCCATTTTCCCATAATATCAGCATGTATGGCTACGATGTCGTTGTTTCCCTTGTTTAAGATGCGATAGGAAACCCATATCAATCCAATAATGGAGGCGCCGGATGTTAAGATTGCGATCCAGGAACTATAGCCGGCCGACTGGACAATAACTCTTTCGAAACCTAGGATACCAACGCCTATTTGCATAGCATGTATTAAATAAAATACAAAATAGGGCGATACCATTTTATCCTCTTTAGGCAATGGAAACATCAACTAGCCTCCTTTATCGGAACATATTTACACCAATTAATCTTCTATATCTGTTTTGGATTTCTCGTGCTTTTTGGGCTGAAAACGAGTTCGTACAGGAGATCTGACCTGCAATGGCCGCTTCGTTTGCATGAAAAACGGGAGGCGGAAGAGTGAATCCCTTAAGTCAGCCAGCCGTAATGGATAGACGGGTGCAAGATATGGGCGTCCCAGAGAAGACATTTTAAGTAAATGGCTCAAAATGTATGAGAAACAAAAGGTAACTCCCAGAAGTCCCCATAACTGGGCAGTGATTAAGAAAGGAAAGCGGATTAAGCGGATAGTATTGCCCATTTGATAGACAGGCGTTGTAAAAGAAGCCAGGGCTGCAAGCGCCACGATGATCAGCAGCACATTACTGGTCAGACCAGCCTGTACAGCAGCAGTCCCGATTACAATACCGCCTACGATACCAATCGTCTGACCGATTTTTGTCGGCAGCCTTGCCCCAGCCTCACGCAATAGCTCAATGGTCAATTCCAGAATAATCGCTTCCAATATCGGCGGGAACGGGATGCCGCTTCTTGAAGCTATGAGCGGATTAAGCAGGTTTTCCGGAATCATTTCGTAATGATACGTGAGCACGGCAACATAAAGAGATGTCGACAAAACGGAAAAGAATACCGCAAACAAGCGGACCAGCCGAAAAATGGAGGCAATATGCCAGGATAGATAGTAATCTTCAAATGCAGAAAAAAACTCTACCAGAGTTGTAGGACCTGTTAATGCATGCGGTGAGCCATCAACAAGAATCGTTATTTTCCCTTCAGAGAGCACACTCGCTACCCGGTCCGGCCTTTCCGTATCAATTAATTGAGGAAAGGGAGACTTATGATTATCAGATATGATCTGGTTAATAAAAGAGCTGTCCACAATTTGATCAAATTGAATATCATTCAGGCGCTGCAGGATCGTATTCAAATTTTCTTCGTCAGTAACTCCTTTAATATAAAGAACAGCCACCCTAGTTTTTGTCAGGCTTCCAATCTTTACTTCTTCCACGATGAGATCAGGAATAGGCAGCCTCTTCCTGACCAGATTGATATTGGCATCAATTGATTCGACAAAAGCTTCCTTAGGCCCCACAACACTGTACTCTACTTCAGGCATACTGACGGGTCTCTTCTCAAGCGATACAGCAGAAATAACCAGAGCCTCCTGCAGTGAACCTTTTACTTCAATAACAATACAGCCTGTCAGCAATTTATCCCTTATTTCATGAACATTATCTATAATTTCAGTATTATCAATGGGAATAGCCTGCTGAAGATCAAAAAGGGTATTGCTCTTATTTTCATTGATATAAGGCAAGACATATTGATGCAAAATATTAATTTCTACAATTGTCTGGTAATAATGAATATAAAATGGGCTGGATTCTGAATATCTATAGGAAACAAAATCTGTTGATTCTTTACAGCGATGAAGGAGTTCATCAATCCGCAATTCATGCTCACTATTTTCATTCTTCTTTTGTTTATTGTCCCTATTAAACCTTTTTAATTTTGATTTAAAAAAACCCACCGTGCACTCCTCCAAAACTTAACAAATCGTAGTTTTAGTATGTGCGGGCGGGTTTTTATTATTCTATTTCAATATGTTAGCTCAATTTTTACTTTTAGCGCTTTGAAAATCAATTATCCCATTTAATAAAGATTTACAATTCGTTTTTTAAAGGTGCCTACAAGCCTTAAACCTTTAGACTTTCTGCAGCTATTATGCTGACAAATAGTCCTTAAAGTATTACATTTGACCGTTACTTCGTTTCACGGTGCAATGTATGCTTCTTTAAACGGGGAGAATATTTCATTAATTCGATCCGGCCAGGATGGTTCCGCTTATTTTTTGTTGTAATGTAATTCCTGTCCCCTGACTCTGTACAAGCTAATGTAATCTTTTCTCTCATATTAATTTCCTCCTATTAACTTCTTAAATGCTTTGAACAATTCTTTCAGCCGCCTGACGCGCGCCTGAAATATTTCGGGCAATCGGCCCAATCTCCAGTTCTGCAAGAGGCCCTGTTACATATAGATGCCGGCACCATTCAAGGGATTGACTCACAATCGGGTATCCGCATTTTGCACATGGAAGGCCAAACGTTTCAATGGCTTTCTCAAGCCATCTTCCGCCAGGCCTGGATGGCCTGAACCCGGTTGCAAAAACAATTGACTGCACCTTGACTTCCTGTGTGTCCACTGAAAGAATCAGTTCCTTGTTTTCTCCTTGCTTCACGGAAGTAACCTCTCCGTCTGCCACCTTGATCGTTTGTTCATTTTCAAGCTTCCTAAGCTTGTGAAATAACTCTGAGGGCAGCGATCCCCGGTTTCTTGCCTTTTTAATAACTTCTCTGCGTTCGGAATAATCGGTGATTCGCTGGTAGCTTTTTTGATATTTAGGTCCCAGCCAGCCCGGATCACTGTCAAAATCACAAACCTTAAAGGGATGCCTTTTTATTAAAGTGACTTGACCTGAATAGAGTGCCGAAAGCTTGATGACTGTATGGGCGGCTGTAATGCCTCCTCCAATGACAGCAACAGGCATCCTCAATTTTGAAAAATCTGCAGAATCATCAAAGATGTGAAACATCCCATGCCATTCTTGCTTAATAGAATCTGCCCATTCGGGTACATGCAGCTGATCGTTTATGCTTAATGCGAGTACGACTCTTTTTGCCTTTAGACGTTCTTCTCCGGCTGTATTTACAATCCAATAATTGTCCTCCCTATCGAGACCATTTACATATCCCTGATGCCAGCTGGCCCCTAATCCAAGATCATGGAGAAGAGTCTGACTGTGCTCATTAAACATTTCCAGGGATGGTCTTTTATAGACCCCATAGAACTCACTTTTCTTCCATTGGTGCTTTGCTGCGTAGCTTCTTAAGCTGAATGGATCGACATCAAGGTGATGTACAAAAGGTGAGCGCAGAAACTTCATGCCAATCCGATCCGTACTTGTAGTCCACTTAAATAATGGCCTTACATGTGGATCAATAATGCGCAGCTTATCAGTTGATACCTTATTATTTTTTACTAAGAAGGCTGCAATGGTACTGCCCTGAATGCCGCCTCCTACAACGATCCAATCATAGACCATATGAGCCTCCTGATGCAGGTTTTAATACGAAATCATTACGATTTAAAGAATAAATTTTTTTACGACTTACTTTCGTTTAAGGAGAAATAAAAATATTTAACTTTATTTCTTTTCTTTCTTGCCCGGATACTGTCTGTTAATTCGACTCATGTGACATGTTGCAATTTATTTTCAAGCTGCCTGTTAATTTTGTCTTCAATTTCATGCATGGTCATCATCAGCTGTCCAAATGAAAGGTTAAAATGTGCTGCCGCCTGCCTATGAGCTGAATGCTTCACAAGAAGAGCCATAAATTCTTCAGAAGTCGAAGCCTTTTGAGCCAGCTCTTCTTCCAGACCAACGACAAATTCATAAATCTCTTTTTGCTCAGGAGGTAGTGACTTTACAATCTCTCTTGAGACCATTTCCATAAGATGTGAATTCATATCTTTCACCTCATCTCGCCAAGTGGAGAAACAATTTACTTGCTCTTCATGTTATATCTCTTCATAAATCGTTCAGCACGTCCGCCGCGATCCGTGAACTTCTGAACTCCAGTATAAAACGGATGTGTATCTGAGCTTACTTCAACTTTAATCAATGGGTATGTGTTTTCATCTTCCCACTCGATTGTTTCATTTGCAGTCTTTGTTGATCCTGTCAAAAATTTAAAGCCGCTGTTCATATCCATGAATACTACTTTATGATATTCCGATGAATATTTACCTTCATTTTCATTACCTCCGCATTTTATTTTACCAGCTGGATTTCTTTACTCCCGGAACTTGCCCTTTGTGCGCATATTCCCGGAAAGCAATTCGGGACATTTTAAATTTGCGAAGATATCCCCGCGGTCTGCCCGTAACCTGGCAGCGGTTTTTCAGCCGTGTCGGTGATGAGTCTCTTGGCAGTTTCCTTAGAGCCTCATAATCCCCTTTTTCTTTTAGTTCCTTTCGTAATTCTGCATACTTTAATACAAGCTCCTGCCGTTTGATTTCCTTTGCTATCTTAGATTTTTTTGCCAAGGTATGTCACTCCTTTCTGATGAAAATCGTAATTATTACGATTTGAATATTGTTATTTAATCACAAAAATTTTGATATTGCAACACATGTAACTTCAGATTACCCTTTGGACTGTTATTAGTATGAATAAAAAACGCAATCCCCATATAGATTGCGTTTCTTAATTTTTATTGCTCGATATCCCTCTTATTAAACCCTATAAACCCCGCTAACGCCAGTCCCCCAGCAATTAAACACAATAGAAGCAGCGGAATAATTGAGAATTCCTCAATCGGTGCCTGCGGAACATGGCCAAAAGGAGAAATACTGCCGATCCAGTCAGAGAATTGAAATAAACCTCCTAAATACAGCACAATAAATGAATATAAAACATATAGCCAAATAAAACCCGTGAATTTTGGCAGAAATCCAATCAGAAAGACGGCCAGGCTAATCATGACCAGCATTGCTGGATAATAAGATAATGCTGCCCCAAAGATCATTCCAAAGGATAAACCGCCTTCAACCACAGCAGTCCCGGCAGACCATAATCCGAGTGCTGCCAGCGATATCATGAAAAATCCATTAATGACAGATATAACGAAATAACTCCCTAACAGTTTTGTCCGTGAAACGGCTCTGCTCAAAAGATGAACAATTCGTTCCTTTTTCTCTTCACCTCGAAGTTTATTCATGGCCATCACTGGAGGAATAGTTGCCATCAGTGAGATGACAATCATCAGCATTGGAATGAATTGTTCTACTAATGTTACCCCCTCTGTTGGCTTAAGGAGCTGCTTCATGGCTTCATTATCTGAGAAAAATGATTCCAGATCCCCTAATACTGAACCGTAAGAAGCCCCCAGCACAAACATGCCTATTGCCCATGAAATGATTCCGGTCCGCTGCAACCTTAACGCAAGGCCGATTGGACTCTGCAAAAAAAGGGATGCATATTTTTTTCCCGGCCTGGATGGCAAAAATCCGCGATCAAGATCCCGAATAGCGTTCAAATAATTCGCGATGGCAAAAAGAACCATGGCGGCAGCAATCATTAAGACAATAGGCCACCAATTATTAGAATCATAGACTTCTGCTTTGGTTACCCATGCAAGCGGCGAAAGCCAGGATAATGATTCATTGCTGATATCTGTGATTGCCCTAAAAAGATAAGAAATAAGAAGCACGGCTATCGAATAGCCGATTGTTCCCCGTGAACTATCTGAAGCCTGAGCAAATACAGCTGTTACACCTGCGAAAAATAGACCCGCCGCCCCTAATGCAGCACCATAAAGCAATGACCCTTCCAGATTCATGCTTTCAATTCCCAGGGCATAAAGGCCGAATCCATTAATCAAAGCCAATCCGATGCAAGCTGCCGATACTACAAGCAATGATGCATTTAAATAGGATAGACGCCCTACAGGCAGCGAACGGAGCAATTCCAGCCGCCCATCCTCTTCATCAGCCCTGGTATGCCGGGCAACCAGCAGGATGCTCATTAAACCGGTCACAGCAGCTGTCATTAAAAGCATTTGATGGGCTGTCATGACACCAATCGTATAGTTGCTTAAATCCGCGGGGCCAGTCATGGCAGTCATCGCCGGGTTGGCCATTGTTTGTGCCATAGCATCCCTTTCCTGCTGAGAATTGTATAATCCCTTAAAGGCTGCTGGAACGATTATCGTAAAAAAGGTTAGTGCCAGCACCCATATTGGGATACGCAAACGGTCCAGCCTGAATATAAATTTTGAAAGGAAAGCGGTTTTTGCTAAATGATTGCCTGCCATCAGCGGACACCTCCTGTATCCTTTTCCCCTTCATAATGACGCATAAATAAATCCTCTAATGTTGGCGGGGCACTTTCCAGCCTGATGATGCCAAATTGACTTATATGCCTGATGACTGCATCCATTTGCATCGTATCAACCTGAAACGACATCCCATGTTCACTTTCCTGAATGTCATGAATGCCTGGCATATCAAGTAATCCTGTAATCGGCATGCTTGTGTCAACGAGGACTTGTGTCCGTGTAAGGTGGCGAAGCTCATTTAAGGTTCCCGACTCAATAATCCTGCCTTGACGGATAATGCTTACCCGGTCGCACAGCTTTTCTACCTCTGATAAAATATGGCTGGACAGGAGAACACTCTTTCCTTGTCTCTTAACTTCCATCACACATTCCTGAAAAACCTTTTCCATCAATGGATCCAGGCCTGATGTCGGCTCATCCAGAATGAACAGGTCTGCATCAGAGGAAAAGGCCGCAACCAGAGCAACTTTTTGCCTGTTTCCTTTAGAGTAGGTTCTGCACTTTTTGGATGGATCCAAATCAAATTTCTCTATTAACTCCTCACGTTTCGCCTTATTCGCAGTGCCATTTAATTTTATAAATAAATCAATGACCTCTCCCCCTGTTAAGTTCGGCCAAAGATTCACGTCACCAGGCACATATGCCACCCTCTTATGAATGTCGACAGCATCCTGCCAGGCGTCCTTGTTAAAAAGCTTTACTTCTCCGCCTGTTGCCTTTAGTATCCCCAATAAAACCCGAATGGTGGTGGATTTTCCTGCCCCATTTGGGCCGATGAACCCCAGTATCTCACCTGCATTTAACTCGAGATTTACCCCATTCAGTGCCGTAAACTTGCCGAATTTTTTTGTTAGGTTGGTTACTTTTAAAAGGCTCATGGTCATTCCTCCCCATTTTTATAAAAACAGCGCTTTAGAATTTCCTTATAACTGTCCCATTCGTTAATCAGCTCGATACCGATATCCTCAAATGACTTGATTTTCGTGATTTGCAGCTCCGCGAAACCAGTCATTGTCCAATTAAGGATATTTATCGCCTGTTCAGGTTCTATATCCTCCCGTAGCTTTGACCAGTCGATGTTTTCGTAGATTCTTTTCATGCCATCTTTTTGAATGTTTGCCAGCAGTTGATTTATATCAGATTTTACTTCCTGAGCATCTTCTTCAAGCAGGGATTTTAAGAAATCAAATACTAGGGGATACTTCTTTTGAATGTTTAATTTAATGAACCCTACCTGGCTGATTCTTTCAAAAATGTCCCTTTCATTCATATCTATTTCAACATAGATTTGTTCAATGATGTTTATTGCATTCTGAATCAAAAAGAAATACAAATCCTTTTTATTGCTGAAATAGTTGAACAATGAGCCTTTGCTTATTTGTGCATCCTTTACTATTTCATTTGTAGATGCCTTCTCAAAGCCGCTCTTTACAAATTCCTTCATGGCTGCATTGATGATTCGTTCCTGTTTTTCGCTTTTCAAGCTGTAAAAAGTAGTATTAATTATATTCCACTCCTTTCACCAAAATGACCAAAGTGGTCATTTTTAACATAACAAAAAATGACCATATTGGTCAATGTTTTTTTCATATAATAAATTCTTCATTTAACGTTTTATCTAATGATACAGGGGGGATACATTTTATATGGAGGTGATAGAGGTGACTTTGCTTTTCTATAAAGCAATGGAGGCATTCAAGAAGGACGCAGAAAGGCAGAAACAAGAGAACCAGCAAACTGAAAGCTGCAATTTGAAGAAAAAGAATTAACACATGGCTCAGCAGTCATACTCTGTCATCCTTTATGGATGATTTTTTTTGAAGTTTGAATCCATAAATGAATGCGAGAAATATGACTTGATCCAAATATTCATTGACGCTGCAGGTCAGTAAATCAAATTCTGATATGACTTAAAGAGAATTCAATGGTGCTTTGTCTCAATGCTTCTATTCATTTTGATGTTTCAGACCTTTGTTAACGCTCAGGTATAGTTATAATTTCCACCGATACAGAACGCAGAAAATACCGGAGTATGCAAGGACGAAAGGTAAAACCCCCTTCATTCCGGTTTTTCCTGTGCAATCCTTTAAACACACCATTTTAGTGATGGCATTGTTTTCAGGATGAACCGAAATTACCATCAAATAATAAAAAAAATCGCAGTCCTTTTATTTATGGGATGCTCATATATCAGTTCCTAGGAGACCCTGGCGGATAATAGTAAGGAGGAACCTTAATCCAGCTTCTTTTCCTCATTAAATCCTTTAATGAGGCACCAAATTTCATTTTCTCCAGCATGCAGTGGGTAAACAGCGAACTTACATCATTTCTTATAGACTGAGCGGCTGCTGTCGAACAATGAACAATGGCAGCCACAGTTTTAATGCTTAAGCCGTTCATAATTTCATCATCCGTCAGTTTAGTTCCCAAAGGAACTGAATTAGGCTCTGAATCCGGTCGTTCTTCACTCGTTGGAGGCAAATGGATCCCTTCTTTTTTCATAAAGTCTTTAAATCTCTGTCCTTGAACATCACATTGCTTCAAGCTTTCTTTCAGGATTTTGACCACATCATCATCTGTTGTCGTATTCAAGCCTGTCTGAATATATACACTTGCTTCATCCATGATTGTGAGGTAAAGCCAGCAGCTCATGACTTCCCCTACGTGAAGAGGGCTTTTTGGTTCATTATCTAAATTTACCTGTAAATAATCTTTTATTGTTTCGATTATAGTAGTCATTATGTACCTCCAATTGAGTAATATCAGCTTGAAGATAAGCCTCTTAAAGCCATGGTTTAGGTAGTGTATTATTGTTTGACTCAACCACTTTTTAGTATTTTCACTTATTTAAGATCAGCTAGCCTTTTAACAGCACGGAGAATCCACGCTGTTACATTTACTGAAGGCAACGAAACTCGATGACTGCAGGAAGAGATGTTGATTACGAGGATAATTTGCCCTGGATTATTAGGGTTTATGCTGAAGTCTGGTTTAAATCTTGAATAGTTGCTTATGCATTGTTACCAATCTCCATAAAAGCTCGGGTTTCCAAAAGTTGCATGAAACTATTTTTTTCCGTTTAAACTACAATCAGCTGAGCCTATAAAATAAAAGGGATTGATTTTGATGGAAGAACAGAAAGTTACAAAACCCTTAAATAAGTTACTGCAGGGTCAATATATGGGAATACATTCTTATGAAGAATTTATTAAAAACCTTGATGACGCTTCCCCGCTTCGCTCTAGATTCATTATGATCCAAAAGGATCTAAAGCATCATGCAGAGCTGCTATCAGAACGAATTCAGGAGCTGCACGGAACACCGGCTACCAGCGAAGGAGTTATTGGCAAAATTGAACAATTCATCAGTCAGATATTCGATCACCCACAAGGTGAAAAGGATATCTTAAAGCATGCCATTAAAGGAGAAAATCTTTACGGAATTTAAATGACGGAGAAGTTAGTCCGGGATAAGCTGGATGAAAAAAGCATGAGTCTTGTTCATCAAATATTAGATAAGCAAAGAGAGCATGTGGATTATTTAAAATCTGAATTGCACTGATGCATGATATAGAATAAGCACGATGCAAGTTGTAGATGAAACAATTTTTCGTGTCTTTCTGCAAACCCTTCAACTGTTCGCGTTTTTACCTGTCATCATGTTAAAATCACATCCTTTGCAGTTCTCATATTAGTTAAATTGTTCGATCTATGGATCTCACTGACCAGTGATCCCTTGATATTCCTCATAATTTTGTAATTAAAAATGCCTGCCAAGTGTTAAACCTGGCAGGCATTTCTCTTTGACCTTATCTGCAGCCATTGATGCTTACAGACCAAAACAATTAGACATTGCACACACACTTTGATAAGCTTGACTATCTGAAAAAATTACTGTTATTCTATTTTCGTTGAAGCAGGCAGCTGCATGGCATCATTATGGATTTTCAGCGGGAAAACCGCTCATTTATACTAAAATTTGTCTTTATTTCCTCTGGAGGTTAATTTTGAAAAACATCCCACTCAAAAAATTCTATTTATATATCATATTGGCATTTTGCATTGCTGCCTCCGTTCTATTTGTTCAAAACAATGACTCATTCTATGAACGAACCATCGCTGAAGTTAAAGCGGTTAAAACTCATCAAGCTGAAGAAGTAACGGATATTTACAATAATGAAGACCGCATTTATGAACAGCAGATAGTGGCAGAAATAACGAATGGCGAAGAAAAAGGGCAGCAAATCCACTTATCAAATCAGTTTTCTAAATCCAAAGCATACGATTATGAAATTCAGACAGGACAAAAGTTATTTGTGTCCATAAAGGAAAAAAAAGCAGGTGCTGCAGAACTAAGCGGAGATATCCTAGATCTGAAGCGCGACCATTACATACTCTTGACAGGATGGATCTTTATCCTGATACTGCTCTTTGTCGGAAAAAAACAAGGTCTCTTTTCCATAATCAGCCTGGCAGTTAATGCCGTGCTGCTTTCCTATGCATTGGATGTATATCTGAAAAATCCGGAAATAAGCCTGCTGCTGATCTGCAGTGTGGCAGTCATTTTATTTACCGTTACCTCCCTTCTGCTCGTAAATGGCTTCAACGAAAAAACATATGCTGCGATTATTGCAACGCTAGCGGCTACATTCTTATCATTATTGGTCACTTATCTGGTCATATGGTTAACTGGCGGGAAGGGGCTAAGATACGAAGAGCTCCAGTTTATAACCAGGCCCTATCAGATGGTTTTCTTAGCCGGTTTATTTATCGGCTCGTTGGGGGCGGTTATGGATGTAGCCATTACCATGTCATCTTCACTGTTTAGCTTGTATGAAAAAAATAACAGCATTCCAGTGCAGGCTCTTAAACGCTCTGGAATGGAAGTAGGCAAAGACATTATGGGCACCATGACGAATATCTTGTTTTTCGCCTATATCAGCGGCTCCATTCCGATGCTTATTCTGTATATAAAAAATGACTCCCCGCTCGGATTCAGCCTATCCATGAACCTTTCACTGGAATTAGCCCGGGCACTTGCCGGAGGAATTGGGATTGTAATCACGATTCCGATTGGGTTGTATACGACGATATACTTCATTAATAGAAAGAGGGCCCAAAGATGAACGCCATCCTATTGCTGTCAGCCATATTATTTATTCTGATGACCCTTATCGGCGGAAAAAAAGGAGCAAGATCATTTTTTGCGATCTTCCTCAACTTCGGTGTGATTATTTTCGTCCTCTTCTTTATGAACGATCCAAACATCAATCCAATTATCGTTACATTATTCGCATGTGCACTAATTGGCTGTATCAATCTATTTTTTATAAATGAAGTGAACATTAAAACGATAACCGCATTTCTGTCTTCGATCATTACTACAGTAGTTCTCATTGTGTTCATTGTCATCATTGCAGATAAGGCAAATATTCAGGGATTTGGTGAAGAGGAAATAGAAGAATTGAGCATATTTTCCCTTTATATTGGGGTTGATTTTGTTAAAGTGGCTGCATCTGTCATCATCATGAGTACAATCGGCGCCATAACAGATGCTGCCATGGCCATCTCTTCGCCAATGAGGGAAATTCATTATCATCATCCGGACATTAGCAGAAAAGACTTGTTCCAAGCTGGCATCAGCATCGGTAAGGATATTCTCGGAACAAGCACCAACACATTATTTTTCGCCTTCTTTGGCGGATATTTAGCACTTCTGATATGGTTTAAAGACCTATCCTATTCACCAGGTGAAATTATCAATTCAAAGATTTTCAGCGGTGAGATGATTACGATCTTCTGTGCAGGAATTGGTGTTACGATGGTCATTCCAGTCACTTCGTGGATTACTGCAATGTATTTAGTGAAAAGAGGAAATACATCCGATAACACTGAATAGCTTTGAAAACACTGCTGCAGCCTTTTAAGGCTGCAGTAAAATAAATGATTCATACTTATTTCTATTGCTTATACATTATTGCTTTTTATGTATCAGCATCTTTCTATTAGTTACAAGCGGAGGCTGTTCCAGCCATTTTTCCTTTACCACGATATCAAAGGTATCCTTTGCATAAAGCATGACTTCTGCAATAATTTTACTGTATTGAGATGTTAGATCAGTTCTCATGGACACTGACATGGCATGTGAAATTAAGCTAATGTCTACGGAATTTAAAACATTGATCATTGAAAAAATAAGTTTGTCTGAAAAAGGTGCCACCATGGATTCTGTTACTTCCATTCCGACGGTCACGGTTCCAAGAAGCTCTTCTTCCATTAATAAGTTATTGAAAAAGGATATCTGTTTTTCGCTGAGCGTTTTTCCTTTCAAAATATGTTTTTTCCGTTCTTTGTCTTTTACTACTTGAGCAAACGCAAGCATGATGAGAACTGAAAAATAATTCCGCTCGATGTTAAAAAATATTTCCGATAATTCTATTGCATTCAAGGGACGTTTTGCACCTATAATTCCCGACAGAAATGAATCCTTTTGAACAAATTCAATTTCTTTGGGATAGTTCATTTTTGGCGGGCGATCATAAATACCCTTACCCAGCATTTTCTTGACTGCTTTGCCAAACATTTCTGTAGAGGTATGTATACACTCTGTAAAAAAATCCAGTACATCCAGCCGAACATTATTTGAAGCAGTATAGCTGAAGTTAATCATTCCCAATCGATTCATCATATAAATATAGCTTAAGGTGAACACATCATTGAATAATGGAGGGGCTGACAAATTGACATCCCCTTCGGAAAAGGCAGCCGGTACCGGAAAATTTTCTGAGAGAAAAATTTTTTTGATCTTATCTATTCTTCCTTGCGAAATTTGCAATGACTCTTTTGCTAATGGAATGATTTCCTCATCTTGAAGGTGGTGTAAAAAATACTGGAGAAAACAGGAACCCATGCTTTCTTGTAAATAAACCCCCCAAAGGCCTCCAATTTCTGTGCAAGTCAGTTCAATATTTACCTTCTTATTCCCGTATTCCACAAATGAACCCCCCACCATGTTTTAGTAGGTTTATTATTCCAAAAAGATTAACAAAAAAATCTATCTTTTCATGAAGTAATATATTCCATAGTTAAACAAAACCAATCCCTTTGCATGAAAAAACAAGCTGCTAATTTGCAGCTTGTTCTATAGTTACTAAGATGAAAATCCCTTGAATGATAAACTTCAGATCTTAACTTAATTTACAAAAAGTCTTTTTAGGATAATTTCCTCATTTTACATTTATTGGTATTTAATTTCGGATATCGTCAATACTAATATGAGAAAAATGAGGTGAACTTATGCACTGCATCCTTGTTATCCTGGTCATTATCTTTGCTTATTTTAAAGGTGACTGGCACAATTGGGAACGATATTATCCTTCCATGCTATACATTTCCGTAGCATCCTTCATTTATGAATTTATATCACACAGCCATTTTCACTTATGGGAACTTGAAAAAGGCCTTTTAAATCTGATGGGTGTTCATCTATTGCATAACATCCTAATTAACCCTTTAATTGGATTTATGTTCTTATCTAATATCCCCAGCAGCCTAAAAAAGCAAATTTTCTATTATGCAAAATGGATTGTCTTATTTTGGGCGGCTGAATGGCTGGCAAACCGATTTAGTTTTATATCCTACCATAATGGATGGAATATTTGGTGGTCATTTTTATTTGTAATCATTATGTTTCCAATGATTCATTTACACTTTGTCCATAAACTTCGTGCATTATTTCTTTCGGTTATTATTGCAGCTATTTATTTATATTTATTTGATTATCTATAAATACACATCGGGATGCCAGCCAAATACATACAACCCTAAAAAAACACATTGTCAGAACCGTTTTAAAGTGTGATCAGCAGCTTCCCCTGTGGAATTTTTTCCCTTAACCTGCTTTAACGTCGCCACTATAAGAAAGCTGACGATCACTAATAAAAGCCATGAACTCACCTTCCCCAAATGAACGAGGCTCCATGCATCGGCCTGATTGGGGTATTCCCAGGCCCCAAAGAATGTTGCGATATTTTCCGCTATCCATATGAAGAATCCGATAAGCACAAAAGAAAGTGCAAGCGGCATACGGTATTGGATTCCTCCTACCTCGTAACTGACCCAGGATCTCCAAAAAACAATCAGAACCATTCCAGACAGCCACCATCGGATATCAATCCAATAATGGTGAGTGAAAAAATTCAAATAAATCGCAGCAGCAAGAGGTACTACTGCCAGGAATGGCGGCCACTTAATCAAGTCAACCTTCAGCCTTCTCCACGCCTGGCAGAGATAACTTGCTACACTGGCATACATGAAACCGCTGTATAAAGGAACTCCAAACACTTTGGTATAACCATCCTCCGGATAAGCCCATGAGCCCATATGGACCTTAAATAGTTCAAGTGCAAGGCCAATAATATGGAACAAAGTGATAACCTTCAATTCATCCTTCGTTTCAAGCCCCGACCGCACCATGAACCACTGCATCAGGAGACAAATGATCAGCAGCCAGTCATATCTCGGCAGAATGGGCATCGGCAGGAATTTGGTTAAAGCTAAAGAAGCAAAAATAACAACAGGAAATAAGCAGGACAATGCCTGCTCCCAGCCAAAACGAAAGAGCTGTTTCAGTGACCGAATCGAACGTGGCTCCTCTTTCCGAATAGTCAAATGCATCTTTAATCCCCCACCTGTATCATTAATCTTCCTCATCATTGCGGTATTCCAGGATATCTCCAGGCTGGCAGTCCAAAGCTTTACAAATGGCCTCCAGAGTTGAAAACCTTATCGCCTTCGCCTTTCCATTTTTCAAAATAGAGAGGTTTGCCATTGTGATTCCTACCCTTTCTGAGAGTTCTGTTACACTCATTTTCCTTTTTGCCAGCATCACATCAACATTTATAATAATAGCCATGTTCTCACCTCAGACCGTTAAATCATTTTCTGATTTTATATCAATTGCCTCTTGCAAAAGCTTTTGCAGAACAGCCGCAAAGACTGCTATAACCATTGAAGCAAAAGGAACCAGCAAGCCAACGAAGATGACACCCGGGGCATCGTCTATTTCTGCAAAAATATAGAAAATCGGCAGTACCAGCACATGTAATCCGGCGATGGTGATGGCACAATATTTAATTTTCTTTAAAGCTGTGACAGATAAATCTGAGAAAGCCTTATTTTCGTCAATATAGCGCAAAAGTTTGAAAGCCTGATACAGCGCAAAGTAAAAAGGAATCGTCGAAGCATAAAACACGATGTAAACCCAATATTTAAGGAAAGCAAACTTCGGCAGCATTTCACCTGCAACTTTCCCCAGCTCAGGCACCAAAAAAATACATAGAACTAAAATTGGGACTCCTAATAGAAAAACGGCTATTTTTAAGAACAATGTTGTTACTTTTTCCATAAAAAACACCTCTCTTCTTATTTTCAGTTTGATTTTAATACAATATTTATCGTTTTGCAATAAATAATTAGTGTTTTTTATTATATTTTTATTGAAATGTAACCTACTCATTGAATCAAACAAATTAAAATAGAGCATTTCTTATTTCAAAATGCTCTATTACCAATATTCTCTGATTGCTCAGCAGGTCCTGAGAAAGAGTAGTCTGCAGATGGAATTTATAATTGATTACGGGTTTGGTTAGGTTCATATGATCCAGCGGCCATTTGTTGCATTGCCAACTTGCTAGATAAATGATGGAATGTTGGTCTACCTTTCTTTTTCAGTTCCCATTAGAAAAGAAGTAACTTTCATTCGTAATGAAAATGATAACAGCATGTTCAGGCACTTAAGTTCCCTGGAATGGAAATGGGAAAAGATTTAGCTTTCATCGAATGATAAAGGTCTAAAAGATTTAAAAACGAAATTTACCGCTTTCTCCCATAAAAATATTAGTTCATTTATTAAAACCGATAGTTCCTGATATTAAATCAAATATCATTCTCACTGCACATACATACAGTTAAGGGCAAATATAGATATTGATATATGAGGGAAAGGAGATGGGATATGAAAGGAGAAAACACGCTGGAATATCCAAGAGGAACGATTCATGCAGCGGATTTTTCGGAACTGAATTGGCTATATGTGCTGTTTAATACAATGGAAGAACCAGTCAGGGCAGACCGGGAAGGCGGATTGATTCCTTCACTTGCGAAAGAAATAAAATGGCTTAATGAACATACCATGCAGATCCGTTTGCATGTAACTAATTTTCATTATGGTCAGCAGCTTTCCGCTGCAAATGTCAAATATAGCTTTGATGAGGTGCAAAAATGGGATGCTCCTCCCCCCGGCACTTGGCTGAATCTTCCTGAAGGCACAACCTGCACGATCATTAACAGCAATACCCTTCTGTTTGAATTTCCTCAGGCTGACGGCTATTCATCCATAATGAATCAAATGCAGGTATAACTGTCCATTCAAAATTCTCTTTAAGCTGATTCCCATAAGAAGTCCAGGAAAAACACATAACATGGGAAACCACATAGTCCCAAGAGTGATTTCCAAATCTTTACTTTTGATGGGACCAAGAGCCCTGCTGTTATAAATGCCGCTGATCAGACAAATGGGAGTTACGAGAAGTTTTTTTCTCCTCCTCAGCCTGCCTCTTTAACGCATCCCACATGGCAAAAAAGTATAAACCTGGATAGAGCATCAGCCATTGATAATTAGTCAGAACAATTGCTTCCTGTATTTTTCCGTGAAAGCTTAAACGAATTACTTCATTGAAATTGGAATTGATATGGTCAGTACTACCAAGACAATAAAAAGAGTTCTTTTATAAAGCTTGCCATGCAAAACTTGTGCAAAACGATACTCCATAAAAGACTTTCAATGACTTTATCCTGTTTTATGATCATGTGGCTGGATTCATTTTCTCTTTGCCAATTCTTCATGATCGGTCGCAATGGGCGGCTGCTCCATCCATTCATTTTTGATTAATAAATTGATGCCATCTTCAGCTAATACTCCCATCTCAGCAATCATTCGCGCGTAGCTCGCTGATAAGTCCCTCCTCTGGCACATGGACAATGCCTCACCATAATATCCTATGGCAGATGAAAGCAGTGCTGCTATATGTGTCATTATCAGTTTGTCAGAAAAGGGTGGAACAGTTGAATCGGTTACTTCTGTTTCAAGAGTTTTCGGTATGTTTAAATTATCTTCTTCCAACATTGATGAGAGGATCTCAAAGTGTTTATGGCAGAGATGTCTGCTTCTTTCCATATATTTTCGTACCTCTTTTGATTGAGCCACTTGACTAAAGCCCAGTTCCAGAACAATTTTCGCCATTGTCTTTTGCATATTCATATATGTACCGCTAATTTCAACTGCGCTAATTGGTCTGCGTTTTCCAAGCCACCCTGTTAAATATTTTTTCTCTTCCAAAAAGTCAACAGACTGATGATTATTAAAAACCGGCGGCTTACTCAGAATCCCTTTGTTCAGCAAGACATTAGATGCCCGATCGACCAGTTTAAGAGTTTCCCCTATCACTTGCATCATGTATTGCCTCTGGTCTTCGCGAATGGCGTTTCCCATTGCACCGGCATATCTTGTTAGCCCATGAATGGACATGATATGAATATAAATGATCATAAATGTATCGGTAAACAATGGCGGAGCTTCCAGATTGACATCTTCATCCGTAAATCCAATAGGTATTGGATATTTTTCTTCTGTCAGAAATACCTTTACTTTTTGGAGATGCCGTTCAGATAAATCAAGTGCATAGATAAGGACATCCTTGATGTTTTCATCCTTGACATGATGAACAAAATAACGCAGTATGCAGCGAGATAAGCTGTCATTCATATATTGTGACCAGAGGGTAGCTAATTCAGGTGCCGTAATTTTTGTATGGTGATTAAATGAATCCTTGTCCATTTTGATTGCCTCCCGTTATTTTCTTGGATTAGTGTTACCTTTTGTCAGCTATTTATTTAAAATAATGAAGATCAAGAAAATAAAAGGAGACCATTTCTAATAAAAATGATCTCCTTTTTGTTTAATATGAAATCCTGGCCAGGAGGTTAACATTGTTATCCAAGCTTGCTCAGCCTCTCGATCGTACTTGCCAGTAAAGCCGTTCGCTTCGGGAACGTTTTTAAATCGATATACTCATCTGTTTCACTGTGGGAAAATTCTCCGAGCGGTCCCATGCCGTCCACAGTTGGGACGCCTTCAGTGGATGTATACGCTGCATCCGAACCTCCACCTTTCCTCTCGCCGTTAATTTTCACTACCGGCTTAAAAAACTCCCTAATAAGCACTCATTTCCCAAACTGCTCAGGCAGAATACTATTTAAACACCTCCTCCGAAAAATGAAAAACCCAACTCAAACCCCTTGAGTTGGTTTTTTACCTTTGTGGAGAACCTGGAGTATAGTAATATGGCGGCACTTTAAGCCATCCTCTTTTCCTCATCAATGTTTTTACAGTTGCCCCTATTGCTGTCCATTCTAAAAAGAATTCAGTCCACATGAGGCCTAAATCATTACGGATAGCGTCTGCCTGTCCTTTTGCGCATGCTTGTGAACATGTAACTAATTTAAAGGCGACGCCATTTGCAATTTCATCATCCGTTAACTTAACACCTAAGGGAACATCTTTCGGGTTTGAATTTGGCTTTGAAGAAGTTACATCAGGTAAAGGAATTCCTTCGTTTTTCATAAAATTGCCTACCCTTTTCACCTGTGCTTCACATACCTTTACTATATCTGTCAGCATTTCCCGTACTTCATCATCAGCAGTTGTGTTTAATCCCATTTCTTCGTACCGGATAAATTCTTCAACTAAAGTTACATACTTCCATAGGTCTCCAACTTCAATCACATGTAAGAGAGATTTAGGTTCATTTGTATTATCAAATGAAATTCTGAGCATATTAAAAATTGCTTCTAACGCGTTAGGCATCTTTTTACCTCCTCATTATATATGTTGTGTAGAGGCGGAAAGAAAATACAATGATTTCGATGCACACCCGGTCGTTACATAAATTTGCATTTGGTTAATGAGCGATAGTCTCCCAATTATCATGGTTACAACAAACAGAGGATCTATATCTGGAAATAGTTTCTAAAAAGTGAATGGCATAATAGCTTTATCATATAAAAATAATTAGATATAGATAGGGTGAATTATATGGCGTTTGAAGAGGGACTGGCAAAATCTGAAAAAGCATATGAAAAGTTTACTGAGGTAAGCACTGTATTCGCAGAAATAGTTAAGGACGAATTTATTACAACATGGCAATGGTGGATTGGACTTGCTTTGTTTATCATACCCTGGCTGGTATGGATTAAGTACAGGAAAAAGGACAGCACTGGACGTCTTCTCTTAGCTGGTTTATTAATTATAATTTTATCCCTTACAATCGATCTGGCAGCATTATCCTTGGGGTTATGGTCCTATCCTCTTATCATTATTCCTCTGGCACCATTTCTATTTTTGCCGTATCACTTTTCTTTAGCACCGGTAGGAATAATGTTTGCTCTCCAGATAAAACCGCAAATGAATAGCTTGTTAAAAGGAATCCTTTTCTCTGCCATTGCAGCTTTTGGAGGGATGAATTTCTTTAACGCCATCGATTTTTATAATCCAAAAAGCTGGTCTACTTTATATGATTTTGTCATTTTCCTCACACTTTACTATGCCGGATATTGGATAACGAGAATGGAGAGTTTACGCAGGCTGGATGAGATAAAACCTGAAGGAGAGTAGAATGAAAAAAATAAAAGACTTTCTTAATTATCGGAAAGTCTTTTATGCATTCAAAATGTACCTTTTAGAAAGAAAATCAATTTACAATGGCAGAATCCCTTCCGATTTTGCTGTGATTTTCGCCTCTCTTTTCCCAATTGAAGAAAGGCTGCACGCAATCAGGAATTGGGCAGAGTAGTAAGTTGTCATGATGAAAACATCTGAATAAAAAACGCCTGAAACAAACATATTCCAAGACAGAATGGAGTCCGAGATCACAAACAAAAGGCTCCCGGCAATGGCCCATTTGCTGCCGGTCAGGATGGCTGATAAAGCCATTATTGAAATGACCAGCATGTAGGCAATAACCGGCATCATCAGCATCCCATTTCCCTCAGCAGCTATGGATGCAATCAGCTGGCGGCCAATGAGCCAGGAATATAAACCAATCGGGATTATGGCAGCCAGCCGCAGCTTAGTGATATCCGCCATTTTCAGGAATCCAGTCAAATAGAAAAGATGGCCAACCAGGAAAGCTCCAAGTCCGGCAACAAATGACACGGCAATGAATCCATCCCCGAGCATGCAGAAAAATAAGCCTATAACGACTAAACGCAATGCCGGCGAAGGACTGGCAGGGAGCTTACGGAATGCATAAATAATAATTAGTGCCATAGGAATCAGCTTTAAGACGACCTTCATTGCCAGGGGCTCTTGAGGAATAATGAAAATATACAAGAAAGCCATCAGTCCTATTAAAATAGGAATCAGCAGATTTTTCAATACTATTCATCTCCCTGTGTACGAATGTAATTTGCCCTTTAATTAACAGGTATTAAACCCGATCTAGCTTTTTAAAAGGCTTTGGCGGTAATTCAACACGGATTTCATCACCTGGCTTCACTTCTCCGCCCTCCAAAACAACTCCCATTATTCCAGCTTTTCTTATTAAGTTTCCTCCTCCATCCTGGTCAATAACAGCCTTTAAAAGACCAGGTTGAAAATGATCGATCTGAACACAAGGATTCCGTAATCCAGTTACCTGAATAACGGCAGATGTCCCAATAAATAAAACACTGTCAGCAGGCAGTTCAAGAAGATTGATTCCGGCAGTTGTAATATTTTCACCCATTTGGCCAGGTTCAATATGGAAACGGTCTGCTAACTCCTCAAATAACTCACTGTGGATTAAATGAACCTGTCTTAGATTCGGCTGGTCAGGGTTTTGTGCCACTCTTGACCGGTGTTTAATCGTTGAACCAAAATGGGCATCCCCTTCGATCCCAAAACCCTTCACCAGTTTTATGATATTTTGATTTTTTTTACTGAAAGTGTGCTTTTTGCTTATACTTACCGCTTTGACTGTACCCACAAGTGAATATTTCTTAATTTCATCCTTCATTTATCCCACACAGCCTTCCTTTTCTTTAGACTCCTGTTACTTATTATTCCATAATGAATTTTTTAGTCCTTCCCCCTAGGCCATAATGTTCGACATTGTTTGATTAGCGATAAGTAAAAAATAATGAGTCTTTCCTCAATGTCCTTATAAAATCACACATATTAAAATAAGAAATTAGGAAATATAGAAGTAGATAACACGTATCTAAAAGGGGTTAATTCGCCGTGGAGGAAAACCGGATAAAAGACTTCGATCAGATTGTCAAAATGGGTAAAGAGGGACAAAAAGCTTTAAATGATTACTGGGTGGAATACAGCATTTACAATTCCTTTGAATATTGGTTTATGGTTATGCTTTTTATTGTTCCTTTAATCGTGTTATTTTTCAAAATTGATAAAAGAAAATTATTTTTCATGGGATTTTATGGTTATAGTATTCATATGCTATTTGGCTATATCGACTTGTACAATAAAACCTCCGGGCTGCTGAATTATCCTTTTCCTATGATTCCAATGGTTCCAGGTTTATCCCTTGACTCCAGTTTCGTTCCTGTCACATTTATGCTTGTTTATCAATGGACATTGAATCATAAAAAAAATTACTATGTTTATACTGTGCTGACTTCTGCCGTTTTAGCCTTTGTTTTTAAGCCTCTTCTTATAGGTCTCGGTCTATTCAAGCTATATGGAAATACAAACTATTTTTTTCTTTTTATATGTTACCTAATCGTCATTATATTAGCTAAGGTGATTACGGACGTTTTCTTATGGACAGAGCGCAAATTTAATAACCGTCATCATGGATAATTTAAATCATAGTGTTCTTTTATTTATTAATTCCGGTTGTGTATTAATACCAGATGCGTTTCTGAGACTTTGCATGGAGTAAGATTTACATCAGCAATATACATAAAAAATGCTGCCGTAATGGCAGCATGAATTTTATTATGGGATATAGTAAGGCAGTATGCAAAAAAACATTAACCTTCTAACTTAGTTAAGTTCCGATTATTCTTTAATCGATCCAATATTTTAATAAACCCAACAAAACCTCTAATAGTGAATAAGGTAAAATTCACACTGCCAAAGGTATGGAAAATGGACCATTTCCTCCACTTGAATAGCCTGGTGTTTTTCTCAAAATACCATTGGGCGATGCTCATTGGGACACTGAATATCAAACTTTTGAGAAAGATATTTCTTAATTTGTCATTGTAAGAAATCTTAACCCAAATCACACTTAAAAGCGGGAAAAACAAAATATCATAAATTACGTTGGTTTTAAAAATTTTTGAAAAAGGGCGGACCGGATATTCAACTCTTTTCGTTCCAACAACATAGGCATCAACAAGAGTGGCCAGAACGCCTTTCGAGAAAAAGACAACTAAAGTCTCCCTCATTTTTTTCCCTTTAAACAAAAATGGAACTGAAAAAATGCACAATCCTAGAAGCAGGTTCAATAATTTTTTCTCCATTGAGAATCAGCCTTTCTATTACAGATAGTACTAAATTCACCCATTTTGAATTTATTTATTCTTGAACCTGTTAATTCTAAGCATTTTATAAAAAATAAAGCTGCCATTTGGCAGCCGGATCAATTATCTTATAGGAATTATTCATTTTAATGATGGTGATGATGCTCATAGCCATGTTCTTCTGCATACTTACGGAAATTTTCCAGATCCTTCATTCCTGTCGAAGTGCCGTCAAGGGCCTGATTCATACGCTCTAGCAGCACTGTTCTCAACTTTGGATGGTAGCCGAAGTATTCAGCAATATCTATGGATATATGAGGATAGCTTGCTTTAAACTGTTCGGCCATTTTGTTCATTCTTTCCATTAAAATGCCGGTAAATAAGAAATATGGCAGCATGATGATCTTTTTGGCGCCCAGTTTAATGCAGCGCTCCATCCCATCCTTGACGGTTGGGGTTGTAACCCCCATGAAGGCACATTCAACAGCAGATACATTTAACTTTTCCCACAGCAATCTGCTGATCTTATAAAAATCAGCATTGGCATATGGATCGCTGCCGCCCCGTCCGATTAATAAAATAGCCGTATCTTCATGTGTTTGATTTACATCAAAGCCGGTTTCGGCAAGTCTTGTTTTTAATATTTCAAGGACTTCCTCATGAACCCCTATCGTCTGGCCATAGGTGAACTGAATATCCGGGAAATGCTCTTTGGCATGTTCAATTTCTGCCGGAATGTGCAGCTTGGAGTGTCCGGCATGCAATAGGATGATGGGAATGACATGGATTTCATCTGCCCCTTTTTCAACACAAAGCTGAATTCCGTCTTCAATATTGGGGGTTGCAAATTCCAAGAAGCAGGTTTCTACCAGAAGGGCTGGGTCAATGCAGTCTCTCATTTGCCCGATGAAATGGCGGACTTCGTTATTCCCTGCCTCCATCCTGCTGCCATGCCCGACAAATAAGACAGCTTTTTTCATTGTTCCTTTTCCTTTCTTGTATTTATCAATTCCTTTTATGCGGTTTTCATTGCGTTTGCGTTCGCCGTGTTCCATGGAGTAAATGATTGCCTCTTCTTTCACTGTTTCATGAACAATATCGCGGGCTGTATCTTCCTGCTGGACTGAATACCAGGTTCCTTTTGGGTAATCAATGACGACGCATTTGTCTTTGCAGCGGCCATTGCAGCGTGTACGGGATGTATGAATATGCTCGTCTAAACGGTTTTTTCGGATTTCATCGCGTATTTGCTGTGTGACTTCTTCTGCGCCTGCTCCCATACAGGTTGCGCCGTTGCAGATGAGCAGGTGACGCTGCATTTTGGTTAGGTTCCAGGTTGTCATTAGGTGACCTCCCTCTATTAAATTTTGCTTATGGATAATGTCCGTTGATTTCCACTGCGGGCACTTGCTTTCCGTGGGGCGTGCGGTGAGTCTCCTCGGCGCATGCGCCTGCGGGGTCTCACCTCTCCCGCTGCTCCCACAGGAGTTAAGTGCCCTCCGCTCCAATCAACTCAGCGAATAAATCTATTTTGAAATCTAAACCCCCACTGACAACCTAATTTTTGAAAGCTTCCGGATAAAAACCTTTTGCCAAAACCTCAAGCGCTTCCCCAACACGAACTCCTTCAGATGCTGCTGATAAAGGCAGGATGACAAAGCGTTCGTTTTGGACGGCAGGTGTCTGGCTTAAGGCCGGATCTTTTTTTAGGAATTCTATTTTTTGTTCTGCAGTTGTTGATCCATAATCTATCACTACTATTACATCAGGCTGGCGTTCAACTGCATCTTCTTTTGAGACAGTTGCCCAATTTCCTTTTACATCCCCGAAGACATTGTGGCCGCCTGCCATTGTGACAAGTGTGTTCATGAAGTTTTGTGTGGCGGTGAATACATCTGTTTCGCCGCTGTCGTAAACCAGGACATCCAGCGGCTCTTTTACTTTGGGCAATTGTGATGTTATGGCTTCAATCTCTTGGTTCATTTGGGCAATTAGTTTTTCACCGCGTTCTTCTACCCGAAAAATGTTTGCGATATTGCGGATGTCACCATAGATATCTTCCAGGGTGGGTGCCACTTTAACAGATGAAGATTGTAAGTAGCTATTAATGCCTAATTTCTTTAGTTCTTCACGTGTTGCAATGTTTTTCTCATTGAATGCACTTTCCCAGCCGCCATATAGAAAGTCTGCTTCTTCTGATATGACTTGCTCTTTTGATGGATACTGTTCTGCTAATACTGGAACTTTGTCGTATGCCTCCTGTAGTGGCTCATAAATCTCGTTATCTAAAAATGCTGTACCAGCCATTGAATCTTCTAAACCAAGTGCCAGCATGATTTCAGTCACATGCTGATTTAATGATATAGCACGCTTTGGCGCTTCTTCGTATTCATTCACAAACCCTTCATTTTCAATAACCACTTTCTCCGTCTGCTCCGCTTGTTCACTTTTCACCTTTGCTGTATTTGCCTTTTCGCTTGAGCATGCGGACAATAATAATACGGCCGCTAAGACCAGAAAAGCCCAAATTCTGCTGATTTTCATGTTTATAGGTCCCTCGATTCCATTTAATCGTTTGTGTAAAAAAATAAATGAATCTTTTTGGTAAATGGGTTTTTCGAAACACCAGCCTGCATATGGAAGACTTCTCTTAATGTCTCTTCTGTAAGGACTTGCTCAGGTGTCCCTGACATATAAAGAGCTCCATCGTTCATGACAAGGAGTTCATCGCAATACCCGGCTGCCAGATTTAAATCATGAAGGGCAGCCACAATGGTGATAGGCAGATCCTTCACTAAATCCATTAATTGATATTGATGTTCAATATCCAGATGATTGGTCGGTTCATCCAGAATTAATATGTTTGCCTGCTGTGCCAGGGCGCGAGCGAGCATCACCCTTTTTTTCTCGCCGCCGGATAAATGGCTGAATGTGCGGTTTTCCAGGTGAAGCACATTTGCGAGCATCATGCTTTCTTCCACAATGGCAAAGTCGTCCCGGTTATCAGCGGCAAGCCATTTTTTGTACGGCGTCCGTCCCATCATGACTAAATCTTTTACCGTAAAATCAAAGAGCACCGGTGTTTCCTGACTGACAACAGCTAACTCCTGAGCAAGCTTTTTCTGAGAGATATCGAGAATATCTTTTTCATATATCGTCACGAAACCGCTCGTTTGTTTTAAATGACGATAAATGATTTTTAGCATCGTAGATTTTCCGCTGCCATTCGGCCCAATGATGCCAACGAATTTCCCCAGTTCCACAGAAAAAGAGATATTATTTATAATTTGCTTGTCCGGCACTGAAAAGGACATATTTTTGACCTGGATCATCCTTATTCACCGTCCCCAAAAGAATATTGCTTTCGCCTAAGCATCCAGATAAAGAATGGGCTTCCGCAAATAGCGGTTATAATCCCGATTGGCATTTCTTCAGGCGCCAGCACTATACGTGCACCCATATCGGCCCAAACTAAGAAAATGGCACCCATTAGGGCGCTTATCGGGAGAACCATTTTGTAATTAGACCCTGCCATCATCCGTACGATGTGAGGGATAATCAGCCCGACAAAGCCAATGCTTCCGCTGACCGCGACGACCACACCGGTCAGAAGGGATACAAAGAGAATGATAAATATACGAAACCGGTCCAGATTAACACCAAGTGTCGCGGCCGTTTCCTCTCCAAGCAATAAAGCATTAAGCTGCCGATAATTCATAAGCAGCAGAATAAAAACAAGCAGCATTGAAAAAAATGGGATGCCAAGATTGGACCATTTCGCGCCTGCCAGACTGCCGAGCATCCAATGCATGACCGCTTGAATGCCGCCCTGCTGCTTGGACATCATCAGCATAAAATTGGTAATGGCGGATAACACCATCGAAACTGCAATCCCTGCCAAAAGCAGACGAATGACCGATAGGCGTCCATTGACACGTGCTAGGAAAAACACAATCATGACCGCAAGGATAGCCCCTAAGAATGCGGCCAAGGATATGGCATACTCCCCCAAAATGCTGAATGCACCAAGTAAAATGACAGATGCAGCTCCAACGGATGCTCCGGAAGATACTCCGAGAATATAAGGATCTGCTATCGAGTTTTTCACTAATGCTTGAATGGCTGCGCCGCAAATGGCCAGGGAAGCACCTACGATGGCCGCAAGTACAATACGAGGGAATCGTATATCCCAAATAATAACCGTTTGTGCCTTGGAAGCATCTGTTTCTGTGAATACACCCAGCTTGGAGAATAGCACTTCTCCAATAAGGCGCGGGGTAATATCCACAGATCCTACCATCACGGCAAAAGTCATGGAAGCAAGCAGCCCCGCGGCCAGTGCAGCCATCAGTAATGTAAATCGTGCACTAGTCATATATGCTTTACAGGCTCCCAGCTGATGATTGCTGCATGGAAAGGGTAACGGTACACATACTGGCCATCCTCTTTGGAAATAAACCGTTCCAAGGATGCTTCCACATGTGCTTGCTCAAACCGGGGAGATAAGATTTTCTTGCTCTGGGCATCAATTAACTGCTGCCATGTATCATAACGATGCTCCCGCTCAAGCTTTATCATTTCACAATCTGCATAAATGTCTAGCTGGTACAGCATGTTGACGATCATGATATAATCCCGGCGCGGGTATTTAATGTCATAGCCAAACTGCTCATCCAATAGGACGTAATGAGGCTGAATAGGCCCTGTTGTTAAGCCGATAATGGCACGCTTTTTTGCCAGCATGTTCATTTTCTTCAGCGCTTCATTCATTTCATACATCCGATAAAAGCAGTTCACCCCCACCACGACATCGTGCGGCTCCAATTGTGCTTCTTCCCATTTGCTGTGGACAAACTGGATAGGCCCATCCTCTTCAAAGTACTGCTTTAAGTATGCGAGCACACTCTTTGAACCATCGACCAGCGTTAAGCTTCTGACATCCTGGCTGAGCGGAAATGTATAGTTGCCCCATCCCGGACCTAATTCAATACAGGTAGAGTCTTTCGGGATGTGCGGCCTCATTTTTTCGTAAATCTTTTTGGCATACTCATCTGTCTGCTTGTATCTTTTTTTCTTCATGGACTGCATCCAAAAGGCTTCTTCCAGCTCATCATCAACCATTCGCTCCGGCATCCTGCCATGCCAGTCCAGCATGCCTTCCTTCCAGAGCTTATCAAAATCGTATTGCAAAGGGGATTCTTTAATCATTGAAATTCTCCTCAATTTCTAAAACCTAAATAGATACAGCGTCCTAAATTCTCGGGCTGGCTGCTTAAAACTCCAGCCCCTTCATGGCTTTAACATCCTGTTCGGCATAATAATGCTTGGTGGCATCGATGGTTGACACTAAATCGGCTAATTCGAGAATGGCAGGATGTGCGGAACGCCCTGTGATAACCAGATGCATCTTTTTTGGACGGTTTTGAATGGCGTCTACCACCTCGGATAACGGCAGCACATCGTCAATTGGAAACCGTGTGATGGCCAAGGCATTATTCAGTTCGTCGAGCACTAATACATCTGTTGTTTCATCTTTTAGTTCATGTTTTACCGTCTGCCATGCGATCGCAAGTGCTTGTCGATGCTCCTCCGGAGTTTTTGTCCATGTAAACCCGATTCCTAATTGAACAGTTTCAACACCAAGTTTTCTTAGTGCCAGCTGTTCACCATATGTACGTTCCGGTGATTTAATAAATTGATAGTATTTAACCTTCATGCCGCGGCCAATGGCCCTTAATGCGACACCAAGCGAGGCGGTTGTTTTTCCTTTGCCATCGCCTGTATAAACTAACAGCATCCCTTTTTGTGCCATACAACATTCCTCCTTAAAGCCAGGTTGTCTTTTCAGCAAATGGTGTACGCTTTTTCTCGGAGGCAATTTCTTCTGCCGGATAGCCGATGCATAGCGTCCCCACTAATTGCTCCTCGTCAGATGCACCGATTAAATCATGCAGTGCGGTATCATGCACCAAACCAACGCCTCTTGTACGCCATACCATGCCTAACCCCAGCTGTTCGGCCATCAGCCACATCGACATGATGGCACTGCTTACAGCAAAGACATTATCTTTTGTCGCTCCTTCATCTCCTTCAACAATGGCGGATGTCACGACTATGATCAAGGGCGTGTTCGTGATGGCTTTCATGGAACTCTCCACTAAATTCGGCTTCGCGGGAAAGCGCTTTTGCAAGTAATCAAGTGCCACCTGCTCGTAGCGTTTTAAGCTTTCTCCCTGTAATACATAGAAATGCCATGGTTCACGCATACGGTCATTTGGTGCATATGTGGCTGCTGCTAATAATGTCTCGATTTTGTCTCGTTCTACTTCGCGCGATTCAAAGTTTCGAATCGCACGGCGTTTTTTCAAGGCTTCTAACATAATTCATGCTCCTTTTCTCTAAACCAGGCAATTTGATTCCGTACTCCAACCACATCTCCAACCAATATCATCGATGGATTCGAGATGCCATGAATCTGGATATCCTCTGCAATCGTTTCAAGTGTCCCTGTAATCGTCCGCTGATTGGCAGTTGTGCCCCATTCAATCACAGCGGCAGGGGTTGTTCGGCTTTTGCCATTGGCAATTAAGCTTTTCGTAATGTGAGCAATATTGCCAATGCTCATATAAAAGGCGACCGTATCAATTTGAGCAAGCGCAGACCACTTTAAAAAGTCCTGCTCCTTTTCAGCGCGGCCATGGCCTGTCACAATGGCAAAACTTGCCGCATGATCACGGTGTGTCACAGGAATCCCTGCATATGCAGGCGCAGCAATCCCGGCGGTTATACCAGGAACAATTTCAAAGGGAATACCCGCTTCCCGCAAAATGGCCGCTTCTTCAGCACCGCGTCCAAATACAAAAGGGTCACCGCCCTTTAAGCGCAGCACCTGCCTCCCCAGGTTTGCCTGATCCACCAGCACCCGATGAATTTCTTCCTGAATCAATCCATGCCTTCCCGGCTCTTTCCCGCAGTAAATCAGCTCTGCATCTTCTTTTGCATGTGTTAAAATTTCCGCATTCACCAGACGGTCATATAAAATCACATCAGCCTCCTGAATGCACTCCAATCCGCGAATCGTCAGCAGTTTAGGGTCACCTGGTCCAGCTCCAACAATATAGACAAATCCGCTCATTGCTCTTCTCCTAAACGCTTAAGCAGCCAGGCTTCACATTTTTGCATATCGCCTTGCTCCACCCACTCCAAAACTTGAGGATCCAAAAGCTCTGCCAAAAGCTGCTTTTTTTCATCCCCCGTAAACTTCACTAAGATTCGCTGACGGGCTTCCTTTAAAAAAGATACATACTGCGCATAATGCTCTCCATATTCCTCTGCTAATTCTGACTTCACTTTGCGGGTCAGACCGGGGCTTGCGCCAGATGTTGATACGGTCAAAACGAATTCACCGCGTCGGAAAACTGCGGGATTAATGAAATCAATACGGCCCTTTGCATCTGCACGGCTGAGCAGCTGCCAATGCTGTGCTGCTTCTTCCACTGCATTGTTTACTTCTTCGTCGTTTGTTACGGCAAAGATCAGGGCCGCGTCATCTAAATCAGCCGGTTCGAACGATTTTTCTTTCCATGTCACAAGTCCTTCATGGATATACTGCTCTAATTTTTCAGTAACCACCGGGCTGATCACAGTAACTTGCGCTTTCGTTGGCACGAGTGCTTCTGCCTTCTGGCGTGCCACATGTCCACCACCGACAATGACCACCTTTTTATAGTCAAGATTCATTAATAACGGGAAATAATTCATGTTCTGCCTCCAAACAAGCTGCCAGCCAATTTTTCACAAGCTGGGGATTCGATGCAAAATGAAAGTGTGTATAGCCGGCTACAAGATTATCAGTTAAATAGCCTTCCCGCTGAGAGCGGAAGCGGCCTTTGCTAAAGTAAGCCGGTGATGAAAGCTCTCCTTCATATGATGAGTAATGGAATTCATGCCCTTTTGCCTGCTCTCCTTCATTCATCAGGAAGTTGCCCGGAACACCTGTAATTTCCCGATATCCGAGTGCAGCCAATTTATCCTGCATCCTCACCCGGCCCGGAATCACACCGATCATCGGGAATGCCTGTCCTTTTCGATCCGCAATTTCTTCAGTTAAATACATAAAACCGCCGCATTCTGCCAATGTTGGAAGTCCCCGCTCCAGCGCGGCCTTGATGGAAAGCTTCGCTGCTTCATTTTTTGCCAAAGTTTCAGCAAACTCTTCAGGAAAACCGCCGCCTATATAGAGCCCTTGCGCTTTTTCGGGAACCTCTTCATTTTGCAATGGAGAGAAGAAATCCAATGTGGCACCATGGGCACGCAGCAATTCTAAGTTTTCTTCATAGTAAAAATTAAAGGCCGCATCTCTGGCAACCGCAATATGTACTTCCTGTCTTTCCGGCTGTGCATCAAAAATCGAAGAGGAAACCGCCAGGACTTGGGCTTTCGTTAGTTCCAGAAGCTGATCAATATCGACTGTTTCTTCAATCGCTTCTGCCAGACTGTCAAAATAGGAATCTAAATCACCGCGTTCTATGGCCGGCACCAGCCCCAAATGACGGCTTGGCATCTTGGCTACAGCTCCTTTCGGGAGATAGCCAATGACAGGAATTCCGCATTCTTGTTCAATCGCTGTTTTGACAATGTCAAAATGGCTTCTGCTTCCTAATTGATTGGCAATGACACCGACGATATGGGAGTTTTCATCAAGCATTTGAAAACCTTTTACAATCGCCGCCGCACTTCTTGCCATACTTGCGGCATTGACAATTAAAATGACGGGGCTGCTTGTAATCTCGCTAATATGAGCTGCAGACCCTTCATTTGATAATGGGGATTTGCCATCATAGAATCCCATCACCCCTTCTATAATCGCTGCATCTGCATCATTGCTCGCTCTTGAGACAATGGCGCGGACGGTATCATGGTCCATCATGAAACTATCAATATTCCGGGAAGGGCGTTTCGTGACAGCTGAATGATACGCCGGGTCAATGTAATCAGGACCGCATTTAAAACCCTGTACGTTTAACCCGCGCTTCATCAGCGCACGCATAATACCGATGGTGAACGTTGTTTTTCCGACACCGCTTCCTGTTCCTGCCAGAACAAATCGATTCATCCTCTTCCCTCCTCAAAGTGGACGCGTGCAATGCTGATGGTCACATTGCCGCTTTTCTTTTTCTCCAGCAGCAATTCCTTCGCATTCGCATACCTCATGGACGCCGGTTCACTGACCCCATACGCGCCTGTATATTTGAAGACGGTGTCCGACGGATTCTGCATCGGAGTCTCATTCAGCTCTTCAGGTGTGTATGTAACAAACGGCCAGTTATATTTAGATGTTAATTCAAGCAGGCCAGCCTCGTTTTTCTTTAGATTAATAGACGCAACGGCTTTCACACTTTTCTTGCTCAACTTCATTTCTGCCAATGTTTCATCAATGACTTGTTCAATCTCAGCCATTGATGTTCCGCGATTGCAGCCTATGCCGAGAACAATTGATTTGGGACGGTACAGGACCCCGTTTTCAAGCAGCACCTCTTCATGCGGTTCCATAAGGCGATCTGTAATAAGCAGTGCGGCTTGCGGCTTTGCCTTGATGGCTTCCTCTATTGATGGATAAATCTTTAGATTTTCCGGCAATTCCCGATCATACGTCCACCAGTTCTTCTCCCCGGTTTCCTGCACGATCGCCATATGTTCTTCATTGACAACCGATGCACTGACAGGTGTTAATTTTTCTTCGCTATCCCACACCCACCCAAATTGGGCTCCAAATAAATCGACGGGAATTGTTTTTTGAACATCTGATGCGGTGGTCACAACGGGCGCCGCCCCAATCGCATGGGCAAATTCATGTGTTAATGCATTGGCACCGCCAATATGGCCGGATAAAACGCTGATGACATACTGGCCTTTATCATCAACCACCAGCACGGCAGGGTCTTTCTTTTTATCGATCAGAAGCGGGGCAATCATGCGGACGACAGCACCAAGGGAAATGATGCAGATAATCCCTTTATACTGCTGGAATAATGCGGGCAATAATAGGCGGACCGTGCCATCAAATAACTGAATTTGCCGTACTTCTTCATCGCCCTGTTCGAATTTTTTCATATAATAAAGGTCTGCATACGGGAACTTTTCCGTATAGCTTCTTGCATGCGCAACCCCATGCTTTGTAATGGCAACAAGGGCATAGGGTTTGCGCTTTTCAATTACCGGAATTTCACCTTCGCGCAAACTAATCATTCGCCGTCACACCTTTGCGGAAGCCATGTGTGAATGTTTTGTCATATAGCTTCGAGCGGTATTCTTTTTCATGGATATGCGGGTCCAATGCCCAGCCTGCCAGAATCATCGCATGCTTGCGGATGCCGTTGACACGCATTGCTTCGTCCAGCTCAGACAGTGTGGTGCGGATAATTTTCTGATCCGGCCAGGAAGCACGCTGCACAACCGCAACTGGTGTATTGTCTGCCCATCCGGCTGCCTGCAGTTCCTTTGTGATTTTCTTTGTTAAGGTCGCACTTAGAAACATCGCGATTGTACAGTGATGGCTGGCCAATGCCTGTAATTTTTCACGCTCCGGCACTGGTGTCCGCCCTTCAGCCCTTGTTAATATAAGAGTTTGCGTTAAATCCGGAATGGTCAGCTCTGCCCCTACTGCCGCTGCGGAGGCAAAAACAGAACTGACGCCTGGTACTACTTCACAGCTGATATCGTGCTGTTTCAATAACGCCACTTGCTCCATCGTTGCCCCGTACATGGCCGGGTCGCCTGTATGCAGACGTACAACCGTTTTACCAGCATTGACTCGTTCAGCAATGCAATCCACCATTTCTTCAAGATGCATCCCGGCAGTGCGGATAATCTCTGCCGACTCCTTGGCTTCCGCCACTAATGTCTCGCTGACAAGAGAGTCGGTATACATGACAACATCGGCTTCTTTTAATAGCTTTAAGCCTTTTACCGTAATTAAATCGGGATCTCCAGGTCCCGCTCCGATAATCCAAATTTTCTTCATTTGCGCACCACCATACATGACAAGTAATTTAACTCAGCTCCCCGGAGCTCATGGACATTCCATATGACCTCTTCGTCAGATGTAACCTTTGTTACAACATGTGTTTTGTCCAGTAAATCCATTTCTTCCAATAGATTCAGCATATCGTCCAATACTTTCGCTACTTTAATGAAAACAATCGCATCATGAGTTTCAATCACCCGCCGCATTTCCTCCATATTCCCGGTTGCCGGAATCATCGCGACATGGTCATCACCATCAGCCAGGGCAATTCCCAAGCGATTAACAGAACCATTAAAGGACGAGATGCCAGCTACCGTTTCAATCGGAACTTCAGGATGCATTGTCTGCATCAGCTTCATTAAATGGATAAAGGTGCTGAACAGCATCGGATCCCCTTCCGTCACGAATGCCACATCTTTTCCCTGAGACAGAAAGCCATAAATAGCTTTTGCGGATTTTGTCCACTCAGCCCTTAATGTCTCTTCGTCTTTTGTCATTGGAAAAACCAAACCAAGCATTTCTTTTTCTTCGGGATTTATATACATGTCTACAATGCGATGGGCGTAGGATTTACTGCCTCTTAATTTTTTGGGATAAGCAATGACCGGGCTTTCCTGCAATTTGCGGAATGCTTTTACCGTGATTAATTCCGGATCTCCCGGCCCGACTCCTAATCCATATAAAGTTCCGATTGTCATTTAGTTCTTTCCTTTCTTTGCAGTCACAATAAAAATGGGATTTAACGGTTCGAAGCGTGTTAAATGCAGGATTGGCTTGCTTTTTGAAATCTGTGCCTGCAATACGGATACTTCACAGCCCATATTTTTCAAATGCTTCATCGCTTCTGCGAGATTTTCGATTGTGGCAATATTCATCACGAGCCGGCCATTCGGCTGCAGCCTTGAAAGGCATGATTGCAATAAAAGCTCCATATTCCCGCCATTTCCGCCAATAAAAATCGCATTCGGATCAGGAAATTCATCCAGCCTCTCAGGCGCCTTTCCAAGGACGGCCGTGAAATCTGTCCGATGTTTTAATTGATTTTCCAGGCAATTCTCCAGGTCGCCCTCATTCTTTTCAATCGCATACACGGCCCCTTCCCGGGCTATTTTCGCTGCCTCAATCGCAACGGAGCCTGTACAGGTTCCAATATCCCAGACGATGCTGTTTTCCTTTAGCTTCAGCTCCTGAATACAAAGAGTCCTGATCTCCTTTTTCGTAATCAAGCCTTTATCCGGCTTTCTCTGTACGAACCTATCATCCGGAATTCCCAGTGAGGCACGCTCTACTGCCACACGCTGCTTTAAAATCACCACATTTAATGGATAAAAAGACGATTGCTCCATTTCATCCAAAGTGAAAAAGCGGCAGCGCTCATCTTCCCCCTGCAGGTTTTCAGCAACAAAGGCATCATACTCCGTCATGCCGAACTTCTTTAAATACGTTGAAATGGCCTGCGGAGAATTTTTTTCGTCTGTTAAAATAGCAATCTTTTTCCGCCCGTCGATTCTTTGGGCAAAGCCTTTAATAGAACGGCCATGCAGGCTGACAATATACGCATCCTGCCAGCTTTCCTGCATTTTCGAAAAAGCGAGCTGAACAGAGCTTGTATAAGGATAAATCTCCAATGGAAGCTTTTTCGCCAATACACCGCCAAGCCCGTAAAACAGCGGATCACCTGATACCAAAATAACTGTATTGCGTTTTTCTTGCTGCAGGTCAGCCGTTAATGCCGACAAGCCGCCTTTGATTACTTTTTTCTCTCCAGTAAATTCCGGGAAGAATTGCAAATGACGTTCCCCGCCGACCAGGACATCACATTCATGAATCCAGTCTATGTATGGGGGGAGCAATCCTTCTGCGCCATTATCCCCGATACCAATCATCTTCATCCAATTTGTCAATATTCTCAGCCTTTCCTAGACAGCTTCCATTCATGGCATACAGAGTTGTCGATACTTTGATGCTTGCGTTTATATGATTCAGTGCATAATAGCAGCAGTTTCGGCAAAGGGATTCAAAGAATGCTTCGTTTCCCTGAAGGATTTCACCAACCTGTGATGCCGTATTTGCCTGTAAAATGTCCTGCTGAATTTCCTCACTGACACCCACTTTATTGGCCATACCTGCTAAAAATTCGAAACTGACTGGTGCACTTTTCGAGTGGACCATCATAACTCCCTGTGCAACTTTTGAAAATTTCCCCATCATCCCTACAAGAGAGACTTTGGGAAACTTCTTCCTTGCTATATTCTTTAAAGTAAAACCGACAAAATCGCCCATCTCGATAAAGGCTTCTTCCGGCAAATGCGGATATTGCTTCATGGCAAATTTTTCACTGCGTCCGCCTGTTGTAATGACTAAATGCTCACATCCTGCTTCTTTTGCGACATTGATCGCCTGAGCGATACTTGCCATATAGGCGGAACTGGAAAATGGCACCACCGTTCCCCGTGTACCTAAAATCGAGATTCCTCCAATAATGCCTAATCGGCCATTCAATGTTTTTTCTGCAATTTCTACACCGTCCGGAACCGAAATGACTACTTCAATGCCCCGATTTACTTTATATTTATCCATTGCTTCCTGGACGACACCATGGATCATTTTTCGCGGCACAGGGTTAATCGCTGCCTGCCCGACCGCTACTGGCAACCCTGCTTTCGTGACTCGTCCTACACCGATCCCGCCATCTAAATGGATGCCTTCTTCCTTGGCATAAGTCACTGTACTTTGAATTCGTGCCTGATGTGTGGCGTCCGGGTCGTCCCCTGCGTCTTTGATCGTTTCGCACATGACCCGGCCATCTGACCGATCAAATGCCGTCACTTTAAAAGTGGCATACTGGCCAACTGGCAGATAAATCGTAACTTCATTTGGCACCTCTCCGGTCACTAGTGCCTGCAGTGCTGCCTTTGTCATGGCTGCGGCACAGGCACCTGTCGTGTAGCCGTGCCGCATTTGGGATGGATCTTTTTTATTTCGCTGCTTTTGCCCGTTCATCCGCCATTATCGAAATGGCATTCAGCGCAGCGACCGTCACTGTACTGCCACCCTTTCTCCCTGCATTCGTAATAAATGGGATCCCTTCAAGCACGGCCAGCTCGGCTTTGGACTCTGCCGCTGATACAAAGCCGACTGGCATGCCAATAATCAAGTCTGGTTTCGCGAGCCCTTCTTTCACTAGACGAATCAATTCCAGGAGCGCTGTTGGCGCATTGCCGATGGCATAGATTCCTCCTTCATGCAGACTCACAGCTTTTTGCATGGAAATGATCGCACGTGTTGTTCCCTGGGCCTTCGCTTCCTTTGCAACATCTTCATCCGCAATATAACAATGCAGGTCCCCGCCATGCTTTTGGAATCGCTTGCGTCCTGACCCGCTTTCAATCATTTGTACATCTGCCACGACATGACGGCCCGCTAAAATGGATTGAACACCTGCATCAATAGCATCCCGTGTAAAAATCATGCTTCTGCCCAGCTCGAAATCTGCCGAGGCATGGATGACACGCCGAACCACCAGCCACTGCTCGTCTGTAAATGGATGCTCGCCCATCTCCTCTTTAATAATTGCGAAGCTGTGATCATAAATTTTATCCGGATCTACCGTTACCGGTACAAATGTTGTATTAAAGTTCATGTTTGCCATGTGTAAAGCCCTCCCAATCTTTGAATCACTTCTTCGAAAGAAGTGCAGAAGTTTTCATATACAAGCGGCGGCCGCTTAATCAAAATAACAGGTATCCCCAATTCCAGAGCAGCGGTCATTTTTTCATCCACCGATCCCACTTTGCCGCTTTCTTTTGTAATCATCAGGGTCACTTCATATTGCTCACAAAGAGCTTTGTTTAATGACTCAGAAAATGGCCCCTGAATCGCAATAATATCCTTTTGTTTAACCCCAAGCTTTTGGCATTTTTCCATATTTCCCATGTTTGGAAGCATCCTGCATACAAGCCGGATATCATCACGCATTAAATATTTTGTGAAGATTTCCAGCGTTTTGCTGCCGGTTGTCAGCATAATCGTTCCTTTATGCGATTGAGCCAATTTTGCTGCTTCCTCATAACTTTCGGCTTCAGTTATGAGCGGTGAGGTGAACTGTTCATTTGGCCTTTCGTAACGTATGTAAGGAATGCTGCATGCTTTGGCTGCTGCCATTGCCGTTTTTGACGCTTCGTCCGCATAAGGGTGACTTGCGTCAATCACAGTGGTCATCTCTTGCATCTGAATTAATTCAATCATGTCATTTTCTGACAGCCGTCCCACTTTATAAGCAATGCCTTCAGCCTTCAAACTGTCAGCTGCCGATTCTGTGACAACGGTTGCCAATAAGGGATAACCTTGATTTTTCAATTGAATAGCTAATGCTCTCGCATCACTTGTGCCTGCTAAAAATAAAATCATAAGATCCCCCTAATCCCCGCATGGTGCCGGTTCGACTTCGATCTTGGAGCTCATATCCTGATAGGTAAAATACTGAATTTTTTTCACACGCTTAAAATATTTAAAAAGCCGTTCATTTGGATGCGCATTTTCTTTGTATTCTTCGATAATCTCCTTTAATAACGGCACCAGCTGATCGGGCTCAATTCCCTCTGCCACCGGCTGGGCAGCATGGGCTGTACGGCCAACCGGCTTTGCCCCGATAAATAGATCAAACTTCTTCTTGCGGTAAACTATGCCGATATCATCAAATACGGCCCGATAACAGGCCATACCGCAGCCGTTAAAACCAATATGCAGTTCCTTTGGAAGCTTTAAGCCCCCCAGTTCAGCTGCAATTTTCTCTGCATATGGAATGGATTCTGCTTTCTCCCCGTAGCAAAAATCGCAGGCTTTTACATTTAGAACATCGCCCACTGGCATGACTGTCAGTTGGCTTTGTTCGAGTTTTTCCACAATCGACTGAGGCCGTCCAGTTGGAATCTTGATTAAAAATCGGTGATCCGGTGTATATTCCATGGTGCCTTTCTCGCCAACAGCTTCTGCCAATACGCGCATTTGGTCTGGTGTAATAAATTTATTGGCAACCCCAGGCGTTACTGCAAATTCAAAAATATCTTCGATTGGCTGCTGCACCAAATGTGTTTGGTCAATCCCCGATTTCGTTGCCATCGATAAAGCCTTTAAAGCCATATCCATTGAGCTGGCTTCTTGTTTTCTTCTCTGGATCTGCTCGTAGCCGGCCTGTGCTTCCCCGGTTTCCTGATTTAATGCCCATGGCTCCGCTTCCTTTTTTAAACGCTGATGCGGCTTTAAGCTTTGCTTCTCTTCACCGAGCGTATACTTTCTTTGATATCCGCGAGGCGTAATGATTTTATTGTCATAAAAGAAAGTGGAGGAATTCCCGATCACAACCGTTGTCAGCATGCCTATATCGTGATCAAGCATTTCCGCCAGTGTAGTCAGAATGACATTCTGATTCTCGCGGTAAGCACTTTTCACAAGACCCACTGGTGTATCAGGAGAACGATATTTTAATAGGATCCTTTGTGCCTCGACAATCTGCCGTGTCCTTCTGCCGCTTTTCGGGTTATATAATGCGATGACAAAATCCGCCATCCCGGCTGCTTCAATGCGCTTTTCGATCACAGTCCAGGGTGTTAAATGATCACTCAGACTGATGGTGCAGGAGTCATGCATGACAGGTGCCCCCAGTAAACTCGCACATGAATTAATCGCAGAGATGCCCGGAACAATTTCCACTTCGATTCCTTCTTCTTCCGTCCAGCCCATTTCGATCAGCACTTCATACACTAAGCCAGCCATGCCGTATACACCCGAGTCACCGCTCGATATCACGGAAACAATATGGCCGGCTTCCGCTCTTTTCACTGCATCCTGCGCACGGGATACCTCCTCAGTCATCCCCGTGCTCACAATGGAACTTGCTGTAACGAATGGCATGATCAGATCTACGTAAGTTTTGTAGCCAATAATGCAATCACTCTGCTGCAGCGCATCCACAGCCCGTTTGGTTATATGCTCACGATCGCCCGGACCGAAGCCGACAACAAAGATTTTTCCCTTCTTCATAGGTAACCTCCAATTAAGAAAAGCACATGCGCCTTGCCTGCTGCCGTGCTGCTCTTAGCAGGCGCCCTGCGCCGGACAATTCTCAAAATTCATTGCTTCTTGCCAAATAAAAAATGCCTGCACTCCTTTTCAAAGGAATACAGGCATATGAAATGACAGTATAAAAATTAGCATACTGAAACTCAAAAACAATTGATCATAATTGTCCCGCCTATACTTCTCCCTCCGAAAAGCAAGTGTCGTTTAAATAAGCAGGTTTCCTGACTTAAGCTTCTTCTTACTCTTACACCTTCCCGATTTCTCAGTGGCATTGTAATTTCATCAGCTTTTACAGTAGCGGGGGCTGTACCAGACTTTCACTGGTTTCCCTTTTACCTCACCAAAGTGAGCACTTATTCAAATTGATATATTAATTTTTTACTAATATAACATATAATGACCAATTTTGACATATTATTTTTTTCTTAATTTTTTAAATGCTATGTTAATGCCTTTGACTTTTTGAAATAGGATTTGGTAAAAAGACCTTATTTCTGCTATTCAGGAGTTAATTTTTGCTGGGATATAATTCACAAAGTTAGACCAAATAGATGTTGTTTAATTTATTTAAAATGACCGATTGTCCCTTTGACATTATTAAAATCATGCCGTTTATACTGGACCATAGATACCATGCCAATAATTGGTCCAATCGCTAAACAGGCAAAGACCCACTCCCAGCCAACTAACCTCTGTATAATTGGGATTAAATTTATAGAAAATATAGTGATCAGGAAACCAATGCACATTTGAAAAGTCAGGGCTGTTCCTACATACTCAACTTCTGCAACTTCTGAAACTGCGGCAGAAAACTGGGCAGAATCTGCGATGACAGACATTCCCCAAATGATAGAAAGGAGTAGAGTTAACCAAATATATTGACCAAAAGTAAAGCCAATCAAGATACAGCAAATGGCACTGATACACATAGAAATAATCGTTAGATTTGCTCTTCCAATTTTATCTGAGACTAGCCCGCCTGCTACACAGCCAATCCCCCCTGCAATTCCGATAATAATAAAAGAGGACAATGCAATGAACCAGGGAGGAATCCCTGGAGAATAGCTTGTAAAACTAGCAGTCAAAAAGATGGGAATCCACGTCCACATCGCATACAATTCCCACATATGCCCAAAATAACCGTAGTTCGCAAGCATTACTGGTTTATTCGAAACTACCTTTTTTATTAATTTAAAAGAGAAAGGTAATTTTTTCGTTGTTACTGGAGCATCTGTTAAAACCCAATTGACAATTACAGCTGCCAGGAGAGCCAATATTGAACTGCAAATAATCACTAATTGCCAATTTAAAGAAGAAGAGAATATAACAATAAAATGTGGCAAAGAGGATCCTAGAGTTAAGGCGGCTATTAATATACCAACTGCAAGCCCGCGTTTTTTCGGAAACCATTGAGATAAAATTTTAACAGCTGTCGGGTATACACCAGCGAGTGATACACCGGTTAATATCCTAAGCAGAATACCGAAAAAAGCCTGATCTGCCAATAAAAGCAAGGCATTCAATAGCGCACCCAGAAACGCTGAAACGGCAAGAACCTTTCGGGGATTAAAACGATCTGCTATCCCAAAATATGAACTAACTAATGCACCCATTACAAAGCCAATTGGGACAGAAGCAGACAGCCATGCTTCTGAGCTGGAGCTAAGATTCCATACTTGAATCAGTTCAGGGGCTATAACAGAAGCACTAAACCACAAGCTTAATGCGCATAATTCAGCTAATCCAATCCATCCTAACGCTCTCCATGAACCTGGAATCATAATATCCCTCTTTCAAATAAAGCATAGTATTGGAGCTATATTGAAAATCTGAAACATAACTTTTTTATCCTCTCAACAATATGAAACTGCGTTATACCTGCTCTCTATAGGACGTCACAAAGTCAGCATCTCTTAAATAAATCCATACATTGTCAACCTATTTTATGAATGTTTTTATATTTTCTTTCCCCCAATCGTACATCATTAAAATAACCGGCATTAAGCTTTGCCCTAATTCTGTTAATGAATATTCCACTCTAGGCGGGACTTCCGGGAAAACTTTCCGATGAACTATCCCATCTTCCTCTAATTCTCTAATCTGAGTTGTCAATACCTTGTGGGTGATTTTTGGAAACAGACGCTTAATTTCACTGAATCGTAAAGTCCCGTCAGTTCCTAAATAGTATATAATCGTTATTTTCCACTTGCCGCTAATAAGGGATAATGTCAATTCTTTTTCACAATTAAATTCTCTATTTTCAATTTTCTTCCTCACTTCGCTCCGCAAGTCATCCATAATATCCCCTCCACTTCCCTGCAGTCTAAAAGTATCCTTTTAGTAACCTTCTCACAAAAAAGTGCGTTCTTCCATAAAAAAGGATTATTTTTTAGAATATATTCAAGATAGAGAAAATTGAGATTTTGGTTTTTTATAAAATTAGGGTGGAGCATCCTAAAAAACACTCTATCTATACGATAACCAACTCACTATTTAAATAGAATGGAGGATGCAAGAATGGCAGGAAACAGAGCAGTAATCTACAGGGGTGCAGGACGGGTAGCCGTGGAAGATATTAGCTATCCGGATTTGATTCTAAGAGACGGACCCGGAGTAAATCCTTTAAATGTCGGCCGTAAGTGTGAACATGGGGTAATTCTAAAAGTCATTACGACCAATATTTGCGGAAGCGATCAGCATATGGTTCGCGGCCGGACGACTGCTCCTGAGGGACTCGTTCTCGGCCATGAGATCACGGGTGAAGTCATTGAGGTTGGACGCGATGTTGAATTTATCAAAAAAGGAGATCTTGTATCCGTTCCATTTAATATTGCTTGTGGCCGCTGCCGCAGTTGTAAAGAACGCAACACGCATATTTGTGAGAACGTTAACCCGGATCGTCCTGGATCCGCTTATGGTTATGTAGATATGGGCGGATGGGTTGGAGGCCAATCCGAGTATGTAATGGTACCCTATGCAGACTTCCAATTACTGAAATTTCCAGATAAAGAACAAGCCATGGAGAAAATTCTTGACTTAACGATGCTTTCCGATATCTTTCCAACTGGTTATCATGGTGCGGTAAGCGCTGGCGTGAAGCCCGGTTCTACAGTATATGTTGCTGGAGCTGGACCAGTCGGCTTGGCTGCTGCCCATTCTGCTCAACTTCTTGGTGCCTCTGTCGTTATCGTTGGTGACTTGAATAGCGAGCGACTTGCCCAAGCCAGAAGTTTCGGCTGTGAAACGGTTAACCTAAAAGAACATCCAAATCTGGGGGAACAAATTGAACAAATTTTAGGAATTCCAGAAGTGGATTGCGCAATTGACTGTGTAGGCTTTGAAGCCCACGGACATGGTGCTGGAGCAGGTGAAGCTCCAGCAGCTGTATTAAACTCGATAATGGAAGTAACACGTGCCGGAGGACGGCTGGGTATACCAGGTCTATATGTTACTGGTGATCCGGGAGCGGTCGATAATGATGCGAAAAGCGGAACATTGAAGGTCCGTTTGGGGCTCGGCTGGGCAAAAGCACATACTTTTGTGACTGGTCAAACACCCGTTATGAACTATCACCGTGACTTAATGATGGCTATTCTAAACGAAAAAGCACAAATCGCCAAAGCTGTAAATGCAACGTTGATTTCATTAGACCAGGCACCAGCAGCATATACCGAATTTGATCAGGGTGCTTCCAAGAAATTTGTTATTGACCCTCACGGGATATTTAATTAATAAAGTCTGTCAGAAGCATTCACTAAAAAATATGTGTGAGCAAATTTTGAGGCAAAAATTATTCTGTATGTGAACAAAACGCTTGAAAAAATATGATCCCGGTAATCTAACCATAAAAGATTAGGAGGTTCATTAAGATGAGCAAAATCACATTAGATTTAGCTAAGCAAATTATTGCAGGTGCTGAAGAAAAAGCAAAAAGAATTGGGGTTTCCATGGTTATCTCCGTAGTGGATGAGGGTGGAAATCTAATTGCTGTTCACCGAATGGATGATGCCTGGTTAGCCAGCATCGAAATTGCCCAAAATAAAGCCTGGACGTCAGTTGCCTTAAAAATGCCTTCTGCAAACTTAGCCGATGCAACGGTTCCTGCAGCTGAGCTTTATGGTTTGAATACAACTAACAATGGACGCCTTGTCGTTTTTGGCGGAGGAATCCCTCTGGTCAATGATGGAAAAGTGGCAGGCGCCGTGGGAGTCAGCGGCAGTACAGTTCCCCATGATATCCAGGTTGCAGAGGCTGCTGTTCAAGTATTTAACAACAAGTTTTCTCAATAATAATTTTCTGGTTAATTGTTATTTCTGTTATCTTTTTGACAAATTAATTTCAAGCATTTAATGGGAATAAGTTATACCACATGTTTTTTAGCCAAATGAACATGTGGTATTTACTTTTTACAGCAAATTCTCATTATCAGATGAGTGCTATGAAATCAACTCGTTTGAAAGTAAGTGTTTATTCGAATAGGTAATTATGAAAACTACAATATCCCTCTATAATTCTAATAAACCGGACAGCCATCATGGTCATCCGGTTAATTCATTTAGATACTTAGAAACTTACAAATGTCTAAGATTGCCTTCACGCACCAATCTCATTATTGGAACGAACTTTATCTGTCTTTCGATTTTTGAAGTAATAGAATATATAGCTGACAAGCAGGAATCCTATTCCGATAAGCAGTCCTGCCAGCTGAGTTGGATCAAAGGCCAGGAATACTAGAATAGAGACACAGAATATAATACAAATCAGAGGGATGATTGGGTAGAATGGGACTTTGTATTTTAGATCCTCTACCTTTCCGCCTGCTTTTATATATTTACGCCGGAACATGAATTGAGAGAGCGCGATTCCCATCCATGAGATGGTAACAGAAATACCAGCAATGGACATTAATAATACAAACACGGTTTCAGCAGCAAACACGCTTGTAAGTAATGATAAAAGTGAAAATATCATGGTGAATACTAGAGCAGTGAACGGCACCTTCCGTTTTGAGAGTTTTCCAAAAACTTTTGGTGCCATTCCATCATGAGCCATCGCCCAAAGTAAGCGGGTCGAAGCATAAATACAAGAGTTTCCTACAGATAAAATAGCTGTTAAGATAACAAAATTCATGATATCAGGGGCAAATGGAATTCCAGCCAGGTCCATTAAGGTTACAAACGGGCTTTCTAATATTCCGAGCTCTTTTGTTGGGAAAATGGCGGATAATATAATAATAGAAGCAATATAAAAAATGATGATTCTAAATAGGACATTTCGAATCGCACGAGGAATATTCTTTTGAGGCTCCTCGCTCTCTCCGGCCGCAATCCCGATTAATTCAGATCCCTGATAGGAAAAGATAACATTCATCATCGTTACAAACACGATGGCGATTCCAGCAGGGAAAAGGCCTTTAGGAGCTAAATGTTCCATATATGGCGCCGGCCTGTCCGCCAGTGGTATGATGCCCAGGATGGCACTGAAGCCTATAATAATAAAGAAGATCACAGCTACAACTTTTATGCCTGAAAACCAATATTCCGCCTCAGCAAAGCCCCTTGTTGTTAAGGCATTGAGTGCGAATAAAAGAAGGATGAATATTGCACACCATACCCATACGGAGATATCCGGAAACCAGCGTTTCATCAAAATTCCGGCAGCCGTAAATTCTACTCCAGCTGTGGTTGCTGATCCAATGAAATACATCCAGCCTAATGAGAAACCAGCCGAAGGACTAATGAATTTACTGGCATAGGTCTGGAACGATCCCGTAACTGGCATGTACACAGCAAGCTCCCCCAGGCAAACCATGACAAGATACAGAATGACCCCACCGAATAAATACCCGATTAAAGCCCCTCCTGCCCCTGCTTGATTGATCGTGTAGCCGGCGTTTAAAAACAATCCGGTCCCGATTACTCCACCCAACGAAAGCATAAACAAATGACGGCGCTTCATCGACCGGTTTAATTGATTCTTCTGACCCTCTTGCTCTACCATCTAGATCACATCCCTTAATTAGATTGGCATCAGGCACATTAAGCTTGCGCGAATTGTCCACCTGCATGGACAAAATCGCCATTTTGTCAACTAGTTGCGCCTGAAACCATTAGGTGCTTTTTTGCCAGCATTTTGACCATCCCTTCTACAAGGGCAGGTACTTCTTCGAAGGCGCTTTTGATGTGAAGTCGTTCGGTTCGTTTGTGAGCGTCTTTTCCGAATGGGCCTACGTTTAGTACCGGTGCCTGAAGCTGTGTCATTTCATCGAATGGAATGCTGTAGCTGCTGCCCCAAACCGGCGTGTTTTCTTTAAATACGATCCAGCCGTCACCAGCATCCTGATAATTGACATAGCTCAAATCGCTAATCCCATTAAAATAGTGAACTTGGTTAACAGGCAGTCCAAACTTTTCAAAGCCTTGTTGTTTTACATATTCGATGCATTCTGTGACCAGCTCATCTTCAGAGGAATTGACTGCCGGATAATAAGGCGGTGCATAAAGCAGAACGATTGCGGGTGTCAGCTCCTGACACTTAATGATTAACGCATCAGCAATTCGGATAGATTTCTCCCGGTCATCCCATTCCGCTTTTTTCTGTACGTAGTCTTTGATGCCCGCAACAAAAGCTGCACCAAATTTTCGAATAGCATGCTTTTCCAGTTCTTCATAGCGCAGCACACGCACCTCACCTACGGGAGATACATTCTGTTCACTGCAGATTTCTTTATAGGCTTCATTGCAGATATGAGCTGCTTTTAGCGCTACCTTTTCGAATATATCCATGATTTCACCGGCATTCCGTTTCATTAAAAATACATTGTACAAAGCCGCTGAACGATAAGGTGTTTGCGCGGAATACTCCAGACGAAGATCCTTTTGCTGCAGTGTCACCGGAAGCGGAGTCTGCTCTCCCTTCTCTGATTCCTGCAGCGCTGTATTCCACTCCATTCTTTGTGTTAAAAACGAGGCAATATAAGGCGCTGTTATACCGCTGAGCGGTTCCCCCACATGCGTTTCTTTTCCATAAAAGAGTGCGGCCGGCATGATTTTACCAATAGAGCCTGAATACACATAATAGTTTCTGTCACCCGGTTCCTGCGTAAATACCGGTTCCCCATTCAAGAAAAGCTTATAGGTGAGCTGATGTTTTTCCTTCAATTCTAAAAGTTTCTGAACAGCTGCCCGCATTCCGGATGAATTCACTTCTTCGTCAGGAACCGTCAGCAAAATTAGATTAATAGGCCAGCGTTCAACAGTAGCTTTTTCTAATAATCCCATATGCATGACAAGCCCCATTTTCATATCCATCGTGCCCCTGCCAAATAAGAACTCTCCCGAGAGAAGATCCTGCCTGGCTTCTTCCGGAAGCTCATCTGCCCTGGAATGAAGCAATTTCGTCAATTCCTCCGGGAGATGCGCGTACTCCTGAAGATCGCCATATTCTTCGGTATTTACTGTATCAAAATGGCTGATTAACACGATCGTTTCCGTGGCATCAGGGTGTTTATATAAAGCGGTTACAAACCGACGGCCTAAATCGGCATCATGGAGCCCCAAGTGATCAGGATTCTCCCGAAAATAGGTCAACTCCCTGAGCTTCGCTGTCACCTTAAAAGAAAATTCACGCTCTCCCTCCGTAAGTGTCATGCTTTTCCAGCTTACTACTTCACACAATAACCTGCGCAATGCATCTGGGGTTCCCCACCTTAGCTGTGTCATAACTAAACGCTCCTTCTATGCGAAATAAAATGACTCTTTTTTAACTATTTTTTAAAAACGCAGTGACAAACAGCTTAAACCGCCATCAAGTTTACGGAACTCAGATGTATCAAGTTCAATCGTCTGGAATCCCGCCTCATTAATTTTTTGCTTTGTTTGCGGGTAGCCGGACGGGACGATGATATAGTCATTGACGCGAATGCAATTTGCTGCATATTCCTCTTCAGGAGGAACAACAATTTTTTGATAGGTATTGAAATCCGGGTGGTTGACAAATTCTCCTGCAGCGACAATCGTTTGGTTGCCTAAATAAGCTATTCCAGTTTTCAGGTGGAAGAATTTCTGTAATGGAACGATGGTAGCATTATAGTCTTGGGATTCTAATATTTGTTTAAGCTGCTCGGCTCCTTCCTGGTTCGTCCGGGCAGAGATTCCGATGTAAAAATGATCTTCGATTTGTAAAACATCGCCTCCGTCAAGTGTTCCAGGCGCTTTAATATAGTAGATCTTATCAAAGAAGGATTTGACTGCCGGCTCTATTTCGTGAATTTCGCCATTTCTTTTTTCCGCACCAGGGTTGGAAATAACTGCGAACTCTGCAGTTAAAACAGCTGTATCTTCTACAAAGGTAGAATCCGGAAATTGATCATTGCTTGGAAGCACAGTTACTTCTGTACCGCATGCTTTAAGTGCTTCAATATAGGCATCATGCTGCTGTAATGCTTTTTCTAAAATAGGTGTTCCAAGGTCAGATGTTGTTAATCCATTGATAAAAGTTGAGCCGGGTCTTTTTACAATTGTGTTATGAAACATTTTTGCAGCTTGTGCTGATTTTGTTGCCGATTCTCTTAACATGTATTATTCCTCCATCATTTCTCTGATTTGTAAGCTTTGGTTAAACACGTTCCACAGGACATGTGAGGCATGTTGGCCCGCCAGTGCCTAAATATGAAATTTCATTACCTTCATATTCATAGACAGTCGCTCCTGCATCCAATAGTCCCTGTTTGGTTTGAGGATTTCCGGAAACTATGACACAAATGCGCGGTGCAACAGCCAGTACATTACAGCCGAGCCGCCGGTATTCATCGTCCGGTACTTCAACAAGCTGGAAGCCGCGTTCCAGAAGCATCTGTCTTAGAAATACCGGCATAAGCCGTGAATATACCACTGCAAGATTTTCATCCACGATGCTTATAAATGACATAAGGTGCAGACACTCCTCTTCTCCTTGATCGTGCGGGAGCTGGACAACTATACATTCATCAACTATATCCTTTGTCATTTCTTTAATTTGGCGAATCGCCTCATCGTTTGTTCGATAACCGCGTCCAATTAATAAAGTGCGGTCATCCAGCCAAACAAGATCTCCCCCGTCAGCTATTGCATCACCAGTTAATTCTCCCAGAATGGGGATATTTTTTTCCTGTAAAAATTCTTTATAAATTTCTGCTTCAGGCTGACGTAATTTTTTCCCTGATTTTAAAATCATTGCGCCTTTTTCCGTAAATTTAACGGGATCATGGGCATAAAGCGAATCCAGCCCCACCTTTTCTGAAACCGGCAGAAATTTAATATGGCCGACATGCTTCTTGATTATGGATAGAAATTGTTCGTATTCCTTCTGGGCTTTCATATAATCCGGCTCACTGATATAGTTAAACTTTTTCCACTCACTTCTTAAATGCTCCTGGCTGATAAAGGCTTCTTTTGGATGCTTTACAATGACAGTGTTTAGCTTTTTGTACATCGAAGTCACCAATTGGCTTAACCTCCTTTTTCTACATATCGGAATAGATTTCCTCTGACAGGAAAACTTATAATATGATATTATAGTGATAGATTCTCCATGTCAATATATTTTGAATTTACTGAATAATTTATTTCAGTACACTTATGCAAATTAAAAGGAATGGAAGGATAAAAGATGCAGACAATCGATCGTGCCATGCAGGTAATCAAGGTTTTGTCTAAAAATGATACAAGAATGTGGATTTCCATTACAGATTTATCAAAGGAATGCGACTTGCCTGTCAGTACACTTCATCGGCTCCTGCAATCCATGAAGCAGCACGGGCTTATTCAGCAGGATCCAGATTTGAAACTATATTCTATGGGCAACACCTGGTTAGAATATGGACTTAAAATGTATGACACCTTTGATTTTGTTGGACTGATTCGCCCAGAGATGGAAAAATTAATGCATGAGGTGGAGGAGAGTGTGTATTTTAGCAAGCCAATTGGATTAGAATCACTAGTGGTTGAAAGAATTGATTGTCTCAACAATCCTATTCGAATTAATGATCAGCTGGGGATCCGAATTCCATTGAATATTGGGGCGGCCAACAAAGTGCTGTTAGCTAATATGCCAAACTCAGAGACTGTTAAAGTTGTTAATTCCTTAGTCCCGTCTGAGGATAGAGATTCGTTTATTAAACTATTAAGCAAAGTGAAAAGGCAGGGTTATGGGGAGAGTCATGGCGAACAAACGCCTGGAACCTCTTCTGTCGCTGCGCCTATTTTCGATCACGCCAATGAACTCCTGGGAGCCATAAGCATCGGATATGTTAATTTCAATATCACAGAAGAAAGACAAAACTGCTTAATCGAAAAAGTAATCGAATACGGCTTGCGAATCTCCAATAAATTAGGGAGTTAATACTTAGGGAATTAAAAAAGTTTCATTTCCAGCTATTTAAATATAAATTTATGAAATTATTTAGTGACAATATTTTGGAATGAATAGGAAACTAATTTGCTTGTTAATATAAATTTAAAACGCAAGGCAATTTTTAACCTTGCGTTTTTTTATTATTATTGAGCCTTTGAGGGCATTTTCCAATATCCAGTTCTTCTCCAGGATTTATGTCAGCCAACTGAGTTTTTACCAGTTGTACTAATGAGAGGGAACTGGATAATAATTAGTAAGCTTATACGTCCAAGCCGTTGATGATTGCTAATACTTGATAATCTGTCCATTTGCCATTAATCTTTAGATTTTCTTTAGCAATACCTTCTTTTTTTAACCCGGATTTGCTTATAATCCTATTCAATTCTATCTATTTCAACAAGAAAAAAGCCGCCTGGTTTGGCAGCTATATTTAATTTGAACCTCTATTTTATTCCCCTTTAAATACAATCTTCCCATCAACTATCGTGTAAACAATAGAGGTTTCAGATATATTTTTTGGTTCAATATTGGTCAGATCCTCTCCAAGAACAACCATATCCGCTTTCTTCCCAGCTTTAAGTGAGCCTAAGTCATTTTCGCGATATATTTGATAAGCAACATTCTTTGTGTATGACTGCAGCATTTCCTTTACAGTAAGAGCTTGATCAAGGTTGCGAACCAAATCAGTATCTTGCTCTTCTGGATAAGGACTATTTCTTGTAGCTCCTGTTTCTATTGCGTTCAATGGGCGATAATCAGGGGTAGGCGGATAATCGCTGCTGCTGGAAATCGTTACTCCAGCATCCCACATTTCTCTAGCCGGATACATGGCTAATGCACGTTCCTCCCCTATCATGGCCTTTTCCAAGTCATAGTACTGATCTTTGTAAAACCAAAAAGGCTGCAAGCTCGCAATAACACCTAAATTCGCCATACGGGAGATGTCACTATCCTGAATCGCACTGATATGAGTAATCGTGTGGCGGGAATTGTGCTCTTCATTTTCTTTCTTTGCCAATTCCAGGGCATCAAGGCCCATTTTAACTGCCCCATCGCCGATTGCGTGAATGTGTACTTGTATATCTTCCTTATCTAGCTTTGAGACCATCTTATTAAAAGTATCCTCTTTCCAATTCGCATCACCGTGGTGGTGGGATCCCATTCCGGCATTCTTGGTATATGGTTCAACAAAGAGGGCTGTTTTCCCTTCAGTCACTCCATCAGCAAATAATTTTACGGTGTTCACTGAAAGCCAATCTGAATTGTACTTTTTACCAGCATCCTGTATTTTCGCAACCGCTTCTTCCGGTTGAGTTTCCGGTCCAAATACAATTGCATTGGCGACCCGCATGGTCAGCTTCCCCTCTTTTTCTAATTCATTCAGTACTTTTAAACTTCTATCACCGCCTGACATATTCATGACTCCTGTCATACCAAAGCTATGCATTTCTTTTTGAAATTCTAATATTGCCTCTTTATATTGTTCATCCGTTAAGTTAGACAGCGCCTGGACATCTGCGAGCAAATCCATTGCTCCTTCCCGCAGCACACCCCGGGGAGAACCGTCAGGATTACGCTCAATCATACCACCCTTAGGAACCACTGTATCCTTGGTAATTCCGGCAATCTCCAGCGCTTTTGAATTTACCCATACTGAGTGTTTGTCGATAGAGTAAAGCATAACAGGTATATCCGAAACAACTGCATCCAAATCCTCTTTCTTAGGGCCTGGGTTGGTACCATCCGCCTGTTCATACGGACCGTTCACCCATCCATCCCCAGTAATGATTTTGGCCTTAGGATTTTTCTCCCTAAAATCAGCGACTGCTTGGACATATTCTTCATGGCTTTCAAGCTCTGCTAGATATACTTCAAAAAGCTTGGAGGTCCATAAACCTGGCGGGTGAGTATGACCATCCATAAAACCAGGAGATACCATCTTTCCTTCCAGATCAATTACCTCAGTATCCTCCCCCACATATTTTTCCGCGTCAGAACTGCTTCCTACAAACTGGATTTCTCCATCTTTAATTGCAACTGCTTCAGCAAGCGGCTGATCTTCTTCCATGGTGTAAACCTTCCCATTTTTAAGTACAAGTGAGGCATGATCATGAGATGCCTCCACGTCCTTTTTATCAGAAGAATTTGTGTCCTTTTTGGCGGTTACATCTGATTTTTCAGTACAGGCACCAAGTATGAGCATTAATGGAATAAGGATGAAAATCAAAAACCACAACTTGTTACGCAATCTATTATTCATCGACATTTCACTCCTTATTGTTTAGGGATGTTTCAGACACACTACTATAAAAAAATCAAAACGTTGATGCTACATCTCTAACTCTTCAAAGTCGATCTTTGGGGGTTCTTTACTAAAGAAGCCGGTTGATATAATTAAATAAACGATACCGAGTAAAGTCCATATTAATCCTGCAATAATGGACATAAAATCCAGGCTGCTCCATAGGTATATAATGAAACCAAGTCCAACCAGGGGGCCGATCAAGTTTCCAAAGGTGAATCCAATCGTACGTTTTGTATTGGTTTTAAAATAATTTGCAATCACACAAATATTAACAAAGCTAAATGCCGTAAATGCCCCTACATTTATAAGTGATGTTGCCATTGTTAAATCCAGAAAAAGAGAGGAAAGCGCCAGAAGCCCAATAAATAGAATATTTGGGACCGGTGTATTTAAATTAGGATGAAGATACCCAAAGAACCCTTTAGGTAAAACGTTATCTCTGCCCATAGCATATAACAGCCTTGATGCACTTACTTGAGCTGCTAAGCCGGAAGCAAATACTGAAAATAATGCGCCAGCTGTGAAAATAGATAAGAAAAGGTTTCCTCCAATGGTATAGGCGATCTCTGGAGAGGCTCCTTCGATATCATTAAACACAGATACATCAGGAAAAAGGGACTGCATAAAGAAAGTTACCGTAAAGAAGAAGATTCCCCCTATTGAAGCTACTAAAATAATCGCCCTTGGGATTGTCTTTTTCGGTTCAATCGTCTCCTCCGAAAGTGTAGTGATTGCATCAAAACCGATAAAGGATAAAGCCAGAAGTGCAGCACCGGCAAATAGACCGGAAATTCCCATACTGGACGGAAATAATTCACTAATAGAAATTAAAGATTCGGGTCCTTTAATAATTGATCTTACATTAAGGTAAATGAAGAGGACTCCGACAATAAACTGGAAAGCAACGAGCAGCATATTTAATGAAGCTGCCAGCTTTACTCCAAAAATATTTAAAATACTAATGACAAGAATTAACCCTACAATCCAAATCCAATCGGGAACCTCTGGTAAGGCAGCAGATAAATAGATTTTGGCCAATAAGGCATTGATCATTGGCAAAGCTAAATAAGCAAGAAAAGTGATCCAGCCAGCGATTATTCCCAAATATGGGTTCAAAATATTTTTTGTATAAGTATAAACTGAACCTGCCGTTGGGTATTTCTTAACTAACTTTCCATAGCTCAAAGCCGTAAAAAGGATTGCAGTAAAAACGATAATATATGCTGCCGGCACATGCCCTGAGGATACATCCGAAGCAATTCCGAAAGTATCAAATACAGCAAATGGAGACATATAAGCAATTCCAATTGCGACAACATGCTTTAATTTCAACCTTCGCTGAAGTTGGTTCGTATCATCCATATAAACACCCTTTCCCTCTATATTGAATCCGCTTTCATTTCGAGAAGAATTTTACCTAACAGCCTTCGATTAACATTCTATTTATTGAAGGCTATTAAGTAAGGCTAATTACTCTAAGTTAACCCATACACTCTTTACTTCCGTGTAGCTATTTAATGCATATGACCCCATCTCGCGGCCAAATCCGGATTCTTTATATCCTCCAAAAGGTGCAGCTGCGTTGGTGATATTATAGCAATTAACCCACACAGTACCAGCCTTTAATTTTCTTGAAATAGTATGGGCATGTTTTAAATTTTCCGTCCACAATCCTGCTGCCAATCCGTATGGGCTGCAGTTGGCGCGTTCTACAACTTCATCGATACTCTTATATGGCATCGCAGCTGCAACTGGACCGAAAATCTCTTCTCTGGCTATAGACATTTCATCCTGTACATCAGCAAATACGGTTGGCTGAACAAAATAACCTTTGTCTAAGCTTTTTCCGCCTATTAGAAGATTTGCACCTTCTTTTATCCCCTTTTCTATATAGGATGCTACAATTTCCTGCTGTCTTTTAGAGACGAGTGGACCCATTTCTGTTGACTCATCCAAACCATTACCCAGTTTTACCTTTTCTGCATAATCTACCATTCTATCCATTACCTGGTTATAAAGATGATTGCTGTTAGACTCAAAAGTAGACACAGTTTATTATTAAAGTAACTAATAAATTGAGGTGTCTACATGAACAGAAAAACATTTGATGAAGATTTTAAAAGAAGTACTGTCCAAATGATGATTGAACAAAACAAATCAGTAGCACAAACAGCTCGGGATTTAGATATCAGCCCCAACACGATTCATAATTGGAAAAAGAAATACTCTGATGAGTTTATGGATGAGGCCATTCCTAAAATGACAGAGGAACAGCAGATGCGAACCTTTCAAAAACGTATTCGTGACTTGGAAGAGGAAAATGCTATTCTAAAAAAGGCTATGCACTTCTTCGCGAAAGACCATCGGTAATTTTCTCATTCATCTATGAGAATCGCTTCAAATTCCGTGTGGAGAAGATGTGCAAGGTCATGAATGTTTCCCGAAGCGGTTACCACAAATGGGTGGATCGCCCTGAAAGCGAAAAAACAAAGCGACATAAGACTTTGGTTAAATTCGTTCATAAATCCTACCTGGAATCTAGGAGTCTTTATGGAAGTCCAAAGATTGCCAAAGATCTTGAAAGAAAAGGAATATCTGTTTGTCAAAAAACAGTAGCCCGTATCATGAAAAAAGAAAATTTGCGGTCTAAGACAGTTAAAAAACATAAAGCGACTACAAATTCAAAACATACACTCCCTGTCTATGAAAACAAGCTTAATCAAGAGTTTAAAGTTACTAAGCCGAATAAAGTTTGGGTGGCTGATATTACTTATGTTCCAACATCAGAAGGATGGCTTTATCTGGCAAGCGTAATGGATTTATTCTCCAGAAAAATTGTAGGCTGGTCGGTCGACAAAACCATGACCAAAGATTTGGTTATTAACGCATTAGAACGGGCCTATTATCGCCAGCAGCCAACACTTGGATCGGTCCTCCACCATTCAGACCGTGGGAGCCAGTATTGTTCAAATGATTACCAAAAGAAATTGTCAGCCTACCAAATGGATGTAAGTATGAGTAGAAAAGGAAACTGTTACGACAACGCGTGTATAGAATCCTTTCACAGTGTACTGAAAAAAGAATTAATCTATTTAACAAAATATAAGACAAGGGAACAGGCAAAAAAAGAAATCTATGAATATATCGAGATTTTCTATAATGCCAAAAGAATACATTCGGCAAATGGATATTTTTCGCCATCCGAATACGAACGTATGTACTTTAACAAGACTGCAAGTTAAGTAAAAGACATAACTTTTCCTCTTCATTCAGGTACAGAATACATTCTGTACCTGAATGAAGAGGCCACCAAGCGAAAGCGCGGTAGAAGATAAAAATCTATAAAAATTGTGTCTACTTTATTGACCTAATACCAGATCTGGTATAAACACTCTTGAGCCCGCGCAGCATACTTGACCTTGATTTGCCATAATCCCGGAAAATACACCTGGTATCGCTTTATCCAGATCCGCATCAGGCAAAATAATATTTGGTGATTTGCCTCCAAGCTCCAAGGTTACTCGTTTCATCGTGTTTGCAGCTTTTTTCATAATGGCTCGACCAACAGGTGTTGAACCAGTGAAAGCAATTTTATTTACCTTTGGATGTTTAACAAGCGCATTTCCGGCTATTTTTCCATAGCCATTAAGAATGTTGACAACCCCTTTTGGGAAACCTGCTTCCTCTATTAACTTAGCTAAATATAAAGCTGATAAAGGTGTTTGTTCTGCAGGTTTTAATATAATAGTACAGCCTGTTGCAAGAGCGGGAGCTATTTTCCATAGGGCCATCATGATGGGAAAATTCCACGGAATAATCTGCCCAACCACACCGACTGGCTCATGGTGAGTATAGTTTAAATGAGTTGTTGAAATAGGAATGGTCTGTCCAGTCATCTTTGTCGTCCAGCCTGCAAAATATCTAAGCTGTTCGATTGCATTAGGGAGATCGCCAGTTAACATTTCTTTAATTGGCTTCCCATTGTCTAATGTATCAAGCTCTGCCAGCACCTGCATGTCCCGTTCCATTAAATCAGCCAGTTTATGCATGAGCTTAGATCTTTCTGCAGAGGAAATATTCGGCCAGGGTCCCTCTTCAAATGCCCTTGAAGCCGCTTCGGCAGCTAAATGAACATCCTTTTCTGACGCAGCATATACAATAGCTAACTCTTCTCCTGTAGCAGGATTTATCGTTTGAATTGTATCTCCTTCAATGGACTCAACCCATTCTCCATTGATAAATAGTTTTTTTGGTTCTTTTAAAAATTCTATCACTTTGGGGTGCAATTCCACCGTATTGCCAACCATCCGGATCTTCCTCCTTGCTTACTCAAATTATTTTGTGACCTTTGAAAAGGCTGCTAAAGAATCATCTACAATATGGATAATTCGTTCCAACTCATTATCACTAGTGATAAAAGGAGGAGCAATCGCAACAATGTTCATCCCTGGTTCAAAATCAAATGGCCTAATCAATAAGCCCCTTTGATATGCTTCATCTACCACACTAACCGATGCTTTTACAGATTCATCAAAAGGAATATTTTGATCTGGATCCTTCATTAAATCAAAACCAGCCAATAAACCCTTCACTCTTGACCCTGATACAAATTCATATTTGTCTTCTAAATAAAGAAGCCCCTTCTCTAATCGTTCTCCCAATATCCGGGCTTTTTCAATAAGACCATCTCGTTCTAAAATTTCAATATTTTTCAATCCCACTGCACAAGCTGTCGGATGCCCGCTGTAAGTGAATCCATGCGCAAGCATGCCGTCATATGATGTAAAGGCATCTCTGATTTTTTCTCTCATGACCACACCGCCAAGTTGAATGTACCCGCTGGTTATCCCCTTTGCGATTGACATAAAGTCCGGAATAACATCCCAATGATCTACCCCGAACATTTTTCCTGTACGTCCAAAACCACAGATAACCTCGTCTGCTATAAGGTGGATATCAAACTCATCACATAATTTTCTAACAGCCTGAAGATAGCCATCAGGAGGAATATGGACTCCGCCAGCTCCTTGGATTGGCTCTACAATAACAGCTGCAACCTTATCTTTTCCTAATTTTTCAATGATGCTTCTAATACATCCCTCATACTCTGGATGGTTCCTGTCACCAAGTTCACACTCTGTTAAATGAGCTTTTGCATTCACGATATCCGGGTCAGTAGATCCCGAGAATTCACGGTAAACCTCTATACCAGTTGCCCTTTGTGCAGAAACTGTTACACCGTGATACCCTCTCTTTAATGAAATAATCGTTCTTTTTTCGGTGTATCCCTGCAATTGCCAATAAAACCTGGATAATTTAAAGGCAGTATCATTTGATTCCGATCCACCGGAAGTGAAGAAAACGGTATTTAAATCTCCCGGTGTTAATGAAGCAATTTTTTCAGCCAAGCGAACAGTTGGTTCATTTGCATAGCCATAAAATGCCGAAGCATACGCAACATTTACCATCTGATTATAGGCAGCTTCAGCCATTTCCTTATTTCCATGCCCTAAATTTACATTCCACAGCATGGAAACTCCATCAATATATTTTTTGCCGCTCATGTCATGGAGATAAATTCCCTCTCCACCTGTAAAAATAAGTTTTGGGCCTGTTTGCGCCTGTAATTTTGGATTCGTAGATGGATGAAGGAGATGCCTGCGATCTAAAGCGGAAAGTTCACTTGCCAGCAATTCGTTTTTTCCATTCATAATTGTTTGATTTTGGTTCATTTTCAAACATGCCTCCAGTTAAAATAGTTTTAAAAAGCCAATTAAATAAATAAAAGTTAATGAGCCCTTGCAAGCTTTAGAATCGTGTTCAGAAGGACATTTGCACCCTTCTCAATGTCGTCCTCTAAAGTCAATTCTTTTTCATTATGGCTAATCCCGTTAATACTGGGTAAAAAAATCATCCCGGTGTCGGCCATTTTACTTATATATTTTGCATCATGTCCTGGACCGCTAAATAATCTTAAAGTGGAATATCCCAACACGCCTGCAGCTTCACTAATTGCATCCATAACTTCGGAGGAAAATAGCACAGCATCCGAATTCCAATCTGTTGAAATCGTAACTTCAACATTATTCATTACCGCAATTGTGCCTAACTGCTCTCTTAGTCTATCAATTGTACCAGCTCTAATCTCATCATCCTTGTGCCGCACGTCAATCATGAACTCTACTTCACCAGGTATAACATTCGTAATATTCGGTTTGACATTAAGTTTTCCTACTGTCGTTTTCAAACCTTCTATTTCATTTGTTATTTCATATACTTTGGTAACCATTTTAGCTGAAGGTGCCAAGGCATCCTTTCGGTCTTCCATCGGAGTAGGCCCAGCGTGATTTGTCTCTCCTACTACCTTTACATTCAGCCAGCTTATTCCTTGAATTCCTTCGACAATTCCAATTAACTTGTTGTTTTTTTCAAGAATGGGACCTTGTTCCACATGGAGCTCGATAAAGTATTTTATATCTCTTAATCTGTGCTTTTCGTCTCCCATGTATTGAATTTTTTTTAATGCCTCCTGGAACGAAATGTTCTCGTTATCCTTTGTGTTATAGATAAAGTCTGTTGTAAATTCACCTGCAACACCGCCTGATCCAAGCATCGGAGGCTCAAAACGGGCACCTTCTTCATTAGTAAAATTAACAATTTCAATAGGATAATCAGTTTCAATATTATTTTCGTTTAATGTACGGACGACCTCCAATGCGGTTAAAACACCCAGGATTCCGTCAAACCGTCCGCCGCAGGGCTGTGTATCTAAATGAGATCCAATTGCAACAGCTGGACTATCATTTAACTTTCCTTTTCTCCTTCCGTAAATATTTCCAAGGTCGTCAACTCGTACGTCCAGCTTCTCTTCCTGCAGCCATTTAACAAATATATTTCTCATCTCTTTATCTTCTTCTGTTAAAGCCAGCCGATTTAATCCTCCATTTTCTAACGCTCCAATGGAAGAACTTACATTAATCGTATCAAGCAGGCGTTTTCTATTAACCATGAGTTTCGTAGTTTCCATTTACTTACCTCCTCAACTATTTTTAATGCAATTTTTATGCCAAAGTGAAAATCATCCTAAATATCAATATTTGTTTGACTATTAATCTGAAAATTAATAATATAGTAATTATTTCGAACCAATTCCGGTTCATTTTGAATCGAAAACGAATCAAACTCTATCGATCATACTTTGGGGGCTTAATATGAGCAAAAAGTTTTTTGAAGATAAACATTTTCATCATATGTTTAATCATTTAAAAGATGGGATTTTTATAGCTGACCATAATGGCATCGCTCTATGGATTAATGACACTAGTTCAAAGCAAATGGGAGCACCGCGCTCTAAGGTTATCGGAAGAAGTGTATCTGATCTTGAAAAAGACGGCTTATTCACCCCGTCCATTACAAATATTGTGTTAGAAAAAAGAGAGACCGTGACAAAGGTTCAAACCTCTAAAGGGCGACAATACTTAGCAACTGGTTATTTTGTTGAAATAAAAGAAGATAAGACCCAGTATGTCCTGGTCAATGTAAAGGATATAACGGATACTGTCAGGTCCTCCCTTCAGCTGGAAAAAGCGGAAATACTTCTCCAAAAATATTGGGATGAACTCCAGGAAATGAAGGTCAAGGAATCAGAAAAGAAAAACAATCACATCATTATTGGCAATAGCAAAAAACATGAGGAAATTTTGGATTTAATCGGGAGAATTGCATCATTAGACGTAACCATCCTCTTAACCGGAGAGACTGGGGTCGGGAAAAGCATGATTGCATCAATGATTCACAGAAGGAGCAACCGAACCGATAAACCGTTTATTCAAATAAATTGTGGAGCAATTCCTGAAACTCTTCTGGAATCAGAATTATTTGGATACAAGAAAGGAGCATTCACCGGAGCAAACAATAGCGGGAAAATCGGATTAGTTGAGAAGGCAAATGGAGGTACCCTTTTTCTTGACGAAATCGGGGAACTGCCTTTAACTCTGCAGCCCAAGCTTCTTCAATTGGTTCAGGAAAAGTCATTTTTTCCTATTGGTTCCACCGAATTAAAACAGGTAGATGTACGGATTATTACCGCTACCCATCAAAGCCTTCTGGAAATGGTCCAAGAAAAGCGATTCAGAGAGGATTTATATTATAGATTGAACGTTGTTTCAATTCAAATCCCGGCGCTAAGAGAAAGAAAGGATGATATTATTCCTCTTGTTTTTCATTACCTTGAACTTTTCAAAACAAAATATCGAAAGTCCACTGTCTTAGGAAAAGAGCTGGTTGATTATCTGCAGAATTATAGCTGGCCTGGTAATATTCGTGAATTAGAGAACATGATCGAACGTTTAGTTGTCACTGCAAAGTCAGAGATAATTGATAAAAGCGACTTATCGGAAAAGGTATTAAGAGAGGTTCAGAAGAAGGAAAGTGCGTTTCCTCCCAAACTAAATGGCCAAAGTCTTCCTGGTTATATCGAGGAAATTGAAAAAAAGCTGATTATTGATGCCCAAAAAGAACATAACTCTACCAGGAAAGCGGCCAAAGCACTTGGAATAACGCAATCCTCCTTGATAAGAAGACTGCAAAAATATAATTTATAAGTTACATAAACTAAAACATGAATTGAGTCGAAATCGGTTCATTTATTCGAAAAGCAAATTTACCAAAGGCTTAGAAAACGAAAAGAATTGGATATAAGCATTTAAAATTCTCTTCTTATTCTTGGCATGGAACTTGCAACAGAAACCTAGTAAATACAGTTTAAGGAGGGAGTTTTTTAAAGCATCGCTGCTTTCTTTATATAAAGGCTCTGTCAATAATTACGATGAATTACTGAGTTTAGGGGGATAAAACATGGTATTAACAATGAATGGAACACCAAAAAAAGACGGTTTTAGAATGCCGGGAGAATTTGAAAAACATAAGGGGACCTGGATGCTTTGGCCAGTCAGAACGGATACGTGGAGAGCTGGAGCTAAGCCTGCTCAAAGGGTATATGTCGAAGTTGCAAAAGCGATTGCCCAATTTGAACCTGTTACCATGTGTGTAAGACCGGAACAATTCGAAAATGCCCGCGCCCTTTTACCTGAACATATCCGCGTAATTGAAATTTCCTCTAACGATGCCTGGATGAGAGATATTGGTCCAACCTTTGTGAAAAATGATCAAGGTGAGGTGCGCGGGATTGACTGGGGGTTTAATGCCTGGGGAGGAATTGAAGAGGGTTTATATTTTCCTTGGGATTTAGATCTCCAAGTAAAACGAAAAGTATTAGAGATCGAGCATATAAGCCGGTACGATGCAACAGAATTTGTTTTAGAAGGCGGCGCTATAACCGTGGATGGTGAAGGCACGCTAATTACTACCGAGCAGTGTGTTTTAAATAAAAACCGAAATAAAAATTTAACAAAAGAAGAGGTAGAAGAAAGACTTTCTGAATTCCTGAATGTAGAAAAGATCATCTGGTTAAAGGATGGGCTGGTCGGAGATGAAACAGATGGGCATGTGGACGAGGTTTTATTTTTTGTTAAGCCTGGTGAAATTGCCATGAGCTGGACAGATGACCCGATTCATCCTCAGTATGAAGTGCTTCAGGATGCATACGAACGGCTGAAGGATGCAACAGATGCAAAAGGCAGAAAACTAAAAATACACAAAATACAAATGCCGAAACAAATAACATTAAGCGAAGCTGAAAGTTTTGAAATTGATTACTCCAGACATAGTTACGAACGGTCAACACACGTGACCTTTATTTCTACTTATATTAATTGTTATTTATGTAACGGTGGAGTTATTTTGCCAACATTTAATGATCCACAGGATGAGCATGCTGTCGCCGCTTTTCAAAGAATGTTCCCAGACCGGCAAATTGTTACGGTTAACACTCGTGAGGTGTCAGTTGGCGGAGGAAACATTCATTGCATCACTCAGCAGCAGCCGTGGCCATAAGAAATGCTAAAGCGTCACAGAGCTAAGCATTTTTAATACTCGTGAAAACTTATACTCTTATTTTTAAAAAAACTCGAGCTGAATTTTAATTCAGCTCTTTTTTTGTGTGTACCCCGGAAAAAATGGCTTACATATAATATTTGGCACAATCCTTGCATTGTAATTAGATGTAAGAAGAAAGCCATTATGTTCCTTTTAGAAACTTAAATTTAAAGTATGAGGTGAGAATGATAATGATCGCAAATGAACTTACTTATCAAGAATTGGCGGAATTGGACAAAAAGCATTTCATGCATCCTACATCCCCTATTCAACAACAGCAGGAAAATGGCCCTGCCTATATTTTTACAAAAGGAGACGGCATATATCTCGAAGATGTTCATGGGAAAAAGGTTATTGATGGAATGTCCTCTCTTTGGAATGTAAACATTGGACATGGGCGAAAAGAGCTGGGTATTGCTGCCATGGAACAAATGAATAAGCTGGCTTTTAGCTCCTGCTTCGCGACATTTAGCAATGAACCAGCTATTCGATTAGCTGCTAAAATAGCAGAGGTCACACCTGGGGATTTAAATGCCACCTTTTTTACTTCTGGGGGGTCAGAGGCCAATGATACCGCTTATAAGTTAGCAAGACATTATTGGATTTTAAAAGGGCAGCCTGAGAAAAAGAAAATAATTTCCCGAATAAAGTCCTACCATGGGGTTGCAATGGGGGCAACCAGCGCAACAGGCCTAAAGCCTTTCAGGGATTTCACTAATTCCTTGGCACCGGATTTTTATCATACGGATAATTTTTCGGCAAAAGCGTTTGAAGAAGCCGTAATATCTGAAGGGCCTGATACAATTGCTGCCTTTATTGCAGAGCCCGTACAAGGAGCTGGAGGAGTTCATATTGCTCCTGAGGAGTATTTTAACAATGTAAGAAATATTTGTGATAAATACAACATTCTTTTTATCACGGATGAAGTCATTACCGGATTTGGCCGGACAGGAAAATACTTTGGAATTGAGCATTATGGTGTTGCCCCCGATTTAATGTGTTTTGCAAAAGGAGTCACTAGTGGATATGCACAGCTTGGCGGAGTGGTCCTCTCTGAAAAGATATATGAAGATTTTAAACGATTATCAACTGGCACACTCCTGCATGGCTATACTTATAGCGGTCATCCAATGGCATGCGCAGTAGCACTGAAGAATATTGAAATAATTGAAAATGAAAACTTAATTGAGAACGCCAAAAATATGGGTGCAGAAATGCTCAAGGGCTTTAGATGGATCCAAGGAGAGAGAGAGATTGTTAAAAATGTCAGGGCGTTAGGGCTTATGGGAGCTATTGAATTAAATAGCCAACAATCGGCAGCAGGACCCCTAGCCCCTCTGATTGTCAATGAGGCAGCCAAACAGGGACTCATTTGCCGATCTGTTGTATTCGATAAGATGGATATACTTGTATTGGCCCCCCCTCTTTCAATTAATAAGCAGGAGATTGATCGTTTAGTAGAAATTATCCATCATGCCATCTATCAAATAGAGCAAAAATTGTAGACTTTTATTTCAGAACTGGACTTTTTTAAAAAGTAATTAATCTTGTTCAAAAATTTGGAGGTTATATGCTTATGAAAAAATATCACCTGTTTATCAATGGAGAGTGGGCAAAAGCAAAACATTATAACCCCCTATTCTCTCCTTATAGCAAAGAACTGATCGCAGAAATCCCAAGTGCAACAGTGGAAGAAGTCAATTCCGCTATAGAAGCTGCATACAAGGCGAGAACGATTATGTCTGAAATGCCAAGCCATCAGCGGGCAAAAATCCTTGAAAACCTCGCAGGCCTATTTGAAGCGCACTTTGATCAAGCTGCTGAAATTCTTTCTTTAGAGGCGGCGAAGCCGCTAAAAACCGCTAAAGGAGAAGTGGCAAGAACGATTCAAACTTACAAATTTGCTGCTGAGGAAGCTAAAAGAATTAGCGGAGAAACAATCCCGCTGGATGCAGCTCCAGGCGGTGAAGGGAGATTCGCTTACACTGTAAAAGAACCACTTGGAGTTATCGGAGCCATTACTCCTTTTAACTTTCCGATGAATCTCGTTGCCCATAAGGTTGGACCTGCAATTGCCGCTGGAAATACAGTCGTATTAAAGCCAGCAGGCCAGACGCCCATTTCGGCCTATTTTCTTGCTGAACTTATGCAAAAAGCCGGGCTGCCGCCAGGTGCTTTGAATGTAGTAACAGGAAGTGGCCCGGTCATAGGTGAAAAGCTGATATCAGATGATCGAGTGAAGAAAATTACTTTTACGGGCAGCCCCGAGGTCGGAATCGGCATCAGGAATAAAGCGGGATTAAAACATGTCACACTAGAACTGGGATCTAACGCTGCACTCATTGTAGATAAAAATATTGATATCGACAAAATCATTAAGCGCTGTGTAGAAGGAGCCTTCAGTTATCAGGGTCAGGTTTGTATTTCCCTTCAGAGAATTTATGTCCATAAGGATAGCTACACCAGCTTCGTTGAAAAATTTGTTAAAGCAGCACAACAATTGAAAGCTGGAGATCCTTTAAATCCTGACACAGATGTTTCTGCTTTAATTAATCCTAAGGAAGTGGAAAGAACCCTTGAATGGATTTCAGAGGCAAAACAAAATGGGGCAATCGTTGCTGCAGGCGGAGCCAGTGAAGGTAATATCCTCCTCCCTACTGTTTTACTAGGTGTGAATCCAGCATCTAAGGTGTCATGTCAGGAGGTTTTCGCTCCAATTGTTTTAATAAACAAGGTCAACTCTGTTGAGGAAGCGATTGATTTTGTTAATGATTCCCGTTATGGGCTGCAGGCTGGCATTTTTACAGATAATATTCACACTGCTTTACAGGCATCAAAGAAATTGCATGTTGGCGGAGTCCTCATTAATGATATACCCACCTTCCGTGTTGACCACATGCCTTATGGCGGTGTAAAAGAAAGCGGCATTGGACGTGAAGGGATTAAATATGCCATCGAGGAAATGACTGAGCTCAAGCTAGTAATCTTTAATCATAATGATTAATGGAGGTTATTTAAATGATTATTGGAGTACCGAGGGAAATTAAAAATAATGAGAATCGGGTAGCTCTAACCCCAGCCGGTGCTATGAGCCTGGTTAATGCTGGACATACGGTAGTGATCGAGAGTGGAGCGGGACTTGGGAGTGGATTTAGGGACGAGTCCTATCAAGAGGTTGGTGCCTCTATTGAATCAGCCGCAGCGAAGGTTTGGGCAAATGCAGAAATGATTATGAAGGTCAAGGAACCTATTTCAAGTGAATACAAGTATTTCCGAAAAGGCCTTATTTTATTTACTTACCTGCATTTAGCAGCAGAACCTGAACTGACAAGAGCACTGGTGGAAAATGAAGTAACAGCTATCGCATATGAAACAGTACAAGCAGGAAATACGCTGCCGCTGCTTACTCCAATGAGTGAAGTAGCTGGAAGAATGTCCGCCCAAATTGGTGCACAGCTTCTAGAGAAAACGAAAGGCGGGAAAGGAATTCTTCTTTCTGGTGTACCAGGCGTTAAGAGAGGAAAGGTTACCGTCATTGGCGGTGGCGTTGCAGGAACAAATGCTGCAAAAATCTCAATGGGTCTGGGTGCTGATGTAACAATCATCGATTTAAGCCCAGATCGCTTGCGCCAAATCGATGATATTTTTGGCAGCCAAATCCAAACACTTATGTCTAATCCTTTTAACATTGCCAAGGCGGTTGCAGATTCCGATTTAGTGATTGGAGCTGTACTCATCCCAGGCTCGAAGGCACCGAAACTAGTGACGGAAGAAATGATTAAATCAATGGAGGCAGGATCTGTAGTTGTTGATGTCGCCGTTGACCAAGGAGGTATTATTGAGACAGCTGACAGAGTCACTACTCATGATAACCCAACATATATTAAGCATGGTGTTATCCATTATGCTGTGGCAAACATGCCGGGAGCTGTTCCGCAAACATCAACTATCGCCCTTACAAATGTGACAGTTCCATACGCGCTGCAAATTGCCAATAAAGGTGTAAAGAAAGCATTGATTGAAAATCCAGCTCTTGCAGCAGGACTGAACACCATTAATGGTGAAGTCACCTATAAAGCTGTAGCAAACGATCTCGGCTATGAATATGTCCAACCGATGAAAATATTAGCCAAAGAGGAAGTTAATAATTAGGAAGCCGCTTAATCCATTTAGATTTGTTCCATTTTTTTAAACATTTAGCCTGGCATATAAGTCAGGCTCTCTTAATGTTTGGCGGATGAACGCTGACAAAATGTCTGCATTCCCGTTTTCCGCCATTTTCATCTTAGAAGATATTCCTTTTCTCGGAGAAACACTATCTTCTCTTCCTCTTCTATTAAACAGTATTAGCTCCATCACCATTAATAAGTATGGACTCTTCTAAAAACTATCTAAAGAAGTTCTTTTTTCTCATGTTTTTATTTTAGTACAATCGTTAGTTTTAAAAAAACCTGCCCCTTTAGCCGAATAAGAAAAAAGAGCTGCCGATCCACACTGAATCTCCAACTCTTGCACCTGTTATTCTAAGCTCCATTTCTTCACCAACTTATCATCAATTAACCTTATTAAAAACTTTTTATAGTGCAAAGCTTATTAACCATCCCCAAAATTTTCCAACGCTGCCTAAAACTAAATATCCCCCACTTTATCAATCATTTTAATCGAAAGATAAACACTAACGAATCCTAATAGACAAAGCACTGCATTAACAAGGGCAGGGTCAAGAGTGATATTAATAAGAGAGGAAAAGTTTTGAAACTGCATTAGGAATATGGCGCAAATAACGGTTGAAATCGTTGCCCTTTTCCAAATACCAAAGAAGAAGAGCGGAATTAAACTAATTAGGGCAGTTATAAATGAATGAACAATCATTTTACTAAAATAGGCTGCGAAATCTGCAGCAGTTGGCTGCCCATTAATGATATCAAAAACCTGATCGATCAAATAGGTTGCCAAGCCGGTCAATACAAAGGATACAAGCGTACAAAGGAAAACAGCCAGCGAGATAAAAAGAATTTTCGCCATAACCAGCTTTTTCCGGCTTATTGGATAGCCAAACGAAAGAGATATGGTTTTATTCTTATATTCCTCAATGAAAACCTGATTGATAAGAGATGCTCCAAATAGGACAAATCCCAGCTGAATCGACACGATCAGCTGAATAACAGCGGAATAATTCTGCCCAAAATCTGCCATTACCATCTTAATAAAAAACACTGGCAAAAACATAAGAATGCCTAGGTAAATAATCATCTCACCAATAACCATCTTTTGTTTTAATTTTCTCCATTCCAATTCCATCAATTTAAACAATTATTTCACCTCCATGAATTTGACGATAAAAATAGTCTTCCAGTGTGCTTGTATGTTTTTGTATTTCCTCTAGCTCAATATCATGCAGAATTAAGATTTTTGTAATCTCACTTTGAGACTGGGTTACATCATAAATCCGAACTCTCCTGTCACCTACAATCTTCATATTGGATATGCGGAGTTCATGTTCAAGCAAATACGCTGTTCTATCGGCGTCTGGTGTGACAATTTCAATATAATCCGCTCTTTGCTTCCTAATCTCTGCTAAGCTCACTTCATTCACCAGTTTTCCATTTTGAATCACACCAACCCGATCAACAATCTGTTCAATTTCTCCTAAAATATGACTGGACAGAAGAAAGGTAATCCCATATTCCTTGTTCAGCATCCGAATTAAATCACGCATATCTTTAATGCCAATTGGATCCAGACCGTTTGTCGGTTCATCCAAAATAATCAGCTCAGGCTTGGTGATAATGGCTCTTACAATCCCAAGGCGCTGTTTCATCCCAAGGGAAAAATCCTTAACCACTTTATCTTCAATTCCTTTTAAATGGACCAATTCCAAAGCATGTGTAATAGCCTTTTTATCATAATAACCTAAATATTCACAGTGAAGCTCCAGATTCTCCATTGCTGTTAAATGCTCGAAAAAAATGGGATATTCAATTATACTCCCTACTCGTTTTAAGCCTGATTTATTGGTTTCTGTGAGTTTTTTTCCAAACAATAAAATTTCTCCCTTAGAAGGAATAAGCAATCCTGTGAGCATTTTCATGATCGTTGTTTTTCCAGCACCATTCTGACCAAGAAATCCATATATCTCCCCTTTTTTGATATGAAGGTTTACATTCGATACGAGTGTTATACCTTTCACGGTTTTCGTTAATCCATTTGTTTGAACAACGTAATCCATCATTTAGACCTCCTTTATTACTTTTATCTTAATCAGAGATACTGACTTTTTTCTTTCTCATTTCTTACATGTTTCTTAAGTTGGAATTTTTTACATCATCCAGAGGCAGGTATGTACCAAGATAGCGTGGCTATCTAATCATGTCACCAAAAAATAGGCAAAAGTAAAAAAGAGCCGTTCCAGCAGAACACCTCTTTCAAGCAATCTTAATATATCATTTGTTTAAAGATACATATGAAAGCCGTTTTCTCAAAGGGTTTGCTTCTTAAGTGTATCGAACCATTCATTGCTTCTGTTAAACGCTTCGAGATGCTTAAGCCTAGACCGCTTCCTTGAAATTGTGGATTTCTGGCATCATCCAGTGTATAAAGCCTGTCAAATACACGATCCTGATGCACCTCTTCAATCCCTTTTCCTTTATCCCAAATCTCTACAGCAATGGACCCTTTATCTTCTCGAAGTGTTAAACCAAATACTCCCCCATCACTTCCATACCGTATAGAATTAGAAATTAAATTGCTGAGTATTCGATTTAAAGCATGCTCATTGCCGAGGATGTAAAAATTCCGGTCCGGGATATCAATTTCTACCTGAAGACCCTTTGAAAGGAGCAAATCATAATAATCCAAAACATTCTTCCTGCAAATCTCATTAAGAGATATCTTGCTTAATGGAATCATATAATCATTGGATTCTATTTTGACAAGGTCAAAAAATTGATTAAGTAATGAGATTAACCCCACTACTTTATCATGAAGCCGTAAAATGGCCTTTTTCTTCTCATCCTCACTTAACTTATCATCCAGCTTAAGTTTCTCCACATAACCTAAAATAACAGTTAGTGGTGTCTTCAAATCATGTGACATATTGGATATCATCTTCCTTAAGCTGTCTTTTGTACTTGCGTAATCCGCAAATACCTTTTGGTTGTATGCCAATAGCCGGTTTATTTGAATGAGTAAAAACTGTATGGAATGCTGGTCTGTTTGCAATAACACTTTTTCAGCTGTCTTGTGCTCTATGATTTCTGCTAACTTTTCACTTATTTCATGTAAATGGTTATTTATTTTTTTTCGGGAAACATACTGGATTATATTCATGACGAGTAAGAAAGTAATCAGCACACTAAGCGCAAGGATCATAAATTATTCTCCTAATTTATATCCGATCCCCCAAATTGTCCGAATATACTGCGGGTTAGACGGATCCTTTTCAATTTTTTCACGAAGCCTTCTTATATGAACATTTATTACATTTTCATTACCATAATAATCATCTTGCCAAATAAACTGGTAGATTTGCTCCTTTGTAAACACTCTGCTCTGATTTGTCATAAAAAGCTTTAAAATATGAAATTCTTTGGATGTTAGCTGGGCAATCTTATCCTTCACCTGTACAGAAAAGGTGGATAAGTCGAGGGAAAGTTCTTTAAATTGGATAATTGCAGGAGCGGAATGGTTCGTAGCGGGAATATATTGCGTTGCTCTTCGAATCGCTGCATGCACTCTGGCAGTCAGTTCAATCATGGAAATAGGTTTACTGATATAATCATCTGCACCAAAACCAAGACCTAAAGCTTTGTCCAGGTCACTTCCTTTTGCTGATATAATCAAAACAGGAAGTAAGCTTTTTTCTCTGACTTTTTTTAAGATATCCATACCACTAAATTTAGGAAGCATTAAATCAAGCAGGATTAAATCGAACTCTTCTTTCTTAAAGAGAGATAATGCCTCCTCTCCATCAAATGCGGTAAGTACTTTAAAATTCTCCTGTTCTAAGTGATCCTTTATCAATTTATTAATTTCCCGGTCGTCTTCCACAAGCAAAATACGTTTTTGCATACTTCCACATCCATTCACTTCTTTTAACAAAGCCTATCATATACGTTTTTCTATTACTGTATTTCGATACTATACACAAAATTCCTTCTTTTAAAAACCAAGAGGTACATTAGGGGATTAGAACAGGAGTATCTAAAGACTATAAAAAAATGGGCATTCATCCCCTTATTGAAAAATGCGCACATTCAAAGTAAGAATGTCATACACTTGTTTTCCGTTTACAGCCGTTTTTTAAGTACGTAATCATATGCCTGAATATTCCATAAAAGGACAGCAAATACCTCGGTTTACAAATGAGTTTGTTATTGTGGGAATGATCTTATTTTTTAATTGGTTAAGACATAACAATTAAGTTGTCGAGTCTGCGAACAAAACAGATAAAAACAGCTCAAAAATTATTCATTTTATCTTTTTTTCTATTCAGTACATATGAATACAATCCTAATATTCAATACTATATGAACGCTATAATTTTGATTCTTATGTCAGTCATTACAGTTCCATTGCTAATTACAATATTGAAAGTACACAATAAGGTTTTTTTGAAAAAAGAATGAATATACATCGTTAAAATCAATGTTTGAATCTCTTATATAGGAATACTTCTCTATTGCTTAATAATTCATTATTGCGCTCATATCCAGTGTGTCTTTGTATGGGGCGTGGGTCGCGGATTTAAACCATTTTGAAAAATAACCTATCCTTAAATTATCAAGTATTAATCCTTGGAGAATGAAACAGCTTATTGAGAAGGTTAAATTACCAGTTGTAAACGAATTTTTCTTCTGGTTCTATAACGCTGTGTTGAACTCCTTGTTATTCTTTTCCACTAAACTCTAAAATATTTAAACCCTCGGATGCTCCTGGTGCTTCAAAAAATTTAGCAACATGAATAAACACCGCTTCCGTGTCAAAAGCTGCTCTTTCGGGTTGTTCGTTACGCCTTTGTGCAATTTGACGTAAGCATTGCTCGTTATTTAAATTAAGGAAAATTAGTTCATGGTTTGCATTGACCTCTGACGCCATATCCAAAAACCACTTTCGCAGTTTTTGAGTGTTAGCTGGAAAATCCATCACTACATCTGTACCGACACTTAATATGTTTTGGACATGCTTTTTCACCAACGGCTTGAGCTGCGCTGAGAATTTTAGATAGTCCTCAAGTGATGTGATCTGATTGGGATAAAGAGATGAAAGCCATTCATCCTCAGACAACAGTACCGCATGTTTATCTATAGCCAATTGTTTTGATTTAGTTGATTTTCCTGCTCCCATTTTTCCACAGAAAAAGTATAGCGTCCCCAATTGTTTCATATTTTTTAACCCCCCAGGCTTATTTTAGTGATTATTGCACCATCTTCTTCATCTAAAGCTGCTGCCCAGCCATCATTATAAAGACTCCAAACCTCTTCAAAATCTACAACTTTTTTAATGAATATTCATATCTAATATTAGTTGTTGATTTAGTAATGCTTCAAATTTTTTTATCCATAATAACATCCAACCTAGGTTATTAGTAATAGTAACTGTCTTCTTTAAATAAATTTACTCAGTTTCAAATTCAATGTCTAAATCTGGTCTTTTAAGTTTGAATTTAATTTTTTTATGTTTTAGGATATAAAGCCCCCTCCTATACCTAATGCTTTTTCAGGGTGTTTCCTTATCGCATCTCCCAACGCTTTACCTGCTTCACCAACAGCTGCCCCTACTTCTTTCATCCTTTCAGCATTAGGAATAACTTTATTTATTTCTGACATGTCTATACCACTCCTTCTTTATAGTTTAGATATATCTTCTATACCATTTTAAAGAGTTTAATTATATAGAACTGGAAGCGATATCCAAGCAGATACTATAATAGTATAGTTTTGGTTGTGTTTCTTGACTAAGTTAACCTTAATTGCAATTGAATTAAACTGCCCCGTTTGTTAATCAAAAAGCCCCCTGGGCTTGGCAATTGATTTTAAGCACTCGTTACTTTAAGTGTAATAATTCAAAAAAGGCAGCCTTAATCTAATGGCTTTCCATACCTCACTAAAACGTGCCACAATAGTTTTAATTCCTGAAGTACCTCCTTATGATCCCCACGTTCGCTCCAAGATGCCGGATTGCGTATTAAGTCCATTACAGCAGTTCCAATTATGCTCGCATCGATAACATTATTTTGTCCAATGAGTTTTGCTAAGGAGGGCATAGATGGGCCTCTAAAATCTTTTGGAACTTCTTCTATCATAAGTGCAAATCCCTTATGCCAATACAGTTGAATGGAATATTTAAAGCACAGTTGTTCTAAGATTCTCCCTATATGAGTTTTCTTAAAAGAAGGGTCTGCAACAAGCAAATCCACGTCTTCTTTAAGTGAAATACCTCCATGAATCTGGGCTTCAATATAGTGATTAAGATTTCGATTTGGCTTTTTGGTTGCTGGGTCTGTAAACGGTCGTTCAAGATTAAGCAGTAAATGATTTACTAATCTAACTGGAGTCAGATTTCTTTCACCAATTGCAAAATCTCTTACGAACGCCTCTTCTAAAAGAGCAGCCAAAATCATGTCAAACTCTTTATAAGTTCCCTTTTCTTTTGGGTCTTGATGCGAATCTAAATATGTATAGGTAGAACGATATGAAACCTTAGGGGATAGAAGAAAATAGCATGAACCAAAACGTGGAGAAGGTCCATCTGGGTGCAACATCAAATTCAATGCACCATATTTAGGACGATGGTTATTGGTTATGCCCTGCAGGTGATATGCACCTTCAAAAATTCTCTTCTCCCAAAGGTCTCGTTCACCACCTGGGTAAGCAGATACACTGCCGTTAGACAACCCTGTTTCAAACTGGCTCTTATATATTCCAGACTCTAACAGTGCTTCAGCAACACTTTTCATAGATGAATCTGGCCTATCTGGGTGAAAATGTAATCCTATTCTTGCATGGGCCTTTAATTTATTTACAGCATTTTTTAATGTTTCATCCGAAATATTAGACATTTTTAATATGTGATTTATTGTCTTTTTAGCTTCATAGGTATAGTCCTGTGCATATTTTGTAATATTTTCCAAAGCTAATGATTGTGACCTTGATAATTCCATAAATAAATGAATCTCTCCTTTCATCGGATTAAATCAATAATTCAGCAAGGATTCCTTATTTTCCTTCTTAAACAAATCTGCCCCGTTTGTGCAATAAGAAAAATGCTGCCTGGATTGGCAGCATTAACTTCAACTCTTGATTTATGTACAAAGCTTTATATATCAACCAACGGGTCTAGCCTTTATAATTAGAAACAGATTATTCTTTTGTAAAAAGCTTAGGGTCAATTTGGTCAATAACAGAAGCTGCATTATAAAAATACCCCATTTCAAGTTTGTCTTCATATGTTAGTTCCGTTTGACAATTATTTTCTATCTCACTAATATTCTTTCCGCCACATGCTTGAATTTCGCGATATCCCCCCCTATAATCAGGGTGTAAGGAGTAACTTGAGCAATCTTCTTATTCTGGATATAATTCATTTTAAGGCCTCCTGGTATTTGAGTAATGTCCTTTTCGCTTGCCGGCTTCAGGACTCTCTCATTCTACCAAGAGGTTATTTTTTTGTTCAAACTCCATTTTCCTTCATTACAGGAATGCTGCCCCGTTTGTTCAAAAAGAAAAATCCACCTGGTATGGCAGTCTCTGCAAAAAATCCAGATTTTTATCTATCCTCTTTTAATGCACATTTTAGACGTGCGCCATGAACTTCCATTGTTCCTCGCCTTCCTGCTTTGCGTACAATTCCTTCCGCATTCAATTCATTAAAAAGGGCTGTCACTGTTTCACGAATACTGCCCATCATCATTGCTAATTCTTGATGAGTGATGTGAATATCGAGTGCAATCCAATCTCCCGGGTTTCTGCCTGACGATTTATCCCCAAACTTTTCTGTAAGTTTATTTAACAGGAATAAAAGGCGTTTCTTTACACTGCTATATGCCATATACTCTAATAACTCTTCGACTTCCTTTAAACGGCTGGAGATTATTTCAAGTAGCTTTAATGCAATACCTGGATTTTCGCATATTATTTTTTCAAACTGCACTCTATCTATTCTGCAAATAACAGAATCTTCCCATGTCTCAGCATATAAATTTTCAGAACCTGTTGTAAACGTACCAATCTCTCCAAACACATGCCCACTTTCTAAAATATCAATTGTAAACTCTTTCCCGCTTTCAGTTAATCTATACAAACGAACTTTACCCGATTTGATCAAATACAATATCTTTTGATTCATATGAGGAGAACTAATAATGGTACCCTTTTTCATAACTTTTATTGGTGTGACCGGTTCATATTTCTTTAATTCTTCCAAGGCTAGATCCCCAAAAAGCTGTATTCTCGATAAATACTTAATCTTATCCATAGAGCCCTCCCAAAATTCTGCGGAATGTAGTCCAGACTACATACTCACTAAATTAAAAAACCTAGAATTTCTGTGTAGCATGCACGTCTATTATACAAAAGGAGGGAACTGTATGGATTCTGTAACGGTTACCATTCAAATTATTCTAATTCTTATTTTCGTAATTTCTATTTCGATGAAATTAGTGCGTACCAAGTCAATGGTTAAGCACTGGAGGGAATATCGCTACCCCCTTTGGTTTATGCAAATAACTGCTTTCTTAGAATTATTGGGGGTAGGCGGATTGATTATTGGATTTTGGCTTCCTAAATTTATTTTGCTTTCGGGATCCCTAATTATAATTCTTATGCTGGGTGCTTTACATGCTCACTTCTTAAGAGCCAAACATAGACCGATTATGGGGTTAAATGCTTTAACGATGCTTACTTTAGCTAGCGTAATCATCTTTATTCAAATTGTTAAGTAGGTTAAGAATAGCTATGCCAATTATATATGTTACATGCACAAAACGGGCTTTATTATGGGGGCCTTAGGCTTACATAAAATAAATAGCCCGCTTCTATATAAAGAAACGGGCTATTATTTAACTCGAAGGGAAAAGGCAACTATTTTACTAAAGTACAGTTTTTCTTTTTTCTTAATCCTCCATTGTATATAAGTGTTTTCTGAGATATGGCATTAAATAATATTAAAAATCAACGTATTTTGTCTGTTCACAGAGATAGTGCTCTTAGTATTACAAATATTTCTTTCACAATCTATCACCATGTTACCATTATTCGCCCTTCATATAGGGAATCCTCCTTGAACAAAACTGCCCGTTTCTACAATAAGGAGTTCAACATAAAAGGGCATTAATCCTGCTTGGATCAACACCCCCGATAGTTTACAATTATCAACATCCTCTGTTAACTTATCTAAAAACTTTGATTATGTGTAAAAATTATACTTTGACATCGTAAAAGTATGGAAATTTATTTCAAAAAATAAAAATATGCCATTTGATATTTTAACTCATTTATTCATCGAGTTCATTAACTGGAAGAAGTATTCAGGTTTATGAGTCTTATTTAAACTATACCAAGAATCTAATGTATCTGGAGCAAATACATCTAATTTTTTCAGTACTTCCATCGCAAATTCCAGAGGAGCTATTCCTGATGCAGTAACTAAATTCGCATCAGATACCGCTGATCCCACCTCATAGAACTTTTCTCCTTTATAGTTAGGACATACCATTTTAGTGTATTCTAAATTATTACTTGTATGCTTTCTAGTATCTAAGTATCCCATATTCGCAAGGGCCTCAATTGCACCACAAATTGCAGCAACAATAGTGCCAAGCTTTAAAGCTTGTCCAATTCTTTCCAAGATAGGTTGATGAATTTCTTCATTCCAAGTAGTCCCTCCTGGTAAAATTAAAAGATCTTTACTCTCAAGAGTACATTCATCAAGGGAAATATCTGGTTTTATGCCCAATCCTCCCATAGTAGTAATCATTTCTTTATTAGCTCCTACTGTAATTACTTTTAAAGGTTCTAAATCTTTTTTGAAATATCTTCCTGAGTTTAGTTCAGCAATTAAATATCCATATTCCCAGTCCGACATTGTATTAAATACATATAGAAAAACTTTTTTTGTTTGCATCCAATAACACTCCAATCATAAATTTTATAGTTTAATTTTTTACACATCAAAAGAAATCCCACCTAAAAGAACATACGTTCCCTTAGAGATAATTGTATACCATATTTAACCAAAAGTCTATTTCTTTTTCAACTCCCTCAGTTTAATACGGTTTACTCACGAATGCTCGCTTATTCGCAGGATTTCATCCTCCATGGATATATATTTCTAAATTGAAAAGAGTAGATTCTGGACAAATGGCTACATGAAGACATAGTTAAATAGAGGAGTAGGATTATACTCCAAATTCTACCATATGATGTACTTCTCCACGCCAGCCCTTGGAGGCTTTCCCTCCCATGTCTCAACGGGTCAATTGCCCTCTCATTCCTTCGTCATGCCTATCCAAGGGGTGGAGGCCAGTTATGCTAACCTGATGGGTCAGTGCCCTTTTGTTGAACAAACCTGGTACTCCGTACATATTTGAAATCCTGCGAATAAGCCAACACTCGATCTTTAAAAATATAAGGGGTAATGATTCTCTTCGAGAAAAAGTGAATTGGACTACGCTGCCAACTCAGTTAACGGCTGGACCTTCTTGGCACAATAAGCTTCGTTTTTTCGCGCTATCCCTACAAAGATCCTAGCTAACTTCCCGATCAGCTTCATTATAGATTTCATTTTTTTCATTTTCTTGAGCTTAACATTATTCGAGTGGAGGGCTTTAAATTCCGGGTTGTTCATTACCAGACTCATAGTAGCTAAATAGAGGAAACGTCTTAACCTTGATCTTCCACGCTTTGAAATGATAATTTGCCCTTTCCACTTCCCTGAACTGGCTTCGGCTAGATGGAGTCCTGCATGGCGAAGTAAAGAGTTGCCGTGTGAAAAACCACTTAAATCTCCTGCTTCCCCTAAAATACCAGCTAACGAAATTTCACTAATTCCCTTAATCATAAGTAACTTATTCGCGAAAGGAATTTTAGGTAGTTCATCCTTGATTGCCAGCTCAACTCTTTCAAGTTGTTGAATCGCAAGGTCATACTCTTCGAGTAATTGTTCAAGATGAAATTTATAAGCTTCTAATGCTTGCCTTGTACCAACTGATTTCCTGGCTACATTGAGGAGTAAATAGGCTTTCTTTAATCCAGGCTGTCGCTTCATCAATAACTTCCACCCGGCCACGATCTCTTCAGGCTTCATGGAACCCAGTTCCATCGGAGATGGGAAAAGCCGAAGTGTTGCGATGGCCCCTTTAGCAGTGATGTCTTTAAATACTTGTCTAAGCTCGGGGAAGACAATATCCACCCAGCGATTCAATTGATTAATCGAGCTTACAAGCCTCTTAACAATGACATCCCGATTCGACATAAGTACCCTGAGCTTTTCAAACGACTCAGAAGTATCTCTTACAAAGGAATAGTAACCGTTCTTCACCATATCTGCTATTACAAGAGCGTCTTTTTTATCACTCTTTGATTGGGTATTATCACGGTTTTCTTTATTTCTTTTCACCAAATGAGGGTTAACTGTCACTACCTCAATATCTTGTTTCATCAGCCATTTAGAAAGATTAATCCAATAATGACCGGTAGGTTCCATACCAACTATGGCAGCCTCAAGTTTATGTAATCTTTTAATGCTATTAATCCAGATTAACAGGGACGAAAATCCCTCTTCGTTGTTTGGAAAAGTGATTGGATCTCCTACTACAATCCCACGGAAATTCACTGCTCTGGCTACGTGAAATTGTTGAGCAATATCCACACCAACCACAAGATGTTTTTCAGTAATTCTTTCTATTAGTTGATTTTGTTTGTCCTGCATTTTAAACTTCATAGTAAGGGTTCCTCCTAAGTTTGAGTTAGAGTCGTGTCTTACTCATATCTTACTGAGGAGCCCTATTTTTTTCAAAGCTCAAAAATAACGATCTACAGGAATGCTAACCTGCCCCATTTGTTCAATAAGAAAAAACTGCCTAATTTAGTAGAAAATCTTGAACACAAGGACCCTATAGCTTATGCAGAAAACTTCAAATGTTAATCTCTAAAATGTGTTGCGACACTAAAAAAAGGGCGCCCTCTTATGAAAGAATAAGCGCCCGTGAAAATGAGATAATGTTCTCCTTTTATGCCTTGTTATTTAAAAAATTGTATACTCGGGAGAATGCTATTCTATTACGTTTATTGCCGTTGCTTCCTTTACAATAATAATACCGTCATATGCTTCGCTGGGTGTCATTTTAATCGTGTAGAACACCTTTGAAAACTTGTACCACGTACGAAAATCATCCCCGATATTTGACATCTTTTGCTCACTCGTGATGATATCCATTAATTCATCAGACGTACTCGCTTTTTCAAAATTAACATAGAAAATATTTGACTCCACTTCACTAAATGCATCAACTAAATCATTGTGATTCTCCAGTTTATAAATTTTCCGTTCACCAGAGTCGCCCTTTTTCGCCTGGAACTCGCTGCTGATAAAATCAGTTCCAATGGCAAAGTACTCTTCACCATATACCTCATCTAAATAATGCCCCATCGATTTGTAACCGGCTAACGATGCCGACGTTTTTTCAATATGCCCATTATGTCCGGTGACAAATATTTTATCGTGGCCACGTGCTGCTTCAAATTCAGCTATCCATTGTAAATTGTCCGCTAAATATTGATCACGAAGTTTCGTATAATCTCCTTCGTTTAAAAATAACTGCGTACGTTGTTTCATGTTTTTCGCATTTTGTAAAGCAAAGGCATAGGCATCAGCAGAAGATTGCTTCACGTAAGTCAATTCATTAGATTGCAGGTCTAAAATGATTTTTTCTATTGTTTCATCGATTTCATTCAATTGCTCCGTAGTTAACTCACGCATTTTATCATTTGAAATATGTTTCAAATGTAATGCATGCTTTTTGAATTCATCTGCGTTTACCACTTTATAATAATCAAGCACTCCTTTCTTACTGTAGTCATAACGCTGCATATCATTTCCATAAAAATAAACTTTATCATCCTCGCTCACAGAATCGTTATAATCATGCATCCATTGAACAAGATCAATCATTTGTTCCGTCTTATAAATACTATAATCAAGAGTGTTCACTGCCTCTTCTGCCGTTCCATTTCCATTTAAAATGAACTGATTAATTCGCTGTCCGCCTCCAAAATCACCTTCTAAGACAAAAACACGAACACCCTCGTTTTTTACAAGCACTTCAAAAACATCTCTTTTCAACTCTTGAAATTCAATGTTTCCGTGTGTTGCCTCCCCCAAACCGATTATTTTTACATCATCTGGAATATCGATTTGTTTAACGGCTGATATGTATTGATCTTCTTCTTCCACTACTTTGACACTCCCGCAGCCTGCTAATAAAACAAAAAGCGAAATGATTGTTAATAATAAAGAATCCTTTTTTAAAAAAACCATCTTATATCCCTCAAATACTCTTATTTTTAAAAATACTACCATAAGTTTCTAAAAGACTCTTTTCCGAAAGATCTTCAACTAACCTGCCCCGTTAGTTTAATAAGAAAAAAGCTGCCAGATTAGCAGCTTATCTTGAAATAAAAACCTGTCAGATAAGTATTTAATACTTGAATGAAAATCCTTCGCTCTTTTTTGCTCCTGTTTAAAGCATAAGATTATTATACTTCTAATTATTTTTATTTAACATTTTCCAAATTGGGCGGTCTCTACAAGCTGAACCCTGGAAAGCCGATGTTTATGTTATTTAGATATTGCCGAGCTTTTACGCTTTTTTATTGAATTAAAATAAATGAAGTAAAGGAAGGTGTTATTAACAAGATTAACCACAACTAATAATACAAGCCAAATAATAAGAGACGGCATCATCATCCATATTCCATTCCAAGGCACAACCCTGCCTCCTGCAAATATGGCCAAAATAGACGGTAGAAATAAAAGGATCAGCACGGGGAGTATAGTCCTTACTGATGCGAAGATCAGCTTTCGGCGAAATGCCGTAAGCCTGTTCTTTTTCTTCTTCAGCCGGTAGAATGAATACCCGCTCCAGAGGATTGTTCCCGCCATAAGAAGAATCATCGCTATTTCCATGTTTCGGCTATTGATGGCTGACATTTCTGCCTTTCCTCCAACCATGATTTGGGAAACGCCTTTAACAAAGGCGGAATAATCAAGGAATGCGTTTATCCCTGTGTCAAACATCATGGTAATTCCAAGTTCCTTGTCTAAATAAACAGTTTCTTCAGCCTTGTAAGTCCAGAAAATTCCCGAGTGGGAGATCGACCTGCCCCAATCGGCTTCATTGGAAGCAAGCCACCCCATGCCATAAGGAGCGCGCTGCCCTGCAGTATGGTACTGTTCCATGAGATTAGGGGAAAGAAGCTGCGGATTATATTGTGCACGCATCCATTTTGCCATATCCTCGGCATTGGTAACCACACCTGCTGGGCCTTCTATAAACCATATCGGTTCGGCTGTACTTTTCGGGTTGCCGAACAACAGATAATGTCCCCGAGGAATGGCATCATTTTCATTGATTTGTTCCGTCAAACTGACACTAAAGGTGCCATTCATCCCCAATGGAGCAAAAATATGTTCTTTAAGGTATACAGAAAACCGTTTACCGCTGATCTGTTCCACTAACAATGCTAGATATTGATAGTTTGGGTTATGATAGTTGTATGTATCACCAGGATCATTAGCAAGCTTTACTCTGTCCAAAGATTTGTTTATCTCTTGTAATGTTTTAAATTGAACGGATTTCGTCATGTCGGGATTTACTTTATCATTAAGGCCACTAGTATGGTTTAGCAAGTTCCGGATCGTGATGCGAGTGATGCGATCGTCTGTGGGCGAGATGTCGGGAAAGTATGAGACATATGGAGCGTCAAGGTCAATCTGTCCCTTATCTGCAAGCTGCAATACAGCCAGCGCGGTCATGGATTTACTCAATGAGGCGATTGGGAAGGGCGTTCTTGAGGTTATTTCCCTTCCATCTGAATATGCACCATAGCCTTGCGTGTAAAACACATCTTCACCGTGGGTTATTGCCAGAGATACACCTGTAATATGGTTGACTTCCATGTTTTTCTTAATATAGTCATCGATTTCTTTCACAATCTCTGTTTTACTTTGAGCGCGGGCATCAGCAAAAGGCAATGCAGTCATTAGCACTGCCAGAAGCAAGCTGGTTAAGAAAGCGGGTATTTTCTTATAAGTGAAAATCATTTTAGCACTCCTTTTTCTTGGGATAAGGAAATACTAAAGTATAATTTTCAACTATTTATCAATTCTGCAAAAAAAGCTTGCTGTTACTTTTCCACCACCGCGGGTACTGTTTGCGACCTGTAAGAAGCCCTGATGCTTTTCACACAATATTTTACAAATATAAAGCCCTAACCCTTTGTTCTCATTTGCTTCCGACGCCTCGCCCCGATAAAAGGGGAGAACTGCCTTCCGTACCACTTCTTCGGAAAATCCGGAGCCATCGTCAGTGACCGTTATGGAAAAAATGCCATTGCGAACCGAGTAATGGACTTGAACATGGCTGGAAGCATAACGCACTCCATTTGCCACCAGATTTTCAGAAACCTGCATCACGAGATCCTTATCGATAAACAATTTTTTGGAATCTGCAGATCTGCATGAGTCGAAAGATTTGCCACTTTGGTCTGCAATTCGGCTGGCACCGTCTTCCAGAAAGTTGATTAGGGCATCCATTTCGATAATTTGTTTGTTTATTGGAAAATTATCCAACTTCTCAATAGAGTTCATGGCCTCTACATAACGCTCCATACGAACAATATGCATTTCCATTGTTTTGATGATATCCAGCAGTTTTTCCTCGGATATCCTTTTTTGCGGCAGATAGGTGGTTACAACCTCGATATATCCTTTCATGATGGACAGAGGTGTTCTCAAGTCATGGGCAAAAATCGCATTAAGCTGCTTACGTTCCTCGTTCAAGCGCCATTGGGCTTTAAAGTTACTTTCCAATTGACTGCGCATCTTTTCAAATGCACGGCAAAGCTCGCTCATTTCATCCCTGCTGTCGTAGGAAATATGGAACCCTAAATCATTTGCCGAGATTTTCTCTGACGCGTTCATCAGGATTTCCAAAGGTTTTTTCAGTTTCAGTTTGTAAAAGATGCTGGCCATCAAGACTAATCCGGTTCCTACCGTCAAAAGTATCGCAGCAATTTGAACAGTTAGAACCCAGTCGTTCCCATAAGGGTGATTGGCAAAGCGTCGCGTCATCTCTTCGGCCCACTCGAATTCGAACACAATGGCTGTTAAAACGAAAACTAAATATAAGGAATTTAGCGTGATGAAGGATTGTAGTATGGTCATATTATTCAATCGAAGATAGCCCATTACCTTTTCCATTTATATCCTACACCCCACACAGTCTCTATCTTGCTTCCGCAGCCATGCTCTTTCAATTTTGATCGAATACGCCTGATATGTTCAGGGATTACTGAGCTGTCCCCCTCTTCGTTCGTCCCCCATACTCTTTCATACATGCGTTCTTTGTCAAAAACCATACCAGGGTGTTTAGACAAGAGTTCTATAATATCAAACTCCTTTTTTGCCAAAGAAATTTGTATGTCGTTACAATAAAGCGCTCGCTCTGAATAATCAATGACAAGGTCGCCACTAAACTTAACCGTTGTCTTCTTTTGATTTCTCATTTCTCTGCGCAAATGGGCATCCACTCTTGCGCCAAGTTCATGGATGCTGAACGGCTTTTGAATATAATCATCTCCGCCAGCCTGAAAACCGGATATTTTATCAGCATCTTCTACACGTGCGGTTAGAAATAAGATGGGGCAGGAAACATAACTCCGGATTTTCCTGCAAACGTCAAGACCGTTAATCTCAGGCATGTTTATATCCAGTAAAATTATATCCGGTTGTTTTTCTGCTTGCCTTTCCGCCTCATTGCCGTCCTTTGCGGTCATGATGTGATACCCGTTAACTTCAAAATAATCTGCCAGCAGTTTTCGCATGTCTGCTTCATCATCAATTATCAATATCTTTTTCATTGATCTTACCTGCTTCCCTAACGAATTTTTACTTCCTTCAAATTCTTTTCTTTTTAACCCTCAAGTTACAACCACAACATCGCTTCGATTTTTTATAGAACCAGCACTGCCCCTTTATCTTAAAACAAAGAGGTGCCTTAGTCCTTCCAATTGCTTCAACGGTGGTACCCCTTAGAACAATATATCATTTTAGGTATTTTATGATATCTTGTTATAATAGCACCATACGATTGAGTGTTTCCCAATAAGAAAACACAGATATAAAGTCAAGTAATCTCTTTATAAATTACCAAAATCCAGAAAGGAGGAGAGGAAAGTTTCAATTTTCCGAGCATTTAGGAAGCTTTACCAATTTTTTGTGGACAAGCCTATTAAAAAAGGAACAGTTTTGAACGAACATTACGAGATATTGAACGTTATCGGGGCTGGGAGCTATGGGATTGTTTATTTGTGCAAAGAGTTAAGAACAAACGAGAATAGAGTAGTCAAACAGCTTCGTCCTAGTAAGCGACGCAACCAAAAAGAGGTGGCGATGTTTGAAAATGAAATCACTGTTTTGGGTATGCTTAACCACAAAAATATACCGATGTTATTTGAAGCCTTTTCAAATAACGGACACTTATATTATGTAATGAGTTTCATTGAAGCGGATAATCTGGAAGACCAAATTTTTTTTAATAAAAAGACCTTTAACGAGGAAGAGTCTTTACTAATTCTTACTCACCTACTTGAATTAGTAGATTATCTTCACAAAAAAGACATTTACCATCAAGATTTACGTATTCCAAACATCTTAATAAAAAACACGGAAATTTTTCTAATCGATTTTGGTTTGTCAAAGCATAGAACTGACCCATTCCACTCTTTATCTAGTTCTTCACCTAACAAACAAAGAAATTTTCTGGAGATGAAACAACAGGACTACTATGATCTAGGAGAAATACTTTTATATTTGCTTTATACGACGTACTCTTCTAAAAACAAAAAAGCTCTTCCTTGGACAGAAGAACTTTCTTTAGAGAAGGAAACTGTTTATTTGCTAAAAAGACTGCTACAAATTAAAGAACCTTACTTAAATATTAGTGAAATTTTAACTGATCTTCATGCTGCACATAAAGCGAAGGAAAAAGTATATTAAGGAGGAAGATTAACTGCTGCTTCGACCCTTTCGTTTGTAGTAGTTACTTCCACTCATTGGAGATTGTTTATATCGCCGGTTGCTGCTGCTTCCTCGGTTATAATAACGGTTTCTTCGTTCACTGCTGCTGCCCCTTCGATAATGGCCATTTCTTCGCTCACTGCTTCCTTGGGAAAGTTGCTTAATTTGTTTCATTATTTTTTTAAACATTGTTTACCTCTCTTCTTTTTTGGCTTTTAGTCTAACATAATTTAAAGCTAAAACATATTCATAAGCACTTGAATTCAGTCACTAATACGAGGGCAGAAGATATTCCAACAGCAAGATTTTGAAATAATGGATATTATTCTGATCCTAAAATGACAGGAAGCTCTTTATATCCATACATAAACGTGCTAGAAATTAAACGAAGATGTTTAGAAGTGTCCAATTTCATAGTCGGTATCGCTTTAAGCATCTCGGTAATGCATATTTTCGCTTCTAATTTGGCAAGCTGTGATCCCAGACAATAGTGAACACCTGCTCCAAAAGATAGATAATTGTTTGGAGAGCGGTTGATGTCAAACACATCCGGTTTGACAAATACGCTTTCGTCCCGGTTTGCAGATCCAATCCAAGCCATTACTTCCTGCCCTTTTTTCAGATTCATGCCTTTTAATTGTATATCTTCAGTGACGAAGCGATTCATACCGTGAAAAGGAGAACGATATCTTAGTACTTCATTAATGGCTGCAGGTATAAGAGAATGATCTCTATATAATTGGTTGAGTATATCCGGCTGTTCAAAAAGAGTGAGCATTGTATTGGCAATTAAATTTGTAGTTGTTTCATTCCCTGCAACAAGTAGAAGGAAGCAGAAACTTAATAACTCATCCATGGATAATGAATCTCCACCAACTTCTGCAGTCATTAACGTGGATATGATATTGTTTGTATGGTTAATCTGGCGATTTGAAATTTTTCGCTTAAAATATGTTTGCAGGTCAAGCATAGCCTTTTCTTGTTTAGCAAATAACTTGTACATTACATTAGGCGATGAGCTTTGTGTTCCCGCAACTAGAATATCAGACCATTCTTTAAACATCTTTCTGTCATGACTCGGTACTCCGAGCATGTCAGAAATCACGATTACAGGAAGAGGATAAGCGATTTCCGCAACCATATCTATTTTTCGTTTTCCTAGCAGCGGTGCTAATAATTCGTGAGTTATAGCCGTAATCCTAGGTTCCAGTTCTTGAATAGTTTTTGGTGTAAATGCCTGGCTTACAAGATTGCGGTACCTTCGATGGGTTGGCGGATCCATATCTAGCAAGGTTTGAACATTTCCATTTCTTTTTGAACTGAACAGAATGAAATTTTGTAAAACCATTTGGACATCCTCATAACAGAATACGTCCCAGCAATTCCGTTCTGGGTCAAAAGAAACTGGAGCATTTTTTCGCATTTTTTTAAACCAATCATAGGGTGAGTTTGTTTCAGCCAATCCCCTTGGGCGCACTAATAGTCCATAGTTCATACGTTGTTCCCCCTCTCTCTCAAAACTCTCAATTGAAGCTTCTGCCTTACTAAATATTCTGTAAATAAAAATGAAATTCCTGTCTGTTAAACTAAACTATTCCGTTACAAGAAAGAGCTATTCTCCCTCTTGAAGAACAGCTCCCGTTAATTAAAAAATATTATTTAACTATTCAAACTCCAGCAAATCAGAAATAAATTCATTTACTTTACCTTTTAAAACTGCACCGTGCCCCGTACACAAATACTCAACATCGTATTTGGTAATTTTTTTTAACCCTTCTATAAATAAACTAAAATTGTGCTGTTCCCTCATTTCCTCGTTTTGAGACCATTCAGAAACAAACTGCTTATATTTTTCCCTCTCCCAAACACCTGTATCTACAGCATTACCACTCAATTGTTCTCCAAAAAAACAGATATGATCTCCGCAAAATAGCACTTTGCTTTCACGTTGATATAGGAAAACAGAACCTTTAGTATGGTGTCCCAGGAGAACACATTCTAAATTACTTACAGTTGGGCCGTTGTCTGGAAGTTTCATATTTAATTTGTTTCTAATATTTTCTGGAATTAACTCAACATCCTGATTATGAATATAGCCTTCAATTTCACCTAAAAATTGAATTGCTTCAATATGGTCTTTGTGACCGTGTGTGGCAATAAAATGAGTTATATCACTTTTAGAAATTCCTTTCTTTTTTAGTGCGGAAAACAGCAAGTGAGAATGTTCTTTCTTTCCTGAATCAATAAGAATAATATTATTGTTCTCGAGCAACAAATAGCAGTTATTATAAGAGTTCCAAGATTCATCCCATACTAAAAAAGCATATATATTTTTGGCCACTGGTTCCAAATATGTTTTCATTTCACTCCCCCATAATCAGCAATATTTTTGTATATTTCGCTCAATTTTTATTAATACCTTCTTTAATTAACTTCCCCTGTTAGTTCAAATAGAAAAAAGCCGCCTGTTTTGGCAGCTAGCTAGATCATAAGGTAATAACCCGTTAAAAAAGTATGTTAATCCAACTAAGCATTTACCATCCCATACGACTGCATAAAGAAGTAATATGTGCAAGATGATGTTTACCATGCCAGGCGTAGATTCCGATATTTTCACCTACTGAAACTTCTCCTGAATCCGGATGAATAAATGTTTTTTCCATATCAGCCGAACTTAGACTGCGTAAAAGATTGGTCCAGCGCTCGTGGAGTGCTTCGAGAAGTGAAAGTGAAATATCAATCGACAATTTATAATCAGATAGTTCCGCCCAATTCGATTCATCATATGGCTTAATTACAGGGGTTTCTTCCGTAAGAGCCAATTTAAAGCGAACATAGGCATTCATATGACTATCCGCAAGATGATGTATTACTTGTCGAACAGTCCACCCTCCTGTACGATAAGCTGTATCAAGCTTTTTATTATCTAAGTCTCTTACAGCATCTCGTAACAATCTTGGTAACTCTTCTATCTCATTTATCCAAATACTTGTAACACTGTGAGTAATTTCACCATTATATTGAAATTGGCCAATTGGATATTTCAAATCCATCTGCTATTCCTCCTAAAAATCCCCTGATTTTTGCAGCTACCTATATTTAGGATAAAATTAAGGTAATTTTCCATCAATTCCCTTAATTTTTTTGCAACTTGAAAGTTATAACTATACTGCACCTTTTGCTCAATATGAAAAAGCCGCCTGGTTCGGCAGCCGATGTTAACATAAGCACCTAAAGTTTTAGTACATGTATTCACAAGTTTTGTTTTTCTGCATGAAGGCTGCCCCGTTTAGAAGAAAAATATTAATCTTTAAACTCGCTTCTCCTTAAAGGCTTTTTTGACTCTTTCAATTTGGTCGAGATGTCCTTGTATATGTGTGACTCGGAATTCCCAGCTTCACCATAGAGAATGAAAGGGCTTCACACCGTCAATACTGCTTCTGCGGCTGGACGGAAGTCGCTGAATTATGGTGCTTTAGGACCAATCAACGCCACCCCAAGAGGATTGCAACTTTCGCAACAGAACAATTTGGCCGATATGATACGTATCGTGCATCATGATATTGCTGAGTAAACGTTCAATAGAATACCTGTTAGCTGCATACGGAGTTTTTAACTTTTCATCGTCAAGGTCCGCAATGACCGTTTTTAATTTATTCATAACTTCATTAAGGCGCTGCACTGTCTGGGTCCACCCAATTTCGTCTTCTGCATCTCCCGGATTTCCAAAGGTTTCTTCATTGTCTTCTGCCTTATGCGGATTCTCTGTGCCCTTAATTCGATGGATTACGTCTTCATTCCAAAAAATCAAGTGGTTGACAATCTGCCAAATCGAATTGCTGATTCCCGAACTTGTCCATGCTGCCTCAGCTGCGCTGACTCCATGAAGCGCCTGATTCATGGATGCAAACCAATCATTCTCATGGCAATGCATGTCGAGTTGTTCTAAAAACATTTTGGTTACAACTTGCATACAAACATTCTCCTCACTGTTTAGTGTAATCTTTCAAAGTTAAACTAAAGTACAAATTAATCGGTCCTAAAAAGGTAAAAACCAAATTCAAATGGTCCCTTCCATATTGGACATACCTATATCTCCAGCCTCTAATTCTCTTCAACACGGCAGGGTATTGTCCGGGTGACGAAACACTAATCCTCAATCAATTTCAAAAAAGCCATTGATACGCATAAAATAACCTTCATTTTCGACTGTCGGCCATATAACGAAAAAATATTCTTATTGAAATACTCTCTTTTATTTTGAGAATACAACAAACCCATGATCACTATGAATTATTCGGCTCATCCAGCTTTTATTCCTTCTTCATGACAAATAAAGACCCTATAGAGCAGACCTTTTTAATTGTCTGCTCTATAAGGTACATTGGATCTTCCACTCACAAACTTTCCCGTTATTGAACAATTAACGGAAGATGCTTTATTAAACATTGCCTCCTCATAAAATTATCTATTCGGAAATGAGATATTTTTCTTTGAAGATTGGACTAAGCTCACTCCATACATCAAATTTATTACCATCTAAATCATAAAAAACAAAATTTCTTCCCGTGTGTCCTCTATCCTCGATCTCTCCAACTCTAATTTCACTATGCTTAAAGTCTTTATGTATTGCTTCTAAGGCATTTAATCCATTTACTTCGAATGTTAATGAAAAACGCTCATCACCGTAAATATCAAAGAAATTAGAGCTTTGATTTTCATTAGACTTCACAAGAAAAATGCTTTGATTAGCGATGTTTAAAATTGCTTTGTCTTGATCTTTGTAGCTTAACTCTGCTCCTAATTTATTTACATACCAATCAGAAGAAAGATATACATTAGTTACTGGTATATAGGTTGTGCCAACTCTTAATAATTTCTCACCCATTTTTTGTCTCCTCTCACATTCCAAAATATTCTAAATTTAATCATTCAACAAAAAATCCTTACTTCCTGCATTAAGTAAGGATTTTATACTGATATATGCAACCGTTATTCAGCTACCTCCTCAATAAAAGAAGAGAATACACCCGATTACTTTGAAAGCAGCTTCATTGTACTTCGTTTCATAGTTTTACTCCTAACATCCTGATTCTTTTGTTTTTTTCAAATTGCTATTGATGTCAGGAAGGTCATTCACTTGTGAAAAAGGTGTTCTCAACTAAGTTACCCCTACTACCTGATACGGTAGTAGGGATTCATCAGGTATCCTATACGATTCGAATATTTTTCATTTAATTCCTGTTTTAATTCTGATAACAATAATACTTCCTGCTTTACTCAACACCCAACTCTTCTAAAATACTTTCTAATGTTTTCCCATCATGCTTTTCTTTTGGAGCCGGTGGATTTTCAACAAATTTGTTTTGCAGCTGGTAATTCTTTTGAACAAAGGCGATATCTTTCGCATCAACCGTCCCATCAAAGTTGATGTCAGCCGAACGGTTATCGGTTTTCCAGGCCTTTTGGATTTCAATGGCGTCTAAAACATCAATGACTTGGTCTTGATTGACATCACCAGCTGTAATATCAATTGGATTAACATAATGATTTTTACCAAAGAGCTTACCTTTGTATTCAAACCCAATATGTTGTTTACTGTGAACCTCAAAGTGACCAGGAATCTTAATCTCCAAAGTATATGGATCCTTGCTTAAAGGAAGTTTTTCTACCCGGTAATTTAATCTATCCTCTACTAAAGAAGTAGCGTCCACTACAGTACTATCGGATTTTATAAATTTCACAGATCCTCCAACCTTTGACCAATCTCTGCTCTCAAGCAGATCGTTATCAGGATTACGGAATCCTTCCGCTAATACATAGCCATAAGCTGAATTATATTGTGGATCGACCTCTATCTTTTGGCCAGCATTTAATAGTGTACTTGTTTCATTTTGACCATTTATTAGAGTAGCAGTAGGATTAATACTAGTGCCAGTAAGGAAGGTTTCATCCGTAATCTTAACTGATACTTCTACAACTGCAGTGTGGTCAAATGTCTCATTGGTCCCATTAAAGGTTACCTTCACCTCATCACCATTAACTGCAATTGCAGCTTTGTCGGATATTCCATTGGCAAGCTTGGCATCGATTAATTCCATTGACCCGAACCTATCTTTAAAGTTCCAAGTTATTTCTTTAGCATCACTTACATTATCCAAGATTACTTGAGCTTGAACCGTTTCACCTGTTTTTACTTTATTGATATCACTCTTTACATACGTAACAGGTGTCCCCTCCTTGACAAAGTAATAATCTTTCTGCACTGGTGAATTACCAGCAGAATCAAGTCCATTCATTGTAAATCTCAGTGCTTGTATAGAGTCTTCCATAGCTATCTCTTCTGCCCATTTCCCATCTTTATCCATAGCGACAGGACTAGAAGGGAATCCCCATTCTCCCCACTTATAAATGACCGCATTCGATGATTGATCGATTTCGATTCCTGCATTCTGCATTTTTTCCACGAGTGGATCAGTAATCTGAATTTCAAATGGGTAGGTTTCCTGCCCTGGTTTGTATTCAAGGAATGGTGATGGACCGTCGAGTGAACTTTCAAAATTCGGATCATCTATATCTATGAAGATGTCACGCGTTTCTTTTGTCACTTTCCCGGATGTACCCGTTGTTACAAATAACAATTTATAGTGACCAGGCTGTGCATAACTCTCTTCTTCTGCAATCGGCTGTTTGGAGTTCCCAGTGAATTCGTAATATCTTCCGTTAAATAGTCCTATTAAAGAAAGATCCCGATCTAGTGGACTGCCTTTTAAATTCACCGTTCCAAGGAAACCTATATTTTTCCCTGTTTCGCCATCTTGAAGGATGACATCCATTGTTTCCGCTGGTGAGCTTAAATTAAATCTAGCCAGAGCACCTAAACGATTATCAATCATCGTTCTTTCTTGATTTAAATATGGCGGTGTTATTGAAGGTGTCAGTAAATCTAAATAGTGTAACCCTTCCTTTGTAATTCTAAAATTAAATGGTATACGGTACTGATCTGATGAATCTTCTTTATTTGTGAGTGTAATGAATCCTTCATATAGACCCACTTTAGCTGTTTTCGGTACCGTTAAGAAGACATTCTGTTTCACTTCTTTATTTGCTTTTACTTTTATACTTTTGCCTGTACTAACGGAAACACCATTTTTACTTAGGCTGTTCGTTCCTTCCGCTGCATTTTCTTCAACAGAAACCGTAAACGTTTTGTTCACATCACTGCTATTTTTGAACCTAATGCTTCGATTTTCACGGACATAACTTCCTTCTGCGCCAAAGTGATTACCAAAGCTGATATCACCGGATGGATTATTAACCGTTACAAAACCAGCACCATCTGGAATGAGGGTTTCATCGGTCACCTGCATTTTCATATCACCGTGAATGGCTTGATAAGGGTCCACTCGGCCAGCCCCCACTTCATACAGGCTATACTCACCATTTAAAGGATCCGCCGTATTCATAAGAATCGTTTTAATATCGTCAGGGTCAAGATCTGGTTTCGAATCTAATAATAAAGCCGCGATTCCAGCTGTATGGGGTGCCGCCATTGATGTTCCTGAAAGACGTGCATAGGCATACTCATAATCTTCCTGATTCTCAGGGTCAATCATATAAGAAGGGTATGCAGAAAGCACACTCACCCCTGGAGCAACGACTTCTGGCTTCATATCATAATTATCATTGACCGGTCCTCTTGAACTAAAGTCTGCCAGTTTATCTCCTTCTGATTGGGTTTCTTTTAAATTTGAGAATGTAAGAGTTGTATCCCCTTGAGTGATCTTCGCTTTTAATTGCTCACCTGCTGCTTTGGTGATAGAGAATGCAGGAACAAATGCAGTCGATTCACCAAGGTTTTGACCAATCTGGCCGTCAACATTGTTATACATAATCACAGCTTGAGCACCATGCTCTTTGGCAAATTTGATTTTGTCAGCCAAGGCAAAATTCCCGCGTTGGACGAAAGCAATTTTTCCTTCAACATTTTTGCCTGTATAATCCTCCTGTGCACCTAAACCTACATCGACAAGTCCAAGGGATTGACCATCCAGTTTAGAAAAATCATCCGCAAAGCTTCTTCCCATACTTACGAGCTCAGTGGACCAATCCTCTGATACACTACCTGTAAACGTAGTCAGCTCAACGGGAACGTCACTCGCTCCAACCGTTAAAGCTAATGCAGCAGTACCTGGTGACCCGACTGTGTTAGAGCCTGGTCCGGAATTCCCTGCAGAAACAACTGCCGTTACACCGTTTAAAACGGCATAATTAATCGCTGTACTCGTTGGATAATTTGGATCATTTACCGCTGCACCTAATGAAAGGTTCATAACATCCATTCCGTCTTCCACTGCTTTTTCAATACCTGCAATAACATCTTCAGAGGTTCCGCTTCCATAAGGCCCCAGTACACGGTACACATATAGGTCGGCGTCAGGTGCTACCCCTACAACAGACACTTCACTGTCATTTTTATTTTGACCTGCGATCGTACCTGAGACATGTGTCCCATGGGATGTATAATAGGTCGAGCCTGTAAAGGGATTGATTTCAGGCTGATTCGAATTTTGCCAATCCTTATAGGATGTTTCCATTGGATCCTTATCATCATCAACAAAATCATATCCACCTTTATAAGCATCCTTTAAATCTGGATGGTTATAATCAATCCCCGTATCAAGAACAGCTACTTTAACACCCTTACCCGTAATTCCTTCCTTATGTAATTCATCAATTTTTAAATAAGGGATACTCTCAACAGAAGTGGTGACTTCTTTTTCAATATCTTTAGGCAGTTCTTTTTGAATAGGATCAACTGTAAAGGTGTGATTTTTATATACTGCATGGACGACATCTGATTGCAATAGGAGTGCTACTTGATCGGCTGGCAATGTCATGGCTACACCGTTATAGGCTTTTTTGAACGTATGGGAAATGGAACTTGAGATGCTTTTTGTTTTGGGATTCTCTTTCAGTAAGATATTTTGGATGTCAGCTTTAAACGTTTTATGTTCTTTTTCAACCTCTGCATCGGCTTTCTCTTTTTTCAATTCCTTGCCTTTTAAGGCAGCTTCCAGAACCGCTACTTTACTAGGCTTTGATTTAAACTGGACGATAACGGAGATTTCTTTCTGTGAGGATAGATCTTCGCTTTTGAAGCCTATCAGCCCTCCGTCCGTGTTCAGTTGCAGCTGTTCTAAGGCTTTTCTTTGTTCACTGTTCAAAGTGGATAAGATGTCTTCAGCACTTCGTTCACTTGCACCTGCTTCTGGTATGCTGAAAATTGAAGTTGCAGGTGAAACTAGCAATCCAGCAGACAAGGTAATCACTGCTGTTTTTTTCATTATAGAACTGACTTTCATATGTTTCCCCACTCTCTTTATTATTTTTATTATGCTTAAATACCCTCTCTTTAGTGTTTAGAATATTCCAACACTTTCATTCTAGTTCCCTTCCTTCCTATTTACAATCGGGGTTTTTTTGTATGACGAAAGTATTCCTTGCTACGAAAAAAAAGACGATAAATAGGTTTATAGTACGTTTTCTGGTAAATTTATCCCGGTCGCAGCAGTTATGATTTGGGGTAAAGCTCTAAATGGATTATCATAAAATCATTTAATACTTTTCTCTCTATGGCCTAGATAACTTATAATTATCCAAGTGCCTTAGCTAACATTGTAAATATGCTATGTGGTGGATGCTCCTATAGAACTTACCTTTTTGGTATTCATTCAACAGTTTATCTAACTGTTGACTAAGTCTAATTGTATCCGGGTGGTTTAAACCTTTTTTTATACCTGAACGGATCATGCGATTTCGTTTAAAATTAATCATAATTTCAAGTCTAGTTATATTCATTGCTTTCTCCTGGTTATAGTCTGAATGCAAAATAAGGCTCATTATTAAATAACGAAATAGTTCGGCTTTTGACAAATTACAACGTTAAAAAAACATAAGAAAACTTAATCAATATCGCTGTGAAACTTCAAGTTTACATTTGGCTGCATCAGCAAACGCCATCCTTTCTAATTAGGTTTTAGAAAGGATGGCGTCATTTTTTGGTGCGATGCTTTCTTGAAATCCAAGAATTAAACTGAAGCTAGGATTCTATTTAAAAATAGTAGAACACCTTTACTATTAGTTATTATCTGGCTCTGTATCGTCATGGTAAGCAGGATCTGTTTGCTCTGCATTAAATGTCCAATCTACTTTTAACTTATCACCTTGGAATTGATTTTGATCTTCTCCATTGTCTACAAATTCAAATAATACGAATATTTTTTCTTTTTCGCCTGCAGGAATGCCATCTGGATATGGACCTGCAAGATTATCTATTTGAGTTAAGTCTGGTTGTTTAGTCTGTAAATCATGTAATGTAGTTTCTACAACAGTGTTAGTTGAACTGCTTGTGTTATACATGATCGTAACTTTGATGTGTTTTGCTAAATCATCCTGATTGGCTTTTCCATCCAATTGGGCATCATCAACGGTGTAACTTGTATCTAACAGCACTTTTCCAATATCTAATGTACCGTTGTTTTCAAGTGTAAATTCACGGTAAATTTCATCACCCGGCTTGATATTGCTAATGTTAACAACTGTACTAGGATTTAGCCCTAAATCCAATGTACCTGCTGCGAATGTGTTCTGGGTTTCGACTGAGTCACTAAAATAGGCAAATGTTCCTCCGCCGATTAATGACAATCCTAATGCTGCACCCATAACACCTTGACTTACCTTCTTTGTAAAACTCATTGTAAATCCCCCTTAAAATATTAAAATTATTATTAAACTCCTATGTATGTGTGTAGATACATGGGAGATATAACCTAAATCATCTTGCATTATTTACTTCCAGCTCTTTTTTCGCACTCAAGATGGTGCGCAATGAAGAAATTACCAACAATATACCCGGTATAATCAACAAAAGAGCTGACCCCGTTTTTGAAGCTGCAAAGTTCAATGCATACCCGATATACGGAATCGTAAAGCCAGTGTACTTTCCAACCACATCTTGTGCGGGAACAGACCATAAATCCAGAGCGTCATTATTATCGCCTTTGGTTTTATACCATGCTTGTCCATCCTCTTGTTTCACATCTGCAATTCTATGGGTAACGATCTTCTCTTCTAACCGGAAAGTAATAATATCACCTTCCTGATAATTAGAATGATCAGTTCCTAACTTGATTGAAATAATAGAACCCGTTTGAAAAGTGGGCTCCATGGAACCTGATAGGACTGCTTTGACTTGATATCCTAAAAAAGTCGGTTCTGAACCAGATATCCTTGAAGAAAGAACAACAAATGCTAAGAAACAGACGACGACCACGAAAGCGAATCCCAAAATACTACTTAGGCATCTCAAAATTATTTTCTGCATGTTCTACCACCTGCTCATTATTATTTGAACTCTGTGATGTCTCTTGATTAGATGACCCTTCAATAAGAGATTTAGAGTTTTCTTGACGTTTCTGGAATTGTGCAGTTTCCTGAGATTTTTCTTCCTTTGATTCCTGAGTTTTTTCTGTATGTTCCGGCGCCTGCTCATTATTATTTAACTTTTTTGTTGCCTCATGTTCAGGTTCAATCTGAATTTCAGTGCTTCCGTTATGTTGTTTCACTGGAGTATTTCCCTGGGAAGCTTTATCTTCTCGTTCCTTTATCTCCACTGAAATAGAGGAGAGGATCATTTCTAGTTTTTCAAAATCTATCTTTTCCCGTACTTCCTTTAACCTGTTTTCTACGTTGAGCAGCCCTTCAGAAACATAATCAAAGGTATGACCATTATCATTAGTTTGGTTATGATAGTCGGAAAGTTCATTATAAATCTGTTGAAGAGCCGTAAATTGCTGATGCAGCTCCTTTTCGATAGATTCAACTTTAGTAAATCTATCATGTAACACCTGTAACGATCCTTCTGCTTGAACAGTATTAATCCGTTCATACTCGTGATGCATCTGATCTGCAATTTCATCTGCCCTATCTTCTAGTAATTTAATAGTTTCAGGAAAAATAATTGCTGCAGATATTGTTATTGGTTTTGTTGAAACTTGGCTTGAAAAGGAAGCTTCTGTTTCTCCTATTACATGCAGCCCTAAATAAAATGACATGGAACATAAACAAGTAAGTATGATGGCTTTATGAATAGCAGCTTTTTTCATTTTTCACCCCCCTAAGCAAAATGACTTGATAGAAATCATTATTACTTATTTGTCAGAAAATTGTATTGAGAAATTTCCATTACAAAACAACGCTGAAATTTGTCGATTAGACCCGAAAACACTTAAAACACCGCAAAACCCGTCTGAAATTTTCTCAAATTTAATTTCTCTGGTTAATATTGATTTTGCCGAAACTTTTCTGAATAATTCTAATTGTTCCAACAAAAATTCAATAAGGGGTGTGTTTATGAAAAAGAAGAATCAGAATAAGATGAGTAAAAAGGTGGTTATTCCTGCTGTATTGGCTCTTTCAGTGACATTCGGGGGAATAATGCCAACCGTACCAGCTTTTGCAACAGATTCAACCAGCAATTCAACTATTCTCTTTAAAGCTGAAGGATTGAGTAAGCAAGAAGTTGTAAAGGCTTACCTCCAATCAAAAGTGGAAAATCCAGCTGCGAGGTCATTAACCAAAGGAGGGCAATTTAAAATTGTAAGTGAGAAAACGGATCGTGCGACAGGTACATACCATGCACGCACTGTTGAGCAATACAATGGTATTCCAGTATATGGTTCTGGACAAACTGTAGCATTAGATTCGAACAATAACGTATTTGCATCATTTGGCAAGGTCACCCAAACTTTGACTCGTTCAGCCATTCCAACTGAGGCATCCATTTCAGAAGAGCAGGCTATAGAAATTGTCAAAAATGACGTAGAATCAGAGATTGGTGAAGTGAAAAATTATGATGATATAGATTCTGAATTAACGATCTATCCTTATAAAGGCAAGTATTATTTAACCTACCTAGTTAAAGCATCTACTTCTATCCCGGCACCCGGGTACTACCATTACTTTGTGGATGCAGCAACAGGAGAAGTGATCGACAGCTTCAATAAAATTCACAGTGCTGAACCAACGGATCTTTCCCCAGTTACCGCTAGAGGACTGGACGTACATGGCGATATGCAATCTTTCAACGCAGGTAAGGATTCGGAAACTAAAACAAGTTATCTGCATGGTACTTCTGTTGCCAACAGCAATACTGTGCCAATATCGACTTTTGACGCTCGTCGTATAGATGAAACTTTATTCTTAATTTCTTCAGCAATTTTTGGCTTCACGGGATGGGAAGTTTCAACAACCAATACTAGTAACTTTTTTCACAACCCAGCAGCCGTTTCAGCCCATTTCAACTCTGATAAAGTGAACAAATACTATCAAAACGTTCATAAGCGTAACAGCTTAGATGATAAAGGGATGAAATTAATTAATACAGTTCATATTGGGGAAAAGTGGAATAACGCCGGCTGGAATGGAGAACAAATGCTATATGGAGATGGGGACGGAATTGAATTTGGTTCATTTGCAGGTGGTTTGGATATAGCAGGGCATGAAATGACACACGGTGTTATTGAGCATACGGCAAACTTAATTTACGAAAATGAATCGGGAGCGATCAATGAATCAATAGCAGACATCCTCGGTAATTTCGCGGAAATGTACGCAACAGGAGAGGTTGAATGGGATCTAGGAGAGGATAACACCACTCCAAACATTCCTGGCGACGGAGGACTTCGTTCGATGAGTGACCCCGCTTCTAAGAGTGTTAGCACAAAATATATGCCATCAGGGCGTTATCCGGATACCTATCAAGATCGCTACCAAGGTGAATTAGATAACGGTGGGGTTCATATTAACAGCGGCATTAATAATAAAGCAGCTTACTTAATTACTGCAGGCGGTACAAATAACGGAGTAGATATTACAGGAATTGGCAGGACAAAAGCGGAAAAAATCTACTACCGTGCTCTCACTTTATACTTAACGCCAACTTCCGGATTTAAAGAAATGCGTGAAGCAGCTATTCAAGCTGCTCGAGATTTGCATCCAGATAGAAATGGGCAGCCTTCTGCAGAGACCAAAGCTGTTATGGATGCTTATGCTTCTGTAGGAGTAAACTAAGAAACTTACATTTGGCCATGAATGAATTTAGTTCATTCATGGCCTTATTTATTGACATCCCTTTTCACTTTTCTACTTTTCAAAAAACACTGGGTCATTCTAACAACCCACTCAATAACATGATTATGTGCTAATAGTAACTAGTCATAAAGTTGAAAATTGTGGTACTATTGTAAAAATATTATAACTTATTACATAAAGTCATTTAAGTCGCATAAGGAGAGTATCACATGATAGAGGGAGAAATCATTAAATTTTACAGAAAAAAGGCCGGTCTTACCCAGGAACAACTTGGTTTTGGAATTTGCACTCTTTCCTATATCAGCAAGATTGAGCGAGGGCATACAGCTTGTTCTGCAGAGATTATCGAATTACTATCAGAACGTTTGCACCTCGACATAAAGAAAGAAATCCTTCGATTTGAAAACCTGGGGAATCAGCTCAATCAGTGGCATAAGGCCATTGTTATGCGGAGATTAAAAGAAGTAGATGAAATCAATATAGAATTGAAAAAAATCCCTTATATTAAATCTTCGAAATATGCCGCATTATACCAGCTGTTACAGGCAAGGTATTATATCATAAAGATGAATTATAAAAAGACATATTCTATTTTACAGTCTGTACAAAAGAAACACCCCAGCCTCCCCCCTTATGAGAGAAACCTGCTGAAGCATGCATGGGGAATATACTACATATGCAATTGTATTTCATCCAGAACCGAAAATCATCAAAAGGCTATAGAAGTCTTGAAAGAAATAGAAAAGGATGAATATGGAAATCCTGAATACAATTATGATTTAGCCGTTGCTTATCACTGTATCGATTCCAGAGTGATGGCTTATGTGCATGCTGAAAAAGCACTCCGCTATTTTAGAGAAACCAATAATTCCATTATGGCGATCACGGCAGAGTCGCTGATGCTTCTCCAGATTGGAAACGACATACACCTCAATCTAGAAGAGCTAACGGAATCCTATCATAATTTGATTCATCACAGTGAATTAGTGCAAGCCACTGATAAAAAAGGAATGCTATTAAACAATCTTGGGTTTGAACATTTTAGAAGAAAAGATTATGCTCATGCACATAAGTTTTATAAAGAAGCACTTTCTATGACTAATAAGCATTCCACTTCATATCTTCAACGCCTGTACAATTATTTGGAAAGCGGTCTTGCGGGAAAGATAATGCGTAAAACCTCAATATTAAGAAAAGCACAAGAAGGACTTTCCATGGCAAAAAACTTGGAAAACGAATTTTACCATCTATTATTCAAACTTTTTATTTTACTTACAGAGAATAATTTAAATAAGTATTACACCTTCTTAGAGAAAGATGCCCTACCCTATTTTATTACAAATAAGCATACGGTTTTTATAAACAAGTATGCCAAAGAACTATATGATCACTATATGGAAAGCGAAGACTTTCAGAAAGCGGCCCAAATTTCAAAGGTACTTATAGATCCAAATTAGGCTTACGATGAAGATGGCCGGAAAATGATCCGAACTTCTTGAGCTAAACCTTTATTAATGGGATTTAATATAAGTATATTGTTTTAGGAACATTAGTGGACTGGGGGAAATCTTCTCTCAGCTAGTTTAGAAAGGGGTATGATCTTTCCAACAGACTTTCCATTAAGATATGGATTTTAGAACGAAATATTATTTTTTGAAAAAGTATTGATCGCCATGCACTATTCTATCTTTGCTGGGTGCATGCGGTTTTTTCGTGCAAGAAAGCAGTAATTAGCACATTCTTACATAGACAATTTGTAATCCCCGTTCAGAGGAAAATTAAACAAACTTTCCCGAATGATGAGGATTATTAATAAATCTGGTATGGAAGGAAGCTAAAACAGGTAATTCCCCTTTTCACTTTCTTCACTAAAACTTTTTCTTTAACAAGCAAGGATAGCTGCCCTCATTGTACAGGGCAGCTTTACTTTAAGTGAGAACATTCACAAAATCTTGTCGGTAAAAACTAATTCCCTGAAAATTATTGATTGATTTTTAAGATTTCTTCTTTTTTATATTAATGACAAGCTCTTAAGAGCATTATAAATTCCATGCTCATTACAACTATCCGTGATTAAATCGGCTTTCTCTTTAACTTCTGTTTCAGCATTTCCCATTGCGACCCCAATTCCTGATAGTTCCATTAGTTCAATATCGTTCATTCCATCCCCGAAAAAAACAATATCTTCCCGCTTAAATCCATTTTGTTCGGCGATTTTCAAAATGGTATTTGCTTTCGAACCTTCTTTAGGAATGACATCTAAACCAAATTTGTGCCAACTCACATATCTGAATTCTTCGATCGCGTATTTTTGAAGATCTTCTTGCTTGCAGAAAAGCATAGCTTGAACAATTGGGTTTCGTTCCCAATACAATCCATCATAGTCAGGGATCGACCATCCTAGACTTTCGTAAGCCTTAATTAACGACTCTCCAGGTTCTTCGAAATGTCTTTTTATTCCGTTCACTGTTTGGAACACAATCTGATCATTGTTTTCCGCTGCAATTTCAATAAGTTTCATAATAGACTCTTTTGATAACATTACTTCATGCGCTAATTCATGACGAACATATCCAAGTGATCCGTTGCATAAAACATATGTTTCAATTTCAAGCTCGTCAACGATGGATTTTGCTGAAGCGTAGTCCCGTCCTGTCGCAATGCAGATGTAATGGCCTTTTTCTTTAAGAGAAACCAAAGCTTGTTTTGTACTGTCGAGAAACTTCATTTCTGTCGTTAATAATGTTCCATCTATATCAAAGACAATAAACTTTTTATGCACTAACTTTCACCACATTCCACTACTATTTTTTATTCAATCTTTACCACCGTGTTAAACACCTTCAAAGCAGGGTTTTTAAACAGAATCTCTCTCCACAATATGATAAGGTATTTTTACTTTTTCTCTAGATTTTTTTATAACTAGGCTAAAAGCTTGCTCACCAATTTTCGTTAACTGATGATCTACTGTAGTAATCCCCATACCAATACCAATTGGCTGATTTTCTTGACCAATGATTGCTAAATCAGCAGGGATTTTTAATTGCTGAAACTTAGCATATAAATAAATACCACCAGCCACTTCATCTCCATTCGCATAGATAGCTGTGGGTCTCTCCGGTAAATGCAGGAAATGCTCCGCTGCTTTATATCCGTCTTCTAAGCAAAGACACCCTGAAATATGATATTTAGGTTGAAATTCACCAAAAACCTCCTTATATGCACCAATCATTTGCTTCGTGCTATTGCTTTCTATCCTAGCTGTTGTGAAAGCTACAGCATAATGCCCTTTGTTTTTTAATAATTGAAAGGCATCTAGATAAGAAGAATAACGGTCCATATAAGAACATCCAATTTCTTTGTGCTGTGTATATTCACAAGAAACGATAGAACCATACTCAGTATACGGAATGATCGTTTCCCAATCATTTGCTCTTGAAGTGATAATGATGCCATCATACAGCTTGCTTTTTAATTTTTGTAAATACTCCACTTCTTTCTCTTTACTATAGATTGAAGGAAGTACCGTAATCGAAAAATCATGCTCTAATGCCTTGTTCAGTATACCGTTTAATATCTGATCAAATGCTGGATTGTTGTTATATGGGAGAATAACGCCTATTGTTCTGGTTTCTCCTCTAATTAAATCAATCGCATTTTTATTTGGCGTATAGTTCATTTCTTCTATAACTCTAAGAACAGACTCTCTTTTATCTCTGGCAACGTGCTTATAATTGTTAAGGACTCTAGAAACAGTAGAGACAGATACACCTGCTAATCTTGCAATGTCTTTAATATTTGTCATCACATACCTCCCACATATATCAGGAATCAAGAGAACCTACACATTTACATCCAATTTCTGAAAAGCTTTTATAAAGTAAAGGAGGTTTCCATTGTATGCCCATCTTATCGCAATCCTGTGTTTTCCTACAATGAGTGTCGAATGTTCAATGTTTCTCATTTCTCCTTTAAACCAAAAAGATTTTTCAACATTTATTGGCTTGGTGCTTATTACATATAATCTTTTATTAGTTAAAAATAAATCACCATAGTAGATATTTTGTACTCCATCAAAGATTTCCAATAACCCTGTAAGGGTATATAGTACATGTTCATCTTGTTGAAGGTTAATCATTCTGTTCATCTCTCTTCTCCCTTCGTTGAAAATCAGCTTACTTTCAATCTAATTTATGAAATGCATTTCAAGTCAATAGAAAAATCAATAATTGCTAAAACAGCTACAAAGAGACGGATTAACTTTTTAATAAAGCTACCCATTATTAAACTAACATGCGCCTTGATTTTATTAGAAAAAAACTGACAAATTTGAAAACCTTTCTTCAATTACCTCTCGGTCCTGGCGGCTTATTTAAAGTTATCAAACTAAAAAACAGTAGGAAACGATTGCCTCCCACTGTTTTTGTAGTTTATTCAGCTGGTTTTCATTAATCTATTGGAATGGTTAACTGATTTCAATTCACTAACTAGTGTAGAGCCTAATAGCAGTATACCACCAAGCATTTGAATAATTGTCATTTGTTCTTGCAGGATAATTGCGGAAATCAATATAGCTACAAATGGGTCAACATAACTTAGCATAGCTATGCTCTGTCCTTTTAATTTTTCCATACCGGAGAAAAATAACCAAAACCCAATCCCTGTGTTGACGACTCCTAATATTAGAATAAAAGGAATAGAAGAACTTGATACTTCAAAGATGCCAAATCCTTCGGTAAGGAAAACATATGGCATTAACAGTAAAGTGGTTGTTCCAAGCTGAATGATGGTCAGCTCTAACTTTCCCATATCTTTAATAAATTTATTTAAAAGCAATAACGCAGCATAAAATGCTGCTGCGATTAATCCAAAGGAAAGTCCAAGAATATCATCTGATTCTGATGCACTCATGCCTTCACCTACAATCATTAACATACCTATGATTGCTGCACCAATACAAACCATTTTTTTAACGGATAAATGTTCCCTAAGAACATAGGGAGATAGAATCATTACAATCACAGGAGCAAAGTAATAACCTAGCGTTGCATTGGCAATTGTCGTATGGTCATACGATTGATAAAGAAAAATCCAATTTCCTCCCAATGCAATACCTGAAAGAATCAAAAATAAAGCATTCGTTTTTACTAAATTCCAAGGTATTTTTTTCTTCATCATGAAGAATACCAGCAATAAAAATATGCATCCCAGGAAACTGCTTAGTAAAGCACTTTCACTCGAAGCTAAATCAATATATCGGACCACCAAACCAATTGTACCGAAAGTAATCATTGATAATATAAACTGAATTTTAGGTTTCATCTTCTGCTCCTGCCCATCTGCGAATCAGCTTGTATTTCGCAGATTCTTATTATGTTTATTTAACTTCATTTTCAAATCTCAGTCGGAATGCAGACCCTTTCTTGGGGCGGAAACTAAAAGAAGACAGGTGCTTTTTTCATTATTTCACTCACAAAAAACAATTTTTATAGCTCCCCTTTCCTGCCTTGAATTTTTGATATTAATAACATATCATGGTGTCAGATATTACAAAAACGAATGTTTCTCATGATATATATGACAAAACCAGATGGGGAAGGAAAAGAAATATGAATATCCAAAAATATATGGCATTTGTCAGGGCAGCAGAATTCGGCAGCTTCACAAAAGCTGCCGAATCACTGGACTATACACAGTCTGGGATCAGCCGTATGATTAACGATTTAGAAACGGAATGGGGGGTTTCCCTTTTTGAAAGAGGACGTGCGGGTATCAGTTTAACTTCTGATGGCTTAAAATTACTGCCCCAAGTAAAGAGAATCTGCAATGAGTACAAAATCTTAATGACGCAAATCGAAGACTTACACCATATACAGTCCGGGATTATTCGTATTGGGACATTTTCCAGCGTAGCAACTCATTGGCTCCCTAACATGATCAGAGTTTTTAAGAAGGATTACCCGAAGATTGATTTTGAACTTCTGCTTGGTGATTACACAGAAATTGAAAGATGGGTTTTAGATGGACGTGTTGACTTCGGATTTGTACGGCTGCCGTCAAAAGCAGATCTTGAAACGGTTTTTTTGGAACAAGACCGTTTGCTGGTAGTGATTCCCCAAAACCATCCGCTTGCTAATTGTGAGAAGTTTCCAATTAGCGGCTTACTGAACAGTCCGTTTATGCTATTGGAAAAGGGAGCAAAAGCAGAGATTTCAGAGATTTTTGAGATGCACCATATTTCACCGCAAGTTAATTTTACAACTTGGGATGACTATGCCATTATGTCTATGGTGGAAAACGGGCTGGGAATCAGTATATTACCAGAATTGATTTTACAGCGTATACCTCACAAAATTATAGCGAAAGAGCTGGAAGTTCCTGCTTTTAGAAATATTGGTATTGCTGCCAGAGATCAAAAAACACTTTCTCTTGCTTCCAAGAGATTTTTAGAATATTTATCATACAGAAACACGGAGTGATAATACTATATTCTAAATTTAGATTAGCGAAAGCTTATTCAATTAACATGCCCGTTTAGTACAATAAGAAAGCGCCTTAGACTGCAGCTGGTTCTTTAAGTAATGTACCCTATAGATTATTGTGTAATGGTTCACCATTTTTAGCTTAAATGCCATAGGTTCAAGTATTACAAGGAAAGCTGCCCTCATATTTGAGAGCAGCTATATCAAACTCATGTAAATTTTTTCTTAAATTTGATAACTCATATTCGAGAATATCCTTTATATGTTTATCTCCAACTATACTAGAATGAAATGTATTGGATTCAGTCCAATAAACGTCTCTAAAAGTAACCCCATTCTTAAGTTCAATTTCTAAATAAACACGACTCCCATCATGTTGTCCATTAGTATTGAGGGTTTCTATATCTTCTAATTTTAAATTAAGCACGCATCTAGGAAATTCTCCTTAAAAGTTTGTGAGAAAGTATGGATTCTACCTCATCTTCAGTACTTTCAATATATATTTTTCACTAATTTACCCAATGGGTATAGTTCACCTGCTGTTTTTGCTGCAAGAGGTAAGAAGGAAAGTAAATAAAAAAATTACTTCCACGTTTTTTAGAATATTCATGGTTATTCCCTAAAAGAAATTATGAATTAGACAAACCATTTGTTGTATTAAATTCTATAGGGTAAGAGCGAACTCCTTCTTTCCGGTCTGGGACTACTTTTTAGAGGTGGTTATATTTTTGCGGTTCAACTCCAGCTTTTGCTGCATTATCGGCACCCTGTAATTATTTCTGCAAAGGTAATCTTCTGTAAATTCACTCTGGAAAGGATTGAGGTCATTCTTCTTCTTCTCGCCACTCTCCCCTATAACCGCTTTATATTGACCTATTAGATTATCAAAGATTTCATCCCACTTCTGCTTTAACGCATAATCCCTGCCATCAAACCCCATTCGGCTTCTGACTTTATGGTTCTTGAGCAGATTTATGATCGAAGCAGCGAAATCCTCCGCATTTCCAGGTTCACACAAATAACCTGTTACACCATTCTGAATAATGCTTTTAACTCCCCCCGCATTCGCACCAATTACAGGCGTTCCGCTGGCCATTGATTCAAGAACAACGTTTCCGAAGGTTTCTGTAGGAGATGGAAAAACAAACAAATCTGATGCTGAGTACACTTCAGCTAGCTGCTGGGCTGCTAAATAACCCGTAAAGGTCATGTTTTTTGGAGCTGCTTCCTGTAATTGTTTTCGAAGTGGTCCGTCCCCAACAATTAGCCAATGAATATCTTCTTCAAAATGAGGTGGGAGTAATTGCGCTATATCAGGGAGGATATCTACATTTTTTTCAGGTGCCAGTCTGCCTGCATAGGTGAGAAGGTATTTTTTGCTGATGGAGTATTGCCTGCGGACTGATAATTTATCATAGTATGGGTGGAACAGCTTGCAGTCGACACCTCTTGGCCATAATTCAAGGTTTGTAAATCCATGCTGCTTTAATTGCTGCAGTGTTTCTGCCGAAGGAACAAAGATTTTTTCTAAGGCGCTGTGAAACCAGGTCATGTATTTCCAAAGTATGTTTGACAGAAATTTGAGATCATAGAATTCAAGATAATAGTCAAAGTCAGTATGGTACGATCCCACTAAAGGGATATTTAACTTTTTAGCACAGTAAAGACCGCTAAGCCCCAGATTAAAAGGTGTGGCAACATGTATTAAATCGGGCTAAAACTTTTCAAGTTCCTCTTTGATTTGAAAATAATTTGGAAAAGCCACCCTGCATTCTGGATATAGGAAAAAAGAGGCACTTTTGAATCGGCGAATATGGGAAGAAACATACTCATCTGATTGGCTGGATGGCGCAAAAATTTTCAAGGTGATTTTCTGATCGCTTAAATAGTCTGTAAATCTTTTGAGTGTTTTCGCGACTCCGTTGATGTCAGGGTAAAAAGTATCAGTGAAGAAAGCTATTTTCATATGATCTTCCTTCCATTATTTTATCTTGGATGATATAAGGCCTTCCGATTGAAATATAGCTGATAGAATGTCTGCTGATGTCTCGAAGAGAGTAGCAGTTTCTCCCGTCAATTATAACGGGGGATTTCATTCTTTCTGTATATAACTCCAGCGGAAAATGTTTGATTTGTTCCCATTCAGTTGCAATAATAGCCAAGTCGGCATTTTCTAAGGCTATTTGTACATTCATCGTATATTCGATTGCATCTCCTAAAACCTTTCTTGCATTGGGTACCGCAGCAGGATCATATGCGATAACCGATGCGTTATTTTCCAGAAGTCTTTTGGCAATCATTAATGACGCCGCTTCCCTAACATCATCTGTATCCGGCTTAAATGCAAGACCCAGGAGAGCCACTCTTTTGCCTTCTAATGAACCTAATATATTTTTGGCTAGGCTGACGGCCAAGGTCTGCTGACGATTATTCACTTTGATTACGGATTCGAGAAGCTCAAATTTGTGCTGTACATTACCCGCTAATTTCACAAGGGCTTTTGTATCTTTTGGAAAGCAGGAACCTCCATAGCCAATTCCCGCCTGCAGAAAATACGGCCCAATCCTCTTGTCTTTTCCAATCCCATATGCAACTTCTTCAATGTTGGCTCCGGTTTTTTCACATATTGCTGCAATTTCATTAATAAAGCTGATTTTGGCAGCGAGGAAGGCATTTGATGCATACTTAATCATTTCAGCGCTTCGCATATCAGTCTTAATGATAGGTATTTTTAAAGGAAGATAAAGTTCCTCCAATTTTGCTGCTGCGCTTTTTGAATTGGTTCCTAATATTATTCGGTCACCGTTGAAAAAATCAATAATTGCAGAACCTTCTCGCAGAAATTCAGGATTGGAAACAACCTCTGCCTGGTGAGGCGGAGGCTTTACACTTTGAATAATTTCTTTGATTTTTTCATTTGTCCCCACAGGAACTGTGCTCTTTGTACAGACAATAACATCATTTTCAATACATATACCAATAGAATAAGCTGCTGCATGAACGTAATCCAGGTTACTTGTCCCGTCATGGTTTTCCGGTGTACCAACTGCAATAAAGATTATTTCTGCATCCTTATAGGCAATTTTAGGATTTACAGTGAATGCTAAACGGCCGCTTAAGAGGTTGTTCTTCAGCATCTGCTCTAGTCCCGGCTCAAAAATAGGCGATCGCCCCGTTTTAAGAAGCTGAATTTTTTCTTCCATAATATCTGTACAAATCACCCGATGTCCCATTTCTGCTAAACAAACACCTGTAATTAATCCCACATAACCTGTTCCTGCAACAGCTATTTTCATGCAATCCCTCCTCTATACTGACATTGTACTGATGGAAATTTAAACCTTTCTTTAGGACGTGTTAAACTATTGTAAAAAATATGTTTCAGCATTTCTGCCAATCCTTTTTTTCAATAAAAAACAGCCCTGATTGGGCTGTCCGTACTTGCTATTCCTCATTCTCCGATCCTTTCCCGCCAGCCAAAAAGCCACAGCAATGGGTGCATAAAAAATTCAGCCATGCGCTTCCCTCCAATGCATAGTCATCTCTAAGTTTCAAAATGTTGTTTTGGTTAATTAATAAACTGCCTTTAGTTTAAAAAGAAAGAAGTTGCCTAATATGCAGCCAATTCTTGAACAAAAGCACCCTTTAGCCCAATAAAGTTTTTACTTTTTTTATCAAAGTAATGGATACTAGGGTCATTTGTATAACGTTTAGCAGGAAAAGTATTTGTTCTAAGTATGGCGATGATATGTTTTTAAATAAGTAATTTCTATCAGACTGTGAAACAATAATCATATTCCTACTTCCAACATTTTCGCCGTCACTTCTTCGACTCTACGTTCTATATCCGACCCGTTCAGCTTTGGAAGCTTCAACTCACTTACAATTTTTCCGTCCAGCATAAACAGAATACGTTCCGTCCGCGCTGCAACCTTCGCATCGTGAGTTACAAGCATAATCGCAGTACCATCCGCATTGATTTCAGAAAAAATGTCCATTATTTCATGGGCAGATTTTGAGTTAAGGGCACCTGTTGGTTCGTCGCCGAAGATAATTTTCGGACTGCTCATCAATGCTCTGCATATACCCGCACGCTGAAGCTGACCTCCCGAAACCTGTGTAGTATCGCGCGTTTCAAGCTCCGCAATGCCTACCCTTTTAAGAAGCGTTCTTGCCTTCTCCGAAACTTTTGCGATGTTTTTTCGGTTTCCGCGAATTGACGGAAGAATAATGTTGTCGAGAATATTCAGACTTTTTAGCATGGTCGGCTGCTGAAAAATTAACCCCATTTTTGTTCTACGTATATCTGAAAGCTCAGTCTCCCCGAATGCCGATAAATCCTTGCCGTCAAAAACGATCTTTCCGTCATCAACACCATCGATTCCGCTTAAAGCAAACAGTAGTGTAGATTTTCCAGAGCCCGAAGGTCCCATAACTGCTACGAACTCACCCTCGTTTATTTCAATAGATACTCCATCGAGAACAGTGCGCTCTTCATCGCCCTCACCGAAAGTTTTTACTATATGCTCACCAATAATAATCTTCTCCATATGTCTACTCCTCCTACTCCTTTATATTTTCGGAAATTTTTATTTGTCCCGCGCTCGAGGTGCCGATCATGGTTGCAATAAGTGCAATGAATATCATCATCAACGGACTTAGCAGATATGCCGTAAAAGGATTGACCGTAAAATTAAACGTTGACGCTCCGAACGAAGAGATTAGCACGCCCGCAAGGAACTCTCCGAGAGTATTCGCGAGTAGGGTACCGAGAATAATTCCGACAATTAGAACGAAAACTGAACGAGAAACATACTGCGCCCTAATATCCGAGTTTGTAAAACCGAGCGCCTTCATAATGGCAATAGAAGGTCTGTCCTTTGCAACTAGCATTTTCATGAATAATATAGTAACCAGTACTGTAATAACAAGCGCAACAGTAACTGCAGCGTAAGATGCTATTTCAACGGATCTTATTGTCGAGCCGAGGGTCTGAGATACAAATTTATCTATATCTGAAGTCTTTGCAAAATCAAATCGGTCTGAATACTCCGCAACCTTCCTGTCGACAAGGGATTTATCCAAAAGTTCAACACAGAGGATGGTCCACATGACTTTCGCCGAATTGTCGGTGAATACAGCCTTTGCAGTTTTGCCACCATTCGTAACGTCGGAGTATATTCCTGTAACCGTGAGCTTTTTCTCCTTCCCTTCAATCACCAGCGTTATAATTTCGTCTATCTTTGTGCTCAGTTCACCGGCATTTATAGCTGAAAGCGCAATTTCGTCATCACGGGAAGGTGCTCTTCCCTCAGAATACTCTATTGGAAATGCAGAATGGTCACCAAGTTCAACTTTTATATTTTCTTCTAAACCGTTTCTCGCTTTTACTTTAAAGGTCTTTGTTGTCAAAACAGCATACTTGGAAACGGCGTCGTCGCTTTCTATCGTCTTTTCAATTTCATCGGTATTATCAGATGAATTGGCCTGAATACGCATATCGTAGTTTCCAATCCCCATATACTGAATGAAGCTTTTTGAGGAAATTGTGCTGTGCAGGTTCTGTGGAACAATAATGATAAATGCCGAAATCACCAGGACAATAAGTATTGTTGCGTAAAGTTTTTTTCTTGCTAGAACATCCTTGATTCCCAGAAAAACATTCGTACTAAACAGTCTGTTTCTAACTAAGGAAAAACGCTTAGCGTCATTTGTCTTTACCTGAGAAGTTCCAAAGCGTAAAGCTTCCGCAGCGGATATTTTCCGAAATCGTTTCAGCACACCATTGACATAAGCAATAATTGCCAGGAAAACGAGAAGGATACCGATAACTCCTAAGACATTCGCATAAGAAGAATTTTTACTTTCACCTATGAAAAGTCGGATATTTTCAAGAAGCACGCCTTGGAACATAACCGAAAGAATAAATCCAAGAATACTGCCTATCGCCGCTAAGCCTAAGTATTTCGCAAGATAAATCCGCTTTATGTCGGAAATACGCATCCCAATTGCCTTCATTACCCCAATTTCGCGGTAGTCGTCCTCTATTTTCGCAAGGAGCGTGAAGCGTATGCACATAAATGCGATTGTAACCACAAGTGCGCTTACAAGAAGAATAACTGCAATCATCATCCCGTCTGAAATAGCGTTCATCGTTTTGAAAAGCGTATAGGTAACGGTTGGTCCGTTCGCTTCAAGGCCTGCGGAAGCATAGGCTGTTTCAAATTCGCCTATCGCGGAGAAATCCTTTAATCTAAATTCAATTAGATATTCGATACTACCAAAGTCTTTTATTTCCGCAAAATCATTGTTGCTTACAAGAAATCGTTTTGACGCGGAGAGCGAGGAATTCATGGTCGAGTCACGGAGAAATCCCGCAACGGTAAATTCCTTCCCGCTGATTACGGCCTTTTCACCTACTTGGACTGTGCTATCTTTCATAAAGGTTACTGGAACATAAAGCTCGCCGTCAGATACGTTGTTGATGATTTTGCCGTTAAGGTCAAGAAGATAATCGAACTTTTCGTTCTGTAAGCTGAAGCCGTTGTCCTGAACACTATCTGCTAGCGAGTTATCACCTAAAATAATGTGAGCACCGTCCATGCCAAGAAATTCAACTACCTGATACTCTTCGACATTGTTATGTTGCTCTGCAAAGGATTTAAGTCGTGCTCTATCAATATCACCGGAATGCATTTGCATAAAATGTGGAGTTTCAGATTTTGTCATTAACGTGTCCAGTGCACCCGAAAGATTGACCGCCAGTATTACTGCGAGTGAAACAAGCATGGATGCTGCAGCAACAAATATCATTGTTGTAAATGTTATTGCTTTGCTCTTTAAAATGTCATTGCGGAGTATTCTGAAATACATAAGCCACCTCTTTTTTTAAGCTTTTAAATCGAATTCCCAAATTTATTCATTATTTACAGCATTTTCGCTACCAAACATTTGCATAATATTCATCAGACTTCCGCTTTTTGCACCGAGCAGCCTTTCTCCGTTGAATATAATTGCTCGTATCCGTGATGCACGCTCCTCATAGGTCATCTCTACCATATCATCATCAAAAACGGTATTAGCATATGTAACAATCATTTCCATACATTCATACGGGTACGGAGTATTAAATAGGCCCTGTTCAATGCCCTCTTGGATTATTCCCGTCAGTATTGGCGTAACTCCATTGATGATGACCTTTTCTATTTTCTTATGCATAAGGGCATTCTGTGGCTTGTGAATATGCTCCATAATTTCCTGGCTGCTTCCGCCACTTAAATTAATTGATATAACAACTCGGATAATACGTTCGACTACAGGAATACTCTCATCTGCAGCAATTTCCTGCGCAGAGCCTAAAAGACGAACACTATACCGGTCAACCAACGAGTCCATAATATCCTCTTTCGACTTGAAGTGATAATACAGTGTACCACGCGCAATACCGACCTTTTCGAGAATATCATTTGTACTCGTTCCATCAAAACCCTTCTGACCAAAAAGCTCATCGGCTGCATCAAGTATTTCGTTCCTGCGTTCCTCCGCTTCTTTTCTCATTGTTTCACCGCCTTTATGAACCGACTGTCTGTCGATTAAATAGTAACAGACAATTTTTAATTTTATATGGAGTGTTTGTAAATTTTATAAAAATTTCAAAATTTATCCTCAATAGTATTAGTGGAGTTTTCAAAAAAAGAACTGAGTTCAAAAAAAAGTGCGATAATCCCTCATGGATCACCGCATCTAATTTCTCCCCGGTCAATAAACGGTTAAAATCACAATATGATAATACCTGCTAGTATCTAAAAGCAAGAGAGGTTAACACAGTACCGTACTCAATCATTAAATCTTCTGAAATTACACGAATAACTTCCTCCAAAACTGAGAAAAGCCATTCAAAGTAATGAAGAACCGTCTGGAAAATTAGAGATTGGAAAAGTTAAAACCCTAATTCATTTACCAAAAATATTGTCCAGCTATATTAAGAAATATAAAAATGTAAATCTATCGCTAATTACTGGTGTCACAGAAACACTAACAGAAGAAGTATTAAATCATAAGTTAGACGGATCATTCGTTATAGAATCAGACTTTCATCCCGATCTTGTTTCGCATGAAGTGTTTCAAGATTAGAACGGTTCCTCTCTTTCAACTCTTCCAGTGTGGATGGACGCTTATCTGAAATTAAAACAAGTCTAGTGAGGTGTATACAAATTACCCTTCATTAAGTAATTACTGACGAACATCCCTAAAAGCCACAGCGATACCGCTTATTCTACCTAAAATAACCATAGCTGCCCCTGCTTATCCCCCTGGTAATCTCGCATTATTATTACAACTCATAGGAAAAAACAATAGCATAGGCGGCATTAAATTAAAGGTAAGGATGAAAGATAACCATCCAATTGTTAGGAGTATACCTTTACCACTTGTTCATCTTCCATCAATACACCTAGTGCAGCACCATAACCTTTACATTTATACCTCATTCTAGTTTTCGCTTCCCGGCTTCATGACTCTCTCATTCTACCAAGAGGTTATTTTCTTGTTCAAACTCCATTCTCCTTTATTACAGGAATGCTGCCTCTTTAGTTTAAAAAGAAAAAAGCTGCCTGATTAGCAGCTATTTAGCATAAGCACCCCTGGAATCTAAAGTTATAAACCTTGCCACTCTTAAATTAATGCTCCATCATTTCATGGGCAATGTCATGGCCATCCATTTCTGATGGATAGTAAGTAGGCCAATGGGTAACTTCCTCCAACAATTTTTCTCGGTCATCACCCCAATAAAGGTGATAGTGAGCAGCTTCTGTCGGATAGATACTATGATCACTAAACTGAATATATTGAGGAAGACCTTCAGCTTCTGCTTCTAGTTTAAATACATATCTAACCCCTCTATTCCCCGCATCATATGTTAGAATTTCATACCCATCATAGATATACTCACCAGTATATTCTTCTCCATTTTTGAAAAACGTTACCTTGTTCCCCTGAATCTGAATTCGTCCAACATTTGTTTGGTATCCTTCATTATAATATTCCTTATATTCTTTAGCTGTCATCTCACCCTCATGTTCTGCTTTATAAGTAAATACTTCGTCAAGCGTACCATCTTGAAGATATGGGTATACAGACTGCCAGTCTCCTTCCCAGTCGGATAAGGATCGATCCTTCACCTGACTGTCTTCAAAATACCCTTCATAAATTTTTGCTGTTTCTTCATCATGTGCATGAGTATGGCCGTGATCGTGTTCACCCTGTTCATTTGTCTGAGCTGCCCCCTCTGATGAAGGTTCAGATAAAGCTTTTGTTAGTTCCTCTAAGTTGTGCTGCATGAGAGTAAAGTAGTCCTCATTATTCTTTATATCTTCTTCTGTTAAAACCGATAAATTGTGTATGCGTAAAGCCTCTGCATCAATTTCCTTCCTTACTATGTCCGCCACTTTAGGAGTTATATTCTGTTCAAAAAATACATGTTTCAATCCATGTTTTTCAGCGGTCTTAATGATGTTTTGTACCTCTTTATGTGAGGGCTCGTTAGCAGGGCTCAATCCAGATACTGCGATTTGCTCGATCCCATAGCTTTTCTCCCAATAGCCATAAGCAGCATGAGATACAATAATTTTATTTTCAGGTAAATTTTCAAGTTGTGCACGGAAGTCTTGGTCTAAGTTTTCGAGCTTTCCTTTCAACTCCTCAAAGTTTTGGTTAAAGAAATCTTCTTGATCAGGTTTTAATTCAACTAATAAATCTTTTATATGCTCTGCAAGCTGAATAGAACGAATAGGATCCAGCCAAACGTGAGGATCTTGATCCCCATGATTATGTCCAGCATGCTCGTCCTCATGACTGCCTTCTTCTTCATGAGTGTGGTCACTCACTTGGCCATCCTCTCCTTCATGGTTATGTACATGCTTTTCCAAGTTAATTCCTTTTGATGCTTCAAGTATCTTGACGTCATCAGATTGAATAGTTTCCGAGATTTTGTTTGCATATGATTCTAAACCTGCCCCATTATAAATAAAAGCATCGGATTCAGATATTTTTATCATATCTTTGGTGGTTGGTTCATATGTATGCGAATCTGATCCCGGTGGCAGAATAGACTCCACAGAAGCTTGGTCTTCTGCGATTTGTTCAGCAAAAAACTGAAGTGGATATACAGTTGTAAAAATCTTTAACTCTTTGCCAGATTCTTTTGGTTCCTTTTCACTTTCACTGCTGTTTGTAGCTTTTCCTCCACACGCAGCTAGCGTAAAGATGACAATAACTAAACTAAGTAAGCCTGCAAATTTTTTCAACAATTTTACTCCCCCTTTACTTTGTAAATATTTTATCGTAATGATTACGATTTGTAAATAGTAATCATTACGATTTTTTAGTTATAACCATTCAACTAACCTGCACTTCAGTTTAAATAAAAACCACGCGTGAGAACGCGTGGTTTTCTCTGAGGCTGAAGCCAGACCCTAAATGCCCCTGAAGGTTGCCAAATGTACTGCTGTTACTAGCCAGACCTAAAAAGGTCTTTTATTCAAAGTTTTGTTATTATTAATGAATTTCTTCAGAATGTTTTCTTATTATTTTCAATTTCATATTGCTTGCTAAATTGGTAAATAATATGACAGAGGTGATAGCGTGGAGGATAAGAATAATTTAAAACTCACAGCTTCCGAAATAGGCACTCTTTGGGGAGAATTTATAAATGGTACAATGACTGATGTTGTAAATAGATATATGGTCTCAATTATTGAGGATGAGCAAATCAAAGCCATTTTTGAGGATGCTATTAAGACATTCGGAAAACAAAAGCAACAAATTGTATCCTTTATACAGAGTGACGGGTTTCCAGTTCCAATTGGATTTAATGATTCTGACCTCTTCAATGGTAAACAGAGATTGTTTACGGATATATTTTGCTTGAATTATTTACATATCATGACGTTACACGGTTTACTGGGCCACAGCACTTCATTAGGTGTTTCTGTCAGAAAAGACTTAAGGGAGTTTTACGATTCCTGCAATACGGATGCAAAAAATATGTACCACCAAACAATTGAGTTATTACTGCAGAAAGGAAATTTTCAGAGAGACCCTTTGTTTTATCCTGCTAAAAACCCTGAATTTGTTTCCAGCCAGGATTTCACAGATGGATATTTCGGCAAGGGCAGAAAATTAGCAGCAACAGAAATTATTAGTATATCCTTCAACCTTAAAAAAAGCATTATGGCTAAAACCCTTTCTATTGCATTCAGTCAAGTCGCTCAAACAAAAGAAGTAAGGAAGTTTTTAAGCGATTCAGAGAAAACAGCAGATGGACAAATAAAAAAATTTTCAAAAATAATGCAATCAGACAATTTACCCGTTCCGAAATCCTGGGAAACAGAAGTGACAACTTCAACGGATTCACCATTTTCCGATAAGTTAATGTTGTATCATATTGGTTTCTTGTTCCAGGCTGCACAAAACTATCATGGGGCAGGATTAGCATCAGCAATGCGAACAGACCTTGTAACTGCTTATGAAGGAACAATTTTAAAAAATCTTATGGTTACAAAAAAGTGGTTTAACCTTATGGAACAAAATAGGTGGCTAGAACAGCCTCCACTTGCTCCTAATAGAAAAGAGATTTCAGAAGAAGTATAGAGAAAATGGAAAATTTCAAAGTAAACATCTTAAATAACCATCCGCTTTTATAAGCAGGTGGTTATTTTCTTGAAAGTGCAAGAATACTTATTTAACTGACCTGCCCCTTTAGCCAACAAGAAATCGCTTATTTTGGTTAGCTGTCTTGAACATAAGCACCCTTTGCTGTAAGTACTTTTCTTCACAAAGTGTGCTTTTATATGTTCATTGGCTCAATCTTCCCTTTATAAAGAGCGTTGTTGTCGATTAAGCTGTTTTTGTTTTGGAGTAGGAAATTTAAATTTGATATCGAATGAACACATTAATTCATACTAATTTTATAGTATCAACAAGTGAATCAGCACATAAAAACGCTTGGGTTTCCCCAAGTGTTTTGTCATTTACACAATATAAACTGATAAAATTGTTCTACTGTTTCAAAGTAATATTTAGATTCTAATTTCATTTGTTCCTTTATTTCGGGAATACTGTGAGACCATCCAGCAGCGGCAAAATCAACATGACAACTTCTCGCCATCTCCAATCCAGGTTTTAAGTCATCTAACATTAGTGCTTCAGTTTCTTGAAGATTAAAGCGTTTTAAAATCTCCTTAATTGGATATGGATGTGGTTTTCTCTGATGTTCAGGAAGTTCCCATCCAAAGATAGCGTCTGGCACAAAACCACAATGAATAGAATAATCTCTTTCAATTCGGCTTCTCTCAGAATGAGAAACAACCGTCACAATTCCACCTTGTTTTTTAAATTCTTGAATTGTTTCTGCAAACAGTTCATAGAAGTCTGGTACAGTTGATTCGGTATATTTTTTCCATACTGCTTGCTGATATTTTTGCTCTTTCTCTGTGAATTGAATAATGTCTTTGCATAAAGAAGAAAAACCTGGATTGAAACAGTATCTAACAAAATCTTCAAAAGTAATAAGTTTATCACTTGGCCGCAAGTATTTAAGAGCCTCTACAAATGATGGATAGTGTATACCTGGTGTACTTTTTACCCCTGTATCATCGTGGTCTAAGATTAAACATTTATATTTTAAAACCATTATAATCTCCTTTTAAACTATAATATCCTAATCATTAAACATAACTTTTTGAAGTTTAGGCAGAAGTTTCCACGCCGTTTAAATCGTCAACAAAATCGGGTCTTAATGCGATATATGTTGAGGATGTTTGTTCAGAAACAATTGAGTACCTCTGCAACATCAGTTTAATAATTTTAATCTTTTATCTTTTATCTTTTATCTTCGTTATGTATTAATCTAATAAAGGTAAAACACCTTAACTTAATACAGCCTAAGTATAATATTCCTGTATGTTCATGTCATCCTTCTTCTACTAAACTGCCCAGTTAGTTTTAAAAGAAAAAAGCTGCCTGATTAGCAGCTTCCGTTCAACATAACCCCTTTAGTTCACCAACCTCAACCATTTTTTACGATAAATAAGAAGAATCCATTTTGAAAAAAGAAGAATCAAATGGATTCCTTTTTAGCAGATTTAAGTTTGGATTACAACAAAGTTTGATCATTTTCTACCTATGATTTTCAACAATTGCATCCTTAAATTGGATTTTACATATTCCTAAAAAGATATATCCCAAATCCAAGGGTATCTCTGCCCCATTTCAGATATGTACTTCTCCAAGTCCGGATTTTTTGCAGCATCGCATCGCGATCTGGATCTTCAGGATGTTCGCAACAATAATTCTCAATGGACATAGCATAAAGCCACTCATATTCATCCCATTCATCTTCGTTAGCAGTGTAAGACCATAGTGGAATTAAGCCAAGGTTTTCGCCAGCCTTCACATTCTCGAAGTGGGTTAGTAATTCGGATTCTTCAGCTCCCCCAAGCGCCTCTAAATATTCTTTACTTGGCTGCTGCTTCCAGTAGCCTTCACCGATGAGCACATATCCACCCTTTTTTACACACTTTCTCAGCGTATCCAAAGTTTCATGTAACCCTCCTAATGCATGAGTTGAACCAATACAAATTGCTGCCTCAAACGGTTCATTAATTGTCTTCATTGCTGCTTTAGCATCTTTTGTAATGATTTCAATATTATTTAAAACCCCTCTTTTTTCAGCATTTACCTGAAGTTGTTCTGTGAAACCAGCATATTTTTCGATAGCAATACATTTAGCTCTGTATCTTTCAATAATCCGAAAAAGAATCTCACCTTTCCCAGCACCGATATCAATTACTTTGTCATTATCTTTTAAATCAAGTAATTCAATAACTTTGTCTATCTTTGATGAATTCACCGGATTATAAAAAGTGTGGCTTTGATGGGCTATTGCTGAATATCTGTTTCTATCCATAAGACCTCCAGAAACTTATTTTATTATTCTCTATCAAATTTCAAGAAATGGGCAGCTGTTCAATCATCTAGCCTTTTATTTGAACATTACAGCTAGAGTCTTTAAATCAAAGAAATTCTAATAATCTTTCATGCACTTCTATATTTTCAGCAGGCCTCTGTATTTTTATTTTGTATAAAGGGAATAAGCATTCTTATTATTAAGTTTCTCAATGGTGATTTTGAAAAAGAGTTAATCCTCTTTTGGTTTTATACCTTAACTGGTTTATATTTCATAGAGCTCGGCAGCAGCTCCAGGCTTTATTACTTATTCAATTAAAACCCCTTATTCTCCTGCAAAGACTGTTCCACTAGCCTTCCCCTTTATCCATCCATGAAGCGCAAAAATCAGCGCTTCACCACAGAGAGTGAAAATGGATAGGAAGTGTCAATACTGGTAGTTTAAAAAGAAAAAACTGCCTGATTGGCAGCTGAACATGAATATAAGCATTCTTGATTCTTTGCAGTATTAGGTAACCCAAGTATCGAATATATCTTACTCAACTAAGTACCTCCACAGTAAATCCTCCTGGGGCTTTAACATAGAATGTCCATCGATGAGCCATCTTAGGCGGCTTCACATCAAATCCATCATCCTTCAATCGTTGATTGATCTCGTTTACTCGTTCATTACTCTCTTGAAAAAAGCCAATATGAAAGGACTTGGGGTAGTTGGCCCGAGTATCTTTCATCAAAGCTAATAACAATCCGTTATCGTCAGTCATTACAGCAAATGAATCGCTATTTATGCTCTTGGTTTGCAAGTAGAAATATTTCTCCAAGAACTCTCGAGCAGCGTTAACATCGGTGACCGTAAGATTGATATGGTTTAGTTTCACAGGATACACTTCCTTTACTTAGCATTCAAAGTAATTTTACAAGCTTGATTTAGACTTCTTGCTTCCTCCTCTATTGTAGTGAATAAAATAAATTCAGGGATCGACAAATGGAATGAAGTTCACTGCAACTTTTGATTGAAATTAAGCCTTCGGTTTATTGAATGATTAGCACAGTAACAATGTAATTTACTGTAAAGTCTGCTCATATATGACAAACGGGCACTTATCCTTATTCAGGAAAAGCACCCGTTCGTAATATAAGGTTAGCCAGATATTTCTGGTTGACCTTTTTATTTATGGTCTTAATATTACGGTAGTCGGGGTAGAACGTCGCACCCGTGGGTTAAATCCCGTCAACTAAACTGTTCACCCCCTACTTGTATAAACATGTTTCAGGCTGGTTGGGACAACGATCCCGTTTAACAAGCGAACCTATGACATTACAAGAAGCCTTAGGGGATACCGACAATTGTTGTTTTACAAAGGAGGAGATATGATTATGAATCCAGTCATTGGTCTGGATGTTTCAAAAGGTGAAAGTCAGGTTCAAGCATTTTTAGACAAAGGCAAACCGTATCGTAAGAGCTTTAGTATCAAACACAATACTGATGGTTTAGGTAGTTTATTAGAGTTCCTTCATGAAGTAGAGAGTTCAGCTGGTGGTCATCAGCCAACGGTGGTTTTAGAATCAACAGGACATTACCATTTTCCTGTAATTCAATTTCTTGAGGAGCAATGTTTTGTTTATATTGTTGTCAATCCTCTTATCTCCCATCGAGCCAAAAGTTCGAGTTTAAGGAAGGTAAAAACAGATACAATTGATTCTTTTCACCTTTGCGAACTGTTTTATAAAGAAGAATTAGAGCCTTATAAAAAAAGAGGAATTCAACTATTAAATCTTCGTAATCTAACAAGACAACAAGAAAGTATTGCCGAAGTATCAGCACAGACTAAAATACAGCTGCATACCCTTTTGGATCAGGTATTTCCTGAATATAGAGGAGTTTTTGGAAGTTTATATTCCAAAGTCTCATTGCTTACATTATTAGAATTTCCTACTTCAGAAGTAGTGTTAAGTGTGAGTGAAAGAGAAATAACAGAGAAAATAGCTTCGCTATGTATGAGTCGTTCAGATGCATGGGCAAACGAAAAGGCCAAAAAATTAAGGGAAGCAGCCCTTCGTAATCCGTTTCAAAGCAACCTCTACCAGAGTAATATTTTTAATCTAGAGTTATTAGTCAAGATCGTTCTTCAATACCAAGAGCATCTATCTAAGATTGCAGGTGAAATAGATGCCCTCGCTAAAGAAATTGAAGAATATCATATACTGCAGTCTATCCCTGGAATTGGAGAGAAAATCGCCGCCACGATTATTTCCGAGATTGGTGAGATAGATCGGTTCAATGATGCCAAAAAGCTCGTTGCATTCGCTGGAGTAGATCCTAGTGTTTTCTCTTCTGGTAAGTTTACCGCATCTGTAAATCGAATTACCAAACGAGGTTCTAGTAGACTTCGACATGCCTTGTATAAGGCAGTTCAAAGTGGTATTCGTGATGCTCGTAAAAAGAAAACGACTGATAAAATCATCGCACGCAATAAAAGATTAAGAGAGTTTTACGATAAAAAACGTGAAGAAGGAAAACCCTTCAAAGTAGCAGTTATTGCATGTGTTAATAAGCTCTTACATTGGATTTTTGCCTTATTAAAAAGCAGAACTATTTTCCAAGATACAGTTTAAAAACTATATCTAACTAAATACAACAAAACCTTCCAAATTAAACATAGAGGAAGGTTATTTGGCATGAACATTTTTAGTATATCATGACGTTATTATTCTTTTTATTGAAAAATGTTGACAAACTATTAGCTGGTTTAGTCGAATATGAAAAAAGCGCTGCCAATCATACTGATCTTCAACTCTTGCACCATGTAGTTAAATAAGAACTGCCTATTTGCTATGAAGAAAGCTGCTTTTCTTATGTTGTATAAACAGACAATAATACAAATTTATTTTATATAGTGCTTTTTAAAATCTGGGTAAATAGAGAATTTCCGGCGTAAATTCACGAGGTTTTCTCCAAAGCTTTCCTCCAAATGGTCTCTATGTTTCTCCATAATTTCCATTAGGTACAAATCATGAATCATGACTTCTGTAATTGGCATTACTAAACCTACATGCCTTGTCCATGCTGCACGGCTATCTTTCCCCAACGAGACAATACCTGCTACTACTTCTGAATCCATCTGCACTAATAACAATCCATCGTCCACCATACTCTTCTGCAATTTCATGGCCCATATAATGAAGGTAAACATTAGCAAAATCAGAGGCGATTTCCCCATAAGCAATATTTGTTACGTTGACCTCTCTATTTGCTGACTGTCTTATATCAGAATCCAGTTCTTTGAATTCCTCTTTCCATACCTCTAAAAGAATTCTTTTTTTTTCAAATAAAATACATTCTTTTACCTTATCGAGTATTTCATTGCGTCCAGTGATGGTCCAGATATTTTCACGGTCATTTGCAGAACGTTCGAACTCTGCTAGTGATTTTTCTGCCAGTTCAAAATTTTCTTCTGCTTCCCTTCGTCGGTTTTTAATTAGCTCCTTTGCAGGTACAGGAGTATATTGAGGTGTGTTTCCATGACTAACCAGAATGTCTCCTCGTATAGCGATACTATCTAGAACTTCATATATTCTTGAATTATTAGAGTTATATATACAAAGTTTAAAAGTTATTCCATTCATGGTCAGGGCATTATACTTGTTACTAAATTTGAGAATTAATACATAAAAAAGGGTGGATAATCTAAAGATCCACCCGCACACCAAGATTTACCTATTGTCGCGCTCCTGGTTGACATCACCAGGACTAAGGGGGTTCTAAGTTCCCTTAGTTACAATCCATTATATGCCATTTCCTGCTTGTTTATGTCCCAAATAATGTGACCCCTTCTTGTTTGGGGTTTTATTCTGTTATTAGCTGACTCTTCGATTAGAAATTGAATTTAACCAGAGTTTTTACTGGGCTTTCTGCAGGGGAACCGGCTTGGCTTGTCCTTTTGCTTCTTTTCTCTCCCTGGACAATGATTTATAGAGCGAAATGCTAATAATGCCCAATATGATGGTAAAAGGAAGAGCGGAGACCAAGGAAGCAGTTTGCAGCCCTTTTAATCCGCTGCTGGCAATTAACACGGCAGTAATCCCAGCCATTAATACACCCCAGATAACTTTTACCATGTTGGATGGATTCAAATCCCCATCAGACGTCATCATGCCCAGGACGAAAACAGCTGAATCAGCTGAAGTTACGAGGAATATGACGATTAGGACCAGCATAAGCACTGATAACAATGTGTATAATGGAAACTCCTTTAACAGAACGAAAATGGCAGTTGTCACATCTTGCGAAACCGCTTCGGATATGGCGGTACCCTGGAATAAATCCATGTATAATCCCGTTCCTCCGAAAATGGCCATCCATACAAACCCAATAGCCGGAGGGACAACCATTACACCTATTACAAATTCCCTGATCGTTCTCCCCTTTGAAATCCGGGCAACAAAGGAACCGACGAAAGGAGACCAGGCTATCACCCATGCCCAATAAAAAACTGTCCAATCCTGAACCCACGTTTCTCCTGTGTATGGGGTCAAGTAGAAGCTCATTTCCATAAAATGCTGGATATAATCGCCGATGGCAAGGACGAAGCTTTCAAATATGAATACCGTGGGACCTCTGAACAGGAAGAACACCATTAAAGCAAGGACCAAAATCATGTTTGTATTACTCAAAATCTTAATCCCTTTATCAATACCGGTAGTAGCTGAAACAAGATAAAGGGCGAGCATGATGCCTACAATGCCGATTTGCACCCAAGGGTTGTTTGGAACTGAGAAGACATAGTTCAAGCCGCCATTAATTTGCAGGACACCCATTCCCATCGAGGTGGCAATTCCCGTTACCGTAGCAATGACAGCAAGTATATTGACCGCTGACTTCAGCCTTTTTCTTTTTTCTGGGTGATTTGCGCTTAATACTTCGCCTACAAGAACCCTCCTTTTATGACGGTATTGATAGTAAGCAAGAGCCAGTCCGACAATGGCAAAGACTGACCATTGATGAATGCCCCAGTTAAAAAAGGAATATCGCATGGCTACCCGTGCGGCTTCTGCTGATTGCGGCTCTACTCCAGGAAGCGGTGGAGAAGAAAAGTGAGACAGCGGTTCTGCTACACCCCAAAAGACAATTCCTACACCGAAACCCGCGCTGAACAGCATACTGATCCAGGCAAATAAGGAATATTCGGCTTTTTCTCCATCCCGCCCGAGTTTTATGTTTCCATATTTACTAAAAGCAAGGTATAAACAGAAGAAAACAAAAAGAGCTACACTGAGTAAATAAAGCCATCCTAATGATTTACTTGTAAAGTTAAAAACGATAGAGGCATTTTTTGCAAGACTATCAGGTGAAAAGGCTCCCCAAATGGTAAAAAGTCCAACGATTATGGCTGAGATTTTAAAGACTGGATTGTTATATGAAGCGCGGTCACGGTTTTTCTTCAAAATAAAATCCTCCTTATTAATCCTTCTTTTCTTTTATTTGGCTCAATCAAAGCAGTGACCCTGTGTGCCTGCTGGAAAACTGCAATGCAAGTTTGATAGGGCTTTTAATATAAAGCCTGTCTGCATTTCAAAGGTTTAGGAATGTTGTTGAATGACATAAATTATGACTTCAGCTATCTAAAAGGAAAGGAAGACCCTCCGGAGCAGCCGGATCGTTCTTCCTCACACGATATTCAGGCAGCTTGACAGCTGTCTGGTATTATTAAATTAAAAAACTTCTAATAGCTCGATAATTTAAAGCAGACTACTTTCGGTTCTGTCATCTCCTGAATGGAGAATTTGATTCCTTCCCTGCCTAACCCTGAATTTTTCACACCGCCAAATGGCATCGCATCAATCCGGTAATCACTGCTGTCATTGATCATTATTCCGCCTACATCCATTTTGGCAATGGCTTTATGTGCTTTTTCGATATCCTTGGTAAATATTCCGGCCTGCAAGCCATAATTTATGTCATTCGATTTACTGATTGCTTCATCAAGACAAGATACTTGGTACAAAAGTACAACCGGACCAAAAATTTCTTCTTTCGCAATGGTGCAATCTTCCGGGACATTTTCGAGAACAGTAGGCGAATAAAAAGACCCATTCCTTTTCCCGCCTGTTAATATGGCTGCTCCTTTTTGTTTCGCTTCATTAACCATTTTTTCTACCCGGACAGCCTCTTTTTCCGTAATAAGCGGCCCCATATCCGTCAATTCTGATTGCTTATCCCCTACGCAGTATTGATTTGTCCTGGCTACGAATGCCTGTTGAAATGCCTCATAAACGGAATCCTGGATATACACTCTTTGGACACCGAGGCAATTTTGCCCTGCTGCCCAAAATGCCCCGGAAACCGTTGATTCAACAGCCTCTTCCAAATCAGCATCCTCCAGCACAATGACAGGAGAATTGGACCCCAGCTCCATACTTATCTTTTTCAATCCCGCTTTCCGTGTAATTTGTTCCCCGGCGTCCAGACCGCCAGTAAAGGTAATCATCCTTACAGCAGGGTGGGTAACAAGAACATCCCCAATTTCGCTTCCATAACCAGTGATGACCGATAACACTTTAGGCGGCAATCCGGCTTGTTCAAATGCTTCGGCGATTAAAAGGGCGCTGAGAGGAGTCACTGTTGCAGGTTTTACGATAATGGCATTCCCGGAAGCAATGGCGGGACCCACCTTATGCGCTACAAGATTTAATGGATCGTTAAAGGGTGTAATGGCGCCTATAATTCCAATCGGGAAGCGGCGGTAGTATCCCAGACGGTTTTCACTCCCGGGCATTTGGTCAAACGGAATGGTTTCTCCATGAATCCTTCTTGCTTCTTCTGCACTGATCCGGAAAGTCTGAATGGCTCTTTCCACTTCCTTTGAAGCTTCCCGAATGGTTTTACTTCCTTCCTTTGCAATCGTTTTGGCATATTTTTCTTTATTTGCTTCAATGTAGTCTGCAGCCCGATTAATAATCGCCATTCGCTGATGGACAGGAAGGGAAGCAGCAATCTTAGCCCCCTCTTTCGCTTCTTCAATACAATTAAGCATATCTTCCTTCGAAGCTGCTGGTACAGTATCAATGATGCTGTTATCCTGCGGATCACGAACTTCAATTAATCTTTCGCCTGTCGTCCATTCGCCTGCGATAAACATTCTTTGTCCGGTTAGTTGAGTGGTCATGCTTATTACCGCCTTTCCGATTTAGATTGAAATAAGCTGCCTTTCACGATTAATGGAAATTAAGTCAATCAAAAGGGAGAATCCTGTCTCTATTTTCCCTGCTCCTGCACCGCTTAATGTGACTGTGCCCAAAAGATCGCATTGATACGTAATGGCGTTTACAGAGCCTCTGATGGAAGCCAAAGGATCTTCAGCATCCAATTTTTCAGGTGCTATCGAGGCAATAACCTTGCCGTTTTCCTTTTTGGCTTTCGCAATTAGCTTCCAGGACTTTCCTTCCGCCTTTGCCTTCTCAATATCCTGTAAAGTGATGCCTGTAATGCCCTTGCATTCCACTTCCCCTACTGATAAAGGAGCATTCATAACATGGTTAGAGAGGATAACAATTTTATATCTTGCATCGTATCCCTCTACATCACTAGCAGGGTCCGCCTCTGCATAGCCGAGCTCTTGTGCCTCTTTAAGGGCTGCTTCATAAGAAACTCCATCCTGTTCCATTTGGGTCAGAATATAATTGGTTGTCCCATTCAATATGCCGCGGATTTCCGTAATATCATTCCCGGCCAAGGCAGCAGCCGGCATCCGCAACGCTGGTGTACCGCTCATGACCGTCCCCTCGAATCCCCAATAGGCTCCATGCCTTTGCGCCATTTCAGATAGCTCCTGGTAAGCGAGGGCAACAGGGCCTTTATTGGTCATCACTACATTCTTTCCTTTTTCAAAAGCAGCCTTACAGTGGTCTATGGCGGGCTGGCCGGTTTTGACATCTGTATAGGAAACCTCAATAATCGTATCTGCATTGGTGTCCTTGATTGTTCTGATGCTGTCCCATCCCCTGATTAATCCCGGTCTTTCCGGATAATTCTCCAAACTCCCTGTTTCTTGCAATACTTGCAATACTGTACTGATATCCAGGCCGCCTGGATGGTAGATCGACCCTTTCATTAAATCGGAAATGGCGACAATTTCAGCTTCAAATCCTTCGTTCTGTTTAAGTGCTTCTTTCTTATCACGCAGAATTTCCGCCAATCCCTGGCCAACAACCCCAAATCCTATAAACGCCAATTTATGTGCCAAGCATTTCCACCTCCAAGTTTTGGTCAATTTGTAATTTCGGATTCTTTTTTAAAAACATGCCCGCCGTTTGTGCCAAAATGGCTGTTCCGATCGGCAAACAGGCTTCATCCAAATCAAAAATCGGTGTATGAAGATCACGCTGGACCCCCTCTATTGGTGCACATCCTAGGAAAAACATGGATCCTGGTATTTTTTCAGTCACATAGCCGAAGTCTTCCCCGCCAAGGCCAAATGGGCGCCTGGTAATCCCCATGCCTGGATATGTCTTTGTAATGGCGTCCGTTATCCATTCATTGACAGCAGGATGATTTTTTAAAGCTGGCTCCCCTCTTTGTATATTCAATGAAAAGGTTCCGCCCAAATGCTCCACGATAGAAAGCGCTTTCTTTATTTCTGATGCCAAAAAATCACGGACTTCCGGTGTATAGCTCCGAATTGTGCCCTGAATAACTGCCTCAGTCGGAATGATGTTGCTTGCTGTACCTGCATGGATTTGCCCAATACTGATAACGGCAGCATCCAGCGCTGAAACTCTCCTTGCTGTAATTCCATACAGTGCCTGCATGACCGGGCCAAGCATCCAAATAGGATCAGTGCCAAGCTCCGGATAAGCTCCATGGCCGCCTGATCCATGGATTTTCACTTCAAAAACATCCACATTCGCCATACTATAGCCATCACTGATTTGCACTTTCCCTACTGGAAGCCATGGACAGACATGGAGGGCAAGGGCAGCTTCAGCCTGGTCATAAGCCCCTGCACGGACCATATACGATGAACCGGAAAGTCCGTTAGCGTCAGTACTCTCCTCTGCTGGCTGGAAAATAAATTTAACCGTCCCTTTCAATTCGCCCTTTTTAAAATGGTCCGAGAGGAGGAAGGCAGCCCCGAGGAGAATAGAGGTGTGTGCATCATGGCCGCAAGCATGCATCACACCTTCAGTCTTGGACGAATAGCCTGTTCTATTTTCCTCCGTAATCGGCAAGGCATCCATATCAGCCCTCAGTGCAATGACTGGTCCATCTCCCGAGGTCAAAGTGCCTACTACTCCTGTTTCAAGCCCAACTCCTGTTTCTACTTCTATTCCATCTATGTCCTTTAACACATCCGCAACAAAACGGGAGGTCCCGAACTCCTGAAAGCTAAGTTCGGGATGCTGATGAAAATGACGGCGCCATTCCACCAGACGGCCTGCCAAATTATTCGCTTGCTCAACGATTGGATGATTATTTGACATCATCTCTCACCTCGATCGGAACTAGTAATCTACTTTACCTGCAAAACACTTTCTGCATGGCTAAATGCCTGTTCAAAGTCTGCAATGATGTCCTCAATTTCTTCAATTCCGCAGGAGACACGGATTAACCCTTCCGGAATGCCAACAGCTGCACGCTCCTCAGGCGTACATTCTACATGGCTCGTTGTTCGGGCCGGCCCTACTGTTGTTTCAACAGCTCCGAGGTTTGCAGCGCGGTTGGCAAATTGCAATTTCGGTAGCAAATCACGGACTGTATCTACTCCGCCTTTAACAGCAAAGCTGAGCATCCCGCCAAAATCCTTCATTTGTTTTTTGGCAATATGATGGTTTGGATGTGTTTCAATCCCTGGATAATAGACAGATTCCACCATATCTTTTGTCTGCAGGTACTTTGCAAGCTCCATTGCATTTTTACATTGCTGGCGGACACGAAGGTGAAGTGTTTTCATTCCGCGGATCATCAGGTAAGCTGCCATCGGATCCATTGTGGCACCATTGATTTCGCGATAATGATAGATTTTTTCCACAAGTTCATGCGGACCGCAAACGACTCCGCCCAGTGCATCAGCATGCCCGCCGAGGAATTTTGTAGCACTGTGGATAACCAGATCCACACCCAGTGAAATGGGGTTCTGATTCATTGGCGTTGCAAAAGTATTATCCACAATGACGATCGCTCCGGCATCGTGCCCGGCTTTTGCCATGCGCTCAATATCAGTAATCTTGACGGTTGGATTCGTCGGTGTTTCGAGGTAAAGAATTTTGCACCCTTTTGCCACTTCTGCCTCTATTTGCTCGTGATTCCCCGTTTCGCAAAGAACCACATCGATTTGCTGGCGGGGCAGAAATTCCGTAAAAATCTTGTTCGTTCCGCCATATGTGTCCTTCATCGATACAATGCGATCACCCGGCACCAAGAACGTTGATAACGTATTGCTGATTGCAGCCATACCTGTTGAAAAGCTTGTCGCTGCTTCGGCGCCTTCCAGAATTTTCACTTTATCTTCAAATGCCTGTACGGTTGGATTCGTATTTCTTCCATAAATATGTCCCTTTTTCTTTCCAATCGCTACATCATACCACTCATCCATATCATCATATCCATATGCCACACTGAGTACGACCGGCACCTGGGTGGCTCCATGCACCAAATAATCCTTTTCCCCAGCCCATACTGCTTTTGTACCTGCCTGAACATTTTCTTTTACCATACGATCACTCCTTCTCAGTTTTTTATTACCAGTTTTTCGTTCTCAGCCTTCAAGCCGATTTCCCGCTTGACCAATTCACTGTAAGCAAACAGGGCAATGACAGTATCCTGGACTCCTGTACCAGTTAAATCACAAACCGTAATCTCCTCGTCACTTACCCGCCCTCTTAGCCTTCCCGAAGTTAATTGACCCAGTTCGATAACGTGCGATTCATTCGTTAATACTCCTTTGTCAAGGGCGTGATGCAATTCTCCAAGCCTGGCACACTGTGCTTTTGTATCGCATATAAGCTTATCCGCCCGGGCAAGGACTTCTGCTTCAAGCTCCTGCTTATGCTCAGCATCTGATCCCATAGCCGTAATATGAAGTCCGGGATGAAGCCATTCCGCTTTGATCACCGGTTCTTTTGCCGGAGTCGTCGTAATGACCGTATCACTATTACGGACTAAGGCTTCGGCACTCTCAGCCACTTGGACCTCAACCCCCAATTCGGCGGACATATCGGCGGCATATTTTCTCGAACGATCCTCTGACCTGGAATAGACCAGGATTCTTTTATAATCCCGTACGAGTTTGAGTGCCCTTGCCTGGTATCTCGCCTGGCTTCCTGCTCCTATCACGCCTACTGTTTCAATGTTTTTGCGGGAAAGGTAGTTTGCAGCAATCGCTCCCGCTGCGGCTGTCCGTACCTCGGTCAAATAGCCGTTATCCAGCAGGATTGCCTGTGGGATGCCTGTTTGAGTGCTGATCAAGAGCATAAGTCCATTTCCGCTTGGAAGTCCCAGCTTATAATTATTAAAAAATCCGGAAGATACTTTAATCGCAAACATGTCTTCCCCTTTTACATAAGCGGTTTTGACATCCACTTCCCCGTTTTGGTCGTGCAGGTCCACACGCATAATCGGCGGCATGACGGCTTCATCATTTGCAAGTTTCGTAAATCCTGCTTCCACAATAGCAATCGCTTCATTATTCAGTTGCACATACTGTTTAAGTTCCTGCTCTGTAAAAATTAGCATCCTTCCGGTTCACCTCCTAAATTTTTGAAAGTGATGCTTCTTTTATATATAAGTGCCTTGGGAGTTCTGCAAATGTTTCGCATCCATTTTCGGTTACCCTGAATGATTCACTTGCTTCGAAACCGTATTGATCAAGCCAGATACCCGGGATCAAATGGAATGTCATATTGGGCTGAAGGATGGTTTTGTCTCCTTTGCGGATGCTCGCTGTATGCTCACCCCAATCTGGAGGATAGTTCAGACCCATGGAATATCCCAGGCGCGATTCCTTTATAATTCCGCTTTTTTCAATCGATTTTCTCCATGCTTCCTCAATTTCTTCGCAGGCAATCCCTGGCTTAATCATATCCAGACAAGCGTTCAATCCCTCGACAACTACTTCCGAAAGTGATTTAATTTTTTCGGAGGGCTGGCCGATATGGACGGTTCTGGCAAGAGGGGAATGGTAACGCTTATAGCATCCGGCCAGTTCCAGGATCACTAGCTCGCCTGATTTATATCGCTGGTCCGTCCAGGTTAAGTGCGGAGTAGAAGTTCTTTCTCCAGATGGGAGAAGCGGCATGATTGCCGGGTAGTCCCCGCCGAATTCATCCGTTCCTGTTATTTGTGTATGAAAGATTTTCGCTGCCACATCACATTCACGTACGCCTTCATTAACCAGTTCAATTCCCGCTGCCATTGTTTTCTCCACAATTTTAGCTGCTCTTTTCATATACTCGATCTCTGTATCGGACTTTATTATGCGGACCCAGTTTACCAGCAGGGATGCATCCCGGAAACTGGCATTTGGAAGTCCTTTTTTCAGCTGCTCATAACATTTTGCAGTAAAATAATAGTTATCCATCTCAACACCAATGAAACGGTTTTGCTGTCCGATTTGCTTTAAGATTTCTGCCACAAAATCCATTGGATGCCTGGTTTCAGATTGTACATAATCGTCAGGGTAGGGAATAATATTTTCATGATAAAGCCATGTTGTTACTTTGGCTCCATTTGCATCCTGCCCCCTGCCAATCCAGATCGGCTGTTCCTCATCAATGATGATGACAAGCATTTGATGAACATAGAAGGACCATCCGTCGTAACCGGATAAATAATTCATATTAGCGGGATCCGTAATAAGCAATACTTCAATCCCCTCTGCTGCCATTCTTTCTCTTGTTTTCAAGATTCTCTCTTTATACTCTGCTGTTCCAAATGACATGGTGGCGCTCCCTCCTACCAAACCAGTATTTAATTTCTGTTTATAGGTTAATTATAGAGTCAGAGTAAGTAATCTATCATCCGTAAAGTTGTATGAAAATTCAAATTTTATTTTAGTCAAGTTATCGAAAAATTAAGAATTCAAATGATTTAAAAGGTCAGTAAAAATATTGTCTTAAAATATACTAATCGTTATAATGAGTTGCATTTAAATGATAGGAGAGGATGGTTCGTGATTCTCCGGTCAAAGGGAGATCAATAGCTTCAGGGATCCTGGGAAGGACAGAAATCCGAGGTTTATGAAGATCAAAAAAAAAACTGCGGGAGAATCCCTAAAGGATTTTTCCCACAGCTCTCCATTTTTCAATAAAATTAATTTTGACCTGCCATAACGGCATGTTCTCCTATTTTCCAAATTTTTATGCTTAGATCCAAAAGAAATAAATCATCCGGATCAATAAGGGATAAACCAGTCAAAGATTCAATCTTCCTTAGCCGGTACAGCAGGGACTGCCGGTGAAGATTTAGCGATCTCGCTGTCTGACTTACATTTCCATGAAACTGATTATAGGCGATGAAAGTGCCGATCAAATCCATATGCCGCTGCTCATCATATTGTACAAGAGGCTCAATAGTTGACATAATGATTTCTTTCATCTCATTATTGCCGGCCATATTTAATAGCACCCTGTCCACTCTTGTTTGCTCATACATCATTCGCTGTCCGGAACCCTTTTTCCGCCGCCCGATGCTTAAAGCAGTGCTTGCATGACGAAAGCTTTCCCCAAATCCTAAAATTCCTTCAAAAGCATTGCCGATACCCCAGGATATGATAACTTCAGGAAGCAAATTTCCCAGGCGCCGTTCTACAAGATCAAGGAAATTTGTGGCGTTTTCATTTTCCTTTACCCCCGGAGTTTCCAGGAAAATGACAAGCTGTTCACCCTGATAGGTCATCAGCATGTCCTTTTTAAGGGACTGGGCAGCATAGTAGATTTCTTCCTCGATATATTGAATCATGCTTTCAAGCCAATGTTCATATGAATCATAGTCCTGTTTGCGTTTTTGGAATAGTATTTTCATATTTTCCGGATAACCTACAATACACACATATGGTAGTTTAAGATTATATCCCAGCAATTTTGCCCTTGAATCGGCTTGGTCAAGTGATAAGAATTCACCTTTAGAAAGTTCATGGACAAAATCGCTGCGAAGGCGCATTTTTGTCTCTTCAATGGCATTTCTCCTTGAAAGCCAAAGAGCAATCGTAGTTGCAGCATGCTCTAACACGTTAACTCGAAAAAGAGTGAGAAAGGATTCGATTGATTCGGAATCAGGAACCAATACAAAAATATAACCTTGTGGATTGTCGGCTACCTGGAGGACCGGAATCTGAAAAACAAACCGGTTTCCTATCTTAACCATTTGGAACTTTTGAAACATGGGGTCTCCTTTTAATAGAGTGCTTTCTGTCCTTGATGGAAGAATTCCTTGCAGGACATATTTTTTCCACTCCTTTATAAAGGCTTGTGTGTGGATGCTTTTTTTTTGAAGGGTGCCGGATCGGTCTGTAATGGCAATCGGGTAACCAATATGCTTTTCAACGAATTTTGAGATTTCTTTCAGGTCGGTGTTTTTTAGAATGAGCTTAAGAAGCTCCTGCTGAACCTTTTCCGATTTTTCACGTTCTTTATATTCGATATCATTAATCTCTTTCATGACCGATTCGATAATACTGGAAAAGCGGATTTCCCATGGAATCACAATAATAATAAAATTATTCTTTTCGGCCAATTCTATTACCTCAGTGGGAATATCGAAAATGTATCTTCCCAAAGCCACCATCAGGGCGGAAGCGTCGGAGTCGATCACATCCTGAACAAACACTTTAAAAGCTTCAGAGTCATCCCCGCAGCCAATCCCTGTCGTCAATACCGCTTCATTTTTTCGGACAAAGTTTTCCACCGGCATTTCGATGGCTGAAATCCACTGGATATGCCGTTTTTCAGCATATTCCTTTCCCGTAACAATCTTGGCACTATTGAGAATCTTATATTTTAGTACATCTTTAACTGTTAATCTCATGTTGGCTCCCCTCTGAATACCTTAAGATTAGAAAGATCGAAGACTTTTATTATAGGAAACCATATTCAGATAGCAACGTCTACTATTAATTTTACACTTTTCTAGTTTATATTCTATTAATATAATAATTTCAGTATATTTCCATATCATGGGGACCAGTGCTTTACTTTGCCAAAATGGCTCGGGGAAACCTGGATTAGTCATTATATAAAGACTTAAAATAAGCTAATGCCACCGATTTTTTTACTAAAGCCAAAGCTTTAAGGCTAAGCTTTCTTGAATGCAGCGGCATTAAATAGTGATAACTTCTTTGGCACTTATATTATTAAAATGCCATAACTGGCATCTTTCGGTACCTCCTTCACCCGAATAAACATAATACAATCAATTCAGACATTCATTCCCAATCTTCATTACAGATGGCATACTCTTGAATTACCCGATGAATGACAGAAAGATCGACATTATGCCCGCTGATGATTACAGCAACGTCCCCCTCTTGCCGGGGAATTTTCCCGCCTAAAACCGCTGCAACTCCAGTAGCTGCCGCTCCCTCCATAATCATTCTGTGCTTATCTATCATAAAAGCCATGCTGTATGCAATCTCCTCTTCGGAAATCAGATAAGCGTTATCCATGTATTCTTGAACTATACGGAAGGTGTAGCTGTTATCCTGACCAATTCCGCCCAGCAAGCTGTCAGCAAGAGTCTCACTCTCTTCAAGCAATACCGGTTTCCCTGCTTTTAAACTCTCATACATTACAGCAGATTTTTCCATACAAACACCTGAAACCCTTATCCCCCTGTCATTTGATTTTACCGCAAGCCCAACCCCTGAAAGAAGCCCGCCGCCTGAAAGGGGGACAATAACATCTGTTAGATTCGGAAGCTCCTCCAAAAGTTCCAAACCAATCGTTCCCTGTCCGGCAATCACATAAGGATCATCGAACGGCTGAATCACAGTCAGTCCTTCCTTCCTCTCCAGCTGATAGCATCTTTCCCCGGCGGCATCCTGGCTGTCACCGTAAATTTCTATTTTGGCTCCCAGCCTTTTTAATGAGTCGACCTTAGCTCTAGGGACACGGTTAGATAAGCATACAACTGCCTCAATTCCAAGCTTTTTTGCCACATACGCAACAGCCAGCCCATGGTTTCCCGTTGAATATGTAGCTATGCCCCGTCCTCTCGCTTCAGTGCTTAAACTCAAAATTTTATTCGCTGCCCCTCTGACTTTAAATGCGCCAATTTCTTGAACATTCTCCAGTTTCAAAAAGACCCTCCTGCCCATTTTTTCGGACAGGACTGCTGATTGAATCAATGGAGTCTTATATATCATGGAAGAAATTCGTTTCTTTGCTTCCCAAATATCGCGGATGGAAATATCTTTTCTTCCCTTCATACATTTTGAATGCACCAATGTTTGTTCCCCTCCATAAAAGAGTTTCTTGAATCAATAATAGTTCGATATTTCAGATAATTCAATTGTCCAAAGTGCTTATAAAAGGGGGGATTTTTTCATACAAATTTTATAACACTGTTGAAAACTCTATTAACTTAACCATAGTTAAGGAGTGATTATCAATAAGCTCCATTTTTACTCCATTTTAAATAGGACGCTGTTAGAGCAGTAAGTTATCTTTCCATCATCAATTTTGTCTTTGCTCACATCGCTTACATTAAATCCATAAGATCTATACCATTTCCTGCATTTAAATTCCATAGTTCAATTTCAATCACCATCTTTTTATCAGCATTTTTCTAATTATTAGAGCCTGTCAGTGATGAATGGTTTAATAAATTATAATTTCAATGAAAAAAGCCGGTTTTATCTAAAATCGGCTTTTTTCTATGGTTTAATAGAAATTGTACTTAGACTCCCTCAGTTTAATACAATTTTCTCACGAATACTCGCTTATTAGCAGGATTTCACCCTCCTATGATTGCATTAAATTAACCTGTAAGGAGCAGCTTTTGGACATTTGACTACTTGAAGACATAGTTAAATAGATATCGAACCCCACCTTTTACCATATAGTGCACATTACATCTCCAGGCTTTCCTTCCTAAAAATCTTATGAACTGCGTTTCTCACATGCTCCCATTCACTAGATAAAATAGTTAATACATCTAGTGATAGTAACCTTTGTTTTCGGCCGCTAGATCCAAGACTTGAATCTGGCTTAAATATTGTTTGGAAAAAAGCATCAGGTTTTTTCCGCTGCAGCTGAAATGTTTTTAAAAGAATTACAAGGAAATTTGCAAGTTCATTATCAGATTTATAGGATTATCTACTAAAAAATTATCTATTATTTATTCACAATCTCCCCCTTGTGGATGCTTTCATAGGGTTTTACCTGGGTTATTGACCAGTACATCAATGCGCCAAAAACAGCAACAAATCAACATAAAATATATAAATGCTAACTGTAAGGATATTCCTTCATAAAGAAAAATAACAATTATGGTCTGCTTAAAAATCTTGATCATCGCCTTGGCGAGCTTGCCGGGTAATAGCCTGCTTGCTATTCCGGGCATTGTACGCAGCTTATTACTTTCTCTTAAGCAGGAATAGTCCTCAATCGATCAATCATCTTCAAATAATTTTTCTCCTCTGTGGAGGCGCATTGCAATTTGTGCTGTATGCGGCATTTCTCTGGCTGTTGGGGCATGGCCTGCCAGATAACGTGTTACTGCGAGGATCAAAGTTTCCTGTGCATATCTAGCAAACCCGGAATCCTCTTTTTCCCAATGATCATGTTCGATCATTGCTGCTTCATACATTTGAAATGAATGAAACTCTGCATCCTCTCTTAGTAAAGCGTGCCCGAGCGTATTGAAGAGTTCGCTTTTATCACCACCGCGTGCCAGGTAATTCACTACCCATCTCGCTGATTCTGCAACCTGTTGCTGTTGATTCATCATCTCCAATAATTCTGAAGGATTCTGCGGTTCAGTTTCCACATTCTTTGGTTCCGGCCTTCTTGCAGATGGAGTATTGAGAAAACGATCAAGATACACACTCATTGCTCCATGGAAAACAGCTCGGGTCAATTCAGGTGTAGTAGAGCGGCGTAACGATTCATGTACCGCATGTGCGTGAGTAAAAGTATGAAGCACAGTAATCCAATCCCTGAAATCATTTTGTACATGAAAACGGGAAATCCGATCAGCAGCCGCTAAAGTTACGATCTGGGCCAAACGGGAAGGAGTGACGCCGTTTTTAAGTGCATCCAACATCGTATTTATCGTTTTTATAGGGTCATCTGATAAAATTTGTTCAACCAATGTTGCTTCATCGATATCAGCGTCGCTTCGTGACGAAACATTAGCAAGGATATCAGGTAATTTCGGGAACGCCTCCATTAATGGCTTGACCATGTTCACAGGTGATTGCCAACTATGGGATTCTTCACTGCGGGCAACATCACCGATACCAGGTAACAATGATGACAGTACATAGGGCCGATGCTCAAAACCAATCTGATTTAAAATCTCAAATGCTTTATTATGAAAATCAAGAGTATGACCTGTATTTATATATAAATGATCTGTGACCGCTGTCAACATCATGTCAGCAAGCTTCTCGTTCGGGAATCCCAATTCTATCGCGGTTAACAGCACCCGCTCAGCTCCCTGTGAATCACGCACCTCCACACAATGACGATACCATTCTGATAATTGTTCGAATGATTGGGCATTCTTTTCATTTGATACAGGAAGGGATCCAAGCAAAAAGCGTGTTCCCATTCCAGAGCTTTCCCGTGCAACATGAACCAGGCCTTGGAACAACGCTAAAACCTGTCCGGTTTTATCCAATTTAGGCAATACATTTGTCATGGCTGTTAAAATCGTTAACCCAGAACCCCATCCGCTCCTCCGATGTGTCGTTCCGAATTCGACGCCGATCTTTGCAATCTCAGTCGCCGGAAAACCAGCTTCCATCAATCCAACAACCGATTTTGCGATGACAAGACTAATATTTTGCTCAAGGCCGTCCCGTAATCGCTGCCTCAATTTTTCGATTGTCACCTTATTAAAAGGAACCGGGTAAACCCAAACCTCATTTTCCTTAATCTCGACAGGATAAGTAGGGACATCATCTGCCCATGGATCCAAGGTTCCACCGCTTTTTATATCAAAGCGAGCATGATGCCAGTGACAAGTCAAAATCCCATCACATAGGCTTCCTGTATGGAGGGGAAAGCCCATATGCGGACAACGGTTATCCACCGCATAGACTTGTTTTTCGTAAACAAATACTGCAATTGCATGACTTCCGCCTTTAATTACCTTTGCACCTTCATCTTCAAGCGTCTTTAATGAACCTGCATAAATCAATTCTGACAATGGTATCACTCCCAAAAATGAAATTTCAATGGACCCTCTGGATGAGGATAGAGGGCGTATAAAAATTGTTATCTACTACTTTATATTATGGATGGAATACAGTAATCCTTCATAAGTGTGGACTTTTCTCATCCAAAAGGCTGAAAGATAATCCCCAAAAGAGTTGGATTAACATAACCAGATTGAAGAACTTAAAAACAATGCAAGTTATCGAGCTTCCATGCTGTTATTAAATGACTGCATTGAATGCTGAACGGAAGCAATTCATAATAACGATAAAATAGAAAAGTTTAATTAACAGAAAGCCGCCTTTCCTTCATATCTTTTGCTTTGCAAGACAGATGGCTCTATTTCATTTTCTATTTCTTAACTCTCATGTCCATGCTGGTTTTTCAAATAAAACCCTTAAGCTTTGCTTATTTATTTAACAAAAATAATGAGAATAAATTTTCTCATTAATTGCCTGGATACTTGAAGAAACATCCAAAACAAGCTTTAATCCTTCTTAATGCTAAATATGATATAATTATAAAAACGACCAAACCCTTTTACACCAAGGGTTTGGTCGTTTGCTAAGTCAAATTTATGACTGCGTTAATTTGTATTATACGAACATTTTTTCCATTATTTTAAATCCATTGGTCATACAAATCTTTTCTTGCTTCATGATATAGCAACTGTAATTGTGCGGGCCGTTATGTCCAAATAGAACGTTTATACATACTAACGACATGCCCTTCCATGTTAAATGAGCAGCAAATGTATTGCGAAATGTGGACAACTAGCTCTTAAAAATTTGAGTGTGAGCTCGCGTACGTCTAAAAAGCTTTTCTGGTGTTCCCCACACTCTTGATAGCACAATTCGCTCTTTTTTACGTTCCCTTTTTGGATCGTTAACATGCGTTCCGGTCAATTAATATGCTTTTTTCATGTCAACTAACTCTATAAGACACACAGACAGCCCTGGCATAGTGTCATAATGAAATTAAGTTGTACTCTAGAAAAACCAAAGGACTTTCTCACTTTTAATGACATTCCTTTTTCTAACTAGAAATTTAGTTCCCCTTCTTAAATAATGGCCCATATAGTTTAAGTTGAAAATATTCACAGTTTTTTATGTAGAAACATACAAAAAAGACTTCTTCTTACTAAAGAAAAACGCCTTTTTATGATTAAATAGCCCTTACATTCGTGATTTTACTCCTGAGAGGTTAATGATTTTAATAATCTAATATTAACGATTCCTTTTTTCCTCCCAAAGTCGTATACGCTCTTCATGACTTACAACTTTGTGGATTTGGTGAAGCATCCATACATAACCAAAAGAGTCCATAAATATTGCATTTGACACTCCATAATCAGGTAGATCAGCAACCGGTTGTATCTCGGTGCATCCCAAACTCATTGCCTTTGTATATGTTTCCTTAATATCAGGGACAGAAACGTTAAACCAAATTGTTTTAGGGTCATCTTTGGATGGTGCTATCAATTGAAATTCTGGATTCTCATCCAACATGTGAAAGCGTACGCCGTAAAGGGTAAATACTGCTTCATTTGTTCCTTTGGGTAAATCTGAAACCTCAATACGTTCGATCTCAAATATGTTTTCGTATAATTCCAATGCTTTTAAGCTATCTGTAACAACCAAATCAATTTCTACTCCTACCATTAGGATCACACTCCTTTTATTAGTTATTAAACATTCTTTACTTCATTTTCTTCTAATATATAATTAAGTATAACAAATTCTATATGTTACCCCTGAATATATGTCCATTTTCAATGATCCTGTCCGTTACATTAAGTCCACTTTTTCATAATATCTTCCTAATTCAAGCACAATACGCTAACTGTGTTGCACCAGAATCTGGCCAATTATTGAAAAAAAGCTAATGACGTTTGTTCAACCAACCTGCCCCGTTAGTCGAATAAAAAAAGTGCTGCCGATCCCATTGGATCTTCAACTCTTGAACCCGTTAGATAGGCTTATTTCTTCACAAACTGCTTATATGTTTCACTATTAGGTCTTGAGCAAAAAATAAGACTAGCCAAGCTGCAATTCCCAGACCTAATGAAGCAAATAAATGAATGGAATGTTTTAATGCTATTCCTATAATTAGCAACATCACTACTGTTCCAGGAAGCCCCCACACAACACCAATAGCAAACTTACTTATTTTGTCCATTTGTTCACCCTGAGTATATAGCCATAAAATACTTAAAAGGCTGACAATTGGTAAAGCCGCAATGACTCCACCTTGTTGAGGATATCTTCGGGAGAATTCTGTAATAACGCCCATTATAATGGCTGAAATAAGTATTTTAACTATTGTGAACATCTTTTGCTCTCTCCTGTAATAGTGTAAATGCCTCTAAGATTAATTCCCTTTCTTCAGCACTCATTTGTTTGAATAGAACTTTTTTTAGCTTTTCTTCATCGAGACTGGAATGACGGTGCAATACATCACTTCCCAAATCGGTAAGCCTTAAAATGACCTTACGCTCATCCTCTATGCTGCGGGTTTTAAATACATATTTTTTTTCAAATAAGCGTTTAATATGCTCTGAAGCTGTATTGTGAGACACTTGAATAGCTTCCGCAATCTCTTTGATTCCTACTTCTTCCTCTTTTTGAATAACTTGTAGAATGCGTATGCTTTGGTGAGGAATTTTTTCTTGGTGGTTATAACGTAATTGGTAGTAAATGTCCGTCCAAAGATGATTTAAAAGTGCAATTTCTTTCATCAACTTACCTCTCCTTATATCGTAATTTAAGAATATATCTTATAATACGATATAAATGGATATATAGCAACAGTTCTTTACTAACCTGCCCCGTTAATTGAATAAGAAAAGGCTGCATTTTAGCAGCCAGAATATTAAAGCAAAGCACTCGTTAGTTCATTAAGGAAAGCATACCTTATTAAAGAATGGCGCTCTTTAATTAAAAATGCGCTGGTCATAACAGAGAACTTCTTTGATTTTATTTCTTGAGATATTGGTGCAGCTTACTGATCAAATCTTTATTTACTTCTACCCTATAGTGTGCAGCCAATATATAATTTAGTTTTTCTGCTAATTTCAAAGCACTCTTATAAGCATTTTTAATCTCTTTTTCTTTTAATGTTGAGGTAATTGCAGCATAATCATTGTAAGACTCGGTGCTTATATCTTCTTCCAAGTTTTTTGTACTGTTTAACCAACGCTCAACTGTTTGTTCTTTGACCCTTATTAATTGTAATATAAACTTTTGAACCTGAGTTAGAACCTCTAAAGAACGTGCTAACTCTCCTCTTTTCATTACGTTTACACCCATCAGCCAAGTATTCACGAAATTATTAAATGCAAAGTTTACATTCTCATCTGTCATTCGGTCTGGTCCATCCCCACCTAAATCATCAAGTAAAGGCTTTAACTGATTGGTGGAGTCATAAATATACATAGAATCAGTATCTGGGAAAACACCAGTCGGTTTAAAACTTCTTATGATTTCTATTTCTGATTCAGGAAGAAAATGAAATTCTCCACGAATCATATTTGAAAAAATCACTACCTCTGTTCCATAATCATTGTAAAAGATTAAGACAACTGAATATATTTCAGAAATCCAAAGTCTTGAGCTAAAATTCTCTACCTTATCATCGTCAATGAATATATAAAACTCAACATCAGAATACTGATCGCCTTCACCTTTAGTAAAAGACCCATACATCATACACGCTGAAACCGATTTATCTTGGATACATTTATCTCTAACACTTTGAATAATCTTCTTTTGAATTAACATATCTTAGTCCCCTTTTCAATAATTTTCTTTTAGAAAAGGGATATATCAACTACTGGACAGCATGAGCAACACATGTATAATGCTCCTTCCATTTCTTAATCCACATAAATATAACATAACACAATAATTTGGTGTGATTTTCAGTTCAACCTTATTCTTCTTATACAATGAAATTTAAGCAGGACAACCTTGTTTTATTTAATATAACCATTAGTTATTTTGATCATCAGTTGCACCTAAGCTAAAGGGTACATTCGTATTATAGAGTTAACCAGTTTTTACTGGTTGCTCTTTTTTTTATAGGACCTATTATTTCAGTAGCCAGGGTAGAACGTACGGGTGCGTGGGAGGTAGATCTCGTCAACTAAACTGTTCGCCCCCTACTTGTAGAATGATGTTTGAGGCTGGTTGGGACAAATGATCTCGTATAACAAGCGAAGCTATGGAACTACAGGAAGGTATAGGGGTTACTGGTGAGTAAAACTAAGGGAGAGATATTAATGAATCCAGTCATTGGCCTAGATGTAGCCAAAGGAGAAAGTGAGGTTCAAGCCTTTTTAGATAAAGACAAGCCGTTCGGGAAAAGTTTCAGTGTAAAGCATACCAAGGAGGATTTAGATTCGCTTATTTCTTTTTTGAGAGAGATAGAGGGACATACTGGGGTTAGGCCAGCAGTTATTCTTGAATCTACAGGACATTACCATACACCGATTATTCAATGTCTTGAGGGAAGTCAGTATCTATACATCTTGGTAAATCCCATCATTTCTTATCAAGCTAAGAAAACAAGCCTTAGAAAGGTAAAGACTGATGCAGTTGATGCATATCACCTTTGTGTTCTTTACTACAAGGAAGAATTTGAGCCATATAAGAAAAGAGGACTGAGACTTCTAAACCTGAGAACATTGTCAAGGCAATACGAAACCGTTACGAACCTTTACATCCAGGCAAAACTTCAGTTTCATACTCTTCTTGATCAGATATTTCCTGAATACAGGGGAGTCTTCGGGGATTTATTTTCGAAAGTTTCTCTTAAAATATTAAAGGAGTTTCCAACATCCGAAGATGTACTGATGGCAGGAGAAGCAAAGATTTTGGCACGAATTAAGGAAATGCGTATTAAACGATCCCCAAGTTGGATGAGGGAGAAGGCACACAAATTAATGGCTTCAGCTAAGCGGAATCCATTCCAACAAGGTGTTTATGAAAGCCAGTTGTTCAGTTTGGATATGTATATCAATATGCTTCTTCAATACCAAGAACACCTATCAAGCTTGGAGAGGCAGATAGATGTCCTGGCAGAAGAAATTGAAGAATGTAAGATAATCCAATCAATTCCCGGTATAGGAGAAAAAATCGCGGCAACGATTATTTCTGAAATCGGGGAAATTGACCGGTTTAATCACCCTAAAAAACTTGTGGCTTACGCAGGAATTGATCCAAGTGTCCATTCATCAGGTAAGTTCACAGCTACGATAAATCATATTACCAAACGAGGTTCAAGCCGATTACGGCACGCTTTATATATGGCCGTATTATGCGGTATAAGAAGCTCGAGGAACAAGAAGCTAAAAGAGTATTATGATCGGAAACGAAATGAAGGAAAGCCTTCAAAAGTAGCGATGATAGCTTGTGTAAACAAGCTTTTACACTGGATTTATGCAATCCTAAAAAGGAATGAGCAGTTCCTAGATATGGCTTAATCAACAAGAAAAAGCAGCTAATGAAAAACCTTCCAAAAGGTATTTGGAGGGTTATTTGGCGTGCCTTCCAAAGTATAACACGGAAGAAAAAAATTTTTAATAAGAAGTTCTTGACTCCTATTAGCTGGTTTAGATAGTTAATAAAATCCCTATAATCCCATAAAGATAGCAGAGAGGCAGTAAAATCCATTTAACTTGTTTACAAATAAGCGTAATTCATAAATAAGCGTTAATCCTTCTTAACCTTAACTATGGAAAATGCCCAACCCCGTGTATACCAGGGGTTGGGCATTTTTTAACCATTTTTTGAAAGCGTTAATTTTTATTATAAGAACGTTTGTTTCTTTTTTATTTGAGAATTTATTTCTGGAAGAAAATTCTATCGATTATTTGTAAATCTTCTCTTCAATACACTTTTTATAATTCTTGGATGCATCAAGGTGGAAGTCGGGCGAAGAAGGTGCATAACCTTAATAAATGAGTTATAGATATCTTTATCCTCAGATGATAAAAGAAAAATGTTTTTCGCATACCATTGCTGAATAGAAAGACCTGCGGGCTTTTTCCCAATAGTTTCCGGATAACGAAAATCCTCTGTTATAACCATATTCCAAATAGGAGAAATGATTTTCACAGCCTTTTGATGAAAGGTTTCAATCATTTTTTGATTTGTGTACGTTTCGTTCGCAAGTAATTCTTTTAATGCTAGCGCTTCCATGACCGCAATACTCATGCCTTGCCCAAAAAAAGGATCGATTCGGCATATCGTATCCCCGATCATTAAAAGACCGTTTGGAAAATTATTCACCTTATCAAATCTTCTCCAAGTGATATTCGGTACACGGTAGGTAGAGGTGCTGGATAAAGCAGTGGCAACCTTTAGTTCTTGATAGATGTCCAGTTTTGGCAATTTTTTGGCTATGTCTATAAAGCTGTTGTCACTTTTCAGTATTTCTTTTTCGTTTATTTCGTTATGATATCCCATAAACGTGACTAAAAAACGATTTCCCTCAACCTTAGAAATGCCTCCGCCGATTTTTTCAAAGGGAGGGGTTGGATACAGAAGTTTAATGGACCAGTCCCTGTTTTGGTTGTCAGGGAGTTGAAGCGTCTTTGTAAAATAACTTAAGTCAATTTTAACCGTCTCCTCTGGAATATGTACTTCTCGTTTGTTTAGCCATCTTGAGGAAAGACCGTTTACTCCGCTTGCATCTACAATCAGGTCCGCATTTATGGTTCTTATGGAGTTGCTGCCATTGATTACTTCGATTCCAGTAATTCGATTTTCTTCTTCAATATATATAAAGTTTTGAACGTTTTGGCTGTACTGAATGGTTACGTTTGGGATATTTTTAAAGTATTGTTCAATATGCCATTCTAGATGCGGGCGGGTTTGAAGAATGGTTGTGTAGTCTCCAACATAGCGGAGTTTCCAAACCCCATGGTGAAACCAAGAAATGTCTTGGGTGGAATTGATTTTAACAGCTCCGCTTGCGTTAAACTTCTCAGTAATACCAGGAAACAGCTCTTCGAGACCATTCGCACCGGAAAAAAGAAGCGCATGGATATGCTCGCCTTGTGGTACACCTTTCCTCGGAAAAGGTCCATGGGGTTCTGAATCACGTTCTAAAATAATTACCTCTTGGAAAATTTCAGACAGTACACGTGCAGCCAATTTTCCAGAAATACCTCCGCCAATAATAACAGCCTTTTCCCTTCGTAACAAATCACTGCAACTCCCATCAATATTAATACTTAATAAAAATAGTATACTATCCGCATAGAATTGGAAGAAATTTAAAATCTGTTAGTTCCATATTGATTAGAATAATCGTTTCCTTATTTTGAATATGCAGATACCTTTGCTTTAATAACCCTCTTAAAATTATTTAGTCCCATTTACAAAAAGGTCTGCTCTTTCGGAAGGTTAATGTTCTTCACAATATAGAGGTTTTCTGAAATCATTCTATTATTTTCCCACATATCACGAGCATCTTCCCCGTCTCACTCAAGTCCCCGTGAATGCCTGAGTTCTCTTGGACAATCAACCCATATAGTATTTCAGCAAATTCTTTACGAGTAAAATAAACACCCTCTAGTATGACAACTCCCCCAATGGGAACAGTATGCCATTCTGCTAAACTATCCGTTTCCCAATCCTGCCGCTGATAAAGTCCTACTTTGTTTTAACTAATATCGTCTGCAGTATAGCTTTGACGTATACAGGGAGCCTTGATCTAAATGGAGAACGGCTCCAGTTACGTCTTTTTTCTTTGTAATGGAAAAAGTAAAATAATGAAAAAACGGAAAATTTTAAAAATAGAGAGGAAAATAAGCTTCATTTATATCAATTTATTTTTTCAACTTAAAAAGGGGTAGTATCTGCGAAGCTGAAACCACCCGCAATCTAGATGTAATTAAATGGGGAATAATTTATATGACCTCGTTATATAACTGCTGGGCATCGGTGATTGCAAGCTTTTATACACTTCCAAGGACTTGCGGCTATGATCTTGGCCGTTTACACTTTATCCAACCAACTCCCTGTCATGGCAAGGCTCTGCCCCAATAATGTCGATGATTCACCGTCCTTTTTTTAAACGAACGACGAACCGCAGGCTCGGTGTCAGTCTTCGATTGCCTGGTAGACCATGGTCCAGAAGTCTAGCATAAGATGCATCGGATCCGGAACGGTCGACCCAAGTTGGGTGAGCAGGATTCCGATGAGCTGATTTTCCGGGTCAGCGTAGGTCGAGGTCCCGCTTCCTCCGTCCCAGCCGAATTGGCCGATTGGCGCGTAGTCGCCACGGTAGGTGCGCACCGCCATCCCCATGCCCCAGCCACCGTGCTGCCCTTGGCCGAATGATATATGGACGTTGTTGGTGGCCATTTCGTTTCGGACGGCTTGTTGTTCGGGTGTAAGGCGGTTGGTAGTCATCAGCTCAACGGCGGCTCGGGACAAAATTCGTTTGTTCCCGTGCATCCCTTTGTTCAGCAGCATCCGGAAGTAGGCGTGATAGTCATCGACGGTGGAGGAAAGTCCGCCACCGCCGCTCTCGAACGCAGGAGGCTGGCTATGGAGTCCCCCCTTCGCCTCATCCCATACGATGAACTCTCCGGTTTGCGGATCGGGGGCGTAGAGTGGCGGCAGCCGGTCAATCTTGCTTTCGTTCACGTAGAAACCGGTGTCTTTCATGCCCAGCGGATCGAAGATGCGTTCGCGTAGGAATGTTCCATACGACTGGCCAGTGACTCTAGCAACGAGCACGCCGAGTAGATCGTTGCTGATGTTGTATTGCCAGCGCTCTCCGGGCTGGTACTGCAGCGGAAGTGAACCAAGGCGGCGCATCCACTCATCCGGATCGGGCATCGGCGGTACATTGGCCGCGAGATTCTTCTCGAGGATCGCGTTCATGATCGGAGTGCCCAGCGCCGTGAAATCCAAGCCGAGCCCAAACGTGGAGGTTAGCAGATCCCGTACAGTAATCGGCCGCCGTGCTGGCACAGTATCGTCCAGCGGACTGTCGGGCCGTTTCAGCACCTGCCGATTGGCGAGTTCAGGCAGCCACTTCTCTACTAGGTCATCCAGCCGTATCTTACACTCGTCGAGCAAAACCATCACCGCCGCGACCGCGACTGGCTTGGACGTTGACGCCATCCGGAAGATCGTGTCCCGGCGCATTGGCCCACCACCGTCATGGCGCATTGTTCCCATCGCTTCGACGTGCGTCTCACCGTATCGGCTAACTAGGGCGACGAGCCCAGGAACCTTCCCTGAATCGACATACCGTGCCAGCACCTTACGCATTCTGCGCAGCCCTATTTCTGAGAAGCCGTTGTTGTTTTGCACCGTTGAACTGTTTTTCATTTGGTTTCCCTCTCTTTGCTTTTTTATCCGCCTATGGATATGTCCTTCGTTTAGCATAGAGCAAATTGTTCATTGGACGTTTTTTCTCGTTTTCATCAAAATTAACGTCACCATTATTCCCTAATAAACTTCTTTGACAACCGTTGTCTTGCCCGCCCCATTAGAGCCGAGCAGGTTGAAAATACTGGCCTTATCCATTTAAACTCTCACCTTCCCATTACCTAATTATGTATATTCCGGCAGTAAATACATATTCCATATTCAACAATCCTCTTTTGAACACTAACCTGCCCCGCTTTCTTAAATAAAAATAAAAGCGTTAATCCTTACCTGAGAGAAATAAGAGTTATATATCAGTTGCCTGTGCTTCTAATTTCATAATGGCACCAAAATATTGTGAAGCAGTTGCAAAAGTGATAAACGCACAAAGCTCGCTAATTTCACCGTCAGACATGTACTCTTTTAACACTTTAAAAATTGCATCTGGAACATCCCCTTTTTGTTTAATAAATACCTCCGCAAATCCTACCGCAATTGATATTTTTTCATCGTACAAATTAGGTTCTGGTTTTCCTTTTGCTTTGCAATATGCACAACCACTACTTTGTGCAAGAGTTCTTCTTACTTGCTCTTTTAAATGAGCAGTAAGCTTCCCTTCTTTCTCCAACTCATTTCCCAGTCGACTCCACATAATCATTATTTCCTTGTTATGTCCCAAAAGTCTTTGGAAAGGGGTCGCCCCGAACTGTGATTCCTCAATTCTTGCCATAATTAATCCCTCCTTGTATTATTTATCATATCGAATTATTTCATCGCTTCACATTAAGTTTGAAATGTAGTTTTCAATATTTCATTAAAAATTTAACGAAAATGAGGGAAATAAGATTTGATATGAAAATCGATGATATTGATAAGAAAATAATAGATGTATTAAGCGAAGATAGCAGATTATCAATGAGCGCACTTGGAAGAAAAATCAATTTATCTTCTCCATCAGTTACAGATCGTGTTAGGAAAATGGAATCACTTGGAATAATTAAAAAGTACACATTGGAAGTGGATTATGAGAAATTAGGGCTTCCAATCCAATGTATAATAGAAGCAACTGTTAAAAATGGGAACTATAGCTCTTTTAGGAAATATATTGAGGAGTTACCAAATGTAGAATTCTGTTATCGGATTGCAGGAAATGCCTGTTATATGCTAAAAATACAATTCGACACTTTTAGAAAGGCAGAAGAGTTTATTGAAAATGTAAGTCCGTATGCCCGTACTGTCACACATTTTATTTTTTCGGAGGTCCACACCAATTTGAAAATGAGTACCCAATAGGTAATAATCAAGTCTATTTAACTAATCTGACTCGTTAACACAATAAGAAAAGCATCCGCAACACAGTCTGGACTAATAGTGGTGAACCATTATATATGGAAAAGGAGGTCCTAAGGGCCTCCTCTCTTTCTTTTTATGGCCGCAAAAAAGTACTTTTTAATTTAATGATATTGCAATACATGAACGAATAGGAAGAGAATGAGGTCAAGCTAGTTTTCCTGTTGAGTGTCGCCACTAGAAATACGGTCATTTGTCAAGAAAAACACGAAAAACAACGCCAATACGGATGGTATGAGAGCCCATGTGAATGTATAACTTATTGACTCTGCAAGGGCATTAATAATTTTATCCAGTAATGGCTCTTGCATAGTCTTACGTGCTTGCTCAGATAGAATAGAGCGTGGATCATTTTGAGCTCCTCCAGTAATCAAATGATTGTTTCCACTGGATATTTCATGCGTTTTATATGAAAAATAGGAACGTTGTATAATCCCATAAATGGTAATTCCCAAACTCATCCCTAGCTGTCGTAAAAACGATACTGTTGAAGTAGCTGAACCTCGGCTTTCTGGTCCAAATCTATGGATAGCTGCCATATTTATTACAGAAAAAGAAGCTCCTGTGCCTAATCCGATAATTATCATATACAATGTAATTACAAATCTTGATGTTTCCGCTGAAACTGTACTTAGCAAATACATCCCAATTAGCAAAATAACGGAAAAAATGAGCATGACACTCCGAAACCCGAGTTTTGGAGCCGACATTGCCCCTATTTGTGAGGACACTACCACACCCAGCATCATAGGAAGTAGGATTAGACCTGAATTTGTTGCACTGCCACCTGTTACCCCCTGAATAAAGATCGGTATATACACAATTCCTACAATGAAGGAGACCCCATAAAATAAGCCTACCATCGTGCTTGAAGCAAAAAGGCGATCTTTAAACATAGAGAAAGAAATAACAGGATCTTCAGCGCTTTTTTCCGTAATAAAAAACATTGTAAATAAAATCGCAAATCCGGTAAATAAACTTAAAATTACAGTAGAGTCCCAAGTGTACTCATTGCCCCCAAGCTCTAGAGCAAATAGCAGACATACTATAGCTCCAACTAATGTAATCGATCCCATCCAATCAATTTTTTGTTTCTTGCGTTTCTGAGATTCTTTGTAAAATAAAGCAATTAACATTAATGAGAGAACCCCAATTGGAAGATTGATATAGAATATCCAATGCCAGCTGATATAATCAGTAATATAGGCTCCAAGCAACGGACCGAATATACTTGATAAACCAAAAACAGCTCCGAATAGCCCGCTCATCTTTCCCCGCTTACCAGGCGGGAAAAGATCGATTATAATGGTGAAGGTTATCGGTATTAATGCACCACCGCCAATTCCCTGTATAGCACGGTAAACACTAAGCTGTTCAATGGTCTGAGCAGTTCCGCAAAGAATCGACCCAAACATAAAAAAGATTAACCCCATCATAAAAAAACGTTTCCGTCCAAACATATCAGAAAGTTTGCCAAATATCGGCATACCTGCCATTTCAGCCACCATATAAGCTGATGTTACCCAAATAAACTTATCAAGCCCTCCTAAATCCCCAACAATGGTCCCCATAGCTGTTGCAACAATTGTATTATCCATTGAAGCCATAAGAATAGAGAGCAACAATCCTGTTACTACCAGATTTTGTCTACTTTGTAGCTGCTTCATAAATATCTCCTAGCTTTTTCTAAAATTAAGGCTCTTTTATACTTACTTTGTTGATTTCCACTCTAGGAAATCGCTTCCGCATGCGTTTCGATACTCCTTCTATAAGACATACCTCCATCCGCTTCCATCAACAGGGTACTAAGTTAAAATGAGTTTTAACACGTAGCATAAAAAGTATTGATGGTCTCTCAATATCCAATTACCTCCCCTTTTACATTTTAGAAAATAGGATGAAATTGTTAAATTCCAAGAATGATTTATAATCGAATTTGCCATTTAGCAATAGCATAAATATCCACTTCTTTTAGTCCTTTATATAAAACAGCATCTAATATATTTTCTATATATAGCAGAAAGCTGGTATAATCTTATTATCATTTTATGAAAGGACTGAACTATGCCCAGATATCAATATCTTGACCCCAAATAAAAGCATAATGGAGGTAAAAATATTGATTAATGAACTTAGCACAAAAAGATTAATGTTAAGAAAAATGCAGGTATCAGACTTAGAGAAATTGTTTCAAGTTTGGTCTAATCCAGAAGTAACTAGATTCATGAATATTGATAAGTTCACTGATAAAAAACAAGCAAAAGAAATGATTATATTATTTGATAAACTATCAAAAGAAAACACTGCAATCCGATACTCAATAATTGAGTTAGAATCAAATGAAATTATTGGTTCTTGCGGTTTTAACATTTTAGATTTTGAAAATGCAAAAGCTGAAATTGGTTACGAAATTAATAAACCTTTTTGGGGAAAAGGATTTGCTCCTGAAGCTATTACTTGTTTAATAAGGCATGCCTTTAACGATTTAGAACTTAATCGAATAGAAGCACAAGTAGAACCTGAAAATTTCAACTCAATTAAAGTCCTGAGAAAATTAAATTTCGGCTTTGAAGGAACAATGAGAAAAGTGGAAAGATCAAAAGGACGCTTTATTGATCTCAATCTATATTCGTTGTTAGTAACAGATTAATTCGTCTGCCTATACTTGTAAAAGTATGGGCTATTTATCATTAACAATTCGATGGGGCTGCCTAACTAGTTATAAAGTATTCATCTAATATGACATACCAGCATATATCTTGTTGACATAACCTGCCCCATTCGTAATATAAGATTACCAGGAGTTCAGCTGCTATACCTTGGGAACCTTATATGACAACACAAGAATATTACTGGGGTTTTCGTCCATACAAGCTGCAATTTCAAGCAAATCTAGACCAAGTCTTCCCCGAATATAGAGGGGTTTAAAGTGATTTATTTTCAATCGCACCACTCTTAACTCTTTTATAGCTTCCCTCTCCTGTAGATATATTAGCGGTAAGTGATGTATCAATAGTTGATAAAATCGCTGAATTATGTAAGAGTCGATCTTAAAAATGGGCAAATGAATAGCTACTGAGCTCAAAGCTTCGGCAAAACGAAATCCTTTAGAAAAGACGTTTTATCAGAGTCATATTCAATCTAGGAATGTATAAAGAGCACCTATCCAAATTAGAGTCTGAGATAGATGCCCTCGCTAAAGAAGTTTAAGAATATAATATTATCAAATCTATCACGGGTTAGGAGAAAAGATCGCTGCCATGATTATTTCAGGAATTGGGGAGATAGATTGATTTACTGATCCTAAAAAGCTGATAGCTTTCGCTGGGGTTGAACCTGGTGTATTCAAAATCTAGTAAGTTCACAAAAAATTGAATCTCAAAAAGAGGATCTAGTAGGCTTTGTCACGCCTTATACTCTGCAAATAATAGTATCTAACTACATATTTAGGTAAAATAACAGCCTGTGATTGATTTAGCTCCATTAATGAGTTTAGTTCAACGAATTAAAATTAAAAGTAAATCCTACAAACGTTTTGGATACCTTTGGCATAAGGATCTGCCGTTATCGTATCATGCAGTTGTTTTGCTTCTTCTGTAGCATTCTTCAATAAATATCCATGCTTTACGGCTTTAAGCATCTCTATATCATTCCCACTATCTCCAAACGCAAATGTATTCTCAACAGAGATGCTAAACTGTTTTATGACGAAGTACACTACTGCACGTTTGCCTGTATTTTGTGGAATAAAATCTACATCAAATGCATTTACCGGATCTCCAGCTAGAGGGTTACAACGGTTAATATTGAAATTTATTCCGCTATTGCGTGCTAGTTGTTTTATGATATCTAGATCATACTTAACCCTCGCACTATCTTCTATAAAATAATAATAATTCATTTTAAACGATTGTTGACCAAATTGTGTTTGTTTTTGTAACTGTATTCCATATAACTGTCTTAAATCATTAATAAGATCTTCAACCACTCTATGGCTAAATCCTGACCTTTTGATTCTTTTCCTCCACTCTTGATTTTGATAAAATTCTCCTTTAGAATTGATCTCCCATAACTCCGTTCCTAGATTTGATGCAATAAAATGCGGAAGGTAGTTCATCCGAGCTGCTCTCATTTTTTTATGGATATCAGCCAAACTACTGCCTGTTACCCAACCAATTCTGATATTTTTCTTATGAACAATCCTATCAAGATACTCCTCAAGCTCATACAAATCTTTTAACTGCCAGCCTTTTAGTTCATGCGGATAGTATGTTTCATCAAAATCAAATATCATTAAGTAGTCAGGATTTCCATTAGAATGGTACACTTTAAATGTCACGTTTAATACCTCCCTGTTCTATGTTATTTTTAGGTTACAGGCAGGGAACGTTCCCAGGTCAAATCTTTTTTAGAGGTAAAAAAATGGCTACTATTCTAGATATAGCTCGACTTAGTGGCGTTTCTAAGTCCACGGTATCACGCGTTATCAATAATCATCCTCATGTTTCAGAAGACAGCCGAACAAAAGTAATGGAAGCAATAGAAAAGTTGTCTTTTGTTCGAAATGCACGAGGTGTAAACCTTAGAACACAGACAACAAAAACAATTGGTGTGACAATCCCGGTCCTTGATCACCCATATTTTAGCCCGCTTGTTGGCATGATTGCAGCAAAATGCAGAAAAGCTGGATATAAGATAGTGATTTTCCAAACGTTTTATTCTATTGATGAGGAAAATAAAATTTATGAGAAGTTAACTGAAAATGAGCTGGACGCGGTAATTATCACCCATACTTTATTAGGTGAGAAGAAGATTAAACAGAGAGTTAGAGATAAGATAGTGCTTATTTGCAACGAACCACTTCAAAGAAGACATTTAGATGTCTTTTCACTTGATGAAAGGGATGCAGTTTATTCATCTACCCAATACCTGCTGAAAGAAGGACGCAACCAACTATTATTTTGTGCGGATGAAGAAAAAACGCCACTTCAGCGACAAAGATGGGAAGGGTTTAAACAAGCTCATCTTGATTTAAATAAATCATGTACTATTCAGCAAAAGTTAAGTGGTTACTCTACGATTGAAGAAGGTATACTACTGGGAGATGAAATTTTTTCAGGTAATTGCAATCATGATGGAATTCTTGCAGGCAGTGACTTTTTAGCGGCAGGATTACTTTCGTCAGCTAAAAAACATGGTGTTTCTGTTCCAAAAGAACTTTCCATTATTGGTTTTGACAACCACCCAATTTGCCTGACAACTTTCCCTGCACTTTCTAGCATTCAAAATCAGACTGAATTGATGGTCAAGGATTTGATGTACTGTTTACTTGACAGACTTGAAGGTAAAAAGTTTCCCACTGTAAGAAAAGTTTATAAAGGGAATCTGGTAATAAGGGGGACCTAAGAATGGAATTGAGTCCTGTACAAGATTAAATCCCTCTAAAAATGTTTCCCTTTTCATTTTTTATTTTATCATCCTTCTTTAACAAACCTGCTCCTTTAGTGCACTAAGAAAAAGCCGCCTAGTTTGGCAGCTGATCCTGATTTCATACCCTTATTTCTCCACAAAATTGAAGGTGCAGCAGAACATAGGAACCCACTAAATTAATATTTCTTTAAATTATCAATTCAAATGAGAGGAAAGACTTCTTTTTTCGTTTCCCTTTTGGGATCGTTATCATACGTTTCGGCCAATTAACATCCACTTTTTCATGTCAACTAACTCTCTAAGGCACACAGACCTGGCATTATGTAATAATGAAAGGACGTTGTATTCAAGAAAACCAAAGGAATGTCTCAACTTTGAAGTCATTCCTTTTTCTAACTAGAAATATTTAGCACCCTTTTTACCCTTTTCTGGTACAGCTCGATTGACATTAAACATCTAATTATTTATTTTGAGTTTTGTTTTCCATAGTGGCCCCCGGTTCTTTGAATCGTTTCCGTCCCCCTAGAATACATTAATATTTGTCGATGGTAGCACCGAGAACAGAGGCACGAATGAAAGGAAGGTCTTGAAAGCGTTTAAGCTCTTCAGCTGTTCCCGTCACAACAGCTCCGTTATATCGAATCTTCCCTTCAGTGGAACGGGTGTTTTCCTCAATTCCTTTTAAAGCTTCGTTGACTATACTTTTACGGACTCCTTTTTTCTTTAATTCTTTCAGCGTTCTCATAAAAAACTCTTCATGTTGGCTGGCATAAGGCTCTTGAGGATTAATATCAAATCCAAAAGCTCCACCCCCGCCTTTTGTCTTTACACTATCACTATCTAGTTCATCTTCCATTCTATGCATTTGAGCTTTCGTCGACGTGTCTACCCACAACCAATTCACATTTTTATAACCAAGCTGCTTGGAAACCTCAGCTAATGTCATTGGCTTATCAAAGGAAAGTGCTACTTCAATTAACTTATTTTTATCTAAATCAGCAGCAATATCTAGTTCATGAGGTAAATAATCGTATCTTAAACCCGGATAATAAAAATCAATTTTTCGTTCATTATTAAAATTGTTATAGCGTATATGGCGATGAGCTTCTTTATCAAGTGAAGTAGTATAAACCATACCGCTCCCTTGACTAAGAGTTTCTATCCTGCCGAATAAAGGTATTTTTTTCATTTTCGTATCCCATAATATAGAACGGTCTCCTACCGTCTTAAAAGTTCTTTCGTCTACTGTTACACTAAATAGATCATAATTATAAGAGCCACCACCCGATGATAGGTTTGCGCCATAAATGGGGTCCAAAAGAGACTTCTGGTTGTCATCTTCAATACGCTGATTTAGTATGTATTGGCTGCCGCTTATCAGTACATATAATAAAACGATTGTTGTCAAAACAGTAATGCCAATATATTTGAATGTTTGTTTTATCTTGGATCTTTTTACGGCTAACTGTAAAGAAGGCTTGCTCATAAAGTCAATCTCTTTCTCATCCTCTTCTTTTGATAAACGTTTATCACTCATCGCTTTCCTCCTTGTAAATCTTCGCTAGTTGTTTTCTAGCCCTAAATAAATTTGTCCTTACTGAATTGATATTTGATCCCAGCAGCTCTGCAATTTCTTTATAGGACAAGCCGGATTGGTACTTTAACAATAATAGTTCTTTAAAGTACGGCTTTAGCTTGGAAATTGCAAACGAAAGATGATTGTTCCGCTCTTTTTCAATAAAGAGCTCTTCTGGCTGATCCGCCGCAACCAATTTTGTAACATTTGCATCTAAATCAAGCTTATATCTCTGTTGTTTTCTGCATTGATCATAATAAAAATTTAATGCTACACGTATTAGCCAGCTACGTATTTTTGAAGCTTTAATGGAATCGTAATATAGTAAGTATTTGTACGCAGTTTCCTGAACAGCATCCTCAGCATCAGCTTGAGAAATTCCTAATTTACGTAAGTACCTATATACGATGTTAAGCTCTGTATTCAATGCATTATTCTTATTTAACTCATTCATTACTCCCCTCCTGAATACTAGACGTATTCGATAAGAAAAAATATACAGCAGTTCGTAATTATTTTTTTAAATATATAGGGGTTCAGCCGAGATACGTGTAAAAATAGGTCATATCTTTCTTTTTTTTTCCAAATTACGCGATATCAAGAATAGCATTAAAGAAACATTATTCAACCTAAAAAAGTCGAATTCCTGTACGCAAAGAAACCGATTTTTTAGATTTGATTATTCAAATAAAGCACCCTATAGAGTTGAAGAAGGACGATTACCAATTTTATGGCTAACGTTCTTTTTTATTTCCTGCTGAACAGTATCCTTGTACTCCGCTGCTGGAAAGCTGTTCTTCTTAAAGATATGCGCCCTACATATCAAAAAGAGATAGTGGGTTAATCCTTTACATTTTCCTTGCATACTTCACTAACTAGCTGCCATAACGTGTTGTTTTCTTTATTTTGCGGTCCAAGCCTATTACAATTTTCATATGAGGCTTTGAATTCCTTTATTCTTTGCATCAAACTCTATTGAATCTTTCAAAGGTAACTATTTATTTTGTCGTTTGTTAACTTCAATCTTAATGAACTCCGGCAAATAGCTGGGAGTACATCCTTTTGCTGCTATTTCATCTTTATAAAGACCCGTTTTCTCACCAAGTTTAATACAACGTGCACGATTCTTTTCATCATAAACGCCTATCCAGCCTGCGGTGAAATTCATAGCCCATTGAACTTCCGGTTCTTCCTGCGTAATATTAGCTTCTAATGCAGATAGCAAGTCTTCGGTGTTATCAGGCGGTGTTTGTCCAGTCCATCTCAATCGCCCTTGATAATACCAGAAAGCTCGTCTTTGAAGAGCAGAAGAACTATTTTCCCATGACTCCATCAATGCAATTGTCTTCTTGTCTTTGGTAATCTGATTAGCCATTAACCAATCCATTAAGTTATTTCGCTCATCAAAAGTGTGAGTCTGTATATCCTTATCAAGCTTATTTAGCACATCTTGTGAAAGAAGTTTTTTGTCCATAATTAAGATTGCTAATAGTCTTGGCAAAAACTCTTCGGTTGACCAAAGTTCCATAGCTAGTTCGTGATCTTTTTTAATGTCCTTCGCGATTTTTCGTAAGTCGCCTAGCTTAGTTTTACTATTGATCTGAGATAGAATGTTTTCTGCTTTTAAAGAGCGTTTTATATCTGTACCTTTATTTTCATTCATTTTATACAACTCCTTTATTGAAGCACTGTTTCATAATATGTCCTTGACAGGATATATCAAGAACTTAATTTCGTTATAAGTCTTATTGATTGCAGTGGTGTGCCTCCAAAGTTTATCTTTTTTAATATTGTAGCATAAATCTTATTTAAAGCTTTCTCCATCTATATTGTTCCCAACCTGCCCTGTTAGTCGACTAATAAAAGGCTGCCGAAGCAAACCTTGATCTTCAACTTTAGCCCTCATTAGTTTAAAAAGACAATAGAGTAACTTATATAGTAAATTAGTAAGTAGTATTTGCAAAAGGAGTTCATTCTTATGAATATATTAATTTTAGGTGCAACTGGACGAATTGGAAGTCAAATAGTTACTTATGCCCTTCGTGACAGACATAATGTTACTGTATTAGTTCGTACTCCCGGGAAGATTCAAATTAATAATGAAAATTTAACCATTATTCAAGGGAATGTTTTAAATAAAGGTGATATCGTATGTGCAATGCATGGGATTGATATAGTTATTAGTGCACTAAATACTGATGGCACCACCACTCTATCAGAAAGTATGCCACTTATTATAGAAACAATGGAAAATGAAGGTATAAAACGAATAATAACTATAGGAACTGCAGGTATCCTGCAAAGTAGGACCACTCCAAATTCTCTGCGTTATCAGTCAAGTGAATCAAAGCGTAAGTCAACCCGTGCAGTGAAAGAACATCATAAAGTTTATGATATACTCAAACAATCAACCCTCGAATGGACGATTGTCTGTCCTACCTACTTGCCGGATGGGGAAAGGATAGGTAAATATCGTATAGAGCGAAGTTTTTTGCCGGAAGATGGAGTTGAAATATCCGTTCCGGATACAGCAGAATTTACATTTAGACAGATAAAAACAAGCGATTATATAAAATCACGTGTAGGTATCGCCTACTAATAAGATTCTTATACTACTTTCATAAATATAAGTTTTGATAAACAAATAGATGGGGAAACCCGTCTTTATGAATGTCACAACAGTTGCTATTAAACAATTTCTTGTTCAACAAACCTCCCCGTTTTGTTGAACAAGAAAAAAGCCGCCTGATTCGGCAGCTGATCTTGAACATAAGCACCCTAATAACTTCCACAAAAAAGAGCACTTCTCCTTCTTAGGAAATGCATACCATTGCTTTAAGGAGAAACCCTACTATCTTAGGTCTTCATCTTTGCGTCTGCTCTACTAATTAGTGCAATAAATAGTCGCGTTAAAAGAGATTTAATGATTATACTAAAAAAAGTATGATACCATCTCCACTTTCTGGTCCATTCAACTAAATTCGTCTTTCTTTCTGCGAGAAATTCAATTAAAAATACAGGGATCGTAATAATAAATAATTTATAGATAATGCCAAAGGCTTTATCTTTTGCTGTCATCTGATTATATACTATCGTAAAAGTAGGATATAAAAAGAAATCAAACAATATATGTGTATCAAAAATCTTCGGAAATAGGCGATTTGGGTATTTAATTATTTTATTTTTAGTTAAAACTTTATCAATGATTCCATTCGTAACAGCATTAAATAAGTAAACGATAATCCAATCTTTTATTGGAGACTTTCGATGAATAAGGGGTAGTAAAACTCCTAAATTTAAAATGAGTGCACTGAGTAATAATTTTTCCTCAAACTTTTTTTTTCTCATAAAGTATCCATACACCTTTTTATTTTTAATGTGTTCTACTCAAATGGTTTTATTCAACAAACCTTCCCTTTTGTAGAATAAGACAAAGCTATCTGATTCGGCAGCTGATCTTGAATATAAGCACCCTTAAGTTGAATAACCGCCTTCTCCGGTAGTGCATTATTTTATCGATTATATCGAAATGCGAATTGACTTTTATCATTCACTTTAATGCCTTATAACTTTCATACCTAAATTCCCGATGGCTTCTTGTTATTCTTCGTTTTAAACTCCTGCATCCACACATTAATAAAGCCTTCAATTAACTTTGATCGGAGTTTTAGTTCAATATAATTGCTTCCCTTAACTATTTGTCTCAAGAATTCATAAACCAATTTAAGCTGGGCAAACTGTTAGGGGTTCCACAATATTAACTCTCTGCCAATTTAATCCTTTTTTGCCAATCAAAGAATTTATATCGATGAAGACTGTTTTATGCATACCTTATATGGATTGCTTTGATTATTTGCTGCATATAAATATGCGAATTGGAAAAACCTTGATAGTTATTATCCAACTTTTTTATTTCTCTGCTTCTGGGATTTTTTATATCAGTTATTCCTATTCAATCATTCCTTATGGGTTTTTAAACCTTCATTTGATCACTTTTACCTCCCAAACCACAGCTTTATTGTTGTATTCCGAATGCTAACTATTTATTTTTCTGCAGTAATAATTAGAAACTGATCTATCATTTTGTTTCAACAGATTCGAACTACTTGAATTTATTCTTTTTGTTTAAACTTGATTTATTTAGGGTTTAAAAAATATAGGGGGGACTTCCATCCTTTTCATTCATTATTCTTCTATCACTTACAAGGTAATTACGATTCTCATTTACCCATCCGTTCGAATACGGAATACCTTTCGTATTCCTCAATACCCAACCAAAACATATCTATTTAGGTTGCTTTCATCAATGCTATTCTCTTTGATTTGTCAATTAGTACAGCGAGAATATTTGCTAAGTCTTCATCGGTATTGAGTGTTCCGAAACATTGGTTTTAAGAATGTCAGAAGTTATTTTATATTCCCAATATTGATGTCAAACAATCATGGTCAAGTATCAGACTGTCTCATGCCTGTCTTAAAAACTATCCTTAATCGTATTCCTTCATCATAAAGATAATTAAGATTATCAAATAATTGTTCTAGGACATACTCTTTCTGGTTTTCTTTTATATTTTAGTGGGAGTAGTAATAGAACGGAGAATTTTCACATAACTTTTTGGGAAAGTTAACTGTTGTCGGATATTATTCGATGAACTTTCTTAACTTTATAAAAGTTAAATGATCACTGAAGGGAGAGTTTTACATGAAACTGTATCAAGTAAGAAAAGGACAATTTGTATATTTTAACAATGAATTGCACAGGGTATATTCTGTGAAGCCTGTATACAAACAGTCCGTCCATCTTATCAAACTTAAAGATTTAACGCAGCATTTATCCACTGCCTCGAAAATTGAAAAATATAAACCCAAACAGCTTGACAGCTTTATTTTCAACCATAAGGCTTATACACTTCACAAGGATAAAAAAGCTGAAGAAGGGGACTATATCTTAATTACAAATCCAAATCCCGATTACATGGATTACTACTCATTAAACGAAATTGAAATTGTATTGTCTGTTGAAACCGATGGGGTTATCACAACTAAGTATAATGGGGTTAAACATAACGAGTATTTACTGATGATTCCAGGCCGTGATAATGACAGTCACACTATAGATTATTTTGATAAAAATATGGCAAATAGTAATTTAATGAGCAACGATTCTGATCAACCTGAAAAAAATACCCAAGTTAATATGCCGAGTATTGGTGATGTATATAAAAAAAGAGGTGGGGATCATCCGCTTCAGACGATGGTGGTCGCCATCAACGGTGATACGATTTTTTTGGGAAATAATTTAGAACTCTCTTTGAATGAGTTAAACGATAATGAAATATGGGAGTTTCAATATAGCCTCCTAGAGGACTAACCATGGAGAAGGCTTGAAATGAACGCAAGAGTCTGAAAGGTGGATTTGATGAAAAAAGTAACGGTTGTTTTTACGATTTCAGTTATTATTTCCGTTTTATTTGTCCTCTGGGGTGCCTTCGCGCCCAATAATCTTGCAAGTGTAACAGGCAAAATCCAAAAATTTCTTCAAATGAATTTTGGCTGGTTTTATCTTATTGTGGCAAGCGTCATCTTGCTTTTCGCGATCTACTTAATCTTCTCTAAATATGGAAAAATTAAACTTGGCAAGGACGATGAAAAGCCCGAATATGGTCTCGTCAGTTGGTTTTCTATGTTATTCAGCGCTGGTATGGGTATTGGCATTGTTTTCTATGGCGTAGCCGAACCATTACAGGATTATATGAACCCACCTTTTGGAGATCCCGGTACAACGCAGGCTGCAACTGATGCCATGCGGTATTCCTTCTTCCATTGGGGACTCCACCCTTGGGGAATATATGCCGTGGTCGCCCTCGCCCTAGCCTATTTTAAATTTAGAAAAGGGGCACCAGGATTAATTAGTGCCACATTTTATCCACTATTAGGAGATAGGGTAAAAGGGTGGACAGGCAAGCTCATTGACATTATTGCCGTTTTTGCAACGATATTTGGTGTCGCTACGTCATTAGGACTTGGTGCAGCCCAAATTAATGGCGGTTTACATTTTATATATCCTAACATTCCAAACAACATTGTTGTTCAATTTTTTATTATTGCTATCGTTACGATATTATTTATGCTGTCATCTATATCTGGGTTAGGACGTGGAATAAAGTGGCTAAGTAACTCGAATGTAATTGTTGCCATTGCCTTGATGCTATTTTTATTATTTGCGGGCAATACAAGTTTCTTGCTTAATTATTTCACATCTACCCTTGGAAGCTATATCCAAAAACTGCCGGAGATGAGTTTGAATATCTCTCCATTTGACCAGCAGCACAGCAAATGGATGCAAAGCTGGACACTTTTTTATTGGGCTTGGTGGATTGCCTGGGCTCCATTTGTAGGGACGTTTATCGCCCGTGTTTCAAGGGGACGTACAGTACGTGAGTTTATTATCGGTGTTTTAGTTGTTCCAACCATTTTTTGTACATTATGGTTTTCCATTTTTGGCGGCTCTGGCATGTACTTAGAACGAGTCATGAATGTAAACCTCGGAGAAGTGATAAGCACCCAAGGTAGCGAAGTATCTTTATTTGCTGTATTGGCGCATTTTCCATTGAGCACTTTCACATCTATATTAGCGATTTTACTTATTAGTACATTTTTTATTACTTCGGCAGACTCAGCAACATTTGTTCTAGGTATGCAAACGACTAACGGAAGTTTAAATCCTCCAAACATCACAAAAATTGTATGGGGAATCCTTGTATCTGCAGCGGCATTGATTCTGCTTTGGTCCGGTGGATTGAACGCCCTGCAAACGGCGTCAATTATCGCGGCCTTCCCTTTTGCGTTCATCCTAATTTTTATCATGTTTTCGTTGATTAAATCCTTTAGGGAAGAGTTTAAAACAAGAAAGCGAAAGTAAGTGGAGTAAAACGTTAAACGGTCTGGTTGAGACCGTTTTTTCTGTGTGGCCGGCTCTACTAAACAACGCTACTTTAATTAAATTAAGCTCTACATGAAAATATAAGAAATCAGAAGTAATCGGGTATATTCTGCCAAGTTAAACCAACTATGACCTGTCGGATCCAAATCGACAATACTTTCTCCATACTACATGCTTTATCGTTTCCGAAATCCACTGAGGAAAATACTCAAAACCTTCTTTTGCATTTTTAAAATAACAAGGGATTCCAAACTCCATTCCCCTGAAATCCCTGGGCACGTGCCACATGCTTGAATTTCGAGATACGATATCCACCCCTATAATCAGTGTAAGGAGTAATTTGAGCAATCTTCTTATTCTTGTTATTATTCATTTTAAAGCCTCCTGGTATTTGAGAGTAATGTCCTTTTCGCTTGCCGGCTTCAGGACTCTCTCATTCTACCAAGAGGTTATTTTTTTGTTCAGACCCAATTTACCTTCATAACAGGAATGCTGCCCCTATACTTGAATAAAAAAGACCGGCTGTGATTGCAGCCGATCCTTTAGAATGTACCCGTTAGCTTTATAAAATGTCTTGCCTTATTTCTTTAATCATGAATTCAATGAATTCATAAAAAGTCTGGGAAACAACTTCGCTACTAAATGTTTCTCCGTTATATTCATTTAGACAACGTTCAACCAACTGCTGGTATTTATGAGGCAGGTTATTTAATCCCCATTCCCCGCCTTCGCGCTTTGAAGATATCTTACCTTCTTTAATAAAAAAAAGAACTCGACAGAGATTTAAGGTTAGGTACATAGGAGTCAGGTACGCAGGTGGATTGCTAATGATCTCCTCCGCAGCTCCCTCCACATCATGCAGAATGGAGGCAAGGTAATACTGACTATCGATTGGTTCATAAAGTTCACTTAATGGTTTTCCATACAGTGTTAATCCTCTCTCATAGGCAACAACAATTTGTGAAGCTAAATCCTCATCTTCAAATCCCCCGCAAAGATAATTCTCATTTGTGCGATATTTCTCCCTATGATATTCCGAGTAATGAAACTCGAAAGGAGTCGGATAAACAAACTTTTTTAGGTAAGTTTCTAAAATAATGGTAAACTCTATTCCACGCTCATTAGACATCTCATCATGTAAAGATAAAGATAATTTTGCGATCCTAGAAATATTTGCTGGTGTTAGCTTTTCATTTACAACGACTAAGAAATCGATATCACTTTTTTGGGGATTATAACACCCCATTGCTAGAGATCCATGCAAATAAATCCCTATCAAATTATCCCTAAGTTCTTCTTTAAAAAGTATTGTTATTTTGTCTAAGAAAAGTTTTGTATCCAAACCAATCCACTCCCCATATTCTTCCATCACCATTCTAAGTATAGATCCACTGAAAACTTGGTCAAGGTAAAACTTATATATAATTAAATCAACTGATGCTACCCTTTAGTTGAATATTAAAAAAGAGCTGAATCCTATTGGATCTTCAACTCTTTCACCCGTTAGTTTAATAGCAATAGGTAAGACTTTGATGTAATCTCCATCTTTTCCCCTGCTCCACACCCAACGTGCGATTTTCACCGCATTAGGCGTTCCATCTTATTCTTTTAGACTAAAGCAATTAAATTACAAACTTTACGGAATTGGTTTAGTTTCTTCAGTTGTTTTCCATCCAATTGAAGAATGTTCCTATATCGTTCAATCGTCGTTTCATTAGTAGCATGGATTAATCTATGTACATCTTCATGTACGATTACAAGATTGCTAAATTCATCTGTCCCCCCCATATGTCGGGGTAACTTATGGTGACAGTGCAGCTTATCGGATGTCAAAAATTCCCCTGTTACAGCACATTTTCCTAGTTGCATAGAGTACCTTGAAATTTTGTTATCTGCAAATTCTAAGTTGTCTTTACCGTAAGGTATTTGTAACATCTTGTTTATTTCTATGGCAATGTCAGCCCTAAGATTTTGATGAAGTTTAAGCCTTCCTTCTTTTGTATAGTCACATATATCTTGACTGAAGTTCATGGCATTACTTGTTTGTGTATCTCCGAAGAGAAATAAATGCAAACCAGCAATTTTATATGTTTTGAAATTATTCTTATGAAGTCTCTTGTATGTTTCCGATGGATTAATGGGTTTTCCATATTTCCCAATTGATTTTAGACGATTATACATGGTTTTCGTTAGACGATAGGCTATTTTTCCAAAGTCAATATTTACATGAGTTGCAATTTTAAAGTAATTTTTTATTCCGAGAATATAAGAGTTATAATCCAAAACAGTTTTTGGCGTTGGCTTATTTTGAATCTCGCGAATTAAATATCTAAGTTTATCTAGTATGTTTTTCTTCTTTTTATCCATAATATGTGTATTGGCTACATATTTATTACGCTTGGATACTGCTTTAATAGAAAAACCTAGAAAATCAGATTTTCTCTTTCTTAGATTAGTAATCGCTGATTTCTCGGAAGATACATCAAGGTTTAATTGATTTTTTAGGTATTCTTTGGTGGCGTGATGTATTCTTATAGCTGATTCATGAGAATTTGTGAAAATCTTGAAGTCATCCGCATATCTGATGATATACATTTGTTTGAGATTCGTTTTCTTTAACGCTCTAGTCTTACTATTAGGTGCATAAGAATGTTTTAGTTTTAAGCATTCCCATTGGTTAGCTATCCACCAATCTAAATCATTTAAAACAATGTTCGATAGTAGGGGGGATAGGATACCTCCTTGCGGAGTTCCTTTAGTTGGAACACCTATGCCTTTTATTGGTGCCTTTAACATTTTTGAAACAATGGCTAATACTCTTTTATCCCGTATACCTATACTGTACATTTGTTTAATTAATTTTGAATGGCTTACATTGTCAAAAAAACCTTTTATATCAATGTCTACTACATGATGTAACTTCACATTATTGACTAAGAACTGACATCTAGCCATTACATGATGAGTTGACCTATTTAGTCTGAAACCGTATGAATGGTGATAAAATTTAGCCTCACAAATTGGTTCTAATACTTGTTTGAACATCTGTTGTATTAACCTATCTCTCATAGTTGGAATTCCTAATGGTCTTTTCTTTCCATTCGGTTTAGGTATTTCAACTCTTCGTACCGTTTGAGGTTTATAATTCTTTAATGCTTTTCGAATTACTTCAATAAATTCATCAACGTTTTCAATTTTATATTTATCAATCGTGATGCCATCAGTTCCAGCTGTTTTTGAACCTGTATTCGCTTTGATGTTTCGAAAGGCTAATAAGATATTGTCTTTCGATATGATATGTTCATATAGCCTTAAACCCTTTGTAGCATTGTTTTTACTTCGCTCGTAAAGGTCATCAAATATGTCTTGCATACTGTAATATTCTGCATGCCGTAAAGCTGTACTCACCGATGGATTGTTTCTCCTTCCTTGCGGAAAATCCCATCATCGTACTCGACCCTGTGAGTTTCATTAAATTGATTTGCCTTCAACGAATAAGACTTGGGACCATCCCTCCACGTTCGTTACACGTTTCATCGGTACTATATCCCTACTTTCGCAAGAATAAAGTCACTTCGATGTTTATTTATCTTATAGACACCATCCAGATAGTAGTCTTTTAATAGTGGATGTTTCTTACTTACAACGTTCCGATTAACCTAGCTTTACATATATCCGTAGGTGCTTACTTTAAGCCTGTCAATTCTATATCCTCATTAGTTAGATATTCCGAGGTTCCTATGTACTAGTCGTACTTTTCGGTGTTTGACACTGCATTTACAGCATACGTCTTTCGAGCGTATTAGATTCTAGACCTGTACATTCGCAAGTTCGTCAGTCCATCTGGACATTCTCACCTTAGATATTTTATAGCATCCCGACCTATCATGAACCATATTCTGTTTAAGAACTTAGGTACATTTCAGCCGACTTCACCTAGCTTCATACACGTTCGGGCTACTACCATTCCGTGCATGTAGGAGTATCAGATAACTCGTTTCAGCTCAACATGACGGCCCTCATTCCAAGTTTCAATTAATCAGTTGTGATTGCTTTTTAGCAATCCTCCTATTTCGTGTTTATACACTTATAAGGAAACGTTTCGCACAGTACATTTCTTCACAAACTTTAGGAAAAAAACGATGGTGGATGCTATATCTCCTAAAGCAAATGACTCGAGTTACTATTTACTGTCAATCTTTTGAAATCAGAAACCATTTCATCAAATATATTTTTCTGCTCTAAAAATGGGGAGTGATTACTTTCTTCAAATATATATAATCTTGAGTTTCTTATTCCTTCGTTGATTTCTTCAGAAAAAACCAAAGGGCATTGTGCATCATATTTTCCACAAAAAACAATCGTGGGGGTTGTTACATTTGGCAGCTCGCTTTGGATATCAAAATTGGGTAGGTCTTTAAACGAATAGTAATCTAATCTCTTTTGCACAACTTTCCCACTACTTGGTTTTGAGAAGTATTCATCCCATCTTTCAGGACTATGTAATGACATACTTGTCCATTCCTTACTAGCTTCTCTTCTCTCTTCCTTAGTTGAGGTTGGAGATTTTAGTATTGAGAAAATATCCTTTAATCGTTTATTTAAGAGACTTTTTGGACAATACATACTTCCTTCGTGTTCCATATACCGCCTTGAAGATGCTGCACCTCCAATTAATAACCTTTCAAGAGAATGCGGGTACATTAAAGCATAAACCAAACCTAACATTCCTCCGGTTGAATGTCCTGCAAAACTCCATTGTTTATAATTTAGTGCTTCCCTAATCGCCTCCAAGTCTTTGACACTTTCACTTATACTGAGATCGGCATCACAAGAAACTTTGTCAGATTTACCAGCTTCTTTTAAATTAATCAAATACACTTTGAAATGCTTTACGAAAGAATCAGCAAAATAGTTACCTAATTCATTAAACTCAGTATATAAATGGGTAATACAAAGAGCTTCTCCACTTCCTTGAGTAAAGTATTCAAATTCTCCTCTAGATGTCTGAACGAAATTTTTCTCCCACATACTAATCCCCCTTCAACTCAATAAAATAGGCCTTGAATAGTTTCTATGATACGTATGGGAAATCCTCCCTGTTCAACTCCCTCAGTTTAATACGGTTTACTCACGAATGCTCGCTTATTCGCAGGATTTCATCCTCCATGGATATATATTTCTAAATTGAAAAGAGTAGATTCTGGACAAATGGCTACATGAAGACATAGTTAAATAGAGGAGTAGGATTATACTCCAAATTCTACCATATGATGTACTTCTCCACGCCAGCCCTTGGAGGCTTTCCCTCCCATGTCTCAACGGGTCAATTGCCCTCTCATTCCTTCGTCATGCCTATCCAAGGGGTGGAGGCCAGTTATGCTAACCTGATGGGTCAGTGCCCTTTTGTTGAACAAACCTGGTACTCCGTACATATTTGAAATCCTGCGAATAAGCCAACACTCGATCTTTAAAAATATAAGGGGTAATGATTCTCTTCGAGAAAAAGTGAATTGGACTACGCTGCCAACTCAGTTAACGGCTGGACCTTCTTGGCACAATAAGCTTCGTTTTTTCGCGCTATCCCTACAAAGATCCTAGCTAACTTCCCGATCAGCTTCATTATAGATTTCATTTTTTTCATTTTCTTGAGCTTAACATTATTCGAGTGGAGGGCTTTAAATTCCGGGTTGTTCATTACCAGACTCATAGTAGCTAAATAGAGGAAACGTCTTAACCTTGATCTTCCACGCTTTGAAATGATAATTTGCCCTTTCCACTTCCCTGAACTGGCTTCGGCTAGATGGAGTCCTGCATGGCGAAGTAAAGAGTTGCCGTGTGAAAAACCACTTAAATCTCCTGCTTCCCCTAAAATACCAGCTAACGAAATTTCACTAATTCCCTTAATCATAAGTAACTTATTCGCGAAAGGAATTTTAGGTAGTTCATCCTTGATTGCCAGCTCAACTCTTTCAAGTTGTTGAATCGCAAGGTCATACTCTTCGAGTAATTGTTCAAGATGAAATTTATAAGCTTCTAATGCTTGCCTTGTACCAACTGATTTCCTGGCTACATTGAGGAGTAAATAGGCTTTCTTTAATCCAGGCTGTCGCTTCATCAATAACTTCCACCCGGCCACGATCTCTTCAGGCTTCATGGAACCCAGTTCCATCGGAGATGGGAAAAGCCGAAGTGTTGCGATGGCCCCTTTAGCAGTGATGTCTTTAAATACTTGTCTAAGCTCGGGGAAGACAATATCCACCCAGCGATTCAATTGATTAATCGAGCTTACAAGCCTCTTAACAATGACATCCCGATTCGACATAAGTACCCTGAGCTTTTCAAACGACTCAGAAGTATCTCTTACAAAGGAATAGTAACCGTTCTTCACCATATCTGCTATTACAAGAGCGTCTTTTTTATCACTCTTTGATTGGGTATTATCACGGTTTTCTTTATTTCTTTTCACCAAATGAGGGTTAACTGTCACTACCTCAATATCTTGTTTCATCAGCCATTTAGAAAGATTAATCCAATAATGACCGGTAGGTTCCATACCAACTATGGCAGCCTCAAGTTTATGTAAACTTTTAATGCTATTAATCCAGATTAACAGGGACGAAAATCCCTCTTCGTTGTTTGGAAAAGTGATTGGATCTCCTACTACAATCCCACGGAAATTCACTGCTCTGGCTACGTGAAATTGTTGAGCAATATCCACACCAACCACAAGATGTTTTTCAGTAATTCTTTCTATTAGTTGATTTTGTTTGTCCTGCATTTTAAACTTCATAGTAAGGGTTCCTCCTAAGTTTGAGTTAGAGTCGTGTCTTACTCATATCTTACTGAGGAGCCCTATTTTTTTCAAAGCTCAAAAATAACGATCTACAGGAATGCTAACCTCCCTCAATAAAAGAAGCGAAAACGGCTGTTTACTCTTGTTTTCTTAGATTTTCAATAGTTAATTACCTGCCGGTAAGCCCTTTATGGGATTTATCACTTTAAAGTATATATTAGGATCCTTAAAGAAAACAGAATTATAACCAACTAACCAATCAACTACAGAAATTGGTGGATGAGTCAATATATAATTGCACTGGTCGATGTCCACAATTAATAAGGCATAAGAGAACCTGATTTTATTTATACAGAATTTTCATAAAATTCTGTTGACAAATGTGACCAATTAAAATTAATATGTAAACAAGTTGTTATTAGCAACTAAATTTATGAACTAAGGAACTAAACTATATGAATGAAAAAATCGAAAAAATTAAGAAGTTTAACCGTTTTTATCTTAATGTTGTTGGTTTGTATGCTCAGTATTCAAAAGGAAGCCCCTATTCAATGTCAGAAGCGATGATTTTATATGAGATAGATAAAAGGAAGAGATGTACAGCTTCTCAATTATCCGAGTATTTCGACTTCGATAAAGGTTATGTAAGTAGAATGATACATAAGCTCAGCAAACAAAAACTTATTGAACGGGTATCGGATAACCAAGATAAACGGAAGAAATATTTGCATATCACTGAAAAAGGGCAAAAAGTTCTTAAAGAACTTTCAGATAATGCCAGCCATGATGTAAGGAGGATGATTGAAAAAATTGATTTGGAACAAGTAAATTCTCTTATTCAATCAATGGAAGAAATCGAGAAAATTTTATCAGTCAATAAAGGAGGAAGATTTGATGAGGAATAATAAGCTCCTGATTACATTTCTTTTAATCATTACGATGTTATTGGCAGCATGTACAGAAAGTACGAATGTGGATGGTAATTCCAGTAGTTCACCAGATTCCAGTTCAGGTGCTAATAGTCAGGGTCCCCTTGTCATCGGTTTTGAAGCAGACGCTACCACACTTCTAGCAAATCACGATGTCAACTACACCACAGATACGCTAATTCGTAATATTTATGATCCACTGATTGATCGAGATTCTCAAACAGCTGAGTTTGTCCCTGTTCTTGCAGAGGAATGGAAAAATATAGATGAAAAAACATGGTACTTAAAGCTGAAAGAAGGAATTAAGTTCCATAACGGAGCAGATTTTAATGCAAATGCAGTTAAATTTAGTATCGACTACATCTTAGATGAAAGTAACGGGTCATTTTACCGTTCAAGATGGGCTAACGTTGAGGAGGTCGTTGTACTTTCAGATTACGAAGTGGAGATCCATACATCCGTGCCTTTTCCAAGCTTAATCCAACGAATTGCAGAAGATTTGCTCATTATAGAACCTGGCTATGTTGAAGAAGTAGGTATAGAGAAAGCATCAAGCAAACCAGTTGGTACAGGGGCATATACGTTTGTTGAATGGTCAAGAGATAACCATTTGAAATTAAAAGCTTTTGAAGATTATTGGCAAGGAAAACCTGAGATTGAGGAAGTTGAGTTCCGAATTATTCCGGAATTTAGCGCAAGGATGTCTGCTTTTATGAGCGGAGAAATATATTTATTTAAGAACATCCCTGTCGACTCAGTTAAACAATTTGAAAGTAATGAAGTAAAACAAATTTCTTCTTCACGTATCAATTACTTAGCATTATCGAACCTTGTCGATGGTCCATTAAAAGATGTCAAAGTTAGACAAGCGATTAATCACGCTATCAATGCAAATGAACTTCTAGAAACTGTATTAAGTGGGTATGGATCGAGAATTACAGGACCGCTGTCCCAATTGAATGCTGATTATGCTGAAACTAAAGAATACGACTATGACCCAGATCTTGCCGTAAAGTTAATCGAAGAAGCTGGCTATAGTCCAGAAGAATTAACATTAACTTTGGATACACCAAGTGGTCGATATCCGATGGACTCCCATATTGCTCAAGCCATTGCTTCACAATTACAAAGTATTGGGATCAATGTAGAAGTAAGGGTGAATGAATGGGGACAGCATTTGGAGAAAATTCAAAAAAGAGAAACTGGTGATATGTACATTCTTGGATGGGGGCCAGCTTTCGATGCCCAGTCAACAATTGAAAACTTGTTCACTTTAGAAGCGCCATACAGTAGTTTTTACCAGGAGAATATTGAGAAAAAGATTAAGGAAACAAACCAATCGTTTGATCAAGAAGCGCGCTATGCTGGATACGCTGAGCTTCAACAGGAGTTAGTAGAACAAGCTGCTTGGGTTCCATTATGGCAACAAGCAGACCTTTACGCTGTTAAATCCTCTTTAAATTTCTCACCTCGTGTTGATGAGAAAATGAACGTGTTTGAGATGTCATGGAATTAAATTTATAGTTTCAAAGAAGAGAGGGTCCCCTTCTCTCTTCTTTTATTCCAAGGGATAAGGCGGGGTGCTACTATGTTAGATTTTATAATTAAAAGATTAATACAAGTGGTCATCGTTGTATTTCTTGCTCTAACAGCAGTCTTCTTTTTAATTCGTCTTTCGGGAGATCCGACCACACTATTCCTCCCGCCTGATGCGCCAAGGGAACAAATTGAAGAATATCGTGAGTTATTAGGATTTAACCGCCCACTATATGTTCAATATACTGACTTCATGAAAGGCGCCATTCAAGGTGATTTTGGAGAATCTTTAAGAAGTGGCGACGATGCTCTAGGACTAGTTTTAGAAAGAATGCCTGCAACTTTTCAACTAGCATTCTCAGCATTGTTATTATCAATCATCATCGCTATTCCACTTGGTGTTCTATCTGCATATAAACGAAACACCCTATTTGATAAAGCAAGTGTAGGGATTACGGTTATCGGTCAGGCTATCCCCAGTTTTTGGTTTGGTTTAATTTTAATTTTTATTTTTGCTGCTCAACTAAAATTATTTCCATCGAGTGGAGGCGGCTCTGTTAATCACATGGTGCTTCCAGTTATTACACTAGCTTTGTATAGCGTATCGCGTTTTGTCCGCTTTACTCGATCGGCCATGCTAGATGTATTAAATAAAGACTATATCCGAACATCCAAAGCAGCTGGAACACCAACATCCACGCTAATTATGAAATACGCCTTAAAAAATTCTTTGATTCCGATTCTCACATTAATTGCGCTTGATCTCGGTGTTTTATTAGGCGGCGCTGTTATTACGGAAGCTGTTTTTTCTTGGCCTGGTGTTGGTAGACTATTACACCAGTCATTAATGAATCGAGATTTCCCAATTGTATTGGCTGGCGTATTTATCATTGCCATCATTTATGCAGTCATCAACTTTATTACAGATATTTTATATGCATATGTGAACCCCCAAATTAGAGTGAAGTAGGTGAAGCTGTGGAAACCAGTACAATTACAACCACTAATAAATCAATTGATATGAAATTTAAAAAGAAATCTAAATTCAAGGATTTCTTTCGAAAACTGTCAAAAAGCTGGGCTGGGTTGCTCGGTTTTTGCATCATTATCTTTTTAGTAGTTCTCAGTCTATTTGGGCAATGGATTGCCCCTTTTGATCCTATGGATGCCCCATTACGAGATCGTCTACTACCTCCTTTTACAGACGGTCACATATTAGGAACCGATCAATTAGGAAGAGATATACTTTCTAGAATCATTGCAGGTACAAAAGTATCCTTAATCATCGGGTTAGCCACAGCTTTATTAGCCGGGGTCATTGGCACCATCGTGGGTGTGATTGCAGGATACTTTAGGGGCTGGATTGATATAGTTCTAATGCGAATTGTGGATGTTCAATTAAGTTTTCCATTTATCTTATTAGTACTCGTCATAAGTGCAGTACTTGGAGCAGGACTTACAAACATTATCATATCTCTTGCTTTAGCTGGATGGGTTATTTTTGCCAGAGTTATTCGTAGTGAAGTGTTGGCTTTGAGAGAAAAGGAATTTATTACAGCAGCAATCGCAACTGGTGTGCCGAAATTCGAGATATTAGTAAGACATATCCTTCCTAATATCTTTACACCCATCATTATTTTGATCTCTTTACAAATGGGCACATACATTATCGCAGAAGCATCCGTAAGTTTCTTAGGATTCGGAGTTCAACCGCCTACTCCTGCATGGGGCAATATGCTTAATGAAGGAAAGGATTATATTTTCAGTTCTTGGTGGTTAATCACATTCCCGGGTATTGCGATTATCCTCACTACTCTTGGGGTTAATTTATTCGGTGACTGGTTAAGGGATACACTCGATCCAGAACTAAAAGGCGAATAATAGGAGGTGAAAAAAAATGACTGAAGTACTTCTTGAAATCAAAAATCTTGGTATCCAATTTAGTACAGGAGAAGGTACCGTTCAACCGATTCGAGGGGTAAATTTCTCCTTGAAAAAAAATGAAACTCTTGGGGTTGTTGGTGAATCTGGCAGTGGAAAAAGTGTTACTTCATTAGCGATAATGGGACTTTTACCAGAGAAAAAAAGCAAGATTGTTTCTGGGAGTATTCATTTTAATAATATAGATGTAACTACTCTAGATAATCACCAATACAGAAAACTTCGCGGGAATGAAATATCCATGATATTCCAGGAACCAATGACCTCTCTCAATCCTGTTTTTACAATAGGTGAACAATTAAGTGAGCCACTAAAACAGCATAAAAAAATGCCAAAGAAAGAAAGAAAAGAAGCCATCATCAATATGTTAAAGCAAGTGGGCATTCCAAGAGCGGAACAGATTATTAACGAATATCCTCATCAATTATCAGGCGGTATGAGGCAACGCATAATTATTTCATTAGCCCTTTTATGCGATCCTAAACTCCTCATTTGCGATGAACCTACTACTGCTTTAGATGTAACCATTCAAGCTCAAATCTTAGAACTGATGAAGCAAATTAAAGCTGAAAAAGATATGAGTCTTCTTTTTATCACACATGATTTGGGTGTGGTAGCAGAAATGTGCGATCGTGTTGTGGTCATGTATGCTGGGGAGATTGTTGAAGTGGCAGAGATCCATGAACTATTTGACAATCCCCTACATCCATATACAAAAGGTCTAATCCATTCACTTCCGACGAATAATTCGAGAAAAAGCAAACTCTATTCCATTAACGGACAAGTACCTAGGCCTGATGAAATTGGTGAAGGCTGCACATTCGCCAATCGATGTCCATATGCATTTGATAAATGCACTGTGAGCGCCCCTCCTACTTTTTCAATGGGAGAGCATTTAAGTAAATGTTGGCTACAAGAGTCCAATCGGCAGGTGAATATTCATTGACGGAAAAGCCCTTACTAGAAGTTAAGAATCTAAAAAAATACTATGATATATCACAAGGTCTCTTTAAGCCGAAGCTAGTAGTAAAGGCTGTAGACGATATTAGTTTTTCGATTAATAAAGGAGAAACTTTTGCCCTAGTTGGAGAATCTGGTTGCGGAAAATCGACAACTGGGAGAACCATATTAAGGTTAACTGGTGCAACTTCAGGTGAAATCCGATACAAGGGGCAAGACCTTCTATCATTACAGACTGAAAAAATGCGCTCATTACGGAAAGAGATGCAAATGGTTTTTCAGGATCCGTACGCTTCTCTTAATCCTAAGATGACCATTAAACAAATCTTAATGGAACCGCTCCGAGTCCATAAGAAATTTCATCCTGACGAACGGTTGGAGAAAATTATCGAGATTCTAGAAATCGTCGGTCTCTCTAAAACACATCTTGATCGGCACCCTAATGAATTTTCCGGTGGACAAAGGCAGCGGATCGGCATAGCTAGGACTGTTATTTTAAACCCAGACTTTATTATAGCAGACGAACCCGTTTCTGCTCTTGATGTATCTGTTCAATCACAAGTTATTAATTTAATGCTCGAGCTACAAAAAGATTTTGGTTTGACATACTTATTTATTTCCCACGATTTAAGTGTAGTTAAACATATGACAGACCGAGTTGCTGTTATGTATCTTGGGAAAATTGTAGAATTAGCCGACACTGAAGAATTGTTTTCAAATCCAAAGCACCCTTATACTCAGGCATTAATCTCAGCTATCCCTGTATCTCACCCTAGAGAAGCGAAAGAACGAATCGTATTGAAAGGAGATGTTCCTAACCCTGCCAATCCACCTTCTGGATGCACGTTCCACACAAGATGCCCATTTGTCATGGAAATGTGTAAATCTATTGAACCTTCACTCACAGAAATAGTTACAGGTCATACCGCAAGCTGCCATCTATATACCAATAACAAGGAGGAAAAAACAAATGCTATTATCTATTCCTAAATACGAATTTAAAGAAAGACAAGAAAAGTTTAAAAGCATTTACAAAGGAAAGGAATGTGATGCTACCGTTCTTTTCTCTGTAACAGATATCTTTTACTTAACTGGATTTCATTTCCATCCTACCGAGAGACCTATTGGTTTGCTGATTGATCCGCAAGATAAAGTTCACTTATTTGTTCCAGCATTAGAGCATGAACATGCGGAAGAATATAGTGTTGTGGATTATGTACATTCATATCCTGAATATCCGGGAATTAAGCACCCGATGGAGTATTTCAAAGAAATCTTAATAGAATATGGGTTTGAGAATAAAACGATTGGTTTTGATTCTATAGGCTATGGCTCCCCAATGGGCTATCGTGGTCCTGCTATAGATCAGCTAATCGACTCGAAGCAATTTGTATCTTTACAAGGTGTAGTTGAAGAAATGAGATTTATTAAGAGTCCAAATGAAATTGAATTAATTAAAGAATCCTGTCGCTGGGGAAATCTAGTGCACCGCTTGCTCCAAAAGTATACCAAAAGTGGTTTAAGTGAAATTGAAATTACTAGTAAGGCTTCGAATGAAGCAACAAAAGCCATGATTGATACTCTTGGACCCGATTATAAACCACATGGTCAAACACCTTACGCTGTTTTTCGCGGTCAAGTCGGTCCAGAATCTGCTTTCCCCCATGCCGTAACACAAAATATCGTACTAAAAAAAGGAGACACTCTAGTGACGGGAGCAGCATCCAGTGTTTTTGGATATACAAGTGAGTTAGAGCGAGTCATGTTCGTTGAAGAATATTCTAAAGAGCAGGAAAAATATTTTCACCATATGTATGAAGCCCAAGAAGTTGCATTTAAAGCCATCAAACCTGGAAGAACGTACTCTGATGTTGAAAAAGATGTTCAAGCATATTTCAAAGAAAACAACTTAACAGAATTAACGAGACACCATACCGGCCACAACATCGGAATACTAGGGCATGAAGCACCGTTTTTCGACTTAGGTGATCACACATTACTAAAACCAGGCATGGTTGTTACCGTTGAGCCTGGAATATATGTGAAGGGCTTAGGTGGATTTAGACACTCTGATACGGTTCTTGTGACAGAAGATGGTATTGAAATGTTGACCTATTACCCGAGAGACCTCCAATCCTTAATTTGTTACTAAAGGAATTATCCTTAGTACCAATAATGAATGACTCAATCTTTCTGAAAGGACGGTTGAGTCATTATAATTTTTTCTGAGGTACTTTAAATGAATTTTTTTATTTCGGCCAGTGGAACTTAAAAAGTAATGGAAAATGGAAAAAACGCACTTTACCCAAAGGATTAATTAACTACGATAGTAGTTTTACTCACTTGGGTAAAGTGCGTTCATAAATTAAAGATAATAACGCCCGCCCGGGTGTTATTAAAAATGAAAAGAAGAAGTATAAGTCTAGAATACCCTCTTCATGCTCCATATCGGACCAGGGCTTGGTACGATCTTAACTGCTTCTGAGCTTCCAGTAGCTGTAACATTTTCTGCACTTATCTTAGCTGAATTAGTAAGTTTTTCACATTGGCTAGGAGTTGTCATTATATTAATAAATATAAATGCGAATTGTCCATACCTACTCCCCCAATCTTTCAATACCTCCTCAACAGCATCGAGAGCATCATCTCCATCAGTACCTAAAACAATAAAGAGAGAGACTCATTTTTGAATCAGAAAAGCCCGAGTTTTTAAGATAATTAATCAAATCTTATTGAAGGAGAGCTTAAATTTGTATTTCACTCTTTTCGCAAATACTTTATCTTTAAAATACTGAAAACCATATAAAACCAATGCTACAATCTTAAAACATTCATTAATTAAATTTTTTTCGAACCAAGCTAATAAGCAATTAATTCATAAAACAAGCGTTAATCCTTCTTGGATTAACGCCATGTTAATTAATATAATTGCAGCAAACTTTGCCTTCTATATGTTAAATTTCGTTATTTGACCTCGTTCAAATGCTCTTCAAGACGATTCCAAGTATCTGTAATGCCTTGCAGCATACCCATTTCCATTACGGACTGAAGCGCTTCTGCGGAAACGTATTCTCCACGGTTAATTATTTTCGTTTTGCCGTCTACATCCACAAATTCCAGAGTCACTTCTGTAGATGGCATTTCCTCGTTAATTGTCCCTTCAGCATCGGAAAAATAGTCTGTATAGCTGATGCTCTCCGGCTCGCTAATCTCCTTGTATATCCCCTTGCCCCAGGATTCCATGCCATAGAATTGGCCCTGATTCCGATCAACACACTTCATGCAATAATGCCATACTCCACCAGGTCTGAAGTCAACGCTGCAGACCGGGAGCTCCCATCCTCTCGGACCCCACCAATGTTTCAGGTGTTCCGGTTCTTTGAACATTTTATAGACAAGCTCGCGCGGTGCATCGAATACGCGCTCCAATACCAGCACTCGTTCATCTTCAACTCTTGAAAGCATTGCATTATTTGACATTGTTACTCCTCCATTAGAAGCTGTATTTGTAAAACCGTTTGTAACTGAAGAGACAGATTTTGTTGAGCTTACTCCATTTTATCCATCAATTCAAAGGTTTTTTGCCCTGCAATACATTAAGGTAATCATCCAGCCTATCCATCCTGCCTTCCCATAATCGACGATAGGAATCAAGCCACCTATCCAGTTCTTGAAACGGTTCAGGCCTGATTTTATAAATCCGGCGGTTGGCGATCGGCTGAACCTCTACGAGCCCAGCGTCACAAAGAACGCGAAGATGCTTGGAAGTTTGAGGCTGGTTCAATTCTAGTTTTTTTGCAATATCCCCCACCGGAAGCGCTCCTTCCAGCAGCAGGTCAATGATATCCAGGCGGTTGGGCTCAGCAAGTGCACTGAAAATTTGCCCGTTCATGTTGAATCATCTCCCAGTGTGATTGTGTTCACTATTCCCATTTCAATTGTAGATCCCACCCCCGCTTCCTTATTGTAACTTTCCTTAAGAACAATATACACCATTAGGAATATTCCTGTAAAGGAATATTTTAAAAATTATAAAGTAATTTTTTTCTCCCCTCTAAATAAACATATCCGATAATACTCTTTACCTTGTTTAATCGTTAGTCAGCATGATTCTTCCCTGCTAATAATTTTCAGAATTGGTTCTATAAAGAAAAAACTGTGTTTCAGGCAGAACGGCGGGAAACCTCATGAGAATCGAATGGTGGATCTTATAATGGTTTATTTGGCAGCGACTGCCATTCTTCTCTTCATTCCGAAAAACAAAATTCGGCTTGCGGTTATGGCTGCCTTATTTAAGCAGTTTATTACGTTTCTGGCGGGTCTGGCTGTCGTGGAGCTGGGCATGCTTGAATATCCGATTCGGTTATTCCCCTCCATAAGCAGAACGAGCTTTACATATGAATACTATGCGTTCCCGGTTGTATGTGCCGCGTTTATTGTGTGGTATCCGAATGACCGGAGCCATGGTCTTCAATTCAGTTATTTTGCAGGATTTGCATCAGTATTGACCTTTGTTGAAGTCCTGATCGAAAAATACACCGATCTCATTACCTATATACATTGGGAATGGTATATTACCTGGTTTTCATTATGTCTTTCCTTCTATATCAGCCGCTTATTTTGTAATTGGTTTTTTCAAAAAGCGAATGCTTAATATTTTGGTCTTTCTTGCTTACAAAATGGTTATTGAGGGGCTTGTTATGATATGCAAACATCGTTTGTTGTCTTTTTCATCATCGTTAGCTTATTGTTTGGTGCCTGGAAACGGCTGAATGAATTTTATCCCACCTTATTATTTTGGATTATAGGCGACCTGCTATATGCATCGCTGCTTCATGACTTCAGGGTTTGGGAATTCCGTCCTGTATGGATTGACCATTTTATTTTGCCAACGCACACCATAATAGCAACAGCCATAGCATTTCTGATCTATCCATCTGTTATTGTTGTGTATTTGGGAAGATTCCCCAAAACCATTTTCAAAAGAATAGGCTGGGTTGTTTTTTGGGCTCTGATTTTCGAGGGTATTGAATTAATTGCTTATTTTAATGAAAGCATCATTCATCAGTATGGATGGACACTTGCTTATTCCTTTCTTTTTAACATAATGACTTTTTCCTTACTCGCGATCCATAAATGGAAGCCCTGGGCTGCCTGGGCTTTAGCATTTTTTAGCATTCTGCTTCTATGGATAATCTTTGATCCTCCGCTCCCCCAGTAAGTGACTCTGGTCCACTGCCTACACACATAGGATGCGGGTCCAGATTAAAAGGATGGCGGAGTCACAGAGAATAGAATAACAGCTTTTTCATCAAAGGTATTTTCCCACTTATGCTTCATATATGCTGGTATTTTAACGCTGTCACCAGCTTCTAATATGTATTCTGCTTCATCCAGATTCACCTTAATTTTCCCTTCCAATATATAAGCAACCTCTTCCCCTTTATGCTCCAATAGCTTCTCCGACGAGGAGGTGCCCGGAGGGATATTCATGATTGCAGTTGCCAGTGTCCCTGTAAAATCAGGCGACAATAATTCATAGGATATGTTTTCAACCACCATATGTTTACGTTCATTAAATCGTACAACTAAATCTTCTGTATTCGTCTCTTCGAGTAGAAAGCTAAAGGTGGGAACATCAAGGGCTTTGGCTAAAACCTTCAAGGTCTGAATCGAAGGATTCGCGAGCCCCCGTTCAATCTGGCTTAACATGGAAGGGGTAATTTCAGCTATTCTGGCTAATTCTCTGCTGCTATAACCCTTCTCCTTCCTGAATTTCTCCACTTTTTTGCCAATATCTATATTTTCCATAATCCCGCCCCTTAAATTTTTTAAATATTTTAACAAAACATGATCATCTTGTGTTAAATTATATTTAACATTTGTTAAATGATATTTTAACATATCAGCAAGGAGTGAAGAAAATGAATGATTTCTTTACGTTTTTGGTTCTTTCATTGTTTGTGGTAATGAGTCCAGGGATCGATACTGCTCTTATTACAAAAAGGACGATTGCAGACGGAAGAGCAGATGGCTATAAAATGGGACTTGGGATTACAGCCGGCTCTTTAGTGCATACCTTTGCGGCTGCTTTCGGTCTATCAGCCATCTTAATGCAGTCTGCTGCTGCATTTGAAATCATAAAATATGCCGGGGCTGTCTATTTGATCTATCTCGGGTTATCTTCGTTCATCTCGATGAAAAAGAAGAATGATACTGGTATAGAAATTGAGGTTAAATCCGATATGAAAAAGTCTGCCTTTAAACAAGGACTCCTTTCAAATGTGCTCAATCCCAAGGTTGCGATGTTTTTCTTAACCTTTCTGCCGCAATTTGTGAAGACAGGCGAAAACGCAACACATCAGCTGATCATCATGGGAATTATATACACACTGCTGAGCATCTCCTGGTTTTTCATATACGTCTACTTCATAAATTATATGCGGGAATGGCTCATGTCCCCGAAAGTACAAAGGGTTATGGATAAAGCAACTGGGCTTGTCTTAATTGGATTTGGATTAAAGCTAGCCTTGGATAAACAGCATTAAACTGTAAAAAACATTGGATAACCCCAATGTTTTTTTACTTCCGCTGAAGCACAACAGGAAGATCACAGGATACCCTGGTGAATTCAATGGTAATGGTGAAGGAGCAGCAGTGCTTCGGCAATCGATGATAAATTCTCTTTCTGCAGGAACTGCTCCTGGCTGCTAGGAGAATGTAAAAATTGCGCATCACGTTTCTTCTTTAAATCTGACAAAAGAAAACTCTGCAGGCTAAGGACTTTGACCAGGACCTAAAGCTAAAAATTCGGCAGTTTCCTTTCAGCATAACCAAAAATTCCTGCCCTTTTCTCTCATTCCTTAATGTACTGTCGGCACATCCCTCACAAGCTGATGGCAGCGGTTCACACCACCAGCATTTTCCTAAAACAAACATACTATCACCTCCTATATAACTAACATATTTACCTACCTGAGCCTGAATTACAAAGGTAAGTGTCTGCCCTGCACATCTGCTTATCCAAGCAGGACCAGATTTACTGATAAAAAAACTTAAAAGAAGCAGTTGATTATTGTCACGTCCATACTGTATGATACATAGTATAAACCATATAGTGTATGACATATAGTATATCAAGCGAGGTGAGTGAATGAGTACGCTGCTGAATTCGTTAACAACAGAACTTCGGAGAGGAACACTGACGCTGGCGGTTCTAAGCCAGCTGCGGACACCGCAATATGGGTATTCGCTAGTTCAATTATTAGAGGACTCCGGCATAAATATTGATCAGAGCACGTTATATCCATTGCTGCGGCGTCTGGAAAAACAGGAGCTTGTGACAAGCAATTGGGATCATACCGAGAGCAGGCCACGCAAGTATTATGTTTTGAGCGAACTGGGACTGGAGACTTTTCTGCAGTTAAGAGAGGAATGGATCAAGAATTCAAAACAGCTTTACGGGCTGTTGAAAGGGGATGAGGAAGATGAATTTAATTGAGGTATATATACAGGAAGTGACCCGGAGGCTGCCTGAAAAAAGCCGTGCGGATATCGCACTCGAGCTGCAGTCAACGATTGGGGATATGCTTCCGGATGATTACAATGAGGAGGATGTTAAGGATGTCCTCGGTAAATTGGGAAGCCCCGCAGCTTTAGCCGCCGGTTACCGTGATCAGCCGATGCATCTCATCGGGCCGCGCTATTTTGATGTTTATGTGTCATTATTAAAAATGATCCTGCCGATTGCAGCAGCGGTTGCATTGATTTCCGTTGCTGCCGAGTTCATTTTTGACTTTAACCGCGATGATACCATCATTAATGCGGTGCTCGGTTTCATGGGATATGGGATTTGGAGACTGATTGAAGTGGCCGTTCAGGTATTTTTCTGGCTGACGATTGTATTCGCCGTTATTGAGAGAATGGATAAAGGAAAAGAGCAGCATCCTTTATCTCCAAGCTTAAAACCATGGACACCGGAAGACTTGAAAAGCATCACCTATATTCCGAAGAAGAAAGCCATTTCCAAGTTTGAGGTTTTCGGAAGCTTAATGTGGACTGCCATTTGGGCAACCCTTTACTTTTATGCAGACCGGCTGATGGGTGTATATAGAGGCGGCGGTGAAGGACTGGAGTTCCAAATTGCAGCAGTCAGCCAGGAGGTTCTGCTCGGGTATTGGCCTATCGTCGTAGTCATCATTGCGCTCGAAGTAGGATTGGCACTCTACAAATTAATCATTGGCCAATGGACGAAAAGAATGGCGATCTTTAACACCGTCCTTGAACTGTTCGCCACCATCGTGTTCATCTTCATTCTGCTGAACCCGAATTTGCTCCAGCCTGAATTCACAGCCTACATGAGCGATTTATTCTCGATTTCAGCCGCTCAATTTAAAAACTGGCTGCTTGGCGGCATCATGATGGTATTTATCTTTTATGCAGGAATGAGTATCTTTGATGGGATACGTAAATCAAGAATTCAATAATGTGAAGTCCACAATCATAATGCCTGTTCTCAAAAATTAGAGAACAGGCATTATTGAATAGATTATAGAATTTTAACATTATCAGAAGTATATGAGTCTGGCTGGCTGCTAATCACGGTAAAATGATCAGGTGCCACTCTTGCTTTGATTTTCATTGCAATGATATATACAAGTGCAGAAGCAATGATGGACTGGACAGCTGGGAGGCCAAAGGATTGTACATATTGAGTATAATAGCCAACGAAAGTTCCTACTGCTAATGCAATGGTCGCCATCCAATTCCATCCTTTATTATCGGTCCATTGCTGTTTTCTGATAAAAAAGAAATCTGCCATCATTACACCGCCAATGGCTGGATAAATTAATGCCGTCATATAAAGAAAATCCATAAAATAATCCAGTATGCCTGCTAAAGCAATAACAATGGAAATAATCGTACCAGCCAAAGTCAGCAAGGCTCTCCCTTTATTAGAGTTAACGTTCAGCATATTTGCCAACGCCAGACCCATACTATAGTTATTTACTAATTGACTAGTCCAAGTCGCTAACCATAAGATAAGGAACCCCCATACCGGAAATCCTAAGTTCATCATGACATTTACAATATCCGCATCGCCAACCCCAATGGACATGATGGCGCCAACATAAAAAAGCGGGAAACCAACAGCAATTATACCCAGTGGTATAAGTACATTGTCTTTTACAGAAGGCTTTGCATAGCGTGTATAATCTGAGGCAATCACCCATTGTGAAACGTTTATGCCAATAACTAAACTGACGGCAGCAAGAAAAGTCATTTGTGGTTCAGGGTTCCAGGATGCTATCTTTTCCCAGCCGATATTTTTTAAAGCATAGAAAATACCGCCTGCAATTAATAATAATCCAGCTGGTACCGCTAAATAATCAGTCCACTTCATAGATGAGTATCCAATTATGGATGGCAGTGCAAATAGAAGGCCAGCAATGATTGTAACAATGGCCCACATAAACCACTCAGTCTTATAATCTATTCCAAACATCGCTGCTATGGCATTTCCTGCAACAGCTGTCTGGAGCGCCCACCACCCCATTGAAACGATAAATATTGTCAAGCCTACAATAAATCTTGCCTGATTTGAACCAAAGCTTGTTCTGGCAATTACTGACGATGACCGACCAGTTTTTGCACCGATGTATCCTGCAAGGGCATTACCGATCCATTGGAAAATAAACAAAGCTGCTGCCAAGATCCAGAACAACTTCCCGAGACCAAAGCTTGCTGTCAATGTTGCACCTACCATTAAAACCGGAATTGTAAATTCAAGTCCCCCAAAAATGATTGCAGGTGAAACCCAGTGCTGCCTTTCATTTATTGGTACTGAAGCAAGAGCTTCATCCTTTCCTCCGGTTTTCCTTAAAGACACATCCTCCATCCCTGTCCAACTCCTTTTTATTTTATATCGGAATATTCTGTAAAATCTTCTTATAATAAAGACCTTGCCCATGCAAGGTCTTTAAAGTGAAAGTAGTTAACCAACCAATACCCACACAATTTCACAATCCTCATTACTGTCATTGTAGGCAATATGTTCTTGCCCTGCAGGAATAAAGGTTGCATCTCCGCTTGAAACCCGATAGGTTCTTCCCTTCGTTTCTGTTACAATTGAACCTTTTACTATAATCGAATATTCATTTTCTTTATGATTAGAAACTCCTGTTAAAGGGACTCGCTTTCCTGGTGGAATGACAACCGTACCAACTTTCAGGTCTCCAGCCAATGCTTTTTGTGAGAATACTGTTTTAAGAGGAACTGCAGCATTCGAATCAATCTGGATATCCTCTATATTTAATACATCCACTTTATTCACCTCTCCTCTGACGTTCTTCTGTTAAACCTTCGACTTCATATGTTTTCTCATTTACTTTTACCCCAAAGTCAGCTTCTGCCTGCGCCACATTGATATAGCCATTTTTCACATCTTTGGCTACCTTTTCTGCAGGGCGCTTGAAAGGCTCTCCGTATCCGCCGCCTGTAGCGGTCACCAATTTAACGACATCCCCTTTATTCAAGGGGTATCTAGGATAGATCCCAAATGGGCCATCGACATCACCATTTGCTTTCTCAATATAAACCTTGTTAGCTGATCCGTCATTCCCGTCATTCATTCCCCAAGGAACAAATTTATTCCGTCCAAAAGTTACAGAAACCATTTGGTTGTCGGTTAGGGCTTTATAAGAGCGAATGACACCAGAACCGCCAATATACTCTCCTGCTCCGGCTCCATCTGTATGCAAGCTGTACTCATCAACCATAATGCCATACCTTGTTTCAGCTACTTCAACTGGAACATTATACGTTTCGCCATCTCCAATGCAGAATTGTCCTCTTGCACCATCCTGGCCTTCAGATGCGCCCCAGCCGCCAACAGAAGGCTCAACAATTAAAAATGGTTCATCTGTATCCTGATGCAATCCTGATAATACGACCGAACAAACAGATAACAGGTGGCCAGCATTAAGCCTATGTGGAATTACTGGAGCAAGAGCTTTCCATATCAAGTCCGCTCCTGCAAGCATGCTTTCCCAATAGATTGAAACAGGAGCAGGCCGTTCTGCTGAAAGAACTGAGCCCTTATCTGTAATAACCTCCAATGGACGGAACACTCCATCGTTCGCATCTTGAGAAGGATTCGTAATGGCGAGGAAAATAGTCCGTACAGCTGAAACAAGTGCCGTATAAGAACAGTTAACAGGTCCTGGAACTTGAGGGTGGCTTCCCCTAAAATCAGCAACGAATTTTTCATCAGAGATGGTTACTTTAACTTTGATCTTGAAAGGGCCATTCCCAAAGCCATCATCATCAATAAACCCTTCAGCATGAAAAGTGCCTTTTGGCAGTTTGGTTAATTCCTGACGTGCAAGCTGTTCTCCGTGGTCGAGCAGATAATCAACTGACGATAAAAATAATGGCTTCCCATGCTTATCACATAATTCCTTAACACGTTTTTCACCTGTTTTAAGGGCTGCAACCTGAGCCCACATATCTCCCAGCGACAATTCCGGGAATCGAACATTCGCTTCGATGATATCGACAATAGCCTGATTGATTTCGCCTTCATTGAAGAGCTTAACACTTGGAAACTGCAAGCCCTCCTGAAAAATATCTGTAGCATCGTTGCTGAAGGAACCTGGATCTTTTCCTCCCACTTCTGTCCAATGAGCCTTATTGGCAGAGAAAGCAACAATTTCTCCTTCATAGAATATGGGCATGACCAGGCCAACATCGGAAAGATGGGAGCCGCCGCCGCCATAGGAATCATTAATAATGATAATATCGCCCTCTTTTAGCTTTCCATCCCCGAATTTCTTGAGTGTTTGCTTTACCATATCTGAAAGCATCCCAATAAATCCTGTAACACCATTTCCTTGCGTCAACAGCTGCCCTTTTGCATCGGTAAGACCGCTGGCATAATCCAATACTTCATAAATAATGGGGCTCATTGATGTTTTAGCAAGTGCAATAAACATCTCATCGCCAATGGCAACAAGTGAATCTTTCACAATCTCAAGTGTAAATGGATCTACTTTACTGCGAACAATTTGCGTCATTTATTCCACCCCTGTTTCAATGATTAAATTTCCGTACTCATCTACAGTCAAGGACTGACCTGGATAAATAACCGTAGAAGCAGACTGTTCCTCTACAATGGCTGGCCCGGAAACCTCCATGCCTTTACCAAATAAACTGCGGGAATATACCTTTGTTTCGACCCAGCCTTCCTCTTCAAAATAGACCGGCCGTGTTTCTTTGTAAGCTTCCTGAATATTGCTGTTTATAGAATTAATTTTTTTCATTTTTAGCTTTAGTACCTTCCCAAAAGCTGTTAAATGCAGATTAACAATTTCTGCTGGTGTTCCTTCAAGCTTAAAAGTATAGTGCTGTTCATGAAGATCACCAAAGCGCTTTACCACTTCTTTAAGGGTTTCATCAGACCATTCCCCGTTCGGAACAGGAACCTTTACGGTATGCTCCTGCCCAAGATATCGAATATCTGCAAACCTCGTAAATAACACCTTTTCTTCCGATACGCCCTCTTCCTGATATTGTTTAAGTGCTTGTACTTCAATTGAATTCCATTCTTTGTTTAACTCAATAGGATTAAGTTCATTTATTCTTCTAATATATGTCTGGATGTAGTCATGCCTTAAGTCGGTCATAAGCATTCCCCATGCTGAAAACACAGATGAAGCTACTGGTACGATTACTTTTTTGACACCAAGTTCTTTAGCCAAGGCAGGTGCATGCATTGATCCTCCGCCGCCAAAAGCGACCAATGAGAATTCGCGGGGATTATGTCCTTTTCTTACTGATATAAGCTTTAAAGCATTCAGCATATTGGAGTTTGCAATTCGAATAATCCCTAATGCAGCTTCTTCCACCGTCATTTCAAAATGATCGGCAACCTTCTCTTTAATGGCAGCCTTTACTTTATCCAAATCTACTTCATAATCGAAGTTTTCTGGAGAAAGCCTGCCAGTAATCAAGTTTGCATCTGTGGTTGTTGGTTCCGTTCCACCTTGACCATACGCCACAGGACCAGGTAAAGCGCCGGCAGATTGCGGACCCACCTTTAATGAACCTGCTCCGTCTATCCATGCAATTGAACCGCCGCCATTTCCGATCTCAACAATGTCAACAACCGGTACTTTTATGGGATAACCAGCACTTCGTTCATTTTTTTCGATAAAATAATCAGTTGAAACCTTTACCTCCCCCTGATTAATCAGAGAACATTTCGCTGTAGTCCCGCCAATATCAAAAGCAATAATATTTTTCTCATTCAAGATTTCACCAAGAACTGCAGCACCATAAATCCCGGCTACAGGGCCGGACTCTACCATATTAATAGGGGTTTGTTTTGCACTATTAAAGGTTGTTGTACCGCCGTTTGACTGCATAATGTAATTCTGGCTGTCAGTCTTGTTTTCTACTAATTTATTATGCAGACGGTTTACATAGGTAGCCGCAATCGGCTTAACATATGAATTAAGAACCGTAGTGCTGGTCCGTTCATATTCCCGCCATTCCTTTGTCACTTCATAGGATGCTGTAACGGCTGCTTCAGGCCATAGCTTTTTTATTAATTCCACTGTCTCCATTTCATGAACTGGATTAACATAAGAGTGTAGGTAGGCGACAGCAATAGCTTCTACTTTTTGTTCCTTGAAATAGTTAATAACAGCCGTTAACTGTTCCTTGTTTAACGGAGTAAGTACCTCACCTTTATAATTCAGACGCTCCTCTACTTCCTGGCGTAAATAGCGCTCAACAAAAGGCACCGGCTTTTCGTATCGTACATTAAATAGATCCGGACGGTTTCCTCTTGCAATTTCAAGCACATCACGGAAACCTTTGGTTGTAATTAAACCTGTCTTGACCCCTTTGCGTTCTGTAAGAGCATTGATAATTACCGTGGTACCATGGATAAAAGTCTTGATGGCTGTCTGATCGATTTCACTTTTCTCAATAACGTCGATCACTCCCTTTTCAAAATTGGGAGGTGTGGTATGGCTTTTAGCAACCCCAATTTCACCTTCATCATTGACATAAACCAGGTCAGTAAATGTCCCGCCAATATCTGTAGCTACACGCATGATACTCCACCTTTCATTGAATAAGATATTTATAATCAGCCAATTAAAAAATAACTGGCGTCAAAACACAAAGTAATCTTGACTCTTCATTTATGGGATTCTCTACCGTATGCGGGCACGTTGATGGAAAGTGAATGGAATCTCCTTCTCTGACTATGTATTCCTTCCCATCCACATGGAAAATGACGAAACCCTTTAATACATAGTAAAATTCTTCGCCAGCATGGCCATACTGCTGAGTTTGTTTTTGATTAGGCGCTAAGGTAACCAATAATGGTTCAAGGCTTCTTCCTGAAAACTCCCCGTTCACCCTTACATAAGTAAACTCAGATCCCTTAATATTGAATGGCTTGTGCTCGCAAGACTTAACCATAAAGTTCTGATTGGGTGTTTCATCTTCAAAAAACTCAGATATTTTGACATTTAGCGCATCCGCAATTTTCTTTAAAGAAGTAATAGCTAATGAAGTAGCTCCTCTTTCCACCTGAGAAAGGAAACTGATTGACAACTCGGTACGTTCACTTAATTCTTTTAGGGTATATCCCTTCTGAAGCCTTAAATCTTTTATTTTTTTATAAATTTCTTCCATCTCGATCTCCTTTGAAGCAGTACTGAAAAAATTAAGTAATAGTGTAATTTATTTTAGTAATACTGTAATTAAACGTATAATATCATAAAATATTTAAAATTAAAAGAAAATTTAAAATAGATAAAAGATAACCACCTACACTTTGATAAAAGCTAAAGCTGCAAACCTGCATTGATAAATAAAAAAATCCGGCTTTCATATATGAAAACCGGAGTAAATTGACTTTAAAGATGAAGCCCATTAGGTAAGCACCCTCATTGATTACACTCTAGTACTTTCTGTTTCCGGGCTTACTGATACATCTTCTCTTTGCCTGCTGGCTCTGGACCATTGCCAGCAAAAGATGAATATGAGAATAATGTCAATCGCGTCCCCGCCATAATACATGATCATCCCTCCAATTTCAGCCTGACCTGCAGATACACCATCAGGCGGATTGGCATAAATGTATTTTGAAAGAATCCCATGCCCTGCCAAAGCAGAAACGAATACAAGTGCACGGTACAAAAAAGGAATACGATGAGGGATCGGATCAAAATAAATCATTGATACTGTAAATAAATAACCTGCCAGGAATACATGGAAATGAACAATTAGGTGAATAAGAATACTCTCGTGCATAAACGAGTAAAGTGAGGTCGTGTATAATAACCAAAGCCCCCCTATATTAAGAAAGGATGCTATAATGGGATGATTTAAGATTCGCGAAATCTTACTCTTCAGAACCCTTGAAAGCCTTCTTGCTAGAGGAACACTTAGCGTTCGCAGCACAAGCGTCATTGGCGATGCAAGTGCCATGAGCAACGGTGCAAGCATGCCTAAAAACAAATGACTGAACATATGTGCCGAGAAATCTGTATGGGCACGGGCAGCAAGAGGGCCTGCTACGGATGTAACAGCGAAAAAAACGCCAAAAATCCAGCAAACAATCCGGTATACCGGCCACGGCTTGTGATTCCTGCTGGAGACGAATACGGCAAGAATATATAAAATTAAAGCCAGCACAAACGGAAATGCAGTGAGTATTTGAGGGATTAGATCAGCTGCAGGAGCTCCGTCAGTATGATGCATATGATTATTGTTCATGGGGGACAGCCTTTTCAGGTTGCTGTTTCCTGTTTGTACGAATAACAAGGATCAGACCGATTATGATCATTAATGCAGCTAATGCATTCCATATAAGATCGTAAATAAATACATTCTCTACATAGCGAATCTGATGTATCCGCATTAATTTGTGCTGGATCGTACCATCATATAACTGGAAACCGCCAGCACCCAGCAGCTTCCCTCCCCACCACCGCTTGAAGCACAATGCATTTCGCCGACGAAGATCGGCAAAAATAAACAAGCCTCCAATTGTCGCAAACCAGCTGAAAGCATGAAAAAGCCCGTCGGAGATAAGTCCAATATCCGTAGTAGATTTGTCATAAAAATGATGCCAGCGCAGCAGCTGGTGAAAAATTGTCTCATCTATAAAGGCAGCAAACCCAATGCCAAACAGCACACCAGACCACAGATTGCGAGCTGAACTGGCAGGGTGGTTTGATTTAGCTGTACGATTATGTTCAGCAGCCATAACCTTATTCCTCCATTCGTATCCTGACGATACATTATTTCTCTTGTTCACCCATCATTCTAACCAGTATGATCATACATTACTCGAACTCATCACCTTTTATGAGCCATCTGTATGGTTTTATATACCCTCATTTTAAGATGAACTATCAGGCAGTCATGTTTATTTACGTTTTTTAATTGAATCATCTTTATCCGGTTCCAGTCCAATTCCTTTATCAGGCCAAACGAAAAGACGCGTGTCTTGATAAACGCGTCTTTTAATCAGATAAAAGATTTCTCCCTTTCATCTTTCATCCTCGAATTGTTATTCTTTACTTCCTCTGCTTAAATATTATTTTTTCTTCAAATAGATATTGAAACCAATATAATAAAAATGCTTTAAAAAAGAAATAAAGAAAAAACTGAAAATTATTAAAACGCACTAGCGTATAGTATCTTACTTTTTTTGCAAAAAAGGTAAATGGATATGCAAAGATAGCATGTATTATGGCATTGATAAAGAGATATTTCCTAAAGTTCCCGTATGCTGACTTTAGTGTCCAGATTGAGGTAAAAATAAAAGGACCAATATCAAAAGGCATTTCACCAAAAAGATTAGATTTTGGCTTATTGTAAAAAGCCCAGTATTTTTTCTTCTTTCCGATTCGTGCATGCAGGATCTCTAAAATACCAATCAGGAGTGTTGAAGGAAAAAATCTTTTTATATTGCCGCTGCCTAGAAGCGGTAATGACAACCATGATAGCAGCACCATTAGAATATTAAGTATCCATTGCTTTCTTAATGACATATTAGTACCCTCTCTTTTTAATTAGGGTTCTTTTTTAAAAAGATAATATACGTGATTACCAAGAAAGTCCTTTAAAAAATAAATGAATTTTTTTCTGAAGTGGACGTTTCCAAAAGAACTTCCTTCAGATCAAAAATCATAGAAAAGGAGCTTAGAATTTCTAAACATGCAAGTGCTGCTAAGCATGGATATGTGTAACTTAGGGATAGGACAACAGCGCTATTGTTTCTGGCGCACAGATACTTATTAGCAGCAGATTTAAGCAAAAAAAATAAGCCCCTCTGAATTTTTCAGGAAGGGCTTATTAGTTTCCATTTACAAATCAAAAATAATCCCCATAATCGAGTAAATAATAACCGTCGAAAACAGGACTGTCATATGAACTAGCGAAAAGATAAACAGGGATTTCGCCCACTTCTCCGGATCCATACGCTTATAGCCATAAACACTTATGCCCAGCCAAATAATCCCCAGCAGCAGGGCAACCAGCATAAGGCCAATGCTTAAGGAACCTAACAGAAAACTGATCCCGATCAGAATGATCAAATAAATATTTGTCTGGATATACGTTCTTCTGACCCCTTTTACAACGGGCAGCATCGGAACGTTTGCTGCTTTATATTCATCATGCTTCCGAATGGCAATCGCATAGAAGTGCGGCATTTGCCAAATGACAGTGATGATAAATAAACCAAGGATCGCAGGATGCGTGATATCCGGATGGATGGCAGCCCAGCCAATGAGCGGAGGCATCGCACCGGAAATGCTTCCGATTTCCGTATTGTAAATGGTTCTTCTCTTGCTCCACATAGTATAAGGAACCACATAAAAAAACAGCCCCAAAAACCCAAGGAAGCCCGCCAAAGGAGTCGTGAAGGCAAGAGCGAGGATTCCAAAAACAGACATGAGGGCACCAAGCCATAAAACCTGTTGTGGCTTGATTTCCCCTGTGACAGTTGGTCTGCTTTGGGTCCGCTTCATAATCGAGTCGATGTCACGGTCATATAAATTATTAAAAGCCCCGGCTGCCCCCATTACCAGGCTTGAGCCAATAAAGGCAAGTAAAATCTCAGGCAGCTTTTCCAAAAGGCCGAAGTCATAGGTATATAAGGCCAATGTTAATCCTGCAAACATCGGGATCAGGTTTGATTTTATAATCCCTGTCTTGACTGTCAGTGCGAGGATCTTTGATAAAGGCCGTCCCTGCATTTTCAGGGTTGCTTCCTCTTTCATGATCGATCTATTCCCCTTTTATTGATTATCTCTCTTCTCTATCTAAAAAATACTAATTAGATAAACAGTATACACTTATTATAACAGGAGTTGCCACTTAATGATTTCTGAAAAATCACTGTGCTGAAATGCTGATGGCAAATTGAAAAGAGAACCTTGCTCAGGTGCATAGTTCTCTTTGTCCATTCTACCATTATTCACATTGTAAAGGGGCTTATAATCGTGACAGCTTTGTATCACTTTACTGGATAAGCCGTCTAAAAAATAATTCCGCCGTCTCCAGCTCCAATTTCTTGACGTTGTACCATTTGAATATAAGACTCCTTTTCAAAGGTATGGATATACCTGCTTAATTTATAATAGCCAATATCGTTGATCGTATAGAACACGACTGTCGGTTTTCCTTTTTGATAGAAGAAATGAGGATTCAGAATAGCGGGAATTTCTTTGAGTTCATCCCATGGGTGAATGAAATTCAAGTAATCTTCTATGCTTAAATCTGCATCCGGATCGTCTATTTCAGAAAGCATTTCTTCTTTGTAATCATCCGTAAACGCCAATATCCGATCCTGTCCCCAGGAACAGCCATGCCACATAGCCCCAAATTCATGAAGTTCATGCCATGCAATCGCTGCCTGCAGATAAGATAATGGAGATCTGTCACCCTCAATCGCCCCCATAAAATCAGCCAGGGCAATTTCAGGCTTTGGCGGACCAAGAAACATTTCATCCAAACGGTCACAGAAATCAGGATGAGGAAGTTCCTCTGAAGCTGGAATCGCCCAGACAATTCCATTGCCGTTTCCTCCGCTGAAATATTGATATCCTCTAAGCTTGTATTCTTTCTTTATCTTTAATTGAGAGAAGCCATGAATAATGTCTTCTGGATTTTCAGCCGAAATGCTCCAGCCGGCTGGCGGTTCAATTCGGTCATCTGCAGCATTCACCAGTAGATTAGGTCTAGTCGCTGAGGCTGTGAAAATGGTCAGGTTTTTCATGTTTGATTATCTCCCTTTAATTTGATGTTATCCTCTTTGTTCTTAATTATATTATGCAGGCCTATTAAATTTTCAAATGGGTGGATCAGGAAAACTAAAACACCTGCCCTTTTTGTCCTGTACGGTACAAGAAGGTCAGGTGCTGATTTTGGAAAATATTATTTAGATGAAGCAGTGAAGAATAGTATTCATAAATTTAATTGAATTGTGAGGAATACTAAGGACACAATGATCCAAAACTATGCATCAATCTCCGGCTCTATACCCGCCATAAAGCTTTTTACCTCACTTCCATATTTCCTGCTTACTTCAGCACGGTCCTCAGAATTATATGCTTCCACTAATTTTGGGTATAGCTTTTCGTTCGTAACCATCAGCATAAGGGAACTTTTTTCGATCTCCAGCAGCACTTCCTTTGGACTTAAATTATAAGTCTTTGCAAAAGCTTTGAGGTAACCTTCTAATGGAATGTCTGAAGAAAGGTCTTTTAATTGTTCAAGTGCCAATGCTTCCACCTCTTGTTCAGCAGCTTTTATGTCATATTTTACTTCGGCATATTCGATACTGGCATTTTCCAATTGAATCTTTTCCCTGGCATTCTTTATCAGTGCCTTTTTCGTTAATTCCGGCTTATGATCCATTTCCCTGCTTGCTATTCCTTTTACCACCCATCTTAGAAGTTCCTTGTCCTTTATTTCATAACTCTCCGCTTTCTTGATTGCCTTTACATAAATCTTCTCGTAATCTTCAACCTTAAACTCTTCCCCGTTCATCTTGGTTTCTTCCTTCACCTTTCCCACTCCAGCGGATTCCATTCCTGGCCTTATAAATCTGTCTGCAATAAAAAGAGTGATGAGAATGGCGAAAATAATCAGCAAATTTCTTTTCATAATCTGTTTAGACCCCTAACAATGTTAAATTTTTACTTTTCATTAATTCGACACTTTTTCTCACTTCCCTTTAAAACAGTAAAATTGAGACTTCCATCCGGCAAAAAGATTGCCAAAGCTCAAAAAACCCCTCTTAATTTACTAAGAAGGGTTTTCCAGCAGTTCCATTGATTAATTCACTTTACTTTTCCAAGGGTTTTCACAGAGTAATGGTCCAAATTTCGTTTTCACCATCATTGTGGCTGAACCACTTGCATACTCCGCTAAAGAAAACGAACCCGCTGGCGTTTCAGCCTGTATATCGACTCTTGCAGGGCAGCTCTTCATTACATTCATTATCTCTGCTGCTGTATGAATTGGGATCGGCTCTGGAGCACGCAGTATAAGATCAAGATCGCTCTCCGCTGTTACAGTCACGTTCCCGGTGGCCAGTTCAAACCCGGCACTTCCCCCTGGCCCCCATACCAGTTTATGTTTTGCCAATATCTCACTTGCTATGGTAAGAGATAAGAATACAGGTGATGGCTTATTTTCCCAAAGAGTGCTTGCTGTTAAATCTTCAGGCCTGATATGGGAAATGATCGCATCTGCTGGCAGAAAGGCACCGAATCTTTCATTCCTTGCCTTCCCCCTAATCCCTACAGCAATCTGCCCTTTCGGAGCATGTGCCCTCCGGACAACCACATAGGGTGCCATGTTCAGTGCTTGAATCGCCCAGTCCGGAATTGGTGTATGGCTTATGAGATGTTTTGCGTCAATCTTCAATAAGTCGTGCGGCTCGATTACCATTGGTCCGCCAGCATCTTTCTGACCAAAATGGAAGCGGATCTTCCTCCTTCTTTGGCAAAATCGGAGGAAAGCCTGCTGCTTAAATCACGCGGACAATTTTGGATGTCCTTGATTGCTGCCTGTATTCTGTTAAAGATTACATCACGGTCAGCTTCCCCTGGTGCATCAGCATTTAGATCGGAAATCAATTCATGGAGCGCCCCCAATTTTTCAAATGACCGGATATCATAAGCCATTGACGGCACTTTTTTGGTTGCTTCTTCAAGTTCTTCAATGGTTCTCTGCGTGATTCTTGCAGCAGATTTTTTGGACATCACATGGACATTGACCCCTTCATCATCCAAGGCAATTAATCGGTTCGCCTGCAATCCATGTGATAAAAATGCACCTGAAATAGCCTTTCCCGGAATAAAAGCAATGACCGGATGGCCGGACAATCTTGCTGTTGCATAGGCATCTGCAGCTGCAGCACATGCCTGATGGATTCCCAAAAGCTCTTCACGGTACCCGTAAGCCTGGCTTGGAACATCAACAACCGCTACAATTGCGCGTTTTTCTTCCTTATATTTATCTTCTTCGATTGCATCACGGACATGCTTGGCGATCATCCATCCCTGCTCCAGGCCAAATTCACCAGAACGTGCTCGAGGGAACCGGCTTGATTCATCCGGCACAACTGCCAGGAAGCGAACTGATACATCGCCGATTTTTGAATCGGAACATAAAACCGAAGGAACTGCACTGATGTTTTGGCTGCCGGCAGACAAAAGGTTAAACCATCTATGCCCCCTGCTTTTGATTTTCACAACATGATTCTTACTATCACTATCATCCTCTTCTGAATGATAATAGTCAGTTTCTGCCCACAAATCTTGAACTTTCTGAGGAGTGAGCACGGCAGAAGTATTTATAGAGCGAAGAAAAGCAAGATACCTTTCAACTTGTGAGCTTCTTGGCTTTTCCACAGGTCCCTGCAGGATGGCAGACAATATGGCTTTTCTGAAAGCGGCGATGTCATCCTCAGCCTCAATATCGGCAAAACCTGAAGCCACCCTTTGTCTGCCTCCAATCGTGCCCCAAATATGCTTGCGGTCAGTTGAATCAAACTCCTGTATCCCCGCTTCCTGCTCGATTACCTCTGGCCCATTTAATCCAAGCCGGCCTTCACGGGTAATGATTAACGTACTGCATAATCCTGCGTTAATGGACATCCCGCCAAAAGCGCCAATTTTCCCGGGAATGACTCCTATAACAGGCACGTATTCCCTTAATGCCACGATCGCTGCGCCTATTTCGGCAATGGATAAGAGTCCGTAGTTAGCTTCCTGGAGTCTGACACCCCCTGTATCAAAGATAAAAATAGGATAGATAGTATGGCCGGCCTTATTTTCAACAAGTGCCATCTCTAAAGCACCAGCTATCTTCGCACCGGAAACTTCTCCAATACCGCCTCCCTGAAAGCTGCCTTCTATGGAGATGACGACTGCCGGCCTCCCCTCTATTTTTCCTTTGCCGACCACAACCCCATCATCACTTTGGGGAACAATGCCCTGCGGTTCCAGGTGGGGGGATTCAAGACCTTCAAATGGTCCCAAAAGCTCCCTGAACGTGCCTTCATCCATAAGCACTCTTGCACGCTCTCTGCCTCCGCACTCTACAAAGCTATTTTTTAATGTATCCAGCATTTCTGCCCACCTCCAATGCTTGTGAGAGCCTTAATGATACAACGCCCGGAGTTGCCCCAAAATCATTGATCTTAATGTTTGCTGAAATAGCATGATGGCTGAAAAACCGTTCTAATACCTTTTCCCATATTTGATTGAAGCCTGTTGTACCAGTACGGACTGTTACATCTGCATATCCCTGGTCGGATGGCTCCATTAAAATCTCCAGGTCGCCTGATCCTACAACTCCCACATGGGCATTTGATTCAAGCATTTGAGTTGCAGGAAAGCGAAAGTTCAATTTCTCCATTCGGCAGCTCTCCTTCTGCTAAATTTTTAAAGCTTCTAATCTCCTAAACTCGCTTTTCGCATTCTGATCCAGATAATCCAGGAAAATGGCAGCGGCAAGCAAATCAGCGCTTCCACCCGGTGATACATTCATGCTGCATAACAATTGATCCAATTGTTCTAACAGCTGCCATCCTTTGTCGGCAGAAACCCCTCCTGCCAGTACTATTTCCTTTGCATGAGCCTTTGTGATTTCGAGGGCTTCTGCACCTCCCCTATGCATAATACATGTGTCATTTAGCTCTGCCATCAGTGCGATAAGTACGTTTAGCCTGCAAAAATTCTCCTTCAGACCTCTTTCTCTTGATTCTTCAAGAACTGGCAACGCTATCTGTCTGATATGGGGAAAACCTTGCTCGGCCTCTCCCCTTGCTCCGTCCACTCCAAACCTTGCTTTAACCCGGCTGCCATTTGTATTACCGGCAGGCAGGTTTCGATCTTTATATAGAGCTAGCCTTCCTGCCTGAACGGCTACCTCTTTGCCCGGGCTTTTCCCCAGGTCCATTGCAGCACTTGAAACGAGCAGCCCTAATGCCCATATCGCTCCTTTATGGGTATTTACTCCACCCGTAGCCAGGAACATCTCCTGTTCACCCCGCCTGCCAATCATGGCGATCTCTTCGCGCAGCTCCTGAGAAGGGGTCCGGTTAAAGCTTGTTTCAGCGATTACCCTGAATGTATCCTTAAGTGCAATAGCTGACCGAATCATTGTGTTTAATGACATATCTCTATGCGAGCCGGAGCTTTTCTTATCGACCAGTCCTGGTTTTGGCGTCAGCTCAGCCTCTTCAATGAGTGATTGTACGGCCAGCTTTCCAAGATATAGGCTGTAAGATTCTAAGTCTTTCATTGTTTCCAATCAGCCCCTTTACCAGCTTCTAAATTTGGCAGGCGGTTCATATAACCCTTCTGACCATTCCACAAGCTCCTCAACATTTTTGGCAGCCAGCAGGGATCGTTTTGCATCGGTCCTTCTAATTCCGAGATCCTCCGGAAGAGCGATTAATCCTTCTCTTCTTAATTTTTCCGTCGCCTTTACATCATGCTTCAGGCCAAGTGGGGTCACACCGGCAATGGCTGCGATGGCCTGCCTCCGCTCCTCCATGCTATCCGTTTTATATAGATAGGCAATGCCCTCCTCGGTGACTATATGTGTCACATCATGCCCATAAATCATGACAGGCGCTGTTTCAAGGCCTATATCTGCTTTAGCTCCTACAGCATCCAGCGATTCAACAAATACAGGTTTATTTCCGTTTTGGAAGGTTTCAACTACCTGAACAACCAATTTTCTTCCGCGTGCAAGCGGGTCAGTGTCCGTCATCATGTCAAGCCACGCTTGAGAGGAATGGCGCCTTCCTCCCGGATCATGTCCCATGTTCGGCGCTCCCCCAAAGCCGGCAAGCCGTCCTCTCGTTACAGTTGAAGAATTTCCAGCCTCGTCGATCTGAAGGCTCGAGCCTACAAATAGATCAACAGCATATTGTCCTGCAAGCTGGCAAAGTGTCCGGTTTGAGCGCAAGCTTCCATCATGACCGGTAAAAAAAACATCACGCCGGGCAGCGACGTATTTTTCCATGCCTACTTCTCCGCCAAAACAATGGATACTCTCTACCCATCCGCTTTCAATGGCCGGAATGAGTGTAGGATGAGGATTCAAAGCCCAATGCCTGCAAATTTTCCCCTTCAAGCCTAAGGATTCACCGTAGGTAGGGAGAAGCAGTTCAATCGCGGCAGTATTATAGCCTATCCCGTGATTCAGAGATTTCACTCCGTGCTTTTCATAGATTCCCCTTATGATCATCATGGCCTGCAGAATCTGAATATCTGTAATATGGCGAGGGTCACGTGTGAATAGCGGCTCAAGCTGATAAGGCTTGTCAGCAACAACGACAAAATCAATCCAGGAGCCTGGAATGTCTACGCGAGGCAATTCATCAGCCAGTTCATTCACCTGTGCAATGACAATTCCGCTGCTGAAGCCTGCCGCTTCAACAAGTGTCGGTGTTTCCTCCGTATTGGGGCCAGTATATAAGTTGCCTTCTGAATCAGCTTTATCCGCGGCCACTAAAGCCACTGAAGGAATCAAATCAATGAAGAGCCTTCCATATAACTCTACATATGTATGAATCTCTCCCATTGTCAGCTTCCCATCTTCAAGCATTTGCGCCATCCTGAGACTTTGCGGGCCGGCATATGAGAAGTCCACTTTGCTGGCAATGCCATACTCAAATATATCGAGATGTTCAGGTCGGGAAATGCTGGACATGATCATGTGCAAATCGAATAATTTTTTCGGATCAGCCTGAGCAAGAGCAGCTGAAAGGAAGGATGCCTGCTTTTGATTGTTCCCTTCAAGCACCACCCGATCGCCCGGCATAATCAGTGTTTCGAGAGCCTCGACAATTTGGCTGGTTGGAATAATTCGATTGCTGGTGATGCCTTTCATTCTCTCTAATCGTTTTTGCTTGGCTTCAAAACGTGTATTCCAGGATCGCTGTTTGGCAGCCTGCATGATAAAATTCCCCTCTCTATTAAAATATTTTAAGAACAAAATCTCTTTGCCAGGAAAAGGCAATTATCTAACCCATTTTCATCCACGGAGACAGAGCGGGCACCAGGCAGAGTTCTTTTATTTAATGTGGTCAGGACATTCCCTGGAGACATCTCAATCAAAAGCCTTGTGCCATGCTCACAAAGCAAAGAGCTGATTTCATACCAGCGGACCGGATGCGAAACATTATAACCGAGGTCTTCTCGAATTTGCTCCGGATCCCTTAATAGCCTTGCTGTCCGATTTGCGGCATATGGGATAAAAGGGGCACGGATATGGACAGAAGCAAGCTTGTCATATAAAGAATCACCGACTGATTTCAGCAAAGGACAATGGGATGGCACACTTACATTCAGAAGCTCGGCCGTCCTTGCGCCTCGTTGGCCGGCTTGATCAAGAACCTTCTTGATGCCCGGAATGGAGCCGGATATGGTTACCTGGTCTGCTGCATTAATATTCGAGGGATATACCGGATTCTCGTCTGAAGAAATGGCAGCAGTGATTTCATATACAATCCTGGCATCAAAACCAGTAATCACCCCCATCCCATAGCCCGATGGAAAAGCCTGCTCCATCAGCTCTCCTCTCAGCTTTACAATCTCCAAAGCATCGGTAAAACTCATCGCCCCGCACATAACGGCAGCTCCAAAGGCTCCGGCTGAATGACCTGCAGCAAAATCCGGCCTCACCCCTTCCGCTTTAAATGCTTTTGATACAGCCACTGACGCAATAAGCAAAGACAATTGAACTGAAACAGTGGACTTTAGGGCTTTGTCAGTATCGAGATTTAAGACATTTTCCCCTATTACATCTCTTGCTTCCTGCAGAACTTCAAGAGCGGCTGGGTGGTCCGGCAGGCTGTGCAGCATACCATTTTTTTGGGAGCCCTGGCCGGGAAATACGAATGCAAGCTTCATTCCATTCCCTCCCGCTTGCCCATCTTTCGTTTCATGCTGGCTATTACATCCTGATTATGCCTTGTGAGCAATTCTGCTGCCTCGTCTAATTTTCCATCTTTTAAAAGGCCAATTAATAGATCATGTTCACGCACTGACTTTTCAATATTTCCCTGGCTGGCAAATGAAAGACTCTGTATTCTCAGCAATGGCCATCCAAGCCGGGAATACATGGTCTTGATCGTTTCACTTTTGCTCATTTCTATAAGTGCCGTATGAAAAGAGTGGTTCAGCTGCGTGTACTGATGAACATCCGTAACATCGTTCATCTTGTCTAGAAGCGCTTTCATTTTTTTCAGCTCATGCTGATCAATTCCGTTTCTGCTGATTCTATCCATAGCCATTGACTCCAGCATGATCCGAATTTCCAGCAAATCATAAATTTCGTTTTCCGTGTAATCCTTAACGATGGCTCCTTTACGGGGTATCCTTTCCACAAGCCCTTCAATCGAAAGCAAGTAAATGGCCTCTCTTACTGGTGCACGGCTTGTTCCATACTCTTCGGCATAAATATGCTCTATCAATTTATCCCCAGGAACCAGCTCTCCCTTTAAGATTTGTTCGGTGATATGCTCCGCTATATGATTTGATAATGCATTTTGATTAAATTTATCCGCTTTCATGACATTGTCTCCTTTAGTGTAAAAATGTTTGGTCGACTGTCGATTTTAATTATAACGTTACATTTTCGATAATTCCATATTTTAAGAAAATTTTAAAAATTAATTGACTTCGTCTTTTCATTCGTTTTATGATGGGTTCTAGGAATACAGTCGACTGTAGATTATAAAAAATGAAAACGCTTTCTTTTCTGCAATCTTTGATTACCGGCCCCTAAGTTCAGTCAGATTATTAGATTCTATGCTTCTCTGTTCCTTAGCTCAGTGCAAAAATATTAAAGGAGAGATGAGATGGTTATTTACGGGGTTGCTTTATTATCTATCTGTTTATTATTGGGTGTATTTTTGGGAGATCTTCTTGGAAACATTCTGGGAATAGACGCAAATGTCGGCGGTGTAGGCATTGCCATGCTGATGTTAATCCTTCTGGCTGAATACTTAAAGAAGAAAGATAAATTAAAGGCTCCGACACAGGAAGGGTTGTCGTTCTGGAGCGCCATGTATATCCCCATCGTTATTGCCATGTCAGCTCAGCAAAATGTGATTGCAGCTCTGGACGGAGGACCTCTTGCCCTAACCGCGGGAGTTGCTGCAGTTCTGATCAGCTGGGCGATCGTACCTATTCTAAGCAAGGGCGGCAATACAGACGAAACGCTGGAAAATGAAATGACGGGAGGGGATCAGCGTGTTAGAAATATTAGGTAATGCACTCACGGACAATGGCCTTATCGTTGCTTTCACTGTGGTAGGATTAACAATGTTCGTCTCTTATTTCCTCTCTGATAAACTGACAAAAGGCAGAATACACGGTTCAGCCATTGCCATAGCTCTTGGATTGGTGCTCGCCTATATTGGCGGAATGGTAACCGGCGGTGAAAAAGGCCTTTCTGACATCGGCATTTTCGCTGGAATCGGATTGATGGGCGGAGGCATGCTCCGTGACTTTGCCATTGTGGCCACTGCCTTTGGCGCCAATTTCAGTGAAATCAAAAAAGCCGGTGTAAATGGCGTTGTTTCCCTCTTTTTGGGTGTTGTCCTCTCCTTTGTAATCGGAGTTGGAATTGCCCTGGCATTTGGATATACTGACGCGGTCAGCCTTACAACAATTGGTGCCGGCACTGCAACATACATAGTTGGGCCTGTAACAGGAACGGCGATTGGAGCCAGCTCTGAAGTCATTACTCTCAGTATCGCAGCGGGTTTAGTAAAATCCATTCTTACGATGATCGGAACACCTTTTGTCGCAAAGTATATTGGCCTTAATAACCCCCGCACGGCAATGGTTTACGGAGGGCTTATGGGAACGACAAGCGGAGTTGCAGGCGGATTGGCTGCTACCGATCCAAAGCTGGTGCCCTATGGAGCGGTTACGGCAACCTTTTACACGGGACTGGGCTGTCTGATGGCACCATCTGTGTTATTTTTAATGACAAAAGCTGTGTTCGGTTAAATACATTAAATCAGTAAAAGCGGCATTGTGCCGCTTTTTTCTGCTGTAATGGGGGCCTGCCCCCAGTTTATCGGAACAGGCTCCAGCTTCTACTTATCCTTTTTCCTTGTGATAATGTAATTCCTCTTCCCTTTTTCAACGGTGTAGGTACTCGTTGTTCTTTCCATAATAAAGCTGAAGGTGTTGACCGTGCGTTTGGATATTCTTGATTCCAGCTTCTCTGTCCGATCATATTTGTATGTAAGATCTTTTTCAGCAGCATTCAGCTTAAAACAATGTCCGCCGCTCACATAAACGTTTGATAGATCATGATCTTCAGGCAAGATGGCTTCTACATGATGAAGAGCAAACCACACACACTCCTCCTGCCCCGGCGAAGTATGAGGAAACCAATACATGTTAATCTCTCCTGGAATTCGTACAGGCACTGCCTTGCATGGGCCAAGAATGGCTCTCGAACCGCTGATGGCCCCATTCAAGTCAAAGCCATAATACTTGAGGCTTTCATCAATGATCTCGACAGGTTTCATATCTACCTTAAACGTATAGTCACCTTCCAAAACCAGACTGTGGCATTCCCCATTATCATTAAACTGAGCTCTAATCGATTTCGTTTCAGGAACAATAATATATCTCCTTATTTGCGTTGCTTCCATCGTTAGTAAAAGCCTCCTTTTAATTTAACTATTTAAAAAATGAAATTTAAGGAGTATACTAACTTATGAGCTGGTATACTCCATCTCACTGAGACTCTCAGGCTATCGTCTGCCAGGACCTGCCTGAGGGTTTTTATTTTGCTTACAATTTACTCACCTCCTTTGAGACTTCAGCTGAGTGATCAATACCTTTTCACCAGATTGATACAGGACCCTTAGTTTCTTGCTGATGAACCAAAATTTGTAATACCCCTCTTCCCGAGGTCTATTATAGGCATTTTGTCTGATTATTGTAAATTATTTTTTTTTGATAAACTATGTCATTATCACTACTTTTTCTTGATTTTATTTATTTAGGCTGTTTCTATACTATTGACAAACTGGGGAAGAAAAAATATAATGTGCACTTAAATTATCTGGATTTAAAATATGACTGTTATTTGTGATGCATGTCACAAACAACACCTATCCTTTCATTTTTTAGCCATTGCCAGAAAAGTCTTGGATGAAGAAAAGAAATTTATTTTCTAATTTCGAATATTTTGTGAACTTCTTCCGTAAAACAAGTTGAGAATGAACAGAGGTTCCATCTGGTCCGGCTCAATGATTTATAAATTCTAAAAAAAACACGTGCCCTATCTTAACAAGGCACGCATTTTTCATTTGCTTTTTAAGATTCTTCCCCTGTCTCTTCCATTGCATCCGGATAAATGATCTCGTCAAATACCTCGCCTGTCGCCGCATCCTTAACCAAGATCTTTACTTCGTATTCCTCAGGACTCACCCCGTTGAATAGCTGATAAAACATTCCGGATAGTCCAAGTCCAAACACGGCAAATCCATCAAAGCTGTTTTCATAAGCTTCTCTTTCCACTTCTAAAGTAAACTCTGAATAGTCCTTGTTGTGCGAAACGGCTTTTACAGACGGATAATCTTCACCATTCTTCGTATCCGCAATGGTTTTTTGCAGCTCAGTTTCCATCTCCTTCATCATTTCCTTATGCTTACTCTTAGACATTTTATAAGTCGCTGAACCGTCATCATTCTTGGTGACTTTAATGCCTTCCTTTTCGGCATCTGCAATGGAGCTATCCATATCTTCACCTTCGAACATGGAAGCTGGCAGCGTTACCTCTACATTTAACAGACCTTTATCCACTTTGACAGACTCGTTTTCATCTTCACTCTTCTTATCAGCTTCTTTTGGCGTTTCCTCCGTTCCTGTATCCTTTGTTTCCTCACTGCTGCATCCTGTGATGAACAAAAAGGCTGCCAATATCACCAGTCCTAAAAAGTGCTTGCTTCTCATAATTTTTTCCCCCTGTTATTAAAATTCTCTTGTTGAATACCAGTTAGTTGGTATATTCATATCTTATCAGGGAGGGGTATCAAAAAATCGGAATGGTTCTTGAATAATAGCTATGTTCATAAATAGTAAGTTTTACACTGATGGAATCATAGCAGATATTTTTGCTTTTTAGCGCATAAACATCAGTAACGAGCAGCAGAAAAGAGGGAGAGCCATGTCCTTTATCGGATTTGAACTTATAGCCAAAAGAGCATGGACCGTTTTGCCAGGCCACACTTTTTCAATGTCCGTCCTATGGAACAAAAAAAAAATCCCTTCATCCATCGGAAGAGACATCTATCATGAAACTGGACTGATTCTCCCTGATAAAAGAATTGCAGCTACAGGGAGGATACACCATCTGTCTGAAAATACAATCAATCACTATGAACCTTTACAAACAGCACCTTGTAAGCTTATTTGCCGGCCTGACTTTCTCCTGGATGATCTTAAAATTGAACTACTTGCGCAGAAGAAAGGGATTATGGAACCCTTTCATCAAACGGCCGTTCTTTTCTTATGGAGCGAGGAAAACAATCTTTTAAGCAAAACAGAGCTCCACCTGGATCCCCAATCAATTGAAAGGAACCCTCCAGATCAATATTTTATCGATCTATCTTTTTTACTGGGTAAAATTTAGACCTTATAATCAATCCTTAAAGCCATTTTTTCACCTTCACTCCGAGCATTAAACCAATATCGGTGTTAAGAAATAAACAATTAAAAAGGCTGTCAATATACGCATAACGATTCCTAATACAGCTGCTCCCAATGCTTCTTTTTCACTGAGGTCAGAATTAGCTGCCCAAATAACCGGGATTTGACCAAAGATTGTTGACAGGGGTAAACCCGATGACGCCAGCACGAAAGATCCAATCACCAAGCGTGGATCCAAAGAACCCGCAACTTCTGATAACTGGGCCATTGCAAGCGCCGGACTAGCCAAAATTGAAAGAATACCAGTCTCCGGGTGAATATTTAGAGCTAACAATACTGCTGATAAGCCGGACTCAAATTTTGACCAAATTCCGATATAGTCCAAAACGCCAATAGCAGCAAACACGACAGCGGCAGCAGGAATAATGAGAAGGAATAAAAGCTCTGCTCCCTCCCTGGCTGCATTAAATAATGTTGGAAGAAATCCAGTATTGGGTGTGAATTGAGGCAGCTTTGCAATTTGGACAGCTTTCGTATCCCGATAAATGGTTTTAGATAGAAGAAACGGGACTATAATGACAGGCATGAAAACAGCTAACACAACGACTACAAAGGCATTGGCCCCTACAGCCGTTAATGCAACCATGCCTAACATAAATGTAGCAAAGGATTGCTGAGATTGAACCATGGTTGCTACCGCTATTTTCTGCTCTGCTTTTGTTGCTCCCGAACGGATCAAAATCGGTCCGGCAATTTTTCCGGCAGCATTTATATCACCAAGAATATTATAAATACTCGGAATAATAACAGCTGAATTTACTTTCATCAGCTTTGTAACAGGGATAAATATCCGAATTAACGCGTCTGTAAATCCCAGCCTTTCCAGTACCCGGCCTAAAATGACACTAACAATAATGGAAACTCCTACCGTGCCGGTTAAAAATATCTCTACGATAACCGGGAAAACCTGATCGACAATGGAAGTAAATAACCCGGCTAAGGTTCCTGGAGAGATTAACAATACCAACAGTGAGGCTATTACTAAACCAAGACCTACTACTTCGATTTGTGTCCATTTTCTGGTTAAAGGTATCGGGGTACCAGTCTCTTCTATTTCTATATTTTTTTGTACTAAGGATTTAACCTCGCTCATCTACCTGCACTCCTTTTCTATAACGTATGGACAGCCGTTTTTTTCAATAGATAACCAGCAGCCATTTCTTCTGCATATTTCTTTAAATGAGGTGATCCCATTTCATTTATGGACATGCTTGTCACACGTTCCCGGAAAACAACGACTTCAACACCAGGCAGCAGTCTGTCTAAGGCATAAGCTAAAGGTAAACCATTTTCGAGTATTTCTAACACATGGCAGTTGCCAATAATAAAATTAACTCCTAACTTCTTAGCCGTTTCAATCAGGGGATGTCCATCATAAACACGGCTAATGGAAGCGAGAACAGTGTCAGCTTCCGGGTGTTCTTTGATGACTTGCCGCAAATGATCAGGGGAAAATCCCGTATGCGGGAAAATGTGCACAATATTGTTCACAGGGCTGGTTTCTTCACCAACAACAATTCTCCCGCGCGTCACCGTACTTGTTTCAACCAGAGATGAAGCAGTGCGAAGCTCCTTTTCAGTATGTAATAGATCATCTTCGTCCTGCAGACCCATATATTTATCTAACCGGGTTAGAATATCTCCGAGAGTGTTCACCTCTGGGATTACTTTTCCCACATATAAAATATTTCCGTGTACTCCTCCATAAGAAACCTCTGTCCGGTAGACCTGATGGCCGTGCAAAAAAGGGATGCCAGGATGTAATCCATGGAAAGCTTCATGCAATTCAAAAGCAGCTACGTTATATAAATCCAGATAGTTTTTCAAAATAACACCACCTGAATTTGCCGCTTCAGCTATCGGATGGTGAGCAACAATGGCATCGACACCAGTAGCTCCGGCAAGTTCGATACTTCCTTCTGTCATTGTCATAGCAACGGCTATTTTTTTTACTTCTTTTTTCATGTCACCATAGACAAGACCAGGCGTTTCGATAATCTCTTTTCCGGGAATGTTGGAAGACTTCATGAGGACAAAGGGATGCTCCCCTCTCGTTATATCATTTAGTGATTTAATCACTCTTCCTCCTGTAAGGTCATCCAGCGCAATCAATACATCTTCTACTGTTTTCATAATGTTGCTGCCTCCTCTATTTTTTTATAAAAAAAACCGTCAGCACAAATCAAACAGACGCTAATCTGAAAGATTGTACTGACGGTTTTTATGCACTCTTAAGAGTTCAATGGACCAGTCATCATTATTTAGTTACCTGGAAATATAGGCACTTGTATCGCGATCCAGGGTAATGATAGTACCTGAAAGTTCAGTAACGGGATCATAGTCTTTTAAAATAGAAAGTACCTTCATCCCATATTTTTCTTCCAGGACATTCCTTAAGTGTTCCTTATAACTATCAATGATGGCAATGTCAGTCATTCGGGTTACAAAGCGATTAATCTCGTCCAAATGTTTAAGAGAAGGAATTCTCTTATGATAGGCGAAAATTAATATCTTATCCCCCAAAAAGTCGATTCTTTGACTTTTGACACCAATGTTAAACAAAAGAAGGTTAATATTGTTATAGTCCTTGATAAGTTCCTGTTTAAATGGGCCAGCAGTCCAACTCATTTACTCACACCATCTTTTTGAAATTTCAGAATCATTTGATAAATAGAATTTATCATAGTTAAAACTATCTGTAAAGTGTTTATATTAAAAATATAATTTACTAGATAAAATTTGCATCATTAAAACTCTTCCTTCAGAAACTACTCATTCCGCTATCATTTCCAGGTTATTATTTGTATACTTCATGAGAACTTTTCCCCTGATTACAACCATCTTTATATTTTCTAAATTACTCAGGCACTCAAGCGGATTTTCTTTAAGTAAAATCAGATTTGCCCTGTAGCCCTCTTTAATTTGCCCAACGTCATGTCCTAAAATTTTTCCGGCATTTACTGTTGCTGTTTTTAGCACCTCTTTCGCATCAGGAATCATTTCATTCATGGTATACAATTCATCCAGCAGCGCCCGGTGAGATGTACATGGTGAACCCGCATCTGAACCCGCCCCAATTACGATATTCCGGTTAAAGTAGCATTCAAATGCATTCCGATGAATGCTGACGATTTCCTCTGCTTTGTCTCTTGCATAAGAAGGGATCCCTTCCTGAGTAGCAATTTGCTTATAAACGAACAATGTTGGAATCCAGGCCGTATTCCGTTCTTCCATTAAGGCAACCAGTTCATCATCCAGAAAATGGCCATGCTCAATCGTATCGACTCCCGCAAGTATCGAATTATGTATTCCATCACGACCAATCGCATGGGACGCAACTTTGAGACCAAAACGATGCGCCTCATTACAGATGACTTCCTGCTCTTCCAGGCTAAGTTCCGCATTGCCGACCTGTTCCCCTTCTATTCTTCCGTAGACCCCGCCAGTAGAACTTACTTTAATCACTTGAGCACCTTTAAAAATTTGTTCTCGCACACCTTTTAGCGCCTCTTCCATCCCATCGACAAATCTTGCCCAGAACGGATCATGCCCGCCTGTCATGGTTAATGTTTTTCCGCTGGCTATGACATCAGGACCTGAAATGAGCCCCCTTTTGATCCCTTTTGCCACATGCAGAGCAATATCATCAATGGAGCCAATGTCCCTGACAGTTGTTATACCGTGCTGGAGATAGGTTTGACAGTTGGAAACAGCTCTTATCAGCATCTGCTCATAGCCTTCTGTTTCGGAAGTTTGAACCGGATTCAATGAACCGTCCCACATCATATGAATATGTAAATCTATCAAACCTGGAGCTAGAAACCCTCCATTTCCATCGATGACTTTTACGGTGGCCGGCAGTTGGGATTCAGGGATAATATCTTTTATCAACCCATCCTTTATCAAAAGAGCTAAACCCTTCTTACATTCCAATTCTTCACCAAATAATAGCTGCACATTCGAAATTACAAACTCCATCACATGTTCCTCCTATCACTTTTAAAAGGAAGAAGTACAATACTTCTCCCTTTCTCGTTTGATATATGATTTAGAAAAGCAGCGACTCCATATCACACGGATATTCTGTAATTAATCGGCATCCATCAGATGTAATAAGAACAGTATCAGAGTGTCTAAAACCGCCAACCCCAGGTATATAAATCCCGGGTTCAATCGAGAATGCCATTCCTTCCTCTACCACATCATGATGGTCATAACGCAAAAATGGCTGCTCATGAGCTGATATACCTATTCCGTGTCCGGTACGGTGAATCGCATATTTTTCCAGTCCCGCTTTTTCAAACACTTCACGGGCAACACCATCTACCTCTGAAAATTTCACACCTGGCTTAATAAAATCAATCGCACGCTGCTGAGATTCTATCGCAGCCTGAAACGCTTTTTCCTGTTGGGAAGTCGGCTTTCCGACAATCACGGTTCTCTCTAACTCTGCTCGATATCCATTTAGCCCAACCTGTCTGCTGTGAATAATGACATCTCCCGCTTCAATTTTTCTTGTGTTGGAGAAGACGTGCGGCATGATGCTTCGTTTTAACCCGGAAGGTGACATAACCACAATATCAATAACTGAATCCGGATATTGGGCCGCAGTTGCTTCAAACAGGGCCGCATTTCCCGCTGCATCTATTTCCATTTCTGTAGTTCCCGCTTGAATTTGCGCTAATGACTTGCTTACTGCAAGGTTCACTAATTGTCCGGCCTGCTCCAGCATGTGAATTTCATCTTCATCTTTGATAAATCGCATTTGATAAATGAATTGCCCGATGTCAACTACCTGATAGCCTGATACCTGAAGATAGAGAAGAACCTCACCAGGAATAAAGGCTAAATCCACACCAATTTTTGATGATTTAGGACTTTGTTTTACCAATGCACTTATATGCTCCATATGTGATGTCTCATCCCTGCCAGCATCAGGATGCTCATAATAGACCAGCACATCATCTGCATGTGAATGTTCCATTGCATGGGTTTCTTCAAGGCCAGGAACAATCATGGCTGTCTTTTCCTGTAAATGAAAGATGATGGGCCGTGAATAAATTAAAGCTTTAAAATTCGTTAAATAAAATTGATGGTCAGGATTAAAGACAAATACAGCAGAAATTGCTTGTTCTTTCATATACTCTTTTAATCGATTGATTCGTTTCGTTGAATTCACGCTTTCCAACTCCTTTTAAAATACTTTTAGCTTGTATGATCTGTCGTAAGGTCTGCTGAGACATTTTTGTTTCTGGTTAACAGGCTGACAATAATGAGTGTTAAAACGGACAATGGCAAGGCAAACAGGACACTATTCCAATCTAAAGGCCGATCAAGGCCGATTTCCCAGATCATAGTTGCAGACCCACCCACAATCATGGAGCTGATCACGCCTGCTTTTGTGGCATTCTTCCATAATACGGTTGCCAGAATGGCAGGAGTTAAGGACGCTCCATACATCGTATACGAATACATTTGGATGGCCAGGACACTTGGGAAGAATTGCCCTAATACATACGCAAGTACCCCTAAAATCACGACAATGACACGGTTGTACCATAGAAGTTTACTCTCTGATAGCTTGCTTTTACTTGAGCGCTGGATTAAGTCACTAACGATATTTCCTGATGCTGATAACAGATAAGAAGTGGCTGTTGTGATAATAAAGGCAACGGCTGAACAGAGAATAAGCAATCCGACTACAAGGGGTACACCATCGATCGCAAGGGATAAAATGGCTGTATCGGGTTTTATGTCCGGAAAAAGCACAATGGAGGTAGTTGCTAAGATGATGGTTAAACTAATGACAAACACACTGCCAACAAAAAATCCGATCGTGGATTTCCGGGCTACATTCGGATCTTTTGCAGCGGAAAATCGCTGGTACATGTTTTGATCACCCAAAACGAGTAAAAACAATGGCAGGAAGAAGCCGAGAAGCTGAGGAAATGATAAACCGCCATTCCAGGTCTTATTCATTTCAGGCAAAGATAGAGATAATCCTTCAAATCCCCCAACTGCATTCAATGCAAAGGGAACCCCGAAAAGAAAGCCAATGATAATGAGAATGGCACTAAGTGCATCCGTATACGCAACTGAAAATAGACCGCCGCTTACGGTTAAAAAGATAACCAGTGCACACATAATAATGGCTCCAACTTCCAATGGAATGCCGGTAGTTAATTGCAGCACATAGGCTCCGCCTGTAAACTGATAAGCTGTTATTCCGACAAAGGCAAAGATGATAATAACGGATGATATATAAAGTGCTGTTTTTCCAAAGCGCCGTTCCAAAAGATCTGGTACTGTATAGATTTCAATCTGGCGGATTTTAGAAGCTATAAAATACAGAATGATCGCTCCAACAATTCCGCCTGACAGATTAAAAATAGCGGCAAACGGTCCGTATTGGTAAATAAAGCTTGCTCCGCCGACGACAGTTCCAGACCCGACAAACGTTGCCAGAAGAGTACCCATGACAACGAATAGAGGCAAGCTTCGGCCTGCAACCATGAAATCATCACTGTTTTTCACCGATTTTTTTGCGAAATACACACCAATCAGCGCCATCAGGATCAGATAAAGAATGACTGCAACTAAATAAGTGTTCAATAAGCTCACTCCTTTTACTATTTTTATATAAGGCTGTGTGGAAGCTTAAAGCAGATTTTATCCTGGAATAGTGATCCATGTTTCCTATTTACTTTTCTTGAGATGGTATCCAAGGGAGACCCCGCACTTGCAGAGCCCCGTTGCAGTTTCCGTTTCAGCTTACAGAAGACTTCAGCTGACCAAAACACCATTTTTCATAACCAGCTTGTCTCCCCGCAAACTATTTAAATCATTTAAAGGATTGCTGTCTACAATCAGCAAATCGGCAAACTTTCCTGGAGAAATACTGCCGCGCTGATCTTCAATCCCAAGGCATTCAGCGGCAACATTCGTAGATGCCTTTATGACTTCCATTTCCGACATTCCCGCTTCGTGCATAATCGCTAATTCATCATAATAATAGCGGGGCGGGGTTAATGGTGAGCCACAATCAGTACCTGTCGCAATCTTCACTCCGATTTGAACTGCCTCCTGCAGCATGGAGAAATGAGGTCCCACTACTTGCTTGGCTTTTTCAAGAGCATATGCCGGAATGTCCGGACTGCTTATAAGCTGTCTCATGACAGCCATTGTCGGCACTAAGAAGGTTCCCTGATTTTTCATGATTTCAAGAGCCTGACGATCTGCGTATATTCCATGTTCAATTGTGTCAATGCCGACCTCTAAACAATTCATGATTCCTTCAAGTCCATCTGCATGAGCAGAGACCTTCTTATTTTTCTTAAGTGCCTCTTCTTTTGCAGCACTCAGTTCTTCAATTGTTAATTGGACGGAACCAGGTTCTTCCCCTTTGGTATAAATACCGCCCGTTGCCATCACCTTCACCAGGTCCGCCCCTTCTTTAAGCACCCTTCTAGTATTCTTGCGGACTTCGTCCGGCCCGTCCGATTCATAGCCTAAATAATAAACATGTCCGCCTGTCATACAAATAGGTGCTCCAGAAGCAATAATGGTAGGTCCTGCAAGCAAGCCGGAATCAATGACATTTCTTACATGTAATACAGTGCGATCCGGTGCACCCAAATCTCTGACCGTAGTGACTCCTAATTTCAGTGTATCTAATGCATGCTTGTAGGCTTCCAAAGCAATCCTGTCATTTTCTTCGTTTTTTATGACAGATTGCGGGTCTGCACTGCCATTCCAAACGAGATGTACATGACAGTCAATCAGGCCGGGAAGTATATGTTTTCCGGTACAATCAATGACTTCAAACCCTTCTGTTTCACCTGGCTCCCCTCGCTGCACCTCTGTAATTTTCCCATTTTCAATCTTAATGTATGAATTCTCCACCACCTCATCATTTAGCCCGTCAATAATGCTGCCATTTATTAAGATCCATTTCGTGTTTGCCGGCATTGTAAAGCCCTCCTATTGTTTGATTATTCAAAATCATAACAATAGAAAGATTTTTTATCATTGTACACTACAAACAAAAAAGAGACAGTAATTTGTCCCTTTTAAACAATTCTATTGAAATTGATCTGCCTTCTGTTTATAGCTATGTATGGAAAATGCCAGCATCAGCATGGAATAATTGGATGGATTTTGAATATCTACCTGCATTATTTCGTTTATTTTCTGCAATCTGTACTTTACCGTATTTGGATGCACAAATAATTCACCGCTCGATTTTTGCAGATTGAAAAAATGTTTTAAGTATGTATACAGCGTTTCAGTTAAGGAAGCATTTTTTTCCTGATCATAGGCAAACAATGGACCCAGTAATTCTTCATCAAAGTTTTGAAACAAGTGATGGGATTGTAAGTTATAGGCTATTTTTTCAATCCCCATCTCATCCCAAAACACCAATTGTTCATCATGGATTTGGCCATGCAGCAGCCCAACAGATGATTGGTCATACATCGCTTTCAATTTACTGCAATGGTTCACCTCGTCTATCGCACTTACACCGATACGGATTCCTGGATAATCTGTCAGCATTTTTGCTAACCTGTCTCTGTCTAAAATTGAATCAATCACCCCGACAATTTTTCTGTTATAAATCCATAATCGGGAGTTTGTTTCATTTTCTATTAAACTCTCAGAAAGCATTTGAAGTTTTGACTGAAGTGTTTCCGGAGAGGAGGATTGTACCTGGAAAATGCATCTTACCTTCTTAAGATCCATATAAAAGTCAGATAGACTCTTATCATCGGACTCACCTTGAAAAATACCTTCAAGCATTTCGATATCTTTGCTTTTTTGATAGTGGAGCAATGTATTTTTATTATAAGCAGCTAAGCTTAAAGCACGAATACCATTCCTGATGACCTCTTCTGAATACTTATCCGCCGTTCCATTTTGACAAATTATCAAATATCCAAGAAAGTTCATCTTAGAAAACAGCGGGGCTACCTTGAAATTCTGTTCAGCAAGACCATCCATTTTCACTGCTATATTGGTTTCACGATTGGTGAAGCGCACTTTTAACACGTTCTCTTTATGCTGGTTTATGATTAAATTAATCAGGTGCTTAATCTCATCTCTGGTTTGCTCTTTCGTCTTCCAATATGCCATCAAATCAAAATACGGATCTAATACGCACACAACATTGTTTATATATTCTCCTATTACTTTTACAATCGAATTTAAATCCTTTTCCAGCAGAACAATTTCCATCAGTTTTTCATTTAATTTATGGATTTTCGAAGCCTGTTCATTTTCCCTTTGATTAACTAGCTTATTGTATTTTTCGTGGATGATATAGTAAGGGACCTCTTGGGGGATTTCAAAAAGCGGGAAAGAATGGGTATGGGAGTAATCAATAACTTCCTTTGGAATTGTTTTCAATGCTGCTGTATGAAAACCAATTGCACTGATTCCGATCTCCTGCATCCATTCTAAATGGCTAATCATTTGATTCACATCTTTAAATGCATGAAACGTAGTCATAACAAACCCTTTTTCTTTCATACGGGATGTTTTTTCTGTAAGCTCCATGCTGGTTAAATAGGCAATCTCTCTATTCATATTTTGCCTGCCGCCGCTCACCAGCAAAATATGATCCCTTTCTAACACATCAGCAAAGTCTTTGACTGTAATCATAAGATTCCCCCCTTTGGATAAATACTTATCTATGAATTTCTTATTTCTTTCAATAGTTAGATAATATTATAAAGGCAACTTATGATAAATAAAATGGATAAAACCTACTGAACATGTATGGGGTACAGCATTTGGCTGTACCCCATTATTAAGACCCTCAATCATTTACCGAATGAAGTACCCCACAAGAATCGACCCGGCACTATACACCAGCAATAAAGCCATTATCATGTTAAACTGATTTCTATACTTCGCCAGGAAGGATTGAAAAATCGATCCAAAAACACTCCAGCAAAAGGTGCTCAGGAAACCAACAAATGCAAGGAAAATGGAAAAGAATATCAGACTCGTATGTGAGGTATGGTATGGAAGGATAAAGGTTGATATCACTGTAACCCCATATAAGATCCCCTTTGGATTAATAAATTGTAAAAGCATCCCGATAAAAAAGCCGTTATGCTTATCATCATTATTGTTCTGGTCATCCGATTTACTTGTCATGATTTTATAAGCCAAAAACAGCATATAAATGACCCCAACGATGGTCATGATTAATTCAACCCTTGGAATGAATTGATGAAGCAATAGATTAAAATAGCTGCAAATTATCATTATGACAAAGAACCCTGCGCTTACGCCCAAACAAAATCGAATCGTATTTCTTAAACCGAACCGGTTAGCGAATACCATGGCCATAATATTGTTTGGACCTGGTGTAAAGCTGGTAACAAAAACATATAAGAAAAAAGATAATAAAGACACAGCTGCTTTCCTCCTCTGCATGTATGTTATAATGTACAGAAACGACAATATAACGATTTACTACATATTGTATATTATGGACGTTATATTGTACAGATGAAAGGAATGCAGGTATGGAGGAAATTCATTTAATTCTGGCTAAAAATTTAAAAGCATTTCGGGAAAACAAAAAATTAAGTTTAGAGAAGGTGGCCGAATTAACGGGAGTAAGCAAAACGATGATCGGCCAAATTGAACGGGGCGAATCAAGCCCTACGATCACAACCATCTGGAAGATTGCAAATGGTCTAAAGATCTCTTTTACCTCCCTGATTAATCATCCTCAGCCGGATACTCAAGTTGTTTTAAAGAAGGAAATTCAGACATTATCAGAGGATCATGGCAAGTATCGGGTATACCCTTACTTTCCTTTCGAAAACGATAAGCGATTTGAAGTGTATACCGTCGAAATCGACAAAGGTGGATACCTTAGCGCTGAACCACATATCGAGGGAACCGAAGAGTTGATCGTGGTCTTTGATGGGGAAATCACCATACGGGTGAATAATGATGAATATACGTTAGAAAGCGGTGACTCCATCAGATTCAAAGCGGATCGGCCCCATACCTATCATAATTCAGGGAAATCTTTGGCACGTGTCAGTATGATTTTATTTTATCCGGCAGAATAAATGCGTTGCTATGATTGGCGTAAATCCAACTGAAAGCTTAAATTGACAAACCCTTCCGTACAAAAAGCAGCCTCCCGGGGCTGCTTTCCTTTTGTCTTTCTCATACTGTGTATCTAACCAATAAAGTGTGTAATCTAAGGTTTTTCCAGTAATAGCGCAATTCCTTGCCCACCGCCTATACAAAGTGACCCAAGCCCATATTTCACATTCCCCTTCATTCATCTCCAGCGCCTGAGAATAACTAATTCGGGCTCCATTCGTTCCAACTGGATGTCCCAGAGCGATTGCGCCACCATTCGCATAGACGACTTCCTAATCTAATTTCAATTCTTTGATTACGGCTAATGATTGTATATAGGAATCGGTTAATGTTCCCCACAGCATATCATCAACCGGTTTGATAAAGAAAAGCTTACTGGTTTGCTTAACGTTGTGTAAGTGACATTATAATTGGCTGGATGTAAGGTCCTGCCATTTACTAAACCTTCGCCGTATATAAAAGAAAACAATAATAATTTTTCAGTCCATTGACACTCCTAATCTTTACGAATTTTTGGTATATTAACAGATGAGAATTTTTGGAAGGGGAGAAAAGAATGAATGAACTAGTGTTTAAACAGTTTGAGAAGACAAGAGGTTATTTTATTAAAAAGATCGAGTCCGTATCAAAGGATGTAGCAAGTATACAGCCAGACGGTTTTAACAACACGATCCATTGGCATATTGGCCATGTATTAACGGTCTGTGAACAGTTTATGTTCGGCTTTCCCCGCAAAACGACCCATATCCCTGCAAACTATATTGAATTATTTGGAAACGGTACTAAGCCGGCTGATTGGAAAGGTGATATACCTGAAGCAGATGAGCTCATTATCCAGCTAAAGGATCAATTGGCCCGGATCCAGCAAATTCCAGCTGGACGGTTAAATGAAAAGCTGGATAAACCATTTCTGGGACTTGAAACCTTTGGTGAATTAGCTGAATTTGCGTTGTTTCATGAAGCAAACCATTTGGGGCATATTCAAGCGATGGAACGGGTTATTCGTCATACAGAAGTAAAGAGCTAAAAAAGGAAAGATCATTTTAATTTTAGTCTTAAAAGTGACAAAGGGTGCCCATCGATATTACGTATATCACCATTGGGCATCCTTTCTTATCTAAATCTACTCTCTCGTCCCCAGAACATCTGTATTTGGCGGTTCATACCCTAACTGGCGGGCCATCGCCATTATCTGTCCTTTGTGATGGTATTCGTGAGTGACAGTATGCATGAACAGTTTTCGAGGAGTCATTGAAATCTCCTCCGTTGATTCTCTCCAAGGAATAGGCTGCACGATTGACTCATCCATTCTTTGAGAAAATGCCTCAAGAACTTCATACACATAAGCATCTGCTTGTTCAAACAGTGTCCTGATTTCCTCGATACCGATTGTCGGAATGTTTTCTCTAGGCGTGATAGGCTCCTTCGTTTTTAATAAAACAAATGATCCTAGCCAGCCATGATAACAATTCGCTATATGAACAAGTGTGTCTCGCACACTCTGCCAGCCGAATCCCATTTCACACGTAAAATCTTTTGGATCCATTTTACTGCAAAAGTCCAAAAGCACTTCTCGATTCTCTTTGACCCATTCATATTCCTTCCGCTCCATTGTATCCAACCTCTTTTCTTTCTACTCTTTACTTTGCCAGGAACCCTGGACTTTTCGAATATAGATGATCTGTCCAATATGATAAGTGTTATGTGAGCACAAATTTGATAACGCCCACCACCAAAGCGCGTCTACAGGAAAATCGGGGATTTATTCATGCAATTTTGATTCCGTGGCTGCCTCAATCTCATTTTGCCACTAAGCTGATCCCTATTCTAATCGTTGTACAAGATCTTGCCATTTCATTTCGGTAAAACCTTCAGCAGAAACCAAAAACACTTAAACGGCCTTAGCCCTATGGAATATAGAGCTAAAGCTGCCTAAAGCTTTTTTAATATTTCCATGTCTACTTGACAGGGGGGTCACATGAAAATGCATTACTAAACTGAGGGACAGGCACTCATTACTGCTCCTTTTCCTTAAAAAACAATTGTTTTGTTTTCATGAACAATAATCCGGTCTTCTAAATGCCATTTAACCGCTCTGGCAAGAACACTTCGTTCAATAGAACGTCCGCTCTTTTTTAGATCATCTATATGATCCCGGTGGTCAACACGCTTGATATCTTGTTCAATGATTGGTCCTTCGTCAAGATCGTTTGTAACATAATGAGACGTTGCCCCAATTATTTTTACTCCGCGCTGATGGGCTCGATCATATGGCCTCGCACCAACAAATGCAGGAAGGAAAGAGTGATGAATATTAATGATCTTGAATGGATGAGCCCCCACAAAGGCTGGCGTCAAAATTTGCATATATCTTGCTAAGATGATTAAGTCAATATCAAATTCTTTTAAAAGCTGCAGCTGTCTTTCTTCAACTTCAACTCTATTTTCTTTACTTGCTGGTATGTAAAAGAATGGAATATGCAAGGATTCTGCAATCTCTCTTGCTTCCTCGTGGTTGCTCACAATAAGAGCGATGTCGGTAAGCAAATCACCACTTTGCCATTCCCATAACAGCTCACGTAAACAATGAAGTTCTTTTGATACGAAAATGGCTGTCTTCTTCAATTCATAAACAAATGCTAATTTCCATTCCATTGAAAATGTTTCTGCGATTTCCTTAAATTGACTCTTCAACTCTTCTTCCTTCGACTGTAAACCAGGACATTCAAACTCGATTCGTATAAAAAAGGTTCCACCCTCTGGATTTGTCGAATATTGACTCGATTCAATAATATTAGCATCATGCTGGAACAGAAACCTGGATACAGCAGCCACAATACCCGGTTGATCAGGACAATTGATAAGCAGCCGCCCCCTGTTTTTTTGACTTTCTCTAAATACTTGAAGTTGTTCTTGAATAGATGAATTCATATGAATCTCCTTTTTTAATTTTAATAACTATAATAGACTTATTGGTTTGGATTTAAAAGCATATTTTTATTTTTTATCAAGTTATTTATTTGGGTTTATGGGATAGTAAACATGGAGTAAAGCTGAAGTCTTGGTGCCAGCCCTTTCAATGGAATGTCTACGAAAGAGCTACTCGAATAAGCGGCAGCTCTTTTTTATCTAAAAGATTGTTGTTTTTTATGATTTTGTGATTAAAAAACAATGAGTGAGAAGAGGTTGATTTCCACTCCAGGATGCTCAGCGAACCGCGGGGCGGGGGCGGTGTGCCTCCTCGGCTCGCAGCGCCTGTGGGGTCTCACCATTTTAAATAGGTTAATGATTGGATTCGACCTTACAGAGAAGGGACCGTGTCTATCCTGCAAATAATAAAGGTGCCCTACTACGGTGAGTGAATTCTTAAACACACCGAGAGTTTTGCACCTCTTGGGCAGTCCAATGGAATCTTCCATCATACAGATACATGTCAAAAACGGTTCCCTAGCTTTCTTCCTGAAAGCAAAAGAACCGTCCTTAGTTTCTCATAATCACATTCCAAACTTCTTCAGCCTTTTATAAAAAGTACTTCGTGGAATGCCAAGGAATTTTGCTGCTGCTGTTACATTTCCATTTGTCCGTTTTAAAGCGTCCAGCATTAAATCCCTTTGGATTTTCTCACGTGTGTTTAAGCTTGTTTCTTCCACTTTGCCTTCTTCAAACGGATTCGCTGAAGCGGAAGAATAATTCAAGTTTAATAGCTCTGGAGGCTGTTCTAAAATGGTGTAGTCTGACTGTTGTTCTGGGAGCATGATGTGCAGCCGTTCGATCAGATTGGTTAATTCCCTTATGTTTCCTGGCCAGTCATAGTCTCTTAATCTGGTAATCAGATCTTGGATGTCTATGCTGCCTATGCTCCAATTGTTCTTTTGGCAAATATGCTTAATGAGATGCGGGATATCTTCTTTTCTATTTCTTAAGGGCGGAACATCGATTGGATATACATTTAACCGGTAATAGAGGTCCTCACGGAATTCTCTCCGTTTTACAAGGTCTGTAATGTCACGATGTGTCGCCGTTATGATCCGGACATCCAAAGAAACTTCTTTGGTTCCGCCAATAGGGGTGACTTTCCTTTCCTGAAGGACACGCAGTAAAGCTACCTGCATCGTGTGCGGAATTTCACCAATTTCATCAAGAAAAATCGTCCCCCTTTGAGCCTGTTCAAATTTCCCTTTATTTCCTTGACGTTTTGCCCCGGTAAAAGCCCCTTCTGCATACCCAAAGAGTTCACTTTCCATCAGGTCTTTAGGAATAGCGCCGCAATTCAACGAGATAAAAGGGCCGTTTTTGCGAGGGCTGTTATCGTGAATGGCCCTTGCAATCAACTCTTTGCCTGTACCCGTTTCCCCTGAGATAAATACGGTAGCATCTGTTGGAGCAACGAGTTTCACTTTCTTTAATGTGTTCTGGAAAATCTCACTTACTCCACATTCCCCTTTAAATACAAAGGAGTCTGCTGGTCTTGAGGGAAGGAAGCAAGCTTTTTGATGAGCCACATTCACTTCAGACAGGAAAAGGCAGATTCCATTCATACAGTTGTCTTCCTTTGTATAGAAAGGCATTTCAGACTTGATCCGGTATCTGTTATGCAGTAATTCCTGCAGATTCATTCCAATGACCTGCGGTATTTTCTCACGGATGGGTTTACTTGCGGATATGATTTGTTTGTGCTGATTACACACGATGAAGAGCTGGCTGTGATGGGTCTCAGCTAATTGGGAAGCTTGCCGGACCATGGTGATTTCTTTTCTGTGGGATCTCTTAATTAATTCTTTTTCAATCGCATAAGCAATGGAAGTAACCATGCCAATCATAAAAGGGTGAGATTGCTCTACGGGACATGAAACATCGATGACTCCAAGTAATCTTCCATGGTCGTCCATAATGGGAGTGGCAGAGCAGCTCCATTGATGAGAAGCTACAGAATAATGCTCAGGGCCCTGAATCATGACTGCTTCTTTTGTTGCCAATGCCGTTCCGATTGCATTGGTCCCGACAGCGCCCTCAGTCCAGCGTACGCCTTCCATAAAGTTAATTCTGCTGGCATCCATTAAGGTTTTTTCATTCCCTAATAGGGATAATACATATCCATCAGGATCGACCAATAATGCCATCATGCCAGAACTTTTTATCATCGGTTCCATCTTTTTTAAATACGGGTCAGTCATTTCGATAAGCAGTGAATTTTGAGCTTTCTTATTATGTAATTCCTCTTCAGTTAATAAAGGCATGCCTTTATTCAAATATGGGTTTACTCTTTCTTTTTTACATCGGTACCAGGATTCCAAAATTCGTTTGTCTAATCGTGATTGGTCAAGAACACCTTCATGAACAAATCGCTTCCAAGTATCAAAATAAAAAGTAGTATCCATGGAGCCCCCTCTATTCAGAAAAATTTTCCGGCATACATTTATTTCATTTGAACATGAGTCTCTGAGTGTTAATAGGCATTTTTCAAGTTTATTATATTAAATTATGTATCCGCTTTCAATAAAAAGCGGTTCCTTATTATGAATATTCAAAAAAAATAAACTTCGCGCATTAGCACGAAGCCTGAAATGATCTTATAATGATGGATCTACCAATATTTTAATTTGGTTTTTATTTTTCGTGAGTGCTTCAAACCCTTCAGTAACGATTTGATCAAGGGAAATTTTTTTTGTGATGAACTCTGTTGCTTTCATTTGCCCATTTGCAAGCAATTGAATAACTTGCGGGAAGATGTTTCGATAAGCTATGATACTAGTCATCTTTCTCTCTGTTAAAATAAATTGGTTTACCGGAATGCTGGCAGGTTTTTCCCATATACTGATATTCACTACATTCCCTTCCGGTTTTGTCGATTCAATTGCGGTATGAATAGCAGCCTCGATGCCAGCTGCCTCAAATGCAACATCAACTCCAAGCCCATCAGTAAATTCTTTTATGGCTTGAATGGGGTCACTTTCTAAAGGATCCATGACAAGGTCTGCTCCAGCCTGTTTTGCAAAATCCCTTCGTTCCGGGGAAACCTCGACTGCAACGATTTTACTTGCACCCGCTGCCTTAGCTGCTTGAATAACCAACAAACCGATTGGCCCTGTTCCAATAACAGCGACTGAATCCCCAATCTTCATGTCACTTTGGCGGACAGCGTGAACGGCAACAGCTGCCGGCTCAACTAGAGCTGCCTGTTCCCATGTCATATGGTCCGGAATTTTATGAATCATCTTAGATGGCACCACACTGTATTCTGAAAAGCCGCCTAATCCGCCGGAAAGACCGATAAAACCTAAATGTTCACAAACATTATAGTGTCCTTTACGGCAAGAGCGGCATGTTCCACAGCTGTAAATCGGTTCTACGCACACGCGGTCCCCCACTTCTATTCCAGTTACATCTTCCCCAACGGCAGCGACCACCCCGGCAAACTCATGACCCATGACAATCGGCGCCTTGTCCTTCGATATGGGGTGGGGTTCTTCTACTGGGATAAAAATGGGACCGGCCAAATATTCGTGCAAATCTGACCCGCATATGCCACAATAAGAAACCTTTATTTTCACCTGATCCTTTTCAAGAGAAGGCTCAGGAATTGTTTCCAAACGGATATCTTTTGTGTTATACCAAAGAGCAGCTTTCAATCAAATCCCCCCTTTTATACATGAACAGCATGACCAACAGCACTTAGCAGCGCTTCATGAACGGCTTCAGAAAGGGTTGGATGGGCGGCGATGAAATTTTCCATCAGGTCTGCTGTCAATTCTGCATGAAGCATGACAGCTCCTTGCCCAATAAGCTCTGTTGCATGAGCTCCCACGATGGAAATTCCGACGATTTCCCCGAATTCCGGATCGATCATAACCTTTACTTTTCCAGCCTGTTCATTGGCGATTAGCGCCTTGCCATTTGCCGAGAATGGAAACTCACCCATTCTGATATCACCATATTTTTCTCTCGCCTGCTTTTCTGTTAAGCCAACACTTGCGATTTCAGGTGATGTGTAAATACAGCGGGGAACAGCGCTGGCATGAACCACCGCATCCATCCCGCAGGCATTTAAAGCCGCCACTTTTCCTTCATGGAAAGCCATATGGGCAAGCTGTATTCCACCGACTATGTCACCGCATGCATAAATGGAAGGGATGTTTGTTTGCATATGGTCATTAACATGGATCCCCTGATGGGAAAAGTCAACCCCTACACCTTCTAAACCCAAGTGATTGACTCTAGGCTTGCGGCCAACGGAAACGAGAACCCGATCTGCCTGAATTTCATGGAGTCCCTTATCGTCTTCAATGAATGCTTTCTTCCGGGCTGCTTCCAAATACTTGAGAGTAGCAGAAGTGTAAATCGCTGCGCCGTCTTCTTCAAGCTGTTTATGTAAGACCCTAGCGATATCCTCATCTTCGCCTGGAAGGAGCTGACCCTCCATCTCGACAATGGTCACTTTTGTGCCCATTCTGCTGAAAATACTGGCAAACTCACAGCCTATTACACCACCGCCGACAATCAGCAGCGAGGATGGAATCGACTGAAGCGACATTGCCTGGCCGCTATGAATCACCCATTCCCCATCAAAGGGGGCGAAGGGCAATGGGGCAGGTTCGGAACCTGCCGCTATGATTATGTTATCGGCCTTCATTTCTTGCTGATTTCCATTGCTCACAACTTGCAGAACCTGACTTGTCTTGAAAGAGGCCGTTCCTTTAATTACCTTCACTTTATTTTTCTTCATTAAATATTGAATCCCTTGAACAAGAGTTGAAACGATCCTGTTTTTACGATCCTGGACCGCATTCCAATCAATTTCTATTAGCCCAGATGGCAGACGAATCCCAAACTTATTGGCATGATATAGCTGGCTGTACACTTCAGCACTTTCTAACAGAGATTTTGTAGGCATACAGCCCTCATTTAAACATGTTCCTCCAAGAGGCCCTTGGTCAATAATGGTCACTTCCTGTCCCTGCTGGGCAGCCGTAATGGCAGCTACATATCCAGCAGGTCCACCTCCAATAATGGCGATCGATCCCAAAGCATTCCCTTCTTTCTATAAAAGCATCGTAACCGGCTCTTCCAAAAACTGTTTGACTGTTTGTAAAAACGCTGCTGCCGGTGCTCCATCAAGGACACGGTGGTCAAACGTCAGACTGAGAGGCAGGATGCTTCTTTTTTCTATTGTTTCCCCCTTAAAAACCGGCGTATCATAGACAGCTCCGACCCCAAGGATCCCTGATTCCGGCGGATTTAAGATTGGGGTAAAATGTTCCACACCGTAAGAGCCAAGATTACTGATCGTAAAGGTAGATCCCTGCATCTCCTCGCTGCTCAGCTGCCCAACTCTTGCCTTCTGTGCCAACGTTTTAATGCTACTTGACAATTCAACGAGTGAACACTTTTCAGAATGGCGAATAACTGGAACAACTAAGCCCTTATCAATAGCAACTGCCATTCCAAGATGCACATGCTTAAATAAATGGATTGTTTCATCGATATAGGCACTATTCATTTGCGGATGCTGCTGAAGCGAAAGCACCACTGCCCGAGCGATAAAGTCAGTCACCGTCAGTTTATTCTCATAACGGTTTTGTACCGTTTCGGCTGTTTGCTTCTGCAATGAGATTAATTCCGTCACATCCACCCTCATGTTTATCGTCAGCTGTGCGGTCTGCTGCAGGCTATCATGCATTCTGCCTGCAATAACCTTTCGAATGCCAGAAACCTTCATTTCCTGGGCCTTTTCAGCTGTTTCCAAGGCGGGTTTGTCCATTTGCTTCTCTTCTGCCTTTTGCACACGGGATTGTTTCAAAGCTTCCTGGACATCTTCCTTTGTAATTCTTCCTCCAGGTCCTGTGCCCTGGATTTCACTAATATTGATGCCGCCCGCTTCTGCCATTTTTCTGGCTACTGGAGAGATTTTTACGCGGTCTCCACCGGTTTTCACCTGCTTGCTCTTCTCTGGTGTTTCTTTTACTGGAGATTCGGCAGCTGCTTTAGTCTCCTCAGTTTGTACAGAGGCACTCACCGGAGCAATTTTTTCACCAGGATGGCCGATATAACAAATAACAGCTCCCGGCGGGACTCCTTCCCCTTCAGGAACGGCAATTTCCAATAATGTTCCTTCTGCTGGAGATTCTACATCAATTTCAATTTTTTCCGAGCTGACACTTGCAATCGGTTCTCCTTTTCCAACCCGATCCCCGACCTGCTTGTTCCATATGGATACCGTTCCTTCCTTCATAGCCATTCCCAATTTTGGCATTACAACTTCTACTGACATGGTTATCCCGCCTTCCCATTACACTTCAAGAGGTGTTCCTAATAACTCCGATACCACTTTCACCACTCGTTCTGCTTTTGGCAGATAAATATCCTCAAGCGGCGGAGAGAATGGTACGGGAGTATGAGGAGCTGTGATCCGTTTGATTGGTACATCAAGGTAATCGAATCCTTTGTCAGCCACCAGTGCGGCTATATCTGTCGCTATACTGCACCTAGGATTCGCTTCATCAATCACAATGAGTCTATTTGTCTTTTCTACTGATGAAAGAATCGCTTCTTCATCCAATGGCGAAAGGCTCCGCGGATCGACAACTTCAATTTCAATTCCTTTTTGAGAAAGCTGTTCCGCAGCCTCCAATGCGGTATGAACCTGCTTCCCTATGGCTACAACCGTCACGTCTGAACCTTCCCTTTTAATATCTGCTTTGCCGATTGGAATCGTATAATAGCCTTCCGGGACATCACCTGTCATGTTATAGAGGGTCTTGTCTTCAAAAAAGATGACAGGGTCATTATCTTCGATTGCAGCAAGCAATAAACCCTTTGCTTCATATGGGGTTGATGGAACGACCACTTTCACACCAGGGATTGCAGTAAATAGTGCATATAAACTTTGAGAATGCTGGGCAGCGGCTCTAAATCCGGCGCCATGCATCGTTCTGATCGTGACCGGAACCTGGGCCTTTCCGCCAAACATGTAACGGAATTTTGCCCCCTGATTTAAAACCTCGTCCAAGCAGCTGCCGATAAAATCATTAAACATTAATTCGGCAATGGGACGCAGTCCGGTAGATGCAGCAGCCATCGCTGCTCCCATATATCCCGCTTCCGTAATCGGTGTATCTAAAATCCGCTCCCGCCCAAACTCCTGGACAAGACCTTTCGTGACCCCAAGCACACCGCCCCATGCATCTTCATCCTGCAAGTGGTCCACCTGGGCTCCGCCGGCAACATCCTCACCCATTAGAATGACATTCTCATCCTTGCGCATCGCCAGTTTCATAGCCTCATTGATGGCCCCTGACATACTTACCTTTCTTGTCATGAAAGACTCCTCCTTTTATTTAAAGTGTTCTTTAGTCAAAACATTGTCTTGTATACTCTTATAACTAATAAGAGACATATACGTCCGTTAACAGCTCGGATGCATTCGGATATGGACTTTCTTCGCTGAACTTTACAGCCTGATTCACTGCTGCCTCAACAGATTCTTCAATTGCCTCAACTTCACTTTCAGCAAGCAGCTGCTCATTCAACAAATGATTTCTAAAGAGGAGAATGGCATCTTTATCCTGCTTGTGCTCTGCTTTTTCCTGATCTGCTTTGTAGGTTTGGGCGTCTCCCTCAAAATGGCCATAATTCCGGTATGTCACACATTCAATCAGTGTCGGACCTTCCCCGCGTCTTGCCCGCTGAACAGCTTCTTCAGCAGCCTGGTAAACAGCCAGAACATCCTTCCCATCCACCTTGATGCCAGGAATATTGTAGGCAATTGCCCGGTCCACAATGGACTTACAGCTCGATGCATACGAAAATGGCGTTGCTTCCGCATATCCATTATTTTCAGCAACAAAAACAACAGGAAGCTTCCAGATCGCAGCCAGATTAATTCCCTCGTGGAAAGTCCCATGGTTCTGGGCACCGTCACCAAAGAAGCAAACGCTTACATTATCAGTCTTTTTATACTTGGCTGTTAGTGCTGAACCACAGGCGAGCGGAAATCCTCCACCTACAATTCCATTGGCTCCAAGCATGCCTTTATCAAAGTCGGCAATATGCATGGAACCTCCCTTTCCTTTACATAGCCCTGTGACTTTTCCATAAATTTCAGCCATCATCCCATCCAAATCACAGCCTTTCGCAATGCAGTGCCCATGTCCGCGATGGGTGCTTGTTATGCTGTCCTTGTCATTTAAATGCGCACAAACCCCAACAGCGACCGCTTCCTCACCTGCGTATAAATGAACAAATCCCGGCAGGATTCCCTTTGCAAACAGCTCATGAACTCGATCCTCAAACTGACGGATCTCAACCATTTTTTGATACATCCACTGGGCTTTCTCCTTTGATAAAGCTACATCTTTACTGCTTTCCAATGCTTTCATTCTTTCAGCCTCCTTGGAAAAATAGATTTCAACTAAATTAATTGCAAGAACCGTGCCAAGATAGTAAGCCGCTAAATTCAGCAATTTTGTATAATTTTGCTCGAAAAAAATAGACAAAACGAGACAGTGTCTCGATTTGTCTACTTATGTTTCTACTAAAAAGGATTTCTATTTTGCAGACGGAAGAAGCCAGCCAGCACCAAAGAGAGCAGCATCCATCATGGCTTCGAGTTCTAATTTCTCTTTGGCTTTAACAGTTGATTTTTGCTTATAGAGCTGAGAAAAAAAATAAATGAAATTGCTTAAAATATTTACTAAAATAAAACATTTCACCTTTGGTGTTTTTGGTATAATTTAGTAATAAATTCAAAGGTGGTTACTATGAACTATTTTTTAAGTTTTATTCTAGCTGTATCTCTTACTTCATTGTCTTATTTTTTCGGCAGTATCCTTACAAAGAATGCTATTTCTGTTCTAGCAGCATTCATAATTGGTACTTCAGTAGTATCGTTAGGATCCATTACGGAGGCATTAGGTGCCCCCATCTGGTTAATTGTTTTAATTCCTTTTCCTGTTGGGATGTTTCTGCTCTATCTTTTTATGAAAAAACCTTTGCCTATTTGGTTTCTTACCTATATAACAACATTAGCTTTGTATTCTGTCATTCACATCATAATGAGTTACTTTTTTAACTTCCACTCATTAATTCCTGCTTGGAAATTGTCGTAATTTAACGGTAATCCTCTTGGATTCCCTGAAACCTGGCCACTCTGTCATTGAAGTTATGAATTGGTGCAAAGGGAAAGCTAAGATGCAGACTACTTGGAAAATTTATTTCATCTCCTTTATTCGTGCCAAAAAAAGAAGTCAATAATACTGGCAATTCTGTGAAAAAAACGTTCAAAAAATAGACAAAACGAGATAATGTCCCGATTTGTCTATTTTTATTTCTATTCATAAGGGAAGAGAGCTAAAGGGTTAGCGAAAGAACCCAGCCCATGCTTACCTCCTGCCCCGTTCCCCTAAATTAATCCCAATCCCCATATAGATAACGGCAATCAGCAGCATAAACGAAACCGGCAGCAGAATATCACTCCAGCCTGCATCAAAAAGAGCAGCATCCATCATCGCTTCTAGTGCATAACCCATAGGGAAAAGGTCAGCAATAAAGGTGAATACCGGATTATCCATTACACCCGGCGGCACATACACACCGCTGATAATCGGGATAATCGGAATAACAGATGGATAAACCATGTTGAACTTTTCCGGCGTTTTGGTCAAGCCGGCAACCAGCATAGCCAAGCTTACACTGCTAAATGTAAACACGGCGGCAATCGTCAGAATAAGGGAAAGCGGCCCTATTTCATAGTTCATGACATATTCGAATATCAGAAAAACAGCGGCCATTTGAAAAAATCCAATGAAAAAGCTATACAGCAAATGGCCGGTATACATATTGGTTTTACTTACTGGCGAAAGGTTCAGACGGTTCCACACCCCGCTGACTTTATCCGCATTTATGCCATTAACCTTAAATCCAATGGTGAACATGGCAATAAACAGGGTAAAGCCAAACAGCAGCTGGGTTCCCATATTATGGCTGGTCAATTCTCCGCCATTCACACTTTGGGTGTTAACGGTCAGGGGCGGTTTTTCCAGGTAGCGATCGATTTCTTCTCTTAATTCAGCTGTATCAGCAGAGCCTGCAATCGCCTGAAGCTGTGCTTCCTCCATAAATACTTTATGGACCTCCTGCTCGATCAGCTGGATATTGGGCATATCAGATGCGGTTATTAAGCGATAATCCTGTTCCATTAATAGAATGGCAACATCCCTTTTTCCCTCTCTAACCTGTTCACGAGCTTCCCCTTCTTCCGATATAACATATTCGGTATTTTCATTATCCTTATTTAATAGCTTTACCCATTTTTGTTCAATCTCCTCGGCATTTGGCCCGGAGGCAAACACAGAAACAGTGGTATTCGTCTGCCAGGCAGAGTTTCCGAAAATGAGGGTAGCTAAGATGCTCAGGCCAATAAATGTCAGGATTAGGAGCGGCTTTCGTTTGTCCTTTAGAAATTGAGCGTAAAACACTGGATACATCAGCTTCGCCCCCTTTTTGGAAAGATTGACACACTGATGGCAAAACAAATGATAAATACACCCATTAGAAAAATAATCGGGAATAGCAAGTCATTGAAATGGCTGTATTGAACCCATTCAATAAGGGCTGTCTGTGTCAGGCCATTCGGTGTCCATTCGCCGATTTTTTGAATCGGGTCCGGAAGTCCTTCCAGCGGAAAGAAGCTGCCGCCCAGAACGCCAAACCCCATAATGACCAGGGTAGATATACCACTTGCTGCGTTGGTGTCGCTTAGATGGAGTGTTAGAGCCGTAAATAAAGCGGAAAGTCCCCCTACCGTTAAGGCAAATGCGATCAGGACAACCATTAACCCCGCCCAAAATGTGAATGTTTTATCCGGAAATACATTTAACACCAATTGAACGACCGTCAGGGTAATCGCGATTTGCAGAATGGAGAGAATAAAAGCGGATACCGTTTTCCCAATTAAGAAGGACAGCGGATGGCTATTCGTTAATAAGATCCGATTGAACACCTGCTCCCGCTTTTCTGTCATCGTTTTTAACGAAACCGTTTGAGCCATAAATAAGGCAAAAAGGGTACCAATTGCAATTGCGAAATATTGGGAAATGGTATACGCATCCGCACCATCATCCCCTTCAACCACTTCCTTGCCTCCCTTTGGCAAAATGGGTTCTGCCGTGGCCTGAACTCCTTTACTCCCAAGGGCAAACTGCGTATTTACCGTATTTACAAAGGTATGGACGACCTCTTGAAGGGTGCTGACCTCTGCCGATTCCTCCTCGGCTAAAATGGTTACGGACCCTTGAGATGTTTCCCCTAATAGAACTCCGGATAACGTTTCAAACGTAAACCCTTCTGGAATTTTAATAATCGCATCCAGTTCCCCGTTTTTCACATGTTCCGCTGCTTCCTGTTCACTTAAGTCCTTTACAGTCACCCATTCCTTCAAATCAGAGCTGTTCAGAATATCATGAATAAGCTTAACAGGATCTAGCTTATCTGCTTCTGCAAGTAGTACACTTTTTTCTTCGGAGGATAACCCCTTCGCTTCCACAGAAGCTGCAAATTGCTCCTTCCCCTTCTTCACATCATCCTCCTGCACCACTGAAATATCTATTTGCATCGCTTTTTCATCCTTAAAAAGGCCTGAAAAGGCAAAATTCAAGATCACAATGATCAGGATGGGGAGCAATAATGCCATTAGGATCTCTTTGCGGTCTCTCCAGAAAACGAGAAGATCTTTTTTAATAAAAGCGCCCATTTTTCACCTCTCCTTAATCCCGCAATGTTTTACCTGTCAGGTGCAGGAAGACGTCCTCCAGGCTTGGTATTTCTACTTGATAGTTCATAATTTGAATGCCTTCTTTTTCAGCAGCGTGCACAAGGCTGCTTAAAAGATGATGATTCTTTTTCGCCAGAATGCGAAGGCCCTCACTCGTTTGTTCTACTTGGAGGACATCTGGGAGTGTTTTAATTTTGTCCGTGAATGCTTCACTTCTCTTGCTGAGCTGAACCCCGATGGTATCTTCACTGGATAAGATGCTCAGCAATTCTTCCTTGCTGCCAGTAGCAATGATTTTTCCATGGTCCATGATGTAGACCCGATTGCATAATTGCTCAACTTCCTCCATGTAATGGCTCGTATACAGGACGGTCGTGCCTTGGGTTTGATTTAATTCCCGAACGTTTTCTAATATATGGTTTCGTGACTGGGGGTCAATGCCGACAGTCGGTTCATCGAGTATAAGGATTTTCGGGTTATGCAGCAGCGCAGCAGCGATGTTGATTCTTCGTTTCATTCCGCCGGAAAAGGTTTTAATCAGCTCCTTTTGGCGATCCTTTAAGCCAACCATGTCCAGCACTTCCTGAATTCGGACTTCTAGGGTCTCTTTCTCCACCCGGTAGGCTTTTCCGAAAAACTTCAGATTTTCATAGGCTGATAGCTCCTCATATAGCGCAATTTCCTGCGGTACTACCCCCAGTACTTTTCGAAGATCTGAAGGGTTTTGAATCGTGCTTTTCCCATCAAGCTTCACATCTCCGGAAGTCGGTTTAATGAGGGATGCAATCATGGAAATTGTTGTTGATTTACCTGCGCCGTTTGGTCCCAGCAGACCGACTGATTCGCCTGTATGCAAGTATAGGTTGATTTCATCCACCACTTTTTTATCTTTAAAACTTTTCGTCAGTTTTACCGTTTCGAGCATGGTTCCACACTCCTTTATTTAGTTGATACGTTTAGGATATAAAAAAAGAAACAGCATCACTACTGTCTCCCGTCACGAGGTATGTATTTTACCATTACTTTCATCATTTTATTTGAATTAGACAAGGTTATGGCGGATGGCATAGATGGCGAGCTGTGTCCGGTCTCTTAAATCCAGCTTCGTCAAAATCTGGCTTGTATTATTCTTTACGGTGCCTGTGGAAATGGCAAGACGTTCTGCAATTTCGTTATTGCTGAGCCCTTCCCCAATGCATTTTAGGATGGCCCGTTCCCTGGGTGTTAGAGAAGGATCCGGTTCCTTGGTGTCCTGCTGTTTCATTAACTGGGGAACGACCTTTGCAGCCACCCCTTCTTCTATGGATAATCCGCCCTTTAGTGCACTACGGATTGAACGGAGCAGTGAATCCGTGTCACCGTTTTTTAGAATGTAGCCGCTCACGCCTATTCGAAGGGCCTCCATGACATAAGCATCGTCATCAAAGGTTGTCAGCATTAAGATCTTGGTTTGTGGCCAGCGGGATTGGATGATCTTTGCCGCTTTTAGTCCATCCATTACAGGCATGCGGATATCAAGAATGGCAATGTCAAATTGACTTTTTTCACAAAGGGCGATGGCTTCTTTGCCGTTATCTGTTTCGCCTGTGACTTTGTACTCCGGTTCGGTTTCAATCATCATTTTTAAGCCTTGTCTTACCATTACCTGGTCTTCTGCGAGGAGTATTCGAATCATGGTTATCACCTCTACTTTACCTTTTTTGCTTAATACTTTGATATTTTTATTTGTGTTTTGAATGATGCCCGTTGATTTCCGCTGCAGGTACTCGCTTTCCACGGGGCGGGCGCTGAGCCTCCTCGACGCTATGCGTCTGCGGGGTCTCAGCTGTCCCGCTGCTCCCGTAGGAGTCTCGCACCTTCCGCTCCAATCAACTCAGTGGAAAAATTAATTTGCCACTTTAGACAACAAAAACACCTTACTTTATTTTAATATATCCGCTAACTATGAAATGTCCCTCGGTTTGGTACACCTTTAAACCGCCATTATGTTTCTCTAACCGCTGCCGCATTTGGCTTAGTCCAAAGCCTTCCTGATAGCCATCCGTTCCAGTGGCCGGGTTTCGAATTTCGAATCGGAATATGCTGCCGCCTGGTGCTTCGAAGGTGATTTCTGCTTCTTTTGCATCACTATGCTTCATGATATTGGTTAATGCTTCCTGGACTGATCTGTAGATCACAAAGGATTGTTCACCCGTCAACGGGGCAGAAAAGGCACCGTATTTGACAGAGAAATGAATGTGCATCATATTTTCCAGTTCGAGTCTGCGAATTAAGCGCAGGATGCCTGGTAGACCTCCGGTGTCATTTGCCTTCAGAGATTTTACGGCCCTGCGTGTTTCGTTGAGGCTTTCGTTTGCCAGTTCCTTTAATGATTCCACTCTTTCCTGTTCGTTTTCAGAGGTTTGCAGACGAAACATTTCCAGCTGCATGATAAGGGCGGTCAGTTTATGGCCAACTGAATCATGGATTTCATGGGCAATCAGGACACGCTCCTCCTGTCTGGCAAGCTCCTCCTCAGAGACAGCTCTCCGTTTTAAATCGCGAAATTCACTGAAAATAGCCTCGTGGCGTGCTTCAAGATCCATTAGATGATCCTTGGTTTTTTTATAATGGATGAGAGCAATCAAAAGGAATATGATATATACAATTATGAAAGTCTGAAGGAACCCGCCCAGATTACTATGTAAAGTGGTGAACCCTAATGCGATTGCATCAATTGCCCCATTCAAAATACTGTATCGAAACGGTAGTCGATAAAAGCCCTCAGCAATTAGAAGGGAAAGGATGAGAATAAGAAAGGGATTAAATTGATCATTGTAGGGAAATAGGGTTGCTGCTGCAATAACCGTTTTAGTACCTAATATGAAAAATAAAACAATGGGCTTTTTCTCGATCAAAGGAACGAGAAAAAATAGCAGGAAGTAAAATGATACTCCAAATATGTAAACTGGTAATTGATTTATAGGGAGGTTAAGATAAGCAATCGCAAAAGGCCAAACAACCACATTTAATAGGATCCATAGCCAGTAGGATTTCATATTATGACCCCATTTCTTTAGGGTTTACAACTGTAAATTTTATCATTTAATAACCAAATTAACCATATTTTGTTTGTGGCTCAGATATAATATATATAAAATTCTAAGTCTAATATTAAATACACCTGTTTTTCAAAAAGTCGCCCCATTATATTTATAAGAAGCGGTATTTCAACTCCACAATCCGTTTATAGTGAGTAAAAAAACAAACTCATCCTTAGCCAACACACATAAATACAAAGAAGTTTGTGTACTAATTTCAGGAGCACCTCTGCACTTTGTCACAAAAATTCTCCTTTAATCGTTTTATTTTTGCAGCCTTTGCTGTGAATCAGCAATTGGCAGAATAAGATTGGAAGTGAAATGATGCAAAAAATGTACATGCAATATAAAGGATTGCTGTTTAGGCTCGCCTATCAATTGACAGGATCTGTCTCTGATGCAGAGGATGTTGTGCATGATGTTTTTTTGAAATTATATGATGTTCCGAAGGAGAAGCTATCTGAGCCTAAAGCTTATCTTTGTAAAATGGTCACAAATCGATGTTATGATTTACAGAAATCGGCGCGCAAAAAATGGGAGCAGTATTTTGGAGAATGGCTTCCAGAGCCCCTGTTTCATTCGAGTTCGAGTGATGATTCCATCGAATCAGTCGAGCGGGGTGATTTATTGTCTTATGCGATGATTGTACTGCTTGAACGGCTTACACCAACGGAGCGTGTTGTTTTTGTCCTGCGTGAGGCACTCGGCTTTGACTATGAAGAAATTGCAGAGCTCATGGAAAAAAGCGCGGTGAATTGCCGTAAACTATTCAGTCGTGCACGTGCAAAAATGGGGATTACCTCTGAAGAGCTTGTTCATACTGAAACAGCCCCTAATGAACTGGTTACTGACTTTCTGGCAGCACTTAAACAGGGGAACATGAAGCGAATGGTATCTATGCTTGATCCTAATGTTATACTGGTCTCTGATGGAGGAGGAAAAGCAAAGGCTGCTATTTTTCCCATTAAAACGAGTGATCGGGTTGTTCGCTTTCTTCTCGGCGTTTTACGCAAAGCATCAATGGTTGAGGGAACTCTGAAAATGGAAATCAGTCAAATTAACGAACAACCTTCTTATATCTTAAGAACCAATGATGGCATTCATACAGTAGGAATCATTCATGCAGAGGGAAATATGATCCGAAACATATACATTATCCGAAACCCCGATAAACTGAAGCATACAGGAGTATTAAGGTAGCATTCAGGTTCTATTTATACAGGGACCGGTAAGATGTCAATTCCATCTTACCGGTCCCTTTTGTTTGATTCAATCTATAAAAGCCCATCATAATCTCAGGTTTATACCACTCATAGCCCAGCTTTAGTCAATCCAAAAGCTGTGTCAGCAGAACCCGGCACATTTTTGAAAGCTATGCTGATACGGTTCCAGGCATTGATTGCCATGATGGAGAAGGTAAGATCTGAAAGTTCTTTTTCTGATAGCTGCTCACGAACACTGTCATAAATATCATCAGGAACACCGTGTGCAGGCAGCTTAGTCAAAATCTCAGTCCATTCAAGCGCTGCTCGTTCGCGTGGGCTAAACAGAGTGGATTCGCGCCAAATTGGGATATGATATAGGCGAAGCTCTCTCTCTCCATGGATTTTTGCCTCCTTGATATGCATATCCAGGCAAAATCCGCATCCATTCATTTGGGAAGCTCTAATGTGGACGAGATGACGGATTTTTTCCTCAATTGAACTTTCTTTCTCTGCATTGCTCAGTGCCATCATCTTGTTAACAAATTCCGGAGATTGCTGCATGTAATTAATACGTTGTGTCATTATTGTGTACCCCTTTTCTTTAAATTGATTGATTTTCTACTGGCGTATTAAGTAGGTCATAAAAAATTGGCCCATTCGTGACGCCTCAAGACTAAAGCTAACCTTTTATTTCTACCTTTCATAGTTACTATTTCGCTCACTCCTCTGCCATCTTTCACCTCCCTCTCTTAATCTCGTTCATATATATAACGATGGTGGGATTCCTTTTGTGACATCCTGATTACCAAACAACCTAAGACATGAATTATAATCACTAATATTCAAGCTAAATACAAAACGGTTCTTTTACTTTCCTTACGAAAGCAAAAGAACCGTCCTATTTATCACATACTCAAATTCCAAACTTCTTCAGCCTTTTATAAAAGGTACTACTTGGAATGCCAAGGTATTTTTCTGCTGTTACCTTTCCAGTTGTCCGTATTACAAGATCCTTAATGTCACGATGTGTGGCCTTTATAATTCGGATATCCAAAGGTACATCTTTAGTGCGAGTGACTTTCTTTTCCTGAATGACCCCGCAGTAAAGCGACCTGAATCGTATGCGGAATTTCACCAATTTCATCAAGATAAATCGTTCCCTTTTGAGCCTGTTCAAATTTCCCTTTATACCCTTGACGCATGGCCCGGGTAAATGCCCCCCTCTGTAATCCAAAGAACTCACTTTCCATAAGGTCTTTAGGAATGGCCCCACAATTCAAAGAGATGAAAGGGCCGTTTCAATACCCAGATCCAGAAGTCTGGTCGGTGAGGCTAATAATTCCGACCCCATTGCTTGTGCCGATTCTGGTTGCTCCAAGTTGAATGTATTTTTCGGCGTCTTCTTTTGTTCTAACTCCTCCAGACGCTTTTACTTCAACTTTTGAGCCTACAGAGGCTTTCATGAGTGCAACGGCTTCTTCCGTTGCACCGCCAGAACCATAGCCTGTTGAAGTTTTGACAAAATCGATTTTTGTATTTTTTGCAATTTCACAGACTTTCTCAATCTCTAAGTCTGTTAAATAGCAGGTTTCAAGAATGACTTTAATAACCAGTCCAGGGTGATCATCTTTTAATCCCACAAATGCAGCCATTTCCGTTTGAACTTGATCAAATTCTCCGTTCTTCACATCACTTATGTTTAGAACATAGTCTAATTCAGTTGCCCCCTCGGCCAATGCATTTTTGGCTTCATAGATCTTCACATCAGTTACATTCGCTCCAAGCGGAAAACCAATGACGGTACAAACCTTTACATCTGAGTCTTTTAATAATTCATTGGCTTTTGTTACATAGGCTGGATTTATACAAACGGAAGCAAAACGATATTCTGCTGCCTCCTTGCATAATTTTTCAATTGCATCTAAGGTCGCGTCGGCCTTCAGGAGAGTATGATCAATATATTTTTCAAGCTTCAAATTAAATCACTCCTATTTAATTTCTGCAAATTTCTTCGTATCATCTAGATACTGATCGGCATTGCCTTCATCAATTAAACCAGTACCGCCATCAATATATTTTTCTACTGACTCACCACTTCCAACCTTTACTGCGTTTTGTACAGCCAGAGTTCCAAGCGAAATCGGATCGTTCAGTACAGTCGCTTTAAATTTTCCATTCTTAATTTGTTTAACCGCTTCCATCAATCCATCTATACCTACGATTTGAACTCCTTCTAGCTTCCCTGATTTTTCTAGTACTTGAATTGCTCCAAGAGCCATATCATCGTTATGAGCATATACTAGATTAACATCAGGGTGAGCTTGCATTAAATCCTGCATCGCAGATACTGCTTCAGCACGAATATAGTTACTATAAGGTCCCTCAATAATTTTAATCCCAGCTTCTTTTTCTACAATTTCATGGAAACCATCGTGACGCGCCTGCATAACTGTACCGCCGGCATCACCTTGAATTTCAATAATTTTTCCTTGTGCTTTGCCTTCACCGCCAAGTAATTCAACAGCTTTCTGCCCTGCTAGTTTACCCATTTCTTTGTTATCACGACCAATATACGCTGCCACTTCTTCTTTCGTATTACGATCAACTGCAATAACTGGAATACTTGCTTGTTCTGCTGCCTTCAAAGAAGGTGTAACCGCTGCCGGGTTAACAGGGTTGAGTAAAAGAACATCTATACCCTTTGTAATTAAAGACTGAACATCGGAATTTTGTTTTTCAATATCATTTTGAGCATCTACTACAACCAGTTCCACACCTTGCTTTTCAGCTTCTGCCTTTGCACCATCAATAAGTGCAGTATAGAAAGGCGATTCCAGTGTTGGCTGTGAAAAACCAATAACAAGCTTTTCTTTTTCTCCCTCACCAGTACTTTCACTGTTGCTCTCACTGCTCCCGCCGCCGCAAGCTACTAAAAACAAAACTAATGAGATAAAAATTGCTAAAAAGCTAAATATTTTTTTCATAAAAACTACCCCCTATTTTTTATTTGTAATAAATTGATTCATAATTAAAGCGGTTACAATAATGGCACCCATAAAAATAGACTGATAGTAAGAAGAAAGGCCGAGAAGGTTGAAAATATTAACAATCATACTCATAATCAGAACACCAATGAAAGTACCTCCTATACCGCCTTTTCCACCTGCTAGGCTTGTGCCTCCAATAACTACCGCTGCAATAGCATCTAGCTCTAAACCTGTACCAGCAGTAGGCTGCCCCACTGTCAGCCAAGCAGACATGAGGATTCCTGCAATAGCGGCCATCGTACCAGACAGAACATAGGTCGAGGTAACATATTTTTCAACCGGAATCCCAGATAACCGAGCTGATTCTTCATTACCTCCCACAGCATATAGTTTTCTTCCAAATGTTGTATACTTTAGTACAACCACTGCCAGGATCGTTAACACAATCCAGATGATTGCAGGAACAGGAATATTTCCAAGACTTTCTCCTAATGCTGTAAAAGCTGGAGGCAAATCGTAGATTGGCTCGCCATCAGTAGTCAATAAGGCAAAACCTCTGGCACTAACCATCATCGCAAGTGTTGCAATAAATGCAGGTACTTTAAACTTTGTTGAAATAAACCCGCTTAAGAACCCCATAAATGCCCCTGCCAACAGCGTAATTGCAATTGCAAGAATAGGATTCATCCCTTGGCTAAGCAGCAATGATACAAGCATACCTGAAAGCGCAAGAACTGCTCCTACAGATAGGTCAATCCCCGCAATGAGGATGACAAATGTCATTCCAATTGCAACAATTCCAACAAATGCTGACTGCTGAAGGATATTTAAAATATTTTGGGTCGTTAAGAAATGATCTGATAATAAACTACCAATAATTAAAAATCCTACAAAAATGAAAAATAGATTATATTTTTTCATGAAACCCGCTGCTTGAAATTGCTTTTGCTGTGGCTCTTCAATCACTTCCATTTTCGTATTCATTAGGTGACCTCCTTTGATTCAATTTAAGCTCCAGAAACAGCTACATTTAAAATCTCACTCTTATAATTAGCTGGAGAAGTATATTCCTTTACAATCCTTCCTTCAAACATGACGAGAACTCGATCACAAACGGCAAGGAGTTCATCGATTTCAGAAGAAGCTACAATGATGGTCGTTCCCTGATTCGCTAATTCCTTCATAATTTTGTAGATTTCATCTTTTGCACCGATATCGATACCTTGTGTCGGTTCATCAAATAATAATAGCTTTGATTCATGAATGAGCCATTTTGAAATAATAACCTTCTGTTGATTTCCTCCACTTAAATTGCGTAATTCAGTTTCAGGCCCTGGTGCTTTGACATTGAGCTTTTTAATAGAATCGAGCATCGCCTTCCTTATTTTCTGACGCTGCAAGAATCGATTTCTTGAAAACTTGTTTAAGGACGGCAAAAAGGCATTTTCTTCTATAGATAAATTCCCTATAATCCCTTCTGTTTTCCTATTTTCCGGAACAAGCCCCAAGCCTTCATTCACTGCTTTTTCAGGAGTTGTAATATTCTTTTTTACTCCATCGAGAAAAACTTGGCCATCTAAGACTTTATCCGCACCATAAATCGCCCGAAGCAGTTCAGTTCTTCCTGATCCTACAAGCCCGTATAATCCAACCGTCTCCCCTTTCCCAACGGTAAAGGAAACATCTCTTAGTTTCTTGTTAGTAAAATTATTTACCTTTAAAAACTCTTCTTTCTTGTTATAAACCTGCTCCTTTGTCTGCTTTTCTATTTTCCTTCCGGTAATGTACTCAATCAATTCTGATTGTTTGATTTTCTTTAATTCATCCGTAAAAATCCATTGTCCATTTCGGAGTATAGTTACTCGGTCACCGATCGTATATAACTCATCTAGCTTATGGGAAATATAGATAATGGTGTAGCCCTGATTTTTTAATAACCGTACCGCATCAAACAACTTGTTCACTTCATCACCGGATAGTGCGGTAGAGGGCTCATCCATCACGATGATTCTGCAATCAGAAGCTAGAGCTTTAGCAATTTCCGTCATTTGCTTTAATCCCATACTGACATCCCGTACCAATAAATTCGGAGAAAGAGAAAGGCCAAGCAATTTAAAAATTTCATTCGTTCTATACTTAATTTGATTCCATTTAATAAAACCGCCCTTGGGCTTTAAATAGTTTCCCAGAAAAATATTTTCTCCAAGACTTAGGTCTTCTACTAGAGACAGCTCCTGATAAATAGTAGCAATTCCATTCTCTTTGCTATCTGCTGGGGAAGTTATATTCACTTCTTTTCCATTCAATAAAATATTGCCTTCATCTTTTTCATATACTCCAGAGAGAATTTTCATTAAGGTTGATTTTCCAGCTCCGTTTGCTCCTATTAAACAGTGGACCTCACCGGGCTGGACTGAAAAATTCACATTCTGCAATGCCTTGACTCCTGGAAACGATTTAGAAATCCCTTTCATTTCAAGTACATAGTTCATAGCTTTCCTCCTTCCCATTTTTTAATTTCCTCATCATTGGAAATAGAAGTTCGTTTAATTCCAAATAGTTTTGGAAAACGGTTTCATATTTTGCTGTTTTATCTAAATCTGGCTTAAATTCAGCCTGTATCTCAACCATTTGTTCAGAAGCATCTTTTATCGTTTGATATAACCCAATTCCATAGGCTGCAATAATCGCAGCACCCTTGGTTCCGGTTTCTTTATCCATAGGAATAGAAATTGGCAGACCTGTTACATCACTAATTATTTGCATCCAACAAGCGTTCTTGGTGCCTCCACCGCCCGCAATAATCTTCTTTACGGGAATCGAGGAGTTCCTAAAAGTCTCAATGACATTTTTGGTACCAAAAGCAATTGACTCAAGAATTGCCCGATAAATATGATACCTTGTGTGTGAGAGTGTTAAACCAACAAAGGCGCCTGTTGCATAGGGATTTTTATAAGGCGTTCGATTCCCTTTCCAGCTATCTAATATAACCAGACCTTCACTCCCAGCTACGATTTTTTTTATTTCTTCTTCAAGTTCTCTATAAACTTCACTCTCATCCGTACTGTTAGGATAAAATTCATTAAGAAACCAAGAAATAATTGAACCACATGATAATTGCCCGCCTTCAAGAAGCCAATGATCATCTAGTAATGGACCCTCATAAGGTCCCCATAAGGAATCGTTAAAAATAGGCTGCTCATGATGCATTAAATGAACAAAGCTGGTTCCGGTGATCATGCTCAGATTTCCGGGTTCAAGGGCCCTTGAGCCAATCATGCCGATATGAGCATCAATTCCACCTTGAAAGACAGGAGTTCCAGCTAATAGCCCAAGTTCTCTCCCAGCGCTTTCAGTAACCTCTCCAACCTTATCTCCAACCTTTAAAATTTGCCTAGGCCAATGCTTTGTAATTCCCTCTAATCCGATTACTTTAAAAAACTCATCAGAAAATCCGTTAAGATGTTCTACATAGTTCCACTTGCATGTAGCATTACACTTTGAAGCGACAACCTCACCAGTAAGCTTAAAATTCATCCAATCGATCTGCTCAAGTATAAATTTGTCTGATAGATCGTAATGACGCTTTAACCAAAGAGATTTAGTTGTCATCCATTCAATCGACGTTTTTTGTCCTGAAAATAATAAACGATCTTTTACTACAGAGCTTGGATTACTATTAATCTCATCTTCTTCCTTTACTGAACGTTGATCCATCCAGCATTGCGACGGAGCAACAGGCTGATAATTTTTATCTGTTAATACAACAGTGGATGAGGTTGCGCAGAGCGATAGTCCGGAGATCTTGGTTAAATCAAGATGATCCTCTGCTTTTTGTAATGCTTCTTTTAGAGCTTGCCACCAGTCCATTGGATTCTGTTCAGAAAAACCATCTTTCGTATGGTTAGTTGGATAAGTCGCACTTTCTTTTAAAAGCAGCTTTCCATTCTCGTTGTAGATTCCCACTTTTAAAGACTGTGTTCCCAAGTCAATTCCTAAAAGATAGTTGGCATCCATATCCTACTCCTCCGGGTAAATCAGGATTTTATTGAAAACTATTTCTCTATTTTTAATTTTTTCAAAAACAGCAGGTGTTTCATCTATTTGAAAACGGTGTGAAACAATTGGTTCCGTTTGAATCTTACCTTGTGCCATACATTCAATAGCATATTCCCATTCCCTTCCAGGGAATGGATCTGAGAATGAATTCCATGAGCCATGAATTCCAATTTCATTGCGAAGCAGCTTATCAATAGCCTTGGCTGATAAAGTCAGCTCTTGATTTGAAATACCCAGAAAAACAACCCGCCCCATTTTACCAGTAATAGACACGGCTTGGTTTTGTGCAATAGGTGATCCGGATGTATCTAATACTACATTCACTTTCGTACCAGCAAGCGCTTCAATAGGATCCACACTTTTTGAATCGATAACACGATCAGCTCCCAATTGCTTGGCTATTACTAATTTTTCCTCGAAAATATCCATTGCAATTACTTCTTTCGCTCCCATTTCACGAGCAAATTGAACAGCAAAGAGACCGATTGCACCCAGGCCAATTATTACAGCAGTATCACCTTCTTTCAGGCTTCCTCTCCATAGCCCATGCACGGCATTTGCTGCAGGGTCAACCATTGCACCTGCATCATATGAAATTGAGTCCGGAAGCATAAGAAGGTTGTCTTTGTGAACTTTTATGTATTTCGCCATCGCCCCATCCGTTCTTGATCCGTAATAATTATAGGTATCGCATAATCCATACTTTCCTTGAGTACAATATTCGCATTCCATACAAGGGACAAGCGGAGCTATCGTTACGCGATCTCCCACGGCCCATCCTTCTGTATCAGGTCCGCACTCAACAATTTCCCCAGCAAATTCATGACCGAGTGTCAATCCTTTATGATACGCTCCCTTTACCAGTGCTCTAGGAATATCAGAACCACAAATGCCAACCGCTTTTACCTGAATTAATACCTCTCCTGCACTAATTTCCGGTTTATCAACTTGTTCAACTTTTAAATTTCCTGGTTCATATAACTTTACTGCTTTCACTTTTATGCCCCCCACTTGTTAATTGAACAATTTCACCTGCCAATAATTCATCGATAAATAATGCACTTACATAACCGCCATTGAGTGCACCTATGACACTCTTAGCCTTTGATTTTCCAGAAGCTACTGCGATTGAATACTCTTTTTTACGAAGCTCCTCAAGCTCTAATCCAATCGTACGATTGTTTAACTCTTCATCCGCTAGTGTTCCATCCTCTTTAAAGTATCTAGAACAGATGTCTCCCACGGCTTTCTTTGACATTAACTCTTCATAAGCCTTTCCTTTAAAAAACCCACCCTTATAAAGGATATTTTTATAGGAAACGGTTCCAATTGAAAAAATAGCAATATTACTTTCTCTTGAAAGCTCAAGTGTTTCTTTAATGCTAGAATCCGATGTCATTACTTTCGCAATCAATTCTGAATCGACAATCGTAGGAACAGGAAGCAAATGGTATCCGGTCGAAAAAGCTTCAGAAAACTTTTCTAAGAGCTGTGCTGCACCAGTTGAATATGAATTCTTCGCAATACCGCCATTGAGCTGTACGATTTTCATATTATTTACTTTCTTTGGTACCAAATGAGGAAGAACATATGCGAGCGTTGTCCCCCATGAAACTCCCAAAGTACAATTGTCCTGACAAATTTCATATAAATAATGGGCTACAGCCCTTCCCACATCATCTAAAATTAAGGCATCATCTTCTACATAAACTGGTGCAACAAATACCTTTTCTAAAGAAAATTTATCCTTAATCTGATCTTCTAGCTGCTGCAGAGAACTAATTGGATAATTGACTTTCACTTGAATAATCCCTTGTTTGTACGCGGTATCCAGAATACGGCTGATCGTAGCACGTGAATAGGGAAGTCTCTCAGAAATATCTTTCTGGGTTAAATTCATTTCATAATACAATTTAGCAACCCGTATCATTTCCTCTTGAGAATACATCAGCCAACCCCCTCTCTTGAAATTTTGTTCACTGTGATTAAATTTTGTTCAATTCTTGTTACCAATTATATAAACAAATTCACAAAAACGTAATATTATTTTCACTAATTGAACAAAATTTCAAAATAATTTAAAAAAATAAAATTTTATTGATTTGTTAATAAAACTGAATTATAATTTAGCAATTTTAAAATTATGTGTGGAGTCATGGAGGTGTGTGCATGATACATCCCTCTCTAACCTCAATCCTTAACAAATTGAGACTAATAAAATGGGTGCTTACCCTGATTCCAGGATAAGCACCCTATTGAATAAATTATTTTTTGGGCAACTCAAGTACTTATTCTAATAAATAAGTTTTGAATTTGCGCTAGTTCTGATTCTGTTCACCGTTGATTAAGCTGATTTTTGTAACCTTAACTTAACTTGATAAATGATAAACAATTTTACTTTTCTACCTCAATTAAAAAAACCTTTTCCTTAAATCCCCCACGTTGTCCAGCCTTTTGCCTTCTCAATTCCTCCACCTTCTCAATCGACACCCCATGAGTCTCAGCAAGTGCATGTAGTACTTCAAGCAAATCGGCTAATTCCTCAATTGCCTTTTCATCATTATTCGTGTTTAAATATTCATCTAATTCTTCAATACTCTTTTTCTTGAGTTCTAGAATGAATTCTTCCTGATTAAGAATCCTTGTTGAATAGTTCTTGCCTGTTTCTGCAATGATTTCTGGGATCCGGTCACGGACAAGCTTGTTATATGTAGGCATTATTCCCCTCACTTAAAATGATTAGTATTCTTACTGCTAACTGCCTAACAGGTTAATCAAGTCTTTGAAGATGGAAGAAGGATTCCTTTGTAATGTATCAAAGGGAACAGTTTTTTGATCTCCTTCACCTATCAAATAAGCTTCCCTATTTTTTTTATTAAATTTTATCAAAACATTTTTAATCCCATATTCCTCAACCTTAGTAGCCACATCAAGATTAACTGAGTCAAGATCAATGGAAATTCTGTCTGAGACCCTTCTAAGCATTCTCCATATCGTTTTTTCTTCCTTTGATTTCATAAACAGTTCCGGAAGCTCTGTAGACTCTTTCAAATTGCTCAATGTAGTATGCATATATTCAGCGATACCATATCCAACAGGTTTAATGAATGGATTACAATTAATCCAATGCTCCACTTCAAATTGCATATATTCATCTAAACCTGATTTCACTGGCCTAATATCCTTAATCCTGCCATAGCAAATGACTCCATTATGCTCTATTACACCATTCTTAACATAAAGAGCTATATACCTTGTCTCTTGCCATCCAGCTTTTAGTTTATTTACAGGAATACGATAGCAGCCAGTCTGTTTATAGCCAATATATTCTTCTCGATCTCTAACAAGCCCGACCAGAACTTTTTCGTCCAGGTTGGAGTTCCACTCTTCTAATGTCCCCCTTGGTAAAATGCCTTCCTGCTGGATTTCCTCAGGGCTTTTTTCAATAAGCCTCTCCACAAATCTTTCGACTAAATCCGTTGCATTAGGGAGAAATGGCAGCCCACCAATATTGACTTTATCGATGCTTTTATAGAAGTGATGATTTTGATAAAGCTCTTCATAAGACCAAGGAAACAGTACATAGGCTCCAAAAGCTGTTCTTTCATATGGCCCATCATTGTAGGTAACAATGGAATCTCGATAACGATGCATGGTATTAATATCATCTTCAAGAGGTCCGGGATGTTTATACCGATTTTGATAATAACTTCCATCTTGGGCGTAATCGATTCGATACTTGGCATCAAATACATAGTTATAGGAAAAGTCTTTTCCCTTTTTAGCAATGCTGAGCATGGTATCGGGCTTTTGAGGAATAGTTGGCAAACCACTTTCATACTTTTGGTAAGTCAGAATAATTTCCTCTTCGGTATATGGGTGTTTGTATTTTCTTGTCGCAGAACGGTTGGTTTGAAGATTTACAAACAAGCCTTCCCGGTTCACCTGGATAATGTCCTGGCTCACAAGCTGATATTTTTTATCAAGGATTTGCCCGAGTTTTAAGAATGTCCAATATTCATACAGAGTTGCTACATCTTTAACAGACATCTGATAAAGCTTCCCTTGAAGCATTAACCCTTTAGAAACCGTCAGATAGATCTGAAAAGCATCGCGGTAGCCCGGGGCCATTTGCAAAACCAAGCTAAGGATAGAGCGATCTAGCTTTTTTATGCCCTTCCAAAAAGGACTTTTCAGCTTACCCTCCAACTTCACTATCATTTCATTCAATTTGTCTAAAAGATCAGCATCCGGTTCTGTTTCCCACCTCGAGCTTCTATTAATCAAAGTATCCAACAAATCATATAGCTTATGTTTTACCCGCTGCATCATCCATTTCACATATCGATTTTCTAATGTATCAAAGGTAAGCTCCTTTTTAACACGAAGACCTTCGGTTGGCATAAGTGTTTTGTTATTGATATGGATGCCATTTGAAACCTCTGTAAATAGATGAGGTTTTTTTTGCAAATAGCTCCTGCTTCTAGTGTCCAGCTTACTTAATTGGTCTCCCCTAACCTTTTCATACGTTTTCTGGAGAAGGTGATGTGGCTGCATTTCAATACGATTAACTGCCTGAATGAACTGATCAAAATGTTTACTAATCAAACGGTAAAATTCACTTCTTGATGGCTTGCCGTCGAGCTTCACTTTAGCTCCCAAATAGGTTTTCCGGATAAAATGAAAGGCAAGATTATAAATTTCATCGTTAATTTCTTCTAGTAGTCTTTTATAATCATTTTTGTAGTCAAGCTTTGCTGGAAAGATTTCCAATGTTACTTCTAACAGCTTTTTACTGCCGTCTCTAATTTCAAAGGTCGTTAATCCCACTTCATTCTGGAACTGCAAGTTTCCCATTAACATATAAGTATTTGGGATTTCCACTCTTGATATAGATTGCCTTAAGCCAGGATGCTCATGATAAAAGGATAAGTCTCTGCTTGTTTTAGGTATGACAATAACCTGATAAACTCCATTTTCGAAAAAGATAGGCCTTAATTGAGTAGATTCCTGCAGCAGCTGTGTTTCAATATCATAGATTAATACCTGATTTACCTGATCCCCATGAACAGAAAACTGCATGACATCGTGCATATCCATTGCACGATACTGTTTTAACCCCTCATACCTCTCATGAAACGGTTTTCCTTTCACCAAAACAGAGAAATCATCTGTTTCAATCTTAACCAATTCAACTTCGTTACGAGATCCAGAAGGATGTAAAGCCATCTACTTGTAACCTCCTAAGCATCTCAATCACTTTTCGAGCGCTCTTAGGATAAATAGAACTTTGTTCATCGAACTGAGATTCCTCATCCTGAAACTCAGTATTTGTAAAGAGTAAATATAACTCCCTTAGCAGCTGCTCAATTCTTGAGTCACTCCCAGAGAGACGCGGCAGGATCTTCTGGAGGATACAATGATCAAATGCTTCCTCAAAAGACATTAGAGCACCTTCTTTGTTATAGGCAAGATAGAAGCAGATCTCATCCCTAACCCGGTACCCAATATGTGCATTAATAAGTTGAAGACTCTTATTAATCCTTACCAGCTCACTAGTAGCCTTTTCAATAATCTCTGTATCTACCTTGTACAGATCCTTTAAGTGCAAATATTTTGAGGCAAGCTGACTCTGACCTATTTCTAATGGATCTATGTCCTCAAGATCCTGGAGAAAAATTAAATTGTCCAGCTCAACTCGATTAAACTCAATTGTATTAGCACGGTCTAACACCTTTTTACTAAAAGGATGTGTCGTTTCATCCATATTAACGGTTCCAATAACATAAAGATTATTCGGAAGTGTGACCTCTGCTTTTGCGACCTCCTCCGATAATAAAGTGGAAGAAACAACCTTTCCATCCTCCCACCTTCTACTCTCCATAACACTAAGAATATCACTGAAGTAATATTCCACTCGTGCTAAATTCATCTCATCTAAAAGAACAAAGTAAGGCAACTCTGGATGCTCTTCTGCTCCTCTAATAGCTTTTGTTAAAGGTCCTTCTTTAAAATCTCCTTTAATATCTACATATCCTAATAGATCTGATCCATCACTCCAGTCAGGACGGACAGGGATCAATGTAAACTGTCCATTTTTCTCTGTAGCCGCTAAACTCTCGGCAAACCATTGAACCATTTTGGTCTTACCTGTTCCTGAAATACCAGATAGAATCACAAAAGGTTTGGTTTTTAAAGATAGGAATAAATTAATAACTTCCTCTTTTGGATAATAGAAGCCTTTACTTTTTATGTAAGAGTAAATGTGATTGATTAAGTCCTTAGAAGGTAAATAAGTATTCCAATTTTCTTTTACCACTAGCTTCTCACCTTGGAGTTGCTCAGTTTCATATCCTGTTCCCTCATTCATGGAGATATAATTCTCATAAATATGTATCATTTCCTGTAAATCATTTACGATGACCTTTTCTTCTGGCATATGATCTACCGCATAATGAATGTAAGCTGCAGTTGATAATGCATAATCTCTTGCCTTTTTGCTTTCTCCCAAGCTAATATGGTCGTCTACCTTTACCTTGCTCGATGGCGGAATAGATTCTCTAATCTGAGCTTTAACTCTTACCATTTCTTCCTTCGAAGTTTCAGTAACCCCTTGAGCAAAAGTAAGATAAACACTTTGCATATCCTCACTGAACAGATAAACAATGTAATAGCCTCTTTGGGTAGAAACGGTAATTTTGCGATTCATGATGGCTATCCAGGGAACAGAAGCCCAGTTACCTTGTCCTACTGATCCTGTTACCACATACTCTGAGGGTTCTATAAATGGTAGATTATTAATTTCAGCTGTTACTTCATTTCTAACAAATGGCCCTAGTTGATGACCACCGAAGGGTTCTCTCTTAGCGGCTAGATATTGATTCATTATTCTAATTATTTTTTCTCTTAGAACACTATACAAGACTTGCTCCTTAATCTTATTAATATCGAATCTCCTTGGGTTAAAGTTTTCATCTATTAAACGAGTGTTTTCAAGCCAAGAAAGTATGTTTGATGTTCTTTTTTCAGCAACCGAATCAACCATAAGATTGCTTCCTTTTGAATTCTGAACTATTAGCTTTCCTACCTCTTTTAATATTTTTCTCTTTTCACTCCTGCTTTCTTTCTTTAAAATTTCCAGAAGCTCTAAAACTATATAAAAATAATCTTTCTCGACCATGATACTTTGTAAGAAGAGTATTTTATCTTTGGTTTTAATGTATCCGTCAATAAGTCGATGATTTAAATTATTATTTTTGTCTATAAAACCTAATAACTTTATATCTTGAGTATAGGAATATTGAATATTATTGTCTCTAATGTTAGTTGCCTTTTGACTAAACTCATATAATAATTGATTTAGTCTCTTAAAAGAATCTCGAGGTAGTTGGTCAGTTTGATAAGTCTTTAGATAAATACTTAGTATTTTACCTCTATTTGAAAGTTCTACAAAAGGTAAAATACTTAACATCGAAAAAATAATATTTATTTGATCATCGTTATAAGCTAATTCATCAGCTGCAATTAACTTGTTTTCCATAAGATCCAAAAGTGTTTTATGCAGCATACCTTTTGATATTTGGGTTGCTGCATTTGATTGAGCATTGTTGTAAACTATATAACCTTTTTCACTTACCTCATTCATTATTAAGGGATCATCAGTAATTGATTTGAAGTGACTGTCATTATTAAGAAAATAATTGTAAAGGATTCTTTCAATATAATCTAGATTCATTAATAATCCTCCAAGATTGGTATAGTTTAAGCATTCATCATACGGAAAAGGGAAGAACCAGTGGTCCTTCCCTTCATTCACATTTTAAGAATACGAACAAACACAAGGTACAGCATCGTCCTTAATATTAAGGTACTTCTCTACACCATCTTGTTCCAATTGTTCTCTATATTGTTTTAAAGTGAAAGGACCGCCGTCTTTCTTCAAAATAGATACATCCTTTTCAAAATGCTCTCTAAAACGTTCTTCCATTTCTTCTTGTTCCTTATATCTATCTGGCCAAATCGCATAAAGTAGTGCGTAGTGTTGATATCCTCCTCGAACACATCTTCCTCCGCAATTGGCATGAGAAAAACCTTTGATCCCTTTAGCTGCAAGATCAGGTCGCACTTCACTTGTAATGTTATACATCCTAGGCAGCTGGATGCCCCATTCATTCTCAATGATCCCCTTTATATCAATGTCTTCAGTGAAGGTATCGATCATTGGAAATCTTGTTTCAATTGGTTCTAGTGGGTGATGTTTATAAAACTCCGTTAAGTTGTCCGCACGATGTTTTTCGTGTGGTCCAATTCCAAAATACAAAATTGGCTCCAGGTTTTGTTCATCTCTTAGTTCTTCTAAAAAAGTAATGGTTTGATATACTTTTAATTCTTCAGAACATTTAGCTAGACGTGAATTCCCTAAGAATCTATAGTCATAAAATACTTCTTCAGGGGTCCTTCCATCAACCCGTTCAGTAATATCAAGACCTATATAATCTGCAACTTCATCCATAAATCTATAGTTATCTTCATCTTCCCATAATGTATTAGTAAAAAACAAAATACAATTTTCATGACCATATTTTTGGACCATGTTATAGGATACGTAGGCGCTAGAAGCCCCTCCACTAAACATGGCAATATGCACTGGTTTACGTGCCAAGATAATCACTTCCTATTCTACAAACTCTTTAATTAATAGCAATACAATGTTCTCAATCTCTTCTTTAGGTACATTTCTTCCACCATTCTTCAGGATTCTTGCAACATTAGTGTGCAAGGTTTGAGATTTAGTTGAAAGTTTTGATTTACGTATTACTTTCACCCCGTCACCCATCTGAATTTGTACAGAGTCAGATGGAGTTTGAGTTTGCATGTTGATTTTACTAAACTCATAATTTAATTGATTAAAAAACATTTCTTTTGTCTTATCTGACCAGTTTTGCAACTCCACTCCAACAAGATCATAAGAAACGTTCTTAACCCATTCCTTTGAATTTATGTTGTTTTTTAGTGACTTAGCAAGCTGATTATCCTTTAATACTGATGGCTGCTGATTTTCAACCCAGAATTTGAGTTCGCTATAATCATTTACGCCGATCTTATTGCAGATAATATTTTTGACCTCATCTTCAAGGCCTAAATAAACAGTGTTTAAATTATCAACCATGTGCTTCAACAGGTCTGGTTGATCTTTAAACTGTTCATATATCTTTTCTAACCCTACCTTAGGATCTATCTCAGCTAGTTTTATACTATCCTTTAATGCTACCAAATTACTATCTATAGTGCGAGTAATTTGTACGTATCTTGGTAAATCACGGAGCCAATTTAACATTGCAGATATCACTAAAAGAGGTCTATTTAATCCTTGATTTTCGGGGTTAATATAATTTCTAAATAAATCTTGTAAATACCCCACAAAGCTATTTATTTCATCTTTAAAATGCATAAATACAAATTGATATTGATCCGGTTCACTGACCATTGTATAAATGTGTTCTCCGTTTAATTGTGAAATAAACATTCCGTTTCTATAGAATAATAGTTGATCCCACTTATCACGAAGCAAAGCAACAAGCAGCACTGGAATTAATGGTTTTCTAATACCAAAAGGCTCTCTAACCATTATATTGACAAGCTTATCAAGTGATCCCTCGGAACCTTTAGTTAATTCCAAAAGTAAAGCACTCCTTAACTCCATTAACTCATTTGAGGATATAGAGTCAAGAGAGCTTAAGTTTAAACCATTATTTTTAAAGACTGTAGCATATATTAAATATTCTGGACCATTGCCTTCAATACCCAAGTCCTTCTCAAAAGGATTATGCAAAATATGTTCAATTAACTTGTAACCAGCCTTTAATTGAACATTATTAATTTTCCTCCTATTATATCCATCGTTTCGTACCTCTGGTGTTAATGGATATAGTTCAAACATTAAGTGAGATAATATTTCTTCTAGTTTTATTTCATTATTAATTTGATAAGTTTTTCCTTTTACAATCCAGGTCAGGTTTTGTGAAAAGTTTAGATATGCATCTAAGTATTTTTTTATATCATAGGTTATATCTTCCAAGTATAACTGTAGTTCTTGTTTTAATTTCTTGTCATTGTTAATAATATCCGGATCATTAATTAATTGTTGCACAATGTACTTTGTCGTTACTTTTTGTTCTATTGATTTAAAGGCAGTCGGATTAATACAAAAAATCGAAGCAACGTCTTGATAATTTTCTATACTTTTAATTATAGAATCATATTGATTCGAGTCTTCTAGTAACACAAAGTTAATTAGTGCATCGGGACTTTTTTCTTCTCTTACCAACACTGGGTTAAAATTTCTTTCTAATATGTCTCCACTGGTCACAATGTTAATTGAAGCAAAACGGGTTATGCTTTTCTCATCATTATATTCTCTAGCAAGAAAATATTTTTTAGTAAGGCAACGTTCTAAAATCTCAATTTTTTTGGTTTTACTTATTCTGTAATTTGCTACACTCTCTTGAATTAATTCATCTATATCGTATGCACTACCCTCAAATAATTCCCAGTACCCTAAAACTCTATTGTATCTAATTCCTTTTAACCTCTCTAATTCTAAAAGAGACTTAGCAATTACTTCCTTTTCTGTATCTAGCGCAAAGGATAGCAATTCTGTAGACAGTTTGATTCTTCCTTGTAAACCGCATAACTCCCAGAGAGTAATTGTTTGTACAATTTTTAACTTTAATTCATCACTAGTAAGTTCAGGGATCCTTTGAATCAATTTTTTATATAGATCCGCTGATTTATCATTTGCTTCAAAACTCTGCTCTTCAAAATTTGGGAAAAAGAAATTAAAAAGCTTATAAGGTAGGTAGTAACCATTGTCATTATTTATATGGTCAATTAATCCAAATGAATCTGAACTTTCTAGAAACGTGAAAAGTGTTCTTTCATTTTGTCCATAGTGACTTGATAAGAAAGGCAATAAAAATAATGCAACCGGATGAACTGGATATGAGTGCTTTACGATTAGGTTTTCAATTTCGACTTGGTTTAGTTGTGGAAACATTGCATATTTCCTTAGCTGCTGGGTAGTGAGATTTTTTTTCTCGTCGGTAATACTATCCCTATCAATACTATTAATAACGTTTTCAGCGATCCTATAGAAGGTAGCAGAGTCACTGGCTATATAATATAATCTAAAACGTTTCTCAATCCTTTGAAACTCATTTTGAAGCTCTTTATCAAAGCTTGAAAAGTAGTGCCGTAAATGCTTATGAGTAATAAACAAAAGATGAATATTGTCATTATAATGATCAGTCAACTCAGCTAAGTCTTGTAGATTTTGCATAGTCTCGTTTATTTCATTTCTTTCAATACTCTGCAAATATCTCCCGAATTCATCATATACAATAAATAAACCAATATTTAATTTTTCCATCTCATCAATGATATATTTCATTTGATCTATAAAATCTTCATTTAAATCAACCAAAAATTCTGCACCAGACGTCAGTTTGGGAAACTCATTCTTAAACCACTCTATTTCAAATTTGTCTTGGCTCAGAATTTCTAATCGCCATATGTCTATAGACTTGTTTCGTTCCTTTAATAAAGCTTTAAATTGTTTATATGCCTTAGGATAATTCTTTTGCCAGATTTCAACTGTTTCTAGTATTTTTGTCATTACACCAGGGACTATTAACTCAATTCCACTTGATGATAATGTTTTTAATATTGCTGAAAGGATGCTATGCTTAAATTTTCCTTCGTACCCATTAAGTACAACAGGATAATATTTTTTATCTAAATCTCGTGATTTAAGTAAACCATTATAAATCTCATCATCTAATGATGAAAATTTTTGGCTTATTAGAGAGAAGTCATTTTCACTAATATTTTTAGTAACTATTGATGCCAGCAGAGTACTAAGCATTGATTTCCCAGTACCATAAGGGCCAATAATAATATGTGATCTTCTAGCACCCGTCGTATTAAAACCTGCCAGGATACCGTTCAAGGAATCTGCATGAGAAGGTGTAGGCATATATTTTCTTATAATCTCTATGTTATCAAGATCAAACTTAACGTTTACACTTGATTTGAAATTTGATGTTTTTGTTATCATTTTAATGCCTCTACCTTTCTAGCATATTCATACTCAAGAAACTCTAATGGATCTATTTTAGGAATACGTATTGTATCTAGATTATTTGTCCTTGTGAAAGTAATTGGAAAAGCAGGGTGATGAGTTAGGTTTTCTAATACGTTTATTACTGTCGCCCTTTGCATATTAAATACCTTTCCCCACAAGGCTTCATTTGATATGATCTCTTCAACTGAAATTGTATCGACATCATAAATTTCTTTATATTTCAGCAATACATACATCAAAGCAGAAAGTCCAATTACCTCTGGTTTTCCATTATTTTTATAAACTTGTCCTTTAGACTCTTTGATTAAATCGATCTTATACAAGGGACTTTGAATAACTTCTTCAGGATCATTCTCTGCATGCCCAGCAGTATAAAGTTTTATAAGACAATCTATATCTCTTTTTAGAGATTTATCTGAGATATTCTTTTCTTCATTACTGTTAACCCACTTGATAAATTCTAATAGTAATTCATCTTTTGAAATAACAGTTTGATTTAAAATATTAAAGAACCAATACCAAGCAGTACTCGGCTCCTTACTCGATGACAGGTGATAGTGTATGATTGAAGCTGAATCACTAAATTGAATAAACCTATCAAATCTATATAATATCTCACCAAAGCCTGTAATATTATATATTTTTTTTCGTTCAGAATTAAATTGCTCCTCAGCAACCCTTGTTGCTAAAACCCAATATCTTAGGGATTGAACCATGTTTTTACCTAAGCCAATTTTTTCAAATGCTTCTTTATCATAAAAAAACCTTGAATCTTCTTTAATGTTTCTAATTCCTTTATTTAACCATCTATCCCTCAAATAAAAGCTTTGATGTTGACCGTAACCCATATGTAAATCCCTTTCTATTTCACTGGAGGAAATCCTCCAGTAGCTTTTTTATCGTTAAAGAAGGCACCTAGATCTCCTAGATGCAAAAGAGGAGGGGCTGAAAATTTTTCAGCCACCTGTTTTTAAAATTCTTATTCTTTATTGAAATATTTTAGGAGTGCTCTTCTTACTTTGGGAGTTAAGAAAGGACTCTTTCCTCTCTCTATATTACCATACAATTTTGCCAAGAAATCGCCTTTTCCGGCAAGTTTTTCAGCACCTGACTCATCAAGAATTATATTTGAAGCAGTCGCATCAGATGCTCTTAAGGCTAATCTTGCACCTAAGTTATTTCGTATATTGGTATTAATAATATCTGCTTTAGGATTTTGAGTACAAATAATCAAATGGATTCCTGCTGCACGTGCTTTCTGACCCAATCTCATTATCGCATTTTCCACTTGCTTTTTCATGTCAGCATCTTGAGTCATAAAATCTGCAAATTCATCAAAAACCAATACAATTCTAGGCATTCTTTCATTTACTTCTGTAATATACTCGTCTAGGTTAGTTACGCCTTCCTTTGCAAACTTGGTATATCTATCTTCCATTTCATTTACTAAATATTGCAGTACGTTGACAGCTTCTCCTAAATCTGTAATTACATCACGTGTATGCTGCTTGCCTTCGTAAATAGTAAACTCAACTTTTTTAGGATCAATGAACATGAACTGAACTTGTTCTGGACTATATAAACACATCATACCTAAGATAATTGAATTTAAAGTAACACTTTTTCCACTACCCGTAGTTCCGCCCGTTAAGAGGTGTGGGGACATGGAATTTGAGAAATCCATAAATAATACATTATTTAGAGGATCTAACCCTAAAGGAGCGACTAAATTTGTATCAGAAATTTTATTACTTAGTTGCTGTCTAGTTAGAGCCATAAACTTCTCGAAATAAATAGTTTCGGGTTCTTCTCGAATTATATCAATTTTCATACCTTTATTTATAAATATATGAGGTTCTGTAGAGAGCCCTAGCCAAATTTGTATGTCCTTTGAACGAGACAAAATTTTATTTGCTGGAAGATCAGCTGGTAAATCTAATTCAAATCTTATAACGGAGGATCCAATTATAGCTTCTTTTATATTTAGATGTATCCCATTCTGGTTGAAATTGTGTTTTAACTTTCTAATATATTGGTCTTTTACCTGATCAATATTGCTATCTTCAATTTCATACTCAAGCGTGATGCCTTCTAAAGCTTTTACTTCAGGATATTGTTGGTCGTCAGGTAATATGTTTGGTGTTACTTCCTCACTTGTATCATGATCCTCAGACTCAGATCCACTTGGTACATCAGACTGTTCATTATCAGAAGCGCCTTCTTGCCTATCAGTATCAGATATAGTTTCGTCAGGTTCAGGCATCTCTTCATAACTGACTTTTTCGATTGTATCTCCTAACTGTTCTCTACCAACATTAGAACTATCATCTTCTAATGTTAACTGTAATATTTCTTTTTCACTTTCAGTTATGACCAACTCTTCGTAAGCAGGTATTTCAGACTCACTGGCTTTTAACTGTTCTAGGATATATGCTCTTGTATAAATATAGTTTTTTATATTTGAATCTAATTTGTCAACGAATATACCTTCGTCAACTTTCTCAAAATTAAATTCAGTAAGATTTGAAGTATAGCAATAAACATCTACTCTTCCTTCAATACTAACTTTAATTTTGTCTCCATTAATATGTTGAAATTCCTTCAATAATTGGACATTTTCTGGAGAATAAGCACTTCTCTCAATAAAGTATTGGATTAATTCATCTCTCCAGTAATCACTATCAAGTTGTTTTTTCTCAAAATTAAACAACTTGTTATAGAGACTCATTCCAGTTTTTATTTGCTTGAGAGCATCAAAACGCTCTTTATCAAAGATATTGTGATTTACAAACTTTAATTCAACTAGCTCAAAACTCAATTCTAAAGTATCATCTTTCTTTTCAATAGTAGTTAAAACTAAATCCGGTCTACGCTTATTACTTGAAAACCAAGGAAGATCATCACAAACAGCCCATACTCGAAGCTTATTAGGTGTCTCTTCTTCATTATTTGTTGAGAGATAGGTTGCAAGCATTTCATGTGCAAACTTACCACGCCCAATTGTTTTAAGAACTAAGCCACCTGATACATCCTTAACTTTATTTACAGCCTCAACAATGCTTTCTCGAGAAATTTTTTCATTTTTCATTATAGATACTAGCTTTCTATGCAACCTGTCATAGTAAGCATAATCTGTTGTTTGCTGACTAAGTTTCCTAATATATTCAGAAGAAGATACGATTAATTTATATTGATTGTTTTTTCCTGCTTTTGGTTTATATTGAATGATATTCGCCTGGCTTGAAGTTTTGGTTAATAATGTCTTGTCTAAGTAACGATCTAAAATCATAGTCCAGTTAAATTTTCTATGCATCATATCGATTAAAGAATTATGATTGATATTGTTGATTGAAATGATGTTCTTTAAGACATTTAATTCATCTTTTGATGGCATTGCGCTAGATTGAATAATATATTGTAATTGATAAAAGCTTTGTAGAGTATTTGGTAAATGCTCACTAACAAAACTTATTCTTTTTACGGCCTCATCATTTTTTAAAGGCTCTTTGTAAATGGTCTCAAACCAGAATGTTGTATCTTTGGGTTTAACTCTTTCAAGTTGATAACTAATTTGATTTCCTTGACTAAAGTAATCAGCAAGAACAACTAAATCAGCATCAATCATCATTTTTTCCACCTGAGAAAAGATTTCATTTACCGATTTGCCTGATATCACATTTATTTCCACCTTTGGAAACTTGCTTTCATACTCAGGCTTAGTAAAGTCTTCTTTTTGTTCTAACCATTTATTTAATTGATAGTGAAGCTTAGAAGCATTTTCACTATGTACAGTTAAACGCAATTTATTAACCTTTGTCTTAGAGAAAAGGGACTCCACACACTTTTTTACTACTTCTGAACTTTGACAGTAAAGCATACAGATATCCATACCATCCTTGGCATATGGATATACTTCTAAATAATTCTTTGTGACCTTTACAATTTCTTCTGAAAGTTCGTTTGCCAAATAATCATTATTGTTCGGGGCTTTACTACTAAGAACAAAAGTACCCTCACCAAATACCTCGGCATTTTCAATTAAATAGGAAGGATCACCATAACTAGCAAAATATCTTGGAGCAAGCTGAGAAGTTTTTGTTCTTGCATACTCAACATACTCTTCAAGTTTTTCAATCTCTAAGGATCCTACTGTTGAGAAGTGAACCCATTGTTCAATTTGGTTTGAAATCTCTTCACATCTTCTGATAAATGCGACCAACCTGATAGGGTTAAATACTGTTAATGTTCTAGCTATAGGAATGCCCGATTCTTCTTTTTTATTATCAAAATAGTCTACTGCACCAATCAAATTAATATTTTGATAAATATGTTGTGAAACTTGTGAGGAACTATAAATATTTTCAAGTAGGTTCTCTAAGTCAGTTTCTAATTGTTTACTATCTAATGAATATACACCGTAATTTCGTGCATACTGAACTTTCTTTATATAGTTGCTTAAGTAATCTTCAAATTTCTGCAGATGCTCTTTTACATCTAATTGATTTAATGCGAGATAATTTTGTACCTTCTCTCTAGTCCAAGACATAATATCTATTTGCTCAATTTCATTTTCAGCATAATTTCTTGTATATGGAATTATTCCATCTTCTATTTTTTCAAAGAAAGAATATGTCTCTAAATCATTAAATCGAGTTACCTTAAACTTTTTACTCTTAATAAGTTCTTCTCCAATATAATGAGAGAGTTTAAATGTAACTTCAGTTTCTTTTGCATTCTCATCAACGCTCGGTAGTGTATTTTGGTTAAAATGAACTCTGGGTATTACTATCTGAATATTAGTTAAAAATAGCTTTAATAGTTCCTGGATATTTTCATTAGTTTTATTCGTTTCAATTTCCAAAATAAATTTGGACAAACCAATACTCTCGTGATTTCTCTCATCCTCAATAAGTGAAAAAATTTCTTTTATAAAGGCTTGAGTTAAGTCATCGTAAATAGAAGGATTTCGGAGTTTTTCAACAGTACGATTTAATTTCTTAACTAATCCTGGTTGGAAGTCTAAAAAACCCTCAAATTCTTCAATAAAATCTTGTATAGCTTCAGCATCATTACCGCTTACTAATTCATCAATACCAGATTCAAATTCTTTAATTTTGCCTGCATCGCTTAGCTCTTCTTTATATTTATTTAGTACATCTTCTACCTCTTCTTTAATTGAGGGTGTTTTAAGCTTAAAATCTGTGATTTTTTTTACAAACTCAAAATCATTAAATAAAAATAAATTTGAACTCTGTGTCACAAATTCAACAACTTCTTTAGTGAGTTGCTCTACAGATTTTGTATCCCAGATTTCATCGCTCCAGCCGTTAGCTTCTTCTTGTTCAATAAATGAATATAGGTTATTCTGGATGTTTTCTCTGTCTTTTTCTTTTATCTCCAGGTTTGCTAGTTGAAAGTTTTTTTTGAGTCGACCTTTATCTTCCAAATTTATTTTTAATTTACTGTCCATAAATAAGTTCAAATAAGGTAATTTACGTTGGATTTTATCAATTACTGATGGACTTTGATCACTCAAAATCTCTGAAATGAAATTAACAATATTGCGAAGTTGCGGCTCTGAAATAGTTTTGTACATATCAAGAAATGTTTTAATAAACTTAATTTCATCAGCTGCGATTAAACCAGTCTCTGATAGCACATTATATAAAGAACTCAATCCATCCTCCGTTAAGAGATATGATTCGTCGATAGTAAATAGGTTCTCTAAACTTTGTGCCTCTGGTGTAATTTCATTAATAATTAATATTAATGCTTGATTATTTTTAGTGTTATTTCGCAACCATGTACTAGTTTCATAGTCTTGATAAGAAAATTCTTCAAATCCTGGATGCTCTTTAACTGTTCTTATTATTGGGTCATAGAACGTTTTATAAACAGATAAATCTGTTCGTAATTGATTTAAAATTGCTTCTATATTTGAAATAGTAAGTCCCGATATTTTTACAAATAATTTTTCAGTATGATCATTTTTCTGCTTTTTAAAATGATCTAATAATAATCTATTAATCCATAATGCTAATAATTTATTTCCATTCATTTAATTCTCACACCTTCCGCTACATCGTAAGGGTTTCTGATCATGGCTGTAGCATCTGAAAACTCAACTAACAATCCATTTTTCTTTAGCTTAGTACGCAGTGAATTTTCATTCTTCTGGTAATAGCTAATATTTAATTTTGATCTTTCGTACAAACCACTGTTTCTGGCCTGTACTTCCCCAATAACAAATCCATATTTTTTATAAAGGAGATTTAAGAACTCACTAAACTCTATAGAATCGTTAGGTTCTACATTGACGAATACTAGTGTTTGTAAAAATGTATCTGTCATTGTGTATCTGTAATTTGTACCGGTTTTGAAGTTTCCAATCCCGCCATCTCTAGCAAGAGTACGTATAATTGATAACTGGTGCTTTTTCAATTGATCGGATATAACTTCCTTAACTGTGTTAAAAAGCTTAGTGGTCACATCATTATAATTGTTACAACTCATTAGGGTGTTTATAACACGTTTCTTCCTTGATTGGAGTTTATTTAAGCCCATTAGGGTAACAAAGGTACCATTTGGGTTTTCTTTCCATTTTGGTAGTTCTTCCAAAACATGTTCTTCATCTCCTATGATGGAATAGAAATGAGTCCCAAAATAGTCCTCAAATTTATTTTTAATTAAGAGTTCATTGTTACTAAAAGTATTTGAGGAGGTTTTTAATATCTGACTGTTTTGTCCATCTAAACAATCAAAAAAGAACTCAATTCTATCTCCTTCATTAACCTTTGCTCTTTCGTACATATATCTCATTAATTGGAAGCTAATAAGACTTGTCAAAAGTTTAAACATTTCATAAACATCAATATTGATGTTCAAGAGGTTATTCATCTCTTTAGCAAATTCATCAAAGATATAATGCTCAGTAACAGGTAAATGAGGATATTCTTTGTTATCGTTATTTTCTCTTAATGGGTAAGTATCCCTTTTGATATCGATTTCATTGTCCCCTAGTGCATCTTGTATAGAATCAATGATCCTCTCTACTGAATTATTTTTCCTTAGAAGAGTTTTTATTCTTTTTTGAATGGATTCTCTTATTTCAGGGTAATTAGTAGTCCCGTAAGAAAGCATCAAATAATATAATTCTCCACCACGAGCAAAGAAGTTCCTCTCATAGGAAATGCTCTTTCCTTTTTTTCGAATTTCAAAAAATAATAAACTTTCATGTAATGGATATAATGATCTAGCGTACCAAGAGCGATCCGCTTCACGACCTCTTCCATCAATCAACGGAACTTCTAGGTTTCTAAAGAATTCTCTAATTACTTCTACCTTTTCTTCGTCCTGAATCTTCTGATACAAACTAATTTTTTGTTCTTCCTTTAATTGAGCAATATCTCTCTTACTACCCTCTTTAACACCTTCAAAAATAAATTTTCTAAGGTTAACAGCTTTATTTCTAAAGTAACAATCTGAATCTAAGCAGTACTCTGTTCCGAACATTACATTTAAAAATTCTAACACATATTCCGGGCCCCTCTGCCCGTCCTTAAAACGATGTCCCCATATTTTAGCAGAGAGTTGGGAAGAGAATTCTTCTACATTATTTTGTGTATTTTTAGTCAACGTAATCACCTCAATCTATAAAAATTTCATCTTGAATATAGAGTCCTTTATCTCTATCAAGCCTTAAGATATTCAAAGTATACTCATTTGTATCACTGTTCTTTATAATTTCATTCTTAAACGTATCCAATAATATTTCTACGTCTTCTCTTAGAATGTTGTGTGTCGTTCCTGAGTTAAGCCTCATTAAATATTCAAAAACATGTAAATCAATTGGTAAATCTATTTTATGGTTAACTAACAAAATAAACTTTGAAGGCAAATGGTCAATATCTGCCCTGCTTTCTTCTTCGTTTATTATCACCTGATTATTTGATACAATTGAATGAACCATTAAGTTTTCAGTTGTCGCATATAATTGTGAACTTGATGCCACTAACCTTTTCGAAAAAGCTCTGTTTAATCCATTTACTAAATCCTTCCTGCTCTGAATTCTTTTCATAGGATTATCAAACATGCCACCAAATTCCTTCAGAAATTGAAATGGGATTAAACTATTTCTATTAAATAATTCATCATTTGGGAACTCAAAGAAAAACTTTCTTCTTAATTTATTGATCCATTCCTCAATTAATTTATCATTACTATCTTTATTATGATCTCTGTACATGTCTAGCCTTTTCTTAAAATAACCAAGATAAAGGTCTAAATCATCATTAAAAATTTCATTATGCAAAGACTCTAATTGTTCAATCCCACAAATATCACCATTTAAAATAAAGTCATCTATATTTGATATTGAATAATTACCTGGATCTAACTCTCTAAAAAGTTTCAAAGCTCGCATTTCAGAAAAAGCCTCATGCTCAATGTTATGGCCATAAAAATTTTGATAATATGGCTTCTCAATTTGATTTTTCAGGTCTTCGTAATCAGCATTTTTTATGTCGGTGCAGTTTAATCCACCTGTAAGTATATAGCTAATATGAATTAACATTTCACGCATTGTAATATGAGACCCTAAGTAATCTAATGTTCTATATTGTTCTACTAATCTGTTTTTAACATGTTCTTGTGAAGTTCTTTGGTGATTTAGATATATAATGCATGTATTATTTTTTGCACAGCCGTTACAAGGTGACCAATTCTCTTCCTGATTCCATTCATTTAATACTTTTTCCACATATATCGATGATGTAACATCTAAAAGGTTTAAAATACTGAGGGATTGATTATTATTTTTATAATCTTTAAACCTCACCGAAACTTCTTCTTTCAAAAGTTTTAAATTTTCATTTTGTGAAAGGAACTTAGTTAACTTTCCTTCATTAGCTGCAATAAGATAATATAATTTGTCAGAATGATTTGATTGTATTGATATTTGCAGTTTAGATAATTCTTGGAAAATCACCTCATCCTTTAATTCAGATAGATCCTTAACAATTCTAATTCTTCCATGTTTAAAAGGCACTTCAATAATTCCAGAATTTGGCCATGTCGATAATTCAGTTTCACTGAAATAGTTATAAATCGATCTACATAGTCTAGTTTTCCCATCACCCGCATTACCAGTTAAAATTACGCTATGAGCATTATTATTAAAAATTTCTATAAGATAGTTTTCAATTTTAGTTTCAATTTTAAAAGAGTAAGACTTTTCACCTTCATCATATGTATACTCGTCATATATTTTCGAATGATTAGGAGAAAGAACGTTAAATTGATCTAGATAATTTATAAAGGAATTCATAAAAAGTCTCCTTTCTTCCTATTTATGATTTTTCATTTAAACAATTTATAATTATACCATAGTTAATTGGAAGGAAAATGGATAGATTAAATAATTATCATTACTTTTATTACAATTTTATTTTAATTTTATCAGGAGAGGTTGTTAAAAAATCGCCTGGGTTCCTAATTTATAAAAAAAGACAGAAATATTCTGTCTAAAAAGAGTCGGTTTAGGACTCCAATTTCTTTAGCCGCACTGGTAAAATGTACCTTCGTGATATTTCATAATACTTCTAACCCTCTAACCAATGTCATCATTCCTTCTTAACGTTCTTAACAGTATCAAAGAACGCATATTTTAATATGGTATACAATATCTATAGTTTTATTGTGAAAAGTTATCAATAAAATCCGTACGACTGTACGAAAATAACACAAACCCTTCTTATTAGGCAGAGTGAAAGTTTAATTTGCGGAAATATTTATTATTAAATAAATGAAAGCTTATTAATGTATCCAAGTACCATGGTTCGTTAATAACTATATGGAGTTTCCTCCTAATTCAAACAACTCTAAAAGCCCTTCTTACTATAAGGCAAGCAAATGAATTACTTCTTTCACATAAAATATTTATATTTTTCGCAAAAAAAAGTTTTGTCAGCTATTATTTAAAAGTTAAGAATACGTATCTGCAAGCTTAGGAAATAAAAAAATAATAGCAAAAACATAATCTTCGTTCCTATTAGATAAAAAATCCCCTCAACTAAGAGGGGTAAGGCTATTATGACAATTGAGCTTCACGTACTTGTTTTAAATTGCTCAATTCTAATTTGATGTTTTCTAAAAGTTTGTTATAACGGCTTGTTAATAAACGTTCGTGGAAATCTTTTATGGATTCTCCTTCATTCCTTCTCCATTCTGTGCTATTAATAGAGTGTCTCCATGTGGTTACGTCTGTTAGGGATCTAAAGTATTGTTCAGGAGACTTGTCTCTAATTAAAGAATTAGAATAGTCAGAAATAAATGTTCTATTAAGGGGACTATTTAGGATATGCTTTCTTGTTCTAATTTCCCTAGTTGACTGACCTATTGTTAGATCGGCACCTAGAGGATAAATATGGTGATCTTCAACTTTCAAATTCCTTGTTACAGAATCACTAAAAGCAATTTCCTTTTCACCAGCTATGTCCCATGCGTTCAAAAGTATCTCTTTCTCTGGATAAAAATCCCTAGGCTGAGTACTAAGGATGTATTCCAAAATCCCGTTATGGATTGCTGCGGGTATCGAAGCGTCCTTAGTTTGATTCAACAGAACTTCTAGATTGGAGTAATCTTCACTATTAAGAATTCTATTATATCTACTTTCAAACGGGTTTTCTCCACCTTGGATCCATTGATAAAGTTGCTCAATATCATCTATACACCTTTGTCCCTGTTTTTCCCTATATGAACCCCCAAATAAAGATGACCAATACCAATATTCTATTTTCGCCAGGCTAGATCTGTTAGCCCACGCTTCATCTGATTTTAAGATATAAGCGATTGGTAATAACATTAATTTATAATTAAGATCATTAATATTTAGTTTACCGCATCTGAATTGCAAAAAGGCACAAGCACGAACTAACGCTTTAGTTGTAACTTCTGTATTTTCATTTATTTTTTCTGAACTAATTTCTAATTGCTTTTCCTTTTTAATTAAGTCAATTTTAAGCTCCCCAAATTCCCCATAATTTGTATGAGAAAATATCGATAATAGATTAAGGTATTGGTCTCTTATTGGGTTAGCTATTTTATTGTCTCCAAAAGTCCCCATTATACCTGATGTCCAAGTTGTCTGTACACCCCCTATTATAGTATCTAAAAGGCCTGCTGATAATTCAATTTCTCCCTGTAGTTGATCTATTATTTTTTGAGTTAAAGTCCTTTCTGAACGAATTCTAGCGGCTTTTGCTACTATTAAATCATATGTATTAAGACTCACTCCACCTTTGTTTATACTTTCATAAATAGCAGTTGCTCTACTTATTTCATTAGCAGGTAATTGGATAACATGCATTTCCTGATCTAATATACCTTTTAAATAGTTAAACATATCCTTTTTCCAATCTGTTGCTAAAGAGGACCAGGCAAAAGCAATGCTATCTTCATTATCCTCAGCTATTAAGTCTTCGATGTCTGGAGTGCTTGCCTGCAATAGGTCAACCAGGGATCTGGTTCCATCTGCTACTTCAGCTTTTAATTTATTGACTCTTTCATTTGCAATTCTTTCAAGAGTATATTCTAAGAGACTTTTCTCTTCAATATTAACTGCATCAAAAATATCATATAATGGTACCAATCCGGCTTCGCTAGCTCTTTTAGCAATTAAGTTTTTTAATCTATGTCCTGTCAATGCATTACCAGATTCTTCTTTATGGAAGCGGGGATGAAACCATTCATTTTTATTTTGTTTGGTGATTTTTTTTTCAACAATAACTTCATAAATTTGACCAGGCTCGTACTTTGAAATAGTTTTGAATTTTAAGTTATCATACCCGAACACGTCTTCAGACTGTAACTTTTTTACATCTATAAACCACCTATATCTTAATGCTTTATATAAGTTATCATATTTTTCTTCCCAATTATCCTTGTCGCCTAATAAATTCGAAAAGATGGCTCTGAGAGTAGAAGTTCGTTGTTGTCCATCTAGTAGATACAAACATTCGTCATTTTGCTCAAAGTCTTCATCACTATAACAAAGTTGGCGAGTTGCAAAATCATTTTTTTCTCCCTCTAAAAGCAAAATACTTCCTATTGGTAATAAAGTTAATACAGAGGAAAGCAATTTTTTTTGCTCTTCAACTTTCCATTCAAATCCTCTTTGGAAATTTGGTAATACTAATTTCCCTTCTGAATTTTCTATAAACAATTTATTGATCTTCTTAGCACTATCCATAAAATCCCTCCTAGTTGTTATACTGGAAGAATTCTCTAAACATATTCCAATTCCTTCAAAACTCCCAAAAAAATTTCGTTTCTCTAATTACCCTTATATATCTTTAGATATAAATTCGAAACGATCTCATTAAAGTACCTTAGTAGCATTTCTATTTTTTCTTTCCATTTTAGCCGTAATTTCCTCTCAAATGGTTTCCCCCATGCCTGCCGCCTGATACCATGATAAGGTACACACATGAAATACGTAGCATTTTGCAATCAGCCTATGACTAAAAAGAAGCCCTTTTCGTAGGACATCTTAAAAAGTTCTTACTTTTAATTATGGAGAAATTAACTTTCCGGAACAATAAAACACTTCAATCCAGGCTGTTAGCGGGAGCCTTTTTTTTACATAATCCAATAGGTTCCATGCATGCATCTTCCTGTGGCAATTAGGACAAATATAAACTGTATTTTCAAATGTGTCATCTCCACCATTCGCCAACCAAATAATATGAGTTTCTAAATATGGCTTACCCTTTTTAGCCTGAAATGGGGGCAGGTTTTTCATTTAGCTGACAGATACAATTTTCTTTCCTCTTCGCAAATTCAGTAACATAGGCGTTCCTTTCAAACCCACTACCTGAACTTAATACCGTCCGCGTTCCAGTTTTTTTGGAGCAAACTTTGCCCTCTTTTTTAACTCATTATCACTTTGACGTTTTGCCTTTCTTGATATTCTTCCTTAGCCTTCAAATTTGAAACAGGCACGATTACTTGGTGTTGGCCATCCTTAATTTTCAAAGGAAAAACATAGACAGTACCTCGAACCACATTCTTACCAGGTCGAATCTCCTTTCCTCTTCCATCGCCACTATGTACTTCGAATAATAATCTGTCCAGAACGCTGCATACTCGGTCAAAAGCTTCCCGCTATTGTTCATTTCACCGTTTGTTTTCATCCATGACTGCGGACTCCAGAGAAAAGCCACGATGAATAACTGCTCTCCAGCAGCTTTCATTGCATTATGGATAAGGGGCAGGACGAATTTCTTTTCATGCCAATACCCAAATCAGAGAAATAGCTACCAAATCCCACCCTATGATAAAATACTAAATATATATTCTAGTAAAGGAATGAATGTCCATTAATCTTCCAGAAAAGGTGAAAAACCTGCCCTTAACTCCAGGCGTATATCTGATGAAGGATTCGCAGGGTCAAATTCTGTATGTGGGGAAGGCGAAAAATCTAAAGAATCGGGTTCAGTCTTATTTCCGGAACTCTAAAAATCATTCTCCAAAGATTAAAAAGCTGGTCAAACACTTAAGGGATTTTGACTATATCCTGACAGATACTGAATTCGAGGCTTTTATGCTTGAATGCCAATTAATTCAAACCATTAAGCCGCTCTATAATCGAATGATGAAGAGTCCGCAGTCATTCATTTATATTTCGATCAGCCTTACCGGCAATCACCGTAAAATTGATATAGCCTTTAATCCTATTGAAAATGACGGCAAGATTTATTTTGGCCCTTTTACAAGCCGAAGAAATGTAGAAAGAGCTATTCGGAGGTTAAAGGAATGCTTTATGCTGAATTGCAGCAATCCCAATGGAACGAACTCCGCCTGCCTGAATTATTCCTTAGGCTCCTGCCTTGGCCGGTGTCTTGGCGGGCCTGCGGAACAAAAGTACAATGACATCCTGGACAGGTTTATCGGTTTTCTGAAAGGCACTGACATGAGTATTCTCGAGGACATGAATCAAATGATGTTGAATGCCTCTGAAACATTTGATTTTGAAGCGGCATCCGCTTTTCGGGATCATATACAGGCAGTAAGCTCCCTGTTAAAAAAAGAAAAAGTGATTGAATTCACTGAAGAAAATCATAATATCGCCGCTATCGAAAGATTAACAGATTCAACGATTAAACTTTTCCTTATTAAAAGGACAGATATTCTGTTCAGTCACAACTATGCTGCAGCAGGCAACACGGAGGAAAAAATAAAAACGAACATTTTAGCTTATTTTAAAAAAGATGAAGTAAATGCTGCCGGAGACATTAGCAGACATGAAATCGATGCAGCGCATATTATTTACCGTTATTTAAACAGCGGCAACTGCTCTTATCTCATCATTCCAGAAAACTGGTTGGACCCTGAGAATCATTCCATCCTGGATCTGGCACTAAAGAATTTACTAAATAACATTCAACACTTCCAGCCCCCTATTTATCATGAATAAGGGGCTGTTCTTATTGCACTTCTCAAGATAAGACTGGTCCTGTGACAGGAATTCCATGCAAAAGAGCCTAATCGGCAGTTTATAAAAACTGTTTATTAGGCTCCTCATTCGTGCATTTTCAGTTCACATACTCATTAGCAAATGCATCATCTATCCTAAACAAAACAGTAAAAGGAACCGACTCATTAAAATAATAAGCAGTCTCCCCCCTGTAATGAGTAACATCAATAATTTCAGGTATATCTATTGATCTTAGAGTTACCCTCAGTCTTTCAATAGATTTAATAAAGGTGTTCTTCTTAACCTCTCCATCACTTCCATTCCTTCCAAAGAAATCACACATGGTCATTCTCGTGCATGGATTCTCCTTGCTGGAGGACAGCAGGAAGTGCCTGATCATATGGGCTTGGGTTGGGGTGATAATGACTTCCTCCCCATTAAATAAGAGAATATTTTCGCGGTCATTAAAGTACAGGACCAGTTCATTAGGTTCACTGTTTTCATAGAGGTCTTCACATTCTTCCTTTGAACATGTTCCGGTATTATTTTTAGTGATTTTGTAGAAAGCGTGGTTCTGTAAGTATTTTTCATTCGATGCCAATGTTTCAAATAATGGCGACAGCTCTGGATTCGACATCTGCTCCTCAGGCGAAAAGGGGAGTTTTTCCATCGTTTCATAGGTCTGGCTGGCAACATATAAAGCGCTGTTGGCCAGATACATATGGGCATGGAATTCCTGCTGCTTATTAAGGGCGTATCTTGGATCATTCAGAAGCTGCTTGTTCAGGGCTTGCTGAAAATAGCGGACGGCTGATCCATACTTGCCATGTTTATAGGCCAGAAAACCAAGACTATAATAGGCGATGGGAAGTTTTTGCTCTAAACCGATGGCCTTGATCAGCGACTCTACAGCATCACCGTCATCCTTGAAGTGATTCATTTTTATGTAGGGACCGTATTTAATAAGATGGGATACATAAACATTTTTAGTATGCTGAAGGGAATGATCATAGTGTGGTCCATTATTTCTCGCTAGACTTTTTAGCTTTTTATACATCATTTCATAGACGGTCACCAGCTGCATGTAATAGCCGTAATCGCTTTTTCCCCCGTTTTCGTGAAGATCCTGTTCAAGCAGCTCCAGCTCGTCCAGGGTTAAGTCTTTTATCTTTAAAGTCCTCATCCCTACACCTCATTTCTATTAAAAGGTGCCAGCATTGACACCGCATCTATCATGTATCAGAAACACTTTCAACTATATAGAAATCACTCCTCCGTTTCGCGCGAATATTGTCGAATGAAATATGAATTTTTTGTTGCGAATCTCATACATTATAGGTGGCTTAGATCTTTTAACTTCTCCTATATTTACTTGAGCTTGAAAAACACGAACAAATGTTTTATGATTTATCTATAATATCCAACGAACGGAGGAAACGATTGATGTACGTAACCATTTCAGACTTTATTAATGAATGGAATCGAGAGGCAATGCTGACGCAAAAGGTTTTGGACGGATTAACAGATGACTCTTTAAAGCAGCAGGTTTACCCAGAAGGACGCACATTAGGGAGAATTGCCTGGCATTTAACAGCAAGTATTCCAGATTATTTAGCTCATTTCGGGTTAAAAATCGAAAAGGCTGTAAATGAAGAAAATGTCCCCGCTTCGGCAAAAGAAATTGCGGATACATTTAAAAAGCTGAGTGAGGAAGCAGCTCTGGCGATTGAGCAGCAGTGGTCAGATGACTCATTGAGCCAGACACAGAATGCATTTGGAAGAGAAGAAACCAATGCTCAAATTATGATGGGATTGATCAAACACATTGTGCATCACCGGGGGCAATTGACCATTCTCATCCGTCAGGCAGGATTAAAGCCTTTTGGGGTGTATGGTCCGCCAAAAGAAGATTGGGTTAATTTAGGTGTCACTAATCCCCCCCTATAAAAGGAAAAGAGGAAACGCTCGGAGATGGCCGGGCGTTTTTCTTCGTTTCTAGATAAAGAACTATCCTAACCAGCTCTCTCTATTTCCCTGTTCTTCTTCTCCTTCCTCCCCTTTTTTCAAATGACCTTATTAATAAAGTCTGTTAAACCAGAAGAAAATCCAAGCAGCGCAACAATATATAAGAAACCGAGATAATGGTCCATCTTACAAAATGGTATAAGTCCTTTAGGGCAGCTGCCATCAATAGGAACAAAAAAAGAGCCTAGCCTCCACATTACGCTAATACTTCAACGAACCGAAGGACAGGCCCACATGTTTATAAAAAGATTATACTTAAAGCTATCTCCTTCAAATGCGGTTGATCTGCCCATAAGATGAAGTAATTGTAAGTTTCTCCTTGGATTGTAATCGGAGTTGGATACCTTACGATTAAAGCGGATTGATTCAGCATTTCTGCTGGCTGGTCCGCAGAGGGAAAAATGTAGCAGGCTTCCTGGTTTTGAATTCGAGCCTTCAAGATGCTTGGCCTGGATCCATAGGGCATTAATGGATGGAAAGCTTCTCCATGGCACACCTCATCTAAGTTTTTACCTGCTGAAATCGCTGATATTTGAAAAAAGCCGTCAGCACCTTCGTATCTTTCCTCGTTCACTTTTCGCCAGTTCGCCGGATATTGGAAAATAACCTTGTAGGTCGTGTTCGTATATGTCTTTTGGGTAACATCCATAATGGCAGTTGGAGACCATTGAAGTGACTGAATGTTAACTCCTGCAATTAGCCGTATCGGGACGGGGTGACGGAGGTCGATAGCCCACATTTCACTTGCAAATTCCTGTTCCGTGCATCCACTAAGATAGGCTATTTTTGTTCCGTCTGTTGACCATGTGACAGGCGATGCAAAACAATTGGAAATAGCCCAGATTCGATCCTCTTCTCCTCGCCTCCCCACCGTTCGAACTTGTGAAAAATACCCGCGATCTTCAAAGGCGGTAGAGCTATAGGCAATTTTCAAAGAATCAGGTGACCATGTCGGATAATAATTTTTTGCAAGGGGCCCGCCTTTTACTTCAACCACATTGCCTGTTGAAAGCTCCACTGTGTGAATGATGGAGATACTGACGCCTGGTGTTGTATAAAGTGCAAATCTTCCATTAGGGGATAGCTGGGCATTATTAAGCCGCCCTTCTGTGTTCCTTGTAATTTGCTGTTTCCCAGTTCCGTCGGTTTGAATTCGGAAAAGCTGACTAATTCCTGATGCATCTGGTGCTTGAAAAAGCAGTTCCCTGCCGCTCGGAAACCATTGAACATCTGTTGAGTCAGGTTGTTGAATGCTTTCCGCTTGATGAGACAGGACGTTGTACAAGATAATATGACCTTGCTTTGTATAAGCAATTTGGCTGCTGTCAGGCGACCAATCCAATTTGAATTCAGCACCTTCTTCCATCTGGTCGATTTGAGCGATCGCACCAGATGCCACATCCACAACATATATAATTCTGTTCTTTCCAATAAATGCAATTCTCCTACTGTTAGGTGACCATTCTGGACTTGAAAACGAGTCACCCAATCCACTGGTGAGCTGCACGTTCTCTCCTGTCCGGGGATTATATAACCAAATATCATATTGGCCACCTCGATCAGCAGTATAGGCAATCAGGCCTTGGCCACCAGGAGGGGCGTATGGAATCCTTAATTTCATTCCGGGAAATAGCTGTGAGGATGAAAGCTGGTTTACAAACCTAATATGCTCAGTATTTGGCTCTCCATTCGTCATGACATTAAAACGAATGGCAAGCCGATAAAGTGTATCCCCTGGCTGGACGGTATAATATGGAACACCTGGCGGAACCTTTAATAATTGACCGGGCTGAATGACATAGGGTGGCTGAAGCTGATTCGCCTCTATGATAACTGAAGGCGGAACGTTGTATAATTGTGAAATTCCATACACTGAATCTCCTTGCCTAACACGCACAGCATCAACCCCAGGTGGAACGGACAGCTGCTGACCTATATAAATCGTGTAAGGGGGCTTCAAATTATTTGCCGCAATAAGGGAATCGGCCGGAATTTCCCATCTCCTGGAAATTCCGAACAGCGTATCACCTGAACGTACTGTATAAAAAATTTGCATGATCTTCACTTCCCAAAGAATAAATTTCCATTGAGGAATTAAATGCGCACACACTATCTGCCCATATACTATTCAATAGGAAGTGCGAGGTTCAGTACAAATGAGGAAGAATTAGATAAAAAAGAAATTTAATACCTATATTGATAGCTCTATTACAAATCTGTATAGCATGATTCGATTCAGGAAAAGCCTGAAGGAATCATTATTAGCGAAAAAAATTGTGATAAAAAGATAAAAAACCTTCAAATGGGAAGGGCTTTTACTAAGCAGCCCTCTTCACTTCGTCATCGCGAGCTCTGAAAGATAATTTCTTAAGGATTCGATGATCCTGCTCCTGCAAAGGCACCATACAGGGTTTCGAATCCTCCGATTATCGTCATTAAAATGGCATCCGCTGTGACTTCATTTGAGAAAACAATATGTATTCCATATTTCGATGAAAATCGAATTATTTAGCTCTTATAATAGATTTGAAGCAAAAAGAAACTTTAATCCAAATCACGAAAAGGAGCTTAATTTATGAGTAGCAAAGAACAATCATTAAAGGCAAAAACCTTTCACCGCTTACACCAGCAATCGTCAACATTTGTTCTGCCAAATGCATGGGATGTAATCAGTGCCAAAATGTTTGAAGAATGCGGCTTTAAAGCGATTGGAACAACAAGTGCTGGCATTGCTGCCTCATTGGGGTATTTGGATGGGCAAAGTATACCTCTTAACAAAATGGTTGAAACGATTGAAAATATCGCCAAATCAGTGAATGTTCCTGTGAGCGCAGACATTGAGGCAGGTTATGGACAGACGGTTGAAGAGGTTTTAGAGACCGTAAAAGCAGTAGCTGCTGCTGGAGCTATCGGGATAAATCTGGAGGACGGTACAGGTGATCCTAACCGGCCTATCTTTGATATTTCATCTCAAGAGGAAAAAATAGCAGCGATTAAAGAACTTTCGGAATCCAGAAATATGCCGTTATTTATCAATGCACGAACAGATCTATATTGGTTAAATATTGGGGATTCTTCAACTCGTTTACAGGAAGCTGTATCGCGGGCAAAGGCCTATCAAGATGCAGGGGCAGATTGCATTTTCATTCCTGGTTTAACTGATAGGAAGATTATTAAAAAAATGAGAGAGGAAGTTTCTTGTCCGATCAACTTATTGGTTGACCCAGAGATGCCTTCTTTAACGGAGTTATCTGAGATCAGAATTGAAAGGCTTAGCTGTGGATCCGTCCCATTCAGAGCTACCCTAACATACTTACGGACTATCAGTGAAGAGATTGTAAACCGCCAGACCTTTCATCAAATGACAAATGGGGATGTTCTATCTTATAAAAGGTTAACTGAATTCATTCAATAAAATTAATCCAAAAACAAATTATTAAGGTTTTATTATTTTAAAAAGCCGATTTTTTATAATCAAGAAATCGGCTTTGGTTCTTATGATTTCCGGGAATCTAATAATTAACTATCAATTGACCTATTGGTTACCGGCGGCTCATTAAACCAGTCTTTCCTTACCAATAACTTAAACCCTTTCTCTGAATAATCTTCCACTTGATCAATTAATTCCTTTAGTGCTTTCACGTGACTTTTTTTATAACTGGAAACGACAGCAGTCTGCAGATTGCCGATTGCGATAGGATTTAAGAACATGATTAAGTTAGCCATTAGTTTATCTGAAAATGGGGATTTATTCACCTTTTGAACGTGAGCCTCTAATCCGGTCGTTGTTGGGACTCCGTTTTCTCTATATATTTCGGATAAAACATCCACTTGATGATAGGATAATTTGATCCCATCCTGCAAAAAACTCTTTGTATCTTCATCCTTCGCCACATCCGAAAAAGCAGTACATAGAGCTACCCCAACATTATTACATTGAAAAGAACCAAACATACTTGCTAATTCAACAGCATTAAGCGGCCTCTGCTGGGTGGATGCCACTTTAAATAATTTGTTTTCTCTGTCTTCAGCATTTGTGTATGAAAAGGACCTGTTTTGCAGCAGCCCTTTATGCTCCAGCAAATTTAATATAGAAATGTCAATTTGAATTAACTTATTGAGTATTTCTTTAAAAAAATTCTTAACCTTTGGGATGGTCAAGTCTGTATAGTGAAAAGAAAGTACACCCAATCCGTTGCTTGTTATATGCTTAAGAATTTCTATCATTAATTGATCAGAAAATAACTTTTCTGAGGGGCTATGTAAATCATTTTCACTAAAAAACGGTGTAACATGTAATCCATTATCAGCTAAGAATTGCAAAGCCTCTTGTTCCTGGAATGAAGAAAGTGTTTTAATTTCCGTTAAAACATCCTTCAAATCAGTATCTTCAGCAGTCTCCATCAGATTTCCCAAAAAAATATTGACCATATTGGAACTTGAATGTAAGTACCAAAGAAAGCCTAATTCGTTTAAATTCATCTAAAAGGCCCCTCCACAATTTATTTCTTATCTTAGTTTGTAAATTGAAAATAGTAATTATTCATTAAATAGTCTCTAAACATCTTACATTGCCTATTATTAAGCTGCTTAACCATAAAACGTCTGTCCTGTTTACATTGGCTCGATGTGTTTCTTACTTATTATCTTCATTAAAATAACACCCACACTGACACCTGGTATTACGCACAATATCGGAAGCCAAATAGGCCCTAATAATACACCAAAAAGCTTAAAGGTAGAGGAATATATACACCCCACTGTAACGAAGTAAGCTGAAGACACAAACGGAAGAAACGAATAATTGTTTTTCCCTCCTCCTGCATCTTTAAAGGAATCCCACATCGCAAAGAAATACAAACAAGGATAAAACATCAGCCACAAATAATCGGTTTCTGCTATTGCTTTCTCAATATCTCCATGAAAACTTGAAATAATGACCCCGTTGAAATTCGCTTGTACATTGATAAGGAACTCTAAAAATACAATAACCAATCCCTTTATCAGTTTTCCATTTAAAAATTGCCCAAAACCAGGAAGTGCAATACTCCATAATAGCCTTTCTATAGATGTCGCCATTCTATTCAAGCCCCTTACCATGTTTCTTATAGGTGTTCTCTTCCTGTAATTCCCTTTTAAAGAACAGCAAACTAATTGCCATCTGCCTGAAGGTAACATTTAATATTTCTCAGCATCACACTTATTATTATGTAAGCACACTTCTCAAACTAAACTCCCTTTTAATAGGAGAAAAAAAGCTGCCGAACCGGCAGCTGAATTTTAATGCACTCTTGATTAGGTTCGAAGAGCTTAGTAATAGATCAGGGATTTATCATGTCCGAATAAGTGCGATTATATCTGACGGGAATACAGCAGCACATATATAACAATAAATGCAGCAAACAGGTTCAGCACGATCAGCGAATGATTCAAACTGAAAAATTGAGTAAGCGCTCCGACTCCAATCACGGGAACGATAAATCCTGAGTATGCACACAAATAAAAAACCGAGATGACTCGTGGCCGTTCCTTTGGTTCCGGTAACTGTCCGGCAAGCCGCAGGGCGATTTGAAAGGTCCACCCGCCTCCGATAGACTGGATGAAAATGCCTGCCCAGAGCAGCGGCAAGCTTGAAGTTAACCCGGAAGAAACAATAATCCATGACCCTACCGCAAGAAGCAAGATGCCGAATCTCATACGTGTTATGGGGTGACTTGGCCAAGGAATGAACTGAGCCAAAGCTGCTCCACTGAGAAGCACGAAAATGATTAACCCGGAAACAGCAAGGTTAGACGTATGAAATAAGAGCAAACGCGATTCCTTGAATTGTGAAAACTGTGAAGATAGGCAATCCGGCCATTGAGAAAAATGGAGAACGAATATTATTTGGCACACCAAGCGATATCTTCCTTTTTACGCGTTTTTGTTCAATGGAAACAGAATCTTTAGGAATTGTTTCCAGCACGCATAGTGAGATGATGAGCAGCACGAGCAAAATCCAAAATGGCAAATGGAGTGGCAGGTAATGTATATATTGCAGAATCAAACCCGCGATAGCTGGTCCCAGACCGAAACCAATGAGAATCGTAACACCTGATAATTTGAGAGCTGCACTCATTTGGCTGGGAGAAGTTTGCTTCATAAGAAAAGCAGCAGCTGTACCTGTAAAGGCTCCGTATGCGATTCCTTCCAATGATCTGGCGAGATAGAGCATCCAGGAATGATTGCCTGCCAAGAAGAACAAGGTAGATGCGATGGATATCCATATACTGATGCGAACAACCCTTTTTAATCCCCACGTGCTGCCTTTTTCTCCCGTAATAAACAAAGCAGGCAATAGGAATGCAGCATAAATGGCAAACAAGATCGTGATTTGCAGACTGTTCAGCCGGTAAGCCTCACTATATAGAGGGAATAACGGAGTAATAAAGGTAGCCCCACATGACATCAATAGAGAAACCAATAGCATTCTTTTCACTGCGGAATTCCCCACTTTCTATAATAAATTCTCCAAGAAAAAGTTACTTACTAGAAGGTAAGTGTTTGATGTTAAAAAAACCGTTACTACGGTTTTTTTAAGAAACGATCCAACTGATTTAGTACTTCGGCTAATACATCATTACCCAGAACACGTCTATATAATAATGCTCCTTTAACACTTGATAATATCGTAACCGCTACTTGATGGACATCTTGAGAGCTATTTATGATATTTTCAGTTTGTGCCTCTGCAACTAATTCTTTCATTACCCTGATCTCCAGTCTGCTGACTTCCCCAATCTTTTCTTGAACGGCAGATGGCAAAGATTCATAATCCGTCTGCAGTGAAGAAATAGGACAAATTTCAGTACACTCAAATCTTTGAGCCTGCTGCTGGATGAACTGCTTCAGCTTCTCTTCAGCAGAAGCCTGCGAATTTTTAATTGACATTAAAGATTCCTGCAGTCTCAATAAAATGCGTTCTGCAACCGCGACTCCTAAATCCTCCTTCTTCTCAAAGTGATAGTGAATGCTTGCTTTGGTCACCCCAAGCTGTTTAGAAATGTCATCATAGCTGAAGGCTACATACCCTTTTTGCTGGATCAATTTAATGGCTAAGTCTACAATTTGTTTTTTTCTGTTTTCCATGCCTCAATAGTAACTTACTAATAGGTAAGTGTCAAATTGGAAAAATTCTGAGCCAAAATGTTAATTTCATAAATTTAAATATTTCCTCTATCTGCTTGTCTTTCAGCAATAATAAAAATGATAAAGTGCATACAATTTTTGTTAGTAATAATAATAATAAGTATTAACACATCTTAGGGAGTACATTTTTTTATGATAAAGGAAAAAAATAATCTGAATCCTGCAGAAAATCAAACACCTGCAGAGATAGTGAAAAAAGCCAAAAAGTCATCTGATTTTAAAGAGATTAAAAAAAATTTTTCTGGAATTCAGATATTCATTTTATACTTTACTTCACTAATCGATCACAAGACGATGGAACATGTATTTCTTCCATATATTAATGAGTGCGAAAAAAAGACTGACCAGGCTTTTGATCTTAATCAATTTAAAAACAGCCTTCCGCTTGAAGACGTTATCAGAACAAAGGAAGCAAAAGAAATCGAAGAAAAAATTCATCAGGGATATGTCCTAATTCAATTTAAAAATAACTTAGATGATTTTCTTTTGGTAAATGTAAATAATTTATCTAAAGGGATAAGAGAATCTAATGAAACAGAAAATGAATTTAATGTTATCGGTCCAAAATTAGGATTTGTTGAGAGTCTTGATACGAATATTCTTCTACTTCGAACTAAGTTAAAATCTCCTTTATTAACGACTGAAGAGATCGTGCTGGGCACGCTGTCAAAAACAAGGGTGGTCATTGTTTATTTAGATGGTATTACAAATGAAGACCACATAAAATTTGTAAAGAAAAGGCTCTCTGAAATAGATTTTGATATTATTTGGGATACTTCTGCTTTAATCCAGCTCATTAAAGAGAATTCTTATACTCCCTTTCCACTTTACTTTTCTTCAGAGAGGCTTGATCGAATCTCATATACACTCACTTCCGGCCAAGTCGTGATCTTTAGTGATGGTTCACCCTACGCAGTATCCGGACCTACTACCATATTCGATTTTTTTCTCTCATCTGAAGATTATTATTATAACTGGATTATTGGGTCTTTCTTTCGTTTTACCCGAATACTTGCGATCATCTTTTCCATCTTTTCTTCATCCATTTATGTTGCGGTTGTAACGTTTCATTATGAGGTGGTGCCCGCGGATTTACTGGGTCCGCTAATCGAGTCCAGAGCAAACGTTCCATTTCCGCCGCTGCTGGAAGTTCTTTTTTTAGAATTGACCATTGAATTATTAAGAGAGGCAGGAGCCCGTTTGCCTACTAAAGTAGGACAGACATTGGGCATTGTTGGCGGTATTGTCATTGGACAGGCAGCTGTAATGGCAGCACTGACAAGTAATATTTTATTAATCATTGTCGCTTTATCAGCATTAGCTTCATTTACTACACCCACTAACGTTATGTCCAACACCATTAGAATATTAAGATTTCCATTTATCATCATGTCATCATTCCTGGGCGGGCTGGGTATCATGATAGGCTTTGCTGTGCTGCTAAGTCATTTGTTTACATTAAAATCATTTAATACTCCTTACATGGTCCCATTACATCCGTTCCGAAGCAATAGTCTTGCGGATAGTATCATTAGGCCGCCTTATACTAAATTAAACAAAAGGCCGGATTATTTGAGACCTAAAGATAAAATTAAATATTCACCTAAAGAGAGTAACAAAAAGAAGGAAGATCTTAATGACGAATAACACATTTCTTAAAGTGAGTATTGTTGTTCTTGCTCTAACTCTGGCTGGATGTGTACCACCCAGTATTATTAATGAAGTTTCTTTGATGCATAATGTCGGATATGACAAAGAAGAAGAGATGTTAAAAGCAAGTGTTGTTTATCCAAATTATGCCGAGAGTGATAAACCTGCTTTGATCACAGCTGCCGCTAAAAATCCATCCAGCCTGCAGGAAGAGCTTAGTCATAAATCTCAATTCCCCTTTGAAATTGGTCAGGTGAGGCTCATGATATTTGGGGATCAATTAAGCAGAGAGGGGTTGGCACCTATACTAGACACCATCTGCAAGGATCCAAAAATCGGCATAATTAGGATTGTCATTACAGATGGAACTCCAGAACTTCTGCTTAGTAAAACCATGAAGGAAAGTCCCCTATATCTAATGGATATGATTGAAAAAAGTATTGAAAATGAGGGAATTCCTGAATCTGATCTTCATGTGATGTATGACCAGTATTTTGGAACCGGAATTGATATGTCCTTTCCAAATCTCACTGTTGATTCTAAAGATCATGTTAAAGTCGATGGAATGGGGATTTTTAAAGATGACAAATTAGCACTCAGGATTTCGGAAGAAGAAACCTTCCTATTAAAATTAATGACGGACACAAATAAAAGAGGGGTTTACAGTTTTAACCTCGACATGAATGGACACAAAGCAAATATTGGGGCCAGAACGATCAATGGAAAACATAAGATCAAAATCACCAGGGAAAACCTCAGGGACCAGGTAAATGTGAGTCTGAATTTGGATGTAGAGCTTGATGCATTACCTGAGTGGATTAATTTAGAAAATGAAAAAGACCTTGAACTGTTTAAAAACGCCTTACAGAAATCCATTTCAAAAGAGGCTGAATCACTCCTTAAGAAATTTCAAACAAATGGGGTAGATCCTTTAGGTATAGGAAGAAGGTATAAAGCCAATCACAGAAATTATTCTGAACTGAGTTTTTACGATCGGATTTATCCCAGTATGACACGTGATGTAACTACCAAAATTACAGTTAGGCAAACCGGGGTGGGAAAATAGGTGAACGTAAAAGTAGAAAAACAATTTCAGGTTTCAGCTTTTTTCACATTTTTTCTCATTCACTCTTCTCAAACGGGAATTGGTATCCTAAATTTTCAAAGCCAGGTGATCAAAGATGCTGAACAGGATGCGTGGATTTCTTTAATTATTACTTGGGTCACAACCCAAATCATACTCTACATGATCTTTAAGCTGCTAGGCGGGGAAACCAATGATTTAGTAGCTGTTCATCAGTATTGCTTTGGAAAAGCACTTGGTAGCATTATGTCTATTCTGGCATTGGTTTATTTCTGGCTGGCTTCTTTTACGGTCCTTCGTGCTTATATTGAGGTCATCCAAATTTGGGTGTATCCTACCATAAAAACATGGCAGCTATGTTTCATTTTCGGACTGACATTTTATTATATTATCTCAAGCGGCTTCCGCAGTCTTGCCGGCTTTAGTTTCTGGGGAGTGATTCTGCCTTCTTTTCTGTTCTTTTTAATCTATTTCCCATTGAAGCATACGAATTTTATTTATCTGCTCCCGGCCTTCAGTCATTCCCTCAAAGAGCTATTTGTCTCTTCTAAAGCGTATGCCCTGCTTTTTCTTGGCTTCGAGTGGATACTGATGTATTATCCCTTCATTAGGAGTTCGAATAACAAAGATATTTCTAAATGGGCCTATTATGGCAATACATATACTTTCATTGTGTACCTGGTTATCACGTTAATATCCTTCTCATACTTTAATCAGGATGTATTGAAACATTTACCCTGGCCCACTTTAATGATGGTTAAAATCGTTAAATTCTCTTTCATAGAAAGATTTGAATATGTATTCATTTTTATATGGCTGTTAGTGATTATATCCCCTATATGTATTTCATTGTGGGCATGTACAAGAATCGTAAAAAGGACCTTTTCAATTCCACCTAAAGCGACTTTACTATTCCTGCTTATTGCAGAGATGATAGCTTCTGTATACCTTCAGGAATTTAGGAGTATCGATTATCTTGTCCAAATTACTTCTAATGCGGGAATTGGTTTTGTATACGTGTATCTGCCGCTCCTTCTTATTATAAAATGGATAAAGAGCCATTTTATGAAACATAAGTTAAACAAAATCTAATTCCTACTGCATAAAGAGTGCCTATCTAGTTAAAAGATAGGCACCCTTTAGGTGATCCATGAAGCTGTTTAACCAACAACTTTTGATATTACTTCGATATTACCTTGAGTTGCTTTGGCATAAGGACAAACCTTATGAGCTTCTGCAACGACTTCTTCTGCCACGCTTGTTTCAACGCCCTTAACAGTGATATCCATTGTAATAGCCAGCACATAGCCATCGTTCGCATCCTTGCCAAGCGTAACTTGTGAAGCAATATTTATACCGTCTGTTTTAATGTTCCTTTTCCTAAGGACAGTGCCCATCGCTCCCTGGAAACATGCGGCAAACCCTGCAGCGAACAGCTGCTCCGGATTGGTTCCAGCTCCGTCCCCGCCTAATTCCTTTGGATATCTCAAGTCTACATTCAGATTGTTATCGTCAGATACGGCTTTCCCATCTCTTCCGCCTTGAACATTTACAGTAGCCGTGTACAATTTCTTTTCTATTTTCATCATTTTAAAAACTCCCCTTTTTATAATGGATTAGTATATTTTTGGCTTCAATATTTCCACAAGTAGCTTTTGCATTCAGGGTAACCTTTATGAGCTCGACAATGACTTTTTCTATACCGCTGGTCTTTGCCCTTATCTTTGGTGCACCGTGAATTTACTTACTAGAAGGTAAGTTTATCTTAAAAAAACGATCTTGTGCTACAACGACAAGCAAGGGAAAAATGGACAAATTATGAACTCACGGAACTGTTGGAGAATTATTATTCAGTTGCGACATTCCCCATTGCAATTGAAATTCTATTCCAGCTGTTGATTTGATTGATGATTAGAACAAGGTCAATATATTGCTTCTCATCATAATGTTCACGTACCCGCTGATAAAGCTCATCTGGCACACGTTTTGCCGGGATTAAAGTTATGTGCTCTGTTAATTCAAGAGCTGCTTTTTCTGCTTCGGTGTAAAATGTGCACTCTCTCCATGCACTGATGCAATATAAACGCTGTTCTGTTTCTCCCATTTTTCTCGCATCAGCTGTATGCATGTTAATGCAATAGGCACAGCCATTTATTTGTGAAGCCCTGATTTTTATAAGTTCACGCAGCTTACGGTCTAAACCTGTCGTTTTCGTATACTTCTCCATTTCCATCATTATTTTCATTGCCTCTGGTGCTAAATTGTAATAATCAATTCGTTGTTCCAATATCAATTCCTCCTTATAAGCTGATTCAACAAATAATTGAACCGCATTTTGAAATTTCAATTATAGATAATATCAATCAGCGATTGATATTATCTATAATAAATTGTACACTTTATTATGTCAAACAACTTTTCATGTTAATTGATTCCAATTGACCCTGTTTGACAAAGAAATAAAAAATTCTTAAGATAAATGAATCTCATTTATAAAGAGGTGTTTGTAATGCAGTATAGTATTGGGGTTGAATATGCACTTCACTGCCTCGTATATTTAATTGATCATACAGAGGATTCCTCCATTGGAATAAAGGAACTCTCCACCTTCCAAGGGGTTTCCGAAACATATCTTTCAAAGATTTTCAGTAAATTATCAAAGAACGGTATTGTCAGTTCCGTTCCTGGAGTAAAGGGTGGCTATAAACTCGCTAAATCTCCAGAAGAAATATCTTTTTGGGATGTAATTGAAGCAGTGGAAGGTCCCAAGCCGATTTTTCAATGCAAAAACATTAAAGATAATGGTTATTTGTATAGAGATAATACCTGTTCTTCGGCTCCCTCCTCTTGTACCATCAATTTAGTTATGCTCTCAGCCGAAGAAAAAATGCGTGATTTCCTGCGAAGTAAAACACTTTCATGGTTAAATGAAGAGCTTGATCGTGTCTTGCCAAATCAAATACGTGAAGAAACCCGGAAATATTTCTCCAAGAGCAGCCTATAAAACAAACCTCTCTTGTAATTCCTTAAAGAGGAATATGGAGAGGTTTGTTGTACCATTGGATTGTTTATTGTAACTGCAACCACCCTCAATAAACATGCCCCATTGCCGAACCGCCAGGTAGGCTCACGGCCTTTTGGGGTGTATGGGCCACTTTAAAGAAGACTCGGTCAAATTAGGGGCAGATAACCCACCACTAATCAGTGACAAAGGTAAAAAGAAAAAACGCTTGGATTACCAAGCGTTTTTTCGTTCTAATTGTATTGTTATTTGAGATGAAGTTTTAGAGAACAAATCTCCTGAAATCAATTACAATTAACACGATTGCTCCTCTCAAACCACTGACTTCTTTTTTTCAGTCACCGCTTCAATTGAATTACTCATAATTTGAACCATTTTTCTGATTTGATCATCAGAACTCGCCAGGGGCGGCATAAAGACGATTACATCCCCAAGCGGCCTTGTGAGCATCCCCCTTTTTCTCATTTCCAGTGTGGCATGATAGCCCATTCGCTTTTCCCATGGAAAAGGTTTCCCTGTTTCTTTATCCTGAACTAGTTCAATACCGCACATTAATCCTAATTGGCGGATGTCTCCTGCATGTTTTAGGCTTTTTAATGCTGCCAGTTCGGATTTTATTACTTCTGCTTTTTTTACTGCCTGTTCCACGAGTTTTTCTTTTTCATAGATTTTCAGATTGGCCAAAGCAACCGCACATCCGAGCTGATTGCCCGTGTATGAATGTCCATGAAAGAATGTCTTCATTTCTTGATATTCGCCATAAAATTCTTTATAAATTTCCTCTGTCGTAAGTGTTGCAGCAAGGGGAAGATAGCCGCCAGTTATCCCTTTCGCAACGGTCATAATATCCGGCTGAACGCCTTCATGCTCGATTGCAAACATCTTTCCTGTCCGGCCAAAACCAGTAGCTACCTCATCAACAATTAAAAGGATATTGAATTCCCGGCACAGCTCTTCTACTCCTTTAAGATAGCCCTCAGGCATGATATTCATGCCTCCTGCCCCCTGGATAAGCGGTTCCAGTGTTATGGCTGCAATTTCCTCATGATGTTCCTGAAAAATGGCTCTTAGCTCTGTTAATGCCCGTTCTTTAACTTCCGCTTCTCCTGAATAAGGACTGCGGTATTGGAGCGGAAAAGGGGCCTTTATCGTTGGAAACATTAAGGATCCATAGACACGGTGAAATAGATCGACACTCCCAATACTGATTGCACCAATTGTATCTCCATGATAATTGTTAGTGAGGGTTACGAATTTCTTTTTCTTTTGATTTCCTTTGTTTTGCCAATATTGATAGGCCATCTTGATGGCAATTTCTACTGATGTTGCTCCTGAATCAGAATAGAATACTCGCTGCAAATTCTCCGGTGTAATTTCAATAAGTTTGTCAGCAAGCCGAATGGCAGGGACATTAGCTGCTCCTAATAAGGTTGAATGAGCGATTAAATCAAGCTGCTCCATTATGGCCTCATTCAATTCCTTTTTCCGGTGGCCGTGTACATTTAGCCATAGTGAGGAGTAGCCATCCAAGTATTCCTTCCCGCAAATATCCTTCAGAATGATGCCTTCTCCGCATTCAATGATCAGCGGATCACTCTCATAATCTTTCATTTGTGTAAACGGTAACCATAGATGCTTTGTGCTGCTTTCTAATAGATTTGCCTGCTCACTCATTTCTGTCCTCCTCCATTATATTGCCCAGCTTTGAAAATATGTTCTCAAGAAATTCCGAATCACCAACTGCGGATGATGGATTTTCTAAATGTGGTATCATGCCAATTACTGGCAGCTTTGTCATAAGTTCAATCATCTGTATGTTGTCCTGCTCAATCTTTGTATCTCCGATGGACATCTGATTCATAATAATCCCCTTTACATCCACACCCTCCTGTATTAATCTCTCTGCTGTAAGAGTTGTGTGGTTGATTGTGCCTACCCCTGTCCTTGCTACAATAACAACAGGAACATCCAGATCTTTCATTAAATTAAGCATGTTATATCCATCATCCCTTAAAGGAACGATAACTCCTCCAGCACCTTCCATTAATACAAAATCATTGTCCTCTGACAGCTGCTCATAATGTTCAATTATCTTATTGACATCTATTTCTTTTCCTTCTTCCCTTGCTGCCAGATGCGGGGAACATGGTTTTTTAAATAAATATGTATAGGAAGCTGTTAATTCCGGATTGGCCAGTTTATAAAATTCCACATCAGGTGCTGAAAGCTTGCCATTAATGATTTCAGCTCCACTTTGCACAGGCTTATATGCCGCGACCTGGGTACCTCTCTTTGTTAAAAATGCTATTAGGAGAGCGGCAGCGGTGGTTTTTCCTGCATCTGTATCTGTACCTGTTATAAAGAGACTTTTAATATAAATTCCCCCTTTTTATATGTTAACCATATTTACAATAAAGTTAACATATGAGACTATTATATTCAACTTATTGTTAACTAAGTAACTAATTAAATTAACACAACTTAAGGAGGTTAATATGAAAGCTTTAAGCACTCAAGATTTAGTTCTTTGTGGCCTTTTTGCAGCTCTAATGGCAATTGGCGCAAATCTATCCCCTTTTTTAATGATAGGGAGTGTTCCGATTACTATCCAGCTTCTCTTTGCTATTTTGGGCGGGGCGGTATTAGGGAGCAGAAAAGGGACACTGGCAATGCTTGTCTATATGTTTGTTGGTTTAATAGGAGCACCTGTTTTTGCGCAGTTTAAAGGGGGACCTGTCCAGTTATTAAGCCCTACTTTCGGTTTCGTGCTGTCTTTTGTGGCTGTTGCTTATGTTTCTGGAAAATTAGTGGGGGATTCTCAAATTATTAAACAAAAGCACTATTTTACTGCAGGATTTTTAAGCATATTATGCAATTACATAATTGGAACCAACTGGATGTACTTAGCTCTTATTCTTTGGGCAGAAGCACCAAAGGGGTTTAGCTATAGCATGGCCTGGGGCTGGATGCTGGCCTATTTGCCGCTTGACTTGGCGGTTACGGCTTTTTCATTTTTCCTGGTCCCAAAACTGAAACACGCACTTAGAAGAACCCATAATCTTAAAACCGATATGTGATCGAAATAAGTTTTACAAGCTGCTTTAAGAACAGTCCTATCGATATGATGATGAAGCGTTAGATCCGTCATTTAGAATTGGCCACCTAAAGAAGACCGGGTTAATTTATGTGTCGCGAATCCACCACTATAATCTAATACAAATATGAAAGAAAAACGCTGGGATGACCGAGCGTTTTTCTCTACTAAATTATTTAAGGGCTCAAAATGGCTTTTAGTACCCTAAGCAGCCCTCTCCATTTCCCTTTTCTTCTTCTCTTTCCTCCCCTTTTTCAATGTGAATTTTTTCATAACTCCTGCCAAGCCGGAAGGGAACCCAAGGAGCACCACTATATATAAGAACCCAAGGATAATCGTCCATCGTTCAAAGATGGGGTAAGTCATCGCAAGCTCTGAAAGATAATGTCTTAAAAATTCGATGATCCCCGCTCCTGCTATGGCACCTGCCAGGGTTCCCAGTCCTCCGATCATTGTCATCAGGAGGGCATCCAGCGTGACTTCAATGGAAAAGACATTGGTATTGATGAACCTTAACGATACAGCATACAGAGCCCCGCTGAAGGAAGCTGCCACTCCGGCCGTTACACTGGCAATCAATTTATAATGTAAGGTTTTATACCCTAATGCCTCTGCGCGATATTCATTCTGGGATATGGCTTTTAATACCTTGCCTGTGGATGATTCCGTAAAGAGCTTCAGCAGGATAAAAACGGCAGCCACACTGAAGAGCGTAATATAATAGAAGGAAGTACGGTCTTTGAATACATCTGGCACACTGAATGTAAATCCGTCACCGCCTTGTGTCAGTCCCCTCCACTTCTCTGCCAGTACAAGAAACAGCTGTGATACAGCCAGTGTCAGCATCGCATAAAAGTGGCTTTTGAGCCTTAGGGATAACAACCCGATGATATAGCTAACCAAAGCGGACAGAAGGATGCCTATCACCAATCCTATTAAAAAGTTGGGCAGAGTTGCGTCCAGCTTATTAAAAATGAGAGCCGTGCTGTACGCGCCGATCCCAAAGAACATGCAATGACCAAAGGAAACAATGCCGGTATAACCTAAAAGAATATCAAAGCTCATCGCAAATATGGCAAAAATGAAGATTTGTGCAAGTAAAATCAGTGTGCTTCGGGAGTCATTAACAAAGGGAAACAGAAGCAGGAATAGCAGAATCGCAAGCCCCCAGTACAGCGGCACTTTATGAAATACCCCTCTCATACGGTACTCCCCTTTTCTCCCAGCAGCCCTGTTGGTTTTACTAATAATACAATGGCCAATAGGAGCATATTCAATGCCAGTGACAAATCAGGCATATAATAAGCCATAAACGCTCCCGCTACTCCTACGATCAGGGAAGCCAGTGCCGATCCCTGCAGACTGCCCATTCCGCCAATGATGACCACAATAAAAGCCAGTATGGCATACTGCATACCCATTTCCGCAAAAACGACTCCGGAATACGGCGCCAATAGCGCTCCTCCTAAAGCAGCCAATCCGGCACCAAGCAGGAATACGAATGTAAAAAGACCCTTGACATTGATTCCGAGCGCCTGAACCATTTCCTTATCAAGCACTCCAGCCCTGATCATAAGTCCAATCTGCGTACGGCTGAGCAATAGCCATAATGCCAGATACAGCAGCAAACCAACCACAATCACAAACACACGGTATTTTATGATGATGATTCCATCAAACTGATAACTCCCTTCAAGCCACGCTGGCAGGTTTACCCTTATCGGGTTTGGCCCCCAGAAGATTTTGATGCTTTCCGATAATACCAGCATCCCGCCTAATGTAATCAGCAGCTGCCTCACATGATTCCCATAGACAGGACGGATCAGGAATCTCTCCAGTACCCAGCCCAAGACCACTCCAACTGCAGCGGCACCCGCTATCGCTAATAGAAAACTGTTTGTTTCTTTAAAGATCCACGCTCCTGAGAAAGCGCCCCAGACGAATAATCCGCCATGGGCGAAGTTCAATACACTCATCAGTCCAAAGATTAAGGTAAGTCCAGCAGCCAGAAGGAATATCAAAAGCCCTGTTGAAACCCCATTGACCAATAAATTAATAAAGACTTCCATTTCCAGCCCCCCTTCACTGCTTACGCGATGCCCAAGTATTTCTGACAGGTTTCCTTGTCTTCCTTAAGATCCTGCATGCAGCCATCATGGACTATTTTTCCGTCGTCCATAATGTAAAAGTAATCGCCGATTTCACTCGCCATTAGGAAATTCTGTTCCACAAGCAGTATCGTTGTTTTTTCCTTCATTTTCAGAATAGATTCCATGAGTTTTTCCACCATAATGGGTGACAGTCCTTTGCTAGGTTCATCTATCAGCAGCAGTCCATCTCCATTGATATAGGCTCTGGCAATGGCAAGCATCTGTTTTTGTCCGCCGGAAAGCAATCCGCTTTTCTTGCTCCAGAACTTCTTCAAATCCGGGAAGAGCTCCAACATCCACTCCATTTTTTCCTCTGTCTCACCTGTGCTCTTTGCCTTGGCCAGATTCAGGGTTTCTTCTACTGTCAGCGCACTGAACATTCCCTGATTTTCCGGCACATAGCCGATTCCTTTTCTGGAGATAAGGTGGGTAGGGATTCCGCTGATCTTCTGATCGTGATAATGCACGGAACCCGTGGTGGATGGGTTAAAGCCCATGATGGTCCGCAGTGTTGTCGTTTTGCCTGCGCCATTTCTCCCGAAGAGAACGGTGATGCTTCCCTCTTCCACAGACATGGACACACCCTGAAGAATGTGATATTGACCCAAATAGGTCTCCAGATTATCCAGTTTTAATAGACTCACGGTGCAAGCCTCCTAAATATGCCGTCTGAACTCTTTGATCCTTAATAATTTCCTTCGGATTGCCACTGGCCAAGAGCTCTCCATTGAATAGCACCACAAGGGTATCGGACAGATGCATGACCATTTCCATTTTGTGTTCGATTAAGACAATCGTGTACATGCCTTCCTTCTTAATGTTCTCAATCACTTGCAGAATCGCAGGGATCTCTTCAATCGATATGCCTGCCGTCGGCTCATCGAGCAGAAGCAGTTCTGTTTTAAGAGCCAGCAGCATGGCCAGTTCCAGTTTTCTTTTTTCCCCATGTGCCAGATCCTGTGCCAGCACATCTTCCTTGCCACTTAGCATGCACCGCTCCATGGCAAATTTTGCTTCCTCCTGCTGGCGGCTCATGAAAGAAAGCCTTGGTAAGATCGAATAATAATCTTTGCTCGATGACTGGATAGCCAGCCTGATATTTTCCAGGACCGTCAGCTCCGGAAAAATATTGGTGAGCTGGAAGGAGCGGCCGATGCCCCTTCTCGCCCGTAAAGGTACCGAAAGCTTGGTTATATTATCTTTCTTAAAATAAATCTCTCCATTTGTCGGGGTGATCTGGCCGCTCAGCAGGTTAAAGAGTGTGGTCTTGCCTGCCCCATTGGGACCGATAATCGAAGTCAGCTTCCCTCGCTCTATTTCCAGGCTCACATCTTTGATGACATCATGCTCGCCAAAGGAAACCGATAGGCTTTTTGTTTCCAGTATTTTTTCCAACTTGTCGGCCCCTCCTTTTACCTAACTATTTTGACTTTTTACTTGCCATTCCGGACTGGCGGCTCGGTTTCTTCCATATTTAATTCCCTGATCAGGACCGGTACCGGATGATCTACGCCTTCCTGTTCCTCGAGAGTTACTGCATACAAAGACTGCATTGCCTGATGATCCTCAGCACGGAATTTCATCGTTCCTTTCGGTGTCTCAAATTCCATGTTTTCCATTGTGCTGATCAACCCATCCACATCTTTATCGCCTTCCGTTTTCTTTAGTGCCTCCACAATGGAAATGGCAGCTGTCATTCCGCCTGCTGTAAACAGATCCGGAATTTCACCGTCAAATTTTTTCTTATGCTCCTCCACCAGCCAGTCGTTCACTTCATTATCCGGAAGGGTATGATAATAAATGGAAAAACCGCTCATGCCAATTAAGGAATCCATCGTTTTTAGGGAAGCAATGTCCTGTGCGGCTGTGGAAATTTTTATACCCTGCTCTTCCAGCTGCATATCCTTTAACTGTTTCCATGGTGCATTGGATCCTGCCCAGACGATATAAAGATAATCAGGCTTTTCATTTATGATGCTTTGAATATTCGCTGTGAAGTCAGTGGAATTCGGGTCTGCATACTGTTCATTCACAATAGTGGCACCGAGCTTCTCTGCTCCTTCTTTAAAAGCGGCGATTCCTTCCCGGCCGTAGGCATTATCCTGTGCGAAGGTCGCGATTTTCACATTTTTTTCAGCGATTGCTGCCGCACCGGCAACAGCATCCTGAGACGAATTTCTTCCTGTCCTGAAGATATACTTGTTCCAGTTCTGTCCAGTGATGCTATCTGCTACAGCAGGCTCAACCACCATAATTTTTTCGTATTCTTCAGCGAGCGGCAAGACGGCAAGAGTGTCTCCAGAGCTTGATGAACCCACTAAGAAATCTACCTCATCCTCTTCCAGCAGCTTCGTTGCTTTTCTTACTGCTACATCCGGCTTTGTTTCTGTATCTTCCACAATGAACTCAACCTTTTTGCCGGCTATTTCATTGGATCCCTCGGTTGCATAATCGAGCCCCAGCTCAAATCCGGCAACTGTTTGCTTTCCGTACGTCTCGAGAGGACCGGTTAAGGAGGCTAGAACACCAATTTTAACCGTATCTTCTTCTGAACTTGCTGTGTCTCCGGAACATCCGGTAATGAATAAAAGAGTGAGTACGATTAAGAGAGTTAAAACAGACTTAATGCCTTTCACCTTACACTTCACTTCCCTTTTTTAATTTTCTTTTCTAAAGAACTGAATTTTATGGAGCAGTCCGTCAGCGACAATGATATTCCCGCTGCTGTCTATATCAAGACCCTGAGGTGAAAAGAAATGTCCGTCCTCACCGCTGAAAGATCCAAACTGCTCTATGAATCTGCCATTTTCATCATAGACATTCATACGGTTGTTGGAAGTATCTGTCACATACACACGGTTCTGTTCATCAATGGCAATGCCTGTAGGCAGGAACAAATCACCCGGTTCTTCGCCCCAATTCTCTAATGGATCCAGGTGGCCGGTTCCTCCGTTTGTTCCCCATTTCGTAATAAACTGGCCATTGTTATCGAATTTCTGAACACGATTGTTGATTCGGTCCACTGCGTACACATTGTCTTTAGAATCAATCGCCAGCTGCATCGGCTGAGAGAATTCGCCATTGCCAGTCCCTTTTCTGCCCCATTCCTTCATATACACGAAAAAGGAATTAAACTTTTGGATTCGGTTATTTTCAGAGTCTGACACAAAGATATTGCCTTTGCTGTCAACTGCCACACCGCTTGGGAATTGAAAAAAGCCGCTTAATGTTCCTAAAGATCCGTAGGCTGCCAGAAAGGTTCCTGAATTGGAGAACTTTTGAATGCGGTGATTCACTGAGTCAGCCACATATACATTGTCATAACGGTCAACTGCTATTTGTCTCGGCACAAAAAATTGACCTGCATAACTGCCGTAGCCAAAAGGTCCGCCTGTCCCGTACATACTTCCCCATTTACTTACCAGACTTCCGTTTGTATTATACTTCAGGATTCTATGATTAAAGGAATCAGAAACAAACACATTTCCCTTTGAATCGCTTTGAACATCGTAAGGTCCTGCATATTGTTTGTCACCATACCTGCCTAATCCGATTGTCATCTTATACGAGATGCTCAATCCTATTTCCTTGTAGACTTCAATCCGGTTATTGCCTGTATCGGTAATAAATAAATCTCCATCTCCATCCGGCAGGACCTGATTCGGATACACTAAGTTAGGAAAAATACCAGTTGTATAGAGAAAACGGTCAGAGGCATCAAATTTCATGATTCGGTTATTATAGGTGTCCGCTACATATAAAGCTCCGGAATTAGGCTCAAAGTTGATTCCCCTTGGATGGTAAAACTGATAAGAGCCTAATCCAGGTTCAAGACCGCCTATTTTTCGCTTGAAGCTGCCGTTCTGATCGAACACTTGAATTCGATTGTTGTACGTATCCGCTACATAAACTTCGCCACTATTGTTTATGGCAATGCCTTGCGGAAGCGCCATCTGCCCATCGCCTTTTCCATAGGATCCAATCGTAAGGAGATACTGTCCCTCGGAATTATATTTTTGAATGCGATGGTTAAATTCATCTGTAATGTAATAATTGTTCTGCTGATCTATCGCTATTTCTCTAGGAAACCCAAATTGATTATTCCCTTCCCCTTTAGTTCCCCAGCTCTTAATGAATTTGAATTGGGAATCAAACTTCTGAATTCGGTAGTTGCCTGTATCAGCAACCAGAATGTTCCCTTCTCGATCAATGGCAATGCCAAAAGGCATATTAAATTCTCCCGGTGAATGGCCGAGGGATCCAAATGCACCCAGGATTTTGCCGGAGGAATCCATTTTTACTATACGATGATTCCCCATATCTGCCATGTAAAGATTACCGGAGCTATCTTTGGCCAGTGCTACCGGCGTCCTGAACTTGTTGGCGGGATCAGTCTCATTTCCCCAGGCCTGCTGAAAGCTATAGGAAGATTCTGCAAAACCGCTGCTTCCGCCCCAAAGTGAAAATAGAAGGAGGAACAGGACTATCCCCTTTATCCTTTTCATCTTTTCTCTCCTTTCCACTTCACAACAGTCGCAGCCCACGTATACCCAGTTCCCGCACTGACAGCTACGGCAATATCCCCTGGTTTTAAAAGTCCCCGTTCCTGTGCAAAGTGCAGACCAATGCATGGGTCGAGTGAAGACATGTGGCCATGGTGATTTAAGTAAATGGCTTTTTCTTCTGTAAGTTCGAGTGATTGTAAGAGTTCTTTGAACATGGAACGTTTGGTGTGCAGTGGCAATAGGAGTTTCATATCTTGAGGAGTATAACCGCTTCTATGGAGTGCTTCGCGAACTACATGATCAAAATTTGCAATCGATACAGGATCAAGTCTTTCTTTCATGGATTGCGGATCTTTTACATCAATATAATGGAGGTTTTTCTCGACTGTTTCGTGGCTTGCAAAGTGCTTGGACCCTCCAGCCGGTGTTCGGACATCATCATGAAAGGATCCGTCTGTCAGGATGGCACTTTCGAGTATTTCATTCTGGGAGGCATCCCTTGTGACCAGAGCAGCAGTGCCTCCATCCGCAAAGTTGAACATGAAGCGTGAGCGCGGGTTAGCATAATCGATAATTTGTGATTCCTTGCATCCCCCAACCAGCAAAATATTTTGAATGGAATGGTCTGAAGCAATCATATCTTTCGCTACCTTCAATGCAATCGGAAAACAGGAGCTGACATTCATGATTTCAAACGCATAGGCATTTTTTGTCCCTAATTCATGCTGTATTTTCGGAGCACTTGACCAGACATAATAATCCTTATGAGGACTTCCAAAGTAAATCACGACATCGATGGACAGCGGGTCGATCCCTTCGATCGCCTGCGTTCCCGCAGCAATTGCCAGGTCGGAGGCATGCAGGCTGTCATCTGCAACGTGCTTTTGAACTAAACCGAACTTTTCGATAATCACCTGTTCGGGTATTCCCGTCTTTACAGCCAGATCGGCTGCCGTTTCGATTTCAGGAGGAAAAAAAACTCCTGTTGCTTTAATGCCAATTCCCATCAGATTACCCCTCCATCCTCAGGCACCATCATTTTGGCTGTGCCCGTCAAAACTAGTGTCCCATCCTGATTAAAGCATTCTGTCAGCAAAGTCAGTATTCGCCTTTCGCTGTCAATTTCCTGAACCGTTCCTTTTGCGGTAATGGTATCCCCTATAAAAACAGGCGCCTTAAATCGGATCGTCTGTTCTACATAAATGGATCCTTTTCCCGGCAGATGCACACCCAATAGCTGGGATAATAAACTGGATGTTAAGAGACCATGAGCGATCCGCTGTTTGAACCTCGTTTTTTTGGCGTATTCCCCGTCTATGTGGACCGGGTTGAAGTCGCCGCTTAATCCCGCAAACATCACAAAGTCTGTTTCCGTAATGGTTTTGCTGCAGGAGGCCTGCTGGCCGACACTATAACTGATCACCATTTCACCCTCTTACTAAAAGTTGTGTTTTCTGTATTTTTCCCGTGGCATTTTTCGGAAGCCCGTTTAAAAAAGTAACCTTCTTCGGAATCTTATATTTTGCGAGTTTCCCCTGACAGTATTGAATAACATCCCCCTCTGTTAAAGCGCTTCCATTTCGTTTGACAATAAACGCTTCAGGTACTTCACCCCAAAGTGGATCAGCATTCCCAACCACGGCAACTTCAACAACATCTCTTAATTGGCTGATCACTTGCTCTACTTCAAGGGGGTATATATTTTCTCCGCCTGAAATGATCATTTCTTTCTTCCTGCCTACAATGTAAAGAAAACCTTCATCATCCGTTTTCGCTAAATCGCCTGTCAGAAGCCAGCCATCTTTCAATGAATCCTTCGTGGCATCAGGCCGGTTCCAATATTCCTTCATAATATTTGGCCCTCTCACCGCAAGCTCGCCAACTTCTCCTTTTTCAACCTCCTTACCGTCAGAATCGATCAGCTTATATTCGGAAAATAATACCGGCTTGCCGATCGATCCCTTCTTTCGCGGTGCGTCTTCTTTTGTAAGCATAAATAGAGTAGGAGAGGTTTCGGTCATTCCAAAGCCCTGGCCGAACAGGAATCCTCTATCAAAATAGGCATCTATTAATTCACGCGGACATGGTGCTCCTCCATTATAGAACCAGCGGACTGCGCTTAAATCAGCCGTTTGGAATGATGGACTTGTCAGCAGTGCCTGATGAATGGTCGGAACACCCATCACGATGGTCACCTTATGCTCCTGGATCATCGACATCGCCTTTTCAGGCTCAAACTTTCCGGGAATGACGATCGTTCCCCCTGAAAACAGGGCCGGAAATGCAAATAGTCCAATTCCGCCAATATGAAACAGCGGAAGGAGCACAATGCTGCGGTCCTCTGATGTTAAATCAATCGCGAGTTTGTTATTGACCGCATTCCAGAACATATTGCTCTGTGTCAGTACGGCCCCTTTCGGTTTGCCGGTGGTCCCCGAGGTGTAGCAGATAATGTATGGAGCTTCTTCATTAATCGTATTTTCATTCACAAAGCTTGTTTGAGTACCCTGGTATAAGTCCTCCATAAACTCCATACTCTGGAGTTCGCTTTGTTCAATAAGGGAGGCTGCAAACTCAGCATTTTCTTTTTCAGCAAAGATCACCTTTGAACCGCTATCGTTGAGCTGGAAAACCAGTTCCGTTGCACTTAGCCGAATATTGAGCGGGACCGCCACACATTCTGCCTTTGCAATGGCAAAAAGGAGGACTATGTATTCAATCCGGTTGTGCGACAGAATGGCGATGCGCTCCCCTTTTCCTCCTTGCAGCTTTTCCTGAATCTTCGCGGCAGCTGAATCGACCATTCTATCCAGCTGCCTGTAGGACACCTTTTCGTTATCTGTTATGACTGCTGTTCGATCTGGATGTGTGTATGCCCATTTCTGAATCCAATAGGCAATCCCTTTCATCGAACTCCCCCTCTTTACTTTTTTAGTCCTTGAAAGATGAGTGTCATTGCAGCATCAAATGCCTCTTCAGGGACTTCTTTCTTTTCCCAATACACCCATCTCATACCGAGGAACTGTCCAATCGACATTAAACAATAAGCAACTGTCTCCTGGTCAAGGTCTTTAAATTCGCCAGCCTCTACGCCTTGAGACAAACTCTTTAAAAATCCATTGGCGAGCTTCCCGTAATACCAGCGGAACAGCTCCTGATCCACCACGACAGCCTGCTGGACAATGCTGTATAAATTAGGATGATTTTTGACCCAGCTGAAGAAAGCAAAAAAGCCATTTCGCTGTGCTTCTTCAAATGTAGAACTTCCTGCCATTCCTTCCTTAATCGCAATGCGCAGATCCCGGCTGTAGCTGCGGATTAACTCATCATAGATATCTTTCTTTGAAGGAAAATAGTTATAGAAGGTTCCCTGGGCGACTTTGGCTTCCTGTGAAATATTGACGATGGAAGTCTCAAAATATCCCTTCTGCCCAAAAACCTCTTCAGCTGCTCTTAACAGTTTTTCACGCGTTTCAATTCCTCTTGGAGTAAGTACTTTTTCCTCAGTCGCATTTTTAACTGACACCTGAATCACCTCTCAACTTTATTATAATTAATATTCTTAAAATTACAACAATAACTTATAATATTTTTTCTGAGGATATTAGTTTTGGTTTTTAAAACACAATTAAAAGATCCCCGTATAATAGTTATAACGGGGTTGAATACTCTATTAAATTTCCTCTAAAAAATGAGATCAATCATTCATAATAGTGAGTTTCCCAATCTTATCACACTCCAATGCAAACCATATGGTTTTCCCATCACTGCTTGAAATCCCATGCGGTTCTGCATTTGGAGTTTCAATCGGATACTCCTCAATAATCCCATTATCTCTAAGTCTTCCAATCTTATTTGCTCCCCACTCCGTGAACCATAAATCATTTCCTGCTCCTGCCGTGATGGCATGCGGCCTGGCGTTCCGGGTTGGAACTTCATATTCCGTTATTTCTCCAGATGTGTTAATACGTCCAATTTTATTGCCGATAATCTCGACAAACCAGAGTGCACCATCGTTGCCTTTCGTAATTCCAACCGGACCAGAAGCTGGTGTAGGAATTGTAAACTCTGTAACCTCTCCATTTTCCGTAATTCTTCCAATGGAATTATTTTGGTTTTCTGTGAACCATAGGGCATCATCAGATCCCAGCGTAATAAATGCTGGGTACGAACCTTGAATAGGAAGATTGTATTCATGGATAGAACCGTCATCCTTAATCCGCCCAATACGGTTTCCATTCATTTCAGTAAACCATATCTCTCCGTTTGACCCTTCTGTAATTCCATAGGGTGCTGAACCTGGATGGGGCAAGGGATATTCCTGAATAGTCCCTTCTTTTGTTATTCTCCCTATTTTGTTGGCTGCATTTTCGGTAAACCAGACCTCTCCTTTTGACGACACTATTACACACATGACCTTTGCATCGGGTGTCGGCAGCGGGTATTCTGTCAATCCCCCATCCAACCCAATGCAGCTTATCTTATTGGCTTTATGCTGTGTAAACCAGACCTCTCCCTTGTCTGAAACAGCGATTCCGTATGGACCTGTATCTTTACTGGCAAGATCTATTTCCTGTAATTTAAATTCCATACTGTTCCCTCCGAACACCAATATTTTTTTTCAAAAACAAAAAGCCCCCTATCTCGTTTTTCCGAGACAGGAGGCAATGCAGCACATAAATAGACTTAAATAGGCTTTCGATTAGTTCAGCCCCTTTTCAAGTCAAAAAGCACACACATTAATCCTATCTCAGAAAAACAATCGATAAATAAAGCCCATTCCAACACATTTTCGGAACTGAACCAGAGGCTGAAATATCGATTTTCTCTAAAGCTAGGATTATAGGATCATGTGCTTTTCTTCACCCTTTCGACTATTGGTTGTTTTAACTGTAAGATATTTAATGATTCAAGTCAAATGGTGCTTGGTCAAAGATGGAAATACTTATCCAGAAAAAGCGAATCAGACAGAATTTAAAAAAATAATTCTACAGCCTTTTTTATAACAGTATTTGATAATATAATAGAGTGTTGGAATATATAGAAAGGTTGAGACATTATGAAAAAGGTTCTTTCAAATTACAAACTAACCATCTTCCTGCTCCTTTCCATCCTGATCGGCGGAATTGCCGGAGTGGTTTTTGGCCCGAAGACAGCGGTTGTGAAGCCGTTTGGGGATTTATTCTTAAATTTATTGTTTATGATCATTGTCCCGCTCGTCTTCTTCAGCATCGCTTCAAGCCTGGCGAATATGGGCGGTATGAAAAGGCTCGGGAAAATCATGGCCGGAATTTTCACTGTGTTTTTCATTACGGCTGTTATTTCCGCTATTCTGGGCTTCATCGGAATTTCTATTGTGGATCCGCTGAAAAACACAGATATCTCTGCCATTAAGAGCATTATGACGGAGGCAGCTGTTGATCCTGAAGCAGAAGATGTCACGTTCCTGGGTCAGCTGGTTCAGGCGTTCACGGTGCCTGATTTCCAGATGCTGTTTTCGAAAAATAATATGCTGCAGCTGATTGTGTTCTCGATTTTATTCGGACTGGCAACTGCGATGTCTGGTGAAAAAGGCAAGCCGATTGCAAATCTTCTTTCTTCTGGTTCAGCTGTCATGATGAAGATTGTTGGATTTGTGATGTACTATGCGCCAATTGGTCTTGGCTGTTACTTCGCAACCATCATTGGTGAGCTTGGCCCGCAGATTCTTGGGGGATATGTACGTGTGTTTGTCCTTTATCTTGTATTAACGCTCATTTACTTCTTTGGATTCTTTACACTGTATGCCTTTGCGGCTGGCGGGAAGGATGGGGTCAAGGTGTTCTGGAAGAATGCCATCACTCCTTCAGTCAGTGCGATTGCCACATGCTCGAGTGCAGCATGTATTCCGATTAACCTTGCAGCCGTCAGAAAGATGGGGGTTCCGCAGGATATTGCTGAGACCATGATTCCGCTTGGGGCTAATACGCATAAAGATGGTTCTGTTCTTGGCGGAGTGTTTAAGATTGTTTTCCTGTTCAGCTTGTTTGGAAAAGACATGTCGAGCATGACAAGCATTCTGACCATTCTTGCTGTATCATTCCTGGTTGGAGCTGTAATGGGGGCTATCCCTGGCGGCGGTATGATTGGCGAGATGCTGATCTTAAGCGTGTTCGGGTTCCCGCCTGAAGTACTTCCGATCATCGCGGTCATCTCTACAATCATTGATGCACCGGCAACCCTTCTGAATTCAGCCGGCAATACGGTTTCGGCCATGATGGTCAGCCGATTTGTCGAGGGAAAGAATTGGCTGAAGGAATCATTAGCCTTGAAATAGCAATCAGAGAGGCTGGAAGGATACACACCTTCAGCCTCTCTTTTTTATATATTTTTCAATAAAATACATCTTTCCGTTGACTTCAAGTGATACGGATGATTGTTTCATTTCTTCCTTTAAAGATTTGGCATAGGCAACTACTTCCTTAATCTTTTTCTTGTCAAGATCCTCTGCAAAGCTGTACACGATTGTCACTTTCTCCTTTACAAGCTGCTCGTCATCAGACAGCCATGCACCTGTTCCATCAACAGCTGTTGCCCCTCCAAACATTCCCGAAAATTTTTCTAAAGTTTTGTTCACATAGGGAGTATTATCAATTGGCTGATCAACATCATAGGTGGATGGCACATAAATTTTTACCACGTCTTCAAGATAATATTGCCCTTTTAGGGCGGATTGGTTCTTACCGCTCGCTGCTTCCGGCTGCCCTGCAGTATAGACAGCACTTCCCAAAAAGCAAATGAACAGGATGAGAGGGATAACCCAATAGGCAATTCTTTTCCTTTCCAACACTGCCACTCCTTTGTTTGATATTTTGCTGCCGAAAAAAAGGGGTATTTCTATCAGTGATTATAGCTTCTGCGATCAATTTATTCACGGTGAATTATTACTTATTTTCAAATATTTGTGTATATCCTTTTCACTAAATCATCCCGCTTTTTGCCAGCTCTTTTGACTTTTGATATATCCTTTATCTCCAAACGGCTGCAGTTCACTAAGCCACTTTTCTTCTAATTGTTTTTTTACACTAAAAAGGACACCGTTAACTCCGCAGTGTCCTTCATAACATTACAACTTTTAAATTATTGATTTCTTCCCGAATTTATCAGATTTACTGTTAATAAAATTGCTGCTGAACATATTCCAATTTGTAACCTTTGGAAACCCCTCTTCTGATAAATCTGCAGCAAACTGCGAGATGATCGGCGGCTTTAATTTAAGTGAATACAGCTTTTGGCAGCTGTTGAAAAATACGTCACTCGGATGCCCATCCAGAACGATTTTACCGTCATCAATGACAACTACTCTACTTGCATATTGCGCAACAACCTCCATATCATGTGTAATCATGATAATCGTTGCATCCTTCTCTTCAATAAGTTTTTTCATTAGCGTTAACAGGGCTTTAAGGCTTTGCTCATCCTGACCTGTCGTTGGTTCATCAAGCAGAATTATTTTGGGGTTCGATACAAGCATCGTGGCAACAGCCAACCGCTGTCTTTCACCCCTGCTAAGCGAAAACGGATGATCTTTTCTTTTTTTCTGTAATCCTACCGTACTGATGGCCAATTCGACTTGCTCCTCGACCAATTCTTTGCTGTAGCCCCTGTTTATCAGTCCAAATGCCACTTCCTCTTCCACAGAGTTGCAAAAAAGCTGGTTGTCGGGGTTCTGGAAAACATATCCGATATCCAATATGATATCCTGGACTCTATGCTCTTTCGTATTCTTATGATTGATGATAACCGATCCTTGATGGGGCTTTAGCAAACCAATTAAGTTTTTCATTAAGGTGGACTTCCCACAACCATTGTGCCCGACAATTGCAAGGAATTCGCCTTTCTGAACTTCAAGATTGATATCATATAGAATTTGCTTGCCTTTCTGGTAACTAAAATTTACAGCTTCCAGTTTAGCAACAGTCTCTTCATTCATATCATTTATTTCTACCTTGTGTTTTGGCAGGTTTAATTTTCCCGATACAAGCAGTTTTTTAGCCCATTCATATGCTTCTTTCTTTGAGATGGGATAAAAATCACATTGGTGTCCATTTTCTATGAGGTACTTAGCCAGCCTGATATGATCTGGAATTCTGATTCCGAGCTTGTTCAGTTCATCAAAATAAGTATAAAAGATTTCACTTGGGCTCCCATTATAAAGAATAGATCCTTCGTGCATTATGATTACTCTGTCAACGGCTTCAATCAAATCATTTAAATCATGTTCAATAATGATAAAGGTTGTATCAATTTCTTCTTTCAATTCCATTAGAATGTCCATTACTTCCTGCTTGCTTACCGGATCCAGATCGGTTGTAGGATCATCCAATATAAGGATAGATGGGAGCATAGCCAGGTTGCTGGCAATGGAGACCTTTTGCTTTTGCCCCCCTGATAATGAGAAGGTAATTTGCTTCTTAATGTCTTCAAGCTTTAGCTTTTTCAGCGCGTAATGAACTCTTTCCCGAATGACTTCCTGCTGGCAGCCCTGACATTCCACTCCAAAGGCAATTTCATCCTCCACCCGGATGGAGAAAATTTGATCCTCTGGATTTTGAAAGACCATACCAATCTCACTGGCAAGGTCATGCATAGGAACACGCTGAGTATTCATTCCATTGATAACGATTTCTCCTGCTAGATTCCCCTCTGCCAGATGGGGTATGATTCCGTTTAGACATTTCGCTAAAGTCGTTTTTCCACTTCCGCTGGTACCGGAGATAAGGACAAATTCTCCCTTACCTATCTTCATATTTATATCATGTAGTGCTTTCTTTTCCGTGCCTGAATAAGAAAAACTGACCCCGCTTACTTCAACAATAGGATTGTCATTCATACATTCACTCCTTTCTTAAGGGGATCCTGAATTTAGCTGTAGACGATTGAATTTGATCCTCCCAGCCCCAGGATGAATCGAATATAGATGGCACCAGCAAAGAAGATAATGGTGAAGGCGATTGCAAACCAATCCATTTTTTTTAACTTCATATCTTGATAGTATTCTTTCCATGCCATTTTACTAAAGCCTTTGCTTTCCACAGCCAGACCCATTGTCCGGCTTTTTCTCAAGGAATTGATTAAGAGCGGAAATACAGCCAGTTTAAAACTATTCCAGCTTCCTCTCAGCCCTTTTTTATTGACTCCTCGAATGGTCTGGGCATTTGATATATTCGTCAGTTCTTCAAAAACCAGCGGAAAAAATCGCAAAGTGCCAAGGAACATAAACGCCACATTAATCGGCACTTTCATTTTCATTAACCCCTTAGCCAATAGGGCAGGGTCTGTGGTAGAAATGATTATGATCGTCATAAAACAGGGGATGCCAATCCGATATCCCAGGATTAAGCCTGAATAAAGGCCAACATCCGTTGCCTGAAGAGAACCGATTGAAAATAAGATGGTTTCATCCGGCTGATTGTAATTGTAAAACGTCGCAAACACGATTGCTGACATGGCTAGAATTAAGATGGTCACCAGCAAAGGAAGAATCGGTTTGATCTTGATCTTTGCCGAAAACCACAGCACCATTCCCAATAGAAGGATTCCTGTTAAATATAGAGGATCCATAAATAAAAGCGGAATGATCACAAAGCCCAGAATTAAACATAATTTTGCCCTTGGATCAAGTTTATGCACCCAAGTTTCTTCATCCAAGTTGGAAACAAAATCAATTGCCGCCATTTGTCACACCTCCCGAAGATTGATTGGGCTGACCTTAGCCCATGAGAGCTTTAATCCGAGTACCAAATTTTCTCCCAAACACGGTTCCGATGACCATACCAACAATGGAAATGGCAAAGACAATGCCCATCAAATGGAATGGTACAGGAATTTTCATCACGCTAACAATGCTCCACCATACAAAAGCTTCATAAACGGCGTTATAGAGGATTGCCGCGATGATCAAATGTTTAGTGCTTGAATAGATGTCATCCGGATTACTAAATGCTTTTCTGCTGATGTTCAAATAGAGCTCAGGCAGCAGCGGAGCGATGACGACAAGAACCCAGTAAACAGGAATTTCTCCCTGAATGAAAAAGTTAATCGCACACCAGGCTACGGTAAAGTAAAACGATGCATAAGGCCGCCTGACAATAACCCAGCAAAGAACCAGGCAAAATGCACAAAATAAGTAGACAAATGTATGATTGAATGGGAAAACAATTCCTGCAAATTTAAAGAAATACCAGAGGACTCTATACAATACAGCGAAGATGACGATGGTAATCAAATCAACAGCCGTAATTTTATTCTTTACCTGCTGAACTGGATTGTTCATTTCTAATTGACCCATCTTAGTACCCCCTCTATTAGATTAAGGAACACTTTACATTCACTGAATAACTCCTCTAAGGGCTTGCACATCCTCCCTTGTTAACCCCTTAAAATCGACTCCTTCCTTTCGAAAATCCCTTTCCATTAACAAGGAAGCTGTTTGAATAATGGCGTCAGTGTAAGGAGTCTTTACTCCTGCCAATTTCCCTAATTCAGATATCGGAACAAGACCATAAGGAATATCTTCTATTAAATACCTATGGTCCAATGATACAGGTCCGCTGCCTTTAGGGAATAATCCCGATAAAGCTTTATATAAGCTTGAATAATCCGATTCGTAGAATTCATTTAATAAAGTTAAGGTATCCTGAGTCTCTATCTCTAGAATTTTTGCTATGCGAAGTCTTTCTTCATCAATTTTTTCAATATATGAAACGGTTTTTTGTGAAGCACCTTGCGGGTAGAATTGAAACTCCTCTGAAGCGTCAATCCTGCTGGCATTAAATATGGCAATTGGCGTGTGGATAATAACATTTGTATTATTTATGGAAGTTTCAAAGACATTCTTAGTCGGTGTTAATTGCGGAAAAGTTTTTAGGAACTTTTTAGAGATTGGAGTATTTGCGGAATGTGAAATGGAGCCTATTTGAACGTTTTTCTTAACTTTATTGATAGAGACGTTTCCGTTATAATCTGCTTTACTGACAAAAGGCATGGCACTTGTCTCTGCTATCGTGATATTCTTTTTCTCGAATTCTTCACCAAGGATTTCTTTGCATTCGACCGCTCCCCAATACCCTGGAAAAATCACAATCGTCTGATTGGCTTTTATTAATGGCTTTAGCTGATTAAAGATCGGTCTGTGTCCAAACGCTGTAGTTGAAATAATTATAAACTCAGCTTCATCTATTACTTCTTTTAAATCAACCGATGCTTTTAAATGAACTTTGCCTGAATACACACCTTTAAGGGTAAGTCCCTTTCGGGAAATCAGCTCTGCTTTTCGGGAGTCTCTGCTATATAATTTCACCTCCTCGCCTTGTAAAGAAAGATAACCTGCAATAGCCTGCCCTGTGTTGCCAGCACCAATGATGGCATACGACATAGAATCCCCCTTTTCCCAATATGCTTTTTCTATTTAATCTCATTCACCTTGTTTTCATACTGTTTTATAGCTGTTACAGCCTTCTCCATAGAATTTAATACATGCTTTTTCATCATAGCTTCGGCATTGTGTTTATCTTTCTTTACTATAAAATTCAGAATCACTTCATGTTCAAAGGATGTCTCTTTTGTATCTATAAAATGAGCGAGCCTCCTATAACGCATAATATGATCGTTAAGCTGCCTAAGTATTTTTACAGCTGTTTTGTTTTGGCTTAGTTCATAGAGATACGTATGAAATTGACTCCCGAAATGGCTGATATCTTCCATGTTACCTTCATAAGCCGTTTGTTTGATCATGCGGGCAAAATAAGATAAATGCCTTATATCCTGTTCTGTGCATTTTTCTGCTGCTTCGGCTGCAACAATGCCTTCCAGCATACTGCGGATAAGAAAGAGCTCTCTCACTTCTTGTGCGGATACAGGTGCAACCTTTAACCGCCCATTCGTCTGTCTGACTACCAATTCCTCAAGTTCAAGCCTCTGCATGGCTTCACGGAGCGGAGTTCGGCTAATTTCCAGCTCTTTAGCCAATTCCTCCTCTGCAATAGGCTGATTTGGCATATATTCACACTTAAGAATCCGATTTTTGATCTCCTGATAGGCGAAGTCTTTTGCGGAAATTCTTACTGCCGCTGCTTTTTTATTCAGTTTAACCACCTCCTAAAATATAATTGTATACAGTTATATTTTAGTTCAGAATTTTCAAAATATGACTAACATGTTAAATTAGTTACGTAAAGAATTTTCATTACTCTTTAAGGCTGCCCGATTATCATGGTTACTGCATCCAAAAATTCAATAATAAGAAAGCTATTCGTGACTGTGGAGTAAGTTTTTCGGCAACAAAAAATGACGTGTGCACACGTCATTTCTTCTTGTTATATCCATTGTCCCCATATGGCTGCAGCTCCTCCAGCCACTTTTCTTCCAGCTTTTCCAGGGCTTCCTTTTCGTTGAAATACGGATCATTTTTCTTTTTCAGCTTCTCCAGAATGCCGATTTCAAATGCCTCTTTCCCGTATTGATTCCACTCGTCCTGCAGCTCCCGATTAGGCATGTAGCCGTTTGTTTCGAGTGAAAATCTTACTCCATTCAAGCTTTTTAAATTATTTGTGCTGCCAATGAAGATTTTATTGTTCACTGTATTCTTTATTTGATAAACCCCTGCTTCAATGGGCGTTTCTTTAAACTGCTGTTTTAATTCTCTTTTGCGTTCCATGATAATCCCCCGTTTGTCTATTTTTTAAGCCAATACTCGCTGCCATCCAGCTTCCGGTCCAAAAATCCATAATCGATCAAATATCGTCTGATCAAAGCATAATCCTCATAAAAGCCCTGCAATGCCCGATTTATCTCTTTCTCGCCATATGTGTGCTCAGGCTGAAGCTGCCCGGCAATCTCCCGCAGCACAATCAGCCTTTGCTTCTCCTTTGGCGGAAACTTTACGAGGGGCTTATCAGTGCCTTCAGGGAAGTATTTCTTAAGGATTTTCTCCTGTTCTTCTTCTGTAATGTTATAGCGGTCATCCACCATCGTGGCTGTTTTATGGACAGGCAGGAACGCTGGTGCGTACTCATCCTTTGCCTTCAGCAATTCCATGATTGCCAGGAAGGTCTTCGCCTGCCGTTCCTTTTCCTTTAAAGCAAAACGGTGATGGCGGATGGTCGAGGTGCTCCCCATGTCCAGTTCTTTCTGAATGTCCTTATCGCTTTTACCCTGATGAAAAAGCTGCAGAAGACTTTTTTGATGATCGGTAAGCCCTGTAAGCTTCTTATCCATGGACAGCAAATAATCAAACACCGAGTTATGCGCCGTTTCGATATGAATGCGCATATACCGTTCCGCTTCGTACAATCTATCTTTATACGGATATACAATCCCTTTTTCAATCTTTTCCCCGCATAAGAGGCATGTAAATGAATCCTTTTCTTCGATATAGCCCTGTTTAAGCTCCTCCAAAGAAGCGTCCCAGAATAGATTTGATAATTCCATTAGCCAATACACATCCTAATCCATATGAATAAACAAATTATCACTTTGTTTGCTTTATGATAAACATAATAATACAAAGTTTGAATTTAGTCAATGAAATAACAAACACACCTATTAAATGTTTGCATACTTCCAAACACCTAACAAAAAGGTTTAAATTTTTCATAAAAAAAAGACCTCCGGTTAAGAAGGCCTGGCATTATTACTCCATTTACGACTCTGCTTCATTTGCCCAGGGATTTAACTTCCTCTTTTTCAAAGTCCCTGTAATGGATGATCTCAGAAAGAATCTTACATCCATTTGCTTTCTCGAACTCCGTTCTGGCTTCATCCTTGTTGTCATACTCAAACATTTTGACTTTGTCATGTAAAAAAAGTGTTAGAATCCACAAATCTTATAACCTCCCTGGTTTTAAAGATGCTTGAAGAATGAGCACAATCCGCAGAACCCTCTATCGTGTATGGAAGTGGGAGGTTGTGTTCATTTTAAAAACAGATTAAAAGCAACCGTAATCAGCCAGCCGAGGGCAAAAGTAAGAGAAATATATGTACCGACATAAAGTAAAACCTCCGTCATGATTCCTCCCCCAATGATTTTGACGTGAATTTTTCTTTATAGATGGGTTAATTCTCGCTGCGAAGGATTGTCAAATTGTATTAAACATGCAAGTACTTAGCCGGTTTCATCTCCCTCCCTTTAAAATACTGTCATTATATCAAGCGTTTTTTAAAAATATGTCGAACAATCGCACCTTTACCGATTTGTAAATAGAGTGTTAACTGTCTTTAATAATTCTAATCTTTGTATTATTACTGAAAGATAGTCTTCTATTTTCGTTGATGCGTATTAATTGATACAGAAAAAAGAAAAAAGCCTATTTTCCATCGAAATAGGCTTTTAAACATAATTCATTCCTTATTCTTTTTATTGATCCATCCATGAAACGCAGTGATCAATCCGATAAATAGGCTGTATCCCACAAAGGTATAATGATGATGCCAGTTTTCTGCATGGACAAACATTCCCATGTCCTCTCCCATTTTTTCCAAGGCTGCCATTGCTAAGCTGATGGATAAAACAAACATCCCTTTTAACCAGCCCTTCAGGCTTTTCATGATTTTTAATAATGGAATCATGAAGATAGGAAGGACTGCCAGGGTGAACAGTATATTGATTGAAAAAATGGCTGAGAATGGCCGGTTCGGGAAGTAGTACATCCCCTTCCCGATAAAATACAAATCTAAGTATGTGCCTAACAGCGATGCCAATAGCATGGCCGGCATATAGCTTCTAATTCCAGACGGCTTTTTTCGCAAGGGCTGCGAGCTCGAGCCTTTCAAGTGTTTTACAGTATGCATGCTGGATCTCCCCATTGATCATATCGTCTAACTCCAGAAAATACTCCAATACGTGAAAATCCCTAAACCAATCCCCTGATTCGGCATCATGCTGGCTCCTATTTTTCCAGGCCGTTTCAAGGCTTGGGCTATAAATCCGTCTTCCCCCCGGCCGCAGCTGGCACGATTTTAATTGAAACTGATATTGCTCGCCTGGCAGTCCTTCATGGACATCATTGAAAATATGCGGCCAATAATCCTTCCTTGAACCGGTATGGGGGTGAGCATATGCCCATTGTTCCGTTAAGGCAAGCAACTCTTTGTCCTTAAACAGGATATCATACAGCTTTTTCCCTAATAGGATCCGTTCATGAAGCGATTCAAAATGATTCAATGTCTGGCCCTTCATATGGGTAACGCCATTCCTTTCATAAGGAAAAAGGATGTGATTCAAGGCCAGAAGCTCCTGCAGCTTAAATTCAAACTTATGAAAAACCTCTTGTTTATATAGCGGATTTTGAATCACCCTATTTTCTAAATAGCTTTGTTCATTTATGACAAGGGCAATGGTGAGAAGGTAAGGATCGGGCTTTCTCCAAAAACAGCTCCAGACCGTTTCCATGAAGACGGAAATATTAAGGAGCGGAAAAAGGTAAAATAATGGCTTATTTCTTTTCAGGCTTTCCCGGTAAATCAAAAATTGCGGATAGGCATCTTGAAAAATGAGCCAATTCCCTCTTTCCAGAAAGGAAAAGAAGGAATGTTTTTCGCGATTCGGTAATAATCGGGACAGAATCTCCCCCTTTAAATCGGTCATATTCCATCCGCCATTGCGGGAAACCATATGTCCCAAAAAGGCCCAATGGATTTCCGGTTGCTGCCGGTAGAAATCAAGATAGGCTTTTGTCCTGGTGACATTATTCAGATTCCAGCCCATTGTCTCCCGTTTAATATGGCTGAGGATTCCCTTCTCCTCTTCTGAAAGATGGATCGATTTTTGAGTTCGTGTCCTTTTCTTTAATTCTTCCTTTAACCAGCCCATTGGGGACTTCCCTTGTTTCTTTTGAAAAAAGATGAGCATCCCCTCCTCCATGAATTCTCTTTCAGTCAGATGAATATGTATCTAAAGGATCCATTTTACTTGAGAGGAATGTGCATGAAATGACTGATACGGTTTCTAGCATGAACAATCTCATCACCCTGTTAAGAAAAGACCAGTCTCCTGATGGTTCCTGGAATTATCCATTTGAAACTGGCATTTCAACAGATGCTTATATGATCATTTTATTAAAGACACTGGAGATACATGATGAAAAATTAATACAGGGGCTGGCAGCAAGGATCATAAGCAAACAGGAGGAAAATGGCGCCTGGAAGATTTTTGAGGATGAAAAGGATGGAAATGCAACTGCCACTTTGGAGGCTTATTACGGGCTATTATATTCGGGTTATATTCAGAAGGAAGATCCCCGAATGAAAGCCGCCAGGGAATTCATACTGGAGCATGGCGGTATGGAAAGCGTGAATGTTTTCACAAAAATTATGCTTTCCTCTACAGGACAGTATAAATGGCCTGAATCCTTTCCGGTTCCCGTAGAGATTATGCTTCTGCCTCTCTCCTTCCCGTTTAACTTTTATCAGTTTTCCGTGTATGGGCGTGTAAATCTGGCTCCGATTTTGATTCTGGCAGAGAAAAAGTTCAGCATCAAAACGAAAAACAGCCCCGACCTTTCAGATTTACTTTTAACAAGGTCAGGAGAAGTCCCATGGGATATCCAGCCGGAATACCGGTCATTATTATCATTCATCAAAGAAGGAGTAGAAGATCTTTTAGGACTGCCTGAACAGTTTCACTCATTGGCTATGGACCGGGCCAATAAATATATGCTCGAGCGGATTGAACCGGATGGAACATTCTATAGTTATTTCAGTTCTACCTTTTTAATGATCTTTGCACTCCTGTCTCTTGGCTACTCCAAGGATGATCCGATTGTAAAAAATGCGGTCGCAGGGCTGAAATCGCTCAGGACTGACATCGATGGTCTCCCCCATATGCAGTATGCTAACGCCGGTGTCTGGAATACTTCTCTGATTAATGCAGCTCTCCAGTTAGCCGGCCTTTCACCGGAAGATTCTGCTGTAAAGAAAGCAAATACCTATTTGCTGCAGCGTCAGCATGATCAGTTTGGAGATTGGGTTATTCATAATCCGAATGCTCTGCCGGGTGGATGGGGATTTTCCGACGTAAACACCCGCAATCCCGATATAGACGATACAACTGTTTCGTTAAGAGCGATAGCCAGGAGTGTGGAGGACAATTCAAAAAATCAGGAGGCCTGGAATCGGGGCACCCAATGGCTGCTATCCATGCAAAATGATGATGGAGGCTGGCCTTCCTTTGAAAGAAACACCGAGAATCCATGGCTTGACTTCCTGCCAATTGAAAAGGGTGAATATATATTTGGAGACCCCACATCTGCAGACCTGACCGGAAGGACGCTGGAGTTTTTAGGGAATTATACAAACCTGCCTGATCATGACCCTGCAGTTCAAAACGCCATTAACTGGCTGTTGAACAACCAGGAACAGAATGGCTCCTGGTATGGCAGATGGGGTGTTTGCTATATTTATGGCACGTGGGCAGCCGTAACAGGGCTTATTGCTTCAGGCATGTCAAAAGACCATCCTTCCATCCAAAAAGCCGCTGACTGGCTGAAGGGTATTCAAAACGAGGATGGCGGCTGGGGGGAATCCTGCCTGAGTGACAGCAAGAAATCATATGTTCCTTTGCATGCAAGTACCATAACAGACACGGCATGGGCACTGGATGCCTTAATTACAGCGGAAGATCAGCCAACCGAAGAGATCCAGAAAGGAATTCATTGCCTGGTCCATTCAATCGATAAAGAGGATTGGACAACAGCCTATCCAAAAGGGCAGGCTATGGCAGGAAGCTTTTACATCCATTATCATAGCTATCGGTATATTTTCCCCCTGATGGCTTTGGCTCATTATCATCGTAAGTTTGGATGAAGCGTTGATCCATTAGCCAATCTGGAAAGAGATGTTAATTACCTCCTTGCACTTAATGCGCCAGATTCCCTCATACAAAAAAGAAGCGACAACTCTTGTCGCTTCTTTTTTACTACACATGCTTCAAGTAGCTTTCTTTCATTTGAATTAATGTATCATCGGCAGGCTGGCTCCAGATTTGATCATTGAAAATTTCCACTTCAATGGGCCCCGAGTAGCCTGTTTCCTCTACAGCCTTGCGAATGCGGCTGATTTCTATTACTCCGTCGCCCATCATGCCCCGTCCCTTCAGCATATCAGGTGTAGGAACGAGCCAATCGGAAACATGGAAGCCTAAGATTCGGCCTTTGGACCGGTTTATCTGGTTATATAAGTCGGGATCCCACCATACATGAAAGACATCGACAACGACACCTACCTGTTCAGGCCGGTATGCTTCCGCAAGAGTGTTAGCCAGGTCCATAGAAACGACCACCGACCGTTCCGCCGCATACATAGGGTGCAGCGGCTCGATGCCTAATTTCACTCCATGCGATTCCGCGAATGGAACCAGCTGGGAGATTCCTTCCTCGACCATTTGCCGGGCAGATACAATGTCCCGGTCAGGAGACGGCCCGCAGACCAGAACGAGAACATCCGTACCCAGCTCGGCCGCTTCTTCCACCGCTCTTTTATTATCTTCTATTCTTTTTTGCCGCTCAGATGGAGTTCCAGCGGGAAACATGCCGCCTCTGCACAAACTGGAAACCTTTAATCCCGCATCCCTGATCAGCCGTTTGCTTGTGCTTAAGCCCAACTCCTCTACCTTATGCCGCCAGGGGGCGATCCAGGGAACTTCCGCCCGGGCACATCCCTCGATGGCTTCTTTTAAATTCCATTGCTCTGTCGTAATTTGATTTAGACTTAAACGCTCATAATTTTCCACTGGAATACTCCTCCTGACGAATCCCGGCTAAATTCAATACCAGCTTCATTCTTTCTGCAGCAAGCTCAGGGTCCGACAGCAGTCCGGCCTGGTCTGCCAATACAAACAGTTCCGACAGATGCACGATGGACCTTGCACTCTCAGCCCCGCCAATCATGCGGAAATGGGATTGGTGCCCGTTCAGATAAGCCATGAAGACGATACCGGTTTTATAGGAATAAGTTGGCGCCTGGAAAATATGACGTGACAGCGGAACTGTTTTATCCAATAATGCATGATAGGACTCATAGTCACGATCATCCAGAGCATGCAGGGCTGCAGCTGCAGCTGGTGCGATGGCGTCAAAAATCCCCAGCAGGGCATGGCTGTATCCATGTTCATCCCCTTTAATCAGTTCAGGATAATTGAAATCATCACCGGTATACATTTTCACACCTGGTGGAAGAAGCCGGCGCATTTCTATTTCACGGGAAGCATCAAGAAGAGAGATTTTAATTCCGTCGACTTTGTCTTTGTTATCCCAAATGACATTCAGACAGACTTCCATCGCATCATCCAGATTCTTATAGCCCCAGTATCCTTTTAAGGATGGATCAAACATGTCGCCAAGCCAGTGAAGGATAACCGGCTTAGAGACCTGTCTTAAAGTATTGGCATAAATCCTCTCATAATCCTCAGGGCCTTGGGCACAATCTGCCAGGGCCCTGCTTGCCATCAGGATGATTTGCGAGTTATGCTGTTCCACAAATTCGCATTGCTCCTCATAGGCAGCCTGAACATCCGCTAAGGTGACGGATGGGCCAGGGAGCAGCTGATCTGTCCCGGCTCCGCATGCTATCCTGCCGCCTTCTGCTTTTGCCTCCGCCGCCGACCGGCGAATCAGCTCCTTTGCATGCTCCCAATTAAGACCCATTCCGCGCTGGGCCGTATCCATCGCCTCTGCTACCGAGAGACCCATAGACCATAGATGCCTTCGATAAGCTAAGGTGTTTTCCCAGTCGATCTTTGCCTTTAAAACGGGATCGGAATCTGCGAGAGGATTACAAACCACATGGGCAGCTGAAAAGGCGATCCTGCTTTTGAAAGGGCCTTCCGGCAGGATGAAAGCTTTCTGATTCCCAGCGTGATATTCATATGACTTGCCGTTTTTATCTGGCAGAGTTAACTGCTTCACCATTCTTTCTCACCTCCAGGCTTAATTCCGGTACATCAACCCAGCGCCGCTCCTCCCACGATTTAAGCCCTAATTCAGCCAGCTGAGTTCCTTTGGCACCCTCGAGCAAATCCCATGGGAATGGCTCGTCGACTGCAATATGCTTTAAAAACAGCTCCCACTGGACCTTGAAGCCATTATCAAAAACCTGGTTATCCGGGACTGTTTGCCATTGTTCTGTAAATGCAAAAGGATTCTCAATGTCAGGATTCCATACAGGCTTCGGTGTATTGATGCGATGCTGAATCTTGCAATCTCTTAAACCAGCTACAGCGCTTCCGTGTGTGCCATCTACTTGAATAGTTAATAAGTCTTCCCGATTAACCCGGACAGTCCAGGAGGAATTCACCTGTGCAATAATGCCGCCTTCGAGTTCAAAGGTTGCATATGCTGCATCATCGGCTGTGCACACGTACGTATTTCCATTCTCATCGACCCGTTTTGGAATATGGGTTTTACCCAGGCAGGAAACAGACTCTACATTGCCAAACAGGTTGTCGAGAACATATCGCCAATGTGCGAACATATCAACAATAATCCCGCCGCCATCTTCCTTGCGGTAATTCCAGGATGGCCTCTGTCCAGCCTGCCAATCCCCTTCAAATACCCAATAGCCAAATTCCATCTGAACGGATAGGATTTTGCCGAAGAACCCTGAATCTATCAGTCTCTTTAATTTTAATAGTCCAGGCAGGAATAATTTATCCTGCACAACCCCATTTTTCACCCCAGCCCCATACGCCAGCTTTGCCAGTTCAATAGATTCCTCCAAGCTTGTGGCAGTTGGTTTTTCACAGTAAATGTGCTTTCCGGCTTTTATGGCTTTCCGAATCGCATCTGCCCTTCGGACGGTGGTTTGAGAATCAAAATAGATTACATTATGCGGATCTGCCAGGCACTCATCAAGGTCTGTGCTCCATCGGCTGATATTGTGCTTTTCAGCTAGCAATTGCAGTTTATCTTTGTTTCTTCCAACAAGAATGGGGTCCGGCATAATAACATCACCATTCGCCAGCTCCACCCCTCCTTGCTCGCGGATTGCCACGATAGATCTCACTAGATGCTGATTCGTTCCCATCCTACCGGTCACACCGTTCATGATAATTCCAATATTTTTAACTGCCATAACTACTTCCTCCTTTTGACTTTAAAGCCAAGTAATTTGTTGTTTAGCTTACTTTTATTCTAAAAATTTTTGAAAGGATTATCTCATCCATATCGGAAGGCTATTTGCAATATCGGAGATAAGAGGGGAAATCTATTACAATTGGCTCTGTTAAATTTGCCTGTTTATTTCCGTTGCAGGTACCCGCTTTCCGCGGGCGGTCCGGGAGCCTCCTCGGCGCTTTCGCACCTGCGGGGTCTCCCGACGACACGCTTCTCCCGCAGGAGTCTCGCACCTTCCACTCCAATAGCAGGGTGCTAAAAGCTTTTTTAGAAACTTCAAAAAAAATACCGTCACTTCTCAGAAGAAGGACGGTAATTAATGAGATCATTGGTAAACAAAATCTGCTAGATATAGAGAAAGCTGCGGAACATACGTAATGACCATTAGCGCTGCAATCAGCACAAATATAAACGGCATGGTACCTCTTGTTACACCAGCCAGCGACATTTTGCTGATGCCTGATGCCACAAATAGATTCAATCCAAAAGGAGGAGTCAGCATTCCGATTGCTAGATTGATAATCATGATAACGCCGAAATGAATCGGATCTATTCCCATTTCAAGCACCACCGGCAAAAACAGCGGGACGAGGATCAGCACTGCTGCGCTCGAATCCATAAACATCCCCACGATCAGCAGGATGATATTGACCAGAATTAAGAAAACAATAGGATTTGATGCATACTCTATCAGTGTTCCTGCGACGGTAGACGGGATCTGTTCATAGGTCAAATACCAGCTGAACACCTTCGAAGCAGAAATGACAAGCATAATCATGGCAGATGTCACAATCGATCTTTTTGTAACGGCAAATAATTCTTTAAAGGTCAGTTCCTTATAGATAAAAAAGCCGACAATCATGCTGTATACAATCGCAACCGCTGCAGCTTCGGTCGGGGTGAAAACGCCAAAGTAAATACCGCCAAGGACGATGACTGGCATCAAAATTCCCCAGATGGCAGAAACCGTTGATTTCCATAATTCCTTTCCGGTCGGTCTTGGATCTGGCTTATGCCCCTGTTTCTTTGCAATAACATACCCGACAGTCATAAGAATCAGTCCGATAAAGATTCCCGGAATGATTCCGGCAATAAACAATTTGCCGATTGAAACTTCCGCCACTGAGCCATAGACTAGAAACGTTATACTGGGAGGGATGATGATCCCGAGCGAGCCGGATGCACACATTAATCCAACCGAGAATTTTTCAGAAAACCGCGCTTCCTTTAAGGATGGAATCATGATGCCCCCAATCGCAGCAACCGTTGCTGGGCTTGATCCTGAAAGGGCAGCAAAAAACATGGACGATAGCACCCCTGCAATTGGCAGGCCTCCGGTTGTCCAACCGACCCATTTCTTCGTGAAATCTATTAATCTCTTGGATGTCCCCCCTGCCAGCATTAAATCTCCTGCAAATACAAAGAAAGGGATGGCCATCAGTGAAAAGGAATCTACTCCAGAAAACATGGTCCTCGCCAATGTATCCATCGGAACATTGCTTTGAAAGATGACGATAATCGTACTTAACGCAATGGAAATAGCAATTGGAACCCCCAATAAAAGAAGAACCAGAAAGATGATTAATAGCATCATAGTTTGGGTGCCTCCTCTTTTGGAGGAATAATTGTTTGGTTTACTGTACGCAAGCTTTTTACATCCTGAACCAATAGCTGCAGAAAACGAATCAGCATCAGGCTTGCCCCAACAGGGAGAGCCAGATATGGGATATACATCGGCATTCCGGTGGACGGAGTCACACTGCCGAATTCAATAACACTGGAAACGATCCCGCTGCCTGACCACATTAAAAAGACACAGAAAACAATGGAAATCAGATTGGCAATCGTTGAAAAGATTCTTTTTCCCTTATCAGGCAAATACGTAACAAGGGCATCCATCGTGGCATGCGCTTTTTCTCTGACGGCAATACTGCTTCCTATAAATACAAACCACACTATTAAGTATCTTGCCACCTCCTCTGACCAGGACAGCGAATAATTGAAAACATATCTTAACACCACCTGGACGAAAACAAGCAAGGAAGTAAAGATTAGGGAAACAACGCCGACATATTCCTCAAAGTAGTTCAAAATATGATTGAATTTCTGCAATGAAGATCCCTCCTTCTTGAAAAAGAGACGGCTATCAGCCGTCCTTGATTGTATTTTAAAACATGCTATTGCGCTTCTTTTATGGCATCCAGTACTTCCTGCCCGCCCTCCACTTTCTTAAAGTCTTCATATACTTCACTTGTAGCCTCAATAAATGCCTCTTTATCCGATTCTGTCAGTTCGGTAATCTCAATCCCTGATTCTTCTAATGTTTTCATATAGGCTTCTTCATCAGCTGCAGATTGTTCCCATTGCCAATCCGTTACCTCAGCAGACACTTCATCGACAGCTTTCTGAAGATCTGCAGGAAGCTTCTGATAGAATTGCTCGCTGATTAATAATGGATAAGCCATATATCCATGGCTGCTTAAGGTTAAATAATCCTGGACCTCATAAAATTTCTTGCTGACGATATTGCTTAAAGGATTTTCCTGCCCATCAACCGTTTTGGTTTGAAGAGCCGTATATAATTCCGCAAAGTCAATGGAAACCCCGCCAGCGCCCATCGCCTGGAACTGGGAAATTAAGAGCGGGCTTTGGGAGACACGCATCTTCAGGCCATCCAGGTCCTCCGGCTTTTGAATCGTTTGCTTGGAATTCGTCAGATGCTTGAATCCACCGTCCCAATATCCCAAGGCACGAAGACCCTGTTTCTCTAAGTGCTGGTTGAAAATTTCACCCACTTTTCCATTTACCGCGCTTTTCACATGGTCACGGTCTTTAAATAAATAGGGAAGGTCAAACACTTCAAATTGTTTAACAAAGGCAGGCAAAACGCCAGTAAAAGGAGCGTTCATTTGAATGGTTCCAGACTGCATTTGTTCTGTGATTTCCCGGTCAGCTCCCAATTGGGAATCCGGGAAGACTTCCACTTTGATTTGGCCGTCTGTCCGCTCTTCCAATAGCTCTTTAAACTTCTCGGCAGCTTTGCCCTTTGCTGTTGAAGCGCTTACAACATGTGCGAATTTTATTACATATTCCCCTTTTTCTTCAGCCTTGCCGCTTCCCCCTGATGATGCTGATTTTCCACAGCCAGCTGTAAACATAGCGAGCATCAAAATACAAATTGAAAATAATCCCCATTTTCTTTTCATGTCCCTTTGGCCCTCCTAAGTAAAATAATTTTCTCTCTTGTTTACTATTTTGAATTTTCTTTCAACTATTGTCTTATGAGATTGAGAGAAAAATTCTTAATTTTGGAGATAGGCCATCAGGAAACGGTATCTGACACATCTGAAGCTGACTGAGAGGACAAGCGGAATTTATTCGGTGAAATCCCCACCAGATTTCTGAAAGTACGATAAAAGGTTGATAATGTTTCATATCCAACCTCAAAGCAAATGGATACGATATCCTGATCAGATTGGAGCAGCAATTCCTTTGCATGGTTAATCCTTACTTTCTGGAGATATTGCAGGGGGGTATCATTAAACTTCCTTTTAAAAATATCATTCATGTATCTTGTTGAAATTCCGAACACAGCAGACAGGCTTTCTGCCGTAATATTATTGAAATAATGCCTTTCTATGTATTCCTTCATTTGTATGGACCGAATATCATTCGCGTCCTGGACAAATGAAAAATTCTGCTGACGCAGAAGGTGAATGATGATTTCAATCAGATATACAGGCATGGACAGCTTTCCAAATAAGTCCCCATTTTTTTGTTCGTACAGCATTTTTCTAATTAACGGCCGAATTTCACTTGCCGTATATAAATCAAGCTCAAAATGGCGTGCGCTTTTCTGAATTAAAGAAAGCAATTCATTTTGCAGGGTAATGTTCAGCAAAGGTACTGAAAATGCCAGAACCAGAACAGTCATTTTAGTAGTCGCTTTTATGGAGTGAACACAGTTTGGAGTTATCAGCACTACCTTGTCTTTAGAAAAATTATAAGCCTTGCCATCAAGGGTAATCTCCCCTTCACCTTCAAGCGCATAGAGAATTTGAAAATGATCATGATAATGTTCAGCCACAAACTTGCCTCTGAGATGCTTGCTTTCATACAAATTAATTCCTGTTTCCGGAAAATCGAATCTTCTGTAAAGATTTTTGTCCATGAGGGCCTCCTTATAAAACGGGTTATTTTCTGATGATATTTAATATTCTCTATATTCAAAGGTTACCCTTTAATAAATTTTGCGCAGGCATTTGTAAAAAGCTATAAATCCTCAGCTCACCAGTCCATCCAATTTTGCCGTTTTATTTTTCACACATGGCGCTCTCTCAAATAGCTAGATTTTGTATGTTTAAAGCGGCATCTAAAATAGATAAGGCCCCTGTTAATGAATCCTTCATTCAAGAACAGGGGCCTTACATATTTAAGTTATGAAATTAAAAAAATGTACAACTATACTAATAAGTGTTTCCTATAAGAATTACAATATAGTCTTATATTGAATTATTAGCAGGGAAATCTACCAAGCATGCCTCTCATAAAATCATCTCTTCACCTAGCTGATTAAATTCCCTCTCAGCCATGGACGTGCCCGGTAGAAGCCAATCGGGATTTGGATAAGGCTTGTTTTTCCCTGACATTCCATTCTGTAAATTTCATCACACATTTTCGCATCAAATCCGAGAAGCGGATGCCCGCCCATCCCAAGGGCTGTCGCAGCTATAAGCAGCCGCTGCATAAGCATTCCCGCTTCTATTTGCTGGATGCGATAGCCTCTGTAGCCCATTTCCGCTTTATGGAAATCTCTATCCCCTGCTACATGAAAGCAGAGCGGGACTTGAAACAGATTCACATTGCCTGCAGGCATTCCGTTTTGAAGCGCAATTCGATGGTCTCCGGGATTAAGCTCCCTTAGTGAATGAGCATCGCTGTCGTAATAATAAGCTCCATCCGGAATCCCTTCGACATTATTCAAACACACATATAGAGTTACACGTGACGCGCGCCTGTCAAGTGCCATATCTAAGTCGTTTCGATACAAGCAGGATGCGATCGCCTCCTGAAGGAGTGCAGCAAGCTGCTCCTGGCTAACCTTTCCTGAAACAAAATCCATGTCAGGTGAAAATCGCTCGCGGCAGACTGACGCCAAATCATACGATATCCTTTTTACATGAGGAAGAGTCAAAGGCCGGCCCTCACAATTGGTTTCACTAGGGCTGATTTGACGAAACGATTTAGCTGATTCCTGCATGGACGCTTTATTGATGCCGGTTAACATCGGAAATTCTTTCACTCTGATTGACCTGACCCAGTCATTATTCTGAACCGATGTTACTTCCTCGCACAATTCGGAGGCAGAGGCCATTCCATCCCTGCTGCTTCTGTTCACAGCCCAGCTGGTCGGTTCAACTGACATCGGGATAACGGCATATACGCTCTCCTCCTGATCAGACAGTCCAAGGAGATGGTTTAGGGCACGATCAAGAAAGTTGAAGTACACTCCCGCTGCAAAACCAAACCTCTTTGTAACCTCCAATAACTGTCCCATCACTGCACCTCCATCCAAGCCCTGCAGTCGATAAGCAAAGTTATTGTATTTAAAGTAATTTTTCCAGAACATGGTCGTCATAAATACAGTCCCAAAACAAGATGACACATCACAGCGATTGCCAAGAGCACGGGCTATATAGGAATCGAAATTACCCTTGCGCAAAAGCACCAGGCGGTGGTGCAGCACATCGTAGTGGTAGATTCCCTCCGGCAAGTCATCCAATTTCAGGAACATGTATAGTTCGTTAGGATACAGCGCTCCGCCAGAAGGCACAGACCGCCGAAACGACTGCATAAACCCATCCGCCTCTTCATTGGACCCAATTGGAGAGAGGGATTGGCTAACCTGATTAAGGCCGAATGTGTACCAAAGAAAATGACCCATTCTCCTAAGTTCAGGCTTTGCAGGTGCCTCCATTTCTTTACAGGAAAGGGGAACCTCCAGTGACAGGGGAACAACTGGCAAGCCCCGGTAAAGCTTATAGGCAAGCGGCGCATCTTCCCAATCCACTTCCCAATCCGGCGGGCTTATTTGGTCAATATCAAAATGCAAATTGTGCAGAAAGGTATCTAGATTCATCCTTTTTACCTCCCGGTCATGCTCATGGAAATGGGTGAGGATGTGGATTAAGCTGTTCAACTGTAAGGGGTTCTTTTGCATATCCCAGTTTCATTGGGACCTCAAGCACCCTCTCAAGCCCTGTTACACGTGTCAGGTGGTGTCCAAATGTCATTGACAGCATACCCGGAATCAGCACTTTGACACAATGCAATCCGCTCCGCTGTATTTCCGGTGTCGTCTGATCCACCACTATTACATCAAGATTTTGCCGGTGCAATGCCTGAAGAAGGTCCTGCAGATCATCTGTCAGGTCTGCATGTCTCCTCTCCCGCTTGAACTCCTCGGAAAACGTTCGGAGCGGACGGTTTTCATCCAGCAAAAACTTCAGGCGCTCCTCCGCTTGCGGCAAGCCGTAAAGCATCCCATGGTCATCCATTTTGCCGACGAGGGAAGAATCCTGCAGCATTCGCAAAAATTCCCCCTTGTTTTCTTCGAGTTTATCGTCCTGTGTCCCCATCATTCCGGCTAACTCATGAACAGCGCTTTTTACAGCCCGGACCGGGTCGGGATGAGCTCCAGCCGCACAAATGATATTCAATCCTTTTTTCTTCCTGTTTTTCGCCATCGCCCAAACACTTGGAATTCTATGCTCCATTGTGGCGTTATACAGATGCAGATCATATCCCGCCACTGTCCTCACCCGATCAATCATCAGCTGCAATTCCTGGTCATTGGAGGAATAAGGATCAAGACGCGGCAGGGACAGCTGTCCATACCAGGTCATCAGGAATGAATCACGCTCCACCACTTCTAAAATTCCGTAGAAGATCGCTTCTTCCAGGCTGCCGCCCAGCGCGCATCCGTTGGATGTTTCATAAACAAATCCATTCCCACAGCCCAGGCTGTAATAAGCAAGCAGCTCAGGAACCAAAATCGGGCGCTCCTGCAAAAACGAATAACCCCATACCCAATTCATCGGGTTATCTGGATTAAATTTTTTAAATGGAAAGTTGGGCCGTGCATATTGATCATCCGTATGCACACCTACTTTTACAGGATTAAGAGCCCGATCTTCCAGGTTGCGGAAACTGTCATAGACTGCTGTCCTCTTTCCACGGGGCGATATGCCGCATGAACGCTCAAGCCCCTCCAGGATGGCTGTCAGCTCGCTCACCTTATAGGAATGAGTGCGGCCAGCCACGCCTTCGTCCCCTCTAAACAGCGGAAGGTTTACGACTACATCCGCAAAAGGCGGCGTGAAATCATACATTTTCCCATTCATTAAACCAGTCCGCGGATCCAGATAATTATTGGCGAGCGTTTGTTCTAAATCTTCCAATGAGCGGCAGCGGTAACTGCCTGCGCTTATTTTCGGACTTGGCTTAATGGTAATTCTTGCAGCTTCCTGTGAATCTTCTGGCAGGGAGCTGCACACTGGGCACATTGAATCCGGCAAAATGAGGTGGCAAGAGGTTTTAAATGTTTTCAGGCTGACCAAATACATTCGCCCTTCCAGATCCGCCAAACTGCCCTCCAGTACCCTTTTTATCTCTGACACAAGCAGGCAGGACATCTGTAAAAGTCCTGTGCGCGATGCCCAGGCATCACGCTCTAATCCGCTGCTCCCTTCGAGTCTCTGCTGCAGTTCCCACATCTCTTCCCGGTCACGCCCTGCCAGGAGTTTTCGAGTGTCCGCACACTGTGAGCATCCCGGCGCGGACGGGTGAACAAATGGGCCAATCACACCCTCTCCAAATGATACAAAGCCCCGCAGCCAGGGAATACCTGATGATCGTGACACCTCCTCCGCTTTCTTATGAACTGAAGGCATCCAGCTATCGTGCACCACCAGTATCAAATCAGTCCCAACCGGCAGTTCAGGCTCAAAGTTCACATGACGGACTACCTTATATTCGGCGGGCAGTTCTTTGCTTACGCTGTCCGCCAGCAGTCCCTCTCCGACAACTACCACGACAGCACTCACTGAGATTCCTCCTCTCTTATGAACACCCCAAACACCCCTGCCAGACTCTCTTTCAAAAATGGCTCGAACGAAAATTCACAGACTAAGAGCCGCTTGCTGTTTTCTTCCAGCACCCTTCTTGCAGACAGCAATAGCTGGGTTTGTTCCTTCTCATCACAAGGAGGAATGACTAGACTTTGAGGCTCCTTTTCTTCGAGAAGCACAGATGGTGCCTCCACAGCGGTCCCCTTATGAGTCCCCAATTGGTTTTGCATCTGTATAATCGCATGCTGCAGCGCTTTCCTCAGAGCTAATGTGTTATTAAAGCCAACACTGCCATACCAGCGATCGTCCGTGCCGACCCAGACCACAGGGAAGCCGTATACTCCCTCACCCCGGCAGATTTTCGGTGCTCCCTGCATCGTTGTCAATGCATCCAAATAGAACCTGCATCGTTCATCTTCTACTGCATTCAAATGGAGCGGAGAAACTGTTTTCTGAACCTCTTGACGCTTAGCCAGTTTCTCTTCCAAACACCTATCCAGCCCGCGTAAAACACCCTCCGCAAATGTTTCCCCTGCTCCAATTCCAGCAAATTCATTTAAATTTAAAATATTCCCCTTTATTTCGCTATTTGGAGGCAGTTCAAGCCGGCCAGCCATCCGCGATACATACGCTTCAATCCCGGTCAACCCCGCTTCCCTGCGTGCCTCGTCATGCCTCAAGTCTGTACAGATTATATTTGGCAGGAGCTCTGCCGGGCCCTTTGACAACGGGTCTGCTGCCTGTACGCTGCACTGTGCCAGCGGAAGCTGCTTTAAATCCCCCTCCTCCCATGTATGAAAAATCCCGGATTCTTTGGAAGTCAATTGGCTGAAAAACAGAAACAAACTGTCAGACTTATTTCTTTCGGAACTCTGCCCGATCCTCTGATCAACATCTTGAATCCATTCCACAGCAGCATTTCCGGTCAGGTTCGGATGTGGCAGGTAGGAATGCCAATTTCCTTCAAGCGTCTCCAGATTCAGCAGGAAAAACTGATTTCTCTGTTCAGCACTGATTAATCCGGTAACCTCTTTAAACAGTTCAAACACGATTAAATTAGCCAGCATCGCTCCTGCCGTTGGGGAGGTGGTGTGCAATTGCTTGTCTTCGCAAAACGCGGATTGATGGACTCTATGCCAGGCAGACTCCCAGCAGCCTTCTGATTCCGGATGCACGAGAGGCCCTGCCATACCAGCCTGTTTGTAGATAATAGCAGGAAGAAATATCTTCTTCTCTTTCCGGCACGCGGCATGTATAACCTGCAGTTCCTCTACATTCCCTGCTTCCGAAACATATAAAATGGAATCATAAGGCTGTATCAATTCCTCCCAGGGACAGTCTTCTTCCTTCTGGTGTGTTACGTCCTCAACTGAAACTTCGGGGTCTGTTTGCCGGGCATGTGCGACAATCTCATTCAGCCGCCTTGTATTCGTCGATTCAGGGTCTGTAATGACCATATGAACTTTAGGCAATCCGGACTCAATCAGCGAAGAAACCAGCGAAACCAAAAAAGGGCCAGATCCTGCTGCCAGCACTTTTTCCTGCCGGTAGGCCTGGAATCGGTATGCACCCGAGTCACCGAAGCTTTCCAATAATTCGATTTGAGAAGAATACTTTTTAAGGACATGATCTTCCAATTGATGAGGATGGTCCCCGCTTACATCCCTTACAAAGCCGTTACGGTATAGCACTTCTGCAATTTCAAACACCCGATCCCTATGCGGGCCCGGCAAGCCGGCTGTCAATTCCCCCAGCGAATGCTCGCCATTAAACATTGGCATCAGCTTTTGAACCCACTGATCGATCATAGTTCCTTCCATTTGGAAGGAACTTACATTATTGCGGAAATACACACCCATAGTTGGATCTGGGAGAAAAAACGTGTCCCTTTTTACCTTCAGCCGCATAGAAGGGGTCAAATTTTTCATTTCGCGCCTCCTTACCCGTAAACTGTTCCTATTTATTAAACATTACTTTCTCTATAATCCTATGTACCGGGCTTTGTCTCATATGTCTTACCTTCAAGAGAAGAGCCCCTGCAAAATGCAGGGGCCTTCCTTTTGCAATACAGCAAGGATTGTTTTATAGATTCATGGTTATCAACCACCGCAGCGGCCGCCACAACGGCCTCCGCAGCGACCGCCGCATCTGAAACAATTAGAGCATCTGAAACAGTTGAAACAATTAAAACAGTTAAAGCAGTTGAAACAGAAGAAGAAAAAGCAGCTAAAGCATCGGCCAAAACCAAAACCGATTTGCCGGGATTGATCATTATAATACTGGCTTTGATCCCATGGAACCGCCTCGTTCGCATGGAAATCACCAACATTCAGCATTTGAAGATCTCTCTGAAAATCATTCATGTTCATACCTCCATAAATATTAATAAGCTGTGCCTGCAACAAAGGGCAATCATGAAGAACAGCAGAAATCAATCGGCATTTCTTTGAATTCATCCATTCTCCGAATACTCTCCTCATCAAAATATGTGCCGGGCTGGGGTATTGTTACTGAATCAAACACCCAGATTTATCGGGTTCCATATAACCATGCAGAAAGGAATAAGGTTCATGGCATTTATAGCTCTACATAGAACAATTTTGGGCAATACTAAATAAGTAATGGCATTCTTAATGGAGGGCAGAAATTTGAATCATACCTGGCTATCTCTCATACCATTTATAATCGTAATCGGAATGTCCATCTGGCTGAAAAACATCCTTCCAGGCTTAGTAGTCGGCATTCTCGTTGGTTCCATCATTGTTTCAGCTGATTTGCTGACAGGTACGGAGCAATCAGCCGCTTATATTGTGACAACCCTTTCAGATGAAACAAATATTAAGATTGTCGGGTTTTTATATTTGTTCGGAGGGCTTGTCGGGATGATGAATATCTCAGGGGGCATTAAGGGGTTTTCTGAATGGGCCGGGAGGCGGATCCGGTCAGAACGCGGTCTTCTTGTGTTCATCTGGATCACCCTCCCTTTCACTTTCATGATGCCGATGTTCCGGATTATGATGATTGGGCCTATTATTAAATCCTTAATCAAAAAGATGAACCTGTCCAAGCAAAAAGTGGGCATGACCTTGGATATTTCAACCGAATCAGTCATCGTGCTCCTGCCGGTTGCAACGGCATTTGTGGGCTTCATGGTGTCCCTGGTTGAAGGCGGCATCAGCGGGCTGAACCTGGATATGTCGGCATATGAGATCTTTTTATTAAGTATTTTGTTTAACTTTTACGCGATCATTATGCTGCTGATCGGAATCATTCAAACCTTTTGGCGCCGGAAAAAGACCGGAGAGCAAAATGGGGAGGCCCATACCGATTTGGAGGAAAAAGAGCATGAGTTCCATCGGATGGGAATTAAAAAGGAATTATCCCTTGTCAAAGCCCAGCCATGGCATTTGATTTTACCGGTGGTTTTATTGCTTGCCTTTTCTCTGTTCTTGTTATGGCAGGATGGCAAGGCACAGGGTGCAAATACAATATTCGAGGCCTTTTCCATGGCAGATGCAACCTTTGTGATGCTGCTTGCTGTTTTTATTACCCTCGTTATAACCTTTATTTTCTACATAATAAGACGGGAGAAGATGAACGAAATCCTTTATCATTTTTATGATGGAGGCAATCAGATGATGGAGGCGATCAGCCTGCTCATCCTGATTTGGGCACTGACCTTAGCTGCAGAGGATCTTGGATTTTCCGAATTCATCGGGAGTTCACTCGGAAGCTTTCTGCCTGCCTTCCTGACTCCAGCAGCCATCTTCGTGCTCGGTTCAGTGGTCGGCTACTTTATAGGAAGCTCATGGGGGACCTGGGGATTATTCATGCCGCTTGGAATTACCCTGGCGGTTTCGACTGGCGCCTCCATTCCGCTTACCGTTGGAGCCGTATTCGCAAGCGGGGCATTCGGAGCGTTAACCTCACCGCTTGGAGATACGACCATTACCACTGCTTCGATCTTAGATATGGACCTTGTGGATTATGCACGATATAAATTGAAGGTCTCAGCCATTGGCGGTGTGATTGCAGCGGGGTTATTCATTGCAAGCGGGGTTTTTATTTCCTAGGAAGTTTGTATTCACTTCTGCTGTGTCCAGCAGTCCCTTTTCCACTTATGCACATAGTGATTCATGCAGATGAATATACTGCAATGAATCCTATTGCAAAGGGGCGGTGAGATGACTTGGAAGAAAAAGCCGGAATTAACGAATGATCAAATGCTGAATGTGATTCATCACGGCCTTCCAAAGACACAGTCGCCAAAGCATATCATCATTGTTGGTGCAGGTATGGCTGGCCTGGTGGCAGGTTCTTTATTAAAGGAATCGGGGCATAAGATCACCATTCTTGAAGCAAATGACAGAATAGGCGGACGGGTATATACCATGCGCTCCCCTTTCAGCAAAGGATTATTCTTTAACGCAGGCCCAATGAGGATTCCTCATATCCATTCGCTTACCTTGTCCTATATAAAAAAATTCAAGCTCCCTATAAATGTTTTTATAAACCGCACTCCTATGGATCTTCTTTACGCAAATGGCATTAAAACACGGCTTGAGGTGTTTGAACGCTATCCAGGCATATTAAATTTCCCCATTCATCCTAATGAGAGAGGAAAATCGGCTGAAACGCTTCTGCTGACAGCGGTACAGCCTTTTATTGACTTTGTCAGCACAGACCCCGCCAGAAATTGGGCCATTTTGGAAAGCCAATATAAAAAATACTCTTTTGGCTACATATTAAACCTTTATTTTTCAGCTGGTGCGATTGATATGATCGGTGTGCTGCTGGATTTGGAAGCATTTATGGGAATGTCTTTTACCGAAGTTTTACGTGAGTTAGTCATTTTCACTTCTCCAGGAGCTTACTATGAAATAACAGGCGGAATGGACCGATTGCCAAAGGCTTTCCTCCCTCAATTGAAAAATGATATTCATCTTCATCAAAAAATGACTGGAATCATTCAGGACACAAACAGCGTGACCATTCAATTAACCCATCAGCAGACCAATGAGCATTCCACCATAACCGGAGACCTTGCCATTATCACTATCCCCTTTTCAGTTATGAGATTCGTCAATATCGAACCCTTTCATTCATTTTCCTATTTCAAGCGGAGAGCTATTCGCGAACTTAATTATATGGCAGCAACCAAAATCGCCATTGAGTTTAAGTCCCGGTTTTGGGAGATAGCAGGCCAGCCGGGCGGCAAAACCATTACAGACCAGCCGATTCGATTTACCTATCTTCCAAGCCATGGGATTGGCACAAGCGGCCCTGCCATTCTTATTGCCAGCTATACCTGGGCGGATGAGGCTCATACGTGGGATAGCCAGCCGGAGGAGATGCGTATTCAATACGCACTAAAAAACCTGGCGGATATTTACGGCAATATCGTTTATAGCGAATTTGCTGCAGGTGCTTCATACAGCTGGGCACTGGATCCTTTTGCTTCTGGCGGATTTTCATTCTTTGAACCAGGACAGGAAACCGAATTGTTTCCCGGTATTGTTTCACCTGCGGGACGTGTCCATTTTGCCGGAGAGCATGCCTCCAAAACCCGGACATGGATTCAAGGGGCAATCGAATCCGGCATACGAGCTGCATATGAGGTAAATGATTTGCCAAAGTAAGTAATTTTTAAATACTGGTGTAATGGCTGATTAGAAATCTACTTCTGCTTAAACGGATTATCTAACTATTAGTTCATATTATGGGCCGAAACGCATTGACACAAAGAAGAAAAAGCGATCTCTCCAAAACTGGAGGATCGCCTTCATACCATTAGACACTATTCCTGCTTTCTATTTCTGATCTCCTTTTGAACCTTTCTCAGCGCCTTTTTCGATCCTCTCTCCAGATCATGCTGCAGCTTCCGTTGATGGTAATTGGTAAATAAGGAATTCATATCATATCCTTCCGGATAAAGCTCGCTTGCTTTAATGTCCAATTCAACCCGCTTACTGTTCACTTCCACTATTTCATCTTTATAGAACAGCTTGATGTTATTAAATTTATCTATTGGCTCATAAACAATGGCATAATCATCCTGGCTGATCCATTTTACCCGGTCACCGATTTCATAATGATATTCCTCTATGTTCTGCGTCACTTCAATCACCGGCTTCTTTATTCTGTTCTCTCTTACTGCTTCCAGATTATAATCCTTGTTTTCAATATACATTTGCGCACGCTTCAGGACATGTTCGCGGATATTCATCTTTCTGGAAATCCAAAGCGCATTGCTCTCTCCTGATTCACCTATTAAGAGCTTATACATCGGCTTCAATTCCGCACTATCGAATAACATGGCAGCATTCATAAAATCATCATGCATTTCAGAATATCGTTTAATCTCACCATAGTGAGTAGTGGCAACCGTGATGCATCCCATATGATAAAACTCTTCCAGAATGGCAATCGCTAAAGCGGCACCTTCATTCGGCTCTGTTCCGCTGCCGATCTCATCGAATAAAAGCAGTGTATTATTCGTGGAAGCACTCATGACCTCTGATATGTTCTTCATATGGGAAGAAAACGTGCTTAGAGCGTTCTCTATGCTTTGATTATCGCCAATATCAACAAACACATGATCAAAGATGGCGATTTCACTTCCCGGTTTCGCCATAATATGAAACCCGGACATGACAGCCAGAGTGAGGATTCCGATTGTCTTTAAGACGACGGTTTTCCCGCCCGCATTTGGGCCTGTTATGACTAAACTTCTATAATCTTTCCCGATTTCAAAATCCAGCGGGACAATGGTTCCTTCTAATAAGGGGTGTTTGCTGCTTACTAATTTGATATACCCATGATTATTAATCTCCGGTTCAATGGCGTCCGTACTTTTGCTGTACTTCGCTTTCGCAAAAATCATGTCGTACTGGCTGATGCATTCAATATTGATGCGGATCTCATGAATGGATTCAAGAATGGCTCCGGAAAGCGTGGCTAATATTTGATATTCCTCTACCGACTCCTCCGATTTTAGCATCGCCAATTCAACATTGAGCTTTGAAACTGCATCAGGCTCTATGAAAACAGTCGACCCTTTTGAAGATGTTTGGATTACGGTTCCGGCTACTTGATTTTTAAAGGATGCTTTAATCGGAATTGTAAAACGGTCATCCTTTTTGCTGATATAGAATTCTTGAATGTACTCCTTATTTGCTCCGCTGCGCAAAAACTTATTCAAACGTTCTTCGATTTTCCCTTCTGTTTTTGCTATGTGATTTCTGATTCGTTTCAGCTCTTTGCTGGCACCGGAATCAACCATGTTTCCTTTAATCGCATATAAGATCTCTTCTTCGATATTTCTAAATTCAGTCATAGATAGCGCATAAGTGTACAGAACTGGCGCAAAGAATTCTTTATCAGCCATAAACTTCTTGATTTTCCGGCAGCCTCTTAAAAAATCGGATACAGCGTTTAACTCGGATGGAGTTAATATGATGCCTTTTTCCAATTTTTCAATATGGCTTGTGATATTGGAAATGCCTGTTAATGGCAAATGCTTTTCGGCGTCCAGCAGCCTTCTGGCCTCGCTTGTTTCATTTAAGCGATTGCGGACGGCTTTCATATTCGAGCTCGGCTGTAACCGGTCGATTAACTCTTTCCCTAAACTGCTGACGCAATGCTGTTTCACTTTATTCTTCAATTCGTGGTATTGTAATTTTTCAAAAGTCATTTTATTCATATTCTCTGCCTCACTCCAAATAAAATAGCCCGCAAAAGCCTTCCCCACCGCCAAATTGAATTGGGCAGAAAGCTTCCGCGGGCGTTCTATTTCGAACAGGCATAAACAAACTAAACCCTAAAGCAGGAATAGTGTCTTAAGCTACACGAAAATATAGAAATGGAAGCAGTCTTATAGTAGGTATTCAAACAAGTTATGTTTGAAAAAAGGCATTCTTAATAAACTGGCTAAAACCAGAAAAATAAACACCTTATTCAACTAATAACAATTAGTTGACACCTACTACCGACATACTTCACCACACCTTTTTGTATTATGAAATTACTGTAGCACGGAACTGCCAGTCTCGTCAAACAACTTTTGGAATTATTTGTACATTGTTTAAGGCTCTTTTCGTATAAATTGTTGTTTTTCGTCTATCAATGTTGTCCGTTGATTTCCGCTCCAGGATGCTCGCTTTCCGCGGGGCGGGCGGTGAGCCTCCTCGACGCTGCGCATCTGCGGGGTCTCACCTGTCCCGCTACTCCCGCAGGAGTCTCGCACCTTCCGCTACAATCAACTCAGTAATAATAATATATAAAAAGCAACAAACCTTGCGAAAACAGCCTTGTTTATAAAGCTGTTTTTCCAAAAGAAAAGTGCACCTTCTTCAAAAGGCGCACTTTCTTTGAATTTGAATCTTTACTCAGTTTCCTCTTCAGTTCCTTCTTCTGTTCCTTCTTCTGTTCCTTCTTCTGTTCCTTCTTCAGTGCCTTCTTCTGTTCCCGTATCTTCAGTTTCTTCTGTGTTAGTCTCGTCAGTATCATCTTCATTGTTGCAGCCTGTAGCCACACCTGTAATCATTAAAACTGCCATCATAGCTAATAACCATTTTTTCATTTCCAATTCCTCCTTGGCTGCTATATTTGTTACAGTAGTAATCATAGAAGAATCCGAACGGAAATAGAAGGTCACAATCCATTTTTTTACATTCATTAACCTTCTTTTAAGAAAGTTCATGAAAATAAAACATAGCTTTTTCAAAGAGCGGGACTAAAAGCCCTTCACAAACGGGTACCTTGAAACTCATGATCTAATTTATTTCAGGGTAACTGCTGGCACTCATTCTCCCCCGTCGTCCCCTCCATCATCGCTGTCTCCTGTATTACTCTCATCGCCGTTCCCGGCATGATCAGCTTCATCAAAAAATCCTTTAATCGAATCCAGTATATTTTTATTCGTATCTTCACTTTCATTCCAGTGATGTGCATTTAAAAAACTCTCTAAAGTAAATACCTGAACCGCTTGTTTTTTATGTCTGGCAATAAAGTAAAGACAAAGGATTATAATCAGCAAGATAATAATTGTAAGAATCCAGTCATTAATCACCGCAGCCGCCGCTCCTTATTTTTTTCTATAACCGATTAAGTTTTAGTCCCCGTTAGCTCTTTTTTTTGTAAGAGTCTTTTATTTTATGATAGGGAATTAACACAAATGGCTGGTCTGTAGGTGTGAATTGCTCGATTCCATTCTGGTTTTCATCAGGCAAAAAGTATGTTCGTCCCCATTTTTTGATTAACCACCCTTCACAGCCTGCCGGGATCATCCCCAGTTTTCTGCTTTAATATCGTCTAAAAAGGGATAAAACCCTCCAAAAACATTATCGAGAATGCCTATTACCTGGCATGGTTTAATAATCTGAATCCGATACAGTTTCTCTTCTTTGAATACAGATGCCATTGATATTATTCTCCTTCTTAGAAATATTTTATAATCGAAGCCTAGTAAAATTGATGTCTTAACTTTACTTCTATTAAACTTCTTTTTCGTGAAAATAACGTATTTTTAGATAAATGGATTCAAATCAACTATACAGCATCAGGGTTTCTCAGTTCGTCCATTTAGCCATCACATCACAGGACAGGCCCCAGCTACTCAACTTCTTTCTTCTTCACATGCTTCATATAGACAAGATTATTGACACCGCTTCTTTCACTATGCTTTTGAGGTATACGCATAAACTCTGAAAAGCCCAGTTTTTCATAAAGCTTGATGGCATTTGTATTGGTATCTGCTACCTCTAGAACATATTCGTCAAATGGATTTGAATCCATTATGGATTTTAGCAGTTCTGCCGCCACACCCTGTCCTCTATAATTAACTGATGTTGCCACAAACTCTATTGCACCCATATTTTCAGATATTTGAAAGGGATATTGATTTTTCTCAAATTCTTTTTTAAGAACGATATAAGCAATACTTCCCATAATTAAACCAAGATGCTTTCTAAATTCACTATATTTTAATCTCACTGCAGGTGTATTGTTTGTACAGGCGGCTATAGCTGCAATATGATTGTCATCTGCAGCCGTATAGAAGACCTCAGTATTAAACATATGGGCAAATGTCCTGTAAAGTTTAGCTTTATCCTTTGAAAAGTAATTCAGCCATTGATAAAAGCCGTCTACAAAAATGACACTCATCTCATTTCTTATATTTCCTTTTGCTTCACTAGCAAGAATAATATTCATAGTCTGCCCCTCTATTCTTTGTGGATGTTTCAACTCGATAAATAAAAAACACAAAACTATACACTGAGTTTACCTGGCTTTAATATTAAGAGGATATGATTGGTTTATCAACGAAAGAGGAGGCAATATAAATGAATATGCGTGCAGTATTTATTGATATGGATGGTACACTCCTGAAAGCCTCAAACTGCATTTCCCGCCGAAACATGGAAGCCATTTATCGGCTCATAGATCAGGGAGTCATGGTGTTTCTAGCCACTGGCCGGCACTATGAAGTAACTGCTCCCTACCATAAAGAAATTGGATTGCAAACTCCCATGATCTGTTTGAATGGTGCCTCTATTCACGATGCAGAGACAGGAAGGGCTACGCAAATAAAAACCGTACGATTGAACGAGGAACGCTTTCACCATCTGACCGCAGAAAGTCCATGTAATGTTATGATCCATACATCAACTGGGCTATATTGTAAGGAAACAAATGAAGAAATCGATTATTGGACGAAAGTTGGGCAAATTCCGCCGCAGTATATTGGAGATTTAAGACAGGCTGCTTATCAGGATGTTCTTAAATATAGTGTTCGAACTGGTTCCCCAAGCCAAGAAATATCTGCTTTGTTTAAAACGGAAGCAGCAGTCATCGATTGGAATGACGGGTTTGAGCTGGTTGCTCCCGATGTTTCCAAATGGGCTGCTATCAAAAGCTTACTTAACGAACTTGGAATCAGCCCAAATGAAGTCGCAGCCATTGGAGATGGCCCCAATGATATAGAGATGCTTCGTCATGCCGGTACGGGTGTGGCAATGGGGAACGCCGGCAAACTGGTTAAAGACGCAGCTGATTTTGTTACAGGGCACCACGAAAATGATGGATTAGCTGAGTTTATTGAACGTTATCTTCTTAAATCTTATGCGATTTAAAGTATTTTATAGGTCTTTTTGAAATAAAAAAGACAGGTGTAATTCGTTAACGGGTTCCGATAAGGGAGAGAACAATTGAATTAGTATATGAAGCAGACCATTCAGCATATCAATTTGGTCTGTTTTTTTATTGTCATAACAATGTTTGCAATGAATTGACATGGAAAATAACCATCATTAACAGCAGAATTTTCAAATACGACTGAGGGCTTAGAAAATAATTAGTCTATAGCAGGTTAACCTAATAAAGACTATCTTGTATGATTATGTTTGTACTTCGAGCCTTTCATAATAAACACAAATCTACTGGAGGAAAATTATTTGATACCTTTTAATACGAAGAAATTATTTTTTATTCCTCTTTTAATAATTCTTGTAATGCCTATGTTCCACCTTCCTTTTTCTGCACATGCTGCTCAATCGTTTAGAACTGAAGATGTTGATAAATTTGTTACTAACTATATGGAACGTAACGGACTACCCGGTGCATCCATCGTAGTGGTAGAAGATGGTAAATTAGTATATGAGAAAGGATATGGTCACGATTCTGAAGGTATGTCTATAAATGAAAAGTCATTAATGAGAATCGGTTCCACATCCAAATCATTTACTTCATTTGCTGTTTTACAGCTCGTTGACGAAGGAAAAATCCAACTGGATGACCCAGTAATAAAATATTTACCAGAGGTAAAACTTGACGACACACGATGGAAAGAAGTTACAATACGTCAACTAATGAGTCACACATCAGGGATTCCGAATCCGATTATTGTTCCGCCATCGAGCAGCTTAAAAGCAGGAGTGGAACGTTTATATGATTGGAATCTGCAATCAAATCCAGGAGAGAAACACTATTATAGCAATGCAAACTACTGGCTCTTAGCCCGCTTAGTGGAAGAAGTAAGCGGAATAGAATTCTCTCAATATCTTAAACAAAAGATATTCTCTCCATTAGGAATGGGTGATTCACTTGCAACAGTGAACTCTACTGATTTTGTACAAGGACTGCCTAAAGGATATGTAACAGCTTATGGAACTGCAATACCCTGGACAGAGCTTGAAGCGATGAATATGGGGGCTGGAAGTGTCATATCAACTGCATCAGATATGGGGAAATGGCTTGCTATGCACACGAACGAAGGGAAAAACAGTTCTGGGCAACAGCTTTTATCCAAAGAATTATTGGAAGAATCTTATTCACAGCAGCCTGGCAGCAATAAATACGGACTTGGCTGGTCTTTAAGCTCACCAAGCGTCAAACCAGTCCGAATCTCACATAGCGGTGCAGTATCAACGTATCAAACTCAACAAGATATTGTTCCTGGCAGTGGCTATGCGGTTGCAGTTTTACTAAATAGCTTTACCCCTACTTTAGAACACGCTTATGAGATTAGTTCAGGTATTATCCAATTAGCCGAGGGACAAGAACCTGAATCAAAAGCTCCTTCACCTAAAATAATCGATTTATCCCTTCGCGTTATCACATTGATTTACTTACTTTTAGGAATAAGAGGTATACTGCGAAGTAAAAAATGGTCGAAAAAACGGAAACATCAACCAACTTGGAGATTTATCCTTCGATTAATTCCTCAATTAATTCCAGCATCATTAATCGGATGGTTGTTCTTTATTGTCCCAACATTACAAAATAATAGTTCAACCACAATTGATGCATTTGGTCTTTTTCCTGCTGCAATGGTCTTATTAGCGATTGTTTTCATTATTGGATTGGTTCTTACCGCTTTAAGAATCTATCATCGATTCACCTTAAATAAAGATTAAGAATTATAGAAAATTACACTCAAAAAAAACGCTCAGAATAACTCTGAGCGTTTTGGCTTGTAATTTATATTGCTTCAGCAGGTCGCATTCCGCTAAAGCCTTTTCACATTATGCACCGATTATTTTCTTTACCTTTTGCACTCTCTCAGGATCAATCGCATGCTCATAGCTTGATTCCACACGAACTCCTGTACCAAAATGAACTTCAGTGACTGGCACCTCATCCAAAAACACACTGATATTTTCAATGGAAAGACCTGCACCCGCCATGATCTTTAAATGACTATTTGCTGTACGTTCATACAGGCTCTTTAGTCTTTCTGCTGCATCAGCAGCACTTCTCCGGCCACCGGAAGTAAGGATTCTCGAAATTTGCGGATACTGTTTTAGACTTTCCAATGCTGCAAATTGATCATCGGCCTCATCAAAGGCACGGTGGAAGGTTATATCCAAACCACCTGCTGCATCGATTAGACGTTTCAAATGATCGTTATGTACTTGATGATCAGGTGTAAGAACGCCAAGCACTACACCTGCCGCTCCTAATTTATTGCATACTTTAATATCCTGAATCATAATGTCAAGGTCTTCTTCCGAATAGAAAAACCCGCGGCTGTGCGGACGGATCATCACATTTACTGGAATCTTTAATTCCTTGCACACTCTTTCAATGACGCCATAGCCTGGTGTCAGACCGCCCTCTGCGAGCCCGGTTACCAGTTCAATTCTGCCTGCTCCTGCTTCCTGGGCAATTAGCGCATCACTTAGGGTATCTGCGATCACTTCTATTAACATGTATGTATCTCCTTTAATCGTGCGTTCTAATTTTAATTTAAAGGCAATTTCTCGGACTGGAATATTTCCTTTATAGATCCCACTTCCATTCCAGCATCATTTCGAATAACGGAAGGCCTTAGGTTTCTCAGGTTTTTTATGGTTTCGTGATTGCTATAGTGTATTTGTTCAAGAATAGATGCTACAATGTTTGGCCAGACATCCTCAGATCCATTTAACACTTTGAGGGCAAATCCAGCCCGTTCTTTTTTTAGTCCGAAGCAATACACACCCTGGGCCCCGCCTTTAGCTACAATATTCTTGTCTTCCAATAAAATCGAACAGATAAAATGCTGTGATGCAACCATATTGAACTGGTTATTCATAATGGCCGTCATCTTAAAAACTGCCAGCTGGAGCTGGGGATCTTGAATCAGATCGGGACAAGCCAGCTTCAGGTATACTTCTGACATCCTCTTTAAAGGAATGGCAAAAACGGGGGTCCCGCAGCCATCAATACCAATATGAATAGCAGAGACCGGGATGCCCGATAAATGAGAAAGAATATCCATGATGTGCTTTTGTAAAGGATGGTCTTCTTTCCAGTATCCCTCCACTGGAAATCCCCATTCACGGCATACTGCAATAAATCCCATATGTTTGCCTGCGCAATTGTGATAAAGCCTCCTTTTCTGAATCCCTTGTCTGATCATCTCTTCTCTTGGCTGTATATTTAAAGGATAAGAAGGCGGGCAATAAAGTTCTTCTTCCTTTACAGGGAGTTTTGCTAACATGGATTCCAGCGCCTTAATATGGTAGGGTTCTCCTCGATGGGAAGCTGTAAACAGTGCAGCTTCCTGCTCTGTTAATCCGTACTTATCAATTATGTCAGTCAGAAATACCGGCAGCGCCTGGATTGGCTTAGAAGCAGAGCGAAAGTATGTGTAATGCTCTTCATCACCAACCTGATAAAAAGATTCTAATTGATTATTCATACCGCAAATGATCCCCGTATGAATATTCTCAACCAGTCCTCCCCTGACTTCCTCTACTAATGCAGTGTATTTCAATTCAGTTCTCTCCTTAAAATTAGCTTATCTACTCAAGCTCCAGCATGAGATTTTGGGCCTGTATGGCCGCCCCAAGAACAACTCCGTTCTCGCTTAATTCCGAATATACGATTCTCACCGATTGCTTCAATGGCTCCCATATATATAACTCGCATTTTTGCTCAATGGCTTGCTTCATTTCAGGCAGCTTCTCAATCGTATTGCCGCTTAAGATAATGACTTCAGGATTATATAGACAGAGGAGGTTGCTGATGGCCAATGCAATATAAGTGGAGGCTCTATCCATAATATTTAGTGCCCAGGGCTCCCGGTCCCGGTAGGATTGGAACACATCTTCTATAGAAGAAATATCCTTCACCTTCCTGCTGTCAGCAAGGATCGCCCCTTCAGAAATATAGGTTGCAAGACAGCCTATTTTGCCGCAATTGCAGACATTGCCAGTAGGATCAATCACGGTATGCCCGATTTCCCCTGCATTATTGGTTTCCCCTCTGTAAATGTCTCCATTAAGCATGATAGAAGAGCCTATTCCTGACCCAATGCCTATTAATATGGAATTCTGCGAATTCTTCGCTTTGCCTGTAAAGCTCTCTGCCACAATCTTCATTTTTAATTCATTATCTACTATGACATTAAAAGAGGTAAGCTTTTGCAGATCTTCAGCCAGGCTTGCATCTTTCCACTTTAACTGATCCGATATCTTTACAATTCCGTTTTTATAATCAATATATCCAGGTAAACCGACTGCCAGGCCCATTATTTTAGCAGCAGGAATCTCGTTTTCATCCATGATCTTTCGAATGACCGCATCTATTTTATGAAGCGTTTCCATATAACTCTCTGATTCATTTCTTTTACTCTTATGTAATGAAACCATTTCTCCAATATAATTGACAATTCCAACCTTCAGCAGGGATTTATCAATTTCAATGCCAACTGTATAAAGCACATCTCCGCGAACTTCCAGCAAGGTTGCTTTTCTCCCTACTCCCGATGCAACTGCCTCCGTTTCCCTTAGATAGCCCTGCAGCTGAAGCTCAGTGACAATTCGTGTTATGGAAGTCGGGCTCATCCCCGTCATTTTTGCAATATCTATCCTTGATATAGGAGACTTGGTCTTTAAAATATCAAGAACAAGATTTTTATTTTGTCTTTTCATTAAAAGCTGATCGTGTTTCTCCATTATCCTACCTTCTTTATGCCTGCAGATTTAGACTTCCAACTCTGAAGGTGCATTTAAAGAATCGTGTTGACTCTCGCCTTCATTGGAAAAACCAACAACATCCTTTAAAACTAAATCACTTTTCTGTGCAAGTTCGTTAAAGCTTCCAAAAGAGAAATCATACGTTTCCATTTTGGAAGCTTTCAGTGGAAATCCCTATCTCATTATACACTTTGTTCAAAGCATGAATCCATTTACCTAAAGCTTTTAATGAACCCTACCGCTTCCGCGATATCACGGATTGGATTTTGGTCCACTTCTCTTTCAATCGTTAAGTACCCTTGATAATTAATTTCGTTCAAAGCATTGAAGTAAGCCTCGAAGTCAACATTTCCCTTTCCGAGCGGAAGCTCCCTAAAATATTCACCTGAGGCAACCATTTCGGCAATTTTCGCATGGTCTGTACCGCCGCCATATCCAAGGAACCCGTAGACATCACGGGGATCAGCAGGCTTAAGCCTCTTTCCATCCTTCACATGTGTATGGACAATATAATCCTTTAGGAGCCTAACACCATCTGCCGGGTCATCTCCGGTTACCATAACCATATTCGCTGGATCGAAATTAACTGATACTCCATTTGTGCTCAGGGTATCCAGGAAGTCTTTAAGCCTGGCAGAAGGTTCAGGACCTGTCTCAATGGCAAAGTAGGCATTCATGCTTCTTGCGTAAACAGCCAGTTCTTCACATGCTGTCTGCATGGCTTCAAATATGGGGCTGTCCTGCTCCTCAGGAATAATGCCAATATGCGTCGTCACAATATTTGTTCCCAATTCTGCAGCAAGATCCAAAATACGTTTGGATTTTTCGATCTTAATAGGATTTTGCTCAGCATCCTGAAACCCATGCCCTCCAAGGTCGCCGCAAAGTGCCGATATTTCCAGGCCAATGGAATCCAAATAGCTTTTAAGTTTTTTTCGGGAAGCTTGATCTATATTTTCAGGAGCCATTTCTCCTTCAACGGCGTATATTTGTACACCATCAGCCCCCATATCCCTGCAGACTTTAAGTCCTTCGTACAAGGGCAGCCGCAGACTATCCACCATGACACCAATTTTATTTGAAAGTTTTACAGTCTCCATTTTAAGCAAATGTCACCTCACTTTTCTTATCGGCCGCTTCATAAATGCCAGCGAGGATTTTCATCATTTCCACCCCATCTTCAACGGGCGCCAAAGGATTTGTTCCTGTTATGCAGCTTGAAACAAAGGAATCGATCTGATTCTGAAAGGCATTGGCAAAATCAAATGTTAAATGATCCATTTGCGGGTGAATATTTAAAATGGTGTTATTTTCTTCACTTACAATGGCCAATTCAGGCTCCAGTTCTGCGCCGCCTTTTGTGCCATATAATTTGACTCCAATTTCATCTTGCTTCGCATGAAGTGTATAGGATACATCCACAAATAAAGAGGCACCGTTCTCAAACGTTATAAGGGCATTTGCTAAATCTTCTACTGTATTACGGTCTTTTTGATAATCTGCCGCTTTATAAAAGCGCAAATTCTCGACATTCCCTCTGTTCCCCAGCTTGCTGTACACATTTCCGGAAATCGACTTCACTTTAGGGCGGCCCATAAGGTACCAGCATACATCGATGACATGGACACCTAAGTCAATTAAAGGGCCTCCCCCTGAGCGATCCTTGTCAGCAAACCAGCCCCCGGGATTTCCGAGACGGCGCAGGCATGATGCTTTCGCATAGTAAATGTCGCCTAAAGTTCCGTTATCAACAAAAGCTTTCAGCACTTTTGTATTTGTAGCAAACCTTCGGACGAATCCTACCTGCAGGGTTTTCCCGCTATTCCTTACAGCTGCTTCCACTTTTAACGCTTCTTCCACATTCATGGCCAAAGGCTTTTCTACCAGCACATGTTTTCCAGCGTGTAGTGCCCCAACAGATATTTCCGCATGGCTATTATTCCAGGTGCAAATGCTTACTGCATCGATATTCGGGTCACTATACACTTCTTCTATATCCCTATATACATGGGTGATTCCATACTCCAGCGCTTTCGCTTCCGCTCTTTCCGCAGAATAATCAAAAACTCCGTATAGGACAGCATCAGAATTGCTGGCAAAGGACTTGAAGTGCATATCAGATATGGATCCGGCTCCTATAATACAGACTCTTAAAGGCTCCACTTTCTTCACCCTTTCAAAACCGGCTTAGTATCATTCACTGCCTGCACTTCGTTCCATAATCTTCTTACATTATCCATGCCAATTTTCGAACCGGTCCTGCAATCTTCCATGCCTTCAAATTCCACTGTTAGATAGCCGTCATAGCCGGAGCCTTTTATCAATCTGATAATCTCGCGTATATTTAGATCTCCGTGGCCCACGATGGCTCCGCGCAAATAGTTTTCATTTACCGTTCTGAACCATACTCCATCACCCGGATTCTCATAATATGGGCGAATATAGAAATCTTTTAAATGGACAGTTGCCGCGTATTTCAGATTCTTTTTCACCCCAACGAGCGGATCCTCATCAATGCAAAGGAAGTTGCCGACATCGAGAGTTGTTTTGAAGTTAGGACGGTCCACCTCATGAATGACCCGCTGTACCCGGTCGCTCGATTGGACATTGAATCCGTGGTTTTCAATGGTTGTCGTAATGCCGTATTGTGCTGCATAATCTGCGATTTGACGGCTTCCTTCTACTAGCTTATCAAAATGCTCTTCGAAGTAGTGAATCGTCATTTCTTCTGGCTTCAGCTGAAATGCTGTTACATCATGGCGCATAATCTTAATGCCCATGAGATTAACAATATCCACATGCTCCTTCAGCCTCTCCACTTCTTGTTCGAATGCTTCCTGTGTCGGCTGAACAAAATTGGCCGGCAGGGAATAGGCAGAAAGTTCAATACCTGCTGCTTCTGCTCTCTTCTTAATTTGATGTGCCAGCTCCGCATTATCCACAACCGAAAAACCATAAGGGACTATTTCCATATGTTCCCCGCCATTTTCGGCAATCCAGTCGATCACATCCAGAACCGTCATATTGCCATCTCTTAATTCTCTTACCAAACTGTACGTGCTAAGTCCAACCTTCATGAAAATCCTCTCCTATTTCTTATATTTTTATAGTGAATTTGCAGGAATGCTGATATTCCGCCAAATGGCCGATATTTTAAACATGTGACCGAAAAAATTAAATTCTGAACTATATCTCCGAAAAGTGACCGATAAATTCCTGCAGTGCGTAAAATCCTTAAGATAAATCTCCTTGAATCAGCACGTTTGGCTAATCCATTAAATGACATGCAACAAAATGATCATCAGCCAGTCCTTTTTTCACCTCTGGTTCCACTGTTCTGCAAATATCCATACAGGCAGGACACCTCGTGTGAAAGCGGCAACCGGAAGGAGGGTTAACCGGACTCGGCAAGTCTCCCTGCAGGACAATCCGCTCCCTTCTCAGCCGCGGATCCGGGACTGGCACAGAAGATAACAGTGCTTTTGTATAAGGATGCTGCGGATTTGAGAAGATGACATCCTTCGGGCCTGATTCAACTATGGTGCCAAGATACATGACCCCAATGCTGTCGCTGATATGTTCGACTACACTTAGATCATGAGAAATAAATAGATACGTAAGATTAAATTCAGTCTGCAAATCCTTTAATAAGTTCAGGATTTGAGATTGAATGGAAACATCAAGAGCGGATACGGGTTCATCAGCTATAATGAGCTTAGGCTTCATAATCAGCGCTCTGGCTATGCCAATCCGCTGGCGCTGGCCGCCGCTGAATTCATGAGCATACCGGTCTGCATGATGTTCTGTCAGTCCAACGACTTCGAGCATTTCTGACACCAGGTGATTCCGTTCGGCTTTTGATAGTTTCGTATGGATCACAAGAGGCTCGGCAATAATCTCTCTTACTTTCATTCTTGGATTAAGAGATGCATAAGGGTCCTGAAAGATCATCTGCACCTTTTTTCTTACCAATTTCAGCTGTGATTCTTTCTTTTGTGAAATTTCTTCGCCATCAATCCAAATTTCACCGTGGCTGGGAGTCAGCAGCCTTGAGATCAGCCGTCCTGTTGTAGACTTGCCGCAGCCGCTTTCTCCAACCAGACTGTATGTAGTTCCTTCCTCGATCCTGAACGACACATCATGAACTGCCTTTAATGATCTCTTTTTGGCAAACATGCCGCCCGGAAGCGTGAATGACTTCTTCAGCCCGTTTATTTTCAGCAGTGTCTCAGGCATATACATTCTTCCTCCCTTCTTCAATCATCCAGCAGCTGCACATTCTCCCATTTCCCAAATCAGTGGCATTCGGCTCTTCCTCTAAACAAATTGCCATGGCCTCAGTGCATCTTGGCGCAAATTTGCAGCCCTTTGGCATATTGCTGGGGTCAGGCACATTCCCTTTAATGGATGTCAGTTTATCCTTCCTCTGCCCGATTTTTGGAACAGATCCTATCAGTCCTTTCGTATAAGGATGCTTAGGGCTTTCAAATAAATCGAATACATTTGCTTCCTCTACTACCCGGCCTGCATACATGACTGCTACCCGGTCACACATTTCCGCCACTACACCCAGATCATGGGTAATTAATAGAACGGACATGCCTTCCTCTCGCTGCAGCTGTTTCATCAACTCCAATATTTGCGCCTGAATGGTTACATCCAGTGCAGTCGTCGGCTCATCTGCTATTAGAAGCTGAGGATTGCAGGACATGGCCATGGCAATCATAATCCTTTGCCGCATCCCCCCGGACAGCTGATGGGGAAATTCATAAACGATTTCTTCTGCCCGGGGAATCCCAACTTTCTTTAAAATAAAAATCACATGCTCCTTCGCCTGTTTTTCGTTTAAAGCAAGATGCAGCCGGATTGGCTCAAGCAGCTGTTCTCCTATTTTCATTACGGGATTTAATGAAGTCATCGGCTCCTGAAAGATCATGGCCATTTGTTTTCCGCGGATCTTTCTCATTTCCCGCTCTGATTTATGTGTAAGATCCTCGCCTTTAAAGGAAATTCTCCCGCCCGATATTTCTCCGCTTGTGCCTTTAAATAATTTCATGATTGACAGGGAGGTTAAACTTTTGCCGCAGCCGGATTCCCCTACGAGCCCGAGTACCTCTCCTTTATTGATATGAAAACTGACACCCCGCAAAATTTTCAGCTTTTCCTTATCCTTTGTAAATTGCGTCTCCAGCTCGTTTACCTGCAATAGCTTCTCCATTATTCAATCTCCCTTACTCATTCTTCGTTTTAGGGTCCAGGACATCCCGGAGCCCATCTCCGACAAGATTGAAAGCAAGCACTGTCAAAAAGATCGCTAATCCCGGCATCATGACAACATGGGAAGCTGTTCCTAAATAATCACGGCCAAGGCTGAGCATAGCACCCCAATCCGGTGTTTCAGGACTGGCACCGAGACCCAGGAAACTCAAACTGGAGGCCGCTAAGATTGCCGTGCCAATTCTCATCGTAATAAATACGATTAAACTTCCAAGAGTTTCAGGGAAAATGTGCTTGAACATAATTCTTCGGTGCGAGGCTCCCATTGATTTCGCTGCTTCCACAAAGACGGTCTCTTTCCCCTCCAATGTCGAGCCCCTTACCAGTCTTGCAAAAGATGGAATACTGAAAACGGATACTGCAATTACCACATTCGTTAATCCCGGCCCTAAAATGGCCACAATGGCGATTGCCAGCAGCAGATCCGGAAACGCAAACATGACATCACTGCCCCGCATTATAAGACGATCCAGCCAGCCGCCAAAATAACCGCTCATTAGTCCAAGGATGATTCCTCCAGCCGCTCCCAAAAAAACGGCCAGAAAACTGACACCAAGCGAAATTCTCGCACCGACGAGCAGCCGGCTGAAAATATCGCGTCCGTATTCATCCGTGCCTGCCCAATGTTCATTGCTCGGACCCTGCAGCGTCGTATTATAATCGGGCTCATAAGGATCATAGGGTGCAATATAAGGCCCAATGATGGCAATGATGATTAGCAGCAGGATAAAAATGCTTGCCCCAAATGCCATTTTTTGCTTTTTCCAATTCTTAAAGAATTCTTTAACAGGTGAGTATTTTTTCTTTGGAATCACTGGGGTATAGGCATTTACTTCTTTTATGATTTCCATGATTCCCCTCCTCTAGGAAACGTAGCGTATTTTCGGATTCAGCATACTGTACATGATGTCTACTATTAAATTAACGAGAATAAATTCAATGGAAAAAAGCAATAGCTCGGCCTGGATGACTGGATAGTCCCTGAAGGCAATGGAATCAATCAGCAATCGTCCCATTCCCGGAAAACTAAAGACGGTTTCTACTACAACTGATCCTCCAAGCAGGAAGCCAAACTGCAGCCCTGCAATAGTGACTACAGGAATTAAAGAGTTTCTCAGTGCATGCTTTGGAATGACTACTGATTCCTTTAACCCTTTCGCTCTTCCCGTCCGGATAAAATCGGCTCTTAATGTTTCAAGCAATGATGACCGGGTAAATCTGGCAAGCATGGACATGATGCCTGCGCCTAAAGTGAGGGAAGGCAATATATAGCTTTTCCAGCTCTCGGCCCCCCCTGTTGGAAACCAGCCAAGCTGGACAGAAAAAATCTGAATAAGAATCAACCCAAGCCAGAATCCCGGCATGGAAATTCCAGAAACGGCTGTGACCATCCCAAGATAATCCGGCCATTTATTTTTGAATACCGCAGACAGTGTGCCTATTAACAAACCAAGCACCAATGCCCAGCCCATACTCATGAACGTTAAATAGATGGAGGGCATGAAGCGGTCTGCAAACATCTCTGAAACCGGAAGACCTGTCTTTAAGGAAGTCCCCAAATCTCCTTGAAACAAATTGCTCATGTATGTAATGTATTGATCCCAAATAGGTTTATCGAGCCCCAATTCCGCCCTGATGATATTGACCTCTTCAAGAGTTGCATCCTTTCCGGCAACTAATCTGGCAGGATCTCCAGGAATTAAATGAGTGAAGAAAAAGATTAATATTGAAACAATAAATAGGATTGGGATCATTTCCAGGATTCTCTTCAGGATATATTGAAGCAAAATGAAAACCCCTTTCTTAGAAAGGAAGAGGCATTAGGTGGTACACAACCTTTGCCTCTTCTGATTACCTTGCTTTTACTTAAGATTCGCGTCTGTCACATTAATTCCGCCTGTTGGAGAAATGAAGACGCCCTCGACATTGGACCTTGAACCAGCTAGAATCTCATCTACCCCAAGGAAGATCCAAGGTGCATCTTTGTAGATAGCTGATTGAATATTGCTGTAGATTTCTGCCTGCTTGTCAGGATCTGCTGTTTGATTTACCTCTGTAATCCACTTATCTACATCATCATTTTTGTAGTATGCAGTATTCGCTCCATCCGGCGGGAATGAGCTGCTGCTGAACAATGGCTTCGTTGCATTGGTGGTATCGGATGGATACGCAGACCAGCTGACATACCACATTTGCACCTTTGCCTCTTCCGGTGTCTGAGCTCCATAAATCTCATCTGACAGCGTGCCTTCTTCCATTGATTTAATTTCAACCGTAATGCCAATTTCTTTTAACTGCTGCTGGATAAACTGCATTCCCTTCAATGTATCTGAATTGGTGTTACCCCAAATTTCAGCATTGAAGCCATCTTCAAATCCAGCCTCTTTCATTAATTCTTTTGCTTTCTCAATGTTGTGATCATAGGTTTCCTGTTTGGAGTAAAACTGGGTTTTGCTAGGTATAATCGAATCCAGCGGCAAGCCGTAGCCGGAATTTACGACACTTATGAATGCCTCTTTATTCACTGCATAGTTAATGGCCTGGCGAATGCGGACGTCATCATAAGGCTCTTTCATCGTATTGATGGATACATATCGGGCAATCGTGGAAGGAATCTTATGAATTTCAACGTCTGAATTGCTCTCCAATTCCTTCAAGTTTTGAACTGGCGCCGGATAGATCACATGTGCTTCGCCTGTTTTAAGCATAGCTACACGGGAGCCGTTTTCTGGAACAGGTTTGTAAGTAATCTTTTTCACACGATCAGCCTTATCCCAATAATCATCGAATCTTTCAACTGTTAGATGATCCCCCTGAACCCATTCCACAAACTTGAATGGACCGGTGCCAACTGGTGTTTTGCCGATATCACCGGAAGAATCATTGACCAGCTTCGGGCTTAAGATTTTAGCGGAAACAAATCTTGTCAGCATACCTGCATATGGTTCCTTTAATGTGACTTTAATTTGATAATCATCAATCACATCGATGCTGGTAATAAGATTGAAACCGCGGCTATTTAACCTGAGGCTCTCATCCTTCATAATCCTTTCAAAGCTGGTTTTAACCGCCTCTGCATTGAACGGCTCTCCATCATGGAAGGTAACACCCTGCCGGAGTTTGAATGAATATTCCAGTGCATTGTCACTGACACTGTATTCCTCAGCCAGCTGCGGAATAATTTGCCCTTCTTCATCCGATCCCAGCAATCCCTCTAACATGGCCGTCTGGACAGAATTTGAATTCGTATCGCCCGTATTATGCGGGTCCATGGATATAAAGTTTTCATTTACCGCAATCACTAATTCTTCTTCATTCGAGCTTGAAGAGCTTCCAGAGCTTTCTTTCTCATCCGTTCCGCTTTCTTTGCTGGAGCAGCCAGCCATTAGTACCAAAGAAACAAAAACAACAAATAGCATTTTCCACACGTTTACCCTTCTCAAATTGCTTTCCCCCTCGAACAATTTTGTCTTTTTTGCTTTTCTTGGAAGTTCAATTCAGATAATTAATTTCACCAAGTTAATAAATATGCAAAAAAATTATGTATTTTAGCGTATTTTAGTTTGTTTTACATATTATTTTCTCCACTGATGAAAATAATTAAATTTATTATAGATTGATATTCTCGTGATTTCAATATTAAATTCTGAAAATTTTATATTTTTTTATTTTTTACGGTGTACATCTTATCTCTTCCCTTTTCGTACAAGGCAGAGAAATATCGAACTTATAAGCCGGAAATTTAAAATTCAATAGACAAAGTCCCAGATTCATTTTTTTGAATACAGTTATATAAATTCTTTACTGGAGGTTTGATAATGGAACAAAGCTATAACCGTCCCCCGCAGCATCTCGCATGGCACGAAACATTGGAAATCCATGAATTAGTCGCTTTTCAATCTATTGGACTTATGAAACTAAAAAAAGCATACCGGGAAATAACTGACCCGGAATTAAAGGAAATATACAGACAGTCCATTCATGCGCTAAGTAAAAATATCAGCGAGCTTCTTCAGTTTTATCCCATGGCTCCAGGATCGGATCGGTTTGATGAGGAAAGAGTGGATAAACTGCCATTTTACTCTGGGGATTTATTAGGCCTGGCCAAAACTTCTGTCAGGAATTATGCAATTGCCATTACCGAAACAGCGACGGTTTCAGTAAGATTTGTATTAACTAAACATCTTATGGGAGCAATTGATTTACACGCAAAAATTTACCAGTATATGTATAAAAGAGGCTTTTATCCTTCTTACAATTTAAACAAATTACTTAAAAACGATGTAAACCTTGCAAATAAAGCTCTTTCTGAGCCTATTTAACGCATTAAATCAGCTTCCGCTTTGACTTATGGATATCTGATTCTTTTTGACAATGTCGGGGTCACCTGATGAATGAGCATATCGGAACAATTTCCCAGATTCCAGGCTTAACTTCAGATTTTTGGCCCCCGTTAAATGAACTTGCCAATAAGACCAATTCATTTCAATCTTGTTGCCTGGCTAATCGTCCCTTTTCCTCAAATCCATTGTAAACATCAAATTTGATAACCACCGAAATTCTTCTTATAAAATTAATAGACCAGGCATATCAGCACCTGGTCAAATTCTTGCTTATTAAGCTGTTTTCAGCTTTCTTTTTATCCTGGCAGCAAAGACTTCAAGGATAATCGCTACGGCCAGGATAAAATAAGTAATTGCCCCTATTTCCCTCATATCCAGGTAAAAGCTGCTTGCCATGAACATGTCAAATCCGATTCCGCCGGCCCCTGCTGCTGCTCCCATGGCAACGGCTACTGCAAAGTTAATCTCAAAGCGGAGAAATGTCCAGGAAATCATATAAGTGATGGAAGATGGGATAACCGCTTGAAAGACAATTTGCCACCAATTGGCTCCGCTCGCCTGCAGCGCTTCAATCACTCCCCTATCCAATTCTTCAAAGGACTCCGAATAAGCTTTGATTAGATAACCGATCGAATGGAAGGTCATTCCAATAACTGCAGCTGTACTTCCAAGTCCGGCTGCAACCGCGAAGATCAGCACCCACAGGACGGTCGGCACAGCTCTTATAAAGGCTACCATGCTTTTAATGACTATTGAAACCCTTTTGGAGGACAGATTCTCAGCAGCCAGCAATCCGAATAGTACTGCAATTATGGCTCCAAACAAGGTTGTCAGGAAAGCCAGCCCGAGTGTGACCATAACTTGGTAAAGGGCATGTCCAAAGGAGAAATGCTTCAAGTGCGGTTCAAGGAAGATGGTTTTTAAATTGGCGAATGTGCCAAGAAGCGCATCCATAAAGTCCAGTTCTTTATAATCAAAGCTGTAAAATGCATAGACTGTCACCGCAGCCAGAATAAAGAGGGTTAATCTTGTCACAATGGCCGCTTTGTTCAAAGGCTTAGCCGGCATTCTTTTGCCAAGCAGATGATCGGCTGGTGCTGTTACATTACTCAGCTGTTCCTTTACCTCCATTACAATATCACCTTCCTTACATAATTGGATGCATATTCGATCAATAGGATAGCAGCAATGATGACAACAACGACCAGACTTGCTGTGTCATAAGCCAAACTCTTATAGTATAAGTTGAATGTAAAGCCGATTCCAGATCCTGTCAGCAGTCCAATTAATGTGGCACTTCGGACATTCGTTTCGATCATGAACAAAACCCAGCTGATTAATTGCGGTATGCTTGATGGGATCACTGATTGGAAAATGATAGAAAAGTAGCCCGCACCTGTCGCTTTTAACGCCTCTACTGATCCTCCGCTCACTTCATCGATCGTTTCCGTAAAAGCCCTTGTTAAAAATCCAAATGACCCGAAGAATAAAGCAAAATAGCCAGTTAAAGAACTTTGGCCGAATGAAAACAGCAAAATCAGCGCCCATGCTGCAACATCGATGTTTCGAAAGACAGTGGCAATTCCTCTTGTAATCGCTCCAAAAAAGGGATTTACTCTTGTTGTATTCGAACCGAGAATGGAAAATAATAGGGCGAATACAGCAGCTGCTGTCGTAGCCGCAATCGAAACCAGGAGTGTTTCCTGCAGCTTTTCCAGAATAACTGGCAGCTTTTCTAAGGATTTTGCGGTTGGATAAAAGTTCGCCATTCCCCATTGAATGGCTTTCGGGATTGAAGCAAAGCCCTTTAAAGCATTGTACTCCGTAATAATCATGGCAAGGATGGTCACGGCTCCAAGGAGTAATAGGAAGGCAAGTGTGTTTCGCTTTTTCTTAGCAAAGATATCAGCCTGCATGTATGCCTCCAATGTCAAAGATTAAATCTTCTGCTTCCGATCCATATATTCGCTGAATGTCTTCTGAAGTCAAGCCTTTAGCCGATCCATTATACACTACTTGCCCTTTGTTAATGCCGATGATTCTGTCTGAATATTTGATTGCTACATCTACCTGATGAAGATTGACAACAACGGTAATGCCCATTGTTGTTGAAACCTTCTTCAAATGATCCATGATCACTTTTGCCGAATTAGGATCCAGGGACGCAATGGGTTCGTCGCACAAAAGCATCCGCGGATTTTGGATAAGCGCACGGGCAATGCCAACTCGCTGTTTTTGCCCGCCGCTTAATTGGTCTGCACGCTTATATATCATTTCGTTCAGTCCAAGCACATTCAAAATCTGGGCGGCCTGCTGCTTTTCCTCTTTGCTGTAATATCCAAGAACTCCAGCCAGTGTTGATTTGGTTCCCAATTTTCCATGCAGCGTGTTTTCGATTACCGATAATCGATTCACTAAGTTATAGTGCTGAAAGATCATGCCAATTTTGGTGCGGACCTGCTTTAATTCTTTTTTCTTCAAGTCCATTACCTGGAGATCCTGGAACCTTATTTCTCCGCCTGTCGCATCAATCATGCGGTTGATGCAGCGGAGGAGAGTTGATTTCCCTGCTCCTGATGGGCCGATAATGGAAACGAACTCCCCTTCCTGGACTGAGAAGCTTACATCAGTTAATGCTTTCGAATCTTTGCCAAATTGCTTTGTAAGGTGATTAACTTCCAATAATGCTGTCATGAGTTAACCCCTCCTATCCAATTGTTTTATCCTGCTTTAACGGGCAGAAGATTTCATCACTCTGTTCTAACTGCAAATAAATCTTGACTGTAAGCAAATTAATAATTTTATCCGAAAATAAATCAGAAATATACCTAAAAAATTCTCTATTCTATGCAAATAAATTAATCTATCCCCAAAGACAATTAAGTAAAAGTCATCAGCGGGGAATGGAAGCCCCCACTGATGAATGCTTAACTTTATTTTGCAAGCTCGCGGATCGGATTGAACCACTCATCCTCTACTTCAACCAGACGCTCATTTCCAGATTTCTTGCTGAATAATCCGGAAAATTCGGAGTCCTCCGGAACAAAGATTTTTTCGTTATTTGCCACTTCATCTGATGTCATGATTTCAAGCAGCTGTTTTTGGTCTTCTTCGCTCAATGTACCGGAATTAATTACAAATGGTGCATTTAAAACAGGAGTTACTGAGATTAAGGAGAATTCTTTTCCGGCAACCGTGTTCAATGGTTCAGCAGCATCATCTTTCACTTTATAAACTGCGCCTGGCTTGTTAGCATCACCTTCTGCAAGCTCCACATAATTGTTCACACATGTATCACAGAATGCCGCTACATCCGCTTTGCCGGTTAATAGATTGACAGCAGAACCCTGGTGGGAGCCGCCAAATAATACTTCATTGAAGAACTTGTCCTCTCCGCCCTCAAGTAAATCCTCAGCTGTCAAACTCTTAAACTCTTCTTTTTCGCTGAAATAATCAGTAATGCCTGTAGATGGAACCTTGAATCCTGATGTGGAACTGTTTGAAACAAAGGAGAATTTCTTTCCTTGAATATTGTCTATGGCAAATTCCCCGCCGTTTTTGTATTCATCTGCATTTTCCTGCTGAACAGCCAGCCAGCTGTAATACACAGCGTCCTCCAAAGTGCCGGACTCGCCGCTTGGAACAACCAGCGGAAGAACCTTTTCATTCTTTTTATGGGCTTCTATGTATCCTTGTGCACCAAGAAACGCCATATCTGCATTGCCGTTCGCAATCGCTTCAATTGCCACAATATAGTCAGTCGTTGTTTGATGCTCCACTTTCTTTCCTGTTTTCTCTTCTATTAATTTCCCAATTTCGTCACGTGCCTCACCTAAATCAGCGCCTGATTCGTTTGGAAGCCAAGCGATCGTCAGTGTATCATCCTTCTCTGAGTTTGCAGTGAACGAACAGCCTCCAAATACAACTGTCATAGCCATAGAAAGCAGAAATAGCGCCATTTTCTTCATAATTTTTTCCCCCTCTTATTTGGAAAAATTTTTATAATACCATTGACCTAACTATAGCGAAAGAATATTAATCTACTGATAAGGCATTATGAGAAATCGTTAAGCACTGGTAAAGAATTAATGAGATAATGTAAATACACCATTCTGCATGTTGTATTCCCTGTCACATAAGTTGTTCATAAATTCAAGATCATGAAAGATTCCCAGCATCGTCGTGCCTTCTTGCATTAGTTGCTCTATTAAGACTTTCACCTTCATTTTAGATTCATAGTCCAGGCTTGCGGTCGGTTCATCCAGAAGAAGCAGTCTTGGCTTCTTGACCATCGCCCGCGCAATGTTGAGTCTGAGTTTTTCCCCGCCAGAAAAGGTGGCAGGATAGCTGTCCCATAGCTCTGGGTCCAGCTCGAAATGCGAAAGGATCTGCTCTGTCTCTTTCTCAGCATGAACCTGGTCCCGTCCCATTTCAATAAGGGCCTGCATTACAAGCTGCCTGGCAGTGGTTCTTGGCATAACATTCAGAAATTGAGATACATAGCCTATTTCATGCTTGCGCAAATAAATCATTTGTCTATTTGTTGCCTCTGCAATATTGAGAGGACCGAACTTTTTGGAATTGTACCAAATGCTTCCATGTTGAAGTCTGTATGTTCCAAAAATACATTTCAGGATTGTTGATTTTCCGCTTCCGCTTTTTCCAGTAATTCCAACAAAGTCTCCTTCCCCTAATCTGATATCAATGCCGCTCACTGCATGGATATTTTTCCCCAGATTATGAAGGGTAAATGATTTGGACAGTTCCCTGATTTCCAATAGATTTTCCACCAATCCACCTGCTTTCTCTCAAAGTAGTATTAAATTCTGTAATTCGTTTTTTGGATCAGCTTCCCATCAACGAATACGCCCGTGATTACCGGAAAATCGTCTGCCAATTTTTCAATGATCAAAAGGTCTGCTTTTTTTCCTTCCTTGATCGAACCGATTTCCTCATCCATATTCACGGCTTTTGCAGGATTAATGGTGACAAGCCTGATCATGTCTGCCAGATCCATCCCAAACTTCCTTACCAGTTCAAAAATGGCATGAAGCATGGCAGCCGGATAGTAATCACTGCACAAGATATCAATTGAATCATTTTGAATCGCGTCGGCAGCACCCAGATTTCCACTGTGGGAGCCTCCGAGCAGCACATTTGGGGCTCCGGCCACTGTATACATGCCAAGCTCCTTCGCCTTGTACGCCACCTCCTGGGTAATCGGGAATTCACTGATGGTCGTGCCAAAGCTTTTGACCAGCTCCAGCTTTTCGAAACTGTCATCATCATGTGAAGCAACTGCTATATTATGTGCCCGTGCGTGCTCTGCAATCTCCTTCATATCTTCGACAGAAAGCTTTTCCTTCGTTTGGTGATTTCGGATTAAAACGTCTATAGCGGCATCGCTCATGCTGTTATAGCTTTTAACCGTGTTCCGGTAAATTTCCAGATGGCGATATTGCCCTTGTCCGGGTGTATGGTCCATAAACGAAATCAGGTGCACCTTATCTTCGCTTATATAGCTTTTGAGGTTTTCGATTTCATCCACATTATCAATTTCCATTCGTGCATGGAAGCGATGTCGGACAAGATGCTTCGTACTGTGTGTCTCATCAATCAGGTCGATGAGCTTTCTGACATTTTCCGGTTCCCGGATCGGCTTGTATGCATATTCTGTTTCTTTAAATAGGGAAAGGGAGTGGAACATCGTTGTGATTCCATGGGATATGAGCTCCTTCTCTGCTTCCCTTAGACTTAAATGAAAGTTCATTAATGAGGTTGGCCTCGGTGCCGCCATATGCTCAATATAGTCGGAGTGGATATCGATAAATCCAGGTGTGACATAGCCGCCCACTGCATCTATCACTTCCATGGAATCTTCAAATTTCATTTCTCCCTTTGGAGCAATTCTGCTGATCCTATCATTCTCAATCAGAAGGTCATAGCCTTGCAGAATAGTATCCTCTGTAATAAGTTTTCCGTTCGTAATGACGTACAATGTGCTTCCCCCTAATTTGAAATGAAATATATTCCGATTAAGCCTTAAAGAAGCGAATGAACCAAGCTTTGAGTAAATGGAGCTTGAGGATCTTCGAGTATTTGATCTGTCAGCCCCTGTTCAATGACCTGTCCCTCCAGCATGACCAATGTTCTGTCCGCAAGCATCCGGATAACGCCCAAATCATGCGAAACCAGCACTATGCTAATATTCATCTCCCTCTGCAGACTTTTAATTAAATCCAGAACACTTGCCTGTACAGATAGATCCAGTCCGGTCGTAACCTCATCCAAAAGCAGAATCGGAGGCTGATTAGAAAGTGCCTTGGCAATTTGCACACGCTGCTGCATTCCTCCGGAAAAATTCTTTGGTGCTTCTTTCCGGCGATGGACGGGAATATTCACCTTACTGAGCAGCTCTGATCCCCTGTCTTCCATCATTCCTACATTCCTGCTGCCGGCTGCAATCAATTTTTCAGCAATATTTCCAATCGAAGAAAAGTCGATTCTTAATCCCAAAAGAGGGTTTTGATAGACTTTCCCCATTAAGTGGTTGCGGATATACCGTTGTTGCTGGGAAGACTCCTCAAAAAGATTCTTAAGCCCATCCTGGTAGGTAGAAATATACGCTTCCCCTGAAGTTGTTTCCTGATCAAAGTACAGGCATTGCATTAAGGTGGACTTGCCGCTTCCGCTTTCCCCTACAATTCCAAGCACCTCTCCAGGGTAGACATCAAATGACACATCCCTGCATGCATAGACCGTTCCGCACACACTGCAGTAATTTTTGATCAGGGTCAAAGGCTCAGGGTTTCTGCAATGATCGCAGCCGGGACCGAATTGCTTGTTTAAGTTTTTTATAGATAAGACCGGAACCTCAAATTCAGTCATTTAATTCACTCCTGTCTTTTCGACTTCGTTTAATATTTCATAGCAATAGCTTGTATCATTGCATTGGTAATATGTCTCTCCTGTTGTCTCATCGATCAGTTCGTCAAGGAACACTCCCTCAGAGCCGCACAATCTGCAGCATTTCCCATCAAAACTTTCCCCTTCAAACGGATAATCTTCAAAATCAAGGGAAACGATTCTCGTAAATGGCGGAACTGCATATATCTTTTTTTCGCGACCTGCTCCCAATAAAATGAGTGCTTCGTTTTTATCCATTTTCGGATTATCAAAGCGGGGGATCGGGCTTGGTGCCATTACATAGCGGCCGTGAACCATGACCGGATGATCTGCACCTGTTGTCATGCTTCCGTATTTCATGATCTGTTCAAAGAGCATGAGCCAGGCACCGCTGTATTCTTTTTCTGCATGCAGCTTTTTCGTCACATGCTCACTCGGTTCAAAATAACGGAGCGGTTCAGGAAGCGGTACCTGCAGCACAAGGATTTGTTCCTTTTTCAGCGGTACCTCAGGAATTCTGTGCCGTGATTGAATAATGGTCGCCTGAGAAGTATGTTCCGTTATCTGAACACCTGTTGTATCTGATACAAGCTTTTTAATACTGACCGCATTGACAGATTCATCTGAACCCTGATCAATTACCTTTAAAATATCCTCTCTCCCGATCAATGAGAGTGTCAGCTGCAGGCCGCCTGTCCCCCAGCCTCTCCCAATCGGCATTTCCCTTGATGCAAATGGAACCTGATAACCCGGGATAGCAATCGCTTTTAAGGTAGCTCTTCTAATTTCCCGCTTCGAACCTTCGTCAAAGAAAGCAAAGTTATAGGCGTTATTCATATGCTTGCACCTCTTCCCGTTCGTCTGCTTTTGTTTTTGTCTTTCTCACACTGTCAAGCTTCGACTGGAACGTTACATAATGCGGCATTTTCAAGTGCGATATAAAGCCGGTTGACTCGACAGAATCAATATGAAAAAGGACAAATTCCTCATTATGGCTTGGGAAGCTATTATCAGGATGCTCCAGACAATTATCCAGAATGCCCATTGCGATCGCTTTTGTCTCATTCTGTCCGAAACATAATCCGTATCCGATTTCAAACTCCAATTCCTTTTTGCCTTTTTCCTTTTCAGCCATGAACGGCATCAGCATTTCCGCTTCTGTTGTTTTGATATCACCAATGTAATAGTCATCTTCATCACTGCCCTCGTCATTCGGATGGCCCACGTATATTGGCAGGCTTCCAACTCTTAGCTCCCCAACAGTCGGATGCAGAGCGCCATAGCCTCTGATAACCGCATAAGCCAGTGAAGTAACAGCTCCTGTCTCTCCTCTTGTCAGAATTTGCAGGCGCTGGCTGCGGCTTGAGGGAAAGTCAAGGCTTTCCCTCGTCACATCATCCGGCTCAGCATCATTGTTTTCAAGTGGAGGAATTAAGCCTTCTTTCCTCAAATAATCCAGCACCTTCGGTAATATAAGATCGGGCTCCTGCTGCAATTCACCAAATGGGTTATTTTCTGAAGCATAAGATGACAGCCATTCTTTTACCGTCTTTTCCGTTTCCTTCATCAGATTGAAATCGAGGAGCCGGTGGGTATAATCCGTTGTCGCCCCTAAAATCTGGCCGCCGGGAATATCTTTGAAGCTTGCTGAAATCCGGCGTTCAACCTTCATTTCCCCGGTTTCAATGGTTTTCGAGCAGTACTTTCTCGGCAGCGTCGAGCGGTATGCGCGAAGCAGGAATACTGCTTCTTCCGGATTTCCTTCAGCCTGCTTGATCGCTAATGCTGCAAGCTTTTCATTATATAAGCTGCTTTCTGACATCACTTGATCGATTAACCCTCTCATCCCTGCTTCAATCTGTCCGGTTTCCAGCACTTGTTCCTTATGAATCCTTTCATATTTCAAGCGTTTTATCGATTCTTCAATGGCTTGTGTCCCGCCTTTTACCGCTACATAACCCATTCTTTCTCCACCTCCCTGGTTTCAGTTATTTGAGTCGTTCTTGGCAGTGATAAAAGCTGATGATATCGGTCCACGAATATCAGGTCGACCCCTGTTGGATACTCTTTATTTTTTTCACTACGTCTTTCAATCCAATTTCCTGTTAGATCTATACTGATTCCGGTGCTTGTTTGAATGCCAGGTCCTTTCAAAAGCAGGTCATTACCGACCGTGACCGCTCCTGTTTCTGCTATAATCACTGCGGATTTGTGCGGGTTTATAAACGTCCCCGGATTCGCTATTTCAATGGCATGTTCCAGAGACCCAGCCCCGGCATCCTTCAGGAGAAATAAATAATCTGCCTGACCCGCTTGTACCGCTTTTGCGAATGTTAATTGATTGATTTCTTTTTCAACTGCTTCAGCCTTACTGCCATACACCTTAAACGTAACCTCAGGATCAAGCAGCGTGAGTGCCAGCAGTAAAATTGAGCTGGAGCAGCCAGCAGCATTTTCTCCGTCCAGTATTGCTGCCTCCTTGCCCAGGTCTGATATCAGTCCTGGCCTTGAAGTGGAATCGACTAATTTTCTATATACAGATTGCAGGTCATGAACAACATCCAATTTCAAAGCCTGTTCCTCCTTCTATTAAACATCCATCGTCTCAAAGCTGACTTTTGTTCTTAAAATGGCTTCATTCTTTGCTTTTCTTTTCTGTTCTATATAATACTTTTCAATTTCGAATATCCCGGTCCATGGTTTGGTTTCGGGAAGATCCCCGAGAAATGCCGCGTCAATCACGGCAAGATGATAAGCCAGATCTGGGTGATCGCCTTTCACAATTCCTATGCCGATCTTTCCTTCCACCTTTGCCTTGCATTCTGTCACCAGCACTTCCCCTAAATAAAACAGGCTTTTCCTGGAAGTCTCCCGTACCTTTAACATCACAAGCCCATTTTCCGGTTCCTGTATAACAGAAACTGAATATTTTTGCTCAATTTCTTTCGCTAAAGATTTTGCCAATTCATGTGAACCTTCAATCAAAATTTCTGTTCGCTGTTTTCTTTTCACCTTTTGGCCTCCATCTGTTTTTGTTCTGCATCTTAAATCTATCTTGTTGCCAAGCTGGCGGATGTTAAAGAAGTGTAAATTATGTAAGAGTTTTATTAACCTGATCTATCTCCAAAGCCAAATTAAATTAAGTAAGTAAAGCAATCGCTTCTATATTTGATTCTTGAGGCTTCTAGTACTGTTCCCGTCTCCTTGTCCATACAGAGGGACTCCAGAAGCAGAAGCGGAATCAAGCTCGAGCATTGCAGGATTTTCCGTTCAGATTCATTCGGGAAAACCACACTCAGCTGACTTTGGCCCGAAGTGAATTCTTTATAGCCATGCGTTTTGTAATAATGAAAAATAGAGGTAATTCCTGGTCCATCCCTATCAATTTGCGGAAAAACTGATTTGGCTGCATAAGATGTATGCAAGGCAATCGGGCAGCCGTCCACGATTCTTAATCTGGAAATTTTATAGACTTCATCCTGCTTATTAACCTTTAACGAATGATAGATATCAGATTCATAGGGGATCTTTTCAAAGCAAACATTCTCCGACCTGAAGTCATACCCATGCTCATTCATCTTTTCACTGAAGCTGATATCTCCTGTCAAAATCAGCGGAATCTGCTGTTTCCTATTTTGGACATAGCTGCCCCTTCCCTGCTTTGAAAAAATGAACCCCAGATCCTGCAATTGTTCATATGCTTTCCGTACAACCATCCTTGGTATCCCATATTGATCTGCAAGCTCATTCTCAGAAGGAAGTTTTTCATTTGGTTTATACACCCCTTCCTTTATTTGGGTAATCAGCTCGTCTACCAGCAGCATTTTTTCACTCATACAGTCAGCCCCTTTCGGAATCCGGAAACAATTTAAGTCTAAAGAAAGAGTTTATATGGAGAGTTACATGAATGTAATGTTTTTATAAAAAATGAAAATGACCCAATCCTTTTAGTGACTGGGTCTTGTAAGGCTATGTTTTAGCTCCCAAATTTCCTGATGAAAGCTTCCGTATCGTTTAATTCATTAAAATGGGCTTCCAGCTTTTCTCGTGGCCAATCCCACCAGGCAATCTCAAGCAGCTTTGCAGCTGTTTTTTCAGTGAACCTTCTTTTCAACGGCTTAGCGGGCACGCCGGCTGCAATCGTATAGGGGTCAACATCCTTTGTAACGACTGCCCCGGACCCGATGACCGATCCCGTGCCGATTTCAACGCCCTTCATGATGATGGCACCGTGTCCAATCCATACATCATGGCCAATTTTGACCCGATTGGTTCGGCGCCAATCAAAAAATTCATGATCGTCCTGATTGTCAAAACCATAATCGACTTTCCGATAGGTCATATGGTGCTGCGTCACCCGGTCCATCGGATGCTGAACGGGATTAATGCATGCATGAGAAGCAATGGAACAGAACTTGCCGATTTCAGCATAGTTGACTGTCACATCATCCATTGTATAAGTGTAGTCGCCAAATTTTGATTCGATAATTTTGTTTCTTTCTCCGATTGATGTCCATTCTCCCGCATAGCTGTCAATGATGAAGCTGGAATGATGTACAGCAGGTGAAACAGAGAGCTTTTCATCCTTTTTTGGTTTATAAATCATTGACATGTGCAAATCCCACCCCTTTTTAAATGTGCTGCCTATAATCGCTGGCTTTTCAGTCTCTGCCGTCTTGCAGCTAATTCATGCACTCTCTCCACCCCCGGAGACATGCAGCCCAGCACAACCTCTTTCTCACCATAAGCACCATGAAAGTCGGAGCCTCCAGTCATGGTTAATCCATATTGTATGGCCAATTTCCTTGCCATTTCTTCATGCTGTTCATTATGAAGGGGGTGCCAGACTTCTATCCCCTGCAAGCCGGCTTCAACCAGCTCAGGCACTTTTTCAAAATTTCCATATTGGCCAGGGTGGGCAAGTACCGGGACACCGCCTGCTTCAAGAATTGCCTCAACAGCAAGCCTCGCATCCACATATTCCATCGGGATAAAAGCCACTCCTTTCGATTCTCCATTTTGACCGCGGCCAAATAATTTTTTGTATTGGGAACCATATATAGAATCTGCATATCCAGTTTCAATAAGAGCTTCCATGATGTGCTGCTTATAAACTCCCGTTCCACCCGCAGAAAGCTCCAGACAGCGGTCCCATGTAATGCTGTAGCCTGCTGATATCAGCCTTTGAACCATTTCGAACGAAAGCTTATGCCTCCGCTCAATGATCGGCTGGCACAGCGTTTCAATTGACTTATGCCCAGGTTCGATAAAATAGCCCAGAATGTGGACCCGGCGTGCCCTGTCAAAATCAAAAGCAGAAATTTCAATACCAGGGATCACCTCCACTCCATACCTCTTACCTCGCTCAATTGCTTCCCTCAGCCCTTTTGTGGTGTCATGGTTCGTAATGGCCAAATGTGAAACCTCATTGGCAATGGCCAGATTCAAAACCTCATCAATTGATAGCGGGCAATCAGAAATATTCGTATGGCAATGCAGCTCTGCTTTCATCTCCATTCCTCCCATTTGCAGCCTTTTTTACTAGAATAACTTGGTGCCAAGCCAGATAGGTTAACGGGATGTAAATTTCTGTTAAGAGTTTGTAATTCCTATTATGATTTTCAGTTTAGTGGTTTCTGCCTTAGTAAAAGCCCCGCATTAAAGCAACTGACCGATATAAGTAAAAATTGACCGATATATTCAATTTCTGACCGACAATCTTCCGAAAGTGGCCGATACTCCCATTTGGAAGACAGCTTTTTCATAAAAGTCTTCACGAAAAAGGGCCAACTCCAAAAAAGTCGGCCCATTTCTGCTTTATGATTTCGTTTTGCTGTCTTCCTGGTTCTCTGACAGCAATTCTTTTGTTGAGCTTTTAAATTCCCTTAATGTTGAGCCGAATGCTCGGCCAATTTCCGGCAGCTTCGATGGACCGAAAATGATAAGTGCGATAACTAATACTAATATTAGTCCAGGTATACCTATATTTTGCAGCATGTTCATCCCTCCTGCTGAGTTTCTGCGGCAGCCAATGTTTTCGTCTTCCCTAAAGCTTTTAAAGGCCTCTTACATACATTCCCATAAGCATCCAGTGCATGCACCTCAATTTGATAGGCTGTATTGGCCTCTAATCCTTCAATTGTTAACGTCAAGGGGTTTGGCACAGGATCTTTATAGAATTCCGAGAAAGCAAGAAATTCCTTCACAACTTTCTCTGAATTTGCATGTCTTGCCACTACCTTGTAGTCATGAACCAGCAGGTCATCCTTGGCCTGGGTAAACATAATGGCCATGCCAGTGGCTGATGTCATTTCATGATTAATGGAAAGCATCGCATCTTTTGTAAAAAAAGGTGCCTGCTTATCTCTGTCTTCTGTGTATGAAAATTTCCGCTTATTTGCCGGATAGTTTATTTCAAATGGCTCACCTGTCCAATCATTATGATGAATATCGCGTCGCCTGATCAGCACCTTATTATTATGTACCTCTACAATTAATGCCTGATTCAGGACATCTGCACCCTCAGGCACTTCCCCTTGAATTCTGCCGGCATCCAGCCACAAATAGGCGCCAGTTGAGGTTCCAATTGAAGTAAAATCCTTCTGGTGAATGATTCTCGGGTCATCAAGAGGATAGTGCGTATGACCGGAAAATGAGATGACTTGCGGATATTCCTTTAAAGTGTTGTAAAAAAGGTCTCTATTTTGAGTAAAGCCCCATTCGCTTCCATAGACCGTCCCTTTAATCGGCTGATGGTGAAAGACAAAAATTGGCTTTTTCCAATCATCTTCATGAGCAATCTGCAGCTGCTCACCCAGCCAATTAATTTGTTCAACGGAGAATGTGCCCTCTGTTAATCCATCTTCTGTTCCCAGAATAATAAAATGGTAGCCTTTGATTACCTTGTGATAGCAGATAGATTCCATGCCTGTTTTTGTTAGGAATCGCTTCTGTGCATCTGCTGCTGATAAGCCATTCCAATAGTCATGATTCCCTATGGCAAACATGGAGACGGCACCCGGCTGTTTGTGGGCATTATAAGCTGACATAAACTTATCGAATTCGGCTTCATATCCATAATCTGTTAAATCTCCCACAACCAAAAAAGCATCCTGCTCCGGAACAGCCTTATTTAGCTGTTCTAAAGTTGTTATAAACTTTTCAAGTGTTTTATTGCTGCTGTTATGGATATGAATGTCACTAATAACCGGGAAAACTAAATCCGGTTTGCCAGCAGAATTCATAATCGAAGCAGAAGAGGCAGCACTTGCTGTAATTAAATTAAGAGAGTTAGCAAGAGATAATCCAATTGTTGCACTGGCAGCTAAGGTAGTCTTCTGCAAAAAAGCACGGCGATCCATTTCTTTTTTAAATATATTTTCATCTCTTTGTCCAGTCCGATTATCATTCATGATTAATAAACTCCTTCTCCAATTTCTCCATACTCCTCTTAACACCGTCCCTAATTAACTTCGTTGGCCTGTTTTAGCCTATTCTTTCTCCAGCGGCAGCGGATCAATGCTCTGGTCGTTGGCTGTTAAATCAATACCGAAGTCTTTGGCAAAAACCATATGGGTATCTGCTAAAACACCTTCATGATTTTCATCTAAATTAAACACTCTCGCTCCCCGAAGTCTGTTTCTGTCGGGCCCTGAAAGACCGTAAGTGCCAAAGCCGGTATTCCCGGCATATCCGAGCAGAATTCCATAGTAGTTGCCGCAATATGTATTAATATGATCATGGCCGCAGAATACGCCTTTCACATCCCCTCTATCCAGCATGGCTGTAAACAAGCCGCTGTTGATTGGGCCGGGGCACTCATCTTCATTCCGCTCTCCATTGATTTGATGCCTGGCCACAGCCAAATCATGCCCGGCCTGTGTTCTGCCGTCCACACTGCCCCACCACATAAAACGGTGCTCCCATAGAGGAATATGAATGAATACAAGAGAAGGCACTTTATAGCCATAACGCTTTTCTATTGCTTTGGATCTTTCATAATACCAATTAACCTGATTAAATCGCAGCCAATCCCATGTTGGATAGCCCTTGAAATCCTGGCCGGCGATCGTTTGAGGGGCATATCTGCCGCTGTCTAAAAGCCAGAGATTAAATGCTGCCTTATTCCCTCTGGATTTTTTGATTAATAGATTCATATTTCCTGTTCCTGTAAGGCCTTTTTGTCCAGGTGTGTTCATATTATGCTTGTATTTCATATAGAACTTGAGCATACCGCTCTCATCCATGCCGCTCTTTGGAGATGAGTCCTCATCATGATTTCCAAACGTAGCCGCCCAGCGGATTCCCCTTTTTTCCATTGGCTGGACGACATTATTCATGGCTTGCTTCATTTCTAATTCTGTATCACACCCGCCTGTTATATTGTCACCATTTAAAACGACAAAATCAGGCTTCTCTGAATCAAGCACCTTTTCCATCAGCTGTATGGTCCGTCTGTCGATCCTTTCATCATCCTGAGTATCATTAAATTGGACAACTTTAAATTTCCCATTCGAATTGAAGGAAAGCCTTGGCCCTTCCAGCTTTTCACTTATCTCTTCCGCTTGAACCCTGCTTTCGAATAAGTCTCCAGGCAAGCCTGCAGCTGCCATAGTTAAAGCCAGTGTCCCTGCTCCTCCCGCTTTAATAAATGCCCTTCTGTCCATTCCTTTGCTTTCATTTTCTTTCATCATCCTTACCTCCATGAATTGATAAAAAATTCCCCTACGGTTAAAATCCTAGAGTAAATCTATTAAAGAAGTATTAATATCAATAGATTGTTTAGTAAAGAAAACAAAGGCAAAAAGATAAACAAAAATATGATTTTCAATTCTCATCTGAGATTAATAGGAAGGAAGAATGAAATTCGGGACTTTCCTCTCTTTGTATTCTTTTGTTTTCATTTCTGTTTTTAAACTTTTATATAAATTAATATTTTTGACCTCAATTTTTAAAACTTCAGCCCTATAATGATCCATAAGATGAAAACGGGGGGACCAATAATGAAAAAAGGGTTCGTTGCGGAAAGGCACAGGAGGATTATCAGGGAATTAGAATTAAAAAATAAAGTGAGTGTAGCGGATCTCTCCAGAAAATTAAGTGTAACGCCAGAAACAATCCGGAGTGACTTGAGACGGCTTGAGAAGGGAAACAAATTGCGAAGAATTCATGGAGGAGCCATATGCTATTTTGGCTTAGAGAAGGAGCAGCAATTAAATAAAAGGATTGTTGTAAGCCTTCCCATCAAAAAGAAAATTGGTGAAGCTGCAGCAAGCTTTATTTCCGATGGAGAAACAATTGTTTTGGATGTCGGCTCCACAACTCTTCATATTGCCGGTTCGATTGAAAATGTTGAGAACGTAACGATCGTAACCAATTCACTGGCTGCCGCAGAAATATTAAATACAAGAATGGAAAATAAACTGTTCAATGGCAGGGTCATTCTGATTGGCGGGACCGTGAATCCTCTGCAGCGCTCAACCTCAGGTTCACTAACTAATCAGATGCTGGAACACTTTTATTTTGACAAGGCCTTTATCTCCTGTGGAGGAATGAACCGCGAAGGGATATGCGATTATAATATTGATGAAGCTGCTGCCTCTGCTATCATGATAAAAAGATCTAAACAGGTTTATGTGGCAGCCGATTCCTCAAAACTGAATCAAAGGGCATTTTTCCATATCAGCCCTTTTTCGGCTATTGATTTTGTCATTACTGATGCGGATTTGCCGCAGAATTGGCCGGAGGAGGAAATCAAGTTCAATGGGCTAAAATGGGTAAAAGTCTATACATAAAATGAAACAGAACTCTCAGGCCACTGTTAGACGGAGTGACTGAGAGTTCTCTTAAAAGAGGCCAAATGCAAAGATAACAGTTAGAACGATCATACACATCATTTTTGTATAGCGAATGGCCCCTTCCGATTTCTCTGGCTCTTCCTTATACATCTACCACTTTCCCCACAGCAGGCTTTCTTCCGGATCGAAATAACTCCAGATCTGCACCCCGAATACAGGAATAAATAAGATAAACATCAATTGAAATCTGCCATTTATCAGCCCCTTCGCTATCATTTTACGTTGGTTTCATCTCTATCCGGATTGTTTATTTCCTTCTAAAACGGAAACATTAGTAACATACAGGAGAAAAGGGAGGCAAATGATATGAGTGAAAAAACTCCACAGGATGTTAACCGTATTCAGGAAGAAGCTCAAAAGCAGGATCGGGAAGCGCAGAAAGCACAGGAAGTTGTTGAAGATGCCATTTCCAAAATGACTCCGCAGCGGCAGTATGAAAAAGAAAAGGAACAGAATAAACGATAAAAATAGGAAAAGCCTTATTCCTGCCCGGATGCAGTGATAAGGCTTCCTTCATTATTGAATTTTTATGTACACACCTTCCATGGCTTTTTCATATGCATTTTGTCCACTGTTTTTAACATCATCTGACAGGCTGGATGACCTGATGAGCTTGCTGTTAATCAAAACGGAAGGGTCTATCAATCTGATTTTCCCTTTGAAATGAATATCGTAGTCTAACTTGTTTTCTTCTGCGGTGACCTTATGATCAATTTTCTCAAGCAGACCCTTCACTTCCTGATCCCCTGATTCCCTTATTTTAACTAATACCTCTTCATCTTTCGCAAGGAGATCACCCAAATGAAGAATTTCTTTTTCCAGAGATCTTTTCAGGACCTTTGCAAGAGAATCATTTGCATAAATATTTAAGGGTTCCATGAAGAAATCAATGACTTCTTTATAGTAAGTTTTTACGAACCACTCAGCTGCCTGCAGGTCAGAAATATAAATTTGGCCGTCAACAACGATCAGATTCTTCAGAAAGCCGTGTGCCTCATTTAAAGAAATATAACCGTATCGGTACATGTCCCTCAACGTGTAGTCCAGCCGGTCCGCACAAAGTTCGGGTGCGGGCTGTTCTAATAATGTCCATTGTGAATCCTCAAAAAGAATACTTTCATAATCAAGATGATGCCTTTTCAATATAGCCGGGATCTCAGATTCAAGGACAACACGCTCATAAATATGTTCATGATAATCTTCTGCTTCATTTTCCAAGACTCCATCAACCACATGGGAAAAGGCAGTATGAGAAACATCATGAAGCAAACCGGCAATCTGCTCTTCCACAGAACCGCCCAGTTTCCTTATTAACAGCATCACGCCTAATGAATGTTCGTACCTCGTGACATTCCATTTTTCATTGACAAGATAGCCCGCTCCGCCCTGGTGTACACCCTTTAACCTTTCCACCGGCCTGCTGTTGATTAATTCTTCCAGCACTTGTTCAAGCTTGTATTCTCCATATAACTCGTCTTTAATCAGCATAAATCCTCCTGCTTAGATAATCTGTACCTACATTATATATGTTTCAAAGAGAAAAGCCTTAATCCCGGCAGGAATAAGGCTTTCATTTTCCGCGGACCCTTTTTTGTTCCGCTGACTGCAAGTAATGCATCGGTAAATAGGTAATAAAAAAGACTATCAGCGCAGCAGCTTCAAGTGCTGCATAGTACCAGACACCGTTCCCGAAAAACGACAGCAGGGTTTTAGTTTCTGTCGGGCTGGCCAAATAAAAGAAATTTGTACTAAGCATCATATTCAAAAAGAAGATTGGAACCGCAATGACATTGAGTGTTAAAAAGCCTTTCAGCACTGCTTTTTTTGGCACCCTGTACCCTTCAAACAAAATAAAATATAATACGGCAAGCGGAATGGCTGAATGATGAAGAAAGTATTTGATGTAGCGGTAATGAGGAAATTGGTAAACCATATCAGGTGTCACCATGCTTAAAATTGGAGGTATTGCACCAATAAAATAAAGCAGCCAAAAAGCCAATTTATCAGGCTTCAAAAACAAGTAAAGAGCAATGAAAGTGCTCAAAGAGCAAAGCTGGAGCGGCAGATCTGCCACATCCCACTGATTTGTAAGAACCAGCCATATATGATGCGTCACTTCACAAGCCAGCAAAGCACCAAACAGCGACCATTTTATGATTTTCTGATAGGCCCTAAGTGCCTGCCTGTAATACACAAGCCACCAGGCGGTAAAAAAGAAAAGAAACAGTGTAACAAGGTGCATAACCGAAAACATTTCAAATCCCTGCATACCCGATACCGAAAACATGATGTCATCCCCCCTCAATAGGCAGTGAAGTGCTGTTTGATTCATTCTATTCACAGTGAGGAAAATAAACACGGTTAATATGTGGAAAAACCGGATTTTATGCCCGCCAAATGGAAAATTATGTTAACCTTTTAGTATAAGGTGCAGGGGGATGGAATGAGTTTTAAGTCTCCTCTTTTTATCATTAACCTCATTGCTTTACTTGGTTTAATCTTTTTCCTCTGGATAGCCGGCTTCTTCGGAATCTGGAAACATGAAATAAAGGATATATCGGAAGATGCTGGGGATATTTTTGCTCAAGCCTATCCTGTTGTAAAAATAAATTTTGAAAAAACTGAGGGAAAAGTTATTTATGAGGAAGATAACAATAAGATTTATGTTTCAGAGGTATTTATCGACACATATTCAAATTATCAAGTGATTTTTAGCTCCATTGGCAGCTATAATTTCAGCGGGGCGACACTGGTTTCCGGAATTGAACACGCCAGACAAAATAAAGGAGATACAGATATACTGCAGGTGCAGCTTATCAGGGTATAACATTTGAACTATTTCCTGCGTGCTCAGGCCCTTTAAGGATACAAGGATGCGGATGACTTCAGTTTCTATATACGCTTCAGATGTTGATTCCGAAAATGAAGAGACTGTTGAGATTACTCTTTCAAACCTTTATATCAATTATTGGGCACGAAAACCCAATTTATGAAACCAAAAAATAGCAGAGTAAATTCATTTTGAATTACTCTGCTATTTTTCTATGCTCACCCATGCAGTTCTTCAAAAGCCTGATACACATTGGCTTTAACCTGAATGCCATTCAGCTTAATGCCGAGCGTGACTATCGTCTGGGCCACTTCCGGACGGATACCGGTAATAATCGTTTTAACTCCAATCAGCGAGAGTGCCTCAATTACTTTAAACAGCTGATCTGCCACCATCGTATCAACAATCATCACGCCTGAAATGTCTAAAATTAAATGCGACAGCTTCAGGTTCGCAGACTGTTTTAATGTTTCTTCCATCAGAAGCTGCGCTCTCTCTGTATCAATGTTTCCAATTAGCGGCAGGATGCCAACTCCCTTTGAAAGAGGAACGACAGGGACGGATAACTCAAGAAAAGCCTGCTTTGCATTTTCGAGTGTTACCTGATGGTATTTGACATAAGACATGCTGAAGCAATGGATGGAATGATCCAGCAGGGGATCTATAAAATAGATAACCTTAAAAACCTCTGCTGCCGGCATCTCAAGCTCCATCATAGCTTCCTCTAAAGATTTCCAGATATGTTTCCGATAATAACCCGCATCTTTTAAAGCTTCATCCAAAGGGATTCCAAGCTTAGATAAATTTCCCCCTGTTTCCTTGCACCATTTTTCTATCTTTTCCATCGTTTTATCTTTATTATCATGGTTCAGCAATGCTTCACCGAGCAATCCAATAAACTCAGCACGAATCTGAATAATCTGCGCTTCCATTTTGTCAGCCTGCATTCTCTCCATTTCCGTCATCTCGACACCGCTCATTCGATCCTTACGCAGGTTTTTGGCTATCATATCTTTCTCTCTTAAAATCTTTTCCCCTAAAAGACACATCTGTTTACTCATGTTCTCCCCCTATAGTACTTAGATTTAATCCATTAAGAATGGGGCCACTTCATCCTAAATATATCTCAATACCCGTGCGAGTTTTGGAATAAACCTCTGACTTTAAAATTATTTAAGTTAATTGAGGAAGAATGGTGAATAACTACCACTTTCGTTTTGCTTTCCCCTTTTTCGTCGTTATTCATTTCGATTAACTACCATTTTAGTTGAGCATTCCGTTTTTCGTCGTTATTCGCTCTGATTAACTACCAGTTTCCTTGAGCATTCCGCTTTTTCGTCGTTATTCGCTCTGATTAACTACCAGTTCCCTTGACCATTCCGCTTTTTCGTCGTTATTCACTCTGATTAACTACCAGTTTCCTTGAGAATTCCGCTTTTTCGTCGTTATTCTCTCTGATTAACTACCAGTTTCGTTGACCATTCCGTTTTTCGTCGTTATTCGCTCTGATTAACTACCAGTTCCCTTGACCATTCCGTTTTTCGTCGTTATTCTCTCTGATTAACTACCACTTTCGTTGACCATTCCGCTTTTTCGTCGTTATTCTCTCTGATTAAATACCAGTTCCCTTGACCATTCCGCTTTTTCGTCGTTATTCTCTCTGATTAACTACCATTTTTCCTGATCCCTGGATTTTTCGTCTTTATCGCTGTGTCCATGACTGCCACTCTCCCACCTCTCCACCCCTTTTCGTCGCCTTGTCCCCACCATGGGTACCATTTCCCAGCCCACTCTCCTATTTCTAGTCGCCATCCCCTGCAAAAACCACAACGTCACCTCCTCTGTCAGCCCATTTTCACCATGGACACTCACCTGCCTTATCCCATTTTGAATATAGTGTAGGAGTCTGAAGGGGGTGACTAAGATCAACAGTCTATATACTGCGAACTCCTCCGGCATGCATAGTTTAGAAGATTGGCAGCAGATTGCTTTTGATAGATTCCAGACAAAGATGACCGATAAAGAAAGGCCTTTCCCCTGCATACCAGCAACTATAGGGTTTGCCAAAAATCAGCTCCGTTATGGGTTTGCTGACGACCCAATGGATCCGGCCGCCATTCAGCAAACGGCAGTCATGCTGAGGGAATTCTCTCTACATTCAAGAGAGTTCGGAAGCTACACTTCGCTGATCATTTTTTACAAAACAAGGGATGATTTGAGTGTGGAGGAATATGAGCAGCTTTTTTGGGAGCAGCTCACAGAGTTATCTGAGATGGATAATGCTGAGTGGCCAAACGAAATCCCAAAGGACCCGCATGATCCACTTTGGGAGTTTTGCTTTAACGGAGAAAAGTATTTTGTCTATTGTGCCACCCCTGCGCATAAAAATCGGCAGAGCCGGCATTTTGATACGATGATGCTCGCCATCACACCGAGGTGGGTTTTGCAAGAGTTTATGAAAAAAGTACCTTTAGCATCACGAATTAAAAGTCAGGTCCGCAAACGGCTTCAAAAATATGACAGCATAGCGATACACCCTGATTTGAACAGTTATGGAGCCGATGATAACTTCGAATGGAAACAATATTTTCTGCGGGATGATGACACCACGATCTCTAAATGCCCCTTTCATCGTCTGCTGGGAACTTTCAAGAATAAATAAGGAGGACAGAAGCAGCTTCTGTTCTCTATTTGTTTTTTCTATCGATATAAAGAGTGCCATCCTGCTGGACTTGAGCAAAAAATACATCTTCGGCTGAGTGGATCTTCGCTTTTTGCAGTTCCCTGTCAAGCCAGTTGTTGTCTAATTTTAATTTAGAAAGATTTTTTGAATTGACCTTTCCATCTGCAATGACTTCTGTTGGTAAAGGAATGAGATCATTTTTTGGACTCATAATATTTAAATCATTTTTCGTAACAGGCTGTTGACTTTCCTTTTTCAAAACGGACAGATCTCCGTTTGTTTCCAGGATTGCGTAATCGACATCGTTAAGCGAAAATATGTCCTTTTGCCTTAATAATGCCTGCAGCTCATCCAGATCCACCCTCGATATCTTGAGTGCCCTTTCCATTATCCTGCCAGCTTTTATGACTATTAATGGTTCACCTGTTGTGACTGTCCTTCCCTGTTTCGACTTGAGGTCAAGCATGTCCATCAGTATGGTAAAAAGTGTCCAAACAATCAGTGATATAACTCCATCTTTGATGAGGGTACTCTCATTCACAGCAAGGTTACCGGCGATAGACCCGATTCCAATGGCTGAAGCCCAGTTGAAAAAGGTCATTTGTCCAATTTCCTTGCGTCCCATCAGTCTGGCTAATAAGAAAAGTACTAGAAACGAGATAGTTACACGAAGGATCGTCTCGTTTACCGTCATTAAAATTCCCCCTACACATTATGGGCCTGCGCCTTCAGAACAGCTGCCAGCTCCTTAAATCATTTTTCAGCCCGGGGATTATTTCGCTTCCCCCAATACGGATCATCAAAGCCTTTTTGCATATCTAATACCATTAATGCTGGTGCATTAGGAAATTGATTCATCACTCGTCCTCCAAAAAGGATATTTAATTTACTCTGGCGACTCCGTTTGCAAGATGCTCCCAGAGGATTGCCTCAACCTTTTTTCCTTCTTCCTCCTGGCAGTCAATAATAAGAATAACCTCTGACTTTACTCCTTTTAACAGGCGCTTATTTCTGGACCTTAGCTTTAAAAGAGTGAAATCAATCGCAAATCCAAGCAGAAAACCAGCAACAGCTCCAATTAGGCCCCAATAAATTGGACCCCATTCCAATATAAATCCTCTGCTGGCTCCAACAACCGAGAACATTACTGCCAGAATCATCCCTTTATTTATGAGAGATGTTCCATCCGATTGGTGAATGGTGTCAAACAACGCGGGATCCTCCGCCCGGTTATCCAATGGAACTGAGTATATGTCCTTTATTCCATGCTGCTCCAGCTTTTTAATTGCCAGTTCCAGATAGGATGAATGATCAAATGTTGCAAATACCTGCATTTACTTCACCTTAATGCCTTTCTTTACTATAAATGATTTGGATTGATAGAACTTCCTTAATAGCCTTTTCTGCTCTGAATCATATAATTTATTATTTTCAACCACATTCATATAGGAATCATAAATCGTAAAAAAGTAGAAAGAGGGCAAATACATTAACCACTGAGCATTCAATACCTGAGTGGATTTTTTAAGTTCACCCACCAAGAGGTAATGAAAGGCTTCGATAAAGTGAGAAAAGTGAACAAGTATGACGGTCATGACCAAAGTAAATAAAGCTGCAAATATTCGGTGAATGTACAATTGGCCAAGGCTTGGGATAGTCACTGACCACATGATGGCGGATAAAGGATTTCTCTTATCAAGATAATTTATTTCAAAAGGCTTTATCACTAAACGTTCCACAGCAGCAGCGTCCTTTTCATTAAGCAAATATATTTTATTCATATCCACGGTTGTCCGGTAACTATCCCAGATTGCGAATATATAAACAGGGATATACAGGTGCATATACCTGACATCCAATACTTCCTTTGCTTTTTCAATTTCACCAATAAAAGAGTAAACCATGGCCGAATTTAAATGGATCGATTGGTTTATGAACAATTCCCATATAACCAATGAAAACCCTCTTAAATATTTATTTAACAGGAGATGCCCGTAGCCTGGGAACATCACAGACCACATGGCTATAATATATGGATTCCGCAGATGGATTTGTGTTGTGCCAAAGATACTTAAATGGGAAAGCTTTGAAGCCTCTTTCTGTTTCCTGAGTACAAGAGCCATAATTCTCCTCCCAAGACAGCGAAAATCATTATGGCTATTTTCTGCAAAAAGATTTTTTTCATACTTTATCCAATATGCTTGTTAATGCTAAATCATCACCTTGTGCCTTCACCATTCAACTGTAAACAAAAGTTGATCTTAAGTTTATTTTCCTTTTGTAAGATAGGCATTGAAATAAGTTAAGGAGGCATTCATGTGAAAAAACTGCTGCATTCGATTACAGATTGGGTTTCCACCAAACGGGGGATGTGGATTACCATTATTGCCTGGCTTGTGCTGATGATTGGCTTAAGTGCAGGTCCAAAGCTTGGCGATTATAAAACAAATAATTTCCAGTCACTTCCTGATGAGGCGAAATCCATTATTGCCGAAAATAAAACCGAGGAATATTTTCCAAACAAACAAGGAACTCCGGGCATCCTGGTTTTCCATAATGAAAATGGCGAGGTTGATATCGAAGAAGCTAAACAGATATTAGAAGGGATCACGCTTGAGGACATCGATGGAATCAAGACGATTATCGATATCAGCAAGCTTCCCCCTCAAGCCTTAGGTTCTTTCATTTCTGAAGATAAGTCCACGATGATTGTGCCGATGGAGCTTGAGAACGGGCTTGGCAATGACCAGTATGCCGAAATTAACGACCTTGCTTCTGAAGCTGGCAATAACATTGCAGAGGATCTCGAGAGTACTGCATTTTATATCACTGGCCCAGCGGGTATAGCGGGAGACACGGTTAAACTTTTTGAACAGGCGGACTTTGTTCTCCTGATTGCCACCGTTCTTATCATTCTTGTTTTGCTTATAGCGATTTACCGCTCACCATTGCTTGCAGTCATACCGCTTCTGGCAACGGCGATTGTCTACCAGGTCGTAAACCAGAGTATAGCTTTGATGGGTGCTGGCGGACTTGAGGTTAATAACCAGACAACCTCGATTATGAGTATTTTGCTGTTTGCTGCTGTCATTGATTATTCATTATTTGTATTCTCCCGTTATCGGGAGGAGCTCAACCATTACGAAAACAAATATATAGCGATGAAGCATGCGATGCGCGCAACAGGCGAGCCTGTGTTCTTTGCGGGCGGAACCGTTCTTGCTGCCATGCTGGTTCTGTTCTTCGCGGATTTCCGGGATTATCAGAACTTTGCTCCTATTTTTGGAACAGCCATGTTTTTTATCATGCTCGCGTCCGTAACGCTGGTTCCTGCTTTATTCACCCTGTTCGGGCGTAAGGCTTTTTGGCCGAAAGTTCCTCAGTACGGAACGGAAACGGAAGTTAAACATAAAGTCTGGGGACCGCTTGCCAGATTCGTAGTGAACAAGCCTGGCCTCTCAGGCGGAATGGTCGGCATTTTTATGCTCATCACAGCGCTTAATATCTTTAACCTTGATTATGAATTTGATATGGTTAAAAAATTTCCGGATGACCTGCCATCCCGTGTCGGCTATGAAATAGTAGAATCCAGATTTGACAAAGGAGAACTGGCTCCTTCGACACTTCTGGTTGTCAGTAATCAAAAATTGGATGAAACAGATGCCAGTGCGATAACTGAGAAGCTGCAGGGATTTGATGAAATTGCTTCTGTCCGCCTGTCAGCACTTTCTGAAGACGGCAAGGCAGCTAAAATGAGTGTCGCTTTATCCATTAATCCCTATTCGACTGAAGCCTTAGCCTTTATGGAAAATTTGCGTGACGACACACCGGAGCTGCTGCAAGAAGCCGGTTTGGAAGCTGAATCTTACTACAGCGGGGTCACTGCGAAAATAGTGGACGAACAGGATATCAACAACGGTGATATAATAAAAATTGTTCTGCTTGAGACGGTTCTGATTCTTGCGCTGTTATTTGCGCTTACGAAATCTGTAAAGATGCCGATCTACATGATGGCAACCATTCTGCTCTCATTTGTCTCAGCTTTAGGACTGGGGATATTCCTTGTTGATGTATTATTCGGCTTTGAATCCATCAGTTCCCGTGTTCCTGTCTATTCATTCATTTTCCTTGTAGCATTGGGGATTGACTATAACATCATTCTTGTTTCAAGGTTTATCGAGGAAAGGAAGACACATAGAGTCAAGAACGCTCTTGAAATTGCCATCCGGAATACCGGAGGCGTCATTTCTTCTGCCGGCCTCATTCTGGCTGCTACATTTGCGGCCCTGATGACCATGCCGATAGCGGACTTATTCGTTTTTGGATTCATTGTTGCCATGGGAATATTGATTGATACCTTCCTTGTTAGGGGGATGCTGCTTCCAGCATTAATTCTGTTTTTCGAAAAAGACAAGGAGACTTCCCGGCAAAAAATATCGGAATAGAGAGAGGGTCCCCTCCCTATTCCTCTGTGAGGTGGCCCTGATATGAAGATACTTGTCGTAGACGATGATGTGAATATACAGAAACTCGTCACAATCCATCTAAATCGTGAAGGCTATCAAGTCCTGCGCGCAAACAATGCACAAGAAGCACTAGCACTTTTAGAAGAACAAACCGCAGATTTAGCAGTTGTCGATGTCATGATGCCTGGTATGGACGGTTTCGAACTCACCAGGCTTCTGACTAATGACTTCGGAATCCCTGTTATACTCTTAACGGCGAAGGGGCAGCTGGGTGATAAGGAACAAGGCTTCTTATCCGGATCTGAAGATTATATTGTAAAGCCGTTTGAAGTGAGGGAGCTCCTTTTCCGGGTAGCCGTGGTGTTAAGAAGGGCTGAGCGGGCAATGGAAACAGTCATCAAAGCCGGAAACCTGTTAATGGACAGAAAAAGCTTTGAAGTGGAAATCAATCAGGAGACCATCCTTTTTCCATTAAAGGAATTTGAGCTGCTGAGCTTACTTTCGGCACGAAAAAGTAAAATCACACAGCGGGCTGCATTGATCGAACAGGCTTGGGGAGCGGATTACGAGGGCAGCGAACAAACTTTAAATACCCATATCAACCGAATTCGCGATCGTTTGAAAAAATATGGCGCAACCGTTGAAATCCAGACTGTTCGCGGTATCGGTTATAAGCTTGAGGAAATAAAATGAAAACCCTATACCGGAAATTCATTGTAGCCACAATTGTGATTCTAGCCATAAGCATCGTGCTTTCCTTCATTTTAACCAATTGGGTCTATATGACTTCGACAAAGGGGAAAATCGACCGACAAAATGTTGTGATTGCAGAGGAAATTGCTCATGGCCTGGAAAATATGCATTCCTCTGGCCCTGCTTATGAAACTTACTTAAATTCCATGAGCAAGCTCGGCTATCAGCTCTATATCGTGACGGAATCGGGTGAAGGGGAATTCTTCGGGCAGCCGTTTAATAAGACCGAATTGCCTGAGGAAGCTGCCAAAGTGCTGACCGATCAGGAAGTTTATCATGGGATGGATAGTTTTGCAGGCCAATTTCTGCTGATGGGGCATTTTTCAAACGATCTTGAAAATACCGTCGGTGTCCCCTTTACCATGAACGATCAGAATTACGGGCTATTCCTTCGCCCGAATAATAAGCTTCTTTTCTCGGACATTCATATGATTTTCGCATGGTTCTTTGTCGCCATTGCCGTTGTCAGCATCACCGGAGTAATTTGGTTCGCCAAGCATCTCATTAAGCCGATAACAAAACTGACGGAAGCCACCAGGGAAATCACACGGGAGAATTTTAACTTCCCGCTGAATATTGCCCGCAGGGATGAAATCGGACAGCTGGCAGAAAGCTTCAGCCGCATGCAGGAACAGCTGCAGCACAATGACGAGGCCCGCAAGTCATTCATCAACAATGTATCTCATGACTTTCAGTCCCCTCTTATGAATATTCAAGGGTATGCAGAACTTCTGCAGACACAGAAATTGTCTGCAGAAGAACACTTCGAATATGTACAGATTATCGATCAGGAGTCGAAGCGGCTCTCCAATCTGACCAAACAGCTTTTGCTTTTGACTTCTCTTGACCAGAAATCGTATCCGATGAAGCTTTCGGATGTGAAATTGGACGATCAGATCAAGGAGACCATCCGCAGACATCAATGGCGGCTGGAAGAAAAAGAGATTGAGGTTTCCTACAAGCTTGCGCCTGTCATTTTCAAGGGAGATCCGGAGCTCTTGGTGAATATCTGGGACAACCTGCTGACGAATGCGATAAAATATAACTCTCATGGCGGAAGTATTTTAATCAGCCTGTCTCAAACTGAATCATCGATTGAAGTTGTTTTTAAAGACACCGGGACCGGAATATCCGAGGATGCGATCAGCCAGATTTTCGACCGATTTTACCGGGTGGACTCAGCAAGAAAAAAAGATGGCACAGGACTCGGGCTTTCGATTGTGAAACAGATTATTGAACTGCATACTGGGGAAATCAGGGCAGTCAGCCAGGCTGGCAAAGGAACCACCTTTACCATTACATTTTTCAGGGAGAAACATCGGGAGGAATAAAAAACTATGGAACAAAAATGGAGCATCAGATTAATAAGATTTGCAGCCATCTTTGGCATTATCGGGACCTACCTTGGATCGCATATGTCCGGGCAAATGGATTATTCTTTAAGGCCTATTCATGCCCACATCCTGCTCGTCGGATGGCTTTCCGTATTTGCATGGGGAATCTTTTATAAGGTATACCGAGTAAAATATAAAAAGCTCGTTGCCATTCACAGCATACTTGGAATGGCAGGAGCACTCGGATTGACAATCGGAATGTGGATGTACACATTAAATCCGTTTAATTTAGGGGATACCTTAGTTCTGGTCTTCTTCATCGTTGGCGGAACCTTGCTGCTGCTGGCGTTTGCACTGTTTGTGGCGATTACCTTTTTGACTGAAAAAACTTCGGAACGCTGAGTTAAAAGAGCCATGCAGTCCTCTTGGGGGCTGCATGGCTTTTTTAGTCAGCTATTCAGCTATAAAACTATATACAGATAGAGGCTTAACTTCTGTTGATTCTGCTACCGTTTTCAGCATCGAAACCTCGGATTGCAGGAGATTTGTTAATTTCTCAGGCAAATTCTTTATCCCCTTTATTTCTTCGTTAAAGTCCGTCAGCACCTTATCTATTTCCCAAAGGCCGTCCTGCAAATCAGGGGAATCTATGTTAGAATCTTTAATGATTCGCCATCCTGCTTGTTCAGCAATATCCCTCAAATCGCCAGGAGTCAGCAGGGTTCTCACATTAGAATCACTTTCTTGTTTAAAGGCTTCATATTGTGCCTGAATGAGGATCGATAATAAATGCGGATATTGTTCGATTGTGTTTATATCGGTGTTCCATTCTGCAAAACAAAGCTGCTTTCCCCATTTTTTCACCTTTTCGAGGATCCTTAAAAGCTCGGCAGAAGATTTCGTGTACCATGAACAGTGGGAGAATACGATATAATCATAGAAGTTTTCCTGAAATTCCACATTCTCAGCTAAAATATCTAAATTAAAATCTATTTTGATCTGCTTGCCGACTTTGGATTGGTTCAGGTATTCAGCCGATTCACCGAGTGAAACCGGACTCCCGTATTCAGGTGAAGCCGAATCAATCCCATGTACAAATCCCTTTTCACCAGCATAGGCAGCCAGCACCGCGGTTGTATCTCCCTGTCCGCATCCGATTTCAAGAATTTGGCTTTCAGCTTTTATACCCCAGAAATCCACAAGCTTTATGCGATGCCTCGTCTGAACCATCTGTACTTCATATGCCATTTTGCCCGCAGCCATGCAGTCAACAATAGCCTTTATTTCATTTTTATTCATGGGTTTATTTGCTCCTTCTTTTACTTCGATGCTATGACTAAGTTCCGCAAGAATGTGCTAAATTCCTCCTGCAGCTTAGGTTTTTGATCCGATTTCACCTATCTCTTAAAGAAAATAAAAAAGGACCCTAAAGGTCCTATTTCTAACAGCATCTTCCCGTATTCCCGATCATCGAAATCCCGCTTCCGTTTCCGCTTCGCTCTAAAACAAGGTCTTCGGTGTTTGGTTCAATAATAGGGTCAATTGCTACTTTGATTTCATTGATTGTGACAATAATATCATCTGCTGCCGGCTCATCCAGAGCCAGTCCTATTCTTGGCTGTCCTCAGCCATAGCCATCAAAAAAGATGCGAATGCTGCTGGCATTTTGTTCTCCAGCATTTTTCTTAATTCATCACGCGCATTGTCTGTGATTATCATGTTTGTTCCCTCCCTTGAATGTTTTTTAGTATATTATTTACTTTCCTGTTTCGGCAAATGTTTTAATGCGGCTGCCAATTTCATCACGGACACGCTGGAAAAAAGCCCATTTTTCTGCTTCTGTTCCTTCTGCTTTTGCAGGGTCATCAAATCCCCAGTGCTCCCGCTTCACATAAGGAGGTGTCATCGGGCATTTATCAGCTGCGTCTCCGCAAAGCGTTACAACCAAATCAGCATGATTCAGAATCTCAGGATCTATGATATCAGAAGTCTGATTGGAAATATCAATTCCTGCTTCTTTCATTGCTTTTACAGCGTTAGGATTCAAACCATGTGCTTCGATCCCCGCACTATAAACCTTCCATTCATCACCTAGATGCTGCTTGGCCCATCCTTCTGCCATCTGGCTGCGGCATGAGTTGCCTGTGCATAGGAAGTAGATTGTTTTTTTAGTCATGTTGAATTTCTCCTTTTAGGTAAGTTTTTTAAAGGATCTGCAGCCAAATATATAGACCGGCTAATGTTATAAATAATGTTGGAATGGTTAATACAATCCCTGTTTTAAAATACGTTCCCCATGAGATTTTTACTCCCTTTAGGGACAATACATGAAGCCATAGCAAGGTTGCCAGGGAACCAATCGGCGTGATTTTCGGGCCTAAATCAGATCCAATCACGTTCGCATAAATAAGGGCTTCACGCATGAGTCCGCTTGTATTCGTATCAGCAATGGCCAGGGCATCAATCATAACGGTTGGCATATTGTTCATGACAGATGAAAGGATGGCCGCAATGAATCCCATTCCGATCGTGGCTGCAAATAGTCCCTGGTCCGCTGTCATTTGAATTAAGTCTGCCAATATATTTGTAAGACCCGCATTTCTTAATCCGTAAACCACAACATACATGCCAATTGAAAAGAAAACGATCGCCCATGGAGCACCCTTGATGACAGTACGCGTATTCACAGCCGGGCTTCTTCGCGCCATAATCAGGAAGAAAATGGTTATATTGCCTGCAATGAATGAAACGGGGACACCAATCCATTCACTTGCAAAATAACCAATTAATAAGATGCCTAAAACAAGCCAGGACAATCGGAACATTTTGCTGTCCCGAACTGCTTCCGCCGGTTCCTTCAAATGAGATAAATCATAATTTTTTGGTATGCTTTTTCTAAAGTATAGGAATAAGACTAAAATGCTGGCTGCCAGCGAAAAGAAGTTCGGAATAATCATGCGGGACGCATATTCCACAAAGCCGATGCCAAAAAAGTCAGCTGAGACGATATTGACAAGGTTGCTGACAACCAATGGCAGGGACGTTGTATCCGCAATAAATCCGCTCGCAATGATAAACGGAAAAACCAATTTTTCTTCAAATTGAAGGTTCCGGACCATTGCGAGGACGATTGGCGTGAGAATGAGTGCCGCTCCATCATTCGCAAAGAATGCTGCGACAACCGCTCCCAAAACGGACACGTAAATGAACATCTTCACTCCGCTGCCCTTTGCCGCTCTCGCCATATGTAAAGCGGCCCACTCGAAAAACCCGATTTCATCTAAAATAAGAGATATAATGATGATGGCAATAAAAGTTAATGTCGCATTCCAGACAATTGAAGTAACATCTATAACATCATGGAAGTCAACCACACCCGCAATTAAGGCCAGGATGGCTCCACCGCATGCTGACCAGCCGATGGATAGCCCTTTTGGCTGCCAAATGACTAATATGAGGGTGACCAAGAAAATCACCGATGCTAAAATTATTTGAGTCAATGTGTTCCCCCCTCTTACTCACAGGAAATTCGCAAACCCTGTTCTTTCAATTTTTCTAATAAATAATCTTGGCTTGGAAGGTGATCGAGCACAGTCTGAACCAAAGTATAGTATTCACTATCCTGATTCAATGAATAAATAATCCACTGACCTCTTCTGGTTTCCCTTACCACACCTGCATCTTTTAGTTTCCTGAGATGCTGGCTAATGGCCGGCTGGCTCATTTTAAAAATTTCCACAAACTCACACACACAGCAATCATGGTTTTTTAAAAGTTTGACCATTGTGAGCCGTGTTTTATCGCCTAATAATTTTAAAATGGATGATGCTTTGTCGATTTCAACTGTGGACACTTTCACGATCTTTTCACCCCCGCTTTGCACATATTAATATATAATAATTTACTTATATAAGTAAATGCTTTTTTTCTTATTTACAAAAACTTTACACATATAGTTGGCTTTTTTTACTTCAGCTGCATTCATTTTGGTTTGCTGGTTTTGACAAAAGAGCTTATTGGAACAGAGCCGTTTTTTTGTGCGGTTGCCTTACTTAAGGCTTTTTCGAACAAGGGGATTTTACTATGAAGAGCTGACTATAGATAGCACTCCGTTCCTTCGGACAGGCGAGGGAGAAATCTAAGAGACCCGGTCTGAACTTAGTCCAACTTCGAACAGGTAAAAAAAAGCCGAGAGATCCTGTCTGAACCTTCTCGAACTTCGGACAGGCAAACAAAAATTCCGAGAGATCCTGTCTGAACCTTCTCCAGCTTCGGACAGGCAAACAAAAAAGCCGAAAGATCCTGTCCGAACATTGTCCAACTTCGGACAGATAAACAGGAAATCCGGGAAACTCTGTCTGAACCTCTTCCCCCTCCGAACTTTTAAGAAAAAGCCCACAAAAAAACGGCTAAACCAATAGCCGCACCTTTAATTAAAGCAGTTTTTCCATAGCCATCACATCGACAAACTCTCCATCCAAAACACCCTGGTTTTGAAATACGCCTACTTCACGATACCCCATTTTCTTGTACAGTCCCTGTCCAAGTCCATTAAATGGAAAAGTAAACAAAACCAGCTTATGAAACTTGTTTTCTTTTGCTTTCATTTCGAGAGCAGAAAGCAGCTTCCCGCCTGCTCCCTTGCCCCTGAATGCTCTGGAGATATAGACTGATAGATCTGCCACTCCATCATAAGCACAGCGGCTGCTATACGGATTCAAGGAAGCCCAGCCAATCACTTGATCCCCTTCTTCAGCGGCAAGTACACTATATCGGCCTTGATGCTGTTCAAACCAGTTTGTCATATAGGAAAGATCTTTTGCCTCTGTTTCCAATGTAGCGATGCGATCTTCTATTCCCTGATTATAAATCTCCAGAATATCCTCTAAATCTGTCTTTCTGGCTTCACGAATAACAGTTTCACTTATCATTTCTGGTCCCCGCTAATAAGATTCATAGATCTCTTTTTTTATACATGTGTTTAACCTCTTTGCTAACAATATCCAAATCGCTGCTAAAATAATCAGTATGATCGAACCGCCCCAATATAAAAATGTAAAACCCGCCTCTAACTGTATTAATATGTAACTAAGCGCCGGGCCTAAAGCTGCCCCCATATCTTGAGAGATTGAGTATATCGTAAGGAAAGATACAATGTTTGCAGTCTTTGCTGTGTCCAGTGCAATCGTGTCCAGAATGGTAGATAAAATTGTAGCACCGGCCATTACTAAAAGAGTAACGGCTATCCACAGCTCTAATGGAAGTCTAATGGATACCATGCCAAAGACAACCCCTGCAAAAATCAGGGACACAATAAAAATCGGCAGCCTCCCACGCGCTCCATCAGACCAATGCCCCACTGTCCTTCCCAAAAAAGGTTCCCATGTCCACCTTACCGCTTGAATGATGCCTGATAATAATGTAACACTGACAACCACATTCCATATTGATATATTCTCTCCGTAAAAATGTTCAATCAAGGAACTAAGTGTGGATGTCACTATTCCTTGATATAACATGGCAATTAGAAAGCCTGAAACAATTATCGATGCTTTATATCCGGCCTTTCCAATGAAAGGCGTCTCTTTAGCCATTCTATCTTTCTTTTCAGGAGTTTTAACATCCTGATTTATTTTAGAAATCAGCATTAAAGGCAGCCCCAATAGGGACAAAAACCCAAATGCAATTGAAACCGTGCTCAAACCTATAACCGGAACGAACAAGCCCCCAATCAGCATTCCAACCAGGCTTCCAGTACGGTAAAGCCCGTTATATAACCCCATGGAACTTCCCCGCTTATTGTTATCCGCATATACGGCAACAGCTGATAATCCGCCTATTCGAAAAAATGACCAGGCAATCCCCCATAATGCACGGAGGATCACCCATGCCGCAAATCCTTCGAAAACACCATAACCAATCGTTGTGAATCCGCCTAACAGAACAGCAACGATCAGGCCAGCCTTTAATGAAATATGTTTATATATCCAGCCTGCTATTGGATTAAAAGGCAATCGTATGAAACGGTTTATGGATAGGAGCACACCCACTTGCCAAATTGAATCAAGGCCTGCAGTTTCCCAATAGACAGGCAAGGCAATATAAAGGATGGAATCTCCTAATAGACTTAAAGCTGTGACGACGGCGACTATTATAATAGGCTTTGAAGATAATTGATCTTTAATAGTCACCATGATTCATCCTCTCCGGAGTTTTCTTAATCATTGGGATGTTTCATTAAATCCCGATAAGCCAAAAGAAATTGTGTATACGTTTCCTGCCCCATTTCACTTTCGCGCAATCGAAACAGCCTTTCAAAGGTTCTATCTTTGGCTTCCTCAACAGAACATCCAAATGCATTCATGAGTAATTTCATATATGAAATAAAATATTCTTTTTTGAGCGATCCAGCATGATTGATGGTCATTGGCATCACCTTTATTAGGGAACTAATTCTCCCCTTTATTTAATTGCAGCAAGTAGAAGCAGGTTCATCACAGGAACTTTTTAGATTAACGCTGCAAACACCCGTTTCCGGCAAATCGAGTTCCACTTTTTCAGCAGCGGCGAAATCACCGCTTAGATAAGCTGCCACTGACCTAACCTGCTCATAGCCTGTCGCCATCAAGAAGGTTGGAGCACGGCCATAGCTTTTTGAACCCACGATATAAAAATTCTTCTCAGGCTGTCTTAACTCCTTTTCTCCATGGGGGCGAACTGTACCGCAGCTATGAATATTAGGATCAATTAATGGTGCCAAAGCTTCTACACTTTCAGTTGCAGAATCTATAGAAGTACGGAGTTCGTTTATCATTGCAAAATCCGGACGGCTTCCTGTATTGACAATCATTTCATCGATTCCTTCCAGGCTGCCCGGCTTGCCGTTTTGGCTGCCTATTAACTCGATTCCCGTTTCTGACTTTTTGACCAGCTGGATGCGAAATGGAGTAATGGCCTCCACTTGGCCGTTATCAACCAATTGGCGGATTCTGCTTCCGAGGCGGCCGCGTGCTTCAAGTGCATCTTTTTCTTCTCCTCTGTAGGAATCCTCAACCTGATTCCTTCTCATAATCCATAGAATCTCTGTTTCAGGATAGGTCTCTTTCAATTCGGCTAAATCCAGCAAGGCATTAATGGCTGAATGGCCACCCCCGACAACTGCTATCCGTTTATTCCTATAGCGCTGCTGCTCACTCCCTAATATATCGGGTATTCCATAATATATTTTCTCCTTCAGCTGCTGTTCTTCTGCCAGCCAAATTCCGCTTGACGAAGCTGGATTAGGATTTCCCCAGGTGCCTGCAGCATCTATTACTGCTTTTGATTCGTATGTTTTGTACTCTCCATTCTCCTCAGCATGGATAACAAAGGGAATATTTTCCCGGTTTGCGGTTTTCATTTTATCGGTGTCTTTTCTGCCAACTGACAAAACTTTCGTATTTAGGTGAATGAAAGGCTTTATTTCAGGTAACCTGGACAGCGGCTTGAGATAGTGTTCAACAAGCTCTTCCCCTGTAGGCAAAGCTTCCAGCTGCGGCTGTACCCAGCCATTGGCGCTTAATAACCTGGCAGCCGCTTTATCAATATTGTACCGCCATGGTGAGAATAACCGAATATGACCCCAGCTTTTAATATTGGCTCCTGCTTGCTTCCCTGACTCCAGCAAAATAAATGATTGCCCCCTGCTTGCCAGATGTGCAGCTGCTGCCAGCCCAACCGGCCCCGCGCCAATTATAGCCACAGGCAACTCTCTTCCATCATCCCTATTTAGCGACGCCTTTTCTGATACATCTTTCTTAGACGTGCAGCACCCTTTGACAACAAAAAGATCATTCTGATTCGTCATGCTCTCTCCTCTTTCTCCAAATTAGGATTGATTGCTTTTACTTGCAATATACAAGTATTATACCCAGGGGATTCACCCCTGTATTGGCTTACAGCATGCACTGGACTTTGCCATTGCATTATTTAACAAATGAATCGAGCGGATGACTGTTTCTTTTTCAAACTCATTCATTTGTGAAAAAACCTCATGTAAAAATGAATTCATCTGCTGATCTATTGAACCTGCAATATATTTGCCTTCTGCAGTCAGCGAAAGAATACTGATTCTCTTATCAGCAGGATCCGGTGTTTTCTTAACTAAGTTCATCTTGACTAAAGATTGAACCTGCCTGCTGAAAGTAGTAATATCCGTCCCTAACGTATCTGCAATCTGCTGCATGGAGGGGTTATGCTGATTGTCAATCTCATAAAGAATATGGCTTTGAATGAGGGAAATATCGCAACCGCCGACATTGCAGCAATTTTTATTGAGTAAGCCAAAACGGCGCGTCATTACTTGAAACAAACTGCGAAGATTTTCCATTATTTTCACCTCTTGGTTACAGTATAGTTCTTTTAGTTGTATTTTGCAACTAATTTCTTTTTCAAAAAAACAGACCATCACTTTTAAGGTCTGCTTCTGATATTAATAGCCTAAGGAGTTCTTAAGATGTCATCCCCAGTCCAATAACACCAACTAAGATGAATGCCAGGGATAAATATTGCTTATAACCAAATTTTTCTTTAAACCAAAACAAACCAGCCAGCGTAATGCCAATGCTCCCCACTCCTGTCCAAATAGCATAGGCCACACCGGCTGGAATCCTTTGCATGGCCATAGATAAACAGAAGAAAGAGAAAATAAAACCAACTGCCATTATAACGATCGGCCATTTCTTTCTCGTTCCATCCATGTATTTCATGGCAATTGTAGCGACCACTTCTTCTATGCCCGCCAGAATCAATAATCCCCAAGCCATTATAATTCACCTCTCACTTCAGTGTTTTCCTGTTTCGTAAAAGTCTTCATGCCAATGATCCCTGCCAATAATATCACCAGAAAAAATACTTGAGTTACCGAAAAAGGCTCCCCCATGATCACACCTAAAATATAAGTGCCTACAGTTCCAATCCCGACAAATACGGTATAAGCTGCCGCAACAGGAATTACTTTATATGAGCGAATCAATAGTATAAAGCTTGCTGCTATCAGTACAGTGGTAATCGTCCATTCCAGAAATGAATCTGCATATTTTAAACCTGAAGCCCACATCACTTCAAGGATGCCGGCTGTAAATACTAACATCCATTTCATTTGCTCTCAACTCCTTATGAATGACAGTCAGTCATTTTTCTTTAAAGAAAAATTATTGGAAGCAGTCCAATAATTTTAGTCCGTGATTAATGATTTCCTGATAAATTTAAAAAGCTCTTCCTTATAAACAGTCAGGGACTCATCCCGCTCGCCGCCAATATAATATCTTTCAGCAGCATTTTCGATAAGGTTAATGATGGTCCTTGAGGTCCACTTCACATTAATGTCTGGTAAAATTTCTTCTTTTTGAACCGCCTTGCTGATTTCAACCTCAAGCCATTCGTAATATGGCCGGTATACCTCTTCCCATTTTTCCAGGGAATGGTTGACAGCAAGCCCTGAGTATACAAGTACGATGATATCTTTATGTTCATCTGTAACCTTAAAGGTCTCATCAATGACGGCATCTAAAGTGCTCCAGAAGCTTTCTGCTCCCTGCACCTTCCTCTTCATCCGATCCAGTATTTTGGTGAGAAGTGAATTGGCGATCGCAGGAACCAAATCACTTTTTGAAGAAAAATATAAATAGAACGTTCCCTGAGCAATGCCTGCTTTCTTAACGATCTCTGATACCGAGGATTTTTCAAGGCCTTTTTCAGAAATAACCTCAATAGAAGCGTTCAGTATTCTACTGTATTTATCATCCGGCCGATCCTGCATGTATATATCCTCCTTGTTCAAAGTGACTGACTGTCATTCATTATACCAATCCTTTCCCTTTCTATCAAGAATAATGAAATGTCCCTTAAAACTTGTTATTTTCCCAGAACTAATTACTTTGCGCAAAGTATATTTTCGATTATACTTAATTTGCAAACGCATTTTAAAAAGATACATCAAGGGGGAATTGTAATGGGGAAATTTGATAATAAAATTGTATTGGTTACTGGCGGAGCATCTGGAATGGGAAAACGAATGACTGAGCTTTTAGTCGAAGAAGGCGCTTATGTTATTGCAGCGGACATTAATAAAGAGCTCTTGAACGCTGTCAGCCAAAATGCCTCAGTGGAAGGCAAATTGCTGAATGTCATGTCAGAGGATGATTGGAAAAAGGCAGTGGAAGAAATCGTTGCCGATCATGGAAGAATCGATGTTCTTATTAATAATGCCGGCATTTCAAGCGAGAAGCATATGGATGATGTGACCATTGAAGATTGGGATCTAATGATGCGCATAAATGGTTTCGGGCCATTTGCAGGAATGAAGCATGTATTGCCGCAGATGGTCAAACAGCAAAGCGGTGCAGTTGTGAATATTTCAAGCTACACAGCCATGGTGGGGATGGGGACAAACACGTACACTGCTTCAAAAGGTGCTGTCAGAGCCATCTCCAGAGCGGCAAGCACACAGTATGGCCGTTTCGGTATCAGGGTTAACGCCGTCTTCCCTGGCGTCATTAAAACGCCAATGACAGAAAACCTGTCAGAATCCAGTGAAGTGCTGCAAAGATTAATTCAGGCCACTCCGCTCCAAAGACTTGGTGAAGCGGATGACGTGGCACGCGCTGTATTGTTCCTTGCTTCAGATGATTCTTCATATATTACAGGAGCAGAATTAGTTATTGACGGCGGCTTTTCTGCACAATAGAAAAGCGGAAGGGTCTTTAAGCCAGACAATTAACTAACTTCAGAGCAGGTAAGCCTATCTCAAACAAAGAAACTGTCCAAGGAGACAGTTTCTTTGTTTATGTTAACTTTTGCGTTCCGCCGTCTACCATTATTGTCTGTCCGGTAATATAAGAGCTGCTTTCGCTGCTTAAGAATACAGCCGTTTCCCCAATATCCTTTTCCGGATCCCCCATGCGGCCAAGCGGAATTCCATTGAGTACCTGCTCATATTGATCAGGGAAGTTCTCGCTCCAATTTTTCACGCCTTCAGTATAAGCGATTGGTGAGATTAAATTCACATTAATCTGATCCTTAGCCCACTCATTTGCAACGGTTCGCGTCAAACCGCGAATCGCTTCTTTTGCAGATCCATAGGAAGCCTGGTTAACCTGGCCCGAAATACCGGCACCTGAAGCAAAGTTAATCACGAATCCTTTATTTTTCTTAAGCTGTTCGTATGAGGCTTGCATTAAATGGACAGTAGGGTAAAATCCTGTATTAAAGGATAATTCAAAGTCTTCCAGTGTTGTATTCACAAATGGCATCTGTCTGGAAACATGCGCGTTGTTGACAAGGATATCCAATTTTCCATACTGTGAGATAGTCTCCTGCACAAGCTCTACGGCATTTTCCTTCCGGGATATGTCTTTTTCAATAAAAAGAATCGATCCAAACTGGCGTAATTGCTTTACAGCCGCTTCTCCGGCTTCCCGGTTGATATCTGCAATCACAACGTTAGCGCCATGTTTCAGCATAGCTGTAGCTATTCCCTTGCCAATTCCGCCGGCACCGCCTGTAATTAATGCAACTTTGTCCTTTAGATTCATATGATCTCCTCCTCACCTTTATTATAAATCATTCACTACTTTGCACAAAGTAATTATTTAAAAGGAGCTGCTATTATGTCCATGCAAATCGTGATTCTCGGTCTTTTAAAAGAGAAAGAATATCATCCATATGAAATGAAAAAAGTTATTTTAGAACACAAATGGGATCAGCTATTCCCCGTTACGGACGGCAATTTATATCATGCCATCCGCAAACTCGAAAAACATAAGTGGATCCAGGCGGAAAAGCGGGAACAGGTGAATAACCGGCCAAACCGCACTGTCTATCAAATTACTGAAGAAGGAAAAAATCAGCTTTCAGAAGAGATCATTGAGGTGTTTAAAAAACGGATGCCTGAACCTCGTTCCCTTTATCCAGCCCTATTATTTATCGAATCACCCGAAGTCCCTGCAGCAGCAGAGCATATTAAATCCTGGATCTCCGATCTGAAGACAGAAAGTGAAGTGAAGCATGATTACCAAGACGTCATTCCGAACCTGATCCAGGAGCATTATAAAGGGTTAAATGAGTTTTATATGAATTGGCTTTCTAAAATTCTTGATGCATTAGAATCAGTATTAAAATAGAAGTAAGGGGTACCTCCCCTTGCTTTTTATATATCCGGCTGTTTCCTCAGATTTATCCCCATCTAATAAACTGTAAAAATATTGCCATTTTGCTTAAAAGCTATGTACTTTTAGCTCAAAAGCAATTATACTATTCTGAATATTGTCTTTTCGTTACGCGAAGGATTTTCGAAATACCTTTAAGGAGTGTCTTTAGTTGAGAAGTTCAGCAAAATTTGATTCAAAAACCTTTTTCCTGATGGCCGGCATTATTTTTGTTGCTTTTAATTTACGCCCTGCGATTACATCAGTTGGGCCATTGATCGGAGCAATCCGGGATGAAACGGGAATTTCCAATGGTGCAGCAGGCCTTCTGACTACCCTTCCGCTCGTTGCCTTCGCCCTGCTCTCTCCTTTTGTTCCGAGGATTGCCCAAAAGCTTGGAAGTGAATGGAGCATTCTATTGGGTTTGACTATTTTGGGATCCGGCATTGCTGCACGTTCTGTAGGGATGCTTCCGCCTCTGTACATAGGAACTATTTTAATAGGTTTAGGCGTAGGTCTTTGCAATGTGCTTCTTCCTGGAATGGTCAAGGAAAAGTTTCCGCAGAAGGTTGGCCTGCTTACAGGCATTTATACATTTTCAATGGGGATTTGTGCAGGGCTTGCGCCAGGATTCAGTATCCCGATTGCAGAAGATCTTGGCCTGGGATGGAGGCTTTCACTTGGTGTATGGACCATCTTAATCCTTATCGCCATTATTGTCTGGCTTCCTCAGATCAGATTGCGAAAGAAAAAAACGGAAGCACCTAAAGGTTCTGCACCAAAGGGTTCTATCTGGTCCTCACCCATCGCCTGGCAGGTCACACTGTTTATGGGATTGCAATCAATGGTCTATTTCAGCATCACCACCTGGCTCCCCGAAATTCTTCATAGCCAGGGGCGGGAAATCGCTGCTGCTGGATGGATGGTAACAGTTTTCCAGTTTTCGGGACTCCCTGTTAATTTTATTATTCCGGTTCTTGCCGATCGGCTGCCTAACCAAAAGGGGATTGCTCTTGGCATCGGCATTTTCACTTTTGCCGGCATAACGGGACTCCTGATGAATATCAATGCCATCATCTCTAACATCAGTATTGTTCTCCTCGGGATTGGTCTTGGGGCTGCAATCAGTCATTCCTTAACCCTGATCGGCCTTCGTGCTGAAAATGCCAAACAGGCAGCCAGTCTTTCAGGAATGGCACAATCCGTCGGCTACCTGCTTGCCGCGGCAGGACCGATACTCATCGGCTCACTGTATGACCTGTTTCACTCCTGGACCGTTCCACTTATCTTCCTTATGGCCATTACTGCCATCTTTACTATTTCCGGAATTGGGGCAGGGCGTAATCAATTTGTTTTGCAGGATAAGCACAATAAACAGGATAAAACTGCATCAACTATAGCATAATGCAAAAAAACAGCAGCCGGTTCACATAAGACCGGCTGCTGTTTCATTAGTATTATTTCCCCTGATTCATCAGCGCACTCAAATCAGGCTAGTCAGATTAGAAAGTTATATACAAATATAAAATTGTTAAATTTATCAATGCCACAATACGCGTTGTTGATTCCGCCCTGTTTTAAGGAATCTTAAAAAATTTTAATTTTGTTTAAAACCGTTTACCCCTCCCCTGCGTTACCTGTATTTGATAAGAAAAAATAACGGAGGGATTAAACATGAAAACAAAAATTTATTTTTGGACAATTCTTTTAGCTGGCATACTTTTTGCAGGATGCAGCTCTCAGGAAAAACCAGAAAGCACAGGTACAAAAGAACAAGCACAAGAAACAACAACAGCGGTTAACAACGAGTCAGAAAAAGATCTTGCAGAATCGGATGCGAAACTTCAACTGATGGAAAACAAAAAAATTGGTAAATATCTTACAGATGCTAAAGGTATGGCACTTTACTTCTTTGCAAAAGATCAGCCAAATACATCAAATTGCAGTGGAGATTGCCTTGAAAACTGGCCTGCTTTCTACTCTGAAGATTTTGCCGTTCCGGAAGGATTTAATAAAGAAGACTTCGGAACGATTACTCGCGCTGACACTGGTGAGAAACAAACGACCTACAAGGGCTATCCGCTTTACTACTTCGTAAAGGACGGAACATCTGGTGATGTAAAGGGACAAGGCGTCAAAGATGTTTGGTTTATTGTTAACAGCGAAACATCATTTGCACAATAATGGATACTGCCGAAGGAACTGCCTGGTTTATCGGCAGTTCTTTTTTTCCTCCCCCATCAAATTTTCCCGTCAATCTATGTTAACATCTATACTAAATAATTTCGTTTAACAAGGGAGCGATTTCCGTCAATGAAGTCTAAGTCAGATGAAGAACTTATAGAATTAATTGTTCAAAATCATCGGCCAGCACTTGAAGAGCTATATGACCGATATGTAAAGCTTATTTATAGCTTCTCCATAAAAATAACCAAAGGCGATACGGAAAAAACGAAAGAAATTGTTCAGCAGGTGTTCCTTCGGCTTTGGACGACAAAAAGCACCTATAATGCATCCCAAGGACAGTTTGTGAACTGGCTTCTCACCATAACTCGAAACATTTCCATAGATCTCATCCGTAAAGAACAAAAATATAAAGGAACGGTCCAATTGGAGCTTGAGGACTGGCAGCAAATGCAAGGTCTGCCAGCTGATGATGTACAGCAGCAAGTTACCAGAAATCAGCTAAAACAGCAGATTCAAGAAGCAAAACGACATCTCTCTGAACCTCAGCAGCGCCTGATCAACTTATTATATTGGGAAGGGTACTCCTTAAGTGAAATTGCAGAACTTGAACAAAAGCCGCTGGGTACGATTAAAAGCCGCCTGCATCAGGCCTTAAAGAAACTGCGGAATAATTTCAGCGGGAAAATAGGAGGTGTTCGGCATGGAGAATAAATGTGATAATTTATCTTTATATATTATAAATGAACTTAATAACCAAGATAAAAAACAGTTCGAAGACCATCTGCTAAAATGCGCAAAATGCCAGCAGGAACTCAAATCTATACAAGAAACATGGCAAATGCTTTCTTATGATGTAGAAGAAACAGAGGTACCGGAATCATTGAAGTCACAAGTGATGGATTTTGTCTTTGAAGAAAATAAATTTCTTAAACACGAAGAAAAAATAGAAGCCGAACCGATTAGCTTTAAAGAACGAATTTTATCAGTTACCAAAAGGCATTTCTCACCCCTATCCACTGCTGTAACAGCTATTTTAATCATTTGTTTAATTGGGTTTTATTGGAACAGCCTTCAATTGAAAGATACTATTAAGTCATTAGAGAATAAAGCTGCTGATCCGACACAAATTGTTACGACTTATTCCTTAACAGGGCAAAGCTTAGCTGCTTCTGCAACCGGCAGCGCATACCTTCTTCAGGAAGGTACGGAAACAAGTCTTGTCATTGCCTTGAATAATATGCCTATTACGAAGGGTAATGAGGTTTACCAAGTATGGCTGTTAAAAAACGGAAACCGGCAAAGTGCTGGCACTTTGATACCTGATCAAAACGGCAGCGGACTTATCACCTACCGCCTGCCTCCAGAATATTCGTTTGAAGATATTGGGATTACATTGGAACCTAATCCGTTTAACACTCAGCCGCAAGGACAAAAAGTGCTGGGGACCTAATATAATGAAATAAACCTGCCCAATAAAATTTAGGGCAGGTTTAAACTCATTATTTTTCAGCTAATTTCTCATTAAATGACTCTAATTTTTCCTTTGTTTCGGTAACCAGATCTTTCATTTTTGCTGAGTCACCCTGATCTTTCTGAGATTCACTAATTAGCGGATATAAGCTCTTTTCAATACTTTCGTAGTCTTCTGGAAAATTCTCCTCCACTTTCTTCTCAATCTCATCCCAGTTTTCCTCAAGGTCTTTGCCCTTTTTTTGTATCAGTTCCGAGTTTTCCGCCTTATTTTCCAAATTAGCTTGTAAATCATCCAGAACCGCCATTACCTCATCACTGCCATTTAAAAGCTCATCAGCCATTTGTCCGTCTGCGTTGTTTGCTTTTTCGCTGTTTGCATTTTCCTGCTTCTCATTCTCTCCATTGGAACTGCAGCCCGCTGCCAATATAATAATCACCAAAATGGATATAAATGAAAGTATTTTTTTCATTTGATCCCTCCTCGCCCATTTCATTCCCTCTTGTATTCATATCAAACTTGATAAGAGGTCACAGCCTGTTGTTTTTCGATAGAAAAATAGGCATGTTTAATAGCAGCTTACTCACTTAGTTCCATCCCCATTTTTGAAAAATCTTATGGGCTGATTCCGTTTGCAGATACTCTATGAATTTTTTAGCCTCTTTTTTATGCTGCGAAGCTTTGGCAATAGCAATAGGTGTTCCTCTGTAAATCTTTTCATCTTCCGGCATTTGGATTAATTCTGTTTCCTCTTTCAAGCGATAATGCCAGGACTCATATGTGATCCATGCAACCAGCTTTGAATTAGTCTTCCAAAGATCAATGGCTTCAGCACTGGTTTTGACTGAAATATCCATGTTTTGATTTAAACCAGCGATCAGGCCCTTTCTTCCTGCCAGGTCTTCCCAAAGACCAAGCTGGCCTGCACCGTTAACATCCACTATTTTAACTCCTGGCTTTGTTAAATCCTCTAGGGATTCTATTTTTTTGGGATTTCCTTTTCTCACCAGAATACCAGCAGCACGAGTATACAGCTCTGTTCGTGATTTTTCGTCTATCATTCCAGGGTGGTTAAAAACAAAGCTTTGCATCATATACTCTGAACCTCCGTAAATCAGGTCAGCATCCTCCTTTGCCTGCTGAATCCAATTGGATTCCGGTCCAGCCGTTACGTTCACCCTGATACCTGTTTCAGCTGAAAACTTTTCTGCAGCCTCCTTTATCGGGCCCAAAGGACCACCTGGACCATAAACTTGAACAGCTTCAGTCTGTGCGGCTTCAACTGAAGAATTTGCCGGCTCTGCGGAATTCGAAAATGCCGTAAAACCCGCTGCACCTGCCATAACAAATAGACAAACCATCAGGAAAGAAAACTTTTTCATTCAAGAAAACCTCCATCTAATTTTTCAGGCTAAGCCTGTTATAAATGGAAACGTACTGAATGGACAAACAGTTCGCTTTACTTGATAAAATGAGCATTAATAACTACTTTAAAAATCCTGCAACTGTTCTCCACATTATGGGTTTTGATAATCTACGAATGCTAAATCACCATTTTTCAGGTTTTACAATTCAAACCATGCCCTGGCCAATACCCTTATAGCTTCAAATAACTCTTCTTCAGATAGTAAAGCAAAACCAAGCAATACAGTGTGACCGTCATTTTCTCCAAATTGAGATACAGGATAAATTTTTATTCCTGCCTCTAAGGCTTTCCTGATCAGCTGTTGTTCATTCATTTCATTATTCGGCCGAAGTAATATGTGCAAACCTGAGTCCTGTCCGATTACTTCAGAACCTGGTGGAAAATACTTCGATATGGCAGCAATTAGGATATCTCTTTTCTTTCGATAAACGACCCTCATTTTCTGGATATGCTTATCCCAGTAGTCCTCCTGAAGAAATTTTATTAAAATCTCCTGATCTGTCCGGGAAACAGTTTGCGCATAAAAGAAATAATCTTCCTGATAAATCTTCAGCAAAGGTCTTGGAAGGACCATATAACTAATCCTTAGAGAGGGAAGCAGGGCTTTCGAGAATGTGCCCATATAAATTACTTTTTCATCCTTATCCAATCCCTGCAGGGCAGGAATCGGCTTGCCCGTGTAGCGGAATTCACTGTCATAGTCATCTTCAATGATATAACGTCCAGGTTTTTCCTTTGCCCATTTTAAAAGCTGCATCCTTCTGGCAATAGGCATAATCATTCCGCAAGGGAATTGGTGAGATGGAGTGACAAAGACGATGTTTGCTCCTGACTTTTTCAGCTTTGATAAAACAAGTCCATCTTGATCGAGAGGAATGTCCCTCACATTGTCCATTCCTTTTTCAAAGATGATGAGCTTGCGGTGATATCCCGGATTTTCAACAGCAAAAGTACTTCCATCCAGCAGCTGTAATAACGTTTTCATTAAATATTGTGTTCCAGATCCAAGAATGATTTGGCTTGGGGAACAATTTACACCCCTGGATTTATAGAGATACTTCGCGATCTGGTTCCGCAGCTCCTGCTCGCCTTGAGGATGGCCAAGCATTAGAACCTCGCCATTATCCCTTGTCAGGACTTGATTTGTTAATTTCCGGAACACAGAAAATGGGAACGTCCTGATATCCACCCCGGAATGAGTAAAATGATACATGAACTTACCCTCTATATGCTGCTTTTCTTCAGCGAGAGGCTCTTCATTTTCTGAAGCAAAATGATATTGTTCAACTTCACACACAAAATATCCTTTGCGTGCCTTCGATTCGATGTATCCTTCAGCCATAAGCTGTTCATATGCAGATTCAATTGTATTCTCACTAACCTGAAGATAACGGGCAAATTTCCTTTTGGATGGGAGCTTTGCATTTACCGCCAGATTGCCTGTCTTAATTTCGTTTTTAATATATTTATATAATTGCACATATAGTGGCTCACCGCTTGTAAAGTTTAGATTTGGCGTTAACTCGGACATTAATCTGGCCCCCTTCTATAATAAAAATCTGACCCTTCTAACAACACCAGTTATTATCTATAATACATGATAATTACATATATAGTAAGGAGACATACAACATGAGCAATTCACGCAGGCTGGGACTGGCCATGATTATAAGCGGTGCTTCTTTGTGGGGATTATCTGGTCCAATGCTCCAGTGGTTTTTTCAGGAGACCCACTTATCATCAAGCGATTATTTAGTTATCAGATTGATTGCGGCAGGCATTTTCACGCTCATTTTCTTATCATGCCGAAAAGTAAATGTATTTGCGATATGGAAACATCCCCGCCACTGGATACAGCTACTTCTTTTTGCTGTTTTGGGGATGCTTGGAGGGCAATATGCTTTTATTGAAACCATTCAGGTGAGCAATGCCGTTACAGCCACCCTGTTTCAATTTGCTGGTCCGGTGCTGATCACGATTTATGTGGCAATCGAGTCCAGAAGATGGCCATCCAAGACCCATTTGCTGGCCATTGTCACCGCTTTATCAGGAATTTTTCTGCTTATTACCAATGGATCTCTGGACCAAATTCTCTTGACAGATAAGGCTTTATGGATCGGATTTTTAACTGCGCTGGGATTTGCCTTTTATACATTGCAGCCTGTTTCCCTCATTAAGACCTGGGGAACGATGACAATCATAGGCTGGGGAATGCTGCTTGGCGGAATCGTCCTATATTTACTGATGCCATCATTCAGCTTTGCCAGCATGGCAGTTGCCCTTAATATTGGTACATTATCTATGTTAATTGCCATTATTGTGATCAGCACCCTCTCCTTTTTGTTCTATATAGGAAGTCTGAAGTATCTTTCCCCCACAGAAACCAGTCTTTTATCCAGTATTGAGCCGCTTGTGGCAGCTTTGATATCCTTCCTGTGGCTAAAAGAAACCTTCGGAAGCTATCAACTGCTCGGCGGTGTTTTCATCATTGCTGGAGTACTTTTCCTATCAATGAAAGAAAAAGAAGAGGAAGTCATGATTTTGCAGCAAAAAGGGGCTTAAGCGATACCATTTTGAATCATTAAGAAATCCAATAAGCCTTATTAAACAATCGGTGAAGCGGTTTTCCTTTCCTATGATACGGTTAAGGTATCAAATGAACGAAAGGGGAACTTTCTGTGGAAGCACAAAAAATTCAAGAATATGTAATAGAAGAACCTAAAAAAAAACAAAAGGCTATCGGGTTTGCGAAAGGATTATTGCTGACCCTCATCCTTGCGGTTCTGGCTGGCCAAATTGCCAATCTTCCCTTTTTCTCCATTCTCGGAATCATGATCCTCTCCATTCTGATGGGAGGCATTTGGGGAAATACGCTATCTGTACCTGCGGACGCTCATTCAGGTATTCAGTTTTCAAGCAAGGTACTGCTTCGTGCAGGGATTATTTTACTGGGCTTTAGGCTGAATTTGCAGGAAATTATATCAGCAGGTTTTTCAATCATGATCATCGATGTTGTGGTCATCGTCTTTACCATGAGTTTCATCCTGCTTTTGGGCAAAGCGTTCAGAATCAATAAGAAATTGTCAGCTTTGCTTGCTGCAGGTACTGCTATTTGCGGAGCGGCAGCCATTATTGCGATTGCGCCTATTGTCAAAAGCAAGGAAGAGCAAACCGCAGTTGCAGTTTCATGCATAGCGGTTTTAGGAACCATTGGGGCCATTTTGTATATTGTTTTATTTCCCTTGCTGCCTATTAGCGAGCAGGAATATGGTGTATTAGCCGGCGCAACACTGCACGAACTTGCCCATGTAGTGGCGGCAGGTGTTCCAGGCGGAGATGCCAGCAGTGACTCTGCCATACTGGTTAAACTCGGAAGAGTCTTATTGCTGATACCAGTTGCCCTTATTATCAGTTTTGTTTACAGCAGAAAAAACACCGGCAAAAGCCGGAATATAGGGAAGCTGCCAATTCCATGGTTTATTTTTGGATTTCTGCTTACCAGCCTGATCAATACTCTTTTCTCCATCCCCGGCAGCATCATCAGCATCTTCTTATTGCTTAGCACCTACCTCCTCGCAATGGGAATGGCAGGGCTTGGGCTTAATATTAAATGGAAAGACTTCGTGAAAGTAGGCTTTAAACCAGTGGCTGTTGCCATAGCAGGCTTTCTGGGTCTTCTTGCCATAACCCCTCTGTTGCTCCTGCTATATAAAATTTTTTAAATGTCCCTCTATCGATTACAATAGAGAGGGAAGTTACAGGATTGAAGGAGAATACTTATGAACCTCGACTATTTGAAAGTATTTTATGTCACCGCAAATAATAAAAGCTTTTCCCAGACTGCGAAGGATCTTCACCTCTCTCAATCAAGTGTCAGCCTTCAAATCAAACAACTCGAAGAACAGTGGGATTGTCAGCTCTTTGAACGGACAACAAAAAAAATCTCGCTGACTCCTGCAGGCGAAATCCTTTATCATAAAGTCAAAAAGCTGATAGCTTTAATGAATGAAACTGAAAATGAACTTGAAGAACTAAAGGGAAGTGTACATGGGGACTTAAAGGTCGGAGCCAGCTTAACCATCGGGGAGCATGTCCTCCCCTTTTTATTAGCCGACTTTTCGAGTCTTTATCCAAAAGTCAGCCTGCATTTAAATGTATACAACTCCAGGCATATCGTTGAGAAGCTGTTAAATCATGAAATCAATTTAGGATTCATTGAATCCATGCTCTCCTACCCAGCCTTAAAACAAGTTCCATTTGCCAAAGATGAGTTGATTATCATAGCCTCTCCTGAAAATAAATTCATTAAGACGGACAATATAACCATCGAGGAGCTGCTCTCAGTTCCTATTATTATCCGTGAAAAAGGATCAGGAACAAGGCAAGTGATGGAGGATTCCTTTAGAAGATGCCATGTAGATGCATCCAAATTGAATGTCATTATGGAACTGAAACACACCGAAGCCATAAAATCCTGTGTAGAAGCAGGATTAGGAATTTCCATCATCTCAAAATCTGCTGTAAAAAAAGAACTTCGGCTCGGTACTTTAAAGCAATTAAATATAGACGGAATTACAATGCAGCGGGACTTTTACATGATCTATCATGAGGAAGCCCTGAAACATACCAGCAGGAAGCTGATGGAATTTATATCATCAAGACAATAAAGACATTGGCAGGATTATAGTAGAGCTGCAGGCTGTGTAGTTAAGTTTTTGTGATTAAACTTTATAAATAACAATTTGCCCCAATCACATAATGATTGGGGCTATACTTATTCCTGTATGAACTTGCCCTTTCTTCGGACACAAACAGATTATTTCTCGTTCTTCCTGTCTGAACTCGCCCCTTCTTCGGACAAAAGCAGGCTATTTCTCGTTCTTCCTGTCTGAACCTGCCCCGTCTTCGGACACAAACAGTCTATTTCCGGTTCTCCTTGTCTGAACCTGCCTCTTCTTCGGACAAAAGCAGTCTATTTCTCGTTCTTCCTGTCTGAACCTGCCCCGTCTTCGGACACAAACAGTCTATTTCTCGTTCTTCCTGTCTGAACCTGCCCCGTCTTCGGACACAAACAGGCTATTTCTCGTTCTTCCTGTCTGAACCTGCCCCGTCTTCGGACACAAACAGGTTATTTCTCGTTCTTCCTGTCTGAACCTGCCCCGTTTTCGGACACAAACAGGCTATTTCCGGTCTCTCCTGTCTTAATCCGCCCGTCTTCGCACTAGAATTGGAATCCAGCTCTTGCCCAAAACTTCATACCCTGTTAATTGACAGACCAATTTACGGCAGTTTAATAGATTTATCAGCGGCTGACCTTAAGCACTTAAGCATCTATTTTGATACTAACCTGGGTATCAGTGTCAGTCTTATCCTCCTTCCCAATTTTCTCTGTACTCCCTAAAATATAATAATCAAGTGTACTTTTAGGTATTTGCTTATATTCTTTCCTTTTATATAGATAGAAAGCTAATCCTAATACTGTCCAAACAAGTAAGGCGATCAGTGAAGGTGCTCCAAGTGCTGATGGAGACCCAGGAATGAGCAGCAATCCAAGAAATGAAAGACCGCTTAGTGCACCTATCAGAGCAACCAGTTTTTTGCCGGGTGAGACCATTTTTCCATCGGCTGCATCTGTCCAGCTGAATAGCTTATAGGCTGTGAAACAAGTATAAAAGTAGGCAATGGTTACTCCTGTTGCTGACATGTCAACAATCCATAATAGGACGGGACGCCCAAACCATGGGGCAAACAGACACACGGCACATGTGAACAGAACTCCTGCATATGGGGTGCCATGCTTCGGATGAAGCCTGGAAAATACTTTAGGAACTACTTTAGCTCTCCCCATCGCAAACAATAAACGGCTGGAAGATACATAGAATCCGTTAAGCCCTGTGAATACACCCATACAAAGGGAGATTGCGAGCAGAAGTACTCCGAAGGCACCTAAAGTATCAGAGATGACATCACCTGTCCCCCAAATCGGCTTTCCGGCAACAAGGTTTTGCCATGGCATTGCCACTGCTGTTGCAATAATCATAAAGGAGTATAAGATACAGGCTACAATTAACGAATATATGATAAGCATGAATGCCTTCTTAGGAGGAAAATTAAACTCTTCAGCCGCCTGCGGAATGTTATCAAAACCAACGTATGCCCATGGAGCAATAGCGATGATTGCGATGATTCCAGTTAGGGCAGGAATCTCGGGCTTAAAAAAAGGCTGAAGATTTGACAGATCTGAAGATGGACTTAATAACATACTTAAGGTAAGCAGAAACACACCGGCAACAAGGATAATACAGAATATATATTGGAGTTTACCAGATATGGAAGCACCCTTTATATTAAAATAGGCAAAGATCAGGAGTGCTGCTGTCGCTATTGCTACTTCACCCAGATAAACCTGCCAGCCGCCTATTTCATATAACAAACCGATATTTGTAAGCGAGGGAAGCATAAACTTTCCGAGCAAGGCCAATGCAGATGCATTCAGGGCGACAATACAAATATAGCCAAGAGTCAGAAACCATCCGCAAATAAAAGCATGATTCCTCCCAAACCCGATATATGCATAAGCAAATTCTCCGCCGGAAACAGGATACTTTTCAATTAAAACCCCATAACTGACAGCAATCACCATCATTAATAAAGCACCAATGGTTAACCCGATCACCGCACCGATCGGCCCTGCTTTCCCCATCCATTCAGTTGGCAGAATAAATGCTCCCCAGCCAATGGCAGAACCAAGCGCGATAGCCCACACCCATTGCGGCTTAAACGTTTTTTCCAGCTGTACCCTTTCTTCCATGTTTTCCCCTCCATTATTAAGGCTTCTCTCAAATCTATTAAGGACTGCTTAATCTTGTTGAGCTAATGCCTCATCCTTAAACGGAGCAAAAGCTGACCCCCGGCTTTTGCTTCAGTATTAAGGAGTTTTTCAATAGTGGTTATCTATGAATGAATATAAGCTTTTTCTGTATTCTCCCACACAACCTTACCGGAAATAATCGTCGCCAAGATAGGAATATCTTTTAATTCCATTGCTGGACAAGTTAGAGGATCGGCCTCCAGGACAACAAAATCTCCTCTTTTTCCTTCTTCAATGGTGCCAGCAGAATCTTCTTCAAAGTTCAGAGCTGCCCCGTAAGATGTCATCGCTTTTAAAGCTTCCAGAACATCAATTTTTTGATCATCTCCAAGCACTTCACCTTCTAAAGTGATGCGGTTCACAGCCGCCCATATGGAAAACAGGGGCGAAATTGGGGTAATAGGACAATCAGAATGCAGTGTGAACAGCAAATTGCGGTCAACCGCATCAGCCAAAGGATTAATTCTAGCCGCTCTCTTTTCACCCAGGAATATTCTGCGGTGCCGATCTCCCCAATAGTAAACATGATTGATGAAAAACGAAGCTGCTACACCTAATCTTTGCATGGCATCAAGGTCTTCACTTCCGGCAGTCTGTACATGTTCAATCCGATGCCTGTGGTCTTCCATCGGACTTTTTGACAAAACATAATCGAAAGCCTCAAGGATAGATCCGATTGCCCGATCTCCATTTCCATGAATCGCAATCCTAAATCCTCTCTTATGGAGATCCAGCATTTCTTCTGCAAATTTGTTTTGATCATGCAGCAGCTCACCATATACAGATTCATCACAATGATAGGGTTTGCGGAGTGCACCTGTAAGTCCCTGGATGGATCCATCCTGAAATAATTTGGCACTATCCAGTGAAGCTCTGTTTTTAGTGCGTCTTTTTAATTCAAGATCCAGCTGATCTGCAGTATAACCGGAAAAAGCACTTCCCTCTCTTAAAAGATGATGCAAGATCATTAGCCGCATATTCATCGGATTCTTTCCTGAATTAATGGCCGCTATATGCGCATTTAATTCCTCTATTCCTCTGTCAAGGCCCACACCGGCATCTGTACATGTGGTGATCCCCTGAGACAGGTACACCTTCGCCGCATTCCCAATATTTTTGATTTGTTCATCACTTGACGGAGAAGGCAGGACTGGAAAAATAAATTCCAGGGCAGGTATTTCATGAATGACACCATCCAGCCTTCCATTATCATCGCGTGTAAAGTACCCGCCATGCGGATTCGAAATGCTTTCGTCGATTCCAGCCAATTCAAGAGCTTTGGAATTGGCAGCACCAAAGTGCCCTGAAATATGCCGGATAAAAACGGGATTGTCCGGAGCTGCCTGATCTAAATCAGACCTGTTCGGATGTCTCTTGTCCTCCAAGAGGGTATCATCATAACCCCACCCCATGATCCATGCCCCAGGTTTCGCTTTACCGGCCCGTTCTGCTATTTCTCCCTTTATATCACCAATGTTATTATTCCGTGGGGATCTGCAATCAACATAATTCAGCATTTGACCGTACATTAATAAATGACTATGAGTGTCTATAAAACCAGGAAGCAGCGCAGCCCCTTTCAAATCCAGGATCTCAATATCAGGACCGTCTGGAACTTCCGTACGATGCGGCTCGTTTTTATTCCAAATTTTTTCGATGATGCCATTTCTGACAAGCAGTGATTTTGCCTTAGTATTATGTGGATCAAGCGTGATGATATTTGCATTTTTTATGATAAGGATACTCACCCTTATCCCTCCTTATTTAGACAGCTTTGTTTTCTGCTGAATCGATAGCGTCTATCTTTCTATTTGCTGAAGGAAGGTCTTCCCAGTAAACAGCTATTACATTTTCTGATGATGAATGTTTTGTCCAGAGACTAATTATGACAAGCGAACAAAAAGAGATGATAAAGCCAGGTATGGTCTGATCTATTCCTGTATGGAGAAGAGGCCATAGAATGGTCGTGAAACAAGCAAGAAGCATGCTGGAAATGACAGCGGTGTTGGTTGTCCTTTTCCAAAACATAATAGCCAGAAACGGAAACACCAGAGTGGTTGCTGACAGCCTGAGTGCCCATTGATACATACTGACTATATCTGTTAATGCAAAGGCAACTGCCAGTGATAATACCGATATAATCACTACACTCAAGCGGGAAACAAACATCATTTGCTTTTCTGTTGCATTGGGATTTAATAGCCGGTGATACAAATCCTGAGTAATATTAGAGCTTCCCTGTAAAATGAAGGAGTCTGCACCTGTCATAAGTGCTGATAGGAGTCCGATCAGAATAATGCCGCCAATATACGGAGGAAGCATTTCCACGGTTACATAGGAGAAAATTAAATCTGGGTGAATATCGGCTGGCACAAATTGCCTTGCCATAATTCCTATACTATAAGGAAGCACAGAAATACATAAAGTAATGGCATAACCGGTTAAGCCTGCTTTAATGGCGATATCTTCTGTCTTAGAAGCAAAGATCCGCTGCCATGTAGATTGCCAGACCAAGTAGAACGGAGCCACAGAAAGAGCAAAAAGCAGTACATCCCCAAGGCCATTCGCACCAAGCGGAGTCAAAAAATCTCTCGGCGTGTTACTGAGAATGTGTTCCATTCCTCCGCCAAATTGCAAGGCGGCATATGCAAGCATAACAATCCCTGCAATCAGAATTACGCTTTGAATGGCATCCGTTACAATTGTCGCTACTAAGCCGCCCAAAATCGTAAAGCCGAGAATCAAAATAAAAGACAGCACAATTCCAGTTTTCACATTCATATTAAAAGCAATGCTGAATACGGTACTCATCCCTACAATCTGCAGGGCAGTAGTGGGTACTGAGTAAATGAAAGCAGATAACACTGATGGAATGATACCGGTTTTTGATCCAAATCTTTCACTAAATAGGTCCGCCAGTGTATATAATCTCTGTCTTCTTAATGGACGGCTAAAGAAGAAGATCAAGAGCATACTGACAAGCATGGCTGGTAAAGCAAATTTAAAAAATCCCGATACGCCCATTGTGAATCCCATTCCAATCCAGCCAATAAAAACAGCAGCGCCGCAATTCGTGCTGATGATTGTGCCGACAATATTCCAAAAACCCATATTCCAGCCTGCAATTAAATAACTGTCTGAGGTTTTTATTTTTGTAAAATAATAGATTCCAATTGCAAACATGAATATGAAATACGCCAAAATGTATCCAAAATACCAGCCCATCGACTGCCCCCTTTATTTTTTCTTAATATTCTGTAAATTATTGACAGTAATATCTTTTATTTGGATTCCACTATATTGGTCACTTCCCTATGATTATAGGTCAGATTTAGGATTTATCGGTCATTTTTTATTTTAATCGGCCATCTTTTCTAATATATCGGTCAGTCCGCGTCATAGGAACTTTCTAACATCAGCATAATAACGATCTCTTCAAACTCGTAAGCTTTCCTTTAAAAAGGAGCTTAATCAAAAATCTATTAAGCTCCTTCCATTTTACCTACCAGTTTTTATGATCAAGGTGAGCATATTTCGGCAGAAGGCGAGTCGGCATCTTTAACGCATCTTTGCGGAATGGAGGTGCCAATTGAGTGCCATCCACCTGAATATCAATGACTGTCGGTTTATTGGATTTTATAGCCCGGAGAATGGCTGGCCCTACATCCTCAGGTTTATCTACACTAATTCCTTGTGCCCCCATGGACCTTGCTACCTCTGCAAAGTCGGGATTCTGGATATCTGCTCCTACAAAGCGATTATTATAGAAATCTACTTGGTTCTTCTTTTCTGCACACCAGGCATTGTTATTAAAAACACATGCCACTACTGGAATGTTTTCCTCTACAGCCGTACTTACTTCATGCAGGCTCATTCCCCATGCGCCATCCCCTACGATGGCCACTACAGGGCTATTCGGATTTGCAAGCTTAGCGCCTAATGCTGAAGGATAGGCAAAGCCTGTATTCCCAAATGTTAAGGCTGCCACATGCTGGCGGCCGGAATTGAATTTTAAATAGGCATTTGCGGTAGAAGATACATTCCCGATATCTGTAGTAACAATCGCGTTTTCCGGAAGGACCTTAGTAAGCTCCAGGAGCGCCCTGCGCGGATTGATTGGATTTCCTTCCACCATGGCCAGATCCACAAGTTCTTTATCCCATTGCTCTTTTTCATTTGTGACTCTTGCCATTCTTTCAGAATTGAATTGCTTACTTGGTACTTTTTCTTTTAGCCGTTTTGCGATTTCAACAGAAGCTGCTTTTGCATCTCCAATGATCCCAATTTCTACTGGATGGGTCCTGGCGATATTGCGTGGATTGATATCAATTTGGATAATCTTTGCGTTTTTCGGAAAATAATCAATGTCATAGCATGGCAATGTTCCAAATACAGATAATCTAGTACCGATAGCCAGCACCACATCTGCATCCTTTAATGTGTTCATAGCTGCTTTTGACCCCATATATCCAATAGGTCCTACCGCTAAAGGTTCATTTGCCGGGAAAGCATCATTATGCATATATGAAACAGCTACAGGAATCGTTAAGTGATCGGCAATTTCCTTCACTGCCTCTATTCCATCTGAATCCACTACTCCCCTGCCGGAAATGATGACTGGGTTCTTGGCAGAAGCAATCAAATCCACAGCCTGATCAATCTGCTCTAATGATCCGCAGCCCCTATTATCAACACGATATTGATGCGGTTCAAGAATGACATCTTCTACTTCCCCATAAAAATAGTCCCGCGGAATATCAAAGAGCACTGGACCTCTCTCTGCGTAAGCGATTCTAAAGGCAGTCCTCAGGCAATCTGCCACACGCCCCGGATGTGTGACCCGAACGGTTTCCTTTGTAATTGCTTTAAAAACTGAAACCTGATCACACTCCTGGAAACCGTCCCATCCGACTGTAGGTGTTCCCGCTGATGGAGAAATAACGACCATAGGGGTGTGTGCCTGATTCGCAGCGGCAACAGATGTTACCATATTGGTGATTCCTGGCCCATTTTGGCCAATCACTACTCCTGCAATTCCGCTAACTCGAGTATAGGCATCTTCCATGTGGGCAGCGCTTTGCTCATGCCGCACACCGATGAAGCGGATCCCGGCAGTTGGAAGCAAGTCTAATAGATCCATAAATGCCGATCCCAAAATCCCGGAAATATGTGTGACACCTTCCTTGACCAAAGTTTCTACAATAGCCTCACTTGGTGTCATTTTCACCTTTTTTGTTTTGATTTCTGCTAATTCTTTTTCTGCTTTTGCCATTACGAGCACTCCCTTTCCGGTTTTAAAAGTTCCATATATTTAAATGGATAGAAGCCCTGTAAAAAAGAGCTCTCATCCAGATACAACTTTTTGTCTAAATCTCCTTAAATGCACTTTCGACCGTCCTGACAACGAATTTTAAATCTTCTTCTGTAGATGAAAGTGGCGGAGCTATAATAAGGACATTATTGAAACCAGGCACTGTATCCCCATTTCTGCCAATGATCAGGCCTTTTTCTTTACATAGTGCAATGACCTTTGCCATTAATTGATCTGATGCCGGCTGCTTTGTTTCCTTATTTTCAACCATTTCAATTCCATACAAGAAACCGGCGCTTCTGACTTCGCCTACATTTTTATGAGTCTGCAAATCTTTTAAGCTGCCTAAAATGCTTTCACCCAGAATCTCTACCCTGCTGACAATATTCTCTCTTTCGATTATTTCGATATTTTTCAATGCAACCGCACAGCTTGCCGGATGTCCGCCATATGTTGAGACATGGCGGAAATGGTTATCTGTACCTTGCTCTTTAAATTTCTCATAAATTCTGGAATGCACTGCCGTAGCACCAAGCGGGAGATAGCCGCTTGTCAACCCTTTTGCCATCGTTACGATATCAGGCTGAACCCCCGCCGAATGCATAAATCCAAACATTTTACCCGTTCGCCCGAATCCGGATACAACCTCATCCATTATCAGGAGGACATCATGTTTTTTGCAGATTTGTGCCACTCTCTGCAGATATTCAGGAGATGGGATAATAACTCCCCCGCCTGATATGAATGGCTCCATTATGACCGCAGCAACGGTTTCGGACCCTTCCCATTGGATGACCTGGTCAATCATATCAGCTGCGACTTTATCGCAATCCTTCACATCTTCGCCAAATGGACAGCGATAGCTGTAAGGAGGCGGAACATGCAGGAATCCCGGCATGCCAGGATCGTATTTCACTCTCCTGTTGGCCTGTGCAGTAGCACTTAATGCACCTAAAGTTGAACCATGATAGGCACGGTAGCGCGAAATAAATTTATATTTACCCGGATTGCCATTCTGATTATGGTATTGCCTCGCTATTTTGAATGCGGTTTCATTTGCTTCGGAACCGCTATTTGAGAAAAATGTTTTATAGGAATCCCCCAGCAATTCACTAATTTTGGCAGATAACTGAATGGCTGGCGCATGACTTAATGTGAGAGGGAAATACGACAGCTGCATCATTTGCTCTGCTGCGGCCTCTGCAATTTCTTTCCGTCCGTGTCCCAGATTCAGACACCAAAGACCGGAAACACCATCCAAATATCGATTGCCATCCATATCAGTAAACCATGAGCCTTCACCTGATTTGGCTATCATCGGACTGCTTCCTTCTGTATGCCGGCTCATCGCATGCCATAAGTGTTCCTGATCCTGATCAGTTAACTTTTTGTTATCATTCAGTTCTACTGTAGACATATTGCTTGCCTCCTTCTATTTAGTAAAGATTCAGGTATGCATTGTGTCTCTTCTAATGGGGAATCATGTTGCGGCTGGAATTTTGTTTATTAACTCATGGGTGGATGTATAAGGGTAGTTATGCGCCTCTGCAACTCTCTGATGAGTGACCTTTCCATTCATGGTATTGACCCCTTTTTCAAGAAAAGGATACTTAACAATAGAATTTTCAATCCCTGTATTAGCGAGCATTAAGGCATATGGTGCTGTAGTATTAGCGAGGGCATAAGTGGAAGTTCTTGCTACAGCGCCCGGAATGTTTGGAACCGCATAATGCAAAACACCATGCTTTACATATGTTGGAGAATCGTGTGAGGTAATATGATCTATGGTTTCAATTGAACCGCCCTGATCAATGGCAACATCAATAATGACCGAATTCTTTTCCATTTGCCTAACCATTTCTTCGGTTACTAACTGAGGTGCTTTTGCACCGGGGATGAGAACAGCCCCTATCACTAAATCGGCATGTTTTACTTCCTGGGCGATATTGAACGGATTTGACATGACCGTCCTTACCCTGCCGGAAAAAAGATCGTCCAGCTGGCGGAGTCTTTCAGCACTTATGTCAATGATGCTAACTTCTGCACCGAGGCCAACTGCCATTTTTGCGGCATTCGTCCCAACCACTCCACCGCCGATAATCACCACTTTTCCTGGCTTCACACCGGGAACTCCGCCTAAAAGGACTCCTTTCCCGCCATGAATCTTTTCAAGAAATTGGGCTCCAAGCTGGACAGACATCCTGCCCGCAACTTCGCTCATAGGAGTAAGGAGAGGCAATGATCTGTTATCCAGCTGAATGGTTTCATAAGCAACCGAGGTAACTTCTTTTTCGAGCAAAGCCTTTGTCAATTCAGGTTCGGCAGCCAGATGCAAATAGGTAAAGAGAATCAATCCTTTTCGAAAATATTGGTATTCATCAGGCTGCGGCTCCTTCACCTTCATGACCATATCCGCAGACCAGGCCTCTTCTGCACTTGAAACAACTGCTGCACCTGCTTTTTCATATTCCTGGTCAGAGATCCCGCATCCTGCACCTGCACCTTTCTCAATCAGGACTGTATGGCCGGCATCTGCAAACGCAGAAACACTTGCCGGTACAACGGAAACCCGATTTTCATTATTCTTTACTTCCTTTGGCACACCTATAATCATGTCATCACTCCATCCTGCAAAATAAAAATAGTATTCATCACATCATGACGTCATGTCGTCCGTACCAGTTGTTGTATGACTAGCCTCAGTTGTAATTAAAACACAACCATTACTTCTTTTCAATATTTTCTAAAAATTTTATATTATCGGAATTATCAATAGGTATCATTGCAAAATTGCATAACACTGTATTTAACTAGAATTCTTTGATAGTTTTATTCTAAATGAGTACATATCCGAACGAAAATAAGCAGAATAATATTCTATTAAGTTTCCATTAATGTCTGATAATAACCGTTCAATGTGAAGCACACTTAAGGAACATGGAACACCAAGCAAATCGGCTTCTTCTTTAGATAAATAAGTGCTTGTAATCATCTGTTCGGCTTCTGCAAACTTTAAGTTCAGACTCTGCTCAAGCAGATCATACAGTGTTCCCTTTTCAATATCATATTGGGCGAGACTTTCACCAATTTCAATAGGGTAATACTGACTTTCAAGGGCCAATGGCTTATCGTTAGCATAGCGAATTCGCTTTATAAAGTATGCCTCTGTAAGTCCGCTGGCTTCCACAATTTCTTTTGCGGGAACAACGATGCCATTATCCAATAATTTTGCATCCGGCTTCATACCCATTTTTTTTATCACTTCTGTTGTACTGGTAATATTCCCAAGCCACTCCTCAATCGGTTTCTTTGATATAAAAGTGCCTTTTCCGTGGACTTTCTTTAGCACACCTTCGTTTACTAAATGGGAAACCGCTTCTCTCACAGTGCTTCTGCTCACTTTATAGGTATCCATCAACTCTCTTTCACTTGGTATTTTTTCATTGAAAGAACGATTGTCTATTAACTCCTGCAGCTCATTCTTTAGCTGTATGTGAAGCGGAATAGGACTATTGGAATCTAACTCTGTCATAATGGATGCCTCCTTATTATTTTTCTGTAAAATGTATAATTAATTATATAGATTACCTGAATGAATATCCATCCTTTTACAGCAGATCCTGATGCACGAATTTGAAAATTTTGCTATTGCCAGGCTGTAAAGTCAGCAGATTATTTGGATAACCAACGAAAAAATGATATTAATTTAATTAGAGTCAATTAATTGAAAAAGGATGATTAATAATGGATCACTTCATGAAACGGGCTATAGAACTGGCCATTAATAATGTAAAAGACGGCGGCCAGCCCTTCGGTGCAGTTCTGGTGAAAGAACAGGACATCATTGCTGAAGGAGTGAATGAATTGCATAAAAAGCATGATGTCAGCGGCCATGCGGAACTGCTTGCTATCCGGCGGGCACAGGAGCAGTTTCAAACGAATGATTTAGCCGGCTTTACGATGTATGCAAGCGGGGAACCTTGCCCGATGTGTTTAACTGCCATGTATTTCGCTGGCATCGATAAGGTATACTATTGCCAATCAGTAGACGACGCTTTTCATGCAGGCTTAGGCAAGTCTAAAATAATTTATGAGGTTTTGAAAAACGCAAGAGATGACAGGGGACTCAAATTGGTGCAAATGCCATTGCAGGAGGATCAAGACAATCCAATGAAGCTTTGGAAAGAGAACGTTTAACAACTAGCCTCCCATCTCTAAGCAGATGGGAGGCTAGTTTCTTTTCACCCTTTGATATTATCACTCATTCTTTTTACAAACATCGTTAAAAAATAGGCAGTATAAGCAATAGCGATATCAATCAGAAAAATATAAAATTGATTCATTCCTTTGTTAAAATGGACCATACCAGCCCATTCTTCGACCGTGGCAAAAACAAAGGCAAAAACCGCACTTGCTAAAATGGTGTAAAGAAGAAAGCTTTTATTGCGGTTCGTGCAGTACTGATAGATCAGAAGGAAACCGACCGGCAAAGCAGAGGCTGTCATATTCATGGCATAGGGAAACATGGGCAATATAAAATAGGTGTGGACAAAATAACTGTACCTCTCCAAAAAGCTATCAGCGTACGTCCATAGAATGTGCACGGTATATCCAAAAAAGAAAATCTCAAATATCCTGGTCCGGTCTACTGATAGATATACAATAACAAGAGGCAGCACCATTAGTGCCAACACCGCCCAAAACTGCCAGGTTCCAAGACCTGAATATTCTCTCCAGTATGAAGAAATGAGGACATTCATCTTTTCGCTTCGTGAATATATTTGCTCCCAATATTCGCTATAACTCATAGAATCACCTCCCAAAATGCATCATCAGCCTAAAAGAATTATGCATAATCATAATTTTCTACCCGTGCATCAATCAGCATTTTTCTAAAGGCATCTCCTTTTTGAACCCCTGCTATCATCTGACCATATTCAAGGAAAGACATAAGCTCGTTTTCGGATAAATGACTCAAATTCAGCGGAAATTGTTCCATCTCTTTTACCTCATCCATAATCTGATCCAATACTTCCTTTCCGCTTTTAGAAATAGCGACAAATTTATAGCGGAGATGCTCTTTATTGGCCGTGATTTCGACCAGCCCTTTTTCCTTTAACGGCTTTAAAAGCCTGGTTACAGTCGATGGATGCCAGCATCCCAGAACACTTATTTGGGTCGGGGTTATTTTTTGATTATTGAGTGCCAAGCAGAAACAGAATATGCTGCTGAGCGGGCGTCAGTTTAAACTTCTTTTCAAGCTCCGCCCACTTCTTTTCCCTGCAGAAGTATAGTGCCCTTATGACAAGCAATGTCTGCTGTTTCAATAGAATGTTCACCCTTTTCCCCCTCACTTGCAGATACAATTGTATTTACAAGTATTGTTTGAGAGAGGGTTTATTTTATGCAAAAAAAATAGAGGTTCAATTTCCTGCCTCTATTTTCGTCCTATTCTTTTTTTCACAGAGTTTCTGATTGACTCTATCATCTCCTCAGACAAATTCGCGGGAAGCGATGAGCCATCATTAAATACCCAGGCGTTGATCACCTCAAGATCTGCTTTTTTAAATGTTATGCTAAAAGTATTATTTTCCTGGAGAAATTCTGTTGTGACATATTCTTCTCCATCAAATTCATCATCAATAATCATGCTGGTAATTTCGTATGGATTCACAGGAAATCTCCTTCAGCTTTTTTACGACTTAGGATGCACCTGGCCCATCAAATTATTCGAAAATGTTTAAGTCTTCATTATAATGGTATCTATGGTTTTATAAGCAACAAAAAATGTTGCAAGGGAGTATGCGGCTTCAGTAATGCCGAATAAAAATACAGAACTTCCAAAGATAAAGGTATTCATTATAAGAATGCATTGTCCGATGGTTAAGGGCAAACGTTCGCTGAATAAAATCGCCAAAACTTCTGTTCCATCCAGGCAGGCTCCAAACCGGATAATGAGGCCCACTCCCATTCCGAGCAAGAGGCCTCCCAGAATTATGATCAGCAGCGGATGGTTAGTCACTTCCTCAAATGGGGCCAATATGTATGTCTCCCCTGCCAGCACTGAACTGGCAAACAGGCTTAACACCAAAAATCTTCCCCCTAAAAAGAAAAAGCCTGCCACTAAAAATGGGAGATTCATCAGCAGGATCAAGGCACCCACCTCTACACGAAAGACATGTGAAAGGATGATGCTCAATCCAACAATTCCTCCATCAATAACATAATTTTTCACAAGGAATAATTGCAGGGAAACAGCCACAAGTGTTGCTCCGAGTATGATAATCAGTCCATTTTTAAAGGTGGAAAAATTGCCCTTTCGTCTTTGGCTTAAATAGTATTGAACCCTATTTCTATACACTGGCCATCTCCTTTTGTTCAGACTGGCTTATGTATTGAAATATATTCCGGAAAATCAATAAAATGCAGAAGCCTCCTTTCTATTTTAATAGCTTACCAGTAAAAAAAAGATAGAATTCCTTCATATCAGAGTGTAAAATAAATTCAGCCAGTTGAAAAACTGCTGCAGACATCCATTTATTTAGGAGGAAGGAACACACAAATAGGAATACTTCAAGCAGCCCCTTAATATATCGAATTTTCAGAAAACTAAATAAAAAGAGGTTGATGTACATGGCAATGGATGCATCTAATAAAGAACTAACGATTTTTGATCATGTTGGAAATAAAATAATTACAGAAGATCGGGAAATTCATATAATTGCCAAATTAGCAGAGCCATTGATCGTGATTCTGGGAAATGTGCTGAGCGATGAAGAATGTGACCAGCTGATTCAGCAATCAAAAGATCGCATGCAGCGTTCAAAAGTTGCCAACTCCCTTGAAGTTGATGAACTGCGAACCAGCAGCAGCACTTTTTTCCATGAAGGGGAAAATGAAATTGTCGCCAGAATCGAAAAAAGAATATCTCAAATCATGAACATTCCAGTTGAGCATGGTGAAGGGCTGCAGATCCTTAACTATAAAATAGGCCAGGAATATAAAGCTCATTTTGACTTCTTCTCTTCGACCAGCAGAGCAGCAAGCAATCCTAGAATCAGCACGCTTGTCATGTACCTGAATGATGTGGAACAGGGCGGGGAAACGTATTTTCCCAAGCTTAACTTCTCCGTTTCTCCACAAAAAGGCATGGCTGTTTATTTTGAATACTTTTATAATGATCAGAACTTAAACGACCTGACACTTCATGGAGGAGCACCTGTTGTCATGGGTGATAAATGGGCTGCTACGCAATGGATGAGGAGAAAGAAATTATAGATAGAAAAACACTTGGGAAAAATTTTCTCCAAGTGTTTTTTAACATACAACAATTTGTAATTGTCCAGCTTCAGCACCTGCCCCCCCCCCCCGAGGTCTCAAAACGGGGGCGGGCAAGGCGCTTTCGCTTTTCTTAGAACCACAGTCTCTTATGATAGTCATAATCAGAGGTATCGTAACTCTCTTCCCCTTCTGGATTAGGGGCACACTTTTCACAAGGTTCTTCCTGCTGGCCATGTTCACATTTTTCCATTAAAAGTTCCATTTGAACGCATCCCCCTTTCCTATCTGTTATTTCAATTATATTGAAAGCGTTTACAGCTGTCTTGTACAATTTGTTGGAAAATCGTTAAAAAGTGCCTATCCAATGGCACATTTTAACGTCAAAAACAGACATTCCTGTCGCATTTTAGCTTTTGCCTCCCCTAATAGCTGCGGGGCAAATCGGTTACTTCACGTGCAACCCTTATTCCTGATTGAATTGCCCCTTCAATCCATCCCGGGGCTAGGGACGTGTGATCCCCGGCGAAATGGACTCTTCCCTCCGGAACAGGAATAAATGGGAATAGCTCAGTTTCCTGGTTCGGTTTGAACATAGAGAAGGCTCCGCCAGAAAACGGATATTGTGACCAGCTATGGGAGGCGCCTGTTAAGAAATACTCGTAAACCTGATTGCCATGAACGACAGCCAAGTTGTCAAGGGCATTCCGAATCCGATCTCCTTCTTTAAGGTTATCCCAGGATAAAGTATCATCTTCCCATGTATAGCTTGCCATAATGATGCCGGAACCTGAAGATCCAATCAGATGGCTCGGATAGGCAGCGAACCGAATGGGCAGATCTGTCATCAGCTTTCCTCCCTGCAAACCTTCGCGTTCCCAAAACCGCTGTTTAAACTGCAGCCCAATTTTCGTGGAGGAAACATAATGCAGTTCCCTGATGGCTTTCCATTTATTTGGGGAAAATGATTGCCGGGGAACGATTTCAACGAAGGACAGCAAGGAGAAAGGTATAGTTAAGATGGCAAGATCACCACTGACCGTCAAAGGTTTTTGACTCAAGGTATGTCTGGCATGGATTGTAACCTGCTGAGGATCCTGTTCTATTTTTGTCATTTGGTAACCGAAATAAAGGTCTTCTTTTAACTGGGGCAAAAAAGCATTTGGAAGCTTGTCATTCCCTCCTTCTACTTCATAAAAATGAATGTCCGGGCTAAATAAAGGAAGCAGTTCCCGCAGAATCGCAGGAAACGACAACTCCGGGAAGCCTTCCAAACCAAGCAAAACTTTAATGCTTTCAAGGGCACCAGGTGATAAACTCGGTCCAACCGGGTTGTATCTGAGAAAGAAGCTCATCGGATACCGGTCAAATTCTCTTACTATAATATTCCAATTCTGAGCAGGGTTTTGATTAATAAAATCTGCTACTGGCTTAATGGCCATCGTAAGCAGCTCCTCCGCCGTCTTCCCCTTTTCATGCGGAGCAACAGGATAACGCAGGATATCAGGGTTTTGCTGATATATGGTGCGATTTATTTTAATGCCATTGGCAAAGATAAGATCCTGGGGAGTTGTGTTCCGGAATTCATTTACCTTTAAGCGGAATTTTTTTATATATTCCAAAACTAAAGGGTGGGTATGAGGAATGCGCATGGCTCCCACATCCAGATACATTCCGTCCATAAAAGGCTCTCTCATTGTAAATATTCTGCCGCCAACCCTTTGTGTTGCCTCTAAAACCGTCACATCATGCCCTGCTGCCTTCAGCAGGGAAGCGGCAACAAGACCTGACATACCGGCTCCGACAACGATTATTTTTTTTTGGACCTTAGAAATGCCGAGACCGTTTCTGATGATGGATAGCATTTCTTCTATATTTACCTGTGGATCCCGATAAAAGACCATACCTATTCTCCTCCTGGGGATCTGCCAAAAAGTTATTACTTTATCATACTGCCGGACAACTTCAGATTATGATTCTTTTATGAATTTGGCAGCTATGCATGAATCAAGACACGCCAAACCAGTTAGCTTATTTGTCGCAAAAAAAGGCACCAATCATCATGATTTAATGCCTCACCATTTATAAATATGATTACCCTTTAGAATGCTGCAGTCCACCCGCCATCAGCAACAATCACGGATCCATTAACAAAGCTGGAATCATCAGATGCCAGGAATAATGCGACCTGTGCAATTTCCTCCGGCTTTCCGACTCTTGGCATTACACCCTGAACAGCTTTTGTACGGCCGAATCCAAATTCGTTCAGGTTTTTCATTGAAGCAGCGATGTTTGTTTCCACTCCGCCTGGTGCAATGGCGTTACAGCGGATGCCGCTGTTTGCGTACATATAGGCAGTGTTTTTCGTAAGCCCTATAACTGCATGCTTTGAAGCCCCATAAGCAGCTCCCGCATGGGCACCATTCAATCCGCCTGTAGAAGCAGTATTAATGATTACCCCTTTCCCTTTTTCTAAAAAGAGCGGGATGGCTTTTCGCATGGCGCGCATGACGCCCTTCGTATTGATATCAAATATTAAATCCCATCGTTCGTCCTGGATGTCTCCAATGGGTTCAAATCCGTCCATAATTCCTGCGTTATTCACCAGGATATCCAGCGTTCCAAATTCATGTACTGCTGCATCTATCATTCCTTCAATATCTGCTTGTTTTGAAACATTAACCTGAACAGCTTTGGCTTTTCCGCCATTCTCAGTAATTCCCTTTGCCACAGCCTCTGCCCCTTCCAGGTTCAGGTCAGCTGCAATGACACTTGCACCTTCCCTTGCGTACAACTCCGCAATCGCTTTTCCCATTCCTGATGCTGCACCTGTTACAATCGCTACTTTATCCTGAAGCTTCATAAAGACTTCCTCCGTTCGGTTGAATGTTTTAGTGAACACTTGTTGATTATCTCTTACACCTTTATAATATGGTAATAAAACCTTCCATTCAATCAGCAAATTAACGGCAATTTGTCTACTATTGAACACATTCATTGTATTTTGATCATTTTTTCATCCAATTTCTACAATGGAGGCCATTTATGTCCAATAAGCAAAATCTCCCTATTGACCGAAGAATAACTAAATCTAAACAAGCCTTAATGGATGCCCTATTATCCTTAATGCAGACGAAAGAATTCAAGAAAATAACTGTAACAGATATCGTGAAGACAGCCAATCTCAACAGGGGGACCTTTTATAAGCACTATGAATACAAAGAAGATCTCCTTGATGAAATTGTCGATGATGTTATAGCAGACCTAATCTCTTCCTATCGCGAACCATATAAGGACACAGAAACCTTCGAGTTAAAGACCCTTACCTCTTCTGCCATTAAAATCTTTGAACATGTCAGTCATAAAAAAGAATTCTATTCCCTAATGGTAAAATCCAATGCATTATCTGGATTGCAGAGCAAATTGTGCGATGTACTGAAAGAGGTAACTTTGAGAGACCTTAAAGGTGTACAGTTTAACCCCAAAATTAATCGTGAACTGCAGGCAAGCTTCTATGTACATGCCATGCTGGGAATGATTACGGAATGGATAAATCATGGGTTTGAATATGACTCAAATTATATGTCGGAACAGCTGCTGGAAATCTTACAGAGCAGACAAGGTGATAAGGTGTTCAAATTAACTTAATTGAAACAATTATCACTTACTTACATTAAACCATGGTAAATCGCGTTAAGTACCATAAAAAAGCAAACACATTTTTTTATCCCACCCCCAAAATTATAGAACCACAACCTAAATTTTTGTTGATGGTCATTTTTTGTCGAAAAATTGACCCATTGGATGTTTGGAGCATACACTCCAAAAGCTATTAAATTATTATAGATAATTCGACATTACTTTTGGGGGGAATGAATGTGGATCGTTTTTTCAGGTGGATTGTCAGATCTTTGTTTGCACCTGTCTCCGGAAATGCAGGAGCGATTGCAAGCACTCTAGGGTTTTTTCTGGCATTTTTACCTTTGGAAAGTTTTAGTATTCCATTATTGTTTGTTTGTTCACTGCTGCTGCGCCTAAATATTATTGCCTTATTCCTGGGCACTCTGATTACTGTTTTTATACCCTACATACACGAGCTGCCTTTCATGGATTTTGGCCCATTTGAAGAGTACTGGTTCATTTCATCACTTAAAACCAAAATAGTAACCTCGGAATCAATTGCATCAGGAGTCTTAGGAGGCTTGGTTGGACTAGTCTGCTATTTTTTCTTCCACTGGTTTTATAACCTGGGTCTGAAAAAAAACGAGGGAAAGCAGGAATATATATTTCTTGATCCTGCTAAAATGCGATGGTCCCTGATTAAGCGAATGAGCGCTGGCTTCATCCTATTAATTGCTGTTATATCGACATTTTTCATACAGAGTTTAAATACAGCTCCAAAGCTTCCTGAACTGCATCTAGATCAAAGCGTATCAAGTTCCGGGATCAATCCGATAAATAAGCCCTTCAATGAAGAAGAATTGGCATCACAGATTCAAAAGACAACTTCTTCAGCGGCTATTTCAGAAAAGCCAAAGATGGCACAAATTGCACGAAAGCAAGAAGTGTATGGATTCTATGTCAATTGGGACAAGAATAGTAAAACATCCTTCAAGAAAAATAAAGAGTCCATAACCACTCTAGTCCCTGAGTGGATGCAGGTTACTCCAGATCTAAAGCTCAAGTCTTCAATTGACCGGTCCATAGTAAAAGAAGCAAATAAACATGAAATTAAGATTCTGCCATTAGTGAATAATTTTATAGACAACAAATGGGATTCAGATGTTCTTCACCGGTTATTCACTGCCCCAGGTGCTGACGATCTCTTTATTAAAGAAATGCTTTCTTATGTGATAACAAATGGCTTTGATGGTATAAATATTGACTTTGAAGCAATTAAACCAGCCGACAGGGATCATTTTACTCAGTTCATGAGTAAAGTTTATAAAGCCTTCCACAAAGAAGGCTTAATGGTGACATTGGATGTTCCGCCCAATGACGAAAGCTACGATTATACTTCTTTAGCAAAATACGCTGACCGAGTGATTGTCATGCTCTATGACCAGCATTATTCCATGAGCACACCAGGCCCTGTCGCTCAAACCGATTGGGTTAAGGAGAACTTGAATCAAGCTGATATTCCATCCGGAAAATTGGTAGCAGGCTTAGGAACATACGGTTACGACTGGGAAGAAGGTTCGGATAAGCCCGCAGCTGACATGACATTTGGAGATATCATGAAGCTGGGCAGCGAGGCGAACCTTAATATCAATTGGAGTATGGATGCTGGAAACCCCTACTTACGCTATAAAGAAAATGGAAAAAATCATACTGTCTGGTTTCTGGATGCTGCTACTTTTTATAACCAGATGATCCTTGCGATTAATGGCGGCTCTACCGGAATAGCAATATGGAGGCTCGGTTCGGAGGATCCCTCTATCTGGAGTGTTATTAACAAGCCTAAGGAAATCATTAATCCATCTCAAATGTTAAGTGCCTTTGAAAGTCATATCTCACCACTTCATACAGGGAACGGAGAGATATTGAAAATCGCCTCACAAACTGAAAAAGGAAATAGGACTTTCGAGATAAATTCCAATGGAATGATAAAAAAGGAAACCTATATCAAATATCCAAAGCCTTTTGAAGTAATCCGCCATGGAAAATCCAGCAAAAAAGAAATCGTTCTTACTTTTGATGATGGTCCTGACCCAGCCTACACACCAAAAATATTGGACATATTGAAGAAGTATGAGGTAAAAGGCACCTTTTTTATCGTTGGAGAAAATGCATTGATGCATCCCCAGCTGGTTAACAGAATTTATGATGAGGGACATGAAATCGGAAATCATACCTTTACACACCCTGATATTACATCCATCACACCATCTCGTTTACGAATGGAATTGAATGCAACACAGCGCTTAATTCAAGGCATAACAGGTCATTCTATGACTCTTTTTCGCCCTCCATACATAGCAGATACGGAACTGGGCACAAGAAACGAACAGCTTCCTATTATGGAAGCTCAGAATCTGGGCTATACCATGGTCGGCCAATCCATTGACTCGGGTGATTGGCAAGGATCTTCAGCAGATGAACTTGTAAATCGAACATTGGATCAGCTGGCCGAAGGTAACGTCATTTTGCTTCATGATGCTGGCGGTGACCGCTCCAAAACAGTGGAAGCCCTTCCGGTAATTATTGAAACTCTTAAAAATAGAGGCTACACATTTACGACAACTGCCGGTTTAATTGGGAAAAGAGATACCGAAATCATGCCTTTTGCTGATCAGGAAAACCCTTATTCTGTTTATGATATGGCGGTATTTAAGGTCATTAAAAGCTGGAACACTGGACTTAGCTTTTTGTTTTACTCAGCCATCCTCTTAGGTGTTTTGCGCATTCTATTTCTTGTTTTCCTATCCTGGAAACAGGTCAAAAGGTATAAAGAGACCCGGATTGACCCTGGCTTTACTCCTTATGTCAGTGTTGTAATTGCAGCTTATAATGAAGAAAAAGTAATTTGCAAAACTGTAGATTCTATTTTATCCAGTGACTATCCGGATTTTGAGATACTGATAATCGACGATGGCTCAAAGGATCATACTGCTCGTGCAGTTGAAGAAACTTTTGCGGACACTCCTTGCGTCCGGTTAGTTAAAAAACCCAATGGCGGAAAATCCTCGGCTGTAAACCTTGGATTTAAGGAAGCTAAGGGGGAAATAGTAATTGCATTAGATGCCGATACACTCATTGCTGAAAACGCCATCTCTTTACTTGTTAGCCATTTTAAAGATAATCAAGTGGCTGCTGTTTCAGGTAATGTAAAGGTTGGGAATAAGGGGAATCTCCTGACGAATTGGCAGCATATTGAATATGTGACAGGCTTTAATTTGGAAAGAAGAGCCTTTGCGGCTCTTAATTGCATTACCGTAGTACCAGGTGCCATCGGTGCATGGAAAAAGTCTGCGGTTGAAGAGGCTGGTTACTTTAGAGAGGATACCCTTGCAGAAGATACGGATATCACACTTGCACTATTGCGCAAAGGTAAGAAAATTGAGTTCGAAGAAAAGGCTTATGCTTATACAGAGGTGCCTGAAGATATTAAAAGCCTGGCAAAGCAGCGCTACCGATGGGTATATGGCACTCTCCAATGCCTTTGGAAACATCGCGCGGCATTATTTAACAAAAAACATCATTCATTAGGATATGTAGCCTTGCCTAACATGTGGCTTTTTCAATATGTTTATCAAACCATTTCTCCTATTGCAGATATATTGTTCATCTTTGCCCTTTTCAGCCCAAACCCTGAAAAAGCAGCCATTGGATTTGTCCTATTCTACTTGATGGATTTCTTCGCCTCCCTTTATGCGTTCAGGCTGGAGAAAGAAAGCCCTAAACCACTGGTCTCATTGTTTCTGCAGCGAATTTTATATAAACAGCTGATGACTTATGTTGTGGTAAAATCGATCTTCTCCGCTATAAAAGGAGTAGCCGTTGGCTGGAATAAACTTAAACGAAAAGGCAATGTAACTCAGGATAATTCCATTATGAATATTAAATGAATTCAAGAGCCTTTCCCATTTGGGGAAGGCCTTTTTGCTGTATAATCTAATACCTATAAAGGAAAAAGGACCACCGTCTCCTGATGATCCTTCCTGAGGTTTAATGATTTTTCCCATTGTTTTCTTTGTCTTCTTTTCCTTTGCTAACCCGATTACTCTCAGCTTTTTCTTTTGCGGCTTGGGAAACCTGCTGGCCATGGTTAAGTGTTTTTGCAGCAGGATTTATTATGCTTCCTCCTCCCGTGCCAGAGGCAGGTGTGTTTGGATCTTGTGTGCTGGTCTCAGGTTTTGATGCTTCAGTTGTTGTCTTGCTTCCCGCAGGTGCAGAGGCAGGCTCCGGTGCCGAAGGTTTTTCGTTTGAGACAGATACAGCTTTTGAAACAGGATTTACAGCAGGTTTCCGATTGGATTTTTCGGTATTCGTATGAACAGCAACAATCATCTTATCGGTATTCTTTTCCTTTTTTAATGATTCTTCAAAATCAGGAGCATCTTCTGTAACCGTTTTTTGTTTCGCATTCTCTTGCACAGCCAGTATGTTTGCTTCTGACTTTTCATCAATTTGTCTGTTTACTTCAGATTTTTGTTGAATACCTGATAAAACAGAAGAGTGTTCCTCTGAAAAAAGTTTAGTAGCTTTCAGCATGCCATTGGCAACAGAAAACGTTATAGCCCCTGCAAATACCATGGCAAGGGCCCCCTTAGCTGGTGATTTCATATTTTTCCCCTCGAGACTTTTGATTGATTATATTCAAAGAATACGAAGGAGATTCTTTATATTATGGGGGTTTAATAATACTTTTTATTATTTGCTTACTCCTGCAAAACTAACATTCCATAAGTTTTTAAGAGCTGTTAGAGCTGCTGCTGGAAATTTTAAAACCGACAGACTGATACTATATTTATATTAAGAAACTAGGCTTTTTCTGTCCGGATAGTTACCTGCAAAAGAAAAGAACCATCTGAATATCAGGGTGGTTCTTACTGTCTATGCCTGAAACTCCTTATTATCAATTTTAATTATGGCAGAATTAGAACCGGCGGCAATTTTTTTCGTTTCGTTCACCAGCTCCAGAATATTTCCACTGCATTTCTGTGCTCCTTTAATAACCAGTGGAGTCCCTAATCTGTCCAGTCCTAAGCCTTTGGATATGAATCCACCTATAGTCAGAGAAAGCGGTACTGCAGGTGAAGTATCAGAGAGGACGATTTTATCATTAATTCCTTTATGACTATTTAATAAATGGCAAAAGTGATGCAGTGTTTCAACTGCCAGCTTAGAAGATCTTCTTCCAAGGGTGTACACCGGATTTCCTTCCTCATCTTCACCATGAAAAATAAATTTTCCTGCATCTTTCTTTGTCAATTTATTAAAATATGGCAGCTCACTTATTTCTTCTTTTTCGAGTTTGCGGTGACGAATGATTTTTAGATGGTATGCCGCTGCCAGAGATGTTGTATGAGTCCCCCCAAAATCATGGTAGATATAAATCACCTGCTTCATCTCCCTATTCATTAGACTTCCTGAACACCAGGATTATTTATTAGCTCCTCTGAAATATCATTTTCCTGGACTTAATTCATATTTTACTCCATAAAGATTTTTTCATTAGTTCATGTGTAAATTTCTCATAATAACACCTGCACATTTAACTTTCTAAACAAGTAAAGACTGCCCTCAGGCAGCCCGCTTAAATATTCTATAGTTTTTCTCCGTTTGACTCGATCACATCTTTATACCAATAAAAAGATTTCTTCTTTTTCCGTTCCAATGTTCCACTGCCATCATCATGCTTGTCCACATAAATATAGCCATAGCGTTTTGAAAATTCACCTGTTGACATGCTGACCATATCGATGCAGCCCCAGCTTGTATAGCCCATTAGCTCGACGCCATCCTCTATAGCTTCACCCATTGCTTTTATATGCTCGCGAAGATAGTCAATCCGATAGTCGTCATGGATGCTGCCGTCCTCTTCTTCCTTGTCATAGGCCCCAAGTCCGTTTTCTACAACAAATAGCGGTTTCTGATAGCGATCATATAACTTGTTCAAGCTGATCCTCAAACCTTCAGGGTCGATTTCCCAGCCCCAATCACTTGTTTCAAGAAAGGGATTTCTAACCCCGCCAATGATGTTCCCTTCCGATGAGTCTGCATCTGACTTTACCTTCTTTTCGGTGCGGGACATATAATAGCTGAAGCCAATATAATCAACAGTGCCGTCCTTTAACAAATCCAGGTCGCCTTCCAGTATTTCCAGGCTGATACGATGTTCCTTAAAGTACCTTTTAATAAAAGCCGGATATTCACCGCGAACCTGTACGTCACCACAAAAGTAATTGAAAAGCTGCTCTTCCTGCAGGGCATACATGACATTTTCCGGGTTGCTGTCATAAGCATACACAGGCGCAAATAGAAGCATGCAGCCAATTTTTGACTTAGGAATGAGCTCATGACATGCCTTAACCGCGATTGCGCTTGCGACCAATTGATGGTGATAGGCCTGGAAGGTCGGCTGGTATTTATCTTCTTCACTTTGATAGGAAAAGCCGAGCCCATTAATCGGCATGACCAATCCGCTATTGATTTCATTAAAAGTCATCCAGTACTTTACTTTATCTTTATACCGGCCCAAAATCGCTTTAGCATACCTCTCAAAGAAACTGACAACTTTGCGGTTTCTCCACCCACCATACTCTTTTACTAAATGAACAGGCATTTCATAATGGGAAATCGTTACAACTGGCTCAATTCCATATTTCTGCAATTCATCAAAAACACGATCATAAAAAGCAAGTCCTTCTTCATTTGGCTCCGACTCATCACCATTAGGAAAAATGCGGGTCCAGGCTATCGACAATCGGAATGCCTTGAAGCCCATTTCGGCAAATAAGGCAATATCTTCTTCATATCGATGATAGAAATCGATTGCTTCATGATTGGGATAAAAAAAAAGATCCTCATGAATTTCGAAGTCAAACCCAGGCTTCATTAAGATATTGTATCTTTCTTTTCCTCCGGGAAGGACATCCGCAATATTCAAGCCTTTATTCCCTTCCTTATAACCGCCTTCAATTTGGTTCGCTGCAGTGGCGCCGCCCCACAAAAAACCTTTAGGAAAATCGTATTTTTTCATTTCATTACCTCCAATACCCGCTATTTTTTAATATTTGTTTAAATGGAGTTTTTATGTTACCCGAAAAGGGATATAGAAGAAGCTTAAAGCGAGTCAAAGGGTATGTAAATAAATAGAGTTAATTAAGTCTTGTTTAACGGCATTTTGATATTTGTTACATAAAAGTAACGTATTGTTTCTCCTTGTGATAAAATGAGCCTATCTATTTTTTCAACGGAGGATTACTGAATCATGTTTTCAAATGAAATCATCGCATCTTTCAATGATTTAGAAACATCCATATATCATTACATCTGTCAAAACAAAGAAAAGATACCTTATATGCGGATTCGTGAACTTGCAGATGAAACCCATGTTTCGACGGCCACCATCCTGCGGTTCTGCAGGAAGCTGAATTGTGAGGGTTTCACTGAATTTAAGATAAAGTTTAAATTATATTTGCAGGAAAATAAAAAGACCTCTATAAAAGGTTCCAAGCAATCCATCGTCGAGTTTTTCGAGCGAACGCTAAGAGGTGATTTAGACGAAAAAATCATCGAGGCAGCAGAACTTATAAATACGGCAGATAACATTATATTTATAGGGATCGGAAGCTCAGGCATACTGGCTGAATACGGAGCCAGATATTTCTCGAGTCTTGGCAAGTTTTCACTGTATATCAAGGACCCCCATTTTCCGATCCATTCCAGCATCCGCAGCAGCAGTGTCACGATTGCCCTATCTGTCTCAGGGGAAACTCCTTTTACAGTCACCCATCTTAACCAGCTGAAGCAGGAAGGCAGTAAAATCATCAGCATCACAAACAGCCGGCTTTCAACAATTGCGAAAGTTTCAGATTTGAATATCGCCTATTATGTGACAGAGGAAACGTTTGAGCAGTCCAATATTACGACTCAAGTTCCAGTTGTGTACATTTTGGAAGCTGTCGCCAGGGAAATACACAGGCTGAACCCTTAAATTAAAGGAGATTTCCTGCGTATGGAGAATTGGTAAAATAATCACAATGAAAGCGGTGAGTATATGAAATCAATTGCTTCCCCGATTGCAGGCAAAGTGAACAATGTTTTTATTCATGTCAGCGACCTGGAAAAGTCGGCTGAATGGTATAGCACACTGCTTGGATTGCCTTTTCATAAGGGTTCAGTAGAATCCCCGGTATACAACATTCCTGTCACCTCTGAAACCGGTCTCACACTGGATGATCACACCTTTGATCCAGCCTTTACCTTAAATCCTTCCGGTCACGTTTTATTTAATTTCTTCGTCCAGGATATTGATGAGGCATACACGTTTGTTAAAAATCAGGGAATCACCATTGTAAAGGAAATTGAGCGTATTGGAGATTTTGCCTATTTCAACTTTCAGGACTTGGATGGAAATGTATTGATGATCTGCAATTGTTAATGATTAAATCTATGGCTATTCCGCCATGGATTTTTTTATTTACAGCATTCTCCGCTGGACATCACCCTGCACCTGGCGTATACTAGCCATATTTATGTAAAAGATTAACAGCTTCATAGAAAGAAAGGTGTTTAACATGATTCACAACCCTACTGGAAAAGAGAGGCTTGCGCTGGCATTTCTCCTCAGCATGCTTGGAATATTGGGGCCATTTAATATTGATATGTATTTGCCAGGCTTCCCAGAAATCGCTGATGATTTCAGTGCCCGGGCTTCACTTGTTCAGATGAGTTTAACAGCCTGCTTGATTGGACTTGCGGCTGGACAGGTTATTGTCGGACCGCTCAGTGATTCCCATGGAAGAAGAAAGCCTCTTCTTATCGGGATCTCTCTCTTTGCCGTATCTTCCCTTTTATGCGCCATTTCACCAAATATCGCAGCCTTTATTGCAGCCCGATTTCTGCAGGGATTAACCGCCTCTGCTGGAATTGTCCTATCCCGGGCAGTTGTCCGTGATGTGTTCAGCGGTAAAGAGCTCACGAAGTTTTTTGCCTTGCTTATGGTCATTAATGCAACAGCTCCGATGATCGCACCAATGACAGGCGGTGCCCTGCTTCTGATTCCTTTCGCAAGCTGGGAAACCATATTTTATTTTCTAAGCTTTTTGGGATTATTTATTACCATTGTGATCTATTTCCGATTAAAAGAAACCCTTCCTCCAGAAAAAAGGGTCCCAAGCTCCATTGGAAATTCCGTTAAAAGCATGGGGGGCCTTTTCAGGGACCGTTCCTTCATCGGGTATGCCCTTATCGTAGGATTTATACATGGTGGAAGCTTTGCTTATGTTTCGGGGACACCTTTTGTCTATCAGGGGATTTATGGTGTATCGCCTCAGGTGTTCAGCATCCTGTTTGGCATTAATGGATTGGCCATCATTACGGGGAGTTTTCTAATTGGCCGCCTGGCAGGTGTCATTCCGGAAAGAAGCCTGCTCCGGACAGCCGTCTGCATTGCCGTCAGTGCCACTTCGTTACTTTTAATCATGACCATCATTAAAGGTCCGCTATTCATGCTTGTCATTCCGATCTTTATCTATATGACTTCAATGGGAATGATCATTACCAGCTCGTTTACATTGGCCATGAAAAATCAGGGGCATCGTGCCGGCAGTGCCAGCGCCGTTATTGGAATGCTTCCTTTAGTGCTGGGTTCAGCTGTTTCCCCTTTGGTGAGCATTGATGAAACCACTGCCGTACCAATGGGTGCCATCTTGTTTATTACATCATTCATCGGCTTTGTTTTCTTCTTCACATTAACGAAAGAAAAAACAAAAAGAAGCAGACAGAACCTGAAGCTGCATGCGGAGGGATAATTCCCTCCGGCTCCCATGCCGCCTATTAAACTTTAATCTTTTACTTCCTCGATAATCGAATGACCTTCCGTCCCTTCATCATCCTGCCATTGCCATTTTTCATATAGCCTGATGCGGCCGTCTTGCAGCTTTTCAGGTTTTGAATGACATTTTCCTCCGCGTATTTCATATTTGTTATTCACATGGTTATATCTAAATTCTAAACTGCCATCTTCATTTACAATTCCAATAAGTGTCCCCTGAATAATCTCTCCCCCGCCATAATCAGCAGATATAATGTTTCCCTCCTGTTTATACTGAAAAAAGGTTTTTGATGATACTTCACCATTCTCAGTATTTTGAACAGAAACAAAGGTACGGCCATTGTAGTTCATAAAAATAATCCTCCCAGCAGATTGGTTTTTTCACTCAAACTCAATATGTATTCCAAACTCCAGCCCTTCTACAAATCCCCTTTTAAAATAGAGTACATATACAAATCATCAAATTTTCCATTTGTATATTCATAGTGCCTCAGCAAACCTTCTCTCGTGAATCCCTGCCTTTCAACCAGCTTCTGGGATGAGAGATTTTTAGGTTCTATCAGGGCTTCAATCCTTTCAAGCTCAAGGTGTTCAAATCCGAATTTTAAAACTCTCTCAAGAGCTTCATTGGCAATCCCTTTTCCCCAATGCTCTCTGCTTAATTCATAACCGACTTCACTTCGGAAATGTCTGGGATTCCTGTTTAGGAAACCGCAGCTCCCTATGACCTTCCCGGAATCCTTTAGGGTTATGCCCCAGCGCATTCCTGTGCGATTTTTGTAAATGGATTTATACCACTTTATTTCATCCAGCACCTCTTCGACAGATTCACAGGCCGAGATTCCCATATGCTTTACAACCAGTTGATCTGACAGGTATACAAACATATCTTTTGCATCTTCTTCAGTTGCTTCTCTTAAAATTAATCTTTCTGTTTCAAGGATCGGAAATACTGTTTCCAACGGATTGCCTCCTCTGCATTATATCTTCCTTCAACTATACCAAAATGCTGTAAAAAAATCCTATCATATGGAAATTACTTCAAACCCAGCTTTATCCATGTTAAACTCTATTATTAGTAAAACTTAAATAAAGAGGAGAATTTATGTGAAACGTTATGCGTTATGGCTGCTGTTTGCCGCATTGATTCTTTCAGCATGCAGCAATGACAAAGAGAAAGCGGCAGCTGATTCATCGGGTAAAGAAGAACAAAAACAAGAAGACAAGAAAGAAAAAAAGCAGGAAAGCATTTTAGCAGAGTCTGAGAATATTAATTTGGAGGTTTCAGAAGAAAGCCTGCTGAAATTGACCCCTGGAACACTAATGGAAGGGCTCACATACGAGAAGGACATTGAGGCCATTGAATTCAATGTGCCTGAAACTGATCCTGAGCTTATAAGCAAGATGACCCCCAAACTTGAGGAGCTGACGAAAGAAGCCAAAGATACAGACTCGATTAAAAAAGGGCTTCTTTCCCTGTTGGCGAGTCCGAATTATAAAAACATCATTGAAAAGTCCAATTCCTACAAACCAGATTTTGAAGAGCCTTACCTGCCGGATCCCACTAAATCAGAACCTGGGGAAGAAAAAAAGGCATCAGAGCAGGCTATTATTCTTCTTGATGCCAGTTCAAGCATGCTGCTGCAGACAGGCGGCAAAATGAAAATGGATATTGCTAAAAGTGCCGTAAAGAGTTTCGCACAGACAATTGGCCAAAGCAGCGAAGTTTCCCTAGTTGTATATGGCCATAAAGGCTCTGAAGCGGACGCTGATAAAGAAATTTCCTGCTCAGGAGTAGAGGAAGTCTACCCGATGGGGAAATATTCCAAGAAAGAGTTCCACGAAGCGGTGGATTCATTTGAAAGCAAAGGCTGGACACCTCTTGCCGGTGCCATTCAAAAGGCTGCAGAAATGAGCAGCGGTTATGATGGATCCACAACGATCTACATTGTCAGTGACGGTGCCGAAACATGTGATGGCGACCCCGTCTCGGCCAGTAAAAACCTTGTAAAAAACAACAGCAGCAATAGTGTGAATATCATAGGGTTTGGTGTAGATGGAAAAGCCGAGAACCAATTAAAAGCAGTAGCCGAAGCCGGCAATGGGGAATATTTAAAAGCGGATAACCCGGATGAATTGAAAAACACGATCCAATACGAGTGGCTTCCTTCTGCCGGCGACCTGGCCTGGGCATTTACACTGTCGCCAAGCCCATGGGAAATGATGGATGAGTATGAACTCGGAGAAGTTTATCCCCGCCAATTATTTACGATCGGCAGACGTGAAGCACATCGAATCCTTGATGCTGTTACAGTCATGGGAGACAATGGCTGGATCACTGATGAGCAGCGATCAGAGCTGCGTGATTGGGGCTATGAACGAAGCGAGCAAATGAAGGACCTCTATTTAGAACTCTATGAAAAAAACCGAAATACAGCTGAGGCGGAAAGTGATGAGATCAAGCTGAGAGTCGACGAATGGGTTGAAAAAATGAAGGCTCTAAAAAAAGAGCGCGGTGACATCTGGTAAAAGAACTTATGAAATGAAGATTGCTCAGGGCGAAATGCTCTGAGCATTTTTTTATAAAATTCTAAAACTCTCAATATTGCAAAATTTGTCCAATAATGTGATAAAATGTAATGGTAAAAATTAACTCATCCGAGGAGGTCATTGCTTTGTTCAGTGCAGGTGTTTTAGGAATCGGTGTAAACATTCCAGAAAATATTATAACAAATGAGATGATTGCCAGACGTTTCGGTATTACACAAGAAGAAATATGCAGAAAAACGGGCATACTGGAAAGACGCTACGAATCTCCAGACTCATCACTTACAGATATGTGCGAAATTGCTGGAAAACGTGCGATAGAAGACGCAGGGGTCAACCCGAAGGATATTGACATGGTCATTATTGGAACAAACACACATGACACCCACATTACGGCTGCGCTGGTTCAGGACAGAATCGGCGCTGCACATTGTGCAGGGCTGGACCTTCATTCAGGCTGTTCCAGCTTTATCACTGCCCTGGCAACCGGGGCCCAATTTGTTCAGACAGGATTGTATAAAAACGTATTAGTCATTGCTGTCGACAAATGCTCCTCCCTCTTGAATCCGATGGATAAAAAGACTGCGCTGCTGTTTTCAGATGGAGCTGCTGCTGTTGTCTTAGGTCAGGTGGATAAAAGCAATGGTATTCTCGGCATCCATATGCAAATGGATGGAAGCGGGGGAAAATATCTTCATCTTGATGAAAACAAGCACATCAAGATGGACGGTAGAGCCGTTTTTGAATTTGCAGTAGACAGATTTCCCAAAGCGGTTCATAAAGTTTTGGAACTCTCTGGCCTGAGCCTGCAAGAAGTGGATTTCATCATCCCTCACCAATCCAACTTGCGTATCATTGAAGCAGGTACAGCACGCCTCGGCTTTCCTATGGAAAAAGTTCATACCAAAACCATACAATATTACGGAAACTCTTCTGCACCTACGATAGCTATTGGGCTTCATGAAGAAGTGAAGGAAGGCAAAATAAAAGACGGGGATGTAGTTGTACTGGCTGGATATGGTGCAGGTCTCGGCTGGGGAGCCATTGTCATGCGCTGGGGTCAAACATCGAAAGTACTAATTTAAGGCCGCCTATACGGGGCTTTTTTATTATGTTACAGCACAATAAAGTGGAGGAATTATTCCTCTTTGGATGCATAACTGTGCATTAAAGTAAAATGCCTGTTCAGCTCGCTTTCATTAATAGAAATCCTGACCGCTAAGTCTTTTGTCCGCAAAACATACTCTTTTATGCCAATAAATTCAGATTCAGCAATCAGGTAAAAGTGCGTTCCCTTCTTTAATCCTTTAAAATGGTTCTTTAATTTATATTTTTTCATGATCTTATCTTGGTGCTCCTATAGCTTTTCAGATTAATTGAGATTGAATCTCTAGAATAGTTATTATACACCTTAGAATTTTAACTTTCCTGGTAAGCATTTTTCATAAATTAAAAAGCCGTTAAAAAACTTTTTAAAACAATGTACTTTTAAATTTTTCCGGCTTCTTCACGTACCCTTCAATGATAAAACCGCAGCTGGTGCAAATAAGATATCAGAACCGATGCTCATCTTGTTGACAGGGAACATAACTCCTTAACCCAAATGGTTCCCTTTCCCCAATTCACTAGATCCGCACTTAGGACATTTTCCCCCATTCTGCTACTGATAATATTAAATACGAGCAGAAGCCGGAAAAGGTTTCATGAAAAACAGAAAATGCGGCCATCCCTGATGTGGCCGCCTTCATTTGTCTATTCTCCTGCTGAAAGCTGTTCTTTGGATTTGAGCACCTGGATATAAACTCCTGTCAGTGTTTGAGTCAGCAGAAAGATAGGAAAAGAGTGCGCGATCCGATACTCTTTCTGCAGGGTAATGATACCTGCAGCAGTTAACACCCATTGAAAGAAAACACCTGATAACGCCCATACCAAAACATATATAATGAATGTTTTTTTGCCGATCTTCATTTTTTCATAAAAATAAAAAAAGAAGTAGCCGAATGGGGCGAATAATAAATAATAAAGAACATCTGTCACTTCATAATTATTTAAATCGTTTATCTTATAAAAATCAGTCCTGCCTCCGCCTATTGTGAAATCATATAGAATGCCAATGGACATTCCCCAAAGCAGGCTCAGGATTCTGATTTGTTTGGCCAGCTTATCCGGCCTTCTTATAAGTAAAAAATATACAAGATAGGCAGCAGCAGCAGTTAATAAGAGAAAGAGCTCATTGCCGCCGAAATCCTCCCATAATTTCATGCTTCGTTCACCCCTTTAGTTTTAAGCTGTCCAAAATACTTCAGCAGGGATTGAACCACTAAATGCAGGAGGAATAAATATATTATTTCATAACCGATATTCCACTTTCTATAATCCACAATGTCAAAATAAAGGGCAATCACCACTGCCAAAACAAGGAACAACACTGACAGGATGGTTTTAAAAATTTTTGAACCAAAGGAAGGCGCTGTCCTGAATAAATTCAGTGTGATAGCAACTGTGAGCGGAAGGGTTATACTTCTATGTATTAAGAACGCGGAATTATCTAAGATCTGCTGGGAAATCTTCGCCATATTCAACTCTTCATACACAATCCATGTAAAATTAATATTAATGACTAACGCCACCAAATAGACGAAGGTATTTTCAATAAATGTCAGATTTTTATTCATCGATGTAAACAGCATTAGCACCAGCCAGGCTAGAAAAACTATAAGTACAAATCCCATGTAACATCAGTCCCATACTTTTTTGTTAGTATTGGCTTGGAAATTGACAATTATTCTGATGGTTGTTTTGTGGTTCGACCCGTTCTATGGATTTCTCTCTCCCACGGATTTCTTCTTCCCCTGTCCGAAATTGAGCCTTCTTCGGACTCACTCCCAGGGATTTCTTCTTCATCTGTCTGAAGATGTGCTATGTTCGGACTCGTTCCCTCGGATTACATCTTCTCCTGTCCGAAGATAAGCATTGTTCAGACTCATTTCATAAGACTTCTCTTTCAGCTGTCAGAATGGACACCCTCTGATATCTTTAAATTGCAAAAACAAATAAATAAAAAAACGGCTGAGCGCAGCCGCTTCAAACAACTTAATGCTATACGGTTTGCCGTTCGATCAGCTTCACCGATATCTCCTGATGTGTGTGCTTTTTACCATCAATCGCTTGAAGAAGCAGCTGCCTTCCCATTTGAACCAGCGGAATTTCAAGTGTTGTAATGTGCATGATTTTGGCTATTGGCTGGTTATCAAATCCCATGATTGCCAGATCATCCGGAATATGGATGCCGTTTTCCCTGCAGGAAGTTACTATTCCGGCAGCAGCAAAATCATTTGTTACCAGCAGAGCAGATGGGGGATTATCCATGTTCGATAATCGCCGGACCACTTCTTCGCCATGCTCAAAATGCAGACATTCATAGAAGATAAATTCTTCCTTATATGGTTCGTCAATTCGTTTTAAAAAATCAGCATAAGCCTTTCCGCGCTGCCTGCTGTTGGCACCAGTCTTTCTTCCAATGCAATACCCGATTTTCTGATGCCCTTTGTTATGCAGATACTCTAAAGCATTAGAGAAACTCATGTAATGGTCGATAAAAGTAGATGATACATTACGATTCCTCGCATCTTCACAGAGAACAATGGGGCCATACTCGGTAAACTGATTGATGACATCCCATTCGCAGATTCTGGAACAGATGATTAAAGAGTCGATTTGTTTATGCTGAAGCATTTTTAGAGCTTCAATCTCCCTGTCTTCCTCGTAATTTGTTTGAAAAAGAACTAATTTATAGTTGTTTTTCATGGCCTCATTTGCAATCCCTTCTACCAGCTGGCCGAAATAAGGATGATTGGTAAAAGGAACTACGACCCCTATAAGAAGTGTTTCCCCTTTACTTAAATGGACTGCATTAATATTTCGCTGATAATTGAATTCCTCCATCACCCGCAAGACAGCTTCCCTTTTATCCTCACTTACATAAGGATGATTATTCAGCACTCTGGATACGGTCGTAACTGAAACTCCTGCCTTTTTAGCGATGTCTTTTATATTTGCCATAAAACCACCTAATTTTTTTTCATTTTTTCTTGCTATGAAATGCGTTTCATAATTTAAGCTTTTTTTAACAACTCAAGGAGGTATCCTAAATGTTCATTCTATCTGGAATATTATATCTGGTTCTATTATGCAGCTCGATTCTTGCCTTGTCATCTATCCCTATTTCTCTCTATCCGAAAAAGAAAGCTGCAAACAAAGACATTTATGTAAAAGATTATTACAGCCTTCTCTTTGATGTCTATGGCGATGAATCATCACATAAGTAGTTGGCAGGAACTCTCCATTTTCCTGCTGTACATATTTCTATTAAAAATAACAGCCTCCCTTTTGATAAAATTTCCGTGTATAGTAACATGTATCCAAAACCGAAAGGAAGGCATGGCATGTTTTTAAAAATAACAAAAGAGCAGCAGCAAAAGATGATCGAGGATATCCAGATTTTTTTCTCTGAAGAAAGAGATGAGGAAATATCTGAGTTCGGTGCAGAAAGGGTGCTGGATTTTGTTAAAGAGTCATTGGCCCCGCATTTTTACAATGCAGCAATTTCAGATGTTAAGCATGTAGTGGAGCAGCAATATGCTTCAATGGAGGATGAAATCCTTACTCTCGAGCGCCCTATAAAGTAATTGTTTGTTGAAGTTTCACTTTACAGCAGTCTAACGGGCATAAGACTCCCTCACTCAAAGGTTCAACTGAGGATGTACGGGAGTCCAGCTGCCCATACGGTCCGATTGGTTCAGCTAACAATCAAACTTAAACATAGGATTTCTTCAACCTATTTTTTATCATTTAATACATCATTCACAAACATGGCAGAGTTTCCGCTCGAATCAAAAAAGATTGTCCACAGCAGAATAAACGGTAAAGCAGCGACCCATACTGCAAATTTAAACATTTTCTTCAATATTATCCCCATCCTTCCTCATCCATTTTTTTACATTATACCAAGATTCCACCTAATTTTCTAATAATTCCAGTTCTTCGAAATGATGGCGTTACCAGTGTAAATAAACTTTAATACTATGTTATCTGCTTGTTATTTTTCTTAAAGTGTTCAGTGATATGATGTTTTTGAATGCTAAATAGATTTTATAGAGAGTGAGCATGAAGCATGAACATTACTGATGCTGTGGCACAATTACATAAAGCTGGAATAAAGGCGAATGGGGCTGACATTGAGCGCTGGATTGAAGAAGGAAAAATGAAAGCGGAACGAAGCCCCAGGAGGCAAATCAGCTACACAATTAAGACGAAGGATCTCAATGATTTCATCATCAAAAAACATGAAGAGCTTTATCAGCAAAAACTAGAAGGGATCCTCGTGCAAGTTAAAGACCTTAAAGGACAAATAGAGATCCTGAATACCAGAGTCCAAATAGAGGAATCCAAAGTTAGATCATTGAAGAAAATGATACAAGCCCAAAATATGATTGCTGATGAAGAAATCAAGCCTGGAAAGCTTCTGGGCTTGAAACCTGATGAGGATATGCAATTGATCCGTAAAGAATTCAAGAAACTGCTAAAAGCCCTCCATCCAGACCGAGGCGGTGATGAAAGGCTTTTTAAGGTATTTAATGAACATTATAAAAACATCTTCTAAAATGCTAACCGTTTGATATGGAATATACATACATCTTATTTCCCGCTCTGAGAAATGTTTTTTCCTTTTTCATGCCAGCTTTTTCCGCAACACGGATAGAAGCAAGATTTTTCACATTTATAATGGAAACCAGCTTTTTATATTTTAAGCTTTTAAACCCATATTCCTTACAGGCTAATGCCGCTTCAGCCGTATAACCTTTTCCCCATTCACGCCTGGCAAACAAATAGCCAATCTCCATTTCTGTAACGCCGCCTGTATCCTGGGGGGTAATTCCGCACTGCCCCAAAAACCTGCCGGATGTTTTTTCATCCGCAACCCAAAGGCCCACACATGCGTCCGATAATTATGCAAGGTCCAGCTGATCCATTCTTCGGCCTGTTCTCTTGTTTTTGTTGAGCGATAAAATCTCATGGCCACCGGGTCAGAAAAAATTTCCATTAAATGAGACAGATCGCTTCCCCGCATTTTTCTTAAATTTAATCTGTCTGTTTTGATAATAGGAGCAGTCACCCTTTATTCCCCTTTCGCTGCACTAAAGACCGTTTCTTTCCTTTCTAGCAGGCATTAACATTTCAAACTCAAATAAATAGTTCAGGAGCTGGTCAAATTCGTCCGTCTGAAAAACTAATTCCTTATCATTAAATACATAAACAGCAGCATCTGTGATTGCCTCTCCATTTTTTAATGTTAGTGTCTCTTGAATCTCTATATTTTCCACCAGCTTGAAGTCTTCCTTATTTGGAGATTTAAACTGCTCAGTAAAGGCAGATGGTCCAATAGCAAGAATAGAAACCTTTTCAGCATCCTTCGCTAGCCATTTAGCAGCGGAAAAGACCGTGTCAGGAGCTTTTATCACATTGATGTTTTCGATTACTCGATAGTAAGGGATGTCCTTATTTAGCTGAATCACCTCTAAAGAGATTTTCTGTCCAACTTTAACCTCTTCCATATCTGCAGCAGTAAAAATTTTATCATCCACTTGGATTACCCCCAAATTACGATCCAGTTTTGTAACATTTCCCTCTATTGTCCTTTTTTTAGAATACGTATTTTCTTTCATATATTTCAATAACTCTTCTAGAGAAGCTGCGCGAAATACTTCCTTCGTTTGATCAAATAAAATATAACTTGGCACTTCCTTTACTTGTAATTCAGGATAAATATCATTTACATCCTTTAGACCTAATGAATTGCTTGTTTCGAAAAGAAAGTGCAATGGTTCTGAATAGAGTTCATCAATTACATTTTTATCAGTATCTCCCACAATCAGAAGTGAATGATACCCTTTATTCCTTGCCAGATAGTTCTTTTCCGGACTAACCTCTTTAATGTTAACAGGTATGATATATTCAGCCCGCTTGCCATCCTTCCAGTAGGCTTTTATCTTTGCGGGATTCGTTTCCTAAAAGTGTAAATCCAAGATACAGAGTTTGATAGGGCTCTACTTGAATCCCGCCATTATAGTAATTTCCTCTAGCAATGGAGATGGGCTGCTGATCTCTAGGAAATTCTATGTTAAGATTCTCGCGAAATTCAGCATGCTGATATTCAATCAATTTGGTAAGATCTTTTATCTCCTTCTCAATTTTTCCTGCGTTCCATGTATAAGTGCTTAAGATTGGATGTAACTCCTGCTCCCCTAATAGTACAGTGGGCATTGGCGGTTTTTCTTCCTTGTATACCTTTTGCTTATCTATATAGAACATCGCTAAGAGGATCGAAATAATCGTTATTCCCCACATGATCTTTTTATTCAGCCTCAAACGTTCAGATGACTCCCTTTTTTCTTCCAGTTCCATATGAGCACCCCTCTCTGATGAATGCTGGCACTTAGTAATTTGATAAAAAACCCGTTATCCCGCCAACAAAGCTGAAAAAAGCCGTCATGAAGACAGCTTATTATTTCATACATTCATAAACAGGAAAGGATTGTCCATCCCCATACCCATCTCTAACTTCATGAACAGCGATTTGCCTAAACCCGCTATCTTTGAGGACCTTATTGAATTCACCTGGATCATAGAGCCGGATAGGAAAATCCATCAATTCTGTTTTTTCCACAATTCCCTCTCCAACGGCATCATACTTCAGCTGGATATGCAGGATTTTCGTTTCGTTATCATAAGCTATTTTTCTATTTTCAATAATGGTCTGCCCCACTAATTCCTTCCTGTTCGTTTCTGTCCATTCTGCAGCTTCTTCAATTTCATTACCTTTTTCTACAATGGTAAGAAGCATTTTTCCTCCTTCATTTAGGGCATTCTTTAAATTTTGAAGACTTATATTTACCAGGGAGTCAGGCAAAAGTGAAAAAGAACCATACGGGATCATAATTAAATCGTATTTGTTAGTACTTTTAAACTCTTCTATCTTTTCCTGAAAAACATTAGGATTTAAGTTTAATTTCTCAGCTTTTTCCTTACAGACTTTCAGCATGTCTTGTGAAACATCAAAACCATCAGTCTCGATGCCATGCTGAATAAAAGGTATGAGCATTCTTCCATTTCCGCACATCGGCTCCAATACTTTCATCTTCCTGTCTTTTACATATGACAGATAAAAGCTCAACTCTGGACCCTCTGCCATTGATTTATCACTTTTATACATCTTTGTGCAGAGTTCCCCGTAGTAGGCAATCATTCATCTTCCCCCTCCTGCTTTTTATATCCTATCCCTTTCTGGACCGCCCATATGTGGTGACTGTGAACCAGCAATTCTGCTATTCTTTCAGTTTCAATCCACTTTATTGCATGGTCTTCTTCAGTCGGCTCTTGTATTTTATCCGCCAGATCAGCCAGATAAAAATACCCGTCACTTAGCATTGGCCTTTTCTTGGTCTGCGGCAAATAGCTCTTTGCATTACCGATAAAGAATAAATTTGAAATCTCATAGCCGGTCTCCTCCAGTACTTCCCTTTTCAGACATTCGATTTCCCCTTCACCTTTTTCTATTCCTCCGCCTGGGAGAAAGTAATGGCCAGACTGAGTTTGCACAGTTAATACTTTTTCATTTTCCGGGTTGAATATGACAGCGTAAGCACCCTTGCGTATTTTATAATCAAGTCCTTTTTTTTGATTCCCGAATATATTGCTCATTCTCTTACCTTCTTTGTATAATGTGCTTTTAAATTCAGTCTTGCTTTCAAATTTGACCAATCATGTATTCCACATTCTTATGTGATTATCCTTTATAAAGAATGCCAAATCAGCAAATTAAAGATCTGAAGTTTCGTATTGCGAATTAAATTCAAAATCTTTAAAATAAAACAGAAAACATCATTGAAAACTAGGGAGACACGCATGAACCGTAAAATTTTTCTGTATGTAAAAGCCTTTTCCGATTTGGGTAGGTTCATGGACCTGATTGCCATTAATGTGCTCATGTATGCGGCCACCGGAAGCTCTGCCTGGCTTGCAGCGACAATGGCCATCAGGACACTTGGCGGCGTTTTATCAAGTCTTTTCTCAGGGGTTCTGGCCGATCGCTTTGACCGCCGAAAAATTATGATTTGGACAGATGTATTCCGGGCAGTCATCATTTTAGCCTTAATACCTTTTCCAAATCCAATCATGATTCTCATTGTCTGCTTCTTTATCGGATTGACATCAAGCTTTTTTGCAGTTAGCTACAGCGCAGAAATCCCTCAGATTTTTGGCGAGGATAAGGTACTTGAGACGAATGCGTTAATTTCCCGATTAACATCTGTCAGTCTGGTGTTTGGTTTTATCGGGGCTGGGGTCATAACTGATTTCCTCGGATACCAGATAACTTTAATCATTGATGCCGCCACATACGTCATTTCAGCACTCGTTTTATTAAAAATGAAATGGCAAACGTCGGAATCGGCTGTGAATAAAAAAATCAGCAGCGGCCTTAAAGAAAAACTGGCCAGCATTGGCAGGGATTTGAAAGAAGTTTATTCGTTTATATTACTTAAACCGATGCTGCTTCTGGTGAATATTGTCTTCCTCTCAGGCGCATTTGCAGGAGCTTCACATAACTTAGGGATTCCGCTGCTCGCTGAAAACATCGACAGCAGCAAACAAAGTTTCTATTACGGGTTGATTTGGGGCGTTTGGGGGATTGGTTCCGTACTGGCAACCATGATTCTGCCAAAGCTGAAAAGCCTGCAGGGGAGCCGTTTATATTATGCTTGTTTTTTTACAGCGATGCTTATGTCAGCAGGATTTATCACCTTCCTCTCAAATAGCAGCTTATGGATTATCCTGCCGTTTGCCTTTTTAACCGGTATTTTTGATGCCTGCTTTACTACTCTGCATGCGACAATCCTGCAAAAGACAGATAATCATATTAGAGGGAGAATTTTTGGAGTAGGCATGCTCTTAAAATCTCTAGGTTTTGCCCCCGGATTCGCTGTCGCTCCTGTTTTATTGGAGTCTTTATCTTTGTCTAAGATGGTATGGATATTCCATGGGTCCCTGATTACCACAGTCATTCTGGTGATTTTCTTTTCGAGAAAGCCGGTAAAGGCTGAACAGATGGGTCAAAATGTTTAAGAAGGAGAATTTAAGAATGGGCCTTCCCCTTAATCCTGGGGAATGGCCCATTTTATGAGGATGTAATCTGTCCTCCATTAACATGAAGGGTTTGCCCGGTTACAAATCTTGAATCATCTGATGCAAGGTATACAAAAGTTGGCGCAAGCTCAAATGGCTGTCCCTGCCGGTCCATCGGGTTGCCGGCTAATGTGACCTCGTCCGCGGAGAAACTGGACGGAATAAGCGGTGTCCAGAAACGGCCTGGAGCCACCGCGTTTACGCGAATCCCCTTTGCTGCCAAATTATTGGCAAGTGCCCTGGTAAAGCCAACATTAGCTGCTTTTGTCGTGGAATAGTCGATTAATTGCTCATTCCCATAGTATGCGACTACTGATGATGTATTTATAATAGAACTTCCGGCTTTTAAGTATCTGAGAGCTGCCCGCGTTGTGTAAAAATGAGAATAAACATTCACTTTAAAGGTATCATCGAATTGCTCATCCGTAATATCTAGCAGGCTTAATTGCTGGAACTGAATTCCGACATGATTGCAAAGGATATCCAGCCGCCCGAAAGTTTGGATTGTTTTTTCCACAATGTCGGCGCAATGCTCTTTTTCCCTCACATCTCCCGGAAGCAATAAGCAGCTTTGCCCGATTTCTTCGATTCTTGATTTAGTCCGATTCGCATCCTCATGTTCATCCAAATACGAAATTGCTACATTTGCCCCTTCTTTTGCAAAAGCTATTGCCGCCGCAGCACCAATGCCGCTATCTCCTCCCGTGATGAGCGCCACTTTTCCCGCAAGTTTGCCTGTACCAATATAATTGGGATTCTCAATGATTGGTCTCGGAACCATTAGTCCTTCTGTCCCCGGCTGCCGAAATTGCCGCTGCTCCGGTACTGTAATCGCCACTTCTTCATAACGGGTTATTTTCCCATAATTAGGGTGCATGGGATATTCTTTTTTCCGATCAGGCATAGAAACCCTCCTAATATTCCACTCCCGACTAAAATATGCGGAAAATGCCCAATTTGTTCTCCCGATATACGGGAATTTGCATCAAACCGTGCAGAAGTGCATAAAGTGAATGGAGAGATGCCGAGGAGGAGAAGGATATGGAGCCGTTTTATTACTCACCGGAAGTAAAATTTTTATTAGTCAGCCAGTCAGATGAAAAAGTGAAGATTATGTATAATTCAAATGCTCAGAGTCTGCGATTGCCAGTGATAGGGATGAGGCCTCCTTTCCATTGTCAACCCACATATAAGCAATACTACCCTGTCATTTAAAATAAAAAGGTATAAAAAATAGCCTTGATGATTCGGTGCGAAGAGGTTCATGGAAGCCACCGCCAGACAAACTAATGCACCATTCCAGTCATATAGATCCGGTGCCTTCTTGTCTATGCCCCTACCCCTGAGGATGGATAGAACTATAAAAACCCCATTACATGCGGCATACACTCTTCCAAAAAACGGGAAGGCCAGGAATCGCCTTATGATGCCAAAGATGAACCCGCTTTGCCGATTCACCAGGAATAAGCTTACTTCCCATATCCATTCCCAAATTAAATAGCTTCCGCCAATTTCTGCAAAACCAGCCCGTACATATTTTCATTCCCGGAAACATTTATTGCTTCCAGTTTACATGTACTTAATCAAAAAGATAAACCTCATCCCCTGCCGAAATTTCACCTGTCTTCCTGACTGAGGAATACACACCGAAGTGATTATCCCTTTCACTGATAACCTTTTTATGCAAACTGGGATCCCTCTTTCCGCTCTCTGGATCTACTGTAATAATCATACACCGTTCGCAATGCCGCTTAACTTGAATCTCAACGCTGCCAATCTTCATTGTCTTCCCAAACCAGCTTTCCTCAATAAAAGGTTCATCTCTTAATAGGGAAATGACTAAATTCGGGCGAAACCGCTGGAAGTCCAGCTTGTCCTTGCCCCATAGCTCCTTCATTCTTTGCAATGACGCGTCTGTCACTAATAGAATATTTTCTTCTTCAATTGCCCCTTCAGGTACATGGGCAGGACTATATTTCACTGGAGTGATTTTTCTGGAAGAATGCTCTTCCATTTCTTTTAGCAATTCTTTATTATCCCAGGGAATCCGTCTGCCGTCCGGAGTAGTAATTCTTACTGGAGGAAACATGTTCTCATTTTCCTCTCCCATAAACCCTGCTTTATACATGACCATTTCCGGAAACTGAGTAATCGTCAAATACTTCCCCGGCCTTGATTCATCCAGGTAGGCATGGCTGCGATCCCCATACAGGCCATAATTCATTACTTTTGTTTTTTCCACACTTTCCCCGTAAAAGCTTTTCACCGGATAGCGGACAATCTCTTTAACATGTCCTATTAGCACCTTCCACTCCACTCCCTTCAGCCAACAGAAAAACCCATGACAGCGTGTTGGGCTGTCATGGATATCATTTACTGCGGCCGTTTTGTTTGCCGCTTTGCTTTCTCATCCTTGTCCGATTGAATAATCTTTTCACGGACGTCAGGAGGTATGGACGCAGATGTTCTTTTTGGCTCAGATTTCATCTTTAACACTCCCTTTTTATTTAACGACTTTATAGCGCTTGTGGCTGATCACCGTTTTTATGGGCTCATCCTTTTTCGGATTAATTCCAAGCTCAACAATGACTGAGTTATCCCGTACCACGATTACCCTGCCTTTTTTTCCTTTTTCAGAACCGCTTAAAATGCTGATCGTATCGCCGACATCCGCTTTTTTTCCTTTGCTTACCTTCTCTGTTTCTTCAGTCATCGCCATTCTCCTTTAAAAACTTTTATTTTTTAGCTGGTTTTCGCTATGTCGCTAGTATTGCCGTTTCGCCCTTCCGTAAAACCCAATTCATGTTCAAATGGATTTACTCTCTCTTTGTTCCTGTTATCTTTTTAACATGAAGGTCCTTCAATATATTCAAGCCTGCCCTGATGATCATCATAATGCTTCCTGCAAGGAAAAACGATATCGAAACCGCCTGGCTGATATCTGTTAAAAATAATATACTTCCGATAAAATATAAAACACCCAGAAGCAGATCATTAATAAATGATACTACCCTATATCGCTTTTCAATGATCATTTCGTAGGCACCTATCTCAATATGCACATCTTCCTGCTGTTCCTTTACAATATTTCTAATCTTCATGAATAACACCTCTGTTTTGTCTTTTCCACATAAGGTGTCAAACATTCATGATATAGGTGTTGTTTTCTGGGAAATTTCAAGAAAAATGATCAAGCACCAATGAAGCCAGCAAACCGATAGCTGCAATGAATCCGGTCATCGGACCACTGTCCTCAAAGGCTTCAGGCATCATCGTGGAAGCAACCATGGCAATAATTGCACCACCGGCAAATCCTGCAATTCCTGATATGACCTCTATTGAAGCTCCATCCAAAAATATGTATCCAGCCATCGAAGCAATTCCCGCAATGACAAATACCGAACTCCAAAGGAGGATCATTTTCTTTTTTGAATAGCCGCTCTTTTTCATTCCCGAGGTACTGGAATGGCCTTCTGGAAAGTTGCTGATAAAAATGGCTGTCACCAATAGAAAACTCACCTTACCTCCTTCAAGCAGACTTGTCCCGATCATGATTGATTCTGGTATGGCATCCATGATGGTCCCCGCAAAAAGGACTATTCCGCTGCTGGCTGCTGCTTTATGGCCGGATCTTTTCCGGTTCTTAGCTCCCCTGTTTGAAATCATGATATCAAACAGGGTAAAGACAATGGCTCCAGCCACAAATCCAATGCCTGTCGGCAGTAAGCCGCCGTTATGGACTGACTCCCCAAGAAGCTCATATGAAGCAGCACCAATCAGGACACCTGTTCCAAATGCCATAATGTAACCAATCATTTTGTTTTGGATGGGCAAATACATGGCTGCCAATGCGCCTAAAAGGACAGCTGATCCAGAGACCCCTCCCCATAGTGCAGCATTCCACATCATGATCACCCCTTCCATTTTCTCTTGTTTCTTTAGTTATTTCCTTTTGATCCTTCCTAAAAACCGCTATTCAGAATAAGATTAAAAAAGCAGAACCTCGAAGGTTCTGCTTATAATCTCTATCTAATAGTTTTTAATGCACCGCTCCAGGATATCACCTGGTCAATCATTGCGTTCACATTATCGAGATGAAGATCTTGAGGTTTAAATACTGTGCCATTTTCAAAATCAGTAAATAATGACAATGTTGGATGCACTCGCACATCAGCTATCATCAATTCACCCATGATTCCGCGCAGATGTTCAGCAGCTCTCGCACCGCCGGTTGAGCCATAGCTTACAATTCCTGCAGCTTTATTGTTCCAAGGTTCACGAGCTAGATCAAGTGCATTCTTTAATGCCCCTGTAATACTGTGGTTGTATTCTTGAACGATGAATATAAATCCATCCAGACTGTTAAGCTTCTCATTCCATGCAGCAATTCCCGGTGAATCCGCTTCACCTAAGAATGGCAATTTGAAATCAGCGATATCTATAATCTCATAATTGGCATCCCCGCGTTTATCGGCAATTTCTTTAACCCATGATCCGACCTGAGGGCTAACTCTCCCCTGACGTGTGCTTCCTAAGATAATGCCAATGTTTAATTTCTCGTTCATTTTTTGTTCCTCCTTAGATTTTCTTCCAAATAATTGATTAAAAAAACCCATTACTCACACCACCTGATGACAATTTAAAATCCTAAAACAATTCGATTCCCCGAAGGGTCTTCGGTAATCACCTGATTATTTTCAACTGCTGCAGCCGCACCTATCTTTTTCAAATTTCCTACGGCCTGATCCCTGGCTGCTTCATTTTCAAAAATGAGTTTGAAGGATTGAAGCCCGACACTATTCGATGAAGGCTGCGGGGCTCCTACTCCATTCCATGTATTCAAACCAATATGGTGGTGATATTTTCCGCTCGAAATGAAAAGTGCCTGTTTGCCATATCGGCAGACTGCTTCAAATCCCAGCCCCTCTGTGTAAAACGTTTCGGTATTCGCCAGTTCAGCCACATGCAAATGGATATGCCCCATGACCGTACCGCCGGGCAGTCCTCTCCAGGACTGCTGCTGCCCAATTGACAGCAGATCAGGGAAGTCCAGGGGATCAACAGTCATATTTACTTCCCCGTTTTTCCATGCCCATTCGGAAGGGTTACGGTCAGTATAGATTTCTATCCCATTGCCATCAGGATCCGAGAGATAGAGCGCTTCGCTGACCAGATGGTCGGAAGATCCAAATTCTAGCCCAATCTCGACGAAATGACGCACGATCTTAGCCAAATCAGAACGCTTAGGGAGGAGCAGGGCGAAATGATACAAACCTGTTGTTCTTCCCAATGCAGGTTCAACATTTTCCGGCTGTTCGATGGTCAGTAAGGTACTATTGCCATCTGCAGTAAGCTGGGCAGTTCTGTCAGTCTTTGTTAACACTTTAAAGCCAATTGCTTCTTGATAGAAGGCCAGTGACCGTTCCAGATCCTGTACTTTCAGATTGACCTGAGCTACAAAGGTAATCGGTTTTTGATGAAAGTTCATGTAAATTTCTCCTCTCATTAGTTTGCCTTTGATTGTGTTAATTTGCTCCCAAGAGACAGTGGTGATTCCTTTGCTAATACAAAATAGATCGATGCAGCAAGCAAGATTAAATCTAATTCATATCCTGCCATTTGGCCGTTCCCAAGCAGGCCAGCGGGCAGCTTAGCTGTAAAGATAGCTCCCAGCATGATGAAAGCAAATAGTACAGAAACCATTTTTGTACCAATGCCCAAAATAAGCGCTATGCCTCCTGCCAGCTCGATTACAGCAACGGCATAAGCCATAAAACCAGGAATACCGATACTATCGAAGAAACCGGCAGTATTGCTTATTCCTCCCTGAAATTTTGAAAATCCATGAATAAAGAAAATAAATCCTAAAATCACCACGCAGAATGAAATGACCTAATTCGTTTTTGTTCATGTTTTCCTCCTTGAATCATATGTTAGTTACTTACTTTATGTAAGTTAGTATAATATTGATATTTATTTTCGTCAAGTAATCATTTTATAAAAAGTGATTTAATTATTTCTAGTTTATGACTATAATAAGAAACAAGGAGTGATTATTATGGAAAAGTCGCTAATTTGTCCAAGATTTGAAAAAGCCATTGGCATATTGAGCCAGCGCTGGACCGGATTGATCATTTATCAATTGCTTAACGGGCCGCAGCGGTTCTGCAGTATAGAATCCTCTATCGGGATAAGCGGCAAAGTTCTTTCAGACCGGTTAAAGGACCTGGAGAATGAGGGGGTCGTAAAACGCGAGGTATACCCTGAAACTCCTGTTAGAATCGAATATTCCCTGACAGAAAAAGGCCTGGCCATGGAGCCGCTGATGACGGAAATAGAAAAATGGTCGCAGAACTGGTTATAGGCTTAATTTATATATGAATATCAAAAAAGAGTCTTCCCTATTTGGAAGACTCTTTTTTGTGTTATCTCTTTGATCGTGTTTATTCCTATTTTGACTGGCGAGCGAGTTCGGACTCATCCTCTCAGAATCTTTCTTCTTCTGTCCGAAGGTGGGCCGTGTTCGGACTCATTCCCTCGGATTCTTGCTTCTTCTGTCCGAAGGGGGGCCGTGTTCGGACTCATTCCCTCGGATTCTTGCTTCTTCTGTCCGAAGGGGGGCCGTGTTCGGACTCATTCTCTCGGATTCTTGCTTCTTCTGTCCGAAGGTGCCTCGGCTTCGGACTCAATTCCTCGGATTCTTGCTTAATTCTGTCCGAAGGTGCTCCGACTTCGGACTCATGCTCTCGGATTCGTCCTTCTCCTGTCCGAATAAGTAAATAGCCAATTTACTTTCCTTTTATCTCTGAAATATACTGTTTTACGACTTCATATACGTAATCCTGGTTTGCAGCAGCAGTGTTGGGGTCGTATTGGCCTCCGTTTGTTTTGTTATTAGAAAGAATACGAATTCCCAGGAATGGAACATCGTATGCTCCGGCAATCTGCGCTGCTGCTGCGCCTTCCATTTCTTCAACCGATGTTCCGTAGTTTTCATGAAACCATTTGATGCGGTCAACTTCATTATTCCATAGGTCCGCTGAACCGATTGTCCCCTCGACTACTTTGCCCTTCATGTGCTTATCTTTTACTGCTTTGGCAGCAGCAAGAAGGTCTTCATTTCCCTCATAATAACGAATCTTTTCTGCATCAGGGTCTTCACCGGCACTTCCCTCAGAAGCCATCAGGTCCATCGGGATCCAATTGGTTGGTTCAATCCCTTCCCCTTCTTCCAAATGACCAGTCTTCAATGATCCGATATTGACTGTTCTTTCTCCTAAAACGATATCATACACATTCAGGCTTGGGTCATGGCCGCCTGAAGTCCCCTGATTGATGATTGCGGCTGGATCATACTTTTCGATGGCGATTGCTGTGGCAGCCGCCGTATTTTCCATGCCTTTTCCGGTTTTAGCAACGATGACTGGGTACTTGTCCAGCTTTCCTTTATAAAAAACAAAGTTCCCTGATTTTTCTATTTTAACTTTATCTAATCGTTCAGCAAACTTTTCGGCCTCGATTGGCATTGGCCCTTGGATAAGAATTGGCTTTTGGGCACCTTCAGCCTCGGTTTCTAATTTTGCAGCCGAAGAGCATCCTGCAAGCATTGCTGCAGACAGTGCTGCAATCGCAGCGAGTGAAGCTAATTTCTTTTTCATTGTACGTTCTCCCCTTTTCTTGTTGTCTGATACACCCGAAGTTCTAACCATAGAAAAAGGCCTGTAAAAGCAGAATGATATCTACCTTCCAGACCATAGAGTTAAAGCAGCTGACATAAAGAATGCAGCCTTTTCTATACTTTAACCCGTAGTCCGGTTCTTTCATTGGGAACCAGGTAGAAACACTCAGACCATATTACCGAGCATATACGAGTGATGAAATTTGTAAGATTACAATGACAATATAACAAATAGCACGTGGGTTTTCAACTAAAATACGAACATTTAGTTCATATTAACTATTTAATATTCGTAATTCCACTATATTCATCCATAAAAAAAACCTCCAGTATTAAACTGGAGGCTGTGATCATTATGCTGCTTTTTTTGCTTCAGCCGAAGGTGATTGGCTGTCATTCTTTATGGCAGAAGCAACGAGACCGATCAGACCGCCCGCGATAGCAGGGACAATCCAGCCTAACCCAACATCATATAAAGGAAGGATCGCACCGAATAGGTCATTGATTGGCGCAAACGAAATGCCTGCTGCATTCAAACCATCAAACAAACTTACCACAAATGTGAAAAGCATGCTTCCCTGATAAACTTCTTTCTTGCCTTTAAAGATTGGGTGCAGGAAAGTAAGAGCCATCAGTGCAATAGCCAATGGATAGATTCCCACCAAGACAGGCACGGAAATGGCGATAAGCTGGCTTAAGCCAAAGTTGGCAAAAACTGCGCTGAATAAAGATAAAACAATCACGAACATTTTGTAAGAAACTCTTGGCATCAGTTTATTGAAGTATGAAGAACAAGCTGTAATTAAACCGATGCTGGTTGTCAAACATGCTCCAAAAACAATGACACTTAATAGCAGCGCACCAAATGAGCCAAAGTAATGGGAAGATGCACCAGATAGAACCGCACCGCCATTATCCAATGTTCCTAGACCGCTGACACTTGAAGCCCCAATAAAGGAAAGCGATGTATAAATGACTGCTAATAGACCAGAAGCAATCACACCTGCTTTCGCAATGGATAACATGATATCCTTTTTAGTTACTGCGCCTTTTTCCTTCACAGCATTTACAACGATAATACCGAATACAAATGCTGCCAGTGCATCCATTGTCAGGTAGCCTTCCTGGAACCCTTTAAAGAACGCACCATTTATATAAGCTTCAGTCGGAGCCTGGAATGCACCCATTGGATTGAAAAATGCAGCACCGATTAAAACTGCGATTACAATTAGAAGAATTGGTGTTAAATATTTCCCCACGATATCAACAATCTTTGAAGAATTTAAAGAGAAAAATGCGGTAATTCCAAAGAAAATAACTGAACATACGATTAAGCCGATTGAACCGCTTCCTTCGGATAGATATGGCTTAATTCCAATTTCGTAAGACACTGTAGCTGTTCTCGGAATGGCAAAAAGCGGACCAATTGATAAGTACAGGGCCACTGTGAAGGCTAGTCCGAACAATGGATTGACGCGGCTCGCCAGTGATTGCAGATCACTTTTTCCCGAGAAGCCCAATGCCAGTATACCAAGAAGAGGCAAACCTACACCTGTGATGATGAAGCCAGCGTTCGCTGACCATACATTCGTTCCTGCCGATTGGCCAAGCATCGCAGGGAAAATTAAGTTTCCTGCCCCAAAAAACAAGGCAAAGAGCATAAAACCAACTGTTACAATATATGAGAGTGGTATTTTGCTTGTCATTTCAATTCCTCCTATTAATCTGTCTGTCTTAAAAGATTTACTTATTTTGTTAAATTTAAATTTTCCGAAAAATTATTGCGCTGTAACATTATTATTTTTGTACGCTAGTAATATATTGCATAACTCAAGATAACATATCCAAAATACTTATGCAATATATCGCACAAAACTTTTTGTCGAATCATGCGATATATTGAATTTTTCAAGATACTTCTATATACTAAATTTATAATCTATTGGAAATAACTATAATTTCACAGATAAATTGCATGAAATGAAAAGGTGGTTACAGCTATGCCGATACCCTCCAATTATTCATCACCTACCCGTGTGTCAGCAAAGGATCGCGCCTTCTCCCAAATCCAGGAGTGGATCATTGACGGCACACTCCAGCCGAAAGAAAAATTGAATGATGCCGATCTAGCAAAAGCATTAGGCGTCAGCCGAACTCCCATCAGGGAAGCTCTTCAGCTGCTGAATGTTCAGGGGTTCGTCGAAATGTTTCCCGGAGTTGGAACGCAGGTCACTTCAGTTAATCCTGAGGATATTAGTAAAATCCTGCCCCCTTTAGGCGTATTGCAGGCACTTGCTGCAGAATTGGCTGCTCCTGTTATCAGCCAGGAAACGATTAATATACTCAGGGATATTAATCATAAATTCGCTAAAGCTCTAATTGCAGGAGATACCTTCACAGCTTTGAAGCAGGACGAGAAGTTTCATAATATTATTATAGATCTTGCTCAGAATCCTTATATCTCGAATACAGCTTCCATGCTTCAGGCTCATGTCATGCGGCTTTACTACAATAAAACAATTATTTTGAAAGAACGTTCAATAGAAGAACATGAAGATATATTAAAAGCTTTTGAACAAAAAGACAGAGAAAAAGCCGGACACATTGCACGCGTCAACTGGCTTCGGGCAATTGATGAGTACTACTCCGAGGAAAAATGATCAAACTGAAAAAAGCAGCCTTCATCGGCTGCTTTTTCTTTTTTTCTAGCTTTTATAGATAATTTCATCGATAATCCCGTATTCCTTTGCTTCTTCGGCAGTCATGAAATAATCGCGGTCCGTGTCCCGTGCTACTTTTTCTATAGGCTGGCCAGTTCGTTCAGCAATAATTCCATTAATATGCTCCCTAAGCTTTATGATCCGTTTTGCAGATATCTCGATTTCGGTCGCCTGGCCTCTTGCTCCGCCAAGAGGCTGATGAATCATGATTTCACTGTTCGGAAGGCTGTAGCGTTTTCCTTTTTTTCCTGCCAGAAGAAGCATCGCACCAAATGATGCGGCCATTCCTGTACAAATCGTTCTCACATCAGGCTTTATATATTGAATCGTGTCAAAGATGGCAAACCCTGCGGTTGTCGAACCGCCTGGACTATTAATATAAAGGGAGATATCCTTTTCAGGAGATTCAGCTGCAAGAAATAGCAGCTGGGCAATCACACTATTGGCAACCACATCATTAATCTCTTCTCCTATCATTATAATCCTGTCTTTCAACAGCCGTGAATAAATATCATAAGAACGTTCTCCCTTGCTGGACTGCTCAATGACATATGGTATTGCTGTCACCTGTATCCCTCCTGTTCATTGCGGATCTATGCCGCCATACAGAGAGTATTAGAAGAAGATGGAACAGGCAGTACAGGCTTCTGGGCATGACTTTCAAGGGATCGCAGAAAAGGTATGGTTTTTATCAGGATGGACGGGTCTTCCGCTGCCACTGATTGCTGCAGCAGCTGAAATAACTTTTCTTCTTCCTCATTTGCAAAAGAATCCTCAGCCTCATCTTCCACTGGGTGCTGAAGCTGCTTCCGTGCACGGTTCAGCGAGGACTTCACTGCAAACTCAGTGGTCCGAAGTATATCAGCAATCTCTTTTGTTTGATATTGAAACCCTTCCTTCAGCGTGAAAACTACAGCCTGCTTTAATGTCAGCCTATTGAGGAGATGGGTGATTGCTTCTGTGCCATCAGGGCTGAACTCCTTCATTTCCCGTTCCGGCGCCTCTTGAAGCTTTTCCCGCTTTCTGTTTCTAAGAGTGTCAATCCAGCAATTATAGACAATCTTCTTTAAAAGAGCCTGATTAATTTTCTCAGGCGAATAGCTTCTATAAGCGCGGATGATTGCCTCATGGGCCAGATCGTCCCCGTCCCAGCGGTTCTGTGCAAGAAACCGGCTATAACGCTGCAGTGAAGGATAGATATCTGCAATACAGCTTTCCTTCTGCTTTATGGAATCCCTTGATTCAGCCTGAACTTTCCCTTGCTTCATAAACCTGTTCACTCCTTTAATACATCTCTGCTTCTATAACGGAATAAGAGAACAAAAAGATACGGGTGATTAATATTTTTTATCAGTTTATTCTAAGGATAGCTGATTTTATACTTGTCATATACCTTTTTTGATTTCATTCCTTCGTGCAGTTAAAAAAAGCCCCAATCCCTGCGGAATTGAGGCTGTATTTTTATATAATTCGTGACTTGATAATGCCTTCAATTTGATTAATCTGTTCAAGCAGTCCAGGGATGACATCACCATTAACTTTATTATCGATATCGATCATGGTATACGCATATTCACCGCGGCTGCGGTTCACCATGTCCGCAATATTCAGCTGGTAGCTTGAAATAGCAAGTGTGATTTGGCCGACCATATTAGGAATGTTTTTATGAAAAGCAGTGACACGCCGCTTGCCTGTGTAAGGAAGAGCAGCATTTGGGAAGTTAACTGAGTTTTTGACATTGCCTGTTTCAAGGAAGTGCTTCACCTGTCGTGCTGCCATGACAGCGCAGTTTTCCTCAGATTCTTTTGTTGAAGCGCCAAGGTGCGGAATTGCCACTGCGTTTTTCATTTTCAGGATATTTTCATTTGGGAAATCTGTAATATACTTGCCCACTTTTCCGCTTTCAAGGGCGGCTGCCATATCTGATTCATTCACTAGCTCCCCGCGTGAGAAATTCAGAATATGAACACCATTCTTCATCATGCTGAATGTATCTTCATTGAACATTTCCCTTGTATCATCGGTTAATGGAACATGTACAGTGATATAGTCAGATTCTGCAAACACCTGCTCAATGGTCATGGCGCGCTGAACATTACGGGACAAGTTCCAGGCAGTGTCAACCGAAATGAATGGGTCAAAGCCCACGACATCCATATCAAGTTCAAGTGCATCATTGGCCACAAGGGCCCCGATTGCCCCCAATCCGATCACACCGAGAGTTTTCCCCTTAATTTCTTTTCCGACAAATTGCTTTTTCCCTGCTTCTACAAGCTTAGGAATTTGGTCTCCTTCATCTTTCAGCGTTTTGGTCCAGGAGATGCCGGCAAAGAGATTGCGGGATGAAGCCATTAAGGAAGTAAGCACCATTTCTTTTACTGCATTCGCATTGGCACCAGGTGTATTAAAAACAACAATGCCCTGTTCAGTGCATTTCTCAACCGGGATATTATTCACACCCGCGCCTGCACGGGCAATTGCTTTTAATCGATCGCCCAATTCCATTGAATGCATATTAAAGCTCCGAAGGACAATCGCATCCGGATTGCCGCTTTCATTATCGATTGTAAATTGATCCTTGTTAAACACCTCAAGACCGCTTGGCGCAATCGCATTCAGCGTTTTAATCGTCTTCACTCTGTCTAAAGTCATGGTACTCACTGGATTCTCCCCTTTTCAACTAACTTTGTCAGATTTTAAAACAGAAAGAGGCAAGGGTAGAATCCCTTACCTCTGCCCAGGCGAACGGCTTCGACACTATGTGCTCCCTCGCGGTGATCCGCGTCTCGCCAGTTACACATAGCCTTTTCGGTTTTTTAAATCTTATCAAAGTCTTCTGAAAACTTCAACCCTTTAAAGCGCTTACATTATTAAAATTATTTTTTATTTTTCTACAGTATATTTTTCTTATTTTGTACACTATGCTTTTCGAAGTTAGTTATTAGGATAACATTTTCATTTCTGCAATGTGCGCAAATAATTTCTGTTATCCAGTCATAAAAACAGCTTATAACATTTTATCTGTAAATAAAATTTGACTATCCGAAAGAAAATGTAAAAAACTGCTTCCCTGCACCTCTCTCCTTTTATCAGATTTTGCGAAGTTCTTTAACTTCCGCTTCTGCTGCACATTCATAAACACCAGAGTATTCCACAAGTCCGATCTCGCAATTTTTGCCGATTTTTACATTTTTCCCTCTTACGACAAGAGCTGCTGTGCCTTCGAGTTCGATGTCATCGCCTTCTATTAAATCCGCCTCCAGTTTCAAGGGAAAGATGGATTTGATTAATTTTAATAGGGTTTCTCTATGCTGTGTCACTTTAATTTTTCTACCGCCGATTTCTTTCGCTTTACTGTCTCCAAAAAGCTTAATATCGATCGTTTCTGCGTTCAGTAAACCATCTACTGAAAATGTCCCTTCAGCACGGAAGACCTCCGCTTCACAGTCCCCTTAAATAGTTACTTTCCCATTCACAGCGATTACTTCGCATTTTACAGAGCCTCCGATAGTGGATCTTCCGGCGACTTCAAGGTTTTGACAGCTGACAGCTTCAGAAATGTCGGCAGAGCCATTGATAACAAAGGATTCAGCTTTAACAGCTCCATGGATCTTTGCAGCACCACTGATCTTTCCCTTTTCAGTTTTTACGTTTCCATGGATAGTGGCCGTACCGTTACAATGGAATCTCTTGCACTCAATATCACTGTTTACCGTTCCCTTGCCATTTAATCCAACCTTTTCAAATGAACCTCCATTAGACGATCCCACTCCATTAATTATTAAGTTCCCTAGTGTTTTCATATTCACAGCAAAATTCCCCCTATACCAATTTGGATTTTAATTCCTCTGCACAATGTTCTAACGATAAAGTGGCGGCCACTTTTGTTCCTTTTTCAAGCAGGACTTGTTCCCCGTTTACCGAAATCAGGCAGCTGGACATTCCAAGTTTGCGAATAAAGCAGATAACAGCTTTTGGCTGTTGCAGGATACTTTGATGATCACTCAATAACTGAAGAAGCATTTTCCCTTCCTCGATATGGATATCTCCGGATTCAAGCAGGATGGAAAGGATATAAAGCTTCAAAATCTCATGGTAATTGAATTCGTTAAGCTCTTCCTGTGTCTCGAGAAAGATATTCATAACCGGTTCAGAAGCTATCCCTTTAGCAATCAGGCTTTCCTTTGTCAGCTTCAGATTTGAAGCATTCAAGGAAAACAAATCTGCCAGCTCATCCAGTGAAAGGCTATCCTTCATCTTTTGTATTTTATCGACCCGCTCCAGAATTTTCTCCTTTGGGAAAAATGTCTCCTGCCCTGTAAAAGTTGATTTTCTGACAAACCAATCCTCCGGTATCAGGCTTTTCCTTTTCCACCGATAAAGCTGCCCATAAGAAATTCCAGTTAAATCAAGGACTTCTTTTTTTGAAATTAATTCATCGCTCAATTCCAGGTCTCCTTTCCGATGGTATGATTGTAACATAACACTGTTACGTTAAGAATATTGTATTATTCATTTTTTCCCGAGGTTTTTCGACAAAATCCCGATTTTACACCATGAAATCAAACCAGGATGAACTCCCCTTTATAAAACAGTGTTCTATTTAAACAAAAAGACCTGGCTCTCTATAGAACCAGGCTTCTCTTCATTCGTATATTTTTAAAAGGTTATACTGCTTTCCAATATACTGATAATTTTGCCTGCGGTACATTTCCTTTGGAGTATCTTCACCATCTGCAACAAGGATGATGGTTTTATCCTTAAACTGATCCATTACCGATTTCTGCAGGCGCCTGCCGATGCCCTTTTTCTGAAAATCCTCATGGACCATCAATCCATCAATTTCAGCTGTGTATTCCTTGATAATTACATCTACTGATCCGGCAGCTTTCCCTTTATAATATGCAATGAACTGCTTAATCCTTTCATCGTTAAAATTCCTTAAATGCTGATCTTTCTTTTTCTCGGCATAATTAATCCCGTAAACCGAATCCTGCTCATGCTGAAATTCCAGATAATCATTCCATGTTTCATCCGTAACATTTTCGACTGTAATTTCTTCCTTTTCCTGAACTTCAGGAAAATCAGCTGGATGAATCGCAAATAGCTCTAAATAACCAACCGTAAAATCATCATCCTTCTCAAAGCTGGCCAGAAGTTCTCCGGTAAGCTCCTCGTCATCAGGAAAATAAAATCTTTCATGCTTTTGGCCATATTTTTGATGAAAAGTTCTTAAATATTGATGTGCCTCCTCAAACTCTTGAACAGAAGGCATTCTTTTAAAAGCAATAAAGTTGCTGTCATACTGAAGGAGCATGTCAGGGTTATGGTTGTGAATAAAAAGTTCATTTTCCAGTACTGTGTGTCCCGGTTTATGGATATTATTAAAAGTGATTTTTTCCATCGGCTTCTCCTAATATAGCAAACACTTTAGTTTTGCAAAAATTTATATTCTTTATCTGTAATAAGCACATCATGGCAGCGTATTAATTATTCTTTAATTCAAAGGGTACTGCTGTTATCATAAGCACACAGAAAATTCCGGCCATGTTGAGAAATAACCTTGGAAACCTTCTTTTCATACTCTTCCACTTATCAAATTGGAGGAAACTACGGTCATTTTCCGCTTTTGGCACCTGCAGATATATAAGAGACTGCATTTTGAAGATAGCAGTCTCTTTCATCGAATGGATAAAGGATACGGCCGCCGTCTGACCTTTTAAGATCATCTATTATAGCAATTAACCATATTCATTAAAATTACCTCTAATAAATCAGAGATGTTTGAATTATTCTCCGCCGTCATATCATGTATTTTGGGAAATCCTTTTTCTAATCTTTATCAAATATTTCATCAAGTTTGTCTGCATAAAAAGTGATTGCTTTTTTATATTGCAAAACTTCCGGGTCATCAGAAGTTTCGGCCACACACTTTAGGAGCATCTCCATTGCCTCGCTGTGCTGGCCTAAATTATGGAGCGTCATGGAATAAAACACCTGGATTGCACGATTAGCCGGAAACTGGGAGATTCCTTTCTCGAACACCATCTTTGATTTTTCATATTCCCCAAGAGTCCGGTATGTGCTCCCAAGACCCAAAATGGCACCTGGCAGATCAGATTCAGGCAGCCCAAGTTCGATCGCTTTTTCATAATGAGAAACAGCTTTCGATTCCTCCCCTAGAACGTCAAAACTCCAGGCACAATGATAATGAATCACTGGGTTTAAGGGATACTCTTCAGCCAATTTCACAAGCAGAAGGCTGGAATCTTTGTATTTCCCGAGATTGCGAAGTATAATCGCTTTTTCTAAGTCCGTGCTCATATGTACCTCCGATCACCGCTTTCTTTCTATTATATCTAAAAATTGCAAATAATGGGTATGGTAAAGCTTTAACTTTTCTGCAAAAATTAAATTATGTCTCGCTGCACTATTCTTTCACTTCAACCGAAGCTATTTCATCAAACATGACCTTCTCAAGAAACCCATCTTCCAATTCCAGATAAATTTTTCTGCCGATGCCGTCCAGCCTGTTTACCCTCCCTGTATATTCGTGGAATAATCCCTCCCGCCAGACTTTTACTATTAGAAAGAAGGCATATTCCATTGCATAGTGAATTTTGTTTTCATAGTCCTCCAATTCATATTCATCTATAAGCGGCTTGTCTTGTGCCATTTGTTCAGTTTCCAATTTTCTTAGCATCGCCCGGTGTTCCGGCATGAAGTGGGCTGGCTGCCATTTTATTTTCCCTCTGTCTTTTAGCGGCATAGTAAATCCCTCCATTCTTATTATAGAACATTTGTTCTGTTTTTAAACCTGTAAAGCACCAAATCTCAAGCTGGTTCATTTGGATAATAAAAGTACGAGTGGTAAAATAATCTTTAACTCTCTGAAAAGATTGGTGAAACAATGAAGCAGTTTCCTATAAAACACCGGTGGCTCGGACGTTTGCTGGCATCCGATCCCGGGCTTATCCGATTTCAAAAAGCAGGACGGGCCACTTTAAGTTTAATGGCTTCAGTCTTTACGACTTTGTTCATCATGCAATTGGCTGGTGCTGATGCCGCTCTCACTCCGGCGATAGTGTCCGGAATGGCAGGCATGCTTGGCATCATGATTGTCATGGATGACTCCAAAAAAGGTAAAATGCTCACAACTGGCCTGCTTGGACTTTCAGCCATGGCAGGGGTATCGATCGGTTCCCTATTGGCGGAAAGCACGGTCTTTATCGATATTGCAATGGTTCTGTTAATCTTCTTAAGCTTTTATTTGACCCGCTTTGGAGTGCGGTATTTTTCTCTATGCATGATTGCATTCATGACACTTTATTTCGCGTCTATTTTAAAACTATCAGGCAGTCAGCTTCCATCCTTCTACTTCGGCATTTGGATTGGGATCGCGTATGCTTTCCTGTTCAATTTCATCCTTTTTCAGGACACCGCGAAAAACCTGAAAAGAAGCATTCGCTCCTTTCATTTCCAAAGTAATTTTACGTTCAATCTCTTAATTGAGGGGATGCAAGCCAAGGAAATGACTCCTCAGCAGCGGGAGGAATTGGGAAGAAACGTGCTGAAGCTCAGGGATTATGCTGTCATGGTTTCGGAGTATATAAATGATGAAGATGTTCAAAAATTATGGCCTGGGCTGACCTCTACTCAGCTGAGGTTATATATTTTTGATGCAGGTATGCTGATTGAAACACTGACAGACTCAATTAGAAGCTTAAAAAAAGCAAATGCCCTTGAAATTGATGAGCTGAGAAAACTCCTGGTTTGGGTAACCCGTTCTCTTCGCGATGCTGAAGTTCTTGCCCAACAATATGAAGAACAAAATCTGCGTGAAGCAGAGCTTGCTGTACAGGCCCTCCGCCTGCTTATTATTGATTTGTTCAGCCGGGAAGACAAACCTGCAGGATGGCTGTTTCTGATCAGGCGGATCGAGTCCATTGCGAACCATGTCATCGAGGGCGGCATAACCATACAGCAGGCACTTCATAAAATGAAAGACAATGAGATTAAATTATCTGAAGAGGCAGCTGAAGGCGAAAGTGAAGATGAACCATCTGAAGAAGATAAGGGCATCAAACCTTCCACCAAAAAAGCTTTTCAGGCATTGACTGCTGCAATCATTTCCATCATTGCCGGCCAGATTCTTTCGCCTGACCAGCCTTATTGGGTTCTTTTAACAGCTTTTATTGTTTTGCTCGGTACCGAATCGATCGGGCGCATTTATACGAAAGGTTTTCAGCGGTCGGTTGGAACAATTATTGGAGCAGTAATTGGATTTACACTTGCAAGAGTGGTCAGCGGCCATTCCGTCCTGGAAATAACGCTGATTTTTGCAGCGGTTTTTTTCGCCTTTTATTTGTTTGAGGTCTCCTATACGTTAATGAGCATGTTTATAACGATGCTGGTTGCTTTTATGTATGACCTTTTACTTGGAGGAATTACATTTTCCCTTATCAGTGCAAGGGTAATCGATACAATTGCCGGTGCCGGCATTGCATTCGGAGTTTCCTTATTTATTTTCCCAAAGAAAACGAAGGAAAAAGTGGCGGATACCTTAAATGACTACTTACAAGAACTGAAACCGTATGTCACTGAGTATGTGAGAAGCTTCCGGGAAGATGTGAACGTTAAGGAGCTTTCAGGCAAAGGCTTCTTATTGGATCAAAAACTTAAAACCATAAACGTTGAAGCACAATCTCTGATAAAAAAACCCGGATCCCCGCGCCATGCTGACGTTAACAGATGGATTACACTATTTTCAGCCATCAACTATTATGCAAGACACCTTGTGGCTTCCTCCTACCGAAAAGGATTCGACTATCCCGATGAGCTGGTCGATGTTTTCATAAGGATTGAAGAAAAGCTTGAATTAAATATTGAGACATTAATGGATTTGATTAAAGATAGCGGAGACGGCATGCTTGTGTATAGTCTTGAAAATGAAAGGGAACAAATTGAACGATTGGCACCAGCAAGGCAGCAATCCCAGCGTGATTTGATTCATCACCTTTATTTCGTCTGGAGAATCAATAAAGCGATTATGGAATTGGCAGAAGATCTTGGTGCAGGGAAGGAGCAATAATCCTCCTTCTCTTTTATATGAATAGGGAGATGCTATTTCAGGATCAATACTAGATTAATTTGCACATTCACATTCTCAATGTACATCAAAAAAAAGAGTATGAAAAAAGGAATCGGATTGCTCCGATTCCTTTTATTTCTTTACTTCTTCTTTCAATTTTATCAATAATTCATCCGAATTCTCCGCTGCAATCAGCTTCCCGTCCACCAGGGCATAAGGTGATTGCCTGCATTCTTTGCATCTGCTCTGGCATTCGTATTCTTTATAGTTAATATTCTTCTGGCTCAGAAATTGATTAAATGCAGCCAAACTCTCTTCTTTTAAAAATTCATCCAGATTCCGCTGACAAAATTCAATCGAAGCCGTTTTTTGCTTTGAGAATAGTTTGTTGATGAGTTTCACCTGATCAAACTTCCTTCTGATTATTCTTTAAAAACTCTAATGGCAATATATATTGCTTTCCCTAATCCATTTGGTAGCAGCCCATTTTTCTCCCTTTCTTACAGGCACACTGCTATGGACTGACAATCGGTCCAGCTGACCCTGAGCATTGCCATAATGGAAGTAAATGGCCGCTCCCTTTTTGGGAACAAATGAAAGTCCAGCTTTAGAAAAGACCGTTTCACCGCCATCCTCCACATCATTCAAATAGATGAGGAACGTTCCAACCCTCTGTCCGCCTTTGCTGGCATCCGCCATGTGGGGGGGAAAGAAATCAAAGTGAGGCTTATATTCTTCACCCAATCCATAGTTTAAGATCTGAAGGCCTTCACCATTTTCTGCAGGATAACCGGTCAATTCAGCAATCCTCGTTTCGATTCTTTCGACCAGTTCATTTTCTTTAAGCCGGAAAGCCATGCTCTTGCTTGTCCTTCCTGAACCCGCCCGTTCTTCTCCAGAACCCCTATCCACCACCAGGGATGGCTGCAGCCGGCTCCTTGAAAGACTGATAAGCTCATCACATTCTTCTGAGCTGAGCACCTGATCCAAATGGAGCACAAATGGCTTTTCATTTCTGGAAAGCACTTTTACGTCCTTATCACTCGTATGAAGGATATTCCCCTTCCTGCCTATTTCGGGGACTTCATAAGTATATCGAATCTGCTGCCCTTCTGTCGTCTTAATTGCTTCATTTCCAACAATTTTAAATAAAGTCTCATATGCAAACCGGTTATCGAAACCCTTCTTAATCAAAGCGTTCGCAAGCGCAATCGGACTCACATCACTTTTTAGCGCACCCACAATCCAATCCTTTAGTTCATCTGATATCTGCATAATCTTCGTCATCATCTTCCCCCTGTATGACTCAATGAAAACATCCGTTAGCCAGATATAGAAATATATGTATTTTATTATACTATTATTAATGAATGAACTGAATCGATTTACCTGGTAACTCAGATAGTTCAAATTTGCATCATATAAACTGATTCTCTTTAGAGTGCCGTTTTAAATTCTTATAGATTCATGGCAACAGTTTTCTCGGCGCTGCTCCCATTTTCGGCTTCATGACTGCCTCATGGCGACCGTTTTCTTACCGCTCTCTCTTTTTCGGCTTCATGACTGCCTCATGGCGATCGTTTTCTTCTCGCTCCACGACTTTTCGGCTTCATGAAGCTTTCATGGCGACTGTTTTCTTCTCGCTTCACGACTTTTCGGCTTCATGGAGCCTTCATGGCGACTGTTTTCTCAGCGCTGATCACTTTTTCGGCTTCATGACTGCCTCATGGCAACGATTTTCTTATCGCTTCACGACTTTTCGGCTTCATGGAGCCTTCATGGTGACTGTTTTCTTAGCGCTGCCCCCATTTTCGGCTTCATGACTGCCTCATGGCGACCGTTTTCTTACCGCTGCTCTCTTTTTCGGCTTCATGACTGCCTCATGGCGATCGTTTTCTTCTCGCTCCACGACTTTTCGGCTTCATGAAGCTTTCATGGCGACTGTTTTCTTCTCGCTTCACGACTTTTCGGCTTCATGGAGCCTTCATGGCGACTGTTTTCTCAGCGCTGTTCTCATTTTGGGCTTCATGACCTTCACAAAAAAACAGGATAGAAGCATCCCACTCTATCCTGCACCGCTAATTACCCTCCATATTTCTTCTCATTTTCATTAAAACATCGTCAACAATTCTCAGCTCTTCCTTCGTAATACCCGATGTGACGATTGAGTGAAACTCCTCTGTGATGGGATATACATGTTCACTGAGATTTTTGCCGTTTTCGGTTAGATAAACATTCAGAGATCTGCTGTCCTCTTTATTCATGCTTTTTTTGATAAAGCCTTTCTTTTCAAGACTGCTCAGCATTCTGGCAATGTTAGATTTATCTTTATCCAGCCGCCTGGCGATTTCATTTTGGCTTAATCCGTCTTCTTCCCAGAGAAGCATTAGAATCAGGTTCTGCTCCGGGGCAATATTTAAGTGGGCTAATTTAGTCTTAATATAGCTTGTTAAGGTCAGGTCTATTTGATGGATCTTAATGCTTATATAGTCATTAAATCTGGTTTTCATTTAAAATCCCCTATCCTATTTATGGTGGAAAATTTTATTGAAACTAAATTATTCTGTCCTATACACCAGATAACTTTCCTTCACTTATCCAATCATGATTTTCTCTTCTGCAAATTTATATTTGGCCTTTCCTTTTCTTCGGGCAAGTGCAAAAGCGATTGTGATTGGCCCTACTCTTCCTGCAAACATCATAAATGCAATTACCCCTTTTCCTGTTGCACTTAATTCAGGTGTGAGCCCCATCGACATGCCTACCGTGCCAAAAGCGGATATCACCTCGAATAAAAGGACGTTCAATGGAGCATTTTCTGTTATGGATAAAATAAATAAGATAAAGAAGATGAATCCTATTGAATAGACGGTTATTGTAAAAGCTCTGACAATAAGATCCTTTGGAATTCGCCTTCCCATAAGGCTCACTTCATCTTCTTCCTTTATCAGCGCTCTGACTGCAAGAAAAATCAAGACAAAGGTAGTGACTTTAATGCCGCCGGCGGTACCTCCTGATCCCCCTCCAATGAACATGAGCAGCATTGTTACCAGCTGCGAACCTAAAGTTAATTCGCCAGTATTCAAAGAATTAAATCCAGCCGTTCTCGGGACCACACCATGAAAAAAAGCCCCCAATAGTTTATCTTTTAAAGGCAAATTGGCAAGTGTCCCAGGATTATCATATTCAAGCGCAAAGATAAATACTGTTCCGAGAATGTTAAGGATCAGCGTCATCAGGAGGACCAATTTTGTATGCAAAGAGAGCTTTTTCAAACTCTTGTTTCTTTTTACATCAAGTACAACGATATAGCCGATACCTCCGATTATTAACAGGAAGCTGAGTGTCATGATGACAGTAAAATCACCAGCATATTCAGTAACGCTCCTGAATTGGCCCATTATATCGAATCCGGCATTATTAAAGGCAGAAACCGAATGGAAAATGCCATAATACAATGAGCGGGGGAAGCCAAAATCGGACGACCAGCGAATGGCCAATATCAATGCACCGATCATTTCAGCGATTAATGTAAAGCCGACAACGAATTTAACCAGCCTGACCATCCCTTCAATCGAAAGCTGATTTAAAGATTCCTGGATCATCAGCCTTCCTTTCAAACCAATGTTCTTTCCAAGCATGATAGCAATGAGAACCCCAAATGTCATAAATCCAAGGCCGCCAATTTGTATGAGGACCATCAGTACAATCTGGCCAAAAACAGTAAATGTGGTTTGGGTATCCACTACCACGAGACCTGTTACACATACAGCAGAAGTCGCCTCAAAAAGTGCATCGATAAACGATAAATGATGTCTGTCTTTCGTAGCAAAAGGCAGCATCAGCAGCAGTGTGCCTACACCAATTAAGATTAAGAAACCGACCGAAAGCATTTGTGCCGGATTCATTTTTATCCAGTTATAGGAACGTCCCATTCTCCTCATTCTTTTATGCTCCTTATACATATAGGGCTAACCCCTTGTATTGGTATTTTTTTATCGGCAAGGCTTATACTCCATGCCTCTCAAATCTGCCAATCCCTTTATTGTGTCCCATTACAATCAGGACGTCGCCCTTTAAAATAACCTCTTCAGCTGACGGAGTAACGATTATTTCCTTCCCGCGCTGAATCCCCACAATATTACAGCCATACTTAGCCCTAATATTCAATTCAGAAAGGGATTTTCCGGCAATTTTATCTGTAGCCACAATCTCAACCATACTGTAATCTTCAGACAGCTCAATATAATCAATCATTTTTTCCGAAACAATATGGTGGGCAATCCGCTTAGCCATATCCCGCTCCGGGTGGATAACACGATCAACGCCAATTTTTTCGAGCACCCTGGCATGATACTCATTATGTGCCTTTGCCCACACCTTTGGAATCCCCATTTCTTTTAATAACAAGGATGTCAATATACTGGACTCAATGTTTTCACCAAATGAAACAAATGCATGATCGATATTTTTTATCCCTGATTGCTTTATGGCAGCTTCATCAATGCCATTGATTTGAACTGCATATGTCACAAACTGTGCGTATTGATTTACTTTCTCCTGGTCTACATCAATTGCGAGCACTTCCACTCCCAATTCATGAAATTCCTTTACGAGACTTCCGCCAAAGCGGCCTAAACCAAATACTGCATACTGTTTTTTCATTGAAGAAATTCCCTTCTTTTTGAAAATGAACACAAAAAAACCACTCTTAAAAAAAGAATGGCCAATGGTTTCCATCAACCCTTCCCTCGATTCGGCTTACGGAGTTAGCTGTCGGATTAGGGATTGAGAGTATCCCTTCTTAGCCTTAATATGCTAAGATTCACCCCAAGATAAACCAGGTTTATCAAAATTGGTTCCCCCGCTCATAATGATTCAGCAAAAAGGTTACTATGAAATTAATAAATATAAATTACTCCCATGGAAATCTCTTGTCAATCTTTTTTTCAAAGTAAGTAAAATAAAAAGCACTTCCCAGTAACGGAAAGTGCTTTCCTGAAGATTATTCCCAAATTGCTGATGCCCACTCGGGATGATCTATAAATGGATTGCGGTTATGCTGGTAATCAGAATAGATGATTTCGTTTCTTCTCCGCTCGTTATCGTCTACCGGATCTTCCTTATGCCACTCAAGCAGGACAGACATTTTGCCATGATAAGGAGCAGAGCCATTATTGACCTGATTGTTTAGCTCCAGATCCACTTCTCCGCTGTCTCCTTCATAACGGACAGCCATATAAAAAAGCATCCTCGCAACATCGCCTTTTACTGTATCCCTGGGTTCCCAGGAATCTGAATCATAGTAGTTTCCCAGTGCCTCTGAATGCTGGGTGCCCCCATCGTCAAAGTCAAGATTCCCTCTCGAGCTATTTACTGAAGCATCTGTTGGCCGCAAATGATGCAAGTCTGTTCCCGGACCCATAGCTGTTCCAAAGTCCCCGTGAGATTTTGCCCAAACATGCTCCCTGTTCCAATCATTGACGCCAGAACCATTGGTGAATTTCCCCTGAGAGCGGCCAGTATACAAAAGAATGACGTTATTGGGATTGGCAGGATCTTCATCTGTCTCGCGCAGTGCTTCCCATACATTCGAATAGGAAATTTCCGTGTGATCATCAATGATAGTATGGAGGGCTGTTTTTAAAGCCTCCCCTGTTTTTCCGCTTGCAGCATCATAATATCCTCCTGGTTCAGGGCCGGGGTTGGCTGTTCCATCACCAGCTTGTTCGAAGGCCGTCCCATCTTTTAGCCCGGGATGAGAAAAATAGGCGGTAAGCGTTCCGGTTACCTTAATTTTTTCTCCAATCAAAGATGGATTGGATTTTAAGCCGAAAGCAGAGCGAAACGTGGAAGGAATTTGAACATAAAGCATCTTAGCTGTGCTGGTCTCTGATGGACTATCCGCCAGGGCCAAAGCATAGTCATTTGGAAACTGGCTTGAAATAACCGTATTTGCCGCAGTCGGCTGTCCAACCACATAGCCTTGAACAGTTTTGGAAGAGTTGTTTTGAGTATTGATTCCCTGTGAAACGGAATAAGGTGATGTCCAGGAGCCATCCCCGGCAGCTGCCCTAGTTATAGAATTTTGAATGGGCTGCATCACGATCAGAATGACAGTAACCAGAATAAAAGTTAACAGCAGGCCTTTTTTCTTACGATTCAGCATTCATTCGCCTCCATATTTTTTTGAATGGACTTAAATAATCAGAAAAGTCACAATTCCACACAAGTATAAATGAACACCTTCGGCCATATCATGAGGTTTTGGTCCCAAAAGTTTACTTTTCACACAGAATTTACAAACTTAACTTTGATGCAATTTTTTTAAAGTGCTTACTTTTTTAAAATGCCCAGATACTCAATCCAAGGACCAACATCAGTTCTGTATCTATTTGCCAATACTCGAGAAATCTGTGAAATATGCGTAAGGTCATGCACAGCCCAAGTGGAAATCAATTCCCTGACTCTGACTGGTCCAAATGCTGGATGAAGCCCTGTCTTTTCGAAATGAATTTCCAGATCAGTTATACCCCTAAGCATGGCCAAATTTTTCATTCTAAGGGTCTTAAAGACTTCAAGCTTTTCTTCAAGTGATAGACTCTCTGACACATTTAAATGAGCAAAGCGGTCAAATGGGGGGAAGGGCTTGCTTTCCCCTTCCTGCAGAATAAATTTCAGCCGTGGAATCCAATTTTTCTCCTCGCCATCAATCAAATGATCAACCACTTCGGCAGCATTCCACGTGCCTTCCCCTTCATTGCCATTAAGCCATTCCGAAGATAGACCGCTTAGTAATGCATCCAGCGTATGGGGTGTACGTTCAAGAATCTCAATAGCTTCTCTTAAATTAAAATTCATATAACCGCTCCTTTATAAACAGACCCGATTAGATACAAAAAATAAGCACCTGTACTTAGCTCATCTAAAAGTCCTTTTCAATTTCTTTCATTACAGTAAATGGCCCATATGATTTATTTGATGGCACCACAAGGGTTATCCCGCTTTCAGGGTAATAGGCAGAATGAAAGCTGACTCCCGGGTCATAGCCCATGAGGTGATATTTGAAGATGGCTTCGTTTTTCTTTTTGATCCATAATCCGTAGCCGTAATACTCATTCTCATCTGCTTTGGCATGCGGGGACATCAGCTTTTCAGTATACTCCCCGCTTATGAGCTTATCATTACACAATGCTTCCCAAAATAAGATCATATCCTGAGCAGTAACATAGGCTCCTCCGTCAGAACCGCCTCTGATGGGCAATGAATAAATATTGGTTCTCCATGTCCCATCTTCTTCATTATCTATATAACCAATTGCTGTATTTTCAGGAAGATTGTCAAATCGGAAAAAGCCTGAATCCTTCATTCCACATGGTTCAAAAATTTGGGAATGGATATAATCCTGGAAACTCAGTCCTGTCTTCTTCTCTATAATTAAACCCAAAAGTATATATCCGGCATTATTATAATGAAATTTCTCCCCCGGCTTAAACATCATCTTTTTATTCTGGAACATAGGAAGAAAATCTCTCAGATGATTTAATAGATACATTGGCCTTTCTTTCCACAGCTCCTCAAAATCATCCATAATTGACTCATCAAAATAGTCGGGCACTCCGGATGTATGGGTTAACAGGTGATGAATGGTAATTGTCTCATCAAATAAGGGAAAAACATCCTCCAATACATCATTAAGTCTTGTTTCGAATGATATGAATCCATTCTCGGCCAATTGACAAATGCCAACCGCCGTAAAAATCTTACACCCGGAGGCGATGCCAAACCTGGTACCCGGATTATTTGGGGTTTCATTTGCTCGATCAGCATCCCCCTCTGCTAATTGAAGGATCAATTCCTCCTTTTCTTTAACAAGTACGACACCGGAAAAACCAACATTTTTAATTACAGAACTTAACCTTTTATCATAATCCCTAATTAACATGAGTACTCCCCTTTAAGTAATATTCCAATGACCTAAAGCAATTGCGGGACAGTAATAGCAGTCTCTATAAAAGCATATAACGGATTTTAGAGAGGGTGATTCCTCCAAATGAAAGAGTCGCTTAATCTTTTAGTATTTTATAAATATTTTTCAAAAGCAGTAATAGTCAGTGATTCATTTATTTCTATTTTCTTCAGCTCTTTAAAACTATTCTTTAAATAAAAAGCGACAGCAGGGGTATTCTTAGAGCCTGTTGTGACAATCATTTTTTCATTCATCGGCCTCAGTTCAATGAAGTTCAGCAGCTTTTGTGCAATTCCCTTTCTAAAATGTTCAGGATGCACAATCAGTCTATGAATATCTAAAACATTATTTTCCTCTTTAAAAGAAATCACACCGCATAATTTTTCACCTATAAAATACCCAAGGAAGGTTTCTCCGGTTATTCGCAAGTCATCAGCCGTATCCTTCAAAGGCGGTAAATCAGGACATCCAATGATTTCAGCCTCAATTTTATACGCAGGAAGCTGGACACTTAGAACTTGCACAGCAGCTTTTCGATCTTTAATATCAATTTCCCTAATCATTATGGTCCCTCTTTTTATATTAGTTTTAAAATAAACTTCTCTATCAAGGATAAATTCCCTCCTTTTTGGACGAATGAAGACCTTCCAATTTAAAATTTAACTAGGGGTGAATAGGATGAATTTAAAATATGAAGTGATAACAGAAGAGAAAATCAGACTTTGCCGGGATTTATGCAATAAGCTGATGGCTTTTCAGAAATCTAAGGCACATATAACACCTGAGCGTTTTGACAGCATGAATTTTGAAACTAGAATGATTCCATCCGTAAAATCAGCTTTACATAATTATATTGAGATCGTTAAGGACGATGAAGAAATCGTGGGCTATGTCTATTCCAATGTTTCTCCTAAGGAAGCCTGCTCCAATGATTTCGCCTTTTTTTTTGATCTGACTTCAGTCGGGAAAAGCCATGTTGGCTGCTTATCTCAATTCTTTATAAAAATGCTACAGACCATATGGAATTGGATCAGTTCTTTTTAACATGCCGATGGAATGGTTAATCCAATTTAAAGATGTGGAAGATTATTTTATCTATGTATCAAATAGGAATACAGAGGCTCTTGAATTTTATACTCTCAAAGGGGTTACTGTTAGTCATGAGATTCTCGACGGCTTTATTACAGTTCCCACGCAGATAAGAAAGGCCATTCCCCCTGGAACAGACAACAGGCAAAACTTTCCCAGTAATCAATAAGCTGCCGGACCAATTGGATAAATGCAGAAGCGACAATAATTCAGCGGATATCTTACCTGAATTTTTTCAGGCATATTATCATCAGCAATACCCCCAAAGCCAATATACTCATAATCCAAAAAAATAATGGTGGACATTGTCATAAATCTTGTTATAATTCTAAAAGAAATTACTTTGAAAAGGGTGCTTTATGGGAAATACATGCAGATATGTTGTAAGTGCCACTGGGAAAAACGGCGAGACTTATTATACGCAATGCAAGGACAAAGAAGAGTTAAAAGAGTGGCTGGCCGAACATGAAGACAAGCTGAATAAGAAGGAATTGAAAGTGAAAGACAAAAAAAGACATCCTCTTTTAAGCTGGCTTAACTTCTAATCTTATTGCTAAAAAACCAAATTGACCTTTCCTATTAAATTACTATTTGAATTATAGTAACCTTAGTAAACCTAGATAAGAAAATCGTATGATTTACAACTTTTATGATTATTGTTAATATATTAAAAAAACATTAATAATTTTCGCTTAATCTTAATTGAGCGGGGGAACCAACTGTACTTTTTTAATAAAAGTACCTGGGGTGAATCCTTTTATAGGTAGGGTACTCTCAAGACCCGAACCCGACAGCTAACCTCGTAAGCGTGTTGAGAGGGAACACTGCATAAATGCACAGTGGTTATTACCTCTGTGTTTTTTTGTTGCCTTTTTTAGTTAGGTTTATGTTTTTTGGGGGTATTATAGGAAAGGCAAAATATTTTTTGTGTCCATTTTACATTTTTTTACATCTTTTATTTCATTGGAGGAACGTGTATGAAATTATCTACTAAAATTATTCTTGCTTTGATCGCGGGGGGAATCACAGGGCTGTTGATTAATTTATTTGCACCTGGCATTTTCCCCGAGCTTGACAAGTTTTTGTTTACTCCGCTGGGAAAAATCTTTTTAAATCTCATCAATATGCTGGTTGTTCCGATCGTCTTCTTTTCCATCACTCTTGGAACAGCAGGCCTCGGTGATCCTAAGAAGTTGGGAAGAATTGGGATTAAGACAATCTCCTACTTCCTGGTTACCACCAGCATTGCAATCGTCATAGGTCTTGCTTTGGCAGCTGTTTTCCAGCCAGGAAACGTTGGTGAATTTGACGTCACAAACGTGGAGTACGAATCGAAGGAAGCTCCTCCTGTCTCAGAGACACTATTAAATATTATTCCAACCAATCCGGTAAAAGCCTTCACGGAAGGCAATATGCTTCAGATTATCACTTTTTCTATTTTTGTCGGATTTGCATTAACCATGCTCGGCAATAAAACAAAAGGCATATTAAACCTTATTGAACAAGGCAATAACATGATGATGTACCTTGTTAACCTGGTTATGAGATTTGCTCCTTATGGAACATTTGGACTTATCGTTTCTGCTGTAGGAAGTCAGGGTCTAAGTGCCATTAAAGCTATGGGACTTTATATGATCGTAGTTCTTCTTGCGTTATTTATACATGCGATTTTAACCTATGGAGGTTCAATTGCTTTACTCGCAAAGAAAAACCCGCTATGGTTCTTTAAAGGCTTTGCGCCGGCCATGGGTGTTGCTTTCAGTACATCAAGCAGTAATGCGACTCTGCCGATTTCCATGAATACGGCCCAAAAAAATCTGAAAGTTCCTGAATCAATCAGCAGCTTTGTTCAGCCTCTCGGTGCAACCATCAACATGGATGGAACAGCCATCATGCAGGGAGTTGCAACTATTTTCATTGCCCAAGTATATAATGTTGATTTAACATTGACACAGCTAATCACGGTTGTCCTTACTGCCGTTCTTGCCAGCGTTGGTACAGCTGGTGTGCCTGGTGTCGGTTTGATTATGCTAGCGATGGTTCTTAACTCTGTCAATCTTCCTGTTGAAGGTATCGCATTAATCATTGGGATTGACCGTCTGCTTGATATGACGAGAACAGCAGTTAATATTACAGGTGATGCTGCATGTGCAGTAATTGTAGCGGAAACAGAAGCAAAGAAAGAGGCCGTTAAAGCCTGAATGCAAAATAGCACCGGTTATCTGGTGTTATTTTTTGTGGAAATTTCCTCCTCCCTGCTTGTTTCATTATTCAAATTCATTGATTTTCTATTATTTTTTAGTATAATTAGATTCATAACCATCACGTAACAGTTTGGAGGAATCCTCATGGGGCTGAGAAGTTAAGAATAGGAGAATTGGCTGAAAAAGCAAAGGTTACTAAGAGAACGATTGATTACTATACTTCACTCGGACTGCTAAAAGCAGAACGTTCCCCTTCAAATTATCGCTATTATGATTATTCCGCCATCGAACGTATTGCTTTTATCGAAAAATGTAAAGCGGATGGTTTGTCGCTGGAGGAAATAAAGAAAAAAGTTATCGGCCGATTTTCTGAAGAGGTAGATGTTCTTGAACTAAGGCTCAAAATTCAGGATCTGGAGGAAGATGTGACAAAAGCACTTTCACAGCTTAAAAAATCTGATCCCGAAAAATACGAATATGTCAAAAAGAATATTTCACATGAAAGCTTATCATTAATTCAAACATTGCTTTTATTGCTCAACTGATATCCTGTGCCAAAACGTTTTTTTAGGTTTTTGGAGCATTATGGATATCTATTTGGGCACAATTTAAGTAGTGAACTTTATAAGGATTATAACCATTTTAGGAGGTGTATGTCTTACTTTAGTAAGACTGCTCGTTGACAACCATAAATTTATTACTGATTGCACTATTAATAGCATTAACCGCATTCTTCGTAGCAACTGAGTTTGCGATTGTAAAAGTACGTGTTTCCCGAATTGATCAACTGATTGCTGAGGGCAATAAAAGGGCTATTTCAGCTAAGAGAGTCGTCACTCACCTTGATGAGTATTTATCAGCCTGTCAATTGGGAATAACCATTACCGCATTAGGGCTGGGCTGGCTTGGTGAGCCTACTGTCGAAAAGTTATTGCACCCGGTATTTGAAAGATTTGAGATTGCCGAATCGCTTACCCATATTTTATCCTTCGGCATTGCCTTTGCTTTAGTCACCTTCCTGCATGTGGTTGTAGGTGAGCTTGCACCAAAAACCGTTGCCATCCAAAAAGCTGAGGCAGTTACAATGGCGTTCGCAGCGCCGATTATTTGGTTCTACCGTTTGATGTTCCCTTTCATTTGGTTCTTAAACGGATCTGCTCGGGTACTGGTTGGCATATTTGGTTTAAAACCGGCTTCTGAGCATGAGATCGCCCATTCCGAAGAAGAACTGCGAATACTTTTATCCGAGAGTTATAAAAGCGGTGAGATCAATAAAAATGAGTTAAAGTACGTGAACAATATCTTTGAATTTGATGAAAGAATTGCAAAAGAAATCATGGTTCCGCGTACTGAAATGATTACGATTGCTTCTGATGACACAATAGAAGATATTATGCAAACAATCCAGAGAGAGAATTACACACGATATCCAGTGGAAGATGGGGATAAAGACAATATCCGAGGGTTTATTAATGTAAAAGAATTTCTGACGGCCAGTCTTACAAACAGGATCACCCCGGAGAATCTTGAGCTTGACTCGTTTATTAACCCGGTTATCCATGTAATTGAAAGCATTCCGATTCATGACCTGCTAGTCAAAATGCAAAAAGAACGCATCCATATTGCCATTTTAATGGATGAATATGGCGGAACTTCCGGATTGGTGACTGTCGAAGACATTCTTGAAGAAATTGTCGGAGAAATCCGTGATGAATTTGATGAAGATGAGGTTCCTGAAATTAGAAAGCTTAACGATAACCACTATATTCTGGATTCCAAGCTTCTTATAGACGATGTCAATAATCTGCTTGGCACAGATTTTGAGCATGAAGACGTCGATACAATCGGCGGCTGGTTCCTGACACAGCATATGGAAGCAGAGATAGGAACAGAGATTGAAGCAGATGGATTTACATTTAAAGTCCACGAAAAAGATGGGCACCAGCTGCATTATCTGGAAGTTTTTAAAAGCAAGCCCCAATTAAGCTAGGAAAAACGGCGGCTCCGGTTACGGCAGCTGCCGTTTCTTTTTTGCCTGTCTATATAAATACTTGATTGTTTTCCTATTACCCGTTAGACTGACTTATGTACGTTTTATATCTTTTAATTTCGTGAATTGTCCAGCGCAAGCAGCCTGCCCCCTCGAGGTCACAAGCCAATCCTCCCCAAAAGGCAAAGCGAACGCCTTTCCGTGAGGCTCGTCTTGTGCTTGAGGCCCACAGGATGTGGGTCATGCAGACGTTGCCACAGGACGTGGCGTTCTTAGTCTGCGTTCATTCGTGGGCAAGGCGCTTGCGCTTTTCTTATTAATCAACAGGATGTGTGGCTATGTCAGAAATTATTATCAGCTTTATTGATTTCTTAAAACAGTTTTCTTACTTTGGTATTTTGCTTTCATTATGCTTTGAATTTATCCCGGCAGAAGTGGTTCTTCCTTTGGCGGGCTTTTGGGTCTTCCAGGGAGACTTTAATTATTATTTAGTCGTATTAGCAGGTACAGTGGGAGGAACGATTGGACCGCTGACTTTATATGCATTGGGCAGATATGGCGGCCGTCCAATGGTTTTAAAATACGGAAAATATTTCTTGGTTTCTCAAAAACAGATTGATGCATCGGACAAGTTTTTTGAAAAATATGGCGCAGGGGTAGCTTTCTTCGCCCGATTTATGCCAGTTGTCCGTACTGCGATTTCCATTCCATGCGGGATGGCCAAAATGAATGTGTGGAAGTTCTCTATCTATACATTCCTCGCAATGCTGCCGATTACCGCATTCTATGTTTATTTAGGATATAAACTGGGCCCTCACTACAAAGAAGCAGAGGAAATTTTTAATAGCTATGCCCTGCCTCTAGCCCTGATCATCATTGCAGCAGTCATTATAGTGTTCACTTACAAATATGTAAACAAGCGCAAAAAAAGCCAAAGTATATAAATTTAAATGGAAACGGCACTGGATGGACAGTGCCGTTTCTATTTATGTTTTATACAAAAAACTTTGAAGCCCAGGCTATGTAATATGCACCGGGTATAAACATGATTTGTGCAAGGACTGTTCCAATCAATCTGGAGGTAACCATCATAATCGAAATTCCTTTTAAATTCGAATACTTGGCCTTCCCGTGCACCACATTATCTGACATAACAGAAATTTTCGGGTCCACAAAAATGGATAGAAGAATCGTTGCCACACCGTTTATGAGTCCGGATGCCATTACAGCAGTATTTGAGCTAGCCGTTGTAAGCAGGGAAGCATATAAGGCTGCCAGTACTCCAATTGTATATATGGCTGTTACAAACATATTGAATAAAAATAGCCGTTTTGGAATTTCACTAAGTTTAAGCCCATTTAAATAGGAGATTCTCGGAATTTTAAAATGTTTAACCATTCTCTTTGCCGATTTCCAATTAAACCCGATTTTCAGTAATGAAGGAACCGACCCTTCCTCATCGGCAAGACGGATAATCGCTCTTGAGAAAATGGCTATGAATGTTGGGAGCAATAGAATTCCAATTATGGTTCCTATTGTGGATGCCCCTATTAACACCCTGAATTGGCTTTCCACATAAACGAGAAAGTTTTGTTCAGGCGCTGTATCAATAATACTGCCAAGCAAAGGCTGCTGCCCCATGTTTGCCATTCGTGAAACAATGACAATGGTACTGAACAAAGAAAGCCCTGATGCTATCAGCTTGACCCTGGCACCCGATAATCGGACTGCATAAGCCAGTGTTTCAATACTATGTATAAGGATAATAAATAAAGAAGTAAACACGATTTTCCCCGTCATAAGATCCAAAAAGAACACTTCTTTCGATTTTTCCTTATTATACCATTAGGCTAATTATGTTTGAAGCGTGATGAAAAAGAATCCCCTTTTGCCTTTCTTCAGCTCTTCCCAGCCTATCACCAGCATTAACATGCCTAAAAGAAAAGAACTAAATGGAATCCAATCAAAGCTTTGGGTGATTAACATATAAAGGGAAATTAAAATGTTGCCTGCCGCCAGCGATATTCTTAGTTTACTCAATGATTTCCCTCCTCAATTGCAAATAATGCACTGCCTATCCTATTTTCCGGCATCGTGCTTGTCGAGCATTTCCTTAAGAAATTCATCGGATTTCCCTCTCGGAATACTGAGACTTTCCCACTCTTCGTTTTTTAATAGCTTGCCGATATAAACAATCTGTCCAACATGGTAAGAATAATGGGCCATCTGCCTTTCTATTGCATCCATAACTAGATGGCTCTCGCCTCGAATAGTGATATTTTTAAGCAGATCCTCCTCTTTTAAACTATCTAAAGCGGAAAACAGTACCTTCCACCCTTTTTCCCAAATCAATAATAGTTCATCCTTTGTGGCTGTGGCTGTTGAAAACTCCTCATCCCTGTTTCGATAAGGCTTTTCTCCATCTGATGTCAAAAAATTGGTCCACCGTGAAACCATATTGCCGCTCATATGCCTGATAATTACCGCTGTACTATTGGACTCTTCATTGCAAGCCCAATTCAATTCCTCATTGGAAAGCCGCTGAATGGTTATATCCGCTAATTCCTTCACTGCCTGGAATCTTTTCTTTACGATCATTAGATAATTTGCACCTATACTCATAATATGGCCTCCTTTTTAACTTCAGTAAGATTGGGACTCATTAGGACCTATACCTGTGAAATCGTTTTTTGAAGAGACGCAGGATTAACTACCATTTCCTTCTACCCTTGTCTTTTTCGTCATTATTCTTCTTGATTAACTACATTTTCCTTCGACACTCGGATTTTCGCCGTTATTCTTCTTATTACTTCCCATTTTCCTTCGGCCCTCGTCGTTTTGGGCATTATTCATCTCGACTAACTACCATTTTCCTTCTACCCTTGTCTTTTTCGTCGTTATTATTCTTAATTAACCCCCATTTTCCTCCGACCTTCGTCTTTTTCGTCGTTATTCCTCTCGATTAACTACCATTTTCCTCCGACCTTCGTCTTTTTCGTCGTTATTCCTCTCGATTAATTACCATTTTCCTTCGACCTTCGTCTTTCTCGTCGTTATTCTTCTCGATTAACTCCCATTTTCCTTCAACACTCGTCTTTTTCGTCGTTATTCTTCTCGATTAACTCCCATTTTCCTTCGACCTTCGTCTTTTTCGTCGTTATTCTTCTCGATTAACTACCATTTTCCTTCGACACTCGTCTTTTTCGTCGTTATTCTTCTCGATTAACTCCCATTTTCCTTCGACACTCGTCTTTTTCGTCGTTATTCTTCTCGATTAACTCCCATTTTCCTTCGACCTTCGTCTTTTTCGTCGTTATTAGTTCTTGAATCATGTATTCCGCCATTCCCATGGAATCGTTACCAGGCGGCTGAATATTGAAAACCTCCTTTATCATGACAGAAAGCAAGAGGGACGCCACTAAAACATCACTCTTATCCCTTTTTCTGTATAAGCCCAAACCCAAGCCCGACCGGATCCACCAGATAGGCAAGATAGAAATCATCAAATTCCATTTTGTCCCTTACCACCATTGCCCCATTTTCCTTTGCAAGAGAAATGGATTCGTCAATCGATTCCACTTCTATCTGAATACGGGTTCTATGAGGGTAATCTTTTGGCCCTTTACTGATGCCCCCATTTACAGCTTGATTTTGGTCATTCCCTGTCTTGACTGGCCAATATCCCCAATTCGGTTCTTCAATCTCCCATCCGAAAACATTGGAATAAAACTCAGCTGCTTTTTCCGGTTCCTGGCTGTTTAATTCAAATCCGGTTACTTTCGCCATTGGTCTCGCCTGCTTTCTTTGTCTAAATTTACCATTCCTAGTACCTTTTCCGCCAAAACATCATTTTCTTCCAGCCCAACCTTGTGACAAAGACATGCATGAACTCTTCTGAATTCCGGGAACATGCTTGTCATTACCTTCATAATTTCAGAGGGTTTCGGACTGCTGAACCATTCCTCCAGTAGTTTTAGCTGCCAGGTTTCCAGTTTGCTCCTTGTTCCCTGCAATCTGGCCCAGTCTCCAAAGGTATTTGGCTGCAGCCCTGCTTCCATATGCCATGCAGTTACTATGGATAACCGGAGATTGTCCAGGCAGTGCAGAGCATAATATATCTCCCCCCGGCTCACTCTTCTGTATATCTCATGTACATAGGCAAAAAATTTATTTCTCCAGCTTTCTACTTCCTCAAGAGCTGGCTGGTAAGTTAAACCTTTTGACTTTTCCGATAATGCAAGCATTACTCCAGCCATATCATGAACAATCTTAATATTCTGAAGCCATACAGATGGCTGGAGCTGTTGTGAACGATAATAAAATGCATCTACTTTAATAAAATTAATATAGTGTGCAACTGTATGTGATGCGCGGGGATTATCTTCGAAGAATAATACATTTCCCCATTTTTTCGCCCTTTCCTTTTTATTAAGCCTATATTCCTCAAATACCTTATCATTCACGATAATCCGCAGATCAATGTCTGAAAATAAATCCGTACTGTTTTCTCCTATGGAACCGCCATAAAAAACAGATAATACATTTTGATCAAGTATCAAATCCTTTTCAATAGAATGCATGATTTTTTCTCTATGTCGCGGAAGTTCAGAATCTCTTCTTTTGTATTTAGCATATAATCCCATTCATACAAATCAGCCTCCAATATACTAAATTCTTTTATACTAATCCGGCAGCAATTCCATTACCCCAAATTTCCTAAAAACATCGCCTTTACCTGGCAGAATCACTTGTATATCTTCCCCATAATCGCTCATCAGTTCCCTGCACATTCCCATGGGGAGACCACACGGGAATCAGACCCTTCACTGTTTGATAGTACGGCAACAATAGTCTCAAATTCCCGATCGCCTTCTGATATGGCTTTTCCAAGTACAATTGCTTCAGCACAGACAGCAGCTCTTCCAATATAAGCTTCAAGATTCACCGCAGTATAGACCTTGCCGGATTTGGTTCTGACTGGTGCGGCAACATGATGTTTTCCTTCCTGGTATAATTTCTTCATTAATTTATTTGCTGATTCTATCATTTCCATGTCATGTGTGTTCAGTATGCTCACCCTAAATTCCTGCTTTTTGCTTTTAAATTTTTCAGTCTTTTAAAGTCTTTGCTCAAGCATGATTGTTTAAAGCGCTTTGACTGCTTGAGGCTGTTAATGTCAGAGCGATTATCATAAGATAACTGAATATGAAAATAGTTAACATACTCGAGGATGGCAAAGATATAGATAAAGGCGGCAATAGTCAGTCCCTGAGATGTTGATGGTTGCCACATATAATAATCTGCTATGAAGGCAGCAGGAATAATTATTATGATAGCAATGTTCCATTTTTTTATGGCCCTTAACTGTTTAATCAGCCTTATCGGTGCAGCAGCTGTATTTTCTTTTTTTAACCGCTTCCATTTTACAAACCAATAAATGGAGCCTTGAAGGAGTAAAAACTCCAGCAGCAGAAACGATGACCAGAAAGAAAAAAGTGAATATAAATGGAGATCAGGATAAGCATAATTCACCATATAACTAACAAAAACAAACATTATGAGACTCGTTGTTTCACCAGTAAAAAGATAGGAAAGTCTCTTCAATATTCGATTCCTCACCAAAATTCCTCACTTCCAGGTAAAGAGTACCACTTATTAGTAATACGAATTTTCTAAAAAAAGGTTTCAAAAAAAAACTCCAGCCAAGGCGGCTGAAGATTTTTATTATACTGCTTTTTTAGGATATGGCCCGTATTTATTTGATCCAGGTTCACTATCCATTAGAGTAAAGATGAGGATTATAATCCCTCCGATTAAAGGAATCAAAGAAATTAGAATCCACCAGCCGCTTTTCCCGGTGTCGTGCAGCCTTCTGACAGTTACAGAAAGACTCGGAATTAACATAATCAGAGAGAAGAGAGTTGTAAGGATTCCAATGTCCTCTGTAATCTCCCATCCAAAAATCATCTCAATAATAGTTAAAATGATTGAGATGAGAAATGTAAACAAAATAAACATCCAATATTCTCTTCGTCTGGATCTTCCGCTGAAATTGAATGATTCTTTAATCACATTAATAAATGCATTCATGCTGTTTTCACCTCCGCTGTACACATCCATCTATTATATCAATAATAAAAACCTTTTTTCAGCAGGGGAAAATATGGATTATTTATCGAAAATTGAATAATGTTCTCCCCCAAAAATGAAATAAAAAACTCCTGCCTCTAATTAACGGAGCAGGAGTCTTTTGTTCCTCATCTTAGCAGATATAAGGACTTGCACTGAATGATTTTTGCGGCATATTTCTATAGTGGTGATAAACATGAAAATACTGACAACACTTCGAGGTGTGATAAAGCACGAGGCCAAAAAATTGTTCGATAACAGAATGGCCAGGCATAAAGATAGGCTCCCAAACAGATAATGAGCTTCCGGCACAAGCAGGAAGCTTTAATTTCACCTAATAATATGCAAATCAAACACATAAAAATAGGGGGCATGATACCACTTTTACAGGAGAAATAATTCTTGACTGTAACCCAGTCGAAAAGAAGTGAAAAAATGACCCAGGCTGCTGTATAGAAGAAAAAAGAGGCTTACTTTCTGGCATGAAATTTAAAAAAATAATCCCAAATGATGCTTTCAAGAGTCAGTTCAATGATACGGACTCCCAGCTACGCTTCCCCGCTGTTTAGCTTATATAGGCGAAAATATAAACTTAGCATTGCATCCGTTCTTAAGTTAATTAAAGCAATGACAACCCAGCTGACGTAAATTTCTATTTTCGATAAGAGCTTTTATCAGATTATTTGGCAAGGAAAGATAAGGAAACCAATACATACAATGAACCGCCTTTTATTGTTTCAATACTTTTGATGGAAAGAACTTTTCTGCTCTAATAAAATCATAAATTTATAAAATAAAACGAGAGACAGCAGAAGAAATGGATCTACCATAATCGAATACCATATTTTCCATGTACCATAATTAAAGTAACCCCAGGGTTCAGGAAGCAGAGCCGCCATTTCATAAAGGATAATTGCCGCAACAAAGAAAAGCATATAAACCATTTTTTTAATAATCCCTTTTGAAAAAGGGTATCCGTTCAAAAAAATGATGTTTACCGGCGGAATTAAAAATAACCTCGGCAGCAAGCCTGCCCATTCAACACCTGGAGAAAAGTACCAATAATGATGATGTTTAAATTCAACAACTAAATCAAATAACATCTGAAAAGCTATTGTAAAAGTCCAGATTTGCAATACTTGGCTGGGAGTCATTTTTTTATTTATTTTGAAGGCAATCATATTAAAGGCGATTATTGAAGCTATAAGTAAGATCATAGTTATTCCTTATATCTCTTTCTCGAAAGTTTATATTATTATTATTTACTAATTCGGACGTCTGCTATGCAAAGGAGGCGAAGACAATTGACCTGATATGAAGAAGTACAAGTCCATCGGATTCGAGTCTGCTACGACACCCATGCCGGAAGGATAAATGTAAAAGAGAGCAAGCGGCCAATCTTATTGGCCAATTGCTCTCTTTTTCGTTATTATGCCCCCATTTTCACCATCATTTTCAGCTGCTTTCGAGCCCTGAAGATTCTGGTTTTTACAGTTGAAGGATTTAAATTAAGCATAGCCGCTATTTCCCTTTCCTTTAATCCCCGGTCTATTTTCAGCAAAAGAATATCTCTATAGCTGCCTGTCAGCTTCTTTACAGCCCCGGTGATTTCCTCAGCAGCAAAGCCGGATTCAACTTCCTGCTCGACATTCTGTTTTGTAGCAACACCGAGACATTCGAGCATGTCCTGCTCCATCGGCACAGCAGCCTTCCGCCTTTCTCTCCGAATAGCGTCCAGGGCAGTCCTTCGGGCAATGACAGACAGCCATGCCCCCGCTTTTTCTTCATCGATAATCGTTTCCGCTTTCTTCATGGCTTTAATAAAAGTTTCTTGAACGATATCCTCCGCAAGATAAGCGTCTCTTGTCATTGAGAAACATATATGATAAAGGCGTTTATAATGACACGTATACAGCTCGGTAATATCCATAATCCATCCTCTTCCCTTACTCCTCTATATTCAGTGAAATGCTCACCTTGAACAAGTCACCATCTGTATCTATTTCAAGATTTCCATCATGAAGATCAATAATCGATTTGGCTATGGCAAGCCCCAGGCCTGAACCATCTGTATGCCTTGATTTATCTCCTCGTTTGAAACGCTCGAACAGTTCTTCGCTTTGATCGTCCAATTCATATTTAGAAACATTTTTAAACGTTATAACTGCCTGGCCTTTCACTTTCGCTATCGCAATATAGACCCTTGAGTTTTCCAATGAGTATTTCAGTATATTGCCAATTAAATTATCAAAGACTCGCCAGAGCTTTTGGCCATCTACGAATGCGATTGCCGGATGATCAGGTTTGGTTACTCTGAAATGCAGATTGGATTCATTAATAGCGTTATTATGCTCCGCGAGAGCCTGCTGCAGCAGCTGGATAAGATCCACTCTTTCCTTCCGGAGCTCAATATTGCCGCTAGCCATTTTCGAGACTTCGAATAAATCATCAATCAAAACCTTTAGACGTTTAGACTTCCGGTCAATGATTTCAAGGTAGGCAGAGCGATCGTCCTCAGAAACCTCACCTGACTTCAGCAGCTCCGTGTACGTAATAATGGAAGTTAATGGTGTTCTTAGATCGTGACTGACATTTGTTATCAGCTCCGTTTTCAGCCTTTCGCTTTTTGCCTGCTCGCTAAGGGAAGTTTTGACGCCCTGCTTCAATACATTAATATTTCCTGCGAGTGAAGCCAGAACACCTTTTCCTTTAACCGGCAAGTCCTGGCCCATGTGACCCGTTGCCAATTCATTTGCGGTCTCAACAATTCGGTTGAAATAGCCTAAGCGCCTGATTAGTGCCATAACCAGCGGAATACCTGCAAACGCTAAGAGCATTACATAAAACAGGGCAAATAGCGGATGGAAGAACATGACAATTGAACCCATTCCCATTCCAAAGATGATTATTAGAACAACAAACAGCTGCGTTCCTGTACTCCGGTTTAAAAAGGCTTCCTGCAGGCTGGTTTTCAAACCGCCAGCCGTTCTATAAACCAGACTCTTTTTCAAAACTGCCTTTGCGTTTTCCAAGTCCTTAAATTCACCCGCGATATATTTGAGCTGAACAATTGTCAGACCGCATAGAACAGATGCTCCAAGTAGCACAATAATCAATTCAATAACACGCGGCAGGATATTGTAGGAGTCTATTAGAAAATCATTTATCAGAAAAAGAGCTAAACTGCTCCCTATTACTGTCAATCCCAAGAAGATTATTCTTAAATCAATAGGGAGCTTATTATATAAAGGCTCCCACCTTTTGATTTCAGCAGACAGGGCCTTTGACCTTCTGCCAGCAATCAATGCAGCGATAACAGCCAAAACCGCTGAGCCGCCATAGATTAATAATACAATCTGCTTTTGTTTGAAAAGATTATTTTGGTCAATGAACATATTTGAATCAGGAAGATTTTTAGCCAGGCCAATTTGTCCTTTAAAGTAGCCTGATTGCGATTCTACCAGCGACTGTTCAAACCCCTCATACCCCCCCATAATAATATGAAGGAAGTAATTTTTGTCCATGGTGTAATCGGTATGATAAACCATCTCTTTTTTCATTACTTCATCCGGAGACTCATTTTTGGACAAAGTTAAATTGGTGTATACTTCACCAGTGGAAGTGTCCTCAAAATAATAAGTAAATGAATCCTCATAAAAGTCATACTGATCCCGCAATTGTTCTTTTTCCTTGAAAAACTCTTCTATTTTTTCTTCTTTTTCTTTTATCACTTTGGGGCGTACGTGTTCATCGCTCTCAAAGTTCTTCGTAATATCCTCGATTCTTTTGTTCATCTGATCGGTTAAAGCCTTGGCAAATTCATTATTTTCAGTGTCCTTTGCCTCTTGGATTCTATATTCATATTGGCTTCTAATATTATCTATTTGTTCAGGCAGAGTCCCATAACGATAGCGATGTTCATGGATGTCCTCTTCCGACACCTCGATGGCTTCCTTAGCTTTTTCGAGGGTAAGGTTATTCAGTTCGAACATTTCCAGGTATCCGGCATATTGATCCAAATCACTTCTAAACTGATTTGTGTGAAAATAGTCCGGGTTTGCATATTCCCTTCCGTTTATTAGAACAGACAAAACGCCGCTCGCTCCGTAAGCAAATAAAACCGTTATCATCGCAATGATGAATTTATTTTTCCATCTTGTATCCAATTCCCCATACCACCTTTAAATATCTCGGATTTTTCGGGTCGATTTCAATCTTTTCACGGATTTTCCGAATATGGACTGCCACCGTATTTTCTGCGTTATAGTACGGCTCGTTCCATACCCGTTCATAAATTTCATTAATGGAAAAAACGCGTCCGGCATTCGTCATTAAAAGTTCCACAATTTTATACTCGATCGGAGTCATTTTCACTGGCTCTCCATTAACACTCACTTCTTTTGCTTCCTTATCCAGCATGAGACCGTTCAGATCAATCACTTTTTTGACTCCTTCAAACGTTCCGAATGTCACATATCTTCTCAGCTGTGATTTCACACGGGCAACCAATTCCATAGGATTGAAAGGCTTGGTCACATAATCATCAGCTCCAACCTGCAGCCCCAGGATTTTATCTGTATCCTCTGTTTTGGCACTCAGAATAATAATCGGGATGTTTTTCTTTTCGCGAATTTTATATGTAGCTGAAATGCCATCCAGCTTTGGCATCATGACATCCAAAATAATCAGATGCACCTGATTCTCATTCAATATCTCCAGAGCTTCGATTCCATCTTTCGCTTTTAATACAGTAATGCCTTCATTTTTAAGATAAATTTCTATAGCATCTCTTATCTCTTTTTCATCATCTACGACGAGTACATAATAGTTATCCATAATCCCCCTGCTTTCAAGGTGCTCTTTTCATATTTTTATACTAAACGCAAAATCTTAACATTAATGTAATAGAAATCTTAAGAATTTCTTAAGATTGAATCTGCATTTCTTAAGTTTTACATCCCTTCTATTTTATAATGGATGGAAATGGAAATATAGACTTGTAATTGTAAGTCATAAAAAAGCACCATCCGCCAGCTGTCCCAGCTGGTGAATGGTGCAAAAAGTGATTTAGAAATGTCATTTATTCTGTAAGAAGACTGCTCTCAATACGAACGGACGGGCGAAACAAGCTGAATATAAGATTCGCCGCTGACAGGCTTGATTATAACCGGCTTCATTGAACCGCTGAAGCTTAAAAGTACATGCTCTTCCTGAATAGCTTTTAGGGCATCCATTAAAAAGTTCCCATCAAGTGATATGGATAGTTCCCGCTCGCCGGTGATTTCTAACAGAGGCTGTGTTTCTTCAATTTTTCCAATGGCAGAGGAAACTGAAGATATTTTCAATGCCCCTTCTTTTATCTCCAGGAGGACATTGTTATTCTTCCATTCGAGGGCAAACAGGCAGGCACGGTCAATTCCCTTTAATAGTTTTTTTGCGTCCAGTTTTATAACTGTTTTCGCTTCATTCGGTATGAGTCCAGTTACATCAGGATACTTGCCTTCAATAAGCCGTGAACAGAGCATGATCGATTTTGTTTTGAAAACTAAATAGCTCTCTGATGAGAAGATTTGTACTTCACTTTCTTCCTGATGAGCCAATAGCTTTAAAAGTTCCTTTAGGCTCGAGCCTGGAACAATGAAAGACCTTTTGGAAGCAGAAGCAATCCTTGTCTGCAGAAACGCTAAACGATGTGAGTCAGTTGCCGCACACGAAAAGTGATTTTCTTTAACAATCATATGCACTCCTGTGAGCACCGGCCTTGTATCATTCTTCGAAGCTGCAAACACGGTCTGCTTTATTATTGCTGATAATTTTACAGAAGAAATTTGGATCTTGTGCGAATTATCAAATTCAGGAAGTTTTGGATACTGTTCGGCTGGAAAACCATTTATGTATGTGATAATTTCATCTGATATGATTGTCACGTTATGCTTTTCATTCACTTTGATATGTATGTCACCCGGCAGCTTTTTAATTAGCTCTGTCAGGTATCTGGATGTTACTACAACACTGCCAGTCTTTACTATTTCCAGTACAGCCCCTTCATCAGCAGCAGGAATGACTTTTTCAATCACAATATCAGAGTTGCTTCCAGTGAGTCTTAAATGGTTCTCACAAGCAGTCAGCTTTATCCCGGTTAAAATCGGAAAAGGTGTCTTGGCAGAAATTGCACTGCTTACTTCTCCAACGGCTTTATTAAAATATTCATTCTTAATTTTAAACTCCATTCATACCCCACCTAATTTTATCGATAGGATATTCTTTCGACAAAATTCCTGAAAATTCCTTTTACCTTATCAGCATAACTTTGTTTGAACAGCTCCAAGGGAAAAAGTTTATCAGCTTTTACGGCATGGAGGATTTGCCTTATGACTTTGGCATCGCGAAGTTCCTCGTCTTTTAAGCGATTAAGGTTTGACAGGTTCACCAAGCTATCGGCAATTTCCTCTTCCTGAAGGTTTAAAAAGCCCCCTCTTATTTGAGCAATAAAAGGGAATAAGATGACTGATGGTTTGTACTGCTGGTAAAGTTATAGATACCAGTTGTATGGGTCAGGTTTACGTCCAAGCCCGTTTCTTCTTTTACTTCTCTTCAGGCAGCCACAAGGATATCTTCCCCTTTTTCAACACGGCCGGACGGGAAATTCCATTTATTCTTTACCATGGGTTTATTCTCTTTTATCATCAGCACTTTGCCTTCCTGTAGAATTGATGTGCTGGCAGCAAGCACGATTTCGTTCTGTGTCATTCGGTATCTCTTCTTTCCTTTTAATTCACCCAGTGCTGAGGTCTCTGTAAACCCTTTGGCAGCTTCGTATACATGTCCCCTTTTGCTGAATTAACCTGAGCCTGTGTAAGAAAAATACTTCCCATTAGATTGGCTCCGCTTAAATTCGCGTCCCTCAAGTCTGCACCAATAAGATCCGTATATCTCAAGTCAGCTTTGCGCAGGTCAGCAGCAATAAACAGGGAACCTCTTAAATTCGCTCCGCACAACACCTCACCGCTTAATCTGGCTCCGATAAAATCTCTCCGGCCGCTATATTTTTTCGCGGATTTTTGATTCAATCCTGAATTCTTCCTGACAAGCTCACTGGCTTTTAGAAGCAGCTTATTAACTTCCCCCCTATGTGACTGGACATCAGTACCCATAATCACACCCGGTTCCATATTAGTTAAATCCTCTGTTTTGTCCAAAATTTCTCTGACTTCACCATGAATAGGCCTAGCGGCTTCCAAATATAGAATTTCTGTTAAGTAGAAAAGCATTTCATGAAGCTGATGCATAATGGGAAACACATCAAACATCTCTTTCTTAAGTCCGGGATGTGTGCGCCAGTCTCTATTCATAAAAGTGTTTTGGGATACTTTTTGGCCTGCTCCAAAGCATTCAAATGAAGTGCATCCTCTGAAGCCTTTTCCCCTTAGGTCTGCATGTATCTGACAGCGAAAATCAGCTTGCAGATTGGGACATGGTTTACCTGCTTCCTTATCAAAAGCAAAGTCAGCAGATTTTGCATATGGGAGGGCCACACAGCAAAGCCCAAAACAATTTTCACAATCGGGTATTAAATGACTCATCTGTTTAGGCAAAACGCCCACTTCCTATCGTTCATAGTACAGGAAAGATTTCAGCAATATTTTTTCAGTTGTTACTGTTCTTGACTTTCCTGCCGGTAATGTTTATTCTTTCTGCAAATGGAAATTATTCTTAATATCTCATTATAAAGGAGTGACTTCATGTCCAGGAATAAATATAAAGAAAAGGCAATGAGTGCCGTAGGCAAGCTAAAAGCCAGCCTTAAAGGAAGGCTTTATGAAATGGCAGAGATTCCTTCAGTTTCTGTTAAGCAGCTGTCAGAATTCATCCAGCAGCATCCCGATACGCAAATAACAAAGAAAGAACTCCTTGGAAACACCTACACTTTCTATCGTCTAAATGCGAATGATGACTTTCTGTATATGGAAACAATTAATGAAAGGATTCTTCAATTGGATGGATCCTCACACGGAAAAAGATTTGTCTCTTATCGATCTTATCGGGATTCCCATAACTTGAATACTCCAATGAGGATAACGTAACGGCCTTCAGTCAAGTGAGCTTCACATCAAGGGAAGCTCACTTATTTTTGATTGTTGCTGATTGGCTTATAAGATATTTTGACAGTTTAATTGTCTCCTCAATTCGATCACGCTTACTTGCATAATGTCTATTTTCCTCACCTCTGCGAATATTGATGGCATCCACTATGATCGGGTGCCATTTTTCCGGCAAATGCTTTAAGGAGTACTCCCCAGCCCCTTGCTTAGAGATAATATCCTTCTCTCTCAATGTGTAAAACTGACGCAAAATGCCGAGCACCGTCCATTCAACTTCTCTATCAATCGCAGAGTCGGCTATTTGTGTAAGTTCATCAATCGATTCCTCGAATGTCTGGATTCGATTTGCCCAATATGTATTCATGTTCTCATAAGTGTACGAAACCAAATCATTGGCATTTATCTCTATAACCGGAACATCCCCATAAATGACAATACCATTCTTCTTTAAAAGCCACCAGGTGACTGGATTCAGAAAATGCCCATAATTCATTGTCCCGTTATTATAGTAGAAACATTCACAAAGCGTTCCCAGGTCATTTTGAGTTAAATAAACCCCATCCATCTCAGGAAACTGATATTTATCTGCTAGTATCCAATGGATTTCCTTAGCTTTTTTTAATTCTGATTCAGTTAAACCGCTATGTGTGACCGCAATAAAATCAAGATCGCTTGATCCTTCCACAAAAGCATCCAGTGCAAGCGACCCGTGCAAATAAAGGCCTTCAAGCTGAATGGGCATATATTCATTTACTAGATCAATGTACTCATTTAATAAATCATTAACCACTATTGGAAGTTCTCGCATTTACACTTCTCCCCTAACTTCTAATAGAAAAAGCCTTCTCATATCATTTTCAAACTCAGCATTCATCTTTTCTATATCGGTTTGTCCCACATTATGAAACCAGTATCGATATTATTAAGTTTACTAAAAAAATGAATTTTTTCAAAAAAAGTAACGTATTAAATAAAAGGTTATAATTTTGCATGATGCTGATATCCAACTTGTCATGAAAGCGAGGAAAACGAATGACTGTGTTAGAAGTAAGAAATCTGCAAAAGTCCTTTGGCCAAATAAAGGCTGTCCAGGATATAAGTTTCTCGGTTAATGCCGGGGAAGTCTTCACTATTATCGGTCCAAACGGAGCTGGCAAAACAACTACACTGGAAATGATTGAGGGCCTTGTTTCACCCGATAACGGTGAAATCCATTTTGGCGACCTCGATTGGAATAAGCATGCAGTTTCAATAAAGAAGAAAATTGGCGTCCAGCCACAGTCAAGTGCCATGTTTGATTTATTAACACCAGAAGAAAACCTGAACCTTTTTGCATCCTTTTACGACCATGCACGGCCAGCCAAAGAAATCCTGGAAATAGTCAATCTTACGGAGCACCGGAACAATCATGTAAAAAAACTTTCAGGCGGTCAGAGGCAAAGACTTGCCATTGGACTGGCGCTGATTAGTGACCCTGAAATCATTTTTCTGGATGAACCGACTACCGGCCTTGATCCCCAGGCCAGAAGAAATATTTGGGATATCATTCTTCACCTTAAAGAACTAGGCAAAACAACCATTCTTACCACTCACTACATGGAAGAAGCAGAGAAATTAAGTGATCGTGTATGCATCGTGGATCAGGGGAATGTGATCACACTTGACTCCCCTTCCGCACTCATAGAGAAGCTTACAGATGAACGGGAAATAAGGTTGAGTTTTCTTGATGGCGTAAGTGCTGCAGAGGATGCTGATATGTTCTCGAAGGATCTGGAATCTGTATCCAAAACGGAACGGGAAGGGGCAACTCTAAAAATATGGGCAGCAAAGCCTGAAGAAACCCTTTTGGACTTATTTAAGTTTACAAAAGAAAAATCATTCGGGGTGGAACAGGTCTCTATACGGGAAATGAGCCTGGAAGATGTGTTTATTGCGTTTACCGGCAAAGAATGGAGGGATTAAGATTAATAGATACCATCAATTTAAAATGATGTTTTTGGCACAGCTGAAATTAACTCTTCGCGAAAAACAGGCATGGTTCTGGGGCATCTTTTTCCCGGTTATTCTAATGGTTATCTTCATGGTCATCTTCAGCGGAAATTCAGATGAAGAGTTTAAAACCGAAGTGGCTGTTGTGGATCCAAGCCCGAATCCAGCTTCAGAGATGATGCTTTCTCAAATCAGCGGACTTCCCGTTTTGGAAGTCAAATCAGGAAAGCCTGTCACGAGGGATAAAGCGGAGGAATGGGTAAAAGATCAGGAAGTGGATGCCGCCATCATCCTGCCGGAGTCGGCAGAGGCTTCCTCTGTTTTCCTTGTAATAAACAAAGAAAATGAACAGGGTGCCGCAGCCCAGGCAGTATCCGGCATTCTGGATAAGTTTGTCCAGCAGGCCAATTTAATGGCTGCAGGTGCTTCTCCGAAATATGATTTGCAATATGAATCGATAACCTCCGGCACCAATGAATTGGATTATACAGATTTCCTATTAACTGGGATGATTGCTTTATCCATTGCCCAGGGAGGGATGTTTGGCATGGTGGACCTGGTGGATATGCGCAGAAAGGGATTAATCAAAAGGCTGCGGATGACACCGGCCAATATGGGCATCTTCGGATTAAGTGATATGGTTATGAGGCTGTTGTTCAGTATTGTGCAGATCATCCTGCTTTCATTAATAGGTGTCCTCGTATTTGGCGCCAATCTTTATATTAATCCTATTACCTTGATTATCGTATTCCTGATCGGTGCTTTATCCTTTAATGCACTTGGCTACTTCTTCTCATCTTTCAGCAAAACAACAGAAGCTTATATGGGAGTAGCCAATATCTGCAGTTTTCTCATGATGTTTTTAAGCGGAGTGTTCTTCCCTATTGAAACGATGCCTGAATGGATCCAGCCAATATCCAGCATCCTGCCGCTAACCTATTTTGCTGAAGGCTTAAGGGAAAGCATGGTGTATGAAACCGGCATTGCTACAGCAGCACTTTGGGCAGGAATTGGCGTGATGGTGATATGGGGAGCCGTTACTTTTCTTTTGGGGTCCTTGCTTTATAAGAGAAAAGCGATTGCTGCTGACAGATAATGAAAGAAGTGCCATCTGGCCTTCTTCATTTTTTTTTGGAAGTATAAAAAATTCATTAAAATTGAAAAAGGATGAAATCATTTTGATTTCATCCCAGAAAAGATTTCTTATAAATTTTCAAAAAACACTCTGATTACATCGGCTCCCCCAATGAAGGTTCCCAGCGAACTGCCCAGATTGGACAGGACAACAATCAATAAAATCCGGCTCACTTTGTTTCTCCAGAATCCTTTAACACTGAAGACATCTTCAGATAAGGTTTCAAAATCCCTTACATTCGGACGCCTTATATAAGCCTGAGTCAGTCCGGCAAACCAGCCTGCTGCAAGAAGGGGATTCAATGATGTAATTGGCGCTGCAACAAAGGCAGTTAAAATGGTGAGCGGATGTCCCATTGCAATGGCAGCCCCCAGTGCTGACAAGGAGCCATTCCAAATAATCCAGCTAATAGTCTGTGCAAGACCCGCAGAAGGATTTGCGAAGAATGTATAGGCGATTATGGCTAAAATGAACACCGGAATACTCCAGCCAATTATCTTTGGAACATTGGATTTTGGAGGGCGCTCAGTCAATTTGGCCATGTCCTGTTCTTTTTTGATTTCCTCTTTGATCCCCGGTACATGGGCTGCCCCAAGCACCGCTACTATTTTTTCTCCTGGTGCATCTTTAATTTTTTGTGCCAGGTACTGATCCCGTTCGTCAATGAGCGGTTTCTTTAATCGCGGAAAACTATCTGTAAATTCATTTAGAATCGCATTTATCGTATCCTGATTTTTCATTTTCTCAAGTTCTTCTTCAGTTATCGTATCCTTGCTGAAAATACTTGCTATTACTTGACTAAGAAGCAGGGATTTTCCTTTTAATCCGAGGTTGCCCCAAATCCTTGCAAAGGTAATCTGGATATTCCGGTCGGCCAGAACAAGCTTTGCCCCGGCAGCCTTTGCTGATTCAATTCCCTGAATCATTTCCTGGCCGGCTTTAATGCCGAATTGGTCAGCCATACGGTTTTGAAAGGATGAAATCGCCAGATTCATTAAAAGCAGTGATGCCTTCTTCTCCTTAATTACCTGGATGATATCCATTTCCTTCCACTTGCTGCCTTCTGTAATCGATTGATATCTCTGTTCATCCAATTCCACACAAACAGAGTCAGGCTGTTCAGCCTCTATGACTTCCTTCACTTGTTCCGCGCTGTGCTTTGAAACATGTGCTGTTCCTATCAGTATGTATTCCTTGCCGTCTAAATGAATCCTCGTTATGTTTTCCTCTGACATAAATACCTTCCTTAGATACAAATTCTATTTTGTATGCTTATAGCTCAATGTATTGTTCATTATACCATGAACTGTTTTAAGTATGCCCAGGATAATGAACTCTGAGGGGAATTTAGCCCTAAATAACAAAATAATCTATTAACGCCTAAACAGAACAAATGTTTTGATATAATATAAGAATGCATGAAAAAAATGCAAATATATTATAAAGGTGGAAATTATATTGAATGGTACCGCCCATGCAGCTATTGGAGCAGCAGCAGGATACGTGGTTGCGAACACTGTTCATGCCAGCCCATCCACAACTCTATTATTAGTAGGACTCGGCAGCGTTTCTGGATTAATTCCGGACCTCGACATTGATGGAAAACTTCGTGACCGGCTTACACTTTCACATGAAGTCGTTCGGACAGTTGCACAAATCATAGGAATTCTAATGATCATCTATAGCTTATATGAAGGCTCGCCGAAAGAGAAATGGCTGGGAATCGCTATAGGGATCAGTATGACCGCCATTTCTGCGAAAATCAGGCAAAAGCATATGCTGACCATTACCGGAATTGGCGTCCTGGCGGGAGGCATCTCTTTGCAGGAACTTTGGCTGATATTATTTGGGGTTTATATATTAATAGCTTCCTTCGTTTCCCACCGGAGTTATACTCATTCCATCCTGGGTGTTATTTTTTTTGGATTCATCTCTGCGAAATTTGAAGCATCACTTGGCATAGAGGGTGTATTCTATACATGCCTTGCGGGTTATATAAGTCATTTGATAGCCGATTTTAAATTGCTTCCATTTAATAAAAGGGGCATAAAGCTCTTTCTCCCGATCTCGTCGAAAGAGATCTAAGACAGACAACCGCTCAGAATTTGAGCGGTTAGTTTTTGACTGGAATGTATACTTCTACATCCTCATCCTCATTTTCAACCGGATAATAAACTTCCAAAATATAATGATCAGCGGAATCCTGCGTATTGCCCTGCTCCTTAATCCAATTGTTAAGACGCGCATACAGGCCGCCCATGTCAGCTCCCTTTCCTCTGATTGATGCATAAGTATGCTGTACCTCTATATATTCCATCCCATCTGGCAGCGTATCAGGTTTCTCATGAACTAAGTAACCGACAAAATATATTCCCTCTAAGTGGTCTTCCCCTCTTTTAGGTTCATAAATGGTCACTTCCAGTCCGCTGCTATGCTGTACAAGATGGCCATGCTTCAAGAAGCTCTGAGCTGCTTCAGGCACCAAGCCGGCATAATCCTTAAAAAGACCCTTGTTTTTTATGACTACTGCTTTAAACTCCTTTGAAACAACTTTACACATAGGAATCCCTCCAAACTTTTAATACTAAGAGTTTCTCTAACTATTGGAAAATTCCTCCTTTAATCTGATAGATTAAGAAGGCTTTTTCTCATAGATTGTTGTTGTTGTCTATGAATTCTGCCCGTTGATTTCAGCACGGGGCACTTGCTTTCTGCGGGGCGTGCGGTGATCCCGCAGGACATTGAATAAACTCCTCGAATCAACACCGCACGAAGGAAATGCGTCAGCATTTTCGAGATCAAGTGCCCACAGCGAAGATCAACTCAGCAAATTAAACTAAGTAATTAAAAACAACCCAAATATACGACAGCCAAAAAAAAGACGCGCCTCAAGAGTCGCGTCTTCCATACTAACCTTTAAATGACAAACCATTGTCCGCCATTGCCTTGCGAAGTTTTCCCATGGCATTCGGTCCCATTCCGTGAAGTTCCAGCAATTCTGCTTCAGTGGCAGCGGCTAGCTGTTCCAGTGAAAAATAGCCTGCCCCTTCAAGTGCACGTACTGCTGGCTTTGCCAGCTTTTCAGGGAATCTGCTCCCCTTTAGATTATTTTCTGGCATGGGGTCTCTCCTTTTAGATCATTAATATTTCGCGTATATCTTCTTCCGTCAGTCTTCCGGCTGCACTTTCATTCGAATCGATGATTTCTTCAATTAAGTTTTTCTTTTTATCCTGAAGTTCATTCATCTTCTCTTCGATGGTGCCTCTCGACAATAATTTTATTACCTGGACGGTATTTTTCTGTCCTATGCGATGAGCCCGATCGGCTGCCTGTTCCTCAACGGCGGGGTTCCACCACAAATCATATAAGATGACTGTATCTGCACCAGTCAAATTTAGTCCCGTACCGCCTGCCTTCAATGAAATCAGGAAAAAATCGCGTTCTCCCTCATTAAATCGGCGGCAGATTTCCACCCTTTCCGCGGAAGGTATCTGTCCATCAAGGTAGAAAAACGGCAGATCCAGAAGGGCAAGTTCTCGGCCAATAAGATCAAGCATTTTAGTGAACTGCGAAAAAATAAGTACTCTTCTTCCAGACAATCTGGATTCTTCGATAATTCTCTTGAGCTGTTCAAATTTTGCTGAACTCCCTTTATATCCATCCACAAATAAAGCAGGGTGGCAGCAAATTTGACGGAGCCGTGTCAAACCAGCTAGGATTCTTATGCGGTTTTTTCTGAGTGTATCTTTATTTAAATGCTTTAAGGTATCTTCTCTCAGTTTTGCCAGGTAAGCTGCATAAAGCTTCTTCTGATCCGGCAGCAATTCAGCAGAATCAATAAGCTCCATCTTTTCAGGCAGCTCTGAAAGAACATCTTCTTTCAGCCTCCTGAGCATGAAGGGACGAACCCTTCTGGCAATCGTCTTCCGTGTTAAATTTCCGTAATCCTTTAAGCCGCCAAATAATTCAGGGAAGACAACATGAAAAATAGACCACAGTTCTTCCGCTGAATTTTCAACGGGTGTGCCTGTTAAAGCAAAGCGATACTTGGCTTTAATTTTCTTTACTGCCCTCGCTGTTTGGGTTACCGGATTTTTAAATGCCTGTGCTTCGTCGAAAAAAACAGTGTAAAAATCCTGCATTTCATACCATTTAATATCTTTAAGCACCAAGGGGTAGGAAGTAATCACCACATCAATGCCAGATAAATCCGTTTGAAGCTCAGCCCGTTCATTTTGAGTTCCATCGATGACAATAGCCTGGATGTCCGGTGTGAACTTCGTCAGTTCGCTTAACCAGTTATATGTTAAGGATGAAGGGCACACAATAAGTGCAGGAGCGGTATATTCCCGAATCTCCTTAAGGTCAGACTGAATAAAAGCAATGCTTTGCAGCGTCTTCCCCAGTCCCATATCATCAGCCAAAATGCCGCCAAATCCATAATGCGCCATTGTCTTTAACCATTTAAAGCCGTTTTTCTGGTATTCCCTCAAAATAGGGTTCAGGATTTCCGGCACAGGAGTCTGGAGGCATGATGGATTCTGAAGCTCTTCTAAAAACTCCCTGAAGGATTCCTCATGACGGAACATCTCCTGATCACTAGCTGCCTCCAGCATTCTAAGACCAGATACAATCGGCATGTTCAAACCGCTCTCCAGATCCTCAGCCTGTTCAGGCACAGCTTTCAGAAAACGCTGGATTTCCTCAAATTCTTTTGTTTCCAAAGAAAGGAGCGCGCCATTTTTCAGGCGATAGAATTTCCGTTTCTCCTCAAGTGCAAATAATACATCCCGTATCTCCTGATCAGCTATACCGGTCAATTCAAACTTGAATTCCAGCCAATTCGTCCGCTCTTTTTTCATTTTTATCCGTATCTGCGGTTTGGCATTCTCCCTGAAAATACGGTTTCTGACAGACGTAGTGGCATATATTTGCACCAGTTTTTGCAGTTTAGGGACAACATGATAAAGGAATTCATATTCCAGCTCTTCATTTTGCAGAAAGTAGCCGCCATCCGTCTTTGCAAAGGAGCTTTCCTCCATAAGCTGAAGGATCTCATCCTCTAATTCCACATCTCTGATAATCCGCGTACCGCCTTTCGGCTCTCTGCTTTCAAGCGGATTGATCACGATATTTTCATAGTGAAATTCAATTCCTGCCAGAAGCCGGTTCCGCAGGCGATCTAAGTATAGCTTGGCAACCAAAGGTGTTTTCATAAATTTTTGTGACATGTCTTCAGAAATATGGACATCCCCCAGCTTTCTCAGTCCAGGGACCACTTTTTCCAGAAACAGTTCCATTTGTTCAGCAGCAATCGGAATCTGGCTTCTCCCGGCTGACTCCAGCATTTGTGTTAAATCATATAAACGCTGGCAATCTTCTTTATTGAGCGTGATTAATTTGCCGCCAGATAGAACAGCATAATACGAATCCAGGATCAGCATTCGATCCAGGCCAAAAACATTTAAATAACATTTCTCTTCTTTTTCGCTAAGCTCAAACCTTAAAGGCAGCCGTTCCTTTGAAAAAGCCATCCTTTCAAATGTTTTTCCCATTATCTCAAGCCTTACTTTCTCAGCGAGCGCCAAAACAGGCTTCAAACGTTCCCACGATGATGGAGGGATTAAGAGCATATGCTTGGTCGCAGTATAATCGAAATCATCCATTAAAGCATTTATATAAATGGATTCATCGTGTATCAGCTGTATCAGCTGGTGAAGGACTGCATCAGATTCTGGCGGGAAACAATGCAAAGCGGGGTCATAGGTAAATGATAATGATAATAGGCTTGGTTCACCCTCTTTAACGGAGTGAAGAAATTGCCGGATATCAAGGACAGCGGTTGGGCCGATGGTACATTTTATTGCTAACAAATAATGCCCCTTCCCCAAATGAACAGGCACACATGTGAATTCCGGATGTAGCACCTGCCTGTTTTCAAAATGAAGCTGGTGACCGCTTGACCTTCTTGGCTGTTCACTGAAAAGTGTCATGAGACCATCCGTTAAGGCGTGTTCGGGAGAAACCCCAAGGGTGCCTGCTGAATCCTTTATCATGGGCGATCTGTGCTGCTGCATATCATAAATTTCCAGCAGCACAGCCGCTGCATGCTGGCATTCTTTATCAAACGAAGCTAGCTTTGGACAGCTGCACAATGTCTTAAAACTGTTTCCGGATGTTTTCTCGACCGAAACGAAAAAATCCTCACCAGCAGATACTGTTGCTTCACAAATATCATCATTGTATTTCTTTATCGTTACCTTCTTATTACGGAAAAAAGCGTCCCCTCTTTTGAAGGAGACAGTACCGCACATTTCTTTTATCAATTTGTGACTCAATTTAATATCCACAAATGTTCTCCTTCCGGGAATATGTATACTTAAATTGTATCACAGTCATCTGCCATAAATCATTTCATCTAACACAAAAAGGGAGAGCACATCCCCCTTATAGATCATCCTTTATACTGTTATTTAAGTTCCCCTTCAAACCTCGTAATCAGCTTATAGAATTTGACCATCAATAAAAGCAGCATCGGATCAAGTAAAGCTGCATGCCATAATCTCCACCAGCCATAATTAAAATATCCCCAGGGCTCGGGCAATAAAGCGATGACTTCATACAGCAAAATGGCAACTACCCAAAAGATAATATAAGAAAATCGTTTAATGAGATCCCCTCTGAAAGGATACCAATTCAGAAACATCATGTTAACCGGGGGTACAAGAACAATATGTGCCATCAATCCTGCCCAGTTTGGCTCCTTGTCAAAGTACCAGTATCCCCAATATTTAAACTCAATCATGACATCAAATATCAGCTGAGCTGAAATTGTGAATGTCCATATATGTAAAATTTGATTTTTAGTCAGACGCTTTTTTGTTGTAAATGCAATGAAATTAAAAAGAATGGCAGCTATTATCAGTCCAATCATGAGCAGAATCCTTTTTATTTGTTAATGTCTCTTAGATGGCTTTTATTATTCATGATTTGGTAACATTATTCATATACCAATTCATATTAGAAGGAGATCTTGATGGAGTGTTCATTACTTTCAAAGTATCTTCCGGCCATTGAAAAGCTGCCAAAAGGCGAGCCGCTGACAAAGGATCAATTAATGACTGAAGAGTTCTTAATAAGTCAGGGTGGGGATTTGGACATATATTATGCTCCGCACAACGAATATATCAATAAAGACGCAAAAATTGTGATCGTCGGGATTACTCCTGGATGGAGCCAAATGAGGATTGCCTTTGAATCATTCATGAAAGGACTGGCTGCTGAAAAAGAGCTTAATGCAATCCTGAAGGAGACCAAAAAGGCAGCCAGCTTTTCAGGAGGGATGAGGAGAAATTTAATAAGCATGCTAGATCAATGCGGTTTATATGAAGCACTGCACATTGATGGCTCTGATACACTTTTCGAGCGAAATAGACCGCTCCTTCACACCACATCTGTTCTAAAATATCCGGTTTTCTTCCGTGGCAATAATTATACCGGACACCAGCCTGATCTTTTAAAAACAGCGATGCTTGCCGAGTACGCAACAGAAGTATTCCCAGAAGAGCTGGCTCAAATCAATAGCCATGCACTCATTATCCCGCTGGGAATAACCGCCGAAAGGATCATCCGTCATCTATACACAGCCAAACAACTTACAGGACATATCATAGTATCAGGCTTTCCGCATCCTTCTGGCGCAAATGGGCACCGGGCTAAGCAGTTCGAACAGAACAAATATGCTATGACAGATTTAATTAGAAGATGGGGAGAACAGCTATAATCAAAGGTATAATTCCTCCTTTAAAACATAAAAAAAACTGCTTTAACCTATATTAGAGGTTAAGCAGTCCCTTCCTTAAGGCTGTTTCTCAAGTGCCAATTTAATGCCAAAGCCCATTAAAACCACACCAGAAACGCCTTGGATGGCATTATTAACAGAAGGTTTTTTCAGCCAGGCCCTGAAGAAGTCAATCAAATATACGTAGAAAAAGAACCAGATAATTGTGATAAGACTATATATTAAGCCCATCGCAAGAAACTGCGCAAAGTGATTCCCTTCCGTACTTAAAAATTGAGGAAAAAATGTTAAAAAGAATACAGCTACTTTTGGGTTGGACACACAAGTGAAAAATCCTTGAAGAAAATGGGACTTGTTCTTCTTATGCTTTCTCACCATGTCCGCTGATTCTTGTTTATCTGATAGAGACTTTAACGAAACGATGCCCAAATAAATAAGATATATCGCACCAGCATACTTAATAAAAGAAAAAATGTAAGCAGACTTTACAATTAATGCCGATAAGCCAAATACAACGGCCATTGTATGGACCATCAGCCCAGCGACAGATCCGAACATCGTTTTAATGCCGCTTTTTTTCCCGCTCGAAATCGTGTTTTGAATTAGGATGCCAGTATCAGGTCCCGGCAAAATGACAAGCAGAAACGACATAAACAGAAATAACAGTAAATTCTCCATATCCCACCCACCTAAAAATTTTAAGAATATTATATCAGTTTTCATGAAATTTCCAATAAAAAAAGAGCAGATTCCATAAAGGAAAATCTGCTCCAAACATTTATGCTCTTACTTCTTCTAATCTTTCTTCCACTTCTGACTCGGAAAGGCCGTGTTCAGCAACATAACGGTTCCGAGGATGCGTGCGGCATTCATCAGAACAGCTGCGCATATATTTATGCTCATTTTCTTCAGAGCATAGGATTTTTTTATTGCATGCAGGATTTGCACAGTTGACATAGCGTTCACATGGCTCGCCTGTGAAGTAGTCCTTGCCTACGATTACATGCTCCTTTTGGTTAACCGGAATGCCAATGCGATCGTCGAATACATATAGCTGGCCGTCCCAAAGCTCTCCCTGTACTTCAGGATCTTTTCCATAAGTGACAATTCCTCCGTGAAGCTGGGCTACATCTTCAAATCCTTCTTTTACAAGCCATCCGGAGAACTTTTCACAGCGGATGCCGCCTGTGCAATACGTAATGATCTTTTTATCACCAAGCAATTCTTTATTTTCACGGACCCATTCCGGCAGATCGCGGAAATTTTTGATATCCGGCCTGATCGCACCTCTAAAGTGGCCAAGATCAAATTCATAATCATTTCGTGCATCTAACACAATTGTGTCTTCATCCTGAAGTCTTTCGAAGAACTCTTTTGGCTCCAGGTATTTGCCTGTAACCTCGTTCGGGTTCACATCGTCTTCAAGGCGAAGAGTTACAAGCTCGGGACGGGCACGAACCTTCATCTTAGGAAATGCATGTCCATCTGCTTCATCTATTTTGAAAACCATTTCCGCAAAGCGCGGATCCTGCTTCATTGCTTCCATATACCTGTCGGTCTGTTCCACTGGTCCGGAAACAGTCCCGTTTATGCCTTCATTCGCAACAAGAATACGCCCCTTTAGGCCCAGCTCATTGCAAAAAGCTTTATGCTCCTCTGCGAACTCCTCAGGGTCCTCAATCGGAACATACATGTAGTAAAGTAAAACTCTGTATGGTTTTTGACTCATTTGTATTTCCACCTATCACTTAATATTTGCAAGATATATCTGTTAATAGGTTAAAACAATATATACTTACCTAGATAAGTATAACAGATGCTGTCAAGTTTCAAAATTTTAGAGGTGCGAAATAGTAAGGAAGCTTAATTTAATTCCCATGTGAACCAGTGTCCATGCCCCTCGGTTTGGCCGACCAATTTCTTATATTCTTTGGAATCCAGATAATAATCCAGATGCAAATTCCGGTCCTGGATATTGTTATAAATATGAAAGATATCCCTACTTTGTCCTCTTGCTTTTATTTTTCCAAGCAGATTCTCCTTTACATCAGCGGGCATTTGATTCGCCACATGGGTGTGGAAAACACAGATTGTGTGTTCATCAGGTATACCTTCAATCAGACTGGGCAAAAGCTCAACACCATCTCCTTCAAACAGGCTGATTGGATTTTCTTTCACACATTGGGCAGCTTTTTCGAATAAAGTTCTTCTCTCCTGGTGTTCTGGCCAGATAAGTGATTTCAGCCATAGAAAGTCTTCCCCATTATTCAGGTCATTTATATGCAGATCAACTCCAGTTCTTGAAGCTACCGGCGGCATTTCTGGCGGTAAAATCGGGACATGGCCTCCTTTAATTTCAGAGGATAATTGAACATTCGAGGCTGGATTTCCAAAAGTTTCTTCTGTACCATATGTGTAGCAGTATTTATCCCAAAGAAGCTGCAGGCCCGCGCTTGTTCCTATTTCAATCAAGGCCAGGGGCTTTTCGGTTTGCTGAAAGATCCAGGCAAACACAGGGTATAAGTAAGCACAGCGCCTAACTTCATTCGTCTGGACTAATTTTGCTTTTACTATTTCTTTAATTTCCTGTGAATTTAGCCTGCAGAAATCTTTAAAGCTTTGGAAAGATTCAAGAGGGTTTCTTGGATTCTCCACTAAGCTTGAATAATATTCCTTAAGTTCATGCTCTTTCCCGCTTAAAAGCAGATAATGAATGGCTCCAAGAAATAAATTCGGCACAGGCTGGCCTTCTCTCGCTTCAGATGCCAAAACCAGCAATTCTTCATCCTCTGCAATCTTGTAAGACAAGAACTCATAAAGCCCACTGGATCCATGACATTCATATTGTCCAAATGTTTTGAATCTGGTTGCCAGATTAGGTTTTACCATTCTACTTCCCCTCCGTTAAAAGATGTAAGTATCCGCATTCCAATGCTTTGAACCTGTTTTTCTCTTCCCGATCCACCCGGCTTCTTGAAGTTCCCTCGCAATTAAATGGTTGAAAAAACCGTGACCTACGAGAACAGCAAAGTGATGTTCTTTTGCAATAGAGGTTAATGTTGATGATGCATGCTTTGCCCGTAATTTTGCATCCCTGTATGATTCACAGCCCTGTGAATAGCCGCATAACCATAGTAGCCTTAATACCACAGCCCAGGTATTTGGCTTCAATCTCATACCCGGAAATTTATCGGCAGGTATGGGCAATTCAGTTTCCCTGAATAATGGATCTGTCTGTATCTTTGCAGAAGGATTTATGCTTTTGGCCGACTCGATTGACCTTTTTAAATCACTTGTAAGTAAAAAAGATGCTGAACTCCCTTTTTCAATTGCGTCAGAAGAACAAGTCTCACCCTCAAGAATCCCTAAGCGGTTGTATATTTCAACCCATTTTTTAAATTCACGGCTATTCATGCGGTGATTATCCATTTGCGATGACCTGCCATGTCTGATAAGTGTTATTTCCATTTAAAAACCCCAAAATTTATATATTTTTTTCCTTTATGGATAATTTAATTAACATGGAGGTGAATACCATGCAGGAACAAGAATATCCAAACGTAAAACTCGGCGGCAAAAAGGTACACGAAAAAGGAAATGGCGGAGACCAGGTCCGTGGACATGAACAGGAAAACAGAAATGGCACATTTAATACAAACTCTAAATCAGATAGATAATGGAATGACGGGACACCCTCACAGTGGATGGAGGGTGTCTTTGCAGTTACGGCTTTTTTTTGAATTTGATGCCCAATCCTTTTTTCTGATGATGTAATGGAAATATCGCTCTCCGTCGATTTCCATTTCTCCAGCATGCTGAAATCCGCACTTTTGCAGAACGCGAATGGAACTGGAATTGCTTGTTAATGCAACGGCATTCAGTTTTTCAAGAACTGTTTTTTCAAAAAGAAATCCCATTAGCCCTTTTGCAGCAAGCGTGGAATATCCTTTATTTCGGTAGTGTTTTGAGATGGCATAGCCAATTTCCCTGTTCGGCTCAGGCAATTCATCTTTTATTCCTGTATTGCAAAAGCCAATAAACTTTCCAGTTTCCTTTAGTATGATTCCCAAATTCAAATATCCTGCATCTTTCAGGGCAGGCATCGAGGACCTGAATTTTTTATTCGCAGGAATTTCATAATCCTCCATCCAATTCATACGCTGTTCAAGCGTAGCCTGTGCACCCGGAATAAACTTATATACTTCCGGCTGTAAAGTAATTTCATAAAGCTCTGGCACATCTTCCATCCTGTATTCCCTAAGGATGACCTCACCGCAATCGATCATTATTTCTTCGTTCATTTTTTCTTCTCCATTGCGTACACATCCAGTGTGTGTTCTTCGATCAAATCTATGTTTCTTTTATGTTTAACATATTCCAAGATGTGAGCTTTCATATTAGGATACAATACTATATTGGACAGTTCAGAAAGCGGCACCCATCTAACTCCTGTCTGGTTAGGATCCGGGGCTGAAGGCATTTTAGGCAATGAGCCTTCCCTTAACTGACATTCAAACAGTAAGCCCAATGAATGTATCTGCCCATACCTGAATTCATTTAAGTGAGGGGCATATTCATAAACGAATGCCAATGGGCCGACCGTCACATCTACAGATGCCTCTTCTTTCGCTTCCCTTTTCACTGCATCAATAACAGATTCTTTGGGTTCAACCCCTCCTGCAGGCAAATTGTAATGAAGGCCTCTGTCATCCTGAAACTCAATCAGCAGAATCGAATTGTTTTCTATAATGACTGCACCTGCTCTGACTCTAATATGATAGGTCATTCGGTCTCATCCGCCTTTTCTTCTATAGCTTTCTGCATTTAATAATAAAAGCAGCGGGTATAGCTTTCGTTTTTTCATAGGAATACCACCGGTTGGAATGCCGCTGAACATCTTCTTCAGTAAGGCTGGCATCTTCAATTACCCTTTCAATCGCAAACCCGTTTTCTATTAATAAATTGATATATGTACTTAGTTTATATTGCTGCATAATGGCAGGCTGGTTCCAGGCTATATGCTGATAGGAGCCTTCCTCATGATAGGATTTATCCATAATTAATGCTCCATTTTCAGCCTTAATCCGGTTATACATCGGATGTTCCCAGCTGAATATAAACACCCCGCCTGATTTTAGGTAATGATGAATGTTTTTAAGCGTACAGTCTAAATTCGTGGTCCAGCCAATCGCATAAATGGAAAAAACGAAATCGAAGTAATCAGCAGGGATTCCCGGATTTTGTTCCATCGGGGATTCAAACAACTTTACTCGTGAAGATGAATTTACCAGAAGTTCCTTTGCGGATTCGATTTGCCTGGAAGACAGATCCAATCCCCATAATTCACCCGCTCCGCGCTGGTCCAAATATTTTAGGGAATGCCCGCTTCCGCACCCAATCTCCAGCATCTTTAAGCTGCGCACATCTCCGAACAATTGAAGATCATCTTCAGTTGGTGCCAGCGGTCCATATTCAGGCAGCGGATTGCGCCCATAAAACCTTTCAGCCGCTTCATCCCAGCTTTGCTTATTTATTTTTAGTGTTTCATTAATCATAAATATCTCCTTTTACAGAAAAATAGTAAACTTCTTCCTCTCCCCAAATCTCTCCAGTCGGGGAAAATCCGAAGTTTTTATACAGATTCCTTGCGTGATGATTATCTTTATGAACAGTCAAGCGGATTTCCTCGCATTGCGGAAATTTAGTTTTTATCCAGCCGATCATCTCGGCTAATGCTGGCCGTCCATATCCCCTGCCCTGATAATTTTTGTCAATAAAAAAACCGTTAATCCAATACATGTTAGCCGTGTCCGGTTCATAGGCATGCATGATAAAACCGACCATTTGTTCATTGTCATATATAGAAAATGGGATATACTCTATTGCATCCCCATCTGGTTTAATATATACCTTTGCAAGTGAAACAGCCGCTGAAGGAACGAAGTCACGCTGCGATTCTTTTACCTTCATCTTAATGGCTTCTTCCCAGTTGTCTCTTGTGACGGGTTTTAATCTTATGTTCATTTCTTCAGCACCTTCTTATAATTTCCTGTTTTTATCACCTGACTTAATAATGATGCTTACATAAGCGGCCTCTCCATTTTCAACGTGGTTTTTGATTTTTGACACATCGATCTCTTTCTCAATCCGGACAACCTTAGCTTCGTTTGGGAGCAATTTAACGTTACTAGGTTTACCGCTGTTCATCAGTGAAAGCATCTTTACATCCTCTTCAAATAAATATGTGTCATAAAAGCCGATAGTAAAAGACACTTCATCATTGCTGTAATTTTCAAATGGCAGCTCACAAGTTCCCTGCAAAGTATCTTCACCAATCATTACAAACTTACATTGACTTTCATCTTTTAAATAGGAAACGGCATTGATGCCATTTGCCAGCGTTTTTTGATAAGCCTCTGCCAGAGAAGGAGGAAGAAGGGAAACGATGATGATAACGGCAAAAAATGATCGCAAATGATATTTTTCGAGTGAACGATGAAGCAAGACCATACCCAGCAGAAGTAAAAGGAGAATAAAAATCCCTGTATAATGAAATCCATCCGCTGAATTAATTGGAATATTTAAAATCATAACCCCTGCATTACCTAGTCGATTTTCATGTGGAAAAGGAAAGTTTAATGCCATGGAAATAACGATTAGCACAATTGAAGTCAGAAAGAGCTTTTTATTTTTAATCAAGGCAGATCCTCCTTTACTTCTTTTCTGAGGATCCAAAGGATGCCCCAAAGGCGACTCCCACGGCAATACCCAATGCCCAATTTTCAAATAGCATTCCAAAAACTAGTCCCAGCGACAGACCGTATGCCATTCCGCTTGTTGAAAGGGCCCAATTTTTTTTGTTCATAACTTTTAACCGCCTTTAAATGTTTTACCTTATATACGAACAAAAGGAACTATAGTTTCATATTTTTGGAAAAACCAGACGGTCAGCTTATCACCTCTGAGTTGCCAGCTGTCTTTTTATCACCCGGATTTGTCCGCGATGGCTAATTTCATCCTCCATGACGTGATACCAGAACCAATAATTATTAAAGGCTAATCCGTTGCTCCACTTTCCTTCTTGGTATAGCCAGCTATCCTGTTTAGATGTTAAAAGTTTTAGCGTTTTCTCTCTAATTGCTGACAGTTCCTCCAAGTAAAATTCAAGAGGATGATTATTAATTTCATTCCTTGCTTTCTCACCTAATTCATAAGCGGCGGCCCATTTTGAAAGTTCTTTTTCGTTAAGATCTCTATTTTCAAAAGTAATGATTTGGTGAACATATTCAACAAAAGCAATATGCTTCAGAAGTGCTCCTATTGAATTAATGTTTTCATCGGGAAGAAAATCCAGCTCTTTCTGTGTCAACCCAGCAACATCTTTGAGAGTCACAGACCTGGCATGTTCAAGCATTGATACAAGATTTCCTATTTTTTCATCGTAGCCCTTCATATGCTTAATTCGATAATCTATCACTTTTAAATTCTCCATTCTTCTTTTTTCAGGGAAAAGACTGCCGGGAAGGCAGTCTTTTAACATTATGATATCGTGTCCAGTAGCTCTATATCTAAATCCTCCATACTCTCCCAGCTATGATGGATTTCTATGTGCCACTTATTTTTCAGCCGCTTGTATCCCTTTTCTTCAATCCAGCTGTGCAATTCCCTATAGGTATTTCCAATCTCATCATTAGGTCCTTTGTGCCGGACAGAAGCATATTTTTGCGGTGGAATTTCTAATGAGAACATACCATCAGGTACACTTATAAATTCCTTCACCTCAATGCCAATCCAATATCCGTCTTCTTCAGGAGAGTCTTCCTCCACTTTGAAGGCACCAACAAGCCGATTTGGATTTACAGCTCCCTTAATTTCTGTAAGGCAGCCCAATAATAGATTTATAGCCTGCGGAATTTCGGCTAGATACTGATCCGGCGGGCATAAGACGCGGATCCCTATAAGTTTCAATTCTCCAAGTTCTGTCTCAGCCGCTCGCAAAGTCAAATCAGACATCTTTTCCCTCCTTATCAAGCAACAGGCAATGCAAGTTCTCTAAACCTATCAACTGCTTTTTGGATATCTGCTTCAAATCCCGCTTCGTTCATTGTTTCACCGATCAGCACAATGGCTTTTTCAAGCATATCTTCAGACGTATTCCCCATATGGCCAATTCGGAACGCTTTTCCTGCCAGATGAGCCAGTGCTCCCGCAACAATCACACCTTTTTTCGCAAGAGATGCACGGAATTCAGCATCATCCATTCCTTCAGGGTAAAGGATACAGCTGAGAGTTGCTGCTGCTGCATTTTCATCGGCAATTGCCCTCATTCCATATTCAGCAAGTGCAGCCCTGACCGCTTTACCATATGCTTCATGGCGCTTGTAGCGATTGTCCATTCCTTCAGCCAAGACCAGTTTCATGCCCTCATCATAGGCATAAATCAGATTAACAGGCGGTGTAGCAAAGTATTTTTGGGGGTCATGCATAATGGGAATCCAATTATAGATATCGCAATAGTAGGCAGGAACCCGTTCCATTTGTTCCCTTGCAGCCAGTGCAGTCCCATTGAATGCCACAACAGCGAGACCTGGCGGGACACCAATCGCCTTCTGTGAACCTGTCAAAACGACATCAATTTTCCCTTCGCCATACGATTTGCTCATATCCTCCTCCATTGCCGCTGTCGCACAGACCCCATCCAAAATAACAAGAGCCCCGTGCTTTTTAATGATAGGCACTAATGTATCCAAATCTGCCGCAACACCAGTTGAAGTATCAGCATGGGTAATCGTCACAGCTTTATAGGAATGGGACGCAAGTTTTTCCTCAACAGCTGCGGGATCCACCTGCTTTCCCCATTCGGACTGAATGATATCTGCCTGGATTCCGAACGCCTTGGCTAAGTGCTGAAAACGATCACCAAAGAAGCCCTGACTTATAATCAAAAGCCTTTCTCCAGCTGCAACCGTGTTGACCAGAGCCATTTCCATTGCTATCGTTCCTGAGCCAGAGATTACAAACACTTCCCCATCCGTCTTCAGCATCTCCCTGGTCTTCTCAATCGCACTTTTATAAATTGCAGCAAACCTGGGATCCGTATGCCCCCGTGTCTCTTGTGCCATTGCTTCATAAATCGAATCCGCAACAGGCGTCGGCCCTGGAATCAAAAGCATTTCCTCGTTTGGCATGAATATTCCTCCTTGATAGGTTTATAGATATCTAAATGTTTCGACATTTACTATCAAATACCTCTTTTAATTACCTTTTGATTGGTGTTTCCTTCGGAGAAAATCAGTGTATATCTTCTATTTTTATGAGCGCCGGTTTGCGGGAGGTTGAGGGATTGGAGGAGTCGGGTTGCGGTATAGGAAGAAGGAATATGCAGAAAGTTTCTGAGCTCCTTGTTCGTGATGGTATCCCCCAGCAGAAGGCTATAGTCATGCAATGCTTTGATATGCGCTTCTTTGCTGGTTATCTTGCATTTAGGACATCTCCAGGTGCGAATCACTCTTTCAAGAGGCAGATAGGTGCAAGAAGGGCAGAATACGCCCGTAAGAATTTCAGATTGATTAATCTGGAATCTTGATAGTATTGAACTTTCCTGTTCTGTATTTTGCTTTTTAAATAAACGAATGACCTTTTTAAGGAGTTTATCACTGATTTCTCTATTAATGGATTTTTCTATTTGCTCAATTTTTATAGGAAGAGTATTTCGGTGTATAACTTTATGGCTGAGGTCAATATGAGGAGGAATGACTTTAATTCCTGTATGCGGATTACTTATGACTACAAATGAATAGACCGGTAAATTTTCAATACTGACATTGGCATTAATCCAACTTCTAAGCTGCGATGCCTGTCTATTCACCTGAATTAAAGGGCAGGGAAAAACTTGCTCTTTTCCATTCTTTATACGAATCAATTGATTATATACCGTATCAAAATGCAGGATACCTGTTATATTTTTCACTTCAATTACTAGAGCAAACTTTTTTGTAAGTATAAGAGTATCGATTTGGAAAAATCGATCATTATCTGGCAGGCGGAGATCATGAAGGATAAAATATACCTTATTATCTAGAAAATCAAGAGGAAAATCCAATGAAACTTCTCCTTTATAGCCTGCAAGTCTTTTATTCAGTTCTTCGTTAATGATAGGAATTTTTGGGTGATGAGCTGGAAGCCTGCGGAGGAGAGCTTCTGTTTTACGGATTAAAAGAGGAACTTTTCGTTCTTTGAGGATCATTTTTTCACTCCATTCTTGTTTTATACTAAAAAATTCTGCAATACTCCTTCAAATCCTCTAAGAAAAAATCCGAAGGGAATGTTTATGTGCCGATAGCCAAAATTTATGTGCGGATAGACAATTTTGTGTGCTTATAGACAGAAAATATGTGCGGATAGAAATATTTACGTGCATTCGGCCCCGCACACAAACAAAAAAAGACAGGGCCCCCGCCCCATCTTTCTTCAGCTCAATCATGAAAATTAGTCCCGTCCGTTGTCGCTTCAATAATCCCTGCCCGGACCACGAAATCGCCAAAATGCTCGCCGTCCTGACGTTCACGGGCGTAGCGCGGCAGAATGGCACGCAGCTCGTTCAGGATTTCTTCTTCGCCAATGTTTTCGCGGTACATTTTGCTGAGGCGGCTTCCGTCAAATGCTGCCCCGAGATACATATTGTACTTGCCGACCGCCTTGCCGATAAAGCCGATTTCGCCGAGCGCGTGACGGGCGCAGCCGTTCGGGCAGCCCGTCATGCGGATAGTGATTTCTTCGTTCCGCAATCCTGCTTCGTCAACAATCTCATCAATTTTATCGACCAATACAGGAAGATAGCGTTCTGCCTCGGCCATCGCCAGACCGCATGTCGGAAGGGCCACGCAGGCCATGGATCCGCGGCGCAATGCACTGTAGCGGCTTCCGTCAGTTAAGCCATACTCCTTAATCAGCGCCTCGATCTTTGCCTTATCTTTAGTTGATACACTTCCGATAATGAGGTTCTGATTGGCGGTCAGTCTGAAATCGCCTTTATGAACTTTGGCAATCTCACGCAATGCTGTCTTCAATTTATATCCGTAGAAGTCTGCCACACGGCCGCCTTCTATGAACATCGTAAAATGCCATTTTCCGCGGACACCCTTTACCCATCCGTAGCGGTCTCCGTTGGAATCAAACTTGAATCCCCGAGCTTCATCCAGCTTCCAGCCCAGACGATTCTCCAGCTCTACAATAACTGTTTCAAGACCAAGGCGGTCTACCGTATATTTAAAACGGGCATTTTTCCGGACTGAGCGGTTGCCGTAATCACGCTGAATCGTTATGACCTTCTCAGCCACTTCGTAAATCTTATCAGGTGTCACAAAGCCGATCACTTTCGAAAGCTGCGGATAGGTCGCCTTATCTCCATGGGAGAAGCCCATTCCGCCGCCGATTGCCACGTTAAAGCCTGACAGCTTGCCGTTTTCCACAATGGCAATGAAGCCGAGATCCTGGGAAAAGACATCTATGTCATTGGAAGGCGGTACAGCAATCCCGATTTTAAATTTACGGGGCAAATAAAGCGGGCCATACATCGGCTCAACCTCTTCATCCACTTCAGGAGAGCCCGCTACTTTTTCTTCATCCAGCCAAATTTCATGATAGGCACGTGTGCGGGGCAGGAGGTCGTCACTTAGCATCTTTGCCAGCTCATACACTTCTGAATGAATTTCCGATTGATCGGGATTTGAGATACACATTACATTACGGTTCACATCGCCGCATGCCGCTATCGTATCAAGCATCGTCGAATGGATTGCCTGAATTGTCTTTTTCATATTCCATTTTAAGATTCCATGCATCTGGAAGGTCTGGCGTGTTGTCAGTTTTAATGTGCCGTTCCCATATTTCTCAGCTAAATCATCCACCACAAGCCATTGTTCAGGTGTTGCGACCCCTCCAGGAAGGCGCAGCCGGAGCATAAACTGGTAGGCAGGCTCAAGCTTTTGTTTCTGGCGTTCATTCCGCAGATCCCGGTCATCCTGCAGATAGCTCCCGTGGTGCTTCATTAATCTATTATCATCATCGGGAATTCCGGCGCTGATCCTGTCCTGCATAACTTCCGCCAGCGTTCCGCGCAAATAGTTGCTTCGATCCTTAATTCCCTCTACATCACTCGGAGGGCCATCCGGTGCTTTTAAGTTTGGGTTTACCATGCTGTAAAACTCCTTTCCTTCCAAATCAATATACGTCGCGCTGGTAGCGTTTATTTTTCTGCATGTCGGCAAGATATTCAGAAGCCTGGTCGCGGCTTATACCGCCTTCTTTTTCAATAATATCTATAAGTGCATTATGGACATCATGCGCCATGTTTTTCTCATCGCCGCAGATATAGACGGCTGCTCCTTCCTGAAGCCACTGGAATAATTCCTTGCTATTTTCCTGCATTCTTTGCTGAACATAAACCTTCTCATCACCATCACGGGAAAAAGCGACATCCAGCTTCGTCAAGACTCCATCCTTGAGCCACTTTTGCCATTCAGTCTGATAAAGAAAATCAGTCACAAAATGCTGGTCGCCAAAGAATAGCCATGATTTCCCATCAGCGCCGCTTTCTTCACGCTCCTGCATAAATGATCGGAACGGTGCAATTCCGGTTCCAGGACCAACCATAATGATTGGTGTGTCCGGATTCTCAGGCAGTTTAAAGTTTTCGTTGTGCTGAATAAATACTGGCAGTGTATCGCCAGGCTGGAGACGCTCTGCACATAATATGGAGCAGACACCTTTGCGTTCACGGCCATGGGCATCATAGCGGACAGCACCGATTGTTAAATGGACTTCATCGGGATTCGCCTTGAAGCTGCTGGAAATGGAATAAAGACGCGCAGGCATCTTACGCAGTATAGAAACAAACTCCTGTGCCGAACCGTTCCATGGTTTAAAGTCACGGACTAAATCAATTAAGTCCCGCCCAACCATATAAGATTTCAGTTGATTGCTGTCTGACACTAGCTGTTGCAGTTCTTCATTTCCAGAAAACTTTGCAGCCTTTTCAACAAGCGGTTTAGTCAGGACAGTAATCTCAAAGTGAGCCGTAAGCGCTTCTTTTAACGTTACTGTTTCCTCCTTCACTCTGACTGTTTCCTCTGGATCCCAGCTCATCTCAGCTAAAAGCAGGTCAACCAATTCAGGATCGTTTTCAGGGTATACCCCAAGGCTGTCACCAGGCTGATAAGTCAGACCGGAACCTTCTAAAGAAATCTCGAGATGGCGGGTTTCTTTATTGGAGCCGCGTCCATTAAGATTCAGATTTTCCAGAACTTCTGCCCGGAAAGGATTGGACCGGGAATAGACTGACTCAGCAGGTGCTGAGGCTGAAACTGAAGCTGCTGCTGCAGGAGAAGGATTGCTGCTTTCCCCTTCGCTCAATCCGGCTAAAACTGCTTCCGTCCACTCTGCTGCAGGCTCCTCGAAATCAAGATCACAGTCCACTCTTGGCGTTATTCTTGTTCCGCCAAGTTCCTCCAGACGTTTATCAAAATCTTTTCCCGTTTGGCAGAAGAATTCATATGAGCTGTCGCCAAGTGCCAAAACTGAGTATCGGAAGTCTTCCAGTTTGGGCGCCCTTTTTCCGTGAACAAATTCATGGAATGTCAAAGCGTTGTCAGGCGGATCTCCCTCACCATGGGTACTTACGACAATTAACAGGTTTTTGACCTTTTTAAGATTATTGGGCTTAAAGTCACTCATTGCTGAAACCGTTACTTGAAAACCTCTCTCCTCAAGCGTTTTTCCAGCTTTCTTTGCCAGATTCTGCGCATTCCCGGTTTGTGATCCAAATAAGATGGTCACTTCTTTTGGAATGGCCCTTACCGCTGCAGGTGCGGGACGTTCTTCCACTGCCGGGGCAGCCTGTAATGATGAAGACTGTATTGCGGCAAGATACCCGCTCAGCCAGAGAGATTGTGTCTCTGTCAGAGTCGGAAGAAGACGATTAAGGAGCTCTGTCTGCTCCTGATTAAACGGACTGTTCATTACCTGAAGTTGCAACATGATCCACCTCGCAAACCAGCGCAAAAGGCTGGTTTTATAGTATTTCTTTAAATTTCCTCTTTTCCTATAAAAAAAGTCGGTTTTATACACAAAAAATATATATCTATTACTTTACCGAATGATATTCCATTAGTAAAATAAATATTAATTATCGCAGCTATTAATATTATTAATTATAGAAAGGGTGATATTTTGTACTATGATGCGTTAAAAACATTCGTCACATTGGCTGAAGTTAAAAATTTTACGAAGACGGCCGAGCTCCTTCTAATGTCACAGCCCAGTGTCAGCCTGCATATTAAAAATCTGGAAAAGGAATTTCAGACCAAACTATTTCAACGCTCTCCAAAATACTTGAAAATTACGCCCAGCGGTGAAATATTATATGACCGGGCCAAGCAGATGATTACCATTTACGAGCAAACCAGGCAGGAAATTTTAGAGCAGCAAAACACCATTAAAGGAGACTTGAAAATTGCGGCCAGTTTCACTATAGGGGAGTACATCCTGCCTCCCCTCCTGCTTGATTTGCAGAATCAGTATCCTGAGCTTAATCTCCAGGTGACGATTGCCAACACAGAGGAAGTTGTTCAGTCAACACGGTCCCATCATGTGGATATAGGGTTAATAGAAGGCCAGACAAATGAAAGAGAGCTTATCGTGACTCCCTTTTTAGAGGATGAATTATTTATTGTGACTTCCAACCAGCATCCATTGGTACAAAAAGAGGAAACAACCATTGCTGACCTTCAAAATCAGCAATGGATCATGAGGGAAAACGGGTCAGGGACACGTGAGTATTTTAACCATGTAGTCAGATCAAATGGCCTTAAGGTGAAATCACTTTTAACGATCAGCAGCAACCAGGGGATAAAAGAAACACTCATCAACGGGCTGGGAATAAGCATTCTTTCCGGAAGCGTCGTCGAAAGGGACGTTAAACAAAATAACCTGTCTATAATCAAAGTGAAAAATCAGGAATTCAAACGCACTCTTTCCTATGTTCTATCCCCCATCATGCAGGAAAAAAAGAATGTCAGCATTTTTATCGAAGCACTCGGCGAAAAATGGAAGCACCCTAAGGGAAAATAGTCATTTTTAGAACAAGCTTTTTTTCACACTAGTCCCACATTATTCATATACTATAGTACCGAAGTGTATAAAATCTGCCCATTTTATTCAAAATAAGGAAAAAATGGCTGAGGTGAAAAAGATGGGATTATTGAATGCCTTTAATGAATGGCGCGAAAGCAGATATCAAAATCATGTCAATCGCATGAAGGAAGAAAACAAGTGTCCTGACTGTTACGGCAGGGGTTTTTCACTCTATCCGGGGAATGAATTCGCTTATCATGCCAACCAATTTGACTGCCAGGGCTGTAATGGAACCGGACTGTATTCAGAATGGGATAGTTTATCATAATATAATGGCCATGATCCGTATGTTTCTTATGGATCATGGCCTTATTTTGGATTTTAAGCTAATGCCTTGTTTGACTTGAATTCTTCTTTAATCTGTTTTAAAAGGTCCTGATTGGTTAACACTTCATACCCCGTAAGTGCCATTGCCTTGGCCCCGAGGATCATGGCTTCTTTAGCCTGCTCACTCATAGCAGCTTCCCGGAATTCATGGGTGTGGCAAGCATATGCCTCATTGCATATTTTAATATAAGGATGAATGGAAGGGGCTGCCTGGCTGACATTCCCCATGTCAAGAGAACCTGACCCATTCTTCTGTTCCAGTATTTCCTCCTCATTCACACCAAGAGAAAGCAGTTCTTTATTGAATGCTTCTGATAAAGGGCTGTTCGTAACCATATCATCATAAGAAAACTCATAAAATGACCACTTCATTTCGGCACCAGTCTGCAAAGCTGCCCCTTCTGCACATTTCTTGACCTTTTCTACAAGTTCATTCACATACTCACGTTTGGATGCACGAACATAAAATTGGGCAACCGCATAGTCCGGAACCACGTTTGCGGCTTTGCCACCTTCCGTAATAATGCCATGGATTCTGGCATCAGGTTTGATATGCTGACGCAGAGCGTTTATGCTGTTGAACGTTTGCAGGACAGCGTCCAACGCATTAATTCCTAAATGAGGGCTGGCAGCTGCATGTGCTGATTTGCCAAAAAACTCAAACTGTATAGCATCCATTGCCAGTGATGTCCCGCTTTTCACAAAATTGTCAAGGGGATGAACCATGATCGCTGCATCCAAAACATCAAAAATACCAGCTTCAGCCATGGTCACCTTACCGCCCTTCGTCTCCTCTGCAGGCGTGCCAAAGACAATAACCTTTCCTCCAGTTTCACGAATCACTTTACTTAGTCCTATTCCTGCAGCAATCCCCATTGTCCCGATTAGATTATGACCGCATGCATGCCCCACTTCAGGCAATGCGTCGTATTCAGACATGTATCCAATCACAGGACCTTCTTTTCCGCTGTCATAAGTTCCGGTAAAAGCAGTCGGTAAACCGCATATGCCGATTTCTACAGAAAAGCCATGCTTTTCAAGCTCCTCTGTCAATACTTTGCATGCCTTGTACTCTTCATGGCCCAATTCGGGATTCTCGCCGATATAAGTGCTTATTCTATTAAAGTCATCCTGAAGTTCATCAATATGTTTAATAATCAGATTCTTTCCCATGAATTATCTGCTCTCCTAATCCGCAAATCTATATATTTATTCATTAATAATTATAATCATACAACACATTTTTGATTTCGGCACGTAAATATCACTTCTATTTCGTTATTTTTTCCAGTGGCCGTTCAATGATCAGCGCCTCTTCCCAGTCCTTGCACACATCCACCCAGGCTTTTGCATCTGAATATGTATTAATTTCAGCAGGTGTCAGTTCAATGGCGGAATTGCTGCTTCCGCATGCAGGGAAAAGGGTCTCGAATCTTTTCATAGATTCATCCAGATATACATCCAGATTATTTTTCAGTCCAAATGGACACACTCCGCCTACGGCATGGCCCGTCTTTTCGAGGACTTCCTCCGCTGAAAGCATCCGGGCTTTGAGACCGAACGTTTTCCGGAACTTCTTGTTATCCACTTTGGCGTCGCCTGCTGCCACCACAAGAATTGCTTCATCCCCATCACCCCTGAAGGAAAGAGTCTTGGCAATTTGTGCAGGGCTGACACCGATTGTTTCAGCAGCCTGTTCCACTGTTGCACTTAAAGAATCAAACTCCATTACATCCTGTTCCCGATCCCATTTTTTGAAATGGGCTTTCACACTTTCAATTGACATTCAAACTCACCCTTCCTCTAAGTCCGTAAAATCTTATATATATTCCGTATTTATACTTTATAGTTGTCTATTTTAACATACTATCAGATGATGTCACCGGGATAATTTCTTTTTATCAGAAGATTCGCATTTGCTCTTATTGGTTTCTTGCACTAATATAAATTTACTATTGAAACCACGGATTTAAAGAAGGATTATGTATGAAACAGACTATTCCATATAATTTTATTGGAGGAAGAATCGCCAAAACCGGACTGGCTGTTTTTATAACAGCTTTTATTTGCCATATGCTGGATTGGCCAGCCATGTTTGCTGTGATTACGGCCATCGTAACGATTGAACCTACTGTTGCGGACTCCATTCGGAAAGCATATGTCAGATTTCCTGCGGCAGCCATTGGTGCGGGCTTTGCTGTATTATTTACGTTCATTTTCGGGGACAGCCCATACAGTTATGCTGCCGTTTCGCTTGCGACAATCATAGTCTGCCATAAGCTGAAGCTTCATGATGGGATGCTGGTGGCTACATTAACAGGTGTCGCTATGATTTCAACGGTACAGGACCATTATCTGTCCTCTTTTTTCATTCGATTGGGGACTACCACTACCGGAATTGTCGTTTCCACAGCAGTTAACTTTTTTGTCATGCCGCCCAATTACTCAACATCCATCATAAAAAACATACATGCCCTTTACAGACGATCCGGTGACATTTTACATAAAAGAGGACTTGAAATTTTCAAATCACAGGGATCTGACGGCACTGTCCGTTCTGATTTTCAAAGACTTATTAAAGATATCGATAAAACGGAAACTTTATGCCATTATCAAAAAGCTGAATATAGGTATCACCGATTTAGCCGTGAAGACATGCGCGACTTTCATTATGAATATAAAAAATTGACTATTTTAAGGCAGATTACCTATCACGTGGGGAACTTGATCTTTCTGCCAACTGGCCTTCCGGAGCTGGAGGAAGACAGGAAAAAGGCTGCCGCTGCTGTTCTTGAGGATATAAAAAACAGCCTATATGACCCGGTCTTTCTTATTACAGAAAGCCATCATAAAAAAATCAGCGAGGTAACACAGTGGTTTATTGACCAAAAACAGCTGAACCCTGCGGGGGGCTTAAAACCGCGCACACACCACCATGTCCAGCCCGAAACTGCCATTCTATATGAGGTTCTCTCCATCCATGACTTAATTGAGGAATTGAATCAAATTCAGACTATGGAAATTAAGCACAAGAAGCTTTTAAAAGCCTCCCTTGAAGCAGGTGCCCAAAAAGACGGGGAACAGACATGAATGATAAAGGAAGACCGGGAATTCAATCCCCGGTCTTTCTTTCGTCAGGAAGGTTTACCCGCTTCATCGAGTAAATATCCTGCTATTATTCTTGTTAATACATCACGGTCCATTTGCAGCATGTGAACTCCTGCATCTGCAAGCATCCTTTCCGTATTGTCTGATGGAAAATCAATGGTCCGCTGGAAATAACTGTGGAAAATGCTCATTGAATTATGAAAAGCCTTTTCCTCACTAGTCATTTCTGCAGATGATCCTGGGATACACATCTCCAATTGCGAAAAATTCAGTACCTCTCTTACTATTTCATATACATCTGATTGCAGAGGCGGATTAGGATTTGTAATGTTGAAGATCCCGCCATTTTCTGCATGAATCAGGGCGGCATCCAGTGTATCTATAACATAATTCACCGGCACAAAATTCTGGGCAACTTCAGGATCCAAATAGATTCTGCACGTTTGGCCGTCTTGTCTTCGCATGGCCCGTTTTTTCAAGATCTTGATGCCTTTTAGAAATCCATATAAGCCGAAGTTTGTATCAGCTTCACCTGTTCTGGAATCACCAATGATAATACCGGGACGGAGAATAACAATATCCAGTTTATCCCGGAATGTATATACGAGGTGTTCTGCCTCGCACTTGGAAGCTTCATAGGGATTTACAAAACGCCTGTCCACAGAGTAAAGAGCCTCCGCCCCCTGAGTATCTGTCCCAACCGTATAGGCGGTACTGATATATAAAACTTTTGGACAATTTATTTCCAAAGCAAGATTCAGAACATTTTCTGTTCCTCCCACATTCACTTTATAAGTCTTATCCCGATCCTTTTCATCAAATGATAGAAGTGCTGCACTATGGTATAAGGCATCCAACTTTCCTTTTAATGAATTCATAAGTTCTCTATTTAATCCAAGATGTTCTTCTGTAACATCGCCTTCCAATATATGAATCTGTCTGGAAAAATCGCTTCCTTCGCCTTGCATGAAGGCATCCAGCCGCTTTCTGCTCCTGACTAATAAATAAAGTTCATGCCCCTGTTCCAAAAGCTTTAATGAAAGCTTTTTCCCTAAAAAACCGTTTGCACCTGTAATTAGTATATTCAAAGAAGAATCTCAACCTTTCTATCTAACATCCCTGTAAAAACTTTAGCGGGAAATTCAATTAAAAGCAATGGAAATACATTCACCCTAAATCGGTTCTGCATATTCATAAACAACAGAAGCGCCTGGTTTTCCCCAGGCGCCTTTTTTAAGATAAGTATTTTGGTTTTCTCTCGTTCTTTTCATCCCTGTCACAGACTCCCTGAAAAGGACAGGCTGGACACTCATTCATATTGTACAAATCCGAAAACTGCTTTGTGTCTTCAAGAAGCGTCTTCATCATCTGCAGATAGTTTAATCCCGCTTCAAGGCTCTCTTTATTTGGATTGAATACATGCCTCTCACCATCCATTAATGTCACGACCTCAATTCTGGCCGGACTTATTCCAAATACCTTTTCTGAAAAAACCACTGTTAAGTGACAATAAAGCTCAAGCATTTGCTCATCAGCATCTACCAGGAATTTCTTCACTATAAAAGAATCCTGCTGCCATTCCGCGACATCAAAAGTTAAAGAAAGATCTGCATTCAGTTCTTTAAGATTCATTCTGAACTTTTCATACAAAAACAGCGGCTGTGCTATTTCAGATTCACTGCTTAAGTTTCTCATTAAACCATCAGTTATAGCTGCTGCAGCCATATAATATTGGAGCTGGGAATCAAACATACGCAGCTCCAGCCTTCCCCAATATTGATCGATCAGCATCAAAACGTTTGCAGGGGTACGATGGCTTTGCGGCAGCTGAAAATAGGATGAAACAACTTTATTGATAATATGCTGAATGGCCTGACGCCAGCCAAGAGGATGTTTTTTCTTTTCAATATGTGCGTAATAAAATTTATAAGGACACCGGATAAAATCCGTTAAATTCTGGTCAGTCATTGTGCGGACGGATACTTGAGGGTTTTTGATCAACTCCTCGCCTCCTTAAAATCAAAACTATGTATGATTGAAAACGATTATCACCTATCTTCATTTTAATTGATAATGATTATCAAAATCAATATGTTTTATAAAATAAATAAAAAACACCTCCAGCTTGAAGGCGTCTCCTTATGTGTATGACTCATCCTGCTTTTCATAAGGAGAGATCATCTCTTTATCCAGGCACCCTCGTGACATAATTCTCATCATCATAAAAAAATAAACTAATGACTGTATTCATTCAGCTTATCCACTGCTTAGATGCCATTCATAATAGGCATATCGAATATTCATAATCATAACGTCAGGCCTATAATTCTTATCAATTATGAGAGCATCACGGCCATTTTCCCCTTCAGCAGCTGCTTCAAGGTCCTCTTCCATTTCCAGTATCCGTTTGACCCCTTCTCTGAAGAGCTTATGATCATCTGCAATCGCAATTTTTATCGCCATTTCCCTGTTCACCTGCCCGGATGTATTCTGAATCTACCAACCTATTTTATAAAATTTTTTACAAAGAATAATTTCAAATATGAGGCTTGGTGTTTCACTATAAAAATTTGATGGATGCTCCCAGACACCCATCAAATAATCTGAATTTTATGTTATGATCGAAATACTATGAGGAAGGAGTATGTGGACATGAACTCTTACAGCAAAACATTAAATGGTGTTTTCCCATCCGTTTGCTCCCTGGATTGCCCCGATCAATGCGGCCTTCTCATTCATAAAAAAGAAGGAAGAATCGTAAAAGTTGAAGGAGATCCCAATCACCCCGTAACACAGGGGAATATATGCAATAAGGTCCGCAGCATGCCTTCAAGGATCTATGATAAGGATCGCCTAAAATATCCAATGAAGCGTACTGGCACCAAAGGTGATGGTCATTTTGAACGGATTGGGTGGAAAGAGGCGATAGACACAATTACCTCCAGATGGAAGGAGCTAATTGTCAATAATGGCCCTGAAAGCATCATGCCATATAGTTTCTACGGAAATATGGGCAGATTAAACGCAGAAGGAATGGACCGCCGTTTCTTCCATAAAGTCGGAGCATCACGCCTTGAGAGGACGATTTGCCAATCTGCCGGTACAGCTGGATATACGTACACAATGGGCGGTAGCTTTGGAATAGATCCAGAAGATACCATCCATTCAAAGCTCATTATTCTATGGGGCATTAATGCAGTCAGCACGAACATGCATCAAATGATTCTCGCACAAAAAGCAAGAAAGAGCGGTGCGAAAATCGTTGTGATTGATGTCCATAAAAACCAGACTGGAAAAATGGCCGACTGGTTTATACCGATTACTCCCGGCACTGATGCTGCTCTGGCCCTTGGCATGATGCATGTCTTGTTTGCCGAAAATCTGGCCGACGAGAACTTTCTGAAAAAGTATACGGTTGGCCACCAGGAACTTCGTGAACATGTGAAGGAGTATGATCCTGAAACAGTAGCCGGCATAACAGGTGTGCCCAAAGATGATATTTTGAAATTAGCCCGTATGTATGGAAAGACTTCCCCTGCTTTTATCCGAATCGGCAACGGGCCACAGCATCACGACAATGGCGGAATGTGCATCCGCACCATTTCATGTCTTCCTGCAATTACAGGACACTGGCTCTTAAAGGGCGGCGGTGCCATCAAGGGAAACTCCGGCTATCTTGCTTTTAATACTGGAGCCCTTCAAAGGCCTGACCTCCTGCACAAAAAGGATACACGCATCATTAATATGAATCAGATCGGTTCGGCACTCCTTGAACTGGAAAAACCGATTAAATCTATGTATGTCTATGGAACCAACCCTGCTGTTGTTGCACCAGAGGGGAATAAAGTCCGTCAAGGGCTGCAGAGGGAGGATTTGTTCCTTGTTGTCCATGATCTGTTCTTAACCGAAACGGCCAAGTATGCCGATATTGTTCTGCCGGCAGCTTCTTCTTTTGAGAATACGGACATCTATTCATCCTATTGGCACCACTACATGCAAATTCAGGAGCCAGTCATAGAACCATACGGCGAGTCAAAATCCAATGTCGAAGTGTTTCGGCTTCTTGCAGAAGGAATGGGCTTTCATGATGCCGTATTTAAAGAAACAGAAGAAGAAATGATTGATGCCGCACTAGATTTTCCAGCTAACTCCTTAATCAAAGAAATCAATGCTGAATCCCTGAAGAAAAACAAGTTTATCAAAGCGAGGGTAAAACCGCTTTTTCCTGGCAGGCTGCCTACTCCTAGCGGAAAAATAGAATTATACTCGCAGAGAATGAAAGATGATGGGTATCCTCCTCTGCCGGCATACATACCGCTGAAGGAAGAAAATAAATTCCCTTTTCTGTTTGTGCCTGCACCGAACCATAACTTTTTGAATTCAACTTTTTCAAATAATACAAAACATGCAGCGATGGAGAAGGAACCGCGGCTTCACATAAATACAAGGGATGCTGCAAATGCTGAAATTAAAGATGGTGACTTGGTTCGTATTTGGAATGAACGAGGAGAATGCGAACTCAAAGCGGCTGTCGGAGAACTTGTCCTTCCTGGTACAGTTGTTTCACAGGGGTTATGGGCTGACGCCCCAGGAACAAAACATCTGGTCAATTCGCTGACTCCGGACCGGCTTTCCGATATGGGCGGCGGTGCCGTGTTCTTTTCAGGCCGGGTAAATGTTTCGAAATTCAGGAAAGAATAACCCCTGCAAAAAATGCAGGGGTTTTTGTTTCTATGAAGCATTGTTAGTCTTAACATCAAAATCTTCTATGAATGAATCAATATCCGGTTTATTTTTCAGTACAATGACTTTTTTACCTTCTGCTGCAAATCTGTCAAGCCGTTCAGCCATTTTCTTTTTGCGGGTTCTGTATGTTGTCAGTATGAATTTAATAAATTTCCAGTCCATTTTCTCCTTGCACCCGGCTGCCATATCCGGACGTGTTTTACCAAGATTGGTCAGCCACCTCTTTAATACCCTGTACAGGCAGAGATACAGGGGAAGTTCCAGATATATGACTGTATCACAAGCAGCTGCCCTGATTTCAAAAGTATTGCTGTAATTGCCTTCAATAATCCACTGCTGTTTTTTCACAAGTTCACGCTGGGCATCCGAAAATTCCGAAAGTCTGCTTTCCACCCAGCCGGGCTTCCAGAACACAGCATCCAGATGATGTACCTCAATGCCTGTTTTTTCTCCCAACTTTCTGGCAAAGGTTGATTTTCCTGCGCCCGCTGAAATCCCAATCACCATAATTCTTCTCAAATAATCAGGCCCCTTTCAAAATGCTGATTGATGACTTAATCCGGAAAAAGAATAAGAACCACTTTAAAGGAAAAAATATCAACCATAGTCAATAATCGTATAATGGAGGCAATCCAATGCAAAAGAATAAGACACGTCTCACAGCCGCTGAAATTGCATCTTTGTGGACTTCCTATATGAATGACAGCATGGCTAAGTGCATTTTAGGGTTTATGCTTAAAGATCTCGATGACAAAGAAATTAAGGGAGTGGTCCAATACGCATATAATTTGACCACCACCCATTTAAAAAAACTTGTCAAGTTTTTTCAGCAGAATGAGATGCCGGTGCCTAATGGTTTTTCTGATAACGACGTCATTATGTCTGCCCCATGGCTCTTTTCTGATATGTTCTGTTTAACGTATATTAACCATATGGCTCGGACAGGTCTTATTTCTTTTGGCGGCTTTCTTTCCATGAGTTCAAGGGAAGACATGTGTGAATACTTTACAAATGGGCTTCATGAAACTTCCGTTTTATATAATAAATCAACCCGGATTGCCCTCAGCAAAGGCCTGCTTGCAAGGCACCCTTATATTGAAACTCCGGATGTGACTGAATATATAGATAGCAAAAATTATTTAAGCGGGCTGAATCCTTTGGCGAATAAAAGGCCTTTAAATGCAATAGAAATATCTCATTTGTATATGAATGTCATGACCAATGCCATGGGGGTAAACTTAAGCCTCAGTTTTGCTCAGACCTCATCGACAAAAGAGGTCTCAGATTTTATGCTTAGAGGTGCAGAAATAGCCAACAAACATATTAAAATCTTCTCAGATATTCTGCTGCAAAATGATATTCCAACACCCCGTCTGCCTGATGTCAGTGTCAGCAATTCGGTTACACAGACTTTTTCAGATAAGCTGATCATGTTCCATATGAGTTTAATAAGTGCAGCAGGAACCGGAAATTATGCTACGGCAGCAGCTGCCAGCCAGCGCAGCGACCTGGCCATGAATTATGAACGCTTGTCCATTGAGATTGCCAAATATGCCAAAACGGGAGCAGACATTATGATTAAACATCATTGGATGGAAAAGCCGCCCGGCACAAAAGACCGAAAAAAATTGGCCCAGAATAAAAACGGATCATAATGGAAAAAGGAGCAGTCATGCTCTATTTCGTTTTGGTTCATAAAATGGAGGAACTCCTTTTCATTGCTGAGTTTAAAGCCTCAGCAAGTGTTTCATGCCATCCCTTGCAAAACTCAGTTATTTGCAGAGGATCGACCAGCTTCCTTTCTGATGACTCATACCGGGCTTCAAAGTCGTACATTCTTTCTATTTCCATATGATAAAAAACCTGATAGCCTATTTTGGGATATACGCTGCTTTCAGTCCACTGCAGATTCTCGCTATGGTCTACGATAATATATCCCAATTGTGTGCACTGCCCTTCGGCATAGCCTTCTTCCATGGCTTCTCTCTTAAAACATTGCTTCGGGCTTTCACCCTTTTCTATGTGGCCGCCGGGAATATCCCACCCCCGGTTCTGCAAATTCACTAATAAAACCTTTCCCTCTAAAAAGCAAAACCCATGAGCGCTCGTAATAAATTCTCTCTCTGGAAGATAGGCTGCCTCCTTCCAGGTTAATTTTATCCTTGCTCCGCCCCAATCCACGTAAGCAGCAGTCATATTTTTACCTCGCTTTTTTTTAATCCAATTAATTACATTCAACGCTTCCCGTATTATTTCCTTTTTTGCAGCTAAGTGGTTCCTGCTTAAAGATTTTTCTTTATAAGTGCTATAATATGAAAGTATTTAAAAAAGAAGGGCTTGATCATATTGGCAATGACAAAGAAAAAACGGGTAATAAAAGAGATAAGGCAGCTCATCATGATTACGCTAGGTGCGGTGATTGCAGCGGCAGGACTTGAGTTTTTCCTTGTTCCCAATAATATTCTCGATGGCGGGGTTATCGGTCTTTCCATTATCGCTGCTGAACTGACCGGGTTAACCATGAGTATATTCCTGATTGTTTTAAATCTGCCATTTCTCTATATTGGCTTCCGTAAAATAGGAATGAAATTTACGATACATACGTTATACGGTGTTATTGTTTTATCTGCCAGTACCGCTTATCTGCATCATTTTGAGCCGGTAACCAATGATTTATTTTTAGCGACGGTCATTGGAGCTGTCATTCTCGGTACAGGGGTCGGCCTTGTGATCAGGACTGGCGGAGCTTTGGACGGTTCAGAAATTATCGCCATCCTAGTCAGCAAGAAGCGCCCAGTGTCTGTCGGCCAATTCATCATGATTGTCAACGTATTTATATTTATTCTTGCGGCCTTCCTTGTTTTCAGCTGGGAAACTGCCATGTACTCCATTATCACCTATTATATTGCATATAAAATGATTGATATCGTTGTGGAAGGTATGGAAGAGCTGAAGTCAGTTACGATCATTTCCGATATGCCTGAAGAAATCTCTGCAGAGCTTATGAAGCAATTAGGGCGGGGGATGACCTATATTCAGGGCCAGGGTGTTTTTACCGGGGAGCCGAAAAAAATCATTTATACCATCGTAACACGGATTGAATTATCTACGCTCCGTTCGATTGTGGAAGATATCGATCCGAATGCATTAGTGGCTATAGAAAATATTGCCGATGTCAGCGGCAGCAACTTTGACAAAGGCACAGCTCATTAATTGTGAAATGAAGAAAGCAGCCTCCTGCACAATAGGAGACTGCTTTCTTTGTTATAAAAACAGCAGCAAGCTGAGCGCCATGACGGCCATTCCTGCCACAAGTCCATAAATGGAAGTATGGGCTTCATCATACTTCTTGGCAGCCGGCAATAATTCATCTAGAGAAATGAACACCATTATTCCGGCAACTGCAGCAAAAATGACACCAAACATTACATCGTTTAAATATGGCATTAAAATCAAGTATGCGACAAATGCGCCAATTGGCTCTGAGAGCCCTGATAAAAATGAGAGCTTAAAAGCCTTCTTCTTGCTCCCAGTGGCATAATAGACAGGAACTGAGACAGCAATCCCCTCTGGGATATTATGGATCGCGATAGCCGCCGCAATGGCGATTCCAAGCGATGGGTCCTGAAGTGCAGATGTAAAAGTTGCAATTCCTTCCGGGAAGTTATGAATCGCAATCGCCAAAGCAGCAAAGGTCCCCATTTTTAAGAGTGCCGGATCTTCGACAACCTTGCCTGCATCATTCATCTCTTCAACTGTTCTTACTTCATGCGGGTTATCCTTTTTAGGAATAAACCGATCTATTAGTGCAATAAGGACTATCCCCCCAAAAAAACCTCCAACAGTTGCCCAATTGCCGTTTACTTGACCTAATGCTCCTACAAGCGCATCTTTTGCTTTTACAAATATTTCAATCATAGAGACATAAATCATTACACCTGCCGAAAATCCAAGTGCCAATGATAAAAACTTCGTATTCGTTCTAGAAGTAAAAAAAGCCATTAAACTGCCAATACCTGTCGCTAAGCCGGCAAACAATGTGAGACCTAATGCAAATAATACTTCCTGCGACATTTCACTCTCTCCTTTTTCACTGTTGCCAAAAAGTTTCACTGGGGCAACTTTTGCGTTAAAAAAATATATATCCTAGATTACTAAAAGTATATGCGCCTAACTTAAAAAGTTTACTTTGGTAAACATTTTATCTCCAACGCAAACCAAAAGCAATAAAAATGACTCTGCAATTCTTTTTTCTTCAATATTATAAGAATGATTGAGGAAAATGTGCATTAAAAAATCAAAAAAACCTCCGCTACTTGCCACAGCGAAGATCAATCCCAGACACGCTTTAACTTGAAAAGTTCCTGAAAGTATCCGCATACAGATATGGGCGACATAATCATTTGATAAAAAAGGATAAATGCAAAAAAACCTAATATATTTTTTCTTACTTTCAAATTAAGATTTTTAAAAACATAATGCTTTTGATACATATATAAGATACCGTAACTTAGAATTGTAAGCGGCAGGACAAATAAGGTCATTGGACCAACTACCCAGAAATAACCGAAGAATGCCAGCATTAATCCAGGGATCCAGAAGAAAGTATACACCATGTCCAGATATGGCATAACAAGGTTAACGCCCGTTAAATATTTTGTGTAAATTTGGGGCTGATTCCATGGTTTAATTTCATTCAGGCCTTCAATCATTCCCCTTGCCCACCTGGACCTTTGCTTTGCAAAGTGTGATAGATTGGAAGGAACATCCGTAAATGCTGCAGCCAGCGGCTCAAAATACACTTTCCATTCTTTCTGAAGAAGTCTCCATGTCAAGACAATATCTTCGCCAATGGCATCGGGCCAGCCATTTACCTGGCGGACGGAATTTGTTTTGTACAAACTGAAGGCCCCTTGAGCAACCAGTGTTCCCTGATATAACCCCTGCAGCCTCTTTATTGAAGCAATCCCCAGATAATAATCCCACTCCTGTATTTTAGTCAATAGGTTTTCACGGCTATTGCGCACAAGCATGGAGCCTGCTACGGCACACACTTCTTCAGGACTGCTTTCCATGCGTGCCACTAAAAAGCGGACCGCTGAAGGATGAAGCAGGGTATCGGCATCAAGCGAGATAACATACTCTGTTGTCACATGCTGCAGCCCTTTGTTTAACGCATGGAATTTTCCCGGCTTAGATTCCTTTAAAACCTTGATTTCAAGGTTAAGCTCTTTTTGAGCCCTTACTAATTCACAATAGGTATTGTCTGAAGAACGATTGTCTATGACAATAGCTTTAATTTTGCCTTTATAATCCTGGCTTGCCACATAGCTTAACGTCTGAAAGATTGTATTCTCTTCATTGAAGGCAGCTACCAGCAATGTCACTTCCTTATCAGGATCCGGATTTTTAAATGAAGGCTGCCTGTCCAAAAGCAGGCTCATCACCAGAAAGGCATTCATATAGCCAGGTAAATAGGCAATACCGCCAATAATAAGAATACTGATCGGGAGTGTGACAATTTCCGATAAGTCCTTCAGCCATGGCAGCGATAGATATATAGAAAAAGTCAGCCATACTGCTGAAGAGAGGTGGCTGAGTACAAACTTTTTATTAATGGAGACATATAATTTTTTTCTTCCGTGTCTTGCTGCCGGCTCGATGGGTGTTAGACTTGGCTTCATAGGCTCACCTTCAAAATGATATACTTAATTAAAAAATATATCATTCTGAGAGTCAAGTAACCTGGTAAATAACACCAGATCTCCGGGCGGATGAATAAGTGTTTCTGCCTCATGGATCCGAGAGTATTTACATACTGGACTTCCTATTACTCCGGGTAAGTCCCTCTTAAAAAATCAATTGATTGAACAATTAATTCCTTTAGCACTTCTACATCGATATCTGCAATCTTATTTATGTAAACACAAGCTTTTCCGGTGGTATGTTTCCCAAACCTTTCAAGCAATTCATCTCTTTTTCTATCCCCGGGTGCAAAATAAAGGCTAATTTTTGCCTTTCTTGGCGAAAAGCCAACAAGTGGTGCATCCCCTTCATGACCAGTTGCATATTTATAATGATACGAACCAAAGCCAATGATGCTTGGTCCCCACATTTTTGCCTGATAGCCTGTCGTTTCTGTAAAGATATCCAGCAGCCTATATGCATCCTCCCTCTTTTTAGGACTCTCAACTTTTTCTATGAAATCAATTACACTGTTATCGTTCTCTTTGGTTTTAACTTCATACATTATAGGCCAACTCCTTATTTGGATTTGATTAGTACTTCTCTAAAATACAGGTAATGTCCTTCTGAAAACCAATACTCCCGGCAAAAAAAGAGCAACCATATGATTGCTCCTCACCCTCTTCTTATTTTAGAAAGGTACCTTCCATATACTCCTTATATGCGGTTCGTATTTCTTCTTCCGTGTTCATAACAAACGGTCCACGGGCAACAACCTGTTCTTTGACTGGCTCGCCTGCATATAGTAAAAAGCGCAAAGGCTCTTCGGCTTTGATGAAAATTTCGCTTCCAGCGTCCCCGCCATCTCCCAATTCAAGAACCTGGCCTTTTGCTGCATATGCTTCATTTTCTCCAAAAACCCCGCTGCCTTCTATAATATAGATGAAGCCCTTGTAGCTTCCAGGCAGATCTTGCGAGGCTTCCGCTCCTTTTTTCATGTTAGCTTCAACCATCGTTACAGGCACATGATTTAAGGCAGGAGATACAACCCCCTTTGAGGATCCGGAGAAGACTTTAAAAATAACGCCATCTTCCTCTCTGACAGGAACTTCACTGCCTTTAAGATTTTGATATCTAGGCGCTGTCATTTTCTTCCCGCTGGGCAGATTGATCCACAGCTGCAGCGAATGGGCAGTTATTCCTTCTGATGGCACTTCGTTATGAACGACACCGCTGCCTGCTGTCATCCATTGAACATCTCCTGGCCCTAACACTCCTCCTTCACCGGAATGACTATCGAAATGTTCAATAGCCCCTTCAATAACATAAGTTACGGTTTCTATACCGCGATGGGGATGGATGTCAAACGCACCTTTTTGAAATTTATCCTCCATCATCAGAAGGAATGGGTCAAACTTCTCCCAATTCCCTGGTTCTATCACAGGGCCTGCTGCATGAATGGGGCTATGCTCCTGCAGATATACTTTCCTGATTGAAGCAATTTCCCGCTTAGTAATCTCCTCATTTTCCATACGCCATTTCTCCCCTTTACATGTAAAGGGAGCAATTGAATAACAATTGCTCCATCTTTTATGTTTACTGATTACCTTTTTTAATCCACCCGGCAACTGTGACGGTTCTTTTCGCCTGATGCTTAACAGCTTCCTTCACATCTTCAATCATTTTTCCATCCTGGTCAACTGTTACGCTAGTTCCATACGGATTGCCTCCTGCTCCGAAGAGAACCGGATCTGTATATCCAGGAGCAGCGACAATCGCTCCCCAATGATACATTGTTGTATAAAGGGAAAGAATTGTTGCTTCCTGCCCCCCATGAGGATTTTGGGCTGATGTCATTGCACTTACTGCCTTATTCGCAAGCTTTCCTTTCGCCCAAAGACCGCCAGTTGTATCAAGGAACTGCTTCATTTGGGAAGGCATATTGCCGAAACGGGTCGGCACGCTGAATATAATGGCATCTGCCCATTCAAGATCGTCCGGCTTGATTTCAGGCACATCCTTTGTTGCCTCGACAGTTGCTTTCCATACAGGATTGCCTTCAATTGCAGATTGCGGTGCCAATTCTGGAACCTTAAAAACCCTGACTTCCGCACCAGCTTCTTTGCCGCCTTCCTCCGCCCATTTAGACAATTGATAGTTTGTTCCGCCCATGCTGTAAAAAATTACGGCCAATTTCACATTTTCCATATTAATCGTCTCCTTTTTAGTTGAATTTCCAAATAACCTTGATAGGATACCCATATCAGCACCGCCTATTCTTTCATACTCTTCCCTATTAATTCATTGCCTTAACTAATTTTATATTTGTTTATACCAGCGGGCTGCAGCTTGAACCTCACCCATGGTTAATTGGTGTCCAAAACTTTCCCAGTGAAGCTCGACTTTCGCTCCTGCACTTTCCAATAAAGACTGTAAATCAGTAGATTCTTCTGCGGGACAAATCGGGTCATTGGTTCCTGCAGCGATAAATACTGATGTTCCGCTAAGATCAGGCAATTCAGCACCACGCCTTGGAACCATCGGATGGTGCAGAATCGCTGCTCTTAAGGAGTTTTCATGATGGAATAATAAGCTTCCTGCAATATTAGCTCCATTGGAATAGCCAATTGCCACTATGTTTTCACGCTTAAATTTGTATTTCTGTGCAGCTTCATCTAAAAATCCGTTTAATTCTTTAGTGCGAAAAATCAAATCCTCTTCATCAAAGACACCTTCTGCCAGTCTGCGGAAAAATCTCGGCATACCATTTTCCAGCACATTTCCGCGCACACTTAGAACGGAAGCCTCCGGATCAATATGCCCTGCAAGCGGAAGCAGGTCAGTTTCTGTACCTCCTGTTCCGTGAAGCAGCAATAATACAGGTTTAGAAGGATCTTTTCCTTGTTGAAAAATATGTTTCATAGTATCTTCCCCTCTTCGTTTTAATCCAGTTCCCTAACTTCAATTGGGATTAATTTCCGCTCGATGCGATTTCTCATATCCTCATATTGTTCAGGAAGCATCAGCTTCTCTCCCATTTTCCCAGGTGATTCGTCATGCGCAAATCCAGGAGGGTCGGTTGCAATCTCAAACAGAATTTCCCCTTGCTCCCGAAAATAAATGGCATTAAAATAATTCCGATCCCTGACTGGCGTCACACCATATCCATTTGACCTCATATACTCCTGCCACTCCAATTGATCCTCATCATCTTCTGCCCGCCAGGCGATATGATGGACTGTACCGACACCCATCTGGCCGCGCTTGCCGGAAACCTTTTTCAGGTCTATGACATTGCCGATTTGGGCAGTGGATTGGAACCGGATCATTTCTTCCTCTTCCCCAATACGTTCAAGGCCCATTACCCTTTCAAGCAGATGTGCCGTTTGTTCAGGCTGGGATGAATAAAGAGTCGCCCCAGCAAATCCCTTTATTGCAGCATCTGGAGTGATGCCTCCAAAAGACCATGTATTTATTTCTCCCTCATCTCTTTCTACCAACTCTAATACAAGGCCATGTGGATCAAGAAGCTTTATCGATTCTTCTCCGAATCTTTTTTCCCTTGTGTAAGAAATATTAAATTTCTTAAATCTGTCTTGCCAAAATCCAAGGGCACCTTTGGGAATGGCATAGGAGGTGACCCCAACCTGGCCATCCCCTATAACTCCCTGGAAAGCATTTGCCCATGGAAAGAAAGTAATGATTGTCCCCGGCTTTCCTTCTTCATTGCCAAAGTACAGATGATAAGTGCCGGGGTCATCAAAATTTACGGTCTGCTTGACCATTCTCAAACCTAGTAATCCTGCATAAAAATCGACATTCTCCTGCGGATGGCCGACGATGGCAGTGATATGATGGATCCCGCTAGTTTTTCTGCCCACTGTAAACACCTCTTCCTATTTAATGTATCCTAAATTCAGCCAATAAAACTCATTTCAATTCAAATATTTTTAATTCAAGATATTAATTTAAATCTCTGTCCGCTTTTTAACTTTTTCAAGTAAATTTATTAAATCATCCAGCTCATCTGAATTCAGTTCTTCAAAAAAAGTGTTCACCCTTTGCTGGTGTTTCGGCATAATCTCTTCCAATAACTTATTTCCTTTGTCAGTTAAACCAATATGAATCGCCCGGCGGTCATTCGGACATGCGATTCTTTTGGCATATCCCTTTTCCACAAGCTTATCAATTACATAAGTCATCGAGCCGCTCGTAATTAATATCCTCTTTCCAATTTCGTGTATCGTCTGCATATCATTGTGGTATAGAGCTTCCAGCACTGAAAACTCGGTCATGCTAAGGCTATAATTGGTGATACTGTCTTTTATGCATTCATGAATGGATTTGGATGTCTGCATGAGAATCAGGAATGCCGGGTTAGGGCAAGGCCTTTTCATATTATCACCTGCCAATACTTCGAATTAATTTATCTTGATTTCGAGATAATTATAAAATATATTTATGATTGTGTCAATCATCCGGATTGAACTCTTTCATCATTCCGTATTGAAAACGAGAAAGGCAGGGAAGAAAGCTGAATTAATTTAGCCAAGTGTTTTAACTCATTTTTAATCACTGATAATTTTACATCATTCAGCATATTGACTTCTTCTTTAACATAAAGGTATATATGATTTCGTAATATTAGAATTTTCCGATAAGTAGGGGTGAGGGAATGTATAAAATATACTGCCGAATGGTTCAAAAAACCTTCAAGCTGGCATCGCCTTTTCTGCCATGGCGGGAACCGGAATTATTAGAAGGTCCCAATAGCCTGGACAAGCTTCCTGATGTTATTAAGAAGAATGAGATCAGCAGAATTCTGATTGTAACTGACACCGGCATCAGTGGTCTTGGCCTAATGGATGGTTTGCTTTCAAATTTACAGAAAAAGAACATTGAGTTTTATATATATGATAAAACCATTCCAAATCCTACAATTACGAATATAGAAGAAGCACTTGAGGTATATAAAAAGAATGACTGCCAGGGGATTATTGCTTTTGGCGGGGGTTCTCCGATGGATTGCGCCAAAGGAGTTGGTGCAAGAGTTATGAGGCCAGAGAAAAGCATTTCACAAATGAAAGGCCAATTTAAGGTTAGAAAAGAGCTCCCTCCCATTTTTGCAGTCCCGACCACGGCAGGTACTGGAAGTGAAGCCACCGTTGCAGCGGTCATTACTGACAGCAGCTCACACGAGAAATATGCGATTATTGATTTGAACTTAATCCCGCATTATGCAGTTCTTGACCCGTTGATTACATTAAAAATGCCTCCTCATATCACAGCTGCAACCGGTATGGATGCACTAACCCATGCCATCGAAGCCTACATTGGCAGAAGCAATACAGCAGAGACTAGAAAATTCAGCATAAATGCAGTCCGCCTAATTTATGATAATCTTTATGAAACATACCAGAATGGCGAAAACCTGACGGCAAGAGCCAATATGCAGAAAGCTGCGTATCTTGCAGGATTGGCTTTCACCAGGGCCTATGTTGGCAATGTTCATGCTATTGCCCATACACTCGGAGGTTTTTATTCGGTCCCTCACGGTTTGGCAAATGCCGTCATCCTTCCATATGTCCTGGAGCATTATGGAGAGGCAGTATGGGACCCTTTGGCCGAGCTGGCAGTGGCCGCAGGTATCGGCAATGTGTCAGATTCGGCTGAAGAAAATGCTAAAAATTTTATTCTTAGCATAAAATCCCTAAACAGCAGAATGGGGATCCCGCCAAAAGTAAGCGGAATTCAAGACAGGGACATTCCAATCATGGCTGAACGTGCCTTAAAGGAAGCCAATCCCCTGTATCCTGTTCCGAAAATCTTCAGCAGAGATGATATGTTTAGACTGTACCAGCTGATAAAAGATTAAAAAGGGAAATTCCTGTGCCTTTCTTTATTTAAAAATCAATTTGTTAAAAGTTTATTTAAGAAATACCAGTTTCAATATACCTTCTTATAAACTGCCACTCACCAGGAGCACCTTCGCTCTGAAAAAATACATTGGCTGTTAACAGGCTTATCCCTGTGATAATAATGCTTTCGTATATGTATGCAAGCATTTCTCTCTCCCTTAGCTTGGCTATACGATTCAAGGTTCAACAATAAAGAACGAATGGCTCTCTTATGATTAGATATTGCCTATCAAGCAAAATCAGCTTGTGTGTGGGGCGCTAATCTATTCCCAATAGCACCCTTTCAGGCTGAATTAACAGCAGTCAATGACGCTTATGAATGAGAATAATGCCTTTTGGACTGAATCATCATCAGCCAATGGCGCTTATCACTAGGAATAGTGCTTTTCAGATAGAATACTCATGAACATTGGCGCTTATTGATGTGAATTAATCCAATTGCTCACACAAAAAAAAGGAGGTTTGCACATGACTGCATTCCGCCTTTCTAGAAACGTTTCTTAATAAAATTCATGAACACAAGCATGGAAGTTGAAATAAGTAATATAATTGAAACCCACATCCAAGCCAGTTCCATATCCCCTGAATCCATAGCAACGTAGATCGCGGTGGGAAGTGTTTGTGTCTTTCCGGGAATATTGCCTGCAAACATTAATGTGGCGCCGAATTCCCCTATTGCCCTGGCAAAGCTTAATATTGCTCCTGTCATGATGGCTTTAGAAGCCAGCGGCATCGTTACATACAGAAAAACCTTTAAATCTGATGCACCATCGACTCTTGAGGCGTCTTCAATCTCATTGTCAATGGATTCAAAACCAGCCCTGGCAGATTGATACATCAGTGGAAATGCTACAACGGCCGCGGCAATGACAGCAGCCCACCACGTAAAAATGACTGGCCCGTTAAACAGCGATTCAATCCCTCGTCCGACGAAAGATTGCTTTCCAAAAACCACAATAAGCAGAAATCCTACAACGGAAGGCGGAAGGACCAATGGCAAAAGCAGCAAAGTATCTATAATTGCCTGGCCTTTAAACGTCCGATTTGCCATCAGTTTTGCAGCTAAAACCCCTATCACTAAAACAGCGAGAAGCGATATAGAGGCAATTTCCAGTGAGAGTTTAACCGGTGACCAAAAGTATTCGGATTGAATCATTTCAGCAGGTAAGAAAAACCGTATTGCTCCATTTAGAAATACCTTGTTCAGATTGCATAAATACGTAGAAAAGCTGTTCCGTATCCCGGTTTTTACTCTCTTTTAATACTCCCAGCTGATTGAAAATAATCATATAAACTCCTTTGTAAATAGAAATACATCTGTAAATATAATATACCTTATCATTATAAATGAAAAATTTAGTGAAGCATTCTATTAACTTGAAGTTTTTGTGTCATAAGTCACGTTTAGATTTTTATAATAAATCACTGTCGCCTCCAGATTGCCTTGTTCAGACTGTGCGAAGCCTGGTATGATGCCTGCTTTAACATATCCTGCTGATTGATAAAGGATATTGGAAACATCACCTTCTCTTGTATCAAGTACAAGCAGGCTTCGGCCCTCCTGTTTCGCTTTATCTTCTGCCGCTTTTAATAGCAATCGTCCCAAACCCTTTCTGCGGATGGAGGGGTCAGTCATTAATTTTGCAATCTCCGCACGATGGCTTCCATTTTCTTTCTGGCATAAATGGAGCTGGATTGTTCCGGCAGCTTTTCCATCCATTACAGCTAAAAACAAAACCACATCATTGTTTTTTAATAAATCCTCCCAATATTCCTCTGCCTTAGCTTGATCAAGCGGAGGCAGAAACCCTATTGACGCTCCCTCATTTACCACCTCAATTAATAGTTTGGACAGCTCTTTTTTATATCCTTCAATGGATTTAACCTCGAAAATATCCATACCCGTTCACCCGTTTCTTAATTTTTCTATCCAATCCGCCTCTGGCGAATCTATTACATTAACATTCCATATAAGTAAAAAGTTCTCCTCCCTTCCTCAAAACAAAACCAATAAAAAAAGCTCTGCCAAAAATTTCAGGCAAAGCTTTCATTATGCTTTTATCGAAACCAGCCCTTCTTCTTAAACCACCAAAACATGCCTAAGGCAATAATAAACATTAAAAACAGCGTTTCAAAGTAACCATATTTCCATGTTAATTCCGGCATGTTTTCAAAATTCATTCCGTAAATGCCCGCTATGAAGGTTAATGGCATGAATATGGTGGTTATCACGGTAAGGACTCTCATCACCCGGTTTGTCTGATGGGAGTTGATCGATAAATAACTGTCACGGATATCGGTCGTCAATTCCCTGTTTTCATCAATCATTTCAGTCAATTTCAACAAATGGTCATGAATATCAGCAAAGTATTCGTATCTTTCCTTTACGCCTTTAAGCCTATGAGAATTAATGACACGGTATATTAAATCCCGCATCGGAATGACTGTATATCTTATCTGCAATAAATGATGACGGATATCAAATAATTTCTCCAATAATTCTTCCATGGTTTCATCATTTGGATTATCTTCAATGAGACTCAAACGATCTTCCAGGTGATAAACGATGGGAAAGTAATTATCCACTATTTTATCAATGATATGATACATGACCAAATAGGGGTCCCATTTATTGATTTTCTTACTCTGGCTCAGCCTTTCCCAAACATCATTCATTTCTTTGGAGAGCTCATGGTGGTACGATACTATGTAATTTGAACCGATGAAAAAGTTGATTTCCTGCTTATCTTCGTTAATATGATTTAAGCTATGGGTGACAAAAAAGCTGTAGTCTTCATAATAATCCATTTTAGGACGCTGGAGTTTAACAACACAATCCTCTATTGCCAGGGGATGAAAATGAAAAGTCTTGTCGAGTTCAGCTGTTTCCTCCTCGTTTGGCTGATCAAAATCAACCCAAAACCACTTATAACTTTCCCACTCTGCTTTCAGCCTCTCAAATGTAATATCTTTCTGCAGTTCATCTTTCTTATTTACAGCTTGTATTCTAATCATGATTGTCTCCTAGTCTTTCCATTCTGTAAACGTATTTTTTCCACTTTTGATAACGATATCCTAATGAGCACTCTTCCAATTGAATATTTATTATTTACCTCTTCACCTTGCACTGTTAAACAAGAAAATACTTTCTTATTCTAGTCAGTCTACTGTAATAATTCGGTAAATACCTCTATATCCGTCTACTTTAACGCTTTTATCCAAAAAAGTAATTTTAATTAACAAAAAATATTTACTTGTCAACTAATTAATTTCAAATAATAAGTCGATGACGAGAAGAGTAAGACAGGAATGCTTTTCCAAAGAGAGCCGGCATATGGTGAAAGCCGGTGTCCAGTACCTGATCCGAAGATCATCTCTGAGATGCAAAGCTGAAATACATTAAGCTTTGACGGGTTTTCCACCGTTACATTGGAACGCGTATGATTGTACGTAGCTGAGTGCTACAGTTTTGAACTGCGGAATTAGAGTGGTATCGCGAGTATAGACTCGTCCCTTTCTGGGATGGATGCAAAAGCTTCTTTATAAAGAAAAACCAGGCTCTTTAACAGCCTGGTTTTCCTATTCCTTCACCTCAATTCCCGCTGCCTAGTTGAGAGTTTTCACAAACCCGGTACTGTTTGCCTGATACCCTAAACTTAAATAAAAATGATGAGCGTCTTCACGCTCAGTCCTGTTTCCGCTATTTAGTACGATTCCGGCAGCCCCCAATTGTTCTGCAAAATCTTCCACAGCCAGCATCAGCTTCTTGCCTGCACCAATCCCTCTGTAATTACTATCAGTAACTAAAGCAATAACACGGATATGAATGCCGTCAGTATTGTATAAAAGACCTGTATGGAATCCAGCCATGCCAATAACCTTATCTTTTAGACATGCCACTAATGTGCAGTAATCAGGATGTGAGCCGATGTTATTAAGTCTTGTTTCCATTTGCTCTTGCGATACAGGATAACCCAAGTCTCCCATTAAACGGGCAAGCTTGGGAATATCCTCAATAGCCGTTTTCCTGATATGTATCTTATGCTTCATTTTGCACCTTCCTGCCTTCAAGCGGTTTTATTCCCTTATCCAAATTGCTTTTGTATATCCAATTTTCAAACCTGCTTTTTCCATATTATTCTGGCTTACCGAACCAAACCTTGCCTGACCAGTCAGCAGCTCGGCATTATTTGTAATCGCTTGGCAGATTCGGGCTTGAATAAGCGCGCTGTGGACTCCCATGTTTCTGAAAGAAGGCAAAACAGCCGCGGCCGCAAGATTTGCCACCCCTTCTTCCATAAAAATGACACCTATTCCAGCTGGTTCGTTGTTTACAAATGCTAGGTAAAAGGCCCAGTTTTCATTGCCATAAAGCACCTCATTATTTTCAGCTATCCCCTGGCTAAGGAAACCAGGCATGCCAAATCCCTTTGTATATACCTCGCCGAAAAGATCAAATTCCTTTCTTTGTATCCTGCGTATATCAATGCCAGCATGAATGGGAAGATCCACAAGATCTGAAGGCTCCGCAAACAAAGTGGTATGGAAATCACATTGATAAAATCCTTTTTGATGAAGCAGCTTCAGTAAATCTGATGATCCGTTTGATGGTGTGATCTCCAATCGAATTGGGATTCCTTTTCCCTGGTAGAAATCAACTATTTGATCCAGAACTTCTGTATCGGCTTCCTTAAATCCTTTAACGAGATTGAATGATGGACCCGGAATATTCCTGGCAAAAAAAGCGGTTGTCTGGCCAATTCTTTTAATCTCAACGCCCATTGGGTTTTCATCCCGATTTTTAATAGCTGTCAATCTGGAGTGCAGCACATCTGTCTCTGCCTGGTCCAGCCTCTCAGCTAAGTCACTTTTCATCACTAGATTCATAATTTTCACCTCATTTATTAAACGTCAAGCCTTCCAAAAGAATGCAATATTTTATATCGCTTAACTGCAAGTATTCCTTTCCAATGATTGCGTGCAATTTGGAATTCATTATCAAATTGTCCCCAGCTCCAGGAAATATCCCATGTTCCTTCATTTGAGATCTGCTCAATATAGAAATCAAGATTATCATCAATTAACGTTCCAAATTTCATAGAAAGAGAATCTTCTGGATGCTCAGCAAAATCCAAGGGAGTGGCTGTATAGCCTAATCCCCAATCTCCTTTGTTCTTCCCGGCAGCTTTGTATGCAAGAGCATTCACTTTCTCAGCCGTATGCTTGAGAGAGTAATTAATTCTGGAATCAAATTCAATTTCCTGCTTAGACATTAGCTTTACCAGCTGCTGAAAATTGTTAATTTCATGTCTATCCATCTCATCGGCTTCCATTAAGTAATCAGATGCATTCTTAATTGTTTTCCACCCTATTTCAGCAGCACGGCTTCCAGACGATGACCAATGCAATAAGAACCCGGCAAGCTCCGCACTTGGGTTATAAGACCAATTTTCCTGGACATTCTCTGTCCAATGCCACCATGGAGCATGTGGGTACTCGTTGTTTGAAGGCGTAACTGATGGCCACATTTTCTTCTCATGCATATAGCTGTGTTCTAAATAATTGACTAGTTTTTGTACAACATTTAACTCGGGTTTTGCTTCAATGTCCATCAAAATTTGTCCGGCCGCCCATGAAGCCATCGGGGAAGAGTAAGGGGACCAGAAATCAGGTTCAATGCCATGGCCGAATCCTCCATCGTCATTCTGAAAAGCTTCAATACATTTTATTACCCCTTCATCATTACGATCCTCAAAATGGTATGACCATAAAGCTGATTCAAGCGGCCTTGCATTTCTTTTAATCCATCTGCCTGTATTCTCAAATCTTTCTTTCGTTATCTTCATAAATTATTTCCTTTCATAATTAGGCGTATTTGATTTCTTATTAGTTTTCTAGCTATAATTTCAATTTCCTTTCTTAAGCAATAAAAAAGGAAAAGAGTCAAAGCTCTTTTCCTAATCAATCCACTTTACAATATCATCGAATGGTCTGCGTGTTTTCGGCCTTGGGTCTTTCACTCTGTACCCAAATGCACACATTACCGACAGCCCGAAGCTTCCTTCTTCAAGCAAACCTTCCTCATTCAGCAGCTTATTCATTTTCTCGATATCGAAACCTTCAATTGGGCAGGAGTCTATGCCAATTTGTGCAGCAGCGGTCATCATATTCCCCAGTGCGATGTAGCTTTGCTTACAGGCCCAATCAAAGAGAGGGCGGTCTCCTTCCAGAAGATCAAAATCTGACTTCTGGAATTCCTCTATCCGCTGCAAATATTTTTCCATCATTTCTTCGGGCATCCCCAGAGTATTTCTAAAATGATCCTGCAGATACTGGGAATCATATTTAGTATCTTTTTTCGTTCTTGCCAGGACTAAAACAAAGTGACTTGCTTCAGGCAGTTTACCGAATGCTCCCCAGGAGGCATTCTTAATTTTCTCACGGAGCTCCTGATTCTGAACAACCACAAAACGCCATGGTTCAAAGCCAAATGAACTTGGTGACAGACGTCCTGTCTCCAATATAAATCGAAAATCTTCTTCGGGAATTTCTTTATTTGGATCAAATTCCTTTGTCGCATGCCTGAATTGATAGGCATTCAGAATGTCTTCCTTTAAATTTTCCTTTTCACGCAAAACCAAACACTCCTTTTCTGACTGTTCTAATTTTAACGTAACACATTACAGCATAACATTCATGAAATCAGCTTTTAGTTTGCCCTTTTCATTGCCCTCCCTAATCATTTTGGGCTCTGTCTTTGTAAATCCATAGACAGTCTGATCATATCCCGGCAATGAATTCCATTTTCATGGATATCTTCTTTGTAATGCCGCACAAAAAAATCTCTATCGACCCCAGTGATTCTAAAACCGCATTTTTGGTAAAGAGCCAGCTGCCCGATACTGGAATTCCCCGTACCAATTTCAAGGGTTTTATTTCCACCTTGAAAAGCAAGCTCTATTGCATGCTGAAGAAGTTTTTTGCCGATGCCCTCTCCCTGATATTTTTCACTAACGGCAATATTAACAATCTCACAGGTTCCTGGCCTTGTGGCAAGAAGGATATAAACGCCGACTGCTGCTCCGTTAAGTTCAGCAATATATGTTTCCCCTCGATTTAGATAATCCTCAATAAATTCAATTGAAGGATCTGCCAATAATAGCAGGTTCATAGGAGGGGGCTCTGAATGGCCAATACTTCGAATCTTCATTATGTCCTCCTTTTTATGTCAAGGCTTTCAAAATAATCTTTGAAAATACTTTCTGTTTGTTCTTTCGGATCAAAAACGGAATGTCCTGCCCCTGCAATCAATTCTTCTTTTAATGAAGGGTGATATCTTCTAAATTCCTGCACCTCTTCTTCCTTTATCAGAGTGCCTTTTTCCTCTCCGCGCAATAAAAGGACCGGCCCTTCAATTTGATCCAGCCCATAGGTTAAGTCCAAATCCTCTGAATCCATCTGAAGTTTCATGGGGAGATCTTTATGAACCCTTGCGTGAATTCCATCTTCTTTTTTCACATAGAATTCTTCCTTTCTTTCTGCAAATTCTTCCGGGCTGATTTCCTGATTAGGGGAGATAGCCTGATAAAGCTCCTCCCATGTCTGATGAACTTTATATCTGGCGATTATGTTTTCAACCCATTCCTTTTTCATAACAAAGCTTTTTGCAGGAAAGTCCCCTACCACAAAGCCCTTTATTTTGCCCGGATAATCTACTGCAAACTGCACAGTATTCGGGACTCCCCTGGAAAATGAAATAAAGTGTGCTTTCTCAATTCCGGCGTGCTGGAGAACCGCCTCAATATCACTGGCCAGATGCCGGATTGTAAAGCCGGTCTTCGGAAGGCCGCTGTCCCCGCACCCTCTTAAATCAATTGAAATGACCCGTCTTGGTTTTCCCCATTTTCCTTGAGATAGTTTTTCCCCAATCCACCTGAACATTCTTCCATTTGAAAGGTTCCCATGAATGCATATTACAGGAAGGCTGTCATTCTCGAATGCAGGTATCCATTCCAGATAATGAAGGGTAAAGTCTTCCTCTCTTTCTATAAAATGATGATCCATAGCTGTCATCTCCCCAGTTCATTTTTGATTACCTTTTTTATTTGAGTTTCCCTTTCATGCTTATCGATATATTCAAAATATCCAATTCTATTTCCCCAGGGATCCGAGAATGTTGCCCACTTAACAGGGACTTCTTTCCTCGTATGGATATCAAATGGTGTTATTTTTAATGCTGTGATCAGCCTTTCACGTTCCTGTTCAAGATCAGGCACACCCAGCCTAATTGGACCGCTTCCTATACTGGGAGTTCCCTCAGCTATCTGAAGCCAGCACCCTGTGATGAGTTCCCACTCTGCAAATCCTTCATGCGGAATGAAATCAGGTTTTTTATTAAGCAAAGTTTCGTACCACCACAGTCCCTTTTTCATGTCCAGCACCCTGAATTGAATCGTCATTTCATAGATCATTTTCAGTCCTCCCATCCCATTCCAATTTATGTAATTCGTTAAAATCATCACATTTCCTTTATTTTATTGTTTTTGAACCAAAGTAAAGGGAATTAAGAGTATTGGATAATAGAAAGGGAGTTGATTAACCATGACAATTAATGCTTTAGTATTAAACTGTACGCTAAAAAAGAGCAGTGAACCCTCCAATACCGATGCACTTATAGATGAGGTTATTAAATTTTTTGATGAAACGGAAGTGGAAACAGAGGTCATTACAGCTGCAGACTTTAAGATTGGATATGGCATTACTTCTGAAGCTGTGGATCAGGAGGATGAATGGCCGGATATTTTTAAGAAGGTTGAAGAGGCAGATATCCTTATCCTTGGTTCTCCGATCTGGCTTGGCGAGCAAAGCAGCATCACCACTAAAGTGATCGAAAGATTATATGGAGGGAGCAGTCTGACCAATGAAAAAGGGCAGTATATTTATTACAATAAGGTTGGCGGCGTAGTGGTGACTGGCAATGAAGATGGAGCCAAACATGTTTCGCGTTCTGTGCTATATTCACTCTCCCATATGGGATTCACCATACCGCCAAATGTTGACACCTATTGGGTTGGAGAGGCTGGTCCCGGCCCATCCTTCATTGAAGCAAAGGGCTATGAAAATGACTTCACAAGACAGCATGCCAAAATAATGGCCTATAATTTAATCCATTTTGCTAGAATGTTGAAAGCTCATCCGATACCTGCAGAAGGAAATATCGTTAAAGTCTAGTTGCATTAATAAGCAGTAAAAAACCAGCATTGGCCCTAAATGCTGGTTTTTCCTCATTATCTTTTAGGAGAAATCTCCAATCCCAATTGATCCAGTGCGTGGGTGATACCCTGCTGCAGAATAGAAAAACAAGGAATTTGTGTTTCTTTATTTCCGCTCTCTATTATTTGGAGGCTAAGTTCTGGTGAAATCCCGACAAATATGCAGTTGCTGCCCAATAGGGAAGCGGCTCGGACAAATTTCTTCAGGAAATCCAGAGTATATTGATCTACCCCTTTTAATGCAGTTAAGTCCAGTATTAGATACTCAGCTTTATATCGGGGAAGATTCAGTAATGTTCTGTTCAGCAATTCCTCTGCCCGCAGCTCTTCATATCTTCCAACCAAAGGGATGACTAAAATGGAATCGATCACAGGTATAATAGGAGAAGAAATCTCTTTAATGATTTCAGACAATACTCTGGTCTGCTCAGCAATTTCCTTTTCCAGCTCTTTCTGGGAGCTTTGTGTCCGCTCTTTTATCATTGCGCTAATATTCTGGGAAGGTGTAATTTCGGATTCGAAAAATTCGTATTCGGAATACTGGCCCCCCTGGACCTGGCTTTGCCTCACTTTATACCATATATTTGTTTCAAACAGGCCGCTTAACACCCCTGCCCAATGTCCAGGCAAAAAAGTGCCTTCTGTTTTTTTCTTTTGAGCAATATTAATCTTATATTCCCAGCCGCTGTTAACACGTACAATGGCTTTCTTTTCTTCGAGACAGAAGGAAACAATGTCTGTTTTTCCCCAACCAGCAGTTAGATAAATATTGGGCAGATGATTGATAATGTCTTCTTCTTCTTTATTCGATTCCAAATAAAATTTGCTGACAATTTTCCCTGTACGGTACCCTGCTGTTTCCAGCACAAGCTTGGCCGACTCTTCACCAGAGATTTCTTCAATGGAGTCCAGCAGTGTCTTGAAAGCTGTGTTTATCCAAAATACTACCACATCGTCGTTCTCAAATCTAAACGTTGCATCATCCAAATCCCAATCGAATAAAGATCCATTTACATTTATTTCATATTTGGAAGATTTAGTCTCCATCGAATGCCCCCTCATTTTATACTTTCGTTGCTGTCTAGTCATCTATTTAAAGAACATTATTATTCTACCCTCAAGATTATTTCGGAGTCAAAAATGTATATGCTTCTGTTAAACCCTTATTAAATATGAAAAAAACCTTTGAAATATAGCTGCTGAAATTTGCCGCCTGCGAGTCAAAATCCATTCAACTTTTCGCACTTTCTTTTTATTCACCTCCAAAAAAAAGATAGGCAAGCAAGTCTTCCCGCTTATACCTACCCTTCTTCTTCCCACATAATCGTAAATGTACTGCCTTTTGCCGAACTTTCTTTTAGAAATAAATTTGCGTGCAAAGCACCAGCCAGCAGTTTGCTGAATGGAAGCCCCAAGCCAATGCCTCTTACTTTCAGCTTTTTCTGTTCACCCCTGTAAAAACGCTCAAAAATATAAGGCTGCTCCTCTTCCGCTACTCCTGAACCAGTATCATGAACCTCAATAAATTTCTCACTCAATATAACAGTAATGCTGCCATCTTCATCAATGGCATGATAAGCATTATTCAATAAATTAATCATAATCTGCTGCAGACGGTACGGGTCTGTTGATCTGCAGATGGTTTCAGAGGGCACTTCTACACGATAGTGAAAATGGCCTTTCTGAGCCAGTGCCCATTGTCTTACAATATCCTGCACGAGCTTATTCATATCACAGTTTTCGGGCCTGATTGAAAAAGCACCGGACGAAAGAGAATTAAAATCGAGCAAGTCCTCAATCATTTTCTGCAAACGGCTGACTTCTTTTAAAGAAATATCAAGAAATTCCTCTTTTTCTTCCCCGCTTACAACATCATCACGCACTGCCTGAATTAGACCGCTTATAGATGTGACAGGTGTTTTCAAATCGTGTGTGACCCCAGCCAGCAATTCTGCCCTAAGTTTTTCAAGGTGCATAAGCCGCTCAGTCATTTCTTTAAACGATATGATTAAATTATGAATCTCTTCCTCATTGGCCCTGGCTTTCAGTTCGATTTTATAGTCACCTTCGCTGACCTTCGAGGCAGCTTGAGCCACTTCCTGAATGGGTCTCGAAATTTTCCTGGAAAGAAAATAAATGACACTCCATCCGAGTAAACCCAATCCTGTGAGCATGATAAATAACAAGGAATATTCCTGATTTACATTCGTCAAATCATCTGCGCTTTGGACCACCACGACCCATCCAACCTGGTTATTATCGAATGATATCTCCGACTTAACCGCATACACTGCCTGACCATCCTCTGTCTCCAGTTTTTGGACGTTCTTTTGGTTCTCAAGCAAATCTGCAGGCAAAGTTCCGAGATTGGGACCAGCCTGGTTATTTCTCTGCATACGTCCAGATTTTTTATATAATATCTGTCCATTTAAATCGCTTATAAAAACCTGGGGATCAAACTTAAATTCCAGCAGCTTCGCTCTTTCCTCCAGCATTCTATTAAAAAATGGATCAAATTCGATGCCGCCGTCCTGCTGTACGACACGATCTGCTGTTTCAACAGCAACGTACTGCAGCAAATTCAGCCGGTTTTCAAGTGTTGTCTGCCTGATCCACCACATAGATCCCGCTGCCAGTAAGATAAGTCCGATGACAAGTGTAATAAGATAGCGGGTTGTCCAATAGCGGAGCAGTGTTGTTCTTTTGTTATTTTTCATAAACATGGAATTGGTACCCCATTCCTCTGAGCGTCCTTATTTCACCTTCTGTTTCCGGCCAGTCTGTTAATGCCTGCCGTATCCTCTTTACGGCCAAATCGACAGCACGGTCGCTTCCGTCATAATCCATTCCCCAGACATGTTCAATCAACTGATCCCTGGTGAAAGTTCTGTTAGGCCGTTCAGCCAAAAACAGAAGCAATGATAAATCTCGCGGAGTCAAACTTACTTCCTTGCCATTCAGGAAAATGGTATGCGCATTAAAATTTATCGTTAAACTTCCATATTGATTTATATGTTCATCCGTGTACACATTTGCTGATCGCCTCAATACGGCATTCACACGTGCAATAACCTCATCTCCGATAAAAGGCTTTGAAATATAATCATCTGCACCTGTATTCAAGCCCTTCAGCTTGTAATCAATATCCCCCAGCGCTGTAAGCATGATAACAGGACATGCGCTTTTTTCACGAATTTTTTCAAGCACACTCCAGCCATCCATGCCAGGCATCATAATATCCAGGATCACAAGCTGTGGTGAGTGACTGAAAAATTGCTCAAGAGCACTGGTGCCGTCATATGCTGTTAGAACTTCAAACCCTTCTCGCTGCAAATAGGCGCTTAAAACCCTGGAAATAGCCAATTCATCTTCTGCCACAAGGATCTTTTTCATTTTACTTTCCTCCAATATGTTAACTATACAAGAAAAATCCCCGGATTTGTACACGGGGATTTTTAAAACTTATTACAAAGAGCCTGAGTCTGTACCTGTTTCAGTTAGACTTTCTTTAGATACGCGCTGCTTCATGCTGCCATCTTTCCCATGCCCATGACTGCCTCTCATTTCCTTCATGCCCAACCCTTTAATATCCATAAAATTTTCTCCGAGTACATCCTGTAATTTAGCACTGTCCTTCTCTTCTATTTCCGAGATAAGTTCTGCTGTTGATTTATTATTGGTGGAAATACCCAAGTCCTTAGCGAGGTCAGTCACTTTTTTCTCCCTGACCTCTTGAGCAATTTGCTGAATAAATTTCCCATCTATTGATATGCCCAGTTCCTTCGCTTCTATTTTGACCATCACGGAAAACACCTCTTGCCAAGCTTCCCTGATATCTTTGCCTTCTATGGAGATTCCCAGCTTTTCTGCCTCTTTTTTTACGGACGCTGTGTATATTTCTTCTGATAAGGTCTGCAAGTCTTTTCCATCAGTAGAAATCCCAAGCTCTTTTGCCTTCTTATTTAAGGAAGCAGCCTGTATTTCTTTTTTAAGAGTATCCAAATCTTTGTCTTCAGTCGATACTCCCAGTTCTTTGGCCTCCTCTTTCAGTTTTGCTGTACCGATTTCTTCATGAAGAGCTTCTGCATCTTTTCCTTCTGTCTTGATGCCCAATTCTGCAGCTTCCTTTTTCAGCTTAGCAAGCATTACTTCCTTCATAAGGTCTTCAGTATCTTTTCCATCCGTTTTAATCCCAAGCTCCTTCGCTTCTTTCAGAATTTCTTCTTCCCTGATTTCACCAATTAAAGTTTCGGCATCTTTTCCTTCTGTTTTAATGCCGAGCTCTTCAGCCCTTTGAAGGACAGATTCAGAGTCATTAGTAAACCCCCTGCCATGATGTCCAAACCACTTGTTTTTAAATTTCCAGCTTAACTCGCCTTTTTCTGCAGAAGTTACTGTATCAGATGCAAAAGATGTTGTCGCATATCCACCTGCCAATAATAAACCTGCAAGGCTAAAACCAATGATTGTCTTTTTCATTCCTATACCTCCTGAATATTTTCAAGGCCAAGCATTCTTAACCTCGACTTTACTATATCCGGGCAATATGTCAGGTAGATGTCAAAAAAACTTAACAAATAAAAAAAACCGTCAATGCCGCAATAAACGGCCAGACGGTTTTTAGCCTGCTTCCCGAATTTCTTCATTGATAAATTTCCTCTTCTGGATAAAGATAAGCCTCATTGAAAGACAAACACCTGCAGCAAGAAGCCCGAAGGTAAGGCCAAGCCAATATCCAGTAGCCCCGAGGCTGGTATGATGTGCAAGAACGTAGCCAGCAGGCAGACAAATCAGCCAATAAGCAATCAATGTGATAACAAACGAAATATTCACATCTTTATATCCTCTTAATGCAGCTTGTGCAGTAGCTTGGATGGCATCAGAAATCTGGAAAAACAGGGCGTAAATCAGAAAATGGGCAGTTAAGGCAATAACGGCACTATCAGTAGAATAAAAACCTGCAACTTCATAGCGGAAAAATACGACCAGCAGCCCAGTAAACAAGGCAATCAATACGGCTAAATAGATGCCAAGCCAGCTGTAGGCTTTTGCATCCTTATACCTGCCTGCACCCACTTCAAATCCGACTAACACTGTCTGCGCCATGGAAATGCTGATCGGGATCATATACAGGAAGGAAACAATGTTTAATGCAGACTGATAAGCGGCAATAGTTGTCACATTGAATTTACTGATTAAGATGGTCACCACTGCAAACATACTCGTTTCAAAAAAGATTGACAATCCCATGGGTACTCCAATCTTTAAGATTTCTTTGCATTTATCCCATGAAAAATCATTAAGACCGCTGAATATCGTATAGTTTGAAAAAGGCTCCTTCGTTTTTATAATAAAAGCAGTCATGACAAGGATGAACCAATAAGTAATAGAAGTTGCATACCCTCCACCTGCTCCTCCCAGTTCAGGAAATCCCCAATAGCCAAATATCAGGACATAATTCAGAAAGAAATTGATTGGAAGCGAACAAAACAAAATCACCATTACAACTCTCGTTTTGCCGAGTGCATAGATGAAAGATCTTAAAACATTAAATATGAATAAAGGAACGATTCCAAAGCTGAGTCCCACAAGATAGCCCCGAGCCGTTGCTTCCACAGCATTAGTCAGATTCATGCTATCTAGCAGCGGGTCAAGCAAAAATGAACCCAACAGAATGACTGCAAAGGCAATAACAAAGCCCAGAAATATTCCATTTTTTACGATAGAAGTTACTTCCTTGTTCTTTTTCTCTCCAAACGCTTGAGCCGCAATTGGAGATACAGCCATTAAAATTCCGCTGAGCCCGGTAAAAACAGGATTCCAAATGGAGGAGCCTATCGCTACGCCAGCAAGGTCGGAAGCATTATATCTTCCCGACATGATCGTATTAAAAAAGACCATTGCAAACATGCCAAGCTGCGTGATTAAAATGGGAATTAACATGATGGTAATTTGCCTGATCTTCTCCTGTAAAGTAAATGTCTGATACATCCTAAGTACTCCTTCTCAAAATATTAATCATAAATATCATTATATTATATCTTTAAGAATAAAGACCTTACTTTTAGACAAAAGAAAAAAGAGCTGCAGAAGCTCTTTTTTCAGGACATCACTCATTTTCTTCTTCAACTATATATTTAAGTTTTTGCAGCTTATTATTCCAGAATTGTTCATAGTAGGAAAGCCATTGCTTCAATTCTGTCAGCGGCTCAGGCTGGAGATGGTAGATTCTTTCTCTGCCTGCCTTTTTCCCTTTTACTAACTCAGCTTCAGAAAGGATCTGAAGATGTTTTGATATGGCGGTCCGGCTTATGGGAAAATGAGCACTTATCTCTGAGATCGGGCGTTCTTTTTCAGCCAGCAGCCTTAATACTTCTCTCCTAGTTGGATCGGCGATTGCCTGAAACACATCATGTTTCCTGGCAGAAGCACCCATTATTCCTCAACAACCTTGCCAAGCTTCGCAAGAATTCCAGTCCATCCATGTGACATTCTTTCACGGATAACCGCACTCTCAGCTTGAGCCTTCTCAACCAGTTCATCTGACTGTTTCCAGCCGCCATGTATAAGAGTAAATTCAGTTTTGCCGCCCAAATCTTTCAATAGGAAAGATACAAACCATCCATCTGTATCCCATTTAAAAGAAAGCCGGTTAGGCTCATCCAGTTCTGTGACCTTACATGGGGACGGACCAAATGGGGACTGAATATGAAATTCATAGCCCAGCTCAGCCTTAAAATCATTTGGCATAAACCACGCTTCGATCCCTTTCGAAGTAGAGACTGTCTTCCAAACTTTTTCAATCGGCGCATTAAGTATAACTGTTTGTTTAATATCCTGAAGTGTTTCCATTTACATACTCTCCTTTAATTATAAAATACAACCTTTTGGTTTCATTTAAATCATATACAACCTTTTGGTTTTATGTCAACTGGAATATTATGATGTTTTCTAAAATAAAGCCTAAATATGCAGGTTAATCCATATAATTTACAGAATTAATCTAATATCTAAAGGAGGGATCATGATGCAGGAAACGATTCAAGCCCAAAAACTTTCTGATCTGGAAACTGCGATTCTTACATATGTGAGACCCGATACTTTTCCGCTGGCTATAAGAGTTTTGAAAAAAGAGGAGGAATTGCCTGTCAGGGTAAAACGTCCGGCAAGAGACTTTGGCAAAACATTCAGCATCTGTCAGGGTGTGACAATGTCTAGAAGATATGGCTGGTCCATTGCCATGGGCAAAGAAGACTTATCATGCCCAATTGCCAAAATCGCTTTTGGATTTGAAGAGGAACTCGACTATTACTCAAAAGGCAGCTTAACAGATGGCATGTATACTAAAACCTGTGACCTTGGCGCCTTAACCGAAGCGGCAGTTCCTAAATTTTCAAAAGAGGAAGCCGGAACTGTATTAATGGCTCCTCTGGGGAGAGCAGCATTTGAACCGGAAGTAATCACTGTTTATGGTAATTCAGCCCAAGTCATGAGAATGGTTGCGGCTGCCCTCTATCATACGGGCGGTGAAATTACATCCACTTTTACGGCTAGAGCTGACTGTGCCGATATCGTTATTAAGACCATAAAAACCGGTAAGCCGCAAGTGATCCTGCCATGCTATGGAGATCGGGTTTTCGGGCAGACACATGATCACGAAATGGCCTTTACCATTCCTTTTTCCATGGCAGATGAGTTTGCTGAGGGATTACAGCAAACCCACAAAGGCGGTGTGCGCTACCCAGTTCCAACCTACCTTCAGTATGAGGCAAAGTATCCGGACACGTATGAGAAGCTTAACGAGATGTTCGACAGCCTCCCCTGATTATTTGATGCTGGTGCCCCTAAGAGAGGTACCGGCTTGTTTCATTTTATGATAAGAGTAAAATAGAAAAAGACAGCTATTATGAAAAGAGTGAATTTTTTGAGCAGCTTATTCCCATCCCTATATGATTTGGCCATGCAGCCTCTAGAAAAAAGAAAATTCCGGAAAATCAGAAGTGAAATTCTTTCCATGGTGGACGGCCGGGTACTCGAAGTTGGTGCCGGCACAGGCATTAACTTCCCTTTATACAAAAAGGCGGATCGGGTCGATGCCATTGAACCAAACCAGGCAATGATTGAAAAATCTATTCCTCGCAAAAATGCGGCCGCAGTACCTATCCATATCCACCGGCAGTCAGCTGAAGATCTTGAATTTGCGGACAAAACATTTGATTCAGCAGTTGCCACTCTTGTTTTCTGCACGATACCAAATCCTGACAAAGCGCTAGCGGAGATCAGACGAGTATGTAAGCCAAAGGCAAAAATACTATTCTTTGAGCATGTTAAAATGGAGCAGCCCGCTCTGGCATTTGCCCAGGAAGCCCTGAATCCTCTATGGAAACGAATTTGTGACGGCTGCCACCTAAACCGTGATACACTTCTGTCTATTCAGAAATCCGGCATGAAGGTTACGAATGTGGCTTCCTATTATAAAGGATTGTTTCTGGTAATGGAGTGTGAGAATAGCGATGGCAGCCTTTAATGTTTAATTAGCGGCATCATTGGGGATTGCTACTCTATCTTTGTTGTTGGCAGCTGAATAGCTACCGTTTTTTCCCTCTTAACATTTTCGGCTTTAATCCGGCTGGTTAACTATCAGTTTCTTCCTCCCCTCTACATTTTCGGCGTTAATCCAGTCGATTAACTACCAGTTTCCTCCTCCCCTCCACATTTTCGGCCTTAATCCAGTCGATTAACTACCATTTTCCTCCTCCCCTCCACATTTTCGGCGTTAATCCAGTCGATTAACTACCAGTTTCCTCTCCCCTACCACATTTTCGGCCTTAATCCGGCTGATTAACTATCTGTTTCTTCCTCCCCTCTACATTTTCGGCGTTAATCCAGTCGATTAACTACCAGTTTCCTCCTCCCCTCCACATTTTCGGCCTTAATCCAGTCGATTAACTACCCTTTTCCTCCTCCCCTCCACATTTTCGGCGTTAATCCAGTCGATTAACTACCAGTTTCCTCTCCCCTACCACATTTTCGGCCTTAATCCGGCTGGTTAACTATCTGTTTCTTCCTCCCCTCTACATTTTCGGCGTTAATCCAGTCGATTAACTACCAGTTTCCTCCTCCCCTCCACATTTTCGGCGTTAATCCAGTCGATTAACTACCAGTTTCCTCCTCCCCTCCACATTTTCGGCCTTAATCCGGCTGATTAACTACCAGTTTCCTCTCCCCTAGCGCATTTTCGTCATTAATGTGAAAGATTTACTCCCATTCTCTTATTCATGATCCACTTTCGCCTTTATTCATAGTTCAAAATTAGAAATCCTTTTCAGTTCTCTATAAAAAAGAAGGCCGATTCAATCAGCCTCCTTTGACTACACCTTCTTTAATTCGTAATTCCGGTTATCCACCAGCTTCTTATCATCCTTTTTAATTGAGCCTGCCGCTGTTAATTTCAGGATTGGCTTGACCCGGATCACATCCTGAATTTTTGCTGAAAGCTCAGATTCCAAGCCTTCCTCAGACTCTATGAAAATGGCAAGCTGATCCTGCCCGTTCTCATTTGTGACAACAGCCTGGAAAATCGAATACCCTGCTTCATTCAAGATCTTTGCAAGCTGTTTTTCTCTTACAAACATTCCTTTTACCTTTACACCATCACTAACACGCCCCAGCACTCCTGCAATCCTTTTTCCTTCGTACCCTTTAACCCAGCGGGAGAGGTCGCCCGTGCCAAAGCGGATGAGCGGGTAGCTCTTATCAAATAGAGTGACAACCACTTCCCCTTCTCCATCTGAAACCTCCCATCCAGTCTGCGGGTCACAGATTTGCACGATGGCAGAATCAGTTATTCTCAACCCCGGGCCCTGCTTGTCTTCAAAAGCAATACATCCGCAATCCGCAGTCCCATAGCCTTCATATACCGAAATTCCATTGTCTTCACACCTTTTCCGCATTTGTTCAGTCAGCATTTCAGCAGTAAAGAAAGCTTTGTTCAAGACAACATCATTTCCCATCTTCCATCCCTTTTCTTCAAGGGCATCAAGTAAAAGGCTAAAGAAGCTGGGAGTTCCCACATAGCCGGTTACCCTGGTATCCTTCATGATCTGAATCTGCAGTTCCCGATTCCCGGTTCCTGCCGGGATGACAGTTGCTCCTAATTCTCGGAGTGCCGAGTCAAACATAAAGCCTGCCGGTGAAAGATGATAGGAAAATGTATTCTGAACAATATCATTACTGTTAAAACCAGCTGCCCTGAGAGCTTCTGAGAAACGCCAAAAATCCTTCTCGGTGGTTTGCGGATCATAAATTGGTCCTGGTGACATAAAGATTCGTGCCATCTCATTAGGCTTTACAGCTGAAAGGCTTCCGAAGGGCTGATCTGCAGATTGCAGTTCCGGCAATTGGTCTTTTTTAAGCACGGGAATTTTTTGTAAATCCTTTAGAGATAGAATGTCACTTGGAGAAATATGTGCCTCATCAAGCTGACTTTTAAAGCCTCTTGCATTGTCATAGGCATGCTGGATCACTTCCTTCAGCTTTTCCACTACAGCCACCTCTTTCTTCTTTTATAAGATTTAATATCTTTATAGCTTTTCCGTCCCTTATCCCCCATTCCCAGGTAAAATTCACGCACATCCTGATTGGAAAGGAGCCGGTCCACCGTTCCATCCATCACAATCCGGCCGTTTTCCATGATGTATCCATAATCGGCAATCGATAAGGCAACATTGGCATTTTGTTCAACTACCAATATCGTGGTCCCCTCTTCTTCATTGATTTTTTTTATGATCCCGAAAATCTCTTTTACTAATAGTGGGGCCAGTCCTAATGAAGGTTCATCAAGAAGCAGCACCTTTGGCTTTGCCATGATCCCCCTGCCAATGGCCAGCATTTGCTGCTCTCCTCCTGACAGATAGCCGGCCTGCCTGTGCTTCAGCATTTCAAGCTTTGGAAAATAATGATAGACTTTTTGAATATCACTTTTAATATTCTTCCGGTCTTTCCTGGTATGTGCACCCGCAATCAGGTTATCTTCCACAGATAGGTGCTTGAATACGCGCCTTCCTTCCATGCACTGAAAAATGCCTTTCTTTACGATGGTTTCAGCATCGCTTACATCAATGCGCTCCCCATAAAGCTCGATAAATCCGTCTGTTACTTCACCATTCTCACTTTTCAACAGTCCGGAAATGGCTTTAAGGGTAGTCGTTTTCCCGGCGCCATTACTGCCGAGCAACGCAACTATTTTCCCTTTGGGCACCACCATTGACATCCCCTTTAGTACAAGGATGACCTTATCGTACATCACTTCGACATTGTTTATTGTCAGCATTCATCTGTCCTCCCAGCTTTATAAACTCTTTCTCTATTTATTCGTCCCAAGGTCAAGTTCTGAATCATTTGTTGTTTGCTGGTTTTCTCGGTTTATTTGCAAAATCTGAGATTTGTTTGCGGATTCAAATCGTTTGTTTGCCAAATTTCGAGTTTATTTGCCAAGTTCTCAATCTAGTTAGTAATGATCCAAGCCTTTAAAAGTTAACAGGAGGCGGGTATAAAACCTCGCCCCCACCATTTTAGTAGCCGATATAATCAGTGAACACTTCAAACTGGCCGTTTTTGACTTCTGCCAACCGAATTTGGTTTGTACCAGCATGATTGTCAGGTGAAAATGTAACTGGGGCAGCTAGACCGCCAAGATCAAGATTTGAGATTTTCTCAAGGCCAGATCGGATCCCTTCGCCTGAAGTCGGGTCTTCAGCAAGTTTTAGGCCTTCAACCATAATTTTTGCGGAAACCCATCCCTGGATAAATTTCTGGTTTTTGTCTTCCAGCTTTTCTCCCTTGCTTTCTACGAACTTCTTGATTTCTTCCATTCCAGGAAGATCTTCATAAGGGAATGCATGTGTGACAACCCCGATAAATCCTTCAGCCGCATCGCCCGCAATTGGAAGCAAGCCTTCTCCGGTAGCCCAGTTTAAACCGATGAATTTTGTATCAAGGCCAAGCTTTTTAGCATCTTTGAGAATCGTTGCGGTTGCCCCCCAAGTTTGGTTGATAATCGCATAATCAGGATTTTTCTTTTCCATGTTCAGTAATTGGGAGGTTGCATCAAGTGTTTTCAGGTCAACTATTTGCTCATCAACAATTTCAATGCCATTTTCCTGTGCATAATTTTTGGCATCTTCAATTGGGGATTTTCCAAAAGCCGTATCGTTGTAAATTAAGGCAACAGTAGGTGTGCCGCCAGTGTGATTGTCTTTTATCCATTTCAGTACAGATCTTGCCTGGTCGGAGTAAGAAGCGGCGGCCAGGAAATTATATGGACTTTCGTCAATATTTTTTAGATTCTCTGAGTATGAAGCCGAGATGAATGGAAGCTTGTCGGCTGCCACCTGCTGGCGAAGAGCTTCTGTGTCACCTGTTCCCCATCCTAAAATAGCCGATACTTTATCCTTTGATTTTAATTTCTGATAAAGTTTTTGAGCTTCAGGAATTTTATAAGCATAGTCATCACCGATTAATTCGAGCTTATAGCCATTGATCTCCTCACCTGCAATGGATTCAAAAAATGCTTTTTCACCTTCTGCATATGGTGTTCCTACATCACCGGTACCGCCCGTTAGGTCAAAGATACCGCCGATTTTGACAGTGCCTTTCTTGTCACCGGATGCTCCCTCGCTGCCTCCTGAACAGCCAGCAAGCATTCCAGCCATTAATGTTGCTGCCAATAAACCTTTCCACACCTTCTTCATAATGTTCCCCCTCATTTTTACCTCTTTTTTATAAAAATTTGAAAGTTTTGCTTTCAAAATTTTCAGAAATTATTACCCGGGAATTAATAAGAAAACGGCCACAGCTTAAAGTAGTCTTTAATATTCTTCCATATTTTTGCGAGCCCCTGCGGTTCATAAATCAGGAATAAGATAATCACGAGGCCAAATACCACCTCTTTCATTCCTATTAAGACTGCAGATAAGTCTGGGAAAACCCCGCTCATCATTTCTACACCTGACCTGAGGACAACCGGAAGCAGTGTAATAAAAACGGCTCCGTAAATCGACCCGAATACACTCCCTAAACCGCCTACCAGTATGATTGCCAAGTATTCAATGGACACTGTGATGCTGTAAAGCTCGGGACTTACAACCATCGTATAGTGACCCAGTAAAGCTCCGGCGATGCCGACGAAAAAGGAACTAACAATAAATGCCAATACCTTATACTTAAACAAATCGATTCCCATAACTTCTGCAGCGACATCACGGTCACGGACTGCTATGAATGCCCTGCCGACCCGCGATCGGAAGAGGTTTAAGGTAAAGGCGGCTGTAATAATCAGCACCGTAAACATCAGATAATAATAGCTCCGCTCACTGTAAAAGACAAAACTGCCAAGTTCAGGCCTGGATAGGACCATTCCGGCTGTTCCGCCAGTCAGCGCATCCCAGCGGGAAATAACAAACAGGATGATTACCTGTGCTGCCAGGGTGGCAATGGCTAGATATAATCCTTTTAGCCTTAAGGAAGGCAATCCGAATAGTCCGCCTACAATCGCCGTCACAATGCCGGCTGTCGGCATAGCAATCCAGAAGCTTAACCCCAGCTTTGCTGTCAGAATGGCCGATGTATAACCGCCTACCCCCAGAAAGGCGCCTACCCCTATGGAAATCTGGCCGGTAAAACCCGTCAGGATGTTCAAACCAATAGCACCAATCGCGGCAATTCCGCAAAGCGTAGCCAGTCCAATAATATAATCGGATGCCAACATCGGGAATACTGCAAATACAGCCAGAAGAATGAAGACACGCATCCTTACTCTGGTTATTTTCCAGATAGCCATATCTTGTTTATAATTCACATGGAATTCTCCACAATCCATTACAAAAGGATTTCTCACTCGGCTACACCCTCTCGATTTCTTTTTTTCCGAACAAACCATATGGCTTGAACATAAGGATAAATACGAGGATGACAAACGGCATAACCTCTTTCAGACCGCCACCAACCAATGGATCCAGATATCCCCCGGTCAGGCTCTCAAGAATGCCGATAATCAGTCCGCCGATGATGGCCCCTGGGATACTGTCAAGTCCCCCAAGGATGGCAACCGGAAGTACCTTTAACCCGATCGCTGAAAGGGATGCATTAACACCATTTATGTTCCCGAGAAGGATGCCTCCAACTGCTGAAACAATGGCAGCAATCGCCCAGGCAACTGCGAAAATCATTTTTACGCTGATTCCCATCGACATCGCTGCCTGCTGATCATCTGCGGTTGCCCTCATCGCAATTCCCAGCTTCGAATATTTGAAAAATAGAGTGAAAATGATTAGCATAGCCACAACGATTAAAAGTGACCATAAATAGACGGGCGCAATGACAATTTCACCCAGATTAACAGGCTGCTCTGAGAAGATTTTTGGAAACACACGTGTTTCATGGCCCCAAATAATATGGACAATCCCGGCAAGAACACTCGATAAACCGATCGTCGCCATTATCATGGATATGACCGGCTCTCCGATAAACGGCCTCAGAACAATCCGTTCAATGACAAATCCCAAAACGGCACTGAACATAAGCGCAATTAAAAGGGCTGCTATAAACGGGATGTTGTAGGCTGTAATAAGCGTTAAACATACATACGTTCCAATTAAAAGGAACTCACCCTGTGCAAAGTTGATGGCGTCACTGGATTTATAAATAAGCACAAAGCCCAATGCCACAAGTGCATAAACACTTCCTACCACGATTCCTGTTACAAGCATCTGCAAGAAAAAAGTCATTAAGCTGCCCCCTCTCCTTCATCCATAAAAATGACTTGAAGCGTTGTTTGGATGGTTTGTTCCATGCCGTCACGATATTTGATCGTGCCATTTACACGTATTTTTTTGTCCTCTGTATAAAGCCCGTCGATCAATGCCTGATATTTTTTAGCAACAAATTGCCTGCGGACTTTCTTTGTTCTTGTAAGCTCTTCATCATCGGCATCCAGTTCTTTATATAGAAGTACGAATTTCTTAACCCGGGCTTTTTCAGGCAGGGTCTGGTTGATTTCCTGCACCTGTTTTTCGATTAATTCCAGCACTTCAGGTTTGGAAGATAAATCGGTATACGTGGTATAGCTGATTTGATTTTTCTCGGCCCAGCGCCCTACATTTTTCATATCAATATTGATCATGGCAACCACATATGGGCGATCCTTCCCGATTGCTACCGCTTCCTGTATGAACGAGCTGAATTTAAGCTTATTCTCGATAAATTGCGGGGAGAACATCTCACCTGTATCAAGACGGATGACATCTTTAATCCTGTCAATGATATACAAATGCCCTTCCTTATCCAGCCTCCCTGCATCCCCTGTATGCAGCCAGCCTTCCTGTATGGTTTCGATTGTGCTTTTCTCGTTTTTGTAGTACCCTTTGCACACACTCGAGCTCCTGATCAGAATTTCCCCTTCATCAGAAATTTTCACTTCTGTTCCCGGAATAGGAATTCCGACACTATCAAGCTTAATGTCGCCATCCCTGTGCACAATGGATATGCCGGCAACTTCTGTCTGCCCGTAAATGCTTTTTACATTGACTCCAATACTGTGAAAGAATTCAAATACATCCGGACCCAAAGGAGCACCGCCGGTATAAGCACGCTTGATCTTCAAAAGTCCAAAGTGATCGCGAATTGCACTGAACATCACATAATCAGCAATTTTATAAAGAGCCTTCGTACCTGCGCTGACAGGTTTATTCCCAAAATGGGCTTTAGCTACCTTCTCGCCTATCGGCTTGCACCAGTTATATATCTTTCTTTTCAGCCAGCCGCTATCCTGAATTCTGACCTGAAAGCGCGACACCATATCTTCATAGATTCTTGGCGGCGAAAACATAACCTGTGGCCCAATTTCCCGCAGATCTTCCAAAACGGTTGCAGGCTCTTCAGGGAAATTAATTGTCATTCCATTGTATAAGCCCATCGCAAGGGTCATCATCTGCTCCCCGATCCAGGCAAGCGGAAGGAATGAAACATATTCATCTTTGTCCGTCAGCGGATCAATGTCTGACAAATTTTTAGCCATATCCAGCAGATTCCGGTAGGTAAGCATCGTTCCTTTCGGATTGCCTGTTGTTCCTGAAGTATATGATAAAATCGCCACGTCATCTGCAGTGCCTTTATCAACTTCCTGCGAAAATAAATCAGGCTGCTCCGAGTGACAGCTTTGTCCCATTTGCAGAACCTCTTCAAATTCAAACAGGAAATCCTCCCGATAACTTCTCATGCCCCGTGAATCATAATAAATAATCGTTCTGACTTTAGGAATGGAGTCTTTAATCTCCATCAGCTTATCCACTTGCTCCTGATCTTCCGCAACTATTATAGTTGCGTCACAATTATCAATAATGTAACTAAGTTCTGCAGATAAGGATTCCTGATAGATTCCAACTGAAATGCCGCCCAAGCTTTGCACAGCAAGCTCACTGATTACCCATTCAGGTCTGTTATCGCCGATAATGGCTAGCTTATCCTCCCTTTTTAGTCCTAAAGAGGCCAATCCCAAGCTGAAATTCTTAACTTTCTCCAAGAACGCTTCATACGTTATCTCATTCCAAATTCCAAATTCTTTTTCTCTTAAAGCAACTTGTGACCCATTTATGTAAGCCCTTTCAATAAGCAGCTGCGGAAATGTCATGCTCAAAAGAATCTCTCCCCCCTACAAAACTATTAATCTACCGTTTAGACGAATCATCTTTTATACGGCATTCTCCTCTCCCAGATAAGCTTCTATGACTCTAGGATTATTCTGAATCTCTTCAGGCGTCCCGTAACCAATCAGCTTACCAAAATCAAGAACTGCAATGTGATCGGATAAATCCATTACAACCCCCATGTCGTGTTCAATTAATATAATAGTTGTATTCATTTCTTCATGAATGTCGATAATGTATCTGGCCATGTCCTCTTTTTCCTCACTATTCATGCCTGCCATCGGCTCATCCAGAAGAAGGATGTCAGGTTCCAGTGCCAGAGCCCTGCCGGTTTCGACTCTTTTCTGCAATCCATACGAAAGGGTACCCACGGGAGTATTGCGGATATCCTCAATTTCAAGAAAATCGATCACCTGCTCAACTTTTTTCCGATGTTCAATTTCCTCTCTTTGCGCCTTTCCCCAATAAAATCCTCCTGCAAGGAGTCCGGTTTTCATTCTCACATGCCTGCCAAGCATCAGATTGTCCAAAACAGATAAATGCGGAAAAAGTTCGATGTTCTGGAATGCCCTGGCAATGCCCATACTGGCTCTTTTGTGAGGTTTATAGCGGGTGATATCTTCCCCCTTGAAATGGATGGAACCAGATGAAGGCTTGTATAGTCCGCTAATGCAATTCAGCATACTTGTCTTCCCTGCGCCATTTGGCCCAATAAGTGAAAAAATCTCTCCTTCCTGCACTTCATATGAGACGTTGTCAAGCGCCACTACGCCTCCAAACCTCAAAGTAGCATCTTTAATCTCTAATATCCCCAACTTGCTAACCCCCTTTATTTCGAAACACAAAATATTTTTTATAAAATTATGAATAGTTTTAATATTCTTTACATATTTATTTTCTCCTTTTTATATTTAAAATATTTTTTAGCCCTTAGCTATTTTTCATTTTTATGTGAAATGGAATATTGATATGACAATTTCCTTATGTGTAAGTATTTTTCACTATAAGCTAAGTAATAATTATGAGGGAAACTCTTTATGTAAAAAGAACGAAAAAAAGCTAACACAGATGTGCTCAGCTTAGGAATTCACCCGTTCAATGTTAATTTTTATTAGAATATACCCATTTTGGTTTACTATAATCAGGAAAAAACACGATTAACTTCTTAAAGTGCCGTTAACCAGGCTTAGCTGAAAGTGTGCTGGAAAGCCGCTGTGCATATGAAAGTTTGGTCTCGAGCAACCTTTACCCCTCCATGAAGGCTGCTGAGGCCCCGCTTTTGGATTACTAGTTAAATCACACCTAAATTAATTACCTTGCAGATTTTCTTGAAATGTATCTGCTGCCACGTTTTTGCATCATACTGCCGCATGGCAGTTTGCAAACAAATCCATTCATTTCTTTATTTTTTTATAGGCTGGTGATTAAAAAAGTGCCGCTTACATAACAATGCTAGTAAACCGAAATTAATTAAAAGGAGAATCTGACTTGATCTGTTTGTGTGAAGAGCTTTCCTTATCCTATTGCGGCCTGGACGGAATAATAGCCATTTTAGAAGATAAACATACTGTTTTAAAAAACTTTGGTCTAAACGATGGAAGCTGGCTGAACTTGTGGAATATTGACTGCAGACTCCTGACTATGTTTTATCAATCCCTGGATGCGCATTATGACTGGTTTATTGTCGTCTATGATTATGAAAAGTTCTGTTCAGACAGAGAAATAAAAGAAGCGATAATCTGGCATGAAATTGGACATATTACCTATCCTGCTGGAAAGAATATAATTTGTACAGATACTGAAGTTCAATGTGATCGGGTTGCTATTGATTACGGCCAGAAGGAAGGAATCAAAAAGATTTTGGATCTTACCCTTAAAATGGCACGCTCGCTTAATAATGAAGTGCTGCTGAATATGACAAAAGAAAGACAAAAACAATTACACTTCATATAAGGAGCTTCTGCGGCAAGGCAGGATCCAATGATACTTTTTAATGTAGATTACATATGAAATTTATGGTACTCTTTAATCTTAGAATAGGAAGTGATGATATTGATAAAAATTGAAATCCCTCAGCCTGATCTCGTAATTACAAGAAGCAGGCAAACGGGACAGGCAGGAGAAAGTGACCTTAGCAGTGTCTATGGTTTCACAGATTATCATAAAATACCAAGAGACAAGGGCGGCATGATTCTGTTTTTCGATGCGAATGAAGATCTGCTATTTGTAGGGAAGGCACGAAAATTAAGGCAGCGCGTGAAAAAACATTTTGAAGATAATGTTTCTCCAATAAAAAATCATCGCGATGATATCTATAAAATTGCGGTCATTTACGTGGAAGACAGCATGGAGCGCGAAATTTATGAAACTTATATCATTAATACCCTTCATGCAAAATTTAATATAGACAAGGTATTTTACAAATAAAAAAGGCCATCCCGGCCTTTTTTTATTTGTAAAAAAGTATAACTTTGAACTCTGATAACTGTTTGCGCAAGCAGCCTGCCTCCTCGAGGTGAGGCCCCAGGGCGTCAGCATAAACATCACACGACCGAAAGCAACAGCTTTTGGGAGGGTGGCGGTCTAAGTCTGCGTTCCTTCGCGGGCAAGGCGCTTCCGCATTTCTAATTAATCGATTTCTTTTTTGTTTTTACCTTTAATGAATCGGTATGTCAAATACGCTATGTAAAGCGGAATCGCAATATAAATTAAATCGGGAAATGGTCCATAGGAGCCCTTATAAATAACGTACAGAACACTTCCAAGAAAAATGGTAACAATCGTCCCGTATTTTGGAAGAGGAACTTCCTTAAAGCTGGGAATCCGAATTCTGCTTACCATCAGAAAGCATAGTGCTGTGAACACAACAGTTGTAATGATATTGGGAATACGGTCACCAAAAAGGGTCAGTATGGCCATTATCCCTCCTGCTGCTGTTATTGGAACTCCTATAAAATAATTTAATGAGGACTTTGGGGGACTGATATTGAATCGGGCAAGCCGATATGCCCCGAATAGAGGAAAAAGACCTGAAACGATTAATCCAAGGATTCCAAATTGAAAAAAGTATGTATAAAAGACCAAAAATGAAGGGGCAACCCCAAATGTAACAATATCTGCCAGTGAATCAAGTTCTTTTCCAAGCGTACTATCCGCTTTCAGCATTCTTGCCAGCCTGCCGTCCATGCTATCAAGCATCATGCCGATTAAAATTAATATTGCTGCATTTTTAAATTCGCCATTGGCAGCCATTCCGATTGAAAGAAAACCGCAATATAAGTTACCCAAAGTGACCATATTGGGAATTGTTTTAATAAAACGCACTAGTGACCATCACACTCCAAAAATAGAAAAAAGTTTATTTTATTATATATTCCCTTTCATTATACCATTTAATCTTCTTTAAAGCCCTCCTCTTTCATAGAAACATTCGCCGCCAAAAAAGAAAGAGCCATAATCCATCATATGGATTTAGGGCTCTTCATGAATTCATAAGTTACAGATCGGCTATCTGAAAGACAAGTTCGCCGACTTTTATTTAGAATATTTATTTTGCTGTCAGAGCTTTAACATTCTCCGCTGACATTCCAGCAATATTGCTTAAAACTTCCTCATTATGTTCTCCCAGTTTTGGAGGGCCAGTCAATGCTGAGTCAATTCCTCCATGCATTTTAACTAAAGGGTAATTCCCGTCTTGTTCATAAATCTCCTTAAAAAGTTGAAAGTCTTTTAATTCACCCGTCTCCAATACCGGAGTCAGGCAGCAATCAACTCTTTGCCCGAATTCAGTCCACTCTTTTAATGTCCTGCTTTTAAATAATTCGGTCATCTCCAAATATACAGGATTATTGCCAGAAGCACGGGAGAAATGGGAATCAATCCAATCCTCCCTGCCGGCACTCTTGCAGAAGTTAATCCAAAACTTCGGCTCTAATGCAGCAAGAGCAGCAAACCTCGCATCCTTTGTTTCATAAATAGAGTAGGCGACGATCTCCCCGCTTAGTACCGATAGCCCATTTGAATAACCCGTTTCGTTTTCAATCAGCAAATGGTTTCCCATGATGGAAGCCATCACTTCAGCAATGGAAATGCAGTGATGCCCGCCATTTCCGGAAATCCTGCTGGAAAGCAGGGCTGCCAGTATCCTTTCACTCGCGGCCATTCCTCCCATAAAGTCCGCTATTGTATTGGACGGGTGAACTGGACGGCCGCTGGGGTCCTTCAGCTGGGAAAGGGCGCCGCTTACTGCCATATAGTTTAAATCATGGCTGCCTAAATATTGATAGTCTTCATTGCCCCCGTAGCCTGTAAGGGAGCAATAAACGATAGCGGGCTTGTGTCTTTTTACAGTCTCATAATCAAGTCCGAGCTTTTTCATGACTCCTGGCCGAAAGCTTTCCAGCACGGCATGACTTTCAGAAATCAGCTTTAGGGCTGCATTTCTTCCATCCTCACTCTTCAGATTGAGTGTAATGCTTTTTTTACCGCGGTTGTTGGCGGCAAACACGGCTCCTGTACCCTCTATTTTAATATCCAGCTGCCTTGCGGGGTCACCAGTCAAGGATTCAACCTTAATCACTTCAGCTCCAAGCTCTGCAAGTCTCTGGGAAGCAAACGGACCGGGGAGATAATTGGAAAAATCAATTACTCTAATGCCTTTTAACATCATGCATCCCTTTCTTCCGGCTAAATTTTTCCGTCAGCGAACAGATCCTCCAGCTGCTTTCTGAGCATAAACTTTTGAATCTTGCCGCTTGCATTCCTTGGCAGAGCTTCACAGAATACGTATTTTCTCGGCCGCTTATAATTAGCAAGTTCATCACTATTCCTGCACAGTTCATCCAGCTCATTTTCAGATAGTGCCGGATCTTTTTTAACTACAAATGCTGTGACCGTCTCACCCCAGCGGTCATCAGGCTGGCCGATCACTGCCACATCCAGTACGCCATTATGCGTATATATAATATCTTCCACTTCCCTAGGGTAAATGTTTTCACCGCCGCTAATGATCATATCATCGACTCTGTCTTTAACGTACAAGTAGCCTTCGTCATCCAGATATCCTATGTCACCTGAATGGTACCAGCCCCCGTGCATGGCAAGATCGTTTGCCTCATCCCGATTAAAATAACCACTCATCATGCATGGACCTTTTACGATGATTTCACCTGTTTCCCCTGTCGGCACCACATTCTCAGGATCTGATGGACCATTTTCATTCGGCCTTACAATCCTAATCTCATGATTTAAACATGCCTGCCCGGCAGACCCTGCTTTCCGGATTTGATCATTTTCAGATAAAAACGTGATCGCTGGCCCCATCTCGGTCATTCCATATGCCTGTACGAGGGATATGCCTAATTTTTCCCGGCAGGCATAAACAAGTGCCGGAGCCATTGGAGCTGCTCCATACAGTCCCAGCTTCAGGCTTTCCAGGTTATAATGGCTTAAGTTTTCCTGCAGCAGCATATTCCACATGGTAGGTGCTGCAAAAAACTTTGTAATCTTCTCATCTGAGATTAACTGTAATACTTCTTTTGCATCAAAGTGATGGAGGATGGTATTTTTTGCCCCCACATGCACCCTTGGCAAAAAGGCACAGTGAAGCTCTGCACAGTGGAACATTGGTGCAGTCACGAGACCATTGTCACTGCTTTCAAGCTTTGTGGCTCCTATTACGATTAAACTTTGTTCAGCCATATCCCGGTGCCTGTGGACAACTCCTTTTGGCCTTCCCGTGGTACCGCTTGTGTACATGATCGCGTATAAGTCATTTTCGTCCATTTCTATTTCAATTTCATCGTGTGATGCTGCATCCACTTTTTCCCGATAGGATGAAGCATATCCGGGTGCCTTGTCATCAATGTACCAAAAGGCTGTATGCGGAAAACGTTTAGCAATTGGGGTAATGCCGGATTCCAGCATTTGTTCAAATAACACTACTTTTGGCTCTGCATCCTGAAGGATATAAGCAACTTCTTCTGACATCAGCCTAAAGTTGATCGGATTAAAAATGGCGCCGATTTTTGCACATGCAAAAAATGCTGTTGCAAGCTCCTCAGTATTAAAAAGGTAGGTTGAAACCCTGTCACCCTTCCTGACTCCCTCATTCATTAAGGCATTCGCCAATTTATTGATCTCAAGGCTCCATTCCTTATAGGTAAGACGCAGATTTTTTCTGACATCATACAGGGCTTCTTTATTCGGAAATTTTCCGGCAGTTAGATCGAAAATTCTTCCAATAGTAGTAGTCATTTTCATTCCTCCCCATTCTTCAGTCTAAACGTTCAATAATAGTCGCATTTGCCATACCAAGGCCTTCACACATGGTCTGAAGTCCATAGCGCCCCCCTGTTCTTTCTAGTTCATGCATCATGGTGACCATCAGCCGTGCACCGCTGCCTCCCAAAGGATGGCCGAGTGCAATGGCTCCGCCGTTTGGGTTAAGCTTTGCAGGGTCGGCTCCAGTTTCTTTCAGCCAGGCAAGCGGAACAGGAGCGAACGCTTCGTTCACTTCAAACACATCGATGTCCTCAATAGCCAGTCCAGCATTCTTTAACACTTTCTCGGTTGCAGGTATCGGTCCAGTCAGCATTAAAGTAGGATCAGAGCCAACTGCTGTGCGGGAAAGTATCCTGAATCTCGGCTTCATTCCAAGCTCCTCTGCTTTATCGCGTGACATAATTAATAGTGCTGCGGCTCCATCACTGATTTGACTTGAATTTCCTGCATGAATGACCCCATTCTCCTTAAAAACAGCCCTTAAACTTCCAAGTTCTTCCAGCGACGTTTCCTTTCTGGGGCCAGAGTCCTCCGAAACCGTCATGAGCTGTCCATCAGGCAATTTCACATTTAATGGTGCAATCTCTCTCTCAAAACGTCCTTCGTCCTGGGCTTTTAAAGCCTTTTGGTGGCTCTCTAATGAATAGCGATCAAGTTCTTCTCTTGTAAAACCATATTTTTCAGCAATGCGTTCAGCTGATAAGCCCTGGTGGATGATTTCATGTTTGTCTGTCAGTTTTTCACTGAATTCTACACCCTGATAACTGGAGCCGATTGGGACACGGGACATGCTTTCGACACCGCCTGCGATAACAATTTCCATATCTCCCGCCAAAATCGCCTGAGCTGCAAAATGGACAGCCTGCTGGCTGGAGCCGCATTGACGATCAATGGTGGTACCTGGCACTTCAATCGGAAACCCTGCGATCAAAGCTGCGACCCTTGCAATATCCCCTGTTTGTTCGCCTATTTGCGAGACACACCCAAGAATGACATCATCAATAATTTGCGGATCTATACCTGCACGTTCGACAAGTGCCATTAGTGCTTCAGCAGCCAGATCATCCGCCCTGATATCTTTTAAAAAGCCGTTTTTTCTTCCTACTGGCGTTCTGACACCTTCGACGATGACAGCTTCACGCATGTTTACTCCTCCTTATAAACCCATGTTCTTCGCAATAATGGTTTTCATGATTTCATTTGTACCTGCATATATGCTGGCAACCGGTATATCCCTGTATCTCCTTGCAATCTCGTATTCTTCCATATAGCCATAGCCGCCATGAAGCTGCATGCATTCTGCGGCAATATTCCGGGCATTTTCTGTAAGCTTCCATTTCGCCATGGAGACTTTTGTAACTACATCTTTGCCTGCCATATGTTCTGTGATCAATTGATCAAGGAACGACCTTCCCATCTCTATATCTGTTGCCATTTCGGCAATCTTAAATTGAGTGTTTTGAAATTGGCTGACCGGTCTTCCGAATGCCTCACGATTCTTAACATAATTCATTGTTAAATTAAGCATTTCCTCTGCAGCCACCTGTGCAGCGATTGCTACGACAAGTCTTTCCTGCTGCAGCTTTTCCATCAAATAAAGAAAACCTTTCCCTTCTTCTCCAATCAGATTTTCTTTCGGAACCTTACAATCTTCAAAAATTAACTCTGCCGTATCCTGACAGTGAAGTCCGACCTTGTTTAATTTTCTTCCCCTTGTAAACCCCTTGGTTTCCCTCTCGACCGCAAGCAAGCTTACTCCTTTATGCCGGGGAACTGCATTGGGATTGGTTTTACAGGCAATGATGATTAAATCGGAATGAATTCCATTGGTTATAAAGGTCTTTTCGCCATTCACTATGTAATGGTCCCCTTCAAGTCTTGCTGTCGTTCTGATGCCGGCTAAATCAGATCCGGCGCCAGGTTCAGTCATTGCGATAGCAGTAATGATTTCTCCTGCCGCACACTTTGGCAGCCACCTTTCCTTTTGCTCATCTGTTCCATAAGCAGTAATATACGGAACAACGATATCATTGTGAAGCCCAATTCCCACCATGCCTGAGCCAACACGTTCAAGTTCTTCATTGATGACTACTGAGAAGCCCCAATCAACGCTGCTTCCGCCATATTTTTCTTCAATATCAGGGCATAAAAAACCCTGCTCCCCCATCTTGTACCAAAAATCCCGGGGAATGATCCTGTCCTCTTCCCATTTGTCATAATTCGGATAGGCTTCCTTCTCTAAAAACTTACGCAGTGATTGCCGAAAAATTTCATGCTCTTCCTGTATGTATGAAGCAGCCATATTATGATCCTCCGAATCTAAAATTTTTTTGACAAAACACAAAGTACTATTCCTCACCTTTGAAAAGGCTTACATTTATATTGTACAATAATTATCGATATTTTTAGAACATTAAAATATTTTTTCAAAAAAAGAACCTATTCTATGCAGAAAGGGCAGGTTCTCTATTTACTTTGGCTGCATACGGATGCCGCCATCCAGACGGATCGTTTCTCCATTCAGCATCGGATTCACTAAAATACTCTCAGCCAGCCTGGCATACTCCTCAGGATATCCCAGTCTTGAAGGAAAGGGCACCATTTTCCCCAATGAATCCCTTGCCTCATCAGGCAGTGAATCAAACATAGGTGTATTAAACAATCCAGGGGCAATCGTCATAACACGAATCCCATAATCCGCCAGCTCTCTGGCAATTGGCAAGGTCATGGCAACCACACCGCCTTTCGATGCACTATATGCAGCCTGGCCAATTTGTCCTTCAAAGGCTGCTACGGAAGCAGTGTTAATAATGACGCCTCTTTCATCTTGATCATTCGGATCATTCTTTGCCATTTGTTCAGCAGCCAGGCGAATGACATTAAAAGTCCCGACCAGATTAATCGTTATGACCTTTTGGAACATATCCAGTGTGTGGACTCCCTTTCTGCCAAGCAGCTTGGCGGCAATTCCGATGCCGGCGCAGTTAACGGCAGTATTAAAGCTGCCAAATTTTTCAGAAGCGAATGCAACTGCTCCCTGCACGTCTTCTTCTTTTGTTACATCCGTTTTAAAAAAATAAACATTCCCTCCCAGTTCCTTGATAAGATGGCTTGCCCGATCTTCCGCCAAATCTGCAATAAGAACTTTTCCGCCGCATCCGGCTATTTTTCTCACAGTCGCCTCGCCAAGCCCTGAGGCGCCGCCAGTGATTATGGCCCTGCAATCTTTCAATTCCATAGTGAACCTCCTTTTATTAATCAGGTTTTCTATGAAGACATTTCCATTAAGAATGGAGATTTTCCTGCTGACTGGCCGAATTCCCTGCTGATTATTTATCAATTCCTTGTAATTGCACAAAAAAACAGCTCCTTTTCAGAAGCTGTTTTTCTATGCCAAATACCGATCGCCAAGAATTTCTCTAAGGTGCTGCCTGACCCGATACAATTTAGTTTTGACAGTGTTTGGGTTGAGATGGAGAATGTCCGCTATTTCTTTCTCTTTCAGCCCGTGCTTTGTTTTAAGCAGGAAAACCCTTTTCTGTTCATAGGAGAGGGAATCCACATAAGCGTATATCTGCTCCTCAAGCAAATTAACTTCTGCTTCCTGCCCAGCATCAATAAATTTACTTTCCATGCAGTTTTCAAAATCAAAAGAATCCTGTATTCTCTCATTTGTCCTTCTTTCTTTCCGGACAAAATCAATCGCAGTTCTGGTTGCAATCGAGGATAACCAGGCCCCCAGCTTTTCCTGATCATCAATGCTGTCCATTTTTTTATATGCTTTGAGCAGGGATTCCTGCACAACATCCTGTGCAAGATAATGATCCCGAGTTATATTATAAGCAATATGATAGAGCCGTTTATTGTAGAGCCTGCAGATCTCTCTCATATCCATTGAAGGTTTAATCACTTTAATCCCCCTCTCCTATAGGTTTCTAACCTTTTATTGAAGCCGTTCTTTTATAAAGGCTGGAACTGTTTTTTCCGTGAAGCTTTTAATATCAATTGTCCTTTGCTCATCAAAATAGAACGCAATAATATAGTCTCCATCCACGAATCCTTCTGAATTCTTCAAGCTGCTTTCAATTTGTTCCTTATCCGTTAATTTGACGGCAGATTTGCTATCTCTCATTTCTTCAAAAACTTCTTCATACGAGTACCCTGCTGCAAAGTTGATATCGATATCCTTCGCTTTTGCAGCCAAAGCATAAGAGATATCATTGCTGTTCACTCTTGCTTCATTCAGCAGTGACTTTTCTTCCAGCCATTTCTCAAATCTTGAATAAGAAGGATACCAGGGCATATAAGCTTTATTGCTGTCATTATAAAAAATCTCAATGTGCGCATATGGCTCGTCACTTCCCTGGAGTTCTTCAAAGGAAGCAGAATCAACTTCTTCAGTTAATATCTCAATAGCCTCTTTTAGATCTTTATCGTCTGTAATGACCGCCCGCTTCGTAACTGGGCCAGTTGGAGTAATCGTCAATTTCGTTGCAGCATCTGCTGAAACCTGATAAATTTCATTTGTTGCCTTTTTATATTCATCTGATTCATAAATCAGCTTAAGAAATGGCTTGTATTCCTTTTTATTAATCCTGTAATCACGGATTAGCTTTTCACCATTCTTCAGTTCATACACGATAAAAACTGAATCGCGGCCCGGAATCTCCGCAAGCCTGTTTTCATCCTTTACAATCGTCTCATGAAATCTTCTGACCAAATCAATATTCTCGTATTCTTTCAAATATAAGGGTTCCTCAGTATCGATATCACTATAAAGGTAAAAACTCTCGCTAAAATGAACCCGCTCAATCTCATTGCCCCGTGGTATGCTTTTTTCATATTGAGTAAAGTCAAATTGGAATAAGGCGAATAAAGCCGCCATTAAAGCTGTGTATGCCAGCAATCCTTTCATATTAATGGTCACACGCCATGATTTTTGCAGAACCATTTCGGCAGCCGCATATCCAATCAATGCTCCAAACACGTAGCCAGCTATAAGCCAGCTCATGCCGCCGCGCATCTCACCGAAATATCCTCCCCCTAAAAGCATCGTGCAAAAAGTTACACCATATTTAAAGATGGGTTTTGTAATCGGAAAAACCAGGGCATGGGAGACAGCCTCCATCCTTCTCCTTTTATAGATCTGCAAACCAAGACAATACAGAGACAAAATAAGAAAGAGATAAATAACAGCCTCTGCGCTTGAGGGAGTGCGCATGTTCATCTGAGTTAGTGCAATTAAGGGAGAAAACTTCTCAAATTTGCTTGCCATATAATATTGGTCTGGATAGCCAAATAAATAGAATGGCAAATTAATAGAAACTAAAATGATCAGGCCTACAGGGAGCAAGAGGAAAATATACGTTAAGGCACCTTGAACGGCGGATAATCCCGTCAGCATTCCCACAGAAACTCCTGCCAGGTAAATCACAATATTAAACAAAAGGGTGATGCCCACCCAATTGAATATCTCCCCAATTGAATAGAACTCCTGCAAATTCATGGGCTGGTACAGTATCAGAACTATCAAAGCAATGAGTAAAACCGGCGAAATTAATAGCATGATGCCAGTTAAAGCATACTGATGAAAAATGGATGCCCGCTTGACTGGGAGACTGTGCATTAAATCGCTATATTGTTTTACCTGTGTGTATCTGAATAAGAACACTGACAAGATCACCGGCACTGATATATTAAAAATAAACTGGATTTGGAAGTTGTGTTGAAACAGATTGTCAATGTCCAAAAATTTCCGCTGTTCCTCTGAAGAATTCATTATTATATCAAGTGGAATAGCGAAGAACAGACCGAGAAAATATACAATGGAAACCCAGCCTACACTTCTGAAAATCGTTTTTAAAATTTCCCTTTTAACCAAGGATGTTCTGGACTGCATATCCAATATCCCCCATTTCATAGATGAAGATCTCCTCTAATGTAAGGGGAAGCATATCGAAAATCACAGGCTTAAATTGTTCTACATATGATGATATTTCCTTCGCATCTCCCTTTACAATGCAGATCATAATGCTGCCTCTTTTTTCTTTATGAAGGATTTTCAGCGGATCGAAAATGGCTGGTACAGATCCTTTAAAAGCCACTTGAATCTTATGTGTATCTGTTTTAAGGTCATCCAGGTCTTTTTCCAGGATCATACGCCCTTTATGCATGATGCCAATAAAATCACATAAATCTTCCACTTCACGCAGGTTATGAGAGGAAATAAGGATGGTCATTTCTCTTTCGGCAACCTCATCTATAAGCAGGCTTTTCACTTTTTTTCTCATGACCGGGTCCAGCCCATCCATAGGCTCATCCAAAATTAAAACTTCCGGCCTGGCAGACAAAGCCAGGATAAAAGCAGCCTGCCTCTGAATGCCTTTTGAAAATCTATGAATCTTTTTATGTATGTCCATTTCAAAAATAGCAGCAAGTTCTTCAAAGCGGCCGTCATCCCATCTGCTGTAAATATTTTGATAAAATTGTGCCATTTGCTTAACTGTATATTGAGGCAGAAAATAGGGATGGTCCTGAATAAAAAAGATCCTTTCCTTAATTACCGGATTTTCGAAGACCGGCTGGCCGTCAATGGCAACATACCCCTCATCCTCCGCATAGATGCCTGCCAAAAGCTTCAAGAGCGTTGTTTTTCCGGCTCCATTGGAACCAAGCAAGCCGTATATGGACCCTTTATTGACTTCGATGGAGACATTTTCAACAGCCTCCATCTCCTCGAATGATTTACGTACATTACGGATTTTGATCATCTTCTATCCCTCCCCCTATAGCTGCTTCTAATTCCTGAATCATATTAAATAATTCATCTTTTGTAATTCCAAGATATATAGCTTCTGATAAAAGCTTTGAAAGTTCACTTTTCACTTTTTCTATTTTTTCTCTGTTCAGATTGGGAGTTGCTGGACTGACAAAACTGCCCTTCCCCTTTATAGAATAAATATAGCCCTGAGATTCTAGTTCCCTGTATGCCTTTTGAATCGTATTGGGATTGATTGTCAGCTGATGGGCCAGCGTTCGAACGGAAGGCAGCTGTTCATCTGCTGTTAAGACCTCGGTGATGATCAGCTCTTTAAGCCGCTCAACCAGCTGTTCATATATAGGCTTTCGGCTCCTTACGTCCAATTCAAACATGTTTACCCTCCCATCTGTACGTAGTGTACTATCATTCATAGTACAGTTAATACAGTTAGATTATATTACAAGTAATTGGAAAAGAGAAGAGGAAATTTAAATTTTTATAAAAAGAAAAAACTGGCTCAGCCAAAGGGCTAAACCAGTTATAATTAATTATTTAGCTGATTTCACATTCACCGGAGGCGGAGGCAAAATCATGTTGGAACGTCTATTGTTTGTTGCGATAATATAAACAGCTGCGAATGCGATGCCAACCGCAATGAAGGATCCGAGATTGAAGATCCCTTTTTGCGAATACCATACAATCGAGTAGCCCACTGACCCAGCCAGCAAGGCATAATAGAAGAATGGGAAAAGGGTTTTCCGAATGACAGTGCCTTCTTTTCCGACAAGACCAACAACAGCTGATGCAGCAACTACGTTATGGACACAAATCATGTTTCCAGCTGCTCCGCCGACTGCCTGAAGAGCTACAATCCAGGTTGCATCCACTCCAATCTGTGAACCAACATCATATTGGAATAGAGAAAACATCATATTACTGACAGTATTACTTCCCGCGATAAAAGCACCCATGCCTCCTATAAACGTTGCAAAGAACGGCCAGAATTCCCCTGCAAGTGCTGCAGCACCGTTTGCAAGTTCGATCGGCATCTGATTATAGCCTGCCTCTCCCCCGCCGGTATTGATGAAAACCTGTACCATCGGAACAGTGAAAATTAATGCGGTTGAAGCAGCAACGGTTGTTTTTCCTGAATCTGCCCAGGCTTTTTTGTATGAACCAGAATTCATTCCATGAATAAAATAGGTGATAACGGATACAAGAATAAAAATGGTCCCCGGCAAATACAGCGGCTGGAAACTTGAGGTGATGCCGGAATCGAAAATGTTTTCAAACTTAACCGTCCAGGCCTGGAGCCACTCTAGGAATGGAAGCGATTTCAATCTGGACAATACTAAGAACAGGCCAACTAAAACATAAGGAGTCCAGGCACGCAGCATGCTCATGCTTCCGCTTTTGTGGGCAACTGCTTTGATTTCAAGTTTACCAGTCCACTCCGGATCCCACTTGGATTTCTCTTCAAAATCCCAAACCTGATCCTTAGGAGGCATAAGAAATCCTTTTTTTGCCGCAACAACAACAATTGCTAAACCAGTTAATCCTCCAATCATAGACGGGAATTCAGGTCCAAGAACATTGGCAACAATTACATAAGGGATTGTCATGGCAAAAGATGCGAACAGGGCAAACTTCCAAATCTTTATCCCTTCTGTAAACGATTTGTTCTTGCCAAAGAATCTTGTCATTAAAGCTACTACAAATAAAGGAATTAATGTGCCTGCAATCATATGGAGAATAGCTACTTGTCCGGCAATTTGCGTTACCAGGCCAAGCAGATTATCTGTAAGGCTCGCATTGCCAGATAAACCGGACTGCACACCAACGAGCATCGGAGTGCCTACTGCACCGAATGAAACTGGTGTGCTTTGAATAACCATCCCGGCAATTACAGCTGTCATAGCCGGGAAGCCCAGACCCACTAATAGCGGTACAGCTACTGCTGCAGGAGTCCCAAACCCGGATGCGCCTTCAATGAAAGAACCGAATAGCCAGGCAATGATAATCACTTGAATTCTGCGGTCAGGAGAGATATCGGTAAATCCCTGGCGGATGGTCTTTAAGCCGCCGCTTTCCTGCAGAGTATTCAGAAGCAGTATTGCACCAAAAATAATGTATAGGAGTGTTCCGGCGACAACCAGGCCATTAATGGATGCAGCCGCCACTTTTGCACCCGACACCTTCCAGACAAATAGCGCCAGGACAACAGCTACAAGGTACGAGATGGGCATGGCCTTACTTGCCGGCCATCTTAGTCCGACAAGGAATACTGCAACTGCAATAATTGGCAATAATGATAATAAAGCTAACATTCCAGTACTCATTACTTACTTTTCCCCCTTTTGTTTTGTAATAGCGAACAATAATTGCACTTTGTTGCGGACTGCGAAACATGTTATATAACTATAATTGTTTTGTTATACAACAATGAATCAAGCTTATTTTTATTATACAAACATTTTTCATAATTTCAATAATATTTGGAAAATTTAATCTATGCATTTACACAAAAATATTTGTATGTATATACAAAAAAATTAGCCCAATATATCTTTTTATCAAGATATATTGGGCTAATCCTAACTTATTCGGCTGACATGTCCGAGCCGGGCGGAAATCCCTTGTCCGGTTTTTACCATTATAGACTTTAATGCATCAAGTCGATCACTAGTCATCCGCATTGTCGGGCCTGAGATACTGACTGCAGCAATAACTTTGCCGAGGTGGTCAAAAATAGGAACGGCAACACAAGTAATCCCATATTCATTTTCTTCCAGATCAAGGGCATATCCATTTTGCCTGACCTGCCCCAATTCTTTCATAAATTCATCTTTATCCGTTATGGTTTTATTTGTATGAACCGGCATCCCTTTTCTTTCAAGGATATCAAAAACAACGCTTGAAGGCAGATGAGCCAGAATGGCTTTTCCGACAGAAGTGCAATGCATCGGAGCTCGTTTGCCAACTTTAGAATGCATCCTTAAAGTCTCATTGCCCTCAAGCTTTTCGATGTACACAACCTCTCCCTGGTCGTAGACGACCAAATGAATGACTTCATTTGTTTCATTTTCCAGCTCCTGAAGAAAAGGTCTTGCCTCTGCACGCAAATCGATTGATTCAAGCAGTTTTGAACTGATCTCCAGGAATTTATACCCTAATTTGTACTTGCCGGTTTCGCTATCCTGCTCTATATATCCGTACTGAACAAGAGTAGAGAGGATACGATAAACAGAGCTTTTATTGATATCAATCTGATTGGCAATTTCCGTTACGCCAAGACCGCTTTTTTTCAGGCTGATCAATGTAATAATATCCAGTGCCCTGCTGACGGACTTGACCATGTTTTCTCTTTCCACAATACTCACCTCTGGTGCAAAAACCTTAATCCATTACAAATAGATTATACCGTTTTTGCGCTTTCACGTGCCACTGCAAAGGTATTCCGCAGCGTTCCAATCTCTTTGATCTCACATTCGATAACATCGCCTGACCTAACCATTTCAGCCCCAACAGGGCTTCCTGTAAGGATTACGTCACCTGGCATCAGCGTCATGACATTAGTCAGGTAGGAAATCATTTTTCGAATTGGGATAATCATTAATTCTGTGCTGCTGCTCTGCTTCTCTGAGCCGTTTAATTTAGCCTCAACTTTAACCTGAAATGGATCCAGGTCTGTTTCGATAACCGGACCAAGCGGAGTAAATGTGTCAAAGGATTTGCCAATTGTCCAATGTCCATCATTATGGAAGAATTGCGGTGCAGTAACATCATTCCCAACTGTGTAGCCAAAAACATAATCAAGCACATCTGACTCTGCTACATTTTTAGCTTCCCTGCCAATGACCACTGCCAGTTCTGATTCAAATTTCACCTCTTCAATGCCTTCAGGAATGATAATATCCTCATCAGGCCCTATAACAGAAGATACAGGCTTAAAGAAGAATACAGGGATTTCCGGGAGTGTCTCAGGCAAATCTGATTTCACTGACACATAGTTAGCTCCAATACCAATAATCTGATTTGGAACCAGCGGAGCAAGCTGCTTAACTTCATCCTGCGAAAAGCTCTGGCCAGTATACTCCCAATCTCCGAAAATATCACCTTTAATTTCTTTAAATATGCCCCCCTCTGCTACTCCTGTATGTACTGCCCCTTTAACTTCAAATCTAGTAAATTTCATCTTTTTCCCTCTCCCCTCAATTACTTTAAGTCTGCAGATCTTTAGAAAAACAGGGCACATGCATGCCCTGTTCTAAAACTATTACTGTTTAACAGCATACCTGGACTTAGCTTCAAGACGGCGGCGGTGCAAAATAGGTTCTGTATAGCCATTTGGCTGATCATAACCTTCAAAAACGAGGTCACATGCTGCCTGGAATGCAACTGATTGATCAAAGTCAGCAGCCATTGGGCGGTATGCTGGATCTCCACTATTTTGTTCATCCACAACTTTAGCCATTTTCTTAAGTGTCTCAAGCACTTGCTCCTTCGTGCAGATTCCATGGTGCAGCCAATTCGCAACATGCTGGCTTGATATTCTTAATGTCGCACGGTCCTCCATTAAACCAATATTATTGATATCAGGAACTTTGGAACAGCCGATGCCCTGCTCAACCCAGCGGACAACATATCCCAGGATACCCTGTGCGTTGTTATCCAGTTCTTCTTGAACTTCCCCTGGAGTCCATTGCGGATTTTCAGCAACTGGAATCTGCAGGATTTCATCACGAAGGTCCGAAATTTCTTCCAGCAGCTGGTTTTGTACCTTTTGAACTTCCACCTGATGATAGTGTAAAGCATGAAGGGTTGCAGCAGTTGGAGAAGGTACCCAGGCTGTATTGGCTCCAGCGTTCAGATGGCCGATTTTCTGCTCCATCATATCAGCCATCATATCAGGCATAGCCCACATACCTTTTCCAATCTGCGCACGGCCTTGGAAGCCTGTTTCAAGGCCTGTATTGACATTGGATTTTTCATAGCCTTTTAGCCAAGCTGTTGCCTTCATGTCATTCTTGCGGATCATTGGGCCAGCTTCCATGGAAGTATGCATCTCATCCCCAGTCCGGTCCAGGAACCCAGTGTTTATGAAGACGATGCGCTCCTTTACTTCACGAATGCAGGCTGCCAGGTTCAAAGATGTACGGCGCTCTTCATCCATTACACCAATTTTAAGTGTATTCCGCTCAAGTCCGAGCAGATCTTCTGTCCGGTCAAACAACTCGTTTGCAAAAGCAACTTCCTTGGAACCGTGCATCTTTGGCTTAACGATATAAATGGAACCTTCTGATGAGTTTTGGTATGGGCCATTTCCAAGCAATGTATGCTTGCCAATCAGGCTGGTAATTACCGTATCCAGAATACCTTCCTGTACTTCATTTCCATCCGCATCTAAAATCGCATTAATGGACATTAAATGTCCGACATTCCTGACAAACATTAATGAGCGTCCAGATAATGAGAACTTCTCTCCATCTGGAGAAACATACGAACGGTCGGGATTTAATGTACGTGTCATTGATTTAGCACCCTTTGTAAAGGCGGCGGAAAGGTCTCCCTTCATTAAACCAAGCCAGTTGCGGTACACAAGGACCTTGTCTTCAGCATCAACTGCTGTTACTGAGTCTTCACAATCCATAATTGTGGTAATTGCAGCTTCAAGCAAAACATCCTTTACTCCGGCATCATCCGTTTTTCCAATTGGGTGGCTTCTGTCAATTTGAATTTCAAAATAAAGGCCATTATTCTTTAGAAGTACCGCAGAAGGCTGATCCTGCTCTCCCTGGTATCCGGCAAACTTTGCTTCTTCTTTTAGATTTGCAGTTTCGCCATTGTTAAGTACAACAGACAGCTTATCGTCTTCCACTTTATATTGAACAGCGTCTTTGTGAGAACCTCTTGACAAAGGAACGGTTTGATCAAGGAATTCCCTGGCAAACGCAATAACCTTTTCTCCCCTTACAGGATTATATCCGCCATCTCTATTTGCCCCGTTTTCTTCACTGATTGCATCTGTGCCGTAAAGTGCATCATATAAGCTTCCCCACCGGGCATTTGCTGCATTAATCGCATAACGCCCGTTATTAACTGGAACGACCAATTGCGGTCCAGCCTTCACAGCTACTTCATCATCCACGTTTTCCGTAGTAATCTTAAAATCTTCGGTCTTTGGCTCAAGATAGCCGATCTCTTCTAAAAAAGACTTATAGCTATTAAAATCAAAATCTTGATTTTCTCTGTGCCAATTGTTCAGCTTATGCTGAATTTCATCCCGCTTCGCCAGCAATGCTTTATTTTTAGGTGTCAGATCATTTATAAGCGCTTCCAAACCTGGCCAAAATTGTTCCTGATCCACTCCGCTTCCCGGCAGAGCCTCGGAATTGATAAATTCATAAAGCTCTCTTGCAACTTGCAGGCTTCCTGTTTTTACATAGTTTCCCATATTCATTTCCTCCTTTGGTTGCTGCTTTTACCATTTCTAATTTTAATGCGGCTGCCGATCCTTGTTTCTTATTACAAAACGGCGTTTCTAACTTTCTCTTAAAAAAATAATAGCATGTTTCCAAATGGATTTTCAATAATTTTCACACAACTTTATTCTTCTAATTGATAAGGCTGAATTTAGTTTTTCAACATTCGGTAACTGCCCAGCCTTCTATTGAAGGCTGGGTATTCTGTTATGAAATTGCCTGGGCCTTCATCTCTTTTTTGATTTCAGCACATCTGCTCGGCGATGGGAACAGTTTTCCAGCATTCAGCAGATTATGAGGATTAAAGACTTCCCGGATATCTGTCTGGGCAGCAATTTCTTCTTCTGTGAAAACAAATCGCATTTCTTCCCGCTTTTCAATGCCGACTCCATGTTCTCCAGTTATGGTCCCTCCAACATCGGCGCAGACTTTTAGGCACTGGCTTCCAGCTTCAAGTGCTTTCTCTGATTCTCCTGGTTTCCTTGCGTCAAATAGGACAAGAGGATGCAGGTTTCCATCTCCCGCATGAAAAATATTAGCAATCCTTAATCCCGATTCACTGCTAATCTGATTGATTCTGCTTAAAACTTCAGGCAGTTTGCTTCGAGGAATGACCCCATCCTGAACCAGATAATCGGGAGAAATGGCTCCCATGGCACCAAAGCCTGTCTTACGGTTCGCCCACCATCTTGCTCTTTCCTCTTCACTTCCTGCCGCACGGACTTCACGGACATTCCTCTTTCTGCAAACCTCAAGGATTTGGTCGATCTGTTCCTCAATTCCCGCTGCAATTCCATCCACTTCAATTAAAAGAACTGCTTCTATATCTTTTGGATGGCCTACCGGAAAAGCTGCAGCTTCCACACCTTCAATAGCAGTCTTATCCATCATTTCAAGAGCTGCTGGTACAATACCCGCAGATATTATATCTGATACTGCCTGGCTCCCATCTTCAACCCGATCGAAGTAGGCGAGGACAGTCTGCTTTCCTTCAGGGTTTTTCAGTACCCTCACAGTTATTTTTGTTACAATTCCAAGGGTCCCTTCAGAACCTGTAATCAGACCAAGTAAATCATATCCGGGAGCATCGGGAATACCGTCCTTGCCAATTTCCACTATCTCACCATTAGGCATGACCACTTCAAGTCCAAGAATATGGTTTGTAGTAACTCCGTACTTCAGACAATGTGCACCGCCGGCATTTTCTGCAACATTTCCGCCAATTGTACAGCAGTACTGGCTGGATGGATCCGGTGCGTAATAATAGCCTTTATCGGATATTGAATTTGTGAGTTTCAGATTTACAAACCCAGGCTCCACAACGGCGCGGCGGTTTTCAAGATCAACGCTAATAAGTTTTTTCATCCTAACCATACTGATTATTATTTCTCCATTAAGAGGTATGGCTCCTCCGCTCAGCCCCGTACCTGCCCCCCTGGCCAGGAAGGGAAGATTGTTTTCCGAGCAGTACGTGACAATCTCCGACACTTCTTGTGTATTCTTTGGAAAAACGACTGCCCTTGGCAAGTGCTTATGGATCGTAAAGCCGTCACAGTCATAAGCAACAAGATCTTCTTTCTGGTAAAGAATGGAACGGGAACCTCCCACAATTTCAGCCAAATTTAAGATGTGTTGGTCCTGTGATTTAACCCGATCTTTCGTTCTCACTCTTTTCCCTCCTTCACACGGTCTTCCTTTTGGTAAGCCCAGTCAAGAAGCTGGACAGTATGGACAATTTTCTGATTCCTGCCGTATTTTTGAACTCCCATGGCCATTTGAAGCATACAGCCGGGATTTCCCATTGAGATCATTTCCACATCATCTGGAACATTTTCCATCTTGCTTTCAAGGACCGCATTGGCCATTTCCGGATTGGTAATATTGTATATTCCTGCACTGCCGCAGCAGCGGTCTGAATTAGGCATGTGTACCATCTCAACACCAGGAATATCAAGGAGAATATCACGCGGCTGCTGCCGGATTCCCTGACCATGTGCTAAATGGCAGGCATCATGGTAAGTAATTCTGGTTTTCATTTCTGCCTTTGGTTTTTCATAGCCTGTTTCATGAAGAAATTTTGAAATATCCTCTACCTTTTCAGAGAACTCTTCCGCTTTTGCATGCATTTCAGGGTCTTCCTTAAATAATTCTGCGTATTCCTTCATCATGCACCCGCATCCGGCTGCATTAACAATCACTTTATCAAAGTCTTTGAATGCTTCCATATTCTGCTTCGCCAGCTTCCTGCCCATATCACGGTCTCCCGCGTGAACATGCAGGGCTCCGCAGCATGTTTGGTTTTGGGGAATGACGACATCATTTCCATTTCGGGTCAGTACATTTATGGTGGATTCATTAATATCACTGAACATGACATCCATTACACAGCCGGTCAGCATCGCAACTTCCTGCTTTGTCTCCCCTTTTGCTTTGATTACTTTTACGTCTTTATATTTCTTTTTTACAGGCTCTTTCACTTCAGGCATGATGGATTCCATATCGGCAAGGTGCTGCGGCATAATATTGATTAATTTGGTTTTCCGGACTGCTTTTTGCATGCCGCTTTTTTGGTAGAATTTCAGAAGGCCGCCCAGCGTATTTAAGCGATTCTGGTGAGGGAAAAGGTCATGAAGAAAAAACTTGCTGATGGCTCCTTTCACACCAGTTAATGGCATTGCCTGCCGAATCTGGCCGCGTGCTTCCTCAATCAAACCGCCAACATCGACATCAGCTGGGCATGCAGTTGTACAGGCACGGCAATCCAGACATTGAAATACCGGGTCCATGAATTGCTCATTTACTTGAAGCTTCCCTTCAGCCACAGATTTGATCAGGTGTACACGCCCCCTTGGAGAATGCTGTTCCTGACCTGTCTGTTCATATGTCGGGCATGATTCCAGACACATGCCGCAATGGACACAGTCAGCCCATTTCTTTTCATCTGGCGGATCGCTCCATAAATAGTTTCCCAATCCCGAGGTACATGGCGGCTCTTGCTTTAAATCGAGTTCACGGACACTCATTTAAATCCCTCCTATGAATCTGTTTGGGCTTACTGTTTTATTTGGGTCGACTTTTGTTTTAATCCCCTGAAGCAAAAAGAAATGAGAAGGTTTATTTCCCCAAACATCCACTTTTTTCCGAAGCTCAAATGGCAGGTGCTTTGCAACCGCATATCCCCCTGCTCTTTCAGCGATCTGCCTTACATGTAAAGCGGCATCGGCGACATCTGGCTCTGCTCCTCTAATGGTCACTTGGCTCAATCCATGGCCCAGACCTCCGTGTGATTCGACTTTCACATTGAATTTATCTTGAAGCAGTTCAGTATCCTTTAATATTCTCACCGCGTCGAGATTAACAGTTCCAACCTTAAAGGAGGCTTCTGTTTGAATTGGCAATTCCTTGTCTGCCCCATTCGGAATATGCCTGTAAAAGCGATCCCAAAACAAATCCGCTTTTTCCTTAGAGCTTATACTCAATTTCGCATCTTTCGGCAGCATATTTCCCACAAAAATTTCCTGATAACGTACAGAGCTTTCAACATCTTCAAAACTCATAGCTATCGTGTAAGAGTTTATTCCGCTGAGTCTATCTGAAAGTGCCGGATTCAGCAGTTCAAGCGAAACTGGTTCAATCATAGAATCCAAAACCTTCACTCCAAACGCCTTTATATCCTCCAGATTTCCGGCTGGAAACGAAACGAGAACCAGACTCTCACATTTAGGGATTGGGCGAAGCTTTAAGGTAATTTCAGAAATCACACCAAGTGTGCCCATCGATCCTATAAACAATTTATTCATATCATAGCCGGCAACATTTTTTACGACTCTGCCACCCGAACGTATTACCTTTCCATCCGGATAAACAGTCCTTAATCCAATAACTGCATCACGGGCTGAACCGTAGCCCAACCTTTTGGGTCCGCTTTCATTTGCTGCAATGATTCCGCCTATTGTGGCATTTTCGGGCCAAAAAGGATCGAGAGATATCTTTTGATTATGTTTGGCCAGATAATCCTGAAGGTCTTTAAAGCGAGTTCCGGATCTTACTGTTACTGTCATATCACCAGGTGTGTGTTCCACAATCCCTGTATATTTTTCAAGTGATAAAAGAAAATCCGCTTTTTCATTTAACCCTCCGAATCCACGTTTTGTGCCACCGCCCATAATGTTGATGGTTAGACCATTCAAATCTGCATGCTTAATTGCCGCTGCAATCTCATCTTCTGTTTCCGGTAATATAATCATTTCTCCTGAGTTGCCAAATGGGCTTGAAACTTCATTTTTAATTATCTGGTCTTCTCTAAAATAAGTTTTTAAAGCACTTATCGATTCTGCTGCAATCAACATATCCACCCCGTTTGTTTCGTAATAGCAAACAACGTTTCTGATAAATTTCAAAAAAACATTAACGTTCTTGCAGGATACTCATTTGCAAAAGTTTCTCAACCAGCTCTAAATGTTCAATCATATTCTTATGCGCCTGATCCGGCTGCTTATTTTTAATAGACAAATAGATACCCAGATGCTGCTCTTCAATCTTTTTTGCGATATCATCCCGTGTTTGAAGATAATGATGGAAATCGATCATGGATTTTTTCAGTGTTTCAGATATAAATTGCACAAATTGGATAAGTATATCATTGCCTGCTGCATGGGCAATCGCCATATGAAACTGATAATCCTCCTCCCATCCATGGATGGCTGCATCGGAAATCAGCTTATTCATCTTCGCCAAATCCGCTTCAGACCGATTTGCGGCTGCCATTTCAGCGAGACCTGTCTCAACCATTTTTCTTGCCCGGAATAACTCGTGGATATCTTTTATATCCGGGTGCAAATGTGGATTATTAAACAGTTTAGAAGAATCAAAGCGGGTTATGTAAGTGCCTTCTCCTTGCTTTACCTGCACAATCCCCTTGCCCTGCAAAGAGGTTAGCGCGTCTCTGACAGCTGACCGTCCAACACCAAATAGTTCACACAACTCCCTTACAGAAGGAAGCTTATCCCCAGGTTTAAAGGAACCTTTTGCAATCATGTCTTGAATTTGCTCAGCAGCAACCTCAGAAATTTTGCGCGTTGAGATCTTTTTTACATTCATTCTTACGCCTCCTCCCTTTGCAGACATCACATATCTGATAAGTTAATTGTTATTTACTATTTAAGCACGCTTAATTGTAATAATCAATAAAATATTTAGAATTTAATAAAAATTATTTTATCTTGATGGGCGGGATGAGTTTGATTGCTGGAGAACTTCGGATTTTTGAGGAGATGGAGTCTCAAACTTGAGGTATCTTTAAACTCAGTTTGAGGTAGTTTAGTAAACTGGGTCCGGACTTGATGGCACTTTGGACTCTGGTAGAGAGGATTCTGTTTTTTGGCTCCGAACCTGAGTCTACTTCAGATTCTGGTTGAGCTCATCCTGAAATGTGAGTCCGAACCTAGTACAACTTCGGACTCTGGTTAAGGATATCACGTATTTTGGGTCCAAACCTGAGACTACTTCAGACTTTGGTTGAGCTCATCCTGGAATTTGAGTCCGAACCTAGTGCAACTTCGGACTCTGGTTGAGGTTATCCCGTATTTTGGGTCCGAACCGAGCCTACTTCAGAATCTGGTTGAGCTCATCCTGAAATGTGAGTCCGAACCTAGTACAACTTCCGGACTCTGGTTGAGGATATCACGTATTTTGGGTCCAAACCTGAGCCTACTTCAGACTTTGGTTGAGCTCATCCTGGAATTTGAGTCCGAACCTAGTGCAACTTCGGACTCTGGTTGAGGTTATCCCGTATTTTGGGTCCGAACCAGTCAAGTTATTGCAAGCAGCACGGCCCAAAAAAATATAAATCCCCAACTCTGATTTGGTAATAATCTAAAAGTGAGTTCAACATAAAAAACCTGACTTCCACGTTTTAACATGGAAGTCAGGTTAATTTTACTATTCTATAACGCGTACAACACGGCCACTAAATTTGTTTTTCCAATAGCCACTGGACATATTAGCAATCGCGACACCCGTTGAGTCTTGAGAACCGATGAACTTACCGCCGCCAAGGTAAATGCCTACATGGCCGTCTGTTTTATAGGTGTTAAAGAAAACTAGATCTCCAGCTCTCATTTCGCTTGCTGAAACCTGTCGTCCTGCAAATTTAAGAGAGTCTGTGCTGGCTCCAACACTAATTCCAGCCTGGGAGAATGCCCAATGCACAAAACCTGAGCAATCAAATCTTCCATTGGCTATATCATAAGCGTTTCTGCCGCCGCCAAAAACATAAACAGAATTACCGATATATTTATTGCCTGCAGTTGTAACAATGCTAATTGCGCTTCCGCCCTTGGCGCTTGGCTTAGGAGCAGAGTTGCTGGATCCTTTGGTTTTCTGTGCAGCAGTTTTTTGCTCTTTGACAGATGATGAACCTGTTGGTGCAGAAGTCACTGAAGCCGAACCTGCTGATGATGAAGTCGATGCAGCTGTCTGTACTACTGGCGCTGTCTGCGCCGCAATGCTTTGTTCGATTTGTGCAATCATAGAAGCGTATTTAGCATCTTCACTTTGCAGCTTCGCCTTTTTATCAGCAATCGTATTTTCCTTTTCTTTTAACTGCTGGATTAATGAACTATTTTGCTTTTCTTGCTGCTCCATGGCAGTTTGCATGCCTTTTAATTCGGTCATCATGCTGTTCAATCCCGCCAGTTCTTCTTCCACTGCAGCCTTCTTTTCTTCAAATGCCTTTTTATCCTGTTCCTGTTCTTCCAGTAACTGTTTATCTGCCTGAACAAATGTAGTTACTGCTCCGACACGGTCGACGAAATCACTAAAGCTGGATGCACCAAGAAGAACATCTAGATATGCCACTGTTCCGCCGCTTTCCTGAAAGGATTGTGCACGCTGTTTTAAGATCGCGCTTCTCTTTTCGATTCTTTCCTCAATGATAGCCATTTCTGCCTTCAATTGATCGACTTCGGCTTTAGTGCTAACAATACTCGTTTCCGTTTCTGCTATTAATTTATTATTATCTTCAATTGCTTTTTTAACTCTAGCGATTTTAGCATTTAGCTCAGCAACCTCTTTAAGGACACTTACCAATTCATTATCTGCTTCAGCCAGTGTGGCCTGCAGGCTTGAACGCTCCTGCTGGATTTGGCTTTTTTGACTTTCCAGTTTATCGATCGATTCTGCATTCACACCAGGGATTGAAAAAGCACTTCCAAGCCCTAGGATAATTGTCGTATTTAAAACGAGGAGTCTTTTTTTCAAAATCATTACCCTGCTTTCTAATATGTACTTGGTCTGTTAAACGGCCTTAGAATATATAAAACTTTTTATCTATGTATTTTCCAGTTTTGGTTTCTAGTAAATTTGTCTTTCCATGGAGGATTATACCATCCTTATTTGACAGACTTGTTATAGAAATATTACAAAAATATTTCAAACGTGACATTAAACCCCTTTTTTCGCCATCCTTATATGACATAATTCCCTATTTTACTCAGAGAAGATATCCAACAACAGTTGTGTGCTGTATTCCGGAAAGAATAAAAAAAGACTGGAATCCGGATTCTATCTTCCAGATTTCAGTCTTTAATGAATACTTTTAATCCATAAACTTGCTTTGGATATCCTGATCGAACACAAATACCGACATTCCAAAATCCCGTTCGATATCTATATCCACAAACAGGTCAATTAGTCTTGCCTGCAAAAATTCTTCCATTTCAGCCGGCCGGTTCTTTTTATACATCTCCTTGACCATTTCTGTTCTGGCAGCCCGAAGCATTTGTTTCCCTTCGTCTGCACTTGCTATGAATTTTTCCACAGGAGATAAATTACCTTCCATTTCACATATAGCCCAATGTTTGCAGAAAGTTGTCCTAACTTTGCTAGGTCCTTTGCCCATATGTTTTTTTCGGAAGGAGCGCACTAAATTACTGAATTCAGCTTCATACTTGTTCATATTCCAACCCTCATTAACCTATTTTCATGTATAATCCCAATTATACATGTCCAATGCAGGTTTCACTTTAATAAGTTAATCAATTAATACAATTATTGTCAAACTAAACAATCTAAATTTCTTGTTTAACTGAATTATATGCTACTATTTTGTTAGTTGAAAGGTTCTAGGAGGAAGAATTATGGATATTCTAAGCAGCAGAAAAATTGTCAGATTTCAGAATGGAGTTCTGCAGGATGCAGAAGATTCAATTGTTTCCGAACACCCTCTCACAATTCATCTAAATGGAGAAGAGTTCGCAACAATGGTCTGCAGCCCAGAGAATATTCGGGAATTAACAATCGGCTTTTTGGCTTCTGAAGGCTTCATCAGGAGTATTGACGAAATCAAGGATATACAAATAGATGAAAGCAAAGGATTTGCATATGTGGAGTTACATACCCAAACTTCAACAGCAAGCCATGAGTTCCACTCCAAACGGTTTATTGGTTCATGCTGCGGGAAAAGCAGGCAATTTTATTTTCACAATGATGCCAGGACAGCCAGAACTTCTACATCAAAGCTGACCTTGTCTCCCAGCCAATGCATCTCATTTATGAATCAGCTGCAGGAAGGCAGTCTGACTTTTCAAGAAACCGGAGGAGTACATAATGCCGCCTTATTTTCTGCAGATGAAGTGATTGTCAGCAGAACAGATATTGGCCGGCATAATGCTCTAGATAAAATCCTTGGGTATTGCATTGAAAACAGGATTCCTGTAAGAGATAAAGTTATTGCATTCAGCGGCAGAATCTCTTCGGAAGTTCTTCTAAAAGCCTCCAAAATCGGAGTAGGCATAATTCTATCAAAATCAGCTCCGACTGATCTGGCCATAAAACTGGCAGAAGATCTTAATATCACAGCCGTTGGCTTTATACGCGGTCAGTCTTTTAATGTTTATTCTCATCCTGAAAGGATCGTTTCAGGGGCGGAAGATTAATAAAAGAGGAACCTAATTATTATTAGCTAGCAAACCAAGGTGTTTGTACACACCTTGGTTTCAATTTTATTTTAATTTTTCAGACAAAAAAACCAATCAAGTTCTGATCGGCTTTTCACACTGAAATCAATTTATAATTTAATTATACAATGGAACGGGAGGATCAATTCCTAATACAGGCTGTCCATCGACTGTTAACCATACATAATAATGGTCAATCTCTGTTTTAAGTATCACTTCAATTTTAGCGATTAACTTTTCTTGCATTTCAAATGATAACCTTGCTGTTTCCTCTCCTAATGGTATATCTTTCAATCCCAGCAAATCAGCAATTTTCCTTGCATCTTCATAGGAAACTTCGACATATTTATCATACTCCGGTAAATATGCAGCCTCCGCGGTTTTAATTCCTAATGCGGCAGTCAAGATTACTGCCATTAAAATAAACCCTATCTTTTTCATTTTTTTCCCCCATAAATTTAAATTTGATCTATAAGCCCCAGGAAAACATCCAGAATTTCAGGATGATACATGGTTCCACGGTAATTCAATAATTCTTTTTTAGCTTCTTCCTTACTCCTGCCCTTTTTGTACACTCTATCCGTGGTAATAGCATCATAAGAATCAATAATCGAAATGATCGAAGCTTCAATAGAAATCTCGCTGCCTTTCAATCCAAGAGGATAACCTTTTCCATCAAATCTCTCATGGTGCTGTTCGACTACTTTTCCTGCATCTATCAAGAGCGGCAATCCTGTTTCCTCAAGTATTTCTCTTCCGAAAACAGAATGTTTCTTCATTATTTCCCATTCCTCTGGAGTGAGTTTACTCGGCTTTTGCAATATTTCCAGGGGTATGCGCAACTTCCCCACATCATGAAGAAAAGAAGCTAAATTCAAGTTTACTAGTTGCTTAGAATCTAACTCTAATGTTTTTCCAACCAGCATAGAAAGCTTATTAATTCTTTGGCAGTGATCTCTGGTATATCCATCTTTTTCTTCAATTGATATTGATAACTCCATCATTTCCTTTGTTACTTTACTATAATGAAAAAAAACTGGCCTTGATGTTACATAAAGAAATTCAGTGGTAGCTGCTGCTTCAAAAACATAATGTTCTTCTACTGGTGCCCTAAAAAAAGAACTCCCTGTTTTTATTTTCTTGGTTTCATTTCCATTTCTAAGAATTAATTCCCCTGAAAGTACACATAAATATTCTAGTGCTTCCCAGCCTTCTTGGGGTTCAATCCCCCACATTATGCCCGGATCAAGCTTATGATAAATAACCTCTGTCCCGTCCCCCGAAGCAATCAGGGAGATTTGCAAGCCTTTCATGTGGACTGTTTCAATGAAACTATCTTCATTTATAATGCCCACTTTATTACCCTCTTTCTTATACTTCGCAAATGATGTATGTATTGGGTGGCAAATTAATAAACTTTCCTATATTGCCATTCTAGTACATGATTTTCCATTTTTCCACAAAAATTTTGCTATTAAATTGATATTAAAGAGAATATTGACAATATTTAAGGCTATTTGCCTGATTTTATCATTTCCAATAAAAAACCAGTGACCTTAAATGGGGTCACCGGCTTGTTGTCATTCTCTTTTGTTAGGAGGAACATCTCTTTCGTTTTTCTCCATTTTGTGTATTTTCTGGTCTTCTGGAAGCTGGGTGTTCCTTTCCATGGCGCTTGTATCTTCTCCCATCCCTTTTAGGAAAGTAATCAGAAGTGTAACCGCACGATTGACTTCTGGATCTTTTAATGCCTTTACCAGTTCAAAGTAGCTTGTTTTTTCATCCGTTTCTTTATGTTCCGCCACCCTGGCAATACCGGAGTTTAATTTTAACAGCAAGGGTTCAAGCTGCTGAACATTAATGGTGCCAAGAGTTCCAACCATGAGAAGCAGGTTTTTGATTGTATTGGTAGCTTCCGGTTTATCCACTGCTTTAACAAGGACATTCAATACTTTATCTCCCTGTCCAAATAAGCCATTTAATAATGAAAGAACTCCCCGATCATGCATATGTCCTACTGCTTTCAGTAGCTCAAGAATGGAATCCTTATTATCTATCAGGGCATTCTCCACTTCTTCCAGGTCCTTTTTGCGTTTATCCTCTGGGCTTAATTCAAAACGCTTGATGTTATTAATCGCTTTAGCCATGCTGCTTCCGCTCCTTTTTCACCATTTCTCCCGGGAAAATATAATCTTTTCTTGCCCATTTCTTTTGCACGTTTACACCTATCTGCGGCTGCGGATTGCCATAGCGGTGATTAATTCTTGGAAGCGGGTTGCTTCCTTCTTCACTCAGGATTTCAAGCTTTACCTTCGTTTCCTTATATGCTGGTGTATCGGTATCCTTGTCGGCATAGCTGCTTGTTAATAAATTTATGGCGGCATCGCCCCTATCATTCATAGGAAGGTAAACTTCCTTTTCTTTAACCCTATCCGTTATATGGCACTTTACTTTCACATTGCCATATGGCGATGTCAAACGAACAAGTGTACCATCCTTCAACCCTCGTTCTTCGGCTAATTCAGGTGATACCTCCAGGAAAACTTCCGGTGTTTTCAAGCTGATTCCTTTTGACTTGTAGGTCATATTACCTTCATGGAAGTGCTCCAGAAGACGCCCATTATTGACATGAATATCATATTCCATTGGGTATTCAAGAGCAGGAGTCCAATCTACCGGAAAAAGTCTTGCCTTGCCATCCGGGAAAGGAAAGCCTTCCGTATAGAGGAGAGGACTGTCCGTTCCATCTTCAGCCACGGGCCATTGCAGACTATTGTATCCTTCCAATCTATCATAAGTAACTCCTGCGTATAATGGCATAAGTCCAGCTGCCTCGTCCATTACTTCGCTTGGGTGCGTATATGTCCAGCCTGCTCCCAGCCGATTTGCAACTTCAATGATAATCTGCCAATCCGGCTTCGAATCCCCAAGCGGCTCGAACGCCTGGTAAAGACGCTGAATTCTCCTCTCTGTGTTAGTAAATGTTCCTTCCTTTTCCAAACTTGGACTTGCAGGAAGCACCACATCCGCAAACTCAGCTGTACGGGAAAGGAAAATGTCCTGTACCACAAAGAAATCAAGCTTCTCAAAAGCAGCCTGCACATAATTAATATTTGAATCCACAAGTCCCATATCTTCACCCTTCAGATACATCGCTTTCAGCTGGCCTTCATGAATCCCTTCTACCATTTCGTGATTATTCAGTCCGGCCTTTTCCGGAAGCTTTACTCCCCATGCATCTTCAAACTTCTTTCTCACATCAGGGTCTGAAACCTGCTGATACCCAGGCAAATTATCGGGGCTGCTTCCAAAATCACCTGCCCCCTGCACATTGTTGTGGCCCCTTAAAGGATACGCACCTGCACCAGGTTTAGCGTAATTTCCTGTTACAAGAAGCAGATTTGATATGGCTGTACTTGTATCACTGCCTCCAAGATGCTGTGTGACACCCATTGCCCATAAAGCAGAAACACTATTGGCTTCATGAATCATTTTCGCCATTTTGATTAAATTGTCTTTGGAAATCCCGGTCGTTTCTTCTGCAAATTCCAGCGTATATTTCTCCAGGTTTGATACAAATTCTTCAAGTCCATTTACTTTTTCCTGCAGAAACTTCTCATCCGCCCATCCCTGGTCGATAATGTATTTGGTAATGGCAGAAAGCCAGACCATATCCGTACCTGCACGAGGACGCACAAACAGATCAGACCGCTCTGCCATTTCATGTTCCCTTAAGTCAGCCACAATTACTTTTTGGCCGTTAAGCTTCTGGGATCGTTTCACCCTGGTAGAAAGAACCGGATGGGATTCAGACGTATTGGAACCAATAATCAGCACTAATTCGGAGTTTTTAATATCTTCGATTGAACCAGCATCCCCTCCATATCCCACAGTTCGAAATAACCCTACAGTTGCAGGGGTCTGGCAATATCTTGAACAGTTATCGATATTATTTGTCCCTATGACTGCCCTGCCAAGTTTCTGCATTAAATACGATTCCTCATTGGTACATTTAGATGATGTAATAAAGCTCAATGCATCTGGGCCATGCTGTTCTTTAATTTCCGAGAATTTTCGTGTAATCAGTTCCAATGCTTCGTCCCATTCTGCTTCACGGAATGAATCGCCTTCCCTGATTAGCGGCTTCGTTAATCGTTCCTCACTATTCACAAAGTCCCAGCCAAATTTCCCTTTTACACATGTAGAAATTCCATTGGCAGGTGCTTCTGCCTGAGGCTCCACCTTCAGTATTTCACGGCCCTTTGTCCATACATCAAAGCTGCAGCCGACACCGCAATATGTACAGACTGTTTTGGTCTTTTTAATTTTCTCTTCCCGCATAGCTGCTTCCATATCAGATATAGCCAGAATGGACCCATATCCTGTTTCAACATTTTTAGTGATTTCAATCATTGGACGAAGAGTGTCTTTGGCAATTCCAGTCAGAAATCCGGCTTCCCCCTCCATTCCTTTTTCCATCATGGCATTACATGGACAAACCGTAGAACAGTGTCCACAGGATACGCAGGAGGACTCGTTAATGGGCACATCGTTATCCCAGATAACCCTTGGTCTCTCCCGCTCCCAATCAATGGTAAGGGTTTCAGTAACCTGGACGTCCTGACAGGCTTCCACACATCTTCCGCAAAGAATGCACTGATCGGGATCGTATCTGTAAAATGGATGAGATTCATCCTTTTCATAAGGTTTTTGATCAAACGGGATGCTTTGGTGATTGATTTTCATCGCCTTAACCGTATTATGTATTTCACATCCCCCGTTGTTATAATCACAAACCGTACAATACAATTCATGATTAAAGAGAATCTTATCCATGGCAATGGTCTGCGCCTGTTTTACATCAGGATCCACAGTATCAATTACGTCTCCATCTTTAATTTTTGTGGAGCACGAACGTACAAGTTCTCCATTGACAGAAACAATGCAGGTATCACAGGTCTCTATTGCTCCAAGGCTCGGATGGAAGCAAACCTGAGGAATTTCAATCGAACTATCGTTTAATAATTGCAAAACGGTTTGATCCTGCTTTGCCTTCATTTCTATACCATTTATCTTTATATTGAGAGATGCTGGCAACTCAATCATCCTTTCAATGAATCGGTTTCTTAGGTTTTCACTACCCTTGCAAGAAAAAGTTAAACGTTTAGTTAATGATATTGGCAGATAACTCCAGGCATTCTAACAAAAATAGATTTTAATGGACACAAAAAAAACGGCTGTAAATTCAGCCGCCTTTAACACATTTATTTTTCCAGCAATGACAACAAATGATTTCTAAGAATCGCTTTCATTTTTTCTTCATTAAATTGATCTGGTTTCATTACTGCATGGAGGGCGAGGCCATCAATAAGGGCATGCAGACGACCTGCTTCTTCCTCAATTTTCATTTCAGTTCCGGACAGTCCTAATTTAACTAGTCCCTCAATGATGTTTCTGATGCCTGTCTTCATTTCTTCGTATACACGGCTGCTAAGTTCAGAAAGATGCGGGTCTACTAAAGCCTTTATATTAAATGCTATCCAGACTTCCATTTCCAATCGCCGTTCTTCATCTAGAGGAAGTAATTCCCCCAGCACGAGAATCATATTTTCGAAATGATCATCTGTAAAAGCCGCATTCTGAATTCGTGTTTTCACCCTTTCTGATACTAAGTTCATTGAATACGCCAACAGTTCATTTTGATTTGAAAAATAATGGCGCAAAGACCCAGCAGATAGACCTGCTTCCTCCGCAACTTTACGAACAGAAGCACCTTCAATGCCCTCTTTTTTAATCACCCGCCATGCTGCTTTTCCTAAAATATGCTTTTGCTCTTCATGGTTAACTTTTTTTGGCATAATTATATTATACCACCTATTGCTTTTTTAACACAGTTGTATTACAATATTTTTATAGTACAACTGTGTTAAAAAGGGATGTGGAAAATCTGATTGGCTGGCTAATTATCGCATGTGAAATTGGTTTTTGGATTTTTGTTGCTGCAGGTTTAACAGCAAGATATATAGTAAAGAAAAAATCATTAGGTGGTTTCCTTCTGCTTTGTACCCCGCTAATTGATTTAATTCTAATTGCAGCAACGACCATTGATTTGCACAGTGGAACAGAGGCAACCATTTTCCATGGCTTTGCAGCAATTTATATTGGCGTAACCGTAGCCTATGGAAAACCTATGATTCAATGGGCAGACGAAAGATTTGCCTTTAAGTTCGGAAATGGACCAAAACCTGAAAAGCCAGCAAAATACGGCAAAGAACATGCAAGGAGAGAGAGAAACGGATGGTATAGGCATCTTCTCGCATGGATAATTGGTTTGGTTTTATTAATGGCTATGATCCTTTTTATTGACAATCCCCAGCAAACGGAGAGTCTCAAAGGATTAGCAGGAATATGGACATTGGTTCTTGCAATCGATTTTGCCATCAGCTTCAGCTATACTGTTTGGCCGAGAAAAATGAAAGCTGAAAACTCAAAAATAACTCTGTAGTTTCACAAAACCTGCTTCTTGTCAGGTCAAAAGTTTATCATTATAACCGTCCTTTTTTAGGAGATATCAAAAAACAGGAGCCTTCTTCGGGGACTCCTGTTTTTTAATTATTATTGGCTGCCGTTTTTCTGCAGGACTTTCAATCCAGATCCCATATCGGATGCAAGTACATAATTGCGATCTACGAATACACCCCAAATGTTAGATTTGCTTGGAATATAGACACCAATTTCTTCCGGATTCGACGGGTCTGTAATATCAACTGTCCTTACACCCCCTGCATAATGTGAGAGATACAATGTGTTCCCCTGAACCTTTGGATCATGGACAGTCGCTCCTCCAGGAATCTTCTCAGTGAAGTCGGTTCTAAAAGTGCTTAGAAGCTTTGGATCTGTCTTATCTTTGATATCATAAATCATTGTGTAGCCATAGGCACTCTCAAAGCCCTCTCTGGTTGGACCAAATACCTCCCTTGTCTCTATAAGGACATTTCCTCCTTTAGCTAAATCCATCGAATGGGCGGCTCCCTGAACATCATTGGCGAAATCCGTCCTGCCCAGATAAACTGGATTTTTGGCATCGCTAATATCAAGTATGATTGTTCCTAAATCCCAGTACGAAAGGAAAGCTGTTTTCCCAGTTCCATCTGTTTTGACGCTATGAGCAAACGCTGCCCTTTGAATTCCGTCTTCATCAGTCCAATTATATCCATCATAATTATCATCGTTCACTTCAGATATATAATTGCGCGGATTAAATTCATAAATTGTTTCAGGCGTTGAGGGATTAGTAACGTCTACAATATTAACATCCATTTTATCACCATGAGAATACAGATCTGCATAGCAATTTGCAGTCAGCACATAAACATTATTTCCTTGAACGGTTAGGTAAAGTTCATGTGTTCCCCGTGCCCCCGATGTATCTTCCCAAAATCCCAATTCCTTTGGTTCCCGAGGGTTTGTTACATCGTATAATACAAATCCTCCTTTTGCATTTGGGTTGGTTCGATCTACCTTTTGAACGCTGACTGCAGCCAAATCACCTTTAAAGTGCTTCGTATTAACAGTTTTTACAATTACTTTTTCCTGCCATGTCCCTGGAATATGAGCAAATGACGACACTTCTACTGGATTTGAAGGCTTTTTCATATCAAATACACGCACTCCGCCTTCACCCCCATTTTTGGTATGTGTGCCTACATAGGAAAAGCCTTTATGCGCATAAACATCACCCGATGAATTTTGTACTCCCTCTTTTACTTCTTTTAGTGGAACAGACGCTACTTCTTGAAGATTACCTGTATTTTTGCTGCCATCAAGCAATGGAACAGCTAATTCAACACCTGCCAGACTATCACCTTTTTCAATACCTCCGCTGAATTCATCATGTGCAAATGCTGTTGGGCCACCAGCGGATAGGACAAGAGCTCCGGCTAAAGCAGTTTTAATTAAGATTTTCTTCTTCAAATTTATTCCCCCTAATATAATTTAGCTATGTAGTCGGTACGCTAAGTTTAAGTGTCCCGAAATACTGCATTTTTTATATTAAAGAAAATTCAGAATTTTTAATATCAGAAAATTTTCCTATATTTTCTACAATATATGACTGATTCTCTTCCATCCTATATAACTAGTGAACATAATGGAATATGATATTTACACTAATTGAACCAGTCTTTGCGTATTTCTTTTGCCCTCCCCCAAAAAAGAAAACACCTTCCAATGGAAGATGCCTGAATAAATTTATCTCCTGCTTTTCAGCTTTCTTTTTACAGCCGGAACAACATATTTTTTCACTAATGAAGCACCGTTTTTTACAATGACTGCTTTTATTAATCTTTTCAATGCCATGAAAGGATCCCTCTTTTCGGTTTGAACATTACTTTATATTCTTTACCTTTTTAGTATGTCCGTTAAACATTGAATGCAAAAAAGCCCTTGAGGCAAGGGCTTTCTGCTGATTATAAAGGAAGCAGGGATATTTTCTCTTTTTCTTTCAGCTGTTCAATCATTCCATACCACTCCTGCGGTTTAGCCGATAGAACAGCGTAATATTCTGAAAGGAAATTAATAACCAAGCCAGAAGGAATCTCTGTGATTTCTTCATCTGCTGGCATGAAGCAAAAATCAAGTCCCTTAACTGCTTCCCCATCATTTTTCCAAGAAGGATGAAGATATGGGAAATCAAGCTTCTTATAGCCCATATGAGACAAAACCTCCCGGCGGACGAATGGGTTCATTGGCTTGGCACCGCCAAATTCATGGTCTTCAATTCCATAAGGATCATAAATTTCTGCAAACATGCCAAATAGCTCTTTACCGTTTTGGCCGGCAAGCTCGTCAAGATCCTTGGATCGATTTCGTGCAAGGAAACGGCCAAGGCTTAGGCCCTGACGGCCAATGATGGTAAAATCAGTCATGGCAATATTCCATTGCGGATAGTAGCGATATTCGGTAGCACCGACCACATCACCTTCATGAACAGCCGCAAACACACGAATTCCAGAATCTTCAAGAGGTTCCTTCCACAATTCAAACTCCAGTACTTCTTCAGGAGGAAAGACTTCTTTCATCAACTCATGCATTTTAACAAAAAGAGGATCATGAATACTCGTAATTCTGATATATTCCAATGTACTATCTCCTTTGCCGCTTATACCTTAAATGGATTGTTCCACTCCATTAAGGCACCGTAATTAAGTGACTCCTCATCTTCTAAATAATTTTCTGCAACAGTAAGCGGAGTTCGGCCGCACCTCAGCAAAAATGTGATAACCGGATCTTTCTTCTTCCCATCGATCAATTGCTGAAGATATTCCTGGGCAGTCAATTCATGGGCGAATTTATGGTAGCCAGGCATCCGCCCCCCTCCAAGCAAGCGATCGAGACCTAATCTAATGACAACCTGATACATAGCCTGCATCATTAATTTGCCCAGCCCAAGTTTTCGGAACTTGGGTCGGACACTTATATCAACAATATATAATGTTTTGCCTTGAGGATTATGATTGCGAATATAGCCGCTGTCGGTTATTTCTTCCCATGTATGCTCCGGGTGGGAAGGATCAAAATCAACAATCAGCCCAGTTAAAGACCCTGCTAATATTCCTTCAATCTCGATGCAAAGTGCACCATCCTGAAAGAGCTCCACATGGTTAGTTAATTGCTCCTTATTCCACCATAAATCCGAAGGAAAAGGGGGCGGAAAGCATTCAGCCTGAATGTCAATTAATTGATCAAAATCCGCTTTAGTATAATTCCTGATTACAGCAGGCACCGGCTTATCCCCATCAAACACATAAAATTCGCTTCTATATGCCATTTTTCATCCTTCGATATTTTCTTTTTCCCAGTCGACATACAAATCCGTTCTGCGGTCGCGCCAAGTCGTAACAGAGCCGCGTTCTCGGACTTCATATAAAAGGCTAAGGTCAAGGTCGGCAGTCACAATCATATCGTCATTCAACTCTCCTTCCACCATAATCCCTTTTGGCGGAAATGGAATATCATTCGGTGTAATGACAGCTGCCTGGCCGAAATTGGCACGCATAAAGTCGACAGTAGGCAGGGAACCAATTGTTCCTGTGACCACAACATATACCTGATTCTCAATAGCTCTTGCATGGCTTGTATAGCGGACACGGTGGAAACCATGCCGGTCGTCCGTGCAGGAAGGACAGAAAATAACATCTGCTCCTTTTGCTTTTGCCATACGGACGATTTCCGGAAACTCAATATCATAGCATGTCAGGATGGCTATTCTGCCTTTATCTGTATCAAATACACGGAGGCCTTCGCCAGGTGACATATTCCACTCATGGACTTCAGTAGGAGTGATATGCAGTTTAGCCTGCTCTTCAATCCGCCCATCCGGATAAAATAAATGAGCCACATTATAAAGGCGGCCATCTCTGTTAATAACGTGTGTACCGCCAATAATATGCATTTTTGTATCTTTAGCAAAATTGGAAAATAGCATTTTATACTGTTCTGTAAAACCAGGCAATTCATTTATCGTCAGACTTGTTCCCTGCTCGCTTCCAATGGACAAAAGCTGTGTGGTAAAAAATTCAGGAAATAAGACAAACTCCGATCCGAACTCCTGTGCAGTTTTAATGTAATGCTCACATTGCCCGGCAAACTCTTCAAACGAACGAATGGTGTGCAGATGATACTGCACAGCAGATACACGAATTTTCAATGTAATCCCCCTCATCAGAAAATGTATAGATGAGTATCACTCTATCTTTTAAAAATTATCAATGATTTTCCTGCATAGCACAATACTTTTTTAATCGGAATACGAAATTTTTTAATTAACACTATTTTATTTTACAAACCAGACTTTTTGAATTTTATCTTCTTCAATTTCATACATTGCTATTGCATAAATAGACTGACCGTTTGCCCTTCCAGTAACATATTCATAATCAATAACTATATTTCCTTTTGCCATTCTGGAAATCAGCTCAGCATGCTGATTTGGATTGTTTTTAAAAAGCTGGCTGTACCTCTCCCTCATTTTTTCTTTTCCTTTATACATAACCTCGTCCCCAGGGAATGTCATAACTGTTACATCATCACTATATACTGCTAAAAATTCATCAATGTTCTGCCGGTTATAAGCATCAAGCTGCTGCTGAGCAATCCTTCCTGTTTTTTCTTCCAATTGGGACACCATCTTTCCATCGTTTTTCTTTCTATCCTAAGGTTTTATAGCATGCCGGTCTAGTTTTGTGCCATAAAAAAAGCATTACCCGTAAAAGTAATGCCTTAAGTCTCTATTTTAATAATTTGCTTAATCCTGATATAAGCCCAATACCTTTTTTAAAATCATTGTTTGCTGCATTAAGTACTTTTAAATATAGGCTTAAAAGGGAAGCGTTTTGTTTCTTTAATTCAGCTACCTCTTTTCGAGTTGTTTTTAATTCGGATCTTATTGCCTCCATTTCTTTTTGCAAGGAAACAAGTTCTCTATTTTCGATGTCTGGAATCTCTTCGATAGCTGCTCCATCTTTATCTTCAGGCGGCTTTTGAGAGATTTCCCCGACCAGTCCCATTAGGGAATCATCCTTCAATATCTTATTGGCCATTTTAAATAAAGATCCGAAATTGATATTATTTTCATCCTTCAGTAAATTTGCTGCCAGTTTTTCTACAGCCTCGGAATTATACCGATTCTTATTGCTTGCCGTTTTTTCAGATGAATTCTGCTGTTCTGGTTTATTTTCCTCCATTTTTATCCCGTCCTTCTTCGTTTTCACTCACTATTCTATGAAACTGCAGTATATTTGGAATGGACAAACATACAGGATTAAAAGATTTTATTTTTTCATACGAAAAACCCTGGAAATATACCAGGGTTTCTGTAATTTTTCTTTAAGCGTCATTTGCAGAGCATCCCAAAAGGCTGCAAATTGCCTCCACGATGGCACCTTCTGCTGAAGGTACAAGAATGCTTGCCAAAAGTAATACAACGGCTAAAAGAATGACAATTAACACCGTTAATGGTTCTACCATGATGATATCCCCCCTTTAAAGTCATTTAGCAAGGGAACCCTTACGTAGACATGTTATGTTTAAAATTTGGACATGCTTAAACTACTATCCTATACTGAGAAAAAAGGGCGCTTGTCCATGGGGGATAACACTTAAATTTGAAAAAATGTCCATCCTATAAATTTAATTTTTTACTGTAAAGCTATTAAAATTATGATTTGCAGAGATCATTAAAACTTAATTACTATATGAGAAAGCATATATTTCATCAGTTTCTAAGGGAATTGAGGCACCCTTGTAAAACTATATGTAACAAAAGCTGGCCCCCGTGACAGCGAGCCAGCTTTTCATTTACTTCTTTTTCAATTCATTTGCCAGAAATTCAACATCCGTTCCAACAATAACCTGCAGACTGGTTTTGCTGAGCTTTATTACCCCTTTTGCCCCCAGCTGTTTTAAACGCCCTTCATCAACCATAGCTATATCTTTCACCTTTAAACGAAGGCGGGTTACACAATTATCGATTTCTTCAAGATTTTCTCTGCCGCCCAGAGCCTCCAGATAAGCATCTGCAGCTTCAGCATAGTTGCCTTTTAGAGCGGAATTCCCTTCAAATTCACCTGCAATTTCATCTTCCCTTCCCGGCGTTTTTAAATCCAGTTTCTTAATGAGGAAATAGAAAACCACAAAATACAGAAGGCCATAAAGGAGACCTATTCCCGCAAGCAGCACTGGCTTCTGGGCAATGCCGAAGTTTAGAAAATAATCCAGGGCACCTGCTGAAAACCCGAACCCATGATGAATATCCAACAAATAGGAGATGGACATAGCCAAACCTGTTAAAATAGCATGAATAAAATATAGTACCGGTGATAAGAACATAAATAAGAATTCTATCGGCTCTGTAATACCGGTCAGGAAGGAAGTAAATGCGAGGCCTGCCATCGCCCCTGCCACCGCTTTCCTTCTTTCCTTTTTAGCAGCTGCAACCATGGCAAAAGCAGCGCCCGGCAGACCAAACATCATAATCGGGAAGAATCCAGTCATGAAAATCCCTGCAGATGGATCTTTTGCAAGGAATCGCCATAAGTCTCCTTTAATGACATCCCCGGCTGCATTAGTAAACTCACCAAACTCAAACCAGACAAGCGTGTTCAATATATGATGGAGCCCAACCGGAATTAATAATCGGTTGAGGAATCCGAAGACTCCAACACCTGCGGCACCTGCACCAATAATCCAATCGCCCACACTGTTAATGCCTGCCTGGACCGGCGGCCACACATACCCGAACAAAAATGCAATGACAATCATAACAAGTGATGTGATAATGGGCACGAACCGTTTTCCTCCAAAGAAACCAAGCCATTCCGGCAGCCTAATATCATGATATTTATTGTATAATAGCCCTGCAATAATACCGGAAATGATTCCCCCAAAAACACCCATATTGACCGTTTCGTTTATCGCCGCGGCACCTTCAGTCAGCACAAAATAACCTACTGCACCGGCTAGGGCAGCGGCCCCGCTGCCATCCTTAGAAAAACCGATGGCAATCCCGATGGCAAACAATAGAGCCAAATGTCCAAACACAGCATTCCCGGCTGCAGATATAAACGGAATGCCTAAAAGGTCATCCTGTCCCAGCCTAAGCAAAAGTGCAGCAGCAGGCATGACTGCAATCGGCAGCATTAAAGACTTGCCAATCTTTTGTAAAAACCCCAACATTTTTACACACCTCTTTCTGCATGGATTATTACATAATATGAACAGGCTTTATAATTCAGTACCAGACACCATCAGTATTATGCCGACCCGCCATATAATAAAAAAAGAACCTGGGGCATTTTGCCGCCAAGTTCTTTCCTGCGAGTTTAATAGAGTAAATATTCTTCACGTGTCTTATTGAATTGTTTTAATTCTTTCTGCCATTTGGAGGAGATTTCTTCAACTGGCTTCCCTTCCTCAATGTCTTCACGGACCCAGCCATTGCCCATCAGATTGTCAAAGAATGAAATTCCTGCACTGTTTTCGGCACGGAATTCGAAGTCTTCCGGATACATATCATGGATCGCCTTCACGATATGAAGTCCGGTCTCGACAGGCTTGAATGCATCGCGATGTGTAACATGAATTTGAATCCCATGTGAAAGCTTTCCTGCATGCTTAGAGAAGCTTGGTGTAAACGAAGCAGCTCTGAAGGTTACCCCCGGAAGATTATGACTGTTCAAATGTCCAGCCAAATCATCAGCGTTGATAAATGGAGCACCAATTAATTCAAACGGCTTCGTTGTTCCACGTCCCTCAGAAACATTCGTCCCTTCAATCAATGCAGCTCCCGGATATACTAAAGCAGTTTCTAAAGTGGGCATATTAGGGGACGGCATGACAAACGGAAGGCTGGTGTCATCATAATACATTTCCCGCTTCCAGCCATTCATTTTGACAACAGTTAACTCTGCACCAATTTCGAACTCTTCATTGAATAATTCGGCCAGTTCACCTACTGTCATCCCATGCCGGAGCGGGATCGAATAATTCCCCACAAATGAGGAATACTTCATATCAAGCACAGGTCCTTCAACCTTTGTTCCACCTTGAGGATTTGGCCTGTCCAGCACGATTAAAGGAATATTGTTTTCTTTTGCTGCTTCCATTGCATATGCCATTGTATAAATATACGTGTAGAAACGTGTTCCTACATCCTGGATATCAAACAGGAGCACATCGATATTTTCCAGCATTTCAGGTGTAGGCTTCTTGGTTTTTCCGTATAAGCTGTAAACAGGAAGCCCTGTCTTTTCATCGATATAATACTCAACATATTCTCCCGCCTGTGCACTTCCGCGGACTCCATGTTCCGGGCCATATAAAGCTGTTAACTCCACATCGGGATCATTGTGCAGAATATCGACAATGCTGTTTAAATTCTGGTCTACCCCAGTCGGGTTTGTGATTAAGCCCACTCTTTTCCCCTCTATGAGATCCTTCTTATCATTTAAAAGAACTTCAACTCCAAGTTCGAATTTCTTTTTCTTGCCTTTTCCTTTGCCATTGCCGTTATCTGCAAGCACAACAGTTAAAGAAGAGAGTACGAGAATCATTGTCAAAAACCCCATAAACCATTTCTTCATATATTTTTCCCTCCTTGATCAGAAAAGCGGAAGCTCCTTGCCCATCCCCTACATCTTGGTGGGGAAGGGGGTGGAGCTAGAAAGTTTCTAAAATTCCAACGATAAAAATTCTACTAATATTAAGAATGAAGGCACAGGCAAAACCCTAGGCTGCCTGTACCCCTTCCTATTTAAAAATAGCAGTGTGCCTAATAGCTCAATCCATGGCCAAATTCAAATAAAACACTGCCATCTGGACCCGGAATTGTTACAGGCAATTTACCTGAAGGATTAACCTGGCCAAAAACAACACCTGCAGATGCATCAAAGCTTGCCGTCCTGAATCCGTATTGCGCAATGTAGGCATCAACTTCCGGATAAGCCATGATGTCATATGGGTTACGGATGCCAACCGAAATGACTGGAGCTTCTGACTCAGCAATGATGGAATTAACCATTTTCATCTGAGCGCTGTCCGGTGAGCGGCCTGATACATTAAACGTATAGGAGCCCACAATAACAGCACTGGCATTCCTGATTAGCTGCTTCTGCTCTTCCGTTAATGCATAGCTTGAGGCTTGGATGACCGTTGTGTTTGCATGAAACTTGCTGATTGCGTTCTTTAAGTCTGCAATATACGTATTGCCGACAACGACTATATTATCTTCAGGAGATAATTGCAGCGGCAGTGCATCTCTTTCATTTTTAACCAATGTGACTGAACGTTCAGCTGCTTCTTTTTCTATTTGTTTATGTTCTTCTGATCCAACAATCTGAAGTGCGTTTGCAATTTTTTCATCGATCGGCTGTGGTGTCTCTTCTTTAATAATTCCTCGCTTTATTTTCAAAGTTAAAATTCGTTCAACTGATGATTCAATGCGTTTTTCTGATATTTCTCCATTCTCCACAGCATTCACTAGCCCTTCTGCAACTTCTTGAAGCCCAACAGGCATTAGCACAATATCTGTTCCAGCTTTTACTGCTCGAATGGCCGCGTCAACTGGTCCAAAATGTTCGGCAATGGCATTCATATTCATCGCGTCTGTTGTAATAACACCATCATAGCCCATTTCTTCCCTCATAAGTTCTGTCAGCACTTTATGGGAAAGAGTGGCCGGAACTGCAATTTCCTCACCAGTTTTTTTCGAGATTGCTTTTGTATCATCAATCTTAGGGAAGGTAACATGTGCTGTCATGATCGCATCGATCCCTGCTTCCATTCCCTTTTGGAAAGGATACAATTCAACTTCTTTTAGACGTTCTTTGTCATGTGGTACTTCAGGCAATCCAAGATGGGAGTCTACTGCTGTATCTCCATGTCCGGGAAAGTGCTTTGCTGTAGCGGCAACACCTGCTGATTGCAATCCTTCGGTATAAGCAACACCCATGTCAGCGACAAGCTGCGGGTCCTCACCAAATGAACGAACGCCAATTACCGGATTGTCGGGATTATTATTTACATCCATAACAGGTGCAAAGTTCATATTTATGCCAAGTGATGCCAGTTCCTCTCCAATCGCCTTGCCGACCTTTCGGGAAATTTCTTCAGAACGGGCAGCTCCTAACGCCATATTGCCAGGCATGTCTGTTCCTGATTGAAGACGTGTTACAATTCCGCCTTCCTGGTCAATCGTCATTAATAAGCCGAATTTATCTGCAGCTTTCTGATAGTCGGAAACCAGTGTGGCTGTCTGTTCTGTTGTCACCACATTTTCACGGAATAATATGACCCCGCCAAGATGATAATCTTTTACCAGCTTCTCAATTTCCGGCAGCATTTCAGTGACATTTTTCCCCTTCCAGGTGCGGAAATCAGGCATCAGCATCTGGCCGACCTTTTCTTCAATAGACATGTTTTTCACTGCTCGGCTAATGAGATCATACCGTTTCCCATGCTCCTTAATGATTTTCACTTTAAAAGCTGGCTTGCCCTTGCTGTGCTTTTTGCCGTCAGGTTTTATTTGAAGTGCAATACGGTCCTTATATACTCCGTCCGTTACACTGATGAAGGTTTTTCCTGGCTTCCCCATTAAGGTGATATTCCCCGCCTGATCAACTGCTGCAACATTTTTATTTGAAGATTTCCATTTCACACCATCTGAAATTCCCATGAAATGTCCTTCTTTATAGACATGAAGCGCCTTTAATTGAAATGCTTCTCCACTAATTTCCGTACTGACATCAGGCACATTCTGAAGGATGATTAAATCCTTTGCTGCACTTTCTGCAGAGGCTTGTTTCAAGGTTCCTCCGATCCATAACTGCGAAACGGCAAGTGTAATTGCGAGAAGGGAAATGAACATTATTTTACGGGCTTTAACCATTTCTTCCACCGTCCTTACTGCATTTATTTCATATGCTCTTAAGCTTACTTTTCACTAAAAAATCGAATGCTAGTAATTTCTTTTTTTCCACCCGTTTCCTGAGAAGGCAGGCGTCACTTTTTTGCCATCTGAAAGTCTGAGTTTTACATTATCAACATACCAGCCTCTGCCATTTACTGTACTGTCTGTCTGGTATCGGAATCGAATGTGGGAGGTTCCTTCAGGAATCGTTAGTTTTTCGTTTTTCCAATCGATGCTGCTGCCTGTTAATGGCTGTGCCGCATGTGTCCAATTGACGCCATCCTCTGATACCTCTACAAAGGCCATATCCGCATTGGTTTCAGTTCTGTACCAGGTATCAAACGACAGGACCGCCTCTTCATTGAGATCCACTTTAGCCGTTAAATTGTGCTGAATTTTATCTCCATATCCTGAGAACCAGGCATCTCCTTTTCCAGGGATTGCAACAGGAATGGAATCTGCTACCTGTCTTGCAAATGCTCGCCTTGCAATATTCGTTGTAACCGTATTTCTTGATGGATGGACGCGATTTGTTAAGAGAATCGCAATCGTGCCATTATTCCGGTTTATTACAATAGATGTACCAGTGTACCCTGTATGCCCAAGCGAAGTTCCCTCTGATAAGGCATCCATGAACCATCCCTGACCAAGCTCCCAGCCAAGGCCATGATCATTTCCAGGAAATTGAGGAATCTGGTTTTGAATCAGCATTTTCACTGTCTCTTCCTTTAAAATCCGCTTGCCGCCATAACGCCCGTCATTCACATACATATGGGCAAGTTTAGCAAGATCGGATGCAGTGGAAAAGACACCTGCATGTCCGGCAACGCCATTAAGGGACCAGGCATTTTCATCATGAACCTCCCCCCAGACAAGGCCCCTGCCGATAGCAGGCTGGTATTCCGTTGCCGCAATCCGGTGTTTCAAAGATTCAGGAGGATTATACATCGTATCCTTCATACCGAGGGGTTTGGTTATGCGTTTTTTCACAAACTCATCCAGGCTTTGTCCTGACAGGCGTTCGATTATTGCGCCGAGCGTAATCATATTCAAATCGCTGTATGTATACGCTTCACCCGGTTCATTGGCCAATGGATGTTTAAAAACGATTTGCATCCGATCGTCTCTGCTGCTCCCTTGTGAATATAAAGGAATCCATGCAGTAAATCCTGAAGTATGTGTCATCAGCTGGCGAATCGTTACATTTTCCTTGCCGTTTTCAGCAAACTCGGGGATATATTTCGCAACCGGATCATCCAGTTGAAAGCGGCCATCATCATACAATATCATCGCAGCAGTAGTTGTGAAAATTTTACTGATTGAAGCCAGATCAAAGATTGTATCTTCCGTCATTTCAATCGGATTCTGCGCTTCAGTAAATTTATCATCCGTATAACGGTAGGAATATCCGTATGCGTCTTGTTTGACAATATGGCCCCGCCTTGCGACAAAAGTGACAGCACCAGGCATGACTCCTTCTGAAATCATACCTTCCATCAGCGGATCGATTTCATTGAGCGGCTGCTGAACCATTCCAGCTCCCGCCGCTGAACCTGGATGAAGAATAGGAGAAATCGGCCCAGGGCGATCCCATGAAAAAATCGGATGACTTTTGTATTTCACCTCTTTATGATCCTTCCTTTCCATTGTTGGCTTAACTCCTTCCGCGCTTTGCGCAGATGCCGGATATGCTGCCGGAATAAAGAGTGATGTGCTAAGTGCTGCTGATAGCGCAATAAGCTTGGTTTTATGTTTCATACTGCCTCCTTTAATTTTATGAACTTTCATCAGCCAATAACCTCCTTTATGTTTGAAAGGGTTTACATACTGTAAGATTAATAGAGTTAGAGTATAGTTGTCTATACCACATAAGTCCTGTTCTAGTTAAAAACTTCCATATATTTAATTAAAACGATAGTTCTTTTTGACTGTTCTGAAAATTATGCATTTCATTTATTGACTCCATGATTTGTTTGCAGATTTCCCAAATTTCATTTGTAAAAATGAATGCTTGTTTGCTAGTTTTCTACTATTCTTTAATTTTTTCCAGGTTTGTTTGATGAAACAGTATTTTTGCAGAGGTCTCCATTTAGACAAAAAAGCAGAATCCATTACGGATTCTGCTTTATCTTTGGAATTGCACATTATGGAGGCCTGCGAAGATCCCGCCCTGTTCTATTAACTCATCATGTGTACCTTCTTCGGCTATGCCGTCTTCTGTGACAACCACCACTCTGTCTGCATTTCGAATGGTTGCAAGCCTGTGGGCAATCACAAGTGTAGTGCGGTTTACGGCAAGCTCATTCAACGCAGTTTGAATAATCTGTTCGGTTTCTGTATCCAATGCCGAAGTTGCTTCATCCAAAATCAAAATCGGCGGATTTTTCAGGAACATTCTTGCAATGGCAATTCTTTGTTTTTGTCCGCCAGACAGCTTTAATCCCCGTTCCCCAATTTGAGTTTCATAGCCATCCGGAAGAGATGCAATGAAGTCCTGCAGGTGGGCTTTTTGAGCTGCGTCCGCAATTTGCTCGTCTGTTGCCCCAAGCATTCCGTAAGCTATATTTTCTTTCAGTGTACCGGTAAACAGGAAGACATCCTGCTGAACAATGCCGATTTGCGATCTCAGTGATTTTTTCGTCATGTCCCTGATATCCATGCCATCGATCTTAATGCTTCCGCTATTTACATCATAAAAGCGTGGAATCAAAGAACAAATCGTTGTCTTTCCGGCACCTGAAGGTCCAACAAAAGCAACTGTTTCACCTGCTTTTATTTGAAGGTCAATCCCCTGAAGCACCGATTTATGCTTGTCATAACTAAATGCTACATCTTGAAAGCGGATATCACCCCTTAAGGATTCAACCTCAATGGCATCTTTTGCATCCTCAATCTCTGGCTCAGTATCAATAATTTCCAAAAAGCGTTTGAAACCAGCCATTCCTTTTGGATACAGTTCCATCAGGGCGCTAATTTTATCAATCGGTTTTAAAAGTACATTCACATAAAGCACAAATCCGACCAATTCTCCATATGATAGCTGCCCGTTGAAGCTCAGCCAGGAACCGTACACTAGAACAATCAGCGTAACTAATCTGGTCAGCATATAAACTCCGGAAGCACTAAAGCTCATAATTTTATATGCTGCAAGCTTGGCAAGACGGAATCTGCCATTGTTTTCTCTAAATCTTTTAATTTCATAGCTTTCATTTGTAAAAGACTGAACCACACGCACTCCAGATACACTATCCTCAACCTGGGCGTTCACATCAGCAATTTCACCGTACATCCTTTTCCATGCTTTGTTCATTTTAATATTGCAAAATGTAATCAGCCATACAAGAAAGGGAAGAACAAATATCGTTATAAGAGCGAGCTTCACATTGATCGTCAGCATAATCCAGAAGGCACCCGCAAACGTCATGACCGCAATGAATAAATCCTCGGGGCCATGATGAGCGAGCTCTCCGATATCCATAAGATCATTTGTCACCCGGCTCATGATATGCCCTGTTTTGGTATTATCAAAGAAGCGGAAAGACTGCCTTTGAACGTGCTGAAAAAGCTGCTGCCGCATATCTGTTTCGATATTGATGCCCAGCTTGTGGCCCCAATAGTTAACAACAAACTGCAGAAGTGTGCTGGTCAAATAAAGAGCAAGCAGGCCGGCACTTACAGAAACAATCATGGACCAATTCCCGCTTGGAAGCAGGCTGTCGATAAACCACTGAACCGCAAGCGGAAAGCCCAATTCAAGAATTGCCACGAATACCGCCGAACTAAAATCAAGAATGAATAGGCGCTTATGTGGCCTATAGTAGCTAAAAAACCGTCGGATCATCATAATCTCCTTTTTCTGAAAAAATCAAACATAATAGGATTATAAATTCACCAGGAATATATTACAAGAAAAACCCGTCCCTATTTATTTCCTGAAACGAGTCTGATAGTTAGAGGTTATATTACGGCTTAATTCCTAAGAAAGGCCGATGTAATCGTACTTCGCAGTTATTTTAGATTCTTGATTTAAACTGAACTTTACGGATCATTTGATTGATTACCTCTGAAATGACAAGTCCTACTGCGATTGCCCCTGATATCATGAATGCTTTCGCAGCCAGCTGAATTGCCGTATTATAATCATTTTCAACAAAATTCCGCATTGCATTATAAGCAATCCCCCCTGGGACCAATGGAATGATGCCGGCAACACTGAATATAATAATAGGTGTTTTATACATTTTGGCAAAAATCTGGCTGATCACTGCAATGGTAAAAGCAGCGATTAATGATGAAATGACAGCATCATACTGCCAATTGACAAGCCAAATATAAACAAACCAGCCGACCATCCCGACAAACCCGCATTTCAACAGTGATTTTTTCGGAGCGTTGAAAAGCACTCCGAACCCTGCTGAAGCAATAAAGCTTGTAATCATATGTGTCAACATAAACATACGCATATTCCTCCGCTAATGCATTTCATTTAGAAAGTGAATACAAGAGCAATCCCAGCTCCAATGGCAAATGCCGTCAAAAAGGCCTCAGCCCCTTTTGACAGACCAGAAACAAGGTGCCCGGCCATTAAGTCCCTGACTGCATTTGTTATCAGCAGCCCCGGAACGAGCGGCATGACTGAACCGATGATGATCTTATCAAGTTCTGTTCCCGCTCCTGTGTACACAAAGAAATAGGCGATAAGGCCAATTAGTAATGAAGCAATAAATTCAGAGAAAAATTTAATCTGGACCACTCTATGTACGTATATAAAAGAAACAAAACCAAGACCGCCTGCAATCATGGCTGGAATAAAATCTGTCCAGCTTCCAAGGAACATAATTAAAAAGCACCCGCTTGCAATGGAGGCTGCAAGAATCTGCTGATAAACAGGGAAAGTATAGTCGGCACTTTCAATTTCCCTCAGCCTTGCCAAGGCTCCCTTTCCATCCAGTTCACCGCTGCTGATCCTGCGTGAAACTCCGTTCACTAATGTTACTTTATACAAATCCGTTGACCGTTCTGAAATCCGAATCAGCTTTGCCGGTTCAGTTCCATCCGTTGAAAATATGATTCCGGTTGGAGTCACATAGCTATGGGAGTGCGGTATACCCAGGGAGGCTGCAATCCTGGTCATTGTGTCCTCTACCCGATAGGTTTCTGCACCGCCCTGAAGCATGATTTTCCCGGCAAGCAAGCAGATCTCTATTACTTCTATTGTTGGAGGAAATTCTTTCCCCATTCTTTCACCTGCTTTACAGATCAAAATTTAAAACCTTCATATATAGGGTTACATCTTAACGGAAATGGTAAACGAAAGAAAGACCTTTTGTCTAAAATTTATATAAAAATGTTTCGTAAACTCCGGCAGCATATTCTAAAAGGCAGAATTAAAGCTGAATAAAAAAAGCGATTATCCCTTGCAGAATAATCACTTTCCCATTATTTCTTCCGGATTCCAAACTGCGCATTAAGCTGACCCTGAATCATTTTTGAACGTGATGCCTGATCGTCTTTTTTCTTTTTTCTCTTTAATTCCGAGCGGATTTCTTCCGTTCGGACTCCCTCCTCCCTTTTGTTGGCTATGTCGATGAGCGTCTCTACATCGCTAAAAGAATACTTCCTGCTCCCGCGTTCTGATCTTTCAGGGAAAATCAATTTCCTCTCTTCGTAATACCGTATCTGCCGTTCACTAAGTCCTGTCAGTTCGCTGACCGTCCCAATCGAAATGACTTTTCTGGTTTTGTAGGATGATTCACTTTCCAATCATGTCACCTCAATCTAACCATTTTCTTTCATTATACTAATCTTTCAAACATTTTCATCAATCCTGTCAGAAAATCTAACAATACAGCAAAAACAATGTAAGAAAACTTAACATAATACATGAATATGAGCTAAATTTCTTTTAGAATAAAAAAAACATTAAAGGAAAGGGGAGATAGTGAATGCAATATTTACGGAAGGCGATTGAGAAAAAACGGCAATATCTAATCGGCCTGCTGGTCAAATCTGGAAGCGAATATCAGCATTCTGAACCGGCTCTGCAAAAGCTGACCTTAACAGAACTTGAGGTAATATTTAAAAAACACAGCAATCGAAACCGTTATTAATCAGGGGGCCCGTATGGAAACTAAAAATACAATAGATTTGGCGAGAAGAATTATTGAACTCGATTTATTGCGTGATCAGCTATGGGAAAGTTTAACGGCAGCAGCCGGTGATTATGCTTATGAAATTTTAAGAAATGAACAAAATAGTTAATACTGGAACGCTTGGAAAAGCGTTCTTTTTTATGTCTATGTTAAAGTTTTGTAAATTTATAATTCCCCCTTTTTTTGTCCTCATTATTTTGGTATCATCCTATTATCGAATTCCGATATCGGTTTTCGAAATTAATAAGGAGGCATTTGCTTGGAAGATAAAATATTGCGTAAGCTGTTCCTGGGGTTTATTCAAATCCATATACTTCACCATGCAAAGGAACATCCTGTTTTCGGCGCTTGGATGGTGGAAGAGCTGAAAGAGCATGGATATAGCATCAGTTCCGGAACATTGTATCCTATCCTGCATTCGATGGAATCAGACGGGCTGCTTCATCAGGAGAAGAAAAATGTAGATGGCCGAATCCGAAAATATTATACTGCAACAGAAAAAGGAATTTCGGTGCTGGAGGAAGCCAGAAAAAAAGCTTATGAGCTTTTTAAAGAGATTAAAGACTAAAGGAGATGCATATGAACAAAAACAGAACTGGCTTAAAATCTTTACTGGAAATATTAATGGTTTCAACAAGGCTTGGACTTACCTCTTTCGGGGGACCTGTAGCTCATCTCGGCTATTTTCACGATGAGTATGTCCGCAGAAGAAAATGGATGGATGAGAAAAGCTACGCAGACTTAGTTGCACTTTGTCAGTTCCTGCCCGGACCGGCAAGCAGCCAGGTTGGCATTGGCGTTGGTGTCATGAGGGCCGGAGTAGCCGGCGGAATTATGGCTTTCCTTGGTTTCACATTGCCATCTGTTATTGCTCTGATTATTTTTGCCATTCTTCTTCAAGGCATTAATCCTGCGGAAGCCGGCTGGATCCATGGACTCAAAATTGTCGCGGTGGCTGTAGTGGCTCATGCGGTTTTGGGAATGGCACAAAAACTTGTACCTGACCTGCCGCGAAAAACGCTGGCACTGTTCGCGATTATCATCACACTTTTATGGCAGACAGCCATCACTCAGATAGCGGTCATCCTTATTTCTGGGTTTATTGGATTTTTACTCTACAAGAAGCATGCAGATAACAGCGAAGCCCGTATGGATTTCCCCATTTCAAAAGGGTTTGCGATTGGCTGTTTAGTGTTGTTTTTCGCCCTTTTAATAATTCTTCCAATTTTAAGGGAGTTAACCGCATTGGATTGGGTTGCTCTTTTTGACAGCTTTTATCGCTCCGGATCTCTGGTTTTCGGGGGCGGCCATGTTGTCCTTCCTTTGCTGGAACGTGAATTTGTCCCAACAGGCTGGCTAAGTGAAGAAGCTTTTCTGGCTGGCTACGGTGCAGCCCAAGCAGTGCCAGGGCCGTTATTTACTTTTGCTGCCTATCTTGGGGCAGTGATGAATGGCTGGCAAGGCGGTTTGCTTGCAACGGCCGCGATCTTCCTGCCTGCCTTTCTGCTGATATTAGGCACCCTCCCATTTTGGGACACACTTCGCCGCCATCCTAACATAAAGGGTGCATTAATGGGTGTAAATGCTGCAGTTGTCGGCATTTTAATCGCTGCCTTTTATCATCCAATTTGGACCAGCAGCATCCTGGAGCCGGCTGATTTTGCCTTTGCAGCAGTACTATTCAGCATGCTTGTTTATTGGAAGCTGCCGCCATGGATTATTGTTGTGACAGGTGCCATCGGCGGAACGATATTAGGATCAATATTTTAGAAACGCATCTAATGAGAAAAGCTGCCTGGATTAGGCAGCTTTTTTCTATAGCGGTATTTCAAGTACAATTCTTGTCCCTTTAGCTTCTGCTGAATAAACATTTATGGAACCGCCTGCAGCTTTTGCTCGTTCTTCCATGCTAAAAAGACCAACTCCTCTGGAGACTTCATTAACATTGAACCCTATGCCTTTATCTTCAATGACTATACGGATTTCTTCTTCCATCTGCCTGATTGTGACTGCTGCCTCATCTGTTTCAGCATATTTCCTTATGTTTGTCAGGGCTTCCTGAATGATCCTGTAGATGGTGATTTCTTTATTAGAACTAAGACGGGTAGCCAAGTAGCAATCAAAATGGACGTTGATATTGTGATGTTCTGAAAATCGGACCAGGTAGGATCGAATCGCTGGTATCAGACCAAGATCATCAAGCACAGAAGGACGCAGTTCCCATGAAAGGTCTCTCAGCTCCTCAATGACTTCAGCAGCCTCATCCTGCATCTGATCAAGCAGCGGGTGGCTTATTTCCGCCTGAAGCCTATTAATGGTAATCAGATGGCTGTACAAATTCTGTCCTATTCCGTCATGAAGCTCACGAGACAATCTTTTCCGTTCATCCTCTTGAACCTCTATGATCCTGGTCATCATTTTTTGCAGCTCTTCTTCTGCATTTTTTCTTTGCGTGACTTCATGGCGAATGGCAAGATGCTGATAAGGTTTCCCTTTTTCATTAAGGAATGGGACGATGGTGGTATCCACCCAATAATGTGTGCCATCCTTGGCTCTGTTCTTGATCTCTCCTTTCCATACCTGTCCGGAAGAAATTGTCTTCCACAAATCTCTGAAATATTCTTTAGAATGGTAACCTGAGTTGATAATTTTATGATCCTGTCCAAGCAATTCTTCCCGTGAATATTTTGAGATGCTGCAGAATTGATCATTTACATAAGTAATGGTGCCTTTCTGATCTGTAATTGCCACAATGGATGAAGCATCCAGGGCAAATTTTAAATCAATCAGCTCGTTTACGGAATTTTTCAGTTCCTCCACAACACGCTTATATTCAGTTATTTCATTCCGGATCGCCAGGTATTTATATGGCTTTCCTTTGTCATCAATGAAGGGAACGATGGTGGTATCCACCCAATAATAAGTTCCGTCTTTAGCTTTGTTTTTAATTTCCCCGCGCCAGACTTCCCCGCTCGAAATAGTTTCCCAAAGTTTCTGCATAAAGTCTTTGGAATGGTAGGATGAGTTGATAATTCTATGATCTTTACCAACCAGCTCATACGCAGAATATTTCGACACCTCACAGAACTTTTCATTCACATACGTAATTTTTCCTTTTTTGTCTGTAAAGGCCACAATTGTTGATTCATCCAGGGCAAATTGCAGATCAACCAATTCCTTTAATGAATATGATTGCTGCTTTTTTAATCGGGAACGGTCTTTGACTGAATGAAAGACGATTAAATAATAGGTTTCTTCTCCTTGCATGAAAGAATTAATTCTATAAAAGATTGAAAATACCTGACCATTACGATGCCGGCCATATTGGTGTACCACTTTGCCCTCTTCCGTTTCATGCAGAGTGATCTCAGGGAGCAGTTCCTTCAGGCTCTTCCCCTGCAGTTCATTTACCCTATATCCAAATTGCTCTTGCGCCTGCTCATTCGCATAGGAGATGACCCCAAATCTATTAACAAGAATCGTTGCATCACTGGAATCAGGAGCAATCTCTCTCTTTTTCGGCAACTGATTATTCCTGTCCATTTACGTTCCTCCAGTTGCATTTTTTAACCATTCAGCTTTAGTTCAAGTGTCCTCGCTGCATTCCTTGCAGTGTTTTGCTTGTTTTCATTTATAGGCTGACCTGACCGGTTCCCGATCAAGAAGACCCCTTTAGGGATTCCTTTAAAATGAATGGGAACAGCATATGCATACTTCAGGGCTTCAGCAAGCATAATCGGGTATTCCAATGCCTTTCCAGCAACATATTCCGGGAAGTTTTCTACGTACATCGGCCTGCCGGTTGAAATTACCTTTCCTGCAATGCCTTTGCCGTACCTTACTGTAATCCGCTTATATTTTTCGTTGCTATTTCCTGCAGCATAATGCCATCTTACATCCGGGCCATCTGTATTTTGCAGTGCCAATCCGACAAAATCACAGTCCAGCTCTGTCAGCACCTTTTCACAAGCCTGATCAATAAGTGCGCTTCCCCCCGGGCTGCAACCCTTATATTCCATAACCAAGCAGCCCTTTCTTTAAAGCATACGCTACTAGTTCCGGCCTGGTTTTCATCTGAAGTTTTTCCATTAAATTACCTTTATGGGTTTCAACTGTCTTTACACTAATCACAAGCTGTTCAGCAATATCCTTATTGGAAAACCCTTTGGCTATTAAAGTAAGAACCTCTTTCTCCCTGTCAGACAACAGGTTGAATGTATCGGTGTTCCCCTGCTTTACACTTCCGATATATTCTTCCATCAGCCTTTTAGTTGCAGACGGATGCAAATAGGCATTCCCGCTTGCAACAGACCGGATTGCTGCGAGCAGTTCATCATGAGGAGCACTTTTTAAAATACATCCGGACGCACCCGCTTGGATCGCTCTGAATAAGTACTCTTCATCATCATGCATGGTCAAAATCAGGATCTGTATTTCCGGTTTTAATTTTTTCAATTCTGACGTTGCCGACATGCCATCTTTTCCATGGGGCATGCTCAAATCCATTACTACCACATCAGGCTTTAATTCAAGAGCCTGCTGAATCCCCTCGTTGCCTTCCGAAGCTTCACCGACCACCTGCATATCTTCATGGTTATTTAAAAGCATTTTCAAACCCATTCTGACTACCGCGTGGTCGTCGCAAAGTAAAATATTGATCAACCTTGCTCCCCCTTTACCATTTGTCCGCACGAGAAAAGCACAAGCGCCTTGCCTGCCCGAGGGGGCAGGCTGCTTGCGCCGGACAGTTCTCGAAGTACAAAGCAACAATTCCAGTGCTTATAGGCAACAAGGGAGCCGCTTTGCGAAGCCCCTTGTTAAGTATAATCTTAGTATAACGGAAGGCTGATATCTATTGTAGTCCCTTCACCGATTTTGGAGCTGATGACGCACTTGCCGCTGATTAAACACATTCTTTCAATCATGGCAGCAAGACCAGACGATTTTTGCATTCCAGCATTAACATCAAAGCCCTTCCCCTTGTCTTCGATGTTTATAGAAAGCTGTCCCGGTTTCCATTGCAGGAAGATGGCTGCACTCATTGTGTCAGCATACCTGGCTATGTTTGCCAGAGCTTCCTGGCAAACTCGGAACAAAGTAATGCTTTCTCTTTCATTGATTTGGACTTCCATCCCCTCATTTTGAAGATCCACTGTTATTCCATATGTGGAAGTGTATAATTTCAGATAACTTTTCAGCGCCGGCAGCAGGCCGAGGGTTCCCAGAGCAGGGGGATGCAATTCCACAGCCAGTAGCCTGATTTCCTGAATCGTTTTTTCCATCATTTGCGCCATATCTCCAATATAGCCTTTCATCTCGGGCTGATCGACCGCAGTTTGAATGAACTGCATGCCTGTATATAAGCTGTAGAGCGTCTGCCCGACCCCTTCATGAAGCTCCAGGGCGATGCGCTTGATCTCATCTTCCTGAGATTGAATAATATAGGAACTGATATTTTTCTTTGCTGGCTGGATCTCCATTTCACCCCTCCTCCTTACGACTTTATTTTTGCTTTTACTTTGCTTTTTTTACCCGATGGCTGGAAATGTCACTAAACATGCCCGCATATTGGACTACATCTCCAGCATCATTTTTAATAGCACTAATGGTAAGCCATTGGAGATATTCTTCTCCGTCTTTGCGGCAATTCCATATTTCCCCTTGCCAGAATCCATTTTTTTCGATTGAAGTCCATAAGTCCTGATAAAAGCCCTTAGTCTGCTTCCCTGATTTAAGGATATTCGGATTTTTGCCGACTACTTCTTCTTCCTTGTAACCGGTTATTTCTGTGAAAGCAGGGTTTACAGAGATTATTTTACCGCCCTTATCCGTTACCAGAATTCCTTCAATTGTATGATCAATCACCTGGCTCGCAATTTCCATTTTACCTTGGAAGTACATCCAGACAACCAGAATCAGGCTGGCAAGCGCCACTTCTGACAATGCCATAAAGCCAATCGCATAATGGCCGGTGATATTAAATAACAGGGTCAGGATCAGTGGCGGAAAAAACCCTCCCAGGCCGCCCATTGCGGAAACAATTCCGTTTACGATACCCGCCTGCTGCTGGAAGTACATAGGCACCAGCTTAAAGATAACACCATTCCCAATTCCCGCTGATAGAGCAATGCTTAAGCATCCAAATGTATACCATGTAATTGACGGAGATAATGATAGAATTACTGCAGAGATGGTATATACTCCAAAGACAAACATTAGAAGAATTAAAGAATGGAAACGGTCTGCAAGCCATCCGCCAATCGGTCTCATGGCAGTTGCAAGGACGATGAATCCGGCTGTCCTTAATCCCGCATCCACTTTATCGAGTTCAAAATGAGCAACCAAGAAATTTGGAAGATAAATGGTAAACGCAACAAATGATCCGAAAGTAATGAAATAGAATAAGCTCAAGAGCCACAGCTTTTCATTTTTATATACGCCTTTAATCTGTTCCAGAAGCGGAGTCTGCACTTTAACTTCTTTTTTATCACCAAGCAAGAAGTTTGCTGCAATGAAGATTCCGAGCAGGACAAGATAGATTTGTACGGTTAGGGACCATCCAAACTTTGTGGCAACAACCGGAGCCGCAAATGCGGTTATGGCTGTTCCAAGATTACCTGCCCCGTATATTCCATTTACAAACCCATGGCGCTCCTTTGGATAATACTTTGGAAGAGATGTAACACCGACAGAAAACACCGCTCCTCCAAGACCGAGGAATAATCCCCCGATCAGTAAATCAGTAATGGAATCAGCTATACTGATATAATAGACTGGAAATAATAATAGAATAAAGCTCAGCATAAAGATTATTCTTGCGCCAAACTGATTAGCATAATACCCCAGAGGAATGCGCAGCAGCGATCCAAGGATTACCGGAACTGCTGTTACAAGGGCTAGCTTGTCGGCTGGAATACTGATATCTTCCTTAATAAACGGCATAAGGGAGGATATCAGCACCCAAACCATAAACCCGGCTACTAAGTTTAACGTCTGCAAAGGCAGCTGTATTTTTCTGATCATTGTGTTCACACTCTCTTCTTTATTACATATTTTAATCCGGCTTCCTGATCAAAAGCAGCCCACCTGCTATCAGATGCTTCCACAGAGGAAGTCAGCGGGACTGCAAAAAAATTCATGTGGTCAAAATAAATACGCAAATGTGTTCCATCCGGACAGAGCCCGGTTTTTATTATTTCTTTGTGAACAAAAGGGGCTTTGTCATTTCCCTTTTCATCTAAAATTGCCACCTGCACATTTTGCCGGACAAAGCGGTCCAAATCTTCTTTTTTAATGAGTTCCACAGCTGCCGCACCCTCTTTTTGCAGGGTAAATATACATTTGATAACCCTGCAGATATTTCCAGAATGTTTCACTTGCATGTTCTTCTATGAATTCAATGGTTTCTTCTTCTGATTGCCATTTGCTCATTCCTTTTATCTCTGCTACAACAATGTTCATGCCGTCATGAGATTTCTCATCCAAATACCAGTTCAGGCGGACTCCCTTGAATAGTTCGGAAAGGAGCTGATCCACTTCTGGAGCAAAATCCCCGGATTGTTCTCTTACAAAACAAAAATCAAGATATGTCTCACTGTTCATAAAAATCACGCCCTCATGTTAATCGTCTTTTTATAAGCGAATACAGCCAAGGGAAAAAGAACAATATTCAGTCCGCCGAAAATCAGTACATTTACATAGTTTTCGTAATAGTATTGGTGGACCATATATTGGGTAAAGACAATATTCATCATTAATATCGCGGCCAAAATGATGACACCCAGGTAGCTACGCTTCATAACGTTTCACCCTCACTGCAAAGATTGCTCCATTCTCCACCTTAACCTGGATTTCCGGAAGCGGCCTTCTTGGCGGTCCCGCAGTTGGCGAACCAGTCTCCACATCGAACTTGCCGTGGTGGCAAGGGCAGATCATTTCACCTTGCTCCTTCACCCAAAATACCGGACAGCGCAAATGTGTGCACGCATTCTGATAGGCGACATATTTGTTCTCTGATAAGCGGATTAAAATGGCGTCATCATGATCCCCAGGAAACTTGAACTCCACTGCATCACCGATTGGCAGCTTGCTTACTTCAGTTATTTTCTTATGAGGATATTCTTTTTCGCCAAGCCCCATTAATTCTTTGGCAGCAACTGCCCCCCAGGGAAGGGAGGAAACCGCAAATACACCGGCGGCACCAACCAAAGTTTTCATGAACCCGCGTCTATCCAGTTTTCTTTCGTTATTCCGTTCGATATTATGCGTATAATTATCTTCATTAAAGGGAATCTTGTTATTCTTATCAGACATCCCTAATCCCTCCTAAAACAGCTTTGTAATCCCCTGCAGGATTCCCGGCAGATTTACCTTAACGTTTGTTTCGCCTTCTAGGTATGGCATGCTTGTTACCCATTTGCCGTTATCAAGGTTAAATTGCTTCTTCTTGTTTTCAATTTCTTCATCTGTCAGCCATTGCAGCGTGTGGGATGGACATACACTCGCACACATAGGAGGAATTCCATCTTTAGTACGGTCAATACATAGGTCGCATTTGTACATTAAGTTCTGCTCTTGATCAAATTTTGGTATGCCATATGGGCAGGCAATTGTGCAGTTCTGGCAGCCAATACACTTTTCCACCAGTGCAGATAACACAGCGCCTGTCTCATGAATTTGAATAGCCTGGGCCGGACAGCTTCGGGCACATGCCGGATTTTCACAGTGAAGGCACATGAGAGGCATCGTCTGCCGGTTCACAAGAGGATTTACATCATACACATAATTTCTGTTGCGCTCCTCATGCCCCCCGCATTGTGTACATGCTGCCAGACAAGAACGGCATCCTATACAGTTTTCAAGTTCTAAATACAGCCTCTTCTTCATTTATTGCACCTTCTTTAATTCGACTTTTTCCAGCTGTGCAGCACATGCCTTGAACTCAGGCATTCGGGAAATAGGATCTAATGCTGCAATTGTTAATAGATTAATAGAATCCTCATGTCCAAAATGGTATGGAACAAAGACGGTATCCTTGCGGATGGCTTCCGTAATTTTGACTTTATAGATGGCCTCGCCTCTTCTGGTAAATAAACGGACCCTTTCTTCATGTTCCATATTATATTTTGATGCTGTTTCCGGATGGATCTCCACAAATGGTTCAGGGCACATATCATGAAGGAATGGAATTCTTCTAGTCTGATTACCGGATAGGTAATGGTAAACCACCCGGCCAGTTGTTAAACGGAGCGGATATTTTTCACATGGTTCTTCCGCTGGCGGACGGTATGGAAGTGCGCATATTTTTGCTTTGCCGTCCGGATGATAAAATTTCTTATCAAGGAACATATGTGGTGTCCCTTCATCCTTTTCATTTTTGCATGGCCAGAAAACTCCATCCTGCTTGTCGATTTTATCCCAGGTAGCTCCATAGTAATCAGCATAGCCGCCCTTGGTAGCCAGTCTGAACTCATCTGCAACATCTCGTGCCGTTTTTAGGTGAGAAAAGTATTTTCCTTTTCCTAAACGTTCAGCCAGCTCCACTTGTATTTGCCAGTCCGGCTTCGATTCCCCAACAGGTTCCTGGGCTTTATTGATTTTAATAATTCGGCCTTCAATATTCGTTACTGTTCCTTCATCTTCTGACCATGTGACTGCAGGAAGAACAACATCTGCAAATTCTGCCGATTCAGAAAGGTAGAAATCGGAGCATACCATGAAATCCAGAGCCTTAAATGCTTTCCTGACAAAATTTTGATTTGGTGCAGATACAGCAGGATTGGAACATAGAAGGTATAAACCGCGAATCGTTTTTTGCTCCATCAGCTCAATCATTTCATAAGCAGATACACCAGGCTGCGGCATTTCTTCAGGTGTAATTCCCCAAACACTGCATACTTCTTCAACATGTTTCGGGTTAGTAATTTTTCGGTAGCCTGGAAGCAAATCCGATTTCTGTCCATGCTCTCTTCCGCCCTGTCCATTGCCCTGACCGGTGAATGTGGCTACGCCGGCTTTCGGACGGCCAATCTTTCCAGTAACAAGCGCCATATTGGTGTAGGCGGAAACATTATCAACACCCTTATGCTGCTGTTCAACACCTCGTGCAAACATGACAACTGCATTTGGAGCTTTTCCGAATATTTCTGCAGCACGAATGATTTTTTCCTCCGCCACACCAGTCAGCATACTTGTATATTCAGGTGTGAAATCCTTTACAAGTTCCTTTGTTTCTTCAAATCCGTTGGTATGTTTATTAATAAACTCTTCATCTATATAGCCCATTTCAATCAATTGATTAACAATTCCGTTTGCAAGTGCAAGGTCTGTTCCGGGCTGCAGGTCGAGATGAAGGTCAGCTCTTCTGGCAATTGGCGTTTCCCGTGGATCGACTACAATGATATAACCGCCTCTTTCCTGAACGTTCCAAATGCGGAACATGGAAGTTGGATGGCATTCAGCTGTATTGCTTCCAGCGATAAACAGGCAATCTGTTTCATGAATATCTGTCCAAGGCAATGTTGACCCTCTATCAACTCCGAAAGAACGGAGGAAACCGCCGGCAGCGCTTGACATACAGAAACGTCCGTTATAGTCAATATATCGCGTTGCAAGAGCAACACGGGCAAATTTACCTGTCAAATAACATTTTTCATTTGTCATTGATACCCCGCTGAAGACGGAGAGTGAATCTTTTCCGAATTCTGTTTGAAGCTCTTTAAATTTTTTTGCAATTAAATCGTATGCTTCATCCCAGCTTGCTTCACGGAACCCTTCTGTGGTTCCTTTCAACGAAGCATCATCCCGGATCAGCGGTTTCAGCAGGCGGTCCTTGTGGTTGGTCTGCTGGTAGGCGGTAACCCCTTTAGGGCACATTTTCCCGACCGTAACCGGCCAGTCATACCGGGGCTCGACCCCAATGATTTTATTTGTCTGTGTATTAACCCTCAAGTTCATTCCGCATTGCATGCCGCAATAGCTGCAATGTGTTTTGATCAATTTTTCATTCGGATGGTTTAGATTCTCAATTTCTTTAAAAAACTTATCCCTTTGCATTCTGGTTTGCCTCCTTGACCTTCACTTCATGAGTGGGGAATCCGGAAAATTGTGCAATCCGGTATTTCCTTCTGCAAGGGAGGCACATTTCTGCAAGATGATGTCCTTCCTTTGCTTTAAATTCAATATCGTTCACGCCGAGTACATCGACGACATCTTTTGATTGTTCTGATGAAACAAACTGATCTCCGCACACCTTGCATTCCTTCATGCCCTGTTCGGCATAATGTTCTCTGTAGTTTCTTGCCAAAACACTCATTGGGCGGAAAGGAATATGTGCAAGCTTTCCAAATGGCAGGTAAATCAGTGTAATGATGACTGACCACTGATGGATCAATGACATTGCCGGCTGTCCTGCACCGTGTAAAAAGAGATTCATAAAGGTTAAAGCCAACCCTGTGATGCTGACTAGAAGCAGCATATAAAGAGGCATGAAATCATATAGGAATTTCTGCTCTGCTCTTGCCTGCATATTTTTCAGACGGCGGTACAGCGCCATGCAAACTCCAGCGATTACCATTACTGCTGTAATATTCAGCGCGTTATAAGAAATGGTGGCAACGATGCCATCCGCAGGGACAGTCATTACCTTCATGCCCATTGCAATAATGTTGTAATGGCCATTGTCATCCATCGTAAAATACATCCATCCGAAAACGAGAGGGAATGTAACGAAGCAGGATAAAATGCAGCCCCAGCCGATCATCACGTGCTGAGTCCATCGGTAAATTCCCCTATTCCAGATAAAATTGTAGGTTGCAAGATGCTCAACAGACGTTTTTGGCGTTGACTTTCTAAATAGCAGCTTCAATCCTTTTTTCAGGATAAGCTTTGTTGGCGGCCTTTCGCCCCAGGCAATAAACCTATAGAAAAACCCTCCAATAAACACAATCGTTCCGACCATATATCCGTACAGGTTTAAATCCACATGTGTAAACATTCTAGTGCCAATAAAAGAAAGAATTGCTAATGCTGTAACAGATAAAAACATCGACTTGGCAAAATGAGATGCAAACGCATTGTTTAATGTGTTTCCTGTTTTTTGATTGACTGCAGCTTTTGCCTGCATATTAACTCCTCCTCATTCACAAACAATTACCTTAACCTTATTGTAAAAGCGGGAGGACTTTTTCAATATCGGGGAACTTCCCCATTAGAGGGGGGAAATTCCCCTATCTTTAAGAAAGGATATTAAATGAGCATGTTGCTGAAGACAATGCACAAAAAAAAGACCTTTTCAAAGGTCTTGCGAAAATATTGAAACTTTTTCCAAATTCATGCGTATTTCTAAATAGGAGGCGGAATAATGAAAAAAAATATATTTATAATGTTCATTACACTAGCAGCAGAAACTTTAATTACCCTGCTCGCTTCACGTGCCTTTTCAATCCGATTCATCGAAATCATGTTTTTTTCAGGTGTGGTTTTTACAGCTTTAACTGTATGGTTTTCGAGCAGCGGCGGTATGGTTACGAGGTTTATGGACAGCACCGCAAGTGCCATGACTGGATTCATATCTAAAAGGGAGGAATTCAGCTTCAGACCGAATTATGCTGTTCTCGGTTCGGTTATCTTTTTACTTATTGGTCTTGTTTTCTTTATCTTACTGTTAACAAATATTATTCCTCCAATTTAGGCATTATGGTACAATCTTGAAAAGGAGTTGGTCATATGGCTAAATCAGCTGCGAAAAAGTTAAGGGAAAAAGCAGTACGTGAGGGAAAAAGAAACCCTGAATGCAATCGAAGCCCATTTGCACATGCGGACATGCGCACAAGAAAAACAAAAACCAAAAAAGAACAATTATACAGGAGCAAATATAAGAACCGTTATTCTGATGAAAACAGAAGAGACGGTTCTTTTTTTATGTATTATCTTTTCAAAAGCAGCCAGTCCGATTAAAGACCAGCTGCATTTTTTAGATTATAATATTCCCATCCCTTCTATATGTCTCCGCGCTTTGTCATCACCCAGATCATAAATCATTTTATATATGCCTTCCATGGATGCATCATATTCATCATTTTTTGATTCTTTGTGGTATTCCAGGAAAGGGACATGTGCACGGGCAAATGTTTTAAGATCTGCATCATAATTCTCATTAATATAATCATTTAACTGAGCTAATTCTTCATCTGTTGCAAAAATTTTAAACTGCCATTCGGCTGCTTCAACTGGTTCTGTGTAAATCTGCGCATTTTCAATATCTATATAATATGTTTTTTTTGTTTGGTCCATGTTTTTCATCTCCTCTATCTTTTATACGATATTTACCACATACTGAGGAAGTTTAACCATTTAATATTCAATGACATTTTAAGACGCTAGTTGGGCATGATATAGCTGTGCATTATAAGGAAGGTGGCACAAAAAATGAATCTTTTCAGGAGGTATACAATGGGTATTTTAAGCGGAAATCCAAAGGACGAGCCTTTGCATTTTGGCGAGGTTTATAGCACATGGTCTTACTTGCTGGCAGGAAAGGGAATGACCTCTGCCTACCAAACGATGCTTAGCCACTCTGGGGATGGGGACTTGAAGAAAATGCTTGAAGAAGCCATCCGCCTCTGCAAGCAGGAAGAGGAACAAATTGAGGCGATGTTAAAGGAAAACGGGATCGGTCTTCCCCCCGCACCACCTGATAGACCTGATGCTTGTGTAAATGATATCCCTCCAGGTGCCCGATTCATGGATCCTGAAGTAGCTGCAAAGTTAGCAGGAGACCTGGCAGCAGGATTGGTTGGCTGCAGTACAATCATGGGCCAATGTATCCGTGAAGATATCGCAGGCATGTTTGGCCAATTTCATACTCAGAAAGCAGCTTTAGGTGTTAAGGTTCTTCGAATGAATAAAGAAAAAGGCTGGCTTATTCCTCCGCCGCTACATCTTCACAAATCGGATAATTGCTAAGGATTTGCTGGAGAGATGTCCATATGTAAAAAGAGAGCAGAGTCCATTGTCTGCTCTCTTTCCTAAAAGGTTATTTCTTAAAACTTGGGCTCAGTTCACTCCATACATCAAACAAGATGCCGTCCGGGTCAGAAGATACAAAATTCCTGCCAGGATGCCCGCGATTTTCGATAGCTCCTGTATTTACTTCCTTCTCAAAAAGTTCCCGATGCAAGTTTTCGAGCTCTGTTATTCCATTGAGTTCAAAGGTTAAACAAAATCGCAATCTTCCGTCAGAACCCTTAAAATTAAGACTTTCCTCTTTGAGGTGTTTCCAAAAGGAAAAAGCTTTGGCTTGCCATATTGATTATGGCCATTTTTCCCTTTTCATCCCTAAAACTTTTTGCTGCTCCAAGATTCTCTGTGTACCAGTTTAAAGAATCCATTACATTTCTGACAGGTATGTGACCATTCCCACTCTTAAGAGCTTTTGACTCATAAATGCCCCTCCTCCAAACAAATTCTCTATTTTTGTAAATTCTATCCAAACGCGTATTAATTCCTTTTTAAAAATAAAAAAACCTTAGTCCGGAATGTGACTAAGGCTCATGTAACTTACTCAGAGTATTTGCTTTCACTGGAATCAGGGGAGACCATACCGCCGGCACCGCTGGAATTGATATCAGGTTCTGCTCCTTCAGGCTGAGATGGCAGCACTTTGTTTTTCTTTTGATTGGGTAGACCTGAGTGCTCCTTTAGATATTGATCATTTTCCATAATCGTTACCACTTTAAATCCTGTTCCTTCGAGCTGGTTCTTCAATTGATCAAATACCTTTGTCTGAGTATTATTCATTTCCTGATCATCATACTGAAGCTCTACATTTATTGTTTTCATGTCAGGACCTCCTTTTTAAGCTATTTTCCCGAATGCCTTTTCATTAAACTACACAGAACCTTTAAAAAAGCAGAAGTTTATTTCAGAAATAATAGGTTATTTAAGAAAATAACCAGGACATTGTTCGGTCCAAAAAATACATGGCTGATTTTCCCATAAATATCATTATCATTTCAATCCTGAATATAAATAAATTGTATGCCGATCAGACGAAAGGAGCAGAGGCATGTGGTTCTGGATTCTGGTAATCTTCATCCCTATTATTATCCTCGCTATTTTGGAAGAAACGATTCAATTTGCGGTGAATCGTAAAGTCTTCGGAAAAAGCGGCAAACCGGTTTTAATTAAACAAAAACTGCATCACTTAAAAAATAAATTCAAGTATAAAAAAAGCCATTCCCAATAAGGAAAGGCTTTTTTGTCCAGCAAGTATTGGCCGCTAAAACTCATATTTAATTAGATTCTTCTGTTTCAGAATCTTCTTCTGCCGACTGTTCCTGTCCGGACATCCGCTTCTTTTTCAGCTCAAAATAGGCATCTAATACTTTTCTGCCAATTTCATAATTGGCTGTATGTCCGCTTCTTCCCTGGTATGCCCATGGAACAATGACAGACATGGCGATTTCTGGATTATTATGGGGTGCATAGGCAACAAGGCTCAAGTTCATAACATCTATTAATGCATCTCCCTTTTTTTTGAGAGGGCCATCATAAAATGCTTCCGCTGTACCTGTTTTTCCTGCTGGAGAATATGGCGCATCTGCGAACCTTCGATATGCAGTCCCTTCAGGATGCTGCATCACCTGTCTTAATCCTTCTTTGACAGTGTTTAGTTCTCTATCACTTACATCTATCGTATTTAAGACAGTTGGCTGAATATCCTTCCAGATCCGGCCAAGCTCCTCCTGCTCTGTGGCGGGCTCACGGATTTCTTTTACAAGGCGCGGCTGGATACGATAGCCGCCATTTGCAATCGTTGATATATATTGCGCCATTTGCATCGGAGTGTAGGTATCATACTGTCCGATTGCAAGGTCTAATAGAAATCCCGGCAAGCGAAGCGGTCCTTCATAGCCTATTGCCTCATTCGGCAAATCGATGCCAGTTCTGACTCCGAGGCCAAATTGGCCGAATGACTCTCTCATGTCTTCAAATGCATTAGGGTTTTTAAATCCCAGAGGCTGATCATAAGCATACCGCGCATCCGCAATTTCAATTGCTGTTTTGAACATATATACGTTTGAGGATATACGCAAAGCCCTTGTTTCGTTCATGATTGCCTGAAAGTTAAACCACGATTTTTTCACCTGTGGTGTACCTGCAATTTTCATTGGTGCATCTAAAAATGCAGTCCCGGGTGAAATTGCACCGGTTTTATATCCTGTTAAAACGGTTGCCCCTTTTACAGAGGATCCCACATTATAAGAAGAGGCAATCGTACCCAGCGCATAATCCTGCAGAACCGTTTTGCCATCATCATCTTTGTCTATCATTTTCCCTGCCATCGTCAGAACTTCGCCAGTATGCGGATTCATTAGGACGACAAACGCACGATCCATTAAATATGTTCCCCGAGTCCTTTTTGCAGCCCAAATTTCCTCTTCCAATATTTTTTCCACAGCCTTCTGCAGATCCATATCAATCGTCAGAACAAGATCCTTGCCTCTTTGGCCCTGAGAAACCAGTTCACTTCCGAGAATTTCTCCTTTTTTAGTAATAAGCTTTTCCTTTGATTTTTGGCCATGCAGAACATCCTCATATTGCATTTCGAGATAGCTCTTACCTACGCGTTCATTTCTGCTGTAGTCCCTGGCCAGAAAATAATCCAGCCTTTCCTGCGGCAGCCCTTCGTTTGTATCTGTAACCTTCCCCAGGACTGTCTGGAGCGTACTGTCAAAAGCATAAGTTCGATCCCAGTCAGTAGTTGTATTGACCCCTGGAAGATATTGAAGGTTCTCGCTTACCGCAGCATATTCTTTACTTGATACATCCTCATTTTTGACTATTTGCGGCGTCATGGCATAACCGCTCGTAAATTCCCGGAAGATTGCCCGCACTTCCAGATCCTGCTTGCTCAGCTGTTTCAGATCTTCGTCTGTAATTCTCTTAAGCTGCATCTCATAAATTTGCTTATCATCCAATTTGTTCTCTTTAAACAGCTTCCATTCCTTATCAGTTATTTTATCCCGGACAGCATCAGGATTTTTTAGAATCCAATGATCCTTCTTATCTCGTTCCGTCACTTTATCCGTCTTTTTATCAATCAGAATGGCCAGCCGCTCTGCCACCTGAAGCATTTCTTTCTGTTTGGTATTCCGATTTGTATACGTAATCGCACTCTTTGGAATATTATCCACAATAACCTGATGGTTCCTGTCAAGCATCCTTCCCCTTGGAACCGGATTAGCTACGATGACATCTTCCGTCCTGTCCACTTCTTTTTTGTATGTCTCACCATTTACAATCTGGACAACGCCAAGTCTTAAGATTAGTACTGAAAACAAAACAAAAACAGCAAAAAACAATAAATTGACCCTAAAAGGCACATGGCTTTTCTTTTTCTTCTTTTTCCCCATGTACGAATCTCCCCCCTTATGAACATTATGTCTGTATAATAGAGATTCTTCCAAATCTTCCCCTGTTAAATAATTCCACGGTTTTTGTAAAATCCCTGCCAGTCCAAAACATATTTTGAAATATAAAGGTATTTAAAGAGGTTAAGTGGAAATGTTAATCTGATAATTTTTTTAGGAGGTCTTTAATATGGAAAGAGCACAAAAATTTCTGAACTATTTTTTATCTCACAGAAAGGTGACTAATGAGTTAATCAAGAAGATTGATGAAAATAACTATGACTACAAACCAACTGAAACAAGCATGGCGGCCGGCAAGCTTGTAACACATATGCTTACTTCTTTTTATATGTTTTCCAAAACAGTAAAAGAAGGCAGCCCTGCAGTGTTTGGCGAGAAATTCGAAGAAATTGCCCCAAACCTTTCTGAAGCCGCTGAAAACTACACAGAAAAAACCATTGAGATCATTTCATCATTAACAAATGATGAGTTAGAAAGAACGATTGATATGTCACGGATATTTGGAATGGAATTTACCGGCATCCAGCTGCTGCAGCTTGCAATGGATCATGAAATTCATCATAAAGGAAATTTGTTTGTCTACGTACGTGAAATGGGCCATACGGAGCTTCCGATGTTTGTGAGCAGATGATAAGAAAAGCGGAAGCGCCTTCGAAACAAGCCAAAGCGCTTGTTACTGCGAAGAACATCCAAGGAAGCTTTCCCTTGGCGCTCACCCCCGACTCCTCGAGAAGGTAGGCGCTGGAGCTAGACAGTACTCAAAGTTAAAAGTTATAATTTCTTATCATTTTGAAAAAACGGACGCGTCGCCGCGTCCGTTTTAAAAACTATTAAGGGGAGAAATTAATTCTGCCAGCTCATTTTTTGGTGAATTCACTTTATTTGATACCGGATACTTATCCATTTTTTCAGCCGGATAAGGTTCAAGCAATGACTTCAGGTATTCAGTGTCATTAAAACGAGGATTAAGCCAGTCCTCAAAATCGCTTTCCTTTAATATCACCGGCATTCGGTCATGAACATCTTCGGTTACTTCATTTGGCCCCGTTGTAATAATTGTACAGCTCGTTAGAGGATTTTCTCCTTTATGCCATGAATCCCAAATGCCTGCAAAGGCAAACGGCTTATCATCTTTCATAATGAACCGGTACGGCTGTTTACCTTCTTCGGTTTTCTTCCATTCATAAAAGCCATCTGCAAGGATTAAGCACCTTTTGCTTTTAAAAGGAGCTTTAAAGCTGGGTTTCGAGTCGATGCCTTCCGCTCTTGCGTTTATCATTTTGTAAGCAATTTTTTCGTCTTTAGCCCAGTAGGGGACCAGTCCCCATTTCATCTGTCTGCCGATCCGCTGTTTACCATCTCCAATGATGGTTAAGATATTCTGGCTTGGCGCGATATTATATCTGGGTAAAACCTCTCCCTCTGCATATTCAAATTCAAACAGCAGCTGAAGTTTTTCGATGGTTTCTGTTAGTGTAAACCGGCCGCACAATATAATCACCTCTTTTAAGTCAATAGCAATATAATGTTCATCTATTCCCGGATATAGCGCATATTAAAACTGTCAGCTATTTTTACAGGGAGGAATGAAATATGACAAAACAAGGCAGACAAAATGCAAATCAAACGAGAGCCCAAATTGAAAAACAGGATAAACGAAACGATGTTGAACTGGGAAGCGAGTTTCAGGCAGGAAATGATAAATCTCAAAGCCAGAAAAAAAGCGGAAAGCAAATTAATAAGAAGTCATAATGACAAATCCCCCATTTTAGGGGGATTTTCATGTCCTGATTGTATACAGCTGTCCTTCCACTGCAAAAGAAATACGGCCTGTTTCCTCTGAAACTACAATAGCAACAGCATCTGATTTTTCCGTAAGTCCCATTGCCGCTCTATGCCTTGTCCCAAATTTTTTCCCCTCAATGGTTTTATTGGCAAGAGGCAGGATGTTGCCTGCAGAAATAATGGTATCTTCTTTTATTAGAATACCCCCGTCATGCAATGGGTTTCCAGGATAAAAAATGGTTTCGAGCAAAGTGCTGCTTACTTTTGCTCCAATAGGAGTCCCATTATGAAGGTAATCGCCTATAGGCAGCCTTCTCTCCACAACAATAAGCCCGCCATGCCTTTTTTTCGATAAATGCTGGGCGGCCAATGATAAGCTCGAATATTCCTTGGTATACGGCGATAAATATGACTGAAGATAATATGTCGAAGCAATTGTGTGAGCCTCCGTTACCGCCCTCTGCAAGTTCTCGAAATCAGATAAAATACAGCAGCTGAAGTCCTCTAGCGTTTTGGAAATAGAATGAATCTGACTGTCGATATTGTCAATATACCGGTTTAAATCTTTTCGGTATTGATCTTCGCCATAAATCACCGGACTTCCTCCAATCTTAATTCATATTAGTACCTTTTCCAGTTAAAAATTATTTATCCATTTTACGGAATAGGTTTAGGACTGCTTTAAAGGGACTAAATATAAGTATTAAGCAACGAGGTGAGGGACATGTTCGATATATTAGCAAAACAATTTCAGAAACCCGCAGGATTACTTGGGAAGCTTGCTGGAAAAATCATGTATTTTGAGAACCGCAAGATTAACAAATGGACAATACAGCAATTAAAGATTAATCGCAGGGACTCTATTTTAGAAGTAGGCTTTGGCCCTGGCTACAGCATCAGGCATATAATGGATCACTTCCGCCATGCAGAAACGGATGGAGTTGATGTATCCGAAGATATGAAGGCTTCAGCAGCCAAACTGAATGATGAGTATATCCGTCAGGGAAAGGTCAGATTGTTCGTAAAAGATATACACGATTACTTCCCTGATAAAACGTATAATAAGATATTTTCAGTAAACAATTATCCTTTATGGACAAAACCAAGAGAGTCTCTTCAGTATCTCTATGGGATGCTTGAGGAAGACGGAATAATTGCCATCACCGTCCAGCCAAGAGAAGAAGGAGCAGATGACACCATTGCCAAAAATCTCGGACAGGTGATCAAAACTGATATGGAAGCGGCAGGTTTCCATTCTATTTCCATTTCTTATAAAGAAGCCCGCCCCGTATTAACCGTTTGTGTAACTGCAATTAAATAATAATAAAAAAGAGCGGGAGATTGCAGCTCCCGCTCTTTTTCAATTTATCACCAGCCTCGGCTGGCTCCTCCTCCGCCGGAAGAACCGCCTCCCCCTCCCCGGGGACCGCCACCGCCACTTCCACCTCTTGAGAGAATGGAAAGGATGGCGTAAGAAAAGGCTCCTCCAAAAAATTTAATGTCCAGAAATAATAATCCAACAACAATTAAAATTATCAGCCAGGACGGTATGCCAATGCCTCTATCCTGTGTTCCGGCATCAGCATAATCGCCGCCTAAATTCACTTCTTCCCCGGCAGCTTCCTGTACAAGCACCTTATAGGTTTCAATTACAGCTCTGTTAGGCTCGCCATCCTGGAGATATGGAAGGGTGACGTCATCCAGAATCCTGCCTGCTTTTCCATCGGGAATTTGGCCTTCAAGCCCATAACCAACCTCAATCCGCACCTTCCGATCCTCCATGGCAACAACCAAGAGGACACCATTATTCTCTGCGGCACTGCCTATGCCATAAGACCGGAAAGCTTCATTAGCATATTCTTCAATCGGTCTGTCTCCAGTAGTTCCAACAGTTAACACTGCAACCTGTGCAGATGTCTTATCTTCCAATTGCCTCCCCAGGTTATTCAATTCAGTTTTTTCCTGGTCATTCAGAACCTCCGCAAAATCCTGGACATAAATATCTCCAGCAGGCTGCGGTATGGATTCATCTGCATGGACTGGGATTGCCCCCATTATTAAATTTGCGAAAAGAAGGGCCAAAGAGACCCAGCGGATGATCATTCCCCATTGCCTCCAAAGTCAACATCAGGTGCTTCGTTCGCCAGCGGATCCGCCCTAAAATACTCTTTTTCATCAAAGCCGGTTATCCCTGCAACAATTGCACCCGGGAACCTTTTTACTTGTTTGTTATATACGGCAACCTGGTCGTTATAATCCTTTCGGGCAACCGAAATCCGATTTTCTGTGCCCGCAAGCTCGTCCATTAATTGGGTAAACTGCTTATCCGCTTTTAAATTTGGATAGTTCTCCACCACTACAAGCAGACGGCTCAAAGCGCTTGACAGCTCGGCGTTTGCAGCTGCTTCCTCTTCAGGGGACCCCGCTCCCGCCAATCTCGCACGAGCATCTGATATAGCCTGAATTGTCTCCTTCTCGTGAGCAGCATATCCCTTTACTGTATTTACCAGATTAGGAATCAAATCCAGCCTTCTCTGCAGCTGGTTCTCAATTTGAGAATAAGCCTGATCCACATTTTCCTCAGCACTTACAAACCTGTTATAACTGGACATCAGCATCATGCCTGCTATGACTACTGCCGCAATAACGGCAATTAAAACTCCCATACCTTTTTTCATTTGCGTCACTCCTGTTTCTAAGTTGTTTTGTCACTTGCATGGTATTTTTCCTTTTTGGGGTGAAAGTTAAACCTGGAGATTGGTTTGCTGATGTTGTTAAGCTCGCGCGGATTTGGATGATTTACGCGCGGGTGGGCTCCTTTTCTGCGCGGGGGCACGTTTTTTTGCGCGGGCTGGCTTCTGTTTTGCGCGGGATTATTTCTTTTGTGCGCGGATTTGGATGATTTACGTGCGCGCGGCCGGGCTCTTTCTGCGCGGGGGCACGTTTTTTTGCGCGGGCTTCCTTTTGTTTGGCGCGGGATTACTACCTTAATGCGCCGATTTGGATGATTTACGCGCGGGTGGGCTCCTTCTGCGCGGGGGCACGTTTTCTTGCGCGGGCTGGCTTCAGTTTTGCGCGGGATTATTCCTTTTGTGCGCGGATTTGGATGATTTACGCGCGGCCGGGCTCCTTCTGCGCGGGGGGCACGTTTTTTTGCGCGGGCTGGCTTCTGTTTTGCGCGCGATTATTACTTTTGTGCGCGGATTTGGATGATTTACGCGCGGGTGGGCTCCTTTTCTGCGCGGGGGCACGTTTTTTTGCGCAGGCTGGCTTCTGTTTTGCGCGGGATTATTACTTTTGTGCGCGGATTTGGATGATTTACGCGCGGCCAGGCTCTTTCTGCGCGGGGGGTGGCAGGCTTCAGGTTCGGGCGGATACATTACTTTAAAGCGCGAATTCTTGTAGGTTTCGTGCATATGACTTTTTACAATATCAAGAGTAATCGCGTAATTATCTATCATTATTGCTTCATGTCTGACTTAAATTGCGTCTCCAGGACAGGGTATTGCACTGATCTTTTAATTTTTTGCGCTATCACAATGTTTATGCGTTTAACTTACCCATACTCGCGTCATCCAGCAGGTTATTCGAGCCTCCGTGTCTCTTTTTCGCGCTGTCCCCTTTTCAAAATTGCACCAAATAATCCCTATAATACAACAAAAACCGGAACCCATCCGGGCCCCGGTTCAAGTATGATTATTTAATAAAATTGTTCGCAATCAGTTCACTGAATTCAGGTTTATCTTTCAGGAATTTTAAAGTGTAGGATGAATCTGCAAATTCCTGGATGGTGTCTGCATCAACATCGTAAGTGAACCCGATTCTTTCCCAGGCGCGGTCTACGACTTCTTTTTCCAGTTCCTGGCCAGTCACTTCTTTAATGTCTTTGATAGTAATTGCTTTTGCTTCTTCAGGATTTTCTTCGATAAATTTAACTGCATCTTTATGTGCATCAACGATTTTCTGTACTTTTTCCGGGCTGTTCTTCACAGCATCACCAGTAGCAACCAATACTGATGCCGGAAGTGTTTCACCGAAGGATACTTCATCCCAGCCAATTACGACTTCAGCGTTTGTTTCCTGTTCAATGACTGCTGCCCATGGTTCGGGAGCAACTGCAATATCGACTTTACCTGTTTTCAGCATACTTGCATATTGTGCAGGGTTGCCTGTCAAATGCTTCATGGTACCGCCAATGCGAGCTGAAGTGATGCCGGCTTCTTCAAGATATGTCTCATACTGGACATCATGTGTACAGCCCACGCCAGGTGTAATAAACGTTTTTCCCTGGAAGTCTTCAAGTGAGTTAATTTCTACTCCTTCTCTGGCAAGGACAACTGTTCCGCCAGTTGAGGCACCGGCGATAATTTTAACATCAGCTCCGGTTGAGAAGTTGTTCATTGCTGGTCCGGGTCCTACTAGTCCTGCATCAATATCGCCTGTTTTCAGGGCAGTCATGAATGAACCGCCTTCAGCAAACGTCTTATATTCTACCTTAGTACCATCGCCAAGCTGTTTCTCAAAATAGCCTTGATCTTTCGCAACCATTGCTGGCACATGATTGATATTCGGGAAATAGCCGATGACAATCTTGTCTTCTCCTCCGCTGCTCTTCTCAGATGATCCGCATCCGGCAAGCAGCCCGGTGAAAGTAAATAATATAGCAACCCATAAAATAGCCTTTTTCATTTATACCCCTCCAAAATTAAGACTCAAGTCCCCATTTTTTTATGACTGATTTTTCAATGCGCTGGAATATAAACTGGTCAACAATCATTCCGATAGCTCCAATAATAATCATGACACCGATTACGATGTCCATTCTTCCAAAGTCTGAAGCATATCGAAGTGTGTAGCCCAATCCTGGTCCTGTGCTTAAAAGCTCACCCGCCATCAATGCACGCCAGGCAAATGCCCAGGCAAGTCGTGAACCAGTGACAACGTATGGAATGGATGCCGGAAAGATGACTCTTGTGAATAAGTCAATTCCATTCGCTCCCATAGTCTGAGCTGCCTTGATATATAATGGTGAAACATTTTTTATGCCTGTTCGCATGTTCAGAGCCATTACAAATGTACCGCCAAGTATGGTTACAAAAATAACAGCCTTTTCATTTAATCCAAACCACATAATCGCGATCGGCAGCCATACGATGCTGGGAACACTTTGCAAGGCAAGGATGACTGCACCCAGTGTTTCATCAGCTGTTTTGGATTTTCCAAGGAGAATGCCAATCAATGTGCCAATGACAAGGCTGATAGCCAGACCGACTGCGAGCCTCTTAAAACTGGCGATTAAATCATAAATGAGAGTTTTATCCTGAAACCCTTCAACAAGAGCACTGAATACACTGGAAAGGGAAGGGAAAATCAGAGGATGCCAAAGTTCAAGCCGTGACCCAATCTCCCAAAATGCAATGATGGCTGCAAAAAATATAATCCTTTTAATGGTTGTTTGCATATTGGAGTTCCTCACTTATAACTTTATCAATTTCCTTCTTCAGGTATTTCATAATGTGGTCTTCAATCTCGAGCATTTCTTTTTTGTGTTCTTCACGGGGTCTGGGTATATCAACCGTTATATCCTGTAAAATGATTCCCGGCTTTGTTCCCATAACAATGATTCGATCTGACAGTTTAATAGATTCTGAGATGCTATGAGTAACAAAAAGAATGGTTTTCTTCGTCTCAGTCCAAATGTTTTCCAGCTGTCCGTGCAGACGCGAACGGGTCTGTTCATCAAGAGCTCCGAATGGTTCATCCATTAAGAGTGTTTCCGGGTTCATCGCAAGTGCTCTCGCGATCGCCACCCTCTGCTGCATTCCTCCAGAAAGTTCATGAGGATAATGGGATATATATTTTCCCAGCTGAACCATTTGCAGATACTTAAGTGCTGTTTCCTCTGCATCTTTCTTCTTCATTTCTTTTTTCAGCGGAAACGTGACATTTTCCATGACTGTCAGCCAAGGGAATAAGGCTGCCTGCTGGAACACCATTCCCCTGTCTTTTCCGGGCTTTGTTATGGCTTTGCCATCGATTTGAATGTGGCCTGAAGTTGTTTTAGTCAGCCCTGCGACGATTGAAAGAAGTGTTGACTTTCCGCATCCTGAAGGGCCTAAAATTGAAACAAACTGGCCTTTCTCAATGGATAAATTAATATCTTTCAAGACGTCAACAGGACGATTTTCTTTATCGCTATATTGTTTATTCACATCGTTTATCTCAATGAACATTTTAAAAATCACCTATTCCTATAAATCTCATTAATTTACTCGGATTACTTGTAATTATAAAGTATTCACCTTGCATGTCAACCATTACAATAAATATTTTTAAAATTGGGCTTAATCAAATAAAAAGCCTCCTCCATCAAGGAGAAAGCTATTGTTTCACAATTTAATTTCTTCTATTTTAGATGAAGCGATCAGCTCTTCAACCTTTGCTAACTCACCGCTTTGAAAAAGTTCTATGATCTTGCTTCCAACGATTACCCCGTCACAATGCTGATTCATTTCTTTTACATGCTCTGGTTCAGAAATTCCGAAGCCGGCCAATACTGGTATCGGACTTACATCTCTAACCTTCTCCAAATGCTTTCCAAGCTCATCTTTAAATTCTTTTCTTGCCCCAGTGATGCCATTAACCGTTACAGCGTATAGGAAGCCTTTCCCTTTAGCTGCAATCGCCTCTATGCGCTCCAATGGACTGGTTAAGGTCACAAGGCGGATAATTTCGATTCCAGATCTTTCTGCAATTGGTGCAATGATCTCCTCTTCCTCTGCAGGAAGATCAGGGATTATTAAGCCGTCTACCCCTGACCTGGAGGCATCAGAAATAAAGTTGCCAATGCCATAGGCCATGATCGGATTCATGTATGTCATAAAGATCAGCGGGATGTGAACAATAGGCCGGATTTCCGCAATTTTAGCTAAGACCCCTCTAAGGGTTGTTCCGGCTTCTAATGCTCGAATGCCAGCCTGCTGGATGACTGGGCCATCTGCAACCGGATCCGAAAACGGAATCCCAATTTCAATGGCAGTTGCTCCCGCTTTTTCAAGGAATGTGATTTTCTCGGCCAGTGTCTCTAAGCCTCCGTCCCCAGCCATTATATATGGCACAAATGCTTTTTCTTTGTTTTGCTTAAGGCTCTGAAAAACTTTTTCAACCCGGTTCATTGTCCTTTCCCTCCTAATCTTGCTCTTACAGTTTCTACATCTTTATCGCCTCTGCCAGATAAACAGATGACAAGGCCTTCGTCTTTTTTCATTTGCGGTGCAAGCTTTAATGCATAGGCTACGGCATGGGAGCTTTCCAGCGCAGGGATAATGCCTTCCAGTTTGCATAAAAGCTTTAATGCATCAAGCGCCTCATCGTCTGTAATGGATTCATACTCGGCTCTTCCGCTGTCTTTCAGATAGCTGTGTTCCGGCCCAACTCCTGGATAATCAAGGCCAGCTGAGATGGAATGAGCCTCCTGAATTTGACCGTGTTCGTCCTGCAGCAAATACATTAATGCTCCATGAAGAACTCCAGGAGTTCCTTTTGTTAAAGAAGCAGCGTGCTTATCTGTATCTGTACCCAAACCAGCTGCTTCAACCCCAACCATGCGGACCGTATCATCTTTAATGAAAGGATAAAACATGCCCATTGAATTGCTTCCGCCTCCAATGCAAGCCACAACTGCATCAGGGAGTTTACCTTCTTTTTCAAGGTATTGCTTCTTCGTCTCATTTCCGATAACACTCTGAAAATCCCGTACAATCATAGGAAAAGGATGTGGTCCCATCACAGAACCAAGGATGTAATGTGTATCCTCGACATTTGTCACCCAGTAGCGGAGTGCTTCGTTGACTGCATCTTTTAAGGTGGCACTTCCCGATTGTACCCCTACAACCTTCGCTCCAAGCAGTTCCATTCTGAATACGTTCAGCTGCTGTCTCCTGATGTCCTCTTCACCCATAAAAATAATGCATTCAAGATTTAAAAGCGCACATGCAGTTGCTGTTGCGACTCCATGCTGCCCTGCACCCGTTTCAGCTACTATTTTTCTTTTTCCCATTCGCAGCGCCAATAGAGCCTGGCCCAGTGAGTTGTTTATTTTATGGGCACCTGTATGATTCAAATCTTCTCTTTTAAGATAGACCTTCGCACCGCCGGCATAATTTGTGAGGTTCTCAGCAAAATAAAGAGGAGTTTCCCGTCCGACATAGTCTTTCAGCAAAGCCTTCAGTTCTTTCTGAAAACTTTCATCGGCTTGAGCTTTCTTATACTCCTCTTCCAATTCAAGAATGGCCTGCATAAGTGTCTCCGGCACATACCTTCCTCCAAAATCCCCGAAATGACCTCGTTCATCAGGCAATGTATAAGCTGTGTTCATTTTACTTCCTCCCTCTCCACACATTTAGCGTTTTCTATGAATCTTTTTATTTTCTCCGGATCTTTCTTCCCTTCAGTCTCAACCCCGCTGCTTACATCAACCATATAAGGATTGGCTGCTTTAATTCCTTCCCCCACATTTTCAGGATTGAGCCCCCCAGCAAGGATCATTTTTTTGTCCTGCAATGGTTTATTTAAAATCGACCAATCAAAAGATACCCCGTTGCCCCCCCGATATTTTCCTTTCGGACTATCAAGAAGAATGTATTCGCATGAAAATTCATCTAATTGAGATAAATCATCTGGTGAACCTACACTCAAAGCTTTTATAACCGGAAGAGAAAATGAGCTGCAAAATTCCGGCGTTTCATCTCCGTGCAGCTGAATGACATTGATCCCTGAAACATTTGCTATTTCTTCAATGGTCGCTTTCGTTTCATTTACAAACACTCCGACTTTTAAAACTTCTCCGGGAAGCTCTCTGATTATCTCCCCTGCTGCCTCAGGATTAATTTTTCTTTTGCTTTCTGCAAAAACAAATCCCAGGGCATCAGCCCCGTTTTCAATAGCAAAAAGTGCCGTGCTGATATCCCTGATTCCGCAAATCTTCACCTTCATTGTCTGACAGCCCCCTGCAAAGGAATCTTCATGGCCTTCAAAAGCCCTTCCAGATTATCTGCTTTCATGAATGCTTCTCCGACAAGAATGGCGTTTGCTCCTGCTGCAATTACACGCCGCACATCGTCTTCCGACTTAATCCCGCTTTCACTGATCAGGAATTTTCCCGCATTCTTTATTAGCGGGGCAAGTTTTTCTGTTACACCAAGGTCTACTTCGAAAGTTTTTAAATTTCGGTTGTTGACTCCGATCAGCTGTGCACCGGTTCTTAGAGCTATTTCCAGTTCTTCTTCATTATGAACCTCCATTAATACCTCAAGGCCTTCACTTTCAGCAAAATCGAAAAGCTCTTGAAGCCGTTCAGCTTCCATCGCAGCAGCAATGAGTAAAATTAGGTTTGCCCCTGATGCTTTTGCTTTTAATACTTGCACCTCGTCTATAATGAAGTCTTTGCAAAGGATAGGCAGGTCGACTGTCTCTCTGACAGCTGACAGATCAGCGAAGCTGCCTTTAAAAAACCTATTGTCTGTTAAAACGGAAATGGCATCGGCACCATACTTTTTATAAAATAATGCCTGATCTTTCGGATTTTGTCCGGTATTTATATCACCTTTTGAAGGTGAGGCTCTTTTGAATTCCGCAATCACAGCCAGTTCACTGCCTGATGCAAGCTTGTTAATAAAGGAGCGTTTATACATGGTTTCTCCTATTTGAAAATATTCCTTTTCCTTCTGCAGTACGATGACTTCTTTTCTTTTTTCAGCCAGTATTTGATCTAGAATTGTTCCCATCTTATATCACCTCTTTATGGACGCTTTTACTTGCTTCAATTAACCTATGCAGTTTTTCTAATGCAGCACCTGAATCTATGCTTTCTTTGGCTAAATTTATCCCGCCATGAATTGTTTCTGCCTTGCCTCCTGTAAAGATGCCAATCCCGGCGTTAAGAAGGACCGTGTCTCTTCTTGCTCCCTTCTCCCCCTTTAGGACACTTAGGAGTATTTCAGCATTTTCCCTGGAATCTCCGCCTCTGATCGCATCATTGCTGCTAACCGATAGGCCAACTTCCTCTGGATGAAGAACCTTTTTCGTTACCTTGCCGTTATTAAGAATGGCCAGGTGATTTTCCCCCTGTAAGGATGCTTCATCCATAAACCCTGCACCATTTAAAACAACTGCCCGTTTTCTTCCCAAAGCTTTTAACACCTCTGCAAACATTTCAATATAATCTCTCCGGTAGATCCCGAGAAGCTGATGATCAAGTTCAACCGGATTGGTTAAAGGTCCTATTAAATTGAAAGTTGTAGGTATTCTCAGGTCCCTGCGTACTTTCATGATTCTTTTAATATTCGGATGGACATGAGGTGCGAATAGAAAGGCTATCCCAATTTCCTCCAGAATTTCCTCCGTGCGCTCAGGCGAGTGATCCAAGTTTATTCCCAAATGTTCCAGTACATCGGCACTGCCTGTTTTGCTGGATACACTTCTATTGCCATGCTTGGCAACAGAAATTCCTGCTCCTGCAATCACAAAGGCCGAAGTAGAACTGATATTAAAGCTGCTTGAACCATCTCCTCCTGTACCGCAATTATCCAAAACATTAGGAATTTTCTTGCTAAATGTAAGGGATTTATCCCGCATTGCTTTTACGATGCCTGCAATTTCTTCAACTGTTTCCCCTTTTGTTTTAAGGCTCACCATAAATGCCGCAATCTCACTGTCCGTCACATCATTGGCAAATAAATTGTCCATCGCTTCCTTCATTTCTGCCTCTGTTAATGACTCGCGATCAGATAACCTCTGCAGTATAGTTTTCATCGTTTTTCTCCCTCCCGATAGTTTGTAAAAAGTTTTCCAAAATATTTTTTCCAAGGCCTGTTCCTACAGACTCCGGATGGAATTGCAAACCGTATAAAGGATAATCTTCATGCTTGATTGCCATTATTTCATTATCATCCATTGATCTTGCCAAAACCTTAAAACTGCCAGGCAAAGTTCCCGACTTAATTATTAAGGAATGATAACGCATGATATGGATCGGCTGCGGCATGTATTGAAAAAGCTGTGATCCGTTATGCTTCAGATTAGACACCTTGCCATGCATAATTCTCTTGGCTTTTTCAATCTTTGCCCCAAAGGCATAGCCGATTGCCTGATGGCCAAGGCAAATGCCCAGGATAGGGAGCTTCCTGTAAAATTGCTGAATAACATCAACAATAACTCCAGCTTGTTCAGGCCGTCCCGGTCCAGGTGATAGAACAATGGCTTCAGGATTTAATTTTTCAATATCTTCGATTGTTATTTGATCATTCCTTACAACTTTAATTTCTTGTCCCAGTTCACCCAGATACTGATAAAGGTTAAATGTAAATGAATCATAATTATCAATCAGCAGAATCATTTTTTGTCCTCCAAAAATGCTTTTAATTTATGAAGTGTTTCGTCGTACTCTTTTTCTGGAATCGAATCATGCACGATGCCTGCCCCAGCTTGTATATAAGCGAATCCATCTTTTATTACCATGGTTCTGATTGCCAGGGCGAAATCCATATTGCCGTTTCCGGAAAAATAGCCGACTGCCCCTGAGTAAATTCCTCTTTTCACTGCTTCCAGTTCATTGATGATTTCCATTGCTCTAATTTTGGGTGCACCTGAAACCGTTCCGGCAGGGAGACACGCTATTAAGGCATCAATCGCTTTGTGAGGACTTTTCAGCTTGCCGCCCACTTCGGATACAAGGTGCATGACATGCTTATATCTCTCAATGACCATGTTTTTTTCTATAGTTACCGATCCAAATTCGCATACACGGCCGAGATCATTTCTGCCTAGATCGAGCAGCATCCTGTGTTCGGCAAGCTCCTTTTCATCTTCTATCAGGTCCCTTTCAAGCTGTAAGTCTTCCTCTTCTGTCTTGCCTCTTGGCCTTGTTCCTGCAATAGGGTTAGTAATTACTTTGTTTCCAGTTGCTTTTATAAGACTTTCAGGCGATGCCCCTGCAACCGCATATTCTTCAAAATCAAGATAGTACATGTATGGGGAGGGATTTTGCACTCTTAACTTCCGGTAAAATGCGAAAGGATCTCCAGTCAATTCTGCTTTTAACCGCTGAGAAAGCACTACCTGAAAAATGTCTCCCTCTTCAATATAGGCCTTGGCCCTTTTTACTTTTTCAACGAAGTCTTCTTTAGATATGGAAGCTTTGAAAGCCGACAGCGATGCTTCTTCCGATTGGGATGCCGCAGCCCCCTTTTGGATTTCGGCCTTTCTTTTCTGCAATCTTTCACGTAGCTGAGATTCATCGGTTGCTGCCAATAAAGACATGGCTATCAGAAATACCTTTTGCTCCAGATGATCAAAAACGGCCACTTCCTCAAAAAACATAAGGTGAACATCTGGTACATTCAGCTCATCATGAGGGATCACCCCGATATCTTCGTATTGCCTGATGACATCATAGCCTGCATATCCAACAGCTCCTCCACAAAATGGGAACTGTTCAATGGGGTGAGCCTTTTCCTCGGGCATCAGCCTTCTTAATACATCAAGCGGCTTTTCATTAAAAACTTCTATTTTCCCCTCCGCAGTAACAGCCGTCCGAGATGCTTCCCCTTTTAGTTCCATCACCGGGTCCGCCCCAATAAAGGAATACCTTCCCGACTTTTCATGCTTTAGCGAGCTTTCAAGCAGAAATTTTTTTCTCCCGCTCATTCTCTGGTAGATCAAAATAGGTGTTAATGTGTCCCCCTCAAGCTCTTCGATGATATAAGGACCTTCCAAAATCGTTTTCAATATATTTCTCCTCCAGTTCTTTCGGATTCAGATAAGCGCAAGCGCCCTGATCACCCCTGACACTTTGAGGGAGCAGGCGATGGAGCCAGACAGGTATCTGACTTCAGAATTTTTACTTAACTATAAATAAAAAAGTCCCCTATACACACAGACAGAATCTGCGGGTATAGAGGACGTGTCTTGTGAACGTGGTGCCACCTCTTTTTAGAGCAGCATGCTGCTCCCTTTTTCGGGTACGGAAACATATCGATACCCTATCCTTTTAACGGTGGAAATCCGTGCTTCCCTACTATCTTTCAGGAAGCCTCTCGCAAGTCCATTCGAATGACTTACCGTACCGGGCTCTCACCTTACCCCGGCTCTCTTGAACGGACTCCATCAATCTACTCCTCTTGCTCAGCGATTTAAAGTAATAAAGTTAAAGAAAAGCGGAAGCGCCTTGCCACCCCCGACAAGCACAAGACGAGCCTCCCGGAAAGGCGTTCTTTGCCTTTTTAGGGGATTGGCTTGTGAACTCGAGGGGGTAGGCTGCTTGCGCTAGACAGTTATTTAAGTTCAAAAATTCTATATTTTTTCTGAACTAAATAAAAAAGGGCCTCCCGTCTAAAAAGGACGAGAGACCCGTGGTGCCACCTTCATTAGCTGATACATCAGCTCACTTAACAGATATCAAAACGAAAAACCGTTTGAATATCTGTCCCTTGTAACGATGAGACCGTTCGCCAAAGCCTACTGCTTAAAAAGGTTCGGTTTGGAGGCTCGAAAGTCCATTCACTGCTGTTTCCACACTGATTTGCACCAACCATCAGCTCTCTTTAGCTTCCACTGCAGCTACTACTCTTTGTCATTGCCGATCGATATATTGCTTATTATACTATTCCGATAAATGAAAAATGTCAAGGATATTTTTCATTTTTTTATAATAGAGCTTTTTCCAGCTTTTCTCTCCAGACAGCTGCAAGTGCCTCAATCTGCAGGAGTTCTTCAATTGCTTTACGGTTTTTGCGGTCATGGAACATGATAAAATTTCCTTGCAGAACCGATACCTTTTCCTGCTTTCTTTCTTCGAGCTTAAGAACGCTGCCTGCTGTTACAGTTCCTTCCTTCAGCACTCTGAAAAAGTAGCCTGTAAAGCATGTTTCAACAATTCTGCTTAAAAGCCGATCTTCTTCGTTATGCTTTGATATGGTTGAACATGGAATGCGGCCCTGTGTTATTTGGATAACAGATTCACCAAGCGAAAAGGTATCACCTATAAAAACATCCTTTTCCAGCATATTACCCGCACAAATATTTTCACCAAATGCCGGGGGACAGAATGTCTTTTTAAATTCTTTTTCCCACATCCCGTAATGTTCGAACGGGTATAGGCAAACTGCCCGGTCGGGGCCGCCATGAAAATCAGTGTTTGCCACTCCATCCCCCAGGAAACCATCCTTCGTTAAGAACGCACTTTCAATTTTTTCTTTGCCTATTCCCGATATTTCCTCACGGTTTTTCCAGCTGTGCTTTTTCGGTTTCCCTATGCTTAAACTAATAATTTCTTTCACATTTATCCCCTCGCCAGATTCGCTTTTCTATATATTTTAACGCTTTCCTTTTAGTAAATCGAAACATATTTTTCCAGAATTTGAATTTTCCCATAAAAAGACAGAGGTTTTTCTAGTTAGTTTTCCTGCAATTAGCTCATATTAAGACTAGTTTGATTAACGAAAAGGAAGGTCAGAAATATGGAGCATGTTGAAAATTTACAATCTGTAAATTCCAAAGCTAAAAAGAAGTCAGGTGATGATGTTCATAACCAAAAATGGGCCATTCTTTCACTTTCTTCAATTCCTCTCGTTATGACACTTGGGAATTCCATGCTGATTCCTGTTCTGCCGGCGATGGAAAATAAACTAAATATTTCTGCATTCCAATCCAGCATGATTATTACCGTTTATAGTATTGTAGCCATTATTTTGATTCCAATCGCAGGCTTTTTATCGGATCATATCGGCCGTAAAAAAGTCATTATACCAAGTCTGTTCATTGCAGGAATTGGCGGGCTGATCTCCGGATGGGCGGCATGGAAAATGGCGGATGCTTATTGGATCATATTAGCTGGGAGGGCATTGCAGGGTGTTGGGGCAGCTGGTGCGGCACCAATTGTTATGCCTTTAGTAGGGGATATGTTTAAAAATGATGATGATGTCAGCAGTTCCCTTGGACTTATTGAAACTTCCAATACTTTTGGAAAAGTTCTATCGCCTATACTTGGAGCATTTCTTGCAGGGTTTATATGGTTTTTACCGTTTTTTTCGTTTCCGGTTTTTTGTACGATTTCAATCCTGCTGGTTATCTTTCTTGTAAAAACGCCAAATAAAAGAGAAGAGCCGCTTCCTCTAAAGAAATTTTGGAGCAATATCAAGGATACCTTTAAAAACAACGGAAAATGGCTATATGCTATTTTCTTAATAGGTGCCATTCTTATGTTTGTGCTTTTTGGGATACTTTTTTATTTATCTGATGTGCTTGAAAAGACATACGATATTAAAGATGTTAAAAAAGGGCTTCTCCTAGCTGTCCCGCTTGGCGCACTATGCCTTTCCTCCTATCTGACAGGAAAAAAAATAAAAGAAAATAAAATACTGATGAAGTGGATCATATTTTTAGGCTCAGTGCTTGTGGCAGCTGCCACTGCAATCTTAAGCTTTTCAAACAACATGTGGTTTATGATCAGCATGTTCCTGTTTGCCGGAATTGGCATAGGCGTTGCATTGCCTTCGTTGGATGCACTGATTACCGAAGGAATTGCAAAAGAAGAACGTGGAACCATTACTTCTTTATACAGTTCAATGAGGTTTATAGGCGTTGCCGGAGGCCCGCCGGCCATTGCCATTCTGATGAAGCATTCTGATCAAGGGCTTTTTTATATATTAAGCGGGATAACCATTCTTGCTGCCCTAGCAGCCATTATAGCAATCAAACCTGACGCAAATGAGGGCTAAAAAAAATCCGTATCGTTCAATGACGATACGGATTTTTTTATTTAAAATGCTGCTGTACAAAACCAGTTACAACCTGGTTGAAAAGCTGCCACTTTTTGGTTGGCGCCTGGTGGGAAACACCTTTGATTATTGCCGCCTGAAAGCTGACATATCTCCTATAGCTCCTAATATGCTGATTAACAAAATCTCTTGATCCATATATCAGGAGAAGGGGGACACTCAAGTTCCTCAGGCGATCCGTGCATGAATAGTGGAGCGACCTATCGTAAAATTGAAACCACATAGTATGATTCGCCTTTTTCATGTGTTCCAGAATATCTTTTCTGACTTTTGGATCATTTGTGTGACTTGCTGCTATTACATACCGCAGAAAACCCGGAAAATGTTTCACGAAATACATTCCCATTATATGCTCATATTTGAAAGTTTCTGATAAAACCTCTGGAAATCCGCCAGACAGTATGACTCCAAGTGTCCTTTCAGGAAAAGAAAGAGCAAATTCCTGAGCAATTATGCCTCCAGAGGAATAACCCAGGATAACGGCTTTTTCAATTTCCAAGTGGTCTAATACAGCTTTAACCTCTTCTGCATAGCCCTGAATGGTTACTGTTTTCTCGGGACCGATGGTATCTCCATTCCCGCTTAAATCAGGAAAAACAACCTGAAAATGCTCAGCCATCAGGCCTTGATAATAAAATACCTTTCTCCCCATGGCAGGCGGATGTATAAAGATTATCGGTACCCCTTTTCCCATCGTTTCATAAAATATCTTTGTATCCTCATAAATACATGCTGGCACAAGAATCGTCCTTTCCATTCACAAAACATAGATGGCTCAAAAGCCTCCTGTTCCATATAAAAATGGGACAGTTTTAGTCTGCCCCATCTCGGTCAATTCTTTATTTCCAACATCAGTTAGGTCTTGTCTTCTTAGCTTTTTTGCTTTGCTGATCAAGCTCTTTTGAGAACTCCATATCGTTTATGCTCTTGTTTGTGCTCTGCAATCCGGATTTAGTCTTAATATTGCGTTTTGTCATGTTAATCCTCCTTTAAAGTACTCCCATTATAGTATGGCACATTAGGATTCGAATCATTATGGATTTTCAGCTGGAATCTGTATATACTATAAGTAATCATGCGATTATGCTTATTTCCGTGACTTTCTGAACCGTATATGATATTCTTGAATTAAGAATATGAATAAAAAAAACGACCGCAGGTGTTGCCGCACCCACGGTCATTCGCAATAGTCGTTCCCTTAGGGGATCGGCCTGTCAAAGACATAGACCTCTCCCTCAATTGTCAGATCAAGGGAGGTCTATTTTTTATGGTTAAAAGTCATGACAGCAATGATCAGACTAGAAAAGGAAATCATCATCATGATCGATTCGAAAACTGTCAAAAGGCATCACCCCCTTTCATACGGGGCTAGCCGACCACCCTTGAGAAACTCCCATTGCTTCTTTATTATAACACAACCTTGTCCATTTAGTCGAACACGTGTTCTATTTTAGGAAAATTGATTCTTCTTTCCTATTTTTTCAAGTTTCACTATCTTTATCGCCTGCAGATTTCCTTTGTAGATATCCACGAAGAAAACCCATTTCTTTATTAAGCAAATACTCCATTTCCTCCATCTGCTGCTTAGCAATTAACTGCGGACTGCCTGTCCATTCAGCACTGTGGATAAAATAATAATTCTTTATTCTTTTAAAAATGATGACCGCTTCAGGATAACAGTCAAACAATCCCTTTACCTGATTTCTCCGCATGTAACTCCATCTTACCAGTTTCATGATATCAGCCTTTTTATACTCTTTTTACCCAGAAAACACTGACGCATGTTCTTAATGCAAAAAAAACTGCCAAATTGGCAGCATTGAATTTATTCTTTAAGCCTCGGCTTTGCCGGATCACATTTCGGTTTTTCAGACTGAGTGGACTCAGCAAGCTTTGACAGGTAATAGCATTCTTCACGGTACATGTGATCAGCCATTAAAGCTGCAAATGTCCCCAATGCCTCTTTGCTCAATTCAAGCTCCTCAATTTCATTGAGAAAGTTCATAAACAAAGATATTTCAAGTGCAACATCGCTGTTGAACTTTTGAAGTGCCGGGAATGACTCAACATTCGTCCGAAGGAAGCCGGACATTTCAACCGCCTTTAAATAGAATGCTTCAAAATCCTTTGTATAGCCATCACTGATTTTTTTTATTTTCTTCTCAACACTTTCCATATTATCTGATATGGCTCCAGCATGGCCAGCTGCATCCAGAAGCCAGATTAAATGGTGGTGAAGCTCATGAAATACAGGCGGGACTTCCCCTTTTTTTAAATATTGAAGGACAAGCATATATTCTTCAAGTTCATTGACCATATGGTTTATAAAAACAGGACCAAGATGAATGGAAATTTTCCCTATCAGATGACGTTCAAGTAGGTTCAATTTAAATTCCCTGAGCTTTTTAGCTTCCTGTTCTGCCCTCCGGCTCAATTGCTCCAGGTTATCCACTTCAACCCTTCCTAATAGCTGATCGAAGGTTTGTATAAAGTAATTTGCTCTTTCAATGCTGTCTTTTTCCTTTGGTGATAGTGAATCATGTATGAAGCGTGCATGATCACCCAAAATCTGAAGCCAAAATCCATGTTCAAATTTTGCAGCATTTTCAAATCCAGCAGCCAAAATATCTCCCCTTTCCATCTTACTCATAAAAACATATCAGTAACCATTAGAAATTATGCCTATAAGCACGAATCTCAAAAATTAATTGGTAACTTATTTTTTTGCAGAAAGGGGGAATCTTAACTAGGAATCATGCATCCTATAGTGTTTTTTTCATCATTACCTGGCCAATCTTTTTTTCAAATCCCATTTTAAGCAAAGCTTTCGATGCGGGATTGGAAACAGAAATATTAACTGCAGTGAAATCAATCGAATCATCCTGATCAAGGAACAGCTGGCCCAGAATACTTTCAGTCATTGCCTCATATGCACTGCCATCCGTAAAATTTAGCTGATAAATAATAATGCGTTCTGTACGTCCTGCTGCTTCCAGCACTCTTTTGTATAAAATATAGCCTTCCTCTTTCCCATCTTCACTCATAAGCACAGCAGCTTCCCCTTGTTTCGCACTTTGCCACTGGCACTGCCAGGCAGCATCGCTGTCATAAAAGCTGATTGACTGAAGCTGTTCAGGATATATCTTTTTTATTGCTAAATGGCTTTCCGTCAATGAGCCTATTTCTTTATGTGTTAGCTTCTTGTTTAGATAAAGCAATTGATCAGTAATTGCATAGCCGGCTTTTATGTACAGCTTAATCGCTCTCTCATTTTCTTCAATTGCTTCAAGAACAGCAGTGTGTACATTTTCAGCTTTATATATGCTAAGCACCTCTGACATCATGGCTGCAGAAAGACCTTTTCCCCTGTATTGTGGTGCGATCCCGGTGCCTCCGTTCCAGGCAATTTTCCTGCCGTTAATCTCACGGAACCCATTCAATATGATTCCGCAAGGTTCGCCGTGCATAAAAACGACAATGGATTTTTCAGGCGAAAGTCCCTCAGATGCGATTCGATTAACAAAGGCCTGGATATCCATTTTTATTGGAACTATATAACCTTCAAAGCCTTTATTCCAGGCAGTCAGCGCCTCCTCCAGGGTAACTTGAGAAAGTTTTTTTATTTTCATAAACGCTCTCCTTCATGTGTTTTCTGATGTTTTACTTGGTGTGCATCTAATGGCTGGTTATTTATGTTTGTTTCCTCTTCTAATAACAATGATAATGGCCATGGTTTCACACCTCCAATTATACAGACTGGATAGTTTATTTATTCATATAATAAAATAGACTGATTAGTTTATTTTAATTTAATCATTTATTTTCTGTTTTTTCAATCTTTTCTAAAAGGAATTTTCTAAAAAAAAAGCCGATACATTAAGTACCGGCTTTAGTTATTCATTATTTATTTAAAGGTTTTTTCAGAAACCCGATAAGGATCGCAGACAAAAGAGCACCTGCTATTATTCCTGCAAGGTAAATTCCCCATGGGCCATCGACGAGAGGGACGACAAAGACTCCGCCGTGCGGTGCCCTTAATCCGACTCCAGCCATCATTGAGATGGCACCTGCCACGGCTGATCCTGCCATGATGGACGGGATGACACGCAATGGATCTGCTGCTGCGAACGGGATTGCGCCTTCTGTGATAAACGAAAATCCCATGATGTAATTTGCTTTTCCTGCATCCTGTTCCTGTTTTGAAAATCTATTTTTGAATAAAGTAGTAGCAAGCGCGATGGCAAGAGGCGGAACCATCCCCGCCGCCATAATGGCTGCCATTGGTTCATATACTCCATTTGCAAGCAGCCCTGTACCAAATACGTAAGCCGATTTATTAACCGGGCCGCCCATATCAAATGCCATCATCAGCCCAAGGACTACTCCAAGCAATACAGCATTTCCAGTACCAAGACCTGAAAGCCACTCGGTGATAGCAGTATTTAATGCGCCAACTGGTTTGTTGACAACATAAAGCATCAGCAATCCCGTGAACGCAATTCCAAAGAGCGGATAGAGCAAAATCGTTTTAATTCCTTCAAGTGATGAAGGCAGACCAGCAAAGACTTTTTTCAACCCAACTACTACATAACCTGCAAGGAAGCCGGCTATGATGCCGCCAAGGAATCCAGCGCCTCCAGATGCTGCCATCATTCCGCCGACTGCGCCTGCAGCAAAGCCGGGACGGTCAGCAATACTCATGGCAATGAACGCTGCAAGTATTGGAACAATCAATCCAAATGCATTTCCTCCCCCAATGGTCATCAGTGCTTCTGCGATAGGATGATACGACGGATCATTAGGATCTGCTGCTTTATATCCGAACATAAAGGAAATGGCAATGAGTATTCCGCCGCCAACAACAAATGGAAGCATGTTGGAAACCCCATTCATCAAATGCTTATAAATTCCTGCTTTTTGTTCTTTTTTATTATCTGCTTTTCCGCTGCTGTCCGCGCTTCCGCCCTTGTATACCGGCGCATCCTGCTTTAGCGCTTTTTCGATTAGTTCCTGAGGTTTTCGGATGCCATCAGCAACTGCCGTTTCAAGGACATGCTTCCCGCTGAATCGCTCCATCTCAACCTTTGTATCTGCTGCGACTATAACTGCTGCCGCATTCGCGATTTCTTCTGGTGTCAGAACATTTTTAGCACCGCTGGAGCCATTTGTTTCAACTTTAATATCAACGCCCATTTCAGCTGCCTTGGCTTTTAGGGAATCAGCCGCCATATAAGTATGGGCAATTCCTGTTGGGCAGGCTGTTACAGCAACAACAAATCGTTTACTGTCTGCAATATTTTGGACTTCCTCTTCTTCTGTCTCGTCATAGCTGTCTATAATTCCAATAACTTCGTCTGCAGAAGCAGCATTTTGGAGTTTTTTGCGTGCTTCCTCGTTCATTAGTATTGATGAAAGCCTGGATAGAGCTTCCAGATGTGTATTGTTTGCTCCTTCCGGGGCTGCAATCATAAAGAATAGATGTGCGGGCTGACCGTCAAGTGATTCATAATCCACTCCTGCTTCTGATTTGCCGAATGCAATAGCAGGCTCCTTGACCGCACCAGTTTTTGCATGCGGAATGGCTATTCCGTCACCGATACCTGTTGTGCTTTGTTCTTCCCTTTTTATAATTGCATTCTTAAAGGCAGAACTGTCATGAAGCTTTCCTGCTTGATCAAGCTGGTTTACCAATCCATTTATGGCATCCATTTTGCCTGTTCCGCTCAATGAGAGCAGAATCGTATCTCTTGTCAGTAATTCTGTTATTCTCATCCTAAATCTCCCCTTTTAGGCTGACCTTTTCAATCGAAACCTGAGAAAGCAATTCCTCTGCTTTTTCCTTTGTGCAAAGACCAAGTGAAAAAGCCGTAGCGCTTCCGGAAGCAACACTGTATTGAAAAGCCTTTTCTATATTTTTGTTTTTTTCATAAGCTGCAAGAAATCCGGCTACCATGGAATCTCCTGCACCTACAGAACTTTTCACTTCCCCATTTGGAACGCTTGAAATATACGCTGCTTCATCAGAAATCAAGACTGCTCCCTTGCCGGCTAATGAAACAATTACATTCTGTGCGCCCATTTCTACAAGTTTCTGTCCATATGGGATAACTTCTTTTGCGGAAGTAAATTCTGTCTTGAATAAATCACCTAATTCATGGTGATTAGGCTTTATTAAAAACGGTTTGTATGGAAGGACCTTTTTCAGTAATTCTCCCTCTGCATCCACCACAAAAGCCGTCCCGTTTTCTAAACAAATTCTTACCAGCTCTTCATAAGTTGATTCCGGCAATGTAGATGGAATGCTGCCAGCCAGAACAAGCAAATCTTCTTCTGATAGGCTGCGGATCTTATTTTTCAGATCCTCGAAATTCCTTCCTGAAATGGCCGGCCCTTTGGCATTGATTTCTGTTTCCGTCTTTGTCTTGATCTTTACATTGATTCTTGTGTCACCAGCAACTTGGACAAAGTCAGTTTGAATATTCTCCTTGTTTAAGCAATCAACAATATACTCTCCTGTAAATCCGCCTGCAAAGCCAAGGGCCTTGCTTTTAACATCCATTCTGTTCAGCACTCTGGAAACATTTATCCCTTTTCCTCCAGGGAACTTTGTATCATGCTGCATGCGGTTAAGACCGCCGACTATTATCTCATCCAATTCTAAGATGTAGTCCACTGACGGATTTAGCGTCAATGTGTGTATCATGCTGTCACGACCTTTATTGTAGTTTTGCTGATATAAGGCTCTTGCTGATCCTCATTCAGTTCATTAGTAATAATTGCTGCTGTATGCAAATCGGCAATCTTGGCAAATGCGATTTCTGAAAACTTCGTATCATCGGCAAGCACGAATGCCTCCCTTGAAAGCGAAATGGCCATTTGCTTAATCATGGCCTCATCCTGATCCGGTGTGGTGTATCCGAATTGAGGATGGATGCCATTAACCCCCATAAAACATTTATCAAATCGATAATTTTCGAGGCTTTCCAATGCCCCCCTGCCAATGATGGCTTTTGTCTGGCTCTTGGCAAAACCGCCAATTAAAAACGTTTTTATATTTCGTTCCAGCAATGCGTTGATATGCATTAATCCGTTCGTTACAACTACAATTTCTTTTGCAGGCAAGAAAGGAATCATTTCAGTAACTGTCGAGCCTGCATCCAGATAGATGGAATCACCTTCTTCAACAAGACTTGCAGCATATTGGGCGATTTGGCGCTTTTGCTGAAGGTTTCTGGCGGATTTTTCAGACATGCTGGGTTCCTGGAGCTTTCCCTGAAGCCTGGCAGCCCCTCCATGTATCCTTTTTAAGTATTTTCCTTCCTCAAGCTGAGTCAGGTCCCTTCTGATTGTTGATTCCGATGTTTCTGTCATATCAACGAGATCCTGAATTTTCACTACACCTTTTTCTTTTAAAAGCTGCAGAATCAATTTGTGGCGCTCTGGTGTTAACAAAACATCACCCCCTGGAATGTGTTGCTCCTCTTGATTACATCATACTGAAACCGATTGCAAAAATCAATCATTTTCATTCAAAAACAATCAAAAACGTTCAAATATCGAATGTTTTTGATTGTTTTACGATTATTAACTCAATAATTATTAAAATAGTAGAATATTTTAAATATATTAAAATAATAGTTTGCTCTATCCGTCTGATTATGCTAGAATCAAAAATAACAATATATAGTTTCTTGTTCAACCACAGATACTATATATTGTTTTAATTTAAGAATTAACTCGTTCCAAGGTCTCTTTTTTGATCCGCTTTCTTTTTGAAAGCGGAATTTTTTTGTTTTGGAAATAGAATCTCTTTCCATTAGCCTTCCAGAACAGGAAAAGAGCACTGCTCAATGGCAGTGCCCTTCTATAAGACCGATTATTTATCTTCATAATTTACCAGATCTTCTATTTTTCCATCTTCATTATGCAGTATTGCCATTGTCCCCGCTTCTTCTGCCATGCTCTTCGCTTTCTCCACCGCTTCTGACTGTGACTCTGCAGTATACTCAGGCTCGTTTTGCCCTTCCTTTTTGACTGCCCATCCTTCCTCATCGTGCGGTACTACATGGAATCTTGCTTCATCTGTACCTGCTCTGTCCTTAAAATATTGTTCCTGTTCATCACTGTGAATGTTGCTTTTACGATTTGCCATGTTTATACCTCCTTTATATAAATGAACTTTCATCTATCGATGAGTACTATCACTTTACCCTTTTAGGGAGTAAAAAAACACAAAGTCTCTCGCCATAAACAGTAATAATTTCCCAATAGATTTTGTCTTTTATTATATAAATTTGACACATAGTGTCGCAAAAATAGGCTTACCCCATAGGAATTAGTACTCTATTCAAAAAATACCATTTTCTACTAAACTAGGAATCGTTAGGGAATCGAAAAACCACTAAATTTCAGGAGGGTATTATGTCAAGAAATAGTCGAAAATCTCACAAGATATTAGCAGCGGCTCTAGCAGCTTCTTTAGCTTTTGGCACAATCGGGTATGCTGCCCCGCTAAGTAATGAAAATGGAAATTCATCCCACTCGCAAGATCAGAAGATTATTGCCAGAGTAAATGCTGAACGTGCTATCGAACACGTGAGGTATCTATCGGAAGAAATCGGGACAAGACCCGGCGGATTAGAAAATGAAAAAAAATCGGCAGAGTATATTGCCAATACACTCAAAAGTTATGGCTATGATGTTGAATTTCAATACTTTCCAGTAGCAGATCAATTCATAGGCAGTGCAGCATTTGAAGATGGGACGGTATGGGAAATGGGCGCTGCACCAAACGGAGCAATCAGCGATACGCCAGTTCATGCAGAAGTCATCTTTGTGGAAAATGAGAATTTCCAGGGAGCCGAAGGTAAAATAGTTCTTCTGGCTCGAGCAGATACTACAGCCGGATACCGAGAGCAGGTAGCCAAAGCAGTTGAGGCAGGGGCAGCTGGTGTGATTCTCCAAAGCCTTGTTGGAAGCCGCGGCAATTACGGACAAACTTTTAATCCTAACCTTACATCGGAATATGATATCCCGGTTTTTGGGGCTTCCTATATTCATGGAGAATGGCTCAAGGAACAAATGGAGCAAGGTGCAGTTGAGCTCTCCCTGTCAGCAAAACATTATAAGGATCTTAAATCGGTAAATGTAATTGCAACCAAGGAAGCTAAATCAAAAGATGAAGATACAAAAGAGGTGATACTAGGTGCCCATCATGATAGTGTGGTGGGTGCTCCAGGTGCGAATGATAATGCTTCCGGTGTAGGGTTAATGCTTGAACTTGCCAGAGTTTATAAAGGATACAATACAGACAAAACCCTTAAATTCATTGCATTTGGATCTGAGGAACGCGGACTTTTAGGAGCAAGATATTATGTAGATCAGTTAACAGAGACACAAAAAGATCAAATAGAAGCTGTTTTTGTTCCTGATATGGTTGCTACAAATTATGAAAAGGCTACAAACCTATATGCCATGACACCAGACGGCAGCCAAAACATTGTAACTTCTTCAACTGGTCATGCTGGGGCACGCTTGGGCAATTCGGATATTCTCCCAGGCAAATTCGGATCGAGTGACCATGTTCCTTTCCATAATGCCGGCATTCCTGCGGCCCTTTTTATCTGGATGGGCATAGACAGCTGGGATCCGCTTGTTTACCATATTGAAAAAGTCTATCATACACCGCAGGATACTATCGAAGATAATATCTCTGCAGAAAGAATGCAATCAGCACTTGATATCATCGGTTCCGGACTTTTTGATGTTGTCCGAAAAAAAACACAAGGCAATAATTAATGCTTTTATCCAGCCGCTGGCCAATTGCCGGCGGCTGGTTTATTAGCAAAAAAGAAACTCCATGCCTAACCCCGATTTCTTCTCTCCCTAACCTCCATTCAATATGCCATACCATACGTTTACACACCTTAACCAAATATATATGTTAACCTATTATAAAATTAAGTTGACAATAAACGTTTGCTGCTATTATTCTAAATTGTATAAATACAAATCTATCAGGAGGCATTTTATGAAGACAGGTTTAAGAACGATTGATTTAACATTGGCTGGCATGTTTGTTGGCCTAATGGCGGTTGGAGCAAATATCACTTCATTTGTCCCATTTTTAGTTATTGGGGGAGTGCCTATTACTTTGCAGACTTTTTTTGCCATTCTGGCAGGGGCTATTTTAGGTAGCCGATTAGGGGCTATTACTATGGCTGTCTATGCTTTTGCCGGGCTTGCAGGCGCCCCTGTATTTTCAAAATTCGGCGGCGGTTTTGCTTCCTTATTAAGCCCCACTTTCGGTTTTATCTTATCGTTTATAGTAACAGCCTATGTCACCGGCAAATTGATAGAAAAGAAAAAATCTGTTCCGGTGTATATTACTGCAGCTTTAATCGGAATGGTGATCAATTATGTTTTTGGGACGAATTGGATGTATATGGCCTATAAACTTTGGTTTACAGCACCTGAGGGATTTACCTATCATTTGGCATGGCTGTGGATGGCGGTCCCCCTTCCAAAAGACATAATTCTCTCTGTTTTTGCCGGGTTAATGGCCCATCGTCTGGAGCATAGAGTATTTGCAAGCAGTCAGTTCAGAAAAATGAACCGAGCAGCATAAACAATTTTACTAAGGAGGATACATATGAATTTCCAACAGTTAGCACTTGACGTACTGGAAGGACATGAACTTACAGACTCGGAGGCAATGGATGTTTTAAATTGTCCAGATGAAGAGCTGCTGAATCTATTGCACAGCGCCTATAAAATCCGCCATCATCATTATGGGAATCATGTTAAATTAAATATGATTATTAATACCAAATCAGGCCTATGTCCTGAAAACTGCGGCTATTGCTCACAATCCAGCATCTCAACAGCACCTATTGAAAAATACAGGATGATGGATAAGGAATCTATCATCCAGGGTGCAAAACAGGCACATCAGCTAAATGTTGGAACCTATTGCATCGTTGCAAGCGGAAGAGGTCCGAGCAATAGGGAGCTAAATGAAGTAATTTCAGCGGTTAAAGAAATTAAGGATAACTATAACATGAAGGTCTGCGCCTGTCTCGGGCTTCTAAAGCCTGATCAGGCTGATAAGCTCAAGGAGGCTGGGGTCGACCGCTATAATCACAATATTAACACTTCTGAAAATCATCATGAGAGCATCACTACCTCCCATACATACCGTGACAGAGTCAATACGGTCCAATTAATAAAGGACGCAGGTATTTCACCGTGTTCCGGGGTAATTATTGGCATGAAAGAAACCAGGGAAGACGTCGTAGCGATGGCCAAAAGCCTAAAAGCCCTGGATGCCGACTCAATCCCGGTTAACTTTTTGCATGCAATTGATGGGACGCCCTTAGAAGGGACAGATGATTTGAATCCCCGCTATTGTCTGAAGGTGCTTTGCCTGATGCGTTTTATCAATCCATCAAAGGAAATCAGAATATCCGGAGGCAGAGAGGTGAATCTTAGGAGCCTTCAGCCGCTCGGGCTTTATCCTGCTAATTCTATTTTCGTAGGAGATTACTTAACCACAGCAGGTCAGGAAAGCACAGCGGATCACCAAATGCTGAAGGATCTGGGTTTTGAGATTGATTTTGTATCTAGGGAACCAGTATTCTCATGAAAAAAAAGATTCTGCGCAACAGCAGAATCTTTTTTTTTATATCCGGATAAGGTTTATAATTCATCAAAGCCATTATCAATTTGAACTTTTGTATATTGCCGCGATTTTTGTTCAAAGAAATCGGACTTCCCATGGTCAACCTGCTCATAAGCTACTATCCAGCGGAGCGGATTGGTCCGGTAGCCTTCAAACGGCCGTTCATATCCCAGCTGATTGCAGCGGATATTGGCATAAAATTTGATATAAGCTTCAACGTCAGACAGCAGGATGCCTTCTGTTTTGCTGCCGATCACATCGCGGGCCCATTCAATCTCCAGTTCAGCAGCTCTTTTAAAAGTCTCCTGGACGAAATTACTTAATTCATTAGTATTAAGTTCCGGATTTTCCTGCAGAATTTCTTTAAAAATTTTAACAAACAAATCTACATGAATTTGTTCATCCCGGTTGATGTAATTAATCATCGTTGAGGTGGCTACCATTTTCTGATTTCTGGCCAGGTGATAAAAGAATGCAAAGCCTGAATAAAAGAAAAGCCCCTCCAGAACGACATCAAACACAATAGATTTAAGCAGGTTCTCTGCACTTGGATTCTCAGCAAAATCTTTATATCCGTTCACAACAAATTCATTTCTTTCAGCTAATATAGGTTCTGTACGCCAGAATTCAAAAACCTCATCCTGTTTTTGTTTGGGAACAAGGCTTGATAGAACATACGAATATGAGTGATTATGAATCACCTCCTGCTGTGCAAGTATGATCATGAGTGCCGATATGCTTGAGTCGGTAATATAATCAGCAACTTTTCCGGCATAATCCGTCTGGATACTGTCGAGCAATGCAAGCAGGCCAATAATTTTCAAAAATGCCTCTTGTTCACTTTTCGTTAATTCCGGAAATTGCTTAATGTCCTGTGACATGTTTATTTCAAAAGGCGTCCAAAAGTTAGCGAGCATTTTTTTATACTTTGGATAGGCCCAGGAGAAGCGTACATCATCCCAATTAAGAATATTGGAGCATTCCCCATTGATGATTGATGTTGATTTGTTTGGCGCCGATTGATTAATAATTGGCCGTTTTTCTAGAGTATTCATAACGTCCTCCTTTAGCTTGAGCAAGATTCACAGTCTTCAATCTCAGATGAAGTTGATCGGATATAATACGTTGTTTTTAATTTTTTCTTCCATGCTGAAAGATGCAGATTTAAAAGATCGATTGCTTTAATATGGTTCGGTATATAGAAATTAAATGAAATAGCTTGATCTATATGTTTTTGTCTGTTTGCATTCTGCCTGATGCTCCACTCCTGGTTAATATGATAGGCAGATTTGTAATACCAAATGGTCTCACTGTTAATATCGGGAGCTGTCACAGGGATCCGATAATCCTTTTTCTCTTCGGAGTACTGCTTGTTGAATATAGGATCAATACTTGGAGTGCTTCCTGCAATTAAAGCAGTTGATGCATTAGGTGCAACCGCCAGCAAATAGGCATTTCGAACACCGTTTTCACTTACCTCTTTGCTCAATGCAGCCCAGTCCATGTCTGACTCTGCCTCCAGATATCCCCTCTTTTCAAAGTAAGCACCCGTTTCCCAATCAGAACCTTTAAAGGCTGAATAGCTTCCTTTTTCTTTAGCCAGATCCATAGAACTTTTTATCGCTAAAAAAGCAATTTGCTCATATAGAATGTCAGCGAATTTTTCTGCTTCTTCGCTTTCCCATGTGATTTTTTTCAGTGCAAGAAGGTGGTGCCATCCAAAAGTCCCCAGTCCAATCGCACGGTACTTCTGGTTTGTGATCTGGCCCTGAGGCACCGGAATACTATTAATATCAATGACATTATCAAGCATTCGCACCTGAATTGGCACAAGCCTTTCAAGTACTCCCTCACTTATGGCCCTTGCAAGATTGATGGATGAAAGATTGCAGACAACGAAGTCTCCTGGATGTTTTTCGATAATAATTCTCCCATCCCTTGTATATTCTTCAACCCTCTTTGTAACACTTTGGTTTTGTACAATCTCAGTGCACAGGTTTGTACAATAAATCATTCCGCAATGTGAATTGGCATTTTTCCGATTTACTTCATCCCGGTAAAACATAAATGGTGTCCCTGTTTCAAGCTGGCTTCTCATGATGGATTTCATTATATCGATGGCAGGCACTTTTTCCCTTGATAGATTCGGGTTATCTATACACTCTTTATATTTCTGGCGGAATGAACCTTCGCCTTCACCTTCATCATAAAAATCCTCCAGTGAAAAGCCCATTACCTTGCGGACTTCATGGGGATCAAATAAATACCAATATCCCCGGCTTTCCACTTTTTCCATAAACAAATCCGGAATGCAGACACCTGTGAATAAATCATGTGTCCGTTGCCGTTCATCTCCATTATTAAGCTTTGCATCAAGAAACGAGAAGATATCTTTATGCCAGACATCCAGATAGACGCTTATAGCACCCTGCCTCTGTCCAAGCTGATCAACACTGACTGCTGTGTTATTCAGCTGCTTCATCCAGGGAATCACACCTGAAGATGCCCCCTTAAATCCTTTAATATCACTTCCTCTGCTGCGGATCTTCCCTAAATATACTCCGATTCCCCCGCCATTTTTAGACAGTGATGCAATATCGGTATTGCTGTCATATATAGAATCAAGACTGTCATCAACAGTCTCAATGAAACAGCTTGAAAGCTGTCCCCAGTTTTTCCCTGCATTAGCGAGTGTTGGCGTGGCAACAGTCATATACAAACCACTCATTGCCCAGTAAGCTTCTTTAATGAGTTCAAGCCGCTTACCCTTCGGCTCCCTTTTCATCAGCACCATGCTGATGATCATGAACCGTTCCTGTGGAAGCTCATAAAGATTTTTCTGTTTGTCCCTGGCAAGATATCGGTCAGCCAGCATTTTCAACCCCAAATATGTAAATAAGCGGTCATTTTCTTTCTTTATGAATTGGGCAAGTTCATTTATCTCATCCTTTGAATACACATCTAATAAATCCTGGTCATAAATTCCTAAAGCCGTCAGCCGTTCAATTAACGTATAAAAATGTTTGTAGCAATCATCCGGCTGGCATTCTCTATTTTTTCCTGACTCAGTATAGAGCTTCTTAAGAAGCAGACGTGACGCGGCAAAAGTCCAATCAGGCTCATCAATACTTATAAAAGATAAACAATCCAGTATAAACTGGTCATACATTGCTTCCGCTCCCAGCTGGCTCATTTCTTCATACCTTTTTAATAGGTGCTCTATGCCGAGCTGTGGAAATTCTGTCTTAAGTTCTTCTAAAATTTCTATCGGTTGTATGGTTTGGACCATCTTACTTCCTCCTAAAGGCAAAATAAAAATCCGCCCGGAAAATGAGCGGATCAAACGATAGTATAATAGCTGGAAGAAGATGAATAAACGGCCATTACGCGATCGTTTCATCATCTCAATCCCCGAAGATATGAAACTTTCGATCGCCCTGGCAGGTCTCCTGGCTTGTGCTTCACTCTACTTAAAGCCCTTCCCATACAAACGCCATAAAGCGTTTTGTACAGTGGCATGCTCTTTTCGTCTGCACTTACAGTTGCGGGGACAGCTTCGGTTCTACACCGAATTCCCTATTAAGTCCTCATAGGACACCAATCACGATCTATATGTAGTTTTTATTCTTTTTAATATATACTATATATTGTAGATGATTCTATCATATGGAGAAATAGATTACAAATTTTTAATCGTTAATGGACGAAAAAGAACAGGGGGATATTCCCTCTGTTCTTTATTTCTCACTCATGATTTTCCATTTCAATATCATGAGATACCGGCTCAGGGGTAGCCCAAAATGAATCATATACAGCATACCCTGCCATTACAAGAACGAGATACGCAATCGCTGCACCTGCCCATTTTTTCATTTTATCTGCTCCTTTTAATTAAACGTTTTTTCATTTATCGCAGTCTAACGGACAGTATGACCCCACTACAGGGCTCAGAGGAGTCCATGGAGGATGAGTGGGTCAACTGCCCATTGAGGCCCGATTTGTTCAACTAACAATCAGCAGAGAAAAAGAATTCCCGCTGATTGAAGTTTCACTTTATTTTTACTCTTTGTAAACGAAGTGCGTTTAAAACGACAGATACGGAGCTGAACGCCATTGCGGCGCCGGCAAGCCAAGGTGCAAGGAACCCTAATGCAGCTACTGGGATGCCAAGGGTATTGTATGCAAATGCCCAGAAAAGATTTTGTTTTATATTCCTTATGGTTTTTTTGCTCATTAGGATGGCGTCTGCAATACTATTTAAATCCCCTCTCATTAGCGTAATATCAGCTGCTTCCATCGCAACGTCTGTACCGGTTCCGATCGCCATACCAATATCAGCTACAGCAAGTGCAGGTGCATCGTTTATGCCATCGCCGACCATAGCTACTTTTTTTCCCTGGTTCTGAAGTTTTTTTACTTCTTCTGCCTTGCCTTCAGGTAGAACCTCTGCAATTGCAGAGTCTATGCCCACTTCATCAGCTATTGCCTGAGCCGTACGTTTGTTATCTCCCGTAATCATAATGACTTCAATGCCCAGTTTCCTTAAGCGTTTGATTGCATCTCTGGATGTTTCCTTTATTGTATCCGCAACTGCCACGATACCTGCATATTTGCCATCAACCGCGACAAGCATTGCCGTTTTTCCATTTTCCTCCAGTTTTTCCATATCAAGTTTGGCTGACTGGACATTAACGTCGTATTTGTCCATTAATCTTCTTGTACCTATCAGGAGATCTTTTCCATCCACTCTCGCTTTTATTCCATACCCCGGAATAGCTTCAAATTCAACTGGATTAAATAGCATGATTCCTTTATCCTTTATTCCCTTTACTATCGCTTCAGCCAATGGATGCTCAGACTGTTTCTCCGCTGACCCTACAAGCTGGAGAAATGTTTTTTCTTCAACGTTGTGTTCTATAATCACATCTGTTAATACCGGTTTGCCATGTGTAACTGTTCCAGTTTTATCAAGAACGACTGCAGTGATTTCGTGCGTGAGCTCCAGGTGCTCTCCGCCTTTGAAGAGAACCCCATATTCCGCTGCCCGGCCTGAGCCGGCCATTATAGAGGTTGGCGTCGCCAGACCTAGAGCACATGGACATGCAATTACCAGGACAGCAATCAATTTTTCGAGTGCTTCTGCAAAATTTCCAGGACTTACCCATATATACCACACCAGGAATGTAACCACTGCTATGGCCACTACAATGGGAACGAATATCCCAGAGATTCTGTCTGCCATTCGCTGTATAGGGGCTTTTGAACCTTGCGCTTCTTCAACCACTTTAATAATCTGTGACAATGCTGTATCTTTGCCGACTTTAGTGGCTTTAATTTTCAGGAAGCCATTTTTATTAATGGTGGACCCAATAACTGTATCTCCTGCTGTTTTATCAACAGGTACACTTTCCCCTGTCAGCATGGATTCATCTAAAGCAGACTGTCCTTCGATAATCTCACCATCAACTGGAACTTTTTCACCTGGCTTTACATATATGATTTCCCCAGCAATGACTTCTTCAAGGGAAATTTCAATTTCTTCCCCTTCCCTTAAGACAGTTGCTGTTTTTGCCTGCAGCCCCATAAGCTTTTTGATTGCTTCAGAAGAACGTCCCTTAGCCCGGGCTTCAAACAGCTTGCCTAAGATTATTAATGTTATAAGGATAGCACTTGTTTCGTAATAAAGTTCCACCGTATGTGCATTGCTGCCAATTGATAAAATTGATTGGTATAAGCTATAGAAAAAAGCAGCAGAAGTTCCGAGTGCAACCAGCACATCCATATTGGCGCTCTTATTTTTTAATGCCTTATATGCCCCGACATAAAATTGCTTTCCTATGAAAAATTGTATCGGTGCTGCAAGAGCCAGCTGTACCCACGGATTCATAAACATATCGGGAACATAAATAAATGATGTAAACTCGAAATGTCCAACCATGGACCAGAATAAAGGGATGGAAAGAATTAAAGAAAAAATAAACTTGCCTTTTTGTTTCTCAATTTCCTTTTCCCGATATCCCTCGATATCCTGGTCTTTATCCATTTTCACTTTCGCCTGATACCCTAGATTCTCCACTTTCTTTATCATGTCCTGAATGGAGATTTGTTCAGGATTATATTCCACAGTGCCCGTTTCAAGAGCCAGATTGACTACAGCTTGTTTGACGCCTGGAAGCTTATTAAGTCCCTTTTCAATCCTTCCAGAGCAAGCAGCGCAAGTCATGCCCAGCAATTCGAACTCTGCTTTCTCAGATACGACCGAATAACCTAAATCCTCAATTTTTTTCTCAAAAGCTTCGACAGAAGTTACTTCAGGATTATATTTAATTGCTGCTTTTTCTAAAGCAAGATTGACACTTGCTTCTTGGACGCCGTCCAGCTTATTTAATCCTTTCTCAATTCGAGACGAACAGGCAGCACATGTCATGCCTGATATTGGAAGGTGAACCTCTTTAAGGGCTGCATCAACCATAACTCCCACTCCTTTATTAAACGATGTTCCTCACAATTTGTATACTATACCCATCTACCCTATATGTTAACCAAATAAATCCAGACAAATTACTTTATTTACTAAAAAAAGAGAACGTGTATTTTGTTCACACGTTCTTTCCCGATCCTATTACTCTACATCATAGCCTTGATCATCAATTGTTTCTTTGATTTGCCCAAGTGTAACTGCTGATGAGTCAAATTGAACCTGCACCTGGCCATTATCAAGGTCAACTGCTACTTTATCAACACCATTTAGTTTGCCGACACTGCCTTCTACCGCTTTTACACAATGTCCGCATGACATTCCGCTAACTTTTAAAGTGACATTTTCCATAATATTTAAACCTCCAATTATTTTTTCATTAGTTTTTGAATAGTGACTAAAAATTCATCAAGCACTTCTTGATCGCCTTCATGGATTCTTTCAACTACACAGCTTTTCAAATGGCCTTCGAGCAAAAGCTTCGCTACGCTATTCAAAGCGGACTGGGTTGCAGAAATTTGTGTTATTATATCGTCACAATACACGTCTCTGTCAATTAGTCCTTTTATTCCGCGTATTTGACCTTCAATCCGATTTAAACGGGTTGTCAAATTCTTTTTAACTTTTTCTGAGTGATGACTTTTTCGTTCCGATTCGATCGAACAGCAGCTTTCAGACAATAAATCCTCATTTTCCAATTCAAAAGCCATTTGATCAGCCTCCTTTATATTTATTATATTATACCCCGGTATCCTATGTAAAGGCCTGTGCTCAAAATGAAATAAATTACGGATTTTTATGTACAATTTCCCTTTCATGATATTTAAAATCTCTGTTTATACTAACGGAAACACTTTATTAAAGGAGGCAGCTAATGTGGAAAGAAAGCATAAAAATCCAGAAGACACGGGCAAAGATTTATATGGGATCGATAAAGATATCAGCCTGCAGTCAGTAAATTTTGCTTCTGCTGAGAATCAATATTTAAATGAACGTACACAAACTGAGTCCAATCAGGAAATATAGAGTTAAAAGCCGCCAACATGGCGGCTTAAGATCATCTTTACAATTCTGTCAGTTCTCCAATTTCCACCTCGGATCTTTCTTCAAGTGGACCGCGCAAATGTACCGTAGCTGTTCTTCCATCCTCATTCAGCTTGTCGATCCACACAGAAGCACCATTGTATTTTACTTCGATATCTGCTGATGATGAAAGAATTTGCTTCACACGTTTTGCATCCATAAGTAACACTCTCCTCTGCATTTTTCATTTTATTTTTTGCATGGTCGAGAAATTTATGCTTTGCTTTGTCAAAAAGTGAAGTGAGTAAGCCTTCGATTTTTGATCAAGGTCTATATGGACTATGGCATCTGATTAAAATCTGCTGTTCATAACTTGCTCTGGATTAAAAGTTGTCCTATCCTTCCAATACACTGAATACACTTTGTACAAATAGGTTTTGGAGTTAGGAGCTGTACACTTATGAGCATTTTTCTAAGCTATGTTTTCTTGGGTCTGTCGCTTGCAGCCGCCAATCGGTCCAATCAATGCTGCACAGTTGGATAAAGGAATAAAAAATGGGTTTTTCCATGCCTGGCTGGTGGGGCTGGGAGCTATGACAGCAGATGCCATATATATGGGGGCTGTTTATTTGGGGGTTGTACACTTTCTTGAGATACCATTCATGAAAGCATTCTTATGGTGCTTTGGATTTTTCGTCCTTGTATACACAGGAGTTGAAACCCTGACAAGTGCCGGCAAAGTCGTTTCAAGCTATAGAACCAAAGATGAATCTAAAATTAAATCCTTTATGTCGGGTTTTCTCATGTCTTTGTCAAATCCTTTAACTATACTGTTTTGGCTTGGCATCTATGGTTCCATTCTGGCCAAAACAGCAGCCGAGTATGACAAGGCTCATGTCATTTTATACAGCGGTGCAATTTTCACTGGGCTTCTCCTCTGGGACATAACGATGGCTGCCGTCGCCAGCAGCTTTAGAAGATTTTTAACCGGAAAAATTCTCGCTTTAATTTCCATATTATCTGGCTTATCGCTGATTGGCTTTGGGGTTTATTTTGGGATACAGGCTTATAAACTTTTGTTGTAATACATATTCCATACATTCAGACAAGGGGGAGAAAAACAGATAATTACGTGCTGAAATATCAATCTGAGCTGCAGGATGGCCAAAGGTATGAATTCTTTGAAGCTGCATTACAGTTAATATGGTTGTCTGTCAAGTTTGGGGATTTATCTGACATGAATTAAGTTTTATTTAGCATGTCTAAGAGTTGACCTAACTGGTTTTCATTTTTATCTTACATGTTTTGGTGTTTATCTCACATTTGGCACAATACTTCTTTGCTGAGAACAAATTTAACACATAAAACAGGAAGTTAAATAGGAGTGAAGCATATATAATTCATTTCTGGCGCTTATACGAATGAAAGTGACGCATATATGTGCCAAAGTGAAGCATAAACTGAAAATCATCCAAACATACAAAAAAAGAGCACCCTTCAGGTGCTCTCAGTTTGTAGACAAAAAGAGTTCGGAATAGTCTCATTCCGAACTCCTTTTGATTTTTTGTAGGACTTCAAGTAATTACAGAGAATTGCAGACCTCTCCGAGGTTATCATTTAGGCCATTTCTGGACCTTGCCAAGTCCAGTTGGCCATTTTCTTCAAATTCATGGCAGCGAAAGTAAGCATCGCCTGCATCGACATTTTTTTAAGTCCCCTGAGGGTTGTCCAACGCATGCCATGCTTTTCTTTTGCATCTGCGAATACTCGTTCAATTGTTTCTTTGCGTTTTTCATAGATCGGTTTGACGTCTTGATGGTGGCGAAGATGATCTGCTTCTTCCACATGTTCCTCCCACACATGACGTTGAATCAGTTTTTGATGTGCTTGACTCTGTGTGCATTGAGACAAGAAAGGGCATCCAGCACAAATTCGAGGATCTGATTTATATTGACGATACCCTTCCTTTGTAGTTGTAGTATATTTTAATATCTCACCAGTTGGGCAAATGTAACAGTCAAAATGCTCATCATAAACATACTCATGTTTTCTGAAGAAACCCTCTTTTGTGCGAGGTCGTGTGTAAGGTAAAGCAGGTGTGATGTCGTTTTTCAATAAGTAGCTCGTGATAGCAGGTGTTTTATAGGCTGCGTCTGCCGCAACAGCTTTTGGTTTACTAACTTTCTCAATGACTTGTTCTACCAATGGCTCTAAAATATGACTATCATGCGTGTTACCAGGGGTTACAATTGCGCCTAACACGAAGCCGTTGCGGTCTGCGGCCGCATGGAAAGAATAAGCGAACTGTTTTGTACGCTCATCTTTTACATAGTAGCCACTCTCTGGATCTGTTGTACTTTCCTTGATTTCTTTGTATTCTTCTTTATCAAACTTATCTGGTGGAAACGGCTTTTTTCCATGATCCTCGCGGTCTTGGTTAATCTCCTCTTGAAGGCGTTCTTGATAAGCACGGGTTTCTTTTCGAACAACTTTCTTTTCAAATTTGCGTTTATTTGCACTCGCTTTTACATGAGTAGAATCTACAAAAACGTGTTCAGCACTAATTAAATTCTTTTCAGCTGCGGTTTTTAAGATTCGGTAAAATATTTGTTCAAAGAGATCGCTGTCTTTAAATCGGCGCTCATAATTTTTACCGAAAGTTGAGAAGTGAGGAACTTTATCGTGAAAGCCATATCCTAAAAACCATCGATAAGCCATATTCGTTTTCAATTCTTCAATTGTTTGACGCATGGAGCGAATACCGAAGGTATATTGAATAAATGTGAGTTTAATTAATATTACAGGGTCAATACTTGGGCGGCCTTTTTCTGAATACTTATCTTTTACCAAGTCATAGATGAATGAGAAATTAATCGCCGCTTCAATTTTGCGGACCAAATGGTCCGCCGGTACAAGTTCGTCTAAAGCAACCATTTCAATTTGATCCCGTTGAATTGGATTATGTTTTGAAAGCATTTAAATCACCTCAAGCTTTGTATTACTTCTATTTTAAAATAAAAAAGACTGCAGACAAGCACGATTTTCATCGAGTTTGTCGACAGTCTGAGAGCACCCTTCAGGTGCTCTTTCATATGCCCGGCAGCGTCCTACTCTCACAGGGGGACAGCCCCCAACTACCATCGGCGCTGAGAAGCTTAACTTCCGTGTTCGGTATGGGAACGGGTGTGACCTTCTCGCTATCGCCACCGGACTATGTAATTGAAGAAACTTCGTTCCCTCAAAACTAGATAATGTATGAAGAAGCATTTGCCGAGTATTCACCAATGACTTGTCTAGCTTCGGCTCCTAACTTCTCTCGAAGTTGACAGTCGCCTCCGCTTTTCGTTTTGGTTAAGTCCTCGATCGATTAGTATCAGTCAGCTCCACATGTCGCCACGCTTCCACCTCTGACCTATCAACCTGATCATCTTTCAGGGATCTTACTAGCTTGACGCTATGGGAAATCTCATCTCGAGGGGGGCTTCATGCTTAGATGCTTTCAGCACTTATCCCTTCCGCACATAGCTACCCAGCGATGCCTTTGGCAAGACAACTGGTACACCAGCGGTGCGTCCATCCCGGTCCTCTCGTACTAAGGACAGCTCCTCTCAAATTTCCTGCGCCCACGACGGATAGGGACCGAACTGTCTCACGACGTTCTGAACCCAGCTCGCGTACCGCTTTAATGGGCGAACAGCCCAACCCTTGGGACCGACTACAGCCCCAGGATGCGATGAGCCGACATCGAGGTGCCAAACCTCCCCGTCGATGTGGACTCTTGGGGGAGATAAGCCTGTTATCCCCGGGGTAGCTTTTATCCGTTGAGCGATGGCCCTTCCATGCGGAACCACCGGATCACTAAGCCCGACTTTCGTCCCTGCTCGACTTGTAGGTCTCGCAGTCAAGCTCCCTTGTGCCTTTACACTCTGCGAATGATTTCCAACCATTCTGAGGGAACCTTTGGGCGCCTCCGTTACTTTTTAGGAGGCGACCGCCCCAGTCAAACTGCCCACCTGACACTGTCTCCCGCCCCGATAAGGGGCGCGGGTTAGAATTTCAATACAGCCAGGGTAGTATCCCACCGACGCCTCCACCGAAGCTGGCGCTCCGGCTTCTCAGGCTCCTACCTATCCTGTACAAGCTGTACCAAAATTCAATATCAGGCTACAGTAAAGCTCCACGGGGTCTTTCCGTCCTGTCGCGGGTAACCTGCATCTTCACAGGTACTATAATTTCACCGAGTCTCTCGTTGAGACAGTGCCCAGATCGTTACGCCTTTCGTGCGGGTCGGAACTTACCCGACAAGGAATTTCGCTACCTTAGGACCGTTATAGTTACGGCCGCCGTTTACTGGGGCTTCGATTCAAAGCTTCGCTTGCGCTAACCTCTCCTCTTAACCTTCCAGCACCGGGCAGGCGTCAGCCCCTATACTTCGCCTTGCGGCTTCGCAGAGACCTGTGTTTTTGCTAAACAGTCGCCTGGGCCTATTCACTGCGGCTCATCAGGGCTATTCACCCTAATGAGCACCCCTTCTCCCGAAGTTACGGGGTCATTTTGCCGAGTTCCTTAACGAGAGTTCTCTCGCTCACCTTAGGATTCTCTCCTCGCCTACCTGTGTCGGTTTGCGGTACGGGCACCTTTTCCCTCGCTAGAGGCTTTTCTTGGCAGTGTGGAATCAGGAACTTCGGTACTAAATTTCCCTCGCCGTCACAGCTCAGCCTGTATGGTAACGGGATTTGCCTCGTTACCGGCCTAACTGCTTGGACGCGCTAATCCAGCAGCGCGCTTACCCTATCCTCCTGCGTCCCCCCATTGCTCAAACGGTAAAGAGGTGGTACAGGAATATCAACCTGTTGTCCATCGCCTACGCTTTTCAGCCTCGGCTTAGGTCCCGACTAACCCTGAGCGGACGAGCCTTCCTCAGGAAACCTTAGGCATTCGGTGGATGGGATTCTCACCCATCTTTCGCTACTCATACCGGCATTCTCACTTCTAAGCGCTCCACGGGTCCTTGCGATCCCGCTTCAACGCCCTTAGAACGCTCTCCTACCACTGACATCGTAAGATGTCAATCCACAGCTTCGGTGATACGTTTAGCCCCGGTACATTTTCGGCGCGGAGTCACTCGACCAGTGAGCTATTACGCACTCTTTAAATGGTGGCTGCTTCTAAGCCAACATCCTGGTTGTCTAAGCAACTCCACATCCTTTTCCACTTAACGTATACTTTGGGACCTTAGCTGGTGGTCTGGGCTGTTTCCCTCTTGACTACGGATCTTATCACTCGCAGTCTGACTCCCATGGATAAGTCTTTGGCATTCGGAGTTTGTCTGAATTCGGTAACCCGATGGGGGCCCCTAGTCCAAACAGTGCTCTACCTCCAAGACTCTTACTACATGAGGCTAGCCCTAAAGCTATTTCGGAGAGAACCAGCTATCTCCAAGTTCGATTGGAATTTCTCCGCTACCCACACCTCATCCCCGCACTTTTCAACGTGCGTGGGTTCGGGCCTCCATCCAGTGTTACCTGGACTTCACCCTGGACATGGGTAGATCACCTGGTTTCGGGTCTACGACCACATACTCATTCGCCCTATTCAGACTCGCTTTCGCTGCGGCTCCGTCTCATCAACTTAACCTCGCATGTAATCGTAACTCGCCGGTTCATTCTACAAAAGGCACGCTATCACCCATTAACGGGCTCTAACTACTTGTAGGCACACGGTTTCAGGATCTCTTTCACTCCCCTTCCGGGGTGCTTTTCACCTTTCCCTCACGGTACTGGTTCACTATCGGTCACTAGGGAGTATTTAGCCTTGGGAGATGGTCCTCCCTGCTTCCGACGGGATTTCTCGTGTCCCGCCGTACTCAGGATCCACTCTGGAGGGAACGAAGTTTCAACTACAGGGCTTTTACCTTCTCTGGCCGGCCTTTCCAGACCTGTTCATTTACCTCGTTCCTTTGTAACTCCGTGTAGAGTGTCCTACAACCCCAAGAGGCAAGCCTCTTGGTTTGGGCTAATCCCGTTTCGCTCGCCGCTACTCAGGGAATCGCGTTTGCTTTCTCTTCCTCCGGGTACTTAGATGTTTCAGTTCCCCGGGTCTGCCTTCTATACCCTATGTATTCAGGTAAAGATCCTATCCCATTACGGATAGGGGGTTTCCCCATTCGGAAATCTCCGGATCAAAGCTTACTTACAGCTCCCCGAAGCATATCGGTGTTAGTACCGTCCTTCATCGGCTCCTAGTGCCAAGGCATTCACCGTGCGCCCTTTCTAACTTAACCTACTTCGGCCGCTGATCGACTGCGGATCTCTGCGTCAGCTCTCTCGCTCCGCTCCTCACGTACTGAAGTACGCTCCGGTGCTCACTCGGTCGCTTCCTTGATCTCCTTGCCGCTCATCGTCCTCATGGTTTGTGCTCTTACTTCGTTTTAAAACAAAAATAAGAGAAAAAAACTAAGATGGCGATTACTCGGTTATTGCTTCTTCATTAACATTATCTAGTTTTCAAAGAACGAATCTTTCATTGAGAGATTGAACTCTCAAAACTGAACGAACAAAACACGTCACGTTTCATGTAAATATCCTTAGAAAGGAGGTGATCCAGCCGCACCTTCCGATACGGCTACCTTGTTACGACTTCACCCCAATCATCTGTCCCACCTTAGGCGGCTGGCTCCAAAAGGTTACCCCACCGACTTCGGGTGTTACAAACTCTCGTGGTGTGACGGGCGGTGTGTACAAGGCCCGGGAACGTATTCACCGCGGCATGCTGATCCGCGATTACTAGCGATTCCGGCTTCATGCAGGCGAGTTGCAGCCTGCAATCCGAACTGAGAATGGTTTTATGGGATTCGCTTAACCTCGCGGTCTCGCAGCCCTTTGTACCATCCATTGTAGCACGTGTGTAGCCCAGGTCATAAGGGGCATGATGATTTGACGTCATCCCCACCTTCCTCCGGTTTGTCACCGGCAGTCACCTTAGAGTGCCCAACTGAATGCTGGCAACTAAGATCAAGGGTTGCGCTCGTTGCGGGACTTAACCCAACATCTCACGACACGAGCTGACGACAACCATGCACCACCTGTCATCCTGTCCCCCGAAGGGGAACGCCCTATCTCTATGGTTGTCAGGAGATGTCAAGACCTGGTAAGGTTCTTCGCGTTGCTTCGAATTAAACCACATGCTCCACCGCTTGTGCGGGCCCCCGTCAATTCCTTTGAGTTTCAGCCTTGCGGCCGTACTCCCCAGGCGGAGTGCTTAATGCGTTTGCTGCAGCACTAAAGGGCGGAAACCCTCTAACACTTAGCACTCATCGTTTACGGCGTGGACTACCAGGGTATCTAATCCTGTTTGCTCCCCACGCTTTCGCGCCTCAGCGTCAGTTACAGACCAAAGAGTCGCCTTCGCCACTGGTGTTCCTCCACATCTCTACGCATTTCACCGCTACACGTGGAATTCCACTCTTCTCTTCTGCACTCAAGTTCCCCAGTTTCCAATGACCCTCCCCGGTTGAGCCGGGGGCTTTCACATCAGACTTAAGGAACCGCCTGCGCGCGCTTTACGCCCAATAATTCCGGACAACGCTTGCCACCTACGTATTACCGCGGCTGCTGGCACGTAGTTAGCCGTGGCTTTCTGGTTAGGTACCGTCAAGGTACCGGCAGTTACTCCGGTACTTGTTCTTCCCTAACAACAGAGTTTTACGATCCGAAAACCTTCATCACTCACGCGGCGTTGCTCCGTCAGACTTTCGTCCATTGCGGAAGATTCCCTACTGCTGCCTCCCGTAGGAGTCTGGGCCGTGTCTCAGTCCCAGTGTGGCCGATCACCCTCTCAGGTCGGCTACGCATCGTTGCCTTGGTGAGCCGTTACCTCACCAACTAGCTAATGCGCCGCGGGCCCATCTGTAAGTGATAGCCGAAACCATCTTTCAGCTTTCCCTCATGTGAGGGAAAGAATTATCCGGTATTAGCCCCGGTTTCCCGGAGTTATCCCAGTCTTACAGGCAGGTTGCCCACGTGTTACTCACCCGTCCGCCGCTGACTTCAGGGAGCAAGCTCCCATCTGTCCGCTCGACTTGCATGTATTAGGCACGCCGCCAGCGTTCGTCCTGAGCCAGGATCAAACTCTCCATATAAGAGTTGATTAAGCTCATAAGTTGTCTTTTCAAAAAAGACTAAAGAATTAACGTTGACGTTTTTGTTCGTTCAGTTTTCAAAGATCAATCTTTCAAGTTGCCATCTCTTAAAGCAACTTTTATATCATATCACTTACAACCTTCATCGTCAACAACATTTTAAAAAAATTTTCAATCAGTTATTTTGTGAAAGCTGTTCTTAAATAATAGCACCGCCAGTGCTTCAGGTCAACGCTTTATTCGTGGTATTTTATTCCAGTTTTTTCTTTGGATCATCAGATAACAATTCTTAAAGTATGGATTTCAGATTGACGGAAACATATAGTTATTTAATTTCCTGATTAGCATCAGCAATAGCATAAGTATCATACTGAAGTAAATAGGATTCCAAAAAGTGCTTATTTCTAGAATGCCCATTTTCACCATAAAGCACTGAAAAGCTAAATCGGCAAAAAATATCAAGGCCAACCATTTAAATCGAAAATATTTTATTATGATAATGGTCAGCAGCAGTGCATAGATAATCCAAACCAGAACACTGAAAGCTATATGGTCCTGATAAGGTGATACAAACCACCCAATGTTATACTGATGGGTTCCCAGGATAGACGTCAAACCAAAAGATATACCCTGAAAAATTGTGGTGATGGCCATATAAACGGTTATAAACTGTATAAAAAAAGTGGGATCTTCAACTCTATTCCTCCACCATTTTATAATAAAAACTGAAGCAAACAAGATAATCGTGGTAAACCAAGATTTCCACCAATTGTGCTGATAGATGCCCAGCCAGAGAAACAGCTCTTCTATTCCGTATATCGCGGCGATTATGAAAGCAATCCATCTGAAGCGAATTCTAAAAGCAGCTATTGCCATTAGTACACTAGGAATAAAAAAAGCCTGAGATATACTGGAGCCAAAAACATCATCATACCACTGGATAGAAAATAATTTCGGGTAATAGGAGTATGCGTCACCTAAAATTAATACAATGTATTCCATTAAAAAAGAAAGTCCCATAACAAAGAAATAAACCGCCAGATTATGCCGAAATTCAGTTCTAATATAAGTTATATAAATAAGACCTATGCTGATAAGCACTAATCCAAGAAACCAAAGCAAATTTGACATTCTTCCACATCCAGTTTAGCGCGTTTCCATTATTTTGTTCATCATGGAAAAACATATACTCAACATTGAACGAAGGATTTATTATAAAGTTAAAGATGAAGAAAAAGGGGAAAGTATGGATTTTGAAATTAGTTATTTGTCATTTTTTGTTGTACAGGTCGAGGGAAAGGGGAAAATGCCGATAGTACTCTAAACACTTTCAGACTCCCGATTCAGAGAAATAGAGAATAGTGCAATAAAGGATTTTTAGGATGGTGAGCTTGCAAAGAGCTCTGCCGGAAATTGTTAAAATTGCAAACGACTCGGTGGTACAAGAACATATAGAAGAGCATTCCAGTCTGATAGCGAAGAAGAGAACAATCGGAAAGCAGCATGGAAATTTGGGCAGCCAGTCCAAAAAGGGAGATTCAACAGACCAGGTAATTGAAGCTTCCGTATAAATTATCGAACATTCTCCATAGATTGAGCTTAAGTTAAAGGATGGACAACGTATCCGTGATCGGGCTCCTTCAGATTTCAGGGAAACGATTCCTATAGCCAAAGTAAATGGACGTTATGTACTGCTTATTGAATCTGGAAGTATTAAGTTTAAAAAAGCTTTCCACTATTGAATTTCTAAGATCTGATGAGCTTGCAATCGTAATAGAAAAAATCAGCAAAAAAATAAAGGGCGATGTCATCGCCCTTACAATTATTTAGAAAAGATGCTGTTATTGTTAACGACTTGCAATTCTTTAGTCGTTTCTGCCATTTCACTTTTGCAAATCGGACAAATAGGTACCTGGCTGCTTTTGAAATTGTCCCTTACCCAGCAGTTGCAAGACTCAGATGTACACTCCCAGATTTTCACTTCTTCAACCTTGATTTCTTCCAAATTTTTTCTGCCAAATCCCATTGCCATAATCAGGCACCTCCCAAAGAGTAAGACCCTTACCCAAAATAAAAATCACTTGCTATATAAAGTGACGAACCACTGGCTCTATATAACAAGTGTTTATGGGCAATATTATATTCTTTTAACTAAAATTAGTATAACATATTTAAAGGGCGCTGTCAAAAAGTTCTAAACTTACACAGCAGCCTTAGAAACACGGCAAAAAATTGATAAATACTATTAAACCAATCTGGGAAAAGTGTATAATGACATGTACAGCAGCGAAAGAAAGGGTGAAGACCATGGATATTACAAGTTATACTGTTGAGTACATACAGGATCCTACCGGCATTTTAACGGGTGACCGCTATGAATACTTTTTAGATATCGATGTAGATGAAGACGATGAATTATATTCAGAGAATGGCATTAAGTTAAGGGTCCTTTATTATAAAAATGGAGAAGATGAGAGGATTCTTAATTATCATTTTGTCGAAAGTCATTCAGGAAACATATTGGATTTCGCTTTGGATGAAGTGGAAGAAAAGAAAGTTTCTGCTTTCTGCAGAGAGAACCTTTCTCAAGCACAAGAGTAAGAGCAGGAGAACCTGCTCTTTTATTTTATCACTGAATTTTTTTACCCTCTTCAATAATGTGATACATTAAATGTGCCAAATGCTGTATCGGTGTATAAGCTTCTTCTTCCCTATCCACATTATTTCCTTCATTAAAATCAAGGTCATTCAGATAAAGAGCGGTGAATTGATAGAAATCTTTTAATTCAAAAGCAAAGCATGCACTGGGTTCTTCCGACTCCCCTTCATATTGAAGAACCAGGTAAGACTCCTTACCTTCCTTATCAATAGCATCAAAAAATATAAAATAGCCAATATTAGAGTTCAATTCAAATAAATGCCTTGTGCCGCCTTCTGTGTATACTTCAAAGTCATTTTCATTTAATTTTTGAACAGCCATCGGCTGTATATTATCTTCCTTATGGAACATCACTGTGAAATTCTTCATTGATTCTCCCCCTTTTTCCATACAATCCTAACATATTGCTATATTTATTTACATAATTTCAATCCAAAGCTAATAGATTGAAATTTAGGACTATTCGCATGAACCGTTTTCTTATAATATTGGTTTATTATTTCTTTTATCTAGGAGGCCGCCTGAGTGCTGACAAAAAAACAATTAAACGATATTCATTCTCTACAGCAAATTTGCGAAGAAACGGGCAATATCAAATTAAAATTAAATTGGGATACCTTGAAGTCAAGGGCCGACGAGGAAAATGACTATTTCCATTATGATAATAGCGGGAATTTATTAGGTTACCTTGCTCTATATAATTTCGGAGGTCCGGTTGAATTATGCGGAATGGTTCATCCTAATCATAGACGAAAAGGCATCTTTTCCAGCTTGTTCAATGAGGCAGTAAAACAATTGGCCCAAGCACGCAAATTACTTATTAATGCTCCAGCCTCTTCCCAATCAGCAGAAGGTTATATTAAATCATTACCCTGCACCTATTCATTCTCCGAGTATCAAATGAAGCGCCATAAAAGCAAAAAAATCGGAACAGCAAATTCTGAAGTAACTATGCGGCAAGCAGTGAGCAGTGACCTTGCATTCATTAATCATCTGGATACTGCATGCTTTGATATCCCCAAAGACGAAGCAGAGGTTTTTAATAAAAAAATCTTTGCCTGCAAAAATGAGAGGACTTTTATCATTGAATACAAAAGCCAAAAAGCCGGCAAAATCAGAATTCAAACAGAAAAAGATGCTGCGTGGATTTACGGCTTTGCTGTCGATCCTTCTTTTCAGGGGAAAGGAATCGGCAGGGGCGCTCTTACAAATGTTGTTAATCTGCAGCACAGCAAGGGAGTTAGCTGGGTGCATCTAGAAGTAGCTGCAGAAAATGACCATGCACTTTCATTGTACAAATCATGCGGCTTTGAACCATACGGCACTCAAGATTATTACGAATATGATCTGAACACACTCAAGGTTTGAAACACGTTTTATTCCTTTGAATCAAAATAAACATGATTGAATGTCATCTCATCTGAAATTTCCAGGGTGCCGAACGAATAGTTCGGCTGCCTGCGCTTATCTGTCGGAGACCCGGGATTAAACAGTATTATTCCATTATGGAGTTCTTTATCGGTATATGTGAATGCCCAAATATAATAGCATCAACATTTTCCTTATCAAATGCTTCTATACTTCTTTTTTCAGTTGTTTTTCCCTTTCCATGTCCATGGACAACCCCAATTTTAAAACCTTCTATTTTAAGCAGTACTCTTTTCTTAAGAATGGAGCAAATTTCATCACTGTCGGTATTTCCATATACCCCCTCAACAGGTGCATATTGTTTTAATTCATAATACAGTTCGACGCTCTGCCAATCACCTGCATGAATAATTAATTCACAGCTGAGAAGTTCATTCAGAAGTATATCAGGGAGCTGTTTTGACTTCTTTGGCATGTGGGTATCAGACAGAATAAGGATTTTAATCACTATCATTCCTTCCTTCTTACTTTTATACCCTATTTTACCCCAAAAATAAAAGAGCCCCTTAATAGGGACCCTCTTATCAATTAATTATAACTTTGTTACATTTACAGCTTGAGGTCCACGCTGGCCCTGCTCTATGTCAAAGTTAACTTCCTGGCCTTCATCAAGGGTTTTGAAACCTTCTGTCTGGATTGCAGAGTAATGAACAAATACATCTTCTCCGCCTTCAACTTCGATAAAACCAAAACCTTTTTCTGAGTTAAACCATTTTACTTTGCCTGTTGCCATGTAAATTTCCTCCTAATATCTATAACTCACAGAGTGATTTTTTACCCTGCATTTACTAATATGGGTAAATTCCTCTAATTTTATAATAAAATGTTCAAAAAGTACCGAAAAAAATCAATATATCCATTTTCTCTTGGATTTTAAATCGTATTATCCCTTATTGCTGCTGCGGTTTTTAGTGCGTCTGTCCCGGCCGCCTTTAAAATCTCTTCTATCACGGCTGCCGCCTCTGGACCTGTCGTTGAATCTTCTTCCGCCGCGATCGCCTTTAGGTTTTCTGACACGGATAGGTTCCACCGCAGTTAATTTAACCGGTGTTACATCAGGACCTTTAGTCAGCAATTTGATGGCTGCAGCAAGCAAAGTAACAGAATCTGTATCTTCAAGAAGGCTTTCCGCCACTCTCTTGAAGTCTGCATGTTCTTCTTTTTCAATAACTTCCATAAGTTTATTAATAGTCGCCTGCTGATTGCCTGCAACAACATCCTTAAAGGAAGGAACAGGCTTTTTCGCCATTTTGCTTTTTGTAACACTTTCAATTATTTTTAGGTGGTCAATTTCTCTTGGAGAAACGAACGTAATTGCCAGCCCTTTATTTCCGGCACGCCCAGTACGTCCAATCCGGTGAACGTAGCTTTCAGGATCCTGCGGGATATCGAAGTTATAAACATGGGAAACACCTGAAATATCCAGACCTCGTGCAGCAACGTCAGTGGCTACCATTATGTCGATTGTCTGCTCTTTAAAACGGCGGATAACCTGATCTCTTTTCGCCTGGGGAATATCACCATGAATTCCTTCAGCCGAATAGCCTCTCTTGATAAGACCTTCCACCACTTCATCTACACGCTTTTTAGTCCTTCCAAACACAATAGCCAGTTCAGGTGACTGAATATCCAACAGATTGCAAAGCACATCAAATTTTTGTTTTTCATGCACTTCCATATAGTACTGCTCAATATTTTTAACAGTCATTTCTTTCGCTTTGACTTTAACCATTTCTGGTTCCTGCATGAATTTTTCAGCAAGAGACTGAATTCTTTTTGGCATTGTTGCTGAGAAAAGAAGGGTTTGGCGCTCACCTTTAATTTCACTTAAAATTCTTTCAATGTCCTCGATGAAGCCCATATTAAGCATTTCATCCGCTTCATCCAGAACTACCATCTTGATGTTGCTTAAACGGATTGTTTTTCTTTCAATGTGATCAATTAACCTTCCCGGTGTAGCAGCAATAATATGCGGGTGCTTTTTAAGCGCACGAATTTGGCGGGTGATATCCTGACCACCGTAAACAGGAAGTGTCCGGACTCCTTTTACCTGTCCTATACGGTTTAATTCTTCTGCCACCTGTACAGCAAGCTCCCGTGTTGGCGCAAGGACTAGACCTTGAATACCTTCGTTTAAATCAATCTGCTCTAACAGCGGCACACCAAAAGCAGTGGTTTTTCCAGTTCCAGTCTGCGCCTGGCCAATCATGTCCTTCCCCTTCATTCCGATTGGAATTGCCTGTGCCTGAATTGGTGTTGGTTCCTCGAAGCCCATATTGGAAAGGGCTTTTACTATTTCATTACTTAAGCCAAAATCTGAAAAAGTTGTCAAAATATAATTTCCTCCTTGAATTGCAAATCTTATTAGGTACTGAAAGATTGTTTTTTGTATAAAGACATGGACACTTTACTAGGCTTTCCAGTTTGTATCTCTTTTTTACATTTCCGTTTGCACTATTTTTAAACTTTTTGTAAGTGAAGTATTTTAATTGGGTGAAATGAAAAATACATATTCCTAAAAGCAGTTATTACAGAAGATCTGTTTTGAGGAATGCTGAAGGCTACAAAGTGGATAAGCAAACATAAAAAGGTGATGCATGATTAGACATGCATCACCTCATTTTAAGCAAAATTATGCTTTTGTTACGTTAGCAGCTTGAGGTCCACGGTTACCTTCAACGATTTCGAAAGTTACGTCTTGACCTTCTTCTAAAGTTTTGAAACCTTCAGTTTGGATAGCGGAGAAGTGTACGAATACATCTTGACCTTCTGAAGATTCGATGAATCCGAAACCTTTTTCTGCATTAAACCATTTAACTTTACCTGTGTTCATTTGTGTTGCCTCCCAATAAATTGTTTTTCACTATAATGTACCATATAAACTTAAACATAAAAAAGTCGCAGCTTGCAGAAATGAGGATGAACGATCGCCTACATTTCTTTGCAGCTACGACTACTTATCCAAAAAGTATATAACGAACTTTACAGCGTTAACCTAATAATAAACGACACCCAGTTATAAGTCAATCCTTTTAAAGATCAATTTTTATTTAGGGATAAATGAACTATTTATGCTTCCCTTGTATTTCAGCGATTTTTTCTGCAGCATGAACAGTATGTTTCAAAAGCATGGAAATCGTAACAGGTCCAACTCCTCCAGGTACGGGGGTAATGGCAAACGCCTTTTCAGCACAGCTTTCATACTCTGCATCCCCAATATTTCCTTCATTATATCCGGCATCAAGGACAATAGCTCCTTCTTTAATCCATTCACCCTTGATAAAGTTAGGTTTCCCTACAGCTGCTACTACAATATCAGCTTGCTTTACAATTTGGGGCAGATTTTTGGTATATGAATGGCACGTAGTGACTGTTGCGTTTCGATTGAGTAAAAGGGCAGAGACCGGCTTGCCAAGGATTGGGCTTCTGCCTACGACTACAGCATGCATACCTTCAGCACTCAATTTATAGAAATCCATAATTTCCAAAATAGCTGCAGGTGTACAGGATGGATATTCACCAAAACCGAATGCGGTCTGTCCATATCCAAGGCTTGTAACACCGTCTACGTCTTTTTCAATAGCAATAGCTTCGAAAGCTTTTCGTTCATCTATATGTCCTGGTACGGGATGCTGTAGAAGGATTCCATGTACAGAAGGATCATTGTTTAATTCTGCAATCTTCTCTAATAGTTCTTGTGTTGTTGTATCCTTTGACATATGAATACGTTTTGATAATATGCCAAGTTTTTCACAAGCATTCCCCTTCATCCGTACATACGTTTCAGAGGAAGGGTCATCTCCCACCAAAATTGTGGCTAAGCAAGGGACGGTATCCTTCCCCTTCAATTCTTCAATTCGATCCTTTAATTGGTCTTTCACATGTTTTGCCACAACAATTCCATCAAGAATAATCTTTTTTTCCATGCATATTCCTCCTATAGGAAAAGCACCTATTCGGCTGACGGGCTTTTCCATTTTGTTATGAAAAAAAGAGACAAGGGTATCCCTTATCTCTGCCCAGACGACCGGCTATACATAGACGCAGCTCCCCAGCGGTTCATTCCGCATTGTCGTCAGTCACTGCGATTTTGAAAAGCTATTCTAATGAATACATCATACCACAAAAACACAAATAATTAAACTGAAACTTATTCAAACGTTCGTGTTTTTTTGCGAGATATATAAAAAAGGACAGCAAATACTGTCCTTATAAATGATATATTTGAGTTAATTAGTTATTACCTAAAACAATGAAAGCCCTGCCTCTCTTCCATCCTTGCGGCTCCTAGACCGCGCCAGTGGGAATCAGGTTGGTCGGAATTCTTTCCGACTTAGATGCTCTCTGAGATTTTAATATTAAATGGTAAGAAACTTACTGAAGTAAAAATACGGAGAAGTGTCTGGTTTATAGAAGATGATTAAGAAGAAAATTCAGCATTAAGCTGTCCACACAAATTATTCTTAATTACAAACACATGCTTACTCTTTCAAAATCCTAAAGAGCATGAAACATAATAAAAAGCCGCAGTTTCACAAAAAAAGAAGGTTCGGCTGCCGAACAATCCAAGTGAATTAACGACTTCAACAATATACCTCAAATACTTCAATCACTATGTTATCTTATTTACGGTAAAGTGTCAAGAAAATAACTTGTCACCCGCTTATTAGCCTTCTCCTTTATACTCTGTTACATCAAAATAATCGGTTGTGTCTTTATAGCCATTAAATCCAATATCCAGATCATGAAAATATCGGTGCAATTTAATTAAAACTTCCTTATCCTTAGTGCCCGACTGCACAGTTTCTGCCAGCCGTGTTATTGTGCCCAGGTCAGTCTGCAAATCCTCATTCTCAGCTGATATTTTTTTAAGCGAATTTACGATTAATTCAGCCTGATCTCTTTGTTTTGGCCAGCTGACTTTACGATCTCTTCCCCATCCAAGTGTTTCATTATAAAAAGTATGATTGGAGGCAATGAAGTCCCCTAAATCATCGTACATTAATCCCTGTTCAGATGTCTCCGCATTTGCCGAGGTTTTTTGAACCTTGGATTCATCCTTATTTAAAAAGACAAGTACACTATATGCTATGGCAATAGCTATGACCATTCCCAGAATTGAAAGAAACCTGTTTAATTTCTTGTTTTTTAGCAATTTGAAAGCCTCCATTTGATTTTGATAATGTATGCTGAAACTAAATGGAATTATTGCCATTCTTCCTTGTCTGAAGAAACCTTCCCTGACTGCAAATGTTTTCCATGTTAATACATTCTATGCCAACTTTCCTTTCCCCTTCAACACCAAATAAAAAAGCTTTTAACACTGAGTGTCAAAAGCTATTTCTGATTTTTCTGGGCAAGGAAAACCTCGATAAAATCAATAACAAAACGTTCCAGATCAAACTCCATCGCTATATTATCAAGTGTTTCGGGCGGATCAACTTCGGGCACCGGCCTAAAGTCAGCTATGCTTTTACCCTTTGCCTTTCCAAACTGTTCTATTCTCACTCTTCGTTTTACATATTTGGCAAGATCAGGATTTGTGAGAACACTTAATACAAGAACATCATGAAGAGGTGCACCCTTAATTCCCGGGACAAGCTTTTGATAAGCCTCATAATAATAATCATAAGCAGGTTTGATTAGATCTTTAAAAGGCGATTGAGTATTATCTGCAATAAAATCAATCGTTTCAGGCCTGATAATCGCTTTATTTGTTACATTTAGGGGAAATATATAGATGTTTTTTGCTTTTTCAAGCACTGAATCCGCTGCAATGGGGTCAGCGTAAAAATTCGCCTCAGCCTCTGGTGTTACATTTCCCGGAACTAAAAACGCACCGCCCATTAAATAGAATGCATTTACATCTTTATATGCATCCTTTCCATACAGAATGAGCGGCAATGCCAAATCTGTCTGCCTTCCAACTCCAACGATCACAAGGTCATTTTTGTATTCATTTACAATTTCTATAATTTTGTTTATGTCATATACCTTTATTTTGCTGATGAAATTCTCCTGAGGCTGAATGGGCCCGAGGCCTTCCTCCCCGTGTATTTCAGGATAAAAGACAGCGGTCTCACCGGATAATGGCCCGCTCGCCCCTGCTATAATGGGAATGTCCTCTCTGCCTGCAAGTTTCAGTAAATATGCAGTATTATTGATGGATTCTTCTTTGGTTATGTTGCCATAAGCGCTGACTACACCTACTAGATTAATCTCGGGATGCTGAAGGGCATACATTAGGGCAAGTGAATCATCAACCCCCGAGTCAACAAACATGAGAACATTGTACATAAGCCACCTCCGCTACCTATCTAGTCTATAATATGCCAATGGAATGTCCCTTTTGTTAAAGAAAATACTCCTAAAAAATGAAAACTCCCCAATTGGGGAGCTTTAGTCCTGATCTGCCGGCTTTACCGCAAAACTGAGTTCCTGGTTCAGCTGGTTTTCAAAATTATTTCCTGCAGCTATATCCCACTTAAATGCATCAGCCATATATGAAATTACTTGCTTTTGATAGTTTCTTACCGTTTCAATATCAAAAAGCAGCGCTCCTGTTCGGCGGTTAAAAAAATCTACAGGGGTGGCAGCCATTTCATGTTCAATTGCATATTTCAGCTTTGCCCATAATACAATCGGCAAGCCATAATTCTCAGCTTCACTCCTTTTCGTCTCAATCATATTAAAAATGATACCGACGTTAGATCCATACATTTTAACAAGGTGCCTGGACTGTTCCGCTGATAAACCAATACTTGTTCCTTTTTCAGTCTGAAACCTGACGAATTCCTGAAATTTGGATGATCCTCCTACATTTCCTCCTGAAATAGGCAATGTTTTTGTAATACTTCCGCTAAATGTTCTATTTGATTCCTGTTTGAATTTTTCAGCAAGCAAATCAACAATGGTTTCGGCCATTTTCCGGTACCCGGTCAGTTTCCCACCTGCAATCGTCAGCAAACCAGTATCCGACTCCCAAATTTCATCTTTGCGTGATATTTCGGAAGGATCTTTTCCTTCTTCCCAAATAAGCGGACGAACACCAGCCCAGCTGGATTCAATGTCATCCTCCACTATCTTCACAGAAGGAAACATAAAGTTAATGGCATTAATGATGTATGTTCTGTCACCTGCAGTCATTTTGGGATTTACAGGATTAGAATTATAGAATGTATCTGTTGTTCCTACATAGGTCTTACCATCTCTCGGTATGGCAAATACCATCCGTTTGTCAGGTGTATCAAAGTATACAGCCTGTTTTAACGGAAACTTGGATTGGTCTATTACCAAATGAACACCTTTAGTCAAACGCAGGGTCTTTCCTTTCTTTGATCCGTCTTTCTCGCGGATGGAATCAACCCAGGGACCTGCTGCGTTGATGACTTTTTTTGCTCTAACTTCATGAACCCCGCCTGTCAGCTGATCTGCAGCTGCAGCTCCGCATACATTTCCTTGTTCATCATATAAAAGTTTTTCGACCTTCAAATAGTTAACAGGCATAGCGCCTTTTTCTGCTGCAGCTTTCATTACCTCTATTGTAAGTCGGGCATCATCTGTGCGGTATTCTACATAATAACCGCCGCCTTTAAGTCCATCTTTTTTTACAAGCGGCTCTTTTGATAATGTTTCCTGGGCATTGAGCATACTTCTGCGTTCAGACTTTCTGACGCCTGCAAGAAAGTCATAAACTCTAAGTCCGATAGAAGTTGAGAACTTTCCAAATGTGCCTCCTTTATGCATCGGAAGCAGCATCCACTCCGGTGTAGTCACATGTGGCCCATTTTCATATACGATTGCCCGCTCCTTGCCGACTTCCGCTACCATCTTAACTTCAAATTGTTTAAGATATCTTAATCCGCCGTGAACCAGTTTTGTTGAACGGCTGGAAGTTCCGGCTGCAAAATCCTGCATTTCGACGAGTGCTGTTTTCATTCCCCGTGCTGCTGCATCCAGAGCTATTCCCGCTCCCGTTATGCCGCCGCCAATAATCAGAACATCAAATTCTTCCTTTGTCAGTGTTTTTATCATTTCAGTACGATTTAAATTAGAAAATATCATTGTTGTCTCCTCCTTGTCGAAAAGGATAGTAGTTATAACTACCCTTTAAAAGCAGGGAATAAAAAAGAGACCACAAAATACATTATCGCTTACCCGATAATGATTTTGTGGTCTCTCCGCATCTCCTGCCGAACTATTAACTTAATCTTATTATAACATAAAAAGATATGATTTGTGTATAAAACTTTCTTCTGACTATTTAAATGCAATTGCTGCCTTGACTGCTTTTTTCCAGCCTTGATAAAGACCTGCACGGACTTTTTCTTCCATCGATGGATGAAATGATTGATCAATTGCCCACTGCTCAGCAATTTCCTCCTGGGATTTCCAGAACCCGACAGCCAATCCAGCAAGGTAAGCTGCACCAAGCGCAGTAGTTTCATTAATTGTCGGTCTTTCTACCGGCACCTCTAAAATATCTGACTGGAACTCCATCAAGAAGTTATTTTTCACGGCACCTCCGTCAACCCTAAGCGTCTTAAGCTTAATGCCTGAGTCCGCTTCCATGGCAGATAGAACATCTTTTGTCTGATACGCAAGTGACTCAAGTGTCGCACGGATAAAATGCTCTTTGGACGTTCCCCTTGTGACTCCGAATACTGCACCCCTTACATCACTGTCCCAATATGGTGTCCCTAGACCTACAAAAGCCGGAACCACATACACTCCATCTGTCGAGTCCACTTTTTTTGCATAGCTTTCGCTGTCCTTTGCATCCTTTAACATCCTCATTCCATCACGGAGCCATTGAATGGCAGAGCCCGCAACAAAAATGCTGCCCTCCAATGCATATTCAATTTTCCCCTCAAGTCCCCAGGCAATGGTAGTTAGAAGTCCATGTTCAGATTGTACCGCTTTTTCACCTGTATTCATTAGCATGAAACAGCCGGTTCCGTAAGTATTCTTAGCCATTCCTTTCTCGAAGCATGCCTGTCCAAATAGCGCTGCCTGCTGATCACCCGCTGCTCCGGCAATGGGTACTTCCTTGCCGAAAAAGTGATAGTCAATTGTCTTAGCATACACTTCGGAAGATGGCTTCACTTCAGGCAGCATCGCTTTCGGGACTCCGAGTATGTTCAGCAGCTCTTCATCCCATTTAAGTTCGTGGATATTAAACATTAGAGTACGGGACGCATTGGAGTAATCGGTCACATGCGCTTTTCCTCCCGATAGCTTCCAGATTAGCCATGTATCGATGGTTCCAAATAATAATTTGCCCTGTTGGGCTTTTTCCCTTGCCCCTTCCACATGATCCAGTATCCACTTAACTTTTGTTCCTGAGAAATAGGCATCTATTAAAAGACCGGTTTTTTCTCTGAATAGATCGTTATAGCCTTTTTCCTTCAATTCATCGCAAATTTCGCTTGTCTGCCTTGACTGCCAGACAATCGCATTATAAATCGGGACTCCCGTTTCTTTATCCCAAACAACAGTTGTTTCCCTCTGATTTGTTATGCCAATGCCGGCAATTTGCTCTGGTTTAATCCCGGATTCCGAAAAAACACCTGCAATCACCGATAAAATTGAACCCCATATTTCATTTGCATTATGTTCAACCCAGCCAGGCTTTGGAAAATGCTGTGTGAACTCTTTTTGCGCCGTGTGCACAATTTCCCCTTTTTTATTAAATAGGATAGCACGCGAACTAGTAGTCCCCTGGTCTAATGATAAAATATATTTGTCCACAAATGACTCCTCCCAATCTTGTTCATTATTTTATTTATGCAGCCACTTTAGAAGAATCAACTTCCCCTGGCTGTTTTTTGCCAAAAATATATGAAAGAATTAATACTATTATATTAACACCGAGCACTGCCCATAACATGCCTGAAGCTTTGTCATCGAACATCACTTGATAGAATGCGGAACCCATTAATCCCCCCAGGATTGGACCAGCTACCGGTATCCATGCATACCCCCAGTTCGATTTCCCTTTTCCTGCAATCGGAAGAAGAAAATGAGCAATTCGCGGTCCCAGGTCTCGAGCCGGATTAATCGCATAGCCAGTTGTCCCTCCGAGCGACATTCCGATTACAACAATCAGAAGGCCTGCAGCTATCGGATTTAAGCCTTCTGTAAATTGATTTGCCCCAATAAACATCAATCCCAGTACAAGAATAAACGTCCCAATCATTTCACTTAATAAATTTGAAAATGTATGGGGAATCGCAGGACTGGTTGAGAAAACAGCAAGTTTAGCACCCTGGTCTTCTGTTTCTTTCCAATGCGGGAGATAGTGAAGGAATACAATAACCCCTCCCAAAAAACCTCCCAGGACTTGAGCCAGAATATAGCCAGGCACGTCTGCCCAAGGGAAATCCCCGCTAAGCGCAAACCCGATTGTTACAGCAGGATTCAAGTGTGCCCCGCTAATCGATCCTACAGCAAAAATCCCCATCGTTACAGCTAGTCCCCAGGCAATGGTGATAACAATCCACCCTCCATTGAAAGAGAAAGTTTTTTTTAAATTCGCTCCGGCAACAACGCCTCCTCCAAAAACAATCAAGATCATCGTTCCAATTATTTCTCCCATAAAAGCAGACATCTGAAAATCCCCTTTCCGTTTTGGGTGATCGGAAACAAAAAAGGAGATTCACGACAGATTAAGCCATTAATGGCTAAACTGTGTGAATCTCCTAATCTCCGACACATAAATTAACTTGTTAAACCGAGTATACAAGTCTATGAAAACGTTGTCAAACTTTCCTTGAACATTTTTATGAAAACCTTTCCCATAATTCTATTTTCGAAGTTGTAATGGCAGCTGCTCCTGCACCAAGCGCATTCTTCACTTCTTCTTCTGATCGGATGAGTCCTCCAGCAAATATGGGGGTGTTCAAACGTTCATTTACTTCTTTTATCATCCATGGCATGGCTCCCGGCAAAACTTCTATGTAGTCCGGCCTGGTTTTCTCGATTAATTTATAACTTTTTTCAAGCGCGTGAGAATCGATGAGGAAAATCCTCTGGACAGCGATCACTCCTTTTTGCTTTGCTTTCAGGATGACGCTGGATTTAGTAGAAATTAACCCGTAAGGCTTAAATTCCTGGCATATATATTCAGCGGCATAATCATCGCTTTTCAAGCCATGAATCAGATCAACATGATAAATCATTTTTTTGTTATGTGCTTTTGCCATCTGCGAAACATTCTTCAGCTGCGAAATGTGCATATCGAGAAATACACCAATGTCATAGGGGCTTTTCAGGAACTTTTCAAATTCTTTCATGTTTGAAGATGCCGGCAAAATTTTTTGATTCATTGTTCCCACTCCTGTATCTGTTATTTCCCTATGTTATAAAGAAACTGCGCATTTCTCAATACCCATTATACATTTTTGCGGTACTCATAATAGCGGAATCCAATTATCATTATTGTCAGCCAGGCACCTCCGGCTGCGAATCCAGCTATTACATCACTGGGAAAATGAACGCCTAAATAGATGCGGCTTAACCCAATCATGATGATAAAACAGCCTAGCATCACTGTCCATGCAGTCTTCCATCGTTTTCTTTTTGCCAAATGGATGATCATATAGGCCAGCGAGCCATAAAAAATAAAAGATCCCATTGAATGGCCACTCGGAAAACTGAATCCCTGCTCCTCAATCAGAGGTCTGATATCCGGTCGTTCTCTTTTGAAAATCCATTTCAGCAGCAAGTTGAAAAGTGATCCAAGACCGGATGAAAGAACCATGAACCATGCAAGTGAACTCTTTTTAAATATAAACAAAAGCACGACCGCCATAATTACAGAAAAAGCCAGCCATTTTACCGACCCCAAAAAAGTAATCACGCTCATATACTCCGTGAGCCGGGGAGAAATAAAGGCCTGTACATATTGAATCACAGCTTCATCGAATCGAATTAGCTCATTTTCCTTCAATTCGTCCACTAATTCAATAAAAAGCAGCACAAATCCGCCAATAATTGCAGCTGCCAACGTTAAGTAGATGATATTTTTTGATGTTAAATTTTTCCTGTTCATTTAAACAAATCCTTTTTATTTATAGGATTACCACTAACTTTGATAAACGGAACATTTTTTGAAGACTTTTCTTCAAAAAAATAGCTCCAGTAAAAAACCGATTTTGCAAAAGCAAAGTCGGTTTTATTTCTATTAAGCCTGCTTTTTTGCTTTTGTTTTTGCAGGAGCACGTTTCTTTTTAGCTGCCGGTTTTTTCTTTGTTTCTGCATCAGCAGGCTTGGTTTTATCAATTGATGCCTGCAGGGCAGCCATAAGGTCGGTTACATTGGCTGCAGGTTCTTTTTCGACCGGTGTGACTATATCTTTGCCAGTACGTTTTGCTTCGATAAGCTCCAAAAGAGCTGTCCGGTAGTCATCATTATATTTCTCGGGTTTAAATTCAGTGGTTAATTGATCAATCAGCATAATGGCAGTATCGATTTCCTTATCTGTCACTTTGTCTTCTGCAGGTACATTTGGCACATCCGCAGCCTTACGCACTTCATCAGGGTAATGAATGGTCTCCATTACAAGAGTGTTTTCATATACCCGGACCACAGCCAGCTGTTCTTTGGATCGAATAATGATTTTTGCCAAACCTACCTTTTCTGACGTCTCCAGCGCTTTTCTTAAAAGGGAATAGGCTTTTCCTCCTCCGTCCCCTGGAGACATATAATATGTGCGATTATAATAAATCGGATCAATCTCCTGTATTTTTACAAAGTCCACAATCTCGACAGCTTTATCCTCATTTTCCTGTTTAAGCTTTTCTAAATCCTCATCCTCTAAAACGACAAACTTTCCTTTTGTGTATTCATAAGCTTTTACAATATCTTCGTTTTTAATTTCTACTTCACAAACAGGACATGTTTTCTCATATTTAATTGGCGAATGACATTCTTTATGAAGATTTCTCAGCTTTATATCCTTATCTTCTGTAGCCGAGTGCAGCTTGATTGGTATATTCACCAGCCCAAAACTGATGCTTCCTTTCCACATTGTGTGCATAGTCAAACTCCCATTCTTATTAGATGTAGTACTCATAACTTGTGTATTAATAAAAAGGGAGATACGCTAAAACATTTGGAAACTGAGTAGTTTTAGCGGCAATGGCCAAAACTATAGTAACGATTGTAAAGGAGGCCAATTTGAATGAGACCAATGCTTCCAACCTTAACTTTTGATGTTCCGGAAGAGAAGGAATGGCTCTTTGAAGCGAAGTATGATGGTTTTAGAGCAATCCTGCACTTGGACAAGGAACCCAGACTGACAAGCAGGAATGATAAGCCTTTATTACATATTTTCCCGGAAATTAAGGATTTTTTGGAGCAAAACAAAGATAAATTCGAACCATACCTTCCACTTACACTAGATGGAGAATTAGTCTTTCTGGAGAATGCCTATAAAGCCCATTTTGGGTCCATCCAGGTCAGGGGCAGGATGAGGTCTGAAAAGAAAATTCAAGAGAAGGCAAAAACTGCGCCCTGCCGTCTTCTTATTTTTGACATTTTGATGGTAAAAGGCAAAAAAATGACCGATAAAGAGTACTTTACCAGAAAAGCAGAACTGGAAGCTTTGTTTAAGGATTGTAATATGCCCTTAAAACCTGATGAGAAGGATCCGAGATTGATACAATTAATCCCTCCATACCGCAGCTTTAATGAACTTTGGGAACAAATTGTCCTGCATGATGGTGAAGGAATCGTGGCAAAGCAGTTGAAGAATAAATGGGAAGAAGGAAAGAGATCATCTTTATGGCTAAAATTCAAGAATTGGAAATACGTTAACTGCTTTATCACCGCATATGAAAAATCAAATGGCTATTTTTATGCTGGTGTATTCCAGGGGGATGCTGTCATAGCAATCGGACAGTTTCTTTTTGGGTTGAAGCCCGATGAAAAACAAGCCTTATTCCAAATCATCAAAGATAATAAAACAGATGAAAACAGCCAATTCATTTATGTAGAACCAGCAATATGTGTGGAAGTTAAATATCTGGAGATTTATGAGGATCAAATGCGCGAACCGCATTTTCACCAGTTTCGTTTCGATTTGAAGCCTGATGCCTGCACTTATGAGAAATTTATACAACAGCAGAAAAACCTGCCTCCCGAAATAGAAATCACCCATCCAGATAAGCCATTATGGGAAACACCAGCTATTCAAAAGATTGATTACATTCACTTTTTAAGAGAGATTGCTCCATATATGCTGCCATTTTTAAAGAAAAGGCTTTTAACTGTAATCCGCTACCCGCATGGGATCTTTGCTGAGCCTTTCTACCAGAAAAATTGCCCGGATTACGCACCGGATTTTGTAGAAACTGAAATGTCTGAAGGCATCAATTATATTGTCTGCAATAATCTTCAAACACTGCTCTGGCTTGGCAACCAGCTTGCATTTGAATATCATATCCCATTTAAGACCATTTACAGCAATGGTCCCAGCGAAATAGTGTTTGATTTAGATCCTCCTTCGAGGGACGCTTTTCATCTTGCCATTAAAGCTGCAATATTGATTAAAGAGGTGCTTGATCAGCTGAAATTAATCAGCTTTGTCAAAACATCCGGGAATAAAGGTCTGCAAATCTATATCCCGCTGCAGGAAAATACCTATAGCTTTGATGATACTCGGCTGTTCACCGAATTTATTGCCCAGTATCTAATTTCCAAAGATCCCGATTCTTTTACAATAGAAAGATTAAAGAAAAATCGCGGAGGCCGGCTTTATGTGGATTATATCCAGCATGCAGAAGGCAAGACGATCATTGCCCCTTATTCAGCAAGAGGAAATAAAGCAGCAACTGTTGCTGCTCCTCTGTTTTGGGAGGAAGTCAATGAGAAACTCACAATGGAGCGGTTTCAGATAACCAATCTTATAAAAAGGGTAAACAGCGATGGCGATCCATTCAGTTCTTATTTTCAGACAAAGGAAAATCAGCCCTTTTCTCCAGTGCTCGATTTTTTAAAACAGGAAAACAAAAAAGGATAAGGCCAATGCCTTATCCTACATCCATTCTTTAAGTACCGCTTGGGCATATTCCTGAAGTTTAGCATATTGCTTAATTTCTCCAGTATGTTCTTCTTTCTGGGATAGGGTGAACTCTTGCGGTTTTTCCATATTGATTTCCGCTTCACAGCGGTAAACATAGCTGGCATTCCCAATTAAATCAATGGACTGCCTGCCATTCTTCTCATGAACTACACAGCGCACTTTTCCGCCATTATTGTATACTTCAACAGGCTCTTCGATTTTATTCAGCCCATTCATGCAAGTGACAAGTGTTGAAGCGGACATGGCTGTACCGCAGGCATTGGTGAATCCTACTCCCCGCTCAAATGTCCTTACATAAATATGCCCTTTTTTTAGCGGCTTTACAAAGCTGACATTTACTCCATCAGGAAAGAAATCATTCGGCCCGTTCAAATATTCACTGATCTTTTTTTGCAGGTCAGATGTAATTTGCTCTTTCTCCACAATGGAAACAAAATGGGGATTAGGGACTGCTAAGGCCGTAAAAGCTAATTCCTCTGAGATCCCGCTGACTTTTTCATTAATTATAGTATCTTTATCGAGAACTAAAGGAAGATCCTTCAAATCGAATGAAACAGGTGATATTTCAACAAGATAAGTTGGAATGTCCTCAAAGATGTCCTCTTGCTTTTTTACCTGCAAATCCGCTTTCATGGTTTCAATGATGGCTTCTTTTAGACCAAGAAGTTCACATACATAACGGGCAACGCATCTTAATCCATTTCCGCACATTGATGCTTCTGATCCATCCGGATTAAAAACACGCATCCTTGCATCTGCTTTTTCGCTTTTTAATACGAAAAGAATTCCATCTGCACCAAGTTCAGTGCTGCGGTCACATATTGCTTTGGCAAGCTCAGCACGATTCTCTTCTGTAAAATTATACGTATGGGAAATTTCATCTATTATAAAGAAATCATTTCCTGATCCATGACATTTCAGCAATTCAATGTTCATAGTAATACCTCCAAACCATTTGTAGCCTAACTTATAAATAAGAGTGCCATAAAAGCATTTATTATTCAATAATTGTTTTCCCTATTATATTATTAACTAATTAGAAAATTGATAAATTCCGTCATTTAGGGAAGTGGCCGATATTAATACTGATCTTTATACATTTAAATTTTTCATCCAGCGGATCGAAGAGTTTGGCAGCGTTATTAATGAAAAAAATGCCTTTGTAGAAACAACGGCATTTTTTAATAATACAATTGTATATGAAGGGATTATCCGGGTCCGTTTTAATGACTATGGGATTTTTCCCTTCCCCGAGGACCTTTCCCAGGCAGACATTCCGGTATCTGCTAAAAGGAATATGGCCGCAGAAATGAAAAGATATATTAAGCCGCAGAAAAAATATCTATAATAGCACAGCGGCTAACATATTAGCCCGGTTTGCCGGTATATTTTTTAGGAGAAAATCGGCTGCCTTTCTACAAACACTTCCATTGACATACCTCCGAAAACCCCATATTACTATAGACCTATATTAACTCGTGTATCGAAACTTGTTGAACAAAAAGAATTTTTATATTTTTATACAAAATTCACCAGTTTTCTTTGTTAAGAAAAAAGAAAAAGGATGCCCCAAATAGGGCATCCCAATATATCTATATTAACTAATGACATGAAAAACAAAGTTGAATAAAAATAAAGCAGCTATGACATACAATGCAAATGAAACTTCCTTTGCTTTGCCAATCGAAATCTTTAAGATTGGATAAAGAATAAATCCAATGGCAATGCCGTCCGCAATACTATACGTGAACGGGATCATGGCAATGATAAAGATAGCTGGAAAGCTTTCGCTCATATCCTTTAAGTCAAGATTACGGATGTTTTGAAGCATCAGTCCGCCAATAATGATAAGAATAGGCGCAATTGCACTGTTGGGAATCAATTTAATAACAGGGATAAAGAATGCGGATAGCATAAACAGGAATCCAGTTGTGACTGCTGTCAATCCTGTACGTCCGCCGGCAGCCATACTCGCTGCACTTTCAACCGTTGCTACAGTCGGGCTTGTCCCAAAAATTCCTGACAATAATGCAGAAACCGAAGTTGCCTGAAAAGCACGCTTAAACTGTTCCGGCCTATTAATAAAACCAACATGACCGTGAACTAATCCGATATTTTCAAAGACAAGAACCATTGTCAATGAAAAAATGGCAATCCAAAAAGTGACGGAAAGTAAGTTATCGAATGACATCGATCCAAATACTTCCATATAATCGGAAAGAGCAAACGGCTTTTCCTCGGTACTTTGCACATTAATCAGCCCAAAAGCCCATGCTATCAATGTTCCTGCTACAACAGTAATCAAAAAGTTGCCAGGCACATTGCGCATAAATAAAATAATGGCAAGCAGGAACGTTAAGATGGTTGCAAGCACTTGCGGGTCTCCAAGCTCACCCATAGCAATAATGGAGTTTGTCCCTTTTTCAACGATTCCGCCCTTTTCAAGTCCGATCAGCATCAAGAAAAGTCCGAGTCCCACTGTTATTGCTTCTTTAAGTGAATGTGGAATCGATTCGCTTAATGTCTTTGCGAATCGCGAAAAAGCCACGAATACAAAGATCAGACCAGATATAAAGACAACAGCCAATGCTTCCTGCCAGGATAAGCCCATCGATTGGACCATTGTATAGGAAAACAAAGCGTTAATTCCCATTCCAGGCACAAGGAGAATCGGTACATTTGCCCAAAACCCCATAATCAAACAGCCGACAACCGATGTTATAATGGTTGCAAAAATGGCTGCCTCCAGCGGAATTCCTGCTTCAGAGAGAATTAGAGAGTTAACTGCGATAATATAAACAATCGTAAAAAAGCCGATTGCCCCAGCCATAACCTCCCTTTTTACAGTTGTTCCATTTGAATCAAGCTGAAAAAGCTGGTTAAACCACTTATTCATATATACTACCTATCTATTCAATTAGCCCTCTCCCTACCCGCTCTCCCCGTATACATCTCCCTCAGTTAAGAGTGATCACTAAAAAGTACGGGTGAGCCACAAGCAGTATTTTATCAAAAAAAACTCATTCTGCCAATAGAAAGGTCAGACGTCTGCCCATAAATTTTAAAAAAAACCGGCGGAAATCCCCCGCCGATTTTGGTAGATATTGCAACCGGGCAAGACAATTGCACCTGGAAGCACACTCTTATTCTCATGCCGGCAAAAAATCCGGAACATTATTCACCTTCGGATAATTGTCTGTAAAGGTTGCCCATTTCAATAGCTCCGACAGCCGCTTCCCATCCTTTGTTTCCAGCTTTGGTGCCTGCCCGCTCAATTGCCTGTTCAATCGTGTCAGTTGTAAGAACACCGAAGATAACAGGAACACCGCTTTGCAATGCTGTGCTTGAGACCCCTTTAGCCACTTCGCCGCTGACATAATCAAAATGCGGAGTTGCTCCGCGGATCACTGTGCCAAGGGTGATGACTGCATCATATTTTCCGGATTGGGACAGCTTTTTAGCTGCCAGAGGGATTTCGAATGCTCCAGGAACCCACACAACTGTCACATCTTCTTCGCTTACTCCGTGGCGCTTGAGTGCATCTTCCGCTCCGCTTAAAAGCTTGCCCGTAATGAATTCATTAAAACGCGATACTACAATGGCCATTTTTAATCCTGTTCCTACTAAATGTCCTTCGATTACCTTTTTCATCTCTAATCGCTCCCTTAAAATTGTAATAAATGCCCAAGTTTTGTTTTCTTTGTTTTTAAGTAATTTTCATTTTCAGGTTTTGCAGGCATTTGAAGAGGAACCCGTTCGGATACCTCCAGCCCGTAACCGCCCAATCCAGCAATTTTGCGGGGATTATTGGTTAGCAGACGCATTTTTTTTACTCCCAGATCCCTAAGGATTTGTGCACCTACCCCATAGTCGCGTAGATCGTCCTTAAATCCGAGCTTATGATTTGCTTCAACTGTATCGTAGCCCTCTTCCTGCAGCTTATAGGCTTTCATTTTATTGATCAGTCCGATGCCGCGCCCTTCCTGTCTCATATATAAAAGGATTCCCCGGCCTGCCTCTTCAATCTGTGCCAGCGCTGCTTCAAGCTGCGGCCCGCAGTCACAGCGGTTGGATCCAAATACATCTCCAGTCAGACACTCCGAATGCACACGAAGCAATACTGGTTCACGTTCATCGATTTCTCCCTTTACAAGAGCTACATGGTCTTTTCCATCGACAGTGTTTGTATAGCCTACTGCTTTAAAGTCTCCAAATTCTGTTGGAAGCTGTATCTCCACTTCCCTTTTGACAATGGAGTCATGCTTCAATCGATACTCTATCAATTGCTGAATAGTAATCATTTTTAAATCAAACTTTTCAGCCACTTTTTCCAGATCATCCACTCGAGCCATCGTTCCATCGTCTTTCATTATTTCACAGATTATCCCGGCTGGTTCAGCACCTGCAAGACGTGCCAGATCGACCGCGGCCTCAGTATGGCCTGCACGCCTTAAGACTCCTCCTTTTTTGGCCACTAGCGGAAAAACATGTCCCGGCCGTGAAAAGTCTGCAGGTTTAGCGTCGTCCTCAAGCATTTCTTTTATCGTGAATGCACGCTCAAATGCACTGATGCCTGTAGTGGTTTTTACATGGTCAACACTGATTGTGAAAGCTGTTCCATGACTGTCAGTATTCACTTCTGCCATTGGATTCAGTTCCAATTTTTCAGCCAGTTCCTCAGTGATAGGTGTACAAATCAGGCCTCTGCCTTCTTTGGCCATAAAGTTGATCGTGTCCGGTTTCGCATATTCCGCGATTGCAAGGAAATCCCCTTCATTTTCCCTGTCTTCATCATCACAGACAATGATGACTTTTCCTGCTTTTAAATCTTCTAATGCCTCATTTATATCACTGAACATGTTTGATTGACCCTCCTTTTGCTAATTATAAGAAGCCGTTCTCCTTAAGGAATCGCTCTGAAACTCCTTCTTTAGGCGATGAGGTTTCCTGCTGCCTGTTCATGAAGGAATATAGATATTTAGCCAGCATATCGAACTCGAGGTTAACAATGTCTCCCGCTGCTTTGAAGCCGAGTACCGTTTCACTTGCTGTGTGGGGAATGATCGAGACAGTAACAGTATTGTCTTCATTGCCGAAAACAGTCAGGGAAATCCCATCCACGGCAATTGATCCCTTCATGATAAGCAAATGGCTTAATGCAGGAGGCACAGATATTTGTATATAAATGGCGTTTTCACTCGCTGTTTTTTTTAGAATCTGACCAGTTCCATCAATATGCCCTGTCACAAAATGTCCTCCAAAGCGGCCATTTGCCGACATCGCCCTCTCCAGATTGACTTTTGTTCGTTCTTTAATGGCAGAAAGCGAAGTACTTTTGAATGTTTCGGGCATGACATCTGCTGAAAATTCATTTTTCGCAAATTCCGTAACTGTAAGGCACACGCCGTTTACCGAAATGCTGTCCCCCAGTTGAACATCTGTTAAAACTGTGGATGCCTGAATTGTCAGTTTCATGGCCTTGCCTTGCTGAACTACTTTTTTTACTGTTCCCAGTTCCTCAATAATTCCAGTAAACATTACTCCTTGGCCTCCCTCAGCGGTTTTGCGGTAATTCTAAGGTCTCCGCCAATCTTTTCAATTTCTGTGAATTCCAGTGCAGGGGCATCTTTTACATAGCTGGCACCATCCCCGCCAATAAATGGAATCGCCTTATTGCCCCCGATAATTTTAGGAGCCATATAAAGGATTATCTGCTGAAAGAAACCGCTATTTATAAATGAAGCATGGATCTCTGATCCGCCTTCAACAAATAAAGTCATGATGTTTCTTTCACCTAAATTTCTTAATACTTCTTTAATCGGCACCTCATTAGCAGAAAAAGAAAAAACTTCAGTATTATACTTCTTTAGCTCTTCTGCCTTTGACCGATCTATTTCGCAGCCGGTAAAGATTATGGTCTTTACAGACTGATCCCGGATGACATTTGCGTCAGCGGGAATTCTCAGATTTGTATCTAATACAACTCGAATGGGATTTTTTCCGCCTTGGGGCAGCCTGGCGGTTAAAAGGGGATTATCGTGAATGATCGTATTTACACCTGTAAGTATTGCGTCATGTTCATGCCGTAGCCGATGCACATCCTGCCTGGATTCTGGAGAAGTAATCCATTTGCTGTCACCGGTTTTTGCAGCTGTTTTTCCATCAAACGATGAAGCTGCTTTAATGGTTACATATGGTGTCTTTGTTTTTATAAAATGGAAAAATGGTTCGTTTAGGGCATCTGCTTCCTCCTTCAATAAGCCGGTCACCACTTCAATCCCGGCATCCTGCATTCTTTCAATTCCTTTGCCGGAAACTAAAGGATTCGGATCGGCAGAAGCAATAAAAACCCTATTAATTCCTGAATTAATTATTAAGTCTGCGCATGGCGGAGTCCTGCCAAAATGGCTGCATGGCTCAAGCGTGACATAAATATCAGCACCTTTAGCCTTATCGCCAGCTGCAGCAATCGCATGGACTTCAGCATGGGGAGTTCCTGCTTTCAGGTGAGCACCCATCCCCAGAATTTCACCATTTTTAACAACAACCGCACCCACCTGCGGGTTAGGACTGGTTTGGCCTTTAGTGGCCGCTGCCAGGCTGATGGCTAACTTCATATATTCCTGATGGTTCAAATTATCTGGTTCCTCCTTCCCTTACAGTTTCTCCAAATTAAGTTTGAAACGGCAAAACCCCGTACACCAGCAAGGTGAAACGGGGCAAAATCACATGACGAAATAAGCGTTTAAAAAAGATTTTTTTGAACGCAGCACTATAATCATTCCTTCTCCCATCCAGACTTTCACTGTCGGCTTTGGAGTTTCACCAAATCCACCGTTTTCATTAGAAAAGCGCAAGCGCCTTGTTCACCCCCGACAAGCACAAGACGAGCCTCGCAGAAAAGGCGTCTTTTGCCTTTTTGGGAGGATTGGCTTGTGACCTCGAGGGGGTAGGCGCTGGAGCTAGACAATCATTAGAAAAGCGCATGTTCCTGCATCTCTGCTAATAAAACCGGGTCACGGACTAAGAGGGCGTACCCTCATCACCGCCGGTTGGGAATTTCACCCTGCCCCGAAGGAAATCCTATTCTATTATAAGAATCTTACCATGAATAGTCGGAATATACAAAGAGAATTGTTTATAAAGAATTGAAACTTTTGCTTTAAACTGACGTATAGGTAATTATAGAAGAAGGAGAGGAATTTAAATATGATTGAACCGAGGGAACTTCTTATAAATGAACTAAAAAAATGTGAAGAATGGGAAAAAGACCAAGGTGATTTATGGTTTTGGGAGAAGCTGGGAAGACTCCCTTTTAAGTTAATTGATAGATTCACACCGGAGTTCATACAAAAAAAGGTTGGAGTGATTCTTGATGAGCTTGGCACATATATTCAATCAGGAGGAAGATATTTAAGTTCAGCTTCGGCGTTAAAGAACTATTATCCTGAACAAAATATTCATACCTTAGAGGATGTAGAAAGCCTGCCCATATCAAAGATGGATGAAGCCGCTGGAAAGCTAAGCTCAAACCGTAAAAGAACCGCTGCATTGCAAGGTGCCAGTACTGGGGTTGGAGGGATTTTCACCCTGACGATTGATATCCCTCTTCTACTTGGCATTCAGCTAAAAACCCTTCAGGATATCGCGATTTGCTATGGCTTTGATCCAGCTGATAAGAATGAAAGAATGTTCATCGTAAAAATTCTGCAATTTGTTTCCAGTGACATTGTAGGAAAAAAAGCCATTCTGCAGCAGCTTTCCATGTTTGGTTCTAAAGAAGCAGGAGCAAAAAGGGAAGTCGTTTCCGAGCTTCAGGGGTGGAGAGAAGTTGTGTTTTCTTACAGGGACCAAATTGGCTGGAAAAAACTTTTTCAAATGATCCCGATAGCCGGACTGCTGTTTGGGGCTTTCATAAATCGCTCAGCCGTAAATGATATTGCCGAAGCAGGCATTATGCTATACCGAAAAAGAGTAATCGTTAATCGTCTGCACCAGAATATGATTACAGAAATAAAACCGGAGAGCTGACAATGGCTCTCCGGTTTTATTTATGGAAGCTTTTTGATTTCCTTCTCCATATACTCTTCATTTAAAGCTCCCAAAACTTTCTCTCTAATAACACCATCGGAATCAATAAAATAGCTTGTAGGATAGGCCATTATATTATAGTCAGAACCTGCCTCGCCTTTTACATCCATAGGAATTGTAAAAGTCAGCCCCAGCTCTTTTACGAATTTCTCTGCGTCACCGCTATTTTTTTCAGTGTTTGTAAGATTGACTGCAAGAATATCGAAATTTTCATCTTTATACTTATTATACAGCTTCTCCATATGCGGCATTTCTGCACGGCAAGGAGGACACCAGCTTGCCCAGAAATTTAACAAAACTGCCTTGCCTCTATAATCGGAGAGTTTTACTGGGTTTCCTTCCATATCTGTCAGTTCAAAATCAGGAGCAAGGTTTCCTTTCTCCAAACCAACAGGCAAATCTTCAGGGTCTTCCATTTTATCGTATTTCTGCATTTGTCCGGCTTGCTCTACTACCCCTTTTTCCTTGAGAATTGTTTTGTCAACAATAAACAGCAAAACGACAATAACTGCGGCTGCGATTAGAAACTTTTTCATTCCAACACCTCTATACTGATATCCCTATATTTAAACTGAACTTATCATACTATATGGGGAATATAGAATCTATAAATGTGCACTCTGTTTTAGTGATTGCGGTAAAGAAAAAGCGTCGCAAGAATGGCATATATTCTAAGCTTTTCTTTTGCTGTCAGACCCTCCTCAAAAGAAAGTACAGGTGTATTGGGATCCCTGAACTGCTGCCCCCATTCTAGCGGCATCCATCCTTTGCGAAGGCGCGCTATCCTATTTGATTTCTCATCAAGAACTTGAAAATCCGTATGGAAAAAGGTTTTAGGAATGGAATATCGATCACAGCCATTCTCATATACCAGTTTGGATCCATCTTTTTTATTTATGATTGTTTCTTTGCAGGAGTCTTTCACAAACGAAATATCAACGCCGTTTCTATCGATTAGGATTGATGCCTCCAGATTATTGTTATAATCATAGATACCCAGCCTTCTTGGAAAAAGACGGTCCAAAAAATAAGGCAAGAACCATCTAAACTTCCACATTTTCATATCCCTGATTTCACCAACCCGCCTTCCTTCCGGATCAAAAAGCACCATTCTAAGGGAAGGAGCCGGCATAAAAGCGATCATCAAATTTGACTGGCATAACAATGAGAGAAGGGCTTGTCTGCTATTATTGGAATTTCTCTCCACTATCTCGGCCGCCCTTTGCTTATTCAGCAAGTGAATTTGATGGCACAGAAAACTATATATGATGAAAGGGATTAGAAAAAGGATTAAATTCGTCCGTTGAGATTCTTTTATGAAAATCAATAGAAAGAAAAATGGAGGTACAAGTGCGGCCAGGCTCGCATTTATTGAGATGTCAGCTGTTTTCCGGTAATATTGCTGGATATTCATCAGTATGTCTCCCCCGCTATATGTATTTCTCTATATTCTATTAAATAGTTCCAAAAAAAATGAATTTTTGGGAGGATTTTTGGAGGGTACATATTGCCGCATCTGCAAATAGTCTGTTTGAGTTATTCGTTACCATCTTTATTCGCTGATTTTCCTTCAAATAAAAAAGCTGACGGAAACTTTCCGCCAGCTCGTTTGATGGAATTACTTTAAAGCATTAACCGCATTAATTAGCCCATGGCCAGATTGTTCGTCGTATCCAGGCTTGAAGATATCTTCTGATGAAGATTGAATGATCTGCTTTACTTGTGCAGGAGAGATTTGGTCTTTCCCATGTTTTGCGATAATAACACCAGCCAGTGCCGCAACTTTCGGAGCGGCCATAGAAGTACCGCCTTTATACCCATATCCGCCGCCAGGGATTGTTGCTAATGCCAAATAAGAATTGTCTCTGCCAGCTCCAGTATTTGGATCATAGTTTGGTCCCAAGTCTCCGCCAGGCGCCATGACATCAATTTTGCCGACACCGTAATTGGAATAGAAAGCAAGATTCTTTAAAGCTCCTCCAGCAGATACACGAATCATCAATTGACTGCTTGGGCTTCTGTGTGTTGCACCGTTATCAGAACCTGACAGCTGTCCCGGGCTCTTTAAATCAACAGCGTTATTGCCTGCAGAACCAACTACAGTAACACCTTTTTGAATCGCATATTTGATGGCTCTGTTAAACATCTGCACGTCCGCTACGGTTTCTTTCGTTGTATACTCGGGATTCTGGAACCAGTCATACCCGCCAAGAGACATGTTGACAACATCCACATTGTCGTCCGCAGCTGTTATTAAGGCTTCGGCGATATGGGAAGTCGCTGCACCGCCATCAGGGCCGAATACACGGTATGCTGCTACCTTCAAGTCAGGTCCGACACCCATGGTTCTTCCTTTTGCTGCAATGGATCCTGCAACATGGGTTCCATGGCTGTTTTCATCCATTGGATCCGGGTAGCCTGGAACAAAGGATTTACCGTATGCATAATTTTCTTTTAAATCTGGATGAGTATAGTCAATCCCTGTGTCAATTACACCAACAACGATATCTTTACCGTCAGCTGTCTTTCCAGTTCCTCCTGGAAGATTCCATGATGCACCATTATTTGTTACTTGTTTGATATCCCACTGCAGATTGTTATATAAATCAGCATTATCTAATGGAAGATCTGCATCTACTGCAGGAGCTTCGGGATAAATAACATTTTCAGCGCCAGCAGACAATACCAAGGAAGATTTCCTGATTTCATTAAGAAAATTAGGATTTGCTGATGAAACCTCAACAGCTCCTAATTTTTCGAGCTTATTCTCTATTTGTCCTCCAAATTTTTTCAATAGGTCTGTATAGCCTGCAGGAAGCTTTCCTTCATCTTTAAAAACGACTAAGTAACTCTTTTCAACCGTTTGGGCTTGTCCAGTGCTGACAGAACCCGCAAAAACGGCTGAGGCACATAATGCCAAACTTAATGTACCCGTTACGATACCCTTCTTGATATTCATTTTTTATTGAGACCCCCCTTATATTTTCTAATTTTCATTATATTCGAAATAAAGATATCAACAATCTTTGTATTTCGACATGCCTCTCCGTCATTTCGCAAAAAATACTACTTAAAACCCATTACTCCTTTATATATTTTAAGTTTTTCCGGGTCTATTCGCTTGATTCTCAATCAAAAACTTTGCTTGCTCCCTGTCAGCCCTGTCGAAAAGATAAGACTATTTCCTTAAGAAAAAAACGCATCTTATTAGATACGGTTTGACTAAAATTGATTGATTCTCTCAATGGATTTTCTTGCATCTTCATATCCTTGCAGATATAACTTTTCCAGTTTTTGAGGATTCCGCTCCATCCGGCCCACTGTTAATGGCCTGAGGCTGGATGACAAGAACTGTCCCATTCTTCTCTTCCTGTTCTACATAGCGGAGGGTCTCATTATAGGTCCGGCAGCGTTCCGTCAATGCTTTCTGAAGCCCAGTGTAATGCGGATATTTTCTTTTGACCATAAAAGTAAATTTAGATGGCTTTTTGGTATATCCCCTGTTTCTTGTCAAGATTACTATATTTTTTTTCAATCCATCCTGCTGAGCTTTTTTGATTGGTATAGGGTCGCTGATTCCGCCATCGAGGAGGACCCGGCTATTAAATTCTACCTCCGGAGCAATAAAAGGCAAGGAACTGGATGCTTTTAAAACCTTAAGCATATCTTTGCCATAATCTTTTTTACCGTAATACACCGGTTTACCTGTATGGCAATCAGTTGTTCCAATAACAAATTCAGACTCATTTTTATAAAACTCATCATAGTGATATGGGACAAGCTTATTCGGTATTTCATCAAAAATAAAATCCATCCCGAAAAACTGGCGGGATTTAAAGTAATTCCGCCATGAGATATATCGGGGATCTGTAACATAATCCACATTCACAATTCTATTCCTGCCCCTTTGCTTGGATAAGTAAGAAGCTGCATTGCAAGCCCCTGCAGAAACCCCAATGACATAAGGAAAGCAGAGGTCCTGTTCAAGAAAATATTCGAGAACCCCCGCTGTGTATACTCCTCGCATCCCTCCGCCTTCAAGTACCAGACCCGCTTCACTGATCACCGCTCATCTTCCTTTCAGTCTTTTAAAGCTATACTACCAAAATATTAACCTCCCATATACATATATGCCCACAAAGATAGACCATGCCATGAATTCAGGCAAGTTCCCTTCTTTTAAAGATAGCAATTGATGCAAGCAGGGAAAGCGTGATCATGACTACAGAAACAATGATGCTCGGCAGCAATTCATCCGGGAGATTACTGCCCATGATAAAAGCATTCGAATAAGCAGACAGCAGCGCCGGACTCCATTCCAGCAAATGAGGGAGTGAACTGCTCAATAGGCTTAATATGACAATGATGCCAATAGAGATAAATCCGACTGCTCCAGGCGATTTCATAAACGTATTGAACAGTATTACTACAGTTACTATAAGAGTAAGCCAGATGCCGTTAACAAAGAAGGACTGGAGAAAATCCGCAAAAGAAATAAATTCAAACAATACGCCTACATAGTACCAGGAGAGGAAATAACTCAAAAAATATGAAAACCAAATGAGAATCATAGAGCTAGCCCACTTCGCCGTTACAAACCAGGCATAAGAAACAGGTTTTACCAGTATAAGCCCCGCCACACCGCTTTTCCTTTCTCCAGCAATAGTCCCCATTGTAATTAATACAATAATAAGCACACCAAACGTATTGAACTGGCTAAGACTTGCAGCAAGCGCTTCACCTGCAGATGGGACAGGAAGCTCGATGACTGCTCCTTCCGGCAGCCCGCCAAGAGAATCAATAATCTGAGGCATATAATATAATGTCAGCGGCTCTTTTACAGCTATCATAATAAAAGTAAGCGGCACCCATATCCATTTGAAATTTCTGGACATTTCAAGCATTTCCTTTTTAAATAAAGTCATCCATTGATTCATTTTTGCACCACCTTCATGAAGACATCCTCCAGCCTGATTCTGCTGATTTCAAACTTAACCAGCGGCAGGTTCCGTTTCATAATCTCAGTTAAGAATAGTTCTCTAGCATATTCTATATCCTCTACCAAAAAGCTCGCATACTCTCCATCCAATTTCATTGAAGAAACAGGCTGAAGCAGAGATAATTCTTCTGCATATTGCAGTGTATTCTCTTTAAAAGCCAAGTCAATTTTTGCCTGCTGATGTTTAGTTCTCAGGCCTGCCAATGTCCCTGATTCAACTAGTTCACCATTATGGAGAAATAATATTTCATCACAAATCTCTTCTGCATCATTTAGTATATGAGTTGAAAATAGGATAGCTGATTCTTTTTTCAGCTTATCCATCAGCTCCAGCACTTCTCTGCGTCCAAATGGGTCGAGTGCAGAAACCGGCTCATCAAGCATGACGAGCTTCGGACGATGGATTATAGCCTGTGCAATGCCAAGCCGCTGCTTCATGCCTCCTGAATATTTTCCAATCCGCCGATTCTTAGCTTCAGCTATACCGGTAAGTTCAAGAAGTTCTTTTGCTCTGTCTTTGGCTTCTGATTTAGAAAGACCTGCAAGCTGGCCAGCATATTCGAGAAACTCGTTGCCTGTCATCCATTCATAAAAAACAGGAAATTGAGGAAGATAGCCTATTAATCTTCGGAAATCCGCTTTTTCTGCCCCTTCAAACACGATCGCTCCTGAATCTGGCTTCACCAGGCCGGCAAGCATTTTTAATGTAGTTGTTTTTCCTGCCCCATTTGCTCCCAGAAGGGCAATACATTTTCTTTCAGATAATTGGAAGTCCAGACCTTTTATTACTTCCAGGTCCTGGAACCGCTTTTTTAGGTTTATTATGTTTACAACTGGCATTATCAGCTTCTCCTTCCAAAAATAAAGTAAATAATTGGCCCCAGCAGGTTTATAAATAAAATAATAAGAGCCCATACCCATTTAGGCCCATTTGCTTTTTCTATTTTTACCAGATCAATAATGGCAATGGCGATTAATATAAGCTGAATGATGACTATAGGTGCAAGAATTGCCCAGTTAATGCTTTCTAAAAATTCCATTATGTTGTCCTCCCTTATTTGTTATGTCATTCATATGACGTGCAAGTTCCTAAAACGTTCACTGGTAATTCAATTGTTTTTAAACAAAAAAAACGCCCCAATCCTGGAGCGCTTCAAAGTTTAATAGATAAAGAAGGGTTAATCCGTTTCTTTTTCATAAACAGACATCATATTGCGGATTTCGTTTGTTACTTGATCAATGAGTGAGGACGGCGAGAGTACCTTCGCCTGGTTACCCCAGTTGAGGAGCCATTTGACAAGACCATCACTTACAATGGCTTTTGCTGTTAAAACGAAATAGTTTTCATCAAGCTTTCTTATGTCTGCATCCCGCCCGAATTTATCAATTATCACGTTGATCAGATCGTTATGGAACCGGATTTTTATCCACTCTTCAGAGCCGGCATACATATGAAAGGTTGAGCTCACATACCTGGATACATCAAAGGGTTCATATGCAAACTGTTCTTCCGTTATATTCACATTGCGCAGACGGTCGATCCGATAATGGCGGATTTCTTCTTTAGCAAAGTAATAGGCTATTAAATAATAAAAATCATTTACCCAGGTGAGCGCCAGCGGCTTGACCCTGTATTTATTGCCCTCCATTGTGGCTTAAAACAAATTCCTTGTTAAGATTATATCTTCCATATTGAAATGTGACGATTCTCCGCTCGGAAATGGCTTCATGCAAATCATTGATAGCCAGCCGAACCAGTTTGCTTTCACTTTTTACAGAGGAATCGATCAAAATTTCATTATGCAGCTTTTTGGCATGATGAAGGCTTGTCAGCTTCTTAATTTTCCGGATCAGCTGTTTCGTCTCATCTTTCGTAATAAAGCGTGCAGAAGCAACAGCATCAATCAGCATACGCAATTCATAAAGCTCGAATAGACGGTATTGATGGCTGTAGAACTTCGGCATCCCCTCTTTTTCCTGGTTGATGGTAATATCGAATTTCGCTTCAATCAGATGCTCAATATCGTCCCTCAGTGAGTTTTTGTTTAATTTCACATCAGGTCCATATTCCTTTTTAAAGCATTCAGTTATATCGTCCAGTGTATATTCATTTTCTTCATCAGTTTGCTCTCTTAGAATCTCCATAAGCTTGAGCATCCTTTGTTTGTTATCGAGTCTATTCATTACATCACCCCGTGTACTTTATAACTAAAAGCTCTGCAGAATTAATTATCCATTAAAAAAAGCCCAGTGGCAACGGCCCTGGACTCTGTTTAATTACTTTAAAATCCTGAAAACTAAAGGTATTCTGTACTCCTTGCCTTCATACGCTTTGACAGCAGCTACTATTGTGAAGACGAAAGCAAGGATTCCCACGATCCAAATAGTAATCACCCCAATTAAGATGATCATAAGCACTACGCTGATGACGCTGTAAATCGTATAGGAAATTAAAAAATTTAAATATTCCTTGCCATGATAATCTACAAACTCCGAGTCATTCTTTTTTAAGAGCCAAATGATCAGCGGTCCAATAAAAGTTGTAAAAAAACTGGTTACATAGATGGCTGCTGCTAAGAGCCTTTCATCATTGGAAGGCATTTTATAATCATTCATTCTGTTTCCTCCTAATAATCCTCAATCTATATTATGATTTCTTCTATATTATTTACGTTATTCATTTTAAAAGGTTTCATGTATTTTTTAATTTTTGCACCCATCCATAAAATCCGTAAAACCTTAATTTCAAGTTCTTGATTAGGACAACTTGAATACAAATGTTAAAGACAGGCATTGCGTCATGACTTTGCCAAATTTTTTACCTGCTTAGGAAGGTGATTTATAGATGATGTCAAAGCTGGAGGCTTTCATTCTGGGAATCATACAGGGGCTCACAGAGTTCCTGCCTATATCCAGTACAGGACATTTATATTTGGGGAGACATCTATTTGGGCTTGATGAGGCAGGCCTCTTCCTTGATACAATGCTGCATATAGGAACTTTACTGGCAGTCCTTGTCGTATACAAAAATGAATTGCTTCAAATCGTAAAGAAGCCATTCGGCAAGCTATCTATCCTTCTGATTGTCGGTACGATTCCAGCCGTAATCGTTGGGCTGCTGCTGAGTGACATGTTTGATTCAATTTCAAAATCCGGGGTTACAATCGGCTGGGAATTTCTATTTACGGGGTTCATACTCTGGATTGCTGATGGTGTTAAGAAAGGTGCCAAAAAGATGGACAGCATCACATATGGAGATGCCCTGTTTATCGGCACCTTTCAGGCTGCCGCCATCTTTCCGGCAGTCTCCAGATCCGGATTAACCATTGCAGCAGGCCTCTTTAGAAAGCTCGACAGGGAAACAGCGGCTTATTTTTCATTTCTGCTATCCATTCCTGCCATCGCAGGCGGCATTGTTATGCAATTTGGGGAATTGATGTCCGGTCACACAGAAGCCATAACCCTTGGAAGTATGTTGATGGCAACTTTGTCTTCAGCACTCTTTGGCTATGCAGCAGTCGTTTGGATGATTAATTTTCTAAAACGAAAATCCTTGAAGATATTTGCTGTATACGTTTGGATATTAGGGTTCACCATTATACTCCTGCAAATGACCGGGATTTTTTAAATTTCTAATGGGGAGGTATCAGAATGGAAGAAATTATTGCCAGCATTTTTGAAATACTTTCCCAGCTGGGTTATGCCGGCATTGCACTTGGATTAATGGTTGAGGTGATACCAAGCGAAATTGTCCTGAGCTATGGCGGCTTTTTAGTCAGCACCGGAGACATCCATTTTACAGGTGCCCTGCTTGCGGGGATTGCAGGCGGAACATTAGCTCAGCTGTTTCTTTACTGGCTTGGCGCGTATGGAGGAAGGCCTGTTCTTGATAAGTATGGAAAATATTTACTGATTCAAAAAAAACATTTGGATGCTTCAGAGAAATGGTTTGAAAAGTATGGAACTGGAGTGATCTTTACGGCCAGATTTATTCCTGTAATACGGCATGCCATATCCATCCCTGCCGGAATTGCCAAAATGCCATTATCGGTCTTTACAATATATACAATAGCAGCCATGGTGCCATGGACGGTTCTCTTTTTATTATTGGGAATGGAACTTGGTGACCATTGGAGAGACATTAAAGAATACGCAAAACCATTTATATTGCCTATCATAGTCATCGCGTTGGGTTCGGGGGTATTCTATTTTTTTTACAAAACGCGAAAAAGTTAACATAACCTAAATCAGCTTATTACTCAAAAGTGTAGAATTGATTATTTTACACTTTTTTATTTGTTCAATCAGAAAATGTTCACCCTTTCTTTTCATTTTTGTAAAATAAAGCAAATACTACAGGATCAAAGGACGAGACCATGTGATGAAAATTTTATTAAAAAACGCATTCATTTACCCTGTTGCTTCCCCTGCTTTTCATGGGGATGTCTTAGTAGAAAACGGAAAGATATTAAAGACAGGCAAGAACCTAAAGTCTGATTCAAATGTAAAAATTATTGACTGCCATAGACACCACTTGCTTCCGGGCTTCATAGATGTTCATACTCATTTGGGCCTGTATGATGAAGGCACGGGATGGGCAGGCAATGATGCCAACGAAACAATTGAACCGCTAAGCCCGCACATTCGAGCGATGGATGGAGTATATCCTCTTGATCCGGCTTTTGCGGATGCTGTGAAATATGGCATCACAACTGCCCATATCATGCCAGGCAGCGCCAATGTAATTGGGGGAACTACTTCTGTTATTAAGACTGCAGGAAAAAATATCAGCAAAATGATTATCCAGGAAACAGCCGGACTTAAGATTGCCCTTGGAGAGAATCCAAAACGGATTCACAGCCATGGGAACAAGGATTCCATTACAAGAATGGGGATAATGGGCATGCTGAGGGAAGCCTTTTATGAGGCCTTACAGTGCGATAACCCTGACTCTTTAAGGTTCGCACCGCTTGTAAAAGCACTTAAAAGAGAAATTCCCGTCAGAATCCACGCGCATAGGGCAGATGATATTATTTCTGCTATCCGCTTTGCAGAAGAATTCAATCTGGATCTTCGGATCGAACATTGTACAGAAGGCCATTTAATTGCGGACGAATTGGAAGGGCTGAATTTAAAGGTATCAGTCGGGCCCACTTTAACAAGAAGGTCTAAAGTGGAGCTGAAAAACAAAACCTGGAAAACGTATCAGCAGCTGACAGAGCATGGTGTTGAAGTTTCCATCACTACAGATCATCCCTACACACCTGTACAGTATTTAAATATGTGTGCAGCTATTGCAGTCCGGGAAGGCCTTTCCGAACAAAAGGCCTTAGAAGGAATCACCATTCTGCCGGCAAAAAACCTCAGGATCGATAACCGGCTAGGGAGCATCGAGGAAGGAAAAGATGCCGATTTAGTTTTGTGGAACCATCACCCATTTCACTTTCTTTCCAAGCCGAAATGGACAATGATAGGCGGAAATTTTGTGTACAGGGAATCGTGAAAACGTGTCGAATATCGCTGGTGTAATTTGACATAAAATCGCAAAAAAAATAATCAAAAAACCTATTTCCTTTTTGATTTTTTTTTAGTATTATACCTAAAGTGAAGTGAAAATTTTGCTTCTTTATGACAGACAATCTAATATCGGAAACGATAGTAATAGGGAAGGCAAATGGTGCGCCACCAGTTATCTGGTTCTAGTGGGTTCGATTCCCACCCCGAAATTTTTTAGCAGCATAATAAAAAATTTCGAGGGTGGACCGATGGCTCTATTTGGCATGGAGTAGGACTGCCCTCAATTGGAGGGATATCCTATGCTCAAGAAACGTGATCTTCACGACTGCCATGCTTTATTCGATTTAATGACGCACCCTGATGTCTTCCCTTTTGTTCGCCAAAAAGCCAATTGTTATGATGAGTTTATGTTTATTACAAAGCAGACAATCGAAGCAGAAGAACGCGGTGAATTGATTTCACGCACAATTCTTGATGAATGGGGCACTCCGATTGGGACAATCAATTTGTATGACATCCAGGAAAATGCCGGCTTCCTAGGCACATGGCTTGGCAAGCCCTACCATGGCAAAGGCTATAACAAATTAGCAAAAGATGCTTTCTTTGAGGAACTCTTTTTTGAAACCGGCATTGAAACAATCTTTATGCGGATCCGCAAGGAAAATATCCGCTCGCAAAAAGCTGCAGAAAAGCTTCCTTATGTCATTCTTGCAAATGAAACGAGAAAGTCTGTTTATGATCAGCTGAATGCCAATGAAGATATTTACAATTTATATGAGATCCCAAAAGATCTATATACTCTTCATGTAATGCGTCATGGAGCAGCAGTCCAAGAATCGTCCCAATTACTGGAGGCTTAATTGAAAAGCGGAAGAAAGCACTTGCATACAGGCAAGTGCTTTTTATTATTCTTTCAATTGATAATATTGGATTCCGGTTCATCTGTTTTTTCTCTTATTCCGTACTGGGTCAGCAATTCTTCCAGCTCTTCATTTGTAAGTGTCTCAAAACGCCCGTCCACGAATGAAACTTGAGTCTGATTTGGATTAATCCTATTTATATTGAAGCTCATCATTCTGCCTCCTTCAAGTCGAGTTTTGGAAATGGCTGCTTTTAATATTTATACTCGCCGTTGGAAGGATTTTTATTCTCGTTATTCAAAAGTTCACATAATTGAAACTCTTCTTTTAATCGATTTGTTCAGATTACGATAGCTGTTTTTCCCAGAATAAAGGCCTGCTTTGCACCGTCCTCTGTTTAGTATGATATAATTCTCTAGTCACTTTAAAGAAAGAGGAAAGAATCATGAATCAGACATACAGCAAAAAACAAAAGCTGCATCAGCTGCTGGTGATTTTAGTTCCAATACTAGTAACCCAGCTGGCGATGTACTCCATGACATTTATTGATACCTTAATGACCGGCCGCTATAATTCTCAGGACCTGGCAGGTGTAGCGATTGGATCCTCACTTTGGGTTCCAGTGTTCACCGGTCTAAGCGGCATACTCCTTGCTGTTACACCGATCGTGTCCCACTTGGTGGGAGCAAAGAAACAGAGTGAGGAAGTTGCCTTTTCTGTCATTCAGGGTGTTTATCTATCCGTCATTATGGCCGTCCTTGTATTTGCCGGAGGAGCACTCTCCTTAAATCCAATCTTAAGTGGAATGAATCTCGAAAACAGGGTCCATGACACAGCTTTCAACTACCTTGCAGCCTTAAGCACAGGATTGATTCCCCTTTTTGTCTACAATGTATTAAGGTCGTTTATTGACGCTCTTGGCAAGACTAGGGTGAGTATGATTATTACACTTCTTTCACTGCCGATCAATGCTGTGTTTAACTATATGCTTATATATGGCAAATGGGGATTTCCGGAACTCGGAGGAGCAGGTGCAGGTTATGCTTCTTCTATTACTTACTGGCTGATCATGCTTATTTCATTTTTTATTATTCATAAAAATTCCCCATTCTCGAATTATGGAGTTTTCAGGAATTTGCATGCTGTTTCAATCGGCAAATGGAAAGAAATTCTTATGATCGGCATCCCAATTGGCTTATCGATTTTTTTCGAAACAAGCATTTTCTCAGCAGTTACTTTATTAATGAGCACATTCGAAACAGCCGTTATCGCCGCTCATCAGATTGCCCTCAATTTTGCATCACTTCTTTATATGATACCGCTCAGCATCTCAATGGCATTAACAATAGTGGTAGGATTTGAAGCAGGGGCTTCACGATTTAAGGATGCTAAAGAGTACAGCTGGATCGGGGTAGGCATTGCCGTAATTATGGCATTAATTTGTGCAGCCATCCTTTTGGCTTTTCCAAGAGAAGTTGCATCTATTTATACAAAAGACAGCGATGTATTAAAATTAACGGCCAATTTTTTAATCTATGCCATGTTCTTTCAGCTTTCAGATGCCATTCAGGCACCTGTCCAGGGAGCGTTAAGGGGGTATAAGGACGTAAACGTCACCTTTATTATGTCACTTATTTCTTATTGGATTATCGGACTGCCCTTTGGCTATTATCTTGCCAATCATACAAACTGGGGGGCATATGGTTATTGGATAGGCTTAATTACAGGACTTGCAGCTGGCGCCATTACTTTAACAGGCAGGCTGATTTATCTTCAGAACAAAAAATACCCAGCATCCATGAAAGTTTAAAAAAAGGTAGAAGAATTCCGTTCTTCTGCCTTTTTTATAAGTTTATTCCTGATAAATTTTTCCAAGGACATCTTTGCCCCCTGTAACCGGGATAATGCTGCCTGTAATAAAATCGGATTTTTCATCGGTCAGAAAGCTAATTACTCGGGCTATATCCTCACCTGTTCCCGGTCTTCCGACTGGTGAGGCATTTTCCTGAACCTCTGCGGCTTCTTCAATTTTTTTTTCCTTCCATTCACCGACGATATCTCCCGGACAAACCATATTTGCGGTAATTCCATTCCCGGCCTCTTCAAGTGCGATGGATTTCGTCAAAGACGCAGCACCCGTTTTCGCAGCCGCAAAAGCGGAACGGTATATCCAGCCGGAAGCTGACTCTACACGATCAAAGCCTATCGTAATAATCCTTCCCCATCCAGCTTCACGCATTTTCGGGATAAACAGCTTGGATAAATAAAATACCGCATTTAAATTACCATTAATCAGATAATTCCATTGTTCGAAGGTATATTCCATCATCTCTTTTCTTTCATGCACGTAAGGGCCTGCATTATGAATGACTATATCGATGACTGGGAATTCATTAAAAGCAGATTCTGACATCTTTACACATTCTGCCGGTATTGAAATATCTCCCTGCAAAGCAATATTTTTAGTTCCATATTCTTTGGTCAGTTCCCGGCATAATGAGACAGCTTCCTTTTGACTGCTACGGTAATTGATCACCAGATCGATGCCTTTTGCGGCAAGCACATACGCCGTTCTTTTCCCGATCCCTGTTGCTCCTCCCGTTATTAAAGCTGCTTTATTTCTCACAAAATTACCCCTCAGTATTTAAAAATTTTATATACATCAATACCAATATACTAGTAATTACAGTGTATTAATGCAAATAATAAGAAATTTTTTTCACCTTGGCTGCAGGGGCTGTGCAAATCTTATTGATCCATTATTAACGGATAGGCATTTTTCCGCATAGAATATATGACATAGTGAAGAATCATTAGCCTTGCCGGCAGTTTAGCATGGAAAGGATGAGAAGGATGTTTCCATGGAACCTTTTTCCATTTAATAAAGATATGAAAAATCCTCCCCATCAAATGAAACCGGAGGATATTGATAAATATGTCCGAAATATCATGGGGCAAATGTTTCCTCAAAATATGCAGGAAATGAGCGGAACACCAGATTTTATGAAAGGCTTTAATACAGCAGCCCCTGGAACTAATCACCAGCCATATTCTGCACCGCTGAATGCATCCGTCTTTGAAACACATGATTATGTTTTTGTGAGATTCCCTATTAAAAACGAGGACTGGTTAAAAGAAATGAAACTTTACCACACATCCAACCAAATGATTATTGAACATATTCCTGAGAAAGACGATAAGCATATCCTAACCCTCCCTGCTATTGTCAGAAAAAAAGGATCATCAGCAAGCTGCAAAGAGGGGTATATGGAGATAAAAATACCTAAAAACGTCGATATGCAATTTTCTGAAATTGATGTAACGGAAATATTATAAAGGGGGCATCTTTATGGAACTGAAAAAATGGAAAGATTTAATAAAAATGTCCGCTCAATATCAGAACCAGGATTTTTGGGACACCTTATCGCCTGAGAATTCCAGTCACAATAAAAAACATTCCTTTTCAGGACTGGAAGAGGATAAAATCAATCGTTTCCTATCTAATCAGAATATTTATCCTCGATGTGACATGTATGAGTGCAATGGGGATATCAAAATTGAAGCAGAGCTCCCCGGAATTTGCAAAAATGACATTAAAGTATCTCTCGTAGGAAATGAACTAATTATTAAAGGAAAATGTTCTTCATTTCATCAGCACTTGCGCTATTTTCTGAAAGAAAGACATAGCAGATCCTTTGAAAAAGTGCTTACTCTCCCCATGCCTGTTGATAAATATTCAATAGAATCGTCATTCGAACATGGGATACTTTCCATTTCTCTCCCCATCTTAATCCAAGAGGAAGAAGCAATACCCATTTTTGTAAAGGGTGAAGAAACCCTTTAATCAAGCAGTTTATCATAACAATAAAAAGGGTTGACCCGATCCATGAAGATTGTACCTGCAATGACATATCCGTTTTTTTCAAATAATCTTTGAGCCTTTGTATTCAGCGAGTATGTATCGGTTCTCATGTACGGTATCCCTTTACTGACTGCATGTTCTTCAGCAAATAGAATTAACTTGCTCGCAATTCCCTCACCTCTGATCTCTGGATCTACTGCCAGACGGTGAAATACAAAACACGGCTCATCTTTTCTCCACGAGGCATTTTTATATTCCTCAGCCTGAGTTTGATCGACAGTAATGGAACCTGCAACTTTTCCATCAAAGATGGCCGTGTACAAATTGCCCGCTTCAATATCAGCTAAAAAGTCCTGATCCTGGGGATAAGTCCGGTTCCATTGGTCATTTCCCTCGGATTCCATAATGCTAACAGTCTGCTGGACGATGTCCATAATTTTTTTCAAATCTTCTTTTGTTCCTTTTCTAATATCCATTCAAATCACCTGTTGCTTCTGATTTTAGTGTCTTTTACTAATGTTCCTATGAAGGCTTGAATACATACATAGAGTCCAAGTAAATACTACTCATAACGTAAACGACAGTATTCAGGTGACAGTGCAACAAAAAAAGGCAGCCTAAAGAGGCTGCCTTTCACTCGATCACATATTATTTGCCAATGAACATTTGAGTCCAGTAGTTACCGTCAGCAACATGGCCTACACCAAGATGCGTGAAGTTTGCATTCATGATGTTTTTACGGTGGCCTTCACTATTCATCCAAGCTTGTACAACTTCTTCAGGAGACTGTTGGCCCATAGCAATGTTTTCGCCTGCTGTAGTGTATGAGATGCCGAATTGCTTCATCATATCAAATGGTGAACCGTAAGTTGGGCTGTTATGGTCAAAATATCCTTTAGACTGCATATCACGTGATTTTTCACGAGCAACTTTGCTTAATTCTACATCCAATTTAAGCGCAGGCACTCCTGCTTTTGCACGTTCCTGGTTAGTTAATTCAAGTACTTTTTTCTCATAAGCACTTACTTCAGAAGTTGCAGGTGCCGCTTCTTTTGTCTGCTCAGCAGGTGCTTGCTGCTGTGCAGGAGCCTTTGCTGTTTCCTGTGCTTTTGCAGGCTGCGCTGCTGGAGCTTTTGCTGTTTCTTGTGCTTTTGCAGGCTGCGCTGCTGGAGCTGCCGGCTTTTGAGCTTCCTGTTTATTTACTTGAACATTTCCCCAATTAATATTGTAGTTTTTAAGGTATTTTTGAAGAATGCTATTGATCTGTTCCTGGCTTAGGTTACCAGATTGAGAAACTACCATTTTTTTAGCTTGTTCAGGAGTAGGACAATTTGAAGCTGCGTCCGCTTGGTTAGCTCCTGGTGCTGATACTAGTAATGCTGCTGCCGCTGCTACTGAGTAAATAACTTTCTTATTCATGTATTTAAATCCTCCCTGTGTTTGTTTTCTTTGTTGTATGGTGCTGTGTGACTTGCACAATCATCATATCACAGGGTTTTTCGTAATATTTTTGGACAGATTTTACAACTCCCTGATTTCAGGACACCTCAGAGACTTTTAAACTAGTAAAATCAGGGCTGCACCTTTTCATAAATCCTTATATTAATAGGTTTAGGGTTATTCATAAATGGGTAATTGAATGATTGGATTTTTTTCTCTTTAGTGGAAGCCGCTCTGAACAAATACCATTTATATACTAAAACATCACTATTGACAGGTTTTTAGGCTGACAATATTCTTTACTTTTATTACACCATTGTAACAAATGTTATAGGTATATGTACCCGAATTTGGGTATCTATGCCCCTAAAGGAAAAGTTTTTGGAGAATTACCCGGATCCAAAACAAAAAGCAGCCATCGCTGCTTTTTAATGGCCGCTATCATCATTCTCTTCCATATTTTCTATTTCCGGGCTGGCTGATTCTTTTTCAGGTTCACTAGGCTGGCCGATCACAAATTCTTTTTTAGGCATATTATGCATCCTTCGTGCCGTTACGTGTGAATATATATAGTAGGTTCCTTCTTCTTCGAATGTTTTGTCGAGGCGATAAATCCCGTTTTCAGCATGTTCAACAAGAATTTTTTCGTGTTCTTCCGCATTTGCTCTCCAGATTTCAAACTTTACTTCATCTGCATCCGTGACCTCTTCTTCCCCATATGTAACTTTTGCTTCAAAAACTACCGGCTCATTTGCTTTTGCTTTTTCAGGATTAATCGATAATTCGACTTCCAGGAATTGCGGTTCTTCCTCAGCTGCATTGTGATTGCTGCAGGCTGTCAGGCTTACCATGAACATTACCGGGAGCCAAATATTTAGTAGCTTCTTCATCATAAATCTCCTTAATCTTACCTTATTTCGAACAGCGGCAGCACGATTCTAACCGTCGTACCTTTATTTAATTCACTTAAAACAGTCAGCTCACCTTGATGGAGCTTAACTAGCTTTTCTGCAATCGCAAGACCAAGACCTGTACCGCCATCTGATCTCGTTCTGCCTTTATTCACTCTATAAAACCTTTGTTTAATTTTGCTTAAATGTTCTTCAGAAATCCCAATCCCTGTATCCTCTATTTCAATCATGCATTTATCTTTCTCTTGAGATAAACGGATGCTGATTCTGCCTTCTGCTGTATACCGAATTGAATTATCCATAATATTTTGGATGATCTGCTCAATCCTGCCTTCATCCCCGTTGATGATTACTTCAGGATCCAGGCGGTATTGTAAATCCAAATTTTTTTCACGGAGGATAGGCTTGTATTTTTCAATAGCATCCTCTATAAGCTGTCCCAAAGGCAGCGGCATTTTTTCGAGTTTGTATTCATCTGATTCAAGTTTAGATAAATCAAGCAGGTCTCCCACCAAACGTTCCATCCTTTTTGACTCTCTAAGTATCAGCTGCAAATATTTTTGCCTGTCCTCCTCAGATTCTGCCATCTCGGAAATGAGTGCTTCACTGTAGCCTTTTACATAGCTGATGGGAGTTCTTAATTCATGCGATACGTTTGCCAGAAAATCCTTTTTCTTTTCGTCTTCTTTCTGTATAGATGAGGACATATGATTAAATGCATTTGCCAGCTGGCCAATTTCGTCCTTCGAATCAATGTTTAAATGAATATCATAGTACCCCTTTGAAACATGGTCAGCTGCATCCTTCATATCCAATAGAGGCTTTGTCAGTTTTTTAACCAGCATGGTACCTAAAATGATGCTGATAACTGTAAAAATCATCGCGGCAGCAAACCAAAGATACGCAAAATCCTGGGTAATCTCTGAAATTTTCGCCAGGGGAACATATAAATATATTATGCCCTGCAGCCGATTATCATCGAGAAGCGGAATAATGACACCCATAATCTTTCGGTCAAACCTTTTTTCATATCCCATTTTTTCAACTGCGCTGCCTTTTAGCAGCTCTTCACGTTCTTCTTCACCAATTAGTGTCTGATAGTCAATTTCAAAAGGCAGACAGGCACTAAGCTCTCTAGGGTTACTGACGATAAAAACCTCTGTTTCTGATTTTGAATTATACCAATCGATTTTTTCCCTGAGATCCTCTGTCAAAGGCCCCCCCATGTATTCTGAAGAAAGGCTCCTCCCTTCAGTAAGCAGAGATTCCCTTACATTTTCCACATAAATTTTTTCATAAAATAAATAAGATAGAAAGTAGGAATATAAGATCGTAATGATAATCGCCGCAGTCACGGTCAGCCACATTTTTTTCGCCAGGCTATTGGTCAGGAATTTCATTCACTTGGCACCTCGAATTTATAGCCTACTCCCCAGACTGTTTGGATATAGTCACCAACCCCCAGCTTCATTCTCAGCGTTTTTATATGAGTATCCACGGTTCTTAAACTTCCTGTATAATCAATGCCCCATATATATTCAAGCAGCTGTTCCCTGCTTAATGCCTGGTTTTTATGTTCGATAAAAAATAGAAGCAATTCATATTCTTTAAGAGTAAGCGTGACCTGTATCCCCGCAACCGTGACCTTCCTTGCTTTTTTGTCAATTGTGATTTTTCCAATTTGAATAGAATCCATGTCACTTTTTAATCCGCCCGTTCTTCGGAGAACTGCATTCATTCTGGCAATAAGTTCTCCAGGACTAAAGGGTTTGACAATATAGTCATCCCCTCCTAACTGCAGGGCTTTCACTTTATCCCATTCCTCTCCCTTGGCAGAGAGAAATATAATTGGTACATTTGATTTTCCCCTGATTCGAGAACATACTTCAAATCCATCTTCACCCGGCATCATAATATCCAGAATAACTAAGTCCATCACATTATTTTCAAGTATGCCATATGCTTCAAAGCCGCTTTCTGCTGAAAAGCATGTAAATCCTGAATTCCCCAGGTACATTTCAATCAAATGCCTCATATCTGCTTCATCATCTATAATCAGGATATTCAGCATGTCATTTCACACTCTCCCTAATGACTATTTTAAAAGGGCCCTCTCCAACCTTAATATTTTTAAGCGTTTTTAAATTTTTTGGCTCTAGTATATGTAAATCATTGCTGTCATAACCGGCGACCAAAAGTATATCTTTTGCAAAAGCCATTTCAAAGGGATTTGCTGCAACCGATACAGAGGCAGTTTCTTCCCCTGATTCATTAATTTTATATAACATATTTGATCCATGGCTTAAGACATATACATGATTTTCTTGTCCAAGAAAATTAATCGGCATCGAAGCAGCCTTAATCCTCTTTTTTAACTCCCCTGTTTCGGTATTATACACATGGATATTCTGTTCAATCTCAACACCTTCTCCATGTCCGCCAATCCAGATTTCACCGCTTTTCTCATTAAGCCAGGCACCGGCTGCTGAAGGATGAATTGTAAATTCCCCGCTTTTTGCTTTTGACTCAAGATCGATAATTCCCAATTTCTCATGGTTGAAGCTTAGGACAAATAGCTTTTTCTCTGCAGAGGATTCAAGGAGGGTAAGCGGATCTCTCTCTGTCTCGACCTGTTTTTCCTCCTCTCCATTTAAATTAAAGAACCTTATTTTGTTCAAGTTTTGATCTGCAAAAGCTATTTCATTAGTATCAAGCAGGATGCCGTTGACAATTCCTTCTCCTGTCTCCCAGCTATCAATCAGTTTTCCTTCCTTTAAGGAATATTGATCAGCCGTCTCCAGCTGTTTTCCATAAAGAAGTATGGAGTCATTGTCCGGGAGAATCAAAGCCCCTGTATAAGGTTTCTCCATAATCCACTCTGCCGCCATCTCCTTCTTAGCCAAGTCTACATAAGATATGGTCATATCCTTGATATTGACTGTAGCAGCAAAAGTTATATCTTCTGGAATTGCAGGCTGTCTCTTTTCTGAGCAGGAAGTAAGAAAGGCTGCTATTATCAATAATAAGAAAAACCAATATTTATTTTTTGACATACCATTTCTCCTTATGACTATCTTACCTTCATCTTACCTTAATATTGTGAGATAAATGTGAAAGGATCTTGAAACCTAAAGAAAACCTGCTGAATTCAAAAAAAATAGGAAGCTTAACCCTTCCTATTTCAAACATTCACATTCATTGATATGCATTTGGATAAGTGCGTTTTTTGATGTTTCATCCAAGTCTGACTGTGTAATTCTCTTAACCGCAAGGTAGAATTTTTCATAGATAGTCTTACGGACTCTAGGATGGGAATTTTCATCCTTTAGCTCCCTGGAGATTGCTTCCTTCAATATCATTTCAGCATTATGATCCTCTTCGAGTTTCCGGTTATTCCAAAGCTTCCGGTATTCATTCAGAAGCTTTTCATAGTCTGGACTCATTACTGCCACATCCCTTCCAAAACAGGGACCATTATATATCCCTAAATGTATTTTTACATAAATAATTTTATAAATGCAAAAAATATAGCTAATATGCCAGAAAGGAGAATGATTAATGAATTCACCTTATCGGTGCCCAAACTGTAAAACCAACAGAAGCCGATTCAATATTATTCAGCAGGTGCCTCAATCCATTAAAATGGATCCACAGACAGGGAATGTATTGGAAGAGTACAGCAGTGAACAGCTGTCCCCTTTTCATATGCCTTATAAAGGCCCTGATAAGAGAGTGCAGTGTGCTGCTTGCGGACTAGTGGAAGACGAACGCACATTCATCAAATTTGGCGAAAAACAGTAGTATTGCTGAAAACGAATAAAAGCTTGAGATTTTATTCTCAAGCTTTTATTCGTTCACTAACTTATTTTCCTTAAAGAATCTTTTATTGTCCACTTTCCATGCGTCGGCTTGTGAATAGCGCACAAGATAGATGCTGCCTCTAAAATGCATTCTGCCGCGGTTCTTTATAAACCAGTCAACTTCCACCGGCACTTCCAGGCTCAGCTCGCCTGTCAAATCCTCAGCAGGAAGCACAGGCATCGCACTCAGCCTTACATTTTCTATGATGGGCAGGATTTTATTCCATGGCAAAGGCTGCAGGGAAATGGGCTGTACGATCTTGGAATCCTGCTGTTTTAATCCAGCCATGAATGCACTGATTACTTCATATGGATTTGCTTTATAGAGATATCCATCAAGTTTTCCTGCTGCTTTTAATATCATCAGCTTGTGCGATAAATCCATGTAATTGGTACGGTGGGTGGTACTGCCATAAAAATGAATACAGAAGTGGCCGGGAAAGTTGTTTTTCAGTGCACCGCCTCCATGGGGCATTCCATGCATGGAAGCGGCAATCCACTGATTTCCATTAATAATAATGATTGCTCGCCTCTTCCAGCTCCATTTTCCTCCATAAATGCTTTTCATTATTTTTGTTTCTTCTGCGTCTAATGGCTGTACATCTGCATGATGGCTGCCGGCTCGTCTTTGAACTTTAAACTTCTTGCCTGTTTCAACATCCAGAACAGTAAATTTACTGTATTTAGGCAAGATCCCATTCACTTTTTCCCAAGGGATCATCTCAATTTTCCAGCTTATCCCCTCTTCCGCTGCAGTAGTGTGTGTGGCTCCTGCAGCAAAAAGAACAATGAAGATAACGATTGCGTGTATTGTTTTCATAAGTTCCACTCATTTTTTATGTTTTTTCGGTTCAGCATTATATATTGAGTTTCCCAAAAACAGGTTTTTTTCATTCATATGAAGGAATAAAAAAATCGCACAAGTTGAGTGCGATTTTTCTTTTCTTTAATGAATACCTTCAAGGGTTTTTAATCTTTTCTCCATTTCTCCCCAGTCAAGATTTTCTCCTATAAAAACCATATTCAAGGGCAAATTCATGTTTTCCTGCATATACAGCGGCATTCCATAAGAATACTGAAACAGCAACGGATACTGTGATGAATGCAGTTTCAAATATCCTTTTATTCTGTAAACAGTATCAGGGAGGCCTCTTAGAAACTCCTCAAATTCAGTCTGGTTAACAGGTTTTTGAAACTGATAAACAAAAGTGCTCAAGCTTAGATCAGAAAAAACATGTGAACTGGAAGCCGGGCTCTTTTTCCCGGAAGTCATACCTCTTACCTGCTTCACAGCAATCTTTGAGTACGATGTTAAGATGCTGAAAGCCTGGCTGTTTAGACCCTGTACCTCCATTGTAAGCCTGGCCTGTTCCGCTTCAGTAAGGTCATCTGCTTTATTTAAAATAATTAAATCCGCATGCCTCACCTGCTCAATTAATAGCTGCTGAATCTGAGGGCTTAACAGCTTTCGACTAAGCCATCTTGGACCATCAACAACTGAAAGAATCCCTTTTACCAGCATTCGATCTGCAAAGAGGGGGGAAAGGATACTATCCAGAACTTCAATGGGATGAGCTGCGCCTGTTGTTTCAATATAGATCGCTTCCGGCTTATCAACCATCAATAATTCCTGAAGCTGAGCTTCCAGCTTATCTGAGATTGTACAGCATATGCATCCATCAAGCAGCTCCTTTAATGGTACATCCTCATCGACCACGTCCGAGTCAATTGATACTTTTCCAAGCTCGTTCATCATGACTGCCACTTTCCTGCCTTGCTTTTTTTCCTCCTGGAGCAGCTGCTTAAGAAGTGTAGTCTTCCCGCTCCCAAGAAAGCCTGATAATATATATATTTCTGTTTTATTCATATTTTTCCCCTTCTTCACGGTCTGCAAGCATTTCTTCAATCATAATCATCATTTTCTTCTCTATTGAATCAATATCCAGATTTGTTAAGTAACCAACGGAATGAAACATTTCCTGTTTGCATTTCCAGATGGGAATATATGCATTTGGATAAAAATCATCTTCCGTTTCAATTCCCAATTCCAAAATGGACTCATAGTCAACTTTAAATACATCATTTTCTGAAGCACTGCGGCCTTTAATGGTTCTGATCAGGTCTACTACCAGATTTTCCCCGCCGGTTTGAAAGTCTGTTTTATAGTTATTAAGAAGTTTTTCTGCAAGCTTTTCGCATTTTTGTTCTATAGCTGATATTTGATTACGGGTCTGCTCATTAAGTTCCACTATCTGCTTCAAAGGATCACCTCTTTATAGCTATCCTGTCTAATGACACATTGTATATGATTTTCTCAGTCCATACAAACCTTAAGTCATATTTGCTATAATCTCTAATAAGGATGGTGGAGTTAATATGCTCGAAAATACCGGGGAAAGAATCATACCGGAGGAAATGCCGATTACAAACGGAATGCTTCTGGAACATTTGGCGCGTTACTATTTTGCCCTTTATTATGCAAGAGGAAGAGTCCTCGATATTGCCTGCGGAACGGGGTACGGCTCAAAAATCATGGCAAAAGCCAAGAAAAAAGAAATCAATGAAATAATCGCAGTAGACGTTGATGGAGATACACTGAAATATGCCAGGCAGCACCATTATCATCCTCTTGTGCAATATGTACAGGCCAATGCAGAAGATGAAATCCTCCCAGATCAATTGGGATTCTTTGATGTGATAACGAGCTTTGAAACGCTTGAACACCTGGAATCAGAAGAAATATTTCTTAACAGCCTTTATAAAATGCTAAAGCCTGGAGGGACTCTCATTTTATCCACTCCATTCGGCGCTGGAAGGGGAAAACCAACAAGAGAGCCATTCCATTATCATCAGCTGACTGAAAATGAATTCATTGATCTGTTTAAGGCATACGGAGAGACGGAATTTTATTATCAGAGAAGTGTTCTTATTGAACCGAAAAGAGAAGGCAAACACTACCCTTTTGGGATTGCGGTCTGCAGAAAAAAGTAAATGAGGAGCCCCACTGGCTCCTCATTTACTTTTTTAGAGCTCTTCGGCTCTTTTTTCGGAACTATTCTTTTTCAGCCTTCAGAAACTGCTTCAGTGCTTCTGAGTTTTCTTCAAAATCCAGCTGGAGAACCGATCCGGCATGCTCATAGGTTTTATTTTCAAAACTGTCTGTAATCGGCACCCTCAGTGTTTCAATATCAGTAACAGGATCCATTAAAAATGAAACACCTAAGGCTATTGCTTCCTCAATCTTTAAGTCAGTTTCAACGTATTTCAATGCCTGGCTGATCACTTCCGGAAATCTTGCCAAACCAGCAGGTGAAGAGAATTGATTCATCACTTCATCTTTAAGCTCTATCAAAATCTCCTGCTGCCTGTCCACTCTCCCAAAATCACTTTGTCCATCATGGCGAAATCTGACATACGATAATAGGTCGCTCCCCTTAAGTTTTTGCTTGCCAGGATCCAATTCCAATCCCATATCGTCAATCATTGCAGAACTGACTTCCACTTCAATTCCATCCGGAGCAATGGCATCAAGCATTTTTGTAAATCCCTTAAAATCGATAATTGCTGTATGATCGATTTGGACTCCGAAGTTTTGCTCTATTGTATCCTTTAATAAGTCCTTGCCGCCTATATAATAAGCATGATTCAGTTTGCTGTACATATATTCATAATCAGGAATTTTTACATAGCTGTCCCTCATTAAAGAGACCAATTTAATCGATTCTCCAGAAGGTATATAACTGGCCAGAAGAATAGCATCTGAACGTGAATCCTCTTCTCCCCTGCTGTCAACACCAATGAGCAAAAAGTTTTTCGTTTCATTTCCAATAGCGGATGGCTTTTTACCTTCCTTTTCAACCCCATCAGCTCCAGAATCCTGCCTTACCTCATTTGGATCTTCTTTTTGCTGATAGGAAGTACAGCCGGACAGGATGGCTGCAGCCAATAAAAAGACAATTATTATATTCTTCAAGCGAATCACCCCTGCACTGCTTATAGTAAAGTTTACTATCATTGTGGGAAAGATGAATGCTTTATATACCCATTTTCTATAACAGGAATACATGTATCAACAGAAAAAAGCTCTCCAAAAATGGAGAGCTTTTGCCTTAAGATTCTATTTGTTCTTTCAGCACTTCGGCTGCTTTTTGAATTTGCGTATCATTTTGATCAATTTTTTCACGGAGTTTTTCCATCAGTCTAAGGGTAGACTGCCCTGATAATACTCCATTTTGCTCAAGCTTTTCGGCGGCCTGAAATTCTTTGACAGCCTGTTCTGTTTTTTCATCAAAGAAACCGTCTTCTCTTCCAGGATCATATCCAAGTGCTTTTAGCATTTGCTGTCCTGCTTTAACCTGAGCTGAAGAAACAGAAAGCTTTAATTCAGTGTCAGGATTAATAAATGGCAGTGTAGCATAATCCGGCAAGGCCACTTTGTGATCCGGTGTTATTCCCTTTTTATGAATCCAATTCCCATCCGGTGTGAGCCATTTTTCAGTAGTGAATTTCATGTTTGATCCATCGGAGAAGTCCTGTGCACGCTGGACTGTGCCCTTTCCAAACGACTTTTCACCGACAAGCGGCACATCTGCAGACTCGTGTACTGCGGCGGCCAAAATTTCTGATGCACTTGCGCTTCCTTTATCAATTACAACTACTAAAGGAATATTCGGGTTTTCCTCTTTCGTTGATTTAACTTCTTCCCTGTTTCCATTGCGGTCTTCAATTTGGAATAAAATCTCGCCATCCGGGACAAACAGGCTGGAAATTTCCACCGCCTGATCCAAAAGACCCCCAGGATTCTGGCGAAGATCAAGAATTAACCCTTTCATGCCCTGCTTCTGCAGATCATTCAGAGTTTCCACCAGCTCTTTAGAAGTATTTTCCGAGAAAGTAGTAATCTGCACTTTTGCAATACCATCTTCAAGCATTTCCCCATAGACGGTTTCAAGGGGAATAGTATCACGAGTAATGGAAATATTCATAGGCTCATCTGAACCAGGGCGCTGAACTGAAAGTTCTACCTTAGTGCCCTTTTCACCTCTGATCAGCATAACGGCCTCAGTCGAACTCATCCCCTGAAGACTTTTTCCATCAACGGACAGGACCTTGTCATTCGGTTTAAGCCCGGCTTTTTCAGCAGGTGAACCTTTTAATGGTGAAACAATTACAATGTAGCCTTCCTGTTCCTGGATTTCAGCTCCGATTCCTTCAAATGAGGATGAAATACTCTGATGGAAGCTTTTGGCTTCTTCCTCATTCATATAGTCTGAGTATGGATCATCCAGCGCTTCAAGCATACCGTTAATAGCGCCATTTATAAGGTTATCCTGGTCAACTTCCTGGAAGTAGTTTGTTTTAAGGGTATCATAAGCTGTATAAAACTTATCAAATTCCCTTCTATCGCCAGTTCCAACATCTACTGCTTTTTCATCTCCAAAAGCCAGTGCAAAGGTAGTAATTCCAGCTGAAAGGAAAACAATAAAAAACAGCAGCATTACAAAATGAAACTTTTTCATGCGGATAAAACCTGAATGGTTATTATCGGGTGTTTCGGAAGTTTCTTTGTTTAGATCTTCATTTTGCAAACTCTTCACCACTTTCATTACCGTAAAATAACTATGTAGAATCCTTAATGATTAGAATAACATTTTTATCGAAAAAATAACAAAGAAAAATGCATATGTGTAAAAATTGAAAGAGCGCCAGCGAAAAATGCTAAAGCGCTCCTTCTTATGTTAGGCTACCCCATAGCCTTGATCTTCTATCGCTTTTATTAAGTTTTCCTTATCAGCTTTTTTCGGGTCATACTCGATTTCTGCATGTTCGTCGTGAAAGGCAATGGCGACGCTTGCCACACCATCAATGGAGAGAAGGGCATTTTTGACCGCCTCTTCACAGTGGCTGCAGGTCATGCCCGCAACTTTAAGTGAAACTTTTTCCAATGTATGAACCTCCTTTTCACCTGTAAAACCTTAGTTTATTATTACCTCATTTAAGGGTGTTAATAAACATCGAGTCAACAGTCGGCGGCTTGATGTATGCCAACACAGGAATCATACTTCCCCTCAATATAAACATCGAGAAAAATAAAAGATTAATGTTTAGCCGGCATAGACCATATTTTATTATATAGTCTCATTTTAAAAATCCACAAGCTTCCGCCTAATCCTATACACCAGCCTTCCCTCGAGCCTCCCATCACTTTTTTAAGGAGTGAATTATAATGATAATCGCAGTGTTATGGTTAAGTTTCGCAGTTTCATTGATCTGCCTTATTGCAGGAATCATGAATCAGTCATGGAAACTTGCTCTATCAAGCTTTTTTCTACTTCTGCCCTTAGGCTATTATTTAACTGGGGCAGAAAACGCTCTCCGCATCCTGTCTGCACTTCCCGCTGTTCCCCTCATTTTAGCAGTTATATTTTATTTTCAATCAGGGAAAAGCAGCCCCAAGCAAAAAGGAAAATAAAAGAGGCCTTTGTGGCCTCTTAGATCTTTTTAACAATATCGAAGTATTCTTCCAAAGTCCATTTCTTTTCGTAAATGACTGTTGCTGCTTCAGTCCCAACATAGCGGAAATGCCAAGGCTCATATTTATAACCTGTGATGCCTTCTTTTCCTTTAGGGTAGCGGAGGATAAATCCGTAGCGATGTGCATTTTCAGCAAGCCACTTTCCTTCCCTGGTTTCCCCGAATTCTTCTGAAAGTTCAAGATTTGCACTTCTGCTTGAGATATCCATTGAAAGGCCTGTCTGATGTTCACTGCTGCCCGGAATGGCAACTGCCTGAACTGCTTTTTCTTTTCCTACTTTGCTTACCTCTGCTTCAAAAACCTGTGATTGCCTGGTAAATGAACGGTATCCGGAAACTGCAAACAATTCAACACCTTCATTTAGCGCTCCGGTAAATAGCTTTTCCAAAGCCTGGGCAGCGTCCTGCCGCAAATAGCTTTTTTCCAAATCTAATTTCCCATAAGAAAATGCGACATCAGGAATCATTAACTTGGAAGGTTCATAGCCATCCGGAAGACTGAACTGTTTATTCACGAGGGCCATCACATTTTCAGGATTCTGAATTATATTTCTTCCATCGACAACTTTAACATCATTAAAATATGCCGCTTCCAATGAAAGAGGATCATTTTGAATTTCTTCTTTGCCTTCTTTGCCTTCATTGCCTGCTTCCTCAGCACTGTTTTCTTCTTCTTTTGAGGATTCATCTTCTAGAGGAGGTTCCTCAAGACTTTTTTCTCCTCCCAGAAATGGAATTTTTTCAATAAGCGGCTGAACCTTCTCCATATAAGGATCGAGCTTGCTGCAGCCGGAGAGCAGGAGGCTAAGGGTCCCTGCCATAATTATGATTTTCTTCATTCATTTTCACCTGACTTTTTTTGTCTAGCGCAATCACCCTGCCCCTCGGGCTAGGCGCTGCTGCTTTTCTTTTTCTTTGCAACATTACTATTTTAACACTACAAGTCAACTAGTCCATAATTGTGTGAAAAACAGGACAAACGGCACAAATTGCTTTTGGCAGATTTTTTTTATTTAAACTCAAAAAAAATAAAACTGGCTCACAATGAACCAGTTTCCATTTCCTTTATTCTTTAACAGCCGCCTCAAGTGCAACTTCAATCATTTCATTGAAGGTGGTTTGTCTTTCTTCAGAAGTTGTTTCCTCACCTGTAAGGATATGATCGCTGACTGTTAAGACAGAAAGCGCCTTACGGCCAAACTTCGCTGCAAGTGTATAAAGCGCAGCCGTTTCCATCTCAATCGCCAAAATCTGATATTGTGCCCATTTTTCGTGTTCAGCATTATCATTATAGAACATATCTGCTGTGAATACATTTCCGACTTTGAGGTTTAATCCTTTTTCAACACCTGCATCATAGGCTTTTTTCAGAAGGTCGAAGTTAGCTGTCGGCGCAAAGTCTACCCCTCCAAATGTAAGCCTGTTCATTTGGGAATCTGTAGAAGAGCTCATTGCCAGGATTACATCCCTAACTTTCACATCTTTTTGAATTGCACCGCATGTGCCTACTCTAATTAAGTTTTGAACATTGTAGCTCTGCATAAGTTCATTAATATAAATGGAAATGGATGGCACTCCCATGCCTGTGCCCTGAACTGATATGCGTTTCCCTTTATACGTTCCTGTATAGCCAAACATGTTGCGGACTTCATTGTAGCATTCTGCATTTTCCAAAAATGTTTCTGCAATATATTTTGCACGCAGAGGGTCTCCAGGGAGCAGGACCGTTTCCGCAATTTCGTTTTCTTTAGCACCGATATGTATGCTCATAATCAAAACCTCCAAATTAATTCTGAAGCCACTGTAAATGCTTCCAAGTCAAACTATACCATATGTGCCATCACTTAGAAACAAATTACATAAGGCATGTTTTTTCACTGTACGGGAAAGCTATTTTTAGCTTTTCCAAAGGAGGTTGTAATCATGCCGCAAAAAGGAATGAGCAAAAAACTCAGGCAGGCCGTACAGCATGCCAACGAGACAAATCCATCTTCGAGGGCTAATACCGAGCCCCATACATCCAAAACAGTCAAAACAAAAAGCAATCGATAATCGGAGGGATTAGGATGGGAAAAAAGCACCGCAACCGTATAAATTCTCCAAAGAAAAATAATCATATTCCTGCTGAAGCCATTATTGCAGAGCAAGAAGCCCACGGCAAGGAATACACTGCCAATAAACGCAAAAATAGTCCAGGATCAAACATTACGGAATAAAATATTTAATAAAATAAGCAGGAGAGCTCTAGTGCCCTCCTGCTATTTCATTGTTAAGGGAATTTATAAAAAATAACGATGTGAATAACTTTTAGAAAAAGATATCTGCATCAGCTCCACCGCCCAGCACCTCGGGTCATAAGCCAAATTACTCCAGAAATCGGGCCAAGGAATGCTTCGGCAGCGATACATCGCTCCGACCAAAGTAGCTTTGGGTGATTCGACTTATGCCTGTCGGACCTGCACAGGGTGTGCGCCACAGGAAGTGGCGGTTTTAGTTAGAGTTCATCTGATCAAGGCACTTCCGCTTTTGTTCTTTAGCGTATATGTATTCGATTAACTTCTTCCCAGCCGCCCGGCTTTAGCTGATAATAAAATTGCCCTCTTCTGCCTTCATCAATATAGAGTATATCCCCTGTGGAAATAAATCGGCCATCAAAATCCCCGGGAATCCTGTCAAGCACATTAAACTTCCTAAAAACTGAATCAAGACATTCCACATGGGTTAAAGCTTCGACATTTAGGCGATATACTTGCTGAAAGCCTTTTTTGTCCCTAAATTTCGGTGTTTGAAAGATTGTCACATCATATTCTTTTCTTTTGATTCTTGTTAGTTCCTTCAGCATTTGCATCCCCCTCACATTCTATGCATCCGCTTTTTTGTCTGATTTACCTATCAGACAAATTCAGCTGTTTTGACAAATAAGGTCTTCATAAGCATTTTTAATGACATTTTTTTACTTGCCCGCCAAATTTCTAAAAACAATTTTGTATTACTGTTTAATTAGCCATTTTTCTTGTCGTTTCCTCCATCAAAAAAATACTACTTTTGTCGATTTAAGGTTTTTTTCACAGAGAAAACGCTTTCAAAAGTGTTTAATCTGCATATTATGTATAAAAGTCTTTTAAGGGGGTGAAGAATTGCGGGTATCTAAAAAGCCTGTTTTATATTCAATCCTCATCGGATTGTTACTAATGACTATTTCTTATTTTTTTCAGCCACTCATGCCTTTTCAGTCTATCGCACACAGAGGTGCATCCGCTCTTGCACCGGAAAATACGCTGGCATCCTTTGAAAAAGCTATTGAACTGGGCTTTGACTATATCGAATTAGATGTGAGGCTGAGCAAGGATAAACAGCTTGTCGTAATTCATGACGCTAATGTTATGCGCACTACCGACGGAGAGGGGCTGATTGAGGATTTGACGGTTAAGGAAATAAAAAAGCTGGATGCAGGATCCTGGTTTTCTCCTGCGTATGCCGGGGAAAGGATCCCTTTATTAAATGAAGTTTTAAAAGAAGTCAGCGGAAAAACAGGAATCATAATTGAAATGAAATCACCTGAAAATCAGCCTGGCATGACAGAAATTCTGGCAAATATGTTACATTCTTTTAAACCTGACAATGAGATTAAGGTCCAATCTTTCCATATTAATGAGATAAAAAAGTTTCACCAGCTTGCTCCCGAAATTCCTGCAGGCCTGCTGCTGAGCAAGCACCTGGATTTGTTTCATTTGGCATCCTACCGCGAATTTGCCTCTTTCTTATCAGTTCATCATCTCTTACTTTCCAAGTCCTTCATTAATCAAGCTGAGTTATTCGGTTATGAGATATACTCGTGGACCATTAGCAAACAATACCAGTTTGCAGACATGCAGCGGCTTGGTGTTCACGGAATTATTTCCGATGATGAGAAGAGAATTCCCGACTCAATCATTTACGTGTTAATAACCCCCTTTTTAAAAGGTCAGGATTTTTTCAAAACACTTCTTGCATAGCTATATGCAGTCCCATGCTGCAGTCTGAGTCTGAGCATGTAAAAACGATGGGCGTCACCCATCGTTTTCGTCAGCATAAATTTTAAGCATATTTTGCAATGACAGACTGAAGCTTTTGCTGCATATAAGGAATATCTGCATTTGTAACAGTGAAACGGACAAAGGTTTCATCCATTTCCAGTGCCTCTGCCAGGAATCCTCCCAACCCTCTCGCTTTGCGGTCTACTTGAATCATGATCTCAGTCTCTCCATTTGCCTGTGGAAAAAATACAACTTCCAGTTCATCCAGCTTTCCTCTGTAAGGACCGGAGACTGGAACAAATTCAAACTCTTGGATAAACGGCAGCCTGCTGCGGAGGCGATGCGGAGCCTGTTCGCATTCTGCTTCCCGCAAACGGAATCCCATACTCGATACAGCGTTCAATACAGAATCCATTAGCGGGTTTGCCACGACTCGAATATAATCCTTATCAGCAGGATCCACCGCGTTTTTTATATCCAGTCCTGTCGCCACCCAAATTTTTGTCTTCCCAAAAGACAAAGGTGTGTCAGTTGGAAGATTAAAGGTAAATGGAATTTCCTTTCGTTCATTCGCCGCCAGGGTGAAGGAGTGAGCGAGCCTGAAACGGTCAATCAAACCTGAGACTGTATATTTTTTATCATCTGATTCTTTAATGTAAGTAGTATTCAATGAAAGATAAATATCATCGATTTTCTGTTCGGTGCTTCCCCCTGTAATCTCAACAACGCCTCTGAGAGCTTCTCCTGGAGCTGCTGAATCCTTCTCAAGTTTCGTATCGACTTTTGCCGATCCAATTCCAATACTTGCCAGGACTTTATTAAAAAATGACATATGCTTCTCTCCCTAGTTCTTTTTTTATTTTTTTCCTTTCCAATAGAAGGTTTACCTTCCATCCGGCCAACTTTTTAAACATTTCCGGCGGTCTTTATTTATAAATAACACAAAGCACTAGCTTCATTTAGATATACGAGCTTATAACAAGAAAAGTTTCATTTTTCAAATGTGCTGCCATAAATTTTTTATATTTGCGGAAATCGCTTTATATTTCTCAGCGTTTTCTTGAAAAATGATGTATGCTTGCAATTCGAATTTTCAGAATATGTATGCGCATGGTGTTCCTGCTGCTCCGCAAAAAAATGACGAGCACCTTTCCTCGTCATTTTTCTATATTAATCATCTTCAATTTCTTCATCAATGATGCACTTTTGCAGCAGGTATTCAAATGTGATATCTGCAAGCTCATCCAATTCTCCTTCAGTAGGCACATAACCTCTTTTTGCCAGCTCATGAAAGAAAAACTCAGCAATTTCTTCCGTATCTATTACGACCTCTATTTCCTTCACAGCAACGCCCCCTTTGTACAAAATGTATGAAGCACTACCTGGATTCATGCAAAACAACTTTCAGAAAAGTCATATTCTTTATTTTGTCTTAAAGTGCATTTTTCTTCAATTAGGACATACATATAGGATAAGCATCTAACAACGATCCATTTTATTCAGAAATTGAGGAGGCAGCGACATGTCAAGTATATCCAGACTGGCCCTAATCATTAAAGAAGATGTCAATCGTGAAGAAAGCTCCATTATCAATTTTTATAGCAATCTATTAAATGTCTGGTATAAGCTGGTCATATGGTTTGGCATACCATTTTTACTGTATCTCCTAATCACATGGCTCTAAGAAGAGCTGAGACCCCTAAGCTGCTTTACACAGTGCTCTTATCATCATTATTGGCAATATGCTTCAGTTTTCTGAGTATAACCCGCATGATATGCTTATACTCATCATCCTGAAACATTTCATAAAGTATACGATAATCATTATATATATCAAGCAAACCATCAATAAGCACTTTTCTTTCTTTAATGCCTTCAAGCAATTCCTTTTCTGCCTTTCGGAATGAATGAGCAGAATCCTTTAATTCAGGCAGCTTTTCTTTTTTGTTGATCATATAAAGGAGTCCCAGCTTCTGAATAAAAGCATCTGCACTTTCAGCATCCGCAACGAGTGTCAGCTCTTCCTCTCCAGCCTCCAGCCATTCCCCGTCATTAATTCTCGAAAGCTCATAAATAACATCTTCCCATGCATCTTCTTTGTATCTCCAAATTTCCGTCCTGAAGCCTACTATTTTGAAGAGATCCGAACCATACCCCTTGACTTGGACAAGGTCACCAAAAAAGTATTTATATTCGATGTCAATATGCTCCTTTTCCATAATCTCACCTTCATACTCAGAAAGCATTTGAAGGCTGGATTCCATATATAGACCTTCACTTTTATTGACTTCATAGACGTACATATCATCTAGCCATTTCACATCTGTTACTTTTCCGACTGTACCATAAATAGTGATCACGACTGTATCACCGATTTTGTACTTTGGTTTCTTCTTTTTGCTCATTTCCTCCATCCTCTCAATGACTGAGTCGTGAGTATTGAATACAATAGTATATGCACTTTTTATGAAAATCGTCCGTACGTTCATCACAATCAATCAAAAGCCATTCTCAAAAAATGGCTCTTTTTCAATGATTGATGATTTTTATTTTTGAATACTGCCCGTTGATTTCCAGGCACTTGCTTTCCGCGGGGAGGAATGCGAGCCTCCTCGGCTTCGCCTGCGGGGTCTCACACTTCCCTCTCCTCCCGCAGGACATTGAATAAGCTTCCTCGAATGGGCACAGCACGAAGGAAATGCGTCAGCATTTTCGAGGATCAAGTGCCTTCCGCTCCAATCAACTCATAAATTAGTTACCTGCCCAAAAGCAACAACCTTTACGAAAACAGCCAAATAAAAAAACACTCCTGTGCCGGAGTGTTTCAAAGTGTTCATTTAGCTTTCAGAAAGTATATACAATTGCCAGACTTCATCAAATACAGACATGCTCTCAGGATAACTTCCATTCAATTCGAGGTAAGAGCTGACCTCATCATACTCATAGGCTGTTTTCGGAAAGCTGTGATCCTCATATGCCTCATTTGCAAAACGGCTGATGTCGTCCTTTGGTACAGGGTGTCTGTATTTCATTAAAAAGTGATAGAAAGTTTTGGACATAATAACGCCTTCCCCTTTATTCTGTCGTTCATTAATTTATTTTCTACTATAATCGAATTGTGCTCAGTTCGTCTACTATTACATAGAAAAAGCAGCCCGCATAGCTTTACGGGCTGCCCTTATCACTTACTTATCATAGGAAGAGAAATCGAAATAATTTCGCTTCAGCAGCCTTGGCTGCTCCATCAGCTTTTCGAAACTAATCTCTTTTCCAATCTTTTTCACATCAATCAAAAATAGTTGGTCCTCAATCTCCTTAACGAGATCTTCTGACTGGTAAACCATTTCACAATCCCTGCAGGAAATGGAAGGTGTCTCATTAATTTGGATGGCCCTTGTTCCATCAGGCAGCTCCCAATAAACGGTTTCCCTGCTTTCATTTATATTCTGGCTTTCACACCATGCACATTTACTTTGCATTATGAACCTCCTATTCCTTTGCCGATGCGGTCTCTGCATTCGTTTCAGCCGCTGGTTTCTGTTTTGTCTGCTGGGCATTGAATTTCTTTTCCTTTAGTTCATCGCGTTTGTCACGCTTATCCTTCAATGAACTGTGGGACGGATCGCTTTCATATTTTTCGCGGCGGTCAAGTCTTGCGAGCCCTTCAGGTACAAGATTAAACTGCTGATCATTCATCAGCGCTGCTATTCCGATATTGGACCGTTTTTCATCCATTTCCGGGTAAACTTCTTTAAAATACCCTTCAGCACGGCCCGGAACATAGTTTTCCGGCTCCGGATAAGTGGTTATAACTCCTTCAAAATTACGAAGGACCACTTTATCGGCACTTTGTGAGATCAGGTAATTTGGCTGCAAGGAGATTTTTCCGCCTCCGCCAGGGGCGTCTACAACAAATGTTGGAACCGCATAACCGGAAGTATGTCCTCTTAATCCTTCAATGATCTCAAGCCCCTTTGAAACTGGTGCACGGAAATGGCCAATGCCTTCAGATAAGTCACATTGATAGATGTAATAAGGCCGGACCCGGATTTTAACAAGATCATGCATTAATTTTTTCATTATTGGAACGCTATCGTTTATACCAGCCAAAATCACGGATTGGTTGCCTACTGGAACACCGGCATTTGCCAGCATCTCACACGCTCTCTTAGAATCTTCGGTAATTTCAATGGAAGTATTAAAATGTGTATTCAGCCATACCGGATGATACTTTTTCAGGATATTGCATAAATTTTCGGTAATCCGCTGCGGAAAAACAACTGGTGCCCGCGTGCCGATTCTGATGATTTCAACATGATCGATTTCCCTCAAATTCTTCAAAATGTACTCAAGGATATTATCATTGATCAAAAGTCCATCCCCGCCAGATATGAGAACATCCCTAACCTGAGGGGCACTCCTGATATAGCTGATCGCTGCATCAAGCTGTTTTTTCGGCACTCCCATGCCAATTTGACCGGAAAATCTCCTGCGTGTACAATAGCGGCAATACATGGAGCATTGATTTGTCACCAGAAATAAGACACGATCAGGATAACGGTGCGTCAGGCCAGGGACAGGTGAATCTTCATCTTCATGCAAAGGATCTTCAAGATCATATTTTGTTTTATATATTTCTTTTGAAATTGGTACCGATTGCATTCTGATCGGGCATCGCGGATCATCCGGATTCATTAGTGAAGCATAATAAGGTGTAATGTTCAGCGGAATCGTCTTGGTCGAGATCCTTACTCCTTCTTCCTCATCCGGAGTGAGATTGATGACTTTCTTCAGATCATCAACAGTGCGAATCGTATTTGTCAGCTGCCAAAGCCAATCATTCCATTGTTCTTCTGTGACATCCTTCCACAGCTCAATATCTTTCCAGTACCGATCCGGTTTATATAAAAAGTTCTTCATTTAAATTCCCCCTATATGGATTTCTTTAAAAATATATACTGCAAGAATCATGCCAATTCTGAAGCTTTCGTATTATCATATGAAAACCCTGACTGAGTGGCGATTGTTAGCAGCTGAGGGGATATTTTTATTAAACTGGTGACTTTGAAACAAAAAAAAATGCCGATTATTCGGCACTTTCATAATTGCTGCAGACAAGACTCCCGTTATTTATATCAATATTATACTTTGCCAGTTTATATTGCAGCGTTTGCCGCGGAACCTCCAATAGCTTTGCGGCTCTTTTTATATTTCCATTGGTCTCTAGAAGGGCTTTTTTAATTAATGCTTTTTCCTGTTCTTCCATGCTCGCCTTTAATGGCTGAACCTTTAGTGAAACAGCCTGTTCATCCTTTTGCAGCTGCTGTTTCATTATCACAGGCAAATCCTCTGCTTTAAGAAAATGATCTTCACAGACATTCATCATGTATTCGATTGTATGCTTTAATTCCCTGACATTCCCGGGCCAATGATATTGTCTGAAAAAGGCAAGCACATCCTCCCCGACTCCTGAAAGGTTTTTGTCTAAAACCTGATTAAATCCCCTCATAAAATGATGTGCAAGAAATTCAATATCTTCTTTCCTATCCCTTAGAGGAAGGAGCCCGAAAGTAAGAACATTTAAGCGGTAAAATAAGTCTGTTCTGATTTGATTTCTCTCCAGTGCTTCCACTGGATGGATATTCATGGCTGCAATCACTCTTACATCTACATGGGTGCTCTTCGGGCTTCCCACTCTTCTGACAATCCCATCCTCCAGCACTCTAAGAAGTTTTGCCTGGAGCTCAATTGGCATGGCATGTATTTCATCAAGGAAGAGTGTTCCCCCATCGGCTAATTCAAATAGCCCTGGTCTGTCTACAGCTCCTGTATAGCTTCCTTTAGCCGTTCCGAATAGAATGCTTTCAAGCAAGGATTCAGGTATAGCTGCACAGTTCTGGGCAATAAATGGCCCGGCTGCTCTTGAGGAAGCATGGTGGAGTCCCTGAACAAAAAGCTCCTTTCCGCACCCGCTTTCGCCAAACACCAGAATGGAGGAATCAGACTTTGCCAGTTTGGCTGCTTCCTTCTTAATTTTTTGCATTTCCTGATTTACAGTAAGAAGACTATCCAGTGTGTACTGTACATTCTGAACAGGAGTCTTTTTTTTGACAGGCTGTTTTATTTTTTTTCGCAAATCCAGAAGGCTTTCTGATAGAAGCTTTAATCTGGAATAGTCCTTAGCAATCTCAACAGCTCCTGCTACTTTGCCATCTACAGTAATAGGGAGAGTTGTATTAATGGTTTCTATTTGCGCGCCATGAAGGTTAACATAGGATTGCGTCTGATTATAGATCGGTTTTTTTGTTTTCATTACTTTTAGTAAGGTGCTTGTCTCTTTATCCAATGAAGGAAAAACTTTCAGAACAGGTCTTCCGATAACCTCAGAAACCTCCAGGCCATCGTGCCTTGCAGCAATTTCATTATAAAAAATGGTATTTCCATCCAAATCCACAACATGAATTCCTTCATCAATGCCCTTTAGTATGGCTGCCAGAACTTCTTTTGAAATGCTTTGAGTTTCAGTCATCAAAATCCCCTCCCATATTTATGTATATGAAAGGGTGCCGAAAATTTGTCAGGATGGTGCCGAAAAACTGGCACTATTTTTTATGGCTCCAGGAATCTTCAGCAGCCAAATTCTTTACCCAGACATTCATATTTTCAAGTTTATCGAAAATATAACAGTTGTTAAGAAGCCGGCCCCGATAGGAATACCCCAGCTGATGCAGAACGGCATTCATTCCGAACGACAGCGCTCTGGCAATGGAGTAGGCACAGAATACACCCTGCGATTTTAAATCTTTTTCCAATTTTTCAAGGAGTATTTTCATTAAACCATGTTTACGGTGGGACGGAAGTGTTGCACAATCTGTCAGTTCTGCGTTTTTATAAAAAAGATTGACCTCCGCTGAAGCTGCACTGACAAGGTCATCATTATACTGAAATGCGTAATAGATGGTACCTTCCTGGATTGTCTTTTTAATATATGAGGGATCATGGAGAGGTGTTGGATAAATTTGAAATACTTCCCGATAAAGTGCAGCAAGTTTTTCAGCATTTTGCTCTGATATTTTCATAAGCTGATATTCGGATGGAGGCATGATGACATCCGGGTTTCTTGAAAGGGCAGCTACATTTGTAATAATGCTGTCTTCTGAAATCCAATGTGGATTGATTCTTCTTTCGTCCGAGAAATATTTGCAGAAAAAGTATTGATCAGATCCCCGGAAATATCCGTCAATAACAGCTTCGCACTGAAAACCCATAGCAAGCAGTTCCGTATAATTTTCCACTCTTCCTCTAAAAATTAATTTCTCACACTGGTGTTCTTTTGCCGTTTTCTCTGCTTCATGGACAGCATCTTCCAATTTCCCTGCATAATCGTCTACTCTTAAGCGTTTATTGAATGGATCAAGGTATAATTCGGCAAGAACGTTTTCTTTTTTTATTGTTTTTACAGAAGCTTTTTTATTCATTGCTCAGACCCCCTTCTATTAAAAAACTGCCCGGCCAAACGGCCAGGCATTATAGATGATGAAGGATATACGGGCCAATTCCGCCTTTTTTTCGGCCGAATCAGCGCTTTTACCGGCCAAGCCGATTAAAATACCGGCCAAATATAGTGAACTTCAATTTTCGCCACTGATTGCTAGTTGAGGCCCACAGGAAGTGGGTCACAAAGACGTTGCCACAGGAGGTGGCATTTCTTAGTCTTTGTTCTTCTTTTCGGGCCTTCACGGGCAGTTTGACCCCCACTTATCCCTCAACGATTTTTCCAGATCCTCGAAGTGGAGGTCTTACTGTTCCTGTCCTTCATCTTAGTCAATTTTAAAGCTGATCAGCTTCATCTCTGTCATTTCTTCAACAGCATATTTTATGCCTTCACGTCCCATTCCGCTCATTTTTACACCACCATATGGCATATGGTCTACGCGGAAGGTTGGGAAATCGTTAACCATCACACCGCCGACATGAAGCTCCCTTGCTGCTTTGAAGGCTTTATTCACATCATTGGTGAAAACACCAGCCTGCAGGCCATAATCTGAATCATTCACAAGCGCAAGCGCCTCTTCAAAGCTGCTGAATGAATTAATATGGACAACAGGTGCAAATGCTTCCTCACAAGAAATTTTTTCTGATTTATCAACGTTCAGCAGGACGGTTGGATACAGGGTATTATCTGCTGCCTTTCCGCCAAGAGCAAGTTCTGCTCCGCTCTTAACGGCACTCTCGATCCAGCTTTGCGCGCGGTCGGTGTCGCTTTTGGAGATCATTGCAGAAATATCTGTTTCTTCATTAAGCGGATCGCCGATTTTTAGCTTTTTGGCTTCCTCAACAAAGCGTTCGGCAAATGTCTGGTACAGGGATTCATGGACATAAATGCGCTGAACGGAAATACATACCTGCCCCTGGAAGGCAAATGCCCCAGCTGCAATTCGCGGAACAATTTTCTCCACGTCTGCATTCTCATCCACTACAACTGCCGAATTGGAACCCAATTCAAGTGTTACTCTCTTTAAGCCTGCATTTTCCCGAATCTGCTTTCCTACTGCAGGGCTCCCTGTAAAAGTAATCATCGATATGCGGTCGTCTGCAACAAGCACATCCCCTACCGTTCCGCCGCTCCCTGTAATTACATTCAGAGCTCCATCAGGAAGTCCGGCTCTGTGAAAAATATCAGCTATTTTATATGCCGACATTGGCGTTTGGGATGCAGGCTTTAATACAACCGTGTTTCCGGCAGCAATTGCAGGACCCACTTTATGGGCAACAAGGTTCATAGGAAAATTGAATGGAGTGATGGCGCCGATAATTCCAAGCGGTTCCTTTACTGTATAGGCAACCCTGCCTTCGCCTCCAGGAGCAGCATCCATTGGGATTGTCTCTCCATAAAGCTTGCGCGCTTCCTGGGCAGCGAAGGTATATGTCATGATGGTGCGGTCCACTTCTCCTCTTGCAGCCTTTAGAGGTTTAGATGCTTCACGCGCAATGATCATTGAGCACTCTTCTTTTTCTTCCTTCATAATGGCAACTGCATTTTCCAGTATTTCTGCCCTTTTATGAGCAGGCATTTCAGCCATTATTTTTCTGGCATGATCTGCCGCATCAATCGCTGACTTCACATCGGTAGGAGAAGCCATGGCAACTTCTGCAATACCTTCCCCGCTATAGGGGCTTTTCAATGCTTTGTAGTTCTCTGTTTCCTTGAACTTTCCGCCGATCCATAAATGTTGTTTCATTGTATTCCTCCTTATGTGCAGCATTCACCTATTACTTCTTCCAGTACGGTTAAACCTTCATTGAGCTGTTCATCGGTTGTAATAAGCGGAGAAAGCAGGCGAATAATATTGCCATAGAGGCCAGCACTCATAATAATGAGACCGCGCTTGTGCGCTTTTGACAGGATCTCCTGAACGATTTCCTTATTCGGTTCCTTTGTATCCTGATCTTTAACAAATTCAATGGCACACATTGCCCCTAAAGAACGAACTTCACCCACTTGCTTATATTTTAAAGGAAGATCTGAAAATTTTTCAGTAAAAAGGCTTCCGATTTCATTTGCCCTTCCTAATAATCCTTCTTCCTCAATTGTTCGAATCACTTCTAATGCGGCTGTACACCCGAGCGGACTGCCTCCATAAGTTCCGCCAATTTCACCGATATTCGGTGAATCCATTATGTCAGCCCTTCCAGTTACAGCACTGATAGGCAATCCGGCACCGATTGATTTTGACATCGTAATTAAATCCGGCACAACATCATAATGCTCCATAGCAAACATTTTGCCAGTCCTGCCAAATCCCGTCTGAACCTCATCAGCGATAAAGAGGATTCCATGTTTTTCACAAAGCTGTTTTACACCTTTTACAAAACGGGAAGACGGCATAACAAAACCGCCCTCACCCTGTACAGGCTCCATAATGACAGCAGCAATTTCTTCAGGAGGCACCTCGCTGAGAAAAAAAGTTTCGAATCTTTTAAGTAAGGCAAGATCATGTTCTTTTTCCTTCAGACCTTCGCTGCGGTAATAATAAGGGTAAGGCCATTTATATGTTTCAGGCGCAAATGGCCCGAATTCATATTTATATGGTTTAACCTTACTTGTTAAACTCATGGACATATAGGTCCGGCCATGAAACCCCCGCTCAAATGATATGATCCCTTTTCGGCCGGTATATTTCCTTGCTATCTTTACGGCATTTTCCACTGCCTCTGCGCCGGTGCTTAAAAAGAATGTTTTTTTGCTGTGGTTTCCAGGTGTAATGCTGTTGAGCTTTTCTGCCAGTTTAATATAAGGCTCATACATCATGACATGGAAGCACGGATGAAGATATTGGTCAATTTGGGCATGCAGGGCTTCCACTACCCTTGGCGGGCAATGGCCAACATTTAATGTGCCGATTGCCCCGGCAAAATCAAGAAAAGTATTTCCGTCTATATCTGTCAGAAGTACTCCATTTCCCTTATCAGCAAATGTCTGAATCGTGTTAAACGGCCCCTTTGGCACATTCTGCTCTTTTTTAGCCAATAATTCCTTCGCTCTCGGCCCCGGTATCTCCGTTCTTATTTTTATTGATCCCATCATCATTTCCCCTCTCACTGATTAGTGCCGCACCATTCCATCATGGCCAGAGCAATGATTTCAGCAGCTTCAAAAACTTCCTGCAAGGAGATATACTCGTTAACATCATGGGCCGCTTCAGTTACACCGGGGCCAAAGACAACAACAGGTGTATTCCCCACTTTGGATAATATGCCTCCATCCGTGCCCCAGGGTGATGCTTCAACTGCCGGCTGCATGCCTTTTACTTCTTCAAAAGACTCCGATATTACGGTCATTAGAGGGTGATCCTGTTCCAAATCACCAGGCAGCCAGCGTCCGCCGAACCATTCAACTTGAGGAGGATTTTTTTTAAGCCACGCATCATTTTGTGCTGCTTCCTTCAGGCACTGTTCCAGCTCTTTTTCCGCAGATTTCATTTCCTCATCTGGCGCCACCCCCATCCTTCCCTCTATGATGGCAATATCCGGCACTGAAGAAGGCCATTCTCCGCTATTTATTTTTCCGATATTTATAGGGATTGGTATAGGAATCTTGGAATATAGCGGATCCTCAATTCTAATGTTTCTTAATTTTTCAAGTTCCTGAAGCTTTGTCATAACTGTCATGGCTTTTTCGATTGCATTGATGCCTTCATATCTGGTTCCTCCATGAGCAGAACGCCCTTTTACCGTTATCCGAAACCACATCGAACCCTGCTGTTTTGGGAAGAGCTTCATATTTGTCGGTTCGGGAATGATTGCCCCGTCGGCTGTATATCCCCGGAGGACAGCAGCCAGAGTACCCGCCCCTCCGCTTTCTTCTTCTATGACACTTTGGAATATCACATCACCTTTAAGCTTAATTCCAAGCGTTATGATGGCTTCCATTGCAAGCAGGAGTGAGACTGTTCCCCCTTTCATATCCGTCGAACCCCGGCCATATAGTTTTCCATCTTCGATTCTGCCGCTAAATGGGTCATGATCCCAATCATTTCGGTCTCCCTCTGGAACAACATCAATATGGCCATTGAGGATAAGGGACCTTCCTCCGCCTGTTCCTTTCAAAACAGCCACTACATTGGGATTTCCGGAAAAATCCTTTCTATCCGAACAAAAAGCAGGATGTTTGGTCAATTGCTCCTTGCCAATCTCCCAAATATCCAGGGTTAGTCCAAGTTTGCGGCATTTTTCAATGATGACAGCCTGTGCACTGCTTTCTTTCCCACGGATGCTTCCTTCCTGGACAAGCTGCTGAAGAAGTCTTGTTCCCCTTTGCCTATTTTCTTCCAGCCACTGTTTAATCTTTGCATGAGCATTCATATTCCCACTCCTTTTCTGAGACCACAGCCAAACATAGGATACTATCTATCAATTAATCACTCTCACATTCCCAGCAATGGTAAAGCCGCAGCCGGTTTTCGCCCTTACTGCATGAATCGAGTGCGGTGCAAACAATTCTGTCAGTGTCAGACCATGATTTGTTATTTGAAAGACAGCCATCTCCGTAATAATCATGTCTACACAGCGGGCAGATGTAAGAGGCAGACTGCACTCGTTCACAATTTTTGAATTTCCATACTTATCTGTCTGGTTCATAAGGACAATTACTTTTCTGGCTTTTTGGGCAAGTTCCATTGCCCCGCCCATGCCAGGAACTTTTTTACCAGGGACAATCCAATTGGCCAGATCTCCCCTTTCACTCACCTGCAGGGAGCCAAGGATCGTCATATCAACTCTTCCTCTGCGTATCATCCCAAAGGCAATAGTACTGTCACAATACGAAGCACCTTTTACAACGGAAACCGGAAATCCGCCAGCATTACAGAGATTTTCATCTTCCTTCCCTTTCTCCGGACTTGGCCCCATACCTGTAATGCCATTTTCAGCATGAAACATCACATTTGTCCCAGCTGGCAAATGATTGGGAACAAGCGAAGGAATTCCAATGCCAAGGTTTACAATCATCCCGTTCTTTATTTCTTCAGCCGCACGTTTTGCAATGCGATCTCTGATTTCTACTCCCATGCCCATTTCCAATTCACTCCTTTCGAAGGGACAATATAATCCACAAAAACCCCTGGTGTTATAATTTCATCAGGATCCAGGCTGCCAAGGGGGACAATTTCCTCCACTTCTGCAATGGTCATATCTCCCGCCATAGCAACAAGCGGGTTTGTGTTTCTCGCACTTTTGTCATAAATTAAGTTTCCGTAAGGATCCGCTTTTTTTGCAAAGACAATGGATATTTCAGCTGTTAGAGCCGTTTCAACAAGATATTTTTTTCCACTCAAATTACATGTTTGTTTATTGCTTGTTACAATGTCATTATCAAGTCCAATATCGGAAAGAATGGCAGGGATGCCGACTCCCCCTGCACGGATTCTTTCTGCCAATATTCCCTGTGGCGAAAACTCCACTTCCATTTTCCCATCTGTCATTAATTGGCCAGCAACGGGATTTGATCCGATATGGGAGGCAATCATTTTTTTCGCCCTTCCCTGGCTTACCACTTTCCCGATGCCAATATGGGGAAACCCTGAATCATTGCCAATAAGCGTTAAATCTTTGAATCCATTATCCAAAATTCCGTCAATAAGGGCAGGAGGGGTGCCAATTCCTCCAAATCCGCCAAACATAATGATCATGCCATCCCGAAAATGCTTCATTGCCTCATCAATTTCAATGATTTTGTTATAAGTGTTCTCCATATTTATTCAGCCTCTTCCTCAGCAAAGATCAAGTGTTTTTCTGTGAAAATCTGCAAAGTCCCTTCAAACCTTTTCACCAGATCATCAATTTCCCTTTTGGTAATGGTAAGCGGCGGTGCAATCAATACAGCATCTCCATCGATGCCGGTTTTGCCTGCCCCCGCCGGGTAAATAAGCAGTCCCTGTTCCTGCGCTTCCTGTATTAATCTCTGTGTCAGATTAAACCTTCTCGAAAACGGCTCTCTGGACAGATGATCTTTTACAAATTCAAGTCCGATCATTAGTCCTTTTCCTCTTACATCACCAATAAAAGAAAATTTGGATTGCAGTTTTGTCAGCTTATTTTTCAAATACACACCTTTGCTATCCACTTCAGGGATGATGTTGTTTTTTTCAATATACTCAAGCACTGCGAGAGAAACTGCGCAGGACTGAGGATTGGCACTTAAGGTATGGCCGCTCATAATGCTCTTTGACCCTGCCAAAATAGGCTTCATAATTTCATCGCTTACAAGGGCAGCCGCAATCGGAGCATACCCGGCCCCCATTCCTTTACCAAGTGCGACAATATCAGGTTTTACATTCCATTGCTCGCAGGCAAGCATTGTGCCCGTTCTGCCAAAACCGGTCATAACCTCATCAGCAATAAATAAAATGTCATGCCGGTCACAAATTTCTTTTATTATCCTGTAGTAATCTTTTGGAGGGGTTATAGCACCCCCTGCAGCCCCAATGACTGGCTCTGCGATAAATGCAGCAATATTCTCTTGCCCTATCCGTTTAATGACGGTTTCAAGTTCATGGGCACACAGATATCCGCATTCAGGCGCTTCCAGCTTGTATGGACACCTATAGCAATATGGCGGATGAATGACAGGAAAATCTTCAAGCAGCGGTATGAAACGCGCCCTTCTGCCCGTATGACCTGACATTGATAAAGCACCCAGAGTTATGCCATGATAGCTCATCCACCTTGAAAGCACCTTTGTTTTTGTCTGAATGCCTTTTTCCTGCCAGTATTGAATCGCAATTTTCATAGCTGTTTCAGTGGCCTCAGAGCCGCTGTTCACAAAAAAGCTCCAATTTAAGTCGCCAATTGCCGCTTCCGCTATTTTAAGAGCCAGCTTTTCAGCTGCCCCGCTGGTAAATTGCGAACGATACACAAAAGAGACTTTCTTAGCCTGTTCATGCATTGCCTCAATGATTTCCTCAACACCATGGCCAATATTTGCCGTTATCGCGCCAGACGATGCATCCAAATATTCCTTTCCGTCAGTATCATATAAATAGACGCCTATGCCATAATCAATAACTGGATAATGTGCATGAAGCATTGGCTTAATTAGGTTTGATTGATCCATTTCAGAAACCCCTCCATTGTTATTCGTGGAAAAAAAGCGTCTTGGGCTCTAAAGTTGAAGCAGAATTGTAAAGTGTGACGCTATCTTCTGGGCCAATATATTAAAATATATGAAATGACTTCCAAAATCTTTCTTAAAGAATATTCATATCTTTAAAATGAACCATTTGCAGGAATTAAAAAAACAGCCGGTGTAATCGGCTGTTTTTTTGGTTAAATAATGCTTTTTTTCAGGTTCATCAGATCAATGTCTTCCTCTGCAAGTTCTTGAAAATATCCTTCTTCATCATGATGAAAGACATACTCAAGTTCTTCTTCAGCTTCTTTCAATTTATTTAAGATTGATAGATAGCAAGCTTTATTATATCTCGCTATCAAAAGATCAGGATCAATTTCAAGCGCTTCCTCCATTAGTTTTAGTGATTTTTCAACATCCTTTATTTTATGAAAAGAAATAGCCAGTTCAATATATAAGGAAGTATCATCGGTATGAAACTTTAATCCTTCTTCCATAATCTCTATTGCTTCTTCATACCGTTTTCTTTTATTTAATAATTGTCCGTATCTAAAATGGGCTTCTTTTTCATACGGATTTTCTGTTAACACCTTTCTTAAGATTGTTTCTGCCTGGGTGAATCGCATCCTGTGTGTAAATGCAACTGCCTTTAAGAGCATGAGATGTGTATCGTTCGGCTTTTCTTTTAGGCAGGCATCCAGCAGTTTTATTGCTGTGTTCATCTCTGCCGCTTCCTCAATGGGATCATTCCCGCCCGCCATATGGATCTGTACAAGCTGATAGGCTGTAATAAAATCCCAATCTTTTTCAAGAGAAGATTTCAGAACCTTTTTGGCATCCTCCTCAAGATTTACAGATTCATAGAATCCCGCAAGACCGATTGGTGCATTTTTATTAAACGGATTATGTCTGATTGAGGATTCATATAAGTCGATAATCACTCCAAACAAAGTAATCTGCTTTGTCTTCTCTCTCATCTTTTGAACAAACCTTCCAATGAAGGAGGAATTTTGATCAGCTTCCCAATCCACACCGCTTGCATGCTGGGCCAATGCATCAGCTGCCTTTAAGAATACCTGGCTTTTTTCCGTTTTTTCAGTTCTAATTTTCCCGAGGAATGCCGGAAGGTGTAAAATTTTATTGGTTTCGACAAATAGCACAATTAAAGTTTCATATATGTCTTCATCATCCCAATATTCTTTAATAAGTTCCTCCAGAAGCTTCCTAGCCTCTTTATATTTCTTATTCTCTATAAGCAATTTTGAATAGTGATGTTTTATTTCAGCTAATTGAGAATCCAGATTCAGGGCCAGCAAAAGACATTCCTCTTCCTTGATTCTGTCTCCTGCAGCTCCATAAGCATAAGCAAGGCTATCCAATCTCCATGTTTCCAGAACTTCACCCTGCATACGAATTAATTTTTCAATAACCCCCCGAAGCTCTTCCATGGATAGTAAGCTTGATAAATATTCAATATTAACTCTTAGAGGAGCCTTATCAATCAGCTTCAGCATATACTCTGCTTCCTTCAGTTCATTTCCTAAAATCCCATAGATTTGTGCAATGCGGCTATATGCCCCCTCTGTTTCAGGATTAAGATCAAGACATTTTCTAAATGCTTTAATCGCCGGTTCAAACTTTTCAAGTCTAAAATACGTTTCCCCCAGCCTGTAGTATGGAAAAGCTGTTTCATTTTCCCCGATGGCTCTTTTATAAAGGCTAATTGCTTCAGCATATCGCTCAGCACTTTCATATAAAGTGCCCGTATAGCATAGATAGTCAGTTTGAGAGTCTTCATCAGCCTTTGCTTCCAGAAAAGCGATTGCACGATTCACATAAGGCGACTCTTCTGCTATATTTACATATAGCTCCAGGGCTTCATTCAGATTTTGATCAACGTAGTTAAATCCCCTTTCAATTAGAGACATTCCTGCCTCCAGCAGGTGGGAATCCTTCAGGTCTTGTGCAAAGTCTGCAACCAGTTTGCCCCCATTTATTAAAAATTCGCTATCCTCACTGAAACGTTCTTCATGTTGTCTTATAAATTCTGCTGCTTCATCTGGCCTCTTCATTTCAGAGATAGCAAATGCATAACCCAGATAGGCAAAAACCTCATTAGGATTTTCTTCAATACAGGAGAAGTAAATACTCTCTGCTTTTTCATATTCCTCATGATCTTTGTAAAGATCACCCAAGCGAATTAAAATCTGCGGACTTCCTGATACCCCCGCTCCTTTCAGTAAAATCTCTTCAGCACGCATTTTATCTTCAAACAAATATTCATAGCAGTCGGCAAGAGCCAGATATGGATAAGAAATTTCAGCATCCAGGCTGGCTGAAATTATGTAGCCTCTTTCTGCTTTGCGGATTTTTCCTTCTGCCTGGTCAAGCTTCGCTCTCTCATACCATACATGCGCATCACCATGATCTTCACGAAGAAGCTGGCTGAATATCGAGCGTGCTTCATTGTACTTTTCCTGATCCGTAAGAATTATGGCATGATTTACTCTAATAAAGCGGTCTTGCTCATTTATATTTAGTGCAATGTCTGACATTTCTTTCGCATTTTCCGTCTCAGAATTATAGAGGAAGCACAGCGCAATATAACTCCAAATATAGTATTGGTCTGGGTCAAGCTGAAGGGATATTCTGAAATAGCCAATCGCAGAATAGTATTGGTCCTTATACATCTGGATCCTTCCACTCAAATATTGGTATAATGGGCTAAAGGTTTTTCTATTGACAAGTGATAAAGTCTTTTCCGCTCGATCGATTTCGTTTAAACGTATATATGCCTGAGCTGCATACAGCTTAAAAAAGTCTGACTCAGGAAAAATGGCCAGCAGCTTTTCGGAACATTTAATAATGAATTCTTTATGTTTATCCCCGGAAAAAAATTTTAATGTATATATGAGCGTATAAGGCTCATTCATTGAAGAAGATAAAAAGTCTGCCATAGCAGGTTCACTTTTCATTATGTCTTCTTCAACCATTTCCGAAAGGGAGTGAAGTTTTTTATAATACAGGTGATCATCCATAGGCAGGAATTCAAGCTCCGCCTCTCTCTCTATTGGCACTGCCGCAATCGACAAAAAGTTAGTATTTACAGCAAGCTTTTGGAACTCCCCATAAGGAACATACATTGTATCAAGAAAGTTTGGATCTTGTACCAAATAAAAGCCAAATCGTTCATCAATCCCAATCATAACCTGCACATGTGAAGATGCCTCAAAGTCCACACTAAGGATGATGGGTATCCCCTGCTGCAATAATGCCTTATAACGCTCCTTTTCACCCGTAAAGAAACGGTATGCGAAACCTTTTTTTTCAAGGTATTCCGCAGATGCAGACAGCTTTGAACCAGTCACATCAAAAATATGTTCAGCAATATCATCCTGAGTTTCCTTTTTACCAAAATAAGAAAAGAGCATTTCAAAGCTGGCAGGCACACAGTAATTGCTTTTCTGTACAATTGGATTGATTGAGAGCTTTACTGCATCACCTGTTTCAGAAAACCCCTTATCTCCTGAGAAAGGACCGTCCTTCATTTTCTTCTGAGAGATAAAGTGATGTAATTTTTCAAGTTCATCTTTTTGATAGTAGGAAAGAGCTCTAAGATGTTCAAAATAGCACTCATAGCTGTGAAAAGGAACAAGTCGATCGAGCTCACTCATTTCTGCTAGCATGTCCTCATGCAAGCCGAAATCTCTGTATCTGCGAATAAGCTCCAATTTTAATGCAGGCGCCTGCGGGTGGACTTCCATGCCTTCTTTAATCGTTTGAAGAGACTTTCCCCCTCCTCCATTTGATGCGTATAGATCTGATAACAAAAGATAACAAGCAAGTCCCCGTTCTTCATCTCTCAGGCCAGCAGTTAAATGAGATTCTGCCTTTGCACGGTCTCCTATCTGCAGATAATAAAATCCAAGTTTATCCCAGATTGGCTTTTCGCTGATCGCCTCCATTTCAACGAGCTTTTTCACTGCTTCTTTTGTTCTTTTTAACTCAAGAAGGCTATGTACTTCTGTAAATAAAGCACTTATCCTCAGCTCAGTTTCTGCTTCATGCGGCATCTTTTTCAAATATTCCGTTATAATATAATTTGCTTCCAGTGACCTTCCACTGTCAATTAACTCATCGCAATACCAAATGGCGGTTTGAAGTGTTTTAAAACGCCTGTGTGCATAGCGGGCAAGAAACCCGCTATATTGGTACATCACTCCACGGTCAAATAATCGAATGAGCAGCTTAAAATCTTCAACTGAAGATATTTTTGCTAATTTATTCTTAATAATTGAGAATTTTGATTTTTTCATATCTTCCAACTCATTAGCCAGAACATTCAGCGCCTTTAAAAACTGCCTGTCTTCTGCCAGGCCTTTTAGATTTTCCAGAATTTCCATTGTGCACCTCATTTGGGTATGATAGAAATATAATACAAACATTTACAGAGATTTACTACAGGAAATGGTTGTATTTTTTTCTTTGCATAAAAATACCCCGGCATATGATCCGGGGATTAATTATCTCTGTTCAATCCAAATTTCACTTTCAAAACCTTTTGCTTTTATTGCTGCCCTTCCTCCAATCGGGATAGTGGCATAAGGCTGTACATGGCCAAAATTCACATCAGCTATCACAGGAATGCCGTGAAGCTCTTTTTTTGACTCAATAATCTTTCTCAGTGCCTCTTCGGTAACCTGGGAATTCTTCTGAAATCTGCCAATCAGGATTCCTTTGATGCCTTGAGCATCAGGCAGGTGCAGGAGTGATTGAAGATCCCGATCAAATGTAAGAGCATGTGATTCCTCATCATCTTCAATAAATAAGATTGAATCCTTTAATGATGGCATGAATTCTGTCCCCTGCAGCAAATTAAGTGTGCATAAATTTCCTCCAATTAATCTCCCTTCTGCATCCCCTTCCTGGATTACCGTATACCCATTATTTTTGATGAAATGCCTGTCTTCCTGATCAAGATACCATGGATCATCACTCCAATCTGACGAAGCGAGGATTTCATAGGGAGCGTCATTGGTTACTGCATTAATAAAAGAATCAAGAGTGTACTCAAACCCATGTTTCACACCGAAGCTTGAAAAATGCGGGCCTGAATAGGTGATCAATCCTGTTTTTTTATAAATTGCTCCCTGCAGTGCCGTGATATCACTAAATCCGCAAAGTATTTTCGGATTGTTTTTTATTATCTCGAAGTCTATGTAATTCAAAAGCTGGTTGGCGTTATAGCCGCCAATCACTGTGAGGATCCCCTTTACATTAGGATCAGTAAAAGCATCATGCAAATCTTCAATTCTCTCTTCAATAGAAGTACTGAAAAACTCATCATGCAATTCTGCATTTTTGCCGTATGTTATTGTGAATCCAAGCTGATTCAGCCGTTCCTGGGCAATTCGCAATTGTTCGCCTTTTATGATGGCCATGCTTCTTGCCGGTGCAATGACCCGGATTTCATCTCCTGGCTTTAAACGCTCTGCAAGCATTATGTCCTCTCCTTTGCTCCTTTGAGCCTTGTTTATTTTTTTTACATTTTATCAGATACAATCTCGTTAAGAAATGACTGTTTTTACATATTGAAAAAAGGCCAGCTTTTCAGCTTGGCCTTTCTGCTTTTATACTATTGCAGCTTCCCTTCTTGGTGCATTGCTTTTCTTTTCTACGATATCCCTTGCAATCCAGACTCCGCAAGCTCCCGCTTGTGCGAGACCTCTAGTGATGCCTGCACCGTCCCCGCCGACATAAAGGCCGCTAATTTCCGTTTCGAAACGGTTATTAAGTCTTGGGCGCGCAGAGTAGAATTTTGCCTCTACGCCATAAAAAAGTGTATGTTCTGATGCAAGACCAGGAGATACATGGTTTAAAGCCTCAGTCATTTCAATCAGGCTTTTCATTGTATTATATGGAAGCACAAGGCCTAGGTCGCCAGGTACCGCCTCTTTTAAGGTTGGCTCCAGGAAACCTTCTTTAATCCTCTTCTCAGTTGATCTTCTTCCTTTTAATATATCTCCATACTTTTGAACAATGATTCCGCCGTTTGAAAGGCTGTTGGCAAGCCTTGAGATTTCGTGTGCATACTCATTTGGCTTATCAAACGGTTCTGAGAATGTATGGGATACAAGCAGAGCAAAGTTTGTATTCGGGCTTCCCAGTTTAGGGTCTTTATAAGCATGGCCATTCGCCAGCATGATTCCGGAGTGGTTTTCCACTACGACATGGCCAGAAGGATTGCTGCAGAATGTCCGAACTCTTGTACCGACAGATGTATTAAATGTGAACTTTCCTTCGTAAAGATGTTTATTAATCTCTTCCATGACAATATTGGAAGTTTCGACCCGGACACCAATGTCGACTTGATTATTGATCATCTTTAAGCGGCGGGACTTCAGGAGGTTTGCCAGCCAAACAGATCCATCTCTCCCGGGTGCTACAACCACCTTATCAGCATGAACTTCATTTCCGGACTTAAGCTTAACCCCCATAATGCGATGGCCATCAGGCGTTTTTTCGGTTATAAGATCTTCAACCTCTGTCTTATAAGACATATCAATTTTTTCACGCAAATATTCATAAATGCTTTTTAGTATTTCAAGGTTCTGCTCCGTACCTAAATGCCTAACCTGTGCACGAAGAAGTTTCAGTCCCGCTGCATAACCGCGGCGCTCAATATCTCTCACTTCAGCCGTCATTGGATCTGTGATGCTTTCAGTTGCACCGTGTTTCAAATTAATTTCATCTACATATTTGATCAATTCAACAACCTGGGAATCAGGGAGATAATCTGTCATCCAGCCGCCGAATTCACTTGTAATATTGAATTTCCCATCTGAATAAGCCCCTGCTCCGCCAAAACCATTGGTGATTGAACATGCCGGCAAACACCCTGCATACTCTTTTCTTCCCGCGGCCGGCGGGCATTTCTCAATCTTTTTCTGTAAAATCGGACAATTCCTCCGATAAATATCATGACCTTTATCAATTAATAAAATATTTGCTTCAGGCATTTTTAGTGTTAGTTCATAACAAGTAAATATTCCAGCCGGTCCAGCACCGACAACAATAACATCATAATTTGCATTCATCGTCCTATTCCCCCAGACGCATTATTCGTTAATTTCATCAACCCTAGGTAACTATATCAAACACTGAATAAATGGTCAATCTTTTTACGAACTATTTAATAAAATTAATCAATATTGTTCGGTTTTACAAAAGTTTATGTAAAATTCCGCGAATAAACCGCAATTGCTGGCCCCTTAACAAACTGAAGGCTGCTCCTAAAGAGCAGCCTCCACAAGATTCATTTTATATTACCAATTTCCACAGCAGCATGCTCCGATAATGATCAATAGAATGAACAATACGACGATCAATGCGAAACCGCCATATCCGCATCCTCCATATTGAGCACCCGCTACAGGATATCCATATCCTGGAAAACATTGGTCGTAGCCAGCACCAGCAACTGCACCTTTATACATTAATAATCACTCCTCAACAAGATTTCTTGGGCATTTTCAATATTAATGTATGTGCGGAGAACTTGACCCGCATGTGCATTTGCCCATTTTTATAAAAAAACGCTGAACTCCATTTTAAATCTTCCCCCATAGCCATTATTAGGGTACGATAACATTAAGGATTCAGAAAAGAAGCGGGGGATTCAAACCAATGAAGAAAAGGAAGATCGGCATATATTTTTTTATCATCACTTTTATATATGGTTTGTATCATTTGTTTGATAGCCTATCTAAAGTTGAAGGGGCAAATCCAACTAACGTGTATCAAAAGTTATCATCAAAAGAGAATATCAATTACCTCATTATCGGGGATAGCATTGGCAGGGGGTCAGGTGCGACCTCCAAATCATCTGCATGGTTTACAAGGCTTGAGCGGCATCTTCATAGTGAATTTGAAATCAAAGCCAGAAGGCATTCTATAGTCCAAAGCGGTGCCACTGCCTTTGAAGGCTTATATAAGCTTCAGCAATCCGAACATTTAGGGAAAATTGATTTAACTTTTATCGTGTTTGGGGAGAATGACCGCAAATATATGGATGAAAAGCAATTTTCATATTTCTACGAAGGGCTTATCCGGAAAACCAAACAGCTCTACCCTGATACCGAGATCATAACCATTACAGAAAATCCGCTTGATAATGAAGCATTTGTCCAGGCCATTTCTGTTATTTCTAATCACTATGGCGCAAAAAATGTGGATATGAGAAAGCCGTTCGGACAATCCGGATTGCCTGCTCAGGAACTGACAAAGGATATGGTCCATCCAAATGATGAGGGCTACAAAATATATGCAGATACACTAATAAAGAAAATAAGAGAATTAGCCGGCAGTCATGCAGAAATTGCTGAACTTTCTGCCCCCATTCATGAAAATGCGGATATTGAAATAGCATCGATTCCTCATGTAACGGACATATCGGGTTCATTTATTCACAAAGACGGCATTTGGGAGAGCAGCAAGGCGGGTGACAGTCTTGAATATCAATTTAGCGGCCCCTTCCTAGGCGTCAATATGATTCGAAGTGAAAAAGGCGGAAAGATGGATGTTTTTATAGATGATGCATATATCACATCTTTATCCGCTTGGTGGCCATTAACTAAAGAGCGATACCAGTATATCATTAGCGGCCTTGATCACGGAACGCACCATGTGAAATTTATTGTATCGGATGAAAAATCAGTAAACAACAGCACGAACGATGCTGTTATTCAAATTTCTTCCATCCTGAGCAGATCAGAATAGGAAGGTTTTTCGTTCGATTGAGGAGAAATTCATGAAAAGTTTATTAAAGAATTTTATCAATGGGATTCTAACAATTGTGCCCATTATTTTAGCAATATTTGTTGTGGTAAAAACCTTTTTGTTTTTAGACAGCATTTTGGGGAATCTCTTAAAGCCTTATTTAAAAGATGATTATATCCCTGGAATCGGACTAATAGCTACACTTATCCTGATTACTTTATTAGGATGGCTTTCCACCAATTTCCTTACAGGTTCCATTATTAAACTTGTGGATCGAATGCTGGAAAGAATTCCTCTTGTTAAAACGATTTACACAGTCATTAAAGATACTGTCCATTCCTTCTTGGGTGAAAAGAAATCTTTCTCAAAAGTAGCATTGGTTACAATCCCTGGGACCGAAATGAAGAGTCTCGGGTTTATTACTTCAGAAGAATTGGAAGAATTTTATGACCCGCTGAAGGAATATGCGGCTGTCTATGTTCCGCAGACTTTCCAGGTAGCCGGCTTCACATTCTTAATACCAAAGGATCAAATCGAGATCATAGATGTTAAGCCGGAAAATGCAATGAAATTTATTCTATCTGGAGGAATGACCTCGAAGGGAGTTCCGGAAAAGGACCGGAGTTTTTAAGAAATAATCAGAAAAAGCCGCCTAAAAATTAGGCGGCTTTTTCTAATTATTTTGCAGTAACAGTCATAATCGTAGATGTCCCTCTAGCCACAGGTCCCTCCACACTCTTCTCAAGAGAAGCGACCTGGTCGCCATTAGTGACAATGATCGGAGTGATAGTGCTCTTTGCCTTTTCTTTAACTAGAGCTAAATCAAAAGTGACAAGCTTATCCCCTTCACTGACCTTTGATCCTTCGGAAATATGGGTCTCAAACCCTTCCCCTTTCATCGAAACCGTTTCAAGGCCTATATGAATTAAAATCTCTGCACCATTCTCAGCACGAATGCCAATTGCATGCTTGGTAGGAAACACTTGAACTACTTCTCCATTTACCGGGGAAACAACCACCCCTTCTGCAGGTTCGATTGCAATACCGTCCCCCATCATTCTTTCTGCAAATACAGGATCAGGCACGTCTTCCAGATTAACTGCCGTGCCTGTCAAAGCAGCCTTAACCTCAATTGCTTTAACTGCTTCCTTTTTGCCAAATAATTTCTTAAACATAAAAACACCTTCCATTTCTTAGTTTGCATCATTAAATAATTGCAGAAATTCTTTATAGCCTTCTTCCTCCAGTTTTTCCTTAGGAATAAACCTTAGTGCAGCAGAATTAATGCAATAACGGAGGCCCTCAGGTCCCGGCCCATCATCAAAAACATGACCAAGATGAGAATCGGCTGATTTGCTTCTCACTTCCGTTCTAACCATAAAGTGGCTGCGATCTTCTTTTTCCACAATTTCTTCATCCTGTAGGGGCTTTGTGAAGCTTGGCCAGCCACATCCTGCGTCATACTTGTCTTTTGAGCTGAAGAGAGGCTTGCCGGAAACAATATCGACATAGATTCCCTCTTTAAATTCATTCCAATATTCATTGCGGAATGGCGGCTCCGTGCCATTATTCTGAGTGACTTCATATTGCATTGGATCAAGTTTCTGCTTTAAATCTTCTCTATTTTTTGCCATTATCTTTCACCCCAATGCTTATTAATAAATGCCTTTCTTCCAGAGCCGGATTGATAGGAACTGTATCTATCCGGATTTTTTTTGTAATAATGCTGATGATAGTCTTCTGCAGGATAAAAGTCTGAAGCAGGCAGAATCCTGGTAACTATCGGTTTCGTAAATGGTCCGGTTTCTTCAAGCTTTTGTTTGGATTCTACTGCTGATTGCTTTTGTTTTTCATTATGATAGAAAATCGCTGTCTGATATGATTGGCCGCGATCATAGAACTGCCCGCCTGCATCTGTTGGGTCAATCTGCTGCCAATATAGTTCAAGAAGCTTTTCATATGGGAAAACCACAGGATCAAATGTAATTTGAACTGCTTCGTAATGACCAGTCGTTTCTGAACAGACTTGCTGGTAAGTAGGATTTTTTACATTCCCTCCGGTATATCCGGATATTACTTCTTTAATTCCAGGCTGTTCATCAAAAGGTTTTACCATACACCAAAAGCAGCCTCCTGCAAATGTTGCCTTTTCAAATAGTTTCTCTGTCATTTACTCCACCTCTTTCCGGCACTTTTCTATCTTTTACTTTTTCCCTTAGAATGATAATTTAAAGCTATATACATAAGATTAATGAAAAGATTCCTTATATGCAAAAGAAACCTCTTTAGCGAAGAGGTTTCTGAGGTTTATGAATTTTCACATTCTTTTGTTCTTTGCTCCGGCACTCACTTTTTTCCAGCGTTTGCGTTCTTCAGATTGGGCTCTCTTATCCTGCTTTCTGTCCAGATAAGCGAGTTCCTTGAGAAGCTTTTTATAGCTGTTAAGACGTTCCCCTGATATGTCTCCATCCTCTATCAACCTATGCACAGCACAGCCTGGCTCATTTTCATGTGTACAGTCCCTGAACCTGCAGTTTTCAGCGGCTTGCTCAATATCTGTGAAGCTTTCAGAAAGCCCATTTTCACTTTCCCACAGCTGAAGCTCTCTCATTCCTGGAGTATCAATTAATATGGCACCGTCAGGCAGCAGGATGAGCTCCCGATGGGTAGTTGTATGCTTTCCTTTATCATCACTAATCCTAATATCCTGGACTTTTTGCTTATCCTCGCCAAGAAGGTAATTTGTAAGAGTGGATTTCCCTACGCCTGAAGAGCCGAGTAAGGCGATTGTTTTTCCTGGCTCTAAAAAAGGCTTAAGCTGGTCTATTCCCTTCTCTTCAATGACGCTGATTGAGATAACAGGAACACCCATGGCGACACTATCCACATCAGCAAGCTGATCCTCCAGATTTTCACAAAGATCAGCCTTGGTAAGAACTATAACAGGATTTGCCCCGCTTTCCCATGATAAAAGCAAATAACGTTCCAATCTCCTTAAATTAAGATCCTCGTTAAGAGAATTAACAAGGAAAATAGTGTCTACATTGGCTGCTACAATTTGCTCTTCAGTATTCATCCCTGCAGTTTTCCGTGAAAATTTGCTTTTTCTTGGAAGGACAGCATGAATCGTCCCTCGCTGTTCTCCTGCCCTTTCTTTGATGACAACCCAGTCACCGACAGCTGGATAATCTTCCCTTGAAGATGCACTGAAAGAAAACTTCCCTGATACTTCGCAAAGCATTTCAGAGTTATCTGTCCAAACGCGATACATTCTTTTATGCTCTAGTGCAACACGGCCAATTTGATAATCTTTATCTTCATACACTGAAAAAGCCTCTTTAAAAAAGTTATTAAATCCAAATTTATTGATTGTCAATGTTTGTTCCTCCATGCTTATAGAAATTTAATTTACATACAAAAAACCATAGGCAATCAGCCCATGGTTTAATAATGCAAGGTTCAATAAGCAGTGGAAAACTAACTGTTCCGCTCGATTAAACGATCTCCATTTGGGCTGTGCCTGAATTTTTTACAATGAACGTATTTGCATAAATTTCTCTTTTCATAGCACATCACCCGCTTTCGTTTATTTGTTTATATTATATGGAATATTGCACCAGAAGTAAAGCCTATTTTTTTCTCTACTTCATTTTCCCCATGTGGCATTCATCCAGTCAGAATCATATGTTATTGGAGCAGATTTAGGAGGGAGAAGCATGGCTTCAGAGAGAAATCGGCAATGGTACTTCCAAAGAGCAGCTAAGTATGATCTTCTTTCGCAGTATTTTAAATATATTGATCCTGCACAGCATATTGCTTATTACTATAAACATTTACATTGCCTGAATCAGGCTTTTCAAATAATGCGGACACAAAACCAGCAGCCTTCTGAGGGACAGCAGGCAAAAGTACGGATCTTTCATGGTTCACCTGATGCCGGTCAGGTTGATATTTATGTAGACGGTACGCGTATTTTGAAGGACTTCCACTATAAAGAAGCAAGCGGCTATGCTTCCCTGCCAGCCGGCAAGCATCAGATAGACATATATCGAGCAGGCAATATGGTGTCCACGCTTCTAAGCAGAAAAATCATTGCTGCCGCAGGAATTGCATCGAAATTAAAGCTTGTTATTTTAGAAGACCACCATAAAGTGCCTGCTGGAGAAACAAAAGTCAGATTTGCCCATCTTTCAGCTGATGCTCCTGCGGTTGATATCGCCGTAAAAAACCGGGATGTCGTTTTTCCCAATATCGCTTTCAGGCAGGCAAGCAAATATCTGGCCTTAACTCCAATGACTGTCGACTTGGAAGCAAGGATATCAGGCACCCCCAATGTAGCCCTGGCAATTCCTCGGATGCAATTTCAAGCAGACCAGGCTTACACCCTATTGGCTGTAGGTTCTGTTGCCAATGAGCCTGTGCTTGAAGCAATTCTGATTCCAGACTAATGGGTTCAAATACCCATTAACAGAAAAAGGAATCCTTTGCGAAAGGATTCCCTTTTCTCATTTAACCGGCACAAGAAGGGTAAAACGAATATCATCCTGCTTTAAATTAAATTCATCCACTTTTACTTTCACATCACTTTTCAGCTTCATCTCCTGCAGCGACACATAAATTCGTTCTTTCTGCGGCTGGATTGTGACCCCTTCTGGAACCTTGTAGCGGTCTTTTACCAGCTTTAGGACATGTGATACAGGAAGATTCAGCTGCCCTACAGATATGGACTTTTGCTGGAGGACAACATCCCCATTCTCCAAGGCTTCTGGTTCAAATGATAATTTCATTTGCAAATCCTGGCTGAAAAAAGGGATTGTGCCATATAAATCAACTTCATCATTCAAGAGAACTTTATAATCTATTGCCCCTGTCAGTCCTTCTTTTTCAAGATAGTGGTTAATGACTCTATTCAAGTCTTCTTTATTGGCTTTTATGTTAAAAGGAACATAATTATCACTATTCTCGGTGATCGCTGTATAGCCTTCATCATCTGCCGGCATGCTGATAAAAATAAACAGCACAATTAAGATGAGTGCATTAATGACCAGCAGCGCAAAAAACAGCTTTTTCCATTTGCTAACTTTCAATAATCTTCTCTCCATTTCCTTCTGCTTTCCTTTTATACGGAATTTCTTTCAGAACTTCTTCTGTGAGGATTTGATGAACTCGGTCAGCTATTAATTCATATCCTTTGTCATTTGGGTGAAAATAGTCTGTATATAAAAGATTATCATCGGTATTTTCGAAAATATCATCTATTTCAACAAAATAGGTTCCCGGATACTTTTTTAATATTGTCTGGCTTGTGCCATTCCAATCTTCAAGAATATCATTTATTTCCGTTATTTCGGAAAACCATTTTAAGAAGGGATTATATAATCCTATTAAAATGATTTTACTATTAGGGTTTACCTCTTTAATCGCATCTAAAACATCAATCAGATTCTGCTCATATTTTTTCTTTTCCTTAACAAAAGCTCTCAGCTTTAGGTTTGAAAAATTCTCGCGGACTACTTTCATCACATCATTTCCGCCAATGGTTATGATAACCGCGTCTGCACTCTTCACAACATCTTTTACTTCTTCAGTCCCTAGCTTTTTCAATAATTGATCGGAACGATTGCCTCTTACTCCAAAATTATAAAAAACAGCGTCTTGCACACTTTTGTCTTTTTCCAGTGACATTTCAAGATATGGCACGTAGCCTCCGCGTTCAGTACTGTCTCCAACCCCCTGGGTTAAAGAGTCCCCTACTGCAGCAACAGTAATATTTCTTGGAAAAAAGTCGAAGGGAATCTCCTCTTTAAGTGCAAGTTTAGATTCTTTTTCAGAATGAATGATTTCGCTGTTGTTTGAGGAACTGCAGGAGGCGAGAAGAAGCATGATCAAAAAGATGAAGGTGAATTTTTTTATCATACTATCACCTGCCTATATAATTCAATCATATTATAACATGTACTTTACTATTAAAAAGAATTAGCTTTTGCCCGGAAGGTTCCCGGGCTTATCTGAAAAGAAAAATAGACCTTTTCCAAGGTCTATTGCAAGGCTTTAATATCATTCATTATTTCATCTAATGGAATTTCATTAAGACCGGTATAATATTTCATTACATTGCCGTTCTGGTCAACAAGGTAAAAATCAGTTCCATGGATAACCTGATCGCCTGTTTGCGGCTTTTTCACAATGGCTTTGAAATATTCCATAGCATACTTTTCAATTTCTTCCTGGGAATAGCCGGTCAGAAAATGCCAATTGGTGAAATCTGCATTGTATGTTGATGCAAATTCCTTTAATACCTCCGGTGTATCAACCTTGGGGTCAACACTGAAAGAAACAAATTCGATATTTTTAATGCCTTCCTTCTTAGCCAAATCCTGAAGCTTCTTCATATTAGCTGTCATTGGCATACATACATCTTCACAGTTAGTAAAAATAAAGTCCGCAACCCATACCTTGCCTTCAAGATCCTTTAAACCAATTTCCTGATTGTCCTGATTTGTATACTTAAAATCTGCAAGTTCCCAGTTTAACGCATCCTTTATGCCACTCTGTCCACATGCTGAAAGGACTAAAAGCATAAAAACTGAAACGATAATGGCAAAAACTCTTTTTCTCATACATTCACCTGCTTTAATTAGTTACGATGCTAATTTTAGCAAATATTCTTGAAAGAAGAAAGAAGTACTTGTGACAAACTTGTGAATAGAAGCTTTTGCCTCTTTTTTAAGAAATAGCGGGATAAGCCGGAAGCATCCGCATAAACACATTTTTCCTTTTAGGGTGTTTTCGTTTTATGATTGGTCATTATCTCATAAAATTTCCTGATAAAACTTGAATAATTAAATTGTACAGCAATCCGATGAATCCGGTATTTCATCTTATCTTCAGGAGGTGCATTCCTAAAATCTCCAATGCTCTGGCCGAACGCCTCCCCTCTGTTGACAATTATTTTTACCGGGACTTCCATATATTGAATTTCAGCTTCTTCTAGCATTGCCCAAAAGGTTAACAAATCGTGCAGGGGACTGCCGCTTATGCCAGGGGAGGTTCCTTTATAAAAATGAAAATAATAATCAACCATAGGCTTAATAAGCAAGCCTACTTTATTTTGTACAGACTGATAATAAGCATCAAGGGCGTCGACAACAGCTGGTGTAATGATTGCAGACATCGTTACATCCAAAGGAAGAATATGAATTTTCTTCGGTGCATTCGCAAACACGACATTGGCCGCATATGGATCACCATAAAAATTTGCTTCAGCTACCGGAGTCACATTGCCAGGAACATTAAATGCCCCTCCCATTATGTAAAAGTCACTGACTTTACTCATGAGTCCAGGGTAAAGAATAAATGCCGCAGCCAGTGATGAAAGCCTGCCTACATTTACTATAATTATATCATTTTCATACTTCTGGATCAGGCCTTTGAAATCATCAAAATTTTCAAATATGTCATTGGAATTCTCCAGATTCGGCACAATCGGGCCGAGTCCCTCTATACCGTGGACGTCAGGATAATACACCGGAACTTCCCCGGTTAATGGCAAAACAGCTCCGCTGAATACAGGAATTTCCTTGTGTCCAGTTACTTCTTGCAGGTATGCAGCATTTCGGATGGCATCTTCCCTTGATACATTTCCATAATCAGCAACAATCCCCACGATATTGATTTCTTCTGAGAAAAAGGCAAAGATCACCGCAACAAAATCATCTATTCCAAAGTCACTGAATAAAAGGACATTTTTTTTCTTCAACCCTACACCCCCATAATTCATTTTATTCGGGGGATAAACAAGAATGGCAAATATTTTCAATTACAGGATAAAGCTCTATAAATCTAATCAATTGCCAGCGGAATGAATATCCGGAATACCGTTCCTTTTCCTTTTTCACTATTAACCTCAATACGTCCCTTCATCCGGTCGACAATTTGGTAGCATACCAGCAGGCCCATCCCAGTTCCCTTTTCTTTCAAAGAATAAAAAGCGGTTCCCAATCTATCCATTTCTTCTCTTGTCATACCAATCCCGGTATCAGAAATTTCAAAAACACCATATATACCTTCAGTGGATACCGAAAGTGACAAACAGCCCCCATTTTTCATGGCTTCAATGCCGTTTTTATAAATATTGATCAAAACCTGCTTTAACTCACTGGCATTCCCTTGTATCCATATACCTTCAGATATCTCGGAAGCAACAGATATATTTTTTGACATCATGGCATAAGAGTTCATTAGATCAATTACACCGGCAGCAAGTTCTCCGGCATTAATTGCCTCTACTTGTTCTATATCAGGTTTGGCAAGGGATAAATAATCATTTATGATTGTTTCCGCCCTATCCATCTCGTCAATCATAAGCTTTATGTACATTTTTTCTTCTTCGGTCATTTCTTCCTTAGCCAAAAAAATTTGTAGAAATCCTTTTACTACCGTCATTGGGTTTCTGATTTCATGTGCCACCGAAGCAGCAAGCTGGCCAATTGCGTTCATCTTTTCAGCTCTTTGCAGCTCTTTAAGAATCTTTGTCCTTTCCATGATATGCTCCATTTCCCCTATTGCTTCTTCAAAGCGATGTGAAGAGGGAGTATTCCTTGGCACTGTCCCAAATTGCTCGGAAGTGGCAGACAGTCTTTCAAAAAGGATAGCCAGCCGGGTGGTCATAAAGTTAAATCTCTCTGAAAGAATGCCTAAATCTGCTTGATTAGAAGGCTTTAACTTTACGTTAAAGTTACCGCTGCTGACTTCTTTAAAACCTGAAATAATATCATTAATTGGCTCTAATACTTTTTTAAGACCCCGTTTCAAAACAAAATATACTAAAAAGATAATGATTAAAAATAAGCCTGATAAATAAAGGGCTAAATCTCTTTGAATCGATTTCAGCACAGCAGCATCAATATCGATACATAATATGGCAATAATATTTCCTTTAGAGTCCACAATAGGTGAAAAGGCAGAAATCCAGGTGCCAAACTGATCCTGATAAACCTTACTGGATGCAGTACTTCTCTTCTGCACAGCTTCCGTTAAACCATCTATAAAATCGTCACTTGCCGAATAAAATGAAAATGATTCCAGGCCCATTTCTTTAGAGCTTTTGGAAGTTACTAATAACTTTACCGAGTTATCATCACTTTTTTCCGGCATCAGCAGTGAAGCATTTGAATAGGCTGCCTTTTCATTTACCAATGAAATAACATGTTGCAGCCTTTTATAAGCCGGATCGGACGGATCCTGATATTCCTTTACTTTTTCAACATCTTTGTACTCTATAACAGAGCTCCAAAGAGAAGCCATGTCAGTCACTCTATCTGTAAGCTGCTTCTCCAGATGCCGGGTTTCAACCATAAAGCTGATGCCTGCTGTAAAAACTGTGACAAAGATAGAAATGAGGAAGGAGAATAACAGTACTTTTCTGAACAAAGGCAGATTTTTTATTTGATCCTTCATATAGCAGTCACCGATTCCTTATATTCTAAGTAGCTATCTAACCTTTTTCGGCAAAATTCTGCTGAAATCCTCTAAAAACGCCAAAGTTTTAAAAGTGCAGCATTTATATCCTGGTCAAAAACGGAAGGCCCTTGATCGGGTAGGAGCTGGATGCAGATAATTTTTCATCAAAGTTATTCACATCGTTATATTTTATAAATTCCTAAACTGCAAAAAAACGCATAGCCTGATAGCCATGCGTCCGTTTTATTAATCTTCCAGATGATACATAAATCCAATTGCTCCTGGTCCCGTATGTGTACTGATAATTGGAGTTGTTTCTTCGATTTCAATTTCTGCAGCAGCATCCAGCTCTTCAATCATTTTCTTCAGTTTAGAAGCTAACTCAATGCCTTCTGCATGGACAAGGCCTACACCTTTTATTGTTTTCCCTTTGATATCCTCTGCAAATTGCTTGGCCAAATACTTGGCCACCTGGGTATGGCTTCTTACTTTGGCAACTGGTGTGTATACACCGCCTTCAAGCGAGGCAATTGGTTTTATATTCAGCAAGGACCCGATCATGGCCTTGCCTTTGCCGATTCTTCCGCCTTTCACAAGATTTTCCAGCGTATCTACTACTACAAATAATTTAGTATTACTGCGAATGGTTTCCAGCCGGCTGACAATTTCCTGAATACTTTTCCCTTCGCTGGCCATTTTTGCAGCCTCCAATACTTGAAAAGCCAGTGCTTTGGATATATATCTTGAATCAACCACTGTAACATTTGCATGTGACATAGCTGCTGCACTTTCTGCTGATTGAACAGTACCGCTCATTCCGCCAGTCATATGAATAGAGAGAATATCATAGCCTTGGTCACCAAACCTGTCATACACCTCAGCTAATACTCCTGCAGGAGGCTGGGAGCTTTTAGGCAACTCGTCCGTTTCTTTCATTTTTCTCATGAATTCAGATGGAGTAATATCAACCCGGTCCAAGTATGTATTACCTTCTATGTGAATAGATAGCGGGACAACTTCAATATCGAATTTTTCAATCAATTCGCTGGATAGGTCAGCTGTAGAATCTGTTACAATTTTAATTTTAGCCATTATGCTTTCACTTCCCCTGGATTAACAATTAGTTCATATTATACATTTAAGCAAAATACAAATAAAGCGATAAATATAAAGCGATAAATATAAAGCCTGTATTTCTCCTCCTCAAGTGGCCAAAAAAATACCGGCTGGCTGCCGGCATCAAAGTTGTTAAGCGTTATTTTTTAATTCTGGAGTCTTAAAAATCTCTTCATAGACGGGCCACTTTAAAACTCGCTTTAGATATTCTCTAAATGAATGGTTCTTAAGTGTTTTCTCATTGGCGTTAGTGGCCGCAATAAAAGTTTTCAAACGGACTTGGATCATAAAATAATAAGGGCTATCTTTTGCCAATACAGGAATTTCAATAATTTTTACCTTCTGTCCAACAGCATTTTTGAACTCTAGGCTTTTAAATAGCAAAATATCAATCCTCTTTTTCACCCGTTTGTTTATATTATACCCCAAATACGGCTCGAAATGTGTCTGATTATGCTATCTGATTAATTTTTTTAAGAAGATGCCTCTCCTGAATTCTCTGCCTTTTTCAGCTTTCTTTTGTAAACAATTTTAGATAAGTTGATGCTTATTTCATAAAGCAGAAGCAATGGAATAGTGACAAGAATATCAGACATGAAGTCAGGAGGTGATATAACAACTGAAATCACGACAAGGACAAAATAAGCATACTTCCTGATTTTAGTAAGCACATAAGGATTAATGATTCCAAGCGAAGTCAGGAACATGATGACTACAGGGAGTTCAAACAAAACTCCAAAAGGCAAAGTCATATTTAGGACAAAGCGGAAATATTTATCCGCAGTGAAATTAGCCTCAAACATTTCTCCACCCAATTCAACAAGAAAACTCAATACTGTGGGGAAAATGACAAAATAGCCAAAGCAAAGACCAATAATGAACAATATAAAAAGCGCCGGCACATAAGAAAGAGAAATCTTCCGCTCAGCGGCTGTCAGGGCAGGCTTGACAAAAAGCCAAATCTGCAAAGCCAGAACGGGAATTGTTCCTGCAACTGCAATGACCGTAGCAAGCATAAAGTAAACCCAGATAATATCACTTGGACCCAGGACAATCAATTTGACGTCCAGGTCTCTTACCAGCCATTTATAAATATCCTCCACAAAAACAAAGCCTGCAATAAAAAACAGGATAAATGCTGATGCCGTTATAATGAGTCTTTTTCTTAATTCATCTAGATGTTCGACTAAATTTAACTCTTTTTCTTCCATATAATTCTCCTGCTAATTTTATAAAAAACCAGGCTATGGCCCAGCCTGCTGTATCTGAAACCAAAACAAAAAGGTGCAAGAAGTATATCCTTACACCTTATTTAACCGTTTTTTTCTTAGAATCCTGTTCAAATTCTTCCATTACGTCACTCGTTAAATCACGGGTGGATTTTTTGAATTCTCTAAGTGTTTCACCAAAAGCACGGCCAATTTCCGGCAGTTTTTTTGGTCCGAATATGATTAACGCTAAAACAAGGATTAAAATTAATCCCGGAACACCAATATTTGAAAGCATATTCACATCTCCTTTTAAGTACTTCCCATCTGAATCTAATACGATTATAGTACTTTTCAAAGGAAATGTCACAGATATCATCAAAATTCATATTTCAGTCACAAATCATAGTAAATAATATGAAGCTGCCAAGTCATCCGGGTGCTTATACCAGCAGATGAAAAAGGTTACTGTCTTTGTTTATCTCTTTGTATGAAAATCCTTTTTTATTCATTCTTAAAATGAGGTCACTATAGTCCTCTTTATGCTTTAACTCAATTCCCACAAGGGCTGGACCATTTTCTTTATTATTTTTCTTCGTGTACTCAAAACGTGTAATATCGTCTGCCGGGCCAAGAACCTCGTCAAGAAACTCTCTTAATGCTCCGGCACGCTGAGGGAAATTCACAATAAAGTGGTAAAGCAGGCCTTCATAAAGCAAGGACCTCTCTTTTATTTCCTGCATTCGTCCAATATCATTATTGCCGCCGCTGATCACACATACGACATTCTTTCCTTTAATTTGCTCCCTGCACATATCAAGTGCGGCTATTGGCAGCGCACCTGCAGGCTCAGCCACAATCGCATGCTCATTATATAATTCAAGGATCGTCGTACACACTTTCCCTTCAGGCACCATGAAAATATCATCAACAAGCTCATTGCAGATTTCATAGGTTTTTTCACCGACACATTTTACTGCCGCTCCATCTACGAACTTATCAATTTCCTCGAGAGGCGCTACTGCTTGAGCCCTGATAGATTCACTCATCGATGGTGCTCCTGCCGGTTCTACTCCAATCATCTGTGTTTCCGGTGATATACTTTTTATGTAAGTGCTCAGTCCGGCCATTAATCCGCCTCCGCCAATACTCGCAAAAACAAAATCTGCAGGCTCTTCACAGTCGTTAAGGATTTCCACCGCTACTGTCCCTTGTCCTGCAATCACCATTTGATCATCAAATGGGTGAATAAATGCCCTGCTTTCCGCCTCTGCACATTTAAGAGCTTCGTAATAGGAATCATCAAAGGTATCTCCTACGAGAATGATTTCCACTGAGTCCCTCCCAAACAGCTCCACCTGACTTACTTTTTGTCTCGGTGTGGTTGCCGGCATAAAAATTTTTCCCTGGACGCCAAGATGCCTGCATGCATAGGCAACTCCCTGTGCATGGTTCCCAGCACTTGCACAGACAACACCATTTTCCAGCTCCACCGCAGTTAAAGATTTAACTTTATAGTAGGCACCTCTTAATTTAAATGAGCGGACATGCTGAAGATCTTCTCTTTTCAGATAGACATTGCACCCATACTTTTCTGATAGACGTTCATTTTTCTGTAAAGGTGTATGGGCAACAATATCCTTTAGCTGCTGGTATGCAATCAAAATATCTTCCAACTGCACCCATTTTTTTGTCATTACCTTCTGTTCCATTTTGCCACCCTCTTCTTTACAAGTTATTAATTTGTACATTATACCATGACAAATCATGATTTCAATCGGGTTTTTTTAAAATTTACATTTTTCGAATTATTTTAAGGATAGAAATCGCTGAAACTGACATATAATAAGCAAAAGCTAATTTATATCTCAAAGGGGTGCCGGAATGGAGTTTTCTTTATGCAGTCTGGATAGCGCTTTGCCTGTAGAAGTAACATTGGATGAAGATAACGGCAGGTATATGATTCGGAAAAGCGACACGAGCGGAGAGTACTTCAACAGTGCTGACGAATTAATACAATGGGTGAAAACCAACTTTACAGCAGAAGAGTTTTGCGATCCCAAAGAATACCACGGAATGATTCAGAAAATGACAGATTATTTAGTGAATCCCAATTTCTAATTTAATTAACCGCATAATTTAAATAAGGCCCCTGACTGAAAGGGGCCTTCTTCTTATGACGCGATCTTCTTGCCTGTAAGGCTGCTGCAGATTATTTCTCTTACTTCCTGCGCAAGAAACTTTGCTTCCATATTTTGAACGATCCTGGAATTCACAGGCTTACACACCTGGATTTCTATTTTAGCCGGCTTTATGAGCCTCCCATTCTTTTCAAACACATCAGCTGTCCCTTTAATGGAAATTGGCACAATCGGAACACCTGCATCCTGTGCAAGCCTGAATCCGCCCACCTTAAAAGGCGCTACCTGACCGCCCTTGCTTCTGGTTCCTTCCGGAAAAATCAGGAGAGAGTGCCCCTGCCTTAATAGTAATGCAGCATCCTTTAAAGAATTGACAGCCTTGCTGCGATTGCTGCGATCAATAAAAACACAGTTCATGACTTCCATCCATGAAGAGATAATGGGTGCTTTCTTAACTTCAACTTTTGAAATAAAACCAAAAGGTTTATCAATAGATGCAAGAAGGACTGGAATATCAAAATCCCCTTCATGGTTGCAAACAATGACAACAGGTCCGCCCGGAATCAATTCCTGCCCCTTAACTTTCACTTGAGAGCCTGAGATTTTCATAATTGTCCTGGACCACTTCTGCGGCACATTATGGATAATGCGGTCTCGTTCCTCAACAGGGAGCGCAGCATTCAGTTTCCTCATTCGGGTTAGTGCAGGCAGGCTATAAACCAAATATCCGCCCATATACAGAAAAAAGATTATTAATCGAAGCATAATGACCTCCAGATCTTGGGATGGTTTACATTATATAATAATCAGGTTCCTTTCACTATATGTTTACAGAATAAATGATAAAAACAAAGCAGCCCGCCGGAGCGAGCTGCTTTTAAGATTATTTTCTTTTATAAATGAGGAATTCAAAATCATATGGATTTTTTTCATCCCTGGTGCCCTTCTCCCTTGAAAGGAGATCCCATTCTGACATGTCTAATTCCGGAAAGTATGTGTCTCCTGCAAATTGGTCATAAATCATAGTCAAATAGAGACGATATGCTGCAGGAAGGATGGCTTTAAAAATCTCGGCACCGCCAATGACGAAGATTTCATCTTCCTTTACACCGCTGTACTTCAGAAGCTCTTCAACCGTATTTACAACTGTGCATCCTTCACAGGAAAAGGATTTATTCCGGGTAATAACAATATTCTCTCTCCCCGGCAGAGGTCTTCCGATTGAATCCCAGGTTTTTCGTCCCATGGCAATCGGATGTCCCATCGTAGTTCTTTTAAAGAACTTTAAATCCTCAGGCAGATGCCAGGGAAGTTTATTATCCTTGCCGATCACTCGATTCTCATCCATTGCCCACATTAAAGAAATCATACACTGACAACTCCTTTAATATGAGGGTGGGGATTATAGTCTTCCAGCTGGAAATCATCAAACTTAAAGCTGAAAATATCTTTCACATCCGGATTAATGATCATTTTTGGAAGCGGCCGGGGATCACGGCTCAGCTGGAGGTTTACCTGGTCAATATGATTCTGGTAAATATGCACATCTCCGAAAGTATGTACGAATTCACCAGGCTCCAGATCGCACACCTGTGCAACCATCATAGTCAGTAAAGCATAGGAAGCAATATTAAACGGAACCCCGAGAAAAACATCCGCAGATCTCTGATAAAGCTGGCAGGAAAGCTTTCCATCTGCTGCATAAAACTGGAACATGCAGTGGCAAGGCGGCAAAGCCATTTTTTCTATCTCTCCTGCGTTCCAGGCATTTACTATCAGCCGGCGGGAATCAGGATTTGTTTTAATCTGGTCAATCAGGCTGCTAATCTGATCAACTGTATTTCCATCGGCACCTGTCCATGATCTCCATTGATGACCATATACCGGCCCAAGATTGCCTTCCTCGTCAGCCCATTCATTCCAGATTCGCACACCATTCTCCTGAAGGTATTTTACATTGGTATCACCGTTTAAAAACCATAACAGCTCATGGATAATGGATTTTAAATGCAATTTCTTTGTTGTAACCAATGGGAAGCCTTCCTGCAGGTTAAAGCGCATCTGATAGCCAAATGTACTTATTGTCCCTGTACCAGTGCGGTCTTCTTTCTTTGTCCCATTCTCCAAAACATGCTTGCATAGATCCAAATATTGTTTCATTTCAACCCAACCTTTTTTAAATACTCATTGCTATTGTACACGAATTTCCGTAAATTTCACATCGGATAAAAATTAAGAGAATACGATGAAATTAGTTTAATTTGTTTATAAAATCATAGGTCTTCGGAGCATTCACACTTAATGATTTCCTGGATTCCCCGCCTGCAAAATACATGGCAAAAGCCTCAGCGAAATATTCTTCAGGGAAGGATAGAAAATAGTTTTGACCCGGGAACAATTTAGCTTTCTCAGCTTTCCAGACAGAGAGAAACTTCTGATTAAATCGGATGCCATTGTAAACATAGCGATCAACAGAATGGGCAAGTTCATGAAGTTCCAGGTTAATGGATCCATGGCCTTTCCCCTTCTCACTGTAGCCTATTTTAACAAGGACTGTTTTTGCCCCGCCAATCCCCGGGACATCGTCCCAAGTGGTACCCCCTGTATAGCCGCGGGGAATTACCCCTTCAAGGTGCTGGGCTGTAGGATTATCAGTAAGCTTTCCTACGAATAATTTCACCCTGATATCTTCATCCTCTATTTTGGTCAGCAGGGAGGCTGGCAGATTATCCACCCGGGAAATCATTTCTGCAGCCTCCCCCTCATCAAAAGGTTCGAGCGGCAATATAAAAATGCCGCCAAGCTGTCGTGGAGATTTTAAACTGAGAAACTCTTTAAGCTGGGAGGAATTCGGATAATCTTTTAGTTTGATCCCGCCCATGGCAGCCTGAGAGTTCCCCAGCAGTGCAAGGGAAACCATCATGATTGTAAATGTCAGTGCCATTTTGCGCATTTTAAAAGCCCCTTCTGCTAATCTAAGATGTATAATTTACGGGCAACAGAGCTCTTTGAAGTGTCTAAGCTGTGGAACTGCCTGAATGGAGAAAAAATTTTTAACCGTTCTGTTAATCTATTAAAATTATAACATACGAATGAAGAAGTTGAAGGAAACAAATGATGGGAAAATTAAATGAAAATTCAAAAAGGGCCCGAATAAATTCGGGCCCTGCCAATGAATATCTTTATTAAGAATATGAACGCACAACATCTGATAGGCCTGGAGAAGCCGTTCCAGTGCCAACTGCAGCAAACTTCCAATCGCCTCCATGGCGATAAATCTCACCGACAATTAAACTAGTTTTTCCGCTGTAATCATCTGTAAGATTATATTTAATCAATTCTTGATTATTTCCAGAGTTAACGACACGGATGAATGCATTCTGAATCATGCCAAAATGCTGCTTTCTTTTTACACTATCATAGATATTTACAACAAAAACCATTTTGTGAACGTGTGCCGGCACTCTGCTTAAATCAACCATTACCTGCTCGTCGTCTCCATCTCCCGCTCCGGTAAGATTGTCCCCGGAATGCTGTACACTTCCATCGCTGCTTTTTAAATTACCGAAATATATAACATCTTTATTACTCTTAAGCTTTCCATTTTCACCAAGCATGATAACAGAAGCATCGCAGTCGATATTTGCACCGCCGCCGCCTCCGAATAAAGATCCCAGAAGACCGCCGCCTCCGCTTTTTTGTACTGGATCCCAGCCTAATCCTACCATAATTTTAGATAATCCGGGATTTCCTTTAGTTAAGTCAACACGCTGGCCTTTTTGAAGATTTATTGCCATATCAATTCCACCTCATCAATTATTTATATTTTATTTTAAAATGAGCAGCTGCCTAACCCTGCTGCTTCATTTTTTTAAAATTGTCCTGCAGCTGTTCCAGTCTCCTGGTTCCTTCTTGCCGTAAACGCTTGTTTTCTTCTTCTATTGATTTTGTCTCCTGCATACCTTTCATGATGATATTCCAGGATTCCTCAATGGTTTCTATCTTAATGCTCGGACCGCCTGCCAATCTTGCGATATCAGCGCTTTGATTAGAAATATTCTGGGCATTGCGCACAAGCATTTCATTTGTTCGTCTGTCCAGCTCGCTCATTGAATCTGCAACAAGTTTTTGTCTCTTTGCTGCCACTGCCTGAATCAGGCCATTCTTAAAAATTGGAATCGTAGTAACGAATGCAGAATTAATCTTCCCGATCAGCTTAGTATTGCCTCGCTGCAGCAGCCGGATTTGCGGTGCAGTTTGAAGGGCAACCATTTTAGCCATTTCAAGATCATAGACTCTTTGCTCCAGCAGTTCGATGGCATTTCTTAACGTATCCAGCTGCATCGAAGCCATTTGATCCCCCTGGGCCGCCCTTTCTTCCAGCTGAGGAAGCTGATGGGCTTTTAAATCGTCGGCTTTCAGCTGTCCTGCCACAGCATATTTTTCGAGCGTCAGATAGTACTGATAATTTTGCTCATACATTTGTTCAAGCATGGATGTGGAATCAACCATTTCACTTTGGTATTTGGAAATTTCAACATAAACCTTATCAATTTCCGCGCCCATTGTCTGATATTTCCCGAAAAGCTTTTCAATCATCTTTTCACCGCGCTTGAAAAGCTTGCCAAAGATCCCTTTTGATCCCTGCTCGAAATCCTTCTTGTCAAATTTGTCCATAATTCTGCCGAGCTGCTTTAAAAGCTCACCTGAATCTTCAACCTTGGTTGTTCTCATGTTGCTCAGTATCTGATCGGAAAAGCGGGAAATCTGGACTGCAGGCTCTTTACCGAATTCAAGTATTTGAATTTGGTCCTTCTCATCGATGGACCTGGCCAAATTTTGCACCTCAGGCTCCTGCCTTAAAGCAAGCTTAATTTCTGATACCTTATTTTCGGTTAATTTGTCATCCTGCACCTGGGCTGTTAAATTCAAATCTGTTGCGTTAGTCGGATTCATTTTCAATCACCCTTTAAATTTTTTAATATTCCTTGAAAGAGAACCTTCTTTAGAAAAGATGGCTCCTTAAATTCCTGTTCAAAAACAACATCCTCAAGCCAATGGACATCATATAAATCTTCCTCAATGAAGTTTTCAATGTCGTTATGGCCCGGCGGATTATACAATACAATATCCAGTCCAAACTGATTAAGCAGCAAAAGAAGAGCGGCATCCGATCTTACCATCGTCCCGTTCAGCTCGTTGTTATAGAGGACAATCTTAGGGACTTCCTGCGAATAATCAAATTGCTGCATTAATTTTAGAATGCTCGGCGGAATTTGCAGGCTTTGGCTAAATAGATAAATCTTCAATTCATCTTCCGCTTCACCGGAAAGCGGCTTTATACGCGGACGTTCACACATATTTCTAATCGCCATTGCAATTCCATTTTGCAGGCCGCCAGGAAGCTGCTGATACCTCCAATAGTGCCCTGCAATGATTTTTTCAGGATCCAGCTTTCCTTCCCTGTCAAGTGCATTCCGATAATGGAACCGAAAATCATTGTTGACGCTATTTGTAAAAGGAAATCTCCTTATCAGCAAACTTTCATCATACTGGCTGATTGTTTGTATTCGATCCCAGTATTCCTTGCGGTTCCTGCTTACACCCTGGATTTTTGAAAATACGGAAGGTATCATGACCCTCCCTTCTTTCACCTCGAAGTTTGGGCGGATCATGGCTTTCTCTTTAATTAAAATAAAGAGCTCATCATAAGTGGTTTTCAAAGTAACAGAGGAAGGTGTATAATCCCGCAGCTGCCAGGGCTTATAAAGTCCTGATCCCTCATGGTTAAGGATGGTTTCTATTTCCCTGGATGCTCTATAGGCAACTGTAGCACTCCTTCTTCTCTTTTCTTGCGGAAAAGGCTCTGGCTTTTTCTTTTCAGGGTAATGATGGACAAAAGATTCCTGACCAACCGGCCCCATTTTTGCCGGAAGATCTTCCCCTGAAGGAGAAAAATAAAGAATATCGCACCCGATTTGAATTAAGTAATACAAAAAATAAAAATGACTCTTTTTCCCATTACCGTACCATAGGATTTTTGGCATGGCCCTTTTAGGGTCAATATCTTTAAGTTCTGTGCCCAAATGGTTAGTGGACCACTTAATCACATCTACAAGCACTCTTCGGATATCCTGGTTTTTTAATCCGGCTGGTTCTGTTTCAGAAAAAAGTTTCAGCATACTGATCATCGCTTCTCTAATCTTCCTGTGCATAGAAGGTGAGGATGATTTAAGCAGCAGCTGTTCCCCATCAAGGAAAGCAGCAAAGCGGTTTATGGATAAATCCTGTTCCTGGTTAATGTTCAGGACTTTTTGTATCGCCTGGAAATGCTGATTATTAATGGTTTTATCCAGATGTTCTTCACTCAAAAGAAGCAGCCCTGCATTCTCTGTGTGAATAAGGTCAAAAAGACGATTATAATATTCATCTTCATCAAGCGGAACTCCGAGAAACCTGGCAACAATCTGGCCAATATGCAAAGTTTGCTGTTCCTCTCTGTAACTGTCACGCTCTTGATTAGGCTTTGTTAAGTGTGAGGTCCAATTCTCATGTGTAATCTTTATAATGTGATTTTTAATTTGACTGTACGACAAGTTCAATTTATATCCCTTCCCTCTATGAGCGAAAGATGCATTCTTATCATTTCATTCAAAAATGGCGTTTCAGTTCCCGGATAATGACACGGGAAAAAATATGTAAACTTATTACCATCATATCATAGGAATACAGCCTATTACTAAAATGGTTAACTTTCTTTACGATTTAACAGGAAGAAAGTTTCATTTCAGCCGTATTTTCATAGCTGAATAACCTCAAATGAACTTTTTCACCATTATTCCTGTCCCCGCATAAATTGGAGTACTCTGTGAAAGGAAGGTGAATCAGTATGAGGCTGCTTTTTCGAAGAGTGAGATATCAGGGGATTGATCATGATCTGGATATGATCAGGAATATTTTATGTTCCAGTTCTTTTGTTTTCACAGACATCTTTTTCTTGTCATTAATTCTTGCAGTCTTCACTTTTGTTAGTTACCAGTCTATTGCCATCAGCAGCTTAATCTTTACAGGATGCTATACGTCTTGCATCTGTTTATTTATCGCTTTAAAAAAATGGCTGAGGGACCAGCCGGACTAAACTCTTTCTTTAATATTATTTAAAACATCATTAAGAATTTCTTCCCCGGCTGCTGCCCCTATATTATTAGAAATCAAGTAAGGATGTGAGAGGGCTGGATTAGCTGCCAGCTCACCATGGTTTGGGACGTATGGGAAATCGCAGAACTTTAAGAAATCATGGTCCAGAACTGAATCACCTGCTCCGAAAACAATTTTTATTTCTTCCCGATTCTTAATAAATTTTACTGCCTCGCCTTTACAGATTGGATTCGGCATAAAATACAGTTTTCTCCCCTGAAGGGATATTCTCCACCCATAAGACTCAGTCAGCCTTACTATTTCCTCTTTGGCTGCTGTTGTAATATGTTCATTCAGAATATAGTAAAAGAAAAGATTTTCAGCGGTTTTTATTTTTCCGTTCAGTTCCAGAGATTGTGATCTGTCCATCATTTCCTCAAGCAATGCACACTCTGCCTTTAGACGCTTTCGTACTATGCCGGACCACTCCTCAAGAGGTTTTCCATGATAATGGATATTTGCGCCATTCGATGTGACAGTGTACGGAATATTAAGTTGGTCATCCTGAAAAATAAAAATGCGCTTATATTGTTCGTAAGTTCTCGTTGTAACAGGCACAAAGAGCATTTGAGCGGATACCCTTTTCAGCATCAAGAGCCCCTCGTTCGTCATAAAGGCCACTTCCCTGCCATCTTTACGCTCAACCCCAATTAAATTTTTTTCTCCTGTCTGACCAAAATCAGCTAGTGCTTTATTTGAGTAGATCAATGTCCTGTCCAGGTCTGAAGCAAACATCCTCATTATTCTTCTCCCGTCTTTTTAATTAATCCACAGCATGTGTAGCTCATATCAGGATAATGAATAATCTCGACATTCCTCTCCCGGGCAAGCATCACAATATGGCGAACATATGGGCTTTTAGGGTCTCTCATCAGAATTTTCCATGGAAGCCTTCTCAGAAGAACCCTGGTGGTTTCTCCGACTCCCGGCTTTACAAAGTTAATAGATTCAATTTTAAATTCCTCTTGTATTCTCTGAACTTCTTTCATTCCTTTAAAACATGCTTCCCCAGGGTTTTCCATAATCTTGGCCGCAAGTTCAGCTGCTTCCTGTTTAATAGCCGAGAACTCTTCTGTAATCGCTGAGAGATAATGGTTTGAAACATCTGCTTCCTCCAGCTCCCTATAGTATTTGGCGCCATGGTAATCTTCCGGCCCAATTAAGGATTCATTTAATACTGTTCTGCTGACCAATCCTGAAACAGTAGAATTGAGGCAGGCACTTGGAATCAGAAAGTCCTCCCTTGTTCCATAAAGTGTTGTGCAAAATCCTGGATCTGCAAGAACAGCCAAAGTGTCATCGAGAAGAACACCATAATGTTCATGGAATTGTCTGCAGGCCTTGGTTAATTCAACAGAAATGGCCCCTTTGCCTGTCCATCCATCCACAAACTGAATATTGCAGCCAGGATGTGAGTTTAAGATATGCTTTATCGCGTTTTCGTCGATCCCCCGGTCCCTGATAATGGAAATGCTGTAATGCGGCAATCTTACTCCATATACTTCATAAAGATACCGTTTTATTAGAATACCGACAGGCGTCCCTGCTCTGGCCAGGGAAACTAAAACCGCATTTCTTCCTTTTTTCTTCCAAATTTGTTCAGAAACCACTCCTATGGACAATGCTGTTTTTCGTTTGTATTCATCAAGTGTTTCCCAAAACAGGGAAAGGTAATTTTCAGGAGGCTGGTATTCAATAGGAAGTGTTTCACTATAATGCTGACCGGACTGAATGTTTTTTTCCCTTTGCTCAATGGATCCTTCAAGTGAATATCTGCTTAAATCCTTCAGTAAAAATACAACGTCATCTTTACTATATGAACCAAATTTTTCCGCAATTCTATTCATTTGTTTCACCCCCATTAAAGCAAACTATTTTTATATTCTTTATATATTTCTTTAATTGATTGATAAAAGGCATAAGTGAATCTTTTTCCGGCTTCCTTTCGAAAAACAGGAATAGTTCTTCATAATAGTCCTCTGGAATGTTATAAACAAATTGCGCCATTTCAGGGTCTTCAGGGTTTTGAAAGGATATGCCGTATTTGGCTCCATATTCATTAACATTTCTTACAAAAATGGGACTGCGTGTTGTTGAGTGGAATTTTACGCCTTCCCCCATTAATGAGGCAAGTTTCATAGGGATATACATAAACTCCCCTGTTCCAAGACATAGCGTATTCCTGCCATCCCGTTTACCTGATAGGTATTGGCCGATCTCAGCTAATGACACACTTAATCTGGCTTGGCGTTTTGCATCCAGCCCGAAACGGCCAGAATCTTTTAAATAAGGAATAGTTTTGACTTCACCGCTTAGAGCAGCAGAAGGCTCATTCACCGGGCTTAATAGTTCAGGGAATTCATTATTTATATGAATATAGGAAATTAGCCCATCATTTCCTTTCAGTTCATCCGATGACTGACTTTCATGCACTTCAGGGGAACCCTTAACGTCGATCTCCCCTTTTAGAAGAGACACACTGTGAATAATAATGCCCAATTCTTTTTCAAGATCATCAAACAGAATCTGGTTTTTTAGGGAACGCCAATCCAGAATGGAGACGACTGTATAAATCTTTCTGGGAAAGCGTTCATGAATGGATCGGATGATATTAATAGCTGTTTTTCCTGTTGTCATTTCATCATCAACAAGAATGATCTCTCTCTTATTATCCAAAAGGCTTTCATTTGTGTAACACCTGTGGGAAGTAGCATGGGAATGTTCTTCTTCAAATGTTATGACAGAATTCCTATCAATCAGCTGCTCTCTTGTTGTGTGAAAGTAATCGGCACGTTTAAATGATTGAAAGAAAGCATGCCCAAGTGCCGTTGCTGTTTCGGCAAAACCGATAATGACAGGGTTATGTTCTTCATGAATAAAAGGGCTGCTGTTTATGACGCCTGAGCCGTTTTTAAAAGCAGATAGAAGCTCAGCGGCCTTTCCTGTGTCTACGTTCTTTACCTTTTCCATATAACGGCTTGCAAGCAGTTCCCCTGTCAGGAGTCCGATTTGCGGATTAATCGGAATATGTTTTCCGAGTACTTTGCTGACAAATAAAAAGGATCTTTTTTTATTTATTCTTGCGGCCATGACAAACAAATCTTCAGGCGCAAGCTCATAAGGGTTATCGGTTATCTGAATATCAACGGTTAATGAGTTGAGTATCTGAATTGAATATTTCGTTTTTGAGTAGGTCAATGTATGTGATCTCATCCTGCAGCACCCCGTATACTTCTGATTTTAATAATATTTTTTTAGCCCAATATAAATGGGGTTTAATTTCATTCATTTTGTTTTGGTAATCGCTTTTCATAACCCCTATTTTTCCGCCGGCCTGACCGGCGATGCTCTGTGCATCCAAATACTCTTCAAGGGTGACAGTATTCAATGCCTGTACGGGCCTGATATGGGTTGGATGGATAATGGTTTTTCCAGTTAAGCCATTTGATATATCCATCGCAATTTCTCTAATTAATCCGTCCATATGCCGGTCAATCAAGTCCGTCCTCATTTTGAGCCCATCCTGCCCAAGACGTTCCCTGAATGGAGTCTGCCTGATTTGAGGCTTCAGAAGACGCTCCTTTGAGGAGAAGTATTCCCATACCGGGCCTGAGATGACATATGGCTGATCGGAACGCAAAAATATATTAATGATATCTGAGATACAATCTCTGATAACAGCAATATCATATACAGTAGTATCTGAGTTTCTGCGAATTCCATATAGCCCGCTAAAATCAGTGGCACCAATCCGCACATTCAAAATCAGTTCAGAATGCTGGTCCAAAACCTTCTTAATGCCGATTAATTCATCAAGCCTTGTTTCTTTTTGAATGATTTCTTTAGTTTCCAGAATCGGCATGGCATATAAACAATAACCATAAGAATTAAGCTTTTTAATTTCAGCTAAAATTTTGCATCCTTCAGCCGGAGAGAACTTTGGCAGAACAAAACCAGTGAGAAGATGCATGCCATTGGGGATTCTGTTTTTGAGTCTAATAAGCTGTTCATAGCTTCTGATACGCACGAAGAGCAAAGGGAGATCTTCTTCTTCACAAAGCCCCTTGTCAAGGTCCGAGCTCAAATTTTCCAATTCCAAAGACAGCAGGTCTTCTGCCTGTTCCACTTCATCATCACCAATTGCATCTTCAAGGCATATGACCATGGATGTAAGGCCTGCATGCTTTTTTGAGAGCAGATCCTGATGAATATTAGGCCTTGTAGCCGGCATATACAAAGTTGCTCCAAGTGCATATGCTAAAAGATCCCTGCCTGACCTCTTGTTAAAATGGCCCGGCTTTTTGTAAAACACCTGATTTATTTTTTCATCCGGAAGATCGGAAAATAGTCTCATTTTTGCAGCTCCATTCCTTCACATAAATACTACTTTCTTCCTTTTTCGTCCAAAAAAGATAAAAATAAAAGGGAGCGGACAAGTGTCTGTTCCCTTTTAAACGTTGAGCAATTAGATATTTAAGTTCAGCCCTGATCTGCAGCTTCCTTTTTTGCATTCCTTGCATGAACTACAAAAGTAAGTGCAAACACGATGACCAACACAATAAAGAAATAAATATGGTCAATATGAATACCTGCCGCACTGGCAAGCATCTTAGCAGAAATTAGAAGGATTAGAATATATGAGCTTGTTTCCAATTCTGGCACCCTGTCAATCAGCTTTAAGAATACTCCCGCTACTCCACGCATCATGATAATACCAAGCATGCCTCCAATTAACAGCACCCAGATTTCTTCACTTACTCCAAGCGCAGCTAATATACTATCTATGGAGAAGGCGATATCCATCAATTCCACCGCAATGACGGTTCCCCAGAAAGTGCCAAAAAGACGAATTAATAAACCTCGCTGATTAATCCCTTCAATGGCCTCTTCATCACCGTCTTGCTCGGCTTTCCGCTTATCAATAAAATACTTGATTGCAAGCCAGGCTAAATAGGCTGCACCCAATGCCTTAATATACCAGAATTCTATTAAGTATACCCCGATTCCAATTGCAAGGAACCTGAAGAAGTAAGCACCTAGCAGTCCGTAAAAAAGTGCTTTCTTACGCTGTTTTTCTGGTAAATGTTTTACCATTACAGCAAGTACTAATGCATTATCTGCAGATAACAAACCTTCTAAAATTATTAGTGTACCTATCAGTGCCCAGCTTTCCGGTTTTGATAAAGCCTCCACCCACATGTCCCAGTGAAAAAACTTGGCATAAGTATTCAGAATTGCCTCTAAAACTTCCATTCTTGTATTATTCCCCCCAAGTATTTGTCCGTATAAAAGACCCGGCAATGCCGAGCCTTATTAAGCAAATATACCTCTTATTTATCCAACCTGTAAACCAAAATCTTTTGCCAGTGCAGCCAGTCCGCCCTGATATCCGCTTCCAATCGCACTGAATTTCCATTCTCCGTTATGTCTGTATAGTTCTCCAACTACAAGTGCAGTTTCAATAGAGAAATCTTCCCCCAGGTCATAGCGGATCAATTCTTCGCCTGTATCTTCATTAAGGATTCTTACATAGGAATTTGATACCTGTCCAAAGTTCTGATTGCGTGCTTCTCCGTCATGAATTGTGATTGTGAACGTAATACGCTGGATGTTTGCAGGCACATTAGCAAGGTCAATTTTCACCTGCTCGTCATCTCCAGCCCCTTCTCCTGTACGGTTATCTCCAGTATGTACAACGGAACCATTAGCACCAGTTGTATTGTTATAAAAAACAAAGTCGCTTTCAGAAGTTACCTTCCCAGTGTCTCCGAGGAGGAATACAGAAGAATCCAAATCGAAGTCAGTTCCGCCATCGTATTTATTCGTGTCCCACCCAAGTCCGACTATTACCTTAGTCATACCCGGGTTTGTTTTTGTTAAGTCAACTTTTTGTCCTTTTGATAAGCTTACTGCCATTTCAACTCAAACCTCCATTATGTAGAATAAATGTATTTACGCTATAAATCATGAAAAGTTTCATAATCCATAAAAATATTTTTTCATATTCCAGGATTTATTTCAATCTTTAAGTCATCCATTTCGGCGGAGTGTTTTTATTCCAGTAAATTGATCCAAGTTCATGATGGGCCTGAAAATTATCATGGTGTGTATGATAGTGAAAATTAAACCAGTATCCCTGCTGAGGAGGATGGTCCCTTCTTACATGGAAGCGAATGACATCTTCATTCGCCTTGCTATTGGTGATATGGAAGATTTTTTCCGACAATCCGCCCCCCGGAGTTTCTGTAACCTTTAAGTTAGCAAGGCTTTCTTCGGGAAACTGCACCGCCACCTCGTGGATGGCTTTCTCAATATTTGGAAGTATCACCTCGTTAAACTCATCTTCAATAACAGGGCCTATCTTTGCGCCAAACTTCTCATATGATTGTGCCTCAGCTTCTATAAGCATTTGCCTGATAAAGTCATCCTTATCAAAATTAGTATCTTCCTCTTCAGCAAGTTCTGCACTGTTTTCCGAGTTTTCCACATCAGAAGCTCTAGAGGCTTTTAACTGGCTGGTATTTTCATATAGAAAAGCCTGAGAAGGTGTGACGAGGCCAAATGTTAAAATGGTAACAAGTACAACAAAGGATTTTCTCAGCCAATTCGGCATGTTTTTTCGCCTTCCTTTCTGCTAAGCAATGATTTTCTTAAATATGCCGCTTTTTTCAATATTTGCGGCAGCTTGCTTTAATACATCTTCGGGCTGAACAAGTGCAATCCGAACATATCCCTCACCCCATTGGCCAAAGGCACTTCCAGGGGTTACGACTACGCCGGAGCGGTTAATCAAGTCAACCGCAAAATCCCGGGAGGAGCTGTATCCATTTGGAACCTCAGCCCACAAAAACATTGACCCCTCCGGCTTGCTGATATCCCACCCGATGTTTTTCAGCTCTTTTAATAATACATCTCTTCTTTTTCTATATGTTTCTCTCAAGTCCTTCAAAAAAGAGGACTGATCATTCAATGCTTTCACTGCAGCTGACTGCACCGGCAAGAATACTCCATAATCCAAATTGGATTTGAAGTTGGCCAGCAGCGCAATAAGCTGCTGATTACCGGCAGCATATGCCACCCTGCATCCTGCCATATTAAAACTTTTTGATAGTGAATTCATTTCAATCCCTACATCCATTGCCCCTGTAACAGACAAAAAACTTAGAGGTTTCTTCTCATAATAAAGTTCTGAATAAGCAAAATCATGCAATACAGCAAAGCCGTACTTCTTTGCCAGATGGATCACCTGAAGAAAAAACTCTTCTGTCGCCATTGCAGGAACGGGATTGCCGGGGAAATTCAGAATCATTAATTTCGTGTTTGCGAGTATTTCATCAGGGATTTCATCAAAATCCGGCAGGAAGCTACTGTCCTTTTTTAAGGGCATGCCGTACATCTGTGCCCCGGCCAATGCTGCACCTGCAGCATAAGCAGTATATCCCGGGTCCGGGACTAGGATATACTCTCCAGGGTTACATAGAACCATCGGCAAATGAACCAGCCCGTCCTGGGAACCCATTAAAAGCAGCACCTCTGAAGATTCAAGATTCACTTCAAAATTTCGTTTATAATAGCTGCAGACTGCAGAATGAAATTCATTTGTACCTGTTAACGAGTACCCATATGATTCTGGTTCCCGGGTTCCTCTTGCTAACTCCTCCATAACAAAAGCGGGAGGGGGCAAATCAGGGCTGCCAATGCTCAAATCAATCACCGGAAATCCGTCTGAAAGTTTCGAATTCTTAATTTGGGACAATTCAGCAAACACACTTTCCGGAAAAGAAGCCATTCTTTTTGAAATAGGAAATTCCATAGTATCCTTCCTCGCTATGTATCTCAATTCTATTTTTCTATTATACTTCTTTTCGAACCAAATTTAAATTGATTTCATGTATCGTTAAAAAGAACAATAGATATATAGTGAAAAATATATTTGCCGGATTATAAAGCAGCAAAGCGGGAATAATAAGAACAAATCGTTTTCTTCAAGCCGAGGAGAATAAAAAGGGGGAAATTCAAATGGATTGGTCTGTATTCTTTGTTATTGCAAGCCTTTTGCTGATGGCTTACTTTGTTTATCTGGCCATCGCAGATTAAATAAGAAGGTGCCTGGTATTCAGGCACTTTTTCTTATTTTTCAATTACCCCAAAATGAAATTTCGATGACTTTCTTTCAATTACTTTGAAGCCATATCGGTCAAACCTTGAACTTCTAAAGTGATCCTTCAGAACCACTCTCTGTCTGGCTGCTCTTTTTGCATGAAAAATAACTTCCTCTGACAGGTCCTCATAAACAGCAAAGTTCCTCAGTGCTTTAATCCCCTCTGACTCAAGGATTTTTTCTTCAAACATGGGATCAAAATATACAACGTCATAACTGTCCGGGGGCAATTTTTTCAAATAAGGAAGGGCCATTGACGACTCCACCTTTATTCTTCTCATTGCCTGATTCATACTATCAAGCCCGGAGTCCCATTGTCTAAGGCCATTCGCCACCATGAAGGAAAGATATTTATTTCCTTCCAGCCCTGTAACTTTGCCTTTACTCCCTGCTGCATAACTGGCTGTTATGCTGTCCGAGGCCAGTCCAAGGGTACAATCTATAATACTGCTGCCTTCTTTAAGCCCCGCAGCCTGAAGAAAAGGATCACCCTCTCCTTTTAGGAGACGCTTTACTCTGAACATCGCTGAACTGGGATGAAAGAAAAATGGCTGGCTTTCACCTATAGGAAAAAGCTCCAAACGTTCTTTTCCAACTACTATGCAGTCTTCAGGAACTTGTTTTTGGATCATTCCTACAGACCTTTTATTCCTGCTGATATATTCTGCACCCAATTGTTCGGCAATTTTTTTTGCTTTTTCTTTCATTGCTTCATTGGTGCGTCCGGCAGTTGTAATAATCATTGTGTTCACCTGAATTTCTTAATTTTGCTATAAAAAAAGGGTGCCAGCAGACACCCCGTTTTGTTTAATCTTTATATTCTCAGCAATTCGCCTCAAAAGCCGCAAGAAGATTTTCCATGATCGCTTCCATGGAATGGTCTTCAATATCATGGCGGTGAATGAAGTGCACAACTTCCTTCCCTTTTAAAACAGCCATAGAAGGAGATGAAGGCTCATATCCATCAAAGTACTCGCGCATTTTAGCTGTTGCTTCTTTATCCTGTCCTGCAAACACCGTCACTAAATGATCAGGTTTCTTTTCACTGCGTAAGACGGCCTGTGTAGCTGCCGGCCGAGCCAGTCCAGCAGCACAGCCGCAAACTGAATTGACAACAACAAGAGCTGTTCCTTCAAGACCTTCCATAAACTGCTCTACATCTTCTGAAGCCGTCAGCTCTTTAAAACCAGCCTGTACAAGCTCCTCACGCATCGGCTTTACCATTTGTTTCATATATTCTTCATATGCCATAGACATAAAATTGCCTCCTCCTTAAGCTGAAGTTTGTAAAGTAAGCATACTATAACGTATGATCTTTATGCAATTTTTCTATGCCGGGTATTACTTTGTAATCCTTTTTATCGTCCTATTACGGTATTCTATCGTCCTAAATCACATACATATCGGCCAAAAACTCTTATCAGCAAGAAAGCCAGTCATAAATGACCGGCTTTCTTAACATTATTAAATTTTCATAACGCCGCCTGTGCTGGCATTGGTTACAAGCTTCGAATAACGGGCAAGATACCCTTTTTTGACCTTTGGCTCGAAGCCTTGCCAATTGGCTTTGCGTTCTTCAAATTCTTCATCCGAGATTTCCAGGTTTATTGTACGGTTATTCAAATCCAATTCAATGATATCTCCATTTTCCACGAATGCAATAGGCCCGCCTTCAGCAGCCTCAGGAGAAATGTGCCCAATGCTGATCCCCCTGGAAGCCCCTGAGAAACGGCCATCTGTAATCAGGCCGACTTTTGCCCCGAGTCCCCGGCCAACAATCTGGGAAGTAGGTGCAAGCATCTCCGGCATTCCAGGCCCTCCTTTAGGACCCTCATATCGAATGACTACAACATGGCCTTCCTGCACTTTGCCGGTAATGATTCCGGATAATGCCTCTTCCTGCGAATCAAAGCAGATGGCTGGTCCTCTATGGTATCCGCCTACTGATTCATCAACAGCACCGACTTTTATAATTGATCCTTCAGGAGCAAGATTTCCAAACAGAACTGCCAGCCCTCCGCGTTCAGAATGCGGATTCTCCAGGGTACGGATTACGTTTTTATCCAGAATTTCACTGCCTGCAACATTCTCCCTTAGCGTCTTTCCGGTAACCGTCAGACAATCTCCATTCAGGGCGTCCGGCTTTTTAAGCAATTCATTGATGATCGCACTGACTCCACCCGCATTATGAACATCTTCAATATGATAATCTGAAGCAGGAGCAATCTTCGCTAAATGCGGAACCCGGTTGGCAATCTGATTAATTCGTTCAATCGGATATTCAAATTCGGCTTCGTGAGCAAGTGCCAATGTGTGAAGAACTGTATTGGTTGACCCGCCCATTGCCATATCCAGGGCAAATGCATTGTCAATCGCATCAATTGTAACGATATCGCGCGGCTTGATGTCTTTTTTTATTAATTCCATCAGCTGCTTGGCTGAACGTTTAACAAACTCTTTTCTCTCTTCTGATACTGCCAGAATCGTCCCATTGCCAGGAAGTGCAAGGCCCAGCCCTTCTGCCAGACAGTTCATGGAATTTGCAGTGAACATTCCGGAACATGATCCGCAAGTCGGACAGGCAACCTGCTCGATTTCCTGAAGCCTTTTTTCATCGATTTGTCCAGATTCAAAGGCACCTACACCCTCAAAGACAGAGCTTAAAGATAAAGGTTTTCCGCTTGAATCAACGCCAGCTTTCATCGGGCCTCCGCTGACAAAAACGGTTGGAATATTAACCCTTAAGGCCCCCATCATCATTCCAGGCGTAATTTTATCGCAGTTCGGGATACAGACCATTCCGTCAAACCAGTGTGCAGAAACAACTGTTTCAAGTGAGTCTGCAATGATTTCGCGGCTTGGCAGAGAATAGCGCATGCCAATATGGCCCATGGCAATTCCATCATCTACTCCGATGGTATTAAATTCAAATGGAACTCCTCCTGCTTCACGGATTGCTTCTTTAACAATTTTACCGAATTCCTGCAAATGCACATGTCCAGGTACGATATCAATATAGGAATTGCACACAGCAATAAATGGTTTTCCGAAATCCTCTTCCTTTACCCCGGCAGCACGCAGCAAGCTGCGGTGCGGAGCCCGGTCTGTGCCTTTTTTGATCATATCACTTCTCATCTGTGAGCCAGTCATAGTATGTAATACCTCCGTTTACCCTAGATTCATAATCTCTTATTCTATGGGAATAATATGATAAGCCTCCTGCTCCCAAATATTTTCTTTCCAATATAGACCCTTTTTCGGATAATTTCAATAATTTTTACAAATTTATTATAATTTTTCGCTTTAAATGGGTGAAACTGCAGTGTGTGTGAGTTATGGAATTCAATAATTGAGGACGGGACATTCTATAAAAAGCCGGGCACAAAATTTTGCTTCAGTCGTTACCTTATTACTGCTGCCGTCTTTCCTAAGACGCCGGGAACAATTCCTTATATGCCCAACAAAAAAACCGCTCCAGATTTTCATTCTGTGAGCGGTTTTTTCCTGTAATTATTCCTGGCCCCGTTTCCGGGATTCAGTCATCTGTTTCCAAACTGACCCTTTTGCTTCTTCTCCATGTTCAATTCTTTCAATAGCCAATTTGATTTGCATGCTGACTTCGAATTCCGGATCGTCTTCTGCTGCTTTTAAAGCAGGAAGCACACTTTCATCACCCACTTCGTAAAGGAACATAGCCGCACGCCAGCGCACAAGTTTACTGTCATCCTGCAGTGCTTCCTTCATGGCGTCCATTGCTTCTTCAAATCCCAGGTCTGACAAACAATCCCCTGCTGTACGTCTTACAGTGACCGTTTTATCCTTTAATGCTTTGTAGAGGAGAGGCAGGACACTCTTTTCCTCAATCATCCCAAGATAAACTGTCGCAAGTCTTCTGATTGAAGCCTTCTCATCTTTAAGCGCTTTTTCAAGCACAGGCAGGTCCTCCAGTTCAGGATCATCCATCTGTTCGAGTTTTTGATAGCGCTCCCGCCAATCTGGGGAATCCAGATCTTCGACAGACAGTTTAAGAAGGGAACGTGCGTTTTTTTCCTCCGCTTTATCCGGGCTTTTTGCCGTTTTAACAAGTATCTGGAGTCTTGCTTCTGGATAGGCAGCCATTAATTCTTCAACAATATCATGGCCAACTTGGTCAAAGTCTCCATAGCGGACACCGAATTCTTTCCACTTGCGGACCATGACAACGTTATCTGCAGGATCCTGGGCCTCTGAAACAGCACTGATAAAGTTTTCAGGAAGTCCAAAGCGCTTTTCTTCTGTGCCGTCAGTCAGTTTTACCTGCATGGGAATTCCTTTATACATTTGGACTAACACTTGGACTTCACCAAAATGTTCATCGATGCCGTTGTCTTCTGTGCCTTCATTTTCCACATCCTCGCCAAAAGCGGATCTTACTTGAGGGAGAAGCTCTTTCCAGTCATATTTCGCATTTCTTTCGACAGCAAGGAAATCGGCAACATGGTACACCCCTTTGATTCCTTCAATTTCAAGTATATCTAGAATAATCTTTGGAGCTCCTTCTTTTTTTTCCTTTTTATAATTATTGGCCTTCCCCATCGGAAGCTCTTCATCAAGAATAACCTTCATAGTGTTTGGACTTGGTGTTGGTTCGATTGCTTTTATTCTCAAAAGTATCACCCTTTTTTATATATTCACGATGGTAACTGGTATTATTTTAACATAAGGAGATTATCGAGGCATTTTAGCTGTTTCTGAATATGCAAAGAAACCCGGGAAAAATCCCCGGGTATGAATTATTCATTTTCAGCTGCTTCTGAAAGATAGCTCCATCTCTCAATCAAGTATTCAAGCTCTTCATTCAGCTTTGTTTCTTCTTCTACTAAGGCCTGACCCTTTTCAAAGTCACTGCCGATGCTGGCCATTTCTGAGGAAATCGCTTCGAGACGGGATTCAGCCGCTTCAATTTTACCCTCGATTTCTTCCCATTCCTTTTTTTCTTTGTAGCTCATTCTCTTCTTTTTCGGCTTAGTTTCCCTCGCCTTTTTGGGGGCATGATCAGCTTCCTGAACAGGCTTGGCATTCTCGCTTTCAAGAAATTCACTGTAATTTCCATAGTAGGATTCGATTTTGCCCTCGCCTTTTAATACAAGAAGCTGCTCAGCCACTTTATCCAGGAAGTAGCGGTCATGCGAAACTGTAATGACTACACCGGGAAAATCTTCAAGATAATCTTCGAGAACCGTTAGGGTTTGAGTATCAAGGTTATTGGTCGGCTCATCAAGCAGAAGAACATTAGGCTCAGACATTAAGATTTTCAATAAATACAGCCTGCGTTTTTCCCCGCCGGAAAGCTTGCGGATAGGAGTGCCGTGAGAATAGGCCGGAAATAGGAAGCGCTCAAGCATTTGAGCTGCAGAAATCGTTTTGCCATCGGATGTTTCAACCACTTCTGCTGTTTCTTTGAGGTATTCGATCATGCGCTTGTTCTCATCCATATCTTCGCTTTCCTGTGTATAGTAAGCGATTTTTACTGTCTGCCCAATAATGCGCTTACCTGAGTCAAGCGGAATCCGGCCTGCCAGTATGTTAAGCAGAGTAGATTTCCCCGTTCCATTTCTTCCGATAATCCCTATTCTATCCCCTGGTTTTACAAGAAGATCAAAATGATCCAGAATCGTTTGAGTGCCATACTTTTTTGAAGCAGATTCGAGTTCAAATACCTGTTTTCCTAGGCGGCTGCCGCTTAGGGACATATCCAATTTTTCGGAGGATTTAACTGAAGCAAGCTGGCTGTCAAGGGTTTCAAACCGCTGGATTCTGGCTTTTTGTTTGGTGGTACGGGCTTTTGCACCTCTTCTGATCCATTCCAGTTCCCTTCTGAACAGATTTTTCTGCTTATCGATGGCTGCCGCCTCATTTTCCTCTCTTACCGCCTTTGCTTCAAGGAATGCAGCATAATTCCCTTTATAGCTGTATAGATTTCCGCCTTCAAGTTCAAACATTCTATTTGTAACCCGGTCAAGGAAATAACGATCATGTGTTACAAGGAGCAGAGCCCCCCTGTACCTGCCCAGATATTCTTCCAGCCATTTGACCGATTCAAAATCAAGATGATTTGTCGGCTCGTCAAGAATCAGCAAGTCAGGTGACTGGATCAATACTTGTGCCAGGGCAACCCGTTTTTTTTGCCCGCCAGAAAGCTCTCCAATCTTTTTGCTGAACTCCTCGATACCCAGCTTAGTGAGTATCGTTTTTGCATCGGTGTTCACTTCCCAGGCATCAAGGGTATCCATTCTTTTTTGAAGTTCGAAAAGATTTTGCTGAATGTCTGTATCTTCGGGGTGCATGCTAAGCTCCAGCAGGGCTTGTTCATATTCTCTCTGCAGTACAAGAATTGGCGCATCTCCTGCAAAAACCTGCTCGAGAACTGTTAAATCATAGTTGAGTTCAGGCTGCTGTGCTGAATATGAAATGGTGTAATCTCTAGGAGTGACTATTTCTCCAGAGTCTGGCAGGTCAACACCGGCAATCACTTTAAGCAGGGAAGATTTCCCTGTACCGTTTACACCGATCAGTCCTGCCCTTTCTTTTTCAGCGATTGTAAAAGATATATCATTAAAAAGTTCTTTCTCTCCATATGTTTTTGTAACATTTTCCACAGAGATCATCTTCATGCTTGACCATTCCATTCTATAAAAAATTGATGCAGATATTTCTCCATAATTTGATGCCGCTCTTCTGCCATTTCCCTGGCAGTGTCAGTATTTAGCAGTTCTCTCAGCTTCAATAGCTTTTCGTAGAAATGATTGATGGATGATGACTTACCATTCCGGTATTCATCTTCAGTCATTACTTTTCTGATTTCAAGGCCGGGATCATGAATTGGCTGCCCTTTTTTGCCGCCATAGGCAAATGCCCGTGCAATCCCCACAGCACCAATCGCATCCAATCGATCCGCATCCTGGACTATTTTAGCTTCCACGCTTAAGACCTTCTTGTTATTGCCTCCTTTAAAAGAAACTGAATCAATAATTGTCTTAATGCTGCTGGAAGCTTCTTCTGCAATCTCAATTTCCTGCAGAAAATCAGATAGCTTCCTTTCTCCAGCTTCCCTTGAAGTGTTCAGTTTAGCATCGGGTATATCATGAAGCAGTGCTGCCATTTCAATTAAAAAAGGATCTCCTGCTTGTTCCTTTTTAGCTATGTAAAGGGCATTTTTTCTCACCCGCTCAATATGATGCCAGTCATGCCCGGTCGAATCTTCTCCGAGTGTATCCCGGACGAATTTTTCTGTTAAATGTATATTTTTTTCCTTCATTATTTCACCTGCTTTCAAACTCCACACTCCATTTTAACATTAGTCCCAAAAAGAAACGATGGCAAGGTAATGCCATATCTATAGAACCATTTATTGGATTCATTCTTAAAGACTGCACCGATAAAAAAATGGTGCAGAAACCAGTATTTGATTTCCTGCACCAGGTCCCTAAGCTATTTTATTCCAGGCCATTCAGCCAGCTGATGCCAAGTGTATTTTCTCCTGCATGGACGCCAATGGTAGCCCCCAAAGAATAGCATCCAAATTCAACTCCATTAAATTCTTCCTGGAGCTCCTTCTTCCATGCCTCCGCTTCTTCCGGATGCAAACCGTATAGGATGAATACTTCCTTCAGCAGTTTTCTCTCATGTGCACCCTTGAGCAGATTCACAATTTTGTCTTTTGCCTTTCTTTCGCTTCTGGCTTTCTCTTTTACGCTTAATTCCCCATCACGAACTGAAATGATCGGCTTTACATTTAGCATGCTGCCCAGGAAAAACTGAACTCCGGACATCCTGCCGCTTCTATGAAGCTGTTCAAGACTCCCAATGAGGACATAGGTTTCTCCCGTATCGCGGAGTGCCTCAAGCCTGCGGATAATTTCTTTAATATCCAGTCCGGCTTCTGCCAATTCCATCCCCTTAAGGATTAATCTTGTTAAAGGGTATGATAATATCTTGGAGTCTATGCTGTATACTGGTATATCAACCAGCTGGGCGGCCTGTTCACTGGAAGAAACGGTCCCGCTGAGTTTTGCCGATACCAGCACTGCGATAATACAGTCATAGTCCTTCTGCAGATTTTCATATAACTCCTGAAAAGCACCAATTGATGGCTGGGAAGTTTTTGGAGGAGTATCAAGGGTTTTTAAGCTCGCATAAAGTTCTTCCGGTGTTAAATCAACTCCATCTGTATATTCTTTGCCATCCATAATGATGGTCATCGGAATCTGGTACATGTGAGGATGGTCTCTTAACTCGTTATTTAAAAAAGCAGTGCTGTCTGTTACCCATGCAATTTTATCCACTATAGCCGCCCCCTTTTAAGATATTTATACGTGTATGTATGTAATTAAGACTATTTGAAAGGCTGGAAGTGAAAGATTTCTCTTCCAGCCGCAGGTTCTATGGCAGAAAAGGCTTGATTTTAGGAAAAACCTTTATAGCGGTATTGTAAAATACATCTTCATGATGCTCTTCAGGTATGAGTTCTTTTATAAATTCAATATAAGGACCTACTGGCGCAAGAGGCCAATCAGTTCCAAACAGCAATTTATCGTAAGAATCTGCAAACACTAAAGCATGCCTCAGATGATCCAAAAATCTTCCTTTGCTGCGCTTCTTCAATTCTTTTTCTGTACCGACAATCAGGCCTGAAAGATCCGCATAGACATTTGGATTCTTGTATATGATTTCAGCTCCTGTCAAAGTCCATGGGTCTCCAAAATGAGCCATCATGAAATTAACATTCCGGTGTTTAACAGCAACCTCGTCAATAGCCAGCGGGTGAGAATACTTAAGCAATCCCCTTTCTGAATAAGTATCTCCTGTATGAAATACAACAGGAACTCCATATTTTGCAGCGAGTTCGTACACAGGTTCATAAACATCATCATAGGCGTAGAAAGGAAAATATCCCAGGTAAATCTTGATCCCTGCCACGTTCGGCTTTTGCAGATTATCCTCCAGCCTTTGAAGAGCTCCTTCATTGAGATCATATGGATTGATGCCAGCGCAGTAAACAACATTAGCCGGTATCTTATCATCCAGGTCAAGCCCCATAGGCGTTCTTGCTTCATAATCCGGAAAGCCCATATTTTCTGTTTCTGTAAGCCCCATTGCAATGCTCAAGACTACATTAGCTTTTTGGAACTCCTGCTGATGCCCATGGTATGAATAATCTACAAGTGAGAGTTCATTGGCAGTATGATGAAATGATTTAATATCAGAAAAATGAATATGTGCATCTATGACTTTCATAATTTCTCCTTTAGCAGAATTCCAGGTTGTGGAGTCTATTAAGCAGTCTGCCCTCGAAGCTTCTTTCATCAAATGCAATAAAGCCCGGTTTGGCCAATGGGCCTGCTTTTCGTTCCGAAATAACTTCGAATGCTTCTTTATTCATATATGCTCCAAGGAATTCATTATCTTTACTTCTCATTACATACATATTTTCAGGAGACAGGCAGCTGGAAATACGGGATCCATCAATTAGAACAAATGACTGCTCCTCAACTCCGGCCTGATATGCTGATTCTGCTCCTTTGTCACTTACTGTAAGAGTAAGATCCTTTAATGAGCTACCGGCTATAAATAAATCTGTAATCCATTTTTCATTTAACAGGTACTTCCCGCCTGCATTCTCCGCTTTTACCCAATGGGCAAGGAGCGGCACTCCCGGCAATAACGCGAAATACTGTGTATATTCAAGGCCTTTCCATATGGAGTGATGGACAACTTTCGTACGGATGGCCAATGCAGACCATTCGTTTCCATACGAATCTTTAACACTGGTAAATTCAGCAGAAGATGACTCCTTCAATAGCGAGAACACACTCATTTGCGATGGCACAGTTTTCATGCCGCCAGTCCATGGGTTCCACCATCCTTTGGCAACCGGTTCGGGAAAGGATGAATCAAGCCACTCCCTCTCTTTATAGGTTAATGAGAATAAGCCAGGATAAAAATCCGGTGCACCTTTTAAACTAATGATGCCATTATCCATGATATAAACAGTCTTGCCGCCATGCTCTTCCGTAAGCATACGGACATTACCCCGGGGCACAAGCAGAAGTTCCCTTACTTGCTTCTTTTCACTGTCAAGGGTAATTTCAGCATTTATAATAGATAGAGGTTCCGTATCCTTAATAGGAAAATTGGATTTGAACACACTTAATTCCTGTTCTTGACTGAAATTTGAGGTTTGTTTTTTATCTGTATTTAAATATAAATCAATAGTGCCATTAAGATAACTAGAACGATATGTTTTAAGAGTGAATTCTGCTGTATCCTGTTCTTTTGCAACTGGATTTCCCCTATTGATAATTAGTGCTTTTTCATGGTAAACATTTTTTTCATACTCTGTCCCGACACCTGCAAAATGCCGCATTTCTTCCCATGTCCGGAAAGCTCCTATTGATAAATAGCCAGGTGCCAATACTATCTGATCTCCCGATTCAATGCAGCCAGTTTCCTGCTGATAGTAAAATTGCCACCCATCAGGATTGGACTTCGCATTTTTCGGCCAGCAGAATCCAACCGGCTCGCCGTTATGATCGGCGAAAAACCAATTTTCGGTTATACCTGATAACTCCATGAACCCCAATTCTTTTATGTCAGAAAACTCGATTACTTCATTATCCAGGGGGAAATACGGCTTCTGCATTTCATAATATAACGGCTGGCTGAAATACAGATTCTCATATTTTTCATCCCCTTCGTTTGTCAATTCAGCCCATATTTTAACAAGGCCTTCACCATATAGGGATGTATACAATGATACAAGAATACCTGTAAATGCTTCAGACTTGAATACCAATTTGAAAGTGATTGCCGTGTCATCTGTAAACCACTCTGCTGCCGCCGGCTTTGCCTTTGAAAATTCAGCTGAAAAGGGTTTCCCAAGTTTAGGAGCAAAAAACGCGAAAGGCTGGTTAACACTTTCGTTCCTGCCAGCCGTTATTTTATAATCCAATTTACGGATATTCACCTGGCAGATTCCATTGCAGATATGCCAATAATCCTTTGACTCTCCCCCGAACTTTTGACCGAAGCTTTTAATGGGGATGCCCATTGAGCTGCATGAAAAAGCGAGTTCGTCTCCATTCTCCTTTGTTGCCAATATTGCCATTTCCGGCTGATAAAAGCCATATTTTTTAACAATGAAAGGCACCTTCAGCAACTTACGCCCTTTTTTGTGAAGCTCTATTCTAAAGTCCCGCTCTTCTAATTCGACAAGATCACTTACAGGAAATGAAAGGTGAAATACGGCGTCTTCTTCAAGGTTGTTCTCAACCTCAATTTCCAATTCAGCTTCCTGATTTATAAACCTGAGATTCCCTTTTGAACCGCCTGTAATTTTGGCTGGCTGCTTAGGCAGCAGACCAAGGCGCAATTCACACTCCTCACCATTTACCCACACCTTAACTTCTAATGAAGGATGCGTTTTCCAGATACTAGGCTCTTCCCCTTTATGCACTATGAATTGTCCGGTAATTACCGCGTCACTCTCGGCCATCAGGTCATGTTCGAAAACAGCTTCGACTCTTCCCTGGTTATTGCCTTCAGCCTTAAAAGAAACAGGAACTCCCGTCTTATTGATGAGTTTGAGCTGGAAATTTTGGATTTCATTTTCGATTACTTCATGATGATCCATGGATAGTTCTAGAAGGTAATCATCCGTTTCTATTAAACTGATTCCTCTGCCCGTTCTTTCAAACCTGACTCTTGCAGACACTTCACCGCTCTCCCATAAATACTCGTAAAATGTAAAGCCGCTTTCTTTGATTCCATCTGGCTTCACGTCAATTTCTCTCATGCTGCTGCTATACCAATCAAGCTTTTCGAAGGCAGGTTTCAAAAGCTGTGTCTGATGAACAGCCGGAATAAAATTCATTAAGTGTGTTGTATCATCTCTGTCTTCCCAGAAGAAACCGCATTTTTTGTAAAGCGGGACAGCTTTCACATTTCCTGGCCATGTATACAAGTCAAGGCGCGGCCAGCCCAATTCAATTGTTTTTTGCAGCGCTTTCAGCACAAGCATCTTACCTATTTTCCGTCCATGGTAATCCGGCCTTACATTTAAAAGAGGGATGTATAGGGATCCCGTATCTTCTTTATATTCCGATAACCCGCAATAGCCTACGACCTCTTCACCATCCAGCGCTAAGTATAAAGTAATATTGCCATTATTCGCTTCCTTCGTTTTTACTTGTTCTTCAGTCATTACACTGGTATCTCCGCCCCAGCTGTCTCTGCTCAAGTTCCACATTTTTGCTATTCCTGCCGCAAAGCCCTCATGATACTCTGCAATGACTATTTTGTCTGTACTTTGAATCATACCTTTGTCCTCCTGACTAGGTTACGTCTTGTCTACCCTTCTCAATTCCTTTTCCTTCAATGATAACCAAAACCATTTGCCTCTCCTCCTTTTGATATTATTCGGAATGTTTTTCCATTCCTTCTTAATCGTATTATCAGAGTAAATGATTGTAAATATAATTTTGAATTTTCCGTATAAATTCCATACGAAAAAAGCGCCTTGCTATTTTCGGCAAGACGCATTCATATTAAATATAGACTTTTCTTAAAGCTTTCATCGAAGCGGTCATATAAGTGATCATTTCATTCAGATCATCTATCTGTTCTTCATGAATAAGCCGGTTAAAAGAAATGACGGTTTCTGTTTCGGCCAAGGCCTTCATATTTTCAGGGTTGTATTTTACAGTCTGTTCGACCTTCCGTCCGCTGCCCCAGATATGACGCAGAACTTCACGGATTTGCAGAAATGCTTTTGAATCTTGTGGATGCTTAATTGTAAATTTTACATTAATCCGGCAGCCTGCCAGCTTTTCAGATTTCCCTTGAGGCAATAGCTCAGCTGCGAGATTATCCAATCCCGCTTCCATTGTAAAGGTACAGAAAATCTCTGCCAGCCCTTTTGCAATGTCTGTGAAAGTAATGTCATACCTCCGGCTCATTTTAGCTGAGTTTAATATGTCATTTCGATCAACGATTCTTATTTCACCGTCCAGATCCCGGTCATAGAATCCGCCTTCCATTACAACCTTCATATTCTCAAAGGCCGTTGGGTCAAACATGGGCTAATTCCCCCTTAAAATAGACCGACAGCATTCCCATCTTCATCTACATCCATGTTCATGGCTGCAGGGGCTTTAGGCAATCCAGGCATAGTCATCACATCACCGGTGAGTGCTACAATGAATCCTGCACCAATAGATGGCTTCAGCTCGCGTATAGTAATGGTAAAATCTGATGGCCTTCCAAGCTTTGAAGGATCATCAGATAATGAATATTGTGTTTTAGCCATACAAACCGGCAGGACGCCCCAGCCAAAGCTTTCAAAGTCTTTTATCTGCTTTTTGGCTTTAGTTGAGTATTCCACTTTGCTTGCGCCATAAACCGTCTGGGCTACTGTTAGAATTTTCTCCTCAAGAGGCAAAGATAAATCATATAGGTGGCTGAAATTCGCTGCTTTTTCATCCAAAATTCCCAGGAGCTTCTCGGCCAGCTCAATTCCTCCCTGCCCGCCTTTTTCCCAAACCTCTGTCAGCGCCACTGGCATGCCGGCCTCACTGCAAAGTTCTGTAAGAACCTCTATTTCATTCTCGCTATCGGAAATAAACCGGTTAATAGCCACTACATACGGAAGGCCAAAACTTTCAATTGTTTCAATATGCTTTTTTAAATTAGCAAAGCCTTTAGTGAGTGCTTCAGTATCTTCTTTGCCCAATTCTGCTTTTGACAAGCCGCCATGCATTTTAAGAGCACGGATTGTAGCTACAATCACCACTGCTTCAGGGTCAATGCCCTCTGTTCTGGCTTTAATATTTAAAAACTTTTCAGCACCAAGATCCGCGCCAAAACCGGCTTCTGTCACTACATAGTCAGCCAGCTTGGAGGCAGCGGCAGTTGCAATCACACTGTTGCATCCATGAGCAATATTGGCAAACGGGCCGCCATGAACCAATGCCGGTGTATGTTCAATTGTCTGCACCAGATTAGGTTTGACTGCTTCTTTAAGAAGCAAGGTAAGAGCTCCTTCCACTCCAAGATCGGCTACTGTTACCGGCTGTTTATCATAATTGTATGCTATCACCATTTTCCCCAGTCTTTCCTTCAAGTTCTGAAGGTCGGAGGCAAGGCATAGGACGGCCATAATTTCTGAAGCCACAGTGATATCAAATCCATCTTCTCTCGGAACACCTTGTACAGGCCCTCCAAGGCCAATGACTATTTTTCTTAATGCACGGTCGTTCAAATCCAGGGCACGCTTCCATACTATCCTTCTCTGGTCAATATTTAACAGATTCCCCTGCTGGAGGTGATTATCAATCAGGGCAGCCAATGCATTATTGGCTGTAGTGATTGCGTGAAGATCACCGGTAAAATGCAGATTGATGTCTTCCATCGGCAGAACCTGCGAATACCCTCCGCCGGTTGCTCCGCCTTTGATTCCCATAGTTGGCCCAAGAGAAGGTTCCCTCATCGCGACCATAGCTTTTTTGCCAAGTCTGTTGAAAGCATCGGCAAGACCGACTGTTACTGTGGATTTTCCTTCTCCTGCAGGTGTCGGATTAATGGAGGTGACAAGAATTATTTTCCCGCTTTCTTTCGTACTTAATTTCTTTAAGGTATCAGCGGATAATTTTGCTTTATACTTGCCGAAAAGCTCCAGATCATCCTCTAAGAGCCCGATTTTTTCAGCTATTTCCGCAATAGGCTTCATTGCAGATGCCTGGGCAATTTCAATGTCTGATTTCACAATCGGTTTCACATTCATTTTTATCCCCCTAGAATCCAATATGTATAGGTTCCTTACAGCTATATTGTACCATCCCCGAATCGAAATATTGTCATTTACTTTTGATATTTTCGCATTTTCACACAGTGAAGCATTGATACAATTTCGAATCGTCTTTATAATAAGTTTAATTGAATTTTTGCACAGGGAGATGATCACTTGCCAATAAAAATTCCTAAGCTGCTTCCTGCAAGGGAGATCTTAGAGGAAGAAAATATATTTATCATGGATGAGGATCGTGCCAAACAGCAGGATATTCGCCCATTAAATATCCTCATCCTGAATTTGATGCCTGAAAAAGAAAAAACCGAAGCACACCTTTTAAGACTCCTTGGAAATACGCCTTTACAGGTGAACATCTCGTTTTTAAAAACTGCCACACATCAATCAAAAAATACCAGTCCTATGCATCTCGAACAATTCTATACTACGTTTGAGCAAGTCCGAAACCGCAAATTTGACGGGATGATCATAACTGGAGCACCTGTAGAGCTTCTCGACTTTAAAGAAGTGGACTATTGGGAGGAACTAACCGTAATAATGGAGTGGACGAAAACGAATGTTACTTCCACCCTGCATATATGCTGGGGAGCACAGGCAGCGTTATTCTATCACTTTGGAATCGGAAAATATGAGCTGCCTGAAAAGTGCTCAGGCGTTTACCTTCATGAAGTCCATGACAGAAGCGAGAAATTATTGAGAGGATTCGATGACATCTACTTTGCTCCGCATTCGCGCCATACTGATGTTTATACAGAGCAATTGCTGAAACACCCGGAAGTCAAGCTCCTGTCATCATCTGAGGAAGCGGGTCCTTTCATCATGAGTGCCAACAGCGGAAGACAAATCATGGTAACAGGACACCTGGAATATGAAGCAGGCACACTTGCGGAAGAATACACAAGAGACAGAACCAGAGGCCTGCAGGTCCCTATGCCAAAACACTATTTCCCGAATAATGATCCCGGCAGAAACCCCCATAATAAATGGCGGTCACATGCCCATTTAATGTTTTCCAACTGGCTGAACTACTATGTTTACCAGGAAACTCCTTATGATTGGGATTAATAGTGCAGTGAACGGATAACTTAATTTGCAGCAAAGCATGAAAAAAGCCGGTATTTGAGAGGTTTGCCCCTCTCAAATACCGGCTTTTCCTTATGATTGCTGAGCATAATACACTTCTTCAAATGGCTGAACTACTACAAAGCCGTTGCCTGAAAACTTCATTTGGATCGACTCTCCGCTTCCTCTTCCAAGGAACGTTTTAAATGAGATATCTGTCACAAATTCCGGCTGCAGTGTACCTGACCATGCAACTGTCGCATTTGGATCCGTATACACCGGATTATCAGGAGTAACCAAGAGTGTCAGCGGCTCATAGTGAGAAGTGATAGCCACCATTCCTGTTCCTTCTAAACGGACGTTGAACAAACCTCCTGCAAGCATGCCTGCCATCCTCTTCATTAACTTAATGTCCCAGCAGATGGAAGGCTCGAATGCAAGCAGATCATTCCCATTTACAAAGATGGCATCTCCATCGAGATTCAGAATTGAAATTTTCTTTCCTTGGTCTGCAAGGTACAGCTTTCCGTTGCCCGTAGCTTTCATTAAAGCTGCCCCTTCTCCAGTAAGTGCCTTTTTAAACATTTTTCCTAAGCCATGCTCGAGTATCCCCTCGCGTTCAAACTTAATTTGGCCGCGGTAGGAAACCATCCCGCCTGCTTTAGCCCAAACCTGGCTGGTTAAATTAATTTCGAGCATCCTTGGTGTTTCAAGTTCAAATAATCCTTCTCCTTTATCCTGCTGTTTTGTCTGCTTTACAAACTCTTCAATTGAATATCTGCTCATTCTCTTCTCATCCCTTCATTTTTCCTGTTTTCAAGCATAAAGATCCACATAAAAGATAATGATTGCTTTAGCTCATCCGTCAGCGAGCCTTTTGAAAGCTGGTCTGATGCTTTTTTATAAACACCAAGTTCATCAATCTTTGACCATCCGTTTTCTTTTGCAAGCCGTTCAAACTCCCACGGCATCATGGTATTGCAGATAACTTTTTCCTTATAAAGCCTGCGGTAGCTGTTAGCCCTGGGTGCAGCTGTTGGACCAAGAATGCCTATACATGCCCTTCCGCCCGGCTTAACAGTTCGCCGAATTTCTTTTAATACATCCAGCGGGCTCTCTGTCCATTCCAGTGAATTGATGGCAAGGACCGCATCAAGTGCATTCTCTTCAAGGGTAAGATCTGAAATGTCTTCTTTCTTAAATACCGCACCTGTTTTTTCGTTCAATTTTTCTGCTTTATGTATCATCTCTTCAGAGACATCAATCCCGATAACTTTATAGCCAGCCAGAGCAAGTTTATATGAACCATACCCATCACCGCATCCAAGGTCACATACGGCAGATCCCTTTTTGACATGCTTTTCGAAGAAGGAGATGATATCCTTTCGGCTCCCTTCCTCCCACATTGCTGCACTCTTTGCATTCCATGATTCCGAATTTTCATCCCAAAGCCTCTCTGCTTCTGCAGACCAGTTAAAAGTGCTCATCATATCCCTCCGTGTATGCATACGATTGTTCATTAAAAAAGTTCCCAATATTTTAAATTCGCTAAGATTATCAAAAATACCTCTGATTATAAAATGTTAAAAAAGTCAACAATACTGATAGAAAATGAATAAGGAGTGTTTATATGAACGGTGAACAGCTGACTGCAGTCTACAGAAACAACAATGAAGAGATTATTTCCTTCCAGACTTCCGGAGGAAGGATCATTTCTTATCGGAAAGCACTATTGGAGGCTAAAGAAGGCTTGATTGAAGGTATTCAAATTTATGAAAACGAAGATGGTTCGATATATCTGAATCCTTCCTTTGCGTCATCTTTTGATGATTTTCCCAGCTTCTATTAAAAAAGTCCGGTGCATGAAAAAAACCTGACGAAAGCAGTCAGGTTTTTACTGTTCTTCTTCATTTTTACGCTGGATTTCCCTCAGCACTCCAATGCGGCTATCATCCTCTTCAAAAAACTGAACCAAGTCGCCAACCCTATCGATGGCATCCCAGCTCAGGTGATGTTCAATGCCTTCCACATCTTCATAAATATTTTCTTCTTTAACTCCAATAATACGCAGGAGCTGTTCTAAAAGTTCATGCCGATATACAAGCCTCTTGCCGATTTTTTTTCCTTTTGGCGTTAAAATAAGCCCTCGATACTTTTCATAAACTAGATACTCATCCTTATCAAGCTTCTGAACCATTTTTGTCACAGAAGAGGGATGTACAGAGAGAGCCTCGGCAATATCAGAAACTCTGGCATATCCTTTGTCCTCGATTAACATATATATTTGTTCAATGTAATCTTCCATACTTGGTGTTGGCATTACGCAACCTCCTGCCAATTAGAAAAGCGCAAGCGCCTTGCCCACCCCCGACAAACACAAGACGAGCCTCTCAGAAAGGCGTTCTTTGCCTCTTTGGGAGGATTGACTTGTGATCTCGAGGGGGTAGCCGCTCGAGCTAGACCATTCTCAAAATTCAAAGATATAAATTCAGATATTATAAATGCGCAGAGCGCCATGTCCACTTTATTTCATTCATTAACAATTATAAGACTTTAACGATTTTACTACAGTTGGAAAATGGAGACAAGGAAATACGCTGCAGCAAGCAAATTCAGGTCTTTTGCGGGAAGAGAAATTTGACTCTATTCTCCTGTCGGTCCCAGGTTAATTTAGCTGAAAATGTTTTATCCTTTCCTTTGCTTGTAAAACCTTCAACTAAGTCTGTTTCCCCATCCTTCAGTAGCTGTTTGATCAGTTTCTGAGTCATCGTCTTGCCCATAATGCTTTTGGAAATAGTGAAAGTGCATTTTGTTTTATTATAATTGGAGCAGCCATAAAAGCTCCCCTTATCAACAGCTTTACCATCACACAGCATGCATTTGCCCAGATTGACTGCTCTTTTTTGCTTGAATTTCCCGGGCGTGAACCCCTCTTTATCTTCCTCAGAGAATGTCCACTTTCCCGCATGTTCAATGGAGGCGGAAATCAAATGGCCAACCATTTTATTGGTTTGCTCCATGAATTGTTTGGGGGATGCCTGACCATCCGAAATATCCTTCAGCCGCTGTTCCCATTTGGCTGTCATTTCTGGAGAAGCCAGTATTTCTGTGCCTATTGCTTCTATCAGGATTTTTGCTTTTGAGTTTGCATATACAAGATTCTTCTTTATATCAATGTATTTGCGCTCCTTCAGCATTGTGATGATTCCCGCCCTTGTAGCTTCCGTTCCAAGGCCTTCCGTCTTCATCAGGACCTTCTCAAGTTCCTTATCTTCGATTTGCTTCCCGGCCGTTTTCATCAGTGTAATCAGCTGGCCTTCCGTATACCTTTTTGGCGGCTGGGTTTTGCTTTCTTTTACATCCGCCTTTAACACTGTACCTTGATCACCCGCCTGCAATAAAGGCAGAATCGGTTCCTTTTCCTTCTCCTGCTGCGGAATCACTTTTCTCCAGCCTTCTTCAAGCTGTACTTTTCCCTTGGATAAAAACAAAGCTCTTCCATCTGCAAGGGTTTTAATAGTTGTATATTCTGTTACAGCTTTTCCATAATGTGCAGCTATTAAGCTCCTAACGATCAGGTCATAGAGAATTTTTTCATCCGAAGATAATCTTACCAGGTCGGGCACTTGTTCGGTCGGAATAATAGCATAGTGATCAGTTACCTTTTTATCATTCACATACCGTTTATTCTGCAAAATCGAGCTTGAAGGCAAAGGGAAAAATTCCTTATACTCATCTTTTGTTTCCATTTTCCTGAGGATCTCCGGAAACATTTCCGCTTCTCCTTCTGTTACATGCCTGGAATCTGAGCGAGGATATGAAACGATTCCTTTTTGATAAAGCTTCTGCAATACATCAAGTGTTTTTTTGGGCGGGAATTTGAATCTGCGGTTGGTTTCTGCCTGCAATGCAGAAAGGTTATAAAGCATCGGCGGCAGGAATTCTTTTTTTTCGGCCTGCACATCTTCTACCTGTGCATCTTTGTCCCTGCAGAATGCCGCAATCTTTTCGGCAAGCTCCTTCGTCTTAATTCTTGATTCCCCATCTTTTTCCCACTTGCCGGTATATTTTTTCCCGTTTACTTTAAACTGTGCATTTACTTCCCAGAAAGGTTCGGAAACAAAATTCTGGATTTCCTGTTCCCTTTTTACGATTAAAGCTAAAGTGGGAGTCTGAACCCTTCCTACTGAAAAAACATCCGAGAAGCCTTTCTGCTGCAGAAGAAGACTGTATAATCGTGAAGCATTCATGCCAACGATCCAGTCGGCACATGCTCTCGTATAGGCTTCATAATATAAGTTCCTTGTGTCACTTTCATCCAGCAGGGTAAGAAACCCTTCCTTTATGGCTTTAGGTGTCAAGGAAGAGATCCAGAGCCTTTTCATGGGCACTCTGGTACCGGTAAGCCTTAGAATATTCCGGATGATAAGCTCGCCTTCTCTCCCTGCATCACCAGCATGGATAATTTCTGTTAAGTTAGGATTAGAAGCAAGCTGTTTGATTATATTAAATTGTTTTGCTTTATCCTTTGTCACTTCATATTGAAATTGCTCCGGAATTATGGGCAATGTATCCAATGACCATTTTTTCCAATCCTTCTTGTATTTTTCAGGGGCAGACAGCTGGCATAGGTGGCCTATAGCCCAAGTAACATGAGCCCCATGGGGAAATATATCGTTCGGAAGGATCTCAATATATCCCTGGTGTTTCTTCATTTTAAAAATTGAAGCCAGCGTCATACCCTGATCGGGTTTTTCCGCGATTATCAATTTCATACTTTAGCTCCCTTTGCATTGTAGAACAAATTGTAGACATCTATTTTAATATTAACCTAAAAATTTAGCAAAGGGAGTTAAAATACCTATATAGTTATGAAATTTTTAAAACAATCTGTTCCGCTAAGCAAAACAAAAGAAGAATCCCCTGACAGGATTCTCCTCCGTTACTTATCTTTTTAGAATAAAGCTTGTTTGTGCAGGTACTTCAATTGTTTTTGACTGATATATCTTTAGGGTTTTTATCCCTGCCTGTTTTCCGTCTGCAAGCAAATGCCAAGGGCCCTTGCCTGGAAGTGTTATTTTGGCTGTTTCTGTATTTGCATTATGGATTACAACAATCTCTTTCGCTCTATCTTTTAGGCCTTTTGCATCCAGTCTATAAGCCACCGTATTATCTGGGGCATCAATAAATTCAAGCTTTGATTGAATATCCTCAGCTGATGTCATTCTAAACGATTTATAATGCTTTCTGAGCTTAATCAGACCTTTAAAATAGTCTACTTCCCCGCTGAAATCTGTTCGGCGGTCCCAGTCTAACTGATTTACACTGTCAGGGGATTTATAGCTGTTGTGATCCCCGTATTTTGTCCGCATGAATTCCTGGCCTGCATGAACAAAGCTGATTCCTTGGGATGTCAGTATAATGGAAGAAGCCAATTTATGCATTTTCTTTCTTGATTCCTCCGCTGCGTCTGGATTAGTCAGTTCAAGCTTATCCCAAAGAGTGTGGTTATCATGCGCCTCAGCATAGGTAACCGCCTGTTCAGGATCTTTGTATGTGGCCATAGTGCCCGGATATTCCAATCCTGCTGCAATTCCTTGCTGAACAAATTCTTCCATGCCTTGTTTACCATTTACAAAACCTTTATCCAGTTCATCAAACACACTGCCTTTTAAACCATCCCGGATGCCATCGTTGAAATGGCCAATGCCAGGCATATCTTCGGCATTTTTCTGATTGGCCTTTCTTTCAGCTGCCAGTGGTGTGTTTAAATCCCATCCCTCCCCAATGATAATGATAGTAGGATCAATTTTATCCAATGCCTTTCTTACTTTATTCATTGTTTCAGTATCATGAATGCCCATCAGATCGAAGCGGAATCCATCAAGATTATATTCCTCAGCCCAATATGCAACAGAGTCGACGATAAATTTCTGCATCATTTTTCTTTCCGAAGCTGTATCATTGCCGACTCCTGTGCCATTGGCAAGTGTTCCATCTTCGTTATAGCGGAAATAGTAGCCTGGAACAAGCTTATGGAAACTGGATTCATTTACTGCAAATACATGATTATACACAACATCCATTACAACCCGCAGCTGCTCTTTATGGTATTCCTGAATCATTGTCTTCAATTCTGTAATTCTTGCAGCTGGATCATAAGGATCAGTAGAATACGAGCCTTCCGGCACATTATAGTTTTTAGGATCATAGCCCCAGTTATATTGTGGTTCGTCCAGTTTTGTTTCATCAACTGTCCGGTAGTCATAAATCGGAAGGAACTGAACATGTGTGACTCCAAGATCTTTTATATGATTTAAACCTGTTTTTTCTCCTTTTGAATTTAAAGTGCTTTTCTCAGCAGCTCCAAGGAACTTCCCCTTATGCTTAATGCCGCTGTCCTCATGAATCGAAAGGTCCCGTATATGAACTTCATAAATGATGGAGTCCTCTGGATTCTTTAACTTCGGCTTCTGTTTATTCCACTTTTTAGGGTCGGTTGAATCCAGATCCATCACAACGCCCCTGTCGCCATTCACTGTTACAGCCCGGACATAGGGATCAGTCGCTTCTGTCCATTCCCCTCCGATTTTAACTTTATAATTGTAAATCAGCCCATTTTGATTACCTTTTAGAACAGTTGTCCAGGTTCCTTTTTCACCTCTATTAAGAGGCAGTTCTGCAGCAGTCTGATCATCCCAGCTGTCATAAAGCACTATCGATGCTTCACTTGCTGTAGGAGCCCAAAGCCTGAAGGAGGTTTGATTTTTCGTATACTGGTTTCCCAGCTTCCCATCATAATAGAAAGCATCATCAAATTCCTTTGATCTGACAATATCCCCAATCTTCACCTCTGCCTCTCCGAATGAAACTGCAGAAATTTTATATGATTGCCTGAAGTCTAGTTTATCTTCTGTTATCACTCTTACTTTATTTGTAAAATCCTTTTCCTCGTCCCCGTCAAAAGGAACAACTTCTTTAATATTGGCATTGTCAATTTCAATGATGGATTCCCAATCCCTCCACTGGAAAGGAAAATTGGTTTCAAGCGTAATCTGATTAAAAGTATCCATAGAAGCATTCACTATTTTTGGATCTTTTTCAATATAGGCTGGATTGTAATAAATTCTTTCTGTTCCCTGAACAATCCATATTTCTGCATTCCCATTTTCATCGAACTTTGTAATAAAGCGATCACTAAATTCCTTGCCTGCCCAGTCATTTCCTTCTATGCTCTTCCTGACTATAAATCCGGCCTTTGTCATACCTTCCGGATTTTCAAGCTCAAATTCAGCAACTTTCCCAAAATCATCTTCTGCTGCAAAATCAACTCTTTTGCCATCTTTGCCTTCTGGCCAAGTCCATAAATTCCAGCCTTCATAATTACCGTCATATCGAAAGTAGTGGAGTTTTACCTTCACCCTTCCAAATGCCGGAAAGTCTCTGTACTCACCATCAGGCGGTGATGTATATGTATGTTCATCGCCTGCTTTTACCCATACTTCATCATTGCCGCTCTGTACATTGATGAATCGGTCTCCCCCATCCTTCTCCCAGCTGTCAGTACGGACAATAAACCCAACTTCATCATGGATTCCAGGGAGTACAATCTCTGCAGTGAGTCCAAATTCATCTTCACCAGTGAATTCAAAAACCTGACCTTCGCCATCTTTAGGCCATACCCATAAATTCCAATCTTTCGTATTGCCCTCTGCAGGCTGATAATGGATAGTGACTGCAGTAGTCTGATCGAGCCCTTGTGTCGATTTTTCAGCTGATGCAATCGTTTGCATAAATGGGGATAAAAGATTGGATGCCGCCAATATTATAGCAGCGGCCAGAAAAATAAACTGTTTATACCCTCTCAACATAAGTCCTCCTTTGCAAATTGTTTAAAGTTTCCTGCAATTATATATTAATCCATGCAGGAAAGCGTTTGCATAAGGCGGAAGACCCTGTGATTTATTACCTAATAAATTTGCTTGCAATAAGAAAAGCGCAAGCGCCTTGCAGTAAGAACGCCATATCTCTCAAAAGCTGCCAATTTTGGTCGTGCGGTGTGTATACCGTCGAAGCCTTCCTTAACCTGTGGGCATCAAGCACACGACTAGCCTCTCGGAAAGGAGTTCTTTTCCTTTTTTCGAAGGCTGCTCTACATGTAGAGGCGACTGCACAGGGACGACAAGCATAAGACGAGCCCTGCAAGAAGTGTACTTTCCTTGGAAGGGATTGGCTAGTCTTTCGTCACTAGGAGCCGCAACTAGACAGCCTTGTGACCTCGAGGGGCAGGCGCTCCTCCTAAAAGCTGACACTTTTAGTCGTGCGATGATAAAGCTGTCGTTGCATTCCTTGTGGAGCTGGAAAGTTATCGGCGATCAAAATTTTTTTCTATCAAAAAAATGGCTTTTGCCGATCATTCTTTAAGATAGCGCTTTATTGTCAGGTTATTTTGGATGTACCATTTATTTTCTGTAACAATGTTTGCGACCGTCAAAATCATGGATGGAATTTTCTCAACATTAAATACAATGATGCCTAATTGGTCATTCATAATAAGAAATGACTCTCCATGTGAGTATAGAGGGAGATCCTTGCCAAGCTGCAGGATCGAGCTGATGATGGCCTGCTTCTCTTCTGCTTCTATTTGGATGTTGGGTGAAAACCTCAAGATCCAATCTTGATTCTCAATGGAAAACCGATACATTTTCCTCACCCTTTGCCAACAAGATAATTAATAATTAATATGAGAAAATCTCTAATTTATGTTATCAATTGACTAGTGAACATTGCATTTCACTCTCAAATAAACAAAAGTTGAAATATTTTAAATATTTTATTGTTTTTTGTAAAAAAGCGTTTTAATTCCTTGACGGAAAGTGCCCATTCATGTATATTATAATCATCATTTAACAGAATATATTTCCGTTATTAGATAAAAATATCTGCTCTATGTTTTGTTAGGTGGTAATATTCATCTAAGGCACAAGATGTGTCTTGACAGGCTTAGGAGGAAAAGTAAACATGCAAAACGGTAAAGTAAAATGGTTCAACAATGAAAAAGGTTTCGGTTTCATCGAAGTTGAAGGCGGAGACGATGTATTCGTTCACTTCACTGCTATCCAAGGTGAAGGTTTCAAATCTTTAGAAGAAGGCCAGGAAGTTTCTTTTGAAATCGTTGAAGGAAACCGCGGACCTCAAGCTGCAAACGTTGTAAAACTATAATTCAAATATAACGATAAAAAGGCTGGCACCTGCCAGCCTTTTATTTTTTTCCTGATTTATGAAAGCTTGCTGCCTATTGATTTAATTTTCTCACCTACAGTGCACTCTGTAATGCAAAATCGATGGGCATATCTGCGCCCTCTTTCCTCTTTATGATGCTTATGAAGGAAGCAGTCTTTGCAGTAACTGATTATCAGCTCCTCCACTTCATTAATAATTTCCTTCCTGCTCAAACGATTCACGCCTTCCTTATATCGGATTATATGATCTGCATTTTGCTGTTAATAAACTTCCCCTGCAGTGCCTGACCGGCCAATTTATCTGCTTCTTTATTTTCATTGCGCGGAATGGGTCTATATCTTGGCAGAATACCAAGCTTTTTAATCTTTTCTTCAATTCGGTCAAGCCAGCGGTTTAAATTTTCTTCATAACATGGCCATTCACCTTCAAGCTGTTTCAACACTACCTGTGAATCACCTTTGAATTCACAAGTCATATGATGAACGCCCATTTCTTCGAGCAGGTTGAGAGTGTAATAAATGGCCGCATATTCTGCTTCATTATTATTATCCATCTCATCAAATAGCTCATTTGCCCGCACACGGTACTTTTTTTTGCCCTGTTTAAAATATATTACTGCACCCAGCCCAGCCTGACAGGTTTCTTTATTAAATCCCCCATCAAAAAATACGGTAATATCGTGGGGATCCTCTTCCACTTCCATTAGAAGTTTTCTCATTTCCTTTGTGCTCCATGAAGTGCCAGCTTCATCATAGTAAATTATTTCTTTGCCCTTCCCTGATTTTTCAATATCTTCTCCAGCCTGCAAGGCCGATTCACCGTCAATCCAGTCTGAAGTAAATAATATATCCTCATTACCTTTAAGTTTATATTTCCATTCCAATTTATATTTCATTAAGGTCAGCCTTTCTGTACTTTATTAGCTGGTCATCATTATTAGAACTGTTTGCAATAGTTGAACTTATTATACTTTACTCAGTTTATTACTAACTGAGTATATTTCAAGGTATAATGGTCAATGACAATTTTATATCTCCTGCGGTTCGTAAACTCCCGCATTAACAAAACTAGGAGGAATATGATGTTTAACGAATGGTTTGGACTTCTCTTTGCAATTATTAATTTCACATTAGTATTGACTATGTACCGCGTGTTCGGAAAGACTGGTTTATTCGTGTGGATTGGCTTCTCTACTGTCATGGCCAATCTTCAAGTCGTAAAAACCATTGAGATGTTCGGCCTGACGGCTACTTTAGGAAACGCTATGTACGGTACCGCTTTTCTCGTTACGGATATCCTAAATGAAAAGTACGGAAAGGAAGAAGCAAAAAAAGCTGTATGGCTTGGTTTCTTTACTCTTCTGTCCATGACTCTCATCATGCAGATGGTTTTATTATTTAAACCGCATGAAACAGATTTTGCACAGGAGCCCCTCAGCACTCTTTTTTCGATTCTGCCGCGGATTGCTGCCGGAAGCCTCGCTGCCTATTTAGTCAGTCAATTTACGGATGTTTATATTTTTACCTATTTAAAAAAGAAATTTCCAAAGGATGGCCAATTTTGGATCAGGAATAATGGCAGCACTATGATCAGCCAGCTATTGGATACCCTTGTTTTTACAAGCATTGCTTTCCTCGGCGTATTTCCAATGGAGGAATGGATTCAGATATTCATCACCACTTATTTGCTGAAATTTATAGTAGCTATACTTGATACCCCGTTTGGCTATATTGCTAAACGTTTTCCAGTAAAAGATTAGGATGCCATTTTTGGTATCCTTTTCTGCTTTATCGCGGTCTGACGGGCAGTAGGCTCCCCCAATTAAAGACTCAGCGGTATCAATGGAGGATAACTGGGGGATCCAACTGCCCGTAAAGGCCCGATTGGTTCAACTAACAATCAGTGGGAGATAAAGCCCCCCACTTATTGAAGTTTCACTTTATCGCTTATTTTTATGATAAACTACACTTAGTTTACCCTATTATGCTGTTAAAATCAGGAGGCAGTTTAATTGATTGAAGTGTATATCGATGGAGCAAGTGCCGGAAACCCGGGTCCCAGCGGGGCAGGCATTTTCATTAAAACTAATGGCCAAGTTGAACGCTATTCCATTCCTTTAGGGAATATGGAAAATCACGAAGCCGAATACCGTGCATTTATTCATGCTCTGGAAATATGTATAGAAAAGGGATACAAAACAGTATCCTTTCGAACGGATTCACAGCTCGTTAACCGGGCCGTTGAAAAGGAATTCGTTAAAAATAAAAAATTTGCTCCCTTGCTTGAAAATGCTTTGGAGCTTACAAGGCAATTTGATTTGTTTTTTATGAAATGGGTGCCCAGCTCCGAAAACAAAGGAGCGGATGAATTAGCCAGAGCAGCCATTCGCAAAAATAGAACGAAAGGTCAATGAGATAATGAATAGATCGGTTATATTTGCAGATGTAAGCCTATTGCTCGTAGCCTTTGTGTGGGGAACTACCTTTGTGCTTGTACAAAACGCCATTGCTTTTCTTGAGCCATTTTCTTTTAATGGTGTACGCTTTTTCATGGCCGCTTTCTTGCTGGGAGGCTGGCTAGTTATTTTTGAAAGAGAACAGTTAAAGAAAATAAACAAAAAGCTTTTGATTTCTGGAATTATTATGGGCTTGTTTTTATTTATAGGCTATGCTTTCCAGACAATCGGACTGCTTCATACAACTTCCTCAAAAGCTGGCTTTATTACGGGGTTAAGTGTAGTAATGGTCCCAGTCTTTTCTTTTATGCTTTTAAAAATTAAGCCAGGGTTCAATGCTATTATAGGTGTATCAATTGCAACAGCGGGATTGTATTTGCTTACAATGACTGATAGAGTCTCGCTAAATATCGGTGATGCATATGTATTAATCTGTGCAGTTGGTTTTGCCCTTCATATTATATTCACAGGAAAATATAGCAGCAAATACCCGGCCCTGCTATTAACGGTTATTCAAGTAGGTACCGTGGCCTTGCTATCAGGCATTTTTGCGTTTTTTACAGAAAATTGGCAGCAGGCATTTGAAACTGGAGTATTATTTAAGACCAATGTGGTGACTGCTCTAATTGTAACTTCATTGTTTGCGACCGCGCTCGCATTTTTTGCACAGACGGCTTTTCAAAAATTCACAACCCCAACAAGAGTGGCCCTCATATTCGCCATGGAACCTGTGTTTGCTGCTGCTGCAGGATTTATGTGGGCGAATGAGAGACTTTCCTTTAGTGCCCTGACTGGCTGTCTGCTAATTTTTGCAGGTATGGTCTTTGCAGAAATTCCTGCTAAGAAAACATTATCCATCTTTAGGAGAAAAACAGCTTAATAAATAGAAAAAGGGCGTGTCCTCAAAAAACACGCCTTTTAAATGATTGATTTTTCTTTTACAAATTTTATTGCTTCACGCCTGCTGGTAATATTCTTTGAAACCAATGTTTCAAGCAATGATACGTAAAAACTGCCGTCAAATGATTTCTGAGCTTTTAATGTAAGTTCTATTGCTGCATTGGCAAGCTCATCAGAAGCATTGGTATAATTTTTGCCAAAGTAAATGAAGCCAATCGCGTCTTCCCGAAATTGAAATCCTTTACTTTGCAAAAAGTGCAAATACTCTTCAACTGTCTTCATTTCACTTACCCTCTTCCCCTGCTCCCTCCTGCGTTCTCCTAAATCTTACCTGATTTTTCGACAATTATCTACCTTTTTTCTGCATGAAGCAGGGGAGTTGTAAGCTCAATTATTTCTTCTTAGCTAGAAGGTAGCCAAGTGTTCCGGTTAATACACCGAGGAGAGCTCCGCCCAATACTTCAGCAGGCTGGTGGCCGAGCATTTCCTTCAGCTTCTTTGGACCTTCCTCTTCAAACTTAACTGTCTCATCTTTGTGAATTTTATCAACCAGCTCACCAAGACTATTTACCTTTAAGGTAAGCTCACCGGTTTGGCGCCTGATTCCCTGGGCATCATACATAACAATCAGGCCATAAACCAGTGATAAAGCAAAGTCGACCGTCGGAACTCCGCGCTTTAAAGCTATAAAAGTGGTTAAAGAAGAAACACCAGCCGAATGAGAACTCGGCATGCCCCCTGTCTGGAAAAACAAATCAGGACGAAGTTCTCCCTTTTTCACATAATGGATGGGGATTTTTAGGCCCTGTGCCAGCCCTATACTTAAAAGAGCGATATAAACTCCCTTGTTCATAACAATTCACCTCTTCTTTATTGTGAAGTATGCAGACTTTTATTATTCCTCCTTCAAATGCTAAATAGGCCTGTAATTATGGAATAATTAAACCCAAAACAGAAGAAGAACTCACCGCATCAGTTGCTAAATTGTACCCTCGATGGACATGATTAAAACCCGAAGACTTTAACAATAATAAGGTTATCAATGGAGAAGTTGCTGACTGGGGAGGTGAATCACATGAGCAAAAATGGACATACAAACAGAGGAATAAAAGCACCTGGTGTAAACCCTCAAGGATACGGGCAGGATGCTGAATTTTCAGAGGAACCTAAAAGCAAACTGGAGAATGCAGCGAAAAAGAAGAATACTAAATAAATTGGATGCCGCCTTTGGCGGCATTAATGTTTGTTAGAGTAAAGCTGCATTTGGGGTCTGATGGAGATGTACACATTTTACTTCGGTTATATGTGCATGATCCTTGTGTGAGCGGTTACTGTCATTTTTGTGCGCGGGGGTTCTTCGTTTACGCGCGCTTGACCCTTGTGTGCTCGGAGCTCTCTCGTTTGTACGCGCAAGCTTTTCTTATACGCGCTGGCTTGGCGAGGATGTGCGCGGGGGTTCTTCGGTATGCGCGCATGATTATGGTGTGTGCGGGTTTCTTGCATTTATGCGCTCAGTTTTCTCTTTTACTTGGAGATGCGCAATCATGAAAAAAATTTAAAACCCCAGGCAGGAGCCTGGGGTCTCTATTATGCATATTCCTTTTTAAAATCAAGAAATCTATGAAGACCGCGGAATTCAATTTCAGTGAATTTCTCTATGACCTTTTCCCGGTTCATTGTGAATTGCGCCAGGTCTAGAGGGCATTCAACAGGTACATCGCATTTTATTTCGGCGAGCTGTCTGCTCAAGTGCAGCATTTCAAGATCCTGTTCGATCTTGGCACGCTGTCCTTTTGTGAGCTGTTCCAGGTTTTCTAATACACCTTCAATATGCTCAAATTGCTGCAGCAGCTTCAGAGCTGTTTTTTCGCCAATCCCTTTTACTCCGGGATAATTATCACTTGTATCTCCCATGAAGGCTTTCAAATCAATCATCTGCTTCGGTGTTATTCCCTTTTCTTCATAAAAGGTTTCTGTCGTATGCACCAGATAATTGCCGTAGCCTTTTTGCAGCAAAATGACAGAAATATTATCATCCAGAAGCTGAAGGATATCCTGGTCGCCAGTAAGGATCAGTACTTCCGCTTCCTGGCTTGCTTTTCTTGCAATGGTGCCAATGCAGTCATCAGCTTCATATCCTTCAAGGCCAATATTTGGAACATCAAAAGCTTCCACGACTTCTTTTACCAGATCGAATTGAGGCACAAGTTCAATTGGAGCTTCAGGACGGTTTGCTTTATAGGCATCAAACATTTCCGTACGGAAGGTTTTGCTTCCCATATCCCAGCAAACGGCCACATGAGTCGGGCTAAAGGAAGAAACAGCCGTTAAAAAGTGTTTAACAAATCCGTAAACTCCATTTGTAGGTATTCCTTTTGAATTTATCATAAATTGACCGGACATCGCTGTTGCAAAATATGCCCTGAACAGCAGAGCCATTCCATCAACCAGCAGCAGTGAAGGTTTTTTCTCGTTCATTTTTCCGCCTCCCGATTATAATCATAACAACTATTATATCATGGGAAACTCTCCGTTTCTCTTGAAAAGTTTTACAGCCCTATTCTGTTTCCCTTATTAGTTCAACTCCATGTTCTTCCAGTTCATAGTAAGTAGCGATTCGCGCATTTCGGACATTATTATTTAATGGATACGCATATGTAGTTCCATCTTTAAAGGTAAAGATTAATTCATCATCAGACATAACACCCATTTTGTTTATGACCGTTTGCCTGGCATGTTTGATTTCCGGCCAATTATAGTGCTTCTCCTTCAAACTGAATAATGTATTAAAATGGACACCATTCTTATCAATATAGTGGTAATAATCAAAACTGAGGATAACTGTAGCCAGTGAAAACAAAAAACCGGCTCCTGTAATAAATTTCGCAATCCTGCCAAATTTTTCAGCACTGTGCAGCCAAACCCCCGCTAGGATAAAAATCCCCATCGATGCCAAAGCTATGGTAAATGTAACATAAGCGGCTTTAGGCGCTTCGAAAACCCAGGTCCCTTCAGGTCTGAAAAATTGTGCCTGAAATGGTGAAAGTAAAGATATAGGAATAAAAATTGCTGACAATATTAGAATAATTGCAGTCGTTACCAATATTTGTTTTGTTTCAGTTCTTTGTTTTTTTGTTATCGTGTAGCCCGAAGTATTCATTTAACCACTCCATTTTCAAAATATATTAAACCTTTTAAATTATATAATAATTTTAACAGTAAAAAAATCCCTTTTTTTATAAGGGATTCCTCTATTTTTCGACAGTTTCTATTTTATTTCCGTCATAAGAGATCCAATCGCTGAAGCTTCCAGCATATAATTTAACATTACGGAAGCCAGCTTCCTTTAATGCCAGAAAATTAGGTGCTGCTGTTACCCCAGATCCGCAGTAAACAACTACAGGTTTATTCTTATCGATGTCTGCAAACCGTTTTTCCTGTTCCTCTGCTTCTTTAAACCTGCCATTTTTATACGCTTCAAGCCAAACTCTATTGATTGCTCCAGGGATATGGCCGGCTTTTTTATCAATTGGCTCCTCCAGTCCCAGGTATCTCTTTTCCTCTCTCGAGTCAATAATTACAGCAGTATCCTGATTACCGGTATATTCTTTAACTTCTTCGTATGAGGCATGTATGTCAGGCCGCAGATCGATTTTAAAGTCAGCTGGCCCGAAGCTTTGAATCTTATTATTCAAAGGATAGTCGCTTTCAGCCCATTCTTTATATCCGCCGTTCAATACATAAACTTTATCATGTCCCAAATACCTGAGGAGCCACCAGAACCTTGCGGCAAAAGCCCCTTCTCCTCCATCATAGGCAATTACTGTGGTATCCCTGCTGATACCAGCCTTCTCCAGGACTTCTTTAAATTGAGAGGGATTTGGAAGCGGGTGCCTGCCCCCATGTTCTCTAACAGGGCCCGACAGATCCTTCTCTAAATCAAAATACACGGCATTGGGAATATGGTTGAGATTATATAAGCTGCGCCCTTCTTCAGGTGACCCAAGTTTAAAGCGGCAGTCGGCAATTCGGATATTAGGATCATCCAGTTTAGTTACTACCCATTCCTTTTCTACTTGATACTTCATTTAAGGTTCTCCCCTTTTCTCTTTTCCATCAGGCGTTTTATATGTTCCTTTGGTGTCCAGCAGTTAAATTGATAGTCAGGTTTCGTTTCATAGCCCAGTCTGCTGCAAAAATAAACCATTCCTTCTTTACGCTTTTCAGGATGGAAGTTTACGCAGGTTGCACATGCATGAAATAAATTTTTCTCCATAGCTCTCCCTTTACTTCTCAGAATGATTTTAAACTTTCAGCAGTTCCCAAAGCCATTTATTCAGTCCGGATACTTTGCCTTTTCCTATAGGCATTGATTCACCGGCTGTATAGAGGAATTCCCTTTCTGACTCGAGTGTATCAGCTATTTGATTAGCTAGATGCTCCTGAATAAGATCCCCGCGTTGTTTTGCATTAACCAGGGTCTGATAAAAGCGGGTAATCTCATCCTCTTCCTTTAAGCAAAAGAGACCTGTATACAAAAAATCTCCGTTTATTTTGCTTTGCTGTAGCAGCTGCCTTGAAATGAGGCAGGCTCTTATCGCCTGGATTAGCAGCTTCTGTTTCTTAATTGTAAAGCCCTCTTTTTTAGCCGCTTCCCCAAGATTGCGGGAAAATAGCTGGGTGTAATGCTGGAATAACTTATACCGTGAGAACTCTTTTTCCGCGATACTCCTCAGCCTATTTGAAAAGCCATCCCTATCCTTGTAGATGATGGGTGAGTATGCCCATTCGAATATACTTGGATTGGATTTTTGCATAAGGTCAAATGCTTTAAAAATATCCCAGCCGTGCGCATCATAAGGGTTATCTGAATCAATAACCTCTTTGGCACGTTCAAGGGAAAGATATGCTTTCAGGTCCTTATGTTTAAAGATGAAGCGGATATCATAATCTGATTCCGCATCATCTGTCCCCCAGGCCCTGCTTCCTGCTTCACATGCAAACAGGATGTCTATATTATATTTTTCTTCAGCAGCAGAAAGCCATTTTTCCATAAGAAAAGCAGCAACCTTTCAATACCTATTATTCGTACTGTGCAACGTTCCTCTCAATTTCTTTCAGCTCTTCAATCGGGAAATCATCTTTTAAAGCAGCCGTAATACCTTCATAATATTCATTGTTCTGTTCAATCAGCGAATTGAGCAGCCGCTCAAATTCGACCGTCAGCAGGCTGCTGTAATGGAATTTTAGTCTGGTGCTTTCAGCTTGCAGGTAACGATCTGCAGGTTCCTGCAGGTTCTTCTCCAGTTCATCCGCCAACTGCTTGCGTTCATTCTTTTCAAAAAACGTTTTTGGGTTTTTAAAGTAGGATAGAGCCTTTTTAAATTGGTTCGGGTCTTCATTGGAAAATGCAGAATCAAATTCAATACTCTCCATTTTTAATGGCTCATATGAGCTAAAAGACAAATCACTGTTCACATTGGCGGCTTTTTTCGAAATAGTCTCCTGCTGCTGGCCGATCAGCTTGAATATATAGGATTCAAGCCTTAATGTTGTTGCACGAAGTTCCTGGGCAAAATCAAACCCAAAGCTTGCAAGGAATTCATCAAGAGCGATTTTAAGCATTTTCTTTAAGTTCCGGCCATCATCCTTCAGGACCGAAGGGTTGAAAGCCTCCTTAACAAAATCAAAGAAACGCAGAAATACTCTTTGCTTGATGTAAAAGACTAGCTCATCCGTTTCCTGTTCAAGCCTTTGGGAAAGCAGTTCGGATTTTTGTCCACGGATAATCTCAGTAACCGTCTGGTGCTCTTCCTCAAGCTGTTTCAGCTTTTCAAACCTGACTTCTTTATTTTCCTGTGAGGAGGAAATGTAAGACCTCAGCTGGGCTAATAGGCGCCTCCACTCTGTTTCTGCTGATGAGATGGAAATATTCAGCAGGTCTTGATTTATAAAGGAGTAAAAGCTTTTTTCAAATGAACTGATATTGGAAACTCCCTCTTTGCTGTTATCCAGCTTCTCTGCCAGAGCTTGAAGGCTTGAAATGCCAGACAGATGCGGCCGGCGGATTCCGTATTGCACCAGCTGTTCTTCAACGTACTCAAGTACCGAATCCTTTTCTTCTTCATTATTGGCAAGGTCAATGGCATTGACGATAAAGAACATTTTATCAAGTGAGAAGGTGTCTTTGACCCTTCCAAGCTGAATAAGAAATTCTCTGTCGGCTTTCGAAAAGGCATGATTATAATAAGTTACAAAAAGGATTGCATCCGAGTTTTTTATATATTCAAATGCGACCCCGGTATGCCTCGCATTAATCGAATCTGCCCCAGGTGTGTCAACCAGGGTAATTCCCTGCCTTGTCAGTTCACAATCAAAGTAAACCTCTATTGTCTCAACGAAGCATGATTTTTCCTCATTGGCAACATAATCCCGAAACTCTTCCAAATCAGCTTTTATGATTTTCCCAAGCTGATCTGTGAAGAAATTAAAACCTCTCATAAAGGCATTAAGAAATGCAAAGTGTGTCTTTTCATTCGCATCGAAATCCTGGTTTTCCCCAGTGATCTTTTTAATCGCTGCAGCAGCATCGCCAAAGTTTCCTGCAGAATAATCAAAGACCTTCAATGAATGATTGATATCATTTAAGAGAGTCTGTGAATCCTTTACTTTTACAAGAACAGTTCCATGGACATTTTCAGCCGTAACAGGCTTAATTTTGTTGATTGCAGCTGTCGTCGGATTTGGTGAAACCGGAAGCAGTTTTTTCCCGATTAAAGCATTGGCAAAGGAGGACTTTCCTGCACTGAATGCACCAAAAAGGGCAACTGTGAATTCTTTGCTCTCAAGCCTTGATGCTTTATCTGCCAAATCAGATGCAAGCTTTCTGAAACCTGGGATATCCTTTACTGCATTAGCGGTGAATTGAAGCTTTTCAATAACAGGCTGAACGGAAACCGCAGGAACGGCTTCCCCTGTCTGCTCTTCCTCAGCAGATTTTCCAGATTTCTTTGGCACCTTTTCCTTCTCAGCTTTATCTTCATGCAGGAAAACAACTTCAGCTTCATCGACATCTTCTGCTGCAAGGATTTTGGCTTGCTCTTGAAACTCAACTTGAGCAAAGTCACCTGTCAAATAGACTTTCATCTCGGCAGATGCCTTAATAACTTTTTCATTGAGAGCTTTAATTGCACTAAGAGCTTCCGCATAGACAGTAAGCTTGCGAATTTCATTGACCAGTACAGTCTGATCCTGGCTGATATTTTCTTCAAGCGCTTCCAGTAGTGCATTTTTCAGGAAAGCTGCGTTCTTTTTGGCAATTCTCTTTACAGCCTCTGCGGTGTCGTTCGTATACTGAAGAACATAATCTCCTGAAACCATGGCCCCGGACTTTACTGTTTCGGCTAAAACTGCTGGTTCAAAGGAAAGCTTGAAGCTCTGAACTTGTGCTAGAATTTCTGAATCATGGATATTATGCTGCTTGAACTGCTGTAAAAACAGCTCTTTTATATGCCACTCCAGCTGAGACTTAACCTTTTCGGAAAAATCCTGATAGAAGCGGTCAAGCCGCACTGACCTTTCCTGCTCCGTTTTCTGTTTGCTGAAAAATAGGCCAATTTTAAACGAAGGCTGGCACGACTCAAGGTAAGATTCAGCCAGTTCCCTCGTCTGGAAAGGCATTAAATAAGCGTTTTTTAAAATCTCATCTATCTTTCCGGTTAACTCAATATCTGCTTCATGCATAGAAGACTTTAGCTTATTCAACTGATTCTCTAACTCTTGCAGCCTGTTTCCGAGCTGATCCCGTTCATCCTGATCTAATTCAGCCAGTTTTTCTTCCCATTTATCTTTTTCAGCTGCATGGGTGTCTCCTAAAAATGCCAGATGGTCCTCTGTTAATTTCTTTAAAGAATTAAAAACGGATTGGGGCAAAAGCTCTTCACGGTTATCAATGCTGCTGTTAATAAAGTTCTGAAGTGCCTTAAAATCGTTTGCCTGGTGATTTTCATCTTTTAACGTGGTGTAAAAAATCCGCGCAGGCTTTACTCCCCAGGATGCAAATGATTCCTTTACGCTTTCTTTAAATTGTTCAAAGCTGAGCTCTTCATCCCGATGTTTATCAATTTGATTGATAACAAGATAAACTTCTTTTCCTGCAGCCGTCAGTTCTTTTGTAAAAAGAAAATTTAATTCCGACTGGACATGGTTATAATCCATAACATAAAAAATAAGGTCAGCCAAATGAAGAGCAGATTCAGTAGCAATTCTATGCGCATCATCTGTAGAATCGATTCCAGGTGTATCCATAATTACTGCCTTCTTGGGCAAACTGGTGGCGGAATGGCTTATTTCAATGGAATGAATTGAATCGCCGTCCTTGCAATAGGATTTTACCTGTCCGTAATCATACGGAGCAGGATAAAGCCTTGGCTTTCCTTCCTTAAAAATAACTTTTGCATAATCTTCCTCACCTGATTTGACTTTTACCAGGTTAGCACTGGTTGGAATCGGCGAGGACGGAAGGAGGTCCTCTCCTGCAAGCTTGTTAATCATGCTCGATTTTCCAGCAGAAAAATGTCCGCAAAAAGCGATGGCAAATTCCTGGTCTCTTAGCTTAATTAAGAGATCTTTAGCTCTTTTAGCTGTCTGGCTATCCCCATTTCTCTGGGCGAATGTATATATCGCAGTAATTCTGTTCATTAATTCAGTTTGCTGTAATCCTGGTTGCAAAATCGTGTCAGCCATTTCCATTAATCCCCTTGTAACTTTAATTTACTTCCTATTTTAAATGATTTTCGTTTATTTTCCTATATAGGATGGTTTATTCTTTGATTTTTCTAATATTTCTCAGCAGCTGCTTTTATTCTATGTTCATTTGCTTGTATTTTCACATGCGTTAAAAAACAAAAACCAGGCCTCCCGCGCCTGGTTTCAAAAAATACTATTATCTTGTATGTGGTCTAGCTACGTTATTTAATACATGTTTCATAACAAGTGAGTAGGCAGCAATTGTGCCTGCAACAAATAGAATTGTCATATGTAGCAACACCTTCCTGTTGGAATGATATTGAGAATAATTTTCAAATTCAATTAGAAGTTTATCACGAACGATAATCATTTTCAATAGGGATTTTAAAATTGTCAAACTTTTTTAATATCTCTATTCATGCCAGGTCTTAATCGTAAAAAAGCTTCTTCGTATCCTGTCAATTCTTTCAGTGCTTTTTCTTCGGCTGGTATCCTGACCGAAAGTACCATTATGTTTAGCAGGGTAAATACAGCCGCAGTGATATAAGCCTGGAACATTAAAGGTATTACGAGAAATTCAGCAGCTACAATTACATAATTGGGATGCTTTATAAAACGGTATGGCCCCCTTCTGACGACCTTTGCCCCCGGCATGACTATGATTTTGGTATTCCAGTATTTCCCTAAAGAGAAGAGTGCCCATACTCTTCCTGCCTGGGTAAGAAAGAAAAGAATCAGAAGAATGGGCCAAAAAGGGGACAGGTCTTTTTCAAAGATGGTTACTTCAATCAGAAAGCAAATGAAAAAAGAAACGTGAACCGCAACGATCCAGGGATAGTGCCGCTGACCAAATTCCAGTGCGCCCCGGCCTTTCATCCACTTTTCATTATTTCGGGCTACAGCAAGCTCTGCTGCCCTCTGCAAAATGATGACGGCAATAAATAGTTTGAACAGCATGTATTCACTCCCATTCCAGCAGCAGTAATTCCGAGCTAAATCCCGGGCCGAGAGCAGTTGCAAGTCCGGTATCTCCCTTTCTGCCGATCTCCATAAACCTTTTCAGCACGTAAAGAATGGTTGCTGAGGACATATTCCCGAACTCCTTTAATACATCAAGTGAAACTTTTGTCATATCAGGATCGAATTGCAATGCTTTCTGATAAGCATCAATAACTTTTTTTCCCCCAGGATGGGCAACAAAATGGATTATTTTTTTCATCTCCATGCCTTTTCCCCTTAGAAATTCCGTTACATTCTGCTTCAGCCAGCCCTCTATTATGGATGGTATATCCTTTGAGAAAACCACATATAAGCCCGCATTCTTCACTTCCCAGCCCATCACATCCAGAGAATTGCGCATTGTTGTTGATTGGGTTCCCAGGATTCTCGGAATGGATGACACCTTTTGAAAATCCCTTTGAACTTCATCACCCGTTATCAGCGCACATGCTGCGCCGTCAGCAAAAAGAGAGGTCCCGATAAGATTACTCTTTGATCTGTCATTGCGCTGAAAGGTCAAACTGCATAATTCTATAGTTAAAACCAATACTTTTGCTTCAGGGTAAGCCAGGCAGTATTCATAGGCTCTTGAAAGGCCTGATGCGCCGCCCGCACAACCCAGTCCCCATATCGGTATTCGCTTCGTATGTTCAGAAAATGGAAGCTTATTCATGATTCTTGCTTCAATACTCGGTGTGGCAATTCCTGAGCTTGAAATAGTAAAGATGGCATCGATATCATCACATTGGAGATTCTTGCTCAGGAAAATGTCATTTTCCAGACAGCACTTTATAGCCTTTGTTCCCAGTTCAATAGCCTGTTCAATATAAGCATTGTTTCGCTCTTCAAATGATTTATCTGTTTTAAACCATTCGAGTCCCTTTGCGAAGTGGCGCTTTTCAATTTGGCCGTTGCGGAAAGCTTTCAATAGGCGTTCAATATCCTTAAAGGACTCTGAAAATAAATCTCTGGCAAAATCCATTACCTGATCCTGTGTCAGAACATGTTCAGGTATTGCTTCTGCAACTGATACAATTGCTGGCATACATGACTCTCCTCCACTTGCTTTCTTTTACTTTTTCCAAATAAAAGCAATTTATGTTACAAAATTGGATAATCAAGCAAAAAAAAGCTCCCCCCATTAGGAGGAAGCAATGTGTTTTGAAGGAGTTGTTGTGCATCTTTATTATAATGGAATAACTAAATGAATATCATTACTAAATCTTTTCCAATTAGCTCTAGAGCCAAGCATTCAATAAAAAATGGCTGGCCCATGGCATAGTTATTCTGATGCATCCAATCCATTATTGTTTTTGTGATGCTTTTGTACTTCTATATATATTTTTTTCGTAACCAGGATACCGCAAGCAGCACAAACCTCTTCTTCATTATATAAAAGCCGGCAGTTATCACAATAAAATTTCTCCATCACATTCCACTCTCTTTCGTGCGAGAAACAATCGCTTCGGAAATGTAAAATACCGATAGAATATTATATTGATTGCCAGAATTATTGTGATTGCCGCAAAGAAGAATTATGAAGCCTTCTGCTCCGCAAAAGATGCAGGCTGAACTGCTTTTTTTCCTTTAGCAACATTGAATACGATATTTAAAAGAATTGCTGTCACACTGCCAGCCACTATACCGTTATCAGTCAGGATACGCACACTGGAAGGCATTTGCGCGAATAGTTCAGGAACGGCTGTTACTCCCAATCCCATCCCGACAGAGCAGGCAATGATTAATAAATTTTCCTGAGAGGAGAACTCTACCTTGCTGAGCATTTTTATTCCATAGGCGACTACCATACCGAACATAGCTACCATTGCGCCTCCTAAAACAGGAGTAGGAATAATGGTTGTCAATGCGCCGATTTTCGGAACTAGCCCAAGCAGTACAAGAAAAGCCCCTGCTGTATATATGACATTTTTTGTTTTAACGCCTGACATCTGAAGAAGTCCGACGTTTTGCGAATATGTTGTATAAGGAAAAGCATTAAAGACAGCACCAAGGATAATCGCAAGTCCTTCGGCACGATAGCCATTTGACAGATCTTTCTCTTCCAATTTTTCTTCACAGATATCACCAAGGGCAAAGTATACGCCCGTAGATTCAACTAAACTGACCATTGCTACGAGTATCATTGTGAGGATCGCTGTCACCTCAAATGTCGGCATGCCGAAATAGAAAGGGGATGGCATATGAAACCAGGAAGCTTCCCCAACAGCGGAGAAATCTACCATGCCCATAAAAAACGCAGTAATGGTGCCAGCAGCCAGCCCCAGCAAAATGGCAATCGCTCGAACAAAGCCTTTAAAGAATCGGAAAAGTACTATGATGAACAGCAAAGTGCCAAAAGCCAATGCTATATTTGTCAGGGAACCAAAGTCAGGGCTTCCCTCACCTCCAGCCATATTATTCATTGCTACAGGAATTAACGTAATCCCTATAATGGTAACTACAGACCCTGTTACAACAGGCGGAAAAAATTTAACCAGTTTTCCAAAATACTTTGAAACAGCTACAACGAAAATACCAGAAACCAGAATAGAACCATAGATAGCAGGTATTCCATACTGCCCTCCGATCGCAATCATCGGTCCAACGGCCGTAAATGTGCAGCCCAGAACTACAGGAAGGCCAATCCCAAAAAATTTACTGCGCCATACTTGAAGGAGTGTTGCAATTCCGCACATAAAAATATCAATGGAAACAAGATAAGTAAGCTGTTCCCCTGTTAAGCCAAGTGCACCTCCTACAATCAATGGTACAATTACCGCGCCTGCATACATGGCAAGGACATGCTGAATTCCCAATGAAGCAATTTTAAGCGGATTCTGATTCATCGTATCATTTCCTCCATATTCTTTGCTGTATTATCAAAGCTGATCATGCCGTTTTCAAGTGAGTCAATAATAGCTAAGGACTCGACCCGGAATCCCTTTTCCCTCAGCAGCTGTCCGCCATTTTGAAAGCCTTTTTCAATAACGATTCCAATCCCTGCAATTCCTGATCCCGCTTTTTTTACTATATCCGCAAGACCTAGTGCTGCCTGTCCATTCGCCAGAAAATCATCGATTATAAGGACATTATCTTTTTCTGATAGATATTTCTTTGAAACAGAGATTTCACTTGTTTCTTCCTTAGTAAAAGAATAGACAGAGGCTGTAATCAGGTCATTTACCAGAGTGAGAGATTTTCTTTTTCTAGCGAATACAACTGGAGCATTCAGATGGAGCCCAGCCATTACAGCTGGCGCAATCCCCGAAGATTCGATAGTCAATATTTTTGTAATCCCGCTTCTGGAGAATCTATCTGCAAATTCTTTGCCGACTTCATGCATTAGCTGAGGATCTATTTGGTGGTTCAGAAAAGAATCCACCTTTAAAACTGTCGGAGATAAAACAATCCCTTCGCTCTTTATTTTTTCAATAAGCATATCCATTTTGCATCCTCCTCTATGATAGATAGCCTTCAATTACTCATTCCAGCCATATAAAAAGCCTGAAGCCCATCGCATTCACAACATAAAAATGAGTGAAGCAATGGCCTTCAGGCTAATGATCTAAGCTGCAGGCAAACAAGGATGACTTTAAACGTCCTTTACATTGCTCACTCATAGTCGGATCATTTACGGTAACCCGGTAGAAACTTGCGAGCCATATCCTCGCGATTATATGAGTGAATGTTATTAATTTATTAACATTATAACATCATTTACTAATACTTCAATCAAAAATTTAACTAAATACGAACTAAACAATATATTACCAGAAAATTGTTCGCTAATCAGATAATTCGCCCTCTTCAGTATGTTTATTTTTAAAAATTTGCCTTCCTTCTGAAGCTCAATTAAACCTTCACAGTTTTTTCACAATTCACAGGAGTTTTTTGTGACATAAATCACTTAAATATCAATTTTTCACCATTATCATAGTGTTTAAGTTACGAATGAACAATTTGTGAACTCACTGAAAGCATCTAGAATCTTCCTAAATGTTTTGTATTATGAAAGTGTAATCATTTACTTTTTCCAAATATTCGAAAGGAGTGAAAGACAATGGCGAAAACAGAACTCAGCCGAAAAACAAAAACTGAAATAGAGGATAGCTCTTCCTTAAAGGGAACGCTAGCTTCCGTTTTCTTATTAGGATTCTTCCTGATCATTACATGGGCAGGTGTTTATTCATTATTTATCAGCCGCTTTTAGAGTTAGAAAGGGGAAAAAGCCATGCATATGCATAAATTTGAAAAGGCCTGGCTCACTTTTGGAATCGGATCGCTGCTTGTTTTTCTAACAGTCTTGGGAGTCAGCGCATTTTACCTGGGCAATCAGCCCCCAAGCTGTTTGGCAACAATCGACCCTGAAAAGGTCGATACTACCGCTCCATTTAATGAGCCAGGACTGAAAAAGGTAGAAGGGAAAGATTGGGATTACGAATTGGTATACGTAGCATCTGCGTTTTCCTATAGCCCAGCTGAAGTGGAGGTTCCATATGGTGCTAAAGTGAAAATTATCGCAACAACCAAAGACGTTGTCCACGGTTTCGAAGTTGCAGGATCAAATATCAACATGATGCTAGAACCCGGCTATATCAGTGAACACATTACAACATTTGATAAAACTGGAGAATACTTAATTGTATGTAATGAATATTGCGGTGTTGGTCACCACATGATGTCGTCTAAAATTAAGGTGGTGGAATAATGTTTAATCCTTCAGCAAAATTTAAAGTTGACCGCCGTGACGGAAAATTGGCAATGGCTCACTTTTTCGTTGCATTTACAGCTTTAGCAATAGGCGGCCTTGCTGGCTTATTGCAGACTTTGGTCCGCTCCGGTAAATTCGAGCTTCCGGCAGGCATCGGGTATTACCAAATTCTCACGGTTCACGGTGTTGTACTCGGACTTGTACTTACTACCTTTTTTATAATGGGCTTCCAGTTAGCAGCAACAAGCAAAACATCAGGAACCCTTACAAATAAACAGCGAATTGCCGGCTGGGCAGGTTTTTGGCTGATGACAGCAGGAACTGTTCTTGCAGCTGTCATGATCCTGTTGAATGAAGCTACTGTTCTTTATACTTTCTATGCTCCTCTTCAGGCACATGCATTGTACTATATCGGTTTAACACTTGTTATAGTGGGAAGCTGGATTGACGGGGCAGCCATCATTATGAAGTATGCAGAATGGAGAAGAAAAAATCCCGGGCAGCCGAGTCCGTTATTAACCTTTATGTCATTGGTCAACACAATGATGTGGATTGTGGCAACAATCGGTGTAGCGTCTACTGTTCTTTTCCAGCTTCTTCCTTGGTCATTGGGGTTTGTAGAAACAGTAAATATCGGAGTCAGCCGTACTCTATTCTGGTATTTCGGACATCCGCTTGTTTACTTCTGGCTATTGCCAGCTTACATGGCCTGGTACGTTGTCATTCCTAAAGTCATCGGCGGAAAGATTTTTTCTGATTCATTGGCGCGCATGTCATTCATATTATTCCTGCTGTTTTCAATCCCTGTCGGATTTCACCATCAATTAATGGAGCCGGGAATTGACCCAGCATGGAAATTCTTACAGGTTATCCTAACATTCCTGGTTGTCATTCCATCTCTTATGACTGCATTTTCTCTTTTTGCCACTTTTGAAAGCTTTGGGCGTTCCAAAGGGGCCACAGGATTATTCGGCTGGGTAAAAAAACTGCCTTGGGGAGATGCCCGATTTACTGTTCCTTTCATCGGGATGGTTGCCTTTATACCTGCGGGAGCAGGCGGTATCGTTAATGCGTCCCACCAGATGAACCAGGTTGTCCATAACACGATTTGGGTAACCGGCCACTTTCACTTAACCGTGGCAACATCTGTAGTACTTACATTCTTTGGGGTTTCTTACTGGCTGATTCCACATCTCACAGGAAGAACATTAACAAAAGCGATGAATAAATTGGGTATCATCCAAGCAGTTATCTGGGCAATCGGAATGACATTCATGTCTGGTGCCATGCATGCTGCCGGTCTTCTGGGAGCGCCGCGCCGTTCATCATACTCTGAATATGGCGGAGCAGCACAAGCAGCAGAATGGATTCCATACCAGGTTGCACAGGCAATCGGCGGTTCTATCCTATTTATAGGCATCATCTTAATGCTTTATATCTTCATCAACCTTGCCTTTTTCGCACCAAAGGGAGAGCAGGAATTCCCTGTCGGAGAAGCTGCTGATGAAGCCGAAAAAGCTCCAATGGTATTTGAAAATTGGAAGCTTTGGCTTGGAATTACGGTTGTTCTTATTCTATTTGCCTACACCATTCCTTTTATAGATTTAATTCAAAATGCACCTCCCGGGGCTAAAGGATATAAGCTTTGGTAAAAAAAACACTCCGTTCCGATATGGACGGAGTGTTTTAGTGTTCAAGCTTGCTTGAGTCAGCCGCCCTTCCTGCATTTTTCCTTCTTGCAGGCAAATTCACAATAATTACAGAACTGAGTATCAGCAAAGCACCAGCAATCTGGACTGCACCGAGACTTTCCCCGTAAAGTGTGACTCCTAGAAGCATGGCCACGACAGGTTCAACTGTAGCAATAACAGCTGCTTTGCTTCCATCCGTTTTTTCCAGTCCCCATGTATATACAAAATAGGCGAGAACCGTAGGTACAAATCCAAGACCAATACTAAGAAACAAAACTTCAGTGTTTAGAAAGATTTCAGCTTTTGTCCACAGTCTGGTTACCGGGATTAGAAATACCGATGCAATCAGGAATGTATAAAGCGTAACTGTATACGGATGATATTTTCTTAATGCAAATTTTCCGAATATCGTATACAGTGCATAGCCAAACCCAGAACCCAATCCCGTCATAATTCCAAGCAAAGTGATATCACGGCTGCCTGCTGTTACTCCGGCAATTAGAATGCAGCCTAAAATTGTGCCTGCCACAGCTGCAATCTTTCCAAGATTTATTCCTTCCTTTAAAAACAGGTAAGATAATACAGTAACAAATGCTGGAGCTGTGTAAAGCAGAACGACAGCCATTGATATGCTGATTTGGTTCATTGCTGTGAAATAACAATAATTAAAAAAGACGATGCTCAGTATTCCGGTTCCTGCAAAAAGTCTGATGTCAGAGGCAGATTGCAATTTAAAGCAGTTCCGGAAACGCATAATTCCTATTAGGACAAGAAATATTGCTGCAAAAAAAACTCTCGCGGCCACAATTTCCATAGCCGTAAATCCATATTCTCCGAGCCCTTTAACAAAAACAGCAATAATTCCCCATAGACTTGCCCCTAACGCAATCATTATGAATGGAAGTATTTTCTTCATTATTTCTCTCCATGAAGTAAGAGGATGGCTGAGGCCACCCTCTTCTCAAATTATAATAAACACCTATTTCAACTGATAGACCTTACCGTACTTATCATATAGATAATCAATTAAATGCTGGGCATTCAGTCCTTCTCCAGTTACGTCATTTAAGATTTCAAGCGGTTTTTTCATTTTGCCGAACTGGTGCACATTTTGGGTAAACCACTCTTTGATTGGCAGCAAATTGCCCTCTTCAAGTAATTCATCATAGTTTGGCAAATCCTTTAACATGCTGTTTTTAAGCTGTGCTGCGTACATATATCCTAAAGCGTATGAAGGGAAATAACCGAAGCTTCCTCCAGCCCAATGAACATCCTGCAGAATGCCTGCTCCGTCATTTTCAGGCTTTACTCCCAAGTATTGTTCATATTTTTCATTCCAGATTGCAGGAAGGTCTTTAACTTCGATTTCATCATTGAACAAGCCCTTTTCAATTTCATATCGGATGATGATATGAAGAGGATATGTTAATTCGTCTGCTTCAATACGGATTAAAGAAGGCTTTGATTCATTAATGGCACGATAAAAAGCATCTATTGGCACATCATCAAATTGACCGCTGGCATATTCTTTAAGAAGGTCATAATTCCTTTTCCAGAAAGAAAAATGTCTTCCAACAAAGTTTTCATAAAATAATGACTGTGATTCATGAATTCCCATGGATGTTCCAGAGCATAGCGGGGTGCCCACAAGATCAGAAGAAATATTTTGTTCATACAGAGCATGCCCGCCTTCATGAATCGTGCCAAATACGGCAGTTCGGAAATCTGTTTCATCATATTTGGTTGTCACCCGGACATCACCAGGGTTTAAACCGGTCGCAAAAGGATGAACAGTCTCATCCAGTCGTCCTGCTTTAAAGTTATAACCCATTTGTTCAAGAACTTTAAGGCTGAAATCCCGCTGTTTGTCCTTGGCAAAGTGTTCAAATAAAAAGCTGGTGTCCGGTTTATTCTGTGATTCGGAAATTTGGTGAACCAGAGGGACAATTTTCTCCCTAAGCTGCCCAAAAACCTGATCAAGTGTTTCAACGGTAACACCAGGTTCATACATATCCAGCAGAGTATTATATTTGTTACCTTCATATCCCCAATAAGAAATGAATCGTTTATTCATTTCAACAAGCTTTTCCAAATATGGCTGGAACATCTCGAAATCTGAGCTTGCTTTTGCATCTTCCCAAATGCTTTCAGCTTTGGATTGCAGGATGACATACTCCGTATATTCCTCCGCAGGAATTTTTTTATTCCGATCATAATCCTTTTTGCATTCTTCAAGAGTTTTCAATGTCACTTCAGTAAGATTTTCCTGACCTGAAAGTTTTGCTATGTATGCAGCCATTTCCTCAGATGTTGACATTTTGAATACTTCTGAAGAGATCATTCCAATCACTTCGGAACGCTGTTCCAGACCCTGCTTGGGTGCCCCTGTCCGCATATCCCAATACATCAGCCCGATGGCTTCATTATATGCCGTCATTTTTTTGACATAATCAAGGAATTGCTGTTCTGTCTGTTTTAATGATTCTGCCATAATTTTACCCCCTATATATATCTATTACATTATCATTTTATCACATTTTTCTGAAAAGGCAGTCAACATAATCTCTTTCCCATTGCTGTTTTTCTTTTTAACCTGCCGGCCAAAGAGTTATAATGGTGGAAAGTGAACTAACTATAAAGTGAAACTTCAATTAGCGGGGCGCTTTTCCCCGCTGATTGTTAGTTGAACTTATCGTGCCCTTATGGGCAGTTTGACCCCCACTTATCCTCTTTTGATTCCTCTTTAGCCCTAAAGTGAAGGTCTTACTGCCCGTTGGACGCGAGAAAGTGAGATAGCATGAAATATTTGATTTACTTTATCATTATCGCAGCATTTATTGATACCTTTTCCCAGCTCCCTATTATGAGCCCTTTTGCCAAAACCTTTGACTCCTCACCAGCCTTTGTGGGATTAATTGTTGGGATGTATTCCTTCTCGAATATGATAGGCAATATATTAGCAGGCTATTGGATTGATAAAAACGGAGCAAAAAAAGTTTTGGTCTCTGGCCTTTCCTTAACTGGCACCATTTTAGTCCTGTATGCATTTGCTGAGACACCTTTGCATTTAATTACAGTAAGGTTTTTTCATGGGTTATTTGGCGGGTTTCTGGTACCTGCAGCTTTTACAGTCATCGCAGACCGCGGAAAATCAGACAAACAAGGAAAAAAAATGGCTGTATCAGGTGCTGCTGTTGGCTGTTCTGCCATTATCGGGCCTGCTTTTGGCGCTGTGGTTGCTTCCAATTACAGCATAAACTGGGTCTTTTTAATTATAGCAGCAACGATGATCAGCAGTGCAGTCCTGGCCTTTGTGTTTTTGCCATCAGGGAATCTGAAAAAGGTTAAAGAAGAAAGCTCTCATTCTGAGAAAATGCTTTCATTATTAAAGAATCCTATGCTCGCAGCAAGCTATTTAGGAGCTTTTTCACTCATGTTTGCTCAAGGGGCACTTGCTTACCTTCTCCCCCTTCAGGTAGAAGCTCTGCAATTTGATTCAATGTACAGCGGAATCTTATTAAGCACTTTCGGAATAACCGCAATTCTTATTTTTCTGCTGCCTATTAATAAAATTTTTGATACATTTAAGCATCACAATAGCATGCTTTCAGGGATGCTGATCATTGGAATTGCACTCATTCTGCTAAGTTCAGCTTATTCTCTTGCATTCATGTTTTTATGCATGGTCCTTTACGGCACCGGGTTTGCTCTTTTATTCCCTTCCATTAATGCCCTTATAGCCAGCCATACAACTGAAAAAACAAGAGGAAAGGCATTTGGCCTCTTCTATGCCTTTTTTTCTTTGGGCGTTGTAGCCGGCTCCACCGTATTAGGTTTAATGGGAGTAACTTTCAATATAGGTTTCTTGATCGCCGCAGCGCTTTTACTGTTAACGGTATGCGGGATGTTCATATACTTTAAAAAGCAAAGTTCCCAAATATTAGAGAGCCAGGAGTGACCGAAAATGAAGGAATTAGTTGGCAGCTGCTCTGTTTGCGGCAAAGACCTATTCTGTCTTGATGGATTCTTCAACGGAGTTCATAACGAAAAAAATGAAACAATCTGTTTTAAATGTATTGAAGAACAGGAAGAATCCGCAGAGTTGAACTGTGCCCCGATTTACGGACAGTTTAAAAAGCGCCTATGCGGCTAGTAAATGGCCCCGGTATTGCTCCGGGGTCATTTTATTTAAGCCCCATTGATAACGATGCTGGTTATATTCCTCAATCACTCGATCCACTTCTTTTCTAACATCTCCTAAATTATCTAATGATTTATACTCTGCTAAATCCTTAAAGTGCCCAAAGAAACTTTCCATTGGTGCGTTATCCCAACAGTTTCCCTTTCGGGACATCGATTGTATTAAGCCAAGTTCTTTTACTTTGCTTTGGAATTGGGGATGGGTATAGTGGAAACCTTGGTCAGAGTGCAGTATGGCTTCTGGATGAAAATGATCGCCAACAGCTTGTTTTAACTTTTTAAGCGTCTTATATACAATATCCATTTCTAACGAAGTGGATAGATGATAAGCGACAATTTCTTTGGTAGCTCCATCTTTTACGCAGGATAAGTATGCTTTTTGTCCCTTTCCGAAATAGAGATAAGTAATGTCAGTAAGCAGGACTTTTCCTGGTTCTTCTTGATTAAATTCTCGGTTAAGGAGGTTGGGACAAGATCGATGCTCATGGGTTGCCTTAGCCATTTTACGATAAGGATTGGCTTTCCTTACTTTTGTTACAAGATTATATTTCGCCATCAGACGCCTAATCTTTTTGTGGTTCATTACCGATGAATAATCATTCTCCATAATCATTTTGATCTGGAGGACACCTACTTTTTCTTTTTTACTTATGAATATTTCTCGAATTAACTCTATATCCAATTGATCCTTCTCGTCACGTTGTGCCCGTAATTGTGCTGCCTTCAGCCAATCATAGTAGCCACTTCGACTTACGCCTGCCAGTTCACACAGGTAGGAAACAGATTTTTTCAACTGATATGTTCTGATGGTTTTCTCAATTAAAGAAAACTTCTCAGCTGCCGTTAGAATCGTTTCTTCATCAACGCCTGCCTTTCTAGTTCTTCCAGCTTTTTTAAGAAGTCATTCTCTGCCTCAAGGAATTTAATCCTTGCCTCAGCCTTCCTTAGTTTCTCCTCAATGGAAAGTTGTTTAGAAGAAGGACGTCCAGTGCTCCCTTTACCTCGACGTTCCGTAAGGAAACCTTCCTCCCCGAACCTTTCGAATGTTTCTCTCCAACGCTTAAGACAACGTTTTGGCTGTTCCTTGCCAATCATCTCGAGATCAAAGCCTTGTTCAATAAAGATTTGCGATGGTGTTTTCCCACTTTTGTACTCCGCCACTGCTTTTATCTTAAATTCAGAACTATAGGAGATTGACCTCTCAGAAGCCCTCAAAACATTAGGATTCTTTTCAAGCTCTTTCATTTGGAATTCATTATAGATATTCTTACTCATAAAAAACCCTCCGCCTTATTCATTAAAACTATTGAAACACAAAAAACCCCAGAAAGGGGCACTTTTTTATCAGTGTCCACTATCTAGGGTATAGTTCAAGTAAGCATCTGCGGGTTTTTTTGTTCCAATGATTTTTTTATAACTTTATAATGCCTTTTGAAAAATGTTCTTCGAAATATGATTTATGTCACTTATTTGAAAAGCTGCCGCTGTTAAACTTAAAGCAATTAATAACTATTCTCACTGCAGTTGATTCACTGTTATTGGCAGCTATTTTAAACTATCAGCCAATTAAAGGAGAGGTCAAAATGAAAAACAAAGTCGTTGAACTTGATGTAAGAGAAGATATAAAAAACAAATTGGAGCCATTTCAGAAAATCATGTCCGCGGTATCTGGACTGGATGCCGAAGATGTTTTTATTCTGCATGCACCATTTAAGCCCATCCCTCTTTTTGGAGTATTAAAGGCAAAAGGGTTTGAATATAAAACTGAAGAAATTGATAAGAAGCATTGGAAAGTGATCTTTACTAAGAGCGGTGAGTCAAAATGAAGCTGGATAACCGGGGACTGGAGCCGCCGCAGCCCATGCTGAGAACACTTGCAGCTCTTGAAAGCCTTCCAGAAGGAGAAACCTTATTAATCATTAATGACAGGCGGCCCATGTTTCTTTATGAACAGCTGGACGAAATGGGCTGCAGCCATGTAACTGCCGAACAGGAAGATGGAAGCTTTTTAATAGAAATTAAGAAATAAGCAGGTGATCCCAATGTTCGCCAAAACAAAAAATGAGACCAATATCAAACTTCCATTTTTATTTATACTTTTCAGCCTGCTCTGTTTAATAGGAGCTATGTCCCTTATTCTTTTTAAAGGGGATTCCATCATCAGCAGCCAATTTCGTGTACCCGCAATTTGGTCAGCCGCTCATCTTTTTATATTGGGATGGGCGCTGATGACAGCAATGGGAGCCATGTATCAGCTCGTTCCAGTGGTTTTTCTGACACCAATTTGGAATGAAAGGTTTGGCTTTATCCAATTTACGGTTACTGCCTTTGGAATATTATATTTTGCCCATAGTTTATTTCATAATCCGGAGAGTGCACTGCTGCCTGGGCTTATTACTTTAACGGGGATCTTAATGTTTCTGCTGCAAATGTTCATGACTTTAAGGCAGCAGGCGAAGCCCAATGTATTGACTCTTTTCGTGGGAACTGCACTAATTAGCCTGTTAACTGCAATTCTACTGGGAATCCTTATGGTCTTCAGCATGAAAACTGGATTTATCTCTGATTATTATCAAGCAGTTTTTAAAAGCCACATACTGTTCGGAACAGCGGGCTGGTTTACCCTCTTGATTTTTGGATTTTCCTATAAAATGGTTCCCATGTTTTCCTTGTCTCATGGCTACAGCATGAAGCCGGCCAAATACGTCTTTACGGTTTATGCATCAGGGCTGGCTGCGGCAGTTCTGTCTTTTTTCACAGAGAAAAACTCACTTTTTACCATTGCATTAATGATTCTGGCAGGCGGATTTGCATTCTTCACCTGGCACATGCTGCAAATCCTGCAGAGAAGAGTAAAGAAAAAGCTTGATTATTCATTCCGCTTTGCTCTGCTCGCTATACCTGCAGGACTGGCCATCCACCTGGGAGCTTTCATATGCTCGCTTACCGGGAGCTTCGAAAGTGCCATTGGATATCTGGCATTTGCATACCTCCAGCTTTGGGTAGCATTGAGCATTATGGGTTATTTATTTAAAATTGTTCCATTCTTATGGTGGACTTGGAGATATAGCAAAGAGATAGGCAAACACAGTGTGCCTTCGCTCAAGGATATGATGAATGACAAGGCATCCATTCCGGTTCTTTCCGCCTTTATTCTCGGTATACTCAGTGTGACTGTTTCCATTGCATATGAACACCTTGCCCTGTTCCTTTCCGGCCAGATTTTAACTCTTGGAGCATCCATTGTTTTCTGTTATTTAATTATTTCTGTTTTAAAAAAATAGGAGGAATGAACATGAATCCAGAAGAATTAGTTCTCAGCAATCTAAAAAGAGTTATGGATCCTGAGTTAAATATAAACGTGGTGGATTTGGGACTTATTTATAATATTGATTTTCCCGATGATGGCAAGGCAGTTATTACCATGACCCTGACAACACCCGGATGCCCGCTTCATGACAGTATTGTCAGCGGAGTGAAATATTGCATTGAAGATCTGAAGCAATTTTCTGCTGTTGAGGTTAATCTTGTCTGGGAACCAGCCTGGACCCCTGCCCGTATGACATCTGAAGCAAATCAGCTTTTGAGAGGTTAACAATAAGGCAGTGCCCGCTTGGGGCACTGCCTTTGTTCAACTCTTTATGGATGGCTCTGCAGGCAGAACCTTTTTTATCGTTTCACGCACTTCTTCGTTTTCATTTTCATTCATTAGAATGTGAACTGTGCCCTTGTCTTCATGTGTTCTAATTAATCTCCCAATACCCTGCCTTAACCTCAGAATCATATATGGCAGATCAACCTCTCTGAAAGGATCAGATGAACCTTCCCTTTTGGCTGTAAAGACCGGATCATGAGGAGGAAATGGCAAGCCAAAAATAAGCACATTTTCCAGGGATCTTCCCGGTATATCAAGACCTTCCCATAAATGGACAGAACAGAGTACTGAATACTCATCATTTTGGAAATTTGACACGAGGGTACTTATTTCTGCATCCCCTTCAAAAAAGATTGGCACACTCAATTTTCCTGATGCAAAGGCTTTGAATTCTGCCAATTCAGAAGCGCTATTGAATAAAACTAAAGCCCTGCCTTCTGTCAGCATAATTTGTTCAAGAATATAATCCATCTTCGCTGTGGCAGATTCCTCTGCAAATTCCGGCATGTGAATAACCATATTCTCTTCATAGTCAAATGGGGAATCTACGGTAAATGATAAATACTCATCTACCCCAAGGCTCTTTGCCATATAATCAAAGGATTTATTCTCTGATAATGTTGCTGAAGAAAATACAAACGGCTTCTTCTGGGAAAATACTTCTTCCCGCATAATATCTTCCACCATTCTTGGCATGATGACCAGGGTTCTTTCACCATTTGTTTCTTCAAACCAGGTAATTCCTTTTAAATCCTTTAGGAACAGTGAAAGTGAGTATGCGATTTGCTCAAGATATTCTTCGACAATTTTTAAGTCATATTCATTAATAACGTACATTTCGCTTTCAAACACCAATTCTTCCTCAAGTGTATTGATTAAGTTCTGGAGTTTACGGCCTTCTCTCATTACATCGGCAGTTTTTTCAATCGTTTTCTTGTCAGAGCCTGCGTCACCAGAAGCGGACATGGCAAGTGTTAAAAAGAAATGCTCATTCTGGTAAATGGCATCCTCAATTATATTTAACGTTTTTTCACGTACATCATTAGCCATGAGTCTTGTTAAAATGGATTCCAGTATCTGCTCAGTAAAACGATACGTCAGAGCCTTTTGGGATGCATATTCCAACAAATGGCCTTCATCAAAAACCACACAGGAGCTCTCAGGAAGCAAAGGTAGCTGCCCTTCACGTTTTCTTGATTCCTTTGTCCAGATATGTTCCATATAAAAATCATGCGAACAAATAATCAAGTCTTTTGCGCTCCGGTAGTATTCCCTATGGAGGGTTTGACCACAGCGGTGGCGCTTCTCACAAGTAAAACAATCCTGGATTGAATCCCACGAGACATTCTTCCAATGCTCATCCGGCAAATCAGGATAATCTTTCCGGTCACCATATTTCTCAAACTTTTGCATGGAAGATCCTGTTTGAACAAAATCCGGGAGATCATCAAAAATGCGGTTATAATGATCATGAACATCATTCGCTACGAGCTTATCCAGCTTATTTAAGCATAGGTACTGATCACGTGATTTTGCCAGCCTGACATCAATATTCAATCCTAATGCTTTCTCCAGCTTGGCAATATCTCCTTCCTTTTTCACAAGCTGCTCAATTAAAGTCTCATCCGCACATGCGATAATAGCAGGTTTGTTTATGTACCTTGCATAGCTGATTGCATATAAAAGATAAACAATCGTTTTCCCAGTCCCTACACCAGCCTCAGCAAAAATAACACTTTTGTCTTTAAATGCCTTCTCAAGCTGAAAGGCCATAAATATTTGTTCATCCCGAATTTCAAATCCTGCTTCAGGCAATATATCGTAAAAAACATCTCCGATCCACTCGCTTAGCTTTTCGTAAAAAGATTCGCTTTTGGATACGGCAAAAGGCATTCGGTTAGACATGCTACCCCTCCGTAATTAAAAAGTTAAAGCGCCTTTTTATCCAGACGCTTTGATTTCAGTTCTATCAGTATTTCATATTTAGATTGTTAATAATCAAATGAACATCATATAATTTTATCTCAAATACTGCAACTGTCAAGATTTATAAAAAAACGAATATTGATCTTTTACATAAAAAAACAGGGGTGCTATTAGGCAGCCCCTGCTCAGGTATTGACGATTAGTTGACACGTGACATAGAAAATGACAATGCCTGCTGCAATTCGTCCTGTGCATTTCTTAGACTCTCCAGTGCTTCTGCTGATGGATCACCGTCACCCTGTATTGCTTCAAGTGTTCCATTAAGCGCCTGGGAAATTTTATTAAAATCAATGCTTGAATGTTTCATTGCCACCCCTCCTTAGAAAAGCGCAAGCGCCTTGCCCACCCCCGACATGCACAAGACGAGCCTCACGGAAAGGCGTTTTGTGCCTTTTTGGGAGGAATGGCTTGTGAACTCGAGGGGGTAGGCGCTGGAGCTAGACAGCTCTCGAAAAAGAATATAGATTCTGATGTTGAAAAAAGAATCAGATAGATATATTCTATACAGCCTCAGGAGGAATTATGCTTTTGTTTTTACATCTAATTATTTCTTGGCGGTCTTTTGCCCCAGTACTGATAATAGTCTGTGCGAATAAAACCATTGAAGAGCTTGCGTTTCTTAGTCGCTTTTTTTCCAAAGTGATTTTCAAATTCCTCGTCTGAAGTCAGGATATAAATCGACCACGTATCAAGAGGGGCCAAGGCCCTCCCCATTTCAGCGTACATTCGCTGTACCGCTGCCTTCTCACCAAGTCTCTCCCCATACGGAGGATTTCCGACAATGACACCATATTCCTTAGCAGTCGTAAAATCGCGCACTTGCATTTGTTTGAAGTTTATTAAATCTCCCAATCCGGCTTCAAAAGCATTTTCTTCTGCTATTTTCACCATCCTGTGATCAATGTCAGCACCTGTAATATCGAGAGGCTGATCATAGTTCGCCAGATCTTCAGCTTCGTTTCTTCCATCCTCCCAGACTTTTTCAGGAATCCATGACCATCCTTCCGAAATGAATTCACGATTAAAACCTGGTGCAATATTCTGGCCGATTAACGCTGCTTCTATCGGAATAGTGCCAGATCCGCAGAAGGGATCTGCAAATGGCTTATCCGGGTTCCAATTAGTCAGCATAACCAGTGCAGCTGCAAGTGTTTCCTTTAGGGGTGCTTCCCCCTGCCCCGTACGATATCCCCGTTTATGGAGTCCACTTCCGCTGGCATCGATGGTCAAAAGCGCTACATCTTTATGAAGAGCAACTTCTATTTTAAATAACGGCCCATTTTCTTCGAGCCAGCCTGTCTTATTATACTTTGTTCTCATGCGTTCCACTATTGCTTTCTTGACAATAGCCTGACAATCGGAAACTGAAAAAAGCTTGGACTTCACAGACTTTCCTGAAACAGGAAATTCGGCATTTTCAGGCATATAATTTTCCCAGGGCAGCGATTTTGTTTTCTCAAAAAGCTCATCAAAACTTGTTGCTTTAAATTCTCCCACTTTTATGCGTATTCTGTCTGCTGTTCTCAGCCATAAATTCGACCGGACAATTGCAGCTTCATCGCCTTTATATGTTATTCTGCCGTTTTCAACTTCACATTCATATCCGAGATCGCGCACTTCTTTGGCAGCGAGTGCCTCAAGCCCCATGGCCGTAGTGGCGATTAAATCGTATTTAGACATATTTTCACCCTAACCTAATTCTTATTACTATTATGTATACCCTAACTCGGCTTAGCAATCAACATATAAAGTATATCTGTTTATTTACTTACCCGCAATGAGCCTTTCAGGTTCTCTGATTGGTCATCTTGGACTTCAGCCTTGCTTTTTTCTAAAAGTTTTGTGTTTTTGCTAATGAATTAGTCCGTTGATTTCCACTGCGGGAAGTTGCTTTCCGCGGGGAGGAACGGGAGCCTCCCCAGCTTCGACTACGGGGTCTCCCGCTCCCCCTCCTCCCGCAGGACATTGAATAAGCTACTTCGAATTTACACCATTAAACTAAGTTATTAAATAGCAACAAACTTTACGAAAACAGCTTAAACTTCTTAACAGCAGGCAGAAAAGTAAAAAAGCTCTCCCAAAAAGGAGAGCTTGAATTTATAACACTCATACTGTCTCACTAATAACGTTCTGTAAGCCATGTTTTGTACCGTAGTACTGCAAGCGACAAATGTCTCGTACTCAGGTGGTAATCATCTATCTACAGGCATCTGCCTGTCCTTCCCGTTGTTCATTTCCTCAGGGAAAGTGCCCCTACCATCATTTGGGTTTCTCGCTCGCGGGGTTTACCTCGTTCCACCCTTTTCATTTCTGAAAAGGCTACGTCACTGTGGCACTTTCAAGGTATTCATGCCATATCCAGAAGGACTTAGGCATTTTCCCTGCCGTCAGCCAGAGCTAGCTCAGACTGCCCTAGCTTATGAATTCGCTAGGCACGAACACTACAGGCATCTCAGCCTGTGCGAGCATGGACTTTCCTCTACAATATAAAACATATTGCAGCGATTACCCGAACGCTATTAATGATCACAAAGAATATTATATGTAATCTGCGATGGAATAGCAATGGTTTTAAACAGGAAAAACTGTTAATTCCTGTCAATCATACAATTTACTGCCAAAAACGTGTTTTTCCAGATTTGATAATCTTTTTAGAATATCAAAATTGGTTGTACCTGCAGTTTGTGCTGCCGGTCTGCGTGAAGCATCGTCAACCTGTTTTTTCAATCTCATATTTTCCTGCTGAAGATCTTCAATTTCCTGATGGAATGCTTCATAATCTTTTATGACCAAATCTAAGAACTTGTCAACATCTTCAGGCTTATAGCCTCTCATAGCTGTCTTAAACTCTTTTTCCAAAATATCTTTTGCAGTTAATTTAATTTTATCGGATAGCATGATACTCACCTCAGTATATCGCCAATCATAATTAATACTATTTTTCCAGAGATATGTACATTTGTCAATTTATCTGTGTATTATTCAAATATGTCTCTCTGAGAGAATTGTTCTTCTTCTACAATCAATTGTAAATCATAAAAGGTGATTAGTCTAATTTCATATTCATTTTCTTCCTGATATTTTTTTGCGGTTTCATACAAATATTTGGGGCTTCCCTCTTTTTCCAAATCATAAAAAAGAAGCAGCACATCACTTTTGCCGACAAAAAAATGATTTTTCACCCTGAATTGCTGAGGACTTTCATAAGGTTTTTTTGATACTGAATCAACAAAATCAGCCTGAAGCAGTATGGATTCATACCATTCTTTGTTCGCATCCTTCCAGGATGCTTCCTGCTCCAAAAAAGGAGTTATGAATGCAAGCTTCAGGTCTTCGTAACCTTCCAGCTTCAGGTCAGATACAACTTCAGCCGCCCAAAGCTCGGCACCCAGCTGCCCGCTGATGATTACCCACTCGAGCCCATCATCAATCAGTGAAAGCAGGCTTTTTCTTATGGCGGTTTTTATATAGCCGACTGCCGGGTCATCATTTTTAAAAATCCCTACTTCAAAAGGCTTATACCCTGAAATAACTGCTACTTTTGTCAATTGCAAAAACTCCTTAAAGAAATCTGGCCGGGACTCATTTAAGTTTCCATTTGATATTTATATAAATAAAACAAGGGCATAAAGCCCTTGTTGATTATCTGCCGGAAAAACTCGGCCCTTGTTTTGGCCCCATTCCGGTTGATGCTCCTGCTACGCCAGTTCCTGGTCCGCCATATCCTGGACCCATTCCCATACCTGGGCCCATTCCCATACCTGGACCCATTCCTGGGCTATATGCACCTGCCACGCCTGGTCTTGGTCCCATATTAACATTTGATTGTGTCACCTGGTTCACATTTGACTGAGTATGCGGGAAAGAATGCTGATTCTCATAGTTAATGTGGTTTACATGAGTATGATGTGTAGGATGAATGTGTGGAACCACAATGTTCTGGAACGAATGAGTTACACAGCATTTTGTCGGATGAACAACAGCAGGCATCACCTGCGAAGGTCTTGGTCTGCAAAACATGTAAAGATCCCCTTTCCAAATTGTTTTTACATTAACAACCTATGTGAGAAAGAGTAATCTTGTACTAATGAAAACACCTATTTTTTAGGTACTAGCCTTAGAGCATGCTGTAGAAACTGTCTTTTAAATTGGAGAAAACGATTGCTGTAGTGAAAATCACAAGGAAGAATAAAAATAAGATTGCTTTATACATTTTACCAGCCTCACTATATAAAATTCCTAAAAAAGTACCACACAAGTTATAATTTTACCTGTAAGAAGAAGTACATACAACTAGGAAATAGTGGATTTTTTTGTCTGGTATATTAAAATTATGTTACAGGGAAATTTAAGTTCGATTAAACTTTCGTTCAAGCCGTACAATCCGCCGATGCAATTCTTCCTGTTTTATTTTCAGCTTTTCTGTTTCGCCACCTGAGATATCTTTCATCATGTTAAAAGCTTTTTTCGCATATATAATTGCCTGGCCTATATCCTTTAAGCGATGCTCATAGATCTTGGCCAGTTCAATGCATGATATTACCTTCCTATTCATCAAGCCTTTTTCAGCAATATCCTTCCATAATTTTGCCGCCTCATCCCAATTTTTATGTTTCTTATGCTCAAAAGCCAGTGCAAACCTGGCATCCGAAGCTTCAGAAGACTCTCCTTCAGATATTCTATTAAAGGCTGTCTTCGCCTGTGAAGATTCACCCAATGTCGAAAGCCATCTTCCTACTTCATAGACCTCACGGGGAGTCTGTTTTTCATCCAGCTGCATTATTTGGAAAGAAAGATGTGTATAAAGACTGATCAGGGACAAAATATCTATTTCATTATGTTTAATTATTCCCAGCATTCCTTCAGGATTTTTTCTTTCCACAAAATCAAAATAGATCATCGGTGCCAGAAAACCCGGAATATCATCCTTTCTTTCGATCCCCAAAACATCTTTTTCCACTGCAGTAAGTTTTATCCTCTCGAGTTTGTGCTTCCACATTCTCCTTGCTGCATGATACAAATCAAAATGGCCAAATGGAGGAAGTTTGGGGACATGCTCCTTCAGAAGGGTATGCCTCGTTTTTACCTGCGGCCAGTCGAAAGCCTTCCCGTTGTATGTCACCATTGTTGAATAATCAATGCTTTCAAGAAAGCTTTTATACAATGGAATCTCGGCTCCAGGATGAGGAAGGATATGCTGCTTCAGCTTTATTTTATCTCCGTGCAGACTGGCTTGGCCAAGCAGGAAAATAGTGTTTCCAGTCCCTCCGCCTAAGCCTGTTGTCTCTGTATCAAAGAAGAAAAGATTTTCCGGCCCATGTCCGGCAGCAGACAGCGGATGCCTGATGCCTGAAGAATTCCAGGCCTCCACCGCCGCTGTAAACTGGCCAAAAGAATAGATTCCATGCATTTGATCAAGGCTATATTCCTTTTCCCTCACAAGGCAATAGGAGTCTTCAAAATAATATGGATAGACACTTTCGGCTTCCCATACTTCTTTAAATGGCACATCGATATTATTCTTTGACAACTTGACGGGTGATGGCTGTTTATCCTTCTCTGTACCGAGATGGCCCTTTAGCCTGTTCAGTTTGTTTTTAATGGACAAGTCTATCACCTGCTCGATTAACTCCATTTTTAAAAGAGCTGAGAATCCTGAGTACGTCTTTTTTCGCGGTTTCTGAAGAGGTATCAGTTCCAATGCAGGAAGGACACCCATGCTCACATGAACATCTGCTGACCATTTCCATCGTTTCGTGCATGATATGTTCTATTCCCCCAAAAATCTTCTCGCTTAGCCCTACCCCGCCGGGATACCTGTCATAAAAAAAGATCGTCGGCTTTTCATTATGGGCCGCTTTTACCTGTGGGACAACATGAACATCCTGAGGATCGCACATAACAAAAAGAGGCACAATATGTTTAAGCGCATGTGCTGTTCCGATGAGTCCCTGCTCAAGCCGGTCTTGCTTATAATTTAAGGATTCCTTGTTAAACGAAAGCCAGGTTGAGCTTGTATGAAGTTCTTCTTCCGGAAGTGTTATTGGACCGGATCCGATATTTTCATGTGTTTCAAACTTAATTTTCTTAAAGATCGTAGCCATTGCCACAACACTTACATCCCCAAACCCTACTTCCCCAATGGTGGATGATCTGAGTTTATCCTGTTCCAGCACCTTTAGCTCAACTGCCAGGTTAGCATCTGTAAAATAGTCTACATCCACTTCGCGGACAAATGCTTTTTTCTCTTCCCAATCAAGCATTTCCACCTGAAACTGGGTCCCCTGGTGGAGATAGATTGCTTCTTCATGCAGAAGGGTCATAGCGGAAAAGCGGTCCATTTCGCCAATAACTTTCACATTCGCGATATCCGATTGATCGATTATAACGACATTTTCCTGTGATGCTGAACGGAGGCTGATGTTATGGGCAGGAAATGAGTCTTTCATCCAATAAAATTTATCTCCATTTTGATGCAGTACCCTTTCTTCTGCCAGGTATTCCAATACCTCTTCAGTTTCAAAGGTGCCAAAACGTTCCCCGGCATTAAAAGGAAGCTCATAGGCTGCACACTTGATATGATCCACCAGAATAATAAGATTATCTGGATTAATTCTGGCTGTTTCAGGACTTCTATTAAAAAAGTAATCAGGGTTTTGAATAACATATTGGTCAAGCGGACTGGAGCTTGCCACCATGATGACAAGCGATTCACCATGCCTTCTGCCTGCACGGCCAGCCTGCTGCCATGAGCTGGCAATTGTACCGGGGTATCCGGTCATAATACAAACCTGCAGCTGTCCGATGTCCACTCCGAGCTCAAGCGCATTTGTGCTGACAACTCCATAAATCTCCCCTGAACGAAGTCCTTTTTCAATTTCCCGCCTCTGAGTTGGCAGATAACCGCCTCTATAACCCCGAATGGCTTTAGGTCCCAACTTATGCTTTACAAGCTCCTGGAGGTATGTCAGCAGAATCTCGACTCTGACTCTGCTTCTTGCAAACACAATGGTCTGGATTTTATTTTTCAGTAGTTCACCTGCGAGCTTTCTCGCTTCTAGAGTAGCGCTTCTTCTAATATTCAGCGGTTTATTGACAATAGGAGGATTGTAAAATACAAAATGTTTTTTCCCGCTCGGGGCTCCATTATTATCTACAAGTTTCATCGGCTTTTCTGTAAGCTTTTCTGCGAGTTCCAATGGATTTGCAATTGTTGCAGAAGTACAGATAAAAATGGGGTCACTTCCATAAAAACGGCAAATCCGTCTAAGGCGGCGTATGACATTGGCTACATGACTGCCAAATACCCCTCTGTAAATATGAAGTTCATCTATGACCACATACTTCAAATTTTCAAACAAAGACACCCATTTTGTATGATGGGGCAATATCGCCGAATGAAGCATGTCCGGGTTTGTTATAACCACATGCCCAGCCCTGCGTACCTTTTGCCGAATATTTGCTGGTGTATCCCCGTCGTATGTATAGGAATTGATATCCAATCCGGACTCCTGGATGATTTCATTGATTTCGCTTTTTTGGTCCTGAGCCAAGGCTTTTGTCGGAAACATATAAAGCGCCCTTGCATCTGGATCATTGACGATCGTCTGCAGGACTGGAAGGTTGTAGCAAAGTGTTTTGCCTGAGGCCGTTGGAGTAACTGCCACAAGACTGTCCCCATTCATGGCTGTCCGATAAGATGTTTTTTGATGTGTATAAAGCCTTGTAATGCCCCTCTTTTGCAATGCTTCTATTAAAGACGGATGTATGTCTTCCGGAAGGCCGGCAGTCTTAGCCTCTTTTTCTTCTATTGTATGCCAATGGACAATATTATCTTTATATTGCTGTTCAGATATAAGTTCTTTCATGATTTCAGGCAGATTTTTACGCACTTTCATCTATTTCACCTCATACCCCTATTCTAGCGAATAAACGTTCGTTCTAACAGAGCAAACTCTTAAATCCCATTAACTTTTTATGGAAATATTCTATTAAACTCTAAAATCCTTCGTCCTCAATTCCCTAAATTAGACTTCATGGGAAAAATTGACTGAAAGTTCTAAATATAGGACAATATTATGTATATTTTTCATTTTTTTAAGAGGTGAAGCCATGCTTTACAGCATTTTAAAATCAGCAGCGGTGTTTTTGTTAATTCTAATTGGATTTATCCTGATTCTTCTTCTTCCCCGGGAACAAGAAATAGCTGTTTTTTCGGCATTTCATGTTGAAGCGGATTACCCCTTTAGCTTTGAATTATATAAAGAGAGAATACAAGATTTCACTGTTTATATAGTAACTGAAAAAGGTTTGGGTGATGCAAGGAGCGGACGCCCAGTCAGTGAGGAATCAGCGATATTTGTTAAGCGCAGCATTAAGATTATTTTGCCGGCCTTCATGGTCAGCATGCTGCTTGGCACACTGATGGGTGCACTCCAATTTTACAGGAGAAAAAAATTTTCCGGGAAGCTTCAGAACTTTCTTTCCTGGCTGTTTTCTTCCATACCCGATTTTTTTCTTTTTATTGCCATTCAATACCTTCTGATTCTGTTGATGCAGCAAGGGCTTCCTTACTTTAAGCTATATGGGCATGAAAATTGGTATAGCTTTTTACTGCCGCTCATTTCTTTATCCGTGTTTCCATTTCTTCACATGTCCCGTTTTACCTCGGCTGCACTTGAAAATGAAATGGGCGAAGAGTATGTGCGCACCACCTATGCAAAAGGGCTTGGCGACTTTAAAGCACTCCTGCATATGCTATGGAATTGCTGGTCCCCCATTTTGAACCAGGCGCAGCTGGTGATGCTCTATATCCTATCCAGTCTGCCAATCATTGAAAAGCTGGCTGGCTATAATGGGGCAGGCAAGGAGCTTCTATTCAGCATAACATCTAATGATGAAATTAAGGCACTGTCCCTGATGCTCCCTTTTCTCTTTATCATGTTTATTACTATTATCCTTTCACAGATAGCAAAATTCTGGCTCATGCCAAAAGGAAGGGCGTGATGGAGTATGCGCGTTTTAATATGGTTTAAGAGACATGCCCTATTTTGCACAGGAACTGTTTTTCTGATGCTACTATTGGCAATCACGTTTGCCGGACCTTATCTTCCTTTTGTAGACCGCGAGTTAACAAAGATTACTTACATCCTTAATGAGGATAAAAAGCCCGTTATACCGCCTTATCCGCCATCAGAGGAATACATATTCGGCACTGACAAAAGCGGAAGGGATTTACTCAGCCTGATTATATTGGGCGCAAAAGAAACCATTTTGCTGGTCGCCTGTATAACTGGCCTGAGATATACACTGGCAATTCCGCTCTCCTTTCTTGCGCACAAAAAATGGATGGGTACACACCTCTTCCTTAAATGGCTTAATGGACTGCTGTCATATATTCCGACCATCATCATTGTCATGCTTCTTGCCATGCTTCCGCCATTTTTGTTAACTGAACACCGGCCCCTATTCCTGCTCCTAATTATAGGTCTGGCAGAAATGCCCCGTGCCGCAGAAATGATAAAGCTGGAATTTGATCAGATTTCTTCCAAAGAATATATATATGGAGGGATTGCTGCTGGAGCTTCACCATACAGGCTTTTCAGAACATACTATCTGCCTTTTCTATTTAGCAAGCTTCTTGTATATATGGTTACAGACCTTGGAAAAGTCATGTTTTTACTTGGTCAATTAGGGTTTGTCGGCATTTTTATTTCCCAGGATTTAGTTCAATCCATGGGAGGAGATTGGCAATTGGTCAATAATTCGATTTCTTGGCCTATGATGCTGATGAAAGCCTTTGAGGATATAAGAGGCCCGATTTGGATTCCTTTCTTCCCAGCATTTGCAATGACCTGTGCCATCTTAACGTTTAATATATTCGCTCAGGGATTAAAATCATTTTTCACCAAGAAGGTCCGATATATTTAGACGTCCCAGCCGGACTATCTTCTTTAAGGAAACTGATTTTAAAATAAGCTTTTCTTTATATGAACGTTAAGAATGTTTTTTGTTACAATAAGCTTTATAGGACAGACGCAAGAGGTGGATTATGAGAGCAGAAGAAATTAAGGGAGTTCTTTCCCAGTTCTCTCTATTTAAAGAACTGAACAATGAAGAGCTCGATAAAGTGGTAGAGATATCAATTTCACGGGATTGGAAAAAAGGAAGCCATGTTTTTCTTCAGGATGACCCGCTGGATAATGTTTATTTTATTAACAACGGCAGAGTTAAGATTTATAGAAGTGATATTAATGGAAAAGAGCAGATTGTTGCCATCTTAACAAAAGGCGAGATGTTTCCTCACGTAGGATTTTTCAGAAAAGGGGGATATCCGGCTTTTTCGGAGGTGCTTGAAAATGCTCAACTCGTCGTTGTACCAATTTCGCAATTTGAAAAGGTACTAATTGAAAATCCCGTGCTATGCATTAAGGTGTTTAAAGTTCTGGGCGAGAAGATTGTTGATCTTCAGGAGCGGCTGGAAGCGCAAATTTTAAACAATACTTATGAACAAATTATCAAATTACTTGTCCGTCTAGCCAAAATGCATGGAAAAACGCTTGAAAACGGCAGCTTTCTTTTAAAAGGGGACTTCACCAATAAAGACCTCGCCAATATGATTGGCACTACAAGGGAAACGGTCAGCAGGACTTTAACCAAAATGAAAAAAGAAAAGTTAATTGAAACAGATCAGGATGGACATTTAATCATAAACCCTGATCAGCTCTTAGAGACAATCTTTTAAAAACCGCCTATGCGGTTTATTCTATTTTCCAGCTCAAGCGTTTACTCCCTCGAGGTTTCGGCCGTGAGCACCAAAGGAAAGATTCCTTGGAGGTTCTCGCAGTCGCAGGAACAAGCGGTTTTACTTGTTCCAAAGGGCGCTTCCGCTTTTCTTTTAACCTTATTTGCTCAACAGGAACATCCACCCAATTGGCAGCATAGGATATGTTGAAAAATCCTGTTTGAGAGGGGATGGATGTATATGGAGGATCCAAAGAAAAAAGACCGAAATGAGCCTTTTGGTGATTTAATGAAATCGATGAATCAGCTTTTTCATGAAAAACCCGTTAGAGGATTTCTGCAGACCATGGATGATTTCTTTAAGAATCCCTTCCCAAATTCTTCTTCCTTTCATGTCGATGTTGCGGAAACCGAAAAAGAACATATCATTAGTGCAGAACTTCCAGGAATAAATAGAGAGCAAATACAAATTGACATCCTGGACAATTATATAACCATTTCTGTCAAGTCCTCTGAGATGGTGACAGAAGAGGATGAGAAAAATAAAATCTTTAGAAGACAGCAAAGCATGCAGCGTTCCAGCCGGACCGTTCCGCTTCCCCAGCCAGTTAATGAAAAGAAAGTAAAGGCAGTTTACCAAAACGGCCTTCTGCAAATCACGGTGCCAAAGCAGCAGGGAAAAAGAATCGTAATCGATGAAAGCTGATCCTGCCTGCAAGCCAGGTAAAATTAATTCACTAATGCGGCCTGGTTAAACAAAAACAAGCAGGCTCAATGACTGCTTGTTTTTGTTTAAATGAACTAATTAGCTGTCTAGTTTAGATGTATCAATCCAATTATTGAAATAACCGGTCGGAACACTGAAGTAATCTTTTGTGAAGGATATAAACTCCTTTGTATCGACCTCTTTATAACGGAAATTTTGATAATAATCTGACAGGAACTGCATCCCCACGGCTTTAGGGGATTCTCCTTTTAGGGTATATTTTTCCTGAATCATCTGTAAAATCTCCAGAGAAGGCTGCCCATAGATATAGCCTGAATGCTTTACCTCATTAACCGGCACATTTGAATATTGCCTTCCAAGTCCAGCTTCTTCAATGGCCTCCATTCGAAAATGGGAAATGCCAAATGCCTGTCTTTCAGCCTGGTTTTGACCTGCATAGAAATACATAGAGGTGGCAAATTCAGTAATTCCTTCATCAATCCACGCATTATTGTAGGGGTCATTGGCCACTACTCCATAAAAATACTGATGCGCAATTTCATGAACAATAGATATATCATAAAATCTCTTATCATCAATATAAGGGTTAATGGTTACAATACCGGGATATTCCATAAATTGTCCATCATCTAAAACGATGTCAAGCTGCTCATGCGGGTAGTCTCCAATATGATCCTGATAGAATGTTAATGCATTTTTGGCCAGTGTCAATGAAGCTACAGGGTCTTTGTCATGATTGCTTCTTGAAAACAATCTGACCTTCACGCCGTCTTTCGCTTCCGTTTCATGAACTTCCATATCCTTCATGACAGCAATGAAGAAATCCCTGACCTTTTTGGCTTTAATATGCCCTTCATTCTTCCCTTCTGCAGGATCTTTGTCTGCTGTGGAAGCCAGAGAATACCCTTTCGGAAGCTTATAGGAAACGTTGAAATCAGAGAAGCCTGTATGAAATGTTTCCAGTCCTTCCATATACGGCTCTTTATTCCATTTGCCTTTTTGATAAACTGCAGCCATAGGGTACCATTGAGCAAGATAATAGTTTGTGTCTACTTTTGAAAAGCGGCTGCCTTTGTCAGGGACTGTAAATCCATATTCGATCTTTACATTATGTCTTCTTTTATCTTTCATTTCAGGTTTTAACTTTATGGTTAACGTATCACCCTTTAGCATAAATGACGCTTTTTGCCCGTTCACTGTTACCTTCCCGATATCTGCCTCAGATGTTCCCTCGACTGAATCAAATGTATGTCCCTCTGCAAAAACGTTTGGAATGAAATAAAATACAAGGTCTTCCCATTCTTTATTTGATTGGTTTTTCACTTGGATATTAGCATTGGCAGTGAAATAACCTTCGCCATTCATTTTCAGATCAATGTTGTAATCCGAGTGGCTGCCGCTTTTAACGCCAATATTGGCATCTTTTGCTGCCATTACATAAATTCCAGCACCAGCAAAAGCAATGACTAGTGAAGAAAAGGCTGCTTTTGGGGCAGAAAATGACCAAAATTTCTTTTTTCGGCCATATTGTTTTCTGGAAGGCTGAATTAATGGTTCATGCCCTGTCCTAATCCACGGTGTACGCTGATAATTTGACTGAAATCGATTCTTCAATCCATTTGCCAGAAGGCTGAAGGATACTGTTGTATATAAAAGGACCGCAAGTGGCGCAACTAATATATGAGTGTTTCCATAGATATTCAACCTCGCCTGCCCAACCAGCCCTGCGAGCTCTTTTGTAGCTGATAGGTATATGATGGGGTCAAATCTCATAATGGTTCCGCCGACAAAAATATTTAAAAGCGCCAGCTGGCCCATAAGAGCAATCACATACACAATTTCAAGTATAAACATAACAAGGAAAGTTTCCTTTAACTGAGGAAATAGATGCTTCCAAATCAAACGGTGTTTTCCAGCACCCAGTGCTTTGGCCGCTTCGATATAAACGGACTTATATAATTCAGCGGTTTTAAGTCTTACAGATGATACGATGCTGGGAATGCTGATGACCGACGCAATAACTATAAAGTAGACTATTAATACATTTTGTTTAAGGCTGCTGTTGAAGCTTATTGGCGCCAGGAAAAAATACAGGATCAGAAACAGCGGAACATAGCTCCAGGCATTTTCAAAAGCAATCAGCCAGCCTGGTGTCCGTTTCAATGTGCCAGCATACAAACCGATGATTGTTCCGAAAGCCATTTTAATCATCGTAACAGCAGCTGCAATAAAAACAGTGTATCTTAATCCATATAAAATCATGGACAAAAGGTCGTAGCCCCATTTGTCTGTCCCCAGCGGATAGGAGGGTGATTCAAAGGGCTCTAATGGCGGGGCCAAAACCTTCCCGTTTGTATATTGTGTTTCCAATGCTGCAGTCAATGAATGCGGTGCAAGATAAGGTCCAAATATGCTGAAAAAAAGCAAGCCTGCAACCATAAGAATTCCGATAATCAAGGAGTAATTTATTTTTAGCAGCTTATTCATAGATAAAACCCCGTTTAAACAGATAGAATATGAGCCTGTTAGAAATATAGACAATTAGAGAAATCAAAAGCATGGCAAACAAGCCAATTGCGATCGGCTGGACCTCATTGCTCTGAAAAATAAATTTAGTTATGCCGGAGACATTCATAATATGTTCAATAATGAAGAGATTGCCAATCGCCAGGGAAATCACTTTGATTAGCTCAGATTTAATAAATGGCTCCAAATTTTTAAATACATGCTGAAAATTTATGTAATTCAAGCTCATTCCTTTAGCAACTGCAGTCTTTATATAGTCCTCCCCGCTTGTTTGATAATATTTTACCGAAACAAGCTTAAATAGATATAGAGTTGGAGCTAAGCTTGCGAGCACTGTTGGAAACCAGGTGTTAAGGGCTCCTCCATCCGGCCTTAGTGAGATCACTCTGATCCCCGTCATTTTATATATTTTAACGGCGAGAATCATAGACATTACAATGATGATAAAGTCGGGTATGGACGCAAGGATATTCAAGAATGCACCAAAAAGCTTAGTTAGTTTGAAACGGCTGATAAATACCCCGAAAATAAGACTTATAACTAAGGAAGCATTCACAGCAATCAATACAATTAGCAGACTGGTAGTAAAGTTATCAGCAATATCCTCCGCTATAGGACGAGTTTGCCGGCCGAGCTGATAGGTACCCAGGCTGCCCCCGCTTACTTCTTTAATAAAATCTCCATAAATCTGCGGTAGACTTTCAAAGCTCCAATCAAGACTCCCGTTTGATGGATCAACAGAAATAATTTTTGGCAATGCCGCAAGTAGCGAAATTAATATAAATATGATAAATATTTGCTGAAGAGCACGAACCATACAAATCCCCCTTTATGACCATGAGCCATTTTTCTATCTTTTCACTTTTATCTAAATTTTGTCAATCATGCGATAAATTCTCCTGGATAATAATTCCTATACAATGGGAGTCGCAAAAAATAGACCAGCTATTTTATTTTCAAATATATTTAATTTTTTTTCAAGTCTGATTTTTATATATAATTCCATGCCATTAAAATAAGAGATAAAAAAAAGGCCTATTCGGCCATGATCAGTTAAGCTTTAAATATTCCGCCAATCCCTTTTACCATCGATGACACTTGCGTTACAGCTGACATCATCTGACCTGCGGTATCCACCATTTTATTGAGATCAAGCGAACCATCCTGGGCTTTAAAGGAATTCATAATGCTTTGCACTCCAGATGGCTGTTTAGGAATGAATGATTGTTTAGGATACGGATTCATATACGGCATCTGCTGCGCAGCGGACTTGCTTGCCTGAGTTCCGTAATAATCTTCAGATTCTAATGGGTTTTGAAAAACACCAGCATTTTTCGAACCGGTCTTTGCGTAGTATCCTTGGTCATAGTTATGCTGCGGATAGGGATTTGGTGAATAATTTTGCTGCTGCAATCCTGCCATCTGAGGCGGCTGATGATACTCCATATTATAAGGCAAATAATAAGGGTTATACTGTCCAGCAGAATTATTATAATTCTGCATTGGCTGCTGCCTCATATAAAATTGGCCATTCGGCCCCATATAAAATGGATCCATGTATATACTTTGATTTAAATGGCCGTATGGCTGCAGATGGCTCGCTCTATTCATTACTCGGCCAAACATGGGCAAACATCCTCCCCATTCAAAAAATATAAGTATATTAGCAATAATTCCAGGCAAAAGCCTTCTAATTATCACCAATATAATATATGAAAGTTTTGCCCAGAATGTGAAAGGATCAATTAACATTAAAAATGGAAGCGGTTTCCGTTTTTGTCTAACTATGAAGAATCATGTCGGAAGTTTGATTTTTTTAAAAACGATGAAAAATAAATTTTCATGATAGGATATAAAAAACAAAACAGTTTCTTGTCCCCTTTTTCATTTACCGGGCTGCGGGGAAGAAATTTCTCCGCGAATCAATATTCTGAGGAGGCAATATCATGAATGTTCACGAACTAAAAATGAAGTTTCATCAGCTGCGGGAGTATACTCCTGAAAATGTTAATGAATTATTGGATTTTGCTAAAAAGGCCTATATCCATAATGAAATTTCCAGTACAGATTATCGAAATCTCGTTCGTGAGCTTGAAGCTCAAGGAGCGGCCGTTCCGGAAAGCTACAAAGATAACACCCTCCAGGATTCAGTAAATGCATAAGAAATATTTAAAAAAGGGACCCTATTTCAGGTTCCCTTTTTTTCTTCACCTACTAATTTTATCAATTGCTTTAGGACATACACGGCCGAATTAACATAATTAATGAACCTGGTTTTGCTTGTTTCAGGGAAAAATGCCTGAATGGAGACCAGTTCAATATGTTCAGCAGCAGATTCAATCTGCTGAGGATAAAGATTTCGGGGTTTATGAATGCCAATCCACTCCAGGGCTTCTTCTTTCCATCTTTCATTTATGGATTTAACATCATCGGCAAAAGGTTTGACTTCATTATAAAAATCACCCTTCTCACCTGATTCCTTAACCTTTTTAAACCTGCTGTCTGAGATTTCCACACATTCAAGCAGCTGTTCTGTCATTTGCAGCAGGGAATTTTCATGAACCATTCAGCATCAACTCCAATTAGAATAGCGGAAGGCGCCCGCTTAATAAAGGCACGCAGACTAAAACGCCACGTCCGGTGGCAACGTCTGCATGACCCACATCCTCCCAAAAGCTATCGCTTTCGGTCGTGCGATGTTTATGCTGACGAAGCCTTCCATGTCCTGTGGGCCTCATACATAAGACTCTTTAACCTTTTGGACGGATTGGCTTAGACCCGAGAGCCGATGGCGCCTGGAGCTAGACAGTTTTCTAACTTCAGATCTTATACGCTTTATTAAAAAATAAAAGTAGCTAGTCAACATTAGCTACTGAAGGATACTGCTATTCTATGCCACTTAGAAGCCAAGTTCAAGCTTCATTGCTGCTGACCTTTTTGTATCTTCTATATTGTCTGCCTCAGACCTGATTACCGTCATGCCCTCTTCAATCGCTTCCAGCCTGCTTTCGCAAACCTCCAGTTTTTCTGACTGTTCATAATACCAATCCTGGCGAAGCCCAGACAAATTAGACTCCAGGACATTTTCAAGCTCTTCCAGCTGATCATATATTTCTGTAAGCATGGCCAGCAATTCATCTTTTTCTACCATTTTTCCCTGCATACAAAAAACCTCCCGATTTCTTTTTCTCCTTGCTTCCTGCAATAAATACGACGAAGGATACAGTGAAAATTTTGCTGTGTGCCTACATAATTCTATTTCGTTTGTAGGTTTCCTCCATGCATGACAAAACTAGAAGTGATTCGTCAAAGAAAGTTCTTATTTGCATGGCAGCAACATGGTTTCGACAGCCCCCGGAAGAATGAAAACAGCGTCATTGAACAAACTAATTAACGGAGGTGTAATGTAATGGCAAAAAAAGAAAAAGAAAAAGAAAAACAAAATAAAGCACAGCCGAAAAAGCTGGAAGAAACAAAAACAGGCTATGGCAATAAGAAACTTGAAGGCCCTGACCGCCCTTCAACTTAAAAGAACAAAGGCGGAAGCGCCTTGATCAGCCCCGACAGGCATAAGACGAATCACGCAGATTTCTGGAGTGATTTGGCTTATGACCCGAGGGGCTAGGCGCTGGAGCTGGATGCAGATATTTTTTCATCAAAGTTATCCACATTGTTATATTTTATAATTTCATAGACATTGTAAAAAGCAAGGGATTCCTTGCTTTTTTTCACTTTTCCGCTAACAAAGCAAGCGAAATAATTTCCCCAGCTTTGCAGCAGTATGAAGCTGTTTCTGCTTATGCAAATACCATTTGGTAATATGGACAGGGTGCTTTAAGACAACCGATTCAGATGCCCATTTACTTTTAATGCGTTTTTTTTCGGACCAATCATTAAATTGATGAATGTGATGGGTGATTATCGGGTATGTACAGCGTAAGAAAGGGGTGGTTCTCCGTTGTCTTCCCTCAAAGTATTTCTCATAATCATGTCTTGAACCAGTATGAATTGTGCCTGAAGCAAATTCATACACGTCCCCATAATAGCTGGTGTCAAATAAGATTTCTGCCAGCCGTTTTCCAAGATCAATTCTTTTCGACACCGAGCGGAAACCATTGACACTTGCCCCGTATAATTCCCCTTTACAAGTAGGGAAGATTACAGAACTAAAATGAAGATAGTCCTGAAAGGAAAAAAGCAATGAATGAAAAACTTTATTCTTATAAATTTCATGTTCCATTACAGGTTCTTGGATAACATTTTGTTCATTGATAATCAGTGAAATCATTAACCTCTTTTTATTTCTATTTTTCCAGAAAGAAAGCCACTCCTGTTCCATAAATGCCGATACACGAAAAATTTTTAATAAATGAAACATTGGCCTATTTATTTTCGTCGAATAATGATAGAGGAGCAATTGCGGAAATGCATCCTGAAAAATCAGCCAATTGGCCCTTTCATATGTAATATAAAGCATGTCCCGCAATTTCTTTCCTATCAATTTAGGAAAACAGTTTCCTTCAAGATCACACATATTCCAGCCGGCATTTCGAGACACCATGGAGGCAAGAAACGCCCAGCGTATCTCAGGATGCTTTTTATAAAATCTGAAATATGCTTCCGTTCTTGAAATATTGTCCAGGTTATATTTTGCAGTCATCTTCATAATATGATCCATTATTGCCTGTTCCTTTTTCTCATGGCTATTCAAGAATTTCCCAGGAAGAAACATCGCATTTCACCTCAGAAAATGAATGGTCTGTATTTGGCCAGCAGGCAGACACTCCAAATGACTCTGTAAAACGAATAAAACTGGAAAGTAACGCTCAAATGGAGTTTCCTATATACTTTGTTATTTAGAACTTTTTATTCAACCAAATCATGCTTACTTTTGTTATTATAGGGAGTAGTTTAAAACGAGGTGAATGCATGAATTTCCATTATCCTAATGGCAGGAGATATACTCCTTCTCCCAATAGCGCCAAAAAATTAACACCAGAGAAGAAATGGACCTACAGCAATCGTGGAATGACACTGGAGGAAGATATAAACGAAACGAATGAATTCTATCTGGAACATGGAATAGCCACTATTCATAAAAAACCAACGCCTGTTCAAATCGTCCAGGTTGATTATCCAAAGAGAAGTGCGGCAGTTATTAAAGAAGCATATTTCAAACAAGCATCAACAACAGATTATAATGGTGTGTATAAAGGGAGATATATTGATTTTGAAGCAAAAGAAACTCAGAACACGACCTCCTTCCCTCTAAAGAATTTTCATGAACACCAGGTGAAGCACATGGAGAAGGTATTAGCCCAGCAAGGGATTTGTTTTGTTCTTCTCCGCTTTTCTGCTACCGAAGAAGTTTTCCTTTTAGAGGCACATTATTTGCTCTCATACTGGGAGAGAATGAAGGCTGGGGGAAGAAAATCAATTACCAAGGGGGAAATCGAAATGCATGGCCACCACATTCCGCTTGGATTTCAGCCCAGAATTGACTATATTAAGATAATAGATTATCTTTATACCCTTAAATAAGTTTTTTTACAGTTCCATTGTCAAGAAAGGATGAACATAGATATGACTGAAAAATATCAATCAAGAGAGGAGCGCCGCAAACAGCAATCCAAGCCTAAAAAGAAGGGCAGAAAAAAAGGCACAGGCACTTTTAAACGTATTTTCCTAATTTTAATTGCCCTCGGGATTGCTGGAATGCTTATAGGAGCAGGCGCTTTTGCTTTTATGGTGAAAGACGCACCAAAGCTTGATGAAAAATTGCTGAAGGATCCAATTTCTTCACAGATTTACGATATGGAGGGCGAATTCATTACTGATGTAGGCTCCGAAAACCGTGATTATGTCGCTTATGAAGACATACCAAAACTAGTGGAAGACGCGTTTTTGGCAACTGAGGATGTTCGCTTTTACAAACATAATGGCATGGACTTAATTCGATTAGGCGGTGCAGTAATAGCCAACGTAACTCGCGGATTTGGTTCTGAAGGGGCAAGTACGATTACCCAGCAGGTGGTAAAGAACTCCTTCTTAAATAATGAAAAAACGCTAAGCAGGAAAGCCCAGGAAGCCTGGCTCGCATTCCAGCTTGAGCGCAAGTATACAAAACAGGAAATCTTTGAGATGTATGTGAACAAGATTTACATGTCAGAAGGGCATGGAGTTTTAACGGCATCGAAAATCTTTTTTGATAAAGAACTAGATGAGCTGGAGCTGCATGAAGCGGCCCTCTTAGCCGGCATGCCGCAAAGCCCGAACAATTATAATCCTTTTGATCATCCTGACAAGGCAGAGAAAAGGAGAAATATTGTCCTTTCACTGATGAATCAGCATGGTTTCATTACAAAAGAACAAATGGAAGCAGCCCAAAAAGTTCCTGTGGAATCTACACTTGTGGCTGAAGAGAAAAGAGAAACAAACGAATCAAAATATGATTCTTTCATCGATGTTGTCTTGGATGAAGTAGAAAAGAAATACCCGGATCTTAACCCATATTCTGATGGATTAAAAATTTATACGACCCTGGATCCAAATGCACAGAAACACGTAGAAAACATCTTAAACACTGATGCAGCGGTAGCGTATCCAGATGACGAATTCCAGGCAGGAATCACTTTGCTGGATACAAAAACTGGGGAAATAAGAGCAATTGGCGGCGGTCGCAACCAGGAAGTAAAACGCGGGTTTAACTATGCTGTAGATCAAAAAAGACATGCTGGTTCAACTTTTAAACCGATTGTCGATTATGGCCCAGCAATCGAGTATCTAAAATGGGGAACCTACCAGACTATTGTTGATGAACCCCACACATATTCCGGCGGAACAAAAATTAATAACTGGGACGGAAAACATATGGGCCCTATGTCCATGCGTGAAGCCCTCGCCCGTTCACGTAATATCCCGGCCCTGAAAACCCTTCAGGAAGTAGGAACTGATAAGGCTTTAGAATTCACCAATAGATTAGGCATCCCAATGGAAGAAATGTATGAGTCATATTCTATCGGCGCATATGAGGTTTCCTCTCTGCAGGTAGCCGGCGCATATAGTGCTTTTGGGAATAATGGCTTTTACACTGAGCCTCATGCCATCAAGCAAATTGAAATGCGTGACGGCACGAAGCTTGACTTGAAACCAGAGTCTGAAGTAGTGATGAAAGATTATACAGCATTTATGATTAGTGACATGCTGAAAAGTGTAGTTAAATCTTCATATGGAACTGGCCGACAGGCAGATGTTCAAGGATTGCCTGTAGCAGGAAAAACAGGAACTACAAACTACACTGATGAACAGGAACAGGAATGGGGAATTCCTAGTGGTGCTGTGCCTGATGCATGGTTTGCAGGTTATACGACGAACTATACAGCAGCTATATGGACCGGCTATCAGGATAGAAAAAACTATATCCCTGCAGGCGATGAGCAAAAAATTGCGCAAAGACTTTTCAGCAGTCTAATGGCACATGTTTCAGAAGGAAAAGAAACAGAAGACTTCAAGGTCCCTAACTCCGTGGAGGAGGTTGCCATTGAAAAAGGAAGCAACCCTGCCAAACGGGCAAGCCAATTTACACCTAAGGACCAAATCATTTATGAATATGCTGTAAAAGGCAATGCTCCGACACAAGTGTCTGAGAAGTTTGATAAACTCGACTCCCCTTCTGGCCTGTCAGCGAACTTTGACCAGGAGACAAATGAAATTGCATTATCATGGGAATACCCAGAAGACGCAGAAGGCACTCAATTTGAAGTGACGGTATCCGTAAATGAAGGCGGAGATCAGCAGCTTAGCGTCACTTCTGAAAAAGGCTTAAAAATTGCCAACCCTCAGCCAGGAGCTGTTTATACCTTTAAAGTAACAGCATTTAAAGGTGATCAGCAAAGTGATCCTGCCTCTGTAAAAGTAGAAATCCCTGATCCAGGCGTCATCGAAGAAGATGAAACTGAAGGTGAAGGACAAGATGGAACTGGCGAAGAGGAACAGGAAGGTCAAGAAGGACAAAATGGTGAAGACGGCCAGGACGGAAACCAAGATGGCGACGGTTCTGGAAATGGTGAAGGTGAAGGTTCCGGTGATGGTTCCGGAGATGGCGAAGGAGCCGGAAACGGTGAAGGTAATGGTGAAGGTTCCGGAGATGGCGACACCGGTACCGGAGAAGGAAATGGAGCGGGTGCTGGAGATACAGGAGATACTGGAGATACTGGAGGTACTGGAGGTACTGGAGGTACTGGCAGCGGCGGAAACGGCAATGGCAGCGGCACTTCAGGCTCGAGCGGTTCTGGAAATGGATCTGGCACATAACTAAATAGAAATGAAGAGCTGGCTCAGGGTTGAGTCAGCTCTTTTTTTATCTTTGTCCTGCTGAGGTTTTATGGAATGGACGGTATTGGTACAATTGTGTCCGGGTAATTCGTGATTGTAGGCAGCTTCCTCCTTTGGCGCTCGGATTCTTTGAAGTTGTGCGCGATTCTGTTGGGTTCGCGCGGATCCCGGTCTTTTGCGCGTGCATTTCTTCCGTTTGTGCGCGGTTTCCTCACTTTCCGCGCTGTTTAATGAGATTTTTGCGCTGAGACCTTTGGATTCGCGCGAGTCTCGGTCTTTTGTGCGCCCATTTCTCCGGTTTGTGCGCACTTTCTCTCCTTTTACGCGCGGCTTTTTTGGAGTTGTGCGCGATACTTTTGGGTTTGCGCGGGTTCGGGTCTTTTACGCTCGCATTTCTTCCGTTTGTGCGCGCTTTCCCTTCTTTTGCACGCGGCTTAATGGGATTTATGCGCGGGACTTTTGGGTTTGCGGCGCGGGTCCTGGTCTTTTACGCTCGCATTTCTTCCGTTTGTGCGCGCTTTCCCTCCTTTTGCGCGCGGCTTAATGGGATTTATGCGCGGGACTTTTGGGTTTGCGCGGGTCCTGGTCTTTTACGCTCGCATTTCTTCCGTTGTGTGCGCTTTCCCTCCTTTTGTGCGCGGGTTCCGGTCTTTTACGCTCGCATTTCTTGTGCGCGCTTTCTCTCCTTTCGCGCGCGGCCTTAATGGGGTTTATGCGCGGGACTTGTAGTTCGCGCAGGCTATTGTTTTCTCTAGCCATAGAAAAAAGCGCCTATCATTTAAAGGCGCTTTCTCTTCGATTTTTCCAATGCAAGCATCTTCATATATTGCTTTTCCATTTCAGACATTAGTTCAGACAGCTGTATATAAGAATGATAAAAAGCCGGTCGTGCAAAAATGAAATTCAGCCGTTCCTTAAGGTTCACTGGCTTTATTGGCAATTCTCCAGGATCTGACTGAAGGTTTACCGGCTTGCTGTTTGCCCAATACAATAGCTGTAAAAATACTCCCAAAGATACTTTCATCGGATCTAATGCTGCCTTCTGGTCCCGGTTCGAAAAGTGCATACCCAGAAGATGTTTCTGCCCTGCCCACTCATTCATTAAGACAGGAATAAATTTTTCGCTGGTTTCCCAAGGCCTTACAGCAGGTATGCCCCTATAAAAAGCCGCTTCATATAGAAATGGCGGTAGAGGCTGATAAGCGGAAAGGGATCCTTCTTTTACAGCCAATGAATCATTCATTTTGTAAAACAGGGAATGGCATAATTGTTCTGTAACAGGAATGACTATCTCCCCGGTCATTTTGCTTGCTTCACCTTCATACGTTTCTTGCCTTCCCGGCATAAATCTAGCAGAGGGCAAATCTCACATTGAGGATTCTGTGCCTTACAGTGATATCTCCCAAAAAAGATCATACGATGATGAGTAATTGACCATTCATCCATCGGCACTTTCTTCATTAATGTCTTTTCAACTTCCAGTACAGAGTCCTTCCAGCGGCAGAAGCCAAGCCTTTTGCTTACTCGTTCAACATGAGTATCGACTGCAATAGCAGGCACTCCATAAGCCACTGAGACAACGACATTGGCAGTTTTGCGGCCTACTCCAGGAAGCTTTGTCAGCTCATCTCTGTCACGCGGCACTACACCCTCATATTCATCCAGAAGCAATCTGCACAGCTTTTGGATATTTTTAGCTTTGTTGCGATAAAGACCAATTGAGCGGATATCTTCCTGCAGTTCCTCTATGGAAACATTGAGGTAATCCTGGGGTGTTTTATACTTTTGGAACAGGTTTTTTGTCACTTTGTTTACCAGTGCATCAGTACATTGTGCAGATAGTGCTACAGCTATGACTAATTCAAATGGATTGGAATGATTTAATTCACAATGTGCCTCCGGGAACATTTCCCCCATTGCATCAAGGCAGTATCTTATTTGTGTTTTATTTAACAAAGAAATCACCAACTTACTATCTTCAATATTTTGGGTGCAGCTTTAGCCTGCTTACTGTTCAAGCCAATTATAAAAGGGAACAGATTTCGTCGTCTGTGACGGAGTGTCTTCCCTCTTTGTCCTTAGCTGTGCCTGGTTCTGCCTGAATTTTTTTCCATAGCTTTTAGCCTGTTCAATCGTTTTTATGCCATTCTTTTTCCACTCAAAAAGAATCCTGTCTATATATCTGAAATTCAGTTTGCCGGACAGGACAGATTCTCTTAATGCAGCTTTTATAATATGGGGATCATGATGATCATCATCCATCCAGAGCGCAAGTGTTTCACATTCAAAAGGTGAAAGCGGCCTGCCGAATTCCCTTTCAAAGCAAGTATAAAGATCTGTTTCCTCCTGCTGTATCTTAACAGCTTCCTCTTTCTTGCCGCTGAGCAGAAACTGATCAATGAGCTTCTCCCAAAGCGGATCTAGATGGTATTTTTCATATCTGATGCCATCAGCAGAGTAGCTATCTTTGATATCAAAAAATCCTTTTTGGATTAGTTTCCTTAGCATATCCGTACATTCAGCCACAGAAATGGTCATGCGCGAAGATAATTCTACAGGGGTGGGAAATTCATTCCCATGTTCAATATAGGAAATTACATGAAGAATTAAGACGAGTTCATGCTCATTCAAATTCATTTCTTTATATTGAGAAAGCAGGACTCCAGGTATTGAAATATTTCCTTCCTGAAGCCATTTTAATAAACTATTTTTAGACATTCGGGACACCTCCTTCTCAGTATATCATGAACACAGTGGCCAAAGTGAGATGAAAAACCGGTAACTTTTCCATGAAGATTCAGCTTGACTGCTTTCTTCTGGAAGATGTTGCGGGAATCTGAAGAAGCAAAAAATCCGCGGAAGGCGGATTTCTGCTTTATCTATCAGTTTTTTAAAAAATTATGGATATAGGCGGTTTAATAAACGAGGAAAAGGAATTGTTTCACGTACATGCTCGACGCCGCTTATCCACGCAACTGTTCTTTCAAGTCCAAGACCAAATCCCGAATGCGGTACGGACCCATATTGACGAAGCTCCAGGTACCATTTGTAAGCATCCCTATCTAACTTATGTTCATCAAGGCGCTGCTTTAGAAGGTCATAGTCGTGAATACGCTCAGAGCCACCGATGATTTCTCCATACCCTTCAGGTGCAATCAAGTCGGCACATAATACAACATCTTCTCTTGATGGATCAGGCTGCATATAGAATGGTTTCAGTGAAGTTGGATAGTGTGTGATAAAGACTGGCTTATCATAGCTTTCTGCAATTGCTGTCTCATGCGGTGCACCAAAGTCGTCTCCCCACTGGATATCATCAAAACCTTTTTCCTGAAGAAACTTAATTGCTTCATCATACGTGATGCGCGGGAATGGTGCCGTAATTTTTTCAAGTTTCTCCGTATCACGGCCTAGTGTTTTGAGTTCAATTGAACAGTTCTTAAGAACAGATTGTACAATATGAGCTACATATTCTTCCTGTACTTTCAGGTTATCATCAAACTCACAGAAAGCCATTTCAGGTTCAATCATCCAAAATTCGATTAAATGACGGCGAGTTTTGGATTTTTCAGCACGGAAGGTCGGCCCGAATGAAAATACTTTTCCAAGAGCCATAGCAGCTGCCTCCATATAAAGCTGGCCGCTTTGTGATAAATAAGCATCTTCATCAAAATACTTTGTCGCAAAAAGTTCCGATGTACCTTCTGGGGCGCTTCCCGTCAAAATTGGAGGGTCAACCTTTGAAAAACCTTGCTCGTTGAAAAACTCATAAGTTGCCCGGATAATTTCATTTCTGATTTTCATGACTGCATGCTGTCGGCGGGAGCGCAGCCATAAGTGACGATTGTCCATTAGGAATTCAGTTCCATGTTCTTTAGGAGTAATCGGATAGTCCACAGCCTGATGAATAACTTCCAGGCCTGTAACCAGCATTTCAAATCCGAAAGGTGAACGCTCATCCTTTTGAATCTTGCCAGTAACATAAACAGAAGATTCCTGTGTAACTGATTTTGCACCCTGGAAAATCTCTTCCGGCACTTCCGCTTTCACTACAACACCTTGAATAAAACCAGTCCCATCGCGCAGCTGTAAAAATGCAATCTTTCCGCTTGAGCGCTTGTTGGCAATCCAAGCTCCAATCGTAACTTCCTGATCAACATATTTATGAACTTGAGAAATTGTTGTTTTTATCAATTTATGTTCCCTCCAAAAAAATCTAAGCAATCACTTCTTATGTAACGCTATATATTATACCTTCAAGCACATTGACAAGCAATATTAGTAATATTTTAAGTGTTCTTACGAAAAATACAGAAGGAGGCCGGATATAATCCAGCGCTCCTGTTTCACAAAAATTAGAAAGTCCAAAATTTTGAACGTCGATAACTTTCTAGCGTAAGCAGCCTACCGTCTCGAGGTGTCGGCGTGGGCAAGGCGCTTCCGCTTTTCTTTACTTCATGTTCTTTTCTACAAATCCATGCATCCGTTCCACAGCTTTTTCTAATAATTCAAGAGAAGTTGCATATGATAAACGGATATTATCCGGAGAGCCAAAACCAGAACCTGGAATTACTGCAACCATCGCTTCCTCAAGAAGAGCCTTAACAAATTCATCGACACTCTCAAAACCGGTCAATTCTGCTGCCTTTTTCACATTGGGAAACAGGTAAAATGCTCCTTGTGGTTTTACACAAGTAAAGCCTGGAATGCTGATTAATTTATCATAGATAACATTTAATCGATGTTCGAATGCTTCTCTCATTTCTTCCAGTGTATCCTGTGATCCGGCATATGCAGCGATTGAACCATATTGTGCTGTTGTTGTCGGGTTGGATGTGCTGTGGCTGGCAAGGTTGGTCATGGCCTTAATAATATTCTTATTACCTGCTGCATATCCAATTCTCCACCCTGTCATGGAATGAGACTTGGATACCCCATTAATGATAATGGTTTGTTCTTTAAGTTCAGGTGAAATTTCAGCAATCGAAGTATGCTGGTGGCCGCCATATACCAGTTTTTCATAGATTTCATCAGAAATGATAAGGACATTATGCTTTAAACAAACCTCGCCAAGCTCCTTTAATTCCTCCGCTGAATAAAGCATGCCGGTCGGGTTGCTTGGTGAGTTAATAATCACTGCCTTGGTTTTGTCAGTTAGGCTTTTAGCCAGCTGTTCCGGTGTGATCTTAAAATCATTCTCTTCTCTTCCCTCTGCATAAACAGGAATACCTCCTGCTAGTTTAACCTGTTCAGGATAGCTGACCCAATATGGAGTCGGGATAATGACTTCATCCCCTTCATTAAGCAAAACCTGGAAAAGTGTATATAAGCCATGCTTTGCACCATTGGTAACGATGATTTCTGAAGCGTCATACTCAAGTCCCTGGTCTTTTTTAAACTTGTTTGCGATTTCTTTCTTTAATGCTGGAAGACCTGCTGAAGCCGTATATTTTGTATGTCCCTCATTCATTGATTTCACTGCTGCATCGATAATATGCTGCGGCGTATTAAAATCCGGCTCGCCTGCTCCCAATCCAATAACATCATGTCCCTGGGCTTTTAGCTCTTTTGCTTTTGCTGTGATTGCCAGAGTTGTTGATGGTGTCAACGCTTTTACTCTTTGTGCCAGTTGAATCTCCATTTGCTTGCTTCCTCCCGATTTTCTCCTGCACTAAGGCGCTGTAATGCCTCAGGCTATAGATTTTCAATTTTTTTTAGCCATTCTCCTGTTTTAAAATCTATATAATAATAATTTATTAAATCACTGCCGGAACGGTAATGAATTTCCCATAATGGAATATTTTTCTCCATTCCAAGCCGCACAGACATGATTTCAGCAGCATTTTTCTCCTGCTTAAGTCTGTTAATGGCCTCATTTCTGGAAATTCCTTCAGATTCTTTCAGTGTAACGATTTTCCCTTTTTTTTCTGGAACCCACACATATATACTTGTCCCATCATGATCTTTACCCTCGATTACATAGTAGGTCTCAGTGCCATGATATAAATTGAAATCTTCAGTTTCAGCAAGATCTGTTTCCTTTTTCGCAAGCTCTACAGCCTTTGATTCTGCCGCTCTAACCGGCTTCATGCTGTTGAAATAAATTAAAGAGCCTGCTCCAATGCATATGACAAGCAGAATAATGATACCCCATATTGCTCTCTTCATGTCTCAATCACTCTTTTATGTACGATAAATCGTAAAAATCGCTTTATTTTGGTCTTCCTGATCAAGCGCCAAACCGAACATCAAATCTTTTTCTTTTAAAGTTCTGTTCAGTGCATCAACAATTTTATACAGATCCGGGCTTTGCTGGATCTTCACGGTAGATAAAACCTCAATTTTGCTTTCCATTCTGGAATTCCTCCTCAGCCTCTACAATATTTGTAACTTATATACCCAGCCGTTAAGGTTAAACTAATTTTACAAAGAAATAAATCTCAGTAACAGTATAACAGCAGAATTGATTAACTGGTATTAAAACAACTACAAATTTTCTTCTGGTCCATCACGTCAAGCTGCGCCGCAAGCGCAGCTTTTTTCATTTGGCCATTAAATTTTGATTGCTAATTATTTGGCCTGTTGAAAGTGGTAAACTTCCCCCTAAAAGTCATTACCTTCACAAAATATTTCCCTTTGATATTTTGGTGAAGGTATATGTTTATTTGAACTCCTCGCCCTGGAAAATCGTGAATAATTCATAATTAATGTCTGTAAATTTGATGGTGACGGTTCCGTGCTTTCTTGTATAATATACATCAACCCAGGCATCGTTTAACAGCCCGAACAGATCCGAATCATGTTTTATGGATGGTTTATAAAAAAGAATGGCGATCTGCGGATCCAAATGTTTGATCATCTCTTCTGATATGGAATCGTTCCTGCCAAACGCAGGAAGTTTTACAATATTAACATTGGATAACTCTTTTTTCATGAGAAAATCTTTAGATTTTGGACTAGTCGAGTTCATAAATAATACACGATGCCTTGCAAATGTAAAGGAAATATCCATTCCTTCCCCCGATTCATTACCTGCGTAAAGAACTTCTGCAAGCAACCCCGGAAATAGCTGCTGCTTAAAATTCTGATTCCAGGCATGCAGACTAAGGTCACTGATTCCGTTCTCAGCCCTCAACTCAGAAACTGCAGAATCATAGGCAATAATTTCTTTAACCCCAAAATCTTCTATCAGCCATTTAAGGCTGGCCACGTTATATAATTCCTCATCTGTCAGGATAATAGCTGAAATCCTATTTACGCCATATAATTCAAGAAGCTTCTTTAATTCTTCCTCTGTTCCTGGCCCGCCGGTGTTAATAAGGACTTTTTCGTCATTTCCATGATGAAGCAAGGAAGCCTCGCCATCAGACAAGGAAAAAAACGTAAAAGCCAGCTCATCACTTTTTAGTTTTAGATCAATGCTTTCCACTTTAACAGGAACTGCTGGTGAATCCTTAGGTATGTAATACCAATTCGTGAACAGTAGCATAAAGGCGAACAGCACGTTCATCTTTCCATTCCTCCTACATATGAACAAAAGCATACTGAGGATTTATAAATAAAGAACCCACAAAATTATAATGCGTTAATCATCTAAATTTATCCTGATAAAAACCAGATGCCTTGTTCTCATAGTAGGATTCCGGTGAAAATCGCGGAATTTTTTACAGCCAAGTATAAATTAATTCGACAATTTCATCAATATTACTTTTCTGGACAGGAATAGGCGGAATGGAATCCAGAAATGCCTTTCCATACCTTGCGGTGATAATTCTTCGGTCAAATATCACGATGACTCCTCTATCCGAACTTGTTCTAATTAATCTCCCGACACCTTGCTTAAAGCGGATAACTGCTTCGGGCAATGAGTATTCGGAAAACGAATTTTTTCCTTCCTTTGCAATTTGCTCATTTTTCGCCTGTGCCATCGGTTCATCTGGAGGTGAAAATGGCAGCCTGACAATTACAAGACAGGAAAGATCCTCACCAGGGATATCCACACCTTCCCAAAAGCTGCTTGTCCCTAAAAGAATGGCTTTATCAAATCGCTGAAAATTCCTCGTAAGTCTTGATCTGCTTCCGCTTGTAACACCCTGGGCAATGAGAACATAATCCTCCAGGAACCCTGATTCCTTTATAAGCTCATAGGTTCTTCTTAACATCTCATGCGAAGTGAAAAGAATCAGCATTCTTCCTTTCGCTGCTTCCGCAATTGAAATTATATGCTCGGTAATTGATGCCACATACTCCTCGAGCGGTACTGCATTCACTTCAGGCAAATCATCAGAAATCACTAGCTTAACCTGCCTTTGATAATCAAAAGGAGATTGAATTTGCTTTAGAGTGCATTGCTGTTCCTCAAGCCCTAGTTCCTTTAGAATAAAACTGAAAGAATTTTTCACAGATAAAGTGGCAGATGTAATGACCGTACTTTCCTTTTGGCTGAAGAATTGTTCATTAAGATATTCAGAAACTGATACAGGCTGTGCATAAACAGTTGTAGCATTTTGTGCAGAGCGAGTATCCATTTCAATCCAAACAACAAATTCCCGGGACGGCAAGTGAAAGATATGGTTTAAATCCTCATACATTCCCCTTAAATCATCCAGAATGGAAGCCACTTCCTCCATTAATGCCTTCTCCTCAAGAGAAAGAGCTGATTTAATATTTGTAACTGCTCCTACACGGCTGTCTATGCCCTGGATCAATTCCTTAAGCATAAATTTAAAACGTTCGGCACTCGCTAATACGACATTCGTTTCCTTGTTATCAGCATTTCTATTAAATCGGACCGTAATTCGATTTACGCTTTTTTTTGCTTTTGTATATTTTTTAGCATAAATCGCTATAACTCTAAACAACTCATCCATTTCATGAATAATGTCAGCTATTGTTTGGTTGATTTCAAAAGAATGCATGACATCATCAGGTGCCGCTGCTTTCTCTTCCACCAGCTTTTCAAGCTTATAATACAGCTGCTTCTGTTCAAATAATCCAATTTGACCAAGCATCAGCCGAACTGATAGATAATCAAGCTTATTGCCAAAATGTTTCCCAGAAGCCTTAACAAAATGATGTCCCTCATCGATCACCACATGGCTGAATTCAGGCAAAATAACATTATCTGCTGTTAGATCCGTTAAAAGCAGTGAGTGATTCGTAATAATGATATCTGCCTTTTGGGCATCCTTTCTTGCCCTTAGATAAAAATCTCTGGAAATCCAAGACTTATCCTGTAAAAAAGCTGTTTCATCATTCTTTATCCTGCTCCAGTAAATCATCCCGCCGCTTGACAGGTTTAATTCATCAATATCACCTGTGTCAGTCTCCAGCAGCCAGACAAGAATCTGCATTTTGCTAAGGGTTGTATCATAATTATCTTCATCATCTCTTAACGTTTGAGCGAACTTCGCAAGGCTGATATAATGGCTTCTTCCCTTCAGCAATACAGCTTTAAGCGGGAATGGCAGCATTTTTTGAAGCAGTGGAACATCCTTCCTCAGCAGCTGCTCCTGAAGCTGTGTTGTATATGTACTGATAATAACAGTTCTTCCGCTTTCCTTTGCATAAACAGCTGATGGAACAAGATATGCCAAGGACTTCCCAACACCAGTGCCTGCCTCAATCAATGCATGCCGTTTATTTTTGAACGCTCCATAAACCGAATCCATCATGATAAACTGGCCTTCTCTTTTTTCAAAAGAAGGGAAGGCTTTAATGAACATTTCCAGCTTTTCCTCTTCACTGAAAGGAAAGCCCTGAAATTCGGAGCCTGCTAGTTCCCGTGGTTTCATTTCTTTTTTCAGTGCAATCCCTCTGTGAACTTCAATCCCATCATCTAAATAACCAATCCTACTTTCATTAACCGCAATGAACTCGTCCAATAATATATCAAGATCACTCTTTAAGCCTCCAGACAGCTTATGCAGCAGGTCTATGGTGTTATGGGGAAGGTTTTTAAGCTTATTCAATAATATTAACAGGAGCTCAGCGGTCACATACGCATCACTGTCTGCCTGATGGGGACGTTCATGATTAAGGCCTTCCCGGAGTGCAAGATCAGATAATTTAAAGCTATCTGCAGTCGGAAAAAGAATACGGGCCATCTCAACTGTATCAAGAACAGGACCGTAAAATCCGTTATATCCTGCCTCAATTAATTCTTCCTGTAAAAAAGATAAATCAAATAAAACATTATGAGCCACAAAATAAGCACCCTCAAGCAAAGTCAAGACTTTAGGGGCAATTTCCGAAAAGAGCGGGGCATTCTCGACCATTTCATCTGACAATCCTGTCAGTTCTTCTATAAACGGGGGGATGGATTGCTCCGGGTTTACAAGGGAGGAGTATTCCTCTGTGATTTTTCCGTTTTCAATCACCACAGCAGCAAATTGTATCATTTTATCGCCTTTTTTCGGGGCGTTCCCGGTTGTTTCCAAATCCACTACAACATATTTATTACCCATGGCTAACACCTCAATATTCAGTCATTCAAACGGTATCATAAAAACGGAAAAAGAAAAAGGCAAATAGCTTTTCCCCTTATTATTTTTCTTCCACTTGAACTATGCAGTTATTCAGGCTGTTTATAAAAAAGAGCTGAATCTCCATAGGAGTTCAGCACTTTATAAAACTCTATTTAAAAAACTGTACTTTCCGGCTCTGCATGTATCATGTCAGCGATCCGATTGCTGCTGTCCATTATCGCTACCTTTGGTTCATGATAAGGCACCTTTTCATCAGGAACGAGAGCATATGAAATGATAATGACAATATCCCCTTCCTGTACAAGGCGTGCAGCTGCACCATTAACACAGATTACGCCGCTCCCTCTTTCACCGGGTATAATATAGGTTTCAAATCGTGCTCCATTGTTATTATTAACAATTTGAACTTTCTCATTGGGAGCCATGCCTACTGCTTCAATAATGTCTGTATCGATAGTGATGCTGCCAACATAATTAAGATTGGCTTCTGTTACTGTTGCACGATGGATCTTGCCATTCATCATGGTGCGAAACATGCTGTCTTCCTCCCTTAGCTTTGTTTTTTTACTGATATTATAGCGTTATCTATTAAACGGGCCTTTGAGAATTTAACGGCCATTGCGATGATGATTTTACCTTCCAGGCGGGAAAGCTGTTTAAGGTGGGGATAGGATAGGATTTCAATATAATCTATTTCCCCGCTTGTATTTTTTGTGATGAATTCCTTCATGCAGGCTAGAATCTTCCGGGGATCTTGTTCCCCTTCATCTATAGCGGACTCCGCCATCTTAAGACTTTGGTGGAGAGCTGCTGCTTGATCTCGTTCTGCCGGAAGAAGATGTACGTTTCTTGAGCTCTTAGCCAATCCATCTTCTTCTCTGAACGTCTGAACAGGGACAATTTCCACTGGAATATTGAAATCTCGTACTAGCCTATCAACAACGGCCACCTGCTGAGCATCCTTCATCCCAAAATATACTTTATCAGGCTGTACAATGTTAAAGAGCTTTATAAGGACCGTTGCAACACCATCGAAATGTCCCGGCCTGGATTTTCCGCATAAAACATCCGTACGATCCTGTACTTTAGCTGTTACAGACGGAGTCTCAGGATACATTTCCTCTGCTGAAGGAAAGAAGATGTAGTCATTCCCCTCTTTCTCTGCAAGGCTGCTGTCACGCTCGAAATCCCTGGGATATGTCGCTAAATCTTCTTTAGGGCCGAATTGAAGCGGATTGACAAAGATGCTTACCACTGTCACATCATTTTCTTCTCTGGCGGCACTTAATAAGGAGAGATGACCTTCGTGTAAATAACCCATTGTCGGGACGAATCCAATTGTCTTTCCTTCCCTCTTAAGCTGTAAAGCAATACTTTGCATTTCTCTTATATCAGTAATCGTTCTCATGCTTTTCCTCCGTACAAGCTCAGCACCTCTTCCTCTTTCATCTTGAAGGAATGGGAATCATCAGGAAATGATCCGTTCTTCACTTCTGCTGAATAAGCTGCAAGACTATCGCCGATAATTGGGTTCAGGTTTTCATACTGTTTCACAAACTTTGGAACACGCTCTACACCGTATCCCAATACATCATGGTAAACAAGAACCTGTCCATCTGTATCCTTGCCGGCCCCTATCCCAATGACAGGAATCGTCAATTCTTCAGTAATCTGCTTTGCCAGCTGTTTTGGAACACACTCAAGGACAAGAGCGAAAGCTCCAGCCCTCTCACATTCTCTGGCATCATCAATCAGCTTTCTGGCTGCTTCAGCGTTTTTCCCCTGAACTTTATATCCCCCAAGGACCCCCACAGATTGTGGTGTCAGGCCCAGGTGGGCAACAACAGGAATGCCTGCTTTTGTTAACGCTCCAATTTGTTGTGCGACTTCATCACCGCCTTCAAGCTTAACAGCATGTGCCCCTGTTTCCTGAATGAGCCTTGCTCCATTTATAAGTGTATCTTTTGCGGACAAGTGATAGCTCATAAACGGCATATCAATCACAATAAATGTATTTTTTGCTCCACGTTTGACAGCCTTTCCATGATGAATCATATCCTCCATTGTAACTGGAACAGTTGAATCATAGCCCAGCACTACCATCCCAAGCGAGTCCCCCACAAGAATCATGTCCACATTGGCCCCTTCGGCCTGTTTGGCAGCAGGGAAATCATAAGCTGTCAGCATTACAATTTTCTCTTCATTTTCCTTCATTTTTAGAAAATCAGTTGTTTGCTTCATCATTCGTCCTCCTTATGCAGGAAGAGGCAATAAAACTTCCAAATGAGTTAAAAAACAGAACATTAAAAAATCCTTCTGTAGGCAGAAGGATTTTGCAATAGCTCATATATCAGTTCATCCCTCTGTCCCGGTCCATTTTTTTGGATCTAGGCAGATATCTATTTATTTTATGATTCGCTCAAAAAAGGTGCAGTTCTTTTAAGGATACTGCCCATAAAAAGTATATCAAAAAGGCAAAAGAATTGGCTATAAAAATTTTAGGCAAACAATTAAACATCCAGCTCAATGTCCGCAGAATAGACATGATGGACCTTTCCGCTGCTGTCTTCGATCATCAGGACTCCATCTTCTGTAATTCCAAGAGCCTTGCCATATATACTGCCGGTAATAGTTCTTGCAGTAAGGTTCTTACCAATGCTGACAGCATAACTTTCCCATAAAAGCTTAATCGGATAGAAGCCTTTATCTAAATACAGTTTATAAAGGTTTTCCAGTTTTGCCAGTAATACTCTAATCAGCTCCGCTCTTGAAAGCTTTTCGCCTTTTTCAATGGATATAGAAGTGGCAATGTCTTTAAGTTCATCTGGATAATCATCAAGCTCCTGGTTAACATTGATTCCGATGCCGATGATTATTGAAATAATGCGGTCTGCATCCGCCTGCAGTTCCGTCAGGATTCCTGTAACTTTCTTCCCGTTCATTAATATATCATTCGGCCATTTAATTTGCGGTGTTAAATCTGTCAGCTCTTCAATCGCCTGTACAACAGCCACCGCTGTAATGAGCGTCAGCTGCGGTGCTTTCGGAGGTGGAATATTCGGCCTCAGGATAACACTCATCCATACGCCTGTTGATTTCGGGGAATGCCATCTCCTGTCCATTCTTCCCCTGCCTGAAAGCTGTTCCTCCGCGATGACGACCGTTCCTTCCTGCGCACCTTCGTAAGCAAGGCGATGAGCAATCTTCTGTGTTGAGTCAACACTTTCTTCATGATGAATTTGACGGCCAAGTGTTTCAGTCTGCAGACCCAGCCTGATTTCATCAGGAGTAACCTTTTCAGGTGTTTTCGTAATCCGATATCCCTTTCTTCTGACCGCTTCCAGTTCAAAGCCTTCTTTCCTCAGCTCTTCAATATGCTTCCATACAGCCGTTCTTGAGCAGCCAATCAGGTCGGCTAAATACTGGCCTGAAAGGTATTCCTCCTTGCTCTTCGTAAAAGCATCAATCAATTTTTTCCTAATTTCTGATTGCAATTTATGAGCCACTCCCTTATGGATTCATTGCTATTATTCAATTCGCCGCGCAAGACAGCTTCCTCCGTTTTTTCAAGAATTGCTTTAATCCAGGGTCCAGGAGGTTTGCCAAACCAATCCATCAGGTTATCTCCGGTAAGCTGAAGATCGCTTCTCTCTTTAATCGGCAGGCAATTATATTGACTCACCAGGATATCGGTTCCCCTGTTTGAGTCCTCATGCACGATTACGTTGAGGACCCGCTCGGAGTTTAGTGAAACGCATCCTGCCTGGTAAAGGGAATAGGCATCCCACTTATTTTTGGCTCTATACCGAATCCATTTATTAATTGCCAATATCTTTTTTATTTTCTTTACAGGCAGTTTCCAGCTTTTGAAAAAGGCTTCAGCCTGCGACTCGTCCAAGTTAAAGATGCATGCAAGAAAGGCCCACATTTCATCCACTGTCAGTTCAGCTGCATTATAATCTTCTGCCTGCATTAATTCCTTTTGGAAGCCAGACATATTTGGCAGATACTTAGATAGTCCTGTTTCCCCAATTATCATAAGAGCTTTCATCCGGCTGGTTCCTGCTAATAGTTTTTCGAATTCTGCCAGCTTTCTTTCAACTGCAATGTTTTCAAGTAAATGAGCCAAAGATGCCAAAGCATCATAAGTGTTTTTTTCAATTTCGAATGCAAGCTGACTATAAAAGCGGACTGCTCTCATCATTCGAAGTGCATCTTCAGTAAATCTCTCAGCAGGCTGTCCAACGGTGCAGATTCTTTTCTCTTCTATTGCTCCCCTGCCGTTAAATGGATCAATAAGATGCCCTTTCTTATCCATAGCAATGGCGTTCATTGTAAAATCTCTTCTTTTCAAATCCTCTTTTAGAGACCTGATAAATTGAACCTTTGAAGGCCTCCTAAAATCCAGATATTCAGCCTCTGACCTGAAAGTTGTAATTTCATAGGGTATGCCATTATGCAGTACAACCACAGTGCCATGCTCGATGCCCACATCAAGTGTTCTTGGGAATATGATTTTGACTTCCTCAGGGGCAGCGGAAGTGGCAATATCGACGTCCGCAATTTCCTTGCCAAGGATAAAATCCCGTACTGAGCCTCCTACAAAATAGGCCTCATAACCTGCCGCTTCTATATTCTCGAGGACAGGAACTGCCCTTAAAAAAGCTTCATTCATCGAAGGTCACCTTTTTCCAAAAGTTCATAATAAAACTCTTCATATTGAATGACAATCTGACTGGCACTGAACCTTCCTTTAGCGAGTGAAATGGATTGGGAAGCAAACCTTTCAAGCAGGGGCACATCATTAAGCAGTTTAATTGCTTTTTTTGAGATATCAGTTATATCCCCCAGAGTACAAATATAACCTGTCTCACCGTCGCTGATTACTTCTGGAATTCCCCCAGTATTAGTGCCGATGCACGGCACTCCGCATGCCATTGCCTCGAGAGCAACAAGTCCAAAGCTTTCCTTTTCGGATAATAAGAGCATTAAATCACTGATGCTGTATAGCTCCTCCAGATTATCCTGTTTTCCCAAAAACAAGACCTTATCTTTAAGCTGCAGATCATTCACCAGCCTGCATATAACGGTCATTTCCGGTCCGTCTCCTACTAATAGCAGCTTGGAAGGAACTTCTTCCGTGATTTTTGCAAAAGCCTTAACAACATCAGGTACCCGCTTTACACCGCGAAAATTGGAAACATGGATGATAACCTTCTCATCCGGTTTTATGCCATATTCTTCTTTAAGATAAGCAGAGTCGGTTTTCTTGTATATTCTTTCATCTATAAAGTTATAAACTGCTCTTATAGATTTATCAGGTTTTATCAGGTCATAAGTTTGCGAAATGAGCGCATTGGATACAGCTGTAACGCCATCAGACTTTTCGATTCCGAAACGGATCGCATCTGTCAGGGATGGATCATACCCGAGAACTGTAATATCCGTTCCATGAAGGGTGGTCACAATCTTAATATCCGTGCCGCTCATCTGCTTAGCCAGAATCGCACAAACTGCATGCGGGATTGCATAATGCACATGAAGAAGGTCAAGTCCTTCACGTTTTATCACTTCTGCCATTTTACTTGCAAGCGCGATATCGTAAGGAGCATATTGGAACACGGAGTATTGATTTACATCTACCTGGTGATAAAAAATATTTGGGTACATCCTTTTCAGTCTAAAAGGGAGGCTTGATGAAATAAAATGTATTTCATGGCCTTTTTCAGCCAGCATTTTACCCAGTTCTGTTGCAACAACACCTGATCCTCCCACCGTGGGATAGCAGGTGATACCTATTTTTAATTTTTTTCTCATAATTCTCCACCGAATATATCCATATTAATCATTAAGGGCTTATTGACTTTAAAGCCCTCTGCATATTCCACCCCTGCCTGTTTTCCAAATAGGCCTTCCCTCGCTGCAACAGTCTCAATATAACCGTTGACAAGCGGAGTATCAAATGAACCAGGTTTTTTTACAAATTGACTTTGATAAGACTCCAGCCCTTCAGCTTTTTTATCCATAAAAGATGAGATATCAATTAGGAAGTCAGGCTTATGGAAACCATTTATCATGTAAAAGTGAAGGCTTTTCACCTTATGCGGAGCAAAATCCCCCCCTGTTTCGTATTTTCTTATTCCGGCCGAAAAGACGGCTTCTTCCACCAGCCGGGCACAATGGCCATGGTCAGGATGCCTGTCCTCCATGTAAGGTGCAAACACAAGAACAGGCTTGTATTTACGGATCATTTCCGCAATCTTTTTTATGTATTCCTGATTATAATATAAACCCCTGTCAGGCAGATTAAGTGTTTCCCGCACACTAACCCCCAGAATATCAGCTGCTTTCAGTGATTCCTCTTTACGGATTTCAACCGTCCCATTAGAAGAAAGCTCGGCCCGGGTCAAGTCGCATATTCCAATTTTTTTTCCGATTGAGGCAAATTTGGCAATTGTGCCGCCCATGCCAATTTCAACATCATCAGCATGCGCACCAAATGCCAGAATATCAAGATTATCCAGGTTCATTCATGTCACCTTTTTCACTTACAATATTCCTCCATGATAAATCATTGCGTTCCAGTCCTTTAATAATAATTTCAGCAGTGCCCATATTAGTCGCCAATGGGACGGCATATACATCACAGAGGCGCACCAAAGCTGAAACATCCGGCTCATGAGGCTGAACAGTCAGAGGATCTCTAAAGAAAAATACTACATCCATTTTATTGTTAGCAATTAAAGCACCAATTTCCTGGTCCCCGCCAAGTGGCCCAGACTGAAAACGATGAATGGAAAGGCCAGTTTCCTTCATGATGCGTGAACCGGTTGTTCCAGTAGCGTAAAGGGTATGTTCAGCAAGAATTGATTTATAGGCGATTGCAAATCTTACAATATCATCCTTTTTCTTATCATGGGCAATTAAGGCAATATTCATGTTGGCACCCCTTTCTAATCAATAATATTTTCGAGGCCGTAGACGAGAGTATCAATTTTTAAAACTGTATCGACAGCAAGTTTTACTCCAGACATAAAGGAAGCCCTGTTATAGGAGTCATGGCGGATGGTCAATGTTTGTCCCTCCGAACCGAACATAACCTGCTGATGAGCAATCAGGCCAGGAAGCCGTACAGAGTGTATATGCATGCCATCAAAGTTTGCGCCTCTTGCACCAGGAATCGTTTCCTTCTCCTGTGAATGGCCCTGCTCTTTGTTCTCTCTTACATCAGCAATCATTTCTGCTGTTTTCACTGCAGTTCCAGATGGAGCATCCAATTTCTGGTCATGGTGGAGCTCTATAATTTCCACATCGTTAAAATATCTTCCTGCTAATTGTGAGAATTTCATCATTAATACAGCACCAAGTGCAAAGTTTGGGGCAATAATGCAGCCGATTCCTTTTTCCTGGCAAAGTTCTTCAAGCTCTTTCAAATTTTCCTTCGAAAAGCCTGTTGTCCCAACAACTGGTCTAACACCATACTCCAGTGCAGTTTTCGTGTGGAACATTCCTACTTCCGGAGTGGTCAAATCAATAAGCACATCTGGTTTTAGTTCCTGAAAGCATAAGGCAAGATCTGTGTAAACCGGAACCTGGCCAAACTGTGAAAACCCTTCAAAATCGCCAAGAAAGCCTCCTCCATTTTTATGGTCGATCACTGCAGCTATTTCATAATTTTCTGTTCGATTAACAAGCTGGACGGCTTCACTTCCCATTCGTCCCCGCGGTCCCGCTATAACAATTTTAACTTTATCCATTGTTTTCTCTCCTTCTATTCTTCAATTCTTGTCCATCTGTCTTTATCACGTGTGCTGAATTTTTTCATGACACGATCGTGCGCTTCTTCCAAGTCAATATTTAAGGAATTAGCAAAGCATATTAGAACAAAAAGCATATCTCCAAGCTCTTCTTCGATCGCTTTTTCTTCCTCGGTGGATTTTTTGGGTTTTTCACCATAGTAATGGTTCACTTCCCTCGATAGTTCCCCAAGTTCTTCAGTCATTCTTGCAAGCATGGCCAATGGACTGAAATAACCTTCTTTAAATTGGCTTATGTATGTGTCTACTTCTGTTTGCATATCTTTCATTGATTTTGCTGATTGCATTTATTTCACCTCTGCTTTTTATAGGTGTATCTATATACGGAGATTACCACTTTTCATGTTAAGCTAAAGATCGGCTATTTTACAAATATTTTTTATCATCGAGCTTATTTGATTCCCCTCTGCCATCTTGTCCCGGAAAGGTCATTGCTCTTATATTCTGTATCTTATATAATTAGATACGCTTTGGTATTGTGATATTCAGGCAGTGGAGGGATAATATGCATTTTGGAGTAAAATTTAAGAATATTTTTTTCATTTTGCTTGGTGCGGCCATTTTTTCGTGGGGCCTTGTTCATTTTAATATGCAGAATAATTTGGCTGAAGGCGGATTCACCGGGATAACACTGCTGTTATATTTCCTGTTCAAGTGGGATCCTTCTTATACAAACTTGCTGCTGAATATACCCCTTTTCTTTATAGGGTGGAAACTTCTTGGCAGGAATGTTTTTGTTTACACGATTATCGGAACGGTCGCTGTGTCCATTTTCTTGTGGATTTTTCAGCGGTACCAGATCGAAATGCCTCTAAAAGAGGATTTAACTCTTGCTTCTCTATTCGCCGGAGTCTTCATCGGGATTGGACTTGGGACCATTTTCAGGTATGGGGGCACAACAGGCGGAGTGGATATAATCGCGAGGCTTACCCATAAGTACGCAGGGGTAAGCATGGGAAAAACGATGTTCATTTTTGACTTTTTTGTTATAGCACTTTCTTTAATTACATACTTGGATTACAGGGAGGCCATGTATACTCTTGTTGCTGTTTTTATCGGTGCCAAAGTAATTGATTTTATGCAAGAAGGCGCCTATGCAGCAAGGGGAGCGATGATCATTTCAGAACAAAATGAAGCGATTGCCGATAAAATCATGAAAGAAATGGACCGGGGTGTCACCGTGTTAAAAGGCCACGGCTCCTTCACTAAGATAGAACGGGAAGTGCTCTATTGTGTAGTTGGCCGCAATGAAATTGTTCGTTTGAAAAATGTCATCACAGCTGTTGATCCGCATGCATTTGTATCGGTTACAGCTGTCCATGACGTACTGGGGGAAGGCTTTACTCTGGATGAAAATAAAAAGCCGGTTGAACGCTAAAGAATAGATCCAGGAGATGCCATAATGGCATCTCTTTTTTCAGCAAAAAGAAAAAGCCAGCTAGTGGTCTTGCCCCTGTCAAGTAGACAACATAAAAAGCTAAGCAGTGAGCGCGTGTCGATATTCAATCGGCGCGCGTATCTTTAGTTTCTTTTGTCTTCGTTTGTAATGGTAGAGGTAATCCTCAAGAGCTTGTTCTAGTTCTTCTTCTGACTTACACTTATTTATATACAGCTTCTCGGTTTTGAGGTGTGAGAAGAACGATTCTACACTGGCATTGTCCAGGCAGTTTCCTTTTCGAGAGTGGCTGCCCTTGATGCCATAATCCTCTAATCGGCTGCTGTATAGCTTTGACGTATACTGGAAGCCTTGATCTGAATGGAGAACGGCTTCAGCTACGTCTTTTTTCTTTGTCCATTTTTCTACTGTATTTAACACAAGTTCCAGATCATTTCTCTTAGATAGCTCCCAACTTACTATTTCGTTATTAAAGAGATCCTGTATGACCGATACATAATAAAATTCTTCTCCAACAGACACATATGTTATATCCGTTACCATCTTTTGATTAGGTCCTGCAGCCCTGAAATTCCTTTTAAGGCGATTAGGGAAGAGGATAGAAGGACTACGACCGTGCCATTTTCTCTTCTTTCGGATGACTGATTGTATGTCCATTTCCATCATCAGCCTGCAGACCTTCTTGTGGTTAATTAAATACCCGTTTTCATTTAATTCATCTGTAATACGAGGCCGGCCAAATTCAGGATGCATGAAATGGATCCCCAAAATGTGCTCACGGATGACTTGTTCATCCTTAGCCTTCTCTTCCCGTTTAACATTCGTTTTTTTCCATTTGTAATAGCTAGCCGGTTTGATATAGGCAATCTCCAGCAGCCAGGAGACCGGATAGGTCCCCCTTAACTCATCAACCAGTTCATAATTTATTCTTCTGGGTATGTTTCCTCCTCCTTTACCAGATTTGGATACTGCTTTTTTAGAAATTCAACCTGTGCTTTTAAATAATCTCTTTCCTCTTCAACCGATTTAAATTTAGTCCTAGGCCTGCCTTTTAAAGGGTTAGAGACTCCTTTACGCTCATCAAATGGTACTCCATCTTTCCATTTCTTAACCCACACTTTAAGCTGGCTGCAGTGACGAATTCCCAATTCTTCTGACAACACTTTATAGCTCTTAGACCCATTCACGTATCTCATGACGGCATTATGTTTAAACTCCTCCGAATAGCTATTAAAAGTTTGTCCTTTCTTTGCCATAGAAAAAATCCCCTCCAAGTAGCATTCTTTCCTCCATGGTAACATGAAGGTTTTTTTGAATGTCTACTTAAAGGGGACATTAACACTAGCCGGCTTTTTTAAGATAACTATCTAGCAGCTTTTCTTACTCGGATCTTGTCATACCTGTGTAAATAAGGATTAAACGCAGCAATTCCAGCACAGCAACAGCTGCTGCCGCCACATATGTCAATGCAGCTGCATTCAAAACTTTTTTTGTTTCCCGTTCTTCATCGTTTCTGATAATTCCGAGGGACACTACCTGATCCATTGCACGATTAGAAGCATTGAACTCCACAGGAAGAGTGATAACCTGGAATACCACTGCAGCTGCCATAAAGATAATTCCCAGCAGCACCATTCCGCTCAATCCTGCAAAAAAACCGATCATGATCAGAATCCAGGAGAAGTTTGAACCAAGATTTGCAACAGGCACAAGCGCATGGCGAAAACGCAGAAAAGCGTAATCCTGATTATCCTGAATTGCATGGCCAACCTCATGGGCCGCAATGGCAGCTGCTGCCACTGAATGGCCGTGATAATTTGTTGCTGATAGCCTGACAGTTTTAGAACGCGGATCATAATGATCCGTTAAATGTCCCCTGGTCTCTTCCACGCCAACGTTATATAAGCCATTTTCATCCAGGATTCTTCTGGCTACTTCAGCACCTCTCATTTGTGTGGATGAAGGAATTTTTGAATATTTGCTGTAAGCTCCCTTAACTTTCATTTGTGCCCAGAGCGGAACAAGAATAATTATTGCAAAATAAATGAGATATCCTCCCATTTTGTTACCCCCCATCAAGCTGATCATGTTGAATTTTAACCGCTGGCTTTTCTCTCCAGCATATGAGTAGTTCTAATTATCTTTTTCCCATTTTCCTTTATTGCAAAACGGAAAAGACGCTCAATTATTCTTTTTGTTCAAAAATAAGGGTGTAGAAATTTTTGAACTTCGAGGACTGTCTAGCTACAGCACCTACCACCTGGAGGTCACAAGCTTGTCTAGTTACGGCTCCTAGGGACCCGGGGTCATAAGCCGTTTCCTTCCAGAAGGAACCATCTTATGCCTGTCGTCCCTGGGCAGTCGCCTCCACTTTTCGGTTTGTCTAGTTGCGGCTCCTAGGGACTCCACATTTCGGGGACTCCCCCCAAAAAGGCAAAGAACACCTTTTCATGAGGCTCGTCTTGTGCTTGAGGCACACAGGACAATGTAGGCTTCGTCAGCAAAAACATCGCACGACCGAAAGCGAAGCTTTTAGGAGGACGTGGCGTTCTTAGTCTGCGTTCCTTTGTGGGCAAGGCGCTTCCTCTTTTCTTATCACGATCTGTTTTTTTGTCTTGCCCTGTCTCCCTTATATTTTCTCCAGCCTACGTAAGATAATGTAATGATGATAATACTCCCGGTTGAAATGATTACCCACCAAAGGGATGGGTCCGTTTCATCTTCTGTCATTTCATCAAAGATTGTCTGCAGATCATTTTCCAATGCCGCCAGCTCCTGCTGACTTGCCTGCTGAGAAAGCACCTGCGGCCGATAATGATCGATAAAATTAATGCGTGCGTTCAGTTTTTGTACCTTTTCGGCATCAACATCAATTTTTAAACTGGGATAAATAACCTCATATAAAGACAAAAAGGAATTCAAATGTGAATGAAAGTTCTCGTTATTGCCTCTGTATGCCGCTTCCTTAACTTCTCCAAATACAGTCATAATCGGCTTCTCCATTTCGGTCCACAAAGGCTGATACTTTGAGGAGATTGCATCCATAACCAGGCGGAACTTTGTTGCATGATTCAGCCGTTCTTCATGGCTCATTGATGTATTGACAGCAGCTTGTACAGCATCATCATGAGAGACTGTAATAATCCGGAGTTCGTCCATTGTAAATGGCCTTTCCTTGCCATTCACAGCAACAAATTGCTCGGAAAAATACTCCAAAAGCTTCTTGGCATCCTCATACCTATGAAGCTTAACCATCTGTAAGGCTTCATTAGATAATTGATCTAATTTATCTATTTGTGTTGTCTTATCCGCAGACACCATTCCAGGCAATAACATAATAATGAATAAGAATGCGATTACTTTTCGCCTCATTAAACTTGTCCCCCCTCAAATTACTATTAGATAAATATGAAAAGAGGGACAAGGTTAGACCAGAAATTAATTCAGCCAGCCAGGATATTTCTTTCAAACAAACGAGGAACCAAATCACTCAATGGTTTGGATTAGGACAATCGGAGCACTATTTCACTATATCCAGACTAAACCGATTCTTTCTTAAGACGAAGTAATAAGCGGTTCCTAAGGAAAAAATACTGAGCCAAAATGTAAAGTAGCCAATTTGCGGTGTGTAAAGATTTAAAATAGGGTAGCGCGGCAGCATGAAAAAGACATAATCAATTACATCATTATGAAGAGTCCAAATTGCTGTTAAAACTAGATGCCATAGTTTAAAACGGTAGAATGGTGCATACAAAACACCCTGGACTGCCATTGCACCATGCGAGAAGATCAGCATGAGCGCTACAGGATCCAATTCACCTGTCACCTGAAAAACGAGCAAATTCATAACCACAGCCCATATTCCGTATTTAATAAGGGTTACAATAGCTAGCGCTTCAAACAGCGGCCAATTTTTGCCCAATAGAAAGGCGACAAGCACAAACATAAAAAACAGGCTCGCTGTAGGACTGTCCGGTACGAAAGGCAAAAAAATCGGCGGTGTATCGACAAGCTGCCACTTATACCATACATACCCATAAATTGTGCCTGCCGTGTTAATGACCAGTAGCAGTATCAGCATAGCTCTGCTGCCTAATAAAGGATAGATCCATTTCATATTTTGTTCTCCTTCTCTATGTACACGATTATTTCATTATTTTACCACACCAAATGCCTGTAAAAAAAACCGAACAATTTTTGTGCATAAAAAAGAAGCTGGCAGTGCCAGCTTCTTTACAAATTATTTGCTTTCAAGGCCAGAAATAAACTCAGCAAGCTTTTGAAGTTCTTCATCAGTGCCTTTGAACATTCCCGGAGGCATGGCGCCTTTACCGTTTTTAGCAATGTCAGCAACTTCTTCAGGTGTTAATCCAGTATCAACAAGTGCAGGTGAACCTGCTCCACCCTGAAGATCTCCTCCATGGCAGGAAATACAGCCGTTCGCTTCAAAAATCTTGTAGCCTTCGTCCTCTTTATCAAATTCTACTTCAGCTACAATCTTACCTTGCTGTGCAGCAGCTTCCCAGTCATGGTGTGCAACAGACTCCCAAGTCAGGAAAGTGATGCCGGCAAGAGCCAATAGCATGAAGCCAGTTGCTAAAGGACGCTTGGATGGGCGGCGTTCAGGTCCGCGGTCAATGAATGGCGCAAGCAGCAAAGCTCCAAATGCAAGACCCGGTATAATGAAAGCACCGATTGCATTATAAGGTCCTGAAGCATAGCTGTATTTCAGAAGCTGGTACAAGAACAGGAAGTACCAGTCTGGCAGCGGGATATAAGCTGTATCACTAGGATCAGCAATTTTTTCTAATGGCGGCTCATGCGCAATTGTCAAGCATAGGAAACCGATAAGGAATACAGCCCCTACCATCCATTCCTTTAACAGGAAGTTTGGCCAGAATGCTTCTGTTTTTCCTGGATATTCCGAATAGTCTTTCGGGATATTCGGTTTGCGTTCTGCAGGAACACGAGAGTCACCTACGAATTTCATACCTTTACCACGATGCATTGGGCGATTTCCCCTCCTTTTGCAATGATCAAAAAATTATTTCTTACAACGGTCCTGAAATACCCTGTTTACGAATCATAATAAAGTGGGCAGCCATTAACCCGAACAGTGCAGCCGGTAAGAAGAATACATGGATGGCAAAGAATCGGGTGATCGTCTGAGCGCCGACAATATCAGAATGTCCGGCAATAAGTATTTTCAGATATTCTCCAATCAGCGGAGTTGATTCTACGATCTGGATTGTTACTTTTGTAGCGAAAAGGGCTTTCATATCCCAAGGCAATAAGTAACCTGTCAGTCCAAGTGCAAGCATAATGAAGAAAATGAGCACTCCGACAATCCAGTTTAATTCACGGGGCTTCTTATAAGCTCCCTGGAAGAAAACACGTAACGTATGTAGGAACATCATTACGATTACCAAACTTGCTCCCCAGTGGTGCATTCCGCGGACAATCTGTCCAAATGCAACATGGTTCTGAAGATAATACACGGATTCCCATGCATTTTTAATATCCGGAACATAATACATTGTCAGGAACATACCGGATAAAATCTGAATTACAGTTACAAAAAACGTCAGACCGCCAAAACAGTAAACGAATGCAGAGAAATGATGTGCAGGGTTTACATGCTCTGGAACTTCGTGGTCAGCAATATCCCGCCAGATCGGCGTAATATCTAAACGTTCATCTACCCAATCATAAATTTTGTTTAACAATTATTACGCCTCCTTTCGCGGTTCAGCCTTGCCTAAATACAAAAAGCCGTCTTTTTCTGTGTAAGGAAATACATCCAGCGCTGCAACCGGCGGTGTACCAGGAACGTTTGTCCCATCCTTTGTATAAAGGCCGCCATGGCAAGGGCAGTAGAAATGATCAGGGTTTGATTTGTCAGTATTCCAGTCGACTACGCACCCTAAATGCTTACATACTGGAGACAATGCTACAATTTCACCTTTTTCATCCTTATAAACCCAAGCAGTGCCGGTAACTTCGGATGTGTACCAAGCATCCTGCTGTTCAAATGTGTAATCAACCCTTGTTGGCGTTTCAGTAATTTCAGCCACTTTTTGCTTTGTTGGGATAAAATCACTCTCACCAGCTGCCTGCAATACAGGATCGACCGCAAAACGGACCATCGGCATCAGCATGCCAGCTGCCATGAAACCGCCTACACCAGTAAGTGTATAGTTTAGGAATTGACGTCTAGAAACTCGATTTTTGCTCATACTTTTCCCCCCTCTATTATGAAGTTAAGTCCAACGGACAAAATTCAACACAATATAAAACTAGGACATAACAATGATATATCAATCTTTATGTAAGGTCAATATAATCCTTTGGCGAAACATGTAAATAGAGCGGCTCAACATTCACACTATTCACCATTTTGCCACTTTTGCACGAATAAATTCAACAGCTGCTTCACCTGGTCATCCAGAATGGAATTTCGATAGTTTTCATCCATATGCTCAAGAGGCAGGGATGGCAGCCAAATCAAACCTCCTTCCAAGCGGTCTTCAAGGGATTTCCACATGCTATCTGAAGTTAGAAGGAATATGTGCTTAAATCCCTGTGCCTTCAATTCTGCTTCCCATTCACTCAAGCCGCTGAGCAGGCTTTCTTCCCCTGCTGATTTCAGATAGGCATAGCCAGGAAGCATGATCAGACGGCCTCTGAATTGCCGTTCAAGCTGGACACTTAGAAGCGATATAAATTCTGTCATGGCTACAGACTGTTTAATATCATCACCAAATGATACTGGAAGGAGCGGCAGAACTGCAGTGTCTACATATTGCTTTTCTTTAAGGAACATTTCGATATCCTGTGATACCCATTTCATATCATTCACTCCATTACATATATTTGCCTCCCTTAATATATCATTAATGCTTAGAGTGCTTCAAATCAGATTACGCTATAGGGCGCAGACAAAAATAAGAGCCCTGCTTTTATAAAAGCAAGGCTTAGGTTGTTTCTAATTTATTCAGCTGCTGAGTCAAAATGTTAAAAGCTTTTTTATCCTGCTTATCCAGTGCTTCATCAATCAGCTCAAGAAGTTTTTCTCTTCTGAACTTCTCCAGGCTTTCTGTCAGGAACCTTTCCGCGATCAGCCGGTCCTTTTCATTAATCTGAAGTGTTTTAGGCATAAAGGGATTTTCCTCCATGACAGCTGCATACTGATGGGCCTTGTTGGAAGCATGGAAATTAAGCTGAATGTAAATCTCTTCATCCCTGTTTAAGCGGATATCATGGAAGGACTTCTCCGCATCTGTAGTCATTACATTCTCTTTATAAAAACGGAAAGGAACTTCATCCACACAGTGGGCGGACATGATCAGGCCTCTTGGACAATACTGTGCCTGTTCCACAAAATGCACCTTCTCCATAAGCTGGTCATGGCTCATCAAATAATTGAGAATCCATACGCATTCTCTTCTTTTGAGCTGATAATGGTTTAAAAACCAGCGGATAAAATCTTTCTTCTCGTTGACAGATACAGGGGTCGCCATTTTTGATTCCCTCCTCTGCTTACAGACAAATTTGGCCTAACTGAAATTACAATAAGGGCACCCTACGCTAAAAAAACAGCTTCCTTATTTAATCAAGAAAATCATCAGTAAGTCTTTCCAGAACATCGAGGTACTCTTCATTGCCTGGCTCCAGTTTGATTAATGTATTAAAAATTTCGGCAGCCTCTTCCCTTTTTCCTTCCTCTGCTAAAAAATATCCGTAATCTGAAAGAAAATCAGGCTGCTGTTTAAAGAAAGTATATGCAAGCTGGTATTTGTTTAATGCCTCTGAATATTCTTCAGTATGCTGAAAGGCAACAGCTGAATCCCATATAAGCTGCGGCTCTTCAAGCTCGTTCAAAATATCAGTGATCTCGATTACATCTTCATATCTTTCGTGCTGCAGAAGCAATCTATTTAAATAAATGGCTGCCTGGACATATTCGGGATCCAGTGCAAGAGCCTGTCTGAACATATCTTCAGCTTCTTTTTCATTGCCATTTTTCAGGGCAAGCTTACCGCCATAGAAAAATAGTTCTTTATTAAATTCGTCCAGTTTAATGCCTTCCTTTACCGCTTCAAGGCCTTTTCCAGCCTCTTCCTCCCTCTCATATGCCTGGGCAAGATATAAATACAGTGAATGATACTCGGGGTCCAGATCCTTCAGTTCTGTCAACTTTTCAATTGCTGTACGGTTAAAGCCCGCTTGCAGCGCTGTAAAAGCATAGCTGAAAAGGGTATTAATCTCCAGTTTATCAGCAAGCGCTTTTTCGTAATATGGAAGGGCTTCTTCAAATGCTCCTCCTGCGCTGAGAATATCCGCCATTCTCTGATTTACATTTATCCCCGCAATGACTTCCTCTTTACCGAGAACATTTTCGTAAATCCGCTTTGCTTCCAGGAATCTTCCCTGCTCTGCATAAAGTTCTCCCAAAGCAAAATCTACAATTACTTCTTCAGGCAATATTTCTTTTGCTTTCAGCAGCTTTTGTTCGCTGACTTCGAATAGACCATCCATTTGATAAAGGTCTGCTAATAGAAGAAGCGACTGCGGAAAGCTTGGATCATGCTCATTTATTCTTTCAAGGACGAGGATGGCTTCCTCTTCATTTCCCAGATCAATATGTGTTTCAGCTAACAGAACGAGCAGTTCCCCTTCTTCCGGATATGCTTCCAGAAGACGTTCATATAATGCTTTTGATTCTTCAAGGAACCCATACTGGAACAGTTCTTCTGCCAGCAGGAACCTTTCTTCATGTGAACCATCCAGCAGTATTAGCTGATAGCTCTCCAATGCTTCTTCGTGATGACCGTTTTCTAAAAGAGTAATGATTTTATTTACTTTATCCATACTAAATTCCTTTCGAATGCTAATCGGCTATTTTAAAGTAAGCTGGCGTACTGATATTAACATGCTCGCCTGACCCTGAACGGAAAACCACTTCTTGCCCGGCTCGTATCACTTTCCCCCTCAGTACAGAAACAGCAAGTTTATCTCTATGATAATGAAACAGCTGTGATTCTTCAACGGTAAGACCTTCTGCAGGTTTTTCATATAAATTATAGCTGATTTCACCACCCTGATGGATATTTCCTTTTAACGGGTAAATTCCTGCTTTGGAAAGGACTGACCGGGATAGCGGTTCGTGTTCATTCAGCTCATTTGGCATGGAAGGGATTTTCTGCTCCTGCATCATTTTTTTCCATAATGTATTAATTCTGCTTTTCTCCTTTTCATTCCTGCTTGCAAAGATTGGGGAAAGCGGGCAATTATAAGGAAACATGGCTTCCCGCAGCCACCCCCATGGTACAGCTTCAAGCTCCTTTGCATCCTGTATTTCAACAAAAACAACAGGAACCCTTTCCCTCTTGCATCTTCTAATAAATGAAGGTGTGAGGAGACGGACAGGAATCTTAACACCAATAATATAATCGATTGGACTGCTTAACAAACTTGCCTTAAAGCATTTCAGGTCACTCTTCATGGAATATTCATGCTTTACAGGTGCGGCTGTTAGGAAGGCTGTACAGCCTTTTAATAGGAACTCCCTTATATAATACTCTTTGAGTTCAATAAAAGGCTTTTCCAGCGGTATAGATGTATCCAGAACCACAAATCCTGCAGCCATAATAAATGCAGCGGCATCCATTCTGGCAAACTGAAACCTTTTCATTTCTGCCTGCATCAGTGAAATCTCATTATTCTTGATCAGCAGTGATGTTTTTATCAGCTTGTCTTCCTTTAAAATATTTGCATTCTCAATAATATAAGTCATAAAACCACCCTCTAAAACGGTCTTATGACAAGCTATGAATTTTTCTCGCAAATATGACTGATTCAATAGAAAAAGAGCTGCAGGAAATCAGCTCTTTTTTAAATGACAAGAATGTCCAAAATTCCGAAGTTTGATAACTATCAGCGCAAGCAGCCTGCCTCCTCGATGTGCCGGGGCGTGCAAGGCGCTTACAGCTTTTCTTACGTCTCCGAAATCAGGCTTTCAAAATGCTCAAAAAACGACGGATAGGATACAGAAATAGCTTCTTTCTGTTGAAGCTGAACTTCCCCCTTTGAAATGGCAGCGGCAACTGCAAGCATCATGCCGATTCGATGGTCCCCATGGCTTGAAACAGTACCTCCAGAAAGGGATGACCTCCCTTTGATCACCATTCCATCTTCCGTAGCAGTAATATCGGCTCCAAGCTTTGACAGTTCCTTGACAACCGTATCAATGCGATTCGTTTCCTTGACTTTAAGTTCTTCTGCATCCTTGATAACTGTTTCTCCCTCTGCCTGTGTTGCGAGCAGGGCTATAATAGGAATTTCATCGATAAGCCGGGGAATGAGCGCCCCTTCGATAACGGTTCCTTTAAGAGTAGATGTTCTAATGGTAATATCTCCTGCGGGCTCGGCTAAGCCATTTTCATATGGCTCAATGCTAATATTTGCACCCATCTGCTGCAATACCTCAATGATGCCGGTTCTTGTAGGATTGAGCCCGACGTTTTTCAGTTTAATCTCACTGTTAGGCACAATGGCTCCTGCAGCCAGGAAGAAGGCAGCAGAAGATATATCGCCTGGAACATGGATTTCCGTCCCTGTTAGCGTTTGACCGCCTTTAATCCGAATGGTATGCCCATCTGCTGCAACTTCCCCGCCAAATTGCTTAATCATTCTTTCGGTATGATCACGCGTCTTCATAGGTTCAATAATGACTGTTTCCCCACTGGCCTGCAGGCCGGCAAAGAGCAGCGAGGATTTTACCTGTGCGCTCGCTACAGGAAGCTCGTATGCTGCCCCGGCCAACGGTCCGCCAATTACTGATAAAGGGGTAAATTCACCATTCTTCCTGCCATAAATCTTCGCCCCAAATAAACTAAGCGGTGCGGTAACTCTTGTCATTGGCCTTTTTGCAATTGATTCATCCCCGACAAGGACTGAATGGAATGGACGGCCAGCCAGGATTCCCATCATAAGGCGAATGGTTGTACCGGAATTGCCAACATCCAGAATAGCTTCGGGTTCCTGTAATCCATCCATCCCCTTCCCCATAATTGTGACTTTATTGCCTTCCTGTTCAATAGATACACCCAGCTTTCTAAAGCAGGCTATCGTACTTAAGCAGTCCTCACCTAGCAGGAAATTGGTTACAACAGTCTTTCCCTTTGCAATTGATCCAAACATCACAGATCGATGAGATATGGATTTATCACCTGGCACCGCAATTTCTCCGCTTAATCCTTTAAGATTTGTCCTTAAATTTGCCGGAATCATATTAATCACCCTTTGCTGGTTTATAAAGGTCTTCCCTGCTTAACTATAGACCGATGGTTGTTTCATAGCTTGTATATTGTTCTAAGCAATTAATGGCCCGTTCCCGGTCCTCTTCAGTTTGAAAGCTGATAACCAAAACTCCATAAATTTCTTCTCTTGTTTCCAGAATTCTGATATTCGTAATGCTGATTTCTTCCTTAGCTAAATATCCAGTGATTTCTGAAATGACACCAGGGTAGTCCGGCACATCGACGAAGAGATCATAAAATGCCGGAATTGCGCCTTTTTCTTTTTGCGGCAGTTCATCCCTGAACAATTTTGCACGGAGGAAATACTCAAAAATGCCCTCACTGTTTTCTTGCCTGAGGATTGATTTAACATTCTCCATTTCCTCCTGCCAATCCTCCATTAACTTAAGAAGCACTTCTTTATTCTGAAGCAGGATATCTCTCCACATTGCAGGGCTGCTGGAGGCAATCCTGGTAATATCCCTGAATCCGCCGGCAGCCAGTCTTGGAATCAGCTTTTGTGAACGGCTTGTTTTTTCTGCCTGATGCACTAGAGAAGCAGCCACCATGTGCGGAAAATGGCTCACAATACCAGTTATATAATCATGTTCTTCAGGCGATAAGGTTAGAAATTTTGCTTTCGTCCCTGTGAGCCATTCTTTTAACCTTTCAACCTCTGCCGTGGAAACGTGCTCTTCAGGAGTGAGCAGATAAAAGGCATTTTCAAAAAGCAATGCTTTTGCTGCAGTAACACCGCTCTTATGAGAGCCAGCCATTGGGTGGCCTCCGATAAACGTAATTCCTTTTTCCTTCAGTACCTTAGCGCAGCTGACAATTTCCTTTTTAGTGCTGCCTGCATCCGAGATGATGACCGTGTTTTTTAATTCACACTCTTTTAATATATGTATAATTTTTTGTGTCTCCTGCACAGGTGCAGCTATTAAAATTAAATCGGCGTCCCTTGCTCCATCCTCAATTGTAGAAGAAATTCCATCTGCGACCCCAAGCATTTCAGCAAGGCGTCCCTGCTCTTTATTTACATCAAAGCCGATGATCATGCTTTCACTATGGCTTCTTTTTATCGATAATGCCAAAGAACCGCCGATCAAACCAAGGCCGATAATAAAGATTTTCCCTCTCATCCTCTCACCGCCTTATTAAAAATAATTCAGAGGCATCTATATGCCTCTGAATGGATATCAAAAAGTATTAATACTAAGAACCCATATTGCCTACAATGCTGCAGCCTGCTTTGCAAGGTATTGATCCATGGCGGCAAGCACACCATCATTCTGTTCCTTGGAACCTACTGTGACACGGACATATCCCTGGAAGCCAAGTGCTTTGCCGGAGCGGACGATATACCCTTTTTCAAGCAAAAATTGAAACACTTCATTTGAATCTGCATTAAAGTTGATTAAAATGAAATTTCCCTGTGAAGGGTAGTATTCCAGTCCATGTGCTTCACAGAAAGCATAGAATTGTTCCAGCCCTTCCCGATTTTTCTGTCTGCACTCTTCGATAAAGTTCTGATCCCCTATGGCTGCAGCTGCTGCAGCCTGAGCAAACTTGTTTACATTGAACGGCTCCCTAACCGGCTCAAGAGCTTTGATAGTTTGAGGATCTGCAATTCCATAGCCTACCCGAAGGCTTGCTAAGCCATAAATTTTCGAAAATGTACGAAGGACAATCAAATTTTCGAATTTCCGGATCAAATCCAATGCATTGTAGTAATCCTCAGCAATAACATATTCATAATAAGCTTCATCAAGGACTATCAATACATCACGAGGCACCTTTTGCAGAAAGGAAAGCAATGAAGATTCATTAACATAGTTTCCTGTCGGATTGTTTGGACTGCAAACCCATACTACAGCTGTATTTTCATCAATTGCAGCCAGCATTCCATCAAGATCATGTCCCCCATCAACTAATGGAATTTCCCTGATCTCGGCCCCTTCTACTACAGCATTATGCCTATATTGAGGGAATGTTGGCGCAGCCATTACAGTATTTGTTTCCGGGCTTAATAAAGCTCTGGAAATCATTTGAATTATTTCATCCGATCCGTTTCCAAAAATCAGCTGATCTTCCTGTATGCTTAAGTGTCCAGCCAGAGCAGTCCGCAGTTCAGAAGCATAGCCATCGGGATACAGCGCAAAAAATGATGTCGACTGATTCATAGTAAAAAGAACTTTTTCAGAGCATCCAAACGGATTTTCATTTGAAGCAAGCTTAACTATTTTATCCAGACCGTATTCCTTTTTTACTTGATCAATTGATTTTCCCGGCTGGTAAGGAGTTAAATCCAACAGCTGTTCCTTCCATTTCATTCAAATCCACCTCTTTTTATCACTTTTACTTATTATCGTATTAAAGCGTTATTTGATCTGCTCCTATATTATCACAAAACTCTCCATTAAGGAGAGTCTGTGGTCTTTAGATCTGGCCGGAGCTGGATGGCTTCACGCAAATATATATGGCAGATATTCTCCTGAGGAACATCTATATTCACATGCATCATTACCCTAATACAATTACGAAGTGATCCTTCAACAGGTATTTCCCTCATGCACATGACAGGAACATAGGTCCAGCCCTCTATTGAACGCATTGCCTTTGCGGGAAAGGCTGCTGTTAATTCTTCCGTAACGGATATGAATACAGAAGCAACATCCTCAGAATTAATCTTATTCTCCTGAATCATTTGTCTGATCAGCATCTCAGTTGCCTCTAATATCTCAGATTCACTATTCTTATCTACGGTGACGGCTCCCCTCACCCCTCGAATCACTTGCAGCACCTCCCAAAGCTGATTCACCAGCCTTTTTATCTCTTAGTAATAAAGTCTTCCTTGTTTATTTTAAAAATATTGCGAGCTCCTGCAGAATAAAATCATCAGAAACCTGGTGTATAACGGGACTGCCCACTTCTTTCAAAAGAACAAAGCGGACATTCTGGCCTTCTGATTTTTTATCCTGCTTCATCCGTTCCAGCAGTTTTGAATGCGATAAATCTTCCGGGAGATCCGTTTGGTAGCCAAGCTGATCAAGCCAGCACCGGAATTCGTTAACATCAAAACGCAGATCAAGCATTTTATTGCTTAATTGGAGTGCGAATAGCATTCCTACTGCAACAGATTCTCCATGTGTCCATTCTCCATAGCCTTTTTCTGCTTCAATTGCATGACCCAAGGTATGGCCGAAATTCAAGAATGCGCGAACACCAGCTTCCTTTTCGTCCTCAGCAACGATCATGCCTTTGATTTCTATCCCCTTTGTAAGCATTCCGCTTAATTCATCAGAAGGAAGCCCTTCAAGCGAGCGGATGTTGTCTTTAAGACTCAAATAAAAGTTCATATCATGTATCAAGCTATGCTTTATTACTTCTGCAAACCCTGAGCGCACCTCTTTTGGAGGAAGGGAATCAAGAAAATTCAAATCATAAAATACAGCTTGAGGCTGATAAAAGGATCCCACCATATTTTTTCCTGAAGGATGGTTGATGGCCACTTTCCCTCCAACGGCGCTATCATGCGCCAAAATGGTAGTAGGAATCTGAATGAAGGGTATCCCCCTCATAAATGTGGCAGCCACGAAACCTCCCAAATCTCCGACAGCTCCCCCGCCAAACGCCAGAATAAGAGATTTTCGGTCAAGCTTATGTTCCAAAGCAAATGACAAGCATTGATAGTAAACTTCAAATGTCTTTGCTCTCTCCCCGCTTGGCACTGTGCAGACTTTTGCATCTATACCCCTAAGTGCTGTTTCCAGCACAGGCAGATGTATGGCCCGGACCGTTTCATCTGTAATTATCATTAAATTGGTTAGAGCCGGAAAAGTATCTTTAATATATGATCCCAATCCCTCAATTGCTCCTGACCCTATATAAACTGGATAGGTCCTCCCGGGGGTTTTGATTGAAATACTATTCATTAAAACTCCCTCGCAAATTTTCTTTGCTGCTCAACCGAAGCTTTTAATGCTTCGAAACGGTCAGAATAAAATTGATCCACAATAGCTGAAGCCAATTCCCAGGCAATTACATTTTCTGCAACGACTGCAGCTGCAGGTACTGCACAGCTGTCAGAACGCTCTATGCTTGCTGAGAAGGGTTCCTTTGTTTCAATATCGACACTTTGAAGAGGCTTATAGAGGGTAGGAATTGGTTTCATCACTCCTCTGACAACAATAGGCATACCCGTTGTCATGCCCCCTTCTAAGCCGCCAAGCCGGTTCGTTTTCCGATAATAGCCTTTTTCAGGATCCCATGTGATCTCATCATGAACTTCACTTCCAGGCTTCCTTGCAGCCTCAAAGCCAATGCCAAACTCAACACCTTTAAACGCATTAATGCTCACCATTGCCCCTGCAAGCTTTGAATCGAGCTTGCGGTCATAGTGTACATAACTTCCGACACCCGGAGGCATGCCTTCAACAATAACCTCTACTACTCCGCCAATGGAATCCCCATTTTCTTTCGCGGAATCAATGGCATCCATCATTTTTTGGCCGGCATTCTGATCCAGACAGCGAACAGGCGATTCTTCTGTGATTTCCTTTAACTCTTTTAGTGAAGAATAATCTCTTTTGCTTGAAACAACCCCGCCAATTTCAATAACATGGGCTGCAACTTCAATCCCCAATTCAGAGAGCAGTTTTTTGGCAGCTGCACCGGCTGCCACCCTCACTGTCGTTTCTCTGGCTGAAGATCGCTCCAGCACATTCCTCATATCCCTGTGCCCATATTTTAGTGCTCCATTTAAGTCAGCATGGCCTGGACGGGGACGCGATATTTTTCTCTTCACTTCACCCTCATCCTCAGGACTTAGAGGGTCCTGGCCCATAATCTTTGTCCAATGCTTCCAATCATTATTCTCAACCACAAGTGCCACCGGCGATCCTAATGTATATCCATGCCTGATCCCCGCTGTTATTTGAACAGTATCCTTTTCAATTTGCATCCTTCTGCCTCTGCCATAGCCTTTCTGGCGTCTGGCAAGTTCTTCATTTATATCTGAATCAATCAGCGGCATTCCTGCAGGCAGCCCTTCAATTATAGTGGTCAGCTGTGGTCCGTGAGATTCACCAGATGTAAGATATCTCAAAACTCTTTCCCCCTTCAACTCATTAAAGGATTATGTATCAATATAACATAATGATAAATATAAGAATAGATAAAATTGAAAATTCCTATAATATTTTATTTCTTCTTATGAATGGAGCCATTTTAACACGAATAGATATTTACTACAAAACGGAGAAAAACAAAAGAAAGAGGATGTCAGAAAATCATCCCCTATGCGGTTACTTTTTTTATTCTTTTCTATAAAAAAAGGTTTCAGCAGATTCCAAGTGATAGCGGCCTGAGTTAAAAATCTGTTCAGTACTCCCAACAAAGAATATGCCATCTTTTCTTAATGCGCTGCTGAATTTATGATAAAGCTGATCCTTTGCTTCCTCTGTAAAATAAATAAGAACGTTCCTGCATACAATTAAATCGAACGGCCCGCCAAAATCGTCTGCAAGAAGATTTTGCTTTTTAAAAATTACCGTCTTTTTTATATCCTCGGATATTTTAAAGAAACTTCCTTCACGCCCAAAGAATTTCTGTCTCATGGTTTCAGGAACCTCATTAAGCGAACGCTCAGGGTATACACCCATCCGGGCCCTCGCCAGGGCATTTTCATCAATATCTGTTGCAGTAATCTTTATTTGGGATAGCGGCAGCATTTTTGATAAAATCATGGCAATTGTATAAGGCTCTTCACCAGTGGAGCATGCTGCGCTCCAGATTTTCAAATTCCTATTCTGCTCTAATAACCCCGGCAGGATTTTTTTTTCGAGCACCTCCCATCTCTGCGCATTACGGTAAAATTCGGAAACATTTATCGTCATCCTGTCCAAAAAATCATTCAGGAGTTCTCTATCCTTGACTATGCCATTAAAAAAATCTCCAAATGAATTAAAGCCTTTTTTCTCATACAATGAAATGAGCCTTCTTTTCATTTGTGCTTCTTTGTACAGAGATAGATCGATTCCTGTTTTTCTTTTAATATTTAGAATAAAATCCTGATAATCGTTAGCCATTCCTTTTCCCCTCTTATAATAATTGGTGAGCTTTTTGACTTCTATCTATGCCCGCCCAGCCGTAAAAATGAATTCGGTTACAAAAAAAGCACTTGTCAGGGACAAGTACTTTTTTTGAATATTAGTTAATCCATTCATTCATTAGTTTTTTGTATTCCACTTTTTCTTCCTCTTTGAAGAAAAGGCCGATCTCACGTTCTGCACTTGCAGGTGAATCTGATCCATGGATTACATTTTTCCCAACTGTAATGCCGAAATCTCCTCTGATTGTTCCAGGAGCAGCATCTTTAGGATTTGTTGAACCCATCATCTGACGAGCTGTAGCGATAACATTTTCACCTTCCCAAACCATTGCGAATACTGGTCCGGATGTAATAAAGTCAACAAGTTCTCCGAAAAATGGACGCTCTTTATGCTCTCCATAATGCTCTTCAGCAAGTTCCCTGCTGATGCTCATTAGCTTGCCGCCAACAAACTGAAAGCCTTTTTTTTCGAAACGGGAAACGATTTCCCCGATTAGATTGCGCTGTACTCCGTCTGGTTTAACCATTAAAAATGTTCTTTCCATTGATTCCACTCCTAAAACTTTATGTATAGTGATTTATGTTAATCCACGAAAATATTAACATTGTTTTGAAAATTTAGCAACAGAAATCTGAAAGCGCTTTTACTTAATAATTTCCTCCTAAACAAAATTGCCGGCACCTGTAAAAGTGCTGGCAATTAATTGGCGGATTAAAATTTTCTTTTGCCTATAAATTTTGCAATATCCCGCAAAGCTTTCTTTGACCTGGAAGGAGGCAGCTCTTCGAGAACCCCCAAGGCTTTCTGCAGATATTTATCACTAATTTGCAGAGACTTTTCAATTGCACCGGAGTCTTTGACCAAAGCAATTATCTTCTCAATATCACTTCGTTCAGTTCCTTCGTGGACTCTGCTGATTTGATCGCAGATGATGCTGTCCTCCATTGCAAATAAAGCAGGGAGCGTAATGTTACCCTGGTGGAGATCTCCTCCCGCCGGCTTGCCAAGTTCTTTTTCTGTACCGACAAAATCCAGGACATCGTCAATGATTTGATAGGACATTCCCACAAAATAGCCGAATTTAAAGAGCTTTTTATGTATATCTTCCTCCACATTAGCTGCAATGCCGCCAAGCTGACAGCTCACCGCAATAAGCATGGCTGTTTTCCTTTTAATTCTCCGGAAATATGTCCTTATATTCTGATCATAGTTATACTTATCTTTAATTTGCTCAATTTCTCCTATGCAAAGTTCCACAAGGGTATGGGAGAGAATTTTGTGAGCATGCGGATTTTGTATATTGGTTATTAATTCCAAAGCGCGTGCGAAAATATAATCACCGGTATACATGGCAATCTTATTATCCCACTTTGCTTTAATGGTAGGCTGCCCCCGGCGCAGTTCTGCATCATCAATAACATCATCATGGACAAGCGACGCCATATGGATAAGCTCCAGTGATACCGCTACGTTTTTAATTTTATCAATATCATATTCTCCGAACTTTGCAGCAAGCAAAACAAAAACTGGCCGGATTCTTTTCCCCCCGGCCTGCAGCAGATGCAGGGAAGCCTGATGCAATAGAGGAGACTCAGCTTTAATCGTCTCCTCAAGCTCGTTCTCTATAACAGTTAAATCTGAATTTAAAAATGAATACATCATTTTCAATTTCATTTGCTTACTCACCCAGCTTATCGATCCCGTCTGATCTATTCTCTATCGTTCAATGAGAAACATACAGAACAAGTTATTATTTTTTATTTCGTTCCAATGTGTACTGCAGCCACACCGCCGCTATAAGGCTTGAATGTGACGTTCTTAAAGCCTGCTTCTTCGAACATTCCTGCAAGTTCTTTCATCCCAGGAAAGTCTCTGGCTGATTCCTGCAGCCAGGAATATTCATTAAAACTTTTGGCAAAAAGCTTGCCAAACATAGGCATGATAAAACGGAAGTAGAAATAATAAGCCTGCTTGTATCCAAACAGAGTTGGCTGAGAAGTCTCCAGACACACTGCTATACCGCCAGGCTTTGCAACACGGTGCATTTCTTTTAATACCTGCAGATAATCCGGAACATTGCGAAGACCGAAACCGATTGTAACATAATCGAAGGAATTGTCCGCAAAAGGAAGTTCCATTGCATTTCCATGCACAAGCTCGACTTGCTTCAGTTTCCGATCCTTAATTTTTTCCTCACCGATTTTAAGCATATTTTTACTGAAATCCAAACCTACAACTTTACCGTTTTCACCTACGGCTTCAGCAAGCGCAATGGACCAATCGGCAGTACCGCAGCAAACATCAAGAGCCTTTGAACCCTTTTGAACATTCATCTTTTTCATTGTATCTTTGCGCCATCTTAAATGCTGCTGAAAGCTGATAACTGAATTCATTTTATCGTAGTTGCCATAAATCTTTTCAAATACGCTATGAACACGTTCTTCTTTTGATTGCTGCATATTTTATCCTTCTTCCACAAAAGTTTTAGCCACAGACTGACTATTATTAAAAATGCAGTGAATACGCTGCTCTAATAATTCATTTGCAAGAGGGAATTTCCTCAGGGATTGATCAACTATATTCCTTGAAAAATCAATATATCTATCACAAATGAGAATCAGATATCTCCGCTGCTCAGCAGACATGTCTTTCACTTTTGGGAAAGTCAGCTTTTTCAGGGCTTCAAAAACGACTGAGGTTCCTTCCTTAATGAACTGCTGCTTCTCTGCAATCAATCGCTTGATGAATAAAAGATTGGATATTACCTCTTTCCAAGCTGCCTTGCTGAATGCATCAGCCAGTTTTTCAAATAGGGACGCCTCAACTTTTTTGACTGAATTCATCAGGCTGTCAACTGCATCAGGAGACTTCTGATATAGCGAAATTTTATGCTCATTTACATCTTTAATCCCATCTGCGAAGGCCCTGATCATTTTAATATCATCAAAAGCTGCGAGAATCTTGTAATATAAACCGCTGTAATAAACACCTGCAAGGACAGTGAGCTGTCTATGCTTAAGACCTTTGTCTTCAGATTCATCGTTCTTAACAAGTTCATGGGTATCAAGGGCGATTTGGATAAGCATTGCAGTAACTGCATATTTTTCTGCTTTTGTGTCAGGTATTTCCACATCATTCAGGAAAGAGATCAGAAGCAGAAGCTTGTCTTCATCAATAACAGGAGAATCAATATACCTGAGCAGATAAGGGTGGTTAACTTTTTTCTCAATCTGTTCTTTTATATCTGCTAATTTAATCTTCACATCATGCATGCCATCACCCTTGTTTCCCCTTAGTTTTCTTTTTCAGCCGCGCGCTTTCTCCATGTAAATACTGCGACAAAGAGAACGGGCACAAATTGCCTTACACATCTTATCTATTTTAGCCAATTCATTGGTTACTATTAAAGTAAAACGGGCAAAAAAAAGCCTTTTACCCGGTATCTTGTATTCAAGAGAAATAATCAAGCAGAAACAATTATATCATAAATTACAGGAACATGTCAGGACATTCTCTTGTGAAAATATCCTATCCTTCTTTTCAAAGGGAAGGTTATTTCTTAGCTTCACTTTCAAGTTCCCCATAGCTTGTCATTATTCTTGCATTCCCCCGGATCTTAATCGCGGATGTATGCTCGGTAAATTGTGCAATCATTACTTCTCCCTGATCAAGTTTTTCTGAATGATGGAATCTTGTATCAGAGCCTCTTGTTAACCCTATGACATTAACACCGTCTTCTTTGGCTTTTATCACAATATATTCATTTGCTGGTGGACTTTTCTTTTCCATTTAAACCATCCTTTGCTTCATATGTTCATGATAATTACTTACAAAAAAAGGCTAAAAGTTTTATCTTTCAGCCTTTGACCTTTTTATAGCCTGAACTCCTTCATTACAGAGTTCTCATTATTATTGTTTAATAAGCGAAAGCACTTCAGCCCGTGCTCTTGCATCCTCTGCAAACACACCTCTTACTGCTGATGTCACCGTTTTTGAACCAGGCTTTTTAACTCCGCGCATTGTCATGCACATATGTTCCGCTTCCACAACGACCATTACACCATGGGGCTCAAGCTTTTCCAGAATGGAATTTGCCACAGTAGATGTAATGCGTTCCTGAAGCTGAGGACGCTTGGCAACCGCCTCCACTGCTCTGGCAAGTTTGCTTAAACCTGTTACTCTGCCGCCCCTTGGGATGTAAGCTACATGAGCAACACCAAAGAAAGGTACAAGATGATGTTCACACATAGAGTAGAATGGAATATCTTTAACTAAAACAAGTTCTTCATGATCTTCGCCAAATACTGTTTCAAAGTATTCTTTAGGATCCTGGTTAAGCCCCATAAAAACTTCTTCATACATTTTTGCGACTCGCTTAGGCGTATCAAGAAGTCCTTCACGATTCGGGTCTTCTCCGATAGCTTCTAATATTAAACGCACCGCATCCTCTATCTGGGCACGATTCACTTCTGCCATAATTATGCCTCCTATGTATTAACACTGTGGTAATAATATGTTCATATTAGCATAACCCTTTCATTCAGGCAAAACTGAAACTTCCGTGTCTTTCTCTAATTTAAATATACAGCTCTTTCCCCTGTAGCCAGGGTGATTTCAGATCGGATAAAAAAGAAAAAACCGCGATTATTCGCGGTTTTTAGCTCAAGCATAAGCTTTAAGCACTTGTATGTAGATTATTTAACTGCATCTTTAAGCGCTTTACCTGGTTTGAAAGCAGGAACTTTGCTTGCAGCGATTTCGATTTCTTCGCCAGTTTGCGGGTTGCGTCCTTTACGGGCTGCACGCTCGCGAACTTCAAAGTTTCCGAAACCGATTAGTTGTACCTTATCACCATTTTTCAAAGCATCAAGGATTGTATCGAAAACAGCATCAACTGCTTTAGTCGCGTCTTTTTTAGAAAGTTCGCCAGCTTCAGCAACTGCGTTAATTAGTTCTGTTTTGTTCATGCCTTTCACCTCCTCCCAAATATGGATAAAACCCAGTAAAATAAGATTCCTTACATACATTTGTAAACAAAATTACTGAATTCTATACGTTATGGCGTTTTTTTTGTATAACAAGCCCTATAATAAATGATAAATTGAAATTTTTCAATCCAAAAATCATTATAAACCCTTTAAATATAAGGGTTTCGGCCGCCATAACGGTAATTCTGTTAAAAGATTATCACAATCAAATGCTGTTATCAAGAATATTTCATGATTTAATGGGAATCTTTTCTTCTTTGCAACATATTTGTAATAAGTTGACCTGTTTTTATTACCCTTACGGCGCTTTTTAAAACACTATTTTAGATAATCAATTGCAAATTAAGCAGTGAATTTTTCAAACATTTCCTTTAAATTAGAATAAACGTAAAAAAAGACTCCAAAAGGAGCCTTCATTAAAGAATAATCGCTATTAATCCGCCAGAGCCTTCGTTGATGATTCTTTCTAATGTTTCTTTCAGTTTGTATCTTGCATTTTCAGGCATTAGGGAGAGTTTGGCCTGAATTCCTTCTCTTACGATGGAGCTTAGGCTGCGTCCAAAGATGTCGGAGTTCCAAATTGAAAGCGGATCGTCTTCAAAGTCCTGCATCAGATAGCGGACAAGTTCTTCACTTTGCTTTTCTGTTCCGATGATAGGTGAGAATTCAGATTCTACATCCACTTTAATCATATGAATGGATGGGGCAACGGCTTTTAGCCTTACACCAAAGCGGGAACCATGGCGTGTAATTTCCGGTTCATCGAGGCTCATATCAGCCAGCGAAGGAGCAGCAATGCCGTAGCCGGTTTGCTTTACCATTCTCAATGCATCGGAAATTTGATCATACTCTGCTTTGGCATGAGCAAATTCCTGCATCAGCTCAAGCAAGTGGTCTTTTCCGCGGATTTCAACACCCACTATCTCTTTAAGTACCTCATCATAAAGATCATCTGGCGCATATAAGTCAATTTCGGCTACTCCCTGCCCCATTTCAATACCTGCGAGGCCTGCCCGGTCAATGAATTCAAAGTCGCTGAATTGATGGACCACTCGGTCGACATCTCTTAGCCTCTTTATATCCTTAACCGTTTCTTTAACAGCTTCCTGATAGCTTTCACGAAGCCAGTGATCTTCATGCAGCACCATTACCCAGCTCGGAAGGTTTACATTGACCTCCAGTACCGGGAACTCATAAAGAGCTTCACGCATAACGTTTAGTACATCTGATTCCCTCATGCCCTCAACACTCATGGCCAGGACAGGGATATCGTATTTTTCAGCGAGATCATTTCTCAGGGCATCCGTATTCGGATGATGAGGCTGGACACTGTTAATGATCATGATAAATGGCTTGCCAACTTCCTTTAACTCTTCAATAACCCTTTCTTCGGCTTCCAGGTAATTCGCACGCGGGATCTCTCCAATTGTTCCGTCAGTTGTAACCACTACTCCGATAGTCGAATGCTCCTGAATTACCTTTCTAGTTCCTATTTCAGCAGCTTCATGAAAAGGAATCGGCTCTTCATACCAAGGTGTATTGATCATTCTCGGGCCGTTTTCGTCTTCATAGCCCTTCGCCCCCGGTACTGTATATCCCACACAGTCCACAAGCCTGATATTTACATCCAGCCCTTCTGCAACATGCACTGTAGCAGCCTGGTTAGGGACAAATTTCGGTTCTGTTGTCATAATCGTCTTGCCGGCAGCACTTTGAGGAAGCTCATCCTGTGTGCGGGCACGTTCTGCTTCATTCTCCATATTTGGCAGAACAACTAGTTCCATAAACTTTTTTATAAATGTAGATTTGCCGGTGCGAACTGCGCCAACTACTCCAAAATATATATCGCCGCCAGTTCTTTCGGCAATATCTTTAAAAATATCAACCTTTTCCAAGTGATCCCCTCCTGAAATCTTGAGTTAATGGGATAATATTATCCTATCTATTATGTTTGGACATTATATGTGTATGATGTTGTCCTACATTGTTATGACAGTTTTTTAAAATTTTTACCCCCTATCAGGAATGTGCATTGCACCTGCCAGCCCAGCTGGAAATCTCCAAACCAATGACAGTCTGAAATGGACAGCTTACCATTCCAAATTTCCTTTTTTATTTTCAAACTCCCCTTACTCTTTATTCCTTTACCTTTATGCTTATAGTCAATAGTTGAAGAGTGGCTATAAAAGTATATAAAAAAATAACCCTTCTCCTACAATATATTTTGCAGGAGAAGGGTTATGACTATTTCACCAAAAAGATTGGATCATTTGTGGCGGGATCGATTGTGTAAGGCAGGGAATAGGCAGGAACAAAATCAGAATCCTCTACAAGAAGATCTCTAATATCTTCTCCAGGTTTAGGCTTGTTTTCCTTATTCTCCAATGCCTGATATAAATCAGCCCGATAATCCACGTATACCTCTGCATTGCCGGTAACAACATACGGGAGGCTCTGGCCGCTGTATGGACTGAGGGCTTTAGGTTCTTCCTTAAACCCTAATTTTTTGAAATCCATCGTAAAGACATTTTCTGCTATCTGCTCTTTATATGGCGGGAACCCATTTGCCTTAACCCTCAGGTTAATATCCCTTATAGTTTCAGCAATTCTTAAATCAAAAATCTTCACTTTTGGATCTGTTTCTGCATCAACGATTACATATTGAAAAACTCCGCCGGATTCAAAGGCATTCCCAGGCGGCTCTGCCATATATTCGGGGGCAATTTTCTTAAAATCAATTGGATATTTTTGATATATAGGGGTCGTCTGATCCTTGGTTTTGATCGGCAAAAGGCCTCCATTTGCTTCCCGATATTGGTCCACTGCCGACTGGACAGACTGAAGCTGATCCTTATAGGCTATCTGATTTTGTGATAATTTCTCTTCAGGATACATACAGCCCGTCAGAATCAAAGCACCGCTCAACAAGAGCAAAAATATATTAAAAGCTTTTTTCATTTAATCAACCCTTTATGTAAAAGTGCTAGCTGCTTGTCGGACCGCTGAACACGACAATCACTATAATAATCCCGCTTATTATCATTAAAAAGTAGGCAACAATGGCTGTTATAATCTTAAAAACTCCAGGTTTCAGCTTGTAGCGGCTAAGATAAATTAATATTATAGATAAAAACATAAATCCCATAGAAGCAAGGGATATCCACATTTTCATTAAAGCCGGCGACATACAAATCAACTCCCTTTTCCGAAATGTATTATAACATACTAATTGAATAAATCTAAAAACTTTTCATTACGAAAAAATTAAACACAAAAAAACTGAGGCAAAGAAGGGGCAATTCTTTACCTCAGCCATTTGACTAAATAACCCAGCACCCTGTTCATTACACTAGTTTGCTTCGTTGCATTGTATGCAGGAACCTGCTGTCTCGCATCATCTAATGCCTATATTTTTCAATTAATAAACATTTCAGTCCTTTTTATTCCCGCTTTGATCTTCCAAAACGTTCGCAAGATCTTCCATCTCATGTGTTTTTCCTCTTGCCATCAGAAGATCAACAGCATCCTTCGCAATTACATTATTAAAAAGAACATCATACAGGACAGTAGTAATCGGCATTTTTACATCATATTTTTGAGCCAGCTGATGTGCTGCCTTTGTTGTCCTGACTCCCTCTACGACCATCCCCATATTATCAAGGACCTCCTGCAGATTATGGCCCTTTCCAAGAAGGTTGCCTGCTCGCCAATTGCGTGAATGGACAGAAGTGCATGTAACGATCAAATCACCGATTCCCGCTAAACCGGAGAAAGTAAGCGGGCTTGCCCCCATCTTCATACCGAGACGGGCAATTTCAGCAAGGCCTCTGGTTATCAGGGCTGCCTTTGCATTGTCTCCATAGCCTAAGCCATCTGTAATTCCAGCTGCAAGCGCAATAATATTTTTCAAAGCCCCGCCAATTTCCACTCCAATGATATCCGGGTTTGTATATACTCTGAAATTGTTATTGATAAACAAATCCTGGATTTTTTCGGCAGCAACCATATTTTTTGATGATACCGTAACAGTAGTTGGATGCCGCAGACTAACTTCTTCTGCATGGCTTGGGCCAGAGAGTACCACTACACTATCCAGAAGATTTCCAGGCATTTCTTCTTCAATCATTTCAGAAATCCGGAGAAGTGAATCAGGTTCAATGCCTTTACTTACGTGTACAATGGTTAGAGGCTCTTTTCTACTTCCCTTGATCTTGCCGACTACTTCACGAATTGCCTTTGTCGGTACTGCCAAAATCAAAGTGTCTGTTCCGGTTAAAGCCTCTTCAAGCGAGGTGTATCCCCTTATTTCTGCAGGCAGATGTATCCCTGATAAATATTTTTGATTAGTATGGTGCTTATTAATTTCTTCTATCTGATCAGGATTATGGCCCCACAGTCTGACGTCATGCCCATTATCCGCAAGCACCATCGCCAGGGCAGTACCCCAGCTGCCAGCACCTGCTACAGCTACACTTTCTTTTTTCCGCTCCATTTGATCACTGCCTTTCAATGTATTTGGATGCATCAAAAATTCATCCGATTCTGCCTGCCAGACAACATTAAAGCTTTCCGGCTGGCATCATCGCATTATTTTCTTTCCCTTGCAAATATCTTAATAGGTGTGCCTTCAAAACCAAAAGCGTCTCTAATTCTGTTTTCAAGGAAACGTTCATATGAAAAATGAAGAAGTTCAGGATCATTAACAAACACAACAAATGTCGGCGGCTTCACAGCAACCTGTGTTGTATAATAAATTCTTAGGCGTCTTCCTTTATCTGTAGGTGTTGGATTCATCGCAACAGCATCCATAACGACATCATTGAGGACGCTTGTTTCAACACGCAAAGCATGGTTTTCACTGGCTGTATTAATCATCGGGATAAGAGTATGAATACGCTTTTTCGTTTTAGCTGAAAGGAAAACAATTGGTGCATAATCAAGGAATTGAAAATGCTCACGGATATTTTGTTCAAATGCCTTCATTGTTCTCTCATCTTTTTCAACTGCATCCCACTTATTGACTACAATAACAACAGCTCTGCCTGCTTCATGAGCATAACCGGCAATGCGCTTGTCCTGCTCGATGATTCCTTCTTCCCCATCGATGACCACTAGGACAACATCGGAACGTTCGATTGCCCGCAAAGCTCTCAGTACACTGTATTTTTCTGTTGTTTCATAGACTTTCCCTTTTTTTCGCATTCCTGCAGTATCGATGATGACATATTCCTGTCCGTCAACCTTCACCTTCGAGTCGATAGCATCTCTTGTGGTGCCTGCGATATTGCTGACAATGACCCGTTCTTCACCAAGCATTGCGTTTACAAGGGAGGATTTCCCGACATTCGGGCGCCCAATTAAAGAAAACTTAATGACATCTTCTCCATATTCAGTTTGGCCATGTTTCGGGAAATGCTTGGCTGCTTCATCAAGCAAGTCTCCAAGACCAAGCCCATGAGAACCTGAAATAGGAAATGGTTCACCAAAGCCAAGTGCATAAAAGTCATAGACTAAATCCCGCATCTCAGGGTTATCGATCTTATTTACCCCAAGAACTACAGGCTTTTTGGCTTTATATAAAATTTTGGCAACTTCCTCGTCTGCAGAGGTAACACCCTCTCGCCCGTTTACAAGAAAAATGATGACATCCGCTTCATCAATCGCAATTTCTGCCTGAAGCCGAATTTGCTCTAAAAATGGCTCGTCTCCAATATCAATTCCGCCTGTGTCAATAATATTAAAATCATGAGTCAGCCATTCTGCCGAACTATAAATCCTGTCCCTTGTCACTCCCGGAATATCTTCGACAATGGATATCCGTTCTCCTACAATTCTGTTAAATATCGTTGATTTCCCAACGTTAGGACGCCCGACAATAGCCACCACTGGTTTTGCCATGAACATCACCCTTTCAATTCTTTATTTAAATTGTTTAAACATCCCATCTATGTTCCAGAAATGCCTTTACCTTGAGTAAGCATACAGATGGCTGTCCACAATAACACTACATTGATGTTAAAACCATCCAAACAGCTGTACATTTATAAAATAAACCCTTCTCAAAGATAGAAGGGTCTAACTTAGATATTTTAACAAAGAGAAACCTTCCTAGCAATGAAAAACTTGGAAGCTGGATTAATGCTTAACAATTACATATAGTTCATCTGTTAAAGCATGGGCAATACCGTCAAGAATAGCTTCGAGATTGGCTGCGATGATTTCCATTTCTTTTTTATCTTCACAATGAAATACGGCGGTTCCTGAGGGTATCTTGGCTGGATTTGTTGTAATTGCAGCCAGTATGAATTTTTCAAGCACCATACGCTAACTTCCTTTCCCATTAGTTTGCCGTTCAGTAGGCATCCTAATCGCGTTTTCGAGTGTCGGAACCGCTTCGATGATTTTTATGGCTTTATTGATATTCTTTTCCTGCGGCAATACAAAAACCCCCACACGCCCATCATCAAGGTCCCTTTTCGCAAGCGGAACAAGCGCAGGAGTTCCGGAATCCCGGTAAACACCCAAAGCAGTAGAAACATCATGCAATATAGCCTGTCTCTGCCCAAGATTCGCAATAGTGGAGCGGGCATTGAAATTTTTAGGTTTTAAAATAAATCCCATCCCATATCGCAGCACTTCCTCTTGTCTTTCAGGCAAACCTATATTCATGATATAAATATTGTCAACATACAAGCCCGCTCCATCAAATCGCGGCTCTACAAACTCAACTTCAACGATTTCCTTCAGCCTTCCCCCTGACATTAATTTCTTTGAAATAAGTACGGCCAGAATGGCTGCCGCAAGCCCTCCCCATATATTAAATAGCAGATAGCCAAGCGTACTTAATAAAGATGTAAAAATCACAAGATAATTTCTGCTTTCGAAGGCGATCGCCACGCCTTCTATATACGTTTTGCCTCTGGGAACCATTTCGTAGCTGTCCAGTTCAGTAAGCGTGTTTCTCTCCATGTTTCTGACTTCCCTAAACTGGGATGCAGCAAGGGTCAGGAAGGTAATGGCTGTGAATTCTTCCTCCATAATTGAAGGGATGGCCACCGTTCCCAGGCCAGCAGCAATGAATCCCAATGCAACGTGTATAATTTTTCCATGTAAGTATGTAGGGTATTGCCGGTAATCCGTCCTCAGCATATAAATACGGGTCAAAGTTCCGGCTGCCAGACCAAAAAGTATCGGGTACGTATATTCGCTCATGATAATTTTTGTTTCTCCCTTTCGAAATGTTTAAAGTTGGCTTCAATATATTTGACGGCCCATTGCACTGCAATCCATACGGCCGATATGGAAACAGAGATTGCCATGATATCCAGAAAGGCCAATGATCCAATAGTGTACGGAAAGGAAAATTGATTAAGTATGAGCGCATAAAGAACTTCTCCCTGGATGCTCCCGAGCAATATTAACGGCAGTCTGAGCATTCTGTTTTTTTGCAGGAGAACTGCCAAATAAACAAGAAGGACTGACAGCATCCAATTTCGTGAGAATATTACCCAAACCGGATCAAACAGTTCAAACAGATGAAATGTGACATATGCCATCATCAGGATGAAAGCACAAAAAAGGAAATAAAGTTTACTCAGTTTTTTTAATCTCCCAGCAAAAATATATAAAGATACAAGCAGAAAAAGGCCACCAATACCAGTTTCAACATTGAAGATTTTAAGTGTCCAGGGTGACAGCATAATGAAGAATAAAATCCAGGCAGATAATAGAAACCTGTATTTATTATTTCGATCCATAAAAAAAGTCGCCATAATCCAAACCATCCAGGAAATCCAATAGAAAATTAATCCTTCCATCCTCTACCTCCTATCATTTCCATTATGGCTTTTTCATATGTAAAATAACCCTGCAAGTTCAAAAGGATAATTCCTTTGGAATCAAAGCTATCTTTTTGCATAATTCTTTTGCACTCATTTCATCTTAATAACATGGAGGTGTTTAATATGGGTAAAGACAGACAGGAAAAAAAACTTAAAAATAGCGGAAAAGTGGAATCCGATCGCGACCAGGCACTTCATTATGCTGGAGCTGCCAAGATGCAGAGCCCCGAAGAAGCCAGATCTTTGAATGATTCAAAATACAGTTAAAAAGAAAAGTGCAAGCACTTTGCTCACAAAGGAACACAGACTAAAAACGCCACATTCTCTCAAAAGCTGGCGCATTTGATCGTGCGATGATTATGCTGACAAAGCCCTCCTTTCCTTGGGGGCACCAAGCACAAGATTAGCCCTGCAGGAAGGTGTTCTTTCCTTCTGGAATGGAATGGTTAGCTTTCGTCCGGAGCCGAAACCGGACAAACTTGTGACCTCGAGGGTGGAGGCGCTCCTCATAAAAGCTAATGCTTTTAATCGTGCTATGGTCATGCTGTCGAAGCGTTCCTTGTGGACCCAGACAGTTATCGATGTTCAAAAATCTAATATACACGCCTCTGAAAGCAAAAAATAGCTCTCGTCATTTGACGAGAGCTTTACTTTGGGATGATCCGCTGGGAATATGCCTTTGTATCAATGCCACGTTCATTCAGCCAATGATGGGTCCCTCCAGTTATGATAATTGGAGACTGCTGAAGCTGGGCGATGTTTGCTGCCCCCAAGGCCGTCATGAGCACTTTCAATTCGGTATGCATATTGTTAATCTCTTCAATGAGTGCTTCAAGTCCTTCTTTCATGAGCACTTTCAAAAAGTATCCCGCCATCCCTGCAGCTCCTGCACCAAGAGCAATTGCCTTAGCTATTTCATGGCTTGACTGGATCCCCCCAGAAGCTATGACAGCAATATCTTTTTCCAAAGATACAGCTTCTGCAATGGAAACTGCTGTCGGAATTCCCCACTCATTAAAAAACGTTAACAGTCTTTCTCTTCTTGCATTTTCTATGCGGGAGAAATTCGTTCCGCCAAATCCGCCGATATCGATTGCTGTAACACCGGCTGATGCAAGCATTGATACTGTTTCTTTATTCATGCCAAACCCCACTTCTTTTACAACTACTGGAACTTCTGAATGGGAGACGATATGTTCAATTCTTTTTAGGGCCCCCCGAAAATCACGGTCACCTTCAGGCATGGTCAATTCCTGGACTACATTTAAGTGAATTTGCAAAGCATCTGCTTCTATCATATCAACCGCTGCTTTTGCCTGATCGATTGTAGCTTCGCTGCCTAAGTTGCCAATAATAATTCCATAGGGGTTTTCTCTCCTGACAACCCTGTAGGATTCTGCTTCACTTGGATCCTTCAGTGCAGACATTTGAGACCCTACTGCCATAGCAAGGCCTGTTGATCTGGCAGCCAGGGCGAGATCCCGGTTAATTTGAACCGTTCTTTCTCCTCCGCCTCCTGTCATGGCATTTATAAAAATTGGCGAACTTAATGAAAGTTCGCCAATTGAAGTGCCTAAATCAGCCTGATCAAGAAACGCATCAGGAAGACTTTGATGAATAAATGCAATATCCTCTAAACCGGTATTGCTGTTTTGGCCCGTTGCCAAAGCATGCTGGATATGATCCCATTTACGTTTTGATCTAGACAAAATTTATCACCATTACTTTTTTAAATTCTTTAGCTGGTCGCCTATCATATCACCAAGAGAGAAGCCTTTATTTTCTTCAGGAAGTTCATAGTCAGTCACTTCTTCCTGTTCTTTTTCAAGAAGATCTTTGATGCTCAATGACAGGCGCTGGTCCTGTTCGTTCACATCAAGAACCTTTACTTTTATTTCCTGTCCTTCGCTCAATACTTCGTGAGGAGTTCCAATATGCTTATGCGCAATTTGAGAAATATGGACAAGGCCTTCCACTCCTGGGAAAACTTCAACAAATGCTCCATATGACACCAGTCTTTTTACTGTTCCTTCAAGAGTGCTTCCTTTAGGAGCCTTTTCACTGATATTATCCCATGGCCCTGGCAAAGTCTCCTTAATGGAAAGTGAAATGCGTTCATTATCCCGGTCTACACTTAATACTTTCACTTTCACTTTTTGGCCTTCTTCCACAACATCTGAAGGCTTCTCTACATGCTCATAAGAAAGCTGGGAAATATGAACAAGACCATCGATCCCGCCAATATCAACAAATGCTCCAAAGTCAGTAATTCTTTGAACTGTTCCATCTAAAACCTGACCTGCCTGAAGGGATTCAAGCACTTGGTGTTTCTGTTTTCCTTTTTCTTCCTCTATTACAGCGCGGTGAGAAAGAATCAGGCGATTTTTATCTTTATCAAGCTCTACAATTTTAAATGTCATCGTTTTGCCTTTATAATCAGTAAAGTCCTCAACAAAGTGAGCTTCAACCAGGGAAGCAGGAACAAATCCGCGCACACCCAAGTCTACTACTAAGCCGCCTTTAACAACATCTTTTATTTCTGCTTCAAAAACTTCACCATCATTGAATTTCTTTTCAAGGGTTTCCCAGGATTTCCCGGCATCCACTTTTCGTTTAGAAAGAATAAGGGCTTCTTCCTCCACTTTTAAAACTTCAAGCTCGAGCTCATCTCCTTCTGAAACCGCATCGCTTGCTTTTTCAATATGAAGGCTTGAAAGCTCGCTGATTGGGATAATCCCATCCAATTTGCTGTCAGCAAGATCAACAATGACTTGCTTTTCTTCTACTTTGGTAACTTGGCCTTTTACCTTGTCACCCACCTCAAAATTTTTAACTTCTACTTGATTCATTTCCTCTGACATATGTATTCCTCCTTAATCCAATGGCTGCTTTCAAATTTTTAATCTGTATTCAACTGCCTGCCATCCAGGCAAGAACCCTGTGTCAGCAGCAGAAATACTCGAATGGCTATTTATTTTGCAGGCTATTTTTCAACTGTTGTTGAATGTCTCTTTCTGCCCTCATAAGAAAAGCGTAAACGCCTTGCCCATCCCCGACAAGAACAAGACTTGTGACCTCGAAGGGTCAGGGTGCTTGCGCTAGACAATTCTTGAAGTTCAAAGTAAAGGACAGCCTTATTTTTCGAATATTTTCGCCTTTTTAAAAAATGCCTTTTTACTAACTTCTTACAAAAGAAGTTTTTTGTCAAGCAAGAAGGTCTATGAATAATCTTCAATTAATTTACGTATTTCTGACATAATCAATTCAGTGGTTTCCTCTGCCGAGGCCTTTCTTTCCCTTAGCTCTTTCATATCAATTGGTTTACCATATACAACTTTTAATCTTGAAAAAGCTTTATAGGGGCCAATAATGGCGCAGGGAACGACATTCGCTTCTGACCTGAGAGCAAAAAAACCTGCACCTGCCAGTCCTTTCCCCAGCTGCCCCGTTTTACTTCTAGTACCCTCTGGAAACAGCCCTAAAACCTTTCCTTCTTTTAATATTCCAAGCCCTTTTCTTAATGCCTCTCTGTCACTCATTCCTCTCTTGACAGGAAATGCGTTTAGATCGGGAAGAATTTTCCCCAGAACCGGTACATTAAAAAGCTCTTCTTTGGCCATAAAATAAACTGGCCTTGGAGCATTAATGCCGACTACCGGAGGATCGAGATTATCTATATGATTGGAGCATAAAAGGACGCCCCCTTCAGCAGGAAAGTTCTCCTTCCCAATTACTTCAAATCTGTATATGGGTTTTAGAACTCCATAGACTGCTGCTTTGGCAAAAGAATAGAGATTCACTTTGAACCAATCCTTTCAATAGCCAGATCCATTATCTTATCGACTACCTGTCCAATTGACAAAGAAGTTGTATCAATCTCCTTTGCATCATCTGCTTTCTTTAAGGGAGCTACTTCGCGCTCAGAGTCCAACTTGTCCCTTAAGGAAATTTCTTCCTTTAGTTTTTCAAGATCAGATGGATATCCCTTCTGGATATTTTCGTTATGTCGCCTTACAGCTCTTTCATCGACAGAGGCTAAAAGAAAAATCTTTACTTCTGCATGGGGCAGGACATGAGTTCCGATATCCCGGCCATCCATTACAACTCCTCCATTTAAAGCAAAGCTTTGCTGGCGCAATACCATTTCTTCTCTAACTAGCTTATGCATGGAGACTATAGAAACAGAATTTGTCACTTCAGAAGTCCTGATTTCATTTGTCACATCCAGCCCGTCCAGATAAATTAATTGCCCTTTTTCGCCTGGCTGCAGTTCAATAACTGTATTGTTTAGAATCTCCATAAGAGAAGCTTCATCTTCAAGACTTGCATTCTTCTGAATAGCTTTATAAGTCAAGGCGCGATACATGGCACCAGTATCAATATATATGTAAGATAATTTTTCTGCCACAATCTTTGCTACTGTACTTTTCCCTGCAGCAGCTGGGCCGTCAATTGCAATTGATATACGTTTGCTCATAGTTCCTCCTGTACCCCTGGCCGCTTCTTTCCCAGGTTCATTCAGCTTTATTTTAACATAATAAGTCTGCATCAGTGCATAATTAAGCTGTTTTTTAAGTCTTGCAAATATTAAAAAATAGCCCCTGAAAGGCTTATAAATGATCGATTTTCCCGACTGCCGGGACAAAAAATAAGCAGGCGCCTGCCTGCTAATAATTTTCCCTGAACGTTTCAAGCAGCTCAGTGAAATTCTGATCTGTAACACCCTCATACTGAGTCAGCTGCTTTAATTCCGGAAAAGCATCCATATGATGAAAGAAAAATTGAGTGAACAGCAAGAAAACAAATTGCACAATAATTAACTTTAGAATAATCCTCTCCACCGTTTTCATTAATGCCATCTCTCCAACTGGTAAAATAAGAATAAGCCAATAGACTTCACCATCTATTATGAGAGATGAATATAAAAAATATTCCTTTATTTATATTTCCAGGCCTTTTTTCTTCATTGCCAGTTGCCTATCGAAACAAAATCGCAGGAGCAATTGTCTATCCTGGGGGCTTACCTCCAAAAACTGAACAGAAATAAGCGATTTTCCATTTTGAGGTTCAGAAACTCTGATTACCTTACTTTTAAGCCGTAAATAATAATTGTCGCCGTTTTGCATAGTTAATACGAAATAAGTGAGTATTTGCATATTCGCTATTAAAGAGCTGCCTGTTTGTGCGATGATTGCAGCCCCGCCAGCACTAATATCATCCGTAACGGATACAAAAGGACTAAACTCATTACTTTCCGGGTGGATAGCAACATCAACGGGTGTTTCAACCCGGACAAACTGACGCCGCTGAATTTTTACCAAATGTTCGTCCCCCGGATATGATAAAACAATCATCGGGATCTTCAACTTAACTCTTCCCATAACCTCGCTTTCGAAAAGATATACCGTCCCATCTTCAGCCAAAAAGGTTGCCTTCAGCTGAGTCCCATCGAGCAGGAAAGCAGTTTTATTTGTTTCCTGTACTATCGGATAATCAATATATAGATTATTTCCTTCTCTTTCAACAAGCTTGCATTTATATTTCTCGGATTTTTCCGAGTATGTTAATTCGAGCAGCACTGTCTCTCCAATATTTATCACACTGACACACTTCCCTTATTAAAAGGATAAACTTGTCATTTAATTATGACCGGTATAAAAGATTCCCGCAATAGCATTTTTAAAAAACTTAGGCAAAAAGACCCAAGTGCTTCCTAAAGCAAAAAAAGAAAGCCTATACGGCTTTCTCTACAGTACATCTTCAAATACTGGCTCAGCATTTTTTAGCTTTTCTACTTTTTCTTCTTGTCCTGTTTCTGCGTTTATATAGATTCTGTAGGTATCTTCACCCAATGTGCCTAGAATTTCATAACAGGAAACTTCCTGTTTTAAATCATTAATGATGATTGCCCGTCTGTCTTCCATGACTTTAAGCTGTGGATTCACCTTGGCTCTCGCCTCTTCTGCAGTAATTGCAGGCTCAGGAATTTCTCTCTGGTGATGAGCTTTTAAATAATCCTCAGCAGAAAAGGCTGCCATACTGCCATTATCAAGCGCAACTTTCACACGAATGGAGTCCGGATAAATTCTTACGCCATCCTGATTGGATACGAAGGTAAATACGCCTAAATTGTCATACTGAGCACTCTCGAATAAATCAAGGTCCTTGAAGCCATTTTCTTTCAGAAATTTAATCGCATTATTGCTTGCTTCATTAAGGCTTACTTTTTGTTTCGCCACTTCCCGATCCAGTATGAACCAGATAGGATACCCGCCTTTCTTAGTGATATCCATGTTTGCTTCTTCTTTTGTTTTCTTATTTTGAATACTGACACTATAGAACCCGTAATCAGATCCTTTGCCGTTTTCAGTCACTCTTATATTTACATTTTTCCCCAACTTTGCATATTGCTGACCTATTCGTGCAGCTTCTTCTTCTGTTATTTCTTTACCTTTAAGATATTTGTAATTTTCATCCTTCCTCTGCATATTTACAAATGCCGGTCCAAAGTCTGTCTCTCCATAGCCTTCAACCGTTTTTTCCACTGTCTTAAATCCATCTATGATTGTATTATCTGCAGCTTCCCCATTGGAAGCGAGCGCCATTTCTACATCCATCCACCGTAAGTTCTTTTCAAGCACCATATGCTGAACTTTGCGCAAATCCTGCTGAACATCAGCCGACTGTTTATAGAGCTGCTTTAGCGCTTGATATTCTTTATCCGATAAAGGTTCCTTCTCCAAATCCCTTACTGCTGTCCGATAACTGAAATCTCCAATATTGGATAGAAACTCTTCTGTTTTATTGAAAGGAAGAAGTGAGAGAGGCAGCTGGCCAACATCTGAGTGGGCTTCTGAAGTCAATCTCCACACTTCTGCCAATTCAGGTGATAGTGAAGCTCTCGAATTCATTGCTAAGGTTGTTCCGATTTTGTCATGCAATAGGTCAATTTGGTAAGTTAAATCATGAAATGCCCTTTGATAATTATTTTCGGCATTAATTAGGATTGCATTTTTCTCCCGGTGTTCCTGATAACCCCAAAACGCTGTACCGGCAACACCCAGTGCAAGTACGCCTATGAGAATTCCTCTAAGCATGATCATTCACCCCTCTATTTACAGAATATATGTTTTCCAATCTGCTTGATTTGCGGCCGTGTCCAAATCCATCCGCTTGTTGCTGTATCCGGGTTAAAGTAATACAGTGCCTCGCCTGTTGGATCCCATCCATTAATGGCATCAAGGACGGCCTTTTTTGCAGTTTCATTCGGCGTTAACCATATCTGTCCATCGGCCACGGCGGTAAAAGCACGCGGCTCAAAAATAACGCCAGATACAGTGTTCGGAAATGATGCACTTTCTACACGGTTTAAGATAACTGCGGCAACTGCCACCTGGCCTGTATACGGCTCTCCTCTTGATTCTCCATAAACTGCATTGGCCATTAACTGGATATCATTATCTGAGAATCCGTTAGGCACATTTGCAGCAGTCGGCTGTTTAGGAGCTTCCTGCTGCTGTGCCGTTCCCCCGGAAGATCCACCTTGCTGAGGCTTAGTCTGCTTTTCAGTGTCCACCCCGCCGTAATGGGTAAATTTATTGCCCTTATTAATTTGTTCTTTCACATACTGTTCATTATACTTGGATGCTTTTACGAGCTTATTTTTTGTTTCCTGGCCAGCAAGCCCATCTATCGGAAGGCCGAATTCATATTGAAAATTCCTGAGTGCCCAATAGGTTCCCCACCCAAAAACTCCATCGATTTTCCCATTGTAGAATCCTAAATACTGCAGGCGGGACTGAAGCTCGATTACATCATTTCCCACTGCTCCGTGCTGGATAACCTGGTTCGAAAAGGCATTAGCTTTGTCCATATTCCCGCTAAAAGGAATTCCTAGAATACAAAGGGAGATTATGAGTAAAACCTTTCCTGCCAAAAAATTCTTTTTCATGGATTTTAACCTCCAAAAGTCAATCTTTTTTCATTGACCCTATTTTTTGTAGTCCTTGGCTTTTTATTCAATAACTTGAGTCTTTTTACTTTTGGTTTATTTTCGGCAAAATAAAAAACCCTCCATCAAGAATGGAGAGTTTTCTGTAAATCAAATTGATTATTCATGTGGTTTAGACTATGTGCCCTTGCTTTTTTGACTTTTCTTAAGCCCAGCCACCAAAGGAAGATCATAAATGGGAACATGATAAAAATCCAATGTTTTAAGGAGATCAGGATATAGTCGTAAATACCGTGAAGGAGAAAAGGTATAAAGAGCGAAAAGGCTATCCATTTTTTTGTCGAGGTTGCCGAGAATTTTCCTTTTCCTATATAATAGCCCATGATAACACCAAAGAGAGCATGACTGGAAACCGGAAGCAAGGCCCTTCCAAGAGCGTGTTCCACACCGAGTGCGACGAGATAGAAGATATTTTCTGCAGTGGCAAAGCCAAGTGATACAGAAGCACCATACACAATTCCATCATATGGTTCATCAAATGTTATATGCTGATAAATAGTATAAAATAATATAAACCATTTAAAGAATTCTTCCAGCAGACTTGATGACAGAAATGCATCCATCAAACTAGACTGCAGCACCCCTTCAGTCTCTAAAACATACTGGATGAACATGATAGGGAATACGAGCAAAGCACCAAACAAAAAAGTTTTAAAAACCATTGATATGGGTTCAGACTCATATTGATCTTTTAAATAAAAATAGCTTAATAATGCCAACCCCGGCGCGATGCCAGCGGATAATATTCCCAGCATGAGCTGCCCTCTTTTCAATCTGTTTTCTTAATCGTATCATGATATAGAAAGAATTAAAATGATTATTCAAATATTGGAAAACAAAATATTTCACATCATATTTTGAGTCAAAGCTAGAATTGGGGGATTAACATGGAGAAAAAAAAGATACTTGTTATACACACTGGAGGCACCATTTCAATGAGTGAGGATGCAGCAACTGGTGCTGTAAAGCCAACAGATAATAATCCATTAACTGAAAAAACAAAGGAACTGCTTTCCCTTGCAGAATTACTGGTTGAAGAGCCTTTTCATCTCCCTTCACCGCATATAACACCTAGAGAAATGCTTAAATTGAAGGAAATCATTGAAAAAAACCTGGCAAAAGAAAAAATTAGCGGCGTAGTCATTACCCATGGAACAGATACATTAGAAGAGACAGCCTATTTCTTGGATCTGACTGTTAAAACATCTCTTCCCATCGTTGTTACTGGTGCAATGAGATCAAGTAATGAAATCGGCTCTGACGGACTTTACAACCTAATTTCCTCCATTCGCGTGGCTTCATGTGAAGAAGCAAAAAACAAAGGGGTTCTGGTTGTTCTAAATGATGAAATTCATACTGCGGAAAATGTGACAAAGACACACACAAGCAATGTATCTACTTTCCAAAGCCCGCAGTATGGACCAATCGGAATAGTCACAAAGAGAGGTGTATTATTCCACAACACGCCCACAAATAGAGAATATTATCCTTTAAATGCTATTGTTAAAAAAGTCACACTTATTAAAGCATTTGCCGGAATGGATTCTTCTTTGCTTTATGCGATAGGTGATTTAGATTTTGACGGAGTTGTGATTGAAGCACTTGGACAAGGCAATTTGCCTCCAGCCACAATTGAAGGCATTAAGGCTCTTACAGAAAAGAACATTCCGATTGTATTGGTTTCCCGATGTTTCAATGGAATTGCACAAGATGTGTATGGCTATGACGGAGGCGGAAAGCATCTAAAGGACATGGGTGTTATTTTCTCAAATGGACTAAACGGGCAAAAAGCAAGAATTAAACTGCTTATCGGACTGGAAACCCAGCAAAATATCGAAGAGATTTTCCAAATATAAATTGGCAATAACAAAGGCTAATCACTTGTGATCAGCCTTTGTTATTGCCTTTTTCAATTATAGCTTTTGCTATTTGTCCGCCATGGAATCTGCCATTTTCAATAAAAATTTCGTTGGCATTATTCCCGGCAGCTATTACACCCGCAATAAATATTCCAGGGACATTCGTTTCCATCGTTTCAGGATTAAATTGAGGGCGGCCCGTTTCTTCATTTATTTGAATTCCCATACCCCTTAAAAATTCATGGTCAGGATGGTAGCCGGTCATGGCAAATACAAAGTCGTTCTCAATGTCAAAATGCTGGCCACCTGCCATGTAGGTCAGCTTATTTTCACTGATTTCTTTCACATGTGCATTAAATTCCATTTTGATGACGCCGTTTCTGACTAAGGACTCAAACTCAGGGAGAATCCATGGCTTTATGCTGGGTGAATATTCTGTTCCGCGATAGATCACCGTAACTCTGGCTCCTGCTTTAACCAGTTCGATCGCAGCATCGACGCTTGAGTTTTTCCCGCCAATTACCGTTACGTCTTTATCAAAATAAGGATGGGCTTCTTTGAAATAGTGAAACACCTTTGGCAGATCCTCCCCTGGAACTCCCATGTAATTTGGATGGTCGTAATAGCCTGTAGCAATTACTACGTAATTGGCGGTATAAATGCCCTTATCTGTTTGTACTTCAAATACATCAGATGGATTTTTAATTACTTTGAGAACTTTTTCAAAGGCATTTACCTTGATCCCTTTTCTTTTTACAACTTCCCGGTAATAAGTTAGTGCCTGGTTTCTCTTAGGCTTATAATTTTCTGTTATAAAGGGTACCCCGCCGATTTCGAGCTTTTCGCTCGTGCTGAAGAAGGTTTGGTGTGTTGGATAGTGGTAAATTGCGTTTACAATATTGCCTTTTTCGATAACAAGCGGGTTTCTCCCAGCTTCCTGAAGGGCTATGGCAGCTGCCAATCCGCATGGTCCTCCGCCAACAATAATAGCGTCTATATTCAAGATTCTCACTCCTTAATCAATACCCATGAAAAAAGTTTCATGTTGCTGTTTTTCTTACAAATAATTGTTTTAGCCTATAATATGCGCGTTCAAATCAGCATGGGGCACTTGCTTTCCGCGCGGAGAGATGAGAGCCTCCTCGCTTCCGCCTGCGGGGTCTCTCACTTCCCTAACCTCCTGCAGGATACTGAATAAGCGTCCTAGAAATAACCCCCCACGAAGGAAATGCGGATGAATTCCGTGGATAAAGTGCCCACAGCGAAGATCAACTCAACAGGTAAACTTAGTTTGAAGATAAAAAGCAACAACCTTTACTGAAAACAACTGAAAAATCTCCCATCAGTTTATGATAGGAGATTTTTTATGATTATTCAAATGTCTTACTTTCACCAATGGGATTTATAATTAAATCCATCCGCGGAATCTTGAAGCTTCCGCCATTTTTCTCACACCAACCATATAAGCAGCCAGGCGCATATCCACACGGCGGGTTTGGGACGTCTGATAAATATTATCAAATGACTTAACCATTACCTTCTCAAGCTTTTCTTCTACTTCTTCTTCGGTCCAGTAATATCCCTGGTTATTTTGCACCCATTCGAAGTATGAAACCGTTACTCCTCCAGCCGAGGCCAGCACGTCAGGCACAAGCAGAATTCCGCGCTCGGAAAGAATTCGTGTTGCTTCCAAAGTAGTTGGGCCGTTAGCCGCCTCCACTACAATGCTCGCTCTTATATTATGTGCATTTTCTTCTGTTATCTGATTTTCGATGGCCGCAGGAACCAGAATATCGCAATCAAGTTCAAGCAGCTCTTTATTTGTAATTGTATCATTAAACAACTTTGTCACAGTGCCAAAGCTATCACGGCGATCCAAGAGGTAATCGATATCAAGACCGTCTGGATCATATAAACCGCCATAAGCATCTGAAATGCCAACAACCTTTGCACCAGCATCATGCATAAACTTTGAGAGGAAACTTCCAGCATTACCGAATCCCTGAACAACTACTCTTGCACCTTCCAGATTAATGCCTTTTTTCTTTGCAGCTTCGCGTATGCAAATTGTAACCCCTTTAGCTGTTGCTGATTCCCGTCCATGTGAACCGCCTAGTACAAGTGGTTTACCTGTAATGAAGCCTGGAGAGTTAAATTCATCAATCCGGCTGTATTCATCCATCATCCATGCCATGATCTGCGAATTGGTAAATACATCAGGTGCAGGAATATCCTTAGTCGGTCCCACAATTTGACTGATTGCCCGTACATAACCGCGGCTTAGCCGCTCTAACTCACCGAAGGACATATCGCGAGGGTCGCAAACGATTCCGCCTTTACCTCCGCCATATGGAAGATCCACAATTCCGCATTTTAAGCTCATCCAGATTGACAGTGCCTTTACTTCCTTTTCAGTTACATTCGGGTGAAAACGAATACCGCCTTTAGTAGGACCAACAGCATCATTATGCTGGGCCCGGTAGCCAGTAAAGACTTTTACTGTTCCGTCATCCATCCGTACAGGGATTTTCACTGTCATCATGCGAATTGGCTCTTTTAGAAGCTCATAGACCTCATCAGAATATCCCAGCTTCCCTAAAGCCTTATGTATGACAGTTTGAGTCGACCTTAAGACGTCCAATTTTTCAGCTTTATTTGAATCAGTACCTTTCTCGGCTACCATTTGTAAACCTCCTAGAAAAATCACTTTCATTAGTTGTCCGCTTCCATGGATTAGTATACACCTTTGCCTAATTTATGCAAGAAGAATAATGTACTTTTCCTCATTTTTTAATATTTTCATGAAACCGCTCTCAGCCCTGGTATTAAAGGGAATTTTCTGTTTACTCCTAGTACCCGTTTTCCCGTTTTAACCTAAAGGAAACATCCATTTCCCTCTTTACTGTTTAGTTAAAAACTTTTCCATTTTTATGCTATTATTGCATTTGATTGACTATACTTGTTTTACCCAATTTTTATATAGTTCATGACCATTTAATCCAAAATCACTGTATTTCGCTGTAATCATCCTCCCTGATAATCTGTGCGGGGAAGATTGCCTATGTTCAAAAAAAAGAAAGAGGATTTCCCTCTTTTCAGCCTTATGAAAAGTATTTTACCAGCTCCTTTACTGCTTGGGACTCGATAAGTACTTTCCCATATTCCTGAATAACATGTATGCTGGTAAAGGCTGAATCACCGTACTCAGCTAGTATGGCAATTACTCTATGAACGTTTTCTGCCGCTATATCAGTAACATGATAATAATACTTCTCTTTATAAGAATAAAGGCTTCCTTCCTCAATCTGTACACGATTCAGCTCTGCAGCCATTTGAATTACATCTTCAAAATCCTGGAACTCGAATAATATATCTTCACTGCCCTCAACAGTTACTTGCATTTCAATAAAACCATCCTCAAGGAGCTCTTCATCATCCATCTGCTCCTCCATTGTAACGATCATAACCATTCCCTGAGACTGCATGGAGAATATCTCCACAGCAACTGAACCTTGAATATCTACACCAAATTCTTCACTTGCCTCTTCCAGCATCTCATGAAAAAGCTGATGCCATTTAAGTGAATCCTTCCAGACATCTTCCTTAGTCAGTCCTCTATCATTTAAATCATCTAATGTGAGAAAGATTTTGATTTTATTATAATTCAAACGTTCTAAGCGCATAATAAGCCCCCTGACCTGAACCAACTCTTTGATTTAGTGTATGAAACATTGCGCAGTTTGTGAGTCGTCTTATTTTGTATGGCTAAAAAGAAAAGACCCGGCAATTTACCGCCAGATCTTATCTTATTGGAGCCGTTTTCTAATCCATTCTTCCCATTCATTTGTGGAACTGCCGGGAATTAACTGTCCATACTTCGTTTTTTCTTCATTACTGAGGGTATCAATCCCGAATCCCCCAATGCCTACATGCAAATTCCCATAAGTCTCTGCAAGGCTCTCTGACAGTTTTAGGGTTTCTGGTACGTTGGACTTCATCGTACAGGATAAGAATATAAACTTTGGTTTAACTATCTCAATCACAGTTTCGATATCTTCTTCAGCGATGCTTGTCCCAAGGTAAACGACTTCAAATCCTCTTCTGCGCAAAAATAAAGTAAAAATTAATAGCCCTAATTCGTGAGCTTCACCTGGTCCGCAGACTGCTATCACCTTTGGCAGAACTCCGTTATGCGGAAAAGAATGCAGAATCATCCCAATTCTGGATCTTAATATAGATGAGGCAAAATGCTCATGTGCACTTGTTATTTTCCCCTCTTCCCATTGATGCCCGATTTTTACAAGAAGTGAACCTAATATATCAATAAGAACTTTATCTATTGTATAAAAACTGAAAGCCTGATTAATTAAATCATGTGCTTTTGTTTCATTAAACTGAAGGAGAGCTTCGAGCAGCTCATTGGCGAGGGCACCAGACCGATCACCTTCCTTATCCATCTGAAGCGGCTCGGCATTCAGTTCCTTATTTTCCAGAAGGGAAACAGCCTGACTTATGGAAAAACCCTGATCCACTTTCCTGATCAGCCATTTTAACACTTTGATATGTTCCTCTGTATAAAGCCTATGGCCAGATTCATTTCTCTTTGGAGCAACAATTTGATACCGTCTCTCCCATGCTCTTAACGTTCCTGGCTGAATGCCGAGCATCTTAGATACAGCCTTAATATTATACTTTCCTTCTTCAGTTGCCATACCCAGCCCTCCATTCATTACTAATTATAAAAACCGCCGGTGGAACTGTAAAATCTGGGTGTGTTTTATTTTCAGCCCTTATTAATTGTAATGAAATGAGTTTCCGGCTTTGCCCCCAGCCTCAATGGCACACCGGTCGTACCATAGCCGTTGCTGATCAGAATAGTTGTTTGCGGCAGCACTTTTATCCGGCCCTTCTCATAAGGACCAAACCCGAAAATGCGAATTTGCCCGCCATGTGTGTGTCCACTTAACACCAGGTGAATATTTTGTTCTTTTGTTATACTGTTAATGATTCTTGGATCATGGCTGACCAGCACCTGAAACCCCCCTGAGCCTGCATCCTTAAGTGCAAGGTCGAGCCGATCCCTATCCTTGCTTAGATCATCTGTTCCCATCAAAATAAAACGTTCTCCTTCATTTGATTCAAAGGAAAGGGCAGTATTATCTAGAATTTTTACTCCGCATTCGAGAAGCAGAGCATCGAGCTCGTGGTAATCCGCTTCATAGTCATTATTCCCCCAAACGAAATAGACGGGCCCGCATTCCTTTAATCCCAAAAGGTTCTTCTTTACTCTTTCAAAAGGGACTCCTTTTTCCAAGAGATCGCCGCCGATGATGACCAGATCAGGCTTCTTTTCTTTAACCTCCCCGATTATCGATTCTGACACCGTCCTCTTATGAATATCCGAAATAAAAAAAAGCTTTACTTCACCGAAGCTTTCCGGAAACTCAGGAAAAGAAAGCTCTTTATATATAATTCTATCTGCAAATGCCTCACTAAACATATACATTAGTAAACACGCACCGCCAATTATGGCCAAAGCTATTAGGTATATCATAAATCCTCCTGCCATCAATCGCCTTCGATCAGTCTTCGGCAAGATTGATTTTCTTGAAATCTAAAGAAATAATACCATAAATTACTGAAAAACAGAAAAGGGCAAATGCTTCCCATGGCGAAAGGACTGACAAAACAAAAAAGCCTCCAATTAGCAATAAACTCAGCACAGGCCCAAATAAAGCATCCATATGTTTTAATGACCTCATATTTTTTAAAAGCCTGGCAGTCCACTCGATAATACTTCTGATGATCTCTGCGTTGGCTATAAAAGCGATAAGGAAAAAAATCATTCCCATGACGAAGCCCGCCGGCTCCAGTACAAAAATGACAATCATATCCGAGATGCCCATTGGAATAGACACCGGAAAAAATTTAATAAATAATATGCCGCTAATAAAGCCTGTAAATAGCTTCAGCAAAATAAAAAACAAAATAAATCCCTCCCATACAAAGTGTATGAGAAGGATTTATTTTGTTGACTATATTTACTCTAGTCCTCAGTTATGTCCAAAACACGGAAACCGGATTTTTCAAGCCGGCTGATGAACTTATCCATATTATTATTTTTTTCAACCTTCATCACGATGCGGCGGACCAGCTTGTCTGTTTCATCAAAGGTAACAAGGGAAATGATGTGTTCATGGAAATAATGAGCGATTTCGGCTAAACGTGCAATTCGCCCTTCCGCTTCTACCGAAGTAAACGCAATCCTGACACCGGATTTATTGGTTCCGAAGGCCGATTGGAATTGAGCGAGAACATCAAAGCGTGTAACAATGCCCAGAAATTTTCGATTATCGCCCAAAACTGCAAGTAAAGGGAAATCCTTTAAATCCAGAAGCGTTTTTTCAAAAATCTCATTTCCTTTTAAATATTGCTCCTGATGTGTGGCAATATCCTTGACCAGTGTTCCTTCCAGGAAACCCTCCTTTGAATTACCTGACAAAAAGAAGTTCTCATATATTCCATATCTCGTAATTATGCCGGCATATTGTTCGCCATCCAATACAGGAAGCCCGTCAATCTGATGGTCCTCCAGCAGAGCCAGAGCTTCTTTCAATGGTGCATCCTGTCCGATTGTATAACAGGTATGTTTGGGGATCATGATACTTTTCACAAACATTGCCATCACCTCAGAGTAATATTAATTAGACCTAACATTTAATTTCGCCATCACCTCAACTTTCCCTTCTTTTTATTAGAGTAAACAATCATAAAAACACTGCACTTTTCATAAGTTTCAATGACGCATAAAAAGGAGGGATTATGATGAATACACTCCGTAAAACCTGGCACCCTTATGTAAGCCCATTTGACCCTTGCACTCCTATAAAGGTCAAAACTTATTCCACTCCTCCAAATCTATATATGGGATTTCAGCCGCCAGGGCTTGAACAATTTACGCCAATGGAGGCTTTAAGAGCAGGAACGCTTTGGAAGGCTTTCTATGATCCATGGTACAGTCCCTATGAAAAAGCCAGGGAGGGACAATAGCCATGAAACAATTGCCGGCAGATTACTATCAGCTTCTTGAACAGCTCCAGGCTGTGGATTTTGTCCTTGTTGAACTGACTCTATACCTTGACACTCATAACAATGATTCTGAAGCCATTAAGCAATTCAATCACTATGCAAAGGAACGAAAAAAACTGAGAAATGCCATTGAGAGCAAGTATGGTCCATTAATGCAATTTGGACACAGCTATTCCGGCCAGCCTTGGAATTGGGATGATGCACCGTGGCCTTGGCAAGTATAAATTTTTTCCCGGCGCCTTCTTATATGAAGGCGCTAAATAGGAATATATCTGGATATTTGAAAGGAGCTGAGAAAGAATGTGGGTTTATGAAAAGAAGCTGCAATATCCGGTAAGGGTAAGCACATGCAACCCCAAACTGGCAAAGTTTCTAATTGAACAATATGGGGGGGCTGACGGAGAACTTGCTGCTGCCCTAAGATATTTGAACCAGCGTTATTCTATACCTGATAAGGTCATCGGGCTACTTACAGATATTGGAACAGAGGAGTTTGCCCACCTGGAAATGATCGCAACAATGGTATACAAATTAACGAAGGACGCTACGCCTGATCAAATGAAAGCCGCTGGTCTCGGTGATCATTATGCTGACCATGATAACGCACTGTTTTACCATAATGCTGCAGGTGTTCCTTGGACAGCTACTTATATCCAGGCAAAGGGAGACCCAATTGCAGATTTATACGAAGATATCGCAGCAGAAGAGAAAGCCAGAGCAACCTATCAGTGGATCATTAATATGAGTGATGACACGGATTTAAATGACGGACTCCGGTTTTTAAGAGAACGAGAGATTGTTCATTCACAGCGCTTTAGAGAAGCCGTGGAAATTCTTAAGGAAGAACGGGATAAGAAGAAATTCTTTTAAAAGATACTTAACAAAAAAGAAGCAGGCAAGCTGCTTCTTTTTCCATTAACTGCACTGTCATTTATTCTCATGATAAAGATTTATATCATAATTTTTTTTCATCATTTCGAAAACAGTATGGCGGTTTTTCCATTCATCTTCTTTTTTCCAAAGGTCTTTGCTCTTATCTATTATTTCACACCTTAGAGCATGATATTCTTTTTCTGCTTTTTCTCTTTTTTCCCTCAGAAGGTTCATAAGCCCATATAGGCCAACAGAAAAAACGAGCAAATAGAAATTAGCTGACTGATTGACAAAAGCCGAAAACATGGAAGCAAACGAGTAAGAGTAAGGCTGCATAACACTTTTATAAATATATAAAAAGAATAAAAAAGAAATAAAAACAGTTGCCCACATGGCAAGTAAATGCCAGGACTTGAATCGATCAAATTTTTGCTTTCTCTCTACCACTTTCTCAAGCATTTTTCTGGTAGCCTGATCTGTACGTTCGTCAAGCATTCTAATTGGCGATTCCAATACTCTCCCTCCCTTTCTCAATAATGTATGAGCCTGTCCATTATTATATGACTAAGAAAGAGAGGCCGCTGCCTTACCTGTTTCCGCTCCTTCTATTGCTCAAGCGGAATCTTTAATACCTGGCCCGTTTGTATTTCATTCGACGGCAAATTGTTGGCTTGCTTTATTTTTTCAATTCCCGACTGGGATTTATAATAGGTCATGGCAATTCTAAAAATTGTTTCCTTTGGTTTGACCGTATGGTAAACAACTTTGCCTTCCGTTTTTAATTCTTCCTGTTCCTGTTTCCCGGCAGTTTTGGAAGAGTCTGTACTTTCAGGTGCTGTTTGCTGGGCTTGCTTTTTGGAATTGGATTCAGATCCTTTATCTTCTTTATCAGTCGTTTGAGAGGCCTCTTTTTCCTGCTGGACTTTGGCATCTTCTTTTACTTGAACGCCCTCAGCTTTTTCAGGTTTCTCAGGTTCCTGGGATTCCGGCTCTTCTCTTACTTCTATGGTTGTCCCTTCCCCTTCATCATTTGTGGCAAAAACGACCGTTTCAGAACCGGTTTCTTCATTTTCTGCATTTAACCCGGCATTAATGCTTTTATCACTACTTACATATTGATATATACTGAAAATGGTGATGGGCAAAAGGATAAAAAATAAAGCAAGCAGGCGAATAACTGGGTATTTAACCTTCCATTTACTCTTTTTCCTTTTTTCCTGGTGAACACGGCTCCGTGGCGGCAAAGCGGATTTTTGCCCGCTATATTCCGCTTCCTGTTTTCGGTCAATCTTCTTACGGAGTCTTTCAGCTTGATCTCTATAAGGGTCTTCTTTATTCATGTTTCATCCCTTCCTGTAATAAAAATCATAAGAAGTATATTTTGTGTGCTGCTGTTAATGATCGTTAATTGAATTGTCCTCTTCAGCTTTCCTTATAGTTTTTTTCAGGTAACGTTTTCGAATAAGAATACCAAGAAGAAAGTCAATCAGAAAATGCATAACAATCGTAACAAGCAAATTATTGGTTATATGATAAATATAACCTATTAAAAAGCTTAATGTAATAATATTTACAAACAAAAACCAATTAAAAAGATATCGATAATGAACAAGCGCAAAAATAAGACTGGAAATAGCAAGGCCGAAATGGGTCTGAATGACTCCCCTGAATAGAAGTTCTTCACTAAACGCCACCACAGCCGCAATAAAAGCAATATGGATAAAACTGCGATTCTGAAAGATTTTCTCATTTAATCCTCCATCATCATACAGCACTTCAGGGAGAACCTTCATCAACACGATATCAATCAGGACAACTGCAGCTCCTGCCGCCGCTCCAATTACAAAAATGTTTATATCATTGAATTCAAAAAGAGCTTGGAACTCCCCAAAACTATTAAACAATATAATACTTAGTATCAAAGAAATGGATAAAATAAGCACCTGAGTAAGATAAAGATGGAATAATAGTTCCTTGTCAGTCAATTCCTTAATAATGTCCGCGTATCTTTTCCTCATTTTGGTTCACTCACTTGGAATCAGGAGGTATTCCAGATGATTTTTCCAATCATACAGCAGGCTTTCCTGATTATCTGAATTTGTATTCCTTAAGAAATTTTCCAATTGCAAACCGCAAATATCGCAGCAGGATGGGACTGAGGCATTTTTTTCCTCATCAAAGCAGGAAAGTATACTCTCTCTCCGGCATGTCTTCTTGTAGATCCACTTATATACTTCCTCAATGCTATCCCTTTTCAGTTTGATTCTGCCTTCATAATACTCCTTCATCTCCTGCAGAATCCTTCTGTAATCGAATCCAGATTTGCTTTTCTTTTCAAAAAAATCATTAAAAATTCGCCACTGAACATCGGTCAAACCGGAACGCTGCTTAATTTGCTCTTCAAAAGGACCAATATTCTGGATCGCATTTGGGTTTTCTTCTATCCATTCCTTAATCCAATCAATTTGTGCTTTGTCAGGCAATTCACTTTCTGCAAGCTGTATGGGAAGCTGCTCATCACCCGGTGCATAGAGCATAATGGCTATACTTTGATTTCCATCTCTCCCTGCCCGGCCAATTTCCTGCAAATAGGATTCAATCTGAAGAGGCATATGAAAGTGTATTACATACCTGATATTATCTTTATTAATCCCCATGCCAAAGGCGCTTGTAGCACAAATAAGATCGAGCTGCCCATGAATAAACTGCTGCTGCACAAGGATACGGCTTTCCTGGTCCATTCCCCCATGGTAAGCCATCACTCTTTTGGCTCCTTTGTCCCTAAGCAGCTCAGCTGACTGTTCCGCCATTTTTTTGCTGGAAAAATAAATAATTCCAGGGCCCTGAAGGATTTCAGCAAGCTCCACAAGTCTCTCTGTTTTTTCACGGAAATTCTCTAACCTTTCTACAGATAATGCAATATTAGGACGGTCAACGGAGTATATAAATTCGCTGCAGTCCAGTATGCCAAGTGACTTTTTTATATCTGCTTTAACTTCAGCGGTAGCTGTAGCTGTTAATGCCAGAGTAACCGGGTTCCCTATAATTTTCCTGACTTCCCCCAGCTTTAAATAATCGGGTCTGAAATCATACCCCCATTGGGAAATACAATGAGCTTCATCCACAACAAATAAAGCAATGCGCAATTTCTTCAACTGTGATAGTACTGACTCATAATAAAGCATTTCGGGTGAAATAAAGATAAACTTATATTGATTCAGATGAATCAATGCCTGTTTTTTTTCTCCGCGGGTTAAAAAGGAATTGAATGCAATCACCTTTTTTTCCCCATTCATCATAAGGTGTTCAGCCTGATCCTGCATAAGGGACAGCAAAGGAGATATAATAATCACCTGACCTTCAATCATATATCCCGGCAGCTGATAACATAGGGATTTACCTGTACCTGTAGGCAGCATGGCAACAGTATTTCTCCCTGAAAGCACAGATTCAATGATCTCCTTTTGTCCAGGTCTAAAGGCAGAAAATCCAAATTTGCTCTGTAATAGCGCTTCTAATCTCATTGTCCCTCTCCAAGCTTTGCCATGACTAATCTGATTTCAAAATAATCGGATTCCGGCACCATTTGACGTATTTGCTTTAATTGCAATGAATCAGCACTGTTCGCTGCTTGAAGAATCAATTTCTGCTTCTTTTCTGAAACATAACTTGTGATATTAAAACCGCTGTCATTTAACGCTACCTCCACAACATGATCCTCAATTGTGCTTTTTTTCAAGTTTCTTGTTTTTGCGATCACATCCAAATCCAGTCCCTGTTTTAGCAGTGTATATGTTTTTTGAGCAGACAACGTTAGCTGAACTTCATTTCCTGTCCCGCTCACTAATTTATCGATAAGCGGATATTCGTCAGGATTTTCTCTTACGCTTGCAAGGATATGATGAATGGCTCCAAGGAACTGATGGTGATAATAATCATGACTGATTCCCAGCTGTTCTGAAGTCTGAACAGCAGTGAGGCCAATACGGTTATAGCCTGTCAGCCTCAATGTCAGTACAGCAGGATTAATATCACTTAGTCTTTCAAGGCACTGGCAAAGTTCCCTGTTTAGCACACTTCCTACTTCATTGCGGGCGAATCCAGATGTTCTCAAAAAGTATTTCAGCCATTCGTGAACATCTCTTTTTCTTTGAATAGGAAGGTATTTTACATTGTTATTATTTAAATGTGATATAACCTGGATTAAAAGAGTAATCCTCTCCCAAAACAGGTCACCTGCACTATGATACAGCCATCCGTTTAATGAAGACGGTATTGGACATTCTAAAAGAGACCTTTCCAGCTCTTCCTTACCATCTGAAGTCAAAATGTAATGCTTTTCATCAGTTGGAGTCATCCAGCTTTTGCTTACAATTTCTTGTGCAAGTTGATCCAGAACATCCCGGCTTAAACTTCCAAATGTTCTAAAAAGCGGGGTTAGCTGAAATAAATGAGCATCCTGAATGGTTTGGGAAGATTTTTTTCCATTGAGCAAATGTAAAATAGAATATATAGTTCTTTGTCCCTGTAATTCTTTAATACAGTACATTATTATAGTTTTTAAATAAGATCTTTCCATTTTTTTCACCTTACGGCCAAAGATTTTTTTCTTGTTTTAAGAAGCTTGTTGCCCTTCTTCCATTTTATCATGAAAGAAATCGGCAGGCCGTTTTAATTATTTATTCACAGGGTAAATTATGCCTAAACCCTTGTGTGATAAGCATTCTCAATACATTTTCTATTGAAAAGTTGAACATTCAGTTTTACAATAGATGTGAGGAATGTGTTACCATCATCTTGATGGACGATTAATTGTTTAAATCTTGGGAGGTTTTTTTCATGGCAAAGTATACAATTGTTGACAAAGAAACATGCATTGCATGTGGAGCTTGCGGCGCAGCTGCACCGGACATTTATGATTATGATGATGAAGGCATCGCTTTCGTTACCCTTGATGATAACCAGGGTATCGTTGAAATTCCTGATGTATTAGTTGATGATATGATGGATGCATTTGAAGGCTGCCCAACCGATTCAATTAAAGTAGCTGATGATGCTTTTGATGGCGATCCGCTTAAATACGAATAATCCTTCAACCATACTTTACCCTTTGTTAAGCTGCTGCTCCCTTTCATCATGAAAGGGAGTTTTTTATGTTAACATTTAACAAGATTAAATGGAGTGAATAGAAAAAGCAGCGGCACATTTGCCGCTGCTTTAAACTTATATATTATTAAGCTGCGCTTTTTATAACAGCCTGCTTCTCCACCCAAGTTCTCATGCGTGTAAAAATAAGCATGAAAACAAATGAAATGATTAAACCTTTTATAATATTGAATGGCAAAATCCCTGTCACAATCATAGTTCTCATTTCAGGTGCTGACATTGCAGGGAAGTTAAGGAAGAAAGTATATGCCGGCAGTATTACAAGGTAATTAAGCACACTCATTATGACAGCCATAACCATTGTGCCGATAACAAGTCCAAACGTCATGCCCTTTTTTGTTTTCAGCTTGCTGTACATATAGTAAGTCGGCAGGACGAACAAAATGCCTGCGGCAAAGTTTGCAATATGCCCAACAGGTACTCCTGTTGCACTCCCTGTCATGAAGTAGTCAAGAATATTCTTAATAAGTTCCACCAAAATCCCTGCTGCCGGCCCAAAAATTAACGCAGCGATTAATGCAGGAATATCACTGAAGTCAATCATCAGAAATTGCGGAAACGGCGGGATTGGAAAATTGAGAAGCATTAATACGTAAGAAATGCTGCTCAGCATTCCGATGGCAACCATGGTTTTGATATTAAGTTTTTTCATGTTCCTCTCTCCTTTTAAGGACTATCTCTCCTAAAGAAGAAAGGTTCAGCTAAGCAAATGTCTTCGCAATAAATAACCCTCAAGCTAATATAACTTGAGGGAGAGTTGCAAAGGCACGCTTAATAACGTTCAAAACCTGCATTTTTTGAACGTCTGCAGAACCTCCATCTTCTCCCATCCAGACTGTACTGTCGGCTTTGGAATCGCACCAAATCCTGCCCAAATTAACCGCAAAGGTTTCTCTTCAAAAACTCTGCTTTCAGGCTCGCGGGCTTAGAGTCAAGAATGACCCATCACCGCCGGTCGGGAATTTCACCCTGCCCCGAAGATAGACCGTATTTATTTATACAAATTAATTATACTGAAAAAAAGTTATTCTGTGAAGGGATATGTTTATTCTAACCGAGAGCCTTACAGATTTTTATCGATATAACAAAAAAAGACGGCAATATGCCATCCTTTATATTATCCAAGCGGAAATTCCTTTCTTTCTCCTTTTGAGAATGTCATGATGGACTGATACCCCACTTCTCTTGCAAGATCAATTGCTTTTTCAAAATCTGCACCTACATGTTCAGGAAAGTGTGCATCAGACGAAAGAACAATCGGGATATTTTTATCATAGCATTTCTGAAGAAGCCGTTTGTCCGGGTATAGTTCCCCCACTGGTTTTCGCAGACCAGCCGTGCTGATTTCAACACATGTCTTGGATTCTGCCAGCGCATTGGCTGCACGATCATATTGCTCCAGCAGGAATTCTTCGTCCTGGGGAACATATTTAAAAATTTTCACGAGGTCTAAATGGCCAACAATATCAAATAAATTTGACTGAGCCAGAGTGACCACCTGATCAAAGTACTTACGATATACATCATATAAATCCCTTTTGTCCCATTCTTTCCTAAATTCAGCCAGGTCTATGCCGAAATCTCCAACCCAATGAATGGATCCAATAACATAGTCAAAAGAATAACTATTGATAAACTTCGCCATTTCACGGTGTTTGCCTGGCGTGTAGTCCATTTCAATTGACATCTTCACATCTATGTCATTGCTCCACGCTTCATGAAAAACATTCACATAGTCTTTCATATCATAAAAGCGCCTTTCGTTTACCCATGAATTCTGCAGGATGTCTGCTGTCTGATAGAAATGATATGCATGCTCTGAGATTCCAAAAGATTCAATGCCTTTCCGGGCTGCAGCATCTGTGAATTTTCTTAAATAATCCAGGCTCAACGTGCCATTTTCGAGATGATTATGATAGTCTGTAAGCATTTCTCAAACTCCCCCAGTTTTTTTACCCATTATACTTTAAGGGAGTAAAGCGGTGCAATCATTTCTATTCTATTTTTTGCGAATGATTAGAATTTGTCCAATTTTTATTGTATCTGAATCAGCATTATTTAATTTTTTGATTGTTTCTGCCGTTGTATCATGCATTTTTGCTATAGAAGATAGAGTATCTCCCTGTTTAACAGTGTATTGTAAAGATTTCACGGGTTTTATCAATAGTTTTTGACCTGAAAAAATGTGATCAGGATTAATATTATTTAAATCCGCAATTTCCCCGGCCCGCAAATTATAGTGTGCAGCAATGGACCATAATGTTTCCCCTGTTTTAACTATATGGTAAGTTTCCTCGAAACCATTTTTTATTTTCCCTGACTCAAAATTAGATGGCCGCGCTGAAACTTCACGCGCATTTTCATCTTTCATCACTGCATTTACAGCTTGTCCAACTTCTCCCATCCCAAATGCAACAGAAGGGTCAACTGCATTTATTTTATCAGCTGTCCATGCCTGCGTATGTATTTCAAAATGGAGATGCACCCCTGAGGAGTCACCCGTGCTTCCCATCAGTCCGATTTTCTGTCCCAGCCCAACACTTTCTCCTTCAGCAGAAAAGCGTTTATCCAGATGGGCGTATACTGTTTCAGTTTGATTGTTATGTTTAATGAATATCACATTTCCATATGTTTGGGAATAATAAGACCTGGACACAATTCCTGCGTCAACAGCATAAACTGGAGACCCGGAATCTCCAGCTATATCAATGCCTTTATGCTGTCCTTCTCTTGTCCCAAACGTGTCTGTAATTACACCATCTGCAGGCCATACCCAATGCTCTGTCAGTTCCGGAATTTTTGGCTCGGCAGCTTTAGAATGCTTCCCTCCCAGAAATAACAGACTCACACAAAGAGCCATTATTCCTGCGATAAAGAAACGTCTTATGTAATCCTTCATTCTTTTCCTCCTATGTTGTCAGCTGAAATATCCGTACGAGTGCCTTTCAGTGACCGCACTCTCTTTCACCCTATGACAGCTTGTACTCTTTTAGAACAATTAATAATAAAGCTCTTAAAAGCACAGTTATTAGTATACTTCCAGCAGCATAGTTTTTATGCAGACCTGAGGGATTTTTATCCCTGAAAAAAGAAAAGGCAGCCACATGGGCCGCCTCTCTAATTTGGCAAATCTCGTTTATTCGCTGCTATTGGTACTTTTAATTCTTCTGTAAGGTCAAACTTGCCTATTTTATCAACATCTGCATTTTCCAATTTAACCGTGTCAAAATCAAAGTCTTTTGCCGTCAGAAGTATTGCTTCAATCGCATGAAGTGTTGATTCATCATCAATTATTTCTGATTCATTATTAAAACGGATTAAGAGTTTGCCATCCTGTATTTCTTCTGTTTCAAAATCAATGTCTTCTGGTATGGATGCCTGTAAATTATTTTCAGTCCGGTTTTGCTTCATAGCTGTTAGAGCATCTTTTATAGAGTTGAGCTGCTCTCTTAGCGGGACCAGGAATGGTGTTGAATCTGCGCCATTTGGATATAAGAAATAATAAATTAAGTTACCATTGCTATTTTCCGGGATAAATTCCTCTCTATATCCGTAATGGCTAAATTCAATGCCGATTTCCCCTTCAGTCATGAGGTTAATCTTTTCAATATCAAGATTATTCATTATATTGGACAAGACCTTCTCTAAAAGTAATTCTGTCGTGGAAGACATACTATATGGATGATCCGCTGGCACATCAACAGTTAACATTTTATTTCCCTGATCATAGGTGAAATTTGCTTTCAGAGGATAGTAATCCTCTAAACCCCATTCATCTTCGGTCAGCCTGCCCATCGTGTCTTCAAATAATTCAAATTTCGTCCTGGCAGGATTTTCATCAACTAAAACACTGACGGGTACAATATTTTGTGCCGCCTGATCTGGAATCGCATAAGTCAGTACCTCTTTCCCTGCCAAATCTTCTTCATAAACGGCAGTAGGGCTAGATTCTGATGCAACCGTCTTCTGGCTTATCTCCTCATCATTTACTTCCGCTTCCGCTTCCGGCTCAGTGGACAGCTCTGCCTGGTCCTGTTCTTCTGAGCCTTTCTCTTGAGCAATTAATTCAGAGTCTTCCTCTTTTGCTTCCAGAAAAGTGTTATTTTCACTTGTTATTTGTTCAGATGAGGTTGTTTGGTCCGCTTTCGATTCGACCTGCTTATCGGCAGACTCCTGCCAGCTCATAAGGTTTGGGACGAGAATAAAAAGCAGGAGCAATGCAGCAGCCGCTGCGATAGATGGCAGGATCCATGTTTTGTTTTTTTGCTTTCCCATCTTAATTTCGATGGCTTGATAAATGTCTCTCGGATCACGATCATCTTTAATTTTAGGCAACTGTCTCAGCAATTCCTGAAGCTGCTCATCGCTCCACTTTGATTCCTTCATTATCCATTCCCTCCTTTACCTTAAAATCTTCCATATGTTTCTTAAGCACCTTTAAGGCACGATGCTGGGTTGTTTTAACCTTGCTTTCGGACCAGCCAAGTGCATCAGCTGTTTCATTAATGCTGAGTTCATGTATATATCTCATAATTATGACAAGCCTCTGGTCAATGGTGCATAAATCCAGACTGCGGTAGATCAGCTGAATTTCTTCTCTTTGCAGGGCAATTTCTTCCGGCAAGGGAAGTTCATCCTTTACCTCCTGAGTTGACCAGTCAAATTTCTCCATAATCCTTTGCTTCCAGCCCTTTTGCTTGCGAAAGGAATCTATGGCAACATTCCGCGCAATGGAAAAGAGCCATGTTTTTTCGCTGCTTTTCCCTTCAAACTTTTCATATGATTTTAATACTCTTATATAGACTTCCTGGACTAAATCCTCAGCCAGTTCCTTGTTTTTGACCATATAAAATAGAAATTGAAAAACGTCATGATGGTATTTTTTATAAAGATCATCAAAAACGGAGTCCATGGATTCCCCTCCCCGTTCAATAAAATAGTCGTTCTCTCTCTAAAAAAAGTTACAGTTTAACTATATTATTATTTTGCAGAAAAGCGCAAGAGCCTGTTTGGGTGCAGGATTACTCCCTTGCCTTCAAAAACGCCCGGCCTGTTGATTAGAACTATATTTCAAAAAAAAGGGAAGGAAACTTTATGCATCTCCTTCCCTAAGCCTATGACAAATTGTTTCCCGTGTATCAAGAACAATCGCCACATTTCTCGCCTTTATCCTTCATTTCGAGGGATAAAGATTGAAAATGTCGTACCGTGTCCGGTCTTGCTTTGAACGGTAATATGTCCTTTATGAGCTTCAATTATATTTTTTGCAATTGCAAGGCCAAGGCCAGTTCCAGATCGGCCTCTCGTTCTTGCTTTGTCCGCTTTATAAAAGCGTTCAAATACAAACGGCAGGTCTTCTTCAGGAATCCCTGAGCCAGAATCTCTCACTTCGATAAACAGTCCCCGTTCATCACTTCTCTCGAGCACTTTTACCTCTCCATTCTGAGGGGTATGCCGGATGGCATTATCAATCAGATTAGTCATAACCTGTTCAATTCTGTCCGGATCAATTTGAATAGGGACACCCTTGCTTTGCAGATCATGTTCCAGACTAATTTCCTTCTCTTTTGCCAGCCCCTGGAACTTCCTGATAATTCTTTGCAGATAGGAATTCACTTCAGTTTCTTCCATTGTCAGCTGAATATGTCCGGCTTCCATTCTGGCAAGGTCCAGCAATTCATTCACAAGCCGGCCCATTCTCAGGGATTCATCATAAATGACACTTGCCATCTCTTTTTTCTCTTCGTCCGTTCCGGCAATATCATCGACAATCGCTTCACTATATCCCTGCATCATAGAAATCGGCGTCCTTAATTCATGAGAAACATTCGCTATAAAATCGTTCCGGAGCTTATCAAGCTTACGCTCTTCCGTCATGTCCCTGATAACCGCAACCGCTCCTCTTATATATTTATTATTATAAAGAGGGCTTACGATTATCACCCAGGAACGTCCTTGTATAGAGATTTCTCCGATCTGCTCCTTCTCGGTATTAACAGCAAGCTGGAAAAGCTCCATGACTTTGGATGGCACTTCCTCTGTATTATTCTCAATGTCATCCAGTTCATAAAACCAGCTTTGCAAAAACCGCTCTGCAGGAGGATTTGTGATGAGGATCGTGCCATCCCGGTTGAAGGTGATTACCCCATCAGCCATCCCGCTTAGAATGCTTGCCAGCTGTTCTTTTTCCTGGCTTAGAGCATTCATATTGAATTTCAGCTGTCTGCCCATTTGATTAAAAGCCATGGCTAATTCGCCAACCTCATCATTAGTCAGGATCGGAACCTTTGTGTCGAATTTACCTCTTGCTACCTCAAAGGCAGCTTCTTTCATTTTTCTGAGCGGAGCATTAATTCTTGTCGATAAGAAAAATGCAAAGATGGTTGTTAGGATAATGGCAACTCCTGCAGCCAGCAAAATAAATTTAGTCGTTGAACGCAGTGTTTCATGCATGACTTCAATGGATTGATAGATAAAGACGGCCCCATTGCTGCTGTCCCCTTCAAGAGGGACCCCAATTATAAGAATCTTGCTGTCATCATCTGCGGCTACATCTGTGTACTCAGGATTAACGGATGTTACTTTTTTTACAGTCTTATCTTCCGTGAGGACTTCTTTTAAATCATCTTCCTCGGTGAGGTAGGAGATAGGGAGTTTTAATGAACCTGTATGATTTGGAGAATAGTAGTACTCTTTCGGCGAGTTAATAATGACTACTTTTGTAACATCGTCGACAAGTTCCCAGGAGATCTCCAAACCGACTTCACGATTATGCTCTTTTAAAATTCTGGTTATTTTATGGGCTGTATTTGATAATCCTTTCTCTGTTTCATTTATATGGTAATTTTCAAAAAACTCAAGCAGCATGACTGTTAAAATTAGCAGTACAAAGGAAACTAACAAAAGAATTGTGCCCCAAAGCTTACCTGCAACACTCCTAAAGAGCATCATTCATTAATTACCTCGAACTTGTAGCCCACTCCCCAAACAGTGACAATCATTCTGGCAGCCTGCTCAGAAACTTTATTTAATTTTTCACGCAAGCGCTTCACATGTGTATCGACAGTTCTTAAATCTCCGAAAAATTCATAGTGCCAAACTTCCTTAAGCAGCTGCTCCCTGTCAAAAACCTTATCCGGTGCCTTTGCCAGGAAATAGAGAAGTTCATATTCCTTTGGCGTTAAACTGACTTCTTTTCCATCAGCCAACACTTTGTGAGCATCATTATCAATCGTTAGATGAGGAAAAACAATTACATCCTTTGCTGTTGTTTCTGTTTGAAGGTAGGTAGTTTTAGAAGACCTGCGCAATAATGCCTTCACTCGCAGCACAACTTCCCTCGGGCTGAAAGGCTTTACAATATAATCATCTGTGCCCACTTCAAATCCCTGTACGCGGTTAACTTCTTCCCCTTTGGCTGTCAGCATGATCACAGGAGTAGCTTTTTTCTCTCTCAGCTCTCTGCAGACTTCAATGCCGTCTTTGCCGGGCATCATTAAATCCAAAAGGATGACATCGTAATCATTTGCGAGAGCTTTTGACAAAGCCTGGTTTCCATTTTCCGCTTCATCAATCGAATAATTTTCACGCTCAAGGTACATCTTTAATAAACGGCGGATTCTTTCTTCATCATCCACTAGTAGAATTTTCACTTGGTTTTCCATTTTTCAAATCCCCCTAACGTTCAATAGAAATGGCTCTTCTCAAAAATCTATTTTAGCTAAAGAATTCTGCCCGTTGATTTCCGCTGCAGGCACTTAGCGACACACGGGGCTGCCTGGATTCTCCGACGCTTAGCGTCTGCGGGGTCTCCCCTGGTACGCTACTCCCGTAGGACGTTGAATGAGCTTCCTCGAAAGAACACCGCACGAAGAAAATGCGGATGCATATTCGAGGATCTCTCACCTTCCGCTCCAATCAAATCGCGGTGACACATAGTAAATATAGAGCAGAAAATCACAGAAGAATTATAGCTTTAATTAAAGCCTTCACTGTTGTGAAGTGAAGGCTTGTATGATTAATATCAGAATTATTATCTTTGAATTTTGAGAACTGTCTAACTCCAGCGCCTACCCCCTCGAGGTCACAAGCTTGTCTTGTTTCGGCTCCTAGGGACTCGGGGTCATAAGGCGTTTCCTTTCAGAAGGAAGAACGCCTTCTTACAGGAACCGTCTTATGCCTGAGGCCCGCAGGATGCGGGTCATGCAGACGTTGCCACAGGACGTGGCGATCTTAGTCTGCGTACGTTGATAGGGCAGTCGCCTCCACATTTCGAGTAATCCTCCCAAAAAGGCAAAGGACGCCTTTCCGGGAGGCCCGTCTTGTGCTTGTCGGGGGTGAGCAAGGCGGCTTCCGCTTTTCTTGTTATGATCCGGCGTAGGAGTGCAATCCTGCAATGACCAGGTTTACCGCAACCAGGTTAAACATGATAATGATAAATCCGATTACTGCAAGCCACGCAGACTTTTCACCATGCCAGCCCTTTGAAAGGCGAAGGTGAAGATAGGCAGCATAAAATAGGAAGGTAATAAGTGCCCATACTTCCTTTGGATCCCATCCCCAGAAACGAGTCCAGGCAATTTGTGCCCATATCATGGCAAATATCAACGCTCCGAGCGTAAATACCGGAAATCCGATTAATACTGAACGGTAGCCGATCTCATCAACCAAATCCAGATTAATATTTTTAGCAAGCGGCTGAAGCGCAGCTCCAACTCTTTTTCGGAGAATCAATCTTAATGCAAGATATAAAATGATACCTGAAGCCAATGACCATATAACTGTATTTAATTTTTTTGCATTAATAATTGCAGGCATTTCCGCCAGCGGTTCAAATTTCCCTTCCGTAATCAGCTTTCCTTCGTTAGGACCTGTTAAAGCGGGCATATGATACTCAAGAACATCTTCCTGTCCGTTTTTATCAACCCAGTTAAATTCGGCCTTGTAGCCGGAAGCTGAAAAGCTTGAGCTTATAATAATAAAGCCAAGTGTACAAACCAAGCCAAACATAACGGCTTCTAGCCAGAATCTCTGTTTGCTTTGCTTAGATTGATCGACTGATTTAACCAAATAGATAATTCCTGCAGCAAAGCTGACAGCTAAAATAGCCTGTCCAACTGCTGCAGTTGTAACGTGAATATGAAGCCAATCACTCTGCAGAGCCGGGATCAGGGGTGAAACTTCCCGCGGAAACATACTTGCATAAGCGATCATAAGCAAAGCAACAGGAAGCGTAAAGACTCCTAAAATAGGTGTTTTATAAATTAAGTAAATCACTATAAAAGCACCTACAAGCGACATTCCAAAGAATGTTGTAAATTCAAATAAATTGCTGACAGGCGCATGCCCGGCTGCAATCCATCTCGTAATAAAGTAGCCCAACTGTGCAGCAAACCCGATAATGGTAATCCATAATCCGATTGCCGCCCATTTGTTTGGCCCTTTGTTTGTATTTTTCTTATCCTTTATGGAGCCAGCAAAAAAGACAGTAGCAATTAAATAGAGGATAAAAGCTGTGTATAGTAAATTGCTGCTTATTGTAACCACTCAGATTCCTCCTTAGCCTTTCTTTTCACTTTGATTTTGCAGCTGGTCTTCCGGCACCTTAATTCCGGTTCCGTCCAATGCTGCCTCTATTTCCCTTTTAAGTCCATGCCAGTTTTTGTTAGTGTGTCCGGCTACCCATACTTCTCCATTGACACGGCGCAGCCAGATTCTTCGATGGTTCCAATAAGACCCCTGTGCAACACCTATCATGAAAATAACACCGCCCAATGCAATAATCCATAGGGTTAAATCTTTTCGGACAGTCAGAGCCGATACATTTTTAGTATCTATGCCTTTAAATGCCATCTTATATTCATTATCACCAAAAGGTTCAATTGTCTGTCTGATTGCAACGAAGCTAATTTCGCCATCTGGCTTATCCGGAGTAAACATTTTAAAAACAAAGGCAGGATTATTAGGAACTCTGGACTTTGTTATCGGTTCCCCATTTTCATCAAATTCAAAATCAGGAAAATAGCTGACAACTTCAGCTTTATAGCCATTTCCAAGATCATATACATCCTGAGGATCGTTCAGGTCGACTGTTAAATCACCATATTCTTCACCCGTTTTTTTATTGGTCAGGGCAAAGGACATTTTGTTAAGCTCATTAAGCTTGTAATCTACTTGGTATAATGCAAATTTTTCAAACTTCAGAGGGTTATTTACCTTAATTTCAAAATCCTTAACTTTCTCGAGATCAGCCTCTTCCCCTGCAACTGTATCTCCCTGTTTTTTATAAAGAGTCACATTGGACTGATAATTTTTTGCTACCATTCCTGCTTTATCGATCGCTTCTTCAAACACTTCTTTATCTTTCTCTTTATCGTACATTTCAAGGATGAAGCCATCATTTTTAAGGTAGTATTCTCCATTGGTTTCAGGAATGACCTTTGTCTCGCCTTCCCGGATCCAGAGTATTTTGTCAACGTACATGCCTGGTACAAAACGCAGCATTCCGCCGATTAAAAATATGATAAGCCCTACATGGTTAACGTATGGGCCCCATCTTGAAAAACGTCCCTTCTCGGCAAGGATGTTTCCATTCTCTTCTCTGATGCTGTATTTCTTTGATTTTAATTTTTCTTTTGCCATAGTAAATGCCTGATCAGTGTCTTCTGCCTGTGAAACCCCAAAAACCCGCTGGCGCTGGAGATAGCTTTCATGACGGCTTACCCTCTGTTTTTTTAGAGCCCTGTACAAAGGGATTACCCTATCCAGACTGCATATTACAAGCGATATGCCGATTGAGGCAATCAAAATCAAATACCACCATGAGCTGTAAAGGTTATGGAATCCTAAATCATAGTATAATTTGCCTATCCATCCATATTGATCTTCGTAATATTCTTCAGCAGGCATGATCGGCGGAATATACATTTCCTGAGGGAGAATCGTTCCTAGGGCTGAAGCAATCAGCGTTATGACAATCAGCCAGACTCCAACCTTTACAGACGAGAAGAAATTCCATATTTTATCAATTATGGTTTTGTTATAGGTTTGCGAACGGCGTGCACTACCTTCATACCGCATATCCAGAAGTTTCTTATCTTTTTCTTTTTCTTCCAATACCTTGCCGCATGACTCACATAGTATCGTTCCTATGGGATTTACATGGCCGCAGTCGCATTTTACTTCTTTCATATATAAAACTCCCCGTAACTTATGGTTTAATCTGTTCCATATAGTTCTTGATTGTATCTTCAGTCAACTCTCCTGTAATATACTTGACTACCTTCCCGTCTTTATCGATAAGGAAAGTTGCAGGAAGAGGATTAATCCCGTAAGCTGATTGAACCTGGGTATTCTTATCAATGACAATCGGGAAAGATAAATCGTAACGCTCAGAAAATTTATTAACTGCCAAATCTGTTTCTCCTACATTGACAGCCAAAACCTGAACACCCTCATCTTTAAATTGCTTGTATTGGTTGTTCATATATGGCATTTCTTTCTCACAGGGCTTGCACCATGTTCCCCAAAAGTTCAGGAAAACACCCTGGCCTTCATAATCTGATAACCGGTGTTTATTTCCATCCATGTCTGTCAAAACGAAATCAGGTGCCTTTTCTCCTACAGCAACCTTTTGAATCTTGTCTTTCGTAAAATTAGCGTATAGCGTATATGCCACGGCAGCACCAAGGACAAGCAATATGACTGTTCTCATTACCAGACGCTGCTTCTTCATAAAAAACTTCCCTCCTAAGGCATCCTTTTCAGATCAAAAATCGTACCTTTAATACGTTAATATGTAACATATGGAAAAAGAATTTAGCCTCATAGCTGTTTACTATTATAGCATTTTTCATCATACCTATATTGTTAACAAATTATCGTAACTGTGACACTTCTATGAATTTTTATTGTGCTCACTATTTCTTCTTCATAGCAAGTGCCCGCAGCTGTTTAACTTCATGGGCAGTAAGTTCTCTCGCATCTCCCGCTGATAAACCCTGCAAAGTAAGATAGCCGTATCTCTCCCTCTTCAGTTTCAGAACAGGATGGCCAATGGCTTCAAACATCCTTCTAACCTGGCGATTTCGTCCTTCATGGATGCTGATTTCCACAATGGCTGTCTGTTTTTTCTTATCCATTGATAAAAGTTTGGTTTTAGCAGGCGCTGTTTTTCCATCTTCGAGGACCACTCCTCTTTGAAGGCTTCTCATGCTTTCTTTTGAAGGGATGCCTTTTATCTTGGCAACGTAGACTTTTTCAATCTCATTGCTTGGGTGCATTAAAAGATTTGCAAATTCCCCGTCATTGGTAAGAATGAGAATTCCGGATGTATCGTAATCCAATCTGCCAACAGGGTAAATTCTTTGTTTGATTCCTTCAAAGAAATCCGTGACGACTTTTCTGCCTTTATCATCGGAAACGGCAGAAATTACTCCTCTTGGCTTATAGAGAAGGAAATAAACGGGCTCCTCTCTCTCAACTGGAATTCCATCCACTTCAATCCGATCTGAAGGAGAGACCTTAACTCCCAGTTCCTTCACTGTTTTTCCATTAACCTTTACACGGCCTTCAGCCATTAGCTCTTCCGCTTTTCTTCGCGAAGCAAACCCAGCATGGGCAATAACCTTCTGCAATCTTTCCATATATGTCACCTCAAAGTTTTATTAACAGTATTTCATACTTTTTCACTCCTACTGAATTATGACATAATTCGTCAAGTTTTCAAAGCAAACCATAGTTAAAACAGCTTGCATCAGAAATAGTCTGTAATTACTGAATGTTGGAATTTAGATAAAAATAAAAAAAGACACCTAATTAGGTATCTTTTTATTAATAGGATGTTTTGTTTTTAAACTGATATCCGCTGATTTCCGCTGCGGCTAGTGAATCCGCAGAGAGGAACGATAGCCTCCTCACGCCGGACATTGGATTTTCTTCTGTGAATTTACACCGCACGAAAAAAATACGAATGCATTTTCGAGGATCAAGTGCTCTCCAGTCCAATCAGCCCGATGGTTAAACTTCGTTTGCAGTTAAATAGCAACAACCTGACTCATCGTTAAGACCCTATATTAAACGCCTTTTATTTTCCATTCTGTTTTACATATTTCCAAAAACAAGTGTTACAATCACTATGGAGGCAATGATGCCTGCCAAATCGGCTAAGAGTCCGACTTTGAGGGCATCTCCCATTTTTTTGATTCCTACCGCCCCAAAGTAGACCGTCAGTACATAAAAAGTTGTATCTGTACTGCCCTGAAGCACTGAGGCAAGTCTGCCTATGAACGAGTCGGGACCATGGACAGCGATTAAATCACTGGTCATTCCCAGAGCTGCAGTACCAGAGATCGGACGGATAATAGCCAGGGGCACGATATCAGGAGGTACTCCAAGGGCATCTAGTCCGGGCCTGATCAGATCCATAAAATACTCCAGAGCGCCGGAAGCCCTGAAGACCGATATGGCTACAAGCATGCCGACAAGAAACGGAATGATGGATACAGCAATTTTTATGCCTTCTTTTCCGCCTTCAGTAAAGCTTTCATAGGTAGGAACTTTCTTAAATGTTCCATATATTAATATAAATCCTATTAAAATAGGAATTAACCAAAGGGAAACAGCTGACACAATCTCCATCCTAACCTCATCCTTTACGCGTTCTTCGATAATAGAAATAACGGTCAATCATTATTGCGGCCAATGTTGAACAGAATGTAGCCACTAAAGTGGGACCTACAATATCAGTTGGCGAGGCGGAATTATAATTCATCCGTATTGCAATCACGGTTGTAGGAATTAAAGTAAGACTTGAAGTATTGATGGCCAGAAAGGTAATCATAGAGCGGCTCGCTTCATTTTTGCCCCCATTCAATTGCTTCAGCTCTTCCATAGCTTTTATGCCGAGCGGGGTAGCTGCGTTTCCAAGACCGAACATATTGGCCATCATGTTTGACAGCATATATCCCATCGCCGGGTGATCACCCGGCACCTCTGGAAATAGCCTTTTCACAAGAGGCCGGAATAAGGAAGCAAGCTTCTTCAGCAATCCGGCATCCTCTGCAATTCTCATCATTCCCAGCCAAAAAACGAGTATGCTGATTAGACCGATACATAACGTGACCGCTTCTTTTGCACCATTGAAAATGGCTTCGTTCACTTCGTTTATGGTGCCATTTATCATGGCAAAGACAATGCCTATAGCGGTAAGCATTACCCAAATGATATTAACCATTGATCTTCACTCCCGCAATGGAGGTAAAAAGACCCTTAAAGTATTCTAAAAGCGATTTATCTTCTTTTGCTTTATCATGCTTGTAATATAAAGGAAGTTTTTTAACAGGCTGATCTTCAAAATACACTGTTGCCTGTCCTATGACTTCAGGCATTGTCCGGCTGTCTTTCCACTCTGTTTCAGGTTTCTGCAGCTCTATATTAATCTTAAACTTGTCTTTTTCCTCTTTTAAAACAGGGTAGTGGTAGGGATGCTTTAAATAAACTTTGCCTTTATAATATTCTTCATCAATATCATCTATAATTCCCTCGGGCAGGACTTCCACAATTTCATAGGTTTTAAAAGCTGTCTCATACATATTAATATGGTCATTCCAGTCATCGGGTCCGTTTAAGGTTACTGCAATCAGATTAAGGCTGCCTTTGGATGCTGTTGTAACAAGAGTTCTTTTTGCCCTTTTTGTATATCCTGTTTTTCCCCCGGTGCAATACTCATATAATTCAGTCAGGAGCCTATTTTTATTTTTCCACACCCTGTCCCAGCTTTCATTCGGATTTGGTGCTCTGTGCACCTTTGTACCAGCAATCTTTTGGTATGTCTCATTATTCATTGCATACCTGGTCAGCAAAGCCATATCATACGCTGTCGAATAATGGTCTTCATGATCATCCAGACCATGGGGATTTGCGAAATGTGTGTTCTTCATGCCAATCTCTTCAGCTTTCTTATTCATTAAAAAGCCGAATCCTTCAAGACTTCCGCCAACATGCTCTGCGATTGCAACAGCAGAGTCATTGCCTGAACGAAGCATGAGTCCATAGACTAGATCTTCAAGCTTAATTTTTTCGCCTGCCTTTAGATAAATCGAGGAGCCTTCCGCTCTGACAGCACGCTCACTTACTTTAACCATGTCGTCCATTTTTCCGGACTCTATAGCCAGAATTGCTGTCATTATTTTTGTAATACTTGCTATTCTCCTCACTTCATTTGCATCTTTCTGGTAAAGGATACGGCCAGAATCCTGCTCCATTAATATGGCACTCCGGGCACTTACTGAAACAGACGCTTCTGCCTTCTGAGGAATATTCATCACCATCAACGCGGTGGCCAAAACCATGGCCATCAGCCTTCTAAACCATTTCATTGCACAAAACCCCGTCTCCTTTGTGGAATGTCAAATTGAGCGAAATACAGGATCCCCCCGCAGAGAGGAGCTCCTTGTTTTTCATTTATTTGTACAAGTTTATGCAGGACAAGTAGTGATATGACTATTAAGTTTGACTTGTCAGGCGGCTTTGGAAAAGGCTTGTCCATCAAAAATGAGGGGAATACTCTTGGTACTCCCCTTTTTCTTATTTCTTCTCCTATTTAGAACGGCTTCCATTTTAACTCAGATGCTTTTAAATACCTGTCTTCTACATCCTTCCAGTTGACAACATTCCACCAACTTTTCACATAATCTCCACGATTATTTTTATATTGCAGATAATATGCATGTTCCCATACATCTAAAACCAGCAATGGGATCGTATCCCACTGGGTTAAGAGCATATGTCTTTCCGACTGAAGTATTTCGAGTCTGCGCGCTCTTGGCGACCAGACCAGTATTGCCCAGCCTACGCCCTCTACCTGTTTGGCTGCTTCAGTGAAATGGTTTTTGAACCTCTCAAAGCTCCCAAAGTATTTGTTAATTTCTTTGAGGAGTGCCCCAGAAGGTTTTCCTCCGCCCTCAGGGCTCATATTATTCCAGAATATCGTATGCAAATAATGGCCCGATCCATGAAAGGCGAGTTCACGGGACCAGTGTTTTACGAGACTGTAGTCATTATTGTCTCTCGCATTTTGAAGCATCACTTCTGCTTTATTCAATCCATCCACATAAGATTGATGATGCTTATCATGATGCAGTCTCATAATTTCACCTGAGATATGCGGTTCAAGTGCACTGTAATCATAAGGGAGCGGAGGCAAAAAGTGCTTACCCGCAGAAATGTACGGTTCATTGATATAGATATTTCCAAGCTGCTGTCTATTAGTAAAATAATTCTCCATATCGGAATGAAGAGTATCTACGTGTTCCTGCAGCTTTTCCAGGGCTTCAATATCGAGGGGACCGTTTATTCCATCCATAATTTCGGTAAAATGATCCAGCCTTTGCCACAGTTCATTGTTTTGTTCAACATCCTCCGAGTCTAAGAAATCTCTTAGCTCTTTGTTCCATTTTGTAACTTCCTTGATGTAATCTTCCATTTTACTCATACAATCCCTCACTCACTTCTTTTTATAGCTCACTTTCTATTTGTATGAGTGGCAGTTTGTACGTTTTCCAAAGAAAATTGGAAACCTGCATATAAAGTGAAACTTCAATCTTTTACTGCCCGCTAGACTGCAGTAAACCCGCCCACAAAAAAAAGAACAGCCGCCTGCTGTTCTTCAACATTCCTATTTTGATTGAATCATTTTTGTCCGGTAGTCGGTTTCGTAATATTCAAGTTCCTCCCGAATCCGCTGGAACTCTCCTTCCAGCTGCCTGAACATTGTTTTTAGGCTGTCAGGAACTTCCTCGTGGAATTGGATTGAGTTTTTTCCAGTATATGCTGAACGGCTATTCTCAAACCAGGCATCATTTTTCGGAGAGAAAAACTCTTCAATGCACTGATGGTAAATCCGATATAATGTCTTTTCGGCAGCCCCCTTTTGGAAGGGTTCACTTTTTAAAATGATCGTGCAGGTATCAAGCCCTTCTTCACAATAAACCAGGAGTTTTCTGACATGTGAAAGAATGCTTTTATAATAATTCACATTTCCCTGCTTTTCTGTTTCAAGATCTTTAATCGTTGTATTATTTAAGAAATCTTCAAAAGCGGCAACGCTATTACCGAGGAAATTTTTCACATCTTCCATTTGTGATTTAACGATTGAATTCCCCATCCATTACACCCCCGTATTTATACACTGGCTATTACTGCGGTTGAACAATAAAATCTAAAGGTGATCGCAGGTCAAAGGATTTTTTATTCTCCAGCGCTTCAAAAATGGATGGAAGCTTGGAAAAGTCCAGATCCTGAAAATAGGATGCAAAATCAGCCTTTGAGTTAAGATAAATTCGTTTGCGATGCCTAAAACCCGGGTTCTTTAATAAACATGAAAGAGCAACAAGATCCTTGAACTGCACCTCTCTCGAACCAGCAATGAAGACCGGGTCCTGTTCATAGGGTGTGAACTCATTCATGGATTCATCAAAGAAACGGACATATAAAACATGAAAAGTTTTCTCCTGCCCATCTTCTTCGAACACAATCTCGCTTCTGTTAAAAAAGTCTTCCGAAGTGTTCGGCTTTTCTTTTTCAAGCTCGTATCCAATGCAATGTTTAATCAGCAAGCAAAACCCTCCTATTTCCCCCGACGGTTTTAAGATGATATGTATGACAGCTGTTTTAAAAGGAAAGGGAAAAATATAAATCTATTTTACCACACTTCCTATGTAATGTGTCAGAAAACTCAAGAATCTAGCTCCTGGAACTTCTCAAAGAATAAATCTGCCTCTTCCTGGAAGGAATCCTCTTCTTCACTAACCTTATCGGGGAGCGGCGGAAGCTCTTCTATGCTTTTAAGGCCAAAATAATCAAGGAATTCTTTAGTCGTTCCATACAGGTAGGCCCGCCCTGTTCCTTCTGCCCGTCCAACTTCTTTAATCAGTACTTTTGCCGATAATGTCTGAAGAGGCCTCTCTGTCTTGACTCCCCTTATCTCTTCAATCTCTGTCCTTGTAATAGGCTGTCTGTAAGCAATGATTGCCAATGTCTCGAGTGCCGCCTGAGATAAGGAAGCGGACGATGGAGATTCTACCAGCTTTTTTAAATACGCAGAAAACTCTTTTTTCGTAACCAGCTGAAAAGTCCCTGCCAGTTCAACCACCATAATTCCGCGGCTGCTATTGCTGTAGTCTTCAATAAGGCTGTCCATGATTTCACGGGCCTGAAGTTCTTCCACCTCCAGAACATGGGCAATTTGCTTTAGGGATAAGCCTTCATCACCGGCTGCAAACAGAAGGCTTTCAGCAATTCCTTTCCAATTAATAATCTCCATACTATTTGTCTCCTTCCATGGACGCTACAAAGATATCCGAGAAGTTTCTGTCCTGCTCGACCTGTATTTCTTTGCGCTTGATTAACTCCAGCACCGCCAAGAAAGTAACCACTATATGTTCTCTGTCTGATATTGGAAAAAGGTCGGTGAATTTTTTCCTCCCCTTAAAATTCCTTAATTGGTCCACAATTTCAGACATCCGCTTCTCTATGGGAATCTCCTGACGGGCAACTTTCGCAGAAAGCGGCCTTTGCAGTTTCTTCCTTCTTAATAACTTTTGCAGAGCACCAAGCATATCATAAAGACTTACACTCAAATCAGCTTTTTCCTGCTGAGAATCATTCACATATTCTGAAAGGTCTGCAGGCGGCTTTGTATACATTAAACTTCTATCCTGTTCGCGCTCCTTAAGCTCTTCTGCAGCTTCCTTATATTTACGGTATTCAATCAGCCGTTCTACAAGTTCATCTCTTGGATCTTCCTCCATTTCCATTCCAAATTCATCCTCCAGCTCTTCCTCTTCATGCTTTGGCAGGAGCATTTTGCTTTTAATAGCCAGCAGTGTAGCTGCCATCACAAGATATTCGCTTGCTACGTCAAGCTGGAGCTCTTTCATTGTATGTATATAAATGAGGTATTGCTCGGTTATTTCTGATACAGGAATGTCATAGATATCGATTTCCAGCCGATTGATAAGATGAAGAAGGAGATCCAGCGGCCCCTCGAACGCATCTATTTTTACGTTATAATGATCATATTGCATAAATACCCACCAAATTTTCCTAATATTGATTCCGTTAAACGCCAAAAGACTATATCTAGTATAGATTATTCATTAATGTTATCCAATAGAAAAATAACCCTGATGTCCGGAATGCCCCCAATTTCATTTTCAAATTTTTTTGATGCGCCCAATCATTCAGGCAATTGCCTACATACGATGTATGGAAATAAAGATACAGGAGGTATATTGAATGTCTAATTCTGGATTTGGAGATTGCGGAACCGGGTTTGCTTTAATTGTAGTGTTGTTCATCCTTTTAATTATTGTAGGAGCTTCCTGGTGCTTCTAAATTGTTGCGTTAAATACAGTAAATAACAAATTCAGCACTTTGCTGGCTGGACCTGAAAAAGGATTGCCTTTCAGAGACCAGCCAGAAGCGCCAAAATATACGTGTTCAAAAGCCCGGTTAAATCGCCGGGTTTTTATTTTTCTGATAACCGCTTCTCCTATGTTAAAATAAAGAAAGAATTGTCAAGGAGTGAAAGTATGTATCCTGATGCATATATCGAGTTCATGGTCCATTTTCATGGTGACCGTGATTATTTTGAATGTCACGAAATACTGGAGGAATACTGGAAGAATACAGATCGAAACAATAAAAGTTCTACATGGGTTGGGCTAATTCTCATGGCAGTTTCTTTTTATCATCATCGCAGAGAAAATAATAATGGTGCCGAACGTACTCTCCGCAAAGGAATCGGCATATTGGAGTGCAGTCCTGCAGATTTGACGGCACTGGGACTTAATGCAGATCAATTGATGAAAGACCTTAAGGACAGGCTCGAGCTGATACAAAAAGGCGGTAAGTACACGAGCGTTAATTTGCCAATAACAGACCACTTGCTTAAGGAAAAATGCATGGATGTTTGCTCCTCCAAGGGATTTGCCTGGTGCTCTGACAGCATTCTACTGGATAAAGAAATTGTTCACCGCCATAAAAGAAGAGATAGAACAATGGTCATTAAAGAGAGACTGGATGCCCTGAATCAGAAAAAAAGGCAGGAATAATAATTATTCGCTGCCTTTTTCTTTATTTTCATTATTGATATCACACTTGTTCAAAAAAGCTTCCGTTTCATCAGTTGCAGTTAACGTTTTGCCAGGGTATAGTTCATCCAATGCTTTTATCATTGTTTTGCCTATCCCTTGATGCCGGTGTGACGGGTTAACAGAGATATGCTGAATCTCCATGGTCTGATCACTTGATGTAACCCCAACCAGCCCAATTATATCTTCGTCTTCCTTCCACAAAAACAGCTGCCAATTTTCTTCTGATTCATATTGCTTCATCGTCTGCTGCAGCCTTTTCAGGTCTTTTTCATTAGGCATGAAAGATAAAAGACCCATTGCAATTTTTTCAAATGATTTTTTATATCGAATTAGCATATTAATCCCTCATTATTTGAATAAAAACATCATAACTATTTTTCCCACTTTTTAATATTTATAAACTTACCATAACAGTATATGTATTCATGCTGAATGTTGCTATTTTCGAATAAAAACCGTATAATCCATTGCCTTAGCGCCTTTTTTGATACAAGACGGCTCTAAACTATAAAAAACCAGTAAACCAGTCCCCATCCGATACTTAAGACAAGCAATAAAATAAAAAGAAGCCAATTGCTTTTTTTCATGATTCCTTACTGCCCCCATTTATATAAATCCTATGACTCACAAACTATCATTCATTTTACACTATTCTTTTTGATAATTCCATTCTGCTTGCTGAAATAGGCATTTTGAGCTAATGTTTCAGGTAAAGAAGAATTGAAACTTTTCCGCATAAGAATCGTCTATTTACAGGAAGCCATTATAATTAAGGCAGACTTGTCATACATGGCTTACCTATTTTTGCTTCGGGAGGAAACCGCATGAAATGGAATAAAATGCTTGCGCTATTCATGATTTCGCTATTATTTATTATGCCGATACAGGCATTTGCCGATATGGCAGAAGGTGACGTAATTGTCACCCTAGGAGAGAATCTATCAGAAGAACAAAAAAATATGCTTCTGGCTGAAATGAAAGCTCCGAAAGATGCGGCCATCATTACTGTTTCAAATGAAGAAGAACATAAATATCTTGGCAATTATATCTCTAAAGCTTTAATAGGCACGAGAGCGATATCTTCTTCAGCTGTCACAATAGCAAAACAAGGCTCCGGACTTGAAGTTGAGACAAAGAATATCAACTGGGTTACTGATGAAATGTATATTAATGCCTTGATTACTGCAGGTGTAAAAGATGCGAAAATCTATATAACAGCTCCTGCGAATGTTTCCGGAACAGCTGCCTTAACAGGCATCATCAAGGCATATGAAATTTCGGCCGAAAAAACAATCCCTGAAGAAGTAAAACAGGCGGCTAATGAAGAAATGGTCGAAACAGCTAAGCTTGGCGATTCGGTCGGAAACGAGAATGCTGCTGCTTTAATTGCCAAAATTAAAGAGGAAATTGCAAAAAACTCACCTGAAACCGATGCAGAACTAAGAACTATTATCGAAAATGCCGCCAAGGAACTCGGCATCACTCTGACTGAACAGGAGATTTTAAGTTTAATAGATTTGTTCAACAAGCTGAAAGAGCTTGATATCGACTGGAATCAGGTCGGCGAGCAGCTTAACCAGGCAAAAGACAAAATATCCAAATACCTTGAAAGTGAAGAAGGCCAAGGTTTTTTAGAAAGTTTAAAGCGTTTTTTTGTGAGTGTAATAGACGCTGTTAAAGCCTTCTTCTCTTAAAAAATTAAGCTGCCTTGACGGGCAGCTTAATTTTTTATTTTTTCATTGATTGGCAAATCCAATCTTAAAATGTCCTCGTATGTTTCTCTTTTAACAACCAGCTTTGCCTCTCCATTTTCAATAAAAACGACAGGCGGCCTTGGAATTCGGTTATAGTTGTTTGCCATGGAATAGCCGTATGCGCCGGTGCAGAAAACCGCCAAGAGGTCTTGATCCCCTGCTTTTGGAAGAGGCAAATCCCAAATAAGCATATCGCCTGATTCACAGCATTTACCGGCAATTGATACTGTCTCTTCGGGTTTATCCAATACCCGGTTTGCCAATACCGCTTCATATTTAGCCTGATAAAGAGCCGGCCTGATATTGTCACTCATGCCGCCGTCCACAGCCAGATAATTTCTGACATTTGGAACCTCTTTGCGTGATCCCGTCTGGTATAAAGTTGTCCCTGCATCTCCCACAAGGGAGCGCCCCGGCTCAATCCAAATTTCCGGCATCTTCATTGAGTAATGTTCAGCCTGTTTCTTAACTTCCCCAATGATTTCTTCAACATATTGAGATGCATGAATCGGATCATCATCTTCTGTATAGCGGATTCCAAAACCTCCGCCTAAGTTAAGCACTATAGGTTCATAAGCATGCTTTTCTTTCCATTCTGCCATCTTTTCAAAAATTTTCTTGGCAGCCAAAATGAATCCTGTTGTATCGAAAATCTGAGAACCGATATGACAATGCAGTCCAAGTGTTTCGATCCAGCTTGAATTCAGCGCTTTTTGTAAAGCCGTTTCCGCCTGTCCATTCTGAAGGTCAAACCCAAATTTTGAATCTTCCTGGCCAGTTAAGATATAATCATGGGTATGGGCTTCAATTCCAGGTGTAACCCTCAGTAAGATTTTTGTCCTGGCTGCAAGAGATTCGCAAATCTCCTCTAATAATTCCAGCTCATAAAAATTATCGACAACAATACAGCCGACCTGATTCTTAAGAGCCATTTTCAATTCTTCTCTGCTTTTATTATTCCCGTGAAAATGAATTCTTTCAGGTGGAAAATCTGCAGCAAGAGCCGTGTATAACTCTCCGCCTGAAACTACATCCAAAGAAAGACCTTCTTCATCAACAAGCTGAACCATGGCCACTGTAGAAAAAGCTTTGCTTGCATATGCCACTTGTGCTTTTATTCCAAGCTTATCGAAAGTCTGCTTAAATCCCCTTGCCCGTTCTCTTATTAATGCCACATCATATACGTATAAAGGTGTTCCAAATTGACCGGCAAGATCGACTGTGTCCATACCGCCAATTTCAAGATGCCCTTTTTCATTTACCTTCATGGTGCCGTGAAAATACATGGTTCCCCCTCTTCCTTTTCCGCAGGAGCCAGGCCAGGTTCCCCTGCCCCCGTGATTAATCAGTTTATGAAAGAAAAAGACAGCTGCGTAAGAGACTGTCTATTCTGTTTCCTTTAATCCTTTATTTAATTAAAAAAACTTTACCATATTTCGTGTATTTCCGCAATCGGCATTACGCGTATTTCTTATTTAACAGGCTGCTTATAACGATTTTTAGTCTGGACAATACTCGGCCTGATCTTTGAACCGGGCATGGAACGGCGAATCAGGATTTGGGTTAAAGCCACCGGGCTGAATGGAATAAATGGCCATAGATATGGTGTATTTAAAGATTTAATGCTTGCCAGCAGGAGAATGATTAGTGTGAGTCCCACGACTAGGCCGGGTGTATGGAAAATGGCAACTGCCACAAGCAAACACAATCGCAGAATTTTATTGGCAATGCTCAGTTCATAGCTTGGTGTCGTATATGTTCCAATTGCCGAAAGTGATACATATAAAATGACTTCAGGAACAAATAGGCCAACATCTATGGCAATTTGGCCTATAAGTACAGCGGCTATTAAGCCCATAGCTGTTGAAAGCGGTGTAGGTGTATGGATGGCTGCAATCCTTAGAAACTCAATTCCGATGTCTGCAAGAAACAGCTGGGCTATGACAGGCACATTCGTTTCTTCGTTTGGTCCGATAAACGCGATCCTTTCAGGCAGAAGCGAAGGCTCCAAAACAAACAAGAACCATAGCGGCAAAAGCACAACAGAAGCCAAGAGACCTAAAAAGCGAATCCAGCGGACAAATGTGCCGACAGCTGGCGATTGCCTGTATTCTTCCGCATGCTGTAAATGATGGAAATAAGTAGTAGGTGTTATAATCACACTTGGTGAAGTATCAACAAAAACAATAACATGCCCTTCAAGCAAATGGGCTGCTGCCACATCTGCCCTTTCCGTATACCGTACCAGCGGGAAGGGATTGTAACCCTGTTTCAGTATAAATTCTTCAACTGTTTTATCAGCCATGGTAATGCCATCTATTTCAATGGCTTTTATTTCTTTTCTAATTAAATCAACTAAATCCTGATTGGCCACATCTTTAATGAAACCAATGGCAACATCCGTTTTAGACCTTTCACCTACGCGCATTATCTCAAATCGCAGTCTCTCATCCCTAATTCTTCTGCGGGTTAAGGCCGTGTTTACTATAATATTTTCTACATAGCCATCTCTTGATCCGCGGACAACTTTTTCAGTATCCGGCTCCTGAGGGGTTCTGCCGGGATAGCTTCTGACATCGATGACAAGACCTTCTCCCTCTCCCTCGCCTACAACCACAATTAGACCTGAGAGCACCTGATCGACCAGCTCATCCATTGTTTTAATGTGTTCAATTGATTGATGCCTCAGCCTGTTTTCAATGATTTTAAAAAGGTTAGCGGAAAGTTTTTCACTGTCATTGATTCCAACCAATCCCTCAATGATAGCAATGATATAATTCGTATCCGTTAATCCGTTAATATAATAGAAATGTACATCCTTCCTTAAGATCGTTAGCTTTCTGACACCCAGATCGAAGCTTTCTCCCAGGCCGACTCTATTTTTCATATATTTTTCAATTTCATGTACGGATTCAAATATGGGTGTCTTATCTTCTTTCGTCTTCCTTTGTGCCATAATAGCCGCTCCTTTCCAATACAAGTTCTACTGCCTTTTTAGTAATCGGTGATCCTGCATCATAATGATCTTTTTTGGACATCTTCCCGATATCGCCAATTCCCACGATTATCGGCACATCCAGCTGATCCAGACAATAAACGGTATCACCATTGATTCTGCCTATTTCCATCTCGGGAACTCCAAACTTATCAACTCCGTAGGGGGTTAATTCGCCATTATTATCAATACACACATCTACTTTTGTCCATTCGGCCTGTCTTGTTTTTGAGGCAACTGCTATGATTCCCAGAACATCGATATCCTTATGGCACGCAACATATTTCAGCGCATTCTCTCCAGTTCCCTCCCCGATAAACCCGCTGTCATCAAACATAACCAGGACAGGATCATGGGAAACCTTTTTTATTAGCTTGACGATTTGCTGACCGGTTAAGATTGAAGGGTTTCCATGCGACAAGGACAAACATCTTCCTCCGATTTCCTTAGCAACAAGTTCAACTGTCTTCCTTGCAAAATCGTCTCCATCTGTTATAAGAATGACGTGCCTCCGTTCATCCATAGCGGCTTTTCCTTTCCGAATCCTCATTTTTTCTTTAAATATGCCCAGCCGATTGCTTATTTATTTACAAAATAAATCCATTGAAACAGTGATCCGAACACCTTTCCAAATACAAATGCCATTAATAAAATCGCAATTTTCCCATCCACTCCGATTCTTTTCGCAAGGATTGGAAATACATTCAAAACTTCGGTTAAAGCTGCTGCCAGCATTCCAATAAATATTCCCGACGCGAGCCCCAGGGGGATTAAAAGCAGCGGTGTTAACTGGAGCACCGGATCCCATAAAGTTGCCAGGGCACCTGCCAAAGCACCCATAACAACTGCAGCTTCATAATGATGGATCATTTTCATCGTTTTGGTCAGCTGGGTCAGCCTCGGGATAATGCCTAAAACAGCCAGAAAGGCAACGAACCCTGAACCAACAGCGAGCCCCCCCGCAAATCCAATGATCATTACCAGGACAACATTAATGGTCATCAAGATACTTCATACTCTCCTTGTTTTCTTTCAATGCAACATAATTATCAAGATCCAGCTGATAATTGAACATTTCCACTTCCAATGGGCTAGGCTCTTCATTAAGCCGCTTCTTAAAAACATGATTAAAGAATATGATCATGCCGAGCCCCAGGCCTATGGAATAGGGAATTTGAAAAATGAGGGGCTTTCTGTCCACTTCCCCAGTTATGAGAGTGTAAATTCTAAGCTGTACAGCCTGCATGCTCACATCTTCATGAAAATTCATAATTGCCAGGGCGGCACCAATAAACAGAAGCAGCCAAACCAGCAGGAAAAGAGGGAATGATACTTTTTGCTTTTTTGTAACAACCTCAACTATCGATTGAGCCGGCCCAATCGACTGGACCTCCAGGTTTGAAAATAATTGGGTAATGGCACGAATTACCTTCATAACGTCAATTATCACAATATTTTGGTCATGCTCATTTACTTTATATAGCGGAAGTGCACAAAGCTTTACATAAATATCATCATCGGCAATGACCTGTGCAATATCTTTAAGCAGTATTATCTGATTGGGCCGTATTTGCAGACGGTGCCGCAAGCGAATATAAACTGTTTTCTCCAAAACGCTCACTTCCCACAAAGTGATTTCCTTTTTATAAACTTGGTACGACTATTTAGAGCGTTTCCGCTTTTGTGTCTATATTTAGTATGAGTTACATATATTAGCTTCATGAACTCCAATAATTGGCTGTTTAGAAAAGCAGCAGAAGTGGGGGATCTAGACAGGTATCGATGTCCAAAGCTTTATGCTTTGGTATTTTGAAAATAAAAAAAAAGACCGGATGGATTTATATATCCATTCGATCTTTCATTTGCTGGAGTATCTTTTTTTCAAGACGCGATACCTGAACCTGGGAAATACCAAGCCTTGCTGCCACTTCAGATTGAGTCTGATCTTTATAATAGCGCAAATAAACTATCAGTCTTTCCCGCTCATCCAATTCGCGGATCGCTTCTTTTAGAGCTATTTTATCAAACCATTTCCCTTCATTGCCATCATCTATCTGATCGAGCAGCGTTATGGGATCTCCATCATTTTCATAAACTGTTTCATGTATTGATGAAGGTATCCGGCTTGCTTCCTGGGCTAGGATAATATCTTCCGGAGAGATTTCCAGAAACTCGGAAAGCTCTGTAACTGTTGGGATGCGGCCAAGCGTTTTTGATAGCTCATCTTTGGCCTTCCTGATTTTATTGCCCATTTCCTTCAATGAACGGCTTACCTTCACCGTTCCATCATCGCGGATGAATCTTTGGATTTCTCCGATAATCATTGGAACCGCATAGGTTGAAAACTTCACATCATAACTGAGATCAAATTTATCAACCGATTTCAACAAGCCAATACAGCCAATTTGGAAAAGGTCATCCGGTTCATATCCTCTATTCAAGAATCTCTGGACGACAGACCAGACAAGACGCATATTTTTTTGAACAATTTTGTCTCTCGCACCCTGATCTCCGCTTTGGCTTTGCTTTATAAGCTCCTTGACTTCATTGTCCTTTAAATAGGTTTGGCCCTTCTCTGCTTTAACCTCCACATCCATAGCAAGACTCCCTTAATTGCATAGCATTTTACTATTTGATAAATGCTTCCTTAATCGGATCTCTGTGCCTATCCCCGGCTGCGATTTGATTTCGATTTCGTCCATGAAATTTTCCATGATGGTAAAGCCCATACCTGATCTTTCCAGTTCAGGCTTTGTTGTAAATAACGGCTGACGTGCCTCCTCCACATCCATAATTCCAAGGCCTTTATCCTTAATGGTCAAATCAATGAATCCATCTTCAATCAGGACAGAAATATAGACAATCCCATTAGGATCATTTTCATAGCCGTGAATAATGGAGTTGGTTACAGCTTCGGAAACGACAGTTTTAATTTCTGTCAGTTCATCCATTGTCGGATCAAGCTGAGCAATAAAAGCAGCAACAGTGACACGAGCGAATGATTCATTTTGGCTAAGTGCGCTGAATTCGAGGTTCATCACATTTTTCATATTTCAGGCAACCCCCAATCTTTGCAGTGCGTTTTCTTCTGTCGGTTCTAAACGGATAATCTTAAATAAACCCGACATATCAAATAGTCTCTGCACCGCTGGAGAAATGGCACAAACAACCATTTCACCATGCTTTTGTTTGATTTGTTTGTATCTGCCCAAAATAACTCCCAACCCTGAACTATCCATAAAAGAAAGCTGCTCAAGGTTTAAAATAATGTGATGGATGTCATGCTCTTCAATCGCCCTTGTTGCCTGTTCACGCAGCTCATCTGCCGAATGGTGGTCCAGCTCCCCGCTTAAACGAATACATAAGACATCATGCTTCACTTCCAAATTAATGTTAAGACTCACTATCTTAGCCTCCTTATCTGGTACCCGCAACTGAAAAAGCCGCTAATACTCCATGCTCTTTCTCCGGATAGGATAAGCCGGAATCTCAAAAAATTCCGGTATCCGCCCTTATAGTGAGTCAATTTCGATGCATGATGTTTCATTTCCTTCCTGGAGACAAAACTAGTGCATTTTCGCTAAAAATAATTAACATAAAGATTCTTTTCGACAAAAATGAATGGTTATTTATTCAGCTTTTGAAAATAATCCCATAGATCTCTTAAACAAGGTCCACCATGATGCTTCCATACTATCTTCTTTAGCAACCAGAGGGCTTTCAACTAAAACTTTTCCATTCTTTTTCAAGGTTAGTGTCCCGATTTGATCGCCCTTTTGGACAGGTGCTTTAATATTTTTATTTAATGTAACTTTTTGTTCAATTTCCTCAATGCTTTCACCTTTTTTAGTTAATAGGGAAATCGGTTCGCTTGTCAGGGCTTCAACCATTTTCTTCTCCCCTTTGCTTACTGCAACTTTGCCAAGGACATGATTTCTTTCATACATTGGATGTGTCTTATATTGGCTAAATGCATAGTCGAGCATTTTAGTCACTTGGGCATTGCGTTCTTTGGAAGTCGGTGCGCCAAATACAACTGCTATTACCCGCATGCCATCTTTCTCGGCAGTTGCTGTCAAGCAGTATTTTGCTTCAGATGTGAAACCTGTTTTAAGCCCATCAACTCCTGGATAAAATCGCACAAGGCGATTTGTATTGACAAGCCAGAATTTTTTATCTGTGTCCTCACGAAGATAGGCTTCATAGGTTCCAGTAAAATCTGTTATCTTTTCATATTTAAGGAGCTCTTTTGCCATTATTGCCATATCATGTGCAGTACTGTAATGTTCTTTAGCTGACAGGCCTGTAGGGTTTTGGAAATTAGTGTTCTTAAGGCCTAATTCCTTTGCCTTATTATTCATCATTTCAACGAAAGCTTCTTCTGAACCAGCAATTCTCTCAGCCATTGCAACGGACGCATCATTTCCTGAACCAATAGCGATTCCCTGCAGCATTTGCTTTGTGGTCATTTCTTCACCTGGCTCAAGGAAAATTTGCGAGCCGCCCATTGATGCCGCATACTCGCTTGTCCGGATTTTCTCATCCCATGACAGCTTTCCTTCATCTATAGCTTCCATGATTAGAAGCATTGTCATTACTTTAGTCATACTCGCAGGCGGCAGCTGTTCACCGCTATTTTTTTCATACAATATCGATCCGGTATCACGTTCGATAAGAATTGCGGATTTCACATTATCCGCTAAATCTGCACTGCTTTCTCTTGCAAATCCTGAAGGAACAAAGATTGTTGCCATTAATAATGTTATTAACATCAATGAGACGAGTCGTTTCATCACACAATACCTCCATTCTTTATAGCCTCCATTTTTTCCATTCAAAGAAAATTTATACAGTTCTGGCTGACTAAAAAGAAAATAAGAGAAACAGCACCACAGCAAAAAGCCGCCAGACATAAAGTCCTGGCGGCTTTTTGCTGCTATATTATTCAGTTATTTCTTCATGAATCAATACTGGAGCCGGTACTTTTTCAGTCGACATAGCAATGTTTTCATAAAGCATATTTCTTACTTCTTCTACATTTTCGAAGTTGCTGTAGATGGTTACGAGAGATTCGCCCTTCTGTACCTGGTCGCCGATTTTCTTTCTTAACATAAGGCCGACAGCAAGATCGATTTCGGATTCCTTGGTTGCTCTTCCTGCTCCTAAAAGCATGGCTGCTGTTCCGATTTCATCCGCTGCAATCTCAGAAACATAGCCATCCTGCTTAGCTTCTAATTCAAATGTATATTTTGCCTGAGGCAATTTTTGCGGATCATCAACAACGGAAGCATCTCCGCCCTGAGAGCTTAAGAATACTTTGAATGTGTCTAAAGCGGAACCGTCTTTAATAACATTTTCAAGCTTCTCACGCGCTTCCTTCAATGAATTCGCTTTTTTCGCCAAGAAAACCATATGGCTGCCCAAGGTCAGGCAAAGTTCTGTCAAATCTTCAGGACCTTCGCCTTTTAATGTATCGATCGCTTCTTTTACTTCAAGGGCATTTCCAATTGCATAGCCCAGCGGCTGGCTCATATCGGAGATAACTGCCATTGTGTTTCTGCCAACATTATTTCCGATTCGAACCATCGCTTTCGCTAATTCACGTGAATCATCAAGTGTCTTCATAAATGCGCCAGCGCCTGTTTTAACATCAAGGACAATGGCGTCAGCACCTGCAGCGATTTTCTTGCTCATAATCGAACTTGCAATTAGAGGAATGCTGTCGACTGTAGCTGTAACATCGCGCAGTGCATACAACTTTTTGTCAGCTGGTGTTAAGTTTCCGCTCTGTCCAATTACTGCAATTTTATTTTGATTAACAAGCTTTATAAATTCATCATTTTCAATTTCCACATGGAAACCTACTACAGACTCAAGTTTGTCGATTGTTCCGCCTGTATGTCCGAGTCCCCTGCCTGACATCTTCGCAACCGGAACACCCACTGCCGCTACAAGCGGCCCCAGGACCAGTGTTGTTGTATCGCCAACACCGCCAGTTGAATGTTTATCTACTTTAATGCCTTCTATTTTCGATAAGTCGATTTGATCACCGGATTCTACCATCGCCATAGTCAAGTCGGCTCTTTCGCTCTCTGTCATTCCCTGGAAAAAGATAGCCATTGTTAAAGCACTTACCTGATAATCCGGGATTGATCCGTCTGTATATCCTTTAATGACAAACTGAATTTCTTCTGTTGTTAACTCAAGTCCATCCCTTTTCTTTTCAATAAGATCCACCATTCTCATCATCAAACACCACTGCTTTCATTTATTCTTTTCTTATGGCTCTAATCTAATCGGATTGTTGTTTTTGTTCAATAAGCAGCCCGTTGATTTCAGCACGGGACACTTGCTTCCCGCAGGGAGGAACGAGAGCCTCCTCTGAGCAGGAGTCAAGTGCCCTCCGCTCCAACCAACTTAGTAATTAAACTAAGTTAGCCGCATAGCCTCAGAATCAACATGCCTTAAAAAATCTTATACACCAAGTTCCTTAACAATTGCTTTCACATAACGAAGGAAATCGGCTTTGACTTTCTCAGTTGTTTCGATTACTTCTTCGTGGTTCAGCGGCTGATCCAGGATACCTGCAGCCATATTTGAGATACAGGAGATTCCAAGAACATTCATTCCTGAATGCTGTGCCACAATGACTTCTGGAACAGTTGACATGCCGACTGCATCTCCGCCCATTGTTCTCAGCATGCGAATTTCTGCAGGTGTTTCATAAGTTGGCCCTGTATTGCCGACATAAACTCCTTCCTGAATCTTCAGGTCTAGCTTATCGGCTATATCTCTGGCAAGCTTTCTCAATTCTTTGGAATATGCTTCTGACATATCCGGAAAACGCGGACCCATGCGGGAATCATTGGGACCAATAAGCGGATTGCTGCCCATATTGTTGATATGGTCTGAAATAAGCATGAGATCACCAGGTGAATAGGCTTCATTCACTCCGCCTGCTGCATTCGTAACAATAAGCTTCTCAACACCCATTTCGTTCATAACTCTTACCGGAAAGGTTACTTTATCAAATGAGTATCCTTCGTAATAATGGAAACGGCCTTGCATAGCAACCACTTCAATGCCGTTCAAACGTCCGAATACCAGTTGTCCTGCATGGCCCTCTACTGTTGATACAGGAAAATCAGGGATTTCGTTATAAGGGATTTTAACCGGTTCTTCAATTTCGTCTGCCAGCACTCCAAGTCCTGACCCTAATATCAGCCCAATCTTTGGCTGTCCAGTATACTTATTTTTAAGAAATTCAGCCGCATTTTGAATTTTGCTATAATTCATCGTCATTCTCCTCATCTGCTTTTTTATTCGTTATTTCAATTGATTTAAAAAGCTTTTGCCAAAAGCCGGCATCTTTACATTAAAGTTATCAGCAATTGTTGCTCCAATATCTGCAAAGGTTTCGCTAATTGGAAGCTCTTGCCCTTCCTCCATGTCTTTTGAGTAAACAAGAAGAGGAACATATTCACGTGTATGATCTGTGCCATGGTGGACCGGGTCATTACCATGGTCCGCAGTGATCATTAATAGGTCGCCGTCCTGCATTTTTTCAAATACTTCAGGCAGGCGCTCATCAAATTCTTCAAGTGCTTTTCCATAGCCTTCCGGATCACGTCTATGCCCAAATAATGCATCAAAGTCAACAAGATTCAAAAAGCTCAGGCCCGTAAACTCTTTTTCAAATGTTTCAATCAGCTTATCCATTCCGTCCATATTTGAAGTTGTACGAATGGCTTCCGTTACCCCTTCGCCATCAAAAATGTCGGAAATTTTGCCGATTGCCAATACATCGAGGCCAATGTCTGCCATTTCGTTCATTACCGTGCGGTCAAAAGGCTTTAACGCATAATCATGTCTATTGGATGTTCTTTGGAAATTTCCCGGCTCGCCAATGAATGGTCTGGCAATCACTCTGCCGACCATATATTTTTCATCCAGCGTCAGTTCGCGTGCAATCTTACAGATTTCATACTGTTCTTCGATTGGTATTATATCTTCATGTGCCGCGATCTGCAGTACTGAATCGGCTGATGTATAAACAATCAAAGCGCCGGTTTTCATATGCTCTTCCCCGAGTTCAACTAGAATTTCCGTTCCGCTCGCCGGTTTATTGCCGATTATTTTTCTCCCGGTAAGGGCTTCAAGTTCAGAAATCAATTCCTGCGGGAACCCGTCTGGAAATACCCGAAAGGGGGTTTGGATATTCAAGCCCATGATCTCCCAATGTCCAGTCATTGTGTCTTTTCCGTTAGATGCTTCCTGCATTTTAGTGTAAAATGCCATTGGCTTCTCTGCTTTTTCGATTCCTTTGATTTCACTGATATTACTAAGCCCGAGTTTGCCCATATTCGGCATCTTCAGGCCATTCATTTTTTCTGCAATGTGGCCAATCGTATCAGCGCCTTTATCACCGAACTTATCGGCATCAGGCGCTTCTCCAATTCCTACTGAGTCCATGACGATTAAAAAAACGCGCTTATATGTATATGCAGACATATGTAAACCTCCTAATTATTTGAATACGGTTACAAAAATCATATTCGTATAGTACCCTTTTTAGGTTTATTTAACACTGATTCTCTTGCTGAAAGAAAAGCGGAACGCCTTGTCTGCCCACACACCTCAAGGAGGCAGGCGATGGACCTGGACAGTAAAAAAGGTAATTCTTTCAGTTAAATAAATATATAGATAGCCCTTTCATTCGTCAGAAGTCTGACATCTATATTTTACATAATAAACAGGTAAAAAGACAAGAAAAAGCTGCCTATTTTTCATGGCAGCTTTATGACATTTATATTTACTTAGTTAATTAATGGTTTAAGCACGGGGATGATATTGGCTGTACACATCTTTAAGGCGAGTTTTGGTTACATGCGTATAAATTTGCGTGGTGGAAATATCGGCATGTCCAAGCATTTCCTGGACTGCCCGCAAATCCGCACCATTTTCAAGCAGATGAGTAGCAAATGAATGCCTCAGCGTATGCGGAGTAAGTTCCTTCTCGATCCCTGCCTCCTGAGCCAGCCGCTTCAATATTTTCCAAAATCCCTGTCTTGAAAGACGTTTGCCGTGATGATTTAAAAATAACGCTTCATCTTTATGCTTTTTTGGAGCAAACTTTCCTCTTCCTTCATTTAAATATTTTTCCAGCGCTTCTGAGGCTGTTTTGCCAATAGGCACAATCCGCTCCTTGTTTCCTTTGCCTATACATCTTACAAAGCCCATCGTTAAATGGACATCACCTATGTTCAGGCCAATCAGCTCACTTACGCGAATGCCTGTAGCATATAAAAGTTCAAGCATAGCTTTATCGCGCAAACCAAAGTGATCCCTTATCTCTGGAAAATCCAATAAAGTTTCCACTTCCTGCATATTTAATACTTTTGGAAGCGAACGTTCCATTTGCGGTGTTTCTATATGGACCGAAGGGTCATGGCCAACTGCTTTTTCGCGGAGCAGAAATTGGTGAAAGGCCCTTATGGAGGCTATATGCCGGGCCAAGGTTTTTGAGGATTTGCCCTGTTTTTTTAAAAAGCCGAGAAATTGGAGAATCTGTGTCCGCTGCACACTCTCAAGGCTTGAAATCTTCTCTTCAGACTTGAGATATTTCAGATAACTTTTCAAATCTCTTTCATAAGATACAATTGTATTTTTGGCCAGGCCTTTTTCTACAAGTAAATAATGAATAAAGTCCCTTAACTGATCATCCATATGATTGCATTACTCCCCATTTAAATAGAAAAGAATTAACCGGTCCAGCAAGCTCCTATCTTCATCTGTACCGCTCGCCGACACCTTAACAGCCGCTCCCTGTGGTTCGTCATAGCGGTGATAATCCTGGTATTCTTCGTTTAACCACATAATACCATAATAAAAAAGGATTGTGCATCCAGTAAAAATGACAAACACTTTAATGGTCTGAAAAGCCATACTCAGCCAGGATTTCATTGTTTGGTCCTCCATCACTTTTAATAAGCAAAGATTCAAATGCTTTCTATTATTAAAAGGTATGCCATTTTGGACAAGAATTATACCTGAATCTGCATAATTGGCGTTTCTTCAGGGCACTCTTCCTTTTTGTTTGTTATTGGGGATTTACTTTTATAACCAGGCTCTTATGGATTGTTGTTTTTCTGAAAGAAGCCCGTTGATTTCAGCACGGGGCACTCCAGCTTTCCCGCGGGGAGGAATGAGAGCCTCCTCGGCTTCGCGTCTCTCCCTTCCCTCTCCTCCCGCAGAACATTGAATAAACCTCCTTGAATGAACACCGCACGAAGGAAATGCGATAGCATTTTCGAGGATCAAGTGCCCTCCGCTCCAATCAACTTTGCGGTAAAAAATATTTTTATCCATTCGAAAACAGCAAACTTTGTGAAAATAGATCAAAATAAAAAGCCCATTCTAATGTAAGAATAAGCTTTGTCAATAAATATTAGTTTTCTTCTGTTTCGGTTTCGTTGTCTGTCTGTTTATCCTGGCAGCGGTAGCAGATGCCATGAAACGTAAGGCGGTGATCCTTTATTTTAAAGTTCCAGCGGCGTTCAACCACTTCCTCTACGTCTTCAAGCAAATCTTCCTGAATTTCATCAACAGCTCCGCACTCAATACAGACTAAATGGTGGTGAAAATGGGCTGCCCCTTCCTGACGCAGGTCATAACGGGAAACTCCATCACCAAAGTTAATTTTATCGACAATTTTTAGTTCAGTCAGCAATTCAAGTGTTCTATATACAGTTGCCAAGCCTATCTCAGGCGATTTCTCTTTTACTAGGAGGTAGACATCTTCCGCACTTAAATGATCCTCTTCGTGTTCTAACAGGACGCGAACTGTTGCCTCTCGCTGTGGTGTTAGTTTATAGCTGGATGAATGCAACTGTTTTTTTATTCTTTCAATTCTGCTTTCCATACCGAAAGTCCCTCCCTCGCCACTAACATTCTCATTATAACAGAAATGAGATCACATTCAAAATAAAATAATTATAAATAACAGATAAAAATTACTTTTATATAATAATTATTATAATATGATTCAAAACATATTTAAACCTCTTTATATGTACCCTATCTTCTTTGTTTCTATCCCTTTTCCTGCACAAACAAAAGACAGAGCTGGTAGCTCTGCCATTACATTCATTCATATGTTAGGATTGGATTGAGTTGACAACAGACTTCATTAAGACAGGCGAGATAAACGCCTCGACTCCGGCTGCAGCAATTAGAAACAGAATGGCTACTGCAAAAGCAACCATATACCTTCCAAAAAGAGGCATCATGGGCTGACCGACTTTTTTCATAAATTGTCTTCTTATCATTTTTAAAGAGAAAGAAACAGCCAGTGCTGCAGCGAGAATAAATATAGGTATAATGATCAGATTCTGGGGAAGGACCGATACAAAGGAAAGCAAAAACCCTTCCCATCCCATTTGGTTAACGAGAAAACCAACTGTAAAGCCAACCACCATCCCTTTCATAAATAGAAGAATCAGAATGACAGGCAGTCCAATTATGGAGATTCCCAAAATCCACATCAGTCCTATAAATTTTGTATTATGAAAAAAGCTCTGTTTGAATAATTCATCTGCTGCTGCAACATGTCCATCTGATACCTGGCCAAAAAACTGCGACAGATAATAAAATAAATCTTCCTTTTGTGTAAAGCTTAAGCTATTCACAACGATAGCCCCAAAAATGACACCCATCAGGAATAATACAACAACAAATAAATAGATTGAGGAATGTTCGCGAAAGTGGGCTGCTGCAGCGTTCTGGTACATTTTTTTCTTCATTGCTCTTCCTCCTAAAACAAAACAGATTGGATATTAAATTCTATGCCTGTCCCAGATTTGTATGACAAAGAATTGGTTACTCCCCAATGGAAAAAAAAAGTCTTGAATACTTCAGTTATTTCCGCTATAATTTTCAAAATTATTTAAATTGTCATAGAGGGGAATGAGAAAATGGATTCGATTTTAAATGAGTTTCCAGAGAGGATTGAAACCGAAAGGCTATATATGAGACCTGCCTTGCCCGGAGATGGGAAAACAGTGCATGAAGCTATATTAGTTTCAGCTGCTGAGCTAAGAAAATGGCTTCCTTTTGCACAGAATGAACAATCAGTGGAAGAAACTGAAGCTGGCATCCGCAAATCTTATGCCAAGTTTATCCTTAGGGAAGATTTCCGTATCCATATTTATAGGAAAGAAGACGATGTCTTTATTGGCTCCACTGGCCTGCATCGTATTGATTGGGATGTCCGCAAATTCGAAATAGGTTATTGGGGAGATTCGAGGTTTCAGAAAAAAGGATATATTACTGAAGCTGCCGAAGGTTTGACGAAATTTGCCTTTGAGCATTTTCAAGCGAACAGAGTGGAAATTAGATGTGATCCGAAAAACATAAACAGCCGAAGGATTCCCGAAAGGCTGGGATACACGCTTGAAGGGGTACTAATCAATGACAGTCTGAGCGCAGATGGAAAAGAGCTTAGGGATACATGCATATATGCTAAAGTATCTAAAAAACATAGAGCCTGATGGGCTCTATGTTTTTTAGATATCCATAATTTTGCCGTACTTGCCCCCGCCCCCTGCCTTGAGGTTTAATGTTCCTCCTCGGGCTTTCTCAATAAGCCTGGCTGTTTTCTTAGGGATTACTTTGCTTATTTCTGATAAAGGAACATCGTGAAGAATGGCCATTTCAGTGCCGAAATGATTCAGCAGCTTCTCCAGCATTTTCGGGCCTAACCCTGGAATGAACTCAAGCGGCACTTGATGAATATAGGGAGGCCGTTCAACGAGCAATTCTCCAGATGATTTTAGTTCAGAGATCCGGTCAGCCACGCCTTTGATAAATTTGTGGTTACCGCAATTTCTGCATATGCCCTTTGCTCCATCAAATGGGGCAAAACATTCAGAGCAAACAGTCTGATGGTATTTTCCAAGCAGCGGATCGAGCCCGAAATTGGCTTTCACCTTGCATTTTTCTTTTTCAGCCAAAGCCTTTTTCAGGCCAGCAAATGTTGGTGACTCCATTTCAAGGATTTGATATTCTCTTGCAATTTTTTTTAGTGAATGGGCATCTGAGTTGGTTAAAAAGGTATATCTGTGTAGTTCAGCTATTTGATCAGCCATCATAGTATCTGCACTGAGCCCCAGCTCTATTGCATCAATTAAGCCAGGATCAAACACTTCTGACAGCGACCGCTCCACCCCTTTCCCGAATAAACTTTTAAATGGGGTAAAAACATGGGCAGGTATAAAAAGCCCATCCAGTTCCTTCACTTTTTTCTGAAGAATTCTGCCTGAGGCATAAATTCTCTGTGAGCTTAATGTTATATTCTTTAAATGTCCCGATAGCCAGGCTGAGAAAACCTTCATAGCTGAAAGGGTCGGAAAGAAGCAAAGAACATGAATGGGGCCTTTACAGAATTCATCATATATTTCAAGCTCTGAGCCAGGTATAATCGTTAAATCTCCATACTGAAGTCCCCCGTCGCTATGTTCAGTTACCAGTCCTTTTTGAGCCAAATCCTCGATTTCAAGAATGACTTCAGGAGAATGACAATCAATAATGCCGATGATATCAAGCCCTTTTTCATTTCGGGCATGCCTGATGATATTTGTGAAGGTTAAGGATTTAGCGCCTGTTATTTTAACCGGCTTTCCCGTAAACGTACGTCCAATATGGATATGGAGATCAGTAAAAAAGCGCTTCATGCTATTTTTTCTGCGCCTCTTGCAGCTGCAGATATTGGATAGCATAAGCGGTTTTCGCATCATAAATCCTTTGCTGCTTCAGCAGGGAAATTGCTTCATCAAGCGTTACTTCCATAAGATTCACAAATTCATCCTCATCAGGCGAAGCGGCATTTTCTTTTTTCATAAGACCCTTTGCTATATATAAATGTACCAGCTCATCGGCAAATCCAGGAGAAGTGTAGAATGAGATCAGCCATTCCATTTCCGTGCAGCCGTACCCCGTTTCTTCTTCAAGTTCCCTTTCTGCACAAACTCTGGGCTCTTCTCCTGCTTCAAGCTTTCCGGCAGGGATTTCAGCAATAATCTTATCCAGCGCTTTTCTATATTGTTCGACCATCACTATTTTATTATCTTCTGTTACAGCCAATACAGCTACTGCCCCGGGATGTTTGATAATTTCCCGCTTCGATGTTTTGCCATTCGGCAATTCAACATCTTCCACCTGCAGACTAATGACTTTACCAGTGAAGATTTTTTCCGTATTAATCGTCCTTTCTTCTAGGCGGCTCATTGTTTTTAAGTCACTCCTGTTCTATTCCGATAATGATTGCTCATACATTTTATCATACTTGATGAGGGGGAGTATGGCATGAAGGTGTATGTCCACAGAAGGGGAATTATTCTGACCGGAAAAGCCTGGGAAGTCCGTGAGAAATTAAAACAATACAGCAGGCAGTACGTTCTTGTAAAAGACTGGGTTGAATCTCAGAACAATATAAAATGATAAGCCTCTAAATTTGAGTATGCCTCATTTGTTTATGTACAATTATAGAAAACACTCAAATGAGGTGGGTACTTGAAAAAGAGAAGACTTGGAAACTCAGACTTGTACGTTAGCGAGCTTGGGCTGGGCTGCATGTCAATTGGCACCAACCCTTCCCAGGCTCAGGAGATTATTGAAGCTGCCCTTGAGGAAGGAATCAATTATTTTGATACAGCTGACTTATATGACTTTGGCGAAAATGAAAAGCTTGTCGGACAATCCTTAAAGAGTGTCCGGGAACAGGTTATCATTGCTACCAAAGCCGGCAACCGCTGGAATAATAATAAAGATGGCTGGAGCTGGGATCCCTCAAAAAGCCACATCAAAGAAGCTGTAAAGGACAGTTTAAAAAGGCTGGGCACAGACTATATTGATTTATATCAGCTTCATGGAGGCACGATTGAAGATCCTATTGATGAAACCATTGAAGCATTTGAGGAACTGAAGGAAGAAGGATACATCCGGCAATATGGCATATCCTCCATCCGTCCAAATGTGATCCGTGAATATGCTTCAAAGTCCTCCATCATTTCGGTCATGATGCAATACAGCATTCTAGATCGGCGACCGGAAGAAGAAGCTTTACCGCTTCTAAATCAAAAAGGCATCAGCGCGGTTACAAGAGGTCCGCTCGCTAAAGGTCTGCTCAGCGACAAAATGCTGTATAAGGCAACGGAGTCAGTTAAAAAGAAAGGCTATTTGGATTACAGCTATGCTGAATTGGAAGAAACGCTTACCAGCATCAGGGAAAAAATTTCGGATGAGCGCTCCATGACTGAGATAGCATTTCAGTATAATCTTGCGGATCCCGCTGTCGCTTCCGTGACGGCAGGTGCCAGCAAGGCAGAGCAAGTTAGAGCAAATGCAAGAGCAATAAGAGCTAATCCCCTGAATAAAGATGAATTGACTATTATTCAATCCATTGCCAAGCTAAACAAATATGAGCAGCATCGATAATAATAGCTTGTAATAATGAGAAAAGAAGGGGCTGATGGAAAGTCAGCCCCTTCTTTTTTTGAAAGATAAGAATATGTAATTTCTGAAGTTAGATAACTGTCCAGCTCAGGCACCATCGGCTCTCGGGCCTAAGCTGCTAAGCGTGCGCCTTCCGCTTTTCTTATTATTTGAACTCTTTCCAGTTAAGATCGCTTTCTCCAAGCAGTTCTTCAAAACTTTTATTTTTTTCGCGCAGTCTTCTTTCCTCTCTTTTTTTGCGCTCATCTTCTTCCTTCTGTTTATCTTCGGCAGCTTTTAATTCCTGCTTTTTCCCTTTTAATTGCTCCATTAAGTCCTGGTTTAGCATATCGCCAAGCGTGACTGGCTTATCGTCTTTTTTAGGCTGGGAATGGTGTTTTTTCTTTTTCATATAATCCCCTCATCAACTAATTTTGCCATTTATTATATCATATTTTTCTATTCATGAAGGAACAGGCTGCATGGCTATTACGACAAATACTCCAGGAACTCAATTCTGTTTCCGAATGGATCATCAACAAAGAATCGCTTCCTTCCTTCTATTGGCGGTTCTTCCTTTATAGCTATCTTCTGCTCTTGGAGACTGCTTCTCAAGTCTTCGAGGTTTTCTACAATAAATCCAGGGTGGGCTTTTTTGGCCGGCAGGAAGCCTTCCTGCACCCCGATATGGATTTCCTGATCTCCGCATATAAACCAGCAGCCGCCGCGCTTCTGAAGATTTTCAGGCTTGGGAATTTCCTTCAGTCCAAGCTGCTCACCGTAAAATTTCCTCGCTGCATCCTCGCAGCCTTTTGGAGCTGCCAGCTGGATATGATCGATTCCTTTAAATGAAAAACTCATTTTTTCTCCTCTTTTCTTTCAACCTCTTATTAAGAGGCCTATTTCTATTTCTCATTAGTTGTTTGCACTTTTGAATGCTGCCCGTTGATTTCCGCTGCAGGCACTCAAGCTTTCCCGCGGGGAGGAACGAGAGCCTCCTCCCGCAGGACATTGAGTTATGTGCAAATATAAACACTGAAATTTATTAAAAAACAATTCAAAAATAATGAAAAGCACAGCATGCAGCTGTACTTTTCAAAAGAAATTAATAAGCTTCTGTTACAACGTTTTCATCAATTTGCAATTCAGGTTCTGTTGAATTGATTATGTCCTCGATTGTGAAGCCTTTAGCGACTTCAACAAGCTTCAAACCAGAATCAGTGACATCGATGACTGCCCGCTCAGTTATAATGCGGTCAACAACGTTTTTTCCTGTTAAAGGCAGGCTGCATTCTTTAAGGATTTTCGAATCTCCATTTTTATTGGTGTGGTCCATGATGACGATGATTTTATTGGCGCCATGAACCAGATCCATTGCACCGCCCATTCCCTTGATCATTTTCCCGGGAATCATCCAGTTTGCCAGATCCCCTTTTTCAGAAACCTCCATGCCGCCGAGAATGGCAATATTCACATGGCCTCCCCTGATCATCGCAAAAGATTCAGCACTATCAAAATAGGAGGCCCCCGAAATTGCGGTAACTGTTTCTTTTCCTGCATTAATTAAATCCGGATCAACTTCGCTTTCGGCAGGGTATGGTCCAATTCCCAGTAATCCATTTTCAGATTGAAGGACTACTTCTTTATTATCAGAAATATAGTTTGCAACCAATGTCGGCATGCCGATTCCCAAATTAACGTAAAAGCCATTTTCAATTTCTTTCTCAGCACGTCTGGCAATTTTCTCGCGGACTGCTGCTTTATCGTTACTCATGAGTCCCTCTCCTTCCGTCCGTATCTATTTCTTCACAGTCAGTCTTTCAATGCGCTTTTCCTGTTTTCCCTCAATCAGCGACTGGACATAGATGCTCGGCGTATGAATATAGTTAGGATCCAATTCACCAATTTCATAAAGTGTCTCCACTTCTGCAATTGTCACTTTGCCTGCTGCTGCAATCATCGGATTGAAGTTCCGGGCAGTTTTGTGATATACAAGATTGCCCATTTTATCGCCCTTCCATGCTCTTACAAGGCTGAAGTCTGCTTTCAGTGCCTCTTCAAGGAGATATTCCTTGCCGTCAAAAACCTTGGTTTCTTTCCCCTCTGCAATCGGTGTGCCTACTCCTGCCGGCGTATAAAAAGCAGGAATGCCGGCACCGCCTGCACGAATTTTTTCCGCCAGCGTTCCTTGAGGCAGCAGCTCTACTTCAATTTCGCCTGAAAGAACCTGTCTCTCAAACTCTTTGTTTTCGCCGACATAAGAACCGACCATTTTCTTAATCTGTTTATTTTTTAATAGCAGCCCAAGCCCCCAATCATCAACACCGCAGTTATTTGAAATGACAGTAAGGTCCTTGACCCCTTTATCAACTAAAGCAAGAATAAGGTTTTCAGGGATTCCGCACAGACCGAAGCCGCCAACCATAAGGACAGCGCCATCATGAATTTCCTGAACTGCTTCACTGAAGGAAGTACAAATTTTCTTCACTTCAATCACTCCTTTCATTGAAATACTCAATTTTTTTGCTTTTCATTTATTTTCGATATTCCTATGCAAGCTCCACCACCGTGGCTACCCCCTGGCCACCGCCGATGCATAGAGTTGCAAGGCCTTTTTTCGCCTGTCTTTTTTGCATCTCATGAATAAGAGTTACAAGAATTCTTGCACCGCTTGCGCCGATTGGATGTCCGAGCGCAATTGCCCCGCCATTTACATTCAGAATCTCCTTGTTAAAACGAAGCTCCCTGTCAACTGCGAGCGACTGGGCTGCAAATGCTTCGTTTGCTTCAATAAGCTCCAATTCATCCATGGAAACAGAAGCCTTTTCAAGAGCTTTTTTTACCGCAGCAACAGGGCCAATGCCCATGATGCTTGGATCCACACCTGCACTTGCATTTCCTTTAATCGTTACTAATGGCTTAAGTCCAAGTGCATCTGCTTTCTTTTTGCTCATAACAAGCAATACCGCAGCACCGTCATTAATCCCGGAAGCATTACCGGCTGTTACGCTGCCGTCTTTCTTAAACGCCGGGCGCAGGCCTGCGAGCTTTTCAGCATTCGTCCCTTTTTTTGGATACTCGTCTGTATTAAAAACAATCGGATCCCCTTTTCGCTGAGGAATTTCCACAGGAACGATTTCATCATTGAATTTTCCTTCTTCAATTGCCTTTGCCGCCTTTTCCTGGCTGGCTGCTGCGAATTCGTCCTGTTCTTCCCGGCTCAGCTCGTATTTAGAGCAGAGATTCTCAGCAGTAACTCCCATATGGTAATCATTAAATGCACACCAGAGCCCGTCTGATATCATCGAATCTATAAGCTTTTGATCTCCCATTTTAAAGCCATTTCTTGCATTTTTCAGTATGTAAGGAGCCTGACTCATATTCTCCATGCCGCCAGCAATCACCGCTTCTGCATCACCGGCTAAAATGGCCTGTGCAGCTAAATGAACTGCTTTCAGCCCGGAACCGCAGACCTTATTAATCGTCATCGCGGAAACGCTTTCAGGAAGGCCCGCTTTAAGAGCTGCCTGCCTTGCCGGATTCTGTCCCAGACCTGCCTGCAGGACATTCCCCAGGATTACTTCATCTATCTGATCCGGGGTTACACCTGCTTTTTCAAGTGCGCCTTTTATCGCAATCGCCCCAAGCTCTGGTGCTGATACGTCTTTAAGGCTTCCATTAAAACTGCCGATTGCTGTCCGGACAGCGCTGACTATTACGACTTCTGTTTGTGCCATCTCTCTCATCCTTTCAAAACATCTCTCTGCTTGTATTCGTGCCAAGATCTCAAAATTCCTTTTATTTTGTCAAAATTTTTATTATTCTTGCAATCAAAAATGCTTTCCTACTACAATAAATTCAAGGGATTTAACATTTTTAAGAAAACGCTTACCAGGCACAATCTAAAATATGTAACGGGAGAGGAAAACATGACGCTTGCAATTCCAAATAAAGTAACCATCATTGAAGTGGGCCCTCGGGATGGACTGCAAAATGAAAAGTCCTTTGTACCCACCGAAGTCAAGAAAGACTTTATTAGAAGTTTAAAAAATGCAGGATTAACAGAATTGGAGCTTACTTCATTTGTGTCTCCTAAGTGGGTTCCGCAGATGGGGGATGCAGCTGAAATTACGGCAGATTGCCTTGATGCAAATACAAGGGATATCGTGCTGGCCCCAAACCGCAAGGGCATTGAAAGGGTATATATGACTGAATGCCGGGCCGTTGCCGTTTTCGTCGGTGTAAGCAATACATTTAATAAGAAAAATATTAATAAATCCACTCAGGAAAGCATGGATGAACTAAAGCCGATTATCGGAGAACTGAAGGAGAAAGGTTACTTTGTCCGCGCCTGCATCTCTACGGCATTTCATTGTCCGTATGAAGGAGCAATCGACCCTGAAGATACAGTTGGGCTATGCCGTCAATTTGTTGACGCAGGGGCTGATGAATTAAGCGTGGCAGATACAATCGGGATGGCTGCTCCCCATGAATCGCACGGGCTTTTTTCCCGTTTAAAAGAAGAGTTTCCAACTACCCTGCTGACTGCACATTTCCATGACACAAGAAAAATGGCTCTCACTAATATTTTTGCAGCCTTACAGGCAGGTGTCGACCGCTTTGATACTTCCGCCGGAGGACTTGGCGGATGCCCATTTGCCCCGGGCGCTGCAGGCAATGCGGCAACTGAAGATGTTGTGTATATGCTAGAGCGTATGGGAATTGAAACCAATGTTAATCTTAATCAATTACTTGAAGCGGTAAAAATTGTTCAGCCTCATCTTTCCAGGCCGATTGAAAGCACCTATTTCAGGCTGAACGCTCAAACTGTTCAATAGCAGCTTCTTAAGATGAATAATACGCCCTTTCTTATAGCATCTTATTAGATGAAAACAACTGCTAAAGCAGCTGACGAACTCAAATCAGCTGAAGCCTATTAGAAGGGGGATTATCCGATGAGCCAAAAACGCGATAAAGGATATAGCCAGAAGGGAAAGCCGAATTCCGATACAGTAAACCAGACGATTGCTGCCGAGGATTTAGAAAAGGCAATTCATCCAACTAAAAGACAAAACGCAAAGCAATAAGCCGCCGAAAAGCGGCTTTTTTCATGCCGAGATTCCTTCTGAAATTTCTGCATGTCCCGGCTCACATCTCTGTTTTAATTTTATCCGGAATGGTAAAATAAAGAAAAAAGATGGAGGGATGGGTTTGAGAAGGTTTTTACGTTATTTATTTTCCATCGTACTCTTTCTTTCATCACTCGGCGTCTATTTTACCAATAGGCTTATGTTTATGAGAAAGAAGGAAGATGACTTTATTTTAGAAAGGGAGAAGGAGTCCGGCAGACTTGATCTTATCAAGTATGAAAGCCTGCCAAAAAGAGAAGTGCTTATTCCCTCCCCATTTGGCTATAACTTAAAAGCTGTGGCTGTCGAACCGCATAAAAATAGTCGCTATATTGTTATTTCCCACGGGGTTACGGAAAATAAAATGAACTCGATTAAATATATGAACCTTTTTTTGGACCGGGGATTTAATGCGGTTATCTATGATCATCGCCGCCACGGAGAATCCGGAGGAAGAACGACAAGTTACGGACATTATGAAAAGTTTGATTTAAAAGCAATTATTGATTGGCTTAAAGCGGAAAAAGGGCCAACTATTCAGATTGGCATTCATGGCGAAAGCATGGGAGCTGCTACAATGATCCTCTATGCGGGAATGCTCGAAGACGGTGCCGACTTTTACATCGCCGATTGCCCTTTTTCAGACTTTAAAGAGCAGCTGGCTTACCGTCTGAAAGCAGAAATGAGGCTGTCTCCAAAGCTCTTTTTGCCTGTTGCCGATCTATTTCTGCGGATGCGTGAGAAATACTCCATCGCAGATGTATCGCCTATTTCTGTAATTGAAAATATAAAGAAACCCATCCTGTTCATACACAGTGAAAAAGATGATTTTATTTTGCCGACCATGTCCGAGGCTTTATACGAGAAGAAAAAAGGCCCTAAACAACTTTACCTTGCTGTCAATGGAATCCATGCCCAATCCTTCAATGAAAACAGAGAAGATTATGAAAAAGTCATCGACGAGTTTTTGGATCAGTATGTCAGCAGCAAAGATACTTTATCACAATAGAAACAGCTGGCTTCAATGTGAGCCAGCTGCTTCATATAGGATCCTCTAATTTTTCTTTCTCTTTATGATTTCCTTGCCCTCTGCCGACAGCCCTCTTGCAGTATGAAAATCTCCCATTTTAAAATAATAGCGTTTGTTTTCTTTTTTAATAATAGCCGCTTCTTCAAATTTCTCTTCCTTGCCGGCCACCTCTACTTTTTTTATATCTCCGCTCTGAATCTCGCCAAAAATAATCGGTAATCTGTTTTCTAATTTACCTTCCTTATCGTAATCATAAAAAGTATCTTTATAAACGGTCATATGTTCATTCTCATAATATTCCCAATGGTTATGGCCTTCATTTTTCCAGCCTTTTTTGTCACTGCCCTTCAAATAGGCAGCCGCCATGGCCTCGACCTCGTTTTGTCCATCATTCTGCTGCGTTAAATACAGCAGTATGACTCCATCTTTTACTTTTTCTTTATGTAAGACTTCTTTTACGTTGAATGGAATTCCATCATCAATCGCCTGGCCCATTGTTGCTGTACTGCACCCTGACAGCATCAGGAAAGCTGCCGCCAGCAAAAATAACTTCTGCTTCATTCGAATCTCCCCCCATCAGCACTCTCTCTTCACCAATAATGACAAAACATCTTTGTTATTGTTATTCTATTTAGCCTGTAACCTTTTACTAATATATTAAAACCTTATTTTCCAGAATTTTGGAAGGGTATTTTTACCTATGTAACCTATTAAAAAAGACCGCCTTCCCTCAGCGGCCGCCTGCTACATCATTATTTTGTTTTATCAATAAAGCTCATCCTAGGGTTTAAATACTGATTTGGGCTTTTTAACTGAAAGCAATTTGCTTTCACTGAAAAGTCTATTGTTAAATCGTCATCCAAAAATACTTCCTTTGATTTTTCCGCATATATGCTGCCAGCGTTCGTTTTAATTTCCCTGTCATCTTCATCCAGGTCATTAACAAGCCAGAGAGCCGTTACCCCGCTTACTACACAGCCGCAGCCATCTATATCATACTTTAGTTTTATGAATCCATCTTTGCCGGCAATCCGTTCGGACAATTTTTCAGCCGCCAATTCAGTTAATGCAATTTCCATGTTTAAAACTACCTCCCCTTTGCATATGCTGTATTTTAACACAGATAGGAATAACATGCTTCTGAAAGAGACAGTTGCTTATTCAGCCACCAAAATGTGAAAGGATGATTGGATATGTCAAAGGCGCAGATTAAAGTAATGGATAATGGATCGCTGCGTGTAACAGGTGATGTAGAGTTAATTGATATGGATGGCAATAAATTTGAAACAAAACAAACCTTCTCCCTTTGCCGCTGCGGGAGGTCCCAAAAAATCCCATTTTGTGACGGCACTCATAAAGGAACTTTCCAATCCTGTGTCCGTGCGGAGAAAGCTCTCGACGACAAGCAATAAGGGTGGAAAACGGGGACAGTCATCCCCGTTTTTTTTCATTTTTTATTCCTGCGGGTGTTGCTCTTTCATCCTGTACAATCCCCTGTAGCATTTCCCGGTCCCTGTCCGTACTGTCTTCTCCTGCCCCTGGTGCGATATTAGCCATCGGCAGCTGTTCCAGTTCTTTTCCTCTAGGCATATTTCTTACACCCCCTGCTGTTAAGGTGCTTCCCGCGCCCAAAAACTACCCGTTTTAATTTCATCCAGTTCAGACAGCTCTATTCTTCCGTGAACCGCGCATCCGCTATAGCGTTAATGGAAATACGGTGAATCTCCCCAAATCGATCAACAATATGAAGCTTTTGGCCAAGTTCATCCCAGTAATGGATGCTCCCGATGACCAGTTCATAATTTCTGCTCCTGTAATGAGTAAGTGTAACGCTTTTTTGAAATTCCATTGCCTCCGAAAGAATTTCATTCATATATTCAAATTTCTGCTCATCCAATTCCCGCTTTTGCTCGTACGTATCTTCCTCTGCCCAGTCTCTCAAGAGCTTTACATGTTCCGGCAGCATCATAGAAGTCCATTTTATTCTGCCCCGATCGCGAATCATGAGCTGACCCCCTTTTACATTTTATGGCCGCCAACCAATGTCGCACGGTGCTTGGCGGTTCCTGCGCTTGTATAAGAGACGGCTCTTAGCAAAGCTCCTCCTCCAAACTTGGAGCGGATCCGGTCCACTGTGTAGCCGAGCTCCCTTTTTTTCCAGCCATCCAAATCGAACAGATTCAGCTGCATTTCGCTGTCATCCGTAATATTGCCGAGGGAAATGGAAATCTGACGCACTGTTTTGCCCTCATAATTCTCGTCAAAAAGCTCGAGGCAAACGCGATAAAGATCCATCGTAATATTGGTTGGCTGGTCAACTGTCCTTGAGCGGTAAAAGCCTCCTCCAAATTCATCCTGGCTGTAGCCAAGGCCAAAACTGATGGTCCTTCCGGCTTTGCGGTGGCTGCGGGCCCTTCTTGCCACTTCCTCACACATCTCAAGGACCACATGCTTAATTTCCTTTTCCTCTTTATAATCCCTCAGTAAAATCTGGCTTTTCCCAAAGCTGATCTGCCCTTCCATGATCGGTGCCCCTATTTCCGACAGATCAATACCCCATGCATGGTGATAGAGCTGATTGCCCATAATCCCAAACTTTTTTTCAAGCTTAGCCAGATCATAGCGGGCAAGCTGTCCAACTGTAAAAATCCCCATTCCATTCAATGTCTTTTCAACACGGCGGCCGATGCCCCACATTTCCCTTAAAGGGGATACATTCCACAGCTTTGCTTTCACATCTTCGTACGTCCATTCAGCAACCCCCTTTTTTTTCGCCTCAAGATCCAGGCAGAGCTTTGACATAAGCAAATTAGGCCCTATTCCTATGGCACAGGGGAGCTGAAATTCCCGTTCAATATCATCTTTTATTTTCCAGGCAATTGTCTGGGCATCACCCCAGAGATGCACTGCACCGTCTACTTTTATAAAACTTTCATCGACACTGTAGGTATGGATGGCTTCCTTGGGGACATAACGGTTAAACACCCTGGTGATTTCAGTGGAGATTCTTAAATAAGTCGCCATTTTCGGCTCCTCAATTCTAATGCGCGGATCATTTGGAACCTCAAAAAGCCGGGCCCCTGTCTTTATCCCAAACTCTTTTTTCATTCGCGGAGAGGCAGCCAGAACAACGCTGCCCTTCCGTTCCACATTCCCGGCAATTACAAGATAGCAATCAAGAGGATCCAGACCAAGCATGACAGCAGAACAGCTTGCATAAAAGCTCTTCATATCAACACACAAAATTTGATTATTCGGCATTGCGCTGTAATCAACCATGACATCGACATCCTCCTTCAGAAAAGCGCAAGGCGCCGTACCTGCTTATGCTGGCCGGCATCTCCTGAATCCAATAAAAACAAACAAGAACATCCGTTCTATATATGTATACCCATTATATTAAGCGAATATGCGTTCGGTTTCAATGGAAATTTTACGCGTTTTTTCTTAAAACAGGTTCTTTTGCCAGGTGCCGATATTACCAGAAGCCAGTATAATCAGCTTGAGGTGCAAAAATAATGAACAAAAAACTGATATATAAAATGGTTCAAAACTGTTTAAAGCAATATAACGAGGACAGCCATTCCATTTCGTTTGAGAGCAGGGAATTTGCAGAGATATTCAATAAAGTAATAGAGGAGAAAAATAAAGAAGCAGACAGCGAGCTGCATGAAATAGTAAATGATGTGGTATACGGGTATATTACTGGTTCACCATATTTTTGAATGAAAAAGAAGCCAAAGCGATTGCTCCGGCTTCTTTTCATTTCTGATTGAATGCACGTTTTCCAATTTTTTCGAAAAGCCCTGGAAAAAGTGTATAGACGATGCTTCCCGCATTCATCCACCGAGGAAGATTAATTTCCCTGACCGGCCGGAGCATTGCATTAACTACCTTGAGCGCAACATATTCGGGCTTAAGCATAAATTTGCTGACATTTTTCACATATGTGCCTTTTTCATCGGCAATATTGAAGAAGTTTGTCTCAATCGGTCCGGGATTAACAGCAGTCACAAAGACATTGCTGTCAGCCAGCTCCATCCGAAGGCTGTTCGTATAGCCAAGAACAGCATGCTTGGTTGCGGAATAGACACTGGATTTCGGTGTGGCAATTTTGCCCGCCTGTGAGGCGATGTTGATAATATGGCCGCTCCTCTGCTTCCTCATCACCGGTAGCACCATGCTGGTGCAAGCCATTAAACCAACTACATTTACATCAAACATTCCCTTTATTTCTTCAACGTTTGCTTCATGCGCTTCCCGGAAAACGCCGAACCCGGCATTATTCACAAGAACATCTATATGATCAAACCGGGCAAGTACCTCGGAAAAAACAGCCGAGACCTCGTCAGTGTCCGAAACATCAAGTTTATGTATGTAAACATCCACTGAAAAACGCCTCAGCAAATCTGCCTGCAGTTCCTGCAATTTGTCAAAACTGCGGGCAAGAAGGACAAGGTTCGCTCCCCTCTCGGCACAAAGGACAGCCATCTGGGCCCCGATCCCTCCGGATGCACCTGTAATAATCACATTTTTATTCTTTAATCTGTCTGACAAATCAAACCACCTCTTTTGATGCGGAATACAAGAATGCTTCCTCCTCTTTATTTATATAAATCTCTCCTATTGAATGTAAATAGTCAAGCTGAGCGACCGTTTCGGAAATCGTCAGGGAAAGCTCCTTCTCATAAACTTTCGGAAAAAGGCGGCGGCACACTTCAAAAACAGTGAGCGATTCGGACTCGAGCCATGCCTTTACTTTCATTGCCCGCTCATGCTGCCGGCCAAGCCTTTCGTTTATTAACTCATTCACATTTGTAATATCCTCACCATGTCCAGAGTAAAAAAGGGATATTGGAAGCTGCTGCAGCTTTTTCAGCGACTCATTATACTGAATCTGCGGCTTTGGCCGTTCCGTATTGCCGGGAAGCGGCGGCTCCAGGATGGGATTAGGAGAAATGTGTGCAAGCAAATGGTCTCCTCCAAGAAATACACCATCTTTCTCCCTGAACAAACCTATATGGCTCTGTGCATGCCCGGGTGTCTCCATTACCGTCCAATCGTCCAGCCCTTCAGGCTGCCTGCCTTCCTCCAGTTCGCCCGTCAGAGTACGATTGCAGGAATAGCGCAGAGTCTTTTTCATCTTATTTATAAAGGAAAAATAACTTTCAGGAATCCCAAATTCATTGAACAGTTTTATGTAAAATTCATCATGAAATTTTAGAAATTGGTCCGTCCGGGACAGCCACCTTTGGTTAACCCGGTGCCCGAACAAATCGAGATTATCAGGGAAAAAGTCAAGCAGCCCGGCATGATCGGGATGATGATGTGTGAGGACAACCTGTTCAAAATCACCGGGAGTTAAATTCAGCTCTTTAAGCTGGGATTTTAAGGCTTCCCATGCTTCATCCGTTTTAGGGCCGGCATCAACAAGAGTCAGCTTTTCCCCTTTCACTGCATATACATTAACGTCACCGACAGGAAAAGGTGTCGGGATAACAAGCTTTGCAATTCCATTCTTCCAATTTGCCATTTTAACAATCCCCCTAAATCACTATATTTAAATAAAATAAAGCTGTTTTTTTATATACTTCCGCAGGCCATCCAAGTCATACAGTCCATATGCCCTTTAGATAAACCAACTTGTTTTACCCTTAAAATATCAGCATTTGCCATGCGTACAAATTACCGAAATTCCATAACATAATTTAGAAATCTTCATATATAAAAATAAGTGTACCGTTCTTTTTATCAATTGTCATTATTTTCACATAACTTTTGCACATTATTAATATTTTTTAGGAAAATACTGCTTGACAAATAAGCGTGTCTTCTTGCATAATCACAATTAAAATTTGATTTCACAAACCAAGCTGCACTATTGGACAGCAGGAAAATAGCGATGAATAAGATTAGTAAATGGAAAACGGCGAAAGAGAGTGAAGCTCAGCGGCTGAAAGGCTTCACAGTCCACTTGACCATTGAACCTGCCTTATGAGCTGTTAGGAAAACCTAAACGCACCCCCGGCGTTATCGGGATCGAGATGCCTTTTCAAAGACAGCGGATGCAGCAGGCATGCTGCACTCAGAAGGAAAGGCAATGAAGGTGGTACCGCGGAAGCATAGTCTTTTCGTCCTTTACTGGATGGAAAGGCTTTTTTTATTTTAGTCAGCCGGCATTTGGATCAATAAAGGAGGAATAACAGCAAATGAAAAAATTAGTTATTGTTGGAGCAGGATCAATGGCAGAAGCGTTAATATCAGGAATGATTGAAAGCCGGCTCATAACCGGCAGCAATATTTGGGTCACAAACAAATGCAGCAGGGAAAAGCTGCAATCCATGCAAAAAGCCTATGGCGTTCAGACAACTTATAATCACAGTGAACTGTTCAGGGGGGCTGAAACGGTTATTTTAGCGATGAAGCCAAAAGATGCAGCGGATGCCATTACTCTAATAAAACCTTATTTACAGGAAGATATGCTGATCATTTCTGTTCTGGCAGGCGTTTCAATCGAAAGCATTGAACTATTGGCGGAAAAAAAGCTGCCAGTCGTGAGAGCCATGCCGAATACATCGGCAGCCGTCGGAAAGTCAGCGAGCGCCTTATCGGCTAATGAAAGAGTGACCAAAGAACAGATGGAAGCAGTAAGAGGCATTTTTGATACAGTGGGAAAGTCAGCGTTTGTTGAGGAACGTCAGCTCGATGCCGTGACAGGTCTGTCAGGCAGCGGACCAGCGTATATTTATTATCTTGCAGAAGCCATGGAAAAAAGCGCGGAAGAAATCGGGCTCGAAAAGGAGATGGCGAAAGAATTCATCATCCAAACCCTCATCGGGGCAGCCGAAATGCTGGCCAGGTCGGCCAAGGATCCTCAGCAGCTTAGGAAGGAAGTAACAAGCCCCGGCGGCACCACAGAAGCAGGTGTAAAAGTGCTTGAAGCAAACGGGGTGCAGCGAGCCTTTATTGAATGCATCAAGGAAGCGACAGCCCAATCCAGACGGCTTGGCCAAAGCTTCAGCAGCACAGTGAAAATTTAGCTAGGGGCATCTCCCCTGTAATTACGTCTTCTTATTGCAAACTATGAAAAAAGGATGAGAAACACGCAAATGCTCACTATTCTATTAAGCGCAAGCCTCCTTGTATGGATTGCAGTACTAATTGATGCCGTTCTGGGACTAAAAAGCCTGGACCGCCTTGAAGATAGCAATACGATGACTGATGGCCCTCTTCTTTCTATCATAACAGCGGCAAGGAATGAAGAAGCCAGGCTTGAGGAGAGCTTAAAAACCCAGCTGCAGCAAAGCTATAAACGCATTGAATGGATATTGGTCAATGATCGTTCAACCGACAGCACAGGAAGCATCATGGACCGCCTCCAGAAAAGTGATTCAAGGGTTAAGTGTATCGATATCAAGACTCTTCCCAGTGGATGGCTTGGAAAAAACCATGCCCTTTACATGGGATATTTGGAGTCATCAGGGGAATTAATTTTGTTCACAGATGCTGATGTATTATTTAAAAAGGACGCCCTCAGCAGGGCCGTTCATTATTTTAGTAAGAATGACCTTGACCATTTAACCGCGGCACCGAGCTTGATGGGAAGGAGTTTCTGGCTCAACACGTTCATTGCTTTTTTTCTTTTCGGTTTTTCCTATTATAAACGCCCCTGGCTGGCGAACAATCAACGTTCCAAAACCGGCATTGGCATTGGGGCATTTAACATGGTATCCAGGCAATCCTATGAAGCAATCGGAACACATAAAGCAATAAGAATGCGGCCTGATGATGATTTAATGCTTGGAATGAAAATAAAACAAAATGGCCTCAAACAGAAATTTGCAACGGCGATGGACCTGATTGAAGTTGAATGGTATGAAAGCTTAAAAGAGGCCTTCAAAGGATTGGAGAAAAATACTTTTGCAGGCCTTCATTACCGGGTTAGCATGGTTCTGTTTGCAATTGCCGGCACATTCATTTCTCAGGTGCTTCCCTTTATCACAATTTTTTCAGCCGAAAAAGTTATTTTCAGTTTAAGCCTTGTAAACATCATTTTTTTAGCAGTTGTTTATACAATTATTACAAAAAGAATGTCCAAATTTTCCCCGCTTCTGTTTGTTGTATTTCCAATTACAGCTCTCCTGTTTATTTATTCCATACTTCGTGCCAGCATTCTAACCTTTGGAAGGGGCGGCATTGTCTGGAGAGGTACATTATATAGATTAAGCGAACTCAGGAATAAACGCTGAAGTAAGCAAACACCTTCCTAAGTGCATGTTCTTTTTCATTTGCGGAATCGCCTGATATACTTAATATTTAGGATAGCGAAATAAGGAGGCATTGATTATGGAAACAAAGCTTTTTTCCCCTTTAACAATTAAAGGAATCACCTTTAAGAACAGAATTGTTATGGCACCGATGTGCATGTACTCAAGCCATAATGAAGACGGCATGGTTGAAAACTGGCACCGGACACATTATACGAGCCGGGCTGTTGGCCAGGTGGGATTAATCATCCTGGAGGCAACTGCTGTAACTCCGCAGGGACGTATTTCTCCGCAGGATCTGGGAATATGGAACGATGACCATATCGCAGGCCTGAAAGAATTAACCGGGCTAATGAAAGAACACGGGGCATCAGCTGGGATACAGCTTGCACATGCCGGCAGAAAAGCGACTGTCGAAGGGGAAATTCTCGCCCCATCAGCTATTGCTTTTAATGAAAAAATGAAAACACCTAAAGAAATGACAAAAGAAGAAGTGTCTGAAACTGTGGAGGCATTCAAAAAAGGGGCTGAAAGGGCGAAGAAAGCCGGCTTTGAAGTAATTGAAATTCATGCGGCACACGGCTACTTGATCAATGAGTTTCTTTCACCGCTAAGCAATAAACGAAGTGATGAGTATGGGGGATCAGCCGAAAACCGCTACCGTTTCCTCCGTGAAGTCATTGAAGCAGTTAAAACCGTTTGGGGTGGGCCTTTGTTTGTTAGAGTATCAGCACATGATTATCATGATGAGGGGTTAACTGCAGAGGATTATGCAGAAATGGGAAAATGGATGAAGGAGCAGGGAGTGGATCTTATTGACGTAAGTTCCGGAGCGGTAGTGCCGGCTAGAATAAATAGCTACCCGGGCTACCAGGTCAAATTCTCTGAAACCATTAAGGAAGGTGCCAATATTCAGACTGGTGCAGTCGGGCTAATTACATCCGGCCTGCAGGCAGAAGAAATTCTGCAAAACGGACGGGCAGATTTAATCTTCATTGCGAGGGAATTGCTGAGGGACCCTTATTGGCCTCGCACAGCAGCAAAGGAACTTGGAGCAGCAATTGAACCACCTAAGCAATATGAACGCGGCTGGATTTAAAGAAAAGCAGAAGCACCTTGCCCACGAAGGAACGCAGACTAAGAACGCCACATCCTCCCAAAAAGCTGCCGCTTTCGGATGTGCGATCGCTGCCGCAACTTTCCTTGACCTGCGGCAACGTCTGCATGACCCCCATCGTGGGGCCTCACCTCGAGGGGGCAGGCTGCTTGCGCTAGACAGCTCTCAAGGTATACAAAGTTATAAATTCTGAAATTAAAATAAAGAAAAGGGATGGCGGTTGAAATGTACCCCGGATAGCGGACACTGATAAAAAAGTGCCCCTATCCGGGGTTTTTTGTGTTTCAATAGATTTAACAAATATGGGCGGAGGATTAACATGAGTAAGAATATTTATAATGAATTTCAAATTAAAGAGCTTGAAAAGAATCCTAATGTTTTATGCGCTTCTGAAAGGTCAATCTCCTATAGTCCTGAGTTTAAGCTAAAAGCAGTTACGGATTATAAAAATGGAAAAGCACCGTCGCAAATCTTTATTGAACAGGGCTTCGACCTTGACATGATCGGTAAGAAACAACCCCAGCGTTGTCTTAAGCGTTGGAGGGATTCATATGAAAGGTTTGGAAAGGAAGGTTTCCTTACGGAACGTAGAGGCAAAGGGAGTACCGGGCGTCCTTCTTTAAAGCAACTTTCCGTAGAAGAGAAATTAAAAAAAGCTGAAGCAAGAATTAAATTCCTTGAGGCAGAGAATGACTTCTTAAAAAAGCTGGAAGAGTTAGAAAGGCAGGCGTTGAAGAAGAAACGGTATTAACGGCAGCTGAGAAGTTTTCGTTGATCGAGAAAACCATCAGAATTCATCAGTTAAATAAAGCTGTTTCCTACCTGTGTGAACTGGCAGGTGTCAGTCGAAGTGGCTACTATGATTGGTTGAAGGCTGCACCATTACGGGCACAACGTGACGATCAGGATGAATTGGACATAGAGTTAATCCGAGAAATTTTCATAAGCAAAAGAGAAAAAGCAGGTGCACTCCAGATTAAAATGGTTATGGAGAATGATTATTCAACTGTAATGAACCACAAGAAGATTAGACGTTTAATGGCAAAATATTATCTTGTAGCTAAGATAAGGAAAGCCAATCCATATCGTAAGATGGCTAAGGCAACTCAGGAACATCGAACCTGCCCTAACCTTCTTGACCGTGAATTCAATCAGGAAGTGCCAGGAAAAGTTCTGCTTACTGATATTACTTATCTCTATTATGGAAAGGGCCAAAAAGCATATTTATCCTGCGTAAAGGACGGAGCTACAAAAGAAATTCTTGCCTACTACCTTTCCACGTCTTTAGAGATGGATATTGTTTATAAAACGTTAAAAAAGTTAAAGGCAGCTGTTGGCAACCACTTTCATCCAGAGGCCATATTGCATTCTGACCAAGGAATGCACTACACGCATCCTCTATTCCAAAGCAAAGTAAAAAAGCTTGGCCTAACTCAGTCAATGTCCCGAAAGGGAAACTGTTGGGATAACGCACCAATGGAAAGTTTCTTTGGACATTTTAAAGACTTATCAGAGTATAAATCACTTGATAATATAAAGGATGTAAAGAAAGAAGTAGATCGTGTAATCGAAGAATATAATCATCATCGTTATCAATGGGGCTTAAATAAAATGACCCCGGTACAATACCGGGACCACTTATTAGCTGCATAGGCGCTTTTTTATAAACTGTCCGTAAATGGGGGTACATTTCAGGTTCGCCATCCCTTTTCTATTAAATAATCTGCAGTGAATCAAGGAATACAATGATGATAACCAAAGGCACTACATAACGCAAAAGGAAATACCAGGCGGAAAAGATTCCATTCAGCGATTTTGAACCTTGAATCAATTCATTTCTCAGCAGATCCTTCTTCATTTTGTATGAAACAAAAATAGAAATGAAGAGCGCCCCTACCGGCATTAATACATTGCTGACAAGAAAATCAGCACTGTCAAATATCGTTTTGCCGAAAATTGAAATATCTGATAGGCTGCTGAAGGAAAGTGCAGATGGGACTCCTACGATAAAGATTGCCAATCCTGTCAGCCAGGCTGCACGGATTCTGCCTCTTCCCTCCTTATTCGTCAGAGCAGCCACCACTATCTCAAGCATTGAAAAAGCGGAAGTTAAGGTTGCAAATAGAAACAGTGCAAGGAATAAGAGCAAGAACACTCGTCCGAACAGAATCTGATCAAAAACAGATGGCAGAACAATGAACAATAAACCAGGACCTGCAGCCGGCTCAAATCCCAGTGAGAAAACGGCCGGGAAAATAGCCAATCCAGCTAGAATAGAAATAAACAAATTCATTCCGACAACGGAAAAGGCCGGCTGCATCAGATTTTCATTTTTAGATAGATAAGAGCTGTAAGTTACCATAACCGATACCCCGACACTTAGAGAGAAAAACGATTGACCCATCGCATAAAGGACGGTTTCAGACGTCAGATTTGAAAAATCAGGCTTTAAGAAGAATGCGACGCCTTCCATGGCATTTTCCAGTGTTAGGGATCGTGCAATCAAGATAATAAATAAAAGGAACAAAGCCGGCATCATAATTTTGCTGACCTGCTCGATACCCTTCTGGATACCTTTAGCAACCACTAAAACAGTTATTAATAAAAAGAGCCCTTGTGCCGCTACAACAGACACAGAGTCTGACACGGATGTGCCAAATAACTCTTCATAATTGCCGGCTCCATTCATAGAACCGGTAACCCCGTATACAATGTACTTCAGAATCCACCCGCCTATTACACTATAAAACGATAAAAGCAGAAAACAGGTAAATACGCCAAGGTAGCCAATCCAGTGCCATTTAGTTCCCGGAGCAATATCCTTGTATGCCGAGATTGCCTCTTTCCCCGTGCTGCGGCCGATCACAAACTCAGCCAGCAAAAGCGGAAAACCAATTAATAGTGAAAATAGCAGAAATAATAATATAAATGCTCCACCACCGCTTGTCCCGGTAACATACGGAAGCTTCCAGATAGCTCCAAGTCCGATTGCCGAACCGGCCGAGGCTAAAATAAATCCTATCTTCGATGACCATTGCTCATTTTGCTGCATGCCTGTACCTCCATAATTTACAATATAGATACTGCCTGGTTCCAGGCGGCGATAAGCTGGCGCCTGGAGCTTTTCTTAATAGAAACCGGCTGGGTTTCCATTTTTTAGAACTTTCCCAAAAAAACAAAAAAGCCACATACTTCAAAAGGGACGCGAATCAGATTCACGCGGTACCACCCTTTTTGAAAGCATGTGACTTTCCACTCGAAATATAACGGATTAACCGTCTTTCCTGCTATAGAGCAGAAAAGATAAGCTCCAAGATGAAATTCATCTTATCTTTGTGCCAGTTTTCACCATCCACTGGCTCTCTATAAACAGGGAGATAAGACTTAATAGAGTCTCTTCATAGCTTTTTAATATAATGTTTTAAAGTATAAGTGTGATTATATTATGCCTGCAGGAAACCGTCAATGCCAAATTTGAAAATTCAATTTTTCCAGACATTACTTTTCGTTCCAAATCCGCCTCCATGCCGCACCCTCACTATCTGCCTTAATCTCGAAAACATCCGGGTTGCTCATCTTCATAAGATGCTCAAAGCCTGCATTTTCATCAAAATAGCGCAGCAGCAAAGTGGATAAATTGCCATGACTGACCAGAACGATATGATTTTCACTGGAAGCGATTAATTCATCCAGCAGGGAAGCAGCTCGTTCCATGCCTGACGAATGGGATTCTCCCCCTTCGAAAACCAGTTCAAAATCGGAAAAGCTTTGCTTAAGCTTCTCCTGCCAATCATCAAAAAGAATGGAGGATAGCACCCTTTCCCCCAAACGGCTTTCCTCCACAATCTCAAGGTTTCTCGACTGTGCAAGCGGCCGGATAGTTTCCATCGCCCGCACAAAAGGGCTTGAATAGATGCGATTAATTTCCTTGTCTTTAAAGAAATCAATTAATTTTAATGCCTGTTCCCTTCCGCTTTCTGTCAATCTGGCAGAGAAAGGCTGGCCCTCAGCCTTTGCATGGCGCACGACATAGAAAGTTTTCAATTAATTCACCTCTCCTTTATCAAGCGGTATATGAATTTCTTTAAAGTCCTCAGCAATTACCGTATTGGGGAAAATTGTCTGCGATTCCTTCACAAGCTGTTCCCAATCCTGGCGTTCATATCGTGAACTGATATGATTCAGACAAAGCTTCCTTGCATTCGCCTCACGCGCGACTTTGGCAGCCTGCCGGGTTGTCGAATGGAAATAATCGTGTGCAAGCTTTTCTTCTCCCTGTGAGAAGGTTGCCTCATGAATTAATAGGTCTGCATGAGCCGCTAATTCTATTGCCGCATCGCAAATCCTGGTATCTCCCAGCACCGTGATGATTCTGCCCTTTTGAGCCGGGCCCAGAAAGTTTTTTGCTTCCAGAATACTCCCATTCTCAAGCTCTATGTTTTCGCCATTTTTTATTTTCTTATATATCGGACCCGGCTTAATTCCCGCTTCTGCAAGTTTATCCGCGAGCAATGTTCCCGGACGGTCCTTTTCAGTAACCCGGTAGCCATATGAAGGAATCCCGTGCTCGAGCAAGCGCGCTTCCACCTTAAAGTCTTTTTCATCCAATATAGTGCCATCACTGATTTCAGCAACTTTCAAAGGGTATTTAAGGTATGTACCGCTGACAGAGAGCGAGACTTCAATATATTCTTTCAGCCCTTTTGGCCCGTAGAGAGTCACCTCAGTATCACCGCCCTGAAAAGAGCGGCTGGAGAGCAATCCGGGCAGACCATAGATATGATCTCCATGCAGATGTGTAATAAAGATTTTTTCAATTCTCCTCGGTTTAATGCTTGTATGCAGTATTTGATGCTGGGTAGCCTCCCCACAGTCAAAAAGCCAAATGCTCCCTCTTTCATCCAGGAGCTTTAAAGCCATCGAAGATACATTCCTCAGTTTAGCTGGAATTCCTGCACCCGTTCCCAAGAAAAAAACATCCATTGAAAAAACAACCTCCTTTCCAGCAGTCAGGATAAAAAAATCTGTCAGAGCTTGCCAGTTCGAATATAAACAATATACCACAGCAACTGCGGAATATTTAAATCAATTGTTTTTTGTTTTATTTAACAGGATAGTTCCTGGCCTTTAGAAAGAAACTATGTTAAAAAGGCAAACTTAATATTTGCGAAAATAGCTTTAAACAGATACAATTTTATACTTGTACAGACGTTTTTTGCGAATGCAATATAACAGCTTTTATTCAAGCTGCGGGCGGGCAAATGCCAGTCCAGCCTTACATACAGAAATATTTTCGAAAAGAGGTTCTAGAATCGTGAAATCAAACGAAAAACCGACCGCATTAATAATGATATTTGGGGCAACGGGGGATTTGGCTAAAAGAAAATTGTTTCCCTCACTTTACCGCTTGTACAAAAAAGGCAGGCTGTCTGAACGTTTCGCGGTAGTCGGGATCGCCAGAAGGCCGCTCTCGAATGAAGAGTTTCAGGCAAGTGTCAAAGCCTCTGTTGAGTCAGCTATTAAAGATAACGGAGAACTTGAAGATTTTATTTCTCATTTTTACTATCATTCGCACGATGTAACGGATTCAGGCTCCTATTTGGCATTAAAGAGTGTGGCTGAAAAATTGGATGCTCATTATTCCCTTGAAGGCAACCGCATTTTTTACCTTGCCATGGCCCCTGAATTTTTCGGTACCATTGCAGAGCATTTAAAAGCAGATGGACTGACGGATGTGGATGGCTTTAAGCGCCTTGTCATTGAAAAGCCTTTTGGTCATGATTTGGAATCAGCGAAACAGCTTAATAAGCAAATTCGAAAAGCTTTTTCAGAAAATGAAATTTACCGGATTGACCACTACTTAGGGAAAGATATGGTACAAAATATTGAAGTTATCCGTTTTGCCAATGCCATTTTCGAACCTTTATGGAACAATCGCTACATCTCAAATATCCAGGTTACATCAAGCGAAGTACTGGGTGTAGAAGAACGCGGCCGTTACTATGAAAAAAGCGGCGCCCTTCGTGATATGGTTCAAAACCATATGCTGCAAATGGTTGCCCTCCTGGCAATGGAGCCGCCAATCCGCCTGACAACAGATGAAATCAGATCCGAAAAAGTGAAGGTATTAAGAGCCATGCGTCCGCTTGAAGGGGACCAGGTGAAAGAATACTTTGTCCGCGGCCAGTACGGAAAAGGCCAATTAAACGGACAGGAAGTCCCTGCATACAATGAAGAGCCGATGGTGGATGAACAATCAAACACCGAAACTTTTGTAGCTGGCAAGCTGATGATTGACAATTTCCGCTGGGCAGGTGTACCAATCTACATTCGTACTGGAAAAAGAATGGCTGCAAAATCAACGAAAATTGTTATCCAGTTCAAGGATATTCCGATGAACTTATACTATCAGACTGAGCAAACGTTAAATCCGAACCTGCTGGTCATCCATATTCAGCCTGAAGAAGGCATTACTCTATATTTGAATGCCCAAAAATCAGGACAAAACATGGAAGCCACACCGGTAAAATTAAATTTTGCCAACAAAGGCATCGATGACATGAATACGCCTGAAGCTTATGAAAGGCTTTTATATGATTGCATGCGCGGAGATGCAACCAACTTTACCCATTGGGATGAAGTGGCCCTTTCCTGGAGCTTTGTCGACAAAATTTCCGACGTATGGGAAAACACAAAAGAAGCAGGCTTCCCTAACTATGAATCCGGTTCAATGGGTCCAAAAGAAGCAGACCAGATGCTTGAAAAAGACGGTTTCTTCTGGTGGCCTGTAACAGACCTTGATGTTGAACAGTGTTAAATAATTTTCGAACCCCCCTGCCGCGGCAGGGGGGTTCGTTTAGGGGATACCATGATCCGGCTTCCTGCAATTACAAAAAAAACAGCGCCTTTTGAACGCTGTTTTTTTATATTACTCCATCCAATTTGTATGGAAGATGCCTTCTTTATCTGTACGCTGATAGGTGTGTGCGCCAAAGTAATCACGCTGTGCCTGAAGAAGGTTTGCAGGCAAAGTTTCAGTGCGGTAGCTGTCATAATAGGACAGTGCCGCAGAGAAGCATGGTACAGGGATGCCGTTCTTCACAGCCGTACTGATGATTTCACGGGTAGCATCCTGGTAGCTTTCCACGATTTCCTTGAAATACGGATCAAGAAGCAGGTTCTTTAAACCAGGCTCACGGTCATATGCTTCCTTAATTTTTTGCAGGAATTGGGCACGGATAATGCATCCTCCGCGGAAAATCATCGCAATATCGCCGTATTTAAGATCCCATCCATATTCTTCGGATGCTGCTCTCATTTGAGCAAAGCCTTGTGCGTATGAGCAGATTTTGCTCATGTAAAGGGCTTTGCGGACACTTTCGATAAAGGCTTTTTTATCACCGGTGAATTCCGATGCAGCTGGCCCGCGAAGAACTTTGCTTGCGTTGACACGCTCTTCTTTCATGGCAGAGATGAATCGGGCAAAAACGGATTCAGTAATGATTGGAAGCGGTACGCCAAGATCCAGCGCACTTTGGCTTGTCCATTTGCCGGTTCCCTTTTGGCCGGCTGTGTCTAGGATGACATCTACCAGCGGCTTGCCGGTTTCATCATCTTTTTTCGTGAAGATATCAGCGGTGATTTCAATAAGATAGCTGTCAAGCTCACCTTTATTCCAATCGGCAAATACTTCATGAAGCTCTTCAGCAGTCAAACCAAGCACATTTTTCAACAGAAAATAAGATTCGGAAATCAGCTGCATATCGCCGTATTCAATGCCGTTGTGGACCATTTTCACATAATGGCCTGCCCCATCCGGACCGATGTATGTTGTGCATGCTTCGCCATTAACCTTTGCCGCGATATCTTGAAAAATAGGGGCAACCAGCTCGTAGGCTTCTTTTTGGCCGCCAGGCATAATGGAAGGCCCTTTTAATGCGCCTTCTTCACCGCCGGATACACCAGTACCGATGAAGTGTATGCCCAGCTCGCTTAATTCCTTATTGCGGCGCTGTGTGTCCACAAAGAAGGTATTTCCGCCATCAATCAAAATATCCCCTTTATCCAATAAAGGCTTTAGCTGCTCAATGGTCGCATCTGTCGGGCCGCCTGCTTTAACCATAAGCATGATTTTGCGCGGTTTTTCCAGGGAATCAACAAACTCCTCAATTGTATATGTACCTTTAAAATTTTTTCCTTCGACTTCCTTAAGCATCTCATCCGTTTTTTCGCGTGACCGGTTAAAAACGGATACAGAGTAGCCTCTGCTTTCAATATTCATGGCAAGATTTTTGCCCATTACGGCTAAGCCGATAACACCAAACTGTGATTTCGTCATCTTTTATTACTTCCCTTCCAGCCTTTAAGCGTGTAATTGCTTGTTCAAAAAGAAGATCTTTATTAAGATTATTTGAACATCATCCAATAAAAGAATCCACTTTACTTTAGCAAGATTCCTATTCTTATTCAACTTTCCTGTCTTAGTTTAGCTTATAGCCGCCTGAAAAACTCATGAAATATCATCTTTTTTACTGCCCTTCCCTGGCCTGCTCTGCAAAAAGTCTTTATTAAAGCTGGTATCAGTGCCGATTTTGGGGCGGGGCAATTTCATTTCCGAAAGTGCACCTGCATTGTCAATTATTTTAGCCCCATATTTCTTTCGCAAAAGGTCCATTGTCTGAAATAACGGCTCTTTTTTAGCATCTTTTTCAAAACTGAATAAATCCAGCTGTTTAACTGCCTGATCGGGTTCGACAAGGTCTGTTCCTGTAATGCCCAGCAGCCGTACAGCGTTTCCATTCCAATGTTTTATAAAAAGCTCCTTTGCCATTCGATAAATTTCTTCATCCTGCTGAATAGGATTCTTCAGTTTGCGGCTTCTGGTAATGGTCTTTCTATCCTTATACCTAATGGTAATCCCCAGAGAAACCGCCATTACCTTTTTTCTTTTCAGTCTGGAAGAAACCTGTGAAGACAATTTTTCAAATACTTGAAGCAGCTCTCTTTGATTCGAAACATCCCTTGGCAGTGTGGTGGAATTTCCTACACTTTTAAATTCGGATGCCGATTCCGGATCAACTTTCCTAAGATCTTGGCCATTGGCTTTTTGTTTCAGTCTCGGGCCATTGATCCCTAGGGCTGCTTTTAATACAATTTCATCCGCTTTTGCCAATTCACCGATTGTGGCGATGTTCAGATTTCTCAGCTTTTCCCCGGTCTTCTTGCCGACTCCGTGCATTTCTTCCACTTGCATCGGCCATAAAATATGGGGTACATCTCTTTTTCTAAGAACTGTAATCCCCATTGGTTTTTTCATGTCAGAAGCCATCTTGGCTAGAAATTTGTTGGGAGCAACACCGATGCTGCAGGGCAAATCGAGCTGCTGGAAAATCTGCTTCTGTATCGTCTCAGCAATTTCTATTGGGCTCCCAAACTCATAGCTGTCTGTAATGTCCACATATCCTTCATCAATGGATACAGGTTCAACAAGAGTGGAATATTCGTGCAATATATCAAACATTCCCATAGAAGCTGCACGATATCTCTCAAAATTTGGCTTCATAATAATCAGCTGGGGACAGAGCTTTTTAGCCTCCCACAGAGGCATGGTGGTTTTTACCCCGAAGCTCCTTGCCTCATAGCTGCAAGTCACGATTATTCCGCGCCTCTCCTCCGGATTGCCTGCGATCGCTAAAGGCTTGCCCTTTAATGTGGGATCATAAGCCATCTCAACCGAAGCATAAAAACTATTCATATCAACATGGAGGATAACTCTCCCGTTTTTCGGATACATTTGCTTCATGCCGGCACTTCCCTGTAAAATCATTCACTTCTATTTTAGCAGATATTCTTCTTTTCTTTTATTATGAGGATTATAAAAGCAAAAACAGAGAATCTTGCTCCTCTGTTTTTGAATTCGCCCGCTATGCTGTTGTTTTCTGTGTTTTCATATACTCTTTTATTTCCCTTATTCCTTCCAGAGATTCCACCAGATTTGCAGGGTCGATTATAGTAATCAGCCTATGATCGATATTGGCTACCCCTGTAAAATAATTGGTTTTTTGATAGGCAATCAAACCTGGCTGTTTCAGGCAGTCTGCTGGAATATCTAAAATTTCCTTGGCTTCAGTCACCAGCACTGCAAATGATAGCTCTTCTGTCTGCAGCACGATCATCCTTGCCGAACCGCTATCGGACAGTGCCCGGCTGTAAAGAATTTCTTCAAAATCAACAACAGGAATTAGCTCTCCTCTGACTTTGACAATTCCTCTTACATAACTGGGCAAATGAGGGATCGGTGTTATGCCTTCCATTTTCTCAATGGATATAACAAAGGGAATGGGTGTGGCATATTCCTCATTTCCTGCCCGGAAAACGACAGCTTTATTATTTTCAGTCATTCCATTTCCTCCCCGGAAACTCTTATGTATAGAACTAATATACCATAGGCATTATTTTCTAACTAGAGAGGATCTAATAGAATTAAGTGATATAAAAAAGAGAACCGCTTCGGGTTCCCTTTCTTTAAGCTTAGACTTTAGACTTCTTCGATAATGGCAATGACCATTTCAGCCAGTTTATTTAATTCTTCAATAGGCATGCGCTCATTGGTTGTATGAATTTCTTCGTAGCCAACAGCAAGGTTGACTGTTGGTATGCCTAAACCGGCAATAACGTTCGCATCACTTCCGCCGCCACTGTGAAGAAGCTCGGAGCTTCGGCCAATCTTTTCAGCCGCTTTTCGGGCCACTTCAACGACATGGTCGCCTTCGCCAAATTTAAAGCCAGGGTACATAACCTGAACATCCACTTCAGCTTTGCCCCCCATTTCTTCAGCAGCACTTTCAAAAGCTTCTTTCATTTTAGCAACCTGCTGTTCCATCTTTTCAGGAATTAATGAACGTGCTTCTGCTAAAATATCAACATGGTCACACACGATATTCGTCTGCTGTCCGCCTTCAAAACGGCCAATGTTAGCCGTTGTTTCTTCATCAATGCGGCCCAGAGGCATTCTTGAGATCGCTTTCGCTGCCATAGTGATAGCCGAAATGCCTTTCTCAGGGGCTACACCGGCATGTGCTGTTTTCCCTAGAATAGCAGCCTTAACTTTCGCTTGTGTCGGGGCGGCAACGATAATATTTCCGACTTTGCCGTCACTGTCCAGTGCGTAGCCAAACTTCGCTTTAACAAGTGAAGGGTCGAGTACCTTCGCTCCGACCAGTCCGGATTCTTCCCCAACTGTGATAATGAACTGGATAGTTCCATGAGCAATATTCTGCTCTTTCAGGACTTTAACAACTTCAAGCATAACGGCAAGTCCTGCTTTGTCGTCGGCACCCAGGATCGTTGTTCCATCGGTTACAACATAGCCGTCCTTGATGGAAGGTTTAATACCTTTTCCAGGAACAACCGTATCCATGTGGGAAGTGAAATAGATTATATCTGTTCCTTCTTTGGTTCCCTGAAGAGTGCAGATGAGGTTGCCTGCACCGTGTCCGGTCTGTGCAGTTGTATCGTCTTCATATACCTCAACCCCAAGATCCCTGAATTTTTTCTTCAGCACTTTTGCAATTTGAGCTTCATACTTTGTTTCAGAATCAATTTGCACCAGTTCCAGAAATTCGTTTAATAACCGTTCCTCATTAATCATTTATGTACAAACCTCCAAATTTAAGCTTACTAAGCAAGTATAACTCCAATATTTTGGCACAGCAAATCAGGAATCCATTATAGCGGGATATTTCCATGCTTTTTATGAGGCCTGCTTTCTTTTTTATTTCGCAGCATTTCAAGCGCCTGAATGATCTTGATTCTGGTTTCTCGCGGATCGATGACATCATCCACCATGCCTCGGCTTGCTGCCACATATGGATTGGCGAACTTTTCTCTGTACTCCTCGATTTTTTGTGCCCTGGTAGCCTCAGGATCTTCACTATTCTGGATTTCCCTTGCAAAAATAATGTTGGCTGCACCTTGAGGACCCATTACAGCTACTTCCGCATTCGGCCATGCAAATACAAGATCTGCGCCAATAGATTTACTGTTCAGGGCAACGTAGGCTCCTCCGAATGCTTTTCTTAAAATTACAGTAAGCTTTGGCACTGTTGCTTCTGAGTAAGCATAAAGAATCTTTGCGCCATGCCGTATGATCCCGCCATGCTCCTGTTTAACACCTGGGAAAAAGCCTGTAACGTCCTCAAATGTAATAAGGGGAATATTAAAGGAATCACAGAACCGGATAAACCTTGAAGCCTTATCGGAAGAATCAATATCAAGGCCTCCTGCCATTACCTTCGGCTGATTGCAGACAAGTCCCACCGTCTCACCCTTGATTCGGGCAAGCCCGACTACAATATTTTTAGCAAAGTCACGCTGTACCTCCATAAAAGTATCTTTATCCACTACCTGTTCAATGACTTTTCGGACGTCATATGGACGAAGGGCATCAAAAGGAATGGCGTCTGTGAGATCCGGACGGTAATCATCGTCCTCATCCCGTTCTGACATTGGCGGTTTTTCCTCATTATTCTGCGGAAGGTAGCTTAACAGACTTCGTACCTGCTCAATAACTTCCTCTTCGGACTCGCCTCTAAAGTGTGCGTTTCCGCTGATTGTGTTATGCACACGGGCACCGCCCAAATCCTCCGGTGAAATTTTTTCCCCAGTAACCGTTTCGATTACTTTTGGGCCAGTTATGAACATCTGGCTCGTCTTTTCCACCATGAAGACAAAATCCGTGATCGCTGGAGAATAAACCGCTCCGCCTGCACATGGCCCCATAATGACAGAGATCTGCGGAATCACTCCTGAATAAATGGAATTCCGGTAGAAAATATGGCCGTACCCATCAAGGGAAACAACACCTTCCTGAATTCTGGCACCGCCGGAATCATTCAAGCCTACAAATGGAGCCCCATTTTCAGCTGCCAAATCCATTACATTAGCAATTTTTTTTGCATGCATTTCCCCCAGGGCGCCGCCAAAAACAGTAAAGTCCTGGGAAAATAAGAAGATAGGACGTCCGTTGACTTTACCATAGCCAGTTACAACACCATCGCCAGGGCCTTTTTGGTTTTCCAATCCAAAATCCGTGCTGCGGTGCTCAATAAATGGATTCAGCTCAACGAATGTGCCCGGGTCAACTAATAAATCGATTCGTTCACGGGCAGTCAGCTTCCCTTTTTCATGCTGTTTTTGTATACGCTCATCCCCTCCGCCAAGTTCGACTTCCCTGCGGCGGTCGTATAACTCATTTATTTTCTCATAGATGTCTGCCATGCTTTATTTCAATCCTTTCTTTTCACAAAATTCATATAATATGCCACCTGTTGATTTCGGGTGCATAAAGGCTACCTGGGCACCGCCAGCACCAATCTTCGGTTCATTCTGCAGCATCCTGATGCCCTGTTCCTTCATTTGATTAATGCGTTCCTGTATACTGTCAACACCTAATGCTACATGATGAAGACCTTCGCCTCGCTTCTCTATAAACTTGGCAATTGGACTTTCTTCACTTGTCGGCTCAAGCAGCTCAAGTTTCGTTTCCCCTGCTTTAATAAAAGCAACCTTTACTCCTTGGCTGTCCACTTCCTCAATTCCGAGAAATTCAAGCTGAAGCACTTCAATATAAAATGGAAGCGCTTCATCAAGAGACCTGACAGCGATACCTATATGGTCCACCTTCTTGATCATATGTTTTCCTCCTCATGGATGTCGGAATTTATCAATTTCCCGCAGAATGCGGGCATATTTTGGGTCTATTATTTAAATATTCGTTAAAAATGTCGAAAATCCTTTTAAAAATTGAGCGGTTGTTCAATTTGAAGATTCTTAGTAAAATAATAGTAAGAATTGGAACGAGGAGGAATAGAATGTCAAATAAGAAAATGACAAAAGTGATTGTTTATTTAATGATATTTGCAATGCTCGCATCTACCCTCATTATGGGGATGTCGATGTTTTTATAACAGAAATTATGTAGACTTTTTCAGCTGCTGCGGAGGGCAATTCCGGGCAGCTTTTTTTTCTGGCATGAATTTTTCTTATGTTCTATTTTTTATTCAGCATATTCTCAATTTACCTAACATGCATACCATTTTATTTTACTTCTTAAACGCTCTGCAATGCATAAAAAAACTGCATCCATTCAGATGCAGCCAGTTTGTAGACAAAAAGAGTTCGGAAAAGTCTCATTCCGAACTCTTTTTTTCATTTTTTGTAGGACTTCAAGTAATTACAGAGAATTGCAGACCTCTCCGAGGTTATCATTTAGGCCATTTCTGGACCTTGCCAAGTCCAGGTGGCCATTTTCTTCAAATTCATGGCAGCGAAAGTAAGCATCGCCTGCATCGACATTTTTTTAAGTCCCCTGAGGGTTGTCCAACGCATGCCATGCTTTTCTTTTGCATCTGCGAATACTCGTTCAATTGTTTCTTTGCGTTTTTCATAGATCGGTTTGACGTCTTGATGGTGGCGAAGATGATCTGCTTCTTCCACATGTTCCTCCCACACATGACGTTGAATCAGTTTTTGATGTGCTTGACTCTGTGTGCATTGAGACAAGAAAGGGCATCCAGCACAAATTCGAGGATCTGATTTATATTGACGATACCCTTCCTTTGTAGTTGTAGTATATTTTAATATCTCACCAGTTGGGCAAATGTAACAGTCAAAATGCTCATCATAAACATACTCATGTTTTCTGAAGAAACCCTCTTTTGTGCGAGGTCGTGTGTAAGGTAAAGCAGGTGTGATGTCGTTTTTCAATAAGTAGCTCGTGATAGCAGGTGTTTTATAGGCTGCGTCTGCCGCAACAGCTTTTGGTTTACTAACTTTCTCAATAACTTGTTCTACCAATGGCTCTAAAATATGACTATCATGCGTGTTACCAGGGGTTACAATTGCGCCTAACACGAAGCCGTTGCGGTCTGCGGCCGCATGGAAAGAATAAGCGAACTGTTTTGTACGCTCATCTTTTACATAGTAGCCACTCTCTGGATCTGTTGTACTTTCCTTGATTTCTTTGTATTCTTCTTTATCAAACTTATCTGGTGGAAACGGCTTTTTTCCATGATCCTCGCGGTCTTGGTTAATCTCCTCTTGAAGGCGTTCTTGATAAGCACGGGTTTCTTTTCGAACAACTTTCTTTTCAAATTTGCGTTTATTTGCACTCGCTTTTACATGAGTAGAATCTACAAAAACGTGTTCAGCACTAATTAAATTCTTTTCAGCTGCGGTTTTTAAGATTCGGTAAAATATTTGTTCAAAGAGATCGGTGTCTTTAAATCGGCGCTCATAATTCTTACCGAAAGTTGAGAAGTGAGGAACTTTATCGTGAAAGCCATATCCTAAAAACCATCGATAAGCCATATTCGTTTTCAATTCTTCAATTGTTTGACGCATGGAGCGAATACCGAAGGTATATTGAATAAATGTGAGTTTAATTAATATTACAGGGTCAATACTTGGGCGGCCTTTTTCTGAATACTTATCTTTTACCAAGTCATAGATGAATGAGAAATTAATCGCCGCTTCAATTTTGCGGACCAAATGGTCCGCCGGTACAAGTTCGTCTAAAGCAACCATTTCAATTTGATCCCGTTGAATTGGATTATGTTTTGAAAGCATTTAAATCACCTCAAGCATTGTATTACTTCTATTTTAAAATAAAAAAGACTGCAGACAAGCACGATTTTCATCGAGTTTGTCGACAGTCTGACTGCATCCATTCAGATGCAGCTAATTATTATTTCAAAGGATCATTTTTTTATTGCCCCGTACTCTCTTCCAAGTTCATCAAAATTTTTTGGGGAGCTGACAACTAAAATTTTCGTACCAACCGGTACAGATTCATATAACGACTCGACTGCTTCATTCTGCAATCTAATGCATCCATTTGAGACGTACCTGCCGATGGATGCAGGGTCGTTCGTACCGTGAATGCCATAAATCCTTCCATCTGTATCCTCTGCGTCAAATCCAATCCATCTAGTCCCGAGTGGATTACGTGGGTCACCGCCCTTAATATCCTTTTTCCTGTAATAAGGATTAGCTGCCTTAACAGTGACAGTGAACATCCCTTCAGGTGTAAGATCATCGGTTTTCCCGGTTGCAGCTGTGATTACACTTTGTACTTTATGATCATGAATAAACGCGACTTCATTTGTCTGTTTATTGACAATTAAAAATGGATCTCCGGGCAGCGGGTTGGGTCCCAATGGCCAGATTGGGGAAAATGAAAAAAACATGATGGCCGCTGCAGCAAACTTCAGCATGATCATTCACGCTCCAATTCCTTTTCCTTAGTTTGCTTCTGCTGTCCGGTCTTGATTCATTTCCCTATCCTTTAATCCTTTAAAAGAGCTTTTTATAATTAAATACTGTTCCATTTCTTTTACAAAGTGAAGCAGCGCAGCCCGTGCCTCAAATTCCTCTCTTGTCTTGGGGAGCTCCATATTTTCAAAGGAAACTCTCATTCTGTATAATTTATCCAGAAATTGAATGGCCGTATTCCCTGGATGAATGTGGTCCGATAGCTCCTCAATAAAATCAGCAATCATCTCCCCCTGTTCAACAGGCAGGGCTAGGGACGTTACGCTTGGAAGAACACGCTCAATAATCTCGAATTGCTTTTCCCTCATTTTAAAATAGTGATAATATAAGTTATCATTCCTTCGGAAGTGGTTTTCGACATCTCTGAAGGCCAATGTTTTAGCCTTATCGATTAATTCCATCGTTTCAGTGATTTCTCTGCCATCCCAGCTGCTTTCATGTGTACGCAAATACTTCACGATTTCATCAAAGATAATCTTAAAGTTATCTTCTATCTCGAGCCTATACTCCTTAAGCTTCGATTCCAGACTTGGCATATAGAGGTTTGCGATGAGCGCCACACCAATTCCGACAGTAATAATGCCCAGCTCATTCAGCAGGAGTTCCTTTGAAACTTCCCCTGCTGAATAAATATGCAGAATAATAACGGAGCTTGTCACAATACCATCGCTGGCCCTTAACATGACAGCTGCGGGAATAAAAAACAAAAGCAGCAGTCCTATTACAAGCGGATGATAGGCAATCCCCTCAAAGAACAAGGAAGAAAACACCATTGCCATTAAGCATGCAAAAAAACGGTCCCATGAAGCTCGCAGAGATTTTTTCTTCGTTACTTTTATGCATAAAATAGTCAATATTCCTGCAGAGACAAAATTGTCAAGCTGCAGCATCTGTGCAATCATGATGCTAATGGAAGTCCCCACGGCAGTCTTGATTGTCCGGTAGCCAATTCTGTATTTCATATAGTCAAACTCCTATATTCATTTGCCCGCACCTAAATTTAAAGAAGGCTGTTTGTTTTAAGAAAAGTGAAAGAGAAGATGATCCTTTTGACCATCTTCTCCCATAGCATATATCGATTATAGCATTTTTTGCAAGAAATCCCTTGCACGTTCACTCTTAGGATTAGAAAAAAATTCTTTAGGTGAAGAATCCTCTACAAGCACGCCGCCATCCAGGAAAAGCACCCTGTCTGCCACTTCACGGGCAAATCCCATTTCATGGGTAACAATCGCCATTGTCATGCCTGTATGGGCTAAATTTTTCATAACTTCCAGTACTTCTTTCACCATTTCCGGGTCAAGAGCGGATGTGGGCTCATCAAACAGCATGACATCAGGTTTCATAGCAAGAGCTCTGGAAATCGCAACCCTTTGCTTCTGTCCCCCGGATAACCGATTTGGATATTCGTAGGCTTTGGCCGATAATCCGACCTTCTCCAAAAGCTCGAGCCCTGTTTTCTCAGCTTCAGATTTCGAAACTCCCTTAACCTTCATTGGTGCATAGGTCAGGTTTTGAAGAACCGTTTTGTGCGGAAATAAATGAAAATGCTGAAAAACCATTCCCACATCTTGGCGCACTTTCATAATGTTTGTGCCCTTATCCGTAATGTCCTGCCCGTTAATCATGATCCTGCCATCTGTAGGCACTTCCAGGAGATTGATGCAGCGCAGCAATGTTGACTTGCCGGAACCGGATGGACCAATAATAGCTACTACTTCGCCATCTTGAATACTGGTTGAAATTCCTTTAAGAACTTCAAGGTTACCGAAATGTTTATGCAAATTTTCCACTTTAATCACTGCGTCTCATTCTCCTTTCAATCCCTTTTCCAAGCACAGTCAGGATCATTACCATAATGTAATAGATAAGCCCGGCAATCAGTATTGGTTCAAAGTAGGAAAACTTTTCGCCTCCCACGATGTAAGCCCGGCGCATCACGTCTGTTACCCCAATAACCGTTACGATTGCAGATTCTTTTGTAAGGGTAATAAACTCGTTCATCAAAGCAGGCAAAATGTTTTTCATCGCCTGCGGGAGAATAATATCCATCATGGCTGGCCTATATGGGACACCTAAAGCCATGGCCGCTTCACTTTGGCCCTTATCAACAGCCAGGATGCCTGCCCGGATAATCTCCGAAATATAGGCAGCTGAGTTTAGTCCAAATGACAGGACGGCAGCTGTTGACGGATCAATTTTATACCCGATCAGCTGGGGCGATCCATAATAAATGAGCATCAGCTGAAGAACAAGAGGTGTTCCTCTAAAAACGGATGTATAGGCATCTGCTATCCACCCAAGAATTTTAAATCTGCTGATTTTAAAGAATGATAGAATAATGCCTAATACAAAACCCAATATGCCTGCCATAGAAACTATTTGTAGCGTAACGCCAATGCCTTTAAGTATATATGGAAGGGAGGGAACGAACTGCTGAAAATCCAGATTCACTATCTTTCCATCCTCTCTCTATAAATAGTTTACTAGTTTCCAAGAAGAATAAAGCGTCCAAAGGAAAATATGCCTTGGACGCCAATTCCCAGCGGAATTATTTGTTATCAAACCATTTTACGATCAGGTCTTCCAATTCACCGTTTTCTTTCATCTTCACAAGCTCTGCATTAAATTTCTCAGTTAATTCGCTGCCTTTTGGAAAAGCCATGGCAGAACCTGCCTCCGCTTCAGCTTCTTCGATCGTAAAACCGGCAAGATCTTCATTTTTTTCAAAGTATCCTTTTGCAACAATATCTTCAATCATGGCAGCATCAAAACGGTCTGCCATAATTTCCTGAATCAATTCAGGGATGCGGTTGCGGTTTTCTACTTTCATATCAACTGTCTCACCAATTTCTTCTGCTTTATCAGCCTGAATAGAGGCAAGCTGCACACCTAAAGTTTTGCCGTTCAAATCTTCCAATGACTCAATTCCGCTTCCTTTTTTCGAAACGATCATATGACTGGCTGTATAATATACATCACTGAAATCAACGTTTTGCTTGCGCTCTTCAGTAGGTGTCATCCCCGAAAGAACAAAATCGACCTGGTTAGTTTCCAATGCAGGAATCAGTCCGTTAAAGTCCATATCCTTCACTTGTATCTCATAACCCAATTTTTCAGCGATCGCTTTGGCCAAATCCACATCAAAACCGATGATTTCTTCCCCTTTTGCGGAATCTACATATTCAAATGGCGGATAATCAGCTGATGTACCCATAGTTAATACTTTTTTATCTGAGTTTTCCCCTGAGCCGCTTCCAGTGCTGGCTTCTTCACTTGTGCCGCATGCAGCTAATACGCCAACTAAAAGTATGCTTAAAGCAAACATGATGACTTTTTTCATTTTAGTTTCCCCCTATAAAATATGAATAATCTCTGCATAACTATTAATAAATATTCACTAAAATGAATTTTAACAGATTTTTATATTTATGCAATAAGATTTTTAAATATTTATTAGAAGTTTAATTATTCAGATAAATGGACATAAAAAAAGTCCCGTAATTCGGGACTTTTACTGGAGAAATAAAAAAGAAAACTTTGAACGTCGAAAAACTATCTAGTTCCAAAAGGAATACTTCGACAGCTTTACATCGCACGACCGAAAGCGGCAGCTTTTGGGAGGAAGTGGCGTTCCTTCGCGAGCAAGGCGCTTCCGCTTTTCCTGTTTAAAGCTCTTCGCAATATTTCTCAAAGGTATCCTGCAGTTTTTGAACAACAGCCATTGGCTCATGGCCTTCAATTTCATGGCGCTCGATCATCGTGCATAATTCTCCGTCTTTAAGAAGAGCAAAAGATGGTGATGATGGCGGATAGCCGGTAAAATAAGATCTTGCTTTTTCGGTTGCTTCTTTGTCCTGGCCGGCAAATACAGTAACCAAATGGTCAGGGCGCTTATCATAATGCAGAGAATGCATGGCCGCAGGGCGGGCAATTCCGCCTGCACATCCGCAGACTGAGTTCACCATTACAAGTGTGGTGCCTTTTTTATTAAGGGCTTCATCCACTTCCTCCGGTGTAGTTAATTCTGTATAGCCGGCATGCACGATTTCCTGGCGTGCCTGCCTTACAACATCATTCATAAATAAATTGAAATCCATATTCATAGATCATCGCTCCTTATGCTGATTAATCTTTTTCACTATATACATAATACCAATACAAGAACAAAATTTACAATCAAGTCATTTTTTTGAATAAAAAAGTTTAGCATCTGGGTTATGGGGGAAAGATAAAACTACAGCTAGATCCATACCCCTAAACTCCCTAGATTCGCCAGTGCCCACAAGGCACTGGCCATTTTTTTTTCAGGAAAAGCTGCCCTGTTGAAGGACAGCTTCATTTCGAATAGACATTAAACAATTCTTCCACTGCAGATGTAACCGTCCTGTTTCCTGAGATAACCTCATTTTCGATTTTCGGAAGGAGCGGCTTAATGGCAGGATGATAAAAAAAGCTGAATTGAAGCTGATCCAGGATCATGGAATGGATCCATTGTTTTGTCTGGAGTCTTCTTCTTTCCTCAAATACACCTGAAGATTTTGCAGTATCTTCGAACGTTTTGATCACTTTCCATATCTCAGGGATGCCCTCGTTCAAAACAGAAGAGCAGGTGTAGGCTCTGGTTTGCCATCCCTTTGTAGCAGGCTGGAGAAAGTGAAGTATACGGTTATACTCTGCTTTTGTTTTCTCCGCTAATTTTTTGTTGCTTCCATCGGCTTTGTTGACAATTACCGCATCAGCCAGTTCCATAATGCCTTTTTTCATTCCCTGCAATTCATCGCCAGCCCCTGTCAGCGTTAATAGCATAAAAAAGTCCACCATGTCCCTGACAATGACTTCACTTTGTCCCACACCAACTGTTTCAACCAGAATAACATCAAAGCCTGCCGCTTCACACAGCAGCATGGTCTCTCTCGTTTTCCGGTGAACTCCACCCAATTTTCCTGCAGAAGGTGAAGGTCTTATGAATGCCCGGGGATTTCTGGAAAGCTGCTCCATCCTTGTTTTATCGCCAAGGATGCTGCCGCCGCTCAAGCTGGAGCTCGGATCGACCGCAAGCACCGCTACTTTTAACCCTAAATCACATAAGTATGTCCCAAAAGATTCAATGAACGTGCTCTTTCCTGCTCCCGGCACTCCTGTTATCCCAATCCTAAGCGATTGTCCTGAATGGGGCAAAAGTTTGTGCAGGATTTCCTGTGCATGGCGAAAATGATGTTCAGCGTTACTTTCAATCAGAGTGATCGCTCTGGCAAGCAGACCTCTGCTGCCATTCAAAATGCCTTCTTCAAGAACGTTTAGATCAGGGAGGGAGGCAGATTTTTTTTGAAACCTGCCTTTTTTCTCAAATTTCAGCTCCGGCTCGCCTGTATCCACACCACCGCGCACAATGCTTGTAAAATTATCTGCCTTTTCTTCATCAAACCATTCCGGTTTCTTATCCTCAGTCATTTACTGGGTCACTTCCTCATACCCGAGACGGCTGTAGATCTCCCTGATGACTTTTTGGGCTGCCACTGGAATGACTGTGCCCGGTCCAAAAATGGCAGATGCTCCATGCTCATATAAATACTGATAATCCTGCGCAGGGATAACCCCGCCAATTACGACAATAATATCTCCCCTATCCAATTTTTTCAGTTCAGCAACGAGCTGCGGCAGAAGAGTCTTATGACCGGCAGCAAGTGAGCTGATCCCAATGACATGAACGTCATTTTCTACAGCCTGCATGGCTGTTTCTTCCGGTGTCTGGAAAAGAGGGCCGATATCCACATCAAAACCGAGATCGGCAAAGGCTGTTGAAATCACTTTTGCTCCCCTGTCATGTCCATCCTGCCCCATCTTGGCAATCAGAATCCGCGGTCTCCTTCCCTCATTTTCAAGAAATTCATCTGTCATCTGCTTTACTTCTGCAATTTCTTCTTCGTTGGAAAAAGCAGAACTGTACACGCCGCTGATAGAACGGATAATTGCTTTATGGCGGTTGGCAACTTTTTCAATCGCTTCAGAAATTTCCCCGAGAGTGGCTCGAACCCTGGCTGCATTTACTGCTAGCTCAAGAAGATTGCCTTCCCCTGTATCTGCAGCTTTTGTAATAGCCGCCAAAGCTTCAGCAACTTTCTCATTGTCGCGGGAAGCCTTTAGCTGCTCCAGCTTCTCGATTTGCTTTAATCGGACAGCCGTGTTGTCAATGTCAAGAATATCAATCGGCTCTTCTTTTTCCAGCCGGTATTTATTCACACCAATAATGGTTTCTTTTCCGGAATCAATTTGTGCCTGCCTTCTGGCTGCCGCTTCTTCGATTCTCATTTTTGGCAAGCCTGTCTCAATCGCTTTGGCCATTCCGCCAAGATTTTCGATTTCTTTAATATGCTCCCAGGCTCGCTTAATTAACTGATCTGTTAAAGCTTCAACATAATAAGAGCCGCCCCATGGATCAATTACATTCGTGATCCCTGTCTCTTCCTGAAGGTACAGCTGCGTATTTCTGGCTATACGGGCAGAAAAGTCTGTCGGCAATGCAATGGCTTCATCCAGCGCATTAGTATGAAGGGATTGTGTATGGCCCATTGAAGCTGCATGCGCCTCAATGAGAGTCCTTGTTACATTATTAAACGGATCCTGCTCTGTTAAGCTCCAGCCGGAAGTTTGCGAATGCGTTCTAAGCGCCATTGATTTGGGATTATCCGGCTCGAAGGTCTTCATCATTTTTGCCCAAATGAAGCGGGCTGCGCGCATTTTTGCCACTTCCATGAAGTAATTCATGCCGATTGCCCAGAAAAACGAGAGCCTTGGCGCAAAGGAGTCGATATCGATTCCAGCTTTAAGGCCGGTTCTTACATATTCGAGACCATCAGCCAGCGTATAGGCAAGTTCAATATCAGCAGGAGCCCCCGCTTCCTGCATATGATAGCCAGAAATACTGATGCTATTGAACTTAGGCATGTATTTTGAAGTATATTCAAAAATATCGGCAATGATCTTCATGGACATTTCCGGAGGATATATATATGTGTTGCGCACCATATATTCTTTTAGGATATCATTCTGGATCGTTCCAGAAAGTTTCTCCTGGCTTACTCCCTGCTCTTCCGCTGTAACAATATAAAAAGCCATGACAGGCAATACCGCTCCATTCATCGTCATGGATACAGACATTTGATCTAAAGGTATCCCATCAAACAGCATCTTCATATCCAGGATGGAATCAATGGCTACGCCAGCTTTCCCGACATCTCCCTCGACTCTTGGATGATCTGAATCATAGCCTCTATGAGTAGCCAGATCGAAAGCGACTGATAAGCCTTTTTGACCCATTGCAAGGTTACGCCGGTAAAAGGCATTACTTTCCTCTGCAGTAGAAAAACCGGCATACTGCCGGACAGTCCATGGCCTGTTCACATACATGGTTGAATATGGCCCTCTTGTATAAGGGGGCAGTCCAGGCTTATCGTTTAGGTGCTCCATGTCTCTAAGATCTTCATTTGTGTACAGAGGCTTTACATTTATTTGCTCATTTGTTTCAAAGAGAAGTTGATCAATGGATGAATCGATTTCTTCCTCTGCTTTTCTTTTCCAGTCATCTTTGGCTGATTGTTTTACTTCAAGAATATCCAGGCTTTTAAAATCAGGTTTATTGGCCATTGCTTGCCGCCTCCATCTCGTTCAGCATATTTAAGAGAGTTTCATAGCAATCGCTTTTTACATGAATGTATCCGCCGATGCCAGCGTTCTGATATTCATCCTTTTTCCTCTCTTCGGGAAGGCCGGCTAAATAGATTTCAGCTGACGGGAAAGTTTCTTTCAATTGTTTAATTAAAGGTACAGCTATGCTATCGTATAGTTCATTTGATCCGCAAATAAAATAATGCCTGCAATTTGTTTTTTGAATAAATGCTTCAGCATCTTCAGGATTATATACCGAACCGCTTTTAACTGCCTCAACCCCGCCAGGAGCCAGGAAGCCTGAAATAAAATCAGCACGCGCCTTATGGTCTTTCAATGCTCCCAGACAGATAAGACCTGCTTCTGGACGAATGCCCTTTCCTTTTAATCTTTCAGATAAATTCCGCAAACCCTCGAAGGACTCAGAAAGACGAACCTGCTGGATAATCTTGAGATCACTCCTGCTGTTCTGGACGGTTTCCAATTCTGTCTGAAGCGGCTTTTCATCAAGATTTGCATATATATTCGTTCCGATGATACTTTGTTTTCTTGTATGAACATCTTTCTTCTTCTTTTCAAGAATTTGGGTAATCTGATCATGAACCCATCCTGTTTGAAGGGCATCCTTCATTCCTCCCAGCTCTTCTATCTCAAGGAAAAGTCCCCATGATTTGGAAATCAGTTCATTTGTCAGATGCTCAATATACCAGGAGCCGCCTGCTGGATCAGAGACCTTTAGTAAATGCGCCTCTTCCCTTAAAATCAACTGAGTATTGCGGGCAATCCGTTCTGAAAAAGGAGATTTGGCTCTTTCCGGATCATTATATGGACTGACATGAAGGTATTGTATTCCTCCCAATACTGCTGCGAACGCTTCATTCCCCGCTCTCAGCATATTTACATAGGAATCATAGGCAGACTTTGTAAAGAAGGACGTCTCTGCTGAAATGACCATTTTTTTACTGTCACCCCCAGCTCCGAATGCTTCCGCCACTTTGCCCCATAATACTCTTGCAGCACGCAGCTTGGCAATTTCCATAAAAAAGTTTGAGCCAACAGCAAACTTAAAGACCATTTTAGATAATATTTGTTCAAGGCCTTTGCCTTTATCAAGAAGATATTGCAGGTGATTTACTCCTGCTGCAAGAGAAAATGCAAGTTCCTGGACGGCATTTGCACCGCTATTATGATAAACCGCTGAATTCACCATGATTGTTTTCATGCTTGGCAGATTTTCTTCTGCATTACTCATCGTTTTATTCAAAGCTTCGTATAGTTCATCGATTGAGCGGTCGTTCAATGTATCGGCAGCAGCAATAGCAAGTGGATCTGCGGCAACATATCCGGAGACTTTTTCTCTTTCTTTTACTTTTCCAAGTCCTGCTATTAATACATGCTGATTTCGTCCGGCATCCACACTGAAAGGGTACCTTTCATAAAGTTCGCCTACAGACAGGCTTATCTTCTCTGGATTTTTTAACTGTTCAGGCTCAAACGCAAGAGCTGTCTGCCCTGTCTTGATGGCAGCAAGAAGTTTATCTGACAGCTCTTCGGAAGAGGAAGCACTAATTTTCTGTGCAACCTTCCATTCTTCAGACAGGTATCCGGCTGCATAGGAACCTCTTCTAAAATCTTCTAAGCCCGGATACTGTGATAATGCACCTGTTTCCAGGTCTTCTCTGGAATAAAGCGGTTTCAATTTTATGTTTTCATATGTATTTCGTGATAATGTTTCTAAGGATTTCCCTTTAAGAGTTCTTTCCGCACTTTGTTCCCAATCTTCATTTGTCTGCTGCGGGAATTTTTCTTCAATCATTTTCTTTAATGACATAAATTTGCTGTCCTTGTAGCTGACAGCGTTCCCTCCCCTCATGCGGCAGCGGACCCGTTTCTTATAAGAAACAATGCCGCAAGAAAATTATAATAAAATTCTAAATTCTCCATATACCTATTTTAGTATACAAAAGAGAAACAAGCAATGAACAATAAGAAACCGCTGTCCCAAAGCAGGACAACGGCAATTTTAATTACTAATAAATAGTTGTATTTTCTTTAGAAGTGTTCTCCAGAATTTCCTTCACACGCTGCAGGAAGCGGCCGCAAACCAGGCCGTCTAATACACGGTGATCGAGTGACATACAAAGGTTAACCATATCACGGACAGCAATCATGCCATTGTTCATTACTACAGGACGCTTCACAATGGATTCAACCTGAAGAATTGCAGCCTGAGGATAATTGATAATGCCCATTGACTGGACAGACCCGAATGAACCGGTATTATTTACAGTGAAAGTTCCACCCTGCATTTCAGCGGAAGTCAATTTACCTGTACGTACTTTTAAGGCAAGATCATTGATTTCACGGGCAATACCCTTAATCGTTTTTTCATCAGCTGCTTTGATGACCGGAACGAATAACGCGTCATCTGTTGCAACTGCAATGGAGATGTTGATATCCTTCTTCTGGATAATCTTATCACCTGCCCACATAGAATTAATCTGCGGGAATTCTTTAAGGGCCTGCGCAACAGCTTTCACGAAGAAAGCAAAGAACGTAAGGTTGAAGCCCTCTTTTTGCTTAAACTCACCTTTAATGCTGTTACGGTATTCAACAAGATTTGTAACATCTACTTCCATCATTGTCCAGGCATGTGGTGCTTCATGTTTGCTGCGAAGCATATTGGCTGCAATCGCTTTACGCACTCCAGTAACAGGGATTTCAACATCACCCGGCATTACTGGAACATTAGGTGCTGGCGCTGCCTGTTTCTGTGCAGGCTGGGAAGGTGCTGGAGCCGGTGCCTCTGTCTTTTCCGGTGCTGGTGCTGATGCAGCAGCTGCCGCTGTAGGAATATCTCCGGACTCAATGATTTTCATAAGGTCTTTACGCGTAATGCGTCCGCCTCCGCCTGTACCTGTCACCTGGTTTAAGTCAATGCCATGCTCTTGAGAAAGCTTTAAGACGGCAGGTGAATAGCGGACTCCTTTTGGAGCATCTGCCGAAATAGGTGCCGCTGGTGCAGAAGGCGCCACACCTGAAGGTGCAGCTTCAGCTTTGTCCTCTGCTTTAGATTCTGATGGGGCTTCCTGAGCTGCTTCTCCGCCGCCTTCAGTTTCAATTGTCAGAATAACCTGGCCAACTTCATAAGTTTCTCCCTCTTCTGCAACCAACTCTTTGATTACACCAGAGAAAGAGGATGGGACCTCAGCATTTACTTTATCAGTCATTACTTCAGCAAGCGGATCATATTTATTTACTTTATCTCCAACGGAAACCAGCCATTTGCTGATTGTCCCTTCAGTAACACTTTCCCCAAGCTGGGGCATTTTAATTTGCTCAATAGCCATTGGGTAACCTCCTTCTAGCTGCCCGCATTTGCGGGTCATGCAGCTAGTACAGCTGATCCGGTATGAATTCCAGCCGGAAAGCTGCACCATCTGCTCTTTCCATTTTTATTAACTAATGCCTTTATTAAAATTCAGCCAATTCGCGCATTGCTTTTTCTACTTTATCAGGGTTAACCATAAAGTATTTTTCCATAGTCGGGGCGTAAGGCATTGCTGGCACGTCAGGACCGGCAACGCGTTTGATTAGTGCATCCAATTCAAACAGGCAGTTCTCTGCAATAATGGCAGAAACTTCGCTCATAATGCTGCCTTCTTTATTATCTTCAGTAAGAAGAAGCACTTTTCCTGTTTTTGTCGCAGCTTCGATAATTGCTTCTTTATCTAACGGATATACCGTCCTTAAATCAAGGATATGCGCTGAGATGCCATCTTTGGCAAGTCTTTCAGCAGCCTGCAGAGCGAAATGAACGCATAGGCCATAAGTGATCACAGTGATATCTTCACCCTCGCGTTTTACATCCGCTTTTCCGATTGGCAGCACATAATCATCATCAGGAACCTCACCCTTAATCAGGCGATATGCACGCTTATGCTCAAAGAACAGTACAGGATCCTCGTCACGGATTGCCGCTTTCAATAATCCCTTAACATCATAAGGCGTAGAAGGCATAACAATCTTAAGTCCCGGCTGATTCGCAAATACTGCTTCGACAGATTGGGAATGGTATAGTGCTCCATGAACACCGCCGCCATATGGTGCACGAACAACGATCGGACAGCTCCAGTCATTGTTGGAACGATAGCGGATGCGTGCTGCCTCAGAAATAATCTGGTTAACCGCCGGCATTATAAAGTCGGCAAATTGCATTTCAGCAATCGGGCGCATTCCATACATCGCTGCACCGATTCCAACCCCTGCAATTGCTGATTCAGCAAGCGGAGTATCAATTACACGGTCTTCGCCAAATTTATCATACAGTCCTTGTGTCGCTTTAAACACGCCACCTTTTTTACCTACGTCTTCACCTAAAACAAATACCTTTGAATCTCTTTCCATTTCCTCGCGGATTGCCATAGTTACCGCATCGATATAAGAAATTACAGCCATATTCTCTCCCCCTTACTGTTCAGCATAGACATGCTTTAAAGCAGATTCCGCTTCTGCATATGGAGCGTTTTCAGCATAATCAGTTGCTTCGTTTACCAATTTCATAATCCGGTCATTAATTTCCTTTTCAATCGCATCATCCATTACACCATTTTCTTTCAGGTATGCGCCAAAAGTAATAATCGGATCTTTTGTTTTCGCTTCAGCCACTTCATCAGGAGCACGGTAGCTTCGGTCATCATCATCAGATGAGTGTGGTGTTAAACGGTATGAAATGGTTTCGACCAATGTCGGCCCTTCTCCGCGGCGGCCTCTGTCCGCTGCTTCTTTCACAGCTTTATAGACTTCAAGCGGATCGTTTCCATCAACTGTTATACCTGGCATACCGTAGCCGATAGCTCTGTCAGATACGTTTTCGCAAGCAAGCTGTTTTTCAATCGGTACAGAGATTGCATATTTATTATTCTCACACATAAAGATAACAGGGAGCTTATGAACACCTGCAAAGTTCGCACCTTCATGGAAGTCCCCCTGGTTTGAAGAACCTTCACCAAAAGTTACAAAGGTTACCAGATCTTTTCCTTCCAGCTTTCCGCCAAGAGCAACTCCAACAGCATGAGGCACCTGTGTAGTAACAGGTGAAGAGCCCGTTACGATTCGGTTTTTCTTTTGACCGAAATGTCCTGGCATTTGGCGGCCGCCTGAATTTGGATCTTCGGCTTTAGCAAACCCTGACAGCATTAATTCCTTGGCTGTCATGCCGAACGTAAGGACTACTCCCATGTCGCGATAATATGGCAGGACATAATCCTTCTCGCGATCAAGTGCAAATGCAGCACCTACCTGAGCAGCTTCCTGTCCCTGGCAAGAAATAACGAAAGGGATTTTTCCCGCGCGGTTTAAAAGCCACATACGCTCATCAATACGGCGAGCTAATAGCATCGTCTCATACATTTCAAGAACTTTCTCATCACTTAAACCTAAATCTTTATGTCGGTTTTCAGCCATTTATACAACCTCCTAAGCTAATATGTATCACCGGGCTCCCAAAAGAAGCCTGGACTTTTCTGTTTATTCAATTGGAACTTTATCCGTGGATAGCTTTTCCATCAACTGCAAGGGCAGCTTCACCGATTGCTTCAGATAACGTCGGATGAGGATGGATTGTATGTGCTACTTCCCATGGAGTTGCATCAAGAACACGGGCCAGACCTGCTTCTGAGATCATGTCTGTAACGTGCGGGCCTATCATATGGACACCCAGGATATCATCGGTATCCTTATCTGCCACAATTTTCACAAAACCGTCGGATTCACCAAATACCAGTGCCTTTCCGATTGCCCGGAATGAGAACTTGCCCGTTTTGACATTATGGCCTTTTTCTTTTGCTTCATCCTCTGTTAATCCTACACTTGCCGCTTCAGGTGAACTGTAAATGCATTTAGAAACCAGGCTATAGTCAATTGGAGAAGGATTCTTGCCGGCAATGTGCTCAACGGCTACGATTCCTTCATGAGAAGCAACATGAGCCAGCTGAAGGCCGCCAATGACGTCACCAATCGCATAAATATGGGATTCCTTTGTCTGGAAGTATTCATTTGCTAAAATAAATCCCTTTTCTATCTGAATGTCAGTATTTTCAATGCCAATACCCTCTGTATTTGCCTGACGTCCCACTGAAACAAGCAATTTCTCGGCGGAGAATTCCTGCTGAGATCCTTTCACTTCAGCTGAAATCGTAACTCCGTCGCCTTTCTGAAGGGTTTCAGGAAGCACTTTTGCTCCTGTTACAATTTTGACTCCCTTTTTCTTCATAAGGCGCTGCATTTCTTTTGAAATTTCTTTATCTTCCGTAGGTATAATGCGGTCAGCATATTCGATTACTGTTACCTCAGCACCAAAGTCTGATAACATAGATGCCCATTCGATGCCGATGACTCCACCGCCAACAATTATAATGGAGCTTGGCACTTCTTCCAAAGCTAAAGCCTCATCCGAAGTCATTACAAGTTGTCCATCAATGTCCAATCCTGGCAGAGTACGAGGACGTGATCCAGTTGCTACAATAACATTTTTAGGGATCAGCATTTCATTTTCGTCCCCATTGTTCATTTCAACAGAAATTGTGCCCGGCATCGGAGAGAAAATAGATGGTCCAAGTATGCGGCCTGTTCCTTCGAATACATCAATCTTGCCTTGCTTCATCAAGTGCTGAACACCTTTATGAAGCTGATCAACGATTTTATTTTTTCTTTCCTGTACCTTATTGAAATTGATGGATACATCACTTGTCACTACGCCAAAATCTTCACTGTGCTTTGCGGTAGCAAACACTTCAGCACTTCTTAATAAAGCCTTGCTTGGTATACAGCCTTTATGAAGGCAAGTCCCTCCAAGTTTTCCTTTTTCAACGATTGCCGTTTTTAAACCAAGCTGTGAAGCACGGATGGCAGCTACATAGCCGCCTGTGCCTCCGCCTAAAATCACCAAATCATATTCCTGTGCCAAATTGCTTCCCCCTTCTATTTCAACGCTGCTTTGTCAGCTTTTTTTCCAGGATATTCTTTTTCAGTCTCTTCACCGCGGAGGACACGAAGAGCGCCTTCAGCGAGTGCCTGCAGTTCATTTTCACCAGGCTGCACGATGACATCTGCAATCCAGTTAATCCGTTCACTGATTTCGTTTACAAAGTCCTTGCCATAGGCAAGACCCCCTGTAAGGATGATGGCATCAACCTTTCCGCCAAGCACTGCACTGGCAGATCCGATTTCCTTAGCCACCTGATAAGCCATTGCGGAGTAGACAAGCTTTGCTTTCTCATCTCCGCTTTCAATCATCTTTTCAACCTTTACTGCATCATTTGTTCCCAGGTAACCAACGAGACCGCCTTGTCCAACAAGCTTTTTCATCACTTCTTCACGATAAAAGCTTCCGGAGTAGCAAAGTCCCACCAAATCACCGGCAGGTACTGTACCTGCCCGTTCCGGACTGAATGGCCCGTCTCCATGAAGTCCGTTATTAACATCCACCACTCTGCCTTTTTTATGAGCACCTACAGTTATACCTCCGCCCATATGCGTAACGATTAGGTTAAGCTCCCCGTACTTTTTGCCAAGTTCTTTGGCTACTCTCCGGGCAACAGCTTTCTGATTCAAGGCATGGAAAATACTTTTTCTTTCTATCATTGAAAAGCCTGAAATTCGGGCAATTGGATCCAATTCATCTACCACCACCGGATCGACAATGAACGAAGGAATATTTAAACCAGAAGCAATCTCATATGCCAGTATTCCGCCAAGGTTTGAAGCATGCTGACCAGCAAAACCGGCACGAAGATCCTCTAGCATTGCATCATTAACTGAATATGTGCCTCCTTCAATCGGTCGCAGCAGCCCCCCGCGGCCGCACACTGCACTTAATTTGGAGATATTGATTCCTTCGTGATCCAATGTTTCCAGAATGGTCTGCTTTCGGAATTCATATTGATCGATAATACTTTCATAAGAGTTAATGACATCTGCATCATGGCGCAATGTCTTCTCCAGGACAGAGATCTCATTATCGAAAACTCCAATCTTAGTTGAAGTGGATCCCGGATTGATGACGAGAATTCGATGTTCTTGTTCTAGCACGTTTAAACCTCCATAAAGAGCGGAAATCTCCCTTGTAAAAGTATACTCTTACTCAGGTACTATTAACTGCCGCTGCATTTTTTCTACTCTGTTTTTAAAGGCAAAGACGCTGAATATTCCATTCAGCGCTTTGCATTTCAGGAAAGTTACTCCTCCCTAAAGCTTATCTGCGGCTTAGAATATGATGGCCATTTTGGAGGAATTGTCCGCGTGAATTACGCATTCTTTCAATTCTTTCCTCAACCATGCGGTCAGCCGCTTTATATGTCGGAATTCCATCCCTTTTAGCAATCTCAATAACTTTTTCAATATTATTGTATACAGTTTCAACTTTTTTCATTGCTCGTTCACGGTTGTATCCGTACAGCTCATCCGCAACATTAATAACTCCGCCTGCATTAATTACATAGTCAGGAGCATAAACGATGCCCATCTCATGAATTAAATCACCGTGGCGTGTTTCTTTAAGCTGGTTGTTGGCAGCTCCAGCGATTACTTTTGCTTTCAGCTGCGGGATTGTATCATCATTAACTGTCGCACCTAAAGCACAAGGAGCATAAATATCACATTCAACTCCATAAATTTCATTTGGTTCAACTGCTTTAGCACCGAACTCTTCAACTGCACGCTGAACTGCTTCTTTATTAATATCCGTAACAATCAGCTGTGCACCTTCTTCATGCAGATGGCGGCAAAGATTGAACGCAACGTTTCCAACACCTTGAACAGCAATTGTTTTGCCTTCAAGAGAATCAGTTCCGAATGCCGCTTTTGCTGCAGCCTTCATACCTCTGTATACGCCATAAGCTGTAACTGGTGAAGGGTTGCCGGAAGAGCCGAACGCAGGTGAAATTCCTGTTACATAGTCTGTTTCCTCATGAATCAGGTCCATATCAGCTACTGTAGTACCCACGTCCTCAGCAGTAATGTAACGTCCATTTAAACCTTGGATATAGCGTCCGAATGCACGGAACATTTCTTCGTTTTTATCTTTGCGCGGATCGCCGATAATAACTGTTTTACCGCCTCCAAGATTTAAACCAGCTGCTGCATTCTTATATGTCATGCCGCGTGCAAGACGCAATGCATCCTCAATAGCAGCTTCTTCAGATTCATAAGTCCACATGCGTGTACCGCCTAGTGCTGGGCCTAAAGTGGTATCATGAATAGCAATAATAGCTTTTAATCCTGATTGTTTGTCCTGGCAAAACACCACTTGTTCGTAATCATAAGTTTCTAGGTATTTGAAGATTTCCATGTTATAATTCCTCCCCGGATTCTTTAAAAGTAATATGTTCGTTTTGTTAAAAAAAATTTAATTTACGATTTATAAAATACTGAATGAATTAATTTCTTTCTTTCAGAGCCCATTACTTTGCTGAGCATATCGCTAAAGCAAGGGAATAAACCTTGCTTTCTGCCGAATCTGCTCTTGAAGTAAGAACGATCGGCGCTTTGGCACCTGCGATAACAGCTCCTACTTTTGCTTTCGCAAAGTAGACAAGTGATTTATATAAAGTATTCCCAACTTCTATAGTCGGCACCAATAAAATATCTGCCTGTCCGGCAACTTCACTTTTGATCCCCTTATGTTCAGCCGCTTCAAAAGAAATTGCATTATCCAAAGCCAGGGGACCGTCGACAAGACAATCTTTTATCTGGCCCCTTTGGTTCATAAGAGTTAATGCTGAGGCATCCAGAGTTGCCTGCATAGCAGGATTAACAACCTCTACTGCAGCAATCGGGGCTGCAAGAGGCTTTTCTATTCCTATGCTCCTTGCAATTTCAACTGCATTTTTCAGGATTTGTGCTTTTTGATTGAGGTCCGGTGCAATATTCATTGCTGCATCAGTGACAATCGTAAATCGTTCAAAACCTGGAACCTCAAATACCGCCACATGTGATAAAACATTTCCTGTTCTTAAGCCGAATTCTTTATTTAAGACAGCTTTTAAAATACCTGCCGTCGGGATATTTCCCTTCATCAGCACATTGGCTTTCTGCTCTTTTACAGCCCTTACTGCCAATTCTGCAGCATATGCAGGCGATTCTGCATGAAGGATTTCAAGCTTAGGGCTTTCAGCTGCTGCGCTATGGTTCCGATTTATGATTTCGCGGATTTTTACTTGATCCCCAAATAATAAAAAGCTTGCTAAGTTCAGCTTAATTGCTTCAGCAACTGCTTCGAGAACTTCTTCGTCTTCCGCTGCGGCTACGGCTACTGTTTTCTCACCATATTGGGTTGCTTTCGTTAGAAGCGAATCCAATTTCATCTGTTCAACCCCCTTACTAGAAAAGCGCGCGCCTCGCCCTCCCACGGCACCTCGCGGGGCAGGCTGATTGTGCTAGACAATTACCGGCGCCTTTTTCTTGATGTCCATCCGTTTATTATACTTGCAAGAAGTGTGCCAACTTAAAATTACTGTGAAAACGCTTTATTCACTGAGTTAAAGTGCGCAATTAATTGCACACTGTGAAATTTATTGCATGCCATCTTTTGCAATATCGTATTTCTCCAATTTATAGTAAAGATTCCTGACAGAGAGTCCAAGCGATTTAGCAGTCTTGGTTTTATTTCCATCCAGCTTGTGAAGTGTTTGTCTGATCATTTTTGCCTCATATTGCTCTACCAGCTGAGTTAATGTTTTAGTTTGTGCTCCTTCACTTGTTTCAACACTTGGAGACGGCTTATTGGCACCTATCAAATCCGGAATATGCCTTTCCTCTATATCTGTTTCGTTGTAATTCATAAAAATAATGGCTCTGCCGAGGATATTATCAAGTTCTCTCACATTTCCCGGCCAATCATAGGCCATTAGTTTATTAACTGCTTGTTCTGTTACACCTTCTACATTCCGTCCATATTCCTGGTTGATCTTTTGAATAAGCCTGCTGCATAGAAGAGGAATATCCTCCTTTCTGCGTCTTAATGAAGGAATATGTATAGGCATTCGATTCAGCCTGTAGTATAAGTCTTCCCTGAAAGTGCCGTCTGCAATTCCTTTTTCTAAATTCACATTGGTCGCAGCAATAACTCGAACATCTATTGAAATGGGCTTGGTCCCTCCCACTCTTGTAATTTCATGTTCTTGAAGAACCCTGAGCAGTTTCGCCTGAGTGTTAGCTGTCAGCTCGCCAATTTCATCCAGAAAGATACTGCCTTTATCAGCTTCCTCAAACAAACCCCGTTTGCCGCCTCTTTTTGCTCCTGAGAACGCCCCCTCTTCATAACCAAATAATTCGCTTTCCAGAAGAGACTCTGATAATGCTGCGCAATTAACCCTGATAAACTTGTTATATTTTCGGTCGCTGGCATTATGTATAGCGTGGGCGAACAATTCTTTGCCTGTCCCTGACTCTCCTCTTAGCAAAACGGTAGCTGGAGTTTTAGCCCCGAGTCTTGCCTGTTCAATTGCAAGCTTCATCTCTTCAGATGATCCAATAATATCCTCGAATGAATATTTCGCTTCCAATGTACGGATAATCTGTCTTGCCCGGCTTAATTCACGATTCAGATTCTGAATTTCCGATACGTCGTGAATAACTCCCACACTTCCTTTTAACTTTCCATCAACAATGACAGGCGCAACATTTACAATAACATCCTTTCTTTTCGGTCCGACCCTCATGGCCACACCTCTCATTGCCCTTCTCGTTTGAAGAACCTTCATATGCACACTTTCACCTTCGGAAATATCAGCTGTGGCAGGCTTCCCGATCACTTTTTCTTCTTCCAGGCCTGTTAGCCTCGAATATGCCGGATTGATCAAAATCCCTTTCCCATTTTCATCAACCACAGAAATGGCTTCTTCACTTGATTGAATAATCGCCTGAAGCATTGTCTGTATCTCTTTCAAATTCGTAATTTCTTCCGCAAGCGAGACTACTTCTGTTATATCCTTAAAAACAGCAAACGCACCCATTAATTCGTTATTTTCTCCAAGCATCGGTATTCTTGTCGTAATAATTTTCAGGCCATTTGCCAAAGTCATTTCCTGATTCGCTTCAATTCTCCTTGTTGCCATAACTCTGGGAAGCATGCTGTCTGTAATGACTTCATTAATTTTTTTCCCTAAAGCGTCTTTCCTCTTAATTCCTGTCATTCTCTCCGCACTTCGATTAAAGACTGTAATCTCACTAAAGTTGTTGATTACAATCATACCGTCATCAGTCGAATTAAAAATCAAATCATGCTTATACGTTTCATTTCTGAATTTTGAAATCAGTTCTTCCTTTTCTTCAAGTAATTTCGCGATTAAGAAAGCTACACTTCCAGGAATCAGGACCGTATTTTTGCTCCTGGCTTCCCTGATGTCGATAAACACCTGTTCATTTCCGGTAACTTCAATAATGATATCAATATCCTGATCCATAAAATAACGCCAATCAGTGCCAATCGGGATGCCGCTTTCTTTGGCAATCCGAAGTCCTTCAGCACCCGGATTAATGTCCACCATAGCTTTTACATCCAGAACAGCCGTTTCCTTTATAATTTTAAGGATGGCCGTACCGCCTTTACCTGCACCGACAATCATTACTGTTTGCATTTTTCTACCTGCTTTCATTGAAAATTCTTGCACGCTTGACATTATTCCGTGCAACATTCTTCATGAATTTATTTTAGCACAGCAGCGGTACTTGACAAATTTATTTAATGATTTATGATTTCGGTAGGTAATTCGATTTGAAGGGAATTTTTTTATGATTAGACTAATTGCTTTATTAATTTTACTCCTGCCAGGCATATTGGCTGTCTATGGGATAAAATTAATGAGAGATATGGTCTTTGGCATCCTGCAAAGCCCATTTCCATATTTATGGCTTCAATTTGTTTCAGGTTTCCTTTTTTTAATCATAGGTCTTGGCTTTATCGCAGGATTTATTCTTTATCGCGATCGAAAGAGAAACAAAGTTCAGGAACGATTTAAAACCAAATAAGTTAGTGGGGGGATAAAAAGTGAAGCCGCTGCAGTTATCACCGGAAACAGCATTAAAGCTTGCTGAAAAACTAAATCTTCCTCTTGAGCAAATCATGCACATGCCTCAGCACATTTTGATTCAAAAGATGATGGAGCTTGAGAATGAAGAAAAGAAATAAATTAATAAGTTCAGTTTGAAAAATTTCAAACTGAACTTTTTTGTTTCCGCTGAATTTTGAGGACAATAAAAAAACGCCCCATAAGGAGCGCAGCATAAAAAATAAATGATTTTGTTATAAGTCCTTACCCTTTCAAGAAGCTTTGTGCTCCAGACGCAGCTTATCTGCAACCATTGCAATGAATTCCGAGTTGGTTGGCTTTGCTTTTGTCATGCTGACTGTATACCCAAAAAGAGAGGAAATGGAATCAATATTACCGCGGCTCCACGCAACTTCAATCGCATGGCGGATTGCACGCTCCACACGGCTTGCAGTAGTATTAAACTTCTTAGCAATATCAGGGTACAGCACTTTTGTAATGGAACCGAGAAGTTCTATATCGTTGTATACCATTGAAATGGCTTCACGGAGATATAAGTATCCTTTAATATGGGCAGGAACGCCAATTTCATGAATGATGCTGGTGATGCTGGCATCCAGGTTCTTAGGCTTTGCTTCTCCCTGAGGACGGTAAGATTGAGCGGGTTTGCGGAGAAATGAATTCGATTTTCCGCTGACTTGGCGTATATGACTTGCCAAATTGTCCATGTCAAATGGTTTAAGGATAAAGTATGAGGCTCCCAAATCCACTGCCTTCTTGGTAACATCCTCCTGTCCGAATGCAGTGAGCATGATTACATTAGGGAGTGTTTTCAAATTTAAATCTCTCATTTTTTCGAGTACAGCAAGTCCATCCAAGTGAGGCATGATGATATCCAATACAAGAACGTCGGGCTGTGTATGCTCTAATATTTCGAGGCAATCCTGTCCATTATGTGCCACACCGGCAACTTCCATGTCTTCCTGAGAAGATATATATTCCTCTAAAAGCCCGACCAGTTCCCTATTATCATCCACAACACAAACTTTTATTTTCTTCACTTACTTTCCTCCTCGGTCCAATTATGGTCTCTTTAATAAATGTTCATTTTCGAACATGCTCTTTTTGATATCTATTTTCTATTCTAAATGAGAAATTCGACAATGCAACAAAAATTCCTCTACTTTTTTGAAATTTTCTTAAAAAACCAACTAAACCTCATTTATTCTTTTGTTTTCTTCTGTTTTCGACCGATTTCGTCATACTCTTTACAATCCGTGTTTCTTTGTCGAAAATTCTTTATTTTCATTTTAACATAACTATTTTACTCATAGTTTTTGTTTAGCCTATAATGCGGCCTGTTTTTTCACTGCAAGAGCAGTAAAAAAAAGACGGGTTTAACCCGCCTTTTTTAAGATCCATTCAGTATTAGGATGCTTTTTCTTCAGCTTTTTCATATATATCAATACCTGCTTCATTTAACATCCATTCAATATGAACACCATATCCTGAAGTAGGGTCGTTTACAAATACATGGGTCACTGCTCCAATAATCCTGCCATCCTGGATAATCGGGCTTCCGCTCATCCCCTGGACTATGCCGCCTGTTTTATCAAGCAGCTTCTGATCCGTCACTTTTATGACCATTCCTTTTGTTGCCGGAAACTTCTGCGGAATCGTACTGACAATTTCAATATCGAACAATTGTACTTCGTCATTGTCGACCACAGTTAAAATTTGGGCAGCGCCCTCTTTGACTTGATGAGATAAGGCTATAGGCATCGGTTTGTCAAAAATTCCGTTCTTCATATCCCGGTTTAATTCCCCAAATATTCCGAATGGACTATTTCTGACAATATTCCCGATTATTTCTTTATCTGAAGAAAATCGTGCAAGTTTTTCACCAGGATTGCCATTGCTTCCTTTTTCAATTGAAGTAACAGTTGATCGGACAATTTGCCCGTCTTCAACCACAATTGGCTTCTTTGTATCCATATCGGAAATAACATGGCCGAGTGCTCCATATTTTTTCGATTCCGGGTGATAGAAGGTCATCGTCCCAATACCTGCTGCAGAGTCACGTATATATAATCCAAGCTTATAGGTTTCTTCCCCGTTTTCTTTCAAGGGTGTCAGCTCTGTTTTCACCTTTCCGCTTTCACGGCTTACGATAATTTGGAGCGGATTGCCGCTTTTGCCAGCTTCTTGAACAAAGGGAGCAACATCTGACATTTTTTCTATTTTCGTTCCATTGATTTCTGTAATGATATCTCCAATTTTTATGCCGGCCGTTTCGCCAGGCGAAGCTTTTCCTTCAGCTGTATTAACCTGATGGTGTCCAACTACTAACACGCCTACTGTATTCAGTTTAACCCCAATCGATTGGCCTCCTGGAATAACTTTAAAATCTTTTAAGACGTTAACATCAACTTTCTTTATCGGAAAACCTGCCAGTTCGAGAAGCATTTCATTTTTTCCATTTTCTTTTGCATGAAGCGAAATCGAATGGTTATCTTCTTCAAGTGAAACACTTGTATTATCTATGGACAGTCCGGACGACACTGCTTCTGCCTTTGCAATGTCTAACTGCTGCCCTTCAAAAAGAGTAATATTTGCAGGTACTTGCAAATATTCCTGAACAGGCTTGGAAAAACCTAAAGCAATTAATGAAACAAGGAGAATTCCACCAATTATTTTGCGTAAAACATCATATGTCAAATTTTTCACTCTCCTCGCTTCTAGTCCATCCACGTCAAATGGCTACATCTTTAATTTTGCCTGCATTGAGGGCATTTATAACAGCCATTCACATAAAAAAAGCTATCCTGCTTTGGATAGCTTTTCAAGGTATTAGATCTGATAGCGCCGCTGGCGGGAACAGACCTTATAATGGATCAAAATTACTTTAGCTGATTAGCCAGGTGCAGCAGCTCTTTCGCATGCTCTTTTGTTAAATCAGTAATTTCCACCCCGGAAATCATACGGCCGATTTCTTTGATTTTCTCATCTTCAGTGAGCGGTTTTACTGTTGTTTTTGTCCGCCCATCCTTTGTGTTTTTAGCAATAAATAAATGAGTATCTGCCATGGCCGCAACCTGAGGAAGATGAGAGATGCACAGAACCTGTGAATCCACGGAAACGTGATGAATCTTTTCCGCGATGGCTTGTGCAACCCTGCCGCTCACGCCTGTATCCACCTCATCGAAAATAATACTTGTGACACCCTGATGCTTTGAAAATATGCTCTTTAAAGCAAGCATGATTCGGGACAATTCACCGCCTGATGCAATTTTAGACAGCGGCTTAAGCGGTTCTCCCGGATTGGTGGAAATGTAGAACTCAGCCCTGTCAATTCCGTTTTTCAGGAAGACTTCGGAATCAGAAAAGAATCTGACCTCAAAGACTGTCTTTTCCATATATAATTCCTTAAGCTCTTTGTGAATTAACTTGGTAAGTTTAAGGGCAGATTTTCTGCGCAGCTTGCTCAATTCTTCTCCTTCAACCAGAAGGTCTTTTTTCAGGGCAGCAACTTCCTTTTGCAGCTTATCAATATGGGTTTCTTTATTTAGCAGGGTTTCAATTTCTTCTTCTATCTGTGCAGCGTATTCCAGCACTTCTTCAACCGTTTTTCCATATTTTCTTTTCAACCCATTAATTTCATTCAATCTGCTTTCTATCTCATTAAGTCTTTGGGGATCATATTCCATAAAGTCCATTTCATTGCGGAGTGATCTCGCTGCATCTTCAAGCAAATAAAAACTGTTTGCCACATTTTCCGCTATTTCTTTATAGGCGGGGTCCAGTTCCGCGGCATCATTCATATAGCCCATAACCATTCCGATCCAATCAAGCCCTTTTTGTTCTCCTTGAAGGGCATTATAGCCTGACTGAAGAGAATCAAAAATACGTTCAAAATTGGAAAGCTTTCTTTTTTCTTCAATCAAATCTTCATCTTCGTTCAATTTAAGCTGAGCAGATTGAATTTCATCCAGCTGAAATTGAATTAAATCAAGCCGGTGCGCCATTTGCTGTTCATTCTCACTTAAATTTTTAAGCTTTTTCAGTGTGTTTTCATATAACCTGTAGATATCCTGGTATTCAGTTAAAGCAGCGGATAATTTGGATCCCCCAAACTGATCGAGGAGAGGAAGATGAAAGGTTTCATCCATTAATTCCTGATGTTCGTGCTGGCCATGTATATCAATAAGGGAACTTCCGATTTCTCTCAATACAGATATAGTGACAAGTTTTCCGTTCACTCTGCAGACGCTTTTTCCTGTCTTTGATATATCTCTGCGGAGAACAATCATTCCATCTTCAATCTCTATCCCAAATTCAGCAGACCGTTTATAGCAAGGATGTTTAAGATCATCCAGGATAAAAAGCCCCTCAATTTCAGCCTTATCCTCACCATGGCGGACAAATTCTGCAGATCCCCTGCCTCCAGCCAGCAAGTGAATGGCATCGATAATGATGGACTTTCCCGCCCCTGTTTCACCAGTTAAAACAGTTAAGCCCTTTTCAAATGAGACAGAAAGGGCTTCGATTATGGCAAAATTTCGTATGGATATTTCGTTTAACAAACATATCACCTCTTAAGAAAAGCGCAAGCGCCTTGCCCAACCCCGACAAGCACATGACGTGCCTCCCGGAAAGGCGTTCTTTGCCTTTTTGGGGGCTTGCTTGAAATGTGAAGGCGACTTCCCTTCAAGGAATACAGACTAAAAGCGCCACGTCCTATGGCAACGTCTGCATGACCCGTACACTCCCAAAAGCTTCCGCTTTCGGTCGTGCGATGTTTATGCTGACAAAGCCTTCCTTGTCCTGCGGGCCTCAGGCATAAGACGGTTCTTGTAAGAAGGCGTTTCTTCTGTAAGGAAACGGCTTAGATCTGAGAGTCTCTAGGAGCCGCAACTAGACAAGCTTGTGACCTCGATGGGGCAGTCTCTGGAGCTAGGCAGTTATCTAACTTCAGTATTCATACATTCTTATCTTTTAAGAAACACGATGAACACCAGCCTATCGGCATAAGCGACGGCGCTCGGAGCTTGAATTATCTACAGCATTTCAAGAAAACGGTTTGAAATTGCTTCTGTATCTTCTGGGGTTTTGCATATGATCAGGCATGTGTCGTCCCCGCAGATTGTCCCCAGAATCTCTTCCCAGTCAAGGTTATCAATAAGTGCGCCAATAGCCATGGCATTGCCCGGGAGAGTCTTCATTACAAGGAGATGTCCTGCAGTATCCACTCTGACAAAGGCATCCATTAAATTTCGTTTAAGCTTTTGCAGCGGATTGAAGCGCTGGTCCGCTGGAAGACTGTATTTATATCTTCCGTCCATTAAAGGAACTTTTACCAGATGAAGCTCTTTAATATCTCTTGAGACAGTCGCCTGAGTTACATTAAACCCGGCGTTTTTCAATTCATCCACCAGGTCATCCTGTGTTTCAATATCGTTATTTGTAATAATCTCCCGGATTTTAATATGTCTTTGCCCTTTATTCATTTTTTCACCTCTATAATCAGCCGCTTAACAGCGGGCAGAAAAAAATTAATTTAAAGTATTTTGTACTCTAATGTTAGCTGATTTTCTCAATAAAGTACAATTTTTCCCGTATATTATTTATTATTATTCGTTCAAACTCGACAAATTCCTTTAAGAAAAGCGCAAGGGCCATTCCCACCCGAAACCTTCGAAGGGCAGGCTGCTTGCGCTGGATAGTTCTCGAAGCAGACATTATATATCCTTTTTAAAAAGAGGAACAGGCATCAGCCTATTCCTCTTCTTTAACCTTCGTTTTCAGTTCGGCGTGGGCTTCTTTTACAACTTCATCTGTCTGGGCTTTAAGAAGGTTTTCTCCTTCCTCTCTGCTGCCTGACCAATACAGATGGAGGAGAAATTCTATGTTGCCGTCTCCGCCTGTAATGGGTGAATAGGAAACGTCCTTGACATCATAACCGAGGCTCAGTGCAAATCCGATAATTTTATCAAGCACTGCTTCATGTACTTTAGGATCTCTGACAATCCCCTTTTTCCCAACCTGTTCCCGTCCAGCTTCAAACTGGGGTTTCACTAGGGCAACTGTGTCACTGCCCGGAACAAGCAGCGTTTTTAATACAGGCAATATAAGCTTTAGAGAAATGAACGAAACATCAATGGAAGCAAAATCAGGCATACCGGCTGAAAGATCGGCCGGGGTTACATACCGGAAATTGGTCCTTTCCATTACAACTACTCGTTCATCCTGCCTTAATTTCCAGGCAAGCTGATTATATCCGACATCTAATGCATATGACAATTTGGCGCCATTCTGCAGGGCACAATCTGTGAAGCCCCCGGTTGAGGACCCAATGTCAAGGAGGATCTTGCCTTCGATTTCTAAATTAAAAACTTTTAGAGCTTTCTCAAGCTTCAAGCCTCCCCGGCTGACATAAGGCATGACCTTCCCCTTTAAAGTAAGCGGAATGTCCGCACTAACCTTCTCGCCCGGCTTATCCATCCTGCTTTCATTGCTGAACACCAGGCCGGCCATAACGGCTCTTTTCGCTTTTTCTCTTGTCTCAGCAAGACCTCTTTCAACTAATAAAACGTCTAATCGTTCTTTCTTTGTTTTCATTTTTTAAGCCCTTTTTTGTTTTTTTCTTGCCAGTTTTCCCATTCTCTCAACAACATCTTCTGAAGTCATGCCGATTTCTTCTAATAGTTCATTTACACTGCCATGCTCAATAAATTTATCAGGTATCCCCATACGGTCGATTTCCGCATGATGGAAGCCATGTTCGTGAGCATATTCAAGAATTGCACTGCCAAAGCCACCCTGCAGCACAGCTTCTTCTATAGTGAGAATTGGCATATTGGCTGTGAACAATTCATGCAGCATCTTTTCATCAAGCGGCTTAATAAACCTTGCATTAATGACTTTAATGGAGTGTCCCTGTTTCTCCAGGATTTGTGCTGCCTTCAAAGCCATTGGAATGGTTGTCCCAAAGGTTAAAATCGCTCCATCATTGCCATCGAGCAGAACTTCCCATGTTCCAATTGGAATTGGCTTAAGTTCTGTGTCCATAGGTACTCCTATGCCATTTCCGCGCGGGAAACGCATTGCGATAGGGCCATCATTATATTCTATAGCTGTTTTTACCATATGCTGGCCTTCATTTTCATCTTTTGGCATCATCAATACCATATTCGGCAAATGCCTTAAAAACGCAATATCGAATACACCCTGATGGGTTTCACCATCTGCACCCACAAGTCCTGCCCGGTCTATTCCGATAAATACATTCAAGTTCTGGCGAGCAATATCGTGTACCACCTGGTCATAAGCACGCTGCAGGAAAGTAGAATAAATTGCAAGAAACGGCTTCATGTTTTGGGTTGCCAGCCCGGCAGCTACCGTTGCTGCGTGCTGTTCAGCAATACCAACATCGTACATCCGATCCGGAAATTCACTTGCAAAGCCTTCAAGCTTCGAGCCAACAGGCATTGCAGGAGTAATTGCAACGATTCTTTCATCTTCTCTCGCAAGCTTCCTGACGGTTTCCGAGACAAGCTTGCTCCATGCTGGCGGTGTACTTGCAGGTTTCAAAAAGTCGCCTGTTTCCATTTTATAAGGTCCCGTACCATGCCATGTGCCAACCCGGTCGCTTTCTGCAGGGTGATAGCCTTTTCCTTTTTTCGTTATAACATGGAGGAGCACTGGGCCTTCTGTTTTCTTAGCATAAGCAAGGTTCTCGAATAAGGCTTCATAGTTATGCCCATCGACAGGTCCCAAATAGGTAAAACCTAATTCTTCGAAGAACATGCCTGACACAAACAGATACTTTAGGCTATCTTTCAGTCTTTCAGCAGTTGAGGCCAACTTTCCGCCGACTGCCGGAACCTTTTTTAATAAATATTCAAGTTCATCTTTCACCCAATTATACTTGCCTGCAGTCCTTAACCTTCCAAGTACATTGTGAAGAGCACCAACATTAGGTGCAATTGACATTTCATTATCATTTAATATGACAATCATGTCCTTTTTTTCATGACCGATATGGTTTAAGGCTTCTAAAGCCATTCCGCCTGTTAATGCACCGTCCCCAATTACTGGAATGACATAATTGTTCTCTTTTTTCAAGTCTCTGGCAATAGCCATTCCCATTGCTGCAGATAAAGAAGTGGAGCTGTGCCCCGTTTCCCATACATCATGCTCGCTTTCAATCATTTTCGGAAAACCGCAAAGACCTTTATATTGTCTTAAAGTATCGAATTGACACGCACGGCCCGTAAGAATTTTATGGACGTAAGACTGATGTCCGACATCCCAAATAATTTTATCCTTCGGACTGTCAAAACATTTATGCAATGCGACAGTCAGCTCAACAACTCCAAGATTAGGCCCAATATGCCCCCCGGTGCCTGAAAGCTTTTCTATTAGAAAAGTGCGGATATCCTGACTCAAACTTTCCAATTCTTTATTCGAGAGCCCTTTTAAAAAGGAAGGGTCTTTAATTGATAACAGATCCATACTGCGGACCACTCACTTTCGTTTCTTATTCATCCGTTTTCTTTTTACGTAATGTTAGGCAGTGTTTGTATAAGCCTAAACAAAACAAGCCTATTTATTACAGCGTCTAGCCTGTCTAAAAGATAGTATCTTAAGATTACCTTATTACAGGAGATTTTCCAAATGCTTTTCATATTAAACAGCTTTAGTCTTGATGGTGTCTCTTCCGCTGGCCAATGCATCCACAGGAAAAAAAGTGCAAGCTTCTCCAGCAGCAATTCCTATGATACCAAAATATACACATTGAAGACCATCATTTTATTAAACAGCAAATGCCGCTGATACAAAAGTACAGCGGCAAGACCATCGTTTTTCTAATTCATTTTTGGCACCCTGACTTCCGATTTAGTGATCCCTGTTTGCAATTAGATCTGTTATTTCTTCGAGCAGCTCTGTTTGAAGGCCTGTTTCCCTCAGCTTTTCTTTTGCAGATCTGATATGTTCTTCAAGCGCCTCTTTCGCCCCGCTCATTGAAAGAAGAGATGGATAAGTACTTTTATCTTTTGATTCATCACTGCCTACAGGCTTCCCGATTATCTCCTCTGTCCCTTCAAGGTCGAGGATATCATCCCTGATTTGAAAAGCCAGTCCCAGGTGATAGGCAAATTTAGATAGAGCCTGAATTGTTTCCTGACTGGCATTTGCCAAAATTGCTCCTGATACAACACTGCATTCCAGCAGTTTGCCCGTTTTGTGCACGTGGATGTACTCAAGATCCTCTAAGCCCAGCTGCTTGCCTTCCCCTTTAATGTCTGCTGCCTGGCCGCCTACCATCCCCTCAGCACCGGAAGCTTTCGACAGCTCTTTAATTAAAGAAAGCTTTGTTTCAGCAGAAGCAAATTCGTCAGGCGTTTCCGCAATTGTTTGGAAGCTGTATGTAAGCAAGGCATCGCCTGCCAGAATGGCGAATGCTTCTCCAAATACTTTATGGTTCGTCGGTTTGCCTCTTCTTAAGTCATCATTATCCATGCTTGGCAAGTCATCGTGAATGAGCGAATAAGTATGGACCATTTCAATCGCCGCCGCAGTCCACAGCCCTTTCGACGTATCCTCGCCAAAAGCAGCCAATGAAGCAAATAACAGCATTGGCCTTATCCGCTTTCCTCCGGCTTCAAGTGAATACAGCATTGATTCCTTGACCTCAGGAGGAGCATTTAATTTATGTACGTAATCCTTTAAATGAATTTCCAGTTTCTCTTTATGCAGTTCAGAGAAAGAACTTAAGGATTGATGCAAAATTATTCCTCCTCCGGAATGGCAAAGTTCGATTTACGGCCATCCTCCGCCAGTATTTCCGTAAGCTGTGATTCTACATTTTTAAGCTTATCATGGCATAATTTTGAAAGCTCCATGCCTTTTTTATAAATATTAATAGCCTCTTCAAGGGGAACATCTCCCTCTTCAAGCTTTTCCACAATAACTTCAAGTTCTTCCATTGCTTGTTCAAATGAAAGTTGTTTTTCATCCGCCATGCCATTCACTCCTCAATATCCGTTACCTTGCATTCAATGCTTCCATCAGACACCTTCAATTTTATCATATCATCCGCTTTAACTTGGGACACGGTCTTTATCAGGGTTTCATTTTCTGTATAAGCAAGGCTATAGCCCCTATCCATAATTTTTAGCGGACTGAGCGCCTCGAGGGTTGAAATAACTCTCGCAAAGTCCTTTTCTTTTGCAGCCAGGATGTTTGCCATTGTTCTGTTTAAAAGTTTATGAAGCCGATCATTGTTTTCTTTCGCCTGATTCTTCAGCTGCCCTGGATGACTCCGAACCAGCCTTTTTTGCAGGGTTTCTGCCTGCTCAAGCTTTAAATCGTGCAGCCTTCTTGAACCTCTCATTAGCTGTTCGGTCACTTTATCCAGCTGTTCCATTTTTTGCTCATACAATTTTTGCGGGTACCGGAAAGCGTATGATTTCTGCACCCTTAGAAGCCTTTCATTTTGCAGTGCAACTTGTTCTTTCATCGCTCTTATCAGCCGTGATTGCCTGTTGAAAAGTCTTTCCGTCAAGTCATCGATATGCGGAACAGCCAATTCTGCAGCTCCCGTTGGGGTTGGGGCCCTTAAATCTGCAACAAAATCTGCTATTGTAAAATCCGTTTCATGGCCTACAGCTGAAATTATAGGTATTTCAGACTTAAATATTGCCCTTGCTACGGCTTCTTCATTAAAGGCCCAAAGCTCTTCAATGGAGCCTCCGCCCCGTCCGATGATTAAGACATCTGCATCCCTGGAGGTATTAGCTTCCGTTATCGCTTTCACAATTGAGGGAGCTGCCTGGTTCCCCTGAACAAGCGCAGGGTATATAAGTATGTTCGCAATTGGATAGCGCCTTTTGAGCGTTGTCAAAATATCTCTGATTGCAGCTCCAGTAGGGGATGTGATTACCGCAACTGTTTTTGGATAACGCGGTATATCTTTTTTATGCGCAGGTGAAAAGAATCCTTCTTTCTCAAGTTTTTCTTTAAGCTGTTCATAAGCCAGATAAAGTTCACCAATCCCGTCGGGCTGCATTTCCTGTACGTATATTTGATATTGCCCGCTGGATTCATAAACGGATATGGCTCCGCGAACTAAGACTTTCATGCCATTTTCCGGCCTGAATTTCATTGTCCTCGCATTTCCTGCAAACATTACGGCTAAAATTCGGGCTTTCTCATCCTTTAAAGTGAAGTACATATGACCGCTTGAATGCTGTTTAAAGTTTGAGATTTCCCCCTTAACCAAAATATTTTGCAGATGTGGGTCGGCATCAAATTTTCGTTTTATGTATTTGGTCAGTGCGTTTACTGTCAGATACTGCTGTTCCTTCATAACAATCTCCTTTATGCTGAAGCTGCATTGCATCTCCTGCAGAGCAATAACGCAAGAAAAGCACAAGCGCCTTGCCCACCACTGATAAGCACAAGACTCGACTCATAGAAAGGCGTTCTTTGCCTTTTTGAGGCACGGCTTGTGATCTCGAGGGGGTAGGCGCTCCTTCTAAAAGCTAGCGCTTTTATTTGTGCGATGATAAAGCTGTCGAAGCTTTCCTTGCGGAGCTGGACAGTTATCAAAGTTCAAGGTTATACTTTCCTATCTATCAAAAAAACTGTCCTTCCATTCTGCCTGCATGCTTTTACCTGCATGACAGGTTTCCTAAATACAGGATAATGGAAATGGACAGATTTTGCATCAATGGCGGCCATTACTTTTAACTTTGCTTATGGAAAGCTTTGCTGCTTTTAGCGTATTATGCATTAACATGGTAATTGTCATCGGCCCCACTCCGCCTGGAACAGGAGTAATAAATCCTGCTTTGTGCTTCACTGCCTCGAAATCAACATCGCCGCAAAGCTTTCCTCCCTCATTTCGATTCATGCCGACATCTATCACGATTGCACCATTTTTAACGTGGTCTTTCGTGATTAATTTCGCTTTCCCTGCTGCTGCCACCAGTATATCCGCCCGCTTTGTATATTCCTTCAAATCAGCCGTTTTCGAATGGCAGTATGTGACAGTAGCGTCTTCATTGAGGAACAGCTGCCCGGCGGGCTTTCCTACAATGTTGCTTCTCCCAATAACCACTACATGCTTTCCGGAAATGTCTGTACCAATGCTATCCAGCATTTCAATTATTCCTGCGGGAGTACAGGGGATAAATGCATCCTGAGCTGTCATCATCCTGCCAATATTTATGGGATGAAACCCATCTACATCTTTGTCAGGAGATATGGCCTCGATGATGGCTTTTTCATTAATATGGCTTGGGAGCGGAAGCTGGACAAGGATTCCATGGATATCTTCACTTTCGTTTAACTCAGTGATTTTTCTGATAAGCTCTTGCTCACTGACGCTTTCGGGAAGTTCAATAAGCATAGAATTCATTCCCAGCTTATCGCATGTTTTCTGCTTGTTTTTCACATATGTCCTGGATGCCTGATTATTCCCTGCTAAAATAACGGCCAGGCCTGGCGTGATCCCTTCCGCCTTCAGCTTTTGAACTTCTGAACCGATATGATCCTGTTTCTTTCTTGCAATTTCTTTTCCATCTATTAATTCTGCAGCCATTTTCATCCCCCTATCAGGAACTCGGAAGCGCCTATGATAAGGACTGCCGGCTCGCTTGCATCTAAAAAGTGCCAGCACATCCAGTATGAGTCAGAACTCTATTATTTTTAAAGCTTTTCTTTTACCTTTGATAAAACACCATTAATAAACTTGCTTGATTGATCATCACCGTAAAGTTTGGCGATTTCAATAGCTTCATCGAGCACCACATTGGCCGGGACTTCCTCCGCTAAATACAGCAGCTCGTAAACGGATAAGCGCAGAAGATTGCGGTCTACAGTAGCAAGCCTCTCCAGTGTCCATTTTTCAAGAAATCCTTTGATTTCGCCATCAATTGTTTCTTTATGCTGCAGGACACCCGATACTAGTTTGTTTAGGTACTCATCGCTTTTTTCACCCTCTAAAACATGTTCGATGGCGGTCTCCGGTTCTGCCTGGCTTACATCAATTTGAAATAAAGCCTGCAATGCTTTTTCTCTGGCTGTTCTTCTCTTCATCTTTATAAAACCCCTTTATGGCTTAACATAGTAATTTTTCATTTTTGAGCATTTTCACGTCCAAAAATTGCATAAGAAGATAATAGCATAAGTAAGGAATCTTCGCACTACAACAAGAGCATTATGTTTGGACAGAAACATGATTTCAGGCTGGAAACTTATAAATTTAATTTTCCCTTTAAAAACTCCTTTATTACGTCTTAAGGAGTGAATGATGAAGGAGACTGAACCATGAGAAAAGCCAAAGACGAATTTTATGTCTTTGGCTTGATGGTGGGTTACATTTCCTGTTCGTATTCAACCTCATGCTTTTGGTTTTCAAACATGATTCCTACTACGTGGATGTTTACTTCCTGGGCGTCAAGGGCTGTCATATTCAGGAGGGCCTGACGGATGTTATCCTGAATTTTTTGGGCAACGCTTGGAATGGAGACGCCGAATTTCATCAGACAATATACATCAACTTTGATGCCTTCTTCTGTTAATTCGACTTTTACGCCTTTGCCATGGTTCTTCTTACCGAGCCTTTCAACCACTCCTGTAGCAAAGTTTCCGCGCATTTGCGCTACGCCTTCTACTTCCGAAGCAGCAATGCCAGCAATAACCTCAATAACTTCCGGTGCAATTTCCACCTTGCCAAGGCCAGAATTTTCAGGGCTCATTTCGAGAATATTATTTTCGCTCATTTTAGCACCTCCACAAGTCTTTAAGAATTCATTACATCATGCAATTCAAGAAATTTCGTATTAAACTGCCCTTCCACAAAGTTTTCGTGGCTTAGGAGCTTGAGGTGGAATGGGATTGTTGTATGTACCCCTTCCACTACAAATTCACTTAATGCCCGTTTCATTCGGGAAATGGCTTCTTCTCTAGTATTGCCGTAAGTGATCACTTTTGCAATCATTGAATCGTAATATGGAGGAATCATATAGCCAGGGTAGGCAGCAGAGTCCACTCTGACACCCAGCCCGCCAGGAGGCAGGTACATATTGATCTTTCCTGCTGATGGCATAAAGTTCTTCTCAGGGTTTTCCGCATTAATTCTGCATTCGATCGACCAGCCGCTAAAAGTAACATCACTCTGTGTGAAATTAAGCTTTTCACCTGAAGCAACCTTAATTTGCTCCTTGATTAAATCGACCCCTGTAACCATTTCTGTAACTGGATGCTCCACTTGAATACGCGTGTTCATTTCCATGAAATAGAATTTGCGATTTTGATAATCGTATATAAATTCTATCGTGCCAGCGCCTGTATAATCAACCGCTTTTGCTGCTTTAACAGCTGCATTTCCCATTTCTTCGCGTGTTTCCCCGTCAAGAGCAGGTGAAGGCGTTTCCTCCAGCAGCTTTTGCAGACGCCTTTGAATGGAGCAATCCCTTTCTCCCAGATGAACGGTGTTCCCGTAATTATCTGCAAGAACCTGGATCTCCACATGGCGGAAGTCCTCAATATATTTTTCAATATAAACGCCAGGATTTCCGAAAGCCGTTAGTGCTTCCTGCTGAGTGATCGTAATTCCTTTAATAAGCTCTTGCTCAGTGCGGGCTACACGGATTCCTTTCCCGCCTCCGCCGGCAGTCGCTTTAATAATTACCGGATATTCAATCTTTTCAGCAAGCTGAATAGCATCTTCTGTATCCTTTATGATTCCGTTGGAGCCAGGAACAATCGGTACTCCTGCTTCCTTCATGGTTTCCCTTGCAATATCCTTTGTGCCCATTTTGCTGATGGCTTCTGGAGTCGGGCCGACAAAGATAATATTGCATTCTCTGCACAGTTCAGCAAAGTCCGCATTTTCAGCAAGGAATCCATAACCTGGATGGATCGCGTCACAGCCTGTAAGCTTAGCGACACTAATTATATTGGTGAAATTCAAATAGCTGTCCTTTGAAGCTGTTGGGCCAATGCAGTAAGCCTCATCGGCCAGCTGAACATGGAGTGCTTCCCTGTCAGCTTCTGAAAATACAGCTACAGATTCTATCCCCATCTCGCGGGCTGCCCTAATGATGCGCACCGCTATTTCTCCTCTGTTGGCAATCAAGAGTTTTTTGATCATCTGTAACCGCTCCTTATTCAGGCTTTACTAAAAATAGTGGCTGGCCATATTCTACTAACTGGCCATCCTTTACAAGCACTTCTACAATTTCGCCATTAACTTCTGCTTCAATTTCATTAAATAACTTCATTGCTTCTACAATGCAGACAATGGAATCTTTTGTAACCTTGGAGCCGGCTTTTACATAAGCATCGGCTTCAGGTGAAGATGATTGATAAAAGGTCCCTACCATTGGTGAAACAATCTTATGTAAATCTTCCGCGGCATCAGCCTGTGGTGCCGGCACTTGCGCTGGCGCTTCTGCTTTTGGCTCTTCCACTTTTACAGCAGCTGGCTGGACTGGCTGCGGAGCAGGAGCTATCGCTTGAACAGCTGCCGGCTGAACTTGCTGAACAACGGCTGCTTCATTGCCCTTTTTCTTCATCTTAATTTTTGAACCTTCATGCTCATATACAAATTCATCAATATTTGACTGATCAACTAATTTAATCAGTTCACGGATTTCTTGTACTTTTAACATTTTGGCACCCCTTGTTTTCTCACTGCATGACAATCCCTTTAATCCGTATTTATCCTTTTGATGCAAAGAATTAGAACATACGGCAGGAATGTTCTGCATGATTTAATTATGACTAGATACTAATATCATACGATAAGACCTTATAAAACTTCAACATCCTATTATGTACTGGATAATAATTTCTCTATCCATCCTGTGTTCCATTTTAATATTTTTCTAATTTTTTGTGAAATATTTAAGGATTTTACATGAAATTCAGCCAGATTTCTATAGTAAACAGGACTTTTATATTATGCACTTATATGAAAAAGTTACCAAACATAAAATAAAATTATAAAAGGGAGCCCGCAGGAATTATGCAGGCTCCCTCTATATTATTTACTTTTCAACCTGGAACTCAACGGCGACTGCCTCAAGCTGTCCAATTTCGTTCCTTACTTCCTGAATGATATTGTTTGCAGCAGAAGCTGAATGATCTTTTGCTTTAACCGTAATTTGAACCTTCTTGCCGTCAGCACGGACAAGTACATCTTCATAATCCATCGCTCTGATTAATGTTTCAAGCATCGCTTCTTTTTGGGCGATTTCATTTAATTCATCAATTTGATCTTTTGCCTTCATTCTTTCTTCAGCCGGGAGATCTGTTTGCCCAAGAACTGACGTAAGGTCTTCCTTCATGCGGCTGCGCTCATCGTCAAGCTGAAGGCGCAAAGTTTCAAACATTTCATCACTGGCAGTGTTTGTAATAATCGCCTTGCCATCTTCACTTTCAACTGATTCCATTTCACCCTTTGCCTTCTCTTCCATAGCAGCCAGGTCACTGCCTTTTTGCTCCGGAGATGTTACATAATATACGGATAATACAACCACCAAACTTAGCATTGTTAAAAGCCAGACTGTTTGTTTCTTTAAAAGCATCTATTATTCCCCCTTTGTTTTTTTAGGCATTACGGATACTCTATGACTTGGGACATCGAGTGCCCTTGTTACTGCCTCAATAATCCATTTTTTCACTTGTATATTTTCTGCCCCTTTTGCCACGACCAGCACTCCCCTTATTTCAGGTTTCTTGGTTTCTATGACAATCGGAACCTCTTTTTCTCCATTTCGGACGATCACAAGCTGTTCTTCCTGTGACTGATCCTCAACCTTCCTTTTGCCGCCTTCCCGATCAGTTTCATCGGTTTTCTGTGTTTGGGTCGTTTTATTTTTTTCAAGGACTTTCTTCTCTGTGGCATCCACATTTACCACAACTGTTGCATCTTCAACCCCTACGATTGCATCAAGGGCCTCTTTTATTTGAGCTTCGTATGCCTTTTCATAATTGGAGATTGTATCATTTCCTCCGGATTTCTGCTGGCCGAATACCGGCACCTCTTCTTTCTGCTTCGCTTCTTCCCCATTTTTAAAAACGGACAAATCCTCGGTGGAGCTGTCTTCTTGAAACAGTGTATTGCTGATCAGCATGATCGCGGCTCCAAAAAGGAGAACCAGAAGCAAATAATGGAATTTCCCAGGCTTCTTGTCAGACTGCCCGTCTTTGGAAATTATCTTTTTTATCCACGTGAAAGGTCCTTTTTCATTATCCATCCTTATCCATATTCCCCCCTTCTGCCAGAACTTCGATTGAGTTTGCGTCTACATTCCACTTTTGTGCGAGAAAAGAAGCGATTCCTTTTGCGTCTTCATGATCGGGTCCGCTGGATGGAAGAGGTTCCCCGGTATTGATATCCACTGTTTTAACCACTTCTACTGCTTCTGCTTCTGCATCTTCTGCTTTAAGTTGGATCATGACCTTTTGCAGGTTATCCGGGAAGGCTTGATCACTGCTTTCATCTACTAAAATATCAATGTTGGCAATTTCCAGACCGTACTGTTCCATCAACTCCTCTTCTGCGTCCTTTTCCATTTGGACAGCCATTTGTTCTAAAATATATGCATCACTTGAGGCTTGTATTTCTTTTTTCTTCATTTCTATTAAATTTTCCATGTTTTTTTCACCAGATGCCTCAAAAACTGGCACTGAAACAAGAGCCTCTTCAAAATCACTTGATATAATTCTTAAAATCGGTGTAAGAATAATCGCAATCAGCAGCAGCCCTGTCACCATTTTTGTGTATTTCTGAAGCTTGGAATTGGGGAGGAGCATATCTATGACAGTGGCAAGCAGAACAAATAATATGATGTTCGTTACCCATTCTTTTATGAAATCCACTTCATTCCCTCCCTACCTGACCATCATGGTCAAATTACCGGCTGCTATAATAACCGTAATACTAAGGAAAAACATCAGGGAGACGATGGCCAGAGCGGCAAAAACATAGATGATGCTTTTGCTGATTATATCCAGGCAGGATATGATCGGCCCTCCCCCCAGCGGCTGTAAAATGGCAGCCGCGAATTTATATATAAACGCAATCATTAAAATCTTGATTGCAGGAAAAGCTGCGATAATAAGGAGAATGGCGACTCCTGCTATCCCAACAGTATTTTTCAATAGCACCGAAGCGCTAATGACTGTATCGGTCGCATCTGTAAACATCCTCCCAATGACTGGAATGAAATTTCCAGTAATAAATTTCGCTGTACGTATGGTAATTCCATCGGTAACCGCCGCTGAGGCTCCCTGAACTGAAATGACTCCTAAAAAGACTGTCAGGAACATGCCGAGAAGTCCTATGCTCCAATTCCGCAGCAGATTGGCAAGCTGGGTTACCTTGTAATGCTCTGACAATGTACTGACGATGCTTAACAGAGCGGATAAGAATAAGAGTGGAAGGATGATATACTGGATAAATAGTCCGCTGACATTCATCAGAAATAAAATCACCGGGTGGAAAAAAGCAGCGGATACCACACCTCCCGAAGAAGCAATCAGTGCAAGCAGCAGCGGTATTAGAGCCATTATGAATGACACCATGGTTGAAATGGTTTCCTGTGTATAAGTGATCGCAACATGAAAGCTATTCAGTGCAATAATTATTAAAACCATGAAAACGATTGAATAGGCCGCTTTACTGACAGTGCTTTTTTCAAATGAATTCTGCAGGGACTGGAGGAACATGCTAAATACCGTCAGCAATATTAAGGTTCCAAGCAGTTTTCCATTTACAATAAACTCATGGAACACAAACTTCATTGCGCCGGCAGCCCACTCTTTTAGTGAGAATTCTTTTTCTCCCTTTATAAATTCATAAAGGCTCCCCTTTTGGCTTTCAGGCAAAAAGCCTCCATACTCTGTTGTGATTTCTTCCCAAAACCCTTTCAATTCATTAAGATCTAACTTCTCCACCTGTGATTCCACTAAATCCTGGGGGGATATCGTTTCCTCTGCTTCGCCGGTCTTAGGTGAGGCTTGTACAATTGGTGCCAGGAAAAAGAATAGAATTAAGCTTAACCATAACGTTTTCTGCATCCTTTGCTTCATTTTTTTCACCTCTTTTAAAAGACCCTGTCTAATGCCCGCAATATGTGCTTGTCCATTCCGGCGCCCAGCCTATTCAGCAGGCCGGCATAAGCTAGCTCGGAATCATGCGAATGATGGTTTCGATTAATACAGTAAGGATCGGGATAGCCATGGCGAGGATAAGTATTTTCCCGCCCATTTCAATTTTTGCTGCAATGGCCCCCTGACCTGCATCTTTCGTGATCTGGGCTGCAAATTCAGCAATATAGGCTATTCCGATTATCTTTAAAATGGTTTCAACATATACGATATTCACCTTTGCATTGACGGCAATCTTTTCAATCATATGGATAATGGCATAAATTTGGTCTACCAGAAAAAGAAAGATGGCACAGCCGACAAAAACAATCAGCAAAAAAGCAAAATTGGGTTTTTGCTCCTTAACAATCAGCGCCAGGAAAGTGGCTACAAGCGAAAATCCGACTATCTGCAGAATTTCAATGGCTGAGCCCCCCTTTTAACCCTGAAACAAAAAAACAGATTTTATTTTTTGGAATAGGTTATCTACAATGGAAGCAACCATGAACAAGATATATATAAATCCGAACAGCGTCACCCATTGTGCGTATTCCTTTTTGCCCACCTGATCAAGAATAGTATGCAAAAAGGCTACAACAATTCCGACACCTGCAATCTTAAATATGATATCTACCTCTAGGCCCATCTTTTCTCCCCCTAAGCTCTGATCAGCGTCCGGCATTCAAGCTGCCGGCGTTTCCTACATTAGTAAAATGATTAAGAGCAATCCGGATAAAAAACCCAGACTTTTGACCATTCTCTCGTATTTCACTTGTCTGTCATGTGCATCTGCTTCTTCACGTTCCAGGTGGGAAAGGGTCAGCATAATCTGCTTTTGCTGGGAAAGACGGTCATGTCTTCCAAGTGTTTCGCCAAATTGCTTCATAATCTCGAATTCCCCTTGTTTAAAAGCCGTCATTTTCCATATTTCCTTCAAACTTTCTTCCCAGGCGTCCTTAACGGTCGTCTCGGAATCAGTCAATTTCTTTGCAAAGGATTCAAAGAACCAGGATAATGGCTTGGAAAGCTGGGCAGAAAGTCTTCTGGCTGCTTCATGAAGTGGCGTATGGCCATACATAATTTCAGCCTCCAGGGACTGCAGTGCCGATTTAAGCTGGCGAAGCTGGCGCGGCCGTTCGGTCAGATGCCTCGAAGCTTCAAATCCTGCCCACGTTGTAGCAACGATGATCAAAACAGCTCCAATAACCTTCATCATTTACATCACGCCCGCTTTATGAGGATATCCCGCACTGTCTGAGTTTCTAATGCACACAATGCTGCCTGGCCCTTCTTTCCTGCCCAGTTCAATAAATCGCTGAAAAATGCCCATTTCCAATATGGCTTTTAAAGTGGGGCGCTTCTTAATTTCTTCCAGTGAATTCCCATGTGTAGTCATAATCAGCTTTATTCCGGCATTTACAGCCTCCATTATGGCCTCTGCATCTTCATGCCTGCCAATTTCATCAACAACCAGAACCTCGGGGCTCATGGAACGAATCATCATCATCATGCCTTCAGCTTTTGGACAGGCATCAAGGACATCAATTCTATTCCCAAATGTCATTTGCGGAATCCCGTTCACACATCCTGCTATTTCGGAGCGTTCATCCACAATCCCAACCTTGCTGGCAGGAAAGTCATTATTTGGATCACCAGATGAAATGATTCTTGCAATGTCGCGCAGTAAGGTGGTTTTACCAGTCTGCGGCGGACCAATAATCATGGTATGCAGCCACCCATCCCTGTAAATTCTGGGAATCAGATTCTGGGCAATGCCAATTTTCTCCCTGGCAATTCTTATGTTAAAAGAGGAAATATCCCTGATTGCCTTAACCTTCCCTTGTTCAAGAATGACCTTCCCTGCTAGTCCTACCCTATGGCCGCCTTCAATCGTGATATAACCTCTCTTCAGTTCTTCCTCCAGTGTGTAAATGGAAAAATGGCTTATTTTATTCAGCAAATGCACAGCATCCTCTGACTCAACTATATATGGGAGATAATGCGGCATCCCCCTTGCTGTCAGCTCAATGGGTCTGGAAATACGGACCCTGATTTCCTCCAGATCCTCTAAGATTTGCGGAGGGATTCTCTGTATTTGTTCGGCAATTTTTTTCGGCAAAAAGGCTATAATCGTTTCCATGTCTGCTCCTCCATTCATCATCTGATTTCGGACTAGCTTCTCATTATTTAAAATGTATGCCTGAGGCAAAACAATATGACTTAGATTTGCAAGCTTCACAATTATTTAGGACAAGCTTTTTGCTGAGTAAAAAAATCTTTTTTTCAAAAAATAATCCAATAAGAACATTGAAAAAGGCTGGTGTCAATTTATGAAAGCTAACTGCACTTACATTCTGGTTATTTTTCTTCTTTTAGTCCTTGGCATCTTCCCTTCAGAAGGAATGGCTCTTCAGGGAAATACAAAAGGACCGCAAAATGTCATTCTTATGATTGGAGATGGAATGGGAATAGGCCAGATTGAGATTGCAAGAAAACTGGAATATGGAAAGGATGGGCGGCTGTTCCTGGAATCTCTCCCCCACACGGCATTGGTGCATACCGAATCTGCCAATAATTTCGTTACAGACTCAGCTGCCGGTGGTACTGCACTTGCAATTGGAAAAAAAACGAATAATGAAATGATCGGAGTTACTCCTGATGGCAAGGAAATAGACAGCATTCTGGATTTATTCAAGAAAAACGGAAAAAAGGCGGGGGTTATCTCTACCAATACAATTACAGATGCAACACCTGCCGCCTTTACAGCAAGTGTTTCAAACAGATGGTCCGGACAGGAGGAAATTGCACGCCAGCAGCTGAATAATGAGGTCGATGTGTTAATGGGAGGCGGGAGAGCCTATTTCGGCCCGGATAAGCAAAATGGGAAGGATTTAATTAACGAGGCCAGGCTGAAAGGGTATGACTATGCAGCCAATCGGGAGGAAATGCAGAATGCCAAAGGGGGAAAGCTTCTCGGATTGTTCAATAATGGATATATGAACTTTAAACTGGACCGTCCTCTAAAAAACAGCAAAGAACCAAGCTTAAAAGAAATGACTGAAAAAGCGATCAGTGTACTTTCAAAAGGAAAACAGGGATTTTTTCTTATGGCAGAAGGCGCAAGGATTGACCATGCTTCTCACGCAGGCGATATTACAAGCATCTGGAAAGAAACCATTGAATTTGATGAAGCTGTAAAATATGCAGTTGAATGGGCAAAAAAGGACAAAGAAACACTGGTATTGGTTGCCGCTGATCATGAAACAATGGGGATATCAGCATCAGAACCGCTGGATATACAGCAGTTAAAAAAAATCAAGGCGACGCCGCAGTATATGGTCAGCCAATTTGCAAAAGGTGAAAATAGAGGTACTTACCGGTCAGAAAGCGTGAAGGATGTTTTAAAAAAGTATGCAAATATTGATTTAACCGAGCAGGAAATTAAAGCATTTAATGGCAAGCTGATGACCACAGACAGCCAAGTTTATCCTCAATATATAGCAGCATGGGAAATAGGAAGCCTGATTGCAGAAAAGTATCATGGGGGCATTTTAACAAATAAAGTAAGATCTCTCAGCTCAACCGGCGGACATACAGGCAATATGATCCCTTTATTTGCTTATGGCAATGGAAGCGAAACTTTTACAGGAGTGATGGAGAATACAGATATCCCAAAGAGAATTGCGCAGCTGATGAATTACAGCTGGGATTAATTATGTAGCATTTTCTCTCTTTCCCCGGCGTAATTCTAGAATGATACCTCAATGAAAGCGGGGAATGAAATTCATGTATTATTATCAGCCCTTTGTCCGCAATTCTGTACAAACAGGTAGCCATTCCAGATCAAACAGAAATATTTTAAGGGTTTCAGGTGAGGGAAAGCTAGCTGTACAGCCTGACCAGGCTAACATAAAACTGGGAGTTTTAACAGAAGACAAGGAGCTTCTGAAGGCACAGGAACAGAATGCAGCTGCCATTTCAAGTGTTAAAAAGGCTCTTAATGCTATTGGAATAACAGATCAGCAGATTCAAACGTCCGATTTTACCATTTTTCCGCAATACGATTTTGTAGATGGCAAGCAAATTTTCCGCGGGTACAGGGTCGAGCATATACTAGGCATTACTGTCGATGAGATAGAAAATACGGGACTCGTTGTGGATACAGCAGTGAATAATGGTGCAAACACCATCAGAGGAATTCATTTTGAAGCTGAAAACCAGTCTGAATTGTACCGGCAGGCATTAAGTCTGGCCGTTATGGATGCTTACAAAAAGGCAGAAACAATTGCCTCTGCACTAAGAGTACAATTAATCAGCACCCCGCTATCCGTTGCGGAAGGAACTTTAGGCATGGAGCAGCCTGTTTCGTTTCAATCCTCCACTTTTGTTAAAAGTGCCGTCAGCACACCTATCCAGCCGGGAACCATAGACATAGAAAGCCAAATCACAGCAGAGTTCACATATTATAGTTAAAAGATCTTCGTCTTATAATCATGAGGATAAAGCTAATACTAATAATGTCTCACTTAGTAACTTCCCAGAGAAATGAGGTTTAAGGATGAATGAGAACTTAGGTGAATTTTTAAAATACCAGAAAAAAGGCGACAGGGCTTATCTTGGCGGAACACGCGATAACAGAAATGGTCCTGCATCTGACCCTGATTATAATAATCGCAATGATACTGACATATCCCCTGGAGCTGAAGGCAGGAAATATAAAGGATAAAAAAAATCCCGAGAAATCGGGATTTTTTTATCAAATTATGCACGAGACACGTAGGAACCATCAGTTGTATTGATGATCAGCTTATCCCCTTCATTGACAAAGAAAGGAACTTGTACAGTCAGACCTGTTTCAAGTGTAGCAGGTTTCGTTCCGCCGGAAGCAGTATCCCCTTTAATGCCTGGTTCTGTTTCAGTCACTGTAAGTTCAACAGAGTTAGGAAGCTCGATTCCAAGAGACTCTCCCTGGTAAAGCATAATAGCAACTTCCATGTTTTCTTTTAGAAACTTTAATTCGTACTCAATTGCAGATGCAGGCAGCTCGATTTGCTCATAAGACTCATTGTCCATGAAAACATGCTGATCTCCATTTGCATAAAGGTATTGCATTTTGCGGTTATCAATTTGTGCCCTCCCTACTTTTTCACCTGCGCGGAAGGTTTTTTCCTGAATGGCACCTGTGCGGAGGTTGCGCAATTTGGAACGTACAAATGCCGCTCCTTTTCCAGGTTTAACGTGCTGGAAATCCATTACACGCCAAATGCCGTTATCAACTTCAATCGTCAATCCCGTACGAAAATCGTTTACAGAAATCATGAGTTTGTCCTCCTATTGTGTACAATTAAAGAATGATCAATTCTTTAGTAGAATGAGTAAGCGTTTCGTTGTGATCCTTTGTAATGACTGTATCGTCCTCAATGCGGACACCGCCAAGGCCCGGTATGTAAATGCCCGGCTCCACCGTTACAACCATTCCAGGTTCAAGGATAACATCAGACTTAAATGACAATGCAGGCCCTTCATGCACTTCAAGCCCGATGCCATGTCCGGTAGAATGGCCAAAATACTCGCCATAGCCTTTACCAGAAATATAATCGCGAGTTAAGGCATCTGCTTCTTTGCCGCTCATTCCCGGTTTGATGCCTTCCATCCCCCGCTCCTGAGCTTCCTGCACGATTGTATAGATTTCTTTCAGCTTATCTTCAGGTTCTCCAACAGCAACCGTGCGGGTAATATCTGAAACATAGCCCTTATAATAAGCGCCGAAGTCCAGTGTGACCAAATCGCCTTTTTCGATAACCTTATCACTGGCGACTCCATGCGGAAGTGCTGAACGGTATCCGGATGCTACGATGATATCAAACGATGATGAAACTGCACCCGCTTTTCTCATAAAAAATTCTAATTCATTCGAAACTTCCAGTTCAGTAATTCCCGGCCGAATGACATCAAGAATATGTTTAAACGCAGCATCTGCAATGTCAGCTGCCACCTTTATTATCTTAATCTCTGATTCGGTCTTTATCAAGCGTAACTTTTCAATTGTGTCAGAAACAGGGACAAGTTCAGCGTTAACAGCTTTTTCATAAGCCTTATAGGAAGAAAAAGTTAGATGATTCTCTTCAAAGCCAAGCTTTTTGATCCCAAGCTGTTCAGCCTGTTTGGCAACTTCTTCAGGAATTGCACCAGTATGCTTTACAATTTCATACCCTTCACACTGTTTAGCTGCCTGTTCCGTGTAGCGGAAATCGGTTATGAAGATTGCTTTATCCGCACTGATTAATACGACGCCGGCTGAACCGGTAAAGCCAGTCATATAGCGGCGATTGTAACTGCTGGTAATCAGCATTCCATCTATCCCAGACTCTGTAAAGCGTTCGCGTAATTTTTGTATTTTCTCCATCTTATCCTCTCCCCTTTTGAATATCCAATAATGCATGAAAAGCAAGTTCATATCCTTTAAAGCCCAGGCCAACTATTTGCCCTATTGCAGCAGGTGCAATGACAGAAGTATGCCTGAATTCTTCTCTGGCATGAACATTAGAAATATGTACTTCGATCAAAGGAACCTGGATTCCTGCAACAGCATCCCTGATCGCATAACTATAATGGGTAAATGCCCCGGGATTGAAAATAATACCCTGTGTGCCATCTTCATTGGCGGAGTGAAGCTTGTCAATGAGTTCCCCTTCATGATTTGACTGAAAACAGGACACTTCTGTCTCAAACGAAGCACCCAATGCTTTCATATTTTGCTCCAGCTGATCAAGCGTTTCTTTTCCATAAACACCTGGTTCCCTTTTGCCGAGCAGATTTAAATTCGGCCCATTTAACAGGAGTATTTTCCCCATGTTCAACCCCCTTTAACATAGTTGCTGACGGGCCTCTCTTTCTATTCAAGTCATTTCCCTGACAGCATCGAAAAAGAATGCCCATTAAGAACATTCTATCATAAAGCAAAATTTCATACAGTTCTGATGTATAGCGCTTTTCGCATAATTTTTCATCACTTAACAGCAATCGTGCACAAAGATAAAACATTCGTCATTATGCTTTGTTCATCAAGTTAAATCCGGATCTGTGCGGGTCTTTTTTTCATCTTCAGTCTTGCCTCTGATTTCTTGGGCTTCATATGAAATGGAATACCCTACGAAAACGCCAAATAATATATAGAAACAGATCGATGTGATAATTGTATTCCGCTCAAGATCCCAAAACGGGCTGATTCCAGGAAAGATTGGGTTGAGTATAAAAAATACCAGTAAAAAAAGGGCAACTCCATAGCCAGCCCCCACGAAAATACTTTGAAATTTCCGCAGCGCTGCATAATAAATTAAGGCCGCCACAATTGATATTCCTCCAATAAAGAGAATTGAGATCAATGTTCCCAGCCAGCCCTCTTTCCAGGCACCAATCGTCCAGGGTTCGAGAATGACATTAGGGCGAATTTCGGTAAAATTAAACACGTATGCCAGATAGGCCAGGCCGCTCCAAAGAATGCCTCCAACCAGTCCGGTAATGACCACCATTGCCATAAAAGACATTGGTTTTTCCCTTTGATCCTGTTCCAAGCGCTCCTTTTCTTCTGCCACTTTGCGCCACCTCCTTTTCCTATTATGTCCACACGCATTTATTCCATTGCACCAGATTTAAAATAAATGCAGATTGGATTAACCATCCTGCAAAGATCGTCCATATTTTTTATATAATTTCCTGTTGTATAGAGGTTTTATGAGATTTTAGGTCGAATAAAATAATTAATGATACAGTCCTTTGATTTTGTGCTTATTTGAGGTAATGTGTGTTCCGGGACTTGTGTGCATAGCATAAATTTAAGTATAGGCAGCATCCAGCTATTCCCGATACTTATTAAAAGATATATTCCGCTGTTTAAATTGTAAAGAAATAGGAAAAGAAAAATATGAAGACAACTTTCATTAATTATTTCGATAAACTTTAGCTTATATAGTTTAAAAGCTTATAAAATTGCTCATCATGCTTTTAGGGAGGTGGCTTTCTTGAAAAAACCATTTACATTTTATATTGTCTCCGGGCTCATTTTGCTAGCTGTTATCGGAGTTGCCGTCAGCCTGATCTCAAATCCTGCCGGTTTTTTGCAGAGAATAGCTGTCATTGTCATCATTGGTGCTGTTGTATACTTTCTTTTTCAGCGCTTTAACAGATTTAATCCCTCAAAGCGGGAACAGCGAGCTTTTATAAAGGCAGCCAAAAAATCAAAAAAGCGCTTTAACAATAAAGAAACGGGCTCAGCGAATGGAAGAAAGGCTTCTGTAGGTTCCCTTACTTCAATTAAAAAGGCTAAGAAAAAATCTTCTCCACACTTGACAGTCATAGAAGGCAAAAAAGGCAAAAAGAAAAATCGAGCCTCCCTTTAACTCGGGCTCGATTTTTTATTTTTATATGATAAGTCCTGAATTCTGGGGAACCTTCAAGAATCGGGCTCTGGCTTTTCTCTTTAATAGCTCCATGATGAAAAAAATTGCTCCGCACATTGCCTGCCGTGCTCCAGAAGATCTTTTTTCTTTTGCTCGGTTATATTAAATTCAGCAGTCAGCACGCCATCCGTTGGAATGAAAATAATGTTTTGTGCATGTTTTCTGGAGATGTATCTGGCATCATGTGCATCCTTCATCGTTTCAAAAAGCGCAGCATACATTTGGATGGCGTTGTCAATTTTATTCGGCGGCCGTTCGCTTAAATTATGGCTTAACTTTATCCCGAGGACAGGCCTTGTCTTTTTCACGTTTTCCTTATCAAAAAGCCACATGGGAAAATTGCTTAGAACCCCGCCATCCACAATGACACTCGAGCTGCTGTATGCGTTCAGCTTAACCGGCTCAAAAAAATACGGGAGACTGCAGCTCATCCTTATCGCCTTTGCTACCGAAAACGAAGCGGGGTCAATCCCATAATTTATAAGATCATCGGGCAGTACTACCAGTCTTCCGTTTGTCAGGTCAGAAGCTATGACTCTCAGCGATTGCGGAGGAAGGTCTGAAAAGGTTCTAATCCCCCTGTCAGCCAGCTTTTGAGCAATCCAGGTTTCCAGCTCGGATCCTTTATATAATCCCAGCCGCCAATAAAGGTTAAGCCATTTTCCTACTGCGAAGGGAATAAAGGTTTTTCTTTCATCAAGAAGCTTTTTTACATCAAACTGATCGACGAGCTGATATATTTCATCACTTGTATAATTGGCAGCAATTAAAGCAGCAACGATGGAACCAGCACTTGTCCCTGCAACCCGCTTAAATCGAAAGCCTCTTTTGTGAACTTCCTCATAAGCACCGATTAACGCAAATCCCTTGATGCCTCCTCCTGAAAAAACCCCATCTATATACATGTAAGCCACTCCTGTCGATGTACTTGCCCATAGAGGAACTCTTACTTATACATCTTTAATCAGGAGCTTTTTAAAATAGTACGGCTGACAAGCAAAAACTCAGGTTTAGGTGAAATATTGCACTTCTGCTTCTGGAAAATAAGAGTGAATATACCCCCTAATCGTATTTTCAAGATCCTTTGCTTCATCAGTCGGATAAACATACTTGCCTATTCCATATCTTCCCCACTTGTATTTGCGTTTTTCTTCATCCATTTCCAGCTTTGTTTTCGGGTAGCGTTTTTCAATTACCTTTTTGGCTGGTTTTGTAAATCTGTGCTGGATTAACTCGAAAGTTAATCCTTCCAGATTGATGCCTTCGAGCGATTTGCTTAACCTTTGAAAAAGTTCATGATAGCCTTCACGCCAATCATCATGCATGTAAATAGGCGCTACGATAAAGCCAAGCGGGTAGCCGGCATTAGCTACTTTGCGGGCAGCTTCAAGCCGATCGTCGAAAGAGGAAGTGCCCGGTTCAAAGTTTTTTATTACAAACCGCGAATTAACACTAAATCGAAATCGGGTTTTCCCATTATGTTTAGCATCAAGCAGATGGTCGACATGATGATACTTAGTGACAAAGCGGAGCTGGCCATACTCCGTCTGGCCAATAAATTCAATTGTTTTTTTCAGAGAATGGGTCAAATGATCAATCCCTACGATATCGGATGTACATGCAGCTTCAAATCGTGTAAGCTCCGGCTTTCTCTCCTCCATATATTTAGAGGCCTGCTCAAAGATTTCTTCAAGGTTTACATACGTGCGAATATATGGCTTGCTTCCAAGTGTGGTTTGCAGATAGCAATAGTGGCAGTGGCCCATGCAGCCTGTAGCAAGCGGAATGGCATATTCTGCCGAAGGCTTGGATGTATCAAATTTCAGAGTTCGTCTGATGCCTACCACCAAAGTGGATTTCGCATTGCGGTACTTTTGCAATTCGTTATCACCGGGAATATTTCTCACCTGGTTATGTGATGTTGTTTCCCTAATTTCCAAGTTCATTTTTTCAAATTTTCCCTTTAGCTCTCTTCCTAGGGGATATTCGAGAGCTTGAGGTTCTATATAAACTAGCTGAGGGATAAATGGCTTCATTAGGCATACCTCACTTTATCAATTTGTCCTGCCAGAGGAAAAATGTCAGCAGAACCCTATGTCTGTAGTATGAACCAATTAATCCAACAGCAAAAAAAGAAGATGGAACAATTATTTCCATCTTCTTGGTTCGTTTAAATTATTCTTTTATAAACCGCATTTCAGCTGGGCATTACAGTTTGTGCAAGTATTGCAGCCGCCGATTTCTTTGACTTTTCCTTTACGGCATACTGGACATGTATTGCCGACTTCCGAACCGATTGTTACATCGGTTGAACGCAGGTCGCTGATTGTATCAACCAGAACTACATGCTGCTTTGATTTTTCTTTTTTGACTGTATCTGTATCTTCAAAGCTGTTCTCTTCAGCTTTCAGCGTCAATACTTGAGAATCGCGTGAGCCGTCTACATAGACAGTGCCGCCCTTTGCACCGCCGCGGTATAAGCGTTCATACACTTGCTCAACCTGTTCAACACTGTAGCCCTTCGGTGCATTTACTGTTTTACTGATCGAGCTGTCGATCCAGCGCTGTATAACACATTGAACATCTGCGTGGGCTTCAGGAGCCAGATCCATTGCTGCCACAAACCATTCAGGCAGATTATTAGGATCTGCATCCGGATTGCGGTCTAAATATTCCTGAACAATATCTGCCTTTACTTCAATGAACTTGCCTAAGCGGCCGCTCCTGAAGTATGAGAAGGAGAAATATGGTTCAAGACCTGTAGATACTCCAACCATGGTACCTGTGGATCCAGTAGGTGCAACAGTCAGAAGATGTGAATTACGGATTCCGCTTTGTAAAATGGATTCACGGATATCCTCAGGCATTTTCTGCATGAAGCCTGTTTCTGTAAAAGCTTTGCGCAGGCGATTTGTTTCTTCAGCATTTTCACCTGTTAAGAATGGGAAGCTCCCTTTTTCCTCCGCAAGCTCTACAGAAGCTCTGTAAGCTGTGGCTGCAATGGTTTCGAAGACTTTGTCAATCAGCACATTGCCTTCCTCAGAACCATATTCTGTTTCACAATAGATCAGCAGATCATGAAGCCCCATAACGCCAAGGCCAACACGGCGCTCGCCTAATGCCTGCTTTTTGTTTTCTTCAAGGAAGTATGGTGTAGCATCTATTACATTGTCCTGCATACGTACTCCCACTTCAACAGTACGCTTCAGCTTTTCAAAATTAACGGTCTTATTTTCCTTATCTGCCATTTCTGCAAGGTTCACTGCTGCAAGGTTGCAGACTGAATATGGTGCAAGAGGCTGTTCGCCACACGGATTTGTTGCTACAACCTTTTGTCCGTAAGCCTGTGCATTGGTCATGTCATTGGCATTATCAATAAAGAAAATACCTGGCTCTGCCGAGTATGTTGCACAGATATTAATCAGGTTCCAAAGTTCTTTCGCTTTGATTTTGCGGTGAACACGGACTTTATAGCCAAGTTTTCCCCATTCTCTGACGTCACCGACTTTATGCCATTCTTCGTTGTAGGTTTTCATGGTATCAGCATCATATGATTCAACATCCGGGAAGCGAAGCTCATATTCTGCATCATTTTCAACTGCATCCATAAATTCTTTTGTCAGGCAGACTGAAATGTTTGCCCCGGTCAGGAATTCAGAATTATGAACACTGTAAGTACCGCCAGTCGCCAGTTTTTCTTCAGCATCCTGTATGATTTTATCGCTGAAACCGCCATAGCCGGGAATGCTCTTGTAATTGATAATACCCTGGTACATGGCTATTTCCTGTTCAGTAAATGGAGTGAATTTTAATTTTTCTTTAGCATATTTTTTTATTGTATCATCATTTGTATTTTCAAGAAGGAATCGTAAAATTCTTGGGTTTTGCATTTTCGAGATGATGAATTCGATGATGTCCGGGTGCCAATCTGCCAGCATAATCATCTGAGCACCTCTGCGGGAACCTCCCTGCTCCACAAGGTGTGTAAGCTTCGCAATATCATCAAGCCAGGATACTGAACCCGATGACTTGCCGTTTACTCCTTTAGCCAGTGTGTTGCGCGGCCTTAGGGTTGAACCGTTTGTCCCAACTCCTCCGCCTCGGCTCATGATTTCCATTACCTGCTTTCGGTGCTCGGAAATTCCTTCACGGGAGTCCTGTACGAATGGCATTACGTAGCAATTGAAATACGTAACATCTGTGTCGGCACCCGCTCCATACAATACGCGGCCAGCCGGAATGAAATTCAAGTTTTTCAATTCCTGATAGAACTTTTCAAACCATTCTTTTCTTTTTTCTTCGGTTTTCTCAACAGATGCCAGGCCTGTTGCGTTACGCTTGGCGATTTGCTCATAGAAGATTTCAAGGGGTTTCTCGATTACATCAAGAGGCTTTGTAATAATGCCTGTTCTCGATTCTTCCGGATCATCCAGTACTCCTCTGTAGTCTTCCTCGACTAAAACCTTGGCTGTCTTGTTTTCCCAGTCAATATCCTGGATGAATCCTAAGCCTCGTGCCGGAAATTTTGGATCTTCCTTGATTGTGAGGACGACGAAGTCACCGTTTGTGAGTGTCACTTTCTCGGTGTCTTTGAAGGTGTAACGATCTAGCATAACTAAGCGGGAAACACCTTTGTGGGTCATTTTCATATCTGGGGTTACAGGGTGAACCTGAGGAAAAAGACGGATATCCTTGTTTAAACGATCAATGTTCAATTTCATTTTTTGTCCTAGAGCAACAGACATTGTTACAACTCCTTCTAAATTCAATTATCAATTTGTGTAAGCATTCTGGCAGATAGGGTAAATCTATCTGTTTTAAAAGAGTACCCTAAAGTTACCATACCTCAAACCCCAAAATCAATATATAGTGTCCTAAATATTTTCGACACCACTACATATTGTGTCTAGTTCAACTAAAAGTGATTTTGTCAAACTTAAAATATACCAAAATTTAAAGAAAAACAGAGTTAATAGCCGATTTCCGACAATTAACGATAAATTTTAACATATTTTGAAGCTTGCACTTTTACAGGGCAACAATTGGAAAATTATTCATTAAAAAAAGAGAAAAAGCGACTTTGCCGCTTTTATCTCTTATAGTTCCAGTCATCACTTTCATATCGCTCTTTTGCGATTTTTTGTACATATGCCATTTCTTCATCTGTAAGCTTGTAAGGTTCAAGTTCAATATTCAAGCCTTCTTCAAATCCTTTTTTGAAAGTTGCTTTTGCTTGATCCAGGGTAATTTTTTCAGTTGTCAGCTCATTTATAGCAACAGCTTTATTCTTAAAAGCTTTTTGCATTCTCTCTTTGACTCTGTCATTCGGATACTTGAACAAGCTGAACAGCTTGTCTTCATCCAAATCAAGCAAAATGGAACCATGCTGAAGGATTACCCCTTTTTGCCTTGTTTGTGCACTCCCAGCCACTTTACGGCCTTCTACAACAAGTTCATACCAGCTGGGGGCATCAAAACAAACAGCAGATCTTGGATTTTTCAGAGAGTCCCTTTCTTCAGCTGTCTTCGGCACTGCAAAATAAGCTTCCATCCCAAGTCCGTGAAAACCTTTTAAAATCCCTTCCGAAATAACTCTGTATGCTTCAGTTACTGTATTCGGCATTTCGGGGTGGGCTTCAGGTACGATCACACTGTATGTGAGTTCATGTTCATGAAGTACGCCTCTTCCGCCTGTAGGCCTTCGGACAAATCCCAATCCATGCTGCTTCACAGCTTCCATATCTATTTCTTTTTCAACCTTTTGGAAATAGCCGATTGAAAGAGTCGCCGGATTCCAGCCGTAAAAACGGATTACAGGAGGCATTTTGCCCTCACTGTTCCAGTCAAGCAACGCCTCATCCAAAGCCATATTAAAAGAAGGTGACCCCTCTTTTGAATCGATAAAACGCCAAACCTCTTTAGTCATATGTAGCCCTCATTTTCAGATTCTTTAACTAGTCATTTGCGGTTAATAGTCTACCAAAATTCCAGTGAAATTTAAAGCAAGTTGAATTTCCATAACAAATTTAACAGATTTCCTTTACTCCTATTAGGAAAGGCTTATATAATATTAGTTGGCTTACCTATGTGTGAAAGGAGAAAGACATATTGGAAACACTTTATTTCATTCTTATCATTTTGGGTGCAATCATTACCTATTCCGTGATAACCTGGTTTTATCAGCGCCGAATTGTTAAAACGCTTACGGAAGACCAGTTCAGAGAAGGCTACAGAAAAGCCCAATTAATCGATGTACGTGAACCAAATGAATTTGAAAACGGCCATATTTTAGGTGCCCGCAATATACCGCTTTCACAAATGAAAATGCGCATGAAGGAATTGCGTCCGGACAAGCCAGTCTACTTATATTGCCAAAGCGGCATGAGAAGTGCGAGAGCTGCCCAGTTTTTGCATCGTAAAGGCTACAAAGACCTTTCACACCTGCAGGGCGGATTTAAAAAATGGACAGGAAAAGTGAAAGCGAAAAAATAATAGCAATATTTAAAAAGACCCCGTTATTTTAACGGGGTCTATTGATTGGAAACCCCTCTTCTAAGTTCAATCATATAATCTATTCGCCAAAACCGCTGTTCTTTTCTCATTTAGCTTGTTTCATGCCCAGGTTTTCGATTCTTTTCCCCGGAATCGCTGCAAATTCCCAAATTTCCCTATTCCTTCCCAGAGTTCACAAGTAGTCTATAAGCCGCAAAAAAAGAGTGCCCTCTTAGGGACACCCTTTTTCGTTTTATTGCTTTTGATAGCGAAGAACCGGCTTTCTTGCAGCCATTGTTTCATCAAGACGGCCAATTACTGTTGTGTGAGGTGCTTCCTGAACAATCTCAGGGTTTTCCTCAGCTTCTTTAGCTATTTGAATCATGGCGTCGACAAAAGCGTCCAGCGTTTCTTTTGATTCTGTTTCTGTCGGCTCAATCATAATACACTCTTCCACGTTAAGCGGGAAGTAGATGGTTGGCGGATGGTAACCAAAGTCAAGAAGACGCTTGGCAATATCCAATGTACGCACGCCAAGTTTCTTTTGGCGCTTGCCGCTTAAAACGAATTCATGCTTGCAATGTCTGTCAAATGGCAGGTCAAAGAATGGCGCAAGCCTTCTCATCATATAGTTTGCGTTTAATACCGCATTTTCCGTAACAGCCTTCAGTCCATCTGGCCCCATAGTACGGATATAAGTATAAGCCCGGACATTGATTCCAAAGTTTCCGTAATATGGCTTTACACGGCCGATTGATTGCGGGCGGTCATAATCAAATTCATATTGGTCACCGTTCTTTACCAGAACAGGCTTTGGAAGGAAAGGAATCAGATCCGCTTTTACCCCGACTGGCCCTGATCCCGGTCCGCCGCCGCCATGCGGTCCTGTAAAGGTTTTATGAAGATTAAGGTGAACCACGTCAAATCCCATATCTCCAGGGCGTGCTTTTGAAAGTACAGCATTCAGGTTAGCTCCATCATAATATAGCTTCCCGCCGGCGCCGTGAACAATCTCAGCCATTTCAAGAATGTTTTCTTCAAACAAACCTAAAGTATTCGGGTTAGTCAGCATAAGGGCAGCAGTATCCTCGCCAACCACTCTTCTTAAATCCTCTAAATCCACCAGCCCATTTTCATCAGATTTAACAGTTACTGTTTCAAAGCCTGCGACTGTCGCGGATGCAGGATTTGTTCCGTGGGCAGAGTCAGGAACGACTACTTTAGTGCGCTTTGTATCGCCATTCGCTTCATGATAAGAACGGATCATCATTAATCCAGTCCATTCTCCATGTGCTCCTGCAGCTGGCTGAAGTGTAACCTCATCCATTCCCGTAATTTCAATCAGATGCTCCTGCAGATCATACATCAGTTCCAGAGCACCTTGAACAGAGCTTTCATCCTGCAGCGGGTGCAAGTGGGCAAAACCATTGAAGCGCGCTACATTCTCATTGATTTTAGGGTTGTATTTCATTGTGCAGGAGCCCAGTGGATAAAACCCTGAATCAACGCCATGATTGCGTTTTGAAAGTGCAGTATAATGACGCATGATATCAAGTTCAGACACTTCCGGCAGCTCAGGCTCTTCCTCTCGCAGGTAGCCTTCGGGAAGAAGTTCGCCCAGGTCAATTTCTGGAATATCCATTTCAGGCAGGCTGTAGCCGATACGGCCTTCTGTGCTTAATTCAAAGATGAGTGGCTGATCTTCCTTATGCATGGTAATCCCCCATTTCTTTAACGAATGCATCAATTTCATTCTTCGTTCTCAATTCTGTTACAGCAACAAGCATATGATTTTTCAGGTCAGCATAATCTCTGCCCAAATCGTAGCCGCCAATAATGCCCTTATCAAGAAGCTTTTGATTTACTTCTTTAACAGGCTTATTCAATTTGATGACAAATTCATTAAATGAAGGGCCTTCGAATGGAACTTCAAAACCGGCAGCCTTAAATTGCTGTTTCGCATAATGGGCTTTTTGCATATTGGCAGCAGCCATTTCCTTTACGCCCTTCTTGCCAAGAGCAGTCATCGCTACAGATGCCGCAAGTGCGTTTAGAGCCTGATTGGAACAAATATTTGAGGTTGCCTTATCGCGTCGGATATGCTGTTCACGCGCCTGAAGAGTAAGCACGAAGCCGCGGCGCCCCTGATCGTCTACCGTTTGTCCGACAAGACGGCCCGGCACTTTTCTCATTAGCTTGGTTGTAACGGCAAAATATCCGCAATGCGGGCCTCCGAAAGCTGTAGGAATTCCGAAAACCTGGGCATCTCCTGCTACAATGTCTGCTCCTAATTTACCAGGAGGTGTCAGTGCGCCAAGAGCAAGCGGGTTGCTTGAAACAACAAACATGGATTTATGGGCATGGATAATCTCCTCAAGCTCTTGTAAAGGCTCGACTCTGCCAAAAAAGTTAGGATACTGTACAATGACAGCTGCGATATCATCGCCAATCATTCCATTTAGAGCTTCAAGATCTGTGATGCCGTCCTTATGAGGAATTTCAATCACTTCAATATATTGGCCCTTTGCATATGTCTTTACTACTTCTTTAGATTCAGGGTGAACGGCGCTTGAGATAAGAATTTTCTTGCGGCGTGTGCTGCCTGCGCTTAGCATGGCTGCTTCAGCAAGTGCTGTTCCGCCATCATACATAGATGAGTTGGCAACATCCATTCCTGTTAACTCACAGATCATGGTCTGGAATTCAAAAATTGCCTGGAGCTCTCCCTGGGAGATTTCTGGCTGGTAAGGAGTATAGGCAGTATAAAACTCTGAACGGGATAACACATGATCAACAATGATTGGCATGTAATGATCATAAACACCCGCACCAAGGAAAGATGTATTTGTACGAAGATCAGCATTTTTCTGAGCCATTTTAGTAAGCTCTTTCAGTAAGGCTGTCTCAGATTTTGCCGGCTTGATTTTATATTCACCCTTAAATCTTACACTTTCGGGAATATCACTGAATAGTTCTTCCACAGAACTGACGCCGATTTTTTCAAGCATTGCTTTCTGGTCAGACTCTGTCATCGGTAAATAGCGATGTTTCATCATTTTCTCCCCCCGGTTAGTTCTTTTCTCTTTTATAAAAAGGTGTTGCTGCAATCTTAGCCTTCAGTCGTTTGCCGCGGATTTCCACTTCCAAATCAGTTCCCGGCTCCGCATGCTCTTTCTTGATAAGAACAAGGCCAATATTCTTTTTTAATGTCGGAGATTGAGTTCCTGTTGTCACTTCCCCGATCAGTTCTTCCCCTTTATATACAGGATAGCCATGGCGCGGAATGCCGCGGTCAATCATTTCAATTCCAGCCAGCTTGCGGGGAACCCCATTTTCTTTTTGATTCTTAAGCACTTCTTTGCCGATAAAATCAGCTTCTTTATTGACTTTTACAGCAAAGCCGATTCCTGCCTCAAGAGGTGTGATTTCAGGCGAGAGCTCCTGCCCATAGAGTGCCAGGTTGGCTTCAAAACGAAGAGTATCCCTTGCGCCAAGCCCGCATGGCAGCACGCCTTCTTCTTTGCCTGCTTCAAGGATTTCAATCCATAATGCGACTGCATCCTGGGCATCACAATAAACTTCAAATCCGTCTTCTCCTGTATAACCTGTTCTGGAGACTAGCGCTTTCTTTCCATTCAGATCTACATCCTGCTGGAATTTGAAAAATCCGATATCCGACAGGTTCGTGCCAGCAAGCTTTTGGAGCACTTTTTCTGCAAGCGGTCCCTGAATCGCAAGCTGTGCCATATCTTCAGAAAGGTTTTTCAATTCCACATTCCCTTCAGCATGGTCCTGAAGCCAGTTGAAGTCCTTTTCAATATTGGAAGCATTTACAACCAGCAAATAATGATCATCCTCTATTTTATAGACAAGTAAATCATCAACAGTTCCGCCATTCTCATAACACATGGCTGTATATTGAGCACCTGAGTTCTTTAATTTGGAAATATCGTTCGTCATCATTTTTTGAAGGTATTTAAGGCTATCCGTCCCCTTCACTTCGATTTCACCCATATGGGATACATCAAAAAGCCCGGCTTTTGTACGGACTGCTTCATGTTCTTCTTTAATGCTTGAAAATTGAACAGGAAGATCCCAGCCCCCGAAATCAATGGTTTTTGCTCCGTAATCTTTGTACACCTCAAATAAAGGCGTGCGTTTTAACTGTGACATTTACTCGTCCCCCTTAAATCTTTTGAAGTTGTTGCAGGAACATAAGAAAAGCGGAAGCGCCTTGCCCACCCCCGACAAGCACAAGACAAGCCTCACGGAAAGGCGTTCTTTGCCTTTTTGGGAGGATTGCTCGAAATGTGGAGGCGATTGTCCTTTCAAGGAACGCAGACTGAGAGCGCCACGTCCTGTGGCAACGTCTGCATGACCCTCATCCTGGGGGCCTCAGGCATAAGACGGTTCCTGTAAGAAGGCGTTTTTCCTTCTGAAAGGAAACGGCTTATGCCCCCGAGTCCCTAGAAGCCGAAACAAGACAAGCTTGTGACCTCGAAGGAGTAGGCGATGGAGCTAGACAGTTCTCGAAGTTCAAAAATTTCTTGTTGAACATAAAAAAGGACAGAGTATCCCCTCAAATATGAGAAGATCTCTGTCCTTGCACCTGAAAGTTTACCGAAATCGGCTTTCCCCTTGGGTGGCTTATTAAAAAGCACTCTCCAGAGCTGCGTCAAACAAGAGTTCTTTTGCCTGAGAGATTCACAGATTTTGCTTGCTCCTTCGGCGCTACAAAGTAGTCTCTCCCCTTGTTGTCATTCGCATTTATAAAATTTTCCAAGTTGGTCATACTTATACCAAACAGAAAAAATAAAAAATCCATTATTTCGGTTAACTAAATGTAATGTGTTAACTTTCAAAACTTTCAAAGCTATTAACATCGTACCACCTTAACGAGGTTTGGGCAATATCTTTATATAGATAAAAGGAGCTGTTTTTATGACAGTGCAAATTGGCTTTGATTCTGCCTGGCAGGATGAATTCTTAAAAAGAATTGATGACGACGGCCCATGGGGAAATTGGGAGCTTTATAAATTGGCTGTTGAGGTTGAAAACCACACGACTATTCCTGATTTTGAAGGCCTGCAGGCTCCAAAGCATCTGCCGAATCTTACTCCCCTTCCCCATCAGCTGGAAGTAGCCAAGCAGGTTGTTGAAAGCATGAACGGCAAAGCGATCCTTGCTGATGAGGTCGGTCTCGGCAAAACGATTGAAGCTGGTTTGATATTAAAGGAATATATGATCAGGGGACTCGTAAAAAAAGTCCTTATACTCGTTCCTGCTTCCCTCGTTTCACAATGGGCCATGGAGCTCAACAGCAAATTTTTTATTCCGGCTGTGGCACAGCGGAAAAGCTATGTATGGGAACAATGCGATGTAGTGGTATCATCCATTGATACAGCCAAACGAAATCCCCATCGGGATATTATCTACAGCCTTGATTATGATCTGATCATTATAGATGAAGCTCATAAGCTTAAAAATAATAAAACCAAAAACTATGAGTTTGTGCAAAACCTGAAAAAGAAGTTTTGCCTCCTTTTAACAGCGACACCTATTCAGAATCGCATAAGTGAGATATTCAACCTTGTGTCTTTGCTCAAACCAGGCCATCTGGGCAATGAATCAGCCTTTTATGAGAATTATAAAAAGGACTCGCGTTCTTTAAACGATGATGCACATCTAAAAGAACTCGTAAACAAAGTAATGATCCGCAACCGCAGGGCAGATACAGGAATTGAATGGACCAAAAGACATGTGGAAACAATACCGATTGAATTCTCGCAGGCTGAGCGCGAGCTTTATGAAGCTGTAACAGAGCTGCGGGGTGAAGGTGACTGGGTCAGTTCGAGCCAATTTTCTGTGATGACCCTGCAAAGAGAGGCGTGCAGCAGCAGGGAAGCTGTCTATTTCACCCTTCAGAATATGCTAAAAAGACAGGAACAGCCCTCAATAGCTTTTCAGGAACAAATTCAATACCTTATTAAAAAAGTGGAAGCTGTCCAGCAAAATTCCAAAGCTCAAAAAGCTCTGGAATTAATACAAAACATAAATGACAAGGTCATAATCTTTACTGAATACAGAGCAACACAAATGTATCTTCAGTGGTTTTTAAAACAATATGGGATTACATCTGTGCCGTTCAGGGGAGGATTTAAAAGAGGCAAAAAGGACTGGATGAGGGAGCTTTTCCAAAAGAATGCTCAAGTCCTGATTGCAACAGAAGCAGGAGGAGAAGGGATAAACCTGCAATTCTGCAATCATATCATTAATTTTGATCTCCCCTGGAATCCAATGCGTCTCGAACAAAGGATAGGACGTATCCATCGTCTCGGCCAGGAAAAGGATGTCATGATTTATAATTTTGCCACTAAAGATACAGTCGAAGAACATGTAATGAAGCTTTTATATGAGAAAATACATCTTTTTGAAAAAGTCATAGGTGATTTGGATGATATTTTAACAAAACTTGAATTTGGAAGTATTGACGATCACCTTGTTGACATTTTCGGAAGATCTGCTTCTGAAGGTGAAATGAGAATCAAAATGGAGAACCTTACGAGCATGATTCAATTTGCTGAGGATATGAAAGAAGGTGGACTGAATGCAGCAACAGGAAATTCATAAATTCCTTGAAAGGTATTTTCACGCAAATGGATGCGAAATAATTGATAAAGGCCCGGGGTATATGACCGTACAGCTGACGATTGATCTGGATAAGGAATTAATGAATCGCCCCTTTTACTGGCATTATCTCGAAAAAACAGGCGGAGTTCCTAACCCAATGCAGCTTACACTTATTACAAACCAGCAGCTCGCCCCTGCACATATTAAGGGGGAAGTCATTCATTTTGGCTCCCCAAGACTTCACCAGATCTTTCATTCTGCCCGGAACCTGGCAGGCTATATACGATTATATGAAAACCACCGGGAGGCACCAGGCATGCAGGTTCCATTAAGGCCATGGCTGGGAATGAACGTCCGTGTATCTTATCAATGCGACCGAAAAAGAGATGTCTTTAAATCCATCGGCCTCCAATTAATAAATGGGCAAATGGTTGAAAGCTTTCATGACAGATTGCTTGGCATGAGCCTTACACCAAAGATTCCCGACTACTCTTTCACTCTGTCACCGCTCATTATGCCGGGAAGCGGTGTATTCAGGGTAGCTAATTTCATAAAGTCCGTAATTGAACAGGAAGAACATTTATGGGCTGATGAAGCCCGCAAGCGCTGGCAAAAGGATCTCAGCCTTCTTGAACATTTTTATGAAGATGCAGAAGAAAAGGGCGAAAGCTATGAAAACGAGAAAGCAGCCCTTCAAGAGCAATATGAGCCAAAGATTAATATCTCTATAATAAATGGAGGCCTCTTCTATCTGACAGACAGCGCAGTATGAAAGCACACAAAAAACCGGCAGAAATTGCCGGTTTTTTGCGTGAAATCTACTTATGTTTTTTTCTTCTCATGCCCAAATAGAAAACATATGAAAACATGCCAAACCACCTGAATAAAAATGGCTCTTTCATGTCCTTTTTCTCTATTCTATGCCGTTTTCGCTCATCTTTGGGCTGATCTATATATTTTACTACTGTCTGGGTAAGATACTTTACATAATCGTTGGATTTCATTTGTCATACCTGCCTTTTTCTGCACATATTGCAATTACACCCTGCTATTTATATTTACAAGTATGTCCAACGAGTTTTTACCCTAAACAATCTATTATTTCCTGAATTATTTCTGCTTTATCTTTATTGGTGGTATCAATGACTACATGGGCGGTTTCTTTATAAAGCGGCATCCTTTTTTCATAAAGTTCCTGAATCAGCTTTTTTTTATCGCCTTTCAGCAGGGGTCTGGAATGATCATTTTCAATCCGTTTAAATATTTCTTCCGGCGAAGCATAAAGGAAGAAAACGATTCCTTTTTCATTCAGCTTTTTTCTGTTTTCAGGCTTAACTACAATTCCCCCGCCAGTAGTAACAATTCCCGCTCTATTGTCAAACTCATTTAATATAAGCGTTTCAAGATTTCTGAAGTATTCCTCTCCATGCTCTTCAAAAATATCATTAATATTTTTCTTCTCCCGCATAACTATTTCTTCATCTGTATCGATTACTTCTTGGTTTAAGCAGGATGCAAGCTCTTTTCCAATTGTTGTTTTGCCGGCACCCATGAATCCGATTAAGTAAATTGGCTTCATCTTTATCCCCACTCAGTTTTTTTCAATCCATTTTATCATTTTTTGCAGATCCGTGTCATAGTAAGCATATCCGGAAATTTCCTTATCAGAGCCAATTTTCGTTTTGAAGGTAATTTGAATTAAGCTTGTTGCCACTGGGGAGATTTCATATGAAACAGATCCATTTTTAAACGAAAAAATTCCTGATTTATCAGGGTCTATATTTTCGCTCAGCATTTTTTCAGTTTTTTTAAAGGAACACAGTAAGTAATACTCCTGCATTATGACGGTTTCCGCCTGATTCACTATCCTTTTCTCAGAAATAAACTGATCTAATTGAATCGTAAGGAGAAAGAGTGCAGCCAGAATGATTGTTAAAGTAAGAGGGTAAGAAAATCCATCCTGATTACGGTACATCAATATCCTCCATATTCATCAGGTAATAAAGACAGGCCGAATGCTCCTGATCAAAACTATCCGATACATTTATTTCAACTCCGCCATTAATGGAACTGAATGTTATTCTATCAAGTTTTTGCAGGACAACTTCATGGCCTTTCATATCCACTCTCCTCCTCAAATTGGAACCATATTTTTCATAAATCACACTTTTCCCGTCTATGGTTAATACAATGGAAACAGGTGATATTTCTGCAGCATCAGCAAGCCTAATCTCTTTTTTCAGCTGATTGATAAATACATGCCACTCAAGTCTTTGTGTCCTGGCTTCCATTTTCCAGTCCTGAAAGAGGAAATTAATGCTGACAGGCAAAAAGGAAGCAATCATTAAGAATATTGCAAACGCAAACAGCATTTCCAGCATGGTAAATCCTTTATTATTGGAATACTTCACACTTTTCTTTCGATCTATCCCGTACGTTTTCATATCTTATGCAAACCTCCATAAATCCTTGGTTTTCCATAGGGACTATTTCATAGACGGTTTGATTTTTTATAATAGTCTTCCCCACAGGATAACTCCCTTCCGAGGCGGCTTCCTGGAGACTCTCATAAAGCAGCTGTGTGCTTTCGTAATCCTGTTTTACCTCTTCAGAATGCTCAATAGCCTTAATGACAAGAGGAAACATTACACCCGCTGCAAGCAGCATCCCCGATAAAGACAGAAGGAGCTCAGCCAAAAAGAAGCCGTCATTCCTTCTCCACATAAAATCTCCCTCTTCCGATTAAAAAGGTAATTTTGTATTGCTCATTGTCTGTTTTGACATAGAAAGTACCAAATTTATTTGTAATTCCCCCTGGCCCGTATTGAAAATACAATGGCATGGTACCCTCCTTAATCTCAATGATTCCAGGATATTCTCTGCTGAAGATAGGATCAGCTGCAAACTTTACCTGGGCGTAATACCTTTTCTCCTCGGGAACAATTTGAATAGCTACATCTGTCTGATGGGTGATGGCATAATTCTGGGCATAAAGCAGGTCAGACTTTAATTGGGAAAAGAACATTCTCTTTTCAAGATAGAGGAATTGCGGTTTAAGAAGAATAGAGGTAATCGTGGCAATTATAAGGAAAATACTGAAAACGAAAAGAGTTTCTATTAATGTAAAGCCCTCTTTGTTCTTTATCATAACCCTGAAGATTCAACCTTCCCCTCTGCAGAAATCTTAATGGCATCTCCATTTGGACAAGTCGTGGTTTCAGCATTGAGGTAATCGGCATCCACTAAATCCTGTATACCTGAAGGAAGCTCTTTATTGTCAATTTCATATGCCTGAACCTGGGCCTGCACCATTTTAACAAACGCATCGCATCCCTTGCTGTTTATTTTTGAATTGTGTTTCGTTACATTCGGAATGGTGATGATTAAGAGTACGGAAATCACCAATAAAACAATCATCATTTCAATGAGCGTGAACCCTTTGTCATTATTTACTGTGCGCCATTTCATTAAAATCCCTCCAATAGATGAAACATAGGCAGCAGAACTGCCAAATACATTGACACTATTAAAAAACCGATAAACATGTATAAAACAGGCTGAATCATTTTAAGAAGTTTTTCTGTCTTTTCCTCCAATTTATTTAGGCAATGCCTGCTGAAAAAAGATAATTCCTGGTCCAGCCTGCCATTTTTTTGACCATGTCTGATAATATTGGCCAGCTCCCTTTCAAAAAAAGGATAACTAATTAGTATATCCTCAAGCTTATTCCCCTCACGGAGTTTGATTTTCACGGCTTCACCAAGGGCGCTGTAAAAAGGCTGCTTATCATTTTTTTCAAAAAGACTAAGCGCCTCATGTGTGGATAGGCCGCCGATTAAGAGGTGACTGAGCTGTACAGCAAAGAAATGGGTGTAGTAAAGACGAAGAAAATGGCCTCCAGCAGGAATTTTTACTATGACCATCTTTTGCTGGATAGGGGAAAGGTTTCTGAATCTAAAAAAATAGTATATAAGTAAAGTGACTAAACCGAAGAGTACAATCAGAATGAATAATGGGAGAAGGTCCCCAAACAAATAAACGGCTTTTGTGAAGAAATTAGGCTTAAGGTGCATGGAAACGAATAAGGAAGAGAAACGGGGCAGCAGGACTTTATCAACGAAAACAAATAGGAATGCGGTAATGAACATCAGGAAAATAGGATAGGTCATCAGTTTTTGCAATTTTTGAATGTCCCTTCCTTTTCTCAGCACCATTTCGCTTCCTTCAAGAAATGCAGAAGCAAGGCCGCCATGCTGTTCGGCAAAAAACACATAGCCGATCAGATTATTATTAAAGTTCATGTTTGCAAGGATTTGATAAAAAGGAAATCCTTCTTTCAATTGAGAGAGGCACTGACTAATTTCATGTTTTCGTTTTGGCGGCAGCTGATGCATCATTGATTCCAGTGCCTCAGATAAGGGGTACCCTCTGGACAGCAGTTCACCAGTATTTTTCAGAAACAAGCCCTGTTCTTGAATGGTCCATTTATGTTTCCGCATTATCGTGCACCCACCTGCTGTACTCAGTTTCCTTTATATATCCAAGAGCAATCCCTTTAGTTATTACCTCTTTAAGTGTGCGATACTTAACAAGGCTTCTTTCGCCTCTCGCCTTCTTTATGGAGGCATTAAGCGCTCTTCCTGCAAGAAGCTCAAACACACTTGCCCTTTTCCACCTGCCGTATCCATAGCAGAATGGAGAACATTCCCCTTCACAATAAGGGCAATTCAATTCGACAAGGCGCTGAGCCGTGACAGCCACTAGTGTCTGCTCAATTTCCATCATATTCACCCCAAACTCAGCTAAACGATATACAGCCCCCTGAGCATCCCGAGTATGCATCGTGCTTAAGACAAGGTGACCTGTAAGTGCTGCTCTAACAGCAATCTTCGCAGTTTCCGCATCCCTGATTTCACCCACCATAATGATATCGGGGTCATGGCGAAGGATTGCTTTCAAGCCTGCGGAATAAGATACGCCCGCTTTCTCATTGACTTGAACTTGAAGGACCAAGTCATTCTCTTTTTCAATCGGATCTTCCAGGGTAATCACATTGCGATGGAACATATGAGAGGTTTCATTCAGCAGAGAATATAATGTTGTGGTTTTTCCGCTTCCAGTTGGTCCTGTGAAAATAATTAATCCATGAGCATGTTTCAGCAATGCCAGCATTTTTCTGGTCATGTCTGGAAAAAGGCTGATTTGAAAAAAAGGAATTTGTTCCTGCTGGGGCAGAATTCTGATAACGAGGCTTTCGCTGTGGCTTGATGGGAGGGTTGAAAAACGCAGTCCAATCATTTGTCCATCTACTTCAAGAGAATAGGCACCGCTTTGCGGCCGTCTCTTTTCACCAATGTCCATCGAAGCGGTAAATTTAAAATGAGAAATCAGTCTGTCGCACTCTTCTTTAGGAAGATAAAGCCTGGGGGTCAATTGGCTGCCGAACCTGAGCTGAATTAGAGTGTCTTTTCTTCGGGGAATAATGTGGATGTCGGAAGCATGGCTCCTGACGGCGTCTTTGATAATTCGTTCTGCCATTCTTTCAATTACACTCAACTAATTATGCACCACCTTTATTAATTGTTATAGATAATAATTCGCCTAATCCCGAGTATAACCTCCATATTTCGGCAAATCTTTTTGACGAATTTGTGAATAAATTATTTTTTTCTTTTCATAATAAAAGTGTACCAAATGAATTGATGGGCTATAGCCAAGCGGTAAGGCACCGGACTTTGACTCCGTCATGCGCAGGTTCGAATCCTGCTAGCCCAGTAATTATGGAAGGACACCAGGTGTTCCTTCCTTTTTTTACTACAAAAAAAAGGAAATGCGCAATCTATACGCATTTCCCATAAAGTGAAATTTCAAATTTCAATCAGTGGTTTTTTTTATAACCCACTGATTGTTAGTTGAACCAATCGGGCCTATACGGGCATTTTGCCCACCACTTATCCTCAATTGATTCCTCTGATTCTTGTAACGGGAATTTTACTGCCCGTTAGACTGCGATAAAATCTATTTGGCAATATTCTTAAATGCATCCGGATTATAGCCTATGACAATTTTATCTCCATTTGTCAGTATGGGCCTCCGCAGCAGTTTTGGCTCCTTAATTACTATTTGCACCACTTCTGATAAAGATAATTCCTCAAGGTTCTGTTCCAGTTTTTTATAGGTCTGGCTGCGGGTAGCGAGCAGTTCGTCAAGGCCGCTTGTTGTTAAGGAAAGTATTTTTAGTAATTCTCTTGATGATGGAGTCTCCCTGAAGAGATGCCTTTCTTCAAAATCAATTGAATGGGCTGTCAGCCATTTTTTCGTCTTTCTGCAGGAAGTACAGCTGGGATATGTGAAAAATGTCAATTGGCTCATAACTCTTCTCCTCACAAACTTCAATATTATTTTACTTAAATTGGACATCATTTGTACAATAAACGTATACACATTTGTATAAGTAATTAAACTTCATTTGTGAACATTTTCTAAACTTATAGTGATTACAGTGTTAACCTAAATCGACTGTATTATAATGGAAGCATGCCAGGAAGGCGCCAGCTCATTCATATAAGTGACAGCTGATGACCTCGGGAATAAATTACCCTTTTGAGGTGACAATAAATGGAGCAAACATTAAAAATAACTAATGTGTTATCCGATCCAACCCGCTATTATATTTATCAATACATTACGAAAAGACATAAAGATGTGACCGTACAGGAGATTGCAGATAATTTCAGCATTCATCCCAATGTTGCAAGATTGCATTTATCCAAGCTCGAAGATGTCAATATGCTTGTATCTGAAACAAAAAAAACAGGCAAAGGCGGAAGGCCAAGCCGCTTATATCGGTTATCTGATGACGTGATTCAGCTGCATTTTCCTTACAGGGATTATCAGCTGCTTGCAAAAATAACCATGGAGACAATGCTGGAGTTAGGTGAAGAAGGCAGAAAGGCACTGTATTCGACAGGAAAGAAATTTGGCAGAGAACTGATCCAGCAAGAGCTTAAAAGATTTGCAGGAACAGAAAAACTTACCTTTGACCAGAAATTAAACATCCTAAAGCATGCTGCCGATATGTCAGGTTTTCATCCTGAATTTGATGTAAACGCCGAAAAGACTATTGTCTATTTCCAAATTTATAATTGCCCATTTAAAGAAGTTGCAGCCCGCCACAGAGAGCCTGTGTGCAATATGCATAATGAATATTTGAAGGGTATGTTCGAAAGTTTGTTTCATTCTATTCAGCTGGTGGAAAAGCAAAATATGCTGACTGGCTGTGATGCATGCTCCTATCAGGCATTTGTTGGAAACTAAAAAAACAGATCCAGGAAAAAACCAGCTTAACAAGCATATCGTTTTTCCTGCTCTTTTCTGGACTATTTTGAAACCATTATTTACTTTTATTAAGCATTTACTTTATAATATTGTAGTGATGGACTTGTAAGGGTAAAAGGAGGGATACATATGGATCGTATGTACAGAGTATTAGGCTTCTGGACGGGAATTTTCGCCGTTATGTTTTACCTTGGCGACATGTATACAACGTCCCTGATTTTCTTCGGCCAAACAGGATTTTTCCTGCTTTTAAGCTACTTAAAGCTTTCCGAACGTATGTATATTTATGTTTTTGGAGCATACTTGACTGTTTTCTTCGTAGGCTTCACTTATTGGTCAACATTTATGATGACACCAGGCGCGGGCGGCCACTAATTGCCGATATAAAAAAGCGATGAAACCATCGCTTTTTTATTTTTCTCATATTTTCTTAGCCTGAAGAACCAGGTGAAATGCTGAACTCATACCTGAAGGCATAATCAGACTTCTGATTGCCCGGTTTCTTTTGCTGATAGGAGAGAACGGGTTAGAATCATAATGATCTTCAAGTTCCTGTAGTATGCCTGCAGACAGCAAGAATTCGTCCTGTCTCATTTTAAAATGGAAGTTCAGCCCTTCCTTTTCTCCAATGCGGATCAGGGAATCGAAATGGATATGGCTGGTTATATCCATCTTTCCAGGGTGCTCGAGTACATTATTCATTAAAGAATGCTTGTAATAGCCTCTAAGACTTCCATCCCTTCTCATCGGCTCTTGCCATTCCTCATCTGTATACCCATAATCGGCAGTCAGTACAATGCCTTTATCCAGAGCAACAGACAAGCTCTTGATCATCTGTTCCATTTGCAGAGGAATTTCAATTCTTTGGCCATTGCTAAGTGACAGACCGCTTTCTTCAAGAAATAAGTAAATATCTCCATTTGTTAATGGCACAGCTATCTCTGCAAGCTCCCCTTCTTTTACGGTAACCATAATTTCATGCAATTGATCCTTCCTTTTTTCAACCACATGTACGGGCAAGGCATCAAACAGCTCATTTGAAAAAATCATGCCGCAAAATGGGGTGATTTCATTCCAGCTATCTATTTGTCTTATACTTTCAGAAAATACAATCTGTTCCTCCTGCAGCTTTCTGTGATAGGGACTTGTTTCAAAAATGCAGTAATGAATCTCTTCATCAGCAATAAGCTTCCATTCATCAATAAAAGCTCGGGCGAAACGCCCATTTCCGCCCCCTATTTCGCAGACCTGAAAAGGCAGCTTATACTCCTTTGCCATCTGAAAAAACCACTTTGAAATCGTCCTTCCATATATATCAGAAATATTGCTGCTTGTTATATAATCTCCTGCCGGCCCAATTTTTGGTGTGTTTTTCATATAATAACCATATTCGGAATGATACAGGGCCTGCTGGATATATTCAGCATAGCTGATCATTTGCTGAGGAGTATTTTCTATAAAATTCATTAAAAAATTCCGCATAAGAACTCCCTTTTTTAAAAAATTCTAGCTTATTGGAAACAGCCATGCAATCTTGTTTTGATCACTTTTTTTCACTATTGACATAGTGTTTTCTCTGTTATATTGTTAATGTAGTAGCTTAACTATATCCCCTCCCATTTTTTATATGAATAAAACATCCCCCAGAAAAGCCCTTCTCATTGGAGAAGGGCTTTTCTATTTTACATTCAGAACCCATTCAGGAAGGGGTTTGAATCCATTTCCTGCCCAATTGTCGTTACCGGTCCATGTCCAGGGAGTACTTCTGTTTCTTCAGGCAATGTTAAAAGCTTATTATGTATACTTTCAAGAAGCTGCTGATGATTGCCGCCAGGAAGGTCTGTGCGTCCAATGCTCCCACTGAATAAAGCATCCCCGGCAACCACGAGATCTGCATCTTCAAAATATAGTGAAATACTGCCCGGAGAATGGCCTGGTGTCTCTAGAATTTTCAAGTTAAATTCACCTATGCTCAACTCTTGTTCCCCTGTTATAATATGGTCGGCGGGCCTTGCTTTTATCAGCTTGCCTATTTTAAAAAGGTGAGATCCGTTTAAGGCTGGATCTGGAAGCCATGCTGCTTCTTTTTCATGTATGTATACAGGAATAGAAAATGCATCTCTTATTTCGTCTACAGCGCCAATATGATCAAAGTGAGCATGAGTAAGAATTACAGCTAGAGGTTTTAGTCCTTTCTGTTCAATAATACCGCTTAGTTTTCCGCTCTCTTCACCCGGATCGAAGATTAAACAATCTTTGGTTTCATTCGAAAGAACATAACAGTTTGTTTGCAATGGGCCAAGAGGGATCTGATTCCATTCCATTGCTTACACCTCCCAGTGTTGGTTTAATTGTTTATTATTTTACACTATATCAGAATGGAATGCCTTATATCTGCAAAAGGAGAATAAGATGAAAATCCTATTTGGTGTTGAAGCCAGCTATATTATTCAAGATGTGCCCGAATTCATGGATCTAATAAAAAAAGAGACTGAACTGTTCGATTTTCAGCAGAGCACGTTTCTGTTTGAGCAGATGGCTCATGCCGAATTCACAAGAAGTGTACTTGTCGAAGCCGGGCTATTCGAAGAATTTTTTAATCTCTGGTACATAAAATCTGGTGTAAAGGGAGAAACTTTTGATGACTTTGCCATAGAAACAGACAGCGGGTTCTGCTTGTTCACCGAGCTCCTTAGCGCCTTTACTATAACCGGGGGCAGTGCAGAAGATGTCCGGATGGCTGTCTATCAATTTCAGGAGCATTTAGTCTTTACCGCAAAAGAAGAAGAAGTGCCATTGGTTTATTTTTCAGAACTTCACTTAAAGGATTTAATAATCGGCATTGCTGAAGCATATGACATACAAGTGTCATTTTTAGACCTCGACAAATAGAAGAAAAAAATATAAAATAAAGGACGAATGTATATACTTGGGTTTTACATAATGGGTATATAACCTGAAGAATGATTTTGATATGGCTTTTGCCTGCTGATCACGAAATAAAGGGGGCTGTTTTAATGGGACTACCAATCATTTTTGCATTAGTCGCAGTTCTTGCAGCTTTTGGTGCGTTTAGCGCACTGAAAAACAAGAACTTCCTTGGCTTGGTTTTTGCTGTAGGAACACTTGCTGTTTTCGGATGGTTCTCTGTAATGACCATAATTAACAGTGGATATCCTGCTGTTCACTAAGAAAAGTGCAACGAGCCTGCTAAGCATTAGCAGATGGCGTCTGATGCTTGACTTTTAAAAAAATAAAAGGGCTTCCCTCAATGGGGAGCCCTTTTATTTTAGCCATTTAACTGACTTTCAACCCTTCGGACCTTCTCTTCCATTTTCCTTTTGACATCACGTCTGTCATCAATGCGGATATTAGTTGCCACCCTCATTAGGCCTTTTTCAAAAGGGACTTCATGCATTGCCTGGATGACCTCAAACAAATCAGTAAGTTCCCCTTCAATAATGGTATTCATGGGTGTCAGCTGAAATCGGATTTTGCCGCTTTCTTCATACTTTTTTAATACACGCTGAATGTCTGCCACATAACTGCTGACACTTGGTGTTTCCGTTCCAATTGGAATAACAGTAACGTCTGCAATAGCCATATCTTTACCCCTCTATCTAACTTGATTTATCGTTATGTTCTACTAACCGAAAGATTTCTCTTTTGTCAGGCATTATTAATTCTTCGAGATAAAAACCCGCTAAACAGGCTGTCCCATTAGGTGAGCAGCTGAGCGGCGCATTTTCCATGTCTTCCAGAAGCACTTCCTTATCTCCTGTTTCACTGTCAACGGATATAAGCTGAAATCCCCCTGCATACATATCACTTTCAGCGCTATACAATGGCTGAAAAGTTATGATGCCCTGAGGAGTCCAGTCATAATACGGTACCAGCCAATCCGAAAACCTTGTCAAATGAGGTACTGAGATTGAAGATAACTTCCTGAAGTCATTATCCATAAAAGTATACATAGCCTGATCTGACTGATCTGCCGGCACAGTGATGGTCATTAGCCTGTCTTTGGCAGCATCGAATTGAAAAATGTCTGCCAAAACCTTGGTTTCATTATTTCCATCAATAGATTGTTTAACCAGCGGTGCAAAAAGTGACGGGTTTTCATTGCCCCAATCAAGGAAAAAAAGATGATTTGAATCCCCCCATTTGGCAAAAGGCTCCCTTAGGTTTAATTCTTCTGATGTACCTTTTGCAATGTCGATATGGTAGGAAGTAAAGTCCCAGTCTTCAGTAAATGAAGAAATTAATAATGATTCTTCATGATAAGGGTTCCACTCAACAGCAAAGTCAAAGCCAGATATATTTTTCTCCCAAACAACTTTCCCATTTGCTTTTATCGCGGTTAAAGTTCCTTCATAGGTTCCTGGTGATGTTCGAATCAGAATGTATTTGCCAGCCGGGCTGACCGTTACGGACGCAATCGGATGTGAACTTTCATAGAGAAGATTTTGATCGCCAGAAAAGAGGTTATAAGAAAAAACCCTGGAAGCTGTTCCCTCACTTACAGTGTAAACAATTTTATCATCGCTGAGCCAGCCATTTGCTCCCTGAAATTCCCCTTCTTTAATCCGGATAGGCTTAACGTTCCTATTTTCAGCATTATCAGGTGGTGCGGACGGTTCAGAGGCTTCTGTTTCTTGATTCTTTTTTTGCTGCATCTCTGCTTTTTCCGGCTGTTCACAGCCGGTTATTAAAAATAGGGAAACCATCATAACAAAAAATAAAAAAAGAAGCTTCCCTTGATATGTAGATTGAGTGTCCAACAAATCCGCACCTCCTTATCTCCCTAAATATAAGTACGTAAACGGCATGAAAATGTTTCAAAAATAATAGAATTAATGTATTTAATAGGAAAAAGCCGTTTTTCCGTCTTCGATTTGGAAAAGCGGCCGGTTACCATAGAACTATTGGCTTGTGAAGTTAGTATGATAGTTATTTTAATGTCTGTTTCACTAAAATACAATAAAGAAACATTTTCAAGGTTAATTTTTCACATATAAAGCGATGCAAGAAAAATGCCCAGCACTTCTTCATAAATATCATCAAATTGTGACAGGGGCAGGGGATTGATGCCTCTTCCAAGTTCAATTGTGAATCCCGGTCTCCGGAACTCCTGTATGAACCAATCCTTATAACCCGCAAAACTATCAATGTATTGAACTGCTTTATACCCGCTGACACGCTCGAACTCTAGCGCGAGTACCTGTGATTCCGGCGGCTCCAATCCCTCGAATCCCCAATAAAATTCTGCTCCTTGTGTATGGAAGGCAAGCATTCGATCGAATTGATTATCTTTTGCCAGTTCCGCCATTGCTATGGCTTCTGGTTCTGTTAACGGGGCTTCCCCAAGATAATCTCTTGGTGCCGGAGCATTTTGTTCACTTCTCTCTTTTTCAAAATCCCATTTGGCAGGATACTGATTATTTAAATCTACACCCCTAATATTGGCCTTCCAGCCTGTGAAATCAGTGCTTCCCCTATTTATGGCAATCACTTCTTCCCTGAGTTCTGGAGGTGGCCCATTTAAGACAAGATCTACTCCATCAGGATTCACCATTGGCACTATGGAAAGGTCAACGGAATTATATAAAGGCATTGTTGACACGCCTCTTATCGGCCGGACATTTGTTATGGATAAGAGAAAGCTGTTCAGCAAAGCCATTAATATAGGGGTTGTAATCCATTCATTTGCATGAAAGGATGCATTAATTTGCACTTTCTTATTCCCTTTTCCCAGACGTATCTCCTGAATTGGCTTTCCAAGGACACTTTGGCCAATTGATTTTACCTTTATGAACGGATAAATATCCGACAGCATGGTAATATCGGCTGTTAAAGCTTTGTAAGCATAACTTCTCCTGCCTGATACAATTGGAGTTATTACCCGCCTTGGCAGCTTTATGGCTGTACCGGGGGCCAGACTGTTTGGATTAAGGGATTGATTAACCAGGAGAAGAGCATCTACAGAGAGGTTTCTGGAAGTACTCAGCTTCCAAAAGGTGTCTCCTGGTCTTACCGTATAATTTTGCAGTGTAAAGCCGGGAATATTAATTTCCTGGCCTATCTGCAGCAATGCAGGATTTACGCCGGGATTGGAATCAGCAATGAGATTGATTGGCACCATAAAGAGCTGACTGTAATACCAGATGGAGTCTCCGGACCGGACTTTGACTTTCATCTTTCTCCCCCTTTCCATCATTTCAATTTTATGAGAAAAAGAAAAAAAGATGACTGTTTACCTGTGTTAATTTGAATCCGCAGTGTCGAAAGTGGGCAAAGAAAAAAGCACCTGCACGCAATCAGGCGCTTTTTTCAATTTATTTATTTATTTTTAGCAAGCCAGGCTGCTCCAATTACGCCGGCATCATTGCCCAATGTGGCAATATCTATGACGGTGGATTCCTTCACTCCTGGAAACGCAAATTTAGCGAAGTTTTCAATAACAGGCTTCAGCAGGACATCACCTGCTTTGGATACTCCTCCGCCTAATACTATTTTTTCCGGATTCAAGGTATTTGCTATATTTGCCAATGCCAGTCCCAGGTGCATAGCTGTTTCATTGACTACCAGAAGAGATGCTTCATCCCCATTCCTTGCTGAATCGAAAACATCTTTTGCTGTGATAAACCCATTCTCCCTATATAAATTGGAAAGAACCCCTTCTCCACCCGATTTTAGGTTTTCAAGAGCCTGTCGGACAATGCCTGTAGCTGATGCTATTGTTTCAAGGCAGCCCGCTTTTCCGCAATTGCACTGAGCACCGCCAAAAGGAACGGAAGTAATGTGGCCAATTTCACCTGCAGCTCCGCTGACTCCCTGCACAATATCTCCGTTGGCAATTACTCCGCCGCCGACACCTGTGCCAAGTGTTACACATACAAGATCTTTAGCGCCATTTCCGGCTCCCTTCCACATTTCGCCCAGAGCAGCGCAGTTAGCATCATTATCAATGATGACTGGAAGCGATGTTTCCACTTCAAGCAAATCCTTCAGCGGGTAATTATCTTTCCAGCCTAAATTAACAGTGTTATATACAACACCTGTTGCAAGATTTACAGGACCTGGAGCCCCCATGCCAATGCCGATGATTTTATCCTTGCTTATATCCAGTTCCTCCAATTTATGATCGATGGCTTTAGCTATATTTATCGTAATATTTTTTCCTTCTTCACTATTGTCAGTGGGAATTTCCCATTTATGAATGATTTCCCCATAATAGTTGATAAAAGCAAGTTTTGTAGTTGTTCCGCCTAAATCTACCCCAACCAGCCATTTCTCTGCCAAACTCCATCACCTTTTCTGTCTATTTTTTCTCTTTAAGATTCTGAATTTCAGTCCGTAAAATCAAGATGCTGCTCTGGTAATCTTTCACATCAATAAGCTGAGAATCATATAGCTCTTTTAATTCCGCAGCCATAAGCTCCAAGTCAGCTTCACGATTCCCTATGTAGATAATTGTCCCATATTTCTTCAGGAATTGCTGTATATCATAAATGGTTTTCATTCTGTACCTCTGCTTTATCGATAAGTTTATACCACAATAAAGTATAATCTAAATGTCCATCCTTCTCAAGATGGACAAGCTCCCGGAAATAAATAAGATTCCTGGACTAACGTAAAAAATCCCTTCCTGGCACAGCAGCCAGGAAGGGATTTTTTTACATTTAGCGATCTGGATCTTTGGGATGCAGGAAACGCGGCCGCCTGTTCTTCAATGGTATTGGCGATCTGAGCAATACATCCCTGAATGCTCTCAGATTGAAAGGGATGAATGGCCACAGGTATGGCACTCCAAAAGATTTCATTCTCGCCAGCATGATTATCAGCAGCATGATGCCAGCTACATATCCATAAGTATGGAAAATGCTTGTTGCAATCAGCAGGGCGATTCTTATCAGCCTGTTGGCCAGGCTCATTTCATAGCTTGGTGTTGAAAAAGTTCCAATTGCTGCTATTGCTAAATAAAGAATTACTTCATTAATGAACAATCCAACTTCAACAGCTACTTGGCCAATCATCAGGGCAGCCACCAGTCCGAGTGCAGTGGCCAGTGCGGATGGAGTATGGATTGCAGCCATCCTCAGCATATCCAAACCGAGCTCTATCATAAGGAACTGAATGACTAATGGCAGCTGTCCTGTTTCATTCGGCCCGATATATGATAATGCATCAGGCAGCAGCTGTGGCTCTATAGCAAATAAGTACCATAAAGGCAAAAGAAAAATGGACGCCCAGACAGCCAAAAAGCGGACAAATCGCAAATATGCACCTACAAGGGGCTTATTCCGGTATTCCTCAGCATGCTGCAGGTGATGCCAGAAGGTTGTCGGTGTAATGATCACACTGGGCGAACCATCGACGATGATGCAGACATGCCCTTCATAAAGATGGGTTGCTGCTGTATCAGGCCTCTCGGTATATCTTACCATCGGATATGGATTCCAATGCCGGCCAGAAATGAATTCCTCTATTGATTTTTCAGCCATTGGCAACCCATCAGTGTCAATCTTAGAAATAGAATCCTTAACTTTTTGGACCATTTCAGGATCTGCAATGTCTTCAATATAACTGACAACAACATCTGTTTTAGACCGCCTGCCCACCTGCATATATTCCATGCGGAGTGTCCGGTCTCTAATTCTTCTCCTCGTTAAGGCTGTATTAAAGACGAGTGTTTCGACAAAACCATCCCTTGAACCGCGGACAACACGTTCGATATCAGGCTCCTGTGGGCCTCTTACAGGGTATGTACGGGCATCAATGAGAATCACTTCATCGACACCATCCACGACTAATGCAGTTGGACCAGCCAGCACCATATCCACAACTTTATTCAGATCATCAGTGGTTTCAACCTCAACATAGGGTATATACGTTTTTATTAACCTGGAAAGCGTATCCCCTTCCAGCTGACCAGCATCCAATCCTGCAAGCATTTTCATCAGATAGTGCAATATATCATCTTTTACAAAGCCATCTACAAGATATAGGGCCATTTCCCTTTCTGCATATTCAACATCCAGCTGAATCACATCAAAGCTTTTTTCAACTCCAAGTGCATCTCTAAGATATTCTATATTTTCTTTCAGCGAAACCTTTACAGGCTCTCTTCTGACTTTCTCCAAAATCCCACCTCAGCATTCTGTTCCATTCTTTTCCTTGCATACTATTCAACATCATAGACATGCAAAAAAAAAATCATACCAATGATTGGCATGATTCATGAAAATTCACCGGAAATGAAGATATTATTTCCCGGGTAGTAAGCTGAAAATTCAGTAAAATATCAGCTGTTTTTTTATTCTATTTGGTTTAATAGCTTTTGATACTCTTCCTGTTCCGATTTAAGACCAGTGGCTTTTTGAGCATGATGCCTTGCTTTTTCCGTGTTATCTTCTTCTAAATAGATCAGTGCCAGATTATAATGTGCTTCGTGGAAAGAGGCTTCTTCCTTAACGACATGGAGAAGATGCACTTTTGCTTCTTCCAGTTGTCCCGCTTTTATTTCCGCATATGATAACAGAAAATAAGCTTCTGGAGAGGCATTCCCTTCCTTAACAAAATCAGCAAGCATTGAACGAGCCTTTTCATACTCTTCAGCATTAATATGCTCCTGGGCCATCACCATTGCAGTCTGTTCATTTAAAAGCCTTCCTGGTTCATTGAAACCATATTTCAACAATCCAGCCGCCAGACAGAATGATGCTGCTAAAAACAGGAACTGGAGCAATGGCCGTTTCTTCTTGGGAAAATGCACAATGCCAGTAGCAAGAAATCCGCCAATCAGCCCGCCGATATGGCCTGCGTTATCAATTCCTGGAATGGTAAACCCAAATGCAAGGTTGATCCCCAATACGACAAGTATATTAAATCCTATTGTACGGAAGAAAAGACTTGGATAAATGAGCCCAAAATATAAAAGTGCACCGAAGCAGCCAAAAATAGCTCCGCTTGCCCCAGCTGAAAGGGTAGGACTAAAAATGAAACTGGCTAATGTCCCGCCAAAACCTGCAGCCAAATAGATGAATAGGAACCTTAAATTTCCATACACGCGTTCTACTGCCGAACCTAGATAAAATAAGGCAAGTGTATTCATTAATAAATGCAGCAGCCCAATATGGAGAACAATCGGGGTCAAAAATCTCCACCATTCCCCATCAAGAATTAATGGGTTGAATTTAGCTCCATACTTGATTAAAGTCGATGTATCTGTGCTCCCGCCCATTGCTTCCAAAACTAAAAAAACAGCAACTTGAATAAAAATGAATATATACGTAAAGAAGGGCTTCCCAAAATTAAACATTTCCTTTTCTTTCTTCGCTGTTTTTACTGCTTTAGAAAGAGCGGCATGTTTCAGTGCATCAACATCCATTTCCGTATAATTTCCGGACAGAAACGTTAACGGTTTTTCAAAAATGGCCTCAACCGCACTAAGGCTATCCGGTTTGCCGGACTCAATGATTAGGGTTTGGACAGAGGTTTTCGCATTTTCAGGCATGAAGGGGACTGTGATGCGGAATTCATAGTCATCTACAGGCAGGTACTTAGTGACATAGATATTTAATACCGGCATCTCCCTTTTGCCAAGCTGCTTCCTGACAGATTCTGCTTTTTGGGCAGTAACTTCGATATCCCGCTGCAGCCAATTGCTCCAGTCAAGATTATATTTTAAGAGCCTGATTGCCTTAATCGTTTTATGCTCCATCTTTTCAAGCCATAATTCATCCTGATCACCAGATAGCTGAATCATTCTGTACCCCTGATCAGATATGAAATAATCCGCAAGTTTCCAAAATAAATAATCCTCTTGAACGGCCAATTCTTCCCCCACTCTCTATATGTTGCAATGATTACAATACTTTATTTAACTATAGGCAAAAAAGAAACCTTTTGTAAAAGAAAAAGCACCTAAATATTTATCCAAAATAAAAAGACCATTACGGTCTAATTACTAAAAAAATAAAATCCTGAATGTTGACAACTGTCTAGCTGCAGCGCCTCCCCCCTTGAGGTGTCGGGGGGAGGCGCTGCAGCTTTTCTTTACATTATTGCTGCCCTTCCGATTGCCCAGAAGAGAAAACAGAGCTCATCATCCTGTCGCGGACAAGCGGAAAACTCATTACTGAAGTGACTAGCAGTTTCCGCAAAAAGACGTTCCCAAAAATAACATTAATCAATCGATAACGGTTATGATAGGCAAAATAAGTACCAAGCCCTATCATAAATATGGATAGTAATCGAGACATTAAAAATCCCTCCTCTTCCTTATTGTGAGAAGAGGAAATAATTTTTATCCATGCTTCAGAACAAAATAAAATCCGCCGCCCAATGCAAGCTGGCTAATCCTTCCTTATTGGTTCCAGCGTTTTCTTGAGAACATTTACTGATTGGGTAAACTGATCAATCTCTTCGCTGTTTAAGTCAAGTTCAACAATGTCACGAATGCCGTTTCTATTGACTATAGCAGGTACCCCAATGTAAACATCATCATGACCATACTTTCCATCTAAGTAAGCTGACACCGTAAGGACCGAATTCTCGTTCTGAAGGATGGCTTTCGTCAGTCTGACCAGGCCCATGGCTATTCCATAATAAGTCGCCCCTTTTCGCTCAATAATCTGATAAGCTGCATCTCTGACATTAAGGAATATCGAATTAAGATCTTCCTTTCTAAAATTCTCTTCTTTCCCTATCCAGTCATCAATGTTTTTCCCTGCAATATCAGCATGGCTCCATACAGGCAATTCAGTATCCCCGTGTTCACCTATAATATATGCATGAACATTGCGCGTATCGACTTTGAAATACTCCCCCAACAGAAACCTGAATCTGGCTGTATCCAATATCGTTCCGGATCCGATTACTCTTTCCTTTGGCAGTCCGGAGAATTTCCAGACTGCATAGGTCAGAATATCTACTGGATTTGTCGCAACCAGGAAAATGCCATCAAAACCGCTATCCATAACATGATTCACAATGCCTTTAAAGATTTTTGCATTTTTTCCACTAGATCCAGACGTGTCTCTCCAGGCTTTTGATTTGCTCCAGCAGTTATGACAACCAAATCAGCCTCTTTGCAATCTGAATAATCTCCAAACCAGATCGATGTTGGGGAAGGAGCAAATGGCATGCCATGATTCAAGTCCATCGCATCTCCTTCAGATTTATCCTTATTTAAATCAATCAGAACCAATTCCTCTGTAACACCTTGATTTAATAGTGGAAAGGCATAGCTTGAGCCTACAAAGCCAGTTCCAATCAGCACGACTCTGTTCACCCGATTTTTCATAACAACTCCCCTTTTCACTTAAGGTAAGGAACAGCAGCATCTCAGTCCCTCTATGTCAATAGAATATATAGAAGAATTCCCACCGAGGCAGAAGCTAAACCTGAACAAAAATTAACAAAGTCATTATCTGCAAAACGCCTGCCTTTTACCAATGAGGCCGGCTGCCCGCAATGTTCGGTTTTTTCAACACTTTCATTGCACACCAGGCACTTGTATTCAGCCTGAAAAAAGGCCCCCAATATGGAATCAATCAGATTTCCCGCAAATCCAAAGATCCCAATCAGCATAACCTCATAAAGTGAAACGCTGAACAGCATGAATGAAAGAAGTGCTATTGTAAAAGAACCTGACAAAGCTGCAATTGTGCCCAGAATGCTGACAGCACCTGAAGTTCCCGTCTCTGCTGGCTTCCAGGTCCTCAACGAAATGGGAGGTTTTTGACTTAATGAGCCAATTTCTGATGCCCAGGTGTCCGAGTTCGCTGCGGCCAGGCCAATTAGAAATGCTATCAGCCAAACCGGTGATGGTATCAGGAGATGGATTATGCTGGCAATAGCTGCAATTCCTCCATTTGCTGCCACCTGCTGCCAATCCCTTCTTGACCCTTTTGCATGCTTATTTTCGAATGTCTCTTTTCTATGGCTTTTAAATTTTGACCAAAAGCTGGAACTCGCAAAAAAGAACCCCAGCACAAGGAGACCGTAAAAGCCAAATCCCCATCCTGTTGCCGCACCTACAATGAATGCGGCTGTACTGCCTGAAAGGGTCAGTAATCGAAAAAAATATCCAGCAAGCGCCGTGATTAATATAAAAATAAAAATAACAATAGATTCAAGCATTTCCGGATGCCCAGACCCGCTGATCGGTAATAATCATTTCCACCGGCTTGTCATGGTTTTCCACTGGAAAACCGTTTATGACCTGCAGTTCAAAAGCCAGTGAAACGGTTCTTCCTTTATATTGCTCGAGAAAACGATCATAATAGCCTCCCCCAAACCCCAGGCGGAAGCCGTTTTTCATGTATGCCAGCCCGGGTACGATTAAAGTTTCGATTTCCTCACTGAGAACTTCTTCTGTCTTTTCTGGACTTGGCTCCCATAATCCATAGTACACAGACTCCAATTCCATGAAGCTTTTCAGTTCACGAAACACCATTTGCTTTGCTTGGGGAATGCACTTCGGGACAGCAACCCTTTTTCCATCTTCCCATGCTTTTCTGATAATCTGCCACGTATCCGCCTCAGGCGGCTTTGAAACCGTTATACCTATCGTTTTAGCCTGAAGCCATAAAGGACTGCTGTAAAGGCTGCGGGCAATTTCATATGATAGCTGTTCATACTCAGGCTTACTCAATTCCTTCATTCTATCCAGCATTTGCTTTCTAAGCGCTTTTTTATCCATTTCCATACCAAACCCCCTCCAACAGAAGATGACATCTGCAAATCCCCTCAATAATTTATCCAGAAAAGGGAAGTATACCCATAAAAAAAGTCAACAAAAAAAGCAGTAGGAATGATCCTACCGCTTATTTTGTTTCACGATGTGTAGTCGAACGCTTATCTCTTGGGCAATATTTTTTAAGCTCAAGACGATCTGGATTATTTCGTTTATTTTTTTTAGAAATATAGTTACGATCTCCACATTCTGTGCAAGCTAACGTAATGTTTACACGCATGTAATTTCCCTCCAAACTATGTTCAAACTAGTTCGTTCATACGACTTTTCTATAATATCACTTTTTAATTCGAAATGCTAGTACGTTTTTTTAAAAGTGCCCTCTTTAACCCTGCCTATCAGCAGGTTGTTATACCGAAGGATTTCTGATTTGCTTTCCCCGTTAATAATCCATGATCCCCCTTCTATTGTCCCTCTGCCATTGAATACTGCATTAAGCGAGAAGACGCTTATTGCATTTCCCTGGACCATAGGATGATACTTTAAAGTCCCTTTCTTTCTGCAGTTCCAAATTTGGTCACTGTATACGTTCCAGTAAGGCTGAATCGTACACTCTTTCATTTTTCTGCCGTTTAGCTGGCCATTAACCAAAAACAGCTTGGAATCAGCCAAATGAAAGATGACATTTTCTGCGGGAGAAATGAAGGAGAGATGTTCACGGGAAGAATACTCATGTCTGTGCTGCAATAAAAGCTTAATCTTTCTGGGCTCGTCCACATGGTTAGTGATATAGCTTTTAAAATATGAAATTTTAGAATGTATTTTTTCTGTCTTAATTTGAACAGAAATATTTTCATCAGGAAATATCTCATTACTGCCATTCTCCATCCAGTAAGTTTTCCCGTCTATCCATAAACCCGGAATCATTTTCAATTTCCCGATCGGCGCTTTCTCCATTTCTTCATAAACATCAGATTGAATCCAATTTAATGTATTCATCTTCATGCACCTTTTTCTTTATATTTTTTAAGAATTTTAATAAAAGGTTTGTCATATTTTACCCGTTGATTTCCGCTACAGTCACATGCTTTCCGCGGGGAGGAACGAGAGCCTGCTCGGCTTCGCCTGCGGGGTCTCCCGCTCCCTCTCCTCTAAGCAGGAGTCAAGTGCCCTCCGCTACAATAAACTCAGTGCTTAACAATTTTCAGCCTGCTAATACTGCAAAAGCTTTAAACAAGGTCTTCAAGCTTCTGGCTGATTAGGGTTTCTTGGAATACTCTTTTTGTTTCCTCCGAAATGCGTCCCCAGCTGAATAGGCTTTCTGCGACCTTTTGACCTTGTCTGCCAATTGTAAGGGCTGCTTTTGGATCTTCAAGGAGAGCGGACGCCTGCTCTGCGAAACTGCCAGGATCTCCAGGGGTCATAAACAAGCCGGAAAATCCATGTTTTACTATTCCCTTTAGCCCGCCAGTATTAGATACTATCGCCGGTTTTCCTGCAATCATTGCTTCAAGGGCAACAATGCCAAATGGCTCATAATGACTTGGAAAAACAGCGAACTCGCACTTTAGAAAGAGGGCTACTCTTTGCATATCATTAATAAATCCCGGAAAACGAATTATATCGTCAACATTCAGTTCTTTCGCTTTTTTTCTGTGGGCTTCAAGCATAGGACCTTTGCCGGCTATAATCATATAAGTATCCGGGTACTTTTCTTTAATAATAGGCGCTGCCTCGATCAAGGTATCAAACCCTTTTTCCCTGACCATCCTCCCAATGGAAAATATCAGCCTGCCTCCTTTTTTTACCTGCAGCCCCTCCAATAAAGAGTCAGGGTCATCAAGCTGGGGTTCCTTGCTGATTCCATTTGCGATAACAGACATTTTCTCGCTTTCGACAGCAAATTGCTGAAGTACTTCTTCCTTCATATATTCACTGCAGACAATAACCTGATCTGACCCTAGTATCAGCTGCTCTTCTTTTCTATGGATAAACTTCTGTAATTCTGTGTAAATCCCATTATTCCTTCCATATTCGGTTGCATGTATGGTCGTGATTAAAGGACACTGTAAACTCTCCTTTAGTGACAGGCCGCATGCACCTACAAGCCAGTCATGTGCGTGGATGAGCTCGAAGTGGTGGAAAGATGTCAGTTCAATGGCTTTTTGCTCCATCGCCAAATTCAATCCTAATATCCAATGCAAAAAGTTAGGATCTTTTTCATTAAGGGGTTTGACTCGGTGTATATAGATACCATCTTTAAGTTCATAGCTGGAAAGATCGCCCGGATTAGCTGTCAGAACATGGACCTCATAATCCTGTTTCAAGCCTCCTGCAAGTCCATGCACATGTCTTGATAAGCCGCCTACAACATGTGGAGGATATTCCCACGTAAGAAGAAGGATCTTAGGCAAACCTTTATGGCAGGTATTTTTATTTCGCTCAGCAGTTACCGTTTCCATCATTCTTTACCTTCTCCCCTTCACTCATTGATTCATAATAAGTGTATGTACTCACATTCACAGTCCATTCAGCAGGCTGCCTCTCAGCTTCGCCTATTCCCGATGTTTGATAAGGCATTTCCTCAGAAGTATGAATTGCTTCTGAGCGAAGCAATGGGAAAAAATGAGTTTCCGTCAATTTTATGCCCAGCTCTACACAATACACCTTGCCAGGTTTGAGCCCTTTGAAGATCCACTCTGATTGATGGGACAGGATTACTTCATGATCAGCGACCGCATTGGCCCCATCAAAATAAATCCCGGTAACATCATATATTCTTAAAGATTTTCTCCTGGAAGAGACAGGCTCTTCCAAGTAAAGTGAAGCCATTTTCTCTTTATGATTAGATAATTTCCATAATACTTTTACCTTATCAAATGTTAAGCGTGTTAATATCAATTGATCTTTCGTTTGTTTAGGAACGTCATTTTCTTCAGCTGTCATATTATTCACGGCAGATTCCTCGCTGTCGCGTTTTGCTTTATTTTGGATAAGTTTGGTCCACTGATATTGCACTTTTCCTACAGTTGTATCAAGCTCACTGGCAATTTTGCGAAATGAAAGCCCTCTGCGGCGAAGCTTAATAATTTCATCGATCATACCCGGCACCTCTTGGATTTTTTTCATAAGCAAATAAAAAAGGAATATATATGACGAAAGGCAAAATTTTATGACTATTTATATAACCCAATGTTATCACTGATATGGATAGCCTACAATGAACGGAAATTGTCGCTTCCTGCGAATGCACATGCCTGCTTGAAAATGAATAAGAAAAAAATTTTTAAAGTATGCCGGGAAGCTATTTCGACAGAGTTCCAGCGACAAAAATCTTTAATTTTCACCTGTTTATGGATTGCATATCGAAATTTGTCATTTTTGATGGTAAAATATTTCTGTTCAATGAATATGAGGTGACTTTTTTTGGAATCAATCATGCTGGCATTATTGATCTTGTCTATAGGGCTATTTATTCTTTCAGTGTTCTTGAAAGATCCTTATAAAGAGCTGCGCGAAGAAATGGACCAAATGTCCATGCAGCAGATTCAGGAAATGTATCAGATTAAAAAGAAATTAAAAGTATTGGAAGAAGAACTGCTGGTGGGTGAAGAACCATTTATTCAGCAAGTCCCTGCAGAGTCTTCTGCTCATTCCTTAGTGAAAAGGGAAGTTCATGAAATTATAAAAAATCAGGTGATGCTGCTTACCAGGCAAGGATTGTCAGTAGAGCAAATTGCCAGACAATCATCACTCTCTCCTGATGAAGTAAGAACCATTCAAACAGAAATGAAATTTAGAGGTCATGGCTATGAATAAAAGAAATACCCGGGCATTTGCATTTGGCATCCTTACAGCTGTCATAGCCTTCAGTACACCCTATTTTTTCATAAAGCCGAATCAGTCTGAAAATAGAAAAATTGATGTAAGCAGTGCGAAAGAATTTCTTCAGGCAAACGGCTATACTGTTTTAACAGAGGAAGAATATACTCTATTGCAGCAGACTAAATCCGAGGATCCAGCAAATAAGAATACGGAAGAAAAAGAAGAACCTGCTGAGAAAGATACCGAGCCGGAAGAAGGTTCACAGGAAGTCTATCAGCTTACAATTGAGAGCGGCATGACGCCTGGGGAAATCGCAGCACAGCTTGAAGAGGCGAATGTAATCGATCAGGCAGCAAATTTCGGCATTTACCTTGAAGAATACGGGTTCAGCAAAAAAATACAGCTGGGCACATTTAAACTGACCGCTGATATGAGCTATAAAGAAATCGCAAAAATCATAACAAAAAGCTAAAAGGAGCTGAATCCTTTTAGCTTTTTTACTGTCCAGCATTAGCGTGCAAGGCGCTTAAGCTTTCCTAATTTAATTATTCAAATCATATTGACGTCCTTTAACCAGGTAAAAAATATGTTCTGAGATATTGGTTACATGATCAGCTGCTCTTTCTAAATATCGGCAAACAAAAGACAGCTGAGTGATCTGAGGGAGATATTCCGGTTTCTGCAGGTTGATCTGCAGCAGCTCTTTAATTGTTTCACCATATAGGTCATCTACCTGATCATCCATATCGGCAACTTTTTTTGCCTTTGCAATATCTTCTTCAGTGAAAGCCTCCAGGGATAGACGCAGCATTTCTGTAGAGATTTCGTACATTTCTTTTATATGTTCAATCGGCTTAATAAGAGGTTCTGACCCAATGCGTATGGTAGACTTCGCTATATTCACTCCAAAGTCAGCAATCCGTTCAATGTCTGTTGCGATTTTTATAGCGACAATGATGCGGCGAAGGTCAATGGCCACAGGCTGCTGTTTGGCAATTAGCAGAATGGCTAAATCATTTATTTCCTCATATAAAATATCAGCCTGATTATCGTCATCAATGATTTCAAGAGCCAATTCTATATTTTGTGTTTCAAGCGCTTCAACCGATCTATGCAGGGCCTCTACTGCAAAATTGCCAATTTCAATCAGTTTCTTTTGAAGCTCCTGCAGATCATATTCAAACCTTTCACGTACTGCCATCATGGTAATCCCCCTTCATCCATTCAAGTATGGATTATATTCTTTCATTAAACCTGCACACAATAATTAGCCGAATCTTCCTGTGATATAATCTTCAGTCCGCTTATCTGAAGGAGTGGAGAAAATCTTATCAGTTTCGGCAAACTCGATTACTTCACCATTTAAAAAGAAGGCTGTTTTATCAGAAATACGGGCTGCCTGCTGCATATTATGCGTAACAATAATGATGCTGAATTCTTCCTTAAGCTCCTGCACTAGCTCCTCTACCTTTAAAGTGGAAATGGGGTCAAGTGCAGAAGTAGGCTCATCCATTAAAATGACATCCGGTTCAATTGCAAGACAGCGTGCAATGCAAAGACGCTGCTGCTGCCCGCCTGATAAGCCGTACGCATTCTGGTTCAGGCGATCTTTTACTTCATCCCAGATTGCCGCTCCCCTTAAGCTTTTTTCAACAATTTCATCCAGGATTTTTTTATCACGGATTCCGTGTATTTTCGGTCCATATGCCACATTATCATAAATGGACTTTGGAAATGGATTAGGCTTTTGGAAAACCATTCCTACACTTGTTCTTAAATCCTCCACTTTAAATGATTTATCAAGAATATTGCGCTCGCGGTATAAAATTTCACCGGAAATCTTCACAGAAGGAACAAGCTCGACCATGCGGTTCAGGGTTTTGATATATGTGGACTTTCCACATCCGGATGGACCGATAATGGCCGTTACTTCATTTTCATTAATGGCCAGATTTATATTTTTTAACGCATGGCCTTCCCCGTACCAAAGGTTAAGATCTTTTGTATGATAAACAACTTTTTTATTCTCTTTTGCTTTTTGGCTTAGATTAGCTGTTTTAGTATTCAGATTGGCTTTTTCTGTAACTACAGGCATTTTATTAAACCTCCCGGACTAAAATCTTTTTTGGAATTTATTGCGGATCAAAATAGCGATTGAATTCATCGCAAACAATACAATCAATAATATAACGATAGTTGCAGCTGCCAGGTTGGCATATTCCGCTACAAGGGCAGAGTCAATTGTCCAATAGTAAATCTGAACCGGCAAAATCGTAAATTTATCAAAAATTCCATCAGGAACGGGAATTAACAATGCCGGAATACCGATAACAACCAATGGCGCAGTTTCCCCGATTGCCCGGGACAGTGCAAGAATGACACCCGTAAGAATTCCCGGCAGAGCTGCGGGAAGGACCACATTTTTAATAGTCTGCCACTTTGTCGCTCCCATACCATAAGAGGCTTCTCTTAAGAATTGAGGAACTGCACGAATAGCTTCCTGGCTGGCAACTACTACAACAGGAAGAACCAGCAGTGCCATCGTAAGACCTCCTGCGAGAACTACAGAACCTAAATCCAATGCTCTTGCAAAAACAGTTAAACCAAGGATTCCAAAAACAACTGACGGAACGCCCGCCAGGTTGGAGATATTCGTTTTAATAAATGAAGAAATGCGTCCCTTGGCTGCATATTCTTCAAGATAAATTGCTGTGCCTACTCCTAAAATCATCGTGACAGGTGCAACAACAAGCATCAGCCATAGTGTTCCTGTTATTGCTCCCCAGATACCGGCTCTTTCAGGATCCGTCGATAAACGATTCATCAGAAAATCCATGTTGATCCAGCCTAAACCATCAGCAAGAACCCGATAGATCAAAACAATTAATACGACAAGGCCAAATAAAGTGGCCATAAAGAAGAGTGTTTTAGCAAGGTTATTGGCTAGCAGGCGGCTGCCCATCTTTTTATGCACTTGTTCTGAATCCACATATTTCATATTAATATTCCTCCCTGAACTTGCGAGAGATATACTGAGCGAGCAGGTTCATAATCAGCGTAAACACAAACAATGTCATAGCAACAGCATAAAGACTATAATATAATGTTGTTCCAGCTGCCGCTTCCCCTCCTGTAACTTCCACGATATAAGCAGTCATGGTCTGCATGGACTGTGTTACGTCAAATGTAAAGTTCTTTGAACTTCCGCTTGCAATCGTTACGATCATCGTTTCCCCGATTGCTCTTGATATACCGAGCACAAAAGAAGCAATGATACCTGAAATAGCTGCCGGAACAACTACTTTCCAGGTTACTTCAAGCTTAGTAGCACCTAATGCAAGGGCACCTTCCCTCATTGCATTTGGCACAGAACTCATCGCATCTTCTGAAAGTGATGCTACCATCGGAATAATCATAATTCCCATTACAATCCCTGGACTCAAAATATTCGTAGGTTCAAGTCCTGGAATAAAGGATCTCAGTAAAGGTGTTACAAATGTAAAAGCAAAAAATCCATAGACAATAGTAGGGATACCTGCCAGGATTTCAAGAAGAGGCTTTAATGCCTTTCTTGTTTTTTCAGATGCGTATTCACTTAAAAATATCGCTGTCATCAGTCCCACAGGAATCGCAACAAGCATGGCGATTAGTGTGGAAATGATTGTTCCCGTTAGTAAGGGAAGAACACCAAAGACAGCATTTTCTCCTAAAGGCTTTAATTCAGTGCCTGTAAAGAAATCTATAAAAGGAACGTCTTTAAAAAAGGCGATTGTTTCCGTAATTAAGGTAAGTACAATTCCAATAGTCGTAAAAACCGAGATTGCGGCTATGCCAAATAAGATCTTTGGTATTAATTTTTCAGTGTAATTATTAACACTTCGTGATTTTTTCTTTTGCTGAATGATTTCACGTACATTCAGCTTTTTGTTATCGTGTTGAACAGCACTTTTTGCCAAGTGTAAAACCCCTTTCAGCCTTCTCATCCAAAGAAGTACTCTTTAGCTCATACTACAAAGGAAAAAACTAGTAACATCACAAGAAGATGAGAAGGCAAACTTCTCATCTTCCCATGACAATACTTTCAATCACTTACTTCAATCCGTTCAAAGCATCTAGAGAAGCCTGGATATCTTCATCTGATAATGGAGCAAATCCAGTTTCTGCTGCAACATCCTGTGCATTTTCCATTGTATAGATAGCATAATCAAGCACTTGCGGTTTTTCTTTAGCCATATTTGTATTCAAGTATGTGAATACCGGGCGTGTAAATGGAGCATAATCTCCGTCTTCTTTGATTGTATCTAATGATGGTTCAACAGGTCCGCTTCCAAAGTCTACTTTTACTGCAGTCAATTTATCTTTGTTGCTGTCATAGTAACCATAGCCAAAGAATCCGATGGCATTTTTATCTTTAGAGACAAGATCCACTAAAGTTGAGTAGTCCTGCTGTAAGTTGATATTTTCAGGAAGATCCTGTTCTTCGAGAATATTCTCAAACATAAATTCGTAAGTGCCGTGGTTTTCATTTGGGCCATATGTCTGAATTTCTTCATCCGGGAATTCAGGGCGAACATCTGACCATTTTTTCTTTCCTGCACTTGCAAGGAAGATATCAACAACTTCTTGCTGTGTAAGTTCTGTAGCCCAGTCATTTTCCTTATTGATGACAATCGTGATGCCATCCAAAGCAACCTTCATTTCCTGTACATCAATGCCAAGATCTTCAGCAGAAGCTTTCTCTTCATCTTTAATTTGGCGGGAAGCATCGTTAAAATCTGTTCCGTCTTCTGCAAGGAATTTCTTGAAGCCAGCTGAAGTTCCGGAGCGACTAACTTCTACAGAGACATTTTCCTGTTCTCCCATATAGTTTTCAGCCATGCGTGCCATAAATGGATAAACAGTCCCAGAACCATCTATTACTACACTGCCTTCCAGCTCTTCACTTTTTTCGCCATTTCCGCTTGCACCTTCATTTGTATCTCCGCCTCCGCAAGCTGCAGTGAATGCCATTACAGCTGCCAACATTAAAAACAGGCTCATTTTTTTAAGACGTTTCATTCCTGAATTCCCCCTAAGAAAATTGGTTGTTTTGTCCTACGAGTATTAGAATAAGGGTTTACTGTTAACGCGGTTTTAACTGATTGTAAAGCTTTTGTAAATGTGGACGATTCTTGTGTAAATATGTCGAATAAGAGGTATAACATTAATTTATCTTTCCATCATTGCCTGCTTGCAATTCATATTCAGGAAAAAGAAAAACTGCCTCCCTTTTTATAAGGAGACAGTTTATCAAAACTCATTCATCTTCTTTGCGGGCATCTTCCTGCCCTTCAAGTACTTCATCTATATTTTCCACTTTTTGAACAGATTCTTCACTATCATCGCCCTTTTTATGCCGTTCCTTTTTAAGATCAAAATAAGCATCAAGGACACGCTCTCCAATTTCTTTATTGGCTCCGTGATCCACGCTTCCCTGATAAGCCCATGGAACTAATACCGCCATAGCTACCTCAGGATTTTCAGACGGAGCATAGCTTACAAGACTTAGGTTCATGACTTCAGGCGGCTCTTTGCCAAACTTGCTGCGTTCCGGTCCATCATAAAATGCCTCGGCAGTTCCGGTTTTTCCGGCCGGCTTATAGTCCTTACTGCCAAACAAACCGTAAGCTGTTCCGCCTTTTTCCTGCATGACTCTGCGGAAGCCTTCCTGGACACGGTCCATCCAGCCAGCTTCAAGCTCTACCCGATTAAGGACTTTCGGCTCCATTTCCTGGACAATAGGTCCAAGTTCATTATTTTCCATCAATGGCTCGCGGATTTCCTTTACTATATGAGGCTCCATCCTATTTCCGCCATTGGCAATGACCGAAACATATTGGGCAAGCTGCATATTGGAATAAGTATCATACTGGCCAATCGAAAGGTCAAGCATGAAACCAGGCAATGTACTCATCCCTTTAAAGCCTGTTTGCTCATTCGGCAGATCAATTCCTGTCCGGACCCCAAGTCCGAATTGAGCGAAGGAATCCCTTACAGTGCTAAAAGCTTTTTCATTTATCCGCAATGGCTGCTCATACTCATATTTCCCGCCGCCTATATTGATGACAGTTTCAAACATATAAACGTTGGAAGAAAATTTCAGCGCATTAATATCATTCAAAGCACCAAAATTTCTCCAGGATTTTTTTACAGGTGTTCCTTTAATTTTTAAAGGCCGGTCGTAAAAAACGGTTCCGGGGTTAATGGCGCCCGTCTTATATCCGGTAAGAATTGTAGCACCCTTCACAGCAGAACCTACATTATAAGTAGTAGTGATGTTGCCCAATGCATCGTCCTGCATGACAGATTTTCCTGTCTCTTTATCCTTCACAATCTTTTTGCCGGCCATTGAAAGAACCTCTCCGGTATGAGGATCCATCAGCACAACGTATGCTCTGTCCAATAATCCTGTCCCTGCTGATGCCTTAGCTTCACGCAGTTCCTCTTCAATGATTTTCTCTACTTCCTTCTGAAGATCCATATCAATGCTAAGCACAAGGTCCTTTCCTCTTTGTCCATCAGTGATGGGTACCGTTTCAAGGACATTGCCGGCTTTATCTGTAACATTTTTCACTTTTGCCTTTTGGCCGTGAAGCACTTCTTCGTATTGCATCTCAATATAACTCTTTCCTACACGGTCGTTACGGCTGTAATCACGGGCCATATAGTATTCAAGCTGTTCAGCCGGCAGCCCTTCATCAGAGCTTGTCACATTACCCAGCACTGATTTTAATGTATCTCCGAAGGCATAATACCTTTCCCAGTCGGTTGTTGTATCAACTCCCTGAAGTATTTGAAGATTTTCGCTGACAACCGCGAATTCCTCAGGAGTGACTTCTTTATTTTTGACAATTTGCGGTGTTAATGCATATCCGCTTGTAAACTCTCTGTAGATGGCAAGTACTTCAAGGTCATCTTTTGTCAATTCGCTTAATTCATCTTCTGTAATTCGATCCAATGTGAGCTGATAGATGGCTTTGTCCAATTCTTTCTGGTCGCCTTCATACTTTTTTTCAAGCTTCTCTTTGTCTTTTTTAGAGATCTTTTTTTCAGCCTCTTCAGGATTTTTCATAATCCAGTAATCCTTCTTATCTCGTTCCTGAACTTTTTCAGTATCTTTGTGTATTAGCTTGGCCAGCCTTTCTGCCACCTCAAGCATTTCGTCCTGCTTGTATCCATTATTAGTAAATGTGATGGCATTTTGCGGCGTATTATCAACAATCACCTGGCCATTTCTGTCAAACATCTTTCCTCTCGGCACCGGGCTGTTGACTGTAACATCTTCCGTTCTTTCAATCTCCCGCTTATAATCATCACCATAAACTATCTGAACCATTCCAAGCCTGAGGATCAGCATGGAAAACAATAAGAACACAGCAAAGAAGAGCATATTCAGACGGAAAGGAACATGGGTCTTCTTCTTTTTCTTCCTATTCAAAATTACGCACACTTCCTTTAAAAAATTCTCATAACCCCATTCTAAAAGAAAATAACAATAAATACTATAAAGAACCCTTTTTCGACAGAGATATTTTTACTGGTAAAAAAAAGAGAGAGAATTTTCCTCTCTCTCATGCAGACTGAAATTGTATTTTCCTGACGAATAAATATATGACCGAATGCCCGGCCCCAATGATTAAGAGAAGTATAGGGATGCTTTTTTCTTCATTGAAAAAAGATACGGCAGCTAAAAAACCTAAAATGGATACTATACGTCCTGCATTTAAGAAGATTTCCCTTACTACGATATACTCAATTCTCATCTCTGCAGCCTTCCAGCCTCTGCCAATGACATCATATGTTAATGAGATATATGGCACAAGCAGGAGAGGATACGCTATAGCAATAGTGGCTGCATACATCAGCAGCTTTTGATACGTAACCTCAAAAACGATAAAGAAGATGGCACCATACAGTAATAACCCGCCAATAAGAATGGCCCTTTTGCGATATTCCTTCTTTAAAAGTCTTGATACAAGAAAATACCCCAAAAAAGATATACTTGAGTTGACCAATCCGTATGTACCAAGAGCCAGTTCACTGCCAGTTGAAATAAAAACATATACTGATATGACAAAGATAAAGGTTCCCTCTCTGAGCCCCTGGAAAAAGTGGGCATTTGTAATCATACGCCAGTTCATGCTGTTTTTTCGTTCTGCAAGGATTCTTCCAAATAAATACCTTCCGTCAGCTGGCCGCCTTTTTAGAAAAAAGCTTAAAAATACCGCTATTGAAAAAAGTGTCAGGGAGATGCCGAAGATAACGGAATAGCCCGTGAACTTTTCCATCCTTGAAATAATGAAACCCGCTGCTATCGGTCCAATCATACCCCCAACGGATGTTAGTATTCCAAGGAATCCATTAAAGAAATCGCGATTCTCCGGCTCAGTAATTTCAAAAGTGAGTACATTGAATGCAAGCCAGTAGAACCCATACCCGACTCCCAGCAGAGCCCCGAGAAGCAATAGAAATTTAGAGGCATTCGTTCCAATGAAAAGCACTGTCAGATAAAATAGAGCCAAAAAAATCACGCCGATTCTCAGCACAATGACACGGTCAATTTTTTTCGCCCATCTCCCTGCCAGGATAAACGTCAAAGGCTGAAGCACCACTATGGCCAGGTTATATAAAGCCAGATCGCTGAACTCACCAGACTGCTTCCAGAGATAAATATTAACAAATGTGTTTGAAAGGGCAGCACTTAAAGAATAAAGCCCCCCTATAAATAAAAGCAATGTTAAGTCTTTGGTTAAATCGACATCACCGATCAGTTTTTTAAATCTGCTCATAAAAAAAACTCCCCTTTGGTTCTAAGGGTAGTCTCCTACAAAGACAGTGCGGTTATGCAATGATTTAGAAATTAGGGGAAAGCCTCCGGAATTTGGAGCAAAAAAACACGGCAGATGTAATCTGCCGTGCTGTTTCATTTATTACTTTGCAGCGCTGTAACGCTTAGAAACCTCTTCCCAGTTAACAACATTCCAGAAAGAATTGATGTATTCAGGACGGCGGTTTTGATATTTTAAGTAATAAGCATGCTCCCAAACATCAAGCCCAAGGATTGGTGTCTTACCTTCCATTAAAGGAGAATCCTGGTTAGGGGTGCTTGTAACTTCCAATTCGCCATTGTTTACTGCCAGCCAAGCCCAGCCAGAACCGAAGCGAGTTGTTGCTGCTTTAGCAAATTCTTCTTTGAAGCTGTCATAGCTTCCGAATTTGCTGCTGATAGCGTCTGCTAATTCACCTGTAGGCTCACCGCCGCCATTTGGAGAAATGATCTGCCAGAATAGAGAATGGTTTGCATGGCCGCCGCCGTTGTTGCGTACTGCAGTGCGAACAGCTTCAGGTACGGCATCCAGGTTAGAAACTACTTCTTCAACAGTTTTAGAAAGAAGCTCTTCGTTTCCTTCTAAAGCATTGTTAAGGTTTGTTACATAAGTATTGTGATGCTTTGTATGATGAATATTCATCGTTTCTTTGTCGATGTTTGGCTCCAATGCATCATAAGCGTAAGGTAATTGCGGTAATTCGAATGCCATAATAAAATTCCTCCCTATGTATCTGTTTTATTAAGCCCCCTGAAACACTCCAATCATTTATAAAATTCTGATTTTAGAATATTTCTAAGGTCTTTAGTTTAAGATTACCAAAGTTGGTTTTTTGTTTCAAACAAAATGCTTTACTACATATATACAATATCCTAATTTGTTTTTATTATTCCATTAAATTCAAATCACCCGAGCGGGTCATCAAAGGACCACAATTAGAAAATAAGTAATCATTACCCCTTGTATCACCGCTTTGGCTGCTGCACTGCTGACAAAACCGATTACAGATCCGAAACCGATCTTCAATGCATCATTGAAGCTGGCCTTATTTACTGCGAGTTCAGCAATGACCGCTCCCAAAAAAGGCCCAATTAAAATTCCTAATACAGGGATGACAAATGGACCTGCCAGCAGGCCGATTGTACTTCCCCAGACACCCGCTTTTGATCCGCCATACTTTTTTACCCCAATCATATTTGCTACGTAGTCTGCACCAAATAGCAGCAGGACAAATAGCACCTGAATCGTCCAGAATAGCCAGTTAAAAGGTTCGAAAGAAAAAAGAATTCCATACAGGATAAAACCGCCAAGCAAAAACAGCACACTTGGAATAATCGGAAAAACCAAGCCCGCAAAAGCGATAATAAATAACAGAATGATCAGCGTCCAATAAATTATCTCCATGATCAGCACCCTTTCTAGAAAACATGAAAGCGCTTTGCCCACACCTCGAGGGGGCAGGCTGCTTGCGCTAGACATTTATCTAACTTCAAAATTTCTACATTATTTATTTTAAAATTAATAAGCAAGGGATTTCCCCTTGCTTATTTTACCATTTATTCTTCTCCTAAAACAGCTTCAGCAATATTCACCGCGTGATCGCCGATACGCTCAAGGTTGCTGACAATGTCTACATAGACAATGCCCGCCTGGCCAGAGCAGACTCCTTCATTCAGGCGAAGAATATGCTGTTTGCGAAGCTTTCGTTCCATCTTGTCTATCTCTTCTTCTTTTTTTACAACATGCTCTGCAGCAATTTTATCATTGTGGTCCAGTGCCTGAAGAGCTTCTTTTACAGTAGAAATGGTCAATTTGAACATTTGTTCTAAATCAGCCATAGCTGAATCGGTAATGGACACTTTATTTGCCTGTTTATAATCAATCAATTCTATTACATTTTCGAAATGGTCACCGATACGCTCAATATCTCTTACTGTATCCATCAGCACGGTGTGCTCGTTCGACTCATGTGCTGAAAGTGAACTTGTAGATAACTTAATCAGGTAATCCGTAATTTTGCGGTCAAGATTATTGATCGCGTCCTCTAACTGGTATGCACTTTCGGAATGTTTTTGATTGCCGGTTTTCAAATATTGAACCGTTTCTTCAAGTCCCCGTAAAGAGAATGCCCCCATGCGAAGCACTTCTTCTTTAGCTTGTCCAAGAGCAATCGAAGGGGATTGTTCTATAAAAACAGGATCCAAATGTTTTGCTTTATATTCAGCAACCGCATCTTCTCCCGGAATAAGCTTCGTTACAATCCATGCCAGCACGGCTACAAATGGCAGTTGAATAAGTGTATTAGTACTATTAAAAATTCCATGCGCAAAGGCAATGGTCATCTCAGGATTTAAATCCATTTTCCCCTGCAGTGTTTCAATCAATAATGTAAACGGCTTTAATAAAATCAAGAAGATAGTAGTACCAATTAAGTTAAACAATACATGCACGGCTGCAGCTCTTCTTGCAGCAACAGATGCTCCAATAGCGGCTAAAACAGCTGTGATGGTCGTTCCAATATTGTCTCCAAACAGAACAGGCAATGCTGCATCCAGGTTTATCAGCTCTTCAGAAAACAGCCCTTGGAGAATACCGATTGTGGCACTTGAGCTCTGAACAATAACAGTAAACACTGTTCCGACAACCACACCTAGAATTGGATTTGAACTCATGCTTACGGTCAAGTCATGAAAAGCTTCCAATGTACGAAGAGGCTTCATTCCCCCGCTCATTAATTCAAGTCCATAGAATAATGCACCAAAGCCAAATACAATCTGACCGGCATTGTGAACTTTTTTGCTTTTAAAGAAAAACAATAGAATAGAGCCTAAAGCAATGATCGGCAAAGCGTATTCCCCGATATCTATTCCGATGATGAAAGCAGTTACCGTTGTCCCGATATTTGCTCCCATAATAACACCTATTGCCTGGCGCAATGTCATGAATCCGGCAGATACTAATCCAACTGTAATAACAGTGGTTGCAGAGCTGCTCTGTATAAGAATGGTGACAAGAACACCCGCCAATACACCCATGATTGGATTTGTAGTAAAGCGATCTAATAAATCCCTCAGCCGGTCACCAGCTGATTTTTGGAGCCCATCACCCATGAACTTGATTCCATAAAGGAAAATACCAAGCCCGCCCAAAAACTCAAAAAGCATTTGCTGAACATTAAGTTCCACCATTATCCAACCCCTATAACTGTTTATTCGACATGATTCATCAAACCCCATACAATTATTAATGGAAACCTATAGAAATGTAAACCTGTTGCGGACTAAATTTACAATTCCTTAACATTACATGCTTATATTACATTTTTGTTACAAACTCCAAAAAGCCTTGCAAACGCGTTTACTTGTAACATCTGGATATTTGGCTAAAATATAATAGTGAATCTCAAAAAGGGTGTGTCCAAATGAATATTTTTCTTCAGTTTTATAAAAGCTTGTTTTCTCCTAAAGATATCGCTTTATTTCGTCGTCAGGGCATAGGAAAGACTATTTTGTATGTGTTTTTCCTTACCCTGCTATCAGCACTGCCAACCTTGTTTTATTCCGGTTCGGCAATCATTAATGGTTTAAATGCTATTGATGAAACAATTGACAGTAATTTACCGGATTTTGAAATTGCAGAAGGACAGCTTCACACAGAGGAGGAAGTACCTGTAACCCTCAATAAAAATAACTTTACAATCATTGTTGATTCGACAGGAGCAGTAGACCCTTCTGTTTTATCCGAAAGCGGCAATACGATTGCCTTATTAAAAAATGAAGTCTACATACTTGCTGAAGGACAGGAACAGACATATCCATATACATTACTGACAAGCGGCACACTAACAAAAGATGACTTATCAGACTTCCTTGCATCTGCAGAATCCCTTATGCCGATTATTATTCCCTTAATAGCGATTGTCATTTATATTTTTGCAGCGGGCATTCGATTTATCGAGATCTCCCTGTTAGCACTTGCAGGTCTGCTTATTAAAAAAGCTCTTGCCAAGAAATTGGAGTATCGTCATTTATGGCGCATGTCTGCTTACAGCATTACTTTGCCAGCCATTTTCTTTACTATCATGACAGCCCTGCAGACAGCAGTGCAAAACGGAGCGATTATTAACTGGTTTGTTTCTCTTATCATCCTCCTCTTGTCCATAAAGGAAGTCCCATCTCATAGCTCTAAATAAAAACGTGCCAATGGCGCGTTTCTATTTTTGCAATTAAAAAGAGGAGTAATTTTATAAATAAAGCAGTTATTAATGCAGAATAATACAAATTGAGGACTTTTTTTGGTCTAATCATATTTGGACAAGCATACATATTGGGTAAACAAGGGGGTTTGGCCAGTATGAAGAAGCTTGGGGGAGTATTGCTTTCAATCCTAGTTATATATGTAATCTTTTATGACCTTAATCATGGCACACTGCCCGCTGGACAAAAGCAAGCATTGGAGGCAAGTTCCCTCCCCACAGAAACAGGTGAACCCTATTTTGAAAAAAAGGTCAATCCTGGAGAAACAGTTCTATCAATTATAGAACTAAACCTTGATGGTCCCATTCCTGTAGCCATAGACCAGGTTGTGTCAGACTTCTCGGAATTAAACAATGGAATGCAGCCTGAAGACATTAAATCAGGGACGACCTATAAATTTCCAAAATATACTCAGGACAACTAATCATCATTCTTGTCAATTTCAGCGGTTCATTGATACAATAAAGTGGAACCTTCTCTAACAGCATACATCTCAGCTGTTATATGAAAAGATAAAAAGGAGCGAATCTCCATTGAGTGAAATTATACATCGCACTAAAACAAGGCCTGTTAAAGTTGGGCCATTAACAATTGGCGGAAGCAATGAGCTGTTCATCCAGAGTATGACCACTACGAAAACACATGACGTTGAAGCGACTGTTGCTGAAATTAAAAGGCTGGAAGAAGCAGGATGTCAAATCGTGCGTGTTGCCTGCCCGGATGAAAGAGCTGCAAATGCCATAGCAGATATTAAAAGACAAATTAACATACCGCTTGTTGTTGATATCCACTTTGACTACAAGCTAGCATTGAAGGCAATCGAAGGCGGAGCAGATAAAATCCGAATTAATCCTGGAAATATTGGTAAACGTGAAAAAGTGGAAGCAGTGGTCAAGGCTGCAAAAGAAAAAGGCATCCCTATCCGCATTGGTGTAAATGCAGGTTCTCTTGAAAAAAGAATCCTTGAGAAATATGGATATCCTACTGCAGATGGTATGGTTGAAAGCGCCCTGCATCATATCAAAATTTTAGAAGACCTTGATTTCCATGACATCATCGTTTCTATGAAAGCATCCGATGTTAATTTGGCCATTGAGGCTTATGAGAAAGCAGCACAAGCATTTGACTACCCTCTCCATTTAGGTATAACAGAATCAGGCACACTTTTTGCAGGTACTGTAAAAAGTGCCGCTGGACTTGGTGCAATCTTAAGCAAAGGAATTGGAAATACGTTAAGAATTTCACTTAGCGCAGATCCCGTGGAAGAAGTAAAGGTTGCCCGTGAACTTCTTAAAGTGTTTGGATTATCCTCCAATGCAGCAACTTTAATTTCCTGTCCAACATGCGGAAGGATCGAGATTGACTTAATCAGCATTGCAAATGAAGTGGAAGACTATATTCAAAAAATTAAAGCGCCAATTAAAGTTGCTGTATTGGGCTGTGCCGTTAACGGGCCTGGTGAAGCCAGGGAAGCTGATATCGGCATTGCAGGTGCCCGCGGTGAAGGGCTTCTTTTCCGTAAAGGCCAGATTGTAAGGAAAGTTCCAGAAGAGACAATGGTTGAAGAACTTAAGATTGAAATCGACAAAATCGCTGCAGAGTATTTTGCCAAACAGGAAGAGGAAAAAGCACAGGCAGAAAGCCTGCTGCCGTAAGGCAATATTGTCCCTTTCCGAAATAGAAAAAGCCTGGCACCAAATAATTTTGGGAGCCAGGCTTTTTTTCTTTTTCTAAAAAAACGGCAGAATAAACATACCGACAATAATGGATATAGCCCCTATTGCAATCGCCCAGCCCCCAAGGCTTTCTGAACCCCTGCGGCGTGCGATAAAACCAAGGACAATTCCTGTTGCTCCAAAAAGAACCGGCAGCACAAACAAAGATAAAATGGAAAGTGCCAGGGCTGCATATCCGACTCCTCTGCCGGCTGCAACTGTTTCATTTTCTTCATCCCTGTTCGCTGATCTATTATAGACACCAGGCGCTGCTATTTCGGCAGAGGTTTCCTCAGAATAATCTGCATGAATTGCAGCTGTTTCGTTTTCCTCATCCCGATCCAGCGATCTGCCGTAGACACCTGGAGCTGCTATTTCTGCAGCAGCTTCTTCAGAATAATCTTCATGGACTGCAGCTGTTTCGTTTTCCTCATCCCGATCCAGCGATCTGCCGTAGATACCTGGAGCTGCTATTTCTGCAGCAGCTTCTTCAGAATAATCTGGATCTGCTTCGCCAATCCGCTCACTGTATCGAAGGTCATACTCTTCATTACTGCGCTCTTGGTCTGCCATCATGATCCCTCGCTTCCTTTGCTGTGTTACTAAAAAGTATTGCTTAATGGAGCATTTATAGTGTTTGCGATATAAGCCCTTTTTAAGATGTAAATGTTTAACTTTCATACCTGTTCAGGCAACACTCTTTTTCAAGGCCGGGACTTTTGTTAAGATAAGGGATATATGCATTAAAGGAGATCATAATGATGAAGAAGCGTTTTGGCATTGATATAGACGGAACGGTTACGCGCCCTGAAGCCATGGTTCCGTATTTAAATGAAGCATTTAATCTGAATATTACTTTAAATGATATTAAGCAATATGATTTAACACCTTTGGTGACGATTTCAGAAGAACAATTTGCAGATTGGTTTTATGAAAATGAGCCCATCATATACAAAGAATCACCCATTGCAAAAGGCGCAAAGGAAGCTTTGACCAACTGGAAACGCAAGCATGAATTGTATTTTATAAGTGCCAGGGGTTCTCACCTTCAGCAAATAACAGAGGAATGGTTTCTAGAGAACACATTGGAGTTCGATCATATTGAACTGATCGGGAGCCATGATAAAATCGAAGCAGCAAAAAAATATGAAGTGGATATATTTTTTGAAGACAAACATGATAATGCAGTTATGATTCATGAGGCATGTGGAATTCCTGTCATCTTATTCGATACACCCTATAACCAGGAACCCCTTCCCAATGGCGTCATTAGAGTAAGAAACTGGAAGGAAGCATATGCATGGGTGGAAGACTGGCTGCAGGAACAAAAGCGGTAGCGCCTTGATCAGATGAACTCAAACTAAAAACCGCCACCTCATGTGGCGAACGTTGAAGCCAGCACATCCTGCGCAAGTCCGGCAGGCATAAGACGAATCACGCAGGAAACCTCCCAAAGCTACTTTGGTCGGGCGATGTATCGCTGCCGAAGCATTTCTTGTTCCTGATTTCTGGAGTAATTTGGCTTATGAACCAAGAGGCTAGGCGCTGTAGCTGGATGCAGATTATTATTTCTCCACAAAGTTCACATCTTTATATTTTTTTATTTCCTAGATTACAAAAAGGAGCATGGGGCTATAATATGAACTGTGCCCCGATTTACGGACAGTTTAAAAAGCGCCTATGCGGCTAGTAAATGGCCCCGGTATTGCTCCGGGGTCATTTTATTTAAGCCCCATTGATAACGATGCTGGTTATATTCCTCAATCACTCGATCCACTTCTTTTCTAACATCTCCTAAATTATCTAATGATTTATACTCTGCTAAATCCTTAAAGTGCCCAAAGAAACTTTCCATTGGTGCGTTATCCCAACAGTTTCCCTTTCGGGACATCGATTGTATTAAGCCAAGTTCTTTTACTTTGCTTTGGAATTGGGGATGGGTATAGTGGAAACCTTGGTCAGAGTGCAGTATGGCTTCTGGATGAAAATGATCGCCAACAGCTTGTTTTAACTTTTTAAGCGTCTTATATACAATATCCATTTCTAACGAAGTGGATAGATGATAAGCGACAATTTCTTTGGTAGCTCCATCTTTTACGCAGGATAAGTATGCTTTTTGTCCCTTTCCGAAATAGAGATAAGTAATGTCAGTAAGCAGGACTTTTCCTGGTTCTTCTTGATTAAATTCTCGGTTAAGGAGGTTGGGACAAGATCGATGCTCATGGGTTGCCTTAGCCATTTTACGATAAGGATTGGCTTTCCTTACCTTTGTTACAAGATTATATTTTGCCATCAGACGCCTAATCTTTTTGTGGTTCATTACCGATGAATAATCATTCTCCATAATCATTTTGATCTGGAGGACACCTACTTTTTCTTTTTTACTTATGAATATTTCTCGAATTAACTCTATATCCAATTGATCCTTCTCGTCACGTTGTGCCCGTAATTGTGCTGCCTTCAGCCAATCATAGTAGCCACTTCGACTTACGCCTGCCAGTTCACACAGGTAGGAAACAGATTTTTTCAACTGATATGTTCTGATGGTTTTCTCAATTAAAGAAAACTTCTCAGCTGCCGTTAGAATCGTTTCTTCATCAACGCCTGCCTTTCTAGTTCTTCCAGCTTTTTTAAGAAGTCATTCTCTGCCTCAAGGAATTTAATCCTTGCCTCAGCCTTCCTTAGTTTCTCCTCAATGGAAAGTTGTTTAGAAGAAGGACGTCCAGTGCTCCCTTTACCTCGACGTTCCGTAAGGAAACCTTCCTCCCCGAACCTTTCGAATGTTTCTCTCCAACGCTTAAGACAACGTTTTGGCTGTTCCTTGCCAATCATCTCGAGATCAAAGCCTTGTTCAATAAAGATTTGCGATGGTGTTTTCCCACTTTTGTACTCCGCCACTGCTTTTATCTTAAATTCAGAACTATAGGAGATTGACCTCTCAGAAGCCCTCAAAACATTAGGATTCTTTTCAAGCTCTTTCATTTGGAATTCATTATAGATATTCTTACTCATAAAAAATCCTCCGCCTTATTCATTAAAACTATTGAAACACAAAAAACCCCAGAAAGGGGCACTTTTTTATCAGTGTCCACTATCTAGGGTATAGTTCAATAAATAGCTCCATGCTTCTTTTTTATTTAATTTATTGAAAACATTCCGGGCACTTCCCATATATTTCGAACTTATGTCCAGAAACATCATATCCCTTGAGATTTTCCTGTACCTGCTTCATGGGACAGACTTCGATTTCCTTCGTTTTGCCGCAATCCAGACATATAAAGTGATGATGATGATGTTCATGTGAGCAAGTAAAGCGGAAGTGTTTTTCCCCTGATAGCTCTGTCATCTCAAAAATATCCAGGTCCACGAATAATGATAAGTTTCTGTAGATTGTATCAAAGCTGAGTCCAGGGTAATTATCCTTCATTTTTTCCAGAACATCTTTTGCCGTTAAATATTTATCGCTATCAGCAAATAGCTGAAGCATTTCTTCCCTCTTCCCTGTATGCTTATAGCCTTTATCCTTTAAAAGCTGCATGGCTTCATCAACATTCATACTTTCACCTCATTGTTTGCTCTGAAATAACTTCGGATAGAATTCCTTTATATTATGCCGGCCTCAGGCCTGCAATTTTTTTAAACAAGATTGTCACAATCAGTATTAACACGGCAATCATGACGATTGTTCCGCCTGGAGCTAAATCTATATAGTAGGAAATCGTCAGCCCGCCTAAAACTGAAATTTCACCGAAAAGCATGGACAGGAAAATCGTCTGTTTGAATCCTTTTGCGATTCTGATGCTGGCAGCAACCGGCAAAGTCATAAGTGATGAAACCAATAAAATACCCACTATTCTCATGGAAGCAGCTATGACCAAAGCTACCATGACAATAAATATGAAGTGGACACTTTTTGCAGCTATTCCAGATGCCTTGGCATGCTCTTCATCAAATGACAGCAGAAACAATTCTTTATAGAGCAGCACCACAAGTGCAATAACAAACACGCTGATGATTAAAATCGTCCATAAATCCAGCCGGCTGACCGCACTGACACTGCCAAAGAGATAACTGAATAAATCAGTATTGAACCCGTCAGCGAGTGAAATAAATATTACTCCAAGCCCAATGCCTCCAGATAAAATAATAGGAATAGCAAGCTCCTGATAATGTTTATAAACAGCCCTCAGTTTTTCAATAAACAATGACCCTGCTACGGAAAAAGCCATCCCCATATATAACGGATTCAACCCGCTCAATCCGATAAATTTCTTTTCAAGCAGCAAGCTTGCAGCGATCCCAGCAAGTGTCACATGACTTAAAGCATCGGCAATTAAAGACAGCCTCCTGACAACAATGAACACACCCAGTAGAGGAGCAATGATTCCGATGATGATTCCCGTTAAAAAAGCATTTTGTAAAAATTCATATTGAAGGATTCCTGCAATCATCTGCCTGCTCCTTTATCGTGGTGATGATGGTCATGATTATGTGTCAGAACATGTACATCATGCCCGTAGATTTCTGACATTTCATTGATATTTAAGCTTTCAAATTCTGCTGTATTTCCATGGAAATGCAAATTCTTATTCAGGCAAGCCACATGAGTGACTTTATCAGAAATTGTGCCAATGTCATGTGTAACCAGCAATAGAGTTATACCAAGCTTCTTATTTAAATCATCAAGCATCTCGTAGAAAGACTGGACATTTTTTACATCTACACCTACTGTGGGTTCATCCAATATTAGCAATTTTGGATCGCTTACCAATGCCCGGGCAATGAAAACCCGCTGCTGCTGCCCGCCTGAAAGCTCGCCTATATTGCGTCCGGCAAACTCTTGCATGCCAACAGATTCAATAGCATGCAGAACTTTTGCCTGATCGGCCTTGCCCATAAATTTAAAAAGCCCCAGCTTCTTTGTAAGGCCGCTTGAAACGACTTCAAAGACCGTTGCCGGGAATCCTGTGTTAAATGAATTTGCCTTTTGAGAAACAAACCCAATGTTCTGCCAATCCTTAAAGCGGCTTATTTCATTGCCAAACAGTTTAACGCTCCCCTTCTGCACTTTAAGCAAATTCAGGATAAGCTTTAGCAGGGTTGATTTTCCCGAACCATTTGGCCCGACGATTCCAAGGAAATCTCCTGAATTAATGGTCAGATTAATATCCTCCAGGACATTTTCTTTCTCATATCTATAAGAAACATGATCTATTTCAATAATTGGCTGTGCCATTTTTATCACCTTACATATTAAGAATCATTACGATTTACTAACACAGTATACAGGAACCTGCATTCAAAGTAAAGGTACATGCTTATTTATTGGAATTTCAAAACTTATTGTCACTATTCATATTCTTAACTCATAAAGTACTGAGGAGGAGTGATGAACATGAAAATATTCGAAAACATCATTAATCACAAACTAAGCAATATTACAGCAGATGAATTATTAAAATATGGAGAGCAGTTCAACATCAGAATTACAAAAGCGCAGGCTCAGAAAATTGCAGACCATTTGAGAGGAAAGCAAGTAAACATCTTTGATGATCGGGAACGGACAAAAATAATAAAAGAAATTGCCAGGATTGCGGGTCCGGAAACTGCAAGGGAAGTAAACAGGCTGTTTTTGCAATTTACAAAATAGGACTTGGCTTATAATACTTAATTACTCATGCAAAAAGCTGTGCATTCTCGGGCACAGCTTTTTATTATAGTTATCCAGCCGTAATGGCTTCTAGTAGATTTTCATTGAATTCCTTGCTGCGCAGCATATTAATTTCTTGCTTATAAGGCGCTTTTTTATTGTTTTTATCTTCGCCAACATAAGGAGTCTCCAGAATTTTAGGGATATCCTGTAATTGAGGATGATGAACAATGTAGTTTAACGCACTGAAGCCAATGTGGCCAAATCCGATATTCGCATGACGGTCTTTACGCATTCCGCGCTCATTCTTACTGTCATTAATATGGAGCACTTTCAGGCGGTCAAGCCCAATAATCTTATCGAATTCTTCCAATACACCATCGAAATCATTTACAATATCATATCCTGCATCATGCGTATGACAAGTATCAAAGCATACAGATAAATGGTTGTTATAATTGACTCCCTCTATAATCATAGCCAGCTCTTCAAAGGATTTCCCGCACTCCGAACCTTTTCCGGCCATGGTTTCTAGTGCGATCTGCACATTTTCTTCGCCATTTAAGACTTCATTCAAGCCCTCCACGATTTGTTTGATGCCGGCCTCTGTTCCAGCTCCTACATGTGCACCTGGATGAAGAACAATCTGCTTAGCACCAATCGCTTCGGTGCGGTCGATTTCAGAGCGAAGGAAATTAACGCCTAATTCAAATGTTGAAGGGTTTGAAGTATTCCCGATATTGATAATATAAGGAGCATGTACAACGATATCAGCAATCCCGTGCTCTGCCATATGCTTCAGCCCGGCCTCAATGTTCAGATCTTCGATTTTTTTTCTTCTTGTGTTTTGCGGGGCTCCTGTATAGATCATAAATGTATTGGAGCCATATGAAACAGCTTCTTCACTTGCTGCTAAAAGCATTTTTTTTCCGCTCATGGACACATGTGATCCAATTTTCAGCATGACGATACCTCTCCCTTTAATATTTCTTTTAAAAATTTGTTTTACTTATAAACCATGCCCGTTGATTTCCACTGCGTGCATTTTGATTTCCGGAGGAATGAGAGCCTTCTCGGATTCGACTGCAGGGTCTCTCACTCCCTCTCCTCCCGCAGGACTTTGACTAAGCTTCCTTGAATTAACTTTTCAAGAATCAAATCCCATCAGCTCCCAACCAACTCAGTGGTTAAGACGAGTTAGCAGGTCAAAAGTCTTGCAAAAATTTATTTGCGCTTTATTCTTCTTTCGCGTTTTTTAATTTTATCCATTTCCCATTTCATTTTCTTTTTATATCCTGGTTTTACTTTTTTTGGTTTTTTCACTAGTGATGCAGCTTTTTTATCAATGTCATCTGTTTGTTTCTGTCTTGTTTTTCGCTTATTGCGATTATCCAGGTCTGTCCATTCACCTTTTTGCAGATCTTTGTGCTGGAATTCCAATCCCATTTTTTCAAGTCTGTTTAATGCATCTTCATCGGAAGTCTCATACACCGTCACAGCAATTCCCGAGAATCCTGCACGCGCTGTCCGGCCAACCCGGTGTATATAAAAATCAAGATCTGTCGGAAGTTCATAGTTGATTACATGGCTGATTCCCTGTATGTCAATGCCCCGGGCTGCCAGGTCTGTTGCCACAATATATTGAAACTCAAGGTCGAGAATCTGCTTCATCATTTTCTTTCGCTCACGAGGGTTAAGGTCTCCGTGAATCCGCCCGACTTTTAGACCTTTGCTGATTAATCCGTCTGCCACTTCATCTGCCTTTTTCTTGGTGTTGGTAAAAACAATGGCTAAGTAAGGATTAAGCGAAGTCAATGCTTGGTAGACAAGTTCCACTTTGTTTCGATGTCTGGACGGCAAAAGCCAGTGCTCAATATTAGCTGCTGCTGCCTGCTTAGGCTCAACGTGAACATATTTCGGATTTTCCATATATTTCTTCAGGAAAGGCTTTAGCTTCTCCGGAATGGTAGCTGAGAACACAAGCATCTGAAGCTTTTCCGGCATCCTTGCTGCAATCTGATCAACATCCTCTATAAATCCCATATCAAGCATTAAATCAGCTTCATCCACAATAAGAATTTCTGCAGTATGCACAAATAGCGCCTGTTCCTTTACAAGGTCATTAATTCTTCCAGGAGTCCCTACAACCACATGAGGCTGTCTTTTCAGTTTTTCAATCGTTCTCTGCTTATCTGTTCCGCCGATATAGCAGCGGGCAGTTATCTCTTCTCCTTCTGGACAATGCTCTGTTACTTTAAGAATTTCATGATAAATCTGGTTGGCCAGCTCACGTGTCGGTGCAGTAATAATGGCCTGAACCTCCTGGCGGGATGGATCAACTTTTTGAAGAATAGGCAGTACGTATGAATGAGTTTTTCCTGTACCTGTCTGCGACTGGCCAATGGCGCTTTCACCCTTCAGTACTGCAGGAATCATTCTTTCCTGAATTTCTGTCGGCTCGAAAAAGCCAAAATCCTTAACCGCTTCTATAATAAAAGGCTTCAAATTAAATCGGTCAAATTTCGTTTCGTTCATATAAAAACTCCTCAATTATTCAGATTCGCCTCAGTTCAGGCAGCATCCGAAACATATATTAGTGAAGTAAGATCTACTAGTATCAACTGCAACTTGCTGGTTCCGAGCTTTTCCTACATCCTGTTATTATAATAAAGTTTCCTGCAAATAACCACTCATACAGGCATTTATATTTTTATGATAAGCTTTTTGGGCGATTTTAATAAATAAATTGGTTTCTTCTGCTTTATGCCTAAACCAAAATGGGATAAACGCATACTTTATTATATGAAATTTTATTAAGAAGCAGAAATGTGCAAAGAAAGGAGGCCAATAGATATGATGCCAGGATCAAGACCCCCTATGCGCGGAGGAATGCCTCCCCATCCTTTTATGACACCGATGCAGGGAAGACCTCCTATGGGGCCAATGATGAGCGGTCCTCCGGGAATGAAACGCGGTGGAGGCAGGGGAGGATTACTTTCAAAAATATTGGGAAAAGGCAATGCACAGCCTGCAGCCGGAATGGGGGGAGCAAGAGCAGCAGGAGGCTCCCCCGCAGGTGGAGGCATATTGCAGGCAATAAGCAACCCTTCTTCCATAAACGGCTTTTTAACAAACACTCAAAAGGTTCTAAATACCGCACAGCAAATTGGACCTATGGTTCAGCAGTATGGTCCGCTGGTCAGGAATCTTCCTGCTATGTGGAAACTTTATAGAGGTTTGAAAGATGCCCCTGAAGCTGATGAGACCGCTTCTGAACCTAAAGAGGAATCCAATCAGACGAAAGCAGAAAAAAAGAAACCAGATTCCCAGAGCAAAAAAACCAAAAAGGCACCTGTCTCTGAAAAGCCAGCCGTTAAATCATCTTCAGCAGAAGGTATTTCCAAACCTAAATTATATATTTAAAGAAAAGGATGCTGAGGCATTCTTTTTTTGCTTTTTATTAAGAAGAATTACTCCTTTTGTAATATCGGTTTATCTCTTATATAATAGAAATGCAATATGGGATTTTTCCGCATTAGAAATAGAACTCACTTCAATTCAGATATAAGCTTTCATTAGGGAGGATAAGCAGATGAATGTCATAAAAATCTCTCCTCGGGGGTATTGTTACGGTGTGGTGGATGCAATGGTTATTGCCAGAAACGCTGCACTTGATCCGGCATTGCCAAGACCCATCTATATTTTGGGTATGATCGTTCATAACAAACATGTAACAGATGCTTTTGAAGAGGAAGGCATTATTACACTTGATGGGAAAGACCGCAAAGAAATCTTAGATAAAGTCGATAAAGGCACTGTCATTTTTACAGCACATGGCATCTCACCTGAAGTGCGTGAAGCAGCCAAACAAAAAGGCCTTGTGACAATCGATGCTACGTGCCCTGACGTAACAAGAACACATGATTTAATCAGAGAGAAGGAAAAGGAAGGTTTTCAAATCATTTACATTGGCAAAAAAGGCCATCCAGAACCTGAAGGTGCAGTAGGTGTAGCTCCTCAAGCAGTCCATTTAGTACAGACCATTGAGGATGTAAATGAACTTAGCATACAGGCTGATAAAATACTGGTGACTAATCAGACTACAATGAGCCAATGGGATGTCGTACATGTTATGGATCAGATAAAGGAAAAATATCCTCACGCAGAGTTCCACAAAGAAATCTGCATGGCTACCCAGGTGCGCCAGGAAGCTGTTGCGGAACAAGCTGGCCAGGCTGACGTTTTAATCGTCGTGGGGGACCCAAAGAGCAATAACTCCAATCGTCTTGCACAGGTATCAGAAGAAATTGCCGGTACAAAAGCCTACCGCATTGCTGATATAACTGAACTGGATGTGAATTGGCTAAAAGATGCAACGACAGTTGCAGTCACAGCAGGAGCCTCTACACCGACACCGATCACAAAGGAAGTCATCACGTTCCTGGAACAATTTAATCCCATTGATGAATCCACATGGTCACGCGAGAAAAAAGTGCCATTAAATAAGATACTTCCTAAAGTGAAGAAGCCTGCAAAGCTATAATCAAAAAGACCGGTCCCTATAGGAGACCGGTTCTTTTTTAGTCAAACAAACTTAAATGGATCCGTATGAATTTCAGAAGGAAAAATGGATACGCTATACCCTTTTCCAGAACACATCTGTACTAATTTTTGGGCAACTCCCTTTTTCATTATTTTTTCCACATTATGTCCCGGATCAACAATATTGAGGCCCATCATCATGGCATCATGTGCCACATGATAATACATGTCACCCGTAACATATACATCAGCCCCCTTCATCTTTGCTGACATGAAGTATTTATTTCCATCTCCGCCCAGGACAGCAACTTTCCTGATTTTGGATGAGAGGTCACCTACTACCCGGACTCTATCCACTTCAAGTGTATGTTTTACATGCTCTGCAAATTCCTTTAGAGTCATCTCGCTGATTTCTCCAATTTTGCCAAGCCCAAGAACTTCCCCCTTGTTTTCAAGCTTATAAATATCATAAGCAACTTCTTCATAAGGATGGTTTTTGAACATGGCCGACAGCACTTTCTTTTCTATATGTTCAGGATAAATGGTCTCAATGCAGACTTCTTCAACAGTCTCAAGCTTACCCTGCTGGCCGATATGCGGATTGGCCTCCCCATTAGGCTTAAACTGCCCTGTTCCACGGGAGGCGAACGAACAATGACTGTAATTGCCAATTGAACCTGCCCCTGCGTTTCCAAGCGCTTGCCTTAGTGATTCAGCATTTTCTTCAGGGACAAACACAGCGAGCTTTTTCAACTCAGTTTCATATGTTGGATATAAAACTTCTGTGTTGGTCAGCTTCAGTGCATCAGCTAGCATATCATTGACCCCGCCTTTGGCGATATCCAAATTGGTATGTGCTGCATATACGGCTATATCATGTTTGATAAGCTTTTCAATAATTCTTCCGGATGGAGTATCCGTTGAAATTTTTTGCAGCGGCCTGTAGATTAACGGATGATGAGCAATAATCAGCTGTACCTTCTTTTCAATTGCCTCATCAACGACTTCTTCCAGCACATCAAGGGCAATCATGACATTTTCAACGGGGGTGTTAAGCCTGCCGATCTGGAGGCCGATTTTGTCTCCTTCCATCGCATATCCTTTTGGGGAGAACTGCTCAAATAATTGGATAATCTCATGTCCATTTATTTTTTTCACTGTTTCAGTACCTCCTCTGCCATTTTGATTTTCTCCTTCAGCTCCTGTTTTCTCTTTTCTGTTTCGCTGGAGTATGCGGCTTTATCAAGCTGCAAAAGGATTCTCTCCCAATTTTTCTTTTCACCAATCCACTTGGTTCGAAATACTTCGGATTTTTGCTCCATTAGAAAAGGGCCCATCAGCAAACCTTGTTCTTTATTCTTGTATGGTTTCAAAGGCTCTCCTTTTTCAGCTGCAAGGATTTCATAAATCTTTCCGTCTTCTTCAAGAATTTCTTCGGCGATTAGCTCCCAGCCGTTAGCAATCAGCCAGGTTCTAATCGAGATGGCACTTAAATTCGGCTGGAGGATAAGCCTCTTTATAGCAGCAAGCTTGCTCTTCCCATCTTCAAGAATGCTCGCAATTAAAGCGCCTCCCATGCCCGCAATGGTTATACAGTCTACTTCGCCTGGCTCAATTACTTCAAGGCCGCTGCCTTTTCTTACAGAAATCTGATTCTCGAGCCCTTCCATTTTCACCTGTTTTTTGGCTGATTGAAACGGCCCTTCCACCACTTCACCAGCAATAGCAAAAGGGACAATGCCTTTCTTTACTGCGTAGCATGGCAAATATGCATGGTCTGAGCCTATATCAGCCACTCGTGAACCAGGGGGGATATAATTTGTTACAGCTTCAAGCCGATTTGATAATTTCTCTGTATTCATTCTGTCACCACTTATATATGTATTGTAACAAGCGCAGAGCGCCTGCCTATCTGCTCCTCCTGAGAGAAAAGCTAAAAAAAGCTATCGTAATTTGCGATAGCCTTTCTTATAGTATAAAAAAAGTCCTTTACATATGCAAAGGACTTTCATTATAGGTATTACTTAAGGCCTGCTAACCATTCAGCCATTTCGGCAGCTTTGTCTTGAGGCACTAATCCTGGAGGCATTGAGCCTTTACCGTTTACTACGATATTTGCGATATCATCTTGTGATAAACGATCGCCTACACCTGTTAGAGCAGGACCAACTCCACCTTGATACTGGTCACCGTGACATCCGATACAGCTCTTCTGATAAATTTCTTCAGGGGTTGCAGCTGCAGTTTCTTCAGTTTCAGCACCGCCGCCTTCCTGTTCTTTAGCAAGCTCTTCCATATCGCCAAGACCTTTAAAAGAAACAAGGAACATTGCTACCACACCAAAAACCATAATTAACACAAATGGAATGATTGGATTGCGATTCATGATTTAACCTCCCTTATGTAAGCACATTCAGTTTAAGTAAGTATACAAACAATCTCTATTTTACTTTAAAAAAGTCAGAAGGAAAAGCCCTATTGTAAACTTTGTCAAATCTTGTTCATAAAATGGACAAAAACTCCATCCTGAGGGTGGAGTTTTTGTCTCTTCATATTATTAAATTTAGCACCCAATAAGGCGTGCAATGACCATTCTTTGTACTTCTGAGGTACCTTCACCTATTTCTGTGAGCTTTCCGTCTCTCATGTAGCGTTCTACATGGTAGTCTTTCATATAGCCGTATCCTCCGTGGATTTGGACGGCCTGATCGGCGATTTCCATACAGATTTCAGAAGCATAGAGCTTGCACATGGATGCTTCTTTTGCGAAAGGTCTGCCCTGGTCTTTCAGCCATGCAGCTTTGTAAACCATATTCCTTGCCAGTTCAATTTTCATTGCCATATCTGCAAGTTTAAATTGAATAGCCTGAAAATCTGATAATGAACGGCCAAACTGCTTGCGTTCCTTTGCATACTGGAGTGCCTTGTCATAGGCAGCCTGCGCTATTCCCAGAGCCATGGCTCCAATTCCAATACGTCCTCCATCCAATGTAATTAAAAATTGTTTAAAGCCCTCTCCTTTTTTGCCGAGCAAGTGCTCAGTCGGAACGCGTACGTCTTCAAGGACAAGTTCAGTAGTATTTGATGCATTGAGTCCCATCTTTTCGTAATTATCGATCACAGTAAATCCTTCTGCATCCGTTGGAACAATAATTGCGCTTATTTCTTTTTTACCATCCTTTTCACCGGTGACAGCAGTCAATGCTAAATGCTTAGCATAGCTTGCATTTGTAATGAAACACTTATTTCCGTTAATGATATATTCTCCATCTTTTTCTACGGCTGTTGTTCTCGTACCGCCTGCATCAGAGCCTGCATTTGGTTCTGTCAGACCGAAAGCTCCAAACGACTCACCTGTACAAATTGGCACCAGATATTTTTGCTTCTGCTCTTCAGTTCCAAATAAATAAAGCGGTGCTCCGCCAAGAGAAATATGCGCCGAGTAAGTGATTCCGGTAGAAGCGCACGCTCTGCTCAATTCTTCTGTTACAATAGCGAAACTTACAGTATCTGCCCCTGCCCCACCATATTCTTCAGGGAAAGGAAGTCCCATTAAACCAAGATCCGCCATTTTTTTAAAAACTTCTATCGGGAATTCTTTTGTACGGTCTCTTTCCAAAGCCCCCGGTGCCACTTCTTCCTGAGCAAATTCCCTTATGGTTTTATAGATCATATTCTGTTCGGCCGTCAAGTCAAAATTCATTTACATCCCCCTTAAACACAAAAGTTGTTGTATACGCTTTCATTACTATTATATAAGGGATACAAGAGTTTTCTCAACATTTAAAAACTTTTTAAAATATTTTATTATACGAATATAGAAATAACTATTAAAAAGCATCCTAGCGCCCCGGAAATCCATAAATATTGAAACTTCAATTTCAAACCCGCAAACAGCCAAAGAACGCAATTAATTACTAGGGCAGCATAGAGAGCTTTCTGGTTTTCGCGATATACCTCCGATACTAGTGCAACAGATCCCATCAGTAAATTCAATGCTGCTGATATGATGGGAATATGCATTAATTTTGCTTTCCTAAAAAAATAAAAAACAAAGAATATACACGTGAAAATAAAAAGAATCAAAATGGCAGTTTGCAAAATAATAGACAATTCAGTAAAATAAATTAATAAAGCAGAAATTGGAATAAGCAGCAAGAAAATAAGATTGGCCAGATTCAGACCCATTACACTTTTATGCTTTTTTATTTCCTTCGGCTGACTTCCTTCCGTATAAAGAGCCAGCAGGTAGTCACAATATCGATCAGGGAGCATTCGGCTTTTCTTCCAATACAGAAGTTCGTTAACAATGACCTTTTTTCTGTTTTCATCCAACCAAAGCACATCCAGTCAAAAAAAATAGTTTACTTCCATTTTAAGAAGTAAACTATCCACTGGCAATTCTTTTTTATTCTAAGAAGTCTTTTAAACGCTTGCTTCTGCTGGGATGACGCAGTTTTCTTAAGGCTTTGGCTTCAATTTGACGTATACGCTCCCGGGTAACGCCAAATACCTTGCCAACTTCTTCTAAAGTCCTGGTTCGGCCGTCGTCCAGTCCGAATCGAAGACGAAGAACATTTTCTTCCCGGTCAGTAAGTGTGTCAAGAACATCTTCAAGCTGTTCCTTAAGGAGTTCATATGCCGCATGCTCTGATGGAGAAGTGGCATCCTGATCTTCAATAAAGTCACCTAAGTGAGAGTCATCCTCCTCACCAATAGGTGTTTCTAATGAAACAGGTTCCTGTGCAATCTTAAGAATTTCTCTTACTTTATCTGGAGTTAAATCCATATCTTCAGCAATTTCTTCTGGTGTTGGTTCGCGGCCAAGATCCTGAAGAAGCTGACGCTGGACACGGATCAACTTATTGATGGTTTCAACCATATGGACAGGAATACGAATTGTACGGGCCTGGTCAGCAATTGCTCTTGTGATGGCCTGGCGGATCCACCATGTTGCATACGTACTGAACTTAAATCCTTTGCGGTAGTCGAATTTTTCAACCGCTTTTATCAGTCCCATATTTCCTTCCTGAATAAGGTCAAGGAATAGCATTCCGCGTCCCACATACCTTTTAGCAATACTTACAACCAATCGGAGGTTAGCTTCTGCGAGACGTCTTTTTGCTTCTTCATCGCCTTCCTCAATTCGATTGGCAAGTGCGATTTCTTCCTCTGCAGAGAGTAAATCAACACGTCCAATCTCTTTTAGGTACATACGGACAGGATCATTAATTTTCACACCCGGAGGGACACTTAAATCATTAAGGTCAAATTCCTCTTCATTTTTTGCAAGCTCCTGAACATTTGGATCTTCATTTTCATTGTCTCCGACTAATTCAACACCCTGATCTCCGAGGAATTCATAGAATTCATCCATCTGGTGGGAATCGACTTCAAATTGAGACAATCTTTCTGCTATATCATCATAGGCAAGGACACCTGTCTTTTTTCCTATTTCAACTAATTGATCTTTCACTTGTTCAAGGGTCAACTCTGTATCAACCTCTTTTGAACGGGCCGACTTTTCAGCCATATGTCCCCCTCCTTCCAAAAATCAAACACATTCTTAATACATCTTGCAAATGGGACTATTCCTTAGGAGACGCCTAATCCCCAGAAACATTTATTTGAGGCACAAGGCCTTCTTATAGTGACTTTCGCAAATGAAGGATCTCCATTGCGATTAAAGCCGCTTTAGCATAATCCTTTTGTCGTTCTGCTTCTTTTTCTTCATTTAGTTTTTCCTTTATTTTTAACATCTTTTGATAATTCAACACCTGTTTAAGATAATCTGATAATTCCTGTTCGCTTATTTCATCGTTAATGGACATCATTTCTATATCCACCACAATTCGCTTAAGCTTTTCATCTTTTATAAAATTTATAAATGCACTCGGATCAGGCGTATGGCCTTTTTCGTAGAAACCTAAAAGATAGGTAATAATTGCCTGGTGTTCATCGATGTTAAATGTATTTCCCTGAAGCATATCCTGAACTTTAAATGCTATGTCACTATTCCTGAGCATGTGGGCGATTAGCCTTCTCTCCGCTGTATGGTAGGCGGGTTTAAGACTGTCAGCCCTTTTTGGTGTTTGAAGCCTTTTTTGAGGTTCGAAAGCACCTTTCCCTTTATGGGTGTTCCTTCGCTTCTCCGTATAATAGACCTGTTTTTGCTGCTCTTTCAAGGCTTCCAGAGAAAGTGAGAATTCATTCGCAAGCTGGCGCAGATAATGATCTCTTTCGACCGCTTTATCCAGCTGGCTGATCTCCTTTAATACCTCTTCGATATAAAGGAGACGATCTCCTTCATTTTGAAGCCTTTTCCCCCTGCGGAGATAAAGCATCTTAAATGCCATAAAGGTTATGCTGGACTCGATTACATCATGACGAAATTTTTCTTCTCCGAACTCATTAATATAATCATCCGGATCATATCCGTCAGGCATGAGCGCCACTCTGATCTGGCATCCTGCTTCCATTAGCAGATTTGCAGCCCGGTATGCGGCTTCAATACCTGCATTATCGGAATCATAACAGATCGTGATTGATTGAACATTTCTTCTTAAAGAAGCAACATGTTCTTCAGTTAAAGCGGTGCCCATCGTACCAACGCCATTGCCGACACCAGCACGATCAGCAGCGATTACATCTGCAAACCCTTCAAAAAGAACGGCCTTCTGCAATTTTTTAATCTGTGGTCTCGCCAAATGAAAATTATATAAAGTTTTGCTTTTATTGAAGATTACAGTTTCAGGGCTATTTAAATATTTGGGCTCATCGTCCCCAAGTGATCTTCCCGAAAAAGCAATCGTATTTCCGCTGCGGTCAAAAATCGGGAACATGATTCTATCTCTGAAGCGGTCAAAATAGTTCCCATCTTTCTCCCTTTTGATAATCAGTCCTGCCCTTTCCATAACATCTGCCGGGAATTTTCTTTTAGTAAGGAACTTGAAAACAAAATCCCAGGACTTCAATGAATAGCCGATTTGAAATTTCTCAATCGATTCCATTGTAAAGCCTCTATTAAGCAAATATTCAAGTGCATGCTGACCATCTTTTGTGTTTACGAGCAGATGGTGATAAAATTTACGTAGAAGCTCATGAGCTTCCATCATCTGCTGTAAATCTACAGGCATTGATTTTGCTGATGCTGCAGATGCCGCATCAATTTCAAGCTTGACATTTCCTTTTTCAGCGAGTTTCAAGGCTGCTTCCTGAAAGGAATATCCTTCTAATTCCATTAAGAAAGAAAAGGCATTGCCTCCCGCTCCGCATCCAAAGCAATGATAGATTTGCTTTTCGGGCGATACAGAAAAGGAAGGAGTATTTTCGCCATGAAAAGGACAAAGCCCAAAATAGTTGCGTCCTTGCTTGTTTAATTGAATATAGTCGCCAATGACATCAACAATATCTACAGCTTGCCGAATCTCATTTACTTTCTCCTCGGCGATCCGTTCTGCCATATGAACAACTCCATTACTTACTCAGGTATTCGATAAACGTTACTGAATTCCTTCAAGATTCGACAAAATTTTTGTCAATTGCTGCACAAACCTGGATCTGTCCTCTCGGCTGTATGGTTTTGGGCCTTTCCCATAAACTCCTCTTCTTCGCGCTTTCGCTGAAAGGTGCCTCATTTCAAGCGCGGTCCGAATTTCATTTTCCTCAAATAAAATTCCCCTGGGAGAAAGGACATAAACACCATTGAGCAAAAGAGTTGATGCCAATCCAATATCTTGAGTTACAACTACATCTCCTGATTTCACATAATTCATTATGAATAAATCAGCAGCTTCCTTACTGCTGTCAACGAATTTCCAGACAGCCCCATTTAGGTCATTTTTCATATGGGCATAAGAAGCAACAAATACTGCGTCCAACGTAAAGGAATTGGCGATTTCGACAATTTCTTCTTTAACGGGACAGGAATCAGCATCTACTATAATGTTCGGTTTGCCTGATGTTCTAATAATTCTACATCACTCCGCATAATCCTTCTTTGCATGAATAACTTTTGCATTGTGAGATATGTCGAATTTTTTCTTGGTCGAAAACTTGACATGCCACAATAAATAGTTTATTCCTTCGCAATGAACTCTAAACCTATTCAGGGACATTTTTATCACAATTTTTTATTATAGTACATTAATCTCTATTTTGCCATTAATTTATCTGGGATGAATATAATTTAATTTACAGGTTTTCCCCTGAAAAAAGCCATCCTTAGAATGGAGCTTTATTTCGGGGTTCCAGAGGAGTCTCCCGCTCCCTATTCTACCCTAAGCTAAACAGCCTAAATGCCTAGTATAAAAAAGAAAAGGCACATAAAAAATTTATGTGCTAGCTTTTCGGAAAGCTTTTACGGTATTGATTTAGAATCATATTGGCTGTTTCTTCTACTGCCTTATTCGTGACATCTATAACCGGGCATTTAATTTTAGATACAATCTTTTCAAAGTAACCTATTTCTTCTTTGATTCTCTCTATATTAGCATAGCTGGCATTATCGCTTAAACCTAGCGATATTAGACGTTCTCTCCGGATAAAGTTTAATTTCTCAGGACTGATTTTCAGGCCGAAGCACTTATCAGGCGGGACAAGAAACAGCTCTTCTGGAGGATCGACTTCAGGAACAAGGGGAACGTTAGCCACTTTAAGGCGCTTATGTGCCAGATATTGAGAAAGAGGTGTTTTTGATGTCCTTGAAACGCCTATTAACACTATATCCGCTTTTAATATCCCACGAGGGTCTCGGCCATCATCATATTTAACAGCGAACTCGATAGCCTCAATCTTTTTAAAATAATCCTCATCAAGCTTTCTGACCAGTCCAGGTTCAAAAAGAGGGGTAATGCCGCAGGCTCTTTGGATTTGATCCATTAAAGGGCCAACGATATCAAAAGCATATATTCCTTCTTCTGCAGACCTCTGGTTAATATACTTCCTCATATCCGGCTTAACCATTGTATAGGCTATCATGCCATTATCCAGTTTTGCCAGCGAAATGACTTCATCAATATGTATTTTTTCTTCAACATATGGGAAGCGCTTAATAGATATATCACTGCCATTAAACTGGCTTGTGGCAGCTTTTGTTACAAGTTCGGCCGTTTCTCCCACTGAGTCCGAAACGACGTAGATGATCGGCAATTTTTCCATTCTTCAACACCATCTCCTTCTTACTTTGCTACTTTTCGCCGGCCAGGGCCAAGAATGCTTTTGTCAGGTTTGTTTTGGTTATCCGGCCGTTTACTTCGAACCCTTTCTCTGTCTTTTTTACAACAGGAAGGGCATCGATTTGCTTTTCAATCAGCTTTTTAGCAACTTCTATGAGCAAATCATCTTTTTCACACATCGTAATATTAGGCATTCTTGTCATAATGATATTAACAGGGATAGAATTAAGCTCCTGCTTGCCAATACTAGCCCTAAGCAAATCCTTCCTTGACAAAACCCCTACAAGCAGTGAACTCTGGTCCACTACAAATAGCGTGCCGACATCTTCCAGAAACATAGTCACAATTGCATCATATACCGATACATTCTCATTAACGACTACAGGAATGGATTGATAATCTCTTACATAAAGCTTCTGAAGGTTTTCTGTCAACAGCTGTGCCCCGGTTTTTCCTGTATAAAAATATCCTACACGCGGACGGGCATCCAAATAGCCTGCCATCGTTAATATAGCCAGATCCGGCCTTAGTGTTGCCCTGGTTAAGTTAAGCTGTTCCGCTATACTCTCACCAGTGATCGGTCCGTTTTCCTTTACGATTTCTATGATCTTTTCCTGCCTTTTATTTAATTCGATCTTCCTCACCACCTATTCTGAACAGGGTATGCTAATGGCACTCATTTCCCATTATAATAATGTTATACTTTTATATAATTATTATATACTATTTGTCATAAATGAAAAGATGTGTTTCCTATATAGTTCTCTTTACTTCGCCCAATATGTCCAAAATATGAAAGAGCCCGTCAGCAATATAACAGGCTCTTTCCTGACAGCTAAAGCTGCTGTCTTCTTTCTTAAAATTTAATCCTATTCCAGCAAAAAACGCAAAATTTAAGCTCGTTATTTAACAATAATTTCGTTCATATTTGCAAACTTCTTAATCAAATCAGCCAAATTTGCCATCTGGTGCAGCCTATTGCTGCGAATTTCCTGCTTTTCATCCATAACCATAGTATGCTCGAAGTATTGATCAATTTCTGGTTTCAGGCTAATTAGCAGGTTAAAGGCAGCTTCTTCTGCTACCTCTTTTCTTAATTCCTCGTTCACTGATAAATATTTGTTGAAAAGAGATTTTTCGTAAACATTTTCAAATAAGCTGCTGTCTATATCCCCTTTATCCTCTGCTTTAGAAGCAATGTTGATAACTCGGCTAAGAGCTTCAATGCTTTCCTTGAAACCTGCAGCATCCTTATGGGACTCCAATACTTCAGCTCTTTTTACAAGTGAAGGTACTGAACCGATTTCACTGCCCAAAACGGCTTCAATTAAGTCATAACGAACTGTCTTCTCCTGCAGCATATATTTGATTCTTAATTTAAAGAATGAAACCAGTTCCTGCATCAATTCACCCTTTGATTTCTTTCCAATCTTCGAATTAAGAACAGTCTCAGAAGATAATGCAATTAATTCTTCGAGTTTTAAATCCCAATTTTTTGCCAGTAAAGTCTGGATAACACCCGTTGCCTGTCTTCTTAAGGCATATGGATCCTGGGAGCCGCTTGGAATAATCCCTATTGCAAAGGAAGACACAATTGTGTCGAGCTTTTCAGCAATGGACAGCACTGCACCAGCATCACTTGCAGGCGTCTGGTCCTCTGCATTGCGCGGCATATAATGTTCATTAATTGCACGCGCCACAGCTTCCTTTTCACCTTTTTGCAGGGCATATTTTTCACCCATAAAGCCTTGCAGCTCTGGAAATTCATAAACCATGTGCGAAACAAGGTCGAACTTGCTGATTTCAGCAGCCCGGTCTGTCACTGCCTTTGCCTCATCGCTGAAATGAAGATTTTCACTCAAATTAGCTGCCAGCTGGCGAACACGTTCCACCTTTTCAGCAAGAGTTCCAATTTCTTCATGATAAACAATGTTCTTAAGTTTTTCCAGTGATGCCGCGATATCCGTTTTTTGGTCCTCCCTGTAGAAGAAAGCTGCATCAGAAAGTCTTGCCCGCAATACTTTCTCATTTCCTTTAGCCACTTTCTCCAAATGTTCATGGGATCCATTTCGGACAGTAACAAAGTAAGGAAGCAGCCTGCCCTCTTTGGACTTTACCGGAAAATAACGCTGATGCTCCTTCATCGATGTAATTAAAACCTCTTCCGGAAGCTCCAGGTATTCTTCTTCAAACTGGCCATATAATGCTGTTGGATACTCAACCAGGTTATTTACTTCTTCCAATAAATCTTCATCTACAGGGATCACCCAGTCATTTTCTTCTTCTATTTTTTGCAATTGTGATAGAATTGCACTTTTTCTTTCCTGCGGATTAGTTATCACATATTGCGCCAGCAGGGACTTTTCATAATCAGAAGGATTGTTAATTTCAATCTCTTCGCCCAGAAAGCGGTGGCCCCTTGTAAGGTTAGAAGTATGAACGTTTGTAATTGCAAAAGGAATGACTTCATTTCCGAATAATGCCATAAGCCATTTGATCGGCCTGATAAAGCGCAGCTCCTGGTTTGCCCAGCGCATATTTTTCGGGAATGATAACGAGGTGACAATCTGCTGGAGTTCCGGCAGCAGTGCTGCTGTTTCCTTTCCTTTTATAAATTTGCTGACATGGGCATATTCAACCCCATTAATTTCTTTAAAGAATATATCTTCAACAGAAGCTCCCTGGCCCCGGCTGAATCCAACCGCAGCTTTTGACCATTCTCCATCCTCGGTTAAGGCAATTTTTTTTGCAGGTCCTTTCGCTTCCTCATTTATGTCCTCCTGGGCGGTATCTACTCCCGTTACAAGAACAGCCAAACGGCGTGGAGAAGAGAAAGCGCTGATCTCGTCAAAAGATATTTTCTTTTCCAAAAGCCATGAGTTCACTTTATCTGAAAGCTGATTCATTGAATTAGTGACAAATCTGGCAGGCATTTCTTCAAGTCCAATTTCCAGCAGAAGATCTTTCTTATTCATGAGATTCTTCCTCCTTATCCTTTAATATTGGGAAACCGAGTTTTTCTCTCTCTTCATAAAAAGTTTTGGCTACTTTTCTGGCCAGATTTCGGCATCGGGCGATATAGCCGGTTCTTTCTGTAACAGAGATCGCTCCCCTTGCATCAAGCAAATTAAAGGTATGAGAGCATTTTAATACATAGTCATATGCCGGGTGTACTAGGCCTTCATCCATTTGTCTATGTGCTTCTTTTTCATAAATATTGAACAAATTGAAGAGCATTTCCTGATCTGATGTTTCAAATGTGTATTTCGAATGCTCGAACTCAGGCTGCAGGAAGATATCTCTAACCGTAAACCCGTCAGTCCATTCAAGGTCAAAGACATTTTCCTTGTCCTGAATGTAGGATGCAAGCCTTTCAATTCCGTAGGTAATCTCAACTGACACAGGCTTACATTCCAATCCGCCTACCTGCTGGAAATATGTGAACTGCGTTATTTCCATACCATCAAGCCAAACTTCCCATCCTAAGCCTGCACAGCCCAGAGAAGGATTTTCCCAGTTATCTTCTACAAACCGGATATCATGTTCAAGCGGATCAATGCCCAATGCTTTTAATGAATCAAGATACAGCTCCTGAATATTATCCGGCGACGGCTTCATGATCACCTGAAATTGATGATGCTGATAAAGCCGGTTTGGATTCTCACCATAACGCCCATCGGCAGGACGGCGTGAAGGCTCCACATAAGCAACATTCCACGGCTCTGGTCCAATCGCTCTTAAAAAAGTATACGGGCTCATTGTTCCGGCCCCTTTTTCAGTATCATATGCCTGCATCAAGATACAACCCTGTTCAGACCAATGTTTTTGAAGTGTTAATATCATGTTTTGAATATTCATAGGACACCTCTTTCTTATTGTATAAATTATAGCTTTATGAACTTAACAGCTGTCTACCCACCGCTTTTCTGTGAACATAAAAAACTCCCGTCTCTATGCCCAATGGCATAGGGACGAGAGTTTACCCGCGGTTCCACCCTATTTGCTGCGATTTTGACCACAGCCTCTTTAGTTGTCGATAGACAATATTGCTCTGGAGCGCCCTTCCTTAACCATCCATGCCCGGCTCCCACTATCCCGGGTTCGCTTTAATTAGAAAAGGTTAAGTACTCTTCTCCTTCACAGCAATTATATTTTATTACTTTGAATCATAGCGGAATGGATTTAAATTGTCAATAATAACAAAAGCCAATGCGCTTCGCCTATAAAGAAACGCATTACATTAAATCATTAAACTTAGCCATTTGATTCAGAAACTTCTTTGTCTTCAAGTTTAAGCCTGAATACTCTTCATAATAGGCAGAAATAATCTTTTTCAATTCAGCTTTGGTTTCTGGTTTGACAGAGATATTGCCGAGCCGGGACAAGTCAAAAAAGTAAAACAGGCGAAGAAGCTTAATTGTCGCCTGGGACACTTTATAATGATAAGGATCCTTATCAAGGCAGCGGTGACAAATAAGCCCGTTTTCGCGGATAGAAAATGCAAAATGCCCGTCAGTGCTTCCGCAGACAGAACATTGATCAAGTACTGGATATAAACCCAGAGCATTCAGCATTTTCATTTCATAAATGTTTGTAAGAATTTCCGGGTCATATCCTTCGTTTATTAAATTTAGGGTTTGATACAGCAATTCGAACAAAAATGGGTTGGGCTTCTTATCCTCAATGCTTTTATCAGTCAAATCGACAATATAGCTTGCATATGCAGTCAGAAAAATATCTTCTTTAATGGACCGCATAGATGAAATCATGTCCCCCTGCTGCAGGGTACCCAAACCGCTTCCACGCTGAACTAAGAAATTCCCGTATGTAAAAAGCTGGGTGACAGCAGCAAGTCTGCTGTTCGGCTTTTTCGCTCCTCGTGCCATCACACCAACTTTTCCCCATTCACGGGTATATAAAGTAACAATCTTATTTGTTTCACTATAATTAGTTGTCCTGATGACGATGCCTTCACATTTATCAAGCAACCGTGACACCATCCCTGTCTTTCGACAAACCTATGAGATGGGAAAATCAGCTTCTGCTAGCTCTTCATCATTGCTGCCGGGTATATCCTGAGTTTCCTTTTCTAGCTCCTTGAAGAGAAGATATGTGTCAATATTTCCTGTCTGGGAAAACACTCTCCAGGTAAAATCCATCATCGAAAACCCCACCTTTCAGTTATTCAACTAGCAATTTCTTTATCCCAATACATTTATCTATATCATAGCCTGTCTTTGTAAAATCATGAGACGAAAATATTGTCAATCACCTGCATGCATATAAATCAGAAATGAATAATACTTTAATTAGGGCTGGGTTTAGTACTCATCTTCACGGAAGCCAAAGTCGCGGAGCTGTGACATTTTATTGCGCCAGTCTTTTTGGACTTTGACCCATAGCTCCAGGAAAACCTTTGATCCAAGAAGATTCTCAATATCAACTCTTGCTCTTTTTCCGATTTCCTTGAGCATTTTCCCTTGCTTTCCAATCACAATGCCTTTTTGGGAGTCACGCTCCACAATGATTGTAGCCATGACATGAATGACATCCTTATCTTCGCGGCGTTCCATTTTATCAATGGTTACAGCAAGCGAGTGCGGTATTTCTTCTCTTGTTAAATGCAGTGCTTTTTCCCTGATCAGTTCGGAAACGATAAATCTCTCTGGGTGGTCCGTTACTTGATCAGCTGGATAAAACTGCGGCCCTTCCGGAATATATTCTTTAATCTGTCCTAACAGCGTCTCTACATTATTGCCTTCTAAAGCAGAAATGGGGATAATTTCGCTGAACTCGTACTTTTCCTTGTAAGACTCAATAATTTTAAGAAGTTCATCAGGATGTACCTGGTCAATCTTATTGATTACAAGGAAAATCGGTGTACGGACTGACTGAAATTTCTCAAGTATGAATTCTTCACCGCGTCCAAAGCCTTCCTGGGCATTTACCATAAACAGTATGACATCCACTTCTTTAAGTGTATTTTGGGCAACTTTCATCATAAAGTCTCCCAGTTTATGCTTTGGCTTATGGATTCCTGGCGTATCAATAAATATAAATTGTGCGTCATTGGTAGTCAGGACACCTTGAACTTTGTTGCGCGTTGTTTGCGGTTTATCACTCATAATCGCAATCTTCTGCCCGATTACGCGATTTAAGAACGTTGACTTCCCTACGTTCGGTCTGCCGATTATGGAAATAAACCCTGATTTGTGTCCTTTTGGTGTAGTAGTGTTATTCATGTAAATCCTCCGGTGAAAATGCTCCTGGCAGTAATTCTTCAACTGTTAATTCCTTAATATCCCCTTTTAAGTTGGTTAAAACCACTTTCATTTCAGGCGGACATAATTCGGCTATTACCTGTCTGCATGCACCGCATGGGGGAACTGGACGGTCTGTGTCAGCAACTACAGCTATGGCTGAAAAACTTTTTACGCCATCAGAATACGCTTTAAAAAGCGCAGTCCTCTCAGCACAATTACACATGCTGTATGCAGCATTTTCGATGTTGCAGCCATGAAAGACCTGCCCGTCACTGCTTAATAGTGCCGCTCCTACTTTAAATTTTGAATATGGCACATATGCTCTATCTCTTGCAATCATTGCTTCTTTTATTAGTTGATCGCTGTTCACAAATAATTCTTCCTTTCCTGTAAAGCGAGTTGCTCCCCAAGCCAATAAACCCAAGGTTTGGACCTGCAATGGGCCTTGTGAAATTAAGCAATGCGCTCAATAGCTTCTTCGGTAAGAAGCAGCCGCTTCTCTTTTATTTTACAACATTTCACTGTGATTTTCATCGTTTGTAGCAAAAACGTAACAAAAAAATTGAATTTTCTAAAAATACATAGGCTGATTTAATTTTGAACCAGGTCCCTGTTCTGAATGAGATTCCACAAACATCTCCCCAGCATGCAATATTTACTGCTGTTCTGTCATTTTAGCGGATTCAGTGAGCGTTTTCAAACCCATGCTCTAAATTTTTTCACCATACTTCAGACTTTGCTGTTTATATAGAAATACCAAAAAGCAAAGCTGCCCATCCGGACAGCTTCACATTACTGCAAAAATATGAGAATTTTAGGAAGGAATATAACTCCGCCTATAATTACACTTACAATTGCATACACCAATACTGCTCCAGCAGCAATATCCTTTGCTTGCTTTGCAAGGGGATGATACTCTTCTGTCGCCAGATCCACAACCCTTTCAATGGCAGTGTTCAGCAGTTCGAGTGAGAGCATGCCCCCTATGGCCAGGAGAATGATTATCCATTCAAGGCTGGAAATGCCAAAGAATACCCCAAACATAATAACAGCTATCGACACTGCCAAATGTATTTGCAGATTCCTTTCATTCAATAATGCTGCCCTAATGCCGGAAAAAGCAAACGAAAAGGATTTTAGGACACTGTGTTTTCGGACCTTTCTATCTTGTGAGCCCGAATTCATCTAATATATCCTTTTGGCGGGAAAACATTTTTTTCTCATCTTCTGGATTTTCATGATCATATCCAAGAAGATGAAGGAAGCCATGGACCGCCAAAAAACCAAGCTCCCTTATAAAAGAGTGACCGTACTCCTCAGCCTGCTCCTTGGCCTTTGCAACTGAGATAATGATATCCCCCAGGACTCTGGGCATATCGGCACCAATCAGTTCGATTTCACCTTCACCCAGCTCTTCCATTGCAAAAGAAATAACATCTGTCGGCCGATCTTTATCCCGATACTCCCTGTTAATTTCCCGGATGCGTTCATTGGTCACAAATGTGATGGATACTTCGCTTTCCGGCTCCACAGATTCTTTAGAGGCAGCAAAATTAATTAGCTCTTCAATTTTGGCTATATCATTTTCCTGAAGCTCATTTGTTTCGTCCAAAAAATCAATATTTAAATTCATGCCTGTTTCACCTTCTGTTTTGTCATTTCAGGATACTCGATACGTGAATGGAAAATCCCGTTTAACGTTTCGCAGAACGAGTGTGAAACGGTTTCCAGTTCTTTTAAGGTTAAATCACATTCATTCAGCTGTCCATCCTGAAGTCTGTCTGCGATTATCTTTTTGACCAGTTCCTCTATTTGTTCTGTTGTAGGATGCGCCATGGAACGGACTGCAGCTTCCACACTATCAGCAATGCCAATTACTGCCGACTCTTTTGATTGCGGTTTTGGTCCCGGATAGCGATAGTCCTCTTCCTTTACTTCCAGCCCATTCTGTTTTGCTTTGTAGTAAAAATATTTAAGCAATGTTGTTCCATGATGCTGTTCGGCAATATCTACTATCTCCTTCGGCATCTTATGCTTCCTCAGCATTTCAGCCCCATCGGCAGCATGGGCGATTATAATATTCTTGCTGGTATGCGGAGGGAGGCGATCATGCGGATTCTCAATATTAACCTGATTCTCGATAAAAAACTGAGGCCGCTTTGTTTTACCGATATCGTGATAATAGCATCCCACCCTTGCCAGAAGGCCATTCGCCCCAATAGCTTCACACGCTGACTCGGAAAGATTGGCAACCATTACACTATGATGATAAGTTCCGGGAGACTCGGTCAGTATCTTTCTCAGCAGAGGATGATTAGGATTAGATAGTTCTATCAGCCTCATAGTAGACAAAATTCCAAAACCTGCCTCGAAATACGGCAGCAGGCCAATTGCCAGCACTGCAGACGAAATACCTGAAATCAGAGCAATAACAAAGTAAAAGCCATATTCAATCGTATCATAGTGGCCGTTTCTTAAGAAAAGCATTGAAAAGATAACAAGTATGTTTACTGCGGATACAAATAAACCAGCCTGCAAGATTTTGGAGCGGCGATTCTGCTTGCTCAAAAACAATATAGCAGCCAAGCCGCTGCAGAGGATATAAATGGCTGATGTCAGCTGAAATGTGCCAGTAACGCCTTCATTAAAAATTACGCTTCCTGCAATAGCCATAATGATCGTATAGTACATGGCAAGCTTTTCATCAATCAGTATTTTGATTAGCATAGCTCCCATGGCTGCAGGGTAAATGTATCCTATCTCTGAATAATCAGCATATTGGAATAGACTGATGACCTTCATCAGCAATATGGATAAGATAAAAATTAGGCTAAACAGCAAAAGATAACTTTGCTTTGTTTCCCGCTGCACGTTCATTTCATGGAAATAATAATATAGGGCTGATAAGACAATGACGATTATCAGCGATAGCCCTATAAAAGGCTGAATCGAATTAACACTGTCAAGAAGTCCTGCAAGTTCCAGCTGCCTGTATATGTCCCGGCTGATAAGCTGATTTTCCTCTACGATTATCTGTCCCTGCAGGATCTTAACCGGCTCGACACTCTCAACAGTCTGCTGCCGTAATTCTTCCGTGGCAGCAGGATCATAAAATTGATTTTGATATATAGCATAACGTCCCAGTTCTATTGCAGCTTTTTTTAAATCTGAATTCAAGCTGGTGAACTTCAATTCTTCTTCAACCCGCTTTTTCGCGTTCTCCACCTGTTCAGCCGGAATCTCATTATTCATAATTTTATTGATGGCCGTTACCGTAAGGTCTTTTGCAATGCTCAGCTCCCCCTCCTTTGCCTGCAGCAAAGAAAGGAAAACGCCATCTGATACCTCACGTGTTACGTCATCAGTGAGCTTTTCCTTAACCATAGCCAATTTATCTTCAGGACGGGTGGCTTCTGGGTCCGGTGCCTCAACATTATTATCGGCCTCAGTTTGAGCAGCTTTCTTTTTCTCTTCCATCTCTTCTTTTACTTCATCGTTCACTTCCGATACAGATCCGAAAATGGAGGTAACCAGGTCAACTCTGTTTTGTGCAATCTCTTTTTTTACAACGTAAATATCCTTAACATTATTTTCTGCTTCTTTTCTCTTTCTTTCTGTGCTAGCTTTATCCTCTATTGTTATTGGAGACCTTATAGTCTGTTCAGCAACAGAGAACAGACTTAAATCCAGTTTTTCAGGCTTAACATTGCTATACATGGAAAAATACATAACAATCCCCAAGAGAATAAATAAGAGAACACGAAAAAAGGTCATATTAAGCAAATTTCTGATTGTTGACATACTCTGCTGAAGGTTTGGCACATTTACCCCTCCTGTCCTGGGTAAAAAAATTCCAATAACTTTAAAAAGCATTTCAGTATTAATTATGTAAAATCATAACAGCTTTTTTGATGGTTTTCACCAAGAAAAAATGGCCTATCTATTAACAGGTTACCTAAACATTTCATTAATAGCAAATAATTCCATGATAAATCCTGCTATCATTCATACCGGTGGAATTTTTTACTCAACGAAAAAACCGCCAAAGTCGGCGGTTTATCAGTTCATTAGTTATCTTCCTTTTCGTATGCATGGATAATCCTGGCCACAAGCGGATGCCGAACAACGTCACTTTGTTCCAAATGAACGAATGATAGCCCACTTACACCCTTTAGTATATCTTCAGCCACTATCAGGCCGGATTTTACTCCTTTTGGAAGGTCAACTTGTGTTCTGTCTCCAGTAATAATCATTTTTGAGCCGAAGCCAAGCCGGGTTAGAAACATCTTCATTTGGGCTTGAGTTGTATTTTGCGCTTCATCCAGAATGACAAAGGCATCATCTAAAGTTCTTCCGCGCATGTACGCAAGCGGTGCAATTTCAATCGTGCCTCTTTCAATCATTCTTTGTGTATGCTCTGCACCTAATATATCATGCAAAGCATCATACAATGGCCTTAAGTAAGGATCGACTTTTTCCTTCAGATCCCCCGGCAGAAAACCAAGGCTCTCGCCTGCTTCGACTGCAGGACGGGTGAGGATAATCCTTTTCACATTCCCATTTTTCAAAGCATTTACAGCCATGACCACAGCCAAATATGTTTTTCCCGTTCCTGCTGGACCTATGCCAAAAACCAGGTCATTCCCGCGGATTGCATGAATATATTGACGCTGGCCCAGTGTCTTAACGCGAATGGACTTGCCTTTTGCATTTTTTGTGATTTCTTCTTCATATAAATCACTGAAATACTCAAGTGTACCCTTATGAGCCATTTGAAGAGCATACATAACGTCTCTCTGGCTTATATTTATTCCTTTCCGGATTACATAAAGCAGTTTATCCAGAACCTTTCCAACGAGTTCTACCTTGTCCATTTCTCCAGACACATAAACAGATTCTCCCCTGGTTACAATGGAAACATTCAGTTCTTGCTCAATAACTTTTAGGTTTGCATCCGAATTCCCCAATAGGGCAATTGCTTCGTTTGGGTCTTCTAGCTGCAGGTTCATTGTTTTCAAGTCTTCTGTCATTCCGAATCTCCTTGAATAATTGGTTGTCCTTCTGCAATATTCTCAATAATTTGGAAATGTATTGCTATAGTTACTTTACCATTGTCAATTGATTGGTGCAAAACTTTTTCTCCCATAACTTTAGCATTTTCATCTAAGCTGCTTTTTATTTTTTTTCTTGCCAAATCTTTCGCAGCTTCAAATGCCTCTTTATTCGAATAAATTCTTGTGACTTGCTCCCTTTCACGGAACGTTTTATTCACATATGAAATAGGAAGCTCCCATTTCAGGAATTTTACGCTTTTTTCATTTTCCTCTAATTCATATTCTTCAAACTCCGGGCTCCCAAACCCCCATATTGGGATCTCAAGATTTCCGATCGTAAGTGCATGCTTGACTTTTTCATTGCCGCTGAATACTTTGAAAGTGCTCTTAAGCGGAAGAATGACCTCAGATTTATACCATGTTTCCCCGAAAATCTCCCCCTTCGAAGGAACAGTCTCTGTTTGACCTTCTTTCCCGATTATCCCTGAGACCAAAAGCTGTCCTGGCTGAACATGATCGTGTATATCAACGACGGGACGCCCTTCTTCGACAAACATATCTACAATGACGGCTTTTTTCTTCGCTACCAAATGGCGCGGACTTAAATACTCAGGCTTCTTAGGCTCATTTTTCTCTACGACCTGTAGATGGTAGGTTGTCCCTTTTAACTCCACACCTACCCAAGTAATCGCTTCAATATTGTTTGAAAGTTGACGCTGAATAGACTCCACGTTATCAACAAAGAACTGCAGCTTTCCTTTTTTAACCCCCATCTTGTCCAATTCTTTGATAATCTGATATTCAGTAGCAGGATTTGCCCCCTTAATCTCTATTCCCCAAACCATATTGGATAAAAGGAGAATGACTGCAAAAAATGCGAGGGCACCAGCAGCAAATCCGCTGTTTTTCAGCAGCCTTTTCACAAGGAATGGAGCTCCTGCCCGCTGCAGGAACTCGATTCTGCAATCGCTGTTCCTGGCGTGGCTCCTTATTTTTTTGGCATCTTCCAATTTCATTTTGAAGGTGACTGATTGCGTTCCATGGTTTTTCACATTCCAGATATTGATTCCGCTGCGGGTAAGCGCATTAATAAACCTTTCTATTCCCTTCCCGCTTGCTTTAACTGTTACAAGCCCCCTGTAAAATTCGATCCACTGGTTCTTCATTTCCTTCCCCCTGAATTCTTAATCAGTGTCTGAAATATAAGTTACTGAGTCAATTTTCCCCTCCAGCAGTATTTCTTCTGGCAGTATCGTTTTTATGACGAAAGCTTTCCCTCTAATTAAAAGCTGCCCCTGCTTCAAAAGCAGTCGTAATTCCTTATCTGAAAAAGCCAATAATCCCCTGTGGTTCTCTATATAGATATGGATTTGTCCAATCATTGTGATGCGGGGCAGATCCATCATGACATCTTGAGGAAGCTCCATATTTTTAGTCATCCAGCCGCGGACGAATTGTCCCCACTTTTTTGCCATAAAAAAAGAACCCCCTTTCATCTCATATTTATGAAATGAACGGAGGTTCTAGCACTTATTTTTGATAAGAATAGAATGTATCAATGCCAACCCTCCCAAAAAGGCAAATAACGCCTTTTGGTGAGACTCGTCTTGTGCTTGAGGCCCGCAGGATAAGGAAGGCTTCGTCAGCATAAACATCGCAAGACCGAAAGCGACAGCTTTTGGGAGGATGCGGGTCATCCAGACGCTGCCACAGGACGCAGCGATCTTAGTCTGCGTTCCTTCGCGGGCAAGGAGCTTCCGCTTTTCTTATTGCTTCCTGTTCAAGGATCGGTGAGGATTTTTTGATCTTGGTGGTCCAAGGATTTCAGACCAAATTATTCCGTCAGCAAGCGATTGTTTCCTAAACTCAAAACTTCCTGCTCCAGATGGTTCTTTTCGATGCTCTGCGTTTGTATTGGAAGCTGTTTTCGCTATTTTACTTGCTTTTCTTTCTGCAGCTCTCCGCTGATTCTGAAGAGCCTTCATGCTTTCTTCAGCCTGCTGTTTACGCTGCCTGTATTCTTCTTCTATTCTTTTGGCTTTCTCTTCCTGCTGCCTGTATTCTTCTTTTAGCGTTTCGGCCAATGCAGAATCTGCCGAAGTTCTTTCTGCCTGTGCCCTCTGCTCTTGCTGTACTGAACGGGGAGTCTGTTTAACAGGCTTTTCCTCCTTCTTTTTTTTGAAAAAGGAGGAAATGAAAGCTATTAAGGCAATAAGAATAAAAGGATTCTCCAATAAGAATTCCAAGAGAGTTTCCTCCCTTCTCCCAATATGGGATCATTTAGTCATTTTTGCGGCCATTTTTGCCATCATCACTCATATTGCCGATTGAGTCCCTCATTTCGGTATCAGCCGAGATGTTTTGGATATTCATATAGTCCATTACACCAATATTTCCAGAACGGAGCGCTTCTGACATGGCAAGCGGCACCTGAGCCTCTGCTTCCACAACCTTCGCTCGCATTTCCTCAACGCGGGCTTTCATTTCCTGTTCTTGCGCTACTGCCATTGCACGTCTTTCTTCCGCTTTAGCTTGGGCAATCTTCTTATCTGCTTCAGCCTGTTCAGTCTGAAGTTCCGCACCAATGTTTTTGCCGATATCGACATCTGCAATATCAATGGAAAGGATTTCAAAAGCGGTGCCTGCGTCCAGACCTTTTGAAAGAACGGTCTGAGAAATCATATCTGGATTTTCCAAAACCTTTTTATGATTATCAGATGAACCGATTGTAGATACGATCCCTTCCCCGACACGTGCTACGATTGTTTCCTCTCCAGCTCCCCCGACAAGGCGGTCAATATTGGCTCTTACAGTAATTCTGGCCTTTGCTTTAACCTCAATACCATCCATCGCCACCCCTGCAATAAAAGGTGTTTCAATTACTTTAGGGTTAACGCTCATCTGTACTGCTTCCAAAACATCTCGGCCTGCCAAATCAATAGCGGCACTTCTCTCAAAACTTAAATCGATATTTGCACGATGGGCTGCAATCAATGCATTCACAACCCTGTCAACATTACCTCCGGCCAAATAATGGCTTTCCAGTTGGTTTGTTGATACATTCAGCCCTGCTTTGTGTGCCTTAATAAGCGGGTTAATAACACGGCTTGGGATAACCCGGCGAAGCCTCATCCCAATTAATGTAAAGATACTGACTCTGACACCTGCTGCCAATGCTGAAATCCACAGCATTACCGGCACAAAGGTGAATAATATCCCAAGTAAAATGACACCAAGTACAACGGCAACCAGAACAAATACTGTCCCTGCTTCTAACATATTCCTACCTCCTAATGATTTTATTTATCTAAATCAAGATTAGATACTTCCCTTACAACAATACGTGAGCCTTCTGCTTTAACAACTTTTATTTTTGCCCCTTTAAGGATAAAGCCTCCCTCACTGACAACGTCAATCCGCTCATCCCCGATGACGACTGTACCAGATGGCCTTAGAGCTGTAAGTGCATAACCCTCAAGGCCAAGCAGTTCAAGTCTGCTCTTATTTGAGATATAGCCTTTTTCTGTATTTGTGCTATCGGTTAATATTATTTTTTTAAAGAATTTCATCTTTTTACCAAACACCTTTATCATTAATATAGATGCCAATATTGAAACTCCCATAGCAATTAAAATAGACATCCCCATATGGGCTGCATTGTCAGCAGCCAGGAACAGGCTGCCCAATACTGCTGCTATTCCAGCTATTCCTGCAATTCCTCCAGGAAGGAAAAACTCAGCTATTATTAAACCTATGCCAATTACAAACAGAATTAAAGTTTCATATCCTGCCAGACCGGCCACCATATGGCCATAAAAGAAAAGGAGCAGAGCCGATAACCCCATGAGGCCAGGGATGCCGAAGCCAGGTGAATACAGCTCCAGAACAAGTCCGAGGCTTCCGATGGACAATAGAATTGGTATAACGACAGGATGGGTAATAAAACGGGCCACTTTTTCTGCAAAGCTTTCATCAATTGTCTGTATATCAGCTCCCTCAAAGCCGAGCACTTTCAGTAATTCCGTCCTTGAATCTACTGTGCCTTCCGAATACCCTACCTCTTTAGCCTGTTCCGCTGTAAGGGTAAGAAGCTTCCCTTTCGGCGCCCCCAAATCTGGCAGATCCACCGACTCATCTGCCATAGCAAGGGCATAAACAGGATCTCTGTCCGTTTGTGCGGCAGCACTCTGCATAGCCGCAAACCAGTATGATTCAGCTTTTTTGCCAGCCGTATTTCCCTGCTGATCAATAATTGCTGCAGAACCCATTGTTGAACCCGGGACCATGTATATTTCATCCGTATTCAAAGCTATATAGGCACCTGCAGATAAGGCCTGCTTATTGACAAAAGATATTGTTTTTATATTTGTCGAGGTTAACAGCCTTCCGATTTGCCCGGCTGCATCCACTGCGCCTCCGGGTGTATTTATTTCAAATATAATGGCTGAGGCATTTTCTTCTTCAGCTGTTTGGACCGCTCTGTTTAAAAATGCATAAAGCCCTTTTTCCACAGTTTCTTCAATAGGAACAATCAGTATTTTTTCATTATCGGCTTTTCCTTGAAAAGGGCTTCCTAAAAGCAGCAGAGCAAAAAACAATGAAAAGGCGGTTATTGCTCTTCTGGCAATCAAATCTTTCCCCCCTTTAACCGCAAAATTGATTCTATTTGTATTTACGATTCAATTATTAAAAAGTTTCATTTTTTATTTTTCCCTCTGATTAGTATTTACAAAGCGGCTGTATTATTAGTATAACCTAGAAATGAATGTAAATCATGCCAGCAGTATTTAGTCACATAGCCCTAAGGATATGCATAAAATAAGTCAGCGCAAAATAAAAAAGACCGTCAGCCAATGGCTTTCGGTCTTTTATTGCATAGTTTTATGAAAGGTGTTGTTGTACAAGTTTATTTACAAGTGAACCATCTGCTTTGCCTTTTACTTTAGGCATAATAGCAGCCATCACTTTTCCCATATCAGCTTTTGATGAAGCACCAGTTTCAGCAACCGTTTCTGCAACAATTTTTGAAACTTCATCTTCAGAGAGCTGTTTTGGCATATATAATTCGACATACTGAAGTTCAGTACGAATTTTTTCAACAAGATCTTCACGACCTGCTTTTTCAAATTCATGGAGGGAATCCTTGCGTTGTTTAACTTCGCGAGAAAGGACAGTCAGCTCCTGTTCTTCGTTAAGATCTTTACCAAGCTTGATTGCTTCGTTTTGAAGCGAAGCTTTAATCATACGAATGACAGTAAGCTTTTCTTTTTCTTTATTCCTCATCGCTTGTTTCATATCTTCATTTAAACGCTCGAGAAGACTCATTACATACACCCTCTCTTACCACTTACGCTTTCTAGCAGCCTCAGACTTTTTCTTACGTTTAATACTAGGTTTTTCGTAGAATTCGCGCTTTCTTGCTTCCTGCAAAGTACCAGTTTTTGATACTGAACGTTTGAAGCGACGAAGAGCATCTTCAAGCGATTCGTTTTTACGAACGACGGTTTTAGACATTCTCTTTCCCTCCCTCCGAGCACAACACACTTACATCAACAACATGGTTTATTCCATGTACCTTGCAATTATAATATAACAGCTTATCAAGGTCAACAGTAATTAGCCTGCTATGAGATGAGTTTTTATTTGATTGTGATTGTTTAATACCCCGTTCATCACAAACGAAACAAATTTTCGCACTTAAGCATGTCCCAGCATACTGTCCCATAGTATTAATTGTAGGGGGTGAATGCTTGGTCCAGCTGTTATTATTTTTTCTGCTAATCGGGTTATTTATTTATGGTATGACACTTTTAAGGTCAGGTCTATTTAATTTATCTGCCGATTCATTAAAAAAATGGCTGGCAGTGATGACAAATTCACCCTGGAAAGGCCTTGTTATTGGCACAATCGTCACAGCTGTCCTGCAGAGCAGCTCAGCGGTAATGATCATTACAATTGGAATGGTAGCTGCACGGATGCTTACTTTTCCCCAGACAATCGGCATCATTTTAGGAACCAACATCGGGACAACATTTACGACAGAATTAATCACTTTTAATATAGAATCTTATATTATTCCGCTTGCTGCTGCCGGAAGCATCCTGGCTGTATTGAAGAAAAATAGCATGCGAAGCACCGGTCTGGCATTGCTGGGTTTATCAGCGGTTTTTGCCGCAATGCGCGGGTTTGAATATCTTGCCAGTTCAGTTAAAAATAATGATATGGTCAATCATTGGCTGCTTACCTTGGATGGGAATTATATGTTCGCAGTAGCGGCTGGGATTGTCCTTACTGCGATTATCCAATCAAGCACCGCAACAACTGGCATTATAATGGGGTTTTTAACTGCAGGAGCAATGGATTTGGATACCGGCATTGCCATAATGCTTGGATCTAATATCGGAACATGCGTAGACGCTTATTTGGCATCCATTGGTTCTGGAAAAGAAGCAAAGCTGACTGCCTTTGCCCATATCTGGCTCAACTGCCTAGGTGTCGCAGCCTTTTATCCTTTTATTCATGCCCTTGCTGTTTTTGGACAAAGTGCAGCAGGTTCTCCGGATGTGCAGCTTGCACACATCAGTGTTTTATTTAATGTAATATCTTCACTGCTTGTTCTTCCAGTTGCAAATCAGTTTGGAAGGTTTGTCATCAGGCTTCATGACCGATAGAACAATAAAAAAATGCCGGTAAATCCCGGCATTTTTTTCAACAAATATAATATTTTAAATTTCGACAACTGTCTACAGGTGCCATCGGCTCACAGGTCTAAGCCGATAAACGGGCACCTTCCGCTTTTCTTAGTAATCCGAATCGCTTGTTAAACCGTTGACAATAGCAGCCCCAGAGCTTGCCCCAATTCTCGTTGCACCTGCATCAATCATTTTCTGTGCATCTTCAGCGCTTCTGACACCGCCTGAAGCTTTAACACCGATTTCCGGGCCGACAGTTTTTCTCATCAGGGCGATATCTTCTGCAGTTGCTCCGCCTGTTGAAAATCCTGTAGATGTTTTAACAAAGTCAGCCCCTGCTTTTACAGAAAGTTCACATGCACGAACTTTTTCTTCTTCAGTAAGAAGACAGGTTTCGATAATAACCTTTGTTAGTGCCTTTCCTTTGGCAGCATCAACAACCGCACGGATATCTCTCTCCACTAGCTCATTGTCTCCGCCTTTTAAAGCGCCAATGTTAATGACCATATCTACTTCTGTTGCACCGTTTTCGATGGCATTCTTTGTTTCATATGCTTTTGTTTCAGGTGTGGAAGCTCCCAGCGGGAAGCCGATTACCGTGCAGACTTTCACTTCAGTCCCGTTAAGCAAGTCGCTTGAAAGTTTGACCCATGCCGGGTTTACACAAACTGATGCGAAATTGTATTCTTTAGCCTCGGCACAGATTTTCTCAATTTGGTCTTTTGTTGCATCGGCTTTAAGTAATGTATGATCGATCATTTTTGCTACGTTATTTGTCATTGTAACTACTCCTTTTAAAAAACAGTTAGTTGTACGTACCTCTTACATAATATCACTTAGATAATAAAATATCGAGCACTATTTATGTTTTTTGTAATCGTTTTCGAAAGTAGTTTTTCCCAAAAGATATTAATAAATTAATCAAAATCACTTTTCTCGTAGATTGATGTTTTTGCTTAGGAATTCATCCCCTTTGATTTCAGCACGGGGCACCTGCTTTCCGCAGGGAGCAACGGGATCCTCCTTCCGCAGGACATTGATTAAGCTTCCTGGAATGAGCACCGCACGAAGGAAATGCTTCAGCATTTTCGAGGATCAAGTGCCCTCCACTCCAATCAACTCAGTAACTTAGTTAATTTAAGAGCAATAAACTAAACAATAACAGCTTAATAAAAAAAGGAATTACCCTTAGGTAATTCCACTAAACTGCAGCCTCTTCTGTTTCATTCAATTCATCAAGGACTCTAACAAATTGACCTTCATTGTAAGGGTAGCCAGCTTTTGTAATCTTAACTTTTACAATCTGGCCGACCATTTCTTCTGCCGCCGGGAAGACGACTTTCAAGTAATTGTCAGTGTAGCCGACAAATAAACTGCTGTCACTGCTTTCCTTAAAGCTTTCCTCCGGAATCACTTCAAGAACTTCGCCTTCATACTGAGATGCGTATTCTTTTGCAAGCTGATCTGATAATGCAATCAGGCGATGGACACGCTCATTTTTAATTTCTTCATCAATCTGGTCGTCCATTCTCGCTGCAGGTGTTCCTGTACGCTTTGAATAAGGAAATACATGAAGCTCGGAAAATTTATGTTCTTTAATAAAGTTGTAGGTTTCCATAAATTCTTCTTCTGTTTCTCCCGGGAAGCCAACGATAACATCTGATGTAACAGCCAAACCTGGGAGAGCTTCTTTCAAGCGCTCAAGACGCTCAGCAAAGAACTCCATGGTATACTTGCGGCGCATTCTCTTAAGGACAGTATTTGAGCCAGACTGAAGAGGAATGTGCAAGTGTCTTACAACAACCTTGGACTGATCCATAACTTCAATAACTTCATCGGTAATCTGGCTGGCTTCAATTGAAGAAATTCTTAAACGTTTAAGACCTTTTACCTGAGCCTCCAGATCCCTAAGAAGCATAGCCAGATTATAATCTTTCATGTCTTCGCCATACCCGCCTGTATGGATTCCAGTCAGAACAATTTCTTTATAGCCGGCATCAACCAGCTGCTGGGCCTGCCGGATTACTTCTTTTGGATCCCTGGATCTCATTAAACCGCGCGCCCAGGGGATAATGCAGAAAGTACAGAAGTTATTGCAGCCTTCCTGAATTTTAAGGGAAGCACGTGTCCGATCGGTAAATGCCGGAACATCAAGCTCTTCGTAGACACGATTCTTCATGATGTTTCCAACACCATTAATCGGCTGCCGTTCTTGTTTATACTGCTCGATATATTCAAGCATCTTTACTCGATCCTGGGTGCCAACAACGATATCCACACCAGGAATCGCCATAATTTCAGCCGGTGAGGTTTGTGCATAACAGCCCGTTACACAGATAACCGCATCAGGGTTTTTCCTGATTGCCCTTCTGATTACCTGGCGGCTTTTCTTATCACCAGTATTTGTAACCGTACATGTATTAATTACATATACATCTGAAACGGATTCAAAGTCTGTCCGTTCATAGCCAGCTTCTTTGAACAGCTGCCAAATGGCTTCTGTTTCGTAATGATTGACTTTGCAGCCAAGTGTATGAAATGCAACTGCAGGCATCTAATTTCACCCCATTAATTCAAAATGATAGGAAACAGCTGACAGCAAATAGAGAGGTGCTGTCTCTGTTCTTAAAATACGCGGCCCCAATCCGCAGGCAACAAAGCCTGCTTCCTGCAGCAATGAAACTTCATTGTCAGAAAGACCGCCTTCAGGCCCGAATACAACCATAAGCGATTGTCCTTTATTCATAGAAGTAAGTGTTTTATAGAGCACAGAGTCCTCTCCCTGCTTCGCTTCTTCCTCAAAGGCAATCAATTTATATGAATAATCTCCAGATAATTTCAGCAATGACTTCAAATCAAGAGGTGCAAACACTTCAGGCACCATGGTCCTGTGTGACTGTTCAGCAGCTTCTTTAGCAATCTTCTGCCATCTCTCTGCTTTTTTCACAGATTTCTTCGCATCCCATTTTACTACTGAACGGGCTGAAGTAAAAGGGATAAAACGGTGTGCTCCCAGCTCAGTGCCTTTTTGAATGATCCACTCAAGCTTATCCCCTTTAGGCAGTCCGCTCACAATCGTAATATTGGCAGGCAGCTCAGAAGACCCTTCAATCCATTGTACAACTTCTGCAGCCACATGTTCATCGGTAATTTCTGCAATTGCGCAAAGTGCACTATTTTGGGATTGATCAACACAGATAATCTGATCGCCTTCTTTCATGCGCATTACTTTTACAATATGATGGCGGTCTTCCCCTTTAATTAGAAAGACATTTTCCTTTACAGCACTCTCTGTGAAATACCGCTGCACAACCTGCACCCTCTTTCTTGCCTGTCCAGAATTCTTTCAACTGTAAAAGGGGGGTAAGTTCATTACCCCCTTTTTTACATTATTGCTTTCTCCTTGCCACAATAGCAACCCAATCTTCCATTTGAATGGTTTCTTCAACTTCAAATCCCGCTGCGGAAATAGCATCTCTTACTTCCTGTTTCTTCTGCTGGATAATGCCTGAAGCGATAAAGTGCCCGCCTTCCTTTACGACAGATGCAACATCATCAGTAAATCTGAGAATCACTTCTGCCAGGATGTTGGCAACGACCACATCAGCTCCCTGACTGACACCGTCGAGCAGGTTTCCTTGTGAAACCTCAACTATATCCTGCACTTTATTCAGCTTAATATTTAATTTAGCTGAATTTACTGCCACTTCATCAAGATCAAGTGCTTTCACCTTCTCAGCACCGAGCATAGCTGCTGCAATGCTTAAAACTCCCGATCCTGTTCCTACATCTACAACTTTATCACCCTGTTTTACTGTTCTTTCAAGTGCTTGTATACACATCACCGTTGTAGGGTGTGTTCCCGTTCCAAAGGCCATTCCAGGGTCAAGCTCTATGATAAGTTCATCACTGCTGACAGGTGTGTAATCCTCCCAGGTTGGGACAATTGTAAAACGTTCTGAAATTTTTACAGGATTATAGTATTTTTTCCAGGCAGTAGCCCATTCTTCTTCATTTACTTCACTGATGCTGACTTTATTTGCCCCGATGTCAATGTTAAATAATATCAGGTTATTGATGGCTTCTTTTATTTCATCGACAGTTTCACCGAGAAAACTATTTACTGGCAGATACGCTTTTACAATTACGCCTTCTTCAGGATAATCCTGCGGATTGAGCTGGTAGATTTCACCGAATTGGTCCTTTCTTTCTTTTACAAGTTCTAAAGGATCCTCAATTACAACTCCGCTTGCTCCGGCTTCATGCAAAATATTCGAAATCGGTTCAACAGCTTCATTTGCAGTATGAATACTGATTTCTGACCATTTCACTACTACCAACTCCATTCCTTTATTCACCTTTAAAGGCTCGTTTTACTTTCGAAAAAAAGCTTTCTTCCTGTTCTCCCTGAGGAACTGTTCCGCTGATTTCAGCAAATTCGCTTAAAAGCTGCTTCTGTTTTTCTGTCAGCTTTGTCGGAGTAATAATACGGACAATAATATGCTGATCCCCTGTTCCATATCCTCTGACATTAGGGACACCTTTTCCTTTTAGACGGAATTTTGTTCCTGTTTGTGTGCCTGATGGGACTTTCAGCTTTACTTTTCCATGCAGTGTAGGCACTTCGATCTCATCGCCAAGGGCTGCCTGCACAAACGTAATAGGCATCTCACAATATACATCATCGCCATCACGCTCAAAGAATTCATGTGAACGAACATGGAATACGACATAAAGATCGCCAGGAGGGCCTCCATTTACACCGGGTTCCCCTTGACCAGCCACTCGAAGCTGCTGGCCATCATCAATGCCTGCAGGAATTTTCACATGTATCTTCCTGCGTTTTTGTACTTTACCAGTTCCTCGGCAAGTAGTGCACTTCTCCTTAATTTCTTTGCCGGTGCCGTTACAATAGTGGCAAACCCTTCTATTTACTATCTTGCCAAATGGCGTATTTTGTTCTACATTCAGCTGACCTGATCCATGACAGTGACGGCATGTTTCCGGCTTCGTTCCTGGCTTCGCGCCTGATCCGCTGCATGTCTCACACGTTTCTTCACGCGGAATTTCAATATCGGTCTCTTTGCCAAATACTGCTTCCTCAAAGGATAAGGACATGGTGTACTGCAAGTCTGCACCCTGTCTTGGGGCATTTGGATCACGCCGGCGGGAGCCTCCTCCGAAGAAGGTGCTGAAGATGTCTTCAAATCCGCCAAACCCTTCAAATCCGCCTCCGCCAAAGCCCTGATTAGGGTCCGTATGCCCAAATTGATCATAGTGGGCCTTTTTCTGGTCGTCGCTGAGGACTTCATATGCTTCTTTAACTTCCTTGAACTTCTCGTCTGCATCAGGCTCTTTATTAATATCAGGATGATATTTTTTTGAAAGCTTTCGATAAGCCTTCTTAATTTCATCCTTGGATGCACCTTTGCTGATTCCAAGAACTTCATAGTAATCCCTTTTACTCATGATTACCACTCCCCGATTCATTTCACATAAAGGTTATTGTATCATTCTCTAATTATATTCCGCAACCGCAATACACACTTCTAAAGCAGAGAATTATGCATTGGCATTTGCCGCTTCCCCAAAGAAAGGACCCCGGTCCACTCATAGGGCAAGGGGCAAAAAACATTTTTATGCATATTTAATGGATTGTTTCAAACAGAAATAAAAGCCAAAGCCAAGAAAAACCTGACTTTGACTTTTGATGTGAACCTGTAGCTGGTGTGTAGATCACACCATCATTTAATTGATGATTTATTTATCGTCTTTAACTTCTTCGAACTCAGCATCGACGACATTATCGTCGTCACTTTTGCTTTCAGTGCCTTCTGCACCCTGTGCACCCTGAGCAGCTTGAGCCTGCTCATAAAGTTTCATTGTTAACGCCTGGACAACCTCCTGCAGGGCATCTTTCTTCTCACGGATTTCATCCAAATCGTTCTTTTCAATTGCAGCCTTTAGGGCATCTTTTGCTTCATTTGCTTTGTTCACTTCAGCTTCATCCACTTTGCCTTCAAGATCTTTTAGAGTCTTTTCGGTAGTGAATACCAGCTGATCCGCTTCATTGCGGAGTTCAACTTCTTCTTTGCGCTTCTTATCTGCTTCAGCATTTTCTTCAGCTTCTCTTACCATTTTTTCGATTTCTTCATCAGATAATCCTGTTGAAGATTTAATCGTAATGGCCTGCTCTTTATTTGTGCCCAAGTCTTTAGCGCGTACGTTCACGATACCATTTTTGTCGATATCGAAAGATACTTCGATTTGAGGCACTCCACGAGGAGCAGGAGGAATATCGCCAAGCTGGAAGCGGCCCAGTGTTTTATTATCTGCAGCCATCGGGCGTTCCCCTTGAAGCACATGGATATCAACAGCTGACTGGTTATCAGCAGCAGTTGAGAACACTTGGGATTTTGATGTTGGGATGGTTGTATTGCGTTCAATCAGCTTAGTGAACACTCCACCCATTGTTTCAATTCCAAGTGACAAAGGAGTTACGTCCAATAGGACAACATCCTTGACGTCACCTGTTATTACACCGCCCTGAATGGCTGCACCCATTGCAACAACTTCATCAGGGTTAACTCCTCTATGCGGTTCTTTTCCTGTTTCTTTCTTGATTGCTTCCTGTACTGCAGGAATACGAGTTGAACCGCCGACAAGGATAACTTTATCAAGTTCTGAAGGAGTCAATCCAGCATCCTTTAACGCCTGGCGTGTAGGTCCCATTGTGCGTTCTACAAGGTCTGCAGACAGTTCTTCAAATTTAGCTCTTGAAAGTGTAACTTCAAGGTGTAAAGGTCCTGCTTCCCCAGCCGTGATAAACGGAAGCGAGATTTGCGTTGAAGTCACACCTGAAAGATCTTTTTTCGCTTTTTCAGCGGCATCTTTTAAACGCTGAAGAGCCATCTTATCTTTGGCAAGGTCAATGCCATTCTCTTTTTTGAATTGATCAACCAGGTAGTCAATAATTACTTGGTCAAAATCGTCTCCGCCAAGACGGTTATCTCCGGCAGTGGATTTTACCTCAAATACTCCATCGCCAAGTTCAAGGATAGACACGTCAAAAGTACCGCCGCCAAGGTCATAAACAAGAATTGTCTGGTCTTCATCCATTTTATCAAGACCATAAGCCAACGCTGCAGCAGTAGGTTCGTTGATGATTCGTTCAACTTCCAGGCCGGCAATTCTGCCTGCATCTTTTGTAGCCTGACGCTCAGCATCGTTGAAATATGCCGGAACTGTGATTACTGCTTTAGTAACATTCTCGCCAAGATAGTCTTCTGCATAAGATTTCAAATATTGAAGAATAATAGCAGAAACCTCTTGAGGCGAGTATTCTTTTCCTTCGATTTCAGTTTTATGATCAGTTCCCATGTGGCGTTTAATGGAAATGATTGTGTTCGGGTTTGTAATAGACTGGCGCTTTGCGACCTCTCCGACCTGGCGCTCGCCGTTCTTAAACGCAACAACTGAAGGTGTTGTACGGTTGCCTTCCGGATTTGGAATTACTTTTGGTTCGCCGCCTTCAAGGACAGCGACACATGAGTTTGTTGTACCTAAATCGATTCCGATAATTTTGCTCATGTTCTTTACCTCCCCAAATATGTAGTTATTGATTTACTTTAACCATTGATGGACGAATGACTCTATCCTTTAACTTGTAGCCTTTTTGAAATTCTTCGACCACGATATTGGAATCAAAATTCTCATCTTCCACCTGCATCACAGCCTGGTGTAAATGAGGATCGAATTCTTTCCCAACTGCTTCAATCTGTTCTGCGCCTTCTTTTTTAATAGCCTCCAGCAAGCTGCGGTAAACCATTTCCATCCCTTGAAGGATAGATTTAGCCTGTTCATTTTCAGCTTCCATCTGAAGAGCCCTCTCAAAATTGTCAATTGCAGGCAGCAAATCGGAGATTAAGCTCTGTGCTCTATATTTTTCAGACGCTTCAAGGTCAAGCCTTGCACGGCGCCGGGAATTTTCAAAATCAGCCTGAAGGCGGTAGATGCGATTCTCTTCCTCTTCCAGCTTGCCTTCCAGTTCAGCTATTTTCGCTTTCGCTGCTGTAAGCTCTGCATCAGTGCTTCCCTCATCAGTACCAGCTTCTGCTTCTGCCTCCGCAAATACCTCTTCAATAGGAGCCTCATTTTCGGTTCCTTCAGGTTCGTTGGTTTGTTCATTTAATTCTTGGTTTAGTGTGTCTTTCTCTTCTGCCAACATGTTCACCTCCCTTAAAGAATGGGTGTTTCTTCGAAATAAAAACCATAAGGAAAGGAGTGGAAAGGTTTTTCCACCCTTAATCAATATCTCCACCATCACCTGTTTTGATACAGTTTAGATAAAACAGCTGATAGGTCTGCACTGATATAGTTCAATAAGCTTATGACTCTTGAATATTCCATTCTGGTCGGCCCCAGAATGGCAATGGTACCGAGCTGTTCGGTGCCGATCGAATAGCTTGCTGTTATCAGACTGCAGTTTTCCATTGCTGAATTATTATTTTCCCGGCCGATTTTTATATTGATCCCTGACTTATTTTTACGGATTAAATCATATATGCCTTCTTCCTGCTCGATCATATTCATGAGGTTTTTAACCTTTTCAATATCATGAAACTCGGGCTGGCTGAGCATATTTGTTTTACCGCCGAAGAAAAGCTTATCATAGGCCGGTATCTTGATTGTATCGGCAATTGAATTCAGCATTAGATCGTAATTATTGATATGATGCCTTAAAAGAACGGCAACTTCTTTATATAACTTATTGTTCAGACTTTCCAATGGTGCACCGGCAAGCCGGTCATTAAGGATATTAACAACCTTCTCCAAATCACCGGCATCAATGTTTTCCGGCAAGTGGAACATCCTGTTCTCCACATGGCCAGTATCTGTGACAATAATTGCTATCGCTGTTTCTTTATTCAAGGGAACGATCTGAATTCTCTTCAGCTTGTTATCCCTTACTGCAGGCCCGAGGACAATGGATGTATAATTTGTCAGCTCAGATAGAATTTTTGCCGATCTTTGAACGATTTTCTCGAGCTCATAGATTCTTTCCGCAAAGATAGATTGCACTTTGTGGATATCATGCTGATTTAATTTTTGCGGGGATAAAAGGTGATCCACGTAGTAGCGGTACCCTTTTTCAGATGGAATCCTCCCCGATGAGGTGTGTGTTTTTTCAATAAACCCAAGTTCCTCTAAATCAGCCATCTCATTTCTGATCGTCGCGGAACTAAAAGAAATTTCTTCTTTTTTCGACAAGGTTCTCGACCCGACAGGCTGTGCAGTTTGAATAAAATCATCAACAATTACTTGAAAAATTAATAATTGACGATCTGTTAACACAGTTATCACCTCTGTTAGCACTCTTTGTTCCTGAGTGCTAATTCTACTAATAAATTATCAAATCAAACGTGCAGTGTCAATAATTTGGCTTTCTTTTTTCCCGACGCAATCCCCATGCCTGATTACCCTATAAAGGACTGAAATACTTCATTTCCAAGGAAGCGTCCTCGCCTTGTCAATTTAATATGCTCTTCCTCTGCAATAATTAATTCTTTTTCAGCATGCTGTTTAATTTGTACTTTAAACAGCTCCAGCGGATCTTTGCCAAATTTCTCTTTAAAGCGACTTATTGAGACACCTTCCGTTTTTCTCAGTCCAAGAAACATTTCCTCTTCCATCTGTTCTTCCAGGGGTACCTTATGCTCTTCCAGGATCGGAAGCCGGCCGTTTTCAATAGGCTCCATATATTTTTTCAGGGGTCCGTGGTTTGAACGGCGAAGCCCTTTTACATAGCCATGTGCGCCAGCCCCAAAGCCAAAGTACCATTCATTATCCCAATAAGTGATGTTATGCCGGCTTTCATAGCCTGGTTTTGCAAAATTGCTGATTTCATATTGCGCAAAGCCGTGCGTGCCCATTTGTTCCATTAATAATTCATACATCTCAGCTTCCACATCTTCTCCAGGAGTTGGCAGTTTTCCCTTCCTCATCAGATTATAGAATACCGTCTTGGGTTCAATGATCAGCGAATAGCCGGAATAGTGGGCAATATCCAGTGTAAATGATGTTTCGAGTGTATCCTTAAAATCCTGAAGTGTCTGGCCAGGAAGACTATATATAAGATCGATACTGATGTTATCAAACCCGACTTTTTTTGCAGCTTCAATTGACTGAAAAACGTCTCTTGCTCTGTGTGACCTTCCAATTTTTTTTAAGAGTTCATCATTAAAGGTCTGAACGCCAAAGCTGAGCCGGTTGACTCCTGCATCATGCAATATTTGAAGTTTTTCCTCAGTGAGATCTCCCGGGTTAGCTTCGAATGTATATTCCGTGAAAGAGTCATAGGGAAGCTGCCCTTTGATAGTGCCGCAAAGCTTTTCAAGCTGTTTCCCGTTCAGCGCAGTTGGCGTACCGCCTCCTACAAAGATGGAATCAAGGCGGGATGCAGGTACTTCTTTCAAAGCAAGATTCATCTCTTTGTCAAGAGAGTCCAGATATTCTCCAACTGGCTGGTTCTTCAAGAACACTTTATTAAAATCACAGTAATGACAGATATGTTCACAAAATGGGATGTGTATATAAGCTGCTTTAATCATTTATTTCACTACTTTCATCATTCAATCGCTTTCCACTTAATTTATATAGCTTTTTGAATTTCACCCGTTGATTTCCGCTGCAGGCACTCAAGCTTTCCCACGGGGCTCCCGAAGCTCCTCGACGCTCTGCGTCTTTGGGGTCTCCCCTGGCAGCTGCTCCCGCAGGACGATGAATAAGCTTCCTTGAATCAGCACCGCACGAAGAAAATGCGGCAGCATTTTCGAGAATCTCGGGCCTTTCGCTCCAATCAACTTAATGTTTTAATGATTTAGCCACTGGAAAGCAACAAGTTTTAAAACACATTCAATAAAAAAGAGGTTAGTGCTGTTATTATTATGACAGCATATCTAACCTCTTAAAACAAAGCAAATATTTTACTTTTTAGGGCTGTTATCATCCATCTTCAAGACCGCCATGAAGGCTTCCTGCGGAACTTCAACAGAACCGACCTGTTTCATCCGCTTTTTACCTTCTTTCTGCTTCTCCAATAATTTACGCTTACGGGAGATGTCTCCGCCATAACATTTCGCCAATACATTTTTGCGGATGGCTTTAATGGTTGAGCGGGCTACAATTTTCTGGCCGATCGCCGCTTGAATAGGAACCTCAAACTGCTGACGGGGAATTAGCTCTTTTAACTTCTCAACGATTACTTTTCCTCTTTCATAAGCAAAATCCTTATGAACGATGAAGCTTAATGCGTCTACTTTTTCTGCATTTAACAAGATATCCATTTTAACAAGTTTTGATGGCTTGTACCCAATTAATTCATAATCAAAAGAAGCATATCCTTTTGTATTGGATTTCAGCTGATCAAAGAAATCATAAACAATTTCCGATAAAGGAATTTCATATATAATGTTAACTCTTGTTTCATCCATGTATTGCATATCAATAAAGATGCCGCGTTTTTGCTGGCAAAGTTCCATTATGGCTCCCACATAATCATTCGGCGCCATCATTGTAGCTTTTACATAAGGCTCTTCTACACGGTCAATCTTTTGCGGATCAGGCATATTGGATGGGTTATCCACTTTAACCTCTGTGCCATCAGTCAGGATGACATCATAAATAACACTTGGTGCTGTTGTAATCAAATCAATTTTGAATTCGCGCTCAATGCGCTCCTGAATAATTTCCATGTGAAGCAATCCAAGGAAACCGCAGCGGAATCCAAAGCCAAGCGCTTGTGACGTTTCAGGCTCAAACTGCAGGGCAGAATCGTTCAGTTCCAGTTTTTCAAGTGCTTCACGCAAATCATTGAACTTGGCGCTGTCTATTGGATAAAGTCCGCAATAAACCATCGGATTCATCTTTCTGTACCCAGGAAGAGCTTCGGCTGCACCATTTTTCGCACTTGTGATGGTATCACCTACACGTGTATCGCCAACATTTTTGATTGCAGCAGTCAAAAAGCCGACGTCTCCAACTGACAATTCAGGCAATGGAGTGGATTTAGGAGTGAACACACCAACCTCAGTAACTTCAAACTCTTTGCCAGTTGCCATCATTTTAATTTTATCCCCTACTTTAACCGTACCTTCCACCACACGGATGTAGGCTACTACTCCACGGTAGGCATCATAAAGGGAGTCAAATATAAGCGCCTTTAAAGGGGCATCCGGATCACCTACTGGAGCGGGCACTTTTTCAACGACCTGTTCAAGGATTTCTTCAATGCCGATTCCTGCTTTTGCTGAAGCAAGTACCGCTTCAGAAGCATCGAGGCCGATGACTTCTTCGATCTCATTGCGCACCCGTTCCGGATCCGCACTTGGAAGGTCAATTTTATTGATGATCGGAAGAATCTCAAGATCGTTATCCAAGGCCAGATATACATTTGCAAGGGTCTGCGCTTCAATACCCTGAGCCGCATCCACAACCAGGATTGCACCTTCACAGGCTGCCAGACTTCGGGATACTTCATATGTAAAATCGACGTGTCCCGGGGTATCAATTAAGTGAAAAGTGTATATCTCTCCATCTTTAGCTTTATATTTTAGCTGGACGGAATTAAGCTTGATCGTGATGCCGCGCTCTCTTTCGAGGTCCATGGAATCAAGGAGCTGATCCTTCATTTCGCGCGATGTCAGCGCATTGGTTTTTTCAAGGATCCTATCCGCCAAAGTCGACTTGCCATGGTCAATATGGGCAATGATCGAAAAATTCCTTATTTTCTCTTGCCTTTTTAGTCTCTCTTCTCTGTTCATTATAAATAATTCAACTCCTACTATAAGAAAAGCGCAAGCGCCTTAAGACAGGCGCCTGGAGCCAAGTGTGTTCAATTTTAAATAGTCCTTTTAGTTTATACACTATTTTTGATTATATCAGTACGTTTGTGAAGATTCAATGCTAAGCTTTACGTCTTTAACCGTCCAAAAAAAATAAGGCTGCCCTCTTGAGCAGCCTATTTTCCGGTTATTAAGTCTGTAATGAATGCGACCGATTTTTCTGTCAGCTCTGATAAACCTTCGGATATACTTTTTCCCAGAGATGAAAAAAAGTTATATGCTTTCATCTCTTCAAGCTTTTCTTTTTTCTGCTGAAGATCATGGCTGGACAGATCATTCCCCAGGACAGATGCCTGCACTTCACCTTCATTGGTTTCATTTAAGGTTAGGGCACTTTTGAAATCTTCGTCATGGAAACCCTTCATTCTGTGGATTCCTTCATTTGCCTGCTGCATTCCAAATAATACTGAGACAAACATAAGGGCTGCCAGAAAAAGAGCTTTTAGCATAAATATTTTCATTCCGCATCATCCTAATACTATTTCTTTTCAGATTCACCGCCAGCTGATGAATTTACTTCCTCGGCCTGCCAATAATATTCACTGAACACTTCTGCGATTGCTTCTGCCGAACGGTTTAATTCTTCAAACGTATTATCAACTCCGCCAAATTCAATGAGAATGGCATTTCCCGATAAATCCTGATTGAAGTTGCCATTTGTCCCTGCACCTTCTTTTTTCATGATTCCCCTGCTTAACCCTTTGTACTTAACGTTCAATCTATCATGCAGCTCTTTCGCAAATTTTAAGTTCTTTTCATAGTTCGGGTTATTTCCGCCAATAATGAAAGCTAATTTGGCATAAGACTCTCCGTTTATTTCTTTCGTTGTATCTTTTTTTCTTTTTGAATCACGGTGAATATCGATTAAGTAAGACAAATCCCGGTTGGACGTAATTGCAGCCTGAACAACTTCTCTGGATTCCTGATAGGAGCGTCCATACGTTAATCCTTTCTTGCTTAAATTCCCCTGGATATCCGTTTTGTCGACAAAGGTCCCTATTCCTTTGCTCTCCATCTCTTCTTTAAGTTTATCACCAATCTTAGTAACGTTAATTTTGGAATGATAGGCTGCATCAGGATTGGTTACACCCTTTAAATAAGGAAGATAGGATTCAGTATTGTGCGAAAAGTAAATATAGACCGGTTTTTTATCACCTGTTGACATCGGCGGTGTTTTCGATTGTTTCGAATCACCGTCAGGCTCAAGTCCTTCGGTGTTTTGCAGGGCTGCTTCCTGTTCTGCCATCAGCACTTCGATAGGAGGAGAAGATTCCACAGGCATGTTTGTATAATCCGTTCCTTCACCAGCAACAAGAATCTTACTGTCATAAATAGAGAAGAATGGAAGCTCCCTTCCCAAAAGGCTTCTGGGATCATCCAAATTGACATTTGTGGATAGCTTAAAAACCAAATTGGCAATGCCCGGGGGAGAACTGGTTTCAGAAACCCCCTGGAGAAATGAGTGGTTTTCCCATCCAAGAAAATGATAAAGCATTTCTCCTGTCAGGCTGTTCGCGGCAGAATTAACTGAGGAGGAGCTGATTCTGTATTCCGGCTTTAATGAAGTTAATGCTCCGCTTATTGAAAATATCATAAAAAGAAAAAGCAAAAATCCGCCTATGGCTTTCAGCAAGCTTGTCCCTTGAATGGTTACTACAAGTCCGTTCGATTTAAAAGGTTTCATTGTTCCACCTCTCCTTGCTAGTCTAGTAAATGTTATGACTTTGCTAGAAAAGATAGAACATGTTATTTCCTATCTGGTATAAAAACCGGCATTATCCTGATTCACTTTTTGATGGAGTGCTGCGTTCAAACCGTTAGCAATTAAATTTGACATATCTTCAATAAATACATCCACTTCCTTTGGAGTCACCATAAGGTTGTGGCCCAAAGGAGACAGGACTTCATAAATAAGCTTCCGCTTCTCCTCTTCAGGCAAGGTTCCAATCATGCCAAGGAAGGTTTTTCTATGATGTTCTTCCGGCAGGTCTTCATCTGTCAGCTTCTTCTTCTCTCCAAAAGTCATTCCTGCAGGAGCCAGGGCACGTGATGGACGTCCGCCTTCTTTCATTTCCTTACCGAAATGCTTGAGGATGTAATCAATTGTATCGCTTGTAATGGACACAGCATCAACAACGGTTGGGATGCCAATCGCTATGACAGGTATCCCTAAAGTTTCTTTGCTGATTTCTTTTCGCTTATTCCCGACACCAGAACCAGGGTGAATCCCTGTATCCGAAATTTGAATGGTAGAATTCACTCTTTCAATTGATCGGGAAGCAAGAGCATCGATTGCAATGACAAAATCGGGCTTTGTTTTGTCAACAATGCCATAAATAATGTCACTTGTTTCTATCCCGGTCAGGCCCATCACTCCCGGGGAAATAGCACTTACTGGCCGATAGCCTTCTTCTACACTTTCAGGCTGCAGCTGATAGAGATGCCTTGTAATAAGCAAGTTTTCACATACTTGCGGACCCAGTGCATCGGGAGTGACATTCCAATTGCCCAGACCGACAATTAAACAGGATGCATCTTCATTGATTCCCAGCTGCTTAATAAATTGGGAGAACTCACTCGCAAATACAGACTCTACTTTGTGCTGCAGCTCCGTATCCTGCTGGCGTATGCCCGTCACTTCAAGGGTCAGATATTTTCCCTCTTTTTTCCCCAATGCCTCTGCACCTTCTTTTGTTACTTCAACAAAAGAAATTTTTATATCATTTTCTTCTCTTTCTTTAATTATTACGCCTTCTATTTGGGAGAGATTCTCCTGCTGATGAATATTGTCTTTCTGCCTGTCGGAAATAACCATTTCCCTGGCTTCAATGGCAAGGTCCGTTCGGACTGAGTATTGGCTTAAATCTATTGATTCCTTCAAATTTATCCCTCACATTCTCAGCTATTGGAAAATAACACACATTATACTAAAATTCGGATATATACTATCATTGCCTTTAAAGTCCAAAAACATGCAGAATCGCCTCCAGCAATTTTGATTACAGAGTATTGCATTATGCCCCCGTGTTTGATAAAATATCACTTGTTCTTAATTATTGTTAATGAATGTGAATGTCGAGTTATAGAATCTCGATGCTTTTTCAGGAGGTGAATGGAATGCCAAACATTAAATCTGCTATTAAGCGTGTTAAAACTAGCGAAGCTCGCAACGCTCATAACGCTACAGTTAAATCAGCAATGCGTACAGCTGTAAAGAAGGTTGATGCTGCAGTCGTAAACAACGATGCTGCTGCTGCAACTGAATCTTTCGCTGATGCTGCTCGTAAACTAGACAAAGCTGCTGCAAAAGGTCTTATCCACAAAAATGCTGCTGCCCGTAAAAAGTCTCGTTTAATGAAAAAAATGAACTCTTTAAACGCTTAATGTTTGAAGATATCGGCTATCTTAAGGGATAGCCTTTTATTTTACGTAAAAAAGCGGTCCAGTTGGACCGCTTTTTTACGTAATCAGAATTACTAATTTTGTCTCAATACTCAAGGTGCCGGAGGCAGAAACGTTATTTCTTTATGGATTTTTTCTGAGAGCCTGACTTTGCAGACGAAACAGGAACATTTCAATCAGCATGGTTTTATTCATGCCTCCAGTTTTCATTTGGTAATCTGCATCAGCAAGCAAGCTTATAATCGCTGCAAGTTCTTCGTCTGCAAACATCTGCGCCTGTCCAGCTGCAAGTTTCACCCGGAAAGGATGAATCTTTAAGTAGCCGGCAATCTGCTGCTGGCCGTAGCCTCTTCTCGCAAGCTCCTTCACCTGATAAATCAATCTGAACTGCCCTGTAATAACAGATAAAATCTTAATGGGTTCTTCATTTTGCTTTAATAAATCATAATAAATTCTCAGGGCTTCTTCTATTTTGCGGTGAACAACTTTGTCTACAAGGGAAAAAATGTTTTGCTCCAATGACCTTGATACCATTTTCTCTGCCATTTGTTCATCGATTCGCTTCGTGTCATTCGCATATAAAGCTAATTTATCGATCTCGTTTGTCAAGATAAATAGGTTGGTGCCTGCCAATGTCAATATTAGCTCAACTGCCGATTCATCAATCTGCACGCCATTAAGTGCTGCGCGTTCCCTGATCCAGGCTTTCAATTCTCCTTCATTTAGTTTCTTTGCTTCAAGGATTGCAGCCGTTTTTTTCAATTGTTTAGTTATTTTTTTCCGGTCATCCAGCTTTTCTGCAGTTGAGGAAAATACCACCACTGAATACGGGGCAGGCTCTTTCATATAGGCTTCCAGCTTTGACAGATTATGCTCCTGTTTAGCCTTCGATTTTTCTGATGTTAAAAAAACTGGGTTATGTAAAAAGATCAGTCTTCTTTCCCCCATAAACGGAAATGTCTCCGCATCTTCAAGGGCTGTATCGATTGGGGTTTCCTCAAGGTCATAAGAGGATAAATTAAAATCAGCTTCATCTTCGCTTAGCACATTGTTGATCAGAAGCTGCTTCGTTTCGTTTATAAGATAAGGTTCTGTTCCATATAATAAGTAAATAGGAGCAAAACTTTTTGCTTTTATCTGCTTCCAAATATCAAAAACCAATTTCTTTCTCTCCGTTCGCCTTACATTATATTCACTTTATTGCAGTCTAACGGGCAGGGATAAAGCCCCTATCCCGCTGATTGCATGTTCACTATATATCCTAAAGAACCAATGCCAATTTGACAAGACATAAGAAATTGGCGCCCAGAAGAACGCCAATTTCCAATCTATATAGAACGCTGCCGCCTGAGGCCCGGGATACTCAGGAAGCTGCGGTGCACCTTTGTTCTATTATTTTTCCCTTGATGTGCCGGCATATTTGTGACAACTCCTGCTATTGCAGGAAAAGGGCAGGGGAACTCTAGATTTTTTTATTTGAATGACTTATACTATATAAGGAAATAGGAGGGGTAGACTGTGAACGAATTTGAAAAGAACGTCCAAAGCAAACGTAATGATGCCATCGACTCTGGAGTAGGATTCATCGTATCATTCGGTTTCTTCGCAACGTTATTTGTTATTGCAACAGTCATTAAATTTTTAGGAGCTTAATGGCTACATAAAGTAAGTAATTGTGTCATACCTCTGACACATCGAGGCTGCCTCAGCAGTCTCTTTTTTTTGTGGCTGTAAGTGATAATAGGCATTGAGAGTATGGAAAGGGAGCTGAAGCATTTCTAACATATACTATGGATGCTGAACGGAAAAGGTTCCTGAATTTCCTTTAAAAACATAGTTAACCGCCCCTTGCTTATCGGTTCTCAGAACATTCACATTAATTTCTTTAAGCCTGCCCGTTACATCATTATGAGGATGCCCATACCTGTTGTTTCTGCCTGCAGAAATAACGGCAATTCTCGGCTTAACAGCAGCCAGAAATGATTCTGTTGTGGAGGTTTTGCTTCCATGATGGGCAATCTTTAAAACATCAATTTTCAAATTGGGATAAGCTTTTATAAGCTGACTTTCCCCCGTTTCCTCCAAATCTCCGGTAAACAGCCAGTTAAGGCCACCCACTTTGGCAAAAAGGACAATAGAGCTATCATTTTTCTCTGTATACACGTCCCCCATCCGATCTCCAAATGGAGACAAAACTTGAAATACGGAATCTCCTTTTGACCAATTATCTCCAGCTTTAGTGAATACAATATTGCTTTTTTTTAATTTAGCCTGAACAATCAAATCCTTTTCAGCCTCTGAAATTTCCGCTTCCTGTGAAAACACAACAGACTTTACCCTCATTTCCCTAATCACAGCTGATGCTCCTCCAATATGATCCATATCCCCGTGAGTCAAAAAAAACTTATCTATTTTACTGATCCCTTTGCTTTTCAGAAAAGGCACTACCGTATCCTTTCCTGTTTCATAAGGATCACTTCTCATCCTCCAATCCTCAGTGTCAAACATAAGCGTGCCTCCTGCATCTATCAGATAATTCCCTCTTCCATATGGAAGCTTTATCAGAATGCTGTCACCCTGTCCAACATCTATAAATGTAATTTCACCGGCAGGAGTAAACACATTCGACAAGTACTGAATTAGTATGGCAAGGATTGGAAGCACACCGCTCCTGATAAGAGCCTTTTTATTTTTTGACCTTTCCCAGCCTGCAAAGAATGCGGGAATCAGGAGCAGATAGACGATCAGCATAATCAGGGATGGCCTGCCAAGAACAAGGGTCGAGTTAGGAATAGCCGAAAGCAATTCAGCAATCCAATTTAGAAAACTGATAAGTCTTTCAAATACATTGAGCAATAAAACTGCTTTCCCCCCTGTTAATAAATCAAAAATGAAGAGAATCAACACCACCGGAAGGATTATGAAAGAATATAAAGGCACAAAAATCAGATTGGCAATTATGGAAATAATCGATACCTCATAAAAATGCCACAGAAGGATCGGAATGGCAGCCATCTGGCAAACAAAAGAAACTGCCAGGATAGCAGCGTATGATTCAGAAAATCTTTTGAGGATGATGGGAGCTGAGAGAATAAGCGATAGGGCGACAGCAAACGACAGCTGAAACCCGGCATTATAGATGATATAAGGAGAGATAAAAAGGTAGCCAATAAACACAATAGAGATAACATCAGCTAATTGAATAGGTGCCTTCAGCTTCTTTGCGAGCAAGATCACAAGCATCATAAACACAGCCCGCAGAACAGATGGTGCTGCCCCTGTCAGGATGGCATATAAAGGCAAAACCAATAATAAGATGCTGGTCATTTTTTCTCTGGTGATTCCAGCACGTACACCAGCAAGAAAGAACATCCCAGCTAGCATACCTACATGAAGGCCGGATATCGCAAGCAAATGGATAATTCCGATTTTCTGATAAGAAGCAATAGTAGCCTGATCAATAAAATTACGTTCGCCGAATATAAGGGCAATAGCCAGTGGAGCTGATTGTTCAGGAAAATGGTCCAGGAGATAATTAATTCCCGTTTCTCTTATTTTTAAAATGGTTAATACAAGGCTGCTTTTACGGTAACTGCAATCAGAGAGGTTTAACTGTTCCATTTCGAGGATCCAAAAGATGCTGTTGTGGTTTAGATATTCCTGATAGCTGAAGGAATTAGGATTGGTGGATGTTGGAGGGGTCTGTAAGGTGCCATTTACCCGGCATGTCATACCTGTTCCCAGGTTGTCTGTAAGGGTCTTTTTTTCTGCTTCGGATTTAATTTTATACCTGGCTGCCAGCTTTTCTTGTTTATCTGCTAATTCAATGAAGACTGTAAGAAGATCTCCATCTATTTTTGCAGATTCTTTCATTGTTACTTCGAACTCGCTCTCATTTCCGGAAAGGCTTGTCCTATTGTGTTCGGATGCAAATTCACTGCGCATGATAAAGGCAAGGAAAATCACTATCATAATGGCAGCGTTATAGGATGATAAAATATTTCTTTTTAAGAGGAAAAATGTCAGAAGAAAAATAACGATAGCAATAGCCGGATGAAAAAAAGATGTCAAAATTCCCAGCAATGAGGCAGCAGCCGCATAGATCCATCTGCCTTTCATATCATTTGCTCCTTTATTTTTTTAGAAGGAGTAAGACCTTCATTTCAGGTGTTACTCCTTGAATGTTTTATTTCTCGAAAAGCTTGTCCTTTGTTTCTTTATAGCTTTTCACCAAGTCCCTATCTTTTCCGCTTTTTTCAAGCTCATTTATTAATTCTTCTATAAAATCATGTTTTTCTTGTTTGCTGTCATCAAAGGACACTTTTTCTGCTATTACCTGTACTGTTTTCACTCCAGCCTTTTCAAAGAGCTCAATTCCATATGGGTGATTTTTATAATCCTGTGCGTAATAAACAGTTTTAATTCCCGCCTGTATGATCGCTTTGCAGCATTGGAGGCATGGAAAATGAGTTACATATATTTCCGCATCAGTTGTAGGTACCCCGAATTTTGCACACTGCAAAATCGCATTCATTTCCGCATGAATGGTTCTGACACAATGGTTATCAATAACATAGCAGCCTTCATCAATACAATGTTCACCGCCCGCAATCGATCCATTATAGCCTCCGGCAATGATCCTCTTATCCCTTACAATGGTTGCGCCTACCGCAAGCCTTGTACAAGTGCTCCTCAAAGCAAGCAAATGGCTTTGCGCCATAAAATATTGGTTCCAGGAAATCCGATCCATCTTGCAGTCTCTCCCCTTCCGTCTTTTGCACAGGCGTATATGCCCTTAATTCAAAAACAAGCTTTTTCTCTAAATAAGTGTAAGCCTCATGCTCGCTAAGGTCAATGGAATGAAATTATTTTACACTAATATGTTCTTTGAGTTTTTCAAAGGTTTTCTCTCCTATCCCTGATATTAATTTCAAGTCTGCAACATCCTTAAAGGGTCCATTTGTCTCCCGGTGTTCAATTATGGCTGCGGCCTTAGATGGGCCGATTCCCGGCAGCATCTGCAGTTCTGATTCATTGGCTTGGTTTAAATTTATCTTTCCATTATCCTGCTGGCCTCTCGCCTTTCCATCTTCGACCGTGGCCTCCTCGAGAATTTCACCCTTTTCTGGAACATATATGACCATTTCATCCGTAATATTGAGGGCAAAATTGATTTTGGTTCCATCTGCTTTATCTGTCAGTCCGCCTGCTTTTTCCAGAAGGTCTATCACCCTGTCACCTTCTGCCGCTTCGTATACTCCCGGCTTTTGTACAGCTCCTTTAATATCTGCCTTCATTGGCTGTGGCATCTGTTCCGCCTGTTCATCACCTTCTGTTTCCATTTCTTTATCATCATCTTCCTTTTCATTTAATTGAACTGTCTGTTCAATCTCAGGCAATAATTCAGCCTCTTGAACAGGCATGAAAAAATAATAGAGGAAGGCAGCCAGTGCAATGGCGGCTCCTAAAGCGTAAATTTTATGTGTTTTTATCCATTGAGCCATTAAGGATCAATCCTTTCTTTTTGGAATAAATGTGTTTTTGATACATATCGTTATATGAGAGAGCTTGCTTTTGAAGGAGGGATAAAGCAATGAAAATCGGTATAATTGGCACAGGTAACATGGGGAGAATACTGACCGAGGCTTTCCTCGATGGCGGAACCGTTTCCCCATCCTCCATGACAATTACCAATCGGACAGCGGCAAAAGCGATGGATATAAAGGAAACTCATCCGGATATTACAGTTGTAAATAACGCAAGAGAGGCCGCACATCGTTCTTCACTTATCTTCATTTGTGTAAAGCCTCATGATGTGTATAATGTCGTTCAGGATATTTTGCCGTCCCTGTCAAAAGATAAATGTGTAGTTTCAATAACCAGCCCTATTAGTGTAAAACAGCTTGAATCTATTCTGCCCTGTTCAGCAGCCAGGGCGATTCCAAGCATAACAAATCGGGCCTTATCGGGGGTTTCGCTTTTATCATTCAGTGAACAGTGCAGCGAGCATTGGAAAGGGATACTTCATAAGCTTTTTGAAAGCATCTCCACGCCTGTCTTTATCGAGGAAAATATTACACGGGTTTCTTCAGATATTGTCAGCTGCGGACCTGCCTTTTTCAGCTATTTGACACAGCGCTTCATCAACGCGGCAGTTGCAGAAACGGAGATTGATAAAGAAACAGCCACAAAGCTTGCAGGAGAGATGCTGATCGGACTTGGGGATTTACTGAAAAAGGGATTTTATACATTGCCGACATTACAGGAGAAGGTATGCGTCAAAGGAGGAATTACAGGAGAGGGAATTAAGATTCTTGAAAGCGAGCTTGGCACAGTATTTGAGCACTTATTCCAGGCAACACATTCCAAGTATGACGAAGATCTTATTGAGGTAAAGAAACAGTATTCTCTCCATTAGCTATTCGATGTTAATGGAAATAATCCTTCTTTTTTCTAAAAAAAAACAGCCGGATTGCTTCACAGTCCGGCTGTAATATATATTAGTTCCTTTTCTTTGCAATAAAAATGATTCGTTCAGCCTGACTGCCTGGAGGGCCCTCTTCAAAATCTGCTGAAATGTCTAGCAGTTCAAATCCGCATTCTCTAAGCCAATTTTCATATTGATCAATAGGATACGTACGCTGGAAGTGAAGTTCGTCATAGCGGTCATACTTTCCGGTTTCTTCTTCCAGGACAAAAAATGAAAGATCATGCTCCACAGAATTAGGATATTCACCCTGATAGCTGTGCCAGATATATGAAATTTCCTCATCATTTTCAGCAAATGTCTGGTTCATAAATATCTGCATGATTTTATAAATGGAGTGAACATCAAATATAAAAAGACCATCCCTTTTCAAATGGGCGCGGGCCCTCATGAAGGTGTCCTTCACCTCTGATTCCGTCTTCAGATAATTTAAAGAATCACAAAAAATGCCAATAATGTCAAATTCACTGAATCCTTCAAGTTCAGCCATGTTTTGCAGGTAAAAGGGGATTTGCAGACCGTTCTGTTCTGCCTTTGCCTGTGCAACAGCCAGCATATCCTCTGATAAGTCCACACCAGTAACATCATACCCCTGTTTACTTAGCCTTATAGAAAGCTGGCCTGTGCCGCAGGCAAGGTCCAGCAGTTTTTTTCCGGGCACATTAAATTCCGCATGCTTTTCATTGACCAATTTAATCCAGCTGTCATAAGGAACATCTTCCATCAGCCTGTCATAGAGATAAGCGAACTTTCCGTAGCTCATTGGTTAAGCATGCCCTGAACGTTCTCGACCGGTGCATCGCCCCAAAGTCTTTCCAGATTATAGTAGCTTCTTTCATCCTTATGGAAAATATGAGCAACTATATCACCCATATCGACTAGAATCCACCTTGCTTCATCAAAACCTTCCATCCTTTTAACAGCAAACCCGTGTTCTTCAGATTTTTCTTTCATTTCCCGAGCAATGGCCTGCACTTGTTTATCTGAGTTGCCGTGGCAAATTACAAAGTAGTCCGAAATCAGAGAAATGCCTTTCATATTAAGTACTGTTATATCTTCTGCCCGTTTATCGTCTGCTGCTTTAACTGCTGTCATCAGCAATGTATTTTCATTCATCTAATCAGTCCTCCTTATTCATTACAAGGTCATTATAAGTTTGAAAGGACGCTGGAAAAACCGGCTGCCCTTTTTTCATTAAAAACATGATGGTATTTTGGACGGCCTTGATTAAGGCTTTGTTCAGATTTGTCTCCGCTAAATCACGCACTTCACCAACACCTGGAAAGTGCCTTCCAGGTTCAATATAATCCGCAAGATATATGATCTTTTCAAGAAGCACCATTCCCGGCCTGCCGGAAGTATGGTACCTTATAGCATCCAAAACCTCTTTATCATTAATTCCTGCTTCCTTCTCCGTCAGAAAAGCACCGACGGGAGCATGCCAAAGTTCACTATTGTACTCCAAAAGCTCACTTGGCATTCCTTCCTTAATGATAATTTCCCTCATCTCTTCCTTAGGACGAAACTTAGCATAATCATGAAAAATAGCCGCCAGTTCCGCTTTCTTTGTATCAGCACCATATTTCGCTGCAAGGTTAATGGCTGTTTCCATCACTCCTACTGTATGAAGGTAGCGATGTTCAGTCAGCTGTTCCTTTACAATTGCAAGAGCCTGTTCACGATTCATATAAATGATTCTCCTTTATATAACTCCGTATAGCATCCGGTACCAGATAGCGAATAGTTCCGCCTTCCTTTACACGGCTTCTGATCATACTCGAGGATATCCCCATTTCAGGAATGTCAGCATAAAGAATCGGATACGGAGTCTGCAGATTGTAAGATGGCCGCCTCACTCCTATAAAAGTAATCAATTCAAGAAGTTTGTCAATGTTATGCCACTTGGGCAGATACTCAACCATGTCAGCTCCAATAATAAAATAAAATTGCTTTTGAGGATAGTTTTCCTTCAAAATCCTGATTGTATCGTAGGTAAATGAAGGACCATCGCGCTCCAGCTCAATCAATTGCAATTTAAAGCGGGGATGGCTCTGCAATGCCAGTTTCAGCATTTCTGTACGATCACCGCTGCTTACATTATCAGACCGCTTTTTATGGGGAGGTTCATGGTTCGGCATAAACCAGATTTCATCCAAACCATGAGAAGACATTACCTCATTCGCGATAATGAGATGGCCTAAATGAGGCGGATTAAAGGTCCCTCCAAGTATGCCTACCTTTTCCATTTACACTCCTCCATGCTTTCCAGTTTTATGCTGAAGAAATTTACGGCAAGTCGATTTGTTTGTTTTCTTTCGATTCTTTATATAAAACAATTATATTCCCGATGATTTGTACAACATCAGCCTTTGTACCTTTTGACAGCTGCTGCGCCACCGTATCCCTGTCTTCTTCACAGTTTTGAAGGACTGAAACCTTTAATAATTCACGGGCTTCCAGTGCTTCTCCAACTTGTTTAATCATATTTTCATTTACCCCGCCCTTTCCTACTTGGAAAATCGGGTTTAAATGGTGGGCTTTTGATCGTAAAAAACGTTTTTGCTTTCCTGTTAGCATGATAATCCTCCCAGCTGATTTAAAACTTTATGTCTCATTCTTTCAATGTCAGGTCCAATACCAGTCCACATCTCGAAAGCAAGTGCACCCTGATATACAAACATATCGATTCCATTCTGAATTCCCGCACCCTTTTCAGCAGCCTCAGTCAGAAGCTTTGTTTCAAGCGGGTTGTATATGATATCACTGACAAAGGCTCCAGGCTTAAGCTTATGTACTGAAAGCGGGCTTTGGCCAATTTCCGGATGCATCCCTATCGATGTAGTCTGAACTATTAGATCGTATGTCTCGAGGCTTCCCTCTGCGTCCGGTCTGCTCAGCACTCGCGCCGGGACACGGAAAGGGCAATCATTTATAATTTGTTCCGCCCTCTTTGGAGTCCGATTGCAAATATCCAGAAGCTCAGGACCTTCTTTGGCAATTGTAAAATAAATGGCTCTTGCAGCTCCGCCCGCCCCCACTATGAGCACTTTTTTGTCTTTAATTGATTGTTTTTGATTCAGCAGGCCTTTTACATACCCGCTCCCATCCGTATTATAGCCTATTAGCTTTCCGGTCTGATTGACTACTGTATTAACTGCTCCAATAGCCTCTGCCAGGGGATCCAGTTCATCTAAAAGAGGGATGATAGCCTCCTTATGCGGCACTGTAACATTAAATCCCGCAATGCCCATTGCCCTGAACCCTATAATAGCATCCGTCAGATTTTCCCTTGATATATGGAATGCCTGATAATGTGCATCAAGACTGTAAGCCCCAAATAGATCATTGTGCATAGCGGGGGACATTGAATGGGAAATCGGATCCCCAATCACCCCAAACAGCTTTTTCAAAATTCCTCACCCCTTTTGAAAAGCGTAAGCAGCTGCAGGTTCACAGCCTAAATTAAAGACTTCCTTATCATGGCATGGACACCTTTAGGAACATATGCAGCTACCTTGGCCCCGCCTTCATTTACTGTAATCCAGCCAAGCCCTGAAAATACTATATCTGTTTTTGGTTCTTTTATTGTGAATTCATGTTTCACAAGCTCCGGGAAGGTTTCCATTTGTTCTTCCCTTGGCGGTGTGAGCATCTCTCCCGCATGATTCCGATACAGCTCATCGGCCTTTTCAGTTTTGGTGCGGTGAATAGTTAGTTCATTGGAGAAATGGCAAACAAATGAACGTCGGCCCCCGGCAATGTAATCAAACCTTGCCAGTCCGCCAAAGAACAGGGTCTGCGCTTCATTCAGCTGGTAAACCTTAGGCTTTATTTCCTTTTTAGGTGTTATAACCTTTAAGTCCCTTTTATCTACATAATGGGCCATTTGATGATGGTTTATTATACCTGGCGTATCTACTAAAGCTTTTCCGTCAGATAAAGGTATTTCGATAATATCAAGGGTTGTGCCAGGAAAGTGGGAAGTTGTGATGACATCGCCCCCACCTGTTACTTCCTTTAATATACGATTGATGAATGTGGATTTACCTACATTTGTACACCCTACTACATACACGTCTTTTCCTTCCCGGTAATGGTCGATAGCTGCTGCAATCTCGTTAATGGAATACCCTTTCGCAGCACTTGCCAGATAGACTTCTTCCGGTTTCAGTCCCAACTGTTTTGATTCCTGCTTCATCCAGTTAATCAGCTTGTTTGTTTTCACCGACTTTGGAAGAAGGTCAACTTTGTTTCCTACAAGCAGGATTTTATTGTTGCCTACAAAACGGTGGAGCCCAGGAAGCCAGCTCCCGTTAAAATCAAAGATGTCCACAATCTTCACGATAAGTGCATCACTTTGTCCAATTTCATTCAGGATCTTAAGAAAATCATCATCCGTCAAGCTTACATCCTGAACTTCATTATAATGTTTCAGCCTAAAACAGCGCTGGCAAATAATCGTTTCCTTCTGCAGAGCTGAATGAGGAGCATAGCCCAGCTCATCAGGATTTTCTGTTTGAACTTTTACTCCACAGCCTATGCAAACAAATTGTTCTTCACTCACTTCTTAATCCTCCCACTGAATCATTCCCTTTTTTCTGAACCAATTTAATATTCGTCTTTCCACAAGCCGGTTAAATTTTGTAAAAAATCCGTCAGTCTGAGCGACAGGCACGACCAAAATAGTATGGAAGCCGCTTCTGTTTCCCCCCAGGACGTCAGTCAGCAATTGATCACCAATCACAACTGTTTCTTCTTTTCTCAGCCCCATCTCTGATAGAGCTCTTCGGAAGGCCCTGCCCATTGGCTTTCTTGCCTGGTAGATAAATGGAATATCGAGGGGGTGGGAAAAAGCCTTAACCCGATTTTCATTATTATTTGAGACAATGGTAACCTTGATGTTACTTTGCTTCATTTCTTCAAACCAGCTAATCAGCTTCGGTGTTGCATTTGGCCTGTCCCATTCGACTAGTGTATTATCCAGGTCCGTGATAATTCCTTTAACTCCTTTTTCCTGTAAACTGTGGGGAGTAATTTCAAATATACTTTTAACATGCTGATCAGGCAAAAAATGCTTTAACACTATATTTACACCTCAATCATAAATTCTTATGGTCCAACAATATTGTTTCTGAATCCTCAAATACCGCTCGGGCTTTAATAATAATTAGTTTCAGCAGTGTTTTCACTATTGAAAAACACCGATTTCATCATACCCAATTTCATCTTCTCTTTCAAAATAAAAACCGGAGGATACAATCCAGCTGTTCTATTTTATACGATTCCACAAAATGGGGAAAGACACTCAAAGCTCAGTAAATTTCCATGGAATAGATATTATTTATCCTTATAATAAAAATTTTTCGACAAAAAACAACTGCCCTTCAACCCTGTGGATAACTTTATGCACATAATCCAATATGATTTTTATACTTTTTCCCTTTTTATAAACAAAATAATCACAGGTTATCCACTGTTTCCTGTGGATAAGAGAACAGTTGTTCTAATCGTTTAATTTTGCTAGAGTAGGGGTACAACATAAAATCTTACATTATATGTATAAAATAATTCTTTTAGAACTGAAATATCAAGTGCCTGGAGGTGGGACAGGAATGCGTAAACTGTCAGATGATTTACTAATCGAATCATATTATAAAGCAAAGGAACTGCAGCTTAGCAAAGACTTCATTCGTTTAATCGAAACAGAAATCCACCGTCGCTCACTATCAAACAGAATAAAAGTTACTTCTTAAAAATGGACAAGCCCTTAATAGGGCTTTTTTTATTCTCCATATCCATTAAAAACTGAAATAAGCGGCCCAAACATTCACAATAGCGTCCCAATCCGCTCCCCTACTTTAATGTGAGCAGGAGTCCTGATTGACTTTTCAAGTTCGAATTTCCCTTGCTCAAACAGGAGAATGACAGTAGAGCCAAACGTAAAATAGGCCATTTCCTTTCCTTTTTCAAGCTGATCCCCTTCATGTATAAGTTCAATGGAATTTACAAACATAGCGCCAACCTTCACAATCGCGATTGCTGCATCTCCATGCCTCACCTCAGTTATGCTCCGATAATTTTTGGAAAGTGTATCTCTACCATATTTTAATCCCCATTTGTTGACCGGATAAGACTTCAGCCCAAGAATCCATTGATCTGCTACTTTTCCAGTGACCGGGCTGTGTATCCTATGATAGTGGCTCGGACTTAAATAAAAGATCATATAAGTGCCGCCTGCATATTTTCCTGCTTTATCTTCACCCAGCATCTCAGAGATGGAATATTTTTTTCCTTTTACTGTAATAACACGGTCCTTCCGGATACTACCAACATCTTCGATAACAGCATCTACAGGACTGACTGCCGAGTTAGGGCTCAGATCTGTAACTCTTGCACCTTCTTTAAGCCTTCTAATGAAAAATTCATGCAGTGTTGGATATTCATTCAGGCTTTTTTCCATTTCACTTTCATTTATATTATAAACCCTTGAAAATGACGGAATGACCCGCCTGCTCAAATTTGATTTTGCAAATTTCTGCAGTATCCCGGATGTCCATCTTCCATTTGTCAATTCAATCAGCAGGCGATATACAGGTTTTAACAAACGACATGCCCCCTAAAAAAATATGTTCTTTACGAACAGGCATAAAAAGCATAGAATAAAATATTATTATATAACATATAAAACTAAGTTTGCCATAGACTTCCTCAGATTTGACACTTTTTTTATTTTTGGCTTTCTTGAAATACTGTGGATTGCTTCTTTTTATCCTTCCAGATTTTTCCCAATTAACGTACACTTTAACACATTGCCCATAAGAAAAAACTTCTTATAGTCTGCAGGCTGTGATTCCCAGGTGCAAGGAGTGTTTGACATGTTTTTACAGGATGTTCTTGATTTAACCATCAAGAAGCTAAAGGCACAGACAGCCAATATCTTAACTCTGTCTAACCTGTTCTTAGGGTGCTTTGCTATTTTATTTTCTATTAATGATAATTTGAAATTGAGTATGCTGCTGATCTTTATCGCAGCTCTTGCTGACCGTTTTGATGGGATGGCAGCGAGAAAAATGAATATTGAATCGGATCTAGGAAAGCAGCTGGATTCCATGAGTGATATTATTTCTTTTGGAGTTGCTCCTGCACTGCTCCTATACATGGGAGTCCTTTATGATTTTGGGGCACCAGGAGCTTTCTTAACTGCTCTATATATCGGCTGTGGAGCTTTGCGGCTAGCCCGTTTTAACATCAGTGACAATAATGGCTATTTTACAGGCTTGCCGATAACGGCTGCCGGCTGCCTGGCCACTTTATGCTTTCTGGCAATTCCATATTGGCCTTCACCTTTATTTCTCTTTATAATGCTGACACTTTCCATTCTAATGATAAGCCCTTTCAGACTGAAAAAAATGTAAAAAAGCCGTGCTCATAATAAGAGCGCGGCTTCTGCTTTTATTAATTTTCTGTTAATGCCAGGAATTCTTCCACATCGTCCATGCATAATTGAACGGCACTTTCCCAGAACTCAGGTTTTGTTAAATCTGCATATAAATGCTTCATAGCTAAATCTTCGACTGTCATCGATGCAGTATCCTTTAATAATGCTATATATTTTTCTTCATACCCTTTTCCTTCTTTAAGAGCCTGTGCATAGATTCCCAGCGAGAACAAATATCCAAAAGTATATGGGAAATTATAAAATGGCACGCCAGTAATAAAGAAATGGAGCTTTGAAGCCCAGAAAGATGGATGATACTCATCAAGTGCGTTTCCATAAGCTTCTTTTTGGGCATCCGTCATGATTTCATTCAGACGGTCCGCACTTACAACTCCTCGTTTTCTTTCTTCATAGAATCGTGTTTCAAACAGGAATCGTGCATGGATATTCATTAGCAGCGCAACAGACCTTTGCACTTTATCTTCTAAAAGCGCCAGTTTCTCTTCCTCTGATCCAGCATTTTTCACTGCTGCATCAGAGACAATCATTTCTGCGAAAGTAGAAGCTGTCTCAGCAACATTCATGGCATAATTTCGATTCAGCAAATGAAGGTCCCTCATTGCATATGTATGAAATCCATGCCCCAGTTCATGTGCCAGGGTTGAAACATTGGATGGTGTCCCTGAGTATGTCATAAAGATCCTTGATTGACTGCTTTCAGGGAAGTAAGTATGGAAACCGCCTGGCGCCTTTCCTGGACGATCCTCTGCTTCAATCCATTTTTCTTCAAACGCTTTTTTAGAAAAGGCTGTCATTTCTTCTCCAAAGTGAGCAAACTGCTCAAGAATAAAATCTGCACCCTGCTGATAAGTTAATTTTGTTTCTGACTTGGAGAGCGGGGCATCCAGGTCATACCAGCTTAATTTCTCTAAGCCTAAAAGCTTTGCTTTTCTCTCCAAATATTTAATAAGAGGTGCTTTATTTCTTGAAATGACATTCCACATGGTATCCAGGGTTTCTTTTTTCATTCTGTTTAAGTCCAGAGGTTCTTTGAGGAAGTCGCTCCAGCCTCTTAGTTTATATATATTTAATCTAAAACCGGCTAAATGATTTAAGGTTTTAGATAAATAATCAGACTGGCTGTTCCATGATTTTTCCCAATTATCAAAAACTTCCTTGCGCAATTTTCTGTCAGGACTTGAAAACTTATTAGCAGCCTGTCCAACTGAAAGCTGCTTTATCTCGCCCTTTTCAGTGTAAGGAATTTTTATATTTCCTACTATTACGTCATACATCTGTCCCCATCCGTGGTAACCATCAACTGCAAGGGCATTAATGACCGTTTCTTCCTCTTGCGAAAGTTTTTCTGAGGCATTTTCGCGGCGTTCGTTTAATACAAATGAAAGCTCAATTAAATCCTTATCATTTATAATTTGCTCCCATGAACTTTGATCTAAACTTGCAAGCTTCTGATCAAATGCCGTTAAAGCGTTTTGAAAAGCTGCACTAAGTTCCGTAGTTGTCCCTCTAAGATCTTTCGCTTTCTTATCCTCGGTATTTTGGGCCTGAAGACAGCTCACAAAAGCACCAGCCTGACGCACTTTTCTTGCCGTCTGCTGGAAAAGCTCAATGATTTCACTTATTGCAGCTGAATCTGCAGCTGAATTAGCAGGCTCCCAGTTATGTATTTGATTAAAAAATGAATCAATATGCTTTCTTGTTTCCAGTAAATGCTGATCAAATTCTGCTGAGTCGCTTCCACCCTTAAAAAAGACATCCAAATCCCAAACTGACGAATAGGCTGTTACAGTCATATGATCCCCCCATAAAAAATTTCGATTACAGAAATATTATACCGCGATTTTTCCGAAATTTCTATAAAATATTCTATATAAAAGAAGCCCATACCCTTGGTATGAGCCAACTTCTGGTTATATCTCTACCTGAAATAGCCGCCGCCATAGTATGCAAATCCTCCAAAAACAAGCAGCAGGATCAGCAGTACAACTACGAGGGCCAGCCAGAATCCTCCGCCTCCATAATAACCGCATGGATAAGGAGGGGGAACGGGATAACCGCCATAACCATAAGGCATAACCTTTACCTCCCTTCGCCTTCTATTACTAAGATATGTAATTTATGGACCAGCGATTAGGCTTTTACACTAAAATCCCGGTGAAAATCGGTATGTTCCCAGCACCTCTCTTAGAATGGTTCATAGGATATACTAGAAGGAATTTTATGGGAGGAGTGTTAAATGAAAATTATCTCAATCTGTAAAAAATGCAAAGGTACAGGCAATATTACAGCATATAAATTCATAAAGAAAACCTGCCCTGTCTGCAAAGGATCCGGCAAAGTAACTAAGCACCTTTCCGATTTTAAAAAAGAGGAACGGAATAAGTTTTTTCTTCACTCTTTATAGGGAGCTATTTATCTGAACCCTTCCATAGGCAAGGGTTTTTTATTTTACGCTGAAATACTATATAATGACATCGATAATCATAATATCCGTTAAACTGATATGAATTGGAGTGAAATCAATGAAACAAGGCAGAATGATTTTGGCAGTTCTCCTGTTATTGTTCGCAGCTGGCTGTTCTGCTGAGAAAGAGCAAAGTAAAAAAACTGCTGATGAACCATCAAGTAAAACTTCAGATGAGGCTGACTATACTATTATTGAGGCATCAGCTCAGCAAATCGAGCATATTCAAGGAATTGGATACCCGGGAAATGATACTGCACTCTACCTATCGTCCAGCGATGGCTTAAAGTTTTATAAAGATGGCACTTGGCATGAGGCCACTTCCCTTAACCATGACTACATGGGTTTTCAGGCAGTCAAAGATGGATTTATTGTCAGCGGCCAGCCTGATAAGAACTCCGTCATAAAAAACCCTCTTGGTATTGTGAAAAGCACTGATAAAGGAGCTTCTTTTAAAGACCTGGCTTTTAGCGGAACAAGTTCCTTTCCTTTTTTAGCTGCCGGCTATGATACAAATATAATCTACATGATCAACCAGGAAAAAAGCGAAGAGCTTGAGGCAGGTGTTTACCGCTCTCAGGACGCAGGCAAAACATGGGAGCCAGTCAGCTTAAATGGGCTTGAGGGTGACACACTTGGTATGATCGCGGCACATCCAACTGATCCGGAAATCATGGCTATGTCCACAAGAAGCGGCATCTTCTTCTCAGAGGATAGAGGTGAAAATGTAAAATTAGTATCTGATCCAATCATGGCTACAGCACTCACCTTCACGGAAAATAGCTTGTACTATGCGTATGCAGATCAGGAAAAGGTGCAAATGAGTAAAATCGATCTTGAAACGATGGAAAACTCACATATTAAAATCCCTTTTCTCAGCTATGACAACCCTATTACATACATTGCTGCCGATAATAAATCTAGCGGAACACTTGCAGTTTCAACGTATCTCAAAGATTTATATGAATCAGCAGACAGCGGTGAAAATTGGCAGCTTTTGTTAAAAAACGGAAGAATAGAATAACCAAAACGAAAGCTACTTGTTCATAGGAACTTCAACTAAAACCGCCACGTTCAATGGCGAACGCTGCAGTCTGTACATCCTGTGCAAGTCCAACAGGCATAAGACTTCACGCAGGAAACCTCCCAAAGCAAGCTGTGGTCGGGCGAAGCATCTCTGCCGAAGCGTTCCTTGCCTGATTTCTGGAGTGATTTGGCTTATGACCCGGGCGCTGGAGCTGGATGCAGACAACATTTCGCGGATTTATTCACAACGCTCCATTTTATAGTTCCTATACAAAAACCAAAGGGACAGTTGAACTGTCCCTTTAGCTGTTATTTTTCCTTTTTTCTTTTTCCGCCCGATAAAACTCATGAAACATTTTCATCAGTGCCCTCTTTTCAATACGGGAGACGTAACTTCTAGAGATGCCAAGCTCTTTGGCAATTTCTCTTTGTGTTTTTTCTTTTTGCAGGTCAAGCCCGAACCTACCCACAATTACTTCTTTTTCCCTGTCATCTAAAACATCAATATACTCCTTCACTTTTTCCAGCTCCATATTTAACTGTATGGTATTAATAACATCCTCAGATTCCGACTTAAGAACGTCAATAAGGGATATTTCGTTTCCTTCTTTGTCCTGCCCGATGGGATCATGAAGGGATACATCTTTCTTCGTCTTCTTCAATGCCCGCAAGTGCATCAGTATCTCATTTTCAATACAGCGGGCTGCATAGGTGGCAAGTTTTGTGCCTTTACCTTCTGAATAGCTCTCAATGGCCTTTATCAGTCCGATTGTCCCTATTGATATCAGATCTTCAGAATCCTCGCCTGTGTTTTCGAATTTCTTTACAATATGGGCGACCAGCCTTAGATTATGTTCAATAAGCATATTACGGGCATGTGCATCGCCTGCAGCCATCAATCGCAGGTATTTCTTTTCATCTGCAGGAGACAGCGGTTGAGGAAATGCATTATTTTTTACATAAGATACAAGAAACACAATCTCCTTAACCAAAAACCCGAGTGCAGTTAAAATACCGGACATCGTTCCACCCCCGCTTTGAATGCGTTCAAAAACGTCTATAACTAATTCCTATGTATGGATGGAGTTGTTTTTGTCTGTCCAATCGAGATATTTTCTTCAGAAAATATTTTATTCTTCATTTTCTCTGCAATTAGACAAGCTATCCGTCACAGTAATAGGATATAATCATTCATGTAATAAATAATTATGGCTGGTATTCCCAATACATAGCTTTGGAAGAAAGAGGTCTTGATATTTGAATGCCCAGAGAATCATTTTAGCTCTCGTTTTTTTTATTGTTCTGCTTGACAGCCTAGCCAAATTTATTTTCGAAGGTTTTTCTTTAAAGACCTTGCTGATATTGCTTGGAGTTTCTGGAATCGTATTATTTCTCTGGATTTTCCCAAACAAAAAGGACTGACTTTTCAATCCCAAAGTCAGTCCTTTTTCTTTTATTCCAAGTTACTCGGCTACGCTCACCTCAGCCGATATGATGCAGCCGATAGTGCCGCATACAACCAATCCCATTACGATCCAAAACATCTTTCACACCCCTATTAAATTCCTTATTTTCTTTAATGTAACATGGTTTCTGCTTCAGAAAAGGAGAGGAATATGAACATTCTGTTAATCCGGATCAAGTGGATCAGTTCCTTTTTTTACGGAATTTCAGGGTTAAAATTAAAATATGCAAAGACATGCACCATACCTCCTAACCGGTTACAGCTTTGTTAGGTGGAATCTTTCTCCACCCAGAAAATTGCCTGACGTCCTTGTAAAATGTAAAACATTTAGCAAACCACCTTTCCTAATTTTTTATACTTAAATTAAAATGGACGGTAAATAGAGAATTGACGATCTCGGTTTTGATCGATAATTTTTTTAGCCAATTGTTCGCGTACAACATCTTCTGCTGATAATTGACGTTTTTTTATTGTGACTGTCAAAAATAATATATTTAGTGTCATTAGATATTCCACCTCCTTATTCATATCCAGCCTGAAGGCACAAAAAAGCCGCAAAGAGATACACTCCCAGCGGCCTGGCCATAAGGCATAAAAAACCGCAGGGCACAATTCTCCCTGCGGCATGGATATGTAATGTCAATTAAGCAAATCTAAGCGATCCATTCCATGTAGGTCGAATTTGTAAAATATTTATTTAGCTGTGCTTCTAATACAATTGCTTTTAACATCATTTCATTCGACCTCCTTTTTAGAATATTTTCACTTATATTGGTAATTATATCCACAGTTATATGGTTTGTAAACCTTTTTTGATTATTTTTATTAATTTTTTTATTAAATAAAAAAAACGCCCGGAAATCCGGACGTTCATTTTATTTATTTCCTCATTAGGTATTCCTGTCCTTCATCCGTTTCATTCAATTTACTTCGGTAACGTTTTGAAAGGATAAAGAAAAGGATTGAGCCAAACAGGAAAGCTGAGGAAGATCCAGCCATTATATATAAATCAGAAACTGTGTTTGCAGTGTCAGGGATAATCAAACCAATGTAAAAAAATGATCCGACAGCAAGCATAGAAATTGCAAAACGCTTGAAATCCACCATTTTTTCAAATAAATGCTTTGCTTCATTTTTCATTTATTATCACCTTCTATGGAATAGATCTTATAAAAGACTATAATCCTACTTTAACATATATGGCAGTTGTGAAGGTGATGTAAATATTGTAAGCGAGGGAAAAACATCTAAATTAGAAAAGCAGAAGGCGCCTGAAGCTAGACAGTTATCGAAGTGCAAACATATAGGTGCTGATATTACGAAAAGACGGCTTCCCATGATGAAAAGCCGCCAAAACGCCGTTATCCTTTATTATTGCTTTAGAGAATCGACAATCTTCATTACCAGCGTAGCGGAATGAAGTGCCGCCTTCTCCAAAAATTGCTCAAATGAAACATCGGATTCTTTTCCAGCAATATCAGAAAGTGCACGAATGACAACAAAAGGAATCTGAAATTGATGGGCAACCTGTGCCACCGCCGCTGCTTCCATTTCTACTGCCTGCAAGTCTGTAAATTTATCACGGATATAGTCAACTCTTGCAGGATCATTCATGAAGGAATCACCTGTTGCAATTAACCCTCTGACAACCTGGATATCCCCGATTTCCTTTGCACACGCTTCAGCGATCTGCACCAGATTGCTGTCTGCTTCAAAAGCAGGCGGCAATTGGGGCACCTGGCCATATTCGTAGCCAAAAGCAGTAACGTCTACATCATGATGCCTAACTTCCGTGGAGATTACCGTATCTCCCACATTCAGTTCAGGATTAAAGCCTCCAGCAGAACCGGTATTAATTACATAATCCGGCTTATATCTCTCCAAAAGAATAGCTGTGGACATGGCTGCGTTTACTTTGCCTATGCCTGAACGGAGAAGCACCACTTCCGCGCCATTCATTTTCCCTGCTGTATACTCGCACCCGGCGATCGTTTCCTGGCTCTTTTCTTCTATTTTATCTCTAAGTAATGTTACTTCCTCTTCCATTGCTCCAATAATAGCTATTTTCATAAATAAAACCTCTTTCTCATTTTTCTAAGCTTTTGATTGCATTCATCAGTAATAGAATGCCCATATGCAATATCCAAAGTCTATTCTACCATCATAGACGGGATGTTTGCCATATTCGATAATCTATCCATACAGCCACCTATCCAGAATTGAAAGTTGCCAGACTTAAATGCACCCCATAAAATAAATAGTGAAAACAGTATGGAAGGGAAGGGGAATCACAATGAATTTTCAGTTTGATTTGATAGAAGATAAGGTTGAGTTCTTTGAGGCTCTTGCTTTAAAAGATCTTGAAAAGAAGATAAATGCACAAATTGAGCATAATAAAGCAATTCTTTTAACCGTCCATCACGTTTCCCATCAAATGCATCTCGATGAGAATGGGAGAACGTATTACTCGGCAGTGGTGCACTTTAAGGCAAAAAAATAAGGACGCCGCTGGCGTCCTTATTACCTAATTAATTTATTGCATTTAAAACTTCCACTTTGGATGGCTTCCAGCCTTCTCCGTCAACCCAGTCAATATATACTCGGTACTTTTCGCTTTGATCTTTTGTGGAAATTGTCCCAACAGAGCTGTTTGGCCCATTATTGCCAAGGAACCAAACAGTCATATTGCCCTGTTCGATACCTGTAGCATATGAAATGGCACTGAGCATTTCCTGCCAATCCACATGATTTTGATCGTAGACAGCAGTATGTTCTCCGGACTGAGATGTGCCGACTGGTTTCCATGCTGGATTTTCAATCGTTTTTTCAACATCAGGCCCGCTTCCGCCTTCTGTTACGACTTGTTCTTTATCTTCCTCAGACTCATCTTCAGCTTCATTCTCTTCAGCCTCTTTTTCTTCTTTATCAGATTCTTTATCTGCTTTCTCTTTGTCTTTACTCTTATCCTGCTCTATGTCATTGTCCTGGTCTTCCTGGCTGCTCTCATTTTGTTTCGATTCAGATGCTGTCTGTTCATCAGCAGGAACTGCCTGGTCATTATTTCCGCCGAGGAATATTTTGGCTGATACAACAATAATTAGGACGATAACAAATGCAATAAGACTATTTAAAATGATATTGGTTTTTTTTCTTTTTTCCCGTTTTCCAAAACGGGATTCTCTGCTATTCCCTTTCAAGGCTTTCTCCTCCCAAATCTGTCAAGATTACAAGTAAATATCTAAAGGTGCTGTTTGATACACTAATATAATATATTTTTACTTATAAATCAGTCCGTTAATTTCCGCTACAGGCCGCAGCGAACCCGCGGGGAGTGCTGCGAGCTTCCCGCAGGAGTAAAGCGCCCTCCGCTCCAATCAACTCAGTGCATATGCATAAAATCTACATACGTTGATAGAATCAATATTAAAACCTAAACAGCGGCTGTCAACATTCTAACATGGAAACAGGTTATCTTAAAAGGAATAACCTATGGACTCAGGCACTGCCAGCAGTTATATGGACGACGGCAGCATGAGGAAAGTTACACTATACCATATTTGTTTAAGAGTCTGCAGAGCCAGATGGAGGATTTTCTTCATTATGATTATTGTTATAGATTTCTTTCACAATATCAGAAAAAAGCGGATTTACTCCTCCTGTGTCTTCAGTAACTTCCAGGTTTACAGCTACAAGGGCATATTTTGGGTTTTTATAAGGAAAATAACCCGCAAACCATTTATTGTGAAGCTGTTGCCCATCTGCCATAATACCTGTTTCTGCAGTGCCCGATTTGCCTGCAACCTCGTATGGAAGTTCTTTAAACCAGCGGCCGGTCCCTTCTTCATTTAATACTACTTCCCTAAGCAGCCTTTGAAGCTTCATAGCGGTAAAAGGGGCAATTTTATCTCCCTCCAGCTTCTGCTCCTTGAATTCTATAAGAGATGTACTGTTTTTATATTCTATTTTAGAAACAACCCGGACCATTTCTTTATCTCCTCCTCTTGCTATAGTTGCCATCATGTTGGCAACAGCAAGTGGAGTGGCTCTCACTTCATGCTGTCCGATCCCTGTCAAGCCTGCAAAATTACTGTCTTTTTTTGCATCTTCTGACAGAAACACTCGTCCTTTTTCTTCGTCTTGAAGCTGTTTGAAATCATTAAAATGATAAATATCCCCCTGCCAGCTCACAGGACCCATTAATGAAAGTTTATCTGCATACTCCTCAAGGAGATCCGGGTTAATATCTTTTAGCTCCTTAGCAATGGAAGCAAATGTATTATTGCAGCTTCTGGCAAAGCTATCATTAAAATTCAGCATCCCATGCTGGTATTTAAGATCAGGCTCCCCGTTTATTTTCCTGCTGCAGTCAAATTGCCTTTTCGGATCGTCCAGACCTTGATCAATTGCCGCAGCTGCCACCACTGTTTTAAAAACTGATCCCATAATTTGCTGTTTAATCATATGATTTACTGTTCCGCTGCTTTCTTCATCAAAAGGATTATCTTTGTTAATGGATGGACGTGACACCATAGCCAAAACTGAATTAGTCTCTATATCAAGGAGGACAACTCCCCCTTTTTTAATCCCATGCTGATCAGCCAATTTTTCGGTCATCATCTGCAAATCGTAGTCCAAGGTTGTTTTAATATTGACCGGATAAAAGGGATTTGCCGGCTCAACATATTTTACATCAATCCCAAACAGCGGGCCGCCTGTCCCGTCCACATGATAAACAAGTTTTGATGCTCCTTCAGGAAGCAGAAACTCATCAAAACTTTTCTCCATGCCGGTAATGCCGATCATTGTGTCAGAAGACAGATCTTTGCTCGGATATCTTTCATTTAAAACGTTCTGATTTTGTCCAGTAATTCCAATAAGCTGGGCTGCAGGTTTTTCGGAACGGCTGTATTTCTTCTCAACAGCAAAGACACCCGGAATTTTCAATGCATTGATGTCCTCCATCTGCTCGAATGACAGCTGAATTGGCTCTGGGGTTCCAAAAGCAAAAGGCTCCTTTGCATTCTCAACTGAATGTCGCAAGGAATACTCCGAAGCACCTGTAATCTTAGATATCTTATTTATATCCCATTCCATTCTTGCAAGGAAGGGGAATAATATAAGAACAGATTTATTTTCAAATGTCATTGGGTTTCCGCTGCGATCCAGGAAATTCCCTCTTCCTGCATCAATAATCATTTCCTGGGAACGCTGGCGGACACTCGATTCCAATAAATTAATTTCTCTGTCTGTAAAATGCTCTGTTGAAACAAGCTGCAGCTGTATCAGTCTGCCCATAAGAAAACCAAGGACCATGAAACTAACGATTAGCCAGCCTACTGCTCTTTTTCTCCACATAAAAAACACCTCGTCAAAAGTCTTGACGAGGTTTTCTGATTTCAAACCAGCTATTCTTATTTAATGGAAACAATACGTACGTTCATTTCTCCACCCGGAGTCTGAACAGTCACTTCATCTCCAACTGTACGGCCAATCAGGCTTTTGGCAATTGGCGAATCATTTGAGATTTTCCCTTCAAATGGATCCGCCTCAGCACTTCCCACGATAGTGTAAGTTTCTTCGTCTCCATCTGGAAGCTCTACGAAAGTAACGGAACGGCCAAGTCCCACAATATCTCCGGCCATTTCTTCTTCTTGGATGATCTTTGCATTGCGGATCATATTTTCAAGAGTGGTAATCCTGCCTTCAACAAATGCCTGCTCTTCTTTCGCTGAATCATATTCTGAGTTCTCGGAAAGATCCCCGAAGCTTCTTGCGATTTTTATACGTTCAACCACTTCTTTGCGTTTAACCGATTTTAAATATTCAAGTTCCTGCTCAAGTTTTTCTTTACCTGCTTGTGTCATTGGGAAAACCTTTTCTGTAGCCAAAACCTTCACTCCTTCGAATTACACATCTTTAAAAGTATGTGTTCTATAATGTATGTACTTCTTTTTATCATATTTTTAGGAAAATGAACAGGAGCGCGTCCTTTGTTAAAGGGCGCGCAGATCATCTTTTTATGTTCACTGGCTCTGATAATTTTAAAATGCTGATCGCAAGCAACATAGCCATTCGGTAAAAGGATAAGTCCTATTGAACATTTTCAATGCTATTGTTTCATAAAAATGACTTTTGTTCAAGAATTGTTTGAATTTTTGTGACCATTAAATCGATGGCAACATAATTATGCCCGCCTTCAGGAATAATGATGTCAGCATATCTTTTGGTCGGCTCTATAAATTGATTATGCATCGGCCGTACCACATTTACATATTGTTCTATAACTGAATCCATGGTGCGTCCCCGTTCTTTTATATCCCTGAATAAGCGGCGGATAATACGCAGGTCGGCATCCGTATCTACATATAATTTCATGTCCATCAGATTACGGAGCCTCTCATCCTCAAGGATCAGAATGCCTTCTAAAATGATGACATCCTTTGGTTCGACTTCAATTACCTCTTCGGACCTTGTATGCATGGCATAATCATATACAGGCTTGTTAATCGGTTCATATCTCAGCAGGTTTTCAATATGTTCAATTAGCAGGTCGTTATCAAATGCAAGCGGATGGTCATAATTCGTTTTCAATCTTTCTTCAAAAGGCAGATGAGTCTGATCCTTATAATAATAGTCCTGTTCGATCATAAGGATTGAATGCCCTTTGAAACGATCATAGATCGCTTTGGTTACGCTCGTTTTTCCTGAGCCGGAACCGCCGGCCACCCCAATTACAACGGGTTTGCGTTTCATTGATTAGAGCTCCTTTCGCATCATGTTGTTAGGGTATACCGGCTTATCAACCTTAAATTGAACAATTTGAAGCGGATGGCGCGCTGCATCCAGCTCATTGCCTTTTTCATCCCATATTTTATCGATGACTTGTGTAAAATTGTCAATTTCCGGACCAAAGAATTCCACTTCTTCTCCAGGCTGAAATTTGTTTCTCTGCTGAAGGGTAACAACCTGTGTATCCGGATTGTATTCCAGTACAAGCCCAACGAAATCGATATTCGTCTTTTTGCTATGATTTCCAAACATTTGCTCTTTATACCCAGGAACCCCTTCAAAGAAAGCGGGAGCTGTTTCGCGATTAGCACATTTATCGAGCTCTACAAGCCATTCCTGCTTAATCTTGAAGTTATCTGGATCTGCACAATAGGCATCAATCACTTTACGGTACACGCTGACTACTGTTGCAATGTAATGAATGGATTTCATGCGTCCTTCTATTTTTAAGCTGTCGATTCCCAGTTCAATCATACGGGGAATTGATTCAATCAGCTTAAGATCTTTCGGACTCATGGCAAAAGGAGCATCTCCTTCGCTGTATAAAGGAACTTCATTCTCGCCTTCAAGCTGGTATAAATCATAATCCCAGCGGCAGGATTGACAGCAGCCGCCTCTGTTGGAATCACGGGCTGTCATATGATTGCTGAGTGTACAGCGTCCGGAGTAAGCAATGCACATAGCCCCGTGGATGAAGGTTTCAATTTCAATGTCTACCTTCTCCTTCATTTCTTTGATTTCCTCCGCACTTGTTTCACGCGCAAGGACGACACGCTCCAATCCTTCTTCTTTCCAGAACTCCACTGCTTTCCAGTTAGACAGGGACTGCTGCGTGCTTAAATGGACTTCTATCTCAGGTGCAACACGGCGGCAGGTTTCAATGATAAGCGGATCTGCTACAATGATTCCAGCTACTCCTGCTTCTTTAAGACCCAGCAAATACTCCTCAAGACCATCAATATTTTCGTTATGCGCGAAAATATTGGTTGTAACATAAATCTTAGCTCCGTATTTTTTGGCGAATTCCACGCCCTCTTTCATTTCTTCAAAAGTGAAGTTGCCTGCGTTCGAACGAAGGCCATATTCCTGTCCGCCAATAAACACGGCGTCTGCACCATAGTGGACGGCAATCTTCAGCTTTTCAAGGTTTCCTGCCGGAGCAAGCAATTCAGGCTTCTTTACAATAACCCTTTTGCCGTTGACAATTTCGGAAATTTTCTCTTTTACCGCTGCCATAAAGCTTCCTCCTCTTTCTTTTTAATTTAGTCAAATCAGTAGACGGTTTCTTTAAAGAAGAATCCTGTATCAAGCTTACGGTTTGCTGGCTGAATTTCTTCAATTTCAGCGAGTAGATCCTCTTTTATTTCATCGTATTGGTCCGGGTCTTCAACACATAGATCAATAGCTTTTCTGTAGAGCTTAGTGACTTCGATAATATATTCAGGACTTTTTAATACCCCGTCAATTTTAAATGAATCAACGCCAGCTTCAATCATTTCCTGCAGTTCATCAATAATGCAGATGTCATTAGGGCTCATGATATGGGTGCCATTTTCATCTTCAAAGATCGGGTATTTGTTTTCCCGTTCCTTATCGTGAAGGAACATATTTCTTTCCTGTTTGCGGTTTTCAACTTCCAGAGCTTTTCCCTGGTATTCATAATAATTGCCAAGCAAGGAGCGCTTAGATTGGAACATTGCAGTCATGCCATGAACCTGCACTTCAATTTCCACTTCAGCATTTTCTTTTATTTCAATGATGGCATCCATATTAATCTCTCTTGCCAGGACTGCGCGTTTAGCACCTTTTCTGCCCCAGTAATTGCATGTATACCAGTTTGTTGCAGTAGTTTCAGTATTCCAATGAAGTTTCATATCAGGTGCAGCCGAGCGGGCTGCCATCAATACTGCAGGATCCCCAAAGATGATAGCATCTGCATTTATTTCTTTTAAGAAACTGATATAGCCCTCGAGTTCAGGCACTTTATCATTATGAAATAAAGCATTCATCGCCACATACACTTTTTTCCCATGCTCGTGGGCAATTTCCACCGTTTTTTGCACATCTTCCCTTGTAAATTCTCCTGCAAGCCTCAGTCCAAAACGCTGTTCACCTACAACAAAGGCATCTGCACCAGCTGACACAAGCTGCTCGATATCTTCAACTCTTGCGGGTGTTACTAAGAGTTCAGGTTTTTTCATTATGATCACCTCTTTTTACTAATTGCCACGCCATCCCCAACAGGCAAAATAACTGTGTGGTATTCAGGATGACTCATTAACCATTTATTAAAAACATCAATTTTTTTAACCAGATTCCGGATACGTTTATTTTCTATATCAGGTTCACACACAAGACCTTTAAAAAGAACATTGTCTGTAATGATTACGCCATCAGAAGAGAGATAGCGGGAATATAATTCAAAAAAACGCTGATATTGTCCCTTTGCTGCATCGATAAATATAGCATCATAGGGTCCATGTTTTTTGACATCCTCCTCAACTTCCAGAGCATCTCCCTTTATAATAAGGATTTGCTCCTTTTTCCGGGCTTCATCTATATATTGCTCGGCAAGCTGATAACGTTCCACATCGCGTTCAATTGTTACAATTTTCGCTTCAGGAACTGCAAATGCCATTCTGAGAGCAGAATAGCCAATTGCTGTGCCTACTTCCAAAATCGTTTTAGGCCTTTGGATGCGCAAAAGCTGAAGCATTGCCTCGATCCCTGCCAGTTCCATGATCGGTACATTATGTTCCCTGGCGTATTGCTCCATTTTGTCCAGTAACTGGGGTCTTTCAGGTATTATTTCCTCTATATATGCATGCAGCTTATCGTTCATCAAGCTGGCATCACCTCGTTCAGACGGAATTTTATTGTCAAGCTGCGGCTCCCAGGGACTCACAGGTCTCAGCCGCTTTTCTATTTAGACATGAAAAAATAGCGTTCACAGATAGGATGTGAAAATGCGCTGTGCGGCATTCCGGCTTAGGTGAGCCTGTATCCATGCTTGTCCGTGATTTACGCTATTGCAAAGCTATATCGCAGTCTAACGGACAATAAGACCCCACTCCAAGACTGAATGAAAATCAAAGAAGTATATGTGAGGTCAAACTGTCCGTAAAGGTACGAAAGAAGAACAAAGACTAAGAACGCCACGTCCTTCCAAAAGCTGCGCTTTCGGTCGTGCGATGTATCGCTGCCGTAGCTTTCCTTGTCCAGTGGCAATGTCTTTGTAACCCACATCCTGTGGGCCTTAACTAACAATTAGCGGGGATAAGGCCCCCACTAATTGAAGTTTCACTGTAATAAAACACCTGATCTATTTTACCATAATTAAAAGGGGAATGCTATATCTGCACATTCCCCTTTTTGCTGTTCAATTATTTGTTATATGCTGTGCTTTCTTTTGATTATGCTCATCCAGAGTTTTTGAGAAAAGCACTTCTCCTGTAGAGGTAGCCAGGAAATACAGGTAATCTGTCTCTGCAGGCACCAATGCTGCTTCAATCGATGAAACACCGGCATTGGCAATTGGTCCTGGCGTCAGTCCAGGATACTTATAAGTGTTGTATGGCGAGTCGATCTCCAGGTCTTTATATAGGACCCTTGATTTATGCTCTCCATGTGCATACAGGACAGTTGGATCTGTCTGAAGCGGCATTCCTGTGTCTATCCGATTGTAGAAAACACTGGCAATCTGATCACGGTCTACTTTCGCCGTTGCTTCTTCCTCAATGAGCGATGCCATTGTCAATAATTTGTGCGGGGTGTATTCACGCTGCTCCATGTCACCTCTATATTCATTAATAACTGATGCCGTTTTATCGAGCATAACTTTGACAATTTCCTCTATAGTCGGATCTTCTTTGTAAAAAGGATAGGTTGCCGGAAATAAGTATCCTTCAAGGGGATACTTAATATTTTGTGCAAGGATTTCCTTTGTCAGCAATTTAGGATATTCTGCCATTAACGACTCAATAAACGCTTTATCATTGAGTTTCTTTAAAACGTCTTCAGGTTTTTTATCAGTCTTTTCGGCAATAATTCCTGCAATTTGCTCAAGCTGTTTTCCCTCAGGAATGGTGATCTTGAAAGCCATTTCTTCCATAACTTTACCTGTTTTCAAGCTATCCAGGATTTCCTTCATATTCATGGAAGGCTTTAATTCATATTCTCCTGCCATGAATCCAGCTTCATTTTTAAATTTCACATAATATTTAAATACACGTGCATCCCTGATGATTCCATTTTCTTCAAGAACAGTGCCGATTCCTGTAACAGATGAACCGATTGGTATTTCTACTTTCTTTGGCTTATCATTGTCGGGATCAACAGGCTTTAAAGCTGAATTAATATAAAAATATCCGCCGCCAATCACTGCAGCAGCTGAGATTAATAATATGATTGCAACAATCATTACAATTTTCCGGACTACTTTCGCTTCCCCTTGGCGCTCAATCATTTTTTCGCGCATTATTTCTTTTTTCCCTTTTTTATCGTCTGCCGACATCACATATCCCCTCCGTTCCAAAGACGTTGGCTTCTTTTGCAAAAGACAGGCTAAATCATGATGTTATCCTGTAAATTAACCAGTTGCTTGCTTGCCAACAGGCCTAAGAATAATTCCTGATACATCTCGGCTTATTATACTATATTTTCTTTTGGAAGTCGCAGGATATTACAAAAACCAAAAAGATTCGCCAATTTTTTCCACATTTTTCACTCCTGATTTTATTAATTATGGTCCATCTGAACTAATATCAGAAATCCAGAGAAAATAAAAAAACTGGCCCGGGGGCCAGTTTTATTAATCTTCCTGCTCATCAAGGAATGTGTTAAGCATTTCTTCAATTAAATCCCATTCCTCTTCTGTTTCGATTGGCTGCAGTTCGCCGTCCTTGCTGTCTTCGCTTGGGCTGAATGCCGATGCATGAATTTCAATTTCTTCATCATCATTTTCATCTGCCCCCACTGGGTAGTACAGGACATATGATTTGCCGAATTCTTCGGAATCGAACGTGAACAATACTTCGCAAAGCTGCTCGTTGCCTTCCTCGTCAATTACAGTAATGTTGTTATCTCCATGGTTCATTTCTGTTCACCTCATTAAATTTGGCTATTTAAAAAGCCTTGTAAAATCATGACGGCTGCCATTTTATCAATGACCTTTTTCCGTTTCTTGCGGCTGACATCCGCTTCAAGCAAAACTCTTTCAGCTGCCATTGTAGAGAGACGTTCGTCCCATAATACGACTGGAAGACCAAATAGCTTTTCCAGCTCTGAAGCATAGAACTGGCTTGCTTCTCCGCGGGGGCCAATGGTTCCATTCATATTTTTAGGCAAGCCGACAACAATTTTACTGACTTCATGCTCTTTTATTATTTCACTAATTCTTTCAAAACCAAACTCTTTTTCTTCCTCGCTGATTTTGATGGTTTCCAAGCCCTGCGCTGTCCATCCAAACGCATCACTTAGAGCGACGCCGACTGTCTTAGAGCCGACATCCAGTCCCATAGTCCGCATGTTTACCCCTCACGCTGCTGTTTTAAGTATGATTTAACCAATTCTTCGATGATCTCATCCCGTTCAAGTTTACGGATGATATTGCGGGCATCCTTATGGCGGGGAATGTAAGCTGGATCCCCGGACAGCAGATAACCGACAATTTGGTTAATAGGGTTATACCCTTTTTCCTGGAGGGCCTCATAAACTTGAAAAAGAACTTCATTCACATCTTGTTCGATTGGTTCCTCAGGAAAATTGAACCTCATTGTTTTATCAAATGAGCTCATATCTTACACCTCGCTTTTCTGTATGAAGGATGAGGATAGCTTAAATGTGCCGGAACTGAAATCCGGTGAACAGCCAGCTTGTCCTGCTCTTCATAACGGTTTGGCCTGCCGCCTGAATATACAGAGCGATCAATAAATGATCTTGTTCGTGACAGGAAAACATGGTGAAGAACAAGCTGTTTCTTCCTGATGATGAACAATTTCTCTTGGTTACCTTCATTTTACACTACTTCTCAGGGATATCAAACGGATTTAACCCATTCTTCCACAAATTGCAGAGCACTTTCAAGTTTTTCCGGGTCTTTTCCGCCAGCCTGGGCCATGTCCGGACGGCCGCCTCCTCCGCCGCCGCATTTTGCAGCGACTTCTTTGACCGCTTTGCCCGCATGGAAACCTTTTTTGATAAGGTCATCTGTTACCCCAGCTATAATATTCACTTTACCCTCATTTACACTGCCTAATACAACAACTGCAGATCCGAGCTTTTGTTTTAAATCGTCGGCCATATTGCGCAGGTTATTCATGTCTGACGCCTGGACCTTCTCAGCAAGAACAGTAATGCCGTTGATTTCTTTTGCCTTTGATACCAGGCTCCCTGCTTCAATATTGCCCAATTTCGCAGCTAAAGATTCGTTTTCTCGCTGCAGCTGCTTCATTTCTCCAAGCAGCACATCAATTCTTGAAGATAAATCTTTTGGATTGGTTTTTAATTTGCCTGAAGCTTCTTTTAAAACATGAATCTGGTCATTCATCAGCTTGTATGCAGCCTCGCCGGTTACAGCTTCAATTCTGCGAGTTCCTGCCCCAATTCCGCTTTCCGATTGAATCTTAAACAATCCGATCGAAGAAGTGTTCGGAACATGGCACCCGCCGCAAAGCTCAAGACTATAATCTCCAACCTGAACAACACGGACAATTTTTCCATATTTCTCTCCAAATAGTGCCATAGCCCCCATTGCCTTTGCCTCGTCAATATCTTTGAAATTGATATCAACATCAAGGCTTTCCCAAATTTGTTCGTTGACAATAGCCTCAATCTTCTCCAGTTCTTCAGAGGTAATTTGACCGAAATGAGAGAAGTCAAAGCGCAGGCGATCAGGACCTACCAGAGATCCAGCCTGGTTGACATGGCTTCCCAATACATCTTTTAAAGCCTGATGAAGCAAGTGAGTTGCTGTGTGATTCTTGATTACCTTAGAACGTATTTGCTCATCTACCGAAGCCAATACAGATGCTTCAGCCTTCAGCGTCCCTTCTTCAATGACAGCTCTATGAAGGTTTTGTCCATTTGGCGCTTTTTGAACATCCTTAATGGAAACCTTTAAACCCTCTTCTTTAAGAGTTCCCTGGTCCGCAATCTGTCCGCCGCTCTCTGCGTAAAATGGTGTTTCATTCAGAATCAGCTGGACTTCTTCACCAGCATGGGCTTCATCAATTAGCTGCCCGTCTTTTACGATGGCTGCTACTTTAGCTGCTGTCTGAAGCTTATCATATCCAACAAATTCGCTTTCAATTTTCAACTCACCTAATACGCCGCCTTGGACCTGCATGGAATCTACATCCTGGCGCGCTGAACGTGCACGCTCACGCTGACCTTCCATTTCCTTTTCAAACCCGGCATGATCCACTTTCATTCCTTCTTCTTCCGCATATTCCTCAGTTAATTCTACGGGGAATCCATACGTATCATAAAGTCGGAAGACATCTGCCCCCTGAATCGTAACACTGCCTTTTTCCTTTTCTTTCTTAATTACAGATGACAGGATGGCCAGACCTTCATGAAGTGTTTCATGGAAACGTTCTTCTTCATTTTTGATGACTTTTTGAATAAATTCTGTTTTTTCTTTTACTTCCGGATAGAAGTCATGCATTATTTCCCCTACTACCGGCACCAAATCATACATGAATGGCTCATTTATATTGATTTGCTTGGCATATCTGACTGCACGGCGAAGCAATCTTCTCAAAACATAACCCCGTCCTTCATTGGAAGGCAGTGCACCATCCCCCACTGCGAATGCTACTGTGCGGATATGATCAGCAATAACTTTAAATGCAACATCGGTTTCTTTAGAAGCTCCATATTTCTTGCCCGAGATTTCTTCTGTTCCTCGGATAATCGGCATAAATAAATCTGTATCAAAGTTTGTAGGCACATTTTGTACGACAGATGCCATCCGTTCAAGACCCATACCGGTATCAATATTTTTCTTTGGAAGAGGCGTATAGGTGCCATCCGGATTATGATTGAATTCAGAAAACACAAGGTTCCAAACTTCTAAATAGCGATCATTTTCACCGCCTGGGTATAGTTCAGGATCTTCCGGGTCATTTCCATATTCGGGTCCGCGATCATAGAAAATTTCTGTATTTGGGCCGCTTGGGCCTTCTCCAATATCCCAGAAGTTTCCTTCGAGGCGGATAATTCTTTCTTCCGGAACCCCCACTTTTTCCCGCCAGATTTTAAAAGCTTCGTCATCTTCGGGATGAATCGTAACAGATAGCTTTTCATCTTCAAACCCAATCCAATTTTTATCAGTCAAAAACTCCCAGGCCCAAATGATGGCTTCTTCTTTAAAGTAATCACCAATTGAGAAATTGCCAAGCATTTCAAAAAATGTATGGTGCCTTGCTGTTTTGCCTACATTTTCGATATCGTTGGTGCGGATGGATTTTTGGGCATTTGTAATCCTTGGATTCTCTGGGATGACACGGCCGTCAAAATATATTTTTAGAGTGGCAACACCACTATTAATCCAAAGCAGAGAAGGGTCTTCGTGCGGAACTAGGGAAGCGCTGGGTTCAACAGCGTGTCCTTTCTCCTTGAAGAAGTCTAAAAACATTCGGCGTATTTCTGCACCTGATAATTGTTTCATACTAACCAGCCTCCTAAAATTATGTAAAAGCTTTAAAAAAACACAAAAAAAGCCCTCATCCCTGGACAGGGACGAGAGCTTGCTCGCGGTACCACCCTGATTATGGAAGTTTATGAACCAATGACCAGACCTTTATCCAGTTCATTAGGAAATCTCCCATCTCTCAGATCCTTAACGCGGATAAACGGCAGGGATTAGCTGCACTCGGGATTAGCTTTCTGTTATCCTTCATCTAGGAGTTCTTTCAGCCTGGGAACTCCCTCTCTTATGTGAATGCAATAGTAGCATTTCACGCAGATGGCCTATAACATACTTATTCCTTCAACATGTTTAATATAGCTTTATAGACGAATTATAGCGATTTATCTTTATTGTTGTCAACATCATGATGATGTTCCAGTGATTTTTGGTTGTTTATTTTTTGAAAAGTGTTTTTTCGCATGTATGATGCTTACTTTAATGACAGCTAAAATTGGAACTGCAATGATTAATCCCAATATCCCTGCTGCTTCCCCGCCAGCCAGCAAGGCCAGCATAATAAGAAGCGGATGCATATGAAGGCTTTTTCCAACAATGAGGGGTGATAGGATATTCCCCTCAAGAAACTGAAGAACAATAATGATGCCAACCGTAATCACGATCATCTTGACCGATAAAGCAGAGGCAATGATAACAGCCGGTACCGCTCCAATAATTGGGCCAAAATAAGGGATTACATTAGTGACCCCTATTATAGTGCCAAGCAAAAGAGGGTAGCGCATATCAAAGATCCAGAAAAGCAGAGAAGAAATGGCCCCGATGGCCGCACATACCAAAAGCTGTCCTCTAATATAGCTTCCCAGGGACTTATCTACATCTCTTAAGAATAAGACGCCTTCCTTTCTCCATTTCCTTGGCGTCAAATACCAGGCAGCCTTTTTCATAATCGAAAAATCTTTAAGCAGATAAAAAGAAATGAAGGGAATAACAGCGATAATCACAGCATAATTCAATACATTAAGAAAAAATGTGATTACCTTTGATAAAAGATTATTCAACCGTTTCTCCACCGCTGCAATGAAATCATCTATCCTGGTTTGCAGGCCATCAGGCCATGTTGATGTTTTACTCTGAATAAGGTCTATCCATCCCCGGTACTGATTGGCAAATTGAGGAGCATTTTCCGCAAGATCACGCAATTGGTGAATAAAAGCCGGAATCCCTTTATATAAAGCAAGGCTGATTCCTCCGAAAAATAAAAAATATATAATAAAAACGGCAAGCCCCCTATGAAGGCCAGTTTCATGCAATTTCTCCACAATCGGGTGAAGGAGATATGTAATAAATGCTCCAATAACAAACGGTATGAATACCGCAAATAAGATTTCCAGTACAGGCATCCATAATGCCTGAAGCTTTAGGAAGACTAAAATCACAATAAACAAGAGAAGCAGAAATCCAAGCCGGTAGTACCATTTCATTTGAATATTCAATATGGCCCGCCTCCTTGTTTTTATTGTGATAGGTTCCTGGGGATTTATACATGTGCTTAATAAGATAAGCGCAAGACATTTGTACATGAGAGGAAATCAGCCATTCCATTACACAAAAAAGCTGGCCCTTTTTAAGAACCAGCCCCAAAATCATTTTTAGAATAAAGCTTTCGTTATTTTTTTTTGCATGCGTTTCATTTTTCGGCCTGATATCATATTATTTTTTTTGGCGTAATTATAAGCCGCCATACCTGCACCAAGCATCATTGCAGAGGTTAATATTTTGTTCAATCTGCTCACCTCTTTCGTCCAAAATTACGAAAGATACCTGCGCTCATCTTCTTCAAATAAATCATCAAGGGAGCTAAGTGTACCATCTTCCTCTACCTGATGGGTATTAATAACCCCCTTGGCCAAGGAAAGTTCTATAAAGCAATTCCAGCAGTAATATTGGTTAATTCCAATTTTTCCAATATCTTTGCTCTGGCAATTTGGACATTTCAGCACGGAAAAGACACCTCACTATTTTACATTTACAATTATGGCGTCTTTTCCTATTGCAGGCGGGTCATCGGTTTTTATGACACGTTTTCCTTCCAGCACATCTGAAAAGAAGCCATCCGACAGTTCGTACCCTACAATCGTGCCCAATTCTTCCCTGAAGTATACATCCTCAAGTAAGCCCAGCCGTTCACCTTCCTGGCTCATAATCATTTTGCCTGTTAACCGGTTATGGGTCTCACATGTATAATCCTCATGTTTTGGAATTGCTTGCAGAACAGAGGAATCTTCAATCATTACTCCATCCCAGCCAAAAGATGTTACGTCCTCAATATTGATGATATATGTCTTTTTCAGAAGAGCGCCCTTTCGCAGCAGTAATCCCTGTACTTTACCGGTGCCTGTGATGGATAAATCACAAATATCGCCTGCTTTATTGCCGGTTTTCAATTCAAAAACCGGCAAACCCTTTAATAAAGAAAATGTCCGCAAAGAGAATCCCGCCTTCCCGAACATTTTTAGTTTTCACTGTCCCTTAAAAAACATGACGAAAAACCTTTGCCATGGGAGCCAAAACATTTTTTCTTTCCCTTTTACTTGCCAGTATATCTCCGCTTATTAAAGCGCTCATTACGCTCTCCACCATCCGAAAGTTCCTCTGAAAATTCATAATCCGGCTGCTGCGGCTTTTTACGCCGTTTCACACCATGGAGATTGAGAAGAGAGGTTCTGCTTTTATTATTCATGTTCACTGCTCCTATATATAAATTTATAATCAAACGACTACACAGTGCTTCTATTGCCAGGATTATTTAATTCCCCTTTGGCTGAATCTTTCTTAGTATCCCCTTTAACCAGGTCAGCGCTGGAGGTTAGATTGGAGGCTGACAGCTCTTCTGAAGCCATATTGTTGTTTGGTGCAGCTTCTTCATTCCACTTTCCCATGAAATCCCCCCTCGAAATCTGATGGTATACAAAAAGAACAGTCTGTTATTAAGACTGTTCTTTTTAGCTATACTCTTTTTCCATAAAATCATACGGTGTTATACTTCCCATTCCTATCATTGGATCGGCTTGGAGAAGCCTTTCTTCGAGGGTTAAGGTTTCAGGCAGTGATAACTCAGCTGTATCTTCCTGTATTGTTTCACCATTTAATGGAATGGCATCTCTAAGCTTTTCTGAAAGAGTTGTCAGTCGGGCCTGTTCATCCGCACGTTCCACACCGATTTTCAACGCATCTTCTTCACCGCACAGTATTAAAAATTGTCTGCTGCGGGTAATGGCGGTATAAAGAAGATTTCTCCTAAGCATCCTGTAATAGCTTTTAACAATTGGCAAAATGACGATAGGGAATTCACTTCCCTGGGATTTATGGACTGAACAGCAGTAGGCATGCGTGATCTGATTAAGATCCTGCCTTGTGTATGTAGCTTCTGCACCATCGAAGGATACGACAATCATATCCTGTTTTTCCGTATTTTCCTTTGCGTAAAAAATAGAAACAATCTCACCCATATCCCCATTAAACACATTATTCTCAGGCTGATTGACAAGCTGAAGGACTTTATCGCCGATTCTGTATTTCACATCACCGAAGGACAGCTCTTTTCTCGTTCCATCAGGATTTGGATTTAGTATTTCCTGCAATATTTCGTTTAGCCTGTCAATTCCTGCAGGTCCGCGGTACATAGGGGCAAGCACCTGAATATCTTTTGAAGAATAACCTTTCTTCTTGGCATTCAGGACAACCTTTTCAACAACATCCGCAATTTGGCCCGGCTGGCATTTGATAAAGGAACGATCTGTCTGCTGTGCAGAAATGTTCGCCGGAAGTTTGCCTTTTTTCATTTCATGAGCCAATTCAATGATTGAGGATCCTTCAGCCTGCCTGTATATATCTGTTAAACGAACGGTAGGAATACGTTCTGAACGCAAAAGATCTTTTAAAACCTGGCCTGGCCCCACTGAGGGCAGCTGATCTTCATCCCCCACAAGGATCACCTGCATATTTTCAGGGAGAGCCTTGAAAAGCTGATTAGCAAGCCAAACATCAACCATTGATGTCTCATCTACAATTAAAATCCTGCCTTCCAATGGACTCTCTTCATGCCGGTCAAACCCTTCGGTCCCATTCCAGCCAAGCAGGCGGTGGATGGTTACCGCAGGCAGCCCTGTTGACTCGGCCATCCGTTTTGCAGCCCTTCCTGTAGGCGCAGCCAGCAGGAAGGGAAAAGGCTCTTCCTTTTTATAGTCTTTTGGCTCCAGGGAGCAGCCATGCAGTTCGGCATATAACTCAACAATTCCTTTAATAACGGTTGTTTTTCCTGTACCAGGGCCGCCAGTCAGTATCAGCATAGGAGACATAAGAGCTGTTTGAATGGCTTCTTTTTGGGTCGGGGCGTACTGAACACCCAGACGTTCCTCCAGATTGCCAAGGGCCAAAAGAAATTCCGACTCCGGAAACTGTTCATCATATTGTGTTTGCTTAAGGATCCGTTTAATATTGGTTACAAGTCCCTTTTCAGAAAAGTAAAGGGATGGAAGGTATATTTTTTGGCCTTCAGCCATGATTTTCCCTTCCTCTTCAAGCTTAATCAGTTCATTGGATATATCCCTGTATTCAATGCTATCACGCTTATTTTCTTCTAAAAGCTTCTTCACACTTTGCAGAAGAGGTTTTGCTTCAGTATAAACATGGCCTGCCTGCATGCTTTCCATTTCAAGTATGTAGAGGCAGGCTGCTTTAATACGATCAGGATGATTACCTGATATGCCGATTTGATATCCCAGTTCATCTGCACGGCCAAAGCCGACTCCTTCTATATCCTCAACCAGCTTATACGGATTGCTTTGGACGACTTCAATCGTCATTTCTTTATATACTTGATAAATTCTCATGGAAAGCTGCGGACCAAAACCATATTGATTTAGCGCAATCATGGCTTGCTCAAGGCCTTGATGTTCCATAAGCGTGTCGTAAAGCAATTTTGCTTTTTCAGGTGACAGTTTTGGAACCTTATCGAGAAGAGACGGCTGATTCAGAATGCGTGTAATCGCATCTTCGCCAAGTGTTTCAACGATTTGCTCAGCGGTTTTCTTTCCAATCCCTTTAAATAATTCGCTTGATAAATAATTGGCTACACCTTGTTTGGTCTGGGGAAGATCTTTCCGGTAATGGCTTGCGTGGAATTGGACACCGAACTTAGGGTGATCCTTGAATTCACCGTAGAAAATATACGTTTCCTGCTCATGCATCTTTGGCAGATAACCTGTAATGACCGCTTCTTTTTCATCATAAGAGTCATTCGTTTCATCAACCCGGATTCGCACAACCGTATATAAGTTTTGCTCATTATGAAAGATTGTGACAAGATGTCTGCCTTTTATGAACTTTCCCTGTTCGACAAAAAGATCCATGGAATCCTGTTTCTCCATTTCCTTATCCTCCCCATAATACATTTAGCTCAAGTCACTGCCGCCTTTTTCAATCAGCTTTTTTCCATACCCGGCAAGCATATGGTCCGGCTGAATTTCCAGTGCCCTATTAAAGTAAGAGAGTGCTTCATTTTCCTGTTCTTTAAATCCATAAGCTACTCCAAGGTTGTAATAGGCATCTGCATGCTCCGGCTCAATTTCAATGCACTTTTTCATCTGCTGGATTGCTTCATCAATATAATCGAGCTGCGCAAGGCATAATCCATATTGAAAATGTGCTTCGGCATCGTTTTCATTCAGCTCCACACTGCGCTGCAAATAAGGCAAAGCCAGTTTACCCTGGTCAAGTGCTGTTAGGGACATACCGAGCATGAAGAAGTTATCTCCAGTTTCCAGGCCTTTTTTCAATGCTGTTTCAAACATCTTTTTGGCTTCGTCAAAATGCTGCAATTCATAATATAAGTTTCCCGCACTGTAATACGCAGCTGCCGCGTTTTCATCAAGTCCTATTGCTTTTTCATACAACTTCAGCGCTTTTTCGTTTTCCCCTACAGCTGATAGCACATTTCCAAAGTTAATATAGGAAACAGGATCAGAAGGATTTTCTTCAATTGCTTCCATAAAAACCTTCGCTGCTTCTTCCCATTTTCCTTCTTGCATATATTGAATACCCATTTGGTTCTTATCCATTATTCATCACTCCATTCAAATCAAAGTATAGCATATTTGAATTTTCATTTTCCGCTGTCCGCTATTTCCATAATAAAACCCCGATTCTATGTAAGAATCGGGGGCCCGTCTTTTCTTAACCCACATAATCCAGCTGTTTGCCATCTTTGAATATTTTATCAATTGTTCCGCCGCCAAGACACTCGTCTCCACTATAAAAAACAACAGCCTGCCCCGGGGTAACAGCTCGGATTGGCTCGTCAAAAATAACTTGTACTTTTCCATCTCCAAGAATCTGAACCTTTACTCTGCTATCAGCCTGGCGGTATCTGAACTTAGCCGTACATTCAAATTCCTGCGGCTGTTCTGAATGGGTAACCCAGCTTGCATTAACAGCAATAATGGAGTCTGAATAGAGCATTTCATTGTGGAAGCCTTGTCCAACATACAAGACATTCCGCTTCAGGTCTTTACCGATTGCAAACCATGGTTCACCTGCTCCGCCAATGCCAAGTCCATGTCGCTGCCCAATGGTATAATACATCAGACCATCATGCTTGCCGACAATCTTTCCGTCCATGGTTTCCATGTTCCCTGGCTGAGCGGGAAGGTAATTTCCAAGGAACTCCTTGAAGTTGCGTTCACCAATAAAACAGATGCCCGTGCTGTCTTTCTTTGCTGCAGTTGCCAAACCGGCATCCTTTGCCAGTTCTCTCACTTTTGATTTTTCAATGTCGCCAATAGGAAACATAACTTTTTCGAGTTGATCCTGTGTTAACTGATTCAGGAAATACGTTTGATCCTTATTATCATCAAGGCCTCTTAGCATTTTGTATTCGCCATCCCTGAATTCCACGCGTGCATAGTGGCCAGTAGCCAGGTAGTCTGCGCCAAGGCTCATAGCGTGTTCAAGGAAAGCCTTAAATTTTATTTCCTTATTGCACATGACATCAGGATTGGGCGTTCGTCCTGCCTTGTATTCTTCAAGGAAGTAGGTAAACACTTTATCCCAATATTGCTTTTCAAAGTTTACTGCATAATAAGGAATTCCGATTTGGTTGCATACCCGGATGACATCATTGTAATCCTCTGTGGCGGTACAAACACCGTTCTCGTCGGTGTCATCCCAGTTTTTCATAAAAATCCCGATCACATCGTACCCCTGTTCCTTCAGAAGAAGGGCTGCAACAGAAGAATCAACGCCTCCGGACATTCCGACCACTACGCGGGTATCCTTTGGATCTTTTTTCATTTCTATTTCACCTCAATTCTAAACGCTTAGACTTGCATTTTTTTCAAATATCCTATCTATTTAGCCAGCCGCTTCACGATTTTAGCAGTCTGTTCTGCAGCACTTTCAGCTTGTTCCTTTGTATTAAAGAGGCCGAAGCTGAAACGGATGGAATTTTGCAGTTTGTCTGATCCTTTTCCAAACATACTGACAAGGACGTGGGATGGATCGATGGAGCCTGCAGTACAGGCCGATCCGCTTGATGCTGCTATTCCAGCCAAATCAAGATTAACTAGCATGGCTTCAACATTTGTTCCGGGAAAGCTTAAGTTTAAAACATGAGGCAGGGAATAATCAAGTGATCCGTTCAGTTCAAAAACAGCACCTTCCTGCTTCAGTTTATTCATGAACAGCTTCCTTAAAGAATGCAGCTCTTCCCGCTTAGTTTCCATCTCCTTCTGAGTGATCCGAACAGCCTCCTCGAAGCCTGCAATAGATGGAACATTTTCAGTTCCTGCCCTGCGCTTCCTTTCTTGTTCACCGCCAAAAAGCCGTGAAGAAAGTTTCACATCAGGATGGGCGTATAAAAAGCCGATCCCTTTTGGGCCATTAATTTTATGGGCGGAGACGGAAAGCAAATCCACTTTCAAGTCCTGCACATCAATTTTTTCAAGCCCGTAAGCCTGAACAGCATCGGTATGGAATTTAGCAGGATGCTCCGCCAATAACTCGCCTATTTCCTTAATCGGCTGAAGGGTCCCTATTTCATTATTTCCGTACATAATGGTTACAAGAATGGTATCCTCCCGCAAAGCATCTTCTACTTCCTTTACCGAAACACGCCCATTTGGATCAACAGGCAAATACGTTACCTCAAAGCCCTGTTTTTCAAGCTCCTCACACGCATGCAAAACCGCATGATGTTCAATTTGGGTTGTGATGATGTGTTTGCCCCTATCGCGGCAAGATTCAGCTGTTCCAAAAATCGCATGATTATCAGCTTCTGTACCGCCGCTTGTAAAAATAATGTCATTGGCTTTTGCACCAATACTGTTTGCTAAAGCAGACCTTGCTTCATCGACAATATGGCGTGCACTCCGCCCGAAATAATGAATGCTGGAAGGATTTCCATATTCAGATTTCATGACTTCAGTCATCCGTTCAATCACTTCCGGATGCATTGGCGAAGTTGCTGCATGATCAAGGTATATTCTTTCCAATTTATCTCACCTACTTCATTTCGTCCTGCTGCTTGTATTTTCCACATGAATTATTCCCTGATTAAGGACTAAATATAAAACATATAAGCATCTGATTCGCCGGTATCTGTATGGCTGGCAAGATCTTCAAGCGTTGTGTTATCAAGCACATCTTTCACAGCATCACGAATACGCATCCATAGTTCTCTCTTTGCAGGCTCTTCATCTTCAATTCCTTCCACTGGACTGATCGGCCCTTCCAGAACTCTGATGATATCCCCGGCAGTAATTTTTGTAGGCTCTTTCCCTAAAATATATCCGCCGTATGCACCTCGGATGCTTTTAACAAGCCCTGCGTTCCGAAGCGGCGCTATAAGCTGCTCGAGATAGTGCTCAGACAGGTCATTCGTCTGGGCAATCGATTTTAACGAAGTGGGACCCTCCCCATGCTTTTTGGCTAATTCAATCATTATAGTTAACCCATAACGTCCTTTAGTAGATATTTTCATCAGCTTGCACCTCTATCCTTTTCTTTAAGCATTTGATTCGCATAGATATCCTTTTCTCTAAGTTTTGCCAAAAATCGGTCAGTTAAAGCCTGACACTGCGGCAAAGCAGCACCGACAATTGGCCCGACTGCAAGACTTAGCACAATTGTGCCCCAGAATACAGGGCCCCCAAGCTGCCATCCAACAGTCAGTACAGCAATTTCCATTAAAGCTCTGACATTTCTGACTTTCCAGCCGGTTTTTGCTGTTAATGCAATCATCAGGCTATCCCTTGGCCCAGCTCCGAGCTGAGCCGAAATATACAGCCCCATTCCATAGCAATAAACAACTATGCCAAAACCAAACATGGCCAATTTTCCCGCCAGCCCATCAGGGGTCTGCATAAATGGCAAAAGCAGATAAGCGTCAATAAACAGTCCGATCAGGACCATATTCAAGAAAGCACCGACTTGTGGAAGTTCCTTTGAAATAAGGGCTGCAGCAGCTAATATGAATATCCCAACAATAATGGACCAGCTGCCTATCGTCAGGCCCAGCTGGTAGTAGAGTCCTACATGCAGAACATCCCAGGGGGTTGCCCCTAAATCAGCTGTAATTAACAAAACAATCCCCAGGCTCATGACAAGCAGCCCTATTAGATAAATCAAAAACCTGGAACCGATTTGCCCTTTATTTTTCAGTATCATGTGCCCCAACGCTCCCCGCAAGACCTGCAAATATATATGAAGTTTAAATCCTTAGTAATATTATAGACTTTTGACATTATAGCATATTTTAGGAGGAAAAGGGGCGGGCCGGGATTGGACTCAGTACAATACCGGCTGTAGCCTAATTGATTTCGCAGCAGGAAATGTTATGGTATCTTAAATAGAAAGCGAAAACTTTGCTGAAAATTGATAGGCAGACTGAAGGCTGCCAGCAAAAGGCTGGAGTGATAACTTTGAACATTAAACCTCTTGCATTCCGGATGAGGCCTAGAACGATTGATGAAATCATTGGCCAGGAGCACCTTGTTTCAGAAGGAAAAATTATCCATCGCATGGTGCAGGCTAAGCAGCTGTCATCGATGATTCTGTACGGCCCCCCAGGTATAGGCAAAACCTCGATTGCAAGTGCCATTGCAGGGAGCACCAAATACGCTTTCCGTACTTTAAATGCTGTGACTAACAATAAAAAAGATATGGAAGTGGTAGCGGCAGAGGCCAAAATGTCCGGAAAGGTTATTCTGCTGCTGGATGAAGTCCATAGACTTGATAAAGGCAAACAAGATTTCCTGCTGCCCTATCTTGAAAATGGCAGCATCACTTTAATTGGCGCCACAACCAGCAATCCATATCATGCAATTAACCCGGCTATTAGAAGCCGATGCCAAATTTTCGAACTAAAGCCGCTGTCTGCTGATGATATAAAAAAAGCACTGACAAGGGCTTTACTGGATAAGGAACGAGGCCTTGGCAATAGACAAACGGAAGTTACCGATGATGCACTTACACATCTTGCCACCGCTTCAAATGGTGATGTCAGAAGCTCGCTAAATGCATTGGAATTGGCCGTCCTTTCAACTAAAGAAGATGAAGAAGGAATCATTAAGATTGATTTGTCTGTTGCCGAGGAATGCATTCAGCGCAAAAGCTTTACACACGATAAAGATGGAGATGCCCATTACGATGTCTTATCCGGTTTTCAAAAGTCCATCCGCGGAAGCGATGTAAATGCGGCATTGCACTATTTAGGAAGATTAATTGAAGCAGGCGACCTGCAAAGCATAAGCAGAAGACTTTTGGTTATTGCCTATGAAGATATTGGACTGGCATCGCCGCAAGCCGGAGCCAGAACCCTTGCAGCTATAGAAACAGCTGAAAGGATTGGATTCCCGGAAGCAAGGATTCCGCTTGCAAATGCGGTTATTGAGCTCTGCCTCTCTCCAAAATCCAATTCAGCATACACAGCATTGGATTCCGCAATAGCGGATATCCGCGCAGGCAAAAGCGGTGAAGTCCCTGATCACTTGAAGGACGCCCACTACAAAGGAGCAAAAGAGCTTGGCAGGGGCATCGGATATTTATACCCTCACGATTATGAAACAGGCTGGGTCAAACAGCAGTACTTGCCTGACAGAATTAAAAACAAGGTATATTATCAGCCTAAGAAAACAGGCAAATTCGAACAGGCATTAGCATCTGTCTATGAAAAACTTCTTAAATAGCAAAAGGTCTGGCAGCAATGCCAGACCTTTTGCTATTTGGGCTTTTAAGCAGAAACATCCCTTTTATTAAACACATAAAATGCAAGTACCTGGAAAAGCAGAAAATATATAAATATCATCATGATGGAAAATCCAATCGTCATCCCGTGAACCATTGGCATTCCTTCAAAATATTGAAGGAGGTCTGTATTGGCAAAAAGGCTGTACTTGGCCCAATCATATTTCATTGCAATCAGCCTTGTGACCTGTCCTCCCATAAACATCAGAAACAGGGAAAGTCCTATCGCCAGCGAGCTATTCCTGAAAACAGCTGAAATCATAAAAGCCATGGTTGCAAGCATAAGCATATTAATGGATTTAAGACCATAATAAGCTATCAGATGAAGTCCCATGCTTTGTTCTATCACTGTTCCATTGTAATAATATAAATAAGGAAATGCTTCTGCAGGAAATCCAAAGAGGAGTCCGCCCAGCAGTGCTGAATATCCGAAGAGGACGGCCAGCACCAGCAGACCGAATAAAATCACGGTAATATACTTTGCTCCCAGGATTTTAACTCTTTTAATAGGCCTAATCAAAAGTAGTTTGATGGTTCCCCATGTAAACTCACTCGCCACGATTCCCCCGGCAATAATAATCGTAAACAGGCCGGCAAATTCAATCAGCTGTGAGGTGTCAGATACAAATCCCCAGATAGAGTATTCCTGATTCGGTGAAATATCATTCTTAATTCTGTATTCGTTTATGGCAATCTCCCTCTGATACTGTTCCTTCATATCTCTGGGAGCCATTTCCCCCATCTCTTCAAGCTGTTTTTTATAGCTTTCGTTTTGAGTCTGCAGTCCCTTTTTCCATTCCGAATTATCCGGGACTGTCCCTCCGCTTTCCTGATATTTTATAAAGGCGCCTGCAACAGTCGTCATAATTAAAAGAAGTCCGATCATGACGTATGTGCCCGGCCGCCTAAAAATTTTCATCCATTCATTTTGAATCAGTCCGAGCATCACCTGCACCCCCTTTGTACTCTGTTACTTCCAGAAAACGGTCTTCCAATGTTTTGGTCACTTCACGAACGGCAAATATTTTCATATCTTCCTGGACAAACACTTTTATCATTTCAGGTATATCTTCCCGGACAAGCGAAAGTATCACACTAGTTTCTGTAAGCTGTACAGGCAAACCAGGATGTGCCCCTTGTAAAATTCCGTTTGCTTTTCCAGGATCATCCACTTCTACTTCGTAAACTTTTTCTTTCCCCTGTACAAAATCACTGATGTGCTGAACATCAATCAACTTCCCGTTTTGAATAATGCCGATTCTGTCACACATCATTTCCATTTCAGATAGTAAATGGCTGGAAACAATGACAGCCATTTCTCTTTCTCTTGCAAGCATCCTCAGGTGATCCCGAATCTCCCTGATGCCGGCAGGGTCAAGCCCATTCGTAGGTTCATCCAGAATGAGGATTTTGGGATCATGCAAAAGACACTGTGCCAGACCAAGCCTCTGCCTCATGCCTAGCGAGTATGTTCTGACTTTATCATGAATCCGATCCGCCAGTCCTACAAGCTCAACCGTTTCATCAATTTTTTCTCTAGTTATACCTTTTGACATTCGTGCATAATGAACCAGATTTTGATAGCCTGACAAAAACTTATACATCTCAGGATTTTCCACAATGGCTCCAATATGGGAAACCGCCTTTTCAAAATCTGTTTTGATGCTGCTGCCAAGAATTTTAATGTCCCCGGAAGTAATGCCGATCAAGCCCACCAGCATTCGAATAGTGGTGGTCTTCCCCGCACCGTTTGGGCCAAGGAAACCGAATACCTCTCCCTTTTTCACCTCAAAGCTGACAGAATCAATAATCGTTCTTCCTTTTATTACTTTTGTAACGTCCTGTATTTCTACAAGAGTATCCATTTAGGCAACCTCCTCCCATCTTTTAAAGTCCAGTTCTTTGCAGACGCCTTTAAAGTCGGGATTATTATTTGACTTACACTATTTTACCTTTCAACAACTGAGAATGGAATATTTTCATCTATTAGGGTGACGATAAGCCTAACAATCGTATTTTCCGAGGTGGTTAAAGGAATGAAGGAACGGAAAGATTTATGGAAACCGGAAGAGGATCAATTACTCGAAGAGACAGTACTTGAATACACATCAAATGGGGATTCAAAAGCATCAGCTTTTAAGAAGGCAAGTACTGAACTCGGCCGTACAGTTTCAGCCTGCCAATACCGCTGGAACACAGTCATAACAAAAAGGACAGATTATGGAACCCAAGAAATCTCAAGCAATAATGCAGCCTGTCAAACCCATGAAAATCCTGACTCTGTTCCCCCTGAAAATTTGGCTCAAGTTATACGCTTCCTAAGGAACTTTGCGAAAACACAGCCTATTTCAGAACAAATGAAGGAAAATAAACGTCTGCATGAAGAACAAATGCACTTAAAACTTCAAAATCAGCAGTTAATTAGAAGGTTGAAGGAAAAAGAAGCGGAATTTAAACATCAGCTTATGCAATACGAGGAAATGGCAAGCATCCTGAAAGAAGCCGACCAGCTTCTGAAGCATGAAAGCAATGAAGAGAAAAGAGCTGTTCATTGATTCGAGGATTCCAAAACATTAATATGCGCAAAGACCGGCCTGCAGAAAGCCGGTCTCTTTTCAGTCATTTACACGTGCAATTTTAATATCGCTTAGTAGTTCTCTAGTTACGTAGCTAGCCATGATTAAACCTGCAACAGAAGGAACAAATGCGTTGGAAGAAGGCGGCATTTTGGCCTTTCTTATTTCAGCATCATCTTTTCCAACTGTTTTGCGGACATCTTCCCGGATAACGATCGGGCTTTCATCGGAGAATACAACCGGAACGCCTTTTCTGATTCCTTCTTTTCTCAGGCGTGTGCGGATAACCTTAGCAATCGGGTCAGTATGAGTTTTGAAGATATCAGCAATCTGGAACCTGGTCGGATCCATTTTATTTGCAGCACCCATGCTTGAGATCATTGGAATCCCTCTGTTCAGGCATTCTTTCATTAGATGAATTTTATAAGAAATCGTATCGGAAGCATCAACTACAAAGTCGAGTCCATAATCAAAGAATTGCTCATAGGTTTCTTCTGTATAAAACATTTTTAAAGCAATAACTTCACAGTCAGGATTGATATCCTTGATTCTTTCTTTCATTAAATCCACCTTTGGTTTCCCGACAGTGGATAATAAAGCGATGACCTGCCTGTTCACATTTGTAATATCAACATCGTCTTTATCAACCAGAACAAGCCGTCCAACACCGGAACGCGCCAGTGCTTCCGCTGCAAAGGAACCAACTCCGCCGATGCCCAGTACTGCCACGGTACTATTTTTCATTTTTTCAAGGCCTTCTTTGCCAATAGCCAATTCATTCCTGGAAAATTGGTGAAGCATATATAAATCAACTCCATCAGATGTTATTTAAAAAGCATGTATTATCTTATACCCGATAATGAATATATCATACTTGAACTTTAAAGCAAGTAGTTCTATAGGATTAATGACATTAACATTTTAAGCAATAATTAAATCGAAACTTTCTATCCAATAGTGTTAACTGCGCTATCATATTTAATCCTTATCATCATATCAGCAATAGCTCAGTTCAAGTACGAACATAAAGAACAGGACAAACAAAAAATCCATGCTCACGAGCATGGATTTTTACAATCGTATGTACTAAAGAGTCCCAATCGTGCCGTCGCTATTGATGCCCTCGTTTTGAACCCGCACTCAGCAGGTGGGTGTCCTGTTTCCTGCGTTTGTAAGTCCTCATCCATGAGGCTTTTACGCTGCGGGAAAACTCCGGACTCCCGAAGGAATAATGTTGGTCAAAATTTCAGGTTTTACAACGAACACATCAGGACTCTTTATTTATTGATACGATCATATCACACGGTTTCTTCTTTTTCAAGCTGATGAAATGGAGCTAATTTGAACATTTTTATCCATTTTCTTCCTTGAAGTTATGGAACCTGCCTTAAAATCAGGAGTTACTTCCCAGTTTATTTTTCTGAAAAACGTGTTTTTTTCACCATTTAATCATTATATAGGAAATTACTCACTTTTTTTCAAATTAAGCGCTAAGTGCAAATCATTAAGCTGGGACTGGCTAACTTCACCAGGAGCTTCTGTTAGCACACAGCTCGCACTGGCTGTTTTAGGGAAGGCAATCGTATCCCTTAGATTTGTTCTGCCAGCAAGCAGCATTACAAGTCTGTCTAATCCAAGGGCAATTCCGCCATGCGGAGGAGTGCCATATTCAAATGCTTCAAGCAGGAATCCAAACTGTTCAACAGCTTCCTCTTTTGAGAAGCCAAGCACACTGAACATTTTTTCTTGAACGTCTCTTTCGAAAATACGCAATGATCCGCCGCCAAGCTCGTAGCCGTTTAATACAAGGTCATATGCTTGTGCACGGACTTGAGCAGGATCTTTATCAAGAAGATCTAAATCTTCTCTGGCAGGCATTGTAAAAGGATGATGGGCTGCATAATAGCGGCCTTCTTCCTCATCGTATTCCAGAAGCGGCCAGTCTGTAACCCAAAGGAAGTTAAACTTGCTTTGATCAATCAGATCAAGCTCTTTTCCAAGCTTTAATCGCAGAGCGCCGAGTGCATCTGCCACAACATTTTTCTTATCAGCCACAAAGAGGAGGAAGTCTCCTGGTTCTACTGACAGAGCAGCATAGAATGCTTTTTGCTCATCCTCAGTCACAAACTTGGCAATCGGACCTTTTAAACCGTCTTCTTCCGCTTTTAACCATGCAAGCCCTTTTGCACCATAAACAGCAGCAAACTCTGTTAGGGCATCAATATCTTTTCGTGAATACTTTCCTGCACCTTTTTTTACATTAATGGCCTTAACCTGTCCCCCGGAAGCTACTGCTCCGGCAAATACTTTGAAGCTTGACTCTTTTACTATTTCGGATAAATCCGTCAATTCCATCCCAAAGCGTGTATCCGGCTTATCAGATCCAAAACGGTCCATCGCTTCCTGATAGGTCATGCGCGGGAATGGAAGCTGGACATCCAGGCCTTTCACTTCTTTCATGATCTTTTTCATCATGTTTTCCATTAGGCCGATGATGTCTTCCTGGCTCATAAAACTCATTTCGATGTCGACCTGAGTAAATTCAGGCTGGCGATCTGCACGCAGGTCTTCATCACGGAAGCATCGTGCTATTTGGTAATAGCGTTCAAATCCGCCTACCATTAATAACTGCTTAAAGATTTGAGGTGATTGTGGAAGAGCATAGAATTCACCCGGATGCACACGGCTTGGAACTAAGTAGTCACGGGCTCCTTCCGGTGTGCTCTTCGTTAAGATCGGTGTTTCAACATCAAGAAATCCTTCGCTGTCCAGATAATCCCTCATCGCTTTTGTTACTTGATGACGCATCTTAAAGGTATCAAACATAATAGGGCGTCTCAAATCCAAATAGCGGTATTTAAGGCGGACATCTTCGGAAACATCCGCTTTATCATCAATGACAAAAGGAGGTGTTTTTGCTTCATTGATGATAGTCACTTTCTCTGCTTTAATCTCAATGCGCCCTGTTTTCAGGTTCTCATTGATGGTGCCTTCTTCACGCGCAATTACTTCTCCCTCTATATCTAGAACAAATTCATTGCGGATCTTCTCAGCTGCTGCAAGAGCTTCAGGAGAAACCTCCGGATTGAATACCACCTGAACAATGCCAGTGCGGTCACGAAGATCCACAAAGATCAGCCCGCCTAAATCCCGGCGCTTTTGTACCCAGCCTTTTAAGCTTACTTTTTCTCCTATAGCTTTTTCCGTTACTTCCCCGCAAAAATACGTTCGCCCAAACATTCTAATTCCTCCCAAATATAAAACTGATTTATGATTGATAAAGCTCTGTAAATTTTTCTATGAAAGAATCAAGACCAAGCTCTGTTTGTTCTCCCGATTCCATTGATTTTACATTAATTTTGTTCGCTTTAAGTTCATCTTCACCCAAGACAGCAACAAACTTTGCATTCGACCGGTCTGCCGCTTTAAACTGGGCTTTAATTTTTCTGTCAAGATAATCTCTTTCAGCAGAATATCCTGCCATTCGAAGTTTTTGAAGAAGGCCGACTGTGTAATCCTTTGCTTCCTCTCCAAGGGATACAAGGTAGCAATCAATGTCCTTATTAAGAGGCAGATCCACCTTCTCTGCTTCAAGAGCAGCAATGAATCGCTCGATACTTAAAGCAAAACCTATTCCCGGCGCTTCAGGACCGCCAATTTCCTCAGTGAGGCCATTGTATCGTCCGCCGCCGCAAAGAGTGGTAATTGCTCCGAAACCTTCGGAATCACTCATAATTTCAAAGGCCGTATGATTGTAATAATCCAGGCCGCGAACAAGATTTGGATCAACAATAAAGTCAATATCCAGGTTCTTTAAATACTTTTGAACCTTCTCAAAGTAGGTTTTTGAATCATCATTTAAATAATCAATGATGGATGGAGCAGATTTCATAAGTTCATGTTCACGGTCCTGTTTACAGTCCAGGATGCGCATTGGATTTTTTTCAAGGCGATTCTGGCAATCCTGGCAAAACTCCCCGATCCGCGGCTTGAAGTGATTGACCAGAGCCTCTCTGTGTGCAGATCGGCTTTCTTTATCTCCCAGGCTGTTCACAATCAATTTAAGCTTTTGCAGGCCCATGCTTCTATAAAGTGACATTGCCAGTGCGATAACTTCCGCATCAATTGCCGGATCCGCGCTGCCGATCGCTTCGACACCGAATTGGACAAACTGGCGAAAACGTCCTGCCTGGGGGCGTTCATAACGGAACATTGGTCCCATATAATAAAGCTTTACAGGCTGGCTCGCATCACCGTACATTTTATGTTCAACGAATGACCTTACAGCAGAAGCCGTTCCTTCAGGACGAAGTGTCAGGCTTCGTCCGCCGCGGTCTTCAAACGTGTACATTTCTTTTTGAACAATATCTGTCGTGTCTCCAACACTGCGCAGAAATAATTCTGTATGTTCAAAAATAGGTGTTCTGATTTCACGATATTGAAACTTCTCACAAAGTTCCCTTGCCTTTTCTTCTATCAATTGCCATTTTTCAACTTCCCCCGGCAAAATGTCCTGCGTTCCCCTCGGTATTCGGATAGACATGAAAATTACCTCCTAATGCAAAATGATAACTATGTATAATTTATTGACCCTTTACGCTTTAGCTAATAAATAGGCCATAATCGAAAGCATCGACAAAATAAAAAAAACTCCCGCCTCCTTGTATATTAAATACAAGGGACGAGAGTTTGGTTTTCCCGTGGTGCCACCCTAGTTGAAGCCAATATATAGACTTCCTCTTTTACAGTTAACGCCTGTTAACGTTCAGCTCCTACTAAAGATCACGCCTTTTTCAGAGAGAAACCTACGAAGTGTTCTTTCGTTAAATCATCATGTGAGAATGCTTTCAGCCGGGCGGCACTCTCTCTCTTTTCATGTGGGGTTTAACTACTCTTCTCCATCAATGGTTTATCGAAAAGCAGAAACGCCTTGGTCAGGCGCTGCAGCTAGACATTTAATTGTAATTGTCATTTTATTTATATTATAATACGGAGCATTTTCATCAATGTCAAGACTAAAAACATGTTATGATCGTTCCAGCTTTTTTTTCAGTTTCCTGACATCCTTGAGAGATAGTCCAAACTCTGATGCGAGTTCAATCATGTTTGAGTTTTGTTCTCTTTGTATAAAATCATGAAAATCCACCCCGAACAGCTGATTTTCACCAGATTGTGCAGACATCCCTTTTTCACCAAATCTCATAGTGCTCACCCTTTTTTTTATAGTCTGTTCTATTCTTTCCATTTTCAGATGAAATGTTTCATAACAGGACAAATTTAATTCCCAGCTAAAAATGATTGCTGATAAACCGATAATAGAAGGGAAATTGCACAAGATGCAGAAGTATTCTAGGACCAAAGTTATCTTGACTGCCAGCACCTTGTTTGTTTTTCTTTTAATAAGGATTTTAATTATGAAAGGAGGCGGCCTGTTGAAGAAAAAACCACTTATTCTCGTGATATGTCTTATGTTTTTGGCTGGCATAACACAGGCGGAAACACAGGTTAAAGCTGAAAACAGTTCTGTAACAATCCCCACAAATAATCTTAACGTCCGTCAAGGCCCAGGCTTAAGCTACCCCATTCTGGGACAAGCCCAGAAAGGAGATCAATTTAACGCTCTTTCCCGTGAAGGAGATTGGATTAAAATTAATTTCCAGGGGGAAAACGGCTATGTGGCCAGCTGGCTTGTTTCCGATATGACCACCAGTCAGAGAGGAGAAAAAGCAGCCAGTTCAAATTCCCAGGCAATCATCACAACAGATGGCCTGAGGGTGAGAAAGGGACCTGGCACAAGTTACGGTGTCCTGGGAACTATACATAAAGGAACAGCCTATAAGGTCATGAGCACAGAAGGAAGCTGGGTTAAGATCCAAACACCTTATGGAGATGGATGGGTCGCAAATGAATTCGTCCAATACAGCGGCAGCCAAAAGAAAAATTCATCAAGCAGCAGCCAAACCGGGAAAATCACGGCAAACTCCTTGAATGTAAGAAACAAGCCATCGCTTAATAGTGACGTCATCGGCAAACTAAATTCGGGGGAGACAGTAGCTGTTATTTCTCAAAATGACAGCTGGACAGAAATCTCTTTCTCGGGCAATGCCGGATGGATCAGCAGCCAATATATTGCGGTTCAATCCTCACAATCAGAAAGCAAGCCAAAACAGTCGGCGTCCGGGAAAACCGGCACTGTTACGGCAACTTCTTTAACCGTTAGGAATAAAGGATCGTTAAATGGGAAACCGATTGGTTCTGTTACAAAAGGCCAAACCTTTCCTATTCTTGAGCAAGCTGATAATTGGGCAAAAATTGAATATCAGACTGGTTCTTATGGATGGGTAGCAAGCTGGTTCATAGACATAACAGCCGAGAAAAATTCCGGCTCTTCCCAGCAGAGTGTAAACGGCAGTTCTGCAATTATATTACATAACGGATCAAATATTAGAAAAAAAGCCAGCAGCCAGTCATCTGTCATTCACAGGGCAAATAAAGGGGACAGCTTTGAAATTATCAGCCTGAATGATGATTGGTATGAAGTCCGCCTTCCAAACGGCGGGACGGGTTTTGTAGCAGGATGGATCGTCAAGGTTGAAGGATCTGCACCTGCAGTAACAAAACCGGGAGCAGAACAGCACCTGGAAAATAAAACAATCGTCCTTGATCCCGGCCATGGTGGCCGTGATAACGGGACAACAGGGGCACGAGGGACTCGTGAAAAAGATATTACAATCAGGACCGCTCAATTGCTCGCAGACAAATTAAGATCTGCAGGTGCAAATGTTATTCTTACCAGAAGCGGAGATACCTATTTGCCGCTTCCTTCCAGAGTAGGCATTTCACATTATCATAATGCAGATGCTTTCATCAGCATTCATTATGACAGCACGCCAGATCGCACTGCAAGAGGAGCGACTACTTATTATTATCATCCTTTTCAACAGGAACTTGCAGCCAATATCCACTCCAATGTAATAGCCATGACAAACCTGAGAGATCGGGGCTATAGAGCTGGAGATTATCATGTGATAAGAGAGAATAAACGCAATGCAGTTCTCATCGAGCTTGGATATCTGAGCAATCCGGCTGAAGAGGCCCTGATTTCTTCTGCACAGTATCAGCAATCAGCAACAGCAGGAATTTATCAGGGACTTGCCCGCTATTTCAAAAATTAGCAAAAAGCCCCGGCATCCTACTTTGGGTGCCGGGGCTTTTTTGCGTTTCGTTATAAATTAACTTACTTGCTTTCTAAAATTAACGTAACGGGTCCATCGTTGGTTAACTGAACATCCATCATGGCCCCGAATACACCTGTTTCTACTTTCAGGCCTTTAGCTTCTAAATACCGGTTAAAAGCATCATAGATATTTACGGCATGCGCCGGGCTAGCCGCTTCCATGAAATTGGGCCGTCTGCCCTTCCGGCAGTCTCCATATAAAGTAAACTGGGAAACCGAAAGAATTTCACCTTCCTGATCCAGCAGGGAAAAATTCATTTTGCCATTTTCATCTTCGAAGACGCGAAGATTGGCAATTTTATCAGCCAGAAAAGCTGCGTCCTCTTCCTTATCTTCATGGGTGACTCCAACGAGCAAAACAAACCCCTTTTTGATGCTTCCGACGGTTTTGCCGTCCACCGTTACGCTGGCTTCTTTGCTTCGCTGCACTACAACACGCATTCTATCTGCTCCCTTTAGTTCATAATCCTTCTTACTGCATAAATATCAGGGATTTGTTTAATCCGATCCACAACCTTTTGCAGATGGCTGACATTGTGTATGGCAATGGACATATTAATCGTTGCTGATTTATTGCGGTCTGATCGTCCTGATACAGCTGAAATGTTGGTTTTCGTTTCATTAACAGCCTGAAGGACCTCATTTAATAATCCCCTGCGGTCATAACCGGTAATTTCAATTTCAACATTGTATTCTTTCCGGTCATTTAAGGCTGTTTCCCACTCAACCGGGATGAGCCTTTGTTTTGCATCATCCGTTTCAATATTAGGACAATCATCACGGTGTACAGAAACTCCTCTACCCTTTGTAATAAACCCGACGATTTCATCTCCGGGGACAGGATTACAGCAGCGGGAAAGGCGAATCAGCAGGTTATCAATGCCTGAAACCCGGACACCGGATTCGCGTTTTTTGGCAGATGGAAAAGTCTTCAGTTCCGAAACAGCATTTGTAATATCGGAGGTTTGTTCAAGATCGCGTTTCTTGCGCCATTTTTCTGTCAGCCTGTTGGCAACCTGAAGTGCCGTTACTCCGTTATAGCCAACAGCAGCATACATATCTTCCTCTGTGGCAAAATTGAATTTCTCTGCGACCCTTTTTACATTATCAGATGTCAAAATTTCCTTCAGGTCGAAATCCATATTGCGAATCTCCCGCTCAACAAGCTCTTTTCCTTTTTCCACATTTTCTTCTTTTCTCTGCTTTTTGAAAAAGGTTCGTATTCTATTTTTAGCCTGTGAAGTCTGAGCAAGCTTCAGCCAATCTTTGCTCGGTCCATATGAATGCTTGGATGTCAGGATTTCAATAATATCGCCGGTCTTCAATTTGTAATCCAGCGTGACCATTTTTCCGTTGACTTTGGCACCGATTGTCTTGTTTCCAATTTCCGAGTGAATTCGGTAAGCAAAGTCAATGGGAACGGATCCGGAAGGAAGTTCGATGACATCCCCTTTAGGAGTAAAAACAAACACCATATCGGAAAACAAATCGATCTTCAGTGATTCCATGAACTCTTCAGCATTTGCAGCATCATCCTGAAACTCCAGGATTTCACGGAACCAGGTCAGCTTCTCCTCAAATGAAGAGCCCTCATTCACTCTTTTTCCTTCTTTATAAGCCCAATGGGCAGCAATACCAAACTCTGCAATTCTATGCATATCCATGGTACGGATCTGGACTTCCAGCGGGTCACCTTTTGGCCCGATAACCGTGGTATGAAGAGATTGATACATATTCTGTTTAGGCATGGCAATGTAATCTTTAAAACGGCCGGGCATCGGCTTCCAGCATGTATGAATAATCCCGAGAACCGCATAGCAATCTTTAATGCTGCTTACAACAATGCGTACAGCAAGAAGATCATATATCTCATTGAATTGCTTGTTTTGAAGCGCCATTTTTCGATAGATGCTGTATATATGCTTAGGGCGGCCGGATATCTCTGATTTAATTGAAACCTCTGACAGCCTGCCCCGCATGACATTGATAACATCATCCAGGTACTCTTCCCGTTCCGCTCTTTTTTTCTTCATCAGGTTTACAATCCGATAATATTGCTGCGGATTTAGGTACCTTAGAGCCGTATCTTCAAGCTCCCACTTAATCTTTGAAATTCCAAGCCTATGCGCAAGAGGTGCAAAAATTTCAAGCGTTTCGTTCGAAATGCGGCGCTGCTTTTCAGCTGGCAGATGCTTAAGTGTCCGCATATTATGAAGACGGTCAGCAAGCTTAATTAAGATTACACGGATGTCCTGGGCCATTGCCACGAACATTTTCCGATGATTTTCAGCCTGCTGCTCTTCCTGTGATTTATATTTAATTTTCCCCAGTTTTGTTACACCATCGACAAGCATTGCCACTTCTGAATTGAAGGCTTCTTCGATATTCTCCAATGAGATTTCGGTGTCTTCAACCACATCGTGAAGAAAGCCGGCAGCAACCGTTGATGGATCCATCTCCAGATCAGCAAGGATGCCTGCCACTTGAATTGGATGGATAATGTATGGTTCACCGGACTTCCTATATTGTTCACGGTGGGCATGCTTGGCAAACTCGTACGCTTTTTTTACAAGCTCTGCATGCTCATCGTTTAAATATTCTTTTGCTCTGTTGATGACTTGCTCGGCGGTCAGAACTTGATCGTTCGCCATGGAATCACCTTTATCTCCCTGAATTTTATGCATTTGCATAATGTAATAATTTTGTAATTGGATTTATAACAAGTTATAAAAAAAATTAATATTGCTACTATTATCGAAAAAAAAAGTGAAGATGTAAAGGGATAGACTGTTATTTTTATGGGAATAACAAAAAATTTGTCGTTTTTTGTCCGAATTTCTTTATTGTTTTTCCATAATTGGTTTTGGAAGCACTTAATATACCTATTTTGACAGATAAATTAAAAAGAGCACCATTTCGTATGGCGCTCTCTTGGTATGAAAAAATTAATATTGCATCAATGTCAGAATATCGTAATCGTCAAGCTTTTTACGGCCATCAAGGTATGTTAATTCGATAAGGAATGCAATGCCAGCCACTACTCCGCCAAGTTCTTCAACCAGCTGGATGGTTGCATCAATTGTTCCGCCTGTCGCAAGGAGATCGTCAGTGATCAGAACTCTTTGCCCAGGTTTGATGGCATCTTTATGAATGGTTAATATATCCTTGCCATATTCTAAGCCATAATTAACCTTGACTGTTTCACGGGGAAGTTTTCCTTCTTTGCGGACAGGGGCAAAACCTACACCTAATGAATAAGCTACAGGGCAGCCGATGATGAATCCGCGGGCTTCCGGGCCAACAACCAGATCAATTTTCTTTTCACGGGCATATTCAACAATTTGGTCAGTCGCATATTTATACGCTTCACCGTTGTCCATAAGTGTTGTAATATCTTTAAATTTTATGCCTGGCTTCGGCCAATCTTCAACAATTGTTATATACTGTTTTAAGTCCATTTTTCTTCCTTTGCCTCCTCAAGTTTTACAGCCCCTTGCATAACTTCATCAAACCAGTCTTTGAGCTGCTGAAAGGATGAATAGAGCAAATCGCTCTCAAGAGTGTATTGTGCCTGTTTAAGCTGATAGGTTCGCGAATCAGCTAAATCACGTTTAATTGATGTATTGTTTAACGAAATGACACCATTATTTATTTTAACAAAATCCAATTCAAAAAACACTTGAGACATAAAATCTACCGTTTCCCTGCTCCATCCCTTATGCTTCGCTATATCATTCCCATGACGCCTGATATCGACCGAGCCTTTTTTAGCAAGAAGGGCAAAATACCACTTAAAATGATCTCTTGTTGGAATAGTGCTGAAATAGTCACTGTCCTCTTTATAAAAATGAGCATAAATTCTGGCAGGTTTTTTTCCGGAGAATACATGAGCAAGCATTTCCTTTGAAGGCGGCATATCAGCAAGCACGATGTTTGAGCCATCTAGTTTTAATGCTTCTGCATCCTCTTCAGATGATATTTTCACCATACTTTCCCCTGCATATGTCCTGAATTTGGATATATGTTCCTCATTAAAGAATATCCAAGTAGTGTTTACCTCAGGAATGACGCTTTGGAGCCTTTCGAGCCGCTTTAAACTCCGGATATCAAATAGCTGCCAGGAGTTCACTGCCATATCCTGCAGGAAGATTTGCGGTTTTTTAATATTATTCCATTCATTAATGGATAATTCGCCAATAACCGATAGCTTGGAATATGGTGAAATCTGCTCATGCAAATGTCCGAGTCCAAAGCCGATTCCATCAAGGGAAGATCCATCATTTTCGATGGTGACCTTTATATGAGTTTGATCAGATCCGATTTTTCTCATAGCGGCAATATTGGCCTCTTTTATCATGACTTTCGGTTTTGGATTTCCCATCCCAAATGGGGCAAGCAGCTGCATTTCTTCAATAGAAGAGAGGCTGATATCCTTTAGATGGAAGACGCCATCAATGCTGGTTACCGGAATAAAATCTTCCTCGGTCAGCTGTTCATTTGCAAGAGTATTCAGTCTATCCCTGAGGTCATCGACCGATTCAATTGACAAGGTCATTCCTGCCGCCATTGGATGGCCCCCAAAGTGGGGAAGGATATCCCGGCATTCAGAAAGATTTTTGAACAGATCAAAACCTTTAATACTTCTTGCTGATCCCTTTGCCAGCCCTTTATCACTGTCATAACTGAGAACAATAGCTGGGCGGTAAAACTTTTCAACAAGCTTCGAAGCTACTATTCCAATTACACCGGCATTCCAGCCTTCTTTGCCTACAACAATTACTGAATTCTTACTGATAGGAAAATTAGTTTCAACCTCTTTAACCGCTTGTGCTGCAATGTCATTGACAATAGCTTGCCTCTCTTTATTTAACGTTTCAATTTCTTCAGCAATGGCTTGTGCTTCATAAGGATCATTTGTCAGAAGCAAATCCACTGCCGGATCCGCACTTTCAAGCCTGCCGGCTGCATTGAGGCGAGGCCCGATTGTAAAGCCGATTGTTTCTTCATTAATGGATGGAAGTTCAATTCCAGCCGCTTTAAACAAGGCTTTCAAACCTGTATTCTTAGTTGATTTCAGCTTTTGAATCCCGCGCTTGGCAATAAGCCTGTTCTCTCCCGTTAAAGAAACAAGGTCGGCAATTGTGCCGATTGCAGCTATTTCCAAGAGGTGATCAGGCATTTCACCATATAGCGCATGTGCAAGTTTAAATGCTACTCCAACACCGGCCAGTTCCCGGAATGGGTATCTGCTTTCCGGATGCTTAGGATGCACAATTGCCCATGCTTCAGGAAGCTCATGGCCAGGCTCATGGTGATCTGTAATAATCAAATCCATTCCAAGCTCTTTTGCAGCCTTTGCTTCGTTTACAGCCGATATCCCTGTATCTACGGTAATAATTAAACGGATGCCAGTATCAGCGGCTTGCTCAAAAGCCGGGATATTTGGTCCATAACCTTCAGTAAATCGATTCGGTATGTAGAATTGGACGTCAGCACCGAGATCTCTAAGTGCCATCATCATGACAGAAGTGCTTGTCACTCCATCCGCATCATAATCACCAAAAATTAAGATAGGTTCCTGTTTTTCAATTGCTTCTTTTATTCTGGAAACAGCTTTTGCCATATCTGTCATTAAAAAAGGATCATGAAATTCCTGGTCTTTATCCAATAAAAAATACCGTGCTGAATCAACGGTATCCATTCCGCGATTAATTAACAGCGATGCGGCCAGTGGAGAAATATTCAATTCCTTTGAAAGCTGCTGCACCTTATCCTCCTGTGTTTGCCGAACAATCCATCGCGTTCTTGAATGTAACATACGTTCACCCCTCAGCTTATTAATTATACAAGAGGGGGACATGTGTTTCAATAAGTTAAAATAGGGATATTCCATACAGATTTGGAAAGAAAGATATGAATTGCAGGCCACTTTTTTGCGGACAAGAGAAAAACTTGGGCAAAAGCCCAAGCCTGTTTTATTTTAATGAATATCCCTATCCAGCTCTTTTTCAAACTCTTCATTATTGGCATTATCCTTTACCGCATGTCCCGCATGCAGCTTTTCATTTTCCTTTTTTAGTATTTTCACTTTCCTTTGAAGTGAGTAAATACGGACAAGGCCCACAGACCCGACAATCATTCCTCCCATAAGGACTGATCCTAAAATCACTAGAATCAGCGGCCACTGGCTTTCCCCAAACAAGTAGTTTACCGTTACATTATCAACATTGATTACTGCAAAAACAGCGACTATTAGTGCAAATAAAAAACCAAATAATAAAGCCCATTGAAATTTCATGCAATCCTCTCCCCAATATTTTCTCTAATTTACGCGCTCTTCACTATAAGGATTAATGTGCACAAATACATTTTGAACATTTTCCAATCCAAGCAGCTTGCGTTTCACTTCTTTGCCCACCCGGTGGCCATCCTCAACAGTCATATTGGGATCCACTGAAACTTTAATATCTACAATAACATAATGTCCGTGTTCCCTGGCGTGCAGTTCATCAATCCTTTTAACCAGATCAACGGATTCAGCAGTTTTGCGCATCTCAAGTGTATCTTCTTCATGAAGCACATGATCAAGTGTGCTATGAATGGATTCTTTCCCCAGCCTCCATGCCATCTTGAGAATCATAAGGGAAACAATGAGACCAGCAACAGGATCTGCATACTCAAGCCATTCGATCCCCATTCTTCCGCCAATTATTGCACATCCAATGCCTATTAAAGCTGCAATTGATGAATAGACATCTGAACGGTGTTCATAGGCATTTACAATTAAAGCATCACTGTTTAGTTTCTTTCCCAAATTATACTTATAACGAAACATCGCTTCTTTCACAATGATAGAAACCAGCACTGCAGCTACTGCAATTGCTTTTGGAGGTTCAATTGGCGAAAAAAATGACTCAAATGATGATTTGCCGATTTCAATTCCCACGAGGAACAGCAAAACCGCAACAATAATGGCTGCAATCATTTCAGCTTTTCCATGACCATATGGGTGATCCTTATCCGGCGGCTGTTTTGCAGCTCTCAGCCCTAAATATACAGCAAAGGATCCGGCTACATCTGAAGCAGAATGGACCGCATCTGCCACGAGCGCTTTACTTCCTGAATAAATGCCTATTCCCCATTTGATGGCAGCAAGAATAATATTGCCCACGATGCCAATAATGGCTGCAAATTCAGCTTTCTTAAAACGATCGTTATTTTCCAAAGCGATACTTCCTTCCTCCCTGAACTTGTTTTTAGTTTATCCTATTTCCCGGAATCATTAACCTTTTTTGTAAAATAGACGGCATCCAGTTTTCCAGATTAACAAAAAAACTCAGGCATTCGCCTGAGTCTTTGAAAGTATTATACTTGAGGTTCGTCACTGACTTTGCGTTTTTCTTTTACGGTATTAATAACGCCTTTTTCTTTCAGTTCTTTGCCTTTCCATACTGCCCAAATCTGCGCAGCAAGGAAAATCGATGAATAGGTACCTGCAATTAAACCGATCAGAAGCGCAAACGAGAAATTTCTGATTGACTCACTTCCAAACACCAGGAGCGCAACGACAGTAAATACAACAGTTAAAACAGTATTCACAGAGCGGCCAAGCGTTTGGCGAAGACTTTTGTTTACAACATCAGCAATATCTTCGAATGATTTGAGCTTTTTCTTTTTCTGCATATTCTCACGCATCCGGTCGAACGTTACAATTGTATCGTTGATCGAATAACCTACTACCGTCAGTACTGCTGCAATGAAGGTAATGTCCACTTCAAGACGCGTAAAGCTAAATACAGCGATTATAAAGAAGGCATCATGCAGAAGCGCAAGAACTGCTGGAATAGCCATCTTGATCTCAAAGCGAATGGTTACATAGATGATAATGCCTACAGAGGCTATGGCAAGAGCTTTTAGTGCATTTTTAGCGAGCTCTTTTCCTACAGTTGGTGAAACTGTGCTGACATTCGGATCTTGACCGAATTCTTCATGAAAATGAGTTTTAACCTCTGCTATTTCATCTTTAGTTAAAACATCTTTAAATCTAGCAACACCGATTTCTTTATTATCGCCCGAGATGACAATATCATCTGTCTCGATTCCAAGCGCTGATAATTCAGCTTGAAATTTTTCTTTTGTTAAAGGTTCACTTGCCTGCTGCTCGATGCGGGTACCGCTGACAAAATCGATTCCTAGATTTAAGCGGAAAATAGAAACAACAATGATTCCCACTGCAATTAATACAGCAGAAAGGATGAAGAACTTCTTGCGGTTCCCTACAAAATCAAATTTATCGAACTTGGTCGGCAAATCCAGAGTATCGTAATTTTCAGCAATGTTTTTGATTTCACTTTTCTTAACACCAAACCAGCCTGGCTTTTTATTCAGTGCTTTACTATGGACCCAAAGCCCCATTAGCAGCCTTGTGCCATAAACCGCAGTAATAAAGCTTGCCAGGATGCTTATAATAAGCATGGTAGCAAATCCTTTTACAGAACTTGTCCCATACATGAATAAAACGGCTGCTGCTAAAATGGTTGTGATATTTGCATCAAATATCGTCGAAAGTGAGTTTTTCTCACCAGCCTGGAAAGCTGATTTGATTGTTCTGCCCACTTTTATTTCTTCGCGGATTCTCTCATAGGTAATAATATTCGCATCAACAGCCATACCGACCCCCAGAATGAGCGCAGCAATACCAGGCAGCGTCAATACGCCATTCATCCAGTCAAATACGAGTAAAATCAGATAAATATAGAAAGATAATGTAATTGTTGCTATAAACCCAGGGAAACGATATACCGCAATCATGTAGATAAATATAATGGCAATTCCAATAATACCGGCAAGAATAGTCGTTTCCATTGCCTGCTCACCGAATTTCGCACCTACCGATGTCGAATAAACTTCATCGAGCTGTACTGGCAGGGAACCGGCATTCAACAAATCCGACAGTGTCTTTGCTTCTTCAATCGTAAAATTCCCAACAATGGACACGGTATCCTGATTAAAGATCTGGCTTACCTGTGGAGCAGATAAGTATTTTGGATCTTCTTTTGCTGACTCAGCCTGGAATGAATCCTGGCCTTCTTCAAAATCAAGCCAAATGACAAGCAGGTTATTTGGCGCTCCCATATTGACAATTGTTTGAGTTACATCTTTAAATTTGCTTGCACTCTTCAGCTTCAATGAAACACTTGGCTTTCCGTTTTCATCGAATGTCTGCTTTGCCCCATTTTCAGCAAGGTCTGAACCATCCATCATCAATTGATCATTAACATCTCTAAATGATAGATTAGCTTCTGTGGATAGAATTTCCCTTGCCTTATTCTGATCTGTTACACCAGCAAGCTGAACGCGGATCCTCTTATCTCCCTCAATCTGGATATTCGGCTCACTGACTCCAAGAACATTGATCCGCCTATCCAGTGCTTCGGCAGTACTTGCAAGGACGGCTTTATCAACCTTCTGCCCATCTTTTGGCGTTACCTCATAGAGGACTTCAAATCCGCCCTGCAAATCAAGGCCAAGCTTAATATTTTTTAAAATGTTGTTTGTCGTTGCCCCTGCCAGGCTTCCCAATAATACAACAATCAGGAAAAAGGCAACGATACGGCTGCGCTTTACCATTATGAATAAATCCTCCTTAGCTATCGCCCGCTTATTGAAATCACAAGCATCACTTCAACCTCTGTGATGCATCATTAACCATACAGTCTTGCGTCGGAAAGCTGCATATCTTTTCAATGCAGCCCCCAGTATTATGACTTTGTTTGAACCCTAGCTGGCTTTACTATCCGTTCTTGAATTTCATTCTATGTATGAAAACTGACATGAAATAATACCGTTTACTCCGCTTTTCATTATGAGACAGATTGTAAAACCTGTCAATTTGTCATATACCATGTTAATTTTTGTAAAAAGTAGAAAGGTGACTATTTTAACAGTTCCCTTCTCTCTTCTTCACTATCAAAAACAAAGTCAGCCTCTTTAAAAGCCTCGATGGTAGCATAGTGAATGTATTCACTCACTTTTACCTCCATGATTTCCTCTACAATTTCAAATAGCCTGACATTTTCTTTTGTGTTTTTCCACTTCTTCTTTGTGAGGAATTCCCAGAGCTCCTGTTCAGTCACTTTTTTATATCCCAGCAGCCGAAATTCATCTAATTTGCTTTCCAATGCAGGTTTTACCGTAGTGCGAAAATAATCATATTCATGGCCGATTTTCACTTTCAGCCGCCTCCCCGCCATTATTCACATGGAAATTATGATAGCTTGTCATGCTTTGTCCTCTTCCTTGCATATAGATAATTGTATATGATAATACCCATTTTGAGAAGGCAGGGAGTTGAATGTCCAAATTTCTGAAAGGTACCATGATCCTGCTCGCTGCAGGCCTGGTGACCAGGGTCCTGGGCTTTATAAACAGAATTGTCATTGCCCGGTTTATTGGAGAAGAAGGCGTTGGCCTTTATATGATGGCTTTTCCCACCATGATTCTAGTCGTCACTATCACACAGCTTGGGCTGCCGGTTGCTATTTCTAAGAATGTGGCCGAAGCGGAGGCAAAGGGAGATACAGCAAAAATCAAGAAAATATTAGTTGTTTCCTTAGCGACGACTATCTCACTTTCAATTGTTTTCACTCCTGCTTTAATTTTGCTTGCTCCATTATTATCAGATACACTCTTTACCGATGAACGCACACAGCTTCCTTTGATGGCGATCGCCCCTATCGTGCCGATCATTGCAATTTCTTCTGTCATTCGGGGTTATTTTCAGGGCAGACAGAACATGAAGCCTGCTGCCTATTCCCAGATGATTGAACAGATAGTCCGAATAAGCCTGATTGCTTTGATGACTAAGGCATTTCTGCCATACGGAATTGAGTATGCGGCAGCGGGAGCCATGCTGGCAGCAGTCATTGGGGAGCTTGCATCATTGCTCTATTTAATGACCACATTTAAGCTTAAAAAGAAATTCAGAGTCAGGAAACAATTCTTTAAATTTGTGTCTTCCGGAAAAAGTACATTTAACGAATTGATGACCGTCGCTCTTCCAACGACAGGCAGCAAAATGATCGGTTCAGTCGCCTGGTTTTTTGAACCGATTGTGGTAGCACAGAGTCTTGCACTTGCAGGGGTGGCGGCCGCTGCGGCTACGAAGCAATATGGTGCTCTTACCGGCTTTGCCATGCCTCTTCTGATGCTTCCATCGTTTATTACTTATTCTTTGTCAACATCTCTTGTTCCGGCTATCAGCGAAGCAAATTCCCAGAATAATATGCGTCTGATCGAATACCGGCTTCAGCAGGCACTTCGGTTTGCATTTATTACTGGCGGCCTGGCAGTGGTGGTTCTTTATGTCCTTTCCGATCAATTGATGGAAGTAATGTACGGCTCCTCAAGCGGTTCTCATTTTATTAAATTGATGGCGCCATTTTTTCTGTTTTATTATTATCAGGGACCTCTTCAGGCAACTTTACAGGCATTAAATCTGGCCCGTGCCGCAATGATCAACAGTCTGATTGGCGCTGCCGTTAAAACGGCAGTCATCTTTCTACTTGCCAGCCAGCCTGCATTTGGCATCAATGGTGTTGCGATGGGAATTCTGACCGGCACAGTCCTGGTGACAATGCTTCACTTTGCAACAGTACTGAAAGCTATTTCGTTTACTTTTTTCATCAGGGACTATCTAATGACGTTTATTGCCATGTTTTTGTCAGGGGGCATTGGCTTCTGGATGCTCAAAGATTTACTTTCCCCTGACTTAAATACAGCAGTGAGGGTAATTGTGATTTCTTCCGCCATCACTTCTGTATATATAATTTTCTTATTATTCTTCAAGCTTATTAAAAAGAGTGATCTGATTCGGATTCCATGGGTTGGCAGATTATTATCAAGGTTTGCATTTAGATAATGTGCCTATATCAGCAGGGTCAGCTCAATTTTGCCTATCTTGAGCTGGCCTCGATTTATTTCCTTTCGTCAAGCAGATCTACATAAAATTGGCCATTTTCATAGCTGCAGAATGATATATTTGATATCTCTTTATACCCCTCTTTTCTAAGCTCCTGACGAAGCCAAAAGTCACTTTTGTTTATCGTTTCCAGATTAGTTTTCTGAATTGTCCCATCTATGATTAAAGGGATTGTAATTCCCCCCTCTTTGCTGTCCTTTTTTTCAAACACTGACAAAGTACCGGAAGATTCAAGGATGGCAAATTCCACATCTGAGATTTTGGAAATATCTTTTTCTCTTAACTGCAAAAGCAGGTCATCAAAGTTATACCTCTGTTTCCTCATGGCATTTTCATCAATTTTTCCTTTATTAATAATAATGGTCGGTTTGCCATCAACGACATCCCTGAAAGTTTTGCTCTTCAGGGAAAGTATGGCCAGCACAATCTGCACAACCATCAAAAGGAGCATTGGCAGCACATTTTTCAGGATTTCTGAATCCGGAGTTTCAATCGCCACTACTGCAAGTTCAGCAATCATGATATAGACGACTAAATCCAGGATGCTTAGTTCACCAATTTCTCTTTTGCCCATTAGTCTAAAAATGAGAAGAATGACTGCATAGAGAAATAATGTTCTTCCTACAATTATTAGATATTCTTCCACTTCTACAGCACTCCTTTTGATGCAATCCTTTATATCCTTCCGCATATTAAAACTTTTATGATTTTATCTGGCTTTTTCTTTGAACATTTTAGATTCTATTTTTTCATTGTGTGAATATGCTTGTACTAAGGATTAAGCTGAATAGCCTCTGGGGTAAAAGCTGTTCCTATTTACTAATTCAGAAGGGAGAGGGTCAATATAGAAGAGTCAAAGAACTTCGGAAGCGCCGTACTTTATGGAATTATCGCCATTTTTGCCATTGCTGTAGCGAGCAGTCTCGTTTTTTCACTGCTTCTGCGGTTCACCTCGCTGCAGGAGTCTTCCCTGCAGTATATTATTTCTGCTGTTTCATTTGTTTCTCTTTTTGCGGGCGGGTTCATATCCGGAGGTAAAGGGAAGCAAAAAGGATGGCTGCTTGGAGGCTTGACAGGCCTTATTTACTCAATCGTTATTTTTCTATTTCAATATCTGGGACATGACAGTTTATTTGATATGGAGCAAATGATATACCACACCTGTTTTACGCTGACTGCAATGATGGGCGGTATATTGGGAGTTAATCTCAACACTAAAAGAACAGCTTAAAAAAGAAGGTCCTGAAATTCAGGACCTTCTTTTTTTGATATTAAGATTTTGCTAATGCATCGCCAGTTGCCTGCGTTACTTCGCGGATCGCTGCACGATCGTATGTAAGACGGCTTCCGTCACCACATTTAATAACCACTTTGTCTTCGTCGATGGCATCAACGAATCCATGAAGACCGCCGATTGTAACAACCTTATCTCCCTTTTTTAAATCACTTTGCATTTGCTGAACTGCCTTTTGGCGTTTCTGCTGCGGACGAATTAACAGGAAATAGAATAAAACAAACATCAGCAATAATGGTCCTAATGTTCCTAAAAGCTCCATAGTTTTCCCCCCTTTCAAAGATTGTCCCGATTTAAGGAAAAGCTGCTCCTTAAACGAACTCTCAATTTTTATTATTAAAAGTTCTTCGCGTTAGGCTTATTGAATCCATACCTTTCGAAAAACTCTTCTCTAAAATCACCCAAGCGATCATCTCTAATCGCCTGTCTTACCTGCTCCATTAATTTTAGCAGAAAATAGAGATTATGGTAAGTTGTAAGCCTGATTCCAAATGTTTCGTCACAGCGGATCAAATGCCTGATGTAAGCACGGCTGTAATTACGGCATGTGTAGCAATCGCAATTCTCGTCAATTGGGCCAAAATCTCTTGCAAATTTTGCATTCTTAACAACCAGTCTGCCATTACTTGTCATCAATGTTCCGTTTCTGGCAATCCTTGTAGGGAGAACACAGTCAAACATATCAATCCCTCTGATTGAACCATCAATCAGGGAATCAGGGGATCCTACTCCCATAAGGTATCTTGGCTTATCAGACGGCAAAAGCGGTGTTGTGAACTCAAGTACACGGTTCATTACATCTTTAGGCTCGCCTACAGATAAACCGCCAACAGCATACCCCGGGAAATCAAGAGATGTTAAGTCTTTCGCGCTTTGTTTACGCAGCTCCTCATATTCTCCACCCTGAATAATTCCGAAGAGTCCCTGATCATTCGGGCGTTTATGTGCTTGTAAGCATCGCTCAGCCCAGCGGGAAGTCCGCTCTACTGACTTCTTCATATATTCGAAGGATGCTGGGTAAGGCGGGCATTCATCAAACGCCATCATAATATCTGAACCAAGGGAATTTTGAATGTCCATTGCTTTTTCAGGTGATAAAAACAGCTTGTCTCCATTCAGGTGGTTCCTGAAATGAACGCCTTCTTCTTCAATCTTACGGAATTCACTAAGACTGAACACCTGAAACCCGCCGGAATCTGTCAGAATGGCCCGGTCCCAATTCATAAACTTATGCAGGCCGCCTGCTTCTTCCACAATTTCCTGACCGGGTCGAAGCCACAGGTGGTAAGTATTGCTCAGAATAATGCCCGCACCCATTTCCACTAATTCTTCAGGGGACATGGTTTTTACTGTAGCAAGTGTTCCCACAGGCATGAACACAGGAGTTTCAAAAGATCCATGCGGCGTATGGACCCGTCCCAGACGGGCACCGGTTTGCTTACATGTTTTAATTAATTCATAACGAATTGCAGTCAACTTACAGTTCTCCTTCCATTTAAAGCGCAGAGCGCCCCTTTATCGGCGCTAGGAGCTAGACAGTTATCGAAGTACAGAGATAACCTATTTATTAAATAATGAGCATAGCATCTCCAAAGCTGAAGAAACGATAATGCTCCTCCACGGCCTGATTATAGGCATTCAGAACGTTGTCACGGCCAGCCAGTGCACTTACAAGCATAATCAAGGTCGATTTAGGCAGATGAAAATTTGTAATCATGCCATCAATCGCTTTAAATTCATAGCCTGGATAAATGAAAATATCTGTCCAGCCGCTTGCTTCTTCAAAACGGCCATTATGCATGGAAGCAATGGTTTCTAAAGTCCTTGTGGATGTAGTCCCCACACTGATAATTCTTCCTCCCTGCTCACGCACTTCATTCAACAGCCGTGCAGTCCCTTCTGTTACCTGGTAAAATTCAGCGTGCATTTCATGCTCATTCAAATCATCCACACTAACCGGCCTGAAAGTTCCCAGACCAACGTGCAGAGTAATAAAAGCAATATGCACACCCATTTCCTTAATCTCTTCAAGAAGCTGCTCAGTAAAATGAAGGCCTGCTGTAGGGGCTGCAGCAGAACCGCGTTCACGGGCAAATACAGTCTGATAACGGTCACGATCATCAAGCTGCTCCTTAATATAAGGCGGCAATGGCATTTCTCCCAATTCCTCCAGCACCTCATAGAATATCCCGTCATACTTAAACTCCAGTACCCTGCCGCCATGATCTGAAGTTCCAGTGCAAACAGCAGTCAAATTGCCGTTTCCAAACGTTATCTCAGTTCCTTCTTTCACTCTCTTAGCTGGCTTGACCAGCGTTTCCCAGGAATCCCCTTCAAGCTGTTTTAGAAGAAGCACCTCTATTTTCGCACCAGTGCCTGTTTTTTCTCCAAACAGCCTGGCAGGAAGGACCTTTGTGTCGTTCAGCACAAGACAATCTCCAGCTTTGAGATAATGTTTAATATTTTTAAATACACTATGCTGAAGATCTCCGGTTTTTTTATCAAGGACCATTAGCCTGCTGCTAGTCCGATCAGCCAAAGGCGTTTGTGCTATTAATTCCTCAGGCAAATGAAAATCAAACCAATCTACTTTCATGATGTCACCCTCTGTTATTCATATAGACTACCGAAGCCTTCCTATAAAATAAAAGATGGCAGAAAGGATAACACTGATCAAAATCGATGTAACGACTGGAAAATAAAATGTCGTATTGCCTTTCTTGATCACTATATCCCCCGGCAGCTTGCCAATATTAATAAACTGGCTTATAAATCCGATAGCAAAAATGATGGCACCAATGACCATCAGCCACTTTGATATGCCGCTCAATCAGCAGGCACCTCCATCTGAAAATGGCGGTACACCAGGTCCGTTACAATTCTTCCTCTTGGCGTCCGCTGAAGAAACCCAATCTGCAATAAATATGGTTCATAAACATCTTCAATCGTGTGTGCTTCTTCCCCAATGGTCGCTGCAATTGTTTCAAGGCCAACAGGACCGCCGCGGAATTTCTCTATAATCCCTCTTAATAATTTATGGTCAATATGGTCAAGGCCTAAACGGTCAACCTGCAAAAGCTCCAAAGCTTCCTTTGCCAGTGTTTCATCAACCTGGCCATCTGATTTGACCTGAGCAAAATCCCGGACTCTCCGGAGGAGCCTGTTTGCAATTCTAGGCGTGCCTCTTGACCTTCTGGCAACCTCAATGGCGGCTTTTAGATCTATACCTGTATCAAGGACCTCAGCTGTACGGACAACAATATCAGTCAGCTGCTCTTCTGAATAGTATTCAAGCCTGCTAAGCACACCAAAACGGTCCCTTAACGGGGCCGATAACGACCCCGCCCTTGTAGTCGCGCCAACCAGTGTAAAAGGCGGTAAGTCCAATCTGACTGATCTGGCACTTGGCCCTTTTCCGATGACGATATCAAGACAAAAGTCCTCCATTGCCGGATATAGAACTTCTTCTATAGAACGCGGCAAGCGATGAATTTCATCAATAAACAGGACGTCACCAGGTTCCAATGCAGTCAGGATCGCAGCCAAATCACCAGGCCTTTCAATGGCAGGGCCTGCAGTGGTTCTGATATTTACTCCCATTTCATTGGCTATAATGGCAGCCAGTGTGGTTTTCCCCAATCCAGGCGGCCCATATAGAAGGACATGATCTAAGGTCTCCTCGCGTATTCTGGCAGCTTTGATAAAGATCTCGAGGTTCTGCTTTACTTTATCCTGTCCAATATACTGCTTTAGTGTCTGCGGTCGCAGACTCTGTTCGAATGAAAGATCCTGAAGATCAGCTTCACCGGATATTATCCGCTCTTCCATACATAATCACCTACTTAATATCAGCTTAAATGAATCGGACCCGTCCAATACATTATAGTTTTAAAAGCTTTTGCAGAGCTTTCTTTATGTATTGGTCCGTTGTAAGCTTTTCCTTCTTCATTTCCGGTGTAATCTTTTTCAGTTCCTTATCTGAATAGCCCAGCGCCTTTAATGCAAGCAAAGCTTCCTCCAGGTCCCCTGAAGGTCCGCTTTCAGCCTGAAGTTTATCCGCAGAAAACAGATTAGGGAAAAAGTCAGGTACAATATCCGGCAGTTTCCCTTTCAGATCAAGAATCATCTGCCTCGCTGTTTTCTTTCCGACTCCAGGAAACTTAACGAGGAACGCTTCATCTTCATTTTCAATTGCCTGCACCACCTGTTCCGGTTCACCTGAAGCAAGAATTGCAAGAGCTCCCTTCGGCCCAATTCCGGTAACATTCAGCAGCTTGGTAAAAAGGGTCTTCTCCTCCCGAGTCTGAAAACCGTACAGTGCCATAATATCTTCCCGTACATAATGATACGTGTATATCCTTACTTCCTGCCCGAACTCCGGGGTATAGCTAAATGGATTTGGCGTTAAAATCTGATAGCCAATACCATTGTTTTCAATAACCACATATTCCGGCCCGATAAAATCCAGCTTGCCTCTTACGAATTCATACAATGCCTTTCTCTCCTCTAGTTTAACTGTACCTCATTGTACCATATTATATTTTAGGCACGAAGAATAAAATGCTGAACAGAATGGGGCCAGATACATTGCTTATGGAGGAAAATCCTTATGGTACACAAGACGCTTTATATCAGCCAATGCATTAAACTCATTTTATAGGTTAACGTCCACTTTTATTAATTGCTTCCCGCCTCTTTCAATACCGAGATAGCGCAAAGTTTCAGCGGAAGAATGGTGATTATAGATGGACATAATGATTGAAATGGCAATCCCTTTTCTATAGGCATGATAGCCAAATGTTTTTCGAAGTGTATGTGTTCCGATCTTCCCTGGAATTCCAGCTTCCTTTGCTGCATTATTTATGATCCGGTAGGCTTGCTGGCGGGTAATTGGCTGGTTATTCTTTTTGGATTTGAAGAGATAATCACATTCAGAGAAATCATGCTGAGTAAAATATTTTTTCAGTTCTTTTTTCACGCTGCTATTTAAGTAAAATGCTTTAATTTCATCACTATTGAGATCGTTTAAATAAATAAACTCTTTTATCTCCTTCCCATCCCAAACATCACTAATTTTCAGAGATAGCAAATCACTCACTCTTATGCCCGTATTTATACCTAATACAAAAAGCAAAAGATCCCGCTGTGACTGCTGTCTTAAAATCTCTTTAATTTTATTTATGCTTTTGATGTCCTTGATAGGATCAACATATTCCACAAGATTCCCTCCTGCAACTAATGTTACATAAGTATAAGCTATCAAAAAATAAGTAACATTACAAATGATTGAATGCAGTTCATAAGAAAAGCGGAAGCGCCTTGCTCTCCCCCGACATCTTGAGCAGGAAGACGCTGGACCTAGTCAGATTATCAACGTTCAAAATAATTATTTTCTTATTGTTTAAAAAACAGAAACATGCAAGAGAATCCCATTCCCTTGCATGTTTTACTGCTTTTCAATTCGCTTGCTTTTCACCGGCAGTATAGCTTTTAAAGGTCTCCAGAACTTCCACATATCGATCTTTTGTTACAATGGGGATTCCTTTTTTTAATTCTTCACATTTCGTGCTTTCTAATTTCCCTAAATCGATTTGAAAGAAAGACTGAATAATATTTGTTTTTTTCGGCCTTCCATTGAAAATGGTTAATGTGCCGTCCTCGGTTACACCGAAGTACCCATTTGCTTTTAATAATGGCGATATATCATCCATTTTCCGGCGGAACACTATATAATCCATATCCATATCAACAAGCTGCCATTGATCATATTTAGCCCAGAAATCTTCAAGGGTCCATATGATTTCCTCTATGGTTTCCTGGCTTACTTCCCCATCCAGATATTCTCTCTCCAAAATGACATCCATCTTAAGCGGCCCTTCAATGTGTTTTCCTGCTGCCTCAGCATATACAGAAGTACCCTCAGATAAAAAGTTGAATGCATCCGTCTGGAAGAAGGGATAAAAGGAAGCAGCTCCTATTATTAGCAAGCCCCATATGGTTCTCATGATCGATCACCTCGATTAAATAGTAACTTCTGCAGCATCCGCCTGAGCCTGTTTTCCCAGATCTTTATGCTTAGTGTGACCAACATTTTCATGTTTATCCTGAAAAAAATTAATTATGTAAAAAGGGCAAAGCCCAGCAGCTTTGCCCTCTATGCTGAATCATTATTTTTCCCTGCGGAATAAACTTTTTAAATCCCAATCAATTTGCTCTCGCGGGCCGCCATCACGAAGATTGTTATCAATATTTCTTAAACGGCTAAACGTTCCTTCGTCCGTTACCACCGTAGCAGATCTTCCGCGTAAATATGGCTGAACAGCTTCATGAATCGCTTCTTTCGTCTGTTCTTCCTTATCATAATCATTCAAATCCACAGCAATCAAAACATCGCTTCCATAGGTCACGGAACGGACATCCTCAACGTTAGGAACAGAAGCTGCAACGTTGCCAATTTTTTCAGCAAGCTCACCTTCATAAGCCTGATAATAAGAATTTTTGGCTTGTCGTGTATTGTCATCGAGATGGCCATGATAATTTGCATCGCTATGGCTAAAACGATTATCTCTCTGCAAAAAGCTGCGGTCCCTGTCAGCAAGAGGAACAGTTGGGTTTCCGGTATTTTCATTCCTGACTCTTCTTGCATTATTTTCCACTCTGTTGGAGCCATTATTTTTTCCCTCTGCACCCAGAGTATGATCCATCATTTCTGTCAGAGGCCCATCATTATCTGTACCATCTTCAACCCGGACATTTCCACCGCGGTTTCCGTGATTTTCATTTGAATAATATCCCATGGGCTGACCAATTTCATTCTTTCGATCAACAGATGCATCTTCGTTCGTTCCGCATCCTGCCAATCCCATTGTCATGATGGCAGCCATCGGTACTGCAATTAATTTCTTGTGCAAGCGAAAAACCCCCTCGCTAATATTACAAGCCCTGAGCATTGCTGCTCTTTCTTAGCTTGTGAGCGAAAGGAGGCTTTCATTCTGTCCATTTACGTCCATTTTTTTGTACATTATTTGTTTATCTCATTAACGGCATATTTAAGAGCTTTAATAAAACGCTGTCTCTCAGCAAACTGACCAACAGTTAAATCCAAAACAGGACGAATCTTTACAGAATCAAGATATGTTCTATCCCTTATTACACGATTCCATTCCCTAAATATATCAGTTGGAAATGCCAATGCATGAAGAAAGCCCTTTTCTTCAAGATTGGATTTAAATATTGAATATTTTCCTAAATCGTCAAATGACCATTTCATAAAGGGGAGGATGCGGTTCGCATACTGCAGGTAATCGGAATGTGGAGTACCTACTGCTATCAGGTCAAAATCAAGCAAATATAAAGATTGATCTTTAGCTCTGAGAAAATTATGATGTGCTACATCACCATGCAGAATAACCTTCCTCCCGGATTGAAAAAGCCAGGCGTCCTCTTCAATTCCTTTCAAGGCCCAATCTGCCCAGGCTAATAATTCATTAATAATTTCTTTTTGGACAAAATATCTTATTACTGGGAGATTATTAAGGAAAAGGGTCGCTCTCTCTCTCCACTTGTCTGCCTGCCGATATGCCGGCACAACCGTTTGGTAACGGCTTACAAGCTTCTCTGTAGTATCGTGGAAATTTTTCAGCAAATTTAGCCCTTCCAAACGATCGCTCTTCAAAAAATAGGTGAACACTTCTTCAGAAGGCGGGATATACTCCAGACACCCAAAATATGTCCGGTCAAAAAACAATGGCGGTTCTTTGGCAACCTCATAAAAAATATATGTTTTTGCAAATCCTTCATTCATTAATGATGAAGTAAATGCCTCCTGAAGCTTTAGCCGGTGATAGGATGAAAATCCTTTCAATACAAAGGCCCGTTCCTGTGTCCTCAGTAAATAAACCTTCTTTCTAATCGGCTTTAACTCTTCAATTTTAAAGGGCAGCTGATCTTGCAAATAGGAGAGGAGACGATTTTGAACTAAATCGTCTCCTCCATTATTAACCGTCGTATTCACTGCTTTCGTCAAAGCTTCTTGGCATTCCAAATGCCTCTCCGCCCATTTGGCCAAAACCTTGACCGAATGCTGGTCCTGGGCCATAGCCAAATCCCGGACCATATGCCGGCCCTGGACCGAATCCTGGTCCCGGACCGTATCCTCCCGGAGCAAATTTCGGTCCTCCGCATCCGCAATCATTAGAAGCACCCATCACTGAACCAGGCATTAATGGCTTTTGAGACATACCCGGAGATTCTTCCATTCCCTGCACCTGCGGCATGTGTGGCATTTGCATTCCCATGTCTTCTGCACCCATTACACCTGATGGCATTTGATGCGGCATCTGCGGCATCATTGCTCCTTGCACTTGATGCGGCATCTGATGCGGCATTTGCATTCCCACGTCTTCTGCACCCATTACACCCGATGGCATTTGGTGCGGCATCTGCGGCATCATTGCTCCTTGTACTTGATGCGGCATCTGATGCGGCATTTGCATTCCCATATCTTCTGCACCCATCACACCCGATGGCATTTGATGCGGCATCTGCGGCATCATTGCTCCCTGCACCTGTGGCATCTGATGCGGCATCTGCGGCATCATTGCTCCCTGCACCTGTGGCATCTGATGCGGCATCTGCGGCATCATCGCTCCCTGCACCTGATGTGGCATCTGATGCGGCATCTGCGGCATCATCGCTCCCTGCACCTGATGTGGCATCTGATGCGGCATCTGCGGCATCATCGCTCCCTGCACCTGATGTGGCATCTGATGCGGCATCTGCGGCATCATCGCCCCTTGCACTTGATGTGGCATCTGTTGTCCCATATCTTCTGCACCCATCACACCTGATGGCATTTGAGCCATTGGCATGAACGGCGAAGATTCATCATAATCCGGACTTTCAACTCCAGCCATCATACCCATATGCGGCATTTGATGCTCAGGCATCATCGCTCCCTGTACCTGCGGCATCTGGTGTGGCATCTGCGGCATCATCGCTCCCTGCACCTGGTGTGGCATCTGATGCGGCATCTGCGGCATCATCGCTCCCTGCACCTGGTGTGGCATCTGCGGCATCATCGCTCCCTGCACCTGATGTGGCATCTGATGCGGCATCTGCGGCATCATCGCTCCCTGCACCTGGTGTGGCATCTGATGCGGCATCTGCGGCATCATTGCTCCCTGCACCTGATGCGGCATCTGATGCGGCATCTGCGGCATCATTGCTCCCTGTACTTGAGGATAAGGCATTTGCGGGTAACATGGGTTAAAAGGAAACATTGGCTGATATTGACCTCCTTGATGTGTATATAAAGAAGATTCGCTTTCCGGCGATTCAGGACTTTCTTGATTTGGAGCCGGCTTTGCCTGCGGAAGGATATTGACTGGTTTAGGCGGGAGCTGGGGCTGTGGCTTGGATTCTGATATAGGCAGTGGTTTTTGCTGTGGTTTTGTTTCTGCAGGCTTCACTGGTTTTTCCTTCACTTTAACCTCTTTAGCCGGAAGCGGTTTCTGCTGCTGCGGTTTAACCTCTTTTGCTGGAAGCGGCTTTTGCTGCTGCGGTTTAATCTCTTTTGCTGGAAGCGGCTTTTGCTGCGGAGCCGGCTGCTGAATATTCATCATATAATAATTATTTATATCAATTTCAGGCATAATAGGCTTTGGCATTTTTGGCGTATAAGGTTTTTTGGGAACTTCTTTTGGTGCAGGTTTTGGCACTTCTTTCGGAATTTCAACCTTTGGCGCCGTTACTTTTGGCATTTCCTTTTTCGGTGCTTCTTTTACCGGCTTCTCCTTAGGTGCTTCAGCTGATGGCATGGTAATAGGTTTCTCTTTGGCAAAAGGTTGTTCTGCTTTTGGCATTTCCTTTTTGGCACCCATATTTATTTTTGCTTCCGGTTTTCCTCCAATAGGAGCCTCTTTTTTTATTGAGCCCCCGCTTGCAGGAACTTTTATTTTCATACCGGGCATAATCATATCAGGGTTGCTGAGCTGTGTATTCATCTTTTTCAGCTCTTCAAAATTCACGCCGTACTTTTTTGCAATCTTCCAAAGAGTATCCCCTTTCTGTACGATATGGATTTTCACTCTGAATTCCCTCCTATGCGTAAGGTGATACTTCCATCAATGATGGTTAGTATAGGCCCACACGATGTGGGTCACACAGACGTTGCCACAGGACGTGGCGTTCCTAGTCTGTGTTCCTAATCAGCATTTACGGGCATTTCATCCATTTATTTGAAAATTGCAGATTAGTGCCCGTTAATCGCGATGAGTCCATATAGTGTATGAAGAAATGGGCAAATTGCTAACAATCTACACAAAAAGATATGCATTTTTCCCAGGATTTATGCTTCATCGTTTCTTCTAATCCTATTAACAGCAAAGGGCAGCAAGGCAATAAAAAAATCCTCCCGGGCGGGGAGAATTTTTTTATTGCCTAAATTTACGCAGAGTATTTCTGTGTAATTTCCGCTGATTTAATGACCGGCTAACCTTTTGCAAACGCTTATGGACGTTCGAGCATCCTATCTAATGCCAATTTAGCAAATGCTGCTGTTTGTTCTTCAACCTGAATTAGATTTTGGCTTTCCCCCTGCTCAATTGCTTCAAGGCACCAAACAAGGTGCGGTAAATCGATTCGGTTCATGGTCAGGCAAGGACACATATGAGGGTTAAGTGAGATGATTTTTTTATCTGAATGCTGGGTGATAATCCTTTTAACCAAATTCATCTCTGTACCGATCGCCCATGAAGACCCAGGTTCTGAATGTTCTATTGCATCTATTATATAATTGGTCGACCCGGCCATGTCGGAAAGTTCCACAACTTCCCTTCTGCATTCCGGATGGACAATGATCTTCATTGCCGGATATTGTTCCCGAACTTTTTTGACATTTTCAACAGTAAAGTTTTCATGAACTGAACAATGGCCTTTCCAAAGAATTACTTTAATGTCCTCAAGCGGCCCTTCATATTCCAGCTGATCCGTAATGGGGTTCCATACAGCCATTTCCTCAAGCCCAATTCCGAGGTTATAAGCCGTATTTCTTCCAAGATGCTGGTCAGGCAGAAATACAATTCTCGGCTTCTGCTCAAACGCCCAGCTCACCATTTTTTCAGCATTCGAAGAAGTAACTGTTGCTCCTCCATGGCGGCCTACAAAAGCCTTGATGCCCGCAGTAGAGTTTACGTATGTTAAAGGAAGCATTGTATCGCCAAACATATTCTGCAGCTTCGTCCAGGCTCTTTCTGTTTGGCTGATATCAGCCATATCGGCCATAGAGCAGCCTGCGCGCATATCAGGCAATAGCACCTTTTGACTAGAATCTGTTAATATATCTGCCGTTTCAGCCATAAAGTGAACTCCGCAAAACACAATATATTCTGCCTCTGCATTTTCCTGTGAAAGCTGGGCAAGCTTTAGTGAATCACCGGTAGCGTCCGCAAACTGGATGACCTCATCCTTCTGATAATGATGACCCGGAATAAACAGCTTATTCCCAAGCTTATCTTTTATTTCTCTTGCTCGATCCTCCAGTTCCTTTATAGTCATCATTCGATATTTTTCCGGAAGAATAGTTGTTTGTTTTTCTGCTGTCTGAAAAATATTCATTTCCTCCATACCCCTTTGCCAATTATGCATTTATTTTTTTAGGAATTTATATCCTTTGAACGTCGGTAACAGTCCAGCTCCACATGGAACGCTTCGACAGCGTATTCATCGCACGACTAAAAGCGTTAGCTCTTTAGAGGAGGTCTCCCCCCTCGAGGTAACAAGCCAATCCTCCAAAAGGGCAAGAACACCTTCCTGGGAGGCTCGTCTTGTGGGTTGAGGCCCCCAGGATGGGGGTCATGCAGACGTTGCCACAAGACGTGGCGTTCCTAGTCTGCGTACCTTTGTGGGCAAGGCGCTTCCGCTTTTATTCCACAGTAACCTTCACACTTATATCAAGCGATTTCACGGAATGAGTAAGAAAACCCAATGAAATAAAATCAACCCCTGTATCGCTGTAAGCTGACAGGTTATCCAACGTGATTCCGCCGGATGCTTCTGTCAGGATCCCCTTCGGCACGCTGCTGATCCACTCTTTAATCTCTTCAGGGCTCCTGTTGTCAAACATGATAACATCTGCCCCTGACTCAACTGCTTCAAGAACCTGTTCTTTTGTTTCCGTTTCGACTTCAACTTTTACCATATGCCCAACTTTTGACCGTACTTCTTCCACAGCTTTCGAAATTGATCCTGCAAAAGAAATATGGTTGTCTTTAATCATGACTGCATCATAGAGGCCATATCGATGGTTAAATCCCCCTCCGCATCTGACTGCATATTTTTCAAGCATTCTAAGGCCAGGTGTAGTTTTTCTTGTATCGCAGATTTTCGTATGTGAACTATTTAATACCCGGACAGCCTCACTTGTTTTTGTTGCAATTCCGCTCATTCTTTGGAGCAGATTTAAGACCACTCTTTCTCCTTTTAATAAATCGGATACAGGCCCTGCAGCTTCAGCAAGGACTTGACCTTTCTCAATCCATTCTCCATCCTTTACTTTTATATTGACTTCAGCGGCTGGATTTAGCATCTTATATCCTGACCTGATTATTTCTTCTCCGCAAAAAATGCCATTGTCCTTTGCAAGGAAAACGACCATTCCAGTCTGATCTTCTCCAAAAATAAGTCCGCTTGTCAGGTCGCGGTCACCGATATCCTCGAGAAAAAACTGTTCAAGTTGCAATCGCAGCTTTAATTTGTTCATATTTACCACCCTTTTCAGATTTTCGGGATTGAATGATTCTTTTTCCAAGCCATTCATGACTTTCGAAGGGATAATCCTGCCGGAAATGGCCTCCCCGGCTCTCTGTCCTCCTTACTGCAGCGTCTGTTATCAGATAAGCTGCGATAAGCATGAAAGCCCGTGTTGCTTCCTCTATTGAAAGATCATCAAGTTCTGCTTTAATCCATTCTTCAATTTTGCAGCCTTTAAGCCAGGCAAGCTGATCTAAAAGCCCTTCTTTTGTTTTGATAATCCCTGCATTCTTCATCATTCTCAATTTAATTTCTTCAATTGAAGGTAAACTTTCTTTGATTTGACATCTGAATGCTGTCTCGGGAAATGTCAGTCCTTTAGCAGGATCACTTGACGGCTGTTCATTAATCCACTCCGCAAGCCTTTTGCCTAAATATAAACCTTCCAGAAGGGAGTTACTTGCAAGCCGGTTAGCGCCATGTACGCCTGTGCATGCAACTTCACCAATCGCATACAGGCCAGGAATGCTGGTGCGGCCCAATAAATCTGTTTTAATTCCTCCCATTAAAAAGTGGCTTCCGGGTGAAACTGGAATTTTCCCAATTCTTAAATCTACTCCGTTTTGTTCACAGATTTTTGTTATTGTCGGAAACCTGGATTTAAAGTTTTCAATTGAGGAGATATCCAGAAACACGGATTTCCCTTCCTCTAAAGAATGAAAAATTGCTTGTGACACAACATGTCTTGGCGCTAAATCTCCCAGTGGATGAAGTCCTGTCATTACTGGTCTTCCGTCTTCTGTAACGAGCCTGCCGCCCTCTCCCCTGACAGCTTCCGAGATTAGCCCTAATGCTTTACCGTCTTTATATAGAAGTGTGGGATGAAATTGGATGAACTCCATATCCGCTATCTCCGCACCTGCTCTGTACGCTAAGGCAATACCATCTCCGGTTACGGAATCGGCATTGGATGTATATTCATATAGCTGGCCGCAGCCCCCTGTTGCAAGCACAACATGAGATGAAATGAATCGATGAATTACACCATTTGAATCTTTTCCTTTTACCCCTATACAACTGCCTTCCGTTTCATTTATCAGCAATTGAAACACAAGAACATTTTCCATGATTCGAACGTTTTGATTTTTATTTGACAGCATAAAATCAATGACTGTTTTTCCAGTGCTGTCCCCGCCTCCATGAACAATTCTGCTTTCTGAATGAGCCCCTTCCATGCCTAACGCAAATGCTCCTTCAGAATCCATATCAAACAGGCATCCCTCTTGATTAAGCTCTTTTATCAGGGAGGGTGCCTCACTGGTCAGGGACAGCACTGCATCAGAATCATTATGAAACCTTCCTGCTTCGAGTGTATCCATGTAGTGCTTGGATGGGTGATCATTTACTCCCAGGGCAGCCGCAATGCCGCCCTGCGCCATATATGAGTTTCCATTTTTTATAGTTGACTTTGTGAGAATAATCACATTTAAGTCCTGTCGCAGCTTCTTTGCCAACTGCAAAGCGGCTACCCCGCTTCCAATAATCAAAACGTCGGCATTCATTATTTTATACCTCCTGTTTTTACAGGTGTCTTGACACCTATATTTACACAGATTTAGAATTATGACAAGAGGTTTTCATAGTTTAAGAGGAACTTCTTGCTTTTCGAAGGCTTTATTTAAAGAGAGAGAGCAGGTGAGAACATGAAATATTTCGATTATGCAGCATCTTGTCCGCTTGATCCGGAAGCGGCAGATGCCTATATTAAAGCCTCAACTGAATACTTTGGCAACTCCCTCAGCCTTCATGATACCGGGAGCGCAGCAGAAGGGCTTCTTGAAAACTGCCGGAGAGAATTAGCCATCCTTTTGGGAGTTGAGAGTGAAGGAATCTACTTTACCAGTGGAGGTACAGAAAGCAATTTACTCGCTATATTAGCCTTGCTGTCTGCCTCTGAAAAATCAGGAAAACATATTATAGCGGGAATGGCTGAACATTCCTCTATTCATAGTGTCCTAGAGAAATTAAGCCTTGATAATGGCTATGAAATTACAGAAATCCCTTTTGGGGCGGATGGCCGTATTGACCTAAAAAAATTAAGTTCGGCCATCAGGGATGATACCGTCTTAATTACCATACAGCATGGCAATCCTGAAATTGGCACATTGCAGCCTGTCCCTGAGATCAGCCAGCTTTGCAGGCAAAGGAAGATATTGCTGCATAGTGATTGTGTCCATACTTTTGGAAAATCAGATTTACAAGAAGTCGCCAGCTTTGTTGATAGCCTGTCCTTTTCTGCCCATAAATTTTACGGGCCAAAAGGGGTGGGTGGGGTTTACCTCAAACCTGGCAGGCGGTGGAGCTCCTTCTTACCAGGCGTATCACATGAAAAAGGTTTCAGGCCAGGCACTGTGAACCTTCCGGGAATTGCCGGAATGACAGTAGCTGCACAGAAAGCTTATGTAAATTTAAACAGACATAACAGCCATTTCCAAACACTGCGTGAAGCACTGCTGAAGGAGCTTGAGTCTTCACAGGAGAAATTTGTGTTATACGATTTTGCAGGCTCTTACCAGCTTCCTTCTACATTGGGACTTCGGTTAAAAGGGGTCGAAGGGCAATATATCATGCTTGAATGCAACAGACATGGATATGCCATATCTACAGGAAGCGCATGCAGCACAGGCATGAAAACTGTTTCTAAAACGATGAAGGCCCTAGGGGTTACAGAAAAAAAAGGAAAGGAATTTTTCCGGATTTCTTTCGGGTGGAATACTGCTGTTGAGGAGGCAAAGTCACTGGGGGAAAAGCTGGCAGAAATGGCCCGGGAACTCGGACCGCTCTAATCTTTTATATTCTGCCGGTTCTTATGTTAGAATGAGACATTATCGGATTATAAGGGTGAGGAAAAATGAAGGAACAAAAAAAGGTGCTCGGAGAGGAGCGAAGGACCTTTCTGCTTCAGCTTCTTAAAGAAAGCGGACAGCCCATTACAGGAGGCGACCTTGCAGCAAAAACAAATGTAAGCAGACAGGTAATTGTTGGGGATATCACCCTTCTAAAGGCAAGAAAAGAGCCAATCATTGCTACGAGCCAAGGTTATATGTATCTTCATCAGGCTTCTCCTGCATCTTCAGCTGAGCGGGTCATTGCCTGCCATCATGACCCCGCGAGGACTGAAGAAGAATTGAATCTGCTTGTCGATCATGGGGTTACAGTAAAAGATGTAAGGATTGAACATCCTGTTTATGGTGACTTAACTGCCTCGGTTATGGTTTCAACCCGTCAGGAAGTCAAGCAATTCATGGATAAAATTAAAGCCACAAAAGCTTCCTTCTTATCAGAACTGACAGATGGCATTCATCTTCATACTCTTTCTGCAGCCTCAGAACGGAAACTCGATGAAGCTGAGAAATTATTAAAGGAAGCAGGATTTCTTATTGACCAGGAATAGCGTTAATCCTTATTATTTTTAAATAAGAAAGGATCCGGATATGTATACCGGATCCTTTTCTTTAGCTTTAATCCTGAAGAACTTTTGTATTTTTATTGCGAAGCTGAAAATATGGATAGCTACCCAAAATCTTAACGCTGCAGCCCAGTGCCTCCAATTCGGCAACTGCTCCGGGGATAAGGACATCGTCCTGCTTCATATCCACGTCAATGATAAAGAAATAATTTCCCAATCCTGTTTTCATCGGCCTTGATTCAATCTTAGTCAAATTGAGCTTCCTCCAGGCAAATGCCGAAAGCACTTGATGAAGTGCCCCTGACCTATCAGCCGGCAGCGTCACCATAACAGTCGTCTTGTGCCCGGCAAACTCTTTGCGGTCTTCATTGATTGACAGTTCTTTACTGGATAATACTATGAACTTTGTATGGTTAAAATCAAAATCATGGATATCCTCTTTAACGATCGCCAGTCCATATACTTCTGCCGCTAATTCATTAGCGATGGCGCCGGCCCGCAAATCTGGATTTTCTTTTACATATTGAGCTGCTGCTGCAGTTGAAGTAGTGCTTTCGCAAGGGATGCCTTTCAGCTCTTTATGCAGAAATTTATGGCATTGTGCAATAGCATGGGAATGGCTATAGACTGCATCAGTTTTATCCCATTCGTTCACATGATCAGGATGGACCATAAAATGCTGGCGAATCGGGGCTGTCAGTTCGCCGATAATTGGAAAATCCACTTCATGGATTAAATAATCCAATGTAATATTCACTGAGCCTTCCAATGCGTTTTCAAGAGGAACTACCGCCAGTTCTATTTCATTCTCATTTAATGCATCAAAACAGGCAGGTATCGTTGGGTAGGCAACGGCTGTCTCATTCGGAAATAAACTCCTTGCAGCAATATCTGTAAAGGTGGCTTTTGGGCCCAAAAATCCTATCTTCACGGTAATTACCTCCTTTTCGTCAGACTTATCATAAATCACTGAAAATTTTCTTTTTACTTTACTACTTTAACATATGTATGTAATTTGCAAAATAAAAAACTAAAAAAGGGCAGGGTACAGAGCGCATTTTCTTACGCACCCGTCCCCAGCACCTCTACTTTTTCTACAAACTCCAATTTTCGAAGCCTACCCAAGAGCTCCTCAATCTCGATGCCCATTTCAGTTACATTCAGGGAAAGCGTGACATTTGCCCTTCCCTGGAGCGGAATGGTCTGGTGTATGGTTAGGACATTGCACCCCGAAGAAGCCACAACGCCCAATAAATGTGATAAAGTCCCCGATCTGTCTTCCAAATGAAAGAATAAAGTGATCAGCCGTTCTTTGACAACAGTATGGAAAGGAAACACAGTGTCTCTATATTTATAAAAAGCACTTCTGCTCAAATCAACTTTTTGGACAGCATCCCAAACCGATTCGGCTTTTCCCCTTTCGATCATTTCCTTCGCATCCAAAGTTTTCTTCATTGCTTCAGGCAAAACATCTTCGCGAACCAAATAAAATTTCTTATCGAATCTATCTTTTCTCATTTCTCCACCCCGTCAATCGTGAAGGTTAGTCAATAAACTCGAATTCATAATCAAGCAGCTTAACTGTATCACCGTCTTTTGCTCCTTTTTCACGAAGAGCATCATCCACACCCATTCCGCGCAGCTGTCTTGCAAACCTGCGGACAGATTCATCTCTTGAGAAATCAGTCATCTTAAAGAGCTTCTCAATAGCATCGCCAGATACGACGAACACTCCTGCAGGGTCTCTCGTAATGACAAACTCCGTCTGGTCAGCTTCATGCTTATAAAGAACGCGGTGCACACCTGTGTCTTCTTCTTCTTCATGTGACAGCGGGAATTCAGGCGTTTCTTCAAGCTTATCCGCAACGGCAAATAATAAATCCCTTAACCCTTGTCTTGTTAAAGCGGAGATCGGAAAAATCGGATACTCTTCTTCAAGCTGTTCTTTGAATTTCTTAAGATTTTCCTCTGCATCAGGCATGTCCATTTTATTAGCCACAATGACTTGAGGCCTTTCAGTGAGACGAAGGTTATACTCTTTTAATTCTTTATTGATGGTTAGATAGTCTTCAAATGGATCCCTGCCCTCAACAGCAGCCATATCGATAACATGGACAATAACTCTGGTTCTCTCAATATGCCGTAAAAATTGATGACCAAGGCCTATTCCCGAATGGGCGCCTTCAATTAATCCAGGCAAGTCTGCCATGACAAAGCTGCGGCCGTCTTCAGTCTCAACCATTCCCAGATTGGGAACAATCGTCGTAAAGTGGTATTCCGCAATCTTCGGCCTTGCCGATGATACAACCGATAGCAGCGTGGATTTTCCGACGCTCGGAAAACCGACTAAACCAACATCAGCTAAAAGCTTGAGCTCCAGCACAACATCTCTTTCCTGGCCCGGTTCGCCATGTTCGGACAATTCTGGAGCAGGATTAGCCGGTGTGGCAAAACGGGTATTCCCTCTGCCTCCGCGGCCCCCGCGGGCTATGACAGCTTTTTGCCCGTGCTCAGTCAAATCTGCGATTACTTCCCCTGACTCGGCATCAGTTACGACTGTTCCCGGCGGGACTTTAACAATCATGTCTTTTGCATTTCTTCCATGCTGATTTTTAGACATGCCATGCTCACCGCGGGGAGCTTTAAAATGGCGCTGATAACGGAAATCCATTAACGTGCGTAATCCCTCATTCACTTCAAAAACAACATTGGCACCCTTACCGCCATCTCCGCCGGCTGGGCCTCCGTTCGGCACATATTTTTCACGGCGGAAAGCAACCATTCCGTTGCCCCCGTCTCCGCCTTTAACATAAACTTTGACTTGATCGACAAACATATATTATTCCTCCCGTCTGCAGTATGTCCCAATTGTCTGGCATTCAGCCAAATTACAGGCACTGACTGGATCCACTCTTACACTTAAGAAATGCTCCAGCCTGCAGAGTTTCACACTTAGTATTGCTTTTTGCGGCGGAAATCACTCTCTGCCATTCGCAATGAATGGCACAAATAACTCCAGTGCAAGCTCCTCTTCAGCTAATACCTGAACAGCAGCCGTTATGTCATCGTTCTTCTTTTTGAAGAACTGATCCAATTTATCGATATCTGTTAGTATTCCGCTAAAATCAAAAAAGAAACGAGCCCCTTCTTTTTCATGCCTGATGGATACAGATAAATGATTATCATGGTAAGGCTTTACTGATGAGTCCAAAATGGCAAAAAAAGAGCCTGTCCACTCAGAAAGGATAATGTCATCCAATCGGCCGGAAATGGTATCATCAAGCACCTCATATTCAAGCTGAAAGTAGTGGTTTTCCCAATTATAAGTCAATAAAAGCGAAGCAAACTCAGGAAGGTTTAAGTTCGAAAGTCTTGCTTCCTGCTGTGCTTCCACCACGATTTCATCTATGATTTCCTTAGCTCTGTCTACCTTGTTAAGGGAAAGGTTGCCTTTAATTAATTGTATTTTATTCAGCCAGTCATGCCGGGCATGACGCAGCACTTCAATCATATTCCAGTCTTTTTCCATATATGCACTCCTGTATGGTTATTAGGCTGACAGAAGACTGTGCTTGCTGTAAGTATATCAAAAAACATAAGTACAGTAAGCAAATTTATGTTAAATAAGAAAATATTGCTTATGCGAAGAAGAGCTGCTGTCTTCTGGAGCTATAAATTCATCAGATAAAATGTGAAGTGCACTGGCGGATTTTTTTGCCAAAAAAAGAAAACCCTAACCTTGTGGGCTAGGGTTTTCTCGAAAAGGCTTACGCCTCTTGAGCTGCAGGATATACGCTCACTTGCTTGCGGTCACGTCCAAGACGTTCGAACTTAACAACACCGTCAACTTTCGCGAATAGTGTGTCATCGCCGCCTTTACCCACGTTTACACCTGGGTAGATCTTAGTACCGCGCTGACGGTACAGGATTGAGCCGCCAGTTACGAATTGTCCGTCCGCACGCTTAGCGCCAAGACGCTTAGAGATTGAGTCACGGCCGTTCTTTGTAGAACCTACTCCCTTTTTAGAAGCGAACAACTGAAGATCTAATTTTAATAGCATTTATTCCACCTCCTGCTTTTTGAAGGTAATCTTTATATACGTTCCGTAGTCTTCTTCAATCGTCTGCAATGAAACAACCATGCCTTCAAGAAGAAGCTGCACTTTCTCATTCATGTCATCCTGAAGATCAGGAAGAACACAGCGGAGAAAGCCATCTCCATTGCTGATTTCTGGTGTCACGCCGGTTAGGGCATGGACAGCATTAATGGCACCGATGGAAACGGCAGATACGCCTGCACAGACGATATCCTTGCCTCTGTTTGCGAAGAATGCATGACCGCTTATTTCAAACGAATGAATATTTCCGGAATCTTTACGAATAATCGTTACTTCAATCATCTGAATCGCCTGATTAAGCGTTGATTTTTTCAATCACAACTTTAGTGTAAGGCTGACGATGACCTTGCTTCTTACGATAGTTTTTCTTTGCTTTGTACTTGAATACAGTGATTTTCTTTTGACGGCCTTGTTTTTCAACTTTAGCTGTAACAGTAGCACCTTCAACTACAGGGCTTCCTACTTTTACGCTGTCTCCGCCAACGAAAAGAACCTTTTCAAATGTAACTGTTTCGCCTGCTTCAGCGCTAAGCTTTTCGATGTAGATAGCTTGACCTTCTTCTACACGTAATTGCTTACCGCCAGTTTCGATAATCGCGTACATGAACTGCACCTCCTCTTAGACTAAGACTCGCCATCCCAGGCGCCGACACGAAAGCGGGCTTATGTACCTGTTCTGTGCGGTTGTAGCACGGGTGCGCTACAAACATAACATAAAAATCCTATCATATAATGATTAATCATGTCAATAAGAATTATATGATTCTCTTTGTTTGCACCTAAAAGTGACTTTTTTGCGTGCCTATACAATTATAATGCTAATGGGGTTATTAGGGAAGTGGGAAATACTGCACTAAAAAAGCAGGCGGGGTGGTTAAATCCGCCTGCTTTGAACTAACCTAGCTCATTGGCACTGCCAAACTTTCTGATTTCATAAAATGGCTTGCACTTTTCCTTATAGGAAAACATGATTTTTAGTCCAATGCTGTCTTCGATTCTCTTTTTATGGGCATCATTTTCCCCTGAGAATACCGCTGCTGTGTCTGGGGTGGTTTCGATTAAGACAGCTTCATGGTCATTGCCTCGATGTTCCCACAGTTCTCTTTCCAGCCTGAAGGCAATGGTTTCAGCACTCAGCACTCTTCCGGTGCCTTCACATACTTGACACCTTTCGGTAAGTGATTCTGAAATGGCCGGTTTCGTTTTTTTTCGGGTCATCTGGAGGATTCCAAGCGGGGTGAATCCAACAAGTTTAGTGCGTCTTTCATCCTTTTTCAGCGCATTTTCCATGGTGGAGAGGATATGGTTGCGGTCAGATGCTTCTTTCATGTCGATAAAATCGATTAGGATCATGCCGCCTATATCGCGGAGCCGGATCTGTCTTGCAGCTTCTTCGGCCGCCTGCTGGTTCGTTTTTAACACAGTTTCCCTGCGGTCCTGCTTACCGGCGAACTTTCCGGTATTTACATCGATGACTGTTAAAGCTTCGGTTTCATCAAAAATAAGATATGCGCCAGTTTCAAGCCATACAATCCGTTTCAGCGCTTTATCAATTTCAGATTCAACATTAAAAGCGGAGAAGATATTTTCCTTGCCAGAATGCAGCCGAATTGGCAGGCAGGTGTGTTTCTGGAGCACACTCTTCAGTGTTAAGTCGTCCACTGCGATTTCTCCATCGGCCAGTTTCTTTGCTTCTTCTTTAATTTTCTCAATAAAAGAATCCGCTTCGTAAACTTTTCCCGGTTTTTTCTTTCCTTCTGCTGCCCTTAAAAGGTCCCTGTACTCCAGTCTTAGCCTTTCAAGTTCATCTATGAGTTCAATTTCTTTCTTGTTATCACAGGATGTTCTGAAAATCAGCCCTTCATTCTCTTTCTTAGCACGATAGCCAAATTGGCGCCAGTTTTCTCTTGCTTCACTATCCTCAATTTTCTTGGATACAGCAACATAACGGCCATTTGGCATATATATCAGCGAATCTCCTGAAAACTCAAGCACCCCTGACAATCTCGGTCCTTTAGTTCCGGCAGCGTCCTTTTCAACTTGAACAAGTATTCTTTCTCCCTGATGGACAAAAGAAGAGATGCTCCGTTTTTCCTTTACTTGAGATTCTTCGGCAGAACAAACATAGGCTGCCAGTTTGTCCCGGTGTATAAATCCGCTTTGATCTTCCCCAATCTCTACAAAAGCTGCATTCAATCCAGGCATTACTTTTGCAACGGTGCCCAAGTAAATATCCCCTACTGATGAACGCTGCTTCGGCTGATCGATAAATAGCTTCTCGACCCTCTTATCTTTTAAATGTGCAAACCGGCGCTCTCTTGATGCATAATTTACAACTAACATGTCCAAAACTATTTCCTCACTTTAAACCATTATTTATTCATTTCAATAAAAACTCGCTCTTCAGTAAACATAAAGCAAATCTCCAATTTTAGCAGTCAGCACTTTTTCTGCAAAGCACGCATGCAGCAATTCATTTTCATCTAAAGCACCCTTCTCTTTCCCGTCCTTTTCAACTATGATTGGGTGTTTGCATCCTCGCTGAAATCTTTCCAGAACGTCAATAACCAATTCTTCCTCTCTTACAACGATAGGTTTTAATGTCCGGAAGTCGCTGTGCTTCCCATAGTATCTTTCGAGGAGAAAACGGATAAATATGAATCGGCTCTGCTTCCATTCATGATATAGCGAAAACACCAAAAAAGCGAGGACTACCCATATATTCAGGTTTACAGGAGAGGTCAGCAAAGTTAATATTATGAAACTGAATAGACCCGCAGCCGAAATGAAAAGTGTTTTTCTGTGCGCTTCCGGAAATGCCTTATTAAGAGAAAGCCATAAAAAAACAAGCTTTCCTCCATCTAATGGCCATACAGGTAGCAGATTAAAAATCAGGATCATTAAATTGAACTGAATAAACAGGTGAAAAATATCAGCAGATACAAAAGAGAGCTCATAAAATAACAGCGCCGCCCCCATCATCCAAATATGCTGAAGCGGCCCTGCTATAATGACTACGATTTCCTCTTTCAGCGGCCGGTTTCCGTGTTCATCCATTTCCGCTACACCGCCAAATGGCAAAAGGGCGATCTTTTTTATTCTCCAGGAATAAAGGGATGCTGCAGCTGCATGGCCCATTTCATGAACGAAGATAATCAGGAGCAGCATGCATAATTCCATAAAATGAGCAGTTGCGACAGATAGTCCGATAATGGCCCATAACAAAGGATGTATATGAATATATTTAATTAATCCTGTTATTTTATTCAAATGGGATCACCTGGATCGGATCTATAAAATCATCATCTTTTTTAATCGCGAAATAGAAAGACCCTTTTTCTCCATCACCGGTGTCACCTGCAGTGCCAATACCGGTTCCTTTTTCAACATATTGATATAAATTCACATTAATTTCAGCCAAATTGCCATACCAGGACTCACTTTTATCACCATGCTGAATAATAACCGTATTTCCGAAACCATCTTTCTTTCCAGCAAACCGCACAAGCCCTTCACTCATTGCTTCGATGGATGCTTCTTTACCTGTTTCGATTGTTATTCTCTGTCCATTATCATTAAAGTCTTCCAGGATTTTTGCAGAAGCAGGCAATGCATACTCACTGTTTTCTTCAACGTTCTTCTCATCTTTTTTGCCATCTGAAAATGGCAGCAGTGCCAGTGGTTTTCCGAATTGTTCTTCATACCAGCCGGAAACTGCGGCGAATTGAAAATCCTTCTCCATGGCTGCCTTTACAAAATCTCTAGCAGGATCAAATGTCGCAGCCTGGTTTTTAAAAAGAATAGCAGCGAATAAAAAAATACAGGCAGAAGCTAGCAGCTTGAATAGAAATAGTTCCTTTCGAAATAAAGGGTGGTTCCCCTCATCGAGTTTGCTCTCGTATGAAGGCAGCTTACTAAACCCATACCGCTCTTCATCTTCTGTCCAAAGAACTGTTGAATCTTTCTTATTTGAGAATCTTTCTTTCTCTTTTTTTCTCCGCTCAATTCTCTTGCGTATTTCATCCGCTCTTGAATTCATAATATCCCCACCATTTCTATATAGCTCTATTTGTACAAGTTTATGAGTTGTCCAAATAGAGTATGACTTGAAGTGGGTGTCTGAGATAAAAAAATAAACCGGAGAAGTCTCCCCGGCTTTTGTTCGATAAATTATAATTATTTAACACCAAAAAACTTTTTTAGTTTTGAGAATACACCTTTATTCTCTTCTTCAAGAGGCTGAAGCGGAACAGCTTCACCAAGTATGCGGCGGGCGATATTACGGTAAGCAACAGAAGCCTTACTGTTAGGGTTTAATGCAATAGGCTCACCATGATTGGATGCCTTGATTACTTCATCATCATCTGCCACAATTCCAATTAAATCAATCGACAAATGTGCGGTAATTTCATCTACATCGAGCATGTCGCCATTTTTCATCATATGGCTTCTAATTCTATTTATTATCAGTTTTGGAGCCTCTACATTTTCCTCTTTTTCAAGCAAGCCGATAATCCGGTCAGCATCACGTACGGCTGAAACTTCCGGAGTGGTAACAACAATTGCTTTATCAGCACCGGCAACAGCATTTTTGTACCCCTGCTCAATTCCAGCAGGGCAGTCTATGACAATATAGTCATAATCCTGCTTTAATTCATCGACCAGCTTTTTCATCTGCTCTGGAGTAACAGCCGTCTTATCACTTGTTTGAGCAGCAGGAAGCAAATACAGCAAATCATCAAACCGTTTGTCTTTAACCACAGCCTGATGTATTTTGCACCGGCCTTCGACTACATCGACCAGATCATAAATAATGCGGTTTTCCAATCCCATCACCACATCAAGATTTCGAAGGCCAATGTCTGTATCCACCAGGCACACTCTTTTCCCCTGAAGGGCAAGAGCAGTACCTACATTTGCGGAAGTAGTCGTTTTTCCGACTCCGCCTTTTCCGGACGTAATGACAATCGCTTCTCCCATCCTAGCTTCCCCCTTGCAATCTAGTTATATTAGGTCTCAGATGCATTAATACTTGTAATCTATCTACAGTTATTTGATCATTTTCATCTATGTAAGCACATTCCATTTCTCTTTTTTCGTCATCCTGATCCTTGTCTGGAGCCCGGTTAATACAATTGCTGATCCTTAATTGGGATGGTTTCATAAGCGAAGCAACGATCACAGCTTCCTTATTCCCATGGCATCCGGCATGGGCTATGCCTTTTAGCGCCCCCATTATAAAGATGTTTCCACCTGCCATGACAGTGCCTCCGGGGTTTACATCTCCGATAAGAAGCAGATCTCCCGCCACTTCGAGAACCTGCCCGGAACGAATCACCTTCGCAACAGATACAATTTCATTTTCTTCCTTCTGTTTTTCAGCTTCTTCTTTGGTAATGACATTCGAGCTTATAGACTCAACGATCAGGTTCTTCTTTTGCCTTATTAACTCCTTCAATTCTTCCTGCTGCTCTTCTGTGAGATAACGATTGCCGACTTGTACCCTCACTGAAAGAAGCCGGTCTTCAACCGATCTCGAGTTTTCTGAAAGCTTTCTATCAAGTTCTTTCTTCAGCTCTCCATATGAACAGGAATCATCGAGATGCAGTGTCAGACCATCTTTCGTCCCTTTTATTGTAACGTTTTGGTTTTTTTTCATTTCAAGATGTTCACCTCAATGATAAGAAACACATAAGTGCTGGTGGCACTCTATTTTAAAGCAGTCCATGAACTGCTATATTTTCAATCAGCCTCGCAGGGCCATTCTTTTAAAAATAAATTATGTCAATTATCCCTATCCAATTTGCCCATAAAGGTAGAATTCGACAGAAACCTTCTAAATTCCTTTTTTACTAAAAATTATTCATTTAAAAGAAACCGGATTAATCCGGTTTCTTTTAAATGAACTGTGAAATTATATCACTTCAAACAATTAGTCGTTTAAGCTATCTGAAAATTTTTCAGAAAGTCTTTTAAATGGATAAACAGCTAAAATAATGAAAATGGCATTTAAAATCAGAGTTGGCACGAGGCGTGACGATAGAAAAGCTGCAAAAACCATATCAGTATGGTGAATTAATAAGTTCATCTGGTAGACACCGGCCTCAAGGAGAGTGATGCCTAAAAGCACAATGATGGAAGCCATAGCCATATTTGTCTGAAGAATTTTCATCAGTTTAGTTGTAATAAAAGCAATGACTGGAAATAGAAACAGGTAAATGCCGATAATTTCAACATATACAATATCAAAAAGCAAGCCGAATAATAAGCCGTAAAGAATTCCGTGTTTTTTTGAGCCAAAGATGGTCAAAAAAAGCAATCCGGCCAGCAGGAAACGGGGAACAGCTATTTTTCCGCTGCCTAACAAATCATGCGGAGTTATTTGAACAAATATGCTTTCACCGATAAATAAGGCCAGGAGTATGAGAGGAAGAAGGAATCTTCTCACAGTTCCTCCTCCTTCTCATCAACCATTTCCATTAGCTCAGGCTGTAAAGCACCTCTTTTGACGACCATTACATGTCCAATATCGTAGAAATCTGCCCCCGGCTTAACATAGGCGGTTTGAGTGAGACCAAATTCATCAGGAACAACATCTACAACCTTCCCAATCGGAAGGCTCTCAGGAAAAACACCGCCCAGACCTGAAGTAATAACGTTTTGATCCTTTTTTACCTTTGCATCATAAGGAATTCGCTTAAGCAAAAGAAGACCTTTTTCTTTATCATAGCCTTCTATCAGACCGAAAAAGTTATTATCGCCCGCCTGAATTTTTGCAGAGATGCGATTTGTCGGGTCCATTGAACTAAGAAGCTGAACTGTTGAAGTAAAGGTATTGCTGCTTTTCACTTTGCCGATCAGGCCTTTAGACGTAATAACAGCCATGTTCGGTTCAATGCCAGCATTTTTTCCCTTATTAATGATAAGCAATTCATGCCATCTGTCGGGATTTCTTCCTATAACAGTTGCCTGCTTTGGCTCAAATTCACTTAAAGAGTCTTTCTTATCCAGAATCTCACGAAGTTCTGTATTATCCTTTTTCAGTCGCTGAACCTCAGACTCAAGGCGTGCAAGCTCATCCAGCCTTGTCTTTAGCTCTTTATTTTCTTTGTATGTATTTTGCAAGTCTTCGACATTTTCAAAGAATCCTGCCACATAATTCACTGGGCTGGAAACAGCATTTTGTATAAACCCGGTAGTATCTTTTAAAAATTGTTCAGGCCAGGTCAAATTTTCTCTATCTTTTAAAGAAAATCCAATCAATGCCACGAGAATAATAATGCTGACAAGCAAAATAATCAGGCGTTTGTTCAAAAAGAACTGTGGCATCCGTTACACCTCGATTAGTATTTTTTCAGAAAGGATTGCGCCATTCAGGCACTGCTCAACAAAATATAACATATATCTGCAAAATTATCATTTATGGTTCAAGAAAAAAACCAAATTTGAGCCCATGCACTTTTTAAGAAGTGAATGGGCTTTATCATTTTCTTATTCAGGCTTCAATTTATCTGGATTCTTTTGCTTTTGTTTTGAATAAATCGATATGGTCAAGAGCTTTTCCAGTACCAATTGCGACACAGTCCAATGGGTTTTCTGCAATAAGGACAGGCATTTTTGTTTCTTCGCTGATCACCTTGTCGAGGTTGCGAAGAAGCGCCCCCCCTCCAGTCAGGACAATACCTCGGTCCATAATATCTGCTGCCAGTTCAGGAGGAGTTTTTTCAAGAGTATTTTTTACTGCATCCACAATCGCATATACAGTATCATTCAATGCTTTTGAAATTTCTTCAGCAGTAATTTCAATTGTTTTTGGCAGGCCTGTCAGCAGGTCACGTCCGCGGATTTCCATGTTTTCAACACCTTCAGGATCTCCTGCAGAGCCAACCTCTACTTTAACGGTTTCTGCTGTACGGTCACCAATCATTAAGTTGTAAGTTTTGCGGATATAATTGATGATCGCGTCATCCATTTCATCACCGGCAATGCGGATGGATTGGCTCGTAACAATTCCGCCCAAGGAGATGATGGCAACTTCGGTAGTTCCTCCCCCGATATCAACCACCATGCTTCCTGTCGGTTCCCAAACAGGAAGATTAGCCCCGATTGCAGCGGCAAACGGCTCTTCGATGGTATAAGCATCGCGTGCCCCTGCCTGGCGGGTTGCATCGACAACAGCACGTTCTTCAACAGCTGTAATGCCGGATGGTACACAAACCATTACATATGGCTTGCCTGCAAAGAAGCCCTTATTTTTATTGGCTTGTTTAATATAATATTTCATCATGACAGCGGTTGTTTCATAATCCGCAATAACGCCATCCTTCATTGGACGGAGCGCAACAATATTGCCAGGTGTACGGCCGATCATATTTTTTGCATCATTGCCGACAGCTACAATATTTTTAGTATCTGTCTGCAGTGCTACTACTGACGGCTCTCTAACAACAATTCCTTTTCCTTTAACATAGACAAGTGTATTAGCTGTTCCTAAATCTATTCCAAGGTCTCTAGTACCGATTCCAAACATAAATGGTATCTCCCTTTCTGATACAAATTGCTCATTTTCCTAAGTAAGGTATTTTAATGGAATTTTCTTTAATTTTTCTAGTACAATGAGCCTCCAAAATGCGAGGCATCTCAAAAATCATAACCAATATTATAGCGTAACGTCAAATAAAAACATAGTGTTATAAATACCCTTTTTCCTTTAAACTGACAAATTTATTTTCACCGATGATAAGATGGTCCAGCACTTCAATGCCGATTATTTTCCCGGACTCTGCAAGTCTCTTGGTTACTTCAATATCTTCCCGGCTTGGAGTCGGATCACCGCTCGGATGATTATGAATGCAGATAATCGACGCAGCCGATCTGCGAAAGGCCTCTTTAAAAACCTCTCTCGGATGAACAATTGAAGCATTCAGGCTTCCAATAAAGATGGTCTTCTTATGAAGCACCTGATTTTTTGTATTTAAATAAAGGCATACAAAATGTTCCTGAGACAGGAATCGCATATCATGCATGACATAATTTGCTCCATCCTCAGGAGAACGGATAGTATATCTGTCGTCATATGTGAGAGTTGAAATCCTCCGGCCAATTTCAACTGCTGCCAGCAGCTGTATTGCCTTTGCCGATCCTATTCCTTTAATGGCCGTTATTTCATCCAGGGATGCATCCTTTAATAGCCGGAGTCCTTCAAAATGGGTAATAAGCCTGTTCGCTAATTGGAGGACAGATTCATCTTTCGTGCCTGTTCTGAGTAATATCGCTATCAGTTCGTGATTGGATAAGCTTTGCGGACCATTTAGGACAAAGCGCTCACGAGGGCGTTCATCCTGAGGGAAATCTTTAATCAATAGAGTATCCGTTTGCATATTTTCCTCCCTAAACTCTGGGGCCAGGAGCTGAGGATGAAAAAAAGTATATTAAGGAAGCGAATATCCTGCTTTCCTTAGTTCACGAACCGTTCTGGAGACAGGAAGGCCGACAACAGAGAAATAATCTCCATTTATGCTTTTTACAAGCATGCTGCCAATGCCTTGTATCCCATATGCACCTGCCTTGTCAAATGGTTCACCGGTGCCGATATAAGAGTCAATTTCTTCATCTGTTAACTCCCAGAACACCACATCGGTTTTTTCATAAAATGTAATTACATTTTCAGGCGTCACGATGGATACACCTGTGTAAACAGAATGGGTGGTTCCAGACAGACTTTTGAGCATAGTGAAGGCTTCCTTGCTGCTGCCTGGCTTTCCTAAAACATTGCCGTCTTTAACTACAACTGTATCTGAGCCAATTACATATGAATCAGGGTGTTTATTAAATACAGCCTGTGCCTTTCTATGGGCAAGCTCCTTCACGATCTCTCCTGGTTTCAGCACTGGATCAAAACTTTCATCGACATCACTGCTGGAGACTTCAAATTGCAAATGAAGATTTTCAAGAAGTTCTTTTCGCCGCGGGGAAGAAGAGGCTAAAATGAGGTTTTGCATGTAATCACCTTACCTTTATGTATCATATTGGGAGATACAGATTAATCGTATCAAAAAATTGCCAGACAAACAATTTTTAAGAGGTAATTTGTAGATATTTTTATCATAAATTATCGAAATGTGGCAAAAAGAAAGAGTCTGTCTAAATTTCCCGAACAGACTCCATTTAATATGTGATATTTCCCAGAAAATATTCGAATCGGATAAAATTATGGCACAATATGCCGTGTCCTTACTGCCCGTCTGACTGGAGCAGAGACTGATAAGCGGCAAGAAATGCCAGCAGGTGCTCCTGAATTTTACCGGCTGATGCAGAATCCCCTGCCTGCTGGTAAGTTTCTATTTGCTTCGAGGCATCCAAAAGTTCCTCTTTTATAGATGTCAGGCTTTTATTTTGAATTTGATCTGCCTGCAGTTCATTCACTGCCTTGCTATGATTTTTTATTTCCTGAGCCGTCTCTGGCGCTATGGAGCTGCCGAGAGAGGCACTGGCAGCGCCTTCTGAGAGGCTTTGATATAAAGCAAGTGCAATGTCAGCCAGCTTTTTCTCTTCAGCATTCAGCCCTTCAATTACTTTACCTTCAAAGGCAACTTCTTTTGCAAATACATCAATTCCTTTGCTTTTTAGATCGGCACCTATTTCCTTCGCCTGATCAAGACTCCCGGATACCCCTAAAAAAAGAAAAGTCTGCTCTCCCATTTTTAATGATTGGCTATAGACTCCTTTTTGCGAGTTCGCTTCCTGGACTTGCTGTGCTGCCTCACTGTTTGACCATACGCCGCCTTGAACTACGTATGCTGTTAATGTTTCTAATTCTGCGGCTGCAGCGGGAGACTGCTGATTTGATGCTGCCGGAGTTTCTTTAATTGGAGGCGCCACAGTTTCGGCTGCCTGATCGGTAAATACCAGCTTCAGCATGATGAATCCGAAGCCAGTCCCAAGCAGAACAGCAAAAAAGACAGCCAGAAAAATGGATGTTAAGAATCCTTGCTTATTTCTTCCCTGGAATTTCTTAGCCAGTGTACTCAAACCATTTTTAGCTGGTGATTTAGGAGGGACTGCTATTTTATATTCCTTTATATCCGCATCTTCTGTTTCCTCAGGCAGAATCCAGTCAAAGCTGTCATCCGCCTCTTTGCCTGCCGCTGTTTGTATGGATGCGAAAAATTCAGTTTGTTCCTGTTTTTTCTGTCTATCCAGCTGTCTCGGATCCCATGCTTTTTCCTGCATTTCTTCCTTTTTCTCCTGAAACGGACGGTCCTTGCCATTTATCTTAATCGTGATCGTTTTCTCGCTTTTAGGCTTGTCCATATCTCATCCTCCTTCCGTGCCGTTTCCTGAATTGTTTTCATCCTAACATAAGAAAAAAAAAAATAACAAGACTTTTGTCGTCTTGTTACGGAAGGATTTCGTCAAATTTTTCATTTTGATTTTCAGTTAGATCTAATTTATTTATAGGTATTCCTACATTGCCATCAGAATAGAAAAATTACAGATTTTATACTCACAGGACTGCGTGAAAGTACCATTTTATCAATTCATTGCCATAAAAGTAAGCAATTATTGTTCCCAAACCAATAAAAGGACCGAATGGAATTGGTTTTCCCTTTTTCACAACTCCTATAAGCATGCCTATGCCACCTAGAAATGCTCCAAACAAAGTGGCTAGAAAAAACGAAAGCAACACAAGCTTCACACCTAAAGCAATACCAATAACTGAGTATAGTTTTATATCTCCTCCACCCATGCCGCCTTTACTGATTACAGCTATAAATAAAAGGAGTAAAAAACCAAGTATCCCACCTGCTAAACTGTCCCACCAAGGAGAAAGAGGAATAAGAATACGTTCTGCTGTTAGGATCACACCAAAAACTAAGAGAACTTTATTTGGAATGATCATATATTTATAGTCAGATACAAATATAATGACCATAAGAGAAACTAGTGTCCAGGCAACAATCACCTCGGAAGTCCACCCTAAAATTAATGGAGCAGCAGCAAACAAAGTACCTGTCGAAAGCTCTGCAGCCGGATATAAGGCTGAAATTGACACCTTACAGCGCCTGCATTTTCCACCTAGAAATACATAAGACAGAATTGGGATAAGCTCCAAATATGATAAAGTATGCTTACAGTGTTTACAATGAGATCTCGGCTTTACTATTGATTGATTTTCAGGAACCCTTAGGCCAACTACATTGTAGAAAGAACCTAATATGGTACCGAATAAAAATAATATTATTAAGAGATTTAGCATAAATATCAACGCGCCGGCGCAGGCACAAGAAAGCTGGATTTCCTCAGTGTCCTATTTTATATAGAGGTCCTCAATATTGTGATATGCCCGCAGCTTGTTTCCTCCTCCAAAATTTGTAAAACCAAAAAAATATAAATATACTTGGACAGTATATGTGTATTCTTTATGAACTTCAATGATGTATATCACTAACATTACACCAATACACTATAGGACCAATATATTAATAGGTAAAAAGGTTTATTTTCACAAAAAAATCCTTTTGACAAACAAAAGGATTTTTACTTCACATATTCCGCAACCCTATTTCTCCCTGCCCGCTTCGCTCCAACATATAATGCCCTGTCAGCATGGCGTATAAGGGCCAGTGAATCATCAGCATCTTCAGGTGCAGCAGCTACCCCAATGGAGGCAGTTATATAAACTTTTGTGCTGCTGCTGCTTCCATCGATGTTCTGTTTGAGTATGAATGGACGGTTAGCTATGGTCTGCCTGATAAGCTCTGCCCAGGCAAGCGTATCTTCTTTGCTTGTATCCGGCATTAAGACAACAAATTCTTCTCCGCCATATCTGGCAGCAATTCCTGCTTCATCTATTAAATTTGCCAGCCTGCCTGCCAGTTCGCAGAGAATTTCATTTCCGCTTTGGTGCCCATAAGTATCGTTCACTTTTTTAAAATGATCGATGTCAAGGATGATGAGTGAAAGGAATTCTCTTTCACCATTTTGCAATCTGCTGAATTCTTCATTTAATTTAGCTTCCATATATCTATAATTGAATAGTTTCGTTAACGCGCAGCGCTCGCTTTTGGCTTTTGTTTCCTCATAGTGCTTTGCATTCTCTATTGCTATTGCAAAGTGCGAACATAAAATATCGACAATCATGAGCTGTGACTTTTCATAGGACCTCTTTTTTGCTGAAGAAAGCAGCAGTATCCCCAATACTTCATTGCTCCTGACTATTGGAACACAAATAAGGCTTTCGGCATCTTCAGGCAAGAATTCCTTAGCAATGCTTTTCCATTTCTTCCGCGAATGGAAAAGGGCAGATTTTCGGGTACCCAAAACCAATCCGCTGATTCCCTCACTTTTTTTGGTAGGCTTAAGGTCATTCGGCTTTATTTGTCCATGCTCAATTCGGTAAATGGAGTGAAGTTCATCGTTATCCTTAATATCAAGAATATAGGCATAGTCAACAGGCAACATTTCGCTCAATTTCAAAATAAAAAGCTCCATAACCTCATTCACATCAAGGCGCTCTGCCATTTGATGCCCTATATCTGCGGCTTTTTGAAGGTATTCAATAACCTTTTCACTTGAGTAATAAAGATGAAGAATGATAGAAAGACTTACAAATGGGACCCCTACAAACAGCAGTGCAAGAATTCCCACTTCAGAATATAAAATGTAAAGGATAAGGCCAATCGGGAATGTTATGAGAGAGGTAACAGTTTCCCATATAAGGTCTTTTTCCAGAAAGGATATTTTCCTGCCATACAATGCAGCCTGAATTACACTGATTAATACCTGATTTAAAGTAAAATGGATTACCGGGTATGCTGCAGCAATCCAGAAATATTGGGGATTTTCTATTAGATCTACGCCTATTTTGCCACCCATTGCAAAGTAAGCCAGCCCGCTCAATAAAGATAATGTAAAGAACAAAAGTGAGTTAAGCGGCAGACGAAACAGCTGATCCTTTTGTATTTTCAGCCTTAATAGAAGTACCAGGATCCCCAATTGTACCATTATCATTTCAGCAAAGAGCCCAAAGGTTAAAAACACTGCCATCGTAACCCATTGAATTAAAAAGATTGGTGTATTATTGATTACCAGCGGCATGGAAGAAACGAAAAACATCAATATGAAAAAGGCAAACAAACTGATTCCCTGTCCTGAAAAATCTGGAGGGTAAAAATGATAGGTTAGCATGGAACCTGCAGGAAATATTAATATCCATAATAACCATATTATTTTTTTGACTTGTGGACTAACGATCTTTTTCCCCTCCTCCAATTTATTCAGGAAAATAGTCGGATAACACGAACATTTTATCAAATTTTCTAACTTTTGTCATATTTCATTTACTTTTTTCAAAAGAATAGGCTTCACTTCTGAGAGGAAGTAAAGTGATCCGGTAATAACCAGCACGCTGTTTTTTCCTGCTTCACGCAGTTCAGCCTCCAATAGCTCCTTCCAGTCCTTATGAAACTGTCTCCTGCTGTTTTTACTGAGATTATATAAATCTTCTGCTGCTGCTGCTCTCGGAAACTCAAATTCGGTAAAGGTGATGCGATCTGCAGCAGAATCAAGCTTACCGATCATTTTATCAAGCTTTTTATCAGCAAGTGCAGCGAATACAATATTTTTGCTTTTATCCTCAAAACGGTTGTTCAGCTCAGCAGTTAAGGCAGCTATCCCTTCTTCATTATGCGCTCCATCTATTACCACCAGCGGGTCTTCAGATAGAATTTCAAATCGCCCGGGCCAGAAAGCTTTTTTCAATCCCGCTCTAATATGATTTACCTCTATAAGGAAAGAATAAAATTTATTCAATAGCTCTGCTGCCATTACAGCAAGGGAAGCATTTTCAGTCTGGTGTTTTCCGCTCATTCCTGTCTCAAGATCAGGGAAGTTCTGAAAGACTGTCTTAAGGGAGAAGAATTCTCCCAGGTCCAGGGATTTATGATCAGAAATAGCAAACTCATTCCCCAGCTGATAAACTGGTGACTTCATGCTTAAAGCTTTATCTTGAATAACAGCGAGCGCTTCTTCTTGTTTAACAGCTGTAATCACACTGACTCCAGGTTTAATGATTCCCGCTTTTTCAAAAGCGATTTCCTCGTATGTATTCCCAAGGATAGCTGTATGGTCGAGTCCGATGCTTGTAATGATTGATAATATAGGATAGATGATGTTCGTAGAGTCATACCTTCCGCCAAGGCCCACTTCAAACAAAACGAGATCCACCGGCTGTACATGGCCAAAATATTGGAAAGCCATGGCGGTAATGATTTCAAACTCGGTTGGACCGCCGAGTTCCGTCTGTTCCAATTCAATCGCAAGCGGATATATATCATTAGCAAGCCGAACAAGATCTTCATCGTTAATTGGAATTCCGTTCAGAGAAATCCGTTCATTAAATTTCTCAAAATATGGCGATGTAAAAGTTCCGACAGAATAATCCGCCTCCTGAAGAATGGATCTTAGAAACGTTACAGTTGAGCCTTTACCATTCGTTCCGCCAATATGGATGGACTTAATTCTTCTTTCGGGATGCCCGAGTTTTTCCATCATCCATTCCATCCTTTGCAGTCCCGGCTTCATCCCAAGTCTTAGCCTTGAATGAATCCATTCCAGTGCTTCCTCATAAGTAGAAAACATATATAAATGCACCTCCGTTATACAGGAAGGAAGACGAATCCTTCATATGGACCCGCCTTCCGCAACTATTAATTATTCTCCTTTTAGCTCTTTAATGCGAGCTTCTACAGCAGCTCTCTTCTCGCTGTAGTCTTGTTCTTTTGCTTTCTCTTCTTCAATTACCTTTTCAGGCGCTTTTTTAATAAAGCCTTCGTTTGAAAGTTTCTTCTGGACTCTTTCAACTTCTTTATTTAATTTATCCCACTCTTTCTGAAGGCGGGCAACTTCTTCTTCAATGTTAATCAGGCCTTCAAGCGGAAGGATGATTTCTGCACCAGTCACAACTGCTGTCATCGCCTTATCAGGCGTCTCAACATTCAGAGCCAGCACTAGTTCTTCTGGGTTACAGAATCGTTCAATATAGGCACGGTTATTTTCCAGTGTGCCCAGAATTTCCTCATCCTTAGCTTTTACCATCATTTTAATCTTCTTGCTCATCGGCGTGTTTACTTCAGCACGGCTGTTGCGGACAGAGCGAATAATTTCTACAAGCAGCTTCATTTCATTTGCAGCCTGGTTATCAGTGTATTCATTGTTAACTGCCGGCCATTGTGCAGCCGTAATGGATTCACCTGAATGAGGAAGGTTCTGCCAAATTTCTTCCGTGATAAATGGCATAAATGGATGCAGCAGACGCATTGTATTGTCCAGAACATATGCCAGGATGGAACGGGTGGTTTTCTTGGCAGCTTCATCTTCTCCGTACAGCGGAAGCTTTGCCATTTCGATATACCAATCACAGAAGTCATCCCAAATGAAGTTATACAGCACTCGGCCAACCTCGCCAAACTCATAGCGGTCAGATAATCTTGTAACCGTCTCAATAGTTTCATTCAAACGGGTTAATATCCATTTATCAGCAACAGACTTTTCACCGCTTAAATCAATTTCTTCATATGTTAATCCATCCATGTTCATTAATGCAAATCGGGATGCATTCCAGATTTTATTGGCAAAGTTCCATGTTGCCTCAACCTTTTCCATACTGAAGCGCAGATCCTGTCCCGGCGAACTTCCTGTAGAAAGGAAATAGCGGAGTGAATCAGCACCATACTGATCAATTACATCCATTGGATCAACGCCATTTCCAAGGGACTTACTCATCTTGCGTCCCTGTGAGTCACGAACAAGACCATGAATTAATACATCCTGGAATGGACGCTCCCCTGTAAATTCGAGACCTTGGAAGATCATTCGTGATACCCAGAAGAAAATGATGTCATAGCCAGTCACCAAAGCAGCAGTCGGATAGTATCTCTTGAAATCTCTTGAGTCTGTATCCGGCCAGCCCATTGTTGAAAATGGCCATAGAGCTGAACTGAACCAGGTATCCAAAACATCTTTGTCCTGTTCCCAGTTTTCAATATCTTCTGGTGCTTCGTGCCCTACGAAAACCTCACCTGTATCTTTGTGGTACCAGGCCGGGATCCGATGCCCCCACCAAAGCTGGCGTGAAATACACCAGTCACGAATATTTTCCATCCAGCGCAAATACGTTTTTTCAAATCGCTCTGGAACAAAGTTTACTTTTTCCTCTTTAGTTTGAAGAGCGATGGCTTCATCAGCAAGAGGCTGCATCTTTACAAACCATTGTGTTGAAAGGTAAGGTTCAACAACTGCGCCGCTGCGCTCTGAATGGCCCACAGAATGCATATGCTCTTCAATTTTGAAAAGTACTCCTCCGTCCTGAAGATCCTTCACGATTTGCTTGCGGCATTCAAAGCGGTCCATACCTTGGTATTTACCGGCTCGGCTGTTCATTGTGCCGTCTTCATTCATTACAAGAATTCTTTCAAGATTGTGGCGGTTTCCTATTTCAAAATCATTTGGGTCATGAGCCGGCGTAATTTTTACTGCGCCGGATCCGAAATCCATTTCTACATAATCATCTGCAACAATCGGAATTTCGCGTCCTGTGATCGGCAGCTTAACCGTTTTGCCGATTAAATGCTTATAGCGGTCATCTTCCGGATGTACTGCTACAGCTGTATCGCCAAGCATCGTTTCAGGGCGTGTAGTGGCAATTTCGATATGTCCTGAACCATCCGTTAAAGGATATCTCATATGGTAGAAGGCACCCTGAACATCCTTATAAATAACTTCGATATCAGAAAGAGCCGTTTTTGTAGACGGATCCCAGTTAATAATATACTCGCCGCGATAAATCAATCCTTTATTATAAAGTGAAACGAAAACTTCTCTTACAGCTTTTGAAAGGCCTTCATCCAGTGTAAAACGTTCGCGGCTGTAATCAAGGCCCAATCCAAGCTTTGACCATTGCTGGCGGATATGGCTGGCATACTCCTCTTTCCACTTCCATGTTTCTTCTACAAATTTTTCACGGCCTAAATCATAGCGGCTTTTGCCGTCATTGCGAAGCTTTTCTTCAACCTTTGCCTGAGTGGCGATGCCCGCATGGTCCATTCCTGGAAGCCATAGAACATCGTATCCCTGCATTCGCTTCATTCGAGTAAGGATATCCTGAAGAGTTGTATCCCATGCATGACCGAGATGAAGCTTTCCTGTTACATTCGGAGGCGGAATCACAATTGTATATGGCTGCTTTGTTTCATCGTCTTTTGCTTCAAAGAATTTACCTTCCAGCCACCAGTCATACCGTCCTTTTTCAATCGCCTGCGGATCATATTTCGTCGGCATTGATAATTCATTATTATCCATGTGTCATTCTTCCTTTCTGAAAGCAATCCAAAAAAATAAAAAACTCCATTCGCCATAAAAGGACGAATGGAGTTTGCTTCGCGGTACCACCTTTTTTTCAATCACTAAAGAAAATCAGGGAAAGACATTCTTATAGAGATTGACACTTAAACAGATAACGGATTTCCCGTCTTTTACTACTTGGCTGAAGCCTTTCGCAAAAGATGCTCTAGGGCGACCTTCCAACAGTTTTGCCTGGATAACCTTTCAGCTGCTGGTTTTCCTCTCTAAAAGGCAAATCGCCATTGTACTCTTCCCTGTCTTAGCATCGATATACAATTATATATATAAAATATACTACCGAAAAAAGACTGTTATAGTCAATAAGGATACCCGAGTTTTTTATATATTATTCATTATTTCCACCGAAGTGATGATGATTTTGCCCGAAAAAGACTTCTTTAGGGGAGTTTTAAAATACTGTTATACAGGAAAGAAACGAAAATAGGCACTTTACCGAAAAATGAATCATAGAATATACATATGAACATTCGGGAAAGGGGCATGCGACAATGAGAAGAAAATATAATCCTTACACACTGCCTCCCTGGTTAAGAACTTTCAGGAATGTGTGTGCACAGTTCATAATCCCGTTCTGTGTTTTTCAAGGCATAAGAACAATTTTGCTGCCTACCACCTTTGATGTACTGCTGCTATCGCTGTTCATTCTGATTGCTATTGCTTTCCATCTTCAATTGGTTTAGGAGCCCGCATCTTTTAGCTTTGGGCTCCTTCTTGTGCTTGAGCTTCGGCAGCTGCTTTTGCTTCTTGTTTTTGCCTCTCGATCTCATCGATTCTCATTACAGCATATTCAATATTTTTCAAGAGCCAATACTGCCTTTGCAAATGCTGGACAGCCTTTCTTTCTCCCCTTTTACTCTCCCCTTTATAATATTGTTCGGCCGCCCTGATAATAGGACCCGGATGAGCAAAGTAGCTTTGAAACAGCAGCATCTCATCGTCTCTGAATGGAAAGTATTTCATATAGGTGTAAATCCACTCTACACATTCTTCTGATCTTTTTGGATAAGTTTTCAGTGTCCTTGATAAAAACGGCAATATATCATGGAGCGGCGACCCCTGTCTTGCATTTTCGAAATTCGTGAAGTACCCATATCCCCTATCATCGTAAAGAAAATGCTCGGTTGAAACTTTCCCATGGACGATTACCGTTCGTGCTTTGTCGCTTTCTTTTGTTTTTTCATACCAATCTTTAAATTTGTTTGTGGAGAATTTTAGTCCCTGGCTGACGTCGTGATAATATAGGGAAAACATTAGCTCAAAAGGAGACATATACTCTTTTCTTTCACAGGCTTCGATAAATCCCTCCAAGAACTCCTTTTCTTTCTCCCATTCCTGCAAAGTTTTTTCATAATGTTCGGTTCTGTCTTCCTTGTTTATAGGAACTTCCCTCGAGGACAATGTATGCAGTCTTGCCAATTCCCTCAGCATCTGCTGATGCCTCTCAAATCTATCCTCTTTTTCTTCATTAGGCATCCATGGCATTAAATAATATAATTCATTCTGATGGAGCACCCCATATCTTCCATCCACCGTCGGGTAAATAGGGACAATTCTGTTATAGCCTTTTTGAAAGAGGGTTTGTACATGCCTTATAAAATCTGCTCCATGCTGAGGCTTTATTTTCTTCAAGGCAAATACACCTTTGCTGCTGTATACCTTCTGAACTCTCCCAAACTCCTCTACAAAATGCGGCTCTATTGAATAATGATTTAAAATAGGGGAGACTTTCCGCAGCCGATTTTTTTCTTCCACCTTAACCACTCACTTTCCAGAATGAGAAAAAATGATGTTATTCTAAAATATATTGGTTAAACGAAAATAGCTGAGCGGGTTATTAATACCTGCTCAGCCTTTTAACCATTTAATGGGCTACCGCAACAGGAATGTACAGCACTTGCCCTTCATAAATATCCTGATTGATTTCAAGGTGATTCACCCGTAATAGCTGCTGGGCTGGTATATCATACCTTTCAGCAATGGCATCAATTGTGTCGCCGTTCTGCACAATGCAAACCTTTAGCTTAACATGTTCCTCTGTCTCTTCCTTCCGGGCAAAGAACTCTGTTAACGACATGCTTTTCTTCTTGGAGAGTTTCTTCTTCTTAGCCTCCTGTTCTGAAGAGGAGGAGGATTCCTCTGTTTCCTCATGGGTTTCCTGTGCAGCCGCTTGAACAGGCTTCTTTTCAAAGGAAGGACTATCTGATTCGGATGCTTCCGTCATTTGATAGATTTCCTGTGCGGTTGGCGGTGCTTCCTCCTCATTGCGCTGAGAAGAAAAAGATATTTCCGGTGCAGTTTTCGGAGTCTGTTCTTCTTCTTCTGGCTGCTCTTGTTTTAATTCGAGCGCCGTCGGCACTGAAGGTCTAATGACGGCCTGCTCTTCCACTTCAGGCTGCTTTCTTGCTTCTGCCTCAAATGGAATAAAAACCTCATCGGTTTCTGACTGCTCTTCCTGCGGGTCCTCTTCCCGTATATCTTCCTCGGCGCTCGAGTATACCTGTTCCTCTCTTTCTTCCTCTCTTTCTTCCTCTCTTTCTTCCTCTTCCTCTAGGTCCTGTTCTTCTTGCTGATATGACGGCCATTCCTGCTGTATAATTTCTTCTTCCTCTGTCTCCTCTGCCACCTCAGAAGATCTGTACTGAACCTCTAATTCTTCCGTTTCAGTTTCAGCTTCCGCTTCTTCCTCCCATTCTTGAACAGGAATATGCTGCTGATCACCATATAATCCGGTAATGGTTAAATTAGCTGTCAATTTCATACAGCTTCTTTCCGGCAGAACATAATCGAAGGACTCTACCGCAACATCAATATCGTAGATGCTTTGGATTCTATTATTCGGAATGGTTATATCGACAGGAAAATAGTGTTTGAATTCACAAACTCCTTCTCCTCTTTCTTCAACTGTCTGAACGAATTTGGTGACTGCCAAACCCTCTTGATCTTCCTCGGATGCTTCTTCATCGCTGCGTCTATACTCACCTGCCAGTTCAAGTGCTCCCTGGATTGTTACATATTGATCGCTTTCCTGAATTGTTATATTGGGGTCTAACGAGATGGTAATCAGGTCCGATACTTCCTGTCCTTTTTGAAACCATACTGATTCTTCTAAAGAAAATCGTAAGCACGATGGATTCCCCTGAGACAAAGCGACTCCTCCCTTCGAATCTTTACGTTTAATCACTATGTCATTAACAATCCTATGAAGGATTAGGATACTTTATGATTAGAAAAATAGCGCTCTAAGGGAATCTTAGATTAATTTAGAAAAAGTTCCTTAGATAAGACTTTTTTAGCGGCTGTTTGCTATGAGTGTTGATTTCTGCTGCAGGCACTCAAGCTTTCCTGCGGGGCTGCCGGGAGCCTCCTCGGCGCTATGCGTCTGTGGGGTCTCCCTGTACGCTACTCCGGAAGGACAATAAATAAGCTTCCTTGAATCAACACCGCACGAATAAAATGCGGATACATTTTCGCGGGATTAGCGCCTTCCACTCCAATCAACACCGTGCAAAATAAAAATTTTGCATTTTCACAGTCTATTGAATCCAGCCACAGGAAAGGGGTTTCTCCCAAACGATGGATAAAAGCTCTAATAACTATATTTCCAAGGGCATAAAAAAACACCCATCAATCGATGAGTGTCAGGTCTTGCTTATTTTAATTTTGAAAATGCCTTTTCCGCTGCCTGGATAGTCTTTTCAATATCTTCATCAGTGTGTGCAGTTGAGAGGAAGAGTCCTTCGAATTGGGATGGCGGCAGGAAGACTCCCTGGTTTGCCATTTCCCTGTAGTATTCTGCAAAGAACTCCAGATTGGATGTTTTGGCTTTTTCATAGTTAATAACATCTTCATTTGTAAAGAATATACCGATCATTGAACCTGCACGGTTAATGGTGTGCGGGATATCATATTTTTCTGCAGCTGCTTTAAGCCCTTCTTCCAGTCTGTCTGCTTTTCTTTCGAATTCTTTGTAGGAATGTGGAGTCAGCTGGCTTAATGTCTCGTAACCTGCTGTCATGGCAAGAGGGTTTCCGGATAGTGTTCCTGCCTGGTAAATTGGACCGCTTGGTGCAATCTGCTTCATAATTTCCGCTTTTCCGCCATATGCACCGACTGGGAGCCCACCGCCAATAACTTTTCCAAGACATGTAATATCCGGTGTCACTCCAAAGTAACCCTGCGCACAATTATAGCCGACGCGGAAACCAGTCATTACTTCATCAAAAATAAGCAGAGAGCCGTTTTGTTCTGTAATTTCTCTTAAGCCTTCAAGGAAACCTGGCTGAGGAGGAACGACACCCATATTTCCAGCTACCGGTTCCACAATCACACCTGCGATATCGTCTCCGAATTGCTCAAAGGCATATCTTACGCTTTCAAGGTCATTGTAAGGAACGGTAATTGTATTTTTGGCAACTCCTTCAGGAACCCCCGGACTGTCAGGCAGCCCCAGAGTTGCTACACCAGAACCAGCTTTAATTAAAAGGGAATCGCCGTGGCCATGATAACAGCCTTCAAATTTCATGATTTTATTTCGGCCGGTATATCCTCGAGCAAGCCTCAGGGCACTCATAGTAGCTTCTGTTCCGGAAGAAACCATTCGCACTACTTCAATGGAAGGCACACGTTCAATGACCAGCTTGGCAAGATCGTTCTCGATTTCGGTAGGAGCGCCAAAGCTTGTCCCCATTTCAGCTACTTTCTTAATACCCTCGACCACACGTTCATTAGTATGTCCCAGGATTAATGGGCCCCAGGACAAAACATAATCGATATATTCATTTCCGTCGATATCGTAGATTTTAGAGCCTCGTCCGCGTTCCATAAAAATGGGGTCCATATTAACTGATTTAAAGGCACGTACAGGAGAGTTTACTCCCCCAGGCATCAATTCGCTTGCCTCTTTAAAAGCCTTGTTAGATTTTTCGTAAGAGCGCATGTCATCCCTCTTTTCGTTTAATAAGAAGTTTTCAATTACTAAGACTTACTAAGACATCATATTATTAGTCCTGTTCCTTAATCCACCTTGCCGCATCTTTCGCATGGTAAGTAATAATTAAATCACTTCCTGCACGCTTCATGCCTGTGAGCATTTCCATGACGATTTTCTGTTCATCGATCCAGCCGTTCTGTGCAGCAGCTTTAACCATTGAATATTCACCGCTCACATTATAAATCACAATCGGCAGGTTGATGTTGTTTTTCACATCCCGAACAATATCCAGATAAGGCATTCCCGGTTTAACAATCAGGAAGTCTGCCCCTTCCATTAAGTCAGATTCTGCTTCTCGCATGGCTTCCATGCGGTTGGAAGGATCCATCTGATATGCTTTTCGGTCGCCAAATTGCGGCGTGCTGTCAGCTGCATCACGGAAAGGACCATAGAATGCAGATGCATATTTAACCGCATAAGACATAACCGGGATATCTTCAAATCCGGCTTCATCAAGACCTGCCCGGATAGCTGCTGTAAATCCATCCATCATATTTGAAGGGGCAATTATGTCTGCTCCTGCTTTAGCCTGGCTGACAGCTGTCTGCACAAGCAGTTCAAGGGATGCATCGTTCAGCACTTCTCCATTTTCAATTAATCCGCAATGGCCATGATCGGTATACTCGCAAAGGCATGTATCAGCAATTACGATAATTTCCGGATATTTAGCTTTTATAAATCTTGTAGCTTCCTGCACGATCCCATGATCATGATAAGCCTGCTCCCCGCATGCATCTTTCTCTTTAGGTATTCCAAATAAGAGCACCGATTTTATTCCAAGAGAAACAACTTCATTCATTTCCTCTTCGAGGTGATCAAGCGACAAATTGTATATTCCCGGCATCGAAGGGATTTCTCTTTTAATATCGTCTCCTTCTGCCACGAAAATTGGATAAATTAAATCCTCTGTACGCAAGAAGTTCTCACGGATAAGCGCTCTCATATTCGGACTTTTGCGAAGGCGTCTATGTCTATTAAATTGAAGATCCATTAATTTTCCCTCCTGATTTCTGCCAAGTAGCTAATAATGCTCTTAAGCATGTTATATACTGTATATTCTTCAGGAACCGCATGAACCTGCAGCCCATAAGCCTTTGCGCGTTCTCTAGTCACAGGCCCGATGCAGCCCACCACACTGTCTTTAACAGCATTCTCATATCCAAGCTCCTTTAAAGCCCCTATAAAATGATCTACTGTGGAAGGGCTGGTAAAAGCAAGAATATCTAACCCTTTTCCTGAAAGCTGTTTTTTTAACAGACCGATGCTTTCACGTGGAAAAGTTGTCTCATAAACAATGATTTCATCAACGTCTGCACCATTTTCCGAAAGGGAGGCTGCGATATAGTCACGCGCCAGATTCCCTTTGGGGATTAATACTTTCATCCCTTCTTCTACTAATGGCAAAAAATCCTCAACAAACCCTTCAGCAACATAATCCCGAGGCATAAATTGCACTTTTAATCCCTTATCCATAAGCAATTTCTTAGTCTTCTCTCCGATAACCGCTATGTTAGGGAAAGGCCCGCCCTGACTCAGATTTTCAAAAAAAGCGTCCACAGCTGTCGCGCTTGTGAAAATCACCCAATCATAAGTTTGAATCCGCTTATGTGTTTTATATAAAGTTTCCTTATCCTGCAATGGCTCGAAAGCAATCAAGGGGATCTCAACAGGTATCCCCCCATAGCTTTGGATAAGAGCCGAAAAGGAGTGAGCCTGTTTTTTCCCTCTTGGCACTAAAACAGTCATGCCTTCTAAAGGGGAAGTCTGTTTCATTGCCCGTCAAGCTCCTCTTTCACTCTGTCAATCAGCTCTTTGGCCCCTTGTTCGGTTAGCATGTCAGCCATCTTAACACCAAGTTCTTCCGGATCAGAACCTGCTAGGGTCTCCTTATAAATCACTTTTCCATCAGGGGAACCTACAAGTCCGGTTAACTCCATTTCACCCGTTTCATTAATTGTGGCAAACCCTGCAATCGGAACCTGGCAGCCGCCTTCCATTTTATGAAGGAACGCACGCTCTGCACGTACAGTCTGATTCGTCTCAGAGCATGTAAATTTATCCAGCAATGCACGAAGCTCCTTATCACTTTCACGGCACTCAATGGATAGTGCCCCCTGGCCAACAGCCGGCACACAAACTTCCGGCTCCAGGAATTCTGTAACAACATCAGCCGCCCAGCCCATTCGGGAGAGACCTGCTGCTGCAAGAATAATCGCATCATATTCTTCCGTTTCCAGTTTAGATAATCTGGTATCAATGTTTCCTCTGATCCACTTAATCTCCAGATCCGGACGCTGTGCCAGCAATTGTGCCCCTCTGCGCAGGCTGCTTGTTCCTACAATAGATCCTTCCCTTAAGTCATTCAGTTTTATATGCCCTTTTGAGATAAGGGCATCCCGATGGTCTTCTCTTTCAGGAATGCTGCCAATTGTCAGCCCTGCCGGAAGAACAGCGGGCATATCCTTCATGCTATGTACAGCCATATCTATTTCTTCATCAAGCATGGCCTGCTCTATTTCCTTTACGAACAACCCTTTTCCTCCGACCTTTGAAAGGGTAACATCAAGAATTTTATCACCCTTAGTGACAATTTCCTTTACCTCGAACTCAAAGGATGGATCAATGCTTTTCAATTGGCTGATCACCCAATTTGTCTGAGTTAGTGCCAGCTTGCTTCGTCTTGAACCTACGATAATTTTTCTCATGACTGCCTCCTGCAAATATGTCTAGCTATGGCTCCTGCTGAACAGTCGCCTCCGCTTTTCTTTACTATGTCCAGCTGCGGCTCCTAGCCCCTCGAGGTCATAAGCTGGTCTGCTCTGCGGCAAACTGCGCCGCGCCACAGCCCATCTTATGCTTGTCGGGGCTGAGCAGTCGCCTCCGCTTTTCTTTGCTATGTCCAGCTGCGGCTCCTAGCCCCTCGAGGTCATAAGCTGGTCTGCTCTGCGGCAAACTGCGCCCCGCCGCAGCCCATCTTATGCTTGTCGGGGCTGAACAGTCGCCTCCGCTTTTCTTTGCTATGTCCAGCTGCGGCTCCTAGCCCCTCGAGGTCATAAGCTGGTCTGCTCTGCGGCAAACTGCGCCCCGCCGCAGCCCATCTTATGCTTGTCGGGGCTGAACAGTCGCCTCCGCTTTTCTATGAATACCAAAAATGGAAAGATGAAAGTTTACCAAACAAAAAGAAGTTGATTAATACAATTAAAAATGATGCCAAATTCCAGAGGGCTAAAGATTTTCCATATAGGCCTTTTCCAACTTTCATATAGAGATAAATACTATATAAAGCAAGGACAATGAAAGAACCGATCACCTTTGAGTCATACCAGACCATATGGGGCAATTTAATGTAGGCCCACTGAATGCCTAAAATTAAACTTATCATCAGCATAGGTACACCGATTACATTTAATACATACGACATATGTTCAAGCTTTGACAAATCTGTTATCCGGAGCAGCCTCGTTCCCCATTTTTTCCTTTTCAGCAAATCGTATTGAATCAGATAAAGCAATGAAAAAACGAAGGATAGCGAGAACGCTCCATATGAAAGGATTGCAACCGTTATATGAATCAGCAGAAGTTCTGATATGAGCTGCTGTGCTTTGACAGCCGAATCAATCTGCACAGGTGCGAATGTATGGATCGCCATTATGATAAAGCCGAGAACATTTGTAAAAAAGACGATAAAATCGACTCTGAGCAGCCTGTTAATTCCCAAAGAAAGAGAGATAAGCACCCAGGCATAAAAGTATAGGCCCTCAAAAATGGTCAATACAGGAAACCTTCCTGTATTAATCATATAAAGTATCAGGAACACCGTTTGAAGCACCCATACAAATGCAAGTAACCAGAAGGCAATCCTATTCGCCTTCCGGTTATGATGAAGAAAATCAATAAAATATAATAAGACACATAGGGCATACAGAACCACCGTTAATTCGTGCAGCCGTGTCATATAGATGTCAGACATGGACAGGACCCCTTTTATGATTGAAAGGAAGTCTGCGGTGATTGAGCGAATGCGTGCTTTGGTTTGGCTGCTGCGGGCACGTTCTGCTGATCTGAAACAAGTTCTTCTATATTAAAGATTTTTACAAATAAGTCTAATGCCTGTTCCGAATCTTTCTGTCCAGCCATTTCTTTAGCTTGTAAAATAGGATCTTTTAATAGCTGATTGATGATGCTCTTTGTATGCTTGTTCAGCACTTTTTTATCACGATCACTCAAATGCGGCAGCTTTCTTTCAATGCTTGTCATGGTTTCACTCTGTATAGCCAGTGCTTTCTCACGCAAAGCGGAAATTACCGGAACAACACCAAGCAAGTTCAGCCATTGCTTGAATTCAACAATATCCCCTTCAATCATAAGCTGAATCTTCTCGGCTGCCTTTTTACGCTCCTGAAGGTTTGCTTCAACAATGCCTTCAAGATCATCAATATCATATAGGAAAACGCTGTCCAGATCAGCCAGTTTCGGATCCAGATCTCTTGGGACAGCAATATCCACCATAAATAGAGGCTTGCCTTTGCGCATTTTTTCTGCGTAAGCCATCATTTCCTTCGTGACAACAAACTCTTTTGCCCCAGTAGAACTAATTAAAATATCTGCTTCAACAAGGGCACATTGAAGCTCATGCAATGTTTTTGCCTGGCCCGCATAGCGGCTTGCGAGATCCTGCGCTTTTTCGAATGTACGGTTAATAACTGTTACTTTACTGGCTCCGTTGGCATGAAGGTTTTGGATTGCCAGCTCCCCCATTTTACCGGCTCCTAAAATAAGAACATGTTTATTTTGGAGGGATCCGAAAATCTTCTTAGCCAGTTCCACTGCTGCATAACTGACAGAAACTGCATTTGCCCCTATCTCCGTTTCAGAGTGTGCCCGCTTAGCGAGCGTTACTGCCTGCTTAAACAAGTGGTTAAAAACTGTTCCGGTTGTATTTTCTGATTGAGCCTCCAGAAAACTTGTCCTTACCTGTCCTAAAATCTGTGTTTCGCCAAGGATCATGGAGTTAAGGCCGCATGCTACCTTGAATAGATGCTCAATGGCCCCATCCTCTTCATAAATAAATAGGAATGGAGAAAATTCACTCTGATCCATTTTGAAATGTTCTGCCAAAAATTCCTTTATATAATAGCGGCCAGTATGAAGCTGGTCCACAACTGCATAAATTTCGGTCCGATTGCATGTAGACAGAATGACATTCTCTAAAATGCTTTTTTTGTCATTTAATGTCTTCATTGCCTCGCCCAATTGTGAAGGATTAAAGGTTAGACGTTCACGGATTTCAACAGGGGCAGTTTTATAGTTTAGACCGACGACCAAGATATGCATTGAAATTGACACCCCCAGAATTATTGCCTTGTTCATTAATATTAATTATATCATTTCTATTTTTTCAATTAATGCTTAAATGTGAACAGATATTGAACACATATGGTACTATATTTTTTAAACAGGAGCCTGGTCATAGGTATCCTTAAATAGACAAATACTCCCTTATGTACAGTAACAAAAAAACTTGCCGGATTCAAGTATACCTTATTGGAAGTGGTGTTTTTTATGAAAAATCAGCGTGTTTTTCCAGGAATTATTTTACTCGGATTTGGAGCCTACTTTTTCCTTCAGCAGAGCGGATTTACTGCCTTACAGCCGTTCTATTCCTGGCCGACCCTTCTCATTATCGTCGGAGCAGCCTTTTTAATTCAGGGATATGGAGCAAGGGATTATGATTCCATATTGCCAGGTGTCATTTTAACAGGATTTGGCCTTCACTTTCATGTGGTGAACCGCCTGGAAATTTGGCCGGATCATATCGGAACATTTATTCTGATAATTGCTCTCGGCTTCCTCCTTCGTCATCAGAAAACAGGGGCAGGATTGTTCCAGGGCATCTTATTTTTAATTCTTGCCGCATTGCTTCTTTTTTATGACAGGGTTGCAGAGTGGATGGGGCTCCTGGAAAATGGTGTTTCTGATGTTTGGCAGCTATGGCCAATTCTTTTAATGCTAATTGGATTGTATTTTTTATTAGTGAAGAAAAAGTAAAAGCGTAAGCATCTTCGGAGCAAGCCAAAAGCGCCTGTTCCTGCGAAGAACATCCAAGGAAGCTTTCCCTTACTGCTCACCCCCTGCAAGCACAAGACGAGACTCACGGAAAGGCATTCTTTGCCTTTTGGGGAGGATTGCTTGAAATGTGGAGGCGACTGCCCAGGGACGACAGGCATAAGACGGTTCCTGTAAGAAGGCGTTTTTCCTGCCGGAAGGAAACGGCTTATGACCCCGAGTTCCTAGGAGCCGCAACTAGACAGGCTTGTGACCTCGAGGGGGCAAGCGCTGGAGCAAAAAAATAAAGACAGGGATAGTAAACTTTTCCCTGTCTTTTTATATTCAAACTGGTTAGAGTACTGAATCGAGAAAATTTTTGGTTCTTTGTTCTTTTGGATTGTTAAACAAATCCTCCGGATGCCCCACTTCTACAATTCTACCGTCATGCATATAGACAGCCCAGTCTGCTACTTCTCTTGCAAAGCCCATTTCATGGGTGACGACGACCATTGTCATCCCTTCAAGGGCGAGCTCTTTCATTGTGGAAAGCACTTCCCCTACAAGCTCCGGATCAAGTGCCGATGTCGGCTCATCAAAAAGCATGATATCGGGCTTCATTGCCAGCGCTCTTGCAATGGCTACACGCTGTTTTTGTCCGCCCGAAAGTTTTGATGGATATACATTCTCCTTGTCAGAAAGCCCTACTTTTTTTAATAGGTCCTGGGCATCTTTTTTTACTTGATCCTTTGGAAGCTTTTTCACATGTAATGGTGCTTCCATCACATTTTCGAGAACAGTCATATGAGGAAATAAATGGAAATGCTGAAAAACCATTCCTACTTTTTCTCTTACTTTATTTAGATCATGTGTTTCTTTTTCAACCTTTTCGCCCTCAAAAATGATATTGCCGCTGTCCTTTAATTCTAGAAAGTTCAAGCAGCGGAGAAGTGTGCTTTTACCGGACCCGCTTGCACCGATCAGGCAAACAACATCACTTTCTTTTACTGTTATGTCAATGTCCTTTAGTACGTGCAGATCCCCGAATGATTTGTTCAATTTTTCTACCTTAATCATATACGATTCACTCATGCCTTCATTCCCCCTTAATCACTGCTAGCCATTCTTTTCTCAATCATATTTACAAGGATAGAGAAAATAAGTACAAGTACTAAATAGTAAACAGCTACGATCAGCAGATAACTCATGTAGTCATATTCATTGGAACCGTAAGTCGTGGCCACATTAAAGAGCTCGTACATGCCGATAAAGGAAGCAAGTGATGAATCCTTCAAAGCAATGATAAATTGATTGCCAAGAGGCGGCATAGCCCGGCGGAAAGCCTGAGGCAGAATGATCCTTCTCATTGCAAGGCCAGCAGTCATACCCAGCGAACGCCCTGCTTCCATTTGTCCTTTGTCGATGGATTGAATGGAACCCCTGAAAATTTCGGCTATATAGGCACCATTGTGAAAAGCAAGTCCAAGGACAACTGACCAAAACTGTGAAATATCCAATGCTGTCAAACCGAAATAGAAGATGAAAATCTGAACAACAAGCGGCGTTCCCCTTACAAGGAAAATATAGATGTCCGCAATCCATTCCAGAACTTTAATTCTCGAAATCTTTAAAAAGGCAAAAAACAATCCTATAAAAATAGCAATAAACACCGCTACAATGGTTAATTGAAAGGTTAAGAGCATTCCCTTTAAAAATACGGGATATGTATCCATAAACTTTGTAAGCAAATCCACAAAAATCCCCCTTCAGTTGGCTATTTCAGTTTGTGTAAAAAACAAAACAGGCGAATGTTTGACACACATCCGCCCGCAATGTTATTCCTTCTCAGGATCAACTGTTATATCTTCACCGATATATTTTTTGCTGATTTCTGTGAGTGTTCCATTCTCTCGAAGTGTTTCAAGAGCTTCATTCACTTTTTCGAGCAGCTCTTTATTATCCTTTGCAACAGCAATTGCCTGCTCACTGCGGCCCAGCAGCTCTTTGCCTTCGATTTTCATTCCGGCGCCAATCGCTTCTTTACCTGTTACAAAGTCTGTGATGACCGCATCATGTTTTCCCTTGCTCAAGGCCTCCAGGGCCACAACATCACTATCATAGAACTGGATATTATCTGTAGCCTCCTCTGCATTTGAAGTATATGTAGAACCCTTCGATACTGCTATTTCCATGCCTTTGAGGTCAGCAAGCGTTTCAACGCTGCTGTCTGGACGCACATAAATTTGCGGGCCAGAATAGTAATATGGCGTCGAAAAATTGACTGCCTTCAAACGTTCTTCCGTAATGGTATGGCTGGCTACCGCTGCATCAAAACGGCCGGATTTCACACCTTCGACAATACCGCCAAACTTAAATTTATTCTGAACCGGCTCAAGCCCGAGTTCTTTTGCTACAGCTTCGGCCACATCAATATCAAATCCGCTCATGCTTCCATCATCATTTGTATAACTAAAAGGTTTGAACTCTCCTGAAGCTGCATACGTAAATTTGTCATCGTCTACTAGATCCATTCCGCTTTTAGACGCTTCCTCTGATCCGCCGCATGCCGCCAGGACCAATACAAAAGCAGCTGCTATAATTCCTTTTAACCAATGTCTCACTAGTCTAAATTCCCCCTTCAGTATCTCTCTTTTATAAATGCCCTTTAACTCTATCATGATTTTAAAATATTCTCAAAATTCATATTTTATGGTAATTAATGATATTACAGAATTTAAGCTGTTCTCATTAACTTACCCTCTTTGAACTCCAACATGACTCCTTATCCTCCAGTATTCTGCAGATTCCTCACCCTTCGACAAAAATATTATCCATATTATCCCATTCTTTCACCCTGCAAAATATCGCACTGAAAGCTTCTCTATGACGAAAGACCCAAATGGAGAAATCACAAAAAATCCCGCTGCACAATGCAGCGGGATTTTTTGAATTACATAAAGCTTTTCAATGCAGACCAGGCCTTGTCTTTTCCATAACCCGTTTCGGAGGAAAACATAATGATCTGATCATTCGGATCGATATCCAAGGTTTCTTTCGTGATTTTCATATGTTTTTGCCACTTGGACTTAGGTATTTTATCCGCTTTTGTAGCAATCACTACACAGGGAATATCATAATGCTTTAAAAAGTCGTACATCATGACATCGTCACTTGAAGGGGGATGGCGCAAATCAACTATCAGCACAACTGCTTTTAACTGCTCTCTGCTGGTTAAGTATGTTTCTATCATCTTTCCCCAAGCTTCACGTTCCTTTTTGGATACCTTAGCATATCCATAGCCTGGAACATCAACAAAGTGAAGAATTTCGTTAATAAGGTAAAAATTCAGGGTTTGTGTCTTCCCCGGTTTAGAGGATATTCTTGCAAGTCCCCTTCGATTAAGCATTTTATTAATGAATGAAGATTTGCCGACGTTGGAACGGCCGGCAAGGGCGAATTCCGGCAATTCACTTTCAGGGTATTGATCAGGCTTAACAGCACTGATGACGATTTCTGAGCTGGTTACTTTCATGCTTCGACACCGCCATTCAGGGCATGTTTTAAGACTTCGTCCACATGTGATACCAAAACAAAATCAAGCTCTTCCCTGATGCTTTCAGGGATATCTTCTATGTCTTTTTCATTATCTTTAGGGAGGATGATTTTAGTCAATCCTGCCCGATGGGCGCTCAAAGACTTTTCTTTCAAACCGCCAATAGGAAGCACTCGGCCTCTTAAAGTGATTTCCCCTGTCATTCCCACTTCTTTACGGATTGGCTTTCCAGACAGCGCAGAAACCAGTGCGGTTGTAATAGTAATCCCTGCAGATGGACCATCTTTTGGGACTGCACCTTCTGGAACATGAATGTGAATGTCATGCTTTTCATGGAAATTCTCATCAATTCCCAGTTCCTTTGCTTTAGAACGAACATAACTGAATGCCGCTTGAGCAGACTCTTTCATGACATCCCCAAGTTTACCTGTAAGAACAAGCTTCCCTTTTCCAGGAGAGAGGGATACTTCTATCTGAAGGGTGTCGCCGCCAACTGTTGTATAGGCCAGCCCTGTAGCAACACCAACCTGGTCTTCAAGCTCAGCCTGACCGTAGCGGTATTTTGGCTTTCCAAGAAACTCCTCAGTATTTTTACCATTCACAATCACTTTCTTCTTTTCGCCGGATACGATAATTTTAGCCGTTTTCCTGCAGATAGTAGCCAGCTGACGCTCCAAGCCCCGGACTCCTGCCTCACGAGTATAATAGCGGACTACCTTCTGAAGGCCATCTTCACGAATCTGAAGCTGAGATTTGGAAAGACCATGTTCTTTAATTTGTTTAGGCAGCAGGTGGTCTTTTGCTATATGAATCTTTTCCTGCTCTGTATAGCCTGCAATCGTGATAACTTCCATTCTGTCCAGCAGCGGACCAGGAATCGTCCCGAGATTGTTGGCTGTGGCTATAAACATGACCTTTGAAAGATCATATGTTTCTTCAATGTAATGATCACTAAAATTATGGTTCTGCTCGGGGTCTAAAACCTCCAGCATCGCAGATGAAGGATCCCCGCGGAAGTCAGAAGACATTTTGTCGATTTCATCAAGCAGGAACACAGGGTTAATCGTACCTGCCTTTTTCATGCCCTGAATGATGCGGCCAGGCATTGCACCTACATAAGTTCTTCTATGTCCGCGAATCTCAGACTCGTCCCGAACTCCGCCGAGTGATACACGGACAAAATTGCGGTTAAGCGATGTCGCGATAGAACGGGCAAGGCTTGTTTTACCGACACCAGGAGGGCCTGCAAGACAAAGAATCGGCCCTTTAAGGGAATTCGTCAGCTTTTGCACTGCAAGGTATTCCAGAACCCGTTCCTTAACTTTTTCCAGGCCATGATGGTCTTCATTCAGAATTCTTTCCGCCTTCAGGATATCCAGGTCATCATCTGTTGCCTTTGACCATGGCAATGTGACAAGCCATTCGATATAGTTGCGGATAACTGCACTTTCAGCTGAACTGGATGGAACTTTTTCATAGCGGTCCAGTTCTTTTAAAGCTGTCAGCTCGACATGCTCAGGCATGCCGGCATTTTCAATCTTTTCCGTCAGCTCAGCTATTTCTCCTGTCTTGCCTTCCTTATCCCCCAGCTCTTTTTGGATTGCCTTCATCTGTTCACGCAAATAATATTCCTTTTGCGTTCTCTCCATCGATTTTTTCACACGCTGGCCAATCTTTTTTTCAAGGTTCAGAACTTCTTTTTCATTATGGATGATTTCAATAACCTGGTTCATCCGCTCTTTTACATCTATGGTTTCAAGAATTTCCTGTTTTTCTTTAAGCTTTAAAGGCAAATGGGAAGAAATGATATCTGCCATGCGCCCAGGCTCTTCTATATCTGCTACAGAGGAGTACGTTTCGGCTGAAATCTTCTTCGATACCTTTATGTATTGCTCAAAATATTCAAGCATGGTCCTCATCAATGCCTGATCTTCTACGTCCTTGGTCTCAGGATCCTCAAAAACCTTTACACTAACAGAATAATGTTCGGCTTCATCCTGAAAATCAATAATTTCCGCTCTCTTAAGCCCTTCAACAAGAACTCGGATGGTACCGTTTGGAAGCTTGAGCATCTGCTTTACACGTGTTAGCGTGCCCATTCTATATAGATCATCTTCTGATGGTTCATCTATAGATATATCCTTTTGTGTTGTTAAGAAAATTAAATGGTCATCTACCATTGCTTTTTCAAGGGCCTGAACCGATTTCTCACGGCCTACATCCAAATGCAGAACCATGGTCGGATAAACAAGCAAGCCTCGAAGCGGCAGGAGGGGGACGATGATTTCTTTCTTTTTCGCCATTCCTTTGCACCTCCAAAATGCATCTTTTTAACCCCATTATTGCTAATAATTTCTTTGTACAATTCTATCGTATTTAAATAGCAGTGTCTATTAAAGAGAAATTGCTGAAAGCCTGTATTAAAAAGATATTCATTTATAATTACACTTTATCCTTCTTTACGCAAATAAAACTTCGGTTTGTAGCCTAAACTGCAAACCGAAGTTTCTGACCGCGATTAGCGGGAGGCGTTTGTACAGCAAGTTTTCAATAACTGACAAACCCTGAATGGGTTACTGGGCCACACATCATATGCTCTCTTTTTTCTTTAATTCGATTGAAGCGGTTATGGCTTGCTCTTTGAGATACTCTTTTTGCAGCGCTGCATCAAATACTTCATTCAAATGGGTTACAGGGATAATCTTAATGCCTGTTATCTCCTTTAAGATGGATTGCATATTTTCTTTTGGGATAATAACTGTCTGTGCTCCTGCTTTTTTAGCAGCTTTCACCTTTGGATATACGCCTCCAATTGGCTTGACATACCCGTGAATGCTGATTTCCCCGGTCATGGCTACAGTATTGTCGACTGGCCGTTTATAAATGGCAGAATAAATCCCTGTCGCCATGGCAATGCCGGCAGAAGGGCCGTCAATAGGAACTCCGCCGGGGAAGTTGACATGAATATCATATTCGTCAGCCGGTACGCCCATTGATCTCAAAACAGTAATAACATTTTCAATTGAACCCTTGGCCATACTTTTTCTGCGGATTGACTTTCCTTGGCCGCCAATGCTTTCTTCTTCTACTATGCCTGTTATATTAATACTGCCCTTTTCTTTTGCAGGAATCACAGTAACTTCAATGTCAAGCAAAGCACCTGTGTTCGGTCCATATACGGCCAGACCATTTACAAGACCAACAGCAGAATGAGAATTGATTTTCCTTTCCATTCTCGGTGAAAGCTGACTCGATTGCACAACCCATTCAATATCTTCATCTTTTATGTAATCACGATCTTCAGTAATCGCTAACCCAGCAGAAATTTGAATCATATTAACCGCTTCTCGTCCATTTCTTGCATAATTGGCGAGAATGCCTAGAGCATTTTCACTAATAGTGAGATTGACCTTTTCCGAAGCCTTTTTGGCTACAGCTGAAATCTCTTCTTCAGCTAACTCTCTGAAAAATACCTCCATGCATCTGGAACGAATGGCAGGCGGTATTTCATTCGGGGTCCTGGTAGTTGCTCCAATCAGGCGAAAGTCCGCCGGCAGGCCATTTTTAAAGATATCATGAATATGGGTTGGTATTTGAGTATTTTCTTCATTATAATAAGCACTCTCCAGAAATACTTTCCGGTCTTCAAGCACTTTCAGAAGCTTGTTCATCTGAATGGGGTGAAGCTCACCGATTTCGTCAATAAAAAGCACCCCACCATGTGCATTTGTAACAGCCCCCTGTTTAGGCTGCGGGATTCCCGCCTGGCCCATTGCCCCGGCTCCCTGATAAATTGGATCATGAACAGAACCTATTAGAGGATCTGCAATGCCCCTCTCATCGAATCTCGCCGTAGTAGCATCCAGTTCTATAAAAACAGAAGCTGCCTCAAAAGGGGACTTTGCATTTTTCTTGGCCTCTTCCAGTACCAATCTGGCAGCAGCCGTTTTTCCCACGCCGGGAGGACCATAAATAATTACATGTTGAGGATTGGGTCCGCACAATGCCGCTTTCAGAGATTTAATTCCATCCTCCTGCCCTACAATGTCTGCAAAACTGGCTGGACGAACTTTTTCTGATAAAGGTTCAGTTAATGAAATGGAACGCATCTTTTTCAATACATCCATTTCCTTCCTTGATTCACGGTCGATAGAAACCTTTTGTGTCCGCTGGCTCCTAAGCAAATTCCAAAAGTAAAGCCCAATGACAATTCCAAAAAACAATTGGATAAATAAAGCGATCCCCGTCCAACTCATTGTGTTCCCTCCTGCATTATTTGTTCTCGTTGATAATGCTAGTATCTCCCTGACTGAGTTGGAATAAACAAGGAATTCATTTAAAAGTAAGCATGGAAAGCGGAAGCGTCTTGCTCACGAAGGAACACAGATTAAAGCGCCGCCTCCTCCCAAAAGCTGCCGCTTTCGGTCCTGCGATGTATCGATACCACAGCTTTCCTTGTCCTGTGGCAATGTCCGCATGACCCCATCCTTGGGGGCCTCAAGAATAAATATTTAAAAGCATAAAAAATGGCCATGCCTCAAGGCTGGCCACTTTTTATTATGCTGACGTCTTACGCTCTTCTTCAACGACTGTTCCGTCCTCCAAAACAAGTTTTGGCGAACCATTATCAATAACCGTTTCTTTCGTAATAATGCATTTTTTAATATCTTCGCGTGATGGAAGATCAAACATTACATCCAGCATGATTCCTTCAATAATGGAGCGCAGTCCTCGGGCACCTGTTTTTCTTTCAATTGCTTTTTTAGCAATTTCTTCAAGTGCGCCTTCTTCAAAATCAAGCTCAACATCATCAAGTTCAAGCATTTTCTGATATTGTTTGACAAGTGCATTTTTAGGTTTAGTTAAAATCTCAATCAATGCAGCTTCATCAAGCTGGGAAAGGCTTGCAATAACTGGAAGACGTCCAATAAATTCAGGGATTAAACCGAATTTCAGCAGGTCTTCAGGAAGCACTTTTGCAAGAAGATCCTTTGGCTCGATTTCTTTTTGATTCTGGTCGGATCCAAAGCCAATTACCTTCTGGCCTAAGCGGCGTTTAATAATTTGCTCAATGCCATCAAATGCACCGCCGCAAATAAACAGGATATTGGTCGTGTCAATCTGGATAAATTCCTGATGAGGATGTTTGCGGCCGCCTTGTGGCGGTACGCTCGCAACTGTTCCCTCCAGAATTTTCAATAGAGCCTGCTGCACACCTTCACCCGATACATCACGAGTAATTGATGGATTTTCTGACTTACGTGCAACTTTATCAATCTCATCAATATAAATGATTCCTTTTTCTGCCTTTTCCACATCATAATCTGCTGCCTGAATAAGCTTTAGGAGAATATTTTCAACATCTTCCCCGACATATCCGGCTTCAGTCAATGATGTTGCGTCTGCAATTGCAAACGGAACATTAAGAATACGGGCCAATGTCTGAGCAAGCAAGGTTTTACCGCTACCAGTCGGACCGATCATGGCAATATTACTTTTTGATAGTTCAACTTCATCTATCTTGCTGTTGGAATTGATGCGCTTATAGTGATTATATACCGCAACAGATAACGATTTTTTCGCCTGATCCTGGCCAATTACGTACTCATCCAGAATATCGCGGATTTCAGCTGGCTTTGGCACATCTTTGAATTCCACTTCTTCTTCTGTACCCAGCTCTTCCTCCACAATTTCAGTGCAAAGTTCAATGCATTCATCACATATATATACTCCTGGCCCAGCAACAAGTTTGCGGACCTGATCCTGTGTCTTGCCACAGAAAGAACATTTCAATTGCCCTTTTTCATCATTAAATTTAAACAAATCCTTCACCCCTTGAAAAAACTTCAAAACGATATATTAAGCTTGCGAGATCACATGCAAATAGTTCTTTATTCAGCCATAGAAAGGTTGGGAATTATGGCGGGCTCTTTGAAATATACGTGCAAACATGCCCTCTTTAATAATTCACACTTTCTTAAAAATCAAAACCTTCAGCAGTTATGTATTGCATTGTAACACATTTTTACAGTGGACAGGAAATGATAACTCTTAAAACATTTCAATTATGTATGCATGCATGTGATGGGATTTCGCAAAGAAAAAACAGGCTGAATTTTATATGTACTTTCATAAGCTTAACCAAAAATGGCTAAATTAAGTCGGCCCCTAGGACCGATAATTAAATTATCTATATATGTATTTGTATTCCTGTCCATGTTCAATATGCCGTAAAACTTTCACCAGGCAAAAGATACAAGGGAGATTTTAATTATGTATTGTCTTGATGGTATAAAACAAGGCACGATAAACTCGCGCCTTGTTTCTTATTAAAAGGGAGAAAATTTCTGCTTTCGAAGTTAGACCACTGTCTAGCTCCGCCTCCGCTTTTCTTTTATTATGCAACAGTTTTACTATTTTCCACAAGGAAATCTACTGCTTTTTTAATTTGAAGATCTGCTTTTAGGCCTTCAAGGCTTCCAAGAGCTTGTGTGATCTGGTCAGCAGACATGTTGTACATTTCTGCCATTTTGTTAAGTTCTTCTGTAACTTCTTCATCACTTACTTCGATGTTTTCTGCTTTTGCGATTGCTTCAAGAGTCAGGTTAACGCGTACGCGCTTTTCAGCTTCCTCTTTCATTTGCTCGCGCAGTGCAGCTTCATCCTGTCCGGAGAACTGGAAGTATAGTTCAAGGTTCATGCCTTGCATTTGCAGACGCTGTTCGAACTCCTGCATCATGCGGTTAACTTCTGTGTCAACCATTGCTGCTGGAATTTCCATTTCAGCATTAGCTGCTGCTGCTTCAACAACAGTATCACGGACATGGTGCTCAGCTTCATGCTTCTTGCTTTCTTCTAAGCGAGTTTTGATTTTTTCTTTTAATGCATCCAAAGTTTCAACTTCTTCGTCTGCATCTTTAGCAAACTCATCATCAAGCTCAGGAAGCTGTTTTGTTTTGATTTCATGTACAGTTACTTTGAATGTTGCAGGCTTTCCAGCTAGCTCGGCAGCATGGTATTCCTCTGGGAAAGTAACTTCAACTTCCTTGGATTCTCCAGCCGCTGTTCCAGTCAATTGGTCTTCAAAGCCAGGGATGAACTGTCCTGAACCAAGTTCAAGTGAGTAATTCTCAGCTTTTCCGCCTTCGAAAGCTTCGCCATCAACGAATCCTTCAAAGTCCATAACAACTGTATCGCCAGTTTCAGCTTTTCCTTCTTCTTTAACGGCAAGTTCAGCTTGTCTTTCCTGAAGTGAAGTTAGCTCGCTGTTAACATCTTCATCTGTAACGTTTGTTTCAAGTGGCTTGACTTCAAGGCCTTTGTATTCGCCAAGCTTTACTTCAGGCTTAACAGTAACTGTAGCTTTGAAGATAAGGTTTTTTCCTTGTTCAATTTGCTCAACATCGATTTCAGGACGATCTACCGGCTCAATGCCTGTTTCATCAATTGCATTAGCATAAGCTTCTGGAAGAAGATAATCTACTGCATCCTGGTATAAAGATTCAACTCCGAAACGCTTTTCAAACATTCCGCGAGGCATTTTTCCTTTACGGAATCCTGGTACGTTTACTTGCTTAACTACTTTTTTAAATGCAGCGTCTAAGCCTTCATTCACTTTCTCTGCATCTACTTCAATTGTAAGAACCCCGCGGTTCCCTTCTAACTTTTCAAATTTAGCAGACATACAATCATTTCCCTCCAAAAATCTATTATCATTTCATTCAACACAGAATGTTATGAATATCTCTTGTTTTTCAAGCCATATCCATTTAATAAAAATGTATATATACACATAATACAACCATTATATTATAACATACACTCCCTGTCTTTCAACATTGAAGGCTAAATATTGGGATAAGAAATTTCTTCTATCTTTCTTATAAAGACAAGAGCCTGTTCAATTTCCTCTTCTGGAGCTTCATAAATATCTCCCAGTTTGCTGAAAGAACTGGTTAAGCCATGGTACTCATATGAAAGCATATGGTATGCCGCCGCCCAGGACGCAGCGTTATCCGGTGAAGCCTCAAGCGGATATAGCAGGAAAAAGTGCCTTTCTGCAAGGCTTTTTGTATTTTCATATAATACCGGATCTTCCTGCTCGAGCTGAATCTCCAGTTTATTGACTATTTTTAACAGCATCGGCTGCTGATGTACCGGGGGGAGATCGGCAGGAATAACGCGTACACTCTTATTAAATTTCCGAATCGGTACATATTTATCATAACCATGCTCGGTAAGCACATTTAACAGCATCGTTTTAAAGAAAGGATTACCGTCATGCGCTTCAAGATATGCTTTAATATCTTCTATATATGGCCTGATATTATGCTCTGCCAGCTGTGCAGCGATCTGCACTTGGTCATGCTGATCCTGGTAGGAGAACAGATTTAGCTTCCTGTTCTTGAATTCCTTCATTTCAGGTGCTTCAATCTCGGCTTCAGACGGTGAAGCCGCCATCTTTCTGCTGAACTCAAGCATTCTGCTGAAATGCTCAAACTTCTCCTTCGGGATCTCCCTCTCTTCAAGGAGAACTTCAATCATTGCTGCAATCTCGCTGTATTGGTGCAGCTGCACAAGGATCATTAAATAAAGATCCATTACCTGTATGTAATCCCCAATGCCTGTTTGGAGCATTTTATTAGCCAGTTCTTTCGCTTTTTCCAACTCTCCCGCTTCATAATATGCCAGAACAAGCCCGATATGTACATCGGTATTCTCAGGCTCCATCTCCATTGCTTCTTCAAAGAACCGGATCGATTCCTGATACCTTTTCTGCTGAAAGGACTCAAGCCCCTTTTCCAGCAGTCTTTTCTCAAGGCCGGGAAATAGAATGATTTTATTGTTTTGATTTTTCCGTTCCCGCTTTCCCATGCTAGTACCGCCTCAACTTATATTTTTGAAGATAGTGTAGCATGAATCAGCAGAAAAACAAAAAGATTCATGGTTTCCCGCCATGAATCTTTCATATATTCCTACTGTACCGCTAACTTTTTTTCTTCAAAATTTGAAATGCTTTTTTCTAATTGAAGGGTAATCTCTATTTCATCCCATCCATTAATCAGCATTTTTTTCCAGTAATCATTAATAGAGAATGATGCTGAAAAATTATGTTCATCTTCAATTACTTGATTCTGCAAATCAACCTTTAATTCGTATGGCTGGCTTTTAGCACGCTTGAGCAGATATTCGACTGTTTCAGCCGGAAGAGTGATTGGCAAAAGTCCATTTTTTAAGCAATTTTGATGAAAAATATCAGCAAATGAAGGGGCAATGATTACTTTAAAGCCATAATCTCCTAAAGCCCATGGTGCATGCTCCCTCGAAGAACCGCAGCCGAAGTTTTCATTTGCAATGAGGATAGGGGCACCCTGGTTTTCTTCCTTATTCAACTCAAACTCAGGATTAGGCAAACCATCTTTTGTAAATCTCCAGTCATAGAACAGATACTGTCCAAACCCCGTTTTTTCAATTCTCTTAAGAAATTGCTTGGGGATAATCTGATCAGTATCCACATTTGCTCTATCTAAAGCAGCAGCTTTCCCTTGCAGTGTTTTAAATCCGCTCATTTTGTTCTCCTCCTTTTTATTGAACTGTTTCTGCGCTAAGCAAAGCCCCTACGTCCACAAAATGTCCGTACAAAGCTGCCGCAGCCGCCATTAATGGACTGACAAGATGTGTTCTGGCCCCTGATCCCTGGCGTCCTTCAAAATTTCGGTTTGATGTTGATGCACAATGCTCGCCGCTTGGCACAATATCATTATTCATGCTCAAACACATGCTGCAGCCTGATTCCCTCCATTCAAAACCAGCCTGCTTAAAGATAAGATCCAGTCCTTCAGCCTCCGCCTGCTTTTTGACCTGCTGTGACCCCGGAACAACAAGTGCACGGACTTGAGGATGAACTTTCTTCCCTCTAATTATTTCCGCGGCCTGTTTTAAGTCTTCCAGCCGGGAATTTGTACAGGACCCGATGAATACATGCTGAATCTGAATGTCTTCAATTTTCTGCCCTTCCTGCAGCCCCATATAATCTAAAGCTCTAGAAAGTGATTTTTGTTCAAGCTCGTTTTTGCATTCCTCAAGTTTTGGAAGCTGTTCATTCACTTTGGAAGTCATAGAAGGATTTGTCCCCCAGCTGACCATTGGCGCAATATCTGCTGCATCAATTTGAATAGTTTTATCGTATGCCGCATCAGGATCGGATACAAGCTCTTTCCAATTCTCTACCGCCTGCGCAAATTCAGCTCCTTTTGGTGCATACTTCCGTCCTTGCAGATACGCAAACGTCGTTCCATCAGGACTGACAAGCCCTGCCCTTGCTCCTCCTTCAATGGACATATTACAAATCGTCATTCTTTCTTCCATTGACATTTTCGCAATGGCATCCCCGCAATATTCAATAATATGGCCCGTACCAAAGCCAATTCCGTTTTTGGCAATAATATAAAGTATGACATCTTTAGCGGTAACCCCTTTTTTCAACTCGCCATTTATCTCCAGTTTTAATGTTTTAGGCTTGCTTTGCCATAAAGTCTGGGTAGCCATGACATGCTCCACTTCACTTGTTCCAATGCCAAATGCTATTGATCCAAAAGCTCCATGAGTCGATGTATGGCTGTCACCGCAAACAATTGTCATGCCTGGCTGAGTAAGCCCCAGCTCCGGCCCGATAACATGGACTATCCCCTGTTCAGGACTATCCAGGCCTGCAAGAGGGATGCCGAATTCCAGACAGTTTTTTTCCAAAGTAGTCATTTGGTTCAGTGCAACAGGATCATTGATGACTTTTCGGTTATCAGTAGGAATATTATGGTCAACTGTAGCAAACGTTTTATCAGGCCTTCTGACTTTTCTGTTTTTCATTCTTAAACCTGAAAAAGCCTGAGGGGATGTAACCTCGTGCACTAAGTGGAGGTCTATGTACATCAAATCCGGCTTCCCCTCTTCCCTGTGGACTACATGCTTTTCCCAAATCTTATCTATTATTGATTTTCCCATTCTGTTCCACTCCCTTTTTAAAAGAAACACGGCCGATGAAGGCCGTGTCTCAGTTTTTAAAATCAGCTGAAACTGTGTCCAGCCATCATTTCAGCTTTATGCATAAGCCCCCATGATATTTAGAATCGCTTCGTTATCCAAAAGGGTAGCCTTCACCTCTTCAATCATTTCAGAAGTAGTTACCACCTTTTTTCCAAATGAAACAATATCTCTTGTACGATAGCCAGCTTCAAGTACTTGATTAACAGCATTTTCAACCGCTTCAGCTTCCTCTTCCATTCCGAAAGATAATCGAAGCATCATCGCTGCTGATAAAATCATGGCAATAGGATTGGCTGCATTCTTCCCTTGAATATCCGGTGCTGAACCATGGATTGGTTCGTATAAATATGGCCCATTTTCCGAGATACTGGCAGAAGGAAGCATCCCTAAAGAGCCAGTCAATACAGAAGCTTCATCGCTCAAAATATCACCAAACATATTTTCCGTTACTACAACATCGAATTGCTTCGGATTTTTAATCATTTGCATCGCTGCATTGTCAACAAGCATATGCTCCAATGCCACTTCCGGATATTGCTTTGCAATTTCCTCCGCTACCTCTCTCCACATTCGGCTTGATTCCAGAACATTTGCCTTGTCAACAGAAGTCACCTTGCCACGGCGGCATCCGGCAAGTTCAAAGGCCAGTTTAATGACTCGCCGCATTTCTTCTTTTTGATAAAACAATGTATCTACCACAGCATCTTTTCCGTTTTGCTGGGTCCTCTCGCTTGGCTTTCCGAAATACAGGCCGCCAGTTAATTCTCTGACCATCAGCATATCCACACCTTCAATTACTTCATTTTTTAATGGAGAAGTATCAGAAAGGCTGGAATAATATTGAGTTGGCCGCAGATTTGCATAGAGATTCAATTCCTTTCGGATCTTCAAGAGACCCTTTTCAGGACGAAGGTGGGGAGGCTGCCGGTCCCATTTAGGCCCTCCAACCGCTCCCAGCATGACCGCATCGCTTTCTTTGCAAAGCTCCAGCGTTTCATCAGGCAGTGGAGTTCCGGCTGCATCAATAGCAGAACCGCCAATTTTGCCATATGAAAATTGGAATTGATGTCCGAACCGTTCTCCAACGGCCTGCAGGACTTCAATTGCTCCCTTCACCACTTCTTTGCCGATCCCATCTCCTGGAAGTACTGCGATACGTTTTTTCATTTTTAATCCCTCCGTCTGTTTTTTTGTTTATTCTTATAGATTATTGTTTTGGTTATTGATTTCAGCACGGGGCACTATAGCAAACCCGCGGGGAGGAACAGGAGCTTCTATTAATTCGCCTCTACCGCTTGCGCCTGTGCTTTTTCTTTCATATATATCACTCTATTAACAGCGTTCAAGTAAGCCTTTGAGGAAGCTTCGAGCACATCCTGGGCCAATCCGCGGCCGCTGGTTTCCACTCCTTCGTAGTTCAGCTTTACATAAACCTGAGCTAAAGCGTCTCTACCTGCCCCTACGGATTGAATGCGGTAATCAAGAAGGTTAGCTGTTCCATTCAAGCATTTTTCCAATGTGTTATACAGAGCTTCTATGCTTCCTGCTCCAGTACCGGCTTCCTGGATCACTTCGTTATTTGATCCTGACAGAGTAACAGTTGCCGTTGGAACAGAGTTCGTGCCATATTGAATTTGGATTCCGATCAAATCATAGAATCGTTGTTCCTTGGAGAGCTTCTCTTCAAGTACAATGGCTGCAAGGTCATCGTCTGTCATCTCTTTTTTGCGGTCAGCCAAATCCTTGAAAACTGTGAATAGCCGGTTTGCTTCTTCATCTGCTACTTCAAGCCCCAGTTCACTCAGACGATTTTTAAAGGCATGGCGTCCAGAGTGTTTTCCAAGCACCATGGAATTGGATTGGAATCCGACTAGATCAGGGGAAATAATTTCATAAGTTGTTTTTTCCTTCAGTACCCCATCCTGGTGTATTCCTGATTCATGTGCAAAAGCATTTCTTCCGACAATCGCTTTATTGGCTGGTACCACCATGCCTGTCAGCTTGCTGATCAGGCTGCTCGTTCTGCTGATTTCCTGAAGATTCAGACGGGTGGAAGCCTGATAATGATTATTTCGGATGTAAAGGGCTACCGCCAGTTCCTCCAATGCCGCATTTCCTGCTCTTTCACCAATCCCGTTGATAGTGCCCTCAATCTGTGTTGCTCCATTTTCTATAGCTGAAAGGGAATTAGCTATGGCCATTCCCAAGTCATCATGGCAATGAGCTGATAAGGATACTTTATCAATAGAAGGAACATGATTTCTTAAATATTGAAAAATCTCTCCATATTCCTGCGGTGTTGTGTATCCCACAGTATCCGGTATATTAATGATCGTCGCCCCAGCCTGGATGACCTTTTCAATTATTTCAGCAAGAAAAGGCAATTCCGTCCTGGTAGCATCCTCCGCAGACCACTGGACGATCGGGAACTTTGAAGCAGCATACTTAACTGTTTCAACTGCTGTTTCAACCACTTCTTCTTTCGTTTTCTTTAACTTATATTGTCTGTGAATCGGAGAGGTTGCCAGGAATGTATGTATCCTTGGCTCAGCCCCGTCCTTTAATGCTCCCCATGCGGCATCTATATCAGAGATAACTGCTCTCGCCAGGCCTGTGACCGAGCAATTATTAATAGTCTGGGCAATTTTCTGAACAGAAGCAAAATCACCTTTTGACGCTGCAGGAAAACCAGCTTCAATAATATCAACATTCAAGCGCTCCAGCTGTCTGGCAATTTCTAACTTTTCGGAAAAGTTAAGGTTTACACCGGCCGATTGTTCGCCATCTCTTAAGGTTGTGTCAAATATCTTAATTGTTCGCACTTACGACCACTTCTTTCTTCTTGCTGCTATTGACAAACGGCATCATCTTGCGAAGCTCTCTTCCAACCTGCTCGATCGGATGCTCATTTTCTCTCTGATTTACGGCATTGAATACCGGTCTATTTGCCTGGTTTTCCAAAATCCAGCCTTTAGCAAAATTGCCTTCCTGGATATCTTTCAAAACTGCCTTCATTTCTTCTTTCACTCTTGCATCTACTACCCGCGGGCCGCTGACAAAATCTCCCCATTGAGCAGTATCTGAGATGGAATAGCGCATTCCTTCCAAACCGCCTTCATACATAAGGTCAACGATGAGTTTTAGCTCATGGAGACATTCAAAGTATGCCAGTTCCGGCTGATACCCAGCTTCTGTAAGAGTTTCAAATCCTGCTTTCACCAAAGAAGTCAACCCGCCGCATAGCACTGCCTGTTCGCCAAATAGATCTGTCTCGGTTTCTTCTTTAAACGTTGTTTCTAATGCACCTGCGCGAAGAGATCCAATGGCTTTAGCGTAAGCAAGGGCCAGTTCCTTCGCTTCTCCCGTTACGTCCTGATGGACTGCAAACAGTGCTGGGACACCTGCATCCTGTTCATATGTTCTTCTGACCAAATGGCCTGGTCCCTTAGGTGCTACAAGCAGTACATCACACTCTTTTGGAGGCACGATCTGATTAAAATGAATGTTAAATCCATGAGCAAACATTAATGCCTGGCTTGATAGATTCGGTTCAATTTCTTCCTTGTATACTTTTGGCTGGAGTTCATCCGGCAATAAGATCATCACTACATCAGACTGTGCAGCAGCCTCAGCGACCGAATATACCTGGAAGCCGTCTTCTTCTGCTTTATCCCAAGACTTCCCTTTTCTAAGGCCGATTACAACTTCAACTCCGCTGTCCCTCATGTTTAACGCATGCGCATGTCCCTGAGAACCGTATCCGATAACCGCTACTTTCTTTCCGTTTAAATAAGCTGCATTTGCATCTCCGTTATAGTACATTTTTGCCATGTTTTATCTCCCTCTCCTATTAAAATTTATTATTTTTTATAATTAATTTTTGGCTCTATTCGTATAAATTGTAGTGTTTCTTTTATCAATGCTGTCCGTTGATTTCCGCTCCAGGCTGCTCTCTTTCCGCGGGCGGGCGGTGAGCCTCCTCGACGCTGCGCGTCTGCGGGGTCTCACCTGTCCCGCTACTCCTGCAGGAGTCTCGCACCTTCCGCTACAATCAACTCAGTAATTAATAATTAAACAATTGAATATGATTTGGACTGCTGGGAAGTACGCTGTGTTCCTCTTGGGAATGCCGTTGTTCCCGTCCGGGCAAGCTCTTTGATTCCATAAGGTTTAATAAGTTCAATGAAAGCTTCTACTTTATCAGATTCACCTGTAATCTGAACAGTCATGCTATCCTTGCTGACATCTATGACAGAAGCTCTAAAAGGTTCAATCAAAGAGTATATTTCATTTCTTGTATAAGGGACCGCCTGAACTTTTATGAGGGCGAGCTCCCTTGCCACTATCGACTGATCCGTGATATCAGTCACTTTTATCACATCGATTTGCTTGTTTAGCTGTTTCGTAATTTGTTCACTGGCACTGGAGTCCTCAACATGGACCACACAAGTGATGCGCGACATCCCTTCATGTTCAGACAGCCCAACTGAAATGCTTTCGATATTAAAGTTTCTTTTAGAAAATAAATTCGTGATTCTGTTTAGCACACCCGGCCGATTCATAACAGTCAGGCATATGACTCTTTTCATGGTTTTACACCTGCCATTTCATGAAGTCCTTTTCCAGGCGCAATCATCGGATACACGTTTTCATCCGGATCCACCCGGAAGTCGATAAGTACTGGTTCGCGGTTATGAAGCACTTCATCCAATAACTCTTCAGCTTCTTCTTCAGATTGAATGACATATCCTTTTATTCCGTAGGCTTCTGCCAATTTTACGAATGATGGCTGTACTGGAATTTTGCTGTGAGAGAAACGGGATTCATAAAATATCTCCTGCCATTGCCGGACCATGCCAAGGGCCATATTATTAAAAATGATAATTTTCACCGGCAGGTTCATTTCCTGTATAATGGCAAGCTCCTGCGTTGACATTTGGAACCCTCCATCTCCGCAAATAGCGAGTACGCATGCTTCCGGGTCGGCCAGCTGAGCTCCGATGCTGGCAGGGAAACCAAATCCCATTGTACCAAGCCCTCCTGATGTCACCCACCTGTCTGCCTTATTAAAGCGGTAGTATTGGGCTGCCCACATTTGATGCTGTCCTACGTCTGTTACGACGATGGCATTCCCTTCCGTTTTTGAATGAAGCATTTCCATGACTTTCTGGGGCTTCAATCGTCCAGACTCTTTATCATAGAAATATGGATATTCCTCCTGCCACCCCATGATGGTTTCCATCCATTCTTTATGGGCCGGCGGTTTTCCATCCTGCAGAATCAGCTGCTCTAGAGCTTCTTTTGCATCTGCGACAATCGGAATGGAAGTCGGAACGTTCTTGCCGATTTCAGCAGGATCAATATCAATATGGGCGACTGTTGCATGTGGTGCAAAATGCTGTAAGTTTCCAGTTAATCTGTCATCAAATCGGGCTCCAATATTTATCAGCAAGTCACATTCTGTAAGTCCCATATTGGCTGCATAACAGCCATGCATCCCTGCCATTCCGATAAATAATGGATGATCTGCCGGGAACCCGCCGAGGCCCAGGAGTGTGTGAATAATAGGAATTTGCTGCTGCTCCGCATACTCTTTTAATTCTTTGGATGCTCTTCCATGAAGCACGCCCGCACCAGCCAGGATGACAGGCTTTTTCGATCGGCTGACCGCTTCAGTTAATTTCCTTATTTGCAGGTAATTTGGTTTTAATGTCGGCTGATATCCCGGCAGATTCACTTCCTTTTCTTCCTCAGGCTGATCTGAAACTCCCGCAGCGATGTCTTTAGGTATATCGATCAGTACTGGTCCTGGCCTGCCGGTTGAAGCTATATAAAAAGCTTCTTTAACAATTCTCGGGATATCTTCAATGCTGCGGACCTGATAATTGTATTTTGTAATTGGAGTGGTTATCCCCAGGATATCTGCCTCCTGAAAGGCGTCTGATCCAATGACTCCCGTTGCCACCTGGCCTGTAAAAACAATCAGCGGAAGTGAATCCATCATTGCGTCCGCAAGCCCGGTAACAATATTAGTGGCTCCTGGGCCTGAAGTGGCAATTACAACGCCCGGCTTTCCAGATATCCGGGCATACCCTTCAGCAGCATGAATTCCTCCCTGTTCATGACGCGGCAGCACATGAAGAATCTCTGAATGATACAGTTTGTCGTAGAGTGGAAGAACAGCTCCTCCAGGATAACCAAAAATCACTTCAACATTTTCTTTCTCCAAGGCTCTTAATAACAGATCAGCACCGGTGACAGGATGTGTCTCCGTTTTTGTTTCTGTTAAGGCAGCTTCCTGCAGCATTTGTTGATAACCTCCTCATGTTTATATAATTCCAATATAAAAAGCCCTTCCACCCCTAAAGACACCTATCGATTGTAGGTATAAGGGATGAAAAGGCTTTGATAACCTGTTCCACGGTACCACCCTGATTCACGCTTATAGTGCGTGCACTCATGAACAGCCAAATGCTGTCCGTTTTGATAACGGGTGAAGAACACCCGGCAGCCCCTAATCGATCATCTTTCAGGACTGCGCTCAGAGGTGAGTTCATTTTAAGAGGGCATTACCGGTTTTCAGCAGGTCCGGCTCTCTGTGAATGCCTGTCATAAAACTACTTATCCTCTTCTACGCTTTTCATATTCTGATTTCAACCTCATTACACTAACGCTTTAAACCGTTGAATTATTAAATAAAAAAAACCCAAGAAGCTTATTACAAGAATGTTTTCACTAAGATGAAGGTTATAATTCTATTTAACTTAAAGGTGTGAATTTCTTATATTGAGGACTATCTTACGCCCATTTTTATCAGCCGTCAACACCCTTTTTATGAATTATTTGATAATTTCGATTAGTCTGTTTTTGTGTATCCGCTTACATTGTTGATATATTCACATTCTCTGGGACAAAAAAATTTTAGATAATTTTTTTATGAAGGGGTATGACAGCTGAAATCGGTTTAAATTTAAGAGGTTTTAAAATGGCTTAAGTACTGAAGGTTCCACTGGCAGACTACTGTTATTAAAACTAAATTAAAAATAAAAAAACTCACCAAAAAGGTGAGTAAGAATTCGGTAAGATATGTAGTGCTGCCAGATGTGTAAATGGCGTCCCAGGAGAGATTCGAACTCCCGACCGACGGCTTAGAAGGCCGTTGCTCTATCCAGCTGAGCTACTGGGACGTATTGAATATTTTTTCTTGATTGAGATTAATTAACTCAACGACAAGATTTATTATATTAAACAAATGTTAAGAAGTCAACACTTTGTAAGATATTTTTTTATTATTGAGGGAAGACTGGCTTCCCTCAGTTATTATATTCAAATTACTCGCTTTTTACCAGTGAAAAATTTTGTGTCAGTTCAGGAATTTTCCCATTAGATAAGTCATACACATCCAGTGTAACATCCTTTCCCCTGGCTTCCAGTATGACATATGTTTTTTCCTTTCTTCCTCTGGGCAGCCATATGCTTCCGGGGTTAATAAATAATATCCCATCGGACATTTCAGCTCCCAGACCGTGTGAATGGCCAAAGCATACGATATCTGCTTCCATTTCACGTGCCTTGTATGATAGATTCATTAAGGTAGACTTAACGGAATATCTGTGGCCGTGTGTGACGAAAAAGCGGAGTCCCCCAGCTTCTTCTACTCTATCCTCCGGGAACGCTGCCTCAAAGTCACAATTTCCTCTTACAGCAGCGTAGCCTCTTAATGAGTCATGATCTGCCTGAAGCTCAGAATCTCCGCAATGAATCATCAAATCCATATCAGGATGCATTTCGCGGATTTGGCTGAGTTCAGAGGTTAACCCATGGCTATCACTGACTATCAGAACCTTCATGAGTTCTCAGCTCCGGTCACAAAAGAAGGAAGCAGCTCCTCCAGCTTTTTGAGAGCATTCGCCCTATGGCTGATCTGGCTTTTTTCCTCCGGCATTAATTCAGCCATTGCTTTGTTTTTTTCTTCTGTAAAGAAAATAGGATCATAGCCAAATCCATTAGTCCCTCTTTTTTCTCTTAAGATATGGCCTTCACAAGTTCCTGCAACTGTTACAGTAGTTTTTCCGGGTGCAGCGATTGCAAGAGCACAATAGAACCGCGCCTGCCGCTTATGATCCGGAATACTTTCGAGCTCATCCAGAACCTTTTCCATGTTTTTCTGGTCGTTTTTTTCTTCTCCTGCATAGCGGGCTGAATAGATGCCTGGCTTTCCTCCAAGCGCATCAATGATCAATCCTGAATCATCGGCAATTACCATTCTTCCAAAAGCTTCAGAAACGGCTTCCGCTTTCAGAATGGCATTCTCTTCAAACGTGCTTCCTGTTTCCTCTACATCGTGAAAATCAGGATAATCCAGCAGCGTTTTAACTTCATACCCAAGAGGTTTGAACATCCGTTCAAACTCTCTGGCTTTGCCTGCATTTTTAGTAGCGATAATCACTTCCTGCATGCTATGACCTCCCCTCCAGCTTTTCTCTTTTACTTAGAATACTTTCTGTGATTTTCTCTCCAAGCGCAGCCTTTTGAAACTCAAACAGCTCTGATATCCCTTCCTGTGCAGCACCCAGCATTTCCTGCAGCTGGGTATAAGAAAAAGTCGCTTCTTCTCCCGTTCCCTGAAGCTCCACAAACTCACCGCTGCCAGTCATAACGACATTCATATCTACTTCCGCTGAGGAGTCTTCAATATAATTCAAATCCACTGCAGCCTGCTTATTTTTAAGAATTCCCACGCTTGTGGCAGCAAGGAAATCATTGATTGGGTAGTGAGCAAGCTTCTTGCTGCTGTACAGTTTATCCATCGCCTGTGACATAGCGACAAAGGCTCCTGTAATAGATGCTGTCCGGGTCCCTCCATCCGCCTGGATTACGTCGCAATCAAGCCAAACCGTTCTTTCGCCAAGCGCATCAAGATCCACCACTGCGCGGAGAGCACGGCCGATCAGACGCTGGATTTCCATTGTTCTACCTGAGATTTTCCCTTTTGCCGATTCCCTGATGTTTCTCTGTTCGGTTGCTCTTGGAAGCATGGAATATTCAGCTGTTATCCAGCCTTTCCCCTGTCCCCTCATAAAAGGAGGGACCCTCTCATCGATACTTGCTGTGCAAATCACCTTCGTGTCTCCCACAGTTATAAGCACAGAGCCCTCAGGATGCTTTAAGTAATCTGATTCAATATGTATAGGCCTAAGCTGCTTCGGTTCACGTCCATCTGCACGCATAAGCTGATTCCCCCTTCTTTTCCATATGTAAAAAAATAATTTATCCAGAGCATCGCCCTAAGTATGTTTTTGTCCAGGTACATTGGCATGCCTTCATTTTACCAACAAAGAAGAGGCGGCATTAAATGCCAACCTCTTTTTCCTGTTATTATATAGTATAACAAAATCTGCTCTATTAAAAACTTTCTGTATTCACATTTTCAGGACGGGTTACAGGCTCAGATAGTTTTTGGCCATCCTCATTGACAATCTCTGCTTTGCCATCGACTGTGACAGCCACGCTTTCGATGCCCTTTTGTTCTGTCAGTGAAAGGACAAGTGTATTCAGCAAGTGCTTGGAAATCATTTTCTCTTCGAAGCTGCTGAAAACATTCTCATTGAAGTTTAATGTGACTTTTCCTTCTTCAACTTTTGGAGCCTCAAGCAGCTCTACATCCGGAAGGAAGTCTGTCACCAGATTGGAAGCATAGTTCGGCCCCTTTATCAGTTCGGATACAACCGCTTCAACTTTATTGTCCATATCATTGCTGACACGCTTGGTGACAGGCACGTAATAATAGTTTTCTTCATCCCCGCCCAGATAATAAACGGTAACCGGCTTCGTATTCGTGATATCCACTACTTCCGTTGTATCCATGTTTATTCCATTGGCTCTGCTTAACGCCGAACTGACCGGAGTGCCATTCACAGGCATCTCCTTTAATTCATGTCCGTTTAATGTCAGCTTAACTTTATCAATGGAATCAAATTGTGTAAGTGTCCAGGTTACTGATTGGAGAATTTTCTTTTCATCCTCCTTAGCATATTCCTTAAATTCTTTTGAAAAATCGACGGTTGCAACTTTATCTTTAATATTTACCGAAACTTTTGTATCAGCCGGAAGGACTGCACGGAAATCATTAGGAAGAAATTCTGTAACAGGACCGTTTTCTACCAGGTATTCTAACGCCTGTGTAGCAACTGAATTAGTTTTTGGCAAGTCAATAGTCTGGGGAACGACATACCCGTTCTTATCAATCAAGTAAAGCTCTGTTTTAAGATTTGCCGTAACACCCTCTTCATTTTCGGCTGTTTCTTTTCCAGCTGTTTCTTCGGCTACACTCTCGCCTTCATCGGTATAAGATACTGCTTTTGGCGGATCGACCTTTTCCTTCCCCTGGCTTCCGAACAATCCGCATCCTGATAATAGAACAGATGATACCAGCACAGCTGACACTATAGACGTTTTTTTATTTATAGACATACATAATCCCCCCTGAGACAGTTTGTACTACATGTATACGAGCCTATCTGAAATTTAGACCGGCTTTTGGGATAAAAGTGTTAATAGATTTTTGACAAATTTGGACAAACCGAAAGAAAGGTTTGAAATGGCATCCATTAAAAAAGAAGCCCCCATAAGGAGCTTCTTTGTCATATTTGTTTCTGCAGTTCATCTTTTACCAGGACGGCTTTGATTTTAAAATAATCTATTTCTTCCGGAAGTTCTTCTTTGATTGGTTTAAGTTTGTCTCTTCCAGCTTTTTCAGCAGCCTGTAAAACGAGCTTTTCTTCAGTTTCATTGAATATTTCTGACCAGTCAATTACATTGCCTTCTCTGACAGAGCGAAATATATGCTCTTGAATTGTTATCGGTGAGAAATTTCGCTTTTTGGCTATTTCTCTTATTGAATCTCCATCCTTGTAATAGTCAAAGGAAATCAGGTAGCTTGGGCGATCATCTATTGGTTCCTCTGTTTTTGAAGGTGCTTCTGCAGCCGGATTAGGCGAAATATTATGTTCTTCGGCAAACTCTCTGATAGCCTGGATAAAGTCTTCCCCATACTTTTCATACTTCATTTGCCCTACACCTTTAATATTTAACATCATTTCCTTGCTGACTGGAAAATACCGGCTCATTTCTTTTAATGATGCATCAGCAAATACTACGAAAGGAGGGACATTTTCCTCATCTGCAAACTTTTTCCTGAGCTTTCTCAGCATCTCGAAGAGCTCAATGTTTTCATCTGTTTCCTGAACAGGCACCGGTTCGCTTATTTTCATAAATAATCTTTTCTGCCCCTTCAACACGGGAACCGCACTGGCTGACAGCCTTACTGTTGGATATTTCCCATCTGTTAAAGCCAGATAGTCCTCGGCCAGAAGATAGTTTATCATATCAGCAATCTCTTTTTCTTTGCGGTTTTTCAGCAATCCAAATGTTGAAAGTTTATTAAAATTCATTTCGCGGATTCTCTTATTATTGGAGCCTTTTAAAACCTGGGCTGTCAAAGTAATGCCAAATCTTTCTCCCATCCGCTTAATGCATGAGAAAATCATTAATGCTTCCTGAGTAATATCCATGCTTGTCCGTTCATCCAGACAGCTGCTGCATTTGCCGCATCGAATAGGATCGGCATTTTCATCAAAATATTCAATGATATAGGACTGGAGACATTTTTCTGTATGGCAGTAATTCACCATATCCTTTAGCTTGCTGTATTCCTGCTCCATTTTTTGTTGATTCAGACTGCTCTCCTCTATCAAAAACTTCTGCAGCTGGATATCCTGAGGGGCAAACAGCAGGTAGCATGTACTATCCACGCCATCTCTGCCAGCCCTCCCCGCTTCCTGATAATAGGCTTCAATGTTCCGCGGAAGATTATAGTGGATGACAAATCTGACATTGGATTTATCAATCCCCATTCCAAAAGCATTCGTGGCGATCATAATGTCTGATTCATCGTATACAAAGGAATTCTGTGCTTCTTTTCGTTCTTCTTCCTTTAAGCCTGCATGATACTTGGCAGCTGAGCAGTTCTTGCTTTTTAAAAATTGGTACAGCTGGTCCGTTTCCTTGCGGCTTGAAGTATATATAATTCCCGCTTCGTTTTTATGTTTCTTTATGGTCTGCAATATAAAGTCCCTTTTGTTAACACCTTTCAAAACGTGGAAAGATAAATTCTCCCTTGCAAAACCGGTAATAAACGTATGTTCCTCTCCTATGTTTAAAAGCCTGCGAATATCCTCTGCGACGTCACGTGTTGCTGTTGCTGTCAAAGCAGCGATTACAGGTTTCTGGTACAGGCTGTTTAGCTCTTCGACAACGGAACGATAACTTGGTCTGAAATCATGTCCCCATTGAGAGATGCAGTGCGCCTCATCAAAGACGATAGCACTAATTGAAATATCGTTTAATAATTCCAAAAAGGCCATGGAACCAAATCGTTCCGGCGCCACATACACGAGCTTATATTCACCATTGCGTATTCCGGCCATAACATGCTGATACTCAGCTGAAGACAGCGTGCTGTTGATAAAAGCAGCCGGGATGCCGGCAAGGCTAAGAGCATCTACTTGATCTTTCATCAGGGAAATTAAGGGAGAGATCACAATGGCCGTTCCGGGGAGTACAAGAGCGGGTATTTGGAAGCAGATTGACTTTCCGCCTCCAGTTGGGAGAATGCCAAGAGTATTGTTTTGAGAAAGGATATTTTGAATAATATCCTGTTGGCCAGGGCGGAAAGAGGTATATCCAAAATATTTTTTCAGATAGTTTTCGGCTTGTGCCAGCAAATTGATCACCAACTCAACTAATATAATTTGTCTATCATTCTCATGATACCAAAGCTTTTTTAAAATGTAATCCTAAAAGAAAAGCGGAAGCGCCTTGCCCGCGAAGGAACGCAGACTAAGAACGCCACGTCCTGTGGCAACGTCTGCATGACCCCCATCCTGGGGGCCTCACCTCGAGGGGCTGGGCAAGGCGCTGGAGCTAGACAGTTATCCGCGTTCAAAATTTTATACTTATCTTAAAAAAACACCTTCTGAAAAAGTTCAGAAGATGTCTGCATTTATTAAAGCGATATTTTTTCTACGGTATTTACGGGAGACCCCAGCCATTTTGAAGCAATTTTAGAAAAAATGGCTGTTGAGCCCGTTGTGCAGAATTTATATTCAGGGTTCTCAGCAACAGCTTTTAGCATTCCATAGTGATGCAGAATGGTACTTGCTTCCCTTGCTGTTTCCTCACCGGAACTGATGACATTTACGTCTTTTCCCATTACATTTTTTATAATTGGTTCTAATAAAGGATAATGGGTACACCCGAGAATGAGTGTATCCATTCCTTTGCCTTTAATAGGCTGAAGAGTCTCAGCCACGATTTTTTTGGCAACAGAGCCTTCATACTCCCCGCTCTCTACAAGAGGAACGAATTTAGGGCATGCCAGACTATGCACATCAGATCTCCTGTTTAACTGAATCAGCGCATTTTCATATGCCTTGCTTCTGACTGTGCCTTCTGTGCCAATGACACCAATTTTATGATTTTTTGTTACTTTTATAGCTGTTCTGGCCCCAGGGAAAATGACACCGATAACCGGTATCGTGAGTTCCCTGCGTATTTCTTCAAGGGCTACAGCAGTAGCAGTATTACAGGCAATGATCAGCATTTTAATATTTCTTTCAAGCAAGTATTTCGTCATTTGCCAGGTAAAAGATTTTACCTCGTCTCCAGGCCGGGGGCCATAGGGGCATCGGGCTGTATCTCCAAGGTAAACAATATCTTCATTTGGCAGCTGCCGCATGATTTCTTTTGCGACTGTTAAGCCTCCGACTCCGGAGTCAATAATTCCTATAGGTTGTTTCACAAGTACCGCCTCATTCTCCTCGCATATCATGGTGTAATTTCATTAAGTTATCTTTTAGGAACAAGACCTCATTATGTGAAGAATTTTTTAAAACTTCTTTTAGATAATCCTGGCGTTTTTTTATAACTTCTTCAATAATCCGTTCTCCTTCTTCAAGCAGGTGGATCCTGACCACTCTTCGGTCATTTGGGTCTTTAACCCTCTTCACAAGGGTGTTTTTCTCCATTCGGTCAACAAGATCTGTTGTCGTGCTGCATGCAAGATACATTTTGTTTGATAGCTCACCGATGGTCATATCGCCTTCTTCAAAAAGCCATTGCAATGCAACAAACTGAGGAGGGGTAATGGTGAAATCACTTAGAATTTCCCTTCCCTTCTGCTTGATAATGCCGGATATGTATCTTAAGTCTTTCTCAATTTCAGCTACAACATCATTTATTTCATTTGTTTTAGGATCTTCAAGCTTCATTCTTAAACACTCCCATTTAAGCTTATACGACGTTTTCTGCCCTTGTGCATTTATTTTCACCTTTTTCCGTATAAATTTCAAGATAGAAATAAAACCAATAATGAAAAACCCCTTTATAAATGTGATAACCGGCTTCCCAGAAGGATAGCCGGTCTAAATTAAAGTTCTAGCTCTCCCATTCGAAGGAGCTCTACAACAGCTTGTGATCGCCCCTTTACACCAAGCTTTTGCATGGCATTGGAAATGTGGTTCCGAACCGTTTTTTCACTTATAAACAATTCACCAGCGATTTCCCTTGTTGTTTTATCTTGTACTAACAATTCGAATACTTCTCTTTCTCGTTTGGTGAGTAACGGCTTGTGAGTATATTCATTCTCCTTCAAGTATTGTAACCCTCCTTGCCTTTCGCCAGCTATGAACCGCGGGATGGGTATATATTTAGTCACCATATCATATGTCAGCAAAACAGCCGAAGTGACTATATTTAGTGAAAGGAGAAAGTTATTTTCAAAAATGTGCCATTTGTGCCGCTAGGCTCGGACTTTAACCCCGCTTTTCAGCATTTCTTTCATCTCTGCGGTCCAAGGCACACCCTTGCCTGTCACCTTTGATATCTGCACCATCGTGCCCCTGCCGGTGAAGCAAACTGAACCGTCTGATTTCTTGCCCATATAATGAAGATCAACAGAAGAATTACCTATCGAAGCAGCTTTTACATAAATTTGTATCTCTTCATCAAAGAAAACCTGGCAGATAAAATCGCATTGGAGGTCTGCTACGACTGGTATGGTTTCATTATTATGTTTTACCCAGTCCTGCATAAAGCCTTTGCTTTTGAAAAATTCTATCCGTGCTTCTTCATAATATGTGAATGGAACGGTATTGTTCAAATGTCCAAACATATCTGTTTCAGAAAATCTGACTTTTACTGGATGGAAGAAAATGAATTCTTCTTCCCATTTTTTAAAATCGTCAATATAGCTCAATTTTTTCATGGCAGTTCCTCCCGGCTATTAATGAATGAGCGCTCACTCTGTTATATTTCATTATAGTGTTTTTGGAATTATTTGAAAACCTTTCAGCATGTGTTAAAATATTATGCCTCTAATCAAATTTATGGAAAATTACTTCTCCCCGTTGATTTTCCGTTCCAGGTAATCAAGCTTTCCCACGGGGCTGCCGACGCTTCGCGTCTGCGGCCCTCCCATGGTACGCTACTTGCGAAGGACGTTGAATAAACTTCCTTGAATCCACACCGCATGAAGAAAATGCCATGCATTTTCGAGGATCTCGCGCCTTCCACTCCACTCAGCTCAGTGGTTAAATTTAATTAGCTGCTCAAAGAAATAAATTATACGAATATAGCCTAAAAAACCCCTCTCCAAAAAGGAAAGGGGTTTTAAGATGTTTAGATCTGATCGCTTCCAAAGAAATTTTTGAAAGACTGGAATGTTGTATCGCGGTTAAGTGCCGCAATGGATGTTGTTAAAGGAATGCCTTTCGGGCAGGACTGTACGCAGTTTTGAGAGTTTCCGCAGTTGGCTAGTCCGCCATCACCCATAATTTGCTCCAGGCGTTCTGCTTTATTCATTTCACCAGTTGGGTGAGCATTGAACAAACGAACCTGTGATAAAGGAGCTGGCCCAATAAAGTCAGATTTGCTGTTTACATTCGGGCATGCTTCCAGACAAACACCGCATGTCATGCACTTTGACAATTCATATGCCCATTGGCGCTTTCTCTCAGGCATACGCGGTCCTGGTCCCAAATCATAAGTACCATCGATCGGAATCCACGCTTTAACCTTTTTCAAGGAGTCAAACATACGGCTTCTGTCTACCTGCAGGTCACGGACTACAGGGAACGTGCGCATCGGCTCAAGACGGATCGGCTGTTCCAGCTGATCTACAAGAGCCGTGCAGGACTGGCGGGGCTTTCCATTAATAATCATTGAACATGCACCGCAGACTTCTTCAAGACAGTTCATATCCCATGCGATTGGAGTAGTATGTTCACCCTTCACGTTGACCGGATTACGGCGAATTTCCATAAGGGCAGAAATAACATTCATATTTGGACGGTAATCTATTTCAAACTCTTCCTGATAAGGGGCTGAATCAGGAGTATCCTGGCGGCTGATTACAAAACGGACTGTTTTAGTTTTTGTTTCTTGCATGGATTAATTCTCCCCTTTCTTTTTAGAATAGTCACGCTTACGCGGTTTTATTAAGCTTACATCAATGTCTTCGTAATGGAATGCAGGAGCGGAATTTGCATCAACAAACTTCGCCATTGTTGTTTTCATGAATTCCTCATCGTTACGCTCTGGGAAATCCGGCTTATAGTGTGCACCGCGGCTTTCATTACGGTTGTATGCACCAATTGTAATAACACGAGCCAATTGAAGCATATTCTGCAATTGGCGGGTAAAGCTTGCACCCTGATTGCTCCACTTCGCAGTGTCATTAATATTGATGTTTTTATAGCGCTCCATAAGTTCAACAATTTTTTCATCTGTTTTCAAAAGCCTGTCATTGTGGCGTACAACCGTTACATTATCTGTCATCCATTCACCAAGCTCTTTATGAAGGACATATGCATTCTCTGTGCCATCAAGAGACATAATATTATTCCATTTTTCTTCTTCCTGTTTTACGTGGCGGTCAAATAATGATGATGGCAGATCTTCAGCACTCTTATCAAGGCCGCTGATATATTTGACAGCATTCGGACCTGCTACCATACCGCCGTAAATGGCTGATAGAAGGGAGTTTGCACCCAGACGGTTGGCACCATGCTGTGAATAATCACATTCACCTGCAGCAAATAGGCCAGGAATATTCGTCATCTGATCATAGTCCACCCATAGTCCGCCCATTGAATAGTGGACAGCAGGGAAGATTTTCATTGGCACTTTACGCGGGTCTTCACCCTGGAATTTTTCATAGATTTCAATAATTCCGCCAAGCTTAATATCAAGCTCTTTAGGATCTTTATGGGAAAGATCAAGATAGACCATGTTTTCCCCATTAATGCCAAGCTTCTGGTTAACACACACGTCAAAAATTTCACGGGTTGCAATATCACGAGGCACCAGGTTTCCATAAGCAGGATATTTCTCTTCAAGGAAATACCATGGTTTGCCATCTTTATATGTCCAAACTCGTCCGCCTTCACCACGCGCAGATTCACTCATTAGACGAAGCTTATCGTCTCCCGGAATAGCGGTTGGATGAATTTGAATAAATTCTCCATTTGCATAATAAGCACCCTGCTGATAAACAATCGAGGCAGCTGAGCCTGTGTTAATAACAGAGTTAGTGGATTTCCCGAAGATAATTCCAGGTCCGCCGGATGCCATAATAACGGCGTCAGCAGCAAAAGACTTGATCTCCATAGAAGTCAGGTTCTGGGCAACGACACCCTTACAAGCTCCATCATCGTCGATTACTACCCCTAGGAATTCCCAGCCTTCGTACTTTGTTACTAAGCCTGCAACTTCATGGCGGCGGACCTGCTCGTCCATCGCGTAAAGAAGCTGCTGACCTGTCGTAGCACCAGCGAATGCTGTACGGTGATGCTGTGTACCGCCAAAGCGGCGGAAGTCAAGCAGCCCTTCAGGGGTACGGTTGAACATAACACCCATACGGTCAAATAAGTGAATAATTCCTGGTGCTGCCTCTGCCATCGCTTTAACAGGCGGCTGGTTTGCCAGGAAGTCTCCGCCATAAATTGTATCGTCAAAATGAATCCACGGAGAATCGCCTTCCCCTTTTGTATTTACTGCTCCGTTGATGCCGCCCTGGGCACAAACAGAGTGAGAACGTTTAACCGGCACTAAAGAAAATAATTCAACCGGAGTCCCTGATTCTGCAACTTTAATTGTCGCCATTAAACCGGCTAATCCGCCGCCGACAACTATAACCTTTCCTTTACCCATAGTGACTCACTCCCTAATTACTAGTACAACTTAGAAAAGCGCAGAGCGCCTGCCTATCGCGCTTAAAGCCAGACTGCTTCTCAAAGCTGCAATATTATTGGCACGTTATAAATCCGAAGTCTAATAGTCTTTTATTGTCTTTTAAATGAATGCTGTTAGAGCACGTACACCAACAATAGATAGTGCAATGAATATTCCGATCGTTACATACGTGGAAATAACCTGTGAACGAGGAGATACTGTAATTCCCCAGCTGACAAGGAATGACCAAAGCCCATTAGCAAAGTGGAAAATTGCAGAAATGACTCCAATAATATAGAACCAGAACATAAATGGATTAGATAGGATGTTCTCCATCATCTGAAAGTTAACATCTGCTCCAAAGGCAGCCTGTACACGTGTTTCCCAAACATGCCATGCAACAAAAACCAGTGTAATGACACCTGAAACACGCTGCAGCATAAACATCCAGTTTCGGAAGTATCCATACCTGCTTGCGTTATTTTTTGCAGTAAAAGCAATATAAAGTCCATAGATTGCGTGGAACAGCAAAGGTAGATAGATTACAAACGTTTCAAGGAATATTCTGAATGGAAGACTTTCCATGAAATGCGCTGCATTATTAAAAGATTCCTCTCCCCCTGTTGCAAAATGGTTCACTACAAGGTGCTGCACCAAAAACAAACCAACCGGTATAACCCCAAGTAATGAATGCAATCTGCGATTAAAAAACTCACGATTACCTGCCATAAACTTTCCCCCCCTGATTTTAAAAAAATGATGCTGAGCCCCCGCTCAGGACATCATCTCGAAAATGTTATTCATTTTCTTACAATTATGTGACATGTCCATTTTACTCCCAAGATAATAGAGCGTCAAGAAAACGGATACATAAAATGTTCCATATTAATAAAATTTTTAAAAAATATTAGCGGCTAAAAAACATATATTATTCTGCGGTTCAATATGACCCAGTTGCTGCTCTCCAGTATACTGGAATAGTAATTATTTCTATGCAAATCGTTCTATTTTTTCCCGAATTGATATTAACTCTCTCAGCATATTGTATATAATAGAATCATAGAAAGAGGGGAGACTATTGAGCGAATTAGCATCTGCGAAATCCACTAATGAAGATCACATACAGTCAGTTCCGGTTTTTGGCTATGAACTAATCCGGGAAGTGCTGCTGCATGACCTTTTGGGAAATGAAGCACCGGAAATTTTATATTGGGCAGGCAAAAGGATCGCACGCATGTATCCTCTGGAAACAGCCGGCCAGATTGCCGAGTTTTTTATAAACGCCGGCTGGGGAAATCTTTCCATCGCAAACGAATCGAAAAATGAAATTGAAATGGAATTATCCAGCCAGCTGATTACAGACCGCTGCAAAAAAAATCATAACTGCACCTTTCAGCTTGAGGCCGGATTTATAGCCCAGCAGATTGAACTTCAAAAAGAAGTCATTTGTGAGGCATTCGAACATCCCCGCAAAAAAACTGGCAAAATCCTTATTACAGTGAAGTGGGATAAAAAGGATCCTGCTGAGTAATATCATATGTACAAACAATAAGCTATCAATTTTGATAGCTTATTGTTTGATATTCCTGGAATTAAGCCTTAACCGGAGAAACCGACAGATTGAATGCATCATGCAAAGCATCAACTGCATCAATCATTTTGCTGTTTTCAACAACCGCCGATACTTTAATTTCTGATGTGCTTACCATTTTCACCGTTATTTCATTCGCGGAAAGCACTTCGAACATTTCTGCAGCCACACCCGGATTGGAAATCATGCCTGAGCCAACAATCGAAACCTTAGCAAGGCCCGATTCCCATTCAATTCTGTCATAATTTAATTGTTCTCTATGCTTTTCCAGCACTTTTACTGTATCTGTGAGATCTTCATTCTTTATTGAAAATGAAAGGTTTGTCGTCTGAGCCTCTGTCATGCTCTGGATAATGATATCAACGTTAATGCGATTTTTGGCAAGCGCCGAGAAAATAGTAGACAATCCAGTCATTGAATTAGGAAGACCAAGAATCGTCACCCTTGTTATATCATCCTCAAATGCCACACCGCGCACGACTAAGTTTTGTTCCATTTTTACTTCCTCCTCAATGATTGTTCCGGCTTCCTTCTCAAGGCTTGAACGCACTTCAAGGGGAAGTCCATAATTTTTCGCAAATTCGACTGCTCTTGGATGGAGCACACCTGCCCCCAAATTGGCCAGTTCAAGCATTTCATCATAGGAAACAGAATATAATTTTCTGGCATTCTTTATAAAGCGGGGATCTGATGTAAATACCCCGGTTACATCAGTATAAATATCACATTTATCAGCTTTAAGTGCTGCAGCCAGTGCAACAGCCGTTGTATCAGATCCGCCCCGGCCAAGTGTGGTGATGGAACCATCTTCAGTCATCCCCTGGAAGCCTGCCACAATTACAATTTTCCCCTGGTTTAATTCACCCTGAATGGTACCTGGATCAATATTCACTATCCTCGCATTGCCATGGACTGCTTCTGTTTTAATGCCTGCCTGCCACCCTGTAAAAGAAACGGCGGGATGCCCTTTCGCATTTAAAGCCATTGCCAATAAAGAGATGGTCACCTGTTCGCCGGTTGTAAGCAGCATGTCCATTTCCCTTTTATCAGGTGAGGGGGAAATCTCCCTTGCCATGCCAACCAGCTGATCAGTTGTTTTGCCCATTGCCGAAACAACTACAACAACATCATTTCCCCGATTTTTTTCTTCAATTACCCGATTGGCAACATTTTGAATTCTGTCTACAGTCCCCACGGAGGTGCCCCCGAATTTCTGCACAATGATTCCCACAGCTTTCCCTTCTTTCTAAAGAAATAGTAATTTTGTGATTTGCCGTCCTATGTAAGTGAAGCATATCAGTTCACTCTGCTGTATTTGACAATGGCCTTAACTCTAAAATACCCTTTTGGGCAATAAAAAAAGCAATGGAATAGTTTACTATCCCATTGCTGTGCAGCCAAAGTATAAAAATGAGCAAACACAGTGAGATAGCTCTCCAGGACGGCATTGTCCTGACAATCCTGCATTTATTCAATGCAGAACCAGCAGAAAAAATGATGAGATTTTCTCCACTTCGGCGAACGTACCCTTTCAAAGCTTTTCATGGAAGCTCATTCTTCTCCAAGCTTTTACTGATGAAGTTCGCACCTCTACCTTCACTTAACGATTCGGTTCATAGTCCCAAAACTTTGTTTGAACTAAATGAACATACGCTTTATCGCTATAAAGTGATATTGATATAAAGTTTGAATTAGTATAACATATCTGAAATTTTCTGTCTATATCCATTTATGACTTAGGATTTCCATTTTGTTCCTCGAGCCTCAACTTCAATTCCTCGGCAACATTCTCAGGAATGCCTATTTTCCTATACTCCTCTATTGGTGCTTCTTTCATTTTCTTTACAGATCCAAAGGCTTTCAGCAGCTGTTTCTTTCGTTTTTCTCCTATGCCGGGAATATCATCAAGAATAGACTGAAAGGCATTTTTCCCGCGAAGCTGGCGATGAAAAGTAATCGCAAAACGATGAACCTCGTCCTGAATTCTCTGAAGCAGATAAAATTCCTGGCTGTTCCTTGCAAGTGGAATAATTTGAAGCGGATTACCATATAAGAGCTGAGAAGTCCTGTGCTTTTCATCCTTCACCAGGCCAGAAATCGGAATATCCAGACCGAGCTCATTTTCAAGCACATCCCGTACAGCTTCAACATGCCCTTTTCCCCCATCAATCATGATTAAGTCCGGAAGCGGCAGCTCTTCTTTCAGTACCCTTGTATATCTGCGCCGGACTACTTCTCTCATGGATTCATAGTCATCAGGGCCTTTAACAGACTTAATCTTATATTTACGGTATTCTCTTTTCTCTGGTTTGCCATCAATAAAGACGATCATGGCTGAAACAGGGTCCGTTCCCTGGATATTTGAATTATCAAATGCTTCTATCCGGTGAGGCGTATATATTCCAAGCTGATCCCCCAGATTTTCTACAGCCTTAATTGTCCGTTCTTCATCACGCTCAATTAAAGAAAACTTCTCCTGGAGAGCAATTTTTGCATTTTTATAAGCAAGCTTCACCAGGTCCTTTTTTTGCCCTCGCTGCGGTTTTAGCACCTTAACATCCAGAAGCTGTTCTGCCATTTCAGCATCAACCGAATCCGGTGCCAATATTTCTCGCGGTTTAAAGTGGTTTGCTTTTGTATAAAACTGGCCGAGGAAAGTTAAGATTTCTTCTTCCGGCTCATTATAAATAGGGAACATTGATACATCTCTTTCAATGAGTTTACCCTGTCTGATGAAGAATACCTGAACACACATCCATCCTTTATCAACCGCATATCCAAATACATCCCGGTCGGTAAAGTCTGTCATTGTCATTTTTTGCTTTTCCATTGTTGCATCTATATGGGCAATTTTATCCCTAAGCTCCTTTGCCCTTTCAAAGTCCAATTCTTCAGCAGCTGCTGTCATTTTTGCAGTCAGGTCTTTTTTAATCTCTTTGTATCCGCCATTCAAGAATTTTGCAATCTCGTCTGTCATTTGCTTATATTGGTCTTCACCTACGGCCTTCACGCATGGCGCAAGACATTGGCCTAAATGATAATAAAGGCAAACTCTGTCCGGAAGAGTTGAACATTTGCGGAGAGGATAAATTCGGTCGAGCAGCTTTTTTGTTTCATTGGCAGCCTGCACATTGGGATATGGTCCGAAGTATTTTCCCCTGTCTTTTTTTACTTTTCTGGTTGTAATTAGACGGGGATGGCGTTCGGCCGTCAATTTGATAAAAGGGTAACTTTTATCGTCCTTCAGCATTACATTATATTTCGGATCATATTTCTTGATCAGATTCATCTCAAGGATCAGTGCTTCCATATCTGAAGAAGTGACAATGTACTCAAAATCTACGATCTCATTAACAAGTCTTAATGTTTTTCCGTCATGTGAGCCTGTGAAATAGGATCTTACACGGTTTTTCAGGATTTTTGCCTTCCCCACGTATATGATGGTACCCTGCCTGTCTTTCATCAAATAACATCCCGGCTGGGCAGGAAGCAGCATCAGTTTATTTTTTATCGTATCATTCATGGCACTACACCTCCCCGGTTAAAACTTTTTATTGAAGTTCAATTTATTCATTGTTTGGCATAATCATTTTGGGGTGAAAGCTAGTATAATACTTTGTTTGCGCTGGCAGCAAACCAATATTATTTAGCCGCTAATATGCAGATGGCACATTATTACCATCTTATTATATCAGCCTGGAAACCTGCAGCATAACAACAAAACCCATATGACAAAAAAATCCCGATGTCCTTATGGGACACCGGGAAAATTCCTTATAAATTACGCATGTTTTGAAAGTAATTCAGCGAGAGCCTCTTTCGGCTGGAAACCAACCACTTTATCTACAACTTCACCGTCTTTTAGAACGATTAATGTCGGAATGCTCATTACGCCAAACTTTCCAGCAGTTTCCTGGTTTTCGTCAACATCGATTTTTACAATTTTTACTTTATCGCCCATTTCAGAATCAAGCTCTTCTAAAACAGGAGCGATCATTTTACAAGGGCCGCACCAAGGAGCCCAGAAATCTGCCAATACTAATCCCGAACCAGTCTCAGCAGTGAAGTTTTGGTCAGTTGCATGTGAAATAGCCATTTGATATGCCTCCTAAAATTTAACTCAAATACTAACGACAGTATACCATCGTTTATTATATGTTGCGAACAATCTGCTCGATCGTAATTTACCCTATTTGGAACAGATTATTCTCTTTCTTTCCCTATTGGCACTATGTATAATGGGCGGCCATCAGCCGCCCATTCGATATACTATCTTATGCATTTACTTTAAGCTTTTTGAATTCTTCAGTTAACAGTGGAACAACCTCAAACAGATCTCCAACAATACCATAATCAGCTACTTTAAAGATATTGGCTTCCGGATCTTTGTTAATGGCTACGATTACTTTTGAGTTGGACATCCCAGCTAAATGCTGAATAGCACCGGAGATGCCGCAAGCAATATATAGATCTGGTGTTACAACCTTACCGGTTTGGCCAATTTGCAGCGAGTAGTCACAATAATCAGCATCACAAGCTCCGCGTGATGCACCCACTGCTCCATTTAGAACCGAAGCAAGTTCTTTTAATGGCTCAAAGCCTTCCTCGCTCTTAACGCCGCGGCCGCCGGCAATGATAACCTTAGCTTCGGATAAATCAACGCCTTCACTTGCTTTGCGGACAACTTCCTTAATGATCGTGCGAAGATCTTTGATTTCTGCTGCAACAGAAGCAATATCTCCTGATCTTGATTCATCTTTCTCCAATGGAGCTATGTTGTTTGGACGAATTGTTGCAAAGAGGAGGCCATCTGTAACAATTTTCTTTTCAAAAGCTTTACCTGAATAAATCGGGCGTGTGAACACCAGGTTGCCGCCTGCCTCTTCAAGGCTCGTTACGTCAGAGATTAAACCTGACTCCAGCTTGGCAGCAATTTTAGGAGCGAGATCTTTCCCTAATGCTGTATGTCCAAAAATCAGGCCTTCCGGACTTTCGGAATCAATCACAGCCATTAAAGCCTGTGAAAAGCCGTCAGGAGTATACTGCTTCAGCTTTTCATCTTCAACAGTTACAACACGGTCAGCACCATAGTGAATCATTTCATTAGCTAAAGCGCTTACAGAATCACCAATTAAAACACCTACAACCTCTCCGCCTTCTGACGCAGTCTTACCAGCTGCAACAGCTTCGAAGGATACATTACGCAATGAACCGTCACGGACTTCACCTAACACTAATACTTTTCTAGCCATATGTTTTACCCCCTGCGTTATTATTATCAGTTATTGATGATCAGACAACTTTGGCTTCAGTATGAAGAAGTTTCACAAGTTCCTTAACTTGATCTTCCAGCTCGCCTTCAAGAACTTTTCCTGCTTCCTTCTTAGGAGGCAAATAGATTTCAATTGTTTTTGTTTTGGCTTCAACATCGTCCTCATCAAGATCAAGATCATCAAGCTCAAGCTCATCAAGTGGCTTCTTTTTTGCCTTCATAATTCCCGGCAAAGATGGATAGCGCGGCTCATTTAACCCCTGCTGAGCTGTGACCAATAATGGAAGTGATGTCTCAATTACTTCTGAATCCCCTTCAACATCGCGCACTACTGTCGCAGAGCTGCCATTGATATCAAGCTTTGTAATAGTTGTTACATAAGAAATGCCCAAAATTTCTGCTACACGAGGTCCAACCTGTCCCGAACCCCCATCAATTGCTACATTTCCTGCAATGATTAAGTCAGCATCTTTGTCTTTCAAGTATTCGGATAAGATTTTTGCAGTCGTGTATTGATCTCCACCTTCAAGATCATCTTCTGTATTTATTAATACAGCTTTATCGGCACCCATCGCAAGAGCGGTACGGAGCTGCTTTTCAGCTTCTTCTGTTCCTACGGAAACAACCGTCACTTCTCCGCCATTCGCATCCCGAACCTGGATTGCTTCTTCAATTGCATATTCATCATATGGATTAATGATAAATTCAGCGCCATCTTCATTGATTTTGCCGCCGGAGATGGTAATTTTTTCCTCAGTATCAAATGTTCTCTTCATTAATACGTAGATGTTCATGATTTCCCTCCTAGTAATTAAGCATTGTCATAAAACAAAGCCATTAATTAAAACATTTCTTCACTTCGAAAGATTGAAAATATTTAACGCATACAGAAAGGCTTATCTGCTTGGAACTGCCCGCTTTTAGAATTGAGCGGGCGCTCGCTCACAGACCATAATATAACCATTGAATCTTCTGAAGATTAGATCATCCGCATACAAGTCTATTATAATAGATTATGAGGATGAATGTAATCTTTCAGTACAAATCTTTTAAAACACTATTTTCCGGTAAAGCTTGGTTCACGCTTTTCAATAAACGCAGATATGCCTTCCTTGCCATCTTCAGAAACAAATACTTCCCCAAACAATTCTGCTTCTTTTTTAACACCTTCGTAGAATTGCCCCGTCTTTCCGTAGTTTAAGAGCTCAATGGCCGCCTTGATCGAACCAGGGCTCTTCTTGGCAATTTTCTTCGCCATACTATAAGCATTGTCCAACAGCTGCTCCTCAGGATAGGCATGGTTAGCCAGACCATATTGCACTGCCTCAAGCCCGGTAATTGGGTCACTAGTGAAAAGCATTTCTGCTGCACGCGCTGCACCTACATATCGGGGAAGCCTCTGAGTTCCGGCAAAACCAGGAATTAATCCAAGCTGAAGCTCTGGAAGACCCAGCTTTGCGTTTTCAGCTACGAGACGGAAATGACAGCCCATGGCAAGCTCCAAACCGCCGCCCAATGCCGCTCCATGAATCGCTGCAATAATTGGCTTAGGGAATTTTTCCATTCTCTCAAAGAGATCCTGTCCATAAGTCGCCAAGCTTGAAAAATCTTCACCGCTTTCAATGGTTGTAAATTCTTTAATATCAGCGCCTGCTGAGAAGAATCTGCCCTCCCCATGAATAAGGATTACCCTAATTTCCTCATTATTTTCAACTTCATCCAGGACAGCTGAAAGCTCTTTCAATAGACCTGATGAAAGAGCATTCGCAGGCGGACGTTCAATAGTAATCGTCGCCACAAAGTCCTGATGGGACCATTTTAGATATTCCATCTTATCCCTCCTGACTATATTATGGAGCACTTTATCTGCCTCAAAGTTTTCCGCACCCGCCGATCAAAAGTTTATGAACAGGCTCTGCCAATGCAGTAAGATCATATTTTTGCTCATTCATTACCCATGTGGTCACTGTTTCATCCATGGTGCCAAAAATCATCTGGCGCGCCAGCCTAATGTCCAGATCAGCTGGAAACTCACCGCTCTCCCTGCCATCAGCAAGAATCCTTTCCACTAAAGCAAGATATCCTTTGAGCACCTCATTAATTTTATGGCGAAGGTCTTTATTGGACTGCCTCAATTCGAGCTGGGTTACAATTGCCAGGTGCCTGTCTTCCGAGAGCATTCTAAAGTGTGATTCTACCATCATTAATAGTTTCTCTGCAGCTTTTTCTTTTCCTGCAATTTTTTCTTCAATTTTCTCAACAAAGTAGCCCATTTTATCCTGAAAGAGGGATATTAATATATCTTCTTTGTTTTTGAAATATAAGTATATGGTGCCATCAGCGACACCAGCCTGTTTGGCAATTTTTGATACCTGGGCCTGGTGATATCCATTTTCAGCGATCACGACTACAGCCGCATCAATAATTTGCCGGTATTTAGGCTTTGTTTTTTTCAATAGGTTCCCTCCTTTCAGAATAAACAGGTGCATAGATTTTTAAGGAGCAGCAGGGCTGGAGTAATGCCATACCTGCTGCCGGGATTGGCCAATCAGCTTCGTTTATTTTTGAATTTAAAAAACGATCTAAAATGAATGAATCATCATTCATATTTTTATAATAGTAGGACAATTCATTCGTGTCAAGAAATTATCCCTAGAAATATATTTTATTATTACATTTCTTTTATGTCTGGACAAGCTTAATGGCGCAAAAATAAAGAGCCGATCGAAAATCGGTCTCTGAAGTTAAGCCCGCTTTTCCTCTTCTTCTTTAAATTTCTTTTTTTCTTCATCTACTAATGCCCTTCTCAGTATTTTTCCAACAGCTGTCTTAGGAAGCTCCTTGCGGAATTCATATTGCCTTGGAACCTTATATGCTGCAAGATGCTTTCTTGCAAACTCATTCAGCTCTTCTTCCGTTGCTTCTTTGCCCTCTTTCAGCACAATATATGCTTTTACTGTTTCTCCGCGATATGGGTCAGGTATACCTGCAGCAATCACTTCCTGCACGGCTGGATGCTCGTATAGCACTTCCTCTATTTCACGGGGATAAATATTGAATCCCCCTGCAATAATCATATCTTTCTTCCTGTCCACTACATAGAAGTATCCATTCTCATCCATATAGCCCAGGTCACCTGTAAGCAGCCAGCCATCTCTTAAAGTCTGTGCTGTTTCTTCCGGGCGGTTCCAATAGCCTTTCATTACCTGAGGACCTTTAACTGCAATTTCGCCCACTTCTCCTGCCGGAAGCGCTTCTCCCGTTTCCAGTGAAAAAATCGCTGCATCTGTATCAGGCCAAGGGACACCTATACTGCCTTTGACACGGGGGCGATCCCATAAGAAATTAGCATGTGTAACAGGTGAAGATTCCGTCAAACCATACCCCTCGACAAGCTTTCCTCCTGTTATTTCTTCAAATTTCTGCTGGACTTCAACGGGCAGGGCAGCAGATCCGCTGATGCAAGAGTCTATGGAAGATAAATCATATTTTTTTATATCCGGATGGTTCAATAACCCAATGTAAATCGTTGGGGCACCAGGGAATAAGGTCGGCCTCTCTTTATGAATAGTTTTCAGGGTCGTTTCCGGATCAAATTTCGGAAGGAGGACCATTTTTTGAGCATCCATAACAGATAAGATCATAACGGTTGTCATTCCATACACGTGAAAGAACGGAAGTATGCCCAGCACTGTTTCCTCACCGCGTCTGCACTTATAGAGCCAGGCTTTACACATGGCTGTATTGGATACCAGATTGCTGTGCGTAAGCATGACACCCTTTGGAAAACCGGTTGTGCCGCCTGTATATTGCAGTAATGCCAAGTCTTCTTCAAAATCGAAGTCATGGATTTTCATCGGTTCAGCCGGCCTCTTTAAAATCTCCGTCAGCAAATGGTTATGCCCTTCATGTTTTACATTTACGACAATGCCATACTGTTTTTTCTGGATAAAAGGATATATTAGATTTTTAGGGAATGGAAGAGCATCTTTGACAGCGGTTACAACTATATGCTTCAATTCTGTCTGCGGCACCACTTTGCTCACTTTCGGAAATAAGATATCCATTGTAATAATTGCTTTTGCTCCTGAATCTTTCATTTGGTATTCCAATTCCCGTTCCATATACAGCGGATTTGTCTGGACAACAACCCCGCCAGCCATCAGAATTCCATAATAGCTGATAACGGACTGAGGAGTATTCGGAAGCATAATCGCGACGCGGTCTCCCTTTTCAATTCCAAGATTCTGTAAATAGGCGGCAAGCTTCAGGGAAGATTCATATATATATTTATATGTGAATTCCTTTCCCATAAAGTGGATGGCTATTTTCTCCGGAAATTCATCTGCAGCATTTTTCAAATAATCTTGTACCGGCTGTTTGGGATATGACAAGGTTGAGGGGATTTCTGCCGGATATTGCTTAAGCCATGGTTTTGCTACTGCCATTTTGTCCCTCCTTTGCTTCATGCCCATCAGAAAAGCGCAAGCGCCTTACCCACCCCCGACAAGCACAAGACGAGCCTCACGGAAAGGCGTTCTTTGCCTTTTGGGAGGATTGCCCGAAATGTGAAGGCGACTGCCCAGGGACGACAGGCATAAGACAGTTCCTGTAAGAAGGCGTTTTTCCTTCTGAAAGGAAACGGCTTATGACCCCGAGTCCCTATGAGCCGCAACTAGACAAGCTTGTGACCTCGAGGGGGTAGGCTACTTGCGCTAGACAGTTATTGAAGTTCAAAGTTTCACTTGCTAAACTTTTAGAAAAACGATGGACACCTTCTGAACTTTTAGAACATTCTAACTGTTCGACCTTATTATAATATAATGCTGGTTCTATGACAATTAGAATACGACCTTACAATCAGGAAGATATTTTTTTCAGAGGGCTGTCCAGCCTATCGGGGATATTCTTTTTAATGGACATAAAAAAAATCGCCATATATAATGGCGATTTTCCCATATCCTTATTTCACAAAAATATTATGTTATGAAAAATATATAAATGGCCCCTATAAGAATAAACACTCCGCTAAGAACCAGCAGAACCTTTGCTAACTTTTCCAATGTTAATTCTCTCCTTATGATAAACCTGCACCAATGACATAAGACAATCCGATTGACAGCACCATGGAAATAAAACCGACTGCTTTGTTATTATTTTCAATTTCTTCGTCAATTCTAAACTTAGGTGTTAAAAATTCAAAAATGAAATAGCCGATCAACAAAAGAAAAAATCCAAAAATTCCCCACGTAATCATTGTCAGCAAGGTATCATTATGCATGATGGAATGTCTGAAGATATTGGCAATCCCAAAAATTTTCCCGCCGGTCGCCATCGCTACAGCGACATTTCCATTTTTGATTTCTTCCCAATTGCGATACTTGGTAACTAATTCAAAAACAGCTAAAAAAACAATCATACATAAAATGACTACACTATAATAAGCAGCTGTCTGAATAAATTCATTTTCCCAAAATTCTTTCATTTCCATTCTCCCCGCTGGAATTTAAGTACCCTCCCCCCTAATAAAAAACAAAAGGAGAGCGGGTGGCAAAGCTTATTTAAATTCAACGACTGTAACCCCTGTGCCGCCTTCTCCTGCTTCACCAAATCGAATTTTTTTAACTGACCTGTGATTTTTCAGATATTCCTGAACACCCTGCCTCAAAGCACCAGTCCCTTTACCATGAATGATGGAGACACGGGGATATCCAGCTAAAAGGGCATCATCTATATATTTCTCCACTCTTAAAAGTGCGTTTTCATATCGTTCGCCCCGTAAATCAAGTTCAAGGCTCACATGAAAATCTTTGCCTTTTACTGTTGCTACTGGTTTTGTTTCAACAGGTTTTGGACTCTTGACATATTCTAAATCCCTTTCGGCTACTTTCATTTTTAAGATGCCGATTTGAACCTGCCATTCATTGTCAGACACCTTTTCAAGCAAATGCCCTTTTTGTCCAAAACTCAGAACTTTTACCTCATCGCCTGCTTCAAACACATGTTTATTATTCTTTGGCTTTAATTTATTCTTTGCTGAGCTCATCTGCGGTGCAGCTTCGGACAGGCGTTTCTTTGCTTCTATCAGCTCATGTTCCTTCACTTCAGCATGTTTCTCCATGCGCATTTTTCTTAAGTCGCGGATAATTTCTTCTGCTTCTGCCTTGGCTTTCTCAACGATATCCTCGGCTCTTTCTGCTGCTTTCTCATGCATTGCATCTTTTTCCTCATAAAATTCAGCCATTTGCTTTTGCAGATCTTTATGAAGTTTTTCTGCACTTTTCAAAAAGTCATTGGCTTCTTCCATGTCAGCCTCTGCTTGTCTGCGGCTTTCTTCAAGGGATGCAATCATATTTTCAACCTGATTTGTATCTGCTCCTATATAGGATCTTGCGGTCTCAATCACTTGATCCTTGAGCCCAAGCCGTTTTGATATTTCAAAAGCATTGCTTCGGCCCGGAACCCCAATCAGCAGCTTATAGGTTGGACTAAGCGTTTCAATATCAAATTCAACACTGGCGTTGATAACTCCTTCTCTGTTATAGCCATAGGCTTTCAGTTCAGGATAATGAGTTGTGGCGATAACTCTTGCCCCCCGCTTGTATACTTCGTCAAGAATAGAAATCGCCAGGGCAGCACCTTCCTGCGGATCTGTACCTGCACCAAGCTCATCGAATAATACCAGACTATTGAAGTCAACCTGGTCAAGAATATCCACGATATTAACCATATGCGAAGAGAAAGTACTCAAGCTTTGTTCAATTGACTGTTCATCCCCGATATCAGCATAAACATTTCCGAAAACAGCCGTTTCAGAACCATCAAGCGCTGGGATCTGCAGACCGGCCTGAGCCATCAATGTACAAAGCCCCACTGTTTTTAATGTAACTGTTTTACCGCCGGTATTTGGTCCCGTAATGACAATGGTCGAATATTCAGCTCCGAGCTTAATATCATTTGCCACTACCTCATCAATAGGAATAAGCGGATGACGGGCTTTGAATAATGAAATTATCCCTTCATTATTAATTTTCGGCTTGGAGGCCTTTATGCGTTTACTGTACCTGGCTTTAGCAAACATAAAATCGATTTCCCCAAGCACCTCTACAATGGTTTCCAGTTCACTGCTGTTTTCAGCGGCCTGTACTGACAGTGCGATGAGAATCCGTTCAATCTCCTGCTGTTCTTTTACCCTGATGCCCTGCAATTCATTGTTCAGCTGGACAATGGACGCGGGCTCAATAAATAATGTCTGGCCAGAGGAGCTTTGGTCATGGATAATACCGCCGTAATGTCCCCGGTACTCCTGCTTTACAGGTATGACAAAACGGTCATTGCGGATTGTAATAATCGCATCAGAAAGCATCTTTTGGGCACTGGTGGAGCGAATCATGCTCTCCAGACGCTCTCTTACACGTGATTCTTTCGTGCGCAGCTGATTTCGAAGAGAACGGAGAGTCTCGCTTGCACTGTCAAGCACTTCTCCATTGTCGTCAACCGCATTGCGGATAGACGTTTCCAGGTCAGCCAGTACAATAATTTTATCTGTATATCCCAGCAGGATCGGCAGGCTGCTTTCTTCCTCGGCAAATTCCTCGATGAACCTCTTCATCTGCCTGCTTGCATGAATCGTGCTGGATATCTGGTTAAGTTCCTGGGGACTAAGCATCCCTCCAATGACCGCTCTCTTCACATGAGGACGAATATCAAAAATGCCTCCAAGCGGTACATTTCCCTTAATTCTAAGTACTGTCACGGCTTCATCTGTCTCTTCCTGCCTGCGGATAACTTCTTCATAGTCAGTGGAAGGACGAATATTTATGGCCTTTTTTCTTCCCAAGGATGAAGAAACGTGCTCAAGCAGCTGTTCCTTCACTTTATTGAACTCAAGTATCTTCAAGACTCTTTCTTGCATGAGGATTTTCCCCTTTCATGCCCAATTTCCTACTGGCGTTCTTTCAGAAATTTGAGCAAATCTTCTGTTTCCATGGCATTTAAAACGGATTCCTTCTTGATCCATCCCTTCTTTGCCGCAGAAACTCCGATTTCCATGTGATTTAAAGTGTCTATTTTATGTGCATCAGTATTAATCACTATTTTCACACCAGCTTCCTGAGCTTGTCTGATATGCTCGGAAGCAAGGTCCAGCCTGTTCGGATTTGCATTCAGCTCAAGGGCTGTATTTGTTTCTTTTGCAAGCTCGATGAGCATTTCCATGTCTACTTCATAGCCTTCCCTGCGGCCGATCAATCTTCCCGTAGGGTGGGCAATAATGTCGACATGGGCATTCTGCAGCGCCGTTTTCAAGCGAGCCATGATTTTCTCCTTCGGCTGTGAGAAAGAAGAATGAATAGAAGCAATGACAATGTCCAATTCCTCTAGAAGTTCATCATCATAATCAAGCGATCCATCGGGCAGAATATCCATTTCCACTCCTGACAGAATCGTGAAATCATCGAATTGCTCATTAAGCCGCTTTATTTCTTCTTTTTGACTGCGAAGTCTTTCAGCAGTCAAACCGTTCGCCACTTTCAAGTACTGAGAATGGTCTGTTATTGCCATATATTTATAGCCGCGGGCCCGGCATGCTTCAATCATTTCTTCAATGGAATAGGCGCCATCACTCCAGGTTGAGTGCATATGAAGGTCACCCTTAATATCTTCAAGAGATATTAATTCCATGTCTTGCGTATATTCATCCACTTCTTTCCCATCTTCTCTGATTTCAGGAGGAAAGAATGGAAGTCCGAAATGGGCGTAAAATTCCTCTTCATCCTTAAAGGTAAGGATTTCACCTGTTTCAGTGTTTTCAACTCCGTATTCACTGATTTTTTCCCCGCGCTCTTTTGCAAGCTGGCGCATTCTGACATTATGATCCTTCGATCCAGTAAAATGATGGAGTGTAGTGGCAAATTCATGCGGCAGAACTATACGGAAATCAGCCGATATATCATAGGAATGTTCAAAAACAACGGAAACCTTTGTATCTCCTGCGGCAATCACTTCTTTAATCCCGGATAAACTTAATAACTGCTCTTTGACTGAAGCAGGATTGTCTGTAGCTATAATAAAGTCGAGGTCTTTGATTGTTTCCCTCATTCTCCTTAAGCTTCCTGCCCTTGAGTATTTTTCGATATCCTTCATTTCCTCCAGGGCGGCTTCTATGCCTACCGCTATTGGCAGCATATATGCAAGCGGCAGCCGTTCCGGTCTGGTTCCTGCATTTTCAAGGGCAGCGAGTATCTTTTCTTCCGATTTTTCCCCAAAGCCTGCAAGTACGCGGACCTTCTTATTGCGGCAGGCATCCTCAAGATCTGCGGCATTTTCGACGCCCAGCTCTTTATATAGCTTGGCAATTTTCTTGCCGCCCAGTCCAGGGAGCTGAAGAAGAGGAATTAATCCTGAAGGCACTTCTTCTTTTAATTCATCCAGAACAGAAGACTTTCCTTCTTTTATGTACTCCTCAATAACAGCAGCGGTTCCTTTCCCGATGCCGGATAGCTTTGTAAAGTCTTTTATTTCAGTCAAGCTTTCATCATTTGATTCAAGTGCCAGTGCCGCTTTTCGGAACGCAGCTGTTTTGAAAGGATTTTCTCCTTTTAATTCCATATAAACAGCAATTGTTTCTAAAAGCCTCACAACATCTTTTTTATTTATACTCACGAAAACCACCTGCCTGTAACTGTATTCGTATTCGTATTATCTCTTATTTTGTGTTTGAACTTCAAATCATGGCTATCTCTAAAGCCTCTTACTTAATAAGTGAGGTTTTACCTTTTAATATTGCCCGTTGGTTTCCACTGCGGACACTTGCTTTCCGCGCGGGGAGGTACGGGAGCCTCCTCGGCTTCGCCTGTGGGGTCTCCCGCTCCCTCTCCTCCCGCAGGACATTGAATAACCTCCTGAGCAACACCGCACGAAGAAAATGCGAACGCATTCTCGAGGATCAAGCGTCCTCCGCTCCAACCAACTCAGTGGATTTAGCTAGATTGTAGATTTAAATCCACAAAACTTATATTAACAGCCTTTCAAAAAGAAAACTTCTCTAGAAAAAGAGAAGTTACGCAGCCATATATTCAACCCACATTTCTTTGAGCTGGTTAGAGAGAACAGGCGTATTCTTAACCATTAATTCTGCCATAAAGGAATTATTGATCGGCCCCTGCAGCACTTCTATTGGAACCAGTGCGGCTATGTATAATAGAATAAACATGATAAGATAGACTTCGATAAATCCGAGAATGCCGCCAGCCCAAACATTCAGCTGTTTTAGAATAGGAAGATGGGCAACAAAATCAAGCATGCTTCCAATAATCTGCAGTAATATTCTTACCGCAAAAAAAATCACGACAAAAGCAATGGCGCGATAGTAAGCATCTTCAAGATCTGCATTCTCAAATAACGTCTGAATCGCCGAGTCACTGCTAAAGCTGGGATATGGCACCCATAAAGTCAGCTTAGGTGCTAGCTCGCCGTAATACATACGGGCTACAATGAAAGCAATAATGAATCCAGTCAAATGAATTAATTGAAGGATAAATCCTCTTTTCAAGCCTATAAAAAAGCCAAAAACCAAAATAATGATAATTGCAAGATCCAGCATGACTACTTTCCGTCCTTTACTCTATTTAATTCGTTTTCCAGCCGTTCCAGACGGTCTGTTAGCTTTATATAATCATTAACAGCATTGACTGCGGTTAGCACGGCTAACTTACTAATGTCGAGTGAAGGATTCTTCGAACTGATCTCACGCATTTTATCGTCAACCAGCGAAGCGACAAGGCGAACATGGCTGGAGCTCTCCGAGCCTACTATTACATATTGCTGTCCATAAATATCTACACTTGTGCGATTTCTTTGTATCTCTGACAACGCCCATGCCCTCCTTTTTTAAAGAATCCTAATCAATATCATAACATGAACGTATATTGGTGGGAAGTCAAAGCATGTCAAAAGAGCTCAGTTCATGTAAATCTTTTTCCAAATAGAGGCAGCAGATTCAAACAGTTAACAAAGATGAGGAGAATTAATATGAGCCAAGTAGTACTTTTAAAAAAGGCAAATGAAATCTCAGAAATGAAGGCCTATTATTCAGGCAGGCTAAATGACAAGCTGCCTCCCGGAAGCGTATTTGCTGCAAAGGTGCCAGGGTGTTCGATCACTGCCTATAAATCGGGGAAAGTACTCTTTCAGGGCAGCGGAAGTGAAACAGAGGCAAAAAAATGGGGAGATACCGCACGCAGTGCACAGCCGAGCAAAAAAACCAGCCCTGCAGCGGCCAACTTGCCGGAAAATATCAGTTCCCTTTCTGTCATAGGATCAGACGAAGTGGGTACCGGTGATTATTTTGGCCCCATCACGGTTGTTGCAGCTTACGTAAAAAAAGATCAAATCCCTTTGCTGAAGGAGCTTGGAGTAAAGGACTCCAAGAATCTGGGAGATGAAAAAATCATTGAAATCGCAAAACAGATAAAAGATATCGTTCCCTACAGCCTGTTAACCCTGCATAATGAAAAATACAATAAGCTTCAGCAATCAGGGATGTCACAGGGGAAAATCAAAGCATTGCTGCACAATCAGGCAATCGGGCATGTTTTAGGGAAAATTGCTCCTGAAAAGCCTGAAGCCATTTTGATTGACCAGTTTGCAAAGGAAGAGGTTTACTTCAACTATTTGAAAAACCAGCAGACCATTCAAAGGGAACGGGTCTTTTTCAGCACAAAAGCGGAAGGAATCCACCTCGCAGTTGCAGCAGCATCCATCCTGGCCCGCTATGCGTTTGTGCGCCACTTTGAAAATCTTAGCACAAAGGCCGGTTTCCGGCTCACTAAAGGCGCCGGTCCGAAGGTTGATGAAGCAGCAGCCCGGCTGATCAGAGATAAAGGGCGTGAGGCATTGCCTTCTTTTGTAAAACTGCACTTTGCGAATACTGAAAAAGCGATGAAGCTTTACAGCAGGAAGTATAATTGATAATGAAGCAGCCAATTTAAGGAGATTGGCTGCTTTTTCCTGTTTAAGAGGACCATAACTCTTTGGAATAAATATTTATCGGCCAAAAGCAGAGGTTTATCGGCCAAAATGAGAGGTTTATCGGCCAAATGAGCTGTTTTAACGGCCAAATAAAGAAAAGGCAGCCTTCGGGCTGCCTTCCTCATTATTTTATCCTCTCAATACTGCTCCGGCTTTTTCCTTCACAGCATCCAATACTTTATCATGTGCTTTTGTTACATCTTCATCCGTTAGTGTACGTTCAGGGTCGAAGTATTTAAGGGAGAAAGCAATTGATTTTTTGCCTGGCTCCATCCGTTCGCCTTCGTACAGGTCAAAAACATGAACGTCTTTTAATAGCTTGCCGCCGGCTTCTTTAATGATTCCTTCAAGCTCGCCTGCTGCTGTTCCCTTATCTGCCACAAGGGCAATATCCCTTGTGATGGAAGGGAAACGCGGGATAGCTTCATACTGCAAAGGTGAAACTTCTTCATCCAGGATCGCTTTTAAGGAAAGCTCAAACGCATATGTTTCTTTCAAATCAAGCTCTTTTTCCACAGTAGGATGGATTTGGCCGACAAATCCCACTGATTTCCCGGAAAGCAATATTTCTGCTGTTCTTCCAGGGTGCATCCCATCCTTTTGTGCCTGACGGAATTCAGCCTTATCGGATAGTCCCAGCTTATCAAATAAGCCCTCAAGAACTCCTTTTACAGCGTAAAAATCAACCGGCTTCTTTTCTCCCTGCCATGGGTGGCTGTGCCATAAGCCAGTAACCGCTCCAGCAAGGTGCTCACGCTCTTCAGGCAGATCCTCTTCTCCATTGGAGAGGAAGACCGCTCCTGTTTCATAAACAGCCAGGCTGTCGTTCTGGCGTGCAGAGTTATATTTTAATACTTCTAGAAGCTGCGGAACAATACTTAATCGGAGCAGGCTGCGATCTTCACTCATAGGCATTGCCAGCTGCACAGGTTTGCGCTCTTCCAGTGCATATTGAGACGCTTTTGCTTCATTTGTTAATGAATAGGTTACTGCCTGGTAAAGTCCTGCACCTTCGAGGTAACGGCGGACCATTCTGCGTTTGTTCTGGTATTCAGATAGATGCCCTGGTGTAGAGGACCCAACAGGCAAAGTGGATGCCAGATTGTCGTAGCCAAATAAGCGGCCAACTTCTTCAATAAGGTCTTCTTCAATCGTAATGTCGCCTCTGCGTGTTGGAACTGTAACAGTAATCGTATCGTTATCAGTATTTGTTTCAAATTGAAGACGGGCAAATATATCCTCTACTTCTTTCATGGATAGTTCCGTGCCAAGCACACGATTGATTTTTTCAAGCGTTACAGACACCACAGCGGGTTCCACTTGCAGTGCATCTGCTTCCACGGAACCTTCAAGCACTTCCCCGCCCGCATATTGTGCAAGCAATTGAACAGCTCTTTCTGCAGCAGCTCTAACTCTGTTTGGATCCACACCTTTTTCAAAACGGGCACTTGCTTCGCTTCTTAAGCCATGATCTTTTGAAGCTTTTCTAACCGTTGCCCCTTTAAAATAAGCTGATTCGATAAGTACATTTTTAGTGTCCGACTGTACTTCAGAATTTGCCCCGCCCATGACGCCGGCAAGTGCAATGGGTTCAGACCCATTTGTTATTAAAAGGTGATCTGAGGTTAACTCACGCTTGGCATCATCAAGAGTAACAATCACTTCACCATCTCTTGCTTTGCGGACAAGGATTTGCTTTGATCCCAGCCGGTCATAATCAAAAGCATGAAGCGGCTGGCCGTATTCAAGCAGAATGTAGTTTGTGATGTCCACCACGTTATTGTGAGGGCGAATGCCCGCCGCCATTAAACGAGCCTGCATCCATACAGGAGATGGACCTATTTTTGCATTTTTTACAACCTTCGCAACGTAAAGAGGATTATCTTCTTTTGCTTCCACCTGAACTTCAATATAATCAGAAGCCTTTTCAGATGAAGTCTCAGCCTGCGGCTCAGGAAGCTTTACTCCTCTTCCTAAAATAGCAGCTACTTCATAAGCAACACCCAGCATGCTTAAGCAGTCAGAACGGTTCGGAGTCAGCCCAAGCTCAAGAATCTGGTCGTCACGATTAAGCTGCTCAAGAGCATCCTGGCCAACTTCTGTATCATTAGGGAAAACATAAATGCCCTCAGCATATTCCTTTGCAATCAGCTTGCTTTCAATGCCCAGCTCTTGAAGTGAACAGATCATTCCATTTGATTCTTCGCCTCGCAGCTTCGCGCGCTTAATTTTGAAATTGCCTGGAAGCACAGCTCCAACGGTAGCCACAGCCACTTTCTGCCCTTTATCCACATTTGGGGCACCGCATATGATTTGTACAGGCTCACCAGCTCCTGTATCAACTAAGCATTTATTCAGCTTATCAGCATTTGGATGCTGTTCTCTTTCAAGGACATGCCCTACTACAACACCTTTGATGCCTTCATTCAAAACTTCTACACCTTCAACTTCGATACCGCTTTTTGTAATCTTTTCTGCAAGCTCTGCAGGTGTAACGCCTGATAAATCAACATATTCCTGCAGCCATTTATATGAAACGAACATTTATGATCCTCCTCTTTTATTGTCCAGCTCCTGCTTCTGCCCCCTCGAGGTTATAAGTCATTCTGCCATGAAGGTTAAAGAACAACCTTCATGGCAGCTTGCCTTATGCATGTCGGGGTTGAACAGTCGCCTCCGCTTTTCTAATTACTCATGAATTGAAAATTGCTTTAAGAAACGAACATCATTTGTATAGAAGTGGCGAATATCATCCACACCATACTTCAGCATGGCAATTCGCTCAGGTCCCATTCCGAATGCAAAGCCTGTGTATTTCTTAGAGTCGAAGCCTGCCATCTCAAGAACATTGGGATGAACCATTCCGGCGCCAAGAATTTCAATCCAGCCAGTGCCTTTACATACGCTGCAGCCTTTTCCGCCGCAGATTTTACAGGAAATATCCATTTCCACAGATGGTTCTGTAAATGGGAAGAAACTTGGGCGAAGACGGATTTCCCTGTCATCTCCGAACATTTTCTTCGCAAACACTTCCAGTGTTCCTTTCAAATCGGTCATTCGGATGTTTTCATCTACAACAAGTCCTTCTATTTGCATGAACTGGTGGGAGTGTGTAGCATCATCATTGTCACGGCGATACACTTTTCCCGGACAGATGATTTTAACCGGCCCTTTGCCTTCATGCTTCTCCATTGTTCTTGCCTGTACCGGCGAAGTATGGGTACGAAGAAGAATCTCTTCTGTAATATAGAAGGAATCCTGCATATCGCGGGCAGGGTGGCCTTTAGGGAGGTTCAAGGCTTCAAAATTATAATAATCTTTTTCAACTTCAGGGCCTTCAGCTACTGTATAGCCCATTCCAATAAACAAATCTTCAATTTCTTCAATAATGCGTGTCAGCGGATGATGGTTTCCTGATTTGACAGGACGTCCAGGAAGAGTAACATCTATCTTTTCAGCAGACAGCTTTTCCTGTACTGCCGCTTCCTCAAGATGCTTCTGCTTTTCTTCAATTCCTGCAGCAATACTGTCTCTTACTTCGTTAGCAAGTGCCCCCATTTTAGGGCGCTCTTCCGCAGACAGTTTCCCCATTCCTTTTAGAACTTCAGTTATTGGACCCTTTTTGCCCAGGTAAGAAACACGGATGTCATTTAATTCTTTTAAATCAGCAGCAGTGCTGATTTTTTCCAACGCTTCAGTTTGCAGTTCCTTTAAACGTTCTTGCATCTAAATATCCTCCTTGAAATTAATACTTTTACTTTTTTGGCCAAAATAAAAAACCTCTATCCCCATAAAGGGACGAGGTTTCGCGGTACCACCCTTTTTAACACATATATGTACTTCATGCACGTGTTCACTTCATTGGGATAACGGCTTATGCCGGTACATCTTTACATCGAAAAGCGGAGGCGACAAGCATAAGACAAGATGGCATGAAGGTTGAACTTTACCTTCATGACAGATTGGCTTATGACCTCTAGCCCCTAGGAGCCGGAGCTAGACAGTTATCTATTCTTTCTCGCTTACTTTTCAATGGTCCCGATGCCAACTCAGGAGGTGAATGTTCCCTTGCATTTCCTGTAAAAATGCTTTCAGTCTTAGGCATTTTCTCCCTGAAAAGGCTGACTGCAAGGTATTGGTCTCCGTCATCGTTTTGTTATTATAATTTTGCTGTTAATTATATTACATTCTTGAGGCTGTTTCAAACGGTTTTCAAAAAATGGCCGCCCATTTTCTATTTTCTTAAGTGATAAAGAAGAATTCCGGCAGCCACCGCCACATTAAGTGATTCGCTTTTCCCGAATATCGGTATATAAAGGTTTGCTGCTGTATTAGCCAGAAGCTCTTTATTCACCCCATTTCCTTCATTTCCAACGAGCAGCGCGAAGGAATCAGAGGACTCATACTTTGTGTATTCCCGGGCATTTTCCAAAGCAGTTCCATAGACAGGAACTTTACTTTCTTTCAGTCTGCCAATCCAGTCAGACAGATTCCCTCTTAAAACCGGCAAATGGAAGTGACTGCCCTGTGCAGAGCGGAGCACCTTTGGGTTATATGCGTCAACGCTTCCTTCACCCACAATAACGGCATCGATACCAGCAGCATCTGCCGTCCTGATCATCGTACCCAGATTGCCGGGATCCTGGACGGCATCAATTAATAAAAACCGTTTTCCTTTTACTTCCTCGGAAGATGGTTCCTGACTGCAGACAGCAAAGATTCCCTGCGGCGTTTCCGTATCCGCCAGCTGCCCGATGATTTCTTCTGTAACCATTGTTACAGGGATGTCGCCATAATCCCATCCGGGAGGCATGTCTTTATTTTCACTAATGATTATTTCAGCTATTTGATTGGCTTTCAGTGCTTCTTCCACTAAATGAAAGCCTTCAACCAAAAAGGTTTCTGTTTTGTCCCGCTCTTTTTTGGTCAAAAGTTTCTTCCATTCTTTAATTTTTGGATTTTTTGCAGATTGTATATGCTTCAACACGGTCTCTCCTTTTATAGAAAATCCCGCACAACCGGAATTTCTTTATACAGTTTTTTCATTATAGCCTATTTGAAATACATAATAAAAGCGAAATTAGAGAAGATAATAACGAATTAAATCTGGAAGGAGTGCATCAAGGTGAATTTAAACCTGCGCAATGCCATTTTACACAATGTTTCAGGCAACTCTCAAGACGAACTTAAAGATACGATCGTAGATGCCATTCAAAATGGGGAAGAGAAAATGCTGCCTGGATTAGGTGTTTTGTTTGAAGTAATTTGGAAAAATTCTTCAGAGGAAGACAAGCTGGAAATGCTTCAAACATTGGAGAGCGGCCTTAAATAAAATGAAAAAACTCCGGTATAGCTCCGGAGTTTTTTTAATTCTGCTAAATAACAAAGGGTAAAGCTTAGATAACTGTCCAGCGCCATCAGCTCTCGGGTCAAAGCAGCGGGCCTTCAGCTTTTCTTATTCAAAAGTAATCCTATCCACTGTTTCCCGATCAAGCTTCTTAATCACTTCAGCAATAAGCTTAACGGCATTTTCATAGTCATCGCGGTGAAGCATTGCTGCATGGGAATGGATATAGCGAGTTGCAATGGTAATGGAAAGTGATGGAACTCCATTATGAGTAACATGAATGGCTCCTGAATCTGTTCCGCCGCCAGCGATGGCATCAAATTGATATGGGATATTCAATTCATCCGCAGTGTCTGTTACTAGATCACGAAGACCTTTGTGCGAGACCATTGATGCATCATAAAGGATGATTTGCGGCCCTTTGCCCATTTTGCTCATGGCTTCTTTTTCAGAAATCCCTGGCGTGTCACCTGCGATTCCCACATCTACACCAAATGCGATATCCGGCTCGATTTTTTGAGCCGAAGTGCGGGCTCCGCGAAGTCCAACCTCTTCCTGAACCGTTCCTACACCATATACTTCATTTGGATGATCAGCATCATTCAATTGCTTAAGCACATCAATGGCAATTGCACAGCCGATGCGGTTATCCCAAGCCTTTGCCAATAGCATCTTTTCATTATTCATAACCGTAAACTCAAAATATGGAACCACCATGTCACCAGGTTTTACTCCCCATTCTTTCGCTTCTTCACGGCTTGAAGCACCAATATCAATGAACATGTCTTTAATTTCAACAGGCTTTTTGCGCGCATCCGGGGACAAGATATGCGGAGGCTTAGAACCAATTACCCCGGTGATATCTCCCTTGGACGTTACAATCGTCACACGCTGTGCAAGCATAACCTGTGACCACCAGCCCCCAACTGTCTGGAAGCGGATGAAACCTTTATCATCAATGTTTGTTACCATAAATCCAACTTCATCTAAGTGGCCAGCCACCATGATCTTAGGGCCGCCTTCTTTGCCGGTTTTTTTAGCAATCAGGCTTCCCAGTCCATCTGTTGTCACTTCATCAGCATATGCTGCTATGTATTTTTTCATAACCTCGCGCGGTTCGCGCTCATTTCCCGGAATTCCTTTCGCATCCGTTAAGTCTTTAAGCATGGTTAACGTTTCATCTAATTTAGCCATCATTTCGACTCCCTTAATATTTATTCAACCCTATTATACCGAACATGCGATTTAATATAAAGAATTATCAGACGGATATTTACTCCGGCTGCAGGCGGACCTGCAGGATTAGTATCCTTCAGCCTGCCTTTTATAATTTACTTCATTTTTATCTATATATGCTTTTTCTATATCTGAAGAGTTAAAACCAAGCATTTCCCCTAGCTGCAAATAGGCAGCAATAAGCTCTTTATAATCGGCTAGGGAACGGCTAGTCCGAAACTGTCCGATTTCATCATATACAGACAAAAACTGGCCATTCACTGACTCTGCCTTTTCCAAAGGAACAGCATATTCCTTTTCAGCATCAAATCCGCATTCAATTCCAAGTGATAAAATGAAATGTATACCGTCTACAAACTCTTCCAATACTGTTTCCTGAGGGGAGGATGGCTTAAGGCTCCAAAACTTGAAGCATCTTGTCTCATTTGCAAGCTCTCCCAATTCAACCAGCAGCGCAAGCACCTTACGTTCAAATAAATCTTCTTCCTCTAAACCATGATTTGATTCTATATGGCTGTCCAGCCCTTTTTGCATTTGAAATAATAGCTGATAATTCATTTTCCACCATCCTATAAGAAATAAATGATTAACATACAAAACATTGCCTATCAAAAAAATTATAACAAATCGCAAAAAGGTTGAAACTTTTTTTAATCTCATCCGTAAAGTAAGGAAAATAATAATGGAGGGCTGGTTAATATGTGGCTCCTGCGTATGCTATTGTTTGCTCTGATTCTTTTTCTTATATACACCGCGGTAAAATATCTGCTGAATTCTAAGAGAAAGCTCGAGCTTGCCCACGAACAGAAACGATATTATTTTTGGGATGACCAGGAAAATGTCAGGAAGAACTTCCTGATTACGTATAAAGGGGTTCTATTTGAGGGCGAAAAATATCTGGGAACCACGGACAATGCCTTTGATGTGGTCTCCATTTTCATCTGGCCGCACAATACATCGGCCCTTAAAGGGATGGTAAGGGAGGATTTTCTTTTTATAGAAAGAAAGATAACCGAGGCCTATCCCACTGCAAAAATTGACTGGAAAAGCCCTGTGAAGGAATTTATGCATAAAACAGCTTCACCAGGAGATGAAATTAAAAACCATTTATAAAAAAAACGTTCGGCAGCCCCGAACGTTTTTTTATGCTGCTTTAAAGAATTCCTTCCATTTAATGACAATCACCTTTTCCCTCAGCACAAATACTAAAACAGAAAGGGAAAGCAAAATCAGAATAATCATTGAAGGAGTGAATCGGCTGATGAATTCTCCGAAAACGGTATAAAAAACAGCCAGCGGCAAATTGGTGATCCAAGAATTTTTCAAATATTGATCCAAACCCTTATTCCTCTCCATAAGACAAAAGTTCAATAAATGGTAATGAATAAAAGGGATGAGCCTTAAAACCGCAACCTGACCGACAGTCAAATTCCGGTATTCCCCGAACCACCGCTTTCTTAGTAATGAAAGCTTTTCATGTGTCCTCGGCATTTTTGTGATCAAGAAATAAAAAAGAATGCTGCTGATCATCAGTCCTGCAATGGAGAAAACAGAACCAAAAAAACTTCCAAACAGAACTCCTCCAGTTATGCAGACAAGCGGTACCGGAATGAATAGAAACTGCCTGATGATATGAAAAAAGATAAAAGCAATGGGAGCAAGAATTCCAGCAGTCTCTGCCATGGCAAACAATAGAGTCAATTGATCATTCATGCCCTCACCTCTCCCCGATGTCTTTCCTGCTGTTCCCTAAAGCTTATGGATAGCCCTGATAGTTTATGACAAGAGAATAATCAGGTACACAAGTAAGCCTGCTTCAAGCATCGCCAGAATAGGCAGTCCCCATTTAAACTGCACATGCTTTGTTTTATGCCTGAAAGCCTTCATTCCAAGAGTCATTCCCGCAGCCCCGCTCAAAATGGCTGTGATCCAGAGATTTTTTTCGCTGATTCGATACTGATTCCGTTTCGCCTTCTCCTTATCAAGCTTCATCAGATAAAAACCAGCCGCATTCATAATCAGATAGATAAGAGCAATTGTCTTGACCATGAGCTTTCTCCTTTATATGTATTAAGTCTGTATTGAGCTTAAATGAAACAAAAGCTTCTGTCCATTTAAAGCAAAATAAAAACCATTCCCACATTTAAGGGAATGGCTATTTTATGAATAATTATTACTTGCTAAGCTGCTGCTTTGCAACTGATGCTAATTCAGCAAATGCTTTTTCGTCAGCGATTGCTAATTCAGCAAGCATTTTGCGGTTAACTTCGATGCCAGCAAGCTTTAAACCATGCATTAAACGGCTGTAAGAAAGACCGTTCATGCGAGCTGCTGCGTTGATGCGAGTAACCCAAAGTTTGCGGAAGTCGCGCTTTTTCTGGCGACGGTCGCGGTATGCATACATTAGGGATTTCATAACCTGCTGGTTAGCAACTTTGTATAATGTATGTTTTGAACCGAAATAACCTTTAGCTAATTTGATGACTTTTTTACGACGTTTGCGAGTAACTGTACCGCCTTTTACACGTGGCATATTATTTCCCTCCTAATTTCGAGATATTACTTAAGATTTACTAGTAAGTTACGGATGCGCTTGTAATCGCCTGAAGAAACAAGAGTTCCTTTGCGAAGCTTACGCTTTTGCTTTTGAGATTTGTTAGCGAACATATGGCTTCTGTAAGCATGAGAACGCTTCAGTTTACCAGAACCTGTTCTTTTGAAACGCTTAGCAGCGCCGCGGTGAGTTTTCATTTTTGGCATTGGGAATTCCTCCTCTTACTTGTCGTTTTTCGGTGCTAAGACCATAAACATGCTTCGGCCATCCATTTTTGGATGCGATTCCACTACTGCAACTTCATTGCATGCTTGTGCAAACCGGATTAAAACACGCTGGCCAATTTCCTTATGCGTAATGGCACGACCTTTAAATCGGATCGATGCTTTTACTTTATCGCCTTTTTCAAGGAATTTAATAGCATTGCGAAGCTTTGTATTAAAGTCATGCTCTTCAATAGTCGGGCTAAGACGAACTTCTTTAATACTGATAATCTTCTGGTTTTTGCGAGCTTCTTTATCTTTCTTCTGCTGCTCGAATTTGAACTTTCCGTAGTCCATGATACGGGCTACCGGAGGTTTCGCATTCGGTGCAACCAGAACAAGATCCAGATTGGCACGAGAAGCAATTTCAAGTGCGTCGAATTTTGATTTAATACCTAACTGCTCGCCGTTTTGGTCAATAAGACGGACTTCGCGGGCGCGAATGCCCTCGTTTAACAACATATCTTTGCTAATAGCTAGACACCTCCAAGGTTTAATGCGAACACAACGTTTGGGTCAAGAAAAGCGCAAGCGCCTGCTGGAGCAGACAACTTTTAAGCTGCCAGCTGCACCGGACCAAAGCTGAATCGCAAGTTATGCAACATTTCTCTTCCGGAGCGGAAGCAGAGCTGTTTTTAACCAAATAAAAAAGTGCGGATGAAAACACCCACACTTACGTATATAAACAGAAAATGTTCACGTAAAACCTGCCAACTGCACTTTGCGTCAATCAGGTGAGAAGCGGGTGCTTCTTCTTTTCCTCAAACTGTATTCAATTTACCTTAGCTACTATATCACAAAGTATGATTTCGTGTCAAACGAATAACTTTTATCACAACGAAGAAAAGCATAACAAAATTAATCGCTTTTGGCAATATGATTTCAACATTTTTTCAAAATGAATTTAATGCCAACTTTCTGGTTTGCACAGCTGACTTGGGTATTACAGATTCTGCGGCTGTCACAAAAACTTCACAAAAAAGGGCTGCAGCTCGTGCAGCCCTTTTTCATAATTATCGTTTAACTTCTGCTTTTAATGCTGAGATGAAGTCTTCAAATGAAACTGTTTCTGATTTCTGCTCTCCATATTTACGGACATTGACAGCTTTTTCAGCTACTTCATTGTCCCCCACAACAAGCATGTATGGAGTCTTTTGCATTTGCGCTTCACGGATCTTATAGCCGATTTTTTCATTGCGGTCATCCAGCTCTACGCGGAAGCCCTCTGCCTGAAGCTGCTCCCGGACTTGTTTTGCATAATCAAAGTGAATATCAGGAGAAACCGGAATGACCTGAACTTGAACCGGGGCAAGCCATGTTGGAAATGCTCCCTTATACTCTTCAATCAGGAATGCCACAAAACGCTCCATAGTGGAAACGACACCGCGGTGGATAACGACCGGACGATGAGGCTTTCCATCTTCGGCTACATAAGTCAGGTCAAAGCGTTCAGGAAGCAAGAAGTCCAGCTGGACAGTGGATAATGTCTCATCCTTTCCAAGAGCAGTTTTAACTTGAACATCCAACTTCGGACCGTAGAAAGCTGCTTCACCTTCTGCCTCAAAATAATCAAGGCCGATTTCATCCATGGCTTCTTTAAGCATTGCCTGTGCTTTTTCCCACATTTCATCGTCATCAAAGTACTTCTCAGTATCCTGTGGATCTCTGTAGGAAAGACGGAATGAGTAGTCATTGATATCGAAGTCTTTATATACTTCAAGAATCAGGTGTACTACGCGCTTAAACTCTTCCTTAATCTGGTCAGGGCGGACAAAAATATGAGCATCGTTCAGAGTCATGCCGCGTACACGCTGAAGGCCGGATAGTGCTCCTGACATTTCATAGCGGTGCATTGTTCCAAGCTCAGCAATACGGATTGGCAGTTCACGGTAGCTGTGGATGCCATTCTTATAGATCATCATATGATGCGGGCAATTCATTGGACGAAGAACAAGCTGTTCGTTATCCATTTCCATTACAGGGAACATATCTTCCTGATAATGATCCCAGTGCCCGGATGTTTTATAAAGATCTACACTTCCCATGATCGGAGTATATACATGGTCATAGCCCAGTCTTTCTTCCTTGTCAACGATATAGCGCTCGATATTGCGGCGGATTGTTGCCCCTTTTGGAAGCCACATAGGCAAGCCCTGTCCGACTTTTTGCGAATTCATGAACAAGTTAAGCTCTTTGCCGATTTTACGATGATCACGCTCTTTCGCTTCCTCAAGGAGACGCAAATGCTCGGCCAGGTCTTCTTTCTTAAAGAAAGCTGTACCATAAATGCGCTGAAGCATCTTATTGTCACTGTCGCCTCTCCAGTAGGCGCCAGCAATACTTAATAATTTAAACTCTTTTAGTTTGCCGGTCGATGGAACGTGGACTCCGCGGCAGAGATCAAAGAATTCGCCCTGCTCATAGATTGTCACTGTTTCATCTTCAGGAATGGCTTCAATCAGTTCAAGCTTGTATTCATCACCAATTTCCTTGTACATCTGAACCGCCTCATTACGGCTGACTTCCTTGCGGACAACGTCAAGGTTTTCATTAATGATTTTCTTCATTTCTTTTTCTATCACAGGAAGGTCTTCTGGTGAAAGTGATTCTTCGAGGTCGATGTCATAATAAAATCCGCCTTCAATGACAGGACCTACCCCAAGCTTTACATTTTTATACAAACGCTTGATTGCCTGCGCCATTAGATGGGCAGTACTGTGGCGAAGAACCTCCAGCGCATCGTTTGAGTCCGGTGTTACAATTTCAATAGCTCCATCCTTTTCGATTGGACGGCGAAGATCATACATTTCTCCATCCAGCTTGCCGGCAATTGCCTTTTTCTTCAGGCCCGGGCTGATCGAAGCTGCAATATCTTCTGTTGTCGTTCCCTTTGGGTACTCCTTTACAGCTCCATCTGGAAACGAAACTTTAACAACTTCTGACATGATATTTCCTCCTTATTTATAAAGTGAAACTCCAATCAGGAGTCATTTTCTCCTGATTGTTAGTTGAACTTATCAGGCATTACGGGCAGTTATCCATACATACGTATCGAGTGTAACCAACTTGCATGGGGATATACTGTCCGTTAGACTGCGATAAAGCGCAAGCGCCTTGATCAGCCCCGACAAGCACAAGGCGGGCCTCATAAAAAGGCGTTCTTTCCTTTTTTGAAGGATTCCCGAAATGTGGAGGCGACTGCCCAGGGACGAAGACAAGCCCTGCAAGAAGGCGTTTTCTCCTTCTGAAAGGGATGGGTTAGTCTTTCGTCCCCTGGAGCCGCAACTAGACAAACTTGTGACCTCGAGGGGCTAGGCGCTGGAGCTGGATTAGATTTGCTCCTTAAACGGGTTATACACTTAAAAAAATAAAAAACCCGTCCCTAAAAAAGGGACGAGTTGTATTTAACACGCGGTTCCACCCTACTTCTCGTTCTCTTAGAAAAAAAACGACTCTGTAGTAAGATAACGGTCTTTTCCCGCCAGCCCATTTCCTGGCTGGAGTTCAGAGGCGGTAAGCATTCGAATCGTGTTAGGAAGGTTTCAGCCCTGCCTTCCCTCTCTTTAAACCGTATCAGAATACCCATATCCTCATCGCAACTTTTGCTCGATTTTTATAATATGTACGTTATTATAGTTTGTTATTTCAGGAAAATCAAGGGTATCTTTTACATTTTTCATCATCGGCATAAGAATGGGCGTTTTGATAATTATAAAAGGCTTCAATAGAGCTTAATTCAAGTCTTTCTTCAAAAATATTGCGGATTGTTCTGACCAGCGGCTGCTCGAAATCATCTGAATACAGATAAATGGCTGAAGGTGCGATTGAGAGCAGCGGCGCAATCGTAACAGAATCCACGTATACAGGATGATTGGATAATAGCTTGCGGTCAATCATTCTTAATAGCTCTCCGCGTTTAATTTCGCACAAGTGCTCATCATAAAAATAAACACCTTCATCCATCACGACATGGATCGTATTAATCTTTGGCTGCTTTCCTGACAGGAAGTCCCTCAATGTATGAATAAACATCTGATATTCCTGCTCCATTTTATATTCATCGATGGAAACTTCAACGTATTTGGTCATTTCATTCATAAGCGGCCGCATTCGGAATTTTACAAAAGAATCAAAAGAAAAGGAAATGTTATTCTGAAACAGCTGATCAATTGCGCTCCTCAAGCTTTCTTTTACATCCAGGCCACTGACAAACGCAGCAAGATCCTCCCTGCTTCCTTCCAAAATAGAGTGAATGATCTCAAGAATCTGCTGCTGTTCACCTTCATCCTCATAATAATAATGCTCCATCAGTATCCGTTTAAACCAATCATCCTGCTTCTGGTTCACTATAAATTGAAAAAATACTTCCTTAACAATATTCAGGACATTGCCGTTATTTCCAGCAGAGACTCTGACTATATGTCGATCTTCAAAATGAAGAATATTATTATCACATTGACAAAAAGACTGCAGCTGCTCATAAAGATGCTCATAAAAATTCCTCGCATCCGTGCTGCTTTGGAAAATGATTTCGATCAACCAAATCCCCCCTTTATACAAATCTCTGTTCTATGTATATGGCGGACTTGGCCAAGTTAGAAGTGGGATTAGCCTTTTAGTGCATTAAACTATAAGAAAAGCGGAAGCGCCTTGCCCATGAAGGAACGCAGACTAAAAACGCCACGTCCTCCCAAATGCTAATGCTTTCGGTCGTGCGATGTATACGCTGCCGAAGCTAGACAGCATCAAAGTTCAAAGGAATGATTTCTTACTTTATAACAAAAGCTGCCGGACACTTTATCGGCAGCTTTCAGATTATTATACTCTTCTGTTCGGTCCTTCTACAAGCACTGGTTCAGCAAGGTATTTAATGCGCTCCATGATTCTCCTTGCCTTCATTTTCTCTTCCTCTCCGCGCTGGCTGTAGGAGAGATGATGTTCAAGACCCTGCAGGTCGAAATTGGAAGTAAAGAAAGTTGGCAGGCTTTCCTGCATGCGGAACTGCAGAATCGGCCCTAAAATCTCATCCCTTGTCCAGCTGGACATGGTTTCTGCACCAATGTCATCAAACATTAAAACCGGTGCTTTTTTAATGGTTTCAATTTTGCTGTTAAGAGTTTGATCTCCAATTGAATTTTTCAATTCCCTGAATAGTTCAGGAACGTAGACAATCATGGAGGATACTTTCTGGCTTGCAAGCTTATTGGCGATAGCACCAAGCAAATAAGATTTTCCTACACCGAATTTCCCATAAAAATAAATTCCTTTTCCCTTGGATCCCGGCTGGTAGTCCATAACAAAAGATGCCGCCTTATCAACGGCCTCAATACGATCGTCATCATCATATATGGAATCAAAAGTGGCATGAAGGATATCAGATGGTACATATAAGCTCTGAATTAATTTTTCATTTCTCCGCTTCTCATCGTGCATGACCTTGCGCGGGCACTTATCATATTTCAGATCGACCGATCCTCTTTGAATCACAAGTTCCGGATGATAGCCCTGCATAAAGTTCACACAGCCCTCCAGGCTCGGACATTTATTGCACTCCTTGCTCTGCTGTGTATACTCAAAGAGTTTGCTAAGGCTCTTTTCAACCATCTCAGATGTCAATTCATCTTGATGAGTTTGGATAAAAGCCTTTACTTCAGGGTGATTAAGCGTTTGGTTTCTCATCATTTCATACCTTTTTTGAAAACCTTCATTGCCCGCAAGGCGCCTTAATGTTTCATTAATTTTCTCCATCAATCAGTCACCTCCTGTGAACGCAGTTTTTTTAATTTTTCATGAAGCTCCTTTTTCTTCATTTCCAGCTCATACTGATCCTTTTCGCTTATTTGCTGCTGGGGCTCTTTCTTTTTGGCTGATGAACTGCTTTTTTCATCAAACCAGTCCGGAAGCATCTCTGTCCTGATTGGCTTCTTTTTGTTACCGGTTGTGCTGGCAGTTTTCTTTCCTTCCGCCCAATCCAGGTATTGCCGGTGTTCTTTCTTAGCTAAAGCAATAGCTTCCTGGGGTGTTTTTATTTTCTTTCTAGCCCAGTGGCCAGCTATTTTTTCTACGTAGCCTTTGGTCAATTTCATATCTGTTTTGAGCATAACATATTGAATCAGTACATTAATTACCCCTGGCAAAAGCTTTTGCTGAAACATGACATCTTCAATGATCTGCATATCGCCTTTTGATGGCTCTGCCCCTCCTGATATATCTTTTAATAGCTGCCTTGGTGAGGTGATTTCCAAATAACGGATCAACTCTTCTTCCTGCGTTTCAGGCTGTTTTTTATGAGTCTGATGGATGGCAGGCTGAACCCTGTCAATCAGGGATGGCAGCTGGTCCTGGTTTTGGAATTGATACCAGTCCCGTGCAGATTTTCTCAACTCATCAATGTTTATCTCATTATCTTCATTTACAGCGCTGATGACGATATTTTTCATTTGAATGGGGTCGATTCCGTACAAAAAGGCAAGATTGCTGATAGATTCCTTTACTTTAACTGTAATGGCCTTTTTCGGTACTAGTGATTCATTCAGCCCTGCCTGAAGCAGTTCAAAATTAAAATCTTCATTCCCGATTTGAATACCTTCCTGCTCCTGCCTTCCAATATACCCTTCCACCTCTGATTCATTCATCAGCTGCACCACTTCATCGTCAATCTCAAAAGAACCAGGGTGTCCTGATTGAAATACATCCTGAAAAGCCTTGGTTACTTCCTTATACCCTGTAGCTGTCTTCACCTTCTGTTCTGAAAAGAAGCGTTTAAGCCTCATAAATTGGTTTCTGCCCAATTTCTTATAAAGATAAATATTAAGCATGCCATCAAGGAAAAATTGTTCAGGTGTCAGCGGGGGAAGCAGTTCATAAATAAATGACCTTGTCTCTTCATCTTTGTTTACGTATACCTTTAAAAGTCCTATCCCTTCAAGCTTAAGGCGGGCTTCATATATATCCTTAAGCCCCATGTCCATGAAATTCATTAAACTATGGTGTGAATTAGAAGATGACCATAGCCGATTTTCTTCAAGTTCCGCCCATAATGTCATATATAAACTGAAGCACACAGAGCCAATGAGCGGCTGGTATAACAGCGTCAGCACTTTTCGGTCATAATCATGCAAAAGCCCGCTGGCTGCTACTGTATATCGATCAATGGGGAGCATCTCCTGCCAATGCTGGGCCATGGTATTTCACCTTTTTCTATTAAGAATATTTATCACATTGATTAATATCAAAAACATATACCGTAAAAAAAGAGCCAAAGAAATCCTTCAGCCCATCAAACTATTTCATTCAAAATCAGGGACAGCGGCAACTGACCTGATTTAAGAGTGTTCTTTTTTGATTAATTCTTTGAGTTCATCAATAAAAACATTGATATCTTTAAATTGCCTGTAAACCGATGCGAAACGAACATATGCCACATCATCCACATTTGCGAGCCTGTCCATGACCATTTCGCCAATTTCATCACTTTTTATTTCAGAGACACCGTTGCTGCGGAGCTCTTTTTCCACTTCAAAAGTAATGTCCTCCAGGTCCTTTAGGGCAACCGGCCTCTTTTCACATGCCTTAATAAGGCCTCTAAGTATTTTTTCCCGGCTGAATTCCTCTCTGGTGCCTTCTTTTTTCACAACAATTAAAGGAATTTCTTCCACTTTTTCAAAAGTCGTAAACCGGTACCCGCATTTCTCGCATTCCCTTCTGCGCCGAATGGATCTGCTGTCATCAACAGGACGGGAATCGAGAACACGGGTATTATTGTTTTGGCATGAAGGGCATCTCATACAATCAGCTCCGAATTCTTTTATAAGTAAGTTATTTTGCTGGCGTTAGATCAATTACCGAATTTTATTTGATACTCTTATCTTATAAAAAAGGAGTTGTCAGTACAAGTACAACTATTTATCTGCGTTTCTTGCAGAACCGAGAAAATCATGCCGTTTATTCACCTTTTCATAAATGGAAAGAACTTCTCCCTTAAGGATTGGGTGGACACCTGCCGGGGAGGATTGCTCAGTTGAGATATTGATATCTACAGCCGTTTCGAAAGGCCTGACAGTCACGACTGTGACAATGGCAAAACAAGCTTTATTTTTCTTAATTTCTGCTGCTATCTCGCCGCGTTCTCTGGAAATGCTGAGAATGTTCACATTCTGGTCTGCTTTAAATAAATCTTCAATCGTTTGCATCATTTGAGCTGTATTGGTTCTATAATATCTTGTAGTGAGCTCAGGATCAGAGTGGTTTTCATTTGTTTCACACTGCTTTTTATAGCGGCTGGCAAGCTGCCTGAAAATAGACATCCTCTTTCCTCCGATATTTATTATGTATCCTTATTGTACTATTTTTGAGGAAGATACTAAAGGTAGTGGCAGAGTATTAAACAAAATAAAAAGAGGTGTATTGAATACACCTCTGGATTGCCTAAGATCATTCTGTTATTAAAGTACTTGAGCTTGTTTAACTTGAACTGGACCCATACCGCGAGGAATTTCGATATTCTCACGCGTTTGAGCTCCTAACGATTCTGCAATAAAGTCTGCAGCGATGTTAGGGTCAAGATCTCCACACGTATACACATCAATGCTGGCATAGCCATGCTCCGGGAAGCTGTGAATAGTTAAATGAGATTCAGAGATGATAACCACTCCGCTTACACCCTGTGGTGCAAATTTATGAAATGCAACCTCGCGAATTTCAGCACCAGATTTTAATGCAGCATTTACGAATGTCTGCTCAATAAAATCCATATCATTTAACTTTTCAAAATCGCATCCCCAAAGTTCTGAGATTACGTGACGACCCATAGTTTCCATATTCAAATTTCCCCCTTTAAACTTTTAAGCTATTAATTAATGAAATTCCAGATTTAAACTGGTCCATAACTACCACGGGGGAAAGTTAGTCCAGAGAGGTCCTAACCCTTTAAGTAGCTACCATACCAAAACCTCGGAGAAGTTCACGAGGATTAGTATACTTTGTTTAATTTCTTTTTGCAACACATTGTTTTACATTTTTTTTGGCAAAATTTCTGAAGGCTTTGTCCTTCTCAGGATTTAATTCTGTCCAATAAAAGGAGCCTGCCGGGGAATGGCAGGCTTTAAGGGTATGGGTAGTTTTATATTAAGAGAAATTGGCGATTATCCAATTTTTACTGCAGATGCCTGGAAAAGTTCCTGTGCAACAAATTTTGTTAAGTCTACAACACGGCAGGAATAACCCCACTCATTATCGTACCATGCAAGTACTTTTACTTTGCTGGTGCCGATTACCATTGTAGATAATCCATCGATGATGGCAGAGTGTTCATTTGTGTTGAAATCAATTGAAACCAATGGTTCGTCAGTAATATCAAGGATACCGTGCAGCGATCCCTGTGAAGCAGTTGCAAATGCCGCATTCACTTCTTCTAATGTAACGTCGCGCTTTAAGTCCACTACGAGGTCAACTAATGAAACGTTAGGCGTTGGGACACGGAGTGCCATTCCATGCAATTTGCCCTTTAAGTGAGGCAATACCAGCGACAAAGCTTTAGCGGCACCAGTGGAAGTCGGGATTATGGACTGTCCGCAAGCACGCGCCCGGCGTAAATCCTTATGCGGGTTATCAATATTTTTTTGGTCGTTTGTATATGCATGAACTGTTGTCATAAGTCCGTTTTCAATGCCAAATTGTTCATCAAGGACTTTTGCAACAGGTGCAAGACAGTTTGTTGTACATGAAGCATTAGAAATAATATCATGTTCTTCAATTTTTAATGCGCTTTCATTTACGCCCATAACAATAGTCACATCTTCATTTTTTCCAGGAGCAGTCAGAATTACTTTTTTAGCTCCGGCTTCAAGGTGAAGAGCTGCTTTATCACGTGAATTGAACTTTCCTGTTGCTTCAATGACGATATCGATGTTCAATTCTTTCCACGGAAGCTCTTCAGGATTTCGGCTGCTGACAAGCTTAACACTTTTTCCGTTCACCACAATAGCATTGTCTTCAGGAACAACACTTCCTTCGAATGGTCCGTGGTTTGTATCATATTTAATTAAGTGTGCCAAAGTTTCAGCTGGATAACTTGCATTTATGGCAACCACTTCAAGATTTTCATCAAGGATGGCTTTTCTAAAAACCATACGTCCAATTCTTCCAAAACCGTTAATCGCTATTCTCGCCTTCATGTTACGGCCCCTTCCGCATTAGTGTTATACTTTTTGTTACCCTAAGATGTAATTAGTATAACATATATAAAATCATTTGTGATGAATTAAATGCGGATTTTTTAATGTTTAACAATTCAGAAATATAAACCCTTTACTTTCACCATGTTTTATGGGGTAATGGTCTAAAAATCAGAAACATATAGTTTATTTTTGTCATACTAATTGGGTATTAAATGCAACAAAAAAGAGCCTGTGACAGGCCCTTAGATAGCATTCCATTTTCTTAAAATATCCCACAATTGTTTCTCTGTTTCTTCAATCCTGCCATTATTATCGATTACAGCATCGGCCAATGCCTTCTTTTCTCTTAAAGGCATTTGGGAATGAATTCTTGCCATTGCTTCTTTCTCGGAAAGCTGATTTCTTTGCATCAGCCTCTGCAGCTGTATACCTTCATCTGCATAAACTAATAATGTTTTGTCGCACATGTATTGTAATTTACTTTCAAATAAAAGCGGTATATCTAAAATAATCATCTGTTCATTACGGCTGATAGCTTGTTCCTTTTTGGCTGTCATTCTTTTGCGGACAGCAGGATGTACAATGCTATTTAAGGCTTTCCGCTCTTTTTCATCATGAAAAATAATGGAGCCCAGTTCCGCACGATCAATTGAACCGTCTTTGAGCAGAACCCTTTCCCCAAAATGACGGACAATTTCCTGATAAGCTTCCTCTCCTTTTTCAACAGCTAATCTGGCTTCTATATCCGCGTCGATTACAGTGTATCCTTTTTCGATGAGGAGAGATGAAACGGTGCTTTTCCCGCTTGCAATCCCGCCTGTCAAACCTACAGTCAGTGACATAGTGTGTTCCTTTCATTTAAAATGCTAGATTTTTAATATCCCGATTACGATTAAAATAATTCCAGGGATGAATGAGAACTTATGGACCCACCCGCTTTTGGAGAAGAGGGATCCTACTTGCATTCCCATAAACACAAACAGAGAACTCATAACGGCGACTGTCATTGCCAGGTAGAAAGGCGAGTACCCAAGCATGGCTGCACCGATCCCAGCTCCGAAAGCATCAAGGGATAAAGCGAGCCCGAGCATCAGTGCTTCAATTCCTGTGATGGTTCCGGATTTGTCAAAATCAGCGGACATCGGCTTTTTCAGGATATTAATGACAAGCCCAAGAGATTTGATTTCCAGGTTCACAATCGTTTTTTCATGCGGCAGGACATCCTTAATCTTTTCCGGCCTGAAAAATTGATAAAGTACCCAGGCACCAAGAAAAATAAGTATGACTCCCCCAAAACTTTCAGCTAAAGCCGGAGATAAAAAGGCTTCTATAAAATGGCCAATTGTCATGGCAGCCATTAATGTTAAAGCTGAACAGCAAGCGATTATACTGATCGATTTAAATGGTATGCTCATTTTCCTTAAGCCATAGGTTAAACCGACACTAAAACTGTCAAGACTGACAGCAAAAGCAAGTATCAAAAGAGAGAATGTATGCGCCATAGAATAGAGCTCCTTCCTGTCAATCGCTACGATAGTATATGGAAGAAGCCCATCCAATGTTATTCGAAACGCATTTCAGCTCTATTCTGCATTATTATTTTTTCTGGCATGCTGGACAATAGACTGTCCCTCTGCCTCCTGTCACGATCCGCTCAAGCGTGCTTCCGCAGACTTTGCAATCTTCCCCTTTTCGCCCATACACATAAAGTTCAAGCTGAAACATGCCAATTTGCCCCTGGGAATTAACATAGGAGCGAATGGTGCTCCCTCCCTTATCAACCGCTTCCCTCAGGGTATCTGCAATCTCTTTGTGAAGTGTCTCCAATTCGCTTTTTGTTAAACTATTTGCCGCTCTTTCAGGATGTATTCGTGAACGGAATAATGCTTCATCGACATAAATATTTCCTAACCCTACGATCGTTTTCTGATCGAGAAGTGCAGTTTTGATATTGCGGGTGGTCCGTGCAAGTCTTGCAGCAAGGTCTTCTGCCGTAAACTCTTCTCCAAATGGTTCCGGTCCCAGGTGTGCCAGCGGAAGAGTCTTAAATTCTTCACCCTTTGCATATAAGTGCATCGTTCCAAATTTACGGACATCCTTATATCTGAGCTCTGTGCCATCTGTAAAATGAAAAATCACATGAGTATGTTTATCAACAGGCTCTTCTTTTAAAAAAAGTCCGTACCTGCCTTCCATTCTCAGATGGGACACAAGGGCATAATCAATGGTATAGAGTATTAGAAACTTTCCTCTCCTGCCAATGTCCTGAAAAATTTGGCCTGCTAAAGCATCCTTGAATTGGACAAGCTCTTGCGGATGCTTAACCATTTTGGGCCAGAAAACCGAAACATGTGCAATGGTTTTGCCAATGACCAATTCCTGCAATGTTCTTCTGACCGTTTCAACTTCAGGAAGTTCAGGCATGGTCCTCCCTCCTTTGTAAATCAGTTAAAAATGCTTTGGACTTTGCTTTATGATATATATTGAATCCTGTTTGCCGGGGTGTTAATTTCCGCTGCAGGCACTCGCTTTCCGCGGGGCTTCCGGGAGCCTCCTCGGCGCTATGCACCTGTGGGGTCTCCCTGGGTTCGCCACTCCCGCAGGAGTCCCGCACCTTCCACTCCAATTAACACGATCTTTAATAGCACTTAGCATATCACAACAAGAAAAATCATTTTAGGTGAATTACTTGCAAAGTAATTTCCTCAAGACCAACTTTTATTTCGCATCAAACCACGTTGGCCCAAAGGAATAATCCACTTTTAGCGGAACTTTCAATTCTACTGCATTTTCCATAACGTCCGGTACGATTTTTTTGAGCGTTTCTATTTCATCCTCTGGCACCTCAAAGATCAGTTCATCGTGAACCTGCAGCAGAAGGCGTGCTTTGAGTTCTTCTTTTCTTAGGCGGTCAGCCATGTCAATCATGGCTTTTTTTATTATATCGGCCGCGCTTCCCTGGATTGGTGTATTCATGGCGGTTCGTTCTGCAAAGCTTCGCAGGTTGAAGTTTCGGCTTGTGATTTCAGGCAGATACCTTCTTCTGTGAAGAAGGGTCGAGACATATCCCTTTTGTTTAGCATCATGGATAATATCATCCATATACTGCTTAACGCCAGGATAACTTTCCAGATAGCGGTCAATAAATTTACCCGCTTCTTTCCGTGTGATACCCAGGCTTTGGGACAGGCCATAATCACTGATTCCGTAGACAATTCCAAAGTTTACGGCCTTTGCATGGCGCCGCATATTGGATGTAACTTCATCGGCATTAACGTGGAATACTTCCATTGCCGTTTTCGTGTGAATATCCATATCTTCAATAAATGCTTCAATCAGCTTTTCATCATTCGCAATATGAGCCAGTACTCTCAGTTCAATCTGCGAGTAGTCTGCTGCAAAGATGGCCCAGCCAGGTTCTGAAGGGACAAATGCCTGCCTGATTTTTCTCCCTTCCTCCAGACGGATCGGAATATTCTGCAGGTTCGGATCTGTTGAGCTTAACCTTCCTGTCTGTGTAAGAGCCTGATTAAATCTGGTGTGGACTTTGCCTGTTTCATAGTTAACCACCTTAAGCAGGCCTTCAATATAAGTGGATTGAAGTTTGCCAAGCTGGCGGTAATGCAGAATGTCCCGGATAATTTCATGGCTGTTCTCTAGTTTCTCCAGAACATCAGCAGATGTGGAATACCCTGTTTTTGTTTTTTTAATGGCAGGCAGCCCTAATTTTTCAAAAAGGATCACACCGAGCTGTTTTGGAGAATTGATATTAAACGCTTCTCCGGCAAGCTCATGTATGCGCTTTTCGATTTCATCCAATTTGGAGAGCAGGTCTTGTCCCATTGTTTTCAGGCGCTCAAGATCCACTTTAATACCGGTTGATTCCATATCAGCCAAAATCAGAGACAGCGGCATTTCCAGGTCATAAAAAAGCTCGGATTGCTGGTTTTCCTTCAATTCACTATCCAATTTTTCCTTCAATGTCATCAAGGCCGCTGCTTTCCTTGCCAAATGCCCGGCGAGTTCCTTTTCTTCCGGAATCCGCCTTTTTGCTCCTTTTCCGTAAAAAGCTTCATCAGATTGAATCGCATTATAGCCATGATTTTTTGCTATAGAGGCCATATCTTCAATAGTCTGAGATGGGTTAATAAGATAAGAAGCAATATAAAGGTCAAAATCGGCACCTTTTAGATGAACTCCATGATGCCGGAGTGAGACTTCCGATCTTTTGGCATCATAGACTGTCTTCTTTTTCGTTTCATCTTCAGCCCACGTTTTAAAAACATCTGACTTTAAGGCCGTTTCTTTGGAGAAGAAAAAATTCCCCTTATCATTCGCAACGGAAAAACCAATGATGTCTGCATAATGGTAATTATCTTCTAGAAGCTCAACATAAAATGCATTTTCATCGGTAAACATCTCTTCCTTAATCTCATCCGCAATGATAAATTCAATTTCTTCAAGTTTCTCTTCGACCGCTTCTGTGTCACCGCCCAGCTTTTCCAGTAAAGAGTTAAAGCCTAATTCTTTAAAGATGTTTATAACTTTTTCTTTATCAAAACCTTCATATTCAATATCTTCAATTTTAATTTCAACAGGGGCTTCTCTGGTGATAGTGGCAAGTTCTTTGCTCATTAAAGCTTGATCCCTGAATTCTTCCAGCTTTTCTTTCAGTTTTTTCCCGCTCACCTTATCAACAGAATCCAAGAGCTCTTCAAGGGTTCCAAACTCTTTCAGCAATTTAAGGGCTGTTTTTTCCCCAACTCCCGGAACTCCTGGGATATTATCGGAACTATCTCCCATTAGGCCTTTCATATCAATAATCCTGTCAGCTGTGATTCCGTATTTCTCTTCTATATGAGCTGGTGTGTATTCTTCAATGTCAGTAATGCCTTTGCGGGTAATGCTGACTGTTACAGCATCAGAACTTAACTGTGTTAAATCCTTATCCCCAGATATAACTTTAACTTCATAGCCATCTTTTTCGGCATGCAGGGACAGTGTTCCAATAATATCATCCGCTTCATAGTTTTCCAGTTCATATCTGGAAATCCCGTAAGCATCAAGAAGTTCTCTGATATAGGGGAACTGCTCTGATAGCTCAGGCGGTGTTTTCTGCCTTCCGCCTTTATACTCGCTGAAGGTTTTATGGCGGAAGGTTGTTTTTCCGGCATCGAACGCCACAAGAAGATGAGTTGGTTTTTCATCCTCGAGAATCCTTTGCAGCATCATGGTAAATCCGTAGACAGCATTTGTATGTATTCCTTTATCATTGTTTAAAAGCGGCAGAGCAAAAAATGCCCGATAAGCTATGCTGTTGCCATCAATCAGAACAAGCTTTTTTTTATCCAACTAATATCTCCTCCTATCAGAAAAGCGGAAGGCGCCCGCTTAATAAAGGCACGCAGACTAAAAACGCCACGTCCTGTGGCAACGTCTGCATAACCCACATCCTCCCAAAAGCTATCGCTTTCGGTCGTGCGATGTTTATGCTGACGAAGCCTTCCATGTCCTGTGGGCCTCAAGCATATGACAAGCCGGCTGAAAGGGTGTTCTTTAACCTTTTAGACGGATTGGCCTAGACCCTAGAGCTGATGGCGCCTGAAGCTAGACAGTTATCTAACTAGAAAAGCGCAAGCGCCTTGCCCACAATAAAAAAGCCGTTATTTTCCTTTATTCTATCATGAGCAGATAGAGAAAGAAAAATAACGGCTTTTGGGTTAAAAATTATTAATCCGTATACCCCATCAGCAGTCGGGCATATGGTGAGTCCGAAGGGAGAACAATTACAGTTTCACCATTAATGGTCTTTTTATATGATTCTAGCGTGCGGTACAAGGAATAAAATTCAGGATCCTTTGAGAAGGCTTCGTTGTAGACTTTCGCAGCTCCCGCTTCTCCTTCCGCCCGGATCGTTTCAGCATCCGCCTGGGCCTTGGCCAGCATTTCCCTGACATTCCTGTCCGTTTCAGCAATGATGATATTCTTCTGGGCATCACCCTTGGACAAGTATTCCTGGGCTGTTGACTGGCGCTCTGAAATCATTCTGGTGTACACGGACTGTTCGTTTTCAGAAGGTAAATCTGTTCGTTTAATTCGTACATCTGTTACTGTGATTCCATAGTTATCATTAGAAAGCAATTCATTCACTTTAGTAGTAATTTGATCATTCAATGATCCCCTTGATGACTTTTCATCATTAATTATTTCATCATAATTCAGCCGGCCCAATTCGGAGCGGGTCACAGAGTAGATGAATTCTTCCATTCTGGCCTCCGCTCCCTCCAATGTTCTGGCATTTGAGATCATTTTCTTCGGGTCATCAATTTTCCATACTGCATAATTATCAATAATCATAACCTTTTTGTCCTTTGTATTGATTTCAGCTTCGGACACGTCATAAGTCATTTGGTATTTAGGGAGCGTGGTAACACTTTGGATAAATGGTATTTTGTATGTTAATCCAGGCTCGCTCTCAATCCGGACTACCTCTCCAAATTGACGGATGACCCTGTACTCCCCTTCCTTTACAATAAAAAGGTTGCTGAAAAGAATTACGAGTGCGGCAATGACAAGCACAAGGATGAGTCCAAGTTTGGTATAACTTTTCCACTGGAAATTCCCGCCCCGTTCATTGATATTTACCACATTCTGATCACTCATTATCCTCACCAGCTTCCTCTTTCGGTTTGGCCTGTTCTTTCTCAAGCGGCCTGATCGGGAAATATTTCATTGTATTTCCATCGTCATTCATAATGTAAATTTCAGCACCTGGAAGGACTTGCTCCAGCGTTTCAATGACAAGCCGCTCTCTTGTGATATCAGGATTATTCTTATATTCTCCATACAATTTATTAAATACTGCCACATCTCCACGTGCTCTTTCCAGACGGGCCGCTTTTTCACCTTCCGCTTTGGAGGCAAGAGCCTCCTTCTCACCTTCTGCTTCATTCATTCTCTGGTTCTTATATTTTTCTGCTTCATTTTTTTTGGTATTGGCGGTTTCCCTCGCATCCGTTACATCCGTAAAGGCTTTTCTGACATCATCATTCGGCAGTTCCACATCCTGCAGTTTGACTACAAGAACGGATATGCCAATATCATATTTGCCAATTAAAGAGGTTAGGAGCTCTCTGACATCCGCTTCAATTTCTGCTTTTCCTGAAGTTAGTGCATCATCAATTTTAGATCCCCCTATAATACTTCTTAAGGATGAGGAAGTAGCATCATATAGGATTTCTTCTGGATCTTCAGCATTATAAAGATATTTTTCCGGATCCGTAATTTTCCACTGTACCACCAGATCTGCCAGAACGATATTTTCATCACCGGTTATCATCTTTGTCTCATCAGGAAAATCCTTTATTTCTCCATCCTTTTCTTCATATCCAAACTGGAGCGAAAAGGTTTCCTTTGAAAGCTTCTCCACGGTTTGGACAGGCCATGGCAGTTTGAAATGAAGTCCCGGCTCCGTAATGCCTTCCTCCACTTTCCCAAATGTTAAAATGACTGCCTGATCCGATTCATCGACGGTGTACCATGTTGTAAAGGCAACTATACTTAAAATAACAATTGCCAGAATTAGCCCTGCGATTGTATAAATCCGCTTTAAGCTGACCATTTCTCTCTCCCCTTCCCTAGCACTCTTTCTATAACTTTTCATACGATTTATTTACGTAAAGGTTTCATAAATATGACAAAAGTTCAAGAAAGAAGGAAAATCAGCAAAAATGAAAAAGGCGAAAGCGGGGTCAGCTTTCACCTTTTTCTATGGCTCCTTGGATGAAGGGGTTTAACAATTATGATTTTATCAGCGGAATGTAAAGGGGACATAAATCTGCTGTAAAAATAATGTAAAGATAAACCTGCCACTTCACCCATTTTTTTCATTATTCATTTTGGGAAGTTCAATTATAAAGGAGGTACCTTTGCCGACCTCACTTTTTACTGAGATGGATCCTTTATGTGCTTCAACCAGATGCTTAACGATGGCAAGGCCCAGTCCTGTACCGCCTGAATTCCTGCTTCTAGCTTTATCCACCCGATAAAAACGTTCAAAAATACGAGGAATTTCACTGGCTTCAATTCCAATCCCCGTATCCCTTATTTCAGTCAAAACTGTGCTGCCGGTCTTTGCTGCTGAAATATAGATGACTCCCTGATTCGGCGTATAAGAAATTGCATTGGATATGATATTTATAAACACCTGCTTAAGCCGGTGAATATCACCTTCGATATATACCGGCTTTTCATCTCTCTGATATTTAAAAACAATTTCCTTTTCTGCTGCTTTCCCTTTCATAATGGCCATCACATCTTCGAGTACATCAGTCAGGTCCAGCTGCTGAATGGAAAGGCTGAATCCTTGCTTTTCGATTTTCGATAGATCCAGCAAATCCTGAATAAGAGATTGAAGCCGGTCACTCTCCTTCAAAATGATACTGAGGAAATCATTTAAAGCCTGTTTGTCTTCCATCGCACCATCCAAAAGAGTTTCCGAAAAACCCTTTATCGAAGTTATAGGTGTTTTCAATTCATGGGAAACGTTTGCTACAAAATCCTTCCTCATCTGCTCAAGCTTTTTCAGTTCTGTAATATCATGAAAAACAAGTAAAATCCCTTTCCATTCATCATTCGTGCCAATAATCGGGACTCCATATACTTCAAAGTAACGTCTTTCGATATTGACGGGAATAATAAGCTGTTTTTTTACTTTCTGCTCAGTCATGAAAATTTCTTCGACCATTTCGGTAATACCTTTGTGCTCAATCACTTCATAATAGAGTTTATAAAGATATTCGGAAGGATTTACATTGAAAACCTCTTTATATGGCCGGTTCATTAAATTAATATAGCCTCTGCTGTCAATAAGAATCAGGCCGCTTCCCATGTTTTCAATGAGAGCCCCAAGCCGGTCCTGCTGCATTTCCTGGGACTTCACCATTTCCTGAAGATTCCTCGCCAATACATTGATAGACTTACTAAGCATACCTGTTTCGTCTTCCTGGTCTTCATATGTTCTTGCACGGTAGTTTCCCTTTGTAAGTTCAATTGCAACCTTTGTAGCTGACTCGATAGGTTTTGTATACCGTGCGGTAATTCTTGATCCAAGCAGAATAATCACAAATAAAGAAAGCCCCAGGCTGATAGTCAAAATCCACCAAATCTGCTGGTAAGCCTTTTGGAATTCAGCCATCTTTGTGCTTAAGAAGATATAGCCGTCCTTCTCGCCATTTATTATGACAGGCTGCCAATAATAGTGCAGGTTAAACCCTCCGGCCACTTCCAATCCTGATTCATTTGCAGATTCCTTTTTTAGTACTTCTAATATAATTTCCTGATGCCTGCTTTGTGTTGTCTCACTTTTAACGCTGCTGTCCAATAGTATTCTGCCCTGGCCATCCGTAACTGTTACACGCAAATCAAGAATGTCCCCGAACTCATTGATTTTGTCAATACTTAGGGATCCAATGCCCCCGTTGCCCTCAACATAGCTCGATACCAGTTCAGACTCTTTTTGCAGACGTGCATCAAATGTTTGTAAATAATAGCTTTTAAAAAGCTGGCCTAAAAGAAGGCCCAACGCAATTAAAACAACCAGAATTAAAGTGAGCAATGCGAATAGCAGGCGGGTGCGAAACGTGTTCATTCTCCTTTAGGCTCCTCCAATTTGTAGCCCAGTCCGCGAATGGTCTTTATATATACAGGTTTTTTAGTGTTGGTTTCAATCTTCTCTCTTAAATGGCTAATATGTACATCAACGATTCTTGTGTCTCCCGCAAAATCATAATTCCAAACTGCGCTAAGAAGCTGATCCCTTGTAAGAACACGGCTCTTATTCTTGGCAAGATATAATAGCAATTCAAATTCCTTCGGAGTTAATTCAAGGAGTTCATCTTCAAAATAAGCTTCATAATGCTGCGGAAATATCTTCAGGCCGCCAATCCGCAAAGAATCGCCATCTTCTGTTTTCTCCTCAGCAGCCTCAGGAACAAATTGAGTTCTCCTTAAGATGGCTTTAACTCTGGCAACCACTTCCCGGGGGCTGAAAGGCTTTGTCATGTAATCATCCGCACCCAGTTCAAGGCCAAGGACCTTATCAAATTCATCATCCTTGGCAGTCAGCATTAAAATAGGTGTCGCAATTTTCTGCTGTCTAAGCTGTTTGCATACTTCAATTCCATCAAGCTTTGGAAGCATAAGATCAAGTACAATTAGATCCGGCTTTTCAGAAATGGCCAGATCTTTTCCCTCCTGGCCATCCATGGCTGTGATCACTTCATAGCCCGCCTGCTGCAGGTTATATTGAAGTAAAGTTACGATAGATTGTTCGTCATCTACAACTAGAATTTTCTTATCCATACGATCCTCCGAGTGAATGAATTACCCCTGTTTTGAAACCTCAGCTGAAACAGCACCATTGGAGTGTCAGCGATCTTTATAAAAGCAGGTATCCCTCCTGCCTATCAAACCCCTATTTGCCATATACCTTTATTATAATATATTTCATGATTTTTTTTCGGATCAATTGTTGGATAAGACTGGATTCATAAAAAAAGATGTGCGTCTTCTGCACATCTTTTTACTATCAGAAATTATCCAGAGCATTCCCATCCATTGGCTGAGGCTTGTATGGCGGGCATATAAGGAGCTGTCCGTTAATAACCGTCTGATCCTCTTCATTTGTTCCCTGTACCTTAATTTGTACGGTGTGACTTGACGTGTTCACTTCTGTTACCTCGAATAAAAATTGAACGGTGCCATAATGATAGACAGGCTTCACATACTCGATCTCCTGCTTTAAAACATGGCTTCCTGGCCCCGGCAAATATTTTGATATGGCAGAGTTAATGATGCCATTCAGCATAACACTTGGCACAATCGGCTTTTTATAAGGTGTTTGTGAGGCATAGTCATGCTGGATATATAAAGGGTTTGCATCGTTCGTTAAGCCCAGGTACAGCAATAGGTCCTTATCTTCTATTTTTTCTGTAAGCGTCAGTTTTTCACCAACAGAAATTTCATCAATGGTTCTTCCCAGTTTTCTTTTCTTTCCAAGCAGCATATCTTAGCACCTCCAAGTATTGTAACCGTTTACATAGTTGCTGTAAAAAAATAGACTGTAAAATATTTTAAATTATTCAGTCTATTTTTTATATGATATCATTTTATACTATTTCCCAAAAGAGCTTCCAGTAAAAAAATTCGGAGAGCCGACCCCGAATTTTTTTACTATTTATTTTTCAAAGTTATTGATTAGCTTAAGAATTCTGCACGTTGATTTCAGCACGGGTCACTTGCTTTCTGGGGGCGGGCGGTGCGCCGCCTCGCCGCTCCTGCGCCTGTGGAGTCTCACCAGGACATTGAATAATCTCCCTTGAATCAACACCGTACAAAGGAAATGCAATAGCATTTTCGAGGTTCAAGTGACCTCCGCTCCAATCAAATCAGCGATTAAACTGAGACTGCTGCAGTGAAAACACTAGCCATCTTTCCTTAGTACGCTAAAACTTCCATTACCTTGCGAACTGAATCTGCCGATTTATCGAGGGCAGCTTTTTCCTCGCTTGTCAGTTCAAGTTCTATTATTTTTTCAATACCGTTTGCACCAAGGATTGCAGGCACACCCAGATAGATTCCTTCGTAGCCATATTCTCCTTCAAGGTAAGCAATGGAAGGCAATACACGTCGCTGATCTTTAAGGATAGCTTCACACATTTCCACAAGGGAAGCAGCCGGAGCATAGTATGCACTTCCGTTGCCTAATAAGTTGACGATTTCTCCGCCGCCTTTACGCGTGCGCTCAACTATGGCATCAAGACGATCTTTTGAAATTAATGTTTCCAAAGGAATGCCGCCTGCATATGAATAGCGGACTAGCGGAACCATATCATCACCGTGTCCGCCAAGTACGAATCCTGTAATGTCTTTAACAGACAAATTCAGTTCCTGGGCCACAAATGTGCGGAAGCGGGCTGTATCAAGAACACCCGATTGACCAATTACACGGTTTTTGGGGAAGCCTGATTCTTTGAAGACTGTATAGGTCATCGCATCAACTGGATTAGTCAGGACAACAATATAGCTATTTGGGGAATGTTTTACAATCTCCTGAGCTACGCTTTTCATAATCTTCTGGTTCGTTTGAACAAGGTCGTCCCGGCTCATGCCTGGCTTCCTGGCTATGCCTGCTGTAATAACGACAATGTCAGAGTCCTTTGTATCTTCATAGCTGGAAGTACCCGTGATGTTCGCATCGAATCCTTGAACAGGACTTGCTTCAAGCATATCAAGAGCTTTACCCTTTGTCGGGTTTTCCATTTGCGGAATATCGACCAGCACAACGTCTCCAAGTTCCTTTTGGGCAAGCAAAAATGCGGTTGTCGCTCCAGTAAATCCCCCACCGATTACAGAAATCTTTTTGCGTTTCAATGACATGAGCAGTTCCTCCTTTAGGAAATGAAAGTATCAGGAATTTGCATTCCTTATGTAAGAGGCTGTTTTATTAAAACAGCCATCCTATTAGCTTTACACATTCATCACTTACAAAAATCGCCAGCTGCCCAGCTGCAGAAGTTTCCCCAAGAAGCAATCCAAATAACACTGCAGAAATAGTATATTAGCCAAAAGCGCCTTTTATTAAAGGCGCTTTTGTTTTTTACTCCATATTTTTAATTAATTCGTCTGCAAACTCTGAGCATTTCACTTCAGTTGCTCCATCCATTAGACGGGCAAAATCATATGTTACGACTTTTGAAGCGATAGATTTTTCCATAGATTTAACAATCATGTTTGCAGCTTCGTTCCATCCAAGGTGTTCAAGCATTAATACACCTGAAAGAATAACAGAAGAAGGGTTAACCTTATCAAGGCCAGCATACTTTGGAGCTGTACCATGAGTTGCTTCGAAGATCGCATGTCCAGTTTCATAGTTAATGTTTGCTCCTGGAGCAATACCAATGCCGCCAACCTGTGCAGCAAGTGCGTCAGAAATATAATCGCCGTTCAAGTTCATTGTCGCAACAACATCAAACTCTTTTGGACGGGTAAGGATCTGCTGAAGGAAAATATCAGCAATCGCATCTTTAACGATAATTTTGCCAGCAGCTTCTGCATCTGCCTGTGCTTTGTTCGCTGCTTCAACACCCTGCTCATCTTTAATGCGGTCATATTGAGCCCAAGTGAATACTTTTTCTCCGTACTCCCTTTCAGCAAGCTCATAACCCCAGTTTTTAAAGGCACCCTCAGTAAATTTCATGATATTGCCTTTATGTACAAGTGTTAGAGATTTGCGGCCTTCTTTAATTGCATACTCGATGGCAGCGCGTACAAGACGGCTAGTTCCTTCTTCTGAAACAGGCTTAATGCCGATGCCTGAAGTTTCTGGGAAGCGGATCTTATTAACGCCCATTTCATCCTGAAGGAATGAAATTAGCTTTTTAACCTCATCAGAGCCTTTTGCATACTCAATGCCAGCATAAATATCTTCAGTATTTTCACGGAAAATAACCATGTCAGTATCCTGAGGGCGCTTAACTGGAGAAGGAACACCTTCAAACCAGCGAACCGGACGCAGGCACACAAATAGGTCAAGCTCCTGGCGAAGCGCAACATTCAGGGAACGGATGCCGCCGCCGATTGGCGTTGTTAATGGTCCTTTAATCGCAATTAGATATTCATTAATCACATCAAGTGTTTCAGAAGGAAGCCACTCACCAGTCTGATTGAAAGCTTTTTCTCCTGCTAATACTTCTTTCCAGACAAGCTTGCGCTCACCATTATAGGCTTTTTCAACTGATGCATCCAATACACGGGAAGCTGCTGCCCAAATATCAGGACCTGTTCCGTCTCCTTCAATAAAAGGAACGATTGGATTGTTTGGTACATTTAATACACCATTAGTAACTGTGATTTTTTCACCTTGCATTGTTATACCCTCCATTTTGAAAAGTGCGAGCATCAGCCTTTATTTTTATATAGTTTCGGCACGATGCTGCATCAGTATATCAGAATCAAAGGTTAGAAGGCATTTGCCCCTAACCTTTTCCCTGCTCTCTCTATTACAGCAATTTTTTGATAAAAAGTAAAATGCTGAGTAGTAATTAGTTCTATTAATCTGCTTTTTCTGCTTTTTAAAGACCTCTTTGCTCTACTGGAACGAATTTTTGCATTCCCGGGCCTGTATAGTCAGCACGCGGGCGGATCAGACGATTATTTTCATATTGTTCGAGAATATGGGCCAGCCAGCCGGATACGCGGCTTACAGCGAAAATCGGCGTGAACAGATCGTGGTCGATTCCCAGGCTGTGGTATACAGATGCAGAATAGAAGTCGACATTTGGCGGAAGTTTTTTCTCTCCGGTAACAATCGCTTCAATTTGCGTGGACATTTCGTACCAGTGTGGTTCCCCGGTAAGTTCTGTAAGCTTTTTGGACATTTCTCTTAAGTGCTTGGCACGAGGGTCGCCCTGACGGTATACACGATGTCCAAATCCCATGATTTTCTCTTTCTTTTCAAGCTTTTCACGGATATATGGCTCCACATTTTCAAGAGTGCTGATATCAGTAAGCATTTTCATTACCGCCTCATTGGCACCGCCATGCAAAGGCCCTTTTAAAGCGCCAATTGCAGCTGTAACTCCGGAATAGATATCTGACAATGTGGCTACACATACACGTGCAGTAAAAGTGGAAGCATTTAGTTCATGGTCTGCATGAAGAACCAGCGCTTTATTAAATGCTTCAATTGCGATTGGTTCAGGCTCTTTGCCTGTAAGCATGTATAGGAAGTTGGCTGCAAATCCAAGATCTGTTCTAGGAGCAATTGGCTCAAGGCCTTTTCTTACTCTAGCAAATGCCGTTACGATAGCAGGCATTTTAGCTTGAAGGCGAATTGCTTTTTTATAATTTGCTTCTTCACCCATCTGGTCTGCTTCTTCATCATAAAGTCCCAATAGAGACACTGCAGAACGCAGAGCAGCCATTGGATGCACTTTGTCAATTGGATATGTTTTAAAATGGTTCAGAACTTCCTCTGGAAGAGAGTAGTTTGCTGCAAGCTGACTCTTCAACTCATCCAGCTGGGATTGAGTAGGAAGCTTTCTGTGCCATAAAAGATAAATAACCTCTTCAAAGCTTGCATTTTCAGCCAAATCATCAATATTGTAGCCTGCATAGGTTAATGTATCGTCTATGATGGAGCTGATAGACGAAGTAGTAGCTACTACCCCTTCAAGACCGCGTGTTACTGTCATACCGAATCTCTCCTTTACATAATAAAATTTCCCCATACCCATTTTTGTCTGTACATTAAACATAAGTAAGCCGAACCTGATTTTTCATTTTTCAGAAAAGCTTCCTTGTCATGTCCACATTCTGTTTTATCTTTACTATGAACACTTTTATAGGGCTGCTGGAGCCATTGCAAAGTCGGCTGTATTAGCCGATCTACAGACCAAAACCATGAAAGGTGAAACTTCCATTTAGTGAAAGGGCACTCCACGATATACGGAAGAAATAAACTTTCTTTTGGCATGCATTCCATCGAGCGGTTGCTCGGTACTCTTTAAAAAAAAGAAAATGCTTACATTTTTTTCTGAATAGAAAAAATAAAATATATTAATAACATTTTAATAGAGCTTAACTGAATATAATAGGTACCGTGAAATAGGTTACGCTTACAAGTCCTATTATAAACAATTATCTGACTTTTGTGAATGAAAAGCACTTAAAATGTTAAAAAATATTATTTTCCAAAAAAAGTTTATTTACAATAATGCCCAAGGGCAATGAAAAACCTTTTGAATCCTTCATTTAAAGAGTTCAAAGATTTTCATTGCCATATACGCAATTCCTGCCCCTATCAGAGGACCGACGGCAACACCTTTAAAAAGGGAAACAGCAAGTATGGTCCCAAGAACAAGAGCAGTTGTTATATGAGGGTCTTCAGCCAGCAGAACGATGCCGCCTTTTGCCAAAAGCGCAACTGCAATCCCTGAGACAAGGGCAACCCATGCATAAGGGGACTTGAACGCTCCACCTAAATCCCGGAAGCCGATTTCACCGCTTGCTATAGGCGCCAGGACAGCGATTGTAATTATGGTTACGCCCCAGTTAATCCCTTTGGACTGCAGGAATGAAAAGGCTTTTGAATCGAGGCCGGCTGCTTTAAGGACAATCAATACAAAGACAGCAATGATCAATGATTGATTTTTTGCTATTACACCAATACCCAGCAATAGAATCAAAAAAATGAGCGATTGGGAAAACATTTGCTAATTCACCTGCCAGCTTTCTATATTATCGTAACATAATTTAATTCATTTTAATAATTTCTGAGTTCTTTACCGGATTTTAATAAATAGAATAAGTATTACTAGACAATAGCTAATTATTTTTAGCTTCATCAAAATTGATGTATGATATGACTAATAACATTACATAAAAACGGCAGCTGCAATGACTTAGTCTGTTCTAATTAAATAAGGAGGCTATTACTTGAACCCGGCATATATCTATCGGACCGTAAGATTTTTCTTTGTTATTGGAGTAGTGATCTTAAGTCTCTATGCTTTCTTATATTTATCCAAAGTGACTTACCCTTTCATTATTGGACTGGCCATTGCCTTTCTAATTAATCCCTTTGTCAACATGATGGAAGTTAAATGGAAAATTCCCAGGGCTCTTGCAGTCCTCATTGCTTTGATTCTTATCTTTGCCATTTTTGCTGGATTAATCACATTGCTGGTGGCAGAGATCGTATCAGGTGCAGATTATTTGGCAAAAGTAGTACCGCAGCACCTCGATACTTTAATTGACTTCATTGAGCAGTTCTTTGCTGGGCAAATCATTCCTCTTTATAACCAGCTTGCCAGTTTATTTAATAATCTTGGCACAGGCCAGCAGGATACCATAATGACGAACATAGAAAATGTCGGGAAGCAATTTGGCTCCACTCTGGGAGATTTTATCCAGGCATTCTTCGAGAAAATCCCAAATATCCTTTCCTGGTTTCCCAATGCAGCAACTGTCCTGATATTCTCGCTGCTGGCCACTTTTTTCATCAGCAAGGATTGGCATAGGCTTTCAGGCCTCTTCAGCCGCATACTGCCCAGCCGTGCAAAAAAGAGCGGCAGAACTGTATTTGCCGATCTGCAGAAGGCCTTGTTTGGCTTTGTCAAGGCACAGGCTACCTTAGTATCTATCACGACTGTTATCATACTTGCCGGACTGCTGATTTTGCGTGTCGATTATGCTATTACAATTGCACTGGTGACTGGCCTTGTCGATATAATACCCTATCTCGGAACAGGGCTGGTTTTTGTGCCATGGATCATCTATGAAGCAATCGGCGGAGAAATGAGCAGGGCAATCGGACTTGGCATTCTTTATATCATCGTATTGGTACAACGGCAGATTATGGAGCCAAAGATCCTTTCATCAAGTATTGGACTTGATCCTTTAGCTACCCTGATTGCTTTATTTGTCGGTTTTAAACTGATTGGATTTCTGGGCTTAATCGCCGGGCCGGTTACTCTTGTACTCATCACAACTCTTCATAAAGCTGGAGTATTCAGGGATATCTGGTTGTTTATAAAAGGCAATGAGGAAGCAGATTAAGATGATGATCTGAATGTGGGCATCCCTTAATCTTAATCAGGCTATGTAATGGATTGCCTATTTGGCACTTGCATAATCAAAAGTGTGAATGCGTCCAAAAATAAAATGGCCAATAAAATAAACAAGCCGCTCCAATTTAAAGGAGCGGCTTTATATATAGCTTTTTTCACCTGATTATCGTGATTGTTCCCTTGTTCATCCATTTTTTCAGACCTATATACAGGATGTTTTTAAGTACTTTTCTTGCAGAAGGAAGAAGCAATGTAAATCCTAATGCATCTGTAATGAATCCCGGTGCAAGAAGCAGGGTGCCTCCAATAAGGATGCAGGCCCATCAAGAATGGCATCTCCAGGCATTTGCCCGCAGCGCAGCTGATCCTGTATTTTTCTGATTGTTTCAAGACCCTGTTTTTTGGCCAGATAAGCACCGAGAACGCCTGTAAACAAGATAACCGCAAGAGTAGGCCATAGACCAATTGTGTTCCCTGATAGCAGTAAAACACCAATTTCAGCAGCAGGAACGATTATCATCAGCAAGAGAATGTAGCGCATCAAGCCACCTCTATTTTGTATAAGACTTACCTTTATTATACCAAACATGAAACTGAGAATATAACAATTTGTCTGTCCCAGGAATCCAAAAAAAAGAAGGGCGACCCCTTCCTTTTTTAATCCTAACTACAGCACGCTTGCGTGGCCGTTATAAATTACGCCTCGCTGAGAATCGACTGTTACTTCCTGCCCATCTTTGAGAAGGGTTGTTGCTTTTTCAACCCCTACAATGACAGGTATGCCAATATTAAGGCCCACGACAGCCGCATGGCTTGTAAGTCCGCCTTCTTCTGTAATAAGTGCACTGCATTTTTCAATGGCAGGGACCATTTCACGGTCAGAACCGATAGTAACCAGAATAGAGCCTTCTGTTACTTTTGCCAATGCTTCCTCTGCATTTCTTGCCACAACGACTTTTCCAAAGGCTGATTTGCGCCCGATTCCTTGTGCCTTAGCCAGGATATCCCCCACTACATGAATTTTCATTAAATTGGTGGTACCAGCTTCACCAACAGGCACACCAGCTGTAATAACCACTAAATCTCCTGATGCGACAATTCCGCTGTTCACACTTTCCTCAACTGCAATATCAAGCATATCGTCTGTAGTAGACGCTTTTTGGCCAATTTGAGGATAAACACCCCATGTTAAAGATAAGCGCCGTGATACATAGTCGTTTGAAGTAACAGCAACAATAGGAGCTTTCGGACGGTACTTTGAAATCATCCTTGCTGTATGGCCGCTTTCAGTCGGTGTAATAATGGCGTTAACATCCAGGTTTAGAGCTGTATGTGCCACTGATTGTCCAATGGCATCTGTAATGTTATGTTCATTATCTTTGCTTCGGTTTGATAGAATTTCTTTATGATCCAAAGCAGATTCTGCTCTTGATGCGATGTTGTGCATCGTCTGCACAGCCTCGACAGGATAAGAGCCCGCAGCCGTTTCACCGGATAACATGATAGCATCAGTACCATCAAAAATGGCATTTGCTACATCACTCGCTTCTGCGCGTGTTGGACGGGGGTTGCGCTGCATGGAATCCAGCATTTGTGTTGCAGTAATAACAGGTTTCCCCTGTGCATTGCACTCTTTAATTAATTTCTTTTGCACAAGCGGAACTTCTTCTGCCGGAATTTCGACACCAAGGTCTCCGCGCGCTACCATAAGACCGTCGGAAATTTCAAGAATTTCATCAATGTTATCTACACCTTCCTGATTTTCAATCTTAGGAATGATGTTGATATAAGAGGCATTGTGCTCCTCAAGCAGCTGTCTGATTTCTAAAACATCAGACGCTCTGCGGACAAAAGAAGCGGCAATGAAATCTACGCCCTGTTCGATTCCGAAGATGATGTCCTGAGCATCTTTCTCCGTTATGCCAGGAAGATTCACAGATACACCCGGAACGTTGACGCCTTTTTTATTTTTAAGTGTTCCGCTATTTAAGATTTTTGTGTGAATTTCACTGTTGGCTTTATCGATTTTTGTTACTTCAAGTCCAATTAAACCGTCATCAAGCAGAATTTTGCTTCCTGTGTGTACATCTTCAATAAGCCCTGCGTATGTAACAGAAAACTTTTCTGCTGTTCCTTCAACCTCGTTCATGGAGATAATAATGTTTTCCCCAGCTCTCAGTTCAATCGCACCTTCCAGCATATTGTTTGTGCGGATCTCCGGCCCTTTTGTGTCTAAGAGGATTGCTACTGTCTTTCCTGTCTTTTCCGCAGCTTCACGGATGTTCTGAATTCGCTGTCCATGCTCCTGGAAATCACCATGGGAAAAATTTAACCGGGCAACATTCATTCCTGCTTCAATAAGCTGTGTTAACTTTTCAACACTTTCACTGGCAGGTCCAATAGTACAAACGATTTTCGTTTTACGCATTTTAATTTACCTCCTGATTTGATGCAGCTTGAATACCAGCACTGACAGCTTTATGCCGCTTGTGCCGGCTTATATCTGATTAGATTAAATAGACAGCTCTTTCGAAAGTTTGTATAGGTCCAGGTCAAGTGTATGCTCTCTATCCAATATTTCTATTATATCATGGTCAACAAGTTTATTATTTTGAATTCCTACCGCACGTCCGCCTTTGCCTTCAAGGAGAAGTTCTACTGCATGTGCTCCAAGGCGGCTTGCCAGCACCCGGTCGAATGCAGTTGGGGATCCGCCCCTCTGCATATGGCCAAGTACAGAAACCCGCGTATCAAAGTTTGTTGTATCCTTAATCTGCTTGGCAAATTCCACTCCGCTGCAGACTCCTTCTGCAACCACAATGATACTATGTTTCTTGCCCCGTTCATGTCCCTTTTTAAGTCTCTCTGCAATTTCATCCATACTATAGCCTGCTTCAGGAATGAGGATTGTTTCCGCACCGCCTGCTAATCCTGCACATAAAGCGATGTCTCCTGCATCTCTTCCCATTACTTCAATGATAAATGTTCTTTCATGGGAAGTAGCCGTATCACGGATTTTATCAATTGCATCAATAACCGTATTTAAAGCTGTGTCAAAGCCAATAGTATATTGGGTTCCCGGAATATCATTATCGATGGTGCCAGGTACACCCACACAAGGAAATCCCTGCTCTGTCAAAGCTTTTGCTCCACGATATGAACCGTCCCCGCCAATTACCACAAGACCTTCAATACCGTGCTTATTCATCTGTTCAATGCCTTTTTGCTGGCCTTCTTTTGTTTTGAACTCTTCGCTTCTTGCCGAATGCAGGACTGTGCCGCCGCGATGGATGATATCACCAACCGAACCAAGGTCAAGCTTCTTAATATTCCCTGACATTAAGCCGGAATATCCGCCATAAACACCATACACTTCAATATTATGATAAATCGCTTTACGGACAACTGCACGTACAGCTGCATTCATGCCAGGAGAATCGCCGCCGCTTGTTAATACTCCTATTTTCTTCACAATAATCACCCCGAATGTATATTTATATAAAATAAGAAAGCGTGTTGTCTGCTGAGCTGTTTATTCACAGCCTATAAATCATGGACACCGCCTGCCCAGGAATTTTGTATGTAATATAGGCTCTTCTTTATGTAAAGCAGAGCATAGTCTGCTTATCTTATTATTTAACAAAACGCTATTGAATATTTCTAAAATACCATGAAGAAGGGAGCATCTCAACTTTATCAGGCAAATTCAAGGAAATACAGAATTGTCGGGTAACTGAAAGCGGTTTAAATAGAAAAACCTGCATTTTTTACTTTGAAAGTGGTATTTGTATAAGCCTCCCGCTGACGTAGATGGCTTGTGCACTGAAATAGGCAAAAAATAAAAGCGTGCCCGAAAGCACGCTTTTATTTTACCCCAATAAATTCCTTTAAAAACGAATATTCACCAATGGATTTGAACTTGTTGTACCGGTGATCGATCAGCTGATCTTCAGAAAGATCCAACAAATCCTTCAATGATCGATAAAGGACCTCTCCGATTTCTGCAGCCTGTACCTTTACATCTTTGTGGGCTCCGCCCTTTACCTCTTCGATAATCTCATCCACAACACCTAATTCTTTTAAATCCGGTGCAGTAATTCTCATGGATTCTGCAGCCTTTTTGGCCTGCGTGGCATCTTTCCAGAGAATAGCAGCAGCTCCTTCTGGAGAAATAACCGAATAAGTGGAGTTCTCAAGCATATGAATATGGTTTCCCACACCGAGAGCCAGCGCTCCGCCGCTTCCGCCTTCACCGATGACGATACAGATAACAGGCACCCTAAGGCTGGCCATTTCAAACAGGTTTTTTGCGATCGCCTCACTCTGTCCGCGTTCCTCTGCGGCTTTCCCAGGATAGGCGCCCTTTGTATCAATGAAACAAATAATCGGCCTTCGGAATTTATCTGCTTGCTTCATTAGTCTTAATGCTTTTCGGTAACCTTCGGGATGCGGCATTCCAAAATTTCTGCGGATATTCTCTTTTGTGTCTTTTCCGCGCTGATGCCCGATGACGGTAACCGGAAGGCCCCTAAACTTTGCAATGCCTCCAACAATGGCTTCGTCATCCCCAAAAGCACGATCTCCATGACACTCGAAAAAATCCTCAAAAAGAAAGGAAATATAGTCCTGGGTGGTAGGCCTTGCGGGATGTCTTGCAATCTGCACACGATCCCACGGTTTCATATTTTCATATATATCGGCTTCTAATTTCTCCAAGCGCGCTTCCAGCTTCTCTATCTCAGAGGATAGGTCTACATCGGCTGTTTTTGTGAACTCTTTTAATTCAGCAATCTTTTTTTTCAGCTCCATAACCGGACGTTCAAATTCTAATTCTCCTGCCATTGGAAGTCACCTCCTGGTTGATGTATTGATAAAATGGCTGATATCTTGTCCTTTAACTCTGTTCTGGGGATGACTGCATCCAATTGACCGTGTTTTAATAAGAATTCTGCTGTCTGGAAGTCTTCCGGCAGTTCTTCACGGATCGTTTGTTCTATGATTCTGCGCCCCGCAAAGCCAATCAATGCACCTGGTTCCGCCAAATTGTAATCTCCCAGTGAAGCAAAGCTTGCAGACACACCGCCTGTTGTCGGGTGAGTCATGATGGAGATAATCAGGCCTCCATTATCACTGAATCTTTTTAAGGCTACACTTGTCTTAGCCATTTGCATCAGGCTTAATACGCCTTCCTGCATTCTTGCTCCGCCTGATGCGGTAAATATAATAAAAGGAACTCCAAGTTCATCAGCTTTTTCAATGGCACGGGTAATTTTTTCTCCGACTACTGAGCCCATGCTTCCCATTCTGAATGTGGAATCCATAACGGCCACTGCTATTTTTTGGCCATTTACAGTGCCTGTCCCAGTCACTACCGCTTCATTAATCTTTGTCTTTTCCCGATCCTTTTCTAGCTTTTCAATATAATCCGGGAAATTAAGAGGATTTTCAGATATCATGTTTGCGTTAATTTCCTCAAAGCTATTGGCATCCAAAAAGCTTTCCAAACGCTCTTTTGAATTCATGGTGTGGTGGTATTGACAGTGAAAACACACTTTAAGGTTCTTAACCAATTCTTTTGTATACATGATCTTCTTGCAGTTCGGACACTTTGTCATGATTCCTTCCGGCACATCCTGCTTTGCCGTTTCCGATGGAATGGTTGCATATTTCTTCTTCTTCGTCTTAGTGAAAATATCTTTAAGCAAGATGAAACCTCCCTGATAATCGCTGAATCAATTCCATTAATTTCAACAGTGGTCAGACCACCGATTTAAAAATGAATGCCTAACTCTACTAGGCTCCATTAATGCTTGTCTGATTATTTAAATATAGAGGATATCAGCTATAAAATTTGCAAAAAATTGTCGTTAGCCTTTCGACAATTTTCTCAGATTTCTATATACACGAATAACTTCGGATTCATTTCTGGAAATCAATGTCTCAATCAGCTTTGCATATTGTTCCTTGGTTACCATCATTGTCTCCAGATCCAAAGAATTATAATAATCTTTAAGGATAATCCAGATGCGGAGGAATAGATGATTATCTGCAAGTGTGACGATTTCCAGAAAAAAGTCATCATCTGAGTAGTCTGCTTCAAGAGACCACTTTTTGAACCTAAGAAGCTGATCTTCTCCAGCCTTTTGAATGATTAGCCATAAACAATCAAGTTCGATCAAGAACTTGGTTTCTTTAACATCTCTGATGGATTTCTTATCCTGAAGAATAAACGTGCTAAGCAGCTGTACGAGCTGATGACCTCTAAAATCCCTCATAAAAGTCCCCTCGCCCCTCCTTGTCTCTATTAAGCCAAGAAGTTCAAGGGCTCTTAATGCTTCCCGAACGGAAGAGCGCCCGACACCCAGGCGCTCTGACAGCTCTCTTTCGGAAGGCAATCGATCTCCAGGCTTAAGTCCGTCATGTTCAATCATGGACCTAAGCTGTTTGACAATGCCGATATAAACCTTCGTGTTATTTTGAGGTGGATTCACGTATGGAGTCACTCACCTTTTCCAATGACAGCAAGTTGCTTCGTTTTTTCCTTTACTTCTTCAGGATCCACTTTAATGCGGGCAACACCGGTTTCCATTGCTGCCTTTGCCACTGCAGCCGCAACTGCAGGTGCGACACGGGGATCGAATGGCCCAGGGATGACATAATCCGCATTCAGCTCATCCTGATGAACCAAATTGGCAATGGCTTCTACAGCAGCTACTTTCATTTTCTCATTGATATGAGTTGCACGGACATCCAGAGCCCCTCTGAAAATTCCAGGGAAAGCCAGCACATTATTGACCTGGTTTGGAAAATCGGATCTTCCTGTCCCAACTACCATCGCTCCAGCTGCTTTCGCTTCTTCAGGCATAATTTCAGGAGTTGGATTAGCCATAGCGAAAATAATCGGGTCCTGATTCATGGCACCAATCATCTCTGCCGTTAACGCTCCAGCCGCAGAAACCCCGATGAATACATCTGCACCTTTAATAACATCAGCTAGGCTTCCCTTGGCATTTTCACGATTCGTATACTTCGCTACTTCATTTTTTATCTCATTCATTCCCTGTGGGCGGCCTTCATAGATGGCACCCTTGGTGTCACACATAATAATATCGCGAACACCATAGCTGTATAGAAGTTTAATGATGGCAATTCCGGCCGCACCGGCACCGTTTGCCACAACCTTAATTTCATTCATTTTCTTTCCTGAAAGCTTCAAGGCATTCACAAGACCTGCAACAGTCACAATGGCAGTGCCATGCTGGTCATCATGGAAAACAGGAATATTTGTTTCCTTTTTTAGTCGCTCTTCTACATAAAAGCAATTTGGAGCAGCAATATCTTCAAGGTTTACGCCTCCAAATGTAGGTTCAAGAAGTTTTACAGTCTCAACAATTTTATCAACATCGGTCGTATTGAGGCAAATCGGAAATGCATCCACTCCTGCAAAACTTTTGAATAGTACAGCTTTACCTTCCATTACAGGCAGGGCGGCTTCCGGCCCGATATTTCCTAATCCCAGCACAGCTGTTCCATCGGAAACAACCGCAACCATATTACCTTTCATCGTATATTCATAGACAGTTTCCGGCTTATCATAAATCTCCTTGCAGGGCTCAGCAACCCCTGGGGAATAAGCAAGGCTTAAGTCTTTGGCATTTCGCACCTGTACTTTTGATTTAGATTCCAATTTCCCTTTATTAGCTCTATGCATATGCAGTGCTTCTTCGCGTAAGGTCAAAATTTTCACTCCTCATATTCCGGATAGGATTTATATATAAACATAGATCGACGAAGAAATACCTGCTGCCTTTCTGCTTGATTATCAGATGGCGCAGGGCTTATCCTTCGCTTCAGTGGTCAGACCAGTTTATTTTTCTTCTTACAAATATACCATAATTGTTATTGTTGTAAAGGATAATTACTTTAAAATGACGTTATTCTGCCCAAGCACTTTCATAAGCAATTGAAGGAAATCCTCTGATGGCGAGATCAGGTCTTCTTCACCCAGGCGAATGGTTTTTCGGGAGCTTTCATAATATAAAACCACCTGAACCCGGCCTTCATTTTTCTTAAATAACTCTTTAAGCAAACGAAGATTTTCAGATGTTTCCCGATCCTCGGTAATCCTTAAATATAAAACTGGATCTTTGTTTTGCATTTTTTCAATTGCTTCCTTCACATCATCCAGATGCTGGACAATCAGCTGCTTCTTTCCGTCCCGTTCCTCAATCCTTCCTTCCGCAAAGACGATGCTTCCCTGGGAGCACAGCATTGAAAATCGGTTAAACACCTTTGGAAAAACAACTGCCTCCATATCCCCTGTCTGATCGCTCAAGGATAGAAATGCCATTGGCTCTCCTTTTTTCGTACGGATCTTTTTCACTTCGGATAAATATGCAACTGTTTTTGCCTTATTTGCATTTCTTTCGAGTTCAATCAGCGGACTGGCATCCAGCAGGTGAAAAGATGATTCGTAGATTGAAACCGGATGATCTGATAAATACAGGCCCAGCACATCTTTTTCAAATCTCAGCTTGTCCTCGGAACGGATCGGATCTACTTCGGTATATTTAGGCTTAGGAAAAAATTCATCATCCTCAAAGAAATCAGCTTGATCGTCTTCCGGCATAACAAGCTGGGCATGTTCCGCAGCCACATCCAGGCTGGCAAGCAGAACAGCTCTATCTTCCCCAAATTCATCAAAGCTTCCTGAATGAACCAGGGACTCGAGGACCTTGCGATTAACAGCTTTTGTTGAAACCCTTATGCAAAAATCAAACAGATCTTCAAAGCGCTTATTTTTCCTAGCCTGAAAAATATCCCTTAAAGCTGCAGCACCTACGCCTTTTATGGCTGCAAGACTATACCTGATTGAATCTTTCTCTACCAGAAACGAATAGCCGCTTTTATTTATGGATGGCGGGCTGAGCGCCAAACCCATCTGTCTCAGTTCTCCGATATACTGGGCAATCCTGCCTTCATTGCCTACTGCTGAAGTCAGCAGTGAAGCCATGAAGTAAAGCGGATAATGAGTTTTTAAATATGCCAGCTGATAAGCTATGAAACTGTATGCAACCGCATGGCTCCGGTTAAATCCATAGTTTGCAAACCGGACAATTAGATCATATATATCATGAGCAGCTTGTTCATTATAGCCTTTCTTTACTGCTCCCCCTACAAAATGGACACGCTCACGGTCAAGCACTTCTTTTTGCTTCTTGCTGACCGCTCTCCGAAGCAAATCGGCTTCACCCAGTGAAAATCCTGCCATTTTTGCAGCGATTTGCATAATTTGTTCCTGATACACGATGACACCATACGTATTTTCAAGAATAGGCTTCAAATCAGGATGCGGAAATATAATCGGCTTCCTTCCGTGCTTTCTGTCAATAAACAGCGGGATATTTTCCATAGGGCCGGGGCGGTAAAGGGCATTGACAGCCACAATATCTTCAAAGCGCGTTGGCTGGAGCCTTGTCAGCACACTTCGCATCCCCTCAGACTCAAGCTGGAAAATGCCTGTAGTATCTCCTCTTCCCAAAAGACTGTATACTGCCTCATCATCCAGGGGAATGTTTTTTATATCAATCTGTGTGCCTGTCTTTCTCTGTATAGAGCTTAAGATATTCTCGATTAGTGTCAGGTTCCTAAGACCGAGAAAATCCATTTTTAATAGGCCGACATCCTCAAGATGCTCCATCGAGTATTGGGTCAAATAAACATTCTCATGTCCCTTTTGAATGGGAATGGCCTCAACCAGCGGGTGCTCGCTGATTACAACGCCGGCAGCATGAGTGGATGTGTGCCTTGGGAGACCTTCCAGTTTGATAGCCGTTTCAAAAAGTCTGCGATTTAAATCGGATTCCTCGGTGAATCTTCTTAAAGGCTCTGATTCTTTGTAAGCCTCTTCGAGACTGATGCCCAATTTGGAAGGTACTTTTCTTGAAAGCATGTCCAGCTCTTTCGGATTAAGCCCAAATGCCCTGCCGACATCCCGTAGTGCCGCCTTAGCTGCCAATGTTCCAAACGTAAGAATTTGAGCAACATGCAACTCTCCATATTTCCTGGACACATACCGAATCACCTCATCCCTTCTGTGATCCGGGAAATCGATATCAATATCAGGCATGGAAATTCTTTCTGGATTAAGGAACCGCTCAAATAATAGCTGATGCTCAATTGGATCCACATCTGTAATATATAAGACATAAGCAACCATTGAACCGGCAGCAGATCCCCGCCCCGGACCGGTTAAAATTCCATTTTCTCTCGAAAACTTCATAAAATCCCAAACGATTAGAAAATAATCGCTGAATTTCATATTCTTAATTATATTCAGCTCATACTGCAAACGCTCCCTATGCTCACCATCTGCATCCGGATATCTGTCAGCAAAACCCTTCCAGCAAACTTCTGCCAATAGCTCATCGGCACTCATCCCTTTTACAGCAGGGTATTTAGGGAGGTTCTGTTTATCCAGCTCAAGCATAACATTGCATTGCTCTGCTATCTTAATCGTATTCTCCAAAGCATCCGGATAACCCGATAACAATTCTGCCATTTCCCCGGATGACTTTAAATAATACTCATCGCTCTTCAGCCGCTCTCTCGCTTCATCCTGAAGCTTTTCTCCATTTTTAATGGCCAGCAGGCACTCATGGGCAAAAGCATCTTCTTTTTTTATGTAACAAACACCATTTGAAGCCGCCAGGCCAATCCCGGTTTCCCCGGAAAGCTGAACCAGAAGTTCATGGTTTTTTTTCTCTTCACGCAGCCCATGATCCTGTATAGCGAAAAAGAATGAATGCGGCTCGAAAAGACTGCTGAAAAGTTCAGCTGTTCTTTTTGCCTGGCCGTATTCACCCGCCTCAAGATAGTGTTCTATTTCCCCGTCAAGGCCGGGAGTTAAAGCAAACAATCCTCCTGCATAGTGCTTAAGCCATTTAACAGGGATGCCTTCAGGTGATTTTGTCTGGACTGTGCTTGTGATTTTTAATAGATTCTGAAAACCCTGCCTGTCTTTAGCCAAAAGGACCATCGGATAAGCTTCCCCTTCGGATATCTCGCTTAATACATCCACAGAGAGGCCCAGGATTGGCTTTATGGACTGCTTAAGACATTCTTTATAAAAGGCAACAGCTCCGTACATGACATTCCGGTCCGTTAAAGCCAGGGCAGGAAACCTGTTTTCCCTGGCGCCTGACACTAGCTGTTCTATTCTTGCCGTGCTCGATAGCAGGCTATAAGCGCTATATACATGAAGGTGAATAAATGACACGTTTCTCACACCCTTAATTTCTCTGTATTTTCATTATAGAACGCCCGTTTCCAAAAAGAAAATATGTTCTCTTTTTAATGGCAGCTAAAAAACATATTTTTCTAAGTTTGTCCATATGATGAAGTATCAAGATAATTCTGGCAGGGCCATTCCTGCAGCGAGGATGGATGATATGAATACCCAGCCCTTTTTTTCCACTTTAATTGATAGTTATTTTATTGCTTTCGGTGTTTTGATAGGAGGTTCAATCATTGGAGGCATGGCTGCTTTTCTGACAGGAAAGCCTCCTTTAAATCAAATCTTCCAGATTTCAAATATGATACGCATCTGGGCTATCATTGCAGCAATCGGAGGAACCTTTGATACAGTTTACAGCTTTGAAAGAGGTGTCATGGACGGACAGACAAAGGATATATTTAAGCAATTCATGCTGATTCTTTCTGCTCTCGGAGGGGCCCAGACAGGCGCCATGCTTATTAACTGGCTGACTCAGGAGAACATTTCAGCATGAGGATACCGCCTTACTACCGATTGCCATCCTGGCAGCGCTTTTTAGCAGGAATGGCCCTAGGGGGCATCATCAGCTGGTTTATTTTTTTATTTGTTTTTGGACAATGGCAGGAGAGATACAGCAAAGAAATCAAGCTTCAAAAGGATGCTATCTTTGAATTGGAAAAAGATAAGGAAATCTGGCAGGAGGAATTCAAAAAACTAAATAAAGAAAACCAGAAAAAACTGACTGTCCAGGATATATCCATTAAAATTGTCAACAGCGAAAAATATAAATTGGATTCCTTCAGTGTTTTTCAGCTGGAAGATGAAATAAAAGAGGATATTAGCATGATGGTTGCCAAAGACATCGATACTGTTTACAAAAGCAGCGAACTGATCAAGAAAATAATAGAAAATAAAACACATCGGGTAAATGAAAAGAGATACCGGGTCGAAGTTAAAGAACTGGTCATCTATACAACCGTCTCAATTGAATTAAATATCATGCTGGATTAATGCCCGGCTTTTGCCGGGCATTATATTTTAGTTAGCTTTGCAGACATCCTCCAAATCTCTTACAACCGATTCCATCTCTTCCCATGAATAAATGGAAGCTCCGGCAGCAAGAGGATGTCCTCCGCCATTATACTTTCTTGCAACTTCATTAATAATTGGACCCTTCGAACGGAACCGCACACGGATTTGATCGCTCTCCTCGATAAAGAAAACCCAAGCTTTTATTCCCTTCACATCGCCTAGAACACTTACAAGCAGGGAAGCTTTAGGAGGTACTGCCTGAAATTCTTCGAGCAGTTCTTTTTTCAGGATCATGACAGCTGCACCGCTGCCTCTCATTTCAAAGTTCTGCAGTACATAGCCTTTCAATTTAACAATATTTGCGTCCAGCTCATACATCTTATCAAACAGTTCCGGCCGCGAAAAATTATAGTGAATCAGTTCACCTGCATATGCAAACGTCTTTTCTGTCGTGCTTGGATAGAGGAAACGGCCGGTGTCCCCTACTATTCCGGCAAATAACAATCTAGCAGCTTCATCAGACATTTTCAGACCCTGATCTTTGCCGAAAAGATAAAACTCATAAATCATTTCACTGGTAGAGCTTGCATCCGTATCAACCCACATCATATCTCCATATGGATCCATATTCGGGTGATGGTCAATTTTGATCAGTTTATTACCCGTTCCATATCTATCATCACATATCCGTTCCGCATTTGCTGTATCACAAACAATGACCAGCGCCCCATTATATGCATCATCAGATACTTCATCCAGCCTTCTCATATAATGAAGTGTTTCTTCTTCCTTCCCGACAGTGAAGATTGATTTTTCAGGGAATGAAGCCTTCAGGATTTCAGCAAGGCCTCCCTGTGAACCATATGCATCCGGATCAGGACGGACATGCCTATGAATAATGATTGTTTCATATTTTTTAATTTCATCAAGTATCTTTTGTTTCATGGCGCGCTCCTTTTTTCTGAATACTACTTTATTTTTACCATATCATCGTGAAAAGAAAAAGAAAACACAGCACGCTTATGGCAATTTTTTATTAATGAAGGTAAAATAATAAGAGATTGTCGAAACTTGGAGGTTATGAAATGCCTATCTTTGTTATCCTGATTATTCTCTCTTTTTCTTTCTATATTTTCTACAAAGTGAAATTCTTCAGAAGCAGACAGCCGGCTGAAAGACAATGGATATCAGCCAAGTCCAGGATTGCGCTTGGATCATTCGTCGCCATATTTGGCCTTAATCAGCTGTTTTTATACAATACAACAACAGCTCTTATTGTGGGAATTGTGTTTATCCTTGTTGGGGTATTAAGCATATGGGGCGGCATGAAAGCATATAAGTTTTACATGCCTCACGCTGCAAAAGAAGCTGAGGAAGCAAGGAAGAGTTAAATTTAACCGGATTTCCGTAAGTGCCTGCAAAAAAAGCCGTTCAAAATGTGAGCGGCTTTTTCTTCATCAGATGGAAAATATATCCTTTAACACTTATTACTGTCTAACGCAAACAGCCGGCCCCCTCGAGATGAGGCCCTCAGGACAAGGGAGTCTTCGTCATCATAAACATCGCACGACCGAAAGCGGCAGCTTTTGGGAGGACGTGGCGTTCTTGGTCTGCGTTCCTTTGTGGGCAAGGTGCTTCTGCTTTTCTTGTATTAATGTCTGTCAATTAGCTGGCACATCATCATTGCCTTGCCTACAAGGACGCCTTCGTTAAAAACTTCCACATCCACTTTTCCGAACTTCCGTCCTACTTCCAATACTTTTGGATAGATTTCAAGCATACTGTCGATTTGAACAGGCTTAATAAAGTAGACCGTCATATTTTCAACTACGAGATCACCTTTTTTATAGCTTCTTAACACTCTGTTTGCAGCTTCCGAAACAATGGTTGTAAAGACCCCATAGGATATCGTTCCAAGGTGGTTGGTCATCTGCGGAGTAACCTCACAGCGATAAACGTCATCCCCTTTGGTTTTTCCCCTAGTCATAACCAGCTGGTTGGTGACTATATCGTCAATTGTTTCACCTACCTGCGGCTGCCTTTGGATCATCTGCAGCGCCTTCAGCACATCCTGACGGCTAACAATCCCTTCAAGTTTATTGGCTTCATCTACCACAGGAAGCAATTCAATCCCTTCCCATACCATCATATGCGAGGAAGAGGCAACGCTCGTTTTTCCGCCAACCGTCATAGGGTTTTTGGTCATAATTTTTTCAATAAGCGTTTCTTTATCATGTCCCATAATATCCTTGGAAGTGACAACTCCCTGCACTTTTAGATTACTGTCGACAACCGGGAATCGGCTATGGCCGGTTTCACGATTGTACGTTAGCCAATCTGCAATTGTATCGGTTGTTTTCAGGAAAATCGCTTCTTTCAGAGGAGTCAGGATATCTTCAACAAGTACAATCTCCTTTTTGATAAGCTGGTCATAGATAGCCCGATTGATCATAGTTGCAACTGTGAAGGTGTCATAGCTGCTTGAGATCACAGGAAGCTGCAGATCGTCAGCAAGTTTTTTGACATGGTCTTCTGTATCAAAGCCCCCAGTAATTAACACAGCAGCCCCAGCCTTCAATGCCAATTCATGTGCCTGGGTCCGGTTTCCGACAATCAGCAGGTTTCCGGCATCCGTGTATCTCATCATCGCTTCAAGCTTCATCGCTCCAATAACAAACTTGTTCAGTGTTTTATGAAGACCGGCTCTTCCTCCGAGTACCTGGCCGTCAACGATATTAACAACTTCGGCAAAAGTAAGCTTCTCAATATTTTCTTTCTTTTTCCGCTCGATTCTTATTGTCCCAACACGTTCTATTGTACTGACATATCCCTTATTTTCAGCATCCTTAATTGCTCTGTAAGCAGTCCCTTCACTCACAGCGAGCGCCTTGGCGATCTGTCTGACCGATATTTTTTCTCCAATTGGCAGTTCATCAATGTAATGTAATATTTGCTCATGCTTAGTAGCCAAGACTTTCACCCTCTACAAATTATTCCTTATTTTTCATTATAAGGGTAAAGAGGCCTTGATACAATTGACTTCGGCAATCTTAAATTATCGCAGGCTAACGGGCAGTATAACCCCCACTTCAAGACTCAGAGCAATCAAGAAGATAGGTAGGGGTCAAACTGCCCATAAAGGCCCGATAGAAGAACAAAGACTAAGAACGCCACGTCCTCCCAAAAGCTGCCGCTTTCGGTCGTGCGATGCTCATGCTGACGATGCCTCCTTGTCCTGTGGGCCTCAACTAACAACAATGAGGGACACTGATTGAAGTTTCACTTTATCTGCCGAAGGAACGCACCCGCTTCCTTTCTGCCATTTTGCGCACCCGCTTCCCCGAAGCAGCCGCTTTTTTCGGGGCAAACAACAATGCAGTCAGGTTTCCGGCAATGACAAAAAGGGCAAGGGCCAGCCAGCTGATGGCAAAGATCCCTTCAGTCCCTCCATTAAACACACCCATTCTAGGAGCGGCATAATAAAGCAGCAATCCGCACAGCAGCAAACATAGCAAATATCGATTTTTATTCAATTTAGCTTCCTCCTTTATCCTATCCTCCCTAAAATGTATGCGGACAGGCTGGGAAAATGATTGGTTTTTAAAGAAAAGCGTAAGCGCCTTGCCCACCCCCGACAAGCATAAGACGAGCCTCTCTGAAAGGCGTTCTTTGCCTTTTTGTGAGGCTTGTCCGAAATGTGGAGGCGACTGCCCAGAGACGACAAGCACAAGACGAGCCCTGCAAGAAGGGGTTCTTTCCTTCTGGAAGGGATTGACTAGTCTTTTGTCCCCAGGAGTCGCAACTAGACAGGCTTGTGACCTCGAGGGGATAGGCTGCTTGCGCTAGACAGTTATCTAACTTCAGGATTTATACATTCCTCATTAACAAACGCAGCCTCCATCAGAAGCTGCGTTTTCATATTATAATTCGATTGATTCTCCTGCTTCCAGCACTTGCCCGACTCCTGTTTCCAGCATGCTGATGAATTTATGCGGATCCTGCCTGATTGGCGGGAACGTGTTGAAGTGAATCGGAACCACCTTTTTGGCGCCAAGAAGTTCTGCTGCGTATGCTGCATCATCCGGACCCATAGTGAAATTGTCCCCGATCGGCAGAAATGCCAAATCTATCGGATGCCGGTCGCCAATTAACTTCATGTCAGAGAAAAGCCCTGTATCCCCTGCATGGTAAATCGTTTTTCCTTCTAAAGTGATGAGAACACCGGCTGGCATTCCCAAATAGATGATTTCCTGATTCTCTGTCTCGAGGCCAGTTCCATGAAAGGCTTGTGTCAGCTTCACTCTTCCGAAGTCAAAATCATATCCGCCTCCGATCGACATTCCATGCGCGTTAACTCCCTGCCAGCCCAGATAGGTGGCAAGCTCAAAGTTGGCAATGACAAGAGAGTCATTGCGCTTTGCCAGTTCAATCGTGTCCCCAAGATGGTCACCATGTCCATGGGTGACAATGATGACGTCTGGCTTCTGGTCCTCCGCTTTTAAGTCTGTCAAATCATTCCCGGTAATAAAAGGATCTATTAAGATGGTTTTTCCCTGTGATTCGATCTTCACTATGGCATGGCCATGAAATGATACTTTCAATTTTATGCTCCTCTCTAATTTTAGGTTATGTAAGTTACTTCAACGAAAAACAAGTTATTCCTGCTTTCTTTTAATATATACCCGATTGGCAATCTTTAAAAAGTTTACATTTTCTTATTTAGTTGCTACTCTCAAAGTATAAGTAAATAAGGAGGTTCACTATGAATAATAGATTGCAGAAACTATCTCAGTGGATGAAGGAAAATGATATCCAGGTCACCTTTGTAACATCACCGGATAATGTTTTTTATTTAAGCGGCTTTTTAAGCGACCCACATGAACGCTTGCTTGGGCTGGCTGTTTTCCAGGAAGAAGAGCCTTTCCTCGTATGTCCGGCCATGGAAAAAGAAGATGCCAAGAAAGCAGGCTGGAGCCATGAAATTATTGGCTACAGCGATATTCAGAACCCTTGGGAATTCATCCAGACATCCATACATAAGAGAATTGGGAAGGTAAATAAAGCAGCAATCGAAAAAGAGCATATGAATGTAGAGCGGTATGAAGCCATCTCTGCTCTGTTCAGCGGCGCTTCATTCGCTTCGGCAGAAGAAAAGCTTCGCCAGCTTCGGATGGTTAAAGATGAAAAAGAATTGGAAATCATTCGCGAAGCATGTGCACTGGCCGATTTTGCGATTGAAACAGGCTGTGCCGAGATCCAGGAAGGAAAAACTGAACTGGATGTTCTAGCTGCTGTAGAATATGCGTTAAAGAAAAAAGGCGTTAACGAAATGTCTTTCTCTACCATGGTCCTGGCGGGGGCTAACGGGGCTTCTCCTCATGGCACACCAGGAATGACGAAGATTCAAAAAGGGGATTTAGTCCTATTTGACCTCGGAGTTGTCTGGAATGGCTACTGCTCAGATATTACTAGAACTGTAGCTTACGGTGATATTAATGATAAACAAAAAGAAATTTATGATACCGTCTTAAAAGCTCAGCTTGCAGCTGTTGAAGCGAGCAAGCCGGGAGTCACTTGCGCAGATATTGACCTGACAGCTAGAAACCTGATAGCAGAAGCCGGCTACGGCGAATATTTCCCGCATCGATTGGGCCACGGATTAGGTGTGAGCGTTCATGAATATCCTTCACTAACAGAAACAAACTCACTTTTGCTTGAAGAAGGTATGGTTTTCACCATCGAGCCGGGAATCTATGTCCCAGGCGTTGCCGGAGTGCGGATTGAAGATGACCTTGCTGTAACAGCAGACGGAGTTGAAATTTTAACCAAGTTCCCGAAAGAGCTTCAGGTTATTAAATAGACATTAGAAAAAATTCCACAAAAAAATCCGGAGCTATTCAGCTCCGGATTTTTTTTGAAATAAGGGTTTAAATTCTGAATTGAGATAAGTGTCAAGCTCCAGGCGCCGATAAGCGGATACCTGGAGCTTTTCCTATTGCTGTTCCAATTGCGTACTCGTATCTGAATAGTCAAGGCTATGGGCCTCTGCTACCGCTTTGTAAGTCACATAGCCATTTAACGTATTAACTCCCTTTAATAAAGCCTCATTATCCAGACATGCCTGCTTGTAGCCTTTATTCGCAATTTGAACTGCATAAGGCACCGTCACGTTGGTCAATGCAAGAGTGGATGTTCTGGGAACTGCTCCAGGCATATTAGCTACCGCATAATGAACTACGCCATGCTTTTCATATGTGGGATTATCATGGGTCGTAATTCGATCAGTTGTTTCGAATATTCCACCCTGATCGATCGCAATGTCCACAATTACAGAGCCCGGGTTCATCGTTTTAATCATATCCTCTGTGACAAGCTTCGGTGCTTTTGCTCCCGGAATAAGTACGGCTCCAATTACGAGATCTGAATCCTTAACAGCTTCAGCGATATTGTAAGGGTTAGAGATCAGCGTTGTTACTTCTTTTCCGAAGATATCATCCAGCTGCCGAAGGCGGTCGGGATTCAAGTCAATCATTGTTACCTTTGCCCCAAGGCCTATTGCCATTTTTGCCGCATTGGTTCCAGCAACCCCGCCGCCGATTATGGTAACATTTCCACGCTGTACACCTGGTACCCCCGATAGCAGGATTCCTTTCCCTCCATGTATTTTTTCTAAAAATTGGGCTCCTACCTGAGCTGCCATTCTTCCGGCAACTTCACTCATTGGAGTCAATAGAGGCAAAGTCCGGTTGGGAAGCTGGACTGTTTCATAAGCAATGCCAGCTACTTTCTTATCAATTAAAGCACTTGTCAAATCAGGTTCAGCAGCCAAATGCAGATATGTAAAGAGAATTAACCCTTCCCGAAAATATACATATTCGCCTTGTATCGGCTCTTTTACCTTCATGACCATATCCATTGACCATGCCTCTTCTGCAGTTTGAACAATATGTGCACCAGCACCTATATAGTCGTTATCCGAAAAACCGGAACCTGTCCCGGCATCCGCTTCGATATAGACTTCATGTCCAAATTGAATGAGATTCATAACCCCAGCAGGGGTCATCGCAACCCTGTTTTCATTGTTTTTTACTTCCTTTGGAACTCCGATACGCATGCTGCATACCTCCGTAATTTAAGTGAAATACCTATTAACTTTATATGGCTATTTGACGGAAAAGTATACAAAACCTTTGCCCATTTTTACTTTTTCCGGCATTCTTAATTCTCAGCTAAAAAGCTCTCATGATTAATGAGAGCTTTGCTTCTTTTTCTTATCGGAGATGGCCTTCATTCCGTTCGTGAGCTTTCATGTCAAACTCGGCATTCGGCTGATCAATAACACCGCTGTTATAGGCATTCATAATTTGTTCGCTAACTTCATTTGTACCCTGCTCATCAAAAAAATATGCGGATCCTGCTTGTGGTTCTCGCTTTTCCATCCTCATCTGCTCCTTTAATATATTTTTATCAGCCTTACTATTGTTCGATTTTTTGTTACAGATATTCAGATTTTACAGCTGTATAATATAGGTAAAGGAGGAGATACAAATGGGCATGAAGTATAAAAACATATTAGTCGCTGTAGATGGTTCAACGGAAGCAGAATGGGCTTTTAAAAAAGCAATTGAAATTGCGAAGCGCAATAATGCTTCTCTTGTCTTGGCACATATCATTGATACCCGCACTTTTGCTACTGTTGAAGCCTATGACCGCACAATAGCTGAAAGGGCTGACCTTTTCGCAACTGAATTAATGGAAAAATACAAAAGAACAGCAATGGATGCAGGCATCGATAATGTAACATATGAAGTCGATTATGGTTCCCCAAAAGTGAAAATTCCAAAGGATATTGCCAGAAAGCACAGCGTCGACCTGATCATTTGCGGTGCAACAGGAATGAACGCAGTTGAACGTTTCATCATCGGCAGTGTATCTGAACATATTACCCGCTATGCCCGCTGTGATGTCCTCGTTGTCAGAACGGATAAAGAAGATGAAGAATAGAAAAAAATGGCGCTGCCTTCCGCAGCGCCATTTTTTCATTATTTATTGACAAACTCTTTAATGCCGAGAGATTCCTTCGCTTTATCAATTGCGATGCTTACTTGTTTGAATCCTGTTCCGCCTGCACTATTTCTTCTTTTGACAGCTGTATAAGGATTCAGTACTTCATAAATATCTTCTTCGAACAATGAATGGGCTTTCTTGAAATCATCAAGCGGCAAATCCCCAAGGAAGCATCCCTTTTGTACACAGACAAGAACAAGTTTCCCGACAATCTCATGTGATTCTCTGAATGGAATGCCTTTATCAGATAGATAATCCGCCAATTCAGTAGCGTTGGAAAAATCATTTTTAGTCGCTTTTTCCATTTGCTCTGTTTTAACCTTCATGGTGCGGATCATCCCTGCAAAGATTTTCAGTGAACCTGTGACTGTCTTTACAGTGTCAAACATCCCTTCCTTATCTTCCTGCATATCTTTATTATAGGCTAGCGGCAGGCCCTTCAGTACTGTCAGCAGCCCCATAAGGTTACCGTATACACGTCCGGTTTTACCGCGGATGAGTTCCGCCATATCCGGATTCTTCTTCTGCGGCATAATGCTGCTGCCAGTTGCAAAGCTGTCGTCCAGTTCAATGAATTGAAACTCCTGGCTTGACCAAAGGATGAATTCTTCACTTAAACGAGACAGATGCATCATCAGGATTGAGCTTGAGGATAAAAACTCAAGAATAAAGTCTCTGTCACTGACCGCATCCAGGCTGTTCTCATAGATGCCTTCAAAGCCCAGAAGTTCAGCTGTATACTCACGGTCAATCGGGAAAGTGGTGCCAGCCAGAGCCCCTGCTCCAAGAGGAGATAAGTTTATTCTCTTTAAGCTTTCAGAAAAACGCTCTTTGTCCCTCTCAAGCATCCAGAAATAGGCCATTAAATGGTGGCCGAAGGAGATCGGCTGTGCCCGCTGCAGATGAGTATAGCCCGGCATGATAGTTTCCACATTATTTTCAGCCTGGATGATTAACTCTTCCTGCATTTCCTGAATCAATTCAACAATCTGCTCCACCTGCTTTCGCAAGTATAAATGCATATCTGTTGCCACCTGGTCATTTCGGCTTCTTGCGGTATGAAGTTTACCTCCGACAGGCCCAGACAGTTCGGTCAAATGACTCTCAAGATTTAAATGTATATCTTCAAGCTTTACTGAGTAAGCCAGTTCACCCTTAGCAGCTTTCTCTTTAAGCTGCTGAAGGCCTGTTTTGATTTTTTGAGCTTCGTCCTCTGTGATGATTCCTGTTTTAGAAAGCATGGCAACATGGGCCATGCTCCCTTCGATATCTTCCATAACCAATTCCTGGTCAAATGAAATTGACGCTCCGAACTCATCTACCCATTCTTCAGCAGATTTTGTGAATCTGCCTCCCCATAACTTTTTCACACTGTCACCTTCTTGCTGTTTTGAACAATGCTCTGCACCTTTGTCGGCAATCCCCAAAGCTTAATAAAGCCTACTGCCGCATTATGGTCAAATTCATCATCAGAAGTATAAGTTGCTAACTTTTCATCGTATAGGGAATAAGGAGATTTTCTTCCTTCAACAATCGCATGGCCTTTAAACAGCTTCACTCTCACTGTTCCTGTAACAAAGGTTTGTGTCTCTTTCAGGAAAGCCGTTAAAGCATTGTTAAGCTGCGAGAACCACAATCCCTCGTATATAAGCTCAGCCACTTTTTTCTCAATAACCGGTTTAAAGTGGGCCAATTCTTTTACCATCGTTAAATCCTCAAGCTCTTTATGTGCTTTAAGGAGTGTCATTGCTCCCGGACACTCGTAAACTTCACGGGATTTGATTCCGACAAGACGATTTTCCACATGATCGATACGCCCAACTCCATGCTTGCCTGCAACCTCATTCAGTTCGGCAATAAGCTCGGAAAGCTTCATACTTTTGCCATTCAAGCTGACTGGAACACCCTTTTCAAAACCGATTTCAACCGTATCAGGTGTATCAGGTGCTTTTTCAAGAGAAACAGTAAGATCGTATGCATCTTCCGGAGGAGCTGCCCATGGATCTTCCAAGACTCCGCACTCATTGCTTCTGCCCCATAAGTTTTGATCAATGCTGTACGGAGAATCCAGATTAATTGGGATGGGGATATTGTTTTGTTTTGCATATTCAATTTCTTCCTCACGTGACCAGCTCCACTCACGAACCGGAGCCAGCACTTGAAGATCAGGGTTAAGGGCCTGAATTGCCACTTCAAAACGAACCTGGTCATTTCCTTTGCCGGTACATCCATGCGCGACTGCTACTGCACCTTCTTTTTCTGCTACTTCAACAAGCTTTTTGGCGATCAGCGAGCGTGAAAGTGCAGAGACTAATGGATACTTATTTTCATATAAGGCATGTGCCTGCAGCGCTATTAATGCATATTCATTAGCAAATTCCTCTTTTGCATCAATCACATAAGATTGGACAGCTCCCACAGTTAAAGCTTTTTTCTGGATAAAGTTCAGATCTTTCCCTTCACCAACGTCTAGGCAGCAAGCAACAACAGCATAACCTTGATCCTGCAGCCATTTAACCGCAACTGATGTATCCAATCCGCCTGAGTATGCAAGAACAACTTTATTTTGTGACATTTATATTTCCTCCTTAGATTGCTCGTATAAATATACAACTAAATTATGTTTTTATTCATTTATTATTCTCTTACTTTAACAACCTTTTCTTTAAAAATCAATACTTATTCTAAAAAATGTATAAAAATAAATAAAATTTTCCCAACAAAAAAGGCAAAAGCCCCGTTTTGGCTTTTGCCCTGTAATAGTTTAGTCATTTAATGCTTCATAAACCGCTGAAATTACACTTCCATATTGACTGATGCTGTATGTGTCACCTTGAAACTTATGCGGATCTTTTAATGGATCGATGACTGGAGAATGTTTTTTATTTGTCAGGAGAGCGATAGCTAAATTATTTTCCCTGTCTATCACCGTTACCGTTCCTGTCCAGCCAGTATGTCCAAAAACTTTTTTCCCGGCATACTGGCTGAACATCCACTCCATACTTGAATCTCCGTTCAAACGCCATCCTAACCCATATGTAGGGTTCATATCATATGGTTCTACAAACTCATCAATTGTGCGTTTATCAAATAACTTTACATTTCCATAGCCTCCATCATTAAGCATCACCTGCATCAGGACAGCAAGATCTGAAGTTGTGGAAAAGAGGCCAGCATGCCCGGATATTCCATCCATTGAATAAAAAGACTTCTCATCATGAACCTCTCCCTGGAGAGTATAGGTCCGGATATTAGGGAAGGAAATGACCCCATCCCTGGTGTTGCCGTGTAATTCAGTTGCAGCGAAATCCTTTTCTTTGAAACCCTTGCGGAGCGGATTAAATAAAGTATGCTTTAACCCTAAGGGCTTATAGATATGATTCTCAGTATAATGGTCCAGCTGCATTCCCGTTATTTTTTCAATAATAAATCCCAGCAGCATATAGTCAATGTCACTGTAAACCTGTTTGGTGCCAGGTTCATACTGAAGGGGAGTTTTTAAAATCATGGAAAGCGTTTTACTGCGTTCCTGGGAATACAATTCTCCCGCCCTTTCAGGATTATGATAATGGATGCTTGAAGGAAATCCGGCAGTATGATGAAGCAAGTCGATTATCCGGAGTTCACCTTTCCCTTTTATTTCATCGTCCGCTGAATCTTTAAATGCAGGAAAATAATGCTGAATTTTTTCTTCAAGATTGATCTTACCTTCACTGACAAGATGCTGCAATGAAAAGTTAACGGCATACATTTTCGTGTTTGATGCTAAGTCAAACATGGTTTTTGTCTTCATTTTCTGCGGGTGAGTTAATGGATCAGTTTTATCAAATATTTTGGCTGAACCATATGCGGAGTTTTTAACAATCTTTCCATCTTTAATTACGACTAAAGCTGCTCCTGGAAAACCATTTTCTATTTCTCCCTCGATCAGCTTATCAACCTCTTTGAGCCTTTTGGAAGAAAAGCCTGCATCCTCGGGGCGCTTTGCTTTTGACAAGGTTGGATATTCTAATGGTTTTTTATGTTTAAAGACTTGCTCTTCTGAACTGCTGCTATCTGTTGTGCCCAATTCCACTCCTAAGGCTGCAATGGGATAAGGCAAAAGCAAACTCAACACCAGGCCTAAAACTGTTAAGCGTGTTATAAACCTTTTCATATTCTCCCCCCTTTAAAATAATTAAATATTCTTAATAATAAATATACTATTCGATTTCTATTAAATCTGCAAACCAATCCCATAGCCTTTCTATTAAATCAGTACTTGTGAACCAAGTTCATTTATTTTCACATTAGTCCCATAATAGTATCTGCAAAAAAGATTGAATACTAAAACATCCATGCACCATAAACACCTTTATAGTAAAATAAAAACAAGATTATCGTTTGGGGGATTCATAATGGAAGAGCATTTTTCACATAATCGTCGTCTTGGCATTCCTATACCGGCCTTTGACCGGGATTGGGATGAATATTCACCAAAAACACAGCAGATGATCCTGTTTCAGTGGGAAAAAATAAGAGGCAGGATTCCTGACCGCATCGCAGAGCTTGAAGCGGATATCAACAGGAAACAGGCTGAGCTATCAGATGAGGGCAATTTCGAAAGATCATGCAGACTTAACAGTGAAATTTCAGAACTGGCATCAGTCATAAATGATCTGTGGCTATGGTATCGAACGAATCAGGATATTACAGGGAAAATGCATTCATAATAGAAAAGCGGAAGCGCCTTGCCCAGGAAGAAATGCAGACTAAGAACGCCACGTCCTCTCAAAAGCCGCCGCTTTCGGTCGCGATGTTTTTGCTGCCGAAGCCTTTCGAAGCCTTCCTTGTCCTGCGTCAACTCGAGGGGGGAGGGCTGCTTACGCTAGACGGTTCTCAAAGTTCAAAATGATACTTCCTTCTCTTTTCAAAAAAACCTTTCCGCGGAGGAAAGGTTTTTTTGCCCTTTATAAATCTTTCCTTAGTTCCCTGACGATATGCCCGAGTTCAGGCAAAATCAGCTTATTCATCGCAAGGCGAACTGCCCCTGATGATCCTGGTGTTGAGAAAACTGCTTTATTTTGAACTGTGCCTGCAGCAGCTCGTGAAAGAATGGCCGCAGACCCGATATCTTCCGTATAGCTTAGCATTCTGAACAATTCGCCGAATCCGTCCATTTCTTTATCAAATAATTGTCTTACTGTCTCAATAGTCACGTCCCTTAACGCAATTCCAGTGCCTCCATTTGTAAGTACAGCATCAATGCCGGGGTTTTCACAACCTTTTAATACGGCCTGGCGAATGAGACTTCCTTCATCCTTGACGATTTCATAGTCAGATATGACATGTCCTGCCTCTTCCAGCAGGCGGATCATCAGCTTTCCGCTTTTATCAGTTTCTTTATCTCTCGTATCACTCACGGTGACCACTTTGCATCTAACTTCTTTTGGCGCTTCTTTTTTATGCTCGAATGTACTCATTTGGCATCACCTTTGCTTATAAATCATAGTTATCCGGGAGTTTACTGCTGATTGTTTTTTCTATGCAAATATCTCATTTGATAATATTTATGAGCGAAATCTGTTACTTTTCTTGTCAGCTGATAATTGGTCCCGGCTCCAATGGCCATGCTGATGAAAGGAATTCCTTGAACGGATTTTCTCCGAAAAAAGTAAATAGCCATCGCTTTAAAAAGCTGCTTCATTGGCTGCTCAACCCAGGTTATATCAGTCAATTCTTCTTTTCCCTCATAAAAATAGAATTCTTCCTGATTCTTCAGCTCGTTCTTTAATTCTTCCCAAGCACTGCCCTGCATGCGCGGCGGCAGTGTGGCTGCGTGAAAAACCTTAAGAGAGCTCATCATTTCGAATGGAGTATTGACTTCAAAACCATAGGTCATGGCAATCAGCTGGACGGCACGAAGATTAATAACCGCCATAGCAGGAATATCTGTACCCAGCATGAGTGAGCTGCCTGAACCTGCAATGCCGCCTTGCGCAAAAGAATAAAGACGATGCCGGGCAATCTGCTGCTGAGCTATGTATTGAAGCTGGTCGATAGTCAATTGCTTAAGGTCTTCAATCGTTTCAATATCAGAATGAAAAACACGGCCTGCTGTCAAAATGCGCTCTTTCGCATCCATTTGAAGCTGTGAGCCTTGAATAAGCGCATGAAGATGAAACAGCCAGCTATCCATTGCTGAAAAAAATTGCTGCTGAACTTCTTCAGGCAGTAGTGAGAAAGACCTTTCCAATGATTTATCATAAACCATTTCCAAATCATTGGGCTCATAATTTAACAGCTTGTTCTCCCACTCCTGAATACCGGTCAAAACACTTTCTTCCCGTTCGTTCAATGGCATCGCAATTCCTCCCAAAACATTTTTTTCTTGGACTCAGTATAGCATAAGCAGATGATGAATTCTCCTTCCGCCTGGCGGGGACTAAATCTCGATAAAAACAAAAAGACAAGAGCGTTAGCCCTTGCCTTGTTATGAATGTTATTTAGACAATCTCAAAACATCACGTGCAATCATGACTTCCTCATTTGTCGGGATAATCATGACTTTAACTGGTGAATGAGGGTAGTTAATGAATGCTTCTTCACCGCGTACTTTATTTAATGCAGGATCCCAGTATACGCCCATGAATTCCAGCCCCTGAAGAACACGATCACGGATGACATCACTATTCTCACCGATTCCGGCTGTGAAGATGATCGCATCTACGCCATACATGCGGGATGCATAGGATCCGATATATTTATGGATTCTGTTTGCGAATACTTCAAGAGCCAATTCTGCTCTTTCATTTCCTTCAACAGCTTGAACTTCAATATCGCGAAGATCACTGGAGAATCCGGAAACACCCAGCATACCGCTCTTTTTATTTAGAACGTCAAGAACTTCATCTGCATTCTTACCCGTCTTTTCCATAATGAATGGAATAAGTGCAGGGTCAATGTTACCTGAGCGCGTACCCATTGTAACACCCGCTAACGGAGTGAACCCCATGGAGGTATCGATTGACTTTCCGCCTTCAATAGCTGTAATACTCGCTCCATTCCCTAAATGGCAGGAGATGAGGCGAAGCTGTTCAAGCGGTCGGCCAAGCATTTCTGCAGCACGCTCTGATACATATTTATGTGAAGTGCCATGGAATCCATACTTGCGGATGCCATACTTTTCATAATACTCATATGGCAGACTATATAGGAATGAGCTTTCAGGCATCGTCTGATGAAATGCTGTATCAAATACCGCCACTGCAGGCACATTTGGAAGAACCTGCTGGAATGCCTTAATTCCCGTAATATTAGCCGGGTTATGAAGGGGTGCAAGTTCAGAAAGTTCATCTATTTTCGCAAGCACTTCATCCGTAATGACTACAGAATCGTTGAATGCCTCACCGCCGTGTACTACACGATGGCCAATTCCTTCGATCTCATCAAGAGATTTAATAATCCCAAGATTTGTTAATTTATCAAGCAGGATTTTAACCGCAACTGCATGATCAGGTATATCCGTTACTTCCTTGATTTTTTCTCCATTTACAGAGATATTGAAGACTGCATTATCCAGCCCAATACGCTCGATTAATCCTTTGGTAATAACCTCTTCACTCGGCATGTCAAATAATTGAAATTTTAACGAAGAACTGCCGGCATTGATTGCTATGATTTTTGCCATAAAGCTACCGCTCCTTTAGAAGATGTTCAAAGGGACTTCATTGTCTCTCCAAACCCATACTTTTATATAACAATGTGTGATACGACACTAAAAGTAATACAACTTTATTCTGTGCATCGGCCACAATTAATATCTCTCAATTTCCCATTTAAACACTGTAAGCAATACATTTCAAGAAGCACCTTGCAATGGTATCGTTTTCATGATAAATTAAATATTTTCTGATACTTCCCTATATTTAAAGAAAAGCGGCAGCGCCTTGCCCACCCCGGACATGCACAAGACGTGCCTCTCGGAAAGGCGTCCTTTGCCTTTTTGTGAGGATTCCCCCGAAATGTGGAGGAAACTGCCCAGGGACGATAGGCATATGACGGTTGCTGTAAGAAAGGCGCTCTTCCTTCTGAAAGGAAACGGCTTGTGACCTCGAGGGGTAGGCTGCTTGCGCTAGACAGTTATCAATGTGTAAAAATTATACTTTCCATACATTTAAAAAGAAGCCGGCAAATGCACGGCTTCTTTTCGTTTATCCTTATTTGCTTTCTTTTAACCAGACATCAATTTTCTTGAGAATTTTTTCAGCTTCTGCTGTTTTGGACAAGCTGGGCAAGTTGACCAGCAGAGCCTGCTTAGGTGGAGTGACTCCATCCCCTTTTTTCTGAAGGATAAATATGCTTTTGGCAGCTTTTTCATTTTTGAACATGGTAAGCGGCAGCTGGACCAAACCTTGAATATAGGCAGTTTCCTTAATGAATTCATGCAGCTTTGGTGCCTGTTCACTTTCAAACAGCCCATTTGGAATGATGAAAAATAAATAACCTCCAGATTTCACATGATTCATGCTCTGCTCAATAAATAAGTGATGGGAATAGGAATGTCCCTCATCTGCTTTTAACTTATACTCAGCTGAACGGACATCATTCGGATAATAGCCAATAGGCAGATCACTCACTACAGCATCAGCAGCTTCTATAAACAGGGGCTCAAGGCTATCCTGGTTAAAAAATTGAATGGGATGCTCCTGTAAATTGGCATTTATATAAGCAAGCTTAATTAATAAGTCGTCAATCTCAATCCCAGTTGCCTCAACCGTTTTATCCTTTTGGTGATTCATTACAGTTGTCAATAAATTTCCTGTTCCTACTGCAGGATCCAGCAGGCGGAAACTTTTTTCCTGAATGAATTTTTCGACTAGATACCCCATTAGCATGCCCACTGCATCAGGAGTCATTTGATGATTAGGCTGTACATTTTCTTTCATGCCTTTTAATATGGCAAGCTGAAAGGATTTTCTAATCTCTTCTTTTGAGTAGCTGCTTAAGTTAATTGATTCATAACTCTTCCTAAGCCTTTTTACTGTTAATTCGCTTAGCTCATCCTGAAGAATGCTTTCATGGAATAAATTCTCTCCTGTTTCTGCAAGAGCTTCAAGGTATGTAGAATGCAGTTCTTCCTGCATAATCGTAGCCGTTTCATTTAAAATGGTAAATAAATCCTCAACCGGAGTTATTTTCACAGCTTATTCCTCCCGTCCTTATTCTTTTTCCTATTTTAACGGGCTTTTGTTTCATTCACAAGTTTGGTGCTGAAGGGAAGTAAAAAAATAAAGCCCCGGACCAAATCCGGAGCTTTCAATATTCTATGATTATTTCGCCTGCTTAGCAGCTTCCACGGCCGCTTCATAGTTTGGATGATCTGTTGCTTCACTTACATATTCCGCATATGTAACTGTGTCATTTGAATCGACAACAAAAACGGCACGAGCCAATAGGCGAAGTTCCTGGATGGCAACCCCATAAGCTTCTCCGAAAGAAAGGTCACGGTGATCAGAAACGGTTTGAACATTTTCAATGCCTGCTGCTGCACACCAGCGTTTTTGAGCAAATGGAAGATCCACACTTACAGTAAGAATCTTAACATTGTCAAGCTTGGAAGCTTCTTCGTTAAAACGGCGTGTCTGTGCATCACAAACTCCCGTGTCAATAGAAGGAACTACGCTGATTAGACGCACCTGCCCTTTTGAATCAGCAAGTGTTACTTCAGAAAGATCATTTGCCAGCACCTTGAATTCAGGAGCTTTATCTCCAACTTTTACTTCATTGCCCAGCAATGTTACAGGATTTCCTTTGAACGTAATAGATGCCATTTAAATCGTCCTCCTTAATCACTTATGTACAGTGTAAATCATATCTTTTCAGAATCTTTTTTGCAATTATTAAGGATACATTCCAAGAAAAAAGTTAACTCTCCCTGGGAAAGTTAACTTCCTTCTCTTAAATATCAAGGTCTTGTTTCTTGCCGCTGTACTCATCATTGTTTTGACTCTGAGGCTGGCTTTGCTGATTGCCGGTTCCTCCGTCTTTCTTGTTGAACATTTGCTGAATTTTATCGACGGCCTGTGGAGCAAGGTCAAGAATTTTCTCATATAAATGAGTGCTTTCATCCAGATGAACCATTTTCACCCCTTGAGAATTGACAATCAAAAAGGCGATTGGAGTGATGGAGACACCGCCGCCGCTTCCGCCGCCAAACGGGTGGCCCTTTTCCTCGCCTGATTGTCCATCAAGCATGAATTCGCTTCCTCCTGCGGCAAAACCAAAGCCGACCTTTGAAACGGTTAAAATTACACTTCCATCAGGGGTTTCTACTGGATCCCCAATTATGGTGTTAACATCAATCATCTCTTTCAGGTTTTCCATGGCAGTAGTCATAAGACCTTGAATAGGATGGTCAGACATTCATTGCTCCTCCTTTTTTAGACAGTTTTAGTACCATCATCAGATAAGGCAGAAAGCGGCTTTGTCCTGAAGTCGGGCCGTCCGCCTTTCCAATATTTGATCAGTTTAATTCCTGCTAACATAGCATGCCCGACACGAAAATGAATCATACATGAAATGGCTGTTTGTGAAACGGAAAATTGGAAATGGGGAGTTACAGTGATGCTGGGAGGCGTTTTCAGCTTCATATAATGACTTATTAATCCAAGAATGCTCCCTTTTATCGCCCAGAGAGCTCCAGTTAGCATTCCCGTATGGGCTGCATCCCCAAGGCCAGCAAATGTATGCCATTCAAGATTCCGGATAGTCACACGCTTTAGAAATTTCCGTATTATTTTGTGAATAGACACGATATGATTTATTATTGATTTCGTATCATGCAAACTATTAATAAGATCTTTTGCGGAGAATTGCTTTGTATCCTGTTTAGGAGCATCCTCCTGTGGTCCAGCAGCTGTCTTTTCATTAACAACAAGAGTTGGCGAGTTATCATCAAGTTTTATTAGAGGGACTTCTATTTTGTATCTGATTAGGCCGAACCAGGCTTTAAATTGGATTTTTAAATGGTCATTATCATTACCATGGTAAAAATGAATATATATCTTTAGTTTTGTTGCCATGATTAGAATTAAAAGAAGTATGAGGGCAATTACGGCAATCAGAAGCCACTTCACTTTTTTCACACCCTTTCAGCATTGTATTATGCCCAACTGAAAAAAAATAAACCTGCCACCAAGCGGTGACAGGCTTCCTTTTTTTCAATTATAGACTTGTTCTTTTTGCCTTTCATGAACTACAGAGGTTTCTGCAAAAAGGTCATGCAGCCCCTGTTTCTTCGGCAGGAATGCTACAATCACATACCCGACAAAAATGGTCGCTGATATAAAGCGGCCGATCCATTCACGGAACAAAATTGTGCTCCATGTCAGTTTCTCTCCTTTAAGATTTACTACCTTTAAACCAAATACCATTTTACCGAGTGTCTGGCCAAAAAACTTTGTCATCAGCACAAAATAGGCATAAAACGTAATGGCAGTAGCTATCGAAATCGGAGCAAACAAATTGCTTTCATGCAGAGGAATATCCAGCGCCCTAAAAATTGGATTAATCAATATCCGGTCAACACTGCCAACCACAATTAAATCTAAAAGATAAGCCCAAAATCTCATCCAAAACCCGGCAAACCTGATTGGTTCCCCAGTTTTCTGAATGGGGAGGGTTTCTGCTTGTGTAATCGTTTCGTTAACAGCAGGAGCTGCTTCATCAGGGGATGACTCATTCCTGCCTTCACCCTGCAATGATACAGGACGGGCAAGCTCTCTTTCATTCTGTTCATTTGAAGTCATTTTCTCTCCCCCTCCCTATTCAGCATAAAGATACATTAAACGCGGTGAGTTTGGCTGAGATAACAATTTCATCATCCCTGCCATTTCCAGGTCATCCCCCATGATTTTTCGCGCCCCCATGCTGAACATGGAGCCGAACCCAAAATTCTCAGTGTACTTAACAACCTGGGCACCATCTAATTTATGGTCTTTCTTTAATTGTTCGATTACATCATCGGCATAGCCAAAACCGTCGATTAGATTTAGTTCTTTCGCCTGCCGTCCGTCATAAATACGGCCATCAGCAATTTCCTTCACCTGTGCCTCAGTTAGTCCGCGTCCTTCCGAGATGACTTTAACAAACCCTGCATATGAATTATCAATCATGGATTGAAGGATTTTTCTTTCCTCATCTGTCATATCTCTGGTAGGGCTCATAATATCTTTATACGGCCCGCTCTTAATCGTTACAAACTCGACACCATATTTTTCAGCAAGCCCTGCATAATTATAGCCCTGCATGATAACACCCAGCGAACCGGTCATTGTCTCAGGGCTCGCAAATATCTTGTCAGCCGGAGCGGATATATAATAGCCTCCGGATGCAGCCATGGACCCCATTGATATGTATACTGGCTTCTTTGTTTCTTTTTGAATTTCAATAATCTTATCATGTATTTCGGCGCTTTCCACTACTCCTCCGCCTGGAGAATTAACCTTAATGACAATCGCCTTTACTGTGCCGTCTTCTTTCACATATTCAAGATTATCCATGAATCCTTTGTGATTATATCCCGGGCTTGCAAATAAAGAAGCTGCATCTCCAGTATCCTGAATCACTCCATTTACATCAAGCACGGCTATCTTTTTCTGTGCATTTCCCTCTTCAATGACTTCTTCCAAAAACGCTTCATTGCTTCCTGCAAACAGTTCATTTACCGAGCTTTCAAAATCTGTAAATGCAAATGCAGTTACAAAGTTCAGCACAACAGAAAAAACAAACAGACCTGCTGCTATTCCCAGTGCAGCCCAACGTTTTCCATTCATTGTGAAATCCTCCTTTTAATATGCTTTCTCCTTACATAACCAGCCGCCTTGTGCCTTGTTTGACCGATTATGATTCCCAGAAAACCTATTCGTCACATATTCTTCATACGTATAAACTTTTAAAATGTTTCAAAAAAAGGTAAACTGAACTCAGGCAACCATAATCATAGCAAAATATGAATTATTTGGGAAAGAAAATCCCCAAGGACATTTCCCCCTGGAATTCCACAACCTTTATTACTGTTTGGAGGAATGAATATGCCTGAAAGACGCAATATATACTTTTATCACAAAAAAGATGAAGCAACGATGGAGAAAGTAGCACCGCTTTATAGCCTGGCTGAAGAGCATGCCTTTACCATCGTTAATGACTTCAAACAAGCCAATATCATTGTAAGCATCGGGGGAGACGGAACGTTTTTGCAGGCAGTTCGTAAAACTGGCTATAGGGATGATTGTTTGTATGCCGGGATTTCAACGACTGGCAGCCTGAGCCTGTACTGTGATTTCCATCTCGATGATACCGCGAAAATGGTAGAGGCAATGACAAATGAACAAGTAGAAGTAAGACGCTATCCCACTATAGATGTTACGGTTGATGACCAGACATCGTTTCAGTGCTTAAATGAATTCAGCATCCGTTCTGCCATCATTAAAACTTTTGTAATCGATGTCTTTATCGATGGTTTTCATTTTGAAACGTTCCGCGGGGACGGAATGATTGTTGCCACCCCAACTGGAAGCACGGCTTATAATAAATCTGTAAATGGAGCTGTTGTTGACCCGCTGCTTCCCTGCATGCAGGTGAGCGAACTCGCTTCACTGAATAATAATCGCTATCGCACGCTCGGATCTTCCTTTATCCTGAGCGGAAACAGAAAGCTGACCCTAAAGGTGGTTCAAGATGGCAACGACCACCCTACAATGGGAATGGACAACGAAGCCCTCAGCATTCAGCATGTAGAAAAGATTGATATTAAACTTAGCGACAAAATCATTAAAACCGTAAAACTGAAAGACAATTCCTTTTGGGAAAAGGTTAAGAGGACATTTTTATAAGAAAAGCGGAAGGGCCTTTCCCACCCCAGGCACCTCGAGGGGGGGTAGGCTGCTTGCGCTAGACAGCCTGGCGTTCAAAACTTTATACTTTCTAATTTTTATAAAAAAAGAGTTTCGCAAGATGGTGCGAAACTCTTTTTCTATATGCCAATACCTTTTCCGCGTTTTAGTTTTGTTTCCCAATGGGCAAAGAGTTTTGTTCTTGAAACAGAGTAAATCGTTAAGGCCAGCCAAATAAACATAAAGGAAAGCAAGTGAAGCTTTGTAAAGTGTTCATGATAAACGAAGATCCCCAGAATCAATGTAATTGTCGGCGCAATATACTGCAGAAACCCAAGCATGGACATCGGTATCTTTTGTGCCCCTTTGGCAAAGTACAATAGCGGTACTGCTGTGGCTGCGCCTGCTCCTATAAGGAGCAAGTCGGAGCTTAGCGAAACATGCAGGAATGCCTGTTTGCCATCCATGAAAAGAATAATCATATAAATAAATGCTATCGGGGTCACTACAAGTGTTTCAAGCGTTAACCCAACTGCTGAATCCACCTTTATAAGCTTTTTGGCAAGCCCATAAAGACCAAAGGATAAAGCAAGGACAATGGCTATCCAGGGAAACCGCCCATAGCTGACAGTCAAAATCAAAACCCCTGCAAACGCAAATCCAAAAGATAAATATTGCGCAGTTGATAATTTCTCTTTAAAAACCACCATTCCCAGAATCACACTTACGAGCGGGTTAATATAATAGCCAAGACTAGCCTCAATCATCTGATCGTTATTGACCGCCCAAATATATAAAAACCAGTTGGTGCTGATCAGAATGGAGGCAATTATAAGGGCGTAGAGCTGCTTTCTATTTGTTTTAAATCCTTTCATTGTTGCAGCAAAATCATTCCATTTCTTTGATGCCAGCAAAATCATCAGCATAAAGAAAAATGACCAAAAAATCCTGTTTGCCAAAATCTCATCTGCTTGGACGTGATCTAAAAACTTCCAATAAACCGGGAGAATACCCCATAAAAAGTAAGCAAACCCTGCGTATAGAGCTCCCGTTTGCACTTCATTATTTTTCATTGCCATTTCCTCAATTCTTTCTAGTATCGAAATATTTATATTATAAATCTGCGATAAAAATGTTTGCAATCATTTTTTCTGCTAAAACGAGTGCCAGGCACCTGCTGAATAGGTGCCTGGCACTTTCACTTATGCTTCGTATACTATTATTCCGTCAATAACGGTTTTGTTAACTGAAATGGCAGCAATTTGCCCTATTGGCATTTTAAAGATATCTTCATTTAATATTGTGAAATCTGCCAGATATCCTTCTTTTATAATACCTCTATCATTTTCATGGGATGCAGCATATGCACTGCCTTTTGTGAATAAGCTTACTGCTTCATAAACAGTTAACGCTTCACTTGGATAATAGACTGTATTATGCGGATCATCTATATTTGTTCTTGTAACAGCCGCATGAATTCCAAGGAACGGATTGGCCGGTTCAATCGGTGCATCAGAACCTCCTGCACAATGTATCCCTTCTTTCAGAAGTGTCTTCCATGCATAACAGTACTCCATATGTTCTTCACCAATCCGGTCAATCACCCATGGAAAATCAGAAGCTGTAAATCTTGGCTGGATATCAAGAATTAAAGGCAGTTTTTTAGCCCTGTCTATAAGTTCTTTGCGCAAAATTTGTGCATGAATCAGCCTGTCTCGCCCCAAACCTTCCAGTGGATGCTTTTCTATCGCATTTAATGCCATTTCAAATGCCAAATCCCCAATCGTATGGACGGCAACCGGCAATTCATGCTTGCGGGCTTTCTCCACTAATTCATCAAGCTGCTCCTGTGAATAAATGGCAACTCCCGAAGTGGATGGGTCATCTGCATACGGATGACTTAATAAAGCTGTTCTTCCGCCCAGGGCTCCATCGGCGAATATCTTCATAGCTCCAAACTCTATATGGTTACTTCCCTCTAAATAGCCTCCGCCAGATTCCTTCATTTCATCCGCAACTCCATGATGAACAAGCAGATGTGCACGGAAAGATAGACCATCCGCCTCTATTACCTGCTTGAAAGCCTGATAAGTTTGGCTGAATCCTCCGTAATAATTGAGATCCTCAGTATGTCCTCCTGTCAGCCCAAGCCTATAGGCATCTTTAATGGCAGCATGAAGCGCCTTCTTTAAATAGCTTTCTGATACAGCCGGCATCACATTAAATAAAAGCTCCTGGGCCTGGTCTTTCAAAAGTCCATTTAGTTTCCCAGATTCATCTTTATCGATTACTCCTCCTGGAGGACATTCTGTATCTGCAGTAATGTTTGCTTTTTCTAATCCAAGGGAGTTCACTGCAAGGGCATGTCTGCACACACGTTTCAGCATGACAGGATGCTTTGGAACAAATTGATCAAGTTCTGAGGCATAAATAGGTTCCGGCTGATCCCATAAATTTTCATTCCAGCCTTCCCCAATGACCCACTCTCCCTCTTCTATGGTCTCTGAAAATTCCTTTACAGCCATAAGAACTTCATGCTTTGATGTGTGCTTAGATAAGTCGAGCCTTATTAACCTTTCACCATGCCCGATTAGATGCATATGGCTATCCACAAATCCCGGCAGCATGGTGCTTCCCTGCAGATCTATCTCATTTTGAATCTCTTCTTTATATTTGCTTTTTAAATCTCTCAACGCGCCAATTTCAATAATTTGGCTTCCTTCTGTAAAAACGGCCTCTATCTGATGACCTTCCTGCTGAAGGGTATAAATCGAGCCCCCATGCCAAAGCGTTCCCATAAATCTTTTCTCCTTTAATAGAGTGAAACTTCAATCAGCGGGGATCTTTTTTCCACTGATTGTTAGTTGAGGCCCACAGGAAGCGGGTCACAAAGACGTTGCCACAGGACAAGGCAAGCTGCTGCAGCGATACATCGCACAACCGAAAGCGGTAGCTTTTGGGAGGACGTGGCATTCTTAGTCTTTGTTCTTCTATCGGGCCTTTACGGGCAGTCTGCCCCCAACCAATCCTCCATTGATCACTCTGAGTGTTAAAGTAGGGGTCTTACTGCCCTTAAGCCTGCGATAAACTAAAAGTTCACATTTACCATAGTATAACAAAAATACAGGCGGAATTCCCGCCTGCATTTTTACACATTCAGTTTTGTGCGGAAGCAGTTTCCGCTTCTTTTTTCCGTAATTCCACACGCATGATTTTTCCTGAAGTGGTCTTAGGAAGCTCTGACAGAAATTCAATTTTCCGAGGGTATTTATAAGGAGCTGTCAGTTCTTTTACATGTTCCTGCAGCTGGGAAACAAGATTAGGATCGCTTTGGTCCACACCTTCTCTTAATACAACGAATGCTTTAACGATTAATCCGCGCACTTCATCCGGACTCCCCACAACTGCACATTCAGCTACATACGGGTGCTTTACAAGCGCATCTTCCACCTCGAAAGGTCCAATCGTATAGCCTGAACTGATAATAATATCATCACCGCGTCCTTCAAACCAGAAATAGCCATCTTCATCTTTCTTTGCTTTATCTCCGGTAATATAGTAATCACCGCGGAATTGCATAGCTGTTCTTTCCGGATCTTTATAATAATTTTTGAAGAGCGCAGGAGTTTCGACATGGACAGCGATATCTCCTACCTCACCAACAGCACATACATCACCTTCTTCATTGATAATGTCAACTCTGTTGCCTGGGGTCGGTTTGCCCATTGAACCTGCTTTTAACTCCATATCCTTCGTAATGCCGACCAGCAGGGTATTTTCTGTTTGGCCATACCCATCACGGACATTTACGTTAAAATGCTTTTTGAATGTATCAATCACTTCGCGGTTTAGCGGTTCTCCTGCTGAAACAGCACTATGAAGCGCCGGCAGCTTGTATTCATGAATATTTTCTGCCTTTGCCATCAGCCTGTATTCAGTAGGCGTACAGCAAAGTACGTTTACCTGGTAATCCTCTAACAGCTGCAAATATTTCTTCGGCTCGAACTTTCCATTGTAGACAATTCCGGTAGCACCAGAACCCAGAACAGAAAGGAAAGGGCTCCAGATCCACTTTTGCCAGCCAGGGCCTGCCGTTGCCCATACTGTATCGCCTTCATTAATGCATAGCCAGTTCGGTGCTGCTGTTTTAAGGTGAGCAAATGCCCAGCCATGTGTATGTACTACACCTTTAGGATTTCCTGTTGTTCCTGATGTATATGAAAGGAACGCCATGTCATCCCGGGAGGTGTCAGCCAAAGAAAGTTCATCGGATGCCTTTTTCATTTCCTCATCCAGCTGGGTCCAGCCATCTGCGTTTCCGCCTATCACAAACTTCGGCAGGTCTGCAGCTTCCTTAATATCTTCAAATTGGTCAACATATGGATAATAACTTACAATACCTTTTACATCCCCATGATTAATCCGGTATTGCAGATCTTTCGAGCGAAGCATTTCTGAACTTGGTATGACGACAATTCCGGCTTTTAGTGATGCAACGTAAACCTGATACGCTTCAATCAGTCTTGGAACAATGATCAGAATAACATCCCCTTTATTCAGACCATTTTCCAAGAAAACGTTTCCAATTCTATTTGCATTAAGGATCAGTTCACTGTATGTAATCTCTTTCTTTTCTCCCAGCTCATTTTCCCACTTTATTGCAAGTTTGTCCTTATCTCCGGCAAACCGCTCCATTTCTGATACGAGATTGTATTTCTCCGGTGCAATTAAGTCTTCCCGTTTCATTAAATCTCCCCCTGACAATTTCAAATACTGGTGTCTTAACTCGGATGCGTAGTCTATAGAAATTATTATACTAAATTATTATAAAATTTTAAATTATTTATTTTTTGAAAAATAATTTTTGCGCAAAAATAAGGAGCAGGAATAATTCCTGCTCCTTGTAGCCATATTATTTAATTATCTTTGGAAACCGCCTAATTGCTGTTCAGCCATTTGAACTAAACGCTTAGTGATTTCTCCACCTACAGAACCGTTAGCGCGAGAAGTAGTTTCAGCACCAAGGTTTACACCGAATTCAGTAGCGATTTCGTACTTCATTTGGTCAAGAGCTTGTTGTACTCCAGGAACTAGAAGTTGGTTTGAGTTGTTGTTGTTTGCCATGTGATTTTCACCTCCTTGTGAGTATAGAATGTGTAGAATCACATGGCCATATACACTAATTAATTGGTAATTGTTGTATTATTTTTCGAAGTTAAATTTAACATTTACTGTTTTGGCATATAGATGAATTGCGTTGATTTCAGCACGGGTCACTTGCTTTCAGCGGGGAGGTACGGGAGCCTACCGCAGGACATTGAATACACTTACCCGAATGAACACCGTACGAAGAAAATGCGTCAGCATTTTTCGAGGAGCAAGCCCCCTCCGCTACAATCAACTCAGCGAAATAAAACTTGTATTTAACAATTAACCTGAATTTAGATTAAAATAACTCCCCAAAAGACTCTGCATTACGCGATTGAGGCTTAATAACCATCTTTTCGGTATCCTCAACTGCTTTTGCGATGAGCGGTTCGAAGTCAACAAAGCTTTCGAAGCGGCGGACTTTGTCGCGTTTTGGTTTTGTTTTTGGTGATGATGGGACAAAAACGGTACAGCAATCTTCAAATGGCCTGATGGATATATCGTGGGTATCAATGCTTTGGGCAATCTCGATGATTTCTGATTTATCCATTGTGATAAGAGGCCGAAGGATAGGTGTTGTTGTCACATCATTAATGGCAAACATGCTCTCGAGAGTCTGGCTGGCTACCTGTCCAAGGCTTTCCCCAGTGATGATGGCTAGACCATCATTTTTATTGCGGATTTCATCAGTGATCCGGAGCATCAATCGCCTTGTAGCTGTCATCGTATAATTCGATGGAACCTGCTGATGGATCAGCTGCTGAATCTCTGTAAATGGGATTATATGGAGTACAACGGTTCCAGCAATATTAGCAAGTTTTTCAGTTAAATCAATTACTTTTTGCTTTGCACGCTCACTCGTGAAAGGCGGGCTGTGAAAATGGACAGCTTCAATTTCCAATCCTCTCTTCATGGACAAATAACCTGCTACCGGACTGTCAATTCCTCCAGAGAGCATAAGCATGGCCTTTCCGCTGGAACCTGCAGGAAGTCCGCCAGCCCCCTGAATGGTTTCGCATGATAAATAAGCCGCTTCTTCGCGAACCTCAATTTGCAGATTTATATCCGGTTTTTTTACGTTCACTTTTAGACCCGCCACATTCTGCAGGAGGTGTCCGCCAAATTCATGATTCAGTTCATCCGTATTTAAAGGGAAGCTTTTATCCGCTCTCTTAGCCGTAATTTTGAAAGTCTTTCCTTCTTCAAAATGTTTTAAAAATAACGCCAATGCTGCTGCCTTCATTTCTTCGATATCTTTAGAGGTTTTAACAGCAGGACTGAAAGACTGAATGCCAAAGATGCCCCTAAGTCGATCAGAAACCTCTCTGCCATCTGCCCCATTCAAAACAACGTACATTCGGTCTCTTGTAGATTCTATCTTGATCCCGGGAAATTCATTGAGCACATCGAATATGCTTTTTCTTAATTTATCCACGAACTTATTCCGGTTTCTGCCTTTTGTGGAGATTTCTCCATATCGTATAAGTATACGATCATAATTTATCATGATTTCATAACCTCTCTTAGCCTTATAACGGTCTCTTTTACTGCCTCAACAAAAACCTCTGCCTCTTCCATTGTATTATCATAAGATAAGCTGATCCTGACTGCACTTTTCGCATTTTTTTCAGGAATTCCCATAGCAATCAAGGTGCTGCTGGCAGCAGCTTTCTTTGAAGAGCAGGCACTTGTAGTTGATATATATATCCCGCGCTCTCCTAAAGCATGGACAAACACCTCTGCTTTGAATCCTTCTATGGAAAAATTCACAATATGAGGAGCAGAGTTTTTTTCGGGGGTATGGACAGTAATACCCTCGATTTTATTCATTTCTTCAGAAATATACCTTTTAATAGATATAATCTGGCTTAAACGCCTTTCCATATTATTTATTGTCAGCCTTAGTGCCTTTGCCATTGCTACAATGCCAGCTACATTTTCTGTGCCGCTTCTCATTTTCCATTCCTGATTGCCCCCGGATAATAACGGTGAAAGACGAAGACCATCACGAATGAACAAAACCCCATTCCCCTTCAAACCATGGAATTTATGAGCCGAAATCGTACACAGATCCACACTTGCTTGATAAAGATCAAGAGGAACCTTGCCGATTCCCTGGACATTATCTACATGAAATAACACTCGCGAATGCTTCTTCAGCATCTCTCCAATTTTCTTTATTGGCTGAATGGAACCAATTTCATTGTTTACATGCATGACAGAGACTAAAATAGTTTCCGGTGTAATTTCCTTTTCAATGTCTTCAGCATGGACAATACCGTTTTTATCCGGTGCAATGATGGAGATGCTGAAGCCCAATTCCATCAGCTGATCCATCGCTTCCTTCACTGAAGCATGTTCCAATCCAGTTGTGATAATATGGCGGCCTCTTTTCCTATGCATTAGAGCCGTTCCTTTTATTGCAAGATTATTGCTCTCTGTCCCTCCGGATGTAAAATACACCTCATTATGCTTAACATTCAGCAGATGAGCAATTTGCTCACGTGCCTGCATCAGCAGCCTCTCTGCTTTTCCGCCGAATTCATGCAGGGAAGAGGGATTCCCAAAGTATTCTGAAGAAACCTTTATAAAAGATTCAAGCACTTCTTTATATGGTTTTGTCGTTGCACTGTTATCAAAATAAATCACGGACTTCTCCTTTCCGTTCCGAAAACCCTTTAGCCAACTGTAAATCATATCATAACCACGTAAGATTGGAAATGTAATTAAAGCTTTTGTTTTTAAATATTCATTTCTTTACTATTAAGTTATTCAAGTTTGTCCAGTTTAACCAAATGAATGAATTGCTGCCCCCGTGGAAAGCTGATAATATTGCACTGTGAGTAAAGGACAGCTCCAGTTTATTATCATAAAATACTTAATATTAAGACTTCGTATTTTTTCGACATTTTTTTTAGCACCTGTGCTAATATGAAAATGTTCTAAACATTAAGATATGGAACCATTTTCAGGAGGATATATATGGAGAATAAAACATTGGCACCAAAACAAATTCTCGCCGTCGGACTCATGTTATTTGCTCTATTCTTTGGGGCAGGGAATATGATTTTCCCTCCATTCCTGGGACAATCTGCCGGCACGAATGTATGGACTGCTATTATCGGTTTTTTAATAACAGGGGTCGGATTGCCGCTATTAGGCATTATTGCCATTGCCAAAAATGGAGATTTACAAACGATTGCGAGCCGGGTACACCCTTTATATGGAATTATTTTCACGATTATTATGTACTTAGCCATAGGACCATTTTTCGGAATTCCGCGTACCGGAACCGTTGCTTATGAAATAGGGATTACTCCGTTCTTGTCTGAAACCGCTTTCAATAGCACTTACTCTTTATTGGCTTATACCATTGTCTTCTTTTGCATAACAGCATGGCTTTCTTTGAATCCATCGAAGTTAGTGGATAGAATCGGGAATATTTTCACGCCTGCACTCCTCATAATCCTTGCTGTTCTGGTTATTAAAAGCATCATTACTCCAATGGGCGAATTAAAAGCGCCAATGGGAGCATATGCAGAGGGGCCGTTCTTTAAAGGCTTCATTGAAGGCTACCTGACTATGGATACAATTGCAGCTTTGGTATTCGGTATTATTGTTATTGGTTCAATACAGGGCATGGGTGTGACAAATAAACATTCACTTATGAAAATATGCATTACAGCCGGACTTATAGCAGCTGCTGGTCTTGCGGCAGTATACTTGTCCCTTGCGTATATTGGGGCATCAAGTATGGAAGCTATAGGTCAACTTGATAATGGCGGCGCTATCCTATCCTCTGCTTCTCAGTACCTATTTGGACCTGCTGGAGCATTGATCCTTGGGCTGGCCATTACGGTAGCATGCCTTACAACGTCTGTCGGACTCGTTTCCGCTTGTGCGCAGTACTTTCATAAACTGCTCCCAAAAGTACCTTATAAAACCATTGTCATCATTCTTTCGCTGTTCAGCATGGTGGTTGCAAACATTGGTTTAACTCAGCTGATTCAACTTTCATTGCCAATCTTAATCATAATTTATCCTCTGGCCATCGTGCTGATTCTGCTTTCTTTTATGCACAATGCGTTTAATGGATACTCGGCGGTATATATAGGGGCTTTAATTCCCACAGGCTTAATTAGCATTGTGGATGGGTTAAAAACTGCTGGAATGGATGTATCCGTCATCACAGACTCATTGCAATTCCTGCCATTCTTTGCTGAGGGAATCGGCTGGATTGTACCTGCCATTGCAGGAGCTGTTATAGGTTACTTCCTGGCAATGGCTTTCGGAGAAGCTAAAAAGCCAATTGCAGTAAATGACTAAAGACCAAAGGCGGAAGCGCCTTGATGGATGAACTTCAACTAAAAACCGCCACGTCCGGTGGCGAACGTTAAAGCCGGCTTATCCTGTGCAAGTCCCGCAGGCATAAGACCGAATCACACAGGAAACCTCCTAAAGCTCGCTTTGGCCGGGCGATGTATCGCTGACGAAGCGGTTCCTTGTCCTCATTTCTGGAGTGATTTGGCTTATGACCCGGGAGCTAGGCGCTGGAGCTAAATGCAGATAATTTTTCATTAAAGTTATTTACAACGATATATTTTATAAATTACCAGACAACAAAAAACCAGATCCAATCGGATCTGGTTTTTTAGTGCTCAGTTATTATTTCTTCTATTCTCTTGATCGCACCCGGCTCGACCTCTTCGATCGAAGCTGCAGCCTGCTCCAGTGCTGTTTTATATTCATAGCTTCTGAATGAAGCTTCTGCTTCCTTTAACCCTTTATCAATAGATGGATATCTGCTTCTGTACCGATTTCCATATTGAATGACTTTCTCTGCTAAAAGAATCGTCTCAATCATATCACCCACTGAATCAGCAGCCTTATCAACAGTAAGCACAGCAACTTCAAGATATTGCTGAACCGCAGGAATATTCAATGGTTTCTCATCGAGTTTAGCCAGCACATTATCTATGCTTTCTTTCGCATCCTGGATCAAATATTTATATTCCTGGGAAACACCGGGCACATTGTTTTTGGAGATAAGCCTTATCGTTTCTGCCACTTTCTTGCTTAACTCTTTGACTTTTTCCCTGGCAGACATCTCGTCTTTTCTTAAGGCCTGGAGCATTTCCGCAAAGGCTGTCTGCTCATCTGAAATTTCCTCAATGTGTTCCTTGATTTCAGCAAGTTCTTCTTTCAAGACAGTATGGGGAGTACTCCCGTTATTAATCTTATGCTCCAGCACTTCGAATTTTTTGAAGAGCTGAGTTATTTTTTTCTCCAGGTGGATTTGAATTTCCAGATCCTTATCTGGAACATGATAGCTATGACGGATAGCCGTTATCTCTGTCTTAAGCTGATTATTCATATCTTTATTATTATAAAGCATGTTTCTTGTTGCATCATCCTGCTGGCTTAAGTAATGTCTGGCATGTACTTCCTTTTCGAGCAGATCATACAAAAGTTCAATATTATCTTTAATCTCTTCGACCCCTTTTTGAACTTCCTCGATTTGCGCCTGATCAATGGAGCCGGCATATCCTGTTACTTGTTCTTCAAGCCTCTCAATTTCTTTATCTAGTTGAAGGTGATCAAGCAGATACCCCTGATCCAGCATTTCCTTGTACCCTTCCCTTAACTCTTCCAGCTGGGAAGGGATCTTGGATTGACACTCAACCATCAGGTTTGGAATAGCTTCCATTTTAGCCTGAGAATCCTCAAGCAGCGCTTTGATCACTAGAAGGGTTTCACGAGCTTCAAGGTAATTGCCCTTCTCGGTTTTCTCATCGAATTCTTCAAATTTGGCCAATGCTTCATCCAGCTGTTCTTCAAGAATTTTTTCTGATTTACCGAATGTATGGCGATGCGCAAGCAGAGACTTTTTGCATTGGCGATACATTTCTTTCAGTTCTTCAATTTCCGCTCTATTTTTTTCTTCACTGCCTACCAGCTCATTCAATTCACTCAGCAGATTTTTTATGCTTTCTTCAATCTCAGTTAATCTCTTCTCTATTCTCTGCTGAACTTCCTGGGAATTCTTAAAGCGGTATTTATCGATGCTCTCTTCAGCATCAAATAACAATTCCTCCACATCAGGAAGCTGTGAAGTTACGATTTCATCCCATTCATTTCTCCATCGCTCAAATAATTCTTCTGTCTGGCCCGTCATATTAAGCTTTTTCACTCTTGACATCTCATCTAGAACTGGGCGATCCGTTATGTCCATCTTCCATGTTTCCAGCCTGTCAATTTCCTTATAATGTTTTTTCTTTAAAAAATAACCCGTGAGATATAGGCATAAAAGAATGACTATAACTCCAATTATGTATTCCATTTTAAAGCCCCCTGTTCTGTTCCCGAGCCAATATGTATATGTAAAGTTTTTATTTAAGAAATAACAAATGCCCGCAGGCGTTTCTTCATTTTCACATGTTATTTTCAATGCTTTTATGATACCATGTAAACGACATTTTTTGACTATTTATTTCATATTTTTATGAATTTCTTCTTTTATATCTTGTCTAAATTGCTATTTTCGGAAAATAACTGGAACATCCGTATTTTTTATTGAACTATATGAACTGTTCAAATACAAACAATTCGCTTTTTATAAAAGATTTCCTTCTTTATTTAAGAGATAAGTTAAAAAGTGACTTGAGTACTGTATTTTTAAAGTGAAACTTCAAACAGCGGGATTTCTTCCCCACTGTTTTTTAGTTGAGGCCCACAGGACAAGGAAGGCTACGGCAGCGATAGATCGCACGACCGAAAGCGGAAGCTTCTGGTAGGACGCGGTTTTCTTAGGCTTTGTTCTTCTTTCGGGCCTTTACGGGCAGTTTGACTCTCTCTATTCCTTCTAAAATACCTAGGCTCTTAAAGAGGGAGCTTTTCTGCCCGTTAGACTGCGAAAAACCTATGCAGAAAGGAAGTTCTCCATATGCTAAAAGACGGACACATCCACACTCCCTATTGTCCGCACGGGACAAAGGACGCATTTGAAGATTATGTTGAAAAAGCAATAAATCTGGGTTTTAAAGAAATTTCATTTACTGAACATGCTCCGCTCCCTGAGGGCTTTGAGGATCCCGCACCTGCTCGCGACAGTGCGATGCGCAAGGAGCATCTTGAGAAATACTTCACTGATATATCAAGGGTGAAAGCTGCCTATCAAGGAAAAATCAGGATTAATGCGGGGCTTGAAGTGGATTATATTGAAGGCTTTGAACAGGAGATCCGCAAATTTCTTGATATGAACGGGAGATATATAGATGACTCCATTTTATCTGTACACTTTCTAAAGCATGGAAGCCGCTACGAATGCCTGGACTACAGTCCCGATGTTTTTGCAAAGATGATCAAAGAATACGGTTCTATTGAAGCAGTTTATTTGAATTATTTCCGCACCCTGCTTTTATCTATAAAAGCAGATTTAGGGCCGTTTAAACCTGGAAGGATTGGGCATATCACCCTGGTGAAAAAATTCCAAAAAAAATATCCCGCTGATCGGGAATTTAGAGAGGAAATAAACCAAATACTTGATGAGGTGCAAAATAAAGGCTATGAACTCGACTATAACGGAGCCGGTTTCGCCAAGCCGTTATGCAAGGAGTCCTATCCTCCCGATTGGGCTGCAGAAGCAGCTGCCCAAAAAGGCATTTCACTGGTTTATGGGTCCGATTCTCATCAGGCAAAGGAAATGGGTCAGGGCCTTGATAGAATGAAACACCTTTAAATGCTTTTAGAGTACAGCAGCATAAGGTTTTCCAGCATGATTGCACAGGACTCCATCAACCCAATTGAAGATCTCCTTCGTGTATTTGTCTGCGAAATATTTTTCATGAGGAAATACATGCAGAACTTCAGCCATATAATGTGTGTTCAAAAATGGCATTGACAGGAGTCCTTTCAGCTGAACAATCATATAATTGGCTGAATGGTTACGAAACTCCTTTGTTTTCATTCCCCTTTCCAGCACCTTGCCAAAATAAAACTTTTCCTTTGCTAAATAAGTGGACATAATTTCCCTTACCACTTGGGAATCTATAGAAATTTCCCGGAGTATCAATCTTGTTAGATGGCTATGCTCAAATTGATAAACCATGATATTTTGCGCAATTTTTTTCAGGCTCAGAGCCGCCCCCTGCTCAAGAATTGAAAATCCCTTCTCTATTTCCTCAATATACCCTTCAAAAAATGCTGTAAAGCAATATTCAAGCAGCCCGTGTTTGTTATCGAAATAATATGCAATATTCGCTGGATTCGTCTGCGCTTTCCCTGCAATATCACGGATGGAAGTCCCGGAGAAACCTTTCGTATTAAATAAGGATATAGCGGCCGATACAATTGCCTCTTTTGAATTTTTTTTCATCTTTCCCGCCTCGCTTTCTTTTGTAAAGTCTCTGTTCATGTACATATGAGCGAATAATAAATTATGGGTTTATTCTCAAAACGGATTTGTTGTGATAATTAAACATTCTTGCTAAAATCGTCTTATCCTTTTTAAAGTTCTCGACAATGTCTATCTATTTTCCTGTTCATCTGCCAGGAAATTCATATATCTTTTAGAAAGTAAGGTGAATTGTGATGTTTAGTGTCGAATCATACAAGGGAACCCGTGAAGAAAATTATCAATTATTGATTAAACAGCTCGCTGCTCTTCTTGAAGGGGAAACGAACAGCATTGCCAATCTAAGCAATGCATCAGCACTTCTTAATCAATTCCTGGACCGCACCAACTGGGTAGGATTTTACCTGATGGAAGAAGGGGAGCTTGTTCTTGGGCCATTTCAAGGTCTGCCGGCATGCGTAAGAATCCCCCTTGGTAAGGGTGTTTGCGGGACTGCTGCCAAGCAAATGGAAACAGTCCGTGTTGAAGATGTCCATCAATTTCCTGGACATATCGCCTGTGATGCAGCCTCACAGTCTGAAATCGTCATTCCGCTTGTCAAAGAGGGCAATCTTCTTGGTGTATTGGATATTGATTCTCCTGAAAAAAACCGGTTTGATGAACTTGACCAAAAATTCCTGGAAGATTTCTCGGAAGTACTTGTATCATTCCTTTAACGGAATAGCAAAAAGGAGATGACCGTATCTGCGACCATCTCCTTTTACTATTAAACTCCTTCGAGTGCCTGGGACAGATCATCCCTGATATCTTCAACTGACTCAAGCCCAACTGAAAGCCTCAGCAGCGTATCTTCAATGCCCATTTTTTCACGTGATCTCTTTGGAACCACTGCATGAGTCATAGTAGCAGGGTGCTGAATTAATGTCTCAGCATCACCAAGGCTCACGGCAATTTTAATAAGATTCAGCCGGTTCATAAATTCCTGGGCAGTCTCTTTATCCCCCTTTAGAGTAAAAGAAATCATCCCGCCGGGCCTCCTCATTTGTTTTTGCCCAATTTCAAAATCTGCATTATTGCTGTCTCCAGGAAAATAAACTTTTTCTACTTTTGGATGTGCCAGCAAATATGATGCGAGCCGTTCCGCATTGTCACAATGCCTGTCGAGTCTGACTGCAAGTGTTTTCAGTCCGCGCAGAAGCAGCCAGGCATCAAAAGGTGAAATAATGCCTCCAATGTCTTTTTGAGTCGTCATGGAGACTTTATCCAAAAATTCTTTAGAGCCTATTACAAGCCCGGCAACTACGTCACCATGACCTCCGATGTATTTTGTCGCACTATGAATGACAATATCACAGCCCAGTTCGATCGGATTCTGCAAATATGGTGAACAGAAAGTATTATCCACTACAACTGGAATTCCTTTCTCTTTCGCTGCTTCTGCAACCATACTCAGATCCACTAATTTCATTGTTGGATTTATTGGAGTTTCAACATAAATACAGGCAGTCTCCGGTTTAATTTCATCAAGCAGCTGCTGCTTTGATTCCATAGCTGAAAAATCATGGCTGATTTGAAATTTTTCCTCCATCATCTCCAGGAGTCCAAATGTACATCCATAAACTCCCTGAGAACATAAAATATGATCACCTGTTTTGGTTAAAGCAAACAGGACAGCTGAAACTGCAGCCATACCAGACCCAAAAGCAAGGGCTGCTTCTCCCTTTTCCAGTACGGCCATTCTTTCTTCAAGCATCTTAACTGTTGGATTGCCCAGACGGGAATAGATATACCCTTCTTCTTCACCGGAAAAACGTTTTTCACCCTGCTGTGCTGTCTCAAATGTAAAAGTTGACGTCTGGAATATTGGCGGTGCGAGGCTCCCTTTGAACCTTTCAGCATCGTATCCTTCATGGATGACCTGCGTCTCGAAGTTAAACCGATGTTTCCTATCCATTTTACCTCTCCTTTTCATTGCAAGCGCTTACATTATTATCTATAATAAACTTCTCTTTCAGCATATGATAATAGTATATTTTTTGAAAGTATTTTGTTTTGGAAAAATATCAATAAAGACTGCCTTTCCATAAGGCAGTCCTAGATAAATGAATCTGCAGCCGACTCAATGATCACTTTATTTTTCCCTGTGTTTTTGGCGGTATATAATGCCCTGTCAGCCCTTTTAAAAAGCGCTGCATATGAATCTTTTTTCCCCCTGCTCCAATACGAAATACCGCATGAAATGGTTACTTGGGGATCTGTGATTTGACATACCTTTCTGACAATCCGTTCAGCAATAAGTACTCCCGCCGACAATGAAACACCCGGAAGATAAAGAGCCAGCTCCTCTCCGCCCCATCGTGCGCCTATATCAGTGCTGCGGATATTGCTGTTAATTAAATTGGCAACTTGAATAATGATTTCATCGCCAACCTGATGTCCGTATGTATCATTTACCAATTTAAAATCATCTATATCCACAAGCATAAATGTTCCTTCATGATCTTCATTCATGGACTGATGAATCCGATCATCCAGATAGCTTCGGGAATATAGTTTGGTTAAGTGATCTGTTACAACCATCTTTTCAAGCTCTTCTCTAAGCATTGAATTGGTAAAGGCAAGCGTGGAATGATGAATCAAAGACTGAAGCAGCTTGAATGTTTCAAATGAAAAATGATAAGGAGAGCTATGCATGACAAGGGCAAATCCCTTTAATACTCCAGATTGGGCCATTGGAACAGCCATGATGGATTTATATAAACTTGCCGCACCCTCGAACTGTAAAGAAAAATCCCCAATAAAAAGAGACTCTTTCTCCTTGATGATCTTTTTCCTTATATAGTGAATATAGTCTTCTGCCTCTTTGGTTTGAAAAAATTCAGTACTGCCCTGGATTACATTCACATCGGCATTTTCAGAATTTATCAAGATGAAACCCGCTTCTTCAGCATCAAAGGAATGCAGAATCTGATCTGCCATGTAGTTCATGGTTTCTGTCAGCCGCAAATTCGAATTCAAGCGGTGGGAAGTTTCGTTAATTAATTGAAGGTCCGCTATCAATCGCTTGGATTGCTGATAAAGCTGCGCATTTTCCAGTGCACTTCCTGCAGTATTAGCCAGAAGTGTGATAAACTCAATTTCATTTTTAGGGAATATCATGGTATTAGGCGCAATGACCTGAAGTACTCCATAAACCCCCTGCTTCCCTTTTAATGGGGCATATAAGACAGAGCGCATTTCCTGCAGGGAATCTTCAAATTGAACTGCCCCTGTGACATATGCCTGCATGGCCGCGATGTTTTCGCTGTCATATTCAAGGTCTCTGATGGGCAGATCCCCATGATTATTGTTATCCTGGGACAGCAGAAGATAATAGGTAAAAGTGGGGTACATTTCCTGCAAAGTATAAATAATTTCCCCAAGCACCATATCCATATCCATTGAGGAATGGAATTTCTCCGTAACTCGATACAGCTGTTTATAACGTTTTTCTTCAGATGCAATTTTGGCCAGCCCCTGAGCTTTATCAAGAAATTGCCCGCATTCTTCGCTAAGCTCCTGAAATACTTTTTCTGTATAGGAATGAAAACAGCCTGATTCACCTGATAAAATCATGCATCCCAGCAGCTTGCCTCTCTTTACAAGAGGAATCATGATTTGTTCTTCCTTAATCTCGGTCCTTAAACTCTGCAACCCTCTGTTTTTGTTAGCCCATCTTTTTAAATCACCTGAAAAAGCAGGTGAAAGCAAAGCATCCGGGTTCGTGGCAGCTTCTGCAAAAAACTCCTGTTTCCATTCATTAAAGACGTACAGAGTTATTTCATCCGCTCCGGTAAGGGCTTTAATGGAAGAGAGCATTTCATTCAGTAATTTTTCATAGTGAAAGAAACCGTTCTCCGTATCGATAATGTCAAAAAAGCGGCTTTTTAAACTAAGTATGATTTGGTGTTCAAGTGTATCCATCTTTATTATCACCTATCAAATGTCTCAGATCATGAATCTTTAAACCAATAAGGTATATTATAACGGACTAGAAATTAATATTTTGAGCATACATGTGGCTATTTCGTTTCAACTTTCCTATATTCATATTTTTAAGAAAAGTAATCGCAGCATAAAATACACATTAAAATAAAAAAAGCGAAGCCGCATTCCTATTAATTAAACAATTCCAATTTTTTCTTTATTATATCATATCTTGCTAATGGACTCGTTATTAAGTTTTCTAATTCAAGTGAATTATGGCACAGGACAAAATCTTCGCTTATAATTTAAACATCCTTAAAAAATGAAGGAGTAAAAATAAAATCAACTTGACTTTTATCCTCTAAAAATTATATAATACTCCTTGTGTAAAATATTGCAGCCTATGTGAGCACCTTGATGCACTCATTTTGTTCCTCAACCAGAGTTTTCTGGGGATGGGGTACTGTGTAACCCTCTGCTGCTAGGGCGAAGGTACATGAAAACAAAATGGACATGATTGTTGTGCGCATCTGTTTCTGTTTTTATTTTACCCAAATAAAAACACAAAAGGAGGAGTCTTAAATGGCTCGTTATACTGGTCCAAGCTGGAAATTATCCCGTCGTCTTGGAATCTCTCTAAGCGGAACTGGTAAAGAATTAGAAAAGCGTCCTTACGCTCCTGGACAACATGGTCCAAACCAGCGCAAAAAATTATCTGAATACGGATTACAATTGCAGGAGAAGCAAAAGCTTCGTCATATGTACGGAGTAAATGAGCGTCAATTCCGCAATTTATTCGATAAAGCTGGCAAAATGCCTGGTAAGCACGGTGAAAACTTCATGATTCTTCTTGAATCACGCCTTGACAACGTGGTTTACCGTTTAGGTCTTGCACGCACTCGCCGTCAAGCTCGCCAGCTAGTTAACCATGGTCATATCATGGTTGATGGATCTCGCGTTGATATTCCATCATACCGCGTAGCACCTGGTCAAACAATTACACTTCGCGAAAAATCTCGCAGCCTTGACATCGTTAAAGAAGCAATTGAAGTTAACAACTTCGTACCTGACTTCGTATCTTTCGATGCAGACAAGCTAGAAGGAACTTTCACTCGCATGCCTGAGCGTTCTGAACTTCCAGCTGAAATCAACGAATCTCTAATCGTTGAATTCTACTCTCGTTAATAATTTTAAAACTGCCGATACATTTCGGCAGTTTTTTTGTTGTCCGGAAAACTCTGAGATAATCAAAAAGCCCTCCATCAAAGGAGGGCTTTTTGATTAGTATTTAATTAAGAAATATTTCTTCTTTCCGCGGCGAATGACAGTAAATTGGCCTTCAATCTTATCCTTATCAGAAAGAGTGTAGTCAAGCTCCGTTATGCGTTCGCCATTTACTGAAACAGCGCCATTCGTCACATCTTCACGTGCCTGGCGTTTGGATGGGGAGATTTTGGCAGCAACAAGCAAATCAACGATCCCCAATTCTCCTCCTTCAGAATGCTCATAAGATGGAACATCCTTAAAGCCTTGTTTTATCTCTGAAGCCGAAAGGTTTTTAATTTCTCCGCTGAATAACGCTGCTGTAATCTTTATAGCCTGTTCCAATGCTTCATCTCCATGAATCATGCGTGTCATTTCTTCAGCAAGTGCTTTTTGGGCTTTGCGGAGATGCGGTTCATCTTGAACAGCTTTTTCAAGGCCTTCAATTTCTTCACGGGATAAGAATGTAAAGAACTTAAGGTATTTGATTACATCCGCATCTGCTGTATTAATCCAGAACTGGTAAAACTCATAAGGAGATGTTTTCTCCGAATCAAGCCAGATTGCTCCGCTTTCCGTTTTGCCGAATTTTGTTCCATCCGCTTTCGTAACCAAAGGTATGGTCAGGCCGTATGCCTTTGACCCTTCAGGCGCCATTTTGCGGATGAGCTCAAGGCCGGTTGTGATATTCCCCCATTGGTCGCTTCCGCCAATCTGCATTTTGCAGTTATGATTCTCATATAAATGAAGGAAATCCATGGCCTGCAGGATGGTGTATGTGAATTCTGTAAAGGAAATTCCCGTTTCCAGTCTGGAAGAAATGGTGTCTTTAGCGAGCATGTAATTGACTCCGACATGTTTCCCGTAATCACGCAGGAATGTAACAATATCCATGGACCCTGCCCAATCATAGTTGTTAACCATGATTGCACCATTTTCACCTTCAAAATCAAAAATTCTTTTTAGCTGGTTCTTTATGCAGTTCACATTATGCTCTACAGTTTCCAGCGTCTGCAGCTTCCGCTCTTCGCTTTTACCGCTTGGATCTCCAATCAGGCCAGTGGCCCCGCCTACTAGAACGATTGGACGATGGCCTTCCTTTTGAAAGCGCCTTAATGTCAAAAACGGCAACAGATGCCCAATGTGCATGCTGTCAGCTGTTGGGTCTACACCACAGTATAAAGAGATTGCTTCTTTACCGAGAGTGTTCTCAATGCCCTCTTCATCTGTCTGCTGATAAATAATCCCTCTCCATTGCAAATCTTCAAGTAAACTCATCTTAACTCCTCCTATTTAACGGCTATTTTCAAGGCATTAACAGGGAATCACCCATACAAAAAACGCCCCTGCAAATATGCAGGGACGCATGATCATTTTTGCGCGGTACCACCCAAATTGAGGACAGCTGTCCTCCACTCTTTCAGAATAACGGATAATCCGTCCACTGCTATAACTGCTGGGCAGGTTGACAGTGAAAGCTCAGGGAGGTAATTCATACTTCTATTTGTACCGGCTCGCAGCGAACGCCGGCTTTCTGAAACAGGGATAGAAGCATTACTGGGTTCCCATCAATGCCTATAAAATATTTAAACGTCTAAGATAAAACATTTTTATCATATAAATCAGCCAAATGTCAAATGCCTGTGCGAAAAAAGGAAATTTCAGATAAATGGCGAACCTTGTCATATTACTATGTCGCAATATGCTATAATAGATGTGATTTTAGGGGGATTGATATGATGAAAGAAAAGTTTCAGATGTTATTTAATAAATTGAGGCAAACTCCGGGCCTTTTCGGGAATAAAAAAGCAGCTAAAGGTGCGAGCATTACTTACCAGGTTGTCTGGAACCTTACTTTGCTGTTTCTCATTTTAGCTGTCATTGGCGGTTCATTTGCGGGGGGACTTGGAGCAGGTTACTTCGCGTCGCTGGTAAAGGATGAGCCAATCCGATCTTATGCCAGCATGAAAAAAGATATTTATGACTATGCAGAAACATCGGAAATTTATTTTGCCGATAATGTTTATTTAGGGAAGCTCCGGACTGACCTGGAACGTGAGGAAGTTAAGCTTGATGATGTTTCGGAACACTTAATTAACGCAGTTGTAGCTACTGAAGATGAATATTTCTACGAGCATGACGGAGTGGTGCCAAAAGCGATCATGCGCGCACTGTTCCAGGAAGTAACAAATTCATCTGTTCAATCCGGCGGAAGTACACTTACACAGCAGCTGATAAAGAACCAAATCTTAACGAATGAAGTTTCTTTCGAGCGGAAAGCAAAAGAGATTCTGCTTGCTTTGCGATTGGAGAAATTCTTTGATAAAAAAGAGATATTGGAAGCATATCTGAATGTATCTACCTTTGGAAGAAATGCATCCGGACGTAATATTGCCGGAGTTGAAGCAGCTGCCAAAGGCATTTTTGGGGTGAGTGCAAAAGAATTAACCTTGCCCCAGGCTGCATTCATAGCAGGGCTGCCGCAGAGTCCATTCGGCTACACTCCTTTTACAAGGGAAGGAACGGTCAAAGAAAATCTGGAACCAGGTTTCTCCAGGATGAAAACTGTTCTGAAAAGAATGTATGACGACGGAAAGATTGACCAGAAGCAATATGAGGAAGCTTTGGCTTACGACCTGACCAAGGATTTCACTACGCCTTCAGAAAGCCCTTTGGAAAAGTACCCATATTTGACGTATGAAATTGAAGAACGTGCAGTAAACATCATGACTAAGATTCTCGCAAAAAATGATGGATACGAAGAGCAGGACTTAAAAGAAGATGACGAGCTCCGAGAGGAATACAGGACTCTGGCAGACCGGACGATCCGCCAGAATGGCTTCCAGATCCATACGACGATCAACAAAGATATTTATGATAAAATGCAGCAGGTAAAAAATAACTACCCTTATTATGGGCCAGACAAACCTGAGACGATTAAGGACCCAGAAACCGGTGAAAATAAACAAATCATGGAGCCCGTAGAGGTTGGAGCCATTTTAATTGAAAATAAAACCGGTAAAATCATCAGCTTTGTCGGCGGACGCGATCACAAACGCGAGCAGCTGAATCATGCTACAAGCGCTCTAAGACAAAATGGTTCAACCATGAAGCCGCTATTAGTCTATGCTCCTGCAATGGAACTTGGAAAAGCAGCACCTGGCACCATTCTGCCTGATGTGCCGCTATATCTAAGTCCAGGATTAAATAGGCCTTGGCCAAAGAACTATACGAATACCTATAGCGGGCTCGTTTCAGCCAGACAAGCACTTAAGCATTCATACAATGTCCCAGCTGTAAAGCTTTATAAGGATATAGTCGGACAGCGGCCTGCCTCTTATCTGGAAAAAATGGGCTTTACCTCTCTGATCGGTCCTGACTATACAAACTTGTCTACATCCATTGGTTCTTTGGAATATGGGGTAACTGTTGAAGAAAATACGAATGCCTTTACTACATTTGCCAACGGCGGAAAGTTTATTGACGCCTATATGATCGAGAAAATCACAGATAAAGACGGGAACATTATATTCCAGAATAAATCTGAGCCTGTAGATGTATTCAGTCCGCAGACAGCGTACCTTACAATCGATATGATGAGAGACGTTATTAACAGCGGAACTGCCACATCGATTAAGAACAGATTGAAGTTCAGTTCTGACTGGGCAGGGAAAACTGGTACTGGTACTGAATTCATAGATGCATGGTTCGTGGCATCCAATCCGAATGTCACTTTCGGCATATGGTCAGGATATGATACGCCTAAATCATTAAAAGCCCCTGGACCGCTAAGCTATAGTTTGCGCAATAACTATCTCTGGGCAGATTTGATGAATGCAGCATATGACGTCGCACCTGATCTTGTTGACCCGAGTGAAAGCTTTAAAATGCCGGGCGGAATCGTAAGACGTTCATTCTGTGCCATTTCAGGCCTTCTTCCTTCAGAAGCATGCTCTAAAGCTGGCTTAGTCGAGACTGATTTATTCAATGCCAAATTTGTTCCTACAAAAGTTGACGATAGCCTTGGCAATGGAAAACTTGTACGAATTGGCGATAAAAAATATATGGCACTTGATTCAACACCAGAAGAGTTTACTGAACCTGGAATGGTAGTGAATCCGGATTATATTCAAAAACTATTCGGCATTAAAGCAAATCTAAGTACTCTTATTCCGAATAAAGAACGCTGGAAGAGTATTCTGACAAGTGCAGATCAGCTCAAAGACAATGGCAAAGCACCTGCGGCCCCAAGCATAAAAGCTTCTGGCCAAACCATTACTTGGGGAGCACATCCTGAAAAAGATGTCATTGGCTATCGCGTTTACAGCGGAGGTAAAAAAGTTGCTACAATAAAAGCCGGCTCTTCCTTAAACTACAAGGCTGGAAGCGGCTCGATCCATGTAACAGCCGTTGACATTGCCGGCAAAGAGTCTGCTTCTTCCAATGTAGTAAAAATCGGCCAAAAGACGGAAGAAGAAAAACCGAAAGAAGAAAAGCCGAAGGAAGAGAAGCCAAAAGAAGAGAAGCCGAAAGAAGAGAAGCCGAAAGAAGAGAAACCTAAAGAAGAGAAACCTAAAGATCCTCCTCCAGCCGAGGAAAAGCCTGATGCTGATAAACCATCAGAACCTGATGAAGGTGAAGAAACTAATTAAAGAAAAGCAGAATCCCATTTGCCCAAAAAGGGCTTGGGATTCTGCTTTTTCTTTATAGAAATAACAATCGCCCAAAATATATTCTGGATACTTTGCTAAACAAAAAACCGCTGCTCATTTATGCAGCGGTCTCCTCTATTAATCTTCCATTGTAGACAAATCGCCAGTTGGCAGATCCAGTTCCCAGGCTTTAAGCACCCGGCGCATAATTTTGCCGCTCCGTGTTTTTGGAAGTTTGTCGCGGAATTCAATTTCACGCGGGGCTGCGTGGGCAGCAAGGCCTTTCTTAACGAATTGACGGATATCTTCCACCAGTTCTTCAGAAGGTTCATGTCCGTCCCGTAAAGCAACAAATGCCTTTATTATTTCACCTCGGACAGGATCAGGCTTGCCGATAACTCCAGCTTCTGCAACAGCCGGGTGTTCGATGAGCTTGCTCTCCACTTCAAACGGCCCAACGCGTTCACCAGATGTCATGATCACATCATCTACACGACCCTGGAACCAGAAATATCCATCTTCATCCATATATGCTGAATCTCCAGAAACATACCAGTCACCTGGCATAAAATAAGATTCATATTTTTGCTCGTTATTCCAGATGGCATTCATCATGGAAGGCCAGCCTTTTTTAATTGCAAGGTTCCCCATGCGGTTTGGCGGCAGCTCATTTCCCTGGTCATCGACAATGGCAGCTTTAACACCAGGAATCGGCTTACCCATGGAGCCCGGCTTAATCTCCAGGCAAGGATAGTTGCAGATGAGCTGTGCACCTGTTTCTGTCATCCACCACGTATCATGGATGCGCATATTGAATACTTTCATTCCCCATCTGACTACTTCAGGATTTAGCGGTTCACCGACACTGAGGACATGACGAAGGGAGCTTAAATCAAACTTTTTCACAACCTCATCACCTGCCCCCATCAGCATACGGAAAGCCGTCGGAGCACTATACCAAACCGAAACGCCATACTCCTCAATCATTTTATACCAAGTCTCCGGATTAAATCTGCCCCCGACAATAAGGTTTGAAGTCCCTGTCAGCCACGGGCCGAAAATGCCATATGAAGTACCGGTTACCCAGCCAGGGTCAGCAGTGCACCAATATACATCTTCTTCTTTTAAGTCCAGCACCCATTTAGCGGTCTGATAATGCTGAATCATTGCATTATGTACATGCAGAACTCCCTTTGGCTTGCCTGTAGAGCCGGAAGTGTAATGCAAAATAAGGCCATCTTTTCCGTCAACCCATTCAATTGGAAGCTTTCTGCTTGATTCAGCCATTCTTTTATTAAAGTCCACATACGGGCCTGTTTCCTCAATATTTTCCCCAACAAGGAAAACATGCTTTAAGGCAGGCAGCTGATCAACAGGCACACGTTCCAAAAGCTCAGGGGTTGTAATCAGAACTTTTGCTTCACTGTCATCAAGCCTGTCACGGACTGCCCCTTCCATAAATGCTTCAAAAAGAGGACCTACAATGGCTCCCAGTTTAATTGCTCCCAATACGGCAAAATAGAGTTCAGGAGAACGCGGCATAAAAATGAAAACTCGGTCTCCTTTTTCAACATCGCCATATGCTTTTAATGCATTTCCCGCTTTATTGGATAGTTCCTTCATTTCCTTGAATGTATATTTCTCATTTCTCTGTCCATCGCGATAATAAAGGGCAACCTTATTTTTTCTGAAAGATTCCGCATGTCGGTCAATGGCCTCATAGGCCATATTCATGCGGCCGGTTTCTTTCCAGGAAAATTCTTTTTCCGCATCAGCCCAGTTAAAATTTTCATACAGCTCATCATAGCTTTTTAAATTGAAGTCCCCTTGTGTTACTGGCAGCGCTTCCACTTTCATATAATTATCCCCCTTATTTAAGATTTGATATTATTATAGTATAAACATTATATTTTCTCAATTTTTAAAATTTTGGAGCGGGGAAAAAATTACTTATGAACCAACTGGTAAATTGTCACAAACTTATTTAAATTACACAGAAAATTGCGTGAAAGCGCTTTATCCCCCGTGTTTTTATGTATAATAGAAGTTACATTGATCATGTCTATGGCGGTGAATAAATGGAATATAAAAAAACTTATAATGCAAAAGAATTAAAAACAGCCAATGGTAAATTAATCATTGAGGGGCCAATTTCACCTGAAAAATTGGCAGATTATGAGTTTCACAAGGATCTTGTTGCTTTCAGGCCTCCGGCTCAGCAGCATAAAGCCCTGGTTGAAATTGCGGGATTGCCGGAGGGAAGAATTATAGTGGCCCGTGACAGGCATACCATTGTCGGCTATGTTACTTACTTGTATCCAGACCCTCTTGAGCGCTGGTCGGAAGGAAAAATGGATAATTTAATAGAATTGGGTGCAATAGAAGTGATCCCGGCTTTCAGAGGTTCAGGAACAGGAAAGAACCTGCTGAAAGTATCCATGATGGATGACGCAATGGAAGACTATATTGTTATAACAACTGAATATTATTGGCATTGGGATTTAAAAGGAACTGGCCTGAACGTATGGGAATATAGGAAGGTTATGGAAAAGATGATGAATGCCGGTGGTCTTGAATGGTATGCCACAGATGACCCTGAAATCAGTTCTCATCCCGCAAATTGCCTAATGGCCCGCATTGGAAAAAGAGTGGATCAGGATTCAGTGCAGCAATTTGACCGCTTGCGCTTTATGAATCGCTTTATGTATTAAATCTTAATAATAGCGTCAATACATAATTCATGCCTGTATTCACACTATTTTTTCGGCATGAATGTATCTCCATATATTTATAAGGAGGCATTTAAAGTGATTGTTGAAGAAATTATGAAAACGGATGTCACGGCCTTGTCAAAAGAAGACACCATTGCCGACGCCATAAAAATTATGAACGAAAAAAGAATACGGCATTTGCCTATTACAGATGAAGCGGGCAGATTGCAGGGACTTGTAACAGATAGGGACATCCGTGATGCGACTCCATCTATTTTTCATACAGAACTATTTAAGGAAGATCTGCAGAGACCATTAAAAATGATTATGAAGACAGATATCATTACCGGACACCCTCTTGATTTTGCTGAAGAAATTGCTGCGGTTTTTTATGAACAGCGAATTGGCTGCCTGCCAATATTAAACGATGATAAGCTGGTCGGAATTGTCACAGAAACCGATTTGCTTCATACGTTAGTTCAATTGACGGGAGCCCATCAGCCAGGTTCGCAGATTGAAGTAAAGGTGCCAAACAGGGCAGGCATGCTGTTTGAAATCGCTGAAGTCATCTGCAAAAGAAAAGCAAATATACAGAGTGTCCTTGTTTACCCTGACAAAACGGATGATAAATACAAAATACTGGTGATAAGGGTACAGACAATGAACCCTACGCTTGTAGTAGAAGATTTGAAAAAAGCAGGCCATCATGTTTTATGGCCCAGCCTGCCGGGGATTTCACTATGACACATGATTCATTATTTGTTTTTTCGGAAGACCTGCTGAACTACAAATTCAGCAAAAATCATCCTTTTAATCAGATAAGGCTGAAACTGACACTCGATTTGCTCAAAAACATCAATGCCATTGAAGAATGTCATATTATTCCTCCGCGCAAGGCTTCCGATGAAGAGCTACACTTGATTCATGATCCTAGTTATGTGAATGCTGTCAAGCTCGCCGGCAAAGGAAACCTGCCTGAGGATATCTGCGAAAACTATGGTCTTGGAACAGAGGACACACCTATTTTTCAAAACATGCACGAAGCAAGCTCCCTTTTAGTAGGAGGCACTCTGGCAGCCGTTGATGCAGTCATGAGCGGACTTGCTAAGCACGCACTTCACCTTGGCGGCGGCCTTCATCACGGGTTTCGGGGAAAAGCTTCTGGATTTTGCATCTACAACGATAGCTCCGTAGCCATAAAATATATACAGGAAAAGTATAAAGCCCGTATTCTGTATGTGGATACAGATGCCCATCATGGTGATGGTGTCCAATGGTCATTTTATGATGACCCGGATGTATGCACCTTATCTATTCATGAAACTGGCAGATACCTTTTCCCCGGAACCGGAAATGTAAATGAACGAGGACAAGGGAAAGGATATGGATTCTCTTTTAATATTCCCGTGGATGCATTTACTGAAGACGATTCCTGGCTTCACGCATACCGTACAGCTTTTCGGGAGGTTGCAGAATTTTTCAAACCGGATGTGATCCTGACGCAAAATGGTGCTGATGCCCATTATCTTGATCCTCTTACCCATTTGTCATCTACTATAAAGATTTATAGGGAAATTCCGAAACTGGCCCATGAAATTGCCCATGAATATTGTGACGGGAAATGGATTGCCGTCGGCGGCGGAGGTTATGATATTTGGAGGGTTGTTCCCCGGGCATGGGCCATGATATGGCTCGAAATGACTGAAAACTCTAATTGTTACGGCAATATACCGATGGAATGGATAAACAAGTGGAAAGAACACGCACCTGTGCCTCTTCCCCTGGAATGGGATGATCCTGCTGATTTATATGAGCCTATCCCCCGTAAGAGCGAAATAACTGAAAAAAATGCCCGGACAGTGGACAAAGTTCTTTATCCGATCCGAAACAGAACAATGACAGAATCTTTATAAGAACAGCGGCCGGGAACATTTTACCGGCCGCTGTTCATTTCTGCATATGTAAATAAACAGGTCTGACTATTGCCAGATCTGTTATCAATTATGAATATTGTTATCTTCATTAAATTTCGGATCAGAAATAATGATTTCAACACGCCTGTTTTTCTCCCAATTCTCCGGTCCGGAATTAGGGACGATAGGACGGGTTTCCCCATAGCCCACAGCCATAAACCTATGACTTTCAAGATTATGCTTTTCTGTTAGATATCTGATTACAGTACTAGCCCTGGCAGCAGATAACTCCCAATTGGACGGATATCTGTAAGTAGTTATGGGCCGGTCATCAGTATGTCCCTCCACCTTCACAAGGTTTGGCATGTTTGCTAAAAGGGTTCCTACTTTATCCAGGAAAGAGTATGAACTGTCTATCAGACTGGCATCTCCGGATTCAAATAAAACCTGTTCCTGCAGAACGAGAACGACCCCCCGTTCCGTCCTGTTCGCCACAATCACTTTTTCTAAGCCATTCTCATCCAAAAACGACTGGATCTCCATCAGAAGCTCATCAAGCGAATCTGATTGCCCGCTGTCCTCATTTTCCTTTATTTCTTCATTTTGTTCCGGGTTCTCTGCAGGAATGATAGACGGCTGAAAATCCAGCACCTGTCTGTCCCGGAAAGAATCGGATAATGCCTGAAACTTCATTAAATCAATCTGGGACATCGAAAACAGCAGAATAAAAAATACCAATATCAGTGTGACGAGATCGGAGAAAGTCACCATCCATCTTGGGGAGCCTTTTGGAGGCTCCGGAGATCTTCTCCTAGGCTTCATTATCCAGTGCCTCCCCCTCATTTACAGCTTTATCCAAATCTCTCCGTTCTTCTGAGGATAAAAAGGCGCTCAGCTTTTCTTCCAATATTCTCGGATTCTGCCCGGATTGAACACCGATAACCCCTTCAATAATAATCTGCTTCAAAAAAACTTCCTTCTCTGTCTTTAAAGCCAGCTTCGCTGCCATCGGCAGAAAAATCAGATTGGCCAGCAGGGATCCATATAAAGTAGTCAGTAAGGCAAGAGCCATATTGGGCCCAAGTGTGGAAGGATCATTCAAATTTTTCAGCATCAGAACCAGTCCGATCAGGGTCCCTATCATTCCCCATGCCGGAGCGTATTCCCCGGCTCTTTCGAGAATGCTTCTTCCTTTTCTGTGCCTCTCTTCCATCGCCATAATTTCGGCATTCATAATGTCAGTAATGACATCTGGCTCTATACCATCCACAGCCAGGTATACGCCTTTCTGAATGAATGGATCTTCCACCTTCCCGATTTCAGCCTCAAGCGATAACAGCCCTTCACGCCGGGCACGCTCAGAGAGTTTGACAAAAATTCCAATCAGCTCGCCAACGCTTTGCTCTTCACTGGAAAAAACCTGCTTAAAAACGGTGGCCATATGCCTGATATCTTTTAAAGGAAAACTTACAAGCAGCCCGGCTATTAAACCGCCCAGAACAATAAGAATTGAAGAAGGGTCAACAAAGGATAAAAAACCATCAGCTCCTCCATTCCACATGATTCCAAAAATCAGCATAGCAAGCCCCACCATTAATCCAGCCGGTGTTAACATATCAACCTTTCTCATACTCTCTCTCCCTGATCCATTGCGAATTGCCTTTGTCTAATGGTTTATTATTTATGTGCTCTAAAACAGGTACGATAGCTTAAAATTGGCAGAAAGAAACGCCTTTTAATTAAGGCGCTTCTCTTTCTTCTCTTTTGTCCAGCTGCAGCGCCTAGCCCCCTAGTCACTTCGGTCCAGATGCTGAAGTCAAAGAACGACTTCAACTTCTGGACCTCCAGCGCTGGTCGGGGCTGGTCGAGGAGCTTCCGCTTTTCTGTTATATCGGCAAATTCATTACTTTGTTGAGCTTCGTTCTTCAATTCGGTGAGGGAGTACAACAATTTGCTCATCGACTGATTCTTTATTCATAAGTTTCGTAAGCAATCTCATGGCAACTGCACCAATATCATACAATGGCTGAACGACTGATGTCAGCTGAGGACGGACCATTAATGCCAATCTTGTATTGTCAGAGCTGATGACCTCAAAGTCTTTCGGGATATTATACCCTTTATCCTCCGCCCCGTGGACAATTCCCAATGCCATTTCATCAGATCCTGCAAAAATAGCTGTTGGACGCGGATCTGCCTCAAGCAGCTTTTCAAAGGCTTCTATACCTGAATCGTAAGTATAATCTCCTTCAACCACCAATTCATCGCGGAAGGCCACCTCAGCTTCTTCCAAAGCCCGCTTATAGCCTGCAAGCTTTTTTTCCTGATTAATCGGCTCGCGGAGAGGTCCCACCACGATAGCTGCATCTTTATGGCCTTTTTCAATAAATGACTTAGTCACATCAAATGCTGCCTGTTCATAATTAATATTTACAGATGGGATTTTGCCTGTTTCTTCAATAGAGCCAGCCAGTACGATCGGAACCGGTGACTTTTCAAACTCTTCAACATGCTCGGAGGTAATATTGCCGCCCATGAAGACTATTCCATCCACCTGTTTCCCGAGCATAGTATTGAGCAAGTGCAGTTCTTTTTCAATATTTTGGTCGGAGTTGCTGAGAATGATATTGTATTTATACATTGTCGCAATATCCTCTATGCCCCTTGCCAGTTCTGCAAAAAAGGTGCTGGAGATATCGGGAATGATTACACCGACTGTCGTCGTTTTTTTGCTTGCCAATCCTCTTGCAACCGCGTTGGGGCGGTACCCAAGCCGGTCAATTACTTCCATTACTTTTTTTCTTGTTGCAGGCTTAACATTCGGGTTGCCATTTACAACACGAGAAACCGTTGCCATTGATACATTCGCTTCTCTTGCTACATCGTATATTGTTACATTCATTACTTACACTCCTTCTTTAAATAGCGGTCGCTTCAATTACTTTATATTTTACAGCAACACGACGTAACCTACTCATTTTTTATCCTAATTTGTGAGTGGTTACACATGTACAATTATGTATTTAATCATACGACAGTCCAGGAATTGCCGCAATGTCAAGGCTTGTATTTTTGAAAAAAACTTAAATTTCCACTTTAAATGCAAAAAAAAGAGCCTCCTGCTACCAGCAGAAGGCTCTCCATATTTAGATGGCTACACTTTCAGCAATGCTGAAGATTGAAGTTCAGCCATAAATTGATCAAATTGATTCAAGTCCATTTGCTGCGCTGAATCTGATAGGGCAACGGCCGGGTCTGGATGAACTTCTGCCATTACACCATCTGCGCCGATTGCCAGCGCAGCTTTTGCTGCTGGAAGAAGCAAATCTCTGCGGCCTGTTGAATGCGTAACGTCAACCAGTACTGGCAAATGTGTTTCCTGCTTAAGAATAGGCACAGCCGAAATGTCCAATGTATTGCGTGTAGCACGTTCGTATGTGCGGATTCCGCGCTCACATAGAATAATCTGTCCATTCCCCTGGGACATGATATATTCCGCTGCATTGATGAATTCTTCAATTGTAGCTGCAATCCCGCGCTTTAAAAGAACTGGTTTGTTTACAGCCCCCGCTGCTTTTAATAGCTCGAAGTTTTGCATGTTTCTTGCCCCGATTTGAATGACATCAATATAATTTACAGCCGTTTCAATATCATTAGGGCTTACGATTTCAGAAATAACAGCCAGATCGTATTCATCTGCCACTCTTTTTAAGATTTTTAAACCTTCAAGGCCAAGCCCCTGGAAATCATACGGTGATGTTCTTGGTTTATATGCGCCTCCGCGAAGGAGCTTAAGTCCTTTTGCTTTTACAGCTTCAGCAACAGTTGCCACCTGCTCATAAGATTCAACTGCGCAAGGGCCAAAAACAAGATGAGGATTGCCATCCCCTACTTTTTCACCCTTTAAGTCTACAATCGTATTTTCAGGCTTCTTTTTGCGTGAAACAAGAAGCGCCTTTCTATGATCATCTTTTTGAAGTTCAAGACCTGCTTTAAAAATTTCCTTGAACATATGCTCAATTGTTGAATTTTCAAAAGGACCGTCATTATGCTCTTTTATCAAGTCCAGCATCTTGCGTTCCCGGACAGGATCATAACGATAAACCCCTTGTGTTTCCTTTACTCTTCCGATTTCCTGAACAAGTTCTGCTCTTTCATTGATCAAAGATAAAAGCTGGAGATTCAGCTCATCCACTCGATCACGAAGTTTATCTAGCTCTTTATTGCTCATTTCCTGTCCCTTCCTTTCAAATCTGAATTTAAGCCGTGTTGGTTTCAGGATAATGCACAAAACGTGCATCTAAATGTGCACAGCGTTAAACATTTCCATCTTTCTCTTTTACGGCCTCTGGATATGTGATACATTTTTTATAATTAGGGTTATTATATATGAATTATTCAGACATGTCACGAAATATTTCTTTATTAATTAAACGCTTTTAAGTGATAAAGCGGCTTCAGGGCTTTATTTATGCATTTTATGACATTTACAAAGAAGGTGTACTGCTTTGGACGAACAAAAAAAGCTTTTTGCACTGGATATCGGCACCCGCACGGTGGTCGGAATTATTCTCGAAGAAAACGGCGGGCAATATCATGTGAAAGACATCGTGATTAAGGAGCATGCAGAAAGGGCCATGCTCGACGGACAGATCCATGATGTACTGGCTGTATCAAAAATTATAGCAGAAATCAGGGATGAACTAGAAGCAAAACACGGCCCATTAAAAAAGGTGTGCGTTGCAGCGGCAGGCAGGGCTTTAAAAACAGAAAGATCTGAAACAGTTATCTGTATTAAAGGAAAACCGATGATGCAAAAGCAGGATATACTTCACCTTGAATTAAGTGCAGTTCAGCAGGCACAGGCAATGGTTGCAGAAAAACATGAAACTGAGAAAAGCTATTATTACTATTGTGTTGGATATTCCGTTTTATACTATCGTCTTGATAAAGAAGAAATCGGCAGTCTAATTGATCAGCAGGGGGATGAAGCATCCGTTGAAATCATTGCTACGTTCCTGCCCAAGGTTGTAGTGGAGTCACTAATCTCAGCTCTACAAAGGGCTGGCCTGGAAATGGAAGCTTTGACACTTGAGCCAATCGCAGCTATTAATGTGCTGATTCCTCCTTCGATGAGAAGGCTGAATGTTGCTCTTGTTGATATCGGTGCCGGAACGTCCGATATTGCCATTACAGATATGGGCACAGTTACAGCTTACGGAATGGTGCCTGTAGCAGGAGATGAGATAACTGAAGCAATCAGTGACCAGTTTCTCCTGGACTTTCCTTTAGCCGAAAAGGCAAAGAGAGATTTGCATGTATCGGATACAATTACTGTCACGGATATTCTCGGCTTCCAGACAGAAGTCAGCAGGGAAGAGACAATTGAAAAAATTTCTCCTGCGCTAGAACGATTGACAAATTCCATCTGCGATGAAATTCTGCAGCTGAATAATAGGCCGCCCAAAGCCGTCATGCTGGTAGGGGGCGGGAGCTTAACACCTGGACTTCCTGAAAGAATAGCGCAAAGACTGGGCCTTCCAGCGAATAGAGTCGCAATAAGGGGAATTGACGCAATAAGCGGGCTGAATTTACCGGATTTTACATACAAAGGCCCTGAACTTGTCACCCCAATAGGAATAGCCATCGCTGCTAAAAAAGCCCCAGTCCAATATTGTACAGTTTACGTCAACGATCAGCCTGTCAGGCTATTCGAGGTCAAGAACCTGACAGTTGGGGATTGTCTCCTGGCAGCAGGCATTAAAATGAATAAGCTTTACGGTAAGCCCGGACTCGCCATGATAGTCAAACTAAACGGGCAAAGCGTTACGATTCCAGGAAGTCATGGAGAAGCTCCTGTCATCATACGCAACAGCCTTACAAGTGCTTTGGATGAAGAAATCAAATCAGGGGATATCATCACTGTTTCAAGAGGACGTGACGGATTGCCTGCTGAAGTCCGCATAAAAGATTTGATTGATGAAGTTCCTGAAAAGTCTATTACTATTAACGAAAAGCAGTACACAATCCACCCTGTTATTACCTGTAATGAAAAAGCTGCCTCGCTTGAACAGATCATTGCTGATCGGGATAAGGTAGAGTGCAGAATTCCGGAAACATTTGAAGAAGTCTTAAGAAACTTGAACCTAAACGATTTATTAAGCGAGCTTACGCCTTTTAGAATCAGCATTAATGAAAAAGAGACATTCCTCCCCCGCCATACCGGAAAGCTTTTTAAAAACGGCCTTGAGGCGAATTATCATAGCATAGTAGACGATGGTGACAATCTCCGAATTGAAAAAAGAGGCACACTATCAGTAAAGGAATTAGCAGATATAAAGCAGCTGGTACTACAGCAGAGGATCCCGGTCATGTTTAACGGTAAGAAATTAGAGCTTTCAAGAGGGATACTTGAATTTCAGAGGGAAGGAGCTGTCCTCAATGAAGATGATGCGATTCATGCTGGAGATGCGATAACACTCGTGAAAAAACCAATGTCTCCTTTTATTTTTCAGGATATCTTCAGCCATGTTAGTGTAGATATGCCTGCAGCATCTTCCGGAAGCTTCGTTCTCTTGAAAAATGGGGAAAAGGCATCTTTTCATGAACCTATAGAGCCTGGTGATCATCTCAAAATCGTGTGGCCTGCCATAAATAATAAAAATTCAAATGTGAAGTATATATAAGAAAAGCGGGGGCAGGCTGCTAGTGTTAGACAGTTATCGACGTTTAATAAATATATATTTTCTTGTTTGATAGCAAAAACCCATCCGATTGGATGGGTTTTATCTGTTTTCCTTCACAGCATTCACCAGGGAATCATATGTAATCTTCCAATGTGATGCATGCCAGGCAACATCTCCATTATTAAATAGAATGGCCTGAGGAGACTCATGTTTGATATGAAAAGCTTCTGCAATGTGATTTGACAAGGGACGATCATCCTGAACAACTAAGTAATAAGCATTTACATCTTGATGCTCTTTTACAAAGCTTTCATATTCTTCAAACGCTGCGCCGCTCACCGGACAAGTGGAACTGTGTTTTAAAACCAGCAGCTGCTCTCCTGATTCTACTGCTTGATCAAATGATTCATGGCTATCAAATTTTTTCATTTTCTTGCCTCCCCAACTAAGCCAGGCAAAGCCTCGCTCTTTAAATTAAATAACGGTGAAGTAATCGTACCACTTCACCGTTGCTTAAACAAATAAAATTAATTATACTTTTGCTCGGTTTCGTCAAAAGCTTTTTTCGTCTCTTCCAGCTTCATTTGGATTTCTGCATCATTTACTGGAGCGTTCCCTTCTGCCTGGAATGTCTCGTTATTGATGGCCTCTCCATTTTCTTCGGATGTCCCGTTTGCACCAGCTTGTCCATTTTGAGCTTCTTTCAAGCTTTTTACTTTATTAACGAGTTCATTGGATTGCTTTGTCACCGTTTGAGTCAGCACATTTGTTTTTTCTTTTGCAGCATTAGCCAGTTCGGTACCTTTTGTCATAGCTGTTTCACGGTACTGTCCTGACTTCTCTTTTAATAGGGCAGCCTTTTCGCTTAAATCACTCTGAAGCTCTTTGCCTGATTTAGGAGCCAGGAACAGAGCGGTTGCTGCGCCAACCATGCCTCCGATTAAGGCACCAATCATGAAATCTTTCGTATTGATATTTTCATCTGTTTTGGCCTGATTTGAATCAAATTGAGTGCGGTCTTGACTATTCATTCTCCTTTTTCCTCCTTTAAATCTAGTATCTTGCTCTTTCTCTCTGGCGTTCAGGCGGAAGCATCTGTTTCTCGCTGACGTTGTACTGATAAGGGTCTTCTTTTCTCATTTTCCATTTATCCTTGATTTCAAGGAGAACATTGCTCCACTGTACCACCTGTGAGATTTTATCTTTATTCTGTTCAAGCTGTGTGTTTACAGAAGATGTGATTTTCTGAATGGATCCATTAAATTTGCGGACAGAGTCACCAACTTCTTTTACCGCAGTCACGACACTGTTCAGGTTTTCAGATTTCTGCTGAATATCTGTAGCCAGTGAATTGGTTTTATGCAGCAGGACAGTGGTTTCCTTCGTGACACCATCTAGTTGCCTTTCAAGGCCTGCCAATGTGTTTGATACGTTATCTAATGTCCCTTGTAAGGATTTTAACGTTTTCGCCAGATATATGACCAAAACAAGAAATGCTATAGCAATTACTGCTACACTTAAGTATAAAATAATTTCCAATTCTTACACCTCCGGTTGTCTGTATAATATCTTTTTACCCAGATGCACTGCCTCTAAACCAGGAGTACATTAATAGATTCCACTTGTGAAGTCGAAATTCCTTCTCTAACAGGTATTTTCATCAGTTAAAGTAAATTTTAGCACAACTGGAAAAGGTTAAACAAAACCTATCATTTCGGGTACAATAATAGTTGTCGGAAAAATAAATTTACTGGAGGTATTTATCCATGAAAGATCCCCGTATTGCAAAACTGGCAAAAAATTTGATTAACTATTCAGTCAGACTCCAGAAAGGAGAGAAGGTCCTTATTGAAAATTTCGGACTGCAGAAGGAATTAGTGACCGCGCTGGTTAAGGAAGCATATGCAGCTGGAGGATACCCTTTTGTTTCCTTAAAGGATCATCAGGTTGATCGCTCCCTGCTTTTAGGGGCACAGGAAGAGCAATTCAATTTGATGGCTGAGTTTGAAGCAAATGTTATGAGCAAAATGGATGCATACATAGGACTGCGCTCCGGAGACAACATCAACGAGCAGGCTGATGTGCCGGATGATAAAATGAAAATCCATGGATCAACCATCGGACAAAGAGTGCATAGAGAAATCCGCGTGCCAAAAACGAAATGGGTGGTTTTGCGTTACCCTAATGCTTCCATGGCCCAGCTGGCTAAAATGAGTACAGAAGCATTTGAAGATTTCTATTTTGATGTCTGCAATTTGGATTACGGCAAAATGGACAAAGCAATGGACAGCCTTGTGGAATTAATGAATAAAACCGATAAAGTCAGAATAACTGGCCCTGGAACAGATCTATCCTTCTCGATTAAGGATATTCCGGCAATAAAATGCTCAGGTCAAATGAATATCCCTGATGGAGAGGTCTATACTGCCCCTGTACGTGAGTCTGTCAACGGCGTCATCACCTATAACACTCCATCTCCATACCATGGTTTTACATTTGAAAATGTAAAACTGACATTTAAAGACGGGAAAATTGTTGAAGCGGAAGCCAATGATAGCGAACGCATCAATAAAATCTTTGATACTGATCAGGGTGCGCGCTATATTGGTGAATTCGCTATCGGGGTTAACCCATACATTCTTCATCCAATGCAGGATATTCTGTTCGATGAAAAAATTGACGGAAGCTTCCACTTCACACCTGGACAGTGCTATGACGAAGCTTATAATGGCAATAAATCCAATATTCATTGGGATATGGTCAACATCCAGCGCCCTGACTATGGCGGCGGTGAAATCTACTTTGATGAGGTATTAATCCGTAAAGACGGGCGATTTGTCATTAGTGAACTTGAAGCATTAAATCCGGAAAATTTAAAGTAATAAAAAAGCTCCAGGCGCCTGGAGCAAAAAAGTTATCAACATTTAAAGTCATAAAGAAAAAGATGCTTCCTTAGCGAAGCATCCTTCTTATGATTTATATTTGGTTTTCGTATGCCTGCTGGAATTTTTGGATATCCCCGGCACCCATAAACATAATTACGCTATCTTCATGATTCCTTAGTACAGCCGTTTCTTCTTCATTTAGAATTTGTGCATTGGGAATTTTGGCCTTTAAGTCATCAATCGTGAGTTTTCCATGGTTTTCACGGGCAGAGCCAAAGATTTCGCAAAGATATACTTTGTCAGCCAAATTAAGGCTTGATGCAAAATCATCAAGAAAGGCCTGAGTCCTCGTAAATGTATGCGGCTGGAAAACTGCAACCACATCCTTTTCAGGATACTTTTGTCTGGCAGCTTCTACAGTCGCCTTAATTTCTGTCGGATGGTGGGCATAGTCATCAATAATTACCTGAGAGCCCACTTTCTTCTCGGAAAATCTTCTTTTCACTCCTTCAAAGGAAAGAAGCTGTTCCTGGACAATCTTTGCATCGATCTCTTCATAATGACATAGAGCGATAACAGCTAAGGAGTTCAAGACGTTATGATCTCCATACGCTGGAATAGAGAAAGTCTCAAAGAAGGTGTTCCGGACAAATACATCAAATGTTGTTCCTTCTGTAGTTTTAACTACATTGCGTGCCTGAAAATCATTATCTTCTCCAAAACCATAGAATACCACGGGCACTTTTGCCTGGATTTTTTGCAGCTGCTCGTCATCACCGCATGCGAAAATCCCCTTATTCACTTGCCATGACATTTCCTGAAAAGCAGAAAACACATCTTCAATGTTGGCAAAGTAATCAGGGTGGTCAAAATCAATATTCGTCATTATTGCATAATCAGGATAGTAAGAAAGGAAGTGCCTTCTGTATTCACAAGCTTCGAAAACAAAATATTCAGCTTCCTTGTCCCCTTTGCCCGTACCGTCTCCAATAAGGAATGAAGTTGGTTTTGCGCCTCGCATTACGTGCGCAAGCAAGCCTGTAGTGGATGTTTTCCCATGAGCTCCCGTCACAGCGATGCTCGTAAAATTCTTCATGAAATCACCTAAAAATCGATGATAACGCACAACAGGCAAGCCAAGCTTCATTGCTTCCTCAATCTCTTCATGCGTGTCCGGATATGCATTCCCGGCGATTACCGTCATGCCCGGCTGTATGTTTTCCTTTTGAAAGGGAAGGATCTTTATTCCGGATTTCTCAAGTGCCACCTGAGTAAAAAAGTGTTTCTCAAAATCGGAGCCTTGAACCTGATAATTCATATCATGCAGAACTTGTGCCAATGCACTCATTCCAGACCCCTTAATACCTACGAAATGGTAAATAGTCATATAAAGAACCTCCAACCATCGTATATCTGTAAAACAGTATATGACATATATCTAGTTTTGCGCATATCCCCTTAGAAGACATGCTTCCATGACTGTGCTGCTAAGCTTTTCCGCTGTCATTTTTATTTACTTACACTTTAATGTATTGAATCATTATATCATTAATCGATTCTAAAAACTATGTAACGTATTGCCAGCTATTTATACCCCAGAAATAAAAAATAAAACATTAGATTTCAGGAAAGCTCTCCATGTAAGGTCAGGAACCTTTAATTTTGCCTTCGAAAATGCCTTCGTTAAACGGTGAACTCCTTCATCCTTTTGAATAGAGATAAATGGTCCAATAGGAAGATCATACATCTGGATTGGTATTCTTCTAATAAAATACCACCCTATTGACAGTTCCGGCCGAAACACCCCGTGCTGACTTAAGAGAAAAGAAGTGCTATCTTCCACACCTGAGGCGGAGATTTTCTTTTGACTTACATCTAAAATCCGGATGGGTTCCATGACTGATGTTAAAAAGAGAGCCCCCTGAATGAGATCTGACTCTGAAAGCTGCCTGGCATTGTTCTTTAAGAACAGACTGAACATAGTAGAGCCTTGAATGGTTTTATAATCAAAGAGAAACCAATCCTGAAAAACTTCCTGCTGAATAGGCGAAAAAGCCGTCTCAGAAGCAAGACCGAGCGTTTTCCGAAATAAATGCTTTGCCCGGACTTTCTCTCTGATATTAGCCGTTCGTTCTGTATAATCCTTGCTTAATGTGTATAAACGCAGAGCATTATTCTCTCCCTGGAGCTGTTTAGCTTTACGGAAAGATTGTAAATCCAGAATTGAGCTGTCCATATCCATTTAGGATGCTCCTTACTTTCTTGTAAATAGCGTTCAGTTATTCAACCTTTTCAAGTCGGGGGTTTGGACGATAACGGCGTCCTGCCTTAGCTGCATGCTTACCGTCAATCATTACATTGTCTCCAGTGAACCCTGTGGTGATCTTCAGCAGGCTGCTTCCAATTCCATAGGTATCAACCGGAACACCCTGTTCTTCAAATTCACGGATTCGGGATTCAGTAAAACCGCCGCTCACCACAATCTTCACATGTTGGAAACCTTCATCATCCAGCGCTTTTCTTAAAGCGAAAATCAGTTCTGCATTGACTCCGCGCGGGTCAAACGTTCCCAGCAAATGCTGATTTCTTAAGAAATATTGATCAATCATTGTTCTTGATGTATCAACCCGGACACCTTTAAGCTCTTTGCCAAAGGCTCTTGCCACTTTCAGGGAATCGGTTATGGCATCATTGTTGTAGTCTACCAGAGCAACTAAATCGTCTTCAGGAAACGTCTCCTGATAAGCCTTAGTAGATGCAACGATATCTCCCTCGAACATTTGGATCAAAGCATGCGGCATTGTTCCCATTCCTTTTTTGCCCCACCATTCATTCATCGCATGCGTGGCCTGGGCTGTTGCCCCCCCAATAAAGGCTGCATAGCCATCTCCTGCCTGGGTGATATAATGATCATCCCGGTCCCCCATGAAGATGACCTGCTTTTGAACACCAGAAACACCTGCTGCTTTTACCACATTATAGACATTCGTGGCAACTGAAGTTCTTCTGGCCAATATGCCGTCAATTATTCCTTCAAGATATCCGAAATCCTGATATCTTCCTGTAATGGTTAAAACTGTTTCAAAGGGTGAAATCTTATCACCGTCTTTTAATGAATAAATTTCCAGATCATCCGGGCGGTCTGCAAATGTTTTTAGCAGCGCAATGACTTCATCCGTACCGCATAGAACGGCATGATTCTTTTGGAAAAACTGCATGGTTACGATTTTATCTTCGTGATATTTCTTAACAATTTCTCTTGTTTTAAGGAAGTAAACCGCTGAAAACCAGCCATCTCTTACACGTTCATCGAATTTAAAAGTCTGGTTTGTCAGACGTTTGATTTCTCCTTTAACCTTCATTTCAATTTCCTTCATCCCTAAAGCTCCTTAGAAACATTAAAGAAAGCAGAAGCGCCTGCTGACTTGGTTTGCAAGGAGCAGGCCTCTATGCCGGCAGCCCGCCAGCTTTAGAATGCTTTCTTCGTTTATCGTAGTTGTTTATTCATATTATTTTAAACATGCAAGTAAAGAATACCATGGATTAATTTAATGTACTAGTCTCTTGTATGGATTCAAGATCAGCTTCTGTAATGAGGACATCCCTTGGCTTGCTGCCTCTATTTTCAGAAATGAACCCTTGTTTTTCCATCATATCAATCAGCCTGGCTGCCCTATTATATCCTATTTTAAATCTTCTTTGCAGGCTTGAAGTGGAAGCCGCTCCCTGATCAACAACAAACTCGCATGCTTCAAAAAACAATTCATCCTCTTCTTCTATTGCATGAGCTTTTTTCAGAAGTTCTTCCTGCTCAAATAAGTAGTCAGGATCGCGTTCCCTCCGTACATGGGCTACCACATCATCAATTTCTTTATCTGAAACAAATGTACCCTGCAGCCTCACTGGCTTTGAGGATCCGTTTTCAAGGAAAAGCATATCTCCCCGTCCAAGCAGTTTTTCAGCTCCGCTTATATCAATGATTGTTCTTGAATCGATTTGAGATGACACAGAGAATGCAATTCTTGTAGGCACATTCGCCTTGATTAAGCCGGTAATAACATCCACGGAAGGACGCTGGGTTGCAATAATAAGATGAATTCCGCATGCACGGGCTTTTTGTGCAATCCGGCAAATGGCTTCTTCCACATCGGCTGGCGACATCATCATTAAGTCTGCCAGCTCATCAATCACAATGACCATAAATGGCAGCTTCTCTGAATATTGCTGATGCTCCTCTGCCAGCTCATTAAAACGGTTTATATCCCTCACACCTGCATGGGCAAACAATTCATATCTGCGTTCCATCTCCTCGACAGCCCACTTCAAGGCTGCCGTTGCCGCTTTTACATCGGTAATAACCGGGCTGACCAAATGTGGAATTCGATTATATGGTGCAAGTTCGACCATTTTTGGGTCGATCAGAAGAAGCTTCAATTCATCGGGACTCGCCTTATACAGCAGGCTTACCAGGATCGTGTTAATACAGACGCTCTTCCCTGATCCCGTTGCACCGGCAATCAAACCATGCGGCATTTTCCGTAAATCCGTCACAATCGGCTTCCCAGAGATATCAAGCCCCAGCACAGCCGTTAATGGGGATTGGCCAGTCTGGAACTCCGGGGTGCTGATGATCTCACTGATAAGTACCGGACGGCTGCTCTGGTTCGGAACCTCAATGCCGATTGTATGCTTTCCTGGTATCGGCGCTTCGATCCGAATATCCCTTGCTGCCAGACTCAGCTTTATATCATCTGAGAGGTTCGTGATTTTATTCACCTTGACACCTGGTTCGGGCTGTACTTCAAACCTTGTTACAGAAGGTCCTTGCGTAACATTAACCACCCTCGCCCTGACATTGAAATTTTGCAGTGTAGAATTTAACATCTGTTCCTGTTCGTAAAGCCAATCGGAAGCTTCCTCCATGATTACTGGCGGTGTCAGCAATGTCTGGGAAGGAAATTGGTAATAAAAAATTTCTTCGTCCCCCTGATATGTCTGTTCATCCTCAAATCGGTCCATTTCCGATGCAGGCGGTGTCTGCTCTGCACGTTCTTCCATAGGCAAATGGTTCACCGGTGGATGATTCTCGATCTTTTCTGCAGCAGCAGCAGACTGCTGGATATTTTCTGACGGAAACATAGCGATATTATTTTTTTTTTCATCTGACGGTCTTGCCATCTTATCCTGCTGATTCAGTTTTTTTCTGTCATTATTCAGCATGATGACATTAAATGGAATTGATCCTCTTGATGAAGGCTTCTTCCCTTCCTGGGCATCTTCTTCCTGCTGTGGGGTTGACGCAGCAGATTCTGTTTTTGTTTCTAAGTATTCATTTGCACCTGCAGTCTCATTTTGCTCTGCATTCTCAGCCCTGTTTATATCAGAAATCAGTTCAGCCTGAGTAGAGAACGAGCCTGTTAATTCCCCGCTATCTTCATGATCAGAACTTAATTCAGCTTTATTAGACATCTCCATTCCTTCTGCTTGTGAGTTTCCCTCTTTTAAGTTTATATGGATAAACTCTTCCGAGTCACTTTTAGCAACAATCCCTAAATCGTGATGAAATTCATTCTTTTCTGCATCCTCTTCAGCTTCAATCTCAAGGATATCATGAGATCTTAATTCGCTCTGCTCTGAGAGTTCTGCTGTGTATTCTTCTTTTTCTTCCTCGTGCAGAGCCTCTTCAATCAAGTTTGCGAGCGATCTGCTGATTTCCGATTTTTTTTTAAGACCGATGCGATCCTCACTATTTGGAGATTCACCGTCAGGCTTGGAAGATCCAAGCTGCCTGCCAGGTTCCTTATGATCTTGCCAGGCAGTATGTGTTTCTTCATGCCGCAATGTTTCTTGGTTATTTTCAGGTACTTCAAACATTAATTCAGACGCTTCACCTATTTTGTATCTTTTGGCTGCTGGTTCCTCTGTTTCCAATGCAGAAGCCTGTGCCTGTAAAGCTTTCAGTTTATCGGAAATGACAGTTTCTCTTTCTTCATCCGAAACAGCTTCGGTTACATTCGGCCGATTAGGGGGGGTCTGCTGAATTTTGCGCATAACCTCATCGTATGTAAGTTCCCTGCGGTTTTCCTGTTCCCCGTTATCAGATTTATCTTGCTGGGCATTTGGCCGTGGCCTTTTAAATCCATATATCGGCGATGGAATTTCTGTTGGCTGAAAAGGTCTTTTCTTGCTGGCAGCCTCTCTTTCATTACGGGTCAGAATTTTTTCTTCACTGGCAGGTGGTGGCGCAGACTTTCTTTGCTGCTCCCTATCTGCGGAACGAGGCGTCCTTTTTTCATGGATTGGAGTATCCGCCGGCTTTTTCTGCCATTCCGTTTCTCCTGCCCTTGACTTCCGTTTTTCAGTTTTATTTACAGGCTTCCCACGATTATGATCCTGTCTATTATGATCCTGTCTTTGCTGCCTCTTATTCTCCCGTTCTGCTTCATGGTCAGGTATGACCGGAAAACGGAATTGGCCTTTGGGGTATTGATAGACTACTTTAGCATCTATGTCTCTCGAACTTTCTTTTGTTTTTTTTGCAGGCGGCTGCTTCTCATAGTTATGCTCATCTGCATGTTCTTCCATTTCCTCATATTCTTCCTCATCACTTTTAAACATATGGAATAGCTTTTTAATCCAGCTCATTTATATCAACTCTTTCTATTAAAAACTTTGTTAGACTTTCTATATTATTTTAGCAGTTATTCACAGATTTTGAATAAGAAATCCGAGAATGAGTCCTTATAAAGACAGAATGGGTAAATTTACAAACAAACTAAAGGCTGCAGGCATACTTTCGACTCAGGCGGGTGATTAAAGGTTCATAAGTAGTGATATCTGTCTTTTTACCCGGAACTGCTTAACTTTCATTTAAAATAACGGATCTATATATCATTCGGTAATGGTTCATCTCACCTGGGGGTTTATCGCCTTGTTTTCAGGAAGAATCAGTGTTAAACAAAAAAAGGACCACATTGCTGTGACCCTTAAAACCTACTTTTTTTTATTCTTACCCAAAATAAATATTGGTTCAAACTCTCCATTCTCATATAAGAATGACAGGGAAGTAATGGGCACTCTGCCGCTCGCAAAGAAACTCATAGTCATCTGGGCGAGAACGTCATAGCCTGTTTCATTTTTTATATCAGCAATAATCAATACGTCCTGATGCGGAACGGCAACGGCCATGGATCCTTCTACTTTCCTGCCCATTTCTTTAATAAAGGAATCATTCAGGATTCTGCTTGCATCATATCCATCATTTTTGTTTAAGAAATAGAAAGTGTTGCCTGCAACAGTATCCGATTTCATATCTGTCGACAGGGATCTTACGTTGAAAAGAGCCGTTTCTCTAATTCTTTCGGGATCCCAGCTCTCTTTTTCCATTAGCTTTGCATCAATGAGGCGATACGTATTTCCAAGATCGAGCGCATAGTAAATTCGTGTTTCAGCCGTATGTTCATCTGTCAAAAAAGGAATACCTTCCTGTGACTCGCCTGGAAAAGAAGTTGATCGGATGACTGGAAAAATATTTTTTTCATGTCCCGACAAATGGGCATCCTCCACCATTGCCTCCAGGCCTTCTTCCACATAATAAACGACTTCTTCAATCGCTTTTTCCTTTTGCTCCTGCCATTTAGCAATAATGCCCGGAAGAGAGATGGTAATTCCTTTTCCAGTGTCCTTATTTTCGATTCTGAACTGATCTTTTTCCCTGTCAAAAGAGAAAGTCCGGTTCTCTTTTGCTAAGCGCTGCTCCAATTCATTTTTCATCTTTTTACTATCCATTTTCATATATAAGCCCCTCCTTATGGGGATTGATTTCCGACTATCATTCTACACTAATAAACCCTCCTGCTCAAAAGAGATGCAGGAGGGCCTAAAAACGGAAGCGCCTTGCCAGCCCCCGACGCCTCGAGAGGGCAGGCTGCTTGCGCTAGACATTTATCAAAGTAAAATTTGAACACTAAATGTACACAGGCTTATTGTTCAAGAGTTTGAATAAAGTTTTCAATTTCTTCCTGGGTTTTGCGGTCTTTGCTGACAAAGCGGCCAAGTTCCTGGCCATCCCTGTATCCGATGAAGCTTGGGATCCCAAAGACATCAAGCTCAATGCAAAGATCAATGAATTGATCGCGATCTACATAAATAAAAGTGTATTCACTATATTTTGCTTCTATTTCAGGCAATATCGGTTCAATAACCCGGCAATCCGGACACCAGTCAGCTGAAAACATGAAAATATGCTTCCCATTGCTGCGCATCTCGTTAAATTGTTCTGCCGATTCCAGTTTTTTCATTTTTTTTCGCCCCCTGTGCTGATATGCATGTCTCCATATTGGATCCAGCCTTTCTTCCTCATATACTCAGATAATAACAGGCTGATAAGAGCCGGTCCAATAAAATGCAATATAATGACCTTCATCCAAATTTCTGAACCAAAGCCCATCGTTGTAAAAGTCATTATCTGTCCAACCAGCCCGCTTGTTCCCATGCCTGCTCCTGCAGCATTGTTCTCCATTAGCCAGACGGTCGTGCCAAAGGGTGCCAGGAACGCACCTGCAAGGGTAGGTGGAATAAGAATACGCGGATTTTTAATAATGTTGGCTACCTGCAGCATGGATGTTCCTATTCCAATCGCTACTAAACCGCCCATTTTATTTTCCCTGAAGCTGCTCACTGCGAAGCCGACCATTTGTGCTGCACAGCCAATAGTGGCAGCTCCTGCTGCAACTCCGTGCAGATCAAGCATAAGCGCAATGGCGGCTGAAGAAATGGGTGCCGTCAAGGCAAGACCCATTAATACCGCCACAATGATGCCCATGATGATTGGCCTTTGCTCTGTTCCCCACATGATCAGGCTGCCAAAGCTCTTCATTCCATAATCGATCCCGGGGCCAATTAATGTTGAAACCATATAACCAGCCACAATTGTAACAAGCGGTGTTACAATGATATCAACCTTTGTTTCCTTACTGACAAGTTTTCCAAGCTCTGTGGAAATAAGAGCTGCAGCGAAGCTCCCTGCTGGACCGCCAAGAGCCGCGCCGGCAGCCCCGCTGGCAATGGCTGAAAAGATAACAAGCGGTGGAGCATTAAGTCCGTATGCAACTGCAACACCTATTGCAGGCCCCATCAGACCCATAGCCAGAGTGCCCATATCCTCCAGGTATTTGAAATCAGTCTGTTCGCCGACTGTCTTAATAATAAGCCCAATGATCAGCGAAGCGAATAATCCAAGCGCCATGCTGCTCAGTGCATCTATAAAATATACTTTAGGTGAAAGGGTTACCCCTTTTCTATTCAGAAAGGCTCTCATTATTTTCCCCCTATTTAAAAGTTCTGCAACTATAAGATAACACATGTAAAGACACTTGTAATATAAAATCTTTTGTATTCTTATTGTTCTTTATAATAGGGGTTTTCTATCATAATTTATTAAAAATAAATTCTTAAAAAAAAGCAAAACAAAAACGAAGGACATCGCCCTTCGCTTTAATTCTTCACCTGGACAGAATTAGCTATCTCCATCATTGCAGCGGCCTCAGAGGATAAATTTCTGGTCGCAGCCTGCGTAGATAATTTTACTCCGCCAATCCCGACTACCAATTCGTGTTCGTCTTTTTTCCCTCTGTTGATTAACAGGAAGCCATTATGTCCATCTTTTGTAAACGTCTCTTTAACTTCATATTTATCTTTTTGCTTTAGGGTAGCATCATAAACAACCTTGCTGTCCGGGCCTTCATGCTGGTTGTAAAAAAGGATATACCTTTTGGAGCCATTTTTTAAAATGATGTTATTTGGACTTTCCTCTTCTACTTCGTAGCCGAAAGGCAAATAATATTCTATATCTTCAAACTCATGATTTGTCTTTTCAGGTGATAGGTTGAATGCTTCCTCTGCAGCATTCTTTGCGGCAGTTTGCTCTTCTTCCAACGATGCTGAACAGGCACTGACCAGTATAAATGAAATAAATAAGAGCAAGGCTGCGGTGAATCTTTTATGCATTCTAAAGTCCCCTCCTTGCATGGAATCTCATATCCTTCCCTATCATACATTTCTTCTTAATAGTCTGACAACCCTTCATATAAGGATTGAGGGCCTTTTCACTGCGTTACTTCTTAGAAGAAATGTTAAAATATAAGAATATTGCATAAAGGAGGAAAAAGAATGGAAATAACCGTCTACTTAGCAGGTGAAATACATTCCAATTGGCGCAATGAATTAAAGGAGAAAGCTAAATCACTTCAGCTGCCTGTTCATTTTACGGGTCCTATGGAAAACCATGACCGTTCTGACATGATCGGAGAGGAAATTCTCGGGAAGCAGCCGGATGCAATCTTCCGTGATGAAGCCGCTTCAAGCATCAATAACTTAAGAACACAGCTTCTTATGCAAAAATCGGATCTCGTGATTGCTTTGTTTGGTGAAAAATATAAGCAATGGAACACAGCCATGGACGCAAGTGCTGCTGCGGCACTTGGAAAACCGCTGATCCTCATCCGTCCCAATGAGCTGCATCACCCTTTAAAGGAGCTTTCAAGTAAAGCCAATGTTACTGTTGAAACGGTCAACCAGGCCTTGAAAGTTTTGTCGTACATCTTCGAAACCGAATAGAAAAAGGGGTTAGCACCAAGTGAAATGTACCCCCATTTACGGACAGTTTATAAAAAAGCGCCTATGCAGCTAATAAGTGGTCCCGGTATTGTACCGGGGTCATTTTATTTAAGCCCCATTGATAACGATGATGATTATATTCTTCGATTACACGATCTACTTCTTTCTTTACATCCTTTATATTATCAAGTGATTTATACTCTGATAAGTCTTTAAAATGTCCAAAGAAACTTTCCATTGGTGCGTTATCCCAACAGTTTCCCTTTCGGGACATTGACTGAGTTAGGCCAAGCTTTTTTACTTTGCTTTGGAATAGAGGATGCGTGTAGTGCATTCCTTGGTCAGAATGCAATATGGCCTCTGGATGAAAGTGGTTGCCAACAGCTGCCTTTAACTTTTTTAACGTTTTATAAACAATATCCATCTCTAAAGACGTGGAAAGGTAGTAGGCAAGAATTTCTTTTGTAGCTCCGTCCTTTACGCAGGATAAATATGCTTTTTGGCCCTTTCCATAATAGAGATAAGTAATATCAGTAAGCAGAACTTTTCCTGGCACTTCCTGATTGAATTCACGGTCAAGAAGGTTAGGGCAGGTTCGATGTTCCTGAGTTGCCTTAGCCATCTTACGATATGGATTGGCTTTCCTTATCTTAGCTACAAGATAATATTTTGCCATTAAACGTCTAATCTTCTTGTGGTTCATTACAGTTGAATAATCATTCTCCATAACCATTTTAATCTGGAGTGCACCTGCTTTTTCTCTTTTGCTTATGAAAATTTCTCGGATTAACTCTATGTCCAATTCATCCTGATCGTCACGTTGTGCCCGTAATGGTGCAGCCTTCAACCAATCATAGTAGCCACTTCGACTGACACCTGCCAGTTCACACAGGTAGGAAACAGCTTTATTTAACTGATGAATTCTGATGGTTTTCTCGATCAACGAAAACTTCTCAGCTGCCGTTAATACCGTTTCTTCTTCAACGCCTGCCTTTCTAACTCTTCCAGCTTTTTTAAGAAGTCATTCTCTGCCTCAAGGAATTTAATTCTTGCTTCAGCTTTTTTTAATTTCTCTTCTACGGAAAGTTGCTTTAAAGAAGGACGCCCGGTACTCCCTTTGCCTCTACGTTCCGTAAGGAAACCTTCCTTTCCAAACCTTTCATATGAATCCCTCCAACGCTTAAGACAACGCTGGGGTTGTTTCTTACCGATCATGTCAAGGTCGAAGCCCTGTTCAATAAAGATTTGCGACGGTGCTTTTCCATTTTTATAATCCGTAACTGCTTTTAGCTTAAACTCAGGACTATAGGAGATTGACCTTTCAGAAGCGCATAAAACATTAGGATTCTTTTCAAGCTCTTTAATTTGAAATTCATTATAAATATTCTTACTCATGTTAATCCTCCGCCCATATTTGTTAAATCTATTGAAACACAAAAAACCCCGGATAGGGGCACTTTTTTATCAGTGTCCGCTATCCGGGGTACATTTCACAAGCTAGCCCTTTTTTCTATATTCATATTGCCCAAGAAGAAGCTTCATGACATGCGAGAACATGTCAGCACGATTAATCTGCCCATTTGTAAAAATCCCAACAGCTCCTTCATTTTTGCGGATATTTTCTTTTTTTGCGTAATCATCCATTACAGGGCCAAGTTCTTCGCCAGCCAAAAGCCGGACTGCAACCCCATCTGGAAGGGGAATCCTGGCTCCGCCAGCAATAATCGGAGGCTGCCCTTTTTCCGCAAGAGCCCCCCAATTACAGAGAAATAGCCCGTGCTCTGTTTTCTGCACACCGCCCTCGAGGCCAATGCCAATTTGTCCGCCGGATGCTTGGAGTGCTCCATATGCTCTATTGATGGCCCCTTTTATGGTTTCTTCATCCGAGAATGGCTGGTCGTTCACTCCTGAGGGCACATCTTCGGACATAATAACAGCTTCATAATGGCTAAAAGCAGTTTTTACTGCCAAAATCTTTGCGGGATTTTTTGAACCAATGATGACTTTCATGTGTACTCCTTTCATATTACAGGAAAAAGAGACAGCACCTGCTGTCTCATCTGCTTAACTGTTTTGACGGATGGTTTCTACTGTTGAACGGTCACAAGCTTTTACTAATTTAACAAGCAATTCTTTTGCCGCTGCATAATCATCGACATGCACAATGGATGCATGTGTGTGAATATAACGGGAGCAAATGCCGATTACTGCACTTGGAACACCTTCATTGGATATGTGAACTTTACCTGCATCTGTTCCGCCTTGCGAGACGAAATACTGATATGGAATGTTGTTCGTTTCAGCTGTATCCAGAACAAACTCCCTCATGCCGCGGTGCGTTACCATTGAACGGTCCAGTATGCGCAGAAGAGCTCCTTTTCCTAAATGGCCGAACTCGTTTTTATCCCCGGTCATATCGTTGGCAGGGCTTGCATCCAATGCAAAGAAAATGTCAGGATTGATCATATTCGCTGCTGTCTGTGCACCTCTTAAGCCAACTTCTTCCTGAACTGTTGCTCCGGAATAGAGAATATTGGGAAGTGCTTCACTCTGGACTTCTTCTAAAAGTTCCACCGCCAAACCGCAGCCATAACGGTTATCCCATGCTTTCGCCAGGATTTTCTTTGCATTTGCCATTGGTGTAAATGGACAAATCGGGAGAATTTGCTGTCCTGGCTTAATGCCTATTCTTTTCGCATCTTCACGGTCATCTGCACCAATGTCAATCAGCATATTCTTTATTTCCATCGGCTTGCTGCGCTTTGCTTCGTCTAAAAGATGCGGAGGAATTGAACCGATAACTCCTGTCACCGGTCCATTATCTGTAATAATTTGGACTCTTTGTGCAAGCAAAACCTGGCTCCACCAGCCTCCCAGTGTCTGAAAACGGATCATTCCATTATCTGTTATGGAAGTGACCATGAATCCAACTTCATCCATATGGCCTGCCACCATGACAGTCGGGCCGCTTTGATCGCCTCTTTTCACGCCGAAGATGCCTCCAAGCTTATCCTGAACGACTTCTTCTGTATACTGGCTGATCTGTTCGCGCATGAATTTCCGTACTAAATGCTCGTTTCCAGGCGCCCCTGGCAACTCTGTCAATGTTTTAAAAAGCTGCAATGTTTTTTCGTTCATTATTATTCTCCTTTATCACTTTGCGAATTGGCTATGCAGATATGTATAATTTCATTTTACAGAACTTTCATACGTCTTTCCACCATTTCAGGCAGGAAACTTCGGTTGGCGAAATTTAAGCTGTGTATTATTTATTTTAGTTCATGCCTATTTTTGATAAGATAGAATTGGAAAACAGAAAAATTTGTAAAAATGAACTGCTTATATCATCAGCCTGGGGAGGTGCAATTATGAATTGGAAGTCATTTATGTTAGGTGTTGGGGTTGGTTTGGCGAGCGGGTACGCAGCTAGGGAATTGCTGTCGCAGAAAACTGCTGTTTCCCCTGAGAAAGCTTTGGCAAATGCAAAGGATGCATTTAAACAGGAAGGGCCGATAAGCGGATCATGGATTCATATGAAAGCTGAACCTTATGAAAAAGGTCATTTAAAATATCAGGTTTATAAGGGCGGCATTTCGAGGTTTTCGGGTGAAGAAGCCGAACAGTATGAATTCATTGCCGACGCAGAGACTGGAACCATTTTGGACGTTTTTCCACTGCATTGAGAAAAGCACAAATGCCTTGCCCAAGAAGGAATGCAGACTAAGAACGCCACGTCCTCCCAAAAGCTACCTACCGCTCTGTCGTGCGATGTTTATACTGTCGAAGCCTTCCTTGTCCTGCGGGCCTCAGGCATAAGACATTTCCTGAAAGAAGGTGGTTTTCTCCTTCTGAAAGGAAACAGCTTATGTCCCCGAGTCCCTAGGAGCCGTAACTAGACAAGCTTGTGACCTCGAGGGGGCAGGCCAGTTATAGACGTTTAAAGAGTATTAAAAAATCCCCGGATGGGGATTTTTTAACTTTGCTTCTTTTCCACCTTCTCAGCAATATTTCCTGATTCATCCCATTTGACTGCCCGGTAAAAAGCATCATGATAAAAAGTAAACCATGCATTTCTTTCCAGCCCGTATTCCATCCATTTTTCCTTGGCACTTATGGAATCCATCGGATAGTCATCGTAAGCGAGAACCCAAAGTACATTCGCATGGGCATGAGTTGGCATGATATCAGCCATATGAATGACGGTCTCATCCTCATCTTCTATAACAAGTATAGAATGGCCATCACTATGGCCGCCTGTATGCACCATTTTAATAGGGCCGAGCGTCCACTCTCCTGCAAAGACATCCACCTGATCCTGAATGGACTCCCAGTTTTCTTTCCAATATGTATTCCTTGAACGGATATTAGGATTTCTCATTTCTTCCCATTCCACTTGTGATGCAATGATTCTTGCATTTGGAAATATAGAAGAAAATTTTCCTTCTTCCGGTTTTGTCAGTCCGCAGGCATGATCAAAATGAAGATGCGTCATAAGGATATAATCGATGTCCTTTGGTGACAGGCCGTGCTTGGCTAAATCCTGTTCAACAAAAGACTCTTCAAGCGCTCCGAAATTCCTCTTCTGTTTATCACTCAGCTTCCCGTTTCCAAGACCCGATTCGACTAGAATATTTTTACCGTCAAACTGAATAAGGATGGGATCTGTTCTCAGTTCGATCTGATTATTTTCATTGCAGGGATATCTTTTAGACCATAAAGGCTTAGGAACTACCCCAAACATGGCTCCGCCATCAAGATGTGTGACACCGCCGCGAAGCCAGTACAGCTTTACGTTCTTTAACTCCAATGCTTCCATCATTATCTCCTCCATTTGAGTTTTTCTGAGCAAGCGCTCGCATTCCCCTTATCTCATATTAACATTTAAGCGCTTACTTGTAGAAATATTTAAATTATTCCACACGAATGCAAACAGTCAAATATAGCAATATCCAAAAAAAGCCTATCCATCCGGATAGACTAGCTTATCTGTATTGAACTTCACACCGGAATATACGGCTTCCCCTTGAAGAAAACTTCTCTTCATATTCGGTCATGATGTTTCCTTCATAATCGCTATTGTGAAGGTCCAGGCTGACAAATGTCAGAAGCATGCCGTACTCGGAGAAACTCATAAGAGATGATTCAAATAATCCCTGGTTATCAGTCTTAAAGTGTATTTCTCCTTTATCCCCAAGGATATTTTCATAAATCTCCAGGAAACTTTTATAAGTCAGCCTGCGTTTTGCATGGCGTTTCTTTGGCCATGGATCTGAAAAATTAAGGTAGACACGATCGACTTCGCCTTTTTCAAAGTAATCCCGAAGATCATTGGCATTCACATTCAGAAGCTTTACATTTGGAAGTTCATCCTCGATGATGCGATCCAGAGCAGTGACGATGACGCTGTCAGCGAGCTCAATTCCAATGTAGTTGTTTTCCGGGTTTGCTTTCGCCATACCAGTTATGAAGCGGCCTTTTCCTGTCCCAATTTCTATATGAAGGGGCTGATCTTTATCGAAGGCTTCCTTCCACTTTCCTTTATATTTTTCAGGTTCTGAAATTACGTATTGTGGATATTCGGCTAATTTATCTTTCGCCCAAGGTTTATTTCGCTGTCGCATTTTGACACTCCTAAAAATTAATATCGTTCAAACAATATCATGCCTGTCGCAGTGATGCAACTTTATTTTTAGAGGGATTACTATAGTGGTTCATCCCTTGTTTGTAGTTTAACCCAATGGCACTCAAACACCTAAATTACAATCCGCCAATGAATAAATAAAAAAAAGAATCCACAACCTAAAAGTGAATTCCTTTTGTTTTTATTTTCAGCTTCAATAGAAAGGGTGCTTTTCATGCCGCTTGGACACCAGGATCAATTAAATTTATTAAAAGATATTTTAAGCAATCATCAGACAGATTGCTGTGGCTCTATTTCAGAATGTGAACAATTGGAACGTTTGGTTAAATCATTAATGATCAACGGAAATATTAATCAAAACGTAAAAACAGTATTAGAAGAAATTTATGAATACAGTCAGCACGGGATCAATTCTTCACAATTGGATACTCACATTGAATCCCACCAGAATGAATTATCACAATGGGTACAGGATATAGATCAATTTTCGTAAATCTTAAAGGAGCTCATCCAGATAGGAAAGCCACTTTTCCATTTCCTGGTACCTGAATTTATTTTTATGCCATTGGATAGATGTCAAAGTCTGTGCAATCACATACCATTTCATGCGGAGCAGCAAATTATCTGTCAACTGAATGCCGTACCGCTCAAGCCAATTTGGCCATTCTTCTTTAGAAATATACCAATACAATAGCATCCCCAGATCAATGGCCGGATCTGCTATCATGGCTCCATCCCAATCAATCAAGTACAGCTGGTTGTTTTCCGAAAGCAGCCAGTTGTTATGATTCACATCGCAATGGCACACCGTATTTTCCTCACAGTGGATATGCGAAACCTCTTGCTTCAGGAAATCGACTGACTGAATAACAGCAGCCTGCTCCTTCAGATCACAATCCAGTTCTTCCTCAATCAAACGCAAAAGGGTTTCGGGCTGCAGCGGAGACTTCCCCATTCTTGTCAGCATACCAAGCAGCGGCTTTGAAGAATGTATTTTTCTCAAAAGCTTTGCTACGCTTTCCTGGTTCATGTCAGAAGCTTTTAGCTCTCTTCCATTAAGCCATTGCTGGGCAGTTATAACGTCCCCATTTTCCATTCTTTTTGTCCAGATAAGTTTCGGGACGATTCCTTCCGCAGACAGAACCGCCAGGAAAGGAGAGGAGTTTCTTTTAAGAAAAAGCCTCTGCTCTTCGTGCTTTGCATAGAAGGCTTCCCCTGTCGCCCCTCCGGCGGGAACAATCTCCCAGTCATGTCCAAATAAATGTTCCAAAATTGTTCACCTGCAATTTAGTAAGCCATTGGTTGTAGAATAGCGCAAACGCCTTGCCCACCTAAGGAACGCAGACTAAGATCGCCACGTCCTGTGGCAAAGTCTGCATGACCCACACCCTGTGGGCCTCAAGCACAAGACGTGCCTCCCAAAAAGGCGCCTTTGCCTTTTTGGGGGAATCGGCTTGTGACCTCGAGGGGTAGGCTGCTTGCGCTAGACAATTCTCGAGTTCAAATAATAAAAAGTTGAAAAATAAGCCCTGTTTTTTGCAGCAAGACTTATTTTGCCATGGCCAATAAAAGGGCCGTTGCTTAATAATGTTTTGTTCTATTCGACTATATTGCATTTTCGCAAATATAGCTGTTTATCAGGTTAATTAAATAAAGCTCCTATAAAGCACAAAGTAATCAGCAAATACAAACCAGCAATGTTTTGGGAATATAAAATAAAAAAAAAGCTATTGATGTTAGTCCCTCACAATAGCCATCTTTATAAATTTTATTCTTACTGGCTTTTTTCGTCAAGTGCATCTATTTAGGTTTACGGAATATCATCTAAAAAAATGAAGATTTTTCTGGTCAATTCATCATTATTTTCTTATTAAGGATAATTTTTGAAATAATAGAACTGAACAGTGGTATGCTTCTCAGACTTCTTCTATCTTCTGCAAACCAATACATATGAACTTAATGGCGGCATTTCAAATCTGGTGTTAATCTTACGGATAGTGGAAATCCCGGCCTCACGTTCATCCGCAATAAGGTCCCAATCCCCAGCCGGGAGAAAAATTTCTTCTTCCGTCATTAAAGGATTGATAATCACGGCTGCATGGCTGCACTCGGCATTTTGATCACTGCTTGTTAACACATAACCCAATAGAGGTTTTTTAATATCCAGAAACCGCATGGAATTCCGGATCATTTCTGCATTGGCGAGTCTGAAAAGAGGAATTGACCTTCTTATGCTTATCAGCCCTTTAATATATTCAACATTATTTAAGTAACGGGATTTCCTTTCCCAGTCCAGATTATTGATGGAATCTGGAGCACGGTAGCTGTTTCCATTTCCTTCTTTGGTCCGAAAAAATTCCTGTCCGCTATGCATAAATGGAATTCCTTGGGAAAGAAGGACCATTGCTGTTGCTAAGCGGTGCTTTTGCTGCTGCACAAGAGGATCCGCATTTTCAGAACAAACCTGTATTTTATCCCATAAGGTATGATTATCATGTGATTCCACATAATTTACAGATTGGGACGGGGAAAGGAAAATGCCTTTTTCCTTTTTTTCGAGGCCAATGCTTCCAGCCAATACCTGCTTTGCCGCATCATAATAATGCTCATTTCCCAATGCATAACCTTTATCATATAAATTAAACGTACTGCCTTTGATGGAATCTCTGAACCAGTCATTGAATTGGCCGATTCCAGGAAGCTTTTCCTGATTGCGGATGCTTGCTTTTTGGTCATCCGGTATAGGGGTATTCAAATCCCAGCCCTCACCAATAATAATGACAGACGGGTCAATCAATTCTGCATTCTGGCGAACCTCATTCATCGTTTCAATATCGAGTATACCCATCAAATCAAACCTGAACCCATCAATTTGATATTCCTTTAGCCAGTATGATACGGAATCAACAATAAACTTCCGGGCCATCAGGCGTTCCGAAGCAAAGTCATTTCCAACTCCGGTGCCATTTGACGGCATTCCATATTCATCATGCCGGAAGAAATAACCCGGTACGATTTTTTCAAAAGAAGAATGCTCGCGAATATAAACATGATTATAGACTACGTCCATAATGACCCGAAGTCCCTGGGAATGGACAGCATAAATTAAGGCTTTCAATTCTCTGATCCGCGAGTAGGGATCTAAAGGATTTGTAGAATAACTTCCTTCCGGAACATTAAAATGGAGGGGGTTATAACCCCAGTTATATTCTTCTTTTGGACTTTTTTCATCCACACCTTCGAAGTCATGGACAGGCAGAAACTCAATATGAGTAATACCAAGCTGCTTCACATAGGACAGGCATGTAGGCTCCCCGTCTCTGCCGACGGTATTTGTCTCTCCCGCTCCTAAATAAAGGCCTTTCTGTGCTGCCCCGCTCGCGGGATGAATGGTAAAATCCCTAATATGCGTTTCATATATGATGGCATCTGTGGGCTGCGGAAGCGGCGGAAGCTCCGGCTTCTTTACTTTTGTATTTTCCATATTGACTACCGCACCATATTCCCCATTTATAGCCGAAGAGACTGCGTATGGATCAACAGCTTCTTTCCACTCAAGGTTAATGCATACAAGGAAAGAATAAAGAAAACGATCCAGGTCGCCTTTTACTTCACAGCTCCAGACTCCTCTCTCTTCTCTTCCCATCGGAATAAGCTCAGCTTCCTGCTCCAGTGCTCCTTTAAGCTTCAGCTTTACCTTTGCGGCTGTCGGAGCCCAGAGCCTGAAATGTGTCTTTTCTTTGCTGTACGAGAACCCCAGCGGACCGTCATAATAGAATTTCTCATCAAAATCACTTGTACGAATAACGGCGCCAATTTGCAGATCTGTTTTTCCCCCATATTCGTCCACTATCCAATATTGTTTCCCAAATTCCGCTTCATGTTCTATTCTGCATGTATATTTAACGGCATCCTCAATCGGCATGCTTTTCAATATTTCAACAGGAAACTCTTCTTCCCAGTCAGTAAGGAGAGAGAACCCGGAAGAACGCCCCTGATGATAGCTGAAAGGAAGTATGATCGTAATGATGTGCATTTCGTCTAAGTATGCATTAAAAGTCCGTTCAATCGTTATCATTCCGAATTCATCTCCTTTACTTAGTCGGACGGTAATTTAAGAGCAGCTCTCTCCTAAAATCAACACTCATCTTTTCCATTGCCAATAATTACAGGAATGGCTTCGGGGCAAACAGAGGCCGAAATCGGGGAGCTGCCTAAAGCCTCTCCATCTGCGTGAGCAGGAATGGGGTGTGAAGATCTAATGCTGACATTCTGGCCCTGAAGAACTGTGACTTCTTTAAATGCTATATGACGCCCCTTGAAGACAGAGGCAAATACAAACAAAATTTTTATTCTTGATATATTGTGGACGACCGTAACATTTAGAATTCCATCAAAAGGATTTGCATCCGGAGAAATCATCATACCGCCTCCATAGAATGGCTGATTGGAAATAGTAATAAACCAGGCTGAATCGAAATCGAATTTTTTTCCATCAATGACGATTTCAAGATCAGAGCATTTATAAGTAAACAGCTCTTTTACAAGAAAGAGAGCGTATACAAATTTCCCCAGAGATAACTGATTCAAGATTCCTTTCATCTTTGAACTGTTTACTTTCCGGGAAATCAGTGCATCAAAACCAGCACCCATATTATTAATAAAATATGTTTTTTTCCCATCTATGTGTCTAATCATTCCGATATCAGCTTTTACAGAAGAATGACTGATCCCCTTAAGAATTGCTCTTAAAGATTCTGCCGGGTCTTTAGGAATTCTAAAGCCCCGCGAGAAATCATTCCCAGATCCTCCCGGAATAAATCCGACTGTCACATTCCGATGACTCACAGCACCATTCATAACCTCATGAACCGTCCCGTCTCCGCCCACAGCAACAAGATATAATCTTTGCCCGCCCGCCTGTTCTGCATAGATCTTTGCCAATTCCCTGGCATGGACCTGATATTCTGTCCTGGCTGCAGAGAAAGGGATATTTTCCTCTTTCAGCATCTGCTCAACTTTTTTCCAGACTTTCAGGCAGAAGCCATTTTTCGCCTGCGGGTTAATAATGAACTTAAGCTCTTCCCTGCTATGAGCTTTATCCTCGAGGAAATCTTCATGATTCATCCCGATTCTCCCACTCCAGCCTTTTGACTGATGCAGTCTGGCAATATTGAAGCAGTACCTGCGCTCCTTTTAATTGAACATGCTTGAGAGGCGAACGCTGGCTTCTCATTGTCTGAAACCATTGATCATAGGTCCTTTTATCGATTAACTGAACATCAATAGGAGCTGCCGGATAATCAATATATCCATTTCGGGTAAGTAAAGCCTTTTTAATCGGCAATTCAATAGAATGAATTTCAAATATTTTTCGGACAATTTTTTCAGTCCTATTTAATGCAAGCAGCGGATTCAGGACCTTCTTTTCCTCCCCTTTTCCCTTTTTTGTCCAGAATCTATCCTTCGAACCTGAGAATACTGCTGAATCTTCTTCCTCCAAAAAGCTGATGCACCATACCTCTGTCGGGCTTATAACAATAGTTTCTGTTTCCACCGGAGCCTTTTTCAGCAGAAAGATCGGATTGAACATGACAAGATACGTATCCGGATATCTTTGCAGAAAATACTTTAGCTTTTCATCATAATAGTAATGCTTATCGGGAAATGATTTTTCCGTTAATGTGGAGGTTGCCCATTTCATCTGGAATCGGAAAAGCTGGTCTAGAAACTGGTGTTTTAAATTCTCAATTGTTTCTGGACGCACAGCAAAGGAGGCTTCAAATTCAAGCACCTCTTCCTCCTTTTTCAATTCATCCCCGGAAGCCCCGTATTCCTCTAATTCTTCATTTTTTCCCCGCTTTAACAACCCCTTTAGTTTTTCCATGAGCGGTTCTTTTTCTTCCTCAAGCCACTCCGCTGTGCCGGCTGTATATTGCTGCCCGGATTGAGGATTGAATGAATCATTTGATTCCCATGCTTTATGCCATTTATCCCACTGCTGTTTTTTTAGTCTGACAAATCGGGAAGGATATACAAAAATGTCTTGCTGGTAACGTGAAACATAATCCTGCAATTTAATTAACTGTCCCATTCTCCTAGCCCTGCTTTCGTATATAACTTTCTATCTCTAATTATTCATTTAAGTTTTTTTATTTTGCCCGTTGATTTCCGCTGCAGGCACTCGCCTTCCACGGGACTGTCGGGATCCTCCTCAACGCGATGCGTCTGCGGGGTCTCCCCTGGTGCGCTACTCCCGTTGGAGTCTCCCACCTTCCGCTCCTATCAACTCAGTGATAAATATTTTATATTCTCTCAAAAGCAGCAATTTCACCTAAGCTGTTTTTCATTAATAGTATGTATTTATTTTATTCCCCCACGAGCGGAAAGATGGCAATGCTTTCATATTTCGGTGTTTTGTCCAGATGGGTCTGATATAGAACGACTTCTGAAGCCTCAAATTCAAGGGGCTCCTCCTTGAATGGACTGTAAGCGTCCAGCATGTTTTCCTGAAACGGAAAAGTGCCGGCCCATTTTCTTGCCATAGTGATATGAGGTTTAAATGGCCTTGTCTCCAATTCAAAGCCCGCTTCCTGGCATGCTGAATATACTTTCGATCTTAAATCTTGGAGATGTTTGTCCTGCTGTGTTCCACACCAGAAAATTCTTGGTGCGTCTTGTTTTCCAAATACGCCAAGTTTGCAGATATGCAGAGGAAATCTTTTTTCGTGTCTGATTGAGTCAGCGGCAAGCTTGGCTGCTTTCTGCAGTTTTTCCTGGGGTGCAGACCCTAGAAATGCTAGGGTAATATGATAATCCTCTTGATGGACCCAGCGGCTAAAAGGCAATTTTGGACTTAAATTCCCACAGTATTCTTTCAACTTTTTCTTTGTTTCAACCGGTAATTTCATCGCAAAGAAAAAATGAGCATTCAATTGTTTGTACACTTGAGATTCCTCCATATTTTCACTTATTTTAACAAACATCAGTTAAAATTGGCAGATACTTTCTGTTTGACCTCTCATTTTAAGTATTCTTCCAATTCCTTTTGATTTGATTGGAATAGTCTGTTTTAGTATGATGGACATGATATGAATAGTTATAGATTTCCTTTGTTAGGATGAAATTAAACAAATCGACATAAAATAACAAAGTATTAAACTTCCTTGTTATTACAGTCTTATTTGAAAGGGAGAGTCAGATGAAAGTTGTTAACAATCTCGCGGACTTAATTGGAGATACTCCACTTGTTAAATTAAATAAGCTCGCCCCTGAAAATGGAGCAAGCATCTATGCAAAGCTTGAATTCTACAATCCAAGCCGCAGTGTAAAAGACCGCGCGGCTTATAATATGATTGTCGAAGCTGAGAAAGCAGGCCAATTGAAACCAGGTTCAACTATTATTGAACCAACCAGCGGAAACACCGGCATCGGGCTTGCAATGAATGCAGCAGCACGTGGCTATAAGGCCATTCTGGTTATGCCTGATACCATGACGGCAGAGCGCATCAACCTTTTGAAAGCATATGGAGCAGAAGTTGTCCTGACTCCTGGAGATGACAAAATGCCCGGTGCTATACAAAAAGCAAATGAGCTGGCTGAGGAAATTCCAAACAGCTTTGTGCCGATGCAATTTGAAAATAGCGCTAACCCTGATGCACACCGCTATTCAACAGCAGTCGAAATTATTGAGGGCATGAAGGAAATCGGCAAACCACTCTCTGCCTTTGTTGCCACGGCAGGCACTGGCGGCACGATTACCGGCACAGGAGAAGTTTTGAAAGAGCATTATACTGGATTGGAAGTACATGTTGTGGAACCCAAGGGCTCACCTGTCCTATCAGGCGGAAAGCCTGGCAGACACAAGCTTGTCGGCACAAGTCCCGGATTTGTTCCGGTAATTCTCAATACGGATGTTTATGATGAAATCCATCAAATCAAAGATGAAGAAGCATATGATACAACGCGCAGAATGGCAAGAGAAGAAGGTATATTAGTCGGTCCATCCTCAGGAGCAGCCTGCTATGCTGCCATCCAGGTTGCAAAAAGGCTAAAGCCGGACGATGTTGTCGTATTCATCGTTTGCGATACTGGAGAAAGATACCTTTCAAGCGATCTGTTTCAGTTTGAATAAGTAAGTTAAAAGACAAGACCCCAGGGATTACTCCTGGGGTCTTTCGTTTTAAACTATCTAATTTTAACCGTCAAACTGCCGCACTCTTTTTCAATTGCCTCTTCAAAAAGGTTCTGTAATTTATTTGTGATGGGACCAGGACTTCCATTACCAACCGGCTTTCCTTCAATCTCTATAATCGGAGTAATTTCAGCTGATGTACTGGACATAAAGACTTCATCCGCGTCCAGCAGATCATCCTTTGTAAAAGCAGATTCTTCAAGTGCTACTCCATTTTCCCTGCAGATCTCGTTGATTTTACGGCGGGTAATGCCATTTAGGATCAGATTTGTTGCAGGGTGCGTATATAGTGTCCCATCTTTTACAATCGCTATATTGGAAGAACTTCCCTCAGTCACCGTATCCCCGCGATGCTGAATTGCTTCAAAGCAGCCCGATTGTGCTGCTTTTTGCTTTGCCATGATATTGCCAAGCAAGTTCAGACTCTTTATGTCACAGCGCAGCCAGCGTATATCTTCAATCAAACTAGCCTTAACACCATTTCTCATGCTCTCAACAGGTCTTGAGGTTTCACGGGTATAGGCTGTAAGCACCGGTGCAACGTCTGCACCAGGATAAGCATGATTTCTTGGAGAAGTCCCCCTGGAAAATTGCATATATACTATTCCAAGTTCAAGATTATTCCTTTCGATCATCTCTGCAAGCATCTGTTTAAGCTGCCCTATAGAATAAGGGATATCGAGCTCTATTTTCCTTCCGCTCTCAAGCAGCCTTTCAAGGTGCTCATCTGCCGTAAACATTTTTCCGTTATAGACGCGGATTACTTCATAGACGCCATCACCAAATTGATAGCCGCGGTCCTCAATATCTACTTTCGCTTCAGAGCGTTCGATCAAATCACCGTTCAAAATGACATATTCCATTTCTCTGACACTCCCTGTAAATGGTTTGTTTGTCTAATCTATTAGCTGTTAATGTAAAATCTTTCAGCCATCATATCAGGTTTTAGAGCTATTTCGCAAGTTCATAAATCGCCTGTGCATAAATAGCTGCAGCTTTAATTAAATCCTCAATAAACACATATTCATCTTTTTGATGTGCCACGTCTTCCCTGCCTGGGAAAAGCGGGCCAAACGCTACACCAGACTTCAAGGAACGTGCATATGTGCCCCCGCCAATTGCTAAAAGCTCTGCCTTTTCGCCAGTCTGCTGTTCATACACTTTTTTCAGGGTTTGGATAAGAAAGTCATCTTCTTCCACATGATGCGGCTTGGAATCAGTGAAATTCTCTAATCTGAAATGTTCGTCTTCGATCAATGACTGAAGCCTATTTTTCGTATCATCCATATTGTTAGTGACGGGATAACGTACATTAAAGCCTAAACGGCCGCCATTTTCTTTTGTATATGATAGTTTTCCTACATTAACGGTTAAATCACCGGTAATCTCATCCGCACAGGCGATGCCAAGCTTTCTTCCTCTGGAATCATCACATAAGTATCGTGATACAAACTGAAAATAATGGCATGCCTTCTCATCCAGCTGAAGGGATGCCAGGAATGACGCCATCAGAATACCTGCATTTTTTCCATTATCAGGCTCCATCCCATGAGCCGATACCCCCTGAAGCTCCAGAATCAGTTCGCCGTTATCTATGTAATACTTTCCTTCAAGCTCAGTCTTTTTGAGGAAATCAATATACCTTTGCACCACTTCAGTGTGTTCAAGATGGACTACAAGACTAGCTTTTGCAAAATCAGGAACCATGTTATATCTTCTTCCTGACTGGAAATGCACGACCTCTGCCAGTACTTCCCTGTCTGTTTCTTCGGTATGGCCGATTTGGACAAGATCAAAATCAGAGATGCCCTTTTCTGCATAGATGATTGGGAAATCGGCATCAGGGGCAAATCCCATTGCCGGCATTTCTTCGTGTTTAAAATAATGCTCTACACAGCGCCAATCACTTTCTTCATCTGTTCCAATAATCATTCGGACCCTTTTGCTTAAAGGCAGCTCCAATTCCTTTACAATTTTCATAGCATAATATGCAGCCATTGTTGGGCCTTTGTCGTCGATCGCCCCTCTGGCAAAAATCTTTCCATCGCGAATTTCTGCACCAAATGGGTCGCTAGTCCATCCATCTCCTTCAGGAACTACGTCGACATGACAAAGTACACCAACAATTTCTTCACCCTCGCCAAATTCCAGATGACCAGCCAGGCTGTCGACATTTTTGACAGTGAATCCATCCTTTTCTCCAAGTTCAAGCATGAAATCGAGTGCTTCCTTCACACCTTCACCAAGGGGGGCATCTTCTGCTGCATTCTCTTCATCCAGCAGGCTTTTAATTCTTAAAAGTTTTTGGGTATCTTCAATTAAAGCGTCTTTTCTGTTATTAACCTCTTTTTGCCAATCCAATACGTTCATAAAAGTTACCTCCTTATCCTGATTTGAACATTTATGATTTCCCCATTATAACCGATTTTGCCTTAAATTTGCTTATGGGACTGTTTAATAAAAGCATACCTTTATTATGCACCAAGAATGCCGAACCTTGCCAAGATGATTGTCAAGGCGCTTACAATCAGTCCTAAGATCAAAATGGCGAGGAAGAATAAGGCTATGACCGTTCTATTCTTTGCGGTGAAATAGGAATCTTTTTCACTATATTTTTTTGTAAAGGGATGGGACATGATGGATTTATCCCAAGTAATAGAAAGCCATGTATACATCAAGAAAAGAAAGACACCCGACACAATTACTTTTATCCATAGTGGCGGAATGGCAATAATCCCCGCTGCGCTTACAGAAATGATTTGAAAATAACTGAAAATAAAGGAGGGATTCCGTATGAAAATCTTTATGAATAATTCTATCAGTCCCGTAATGGGTGTTCTCTTCTTAAAGATTCTTCTGGAGTTTCTGAATAATAGAGGTTTTGTCCTCATTGAAATAGCAGGCTTTTCTATTTCAGGAGCCATCATAAATATCCATTTGATATACTTTGTTTTTTCCTCCTGCTCAAGCAAAATTTCAAAGTCTACGGCCGATATCCCTTTCAGCATCTGGGAGACTCTCGTTAAAGTGCCGGAAAGCAGCACTGCCGAAATCATGTAAACTGGAAAGTCTGCACCGAAATTCCACAGAGAATAAACGAGCTGGCTGAACCAGCTCAATAATACAAACAGCAGAAAGCCAATTACATATTTTCTAAACTTCCCTTCAATCCTTTTCAGAGAATAGGAAACTGTCATAAGCGTCCATTTCAGAGTAATGAAAAAAGTCAGCAGGGCAATGATTTGACTCCATTGCAAAAAATAACTGTTCTTTAGAAAGGGAAGAAGAAGAGCGATTATCGCGCCTGTACTGACTGCCTGAAAGAAAAGTGAATAGCCAACTCCCCATTTTCTCATTCCCAAATAGAGGCTCTTATTTTTCACCAGAAACACCTTGTCAGCCTCTTGTATAAATGGGCGAAAGTTACCCAGCCATGAATAAATATAAAGCAGGAAGAAAAGGAGAAACATTGGCAAGTTTGCAATCCATTCAGGCGTTTCCAACCACCAGGAGCGATATATCATTCCAAAAATGATTGCACCGGGAACAATGAGATAAACCATGATGGTCCAATCTGCAACGGAACGGAAAATACCAAATTGATACTTCCAGCTATTGATTAACCTTCCAAAAAAGAGCGAACTACTTTTCATTGTCATTTCCCTCTGCAATCTGATGAAAGCAATCATAAAGCGAACCAGCCAAAAGACCGCATTGCTGCCTGATATCGTCTAATGAGCCGGAAGCCTTCAACTGGCCATCATGCACAATTAGAAAGCTGCTGCACACTTTCTCTGCCGTATCCAGTACATGAGTGGACATAAGAATGCCTGCGCCCCTTTGCCTCTCTCTTTCAATTGATTCCAGAAACAGTTTCATAGCATTAGGATCAAGTCCAATAAACGGTTCATCAATAATATAGACATCCGGCTTGGCAATCATCGCAAGAATCAGCATCGCCTTTTGCTGCATCCCCTTTGAATATGTGCCGGGAAATTTATGAGCGTGTTCAGACAGATTATACTCCCTCAAGAGCTCTGATGCCCTCTTCTTATACTGTATTTCCGACAGTCCCTCTACGGCAGCTGTAAAATCCAAGTGTTCCCACAATGTCAGCTCATCATAAAAGATGGGGCGTTCAGGTATATAGGAATACTTAACTCCCTGCTTAAATTTCACTGTCCCCTTTTTATGTTCCAATAATCCCAGGATTGTTTTAATCGTTGTGCTTTTTCCTGCCCCGTTAGGACCTATAAGGCCGATCAATTCCCCCGCCATTACATCAAAATTAATATTATGTATGATCGGTTTTCCATTTTCATAGCCTGCTGATGCAATATCGACGTTTAATAAGTTCATTTACTCTCCTCCTGACTATACATACGGATATAATTGGAAAAGGTTTGCTCTTTTTCATATATTCTTTAAAACCATAATAAAACTGCCCCTCCGAAAGGGGCAGTTTCATTATGGCTGGAGGATATCCATTAATTCTGTATTTTCAAAGTCTGCAGCGTAATCATAGGCTGTGTAGCCATCCGCATCTTTCACAGCGGGATCTGCACCATACTCCAGGAGAAGCATGGCCATTTCAGTATCCTCATTAAATACTGCACTCATTAAAGGAGTGGTTTGATAGTTATCTGCCGTATTAGGCTCTGCGCCATTTTCCAGCAGAAGGGCAGCGCTGTCATACTGGCCATAAGAAACAGCCCAGTGTAAGGCAGTAGTGCCATCTGCATCCATTTCCTCAATATCCGCCCCATCAGCCAATAAAATGTGGATCATTTCAGTATCATTTTCACTCGCTGCATTCATTAGAGCGGTAGCTCCTTCAATGCCCATAACCGTTTCAGTCCACAAATCCATTTTTTTAAGTGATTTATACCCAACCCAGAGTCCGCCGGAAAGAATAGTCAGCGTTAAGACCGCTCCTGCTATCCCTAGCCATATCCTGCCCTTTGGTTCTTTTAACTCAACTGCAGATTCTTCATCAAAAACTTTTGATAAAGCATAAATTCTTTTCGGCAGGTGAGGATGGGTGGAAAGTTTCTCATTCAGCCATACAAAAAATCCAGTTTCCGTTTGGAGCTGCTCCATGTATGCATGCTTATTGACCTTAGGATAAAGTTCTTTTCCAATCGCAAGCATAGTTAAGGCATCTCTAGATGCTTCAAACGACTTTATATAATAGGCAGCATAACGATCACATGTATACTCGCATGCTCTTAAGTACGCATTCCCCAGGAATGGAACCCACATAGCAGGGAGCAGAAGAAGGCTTATGATAACATGCTTTCTTTTTAAATGAGCAAACTCATGGGCCAGGACAAACAGCACTTCCTTTTCAGCTCCACGAGCAGTCAATTCAAAAATACCAGAATATAAGACAACCATATTTCTTCTGAAAAACCTGGTTGCAAAGGCATTTAAGACACCTTCAGACTCAATCACGTATATATCCGGCAAATCTTGCAGACCCATTTCCTTTGCAGTTAATACTGCTTTTTCATAAATTTCAGGAAATTGTTTCTCACTTATTCTTACTCCGTTTCTTCTGATGCCGCCCATCATAATCCCATGGAACAGAAGAGATACAAGTATTAATGCTAAAATAATCACAATGCCAATAATAGAGAATGCGAGAAAAATATAAGACAAAATACTAAATAAAGCAACGAATGCAAAATAAATATTTTCCTTCGGGTATACCAGGCGATCTCTCAGCGAGTAAGCTTCCATTACACTTTCTTCCTTTCAATCTCTTTTAAATATACCAATTGATTATAATCAAAAAACAAATTTTAGGATATAGAAACTTTCTTGAACGATTATTTGAATATTCTGTACATAATTCAAGCCCCATCTGCCATAAGGTATAGTAATAGTCCCTTTTCCCATTGAGGTTTAATCGCAAATAATTAGGGAATTGAACATACATTAAAAAGGAGGGGAATGTAAAGACTAAAACACAAGCAGCATTATAAATATTTTGTAAAATTGTATCCTTAAAGTAGAAATAATCAGATAATAGCGTTACAATATAGTCAGAGGTATGACATCTTGACTAAATAACCAGAATGCAAAGGGGTTGTCTGGGGAAAAGAAAACTACATACGATTGAAGGAAAATCCTTCAATGTAGCTGTCGGTTGCAGGAAATTGCCATGGGGTTTGAAAAAAGGATAGGGAGTGGTTTTTTGAAACCTTCAACTAACCGGATGTTAAACCGTGTAAAATCCGTCTACATGTTTATAAGTAAGCGCGGAACTGTAACAACTCAGGAGCTTGTAGAGGAATTTGGTATTACTCCTCGCACCATTCAAAGAGATTTAAATGTCCTCGCCTACAATGACTTGGTTAAGAGTCCGAGCAGAGGCAAATGGACCATAACTCAAAAGAAAGTAAAGATGTCATCTTAACACTCAAAGCATAACCAACCTAACAAATAAAAAATCGCCCTGCTGTCAGGGCGATTTTTCCGTCTCATCTCACTTCATAATTCATCAGCTTATCAAGCTCTTCATCAGTCAATTCCCGATATTCACCCAATTCCAATGTTTTATCCAGCTCAAGCGGGCCCATTGAGATTCTCTTCAAATAGATGACTCTTTTTCCCACTGCCTCAAACATTCTTTTCACCTGATGAAACTTTCCCTCCGTAATGGTTAACTCAATATCGGATGTTATGCCGGATTTAAGGATTTCCAGCTCCCCAGGCTTGGTTTCATAGCCATCATCTAGTATAACCCCTTTTTTAAACGCAGCAACATCATCAGCTGTTACTTCCCTGTCTATGACTGCAAAATAGGTTTTAGGAACATGCTTTTTTGGAGAAAGCAGCCGATGTGCCAGCTGGCCGTCATTAGTCAGCAGCAAAAGCCCTTCTGTATCCTTATCCAGGCGTCCCACTGGAAAAGGAGAAAAAACAAGGTCTTCCATTTCGAGCAGGTCGACCACGGTTTCAAATTGAGAGTCTTCTGTTGCGGAAATGACGCCTGGCGGTTTGTTCATCATCAAATAAATGAATTCCTTATATTCAACCTTTTCGCCATTAATGATGACAGCATCCTGTTCAGGATCGACCTGGTGCTTGGGATCCTTTACTTTTTCATCATTAACGGTTACAGCTCCATCCTTTAATAGCTTTTTAACATCCTTACGGCTTCCGTAGCCCAGATTGGCCAGCATTTTGTCAATTCTCATGGCTGCCCCTCCCTTTTAATCCTAATTAATCTGATTTTTATTAAAATCGCGTTATTAAAGATTTACCTTTTAAAAAGGTTCTCTTATCCTTGTTATAAGTAAATATTCTGTCCGCTGATTTCAGCACGGGGCACTTGCTTTCCGCGGAGCGGGCGGTGAGCCTCCTCGTCGCTTTGCGCCTGCGGGGTCTCACCTGCCCCACTGCTCCCGCAGGACGTTGAATAAACTTCCTCGACTGAACACCGTACGAAGAAAATGCGCCAGCATTTTCGAGGATCAAGTACCCTCCGCTCCAATCAACTCAGTGCTTTGTATATTGTTATCTAAAACCAAATCCTAAACATTTTTTAAAAAAGGCCCCCATCACGGAGACCTTCTAATTTTAAGCCTTCAATCTTAACTTCTTAAGCATTCTATCGACTCTTGATCCAAACAGGAGATAGATTAATTTAGTTCTGAAGCTTAGGTAGAAATAGACTCCCGCTCCAGCTGCTGCGCAGGTGATGACAATGATGATAGCCTGAAAATTGGATGCCGGCGATAAGAAGGCAGTTGTGATTTTATAAACCACGCCTGCAGCAATGTACATGCATGCAGTAAATAATACAATCAGCATTCCTCGTCTTAAGACAAGCTTGAAAGGATATTTTGCAAATGTTTTAATTACGAAAAGGTTAATTAAAATAGCTACGATATAGCCAAGAGCGGTTGCAAATACGGCTCCCTGTGTTTCGAACAGTTTTATGAGCGGAATATTCAATGACAGCTTTACAAGCAGGCCTGTCAGCAAACTTAAAATTGTAAAACGCTGTTCATTGATTCCCTGCAGAATGGCTGCAGTTACCGAAAAATAAGCAAAGAGAATCGCCACTGGGGCATAAGTTCTTAGCACTTCAGTACCCAAATCCTTATGCTCATAAAACAGGGTGAAAACCGGCTCGGCAAGCAGGGACAATCCTGCTACGGCAGGAAGAGTCAGAAAGAGAAGCACCTGGAAAGTCTGGTTAAGCTGGCGGTTTAAATCTGACCTATCTTCTTCCATAAATGCTTTCGTCACACTTGGCACAAGCGTCAGCGAGAAAGCTGTGGCAAGCGAGACAGGAATGATGACCAGCTTATGCGTCTCAAAGTTCAGGACAGAAAAGGCTGCAACTGCATTTTTCGATTCACCGATGGCATCCATCGCCCTGGTAAATGTTATCTGATCGATAAACTGAAAGAGAGGATTCGCGAGACCCACAAATACAAATGGTGCGGCATAAAGAATGATTTCTTTATAAATTTCCTTTAGGGAAATGTCAACGGTTCCTTTATCTTCTTCAAGCATTTTATCCAAATGCGGCTTACGTTTATACCAATACCAGAATAATACCCCGAGGCTTCCGAGTCCGCCAATAAAGGCAGCAAAGGTGGCGACACTGATCGCGGCAGTCAGTGAACCTTTCATTACATTTAAAACGACATATGCACCTGCAAGAACGAACAGGATGCGGACAATCTGCTCCACAACCTGTGAAACAGCAGTAGGACCCATTGACTGATGTCCCTGAAAGAACCCTCTTATCAAACTCATGAACGGAATAATAATCAGGGCAAATGATACCGCTCTAATTACAGTTGTTACATCTTTAACACTAACTTCAACGTCTTTTCCTGCCAAGGTCATTTCGGCAACTGCCGGAGCAAGGAAGAATAGGATCAGGAATGAAATGATTCCGCTTGCCGTCATGACCGCCAGGCCTGATTTGAACAGCTTTCTTCCGACTGCGTATTCCTCTATTGCATTATATTTAGAGATGAATTTTGAAACAGCAAGCGGAACTCCCGCTGTTGCAACACTAATAAAGATTGTATAAGGTGTATACGAAAAGGAATAAAGGGCTGTCCCTTCCTTCCCGACAATTTGGTAAAAAGGAATAACATAAAACAAACCAAGAACCTTCGAGATAATTGTGCCAAGCGTAAGGATGAAGGTTCCCTTTAAGAGCTTAGATGACATATAATCCCTTCCTTTATGAAATGCGGAAGCGCTTTGCCCACCCCCCGGTAGGCGCTCCTCCTAAAAGCCAGCGCTTTTAGCCGTGCGATGATAAAGCTATCGTAGCGTTCCTTGTGGAGCTAGACAGTTATCGACTTTCAAAGCTTTCTCTCTTATTTAAAAACCTGCAGCATGCAGCTTTTACAGCCTGTGATTGCCAAAACAATTCGCAGTAAGTTCGTCAATTTTCTATCTTTTTAGACACACTATTTGTAGTGTACTCTTCTTGCAGAGGAAATTCCACTTGCAATACCGTATTATGGGGCATTATTTTTAGAAATAGGATATTTGATTTATAATGAAGCTACTGCTTTTTTAGCGAATCAAGATAAGTTGGTGAAAATATGAAATATGATGTAATAGTTATAGGCGGGGGTCCTTCGGGATTGATGGCAGCAATCGGTGCTGCGGAACAGAAGGCAAAAGTACTGCTGATTGACAAAGGAACCAAGCTTGGAAGGAAGCTTGCCATTTCCGGAGGGGGCAGGTGCAATGTCACAAACAGGCTTCCAGTGGACGAGATCATTAAGCATATTCCTGGCAATGGCCGGTTTTTGTACAGTGCATTCTCCATTTTCAGCAATGAAGATATTATCCGCTTCTTTGAGAATTTAGGAATTAAGCTGAAAGAAGAAGATCACGGACGGATGTTTCCTGTTACCGACAAAGCGCAATCTGTTGTTGATGCCTTGATTTCAAGGCTGAAGGAGCTGAAAGTCGATATCAAGACGAATAGCCCTATCCAGGATGTTCACTATGAAAATGGCAGGGTGAAATCGGTAGAATTAAAAACAGGCGATGTATATGAAGCAGATTCAGTTGTGGTTGCCGTAGGAGGGAAATCAGTCCCTCATACCGGCTCAACCGGCGACGGCTATGCATGGGCGGAAAAAGCAGGCCATACGATTACAGAGCTTTTCCCAACCGAGGTTCCGCTGACATCTTCTGAGAACTTTATTAAAGAAAAAATACTGCAGGGATTGTCGCTCCGGAATGTGGCGCTTAGTGTTTTAAACCCTAAAGGAAAAGCGCTTATAACCCATCGGATGGATATGATTTTTACCCATATTGGCATTAGCGGCCCGGCCGTCTTGCGCTGCAGCCAATATGCGGTGAAAGCGATGAAGAAGTGGAATTTAAAAGAAGTGGTCATGAATTTGGACGCAATCCCGGATACAAAAGAAGAGCCTCTTTTTCAGGAAGTGTCCAAAAAGATCAAAGAAGATCCAAAGAAAAGTATGAAAAATCTCTTAAAAGGGAGGCTTCCTGAAAGATATCTTTTGTTTCTTCTTGAGAAGAACGGAATTGATCCGTCCTCACAGGGAGCTGCGATTTCAAACGAAAAGATCAGAAGCTTTGTTAAAGCCTGCAAATCTTTTCAGTTTAAAGTAAATGGGACATTGCCTCTCGATAAAGCCTTTGTTACCGGCGGAGGGGTTTCCGTCAAAGAAATTGAACCGCAAACAATGGCTTCAAAATTGATGGAAGGACTTTTCTTCTGCGGAGAAATCCTGGACATCCATGGCTACACAGGCGGATATAATATTACATCCGCACTTGTAACAGGCAGGTTAGCCGGATTAAACGCAGCAGTCTCAGCTAGGATTGTATAATAAAGATAGAGCCTGATGCTCCTCAGACATCAGGCTCTATATATAACCATGGCAGAGAAACAATAAATTTGTTCATCTTCGTCCTCTTGCACTGCGGCAACATTATATTTAATATCCAGCAGCTTTTTTTCTTCAATCTTCTCCAGAAAATGATTCATATCCTTTTCCAGGTCTTTTTCATGTTCATGATCAAATAGCTTTACCTTAATCACAGGAAACTTCCTTTCTTAGTTTTTTATCAGTTTGTACAATTTTCTGAATTTTTAAAACCGAAACATAAAAAAAAACGAAGCCTGCTGCGGCTCCGCTCTTCTCTATTTTGTTTCACCCTGCCAGTTCAGCATGCCCCCGGTCATATTGCGGACTTTATATCCCTGGTCCTGCAAATAGTGGCATACGTTTCCGCTGCGATTGCCAGAACGGCAAATAATGATGTACTCCGTATCTTTATCAAATTTATCAAGATTCTCAGGTATCGTGCCCATACGGATATGTCTCGCCCCTGGAATCATGCCGGATGCAACCTCTTCATCTTCCCTTACATCGACAAGCTCAAGTTTCTCCCCTTCTTCAAGCTTTTTTTGCAATTCTTCTGTTGTTATCTCTTCAATACGGTCCAATCCTAACACCCTTTCTGGAAAGCCTTTTAAATAGCACTTAACATTAAATAATGCTGCCAATTCTATAATACCCTATATGGGACGAAAAATATAAACGGGACGTTTCTAAAACACAAATACAAAAACCACCTCTGACAAATAGAGGTGGTTTCATCTGATATAACTTAATTCGCAACGATATTCACAAGTTTACCTGGCACCGCGATGACTTTACGGACGGTTTTTCCGTCAATTTGTTCTTTTACTTTGTCATCTCCCATTGCGATTTGCTCCAATAGGTCTTTTTTGGCATCGGCAGGAACCATAAGCTTTGCTTTAACTTTACCGTTGATTTGGATAACGATTTCGACTTCATCATCTATCATTTTGGCTTCATCATATGCAGGCCAAGCTTCATAAGCAATGGATTCACCATGGCCTAATTTAGACCAAAGCTCTTCGGACATGTGTGGAGCAATGGGTGAAAGCATTTTAACAAAGCCTTCTGCAAAGGTCTTTGGAAGCACATCTGCTTTATATGCTTCATTGATGAATACCATCATTTGAGAAATAGCTGTGTTGAAACGCAGCCCTTCGTAGTCCTCAGTTACTTTTTTCACCGTTTGGTGGTAAACCTTTTCAAGGCTGCTGCCTTCTTCAATGTCCTGAATTCCCTGGCTTAATTCACCAGTCTCTTCCACAAACAAACGCCAGATGCGGTCAAGGAATCTTCTTGAACCATCCAATCCATTTGTAGACCATGCGATGGAAGCTTCAAGAGGCCCCATGAACATTTCGTATAGACGAAGAGTATCAGCACCATGGCTTGCTACAATTTCATCCGGATTAACGACATTGCCTTTTGATTTACTCATTTTTTCATTATTTTCCCCAAGAATCATACCTTGGTTAAATAACTTTTGGAACGGTTCCTTCGTATGGACAATTCCCACATCATAAAGGACCTTGTGCCAGAAGCGGGCATATAGGAGATGAAGAACCGCATGTTCAGCTCCGCCGATATAAATATCAACCGGAAGCCATTCTTTTAATTTCTCAGGATCTGCAAGAGCTTCACTGTTTTTCGGATCAATATAGCGAAGATAGTACCAGCAGCTGCCTGCCCATTGTGGCATTGTGTTCGTTTCCCTGCGGCCCTTCTTGCCTGTTTCAGGATCCACGACATTAACCCACTCATCGATGTTGGCTAATGGTGACTCTCCAGTGCCGGATGGTTTGATTTCCGTTGTTTTTGGAAGCACTAATGGCAGCTGATCTTCCGGCACGGCAGTCATTGTGCCATCTTCCCAGTGGATCACTGGAATCGGCTCGCCCCAATAACGCTGGCGGCTGAATAGCCAGTCACGAAGACGATAAGTAACCTTCTTAGTGCCAATGCCTTTCTCTTCAAGCCATGCGATCATTTTCTCAATCGCTTCCTCTTTATTTAATCCATCAAGGAAACCTGAGTTAACATGCTCGCCATCGCCAGTGTATGCTTCTTTTCCAACTTCTCCGCCGGCAACGACTTCTTTAATAGGCAGATCAAATTGCTTGGCGAACTCATAGTCGCGCTCGTCATGGGCTGGAACCGCCATGATGGCCCCAGTTCCATAGCTGGCTAAAACATAATCTGCAATCCAGATTGGCATTTTTTCGCCATTGACCGGGTTAATCGCATAAGCACCAGTGAAGACACCTGTTTTTTCTTTAGCAAGATCTGTCCGCTCGAGATCGCTCTTGCTCTTTACTTTGTCAATGTAAGCCTGAACTGCCTCGCGCTGCCCATCTGCTGTGATTTTTTCAACAAGCGCATGTTCTGGAGCAAGAACAGCATATGTTGCACCATATAATGTGTCAGGTCGTGTTGTGAAAACAGTGAACGTTCCATCATGGCCTTCAATATTGAACGTTACTTCTGCTCCTTCAGAACGGCCGATCCAGTTTCGCTGCATATCTTTAAGGCTCTCTGGCCAATCCAATAAATCAAGATCTTCAAGCAGGCGATCAGCATAAGCCGTAATTTTTAGCATCCACTGTCTCATTGGACGGCGTTCTACCGGATGGCCTCCTCGTTCACTTTTTCCGTCGATGACCTCTTCATTTGCAAGTACTGTTCCAAGTGCGGGACACCAGTTAACAGCTACTTCATCGATATATGCAAGCCCTTTTTCATAAAGCTTTAAGAAAATCCACTGAGTCCATTTATAATATTCAGGGTCTGTTGTGTTTACTTCACGATCCCAGTCATATGAAAAACCTAAAGCCTTAATCTGGCGTCGGAAGGTGTTGATATTCTTTTCTGTGAATTCAGCAGGATCGTTTCCTGTATCAAGGGCATATTGCTCGGCAGGCAAACCAAATGCATCCCAGCCCATTGGGTGAAGAACATTATAGCCTTGCATGCGCTTCATGCGGGAAAGGATGTCTGTTGCCGTATATCCTTCCGGGTGACCGACATGAAGTCCTGCGCCTGAAGGATAAGGGAACATATCAAGCGCATAAAACTTGCGCTTGCCTTTATCTTCAGTTGTTTTAAAAGTTTTATTTTCTTCCCAGTAGCCTTGCCACTTTTTTTCAATCTCCTGATGATTGAAACTCATTTTTGTTTCCTCCTATTAATGAAAATAAAATCAGGCTCTTTTCTTATAAACCGTTTTTGGGCTTATGAATATTGCCCGTTGATTTCAGCACGAGGCACTTAGCGAACCCGCGGGAGAGATGAGAGCCTCCCCGGCTTCGCCTGCGGGGTCTCTCACTTTCCTCACTACCCGCAGGACATTGAATAACCCTCCATGAATGAGCACCGCACGAAGAAAATGCGTCAGCATTTTCGAGGATCAAGTGCCCTCCGCTGCAATCAACTTTACGAAACAGCCTAAAAAATATAATAAAAAACCTCTCATCCCAAAAAAGGGACGAGAGGATTATGTATAAATCTCCCGCGGTACCACCCACATTAGTGAACATGTCACTCGCTTCATTCATCCTTAACGCGGAAAACGGCAAGCATTACTGGTACTTCACACTTGCTGCTCCAAGGCGAGTTCATGATGTGCCCGGCTGACTTGCACCTTCCGTCAACTCTCTATAACGGGCTATTGCACCACTACTGCTCCTTATCTAAGCATTTTAGTATAGGAATATGACTATTGTAATAAATTTCCCGCCAGGATGCAAGTAGGCTTATCCTGACAGGAATTTAATAACTAGAATATGCAATCTTTCAGAAAATGTGCCTGATTTACTGAACAGTATATCCTCCATCGATAACTGCCGCCTGTCCTGTAATGCCTTTAGCTCCGTCACCAGCCAAAAAAATAGCATAATCTGCAATCTCTTCTACCTTCAGCAGCCTCTTTTGCGGCACTAAGGGATAAATGACTTCTTCCAGCGCTTTTTCAATAGGTACATTTCTTGTTTTAGCAAGGTCATTCAGCTGATTTCTTACGAGTGGTGTATCCACATAGCCCGGGCATATGGCATTGACCGTAATGCCATCTTCAGCAGCTTCCAATGCTGCGACTTTAGTAAGGCCTATAACGCCATGCTTGGCACTGTTATAAGCTGCTTTCCCCGCGAATCCAACAAGACCGTTAATGGATGCCATGTTCAGGATACGGCCGGACTTTTGTTTTTTCATGACGGGCATGACATGTTTAATGGCCATGAACGGTGCAGTCAGCATTACTTTGATAAGAAACTCGAATTTTTCAGTAGGAAAGTCTTCAATAAAGGAAACATGCTGCAGCCCTGCATTGTTAATGAGCACATCCAAGGCACCGAATTGACTGACAGTTTCATTGATGGCCGATTGTATATCAGACTCCAAGGTCACATCACATTTAAGCCCGATTGCTTCAAAACCTTCATTCTGCAAATTTTCTGCAGCTTTTTTCACAGCCTCTTCCTGAATATCTGTCAGAACGATTTTCGAGCCGTGTTCAGCAAATCTCTTGCCTATTTCATAGCCAATTCCCTGCGCTGCACCGGTTATAAAAACTACTTTATTTTGTACCATGAATAAGCTCCTTTCAAAAACAAAGCCGGGGCTCTATTTTATGAGCCCCTGCCGAAATTAGATTCCTAGACCGAGTGAGAATAATACAATCGCAAGTGCTAAACCAATCAGCGGAACGATTACTGTAACAGCCGCTACCGCTCCATATGCAGCCTGGTGAGATTCCCCGCAGATAGCCCGTACAGTGGTAACGACATAGCCATTATGCGGCAAGGAATCCAGAGCACCGGATGAAATGGCTACTGTTCTGTGCAGGGCTTCTGCATTGACGCCCATGTCCATATAATGCGGGGCCAGAATCGGCAATGCGATGGCCTGCCCGCCTGAAGCTGAACCGGTCATGCCGGCGATAACACTTACTGCTATGGCACCGCCTATCAGCGGGCTCCCAGGAATGCTTGTCATCCAATCTACTGCTGTGGCAAATGCAGGAACTGCCTTTGCCACTCCGCCGAACCCGACAACAGCAGCTGTATTCCCAATCGCTATTAATGCGCCTAATGTACCATCAGACACAGCATTCCAGAAATTTGTGAAATACTTTCTGTTCAATAGATATGTGGCAATAACTCCGCCCAGTAATGCAAGAATAAGTGCAGATTGTGCAAGAGAATCATGGAATACGAATGAGATAATTAAAACAACAGCCAATGGGAGAACCCCCATAAAAGGGTGCGGTAATTCCTTATTCTCAGTTACAGGATCCTGCTTTCGGGATTCAAAGGTTTCTCCTTTGTTTACAGCCTTTGTGATCATCCGCTTCAGCCACCAGTAGCCAAAAATCATCATGAACACAGCGACAATTAAGCTGACTTCCCAGCCTGCATATGGAGTCGTTCCAAGAAATTCAATCGGGATCCAGTTTTGAATTTCCGGTGAACCCGCAGAAGTCATCGTAAAAGTTACAGATCCAAAGGCAAGTGCTGCAGGGATGAACCTTCTTGGAAGATTTGCCTGTTTAAATAAACTTAATGCCATTGGATATACAGAGAAAGCAACTACGAATAAACTGACTCCGCCATAAGTTAAAATAGCACAGGAAGCGACAATGGCAAGAACGGCATATTTCATTCCGAGCTTATCCACTACCATTTTGGATACACTGTCGGCCGCGCCGCTGTCTTCCATTACCTTCCCAAAAATTGCACCCAATAGGAACATTAGGTACCATGATGTTACAAACCCTGAAAAGCCGGACATATAGTTCCCGACCAAATTGGCCTCCCCTTCACCTGCCAGCTGCGGAAATAATGGCATGCCGCTAAAAAGAGCTACAAACAAGGCAGATAGCGGTCCGACAACCAGCAGGTTCATTCCCCGCATAGTCAGGTAAATCAGCAGGGCAAGCCCGCCTATTAATCCAATCATACTTAGCATTTCATTTCCCCCTTTGTTTTAAAAATAAGAAAAGAACTTTTCATCCTCCTCCTGAAAACGCTTGCAAAAAATAACTGAAAAATAACTTGCTGAGAAATGATAATGCAAGAGTCGTGCCAACATGAAAGGCTTGTAGGTAAAGGGAATCGTGAACAATTAATGAATCATTTTTCCAGAATTCTGGAATGCAAAGGAAACAAGTCCACAGATATAATAGACTAGTTTCTGATAATTCCGTCTAAGGGTAGGACTAAGTGTACATAAAATTACTAGAATGAAAACAGTCCAGAATTCTGGAACATATTCCGGATTTCTGGACTGTTTATCTTTATTCAATTCCATATTTCTTTAGTTTTTCATACATAGAAGATTTACTGATGCCTAGAGCTTTTGCCGCTTCTAATCGATCATGGTTATATTTGCTCAAGCTTTGAGTCAATATCCGCTTTTCTGTTTCTTCCAGAATGTCCTTCAAGTTCTTTTTTCCAACGGGATAAACGGCAGATTCTTTCATGTAATCCGGCAAAGATTCTGTAGTAATACTTTCATTGCTTGTTAAATGAATGGATGCCTCTATTACATTTTCAAGCTCTCTAATATTGCCGGGCCAGCTATATTGATGAAACTTTTCTATTACCTCGTCTTCAATTGCACTTATTCTCTTTCCCGATTTTTTCGTTATTTTCTTGATAAAGCTATCGATCAGGAGTGATAAATCTTCCATCCTGTCGCGCAAAGAAGGAATCATGAACGGCACCACATTAATCCGATAGAATAGATCCTCCCTAAAGCGCTTTTCCTCCATCATTTTTTCGAGCGGTCTGTTAGTTGCAGCGATAATCCGGACATCTACTTTAACCGGAGAAGTCGAACCCACGCTTTCAATCTCGCCTTCCTGCAGAGCACGCAATAACTTCACCTGCATATTAAGCGGCATATCTCCAATTTCATCCAAAAATAAAGTCCCTCCATCAGCAAGCTGGAATTTCCCCTTTTTACCTCCCTTTTTCGCACCTGTAAACGCACCTTCTTCGTAGCCAAACAGTTCAGACTCCAGCAGATGTTCCGGAATGGCTCCGCAGTTAATTTTCACAAATGGCTGATGGCTCCTGTTGCTGAGCTGATGTATGCTGTGCGCAAATAGTTCTTTTCCAGTCCCGCTTTCCCCGCGGATTAAAACGGAAATATCACTGGCTGCCACCATTTTCACCTTTTCTTTAAGGCTATGAATCTGGCTCGAGTTTCCCAGGATATCATCAAGGCTGTATTTAACACTTGGATCAATTTCCTGGATAAAGCTCTGGATTTTTGTCAGCATGCTCTTTACATGGCTGTTCATCTGCATCCATTCCTTTGTATCCCTAAAAAAGACTGTCCCGAAAGCGCCAATTACTTCGCCATCAGAAAAAATGGGGATGCGATTTGCTATCATATAGTTGCCTCTTATATATTGCAGATCTGCAATTTCTTCCTTTCCTGATTCTGCCACTATATGCATACGTGAATTTTCAATCACCTCGGACACATGCTTCCCAAGAGCCTTTTCCCTTTCTGTTTCCAGAAAATTACAATAATTTTTATTAATGTAAATAATTGTTCCTTCTTTATTCACAACTACAAGCCATCCAAAGGCGTTCTCAACAATGGTTTCGACAACCTTCACAGGCAGATCGAAGAATGCACTTTTCATTTGAATCCCCTCATTTAGGTCAATCTACTATTTATGAATACTATTTTATCATATTTTTCTGAAAACAAATTCACTTCAATGGGTATTCTTATGGCTTTTACTGCCCATAACATTAGTACTAGCAGATATGGGAGGTGTTTCAGATGAAAGGCATCTATCTGATTAATCCGAATTGGCAATCTGGAAACAAATCAAAACAGGAATGCACTCAGGCGCAAAAACAGGCGCTGCAAACCTATATTGATGACCATAATATTTTAACTGTGAAACTAAATCAATGGCAGCTGAATGACTATTACACCATTCCGCATGCCCTTTTGTATGATTTGAAGCAAAAGAAGGCAGATCTGGATGTCCTGCTTCTTTATTCAGAAGAGGTTCTCGAGGATTTTATCAGTTCTTATCCAGCGAGATGGCTGATTTTGAAAAGCTTCTTCAATGAAGTTGTATTTGCCGCTAAGCAAAAAGAAAATTACTTCGAAGGCGCCGGTTAAGAACTAAAATTTCAAAAAAACCTGCAGCTCAAAACTGCAGGTTTCTTTCTTATGATACATGCGCCAATTTTTTAGGCTCCTTCAATTTCCGGTCATACACAAGAGTTGTCAGAATGGCAAAAACAAATAGAACTATTAATACAGCAAACAGCATGGAGATTCCGTAAAGGTCAACGAGAATCCCCCCCAGTAAAGGCCCGATCATCCTTCCGCCTGTAGCAGTACTGTTTACGATTCCCTGGTAAAAACCTTCCCGCCCTTTAGGGGCAAGCTGGTTAGCAATGGTCGGAACCGCTGGCCATATTAGCATTTCGCCAATCGTCAGTATAACCATGGCTGTGATAAAAGCTGAGAATTTCTCGGCACTTGCTGCAGCAGCAAATGAACCTATAAATATGACCATGCCGGCGACCATCTGAACCTTAAGTGTTTTAAACCATTTTACCAAAGCACTGATAAACGGCTGTCCCAATACAATCAGGGCTCCATTAATAGTCCACAGCAAGCTGTATTGCTTTAACGAAATATTCAATTCCTGTGTGTAAGCAGCAATAGTTGATTGCCATTGCACATATCCGACCCAGCACAATAAATAGCCTGCACATAATATGAGCAGTGCATAAAGCTTGGTATGATTTTTAACCATGCGATTTTCCTGAAGGATGGAGGTCTGCTGACCCGAAGCAGTATTTATTCCCCTGTATCCAAAAACAGCGATCAGTAAAAAAACGATATACATGACAGTATTGGCCAGAAAAATCAACTGAAAAGAGTACGAAGCCACAAGGCCGCCGAGAGCAGCACCAATGGCAACACCGGCATTCTGAGCCACATAGATGGCATTGAAAGCTTTGCGGCCGCCTTCCTTCCACACAGATCCAGCCATCGCAAACATAGATGGAAAAACAATGCCAGACCCAAATCCGACAATAGTGAGAAACACCACGTATGCAGGCCAGCCGTGCCAAAAGGTCAAACCGAGAAGCGCCATTACCGTGATGATAATTCCAAGAAGAATCGAACGATAGCCGCCTATTTTATCATATAGGCTTCCCCCTATTAAATTTCCTGCGACGCTTGCAGCTGCGTTCACCATCAAAACCAGGCCGGCAACCGATAAGGACTTGCCTAAGTGGTCATGAATGTAGATTGTATTAAGTGGCCACAAAAAAGAAGATCCGGTTACATTCACTGCCATCCCAATTATTAAAAGCCATAAGGTCCGCGGCATAAAATTACGCCCCTTTTTTAAAATTTTTTTTATGTCAGCCGGCATATTACCACCCGGCACTATTTCGAAATCCAAAATAATTTTAGTTGGTTTTTCCTGTCCTTGCAATAGGTTTTCATTCGATTTTAATAGACAGAATACTTCTTCTTTTATAATTGAAACTGAATGTGGATATTTAAGGAATGCACCTATTGAGAATAGTTCGTTAAACGGCACAAAAATAAAGCCCCGATTTTGAAAAATCGGGGCTTTCCATATTCTATTTATGATGATTGTTCCGGCTCAGGGTGAAATTTTGATTTTACAGGCTGGCCGCCTGACTTCTCATAATTCTTTTTCGACTGCTTTACCGCATCAAAATCCCGGCCAAGTTCAACGTCCTGGCTATTGGCGCCATTGCGGGTCTTTTGTTCCGGATTGTTTTGTTTTGAGCGCTTTTTTACCATCTGTGGACCACTCCTTAATGAGGAAGTATTATCATCTGATTTTGGAGCTGCTGCAGCTGGAGTCTCATTCGGTGAAGCTGTTCCCGCTGCTGGGAGTTGGCGCTATGGGCCATCTGGGTTATATCATTATAAGCAGCTTCCAAAGATTGAAGAGCATTGGAGTATTCGTTATCATTATAATGCTCCTGTGTCCTGCCTGATTCAAACTGCTCCTGGGCAAAACGGATTGCATCCTCACACTGCTGCAGGAGTGTATCCATCGATTCACGGGTTGCCATTATCTGTTCCCCTCCTTAAAGAATGGGTCTAGAAGCTTGCATGCTTCAATAATTAGTTTGTTCATTTTTCTGTAATTCTTACCACTCTATTTCCTGCCAATTCCCCTTGGATAAGGTTTTGGGTCATGATAAGATTAATTTTATGAAATCCTTCATATTCATTTTTACCTTATAGATTACTCTTTGAAAAAGGAGGGATAATTGTGGATAAAGTAAATCCTTTTCCATATGCATCCGATAATAAACGGTACCATACATGGAATTATCATTTGCGTAATGAATTTGGCCATAAGGTTTTCAAGGTGGCACTCGATGGCGGCTTTGATTGCCCCAACCGTGATGGCACAGTCGCACATGGGGGATGTACATTCTGCAGTGCATCCGGTTCGGGAGACTTTGCCGGGAACCGTGCTGATGATTTGGAAACACAATTTAATGCAATAAAAACAAAAATGCATCATAAATGGAAAGATGGAAAATACATGGCTTATTTTCAGGCCTTTACGAATACTCATGCCCCTGTGGAAGTGCTTCGTGATATGTATGAGAGAGTGCTTGAGCAGGACGGAGTTGTCGGACTGTCTATTGCGACCCGCCCTGACTGTCTGCCTGATGATGTAGTCGAATATCTGGCAGAGCTTAATCAGCGAACTTATCTCTGGGTAGAACTGGGCTTACAAACTGTGCATGAACGGACTGCCCTTTTAATTAACCGCGCTCATGATTATCAATGCTATGCAGAGGGAGTAAAGAAGCTCCGCAAACATGGCATCCGCATCTGTTCCCACATCATTAATGGCCTTCCGCTTGAAACACCGGATATGATGATGGAAACCGCACGGGAAGTTGCAAAACTGGATGTGCAGGGGATAAAAATTCATCTCCTTCATTTATTAAAAGGAACCCCGATGGTTAAACAATTTGAAAAAGGCATGCTTGAGTTTCTGTCACTTAATGAATATGTAAACTTAGTATGTGACCAGCTGGAGATTTTACCTCCGGAAATGATTGTACACCGAATAACAGGAGATGGGCCAATCGACTTGATGATCGGGCCAATGTGGAGCGTAAATAAGTGGGAAGTGCTAAATAGCATTGATGCGGAATTAAAGCGCAGAAACAGCTGGCAAGGCAAACTTTACAATCCAAGCCAAATGGAGGCATTGTCATGAAGCTTGAAAGAATCTTACCTTATGCAAGACAGCTGCTTGAGAAAGCAGTATCACCTGGAGATATCGTTATTGATGCCACTTTGGGCAACGGACATGATACAGTATTTCTGGCGGATCTGGTAGGACATAATGGAAGAGTTTACGGTTTCGATATTCAGGAAGAAGCTGTCCAGAATACAAAAACGCGCCTGGCTGATCATGACCTGTCAGACAGGGCTACCCTTTTCCATACAGGACATGAATTCATTCTTGAGAATGTGCCGCCTGTGCATCATGGAAAAATAACTGCAGCCATTTTTAATTTAGGTTACCTGCCCGGCGGTGATAAAGATATTGTCACCCGTCCGCAGACAACCATTTCTGCCATCGATCAGCTTTTGGAACTGATGGCTCCGGAGGGGATTATTCTTTTAGTGATTTATCACGGCCATATTGAGGGAGCTGTTGAGCGTGATTATCTGCTCAGATATGTAAGGCAGCTGGATCAAAGCCTCGTCCATGTATTGCAATACCAGTTTATTAATCAAAAAAATAACCCGCCGTTTATTGTAGCTATTGAAAAACGGTAAAAGCCTGCAAAAAATGCAGGCTTTTTATTATTTTTCAATCGCTCCTGAAAAGCCCGCAGGCATCATCTTCTGCAAAGTACGGTAAGCTCTGCCGTTCACATAAAAGAAAAAGCTTACCATGCCGCCTGTTCTGATCATGCTTTTGGCTAATCTTCTGACATTCCGCTGCTTCCGGACCTTCTCATCGGATAGATAAACCCCGAGCAAGCCGCGATTAATCAGTTTATGGAAATGTTTATGAGGCAGCTTTTCAGTATGCTTATCTGCTTCGACAACAAAATGCTTCAATCTCGAAAACAGTTTTTCTTCGTTCTCATAGTAAAAGCAAAAATTCAAGTCTCCACCGGCTTTGTCCTCTTCCTGATCAATCAGATAATCAAGAAGAATGTGGAGACCCTGGATGTATGGAAAATAACCATTTCGTATATTTACCGCATGCTCCGCTTCAAAATCATCTCTCAGTGCGTAGGAAACAAGGCAAAAAATCCCCAAAGTAGATCCCGAGCAAGCAGAGAACTCATACCATTCCATCTCAGGAATATCAGACCGATATTGGTCAAACCAGTTCTGCAGACGGGGAACTCGTTCTTCCACCACAACATGCTTATGTATTTGCAGATCACAATAGTATCGGCATAATTCAAGCAGATGGCTTTTTATATGTCTGTAATGCCTCAGACTGGACAGCACTTCCCTGCAGACTCCTGCCAAATCTGCAAGATAGTTTCCATCATCCTGTTCATTTCTCAGCCGATAATAATTTTTTTCTGCTGCATCGGTATCGAGGGCATCCTCCATTGACTCGTGCAGTGCCGCAAAGTCCCGGGGATCAAGTGAAGTGCTCCGATCGCAGAGATTGTCCAAATAATCACTGATTGTCTGATATGCGACGATGAACTTAACCGCTTGTTCATATTTTTCCTTGGCCATTAATGACATAATAGCTCCGCCTTCACAGTGGAAGGTTTTATGCTCAATGCTGGCAAGAGCCTGCTTTCTTAACTCCTGATCAGGAATGGCTTCCGCTCTGCTTTTCCAGTATGCTAGTTCCTTATGTACCGCAGGAAGAACCTTCCTGTAGACATGTGACATTAAGCTAATTGGCATGGAAGGGACACTCATGACATGATAAACCTCCTTTTGCTTAGGGATAGGTGAACAGTTTCTTATATTAAGCTGCACCCCTCCATAATTAAAACACCGTCCTTAAACCACATAACCAAGCGCTTTTAATTGGCTGTTAACGAAATCCTTCGCGTATTCAAAGACTTCTTCACGCTCAGGTTCATTAAAGACTTCATGGTAGCATTTAGGCCATTCTTTGAACCTTTTCTCTGAGAAGGGCGCAAGGTTAAACCATTCTCTGACAGTTGTTTTATTTACGATCTTATCATCGCCGCCCTGTAATACAAGGAGGGGCACATCCTGGATCTTATCAAGATTCTCAAAGGCAAGCTTTATTGCAGAAACAAGTTCCCTGTACCATCTGACCGAAACTTTTGTCACATAAAGAGAATCATTTAAATCAGCATCAAGGACGTCCTGATTCCGCGTCGCCATGTCAACGGATAATCCGGCATCCATTTTCAGGCCAGGCATCACAGAATTGAGTCCAAGCGATAAGAAGTTCAGAAATTTTGAAGGCTGTTGAACCAAGCCTAAGCATGGGGAGGACAGAATTACCCCAGCGAGATTCATCCTTTCCTCCTGCAGCAGGCGAATGGCAATCAGACCGCCCATGCTGTGCCCTAAAAGAAAGACCGGCAATTCAAATTCATAGGCAGCATGTACCCAATCCTGAACTTCAAGTATATATTCATCAAAGGAGTCAATATGGCCTCTTCTGGATCTTGAAGTCATCCCCTGGCCAGGAAGATCTCCCATAATGACATGGAAACCGGCCAAGCGCCACATTTCAATCAGCCAGCCATAACGGCGGTGATGCTCCATTGCCCCATGCACCATGACAATAACGCCCTTTGCATCTCCTTCAGTTTCCCATTTCCACATAGTCAATCCTCCCAGCCTTTTTACGTACTGTCTTTTGTATATATATTATAGCCTAGATGCTGAAATTGTTCATGAATCAACCCTTTGTAAAATTGGAATTCTTTTTGCCAAAATAACGTTTATCATGCCTCTTATGATAAAATCAAAATAATCAAACTTCATATAGGAGTGTTTCACATGATCTATCCATATAAAGATAAAGAACCTAAAATTGCAGAATCCGCATTTATTGCAGATTTTACTACCATTACCGGCGATGTTGAAATTGGCGAGGATTCCAGCGTTTGGTTCAACTCCGTTATACGCGGAGATGTAGCACCAACAATCATCGGCAAAAAAGTCAATATCCAGGACAATTCCGTCCTGCATCAAAGCCCGAATAACCCGCTGATATTGGAAGATGAAGTGACAGTTGGCCATCAGGTAATCCTTCATAGCTGCATTGTCCGCAAAAAGGCTTTAATAGGAATGGGCTCAATTGTATTAGATCAGGCTGAAATCGGAGAGGGAGCATTCATTGGTGCAGGGAGCCTTGTTCCACAGGGAAAGAAAATTCCTCCCAATACACTTGCATTCGGAAGGCCCGCAAAAGTGATCCGCGAGCTGACACCAGAAGATATCAAAGATATGGAACGGATCAGCAGGGAGTACGCCGAAAAAGGGCAGTACTATAAGTCTTTGCAGAAAAAGCCTGAATAACTCACCTGCCCCCTATTATAGAATGGGAAAACAGCCGATAATAAACATAAGGCAATACCAATGGGCTGGTGAAGAAATTGAAGATTTATATTGCGGCAATTGTTCTATTCTTATTTTTAATAGTGATATTCAGAAAAACAATGTTAAAAACGGCACCAATGTTTTTACTTGTCTTCATCCTGATTTCTGGTGCATTTGTTTATGACAACCTTTCAGGCAGCCAGCCTGCTTCAGCCGTAAACCAAATTAAATCATGGCTGTCTGAACCTGCTGAGAAAGCCAGCTCTTTCCTTGGAAACAACACTGTCGTAATAAAGATCAAGGAAGAAACAATTATAGATGCACCCGCAGTCAATCAGTTTCCTGAGCTCCCCAGAGGATGCGAGGTGACGAGCTTATCCATGCTCCTTCAGCATGCAGGAATACAGGCTGATAAAATGACACTCGCTAAAGAAATAAAGAAAAATCCTGAGCCTTATCGCATAGAAAACGGAAAAATCTATTTCGGGCACCCGAATGACGGATTCATAGGCGATATGTATTCCTTTGATAATCCAGGTCTTGGCGTTTATCATAAACCGGTAAAAGAGCTTGCGGAAAAGTACATGCCTGGCTCCATTGAAGACCTTACCGGATCCGATTTTGAAGACTTAAAGATCCATTTGTCAGATGGCAGGCCTGTCTGGGTTATTATCAACACAGCCTATAAACAGCTTTCTGATGACTTTTTCCAGACCTGGCATACGCCAAGCGGAAAAATACAGATTACCTATAAAGAGCATTCAGTCCTGCTCACAGGGTATGATCAGGAATACATGTATTTCAACGATCCGCTCACAGGAGAGAAAAATAAAAAAGCACCCAAAAACGATTTTGAAAAAGCATGGGTGCAGATGGGCAAACAGGCTATTACCTATCTCCCATAAGAAAAGCGGAAGCGCCTTGCCCACGAAAGAACGCAGACTAAGATCGCCGCGACCTCCCAAAACCTAACGTTTTCGGTCGTGCGATGTTTATGCTAACGAAGCATTCCTTATCCTGCGGCCTCAAGCACAAGACGAGCATTCCGGAAAGACGTCCTTTGCCTTTTGTGAGGGAGTGTCTTATCTTTCGTCCCTAGGAGCCTCAGCTAGACAAGCTTGTGATCTCGAGGTGGGAGGCTGCTTGCGCCAGACAATTATCTGACTTAAAAAATTTATACATTCTTATAATTAATAAAAACGTCCACCAGGTTTTCACCTGATGGACGTTTTTATTTTTAGCCTTTAAGCGGCTGCAAGTCTTTATTTAACAAATACTCTTTCTCAAAAGAATACTTTTTCTCCACATATACCTGATGCCAAACCATGAACATAAGAACTGTCCAGATTTTGCGGCTATTGTCCGCTTTATCCTGACAATGGTCTTCTAGCAGCTGCAGTACGTAATCTTTATTAATTAGATGATCTGTGCTGCTTTCACGAATGATATTTTTCGCCCATTCATTCATCTCGTCTTTCAGCCAGTGGCGGATTGGCACAGGGAATCCAAGCTTCTTGCGGTTCAGCACATGGTCTGGAACGACTCCTTCAGCAGCTTTGCGAAGAATATACTTCGTAGTTCCATTGGCCGTTTTCAGGCTGGTCGGAATTTTGGAAGCCACTTCAAACACTTCTTTATCAAGGAACGGAACACGAAGCTCGAGAGAATGAGCCATCGTCATTTTGTCCGCTTTCAATAGAATGTCTCCGCGCATCCACGTATGAATATCGATATACTGCATGCGGTCAACCGGATCATAGCCCCGGCTTTCTTCATATAGCGGTTTAGTGATATCCGTATAATTTAAGCTGTCTTTATATACATGAAGCAGGCTGCGCTTCTCTTGCTCTGTAAACATTTTTGCATTTCCAATGTAGCGCTCTTCCATTGGTGTTACACCGCGTTCGATAAAGCTTTTCCCCTTCATTCCCTCTGGCATCATGTTTGCAATCATGCGTAGAAGCTTTTTGCCGATGGCAGGAATTTTATTGAAGACTTCCAGGGATTGTGGTTCACGGTAAATATTATAGCCGCCAAATAGCTCATCAGCGCCCTCACCTGAAAGTACAACCGTTACATGCTTGCGTGCTTCTCTTGCTACAAAATAAAGGGGCACACAAGCCGGGTCAGCAAGCGGATCGTCCATATGCCACATGATTCTCGGAATCTCATTCATGTATTCCTCAGGAGTTATGATGTAGCTGATGTTTTCGACACCCAGCTTTTCCGCTGTTTCTTTCGCTACATCCACCTCGCTGAAGCCATTGCGTTCAAACCCGACGGAGAATGTTTTAATAGCAGGATGGAATTCTTTCGCAATGGAAGCAATGATGGAAGAATCTATTCCGCCTGAAAGAAATGAACCTACCGGAACATCGGCACGCATATGCATTTTGACTGAGTCGAACAAAACATCTCTAATTTCTTTCGTGAAATCAGCTTCTGACTTCTGCACTGGATGGAAAGCAGCTTTCCAATATCGCTTAATATCCATTTGAGCACCAATTTTTTTAGTAAAATAATGGCCAGGCTCAAGCTTATGGATTCCCTCTGACATCGTGTTTGGCTCAGGCACAAACTGATAGGTCAGATAATGCTGGAGGGAGTCATAGTTTAATACATCATTTTGAAGAGCCAAAAGAATGCTCTTCTTCTCTGATCCAAAGAACGTGCGGTCTCCCTTATCGTAATAAAAGAAAGGCTTAATCCCAAATGGATCTCTGGCTCCATATAGAGACTGTTCCTGTTTATCCCAAATGACAAACGCAAACATACCGCGCAATTTTTCAACAGCCTTTTCTTTCATATGGCTGTAAAGGGCAATTATGACTTCTGTATCGGAGCTTGTTTCAAAGCTTAATCCAGCTTTGAGAAGTTCTTCACGAAGTTCCACATAGTTATAGATTTCACCATTAAAGATAATCCAATAACGCTCATTCTCGTATGTCAGCGGCTGGTGTCCGCTTTCGATATCGATAATGCTCAGCCGGCGGAAGCCGAATTGAATATGGTCATCAAAATAGTATCCTGAATCATCGGGACCCCGATGGGTAATGATATCATTCATATTTTGGAACTGTTCTTTATCTGCGTCACGGTAATTTTGTGCTTTTTCATGTACACAACCAATAAAACCACACATTATGTACGTCACCTACTCCATTCTTTTCTCAATATTTAGATACAGCCTTAACGGCTCCTTTTTCTTAGAAAACATACCCTATAATACTACCACTAATCATTTATAATTAGCACGTGGAATATAAAAAAAATATGCACGGAAAATTAAGCCATTATCCGAAGTTTATACGATAACATATAATTATAAACGACTAAAGAGCATAAAGACCGAAAAGTGAATAAACACCCTTTATGTATAATGACGCAAAAAAGAAAGCGGGAGTTACATTGATTAATGCAACTCCCGCTTTTTATATTTTTGTCTCCCCCTTAAAGTATCGGGGATGGCCAAAGAGCTTCCGCTTTTCTATTAAGCTTCAGAGCGAAGGATTTCAGCTTTGTCCGTACGCTCCCAAGGAAGATCAACATCTGTACGTCCGAAGTGTCCGTAAGCAGCTGTCTGCTTGTAAATTGGGCGGCGAAGGCCAAGCATGTTAATAATTCCTGCAGGGCGAAGATCAAAGTGCTTTCTAACTAGATCAACTAGTACATCTTCATCGACTTTGCCTGTTCCGAATGTATCAACAGAAATCGACACTGGCTGTGCTACACCAATCGCATAAGCAAGCTGAACTTCCACTTTCTCAGCTAAACCTGCTGCCACAAGGTTCTTCGCTACATAACGAGCAGCATAAGCAGCAGAGCGGTCAACCTTTGTAGGATCCTTACCGGAGAACGCGCCTCCGCCATGACGGGCATATCCGCCGTAAGTATCAACAATGATTTTGCGTCCAGTCAGGCCTGCATCCCCTTGAGGTCCGCCGATTACAAAACGTCCTGTTGGGTTGATGAAATACTTTGTATTCTCATCGATTAGTTCTTTGGGAACAACCGGGTTAATAACATGCTCCTTAAGATTGCGCTGGATTTGCTCCAGGCTGATCTCAGGGTGATGCTGGGTAGAAATAACGATTGTGTCAATGCGGACTGGCTTGTCATTTTCATCATACTCAACCGTTACCTGAGTTTTTCCGTCCGGACGAAGGTAAGGAAGAATTTCTTCTTTACGAACTTCAGTCAGACGGCGGGAAAGTTTATGTGCTAAAGAAATCGGAAGAGGCATTAGCTCTTTCGTTTCGTTGCATGCAAAACCGAACATTAAACCCTGGTCCCCTGCACCGATTGCTTCGATTTCCTGATCACTCATTTGTCCTTCCCTTGCTTCAAGAGCCTGGTCAACACCCATTGCAATATCTGCTGACTGCTCATCAATGGAAGTTAAAACTGCACATGTTTCGGAATCGAAACCATATTTAGCACGGGTATAACCGATTTCTTTTACCGTTTCACGAACGATTTTTGGAATATCTACGTATGTAGATGTTGTGATTTCACCTGCAACTAATACAAGTCCAGTTGTTACAGAAGTCTCTGCAGCAACACGGGCATTCGCATCTTTAGCTAAAATCGCATCTAAGATTGCATCAGAAATTTGGTCACAGATTTTATCCGGATGACCTTCAGTAACTGATTCAGAAGTAAACAAACGACGCTTTGTTGACATCTGGCTTCCTCCTTATAAATAGAAAATTGAGCGAGAATTAAGAAATGGGGAAGCGGAAAAGAACTTTTCCCTGTCATTTCATGGATCTCTGTTTGATACGGAACTCATTCCCTTAGTAGTATGAAATAAACATGGAGTTTTTATTAGAAAAATAGGCATCGCTGGCTAGAAAGCCAGGCATCCATCTTTTCTTATGCCTCTCTGCAAGCTGCTAAAAACTCACATAAATAGTACATTCCAAAAGCCGTTCATCCCATTGCCTGTGCAAAATAAAAAACCTTCTCAATAGTGAAAAGGTTGAAAGCAAATCGATTCGCGCCTTTCACTCTTATCGTTCAAGGAATTACGTCCTTGCGTCAGGTTAGCACCTTTGCTGATAAATGCCTTTTAGCAGGTTTAGCAGGTTGCTGGGTTTCATAGGGCCTGTCCCTCCACCAGCTCGGGATAAGAGAGTATCCGTTCAAGGTTGAATCATACCGTATTTTATCGAATCATGTCAACAAGTTTTCATTATTTTTAACAGTAAAATTTCAGCATTGAAAATTATGCTCCATGCTTACAGCGAACAGCTTCCATCATCACATTTTTTCTTTAGAAATTTATGCCTGTTTTTAGCAATCCATTTGTAGATCGGATCGCCCAGTATTGGCGTCAATGGGAGATATAAAAGGAGGCTGATTAAAAAGGAGGCAGGAAAGAGGAACAGCAGTCTCCTTACTGCAGAATAACCCTTTTTCACACCGCCCGATGGAGTAATAATATGAAGCTCTCTGCGCAGGTCATGCTTGGAAAACGAGAGAGAATCCGGGATTTTTTCATACTCCTGCAGAGAAATCCATACCACTTTATTCAGCCAATCAAGTTTTTTAAATATCTTCTTTGTTTCCTTGCATAAAGAACAAGTTTCATCATAGAGGGCAATTGTCTTCATTTTAGATCAGTCCCATGTTAAAATTAACACTTTCTTCTATATTAACATATATCAGTTATAAGGTGATTAAAGTGGAATTGCATGTCCAATTATGACATTTTTATAACATGAATAAAAAAGTTTCGTAATAGTATAGACTAATCGTTTTAATGTGTTATACTAATTTCGAGATGTAATCACTTTCATAAAAAAATCGGAAAAAAGGAAGGTATTCATCAGATGAACTCTGTAAGCATATCAAACGAATTGAGCGAATTATTAAATGGCAGCAACATTCAAGTGCAATTATCCGTTCCTCAGCTTGTGGAAAAAGTTTTAAACCGCAATGAAGGGTCCCTTACCTCTACTGGCGCCGTACGCGCTACTACAGGAAAGTATACAGGACGTTCTCCTAAAGATAAATACATTGTTGAAGAAGCATCAAATAAAGATAAAATGGATTGGGGCAGCGTAAACCAGCCTATCTCTGAAGAAGCATTCTCTAATCTTTATAATAAAGTAATCAACTACTTAAAAGAAAAAGAAGAAGTATTTGTTTTCAAAGGCTTCGCAGGCGCAGATAAAAAGCACCGCATGCCAATCCAGGTAATTAATGAATATGCCTGGCACAATCTTTTCGCACATCAGTTATTCATTCGTCCGGCAGAAGACGAGCTATTGGATCATCAAGCAGAGTTCACAGTCATTTCTGCTCCTAATTTCAAAGCAGACCCTGCAGTTGACGGCACAAAGTCCGAAACATTTATCATCATTTCATTCGAGCGCCGTACTGTTTTAATCGGTGGTACTGAATATGCAGGCGAAATGAAAAAGTCCATTTTCTCTGTTATGAACTATATGCTTCCAGAAAACGGGATCCTTCCTATGCACTGTTCCGCGAACGTTGGTCGTGAAGGAGATGTTGCTTTATTCTTCGGCTTATCCGGAACAGGGAAAACAACCTTATCTGCAGACCCTAACCGCAAGCTGATTGGGGATGACGAGCATGGCTGGTCAGCAAATGGCGTCTTCAATATTGAAGGCGGCTGCTATGCGAAATGCATTAACTTATCCCGTGAGAAAGAACCGCAAATTTTTGATGCTATCCGATTTGGGGCTGTATTGGAAAATGTGGTAGTAAACAGCGAAACTCGGGTTGCTGATTACGATGACAGCACTTTAACTGAAAATACACGTGCGGCTTACCAGCTTCAGGCCATCGATAATATTGTTGACCCAAGCATTGCCGGACATCCTAATACAATCGTATTTTTAACAGCTGACGCATTTGGCGTATTGCCTCCAATCTCTAAACTGTCAAAAGAGCAGGCAATGTACCATTTCTTAAGCGGATATACTTCCAAGCTGGCAGGAACTGAGCGCGGCATCACTTCACCGCAGGCAACGTTCTCAACTTGCTTTGGATCACCTTTCCTTCCGCTTCCTGCAAACCGTTATGCTGAAATGCTTGGCGAGAAGATCGATGAGCATAATGCAAAAGTCTTCCTGGTAAACACAGGATGGACTGGCGGAGAGTACGGAGTCGGTGAACGCATGAAACTTGCTTACACTCGTGCTATGGTGGAAGCTGCACTTGAAGGCGAACTAAACAACGTAGAAACAGTCAAAGACGAAATTTTCGGATTGGAAATTCCGCAGCACGTTACGGGTGTGCCTGACGAAGTTCTTCAGCCAAACAAAACATGGGCAGATCAGGCTGCTTATGAAGCAAAGGCAAAAGAACTCGCTGCAAAATTCCGTGAGAACTTCAAGAAGTTCACAAGCGTTTCTTCTGAAATCGAAGAAAAAGGCGGACCAATCGCATAATATAGAAAAGGAATTGCAGCTTAGCAGCAATTCCTTTTTTATATTTCATTTTATAAGTCTTCAAGCTCGAACGAATAAGTTTCTTACATGCAGACTAATAGTCGTTGATCGGCACTGTGCGCTTCGATTAGTTCCAGTTCGCACTCTTTTTCTATTTCTCAGTAGCACTATTCCTTCTGTTTAAGTCCTTTCGCAACTCCTTTTCCTCGCTCAGCGGCACTATTCCAACTAATCATTCTTTCTCATTCCCTGATTAAAAAAGCACTATTCTCACTTGCGATTTGCAGAAATATTTTGAACAAAAAAACGCCGGACTAAGTCCAGGCGCTCTTTAGTTTGTTGAGTTTAGAGAAACAAGCTGGTAAGTAATGAGTGTCTGGCTGTTTTCCCATTCTACTTTTCTAATAACACCCATTCCGTTCAGGTCTCCGTCAATTGTTCTTTTTACCTCGACAGGGATATCGAGCGGATATAATCGGTATCCGTCTTTGACAAGCGAAAAGAAATTTTCATCAAGTCTTTTTTCCCTTCCCTTTGTCACGATCATTGTGTTCAGCTCTAAAGGCATACCCATTGGTATCTCTCCTTCATTCTTAATATCCTTACCTCTATTTTACCCCACCTTTTTCCGCTCTGAAAGTCTTTAATTTTATCTACCCATTGCTTTTCATCCACGCACTTAAATCCTCTACTGTCTTCCGGTTCACGGCTGGCGGAAAGTAGTGGGTATATTCAGGGAAATACCAGCTGCCTACTTCTTTTTTAAGAGCCTTGAGCCTTTTTTCCAGGCGATAGGAATGCTCCACCGAAACATTATGATCCTGTTCTCCATGGATGATTAAGACAGGCGCCTCCAGCTGTTCCAGCCGAAAAAGCGGGGTGCGATATTTATACCTTTCCGGAAACTTCGTCGGGGTTCCGCCTATTACACGTTTCATCATTCTTCGGAGATCCTTGCGCTCCACATAAGTGAGAAACATATCACTGACCCCTCCCCATGTTACAATGGACGCGGCTTCCGGAAACTCGATTGCAGTAAGCAATGCCATTACGCCACCGCGGGAAAAGCCAAATATATGGACTCTTTTTACCCGTGCATGCTCCTGAAGAAGAGTGAAAGCGGCAAACGCGTCCTGTCTGTCCTCCCCTGCAAAATCTTCGTTGCCATCTCCCCCTTGGTTGCCTCTGTAAAAAGGGGCGAATACAATAAAGCCTTCACAGGCAAACTGGACAATCCGTGAAGGCCTTACTTTCCCGACATTTTTTATGCCTCCTCTCAGGTATAGGAATCCATCATATAGCTCCTCCCCCTTTGGCTCTGCCAGCAGGCCTTTTATATGTAATCCGTTTGCATGATATGTGACAACTGATAATTCGATTGCCGGATTTGGCGAAGGAAATCTCTGTTTATTTATGATTTGGCCATTTTGGAATTCCATGTCCTCATTCCCCCTCTTGAAGTAATCTGAATACGACTAATAGTATGAGCTTTATGACCTCCGCCTAAAAATGTTTCCATGGGCATTCACACATTTTTTCGATTTTCATACGATATCCTAGGCTTTTAAATCTGACTTTTTTAGCATAAGGGAGGTCTTATGGCTTATGAAAAAATGGATGAAAGTAAGCATGCTTCTTTTGCTTACGGCGATACTTATTGTTCCTTTGGCCGCTTGCGGAAAGGATGAAATGCAAAACGTCCGTATTGCCGAAGTGACACGTTCCATCTTCTATGCTCCGCAATATGTAGCCCTTGAGAAGGGTTTCTTTGAAGAAGAAGGTCTTAAAGTAGAGCTTACGACTACAGCAGGCGGAGATAAAACGATGACAGCTTTGCTTTCAGACAGCGCTGATGTGGCGCTTGTTGGCTCTGAAACATCGATTTACGTATCCGCGCAGGGCTCCAATGACCCGGTTATCAACTTTGCACAGCTAACCCAGACAGATGGAACATTTTTAGTTTCCCGCAATAAAATCGACAATTTTTCCTGGGATATGCTGAAAGGCAAAACATTCCTTGGCCAGCGCAAAGGCGGTATGCCGCAAATGGCCGGTGAGTTTGTTCTGAAAAAGCATGGAATTGATCCTCACGCAGATATGGACTTGATTCAAAATATTGATTATGCCAATATCGCTCCGGCCTTCGCTTCAGGAACAGGCGAGTTTGTTCAGCTGTTCGAGCCGACTGCCAGTGTTTTTGAAAAAGAAGGCAAAGGCTATATCGTAGCTTCTTTCGGAACAGAGTCCGGTCATGTACCATATACCACATTCATGACAAAACAAAGCTATATTGATGAAAATAAAGAAACGGTCGAAAAATTCACAAGAGCGATTTATAAAGCACAGCAATGGGTTGAGACACACAGTGCGAAAGAAACGGCAGAAACCATTCAAGGATATTTCGACAATACCGAGCTTGATATCATTGAGATGGTAGTAGACCGCTATAAGAGCCAGGGATCCTTTGCAACAGATCCTATCCTGGACACTGAAGAATGGGAAAATCTGCAGAACATCATGGACGAAGCAGGAGAGCTCCCTAAGCGCATAGAGCATGACACACTTGTCAACACAGAAATCGCTGAAGGTGTAATGAAGTAATAAACGAAAGAGGAGGCCGACATGAATTTTTTAAAGGTAGATGCTGTCCACCACACTTATTTTACGAAAACCTCTGCTGTAACGGCCCTCTCCGATATTTCGCTTGAAGTGGAGGAAGGCGAATTTGTTTCCTTCCTCGGCCCAAGCGGATGCGGCAAGACAACTTTGCTTTCCATCATAGCAGGCCTGTTTGAACCCACAGAAGGCACTGTAACACTTGAAGGAAAGCGGGTTGAAACGGCAGAAAATGAAATTGGCTATATGCTGCAGCAGGATTATCTTTTTCCCTGGAAAACGATTGAAGAAAATATCCTGCTGGGGCTGAAAATCGGGAACAGCCTTACTCCAGACAAAAAAGCTTATGCTCTGCAGCTCCTTAAGGAGATGGGATTAAAAGGTGTAGAATCACAGTTTCCGAAGCAGCTTTCAGGCGGAATGCGCCAGCGTGTTGCCCTTGTAAGAACACTTGCAACAGAACCAAAGCTGCTCATGCTTGATGAACCCTTTTCCGCATTAGATTATCAAACCAAGCTGAAGCTTGAGGATTTGGTCTCTAACACGCTTAAATCTTTTGGTAAAACAGCCATACTGGTTACCCATGATATTGGTGAGGCAATCAGCATGAGTGATCGCGTTTTTCTCTTTTCCGCAAGGCCCGGACAGCTTCATAAAACGTTTGTCATTCCGAAAGAATTAAGAGATGAAACTCCTTTTAACGCAAGAAATCATGAAGCATATCCAGCAATTTTTCAAACTATATGGAAGGAGCTGGAGTCCCTTGAGCCCGCAGGAGAACGTTAAATTCCTCCACCAGAAATATATCCAGTCGTTGAACCGTGAAAAAAAATGGGTCCGCTTCTATCAGGCTGTCATCTTTATCGTGTTTTTTTCAGGGTGGGAGCTGGCAAGCCAAAAGCAATGGATAGATCCGCTGATTTTCAGTTCGCCTTCTAAAGTATGGGGGTTATTTTTAACCAAAATCCAGGATGGTACCTTGATGGTGGATTTAGGCTATACTTTGTCAGAAACCGTTTTTGGATTCATTTTGGGTACTTTTTTAGGCACATTGCTTGCAGCCATTCTCTGGTGGTCACCGATGCTATCGAAAATAGCGGATCCCTATTTGGTTGTCCTGAATTCAATGCCAAAGGTTGCCCTTGGCCCGATATTAATCGTCGCATTAGGCCCCAGTTTTACTTCAATTGTAGCCATGGGAGCGATTATTTCCATCATCATCACAACCATTGTCGTCTATACATCTTTCAAAGAAGTAGACCCCAATTATATTAAAGTGCTTCAGACCTTTGGGGCGAATCGATTTCAAATCTTCAGGGAAGCCATTTTGCCTGCTTCATTCCCGACTATCATTTCCACTTTAAAGGTGAATGTCGGGCTATCATGGGTCGGAGTCATTGTCGGCGAATTCCTTGTATCTTCAAAAGGTCTCGGATACATGATTATTTACGGCTTCCAAGTATTCAACTTCACCCTTGTCATGCTGTCATTGCTGGTAATTGCTGTTTTTGCAACAGTGATGTATCAGCTTGTCGAACTTCTCGAGCGAAAACTGATTAAAAATGGATCTTAAAAAAACGGCACAGTGTATTGCCGTTTTTTACTTTTCCTTCATGATTTTTTCGAGGCAGTTTTCAATTACTTTATCCTTCATGATAAAACTGTATTGACTGTTCCATCTGTCTTCCAGCATGTTTCCCTCTGTCAGGATGGGACCGTCAGTTTCAAAATATTGCTCCTTTTTGTTAAGGCTCTCCACCTCTGCGAAAAAAATGGCTTTGACAAAACGTTCGGTTCCAAAGTTTACTTCATATTCACCAATAAAGTGTAAATCCTTTAAGTCCGCTCCTGTTTCTTCATATACCTCTCTTCTGGCTGCCTCATCAAGTGACTCCCCCTGTTCTCTCTTGCCGCCCGGAAATTCCCACCCCCGCTTTTTATGATTCGTCAGCAGCCATTGATCGCCATAGCGGCAAATGACCAGAACATGTCTTGGCTCTGTTCCAAAAGCTCTTTTATTAAAAGAAAATCTCACTTCCCCGCCGTTCGCATCCAAAAAGGTTTCCATACTTTTCCCTCACTCGAAAATAAATTTCTGTTGTTATCATTATATATGTTTATTATTTATTTAAAAACTTCTGGGCCTAAAGTATCAAATTACATATTTTTGAAACTTTTTCCTTTTTTCCCCGTAAAATTAGCTGACTAACCAAAATAGAGGAGTGTATACCTTGAAAAAGTCCCTTGCAATTCTTATTGGCTTCTTAATGATTCTAATGCTGGCTGCATGCAGTGAGACAGCAAAACCTGTAAATGAATCTGATGGTGGCACAGACAAGGAAGAAACCAAAGCAGAAGAAGCTTCAGAATTGACACTGGAGGAAGTTTTAACGAAATCAACCGAGGCTTCAGAAGAGCTTAAAAGCTTCTCCGTAAATATGGATATGAGCCAGGAAATGAGCTCAGGCACTGAAGGGGAAAATATGAATATCGATTCTGTCATTGACATGGATGTTACAACAGATCCAATGGCCTTCTATCAAAAGATGACTATGTCGATGGACGGCACAGAAGAGTCATATGATATCGAAAGCTATTTTACTGAAGAAGGCATGTTCCTTTATGACGCCGCCGGTAAGCAGTGGATGAAGTTCCCTAAAGAAATGTCGGATGATTTGCTTCAAATGTCCAGTCAGCAGACGAATCCTGGTGAAGAACTAAAAAAATTACAGGAGTTCGTGGACGACTTTACGTTTGAACAGGACGCAGAAAACTACATCCTAAAGCTGAAAGCCGATGGAGAAAAATTCAATGATTTTGTGAAGGAAACAGCAGCAGAAACGCTCCCGCCTGAACTGGCCGCGAACGGAGAAATGCTTGATAACATGAAAATTAACGGCGTGGAATACGAAATCGTGATTGATAAAGAAACTTTTTATCCAAGTGTGCTGAATATGATTATGGAAATGGAAATCACGGCTGAAGGCCAGACCATCTCCATGAAGCAGAACATGAACGGCCAATACTCAAACTATAATAAGGTAGAGGCTATAGCTGTTCCGCAGGATGTTCTTGATACAGCTGTAGAAATGGAAATGTAGAAAAGCTGAGGCATCGCCTCAGCTTTTTATGCTACTAAATATTACTTGGCACTTCGAGAGCTTTCCACCTGCCCCATTCAGGTGCAGGGGGTGGGCGATGCGCTTCCGTTTTTCTTATTTATGTTCCTCTTCGGTGAGGATCCCCATGCTTTCAATATGCTTTCTTGCTTCATCATCTCCAAGATCATAAATCATTCCATAAATTTTCTTCATTGTATCATCATAAGCATCATTTTCACGGTCATAATGGTATTGAACATAAGGAACATGGGCCCTGTAAAAATTCTGCCACTCAGTTGAATAGTTCTGGTCAAAATATTCTCTTAAGGCAATGATTTCATCATCTGTTGCCTCTATTTTAAAATTCCATGTTGAGCCAGTGGCACTTTGGGAAATCTCCCCAGAACCAAGCGTTATATAATACGTCTTTTTATTCCCTTCCAATCATGTCAGCCCCTTTTTTGTTCATTCCTGTGACACAGCTTCAACACCGGTTGCTTTATCTTAAATATCATTACTTTTTCATTTCTATAGTTATCGTATCCCACATTTATGATAAAATTATACGAAATTACGATCATTCTTCATAAGCTTACATATACTAAGTTAAATAAATGGGAAACGGCTTCTCAATTTATCCGGGTGAATATTTTCCTGCATCAGGGGTATTAAATTAAGTATACTAAATAAAACAGGCGCATTATTAAGGAGGTGTTATCATGAAACTGATTGATGAGCTATATGAACTTTACAGGAATAAGCTGACAGGTGATGAAGAGGATATCGATATGCTCGCTTTTGCTTTCTTAGAAGAAATGGACAGAGAAGACCTGCTGAATATCATCAAGGATCTCGAAAATCAGGAATTATATGATTTAATGGGGCTTTATCTGATTGAGAGCTTAAAAGGGAAATTTGCCAGTGAGAATTACGGCCAGCGCAGAAGCCCAATCATTCATCACCGTAACATACACTAAACTATACATATCCGGAATTATTCACTATCCATATTATTTAAGGCGGCGATAAGCCGCTTTTTGTTTTATTGTACCTACACGCCGGGAGTAAGGTAAGCACAAAGGTAAGGAACCCGGTTTAGATTTGTTCCGAAGGCACTCCCTCTTTTTTTTTGCATACAAAAAGACCAGCTTTCCAGCCAGTCTTTGTTTATTAGCCAAGGTATGCTTTTAGCATCCAAATATGTTTCTTTAAGCTTTGCTTTACAGCAATCAGCATGTCGCCTGTTCCTTCATCTTTGGCTTCTTCTGCTAGCTCAATGGCTTCCTGAAGCTCGTCCACCATTTTTTCGAAGTCATCAACGACAGATTGGACCATCTCTTCTTCATTTTCTTTTCCTGTCGCTTCTTCGAGAGAACTGGTCTCAAGAACTTCCTTCATAGTCGCAACCGGCTTGGCTTCAAGAGCCAGGATTCTCTCAGCCAGTTCATCAACATGTACGTTGGCTTCATTATAAAGTTCTTCAAATTTTGCATGAAGGGTAAAAAAGTTTTTCCCTTTAATATACCAATGGTAATTGTGAAGCTTTACATACAGAACAGTCCAGTTTGCTACTTGCTGGTTAACAGCCTTTACCAATTCTTTACTCATATAAATCATCCTCCCAACAATAGATTACCCACATTAACAAAAATCAAACCTGTACCTTGGTGATTGCGAAATCTTTCATGAAAGAGCTGCTTTCATGGTAAAATATTGATAGAAAAGGGGGAGAAACATGTATACGGTATTAGTCATATCGATTATCATTGTGATCGTGGTACTGCTTTTAAGCGTCATTACCACTTCAAAAGCTTACCAATTCAAACATACGGTAGACCCAGTTGATCCGCTTCCTGACAGCGAGCAGGAACAAAAAGAGGCTAAAGAAGATCAAGAAGATAACCAAAACCGTTCATAAGCATACGCTATTATATATACAGCCTCCGTATAGCCGGAGGTTTTCCTTTTAAATGGACGGAAATAATATACATGTAATGAGAGGACATTGAGATGGATATATACTCCATGATGCTTACAGTATTTCTAGTATTAAATATTATCCTGGCAGCATTTGTTATCTTTCTGGAGCGAAGGGATGCAGGTGCCACATGGGCCTGGCTCATGGTTTTGTTCTTTCTTCCTCTTCTTGGTTTTTTCATGTACCTCTTCTTTGGGCAGAATTTAACCAGAAGAAAGATGTTTCAATGGGAAGACCGCAAAAAGATTGGAATTGATGAACTGCTGAACAATCAAATCAGAGGAATCAAGGAAAAGGATTTCCATTTTCGAAATGACATAATTAAAAACTCCAAGGACCTTATATATATGCATCTTGTCAATAATGATTCGGTATTAACCCAGGACAACGAGGTCAGGATTTTTACAGATGGGAAAGAGAAGTTCAATTCGCTTGTGGAGGACATCAAAAATGCAGCCGATCACATCCATCTGCAGTATTATATCTTCAAGAGAGATAATCTGGGGAAAAGCTTAATCAATCTTTTGACGGAAAAGGCAAAAGAAGGCGTAAAAGTAAGGCTTCTCTATGATGAACTGGGTTCAAGAAGCCTGCATAAAAGGGCGTTTAAAGAGCTGATTGCGGCAGGAGGGGAAATTGAAGCCTTTTTCCCTTCCCGGCTGCACTTTATCAACTTGAGAATTAATTACCGGAACCATCGCAAGATTGCCATTATTGACGGCCGAATTGGATATGTTGGAGGGTTTAATGTCGGGGATGAATACCTCGGGCTAAATCCAAAGTTTGGGTATTGGCGTGATACTCATTTAAGAATTAGAGGGAGTGCTGTCCATTCCCTGCAGACCCGCTTTATCCTGGACTGGAACCAGGCTTCGCACCGCCATGATATTTACTATGCTCCTAAGTATTTTCCACTGACCGAGTCTCGAGATAGCGTAGGGATGCAAATTGTTACCAGCGGTCCTGATTCGGAATGGGAACAGATTAAAAATGGGTATATAAAAATGATTTCATCGGCCCGTAAATCTATTTATATCCAAACTCCCTACTTCATTCCGGACGCTAGTCTACTGGATGCATTGAAAATAGCTGCATTATCAGGGGTGGAAGTGAACATTATGGTACCGAACAAGCCTGACCATATGTTTGTTTATTGGGCAACCTACTCCTATATAGGAGAAATGTTAAAAGCTAATGCGAACATCTATATATATGAGAATGGCTTTATCCATGCAAAAACCTTGATTGTTGACGAGAAAGTTTCGTCGGTTGGAACCGCGAATATAGATGTTAGAAGCTTCAGGCTGAATTTTGAGGTAAATGCCTTTATATATGATGAGGACGTTTCGAAAGAACTGACTGAGAGCTTTCAGGAAGATGTCCAGCTATCAACTAACCTTACTGCAGAAGATTACAGAAATAGAGCCTTAAAAATCAAATTGAAAGAATCCATTTCAAGACTTTTATCGCCGATTTTATAAGTCATGCAGTTATCGGCTTACAAAATTTTATTCTTATCTTATTATAAAAACGGGCTGACCAGTCAGCCCGTTTTCATTATGCAAAAACCTGTTTCAAATCATCCTTCGATTGATCCAGCCAGAATCTCATAAGACGTTTTGCGCCTTCAAGGTCATGAAGCTTTGCCTGTCCGCATTGCTTCTCATTTGCAGCAGGAATCTCGGTTATTTCAACCGCATCTTGCATTGTAGCTTCAAGCAGATCGATTATTTCTTCAACTGACGGCTCTCCGCTAACGACTAAATAATAGCCTGTCTGGCATCCCATCGGGGAAATATCAATAATATCAAAATGATCATAATTCTCTGCATGCGTACGGATATTAAAAGCGAGCAGATGCTCAAGTGTATGAATGACATCCTGCTTCATCGCCTGCTTATTTGGCTGACAGAAACGGATATCAAACTTGTTAACTAAACCGTCACTTCCCACTTTATGGACACCGCAGTGCCTCACGTATGGAGCTTTAACAGCATTGTGATCCAACTCGAAACTTTCTACTGAAGGCATTCAAAACACTCCCCTAAAGTTTTCCTTTTATTATAACGCAATATCCGACTAAATTCATCAAATTAATATGAAAATTATGACGTTTTCACGATTATATGTTATTTTAAAAGAAAATATGATTTAACCAGGAAAGGTAATGCCATGTTAAAAAAAATAATGATTTCGATATTTCGTTTCTATCAAATTGTGATTTCACCGCTAAAGCCTCCAACATGCCGTTTTTATCCGACATGTTCCCATTATGGGCTGGAGTCTGTTAAGCGATTTGGCGCCTTAAAGGGCGGCTGGCTGACTATAAAACGGATCCTTAAATGTCATCCCTTTCATCCAGGCGGTGTTGACCTTGTTCCGGAGGAATTGCCCAAAAAGAAAAAGAATTAACCCTCGTATCCGTCCACTACCAGGTCAAGCTTGCCTGTGCCAGGATGAATAACAAGCCCATGCACAGGCACATCTGCCGGCATCAATGGATGCTTTTTCACCATATGGACGCTATGGGACACACTATCCTCTACATTTTCAAAGCCTCTTAGCCAGTCTTCTGCAGCGATTCCTGAGTATGTCATCGTATCCAATGCATCCTCAGTAATGCCTCTCTCCTTCATGCTGCTGACAACCGCATCTGCTTTCATTCCGCTCATGCCACAGTCATGATGGCCAATAACAAACACTTCTTTTGCCTGCAGCTGGTAAACAGCTACTAAAATGCTTCTCATAATACTTCCAAACGGATGTGTTACTAAAGCTCCCGCATTTTTGATAATTTTCACATCACCATTTCTTACATTGAGCGCTTTTGGCAAAAGCTCCACTAAACGAGTGTCCATGCAAGTCAAGATAACCATTTTCTTATTAGGGAATTTCGTTGTTTCAAACTCTTCATACTTTTTTTCTTCAACAAACTGCTGGTTATGGTTTAAGATTTCTTCTAAAAGTTTCAATTGTTCCACTCCCTGACTTTTATGTATTTTTTTGCTTTGAGCAGGCATAAATGCTGCAATACTTGACAAAAAGATGTCAATACTAATGATGACCTTTAACAGGCATCTATATTTATGATACATAAAGCTGGAGCTTCAAACAAATTTTTATTCTTGCTTTTTAGCTGGAAATTATGTAAGATAACTAAGGGAAATCGTAATGATTACGTATTATTAATCACTTGGACGCTGACTGCTGCAATTAACTGCCCTAATAAACATTATTTAAAAATATAGTCCGTGCTTTAAATCGTAATAACTACGTTTTACTAAAGGAGGAGAAAGAGAAAATGACAAAGAAATTTTTAGTATTTATTTTAGGCCTAATCTTAGTTCTATCAGGCTGCTCAGACGATAAGCCAGAAGAAAACAGCAGCAATAAAACTACGGTTTATACAACGGTATACCCGCTTCAATATTTTACTGAACGAATCGGAGGGGATGCGTTAGAAGTTGAAACCATCTATCCTCCCGGGTCGGATGAACATACTTTTGAACCATCACAAAAAGATATGATGAAGCTGGCTGATTCAGATCTTTTTATTTTTATAGGACTCGGTCTTGAAGGCTTTGTGGAAAAAGCAAAAGAAACATTGAAAAATGAGAAAGTTAAAATGGTGGCCGCAGGAGAAAATATTGAGTTTGTTCACTCAGATGAAAATCATGATCCTGCGCATGAAGCCGAAGAACATGCTGATGAAGCTGAACATGAAGAAGAACATGCTGATGAGCACGGAGCTGAATCTGAAGATGGCCATGAACATGAAGGAGAATCTGAAGAAGGTCATGATCATAGCCATGGAGATATCGACCCCCATGTTTGGCTGGATCCTTTATACTCCAAGGAATTGGCTGAATCAATTAAAGATGCTTTAGTTGAGCAGATGCCTCAACAGAAAGAGCAGTTTGAACAGAATTATCTGGAGCTTGCCCAGGAGCTGGATCTTCTCCATAATGACTTTGAGCAGACAGTTCAAAATGCTGAGCATAAGGAATTCATTGTTTCACACGCAGCATATGGATATTGGGAAGAACGATATGGTTTAGATCAAATCAGTGTATCGGGTTTAAATTCTTCCAGCGAGCCTACTCAGAAAGAACTGCAGAAAATCATTGCGGAAGCCAAAGAACATGACTTGAAATATGTCTTTTTTGAACAGAATGTCAGCTCAAGACTGACTGAAATTCTGCAAAAAGAAATCGGTGCAGAACCTTTAATGCTTCATAATTTATCGGTCCTTACAGAAGAAAATATATCAGAAAATCAAACTTATTTTACACTTATGGAAGATAATCTGGATTCATTGAAAAAAGCGCTGAACGAATAAGTTCTCACTAACCTCCCACATTGGGAGGTTTTTTCGTTTCCTTAATATAGCTAATACAGGAAAAGTTTACATAGTTGGCTGGTTTTTGAAGAAACTATTTCCATTGAAGAAATTGAAGGGATGAAAATGCAATGAGTGATTTATTGATTGCAAGGTCTTTATTTGGGACTACAATGGGCTTTCATATTATTTTTGCAACGATTGGAGTTGGCTTGCCACTGATGATGCTGACAGCGGAACTTCTTTACCAGAAAACGAAGGATCATGATTACGTCATTATGGCAAAACGGTGGACCAAGGCATTTGCAGTGCTTCTTGGAGTAGGAATTCCGACAGGAACCATAGCAGGAACGCAGCTTTCCCTTCTCTGGCCTGGTTTTATGGAGGTTATCGGCAAGGTGATGGCTTTGCCATTCCAGATTGAAATTTACGCTTTTTTTATTGAAGCTTTATTTATGTCAATTTATGTGTATGCTGCCGAAAGAATTCCTCCATGGATGCGTATATCAAGCCTTGTGCTGGTTGCCCTTGGCGCTTTCGCCTCTGCTGTTCTGATAACCAATGTTCACGCATTTGAAGGAACACCACAGGGCTTCAGGATTGTCGATGGGGAAATTGTCGATGTGGATCCATGGGCTGCGTTTTTTAACCCAAGCTTTATCGTTACAGCTGGCCATGTGGCACTATCAGCTTACACAACAGGCGCATTTGTTGTAGCGTCAGTTGCTGCTTTCAAAATGCTGAGAACTCCATTCGGAACACGAGTATATAACTTTCATAAGAAAGCACTTATGCTGAGCCTGATTGTCGGCGGAATTTTTTCATTTTTAACAGCTTTAAACGGCCATGAATCGGCTCAATATCTGCATGAGTATCAGCCGGAAAAACTTGCAGCAGCAGAGGGGCTGTTTGAAACACAATCCTATGCCCCCCTTGCAATCGGCGGATTTACAGACCGTGAAACACAGGGGGTTAAGTGGGGAATCGAAATTCCGTGGGCACTAAGCTTTTTGGCGGGCAACAGCTTTGACACCGTTGTAGTGGGTCTGAATGACTTTCCGGAAGAAGAATGGCCTCCACTTTTTGTTCATACTCTCTTTAATGCCATGGTCGGAATTGGTTCATTGCTGATATTTTTATCCTTAATCGCTTTCGTATGGAATAAGTTTCTGAAAAAAAATCATTTTCCGCGGGTCCTCATGTGGGCATTTGTTGCTTCAGGGCCGCTAGCAGTTCTTGGAATAGAATTTGGCTGGGTATTTGCCTGTACCGGACGTCAGCCTTGGACCATCTACCGGGTGCTGTCCACTGCTGATTCTGTTACGACCGCTGAAAATCTGGGGATATTATTTATTCTCTTTGCCCTGGTATATGTAGTGCTTGGGGTGGCAGTTGTGTTTGTTATGCTATATTACTTCAAAAAGAATACCGTAATAGATGATATAAATAGAGCCGAACAGAAAAACGTTCCTCTATACGGATCAAATACATGAAGGAGTGAATCCAATGGCTGAAGAATTACTTGCCATCACAGTGTTATGGGGATTCGTCTTCATATATGCGGTAATGGCAACAATGGATTTCGGCGCAGGCTTCTGGTCCATGATTTACTTCAATCTGCCCAAAATAAAGGCGGCAAATGTGGCGAATCGTTATTTGTCTCCTACCTGGGAAGTGACAAACACCTTTATCGTCGCAATTGTAGTGGCAGTCTATAGCCTTTTTCCAACTGCAGCCTATACACTGGGAACTGTACTTCTAATACCAGGCAGCATCATATTGCTATTACTTGCGATCCGAAGTGCATTCCTCGTGTTTTCCAACATTGCGGAAGAATACAGGAAGCCGCTCACCTATATTTCAGGCCTATCCGGAATCCTTATCCCCGGATTGCTGATTAGCGTTTTGCCCATCACCCATGGAGATTTTGTTGAATTTACTGATGGCAGGCAATCTCTGGACCTTGCGCATCTTTTTACTAGCCCGAATGAATATGCTTTTATTGGTTTTGCCATCAGCAGCACACTGTTTTTGTCTTCCCTTCTACTCGCTGACTACTCAAAAGCCTCGGAAGAGATGGAAGCTTACTCAGTGTACCGCAGGGATGCAATCATGCTTGGACCGGTTTCAATCATAATGGCATTTCTTATTATGTTTACTTTAAAAAGGGAAGCATTTTGGATTTATGAAAAGATGATCGATGATTTGCCTTTGCTTTTGCTGTCTCTTGGATTGTTTCTAATAGGAGGACTGGCACTGTTCCTTCCGTCCGTAAACAAAAAAGGAGTTAGGGGAATTCCCAGATTGGCGGTTATTTCCATAACCCTCCAATACCTTGCTGCCAGCTATGTATATGGAAAAGCTCATCTGCCCTATATTGTATACCCTGAAGTGACTATTGCTTCTGCGTTTACAGATCCGAGCTCATTCCGGGCCATATTTGCCACCTATATCGCAGGATTCCTAATCCTTTTCCCTGGGTTCATATACTTTTGGAGCCTTTTCATGAACGACAAACGATATTTGCGGCAAAAACAAACTAAAGATCCGGCATGATATTCCTGCAAATGCCATGACTGAACAGTAAAGCACTGCAGAAAATAAAGAAGTGACATGCTCCGCAAATTTGTCAATTTTAATGTGGTCACAATTTTCTGATAAGAGGTGTTTGAAAATGGCAAAAGACGTTTTATGTGAAGTTAACAACTGCGCTTTCTGGAAAAATGGGAACCGATGCAGTGCAGACCAAATATACGTAGTCAGCCATACTGGAGAAACCGCAGACAACAGCAAAGAAACAGACTGCAAAACGTTTGAGCCTCATGACCTTTAATGGGTGACAGCACCTTCCGGGTGCTATCGGATTGCTGGTACGCATTTCATTGGATGGTTAGGCGAAATGCTGCAAAAGCGGTGCATTTTATGCATCGCTTTTGTGTTTTTTATAAAAACAAGTTTATTAAGATTCCTACCGGGAATGTATAGAGTAACAACAACTTATAGGAGTGATACATATGTTATCAACCATTATTTTGCTTGGAGCTGCTTTTGCCGCTGCTGCTGGATTAAGCTCCTTTGCCATTAAAGAGGATTCATTTATTAAAGACGAAATTACGCAATAATTTATAAATAAAGGGCGCTGATAATGCGTCTATTTTTTTGCAATATAACGAAAACCGCAAATCTGCCAAAAGCAGAACTGCGGTTTTTTACTTATAAAGCAATGCTATCTTTAGAGGTGGAAACTTCATTCAGCCTTTTTTCATTAATTTCATAACCGATTCCCGGTTTATCAGGAACTTTTATCATCCCGTTTTCCACGGTGACTTCGGGCAGAATGATGTCTTCTTCCCAATACCTGCCCGAGGCTGAGATATCTCCAGGAATGGAAAAGCCCTCCATGGAGGCAAGAGCAATATTATGTGCACGGGAGATTCCAAACTCCAGCATGCCTCCACACCAGACTTGGATCCCTTTATCCAGACAATAATCATGAATCTTCTTTGCTGTTCCCAGACCTCCAACCCGGCCAATCTTAATATTGATGACTTTACAGCTTCCCAGCTCGACAGCTCTCCTGGCATCATTAAAGGTGACAATACTCTCATCCAGGCAAATTGGTGTTTTCAGTTCTTTCTGAAGCTTTGCATGATCAACAATATCATCATATTCCAGCGGCTGTTCAATCATCAGCAGCCCAAAATCATCAAGCCTTTTTAAATGTTCTATATCGTCCAATGAGTAAGCTGAATTTGCATCTGCCATGATTGGCAGATCAGGGTAAAAGCGGCGGATCTCTGAAATAAATTCATAATCGTTCGCCGGGCTGATCTTTACTTTTACCCTTTGATAGCCGCTCTCCAGATAGTATTCAATTTGCCTTCTTACTTCTTCCTTTGTTTTAGCGCCAACAACCACGCCGGATGGAATCAATTCCCGCTGGCCTCCTATATATTTTGATAGAGAAATATCTTCTTTTTTGGCTGCCAAGTCCCATAAAGCCGTTTCAAGTGCCGCTTTCGCCATTTGATTCCTTCTGAAAGCGTCAAAAACGCGGCCCGCTTCTGAAGGATGCTTTATATCCGCATTACGCATTATTGGGATAAGGAATTCTTTTAGCATATGATAGCTCGTTTCAACCGTTTCCTCCGTATACCAGGGTGAAGAAAAAGCGACTCCTTCACCGTAGCCTTTCCGTCCTTCTTGATCGATTACCTCAATAATAATTCCCTCTCTATCCTTCACTGTCCCTAAATGCGTGGAAAAAGGTGTTTTCAAAGGCATCTTGATTTTATATAAAGTAATTGTCTTGATATCCATGCTAATTCCCGCTTTCCTCAAGCAGTTCCCGAAGCTTTCTTCTTAATATCTTTTTTGAAGCGTTCCTAGGGATTTCATTAATGATGATGAGTTTTTTAGGTGCTTTATACTTTGCCAGCTTCTCAAAGCAGTACTTCATCACTTCTTTTTCATCCAGATTCTCGTCTCCAGCGATAAAGGCTACAGGCACCTCACCCCAAACATCGTCCTTCATGCCGATAACCCCTGCATCCGATATTTGGGCGTGTGAAACAAGCACACCCTCGACTTCAGCCGGATAGATATTTTCACCGCCTGAAATGATTAAATCTGACCGCCGATCAAGCACATATAAGAATCCTTCTTTATCCACATATCCAATATCTCCAGTTGAAAGCCAGCCACCCTTTAGTTTTTCTGCTGTTTCCTCTTTTCGGTTTAAATACCCTTTTGTCACATTTGGACCTTTTACAAGAATTTCGCCCGCTTCTCCGGGATCAGCATGCTTCCCATTTGGATCAGCAACTTTCAGCTGGGAAGGGAATAAAGGTTTACCGGCCGAACCCAATTTGCTGAGACTGTATTCCGGAGCCAGTGTCACGATCTGGGACGAAGTTTCTGTCATTCCGTAAGTCTGGTATACAGGAATTCCCTTCTCTCTGCAATCTTCAAGAAGAGATTTTGCTGCGGGTCCTCCCCCTAATAACATACATCTGAAATACTCCGGCAGCTTTTCACCTTTAAGTGCATCTGCTACCCTGGTCAGCATCGTACTTACAACAGACATGATTGTCACTTTTTCGATGGAAATGGCCTCAATGGCTTTCTCTTCATGGAAAGATTCAAAAAGAACCATTTTCATGCCGTAGATAATGCTCCGCATTAAAATGGAATAGCCGCTAATATGAAAAATCGGGACAGCACACAGCCAGCTGTCGTTTTCATTCAACCCTAAATTCAATGCAGACCCCACTGCACTCCACCAATGATTTCCGTAGGTTTGCAGTACACCTTTTGGATTGCCGGTTGTACCGGATGTATACATGATGGTACAAACCTCATCAAGACTTATTTCTTCTACTACTGACGGCTCATCAGGATCTCTCCTGAATAAATCTTCTTTATAGATTGCCGAAATTTCTCCTAAGGAGTTTACAACCTTTTGGCTAACTTCATTAAAAGTATTCTCAGTTAAAAGGAAAGCGGACTTCGAATCATTCATTTGCCAAATCAATTCCTCAGCAGTCAGCCTGTTATTTAATATGACGGCTTTTACATCGAGCAGCTGCAGGGCCAAAAGAATAAAAACAGTGTCCTCATGATTTCGGAGAAGGACACCTACAAACTGTCCTCTCATGCATCCAGCTGCCTGGAGCTGCCCTGCTATTGTGTATGTACGCTCGTATACTTCAGAAAATGTATAGGTTTTCCCCAAAAAGGAAAGGGCAGGGCGATCGGGGGTTAAAAAAGTTCGCTGTTGAAGAAAATTCGGTACTATTTGCGCTTCCATCATATACTCCTCATTTCATGCGATTTTTCATATAAAAACAGCCTGATGGCAAGCCATCAAGCTGAAAAAATTAATATTCAATCAAGGGAAACGCGGGAATTGGCCGAAGTCTGGCTTGCGCTTTTCTTTAAATGCGTCACGGCCTTCTTTCGCTTCATCTGTTGTATAGTATAGAAGTGTTGCATCTCCGGCGAATTGCTGGATTCCTGCAAGCCCATCAGTATCGGCATTGAAGGCAGCCTTCAAGAAGCGGATAGCCGTCGGGCTCTTCTCCAGTATTTCTTCACACCACTTAATTGTTTCTTCTTCCACTTTCTCAAGCGGCACCACAGTATTGACAAGCCCCATATCCAAAGCTTCCTGAGCGCCGTACTGGCGGCACAGATACCAAATTTCGCGTGCTTTCTTATGGCCGACGATTCTAGCAAGATATCCTGAACCATAACCTGCATCAAAGCTGCCTACTTTAGGGCCTGTTTGTCCGAATACAGCGTTATCTGCTGCAATCGTTAAATCACATACGATATGAAGGACATGTCCTCCCCCAATCGCATAGCCTTTTACCATTGCAATAACCGGCTTAGGAATAACACGGATCAGGCGCTGCAGATCCAGTACATTTAAACGAGGGATCTGGTCGTCACCTACATATCCGCCATGTCCTCTGACAGATTGATCCCCGCCTGAACAAAATGCTTTATCTCCGGCACCCGTCAGGACAATAACACCTACATTTTCATCATCACGTGCGTACGCAAAAGCATCAATTAATTCCATTACCGTTCTTGGAGTAAAGGCATTGTGGACTTGCGGTCTGTTAATCGTAATTTTCGCAATTCCATTGTATGTTTCATAAATGATTTCTTCGTACTGTTTTCCTGCAATCCATTCAACAGATGACATACATAAATCCTCCTTAATATGTATTAGAAAGCGTTAATTGCCGCTACATCAAATGACATCATTCCTCAATCTTTACTGCCATTTGTATTATTCTCCCCTGTCTGCGACAAAAACCCACTTACTATTGTACCAAATAATTCAGGTTTCTCCACATGAATTGCATGTCCTGCATCTTCAGCGGTCTTCCACTTGACATTTGGCAAAATTTTTGACATTTCTTCCGCAATTCTGCAGAATTTTTGATCCAGGTTTCCGGTAATTAGAAGGACTGGCATTTCGAGATGAGCAAGCTCATCCCACCAGGATGGCTGCACCCCAGTGCCCATGCCGTTCAGGCTGTTTGCCAGGCCATCAATGGAATTGGCCAAACGCTGGCATCTTATTCTGGTTCGAATTTTTTCCGGAAGACTTTTTTGGCTTTGAAATAAAGGGATGTTCTCCCAATAGTCAATAAAATTCTTAATGCCTTCCTGCCGAATCTTTTCAGACAATTTTTTATCCTGAATCCTTCTTTCATGCCTTTCCGCTTCCGTCCTAAGACCTGGAGATGCACTTTCCAAAATCAGCTTGCGGACCTTTTCAGGATAATTGACCGCAAAAGTTAGCGCAAGGCGCCCTCCCATAGAATATCCAAGAACATCAATCTTCCCGATTCCCATCTTTTCTAATAGACTGTTAATCACTGCGGCAGACTCTTCTATTTGATATTGACCAATATCAGGTGGTGATCCAGACTTTCCATGGCCGATGATATCCAAAGCTATTGTCTTCGAATGATCCTTCCAGAAGGGAGCGAACTCTTTCCACCCTTCACTATTTCCTGTGAAGCCATGGAGAAGCAGAAGTGGAAATCCAGTTCCCCATGTATCGACATGATATCGGACTCCATTAATGACATATTTCATCGGCATTCACCCTTCCAGCAATCGACTTATTTCCCGGGAAACAGATTCCCACAATTCTCGATGCTCGGTTAAATTCCTGTCCCGATTTGTCGTAATTTCCATTACCTTTATGCCTGATCTGCCCATGTTCTGTTGGAAGGCGGAAATAAAATGTTCCCAATCTGAGATTAAATCATATTGGCCGCCAAACATCTTAATGGCATGGCTAAAATCCAGATCAAGAGGTGTCCCAAACAATTTTTCAAAATTTCTGGGGTGATTTGCCTGCGGCAGGAATGAGAAGATTCCGCCTCCATTATTATTAATCAGCAATATATTGATATCTATTCCATACTGCTTAGAGGCAATTAAGCCATTTAAGTCATGGAAAAAGGTTAAATCACCAAGCACTAGATACAGCGGCTGTGATGCCATTCCAGCACCAAGAGCAGTTGAAACGGTGCCATCAATGCCATTTGCTCCCCTGTTGGCCATTACTCTAATGCTCTTTTGATTATAATGGAAGAATGTATCCAGATCCCTTATAGGCATACTATTTCCTACAAATAGGGTAGAGCCTTCCGGCAGTAATTCCGCCAGCTGGAAAAATAATTTCCCCTCGCTCAGTTCGTCCACTGCATTAATATCCGCAAGCTTTGATCTGGTAAGATCATTGATTTTTTTCCATAAAGCAATAAATTCATCATTCTCTGAAGTGTTTAAAAATGAGGTGACAGACTCGCAGAATAGAATCTCATCGCAATGAATCATTTCGGTTGAGAGCAGTGCAGGATCCCGCCATCCCCTGCCTCCATCGACAATAATCTGGCGGGCAGTGCTGTTTTCTTTCATGAAAATAGTCAATGGCTTCGATACAGGCATAGCACCGAAGCGTATAATGACATCCGGCTTGAGTGCCTTCTTCGCATCATCGTTTTTCAAAAAGCTATCATAGGCATCAATAATGAAGCTTCCTTCGTGAAGTCCGCTTCTTAGCTGGGATAATGGATCAGCAATGATCGGATAGTTGAGCTTTTCCGCCAGCTTAATCACGGCTGCAGAGAAGTCAGCTTTTTCCAGAGGACCGCAGACAATAATTCCTTTTTGTGCAGAGTTAAATATCTGTGCCATTTCCTTGTACTCTTCATTAGGCAAACCAAACTGGCCACTATGGATATTTACATAACCTTCGGTGCGCTCACTCAGCTCAAATAAATCATTGCGGTCAAGCTGCGGCACTAAAGGCTCACGGAAAGGAAAGTTAAGATGAACCGGCCCTGCTGGTGAGGTCTGGGCAGCAGATGCTGCCCTTGCGCAAACTGTGCGGGCATAACGAAGCATTTCTGCTGTATTCTCAGGAGGAGCCATCTCAACAAACCATTTTACATTTTTTCCATACAAATGAATCTGATCGATCGCCTGAGGAGCGCCAACATCCCTTAGTTCATGAGGCCGGTCCGCAGTAAGCACGATTAGCGGTACTCTGGAATACTGGGCTTCCACAATGGCAGGATAGTAATTGGCTGCAGCCGTTCCAGATGTACACAGCAGAGCTGCTGGTCTTTGGGATGCCTTAGCAATCCCCAACGCAAAAAAGGCAGCCGATCGCTCGTCCACATGGATATGTACACGAAGCTCCGGATGCTCTGCCATTACCATAGCCATTGGGGTAGAACGGGAGCCGGGACTGACCACGACATCCTCTACCCCGCTTTTTACTAATTCAGCCACAAATGCGGCTATATATGAAGTTAAAGCTTCCTGATGATTCACTTTTCATAACCCCCAAGAGCCGTAAGCATTGGCCGGAATTTAATTTTTGTTTCCTGATACTCGCTTTCGGCATTTGAATCCTGCACCACTCCGCAGCCTGCGAATAAGGATGCTTCATTTCCCTGAATAAGACCAGATCTGATTGTAACAGCATATTCGCCATTTCCCCTGAAGTCCATCCATCCTAATGGAGCAGCATAAAAGCCCCGATCCAGTTCTTCTACTTCTCTTATTTTTTCCACTGCTTCTCTCTTAGGCAGGCCTCCAAGAGCAGGAGTCGGATGCAGACGGTCAACTAAAGCAAGAAGGGAAGCATCTCCCTTGGTTTTACCTATTACAGGAGTATAAAGGTGCTGTATATCTCTCATCTTCATCAGCTGCGGCTCATCCGGCAGTTCAACTTCTGAGCAGGATTCCTCCATTGCTTCCTTAATCATATCAACCACATATTGATGTTCGGTTAAATTTTTCTGATCATGCAATAAAGCATCGCCAAGGATATGATCATCTTCTGCTGTTTTCCCTCTTGGGATGGAACCTGCCAGACAGGTTGTAAAAACATTTTCTCCATATTTCTTTATAAGCCGTTCAGGAGAGGCTCCAATAAAGCAGTCACCGTTCGATTCAAAAGCAAAAATAAAGCTTTCCCTTTGCATCTCCATAAGATTCCAGAGAACTCTTTCAATCTCGATCGGCTTATCATAGATGAGCCTGGACTCCCGGGCAAGCACAACCTTTTTTAAAGATCCTGATTTAAGTTCATCCACAACCGCATCTACTGTCTCCATCCATTTTTCCGGATTTATATCTGCTTCTTCCTGAAGAGTGTTTGCATTCTCAGGATGATAATCGCTGATTGAAGCCATTATCATGCCTCGTTCGGCCACTATCTTTTCAAAAAGAGAATCACCGTCATGCTGAGTGCAGACAACATTTGTTGTCAAAAAGGCCTGTCCATTCATTTCACTATACATATAAGTCGGCACATGAAAAAGGGAATCAGAATACTTCGACCAAAGCTTTGTTTTCCTCTTTAGAGGATCGAAAGAAAAACCGCCAAACATCACGGGCCCTGTAGCATTTTTATCATAAGGGTTAAAAATAATGCTGTTATTAATAAAACGCTTCCATTCCTTTTCAACATGATTAAATCTGCCGGTACTTTGATCTGACTGAATTTGCTTGCAAATCCCAAGCCCGATTATATAAGTTTCACCAGAAGGATCCTTCCAGAAAAAGCGTTCACCAAAAAAACGGCTCTTTCCTGCCGCATAAAAAGAAAGGGGGTCTATATGATTTATTTTTTGAACTTCGCTCACTAAAACAGGCTTTGACAAGGATTTGGCCCTCTCAATTGCCTCTTGGATCCCTTCTTTTAGTTCCGTATCTTGTATCGTAACCAAAAAAATCCCTCCAATAACAGCTTAAATTGCCGTTATCCTACTTTAAACTTATTCTAAGATACACCTGTGATTCAGGGAATGTCAATGATGTCAATCACGCCATTCCATTTTGCATCCTTATTATATTATAGCTTACTTTAGGCATCTATAATATGAATTGAACTCAATTCAGCCATTAGCACTGTTAACATCGGAATGTGCTGCTTTACGGTTTCCTTATTTATGGAAAATACCGGTTCTATTTACGGCAATAATACGTTGACACTCTTGCATTATTTACCTAAACTTAAGGTGTTTGGTAATATAGCGGTTTACTTTGACAATACCCTGTTAATCGGTTAAAATAAACAAGTTTGAATGATCCAATTAATGATATCATTACAGAATAGATAAATAAGGGGAGAGTTATCATGCAACCACAAGCACAGACCAATTTTCCGCCTGCTTCCAACTCAAAGAACTGGAGGGTCTGGTGGCAGCTGACCAGGCCACATACTCTTACCGCTGCCTTTGTGCCGGTTCTGCTTGGAACAGCTCTTGCTATGGAACTTACTGAAATAAATTTTGGCCTGTTTTTTGCTATGCTGGCAGCAAGCTTGCTGATTCAGGCTGCCACTAATATGTTTAACGAATACTACGACTTCAAAAGAGGGCTTGATACGGAAGACTCTGTCGGAATTGGCGGGGCTATTGTACGGGAAGGAATCAAACCAAAAACGGTTCTGAACCTTGCTTTTGGCCTGTATGGGATTTCGATATTGCTTGGATTCTATATTTGCATGAACACAAGCTGGTGGATTGCAGCAATTGGACTGGCCTCCATGGCAGTAGGATATTTATATACAGGCGGTCCGCTTCCGATAGCGTACACACCATTTGGTGAATTATTTGCAGGTTTTTTCATGGGCATGCTGATCATCCTAATTTCTTTTTACATTCAGGCAGGAACCGTAACTGCAACAAGTGTTTTAGTTTCCTTCCCTATTTTGATTCTTGTTGGCGCCATTCTGCTGGCCAATAATATCAGAGACCTGGACGGCGACAAGGAATTCGGCCGCAAAACATTGGCAATTCTTTTAGGGAAAAAAGGAGCAATTAAGCTGCTTGCCGCAATGTTCATCGTTTCGTATGCATGGGTTTTCATATTGATTGCCATGAACATCATAACACCATGGCTTGCAATTGTTGTTCTAAGTGCGCCCAAGGCCATTAAAGCAACGAAAGGCTTCATCGGAAAAACACTGCCTATGCAAATGATGCCTGCGATGAAAGCCACTGCCCAGACAAATACAATCTTTGGCTTTCTTTTATCAGTAGGCTTGTTTATCGGATATCTTTTATAATTAAATGGAACCTCTGCTTTTATAGCAGGGGTTTTTTGTTTGGAAAAAAACAGCAGAAAGCACCCTCTTGGTTTCATCCCATTTTTAACGGGTATTTTTTATTTAAGGAAGATGCTTGACCCTAAAATTTTTTCTTCCGTTATGATTTTGCCAACTACGTCCATACTAAACCCATATGGACTAAGATTTTTAATACTCAGCAGAGCAAGAGCGGCAAAGCTCGGCTTTATTTTGGGCTTGACTCTGGCATGAGCAGGCCTTGTATAATATTTATCAAATCCAAGGATGTGACATAATATGTTGACCAATGAACAAATCAGCCATTTAAAAAAAGAATTGAATGATGAAAAAAAATCACTGGAATCCCAGCTTCAAGGCAATAAAGAAGGAAGTCTGGAAGGTGCGAGTGCCAGAGACACAGTAGGAGAGCTATCCCTTTATGACAACCATCCAGCCGATATGGGTTCTGAACTTTATGAGCGTGAAAAGGATTTTGCTTTAGAAGAACATCATGACTCTGAACTGAATAAAGTAAATGCAGCACTGCAGGCAATTGAAGATGGTTCATACGGCAAATGCAAAGAGTGCGGTTCCGAAATTCCATATGATCGGCTTGAAGTGATTCCAGCAACCCTTTACTGCAAGGAACATAGTCCAGAGCAAAACGTGCCCGGGGACCGTCCTGTTGAAGAAGATGTGCTTGAACCTGCACACGGGAATACCTTTCAGCATCATCAATTTAGAGAAGTTGTGGATAACGAAGACAGCTTCCAGGAAGTTGCCCGTTTTGGCACTTCTGAGACACCCTCTGACTTAAGAGGCGACTATGAAGATTATAATTCTCTTTATAATGAAGGGCATGATGATGAAGGGTTTACAGAAGATTATGAGACGTTTATCGGAAATGACCTTGAAGGCAAGGGGAGAAAAGTGTATCCTTCCAAGAAACAGGAAGAGTATGAAGCGATGCTGGATGAAAATGATATCGAAGCACCTTTCGGTGATGTGCCGTATCATCAGACTGACGGCTATGTGGATGAAGATAAGGATTAAAGTAAAAGCGATGCAGATGCATCGCTTTTTTATGTCAAATGGCAAAATAAGATACCCTTATATATATTTATAATTTGGATTCGATATCCTGGATAATCTCATCAATCGTATCAGAAACATCGTTTGTGCGGCGGGCAATGGAGATGCTGAATTCCAGCAGTTCTTTATAATTTTTCACCGGAATAGAATCATTTGATTTCTCGAATTCATTTAGTTGCAGTCCAATATTTTGAAGATGCAGCAAAACTTCTTCCATTGATCCTTTCTCGATTTGGTACATTTAACAGCTACCCCCTTTATATCTAATGATTTCATTATCAGGGTTTTTAAACCTTTTTTGTAGTGGGAATTTTTGTTAATATTTGCACTTTACGGAGTAAAACCGCTTTTCATAGGCAATATTATCTTAAGAATATATCGCTGGGAGGATCACAATGTCTGGACAAATAAAAGCTGCATGCTTTTCAGAATATGACAAACTTGAACAAGTGGTGTTATGTGAACCGAAGTACATGACGATTGTAGATACAATTAATGAAACACAAAAGCATTATGAAAAAGAAGGAATTAATATAGATACAGCCATGAAACAGCACAGACATTTTGTCAGTGCATTAAAGGATCAGGGAATCAATGTGGTTTTGCTGCCCTCGCTTGAAAAATATCCTGAACAGGTTTTTACCCGTGATATCGGATTTACACTTGGAGAAAAGGTATATGTTGCAGAAATGGCGGCAGACATTCGGCAAGGAGAAGAAAATGTTCTGAAGCAATGGCTGGAAGTAAACCAGGTTCCTTTTTACAATCTTACGGGAGACCGCATAGAGGGAGGAGACGTCCTGATCGATGGCCAAACGATATTTGCAGGAGTGAGCAGCCGTACCCACGAAGAAGCGATCGAGCATCTTCGCAGCCTTATGCCCGATTATGATGTTGTATCCATCCCTTTCACTGATACATATCTGCATCTTGATTGTGTATTCAATATTATTTCACCGGAGGAAGCTCTTATCTTTCCGGGAGAGATCCATGGGGAAAAAGTCAAAATGCTGGAATCACGCTATGATTTAATAAAAGTATCGGAAGAGGAGCAATTCACGCTCGGAACCAACGTCCTCTCTATCGGCAATAAAAAAATCTTCAGTCTACCGATTAATAAGAATGTCAATAAAGAGCTCAGGTCCAGGGGCTATGAAGTCATTGAGGTAGACATTACTGAAATCATTAAATCCGGAGGTGCCTTCCGCTGCTGCACGATGCCTGTTAGGCGCAGTAAAGGGTAGATCTCCTGCCTCAATGAAACGGAATAATGATTATAGACTCTCTTGGAAACCGCCTTTTTTGTGATTAACCGCTGTTTTCTCTTAGGCATGTTTGGGAGTTAATCCTCGTGATTAACTCCCAGTTTCTCTTGAGCACCTTCATTTTGGGCGTAATTCCCCCTGATTAACTCCCATTTTCTCTTGACCACCTTCATTTTGGGCGTTATTCACATTGATTAACTCCCATTTTCTCTTGAGCATTTTCATTTTGGGCATTATTCATACTGATTAACTCCCATTTTCTCTTGACCACCTTCATTTTGGGCGTTATTACATTGATTAACTCCCATTTTCTCTTGAGCCTCCTCATTTTGGGCTTTATTGCCACTGATTAACTCCCATTTTCTCTTGAGCACTTTCATTTTGGGCTATTCCCCCTGATTAACTCCCATTTTCTCTTGACCACCTTCATTCTGGGGGTAATTCCCACTAATCAACAAAAAACAGCCTCTTCTCACCGGAAAGGCTGTTCTCCTTTTTACTTATTCATCATTTCAACGCCAGCGGGCTTGATTTTCCAGATATCCCGTGCATATTCGCTGATTGTGCGGTCGCTGGAAAAGTATCCTGAACCGGCAATGTTCATTAAGCTCATTTTAAGCCAATGTTCCCGACCCTCATATGCTTTCCCGGCTTCTTTCTGGATATTGACATAGGAAGCAAAATCCCTCAACACAAAGTATTGGTCATTTTCCATCAGCAGTGAGTCAAAAATGGGCTCGAACTCATCATCGGCGTCCGGGAAAAATCCATTCACGAGCTGGTCGGCAACCTGGCGGATTCGTTTATCATGATGATAATACTCTCTGGAATTATATCCGCCATTCTGGTGATAACTGAGAACCTCATCTGCCGTTAAGCCAAAGATGAAAATATTGTCATCCCCTGCTTTTTCTTTTATCTCAATATTGGCTCCATCCAGCGTGCCCACTGTCAAAGCACCATTCATCATGAATTTCATATTGCCTGTACCGGAAGCTTCCTTGCTTGCCGTTGAAATTTGCTCGCTGATATCCGCAGCCGGAAAAATTTCCTCCGCCAGCGAAACCCGGTAATTTTCCATGAAGATAACCTTTAGAATATCTCTTGTCTGCGGGTCATTGTTCACCTTTACAGCAACGGTATTAATTAATTTAATGATTTTCTTTGCATAGTAATAGCCCGGCGAAGCTTTTGCCCCGAAAATAAATGTCCGCGGGTGCATGCGGAAATTGGAGTCTTCCTTCAGCCTATTATATAAATGCATAACATGAAGAATATTTAACAGCTGGCGCTTATAAGCATGCAGACGCTTAACCTGAATGTCAAAAATGGAAGACGTATCAACCACAATGCCCTGCTGCTCCTGGATGCGCTTCGCCAATCTTTCCTTGTTCAATTGCTTAACCTGATGCAGCTGATCAAGGAAAACTCTATCATTCTTAAAATCTGCCAGTTCGTGAAGCTTTTCCGGTTCCCGAATCCAGCCAGCCCCAATGCCCTCATTAATAAGATCGGACAAAAGCGGATTGGCTTTCAGGAGCCATCTTCTATGTGTGATCCCATTAGTTTTATTATTAAATTTCTCAGGAAAAATGTCATAAAACTGATTCATTTCCCGCTTCTTTAAGATTTCTGTATGAAGTGCAGCTACACCATTTACGCTGGAGCTGCCGACAAGGGCAAGGTGTGCCATCTTAACCTGGTCATGTGCGATGATCGCCATATCCTCAATCCGCTTCCAGTCACCCGGGTATCTGTTCCAAAGTTCGCTGCAAAAGCGCTCATTAATTTCATTCACTATCATGTAAATCCGCGGAAGCAAAGGCTGGAAAATACGGATAGGCCATTTCTCCAAAGCCTCTGAAAGAGTAGTATGATTCGTATAGGCAATCGTCCGGACAGTAATGTCCCAGGCTTCCTCCCAGCCCATTCCCTCTTCATCCAGCAGGATTCTCATAAGTTCAGGAATGGCAAGGACCGGATGTGTATCATTAATATGAATGCTCACAAAATCATGGAAATCTCTTAAACTATTATGCTGCTTTCGATAGGAACGCACAATGGAACGGATACTGGCCGAAACAAGAAAGTATTGCTGCTTCAGCCTTAAAATCTTCCCTTCATCATGGGTATCATCAGGATAAAGAAACTCCGAAACAGATTCGGTTTCCCGTTTATATTTTAAAATATCATGATTTACAGGATAAGGAGAGGGTTCAGCATTCCAAAGCCTGAGAGTGTTAATTGTATCTGTTTTATATCCAGCGACAGGCATATCGTAAGGAACAGCCGAAATTGTCTCAGCATTCACATGGCGGAAAACAAGCCTGCCGTTGTCCTCTGCGGTTTCGACTTTGCCCCAAAAAGGAACTTCAATCGCCAGGTCTGCTTTTCTTACTTCCCAGACATGACCGTTCCGCAGCCACTGCTCCGGAAGCTCCACCTGATAGCCATCCACAATTTTCTGCTCAAATAGTCCATGCTTATAGCGAATTCCGCAGCCATGGCCGGGAAGATTCAAGGATGCAAGTGAATCCATAAAGCAAGCTGCCAGACGTCCCAGCCCGCCGTTTCCAAGCCCTGCATCTGCCTCGATTTCTTCAAGACGGTTCAAGTCAATTCCCAGATCTGCGAGGCCCTCTTTAACAACCTGCTCAATTCCCAGATTGATCAGATTATGATGAAGCAGGCGTCCCAATAAAAACTCGATGGATAAGTAATACACCTGCTTTTCACGGTCGATGCGGTACCGCTCATTTGTATTAATCCACTCTGTGCTCACATGTTCCCTGATCATATTTCCGAGTGTGAAGTAATGATCTCTTTCTGTGCTTTCACCAAAGCTTTTACCGCATGTCATCTCCAGTTTCTTCAGGAATTCCTCTTTGAACTCATCGCGATCAGAAAACATGGCTTTCACTCCTTGAAACAAGGCCTGCATATAGCTGATTGTATTTGAAAGCGGATTGCGCCCAGCTATTATCCATTCCCATTGCATTTTTCATAATTTGCTCCCATATTTTGCTGTCACCGAAAAAGCTTACTGCTCTTCTAATAGTGTACAGCATATCATGGGCATTAAAATGGCTGAAGGAAAAACCGTTGCCTTCTCCTGTGTATTCATTATAAGAATGAACAGTATCATTTAATCCGCCTGTTTCCCTGACGATGGGAATGGATCCATACCTCATGGCAATCATCTGTCCTAAACCGCATGGCTCAAATTGTGAAGGCATTAAGAATAAATCGGACCCTGCATAGAATTCATGTGCAAGCCCCTCATCAAACCCAATAAATGCTTTGCACTTATCGGGGTACCCCGCTTCCATCTCCCTGAAAAATTGCTCAAACTCAGGATCCCCAGTTCCTAAAACTAGAACTTGTATATCATCCTGCATTAGCTCATGGAACACACATTTAACAAGGTCCAGGCCCTTTTGTTTTGTCAGTCTCGTAACCATGGCTATCAGAGGAACCTCTTCCTTTACCGGCAGGCTGAATTTTTTCTGAAGATGCATCTTATTCTCTTTTTTAATCTGAAGCTTTTCAAAGGCATAATTTTCTTTTATAAATGGATCCTTCTCAGGATTATAAAACTCATCATCAATCCCATTTAGGATTCCTTCCAAATCATAAGCTCTGCGCTTCAGCAAATCATGCAGTTTCTCTCCGTAATATTTCGTTTGAATTTCATCTTTATAAGTAGGGCTGACTGTTGTAATTTTATCAGCAGCGACAAGTCCGCCCTTCATAAAATTGATATTTCCGAAGAATTCAAGCTTATCTGGATGAAAATGGCTATAGTCAAGCCCTAATAAATCTCCTAAAGCACTCCCCGGCATGATTCCCTGAAACTGAAGATTATGAATGGTGAAGACTGTCCGAATGAACTCATACCCCTTTTTCGCACGATACTCAACCCTCAGCAGAAAAGGAATCATCCCAGTATGCCAATCATGGCTGTGAATAACATCCGGATAGAAATCAATATGCTGAAGAGCATCCAAAACGGCCCGGTTAAAATAGGCAAACCTCTCTCCATCATCGTAATACCCGTATAATTTTTCACGGTTGAAGTAGTATTCATTATCAACAAAATAGAATACGATTCCCTGATGCTCAAGTTCTTCAATTCCGCAAAACTGGTTTCTCCATCCTACCTGAACTGTAAACTCGCACTTTTTAGACATTTTCTTTTTTAAATCATCTGATATGGAACCATACTTAGGAAGAATAACCCGTACGTCAGTCCCCTGCTTTGCAAGTTCTTTCGGGAGAGAACCGGCTACATCAGCAAGACCTCCGGATTTAACGAATGGAACACATTCAGAAACAGCAAACAATACTTTCACGAGTTCATCAGCGCTCCTTGTACGGTACCTTTGCGAATAACAAGAGGCATTTCATGTCTTCCCTCAATCCTGGCACCGGATTCTACCTTAACATCTTTATCTAAAATAACGGAGTCTAAAACACAGTTTTCTCCAATTTGGGTTTTTTGCATAATTATGCAGTTTTTCACGACTGAGCCCTTGCCAATTTTTACCCCGCGGGAGATAATGCTGTTCTCAACTGTCCCTTCAATCATGCATCCATTCGCAATCATCGAATTCTTTGCGCTTGCACCTTTCATATAACGGGTTGGCGGTTCATCTTTTACTTTTGTATAAATTGGCTGGCTGCGCAGGAAAATATTTTTCCATGCCTCCGGTTCCAATAGGCCCATGCTGGCAGCAAAGTAATTTTCAATGGAATCAATCATGACGGCCAAACCGGCATATTCATAATTGCATATCGTATAGGAATGATGGATGTCTGTAACGACATCACTCATGCATGTGTATCCAGTTTCGTTTCTATTTTCTATTAAGCTAACGAGCAGCGAAGTTTTTACAAGGTACATTTCAAGGGAGCGCCCATCCTGCCGAACAACTGTAATATCACACCCCGTCATAATATGTCTATCTAGAACAGGCCTGAAATCCATATTAAAAACGGTAAAACAGTTTGAGATCAATGCATATTCCTGTTTGCTGCGATAAAAATAATCCAAATTAGCAGCAAAGTGATTGAAAGATCCAATTCCTTTACTTGGACTATCCAGCAAAGGAGATGGGAAAAAGAATAGCCCATCCCTTTTTCTGTTTAGGTCCCAGTTTTTTCCCGAACCAAGATGATCCATTAAAGAGCGATATTGATACTTTGGAAATATGGCAACACTTTCAATATCCGAGTTGACCATATTGGAGAGAACAAAATCGATTAGCCTATAGCGGCCTGCAAACGGAACAGCTGCGAGCGACCTGTGTACTGTCAATTCCTCTAAATCTTCATGGTAGGTTGTTGCGTCTATCACACCAAGCATTCTCTTCTTCATGACATTCCCTCCCGTTTTATTGGCCAGGGGCCGTTTTGGCATCCAGGCTGTGAATTAAGAACAAATTCCCTGTATCATTTCCGGTGTTATCAGAATAATTTCATCATCTTCTTCGGAAGCACTAATCACAACGCCATCAGGTATGTTCAGTCCGCTTGGCACTATCGCCTTTTCAATATAGACATTTTCACCAATTACAGCATCAGGCATGATGACCGATTCACGGATCACAGTATTCTTCCCAACCAGCACCCCTTGAAAAAGCACTGACTTTTCAACTTCCCCTTCAATTGTACAGCCTTCATTTATCAAAGACTCTGCAACCTCAGCTTGAGTTGAAATATACTGTGGAGGATGATTCGGATTCACCGAATAGATCCGCCAATCATGATCAAAAAGATTCAGCTCGCATTCATCATCCAATAAATCCATATTTGCCTCCCACAGGCTCTTGACTGTACCGACATCCTTCCAATAGCCATTGAACGGGTATGCGAACAGCTTTTTATTTTCGTCAAGCATTAATGGAATGATGTCCTTTCCAAAGTCATGAGTGGACTCCGGATTGCGGTCATCCATTTCCAGATATTCTTTTAAAACAGACCAATTAAAAATATATATTCCCATGGAGGCCAGATTATTTTTTGGATATGCTGGTTTTTCCTCAAATTCTGCGACCCGCATCTCCTCATCCGTATTCATGATTCCGAACCTGCTTGCCTCCGGCCAAGGTACTTCAATTACAGAAATAGTCGCATCCGCGCCTTTTTCAATATGATAATTCAGCATCAGCTCATAATTCATTTTATAAATATGATCACCGGATAAAATCAGGACATATTCCGGATCATATTGCTTTAGATAATTGAGGTTCTGATAAATAGCACTTGCTGTTCCCGTATACCACTTGACTTCCGATGATTCACTGTAAGGGGGCAGCACTGTCACACCGCCGTTCTTTCTATCAAGATCCCATGCGCTGCCTATGCCAATATACGAATTCAGAACCAGCGGCTGGTATTGGGTAAGAACACCGACTGTATCAATTCCGGAATTGGTGCAATTGCTCAATGTAAAATCAATAATCCGGTATTTCCCTCCAAATGGCACTGCAGGTTTCGCAAGACTTTTTGTTAGAGAACTAAGCCTGCTCCCTTTCCCTCCTGCTAATAACATTGCGACGCACTTTTTCTTTCCCATTTCCCTTCCTCTCCTTCCGATGTTTTACAGGGCGTAAGATTGAAATGCCAAATGGCGGAATAGACATTTCCAAACTGAACGGCTTGCCGTGAAACTCTTTTTCCTCAGTCTTAAGGACCCTCTTGTTGGTGCTATTTGATCCTCCAAAGCTATCACTATCACTGTTGAGTATTTCCCTATAAGACCCCGCCTTTGGAATTCCAATACGATAATTAGGGTAGAAAGCAGGTGTGAAATTGCAGACAATCACAAGAAAATCATCCACTTTTGAGCCTTTTCTGATAAAGGAAAAGATGGATTGGTCTGCATTATGACAATCAATCCATTCAAAGCCATCCTGAAGGTGATCAAGCTCAAAAAGAGCCTTTGAACGTTTATAAACCTTTATTAATTCTTTCACATAATCATTTGCCTTTTTATGCATCTCGTAATCAAGCAGATGCCAATCAAGCTGTTCTTTGTCTTTCCATTCGGAAAACTGCCCAAGTTCGCTCCCCATGAAAAGAAGCTTCTTGCCGGGGTGGGCAATCATGTAGCCAAGCAGGAGCCTGAATTGCGCAAATTTTTGCCAGTAATCTCCGGGCATTTTATCAAGCAGCGATTTCTTTCCATGGACAACTTCATCATGTGAAAAAGGCAATATGAAGTTTTCCGTAAAAGCATACAAAAGCGAAAAAGTCATCTTTCCATGAACATCAGATCGCCTCTCAGGTGCTGTTTCCATATATGTAAGAACGTCATTCATCCAGCCCATATTCCACTTGTAATGAAAACCCAGCCCTCCATAATGGACTGGTGCAGTCACTTGCGGCCAGTCTGTTGAATCCTCTGCCATCATGAGAAAGGAAGAATCATATTGCGAAACAACTTTATTTAAGTTTTGCAGAAAACGGGTGCCGAATGGATTTTCTGTCTTTCCATCCCGGTTAGGCCAATAGATAATATTAGCCACCGCATCAACCCGAAAGCCATCAATATGATATTTTTCCATCCAAAAAACAGCGTTGGAAATAAGAAAGCTTTGAACTTCATTTTTGCTCAGGTCAAAATTAGCTGTCCCCCATACTCGGTTCTCTCTGTCGCCTTCTGTTTCATACTCATACAAATACGATCCATCAAACTGGTAAAGGCCGTGGGCATCTTTGCAGAAGTGTCCCGGTACCCAGTCCAGAATGACCCCAACACCCTGCTGATGGCACTGATCAACAAAATACATAAAATCATGCGGGCTGCCGTAACGGCTTGTAACAGAGTAATAACCTGTTCCCTGATAGCCCCAGGAAGCGTCGAGCGGATGCTCAATTAGAGGAAGCAATTCTATATGCGTAAACCCATGCTCCACCACATAAGGAATGAGTTCATCTGCAAGCTCCCTGTATGTAAACAGACTTCCAGACTCTTTTTGCTTCCACGAACCCAGATGAACTTCATAAATGACTGCAGGCTCCGTATAAATAGGCTTCATTTCTTTTTTTTGCATCCATTTGCTGTCATTCCACTGATATCCGTCAAGCGAATATACTATAGATGCTGTATTGGGCCTTACTTCTGAAAAAAAGCTATAAGGATCAGCCTTTAATACCACTTCCCCTTTCTTTGTTTCAATTTCATACTTATACAAGGCACCTTCCATGTTTCCATCCAGCTGAATAAACCAGACACCTTCATTATTCACTCTATGTAAGGTATAGCCTTCTCCATTCCAATCATTAAAATCACCGACTAATCTGATAATTTCAGCGTTCGGTGCCCATACGCAAAAACGGGTAATCACTTCTCCGCCATTTGAAACTACATGTGCACCAAATAACTGGTGACTCTCATAATATGTCCCTTCATGGAACAAATGCAGCTGGTAATCGGTTGGAACCAAAGTATCCACTACCATCCTTCTCCCCACCCAGTGTCGTTTCTTTTGACTTTCCTGTTATATTCGTGAGACGTGAGAAAAATCCTTGTAAAAGTTTTTTTAATTTTATGACAACAACATTCAAATCCCGTTAAAAACCGATAGCATTCTGCCCAATCTAACAGTCTTCGACATAATCTCCGGTAAACTTAGACAAAATAAAACAAAGTATGCAAGCAAAAAATGAAAGGAGAATAATATTTTGAGCAATAAAGAAGAGGAATTTTTATTAAACGAGGCATCAAAAGATGAAATAAGAATTCCGATATTTGAAGCACCGGATGGAAAGATTATGGCCACCGGGGATATGTTTAGAGGCCCCTATACGGGAATATCTTCTGAAATCGATTTGAATAATCCAGGCAATAAATTAAGCAAGGCAGAAGAGAGGTTTGATTAAAAAACAGAGAAGCAACTAACCGAGGGCAGGCTGGAACAGAAAAGACAACAAAAAAGCTGCCAACAAATTGTTGACAGCTTTTTTGTATGACCCCTACGGGATTCGAACCCGTGTTACCGCCGTGAAAGGGCGGTGTCTTAACCGCTTGACCAAGGGGCCAATATGGCGGAGAAGGAGGGATTTGAACCCTCGCGCCGGTTACCCGACCTACACCCTTAGCAGGGGCGCCTCTTCAGCCACTTGAGTACTTCCCCATATATGGCTCCGCAGGTAGGATTCGAACCTACGACCGTTCGGTTAACAGCCGAATGCTCTACCACTGAGCTACTGCGGAACAATAATATAAAATGGTGGGCCTAAATGGACTCGAACCATCGACCTCACGCTTATCAGGCGTGCGCTCTAACCAGCTGAGCTATAGGCCCATTTTGGAGCGGGTGAAGGGAATCGAACCCTCATCATCAGCTTGGAAGGCTGAGGTTTTACCACTAAACTACACCCGCATAAGGTTCTAAAATGGTGGCTCAGGACGGAATCGAACCGCCGACACAAGGATTTTCAGTCCTTTGCTCTACCGACTGAGCTACTGAGCCACATATTATTTATTTTTTGTAAAAATGGCGGTCCGGACGGGACTCGAACCCGCGACCTCCTGCGTGACAGGCAGGCATTCTAACCAACTGAACTACCGGACCAGATTGCGGGGGCAGGATTTGAACCTGCGACCTTCGGGTTATGAGCCCGACGAGCTACCGGACTGCTCCACCCCGCGATAATATTATTAAATATATGGAGGAGGAAAGGGGATTCGAACCCCTGCGCGGTTTGACCCGCCTGTCGGTTTTCAAGACCGATCCCTTCAGCCGGACTTGGGTATTCCTCCGTATAAATGAAAATGGTGGACCTTGTAGGACTCGAACCTACGACCGGACGGTTATGAGCCGTCTGCTCTAACCAGCTGAGCTAAAGGTCCAGCATCGATGAATTAAATGGTAGCGGCGGAGGGGATCGAACCCCCGACCTCACGGGTATGAACCGTACGCTCTAGCCAGCTGAGCTACACCGCCGAAGTGTTAAAATATTTATGGTGGAGCCTAGCGGGATCGAACCGCTGACCTCCTGCGTGCAAAGCAGGCGCTCTCCCAGCTGAGCTAAGGCCCCAATAATAAATGGTCGGGAAGACAGGATTCGAACCTGCGACCCCTTGGTCCCAAACCAAGTGCTCTACCAAGCTGAGCTACTCCCCGTATATAATGGCGCGCCCGAGAGGAGTCGAACCCCTAACCTTTTGATCCGTAGTCAAACGCTCTATCCAATTGAGCTACGGGCGCAATGTTAAATTCTACTGGTGCCGAGGACCGGAATCGAACCGGTACGGTAGTCACCTACCGCAGGATTTTAAGTCCTGTGCGTCTGCCAGTTCCGCCACCCCGGCAATAAATGGAGCGGAAGACGGGATTCGAACCCGCGACCCCCACCTTGGCAAGGTGATGTTCTACCACTGAACTACTTCCGCATAAAGAATGGTGCGGGTGAAGGGAGTCGAACCCCCACGCCTTGCGGCGCCAGATCCTAAGTCTGGTGCGTCTGCCAATTCCGCCACACCCGCAATATGAAATTAAAATGGTGAGCCATGAAGGACTCGAACCTTCGACCCTCTGATTAAAAGTCAGATGCTCTACCGACTGAGCTAATGGCTCATAATTTTATGAGACTACCTAAAGCCTGTTATGTGCAGTCAGATGTTCCAAAGCTAAACGCTTTGTCACAGATTGCTATTCGGATGTAGAAATTCACTGATGCTGCAATCTGCTCTACCGACTGAGCTAATGGCTCGTTGAAATGGTGCCGGCGAGAGGACTTGAACCCCCAACCTACTGATTACAAGTCAGTTGCTCTACCAATTGAGCTACACCGGCAGCTTGTACATTTAAATTAATGGTGGAGGATGACGGGATCGAACCGCCGACCCTCTGCTTGTAAGGCAGATGCTCTCCCAGCTGAGCTAATCCTCCATTATTAACGCCCGGCAACGTCCTACTCTCACAAGGGGACAGCCCCTAACTACCATCGGCGCTGAGAAGCTTAACTTCCGTGTTCGGTATGGGAACGGGTGTGACTTTCTCGCTATCGCCACCAGACTATTTTCCAAAGACAAGTTTTATTATACCGTCTTTTTAGGATTTTTCAAGAGAAAATTTCATATTTTTCATTCTCTCAAAACTAGATAATGCATGAAGAAGCATTTGCCGAGTATTCACCAATGACTTGTCTAGCTTCGGCTCCTAACTTCTCGGCCGTTTCGATCCGTCCCTCCAAATCCCAAAAACAGGATTTGAATGGCCGGCTCTCCAACGTCTCTCGAAGTTGAACAGTCGCCTCCACTTTTCGTTTTGGTTAAGTCCTCGATCGATTAGTATCAGTCAGCTCCACATGTCGCCACGCTTCCACCTCTGACCTATCAACCTGATCATCTTTCAGGGATCTTACTAGCTTGACGCTATGGGAAATCTCATCTCGAGGGGGGCTTCATGCTTAGATGCTTTCAGCACTTATCCCTTCCGCACATAGCTACCCAGCGATGCCTTTGGCAAGACAACTGGTACACCAGCGGTGCGTCCATCCCGGTCCTCTCGTACTAAGGACAGCTCCTCTCAAATTTCCTGCGCCCACGACGGATAGGGACCGAACTGTCTCACGACGTTCTGAACCCAGCTCGCGTACCGCTTTAATGGGCGAACAGCCCAACCCTTGGGACCGACTACAGCCCCAGGATGCGATGAGCCGACATCGAGGTGCCAAACCTCCCCGTCGATGTGGACTCTTGGGGGAGATAAGCCTGTTATCCCCGGGGTAGCTTTTATCCGTTGAGCGATGGCCCTTCCATGCGGAACCACCGGATCACTAAGCCCGACTTTCGTCCCTGCTCGACTTGTAGGTCTCGCAGTCAAGCTCCCTTGTGCCTTTACACTCTGCGAATGATTTCCAACCATTCTGAGGGAACCTTTGGGCGCCTCCGTTACTTTTTAGGAGGCGACCGCCCCAGTCAAACTGCCCACCTGACACTGTCTCCCGCCCCGATAAGGGGCGCGGGTTAGAATTTCAATACAGCCAGGGTAGTATCCCACCGACGCCTCCACCGAAGCTGGCGCTCCGGCTTCTCAGGCTCCTACCTATCCTGTACAAGCTGTACCAAAATTCAATATCAGGCTACAGTAAAGCTCCACGGGGTCTTTCCGTCCTGTCGCGGGTAACCTGCATCTTCACAGGTACTATAATTTCACCGAGTCTCTCGTTGAGACAGTGCCCAGATCGTTACGCCTTTCGTGCGGGTCGGAACTTACCCGACAAGGAATTTCGCTACCTTAGGACCGTTATAGTTACGGCCGCCGTTTACTGGGGCTTCGATTCAAAGCTTCGCTTGCGCTAACCTCTCCTCTTAACCTTCCAGCACCGGGCAGGCGTCAGCCCCTATACTTCGCCTTGCGGCTTCGCAGAGACCTGTGTTTTTGCTAAACAGTCGCCTGGGCCTATTCACTGCGGCTCATCAGGGCTATTCACCCTAATGAGCACCCCTTCTCCCGAAGTTACGGGGTCATTTTGCCGAGTTCCTTAACGAGAGTTCTCTCGCTCACCTTAGGATTCTCTCCTCGCCTACCTGTGTCGGTTTGCGGTACGGGCACCTTTTCCCTCGCTAGAGGCTTTTCTTGGCAGTGTGGAATCAGGAACTTCGGTACTAAATTTCCCTCGCCGTCACAGCTCAGCCTATGTGGTAACGGGATTTGCCTCGTTACCGGCCTAACTGCTTGGACACGCTAATCCAGCAGCGTGCTTACCCTATCCTCCTGCGTCCCCCCATTGCTCAAACGGTAAAGAGGTGGTACAGGAATATCAACCTGTTGTCCATCGCCTACGCTTTTCAGCCTCGGCTTAGGTCCCGACTAACCCTGAGCGGACGAGCCTTCCTCAGGAAACCTTAGGCATTCGGTGGATGGGATTCTCACCCATCTTTCGCTACTCATACCGGCATTCTCACTTCTAAGCGCTCCACGGGTCCTTGCGATCCCGCTTCAACGCCCTTAGAACGCTCTCCTACCACTGACATCGTAAGATGTCAATCCACAGCTTCGGTGATACGTTTAGCCCCGGTACATTTTCGGCGCGGAGTCACTCGACCAGTGAGCTATTACGCACTCTTTAAATGGTGGCTGCTTCTAAGCCAACATCCTGGTTGTCTAAGCAACTCCACATCCTTTTCCACTTAACGTATACTTTGGGACCTTAGCTGGTGGTCTGGGCTGTTTCCCTCTTGACTACGGATCTTATCACTCGCAGTCTGACTCCCATGGATAAGTCTTTGGCATTCGGAGTTTGTCTGAATTCGGTAACCCGATGGGGGCCCCTAGTCCAAACAGTGCTCTACCTCCAAGACTCTTACTACATGAGGCTAGCCCTAAAGCTATTTCGGAGAGAACCAGCTATCTCCAAGTTCGATTGGAATTTCTCCGCTACCCACACCTCATCCCCGCACTTTTCAACGTGCGTGGGTTCGGGCCTCCATCCAGTGTTACCTGGACTTCACCCTGGACATGGGTAGATCACCTGGTTTCGGGTCTACGACCACATACTCATTCGCCCTATTCAGACTCGCTTTCGCTGCGGCTCCGTCTCATCAACTTAACCTCGCATGTAATCGTAACTCGCCGGTTCATTCTACAAAAGGCACGCTATCACCCATTAACGGGCTCTAACTACTTGTAGGCACACGGTTTCAGGATCTCTTTCACTCCCCTTCCGGGGTGCTTTTCACCTTTCCCTCACGGTACTGGTTCACTATCGGTCACTAGGGAGTATTTAGCCTTGGGAGATGGTCCTCCCTGCTTCCGACGGGATTTCTCGTGTCCCGCCGTACTCAGGATCCACTCTGGAGGGAACGAAGTTTCAACTACAGGGCTTTTACCTTCTCTGGCCGGCCTTTCCAGACCTGTTCATTTACCTCGTTCCTTTGTAACTCCGTGTAGAGTGTCCTACAACCCCAAGAGGCAAGCCTCTTGGTTTGGGCTAATCCCGTTTCGCTCGCCGCTACTTAGGGAATCGCGTTTGCTTTCTCTTCCTCCGGGTACTTAGATGTTTCAGTTCCCCGGGTCTGCCTTCTATACCCTATGTATTCAGGTAAAGATCCTATCCCATTACGGATAGGGGGTTTCCCCATTCGGAAATCTCCGGATCAAAGCTTACTTACAGCTCCCCGAAGCATATCGGTGTTAGTACCGTCCTTCATCGGCTCCTAGTGCCAAGGCATTCACCGTGCGCCCTTTCTAACTTAACCTACTTCGGCCGCTGATCGACTGCGGATCTCTGCGTCAGCTCTCTCGCTCCGCTCCTCACGTACTGAAGTACGCTCCGGTGCTCACTCGGTCGCTTCCTTGATCTCCTTGCCGCTCATCGTCCTCATGGTTTGTGCTCTTACTTATTTTCAAAATAAGAGAAAAAAACTAAGATGGCGATTACTCGGTTATTGCTTCTTCATTAACATTATCTAGTTTTCAAAGAACGAATCTTTCATTGAGAGATTGAACTCTCAAAACTGAACGAACAAAACACGTCACGTTTCATGTAAATATCCTTAGAAAGGAGGTGATCCAGCCGCACCTTCCGATACGGCTACCTTGTTACGACTTCACCCCAATCATCTGTCCCACCTTAGGCGGCTGGCTCCAAAAGGTTACCCCACCGACTTCGGGTGTTACAAACTCTCGTGGTGTGACGGGCGGTGTGTACAAGGCCCGGGAACGTATTCACCGCGGCATGCTGATCCGCGATTACTAGCGATTCCGGCTTCATGCAGGCGAGTTGCAGCCTGCAATCCGAACTGAGAATGGTTTTATGGGATTCGCTTAACCTCGCGGTCTCGCAGCCCTTTGTACCATCCATTGTAGCACGTGTGTAGCCCAGGTCATAAGGGGCATGATGATTTGACGTCATCCCCACCTTCCTCCGGTTTGTCACCGGCAGTCACCTTAGAGTGCCCAACTGAATGCTGGCAACTAAGATCAAGGGTTGCGCTCGTTGCGGGACTTAACCCAACATCTCACGACACGAGCTGACGACAACCATGCACCACCTGTCATCCTGTCCCCCGAAGGGGAACGCCCTATCTCTAGGGTTGTCAGGAGATGTCAAGACCTGGTAAGGTTCTTCGCGTTGCTTCGAATTAAACCACATGCTCCACCGCTTGTGCGGGCCCCCGTCAATTCCTTTGAGTTTCAGCCTTGCGGCCGTACTCCCCAGGCGGAGTGCTTAATGCGTTTGCTGCAGCACTAAAGGGCGGAAACCCTCTAACACTTAGCACTCATCGTTTACGGCGTGGACTACCAGGGTATCTAATCCTGTTTGCTCCCCACGCTTTCGCGCCTCAGCGTCAGTTACAGACCAAAGAGTCGCCTTCGCCACTGGTGTTCCTCCACATCTCTACGCATTTCACCGCTACACGTGGAATTCCACTCTTCTCTTCTGCACTCAAGTTCCCCAGTTTCCAATGACCCTCCCCGGTTGAGCCGGGGGCTTTCACATCAGACTTAAGGAACCGCCTGCGCGCGCTTTACGCCCAATAATTCCGGACAACGCTTGCCACCTACGTATTACCGCGGCTGCTGGCACGTAGTTAGCCGTGGCTTTCTGGTTAGGTACCGTCAAGGTACCGGCAGTTACTCCGGTACTTGTTCTTCCCTAACAACAGAGTTTTACGATCCGAAAACCTTCATCACTCACGCGGCGTTGCTCCGTCAGACTTTCGTCCATTGCGGAAGATTCCCTACTGCTGCCTCCCGTAGGAGTCTGGGCCGTGTCTCAGTCCCAGTGTGGCCGATCACCCTCTCAGGTCGGCTACGCATCGTTGCCTTGGTGAGCCGTTACCTCACCAACTAGCTAATGCGCCGCGGGCCCATCTGCAAGTGATAGCCGAAACCATCTTTCAGCTTTCCCTCATGTGAGGGAAAGAATTATCCGGTATTAGCCCCGGTTTCCCGGAGTTATCCCAGTCTTACAGGCAGGTTGCCCACGTGTTACTCACCCGTCCGCCGCTAACTTCAGGGAGCAAGCTCCCATCTGTCCGCTCGACTTGCATGTATTAGGCACGCCGCCAGCGTTCGTCCTGAGCCAGGATCAAACTCTCCATATAAGAGTTGATTAAGCTCATAAGTTGTCTTTTCAAAAAAGACTAAAGAATTAACGTTGACGTTTTTGTTCGTTCAGTTTTCAAAGATCAATTTCTCTTTGCTATATTTTACCTCGTCGCCCGGAAGCGACTTTATCAATATAACATGTTATCCATCAACAAGTCAACAGCTTTTTAAAATGTTTTTTCGCAGTTTAACTTGCCTTGTTGAGGACAAGAATTAATATACCACGACTTATTAAATGTTTGCAATATAATTTTTAAAAATGTTTATCTTTATATTTTCAGTGCATATTAATTATATATCTCTTCTCTATCGATTGCCTTTTTGGGATCAAATTAAAAGACGGTACCTTTACGAAACTGATTTTATTTTAATTGTTCTGCAGCCAGATCTTATAAAGTGTGCATTTTCTTAACATCAGATTTATATGCATTTCACCTGATCTTTTGAAAATTCATTATATCAGTAACATAATTCTCGAAACCTCCATCTCAAATACCCACAAACTTATCCACTGCAAAACACTTATTAATACAGTTGTCAACAAAGTTACTCACAGCATGTGGATAATCTTGTTCACTTTTCCACACTTTTATAAGCTTCTTATAACAATAATTAAATTAATACATATTTTACTGATTAGCCGTCAAAAGGATGAGAAATCAAGTTTTAACAAAATATCAATACAAAGAAATAGTAATAGTTTTGGTTATTTTTCATAAAATCTATTAACTCTACTCTATACGGAAGGTGTGAATGACACTGGAAACCGCAGCACTATATCTATCAGTAATCATGGCCATATTTTTATTTGCTTATGCCTATGCAGAGGGCATTAAAATTGCAAATTCAGATGAAGAGGTTTATGGTGGCACCTTCATCTTTTCAGTTACAGCCGCATTTATTTTTTCTGCTCTGACCTATGTATTCAAATAAAAAAATCTCCCCATTCCCAGGGAGATTTTTCTCTTATATAACTATAGATAGATTATCTACTTATCCGGAAATCGTTGTTTTTTTCTTCAATTCTTTCATCCGAATCCTTCTCTCATCTAATAAGAAGATAGTTATTCCTCCAATTACCACTGTTCCACCAAGAACTTGTGTCCATATAATCGACTCATGAAGCAAATAATAAGCTAGAATTGCAGCACCTACCGGCTCAAATAAGATGGCCATAGAAATAGTTGAGGTGCTTAGCCATTTAAGTGACCAATTAAATAATGTGTGTCCAAGCAGGGTTGGAATTAGAGCCAGCAATATAAAATATACCCAGTCACTGGTTCCATATGGGATTAAAGGTTCATTAACCATTAACACGTAGAATAACAATGTAACAGTACTTATACTGTAGACAACAAAAGTATAGGTAACGAGTGACATCCTTTTTCTGACTGTTTGCCCAAACATTAAGTAGGCTGTTACCAGGGCGCAGGCAATGATTGCAAGTATATCCCCGAACAAAGCAGTCCCGCTGATTTGAAAATCTCCCCAGCTGATAATAATACTGCCCACAATTGCGAGAAGCCCGCTTAATATTGCTTTCCAGGTAAACTTTTCTTTAAAAAAGAAATACGTGCCTGCAAATGCAAATAAGGGCTGCAGTGTTACAAGGACTGTAGAACTGGCTACAGAGGTGTAGTTCAGTGACTCAAACCAAAGAATAAAATGAAAGGCGAGAAACACACCGGCAATGATGGAATAGATCCAATCCCGCCGTGTAATAAGACGAAGTTCCGGAACATACTTTATAAGAAATACAGGCAGCATGAATAGGACAGAAAATAATAACCTGTAAAACGCAATGACTCCCGATGGAGCGCTGGATACCTTCACCAATATGGCTGAGGTTGAGACAGAAATGACACCAATTGCCAGGGCAACATAGGGATTTATTTTTTTATCTGACATTTTTAATACTCCTTGTTTCTGTTTCCTAATAATTAGGGTATATTTCATTTTACAACGTATATTCAAACTTTTACTACGGTTTTATTATAGCAGGATTTTAAAGATCATATTTTGGATATATAATACTTAAAAAAGCGGGAGATATTATGAGCAGTTTAGAGATAGAAATATTAATGAAACTGGGGATTTCAGCAGTGCTTGGTCTTGTTATCGGCCTGGAGAGAGAATTAAAAAGAAAGCCGGTCGGCTTAAAGACAAGTTTAGTTATTTCCATAGTAAGCTGCCTGCTGACTATTGTGTCTATAGAATCGGCTTATATGTTTCCTGGTAATGATGACATCAACATAACGATGGATCCTCTCCGTTTAGCTGCCCAAATTGTCTCAGGCATCGGCTTTTTGGGTGCAGGCGTTATTTTAAGGCGGGGAAATGACAGTATTTCTGGCCTTACAACAGCCGCATTAATTTGGGGGGCAGCAGGAATCGGAATTGCTGTAGGAGCAGGCTTTTATATTGAAGCAATGGCCGGAGTGGCGCTGCTGATTATTTCAGTGGAGGTAATTCCTTTTATCATGGGCTTAATTGGTCCCAAACGCTTAAGAGAAAAAGAAATCAACCTGCAGCTGAAAGTAAGGGATAAAGAAAATATTGCTGATATCATCCCAGCGGTAAAAGACCTTGATATATCTATAAAACATATTCGTATTAAAGACCTAGAAGATGAACATCTGCATCTTGTACAGCTGATAGTTGCCGTCGACTACAAAAGAAGAACAACGGATGTTTATTACAGCGTTTCAAGCATCCCTGGAGTGCAGTGCATGGAAATTGATAGTATGCAGTAAAATTTTTTAATAATTCCTCTTGCAAGATAACTCCGATGTGGTTATAATTTTTCTTGTACCACTACTCGGGGGATTAGCTCAGCTGGGAGAGCGCAACGCTGGCAGCGTTGAGGTCAGGGGTTCGAGCCCCCTATTCTCCATAGAAAAAAGCCTTGTATATCAAGGCTTTTTTTATTTTCGATTCAGAATGTTCGTTATTGTCGCTGGACTGTCACGAAATTTATTTTTGGAGTCTTTATACATTTTGAGGTATTTGTTAATACTAACGCACCCTTTTCTTTATGTAACATTCGTCACAATCTTTGTATATAAAAAGAAATGCATTATCGCCCCAACTCAATTAGAGAGTACTAACTATTCTACTTCACTACCAACAGTAGTATTAGCTCCGTTTATTTACTCGCGATTTTCGAAGGCTTGTCCGCGTGAAACTCCAACACTAATTTTACTATCCTGTGAATTCATTGCCCATTCTAAGTCTGTCATTGTGTCTTATCAGCCTACTGGTCTTAGTCTTAATAGGTTGAAAAATTTGCAGATATTAACTGGTTCCTATCCACAAAAAACGTGTTACTCGAGAAGAATCCAATTGCAATAATCAGAAGCAAAAAAACTAATTTGACTTGCTGATATCGTAAAGATAGAAAACATAATCATTAGATACACTTGAATAACCCTGTTGTCGTATCATTGCCGTAAGATTTCCGCGGTGATATGTGCCATGGTTAACAACATGCTGAACCAATTCTGAGAAGTAAGTATCCAGACGCCCAAATTTAGGATGTACCGGGGAAATCTCTTTATCCAAATCGCTAATATTATTAAGAAGCTTTTGATATTCCTCTGATAAACTTTGAAATAGCTTTTCCATTTCTTCAAGACTCTTATCCTTTGTCTTGTCTTGAGCAATGGCGATAGAAGCTTGAATCTCTTCCATACTATTCTCCTGCATTACACCAAGCCATACTGTATCTGTCATATAAATATGAACAAGTGCCTTCGAAATCGAGGAAAAAACACTTTGTATTTCCTGATCATAAATGTCCTTGGGTAATTCTTTCAATCGCTCGAAAAACTTTTTGTTTGCCCAAACATGATAATCATACAATTCTAATGCATGTTGTTTTCTCATCAAGGATTCCTCCCTTTTAGTTAATTTTCCCTAACTAAATAATTCGGTCCTCACTGTAAAAAACCCTGCCCGTTTGTTGAAGAGAGCAAAAGCACCAATTTCTTTAAGTACAAACCTTCACAAACTCTTCTAACCAACTAAGTTTGTACAAAATCATTTAATTGTAAAACTCCATATGTGTTTTTTCCTTTTTGTAATAATTTAGTCTGTCTTGTAAAGTACCTGTATGAAATTCAAACTTGTGCCCATCTGGATCAGTAAAGTAAATAGACTTTTTATCTTTTTCGTCTCTTGGACGCCCTGACAGAATGTTTACCTTCAATTCTTTTAGCTTACGGTACATATTATCAAATTCCGCTTCTTCTATTGAAAAAGCTATATGTGTATATGATTGGCAAATTTCAGTACGAGAAATATCCTTTTCTTCATTGAGGGCAAGCCATATACCGTTTAAGTCAAAATAGGCAGTACTACTTCCCTTAACTAATAACTTTGCACCAAACACATTTTTATAAAACTCAATAGAAGCTTCTAAATTGGAAACTGAAAATAAAAAATGATTAATGCCTTTTATTGACACCAAATCACCCCAAACTAAGTTTTTTTATATTCATTATTGCACCTGTATAAAGATTTATGATCCCCATCCTTTTACAAGTAAAAAGCTTGAAGATTCGTATTATCTTCAGCTTTAAATAGGACTAGTACAATAAAAACTTTATGAAATAATTTTTTGATATGTAGTCTCATCGCAAATGACAAATAGTTTCGCTGAATCGGGAATTAATTCATGATGACGGCGGGCTAAATCAAGAGAACTTCCATCTGAAATTAAGGTCGCTCCTATTTCAAAAAGTTCCATCGCTGCATCCCTGTATGTGCTCCAATGCGGTTTAGCCTTAATTTCATAGAGGTTTTCCCCTTCAGAGCTGCTCAGCATCTGATTAAAAAGCTTGCTTGAACCGTGGTTGATGGCCGCATGAGCCATGAGGCGGGAGATAGAATCATTTGAAAGGATCAATTCATCAACGTTTGCGTGTTCAAACAAGGAAACGTGCTTATCTTTTTTTATTTCAACAATGGTGTAGATGCTTTTCTCATATTTCTTTGAGATATGTTCCACCCTGGAAGCGATGAGAAGAGTTTTTCCATCGGAGTATTCAGCATGGTCATTTCGGTCATCCGAAAAAATGGCAACTGATTTTGCTTCAAGGATATTGGCTTTCATTAACACTTCCTCTTCAGCAGGATTTCCGCTGACAAAATGGACCCTCTCATGCTCCATGGGTGTTCTTTCAGAATGGTCAACAATGACAACATCACATTTTTGCTTGCTGTGAAGGATCTCCTCTACCACATTTTCCAATTTTTCTTTTGATGCACCAATTAGTATGTAATGCCCTTTTCCCGAATAAGTCAATCGTCCTTCCTCCTTCCATTTCCGGTACATGCTGAAGCTTTCAAAGACTTTCCCTATGATGATACCCATTGCGCCAATGCCAAATGTGTAAAGCAGCAGCATGGTGAAGATTCGACCAAAATCACTTTCAGGAAAATAGTCGCCATAGCCTACTGTGACAAGTGTTGTCATCGTCCACCACAGAGCATCAATAAAGCGCGGAAATGTTTCCGGCTCGGCTGCCCTCATCGTAATGCTGCTGAAGACAATGAGAAATAGTGCAAGAGCCGATGCTTGCAATATACTTATTTTCGTCATTTTTAAAAAAACTTTATGTAGAATCCACATTTTTTTCACCCCCCTTTTTTAATCCCGAACGGCAAATAATAGGAGAGATTATTTGTAATCGCTCCTCCTATTCTATATCCTGCAGCCGACGGTTTGCCGTTAAGAAGGAAGCTTCCCAATAAAAGTCTGCCCTTCTGTTTTCCCTTTTCACTATTGAAATCAACAGCAGGGTGCTCTACATATTGCTGATAAACTGGCAGATATTCAGTATATGATTGCTGGGCGTCAGCATGGGTGAGGAAGCCTTCATGATTATATATTTCGACCGTATCTCCTTCTCTTCCAAAAACAGGCTTTTTAACAAATGACAGCCCCGACATAATAAAAATATCAGGCTCAAGATAGGTTGGAAGGAAGGATTCTTCAATCCATACATGCTCTTCCTTTGTAAAAAATGGATGTTCCTCCATGTGCAATCCCCAAATAACCGCCTGTACCGCTTTGTTTTGCAGCATAAATGCGGATGGGGGATTAATAATCGCAAGCTTTTCTGCCTCGACCAGTTCCAGGAGCCATAAACCAATCCTGTTTCCATCTGCATCCTCATCGGAAATTAAGTTCTCAATCGGGAAAGTTTGACGGTACAATATATCAATTCTGGATCCCTTTTCATCAAAAAGCCCAATTCCTCTTTGAATCTCCAGTTTATGAAGAGGGATAAAATTAGAAGCCACACCGGAAAGCTTTTGAATATATCGGACTGTTTCCCGGTCTTCGAGGTTGTCTTCATGGGCAGTAAAGACAACATTAGGTGTTTTCAATTTCAATTTCCGTGCATATTGTTCAATGCTTCCACAAACTTCTTTACTCAGTAGACGTTCCATTCCTTCATTTGGGTCTTCTGCTGCAAATTCTTTGCACACCTCACTATTGACATGGAAAAGCTCTTTAATAAATGTTGGGGTATCAGCATTGATTTCAATGCATTTATAGCCAGCTCCGTATGGGATTAGATCAAGCCGGGCAATAACGCTTTCTGAGGCAATGCTTTTCAGTCTGATGAACGAAAGCGTTTCTTTCGGAAATCCCATTTCAATAAGTGTCCGATCTGGCACTTCTCGAAGCAGGCTGCACACCTTAAAAAATATTTTGCCAATTCTTTCACTGACAGTTCGGATACGTTCACGTTCAGTTCTATCGATATAGGCAATATCATATAGTGCATATTCTTCCCCATATAGATCGGCCCAGAAATGATTTATTTTGCGGTAAAACCTTTTTCTTTTATCATGGTAGGCTTTTTTATCCACTATTCCTTCTCTCCTATGTCCTTGATATATAGAACATATACGCCCCTGTCCTCGTCGATTTCAGTAGAAGTCACTTGCTTTTGCCCAATTCCGGGGATATCAACAATATCTTTTAAAAGATAGCGAATGATATCAAAATGCGTTTGACAAGGGATAATGGAAAGCAGTTTATAATTCTCCATTTCACGGTACCTGCGAACCTCGATATTCAGCCCTTTTCCGCGGAAAACTTTTTCGTCCAGCACGTGTGGATTTCTTCCTATGTCTTTAATGACGAGAATCTCCTCTTCTCCATCCATCTCGTTGCAAATAAGCTCGTACTGCTGGCCTCTCATGATAAAATAAGTGCATAGCTGCCTGGCATATAATTCATCAATTCCCACAGATTGAGCAGAATACTCATAAAAAGGTTCGTATTCGCCTTTCCCTTTGTCGATATAATACGTCAGCTTTTTCATCTATTAACCAGCTTTCTTAGTAAGATAGGCACTTTGCCACGATCCAGCCGATTGCCAATGATAAGGAAAACAGCATGACACCTACAGCACGGTTATCATCTTCGATTGCCTTATGGATACTGAAACGAATGGTGATAACTTCTGCCAAAATAAATACAATCACCTGCGAAACGATGCCGATTATACCCCATATGACCATGTCAAAAAGTGAGATGGAGTATTCAGCTGCAGCCCCCAAAACAATGGCAAGACCAATAATCTTTCCTCCAAGCACCAATGCTGCCGAAACATTCTTTTCGGCAATTAAGCTAATTTCCTTCAATTTTGGTGTACTAATCATAAACAGAACAATTCCGGCAGCCAAAAGAAGCAGCGCTACTCCTAAATACGAAGCAAAATTTACATATAAGTTCATAAACATACTCCCTTTCATCAATTCTTTACCTTATCCTCCGTAGCTCTTTTTGCCACTTCCAAATCCAGAGCTTTTCTGTCCCAATTCAGAATTACTTCCCCCTTTAAAAGACGTGCTATTTTTATAGTTTAGAAAATCCTTGCTTTTGTACAAAGCTGTTTTGTTTTTAAAATATTGGCCCCCATAATAATAATGTCTATAATAACTGGAACGGCTGTCATCACATTCCCATACCCCGTCATCTTCATCCCACTCCCAATCACTGCAGCTCGAATCCTCAGGCGGAGGAGGAATTTCCTGAGATTCTGAACCACAGCCGGAAAGACCAAGCATAAGTGCCGTTGATGTAATGCCCGTCATCATTTTTCTCGTTTTTGTCAATATCATCACCCCGCTTCCTCACACTTTTTAATTTACGAATATAAACCACAAAAGATTCGAAAACATTTATTTTTTGAAACAGCGGATTTCTCTTTTTCGAACATTATGTGAAGGACAAGGCGGAAGATTTATGACCCAAGAAAAATGATCAATCGGGACAATGCACATGTCCCCTCGGCCATCAGCTTTAAATCTGAGGAAACACCTTCTAAGATACCTTTGGACGTTGCAATGGTTTCTGATGTATCGCTCGCCCCTACTGTAATCGCTAAGGCAGCTGTACCTGGAGACCCTAGTGTATACATCCTGTCACCGCAGTTTCCAGCAGCAACAACCGACGTTACACCCGCCAGCACCGCATTATTTTATGCCATACTTGTGATATAGAAAGGAATATTATAGGACATTCCCAGAGAAGGGTTGATGACATCCATTCCATCTGCTACAGCCCGATCGATTGCAGCTAAAATTCTTCTGTTGTACCGGAACCATATTGTCCTAATACACGATACGCAAAAATATCCACATCCGGCCCAACTCCTGTCATCGCATAATCGGTTTTATTTTCACCTTGGCCCGCAATACTGGGGGAAACATGGGTTCCATGTTGAGTTTAATAAGTAGCGCCGGTCAATGGATTGAATTCCGCATATCCTGATTATCTTCTGGAATAAAATTGTATTCATTCTCTCACCTGCTATTTTTCTGTGTGTAATGGAGTACTATAGTATTTTTCTCACTAACCTTTATAGCGACCATTTGCTGAAGCCGGTATAAGTTCGTCCTCATAATGGTTAAGTTAGGATTTTATTATATTGATATTTGATATAATTTTATTTCCCGCAAATTTCATCAAGTTGATTTTTATGATAAAACACTGTCTGGCAACCCATGTCACTTTGACCGAACATTTTCTTATATATTAAGTGTTGTTTCACATATACAAACCCCAGCTGTCTTCATCTGAAGAGCTGGGGTTCTTAATTTTTTTGATCCAACTATTTATCTGACTGTCTAAAGGGAAAAATATTAAGTTAGACTAACTGACCGTTCTCTTTTACAACTGGTCTGAAGGATATATGGGCGGGTCAAGCTGAATTTGTTTATCTGGATAGATTTTAGAAATAACGGAAGAACCCAATAATCGATTTATTTCATTTGCTGGCATTTCCATTGAAACTCCGTTTAAAGCAGCCTTATAAGTGTGTTTAATCCGATACGGCACTTTATTATCATCTAATAATGAGAGAAGTTTCCGGAACGATTGATGACTTTGTTCAACTTGCCTTTTAGCTTCCTCTAATGTCAGGGTGAGTCCTTTCGCTTTCGCTTCTAAAACAGCTATTTTTGCAGGTTTCGTTTTGAATTCAATTATAATGGAAACGAGCTGATTGTTTGTAAGGTCAATGGATGGATCTACCTTGGCTGACGAATGCATCTTTTTTCCACCACCTTGTCATCTTTTTGAGAATCATTCTTTCCTTTATTAACCTGACATCCACCAAATATAATGTAACACTTCTTCCTAAGATGTTAACCCCTTCCTACTTGATAGAATTTTTCAAAAATATTATTCCATCAAATTTCATTATAATGAAACATAATTTGATATCAATAATAAATAGAGAACTCAGCAAGTGTTGATGACCAAAATAGGATTTCTAGCTATTAGGATTTTTACCTTTAAAAAATCTGCTTTCAGCTATGGGGTGAATTTTGCATGTATGAGGGAAAAACTATTAAATTTTATCGTGAGAAGGCTAAATTAACACAACAGCAGCTTGGTGAGGGGATTTGCTCTGATACACATGTCAGTAAAATTGAAAGGGGGATTACAGATTATTCTCCAGAAATCACTTGCTGTTTTCTAAACGGCTCGGAATTAATATTGAAGAGGAGATCATGCGATCTAAAGATATCAAGATACTTTCCCCCTGACCATTTGATTAATAAATTCAACTTCCGGCAACTAGAATAATTCAAAATGGATGGGTACCCTAGTTAAAATTTTATATAATGCTCATTAAAGCGGCAATGGGGGGAATTATTCCGCTGACATCAATGCTTTAACAGTCTAATCCAGTGCATCCATAGAAAAATAGATTAGAAAAGGAATACTGTCTACTTTTGTAGCTGAGCCCTCTTCCTCATTGGATTTAGGCGGGGCAAGCTTTACTTCTAACTCACTGTAAACTGCTTTCACGACTTCCGATTCCAGAAGATTCTGGATTTCGTTTGCCGGAAGTGTTACAGCGGCTCCATTTAAAGCATTTTTATATGTATGTTTGATCTCATACTTTGCATTTCCCGATTTAGCCTTTTTGCCTATTTTGTCCTGCAGGTCTTTCGCAAACTTTTTGTGTGACGCCTCTACCTTTTTCTTGGCCGCTTCAAGAGAAACCTCTTCCCCCTTCAACGATTTTTGAACTTTTTCTACCTTTGCTGGAAGCTGTTTAAATTCCACGATAACATTCACTTCTTCTGTGCTCTCCAAATCAATATCCCTAGATAATTGGAGTCCCTGCAAAGACCGGTTGGCTTCTAGCTTTTGCAAAGCTTCGCGCTGCTCTTTCGTTAGACTGGCTAAGATGTTCATGGCATCTGATTGAGTTTCTGCATGTCCAATAGATTCATAGCCTATTGGTGCGACACCGCCTATGAGCAGTCCAAGGCTTAATGCCACTTTTGAATATTTACTTTTACTCATTGATTCAACCCCTCTACTTTACTGACTCTAATTATATTTTCTGACAATTAGATTGTCATTGGGGTTAATTCAACAAAGTAAACATGGATAATTGATGGTTAAATAGGACCATTTCAACGAACGAAAAGCAGAAAAACCACTAATTTAGGAACATTAAGATATATATATAGACAAAAGGATACACAACTATTTTCCTGTTGTATTTGGGCAAAAACCTTTCTCTATCAAATCCAGGTTTCTACTAACGCAGAATCATCATCAGCAGATTTAGGCATTAAAGTAAAACCATCCGGTATCTCCTTTCTTATTGCATCTAAACTGACTCTCATGATTATATATTCTGTCGGCTTATCCGTATCGAAAATTCGCGCAACAAACATTCCGCGATAGTCTTTTGGATTTGAGAATATGCAAATAATCGGCATTTGATATTGATTGAAATTGATCTCTTCAAAAGAATTTATTAATTGATCTGTGTCTGCCATTTATCTATCTCTCCTTGTATATTTTTAATTGAATACAACTCGCATAATGTCACTTTCACCATTTTATTGTAATCGTAAATTGATAGGAAGACATCCATTACGCAAAATTAATAGCGACTAAAAAATAACAAGCCACCGTTTTGTACATTCAGTGGCTTGTTATTAATATTATAAAACTAATTAATATTTTGCTCCATCATCCATTTGTTTAGCTGTTACATTTAAGTTTGAACTATATGTAACTCCCTGATATTCGTTTCCTGCATTTTCATCAAGTTTAATAGCGAAAGAAAGATCGATGTACTGGTCATCGTTTAATTGCCAGAACTCATGCTTCTCACCCTCTTTTGATCCATCGCCTAACAACATCTTTGGTTTTCCTGCCATGCCTTTTGCAGCTGGTTCAGCCTCTGCTCCCTCTACAAACCCTACGATCATTTCAACTCCAGGAGCAATGGTCTTAGCTGCCTGCGTAACTTCATTAGTCGTTCCTTTGAAAAGCTGGTCAAGATAAATTCTTGATTCTTCCAGAATATCCTCGGTCATTTCTTGCCCTTCTGAAAACTTATAGGCAATGTATCCAACCTTATAGGCATCTAAAGGAACATCTGTGCTTAGAGACTGATTGTATGTAGCTTTCAGATAAGCATCCATATCTCCAGTGTTTTCTATTTTCAGCCACTCCCCATATTTTAATTGAGAAGGAGCAAACCCGGTAGCTTCGATAATTTTTGTCTGCATGTCCTGGCTGTTGTTAATTTCCAGTGTGCCATTTGTAATCTCACCTGAAGCATTCGTCTGGGAGGTAAACCAGGAATATGTACCAAAACTGCCTGACACAACAATCGCTCCGACTAACGCACTTCCTAAAAAGGCATTTTTCAACTTAAACATGTGTATCCCCCTATTATTTATTATGATTTGGTAAACTCCTCTTGCTTCTTCTCTTGCTTCTTCGCTTGCTTCAATTTTTCATATACGGTTAAACAAATATAACCTGTTAATGGAAGAACAATGAACAGCAGAAAGCCCATCGGCCCTTTCGTATAGCTGGAAAGAAAACCGAGCTTCGGAATATGAAACAGCTCTTTTCCTGCTATGTCACCTGCTGTTATAGCCTCTTCATCCGCCGTATTGTTGTTATCACCTTTTGTAAAAAAAAGTCTTTCCCCATTTTTTTCAACGATAGATGTTATTCTATGGGTAATGAGGTTCTTTTCTTCGTTGTAAAAAGAGATAATGTCACCTTCTTTAAGGTCCTCTGCATCAATCTCTCTAGTAATAATGACATCCCCCGCTTCAAAGACAGGAACCATACTATTCGACAATACGGTCAGCGGTTTAAATCCAAAAACGGTTAATGGTTTGTTGCTGCTAATGCTTGCAAAGATGGAAAGTATGATCATCATGATGAATAATATAATTGCTGCTGGGACTGTTTTTTTTACTAAAAACATTACTTTTTCCAATACTCACCCTCTATTCCCGTATATATGATTAGTAATAATATTGACAGATTTAATCAGAATTTAATTACTATTCTGATTAATAATTATATTATTGCACAGTTCTAAAAGTTGTTGTATTGGGGTTTTAAGAGAGGAAATTACTCATGAAGATACAGGTATTCATTCCTAAAAATCCAGGATTGAGGAACTGGATTTCTTAAAAATATGCGCAGATAGCCGAAGCATGCCTAAATAACCAGTCTATATCACCTAAGTAATTCCCCCAAGCTTTGTCTGCTTAAGGCTTGTACTATTATAAAAATTTCAGCTGCAGCTTGTTTTCACACGGTAAATCATACAGGCATCCATTTTTTCCAATCTAATAGGATATACAAAAGGAGTGATGGCAATGCCTTGGCAGCAAAAAATCAGATATTTAACAGGCCAGCCTGTTGGGATTTCATTCACCAATGGGCAAGGTGCAACGTGGGTTTTATGCGGAGTATCAGGTACAAAGGTTCTTGTTATTGAATACTTGTATCAAGCTCAATTTGCCTTAAAGCAATATGATGCCTTTATGATTCAGGATATTAATGGATTTCCTCCTTGTCATAACCAGCAGCCGCTTTATTAAAGAAATTGATATCTTTTGGGATATTACTCTTTCCTTATCTCTTTTATTAGTCAGAATAAATAAAATAGCTTTCCTATTCTGGTTCCATTTGCTTTGCTCATTGGTGGGACCAGAATTGAAAAGCCGCTGCTCTTTATAAAATAATGTCAAATATCTTCAATTACACAAAGTTATTATATTATAGGATTCTTTCTAAACGATGATTTTATATAACAGGGAATCCACGATTTATTTTACGAGTATTTTCTCTTTCTTTAGAATTTTAAATAGATAGCTAAGGAATTCTTCTCTTAGATCTTCTCTTCTTAGCGCAAAATCAATTGTTGCCTGTAAAAAACCCAATTTATCCCCAACATCATACCTAGTTCCTTCAAAAGCAATCGCAAATAGTGATTCTGCCTTTGACAATTCCTTTAGTGCATCTGTTAACTGAATTTCACCGCCTAATCCTGGAGGGGCATTTTCGAGGATATCAAAAATCGTAGGAGTAATGATATATCTGCCCAGAATTGCTATATTAGATGGAGCATTTTTAATAGAGGGTTTTTCAATCAGACTGTTTACCTTGAATATGCTTTCTTTAATATATTCACCTTGGATTATGCCGTATTTACTGATTTCATTTGTATTTACTGTTTGGACTCCGAGAATTGTTGTTTTATATACTTCATAGGCTTCTATCAATTGCTTTAAACATGGTTTTTTTCCATATACAATATCGTCGCCTAATAGAACTGCAAAAGGCTCATTGCCAATAAAGCTTTTTGCACAATATACCGCATGACCAAGTCCCTTTGGCTCCTTTTGCCGAATATAATGAATATTGATCATCTCTGAGATAGAGCGCACTTCATTTAGTAATTCATATTTTTTCTTTGCTTCGAGCTCAAGTTCGAGTTCTAAAGATTTATCAAAGTGATCTTCAATCGAACTTTTATTTCTTCCTGTTATTATTAGAATTTCCTCTATCCCGGATTCCACTGCCTCCTCTACAATATATTGAAGTGTTGGCTTATCAACTATAGGCAACATTTCCTTTGGCTGTGATTTAGTTGCCGGTAAAAATCTAGTTCCCAAACCCGCAGCCGGAATGATTGCTTTTCGAATTTTCATGTAAGATCCCCCCAAAAAAAACTCCTTAAGCAGTATCTGCATTTCCCTTGTCTCGTACTACTATTAGTATGCACTACTGCCTACAATCAGAAGAAAAACTTCAAATGAGTTGCTAGAAAGGCTCTAAATTTTTTAAAGGAATCTTTAACACTGCATGTCGAACCTTAAACTGTATTAAATGTTTATTAAAGTGGTTCGAAGCGGTTGCCTGATTTCCCACTATTTAAGATGCGATTTGCAGGTATTGTTCTCATGTCTAAATAATTATAATTGCTTTCTGCTTTAAATATAAAAATAGGGTCCGAATGCTGTATTTGCTCCAGATCCCAGCAAATTCCGTCAACTTTATTAATTTGCCCTTGAATGGTCATAATTCGTTTAGTGTTGGGTGTTGGCTGTATCTGTAAATTTGTGAAGGAATTTCCGCTGCATTCATTTGGAATGGTTTCGCTCCCTTCCAAGATAATATTATCAATGCAATCATCCAAAGAAATCTTATCAAAACGATTTGCATTCACGTAAGCAAATCCGCTTGCAGGTTTAACTGCTTTTAAATAAAGCCCTCTCGCAAATCCTACAATTTTGATATCCATAAAATTCACAAAAGAGATTTCATGTCCACTCCCGCCTGAATACAAGTGAATTCCAGTTCCTGATACTGTTCCTGACCAATTTATTATCACAATGTTATTTAGTGAAGCATTATGCCATGTGTTATAGTACTTATGCTTTCCGTCCAAATAAATAACCTCTTTGGTGTAGCCTTTATAATCAACCATAATTCTGGCGTTCCACAGCGAAGCATCCCTCTCTAATTCAAATCCTCTAACGTTTGCTCCAATGATAAATCTTGTCCCATAACTGCCTTGCAGCTTCACCCCCTGTTTGATAATAACGTTACCTGTCATGTAATAATCCTTATTTGCTGCAATAACGGTTTTTTTATTATTTTGAAAGGCGAAATTTATTGCCGCCTGAATTTTCGATTGTGCTGTACTGCCGGCGAAATCTTCAACGTAAACAATATTTGGATTTTCTGCCATCATAACTCACTCCATCCAATTTATTACTATATTGTATGTATCTTTAAATTCAACGAATAAACGAATAACCTATGCATCCAAAATTAATATTTAAATTGGAAGAATTCGAATGATTGATTTCAATTATTCTTTAGTAAACAATAAGTAAAAGAAAAGAACCAGCCCCTAATTTTTTCTTGAGAGCCGGTTAACTGTTTTCTATTAACTGATTATTGAATGCTTCTTTAAGGCATTTACTGAGTAATTTGCAAAATACCATAGTGCGGAAGCGAAATTAATTTTCTCTACTTTCCTATAGGTATTCCATGTTTTTTGAGCGGATCTGAGTTTATTGCCTGATAGGGAATGCTCTCTCTTTCTATAAATAGCCAACTCCTCATTTAGGCCATATGCATGGATCCCTTTAGATAAAATGGAAAGCCAAAGTCCGAAATCCTCTGAACAATCTCTATATAAAGGCATTTGCACGAACCCTAATTGTCTTATATCAAGCATTACAGTAAGTGTCCCTATCGCCGTATTTTTTAGTAAGCTATGATAAGTCGTTCTTGGCGGGACATTAATAACTTCTTTTGCTTTTTCCCCGCTTTCATTCATTATTCTGTAGCTTGTATATGAAAAAGCTATGTGATTTCTTTTCATGAACATTAACTGTCTTTCCAGTTTCTCCGGAAGCCAAATATCGTCACTGTCAAGAAAGGATAGGTAGTTCCCTTTTGCTGCTGCAATACCTAAATTCCTGGCATAGGCAGGACCCTTGTTTTCTTTCAGCTGTATTACTTTAATTCTGGATTCATCATGCATCTCTTTTTTTACTTTCTCTAATGTGTCATCAGAAGAACAATCATCAATAATAATCAATTCCCAGTTCTGAAAAGTTTGTGCTTTAACGGATTGGATTGCAGAGCAAATATAGTTTGAAGAATTATATGACGGAGTAATAATCGAAACAAGATCCTGAACTGAAGTTCCCATTTTTGGCATCTCCTCAATATTCATTTTTCATGTTGGAGTATATCTTCATAAACAAATGATTAGAAAGTAATCTCTAAATTGCCTTATCTTGTTTCAGACTTTTTATTAGATTCTGATGTCCATAATTGTTATTCTTCAATAATCCTTGAGCTCTATCTCGCTGAAGGACTACTTGCAATGTTTGAAACAAAATTTTTAGATCCAATGAAAAGGAATAATTTCGCACATATAATAAATCAAAGCGCAGCTTATCCTCAGCGGTCGTAGAATAGTAAGCTAATACTTGAGCAAGTCCTGTAATGCCCGGTTTAACTGATAATCTATAAGGATAATCGGGAAGTTTTTCTTTAAATTGGCTAATGAAGAATTCTCTTTCCGGTCTTGGACCAATTAAGCTCATCTCCCCTTTCAATACATTAAGGAGCTGGGGGAGCTCATCTAAACGAATAGCCCTTAAGAATCTTCCAATTATTGTTATCCTTGTATCCTTACTTGCAGCCAATACAGGACCGGTTATTTTTTCAGCATCCTCTATCATACTTCTGAATTTATAGATCCAATATGGTTTTCCATTTATCCCTATCCGTTCTTGTTTATATATAGCTGGACCACTAGAGGTCAGTGGGATTATTATAAGCAACAGTAAAAAAATCGGACTTGCAAGTACAAGCAGGATTACTGATGTGACTACATCAAAACCCCGTTTAATTATCCGCTGCCAAATGTTTAATCCAGGAGCATTAATTGGAATTACCAGCATATCACCAACTTGTTGTGATTTAGCAGATTGTACAAACAAGTCCGAAACATGAGGAACGATCAGGACCTCCTTCCCGTTCTTGATGCATAAGTTGAGGATGTCGCTTTTTAACTGTCCGATTATAGTAGGTGCAAGGAGAAATACATCGAATTTATTTACGTAGTTTTCTAAATGCGCTATTTGATTTAAAGGTAAATATCCTGAAATTTCAAACCACTTATGCCTATGGAATTTTTGTGCCAAAGACTGGCCAGTATTCTCATCCTCACAAATAATGATTACTCTTTTACGGCCATGTAATTTATTAGCAATAAGCCATATTCCGGCATGAACGGCCGCCAGCAAAATAATTTGGATAAAGACTGCTTCAATAAAGAAGCTTTTCCGATAAAACAATAAGGATCCTAAGCCGGATGAAGCGGAAACGAAGATTGAAAATAATATCATTGGTAAAACACGGGAATAAAGCTGTGTTTTTAAAGAATTTCCGCGTAAATTCTTATATAAATCAAAGAAATAGAAAAAGATGAAAGCTGCTGCTGAGGGTACCAATAACCAGAGTAAATTTAAGGATTCTAATTCTGCAGGTATTGAAAATACATGGTAAAACCAAATAGTCACTATATACCCTAAAAAAACCAACCCGATATCCAAAATGGCCAAAATCAATTTACACTACTCCTTTTCACAGTGTCCTTGGGGGAAGTTTGGCTCAAATCCATAATAGGAATTTCCAGCTCAGAGGGCGGATTTGTAATAGCACATATTAATAACACTTCCGATACTCCCCGAGAGTATTTTCCACCATGCTATCTAATGAGAATTCATCCTCCACTTTTCTTCTGGCATTTTCAATTAGCTTATATTTAAGTGACTCATCGGATTCCATTTCTAGTATTATTCGGCAAAACTCTTCTGCTGAATGACTGCTTATTAAAAAACCAGTCTCTTTATCAATAATGGCTTCCCTTATACCGCCCCGATCTATAGAAATAACGTTGGTTCCCACAGCCATAGCCTCTAAAATAACCATTGGGAATACCTCACGATAAGAAGTTAAGAGCAGAATGTCTATATTTTTTATAAATTCCTCCGGTCTGTTCACAGAACCAATCAATTTAACCTTATGAGACAGATTGCAGGTTTCAATCATGGTTTTGATTTTTTGCTTCCTTGGACCATCACCCGCAATATAAAATATAATTTGCGGTTTATCTCTTAGCTGATCTGCAATTCTAATAAATAATTCATGGTTTTTTTCCTCAGATAATCTTGCTAATATACCAACTTTAAAAAAATCACCTTTTTCCTCTTGATTAAAGCCAAATTGGTTCAAATCTACTCCGTTGTACACAGTCTTAATTTTGTTTGCCTTTATCCCAGCCTTAATAAGGTTGTTTTTTTCAAAGTCACTTACTGTGATCACTCTTTCAACATACCTATTTATTAAATAGGCAAAGACCCTGCGGCTTCTATTCTCAAGGATTGTTACATTATGCTTTGTATACATTATTTTAAATTTAATGCCAGATATTTTTCTGACACATATACAGTAAAGAACCATCCTTAAACTATTCGCGTGAACCAGGTCAATCTTTTCATCAGAAACTATCTTTACCAGTTTCTTCATATTCTGAGTATGGCTCGTTCTGCTTAGTTCGTGAAAACGGTGTTTATTTTTGATTCTTTCGTACAGTTGGCCGTGTCCTGCTGCAAAGTGAAAAGTAATATTTGAATCATGCATGAGGTTCTCTAATTTACAAAAATACATTTCAGCTCCTCCGAAATCTAATTTGTCTGTAATAACCAGGATATTCACGCTTTGCCTTCACCTCCTATTCATTTTTTTCTGCGGAATGGACAGGATAAATCACTGCGCCTCGCTGATTTATTTGATTTTTGTTCCGTTCATTATGCAAATAGGTTGATAGGATCGCTAAGTACAAAAAAAACATATCGTTAATAATGATCGAGAGGAATCCCATTTGAAGTATTATTCCAAAAAAAACAAGTAAGAGATAGGGTTTGTTTCTATATAACTTACTTTGGATCAATTGCATAAACACTGTAAGAATAAACACACCGAAACAGGATATGCCGATTAATCCTGATTCTGATAAAATCTCCAAAAAGGTGTTATGGACCTGAAGCGAATCACCATATTGAAATGAATTATATGCGGGAAAATTATAAGCTCCAATTCCTAAATACTTATTGGAAACAAAGAAATCCCAGGCTCTTCCCCATAATTCCAATCTTCCGCTTCCGCCATCCTCTGCAAGATCTTCTATTCTAGATCCTAAGATACTGAAAAGATCTAATTTCATATAGAAGACCGCAAGGTAAACAGCAGCTGATAGAGAAACAACCATCCCAGCTAGAAGCTTTATCCTTTTTAAAGGCTTATCTTTCAAAATATAAAGGCATAGAATAATCAATAATACTAATAGTCCTCCCCTTGAAAAGGTTAATAAATTTGTAAGAATACAAAGGAGCAATCCCATTTTATTTTTCATGGATTTTGAATGGCATAAAAAATAACAGAAAAAGAGAGTATTATAAAAGACAAAGTAATTTGGATCCTGCAGTACTCCGATTAACCTTGGGTAATTACGGTCAAGCATCACACCCCATTCATAGATTCTGTCACCCTCAAAGTCAAAGCCGAGTCTCTGCAGCCCTATCAAATATAAAATGAGGCTTAGGGTATTAAACAAAACACCTGCATCGGCAATAGCTCTTTCGATAGTCCAATTATTAGTACGGCCGATGATTGATTTAATAATGAAATAACATGCAATATAAAGTATAATCCCCAGTAAAATTCTTATACTTGCAGAGGGATATAACGCAAACGCTCCTGTAAAACTATACATTAAGTAAAAAATCAGCATTGCCACTTCAAATCCATGCAGGCGCTGAAAGTAAAATGAACTTATATGGACTAGTAAATATAAAAAAGAAAAGATCAAGTATGGCTTTATGGCAAAACCGATGTAAATATAATAATTTGCCATAGTTACGAGCAAAAAAAGGAAGAATAGCGTGAAGCTGGCTTTTTGTTTTCTGATCATAATACCTTGGTCCATCTTATCCTCCCTGCGTTTCCTTGACCCTCCATTTATTAAGTACTCTTGTCATAACATCAAGAATCATATTCTTCATCTCTTTATCTATGAAAATGACTAGAACCAATAGAAGAAAATGAAATAAGAAAACGATGATATAGTGAGAATCAGTAAACAGTTTTATACTGCAGATGCAGATAGCAAAAAATAATAAATATGGAAATAAAGCTTTTTTTGCTATTATCCAGCGATTAGGATTACAGATCCAAAACCCCAAAAGTGCAATTCCTTCAATTGCCGCTCCTGCACATGCAGCACCGGCTATGCCATATGATTTACTGAACTGAATATATAAAAGGATGCCTGTAATAATGGCTATGGCCTGTATGGCAGTTCGGTAAGATTGCAGCCCTTTAGTAGTTAGCCCGTCAGCTAATGCAATATTTATAGCCTGCAGAGTAACCATTAAAGATAAAATCTTTAGCGGAAATGAAGCATCAATCCACATTTCACCAAATAATAAACGGATAACTGCATCCGATTTAGCATACAGGGGAACTGTTATCGTTATACCAGCCAATGCCATCAGTTTAATAAGAGTAATGTTTTTATGTAAGTGCTCCTGTAGTTGATTATTATTATATGCCCTGAATAACACAGGGTAGTAAGCTCCTGCTATAATAAACGGGATTTGCTGCAGTGCCTGGGGGATCCGGTATGCAACTGCAAATATGCCTACTTCACTTAGGGTCAAAGTTTTTTCTATAATAAGAGGGCCTAAATGAGGTAAAATGACAAAAAGCAGGCCACCAAGCGAAAATGATCCAATATTTCGCAATAGTCCCTTATGAAACGAACTTTTCATTCGTATTTGCACGTATTGGCGTACTTTATATATTCCAAACGCTCCTGCTGCCAGGTAAGAAAAGCCGTATAAAGTGCAGATGATTAAATGGTTTAAATTAAATATTAATCCAGCAGACAATGTGACAACTAAACAAACAGAGGCTATAATCCGGATTAAGCCGCAATAGTGCATTCTCTCAATCATTTGAAAGAATATGGTTCCAATACTTTGCAGAGTAAGCCCTAACACCATAGGAATAATTAAAAAATATGATGTTAAAATGAACTCTTTATTCCATGAATTTGTAAAATGAATTATGGCAAATCCACATAAGAGAGAAACAGCAAGTAAAATGATTCTAACCTTCAAATAAGAGGAAATTAGAATTGATAGGTCCACGTCTTTCTTAGATCCTTCTCTTAACACAATGTTGTTCAGCCCGGCATCTGTTAAATATCCCATAATCATTGCAAAAGCTAACGCTACACTAAACATGCCATAATAATAGGATTGCAGATAATTAGCTAAAATAATTAAGGCAGCAGCATTTAAACCACTCGATAAGGCGGTACTATAAAATAAGTGAAATATATTTTTTCCTATAGTATGTTTCTGTAATTTTTTCAATGGCATAGCCACCCGCGTGTTAGTTAGGCATTAACCTGTTTGATAAATAACCCCTAATATTTTGCTGTTTTTCCGTTCTAACTTCATTTTTGCTTTGAAAGCATCATCTTTTTTTGTCTTGTTTTCCTTAAGTACTAATATGGTTCCATCACAATAACTCGCTAACACTTGAGAATCTGATGCAGATAAAATAGGCGGTGCCTCAAAAATAACAACATCGTATTCTGTCCTGCAGCAGCTTGCCATATCCTTTATTTTGCTGGCTACCCATATTTCTGATGGATTTGAAGGAACTGGACCTGCAGGCATTACGAATAAGTTTGGAATAAGCGTCTCTTTACTATTCAAATGGATGCTTTCCGCATACCTAACTGCATTTGTAAATCCATTTTCATTCTTCATCTGAAACCAATGATGGAGTGAAGGGCTGCGAATATTTGCATCTACCAAAAGCACCTTTTTTCCCTGTTCGACAAAAGCAATCGCCAATTTAGAAGAGATAATAGATTTCTGTCCCTCCTCACTGGGTGAAGTTACCATTAATAATGGGGATTCACTATCATATAAATGTTCTATATAAGTACTAATCATACGAATTTGCTCTGAACAAATGGATTGGCCACTTTGTTGGACCATCTTGGTATATTTTTTTATTTTCTTTTTTTTAAACACCGATTTGTCTCCCTTTTTCATTATTTACTAAGGATGCCTGATGTTTAACTCCAGTTTTATTCTTATACATTCTTTTGCTTTTTTTTAAATTAACCTGTCCCAGGACAGGAAGTCCCAAAGTCATTTCTACTTCGTTTACATTTTTTATTGATTCATCCCAATACTCTCTGCACATGGCAAGTCCCACTCCAAGAAAAAGGCCTATTACCAGACCAATTGCGATATTCAATGACAAACTTCCGACAACTTTAATCGATGGGTCTGTATCATTGTCGCTTAATAGCTTTATATCCTGCACATCAAACTGAGCATTCATTTTATTAACTGTTGTTTTAGCAATCGTATTGGCAATTTCCTTGGTCGTACCCAAATCATGCCCTCTTACCACTACGTTGACTATTTGTGAGTCTCGATTGTTTTGGACAGCTAACTTTTTCTCTAGTTCATCATCTTCCAAATTAAACTGTTCTTTAACAGAATTCAGGACAATCGGACTCTTAATTAGATCAATTGTTGAAGCAAGCAGCATGTTAAGTTCCTGTGAATCTCCATATTGCCCATCCTTTTTTGTCAGCTTGCCGATAAGTATATTCTCAGTTGCTTCATAAGTCGGCTTTATAACATAAATGGACAGACACAAAGTCAGAAGGAAAATGCAAATCACAGTAAAAATAATGGTCAGCCATCTTTTTTTCATTATCTTGAAAAATGTTTTTAGATCTATATGTTCGTTCATGGAAACCTCCAAAACTTTTATGCCTTTAATTGAATTTGGTCCATAAAGGCAACCGTTTCTCTTAAACCATCTATAAAAGTATACCGGGGCTCCCATTTCAGCAATTTAAGAGCTTTTTTATTTGATAAACAGCTATGCCTTATATCTCCTTCCCTTTCCTCATGGTAAATTGGCATAACCTCAGACTCTAATAGATAGTTCAGCTCGTTTACAATATCTTTAATGGAAGTTTGAGTATTATTACTTATGTTAATTATTTCATTATCACCATAAAGAATAGCTGCTGCATTTGCTTTGGCAACATCCTTTACAAATACAAAATCTCTTGTCTGGAAACCATCTCCATAAATATTCAAGGATTGTCCAGTTATTGCCCTCTCAATGAAAATAGCAACTACTCCTGCTTCACCCTCTGTATCTTGCCTCATGCCATAAACATTCGAGTACCGTAAAATTGTGTAAGACAGTCCGTACAGATCTGAAAAAAGCTTAATATAGGATTCAGCATTTAGTTTCGATAAGCCATAAAAGGATATAGGTAATACAGGATGTTCTTCGTCAATCGATAAATATTTTGGATTTCCATATAATGCAGCTGTGGATGCGAATATAAATTTCTTCGTTTGATGCCTTACACATGCATTCAAAAGATTGATTGTTCCAATAATATTTGATTCTCCATCTAATTTTGGATGAATCAATGAATTGGAAACTGACACTTGTGCAGCTTGATGAATTACATAATCCGGTTTTTCTGCCAGGAAAATTGGATCTAAATTTCCGCATATATCAATATGGTAAAATCTAGCTCCGGCAGGAATATTGTGTTCTTGTCCAGTTACTAAACTGTCCAAAATAACGACTTCATAATCTTCTTTAATAAGCTCTTCGGCAATGTGGGAACCAATAAATCCTGCTCCGCCGGTTAACAAAACCTTCATAGTATTCACCTTTCCGTTTAAAGAATTTTTCTCCTCGAATTGATAGTTCATTTTTCACCATTGATTCGAGAAAACCTGACTCTTTAAACAAATATATGTAGTCCCAGCCATTATATAACCATACTTTTTTACTATTATTTTCAAATAATATCCAGTATTAAGAAAAACTGTATATTCGATTTAAATTGAACCTTAATCCTATTATTTTTTGTAGGACTTAAACAAGAAAAGCTGTCCCTAATAATGGGGACAGCTTTTCTTCGTCTAGAATTTATCTCTCATTTGGCATTGTAATGATTACTTTTGTCCCTTTCCCCTCCTCACTTATTAATTCAAAAGTTGCATTCTTTATTAATTTCACCTTTGTATATGGATTAATGAAGCCTATCCGGTGGTTATATCCCCTATAAAGCTGATTTTGCTTTTCCTTTGACATTCCAATTCCGTTATCCTCTACTACTATTTCAGCCTTATTTCCTTTTTGACGAATGGATAGCTTAATTCGTCCACCGTCTTTCTTTTTGGAAACGCCATGCTGAACGGCATTTTCTACTAGCGGCTGAATTGTCATGGATGGAAGCATTATATCTATGCTTTCATCTATATCCCAATCAAAGAATAATAGGTCACCAAACCTGATTTTTTCAATTGCTAAGTAGGATTCGACTAGTTCCATTTCTTCCTCTATCGAGACCATGCTATGATGCTTCGTATAATCTAGTTTAGATCGAAAATAAACTGCCAGATGTTCAAGCGCATCCCTTGCCCTATCCGCGTTTTGATAACTCAGCCCAATGATAGTGTTCATAGTGTTATATAAAAAATGCGGAGTGATTTGCGCTTGATAGTAACTTAATTCATTGTGAATGGACTGGCTAACAGAATCCTTCATAGCGAATAAGGATTTGATTTTGGCCAGTAACTCTAGTTTATCAACTGGTTTTTGAATATATTCGTTGGCTCCAATTTCCATACTATCGAGTATCGGCACTATTTGATTTGTTGACCCAATCATGAGAATAGGCAGTTCTGTTAAGAGGTACCTTTTTCTGATCATTTGGCAAAGTGCAATACCAGACTGATTCCCCAGATTTAAATCAATAATCAGCATATCCGCCATCACACCTTCAACCTTTTCAAAAGCAGTTTTTTCATCATGAGAAATTGTAATCGAGTAACCAGAACTCTTTAAATAGTATTTAAGATATTGATTATTTTCGGTATTGGCACATGCAAATACAATTTCCTTTCTGCTATGATTGCCAATTTCTTCAGGATAATCACGTAACAATTCCAAGTCAGCAGAAACTTCCCCAAGTAAATCTTTATCTTCGTAAAAAAGATTTTTATCGGCTGGGAGCTTTATAGTAATGGTTGATCCTCTGCCTTTTGAAGAATCTGCCCAAATCTCACCTTTCATAAGATGGACAAATTTCTTTGAAATGCTCAGGCCAATTCCAATCCCATCATGTTTGGAATGGTCAGGTATCTGGTAAAATGTTTCAAATATTTTTTCCAGGTATAAGGAATCCATCCCTTGCCCAGTATCTGATATTTCGATATGCACACTCTCTCTCACTCTAAAAGCACTGATGCGAATTTCACCTGAAGCTGTATGCCGAATAGCATTATCGAGCACATTGAAAATTACTTCTTTCAATATATTGCTATCAGCTATTACACTTGGCATCTTCTTGGGTATGTCATCTACCAGTTTGACTTCTTTAGGAAGCTTTAGGACATCCCGCAGCTCAAGCACCATTTCTGAGATAACGTCTAGAGGAACTGGTCTTAATCTTAATGAATGGTTTATACTGGAACTTGCATGCCTTAGGTTGTTTACTAGACGATCTATTTTTTTCCCTGAACTTTGCATCTCCAGGATATATTTAAGCTGCCTTTTATTTAACGGCCCTTCCTTACCTTCCATTAACTTTTTGGAATGCCACATAAAAGTACGCAATGGTTCCATTAACTTATCGGATGTTTTGATCAAAAACTCATTTTTTAGCTGATCCTGGACCAGCAAGTCTTTTGAGAGATTATCAATCATAATAAAAGAAAGCTGTCTTAAATAGCCTATATAGAGAGACAGGCATATCGTCATGATTAAAAATAAAAACAAGGGTATCTTGCCTATATCAATCTGCAGGAATAATTCAATGCCTAACGCAGCACCATAGCAGGTGAATGAAATGGCAGCAGTTAGGATATATTCACATCCGCTCACCTTTTCCCTGTAAGCTCGAAAAAGGATAAACAGGATATAGATGTAAACACTCCCAAGTAAACCAATTAGGCTAACCTGCATAAATATCATTGGTATCAATGAATAAAACCAGAATAATAATGGCGTTATACTTACATAGGCAATTTTTATAATAAGCAGAATAGACATCCACTTCGTTATTTTTATTGAAGACTGCTTCTTGAATGTACTATGGGCAAACCATAGAAAAAACAGAACCGATAAATGAATAAAACCCAGCTGTAGGCTTAAGAGCACCTTAGAGGAGATGTCTGGGTAAAATAAATAGATAAGTTTTTCTTTTTGGGTAGATATGTAAATACTCTGTGAAAAACAGAATGCGGCAAAATACAGTTCATTTTTTGCGTGTCTTTGCCGGAAATACTGAAATAAAATAAGCAAAGACAGAATCAGGTATCCTGCTGTAATAAATCCCTCGGTCTGTTTCTCTTGAGCGGCTTGAAGCACTATTTGGTCTGCCTCGCCGAATAGTATGGGTTTTACAATTCCACCGTTAGGGCTTGCTCGATTGGCAGCGTGAATAATAACATCCATTCGTTTATCCTTGCTTTTTCCGAAAAATAAAAAGGGGCCCTCACGGTGAAATGTACCCCCATTTACGGACAGTTTATAAAAAAGCGCCTATGCAGCTAATAAGTGGTCCCGGTATTGTACCGGGGTCATTTTATTTAAGCCCCATTGATAACGATGATGATTATATTCTTCGATTACACGATCTACTTCTTTCTTTACATCCTTTATATTATCAAGTGATTTATACTCTGATAAGTCTTTAAAATGTCCAAAGAAACTTTCCATTGGTGCGTTATCCCAACAGTTTCCCTTTCGGGACATTGACTGAGTTAGGCCAAGCTTTTTTACTTTGCTTTGGAATAGAGGATGCGTGTAGTGCATTCCTTGGTCAGAATGCAATATGGCCTCTGGATGAAAGTGGTTGCCAACAGCTGCCTTTAACTTTTTTAACGTTTTATAAACAATATCCATCTCTAAAGACGTGGAAAGGTAGTAGGCAAGAATTTCTTTTGTAGCTCCGTCCTTTACGCAGGATAAATATGCTTTTTGGCCCTTTCCATAATAGAGATAAGTAATATCAGTAAGCAGAACTTTTCCTGGCACTTCCTGATTGAATTCACGGTCAAGAAGGTTAGGGCAGGTTCGATGTTCCTGAGTTGCCTTAGCCATCTTACGATATGGATTGGCTTTCCTTATCTTAGCTACAAGATAATATTTTGCCATTAAACGTCTAATCTTCTTGTGGTTCATTACAGTTGAATAATCATTCTCCATAACCATTTTAATCTGGAGTGCACCTGCTTTTTCTCTTTTGCTTATGAAAATTTCTCGGATTAACTCTATGTCCAATTCATCCTGATCGTCACGTTGTGCCCGTAATGGTGCAGCCTTCAACCAATCATAGTAGCCACTTCGACTGACACCTGCCAGTTCACACAGGTAGGAAACAGCTTTATTTAACTGATGAATTCTGATGGTTTTCTCGATCAACGAAAACTTCTCAGCTGCCGTTAATACCGTTTCTTCTTCAACGCCTGCCTTTCTAACTCTTCCAGCTTTTTTAAGAAGTCATTCTCTGCCTCAAGGAATTTAATTCTTGCTTCAGCTTTTTTTAATTTCTCTTCTACGGAAAGTTGCTTTAAAGAAGGACGCCCGGTACTCCCTTTGCCTCTACGTTCCGTAAGGAAACCTTCCTTTCCAAACCTTTCATATGAATCCCTCCAACGCTTAAGACAACGCTGGGGTTGTTTCTTACCGATCATGTCAAGGTCGAAGCCCTGTTCAATAAAGATTTGCGACGGTGCTTTTCCATTTTTATAATCCGTAACTGCTTTTAGCTTAAACTCAGGACTATAGGAGATTGACCTTTCAGAAGCGCATAAAACATTAGGATTCTTTTCAAGCTCTTTAATTTGAAATTCATTATAAATATTCTTACTCATGTTAATCCTCCGCCCATATTTGTTAAATCTATTGAAACACAAAAAACCCCGGATAGGGGCACTTTTTTATCAGTGTCCGCTATCCGGGGTACATTTCACGGAACTCATATTCTTTTTTATTTATACTTGGATTGCCAATTCCACCCGCTTTTTCTCCATTAATATAAACTCTGCTCGATTGTCTGATAGACTCCGCTCTGAATCCATACATTCCATCCTCTGGGACAGTTATAGTTAGCCGATAGGTTCCCGCCTCAATTTTTAGATGGTCTTTATTGCTATATAGAGAATCCCACTTCATCGGCACTTTTAAAAAAATAGGCTTTCTATTACTTTTCTCAAGATCTGCTGGGTCAATTAATTTATTCGGATAAAATTCCCATTCTCCTTCTAATTCCATTAGATCTTCGGAAGATGTTAGGTGCATTTGACCTTTATCTACTGCAGAATGGCTTCCCCAGTTTAATCCAGATTCTCTAATTATACTTATTAGTGTAAAAGCGCAGACTAAGATAGAAACAATGATTGATATTTTACGCTGCATGACAGTCCTTCCCCTTGACTCACATTTTTCCATATTTTTATGCTTTTTAATAATAGTAAGGTATAATACCAGAAAAGGAAATACTTAGAAATTTATAAGTAAGGAGGCAAATATGATAAGGACAATCATTATAGATGATGAAGAGCTTTCATTGCTGGCCCTTGAAAAAAAACTGCAAATTTTCCCAGATATCAAAATTGTCAGAAGTTATACTACACACGAGAATGTTTTTGATGATTTAAAAAATGAATCTATTGATGCAATATTTTTGGATATTGAAATGAAAGACATAAACGGTATTGAACTTGCGCAGGAAATTTTATCTTCTTACCCTTCAACCCAAGTTGTTTTTGTATCGGGACATACAAACTACGCAGTCAATGCATTTGAACTTGAAAGTATCGATTACCTCCTAAAGCCGGTTACAGCCAAAAGGTTGGAGAAAACGGTTAAGCGTCTGAAAACCCGAACTCAGTCACAGTCAAAGGCAATTGTTAACAAAACCAAACCGATCCTTAAAATTTATTGTTTTGGTGCGCTGCAAGTATACTTCAATGAGAAGCCACTCCGATTTAGGACAGCAAAAACCAAGGAGCTTTTTGCATTCCTGACTGCAAATATGGGAAAGTATGTTCACCGCGACATCATCATAGAAAAACTCTGGCCAGAGCATGATTATAAAAATGCAAAAACATATTTGCACACGTGTTTGTCACATTTAAGAAAAACCTTTTCTGGGCTGGGCATTTCAAATCCAATTAGCTTTATAAACCAAAGCTACTGTTTGATGCTTGATAATGTACTTTTTGATGCTGATGAATTTAATAAATTGGCCAAGGATATATTGAATAGTAAAGCTCTGGACTTTAAAACAATTGAATCAGCAATCGAAAAATATAAAGGACCATTTTTAGAAATAAATGCATATGAGTGGGTTTATGAATATTCAGAAACATACAAGGAAACCCTGCTCCATATACTGACAGCGGCAATTAAGGAGACAAAACGCACAGATTTAAATAAAGCAATATCATACTTAAAAATTTACCAGAAAGTCGAACCATATTCAGAATTTGCAGTACTTAATCTTATTCAAATCTTTGCTGAAATAGGCTTGCGGTCAGAAGCCCTTAAAACCTATCAGTGCTACGAAAAACTGCTGGAAGAGGAAATGGCATTAAGCCCTGCCCCTCAAATAAAAGATTTGTATTCAAAGCTGCTTAATTAAGAAAGTTCAGCAGGCCAAAGCCCTCTGAACTTTTCTCTATATTCCCAAGATATAGCCTCTTTTAGGTATATAATTAGACTGCTTTAACCTAGCATGTCTTCTATTCCAATTGTTTCACAGGATAGGCGTAAATGATATAGCGATCCGGTGCAGAACCGATGTAGGAGAACGGATAGCAGGTCGAAACTGTCAGAACTTCCTCTCCTTTTGGGCCTATCACCGTCGTATTATCAGATGCTACAACCTCCGTCTTCCTTATTTCGTATTCGAATTCCCCATATGTCATTTCCACAATTAAACGGTCTCCTATTTCCAGCTCTCCAAACTTTCTAAATACCGTATCTCGATGACCAGATAAGAGAATTTGTTCATCCTGACCTGGGAACACGGTGGATGAATAGTGTCCTACACCTTTTTCCAGGATTTCCTCATCTGTTCCTTCTATAATTGGCAAAGACCTTTCTAATTTAGGGATATTCAAAACTCCAATGACATCGTTTTCCTTTGGGGAAAATTGATCTACCATCTTTGCCCGTCCATCACTTTTGAAGACAAGCTGCTGTGCTTTTTCCAGAGTTTTGTTTGTACTTACTTTTTGTTGGTAAAATTGGCAGATGGAGATCGTTAATATCAATGCGCCTGTAATTATTAGCAGGGTACTGACTGCTTTTTTCATCCTATCTTTTCCTTCCATTTTTGTTACCGGTATTTAAAACAACTTGGAAATGTTAAGTCCCAAGTTGTCTGCCGCTAACCATTTTGTAAGTTTTTCAAATTGCAGTCTAACAGTTTATCGTTCAGAAACATAAAAAGCAATCCTCTGAATAATGCTGATTTTCTTGAAAGATACTTTTAAAATACGTCTACCGTGTATTTTGAGTTCAATGCCATTGGTTATCTTTTAGGAAGAACTTGACAATATGAATATGAGGATAATCTGCAAACAGGCTATCCTCTTTGTGATACGTAGAGGATAGCCTTCCTGTTTATCTTAATTTCTTTTTCCTTCGAACTGTGAGAAGCAATCCTGCCAACAAGAGAAGGATTCCTATCAGCCCAGAATTAAAAATCGAAGTAGCCGTATCCGGCAATATATTGCCAGTATTGGAGTTTAACTGACCATTTCCGTTGACTGGTGTGCCGGGTGTTGCTGGTTTTGTTGTATCAGGTTTCCCAGGTAGATCAGCCGGACCTTGCGGCTTATCAACCCCTGGGGCTCCGTTTTCAGGTTTTTTATGGTTTTCTGCTATAACCGTCACTTTATCGTGTTGTCCTGTTTCGATTGTAAAGGAAGCAGGTGACGGGTCGAGTTCATAATCTTCCGGAGCCTTCGTTTCAATAAACTGGTAATTACCCGGCTTCAAATCATCGATAACAAGCTTCCCGTTTGAATCTGTGGTAAGACCCTCTTTCAGAGTCGTGCCTTCTGCATCCTGCAGCTTGAATACAGCCCCTTCAAGCTTAATCTGATGATTGTCACTATCGACCTTGGTCAATTCAACCGTGCCAAGAATTAACTTGTTGGTGATATTATAATCGGAAATAATAGATTCATAACCTTTAACAGGATGCTCCTTGACTGTATAAGCATATGCTTTACCTTCTTGATCATACTTCTCTAGATCAGGAAAACTGTACTTCCAGCCAGTATCAGCAGTCACTTCTTGCGTGTGAATTATTTTACCATTCCGCAGAAGATCAATTACTATTATCTTCGGACGATTTTTGAAATTATCGTCTTTCCAAATCTTTGTTCCTTCTACAGATGTTTGGCCTATACGGACATTGGTGATATCGTAACCAGTTATTTTGGATTCGTAACCTTCAACTGCTTCTTCCTTGACAGTGTATTCGTAAGCAATACCATCTTCATCATATGCCTCTAAACCTTTGAAATCATATGTCCAGCCTTCAATTGCCTTCAATTCAACTGTCTCAATAACTTTACCGTTTTGGAGGAGGTTCACTGTTACGCTTTCCGGACGTTCTTCAGAGTTATCGTCTTTCCAGCTTTTTGTTATTACAGCGGAGGTTTGCTCTGAACGTGTGTTCGTGATGTCAAACCCGTCTACTTTTGATTTATAGCCCGGAACTCCTTGCTCCTTTACAGAATAATTATATGACTTTCCATCCTCATCATACTTTTCCAGGTCAGTAAATTGATATGTCCAATCGGTCTTGGCTGTAACTTCCTGTGTATCTATTACCACCCCATTTTGAAGGAGGTTCACTTTAATATTGGATGGACGATCTTTAGAGTTTCCATCTTTCCATGTTTTTGTTCCTTCAACTGTTGTTTTTCCTGTGCGGACATTCGTGATATTATGGTCTTCAACTGTAGATTCATAGCCTTGAACCGGCTGTTCTTTTACAGTATAGTGGTAAGCTTTCCCTTCCTCGTCGTACTTCTCAAGGTCCGTAAAGCTAAACTTCCAGTCCGTTTCAGCAGTTGTTTCTTGAGTAGCAATAACTTTATCATTTTGAAGAAGATCCACTTTGATCATTACCGGACGGTCTTTGGAATTATCGTCTTTCCATGTCTTTAAGCCTTCTACGGTAGTTTTGCCGACTCGGACATTGGTGATGTCATAACCATCTACTTTGGATTCGTAACCTTCAACCGCTTCTTCTTCGACAGTATACTCATAAGCAATACCATCTTCATCATATGCTTCTAAATCCTTGAACTTATATGTCCAGCCTTCAATTGCCTTCAATTCAACTGTCTTCATAACTTTGCCGTTTTGAAGAAGTTTCACTGTCACGCTTTCCGGACGGTCTTCAGAGTTATCGTCTTTCCAGCCCTTTGTAATAACAGCGGAGGTTTGCTCTGAGCGTGTGTTCGTGATATTATACCCGTCAACTTTTGATTCATAGCCCGGGACCCCTTGCTCTTTTACAGTATAGTTATATGCTTTTCCATCCTGATCATACTTCTCCAGGTCTGTAAAATGATATGTCCAATCTGTCTTAGCTGTTACTTCCTGCGTATCGATGACCACCCCATTTTGAAGGAGATTCACTTTAATTTTAGATGGACGATCTTTGGAGTTTCCATCTTTCCATGTTTTTATTCCTTCAACAGCTGTCTTTCCTGTGCGGACATTCGTGATATTATGGTCTTCAATTGTAGATTCATAGCCTTGGACGGGCAGTTCCTTTACAGTATACTGGTAAGCTTTCCCTTCCTCGTCGTACTTATTCAGGTCGATGAAGCTATATGTCCAGTCCGTTTCTGCAGTGACTTCTTGGCTGTCGATGACTTCCCCATTCTGAAGGAGGTTTACCGTTATTGACTTTGGTCGTTCAGGTGAATTGTCATCCTTCCATATCTTAGAACCTTCAACCGATGTCTTACCGACGCGCAGGTTCGTAATATCGTAGCCATCGATTGCAGACTCGTAACCTTTAACTGGCTCTTCCTCAACTGTGTATTCGTAAGCTTTTCCTTCCAGATCATACTTCTCCAGGCCGGTGAAGCTATATGTCCAGTTTGTTTCAGATGTGACTTCTCGGCTGTCGATGACCTCACCGTTCTGGAGCAAGTTCACCATGATTGATTCTGGTCGTTCAGGCGAATTGTCATCCTTCCATATCTTCGCGCCTTCGACGGACGTCTTGCCAATGCGCAGATTCGTAATGTCATAGCCATCGACTATGGACTCGTAACCGGGGACTGGATGCTCATTAATAGCATATTTGTAAGCATTGCCTAGTGAATCTGTTTTCAACAGATCATTAAAACTATAAGACCACTGAGAATCTTCAGAAACTTTCAGTGTCTCTATAACCTTATTATTTTGAAGTAAATCCACATAGATGCTTTCAGGACGTTCAGATGGGCCTTCGTCTTTCCATACCTTCTGGCCTTTAATGGACGTTATTTCAATTGCCTTATTAGCAGCTGTGACTTCCACAACTTCAATTGCCTCTTCCTGAATAGTAAAAAGCACAGGCTTTTTATCTAGGAGATAACCATATGGCGCTGTTTTTTCGATGAACTGATATTTACCAGGAGTCAGATCATCCACGTAGATGATGCCTTTGTTATTAGTCAAGACTTTATCGGTAATGGTGACAAACTCTCCATCTACTTGTTTTTGAAGTTCGAATGCAGCTCCCTCTAACTTGGTATCCGGGTTAGCTTCATCCACTTTTGTAAGTTGAACTGCATAGATAATTGGATGATTTTCAACTTTATGGATATTGCCTGTATCCTCAGGGCTGTTCACTTCTTGATCAATGGTAATGACTTTTCCATCTACATAAAAACTTACATACCCTTCAGGTACTTTCGTTTCCTTTAAGACGTAATCACCAAATCGCAATTGATCGAATGTGATTTCTCCCTTTGAATCGGTTTTTTCAGTGAAAAGAGCAATCGTTCCTGATTTATCGAAGAGGGTGAACTCTACTCCTTGGAGAGGCTCTTCAGTCGCTGCATCTACTTTCTTAATAGTAAGCTTACCAACCTTACCGCTAGCTCCTCCATCACCGGCAGAATAACGAACAATGTGTTGCTTTTTAGTGTCTGTCTTTTCTGTTGTGATATTCTTTCCCTCTATGAGTGCGTGATTACTAACTTCTTCTCCATGCCCCGCCATCAGGAACGTATCATATTCCAAAATATATGGACGGTCTATTGTTTTTGAGAATAGTAATTCAAAGTATTCTTTTCCTTCTTCATCCTTCTTAAATTCAATGGAGTAATCCGTTCCTTCTTTTAAAATGTCTTCTGTATTTTTAGTGAAACTGCCGCTTTCATGTACAGTTGTTCCATAGAGAACAAAAGAATCTTTTAAAATGAGCTGATTAGCACTTGGACGATCAATCAATTTTGGGTTTTCAATCATTGATTGCGCAGCGTTAATGCGGACTGACCAATTCAGAACTTCCTCATTCTGTCCGTTTTGTGCAGCATCTTTTGTAGTGTAAGTTCCGCCATTCGCGACCGATACATGAGCGTTCAAAGGAAAATCTGCTGCTCCATCTTTCAATAGCGCTTCATTATTGTACCGATTTACTATCAATTCTCCTGCAAGATTGGTTTTGAACTCAATTACATAGGGACTATTGATCTCTCCTAAATTCACACGAAAACCTGGCTTGCCCTCTGACTCAAATTCTTCTTTACCGTATTGATCTGAAGATAACTTCTCACCCTTCGACCAATTACCATTTGATTGGACCAACATCTGATAGACTTCTATCGACCCTAAATCAAGGTTTTGATTACCTTGAATCAAGTCTTCGACGATCGCTTCTTTAATGTTACGGTTATTGTAATTTACCCCGATTGTCCAAGTAATTTCTTTAGTTTTAGCGTTATAAGAACCACTCTTCGAACCGTTCAGCTGAGTGTTCTTGTTCGGTGTGAATGTAGCTTTCCGTTCTTCACTCCGCTGCTCTTCTTCCCCTTCAGGAGTCCAAGTCAGCTTAGCCAAATTAGTAAAGCTTTCATTATCTTTATCTATCATATTAAAATCGAAGCTTGTTGTGTATTCGATATATACTTCTTTTGTAACAGGGTTTAGTCCTGTGAAGTTAAATACTACTTCACCTGTCTCTTCATTGTAGCTATATTCATAATGCTCATCCTTAACCAAGGCTTCCCCGCCATGTTTAATGGTATAATTCTCAAGCTTCAACCCTTTTGGAAGTGTGTCCGTCAATGTGACATTCTCCATTGTGTGGCTGTCTTTATTGAACGAGATTCCCCAGCGGGTGGTTTTGTTATTGTAATCCGTATGTTGATTGTAATGGTATTTATGGAAAACTTCTTGAATCATTGTACGGCTGCCTGTCGCTTCTTTTCCATTCGCCGTTATTTTGTTAGACACCGTGCTGTTTTCGTAGACCCGTTCATCAGCTTTTGTTTTGTAAGTGATTTTGTATGCCGTCTGAATGTCTTGCCCAAACTGAAGCTGGAATCCTTTATTCCCATTCTTTGTAATAGAATAATTATTAAATATTTCGCCTTCCCCTGCTTCGGCACCTGTTTCAGGATTAATCGTGATTTCACGTACTTCAAAGCTGTCTTCTACTAAAACTTGATTTTCCCCAAAGATATCTGTCAACACAGCTTCGTCTTTAGAGATTTCTTTTTGATTATAGTTATATTTCACTTCCCAAGTAATAGTTTGTGACTTTGAATCGTAATGGCTTGACCGTTTTTCTAATGCCTTCCCGCGGCCAACATTTACAGTTGCACCCGCAGACAATTCCCCATCTTTCCACTTAATGGTGGCATGGTTTTGATAGTTTGTTGCCTCACTGTCTGTTATCCTGGTATCAAATACTACTCGGTATGCGTCTCTATTAATGTTTCCAAAGTCAATAGGGAATGTCCCTTTATATTTCTCTGTAACTTCTTCTCCAAGGTTCACCGATCCATTTAATTGAACGTCTAATTTATAAATTTTCATCGAACCAGCAATGAATTCCTGATTTGGATCATCGATAGGATCCAGCAGTTGTGCTCCTGCAAGAACATCCTGGTTTTTATTAAAGTCAATTTCCCATGCAATGGACGAGGCGTTATACTTTTGATTAGGTGTTCCTCTTTTGTCGATTGAGTTTCCATTTTTAGGTTCAAAATTCAGGATTAACTCTTTTACAGTTTCACCCTTAATCGGAACAACGATTTTCTGTGTCGTGCCGCCTTCTAAATGTCTATCAATTAGCGAATATACTTCAATCCAGCCATCAATATCTGAATGGGCTTCAATATTTTCGTTGAAGGTAAAAACTACTGTACCATCTGTCGATACTGTAAATGTGCCGTATTCTCCGAGTTTACCGCTAGCCTGGTTATACACTGTTAATTGCTCAGGGAGTTTAAACGTATAGGTTGATCCAGCCCTATAAGTATGGTCATTCGCTAAAGCAAATGAGTACTTTGCTTTAAGTTCGATATCATGTTCGTTTGGATTTGGAAGGGGATCTGGCAAAGGAGTGCCGTCTCTTAATGTCAATTCAAAATCAGTGATAATATTTTCTTGAATTTCTACAGGTTCATATAGATTACTTTGATTTGTTTCTATTTTCTCCTCTTTAGTAGACTTTTCAAGCACTGGCACCTTGTCCTCTGTTTGCTCTTCCTCTGCAGCCTCTGCATCTGTTTCAACTTTTACTTCATCTTTTAAATCTCCAGTGTGTGCTTCAGTCTTTTCATCAGATTCCACACTTGCGGGAGTTTCATCTTGTTGTTGATTATTTTCTGAAATGGGATCCACTTGAAAAGCAACGTTAATAATTTTTTCCTTTGCAGATAAAGCGAAAGGAATGGAAACCGTTTCATTGTCTTTAATCATGTCACTACTAAAGAATGTTTTAATAGTAAACATTCCTTCAGTTCCTGCATAATTCTCGACTTCTTCATAGAATGTGACGACAACCGCTCCGTCTGTTCCTGCGTAGAAGGATCCTAATTCAACATCAGCTGCAATTAGTTTCCCTTGCTGTTCATTTTGGATTTTTATCTCTTTAGGTATTTTAAACGAGTATGTATCTCCGCTTGTTACCTTCAAGCCCTCTAAACTCCAGTGATAATTTACGTTTACAGCAGTTTCCGCATTTGACTGATAATCTGGGTTCCTCTCAGAATCTATAAGATTGCCTTTATCATCCGTCATATTAACATCAGTCAAAAATCCTTGTGCAGCTTCACTTGCTACTGCTGAGTAAGAAAGTCCGCTCCCGCTTAGTACAGTCTGAGAAACTAGAATAAGAATGAACATAATAATGCTTACTTTTTTTGACACTTTAAAATCTCCTTCCCTAAATTTTTTAAAGCAACCTATGATGCTTTATTCTTATTAACTACAGGGAAATAAGAAAAAACTAAAGGATTCTGTTTGGTCAATCGAGGAAATATCCCCCATAGCAACTTAAATAAAGTTACTATTTTCCTCTTTACATTTTCTTAACAATAAACATTTTTTCACGTGCCCTCTAAAAATAAATAATGATGGACACAAACCTAAAAAGATGGAACTATGATAGCTAACTTGCTAAGCTATTAATTAATCGCCCCATTTAGCAGGGAAAAAATAATTCTCTTAACGTTTTAATTTGTAATTTAAATGAGAATAGGGAATTGTGTTACCGTATAAAATACGAGGAGGGGTAGGTAGGTTAATCAAATATAACATCAGTGACATTTTTATAAAGTACAAACCTGATTTTAGAATTATCAGGCTAGTTTTCTTTAACTGGGAGGAGACTTGTCCTTCTGCAGCAGGGAATATCATAAAAACTTCATTTTGGATGAATATCTTCATGGTTAGGCCGTTTAAATTATTATCTTTTATTACATAAAAGAAATTGGTATTAACTCATTATTTTGTCATAGGTATCCGTTCAATTATGATAGGATCTTTGCTTACAACGAATCTTTGCTGAAATAGGATGGCTTTCAGAAGCCATACGAACCTATCATAGCTATGAAAAGCTGCTTGAAGAGGAAACCAGCCCACAAGCAAGAGACTTATACAATATGCTCCTGGATTAAGAAAGTTCAGAAGGCCAAAGCCCTCTGAACTTTTATTTGTAATTCCCATATAACGTTTTTATTAAATAATAGGACTGCTTTAGCCTTTCTTCCGAAAGAGGCATATCCCATGCCTCCCACTTATATTCCTTCATTTTTTCCAGGTTTCCATTGGTTATTTCAGGCACGGAATCTATTAAGTTGTGCTGTTCATCAAAATAGAGTCCGCCTACATATATTTGATCGATCTTTACGCTTCCTTCTAGTCCTTCTGAATAGACATCAGCCATGAACTCTTTTTGGCTCGGATCTTTTGCCTGCAATAAGAGCCAAGGAATCCTCATTTCTATTATGCCATCCTCTGCAATAGTATAATCTGCGAGCGAATCGTATTCCTTTGCTTCCGGGTTTCCATTTCCTGCTTGCAGCTTGCCAGTCTCATAGCTTTTAAAGTCTATTTTACGGTTTTGAGATGGGATAAAAAGCTCTCTGCTTAATACGTATTCAATCCGGGAGAAATTCCCGCTATTTTTCGCAGGTAATGGAGGTTTCGGTTGGATCATCTCCAATTGATGACCGTACTGGAAGTTGAAGAGATTATAATAATCATCCACCATTATTCTGGATTCGTTCTCATTCAAATTCACGATAAAATCAACACCATTAGAGAAGCCAGGAAGATCACGGCCATTGATAAAGTGATTTCCCTGATTAGGTATGATATCGAGCAGAATCATAGGATAGCCTTTACTTTCAGCATCGAGCTCCATTCTCAAATAGAAATACCTTTCATCATGATCAGCGTATAACTCTTTAATTTTATTTCCTTTGTAAAGAGGCTCATCCTCCCATTCTTCTGTATTTCCATCTACTCGGATCTTGTTCCGGTCAAAACTCAAGAGACCAAATTGCTGTTCATTTGTCTGAGCATTGGACCAAAACGGCCGTCGGTCAGGGTTATCATAGTCCATAGTATTCCACGTCCGTTTGAACCACTCATCCTGCCAGGTAAAAATCATACCCCCGAGTAACTCTTCGGCCATAATATCTTCATATAAACGGCTGACAATTTCCCCCTGCTGTTTTTCAGAGAGGAATCCCTGATTCCATCCGAAAGGGTTTTCATGTGTCAAGCCTCTCGAAGCTGGCACACCAAATTCCGCCACCAGAATGGGGAGCCTATGCACTTGATGCAGTTCATTTAAATAGGCAGCATAGCTATTATTTTCCCCTCTATGATCTCTATAAGACTGATAGGATTCTTCATAATTAAAGAAATCAGGATAATATGGATAAATGTGGTATGAGGCAAACTGTTCTGTTTTTTTCATATCACCTTTGGTATAAATGACATTTGGATTGACACTGACAAGGTCTTCTTGATCATTAGGTTCTGCCGGGTGATCAAGAATATCGGTAGTAACCCAGTTTGTGAAGCTAAGCGGTCTAATCCAATTATATTTATCCTTCTCGTATTGGACAATCGTTTCCATCTGCTGGGCAATCCATGCTTCAAACGGCTCTGCATCTTTTGTTTGGAAATACTCTCCTTTAAAATCCCTCATTCCTTTATGAATTTTATTTGTGTTTTCAACCATATACGGATTCCACTCAATTCCTATCAGCCATCCAATTACAAACTCAGACACATCTGCCTGATAGGCCCCTGAAGCATGACCAGGCTCTTGATCTACTATTTTATTGCCATGAACGACATCCACAATTTTTTTCATTTCTTTCTCGAAATCGCGGAGATTATCTTCCTCATATGCATCCATTGATTCCTCTAATTTCTCTTCATTCATCCACACACCATGGAAAATGTATAATTTCTCTTTATGCTCTTCATTATATCGTTTTAAGGCGCGATAAAACCCAGGAGGATGAAGTGTATATACTCGAATGCTATTTGCATTCATTTCTCCTATCATTTCGAACCATCGATAGTATTCCTCTTCTGTAATGGCCGCTTCTCCAGGAAAATGCCCAGGCTTCCCCATTCCTAAATTGACACCTTTTATGGGAATTTCAATCCATTTCCCATTTTTGTTCACCTCAAAGGCATCCTTATTAACTCTTGCATTATATTGAAGACTATCAGGTTTAGACTTTTCAATTTCATTACTATCGGGGAAATGGCTCAGAATATTTTTCATCATGGGAACATAAGCTGACCAGTAGAATGCTTCATCTGAATATTTGTGCCCAAACTGATATGCAGCATCCAGCCATTTCATCCCGTAAAATGAAGGCACTCGTTCGATGTCATTAAAATCACCAGCAAAATAGTAACTCAATGCACTTCCAGATTTATTTGCCAGAACAGCTGCGAATTGGGATGGAATCCGGTTTTCTTCAAGTAAGGCCTTACCTTCGTTAGTAAGATTCCACTGGTAATTTGCCAGAACTTCGGCCGTGCCCTTCGGCGTAACAATGTCAAACCAATACTTGTACTCTGGACTATCTTTAAGTCCAAACAGTTTAGTTCCATTATCAGTAAAAGATAACTTTATGCCGCCTTCATTTATATGTTTATCTTTTTCCAGTACGATTACTTTATAGTCGATATCATTGACAAGAATGAAGCCTGCACCGCTATACTTCCATGCATCTCTATATTCATCCAATATCCACTTGGGGATTTCTTCATTTTTGTCAGGATCAAGTTCTTCAAAATACCTTCCAGTCCAGCCGCCCCAATCGAGCCCAAGGTATTCCGTAACAGATTCCCTTACTGCTTTTTTAGTTGGTGAGGCGAAGGTGTTAAACTCAGCAATAAATAAGCTTTTTTCCTTTTGATTAAGTCTCTCTAAAATTGACTTCCATTCACTTTCTTCCAGACCTCCATAAATTTGTCCGGTCCGAGCACCCTTTCTCTTTTTATCAAGCCATGGAAGATCATCTTCATACACACCATAAGTATCAGCTGCATAGATAATATCATAATCCAAATAATGGCTTGGAAAATTCTTGACCTTGTAGCTCCTCTTGTCTTCTTTAGGCCTGAAACCGAAGTAATCCTCAGATGCATGTATAGCTTTTCCTTTATCATTTCCGTACTTCAAGTAATTTAAGACCCAGGTCAATCCCTGATGTTCTCGGTATGATTCACTTGGCACCGTCTTGTCAAGAATTGCAATTTTAACGTTTTTATGTGATTCAAGCTGCCACCATATAATTGGCAGCAGACAAAGTATCAGCAGAAAAACCCCAGCTATATAAAAACGCTTCATATTGATTGTCCTTTCGAAGAATGTCCGATCCGCTGCATATTTCCCCATTCTTTTCTTCTAATTATGAAAAACATAAGTCCTTCCATCCGCCATAAAAGTGTCAGCGGCTTATACCAGAAAACCTCTGTTAAAGACATAAAAATAAGGCGAAAGAGGTCGCTCTTTGTGGGGTAAACATCTTTGTTCCATGCGTCCAGCAGGAGGGAAGCAATAGAAAGAACACTCCCATAAAGTATAAATAAGAGGGCCAATAAGACAGCAAATTCAAAATAGATCTCCCCCAGAAAAAAGGCTGCTATGATATAAAGATATCCGCCTAACTCAAAAATCGGTCCCAGGCATTCTACAAGCCAGAAATATGGAAAGGAAACCATTCCAATTGCGCCGTACTTTGGATTCAAAGTGATACGTTTATGCTTCCAGAGACTTTCAATTAGGCCTTGATGCCATCTTCTTCTTTGTTTCCTTAGTATTGAAAGTTTTTCTGGAGCCTCAGTCCAGCAGACAGGATCAGGAACAAATTCTATCCTCTTCTTTAATTTATTTTCTTTTAAATATCGATGGAGCTTTACAACCAATTCCATATCTTCCCCGATGGAATTTGCAGCATAACCTCCAGCTTTGACGGTCCATTCCTTGGAGAACACACTAAATGCCCCGGAGATTATTAGAACCAGGTTATACTTGCTGAATGAAATCCTTCCCATCATAAAGGCTCTCAAATACTCAATTACCTGCATTAATACAAGGGAATTTTTCGCTAATTGTGTTTTTCTTACAGTGCCGGAATGAACAATACTGCCATTTGCAATTCTGACATTCCCGCCAGCAGCTATAACTTCACCATCTGATGATATAATTGGATTCATGACCTTGAGGAGCGATTTCTCATTAAGAATGGAATCTCCGTCTATCGAACAAAAGTAAGGGAACCTTGCAAAATTTATGCCTGTATTTAAAGCATCAGCCTTCCCGCCATTTTCTTTTTCAATCAGCCATACCCCCTGATAGACGGCTGATTGAAAAATCCGCTTAACGGGCTTTGTAGAAAGCTCCTGCCTGTAGACTTTTTCTACTTCAAGAAATTTGAATTCCTGGATTAGTTTGTTCTGAGTACTATCTGTGGAACCATCATTAACAATAATAACCTCAGTCTGAGGAAATCGAAGGGAAAGCAGGGAATGAACTGTATCCAATATTCCTGCTTCCTCATTATAAGCAGGTACAATAATGGAGATAGGCTTCATATTAATACTGCTTAAGTTTTCTTCATCCGCTTCCTCTTTATCAAGCAAATAATGCTTACGGATATGGATAAAGGCAATTACGAGCATAAAAGTGTAAGCAAAAATAACGATTAGCATGTAAATAAGGATTGCGCTCCCGAAGAACAGTCCTATTGTTTCGGTAAATTTCTCCATTTTCTTCCTTACGTTCCTTTCCTGATTATTTCATTCGCTATCTCAATAGCATAACGGTCACTGGAAGTGTCCACGAACTCTATTAGCATTTTTTTCCCATCTTTAATTTTCCCGATAGTATTGGCCGCTTCAGAGCGTACCTTCCAAGATTGATCCTTAAGCAATTTTTGGAGATATGAGTACGAATCTTCCAGTGGAAGACGGCCCAATAATTTTGTGACATGCAGCCTTTCCTCCCAAATATCCGAATGCACAAAATGCAGATATTTTTCAATGTCGATAACCCACCCTGTTTCGAATATAGCTTTTAAAGAGCGTAATCGCATTTCTGGATCTGTATGCAAAATCAATTTTTCAAAAAAGGAAACATATTCCTGCAGTCTTCTATGACCAAGTGCATTTACAATCGCTAACTGACATTTGTATGGGAACTCTTCAAATAAAGTAACCATATGATTTAAATCCTTATCAGAAATAAAGGTTAGCAGTCTACTGTATTCTATTTCAGTGAATGTGTCTTTATTTGCTTGTAACTTTTCCACTAAAGAATCAAAATCCATGATTGAGTATATTTTATAGATTTGATGTATTTCCTCTGGTGTACACTTCCTTTGCTCAAGCAGATGGCATTCTTCAATCAGTGTTTCCAATTTAAAGTCAGCTGTTCTGTATAAAGCATTCATCCTTAGACTCCATTTACGGCTTCTCAATAAAAGCGCATAATAGTCTGTAAGAAATTCATTCGCAAAACCATTAATTTTCAACAGAATCTCACTATTAGATAAGTTTTTCACATAGCATAGAAGTATTTTTTCTGTAATCTCGTATTCTTCTTTGTTGGAGGGCTTTAATTTTGCAAGATCAGCTTCCTTACTTTTAACCAAATAATCATGCCAGACACTTGATAGTTCATTTAAGTATTCGTTTTTCCTTGTTATTAGAGCTTGTTTTTTCTCATATTGAACTGCAATATAAAATGCCAGGCAAATTAAAACCAGCAGCATAATAATTATGAACACCGCCAGCACTCCTATCGATACCCTTATCATTTCCATAATCTTTCCAGTGTCCCTTTCACCTGTGCTTCAAACAAACGGATATTGAACGGCTTGGCTAAATACGCATCGGCTCCATTCTCAAAGGCAAAAATCATATCTTCTTCTGTAGTTCTTTTCGTAAGCATAAAAATGATAAATCGTTTATTGTTAGGCCATCTTCGAATATTATATAGGACCTCAAACCCGTTCTTTCTGGGCAAAATATCATTCATTATAACTAAATGAGTATGGCTCGATGAATGCCAGTCTGATTCAAGGAATTCCAAGCCATCTTGAAACGTATTAATATTAAGATCCACCCGTTTCAATGGAAGATTTTCCAGACTCATATTTAGAATGGGGCTGAAAACTTCATCTTCTTCGAGAATGCTAACCCTTATTTCCTCAGGGGCTGTTTCTTTGAAATCTTCTATATATTCTATATTCCAATCCCCTAGCCTTATGGATCTTTCAAGTGATCTGTACCCAATAAGCATTAACTCATCATAATTAATTTCATTGTTTCTTATTTCTATCACACCTGCTGAAAACGCTAGCTGATGCACCTGAAATAACCAATCATTCTCCTTTTGAACTCCCTGGAAAAGACGGCTTAAAAAGGCGTTTGCCTCTTCCTCCTTGCTTTGGGGTAAGATAACACACCATTGAAATGCCTTGGATAACTTTATCAGCATGTCTGTTTGACGTATTTGAGCATTAAGGTATGATGTTATATCATCTTCAATTGCTTCCAAATCTCCCTCAAGCAATATTGATTCCTTGTAAACGCCTAAGAAAATTGCTGTAATAGGTGCTTTTGATCTTATAATATTAGCAGTTAACATATTGAAGATTGGAGCAGCCTGCATCTCTTCAATTATTAATCCCGTCTTATTTTCTTGCCTAATCCCCACAACTTATACCTCTTTCTACTTTTCTCATTTTATCTTTAAACATCGACATATCTGCATGGTGAATGAGTGTTTCCTCATCTTTTCCCAATGCTGGGTAAGTACTTAGCCCAATACTCACACTCACACTCACCACAGATTCCCCTATTAGAAAATCGCCAGATAAGCTTCTTTTTATTTTTTTCTCTACATATTCTGTCTTCTCTACTTCCTCGACGAGGACAAGAAATTCATCTCCGCTTTTTCGGAAAGCATGCATATTTAGACCTATAACTTCTTTAATCCTATTGGAACATAACCGCAGCATTTTGTCTCCTACAATATGCCCATGCCGATCATTTATTTCTTTAAAATTGTCAATATCAATAAATAAGAGCCCGAACGACTCTCTTTCTTTTTTGATAGTGGAAAACTTTTCCCGGAATTCCCTCCAGTTCGAAAGTCCTGTCAGTTCATCTGTATAGGCAAGCTCCTTCCATTTCTCTTCTGCACTTTTTACTTCGTCCTTGAAAAATAAAAACATGTATATTGGATCATGAAGCTGATCTCCATTTACACGCGAAATATGGACCTGTACCTGGGGAAAACCGCTGAAATTAATGAGAAGTTTCCCCGACCATATCCCGTTATCTTCTACATTGGATAGTATGGAGTCAAATAGCTTCTGCTCATTTAACTCTTTAAAAATCTCCGCTATGCAACCTTGATCGCAAAAATGATAATCGCCGCTCTGAATAAAGTTTTTAAATTGCTGGTTATATCTCACAAATTTTCCCTTTGTATCAATAAAAACCACATTATAAATGTCTAAAATAGAGAGTAAACAATTCATCATTTCACTTTGTGAAAATTCACTAAGCCATGCTAGCTTACCTTTATGTAAACTTTCAAAACACATGAAAAACCTCCCGCTATCATATAAAAATGTAAGCATTACTTATAGTAAAGGTCCGCTCTTACAAATTTCTTAAACAATATATTTTTGTGTTTCAAAAGGCATAAAAAAGACTTCGACGGTTATCAATGCATCGAAGCCTTTGATTAATTTTCCTTATTTCCAAATGGCGGAACATAGATTAGAATCCAATAGTTAAAACGCTTCTGCAAGCATTCCTCCGTTCATCTATCTCTTTTATTAGCAGTGTCTATAATATAAGTCATCAGGATTTAGACTAGCTCTAGATAGAGTCAATTAGGTGAATCCTAGTAAATCACTGAATGATGACAGGTTTATGTTATAAAAGGAGAAGGTTTCCAAGTATACATTGGCAAAAAAAAACAGCCCGCTTAGGGCTGAATCGTACTAATTACTCCTCTATCCGCTCATCCTTCCCCGCCAGCCAAAAAGCCGCGGCAATGGAAGCAATGATCACAATAAACGGCGCATAAAACATCACAAATTCCGCCATGAGTTTTCCCTCCTATGCATGATCGTCCCGCTTTCCCTGAACATAGTCTTTATTGAAAAGGAACAGCCTGAGAAGCAGATAAAGGGACGGCAGGAGCAATCCCAGTCCTGCTATGAAGGCAATGATCAGGGCGATGGCCATAGCTTCGTTTGTAAAGCCGTCATAAATGGTCAGGTATGGATAAAGCAGGTACGGATAATGCGAGATTCCGTAGGCAAAGAACGCCACAAGGAATTGCCCTGCCAAGAGCCCGAATGCAAGTCCGTACATTTCTCGCTTCCATATTAGATAAACAGTTCCTGCAAACAGAATGAATGAAATGCCGAACAGCCACCATAGGTCCATTAATCTGCTGAAATGCTCAGGATTGTGATCCCGCAATTCGACAATAATGCCTGTCGCTGTTACGATAGCAGGCACCGCCCATATAAGGGCATATTTTCTAAGCAGCTCAGTAGCTGGTTCATCGTTTGCTTTATTGGCATACCACGTCAGGAACACTGCTGATATATATAATACTGCTGCCAAACTCAGCACAACAATGCTCCACGTAAGAGGACTTGTAAACAATGCCCAATAGTCAAGCTCCAGTCCCGCTGATCCTTCACTAACGAATCCGCCTTCAGAAATGGTCAGGACAATGGACAGGGAAGCTGGGATGAAAAGACCTGAGAGCCCATACAGGTAGGTCCACCTTTTTTGTCTTAGCCCTCCGTATGTGGTAAAGGCGTAATAAGAACCGCGGATGGCAAGAAGGACTACTGCAATGCTTGCCGGCACCAGCAGGATCGTTCCATAATAGTAGGCTGTTTTCGGAAAAAATCCGACAATGCCTACGAAGAAAAACACCAGGAACACATTTGTAACTTCCCAAACCGGTGATAAATAACGCTGTATGATTCTCGTTAAAATATGCTGCTTACCGCGGAATAGACTGTATGCGTTGAAAAACCCTGCTCCAAAGTCAATCGAGGCAACGATGACGTAACCAAATAGAAATAGCCATAAGACGGAAATTCCGATGATCTCAAGAGTCATCGCAGCTCACCTTCTTTCTCCAGTTCCCGGTCGGCCAATTCCTGTTCGACAGGATTTTTGCGGAACATTCTAGTGAGGACAATGATGCTTCCGATTGCCAGCACGAGATATAAGCCTGCAAACAGAAGAAGCATTAAGTCTACTTGGCCGCTTGAGGTTGCCGCATCTTCAGTACGCATGATACCCCTCAGAATCCACGGCTGCCGGCCCACTTCCGCAAACCACCAGCCTGCTTCAATCGCAATGATGGATAAAGGGCCGCCCAGAACGATCAGCCAGCGGAACCATTTCGACTTAACAAACCGCATTTTAAACCAGGTGCCTAAGACATAGATGAGTGAAAGTGCCGTCATCCACATGCCGATAGTCACCATCAGGTCAAACAGGTAATGGATATAAAGCGGCGGAATTTCATCTTCTGGAAATTGATCGAGTCCGATAACTTCTGCATTTGGATTGCTGTGCGCAAGGATGCTGAGTGCATAAGGAATCTTAATCGCATATTTCACTTCACCGTCTTCAAGGACCCCGTAGAGCATTAACGGTGCCCCTTCTTTTGTTTCAAAATGCCACTCGGCGGCAGCCAGTTTTTCCGGCTGGTATTCTGCGAGATATTTTCCGGAGAAATCACCAATTACCGCTGTAGCGATCGAAAAAATCAATCCGATTTTCATTGTAAGCAGTAATGCCTTCTTATGGTAGATATGATTCGATCCTTTTAGAAGGCGAAAGGCTCCTATTGATGCCAGAACAAACGCTGATGTCATATAGGCTGTTGAAAGCACATGCGCTACCTTCGTTGGCATGGCGGGAGTGAACATCGCCAGTATCGGGTTAATATTTACAAGCTGCCCATTCACAATGTCAAAACCCTGAGGTGCGTTCATAAAAGCATTTACAATTGTAATGAAAATAGCTGAAAATGAAGCCCCAATTGCAACCGGGATCAATAAAAGCATGTGCTTCTTCTGATTCTCAAACCGATCCCACGTATACAGATAAATCCCAAGGAAAATCGCTTCAAAGAAAAAGGCAAATGTCTCCATAAAAAGAGGCAGTGCAATGACATTGCCTGCGAGTTCCATAAAGTTTGGCCACAGCAATGAAAGCTGCAGGCCGATGGCAGTGCCCGTAACAACACCGACTGCCACCGTAATGACAAAACCGCGCGTCCATCTTCGCGCGAGCAGAATATAATGCTCATCCTGTTTTTTTATCCCCACCCATTGTGCAATCATAATCATGAGCGGAATGCCAACACCAATGGTTGCGTAAATGATGTGGAAGGATAATGTCAGCTCAGTTAAGACACGGCTGAAAAAGACAGATTCTTCATTTCCCATTTAACATTCTCCTTTTCCTATCCTGCAAAAATGCGGCCAATAAAAGAAAGCCCCATAATGATAGCCACTGTAAAAGCAAGCCACATTAATATGCGTTCCTGTTTTTTATACATTCATTCGTTCACTCCTCCAGAATGCTCACTACATCACATTATTCCCCAGTTCCGGACTAAAAGCTGTGACACTTAAACAACATTTATATGAGGAAAATGTGAAAGTTATGTAATTCCTTTTACAGCTTCCTATTCCCTTTTGAGAAGCAATTAAAACGAAAAGGACATTGGAATTTCCAATGCCTGTAACTTATATGTGTTTTGGCGTATAAATAGCCATAAGCAATATAATTTTTACCCTTTTCTTATGGGCAGACACCTGTGTTTTATAATTTAATCTTCTCTAAACGGCACAATATATACTTGATTTTGCCAATAAAAAACCCGGTGCATACACACCGGGCAAGAGTTATAAATTATTCACTGCAGTTTCTGCATCTTCTTCACCTGATACCAGGTCAAATGCACGTTTATAGGTGTTCTCTTTATCCAGGACAGCGTACAGGGTTTTGGCTACATCCTCACGGGGAATGAAGCCACGCTCCAAATTTTCTGCTGCTTTGATTTTGCCGGTTCCGGCTTCATCTGTCAGGCCGCCTGGACGAACGATAGTGTAGTTCAAGCTGCTGTTTTCCAGAATTCTGTCGGCATAGTGCTTTGCCGCGTAATAAGGCTTGATCGTTTCACTCCAATTATCACGATTATTCGCCTGAATAGCGCTGACCATAACAAACCGATCCACACCAGCCTTCTCCGCAGCTTCTATTGTTTTTACAGCTCCATCAAGGTCAATCAGCAGAGTTTTGTCATAGCCTGTATGTCCGCCTGAACCTGCAGTAAACACAATTGCATCACAGCCTTTGGCAGCTTCAGCCAATTCATCAACCGTTCCTTCAAGACTTGCAACTGCCGTCTCAACACCCATATCTTCAAACTGCCGGGCCTGCTCTTCTTTTCTGATCATCGCTCGTACTGTATGTTTATCTTCTTCTTTAATAAGCTTTACCAGCTGCTTTCCGATTTGTCCGTTTGCTCCGACGATTAGAACTTTCATGGATACCGCCCCTTTCTGTGTTTTTGTGATATTTATTATTTCAAAAGAAAAATGCTATATCAAATGAACTGTTTAGGAACCCATCCGGACAATCCGTTTTTTATAAAGAGCCGCAATCGTATTCATGATTAATACAGGAATCTTCTTTGGAAAATATTTTTTTCTGTAAAATTTATAGAATGCATGCTTCAAGTCGTCCCACTGTGTACAATTCTTCGTCTGTTTAAATCGGGCAACATCAATGATCTTAATATGGCCATCATCTGTAAGAATAATATTGCGCAAGTGGATATCCGAAGGGTTCAGCCCTTTTTCCCTCGCAAGCTTTAAAGCCTCATCTATCTGCCTGATTTTCTCCTCTTCTATCGGGACTCCCTTTGCGAGACATTCAAAGAGAGTCAAACCCTGTACATAATCAATCACAATATAGTTATCTCCAGACCCATACAGAGATGGGTAATATGGGTGGTCAGGGAGCGCCTTGTAAATTTCCGCCTCTTCCCTGGCAATTTTCTTAAACTCAGGGAAAAATACTTTTAATACAAGATTAGTTCCTTTTATCCTAAAGGCAAATGCACTTCTTCCTGCTCCTATAAATTCCAAGCTGTCATCTTTCTCAAGAAGTCTGGTCCAATTAAGGCTCCTGGAAAATTTCACACTTTCTGCAAGCTTTTGATATGGTTTCATTTTAAACCTCCCTGTTCCAGACTCTCCCCTAAAAATAAAAGGCACTGAACCATTTATTGGTCTCAGTGCCTTTTAAACAAAAGAGACCTTACCAAATTAATGGTAAAGGTCTCGCAAGCAACGTTGTGTTGCCAGTAAAGCCGGAGATTTATCATCTCGTATTGACGACTCTACTTAACAGCTACTCCCCTTCAGGAAGAATCCGAACTATTTTGTTAACTTAATTATATGATTCAATCATCCATTAGTCAAATGATACGTTCCTCCCGAAACTGAATGGGTACTCCCTAAGGGGACTTTACTTTTCAAAAATAGAATTTGAAAGCAATCGGAAGAGGTAATCAGTATGATCACGGAAGCCGGCTTCAAGGCCAATTAGTGTAACATCCTTATCCTGCTCTTTCACCATGATGGCCTGGCCCTGTGCAGCACTGCGGTTTTTCCAGTGTCCCGCTACGAAGAAGTTTTCTTCATCAGCAATGGCTGCAAGCACGTCATCATTCTCTGTGCCCGTATACCAGACTGGACGGTAAACGAATCCAAGATCATCTCTACTGTAGCCTGCTGTTGCGCCAGTGCCTTTATAATCTACCTTAATAATTCCGTTGCTATTGGATCCTCCAGTATTGATAATATCATCTGTCAGGCCCAGGGTCTTTGTTGCACGGGAAGCACCGGCACCTACAGCAATATATTTTCCTCCTTCAGAAACGAACTTTTCTACATTTGCTTTAAATGCAGCCAGTTCTTCCTGATTTTTAAGGCCAAATTCTTTATTGGCATTACTCAAATTCAAAGAAATTAAATTTTCCGTTCCACTGTAAACAAAGACATCATGGGAAGCAAGGCCAGTATTTGCAACCTCCGCTGGAGTCAATTCCGTTACACTAAAGCCTAATCTCTCAAGAGCCAGTTTCGTGCCTGAATGAGATTGCGCTTTGTTCATCCCTCCATCTTTTAAAATGCCTACACTCATTTCTTTAATTGTCTCTGCATCTGCAGGAACACTTCCTGACATGATATCTAGGCCGGACTCTTTAACAGCCGCTGAAATAGCACTTGCTGATCCTTCAGCATAGAAGTTTCCTTCGCTGTCTCGTTTAACCATAACCCCCTGCTTAAGCAATTCGTTCACAAGCTGAACTGCTTTCACTGAGCTGTTCGGAATAATAAATGGCCCTTTTCCGCTTAGTGAACCCTGTTCTTTCACATTATTCACCTTTGTTGCCGCTGCCTTTACATCATTTTGAACAGCGATTGCTTCAAAGCCCCATAGTTCTGGAAGACTCCAGGCAGAAATATCATACATGGCCGGTGTATCATCTGTTATATCCTCACCATCCCACAGCATGGTGTTTGCCAGACCTGCCTTTGCCTGATCCATTGGAACGATGTAAGTGCCCTTTGGATAGGAATTGCCGTCTGCTGCAAATGCTTTTGACGCCTGAACAACCTCGATATCATTCTTAATTAAATGATTAACAGCCTTATTTACTGCGGTTGGATCTTCCTCATTCACTGGAAGAATATATGCTTTCGGGAAATGCCCTTCTTCATGAAAAGGATGATCAAAATTAATGCCGCGCTTAAACATTTCAATTTGGTCTGTAATCATTGCTTCCTTGTTATCGGTTGAATATTTCAGTGCTCCCATAATGGCATTGTACATCCAGCGGACGCCGTCTTCGTCATTTGTCGGAGCTTCAAGGGTATGGCCATAAGCACCATGATACATGGCATACATCGGGGTGAAAATTGGCGGATAATCGTCCCAGCCGGCGGAATCATCCCGCTGCGGAATATATGCACCATCCATTTCTTTATACAGGGTGCCTGTGTAAAGAGCCTTGTCTCCCATAATTTCTGCTTCCATTGCTTCTGCCTGATGATTAGCCCATTTTTGATATAAATCATATTCATAGTTAGGATTATGCGGAGGTGTACAAGGTTCAATCAAACCCTGTTTGTTTGGTGCATAATTTTTCACATATCCGTGAGTATCCAGGAAGACCATCGGATTCCACTCTTTAATAAGAGACACGGTTTCTTGCGTTTCAGGCTGTGATTGCGTGATAAAATCACGGTTCAAATCAATTCCTTCGCCATTAAAACGGGTCGCATCCACACGGCCATCCGGGTTCTGCACCACGTTAAAAATAAGGATATTATTGTCCAGAATCTCCTTTGTTTCCTCGTCATTCTGTGTGGCAAAACGTTCAATAAGCTGCATCACAGCATCGCTTCCCACAAACTCTGTCCCATGGATCGACCCATTGATCATGATTGGCACTTTAAAGTCCGGGTTATCAGCAATCCAATCCTGGGCTTTCTCCGGATTTTTGAACATTTGCTTTCTTAAGGCCTGAATTTTACCGAACTTGCCCTGAGCACCCGGATCTGCAATGGTCACGACATATAGAGGGTATCCATCCGCGGAAGTACCTTTTACCTCCACCTTCACTCTATTAGACTGTTTTTCAATTCCTGCAAGTTTTGTCCCTATTACTGAGAATTTCATAAAGTCATAGTTTTCGCTATTGAATAAACTTCCTTCCTTTTCCTCTGACACATTAACATTGACCCACTTTGGGCTGATCGCATGAGCAGCACTTAAAGGAACAGATGCCAAAATACCCGCTGCCAAAACTCCTGATAAAGCTTTCTTTTTATTCATTATGTACCTCCAGATGCAATAGTTTTGTATATTTATGAGATAGGTTTTATTTTAATTCAATGTATTCAATTGTGGCAATGCAACTATTTTCCTAAAAAGAAAAGAGGGACCCAGAAATGATCCCTTCTATTTTTCTACTTAAATGCTTTAACTCCACCTTGCACAGGAAGCATTATATGGCTTCTCTCCGGGTCGATGGTTATTTTCGTGCCTGCCCCAGGTCTGATTGTATAGTTATAATCACTTGATAGAACTACTACTCCCATACGATCACCTTTTTTAAATACATAATCATCCGGCTGCATATCCCATGTAAAAGTGTATTCACGGTCCGGCGTCAGTCCTGAAGATCTATTTTCACTGTGAAGGTTTTGCGGATCCATCCACCCTCTAGTAACAATTTCCGGCTTTCCTTCCCCATATTTAACAAGGAGGGCAGTTAAGTTGGCCGTTTTCCGGTCAATGCTTGCACGAATTTGAATTTCCGGGGTTCCGCTCATCCGAATGTCGTTTTCTAATGGAGGCGTCAAATAGACGAGCCTATGAGGTAATGAAGAATCAGGATTCAGGGCCAATTCTTCAGCCTTGATTGTGGCATCATCCACAAAATGCTGATTCTCCTTATTCTTGTTCGGTACAGGATGCAGTTCTAAGCTGCCCCCTCCATCGGAAGCCGGTTTAAAATGCAATTTTGCGTCAGAGGTTCCCTTAGCCGGCCAGTTTGCCTCAGTATGCCATGTTTTATCCTCCCTCTGGATGTCAACCATTGGTTCATCCATGACATTATTTTTAATATCATAGAGCCAGTAATCAAACCATTTATTTAAAGTTGGTAGCCATACATCGCGTCTGAAGCTGTATGGGCTGGAATGGCCGCCTTGATGAAGCCACATTTTTCTGGGAACATTATTATCGCCAAGCGCTTGCCACCAATCTGAAAAATGCTTTGTTTTAACATTCCAGTCATTTAACCCATGGACAATAAAGACACTTGCTTTAACCTGATCAGCATCCTTTGTATAATCCCTTTTACTCCAGAATTCGTTGTAATCCCCGGTTTCCCTGTCCTGGCCTTCCGTTAATCCTTTTATGACATTGCTGCAAGCTTCAGGGTTTTGCCTGGTTAAAATGGCTTCTGCCATGTTATCCGCATCTTCCCCCTGGTATCCGCCTGGTGCTATCACAGCACCATTCGAACGATAATAGTCATACCAGCTGCTTATGGCCGCTATTGGCACAATCGTTTTCAGGCCTTCAACTCCTGTTGCTGCCACAGCATTAGGGAGTGTTCCATTATAAGATACTCCTGTCATCCCCACATTCCCTGTTGACCAATCAGCTTGTATTTCCTGTCCCTCTGCATTAAAAGCTTTCGTTCTGCCATTCAGCCAATCGATTACAGCACGAGTTCCAAGGATCTCATGCTCATCGCCGGTTGTAGGACATCCATCCGACAAGCCTGTCCCTACACTTTCTGCAAGAACAACCGCGTAGCCTCTTGGTACAAAATAGTCATCATAATAACCTGGGAGATTTGCCTGAGGGTTACCTTTTTCACCTTTGCTTTTCCCTTTCTTGGGTACAGAGTTCAGTTCTGTATCCACGTCATAAACCGGGACACCTTTAATTCCAGAACGGTAAGGACTCATTTCATAAATAACAGGAACCTTTAAACCTTCCTCTGTTTCCTTTGGCCTGATAATATCAGCACGTATTCGATCCAGCTTTCCATCTCCATCACTGTCAGTTGCTGTTTCAACAAATACTCTTTCGACAATGGCATCATCCAGAGAAAAAATGGGCTGTGTCATGCCATTTTCGACTTTAATCCGAGATTCAGCCAAGGCCATGCTGCTTTGATTGTCTTTACCTGCTGCAGGCAAAATCCCTCCTGCAATTAGCGGGAAAACGATAACTGAGGCCATGACCACTTTTAATGCAGCTTTTTTCATAAAAATCCCCCTATTTAAAATAATGTTATAATTTTCAGAATAAATCAAAAGTACGTAAGTTTCGATAGTCGAAAGACCTGTATTTTTCTAGTTGCATATGATCATAAACTATCAGTCTCCTTCAAAGGTCATGATTTTACATGTCTGCTGTCCAGATTTAGTACTTTAAATCTACCATTTTTTACAATTCGAAAAGGCAGAATCTTACTTTTCTCACACATCTGAAATATCTGCTAGTCTAATAGAATCGTTTTAACTCTTTATTAAAGGAAGCGGAGATATGTAAGCGAATACATATAGCTGGATTACTAGTCGAGGAGGAATAAAAGATGAAAGTTGGAAGGAAAGCTTCTTCAATTATGCTTGCAGCCGTTCTGACAGCTTCAAGTTTGTATGCAGTGCCTGTTCAATTTGTGCAGAGTGCTGAAGCAGCACAAAGTAAAGCTTTGGATCCTGGCTCCAAAGCATTTGATCAGAAGGTAATTGCAAGGGTCGATGCATCCCGCATGATGGAGGATGTCAGCTATTTATCTGAAACCATAGGGCCGCGGGTTGCAGGAACAGAAGCAGAAAAGCAGGCAGCTGATTTTATACGCAAACGCCTGGAGTCCTATGGCTACACAGTAGAAACACAAGAGTTCAGCATACCGGATAAAATGGCTGGAGATTTACACACCAGTGATCTGAAGGAGGTTCTTATAACCATTCCTTCCGGATCAGGATCAACGCCTGAAGAAGGAATTACTTCTGAATTATATGATGCTGGATTAGGCAGGGCAGCTGATTTTACAGAGGAAGCCAAAGGAAAAATAGCACTTATTTCACGCGGAGAGATTAGTTTTGCGGAAAAAGTTACAAACGCAGTGAATGCCGGTGCTGCGGGAGTTCTAATTTATAACAATGTGGATCAGCCAGCACCCATGAATCCTTCAATTGGAGGCCCATATGACATTCCGGTGGGAAGCATAACAAAGGCAAGCGGAGAAGCACTACTTCAAGATGTTGCTGCACATAACAAAACGGTAACACTGACTGTCAAGAGCTTTAAAAACATAAGATCGCAAAATATTATTGCCACCAAGCACCCTAAGCCTAATAAAGGCGGGGAAACTGACATTGTCCACATTTCTGCACATTTTGATAGTGTACCATTTGCTCCTGGGGCTAGCGATAACGCATCCGGAACCGCTGTTGCCTTAGAGCTGGCCAGAGTCCTGAAAAGCTATCCCGCTGACAAAGAATTGCGTTTTGCTTTTGTAGGTGCAGAAGAGATTGGTCTTCTTGGTTCTCAATATTATGTGAGCCAGCTGAGCGGCAATGAAATAGAGCGAAGCATCGCAAATTTCAATATGGATATGGTAGGCACAGCATGGGAAAATGCCACTGCGATTTACATGAATACCCTTGATGGCCAGGCAAATATCGCAACAGAAGCCGCCATTGCCACAGCCGGGCGGATTGGCACCCCATCTGAGCTGGTTCTTTATCAGCGCGGAGCTTCAGACCATGTTTCTTTTCATGATGCAGGAATCCCGGCAGTCAACTTTATCAGACGAGAACCTGCCACTGCCAATCTTGAACCGTATTACCACACACCACTTGATTCCATCGAGCACATTAGTGCCGAGCGGATGAAAGAAGCCGGTGATCTAATAGGCGCTTCGGTTTACAGCTTAATTCGAAAATAGAATTGACTTAAAGAATCCCCGGATTTTCCCCGGGGTATTTTTTTTCGTTTTTTTACTTTCCGGCTATTTAGTATAAACGATGCGTTTACGAGCAAAATATGAGGGTAAATTATATTCGTTCTAAATTTCATGTTCAAATTATTAAGGGATTTACCGTTTAAATGGAAAAGAAATCGGGTAACATAAATGTAACAATACTAAGGCATTTACTATCTGCCCGATAGTCCTATATATCCCTAAAGGAGGGAGTCATCATGGATTTTGAACACGAGGCTGTCATACTACAAAGAGAACTCTCCCTTCTCATGGATGAATATGAAAGGTGCGAGATTGACGACGTGAAAAATGAAATATCAAAGGACATTCAACTGCTGAGCCGTGCAATAGACGATATACTTAATTAAAGTATATGCTGGCATGGCTTTTTTTTATATTCTATGCAGCTGGCATTTTTTAGCAGTCAGCTGCTGAAACCTTTTTGAAATTTAGGAGGGGTAATATGCCTCAGCACATCTATTACAGTTTCATACGTTTGCCCTTAGTAATCAGAATTCTGCTGATTGCCCTGATGGTGATCTTTCTGTTTGGCGGATTAATACATATTATTGAACCCTCCTCCTTTCCGACATTTTTTGATGGAATCTGGTGGGCGGTTGTAACCGCTTCAACTGTCGGTTTTGGAGATTTTTATCCCAAAAGTACTGCAGGGCGAATAGTGGGTATTGCGCTTATTTTTACAGGAGCGGGCTTTCTGTCTACCTATTTTATTTCACTTGCAACAGCAGCAGTTACCAGACAGAATGACTTCCTGGAAGGAAAGATCGAATATCGGGGTCAAAACCATATTGTTGTGATCGGCTGGAACGAGCGCTCAAGGGAGATCGTCAATACTCTTGGAGGCGATGGGATGAACCATTCCATTGCCTTAATAGATGAAACACTAAAGTCTAACCCTGTTCCCCACAATAATGTACATTTTATTCAGGGTCGCGCTAACAGAGATGATGTACTTGTGAAGGCAAATATCTTTGATGCCCAAAAAGTAATTATAACAGCTGATCAGAACAAAGATGAACTACATGCTGACATGAATTCAATATTAACCTTATTGGCAATCAAAGGATTAAACCGGGATGTACAATGTATTGTTGAAATATTAACTTCAGAACAGGCAGCCAACGCCAAAAGAGCGGGAGCCGATGAAATTGTTCAAACGAATGTTCTTACTAGCTTCGTCATGATCAACAGCGTCTCTTCCCAGGAGCTTGTTACTTCATTCCTTGATTTGCTGGGACAGCTTGATAAACGCAAATTAACTTTTCAGCCTGCATCAGAAGAAGTGGAAAATAAGACTTTTGTTGAACTTAGTGCTGAGCTTATGAAAGAAGGCATTCTGCTTTTGGGTGTTAAAAGAGGGGAAGAAACTCTGGTTAATCCTCCCCAGCCTTTTAGAATTCTTCAGCAGGATCAGCTGATTGTTATACTCGGTTAATCTCTTAATAATTTAGACTCCAGCTCTTCGACAAGCGCTTTGCCGAGATCAATGAATTCTTCCGGAAAACTGGCATCCTTATCCACAGGCTCCGAGAATTGATCAAAGGAGGCGCTGAAATTCCCTGTATAGGCGTGGTCATCCAGGCCGCGCTGATACTTATGGGAAAGCAGAAACGGCCTGCCTATTTCCACCGTACAGCTTGGATCATCAAGCTGCCCATCAATTGCCTTAAATGGGACCCTTAAAAACTGGTACCCCACCTCATCATCAATTTTGTAATCAAAAGATCCGTGATCATAATCCCAGTTCCCGCCAATCGAATAGCCAATCGGCTTCAAAGCCTGCTCCAGCTTATATAAATCAAAATGCTTTCCTTCCGCTTTTGAAGGTATCTCAATCACTGAATCCATCCCCTTTTACGCTTTTTGCTTAGTTTCTCCAATGTAAGGGATATCATGAATGCGATTTCCGAAGATTATGTTTAGGAATTTGAGGTTTCGCGAATATAATTTAGTTTTCGCGATTATCTGCAGAAAATCGCGGATAAATCTGTGTCGCGGATATATGTAAAATCTCGCGGAAATTATTAAGGTTTTTGCGGTTAAGTGCTATTTTCGTTTTTGGAAAGAAGGAATTCCATTCTTAAAAGCGGAATTATCATTACTTAGAAAGGAGTGAAACCTATTTGATAATAAAAAATCGTTTAATACCTATCAGAATCCGACAGAACGAGGCCCTAATCAGGCGAATCCCAGCTGCTCATCCACAGAGATCAACTATAGAAGGTGATTTAGCTAAAAGAAGAGTCAGTTATCGAGGGGAACAGTCGCTGGATTATTATTTAAGTCACCTGCCTGATAAGGAATTTACTATCCTGCATGATTTAAGGCTTTTTAATGGAAGCACTTATTTTCAAATCGACACCCTCATTCTTTCCCCATACTTCGCTTTAATTATTGAAGTGAAAAATATCCTTGGAACCCTCCTTTTCGATGAGACCTTTAATCAGTTCATAAGAACTCGGAATGAAAAAGAAGAAGGCTTCCCTAATCCTCTTATACAAGCCAAGCGCCAGAAAACACAATTAAAAACATGGTTAATCCAAAACTTAGCAGCCGATATACCAATAGAATATCTAATTGGCATAAGCAGCCCCTCTACTATCCTGAAAACTTCTGCAGATAGCTCACATGTTCCATTTCGCGTTATTCACATCGAACACCTTATTGAAAAAATTAAGTTCTTCAAACAAAGTTATCCTATAGAAGTTATTACATCTCGACAGATTAAAAAGATTCCGAGAGCACTGGTTATAAACCATGTACCTGGATTTTTAAATGTCTTGGACCATTACAATATCTCTTCTCAAGAAATTATTAGTGGTGTTCAATGCCCAAGCTGTCTTATTTTCCCCATGCGGCGGATCCATGGAGATTGGCTGTGCCCCCAGTGCGGGTGTAAGAATAAGAAAGCTCATCTGCCCGCTTTATCTTCTTCTGATTAGTCCTGCTATATCAAACAAGCAAGCCAGAGCCTTCCTTCATTTAGCTTCTGAAGATACCGCATCTCGACTTCTGTCTGTAATGCCCAGTTCAGGCACTAAAAAAAGGCAGAATTTACTTTCTTCAATAAAAAAACGCCCACCCGCAGGCAGACGCTTTTCACTATTACTTTAATCTCTTTTCAAGTTCAGCTTTTTTCTCTTCAAATCCTGGTTTTCCTAACAGAGCGAACATGTTCACTTTATATGCTTCTACTCCAGGCTGGTCGAACGGATTCACTCCCAGCAGGTAGCCGCTCATTGCACAGGCTTTTTCAAAGAAGTAAACCAGGTAGCCAAATGTGTAGGCATCCATTTTTGGTATGGATACGATCAGGTTTGGCACTCCGCCGTCTGTGTGTGCAAGCATTGTCCCCTCAAAGGCTTTGTTATTTACAAAGTCGACAGTCTCACCCGCAAGATAGTTCAGGCCATCAAGATCATTCTCTGCTTCTTCAATGGTAAGCTCATGGCGTGATTCTTCCACCTTGATAACCGTTTCGAAAAGGTCCCGGCGGCCTTCCTGCACATACTGGCCTAATGAATGAAGGTCAGTGGAGAAATTTGCTGAAGAAGGGAAAATTCCTTTCTGATCTTTTCCTTCACTTTCACCAAACAGCTGCTTCCACCACTCTGCAAAATATTGAAGTCCTGGTTCGTAGTTGATCAGCATTTCAATCGTTTTGCCTTTGTTATAAAGAACATTGCGGACCGCTGCGTACTGGTATGCTGCATTCTCCTGAAGCTCAGATTTGCTGAAGTCTTCGCGTGCCTGTGCAGCACCGCTCATCATATCTTCAATGTTTGCACCGCTGACAGCAATCGGCAAAAGACCAACTGCTGTAAGGACTGAATAGCGGCCTCCTACGTCATCCGGAATAATAAATGACTCATAGCCTTCTTCTGTCGCAAGAGTCTTTAGAGCGCCTCTTGCTTTATCGGTTGTAGCATAGATTCGTTTACGCGCTTCTTCCACACCATATTTCTCTTCCAGCATTTTGCGGAAAATACGGAAAGCCAATGCAGGCTCAGTTGTTGTGCCTGATTTTGAGATAACATTGATGGACCAATCTTTGCCGTCAAGAAGGTCCATTAAATCCTTCATATAAGCGGAACTAATATTGTTGCCGGCAAATAATACCTGCGGAGTGCCGCGCTTTTCTTTTGGAAGTGCATTATAGAAACTGTGCTGAAGCATTTCAATAGCCGCACGCGCTCCAAGATAGGAACCTCCAATTCCAATGACGATAAGAACATCGGAATCGCTTTTAATTTTCTCAGCAGCTTTTTGAATGCGGGAAAACTCTTCTTTGTCGTAGTTTGCAGGCAAATCGATCCAGCCTAAAAAGTCACTGCCAGCTCCAGTTTGTTCATGAAGGGAGTGATGGGCTACCTTCACGGCATCCTGCAGATATGTAATTTCATGTTCGCCAAAAAAAGGAAGTGCTTTTGCGTAATCAAAACGAACGTGTGTCATGAATGTCCTCCAATTTTTCTCAAATTTAAACAGCCTTCAGTAATTCTGGCTGTCATCCTTATACCACTTTAACGAAAGCCTTAAAGTTAATCAAGAATCATCCTCTAATGTAAGCGTGTCCAATTTTGACATATTTTTTACGCGCAAAAGGTGATTGTCATTTTTCGGCGAAAATTGTAAAAGGACTCTGCTTTGGCAGAGTCCAGCCTGATATTTATAAAGAAGCGCGGTAGATTGAAACCACGTCATCATGATTTAATTTCGAGAAATTGCCGAATTCTCCGTTGACAGTCGCTTTGTCTGCCATCAATTCGATCTTGCTGTCATCAATATCATAATCAGCCAGGCGTGAAGGTGCACCAATGCTGTTCCAGAATTCACGAAGCTTTTCAATGCCTTCAAGCGCAGTCTCCTCATCTGTTTTTCCTGCCGGATCCACGTTAAATACACGGATAGCCAGCTGCTTGAATCGCTCAGGCTTCACGTTCAGATTATGCTTCATCCAGTTCGGGAACAGAATGGCCAGACCCCCGCCATGAGGAATATCATAAACGGCAGATACAGCATGCTCGATGTTATGTGTAGCCCAGTCTCCCCGGTAGCCCATATTCAGAATACCGTTCAATGCCATTGTGCCGGAATATAAGATGGAAGCACGATGCTCGTAGCTTTCAAGGTCTTCAAGGAGCTTAGGAGCTGCTTCCATAATGGTAATCAGCAGGGATTCACACATGCGATCCTGAAAATCGGTATTTTCTTCAAGATGGAAGTAATGCTCCAGTACATGGGACATCATGTCCACAATTCCATATACCGTCTGATTCCTTGGCACCGTGAACGTATTAACAGGGTCAAGGATTGAAAATTTAGGGAAAGTCACAGGACTGCCCCAGCCATATTTTTCGTTTGTTTCCCAGTTTGTAATTACAGATCCTGCATTCATTTCAGAACCGGTTGCCGCTAGTGTAAGAACGGTTCCAAACGGCAGAGCTTTTGCAGCAAATGCTTTCTTGATGACTAAATCCCAGGCATCGCCATCATATTTGGCACCAGCTGCGATAGCTTTTGTGCAGTCAATTACACTCCCGCCTCCAACTGCCAGCAGGAAATCAATGCCTTCAGTTTTGCAGATTTCAACGCCTTTGCGGACAGTGGAAATTCTTGGATTGGGCTCAACGCCTGATAGTTCAAATACTTCAGCCCCAATTTCATGAAGCTGTTCCTTCACTTTATCATATAAACCATTGCGCTTAATGCTTCCCCCGCCATACACAATAAGAACCTTCTTGCCATACTGCGGAATTTCAGTCTGCAATTGGGAGAGCTGATCTTTCCCAAAAATTAATTTAGTCGGATTATAAAAGGTAAAATTTTGCATATCACCATCTCCTTTTCCACATCATTATCTTTCAAATTTTCAGCTAATGCAAAAAGTACGATTCGAAAGGCGGACATTATATATGCCGGTTCTCAGATCATCTTTTTCATTATGGCTCTTAACGATTATTACGATGAATATTTTTTATTTCCGTGCAGCAACATAATAGTGAACCTATACTACAAGGAGGAAACATCATGAGTGGCATACAGCGTATTGCACTGGTTCTAACAATTATTGGCGCTATTAACTGGGGTTTAATCGGATTCTTCCAATTTGATCTTGTGGCAGCTATCTTTGGCGGTCAGGATTCAGCCCTTTCAAGAATAATATACGGTCTTGTGGGCATTGCGGGCTTAATCAATCTGGGGCTTCTCTTCAAACCAAATGAAGAGCTGGAAAGAGAACCTGAAGCAAGGCCAACCCGTTAATGCATGCAAAAAATCCTTGCACATTGTGTGCAAGGATTTTTTTGTTTTATATATCGATTACCGAATTACACCCAGCCTCTGAAGCGGGATGCTTCAGACATTTTTCTCGCGCCGACCATGTAGGCAGCAAGACGCATATTTACTTTTCTTTGCTGTGAAGTCTGATAAACATTATCGAAAGCTTGAACAAGCACTTTTTTCAGCTTTTCTGTAACTTCCTCTTCAGTCCAATAGTACCCCTGATTGTTCTGTACCCATTCGAAATAGGATACCGTCACACCGCCTGAACTGGCTAACACATCAGGAACAAGCAGGATTCCCCGATCTGAAAGAATTTTTGTCGCTTCAAGAGTGGTTGGGCCATTTGCTGCCTCTACTATGATGGAAGCTTTAATATTATGGGCGTTTGCAGCGGTAATCTGATTGGACACAGCCGCAGGAACCAGGATATCGCAATCCAGTTCAAGCAATTCTTCGTTTGTCAAAGTGTTATCGAAAAGGGTCGTTACCGTTCCAAAGCTATCGCGCCTATCAAGAAGGTAATCAATATCCAGGCCATTTGGATCATATAGAGCACCATAAGCATCTGAAATGGCGACCACTTTAGCGCCTGCATCATGCATGAATTTTGCCAGGAAGCTTCCTGCATTTCCAAACCCCTGAACAGCCACACGTGCTCCTTCAATGGAAATGCCGCGCTTTTTCGCAGCTTCCTCAATGCAGATCACTACACCCTGTGCAGTTGCCTTTTCCCTTCCTTGCGACCCGCCGAGAACAAGCGGCTTGCCTGTGATAAATCCGGGAGAATCATACTCACGGAGTCGGCTGTATTCATCCATCATCCAGGCCATGATCTGTGAATTCGTATAAACATCCGGAGCAGGTATATCTTTTGTAGGGCCAACGATCTGGCTGATTGCCCTTACATATCCTCGGCTTAAGCGTTCCAGCTCTCCCATTGACATGGAACGGGGATCACAAATGATGCCGCCTTTCCCCCCTCCATAAGGAAGATCCACAATTCCGCACTTTAAACTCATCCACATGGATAAAGCTTTTACTTCATCATCATTTACTTCAGGATGAAAACGGACACCGCCCTTTGTCGGTCCTACCGCATCATTATGCTGTGATCTGTAGCCGGTGAAAATTTTTGTCGACCCGTCATCCATCCTTATCGGGATTCTTACCGTGAGCATCCTCAGCGGCTCTTTCAGCAGCTCATACATCTCATCTGCATAGCCGAGCTTGTTCAAAGCTTCTTTGATCACAACTTGAGTTGAAGTAAATAAATTTAAAGACTCTTCCATTTTTTGTTCAGTTTCTTTACCAGCTACTCCTGCAGCTCCCATCATGGCACCTCTTGATTTTAATATTTAGGAAAATTACAGCAATACTCCATAACCGGCGGCCCTGCATCACAAATTCAGACACAAGGGCCAACTGTCCGTATAATTGTATTAGCTTAATACTTTATTGATTCTTTCAATTGCCCAATCAAGCTCTTCTTCAGAAATGACTAAAGGAGGGGCAAAACGAATAACCGTGTCATGCGTTTCTTTGCAAAGCAATCCTTGTTCTTTAAGCTCTTCACAATATTTGCGAGCTGGCTCATTCAGCTCAACACCGATAAATAAGCCGCGGCCGCGCACTTCTTTAATAACCGGATTATTAATTTCTTTTAATTTGCTCATGAAATAGTCGCCCAGTTTAAGGGAACGGTCTGCCAGCTTTTCTTCAACCAATACGTTCATGGAAGCAACAGATACGGCACAAGCCATTGGGTTTCCTCCAAATGTTGAACCATGTGATCCAGGATTAAATACCCCAAGAACATCTTTATTCGCAACTACGCATGAAATCGGGAATACTCCTCCACCAAGCGCTTTCCCTAAAATGAACATGTCAGGATCTACATCTTCCCATTCGCATGCAAACATTTTTCCGGAACGCGCAAGGCCAGCCTGAATTTCATCTGCAATGAATAATACATTGTTTTCCTTACAAGTTTCATATGCTTTTTTCAGGAAGCCTTCCGGAGGAATCACAATTCCAGCTTCACCTTGGATTGGCTCAATTAAGAAAGCCGCCGTATTCTCAGTGATTGCTTCTTTAAGAGCGTCAAGATCTCCGTAAGGAATCAGCTTAATGCCTGGAAGCATAGGTCCGAAGCCCCGCTTATATTCTTCTTCAGAAGAAAGCGAAACCGCTGTCATTGTACGGCCATGGAAGTTACCTATACAAGCAATGATCTCTGCCTGGTTATCTGCCACGCCTTTTACATCATAAGCCCAGCGGCGTGCAGCTTTGATTGCCGTTTCAACCGCTTCCGCACCAGTGTTCATCGGAAGGGCCATTTCTTTATTTGTCAGTTCACAGATCATTTCATACCAAGGCCCCAGCTGATCGTTATGGAAAGCACGGGAAGTTAGCGTTACGCGGTCAGCCTGATCCTTCAGCGCCTGGATGATTTTTGGATGCCGGTGCCCCTGGTTTACTGCTGAATAAGCACTTAGCATATCCATGTATTTATTGCCTTCAGGATCTTCCACCCAGACACCTTCCGCTTTCGAAATAACGATTGGAAGCGGGTGATAGTTGTTTGCACCGTATTTTTCAGTTTGTTCGATTAGTGAATGTGATTTTGTCGCTTCAGTCAATTAAAATTCCTCCTATTTCAGAATAGTCCTTTATATTGTAACGTTAAGCTATTCTTCTTTAAACTATTTAGGGTTTTAGCATGCACAGGATATGAAAAATCCTGTGCATGCTTTACAAGTCTTAGTACATTTCAGAAGTAGTCTTCGCCTGCATGTGCAGAAGAATGTAGTCAGGGCCGCCCGCCTTGGAGTCAGTTCCTGACATGTTGAATCCGCCGAATGGCTGGTATCCAACAATCGCGCCTGTACAGCCGCGGTTGAAGTATAAGTTTCCAACATGGAAGTCTTCGCGCGCTTTTTGGATGTGCTCACGGTTCTGTGTGATCACAGCACCTGTTAAGCCGTACTCGGTGTTGTTGGCGATTTCAAGCGCATGATCGAAATCTTTTGCCTTTGTGAAGCCAACGACAGGTCCAAAGATCTCTTCCTGCATTAAGCGTGCATCCGGGGCAAGGTCTGCGAATACTGTCGGCTTGATGAAGAAGCCTTTCGAGCTGTCTCCTTCTCCGCCAGTCATCAGCTTGCCTTCTTCTTTGCCGATTTCGATGTAGCTCATGATCTTGTCAAATGCGCCCTGGTCAATCACTGGACCCATGTAATTGCTCTGGTCTTCAGGATTGCCCTGCGTTAATTCGTTAGTCAGTTCCACCACACGGTTAAGAACCTGATCGTATACATCTTCTACTACAACCGCACGTGAACATGCAGAGCACTTCTGGCCGGAGAATCCGAAAGCAGAGGCAACGATTGAAGTAGCTGCCAATTCAAGGTCTGCTTCTTTGTCCACAACGATTGTGTCCTTACCGCCCATTTCAGCGATAACACGCTTTAGCCAGATTTGGCCTTCGTTTAGCTTGGAAGCACGTTCGTTGATGCGAAGACCAACGTCGCGTGAACCCGTGAAGGAGATGAAGCGAGTGTCTTTATGGTCAACCAAATAGTCGCCCACTTCTGCACCGCTGCCCGGTACAAAGTTCAGCACGCCCTTCGGAAGGCCTGCCTCTTCCATCACTTCAACAAATTTCGCAGCCACAACCGGTGTTGTAGAAGCTGGTTTTAATAGGACTGTATTTCCTGCCACGATCGCGGCAACAGTAGTGCCGGCCATGATTGCAAGCGGGAAGTTCCAAGGAGAGATGATGATCCCCACTCCCAATGGAATGTAGTCATAACGGTTATATTCGTTCGGACGGCTGTTGACTGGAACACCGTCTTTGATTTTTAAGATTTGGCGTGCATAGTACTCAAGGAAGTCAATGGCTTCCGCAGTATCAGCATCTGCCTCGTTCCAAGGCTTCCCTGCTTCCTTTGTTAAAAGGGCAGAAAACTCATGCTTGCGGCGGCGGATAATCGCAGCAGCTTTGAATAAAACATCTGCGCGTGTTTCCGGCTTCACTTTTCTCCATGTTTTGAATGCTTCAACAGCAGCCTGCATTGCTTTTTCCGCAAGCTCGCGGTTTGCCTTTGAAACACGGCCAACTACTTCTTCTTTATTAGAAGGATTGATGGATACGATTTTTTCATCAGTAGAGATTCTTTCTCCGCCTATTAATAAGTCATAGTCCTGTCCTAAATAGCTTTCGACTGTTTTTAATCCCAGTAAGTATGCTTCACGGTTTTCTTCTGTTTTAAAATTTGTGAAAGGTTCATGTTTGTAAGGCTGTACCATGATGCCATCCCCCTTTAATAAATTCGTTTTTTATCCACCATTTTATTATGCAAGAACTGTGCCAAATATAAAAAGCTGATAAATGAGTATTTTCATAAACTGAAAGCAAAATATTTTTGCCCTTTTTAAATCACTAATAGTTATTGGTGCAAATTTTCATTGCATATATTCGAATTAGTATATACTATTGAATAAACTGCCGAGTGAAGGAGATCACAATGAATCACAGGGAATTTGAACAGCTCCAATTGAAAAGCAAGTTATTTCAACGGATATTAGATGAAATTGATGTTGGTGTCCATGTAGTGAATGAGGAAGGAAGAACAACATTCTACAATAAAAAAATGGCCCAAATAGAGGGTATGGATTATGAAGATGTACTGGATAAAAATCTGCTGGATGTATTTTCTTTCAATCAGGACGAAGACAGCACCTTGCTTCAGGCGCTCAAAAATGGCAGCAAAATTAAAAATGCCAAACAAACCTATTTTAACAATAAGGGGCAGGAAATCACCACGATCAATAATACTTTCCCAATTATGGAAGATGGTGAACAGATTGGCGCTATGGAAATCGCACGTGATGTGACCAAGCTTGAAAAGCTGATCAGAGAAAATATGAATAAACGCGGAGACACCCGCTATACTTTCGATAGTATTATTGGCAGCAGCGACGAGATCCAAGAAGTGATTGAAGCGAGCAAAAGAGCAACCCGGACAAGTTCTTCTGTCCTGATTATCGGGGAGACCGGCACAGGGAAAGAGCTCTTTGCCCAAAGCATCCATAATGGCAGCAGCCGCTCTTCAAAACCATTTATCTCCCAAAATTGCGCTGCTCTTCCGGACAGTCTGATAGAGGGGCTTTTATTTGGTACAAAGAAAGGGGCATTTACAGGCTCCATTGAAAGGCCAGGATTGTTTGAACAGGCAAATGGCGGGACTTTGCTGCTGGATGAAATCAATTCACTTAATCCATCCCTGCAGGCAAAGCTTTTGAGAGTTTTGCAGGAAAAAACGGTCAGAAGGGTCGGTGATACGAAAGACCGGACAGTAGATGTAAGAATTATAGCAACCATTAACGAAGACCCGATTGATGCTATCTCAGAAGACCGTATGAGAAAAGATTTATATTACAGGCTAAGTGTTGTTTCCCTCTTTGTTCCGCCTCTGCGCGAGAGAAGAAAGGATATCAGGGATCTTGCACAATTTTTCATAGAAAAATACAATCAGCTCTTTGGGATGAATGTAGCGGAAATCGATGAAGAAGTAATGAGCAAATTCGAGCAATACGATTGGCCGGGCAATGTACGGGAACTGGAGCATATTATCGAAGGGGCCATGAATCTGATTGACCAGGAAGAAGCGATCAGCTATGTGCATTTGCCTCTTCACTTCCGGAATAAGCCTCAATTCAAGGAGGAGCCGAACGAAACCGGTCATTTGGAGGATTTGCTTATACAGAAAAACAAGCCTATTAAACCACTTGAACAATATATACAGGAAGCTGAGACCTACTATCTAAAGAAGGTCCTTAAACACCATGGCAATAATATAACCCAATCCGCAAAATCTCTTGGCATGAGCCGGCAAAACCTGCAATACCGGCTAAGAAAATACGGAGTAAGGAAAGAAACAGCTGATTGAAGCCGCTTGAGGTTAGAAGAATAATTTGTTCGCAGATATAATGAATTTTACGCGATAAAACTTGATTATCGTGATTATATTCTTTGGCGGATAAAAGATATTTTCCGCTGGTGTATCCTAATTTCCGCGTAACAAAAACGAAAAGCTCCCCTTGGGGAGCTTCAGACTGTCGACAAACTCGATGAAAATCGTGCTTGTCTGCAGTCTTTTTTATTTTAAAATAGAAGTAATACAATGCTTGAGGTGATTTAAATGCTTTCAAAACATAATCCAATTCAACGGGATCAAATTGAAATGGTTGCTTTAGACGAACTTGTACCGGCGGACCATTTGGTCCGCAAAATTGAAGCGGCGATTAATTTCTCATTCATCTATGACTTGGTAAAAGATAAGTATTCAGAAAAAGGCCGCCCAAGTATTGACCCTGTAATATTAATTAAACTCACATTTATTCAATATACCTTCGGTATTCGCTCCATGCGTCAAACAATTGAAGAATTGAAAACGAATATGGCTTATCGATGGTTTTTAGGATATGGCTTTCACGATAAAGTTCCTCACTTCTCAACTTTCGGTAAGAATTATGAGCGCCGATTTAAAGACACCGATCTCTTTGAACAAATATTTTACCGAATCTTAAAAACCGCAGCTGAAAAGAATTTAATTAGTGCTGAACACGTTTTTGTAGATTCTACTCATGTAAAAGCGAGTGCAAATAAACGCAAATTTGAAAAGAAAGTTGTTCGAAAAGAAACCCGTGCTTATCAAGAACGCCTTCAAGAGGAGATTAACCAAGACCGCGAGGATCATGGAAAAAAGCCGTTTCCACCAGATAAGTTTGATAAAGAAGAATACAAAGAAATCAAGGAAAGTACAACAGATCCAGAGAGTGGCTACTATGTAAAAGATGAGCGTACAAAACAGTTCGCTTATTCTTTCCATGCGGCCGCAGACCGCAACGGCTTCGTGTTAGGCGCAATTGTAACCCCTGGTAACACGCATGATAGTCATATTTTAGAGCCATTGGTAGAACAAGTTATTGAGAAAGTTAGTAAACCAAAAGCTGTTGCGGCAGACGCAGCCTATAAAACACCTGCTATCACGAGCTACTTATTGAAAAACGACATCACACCTGCTTTACCTTACACACGACCTCGCACAAAAGAGGGTTTCTTCAGAAAACATGAGTATGTTTATGATGAGCATTTTGACTGTTACATTTGCCCAACTGGTGAGATATTAAAATATACTACAACTACAAAGGAAGGGTATCGTCAATATAAATCAGATCCTCGAATTTGTGCTGGATGCCCTTTCTTGTCTCAATGCACACAGAGTCAAGCACATCAAAAACTGATTCAACGTCATGTGTGGGAGGAACATGTGGAAGAAGCAGATCATCTTCGCCACCATCAAGACGTCAAACCGATCTATGAAAAACGCAAAGAAACAATTGAACGAGTATTCGCAGATGCAAAAGAAAAGCATGGCATGCGTTGGACAACCCTCAGGGGACTTAAAAAAATGTCGATGCAGGCGATGCTTACTTTCGCTGCCATGAATTTGAAGAAAATGGCCACCTGGACTTGGCAAGGTCCAGAAATGGCCTAAATGATAACCTCGGAGAGGTCTGCAATTCTCTGTAATTACTTGAAGTCCTACAAAAAATGAAAAAAAGAGTTCGGAATGAGACTTTTCCGAACTCTTTTTGTCTACAAACTGAAGCTCCCCTTGGGGAGCTTATTTGTATAGAATATCGTCCCTAAGAGCTGCAACGCGAGTCAAAGCTTCATCGATATCCCTCTCATTCACCCCAAAATGGGCAAGCGCACCATGCAGATGCCTGGCAATCGCGTTAAAGTGTTCGGGCTGCAGGTTCATACCCTCATGCGCTTTTGCCATGGAATTGCCTGAATATTGATTAGGGCCGCCTAATGCATAGCTTATGAACTTGGATTGATGACGTTTTTGCTTAATCATATCCGTATGCTCAAAAAACTGATTGACGGTCGGATCCTTTAATACCAGTTCCTCGTAAAAATAATCAACTACCTTTTCAATGGCTTCTCCGCCGCCTGCTTTTTCATAAAGTGTCTGTTCTGCCATAACTATCTCTCCTTTTAACAAAATGTATTCTTTGACTAACTCAAAGTCCCTATTCATAAATCACGACAGGAATTGCTCCCGTTTACTTTACCCTATCATCGCTTTTTCAAAAAACAAAAGACTCCGAATGATCGGAGCCCTATGATGCTATTTGATCTTTTTCTTCCATTTCTTTTCGTTCCTGATCACTCATGAAAGTTATTTTGTAGCCAAGCATGGCAAAGATAATAGCCAGGATCGGCACAGTGAAATTTAAAATCGCGTAAGGTGCATATTCAAAGGGATGAACAGCCAATGTTGACATGATAAACACTGCACAAGTATTCCATGGAACAAAAACAGAAGTGACCGTACCCCCATCTTCAAGTGCCCGTGAAAGATTTTTGGATTGCAGATTTTTATCCTTAAATGCCTGTGTGTACATTCTTCCCGGCAGCAGAATGGAAATATACTGCTCTGCAGCCGCCACATTTGTAAAGAACGCAGATAGTACGGTAGTTGCTACTAAACTTCTTGCTGAACGGGCCAATTTCAGTATCTGTTCAACTATGGCTTTTAACATGCCGGTCTGCTCCATAACTCCCCCGAAAGCCATCGCCACAATCGTTAGGGACACGGTGTACATCATATCGTCAATGCCGCCTCTATTGAAAAGCTCGTCCACCATTGTGTTGCCTGATTCAATCGAAAATCCGCCCTGAAGAGTATTGACCGCATCCCCCACAGCACCGCCCTGGACTAAAATATGGCAAAGCCAGCCAAGGAAAACCCCCACCGCAAGCGAAGGCAGTGCAGGCACCTTTTTTGCCACTAACCCTATAACAATTACAGGTACCAGTAAAAGCCAAGGAGAGATGACAAAGTTCTCTGATAAAACATTCATGACACCAGTTATTTTATCATTATTCAAATCATCCCCGCCAAATTGCCTTCCCAAAAACCAATAAGCAATAATGGCAATGGCCAGCGCCGGAAGGGTTGTGTAAAACATATGCTTTATATGCGCAAAAAGATCCGTGCCTGTGATTCCCGCAGCCAAATTAGTCGTGTCGGACAGCGGTGACATTTTATCTCCGAAATAGGCGCCTGAGATGATAGCTCCCGCCACCATTGGAGCCGGGATGCCCATACTGATTCCAATGCCCATACCGGCGACGCCAATTGTTCCCATTGTAGACCATGAGCTTCCGATTGCCAGAGTGACAATGGCACAGATAATACAAATTGAGACTAAAAACATGGATGGGGTCATCAGTTTTAATCCATAAAAGACCATGGTCGCTACAATTCCCCCGCCAATCCAGGAGCCAATTGTCAAACCGACCATTATAATAATCAGAATAGCCGGGAGCGCTAACTTAATGCCTTTATAGAAGCCTTCCTCAATATCGTTCCACTTATAGCCAAAACGCCAGGCGATGAAAGCGGATACAATTGTTCCGGTAATTAAAGGCACATGAGGGCTTCCCTCAAACTTAACAATTGTAATAATCATGGCAGCAATCATCACCAGCAGCGGCAGCACTGAAAACCAGAAGGGAATTTTCTTTCCTGTTTCTTGCATGTATGTTCCTCCTTTTAAAGTTGCAGTTGGTTTAACTATTGCAAGATTAATGCCAAGATATTAAATTCCAACATTTTTCAGACTATTTATCTTAAAAAATATAAATTTCATCTTTTTTATGTATCTAAGCATGCAAAAGAATTTGTCGAGCGCTCGCTCATTTTGCACGAGAAAGCAAATATTTTTTGCATCCCAATGAAAATAAAAAACCGGGCAGGAAACCCGGTTTATCCATTTTATTACTTCTTAATAAGATCTTCGCGCTGGGACTGGTCAATCCACTCTTGAAGCTTATCCTTAAGTGTGTTGAATCCCTGTGCAGATTCGTCTTCCATTTTGATTGGAGCTGCCTGGCGCTTGCGAGGCTTTCTAGCTTTCGCTTCTGCTTGGGGAGCTTCTTCTGTTGCACGGATTGATAAACCAATTTTACCTGCTTCTTCGTCAACAGACAGCACTTTCACCTTTACTTCATCGCCCACTTTAAGATGCTCATTGATATCTTTAACGAAACCATGAGTCACTTCGGAAATGTGCACTAACCCCTGTGTATTCTCATCTAATGCCACGAACGCACCATATGGCTGAATACCTGTTACCTTTCCTGTAATAACACTACCTACTTCGATTTTCTCAGACATGAAAACACTCCTATTTAAATTCAAATTTTATCTCTTTATACGCAATAAGAAATTATATCATAACTTCTTAAAAATATCAAAAATGATTTTGATGACACTCACTTACATTTTATCCCATAAACAATTCTGACAGCCATTCATTATAATAAAACAATCCGCAAACAATATGTAGACATCTTTTTGGTTTGTTAACGAAATGTTCATGAAGTAAAGAAAGGATCTCACGTTTCTCATGATAAAATATAGATAGAAGAAATTGACAGTGGGAGTGATGGGTATGTCAAAAATCGGCCATAACATTAAAGCCTGCCGAGAACGCGCAAATATAACCCAGCAGCAGCTTGCTTTGAAAGTGAGAGTTGGAACGGGGACGATTGCAAAATATGAAAATGGAGACCAGATTCCTGATACCCAGACTGTTTTAAAAATCTCAACCGCCCTCGATATTCCAGCTTCTGAGCTGCTTGAACAGGAACTTCAGAAGGGCCAGTCAGGAATCGATTATGAAATTGAACAGCTTGTGCGTGAAATTGGCACCAAAAAAGCTAAGCTCATCTTGCGCAAAGCAAAGGAATTCAGCGAGGAAGATTTCCTCCGTGTCATGCAAATGCTATTTGAGATCAAATATGATCAAAAAGTTTTATAAAAGAGAGTATATAAAAAGAGAATACTGGTTAGCCTTGTAGTGTAAGGCTTTCTAGTATTCCCCCCTTTTTGAAGTTGACAATCTGTTGCGGATTGTCCTTTTTTTATGCCTTTTGGTTTCGCTTTAAGAAATGGCCAATTCTCTTAATTGCTTCCTGCAGCAACTCCATGGAAGTGGCATAAGAGCAGCGCACATGGCCTTCCCCGCTTTCGCCAAAAATATTGCCTGGCACCACCGCTACCTTTTCCTCCAGCAGCAGCTTTTCTGCAAATTCTTCAGAAGAAAGTCCCGTACTTTCAATAGATGGGAAAGCATAAAAGGCTCCGCCCGGCACATGGCATGTTAATCCCAGTTCATTTAGGGATTGAACGAAATAATTCCGCCTGCGCTTATAGCTCTTTTTCATATCCTCAACATCTGATCTGCCTGTTTTCAAGGCTTCAAGAGCGGCAAACTGGGCCATCGTTGGCGCACACATCATCGCATACTGGTGAATTTTCAGCATCGCCTGGGATATCGCTTCAGGAGCGCAGACAAACCCCAATCTCCAGCCTGTCATGGCAAACCCCTTTGAAAATCCCGAGATCAGGATGGTTCTTTTTTTCATCCCGCTGATTGCGGCAAAACTTGTATACTCGCCATCATAAGCAAGCTCAGCATAAATCTCATCTGAAAGAACCAGCAAATCGTATTTTTCAGCTATTTGGGCGATGGCCTCCAGTTCACTCCCACTTAACATTGTTCCAGTCGGATTATTGGGTGAACAAAGTATAATGGCTTTAGTTCTGTCAGTTATTACTTTTTCCAGCTGCTCAGGCAGAATCTTAAACCCATTCTCTTTTAAAGTTTGAACCTGAACAGGCACACCGCCCGCAAGAGACACTAATGGCACATAGGATACAAAGCTTGGCTCGACTACAATTACTTCATCGCCCGGATCGAGGATGGCCCTAAGAGCTATATCAAGCGCCTGGCTCGCTCCCACTGTCACGATTATTTCACTCCGGGGAGAATAACATACTCCGAAGCTTTTCTGCATATATCCTGCAATTTCCTCCCGAAGCTCCATTAACCCGGCATTAGCCGTATAAGATGTATATCCCTGCTCAAGCGATAGGATGGCTGCCTCACGCACAGACCATGGTGTGATGAAATCAGGTTCCCCCACCCCAAGGGAGATGACTCCTTCCATTCCTGCAGCAAGGTCAAAAAAGCGGCGGATCCCGGAAGGCTTCAGCTCTTCCACCGTTTTTGATAAATAAGACTTAGTTCCATTCATTACGGTGACACCACAATTCGTTTGTCGTCTTCATTATGTTCAAAAATAGTGCCGTCATGCTTATATTTTTTTAGAATAAAATGTGTGGTTGTCGATAAGACAGAATCGAGAGTCGATAGCTTTTCTGATACAAATCGGGCGACCTCATTCATGGAACGGCCTTCGATGATGACAGAAAGATCATAGGCACCGGACATTAAATAGACAGACCTTACTTCTTTGAAACGGTAAATTCTTTGTGCAACTTCATCAAATCCCACCCCGCGCTTTGGAGCGACCTTCACATCAATCATTGCGGTAACCCCTTCATGACCGTCGACTTTTGACCAGTCAATAACGGAATTAAAACGCACAAGCACTTTCATTTCCTCGAGTTTATCTAAAATAGTTTCTGTTTCAGCCATACTTAATTCAGCCATTTTCGCAATGTCTTCCACAGGGATTCGCGCACTGTTGTTTTCTAAAATTTCTAAAACCTCTATTTGCTTTTCAGTTAATTTCACCTTTGTCGCTCCCATCCTTTAGTGATTTACTCTATAAAATAGTTACATTATAGCAAAAACTGCGGAAAATAAATGTGTCACTTTCATTATTTATTAATTTCTTTAAAATCATATGTGTCAAGATTAAGTTTAAGGGGAAAATAAAGTAAAACCGGGACTAGGAGGGGAAGGCCAATGGAACAAGCGACTTTTTCTGGAACAGAGCCTATTAATGGAACAGAGGTCTATTATGAATACTACAAACATGAGTCCTCCAGGGATACCCTGGTGCTGCTGCATGGTTTTCTGTCATCCACCTTTAGCTATCGCAGGCTGATTCCTCTGCTGCAAACGGAATTCAATGTGGTATCAATTGATTTGCCGCCCTTCGGCAAAAGCGGAAAATCCCAGCAGTTCGTCTACTCATACAAAAACTTGGCGGATACGGTTATCCGCTTATCAGGAAAGATGGGCTTTGAAAAAGTTACTTTAGTTGGCCATTCAATGGGGGGACAGATTGTTTTAAATGTTGCACACTCCAAGCCTGAACTCGTAGACCAGGCAGTATTGCTTTGCAGTTCCGGATATATGAAACGAATGAAGCCGCATATCATCTTTTCAAGTTACATACCTTTCTTTCATCTGTATGTTAAATTATATCTACAGCGCTCAGGGGTAAAGCAGAATTTAAAAAATGTTGTCTACGATCATTCCATGATTGATGATGAAATGCTTTACGGATATTTGTCGCCATTTTTAGAAGACGATATTTTCCGGGCTTTAACCAGGATGATTCGCGATAGGGAAGGCGATATGCCTGCCTCTGCATTGAAAAAAATAGAAACGCCTTGTCTATTAATTTGGGGAGAACATGACAGAGTCGTCCCGCTTCATATCGGCAAACGGCTGAATAAAGATTTAAAAAATTCCAAGCTGGTCGTATTAAAAGAAACCGGGCATCTTGTGCCGGAAGAACGGCCGGAAGATGTTCTTCAGCATATCAAGAGTTTTATGAATACCGTTCGGGTACAGGAAAGTGTATAGTATTGTGAATAAAAATGGCAGCCCCAAGGTCTGAGAGCTGCCGCTTTTTATTTTAAATAGCACAGGAGCCGTTATTCTTGATTTCCAGAAGACGCCCTGAGATTTCTTTGCATTTTTCCAAAGGGATGATTTCCTCAAACGAGAATTCATAAATGGATTGAATCTTCCTGGCCAATTTCATTAAATCTTTTAAGTCATGGACTGCCTGGACTGAATCCGCAATTTCAGTATCATAATTGCCCGGCCCCACTCCAAATGGATCCCACTGATCCAGGGTGTAGACAAGCAAGAGATTCGTTTGCTGAATTTCCATGTATATCACCTTTTTATTATTCGGCCGACCGAGCCGCAATATTTTAATTTTAAGCATCAATATCATATCATAGAGTCAAGGTACATAAAAGAATTCTTAAGGCGGTGACAGGATTGAATCGTTTTAATTTTCATCAAAAAATCAGCAGGGAAAATACAGCTTCTGTTAAGTGGGATTGGACCAAGGAGGTTTTTGGCAGATCTGATGTATTGCCCATGTGGGTAGCAGACATGGACTTTCAGCCTCCCGAAGAAGTAAAAGCAAGCCATTGAAGACAGAATTGCTCATGGGGTCTATGGATATACGTATGCACCTGATTCTACTGCAGAATCTATCGGACAGTGGCTGAACAAGCGGCATGGCTGGAAAATCGAAAATGAATGGATTCTATACAGCACGGGAGTGGTTCCCTCCATCGCAACTGCCATCCAGGCTTTTACTGAAAAAGAGGATAAAGTATTGCTGCAGTCTCCAGTATATACTCCATTCTTCGAGATGATTAAACAGAATGGGCGCACTGTCGTTAATTCTCAATTGAAACTCGAGAATGGCCGGTACGAAATTGATTTTGCCGATTTTGAAAACAAATTGAAAGAGGGCGTGAAACTATTCCTTCTCTGCAACCCGCACAATCCGGGCGGCCGAATGTGGACAGAAGAGGAACTGAGGAAAATAGGGGAGCTATGTGTTAAATATGATTGCCTTATTCTTTCTGACGAGATCCATTCTGATTTAATTTATAAAGGCCATAAGCATTATCTCCTTGCTTCACTGGATTCGCGATTTGCAGAACTCACGGTCACCTGCATAGCTCCCACAAAAACCTGGAACCTTGCAGGAATTCAAGCTTCAGCTGCCATTATAAGCAATGAGAAGCTGCGGAAGGCTTTTCAGGCAGAACAGCACAAGCAAGGATTCTTCACACTGTCCGCTTTCGGAATTATCGGCATGGAAGCAGCTTACCGCAATGGTGAAGAATGGCTTGATGGTTTGATGGATTATCTGGAAGAAAATAAAAGGACTGCTGCGGAATTTATTGCACAACACCTTCCGGGTATTCGCTTGATGGAGCCAGACGGCACATATCTTCTATGGCTTGATTGCCGCGGAATGGGATTAACTGATGCCGAACTGCGCCAAAACCTTTTGGAAAAAGGGAAGCTAGCCCTGGAACCAGGTCCGAAATACGGCCCGGGCGGCGAAGGATTTGTTCGAATGAATATTGCCTGCCCTCATGAAGTATTGGCGGAAGGGCTGGAGAGGCTGAAAAGAGCTTTTGGGTAATAGTGTTTGTGGAGGCACGGCTGAGGCCGTGCTTTTTTGTGTGCTGGGATATCCCGGTTGTCCATACTCTCTTGTTTCTCTTTTTTTCGTCCTTAATACTTCTGATTAATTACCATTTTCCTCTCTCCTCTCCTTTTTTCGGTGTTAATCTCTCTGATTAACTACCATTTTTCTTTGCACCCCTTATTTTCGGCGTTAATCCATCCGATTAACTACCGTTTTTCTTTGTACCTCTTATTTTCGGCGTTAATCCCTCTGATTAACTACCGTTTTTCTGTGGACCCCTTATTTTTGGCGTTAATCCCTCCGATTAACTACCATTTTTCTTTGCATCCCGTATTTTTGGCGTTAATCCCTCCGATTAACTACCATTTTTCTTTGCATCCCGTATTTTTGGCGTTAATCCATCCGATTAACTACCATTTTTCTCTCCCCTCCCCTATTTTCGGTGTTAATCCCTCTGATTAACTACCATTTTTCTTTTACACCCTTATTTTCGGCGTTAATCCCTCTGATTAACTACCATTTTTCTCTCCCCTCCCCTATTTTCGGCGTTAATCCTCCGATTAACTACCATTTTTCCCTCCCCTTCTTGTTTTCGGTGTTAACCCTTCCGATTAACTACCATTTTCCTCTTACCTCTCCTATTTTCGGTGTTAATCCATCTGACCTCCATTCACTTTTTCCTCCCTTTGGCATGCTTGGTAATAAGAAGCCTTCCCCCTCCCCTTTTTTTCATAATTTCTCACTAGTATCCTCTGCACCACTTTCCCGGAACCAATACCACCGCACCAATCTACTATTGTATTTGTAGTAATTTTCCTATCCGGAAACAAAACCGCAAATTCCTTTACACTTCTCAGTACTGCAGTATCCACCTTTTCTTTCGATCCACATTCCCCGCAGGTTAAGTAACCTTGAGTAAAGGGGGCTAAAAACGAAGTACACGAACTGCATATAATCCCTTTCCTCAAAAGGTCATAAGTGTATTCTGGAATCCGAACATAGGGATTCTCCTTCAAGCAGCGGGCATTTAACTGTTCAGCCAGCTTCAGGTTTCTCGATTTCGCCGCATTAGGAATAGTTTTTAATTTCTCCAGGAATCGATTAAGCTGCGAAGGAAATACTGCAGGAATATTGATAGGAGCTTGATAAAGCTGAAAGCCGGGATTAATGAATATCAGATGTGATTTGATGGGAAGATGGTAGCCGAATTCTTTAAGGAGGCCCCGTAAAAGGGTTTCGCTTCTTTGCAGCTGGAGGAGGGGATTTTTTATTTCTGTTTTGGATAGCAGGGAATACCATCTTTCATTTTCTATGTAATAGTCCCCTTCATAGTTTTTTACTTCAAAGATGAATATAGTGCCGCCGGCGATAAGGAGAGTATCGATTTGGAAATGGGTATTGCTGTTTTCCAGCAATAGATCATTTAGAATAATGCAAGAGTCTGGCAAGTCCTGAAGCTCCCTATCAAAATGCTGCTCGCCTGCATAGCCCTTCTCTAAATGCAGATACTGATTTTCATTTTTCAAAGGCAGTTCCAGGCGGCGGGACAGAAAGCGGAGCATTTCCAGCTCCTTTGGTTCGAAACGGAGTCTGTTTATCATCACTCACATCCTTTATCAAGATAATTTAATTTTATGAAAATTCCACCTGAACTACAAGCAAAATCCCCTTGGTTATACTAGCAAGGGGATTTATAGTACATATTCAGCAAGCACACTCTGCACTTCGTATATGTTCAAGTTTTTATTAAAATGCTTTTCAATTGGTTCGTCTGATCCTGAGATCCAAATTTTTAATTCGGCCTCCAGATCGAAGCTGCCTGCGGTTTCAATGCTAAAATGGGTGATGTTTTTGTAAGGGATGGAATGATACTCGATTTTTTTCCCTGTGATTCCTTGCTTATCCACCAGAATCAGACGCTTGTTTGTAAAAATGAATAAATCGCGGACGAGCCTATAGGCTTTTTCAACCTGTTCACTCGGGGCAAGGACTGCTGAAAATTCCTCCTGAACCTCATTAATGTCCGCTTCAGATGCATTGCCGATAAAACCATCGAAAATTCCCATTTAACCAACCTCCATTATAAGGTTTAACTCCATTATACGGATCGTTCGGAAAAATTCCCAGTGATAAAGTCTCCCCTGCCAGGAAAGCCTTCAATTATTTATTCTTCTGTTGATTGATCGTCCTGTGCTTTTTTCTGTCCTTCTTCTTCTTTATCTTTTGAAATACGGCCGCAGGCAATGCGTTCTCCTGAATCTCCTGCCGGCTGAGTCATGCCATCATCTGGTCCATCATGGATAACAATGGAAGTCCCTTCCTTTGTCAACAAAGAATTTTTGTCTTCTTTTAACGTGACTTGGGGCGCCATAAAGTCAATCTTAGCCTTGCCGTCATCCTCAACAATCAGGTTGGGAAGATCACCCGCATGTGATCCTTTGGGATGAAGCAGCCCATGTTCCTTATTGTCAGGATTGAAATGATTCCCTGCCGATTTAAAGTCAGGAGGCTCGCATTTTGCTTCTTCATGGATATGGATGGCAAGTTCCCCCGGAGGAAGTCCGCTCAGACCCCCGCTCAACTTTACTCCGCTCGCCTGTTCCTGCACCTTAATTGTCCCTAATGAATCACCTGCAGCGTTAAACATTTCAACTTCCGTATTCGTAATGTTCTCTTCCCCGCAACCGGACAGAAGAAGAACAAAACCAAGCATCAGCGCTTTTTTCATGATTGAATCCTCCATCAAGACATTTTGTCTTTAGTGTTGCCCAATCACTTTATCAATAAACAAGAAAAGCGCAAGCTCCTTGCTCACCTAAGGAACGCAGACTAAGATCGCCTCGTCCTGTGGCAACGTCTGCATGACCCGCATCCTCCCAAAAGCTGTCGCTTTCGGTCATGCGATGTTTATGCTGACGAAGCCTTACCTGTCCTGCGGGCCTCAGGCATAAGACGGTTCCTGTAAGAAGGCGTTCTTCCTTCTGAAAGGAAACGGCTTATGACCCCGAGTCCCTAGGAGCCGAAACTAGACAAGGTTGTGACCTCGAGGGGGTAGGCTGCTTGCGCTAGACAGTTATCAAAGTTATAATTTCTTAACAAAAAAAGAAGAACAGCTGCTCAGCTGTTCCCCCCTTGTCTATTTTGCCTATCGATGCGCTCTTCAAGCTCTTTCGCCTTGGCTGCTTCGCGCTTTGACACACGGATAATTAATCTCATTGTAAGAATGGCCGCAACTAAAAAGATGACAAACGTTACAGCTGCAGGGCCATATTCTGATTTATCTTCCGGAAAATATAGAAACAGCGACAGTACATACCATTGCAACATCCTAATCAATCCTTTCTGCTAAAAGCAGTGTCCACCCGAATTATTATATCAGCAATGATTACACAGTCCAATGTTTATACACTTATTTTAAAACCTCTATCTTTTCAATGACCACATCTTCCGCTGGCTTGTCCTGTTCGGCAGTTTCAACTGCAGCGATACTGTCGACTACATCCATTCCCTCAACAACCTGTCCAAAAACGGTGTGCTTATTGTCAAGCCAAGGTGTACCGCCTTTTTCATAAGCTTTGATAATTTTTTCCGGATAACCGGCCTTTTCCATTTGCTCTTTCAAACTTGGATCAGGCGTTGTGTTCTGAACAATAAAGAATTGGCTTCCGTTAGTATTGGGACCAGAATTGGCCATGGATAAAGCTCCGCGGATATTATAAAGCTCATTGGAGAATTCATCCTCAAATGCTTCACCGTAAATGCTTTCTCCGCCCATGCCGGTTCCCTCAGGATCACCGCCCTGAATCATAAAATCTTTAATAACACGGTGAAAAATCAAGCCATCGTAATAGCCATCTTCACTATGCTTAATGAAATTTTCAACCGCTTTGGGAGCCTGATCCGGGAAAAGTTTAATTTTAATATTCCCTTTTGACGTCTGCATTTTCACTAGTCTTTCATTTCCCTCAACTTCTTCTGTTAATTGCGGAAAGCTGTCCGGTGCTTCTTCACTTGCCTGGTTATCTGTTTGGCTTTCTTCAGCAGCAGAACCATTTGCCTTGTCCTCTTCTTTTTCAGTGCTTGTCCCGCATGCTGCCAGGATCAGCATCAGAAAAAGAATCGGTGTTAGAAAACGCCATTTCATTTTCTCATCCTCCTATGAAAAAACTAATCATTTTTTAGCTTACCTGATTTATTGAAAATTTGCACTTTGTTTTTTCAAGCTTCATAATAGGGCTAAAGAAAAATGAAAAGGAGAGGTTAGATTGGCAGAAGTAAAGATTGGCGATAGAGTAACAGCCATCTATAAAACAGGCAAGTATATCGGGGAAGTTACAGACATCCGGCCACAGCATTACCTGGTCAGAGTGCTTGCGATCTTAAAGCATCCAATGCAGGGCGACTTGCATAATCCTAAAGAGGCGGACGTGATGCTTTTCCATGAGCGCCGCGCGCTTGCATACAGAGAGCAGACCAATGTGCCTAAGCAGATGGTAAAGCCCTTTAGTGAAGAAATACCAGATTATAAGGATTCGCTGCAAATAGCTTTGGATAAAATGAGAACGGAGCTGGAAGGAGATTCTTCTCCCTGGGCAGAACAAAGCATAAGGAATCTTGACTCATTGGAAAAGGATTATTTTAAGTAAAATGAAAACAAGCCAAATCATTTTGATGGATTTGGCTTGTCAGGCAAATTTATTAAACAGTTTCGAGAAGTCCACCCGATCGCCAATTGTAGTAGGTTCCGGCTTCTGCAGATATTTCTTATCTTTTTCTACCAATCTGAAAATATTGTAAGTCGTTAAGGCATCATCCAAAGCCCGGTGATGTTTTCCTGTTCCTTCCTTGCCATATTCCTGAACGGCTTTCCATAATCCTGTCTGGTTTTGATCCCCGAAGAAACGCTTATATTCCATCGAAAGATCCACTTCCCTGCCTCTGAACGGAAAGTCAACTCCAGCGTGGGTACAATTATTTCTAAGCACCTTCATATCCATATTTCCCCACGTAACAATCGTGCATGGACGGTTTCTGTTCATATCTATCATTTTTTTCACGAGTTCAAGAAAATCGATGCCCTGGTCTACCTGTTCCTGTGTTATATGCAGAAAGGATTTGCAGCGCTCGGACAATTTCGGAAACCGGACGGGAGTTACATATGAAGAGAACTCTTCACAAACTTGATTGCCGATGACTGATACAATTCCCGCTTCGATAATTTCCGGAAAAAACCCTCTGAAAGCACTGCCTTTCTCAGGCATGGTAAACTCAAAATCAATAAATAGGTATTGGTGTTCCTCCCCCATGTTTTCACCTGCTTTCCATTAGAAATTCACGCACATAATTTCTTATATTATAGCATGAAATATTTCAATTTTCTGAGTAAATTGCATTTAAGCCGGAATTTTTCAGCAGCGTCTGCCTTCTTAAAAAAAGCTTAACTCCTCAGAAAAAAAGCCGAAAAATAGGATAGAAGTTTAAAATAACGGAGGCGGATTCCTTTGCGTTCCTGGTCTGGATTTATGATCATCATTCTCTTGCTTCCTATTTTTTCTTTACTGGTATTTGCTGTCTCTGCTGAATCGCAAAAGGTTCAGGGATTTCATGAGCTGCTGGATGAAAAGCTTGAAATAAAAGAAGTCAGCCTGCCCCAGACAAGTTATATTAAAGCAGGCAACGGCCAGGTAATCTCTGAAATGGATCATCCGGTAAACAGAATCAGCCTATCGTCAGGTGACATTTCCCCTTTTCTTAAGGATGTTTTTATCACAGCGGAGGACCAGCACTTTTATGACCATGCCGGATTCGATGTTGCTGCCATTGGACGTGCCCTGGCCATCAACATCCAATCGGATGATATTGAACAGGGGGCCAGCACCATTACCCAGCAGCTGGCTCGTAATATCTTTCTGAATCATGAACAATCCTATAACCGCAAGCTCAGTGAACTCCTATATGCATATGAACTGGAGAGGAAATTATCCAAAGAAAAAATTCTGGAATTGTATATTAACGCAATTTATTTCCATAATGGAGCTTACGGAATTGAGGCTGCTTCCCAGCTCTATTTTAAAAAAAGCGCCAAAGACCTGACCAAAGCTCAAGAAGCTTTTTTGGCTGCCATCCCAAACAACCCATCTTTATATGATCCTATGAAACACTTTAACCATACAAAAGAAAGGCAGGAGCGGCTGATTGATCAATTAAAGGAAGAACAGCTGATTTCGCCAAAGGAAGCAGAGAAGATGAAAAGTGAACGGATTCAGCTTCAGGTCAAACAAAGAATAGACTTATATCCGGATTATGTTTCATATGTAGAAGCGGAGCTGCGTGAATTAATTTCTGTTAAAGAAGGCTATCAGGATAAGCTCCTAAAAGCAGGAGAGCAGGAAAAAGCATCATTGAGCGCCAAGCTTGATAAGAGAATATCCCAAATAATGGAGCAAGGCATAATCATTGAAACTGCCCTGAACCCTGCCCTTCAGGAAAAGGCTGCAAATTCCCTAAATAAGCGCCTGTCCTACAAGGATGTGGAAGGTGCAGCAGCCGTGATAGATAATGGATCACATGAAATAACAGCGCTTGCAGGCGGAAAGAATTATAAGAAATACAACTTTAATCGAGCTTTCCAGGCATACAGACAGCCCGGTTCCGCTATTAAGCCGCTGCTTGTTTATGCACCATACTTTGAGCACACCAGCGCAGTCATTCATGATCAAGTGAATGCAGGACCTTTCTGCAAAAATGGATATTGCCCCCAGAATTATGGCGGTGCCCGCTATGGATCGACAACACTCGAAAAAGCCTTTATTTATTCGTATAATACACCTGCAGTAAGACTGCTGGACGACATTGGAATTGAAAATGGTTTTCGTGATTTAGATAAGTTTGGTTTTAAAAAGGTTACAGATAAGGATCATGCCCTTTCTGCAGCTATAGGAGGTTTTACATACGGAATGACACCGCTTGAACTCACATCAGCATATACTGTGTTTGCAAATGATGGTTATTACCAGCCGGCAAGAGCCATCCGTAAAATCACTGACCTGAAAGGAAAATTGCTTTATAGCTGGGATGATTCTAAAACGCAGGTTTGGAGCGAAAAAACGATAGAAAAAATGAGGAATTTAATGGCCAGGACCGTTCAATCCGGCACTGCACGGAAAGCACGTCTGCCATTTGGATATGCCGGCGGCAAAACAGGAACCACTAATGGCTATCATGATTTCTGGTTTGTGGGCTTGACTGGCCAGTATACAGCAGGTGTCTGGGTTGGAAAGGATCGGCCCGGAAATCTGGCTGCTATCGAATCGGCTTCTCCCCAGCTGCTGATTTGGAAGGATATAATGTCTGATTAAAATGATATGTTTACTTTAAAGGAGGCCCTTTACTGCGGCCTCCTTTTACTATATCGGCAGACTTGCCATGATGCTGTTGTGTATTTTCAAAGAAAGATAGAGTATCCCTGTTAAAAGAGAAGTCCAGACCATAACCTGAAAAAAAATCACACCAGCAATGCCGGATGCAGTCAATGAAGAACTGGCTTTATAAACAAAGTAACTGAAATAAATAAAGGTAGCGGCCGCAAAAAGGATGGCAATCCCGATATAACTGAACAAACTCAGAAGCGACAAAGCGCCTCCAATAAAATAGATGGCCGAACCTTGCCTCGACTTTGTCAGACTTTCCCCTTCCAGATCTTTAGAAAAGAACAGAAGTGACAGTCCATTGATCGTATCTGCCACCAATTTCAAGGCTGCAAACACCATAAAAAAAAGGACCAGGAGGAGGACCGTCAGTGACATCTTTACGCCGCCTTCTGAAAAGAACTCTAGCATCCCCTGGAAAATTCCTGTCTTTTTCAGAAAATAAACTAATTCCATCTGGGTTTTTAATGCCAGAGAAGTACTAAACAAAATAATCGCCAAAAGCGGAAAATAACTCGTCAGATATGTATTTTTCATTTTTCCCCATCCATATTTGTCTTTCTTTACTCTAGCTATCTATTATCAGTGATTTTCATAATTTTTACAACAGCTTATCCCTTCTGTATATTTTAGTGTTTCCTAGCATAGACATAAACCATATTCTAGCAAATCTTGCATTAAATAGAGAAAAAGGGGGAAGGAAATGAAAAAAGGAATATGCTGTTTTTTGTTTGCCGTATTGCTGTCAGTTCAGTACATTATGCCTGCAAAAGCTGCTGATGCTGAAAAAGAGTTCGAGGACATACTTGAAGAACAGCTTCGCAGCACTATCCATTATTACAGCGAAGACTCCTTTTCAGTCATTGATGCATACGGGATGCAGGGGCAAGTAACAAAGATTGTTACACCTGATGACCCGCAAACATCAGAAAATGAAGAGGAAACTGAAGAATATTCATCTCACATTGGCATTGTTTTTTTGGAATTAGAACAAAAAAGAGATGGCTTATTTATTTTTAAGAAAAAAGATTTCTTTTACTATGATTATGACAAAAATGAATTCCTGACAGCATCCAATGTGCTCGGCAATGAATCAATCAGGGATTTTTTTGAAATGTATGCGGACGATATTGAAAAAAATATTACGCCCTTCTCCAAATTTCTCTTCTTATTCTTTCTTTCCTTCATCATTACGGTCCCTCTATTCATCATGATTTTTCATAACCGCGGCCAAAGTAAACTTTAAAACAGCAGTAAGAGAGGATGAGCCATTTCTCATCCTCTTCTTGTTGTCTGGCTTCAAAAGGAACGCTTAGCCAGCTTTATCATCGCACTACTAAAAGCGGCAGCTTTTGGGAGGAGCGCCTGCCCCTCGAGGGGAGTCCGCTTTTCTTATGATGCTGTCTGTATCCTCACATATTCTCTCGGTTCAAACACCTTCAGCTTTTGCTTATTTTCAGCTTCCATTTCGTAATTTGCCGGTAATAATTCGACCACTTCTTCTTCGTCTGCCGGAATATAGAATTCCCTTTTGGTTTGGTGGTCCAATATCCAGGCGCCTGCAAACAGAAGGGCAAAGATTGTAATGGCTGCTGAAATTTTATGCTTAATCATACACAACACCACCTATGAGTAGTGTGCGTAAATTAATGTTTTTTTATACAAAAATGCTGTTTTGGGAGACATTTTTTCAAAAAAATTTTTCCTGATTAATTCGTGTTTCTACCTATTTAATAAGAATGGATAAATCCTTTACTGATAAGGGTTTGAAGAATGCACAGACTTTATTTTTAGGTTATAATTTGTTCTGAGGTGCATGAGCGGATAGTAATGATGATTATGGCACGCCTGTCTTGCCTCCCTTGGCTGGATAATATGGGGGAAGGTGGAAAAACTTTTATTAAGCGCTTTACGTATTGCGAAAAAAGTTTTATACATGCTGCGGAGGAAAAATACAGTTTTCTAAATATACTGAACTGTTAGAAGCCATATAGCCGCTACATCAAGCTGCATACTAGGATACTTTTTCGAGTAACAACAATTAATTTAAAAGGGGGTAATGTTTTGTCTCTGCTTCACCTGGCAATAATTTCACCATTTTTGCTTGCCATCCTTGTGCCTATTGCGTACAAGCTGTTTAGGCAGATACATACGGGTTGGTTCGTACTTCCTCTGCCAATCCTTTTATTCAGTTATTTTATCTCTTATTTATCCATCACCTCCAATCAGCAATCCGTCACAAAATCTTTTGCATGGATTCCCGCTCTTGGGATCGATTTCACGGCAAAAGTAGACGGACTTGGTTTGCTTTTTGCTTTGCTGATCACCGGAATAGGAGCCTTAGTTGTTCTGTATTCCATCTATTACTTGGATAAAAACAAAGAAAAACTGAACACCTTCTATGTTTACTTGCTTCTATTTATGGGGGCTATGCTGGGAGTTGTCCTTTCGGATAACTTGATTGTGCTTTATACTTTCTGGGAATTTACGAGCTTTTCTTCATTCCTGCTAATCGGGTACTGGTACCACAGAGAGAAATCAAGATATGGTGCACAGAAGTCGATGATCATCACGGTTTTCGGCGGTCTTTCTATGCTTGGAGGCATCATACTTCTTTATATGATGACTGGTACTTTCAGCATTTCCGAAATTATTGCTCAATCAGATGAGATATTTTCACATGCATTATTTGTTCCTGCTTTGCTTTGCATTTTGCTTGGGGCCTTTACCAAGTCTGCACAATTTCCATTTCACATCTGGCTGCCGGATGCCATGGAAGCTCCAACACCTGTCAGCGCATATCTTCATTCGGCAACAATGGTTAAAGCAGGCATTTATTTAGTTGCACGTATGAGTCCGGTATTTGCGGAGCACTCGCTCTGGCTCTGGCTCATTGCAGGATTTGGCATTACAACATTATTCTGGGGTTCCTTCTCAGCTGTCAAACAGACTGACCTTAAAGCCATCCTGGCTTTCTCAACGGTCAGCCAGCTGGGGATGATCATGTCCCTTCTCGGCATTGGTGCTGCAGCACTTCACTTCGAAACAGTAGAAGACAGTATTTATACGGTTGCCACTACAGCTGCTGTCTTTCATTTGATTAACCATGCCACTTTTAAAGGAAGTCTATTTATGGTAGCTGGAATCGTAGACCATGAAACCGGCACCCGTGATATCCGCAAGCTTGGCGGTCTGATGAACTTTATGCCGATTACTTTTACTTTGGCGGTCATCGGGACATTTTCTATGGCCGGGCTTCCGCCTTTTAATGGGTTCTTAAGTAAAGAAATGTTCTTCACAGGAATGGTCCGTGTTCTGGAAATGGATATATTAAATTTGGATACATGGGGATTCTTGTTCCCTGTTCTTGCCTGGGTGGCAAGTGTATTCACGTTCATTTACAGCATGATTCTTGTATTCAAAACGTTCACAGGCAAGTTCCAGCCTGAACAATTAGAAAAGAAACCGCACGAAGCTCCAATCGGTATGCTAATATCACCCATTATCCTGGCTTCACTAGTGATCATTATCGGTTTCTTCCCTAATATTATTTCAAACACGCTCATCTCTCCTGCACAGGCCGCCATCATGCCTGTTGAAGGGTATGTGTATGATACTCATATATACTTCTGGCATGGATTTACGCCTGAATTGTTTATGACATTGGGTGTTATTACATTGGGAATTCTGCTTTTTGTCACTCTGCCGAAGTGGAGAAGTGTGTATAATCTTTTCCCTGAGAAATTGGCGCTAAATCGTTTTTACGATTCTATGCTGGAAGTATCACAGAGGGCTTCCTTCAACTTAACAAGATTATATATGAACGGATTCATCAGAACCTATCTTGTGTATATTTTTTCATTTTTCATTGTAGCTTTGGCTACCACACTGGTTCTGAAAGATGCGTTTAAATTTGACACGGAGCATGTGGCCGACATCCATTATGCGGAGGTTCTGCTGGCATTAGTCATCGCTGCTGCATCTGTTTCCATTCTTTTTGTAAAATCCAGAATGACATCCATCATTCTGCTGGGGGCAGTCGGATATACCGTTTCATTGTTCTTTGTTATTTTCCGTGCTCCTGACCTTGCATTAACACAGCTTGTAATCGAGACTATTTCTGTCTCTTTATTCCTGCTTGCTTTCTACCATCTGCCTAAGCTTCGGCATGAGGAGCGGATGAGATTTAAAATGACGAATGCCCTTATTTCTGTCGGGGTGGGTGCGATTGTCACGCTGATTGCCCTATCTGCCCACAGCAATAAGATGTTTCCTTCCATTGCGCAATATTACGTCGAGAATACGTATAAGGAAGCAGCCGGGAAAAACATGGTAAACGTAATACTTGTTGATTTCCGGGGCTTTGATACCATGTTTGAAATTACGGTTCTCGGAATTGCAGCCCTTGGAATTTTCGCTATGATTAAACTTCGCCTGGAAGGAGGAAAGAAAAATGAAAACAAATGATATTATTCTGCAGACCGCTACGAAAGTAGTTTTGTTTCTCATTGTTCTTTTCTCTATCCATATCTTTTTTGCCGGTCATTATACACCGGGGGGCGGATTCGTCGGCGGTTTGCTGACATCGGGGGCAATCGTTCTGCTGCTGCTGGCTTTTGACATGAAAACTGTCTCAAAAATCCTTCCTGTCAATTATATTCACATGATTGCAGTTGGACTGCTATTTGCAATTGGTACAGGGGCGGGAGCATTGCTATTTAATGTCCCTTTCCTTACCCATGCTTTTGGACATGTTGACTTGCCAGTCCTGGGGGACACTTCCCTCCATACAGCTACACTGTTTGACCTGGGTGTTTTTCTGGTTGTTGTTGGCGTTACGATGACCATTATTCAAACGATAGGGGAGGATGAATAATGGAAATATTAATGGCTTTCGTAATTGGTATTTTATTTATGTCAGCTACTTATCTCATGCTGTCAAAAAGCTTGCTTCGCATTATTGTCGGAACCGGTCTTTTAAGTCATGGGGCACATATGCTGATATTAACGATGGGCGGTTTAAAAACAGGATCTGCCCCGCTGCTGGGTGAAAACGCACCCTCATATACCGATCCGATTCCCCAGGCTCTTATCCTGACGGCAATTGTAATCAGCTTCGGGGTCACTGCGTTTTTCCTTGTACTGGCATACCGTGCCTACCAGGAGCTTGGCACTGATAATATGGATCGAATGAGAGGAACTGAAGGAAATGATTAACTTTTTGATATTGCCCATCCTGATCCCTTTAGTTACGGGTGTCCTTCTCATCTTCACCGCTAAAAGAATCATGCTGCAAAGGTGGATTTCAGGCATTTCATCAGTGATTGCGATCATTTTTTCTGCCTTGCTGGTTCAGAAGGTTCGAGTTGACGGGATACAAACGCTGGATGTTTCAAGCTGGGAGGCTCCGTTTGGGATCACGCTTGTTTCTGACATGATGTCAGCTCTGCTGGTGCTGACAACCAGTATAATAGCATTTCTGTGCTTGATTTATTCATTTTGGAGCATTGGGGAAGCCAGAGAGAAGTTTTACTATTATGCTGCCTTCAACTTTTTAATTGTTGGCGTGAACGGTGCTTTTACAACAGGAGATATCTTCAACCTTTTCGTATTTTTTGAGGTTATGCTGATGGCTTCCTATGTATTGCTTGTACTGGGGGGAAAGAAGGCACAGCTTAGGGAGTCCATTAAATATATCCTTGTAAATGTTATATCTTCCGCTTTGTTTGTTATTGCTGTGGCCTATCTATATTCTGTTGTTGGAACGCTCAATATGGCGCATATATCCGTCCGCATCAGCGAAGCCAGCCAAGGGAATCCCCCTGGAATCATTACAGTGATTGCTGTGCTGTTTTTAATCGTATTTGGATTGAAAGGAGCCATTTTTCCTTTATATTTCTGGATGCCGGGCTCTTACTATGCGCCGCCTGCTCCTGTTTTGGCTTTATTCGGAGCGCTGCTGACAAAAGTCGGAGTTTACTCCATTACAAGAACCTATACGTTGTTCTTTTATCATGATACTGGCTTTACCCATCAGCTCTTGAGCTTTTTGGCGGTTATGTCGATCATCGCCGGAGTCATTGGAGCAATTGCCTACTGGGATATTAAGAAAATTATCATCTACAATATCATTATTGCTGTAGGGGCGATTTTGTTTGGAGTATCAGCGATGACGACTGATTCCCTTACCGGGTCCATCTTCTATTTGATTCATGATATGATTATTAAGGCGGCTCTATTTTTACTTGCCGGCATCGTTATAGCGATAGCCGGTACAAGCAACCTGCATAAGATAAGCGGGTTGATCAAGCGCTATCCTGGTCTGGGCTGGACCTTTTTCATCGCAGCGCTTGCTCTTGCGGGAATCCCGCCGTTAAGCGGATTTGTTGGAAAGCTTCTAATTGTTAAAGGCGGTTTCGAAGCAGAACATTACTGGGGAGCAGGGATTGTTTTAATGTCCAGTCTTCTTGTGCTGTTCTCAATCATGAAAGTCTTCATTAATGGCTTTTGGGGTACACCCCGCGCCTATAAAGGGGAAGACAAAGTACCTATCGGCAAAATGATGATTGCCCCGGTTATCCTTGTTGTCATTGCCGTTTTCTACGGAGCCGGCTCGGAGTATGTTTATCCGTATATCTTACAGGCTGCTGAAACTCTTGCAAATCCAGAAATATATATTGAAGCAGTTTTAAAGGAGTATTGAGTATGGCATTTCAAATATTATTAAATGTGTTCCTTGGGTTTATGTGGATGTTTTTAACAGGATCATACGAACCGGTTGCGTTCCTTAAAGGATACCTTTTTGGCCTGCTCATCATCTTTACTTTCAGAAGATTTTTCGATTCACGCTTTTATCTATTAAGAGTTGTGGCGGTAATCAATCTTTTGTTTCTTTTCATCAAAGAGCTTATCTTAGCGAACATCGGGGTGCTCAAAGTATTGTTAAGACCCAAGCTTGATATGCGGCCAGGCATTTTTGCCTACCCCACTGTCCTAAAAAAGGACTGGGAAATTACAGTACTATCGAATTTGATCACACTGACTCCGGGGACATTGGTTGTAGACGTTTCCCCGGATAATAAGATTCTTTACATTCATGCAATTGATATTGAAGATGCAGAGGAAACCATTGATTCAATCAGGAACTCGTTTGAAAAAGCAATCTTGGAGGTGAGCCGGTAATGCTGAATACTATTGTTCTAAGTGCCATCCTTATCATTTCGGCTGCCACCATCGGTTTGATTTACAGAGTGATAAAAGGGCCGACCACACCAGACCGTGTGGTTGCACTTGATGCTATTGGCATAAATCTTGTTGCAATTGTTGCATTGATTTCTATCGCCCTTAATACAAGTGCGTTTGTGGAGGTTATCCTTCTGATCGGGATCCTTGCCTTTATAGGGACCGTAGCCTTCTCTAAATATCTGGAGAAGGGGGTTATTATCGAAAATGAACGAGATCGCTAATATTGTCATTATTGTGCTGATTATTTTGGGAGCCTTTTTAAGCCTTGTCGCAGCATATGGTGTTATCAGGCTTCCTGATATCTATACCAGGAACCATGCCGCATCAAAGTCCGCTACACTGGGGGTTATGTCCATTCTGCTCGGAGCCCTGCTGTTCTTTTATGTTAAAGATGGCTTTTTCAATTCCAGAGTGCTGCTCGGAATTATATTCATCTTCATGACATCACCTGTAGCCGGGCATTTAATTGCCCGGGCAGCTTATAACTCCGGTGTAGAGCTATGGGATAAAAGTGTACAGGATGACTTAAAAGATGCACCACATATGAAAAAGGCAGGCAGCAAGGAACAATAAATGGGAAAACCGCAAGAAATCCTCTTGCGGTTTTGTTATTTTTTATTTTCTTTTTATTACGGCCATTGTGCATCTGGATGTGCATATCAGCTTGTCATTTTCATCCGTTATTTTGATATCCCATACCATTGTGGTTCTTCCCTGATGCAGCACTGTTGCGACAGCGGTTACAATTCCATCCTTTTTAGCACGTATGTGGTTGGCATTGATTTCAAGCCCTGCAACAGATTCCGTTTCTTTATCGCAAAGTTCAAAAGCTCCTATGCTTGCAACAGTTTCCGCAAGGGCGACAGACGCCCCTCCATGCAGCAGGCCAAACGGCTGGCGGGTGCGTTCATCAACAGGCATGGTAGCAACTACACGGCCCTTTTCAAGTGACACAATTTCCATTCCGAGTGTTTCGATTAATGTATCTTTCAACTCCATTCCCCTATCCCCCCTTTCCATATGTAAAATGTTGTCATACTATACTTCATTATATAAGAACAAACTATGTATGTCCTGTAGGACAATCAAAAAATAAGAGGTGACCGTCATGAATCGCGTTCGCGAAGGATTAATTCCAACTGTTCTCGGCACCGCTGTTACTGCGGCTGGATATGCAATGAAACAAAACCGCAGAACCAATAACATGTTATCAGATACCATCGTTGGTTTCGGGCTCGCCCATATTGTACTGGGAGCCATCGACCTGGTAGAGCACCGCAATCAGTATTAAATAAAAAAGGCAGCTTTCCAGGCTGCCTTTTTATATTTAAAGTCCCAACCCCTGATCATGCAGTTTTTCTTGCTCCTTCCCGCGCTTTCTTCTGGTGAAGCGAAAAATGAGGAAGAGCAAAGTCAAGCCTGCCAGGCTAAGCAGTAATTCTTTTTCATGTTTGATGATGGCATCAATATGATCTCCAAATACATAGCCGATCGTAAAAGTCACAGACAGCCATAACAGGGCGCCGCTATATGCAAACAAAGCGAATTTTTTAAATGGCAATTTACTGAAGCCGTATAAGAAAGGGAGGAAATTTCTGATACCCGGAACAAAATAACTGAAGGAGAGGGAAAAGGCATGATACTTCTCCATTAGTTTTAAAGAAGCATCAATCGTTTTAGACATTCTTTTACTTTTTTGAAAGTATTTCAGCAATGGCCTGCCGATCAAACGTCCGATTGTATAACAGGTTGACAGTGCAGCCAGGATGCCAAGATAAATGACAATGAAAGCAAGCACAGGGTGAAGTGTTTTTAAAGAGGAAGAAAGTCCAACAGTCATCACGATCAATTCATTTGGCACAGGAAAAATAAAGACCCCTACCCAAAGCCAAAGAAACAGCCCCAAATATCCGTTATTCTCAATAATTTCCAATATCAGTTCCAGTTCCATCCGGGGCCTCCCATCTATGTAAGCAGTGCTCACTTATTTATATTCATTACACTAATATATTCTTCATGCGGTTCTTTTACCCCTTTTCTAATTAGATCAATCCTTATAAAAATTGCCTTTCTAATGCACCTTATGCAAACCCATTTTATCTATGCAGGGTGCAAGCCACATTTTTGCGAGAAAGCATTTCATTTTGTTTTCTCATAGGAAAAGCCTTCGTTTCATATATTGGGAATGCGTGCATTAATTATTAATCGAAAGGGGCAGATCCGGATGTACCCCTATTATTATTTTCGCTACCCAAAGCCTGGATACAACCCTCAGCTTCAAAACTGCTGGAATTATCCGAATGCATATCAGTCTTATTATCATCCTGTCCATTTCTATAGAACCTTTCCAGCTGTCGATCCTCAAATGTTCATGAGCTCCGCTAAAAAAATGGAAGTCCTCATGAGGGACGCCAGTACATTGCTTGTAAATATGGCAGAGTCAAAAAAGTTTTCTTATGAACTGATGTCAGCCGCTCAGCAGTCAAAAAAGGATGCAGTCGAAAAAATGATAAAATCAACAGGAATTTCCCAAATTCCTGCGGTGTCCTATACACCTGACGGGCTCAGCCTCCATTTCGAGTCTGATAAGGAGGATTCCCAGAAATGCTGTGATCTTACATTAAAGCTGAGATGGATGTAAGAAAACATAAATAAAAAAGCTCTCAAAAGAGAGCTTTTACCTGTTCAGCGATAATAAGGGTTTCCATATGGTCCATAGCCAGGGTATCCGCCTCCGCCATAAGGAGCATATGGTGCAGCTGGCGGGCCATAGAATGGCGGAGGAGGGCCGTAAAATGGACGGGGAGCAAATAATGCTGCTCCCAGCCCCCCTCCCAGGAAACCGCCGAGCAGGCCGCCGACAAAAGGAGCTCCTAAAAAGAAGAACCTTTCGCCCCCGTTTCTATATGGGCCTCTATAATAATACATGCAGGGTAACCTCCTTAATTTTCAATGCCTTCTCTATTTAATATGCAGATGTCCGCATTTTGAGTGGGCTAACAGAAAAGCGGAAGGCGCCCGCTTTTAAAGGAACGCAGACTAAAACCTCCACGTCCTGTGGCAACGTCTGCATGACCCGCATCCTGCGGGCCTCAAGCATAAGACGAGCCGGTTAAAAGGTTGTTCTTTAACCTTTTGGACGGATTGGCTTATGCCCCCGAGTCCCTAGGAGCCGAAACTAGACAAGCTTGTGACCTCGAGGGGGTAGGCGCTGGAGCTGGACAGCATTAGAAAAGCGGAAGGAGCCTTGGTAAAACAAAATCCCCTTAGCCTTTTGGCCAAGGGGATTTGATCTATTAGTTAGCTGCTTTTACTTTAGCAAATGCATCTTCGACAGAAACATACTCATAGCCAAGATCTTTCGCAACCGCTGGATATGTGATGCTGCCGTTTACGACGTTAACGCCAAGCTTAAGTGCTGCATTGTCTTCAATAGCTTTAACAACACCTTTGTTAGCAATCTGCAGTGCGTAATTGATTGTAACGTTTGTAAGAGCAATTGTAGATGTTCTTGGAACGGCACCAGGCATGTTTGCAACAGCATAGTGAACAACGCCATGCTTATCGTAAGTTGGGTTATCATGAGTTGTAATGTGATCAACTGTTTCGAAAATACCGCCTTGGTCAATTGCCACGTCAACAACTACTGAACCAGGCTTCATTGTTTTAATCATTTCTTCCGTTACAAGCTTAGGCGCTTTAGCTCCTGGGATTAGAACCGCACCAATTACCAGGTCAGCATCTTTAACAGCTTGTGCAATGTTGAAAGGATTAGACATTAAAGTTTGGATGCTGTTTCCGAAGATATCGTCAAGCTGACGCAGACGCTCTGGGCTTAAGTCGATGATCGTAACTTGCGCGCCAAGCCCGATTGCCATTTTCGCTGCGTTGATTCCAACTACACCGCCGCCAATGATGGTAACTTTTCCGCGTGAAACGCCTGGAACACCTGCCAGAAGAATACCCATTCCGCCATTTGTCTTCTGAAGGAATTGAGCTCCAATCTGAGCAGACATGCGTCCTGCTACTTCACTCATTGGAGTAAGAAGAGGCAATGTACGGTTCACTTCTACTGTTTCATACGCGATAGCTGTAACACCTTTTTCAGTTAATGCTTTTGCAAGCTCAGGCTCTGCTGCAAGGTGAAGGTATGTGAAAAGAACCAAACCTTCACGGAAATATCCATACTCAGAAGCTAGAGGCTCTTTAACCTTCATAACCATTTCAGCATTCCATGCCTCTGCAGCTGTATCTACGATAACAGCTCCTACTTCTGTATAATCTTCATTTGTGAAACCGCTTCCAATACCTGCGTCAATTTCTACAAGTACTTTGTGTCCGGCTTTTACTAATGCATCAACGCTTGCTGGTGTCGCAGCAACACGATTTTCGTTATTTTTAATCTCTTTAGGTACTCCAATAATCATGGAAAAATCCCCTTTCAATCTATCAAATTGATATTTACTATTGTCAGTATAATAATTTTAGTAAAGCGCTGTCATTGTTGAATTGGTAAAATAAAAGAGCCTCCATTTGTGGAAATCTACAAATGGGGGCTCTTCTTTTCGATTCTCCGGATTTTAAGTTCAAGATATAAAGAAAGTTTTGTATTTGTATTCTTCAGATCCACTTCCCCGATATCGGTTATCCTCTTTAAGCGATAATTCAATGTATTCATATGGATATGCAGCTTTTTAGCTGTTTCATTCACATTGCTGTCATGATCAATAAAGGCTTCCAGAGTAGCCAGCAGATTGGTCCGATGCTCAAGATCATATTTTTTAAGCTTTTCGATAGCCGGATGCTCATATGGTTCCAGCCGTTTCTTTTCGAGTATGGCATCAAGATAGCGAAAAATGCCAAGCTGCTGATAGCTATAAACATGATGAATCTCTTCGGGAAATTGTTCTTTAAGGCGCAGGACCTGCAGTGCCTCCTGATAGCTTTTTTCAACTTTTTCATAGTGTTGATAAGTTGTTCCAGTTGCCCCGCTAATATGACCAATGCTAAACCGCGTATTCATTTGATCGATGAAAAAACGGATAAATTCTATAAAAGCACTTTCAGAAAAAGCAGGATCTGGAGGCGCTGCCAGAATAATAAATTCATTTCCCATCGCTGCATGAAAGGTTATATGAACCTTTTGGCTCGTCGTGATCAAATAAATGATATTTTGTTCTATTTTAGAGGTAACTTCTTCTTTAAACCTAAAGACAAGTACAGCAAACGGCGATGGCGGTTTAATGCTTAACTCCTCAAACTTTTCTGCAATTTCATCATGGCTTTGGAAATGGCCGGTTAACAGCTCCCAGAAAAAATCCCGGTATCCCTCAGCTCTTTTTTTCTTTTGGGCGTTTAATCTAAGCATTTCCGTCCTTGCAGACTGTGCAGCAAGCTTAAGCAGGTTCAGCTTGCTTTCTGTCAAGAGGGTTTCTTCTTCAACTGCCCATATGTAGCCTAATACTTCATTATGATTGCGTATGGAAATGGCTACCCGATTTCCAAGTCCTATTTCCTTTATTTCAGGGATTCTAAGCGGTTCTCCGCTTTGCATCAGCTGCGGAATCACACGTTCCTTCCATAAACGATTAATCACTTTTTCAGGAACCTTTCTGCTGATAATCGTTGCGATTCTTGCAGTATCTGTCTGGTCATCATGTGTACTGTAGGCCAGCAGGCGATGGTTAACATCTTCTATTGTAACAGGGCATTCCAGGACATCGCGGATCTTATCTACCAATTCCTCCAGATCACTGAATGCCCTCTTAAACGGATCTTTTTCCATTTTATCATCACCCAATCGTAAAACTCCTTTGAACGGTAATTCACTTTTTCTATCCTATTATATTATACCTCAGGTCCCACCCGGTACTCTACCAAAGCCTTCAAGCCATTCGACAAAATTCGGGCGGTACCTGTAAACTTTTTTTGAAAGATTCCCAATAGTTTTACTTCTCCTATTTGACTTGAAGTTATATTCAGATAATTTTACAATAGGACATGTTCACAAAAAAATCATATTTTAATAGGTTTGTTCACAGCAATTGAAAGCGTTAACATCTGGGAGGCGATGAAATTTATGCTTGAGGCGCTTAATAAAATTAACGGGGTGCTCTGGGGCACACCAAGTTTGATTTTGCTTTTTGGTACTGGTGTTCTTTTAACATTCATGCTGAAAGGCCTTCAATTCAGAAGGCTGATATATGCGTTTAAATTAGGGTTTACCAAAGAAGGTCAGGCTGGGTCTAATGATGAGGGCGATGTCAGTAACTTTAAGGCGCTTATGACAGCTCTCGCAGCAACAATTGGCAATGGTAATATCGCCGGTGTTGCCACTGCGATTACACTTGGCGGACCAGGGGCCATCTTCTGGATGTGGATTGTTGGTCTGCTGGGAATGGCAACCAAATATGCTGAGGCATTACTGGCAATGAAATACCGAGTGAAAAACGCAAATGGAGAGTACTCCAGCGGACCGATGTATTATGTAGAACGCGGTCTTGGCAAAAAGTTCAAATGGCTTGCAGTTGCATTTGCAATCTTCGGAGCATTTGCAGCACTTGGAATCGGCAACAGTGTTCAATCGAATACCATTGCAGCTGTTATGGACACTTCATTTGGAATAAATAATTGGATTACAGGCGTTATTCTTGCTGTACTGGCTGCTTTAATCATTTTTGGCGGCATTCAGCGTATAAGTACAGTTGCTGGATTCTTTGTACCCGTCATGGCGGTGCTTTATATTGGCGGTGCTTTAATTATCCTGGCAGTTAATTATGATCAAATCATTCCTGGTTTCCAGACTATCTTCTACTATGCCTTCAATCCGGTTGCAGCGACTGGCGGTTTTGTCGGTGTTGTTGTATCTGAAGCGATCAAGAATGGTGTTTCAAGGGGGATTTTCTCTAATGAAGCCGGTCTTGGTACAGCAGCGCTTATCGCAGGCAACGCAAAGACAGACCACCCTGTAAAACAGGCTCTTGTTGCAATGACTGGTACATTCATTGTTACAATTGTTGTTTGTACGATGACTGGATTAGTGCTTATCATGACTGGTTTCTGGGACACAACTGGCGGATTGATCTCTGGTGTGGCTCATGACGGCAGCCTTGACGGCGGGGCATTAACAAGTGCAGCCTTTGCCCATGTACTTGGAACAGCGGGTGAATATATCGTTGCATTCTCTGTTATATTCTTCGGTTTTTCAACAATCGTCGGCTGGTATGTATACGGCGAAAAATGCTTTGAGTACCTGGTTGGCACAAAAGGAATTATGGGATACCGTGCCATCTATATCTTTGCGACTGGAATCGGTGCGGTTGCCAACTTAACTACCGTTTGGGCTTTCGCTGACATGGCAAATGCATTAATGATGATTCCTAACTTGGTTGCATTAATCCTTCTAAGCAAAGTGGTTGTTAAAGATACTAATGAATTCTTTGAAAACCACTATAAAGCGGCCAATAAGCAGCTTAAAAATGCTGGCTGATATATTAAAACAAACACAGGTCCTGGATCTGTGTTTGTTTTTGTTTTAAGCTGTGTTCCTAAAATATCTCCCGCTGGAATCCCAAACATTCATTTTTTTCGTGAATATAGGCAAATATTCGATAGTGATAGAGAAAATCGTCAGTTACTATTCCTTCTCCTTCAAAAGAATAAGCATCTATAAAAGCTTCTATTTTGTCTTCATCCTCTTCATCCCATACCCCGGTCAACCAGACTTTATAGGCAAGTTTGCTGTTTAAAGCGTGATATCCGCTTTCTTCAAAAAGTTCCTCTATTTGCTCCCTTTCCACCTTTTAAGCCTCCCTTCTCGTATGTTATCCATCCTTTTCTGTTTTTAACTTCTTTATGCATTTTGGGACAAGGCAAATATACAATTTTAGCACCACATGGGGTTAACTTGTCTATACTATATCGAAGTCTATTTTATTCAGAAGGATTGATTTTTAAAAAGACTAAGGGAGGGATAACGATGGAATTGAACGAGTTATTTCATTTAGGCAATAAAACAGCAATTGTAACAGGAGGAGGCCGAGGACTCGGCGAGCAAATGGCAAATGCACTTGGGGAAGCAGGAGCAAATGTAGTCATCTGCTCACGCAGCATTGAAGCATGTGAGCATGTCAGAAAAAGCCTTGAAGCAAAGGGAATTAAATCTCTGGCGATTGAATGTGACATAGCCAATGACGAAGACATCCAAATCGTCATCAGCAAGACCTTAGAGACATTTGGAAGCATCGATATTCTCATTAATAATAGCGGGACATCCTGGGTTGCGCCATTTCTTGAACTGCCTGCTGATAAATGGGACAAAGTCATGAATGTGAATCTAAAGGGGCTGTTTTTATTTTCACAGGCTGCGGCAAAAGTGATGACGAAGCAGGGCAGCGGCAAAATCATTAATATTTCTTCTGTAAATGGAATGAGGGGTACACATTCCGCATTTCTTGATGCAATTGCCTACAATACAAGTAAAGGAGCTGTTATTGCACTTACAAAGGATTTAGCTGTAAAATTGGCACCTGCCGGCATTCAAGTAAACGCTATTGCTCCAGGATTCTTTCCTACAAGAATAACAAAGGTCCTGGAAAAATCGAGTCCAGTTATTCTTGGAAAAATTCCTGCCGGAAGGTTTGGAAGTGAACATGATTTAAAAGGAGCAGCTGTCTTTTTATCCTCCAAAGCATCTGATTACATGACTGGACAGGTTTTAGTCGTAGATGGAGGAATGACAGCATCCCTCTAAGTCCGTTGATTGGTTGACTTCATAGAAAGGAGAATGTTTATGTCTATTAACCATACTGAAGCCCTATTACAGGCAATAAAAAAGTTAGGGACAAAAGTGGAAAGAGAACTGAATGAATCCATTCAGAACTCTATCAACAAAGAAGAAATATTTAAAAATCTAATCACCCGTTCCGAGGTGACCGCAGCAAGCATGAAAAAACTCCAGGAAGCCATTGAGACACTATCCATCCCTCTTAATTTCCCTACCAAGACTGACGTGGCAAATGCAGCAAAATTAACTGTGCAGGCGGAAGAAAAAATGGACCTGATTGACGAAAAAGTCATAGCTTTGGCTCAATCACTAGAGGAAATAAAAAAGGCACTTGGCAGTCCTGATTTAAAGCAGTCGCTGGATCAGGAATTGCAATCTTCCAGCAGCAGTGAAAGCGCGGGAAAATAAATGGATCAAAATACAGCTTCCAAAAAACTGCATGGATTCTTTAAGACCATTCTCCAGCCCCCGGAGACCCATTCAACTCCAAGGACTGCAGTTTGGAAAAGAAATAAGGCTACTCTCTGGCACTATGCCCCTTCCAGTAAAAAATACAAAATTCCAGTTTTCCTTGTATATTCGCTCGTCAATCAGCCCTTTATTCTAGATCTTTGTCCGCAGAACAGTTTAATTGAGGCTTTGACCAACAGCGGATACGATGTTTACTTGCTGGATTTCGGGATTCCCGGTTATGAGGACAAAGAGATTACGATGGACGATTATATTACTGAATACATCCAGAAGGGGGTAAAAAGAGCTTTATATCACGCCAAAGCAGAAGAAATAACCGTTATGGGCTTTTGCCTGGGCGGCACTTTTGCAGCCATTTATGCGGCCATTGCGGATGAGCCGGTCAAAAACTTAGTATTATCTGTCGCACCGGTTGACTTCAGCATCGTCCCTGTCTTTGATAAATGGGCAGAAGAATTGCGGAATGGAGAAGGCAGCCTGGACTCCATTTTTGAAGCATGGGGACTTATACCACCCTTTGCCATCAAATCAGGTATGCGGCTTTTTACTTCACCCATTTATTACTCCCCTTATTTGTCGCTTCTGGCCAGGGCTGACGATGAAGCATACGCCTCCCGGTGGAAACGTTTCAGCCACTGGACCGATGGCCATATTCCATTTGCAGGGGCAGCACTAAAGCAAATCAATTATGACCTTTTGAAAGAAAATAAGCTTGTGAATGGGACCTTAACCGTCGGTGAAAGGAAGGCGGTGCTAAGCAATATCAAAGCCAATTTACTCGCTGTTGCTTCGGATCATGACCGCCTTGTACCAAAAGAACAGATTTTTCCGGTCATGAACCTGACCTCAAGTACTGACAAAACTTTCCATCTGCTTCAAGGGGGGCATGCCAATCTGACTTCAGAGGGAAAAGTTCCTGACTATCTGGACAAATGGCTGGCATCGCGCTCGGGACAAATATAATATTCAATTTCCCCTGTCTCTGCAGGGGATTCACTTTTAAAGGAGGTATCTTAATGATTTTATGGAATTATCCAAGTTATATTATAAGCGACCACACTATCAGTGCCTATATGGGTTTTGCTTCATATGTGTTTAAAGATTTATTCTATGTATAGCTTTTAAAAACCATGCAATTGCTGCATGGTTTTATTAATTTTAATATCTTTACTAAATTGTGTTTTTAAGTTCTGGGTTGCAAATAATAAAAAATGAACAAAAGGCAGAAGTCCTCTCCATAAAGAGCGCATGAGAGAGAAATCTGCCCAATGACAAGAACAGAAGGAGACTAATAATGGACATGAAGATTTTTAAGGCAATCAACCGAATGTCCGGACGTATTGCTTTCATGGACTTTTTAATGATTCTTATATCAAATAGGGCAAGGTATTTATTTTTATTCGTACTGGTATGCATGTGGCTGGCAAAAGGTTCCTCCAAAACAGCCGCAAAAAAAGCTGCTGCAGCTTCCCTGATCGCTATCCTGGTTAACAAGATCATTAAAATTTGTTATTTTAAGCCCCGCCCCTTCATAAAAAACAAGGTTGGCATATTGATCCCAGCCAAAAGAGATTCCAGTTTTCCAAGCAAACATACAGTGGTGTCGTTTGCTGCTTCTATCGTCATTTTTTACGGCAATCGATTTATAGGTCGTATTTTGCTGTGGGTTTCAGCTCTTACAGGTTTCGCGCGTATCTGGGCTGGCCACCATTACCCTTCCGATGTAATAGGCGGTGCCCTTATTGGCGGAACAATAGGCTGGATGACAGAAAAATGTTTACATTTGAATTTGAAAGAAGGAAATCAGGATGATAAAAAAATGTAAAATCCTCACTTTCTTTGCCGAATGAAAACTTGTTTTGTCAGCTGGGAAGGACTTCCCGTTATCCGGATAGAATCCATTGTGAAAACGGGAGGGGATTCAGAATGAATACAAGTGCTGCAGCCAAGTTGTTAGGAGTTTCGCCAAGCACTATTCAGCGATGGGTTAAACAACTGGGACTCCGGACGGAACGGAATGAACTAGGCCATTACTTATTTAGCGAAGAAGACATTAACCTGCTAAAGCAGGTGCAGGACCAGCTTAACCAGGGGATTATATTGCAGGACGTTACGGTAAATGGCAAAAAGACCAGAAAAGGTACGGTCCAGGGCGAAACAGCTGAACCAGCCATGGAGAAAATTTATTTGAAGATCAGCGAGCTTGAGCAGCGGCTGAACGGAAAAGCGGATGATGTTGTCTCCTATCAGCTGCTGCAGCACCGCAGCGAAATAGAAGAGCTGCAAAAAGAGAATGCACGCTTGCTTAAACGGATTGAGGTTCTTGAAGCCAGGACAGCTGTAAAAAGCCGAACCCTCCCCGCTGATACCCTTTTGGTTTTTGATCAGGAGAAGCCCAGAAAAAAATTAAAAAAGAAAAATATTTTTACTATGCTATTTGGATTTTAATGGGCATAAAAGCGTTACGGCATGTAACGCTTTTATGTTGATTAATCATCCCAGCTGAATCGCTGCTCACGGAAGGGGTCACCATAGTTGTGATAGCCGTTTTTCTCCCAAAAACCAGGTTTGTCAGTTTCAGAAAACTCGATGCCTCTAATCCACTTTGCACTTTTCCAAAAATAAAGATGCGGAATCACGGCTCTTAGTGGAAATCCATGCTCAGGAGTCAGGAGCTCACCGTTATGAGTATGGGCAAGCAGACTGGTGCTTTTTAAAAAATCTTTAATGGGGAGGTTCGTTGTCCACCCTTCTTCCGCATGGAGAACTACAAATTGGGCGATTTCTTTTATGCCTGCCCGCCTGGCAATTTCCGTGGCGGAGACTCCCTCCCAAACATTATCAAGCTTTGACCAGCCCGTAACACAGTGGATATCATTTTTGTACTGTGTCTGAGGAAGGTTCATTACCTCCTCATGCGAAAAGGATAATTCCTTTTCCACTTCCCCAAATATCTGCAGACTCCATTCCTGCATATCCTTATAGTGCGGAACATTTCCATAGTGCAGTACAGGAAAGGCAGTCGTCACATTTTGATTTGGCGGTACCCGGCTTGAGGTCTGTTTTCTGATTTTCCCGAAATACACTGAAGCCACCTCAGTTCTTTTTCCTTTATCGTACCCTACTTTTCGGACTGATAAAAGCAATGAGAAAACAGCCCCCTTTATGGAAGCTGCTGATTTTATAAGATAATCGCCGCCAGCCATCCAAACAGGATGAGCGGAATGTTGTAGTGAAGAAATGTTGGTACACAAGTATCCCAGATGTGATTGTGCTGTCCATCTGCATTCAAGCCCGCTGTTGGCCCCAATGTACTGTCTGACGCAGGCGAACCGGCATCTCCAAGAGCAGCGGCTGTCCCTACTAGAGCAATAGTTGCCATCGGACTGAAGCCAACCTCTAGTGCAAGAGGCACAAATATGGTTGCAATAATCGGGATGGTTGAAAATGAAGATCCAATTCCCATTGTAACAAGTAAGCCGACAAGGAGCATAAGCAATGCAGCAAGTGATTTATTATCGCCGATGATTCCTGCCGCCTGTTCAACCAGGCTTTCAACATCGCCTGTTTCTTTTAATACATCTGCAAATCCAAATGCAGCCAGCATGACAAATCCAATAAATGCCATCATCTTCATGCCCTCTGTTAAAAGCTGATCTGCCTCGTTCCATTTAATAGCACCGCTGATATAAATAACTAAAATACCTGTCAGCGCCCCAAAGATCATTGAATCCAGCTGCAGCTGTACAATGAGAGCTGCTGCAATCGCAACGAGAGAAAAAATAATGCCCTTTTTTGAGTAATTGCCTTTCTCCGTCTCCATTAATTCTGATGGACGATAATCCCTTTTTTTACGGTAAACAAATAATGCAATTAAAAGACCAGCTGCCATGCCGGCTACAGGAATAAGCATGGCTTTCGGAATGTCTGCCATCTCTACTGCCAATCCGCTATTCTCCATATTTTCTGCGAGTATCCCGTGGAAAATTTGGCCAAATCCCGCAGGAAGCAAAATATACGGAGCTGTCAAACCAAATGTCAATACAGATGCTATCAGCCGACGGTCCATTTGGAGCTCATTCATAACCTTCAATAAAGGCGGAATTAATATCGGAATAAACGCAATATGAATTGGAATCAGATTCTGAGAAAAAATAGACATTAATAAAATGGAAAATATGATGAGTGCTTTTGATAAGGTTTTCCCTCTGGATTCCCCGTCTTTTCCGACCTTTGCCAGGACCCAGTCCACTAATAGATTCGGAAGTCCGGTTGCGGAAATGGCTAAGGCAAATCCGCCCAATAACGCATAACTTAATGCAACCTCTGCACTGCCGCCGAGCCCATTTGAAAAAACTTCAATGGTTTTATCTATGCTTAAACCGCCTGCCAGCCCGCCTGCCAATGCACCAGCCACAAGGGCAAGAACCACATTGACACGCAGAAGGCTGAGAACAAGCATGATTAAAACTGCAAGTATAACTGCATTCATGATGATACCCTCTTTCTGTACTTATGTCCCATTATACTTTACTATGCTAAATTGGTAGAGAACTAAAACACAATTATTAAACTATCATATTTCCACATTTTGTGTCAATGATTTTAGGCAGATTCAGAAATGGGAGTTTACGCCAAGACGCTGTTTTGGCCGATAAATCGACGGTTTTAGCCCCGTATTTTTGGTAAACCGGCCGGTAAAGTTCATTTTTAAAGTGCCAAGTCAATTTAGGCTAAAAAACTGCATAAAAAAACTCCGGATCTCTCCAGAGTCTGTTTCATCGTTATTTTACTTCAAATCTTTCAACAAGCAGTGCTAAAGTACGCACCATAACGCCTGTAGCGCCGTCTGGTCCAAGATCATGGCTTTTTGATGTTGTGGCTGTACCGGCAATATCAAGATGCACCCATGGTGTGTCCTCGGCAAATTCGCCGACAAATCCTCCGCCCATAATGGCATGGCCGGCACGTCCTGGCGAATTGTTAAGATCCGCAACTTTGCTGCTTCTGATTCTTTCTTTATCTTTTTCAAAGAGAGGCAGGCGCCAGATTGGTTCGCCAGCTTCATAGGATGCTTCCAGCACCTGCTCAAACCACTCTTCATTATTGGTTAATGCACCTGTTGTTTCTTCCCCCAGTGCAACAATGACACCGCCAGTCAGAGTGGCAACATCCACCAGGTAGTCCGCTCCATGATGCTTTGCATATGTTACCGCATCAGCAAGAGCCAGACGCCCTTCTGCATCCGTGTTAAGAACTTCAATGGTTTTCCCGCTCATGGATGTGATGACATCATCCGGCTTAAACGCTGTTCCGCTCACCATATTATCTGTAGAAGGAATAACAGCGACAACATTTTGTTCAGGCTTCAGTTCGCCGATGACTTCCATTGCGCCAAGCACAGCCGCCGCTCCGCCCATATCGGTTTTCATACCGACAATGCCGTCCTTTGGTTTAATGGAATAGCCTCCTGTATCAAAGGTAATTCCTTTGCCCACCAGGCCGATGACATCCTTCCATTCTTCCTTGCCCTGATATTTAATGACAATCATCTTAGGAGGCTCTGCTGATCCCTGATTTACTGCCAATAGAGCACCCATGCCAAGCTTAAGCATATCCTCTTTTTCAAGTATTTCCACTTCAAATCCGTATCTCCATGCCAGTTCAGAAGAGTAATTTGCCAGATCAGTGGCGGTCAGCATATTGCCTGGCAGGTTGACTAATGTACGGGCTGAGTTCGTTCCTTTTCCGTGTGCATACCCTACTGTAAGGGAGGCCTTTACATCTTCCTCATCTGCGGCTTCGCAATAAACAGCAATACTTTCAATATCTTTTTCGGGTTCGTTCGATTTCTGTTTGTAATCTTCAAACTTATAGGTGGAAAGCGCAAACGCCTCGCTGGCTGCATGGGCTGCATCAAGCGCATCTACATTTCCTCCGATAAATGTATCAAGGTAAACACCCGCATTTTGAAGCTTGGACGATTTCACTTCCTTAAATGCCCTGCCCAATGCTTCACGTAACCCTTCAAAGCTGAATTCTTTTTCTTTTCCAAGGCCTACTGTAATTAATCGTTTGGCCCCAATTTTTCCAAAAGTATGTATTTTTGCAATGGCTTTTTTCTTGGCAGAAATATCTCCGCTTTTCACCAAATCTGTCAGCTGGCCGTCAAATTGGTCATCTGCACGGGCCAATACACCTTCAAGCCTGGCTGGTTTATCGAAGACACCAACGATCAGGCATTCCTGTTCGGCTGAGAAGTCAAATTCTTTCTTTACTGAAAACATTTCTGGCACCCCCATAGTATCTTTTTCATCTTATTATATCGAAAATACTGAATTATTTCGACTATCTAATTTTATGGCATTTCTATTTTTGCTAATCTTCCAAATACAGGACCAGCTGCGGCAGCTTAGGAAGAGTTTCTATCATTTCAAATGGCAGCCGATCGATATTTTCCGGAAAAATAGTAAGGCATTCTTCAATAAACCCATACACATGCTCAAGATTAATCCCCCAGTGTTTAGGGCGGTAAGACTGCAAGTATTCCTGTGCCGCCTGCATCATCAGCCTTGCTCCTTTTACATTGCCGTATTCATAATGATAAATGCTGACACTCATTTGCAGCAGGCCTTTCAGAAATAAATTGCCTTTGTCCGTCATCCACATTTCCTCAAGAAGATCATGGCATGTGTAATAGTCACCTTCATTGAAACTGACAAAGAATTCGTAGTATTCAAGAGGATAATCTTCCATGAAACCACCCCATATTCAGGACTTCCTATCACTATCATTTTAACAAAAAGAATAGAGACTATCCTATATATACAAATCCTTAAGTATATTCTTTAATTATTGGGTAAAGAAAATAGAGACAGAAAGGAGAATGTTATGGATCCTCTATTATTTGCCGCCTTCTCAGCAGGATATATCCTGCTGTTCTTCTGGGCGCTAAGCACTGTTAAGGATAGCGGCCTCATTAGTGCTGTCTTCCTGCTTCCTGTACTTCTGGGGTTAATTTACGATAACGGAATTCTGGCTGCTGGCCGTTTTATCGGGGAGGGCAGCACTTTAAAATATCTGAATTATGCCCGTTTTTGGATTCACGCTTTTTTCACGCCACTGCTTGTACTCTACTCCTGGAATACTTTAAAACAAGCAGATCTAGAATGGGCCAAAACAGGCACATTTAAATGGATTGCCTATTTGCTTACTGCAGGATTAATTATTCTGGAACTTGCTGCTGAGGTATTCGGACTTAAACTGGAAGCAAGGCGGGAATATGGTGTTCTCAGCTATTCAGGTACAGAGGCACCAGGCGGCCCTCCCGTTATGGTACTGATCGTATCTGCTGTGCTGCTGGCGGCATCTGTTGTTATTTGGCGCAAACAGGGCTGGTTCTGGTTTTTTGCCGGAGCTGTATTGATGATTATCGGAAGCGCCATTGATATTCCAATTGAAAGTGCAGCTGCAGTGAATGCCTTTGAGTGGCTTCTTTTGTTTTCCCTGACAGCAACTTCGTATTTTCAAAAAAAGCATCGTTTAACAAAAACTTAAAATAGATCAGCTTGCAGGAAGGAACAATCTGTTGGAGAATATTAGTTAGTATAGCTTTCGGCAGTTCCTTAAAAAATGCCTATTCGAAGCTGCAGCGGGAGTATCATACACTCAAGAGGTGGTCTCACATGGAGTTATTGACAAATTTTCCCTTATGGTCTGCATTGGCAGCCATCTTCTTTGCCCAATTTGTAAAAGTGCCCATTCAATTTATTGCCACCCGAAAAGTGGATTGGTCCCTTTTGACAAGTACTGGAGGGATGCCCAGCTCACACTCAGCAGCAGTAACTGCCCTTTCAACCGGGGTTGCACTAGAGACCGGAATGGAATCCGCTGTTTTCGCTGTCTCAGCCGTTTTTGCCATTATCACAATGTTTGATGCTACCGGAGTACGGCGTCAGGCTGGTGAACAGGCGATTGTACTAAACCAGCTTGTAGCCGACTTCAATAAATTCGTTGAAGAAGCAAAGACATGGCAGAAGAAAGAAGGCCAAGAAAAACAGAAAGAATTGAAGGAGCTGCTTGGCCATAAGCCGATAGAAGTTCTATTTGGCGGCCTGACTGGAATCCTATTGACTTTAGCTCTTCATTATTTATTTTCGTGAGGGTGTGATTTATTTTGAAAATCCTTTCTTTATGCCCAAGCAACACGGAATTAGTGGAATACTTGGGATTTACTGATATGCTCGCGGGGGTGGACGATTATTCGGATTGGCCGGACCGAATATCCAGGTTGCCCCGGCTGGGCCCTGACTTGTCTATTAATATGGACAAAGTGGAGAAATTAGAGCCTGATCTTGTGCTGGCATCCCTTAGTGTACCCGGCATGGAAAAGAATGTAGCAGAGCTTGAAAAAAGGCAGATTCCCCACATTGTTTTAAATCCTCAAAGCCTGGCAGATATTGAACAGGACCTGATTCTGACTGCAGAGAAAATCGGAAAGCCAGAAAGAGGTATTTTGGCTGCTGAAGAGTTTGCGGCAAAAATTGAGGCACTTAAGCTCATCTCAAGCAGAATTGAAAATAAACCGAGCCTCTATTGGGAATGGTGGCCCAAGCCTGTATTTACACCCGGCAAAGTCAATTGGCTGACGGAAATCAGTGAAATTTCCGGTGGAATGAATTTATTTAGGGATATTGAGCTTGCGAGTGTCCAGACCGATTGGGAAGATGTCCTGAATCGGCAGCCGGATTATATCTGTCTCGCCTGGGTCGGTGTCAGAAGAGAAAAGGTTAATCCGGATATTGTCCTGAAACGTCCAGGCTGGAGTGAAATGGAAGCAGTTAAGCAGAACAGAATTCTGGTTCTGGAAGAAGAACTTTTTTGCAGGCCTTCACCTCGGCTGATTGAAGGAGCCATAAAATTAGCTAAAAAAATCCACCCGCAGGCATTTTCTAAGATATAAAAATAAAAAGGCAAATCCGATTATTCCCGCGGATTTGCCTGCATTCCGTATTTATTTTTTCTCAGATTTAATATATTGCTGTCTAAAAACCTGCATGGATTCATTTTCATTCAGTAACATTAATTCTTCTTCAGTCAGGGTACCATCGCCCATTTCAACGATGTAAACATCGAGTGTTTTCTTTCCCCAGTTATTATAAACATCATCTACCGTTTCATAATAGAGATCCAATTTATTCCCCTTAATAGCACCGCCTTTATCGGCTACAACACCATACCCATAACCCGGGACAAACAGGATCGTTCCAATCGGAAAAACATTTAAATCTGCTGCAACTGTAGAGTATAAATCTCTTTTAACTTTAACTCCTGAGTATGTAATTCCAAAGGACGGGTGATCCGGATTTTTGCCTGTCGACTCGTAAAATGCCGTATATCCAGTAGCTATTACTTGTTTTTTCTGATACTGCGACCAGTCAATCGATTCTTCCAGTGTCGGCGGCTGCTCAATTGCTACAGCTTCACTCGCAGAAATCTTAGGTTCCAGACTCACTGCCTGCTTCAAAAACTTAAATGCTACGCCAACCGATTTTAATGTATGGTCAAACTTTGAATTTCCATCTTCGCCAGCTTGTTCAACATCACTTTGATGCAGCTGAACAATTGATCGGGCTTCCACTCCGGAAATCGAATGGAATGTTGTCAATAACGCGCCTATAAATAAGGCTGACATTACCGAACGTTTCATCCATATTTTTAATTTGCTCATCTATTACACTCCTCCCAAAGTTATTCATTTCCCATCTTCGAGAGAAATATTCATAACTTATGGGAGCGGAAGCCTCCGGGCATCCGTTTTTAGACAGGGCTAAAGCCAGTAATAGCATAGGGTTGGGCGATTTGATCACACTAATCAAAAAAAATAAAAAATCCCTGCCGTCAGCAGAGATTTCACATCAAATTTAAAACATCCGATATCCTTTTTTACGGAGCAGCCTAATGGTAATTCCGGCAACGATGGCGCCTGCCATTCCGCTGCTTAATATGAGGATGTCAGCCAGAGCGAGGCTGGACAACTCAACGCCAAGACTGGAAAACGATTCTCCCGGGTCCTGAAAATACTCAATAAAACGAACTTTATCGATGATAAAGATAGCGATAATTGGATAAATAATGGCCATGATCCAGGACATTCTTAACAGCATATTTAATATAAAACCTATCCCAAAAAACAGCACAAAAAATAGAAGCATTGAAATAGGCAAAACGAAAATCGTCATTTGCATGAACTTATTTCCTCCCTTAGCACATCAATATTTAGTGTACTTTAATGTAGATTAGGGAGTCAACAAGAAAAGTGGGCGGGCCAGCACACCCGCTATTTAGAAAACTGGAAGCGCCTTGCCCATCCCCGAAACCTCGAGGGGGTAGTCTACTTTTGTTAGACAGTTATCTAACTTCAGAAATTATACATTCTTATCCTTTGAAAAGAAAAACTTCGCATTCCGCGAAGTTTTTGGTTTATTCCTTTTTCTTTCCTGTACCACCGCAGCAGCTGCAGGTTTCAGATCCACCTAACAATAATTGGAAATACCCTTTCCCTGAACAATACATACACTCTTTATTTTCATAATTCTTAGCTGTCATTTCATTCATCTCCTTATTTCGTAACTGAATTTTCTGATAATATACCAAGGATATGAAGAAATGAAAAGCACCATATTTCATGAAAAACTACCGTTGGAAACGCATACAAGCATAGTTTGCTTCATATTTCTCGTTCTATCTTAAAATTTCAGAAAATTATAAAAATAGTTTATATGCAGTGTATCCAAAAGTATCTCCGGGATTAATGCCGTTAATTAAAGGTTTTATGGAGGAATCAGAAGGATCTAATATGTATTTTAAAAGAACTGATGCATCCGGGTCTTCAGCAAGCTCTTTCGGATCGCGATACTGCACATCAAAAAGTTCACTTTCCTGAACTTTTAATGATTGTCCAGGCTCAGCTTCCAGCAAAAACATAACCATATTATCACTGACCTCCCCTTTGAGAACACCTGTACGCAATCCAAGCAAGCCTTTCACTGAACATTTAATTCCTGTCTCTTCTTCAACTTCACGAACTGCAGCTTCATCAGCTGTTTCGCCCGGCTCGACAAATCCGGCAGGCAGAGACCATTTGCCTTTAAGGCCTCCGTATTTCTTTTTAACGACAAGCCAATAACCTTCAGGTGAAATAACGAGCCCTGAAACCGCCAGCCAGACCTTTCCCCGTTTATGTTCCACTCCCATCCGATAACCTCCTTTTTAACTAATTCTATCACGAAAATTTGTCCATTAAAAAAGGGACAGACTAAATAGTCCATCCCATTACTATATATGATAGCCGATTTATTAAAGAACGTTGAATTTACCTTTTTTCAATACAAGTGAAGGCCCGCCAACCATGTAAAGAGCACGGTTATCGATCATCTTCTTCATGAATGAAGCTTTTGTACCAACCATTTTCTTGCCGAATGCAACACCGATGGCATCGTGTTCACCAAGAGAACATACAGTACCTTTAATATCTGGAGTAAATGTTTCAAGTTCAGTTTTATTGCGGATTAAAGCAGTAATGTTTCTTGCACACACTTCACCCTGCTGCATAGCGATTTGCGCAGTAGGAGGGTATGGACGGTTAATTTCTTCATTGATGATTAATGAGCAGTCTCCGATGATAAATAAATTATCATGGCCAGGAGCACGCAAATCAGGCTGTACTTTTACACGTCCGCGCATTGCTTCAATACCGGAATTCTCAATAATAGAATTTCCGCGTACACCTGCAGCCCAGACAACAGTTGCAGCTTTGATTTCTTCTACTTCATCTTCGCCCTTGCCAACAATGATGCCTTCAGGAGTAGCTTCCTTAATAGCTGTTCCAATCATGAATTGTACGCCTTTTTTCTCCAAGTGAGAAACAGCGTAATTAACAAGCTCAGGATCGAAGCCAGGAAGAACCATTGGCGCTGCTTCTACGCAAATGATTTTCACTTTGTGGTAGTCCACATCGTACTCTTTGCAAAGCTCAGGAACACGGTTTGCCAATTCTCCAAGGAATTCAATGCCGGTAAAGCCTGCTCCGCCGACAACAATTGTCAGGCGCTCGTCTTTTTTCTCAGCGTCTGTATTGTAAGTAGCAAATTGATATTCAATATGCTCGCGGATCTGACGCGCAGCATTTACATTGACAATAGAAAATGCATGTTCCTTAAGTCCTTTAATACCGAATGTTTCCGGCTCAGCTCCTAGGGAAACAACTAGATAATCATAGTCAATTTCGCCACTTTCCAAAATGACTTTCTTTTCTTCTGTTTTAATTTCCAGAGCAGTTCCCTGAACGAATTCAACTTTGTTGCGGTCAATAACATCTTTTATATCATAGCGTACACGATCGTGATGAAGTGTTCCGGCTGATGCTTCATGCAGCCATGTTGTTTCATAATGGTAGTCATTCTTGTTCACTAAAACGATTTCTGCTTCGTTTGTTCCTACAGATTTCTGCAAACGGGTTGCAACCATCAAACCGCCGTAGCCTGCACCGAGGATAACAATCTTTGGCTTTCTCAAGTGTATCACTTCCACCTTTTTTAAGTATTTTCTAATGTTTTCTTATCTTCCACTGCTTTATATTTTTTATAGCAAAAAACATAAAAAAACTTTGTGATGTTATTCACGAACTAGTTTAAAAAAACTCAACAAAATTGTCATAAAATATTAACATTATTCCTCCATTACATCTTATTCTACTTCATATAGTTTTTCAAGCCTAAAAAAATAGACGAAAAACTTAAAAATTTTAAGAAAACCTAAAGAAATATACGTGTTTTTAATTCAGGATCTCCATTTGAAATCTTCCAATTATTCATAATATTTACCTCGATTGATGAGGTTTTAAACGATTTATGTTAGAATAAAGAGTGGAATTTCAATACATACGCGGGGGGATATTGCATGAAAGAAGATCAAAAGGTGTATGACATAACCATCATTGGCGGGGGGCCAACTGGTTTATTCACTGCTTTCTACGGAGGCATGAGACAAGCATCAGTAAAGATTATTGAGAGCTTGCCGCAGCTTGGGGGACAGTTATCTGCTCTTTATCCTGAAAAATACATATATGATGTTGCCGGCTTCCCGAAAGTCCGCGCCCAGGAATTAATTGATAACCTTAAGGAACAAATGGCTAAATTCGAGCCTACTGTATCACTTGAACAATCTGTTGAAAAATTAGAGAAACAAGCTGATGGAACATTTAAGCTTACGACCAATAAAGAAGTGCATTACTCAAAAACCATCATTATCACTGCCGGCAATGGCGCGTTCCAGCCTCGCCGTCTAGAACTTGAAAGCGCAGCTCAATACGAAGGCACGAACCTTCATTACTTTATTGATGATTTAAGTCAATTCGCCGGCAAGAAAGCAGTTGTATTCGGAGGCGGGGATTCTGCAGTAGACTGGGCATTAATGCTTGAGCCTATCGCTGAAAAAGTAACGATTGTACACCGCCGCGATAAATTCCGCGCGCATGAGCATAGTGTAGAAAATCTGCAGAACTCTAAGGTCGAAATCAAAACACCTTATGTGCCTGCTGAGCTTATCGGTGACAGCGAAGGAATCAAACAGGTTGTCCTCGAAGGTGTTACTTCAAAGGAAAAAGAGGTATTCGATGTTGATGCTGTGATCGTAAACTACGGATTCGTTTCCTCCCTTGGCCCAATTAAAGAATGGGGTCTTGAAATTGAAAAGAACTCCATTGTTGTTAACTCAAGAATGGAAACAAATATCGAAGGCATATATGCTGCCGGTGATATCTGCACATACGATGGAAAAGTGAAGCTTATTGCCTGCGGTTTCGGTGAAGCGCCAACTGCAGTGAACCACGCAAAATCCTACATCGATCCAAAAGCGAAAGTCCAGCCAATGCACAGCTCTTCCATGTTTGGCAAATAAAGAAATGCGGAAGCTCCTTGCTTACCCAGATACATCGAGGAGGCAGGCTATCAACTTTCTTTCGATAAAAAAGGACGGCCCTTCGGGGACCGTCCTTTTTTGAGATTACAAAGATATAGTTCGAAATTATTCCAGTAACTGTCTAGAAGCGTTAAAGGCAGTATTTAGCACTCTTCCGGAGTACCTGTATTTGAAGCGGTACGGAAAGATGACCCACAACCACAATTTGCGATTGCATTAGGATTATCGATTGTGAATCCTTACGACAGTTTAAGCACAGATTAAATAGCGCAGTATCAACGTTTATATGTATTTTTAACGATTACGGATCGCAAATAAGATTGTTATTAACGAAACTCAATGACGAATAATGTTGTTAAATCAATAGTACCCAAAGGACCCGCACAATTCAACAAATTTCTGCGCAGCTATACCGTAATTAAGTGAATAGAGATCCAGTTAGACGGAAATATTTGCGTCAGAATCGCCCACAGCAACACAGGAAAGCGCCCAGGATCGCAGACTGAGCGCAATATTATTCTAGATGACTAATATCGATTTCCTGCAGCAGCTGCATGAATTCTTCAAACGCTTTTATGACATCAGGCGGCGCACCTTCACGTAATTGTAAAGATCCAGCAGATCCTATAACCCATTCGTCCCAGTATGGCGGTTTCTCAATATCCACTCTGATCACCCTTTTGCCGTTATGTTTATCGATTAATTAGCAGCATGCTGCGATTAGATCCAGCGCTGACATCTCATTGATTCGATTCATTATAGACATATCGCGGATCGGCATTTCTATGGCCTTGCCTTGGACGTCTGCTCTGTATATTGCGCCATCTTGGGTAACAGATTCGATCACCAGGACGCCATCTTCTAAGTATGCTGCACGTTTAGGATCCAGAAGAACACCTTCAGTTTTAATTCCTTCACTCAATAATAGTTCGATTTTCATTAATACTCCCCCTGAACCGATAATATTTTCACCATTTACAGTGAATATTTTCCCTAATTTCAATATTATAGGACAAGTAGAGTATTTGCAATATAAATTTTTAGAATATTCATAATTCGATATCGTATAAAAAATAGTGCCTACTAATGGCACCTACAAATTGAAGAATTCGTCAGCTGTCGCATCCGGATCAATCTCTTTAATAACATTCATGATTTTCTTAATGGTTCTGGATGAAGGCTGCCTGTCACTATCAGCCGACGCAAGATCACTAATTGTATTGCGGCCAACGCCAGCCCGCTTCATCAGCCATTCCTGTGTGATTCCCCGATCATCAAGCCATTTCCCTAATTTACTGCGAGACTTTACTGTTAATTCCATCGTCATCCCCCTGCCTTAATTGTTTTATATATCCGATGTGTTTATGGTTACATTTTACCATGCCTTCCCTATTTCGACTCCAATAATCGCTGTTCCTGCTTTCTAATCACCATTGCTACATTTTATTACGGAATGTTGCTCCCTTCTCCCCTTTCGTGTCTCGCACGGGCCTGCGCGCATACATACGCATAGGCACAGTTACTGCTTTACTGATTTACTGGGTAACTAAGTAACGCCTTTACTGCAACACTGCCGCAGCACCGCCACAGCTCTGCGAATGATTCGCAACAAAAAAAGGAAGGCACCAGGATCCGAAGATCTCGATGCCCTATTTTTCAAGCCAAGCCAGCTTGCTCTATTCTTCTTCATCTTCTTCCCATTCTTCGTACTCATCTTCCCATTCTGCATCAGCGTCTTCATCTTCATCTATTGTTGCGCTGAATAACTCCAATAACCGTTCACCTTGAAGGAGTAATTGATCGTATGTCATTACAGTTATACCGTTTAAACGACAATTTAGTCCGTGCAGCGCCTTTAACTGATCTTCTCCCCAACTTGTTGAACGGCCAATTACAATGATTGCGCGTGGATGGTACGCAGCTATTTCTGGATGATCACGCAATCCATCTGCAGCTACTTCACTAAATACATCTAAATATCTATGGCATTGACCGATTGCTTTTGAGACATCAGAAGAAAAATAATAATTACGATGTGACTTATCATAGACTAAGACTTCCATGTTTGGACGCTTTAACTCTATCAAATCACGATAACCGGAGATCACTGTCGGCAAAAGTAGATCCAACTTATCACCGGGAGATATTTGCCTAACATCATCTCTAACAACATAAGCGTTTCCAAATGCCCAGCTATGTTTTTCGCACCATACTTGGTAAGTTTGTTCATCGTAGACATTTCCTTCAAGATTTTGACGAAGGCTTTCAACAGCACTTCGCATTTCTTGCAGGCGAATCGATGTACGGAAGGCGCCTATCAATTCGGAACCAATTTCACTTAATGTCAGATGGCGAACGATATCCTCTTTGTTCAACATTGACATTACAGCTTTTGCCACCACAGACGGATCAATACCCGCAACATCTGCAACACCATCAGACAGTTTAATCGCAATATACGACCCATCCTGTTCGTGTTCCGCTACTGCTAAATACTGATTTAATGCCTGAAGTAATTTTCTTGCGGCTGTTTCTTTAAGAGTTATTGTTTTATCATCCAATTCAAGCCAATCAAATGGCGGCTTTCGCTTTTTATAAGTAGTTATTTTTACAGATAATTCCGGCCCACTACTTCTCTTAATAAAAAACGGAAGCACTGTAACTCTACTTTTATTAGTTTCATGAATAACAATCGGGTCACTAAATGAAAGTTTTCCAGATTGCGCCTGACGTTTCTCTATAGGAGTTATTTCAACCTTTGATCCATCTGCCATTAAAATCCCCCTTAATTGTAAATTAATGTAACTACTAAATATTATAACTATGAATCTATAAAATAAAAGAAGTATTTCATAGAACGAAAAAAAGACGCCCAGGATCCGCAATGATCCCAGACGTCCATCTTTAAACCCTGCCAGCAGCCCTTCTTCTGCTTGTCGCTTTTCTTTGGAGTTCCATTTCCATAGGATCCACCAGCTGCCTAGCGACAACCCTGCCGTCCATATTGATCACGACTTCCACCGGATCTCGGCGGCCAGTGCGTTCCTGAATTGCTGCAAGTAGCAGATCCAGCTTGCTGTCAGAAGAACTGGCAGTCGTTGCTGCAGCTACCCCAGAATTCCTCCGGATCGGCGCAACAGACATCGTCCCAACGGATCCACCATCGATCAATGCAGCATCAGCCAGTTTTGCGGATGACTTCTGCACTAGCTTCTGCATATCTGCGACACCGATCGCGAAGCCTTCGCCTGTGAACTCTCCCAGCTCCATCAAGACTCGTGACGGACTGTGTATTCCTAGCAGCTTCTTGACGCCAGCCGGGATTCCTTTAGCAATTCCTGCCACAGCACTTCCAACAGCGCCAGCCATCGATCCAATACCTTTGACCAATCCGCTGATGATATCTTTTCCAACCTGGAAGAGATCGATGTCTTTGAAGAATTTCACGATCCCGGATACGATGTCGACTGCGATTCCTTTGATGCCTTCCCAAGCACCGGACCAGTCACCTTCCAGCAAGGACATCCCAACATTAATAATGCCCAGGATAACATCGATCGCCGTGTCGATGTAATTGGAAATAAAGGCCCAGGCAACACGGACAATGTTTTCTATGATCGGGAAGACCGCTTGGAAGGTACCCTTAATGAAGTTCAGCCCTGCCTTTACGACATCGGACGTAACTTGCATTAATGTACGCACAATGGACATCACCTGATCACCGTGTTTCTTCCACCAGCTGCGTATCTTTTCCAACTGTTGGCCGATAAACGCAGACACCGCACTGATCACTTGTGAAGTTTTGCTTTTGATCCAGTCAATCGCAATACCCCAATAAGTTTTTATTTGCGCCCAGGCAGCATTCACCATGTCACGGAACCAGCCGACATTTTGATATGCCTTGTACAGCGCAATACCAATCCCCACGATGGCAGCGATCGCCAGGAGGATCCAGCCAATAGTAAGTGCGAATGCGCCAGCTGTCAGATTCATAGCGCCTGCAATCGCAGTAAAGCCGCCAACGAATCCAGGAATCAGTGATATGATCCATAGCAAAGCACCGCCGACTAATAGGCCAATAGCAGATACTGCCGCAAAGATTGCTATCGTTGCTTTCATCCCTTCTGGCAGCCCATTGAACTTGTCCATCAGCATCTGAACTCCGCTGGTAATCGTCTTTAAAGATGGAAGCAGCGCATTTCCGATAGATATTGCTGCACCTTCGAAAGCTGATTTCAAAATCGTCAGCTGCCCCATCAGATTATCTAGCTGCTTGCCCGCTATTTCTTCCGCGATTCCACCGCTGTTTTCCAGTTCAGTTGCAAATTCTGCGATCGTGTCACCGCCTGCTTCCATAAGCGTTAGAATCGATTTCAGTGCTTCCTGGCCGAAGATGGTCTTAATCGCCTGCAGTTTCTGCTGCTGGGTTAATCCCTTCGTCTTTTCAGTTAGCTGCGTGATCATGTCTGATAATGGAATCATTGTGCCATTAACATCAAAAGCACTGAAGCCCAGTTTCTCCATCATCTTTTTCGCTTTGCCGACTGGTGACGCAAGTCGTGTCATAGCCATGGCCAGCGATGTCCCTGCCATTGTCCCTTGAATCCCAGCGTTCCCCAGAATTCCTGTCGCCGCTGCTGTTTCTTCCAGTGATATCCCGACAGACTTTGCAACAGGAGCGAGATATTTCATCGTTTCTCCCAGCATTCGCAAATCAGTGTTTGAATTCGTGAACGTCGCTGTTAGTACGTCCATCACCCTGCCAGTCTCGCTTGCCTGAATACCGAATCCGGATAAGATATTTGAAGTGATGTCGGCTGTTGTCGCAAGATCTGTCTGTCCTGCGGCTGCTCCGGCCAATAGCCCCGGCATTGCGCTGATAATTTCATTGGTTTTATAACCAGCCATTGCGAGGTACGACATCCCTTCGCCAGCCTGTGACGCGCTGAATGATGTTGTCTCTCCTAGATGCAGTGCCGTTTCATTCAACTTTTTCATTTCTTTGTCAGTTGCTCCGGACAGTGCACCAACACGCGACATGGTTTTCTCAAAGTCTGCGGCAGTTTTGACAGCTGCACCTAGCCCAGTGCCAACTGCAGCACCTGCCACTATCATCGATTTCCCCATCGTGCCCGCTGTCTTGTATGCCTGGCTTAATTGGCTATCCAAATTGCGGAAGGTGGATGTAAAATTATCGATTGCGGCGATAGTGAATTGTATGTCACTCATGTTTTATGTCATCCTTTCTGTACGACATGCCTTTCCGCACGCCTTAAAAATTCGATTGATCGTGCTAGTGTTTTTTCGATTTTCGAATGAGTGATTTTATTTCCGTTCTGGATGTCATTTTGATATTGAAAAATCCGCTGATAGCATCGCAAAGCCTGGATGACGTTGACTTTTGCATGGCTATTCAGGAATTCATCTTTTGAAATTTCTTTGATCATCTGCTCAACATAGATGGCAGCTAACGCAGCAGTAATGGCGCCCGCAGCGAAGTCCTTATTCAGCTTTTTTATCTTTGCGTTCACTTCCGCCAGCTTGTTCATGGTTATCGACTCCTTTTGAATAAATAAAAAAAAAGACGCAGATCCCTTCGATCCACGTCTTAATTAGTTAGTACCGTCGTATCTGACCATAAGCCCGATCTCTGTCACAGCTTCAGATTGTTTCACGCTGCCTTCCAGTACGCATTCCAATAAGTCGGTCAATGTCGCAAGCATGTGCAATCCAACGCCTAACTGGCGCATCAAATCCTGGAATTCAGAGGTTTTTATATCGGTTTCATATGCTGCTAAAAGCTGGTTAAAGATTTTCTTTGCGCTCAATTCCGTCACCCCCATTAAAAAGCGCCAGGAATCGTCCCGGCGCTTTTTCGATTATCGTTTCCTTCTATTCTTTATTCTGTGGTATATGCTGCGCCCGATTTCTGTGCCGTCTGTTGGCTGGTAACGGCTGCGTGCGCCATTTCCCGGACTAGGGTCTGCACCCGACATTCGTTCACGTACCTTTAGATCATCCAGCAATTCCCGCAATATGGCTGCCATTTCATCCGGATCTGTTTCATCTTCCAGATAATCCATCGCGTTCTTTACATCACCTGGACCTACAATCCCGGCGCTGTTGATCGCCGCCTGCTTGCGCAGCTTGATCAGTTCAGACCGTTCATTATCCGATAATGGATCTGTTTGCGGATCTTCTCTTGGTTTCGGATGACTCGGAGAATCTTGCGGATCATTCGGAACTAGTTCTGGATCGTTCGAAGGATCCTCCGGATCTTCCGCAAAGGCTTGTAAGTTTAACGGAAGCAGCAGCTGCGGCTGCTGTTGTTTTTGGTCCCCCATTTTAACGACCTCCTGCGAACTTCTTATAGCCTTTGTGCACCAGTCCCAGGCGTTTATATGCGACAGAAGGCGATCCGGACATGTCCAATTGCTTCTTGATTGCTGCAAGGTGCCTACTCTTAGTCTGATAATCTTGTAACCCCTTCAATGAACCGCTGGCGATCTTATACGCCTGGCTTAAAAGTTCAGCTGCTTCCTTGTCGGCTGGATCCACCGCTGTTCGGATAGTCGCAAAATTTTGCGCAATGTGCGCCTGCTGACCCGGTGTCATGGCTTCTAGCTGGCCGATAAGAAGGCACAAAGCTTGCACCGGATCGCCCATAGATGCGCCATTTGCCACCATGCTGATCGCTCCCTGCGCCTGGCTGCGCTCCTGTTCGCTTACTGCGGGCAATTCCATCGATTTACGCAGCAACTCTTTTTCATACAGGCGAATTTCCTCTGAATATTTCTCGAAAGCTTCAGCTGCCTTTGCGTCCAGCTGCGAAGTCAATTCTGAAAGCTGGAATTCCTTTTCCGCATGATTGGAAGCATATCGCGAATGGGCTTCTGTCTCTGCGTATTTTTCACGGAATCGCAATGTTTCCTGATCCAGCTGCTGCTGAATCGAATCTAAGCGCGGAAAAGACACTTCCTGTGCTGCCGATCCTAGAGAAGCAGCATCATCTGGTGAAAGTTCATAAATCCCACCTTCCTGCAGTGTTGTTCCATTCAATATTGCTTTATTGGAAATGTAATAATTTCGGCTTTTTTTCGGTATTCTCATAGCCTTTTATCCCCCTCATATATTCGATTACATCTTGCGCAAGATCTGCAGCTATTTCTGCGGCAGTCTTTTTGTTTTCTGCTGCAAGAAAATGCAGTAACGCCTCCATCCGATCCCAGGCTATACGCTCGGCAGCAAAAGTCAGCAAAGGTTTGTCACCTTTCTTCGAATTGCAAAGTGTGCATATTGGAACCAAATTACCTATTTCGTTCCGTCCACCGCGCTTGAACGGGATCACATGATCAAGCGATAATTGCTTTCGATCAGCAAAACTGGAACCGCATATTATACAGCCATGCGGTTCAAAAAACTCCATTAAGTGACGAACATCCTGGATCTTTAAGCGTCCCGGCAATCCATATTCTTGAGCCCTGGTATTCGCTCCACGTACAGCCACCTCGTATTTCCTGCACGTCCGACACTCTTCCCGCAGTCCGTCTGGCTTTGCTGCGTTTTTCGCAAAATGTTCAGTAGGCAAAGACTTCTTACAGCTATAGCAGTGCTTTGTCTTCATCCTAGATCGCCTGCTTCGAATTCCATCAAGCTAATGGCTGCACAGCGCAGTTCTTCATCCTCTGGATCGATGCCCAAAGCCAAGAAGAACGATCGTATAGACCTGATCACGCCAAGCATATGATCTTCACGGATATTGCCGCTGTTATAGATATAGGCTCTTTCCAGCTTCGTATATCCAATATCGTTAAGTAACTCTTCAGTGACCGCCAACCCCTGCAGTGATGTTCTCTCTTCCATTTTTCATCGCTCCCTGTTGTGTGTGTTGTTTATTTATTGTTGAACGCGATTTTCTCAATAGCAGCATCCAATGCCGTCAGCTTGCTTTCATCCACATTAAAATAGCTGACAATCTTTGCGTTCAGCTTCCTGGATACTCCGCAGCTGCCACGCTCTACTTTTGAAAGCAGCGACTGTGTACATCCTACTTTTTCGCTGAACTCCTGTTGATCCATGCCATGGATAACACGCAAAATTTTTATTTTATAACCGTTCAGATTCATGTTGTTGTTCTCCCTTCGGATTTTTGTTTAGCAGCTGTTCTTCGCTGCACCGACTGTGGCAGGAAATGCAAACAATATTGACTATCTAATGAATAAAAACACAAAAAAAAAGCCGCAGCCACCCGGATTTATTCCGAAGTAGCTGCAGCATGTGATTGCAGATTTCACCTTTATTCGTTTATTAGCGAAAAATATATGTCAGATTAGCGCGGCTTCGTTTATTATCGGTTAATAGTGTTATAAACATATCATTAACATTCTTGCGAATGATTAATGAAGATTATTTATTTAATATCTTTGCGCTTCCTGAAAGGAACGCAAGATGTTTGAAGCTTGTCTTCACGTTACTTGTAGCGCTTATATAGCGTAAGCCAGCGCATATAACGATTTAATTCTTCATAACATATAGCCTACTGAAAAAGGCCGTTTTGACTACACACACCACTTTGTAATATAAATGTAATATTTAATCCATATATAGGTAAATATTTTTGCTGTTACGCGACTGCCCGCCGCTGTATAACGCCATGAAAACCAGAACAGCAGACAACAGGCGACACACCAGCCCAAAGATGGCAATTTTGCGCCGATGGTTCGCAGACTGTTCATTAAAGAAGGCGTCGGGATCCGTTCCTGGCGTCTTTTTTGTTTGCCAGCGGTTCAGCCGGATCTGTGGACGCCTTTAAATCCACTTATAAAGCGGCTTCCATTTCTGATTCAGCATCGGCCAATATTTGTAGCAGCTGCGCATTGTTTAAGCGTAAAGTATCTTTAAAACGGCGGTTCATGACGCCAGTGACATTTCGATCCCCTGCTTCCATTTTCGCAAGATATATATAGCTAATTTTCATGCGCTTTGCCATCTTGACACGTGATATGCCCAAGCATTCACGGATCTGCCGCAGCTGGCTGCCCGTCAAAAGTAACTGTTTCATCTGTTTGCCCTCCTATTCTGCGTGAAAATAAAAAAAAAGAACGACCCGGCAGCCGTCATAGCCGCCAGATCGTCAAAGGGAATATATCATGTTCTGGGGTGGATAGCAGGCAACGCAGACAAATACGCATTTGCTATCCGACATATATCGTAACCGTGTATAAGTATTTTGATACAGCAAAGTTCGCATTTTTACAGCTGGCAAAGTCCGCATTTTGGCGATTTTTTCAATGTTACACCGTTCATTGCGGAAGAATGAATATCTAACTCCGCGACCTTTCAAATTTTGCAAAAAATTTTTCAGCCGGAAATGCAGAATTTAAATATAGGATTTTTATATCGAAAAATTTAGTAGCACCGGGATAAGCCTGTTAATATAATATTCCTTTTCTTTTTGGAGTGCCGCATAGTTTTGCACTGCAGGCGAAGGGGATTTCGTCTGACCCTCCCGCCCCCATTTTTATTTCCCAGCCGGATCTTTTCACACAAAAAAAAGCCGCCTAAATAAACGGCAGCTTTACAGTTTAAAATCAGCCAGGCTCTGCTGGATCTCGTCTTCTGTGATACCTATATATCGTTTAGTGATAGATGGTGCGCTATGTCCGAAGATCTCCATTAATGTCGCAATGTCCTTTGTCTTTTGATAATAGTGATATCCGAATGTCTTGCGCATTGTGTGTGTTCCGACGTCTTGGCGATCCAGTGCTTCAGCAGCTTTATTCAGTGATCTGTACGCCTGTGTTGGGCTGATATGGCCGCTTCCTTTGCGTGAAGGGAATAACCATTCATCATCCGCTTTTCCGGCGCAGAACTCCATAATTTCGTCCTGGATTGCTGCCAGATATAATCTGCGAGGTTTTCCGGTTTTTTCTTCGACGATCGTGCTGGTGTTTTTGCCGTGGACATCGCTGACTTTCAGCTTTACTAGATCGGAAGCACGCAATCCAGTATTTATTCCAATCGTAAACATAAATCGATCCCGATCGCTGGCAAATCGCTTCAGAGCCCATTTAAATTCTGCAATTTCCTCTGCAGTTCGCAGCGGCTGCACATTATATGTAGTTTCTTGCGTCTTCTTTTTCCCCATTTTTAACGCCCTCCAAATGTACTAACTTAAATAATACGATTCGTTTTCGTACATTCAGAATATCACATAATGATAAATCCTTCAATAGCGCTAAAACGAATGTACGAAAATAGATAGATTCGTACATAGAAGCAATATCTGGCGCAGAAATGCAGCCCCCTTTTATTTCCCGACCTTTCGTCTGGGAAGCGAAAGCAGATATTTTACAGCGCCACCCTTCGACTTTCACGCTATTTAGCATGATAATTTGCGCCCATTTATGCCCTATAGTTTTCATATGCGCAACCCAACGTAACACTGCTTATCGTATACGCTTATATGGGCGTAAATATATACATTAATTCCGACTAATTTGCTGAGAATTGTGCACGCTGCGCGTATAATTCTTGTAATTGGACGAATTCTTGCTGTAAGTTTTCGCCCTTTCTTCTAAGCCGCAATACTTCGCCATTTATGCATAAATCTACAAATAGCAACGTTAAACAGGTGCGAAATTTATCCCCGATTGTGGATTCTTTATCCACTACTTTGCGATAAAACTGCCTTTGCGAATTATTCATTGATCTTGTTAATTTTCCGATAGCATCTTCCGGCAATAAGCATTCAGGATTATAAATAAATTTCCGCCTGTATGTGTCAATGAGTTCGTATGGAGTGCGGGATTCTTTCGGCAAAACGCCCAGCGCAACTAACAGACTTAGCTTGTCCGAAAACGTCATACGTGGCATATCCAACATTTCTGGATGCTCCGATTTAATTTTTAACTGCTTTTCGACTTCTGCTTCTATGTACAAGTGCCCAATTAAAATGGCTGGCATGGCATCATCGAACTTCAAAAATCCATCGTTGATTTGTTGACTAAATTTTGCGTATAAGCTTACGTCTTTAACTTCTTCAGACACGTTAATCACCTCTTAATAAACGCACATTTTATCCAGTGCGCTATTTTTTATAGTTCATCATCCAACCAGTTCAACGTGGCCAGGGACCCTTCAGCTTGCGCCTGCTTCCGTTTTATCCAGCTAGTGATCGACTGCCAGCTGCGGAATAAATAACCGTCCAGGGATCTGATCTTGCCCGTTTTTAAACGCCAGACCGCAGACTTGAACACCTGGACATATTCTTGCGCCCATGCTTCCAGTGTAATATTGCGATCTATAGACGATTTTGCACGCAGTAGGATGCCATAGATGCGATACATATCGGATGCTCCATAGTACGGCGCCATTACATCATAAATTGGCGCAGGAATGGATCCTTTTAATACATCCGATGATTCTTGGTGTCTATTATGTAAAGACTTTTGTTTTAAAGAAATAAATGTTTTTGATTGTTCAGCAGTGCCGCCATCGCTGTCCTGGCTTGTCTTTGCGCTGGATGCTCGACCTACTGTGGCCGACCTACTGTCGATTGCTGCAGCTGGCTGATCGCTGCCCTGGATTGGCATAATGCGAATAATATTCACGCCCTTGCCGCCGGACTTCTGGCGATAAGTCTGGATCTTTTCGATGATCCCCAGCTGCGCCAATTTGCGTGTTAAAGCACGAACGCGGCTTTCACTGCGATCTAATAGTATGCAGATTGTCGCAACCTTTAAATAAGATACGCCAGGGATCTTGCAGCTGTGTGCAGCCAGGATCCGGATCAGATCGATGTCTGTTTGCGTCAGATCAGCTGCATGTCTTTCTATGTGGATCGCAGCTGCTTCGTCCATTTCATTGATTGAATTAAATGTTTGATATTCTCGCAATGATTGCATTTTCTTCGCTCCCTAATGGGCAGCACTAACATACGAACATTTGTTCGATTAAATAGACGCAAGAACAGGATTTTACGATTATAGAATTTTTTGATATAATCGCATTAGTGTTGTGTATGCGCCTTATTGGTGCTGCAAAGTATTTCGGACGCCCGACTGTGCCCGCAGTTCAGGCGTCCTTTTCTTTTGTCTGTTTACTTGCATAATTCGCTTGTCTTCAATTGCTCCAATTTTTTTACCAAGAATTCCATCGCTTGTTCTCCGGTTGCTTCGCCACTCTTGACGGATTGAATGGCAACTTCGGCAGCCAATCCTAATCTCTCATGCATTTTCAATTGCTCCTTTCGTATTAACTTCTTTACCTTTGTTTCTATCTTCTCTTTGTGCGCAGCTTCGTGATTGGACTGTAATCGTCATGGCTTCGGCGCATCTCACTCAAATCCATCTGAATGTACCGACGCATTGTCCGTATATCTGACCAGCCGCCAATCTTCTGCAAAGTGAAAGGATCACAGCCATTTATGATCATGTTCTTTGCCCATGTATGGCGATATACGTGCGCCGTTACCTTTTTATCTTCGATCCCTGCTTTTTCTGCATAATACTTCAGCCGCTTGTTAAAGTGATTGGCGCCAATGGGTTCGCCATAGCACGATAAAAAGATTCGATCTGTTTTGAAGTGTGCTGCATTCTCGCTGATCAGCTGCAGCAGCAGCTTTGCGACGTGTGCAGAGATCGGAACCAGCCGCGGCTTTCTGTTCTTGTTTTGCGCACCATCCAGCGTTATAAATCGTGTTTGGAAGTCTATATGGCCTATACGCAGTCCCAACATTTCCTGGATGCGCAATCCACTGTCCAACAGCAGATTCATTCCGACATAGTCCCGGAAGCCGACAAAGTCACGCTGATCTGGCTGCCTTAATAACTCCTTTAAATCGTCATCAGTAAAGCAATTTGTAAGATCGATATCCTGGCGCAATAGCTTGATCCTGTCCATCGGATTCACTTCGATTAGATCTTCACGTTCCAGGTGATTAAAAACTGCCCGCAGCGTGCGCAAATTAATATTGATCGTCGTATCTGATAGCCCGATTCCCTGCTTGTCCGAATTTATGTATTTGTGGCCGTCATATTTGCGTTTGTCATACTTCATATAATTGATGTAATTGCGGAACACATCCGGCGACAGCTCGTCCACAGCCGCTATCTCATACTGTTCCTGCAGCCATGTCGTAAAGTAGCGCCACATATTTGAATAGTCACGCAGCGTTCGTTCCCGGATCCCTTCAGCCCGCTTGCTGGCGATGGTTAAATCGATCGCCTGGGACAATGTCAGTCGTGGATATTGCGTTTGATTCGTCCGTGTAGCTTGCTTCCGTTTCTTTCGCATCTTTAATGACATAAAAAAACGACCTCCCTGACGTGGTTTTCACCATTTATCGTCAAAGAGATCGTTATTATCAACCCAGAATCACGCATATTAGGCTTGTTTTTATGCCGTTAAATAATTGCGGATTCCGTTACTTATTTGTTTTTTCGTAACCATTTCGGAACCAGTTTCCGATCAGAATGATCGTTCAGTATCCCGATAATAAAAACGCCTTAAAACGTTGGTATGCCAGTGTTTTCTGCTTAACAGTCTTCTGGCGTCCCTGCTTCCGTCGCAGTCCTAAAAGAAGATCCGCAGCCGCAGTTTGCTATGGCATTGGGATTGTCGATTGTGAATCCGCCGCCCATCATCGATTGTTTGTAATCAATTTTTGTGCCTTTTAAGATAGGGGCGTCTTCCTTGCTGACAAGAACCTGGATACCATAATGCTCTGACTGGATATCACCCTCCTCGACTTCATGGGCAAACCCCATTCCATAGGAAAGTCCGCTGCACCCGCCTCCTTTAACGGCTACACGCAAGAATGCATCTTCTTCCTCATTTTGTTTCATCATTTCTTTTATATGCAAAGCTGCTGCTTCTGTTATATCCACAACTTGTTCCATGTTATTCCCTCCTGTACACGTAAGGATATTTCTATATATATAGTATATACAGTAAAAGGTATGTGCTCAACTTAAGAGGCTTTTTCTTTTTATTGCCTTTTCAGAACACTGTTTAACGAATAGTTCTTTATGCCCCTAAACCAAACAATGCATGATACAATAGTCATATTCATTATATTCGGAGGTGGCATTCTATGCAGCAATTAAAGCCTACTTATGATAAAAATTGCGGATGCAGAGTCTGCAGAGAGAGTTTCACCACAAAAAAAATCCGCACCCGATTTGTAAAAGTATTTAATTATGACAGTGATTTTTGCCCAATTTATTCTGATGAAAGCATGAATCCTCTTCTATATTATATTAACACTTGCCCACATTGCGGCTACTCAGAATCAGAGGACTTTTCCCCTTATTTTCCGCCTGGAGCCCTGGACATGATTAATTCTAAAGTTGTAGATGCCTGGATACCCCAGGATTATTGCCAGGACCGTACCATCCCTGTTGCAATCAACGCCTATAAGCTGGCTATTTATTGCGGTACTTTAAAAAGGGAGAAGCATATTATTATGGCTGGTTTATATATCAGGCTGGCCTGGCTTTTCCGGAGTATAAAAAATGATAATCAAGAACAGAGATTTTTGAAACTTGCTCTAAAAGAATATTCGGAGTCTTATATGTCAGATGATTTTAAAGGATCATCTATTTCTGAAACGAGGATTTTCTATCTGATCGGAGAGTTATCCAGAAGGACACATCAGTCTGAACAGGCTGTTAAATACTTTTCAAAAGTAATTGAACTGCAAAGCCGCTCCACTGAGCCTAAATTAATTGAAATGGCAAGAGAACGCTGGCATGAGATGAGACAGGAACAAAAAACTGCCGGCAACTAAGGAAAGCAGAAGAACCTTGCCCGCCCCCGGCAACTCGAAGGGGCAGGCTGCTTGCGCCAGACAGTTATTCAAGTGGTTACTTTGTTACTTTTGACACAAGAAAAAGGAGCGAAATTTAATCGCTCCTTTTATTAAAACATTGGATTTTCATCCAGATATTGATATATATTTTCAACCAGTTCATCTGGCGTTTCTCCAGTAACCACTTCTCCGTTCACAAGCGCAAAAAGAGTGCTTGCACATTTGCCGCAATACCCAAGACAGCCATATTCTATGACATCCAGGTCATAATCCTTTTCCAGCTTTTCAAGCGCTTTTTGAGAGCCGCTGGCCAAATTGCTGATGCAAAATTCGATGATTGGCTTAATCACATCTTTCACCTCTCTACCCTGTTAATGCTACCTTTTTTACTTGAATTCTGCAAGAAATGGATTCCATTCTCTCCTTTAAAGTGCACATATTTACCACTTCATGTCGTTTATTGTCAAGTTTCCTGCTGATATGTGTTGTGATTTTGACACAATTTCGTTATACTTTTTATGGGTTTGAGGTTATTAATATCATTTATTTATTTTTTTAAGATAACTAATTAACGTTATTTGAGTTCGGCGAAAGTAAACAGTACGGACATAAAGGGGAAATATACTATGAAAAATCTTGTGATACTTGGCGGAGGTTATGGCGGTATGAGGGCGCTTGCCCGCCTTTTGCCTAATCAGCTTCCTGATGATGTCTCCATTACACTAATAGATCGTGTTCCTTATCATTGTTTAAAAACTGAATATTACGCTCTTGCTGCAGGCACCATTTCCGATCAGCATGTGCGTGTATCATTCCCTGAACATCAAAGATTGACCATTAAATACGGTGAAGTGACGAAAATCAGCATAGAGGAAAACAAGGTTTATCTTCAAGGCGAGGAGCCTGTTTTATATGATGATATAATAATAGGCCTTGGTTGTGAAGATAAGTATCATAATGTTCCGGGAGCCGACATTCACACATATAGCATTCAAACAATTGAAAAATCCAGAAGAACGTATGAAGCTTTAAATAATCTATCACCAGGCTCTGTTGTTGGAATTGTGGGTGCAGGATTAAGCGGAGTAGAACTGGCTTCAGAATTAAATGAAAGCCGTCCGGATTTGAAAGTCAAATTGTTCGATAGAGGGAAGCATATACTCTCTGCATTCTCTGAAAGATTAAGCACATATGTAGAAAATTGGTTTCTAGAACATAATGTAGAAATTATTAACCAATCAAATATTACTAAAGTAGAAGAAAAAACCCTTTATAATCATGACGAAGCCATCCACTGTGATGCCATCGTATGGACAGCCGGCATCCAGCCGAACAAAGTGGTTCGCGATATGAATGTGGAAAAGGATCAGCAAGGACGGGTAGTTTTAACGAAGCATCACAATATCCCTGGAAATGAACATGTCTATGTCGTAGGAGATTGTGCAAGCCTTCCGCATGCACCAAGTGCCCAGCTTGCTGAAGGGCAGGCAGAGCAAATCGTTCAAATCCTATTGAAACGCTGGAAAGGTGAGGAACTCCCTGAAACATTGCCAGTAATCAAACTTAAAGGAGTTCTTGGATCATTGGGCAAAAAGCACGGATTCGGTCTAGTCGCAGAACGCCCTATCACAGGACGTGTTGCCCGCCTGCTAAAATCGGGGATTTTATGGATGTATAAATACCATAACGGATAAGAGGGCCCATTGCGGGCTCTTTTTTTTACGTTTGAACCAAAGTAGCGCGGATAACGATAGAGATTGATTTATATTTGCGCCATTACTTTGCTGAAAAATTAATTTGAAAGGAAGTGACCGATAAAGTAAAAATCTGACCGATATTCTGGTATAAATACTGTAGAGATGAAAATTCAACTTCAATATCCAGCTGAATCAGCTGAAACTCTTACCAAATAAAAAAATGAGCATCCCTTTCGATGCTCATTTTTTATTAAACTGCCTGGTATCCGTACTTTTCCATTTCCGCATAGATTGTTTTTAATTTCGGATTGCCTTCACCAACAATTTCATCCTCAATCAGGACAACCGGGTAAAACATATCCTCCTCAATCACTCTCAAGGCGAACTCTTTTTTGTTCTCTTCTTCGGGCGGATTATGAATGTCAACATACACAATTTTAAAAGGCTGGTTGGCAAATTTGCGGGATACTGCCGCTTCCAGCCATTCATATGTCTCCTTGGATGATGGGAGATTCACACAGCTTGGACAAAGCTGTTCTGCACCATACACAGTGATTTCAATTTCTTTTTTCAATCTTCTCTCCCCCTATGCAAAACTTGTTCTTACCTTCATTTTACAACATTAACAAAGAGCAAACCTAATAAAATATTCTCCTAATGAGTGGAAATTACGCTCTTGGAATAGATTTTTAAGACTGATTTGATTATAATAAATATATGGAAAGGAGTCGATTTCACATGGCAGAACAAACGACTATGACTGAACAAGTTCAGGAAGTATTAGATAAATTGCGCCCATTCCTTCTTCGCGATGGCGGGGACTGTGAATTGGTGGATGTTGAAGATGGCATCGTTAAATTGCGCCTTCTTGGTGCATGCGGCAGCTGCCCAAGTTCAACGATTACGTTAAAAGCCGGTATTGAGCGCGCTCTTTTAGAAGAAGTACCTGGTGTAGTCGAAGTAGAACAAGTATTTTAATTTTACCTTACAAAAAGCGATGTCGGCATGACATCGCTTTTTTTATTTATACTGTATGGCCTATTTCCAGTTCAGCTAGGCTTTTTTTTAAAACAGTGACGCCTACCTGATCAATTTTGAGGGAAAGGATTTCCATTTCCGGAAAAATCCGCTGAAGCCCTTCAGCCACTGCAGGAGCACCTTCTGGCTCTGCAAGGCAGAGAACCGCCGGTCCGGCACCGCTTAAGGCAACTCCAAATGCTCCTAGACGAGGTGCTTCCTTTTCAATAACTTCCAAATGGGGAACCATTTTCTTGCGGTAAGGATGATGAAATAAGTCAGCACTCATCATCTTGCCTGCCAGGGAATAATTCCCGCTAAGCAGTGCTGCAACCATGACATTGCCGACTGCCCCAGCCTGTACGGCTTCTTTAAAAGACCATGCTTCAGGCAGGACGCCTCTGGATTCCTTTGTAAGGAGCTCTTCTTTTGGCACCACTGCTATAACATCAAAACTTATATTTTTAATGCTTTGGACAGAAACCTCTTCCTCTGACATGCAGCCAATGACAAGGCCTCCGAGAAGGGAAGCTCCTGCGTTATCCGGATGCCCCTCCATTCGTGATGACAGCTCCAGCTTTTCATACTGGCTCAGCTGAAGATCACAAAGCGCGTCAGCTAATTCAATTCCCGCTACAATGGCAGCAGCGCTTGATCCAAGTCCGCGTGTAAGGGGGATATCACTTGAAATCCGGGCTTTGCATCCTGGAAGCTCTCTTCCATACTTCTTTGCCGTACCCTTTGCAACTTGAAAAATAAAATTCGATTCATCTAAAGGGTAGATGCTTAGCGGCTCTGATAAAGGAATCATTTCAAACTTATCTGCCCTCTCGGCTTCAAGCGTCAAATATAAATTTAATGCGAGGCCGATCGAGTCGAAGCCTGGCCCGAGATTTGCAGTGCTGGCCGGTACTTTGATGACAACCATTTCACCTTCGCTCATGTGTGAACGGCTCCCTTGATATGATCCGCTACTGCTTTTTCATCATTAGGCAGCAAAACTGGCTTCACAGGGCTGCAATCAATGGCTGTATTAGGATCCTTAAGTCCGTTCCCAGTCAGGATGGCCACAACCTTTGTTTTATGCGGAATCTCCCCATTGCGAAGCTGTTTATATACTCCCGCAAGCGAAGCACACGAAGCTGGCTCAGCAAAAATCCCTTCAGAAGAAGCAAGTTTACGATACATGCAAAGAATCTCTTCATCGCTGACTTCATCAATCTTCCCATTTGATTCTGACAATGCTGCATTGGCTAAGTGCCAGCTCGCAGGATTTCCGATTCGGATGGCTGTAGCAATCGTCTCGGGATTTTCAAACACACGGTTATGAACGATGGCCGCTGCACCTTCGGCCTGTACTCCATGCATTTTTGGAAGATCAGTGCCGCGTACTTCACTATATTCTTTAAACCCTTTCCAATAGGCAGAAATATTGCCTGCATTGCCCACAGGCAGGGCAAGGATATCCGGGGCGCCTCCAAGCTGGTCGCAGATCTCAAAGGCCGCTGTCTTCTGGCCCTCAAGACGATATGGATTAACCGAGTTTACGAGAGTAATAGGTTCTGTTTCGCTTATTTTCCGAACCATTGCCAGTGCCTGGTCAAAGTTGCCTTCAATAGATACAACTTCCGCTCCATACATAACAGCCTGCGCCAGCTTTCCCATGGCGATCTTTCCTTCAGGGATGACAACCACACATCTCATGCCGGCTCTGGCTGCATATGCAGCAGCTGCTGCAGAGGTATTGCCGGTGGAAGCACAGATAATGGCATCACTTCCTTCTTCTTTCGCCTTTGCAACAGCCATAACCATGCCTCTATCTTTAAATGACCCGGTTGGATTAGCTCCTTCCGTTTTCACATAGAGGTCAATGCCCCAGTCTCTTGAAAGTTTATCCAGCCTGATCAGGGGAGTGTTGCCCTCATTTAAGGTAAGCATTGGTGTATTTTCATTAACAGGCAGTAAATCTTTATATGTTTTTAAAAGGCCTTCCCATCTCATACTCTGGCGCTCCCTTCCACACGATACGAACTTTTAATTGTTTGGACTGCCGGCAAATCTCTTAAACTTACTAATATATCCTCATAATCCTTAAGAGATGCCTGGTGGGTAACCAGTACAATCTCAGCAAGCCCTTTTTCTTTTAAAGGAAGCTGCAGGATTTTTTCGAAGCTGACATGGTGCTCTGAGAATATGGATGTGATGTTGGCAAAAGTCCCTACCTCATCTTTAACATGCAATCTTAAGAAATACTTCGAATAAATTTCATCTGCACCTTTTAATTTCTTATCATATTGAGGGGCTACCGCGCTCTTACCATTTACCCCAAGACGCATATTTTTCATGACACCCACGAGGTCCGATACCACTGCAGTAGCTGTAGGCAGACTGCCCGCCCCAGGTCCGTAGAACATCGTTTCCCCTACCGCTTCACCGTATACATATACAGCATTGTATTCATCCTGAACCGATGCAAGCGGGTGAGACTCGGACAGCAAAGTCGGCTGAACGCTTACTTCCACCTTCTCCCCCTCCCGATGAGCAATCCCGATCAGCTTCATGGTGTATCCAAGCTGCTTGCCGTACTGCAGGTCCTCTTCTGTAATATCTGTAATGCCTTTAACCTTTACATCATCAAGGTCAATATTCATGGAAAAACCAAGTGTTGACAGGATCGCCATTTTCCTTGCTGCATCAAGGCCCTCCACATCTGCAGTCGGATCGCTTTCCGCATATCCCAGCTCCTGGGCTTCTTTCAGAACTTCCTCATAAGCGCTCCCATTCTTGCTCATCTTTGTCAAAATAAAGTTTGTTGTCCCATTCACAATTCCCATCATTTTTGTAATTCTGTCTGAAGCCAAACCATCTACCAGCCCTCTTAAAATGGGAATGCCGCCGGCCACACTTGCCTCATAAAAGAGGTCACACCCGTTTTGCGTAGCAGCAGCCAGCAATTCGGGTCCATAAACAGCCATTAGGTCCTTATTTGCCGTCACCACATGCTTGCCATTATCCAAAGCTTTCTTTAAATGATTTCTTGTTTCTTCTATGCCGCCCATTACTTCAATTACAACATCTATATCAGCATCATTTAAAATGTCTTCAGGATTTAGCGTCAGCAAATTCCTGTCCACTTTAACTGCTCTTTCTTTATCTGCATCTTTAACAAGAACTCTCTTTACAACAACCGGACAGCCGACTTGGTGCATGAGTTTATCCTGATGTTTCTCAATGATTTGCACCACACCCGATCCAACTGTTCCTAATCCTAATAAACCGATTGAGATTGATTCCACGCTAGCTCCCCCTTTAGTGTTCACTATGCAAGTACATTTGTATTTGTATAGTAGACATTATAGGGGTCAAGCGGCATTTTTACAATAGGCAATTTTCCGAAAATAATGACTGGAAGCGCTTCACATACTGATTTATTGCGATTTTATTTTTTAAATTTTTTTATCTATAAATAAAGGCACCCTGCTTTGGGGTGCCTTCATCACTTCTATTCGACTGGTGTTTTTGGTTTCTTTCCTGAAAGGACTAGATCAATGTTTTCCACACACAGCTGCATCATGGCATAGCGCGTTTCTATGCTGGCACTTCCGATATGGGGCATAGCCACTACATTTTTCAGCTCCAGCAGAGGATGGTCTTCGCCAATTGGCTCCTCCGCAAAAACATCCAATCCTGCCGCTGCAATCTCTCCTGCCTTCAGTGCTTCATATAAATCATGTTCATTTACAACCGGCCCTCTTGAGGCATTTACAAAAACAGCCTTGCCTTTCATCTTCTGGAATGCATTTCGGTTAAATAAATTCCTTGTTTCTTCTGTCAAGGGCGTCAGGCAGACAACGAAATCTGAGCGTTCGAGCAATTCATCAAAGCTGACATATTGGGCTCCCAGTTCCTGTTCCGCATCCGGCTTCCTCGAACGATTGTGATATAAAATCTCCATATCAAATCCAGCTGCACGCTTTGCAACTGTTTTTCCGATATTCCCCATCCCTACAATCCCGATTGTTTTATGATGTACATCCTGCCCTGCTAAAAGCAGCGGACTCCAGCTCTTCCAATTGCCTTTCTTCACAAACTCAGCAGCCTCCACCATTCTGCGCGCAGCAGCGAGCACAAGCGCAAACGTCAGGTCGGCAGTTGAATCATTCAATACCTCTGGTGTATTGGTCACCGTGATTCCGAGCCTTTTTGCTGTCTCAACATCCACATTATCATAGCCGACAGCCATATTGGCTATGATCTTCAGCTTCCCTCCTGCTTCCAGAACTTCCTCATTCACCGGCTCTGATAGCATAGTTAAAAGGGCATCTGCTTTTCTCGCCTCCTGTAAGAATACATCGTAAGGTACCGGCACATCTTCCCGATCCCACATTTCAACTGTGTACTTTTCTTTTAAAATGGCAATAACATTTTCAGGCAGCTTCCTGCTGATAAATACGTATGGTTTCATTAAAATATCCCCTCTTTACATTCTCAAGCTTATGTTCCATTCGCCAAGTAAGGGGAATTTCCCTGCCTATTTTCAGCTCTTGATCCAATTCACCAGAGGAATCCTGAGTTTTTTGATGGGGACCTCGGCAAATTCGAAAAATCCCCCCAGAAAACGCTCATGATCGTCAGACTGCCAAAGATACTTCTGCAGGCGCTCCTGAAGCACAAGCTTCTGCTGTTCAGAATCTGCACCATAATAATTTTCTATTGTTTCGAAATAATGGAGAGGAAATAATAGACGAGCATAGTATAGCCGCCATGAGAAGGAGGATAATGGCCCTACACTTTGATATTCCGATAAAAATTGGCGCAGATCCGGCTGATACGTTTTGATATTATGGAAATATTTCTCTCTCGTCCATTCCGCCAAATCTCTGGATGAATGATCAAATACCCAGTCAAATGGATTTTTCATATAATAACTGTCTCCCCAGGTGGCAGATGTTAGTCTTATATGACAAACGGTTCCGCTGTCTGCCATTTCTGGTTCGTCATCAAGCTCAGTATCCACAAGATATTGGATTGAATTTTCAGCAAGCCCCATATAGTATGGAAACGACTCTAAAAACATTCTCTCAAAATCATTTTCAGGCTTTTGGAAAAGCATCTCATTCCATACCTTTTCCATTTGATCCAGCCGCTGTTCCCAGAGCTGTTTCCACTGCCCGATTCTGCTTGTTTTTTTCACGGGAAACGAAATGCTCCTGCCTCTGTAATGGAACTTTGCCAGCTTTCGTCCAAACTGACTTTGTTTTCTGCTCAGTGTATGCCGGTTAACCAGAATGCAAAAGCGGCTATCGTTCCAATCAATTGATTGTTTACCTTCCTTTGTTTTCATAAAAGTGCTTATGTTCCTATCCCCGCAATTGGTAAGGTGTTCTGCCATTTGGTCCAGTTCTTCGAGTTCTTCTTCATCTGTATGCCCCGCAGGCACAAGCAAATAAAGCTGTCCCTGCTTTCGGCATGCATCATATTTTCCGATTCTCATCGTATCCTCTGCTTCTATCCCAAATTGTTCTTTCAAAAGTTTTCTAAACATTATACCACCTCATTTTAGAGAGATCCTTATGGAATATATATGATAGAAGACTTTAAAACTTGTTGTTTTCTTGGATAAGACTGTGTACCATGGAAATAATACAGGAAATGAAATTTTTCCGTTTCAGCGGCATCGGGCATATTTGATAAAAAAAGGGTATATACATAGTGAAAAGAATCTAAAAGTGCATAACACAGGACCTTAGCTAGGCCTGGACATTCCCGCAATTATTTAATAACCAGAAAAGGTGAAGCCAATGAATGAAGAAAAAAAAGCAGTTAACGTTACAGAGCAGACAGCACGTAAATGGCTCCATGAAAGAGGGGTAGAAATTCAGGATATAGCTGATTTAGTGTTCTTCCTCCAAGAGAAATATCACCCCAATTTACAAATGAAAGATTGCATTCATAATGTTGAGCGTGTTTTATCAAAAAGAGAAGTTCAAAACGCCATTTTAACGGGCATTCAGCTTGATATGCTGGCCGAGGAAAAGAAACTCTTAGAGCCGCTGCAGTCGATTATCGCTACAGATGAGGGTTTATATGGAGCGGATGAAGTACTGGCATTATCCATTGTAAACGTATATGGTTCCATTGGATTTACCAATTTTGGATATATCGATAAATTGAAGCCTGGCATCCTGAAGGATCTGAACGATAAGAGTTCAGGAAGATGCCATACCTTCCTCGATGATATTGTCGGAGCTATCGCTGCAGCCGCTTCGAGCAGGCTGGCACACAGTGCCGAAAATGCGGAATAAAAAAGGATGGAGAGCTTTGTTATTATCCCCTTCAGGTAGACAGTAAAAAAAGAGAACATGATATGATGTTCTTACTAGTCTACTTGGAGGGGTTTTTTCTATGGCCAAAAAAGGACAAACCTTTAAAACCTATACAGAGGGGTTTAAGCGAGAAGTTGTTCGTTTGAAGTTGGAGGAGAAATGGTCTTATAAACAGCTTCGAGAACATTTTGGTATTAAAAGTGATGCCCAAATTGCAAATTGGGTTAAAAAAGTACGAAACGGAGAATCATTTGATGACCAGCGTGGGCATTGGAATAAGAAAAACTTTAATAATTTGGAAGAAGAGAATGCCTATCTGAAAGCGCAGGTGGAATACTTAAAAAAGCGCAATCCAAATCTACATGGGAAGGAATGGTCCTAAAAGCAGATCGATTTCAAATTATTGATAATTTAAGGGAAAAGTATCCCCTTGCGTGGCTACTGAAAATTGGGGAAGTTTCAAAAGCAGGATATTACAAGTGGCGCAATACAAATCCTATACGAAGAATCCGTCTTGAGGAGAATATTTTAGTAAAAGAGCATATCTTAGCCATCCACAAAATGCATCCTTACTACGGATATAAACGAATGACAAGGGCTCTTTCCCGGGAGGGAATTGTAGCTAATCATAAACGGGTCAGAAGATTAATGAGGGAATTAGGTATTCGTTCTGTCATTCGCAAGAAACGTCCATTCTATGGATGAAAAGGATCCGTTTTATTTCCCAATGTCTTAAATCGGGAGTTCTTTGCTGAAAAACCGTATGAAAAACTCGTCACAGATATTACTTACATCCGAGTTGGGGATGAGTTTGTCTATCTGTCAGCTGTTTTAGACTTATATAACAATGAAATTGTTTCATGGCAGTTATCTGAAAGGAACGATCTTAAGTTAGTCATAGATACTATAAAACAGCTAGAAGGCAAGCAGTTCGCAAAAAATGCTTTAATCCACTCAGATCAGGGGTTTCAATATACAACCAAAGCATACGAAAAACAAGTGAAGGAGGACCTCCAAGTTATAGGCAGCCATTCAAGAAGAGGAAACTGTCATGATAATGCTTGTATAGAGTGTTTCTTTTCTCATTTAAAGACGGAGAAAGTTTATTTAGTACGTCCCAAAACAATGGAAGAAGCTTACGTAGCAATTCAGGATTATATACATTTTTACAATCAAGACCGTTTTCAAAGTAAATTAAACGACCTTTCCCCGATAGAATATCGAGAAAAGGCCGCAGCTTAGTATACTCTTTTTTCAATGTCTACTTGACAGGGTTATGTGCACTTTTCTCCATCCTTTTCTATTTAAAGTCCCAATCCGCTAATGAATCGAGCACAAAGTCAGGCTTTTTGTCATAACCCTTCAATAGCTCTTTCGTTGTTACACCTGTATGGACAAGCAAGGTATCCATACTGGCATTCATTCCTGCTAAAATATCCGTATCATAGTTATCCCCAACCATCAGGGTTTCTTCCTTAGCTGTTCCCAGCACCTTTAAAGCCTGCTCCATGATGATCGATTCCGGTTTTCCGATAAACACCGGCTCTGTTTGTGTCGATACAGTAATGACAGAGGTTAGTGACCCATTACCCGGAAGCAGCCCTCTTTCTGTCGGAATAGCAATGTCTCCGTTCGTGGAAATGAATGCTGCTCCATTCCGGACAGCCAGACAGGCGATGGATAGCTTTTCATAGTTAATGGAGCGGTCAATCCCCACTACGACGTAGTCCGCATGCTCCTCAGCAAAGTTTAGCCCCTTTTCAGCCAGCGCTTCCCGTATTCCTTCTTCTCCAATCACATAAACTGAAGCATCGGTTTGCTGTTCATATATGTAGTTGGCAGTAGCCATGCTCGTTGTAAAGACCTGCCCTTCTTCGGCAGGAATGCCGAACTTCACAAGCTTCTCTGCTACCTGGGCTGGTGTTCTGGAAGAATTATTCGTCACAAACAAATAGGGAAGATCCAGTTCCCTAAGCTTATTGACAAAATCAGCTGCCTCACTGATCAGCTCTGTCCCGCGATACATGGTGCCATCTAAATCGATTAAGTATCCTTTATATTTTTTCACAGCCATCACTCCCAAATGATCTATGCTTTTATTAATATCCCTATTTTTCAACTGAGCTATCGCCCATAAAAGCTATCTTAAAGGAACGTGGTGAATTGTGCAATTTTTCACGATTGCAAGGATGAATAATAAAGTAATTCCCGCAAAAAAACTCCTTGAACAGGGGCCCCCGCCTAATCTTGCTTTATTATATAATGACAGCACCCATCACCTGCAGCCATACAGGATTTGATATCAACATGATCAGCAGAAAGAAAATCTTTGATAAACTCTTTTTCGGACCTGCAGATTTGTTTAAATTCTTCTGCTGTTTCAATATATGGGCAATTAAACTCTTTGAGGTGGACTTGGCCTTCCTCTATTAGCAATTCCGGCATAAAGCCTTCAAGCAGGAGAAGGTCCTCAAGAACTTGAAGCTTTTCTGAAAAAGATTTCCCGGCCGTCTGAATCTCATACTGCTGTACGAGGCGGTTTTTCCTTCTTGAAAACAACTCTGTAATTAAATGGCCCTGCCCCATGCTTTTAAGTTCTGTTAATAATTCAACACTTAACTGCTTGTATTTTTTCGGAAACAGATCTTCGCCCTTTGCTGTTAGCTGATAAAGCTTTGAAGGGCGCCCTTTTGTTTGCCTCTGGATTGCAGATCTAATAAAGCCATCTTTTTCAAGAGCCTGAATATGCTTTCTGACGGCCATTTCTGTTATTCCCAGCTCTCTGGCCATTTCCAGTATGGAAAGCTTCCCGGTTGTTTTAATTAACCTCAAGATCTCTTCTTTTGTTGAATTTTCTCCAACATGCATGACATTCACCGCCCTTCTCTTTATTCAAGCCTAATATGCTCCCTAGGAACAAAAGCGGAAGCATCTTGATCAGATGAACTCCAACTAAAAACCGCCACGTCCTGTGGTGAACGTTGAAGCCAGCACATCCAGTGCAAGTCCGGCAGGCATAAGACGAATCAAGCAGGAAACCTCCCAAAGCAAGCTTCGGTCGGGCGATGAATCGCTGACGAAGCGTTCCTTGTCCCGATTTCTTGAGTGATTTGGCTTATGACCCGAGGGGCTAGGCGCTGGAGCTAGATGCAGACAGCCTTTCCACAGAGTTATTCATACAGTTCCATTTCATAGTTTCCCATACAGAGAAAAAGATCGGATTTCTCCGATCTTTATTGAGGTTTAAAAGCAGAAACCGGCCCCAGTTCATTGGTTAGATACTCCCTGACCCTGCCCGGAAACTCTTTAATCATGGACATATGACTGCTTATAGCTGTTATTAGCCCCTCATGATTGACGTCTGTGTAATTTTGGACGAGCATTTTACGATATGTAATGAACTGTTTAAAGCTATTGCTCATTTCTTTGCTGATGACCTTTTCGTCGTCAAGAATATCCACGATATCATCGTAGCTGCCTGGATCCCTCATGATAAAGCCGTCAATCATCGTATTACCAGTATCAAGGATAGCTTCGATCATAATTTGGGCAATCCGTTCCAAGGCTGCCTTTTCAATAGGGGATGTCCACTCTTTCACTTCTTCAAAAAGGGAGATTTGCTGTTCCAGATAACTAAGTGTGTCTTCGATCTTTTCCCTGTCTACGAAATACATAATGCTTCCTTCCTCCTATGAAGATTTCAGGCTCTTGGTTAAAGTATCCGGCCGAGCGTAGAAATATCCCTGAGCTAAATCGACATTGTTTCTGGAGAGAACCGATGCCTCCCCTTCACTTTCAATTCCCTCGGCAACCACCAGTGAACCCGCTTCTTTCGCCACTAAAAGGAGACCCTTCAGCATGGATTCTTTTACCCTGTTCGTATCAATGCCTTTAATGACGGAACGGTCGATTTTTATAATATCCGGCATAATCTCACTTATTGAATTTAAACTGGCATAACCTGCACCGGTGTCATCCACAGCCACCCGAAATCCTAATGTTCTTAATACCTTTATATTGTATATAAAGTTTTCAATACCTTCAATGGGATCACGTTCAGTAATTTCAAGTGTGATCTGTTCAGGGGGAATATTTTTATAGCCGGTGAGCATTTTCTTTACATCCCTCACAAACCTTTCATTCCCTATTGTAATCGGGGTGAAGTTAATAAATATATCCTGATTGCAGTCTGTCTTTGTTATCTGTTGAAGTGTTTTCTCAAGTACGATTAGCTCCAGATCATAAAGGCTTCCCGTCTGCCGAGCAATGCTAAAAAGCTGTAGAGGGCTTTCCAGGGAAGTGCCGCTCGGACCTCTTGTGAGCATTTCCCAAGCCTTTATCTCGCCTGTAGCCACATTAATAATCGGCTGTGCCAGCATTTTAATATCCTTTTTCGCTACAATTTTATTTATTTTGTACATCATTTCATTAAACTCGGATCTGACCCTTTTTTCGGCCATTGCGAGTGCATGCTGATGGGCTTTGTAGACTGCTTCCTGAACAGACGAATAATACTTCTTTTCAACAAACATATATCCCGTATCAATAACCGGCTTTATATGAGGTGTATCACTATGTATGTATTTTTCAGCTTCTTTGACAATTTTTTTCAGTGTTTGATCAATTTCTGTCACACAATCCCTGCTATGGTCCACTTTCATTATCAAGGCAAGGCCATCGCTATAATGATCATGCACGATAATGATTTGATTATCTTCAAGTTCCCGCTGAATGACTGCCAAAAATATGATCTTAATGTTTTTTATAAACTGTCTGAAAGAAAGCTCACCCAGCTGTTCGGACAGGTCTTGCCAATTTTTAAAATTAAAAACAGCAACGGCCACTTCAAACCCTTGTTTCAGCGCCAGATTTACTCCTTCTGCAATCGGGTCACGGATAATGAATTGGGGAGGGAAATACTTTATCTTATTTAAAGGAAGCATAAGTTTGCCCCAATTTCCAACCGGCTTAAATCTTTTTATGTAATGGTGGACCATACCTTTCATTCCTCTCAGCTGCCAGCTTTATTTTTGTATTGGCTATAAGCCTTTATTACTATGCTACCCTACCAGCTATTGTATCACAATATTTTGAATTGAGTATTTTTTCCTTTAATAGAAAAAATATATATTTAGCCATTAAAGGGTGAAAAGAGAATAAAAAGATTCATCCCCTTCGAACATAAACCCAACAAGGACATGCTATAATCGGTATATAAAACAACTGAGGAGTGTTATATTTGGCAGAACGCTTTTTCTTATATGATGATCTCGAAGAAACAAAAACCAGATTTGTCAGCTTTATGGGAGAAAACCAGCGATTCGATTTGGCTATTGTTCGTTCCGATCGCTATTACGGCAAACAATTGGTCCTTGATATCCAGGGAAGCCGATTTGCCATTATTGGAGAAGATGATTTAAAGGAAGAAGGCTATCTTGAGCATGTTTTTCAGCTTTCTGAGGAAGATGCAGAGGAGCTTAAGTCATTTCTCATGGAAATCGTTTAATATACGATAATAAACAGATACTAAGGGAGAACCTATTTTGTGGGTTCTCCTTTTTCTTTAAAGACCCTGCTGCATATAAACTTCCTAAGGAGTGATAGCATGGACGATAAAGAAAGACGCACATACACCGATTTCTCAAATGTGGAAACGCAAAGGAATTTCCTTATTCCCGAGGACTTGCCTGAAGGTGCCTATGGCTCTCCCAGAAATGCGGATGAGCCGGTAGAGAACAAAAGCACCCCATGGCAGGAGGGCCAGCGCTATTACAGTGCCTTCAATTATGAGTTCAAGTCCCTCCATCAGAACTTGCCGAGGCAAATGCCAGGGGCGCATCCGCCGCATGATGACCCTGATAAAAATGAAGAACCGCCATATACAGAGACTTAAAAAAGCGTACACCAACAAAGGGCAGGCAGCATCAAAAAAAGGGCAGGGTTACCCCCCTGCCCTTTTTAGCTTTTCACTTTTTTCACAACAAAATAGGCACATCCGAAATTACAGAATTCGTAAAGATACTCGGTCAGAGTACTTATTTTTGTATCAAATGAAGCCTTTTGGTTCTGATCATCGAAAAAGCCGCGGAGACGAAGCTGACCATATCCCCAGTCGCCAACAATATAGTCATACCTGGATAAAATTTCGCTGTATCTCCCGCGAAATGCTTCCTCATTAAAACCATCCCGTTCTTCCTGAATCACTTCATAGCAGATATTATTAATGCAGACCAATTTATTCACCTCAACTTAAAAAGCATATGTACCAGTATTATATTGGAAATCACAGGATATGAAAACAAACCAATATTTGTCCTAATTAAATTATAACTGATTCCCCATCAATTACTAAGAGAAAAAAATTCAGCAGTGGCAATTCTATAGATGAGGAGGTGTTTATAGTGAAAAAATCACTAATCATTCTTGGCATTAGCGGCATGGCTGCACTGACTGCCTGTCAAAACAATGCCGCAAAAGAAGATATCTATGAAGAAACCGGTCACACCATAAATGTAAATGACCAGCGTGCTGATTTATACAACAGGGATATGGGCAATGGGCGAAACGGCCGAAACAATACCGGTGAAGACTTCGGATATGTGCGCCATCAAAAAAGCCCAATTATGGGAGACAACGTTTCAGCGGATCACTATGCTGCCATTGACCGTGAGCAGGTTGCAGATATTATCGGAAAATATTGTACTGAAGTTCCGAACGTGGACGATATTTCAACTCTTGTAACAGATGAAGAAGTCCTGATCGTGTATAACACTGACACAAAAAATCGCAATCAGACAGCTGATCAGGTGAAGAAGATGGCTATGTCTGTAGTCCCAAGATGGTATCATGTCTATGTAAGTGATGATACTTCATTAAGGAAAAATGTTGAAAACTATGCAACAGTTGATTCTGATGGACGTAATGCTGAAAATGGCATTAACCAGTTAATTAAACAAATGCTTAATTCTCCTCAAGGAGAAAGAATGAGTGAAAGTGAAAATGAAAACGGTGAAATGCAAGGCGAAAGAAACGATGATATGGATAAAGATGATCTTGGGGAAAACGTCAAGAAAGCAGGTAACCGTTAATCATTCAGCAGTATGAAAAAAGAGTCCAGCGATGGCGCTGAACTCTTTTTTTATCTTATGCTTCCTGGATTTCCTTTTCTCCCATAAGCTGCTTTTGTTTAGATGCCGCATTTACCTGCTCATCAGCATGATAGGAAGAGCGGACAAGCGGGCCTGCTTCACAATGGCTGAATCCTTTGCTCATTGCAATGTCCTTCAGCTCCTGGAATTCTTCAGGTGAATAGTATTTCAAAACCTTAAGATGTTTCTTGGATGGCTGCAGATACTGCCCTATTGTCATAATATCAACATCATGGGCACGCAGATCATCCATTACCGCAATTATTTCCTCTTTTGTTTCGCCAAGCCCGATCATCAAGCTGGATTTTGTAGGAATATCTGGCTGCATCTCTTTTGCACGCTTTAAAAATTCAAGAGAGCGCTTATATTTTGCACGCGCTCTTACTCTTGGAGTCAGGCGCTCAACTGTTTCGATATTGTGGTTAAGAATATCAGGCCGGGCATCCATAAGCATTTTCAGATTATCATACACACCGCCCATGTCTGAGGGCAATACTTCAATCGTAGTGAACGGGCTTTTTCTTCTGATGGCACGGACCGTTTCTGCGAAAACAGCAGCACCGCCGTCCTTTAAGTCATCTCTTGCTACAGCTGTTACCACTGCATGCTTTAAGTTCATTAGCGCTACGGAATCTGCTACGCGTTCCGGCTCCTGAAGATCCAATTCAGTTGGCAGGCCCGTTTTGACAGCACAAAAACGGCAGGCACGCGTACAAACATCCCCAAGAATCATGAACGTGGCCGTTCTTCTTACTGCCCAGCATTCATGAATGTTGGGGCACTTAGCCTCTTCACAAACAGTATGCAGATTTTTTTCCCTCATCATTTTTTTTAGGCCAGTATAATTTTCATTTGTGTTTAACTTTATTTTCAGCCATTCAGGCTTGCGCAAGTACTCTTCTTTTTTGCTCATTTTCCCACTCCTTAAACTGAAGCTAGACGGAAAGAAAGGCGCAAGCGCCTTACCCTTGGCTTGAGGCCTCGAGGGGGTAGGCGCTGGAGCCAGACAGTTATCTGACTTCAGAATTAATACATTCTTGCCTATTAAAAAAGCCTGTCATAAGCAAATTCCGACTAAGCTGATTAGACTTCACCTGATGCCACTTTATCATAATGAATTGAAGAGGACAAGCCGAAGATTCTGGTATTACCATTAATTGATATTTATTAAATTATCCATTCCTCACAAACTAAATAAGCAGACCATAAAAGAAGGGAGGATTTCCGTGCGGATATTATTTACCGCAGCTGCGGCCTTATCGTTATTTCTGATTTCCTTATGCACAGTCAGCGCCCAAGAAAATCAAGCTGATGTATATAAACAAAGAATGACCTTATATAAAAAAGTTGAAGCTGTTACGAACATCCCCTGGTATTACCTTGCGGGGATTGATCAGTATGAACGGAATGTCCGGCAGTCCAGAAGGGATATTCCCAAAGCAGAAGGCATTACAGGCATCTATTTTAAACCTGAAGAGTGGGCGGGAATATTGAACCCAGATCCATCCGATGAGAATCCTACATCCATACAATTTTTCAATGGAATAGGAATGGACGGGGACGGGGACGGAAAAGCCAGCTTGAAAAGTGATGAAGATGTTCTTCATTCCTTTGCCAAATTCCTTCTCTCATATGGTACAGACCATGATAATTTAAAAATTGGATTGTGGAATTATTATAAACGCGATAAAGCTGTCGGCATCATTATCGGCAAAGCCCAAATTTATAAGCAGTTCGGCCGCCTTGATCTTGATGATCACACCTTCCCTGTCCCTTTGAGGAGCAATTACAGCTACAGAAATACCTGGGGTGACGCCAGAGGATGGGGCGGAAGGCGGATTCATGAAGGAACAGATATTTTCGCTGATTACGGGGTGCCCGTCCGGGCTACATCTTATGGAATAGTGGAAATGAAAGGCTGGAACAAATATGGAGGATGGAGAATCGGCATCCGTGATATTAATAATAACTATCATTACTTTGCCCATTTAAGCGGATTTGCAAAAGATCTGAAAGTTGGGCAAATCGTTGAGCCTGGGATGATGATAGGAGGGGTAGGAAGCTCCGGCTACGGGCCTCCGGGTACATCAGGTAAATTCCCTCCCCATCTCCATTATGGCATATACAAAGACAATGGCTATACTGAGTGGTCCTATGATCCATATCCTCATTTAAGATTATGGGAAAGACAGGATCGGATAAAAGCAAGAAGAAAATAAACATAAATAAAGGACTGCCTATTTAACCAGGCAGTCCTTCATTATTTATTATTTAGCTTTTTTTGCTTTAGATACGGCATTCATGATACTTGCTGCCAGACCGCCCCAGATAATGAGCATCCCAACCACCATCATTGTAATTGCGCCACCAGACATTATTGAGATACCTCCTTATCATTTGGGATCGTAAGCTTAGTCTGTGTTTCGTTCTTTTTAATTGCCATAAACACAAAGCCTAAGATAATGGCTCCAATTGCTACTCCCCATCCTGAATAGAGCAGGAAGCTTGTAGGATATCCTTCATAATTATCTTTAACATTCGTAATAATGTTTTGAATCATCATATAACCAAGCACGATTGGTGTAATTCCAATTAAACACACTTTCCACCATGCCCCAAGTTTTATATCGGAAACAGCATCTGCATGGTTTTGAAGATTTTTCAATTCTTTTAAAACCCATCCAACAATTACAACCTGGACAAGTCCTGCCAAAGCAACTCCAAACTGGTTAATGAAGTAATCAGCTGCATCAAGGAAGTATAAACCGCCCTGTGTAGCAAAAAGGATGGAAATAACAGCAGATAAACCGCCGCCAACAAGAACAGCTTTATTACGTGATACATTAAACTTATCCTGTACTCCGGCAACAAATGTTTCAACAATTGAAATTAGCGAAGTTAAGCCCGCCAGTGTTAAACAGATAAAGAAGAAAGACCCGAATAACCCATTTAAAGCAGGGAATTCGTTAATGATTTGCGGGAATACCACGAATGCTAATCCTACACCGGATGATACAACTTCATTAATACCCACACCCTGCTGTGCAGCCATGAATCCTAATGCGGCAAAAACTCCGATCCCTGCAAGAAGTTCAAATCCAGAGTTTGCAAAACCTGTAATGAAAGCACTATTTGTCAGATCCGTTTTCTTAGGAAGGTAGCTTGAATATGTTACCATGATGGCAAATCCAATTGATAAACTAAAGAAGATCTGGCCATATGCCGCAACCCAAACTTTAGGTTCTGCAATCATCTCCCAGTTCGGCTTAAAGAATGCATCCAAGCCGGCAATAGCTCCATCAAGCGTCAATGCGCGAACAACAATAATTAAAAATAAAACTACAAGGACAGGAATAAAGATTTTGTTCGCGATTTCGATGCCTTTTTTAATTCCCTTGAACAGGATGCCAAGTGTTACTACCCAAACAATAACTAACGGAATAAAAACTCCTGGGACAATCCCGCCAATATCTCCTGGCGTTTCAGAAAGCTTCAAATATTCTCCAAAGAGGAATCCGTTTGGATCGTCACCCCATTTGAGATTAAACGAAAAGCCTGCGAAAGACATCGCCCATGCGATAATAACCGCATAATATGTTGAAATGACAAATGAGATGGCTACCTGCCACCAGCCTAACCATTCGTATTTTTTACTTAATCTAGCATAAGACAGTGGTGCTGAACCCCGATACTTATGGCCAATTGTAAATTCCATAATCAGAAGCGGTATACCTGCTGTCAGCAGAGCAAATAAATACGGAAAAAAGAATGCTCCCCCTCCATTTTCATATGCAACTGCAGGGAAACGCCAAATGTTTCCTAGACCAATTGCAGAACCCACTGCTGCCATTATAAAGCCAGCTCTGGATCCCCACTGCGGACGATTCTCCATAGTAATTACTACCCCCTGTAAATATTCCCAATTAAAAAGAACAATGGGAACTTTTTATATTTTCAGATAATTAAATCTAACTAAGCCTAGTATAGCTAGTTTTTGATAATCTGTCAAAACATTATTTTCCTAATAGTATTATTTTTCGAAATAATTTATTTTAGTACATTGCCAGAGTAAAGCACATAAAAAATTAGTATACTCGTATTTTAATTATCATTAGAATTCAACTCGGCCAGGAGTTATTCCACCAAAGCTGATCAATATATTCTTTGTCCTCACCCCCTTAGTAAAATTTATTCTTAAAAGCTAAAAACTTTCATTTTTTATTCAGAAAATTCAAAATAAAATTGGTAAGATGCCAAAATTAACCTTGTTTGCTCTTCTAAGACCCGGGAATATAACCAATGTGCTTAACCATTACCAAATATAGCATAAAGCACTACAAAGGAGGTTTTTACAAATGGATGCCAATATTATCGGAGTTTATAATTCACAAAGGGAAGTAGTAAATGCCATTCAAGAACTGCAGAATGACGGATACCCTGTTCAAGATCTATCCATCATTGGACAGACAGAACACCTGGATACGTCTCTTGAAGATAAAACCGGTGTTCATACAGAGACCTTCGAGACTAAAGATAGAGACAGCAGCGAGAGCGCGGGATTCTTAAATAGTCTGGCATCATGGTTTGATGATGATCGCATGAGCAGCGACTCTGCAGGTGAAAAGTTCAGGGAACTGGGCATGTCAGATGATGAAGCACGCAAGTATGAAGCTTATGTAAACGAGGGAAAAATCATTTTATACAGTGATAGAATGGATACTGCAACAGGCTTTACCAATGCCGGAACTGCTGAAGCCAATGTGGACAGCACTTACAATGGGGGATATAGCCAGCAGAGGAATCCCGCTGAAGAAGATGAACAATCATTAAAACTTCGGGAAGAACAGCTGGATGTGTCAAAAGAACGCGTTCAAGCCGGAGAAGTTGAAATCCATAAAGATGTTGTGGAAGAACAAAAAGCAATTAATGTACCGGTAGAGCATGAAGAAGTGTATGTAGAAAGAAGAAAAGTGGATGATCCAACTGGCGCAAGCACATCACCTATATCAGATGAGGAAACAATCAGGATCCCAATTACAGAAGAGCGTGTAGAAGTCTCCAAAAGGCCTGTTGTCACCGAAGAAATTGTCGTAGGCAAACGGGAAGTTCAGGAAACCCAGCAGGTTAAAGAAAACCTCAAGAAAGAAGAAGTGCATCTAGAAGGCGGCCATGAATATGTTACTGACGATGAAGACTTAGATCGTTCTCTTAATAGAAGAAATAATGACAACCTATAATTAAAAAGGTCCCTTCCCGGGGACCTCTTTAATATGATGGATGAACACCAAAAGGCTTTCTCAAAGAGAAAGCCTTTTTCTATAGGTTTTTAACTAGCCTTATTTTCCTGCCAGGCTTCTTTTTTGCCACGGCCAAGGAAAGCAAATGCCGCAACAAGAACAGCCACTGTGAGTAATGCGATAGCAGTGCTGCCAGTAAACCCGACGATTAAATAACCAACAGCTGCGATACCCGCTGAAATCAAGGCGTATGGAAGCTGCGTCATCACATGGTCTATATGGTTACACCCTGCTCCAGTTGAGGAAAGAATCGTTGTATCGGAAATAGGTGAACAATGATCTCCGAAAACCGCTCCGGCAAGGACAGCTGACATAGCCGGCAATAACAGCGCGATATCTGTTGCTGCAGCAATGTCTCCAGCAATCGGAAGCAGGATGCCGAAAGATCCCCATGAGGTTCCAGTACTGAATGCCATAATTCCCGCGATGAGGAAAAGTAAAAGCGGAAGCCATGAAGTGCTCATATTGGAACTTTCCACAATACCTGCCAAATACTTTCCAGTTTCCAGACGGCCGATCAGATCAACAATCGCCCAGGCAAACAGCAAGATATAAACAGCTGGAAGCATGGATTTTACGCCTTCCCATACCCCTTTGCCAAAAACATTTGCGTTAACACCTTTCAAAACAAAGGCCTGACGGAAGAATAATCCCATTGAAACCACTAGACCTACGAGGCCGCCAAGGATAAGTGACTTCGATACATCTGTGTTTTCAAAAATTTGCAGGATCGTCGCATTTCCTTCAACCGCCTGTGACCCCGTCCAAAGCATCGCACCAACTGTACCAATGACTAGGGCAATAATTGGCCACACAAGATCTCCGACTGATCCTTTTGAACTTGTTGGAAGGTCGTCTTTAAGCTCACCAGGTGCAGGCTTCTCAGGATCCATTACAAGTCCCTCTTCAACTGCCCGCTTCTCATGTACCCTCATTGGCCCAATTTCGATGCCCCTTATTGCAACAATAAACACAATAGCGAGTGTAGCCCATACATAAAGATTCATTGGAATCATTTGAATAAATGCCGAGAAAGCTGAATACTCGCTAACATTATGGGCAGCAAGGATAGTTCCAATCAGCGCAATGATGTATGCTCCCCAGCTTGATACTGGTGAAACCACACAAACAGGTGCTGAAGTCGAATCAATCAAATAGGCAAGTTTCGCACGGGAAACGCGCTGCCTGTCAGTAATCGGACGTGAAATCTGGCCGACTGCCAGAGCATTGAAATAGTCGTCAATGAATATGATAATACCTAAAACAGCTCCGACAATCTGTGCGCCTGCACGGGTCTTGACCCGCTTCATCGCCCATTCTCCAAATGCGCGGCTTCCGCCTGAAATAGATATAAATGCAGTAATAACTCCTAATACAAGCAAGAATAAAATAATATATACATTCCAGGTGTTCAGCTCTCCCTCTGAAACAAAAATTCCTTTTACAGCATCCCAAATGATGCTGAATGTTTCTGTGATGCTAAATTCAGCCAGCAATAGTGCGGCTGTTACGATTCCCACTCCCAATGACAGCAATACACGCCTGGTCAGGATAACCATGGTGATTGCTACCAAAGGCGGAAGCAGGGAGAAAATCGTGTTTGCCATTACTTGTCCTCCTCTGAAATTTGATTGGTGTCCAGCTACAGGCGCCGATAAGCGGGCGCCTTCCGCTTTTCGCAGGGGAAACAACAAGGATGATGACAGAGTCAAAATAAAAAAAGAGTAACGATAGAGAAAAATCTATCATTACTCTTTTGAAGTAATTAGTTTCTCCATCACGATCTGTAGCTCCCCATTATGAAGGCTTTGACAAAGTATATTCATACTTTCCCCTCATAATGACAGTGTTACTCCTATTCGAAGTAACCCCAGCAAGATTAGTTCTGACTCACTAATCATGCTTCGGCAACATTCCCTTTCGGCTGCGGTCTTAGTTGTCATCCTCGCACAGCGTACTCTTGAATCTTGCGCCTCTACCCCATCGGATATGATAAGGTTTTTATGAAATTATATTGAAATTTTATCAAAATACTAATCTATTTGCAAGTGTTATTGGCCGGCCGGTATTTCTATTGATGGTGAGGTGCCCCCTCCGCCATTATAAAATTGCGGGACCTTTCCTGGGTAAATACCATAAGCGGCAAGCACATCCTCCTGTACAGTGATAATTTTGGTGGCAAAAGGAATAATGATTTGAACCTGCACATCCAGGCGTACCAGAACCTTTACTTCAACATTATTAATGCCATGATCCTTTGTTTCAGTTATAAAATTGGAGGTAACAGAGCCCACTGCATTAAATTTTACCGGTATCCGGGGACCCAAGTTTCCGAGAAGCGCATTATTGGTTGCCTGGCCAAGCGGCACATAATAAACAATTCCATTTGTATTCTCCATTTGTTCCGTGTTGATTTCCACGTCTGTAAAGGACTCCAAAGCATCCAAATCGCCCTTTTCCGCTTTCTTAATATTATCCTGAACCAGTTCGGTTACTTCCGCTTTGACCCTGTTCAGCTTTTCAACATTGATGCTGACAACACCGCTTTCACTTGCTTCAAACATATCTTCCAAATCCATCACATTGGTAATTTTTTTATTAATCGCATTGTTTATCACCAATGATGCGATTTTCCTTGTCTGTGAATCGGCATAGCTCATAAGTGTGGGCTTAAGCCCTTCGTTGATAATCCATAGGCCGGCAGCAGTTGAGATGACGAAAAATATAAAGGTCAATAGAAATACATAGCGAAATGGCAGAGGACCTTTCCGGGGCAGCCGGCCGCGAAATTTTGCCAAAACAAATCCCCCCTTTACAAGCTATATGTATGCTGTAAAGGAGGGAACTAGGCTCAAAAATCCAAAATAGTTTATTGTTGTACAAAAGTCGTATCGCATCCTATAATGACAGAATTCAATTCAATCCTCAAATCTGCTTCATATGGCTCGACATTCCTGCCCTTTTCTTCAAGTATGCGGATGACAGGCCTATCACTCAGACCCGCGTTCTGCCGGCAGACAACGCCTTTCCTGCCATCATTCAGCTCGACTGTAACACCCACAGGATATACAGCGACCGCTTGACGAAAAACTTCGATTATCCTCTTATCAAATAACTTTTCTGCCCCTGCATACAAAATCTCCAGACCTTCATGCGGAAGCATAGCCTGTCTGTAAATGCGATTAGATGTTACTGCATCAAACACATCGGCAATCGCAATAATCTTGCCGAAATCATGTATCTCGTCTCCCTCAAGGCCGCGCGGGTAGCCGGTACCATTCAAACGCTCATGATGCTGAAAGGCACAATGTGCAACAAGGAGCGGAATCGTCTCTACTTTTCTTAATATATTAAATCCATCTTCAGGGTGCTTCTTTATTGATTCAAATTCTTTCACTGTCAATTTACCCGGTTTCAAAAGAATATCTGCCGGCACCTTCATTTTTCCTACATCATGGAGAATAGCACCTAGCCCCAGGATTTCAAGTTCCTTTGGCAGGAGCTGAAGCTTCATCCCGATTGCCAGAGAATAAAGGGTTACATTCAGGGAGTGTGTGAAAATATAGTGGTCATATGTATAAACATCTGATAAGATCGTAAGCAGCTCTCTATTTCCCCTTATTTCATCGATTAGCTGACGAATTAGCCCTGATAGCCGTTTAGAGGCTTTCTCAATCACTAAAGAGCCTGATAAATCTTTATTTGCTCCTACTTCCTTCAGAACCGATTCTATGGTTTGGATAGCCATCGTTCGCATTTTGGCAGACAGAGGGTCCTTATATTGGATATCTTCAGTGCGCCAATCCCTGATATACACATACGTAATACCCATTTCCTGCAATTTATGTATCAATTTATCAGCCAGCTCCACACCTTCATGCAAGAGGACCTGACCCTTGTCATTATATATTGCCTTGGCCAAAACGCTGCCAGTCTCAATTGTATTGGTTGCTGCTAATCTCATATGTATCTCCCATATCCTTTTTTCAGTGCTACTTTATATTTCGGGTATAATTTGGTTTTATTTACATTATACGACAAAATTCCGGCATTGGCCGATGCTCTCTAATTTTTTATGAAAGTTGATTTTTAAGGATAACATAGGGTGCTCGCCTTCATTCCAGGGAGATTTTTTCTTCAATTTATGTTTTTTGTGTGCGGATAGCCAATTTTTACATGCGGATAAAAAAATTTATGTGCCGATAACCGTTTTTTATGTTCGGATAAAATACTTTATGTGCGGATAACCCGTATTAAAAAAATTTATGTCCGAAGTAAGCTCTTAATATAGATCCAATAAAAAAGACAGCCCTGTCAAGGCATGCCTTTAGATCATTTTAAGAAGTGCTTCTTTTCCTATCGTCCCTTTAACAATGCCCAGTTCCTCTGCCTCAAATGTGACAGATTCAAGGGGGGCATTTAACAGCTGCTCTATGGTTTTTACGCCGACCGCCCTGCCGGCAATTACTTTGCGGTCCTTAAGCTTCTCATTCAGCAAAGCTACATCAAGGGCGCCGCACATGATATACCCTTTATCATTCGTTACCACCAGCAGATTGGTCTTCGGCAATTGCACCGATACACTCAAAAAAGTATGGCCATCTATATCAATCGGTTTTAAATCAATCATACTTGCCGCCACTCCTTTCCTTTTCCATTAACACAATATGTGAGGACAAGGAAAAGGGTGAAAGTGCCTGGCATCGCTTAAAATAAATCAAGCTGTCTGGGAGCGAGCTGCTGGTATTCGATATCAAGAAGTCCGATCATTTGTTTAGCATTGTCTGCAGCGTCACCGCCAGAGTTGTTATTGAAGACGACGAATACATTTTTACAATTTTTCTCAAGTTGTTTTAGATGTTCTGCCCATTCAGCCAGTTCTTTTTCGTTATAGCGGTAAAGATATCGGACCTCTCGCCAGTTATCTCCATTCTTTTTCTGCCAGCCATGAAAATTCCGGCCATGAAACCGAACAAGCACCTTATCAGGACTGGTTGATTCCAGGACAGTTGGAACAGAACCCTCACCTGCTTGCGGCTCGTCACAGATGCTGTGAATCCAGCCTTCTTCTCTCATAAATCTTAATGTACTTTCCTTTAACTCCGGTCGAAACCAGGATTGATGTCTGAATTCCAGGGCACAAGGGATATCCCCCATCTGCCCTTTGCACCAGCGAAGATAGTCGACATTGGCTTTTTTGCAGTCAAACCATGGCGGAAATTGAAACAGCACCATAGCCAGCTTGCCGGATTGGATATAAGGCTCTAATGAGTCCTTGAAAGCTGCAAACATTTCTTCTTTGCTTTCAAAGGGGATTTCGCCTCTCTGATGGCCGGTCATGCCCTGGTACGCTTTTACTATGAATTGAAAAGATTCAGGTGTGTCTTTTACCCATTTGGAAGAGTTGCGCTTTGGCTGCACCGCATAAAAAGCAGAGTCCACCTCGACAGTTGGAAAATGGCCGGCGTACTCCTTTAATTTATCTCTCGGCGATATATTGCCTGTATAAAGGCTATCATGGTCGCCCCACCCTGTTACGCCTATAATAATCATTAAAACACCTCCGTTTTTTTGCCATAAGTATTTTAAGAATAATAATTTAAAACCGTTTTTCACAAAGGGTTATATCTTCACTTTAGCAATTAAATCATTAATTTTCCAAAATTTAAACAGTTTCTGCCCTTCTCAGCCTCTTACCATTAAAAAACCCGCTTACCATGGCCGGTAAACGGGTTTTCATAAAATATCTATTAACCGATAGAACCTTCCATTTCGAATTTAATCAGGCGGTTCATCTCTACTGCGTATTCCATTGGAAGTTCTTTCGTAAATGGCTCGATGAAGCCCATTACGATCATTTCTGTTGCTTCTTCCTCTGAAATTCCACGGCTCATTAGATAGAATAACTGTTCTTCTGATACTTTTGAAACCTTCGCTTCATGCTCAAGAGAGATGTTGTCGTTCAGGATTTCATTGTAAGGAATCGTATCTGAAGTTGACTGGTTATCCATGATTAAAGTATCACACTCGATGTTGGCACGTGCACCTTCCGCTTTGCGGCCGAAGTGAACGATTCCGCGGTAAGTTACTTTACCGCCCTGCTTGGAAATCGATTTCGATACAATCGTCGAAGAAGTGTTTGGTGCAAGGTGGATCATTTTCGCACCTGCATCCTGGTGCTGTCCCTTACCTGCTAATGCAATGGAAAGGGTCATGCCGCGTGCACCTTCCCCTTTAAGAATAACTGCCGGATATTTCATTGTCAGTTTTGAACCGATGTTTCCGTCAATCCATTCCATTGTTGCGTTTGATTCACAAACAGCACGCTTCGTAACCAGGTTAAATACGTTGTTCGCCCAGTTCTGGATGGTTGTATAACGGCAGTATGCGTCTTTTTTAATGATGATTTCAACAACCGCACTGTGAAGTGAGTTAGTTGTGTAAACAGGTGCTGTACAGCCCTCTACATAGTGTACATGTGCGCCTTCATCAACAATGATTAATGTACGCTCAAACTGCCCCATGTTCTCAGAGTTAATGCGGAAATATGCCTGCAGCGGCGTATCAACCTTAATCCCTTTAGGAACATAAATGAACGATCCGCCAGACCAAACCGCTGAGTTTAATGCAGCGAATTTGTTATCTGTTGGAGGGATAACCTTTGCCCAATGCTCACGGAAAATATCTTCATTTTCGCGAAGAGCGGAATCGGTATCTTTGAACACAATTCCTTTCGCTTCAAGGTCTTCCTGCATGTTATGGTAAACAACCTCTGATTCATACTGGGCAGAAACACCTGCAAGATACTTCTGCTCTGCTTCAGGAATACCCAATTTATCAAATGTCTGTTTAATTTCGTCTGGAACCTCATCCCAAGAGCGTTCAGTTTTTTCAGAAGGCTTTACATAATACGTAATTTCATCAAAGTTTAATGACGCTAAATCTCCGCCCCATTGCGGCATAGGCATGTTATAGAAATGCTCCAATGATTTTAAACGGAAGTCAAGCATCCATTGTGGCTCTTCCTTCAATTTTGAAATCTCTTCAACAATTTCTTTTGTCAAACCGCGTTTTGATCGGAAAATGGAAACGTCTTTATCGGCAAAACCATACTTGTAATCGCCGATCTCAGGCATTTTTTTTGCCATCGTCGTATTCCTCCATTCGTATGAGAAAGGGTCTTCACACCCCATCATTTCATTATATTTTAGCACACAAGGCAGATGAAAAAATTTTTAATCAAACGTTTGATTGATTTATTCCTGTTCTTCTTTCTCCGTGCTAACGCCTTTTTCCATTGCTTTCCATGCCAATGTAGCGCATTTGATTCTGGCAGGGAATTGGGAAACTCCCTGGAGAGCTTCGATATCGCCAAGATCCAGGTCGTCTTCATCATATTCTTTTCCCAGCATCATGTCTGAGAAAACTTTGGAAAGCTTTAATGCTTCTTCAATATTTTTGCCCTTGATGGCTTGAGTCATCATGGAAGCCGAGGACATGGAAATGGAACATCCTTCGCCTTCAAACTTCGCATCTGCCACTTTGCCATCTTCAAGCTTCAGCGTCAATTGAATCCGGTCTCCGCAAGTAGGGTTATTCATATTGATCGTCAGGCTGTCATCTTCAAGTACCCCTTTATTACGAGGGTTTTTATAATGATCCATTATAACCTGGCGGTAAAGGGTATCTAAATTTTTAGAAGACATCGCTGAAATACTCCTTTGTTTTGACAAGTCCTGAAACAAGCTTATCAATATCTTCTTCCGTATTGTACAGATAGAAGCTTGCACGTGCAGTTGCCGACACCTTGAGCCACTTCATCAGCGGCTGTGCACAATGGTGGCCGGCCCGGACTGCAATTCCTTCTGCATCCAATACAGTAGCCACATCATGAGGATGGACATCATTTATATTAAAAGTAATTACTCCGGCGCGCTTTGACGCTTCTTTTGGACCATATATGGTCATTCCGTCTATAGCAGACATTTTTTCCAAGGCATATGCAGCCAGTTTATGCTCATAGGCTTCAATTTCATTCAGGCCGATCTGCTCCAGGAAATCAATGGCTGCTCCTAATCCAATCGCACCTGCAATAATTGGCGTACCGCCTTCGAATTTCCAGGGAAGCTCCTTCCAAGTTGATTCATAAAGGCCTACAAAGTCAATCATTTCACCGCCAAACTCAATCGGCTCCATTTTTTCAAGATGCTTTTTCTTTCCATACAGAACACCAATGCCTGTAGGGCCGCACATCTTATGGCCGGAAAAAGCAAGGAAATCACAATCCAGGTCCTGAACATCAACTTTCAAATGTGGAGCACTTTGTGCACCATCTACAACCATGATTGCTCCATTTTCATGGGCAATTTTCGCAATATCCTTGATTGGATTTATCACACCAAGTACATTCGATACTTGCATGATAGACACAATTTTCGTATTGCTTGTCACAGTTTCCCTAACATCATCAAGAGATATTGTTCCATCTTCCTGAAGAGGAAGGTATTTTAAGGTGGCACCCGTTTGTTTTGCTACCTGCTGCCAGGGAATGATATTGCTGTGATGCTCCATATAAGAGATAACAATCTCATCGCCTTCGTTCAGGTTGTCACGCCCATAGCTTGCTGCTACAGTATTGAGTGCAGTTGTTGTTCCTCTTGTAAAAATAACTTCCTCAGTCGATTTAGCGTTAATGAATTTACGCACCTTTTCCCGGGCGCCTTCATAGCCATCAGTCGCTCTAGTACCCAGGGTATGGACTCCTCTATGAACATTCGAGTTGTATTCCCGGTAGTATTTGTCAAGCGCTTCAATCACCGGAACAGGTTTTTGGGAAGTAGCGGAACTGTCCAAATAAACAAGAGGCTTTCCATTGACTTCCTGGTCCAGAATGGGAAACATTTGCCGAATCTCACGGGCATTCATTATTTTACTTTCCTTTCAATAACGGCTGTCAGCTGCTTTTTAACCCCTTCGATAGGAAGAGCATTCACAACTGGCGCTAAGAAGCCGTGAATAACAAGACGCTCTGCCTCTTTTTGCGAGATACCGCGGCTCATTAGATAGTAAAGCTGCAATGGATCCACACGGCCAACTGAAGCTGCGTGTCCTGCTGTTACATCATCTTCATCAATTAATAGGATAGGGTTTGCATCGCCGCGCGCTTTTTCGCTTAGCATAAGTACGCGTGATTCCTGCTCAGCATTTGACTTAGAAGCTCCATGCTCAATTTTGCCGATTCCATTAAAGATGGATGATGCAGAGTCTTTCATAACACCATGCTTTAAGATGTATCCTTCAGAATTCTTTCCGAAATGAACAACCTTCGTTGTAAAGTTTTGAGTCTGTTCCCCGCGACCTACAACAACTGTTTTTGTGTCTCCGAAAGACCCGTCTCCAATAAGGTTGGTTGTGTTTTCAGATACTGTATTGCCATCATTCATGAGGCCAAGAGCCCATTCAATGCGGGCATCACGTCCTGCAACACCACGGCGGTTCACATAAGCTGTTGTTCCTTTAGCAAGTGTGTCAACAGCACCATACTGAACTCTTGCATTTGCATTGGCAATTACTTCTGTAACTATATTGAATATGCCGCTTGCTTCCTCAACTGTAGAAACATAGTTTTCTACATACGTCACAGAGCTGTTATCATCAGCTGCAACCAATACGTGGTTGAATAAGTTGGCTTCTTTATCATCATGAATATATACAGCCTGAATAGGCGCCGAAACTTCCACGTTTTTCGGAATATATAAGAACGCTCCGCCGTTAAAAAGTGCCGCGTGCAATGCAGTTAAACGGTGTTCATCCGTTTTGACGCCGTCCTTCATAAAATACTTCTGAAGCAGGTCGCCATGTTCTCTTGCCGCCGTAAAGATATCTGTGAAAATAACACCTTTTTCCTGCAACTCTTTAGAAACAGCCAAATAGGTTGGTCTATTATTACGCTGAATGTATAGGTTCTGATCGCCGGCTTCAGTGTCAATCAGATTTCTGACATCCTCAGGAAGGTCGTTTAATGAAGAAAAATCTTCGCTTCCAACGATGTGCTTTTCAAACTGTGTAAAGTTCCATTTATCTATCTTGGTTTTATCAGGCTTTGGCATTGGCAGGTTTTCCGCGTTTGCAAGCGCATTTAGACGGAGTTCTGTCAGCCATGCCGGCTCGCCCATATCTTTTGAAAAGGAACTAACATATTCCTTATCAAATGGTAATTTTATTTCCGTTGTCATAGTGATCCCCCTAACGCTTACGCTTCTTGCCCAACTGTTTCGTCTTCAATGCCCAGTTCTTTTTTAATCCAGTCATACCCTTCAGCTTCTAAGCGCTGTGCAAGCTCTGGACCGCCAGATTTTACAACGCGTCCCTGCATCATCACGTGAACATGGTCAGGAGTGATGTAGTTTAGAAGGCGCTGGTAGTGTGTGATGATTAAGCAGCCAAACTCTTCGCCGCGCATTTCATTGATTCCTTTAGAAACAACCTTCAATGCATCGATATCCAAACCGGAATCAATTTCGTCAAGGATCGCAATTTTAGGCTCAATCATCATTAATTGAAGAATTTCATTGCGCTTCTTTTCACCGCCTGAGAAGCCTTCATTTAAATAACGCTGAGCCATATCAAGATCCATTTCAAGAAATTCCATCTTGCTGTCCATTTTGCGGATGAATTTCATAAGAGAAATTTCATTGCCTTCCTCAAGGCGGCTGTTAATTGCAGAACGTAAAAAATCGGCATTTGTTACACCGCTGATTTCACTTGGATATTGCATTGCAAGGAATAGGCCCGCTCGTGCGCGTTCGTCAACTTCCATTTCAAGAACATCTTCACCATCTAATGTGATGCTTCCCTGTGTAACTTCATATTTAGGATGGCCCATGATTGCAGAAGATAGAGTTGATTTACCTGTACCGTTCGGCCCCATAATGGCGTGAATTTCTCCGCCTTTGATTTCAAGGTTTACACCTTTTAATATTTCTTTTCCCTCAATAGCAACATGAAGGTCTTTAATTGTAAGTACTGATCCTGCCATAATATATACCTCCGTCAATAAAAGAAGATTTGTAAATCGGCCTGCAGCCGCAAATCTCTATTCTCATTTTATTCTCATTACAATCTTATAACAAATCAAATGTCATAGCAACTCTTTAAGACCATTAACAAACTTTTCAAACAAAAATGTTTAGAAAGCCTGTAAATATAGATTTTATCATATTAACTTAATGGCATCAAAGTGAAAATAACCGGGAACCTGGCATGTCCTATCTATTTTTTCCCGGGACTGTAATTTCATGTATTGCAAAAAAGAAAACCAGTGCATAATTGGCACTGGTTTCTATTTTCTTCATTATTATATATACCATTAACCTAGGAATGAATTTTTCTTTCAAGATCTGCAACTAAGCGCTGACTTTGAAGATAATCTTCTTCGCGTTTTTTTTCAACTTCCATTCGAATATCATGTTTCCGGCTGTACACTTCATATCCAACTCCATGGGCAGCTTGCATAGCTTTTTCCATTTCACTCGTGTAGTTCAGCTGTAACTGACTGATAATGAATCAATCCTTTCGGTTTTTATGCTTTCGCATTTAGTTTTACATCTAAAATCTTAACACTCACCATATACCCCGCACAAAGCGGAAAAAACCTGATTTTTTTAGCAAAATAAGGAACGAGAACCCATGAGGCGCTTTCATAATGCGCATTCTTAAAATACTGGCCATATCCTCTGGATTAATGGTTGTTTCAATAATTTTCTGAAATTATCATGGAAATAATAAAACTCCTGCTATTGAGCAGGAGCTGATTATTAATGATTTTGCTGATTTAATTCTGTCATAGCCTCCTGGACAAGCGTAACCGCCTGGCTCATTGCGGCACCGCCGCCAAAAGCTGCAGTAACTCCTACTGCCTCTAGAATTTCTTCTTCTGACGCACCTTGATCGATGCATCCTTTCGTATGATAAATAATGCAATATTCATCCTGAGAATATAAGCTGATTCCAAGTGCAATCAGCTGCTTCTCCTTTTGGGATAAAACCCCTTCCTTAAAACAGGCTTCTGTAAAAGCATTATAATGCTGTGCTAAATCAGGCATTTTTTCAGTGAAAACACCCAATCCAACTTTATAGTCATGAAGGGCTGCTTCTATCGAGTTTGAAGGTTCATGATAATGTTCCATTCGGCTCCACTCCATTTCGAAATAGTTTCAAGGTTAGTATGTTTGATTACTATTCAATCTATACGGGAAGCAGGCCTGAGATATGGCAATTAAAGCGGAAGCGCCCTGCCCACTCCCGACCTTCGAGGAGGCAGGCGCTAGAACTGGACTGTTATCGACGTTCAAAAATTATACCTATACTATAAAAAAACAGGCGCATAGACGCCTGCCTTTTTAACTCTTACTCAGATACCGGTACAACGGCACCTTCATATTTTTCAAGAATGAAATCCTGAATTTCTTTAGAACGAAGGACTTCTACAAGAGCTTTAATTCCTTCTTTTTCTTCATCGCCTGAGCGGACAGCAATTACATTTACGTATGGGGAATCTTTGTCTTCAATTGCAATTGAATCCTTAAGAGGATTCAAACCGGCATCAATTGCATAATTGGAGTTGATCAGGACTGCATCCCCTTCTTCATTATTGTAGATTTGAGGAAGAAGTGAAGCTTCATATTCAGTATCAAACTTTAACTTTTTAGGATTGTCTTTAATATCTTCCAGAGTTGCTTCGGTTTTTTCTACATCTTCATTTAAAGTAATAAGTCCCTCTGCTTCAAGCATGGAAAGTATACGGCCATGGTCTGCTACTGAGTTGCTCATGATGATTGATGCACCCTCAGGAAGTTCGTCAAGGCTCTTATATTTTTGAGAATATACTCCGATTGGCTCGATATGAATTCCGCCTGCATTTGTAAAATCATATCCATGTTCAGCTTTCTGTGACTCAAGGTAAGGAATGTGCTGGAAATAGTTTGCATCCAGCTCCTTAGACTCAAGAGCCTGGTTTGGCAATACATAATCCTGGAATGGTACAACATCAAGTTCAAAGCCTTTTTCTTCAAGTAATGGCTTTGCCTCTTCAAGGATTTCAGCGTGTGGGACGTTGGAAGCCCCTACTGTAATTTTAGTGCTTTCTTTACTTTCTCCGCCTTCACCGGCATTGCCGTCTTCTTCTGACGTTCCGCAAGCTGCAAGAACAAGTGCTACTGCAAGTGCAAGAGCAATTGATAACCATTTTTTCATATGAATCTCTCCTTAACGTTTGTCTAATTTAGTTGTTATGATATCTCCAATAAACTGGATGATAAATACGATGATTAGAATAATGACAGTCGCCATAAGCGTCACATCACTGCGGCTCCTCTGGAATCCTTCCAGGTAAGCAAGGTTTCCAAGTCCGCCAGCACCGATGACACCGGCCATGGCCGTGTAGCCAACAAGCGCGATGGCTGTAACGGTAATTCCCGAAACAAGGGCGGGCATTGATTCCGGAAGCAGAACCTTCCAGATAATCGTGCTTGTTTTTGCCCCCATAGACTTGGCCGCTTCAATTACACCTTTATCTATTTCCCTCAAGCCTATTTCCACCATACGGGCATAAAACGGGGCGGCACCAATAATTAATGCAGGCAGTGCTGCATCTTCCCCGATCATTGTTCCAAGAAGAAACTTGGTAAATGGAATCAATAACACGATCAGAATAATAAACGGAATTGAGCGGAATATATTGACGAAAGCGGAAATAACTTTATTAATTGCTGCGTTTTCCCAAATGTTACCCTTGGAAGTCAGGAAGAGCAGCAATCCCAGAATTGCACCTAAAATAAAAGTTGCGAGAACAGAAATAGCTGTCATATATAGGGTTTCCATTGTAGCTTCCCACATGGAATCCCATTTCACATTTGGAAACCATTCGTTAAGCATTGGAAATCACCTCCACGCCAACCTGCTGAGAATGAATAAATTCGATGGCTTTTGCAACTTCCTCTGCTTCTCCATCAACATGGATGAATAAAGTACCGTAAGAACCATTCTGTGTCTGGGAAATCTTTCCTTGAAGGATATTTACGGTTACCTGGAAATTACGGATCAGGTTTGTAATCAACGGCTGTTCAGCTGATTCGCCGACAAACCCTAATTGCACTACTTTTCCTTTTGGATACAAATCGACCAGATGATCAATCGTTTCCTTAGTTTCTTCAGGCTCTGTCACCTGCTGTACAAACCGCTTTGTAATCACAGCTTTTGGATTCCTAAATACATCCAATACAGGCCCGATTTCAACAATTCGGCCGCCTTCCATGACTGCAACCCGATGGCAGATTTTACGGATAACGTGCATTTCATGAGTAATTAGGACAATCGTTAAGCCCAGACGCTCATTGATGTCAACAAGCAGCTCCAAAATGGAATCTGTAGTCTGCGGATCAAGTGCAGATGTCGCCTCATCACAAAGCAGTACTTTTGGATTGTTGGCAAGGGCTCTAGCAATTCCAACCCTTTGTTTTTGACCGCCGCTGAGCTGGGAAGGATAGGCATCTTCTCTTCCTTCAAGGCCAACGAGTTTAATGAGCTCGTCTACCCTTTTCAGCCTTTCCTGCCGGGAAACACCAGCAATTTCAAGCGGAAAAGCGATATTCTCTCTTACCGTTCTCGACCATAATAGGTTGAAATGCTGGAAGATCATGCTTATTTCCTGACGCGCTTTTCTTAGCTTGCTTCCCTTTATCTTTGAAACCTCATTTCCTGCAACTGTCACACTGCCATGGGTAGGAAGCTCCAGCCCATTCAGCATGCGGATCAAGGTACTTTTACCTGCACCGCTATATCCGATAACTCCGAAGATTTCTCCTTCCTTTACTTCCAGGTTTACATTGTCAACAGCTTTTACCTGGCCTTTTTTTGAAGAGAAAATCTTCTGTACATCTTTTATAGAAATCAACGTGAATTGTCACCTCTTTAATCGAAAGATACAGATTATAATTATTAGACTGCTTATATTCCCCTATTTTTTACTCCTTATAGGCTTTCATGCGCTAAAAGCAAAAATGCCTTTCTGCACATGAGCAGAAAGGCATTAAAAATTAAGTCCTTTCTCTCATCTGTCAAAGCTATGCTTTGAGTGAATTGGCACCATTTCAAATAATTGACGGTTGCCGGGCTTCATAGGGCACTTCCCTCCACCTCTCTTGATAAGAGCGTAACGATTTATATTCAATTAATATTTTAATAAATTAAGCAGTTTATTAATTACGTTTGCTATCGTATCATAGCCATCAAAAAGGTGTCAACGAAGAAATTTTAAACTTTCGGAAAAAAATGAATGGTAAATTTTCCTTTATGCTTTTGCAGAAAGTGATGTAATGCCTGCAGCTGCTTCGATCGCCTGTTCCAGATCTTCAATCAAATCTTCCGCATTCTCGATTCCGATAGAAATTCGAATTAGATCCTCCGGCACTCCCGCAGCTTTTAAACCTTCTTCATCCAGCTGCTGGTGAGTTGTACTTGCAGGGTGGATAATCAGGCTCTTTGCATCCCCGACATTTGCCACATGTGCCCAAAGCTTCAGGCTGTTTATTAGCTTGGCACCTGCTTCTCTTCCGCCAGCAATTCCAAACACAGCCACAGCTCCTGCTCCTTTCGGCAAGTACTTATCCGCCAATTTTTTATCCGGATGGCTTTCATTTCCAGGATACAGGACCCAATTAACAGCTGGATGCGCCTCTAGATACTCCACTACTTTTTTCGTATTGGCAACATGCTCTTTCATCCGTACATGCAAAGTTTCAAGCCCCAATGTGAATTGAAATGCACTTTGCGCACTCATAGCAGGCCCTAAGTCTCTTAAAAGCTGTACGCGTGCTTTGATAATATAAGCCGCCTCGCCAATTGCTTCGCTATAGACAATATCATGGTAGCTGGGATCTGGCTCTGTAAAGCCCGGGAACTTATGGGAATTCCAGTCAAATTTTCCTCCGTCTACAATAATTCCTCCCATTGTTGTTCCATTGCCGAGCAGCCATTTAGTCGCAGAGTGTATAACAATGTCAGCCCCATGTTCGATCGGCCTGCATAGATAAGGTGTAGCAAAAGTGTTATCGACAATCAGCGGCACACCATTCTCGTGTGCAATTGCTGCTACCTTTTCAATATCCAGGATTTTTAAGCTTGGGTTCCCTATCGTTTCGGCAAAGATGGCCTTTGTTTTATCTGTAATCGCGTTACGGAAATTTTCCGGCTCTTTTGGATCAACCAGTTTCACTTTAATTCCATACTTGGGAAGTGTGACTGCAAACAAATTATAAGTACCGCCATATAAATTGGACGCAGCAATAATTTCATCCCCTGCTTCAGCTATGTTTAAAATGGCAAGCGTAATGGCAGATTGTCCGCTTGCAAGAGCCAGGGCACCAACTCCTCCTTCAAGCAAGGCCACTCTTTCCTCAAATACACTTACAGTCGGATTATGTATCCTGCTATAAATATATCCTGGCTCTTTAAGAGCAAAGAGATCTGCAGCGTGATCTGTATTCTTGAACTGGTAAGCATTGTTCTGGTAAATCGGTACCGCCCTTGCGCCAGTTACAGGGTCTGGCTTCAGTCCCCCATGCACTCCAATTGTTTCAAAACGGTAATTTTTTTGTTTATCAGTCATTGCTTTCTCTCCTCTATAAAAATTTTAGTATTTCTTATCGAAGAACTAAGAAAAATGCAAGGTGCCTGGAGCTAGACAGTTATCAAATTTCAAAGAAAAAAGTCTGATATTATGAAAAAACCCTCTTCATAAGAAGAGGGCTTTATCGTCTCTTCTTATCTTCCAGAGCATCCCGCTCTGCTGGATTTAGCACCGTGTACTTTACCGGTTGCCGGGCTTCGCTGGGCCAGTCCCTCCGCCTCTCTTGATAAGAATATTCAGTTAATTGATATTAAAACGATATTATCATACTATTTAAAAAATGGTCAAGTATTGTGATATGAAATTTTCCCTAAACAGAAAAAGGATTCGAGGAGCAATTTTTTTCTGAAGGTGGTTTCCATCTTTATTTTATTTTGGAAAATAGCATCCCTTAACTTTAACTCGCCTGAAATCAATGACAGCACAGCTTCTTCAGAGCCCGAGACCTCCACATCAAAATTACTGGTGTGACTGGCCTTCCGGATTTCCCCATTCATAATTTCCAGAGGAATGCTTATATTTCCCGCCTTAATAAGCAAAGAGAAATTTGATTTTCTTAAAAAGTATCCAAGATGACCTTTAGACTTTAATTCCCGGATAAATACATCAGGTAAATCCTTCACAGCCTCACCTCTTTTAATGGGTTTATCATCTTTAATATTCAGTAATAAATGGCTTCAATCCTTTAATTTTCTTTCGACAAAATCAGAAGATCGCTGGAGCCAGACAGTTCTCGCATTTCAAATTTATTAATTCTGGAAGAACCAGAAAGACAATACCTGTTTATTAGGCATTGTCTTTCATTTCCCGAGAAATATGTCAGATTATACTGTTTTTACGGAAGGTGATGCAGTTTTTGTCTTTTTATAGTTTTTGAAAACAAAGAAAAAATAGAGAGAGCCAATCAAATATAAAGAAGCTGTAATGGAGAATACGAGTGCATATCCCCAATAATCTCCATATCTCATGACAATTCCTGTTGAAATAGGCCCCATTACAGCCCAGCCCAGATTGAAAACCATCTGATTAACGGAGTTTGCCAGCCCTTTCATCGAATCATTTACCCTAGACATCATCAGCGACATTTGTATTGGGTTTCCAGCATTCATTAATGCCTGCCGGAACAAAAAGCCGATGGCAGCCAGCCAAAGATTCTCTGTATAAGCAGTTAAAAGCAGAAAAGGAAGTGACATGAGCTGCAGGATTACAACTGCTCTGACTTCTCCCACCTTCCTTACCACAACCGGGCCGATAATCATAGCAAAAGCTGTGGCAGCCTGCCCTAATGAAATAATAATGCCAATGGTTGAATTGGAAGCTTCAAAACGGTCTGCGAAGTATAGATTTAGATAAGGGATAACCAGTCCTGCTCCAATTCCTATCAGCAGCTGCGCAAAAGCAAACATGGCGATAATTTTGACGCCTTCATTATTAGCGGATAGGTTTTTGAACGAAAAACCTTTTATGCCTCTTACATCGTTTTTATCTTTCGGAGCTTCTGCGAAACGAAGGATGGGAACAAGGCCTGCTATGAAGAAAACACTTGCAATCAGAAGTGTAATCCGGATGCTGGTGAGCTGGTCCACAAATAAAGAAAATACATCCGTAAAGATGCCTCCGCTTAAGTTTCCGATTACATTTGCACCCGTCATAATGGCAAAATGGGTGCTGAATAAATGAACCCGTTGGTCAGCCTTAGAATTCTCAGCCAGCCATGGTATGCCGGATACTTGCAGAAATGCTGTAGTCAGCCCTGTAAAAAAGGCAAATAAAATCAGGAGTTCCTGCATTTCAACCATACTTCTGAAAAGCATAGCGACACCCGTTGCAACAGCCCCGAACAGCATCGCTCTTTTTCTTCCAATTCGGTCGCTTGCGATTCCTGCCGGCACAAGAATCAGTGCTGTGGCGAGTGCAGTCATAGATATGATTTGCCCATTAACACTTTCGGAGTAGCCAAGCTCCCTTATGTAAAAATTATAGATTACCATGAATATCCCAAAGCCTATTTGTGTAAGGGTATTCGCCATAAAAGCCAATTTTATATTGCGGTTATAGCCTTTAAATTGGCCTGCCCACTCCTTGTAAAATGCCATCCGGATCCCTTCCTGCACTGTATGATTATTTCGATTCCCTAAGTATCATACTCTTTCAAAAGGGTTTTGTAAATATATTTAGAATATTGAAAAGTCTAATTTCTATATTTTTTTAAAATGCAAAAAACCAGGAAGCTTTGCTCCTGGCTTTCTCAATAGATGCTTCTGATTCTATCCAACAAATAGGGAACTGATCGGAATGCATATAATTTTCCCTGTAAATTTCCTTCTTTAAAGATGAGAAGACAAGGTACGCTTTCCACTCCCCATTGTTCAGCCAATTGCGGCATATAATTTAAGTCCGCTTTCCCAATCTTTTGCTCAGGCAGCAATTGTTCTGTAACTGTCAGCATCTTTCCTGCCATCTGACAGGTTCCGCACATAGGCGTGTACAAATAGATAAGGGCAGTTTCTTGCCCGTTAACCGCTTCCTCAATCTCCAGCTGCGACCATTCCTGCATTTTATCATCCTTACTTTATCTGTCTAAATATTGTGTATAAACGTCAATATTAGCTCCCAGCAGCACTGTAGCCAAATGATGTTCCGGTGCTGTCGCTACTTCTCTGTACATTCTATCGATGTATAGATGCTCTGCCTCTGGAAATTCCCTTTTAAACTGTTTTCTCAGCTTTTCACCGGCTGAATCGGCATCCACCAATATATATACATCCTTATCAAACAGTGTGTCAATTAATTCATCCAGCTTGGTAATGCTTATTGTTCCATTTGTGCAGATAATCTCTACAGGTTCTCTTATTATGTTTTTAACCTTCGTTTTATCTGACTTTCCCTCGACAATAATAACTTTTTCCGGAATTCCCTCGTTCATCGTCATCACCTGAAAGGAGTTATTTTGAAACTGTTGCTTTAATGTTAGCTGTTTACTCATGAGATTGATCTTAGATTGTAAATGAATCCCGTTGATTTCCGCTGGGAGAAATGAGAGCCTCCTGCAGGATATTGAATAAGCTTCCTGAATTAGCATCGTACAAAGAAAATGCGGAAGCTTTTTCGAGGATCAAGTGCCCTCCGACCCAATCAACTCAGTTGACAAACTTAGTTTATCGTAAGCTAAGTTTACAAAACAGCCAAATTTAAAAAACCAGTCTTACATTGGTACTTATCTTAATATATTCAATATTCTCGGTTATGGTGTGAATCTCCTGCCCATATTGGAGGTTAGGACTGCGCTGATTTTACATATTATTCTACAGCTTGATAAAGGAAATATTTTTGAAGAAAGATAATCATTGTAGTACTCTTAAACAGCCTATTTCATTGTATGCCCGGTAATATTGCTTTATCCTATTAAATAAACAGCGGAATCCATTCCGCTGTTTACAGTAGTCAGCACCAGCCGCCTTCGTCACAGTCTGTGTAGCGCTCTTGCGCTTTATCTGGAACGGAGACATTCTGATATATTTTTTGGTGGTCGGTCTCAAAATGATGGGCCAGGTTAAAGGAAGAGCCTTCAGGAAGGCTGATTTGGCCAATTTTTTCGTTCTCAAGATAAAGATCAATCCCATTACTTTTAAGCTTGCCGACAACCCGATCTGTAATATCGATTTTCTGCTGATTCAATGTCATGGGTAACCAATCCTTTCATGCTTTTGGGTATCTATAGTTTGCCCTTTCTCTGCAAAAGAAAAAATAGCAATTAAAGCCAGTTAGAAAAGCGCAAGCGCCTTGTCCACCCCGACAATCACAAGACGAGCCTCACAGAAAGGCGTCCTTTGCCTTTTTGGGAGGATTGCCTGAAATGTGGAGGCGACTGCCCAGGCACGACAGGCATAAGACGGTTCCTGTAAGAAGGCGTTTTTCCTTCTGAAAGTAATCGGCTTATGCTTCCGAGTCCCCAGGAGCCGCAACTAGACAAACCGAAATGTGGAGGCGATTGCTCAGGGACGACAAGCATAAGACGAGCCCTGCAAGAAGGTGTTCTTTCCTTCTGGAAGGGATTGGCTTATGTCTCGAGTCCCTAGGAGCCGCAACTAGACAAGCTTGTGACCTCGAGGGGGTAGGCGCTGGAGCTAGACAGGTCTCGAAGTACATAGATACAAATTCTAATAGCAGAACCCTTGATCAGCCCCTCAGTTACATAAACAGCATAAAAGCCGGTTCTTATAGAACCGGCTTTCATACATTAGTCTTCGTTTGTCATTTCTTCATATTGCTCAGCAGTCATCAAGCTCTCTACTTCGCTTAAATCTGAAGGCTCAACCACAACCATCCATGCTTTTTCGTATGGGGATTCGTTTACGAATTCAGGGTTGTCGTTAAGGTCTTCATTTACTTCAACCACTTTACCGCTTAATGGCGCATAAAGTTCAGAAACTGTTTTTACAGATTCTACGCTTCCGAATGGCTCGTTTGCACTTAGCTCATCGCCAACTTCAGGAAGCTCAACAAATACGATGTCACCAAGTTCTGATTGCGCGAAATGCGTAATCCCGATACGTACTTTCCCATCTTCTGTTTTTACCCACTCATGCTCTTCTGAATAACGTAATTCTTTTGGTGTGCTCATTATGTATCCCTCCAAATTAATATTTCAATTTATGATCAGTAAATCGATCTCATGGTTAAATATGGCTTAAAAGGCTAAAGTCCAGCGCTTAGGAAAGCCATGTCTTTTCATATTCCTCTTCTTTGAAGCCCACTGTAACCTTTTCTCCATCTGTCAGCAGCGGACGCTTAATCAGCATGCCGTCTGTTGCCAAAATATCGAGCAGTTCTTCTTCCGTAGAGGTCTTCACCTTGTCCTTCAGGCCGAGTTCCCGGTATTTTTGACCACTCGTATTAAAGAACTTTTTCAGTTCTAAACCGCTCTTTTTATAAAGCGTTTCAAGTTCGCTTCGAGAAGGCGGATTGTCTGTTATATGTATTTCTTCATAGGACAGATTATGTTCATCAAGCCATTTCTTGGCCTTTCGGCATGTCCCGCATTTAGGATACCAATAAAAAGTCAACGCCATTTTTTCACCACCCATTTTAGCAAATTCAGGCTTATCCAAAATTGCTGCCTTTTAATTGAATAGTAACATAAATGGATGACAAAGCATAACATTGATCTCCAAATTTATATTCGACAAATTTCTATATTATCCTTCTGGCAAAAAAAATTTTTTGAAGGGTTATTTTTGGCAAAAAATAAAGCTCCCTTCATGATGAAGAGAGCCTAAGATCAATTAAACTGTAAAACGTTCCGCGTCGATCAGTTTTTCTGATGCTTCACGCTTCTTTGCAATGACGTTGATTGGGGTGTGGCGGGTAAATTTGCGAAGTGCTGACATCATCATGCGCAGAGCATCGCCGTTTTCTACTGCCACAAGTGTTTCTTTTGCATCCTGCTCGATTTTGTTAAATGCTTCCTGGCAGAAGATTTGAGTGTAAAGAAGTTTTTGCTTGTTCTTTTCAAGCCCTGCCTTTTCAATAGCCTTTTCCGTACGGAGAACAACCGACTCCATTGCATAAGCATTTGATATAATATCCGCAATGTTTACGAGCACTTCCTGTTCTTTTTCAAGAGCTTTTCCGTACTTCTGTGCTGCTAAACCAGCTGCAAGCAAGCCGATTTTCTTTGCATTTTTCACCAGATATTTTTCCTGTGCAAGCGGCTCGTCACCAGGCTCTTCAGGCATCAACATCATAAGCTCTTCCTGCAGTGCCTGGGCTTTCTGGAATAATGGAAGCTCTCCTTTTAATGCTTTGCGGAGGTACGTGCCCGGCACCAATAGACGATTGATTTCGTTTGTTCCTTCGAAAATACGGTTAATGCGTGAATCACGGTAAGCTCTTTCAATCTCATATTCAGCCATGAAACCGTAGCCTCCGTGGATCTGAACACCCTCATCTACTACATAGTCGAGGACTTCCGTATTAAAGAATTTATTCATGGAGCACTCTATAGCATATTCAGCGATTGACTTCGCCACTTCTTTTCCATCTTTCACTTCTTCGTCCGAAAGCTTGCTCATACGGTCCTCGAATAAGCCTACAGTCCGGTATACTGCACTTTCAGCGGCATATATCTTAGAAGCCATTGTTCCCAGTTTCTCTTTTGTCAAATTAAACTGAGAGATTGGTGTCTTAAACTGCTGGCGCTGATTGGCATATTGAACAGCAAGTTCGAATGCCCGCTTCGCACCGCCGACTGCTCCAACACCTAACTTATAGCGGCCAATATTTAATATATTAAATGCAATCACATGTCCCTTGCCAAATTCACCAAGAAGGTTTTCCTTTGGCACCTGGGCATCTTCAAGAATTAACGTACGGGTAGAAGAGCTCTTAATTCCCATTTTCTTTTCTTCTGCTCCTACAGAAACACCCGGGAACTCCCTTTCAACGATAAATGCTGAGAAGTGTTCACCGTCAATTTTTGCGTATACTACGAATACATCTGCGAAGCCTGCATTCGTTATCCATTGCTTTTCCCCGTTTAATACATAGTGCGTACCTTCTGCATTCAGCTTGGCAGTCGTCTTTGCTCCAAGAGCATCAGAACCTGAGCTTGGCTCCGTCAATGCATAAGCAGCAAGTTTTTCGCCAGTAGCTAATGCAGGAAGGTATTTTTGCTTTTGCTCTTCATTTCCGAAAAGAACAATTGGAAGGGAACCAATTCCAACATGTGCACCATGCGAGATGGAAAAGCCGCCTGCACGCGCCATTTTCTCGGCTATAAGTGCAGAGCTAACTTTATCTAAAGCAAGTCCGCCGTATTCCTCTGGAACATCTGCGCCTAATAGTCCGAGGTCTCCAGCTTGCTTCAATAACTTTACCGAACGGTCAAATTCGTGGTTTTCCAGATGCTCAATTTGCGGAACAACTTCATTTACAACATAATCTTCAGTCGTCTTAGCAATCATAACCTGCTCATCTGTATAGTCTTCAGGCGTAAAAACCCGGTCATAGGAAACATCTTCGATTAAAAAGCTTCCGCCTTTGATAAGGTTTTCAGTTTGGTTTGACATTTTCTTATTTCCTCCATTCTGTTTTGCGGAGAAGCCTTTGGCTTCTCTCCAAATTCCTGCTCAATTTATAAAAGTTCAAATACTCCGGCTGCGCCCATTCCGCCACCGATGCACATTGTTACAACTCCAAATTGCTGATTGCGGCGCTTCATTTCATGAATTAGAGATAGAGTGAGCTTGGCACCGGAACAGCCCAGCGGGTGTCCAAGTGCAATGGCCCCTCCATTTACATTTACTTTCTCTTCATCTAAGTCCAGCTCACGGATAATTTGAATGGATTGGGACGCAAAAGCTTCATTCAATTCAAATAAACCGATATCAGAAAGCTCCAGCCCTGCAAGCTTTAATGCTTTAGGAATGGCCACAACTGGACCGACACCCATGATTTCAGGAGGAACACCGCCTACTGCAAAGCTTCTGAATTTAGCCATTGGCTTCAACCCAGAAGACTCCGCCTTTTCCCTGTCCATTACCATTACTGCTGCAGCTCCATCACTTGTCTGCGATGAATTCCCAGCTGTGACACTGCCGGTTACCGAGAATGCCGGACGCAGTTTTCCGAGTGTTTCAACTGTGGAATCTGAACGGACGCCTTCATCCTGGCGGAACTGGATTGTTTTTTCTTTAAGCTTATTGTCTTTTCCAACGGATCTAAACGTTACGTCTACTGGCACAATTTCTTCTTCAAATTTGCCATCCTGGATTGCCTGTGCAGCTCTCTGATGACTTCTGACCGCAAATGCATCCTGGTCTTCTCGTGTAATGCCATACTTCTTTGCAACTTCTTCAGCTGTATGTCCCATACCCATATAGTATTGGGGGGCTGTTTCGGCAAGTTTGGCATTCGGGCGGACTACATGCCCCATCATCGGCACAAGGCTCATAGATTCCGCTCCGCCTGCAATGATTGTATCAGCATGGCCAATCATGATTTTTTCAGCTGCATAAGCAATTGCCTGCAGGCCTGAAGAACAATAGCGATTAATTGTTATTCCCGGCACTTCATGTGAAAGTCCGGCAAGAGCTCCGATATTCCTTGCCATGTTCAGCCCCTGTTCGGCTTCAGGCATAGAACAGCCGATAATTAAATCATCGATGTTTCCTTCATAATTTCCTGCGCGCTTAAGGGTTTCCTTTACTACAAGTGCACCTAAGTCATCCGGCCTGACGTTTGCAAGCGTACCTTTTTTGGCTTTTCCGACCGGTGTCCTGGCACCTGCAACTATTACCGCTTCTCTCATTATTTTCCCTCTCTTTCTCTTAATGTCTCAAACTATTACTTTAATTACGCAACGGTTTCCCTTTTAAGAGCATGTGCTGCATCCGCTGCTGTGATTTCGGTTCAGCTACAAGGCTTAGGAATGCTTCTCTCTCCAAGTCAAGCAAATATTGCTCATCCACTTCTGTACCGTATGGCACTTTTCCGCCTGCGATTACATAAGCAAGCTTCTTCGCGATTTTTAGATCATGCTCTGAGATATACCCTGAGTAGAGCATTGCCTGCGCTCCAAGCAGGAGTGTTGCATATCCTGTTTCGCCGACAACCGGCACCTTCTTCCTTACAGGAGGCTTATAGCCTTTTTTGTGCAGAGCAAGAACTGCCTGCTTTGCATCATAAAGGAGATGGTCCCCATTCACACTGATGCCATCTGCCAGGTTCAGAAAGTTATTATCCCTAGCTTCCTCGCCTGATGTTGAAACCTTTGCCATTGCAATCGATTCAAATACTTTATTGGCAACCTTTTGAAGGTCAAATTCCACACCATTTGGCATATTTTTAAGATGCTTAATGTAGAGCTCTTTGTTACCGCTTCCTCCTGGAATCAGGCCTACCCCCACTTCAACAAGTCCCATATATGTTTCGGTTGATGCCTGAATATGTGCTGCCGGCAGACAAACCTCAGCCCCGCCGCCAAGTGTCATGCCAAATGGAGCAGCAACTACCGGTTTCGCACTGTACTTAATTTTCATCATGGCATTCTGGAACTGACGGACTACCATATCCAATTCATAAATATTGTCATCCTGCGCTTCCATGAGGATCATTCCAAGGTTGGCGCCTACACAGAAATTCTTGCCCTGATTCCCGATAACAAGTCCTTTGTAGTTCTTCTCCACTTCATCCACTGCAAAATTGATCATTTGGATAATATCCAGTCCAATGGCATTGCTTTGCGAATGGAATTCAAGCAATGCAACACCATCGCCTAAATCAATCAGGTTTGCACCGGTATTTTTTTTAATTACACCTTTTTGCTTTTTAATCTGTTTCAAATTGATTGCTTTAGGGTTTTCCTCGATTAATCTGTACTCGCCATTGTGATAGAAATATTGCTTGCCTTCTTCTTCTTTATAGAAAGAATCAAAGCCTTTTTCCAGCATATCCTTTACCCATGTCGGCACTTCCTCACCTGCATCTTCCATCTTCTGGACAGATTTCCCTACTCCAATGGCATCCCAGGTTTCAAATGGCCCCAATTCCCAGCCAAAGCCCCATTTCATCGCTTTGTCTATTGCTGTTACATCATCAGCTATTTCGCCGAGTAATTGCGCCGAGTAAAGAAGAGCCGGACTCAGGATGTTCCACAATAATTGGCCTGCGCGGTCATCTGAGTATACAAGCGCTTTCAATTTTCCAGGAGTGCCTTTTTCCTGCTTGCTCAATTCCGTCGAAGCTGTCTTAAGCTTTTTGCGCGGACCGTATTCCAGAGATTCAGGATTCAGTTCAAGAATCTCTTTGCCCTTTTTCAAGAAAAATCCTTGCCCTGACTTGCTTCCAAGCCAGCCTTTTTCCTGCATAACTTTCATAAAGCCCGGAACTTCAAATACTTCCTTTTCTTTCCCGTCTACCTGGTCATAAACATTGTTTGCCACGTGTATAAATGTATCAAGCCCTACTACATCAAGTGTTCTGAATGTAGCACTTTTCGGGCGGCCAATCAGCGGACCAGTTATGGAATCTACTTCACCGATACTGTACCCGCCCTTTAGCATCTCCTGCACTGTAACCAGCAGGCCATAAGTGCCGATTCGGTTGGCGATAAAGTTTGGTGTATCTTTAGCTTCAACTACTCCTTTTCCCAGTACATCTTCTCCAAATTGCTTCATAAATGACAGCACTTCGGAAGAAGTGTTTTTAGTAGGTATGACCTCGAGAAGTTTTAAGTAACGAGGAGGATTAAAGAAATGTGTTCCAAGAAAGTGTTTTTGGAAATCTTCCGAGCGCCCTTCTGACATTGCTTCTACAGATATTCCAGACGTATTGGAGCTGACGATGCTTCCTGGCTTGCGGGATTGGTCCACCTTTTCAAAAACCTGCTTCTTAATGGCGAGGTTCTCCACAACAACTTCAATAATCCAATCGACATCCTTTAGACGCTCCATGTCATCTTCAAAGTTTCCTGCCTCAACTAACGCAATATTATTTTTGGAAGTTAATGGAGCCGGTTTTTGTTTTAATAATTTTTGGCGGTTTCCTTCACTGATTCGATTGCGGACTGCTTTATCTTCAAGAGTAAGCCCCTTTGCCTTTTCAGCATCCGTTAATTCGCGAGGCGCGATATCCAATAATAATGTCGGGATCCCGATATTGGCCAGATGGGCTGCGATCCCTGAACCCATGACCCCTGAGCCTAAAACTGCCGCCTTCTTTATTTGTTGGATCAACTTTATTTCCCCCTTTAACTTTTTTGAATGAATACTCATTCATTTTATTCTCAAAAAAAATATGCATCTCTTCTGAATGAGTTCTGTTAGTTATAACTATAAAATATTTGCAAAATTTACGCAATGATTTTAAGCGGAAATTTAAAAATGTTTTGAAATTTTTCATGGCTCAAAGTAATTTATATATTTTATGCGAAATGTAAATAGGTGTTTTGGACACTCTAAAAAGGAAACACTTTTTGTTCGTTACGGAGGTGAAAGAAATGGGAAAAATGAAAAAAGATCCTTCCAAAGCAGGAGTCAGCGCTGCAAGTGTCCAGGGAGATGCAGGTCCTACCGTTGAAAGGCAAGGGCCTAAAAAAAGGAATAGCCAAAATAATCAATATAAGCGGTAACACGCTGTTTAAAGGCTGGCTGCCGTCAGCCTTTTATAGTTTCCATTATGTATATAGGTAATTCATCTTCTGCAGAATAGCAAACGTTTTTCAGAGGAAAGATATCCTCGAAAAGAATTGAAGCTATTATAGGCTAAAAGAATTGGAGGGACAATTAATGCAACAGCAAAATATGAATATGCAGAACCAGCAGGGCATTATGCAGCAGCCTCCTGCGGTTATTTCCACTAAGGATGCTCTTTACTTAACAGATATGCTTACCTGGAACCTTCTCGCCTGTAAAAAAGCGCATTTTTACGCGCAGCAATGCCAGGACCAGGAGCTAAAAACACACTTCGAGCAATGCGGCCAAATGCATCAGCGTCACTACGAACAGCTGCTTGCTCATTTAAACCAGCAAAATCAGCAGAACTTTATGGGAATGCAATAGAAAGGAGTCTTGAAAATGAACCAGAACCAGAATCCAAATACGATTCAAAATCCCGAGACACAGGTAAATAAAACTCCGCAAATGAATGATCGGGATTTTACAAATGATATTTTATCTACAGAAAAATATATGACAGATGCATATTCTGTCGCCCTAAATGAGGCAAGCCATCAGAGCCTGTATCAGGATATTCTTGCGGCTTTTAACGAAACACAAAACCAGCAGAGAGAATTTTATAACCTAATGTTCAAAAAAGGCTGGTATAAGGTTGAAGCGGCTGACCAGCAGAAGCTTCAGCAATCTTATCAGCAGTTCCAGGGCTATACAAATCAATTGCCATATGGCAATGGTCAGATGCAATAAGAAGGAGTGCCAAACAAAAAACCGCTGTTTTTATCTCCAGCGGTTTTTTAGATTCTACAAATTTTTATTTTTTGCTTCTCATCTCTTCATTCATTGTTTTAATTTCAGCGACCAGAGCCTTCATTTCCTCTTTTGCAGAAGGGTATGTATCATTCCAGTGCTTGGCTAGAGGCGGCATGGATTTCGCAATAAAAGAGTACAGCACCCAAGCTTCAACCTTTTCCTTTAACTCCGGGGAGGTCTCTCCAATTAGGAGTTCGGTATATTTTTCAAGCAGGCCATCCAGCTGTTCCTTCAACTCCTCATTCATTGCGATTCCTCCTTTGATTAGTTCAGCTATCAATCATTGGGATAAAGCCGAAGTTTCATTTTATCCTGCAGGCCTGAGGACATGTCCCGCATCGTTTTCCGCTGCTGGTCAAATAGGAATAGCAGCATGTTTTTCTTGGCCTCACCGTTTGGCCGGTACTTTCAATCAGTATTTTAGTACTGTCAAATTTCTTTAAGGGATTCGTTTTTTCGCAGCCGAACAAATTGCCTGAAGCCTTTTCCAGGATAAACTCAAAATCTTCAGCAGCCCTTTCAGAATGTGTTTCCAAAGGCAAAATCTTCTCGTAAAGCCAGAAGAGATAAATCGCTATATTCTCCCAAAGAATTAGTTTAGAAACATTTGCTTCGTTTGCTATTCTATTCAGCACCGGAAAAATATGGCCATTAAAAAGAGTCCGCAAAGCATCCTCTCTCCATTTTTCCCTTTCCTCCTCAATTTCTTGGCCTTGAAGGTGAATAAAACTAAAGCATGGAAGCCATAGTCCATCTTTTTCCTGACTGACAAATGTTATATTTTCAGGCCTTATATCTAATTTGATGTTCCAGGATGTCATGCTATACAAGTAAATTACAGGCAGAAAGGCATATCTTTTAATTAAAATAGAAGCAGCCGTTTTCTTGTCAGTTACTCCTATATGATTTTTCACTTTATCCAGGTATGGACCTGTCTGACTCGAATCCAGCAGCTTTTTCACTTCAATTGTTAAAGGAGAACCTTCTCCTGAATCCAGGACAAGTCTGAACTGCCCGAGAGCTTCTGCCTGTTCTCCAGTTAATTTAATCATTCCTGGAATCCTTGCCCTTTTAAAATACATCTGCCCTTCCCATAAGGAATGCAAAGCGGCGTGCCGAATAATGGATCTATCGTAACCTCGCATTCCATGCCAAATACGGTTTTGACTAATCCGCAATTGATGACATGTTCAGGCTTGCCCTGAGCGAAAACCTTCTGATCCTTTATGGCAACAATATTATGGGCATAGCGGCAGGCTAAATTCAGATCATGCAGCACCATGACGATGGTACGCTCTTCAATTTCATTTAATTCAAATAATAAATCCAGTATTTCAATTTGGTGGGTCATATCTAAATACGTAGTAGGCTCATCAAGCAGAATCGTATCAGTATCCTGAGCCAACGTCATGGCAATCCAGGCGCGCTGGCGCTGTCCGCCCGATAATGAATCCACTGTCCGATCTTTCAATTCCTCCATGCCTGTAGCCTTTAATGCATTTCTGACCTTTATTTCATCTTCAGTTGACCATTGCTTCAGCCAAGTTTGATAAGGGTACCGCCCCTGTTTGACAAGCTGAAGCACTGTGAGTCCTTCTGGAGCAGTAGGGGATTGGGGCAGAATCGCCATCTTTCTGGCAACATCTTTGGTTGAAAGTTTGGCTATAGCCTCACCTTCCAATAAAACGGCACCTGATTTCGGCTTTAGCAGCCGGGCAATGGACCTTAGCAATGTCGATTTTCCGCAGCCATTTCCACCAATAAATACTGTGATTTCTCCCTTGGGAATTTCCAGGTCCAATTCATTAATAATAATGGTTTCCCCATATGACAAGGTTAAGTCTTTTGTTGCGATCGCTTGCCCTGCTGTCATTTCTGCCCTCTCCTTTTCCTTAATATCTATATCTATAGGCTATCCATTTACCAGTACGATACGAGTTTCAAGCTTTTCCAGATTATGCGTTTCTTGTCTTGAAAAGCAGGTAAATAAAGTAAGGTGCTCCAATGCTGGCTGTAAATACACCCGCCGGAATTTCAAGCGGTGAGAACAAAGTCCTGCCTATCAGGTCGGCTGCCATCACAAGGATTCCTCCAATCAGCGCAGAAGCCGGAAGCAAAGCGCCAAAAGCAGAGCCAACCAGCCTGCGGGCCATATGAGGAGCCATCAATCCAACAAAGCCTATCCCGCCGCCAAATGCAACAGCTCCGCCAATTAATGCTGTGCTGACCATGAGCAGAAGAAACCGGTATTTTTGGACTGTGCTCCCTACACCCTTGGCAATATCATCGCCAAGTTCCTGGATATTAACATTTCGTGCTAAAACAAAGGCAAGTATCAGAAACACGATGGTCCAAGGGACCAAAATTGTGACATTATCCCAATTTGAACCGTAAACAGTCCCGGTTATCCAAATATTTGCCTGGCTTGCCTGGTAAATCGGCCCAAAGACCATCATCAAGGTGGTGAGTGCCTTCATTAGGGCTGCAAGCCCGATCCCGATTAAAACAAGCCGTACTGGTGATACCCCATCCTTATAGGCGAGAAAATAAACAAGGAAGGCCAAAATAGCAGCACCCGCGAAAGCTGCAAGAGGCATCCAATTAATACTTACAGTTAATGCATTATTTTTATCACTAAAAAAAGCAAGAAATGCTACAACTGCTGCAGAGGCCCCTCCTGTAATCCCGATTATGTCAGGAGATGCAAGCGGATTTCTGATTATCCCCTGCAGGATTCCACCGGCTGCAGCAAGCGCCATTCCTACCATTAAGGCAACGATAATTCTTGGAAGTCTGAATGACTGAATGACCAGTCTATCCATATCCGAACCCCCGCCAAAGAAAACCTGCACTACCTTCAGAGGGCTGATTTTCATTTCACCCGTGCCGGCGCTGATGACAAATACTCCGGCAGCAGCTGCTGCCAATAATAAAAAAGTGATAAGTGCTTTCCGGTTTACTAAAAAAGAAATTCTATCGCCAAACAGGCGCAAGTTATAATATTTTTTCATTACTGATTGAACCCCCTTCTGGCAATATACACAAAGAAAGGAGTTCCAATTACAGCTGTCATGACGCCAACAGGAACTTCCTGCGGCATGATGATATACCTTGATGCTATGTCCGCTACAAGAAGGAGCATCCCCCCGAATAGACCCGCATAAGGAATGACCCAGCGATGATCAATGCCGACAACCGCCCGGGTTAAATGGGGAATGACAATGCCTAAAAAGCCGATAGGACCAGCAACAGCTACCGCTCCTCCTGACAGAAGCACAATAACAATGCCCGCACCCAATTTCAGCAATCCTGTTTTCAAGCCCAGCCCCTTTGCGACATCCTCGCCCATTGATAAGACGTTCAATTTCCCCGCAATGATCAGGGAAAAGATCCAGCCGGCTAATAAATATGGAAATACAGCTGCGAGGGTGTCCAGCTTCCTTCCCGATACCGATCCTGCCAGCCAAAATAGCACCTGTTCCAGGGCAGTCTCATTAATAACGAGGAAGCCTTGTGTCATCGAAGCAAACATGGCACTCATCGCTGCACCGGCAAGGGTCAATTTCATGGGGGTCAGCCCTTCCCTGCCGATAGACCCAATTATATATACGAATATAAATGAAACAGCAGCTCCCAGAAATGAAACCCATGTAAAGACCTGAAGATTACTAATTGAAAAAAGCGTTACTGTAATAACGACTGCAAATCCAGCACCTGCGTTTATTCCAAAAATTTCAGGAGCAGCAAGGGGATTCTTTGTCAATGTCTGGAGCAGTACACCCGCAATCGCAAGGCTTGCCCCTACGGCCGCCGCAATCAATGCTCTCGGCAGACGGACTGATTGAATGATTATGTGTTCATTCGTTCCATCGAATTGGGTAAAGGCTTCAAGTGCCATCTTCCAGGTTGTGTCGGTATACCCGTATACAATACTGAAAGACATTAATACTAATAATAGGAGCATAGCTGCAAATAGCCCAGCCCACCTCAGAGAATTTGTTTTTAATAGCATAGCGAGACCCTTCTTGCGTCTATTTAATAAGGTTTAGTTACATTTTCAGTCTATTGTACAGAGGATTAGCTGTCAATGAGTTTGAAAATCATTTTCAGTGATGATTTGAAAAAATTAAATGAAAATGATTTTCAATTACCTATTGACATTTTACCGTGGCCACATTACTATAAAAATGTCAAATGAAAATGATTATCATTAACAACGCGATGGAGGAGTACATAATGAAATTCAAATCTTTACTTGCCATTCTTTCAGTTTTCACAATCTTGTTCCTGGCAGCCTGCGGGAACAACAATGAACAGGATGAGACAGCTGACAAAGAAAAAGAAGGAAGCAAAACAGAAGATACAGGTTACACAGTAGAGCATGCAATGGGCACAACTAAGCTTGATAAAACACCTGAAAAGGTAGTAATTCTGACAAACGAAGGTACAGAAGCATTACTTTCCATGGGTGTTACTCCAGTCGGTGCCGTTCAGTCCTGGACTGGCGATCCATGGTATGAACATATAGCAGAAGATATGAAAGATGTTCAGGTTGTGGGAACAGAAAGCGAAGTCAATGTAGAAGCAATTGCAGCGCTGCAGCCGGACCTTATCATCGGAAACAAGATGCGCCAGGAAAAAATCTATGATCAATTAAATGATATTGCCCCTACTGTTTTTGCTGAAACATTGCGCGGAGACTGGAAGGAAAACTTTGAGCTTTACGCTAAAGCACTGAATAAAGAAGAAGAAGGCAAAAAAGTCCTTGCTGATTATGACAGCCGCATCCAGGAAATCAAAACAAGCCTTGGCGACAAAATAAACCAGGAAGTTTCCATTGTCCGCTTTATGGCTGGAGATGTCCGCATCTACCATAAAGATACCTTCTCTGGTGTAATCCTTGACCAAATCGGTTTTGCAAGACCTGAAAGCCAGAATGTTGATGATTTTGCAGAAAAAAATGCTACAAAAGAGCGAATTCCTGCCATGGATGGAGATATCTTATTCTACTTCACATATGAAACTGGCGACGGTGAAGCAAGCCAGCTTGAGAAAGAATGGATTGAAGATCCACTATTCAAAAACTTAAAGGTATCCCAGGACGGCAATGTCCACAAGGTTAATGACACAATCTGGAACACTGCCGGCGGAGTCATAGCTGCAAACCTGCTTCTGGATGATATCGAAAAATATTTTTCCAAGTAATCTCAACTCGTGATTGCGCTCCCATAATACCCCCTCTTTTATAGGAGCTCAAATATATTAAAAGGAACCTGAACCAACCAGGTTCCTTTTTTATTTTTCCATATTACATTTTCCCGATCTTACCTGCCGTACATCCAAACCCTTCTTTTTTTATTGCCTTCCATTCATAAGTTTTCCAAAACCGGCAACAATAAGCGTAATGCCGAAAATGATGGTGATTTTCCTATGAGAAACTGGTTGAAAAACAAACGGATTAAAGAGGATATCCAGCATAAGGATTGGGAAAGATCCTTGATTAAATCCAAAGACTTCAAAAAAATATTTTATTATAACCAAAAAACAAATGTGCGCTTTGGACTTACTTTCATGGCTACTTTAATTGATGAAAATATTATTCAGGATGGTGTTCTCCCTAATCTTCTGGAAGAAGAATTCCGGGAAATAGAGGATATTAAGCAGCTTGTCCCTGTGGCCGATGTACAGATTTGTGATGACCCTTCTCTAATCGAACAAAAGCTTTTAAATGGCTACGTCATGCTGACGATTGAGACAGAACTTAAACATTTCGGCTTTATAGCTGCGCAAAAAGAAATCGTCAGGGGGTTAAGCCAGCCTGAAGTTGAATTTTCGGTTATCGGCCCTAAAGAAGCTTTTGTAGAGTCAATGGGCCAAAATTTAAACTTAATCAGGAAACGTCTTCCGGTAAAAGAACTGATTATTGAAGAGTTTAAGCTAGGAAGCCTGTCAAAAACCGCTGTAGCCATGCTTTATATGGAAGATATCACAAATGAGGATAATGTAAATACTGTCAGGCAGAGACTTACAAACGTGAAGTTTGATGCCATTACAGACAGTTCTTATATTGTACAGCTGATTAGTGATAACTCCAATTCCCCTTTTCCTCAGCTGCTTGATACGGAGCGGCCTGATAGGGTCGCGGGAATTTTGGCAGAGGGAAAAATAGCCATTGTGGTTGACGGCTCACCCCTTGTGTTAATCACACCAACCACGCTTGTTGAATTTTTCAGTTCTTTTGAAGATTATTTTTTAAATTGGATTTTGTCTTCTTTTTTCCGGCTGATCCGGTTGTTCGCGGTTGCGTTTTCAATTCTCATTACACCTATTTATGTAGCAACCCTTTCATATCATTATGAACTTATTCCAAAAGACTTGCTGAGCACATTAATTACATCAAGACGGGAAATTCCGCTCCCTCCCATTTTGGAGGCATTATTTCTGGAGCTGACCATTGAACTGCTGCGTGAGGCAGGAGCCCGCCTTCCGACCAAGGTTGGCCAGACAATCGGTATCGTTGGAGGAATCGTAATCGGGACTGCATCTGTAGAAGCAGGCTTGACGAGTAACGTCCTGCTCATTATTGTAGCTCTCGCCGCTCTCGCCTCCTTTACAACACCTGTATACAGGATGGGCAATACGATCCGCCTGCTTCGCTTCCCTTTCCTGTTTTTTGCAGAACTATGGGGCCTGCTCGGGATTGTGTTTTGTTTCTGTGTACTGCTGACTCATTTAATAAGGCTGACTTCACTTGGAAGGCCATTCCTTGAGCCGCTCTATCCGCCTCGGGTTATGGATATGAAAGATGCCCTTATCAGGCTTCCATTTGAAAAGCAATCCAAAAGGCCGATATTTTTACGGACAAAAAATCCAATCCGTTTCAGTAGGAAAAAGGCCAAAGAGAAAAAAGATATCGACGAGTAATGCCCAATGTACCAACTTAAGTGGAGGTGAACCAGATGAAGGAACAGCCAGTACCAGAGAGATTGCAGATATCTCCCTTTTTAGTATTTTACTTGGTCATGTCCATGCAAATTGGGATCGGTGTGTTAGGCTATCAGAGGATTATCGCAATGGATGCAGGATACGATGCCTGGATCTCCATATTATTTGCCGGCGCATGCATTCATGTAATTGTTTGGATGATCTATAAAATTGGCGATACCGTTGGCGGCGATATTGTAACAGCACATAAATACGTCGTGGGTAACTTTCTCGGCAAGGCACTCTGCTTCATTTTTATTGGCTATTTTATCCTGTATTCCTTAACAGTAGTAAGGACATTTATTGAAGTCATACAGGTTTGGATGTTCCCTGAATTAAGCACTTTCTGGTTCTCCTTCGGTTTTATGATTCTTTGTGTTTATATTATTTTTGGAGGATTTAGAACGGTAGTCGGTACAGCCTTCTTCGGGCTTGTTCTGCCGGCTTACCTCCTCCTCACATTCGGCTGGGCGATTAAATTCTCCAACTTTTACAATCTGTTGCCCATCTGGGATCATTCCATTAAAGAACTGCTTACAGCTTCTTATCATATGTCCCTTACTTTCATTGGGTTTGAGATCATCCTTTTTTTCTATCCATTTATTAAAGAACCAAAAAAATCGCAGAAATGGGCTCATCTGGCCGTATTAACAACTACTCTTATTTACACTATTCTAGCCATCATTACTTTTGCCTATTTTTCTGAAGACCAGCTGGCTAAACAAATTTGGGCCAGCTTAACGATGTGGAAAATAGTTGAGATGCCCTTTGTTGAACGATTTGAATATATCGGGATAGCCAACTGGAACTTAATCATCCTTCCTAATGTTTGCATTTCCATTTGGATCGCCTCCAGACTTATTAAAAGGGTATTTAACATCCGCCAGAAAGTGGGAGTGTTTTTTGTTGTTGCAGCAGTGCTTTCCGTTATACATTTTCTGGACACAAGAGAAAAAATTAATATGCTTAATAACTATGTTGGAAAAATGGGATTTGCTTTTACCTTTCTTTATATTCCTTTGCTTTTCGCTGCTGTAATGATCGCCAAGAAGCTAAAAAAGGGGAAGAAGAAATGAAGAAGCTAATACTGCTCTGTCTCGTCTTGCTGCTTTCCGGCTGTGTGGATAAAGAAATACTAGATGATATTAATATTGAAGTAGGAGTGGGCTACGATTTAGCAGATGATTTAAAAGACAAGTATAGAGGTACTGTATTATTTCAGGAATTTCAGCCTGATAAAAGTGTGATTAATCGGACATTTTCTGGAAGTGGAAAACTGCGCCAGGACCTTCTGCTCGAAGTGACTAAACAATCATCAGAGCCAGTCGTAACAGGAGGGTTAAAACTGGCAGTCTTTGGACCTGAACTTTCCAAGAAAGGAATTTATGATCTTGTAGATTCCTTTCAAAGAGACGCAAGTATCGGAGCACGTGTATTTGTTGCAACTTCGGAAGGGAAGGCAGAAGACATGTTAAATGGTGAGTATGGAACACGAGGAAACTCAACCTACATCTACAATCTAATCCAGCATAATATTGAACATCGGGATATTCCTAAAACCAACTTGCATATCCTAGCCAATGATTATTACCAGGAAGGCAAGGACCCATTTCTGCCGCGTCTAAAAAAATTAGATGATGATAAAGTGGAAATAGCCGGCATCAGCCTTTTCAGCAAGGATAGGGAAGTAGAGGTCCTTCCTGTGAAAGACATGTTCTTTTTTAAATTGCTGGTCGATAAATATAGCGAAGGAAACTTCGATGTTAAGTTAAAAAAGGACGAGTTAGCTGCTGTAAAGAGTTTAAGGTCCAAGCATAAAATTAAGATAACTGATCATCATGCTTCCATAACCATTAACATTGAAGGGATTATTCGTGAGTATACCGGAGATAAGTTAGCATCAGAGGTTGTTGGCGCCGTTCAAAAGAAACTGGAGAAAAAGGTCGAAAAAGAATGCCTCAGACTACTAAAACAGTTTCAGGAACTCGGAATTGATCCAATTGGGCTCGGCCAAATGAAAAAATCCAAGCATCGGAATTTTGATTTTAAAAAGTGGGAAGATGATTATAAAACGCTGAGTTTTGATGTAAAATGCAATGTAACAATTGAGGAAACCGGCGTAATTGAGTAAAAGAGCGGGCTTTCACAGCCCGCTCTTTCAATTTTAATCATTTGTCGAGAACATATATTTTTTATAGTGATAACGAATCGAGAAAATCAGCCCCATGGCCAGCATATTCCCCATCAGCGAGCTTCCTCCATAGCTGATGAAAGGAAGCGGTATGCCTGTGATTGGCAAAAGGCCGATAGTCATCCCGATATTTTGAAAGACATGGAATGTAACCATGCTGATGACACCTACACAAATATAGGTATAAAAGTTGTTTTTGGTTTCCATGCCGATCTTAGTAATATGGTAAATCAGCAGAAAGAAAAGGCTGACGACAATACTTGTGCCTACAAAGCCAAACTCTTCCCCTACGATACTGAAAATAAAGTCGGTATGGCTTTCAGGCAGATAGACTTCCCTCGTTCCATATCCTTTCCCGCTTGTTTCCCCTGATCCAATGGCAAGGAGTGAGCGTGTCAGCTGAAATCCGGTTGAACTTTGATAGTTATAAGGATCAATCCAGGAATAAATACGCGCAAACTGATATTCCTTTACCCCTAGATACTTCTCAAGAATATCCGGATGCCATAAAACAAAATACAAAATAGTGCCAGCCAGAGCCGCCCCTGTTCCAAATATTGGCGCCAGAAGCTTCCAGCTGATTCCTGAAATGAATATCATGCCAAGCATGATTGCCAGAAATACAAGGCTTGTCCCTAAATCGGGCTGCTGCATAACAAGCAGCAGAGGCACCATAGTTAAACCAACCAGTTTAATGAGCAGCCATAAATCAGTCTGCATGGTTTTGTATACATTTTTTTGATGATGCTCGTCAATTGTTTTTGCCAAAACCAGAATAATAAACACTTTAACAAGCTCGGCAGGCTGAAGTGAGCCCATACCCGGAACCTTGTACCATGCCTTTGCCCCATTAATGACAGGGGCAATGCTTGATGGCGCCACAATCAGGAATCCAAGCAGTACAATCCCCAGGCCATACACATACCAGGATATCTTCTTCAGCTGATCGGAATCCAGTGTGATTACCGCAGCTATGATTCCTGTTCCAACAGCATACCAGACAACCTGCTTCAAAAGGAAGTTTTCTGTATATTGACCTGTTGTCTGTGCGCTGTAAATGGAAATGGCGCTTACCAGGAATAAAAGCATCAATATTAATACTAAGCCCCAATCCAGCTTAGGAGGTGTATATCGATTTGAGGTCATGATCATTCTCCTTTAAAAAACAAAACCATTTGCCTTTATCTTTTAAGGCATAACGGAGCACAGCGCAAGAAATAAAATATGTACTTCATATAATTTCTCACTACAATATTTCATTATATTTTTTATAGAGATAAATCACAACTTCTAAAAGCGAATGGTTATTATTTCAAATTTTTACGATTACTGAGAATGGTTATTTCCGTCCATATCCGGCATCCGTCGAAGGTACCCATCAATCGGGTATACCAGGCATTAAGGCCTGACTTTAAATTCCCCGCTGAAATATCTCACTTTTATATCATCTCTCATCCATTCAAGATTATTAGGAACCTGAGGGATGCTGTAGCCAATAAAAATTGGCGTGGTAATATAGCGTGGAACAATTTTTGCGTAAATATCCCTGCCCAGCTTGTAGAAAAACAAATTATAGCTATTGCTCGGAAAAGGAAAGGCATTCAGAATATAATGAGCAGCTGTCTGGATGCATTTTGCAAAGTGCGGAATATCATCCTGATCGGCAAGCTTAACGTTGAATTCATAGAAACCGATTCTCGGAGAAGTCGATAAAGTGAACACCGTATTGCTTTCCTCATGAATAAGGAGACCTTCAAAGTCCTCTGCCTGAATTTTTTCCTTGTAATCAATATTTCTCAATCCGACAATTTGCATATGTGGATGGGCGATACTCCCCCCGGATAATGGGCCGTGGTTTTTGAAAAATAACACAGATTCATATTCTCCGCTCTTTTCCATCTGAAGCCAATGCTTCAACCCAAATGAAATCAGCCTGACCAAATGCTCCTCTGAATAAATGGACAGCTCTCCGTCACATTGATCCGTTTCAATCAGCACGGTCTGATAGGAACTTTCAAGAACAGGAAACTTATTTTTCAGCAGAATGATTGAATCCTCAACGGCGATGATATCCGTCAGCTCCTCCCTTGCACAAAAAGGGCAGCTTATATCCTTATTCCGAATGCTATTAGGCTTTTGGACCCCAATCCCCGTATTAAAATGCAAATGTGTATCTGACATCTCTTTGACACCTGCTTTTCTGTAATCTCTCCTTTTATTTTATCATGAAAATGGCAGCGAAGTACCTCAGGCAGTTTCTTGGGTGATTTTGACCGAAGAAGCCCCGGGTTTGGACAGACTCTGGACTTTTTCTGCCTTTCCTGTCCGAACTTGCCTCAGGTTCGGACAGACTCTGGACTTTTCTTGCCTTTCCTGTCCGAACCTGGCCCGGGTTCGGACAGATTCTGGACTTTTTCTGTCTTTTCTGTCCGAACTTGCCCGGGATTCGGACAGACTCTGGACTTTTCCTGCCTTGCCTGTCCAAACTTGCCTCAGGTTCGGACAGACTCAGGACTTTTTCTGCCTTTCCTGTCCGAATTTGCCCCGGGTTCGGACAGACTCTGGACTTTTCCTGCCTTCCCTGTCCGAACTTGCCTCAGGTTCGGACAGACTCGGGCCCTTTTCTGCCTTTCCTGTCCGAACTTGCCTCAGGTTCGGACAGACTCTGGACTTTTTCTGCCTTTCCTGTCCGAATTTGCCCCGGGTTCGGACAGAACTCTGGACTTTTCCTGCCTTCCCTGTCCGAACTTGCCCTGGATTCGGACAGACTGGGGCCTTTTTCTCGCTTTTCTGTCCGAACTTGCCCTGGGTTCGGACAACAACAGGCAATTTCCTGCCTTTCCTGTCCGAACTTACCCCGCATTATTTAAAACTACAGCTAAAGTTCATCTGTTTAATTAAATATTTCCTGTCTGACCCATCAAAAAATCAGCAGGGCATGAAAAACCCCGCTGATTAATGCTTTATTGTACCGTTAATTCAGTTTCTGTGTGCTCGTGAATATCGTCGCCTTTTTCAATATGGGTCGTGATCGTGTATGTGCCCGGTTCGGTAAACTGATGGTCGGCAGTGTATTTGCCTGGTTCTGTTTCAGACATGTTCACCCATTGAGGTGTTGCGCCATTAAGCGCAATTTCAAGCTTTACTTTAGCCTCCGCCAGCGGTTCCCCTTCATTATCAACCTTGACAGATAAAGCTGTTTGTTCGTTTGCATGAATTTGGTCAGATGCCTGCAGCTCAATGGATACCTCTCCGCCATGACTGTGAGAGTGGCCTTCTCCATGTCCCTCATTTTCTTGTTCATGCCCCGTTCCTGAGTCCTCCGCTTTTGCCTCGCCAACTTGTACGGAAACCATTGGCATTGTATGCTGGCTTCTAGCCGTTACATGGGACTGAACATAGTAAAGGCCTTCTTCTGCAAATATATGATCAGCGGTATATTTCCCCTCTGAATCATGCTTTGCCTCTGCCATATCACCGTTTTCTTTTTGTCCTTCCTGCCATATTTCAAATTTCACCTCATCCGCATCCGTTACGGCCTCATCGCCCTGTCTTACAGTGACGGCAAGGGTTGCCTCCTCTCCAGGATTAATGGTTTCAGGCACCTGGATGACGGCTTCAATGATTTGCGGCACTTCGTCGTTTTTTGCGGGCTTTTCTTCTTCTGATTGGCTGCATCCGCCAAGAACAAGCAAGCTCGCCATTATGCTGAATAATATCTTTTTCAATTTAGTGTCCCTCTCTTTATCTATATTGTCTTTTGATATTATCAATATAAAAGCCAATTGTGATAAAACAATGAAATTTTTTCAAAAAATAAAAGACCCTCCTTTTCAGGCCTTTTGAGATTTAGTAAAAAGGATTGCTTTTTATAATGTGTTTTATACCAGATGGACGCAAGATCATTCAGGACCGCTTTTTTGCCCCCTTCTTTCGAGATCTCTTCTGCAGCCTCTTTTCATATTAAGGGAATCCCCCATCTTCTAAATCAGCTTATCCGTCATATATTTAGAGAGTGGAGGGATTTATATGAATTCTAAATTAACAATCCATTCTATTTTCTTTTATATAAACAGCTGGCTTTTCAGTATTTGTGCAGTAGTCGCGATCGCTGGAATTGTTACGCTTTATCCGGCTGCCTTCTCTTCATCACATATGAATGTGCTGCTTAAGGACATTAAAGCCGACCAGCTCTTCATTCACTTTTTGAAAGCTGAAAACCATTATTTTCACAAGGATGTTCCTGCTGAAAGCTACTCCCTATCCGGAACCCTTTTTAAGCTGGCAACCAACACACAGCCGAAGGATATCAGAACATTCCTTGGCCGGGAGCTGCCTGGTTTTTCAATCTTTGACACCGGTATTGCTGTTGCCGGAGAGGGTACCGACTTTACCAACCTGCCAGTGGAATCTGCCCCTCCCCTTGAAGTCCTTTTAAAAGAAAAAGAACTTGCTATGAATGACGGTCAAAATGAAGAAAATACGGCTCCTCCAGTTATTCCGGACAAGAAAGGGGTCCTTATTTACCATTCCCACAGCTGGGAATCGTTCGCTCCGCTTTTAAAAGATGTAACGGATACAGATGAGGCCGTTAGTCCAAATGAGCAGGTGAATGTAATTGCTGTCGGGAAAAAGCTTAGTGAAGAGCTGGCGAGAAAAGGCATAGGTGCTGAGCATGATAAAACCAATATTGCCGCAGAACTGAAAAAGAAGGGCTGGAACTGGGAAAATTCCTATGCCATGTCCAGAGAGACTGTACAATCCGCCATGACAGAGAATAAGGATGTTAAATTCCTAATTGATATCCATAGGGATTCGCTGCCCCGAGGGAAAACAACCGCAGTAATTGGCCAGGAACCATACGCGCGACTATTTTTTGTCGTCGGCAAAGAGCACAAAAACTATGAACAGAATTTAAAAGTGGCTACCGAGCTCCATAAAGCGCTGGAAGCAAAATATAAAGGAATAAGCAGAGGAGTATTTGTTAAAGGAAAAAGTGAAGGCAACGGCATTTACAACCAGGATCTTTCCGAGCGGGCCCTTTTGCTGGAATTCGGAGGTGTGGAAAACAATCTGGATGAACTAAATAACTCCATAAAAGCATTTGCTGATGTATTTAGTGATTATTATTGGAAGGCAGAGCCAGTCAATGCGGAAAATTAAAGCTTGCCATTATTGTCTGCTGTTTACTTTTTTCATCACGTTTATTCTTTACCTTCTGTTTGGCATAAGCACTATTACGGTTTCCTGCCTGTTTTCAGGAATTATCCTCTCAATCATCAATTTAATAGAAGATGAAATGATGGCATTCAGAAAGGACCATAATGGCTGATAAAAGAAAAAATGATTATTTTCTGTTTTAATAGAAGATAATGAAACAGGAAATAGGAGTGATCAAAGTGAAATTAGCTATCATAACAGGTGCATCCAAAGGTTTAGGAGCTTCCATCGCCAAGAGAATGATAACAGAAGGAACTGGCATCATATCTGTATCAAGGACTGAAAACCCTGAGTTGGCAAAACTTGCTGCAGAGAATCAAGTTTTTTTTGCGCAATATTTCTGCAATCTCTCCTCACCGGATGAGCTTGAATCTGCTTTCAGCGAACTGACAGCACTATTGCAGGAAAAACAGCCGGAAACCCTATATGTATTTAACAACGCAGGGGTCATAGACCCCATTGGAACAGCCGGAAATCTTGATCATGCGGCATTAATTCAAAATGCCCACGTTAATCTGATTGCTCCTATTATGATTTCCAACATCCTGATGCGTGAGGTTTCAAGTGAAATGACCATTGTCAACATTACTTCAGGTGCTGCTGAAAGGCCCATACAGGGGTGGAGTGCTTACTGCAGCACTAAAGCCGGGATAAATATGTTCACGGAAACAGCAGCATTGGAATTGCAGACAGCAGGCAGCAGCCATAAGGTTATTGCCTTTAGTCCCGGTGTTATGGATACCGCTATGCAGGGAACCATACGTTCTTCAGCGAAGGAAGCATTTCATGATCTTGAGAAATTCCAGGCATACAAGGAGAAAGGAATGCTGCGGGATACGGAAACTGTGGCTAATGCACTAGTCGATTTGCTGCTCCAGAAGGAAATTGAGAGCGGAAAAGTTTATTATGTAAATGACTTAATCTAAAAGGCAACAAAAGCCGGCTAAATGAGCCGGCTTATTTATCTCCCAATATATTACTATCTACAACACCATGGTGAATACGGAGCACTTCATGATTATTATCTTTTTGTATAACAAAAAAACCGTTCGAGAAGTCGGAGGATAATTCTTTAAAGAAGATGCCCTTTATTCCATTTTCCTGATCTTCCCCAATGATCAGGTGATAATCGGAGCCTTTTTTGACTATCTGGGCCGGGAGCCCTTTATCCCAGTCGTCAGAGGGATCATGAACCTTTCTTGAAACTTCAACGACATGTATGTCCACCCCTTCAAGCAGCTGGAATAAATCATTGATCAGCGAATGCTTTACCATCCGCTCCAGCTTGGTTTGAACAGCCTGCCCAAGGATAATCTGGGTAATTTTATGCTCCTGTACCACATCAGCTATCACCCTGGCGACTTTTTTGCCCTCAGCATACTTGGAGAGCATATTTAGCCCGTATTTCTCTGCCAAACTTTCGAACAAATATTTTGTCTGAAGCTCGTTAAAGTCAAGCTCTTCCTGCTTCCGGTTTTCCACGTAGAGAATATAGCCATCCCCCTGAAATGCTTCCTTCAGTTTTTTGCCTCTATGGGCCAGTATCTCCGCATGATTGGGATTGCTTACACATATTAGAATATTTTCCTTCATTTTTACACCTCTCCCACGGATTCTATATTCAGTATAGCACGAATACCATGGAATAAACCCCGCGGCAAAAGGGCTCCATGAGAATGTGTTAAAATCAATTAATAATTTTTAGAAAATATGAATAAGAATATCTCTGCCCGGGCATACTAATCCTACAAGTGTAAATCCCCCTTTTTTTCCGCTTCCTGTTAAGGAAGCATTTTTTTTGATAAAAATTGACCTCTGCCAGTATGCAGAGGTCTTTTTATTGAATTAAATTCAGGAATTGGCTGGTGCGCGCTTCTTTTGGACTGGAAAATATCTGTTCAGGCTTGCCGCGTTCTATTATAATACCGCCGTCCATGAAAATGACTTCATCCGCTGCTTCCCTGGCAAATCTCATCTCATGAGTAACGATCACCATTGTCATTCCTTCAGCGGCCAGGTCCCTCATCACCTTCAGCACTTCTCCAACAAGTTCAGGGTCCAGTGCCGAAGTAGGTTCATCGAAAAGCATAACCTTTGGCTCCATAGCAAGAGCCCTAGCAATCCCAACCCGCTGCTGCTGGCCCCCTGAAAGCTGGTAAGGATAATAGCCGGCTTTATCCGCTAAACCAACTTTTCTTAAAAGCAGTTCCCCCTTTTCCTTTGCAGTTTCCTTTGATTCGCCTTTAACTGTAACCGGCCCTTCCATGACATTTTCCAGTGCAGTCATATGCGGAAATAAGTTATAGTTCTGAAAAACCATTCCTGTAAGGCGCCTGAAGGGAGGAATTTGCCTTTTCGAGACCTGCTGAGAAAAGTCGAGGACTTGATCGCCAATGGCAAGCAGTCCTGAAGTAGGCTGCTCCAGCACATTTATGCACCGCAGCAAGGTTGTTTTTCCGGAGCCGGATGGCCCAATCACTACAACCACTTGCCCTGTTTTCACTTCCAAATTAATTCCTTTCAGTACTTTCAGCTGATCAAATTGCTTATGCAGATCCTTTATATTAATCATCTATAGCACTGCCTCTTTTCATGAAGAAATATATCTGTCCAGACGGTGTTCAAGCCTCCCCTGCAAGATCGAGAGCATAAAGCAAATCACCCAATATATGAAGGCAGCCTGTGTATAGAGAAGTAAAAATTCATAATTGGTTGCAGCTATTTCCTGTGCTCTTCGGAACATCTCTGTAACCAAAATCATGGAAGCCAGAGAGGTATCTTTTACAAGGCTGATGAATGAATTGGATAGCGGCGGTATCGATACCCTGGAAGCCTGCGGAAGAATAATTCTCTTAAGCGTCTGCGAATAAGACATGCCAATGGAATACCCCGCTTCCCATTGTCCTTTTGGGATCGAAAGGATGGCTGCCCGGATAATTTCGGAGGAGTACGCCCCTACATTCAGCGAAAATCCTATAATCGCCGAAGGGAAAGGATCAATAATGACACCAATCGTCGGGAGCCCGTAAAAAATGATGAACAGCTGCACAAGAAGCGGCGTGCCCCTTATTGCTGATACATATATTCCCGCTATCGTCTCTAGTGCCTTATTACCCGAAATGCGTGCAAGTGCCGTAAATATTGCCAATGCCAGCCCAAATATAAATGAAATCAATGTTAAAGGGATGGTATAAACAATGGCCCCCTCCAGCAATGGCTGGAATGAATTCTTCCCAATCTCTATAAGTCTTTCGACCCTTTCCGGGTTGGCAAAAATACTACTTAAGTACATCTTCGCCAAACCATTTTTCCGAAATTTTCAAGTAAGTGCCATCCTCCACCATTTCGGTCAAAGCTTTATTAACCTCATCAACCAATGTATCGCTCCCCTTCCTGAACATTAGGCCGCTTTGGGAAGCATCTTCGGATTCATCCGCGATTTTGACTGGAGCATCAGGCTTATGTTTTTTAAAGTCCAAAAAAGACAAATTATCGTTGAGTGTAACATCTGCTCGCTTTGAATTAATCAGCTCAATCGCCTGGTTAAATCCGTCTACTCCTACAATTTCTGCTCCATAAGACTTTGCCAGATCAGCATAATTGCTTGTCATGGACTGTGCGGCTTTCAAACCCTCTATGTCTTCAAAGCTTGAAACTGATTCATTTGATTCATGAGTAATCAAAACAGCTGCAGAAGAAATGTAGGGATCCGAGAAATCATATTTCTCCTGGCGATCAGGTCGAATCCCCACCTGGTTTGCAATCATATCGAATCGTTTTGAATCCAATCCGGCGAACATGGCATCCCATTGTGTTTCCAGAAATTCCGGCTTTAAACCAAGCCTTTTGGCCACTTCCTTTGAGATTTCCACATCAAAACCGGTAAGCTCGCCTTTATCGTCATGGAACGTGAATGGCGGATAAGTGCCTTCCGTTCCAATTAGCAGCTTCCCCTCATCCTGGACCTTTTTCCATAAGTCCTGCTCCTGCTCTTCTGACGCAGGCTGATCCTGATTGTCCGGGTTTGCTTTATTCGTTCCGCACCCTGAAATGATTAAAACAAAACAGATTAGAACAGCAGTAAAAAGAGTCTTTTTCATGTTTGCCTCCTGTTTGAGAAATGATTTTATTTTATCTTTTCCTAAAGTGCTTAGTTTATAGGAGGTCAAAGAAAAAAACCCTCTTTCTAAAAGAAGGCTTAGGATACTAAGTATAAGATGGTTTTTTCAAAGAACATTTAGAAGCTTCTTCCGCAAGTTCAGGTGCATAGTAGCTGAGCTTTTTAATTAAATAGCAGGCTTCAGGGAAATGATGTTCGAGAAACCTCAGGGTTGTCTTATTGAGAATCCTTTTGCCGGCGTATTTCTGGACTATCCCCTTAATGTATTCATTCATTTCAATCACAGCCAGCCCTACATCCCTGGCCATTTCCTGCTGCCGCGGAAATCCTGGCTGCGTAAACCGGAGATATCCTTTCATATGTCGGTTCTGCACCAGGAAACCCTGAAAAATCCGGGTATAAATTTCTGCCTGTTCATTTACAAATACCTCAATGGGATCGATTGAATTTCTCAGAAGAATGATGTGCCCCAGCTGATCCTCAAGCCACAAATCCAGCAAATCAAATAGGGATTGCGGCTGTGGTATAAGCCCTTTTACATAATAGGACAGCAAGCGCAGATATTCCTCATTTTCACTTAATGTGCCGTTAAAATATGTTGGCGAGAGATTAAGATTGATTAAATTATTGATTCTCAGATTCTGAAGCTTTCCTTCAAATTGAAAATAGCCGTTTGCAATTGGCCATATCTCCATGGCCATGGCGATTGCCCCCTGTGTGTTTGCTTCTGAAGATGGAGATAACTGATTAAGCCTATTTCTAAGGTTACGGAAGGCTTGTCTGTATTCATCCGCTCTTTTTACATACTTGCTTTCTGTTGGAGAAAGATTGTCCCTGACAAAAATTGCATGGTCTTCAAGAATCTCCAGCCAAAAGGCATGCTCCTCCCAAGGTGTCAATCCTATCTCATTCATTTAGATCCCCCCATTATAATCCTTTTAGATGTATATGCCATTCATAAAGGAAAGATGAAGGCCGGTCCGGATAAAAAAGGGGCGCTTTAGAAAAAATAAGGAAGCATTTATAAGAAAGGAGAATCGCTATGACAAAAAAGTTCAATAAAGGCAGTAATAATCAAAACTCACCAAGAGGAAATCAATCAGCCATCAGCGGAGATAACAGCAAGGGCAATAAGAGGAATAAAGATCAAAAGGATAAGACTGATTTGGATTAAGAAAAGCGCAAGGCGCCCGCCTATCTAGGAACGCAGACTAAAACCGCCACGTCCTGTGGCAACGTCTGCATGACCCGCATCCTGCGGGCCTCAAGCATAAGACAAGCCGGCTGAAAGGTTGTTCTTTAACCTTTTGGACGGATTGGCTTAGACCCGAGAGCCTATGGCGCCTGGAGCTAGACAGTTATCGAAGTTCAAAGTTATACTTTTAATCTTTTAAGAGAAAACCGGCTTCCTTATCGAAGCCGGTTTCTATTCGTCATCTCCTGAAATTTTAATTGCAGGCGTGTTGTTATAAAGATAGGTTGGAGCCATGTTTTGTGTCCCATCACGATTATTCATAGCTTCTTGCAATTTTAGATTAGCATCCTCTGTTTCTGTCTTGCTGTTCATTTGGGAGTGAACAGTCTGATCCTCAAGCTTTTCATTAAGCTTGATATTGGTTTCAGCAGTTTTATCATCCATTTGCCTAATCCTCCTTTTGTTATAGTTTGTTATAATCGGTTATAAATTATTTACCACATCCTGTTCCCACAAAACAAAAAGCATAAACCCATGGTCTATGCTTCTAAAAGTTCTCCATAACCGAGTTTTCCGGAACTCTGAACGGATCATTTCTATTAATTCGATCATAAAACATTATTCCGTTCAGATGGTCGATTTCATGCTGCATAATGATGGCCGGAATCCCCTTGAATCGGAGTGTCACTTCTTCGCCTTCAAGATTATGGGCTTTTACCTTAATGCGCTCATAACGGGGCACATACCCTTTTACGTCACGGTCTACTGACAGGCAGCCCTCTCCCTCAGGCAGGAAAATGACACCGACAGAGTGGCTGATGATTTTCGGGTTAATTACGAAATACTCCTGAGGCTCAGCTTTTGCATTGGTAAAATAGGCGGTAAACATGCGTTTGTTAAGGCCGATTTGGTTGGCAGATAGCCCAATGCCCGGACGTAAGCCATATTTCTTTGCAATGGCAGGATCCTGGCTGTTCTTCAAATATTGCATCATCGCAATCAGCGTTCCGCGATCTTCTTCAGTCAAAGGCACTGTGACTTCTTTTGTTACCTCCCGCAGGATCGGATCCCCTTCCCGCACAATATCTTTCATAGTAATGATCATATCAGCATTAAATTTACTCATAAATAAACAATTCATCTACCTTTACTTTTAATGTTTTGGAAATTTTAAAAGCGAGCTCCAGTGTGGGATCATATTTATTATTTTCTATGCAATTGATTGTCTGCCTGGCCACACTGCATTCTTGAGCGAGCCTTTTCTGTGTTATTCCCAGCTTTTTTCGTATTTCCTTTATTTTATTTTTCATCCTATCACCTTTTGGGCTGAAACTATTATTATGGTAGCATTTCAGGCGGCAGGATGTCCAATACTTTGGACATTAGTTGATGCGCATGAAAATTTTTCGCGAAAAACAGAAGATAATCGCGATATTTTGATTTTATCCGCTATTTTACTTGGTTTATCCGCGAAAAAACACAAATATCCGTGAAATTGCAAAAAAACCAGTGCAGATCTTTCTCCACACTAGTTCCTTATTTGACTACGCCTCTGCTTCTACCAGAGTTTCAGCTGTTTTTTTCTTTTTCAGCAGCAGCTTGAGCTCTCTTTTATATTTTCTCTTAGTAAGGATGTAAAGAAAATCTCCCTGCTCAATTTGGGTGTTGCCTGTTGGAGTAATTAACTCATCTTTACGAATGATTGCATTGACCAGTGCGCCTTCAGGAAACGGGATCTCCATCAGATTTTGCCCGATAATGAATGCATCATCTTCTATTTCGAATTCAATCATTTCAGCATCTGCTTTTCCAAGGGAAACCAATTCCAGGGAATGCATGGGAGTAGCCTTCTCAGGCCCAGTAAGACCGAGCTTTTCGGCTAACAATGTAATCGTTGACCCCTGGATAAGAGCGCTTGTCAGAACAACGAAGAAGACAACATTGAAAATTTCGTGACTTCCTTCCACACCAGATAACAGCGGGAAAGTGGCCAGCACGATTGGCACAGCTCCTTTTAATCCTGCCCAAGATAAGAAGATCAATTCCTTCATTGAGAAGCCCATCTTGATGGTGGTTAAGAACACAGCAGCAGGTCTGGCAACAAATATAAGAAGAGCTGAAAGAGCCAGGCCTTTTAGCAAAATGTCAGATTGGAAAAGCTCATTCGGGAAGACCAGGAGACCCAAAATAACGAACATCGCAATTTGCATCATCCAGGCAAACCCTTCTGTAAAACGGAAAACAGAGTGGCGATAGGCAATGTCTGCGTTTCCTATCATAATACCCGCCACATATACAGCAAGAAGGCCGCTGCCTCCCAGATAAGCTGTTATTCCATATGTCAGCATGGCAAATCCTGTTGCAAACACAGGATAAAGCCCGCTTGAATCCAAGTTAATTTTATTCAATGACCATATTGCGAATTTGCCAAACAGGAGACCGGCTATTGCTCCCACTCCCATTTGGATAAAGAAGGAACCAACAAGCGAGAAAATGCCGGAGCCGGGAGTCATGATTAATTCAATCATGGCAACTGTCAGGAATACTGCCATGGGATCATTGGAGCCAGATTCGGCTTCCAATGTTGCGGAAATCCTGGATTTTATATTTTGCCCTTTCAATACAGCAAAAACGGCAGCTGCATCAGTCGATCCGACAATCGCGCCAAAAAGCACCGCGACAGTCCAATCCACCCCAAGAATAAACTTTGCCGCCACAGCAACAAGACCAGTGGTAATCACAACACCTAAGGTTGCCAGTGATAAGGAAGGTGCAATGACCGTCCGAGCTGTTTTCCAGTTCGTCTGCAGTCCACCTTCAAACAAAATAATGATAAAGGCCAAAACCCCAATCATCTGAGCAATTCTCGCATTATCAAAATAAATGAATTGCCCTAATCCCATCCCGACCGCGATAAAGAGAACAAGAGCAGGCACGCCGAGCCGTGCAGAAAATTTAGTTGTCATAACTCCAGTAATAAACAGAATAGCAGCCAATAGGATAAGTGCATCTGTGTGCCAAATAAATTCAGCCAATACGAATCACCTTCTTTATTTAGATTTAATTAAAGGATATAGATTATAAAAAATGTTTTATTATTGTTGAGGAATTCTTTTTATGAATCAGTAAAGCTGTATGAAAGGAGACAATATCATGCAAAATTAAGTCTCAGTTTGTTCAGACTTAAGTGACTTTTTTACAACGGAGAATTTGCCTTGCTTTTGAACAATTTCTTTTAAAGTGAAGAATGACTTGTGTTCTTTACGAAAAAGGCAGAATTTAATGTTAGCCAGTGTAATGCCCGGAGAAGTGATGACAACAGTTCATGACGGATCTTTAGCATGGTGAAGAGCTGCTGTAAGAATAGAAGTGACAGTGAGCCGCGAGCTTTGTTTCCAGCATAAGATTATCTTTTGCCGCTTCCGCTGTCTTTATCGTTTTTTTAATGTAACATAAATACATCATAACATATATTATGTAACATTGCACTTCATATGCATGCTTTTAATAAAAATCGGACTTGCCATTAGGCAAATCCGCTAAATTTCTTTAGATAGATGAATCATCTCATCTTCCAGTTTATACTCCTTATATCCGCAGCATTTATAGAGGTTTACCGCACTATTCCAGGCAATATTTGTTTCGAGGACAACTTTTCTGTAACCGGCTGCTTTGGCGCGTTCCTCCAGTTGCCGTACCATCATACTGGCAATGCCCTGACCCCGGAATTCCTTTTTTACAGACATTCGCTGCAGCCTGCATTCCCCATTGCCTTCATTGGTCACTGCACCCGTACACACCAATTCATTTTCAATCAAACCAGCCAGAAAAAGGGTACCCTCACCGTTATATGTTTCTGTAAGGTAATTCAAATCAGAATTTAACGAATGGTCAATAAATCCGAAGCGTTCCTTGAATCCATTCAGTATTAATTCTTTTGCAGCAGTCTCGTGATCTTTTGAGATCTGTACAATCTTTAAATCCGATTTAATCATTTTCAGCTCAGCAGCAGCCAGTTTTTTATCGCATACCTCAGGCATACCCCCATTAATTGTTTTTCCATTGACAGTAGTGGTTTTCATAGATTCTCCTGTTTTTTCCTTTTATAATAAGATATTAGCAGTAAAAAGAAAATTCTTTTTAGAAAGTTAAAATAAGCGGAGCTTCTCTCTAGAACTTTTGCTGCTCTGAATACATTCAAGTTTGCGCATCCCCGGGACAAAAAAACGTTTTACTTTATTCCGTACGCCTCAAGTCTTAGCTGAATTTAAAGCTGGGGCTCAATGTGCATGAATTGGGATTAACATAAAATATAATTAAGAAATTTATGAAGGAAAGCAGGGGTTCATAGTGAAAAGGATTTTCGCCATTTTTATCATTTTAATCTGTTCTTATTTGCTCTTTACCGGCGTAAACAGCTGGCTCAGTTCTGGAGGAAACAGTACCGAAGCTTCTCTCAGCAAGAGGACAGATCATATCAGCATAGATGTATCAAGTTCAGATACAGTCATTATTCCTGAAAAGAGAAATGATGTTAGAGCAGTGCTTGACGGTAAAGGGAAAGTGACCGTAAATAAGTCAGGAAACGAAGTTCGTGTAGAATACAAAAGAAAATGGCTGGACGGCTTTCAGTTTTTCAATAATAAAAGCAATCTGAGGATTTACATTCCTGAAGATTTCAATAAGTCCATGTCAATTGACATTGGTTCTGGCCGTCTGAATTTTGCCGGTGAATCTAAAAGCAAGCCTTTCGAGCTTGAGAGTCTGGATGTTCATATGAGCTCCGGCAAAGTCAGCCTTGCCAACATTAAGACTGATGAATTTGAGCATGAAGGTTCATCAGGGATGATGGAAGCAGATCATATAACTACCCGTGCAGGAGAAATAGATATGAGTTCCGGCAAAGTAAAGATCCGCAACTACCAGGGCAAGCTTGATGCCGGAGTATCGTCGGGACAGCTGGATATAATGGTCGGCAAACTGATTGACTCAATTAAAGTGGAAGCAAGTTCAGGCTTTGTCCGTCTTGATTTGCCTGATGATGCGGGCTTCACCTTAAAGGGCAAAGCAAGCAGCGGCCATATCAGCAGCAATATTGAATTGGATGATGAGAAACGCGATAAAAATGATATTTCCGGCAAACATGGATCTGGAGAACATGACATCCGTATCTCTGTCTCCAGCGGAAAAGCTGAAATTAATTAACTGCTGCATTGAAGTCCGGGAAACCGGGCTTTTTTTAATGCTGAATGAGGATTAAGACTCGACAGCATGGGGAAATAGTCTTATACCATTATTTTGACAAGCGAAATCTCACAAAGGAGTGTGAATCTTGAAGAAAGCTATTTTACTGGCATCCATTCTGCTGTCAGGCTGCTCTTCACCATCCTGGATTCCCGGCCAGGAAAGTGAAACTGAATCCGCAGAGCAGGAGGACGGCAAAGTGTTAATTGATGCCCCTCATTATTCGCAAAAGCCTGAGCTTGAAAGAGGATGTGAAGTAACCAGCCTTGCCATGCTCCTGAATCATGCAGGAGAAGAGACCAGTAAAATGGAATTAGCCGAAAAAATAAACCGTGTTCCTTTCGAAATGGATGGCTATAGGGGAAACATTCATAAAGGCTTTGTTGGCAATATGCAGACATTGGATGAACCTGGACTCGGTGCCTACCATGAACCCGTTGCAGAACTGGCTGAAAGCCATTTGCCCGGAAAAATTGAAGACCTGACAGGCAGCGGGTTCGACAAAGTAATCGAGCAGCTTGATGACGGGAGACCAGTCTGGGTGATCATCACCAGCACTTACGACGTATTGCCTGATTCAGAATGGGAAACCTGGGAAACTAAAGATGGCCCGGTCAAAATAACCTACCGAATGCATGCTGTATTAGTCACAGGCTATGATGAAGATCATATCTATGCAAACGATCCGCTTAAGGAGAAAAATACCCAATACCAAAAGGACAAGTTCATTGCCGGATGGGAACAGATGGGAAGACAGGCAATCACTTATGTGGATAAATAAAAATCGCGAATGTATGGGGATAATTTTTTGTCTCGATCAAGATCACCTATGTGGATAACTCTATTATTTCCTTGGATTATCCACTTAATGTGGATGAATCGGACAAAAAACACCTTATATTGTGGATACTTCTGAAAAATTGAAAAAGTCAATGAATTAGTTATGCACATTTTGAAATATGGGAAGCTCTAAAATAAAAATCATCCTCAATCCGCGGATGATTTGTGAATTACAAATTTTTAACTAAGCCGAAAGCTTCGGCCAGCAGTTTGTAAGAATTTAGCTTGTCTTGAAAGCCATGAATATTGGTAATGACCATAAACTCATCTGTTCCGTAGATTTCGCTGAGCAGCTTCAATTCCTCTTTTATTTTTGCTGGGGTACCAACTAACATCCGTTGGCGGTTTTCAGTAATTTTTCCTTTTTCCACATGTGTGAGCTGGATACCTTCAGCTTCTATGCTTGGGATTAATCTCGTATCTCTCCCTTTTTCAACTGCCAGAAGCCACAGATCCTGGCTCAAAGCCAGCTTCTCGGCCTCTTCCTGTGTCTCAGCGCATACAACAAAAATACACACATTTGCTTTCGGCTCAGACAAAGCTGCTGAAGGCTGGAATTGGCTGAAATATGTATCCATTGCTCTCTTTCCATTGGCAGGATTGATAAAGTGGCCATACGTAAAGGCAGCTCCATGTTCTGCTGCCAGTCTTGCTCCGCGATGCGTGATTCCAAGAAGCCATAATAATGCAGGATCTTCAGCCTGCGGAAAAGCTTTCACTTGCTGATAAGGATGGCCTTCTGGAAGCTCTTTGTTCAAAAATCCCAGCAAATCCCTAAGCTGTCTCGGAAACTCATTCAGACTTTTCCTTACTCCATCTGTCAGGGCAAGCCGGGTGGATGCGGATCCTCCGGGAGACCTTCCAATGCCCAGATCAATTCGTCCTGGAAATAGAGTTTGGAGCACATTAAAATTTTCGGCAATTTTATAAGGGCTGTATTGCGGCAGAAGGATTCCGCCTGAACCGACCTTAATGCGGCTGGTGCTTGATGCAATATGGGAGATAAGAATTTCCGGTGAGGAGCCAGCCATTCCATTCGAATTATGATGCTCAGCCACCCAAAAACGGGTGTAGCCAAGCTCTTCTGCCACTTGGGCAAGCTTGACTGTTTTACGAAAAGCTTCAGCTGCAGTATCCCCTTTTGCCACGACAGATTGATCCAAAACACTGAGCTTCATTAGAACTCCCCCTTTTATTGAAGATGATCTTATCACAAGGGATGCAGTTTCCTCAAATGTCCCGGCTGCGCAAGCGATTTATTAGGAAATTTACAGCCTTTCTGGTAGTATATGAATGATTTTTTTTAAGGAGGAAAAACGATGCATACATTAAAAGGCAAAACAGCTCTAATCACAGGAGCAGGCAGAGGGATCGGGCGTGCAGCAGCTATCGCGCTTGCGAAAGAAGGCGTCAATATTGGTTTGCTTGGCCGCACGATTGAAAATCTTGAAAAAATGGCGGATGAACTTAGCCAGTACGATGTGAATGTATCTGCTGCTGCAGCCGATGTTGCCGACCTTGAAGCCGTTACTCATGCAGTCGAGCATATTAAGTCAGACCTTGGCTCTGTGGATATCCTGATCAACAATGCCGGAATTGCCAAGTTTGGAGGATTCCTGGAGCTATCTCCTGATGAGTGGGAAAGCATCATCCAGGTCAACTTGATGGGTGTTTATAATGTTACAAGAGCCGTTCTTCCTGAAATGATCGAACAGAAGTCCGGAGACATTATCAACATTGCATCCACAGCCGGCCAAAAAGGCGCACCTGTCACTAGTGCATACAGCGCATCCAAATTTGCCGTTTTAGGCTTAACAGAATCCCTGATGCTTGAGGTTCGAAAGCATAATATTCGAGTTAGCGCATTGACTCCAAGCACGGTTGCCACTGATCTTGCGATTGAAACAAACCTGACAGACGGCAACCCGGAAAAGGTTATGCAGCCGGAAGACCTCGCAGAATTCATGGTAGCACAGCTGAAATTGAACCCTCGGGTGTTTGTGAAGACAGCAGGCATGTGGTCGACAAATCCGTAAGATTTTGGAGGAGCCCCTATCGCTTTATGATTGGGGCTTTATTTTTCTTTTTGAATTAAACTCTTTCTCCATCAAAAATAGACTGCCTTAAAGACAGTCTCGACATACATTAATTTGCACTTCTTTTAAACGGCCACCAGTTTGCCTGGCCGAAGTTCTTGACCATAACCGGAATAAACAACGGCAGCACTACCAGTGCATAAAGCATTAATCCGACCAGAACGATAGACGCGATCTGCAATAGCGACAGCATCCCGGATGGCATCATGGCCGCGAATGTTCCGCCAAGGATAACAGCAGCTGAGATAATAACTGTGCCCATCTTTTTCATGGACAACAGCATTGCATCTGCAATTGAAAGGTCACGATATTCATTAAAGCGGTCCATTAAGAAAATGCTATAATCAACGCCAAGTGCGACCAAAATAACGAATGCAAAGAATGGAACCGCCCAGCTGATGCCCGAATATCCAAGCAGGTTTACAAAAATCGCTTCATTCATTGCCATACTTGTATAGTAGGTCAAAATCAATGAACCAATTAAATAGATTGGCATGATAATAGACCTGAAAAGGAACACAAGAATAATCGAAATACCAAGCAGCATCAATACAACTGTACGGGAATAATCCTGATCTGACATCGTGCTCAAATCAGCATTCGTACTTGTTATCCCTCCTACTGCGACAACCGCATTTTCAAGCTTGGTCCCTTTTGTCGCTCTTTCCACCGCTTCTTTAATTTCATCCACCTGGTTAATGGCTTCGTTGGAATAAGGATTTGCTTCTAGCACTACATCCATTGTCATGACTTTTCGGTCCTCCGACAAATAGACATCAAACACCTGGGCAAACTCTTCATCCTCCAGAACTTCAGGCGGCAGATAGAAACCATCCATATTTTCCGAATTTGATAGACCTGCCAGATAATCCTGTGCCGAACCGAGACCTTCAGACACCTGTTCCAGCCCATCTGCACTCTGGCCAAGACCATCTGTCAGCTGGCTGATTTGTCCGCCAAGACCGCTGAATCCTGCGAGCAGCTGTTCCTGCCCGCCATTGATTCCTGCTAAACCATTTGTCAGCTTCGGAAAATTATCGACGATTTGCCCCTGCCCGTCAGCAAGCTGATTGAGGCCAGCCTGCTGGGCTTCGATTCCGTCGATTAGCTGCTGAAGGCCTGCAGCTAATTCTTTTTGGCCCGATATGGCAGTTCCAAAGTTTCTATTCGCTTCGGCCAAGCCAGTCTGCAGCTTTGTTAAGCCACCATTAGCAGCATTAATCCCTTCGGAAACCTTTGGAAGCTGCTGCTGCAGGCCTGCAACCTGACCTTTAATAGCTTGGTACTGGGGATCTTGGGCCAATGCTGGGTCATTTGTTTCAACATAGCCAAACAGTGCATCATTCGCCTGTTTGATGCCATCCGATAGCTGATTTACATTCGTCTGGATTTCTTTATAACCTGCAATTAGTGAAGGAATTAACTGTTCCGCTGACTGATATCCAACTAGCAGCTTCTGGTATCCGGCAAGAAGCTCTTCGGCACCAGCCTTGGATTTTTCCAAGCCATCTTTAATTTGATCTGAACCCACAGACCCCTGGCGAATTCCATCTTCAATTTTTGCAAGGTTCGTCTGAATTTCACCAAGTCCGGACTTGATTTCATTGGTGCCAGAGATCAAATCGTTGATGCCTTTTGTGGAATTCTGCAGCTCAGGCTCTGATTTGGACAGTTCGCTGCTTGCTTCATTTAAGCCGTCTGAAATTTTATTTAATCCGTCCTTACCTTCTCCAAGGCCTTCTTCAAGAGTCTCAGCTTGTTTGGCAACAAAGAAGTCTTCGATTGGCTCTCCAGTTGGTCTTGTGACAGATCGGACTGTATCCACCAGATTTACTTTTTCAACCTCTCGGCTGATTTTTTCAGCCAGGCCTACATATTCTGCGGAATCCATTTCCTCATCGTTTTTCAAGACGATTTGCGTTGGCATGGATTCTCCTGGCCCAAAGCTGTCAGCAATGGCATTAAACGCTTTAATGGAATTAACATCTCCTCCGATTTCCTCAAGGGAGTTGTAAGAAAGTTCTCCGTCATATGTCACCAGGAACGGCACACAAACGGCTGCCACTATAAGCAATGCCACGAATGGACGCGCAAGAGAGAATCGCCCGACTGTACCCCATAGCTTGCTTTCTCCATGCTCGGCACTCTTTTTCGAAGGCCAGAAAATTTTCTGCCCCAGCACCGCCATAAAGAATGGCACAATGGTAAATAAAGCAATTAATAATATTGCTACACCAATGGCCACAGCTGCTGCTGACTGATAAAGAATAAATTGCGAGAAGCCAATTGCAGCAAAGCCAATCATAACAGCCAAGCCGCTGAAAAATACTGTGCGGCCTGCATTCCGGTATGTTGCCACAATGGCATCCGCTGTGCTTTCATTGTAGGAAAGTTCTTCTTTAAAGCGGCTTAGCAGCAGGATACAATAGTCTGTTCCAATCCCAAACAGAATTGCCACAAGGAAAATCTGAGTATAGTTTGAAATTGGAAAATCCAGTCTATCCACTAAAAATGCCACAATGGATTGTGAGGCAAGATAGGTAAATCCAACTGTCAGCAGCGGGATAATGGGCGCAACCACTGATCGGAATACCAGCAGCAAAACAACCAGAATAAAGACGACTGTGATTCCTTCCGTCTTTTTCAGTCCTTCCTGCGAACTGTTCATGAGATCTTCATTGATCAGCCATTCACTCGTATAATAATGATCTACCTTTGCATCATCAATAGCTGAGTAAAGCTCTTCACTCAGCTCAGCTGGCTCACGGTCGTTCCAGCTTACATTGACAGAGGTCAGAATGGACTTGCCATCCTCTGAAACAAGCTGATCTTTCAAGCTTTCTTCATTAAAGTGGGTAAGAATTTCCGTAATTCCCATTTCGCCGCTTTTTTCTTCAAGCGTTCGGACAGCTTTCTCCGCTTCTTGGATTTCTTCTTCTGTCAGCTTTTTATCATTATGAAAAACAAGTGCGACCTGGGTCTCATCCCCGCCGCCTTCCTGCTTCTGCACTTCTTGCATGATATCCCCGGCAAGTGTGGATGAATACTCTTCAGGCACAGTAATCTGCCCTTTGTCACGGACCAGATCTGCCATGTTTGGCGCTGCCATAAACAAGCCGGCAACCACTGCGATCCAAACGACAATGACAAGCCATTTTCTTTTAATAATTGAATACACTCTTTAATCCCCCGCTTTGTTTTCTGATAAAGTGAAACTTCAATCAGTGGGGGTTCTCTCCCCCCACTGATTGTTAGTTGAACCAATCGGGCCTATACGGGCAGTTTGACTCCCGCTCATACTCCTTCGATTGCTCCTGAGTCTAGAACGGGAGCCTTACTGCCCGTTAGACTGCGATAGTACTTTATCCAATTTTTCAAAGGTTTCAATGAACTGCTGGATTTCGGCCTGATCAAATCTGTTTATCAGCGATTCTACAAGGTTATGAATCTTTTCTTCTGCTTTGACGTACAACTCATTCCCTTTTTCGGTAAGAGTCAGATAGACAACCCTGCGATCATTTTCATCTCGTGTTCGCTGAATCAGCCCTTTTTCCCACATGCGCGTGATCATCGCCGTAATCGCGCTCTTTTTCACGTCAAACACTTCTGCAAGCTCTGACGAAGTACAAGATCCCACCTGATTTATGTACCTCAGTGTAAAATGCTGGTCATTGGTCAGATCGCTGCCTATTTGATTTTTCACAAGTGACGCAGCCTTTTTCTCAACGGAAAAAGAAACGGCAATATACCGGTCGACCAAATCCTTAATATTTGGCACATTCACTTATATATTCACCTCACAAAGTAATTATTCTATCGTTTAACTGTTCAACTGTTTAACTATTAACGTAGTTAACTTTAATACAGGGGAAGATGGTTGTCAATTAAACTTCATCAAAAGGAATAAAATAACGTTTTCCTTTTTTATTTCCTGCACTGTACCCAGGACCCTGATCAGCAAATATAATTTCCAGCAAAAAAGACCCCATCTCTGGAGCCTTGTCCGTTAAAATTCGATTTGAATCTTTTCCGCATCTTGAATCTTCTTCCCATCAGCACTAAACACATCGCTGGTGGTGATTTCGAAATGTGTCAAATCCGATTCTTCTATAATAAAGCCAACATTGCCAGCTTTGGTTTCGTTTGGCCCAATTTCTTCTGTTAGCCCATCAAGGTAAATATCCTTTTCCCAGGTGATTTGCTCACCTTTACTTGTTTCAAGGATGGCTGCCGGGGCAAAGTTCACTTTTTGATCTGAAGTGTTCTTTATTTCAACAAAGACTTTAACAAAATCAAATTCCTCGTCATGCGTCAGGGTATGAAAATAATCCACTAAGCTGTAGTCTGGCTTCAAATGCATTACTTTTGCATCTGTCACTTTCATTTCAATGGGGCCGATACTATGAATACCATTAACGTTTTTTGTTTTTTTCAAAGTAAGTTCACCTTTTTCGTCCAGGTGAGTCTGTCCTGCTTTTTCCAACTGCCGATCATCCGGAACCTGAGGGTTTGGTGCATAATTTTTCACAGTTTCACTTTTTTCCGGAGCTTCAGCACTGACATCAGAAGGCTGTTCCGGCGCGTTTGAGCATCCAAATAAAACAAACGATAAGAGAGCAATCATTGTTATCAGTTTTTTCATGATGATCCCCCTTCCATTGGTGTAAAAAGTTCCCGCTGCTCCTTGAAAGCAGCGGGAGATGATACATTATTTATCTTCAACTTTTACATTGGACTTCAATATTTCAAAAATCAATTTAGCATGGTCTGTATTTTCGATTTGCCCTGCAAAGCGGTCGCTTGAAGGGCCAAATGCATATACTGGCACGTCTTCACCAGTATGGCCGCCAGTTGTCCAGCCAGTATGTGATCGCTCATTAAAGATTTCCTCAATCGCGTTATCAATATCTGTTACATTCTTCGTTTCGGCAGCATCTTTAACAGATTGGATCTCTTCACCAGTTAGATCAAGGTCGATATATTGGTTCAAAGTTTTTTCTGCATCTGCACCTTTTACAATTTCCGCTGCCATAAAGTCAGGTGTACGCTTTGCTGCTTTAATTGGCTCGCTGAACCAATTATAGATGCCGTCAGAACCGATGGAATAGCCCCCAGTTGAGTGGTCAGCAGTTGCAACAACAAGGGTATGCTTGTCCTTTTTTGCAAAATCAATAGCTGCTTTGAATGCCTTTTCGAAGTCTTCCATTTCGCTCATTGCCCCAACTATATCATTATCATGGCCAGCCCAGTCTACCTGGCTGCCCTCTACCATCAGGAAGAAACCGTCTTTATCCTTGTTCAGACGCTGGATTGCAGAACTCGTCATTTCTTCCAATGAAGGAGTATCTTCTGTGCGGTCAATCATTTTTGGCAAGCCGCGCTCTGCAAATAAACCAAGAACCTGCTCATTGTCATCCGCAAATAACTGGTCGCGGTCTGTTACATAGCTGAATCCATCCTTCTTAAACTCTTCTGTAAGATTTCTGTCATTGCGGACAAATAAATCTGTGCCTCCGCCAAGAAGTACATCTACCTTATGATCGCCATTGATAAGGTCATCATAGTAATCATCCGCAATGGCATTCATATTCTTGCGGCTTTCGTCATGGGAGCCGAATGATGCAGGAGTCGCATGCGTAATTTCAGAGGTTGCCACAAGTCCTGTTGCTTTTCCTTTCTCTTTTGCAGCTTCCAAAACGGTTTTCACTTCTGATCCATCGTTATCTACGGCAATCGCATTGTTATAAGTTTTAATGCCTGCAGACATTGCTGTTGCTGCAGATGCGGAGTCTGTTACATTTTGTTCCGGATCTTCCGGGTAAGTCATTTGCTGGCCGACCAAATATTTATCCAGCTCGGAACGCTCAACAAATTTTGTGCTTGGGTCGTCTTTCATATAACGGTATGCAGATGTATAAGATACTCCCATTCCATCACCGATAAGGAAAATTACATTCTTAATTTTTCTATTATCTTCGTTCCCTTTTGCTTCTGTATGCTGAACTGTACCCATCAGTCCTCCAAACGCAACTGCAGAAGCAGCAAGAACCGGAATTGCTTTTTTTGTCAATTTCTTTAATCTCATTCTAGTAATCCTCCCTGTTGTTTTTAACCACAATTAAAAGTATAGTGACAGTGTGTAAATGGAAGATTAATAGAATGTAAAGATTAGAGGGCACTTATGTAAAGACCTGGTCTTTGCTTTCTTGGAATTTTTTGTGTAAAATCCATTAACAAATGAAAGTGTTGAAGGAGCGATTTTTTATGAAAGTTTTGGCCCTGCTGGGAAGCACAAGAGAAAATGGCAACTCCGAATTCATGGCAAAAAAAATAGTAGAAGGCACTGAACATACCCTTGTTCAGCTGTCTGAAATGCATATTGAACCGATTATTGATAAGAGGCATGCAGCAGGCGGTTTTTCACCGGTAAAAGACGATTATGAGCAATTAATTCAGCATATGCTGTCACATGATGTTTTTCTATTTGCCACGCCTCTGTATTGGTATGGGATGAGCGGTCCGATGAAGGATTTCTTTGATCGCTGGTCACAGTATCTAAGGGATGAACGCTTTAACCTGAAAGAAGAGCTGGCAAAGAAGAAAGCTTACGTTGTTATTACAGGCGGCAGCAGCGCGAAAGTAAAAGGACTTCCCCTTGTTCAGCAATTTCAATATATCTTCGAGTTTGTAGGCATGGAGTTTGCTGACTATATCATTGGAAGCGGAGTAAAGCCGGGAGAAGTTAAAGAGGACACTCTTGCTTTAGCCAAGGCCGAACAGTGGAATACATTGTTTTCAAAATAAAAAGGCGGACTCACCGGTCCGCCTTTTTTTTCATATCACGATTCCTGTCTTACCCTGGAATCTTTATTCAGCTGATTTTCCCCATCAGGGTCTAAATATAATTTCCTGCTTGGCATAGCTACATAAACACGCTCATTTTCAAGAATGTCCATGATCTCAAAATTAATTTCTTCCTTAATTTTCAGGAATTCTCCCCAATTTGTCGTTTTGGTAAAGAAATAAAGGAAGATATCGAGTCCATTTTCTTTGTAGTCGTCAAAGGTCACAAGAATGGTTTCCGGGTGTATATCGGGATGATTTTTTAACAGATACTCGATCTGCCCTACCACATTCGCCATTTGATCTTTCGTTGTATCATGAGTAACGCGCAATCTGAAGCTGATTTGCCTTTTCCCCATCTTGCTCCAGTTTGTAATCGATTCATTGGCTAAAGTAGCATTTGGAACTGTGACCAGCGCCTGGGCAAATGTCCTTACCCTGGTGCTTCGAAAAGAAATATCTTCAACTGTTCCCTCCACACTTGGCGTCATAATCCAATCGCCAATCGTGAACGGCTTTTCAGTAATGATGACAAATCCGCCAAACAAATTGCCCAGTACATCCTTGGCAGCAAAAGCAATGGCGACTCCGCCTAATCCAAGTCCAGCAACAAAGCCATTAACATCATAATCAAATTCCTGGGCAACCACGCTGATACTGATTGCCACAATAACAACTCTCAAGGACTTTGATATAAATGGAATGAGAATATCATCAATTTCCAGATTATACCTAACCTTTAAACTGGTAAAAAGGGCAGATGATGCAGCTGCCATATTGTACAAGCCCCAGGTAATCATAATGATAACAGACGCTCTAATAATATCTAAAAACAAGGAATTATGCTGGTTTAAGTGAGGAAAATAACCGACAGAAACATAGATTCCTATAATGATAAATAACCACTGAATCGGCTTTTGAAATGAAACAAAAATATGTGAGAAAAAGTCATTTGGCGCTTTTCTGCTAAGCCTTAATAATAGTGTAAATACATATTTGGTGAAAAGCTTCCGGAAAAGGAGAAACAGCAGGAAAATCCCAATTGATATTCCCAGATCCACCAATATATCTTCATTCATGTAAGTTTCCCAGAACATATGAATAACCTCCTTGATGCTATTTGTTATCATAACATAATTCTATAAGACAGGTTATCATACGAAATTCCCTAAAAAACGCATTGGAAAAACCTTTCTTCATCCGAAGAGCTTGCCCAGTTCAATCCCCAGCAAAGCCAGGAATATTCCGCCGCCATAGCTCAATACATTATAAAGGATGAGCTCCTTTTTCCTTTTATCCAAATGGAGCTGTATTGCTTCCAGCTTAAATGTAGAAAAAGTAGTGAAAGCTCCCATAAAACCAGTGCCGATCAGCATAAAAAGACTGCCTTCTATTCCTGAGCCCACCATGATTCCAAGAAGAAGGGAACCACTTAAGTTAATAACAAGCGTAGCTGCAGGGAACCTCGACACAATCCTTTTATTTATAACCTGACTGACCCACAGCCGGCATATCGCTCCAAAGAAACCGCCCATCCCCACCATCAGAAAATGAAACATACTCATTCTGCTTCTTCTCCTTTCGTGACTCGGAATCCTAGTAGGCTCATCCATAATCCGCCAAAAATGCTGGCTGCAACATACAAAACTGCCAGTGCTGTCTTTCCATCGAGAAAGAGTGTTACCGTTTCAACACTTAAGGTTGAAAAAGTCGTAAAGGAGCCAACAAAACCAGTTCCCAGAGCTGTTTTTAAATGGGCTGGCAAGGAAAAACGCACAAGCAGACCCGTCATAAGCCAAGCGAGAAGAAAACTTCCCAGCAAATTAACCATCAAAGTAGCAAATGGAAAAACCGCACTCTCATGAAAGAGGAAAATACCAATGGAGTACCTCAAAGAGGCTCCAAGAAATCCTGCAGCCCCAACTAATAAATAAACCATCCCTATCCCTCCCTTTTTTCTTAGTTTGTCCAATATAAAAAGACTCCTGCCAGCTACCTCACAACTGACAGGAGTCATTAGCCTAAAGGCGGTTAAAGGTGAACTCCATCACCTATTACTTGTTATCTTCATTAACACTATAAAACATATGAACAGGGATTAAAAGACCTTTAAAAAATCTTCTTTAACAACATCATCACTATCAAGGCGAAAATCCTGGTCTCGTCATCCACCTCATATTGGTTTCGGTCAATTTATATGTCCTCCTGTTAAATTTCTTGTAGCAAAAGTATTGAATTACTATTCTCGCAGAACAAATACTCAGCACATTTTATTCAAGTAACATTGCCTCATCCCCAACTCTTATCTCACCACATCGTTCAACTTTTGCCCAAACCCCAAACATTGCAGCATGGTTAGTTGCCAAGGTTTTCAATATACGAGCATCCTGCTTTAGTTCCTCTTGAGGATTGTTTACCATAATACACCTTTGAAGCGGGGCAATAATTTTCAGGGTAACACTTTCTCCTACTTGAATTAGCCGATCCACCCATTCATCCTCAAGATACCCTGTTGCTTCTGTTTCGATTACTAGGTTTGCCCGAAATCGGCGAGAGTCTGCTATTTCCCCTAAATCCTTACTTAACATTTTTAACGCAGAGGTTGTGATGATACTTATGGGCCCTTCATCAAAATGTGATATTGACTCTTCCTTTGCCAATGTACAGCTCACTTAGTGCCTTGTTTACCCTTTCCTGATCACCTCGATATTCTGTTCCATCGGGCATAGTGATAAGGGGGGTGTCCCGCTCATATTTTGCTTTAAAGTTAAACAAGCCTTCCATCTGCTGAAAGCGCAGTGTAGTCTTTCCACTGCCAAATTTTCCATCCTCATTTTTAATTGCCCATAAACGGTCTCCGAGTATACCTCGACTATCAACTGGGGCAGAGGATAAAGACTCCCCCAAAACTGATTTCACTGGAAACCTATTGATTTCTTGGACTCTTCCAATACGTTCATTCTTTTGATTCAAAGTCTATCCCCCGTATTTGGCCTAAACCTGCAGTTCGTAAGATTAACTCTCCTTCATTTTACTTCGTATCCCTTTAAACTTGATCAATAGCAAGTTCGACAAAAAAGAGCGTTAACCCTTTTTGGATCACCGGGAACCGTAACTTATTTATATTTATTAAAAAGTGAGATAAGAAGGCAAGACCAATCTTATTGAAGAAAAACACCGTTAGGTAAGTAAGGAAAAAACAGTATCAGGTAATTGATGCGGGGTTAAAAAGCGTGTTGAAATATTTATACAAACACAACAGCCAGTGATTTTGTCTGCGGAATATTACTGTGGGCTTTAAGAATGTAACTTCAAATTTTTACGATTGGAAGAGGACACCATATTGCAATGTCCCCAATCATTAAAGTGACTTCTCGAAATGCATTAGCACTTCTCTTTGTTTCGAAAGATAGAGTTACACTTAACTTTATTCAATGCATTTAAAGCATAACATTGTCAAAAACACTTTAAAGAATCATATAGTTTAAGTTACAACAAATAAAAAACCACCAAATATGTATTTGGTGGAGACGGAGGGAGTCGAACCCTCGTCCAGAAATATCGGCACTTAAGCTTCTACGAGTGTAGTCGATATATTCGCAATTCGCTGATCCTTATGCCTATCGACGGGCGTCCGGCCAGCTAGCCTGGTTGTTCTCTTCCTTCATCCTCAGGCGGTGGAATCCGGCGTAGCCCACTAAGAGTGAGTCCGCTACCCTACCACATGGGCTATGGAGGGGCGAACCGCTAAAGGCCTATTAGGCAGCTAAAGCGAAGTTGTTTTGAGTTTTGCCAGTTATTGGCTTTGACGTTTTAACGAGGCCGATCCCCTCGACTCGCAACCTAAGCTCGAACTATCCCTGTCGAATCCGTAGCGTCCCCATTATAATAGGTCTGCGTCGAATCTTATTCAGCACGCTGACGTTCGGATAAGCTCGAATAGATGAGCTAAAGATTGTGTCACTCGCTGTGACAATTACTATTATAGCACACTGAACTAATTTTTCAATTGTAAGGTTCTGGGTTTACATTTTCTGCCTTTCACGGAAAGCACGCTCTACTTCACGCTTGGCTTCTTTCTTCTTCAGATCCTCACGCTTGTCATATTTCTTTTTCCCCCTTGCCAGGCCAATTAAAACTTTTGCATAACCATTTTTAAGATACATTTTTAATGGAACGATCGAATAGCCGACTTCCTTTGACTCGCCAATCAGCTTGCTGATTTCTTTTCTATGCAAAAGAAGCTTTCTTGTCCTTAGCGGATCGTGATTGTAGCGGTTTCCCTGCTCATAAGGACTGACATGCATGCCGAAAAGATAGATTTCATTGTTTTGAATTCTGGCATATGAGTCCTTCAGATTCACCTTGCCCGCACGGATCGATTTAATTTCCGTCCCCTGCAGAACAATGCCTGCTTCATATGTTTCTTCTATAGCATAGTCATGATAGGCCTTTTTATTTTGCGCAACCATTTTGCCAGTTCCTTTTGGCATGTTGAATCCCCCTTTGCTCCTCTTTCCTGAAATCAGGAAATGCAGCATCCGTTCTATAGCGGTCTCTCTATTATAGCAAAATTGCGTGCCCCTCTCAACGAGTAGCCCTGCTGTGAAGGGAAAGAGAGAGCCTTTTCGGCCCTCCCAATTTTCTTTACCTCTTCTTTTTCTTCCGCTTTGCTTTTGGCGCATTTTCGTAATGCTTTTTCTCTTTTTTCTTTCTCGGGCCGCCTGAACTGTTTCCATTTCCCTGGTCAGTCTTACTTCTGCGCGGCTTTTTCTCGGTGCTGCCTGTCTTGAACACCTTTGGAGCTTCACGTGGTTCCCGTCTGCGGGTTCCCTTCATGCCGACGATTTCAAAATCAATCGAGCGTTCGTCTTTATTTACATTGACGACACGAACAGTGATCTCGTCGCCTATGCGGAACACATTGCCCGTACGCTCGCCAATCATCGCCATCTGGCGCTCGTCATAGCGGTAATAATCGTCCGTCATATAGCTGACATGAATAAGGCCTTCAATCGTGTTTGGAAGCTCGACAAACATTCCAAAATTCGTAACGGAACTGATGATCCCATCATATTCTTCGCCAATTTTATCAGCCATATATTCCGCTTTCTTAAGCTCATCTGTTTCGCGTTCCGCTTCCACTGCACGGCGCTCCATATTGGAAGAATGCTCAGCAATATCCGGGAGCTGTACATTCCACTTTTCCCTTGTCGCCTGATCCAGCTTGCCTTCAATTAAATAGGTGCGGATTAGTCTGTGGACAATTAAGTCCGGGTAACGGCGAATCGGTGATGTGAAGTGTGTGTAAAACTCTGTTGATAACCCGAAATGGCCCAGGCTCTCTTCATAATATTTCGCCTGCTGCATGGAGCGGAGCATCACTGTGGATACAACCATTTCTTCCGGCTTTCCCTGAACCTCTTCAATGATTTCCTGAAGAGCACGCGGGTGAACGGAATTGGCTGTTCCTTTTACAATATAGCCAAAGTTCGTGATGAACTCGAAAAATCTTCTCAGCTTATCTTCCTTCGGATCTTCATGGATACGGTAAATGAAAGGTACATCCATCCAATGGAAGTGCTCAGCAACGGTTTCATTGGCTGCGAGCATAAACTCTTCAATTAGGCGCTCCGCAATCGAGCGTTCGCGCAATGCCACCTCTGTCGGATTGCCCTCTTCATCCACAATGACTTTCGCTTCTTTAAAATCAAAGTCGATGGCTCCGCGATGCATTCTCTTATTACGCAAGATCAGAGAAAGCTCCTTCATCAGCTCGAACATCGGCACAAGCGGCTGGTACCTGTTGATAAGTTCTTCGTCCTGCTCTTCCAAAATCTTATTCACATCTGAATAAGTCATCCGTTCCGTTGTTTTGATCACACTCTGGAAAATCTCGTGATTCACCACTTCCCCATCCGGTGTGATTTCCATCTCACAAGAAAGGGTAAGACGGTCCACTTTCGGATTCAAAGAACAGATACCGTTTGATAAGCGATGCGGAATCATCGGAATCACCCGGTCCACTAAATACACGGAGGTTGCCCGCTCTTCAGCCTCCCGGTCGATTGGTGAATCTTCGCGTACATAATACGTTACATCTGCAATATGGACACCAAGTCTGTAATGTCCGTTTTCAAGCTTTTGGACCATTACTGCGTCATCAAGGTCTTTCGCATCAGCACCGTCAATGGTAACGATGACTTCGTTCCTAAGATCCCGGCGGTTTTCCAATTCACTTGGATCAATCGTATCCGGCGTTTCTTCAGCTTGCTTAAGCACCTCATCCGGAAACTCAAGCGGAAGGCCATGCTTGTGAATAACAGATAGAATATCCACACCCGGGTCATTTTTATGCCCGAGAATGTCAATAACTTCTCCTTCTGCACTCTTTCTGCCTTCTGGATAAGTGGTCAGTTTTACAACGACCTTGTGCCCTTCAACAGCGCCTTTTGATGCTGCTTTGGGGATAAAAATATCACTGGCAAACTTTTTATCATCCGGGATAACAAATCCAAAATGCTTACTTTCCGTATAAGTTCCGACAATTTGTGTCACACCGCGCTCTAAGATGCGGACAATTGTACCTTCCCGCCTCTGCCCTGAACTCTCAGTCGTCACACGCGCAAGAACGATATCGCCATTTAAAGCATTATTCGTTTCATTGGGCGGGATAAAAATATCATCCATTCCCTGCTCTTCCGGAATGACAAAGGCAAATCCCTTTGCATGGCCGGAAAGCTTGCCGCGGATAAGATTCATTTTTTCCGGCAAGCCGTAGCGATTGCTTCTCGTCCTGACGACAAGCCCTTTTTCCTCCATGACAACAAGTGCCTTGACGAAATCTTTGAAGCCTGTGGAATCCTCTATTCCAAACCCAGCTTCAAGCTCCTGAACCGTCAATGGCTTATACGCTTCATCTTTCATATAATGAAGCAGCTTGTCGATCAGTTGTTGTATACTATTTTCCATATCTTCATCCCTCCTTGGGGAGTTTTTCTTCTGGTATTATTCTTCCCAATCAAGCTTTTCTAAAAACCCATACACATCTTCGTGCAGCTGATCACGCTCTTTATCGAGAGTAATCACGTGCCCGGATTCTTCGTACCACTTCAGCTGCTTTAAGTCATTCTCCACTTCATTAAAAATGATATTAGCACTGTCCGTGTTGATCATATGGTCATGTCGTGCCTGTACAACAAATGTTGGGGAGTAAATCATATCCACATGATTTCGCACATCCGCGATCAGCTCCTGGAGTGCCTTTAATGTATTCATCGGTTTTTTTTGGAACTCTTCCATTTCCTGTTCAATTTGTTCTTCCGGCTTACCTTCAAGTCTCTTATATTCTCTCGCGTAGCTCAGAATTCCTTCATACATGACTTCTTCGCTTTTTATGTACATAGGTGCGCACATCGGAACAATACCCTTTACAGGTACAGTGTAACCCAATTTAAGGGAAAATACGCCGCCAAGGGAAAGTCCGGCCACTGCAATTTCTTTATGTCCCTTGTTTTTTAGAAATTCATACCCTTCCACCACATCTTTCCACCAGTCTTCCGGGCCTGTATGAACCAGCTCTTCTGGCGGAACTCCATGTCCCTTATACTGCGGGGCATGGCAGGTGTATCCCTTCGTTTCAAGAAATCTTGCCATCATTCTTACATCTGCTGTATTTCCGGTAAAACCATGCAGCAGCAGGACTGCTCTTTTTCCATTTCCAAATGTAAACGGTTTTGGCGCCACAACTCTCATTGATAAAACTCCTTTTACCTTTATAATTCCTATATTTTTATTAATCAAACGTGTGATTAAATCTGCATTCCTTATTTTTAGCAAACAGCGGGGCAACATGCCAATAAAAAAGCTTTCTTATGTAAAAAATGTGAACGTTAGCCAAAATAGGCAAATGTACAGAGCCAAAAATAAAAGCCTGACCTTCTGAAGGCCAGGCGCTGCATTCATTTATATCGCGAAATAAGAAACTAAAACAGTAAGGATAAAGAATAAAACAGAAAGAACGATCGTGATGCGGTGAAGAATCAGATCAATCCCGCGTGCTTTTTGCTTTCCAAAAAGCTGCTCAGCTCCCCCTGAAATGGCACCGGAAAGACCTGCGCTTTTACCAGACTGAAGGAGTACAACTACAATTAGGCCAATCGAAACTATGACTAAAAGGGTAATCAATAATGTATGCATGAAGCCACCTCCTGAAAACGTACAATCACATTATTCTTAATTTATCACATTTTTATTGCATAAACAATAAGATTTTGGCAGGACCTGTTAGTTGGAAGGACTTTTATAGCAGCTGAGAGAATTTATATTGTGAAAGGAATGATGCCGTTGATCATAAAAGAGAGGAAAATATCAAATTTTATTCTAAGCATTAATGCCTGAGTAGACTCCCGCTATCACAGCCAAAAAGGGGTCTCATCGAAAGTGATTAACGAAGCGAAAAGCAGGTATTCGCGGAGAAGAGGCTGTGGATTACTTTTTAAAAGATTAACCTGAGTTCATAATCGTTAAAGATACTCGGCTTTCCAATGGCAACGGAGACTTCTTTCAAATCGATATGCTTCTCCTATGCCCAAACTTCCTTCTTATCCTCGAAATTAAGAACATCTCCGGCACTATTTATTTTGACCCCGCATTTAACCAGCTGATTCAGAGCAAGCAAGAAAAGGAAAGGAAAGAGGTTTTCTCGATCCTTTAATACAAGCTAAAAGGCAGCAAAAGGAACTTGGAAAATGGCTGGCTGGTCATAAGATTCACTCACCCATTGAATATCTTGTTGTAATCAGTAATCCTTCTACTGTTATCAAGACTTCCTCTTATCACAAATTGGCCATAGAAAAGGTGCTGCATGCGAGCCATTTGAGAGAAAGGATAGATAAACTAAAGGAGAACTATCCGGCAGAGACATTAACAGACAGAGAGATCAGAAAGTTAAGCAGAGCTATTACAAAAAAGAATATCCCTGCGAATTACAATGTCCTAAAATACTATGACATTGATATAAAAGAGATTATTACCGGCATTCAATGTCCTGAATGCAGCAGATTTTCAATGAAAAGGATGCTGGGCACCTGGAAATACAGTAATTGCCATACTGCTGATAAGGAAGCACATATTAGAACCCTCCATGATTACCTTCTTTCGATTAGTTCCTCCATTACGAATCAGCAATTTCGGGAATTCACCCATTTATCTTCCTCAAATATTGCCAAAAAGCTGCTTACTGCGCTGAAACTTCCCTTTTCCAGTTCATATAAAGACCGAACCTATCAATTATCTGCCGATTTTTTTGAGAGACTCCATTTTACCGGCCGAAAATGAATATTTACCGGCCAATATTTGATTTTTACCGGCCAAAACCGGGAAAATGCCGGCCAAACTGTCCTATTTACCGGCCAACATCAAAAAAACAGCCGCCCCACGCGGGACGGCTGCACAAGCAAGATTACTTGCTCAAGTTATAGAAGGATTTTAATCCATCATATACAGCTAAATCGCCAAGCTCGTCTTCGATGCGAAGAAGCTGGTTGTATTTAGCAATACGGTCTGTACGTGACATTGAACCAGTTTTGATTTGGCCAGCGTTTGTTGCAACAGCGATGTCAGCGATTGTAGCATCTTCTGTTTCACCAGAACGGTGAGATACAACTGCTGTGTAGCCGGCACGCTTCGCCATTTCGATTGCTTCGAATGTTTCCGTTAAAGTACCGATTTGGTTTACTTTGATCAGGATTGAGTTGCCTACGCCCTGCTCGATTCCTTGAGCAAGCTTCTTCGTGTTTGTAACGAATAAGTCGTCACCAACAAGCTGAACTTTTCCGCCGATGCGATCAGTTAATAGCTTGTGTCCTTCCCAGTCGTTTTCGTCAAGACCATCTTCAATTGAGATGATTGGGAACTCGTTTACAAGCTCTTCGTAGAAGTTAACCATGTCTTCTGAAGTTAAGCCAGTACGGCCTTCGCCTGCAAGATCGTATTTGCCAGTTTCTTTGTTGAAGAACTCAGAAGAAGCAACATCCATTGCAAGGTAGATGTCTTTGCCTGCTTCGTAGCCAGCATTTGTGATAGCTTCAATGATGACTTCAAGAGCTTCACGGTTAGAGCCAAGGTTTGGAGCGAATCCGCCTTCATCACCTACAGCTGTGTTCAGGCCTTTGCCAGATAAAACTTTTTTCAATGAATGGAAAACTTCAGCACCCATACGGATTGCTTCTTTAAAAGTAGGAGCTCCTACAGGCATGATCATGAATTCCTGGAAGTCCACGTTGTTGTCAGCGTGAGATCCGCCGTTGATGATGTTCATCATTGGTGTTGGAAGCTGCTTCGCATTGAAGCCTCCAAGGTAACGGTATAACGGAAGTCCTACAGACTCGGCAGCAGCATGTGCACAAGCCATGGATACGCCAAGGATCGCATTCGCGCCAAGCTTGCCTTTGTTTTCAGTTCCATCTAATGCGATCATCGTGCGGTCGATGCCAACCTGGTCAGTTACATCTAGACCAATAACAGCGTCAGCAATTAGGTTGTTTACGTTGTCTACTGCTTTTTGAACGCCTTTTCCAAGGTAACGGGACTTGTCGCCGTCACGAAGTTCTACTGCTTCGTGCTCACCAGTGGACGCTCCAGAAGGAACGATGGCACGGCCAAAAAATCCTGATTCTGTTAAAACTTCAACTTCAACTGTTGGGTTACCGCGGGAATCTAATACTTCACGAGCATATACTTGTTCGATAAATGGCATAGTAATTCTCTCCTTTTTTATAAATAATCTTTTATTTTTTCAATAAAGAGGTTCCTGTCATTTCTTCAGGTTTTTCCAATCCAAGCAGGTCCAGGACAGTTGGAGCAAGGTCTCCTAAAATTCCGTCTGTACGGAGCTCTGCACCATCCTGTGTAACGATGACTGGAACTGGGTTTGTTGTATGAGCGGTCATTGGGCTGCCTTCCAAGGTAACAACTTCATCAGCGTTGCCATGGTCAGCTGTGATAATCGCTTTTCCGCCTTTAGAAATAATCAAATCAACAATTTTGCCAAGGCATTCGTCAACTGTTTCAACCGCCTTGATCGTTGGCTCAAGCATGCCTGAGTGCCCCACCATGTCCGGGTTAGCAAAGTTCAGGATGATCGCATCGAAATTATCAGCCTCTATTTCCTTCAGCAACGCGTCCGTTACTTCATAAGCGCTCATTTCAGGCTTAAGGTCATAGGTAGCTACTTTCGGTGAATCGATCAGGATCCGCTCTTCGCCAGGGAATTTCTCTTCACGTCCGCCGCTCATAAAGAACGTCACATGAGGGTACTTTTCTGTTTCCGCAATGCGGAGCTGTGTTTTTCCATTTTGCGCCAGAACTTCACCAAGGGTGTTATCAAGGTTGGTCGGTTTGAACGCTACATATCCGTCAACTGTTTCACTGAAGTGGGTTAAACAAACGAAGAACAAGTTCTCAGGATGTCCTGGCCCTCTATCAAATGAACGGAAGTCTTTATTTGTAAAAGTGTTCGAAATCTGGATTGCCCGATCCGGACGGAAGTTATAGAAAATGACTGCATCATTTTTCTTAATTGTTGCAACCGGTTTACCATCTTCTGCTGTTATGACAGATGGAATGACGAACTCATCAAAGATACCATTCTTATAGTTATCTTCAACTAAATCCAGGGGATCGCTGTATGATGGGCCATCGCCATACACCATGGAACGGTATGACTTTTCAACTCGCTCCCAGCGTTTGTCGCGGTCCATGGAATAATAGCGTCCAGAAATCGTCGCAAATTCGCCGACTCCGTATTCCTTCATTTTTTCCTGCGTTTCTTTAATGTAGCCTGCTGCTGTTTGCGGGCCAACATCACGTCCATCCAGGAACCCATGAACATAGACATTCTTCACGCCTTCTTCAGCAGCCATGCGAAGCAGTGCGAATAAGTGCTGAATATGGCTGTGAACGCCTCCATCTGAAAGAAGTCCCATCAAATGAAGATCCGTGCCATTCTTTTTGACATGGTCAATCGCAGAACGGAACGTTTCGTTTTTCTCAAAATGTCCTTCACGAATGGCCACGTTTACTCTTGTTAAGCTCTGATAAACAATCCGGCCTGCACCAATGTTTAAGTGGCCTACTTCAGAGTTTCCCATCTGCCCTTCCGGAAGACCTACTGCTTCGCCGCTGGCTGTCAGAGTTGCGTTAGGGTAGGTATTCCAGTAGCGTTCGAAGTTTGGCTTCTTTGCCTGGGCAACGGCATTTCCCATCCGCTCTCCACGCAATGCGAAGCCATCTAAGATGATTAATGCAACTGGAGATTTACTCATTCTTGCCTGCCTCCAATAATTGAAGGAATGATTGCGGCTCAAGGCTTGCGCCGCCTACAAGAGCTCCATCAATATCAGGCTGGCTCATATATTCTTTAATATTTGCAGGCTTTACGCTTCCGCCGTACTGAATGCGGACTGCATCTGCTGCAACTTGGGAAAATTGCTTCGCAACTACAGAGCGGATATGTGCACATACCTCATTCGCATCTGCCGATGTTGAAGACTTGCCAGTTCCGATTGCCCAGATTGGCTCATACGCAATAACAGTCTGCTTTACCTGATCTTCAGTTAGACCATTAAGAGCCTTTTCCACCTGAGAGCCTACAAGATCCATTGTTTCGCCCTTTTCACGCTGTTCAAGCGATTCACCGACACAAACGATAGGAGTTAAATTGTATTTAAAAGCAGCCAGAGTTTTTTTGTTAACGGCCTCGTCTGTTTCATTAAACATTTCCCGGCGCTCGGAATGACCAAGGATTACATATTTTACCCCAAGGTCTTCAAGTGCCACAGGGCTGATTTCGCCTGTAAAAGCACCACTTTCTTCAAAGTGCATGTTTTGCGCGCCGATTTCAACATCATAACCCTTTGCGCTATCCACAAGGCGTTCCAGGAATAGTGCAGGGGCACATACAACTGTTTCTACCTGCTCTTTCCCCGGTACTAAGCCATTGATTTCTTCAAGAAATACTTTCGCTTCCGGAAGTGTTTTATGCATTTTCCAGTTTCCTGCGATAATTGGTTTACGCATGTTGCACGTCCTTTCATGCTTTTATTATTGTCAAAAGACAGGGCTAAACAGCCCTGGTTAAATTATTTATCGTTTAAAGCCACTACGCCAGGCAGAGCCTTTCCTTCCATAAACTCAAGGGAAGCGCCGCCGCCTGTTGAGATATGGCTCATGCGGTCAGCAAGATGGAATTTCTCAACTGCAGCTGCAGAATCTCCGCCGCCAATGACTGAATATGTATCGTTCGCTTCTGCTAAAGCCTCAGCCACTGCTCTTGTTCCGCCGGCGAATTTTTTCAATTCGAACACACCCATTGGCCCATTCCAGATGACCAGCTTGGAATTCTGGATTACATCACTGTAGATTTCGCGCGTTTTAGGTCCGATATCAAGTGCTTCCCAATCAGAAGGAATTTCTTCAATTGCTACTGTCTTAATATTGGCTTCCTCGGAAAAATCGTCTGCTACCACGACATCAACAGGCATGTAGAAGTTCACGCCTTTTTCTTTCGCTTTTTCCATAAAGGACTTTGCAAGTTCAATCTTATCTTCTTCCAATAGGGATTTCCCTACTTCATGGCCCTGTGCCTTTACAAATGTATAGGCCAGTCCGCCGCCAATGATCAGGTTATCTACCTTTTCAAGAAGGTTTTCTATTACACCGATCTTATCTTTAACCTTTGCGCCGCCGATAATGGCTGTAAATGGACGCTCAGGATTTGAAAGAGCTTTTCCAAGTACATCCAGTTCTTTTTCCATTAATAGTCCTGATACTGCAGGAAGATGATGCGCAATTCCTTCCGTTGAGGCATGTGCACGGTGTGCTGCTCCAAAGGCATCGTTCACATACACGTCAGCAAGCTCAGCAAATGCCTTTGCAAGTTCAGAATCATTCTTTTCCTCTCCAGGATAGAAACGCACGTTTTCAAGAAGAAGAACATCTCCTTCACTTAGCGTGTCAACCATTGCTTTTACAGAATCGCCATATGCTTCATCGGCCTTCTTCACTTCTTTGCCAAGAAGCTCTGACAAACGCTTTGCTACTGGTGTTAAACGCAATTCTTCAACAACTGAACCCTTCGGACGGCCCAAATGGCTTGCTAAGATTACTTTAGCACCCTGGTTAGTCAAATACTCAATAGTTGGAAGAGCTGCACGGATACGAGTTTCATCTGTAACCTGTCCATCCTTCATAGGTACGTTGAAATCAACGCGGCAAAAAACTCGTTTGCCTTTTAACTCCACATCTTTTACGCTTTTTTTGTTCACAGCAAAAGGACCTCCTTACCAGGAAAAGCGGAAGCGCCTTGCCCAGGGGCGACAAGTATAAGACGAGCGCTGGCAGAAGGCGTGCTTTGCCTTCAGAAGCGATTGGCTTATGACTCGAGACCCCAGGCGCTGGAGCTAGACACCAACCTAGTCAATTATTTTTACTTTTTGCTTTAAAACAAAAGGGAGAGGGATTGTTTCCCTGCTCCCCTTTTACCCTTATCCATTATAGACGTTAGAGATTTTAATATCCAACAAGATGAGGTATTTTTTTAGAGAAAAAATTCACCTTGAGAATGCTTCGCAAAACGAATTTTTTTCTCGTAAAGATTTCTCAATTGCCGCGATTAACGGGCAGTAGCCCCCTGGAGTAAAACGAGGAGTAACTTCCCGTTATGCCCGGTAACTTCAATTAACCATCAAAGGAGAAGAACTAATTCCCCTCTGATGGAAGTTTTCTTTTTTAAAGTCCTTTTTGAGCGATGTAGTCAACAAGGTCAACTACACGGTTAGAATAACCAGACTCGTTGTCATACCAAGAGATAACTTTTACCATGCTGCCTTCCATAACCATTGTAGACAGTGCATCGATTGTAGAAGAAGCTGGGTTTCCGTTGTAGTCGCCAGATACTAATGGCTCTTCGCTGTATGCAAGAATGCCTTTAAGTTCGCCTTCAGCAGCTGCTTTAAGAGCGCTGTTTACTTCTTCTGCTGTTACATCTTTGTCAAGCTCAGCAACAAGGTCAACAAGAGAAACGTTTGGAGTTGGAACACGCATAGCTCCACCGTTCAATTTGCCTTTAAGTTCAGGCAATACTAGAGATACTGCTTTTGCAGCGCCAGTAGTTGTTGGAATGATATTTTCTGCTGCTGCACGGGCACGGCGGTAGTCTTTGTGCGGCAAGTCAAGGATTTGCTGGTCATTTGTGTATGAGTGAACAGTTGTCATCATACCGCGCTTGATTCCGAAGCTGTCGTTCAATACTTTTGCAAATGGAGCCAAGCAGTTTGTTGTACAAGATGCGTTAGAGATTACATGGTGGTTTGCAGGGTCATATTTATCATGGTTAACACCCATAACCACTGTGATATCTTCGTCACTTGCAGGAGCTGAAATGATTACTTTCTTCGCACCAGCTTCAAGGTGTTTCGCAGCGTCAGCACGCTTTGTGAAACGGCCAGTAGATTCTACTACTACTTCTACGCCAAGGTCTCCCCATCCTAATTGAGCAGGATCGCGCTCAGCAAGTACTTTTACTTTATGGCCGCCAACAACAAGGTAATCGCCATCAACTGTTACTTCTTCATTTAATGTTCCGTGTACGGAATCATATTTTAAAAGGTGTGCAAGCATGTTTGCATCTGTAAGGTCATTTACTGCTACAACCTCTACGTTAGGGTTTTTAAGAGCTGCACGGAAAACAACACGCCCGATTCTTCCAAATCCGTTAATACCAACTTTAACTGCCATGATTATTTCCTCCTTAGAAAGGTAGATTTAATATTTGAAAAGGGATTACCCTTTTAACAACTGTTTTGCTGCACCTTCATCTGTCACTAAAATGGTAGAGGATGGTGCCCGTTTCATGTATGCAGCAATGGCTTTTGCCTTTGAAGAGCCGCCTGCCACTGCAATGACATGTTCAATATGGGATAGGTCATCCAGCTGAAGGCCGATGGTCTGAACCTTATGTACAACCTCGCCGCCTTCATTGAAGTAATAACCAAAGGATTCTCCTACTGCTTGGGCATGCTTGATTTTAACAAAATCTTCTTCACTGGTTTTGCGGCGTTCCGCCATTGTAATAGCGTCCCCAATCCCGTGTAAAACCATGCTAGCAGATTTGATCTGGGTGATTACTTCTTTAATATTGGGTTCCTTAATAATGCTTTCATACATCTCCCTGCTCACCTGGTCCGGTACATAAAGGACGCGGTGTCTGGAATCTGTATGATCAGCCATTTTTGCACAAATGGTGTTAGCCTGATTTTTAACATCTTCCCCAATTCCGCCCCGTGCCGGCACAAACAGCCAATCCCGTTCAGCAAGATCAGGGGTTAGCATCTCCGCTACGGCTGCCATTGTGGATCCGCCGGTAACTGCGATGATATTTTTGCCTTTGAGCCTTGATTTCATACACATCGCTGTTGCCCTGCCAAGCTCCTGCTTTACCCATGGAGATTCATCGCTGTTGCCCGAAACAATGATCGCCTGGCGAATGCCAAGTTTTCGGGATAATTCCTGCTCCATTACGGCTATACCCGATATATCCCTCATTATTCCTTCAAGAGCTTCAAGCAAATCCCTGCCATCGGCAGAAAGGCTCATCCCCGTACTTGAAATGCGGATCAGATTCTGGTCTTTTAAAAATTCAACCTCACTTCTCAGCACTCTTTCCGTCAGGCCCAAACTTACTGCAAGGCTCCTTCTTCCAACCGGCTCCATCAGCCCTATGTAATGAAGGATCCCATAGCGCTTCTGCATAACCGCAAGCATATCAGGCAATAATCTTTTTTGAATATCAATTAGTGAGTACATCCGGATAGCTCCTTAATCATATGTGGTCATTTTTTGTCCCGCATAGACATATTATGTCCCACTTACCACAAAAAAAATCACCCTTGCTTCTCTTCAATAATAGCAAGAGTGAGTAGTGAAATCAACTGATAAAACTCAGTTTTTTTCTGTAAGCGCTTCACTTACCGTAATGGCATCAATATGCCCGAACTGCACTTTATACCCATCAATTTCAACAACCGGGATCATGAGCCCATACTTCTCTGTCAGTTCATCGCTACCATCAATGTCTTTCTCAATTAAAATAAATTCGTACTCTTTCTTTAATTCCATTATTACATCCTTGGCTTTATCACACAGCGGGCATCTGCTGCGTGTATAAAACACGACCTCTGGCTGTTTCAATCAGCAAATCTCCTTTATCAGTCATACCTTTTCCGTTTAGATGATGATGGGATGCCCAGCTGATCCCGATATTTTGCTATCGTCCTTCTGCTGACAACCATCCCCTCTTCTTCCTTCAGCAGCTTCACAAGCTCCTGGTCGGATAAAGGCTTTTGCTTATTTTCCTTTTCTATCATTTTACCAATTATCGTCTTGACCTGCTGTGAAGACGTATTTTCATCGGATGTTGTTTTAATCGTGCTTGAGAAAAACGACCTCAGCTCATAGGTCCCATATGGCGTTTGCGCATATTTTTCCCGGACAGCACGGCTGACAGTTGATTCATGAATATCGAGTTCATCTGATATTTCCTTCATGGTCATCGGCTTCAGATGTGAAGGTCCTTTTATAAAGAAGTCCTGCTGTTTTTCAACGATTTTAAGGGTCACATTCGCAAGAGTCTCTTTTCTCTGCTCTATGCTCCTCATGATCCATTGATAATCCTGCTGCTTTTCCTGAAGGAAGCGGCTGACATTCCGGTCTCCAGAGGCCGCAAACTTTTTATAATAACCTTCATTAAAACTGATTTTAGGAAGCACTTCATCAAAAACACTTACAGAAAAGGAGCTTCCATCCCACTTAATTATCACGTCCGGTGTTATATATGCCGATTTCTCGCTTTGGAAGGATGAAGCCGGCCTAGGATTCAAGGTCTGCACAAGGTCGAATACCTCCTGAATCTCTTTTAGCCCCACACCAAGCTGCTTGGAAATCTCTTTCCATTTCTTCTCCGCAAAAAAGGTAAAGTATTCAGCTAAAATAATTTCAGCGAGTTCATTTCTCTCTGGCAATCTCTTAATCTGCAGGGAAAGGCACTCCTGGAGATTCCTCGCGCCAACACCAGCAGGCTCGAGTTCCTGCAATTCTTCAAGCATCTGTTCCATATTTTCAAGAGGCATCTGGAGCGCCTTGGCAGCTGTCTGCAAATCCGCTCGCAAGTAACCGTTTTCATCAAGGCTCTCAATAAGATGCTCAATTACTTTTTGTTCGTCCTTGTTTAATTTCAAATGAAGCTGCGACTTCAAATATTCATCCAGCTTCATCGTCTTTCCGCAGCCAATCTGCTCAATCCAATTTATTTTATCTTTTTCGACTTTTATTCTCGTCGGTTTGACACGGTCATAACGGGGATCCATCGTCTGGACTTGACCGGACTCTACTTTTAAAAGGGGATTTTCAAGCGCCTTGCTTTCCAAAAAAGCAGAAAGCTCCTGTGTGCTGTATTGCAGAAGGGCAATCGCCTGCGTCAGCTCCTGTGTCATTGTTAATTTCATTGTCTGCTGCTGCCATAACCCAGCTTTCAAATTCATCGTACATTCCCCCTGTCCCCATTTTACAATATTCCAGGTAAATGTTGTATGGAAATATCTTGGCAAATGCCAATCGCACGGGCACTTTACCATCTTTCTGAATACTTCACAATATGCATGGAAGAGGGAAGAATATTCATTTTTTATGGTGAAAACTGTGGATTTTAAGGATTTTTTTGAAATTCAGGCTTAAGTTTAGGAAGTTTTTTAGATTTATGTGCGGATAGAGGAATTTTATTTGCGTATAGGGCCAATTTACTTGCGGATAAATTTTTTTGTGTGCGCATAGGCTGGATTTATTTGCGGATAGCGTAAAAAGTAAAAACTCCCTGTCCATATCAGACAAGGAGTTTTGGCAGCGCCCTCGGCAGGAATCGAACCCACATCTTAAGAACCGGAATCTCACGTGCTATCCGTTGCACCACGAGGGCAGATATTTTAACAGGTGGCTGACCAAGCGCTCAGCCGCTACGATAACTAATTATATGATAAGTTTATTCACTTTGCAAGCCTCCTTTTAGTTTAAAAATTGGAACAATGGGTATCATGGAATGAGATAGCACAGCACAGAAAAAAGTGTCGAACGAATCAAGCACAAATTCTATGCGATTTGTTTGACCTTAATTGACCATCAGTGTATCATGATAATACATAGGAGTTAAAAAATTTTCTTTACTTGGAAGAACATGCTTGTTCATCTTGTGTGTTGACCTTATCTTGAAGGAGGAATTGGAAAATGAACTTAATCCCTACAGTTATTGAACAAACAAACCGCGGGGAGCGCGCTTATGATATTTACTCCCGCCTTTTAAAAGACCGCATCATTATGCTGGGAAGCGCAATCGATGACAATGTGGCAAACTCAATTGTTGCCCAGCTTTTATTCCTTGAAGCAGAAAATCCTGAAAAAGACATTTCCATTTACATTAATAGCCCGGGCGGTAGCATTACAGCTGGTATGGCTATTTATGATACGATGCAATTTATCAAGCCAAAGGTACAAACGATCTGTATCGGTATGGCAGCATCCATGGGTGCGTTCCTTCTTGCTGCTGGTGAGAAAGGCAAGCGTTTTGCCCTTCCAAACAGTGAAGTCATGATTCATCAGCCGCTAGGCGGAGCTCAGGGACAGGCGACTGAAATTGAAATCGCTGCAAAGCGCATTCTTTTCCTTCGCGAAAAATTAAACACAATTCTTTCAGAGCGCACTGGACAGCCGCTTGAAGTCATTGCGAGAGACACTGACCGCGATAACTTTATGACAGCTGAAAGAGCTCTTGAATACGGTTTGGTTGACCAAATCATTACCAGAAACTCTTTGGATGAGAAGAAAGATAAATAATAAGCATAAAAAAACAACTCGCATCTTCCCGATGCGAGTTGTTTTAGTTTTCCTTTTGAATATAGTTCGCAAGTGCCTCAAGAGCTTCGTTTTCGTCGTTCCCTTCAGCCTTGAGGGTAATGACCGATCCTGAGCTTACTGCCAGACTCATCAGCCCCATTATGCTTTTGGCATTTACCTTCTTTCCGTCCTTCTCCAGAAAAATATCGGATGAGAACCGATTGGCCTCCTGTACGAACAATGCCGCCGGACGTGCCTGTAATCCTGTTTTCAGCTTAACTTCAACCTGTTTTTCCGCCATTGTATATCTCCTCCCTGCTGATCCCTCTATCAGTGAGCATCTATAGTGTCGCCTGCCCGGAGTTTCTCAGCGATTTCATCTATTTTTCTTAATCTGTGATTAATACCCGATTTACTGATATTTCCGCCTGAGACCATTTCCCCAAGCTCTTTTAAAGTGACATCCTGGTAAGCTACACGCAATTCGGCAATTTCCCGCAGTTTGTCAGGAAGAACCTGAAGTCCGACAGTTTGATCGATGAACCGGATATTTTCCACCTGGCGCAAAGCAGCTCCAATTGTTTTGTTTAAGTTCGCTGTTTCACAATTTACGAGCCGGTTGACCGAGTTTCGCATATCGCGGACAATCCGGATGTCTTCAAACCGGAGCAGAGCTGCGTGTGCACCGATAATATTTAGGAACTCCGTTATTTTTTCGGCTTCCTTTAAATACGTGATATAGCCTTTTTTCCGTTCAAGCGTTTTGCTGTTCAGCCCGAACGTATTCATCAATTCACACAGGGAGTCATTATGCTCCTTGTAAAGTGAAAAGATCTCCAAATGATAGGAGGAGGTCTCCGGATTATTTACCGATCCCCCGGCAAGGAATGCACCGCGCAGATAAGAACGCTTACAGCATTTCTTTTTTATGAGCTCATTGGAAATATCGTGTGTAAATACGAATCCCTCGCTTAAAATTTTCAGATCATCAAGAATCATGCTGGCCTGTTCCGTTAGCCTGACAATATAAACATTGTTCTTTTTCAGCCGCATTTTTTTCCGGACCAGGAGCTCGACCTGAACGTTGTAATTCCTTTTAATCAGAGTGTAAATCCTTCTTGCAATTGCTGCATTCTCCGTCTGTATATCCACAATCAATTTCCGGCTGGAAAAAGAAAGTGAACCATTCATCCTGATTAAGGCGGACAATTCCGCCTTCCCGCAGCAGTCTTTTATTTCCAGGTTCGTCAATTCTTTTTTCGTTTCCGAAGCGAAAGACATCCCTTCACCTCCTATCCGCAAAAGCGCTAAGCCAGTAGCATATAAAAAGATATTCTTTACTGAGCAAACGTATGCACAGTTTATTTTTTTACCGGCAAAAGCCCTTTCACACCTGTATACTACGCGTTAAAACGCCTATTGGTTTCATGTAAAAGTAAATTATATAGCATTTGGGCAACTTCTTTTGTATCATGGCGAATGATCCCGCCTTCGTGGCTGACAATTTCACCGTGCATTATTTCAAGGCCCAGTTCGGTAAGAGCACCTGTATCATACACAACAGGCTTTGCCATTTCCTCGCTGTACCTCTCCTGAATATGAGGAGGAATTTCCTCATTGTTTACCAGAATGGTATTGATAAAAGCACAGCTCATATGATCATACAATGCTTTTACGTGATCACTTGCCGTGTAATCGAGCGTCTCTCCTGCCTGTGTCATTAAATTGCATATATACACCTTTTTCGCCTTAGAATGACAGACCTCACGTCCCAGCCTAGGGACAAGCAGGTTTGGAAGAATACTGGTATATAAGCTTCCAGGCCCTATGATGATCATATCAGCCTGTCTGATTGCCTGCAGTGATTCAGGCAGGGCTTTGATATTTTTAGGGGTTAAAAATACCCGTTTAATTTTTTTGCCGGAATAGGGAATCTTTGATTCTCCCGATACTATGGTCCCGTCTTCCATTTCTGCATGAAGGACCACACTCTGGTTTGCAGCCGGCAATACCTTTCCCCTTACGTTTAACACCTTGCTCATTTCCTGAATCGCATGAACAAAGTTTCCTGTAATCGAGGTCATGGCCGCTAGAATCAGATTGCCAAGCGAATGCCCGGATAACTCATTGGATGTCGCAAAGCGGTGCTGGAACATCTCCTCAATGAGCGGCTCCACGTCTGAAAGAGCTGCCAGTACATTGCGGATGTCACCGGGCGGCGGGATATGAAGATCATTTCTCAATCTTCCTGAACTGCCGCCATCATCGGCAACTGTCACAATGGCAGTAATATCAACAGGGAATTGTTTCAATCCCCTTAAGAGGACAGGCAGCCCTGTTCCTCCACCGATGATGACGATTCTTGGCTGTCGGTTCATTTGATGTTTTCCTTTCTCCTCTCGATGTCACGGTGCGTGATTGCCGTATGGTAATCCTTGCCGAAATAGTCAGCAATATACTCTGTCAGCGCTACCGAACGATGCTGGCCTCCCGTACAGCCGATTGCAACGACCAATTGAGCTTTCCCTTCCCGTTTATAATGCGGAAGCATGAAGCTCAGCAGCTCCGTAACCTTCTCGAGAAATTTACTTGTTTCAGTCCATTTCAGCACATAGCTGGATACCTCTTCATCTAATCCTGTCTTCGGCCTCATATGCTCAATATAATGCGGATTCGGAAGGAACCGGACATCGAACACCAGGTCGGCATCAATTGGAATTCCATGCTTAAAGCCAAAAGACATGACGTTAACCGTAAATATAGTTTTCTTATTTAATGAGAATTCCGTGAGAATTTTCTCTCGCAATTCCCTTGGTTTCATTTGTGATGTGTTATAAATAAGCTGGGCCCTGCCTTTTAATTCTTCAAGCAGTTCCCGTTCAAGCTTTATGCCTTCAAGAGGCAATCCTGATGGTGCAAGGGGATGGAATCGTCTTGTTTCTTTATATCTTCTGACGAGCGTCGAATCATCAGCATCAAGATATAAAATTTGCGGGGTGACCCAGGATGTCTCGGATAATTCATCCAGCGCTTTAAATAAGTGGTCAAAAAACTCACGGCCGCGCAAATCCATCACCAATGCCACCTTATTCATTTTATTCCCTGATTCCTTCATAAGTTCAAGGAATTTCGGCAGCAGTGTCGGCGGCAAGTTGTCTACACAGAAGAAGCCAAGATCTTCAAAGCTTTGGATGGCTACTGTTTTCCCTGCCCCTGACATTCCCGTAATAATCACCATTTGAGTATCATTAACTGCACCCGTGCTCATTTATAATTTCCCCCTGTTTCTGTCAAATTCAGCTTGGATCCAGCCTGTAACTAAGCAGTTCAAAATCAGGCGTATACGTAAACGTTCCATAAATCATGCCCTGTCCATGAATCATATACTCCAAAATATGTGAATCTCCGGCAGCCATCGGCAGATTCTTAACCTCTGAAAACGGATGCCAGCGAAGTTTGCCTTCATCTGATTCCTCCAGGTTCAGCCCATCAGAAGCTGTAGCCAGGAAAGTAAACATCATCCACTCCTGTACAACCTTATCGCCATCCTTCATGATGAACGTAAAAATGCCTTTAATATTCGGATTTCGCAGATAAATGCCTGTTTCTTCCCTGAACTCACGGATGCACGAGTCCCTCACTGATTCACCCGGCTCCATTTTTCCGCCCGGAGCCACCCACCAGCCTCTTCTCGGCTTCTGTAAAAGCAATACTTTATCGTCTTTCAGTAACACACAGTTCGTGACTCGCTGCAACACATTTCACCTCTAATTTTCCGAAATCATACCGCTGCCGCCTTTTCATGAAATCGCTTAAAGTAAAGGCCGGCTAACGTTCTTTTCTTATTCATTTCATTATACTATTTTTGGCTTACAGCCACAATGAATACAGGTTTCCAAAAAACATTCTTCACTGTATTTATGCAAAAAAAGAGCACAGGCATGTGCCTGTGCTTTAAAAGGATTATATCTTTAAAAGGGGGTCAATTTCTATTCCTATACTACCCGAAATTTATTTCATGAAGGTTACAGGAGAATTAAAACCACATGACTTTTTGTAAAACTTTTCAACCAGTGGCTTTTTTTACTAAAATAAAAGGCATACAGCCCCTAGGACCATATGCCTGTTCCCATTATTTCTTCACTTTAAGGCGTTCTTGCAATTCTTCAACATAGTGCTGGGCGCTTTGGGCAGCGATGCTTCCATCACCTGTTGCTGTAACGATTTGGCGAAGGGATTTTTCGCGGATATCTCCGGCTGCAAAAATGCCTTCCACCCTTGTTTCCATTCGGTCGTTTGTTTCAATATAGCCATTGCTGTTCGTGATGCCAAGGCTTTCAAATGGCTTGGAAAGAGGAACCATGCCGATATAGATGAAGACACCATCTGCTTTGAATTCTCTTTCTTCCCCTGTTTCAGTAGACACAAGCGTTACGCTGCCTACTTTTCCGTCCTTATCATTAACTTCCTTCACTGTAGTGTTCCAGATAAAGTCGATTTTTTCATTGTCAAACGCACGCTGCTGAAGAATCGCCTGCGCACGAAGCTGGTCCCGTCTATGAACGATTGTCACCTTAGAGGCGAAACGGGTCAAATATACGCCTTCCTCAACAGCAGAGTCACCGCCGCCGACTACAACAAGCTCTTTGCCTTTAAAGAATGCTCCATCACAAACTGCACAATAGGATACACCGCGTCCGCCAAGCTCTTTCTCACCAGGAATGCCAAGCTTTTTGTATTCGGCACCAGCAGAAATAATTACTGAGCGTGCTTTATATTGCTTCGATCCAGCAATAACAGTTTTATATTCTTCGCCGTCAATGATTTCTTTAATATCTCCATACGCATATTCAGCGCCAAATTTCTTCGCATGATCGAACATTTTGGTGGATAAATCCGGGCCTAAAATATGGTCAAAACCAGGATAGTTCTCAACTTCTTCTGTATTGGCCATTTGTCCGCCCGGAACACCGCGTTCAATCATTAGTGTAGACAGATTTGCACGAGATGTATATACAGCTGCCGTCATCCCTGCCGGACCTGCGCCAGCGATAATGACATCATAAATTTTTTCTTCAGTCACAGCGATTCACTCCTTCAGTAATCAGAAATCCAGTATTTTAAATAAAACACTCTATAAATACGCATATTATAGTATGACCTTCTTACTGTTATCCTATAAAATTGGCGCGTGTTTCGTCCATACATCTGCTCACTGAAGGCGGTCGTTCACCGATTTTACATATTTACCCATCGTTGAAGCGGAAATCCCGTATCTTCCTGCAATTTTTGATTGGGAAACCTTTTCGTTTCGAAGCTTATGCCAGACATACTCAATTGCTGCAGCCCAAGCCTTATTGTTTTTTATATTCTGGCAGTTATTTGTCAATTCAGCAAAAATGGTAAACCACATTAAATACAGGCCGGCTTCCACCGTGCCAATCGGATGGTAGTTTTCATAAAACAGTTCAGCTGTCTCATGCGCAGCCTGAACCTGGGCAGGCGCTTCCTGGTCTGTTTTCACAAAAGAGAGATATTCCTTCTCCACAGCTGAAAACTTATTGTTTCGTACAATTGCTTCAGAGATCAAAATTTCATCTCTTCTGCTGGATACTGACGTAAGGAAAAGGCCGAATAACCGCTCTTCAATATAGTCGCTTTCCAGCTTTTTTAGAATGGATGAATAATGGTCTTCAAAGCCGCTGCTGGTTACTTTTTCATCGTTCCAGGGCTCAAAGCCTTCTTTTTCCGGATTAATCTCAATGGCTTTCTTCCATGCTGATTTCGCCATTTCTTCACGTCCGGTAAAATATGCGGAATAGGATAGCCAGTAATAAAATGGTCCGTCCCCTTCAAAGCCTTTCTTTTGAAGCTTGCGAAGCCATGCAAAGGCAGCCTCATATTCGCCGGTCAAAGCAAAAGTGGCACCAAGCTTGAACTGATGTTCAATTGAAAGCGGCTTAATTTTTTTCAGAGCCTCTTTCAACAAGCGCACCTGCCTGAAATCCCGCTCGTAAAAAGCAAAGACAAGCTTGTTGCACAAAGCGTGCAGATTACCCGGATTTTCTTCCAGCACCTTCTCTAAAATATCTGCTGCCTTTTGCACTTCTCCAAGGTAAAAATACGCCAAGGCCAAATTGTTGTATGCGGACCAGTACTCCGGATACTCATCAATCACAGAGTTCAGTATCTCAACCGCTTTTGGAAAATGACCGGACTCCAGCAATTCCCGTGCGTGTTCCTGTTTCGTTATCAGGTCATCCTGCTCGTAGAGCTCATCATCCAAATCTTCCCCTTCAAGCGTCAGAAGTTCCAGCAGATCCTCTGTATCTTCCGTAAACTCTCCGTCCCGATCCAAATCCAGATACGTATTTGCATGCGTGTAAGCATCTTTGAAAAGGCCCATATGAGCATAGTTGTTGGCAAGGAAATAATGGCATTCCACCATATCCTCATCAAGCTCTTCCAATATCATATGAAGCAGCTTATTCGACTCCTGATACTCACCCATTTCTGAATGGACAATTGCAAGCTGGCAGATAATCATCGGTTCACCCGGCTCAAGCTGCATCGCCCGCATTAAATATTTCTTTGCTTTATGAAAATCCCTGCGGTGGTACGCCTTAATCCCTTTGGAAAAATAGTACTCACCATTCGGGATAAATGACAGTAACTTTCCCTTTTGGTGTCTAGCTTTAGAGTCTTTACTCATGAAATCCTCCATAAATGTTAGTAACTAAAGTAGTATATCACACGAACAAGCCTGTGGAGAAGGGAAGAAATGACAATACTATTTCCCATCGGAATTTTTTATTGGAAATCTTATCGCGGTTATGTTTTAAAGGGTTGTTGCGGTGGTTTAATAGGGGAGCTAAATTCGGAGATAAACTGCTCGCTTCGCGCCGGGTGATAGCAGCGGCCTTTGGTGGTGCCGGTGTGGGGGATGAGGGAATCGAATAACCTTCTGGATATATGAGGAGATTTCAGTGAAGGAGCTCCCGAAAGTCCTTATTCGCAATCGGAGTCTGTAAGTGGGGTTTCGGATCTAGTTGCTGAACATAAAGATGGTGACAGCCTGGAGTACTGGCCATTTGGGCTCCAGCAGTTGGTGAAGAAGCTGCCACCACATGCAATAAGGATTTTAGAAGTAAAAGCGGGAAGTGTTCTCTGTTTCCGGCTGCACTTAAATTACCTTCTTGCCTTTTGAATTGCTTTCTTTCACTTTCTCCTCCCAAAAATCAGCACCTTTAATGCCAAGTTTAACAGGATCGAAGACTGGTTCAATGCCCGCTTTCTTCTGTTCTTCATAATCTTTAAATACTTTTAAGGCTGTTTTAGTCAAAAATAGAATAGCGACTAAGTTAAGCCAGGCCATACTTCCGAAGCCAAAGTCTCCGAGCGCCCATAATAGGGATGCATTTTCAACACTGCCTAAGTAGATCATTCCTAAGAAAAGAATCATTAAGCCTGCTTTTAGCCCTTTTAGATTTCTCTTTCTGCCAAGGTAAACGAGGGTTGTTTCAGAAATATAGTAGTAAGCCAACAGGGTTGTAAAGGCAAAGAAGAAGATAGCAATAGCTACGAAAAAACCGCCAAATCCAGGGATAACGCTTTCAACGGCCGCCTGTGTCCACATTGGTCCAGCTTCAACACCTGGGATGTTCTCAACAATCGGCTGCTTTCCTTCTGGTGTAACGCTGTACATTCCGGTGATTAGAATCATAAGTGCAGTAGCTGTGCAAACAATGATAGTATCAATATAAACAGAGAATGCTTGAACAAGACCTTGTTTTGCCGGATGGGATACATCTGCTGCAGCTGAACTATAAGTTCCTTCCCCTACACCAGCAACGTTAGAGAATACCGCTCTCTTAACGCCCCATGCAATCGCTGCACCGATAATACCGCCAAACATTTCATTTGCACCAAATGCACTTGAAATAATCAGCCAAAGCATGGCTGGAATTTCTGCTGCATTGGCAAATAAAAGAACGAAAGTAATAACCACATATCCTAAGGCCATAAAAGGGACAACTTTTTCCGAAACAGTAGCAATTCGCTTAACGCCGCCAAAAATAATGATGCCAAGTAATACAACAAGAATGATTCCAGTGATGCTTTTATTGAGGCCAATTGTGTTTTCGAACCCAACAGCAATCGTATTTGCCTGAATACCTGGAACTAAAATTCCGTAGCAGAGGGTAACAACAATCGCAACAAATACCGCGAACCATTTTATATTTAAACCTTTTTCAATGAAATAAGGAGTTCCGCCCCGGTATTGATTACCATCTTTTACTTTATAGACCTGAGCAAGAGTAGATTCTATAAAAGCACTTGCTCCACCTAATAAAGCCATGATCCACATCCAGAAAACCGCTCCCGGACCTCCGAATGCAATCGCAGTAGCAACCCCGGCGATATTGCCAATACCGACCCGGCCAGCTAAAGCCATTGTAAATGCCTGGAAAGAGGATACACCTGATTCCGGGTTACCCTTTTCAAAAAGAAGTTTAATCATTTCCTTAAAATATCTAAATTGCACAAAACGTGTCATAATGGAAAAGAACAATCCAGCACCAAGCGCGAACGCTACCAATCCAAGACTCCAAACTAAACCCGACGCTTTATTCACTAATTCTTCCATCTTATCCCACCTATTTTCAAACTTTAAGTAGATAGTTCCGTTTCTGTTTTAATTTATAATATTAATAATATTCAGACATATAAATGTGCAAAATGGGACATTGTAACAAAACGCTGTCCCACTCCCATCCAATTAGTACACAGGATTGTCCAATTGTTCCTTAAAATTTCTCATCATGCTTGATGTTAACAAATACACTTTTCACTTCCGTATAGTTTTGTAAGCCATATTCTCCACCCATTTCGCGGCCGATGCCTGATTGTTTGTAGCCGCCGAAAGGCATAGTTTCCCATTCAAGACCAAAATCATTAATCCAGACTGTACCTGATTGCAGCTTGCTTGCAATATAATGTCCCTTTTTCATACTTTCTGTCCAGATACTTGCAGCTAAGCCATATTCACTATCGTTCGCGCGTTTAATGACCTCATTAATCGTATCGAAAACGAAAATGGACATGACAGGACCAAAGATTTCTTCACGAGCAATAACCATATGATCTTGTACATCAGCAAAAATGGTTGGCTGTACAAAATAACCTTTTTCAAATCCTTTTTCGCCCCCTGCCACGAGGCGCGCCCCTTCTTTCTTCCCTTGTTCAATATACTTAAGAACAGTTTGATGCTGTTTTGCTGAAACAAGCGGGCCCATTTCCGTTTCGGGGTTCATTCCATCACCTAACTTCATTGCATTCGCTCGTTCTGCTAAGGCTTTTACTACATGATCATATATGTTTCTCTGTACAAATACACGTGTACAAGCACTGCAGTTTTGCCCATGATTGTACATTGTTCCGTTAAATACCCCTTCAATTGCTTCCTCAAGATTAGCATCATCTAAGACAATGGCTGGCGATTTTCCGCCAAGCTCCAGCGTAACACCTTTAATTTGATCTGCAGCTTTTTTCATTACTTCTTTTCCGACAGCAGTTGATCCTGTGAATGCTACCTTATCGATATCTTTATGTGCAGTAATTGCTTCTCCCGCAACCCTGCCCGTTCCTGGCACAATATTTACAACACCATCCGGGAACCCGGCTTCCTTGAATAGCTTTCCTGCGTAGAGAAGAGATAATGGTGTTTCAGTTGCCGGTTTAATCACAATCGTACAGCCGACTGCGAGTGCAGATCCAAGCTTCCAGGCAGCCATGGCGAGCGGAAAGTTCCATGGAATAATTTGGCCTACAACCCCAACCGGCTCGTGTACAGTATAGGTTACATAATTCTTTGAAACCTGAGTTGTCTTACCAAATATTTTTGTGGCCCAGCCTGCGTAATATCTAAAATGCTGGATTGTTCCGTCGACATCATCTGCCAAGGCGACCTTATAGGGCTTTCCGTTATCCAATGATTCCAGTTGTGCAAGTTCCTCTCGATTTTCTTCTAAGAGATCCGCAAATTTATAGATTAGGCGGGAGCGTTCAGCGGCATCCATTTTTGTCCATTGGCCATCATCAAATGCTTTTCTTGCAGCAGCTACCGCAGCGTTAATATCTTCCTCTTGCGCTTCACTTACTTCTGCAATCACCTCTTCGTTTGCAGGATTAACGACGGTAAACCTTTTACCACTGATCGCCGGTACATATTTACCGTTAATATATAGCCCTTTCACACCTTCCAGGAATTCTTGAACTTTCGGTTTTAAATTGTATTTTGTCGCTTGCATATCCTCACTCCTTCACTTTTTTAGTTTTTTACTGTCTCTAAACTTGCAAGCAGGTCTTTTAGCTTTTGATCCTCCTCAGGTGATAGGCCTAGACGAGGGTAACGCGCAGGTCCGCCAGCCTGGCCGGTTAATTCCATGGCTCTCTTCACAATTTGCACATACTTTCCAGATCCTTCAAGGAACGCGCACAGTGGTAAAATACGATCATTGATTGACCAAGCTTCTTCTAACTCACCGTTTTGGAAATGGTTATACATGTCTGTAACCAGCTTTGGCACAATATTTCCTGCAACAGAAATCCACCCGGTTGCTCCAACTAAGTAAGACTCCATTACAAGCTCTTCAGCACCGCAGAATACTTCAAAGTCTCCTTTTCCTTTTCTTGCAAGATCTCTTACCTTGCCAATTTCACCGCTTGATTCCTTAATGTGAGTTACATTTTTACAATCCTTGCCAATTTGAAGCATTAAATCTGCGCTCATATTAACGCCAGAAGTAAATGGGTTGTTATAAAGCATGATTGGAAGATTAACACTGCCAGATACTTCTTTAAAATGATGGTAGATTTCATTTTCCTTTGGCTTCATGTAAAAAGGGTTAATGATTAGAGCACAATCCGCTCCATGTACTTCAGCTTGCTTTGTATACTCGATTGTTTCCCTTGTTGTTTCAGCAGCTGTCCCCACAATAACAGGGATGCGGCCGCTTACTTCCTTCATAACAGTTTCTACCATCTGGAATTTTTCTTCTCTTGATAGACTGACAAATTCACCAGTACTCCCATTGATGACGATACCTGCCACACCTTGATCCACAAAGTAATTAACATTATTCTTTACACCGCCCCAATCAATCTCCTGCTCCTGTGTCATTGGTGTAATTAATACTGGATAAGCTCCTCTAATTCTAGTCATTTTAATTTTCCTCCCTATAATTAATAGTTTTTTATTTTAATAAAAACCCTGCGAATAATGGATCTGTCGGGTCTAATACATATGTCTGCATACCCGTAATAAATCCGCGGGCTGAAAAACTAAACTCGTAACTGGTTTCAATTTGTGCTGAATACTCGGCTCTTAATTTACCTTTGAAAAGGCTTTCATTTTCAATTGGGCTGCCTGCAGATATATCGCCATTCCTTAATAAATAGCTACTGCAGGCAGCCAGAGTGCCAAATCCCGGAGAACGCACAATATAACGATCCGGACGGAAGGTTACCGTTTTGATTTTGCCTTCACTTTTTTGCGAATGATCCAGCAATATCACTCTGCTGAAAGCATATTTGCCTTCTAATGCTTCAATCGTCTTTTGCCCCCATTGATTAATAACTGGAAGGTTCTCCATCTCAATCTCAAAAGGCAGCTCTGCTTTATCAAAAATGGCATAAATATGATCGGCTTGGACTAGAGATACTTCGGTATTTAAATCAAAATAAGACACCGGCGCATTGACCTGTACAACCTGGCAAGGCCCGCTTTTTAACTTAACTGATTTCACTTCACCGTCTTTAATTGCTGCAGTAACAGAAACAACACCGTTAATTGTTTCAATTCTGTATACATTTGAAGGCCTGGCCTTTAATTGGCCGCACTCTAACAATGCGGTTATGACAGCAACAATTCCGCCATATTGCATCGGAACGGTTCCGTAATGATCGAAAAAGATTACAGCTGCATCGGCATCGCTTTTAAAAGGCGGGACGATCAAACAACCCATTAATCCAGCAAATCCGCGGGGCTCATTTAATAGAAGTTTAATTTCCTCCTGATAGGCAAGCGAAAACTGCTCATTCAGCTCCTGTATACTTTGATAATGAACAAATGGTCCATCCTTAACAATACGATAAGCCTGACCTGCTACGTGTACATCGGTTGCTGTATACGTCTTTTGAATTATCATTTCACATCCTCCATTTCATGTTTCATTGGGGGAATAAGTAAGAAGCCTTCTTTAAGCGGATCCTCCTCGTTATAAAAGAACCGGTGCATTCCCATTAGCCATGCTGAACCAGTGATTCTTGTAATAACAGCCTCCACACCCAGAACATCTGCTGTTTCAAGGACTTCTCCGCGGAATAAAGAGCCGACAATACTCTCATGTACAAATTCTTCTTTGATACCAATCTCCTTTTTGGCATAGAGGACAGATAATTTGGCCGAAGTACCTGTACCGCATGGTGAACGATCAATCCCGCCTGGAGGGACAACAACTGTATTTTTTACATCAGCTTCTTCATGGGTTGGCACAGTGAAAAATTCAATATGGGTCAAACCGCGAATAAATGGATATTGCGGATGAATGACATCCGTTTTTTCGTTAATTGTATTCCTAATTTTGATAGCTTTTTCAATGATTGTTGAAGCATTCTCCGGTGTCAGTTCTAATCCAACAGATTGGGCATTAATGATTCCATAGAAGTTGCCCCCATAAGCAATGTCTGCATCAACGGTTCCGATTCCCTCAACTTCAACAGAGACACTCTTTAACAGGAACGCAGGGACATTACAGAAGGAAACCTCTTTTGCTTTACCGTTCTCTACCTTAATCTCTGCCTTAACAAGACCTGCTGGTGTATCAATCCTGATGGTAGTAACTGGCTCCTGAACAGGGAATAGCCCTGCTTCCACTAATGCTGTACAAACTCCGATTGTGTCATGGCCGCACATTGGCAAATATCCGCCGGTTTCGATATATATAACACCGATATCTGCTTCCGGATGACATGGATCTGTTAAAAGTACTCCTGACATTACATCATGCCCTCTTGGTTCATTCATCAGGAGCTTACGAATCCAATCATATTCCTTTTGCATATGAAGCATTTTTTCGGACATTGTCGCTCCTTTTAGTACTGGGAGTCCACTAATCAATGTCCTTGTCGGATTTCCGCCCGTGTGTGTATCAATGGTTGTAAAAACCCGATTTGCTTTCATCAGCTCCTCACCCTTTCCTTAAATCGAGAAAATCTCAGCGGTTCAATTGGGATGCAAGTTTCCTTTTCATTAAGCATTTCCTCTATCACTTTTCCAGTAACAGCGGCAAGGCTAATTCCGTCTCCCTCATGACCGGCTGCAATATAATAGTTAGGAATTCCTTCCACTTCTGACACAATTGGCAAGTGATCCTCCGTCCAGGGCCGTAAGCCAGCATAAGTACGTATGACCATCATGTCAGCCATTTTCGGATAGAATCTAATGGCCCTATTGGCAATGCATTTAATAATTTCATTATTGATTTTTGTATTAAACCCAACAAATTCACGGCTGCTTCCAATCAGGAAGTTTTGACTTTCAGTCGGTTCAAAAACAAGTGCTACTCCGTATTTTTCAGTAATCGGGTCAACCTGGCGCTTGCCGCCAAATTTTGATATTAAATAGCCAAATTCCATGACTTTTCTTGGCCCAACAAAATCCTGGCGTGATGCGACCATAATGTGGCCTTTTCTTGGTTTAATTGGAATAGACAAGTCCAGCATCTCACCGATATATGGAGCCCATACACCTGCCGCATTAATGACATAGTTAGCGGTGAAGGTCCCATTGGATGTTTCAACGCTAAATGTACCGTCCGTCTTCCTTCTCATTCCGGTAACCTCAGTTTGTTTATGGGCTTTAGCACCCATCTCCTTTGCCCCCTCAAGAAGGTTAAAGGCAAGTAGATATGGATTGACTGTAGAATCTGTTGCACACTCTAAGCCGCCTAATAAATCATCAGCAAAATACTTGGAGTCTTGGCGGATGTCCTGTCTGTCCAGCATCCTGAACGGCAAGCCGGCCTCACTCTGACGGTCAACCCACTTTTGTGCTGCTTCCATTTCTTCTTCTGTCTCGCATACAAGGATGCTTCCGGGAGCCCGATATTCAAAAGGCTGTTTCAATTCTCTGCTTAATTCATCTACTAATTTCTGATTGACAAGTGACATTTGACTATCGAAGCCAGGATCTTTATCAATAGCTAAAATATTTCCGTCACAGCGGGAAGACGTGCCACTGACAAATTCACCTTTTTCAATAACTGTTACATTTCTTCCAGATTTAGAAGTATAATAGGCAATTGCACAGCCTATGATTCCCCCGCCTATAACCAAAACGTCACAATGATATTTCACAAAACCAACTTCCCTTCGTCTTGTTACATCATTTTATTAATGCAAATAACATGCCAACTTTTTATATCTTACGCAGAAATGAGAACCTTCTAATAATTTTGCTGCTAACCCAAATATAGATTTTTTTGACCTGTTCTTAATTGTCAAAAAATTTGATAAAATAGTGTATAAAATATTGAACAGTGTATAAAAAATTTTACATTCAGGAGGCTGTCATGTTTGAATTACCATCAGTCAAAGAAATAATTGAAAGTAATTTTATCTGTCTGAACCAAGTTGATAATGAAGGCGCTTTACCAAAAGTTTATTTGGATGATTCCTTTGCTGCATTAGCTGATGCCTGCAAGCGCTATGCAGCCGTTGCCGTTGTAAATTCAGGCGGCCAAGTACTCGGCTGCATCACAAATGAACAAATCATTGATTTTTTGTATGATTCCTACAATCAATTAAAGGCTTTCTATGAGGCTGTCATCAAAACATCGGACGCTTCAGTCACAGTGATTGATGCTGATGAACGTGTCCGCACATGGACCGAAGGAGCTGAAAAAATTTTCTCTGTAAAAAAAGATGAGATTGTGGGCAAACCAATAATAGAATTCTTTGAACATCAGAATCTGCAAATCTTAGAATCCTTATACAAAGGAAAGAGAATACAAGGAAAGCATCACCAGCCAAGATCTGATCTCTTTGTCCTAATAAATTCAAACCCTGTTTACTTTAATGGACGCATTATCGGGGCAGTTGTGTCGGAAACTGATGTGACAAGCCAGGTTGTTCTTAATGAAAAATTATTTAATATGTCGACTGAGGTTCATCGTTTAGAACAGGAGATGGCGAAATACAGACCTTCAGATCCCTTCAGATACATTAAAGGGAAAAGCGCTGTGATGGAAAAGACGGTGCAAATGGCAAAAAAGGTGTGCTCTGTCCGTTCAACTGTATTGATCTTAGGAGAAAGCGGAGTCGGCAAGGAGGTCTTTGCCAAATCCATTCATGAGGCAACTGAAGGACCTGAAGCTCCATTTATTTCAATTAACTGCGGTGCTATTCCAGCCTCATTATTTGAAAGCGAATTATTTGGCTATGAACGCGGCGCCTTTTCCGGTGCGGATCATAGAGGAAAAAAAGGAAAAATTGAGCTTGCTAAAGGGGGCACTCTTTTTCTGGATGAAATTGGTGAAATGCCTTTAGAAATGCAGGTCAAGATGCTTCGTGTGCTTCAAGAAAGAAAATATTACAAGGTTGGCGGTGAAAAAGAAATTGAGGCTAATTTCCGGGTAATTGCTGCAACAAATAGGGATTTAAAAGAATTAATAAAAGAAGGCCAATTCCGGGAGGATTTATATTATCGGCTAAATGTTGTCAGTTTAAAAATTCCTCCTTTAAAAGAACGCTGTGAAGATATCGTTGAACTAATTCATTACTTTTTAAATGATTTTTCACTGCGCTATCAGCGGCCGATCCATCATTTTTCACAGGAAGTTATGCAAGAGATGCTTCAATATGATTGGCCGGGCAATGTTCGGGAGCTGCGTAATGTCGTTGAACGTCTGGTTGTTTTTGCAACAGATGGAGTCATTCGAAAAGAATATTTGCCATTTCACTCAGCAATGAGCTATTCAGCTGTATCTGATACGGAACTTCAGGAAAACAACATAGAAATGAAAACGGTCATTGTGCCTCTTCAGGAGGAAATGGACCAGCACGAAAAGAAGGTACTCGAAAAAGCATTGGCATTAACCAGCGGCAACAAATTAGAATGCTCGAAAAAACTGGGAATCACCCGGGCGACCCTTTACAATCGTCTAAAACGTCTTGGCTTAAGCTAATTTGAAATACTGGCTTCAAAGTTGGTACGATTTTTGCATTATATTTTTACATGTACCTGAAGAGGAGGGATTTCCAAATGAATAACAATGAGGCACTTATGATCTGTCGTTGTGAAGAGGTTACCTATGGGCGGCTTTTCGCAACAGCAAAAGAACATCAATGTACATCCAGGGAACTGAAGCTTAGAACAAGAGCTGGAATGGGGTTTTGTGGAGGACGCACTTGCAGGGTCATGGTCGATCGGATTATTGAAAGTATCGTACCTAATACAGGAGAAGGTGAAATTCCTTTAAAATATCAGCCTCCAATTCGCCCTGTAACTTTTGGAACGGCAGGTGAAAAGAATGACTAGAATTATAGATCATCCGGTTTTAGGAAAATTAGATGATAGAAAAAAGATTCCATTCACTTTTGATGGGAAAGTATATGAAGCATTTGAAACTGAAACAATCGCGGCAGCTCTGCTGGCAAACTTTGTGAGAACACTGCGTGTTCATGAGGAAAGTGGAACACCAAGAGGGTTTTATTGCAATATCGGCCACTGTATGGAATGCCGTGTAAATGTTAATGGGCAGGCCAATATAAGAGCCTGTTTAACTGTTGTGAAGGAGAATATGGTTGTTGAAAGAGGAAAACAGCATCCTAATATTGTTAAAAGGATGGTGGAGAATATATGATAGATGTAATCGTTATTGGAGCTGGACCAGCCGGTTTAGCTGGTGCCATAACCTGTGCTGAATACGGCTTAAAAGTTACCGTCATTGATGAATTTGTCAGGCCAGGCGGAAGATTAATCGGTCAATTGCACCAGGAACCGTCTGGAGAATGGTGGAATGGAATAAAAGAATCCACTCGTATGCATAACGAAGCACAGAAACTCTCTGTAGATATCCGCTGCGGCGTTTCTGTATATAACCTTGAAAAAGATAAGGATTGCTGGAATGTTCATACTAATATAGGAACACTGATAGCTCCTTATGTGCTGGTAGCAACTGGTGCAGCTGAGTTCCCTATTCCTGTGCCAGGCTGGACTCTTCCAGGTGTTATGTCCATCGGGGCTGCACAGGTCATGACGAATGTTCATCGTGTTGAGGTTGGCAAAAAAGGCATCATCATTGGTGCTAACATTTTAGCATTTGCGATTTTAAACGAGCTCCAAATAGCCGGAATTAATGTGGAACATATTGTACTGCCAGAAAAGAGTCCGCTTAGCCAAAAAGCGGGAGAACCTGAGGAAGTCTTGAAGTCACTTCTAAATGCGGCCCATCTTGCCCCGTCACCCATTTTGCGGCTGGGCAGTCGCTTTATGAGAAATAGAGGATTCCGCAAATTAGGGATGAAATTTTATCCTAAAAGCGGCGTTAAGGTGAATGGAACACCATTGCAGCTTAGAAAAGCAGCACTTGAAATTCTTGGAAAGGATCAGGTAGAAGGCGTACTCACTGCAGAAATAGATGTGAATGGTAACGTAATCAAAGGTACAGAAAAAATTTACGAAGCAGATTTCGTGTGTATCGCAGGCGGCTTGTATCCGTTAGCAGAGCTTACAGCAGTTGCCGGATGCCCATTCCAATACGTTCCAGAACTTGGGGGACATGTTCCGCTTCATTCTGAAAAAATGGAAACTCCGCTCGAAGGATTATTTGTTGCCGGGAATATCACCGGCATTGAAAGCGGAAAAATCGCCATGGCCCAAGGAACAACAGCAGGCATTTCGATTGCTAAACACGCTGGAAAAGGCAGCACCGACATCAACAAGAAGCTTGAACAGGCATTGAAAAATGTTCATGCTGTCCGTCAAAACGCTGCCATCCAATTCAACCCTGAAATTGCAAACGGCCGGAGGAAAATCTATGAACTTTGGGAGGATCTTTATGGGAAAGAACAGGATTCTTTAAAGGAAATAGGATAAAATGTAATGATCCAATAGCAAATTTTCGTAAAAAAACCGCCCTCCCTATTCGGAGGCCGGTTCGCTTTTCTTGTCATGCCGTTTATTCAGTATTTTTAATACCTCATTAAAAGGCAGTTCCTGCTCCCGCAGCAGCACCATCAAATGATAAATCAGGTCGGCTGCTTCCCATTTCAGTTCGTCCTTATCACGGTTTTTCGCAGCGATGATGACTTCTGCGGATTCTTCGCCGACCTTCTTCAGGATTTTATCCACGCCCTTTTCAAAAAGATATGTCGTGTATGCTCCTTCAGGGCGTGTCTTTTCCCGTTCTTCAATGACCTTTTCAAGTGTATAAAGGATTTCGTACTCAGATAAGCCGCCTGACCCTTCCCCGTATACTCTTTCCTCAAAGCAGCTGACTGTTCCATTGTGGCAGGCAGGACCTGCTGGTTCAACCATAACCACAATCGCATCCTGATCACAGTCAAGCTTCATTTCAACAATTTTCTGTGTGTTGCCGCTTGTTGCCCCTTTGTGCCAAAGCTCATTGCGGGAACGGCTGAAAAACCAGGTCTCACCTGTTTCCGCCGATTTTAAAAGGGATTCCCGATTCATATATGCTAACGTTAATACTTCTTTTGTTTTTGCATCCTGTACAACTGCAGGGATCAGTCCCTTTTCATCGAACTTTACACTTTCAATATTCATCGGACAACCACCCCTTTTTCCTCAATATATGACTTTACTTCTGCAACAGACGTTTCTTTATAGTGAAAAATCGATGCAGCCAATGCGGCATCCGCTTTTCCATCGATAAATGCTTCAGCAAAGTGATCAGCATTTCCGGCACCGCCTGAAGCAATTACCGGAATCGAAACCGCCTCGCTGACTGCTTTTGTCAGCTTAATATCGAAGCCTTTTTTCTCACCGTCTGAGTCCATGCTTGTGAGTAAAATTTCTCCGGCCCCGCGCTCCGCTGCTTCATGGGCCCAAGCGATGACCTCAAGGTCAGTCGGTGTCCGTCCACCATGTGTGTACACGCGCCAGGAACCAAGGTCTTCATCGTATTTTGCATCAATCGCAACAACGATGCACTGTGATCCGAAAAAATTTGCCCCTTCTGTAATTAAATCAGGATTGTTTACGGCAGCTGTATTGAGAGAAACCTTATCAGCCCCTGCCCGCAAAATTCGTTTCATATCTTCCAGCGCGTTAATCCCGCCGCCGACTGTAAATGGAATGGCAAGCTCAGACGCAACAGCCTTTACAACCTCAACCATAGTTTTCCGACCTTCATGTGAAGCGGAGATATCGAGGAAGACCAGCTCGTCAGCTCCCTGCTCATCATAAAAGCGGGCAAGCTCAACCGGATCTCCGGCATCACGCAGCTGCACGAATTGGACCCCTTTTACCACACGGCCGTCTTTTACATCCAGACAGGGAACGATGCGTTTCGTCAGCATGATTCCTTCACCTCTTTCAGAGCTTCCGCTACGGTAAAACGGCCTTCATAAATGGCCTTTCCGACAATGGCGCCAGCAACACCTTCTGAAGAATACTCCCGCAGCTTCGCCAAATCAGCCAGCTGGCTGACGCCGCCAGATGCAATGACACTTTTTCCGGTTTCCCCTGCAAGCAGACGAACAGCTTCAATATTTGGCCCCGATAGCATTCCGTCTGTTGCGATGTCTGTAAAAATAAAAGTTTCCGCACCTGCGTCGGCAAATCGCCTTCCTAAGTCAACTGCCCTCACTTCAGACGTTTCCAGCCAGCCATGTGTGGCCACAAAGCCATTTTTCGCATCAAGGCCGACTGCAATGGCTTTGCTGTATTTGCGGATCATTTCAATAGCAAACTCAGGATTGGAGACGGCGATGCTTCCAATGATTACGCGTGTTACGCCATTATCCAGATAATGCAGGATGTCTTCTTCCGTACGGATTCCCCCGCCGATCTGGACGGAGGCGCCAAGTTCGCGGGAAGCCTGAATGACATATTGATCATTAACCCGCTTCCCATCCTTTGCCCCGTCTAGATCTACCATATGAATCCAGTCTGCTCCTTCATCAGCAAACTTTTTGGCCATATCAAACGGAGAGTCGCCATACACCGTTTCCTTATCGTAATCCCCCTGCAGCAGCCGGACGCACTTGCCGCCTCTCATATCGATTGCCGGATAGATCGTAAAACTCATTTCACAGACATCCTTTCTTCAACCAGCTCGGTAAAATTGCGTAAAAGCGCCATGCCGAGCGAACTGCTTTTTTCAGGGTGGAACTGCATGCCGAACACATTGCCCCTTCCGGCAACTGCCGGCACTTCTACATCATACATACTTCTGCTGATAACAACTTCTCTATCATCTGTATCTACAAAGTAGGAGTGGACGAAATAGACATAACCTTCATTAAGTCCTTTTAAAATTGGCGAACCCTGTAAGAATTCAAGACGGTTCCAGCCCATATGCGGAACTTTATACGTTTCGCCTTCTGCTGTTGCACCGGGAAAACGCCTCACATGGCCAGGGAGAAGCTTCAGGCCTTCCGTCATGCCATTCTCCTCACTGCTCTCAAATAAAAGCTGCATGCCAAGGCAAATGCCAAGAAGCGGCTTGCCTGTATCAGCAAACTCCTTTACCAGATCTGCCAGACCTGTAGAATTTAAGATGGTCATGGCATCTTTGAAAGAGCCGACACCCGGCAGAATTAAGGCGTCTGCTTTAAGGAGCTCGTCTTTATTTTCAGAAAGGAAATAAGGAACCTCCAACCGTTCAAGCGCTTTACTGACACTGAACAAATTCCCCATTCCGTAATCGATGATGCCGATCATTTACAACATCCCTTTCGTTGATGGAACTCCCTTAATCCTTGGATCAATCGTTGTTGCCTCATCAAGCGCACGAGCGAGTGCTTTGAAAATCGCTTCGATAATGTGGTGTGTATTCTGTCCATAGTGGACGATGACATGCAGGTTCATTCTGGCTTCAAGTGCAAGTTTCCAAAGAAACTCGTGAACAAGCTCGGTATCAAATGTACCGACTTTTTGGCTCGGGAACTCGGCACGCATCTCCAAGTGAGGGCGGTTGCTGAGGTCAACTGTAACTTGAGCCAATGCTTCGTCCATCGGAACGAAAGCATTTCCATAGCGCTTAATGCCTTTCTTATCGCCTAAAGCGTCCTTCAGTACCTGGCCTAAGCAGATGCCAATGTCCTCTGTTGTGTGGTGATCATCCACGTCTGTATCGCCATTTGCAACGATGTTCAAGTCAAATTGTCCGTGCTTGGCAAACAGGTCCAGCATATGCGTCATAAAAGGCACCCCTGTTTCCAGATCGCTTTTGCCTTCGCCGTCTATATTTAAGGATAGAGTGATATTCGTTTCATTGGTTTTACGTGAAATTTCAGCAGTTCTGGCCATGATTATTCCTCCAGCTTATTTTCTTAGTCTTGTTTCAATGGATCTGGCATGGGCTTCAAGGCCTTCCAGACGCGCAAAGGCCGCTATTTTTTCGCCATTATCCTTTAATGCTTTTTCACTGTATAAAAGAATACTTGATTTCTTTTGAAAATCCTCCACATTAAGCGGGCTTGAGAAACGGGCCGTTCCGTTTGTCGGCAGGACGTGGTTCGGGCCGGCAAAATAGTCACCGACCGGTTCAGGGCTAAACCTCCCGAGGAAGATTGCTCCGGCGTGGCGAATCCGTCCGAGAAGCTCCATCGGATTCTCCGTTAAAATCTCCAGATGCTCAGGAGCCAGACTATTCACCGTTTCAATAGCTACATCCATGTTTTCCGCCACATAGACAGCACCATAGTTTTCAATTGATTGAAAGGCAATTTGCTGCCTTGGCAGCTCAGCCAGCTGGCGGTCCACTTCTCTTGAGACCTGCGCTGCAAGCGCTGATGATGGTGTCACAAGGACTGCACTTGCCATAGGGTCGTGTTCGGCCTGTGATAAAAGATCTGAAGCCACTTCATCTGCGTGTGCCGTATCATCTGCTAAAATCGCAATCTCACTGGGGCCTGCGATCATATCAATATCAACGTCCCCGAAAACTTCACGCTTTGCAAGAGCGACAAAGATATTTCCGGGACCTGTAATTTTATCAACAGGAGCTATCGTTTCGGTTCCATATGCAAGAGCGGCAATTGCCTGGGCACCGCCTGCTTTATAGATTTCTTCTGCTCCTGCAATTTTGGCCGCAGCAAGGACCGCAGGAGGCAGCTTTCCAGTCTTTTTATCAGGAGGAGAGGTAATGACGATCCGTTTGACGCCCGCAACTTTTGCCGGGATCACATTCATAAGTACTGATGATGGATAGGCAGCCGTACCGCCTGGGACATACAGGCCGACTGAATCAAGCGGTGTGATCTTTTGGCCAAGCACTGTGCCGTTTTCTTCTGTTGTCATCCAGGAAGGACGCAGCTGCTTTTCATGAAAAGACCGGATATTCTCGGCAGCTGCTTTAATGATCTCCAGGATTTTTCCATCCACTTGACTAAAAGCTTCCTCTATTTCAGCCTGCGATACCTTGAAATCATCCAGGGATATGCCATCAAATTTTTCTGTGTAATCTTTTAATGCCTGATCTCCGTTTTGGCGGACTGATTCAATTATATCTTTTACAATCGCCCGCTGTTCTTCTGTTCCGTTATCAACAGACCGTTTAATTGAAATCTGGTCATTTACTTTTAAAATTTTCATAGACCTCTACATCCTTTATCGCAGATTAACGTGCAGTAATATCCCTACCTTATATTATCAATCAAGACCTAATTAGAATCAGGTAGGGATAAACTGCCCATAAAGGCCCGATTGGTACAACTAACCATCAGTGGAAGAACACCACTGATGGAAGTTTCACTTTAAGAACGAATTTCTTCTCCAGCTATTACTTCCGTAAGACGTCCAACCAGCTCGCTTATGCGTTCATCCTTCATGCGGTAGCTGACAGGATTGACAATCAATCTTGAAGTGATGCCGACGATGGTTTCGTATTCAACGAGCCCGTTCTCTTTTAGCGTTCGGCCGGTTGATACAATGTCCACGATCCGGTCTGCCAGCCCGATCATAGGCGCAAGCTCTATGGAACCGTTCAATTTAATGATCTCCACCTGCTCCCCCTGCTCACGGAAATACGCTGCCGCAATCTGCGGATACTTCGTTGCAATTTTAGGAGCAACATCGTTCAGCCTGGTATTTGGCAGTCCTGCGACCGCGAGATAGCAGGCGCTGATCTTTAAATCAAGAAGCTCGTAAACATCCCGCTCTTCTTCAAGCATTACATCCTTCCCCGCAATCCCAAGGTCTGCCACACCATGCTCTACATATGTTGGCACATCCATCGGCTTTGCAAGGATAAAGCGAAAATTCTCTTCCGGTACATCTATAATCAATTTACGTGAATCATCAAATTCCGGAGGCAATTGAAAGCCTGCCTGGCGGAGCAATTCAGCCGCTTCTTCAAAAATGCGGCCCTTTGGCATCGCAATCGTTAAAACATCACTCATTTTATGCTCTCCTTTCCAGCTTTTCCGACTAAAAAGGTAATATCCTCATATTGGCTGGTGCAGGCATCGATGTCCTTGACACCGCTAATATCCTGCAGAACCACTTTCTTTCCGGCAGAACGTTCCTTCTTCGCAAAATCGAATGCCTCTTTGCGGCGTTCCGGACTGTATAGAACGCAGTACACAGGTTCAGCCGCAATGCTGTCTTCCAGAGCCTCAAGCAGGCGGTCCATTCTGATGGCAAAGCCGGTTGCTCCCGTATCTTTTCCGAACTTTTGGAGCAGCAGATCATAGCGGCCGCCATTCCCGATCGGGAAACCAACATTTTCTGCATATACCTCAAAAAGAATGCCCGTGTAGTAGCTCATATGGCTGACGAGCGTTAAATCAAATTTAACTGTCCCTTCCTGGCCGTAGTCCTGCATAATGCCCCAAAGCTGTTCGAGCTCGGCTAATGCTTTTTTTCCTGTGCCGTTTTCCAGAAGGCCATAAGCAATCTCAATGACTTCTTCCCCGCCTCTTAATTTAAGGAAATCGAGAAGCCTTTGTTTATCAATGGATGAAAGAGCCAGGCTCTTAACATGTTCTCTGTACCCGACATAATTTTTCTCATATAAATATCTTGTCAGGTTTTCCACTCTTTCTTCCGTTCCTAAAATCTGCTGGAAGAAGTCCCGGACAAAACCGATGTGGCCGGCGGAAAGCTGGAAGTTCTGAAGACCAGCTTCTTTTAAAGCAGAGATCATCATCGCCATCCCTTCGCCATCTGCACTGATCGTATGGTCGCCAATGCATTCAACACCGATCTGCTCAAACTCAGCTGGCCTGCCGCCCTCCCGCTGCTGGGCGCGGTATACATTGGCAGAATATGCAAGCCTGATCGGCAGTTCGTCTTTTAAAAGACGGGATGCTGCCACCCTTGCGATCGGCGCTGTCATATCCGGCCGCAGCACAAGGGTATGGCCCTGCTGATCAAGCAGCTTGAACAGCTGCTGATCAAGTATTGCTGATGCCGCTCCAACTGTTTCGTAGTATTCGAGTGCAGGCGTTTCGATAAACTGATAGCCCCACCGTTTCATTTCCTCCTGGATGGATGACCGGACTGCTGCCTTTCTTTCATATAAATCTGGTAATGTATCTCTCATGCCTAACGGCTTTTCAAACATAAATAATCGGCTCAAAAGTATTCACCTCTATGACTTAAAAATTCCGAATCCTTTAGTTCGCTAATATGGTAGCAAATTGAAGTTACATGTAGTTTAACGCGCAAATTCTATGCCGTCAACCAAAAGAATCAGAAAAATAAAAAAAACTCCCTTTTTTTAAAAACGAGCTTTCATATAGTTTGTACTTTTTTGGAAAGGTTATTTGAGTTAAAGACTTGCATCTAAATATATCGAGCATCTTTTGGAATCTATCCAACATCTCACACAATAATAAAAAAACCCCGCCAGCCTAAGCTAACGGAGTTTGGTCTTTATTAATGCCATATATCGGATCATCCGCCCAGCGTGCGGCAAGTTCTTCCTTTGTATAGATGACACGCATCGGGTTGCCGCCAACAAAAGCGCCAGACGGGACATCTTTATGAACAAGCGTTCCAGCTGAAACAATCGCACCATCTCCGATCGTGACGCCGGGAAGAATGGTTGAATTGGCGCCAATCATGACTTCACTGCCAATTTTAACCCTGCCGAGGCGATATTCCTTAATCAAATATTCATGGGCAAGGATCGTAGTGTTATATCCAATGACCGTGTTGCGGCCGACACTTATTTTTTCCGGGAACATGACGTCCAGCATAACCATGAGTGCGAATGATGTCTGATCCCCCACCTTCATTCTCAGGAGATTACGATAGAGCCAATTTTTCATACCCAGAAATGGCGTGTAGCGCGCAAGCTGGATCACAATAAAGTTTTTGACCACCTTCAAGAACGGAACCGTTTTATACACATGCCAGAGAGAATTGCCTCCCTCTACCGGAAAACGCTCCGTTTTTCTCATTGGTTTTCTGCCTCAAGAATATCGAGCAGGTCAGCCATATTGTCCAGCATATAATCCGGTTCAAAGCCCGCGAGGAAATCACGGCCTTTCGCTGTCCAGGCAACACCAGCCGTTTTTGTGCCGGCGTTTTTTCCTCCATCGATATCGTGCGAATTATCGCCGACCATAATAGCTTCTTCCGGCTTCGCATCCAGCAGGCTTAATGCCTTCAAGATTGGCTCCGGATCGGGCTTTGGCTTATCCACGTGGTCGAGCGTAACAACCACGTCGAAAAACTGGTCAAGCTTTGTCAGCTTTAAGCCCTTTTCAACTACATTGGAAACTTTTGTCGTAACAATGCCCAGTTTATATCCCGATTCTTTTAAAGTCCGAACCGTTTCAAATACGCCAGCAAATTCCTTCACAAGCACGTCGTGGTTCTTAATATTGTACTCCCTGTAAACCGAGATCATCTCCTCCACTTTTTCCGGGTTGATGGACTCGAATGTTTCATGCAGGGTCGGCCCCATGAATGGGAGAACATCTTCCCGCTGATAGCGGTCTGGATAATATTTTCCCAGCGTATGCAAAAATGAGGAAATAATCAATTCGTTTGTGTCGATCAATGTTCCATCTAAGTCAAATAATAGTGTGTTAATGCTCATATGTTGCTTCCTTTCTTTTTGCCAGATCAGCACGCTTCCAGATCGCTGCCACTGCCAATGTCAGGATAATTGCCACACCCAGGCGAATCAGCAGAAGCGGTAATACCGGAATGCCAAGCGGCACAAAAATCAAAGTATCTTCAACGACTGCGTGGCAGGCAACGAGGAAAATAAATGCGATCGTTACATCTCGTTTACTGACGCCATCTTCCTCTACTGCCTGAATCATGACGCCCGCCCCATAGGCAAGGCCAATCAGCAAGCCGGCTGCAAGAGTTGTAGACGTATTTTCTTTCATTCCAAGTGCCCTGGTCACAGGCGCCATCCATTTTGAAAAAACAGCAAGCCATTGCTTATCTTTTAAGATTTGAATAATTATCATCAGTGGAATAACGATGATGGCAAGCTGGAGAATACCGAGCAATGCAGTCTGCAGTGCATCCAGCAGGATGGGCAATGCACCGGATACCTGCTCTTCTTTTGCCGGAATAAATCCGTACTTAGCAGTTTCGGATCCTCCCTGCCAAACAAGGTTGATGACAATTGCGCTTAAAAGCGCCAGTCCGATGCGTACTGCCAGAACGACCCAAAGCTTAACGCCGACCTTCAATGCCACTCCGGTTTCAATCAGCATATTATGTGAAAAAGACAGCATGACGGCAATAATAAATACTTCTTTAACCGAGAGATCGAGTGTTAAAATGGCTCCAATCCCCGCATACAAATTTAAGAAGTTCCCCAATACAAGCGGTATGGCTGCATCTCCTGACAGCCCAATCAGATTCATAAGGGGCGTGATCAGCTTGATTACCCATGGAAGCACTGGCGTATGCTGAAGCAGTGCCACAATCAGCGTGACCGGGAATATGACTTTCCCGAGTGTCCATGTTGTCTTTAAGCCGGCCATCAGCCCCCGTTTGCAAGATTCAACCAGCATCTCTACTCTCCCCTGTCCGTTATTTCCCCTCGGCTTTATCCAAATAACGAGCTTTGGCAAGACCCTCTGCTCTTCTATAAAAAATCAGGACTAGCGCACCAATAATAAGAACGATGGATATCGTCTGAGCAATCCTTAAATTCTCAGTAAGCATCAGGCTGTCGGTCCGCAGGCCTTCTACGAAGAAACGGCCGATCGAATACCAGATTACATACGAGAGGAAAAGTTCCCCGCGCCTTAAGTTTGCTCTTCTTAATAATATAAGGATGATAAATCCGATGATATTCCAGATTGATTCATATAAAAACGTCGGATGATAATAGGCACCGTTAATATACATCTGGTCAACGATAAATTCAGGCAAATACATATTTTCCAGGAATGCCCGGCTGACTTCCCTGCCATGAGCCTCCTGGTTCATGAAGTTGCCCCAGCGCCCGATTGCCTGCCCTAAGATGATGCTTGGCGCTGCAATATCAGCCAGCTTCCAGAACGATATCTTCCTTTTCTTTGCAAAAACATAAGCTGTGATGACAGAACCAATCAAAGCTCCATGAATGGCAATTCCGCCATTCCAAATTTTAATGATTTCACCCGGATTCTGCGAGTAAAAATCCCATTGAAAAATAACGTAATAGATTCTTGCGGAAATAATCGCAATGGGAATAGCCCACAGCATCAAATCGGCAAAAATATCTTTAGGGAGTCCCCTTCTCTCCCCTTCTCTCATCGCGATAATGAGTGCCAGTGCAATGCCAACACCGATAATCAGTCCGTACCAGTGGACCTGAATCGGCCCAAGGGATATGGCAATCGGATCTAACGGCTGAATATTTTTTTCCATGATCACTTCTCCTTCTCATCGAAAAGCGCAAGGCGCCCGCTCATCGGCGGCAAGCATAAGACAAGCCGGCCTAAAGGCTGTTTTTAACCTTTGTGACGGATTGGCATAGACCCGAGAGCCGATGGCGCCTGGAGCTAGACAGTTATCTAAGTTCAAAGATATAAATTCTATTATTGCAAGAAAAGCGCAAGCACCTCTGGGGTGGTTTTTGCCACAAGCGCTATAGATCCTAAGCTAGTCAGGCTTATCAGCTTTCAATCAAACGTTTGATTGAAAGTGTTTTGCCCTCTTTAACGATCATCATGGTCTCCGTCCTCAATCACATCCGACAGGCGGTTCGTGAACTGTTCCGCTGCATTCATCCCCATTCTTTTTAATCGGAAATTCATGGCAGCCACTTCAATGATGACAGCCAGGTTTCGTCCGGGTCTTACCGGAATGGTCAGCTTTGTAACTTCTGTATCGATGATTTTCATCTTTTCTTCATCAAGGCCAAGACGGTCGTACTGCTTTTTCGGATCCCACAGCTCCAAATTCATGACCACAGAGATTTTCTTATAGCTGCGGACTGCTCCAGCACCAAACAGGGTCATGACATTGATAATGCCGAGGCCGCGGATTTCAAGCAGATGTTCAATCAATTCCGGTGAGTTTCCGACCAGGTAATCTTCATCTTCCTGCCTGATCTCCACGCAGTCATCCGCAACAAGGCGGTGTCCCCGCTTAACAAGCTCAAGCGCCGTCTCGCTCTTACCAACTCCGCTTTTTCCAGTTATCAGTACACCTACCCCATAAATATCGACAAGGACGCCGTGTACAGCAGTAGTTGGAGCAAGCTTGCTTTCCAAAAAGTTTGTCAGCAAACTGGAAAAACGGGTCGTTTTCTGTTTGGAGCGCAGCAGCGGAACCGATTCTCTCTCTGCCGCTTCAATCAGTTCGTCAGGTATATCCAGTCCTCTTGTGACGATTATGCCGGGTGTAATATCTGTACAGAGGCGTTCAAGCCGGATCTCCCGCTCGGAATTATTTAACTTTTCAACGAAAGACAGCTCGGTTTTCCCGACCAATTGAATACGTTCAGCCGGATAGTAATCAAAATAACCAGCCATCTCCAGGCCCGGACGGGAAATATCACTCGTCGTAATCGGCCGGTTAATGCCTTCCTCTCCGGCAATCAATTCGAGCCCAAATTTTTCTATAATATCTTTTGTGCGCACTTTTACCAAAATAGGTTCCTCCTTTAATGCTGGCACTTCTGGATGATCTCTTTATATGTAACTTATAATTTCTAAAAAATTCACTCTGAAGTTTCACTCTATTTTAGCACTTTTTAACGCAGAACCAAATTTCTGAAAACGATTTTTACAAAATTAACACTAGGCCCATATGCTTAATCCTTCTCGACAGGGACAATTTTCAGGGATATTCTGCGTATAAATATGATGATATGCTTTTTGTAAAAATATTCAGATGGTATAGACAACTATACTAAACCTTGGTAATATGATTATGTAAGCGAATTCATTTACATTTTTTAGCTTTTATTACGTTCATTCATTTTTAAAAAAAGAGGGGGAAAAACTCATGCGTAAAGAAGAACGCTTGGCGAAAGAGATTACGGAGCAGTTGGGCGGCACCGGCAATATCGCGGAACTGGCCTCCTGCATGACCCGCCTTCGCGTGAAGCCGGTCGATGAAAGCAAAGTCAACCTGAATGGCATCAAGGATATTGATGGCGTTATGGGTGTGGTGGAAGCAGAAACACTCCAAATCATCCTCGGACCCGGGATCGTCACCAAGGTAGCTGACGAAGTTTCCAGGATGACAGGCAAAAATGTTTCATCCGTTGATGATGATGATGAAGAGATTGACACTTCATTGGAAGGACTGGCAGCCCGGACGAAAGCCGGACTCAATGAGAAAAACGCTACTCCTTTCAAGTTATTTTTAAGAAAAATTGCAAGTATCTTTATCCCGCTGATTCCAGCTATCGTTGCTTCCGGTTTGATTGCAGGGATCAATAATGTAATCATCAAATCAGGCGGAGATCCGGAATCCACACTCGTTCAAATGCTTGATTTGATTGGCTGGGGTTTATTCGGTTACCTGGGCGTGTTTGTAGGTATTAACACAGCGAAGGAGTTTGGAGGGTCTCCTGCTCTGGGCGGTGCAGCCGGTATTCTATTAATCAATCCCGGCCTTGCCAATATAACTCTTTTCGGTGAAGCATTGGTGCCAGGCCGGGGCGGCTTGATTGGAGTCATGCTCGCTGCTGCGCTTGTGGCCTTTTTGGAAAAAAGAATCCGCAAAGTCGTTCCATCAGCAATTGATATTATTGTAACACCGACACTGGCATTATTAATTACAGGCTTTGCGACATTCTTTGTCCTGCAGCCTGTTGGCGGATTCCTTTCTGACATTATCACAAAAGGTCTCCTTGGCGTTCTGGATGTTGGCGGCATCCTGGCTGGCTTAGTACTTGCCGGAACCTTCCTTCCGCTTGTTGTAACTGGGCTGCATCAAGGTTTAACTCCAGTTCATATGGAATTGATTAACTCAATCGGTGACGATCCGCTCCTGCCGATTCTTGCAATGGGAGGCGCCGGCCAAGTAGGTGCGGCATTCGCCATCTACTTCAAAACAAAAAATGCCCGTCTGAAGAAAGTGATTAAAGGCGGACTTCCGGTTGGAATGCTCGGTATTGGTGAACCGCTTATTTTCGGGGTGACACTGCCGCTGGGACGTCCTTTCTTAACAGCATGTCTAGGAGCTGCTGTGGGCGGTGCTTTCCAGGCGTTCTTCAAGATTGCTACAGTAGCCATCGGGGTTTCCGGCATACCGCTTGCCTTCCTCGTTCACACAAATCAAATCGTACTGTATCTGATCGGCCTTTTAATTGCCTATGCGTTTGGCTTCTTATTCACATGGATGTTCGGATTCAAAGAGGAAATGGCTAAAAACATATAGAAAAGCGGAAGCGCTTTGTCCACAGAGGAACGCAGACTAACCAACGCCACGTCCTGTGGCAGTCTGCATGCCCCCCTCCTCCCAAAAGCTGTCGCTTTCGGTCGTGCGATGTTTATGCTGACGAGGCCTTCCTTATCCTGGGGGCCTCAAGCACAAGACGAGCCTCACGGAAAGGCGCTCTTTGCCTTTTTGGGAGGATTGCCAGAATGTGGAGGTGACAGCCCAGGGACGACAGGCATAAGACGGTTTCTGTAAGTAGGCGTTCTTCCTTCTGAAAGGAAACGGCTTATGCCCCGAGTCCATAGGAGCCCTTGTGACCTCGAGGGGGTAGGCGCTGGAGCTAGACAGTTATCTATATTCAAGATTTTATATTTTCTAATTTAGGAGAAGGAGGAGTATTCCTCCTTCTTTACTTATGAACTCGCATTTTTGAAAAATTCAGACTTATAGAGGTGACTATGATGCTTGGAATATCAGTTTATCTATCAGAGGAGCGCCAGCTTCAAAATGCAAAATGGATTGAGCGGGCGGCTTCTCACGGCTTCACATCCATCTTCACTTCCCTCCATATTCCCGAAGATGACCACAGCACATATAAACAACTGCTGCAGAACCTCGGTGCTCTTGCAAAGCAGCATCAAATGGAACTCCTCGCCGACGTTTCCCCTCAGTCATTGGACCATCTAGGATTGGACTGGGGAACGCTCGATACTCTTCTTGAATGGGGTCTCTCCGGAATCCGGGCAGACTACGGCTTTACTTCTGAACAGATTGTAGAACTCTCTAAAAAAATGAAACTTGGAATCAATGCGAGCACTATCTCTGCTGCAGAACTGCAGGAGTGGATGGAAGCGGGATTAAACGCCCATAATGTTGAAGCCTGGCATAATTTTTATCCGCGGCCTGAAACGGGTTTGGATAAAGACTTTTTTATAGAGCGAAATCGGTTCCTTAAAAGCATGGGGATAACCACCATGGCGTTTGCGCCTGGTGACGCTGAACATCGCGGACCCATTTTCGCAGGGCTTCCTACTCTTGAGAAGCACCGGGGCTATCCACCCGCTGCGGCGGCGGCTGAATTGATGAACAGCTGCTATACAGACAAGGTGCTGATCGGTGATCATTCAGTAAAAGACGGGACTCTTGCACAACTGGCGAAAATCGCCAATGCTACTGTGCCTCTTCGAATCGAGCTAATTGGCGGACAAACCTATGAGGAGCTTTTTAATAAACCTCATACAAATCGGATGGATCCTGCCCGGGATGTTGTAAGGTCAGTGGAATCAAGGTCATATGCTGGCCAGGGATCAAATAAATGGGAACCTATGAACCAGCTGGAACGTAAAAAAGGGAGTGTCACAGTTGATAATATCCTATACGGCCGCTACGCAGGCGAGATGCAGATTACTTTAGCAGATCTCCCCCGGGATGAACGCGTGAATGTGATCGCAAGAGTTATGGATGAGGATCTGCCACTCCTTGACCAGATCAAGGCAGGAACTAAATTTCAATTAATAGTGAGGGATTAACAATGAATATTACAAAGCTAAATACCGAGCAGCGAAACCCTAAAACAATGGAAGTAGATTTAATGACAACCGAAGAAATTATTACAATCATAAACCAGGAAGATGCGATTGTTCCAAATGCCATTGCAAGAGAAATTCCTCACATTGTAAAAGTGGTGGATGAAATTACGGATAGTTTTAAAAAAGGAGGGCGCTTGATTTACGTTGGTGCAGGCACCTCAGGACGCCTTGGCATTATCGATGCTTCAGAATGTCCGCCCACTTATGGAACGGACCCGGAAATGGTTGTCGGCATTATTGCCGGCGGCAAAGAAGCCATGACCGAGGCAGTTGAAGGCGCCGAGGATGACAGTGAACAGGGACGCCAGGATGTCGCAGATATTCAATTGTCGGACAAGGATGTGCTTGTCGGCATTGCAGCGAGCGGCCGTACGCCGTATACGATCGGTGCTCTTCAATATGGAAATGAAGTCGGTGCTGTTACTGTTGCTGTTGCCTGCACTAAAGACTCCGAAATGGGGAGAATTGCAAAATATACGATAGCACCTATCACAGGGCCCGAAGTTGTTACAGGCTCTACAAGAATGAAAGCAGGCACTGCACAAAAGCTCGTCCTGAACATGTTAACAACAGCTTCCATGATCAAACTCGGAAAAGTATACGGCAATCTGATGGTGGATGTGCAGATGACAAATGAGAAGCTGTTTAAACGTGCTGAAAATATCGTCAAAATGGCCACAGGTGCATCTGATGAAGAAGCCCAGGCCGCTCTCAAAGAACAAAACCATAATACAAAGGCTGCGATTCTTCAAATTTTAACAGGATTAAAAGGTGAAGCAGCCGCCAGGCTTCTGAAAAAGCATAATGGTTATTTACGGGAAGCCATTGCGGAATATCATACTAAATAATCAGATATATTGTATGAAATTCCCTTAAAACTCAAATTAATAGGATAGAAAGCGTCCACCCGCCTTCTATCCTATTTTAGTTGTATAGACCAAAACACCAGATAGAGTTAATTATCCCAACTGGTATAGACATCTAAACACAAACCTTTTATAATAAAAGTATCATTCAAACGGAGATGAACTAAAATGAGCCGTCTATTACTGAAAAACGCTAGAATTATTCTGGAAAACAGCATGATTGATCAAGGGTTTATTCTAATAGAGAAAGACCGAATCTTAAAAACTGGAACTTTGGAGGAGCTTCCTGCCATCGGCCAGGATACAGAAATCATAGAACTTTCCCCTGAGCATACAATCAGTCCGGGGTTTATTGATGTTCACATTCACGGCGCTGGCGGTGCCGATACAATGGATGCAACATTTGAAGCACTTAACACGATGGCCAGCGTGCTGCCTGAAGAAGGGACCACCAGCTTCCTGGCCACGACTATCACACAGGAAAAGGAAAAAATAGAAGGCGCGCTGATCAATGCAGCCCACTTTCAAAAAGAACAAAATACTCCTGGCCAGGCGGAAGTAATCGGAATCCACCTGGAGGGCCCGTTTATTAACGAAGCAAGAGGCGGAGCCCAGCCGAAGGATCATATACTCGAGCCTGATATTGAACTTTTTAAGCGCTGGCAGGAAGCAGCAAATGGAACCATCAAGCTGATTACACTTGCACCTGAGAAAGCAAATGGCTATGAATTTATCCGCTACTTGAGTGAAAACGGTGTTGTCCCCTCAATCGGCCATAGCGATGCCCTTTTTACAGAAATGGAGAAAGCTGTTCAGGCGGGAGCTAAGCAGGTGACTCACCTTTTTAACGGAATGAGAGGCATGCATCACCGTGAACCTGGAGTAGCCGGCGCTTCGCTTTTATTCAAAGAATTGATAGTTGAAATGATTGCTGATGGAATCCATGTCCGGCCTGAAATGATCAAGCTTGCACTAAACGCCAAGGGCCCGGATGGAATGATCCTGATAACCGATTCCATGAGAGCAAAATGCCTGAAAAATGGCCATTATGATCTTGGCGGACAGGATGTAAAGGTTGAAAATGGCCAGGCACTGCTTGCTGACGGCACACTGGCTGGAAGTATTTTGAAAATGAAAGATTCCATTAAAAATATGATTGATTTTACTGATATTCAGCTGTCTGAAGCTGTCCAGCTTGCAAGCAGCAACCCGGCCAGACAGCTCAATATATTTGACCGGAAAGGCAGCATTTCGGAAGGAAAGGATGCCGACCTGGTTGTACTCGATGAGAACCTTGAGGTTGCCATGACTTTCTGCAGAGGCGTCAAAGCCTTTGAACGCGAGGTGAAAAGACCTTGAAAATCATTCGAACAGCCAATTATAACGATATGAGCCAAAAAGCTGCCCAGATGATGATTGAAAAAATCCGGCAGCAGCCGGATCTGACATTAGGGCTTGCAACCGGCAGCACACCAAAAGGAGTTTATGCTGAACTGATTAAAGATCATCAAAAAAATGGCACTTCTTATGATAAAATCACGACGATTAATTTGGACGAATATATCGGCCTGCCTCCTTTCGACCCTAATAGCTACAGGCATTTCATGAATAGTGAACTATTTGATCATCTGGACATCCGGCTGGAAAACACTCACCTTCCAAAAGGAGCAGCAGAAGATATGCCACAGGAATGCGAACGGTATGAGCAGCTGATCAAGGATCTGGCAGATATCGATCTGCAGCTGCTGGGAATTGGACGCAATGGACATATCGGCTTCAATGAACCCGGCACGTCTTTTCAAAGCCGTACGCATGTCGTGGACCTGGCTGAAAGTACACGTAAGGCGAACGCAAGGTTTTTCAATTCTATTGAAGACGTTCCAGCCCAAGCGATTACTATGGGAATCGCTTCGATTCTTGATAGCCGGGAAATCATCCTGCTCGCTTCAGGTTCAGCCAAGGCAGAAGCTATCAGGCAACTGGTTTATGGAGAACCTGATGAACAGTTCCCCGCATCAGCTTTGAAGCTTCATGAGAATGTGACAATCATAGCCGATGAAGAAGCACTTAGTCTTGTCAGTAAGGATTGATGAGCACTACTAATAGTGATAGGAGAATTCCCATGATCGATAAGCAATCACCCATCCCGATATATCACCAATTGGAAGAGTATATTAAACAATTAATAGAAAGCGGCAAATTAAAGCCTGATGAAGCAATCCCTTCTGAGCGCGAGTATTCTGAGCAATACCAGATTAGCCGCATGACAGTCAGACAGGCATTAAACAACCTTGTCAATGATGGCTATCTATACAGGCAAAAAGGGCGCGGAACTTTCGTCAACAAGCAGAAGGTCGAACAAAAGCTTCAGGGATTGACCAGCTTTACTGAAGATATGAAAGAGCGCGGCATGGTGCCGAGCAGCCGTCTGATTTCATTTGAAATCATCCCGGCCGAGCCGCAGCTGGCGAGAAAGCTTGATATAAAAGAAAACACACCTGTTTATGAAATTAAACGGGTGCGTATGGCAGATAATCTGCCAATGGCGCTGGAAACTACCTGCCTGCCTGCTAATCTCGTTAAAGGGCTTACAGAAGAAATCATCAACAAGTCCCTTTACCAGCATATTGAAGAAAAATTGTCCCTGACCATCAGTGAAGCAACCCAGCAAATTGAAGCTTCCATCGCTAAGGAAACGGAAGTAAACCACTTGCAGGTCGAATCCGGATCGCCTGTACTGCTTATTGTCCGAACTTCCTTTTTAGAGGATGGCACGCCTTTTGAGCTTGTCAAATCAGCATACCGCGCAGACCGCTATAAATTTGTTCATACGATGCAGCGCGCCGCAAAATAGGAGAAAGCCCATCAGGGTTTTCTCCTATTTTCATTTTACCATGTCCTTTTGGAAGGTTTGTCCATATTATATACATGAGAATATTTTTTATTGAAAGGAGCGATTAGATGAAAATCATACTGGATGCCGGGCATGGATACAGCACCTCCGGCAAACGGAGCCCTAACGGAATGAGAGAATATGAATTCAATCGGGCTGTTGCCGAACTAGCAAAGGAGATGCTGGAAAGCTATCAAACCACAGTGGTTTCCTTTGCACACTCGGATGTACGGGACGTGCCGCTTGCCGAAAGGACCGAGCTGGCAAATAAACAAAACGCGGACTGCTATGTGTCCATCCATGCCAATGCTTACGGAACAGGCGGATGGAACAGTGCAGGCGGAATTGAGACATATGTCTACCCTTCAAAACCTCGGGAAGCGCTGGCATTAGCCCAAAAGATACAGCGAAACTTAATCAGTTCTACAGGCTTGCGGGACCGGGGAGTCAAAACAGCTGATTTCCAGGTTCTTCGTGAGACAAAAATGACTGCTGTACTTGTGGAATGCGGGTTTATGACCAATAAAGAAGAAGCTTCCCTTCTCCGGACCCCTCTCTATCGAAAACGCTGTGCACAAGCCATAGTAAAAGCAATCGCCGAACAATACGGCTTGAGAAAGAATGATAAAATCAAACAATATAAAGTTCAAGTTGCATTTTCAGAAAAGCAGCTTGCCGAGAAACTTGCCGGGAGTCTGAAGAGGGACGGCTTTAATGCCACCATCATTGAATAGAAAAAAGCCAGCATCACGGATGCTGGCTTTTTAACGCATTTACTTTTCCCTTGCCGGTTCGAGGATCGCTTTTTGAATGATCAGATTAACAATTGACATAATCACAGACACAAGAATCGCTGTGCCAAACCCGTCAATTTCAAAAGAATCCCCCATAAAGCCATCTGTAATCATTAATGTAACAGCATTGATGACGAACAAAAACAGACCGAGCGTTAAAACAGTGACTGGCAGAGTTAATATAATCAGGATTGGTTTCACGAGAATGTTCAGGATGGAAAGCATGAAGCTGGCACCGATGGCAGCCCCAAATCCCGATAAGTAAAACGAATCCTTAAAAAAACCGGCGATCGCTACAAATAGGACCGCATTAATCAAAATTCCCAGAATCCATCTCATTTTCTACAGCACCTCTTCATTAGGAAGCAAGAACACAAGCAGAGCATAAATGAGTGTCATTGGAAAAACGCCTGTTGTAAATAATAAAACAATGAAAATCACCCTGAGTACGGTAGGATCTATACCGATCGATTTTGATAAGCCGCCCAATACCCCCGCTAATTTCCGGTTGCTGCGGGAGCGAACCAATTTATTCACAAAGTATCCCTCCTATCAAGAAAAGCGAAAGCCCCTTGCCCACCCCAGACCCCTCGAGGGGGCAGGCGCTCCTCCTAAAAAGCTGGCGCTTTTAGTCGTGCGATGATAAAGCTGTCGAGCGTTCCTTGTGGAGCTAGACAGTAATGTTCAAAATTTTATACTATCTATCAACAGCCAAATTCCTTACGCTTTACCAGGCAGTTGACCGCTTGATCGTGATCGTACCTGTTTTTGAGTCAGCCCTCAGCTTGAGTCCGCTGCCGCTTTCTTTTACAGACTTGAAGCGCAGCATTTTCTGAATCACTTCGCTCTTTTCTTCTATAACTTCAATACCCTCAATATCAGGGTGGAAACTGCCCAGATTGGTGCGAAGTTCTCCGCTGACAGCAGCGAAATCCGGAACAAACAAGTCGATGCTGCCCGTCGCTGCCTTCGCTTCGATCCATTCGCAGCGTTCATTTTCTGCCCTGCATGTTACATTTCCATTAAACGATTGGAGTTCGGCTTTTTTGAAGTCTCCTTCAGCCAGAATTGCACCATTCAACGTTTCGGCTTCTACATGATCAATTCGGCTTTTTTGAATGGTAATCTGCCCGTTGGCGGTTTCAGCCTCAACATTTTTACTGTTTAAATCACTAACCGTAATCTTTCCATTGGCCGTTTTCGCTTTAAAGTTTTCCACTGTTAAGTTTTGACTTTCAATCGGGCCATTAAACATGCGGATTTTCACATTTTCATATTCAGATCTTGGAATATAGATGACTGCTTCAAGCTTCATCCACTTTTGCTGACTGGAAAATCTCAGCCTTTGCCCCTCAATGGCAAAAATAACATCCTTCAGGAAATTTCTGCGTGCTTCATCCTGATTATCCACACGATAGACCTTAGCTTTGCATTCAACGCGGACATCACTTTGCTCCCATGGAATCACCTTAACTGTCCCATTGGCAACATCAATGTCCAGATCTTTTAAGTATGCGTCTGCATGCTGAAATATATGAGAGATCTCAACACTTTTCCCAAAATTAAAATCAAGATCGAGATCCTTCACTTTCTTAAATGCTGAATCTACAAAATCAATGATTTTTTCCTTGGCACTTTGTTGCTTTGAGCTGTATGGCTCACCCTTTTTAGCTTCTTCAAACTTAACCTCAGCAGATAGCTCCTTAATTAAATCCTCCTGCTTCTGTTCCATCGTCTGGTTTGTTTTTTCAAGCTGCTCCAGCAGAGTTAAAGCTTCGTCAACCGTAAGCTTTCCATCCTCGACCATTTTCAAAATACGTTTGCGTTCCTCTTTCATTCTTTGGCCCTCCTCTATTATTTCTATTCTTGTATCAGGACTTTTACCCCTTTAATGATATTCCAGATAAGTACAATTAATAGCAGAATGATCGTGATGCCCACAGCTGCAAGAAATAGGACCGGGATTTCCTGATCATTTACTGTGAACTGGGTCACCCCAGCAAAAACAATAAACGGAACAGGAACCAGCGGAATCAAATGTGATAAGAATGCACTCTTGGCATGCCGCTTCACTTCCGTGTCTTCTGATGCAAAAAATACAATGAGCGGAAAAATAAATCCTGCGAACATAATGCTAAAATAGCTTAAGGCAGACAGAACCTTTCTTGTTTCCATTGTTTTCAGCTCCTTTATCGCAGTCTAACGGGCAGTAAGACCCCCACTTCAAGACTCAGAGAAACCAATGGAGGATAAGTGGGGGGGCAAACTGCCCGTAAAGGCCCGATTGGTTCAACTAACAATCAATGGGGATAAAAAAACCCCACTGATTGAAGTTTCACCTTATCTGTCATACGGAAATGGAGCGCTAAAAGTTTCAGCCTCTTCTTCATTATAGAAAATCAAAGGAGCATTTTCCTCCATATTTCTAAAAATACATCTGCAGGCTGAGGGGTTCCATAGCCTCAAGTCGCATAGCTTTTTTCTATATTAAAAACCGCCTTTCTTGAAAAGACGGTTTTATGATTATGTCCTATTTATAGGCAGCTGCCAGGTCAGTGCGAGGCGCTTCCTTCTTTTTCACTTCGTCGATTTTATTGACAAACATTTGGAAAACTTTTCGTTTTTCATCCAAATCACGTATGTATTCTTTCAATTCGTTATACTTCTCTTCAAAAGGCTTATGATACATTTCGCGGATATTATCAATAATCTCTTCGTTCACAGTAGACTGGATAACCTGCTTTGTAATTCCATATTTGTAGGAATATACTTTAAGCTCTTTTTTAACATCCTCATATTCATTATTAATCTGATCCAAAACCTCAGAAATATCTTCTTTCCATTCTTCCAGAGACTTCTCTAAATAATCCTCCATAATGACCTCCCCTTCTGTTTCCAGGCAATAGCTTCCCTTATATAGGAGTATAACGCTGCTTGTTTACATCGATTTTGCTGGAACATTACATTGTGTTATCAAATGGTCAGAAAGGAAGGAACTTCAAATGGTTCTTTTGATTTGACCTGTTGATTTCCGCTCCAGGCAACAGGGTGCTAAAATCAATTTAGTAAGCTTTAAATTTTATTAAAAAGAAAAGCCTTCCATAATCCTATCCGCAATCATCTCATATCCCTTTCCGTTCGGATGAAGGGAATCAGCGAAGTACTGTTTCTTGTTTTTTCGCTTGAATAGTTCATTGGTAGAAATGTAGGTGATATTTTTATCTTCCGCTGCTTTTTTTCTTATGGAATTGTTCCAATGGTCAATATATTTTTCAATCTGGTCACCGTCCGGATAGGGATTGTATAGTCCGAGAAGGATAACAGGTGCATCACTGTTGGCGGTTTCCAGTGTTTCCAGGATTCCATTCAGTTTATCCTCATAAATGTCTTTAGCTTCAACCAGTTTTTCGTGATGGAGCGGATAAAGATCCCCTCCGTTGCTTTTCAGCAAATCGTTTGTTCCAATATATACGATAAACATATCTGCATTTTTAATATCCTGTGCCACTTCCGGTTTGAGCATTTGCTGAAGGACATCCGAAGATTTAAAGCCATACACTCCATGATTTGTTATTGTATAATTCTTCTCCGGAAATGTCCGATCCAGTTTGCTCTGCAGCCTGCCAATGTACCCCTCCTCAGTTTCATCTCCATATCCGTAGGTGAGCGAATCGCCAAAAGCTACAATCGATTGATTGCTTTCAGCCTTTTTTTCCTCTCCAAGAAATGTGATGGATAGATAGATGCCGAACCCAAGCAAAATAAGGCCTGCCAAAAGATAGATTTTATTTTTCATAGTGAATGTTCCTTTCTTGGTTGAGATTATTGAGGGTTGCTGCAGACGCATGTTCTATACCCCTCATCCAGGAGAATTAATCTCTTTTACATAAAAAAGAAACAGTACCAAAACGGTACTGCTTCCTCCTAATTAAGCGTTTGTCACGCCCTCTTTCTCTTCAATTTGCTGTTTCATTCTCAGGCGGTCTCTTTCCAGGATTGGTTTGAGGTATTTGCCTGTGTAGGATTCCGGGACTTCGGCAATTTTTTCCGGTGTACCGGCTGCTAAGATGGTACCTCCCTTATCTCCGCCCTCAGGTCCAAGGTCCACTATATAGTCGGCTGCCTTGATGACATCAAGATTATGCTCAATAACCAGTACCGTGTCTCCATTTTCAACAAGACGCTGAAGGACCACGAGAAGTCTTGAGATATCATCAACATGAAGACCTGTTGTCGGTTCATCAAGAATGTACAGGGAGCGGCCCGTTGAACGGCGGTGCAATTCGGAAGCAAGTTTGACACGCTGCGCTTCACCGCCGGACAATGTTGTCGCAGGCTGTCCCAAAGTGATGTAGCCCAGGCCAACATCATAAATCGTCTGCAGCTTGCGGCGGATTTTAGGAATATTTTCGAAAAACTCCAGTGCATCTTCCACTGTCATATCGAGAATCTCCGAAATATTCTTCCCTTTATACTTCACTTCAAGTGTTTCCCTGTTATAGCGTTTGCCATGACATACTTCACATGGCACATACACATCAGGCAGGAAGTGCATTTCAATCTTGATGATCCCGTCTCCGCGGCATGCTTCACATCGTCCGCCTTTTACATTGAAGCTGAAGCGCCCCTTTTTGTAGCCGCGAACTTTTGCTTCATTGGTTGAAGCAAATACATCACGAATATCATCAAACACTCCGGTGTATGTTGCCGGGTTGGAACGAGGTGTCCGTCCGATTGGAGATTGGTCGATATCAATGACTTTGTCGAGGTGATCCACACCCTTAATTTCTTTATGCTCACCCGGCTTTGATTTGGCTCTATGAAGCTTTTGGGCAAGCCCTTTATGAAGGATTTCATTAATCAATGTACTCTTGCCCGATCCTGATACACCAGTAACGGAAATAAAAGTGCCGAGCGGGAACTTAACGCTTACATTTTTAAGATTGTTTTCCTTAGCCCCTTTAATTTCGATAAAGCGTCCGTCATTCTTTCGGCGCTCAATTGGAAGCGGAATGAATTTCTTGCCTGACAAATATTGCCCTGTCAGGGAGTTTGGATCATCCATTACCTCCTGAGGGGTACCAGCTGAAACGATTTGTCCGCCATGAACCCCTGCTCCCGGACCTACATCAATTAAATAGTCGGCTGCCACCATTGTATCTTCATCGTGTTCTACCACGATCAGGGTGTTGCCGATATCCCGCATATTTTTCAGTGTATCAATCAAGCGGTCATTATCACGCTGATGGAGACCAATGGAAGGCTCATCCAGAATGTAGAGTACGCCTGTCAGGCGCGAACCGATTTGTGTGGCCAGGCGGATACGCTGGGCTTCACCGCCGGACAAAGTTCCCGCTGCCCGGCTTAATGTCAGGTAATCCAGCCCGACATTAATGAGGAAGCCTAGCCTCTCCTTAATCTCACGGAAAATGAGTTTGGCAATCTTCATTTCTTTTTCAGACAGTGTCAGATTCTCAAAGAAGCTGAATGCTTCCTCAATCGAATATTCTGTCACATGGCCGATATGCTTTCCTGATACAAGCACCGCAAGCGTTTCCGGCTTCAGACGGTAGCCTTTACAGGAAGGACATGGATGCTGGGCCATGTATTTTTCCATTTGCTCCCGGATATAATCAGAACTTGTTTCTTTATAGCGGCGCTCCACATTGCGGATGACACCTTCAAAATGGATATAATTCTCCCGCACCTGGCCAAAATCGTTTTCATATCGGAAATAAATGCTGTCCTTGGCGGATCCGTATAAAACTTTTTCAAGCAAGTGTTCAGGAATATCCTTAACCGGAACGTCCATATCAATTCCATAATGATTGCATACTGCCTCCAGCAGCTGAGGATAATATTGAGAGCTGGTCGGTTCCCATGGGGCAATAGCATTTTGCTTTAATGAAAGATCCTTATTGGGTATGACCAGATCAATATCTACCTCCAGCTTTGAGCCCAATCCGTCACATTCCGTACAGGCACCAAACGGACTATTAAAAGAGAACATTCTTGGCTCAAGTTCGCCGATTGAAAACCCGCATTGAGGGCATGCGTGGTTCTCGCTGAACAGCAGTTCTTCTTCCCCGATTACATCCACAAGCACCTTGCCATTGCCCAGATTCAACGCGGTTTCCAATGAATCTGCAAGCCTTGGTGCTACGCCTTCTTTTACGACAATCCGGTCTATTACTACTTCTATAGAGTGCTTTTTATTTTTTTCCAGCTCAATCTCATCACCGAGATCCATCATTTCTCCATCGACACGGACACGGACAAACCCCTGCTTTTTGACATCTTCAAACACTTTTACATGTGTCCCTTTTCGGCCGGATACAAGCGGAGCCATAACCTGGAGTTTTGTTCTTTCAGGGTACTCCATAATCCGGTCAACCATTTGCTCTATGGTCTGTGAGGAGATTTCAATATTGTGAATCGGACAGGTTGGACGCCCCACCCTTGCAAATAATAATCGCAGATAATCATAAATTTCTGTCACCGTTCCCACTGTGGAACGAGGATTTCTGCTTGTCGTCTTTTGGTCAATTGAAATGGCAGGAGACAGACCTTCGATCGCATCCACGTCAGGCTTATCCATCTGGCCGAGGAATTGCCGGGCATAAGCAGATAATGATTCCACATAGCGGCGCTGCCCTTCTGCATAAATCGTATCAAATGCCAGTGAGGACTTTCCTGAACCTGAAAGTCCTGTCAGGACGACAAGCTTATCTCTCGGAATGGTGACATCTATATTTTTCAGATTATGGGCTCTGGCACCCTTTACAATCAGTTTATCCATCGCCATTTTTACGTCATCCTTCCGCTTTCAGCTCTAATATTAGATCACGAAGCTCGGCAGCCCTTTCGAAATTCAGGGATTTGGCCGCTTCCTTCATTTCTTTTTCCATATCGCCGATCAGCTTCTCGCGCTCTTTCTTGTTCAGCTTGCCGAGCTTTGCTGACGGCTGGTATTCTTCCTGCTCTTCTGCCGCATGTGTTGCACGGATTGAATCGCGTATATCCTTCTGTATAGTCATTGGCGTGATGCCATGCTTCTTATTGTACTCTTCCTGAATGGACCGGCGGCGCTTTGTTTCACTGATGGCTTTTTCCATGCTGTCAGTGATCCGGTCTGCGTACATAATGACATGGCCATTCGCATTACGCGCTGCACGTCCAATCGTCTGGATGAGTGAACGTTCCGAACGGAGGAAACCTTCCTTATCAGCATCAAGTATAGTAACGAGAGACACTTCCGGTATATCAAGTCCTTCCCTTAGAAGGTTGATTCCGACTAACACATCGTATTTACCTAGACGAAGCTCTCTGATAATCTCAATCCGCTCAAGCGTTTTTACCTCTGAGTGCAGATACTGCACTTTAATGCCGATTTCTTTTAAGTAGTCTGTCAAGTCCTCAGACATTTTCTTTGTTAATGTAGTGATAAGAACACGTTCATTTTTCTGAATGCGATCCTGGATTTCACCGATAAGGTCATCAATTTGCCCTTCGATTGGACGGACATCAATAGTAGGATCAAGCAAACCGGTAGGGCGGATAATTTGCTCAATCATTTCCGGTGTATGCTCAAGCTCATAAGGGCCAGGTGTTGCCGAAACAAAGACAGCCTGTTTCACATGCTTTTCGAACTCAGTAAACGTAAGCGGCCTGTTATCCATGGCTGAAGGCAAACGGAAGCCATGGTCCACAAGCACGGATTTCCTTGCCTGGTCACCATTGAACATACCGCGGATTTGCGGCAGAGTTACGTGCGACTCATCAATCACAATTAGAAAGTCTTCCGGAAAATAATCCAGAAGGGTATACGGTGTTGAACCAGGCGGCCTTAATGTAAGGTGGCGGGAGTAGTTTTCTATGCCGGAACAAAAACCCATCTCCCTCATCATCTCTAGGTCATAGCGGGTCCGCTGCTCGAGGCGCTGGGCTTCAAGCAGCTTATCGTTTTCTCTTAATTCAGCAAGGCGCTCTTCCAGTTCTTTTTCAATGTTCTGGACGGCGATCCGCATTTTTTCTTCACGCGTTACGAAGTGGGATGCCGGGAAGATCGCAACGTGCTCACGTTCACCCATAATTTCTCCGGTGAGGGCATCTACTTCACGGATCCGGTCTATCTCATCCCCGAAAAACTCTACACGGATACAATGCTCATCCCGTGATGCCGGGAAAATCTCCACTACATCCCCGCGTACACGGAAGGTGCCGCGCTGGAAGTCGATATCATTGCGTTCATACTGAATGTCAACGAGCCTGTGAAGAAGCTGGTTCCTCTCAATCTCCATGCCGGTTCTGAGGGATAGCACCATTTCACTGTATTCTTCAGGAGAACCCAAACCATATATACAAGACACACTGGCAATTATAATGACATCTTTGCGCTCAAATAATGAAGAAGTCGCCGAGTGGCGGAGCTTATCAATTTCATCATTGATGCTTGCATCTTTTTCAATAAAGGTATCTGTAGAAGGCACATATGCCTCCGGCTGATAGTAGTCATAATAGCTGACAAAATACTCAACAGCATTGTTTGGAAAAAAGTCCTTAAATTCACTGTATAACTGTCCTGCAAGTGTCTTATTATGGGCAATGACAAGCGTCGGCTTGTTAACCTCTTGTATAACATTTGAAACCGTGAAGGTTTTTCCCGTTCCTGTTGCACCCAAAAGCGTCTGGTGCTTCTTGCCGGATTTAATTCCCTCCACAATTTTTTTGATTGCCCCAGGCTGATCGCCCTGAGGGGAATATTTTGAGACTAATTCAAATTGATCCTTCACCTATAAGCCTCCCGTTCAAATTACTTTTATCTATATATTAATCACAAACCAGCATTGAAAGAATTTAAGTTCCGGGATGCATGGCTGATTTGTCAGTTTTTTACTCAAAACTCATATCATCATTCTACCACAAAGAGCCTAAAACAAACCAACAATATGCGAACGGATATTCGTTTTTTATTTTTACAGGGAAAATATTGCTTGGGAAATATGCCGAATTATCAAGGGGGGTGTCGAAGCAAGGTTAATCAAACGTTTGATTAACCTCCTGAAATTAAATCAATCGTTTGATTGATATTAATTAATAGCTGATCTTACGCGGACATAAATACAGCTGAAATTTCATTATACAAAAAACCTGTCGATACGTTTGTTCGACAGGTTCCGCAAAAATTATTCCGCACTTGGCTTTGTTTTGGGCTTCAGTTTTTGAGCGTACCAAAACCCGACAGTCAATGAAAGTGCGTCTATAACAATCAAGGCAAATGAATTTGTATACCCTTTATAGACAGAAGCAGCAATCAGTCCCACCGTCAATATAAGCCCAATCACACGATTATAGCTTACTCTCGTAAAGAGCAAAACCAGCAAGCCGGGCAGCAGCAGAGCTGACAAGTATTTTAATGCCAACCAAAACACCTTCTTTTGTTTATTCACAATGATTCAGGGTTTCTAACATTAGAATATCTTTTCATAAGAAGATGTACAAGTTTTTTCAGTGTTATTCCCTATGTTCTATCACATAATAAGAAAAAGTACTTATTATGGAGGAATGCATCATGGCAAGAAGAAAAAGACGCCCGCTTGTGCCGGAATCAAGAGCGGCATTAGACCAGCTTAAAAATCAGGTAATGGCAAACCAGGGATACCATGTTGACAATGAAAATCCCGATGTCGTGAAATATGAAATTGCCGAGGAGGCCGGTGTGCCATTGAAGCCGGGATATAACGGCCGTCTTACATCCAAACAGGCAGGAACAGTGGGCGGGAAGATTGGCGGAAGTATGGTGAAGGAGCTTATTCGGATGGCACAGGAACGGATGAAGGAACAGTAGGTAATCGTGAACTTCGGGAAAAGAATGAGAAAATTGGGGAAACGCGGACTTAATTCACGGAAAATATTCAGCAAATTAAGGAAAGAAACCTCCAAATTGAGGAAAAGACTCACTAGAATAAGAAAAAGCTATCCCGCAAAGAGGATAGCTTTTGTTCTTATTCAGCGGCTTTCCGCTCTAAAAATTCCTGTTTAATGGATTTAAGCAGCTCCTGGTCTGTTACCAGCTGGAAGGCAGTGAGTGCGAGCCCTTTTGCCCCGGTTATCAGTGCTTCGTCTCCTTTTACAGATGCTGCAGCCTCACGAAACGGAACTGTATGGGCAACAAGATCATCTGCACCAATTTTAATATAAGGATGAATGGTTGGCACCACTTGGCTGATGTTGCCTGCATCCGTCGAGCCGATTCCATCTCTGTCCCCTTCAACGACCGTTTCTCCCAAGTCTTCAATCACTTCTTTAAACACTTGGTCATATGTCTTGTTTAACAGCAGGTTATCAACTTCATTTTGAAAAGCAATAACATTGAGCTTTGCTCCGGTTGCCAATGCGGCGCCTTCAGCGACAGCTTTAACCTTCCGTGTTACCTCATTAAGACTGGTTCTGGTTGTAGCACGGATGAAGAATCTGGCTTTTGCATACTCAGGGATAATATTTGGAGCATCCCCGCCATGAGTAATAATGCCATGGATTCGTACATCATCCTTTAATTGCTGACGAAGGGCATTAATTCCGTTAAATAGCTGAATAACTGCATCAAGGGCATTGATTCCTTCCTCCGGTGAAGCTGCCGCATGGGCAGGCTTACCGATAAACTCGAAGTCAAGCGGATCAACTGCCAGTGATGAACTGGTCAGGCGGGTATGGTTTGATGGATGAACCATTAGGGCAGCGTCAATGCCTTCAAGTAAGCCATGCTTCACAAAGCTGCCTTTTGCACTTCCATTTGGCCCGCCTTCTTCTGCCGGGGTTCCAAATACTACTGCCTCTCCTCCGGTCTCATCAATAACCTTGCTCAATGCAATGGCTGCTGCCACACTTGTTGTGCCAATGATATTGTGGCCGCATCCATGACCCAGCCCGGGAAGGGCATCATATTCTGCAAGGAATGCAATAGACGGCCCTGGTTTATCGGATTTTTTCCGGGCAAGGAAAGCTGTTTCATGCCCGGCCACTGCCCGCTCAACTTCAAAACCTTCCTTCTCAAGGATGCCTGAAAGCAAGCCAGAGGCAAAAAACTCCTCATTTCCTATTTCCGGGGTCGCATGGATCTGGTGGCTTGCGGAAAGATAAACTTCTTTATTTCCCTCAACATTTTTCTTGATTGCTTCTTTCAGTTCAGATAGTGCTTTTACAGGTGCCGCCATCATTGTTCCTCCTTTATAAATAATTTTTTACCAGCCAATATCACTTAAAGGAATAAAAGTCGGGATCATGCTTCCGTCATATTCCTTCGTAATGAAATCAGCTACATCATCTTCCTGGTAAAGTTCAGCAATTCTCTTAAGCGTTTTGTTATCCTTGTCTTCTGTTCGGACAGCAATGATATTTACGTATGGAGTAGCGGTTTCACTTTCAATAAAAATTGAATCCTTAGTTGGGTTAAAGCCTGCATCTACGGCAATTCCGTTATTGATTACAGAAGCAGAGACATCCGGAAGTGCACGCGGTGTCTGCGCTGATACCATTTCTACAAATTCAAGGTTCTTCGGATTTTCAACGATTTTATTCAAGTCCAGGTTTCCGTCATAGTCCTCGGATAATTTAATCAGGCCGGCTTCCTCCAGTAAAAGAAGGGCTCTTCCGCCATTTGAAGCATCATTTGGAATGGCAATTTTGCCGCCTTCCGGAATGTCTTCTGCCGATTTTACTTTTTCAGAATAAAGCCCCATTGGTGCTAAAACAGTTGTCGCTATTGGGGTAAGATCCATATTATGCTCTTTAATAAAAGTGTCAAAATAAGCGACTGTTTGGAATGCATTCACATCAAGATCTCCTTCTGCAAGGGCAACATTGGGCTGCACATAGTCAGAGAATGTCACAACTTCAATTTCAATGCCTTCCTTTTCAGCCTTTTCTGCAATAAAGTCCCAGATGCGTGTATCAGAACCGCTTACACCTAATTTAATCTTCTTTGTTTCTTCTCCTCCAGTTGTGCTTGAGCATGCTGCAGTGAACACACCCAATGCTAAAATAATGAATGTTAAGAATAGTTTTTTCATGATGTATTTCCTCCTTATTTATCTTCTTCTGATTTTTTTGGATAAGATATTTCCGAATGACTGCAGGCCTTGAACCATGACAACTAAGATCGCAACGGTAATCAGCATGACTGTTGTATCGAATCGCTGGTAGCCGTAGGTAATGGCGAGGTCACCAAGCCCGCCGCCTCCGACTGCCCCGGCCATGGCTGATGCTCCGACCAATCCGATTGTTGCAATTGTAAAGCCTAATACCAGCGAACTAAGTGCTTCCGGAATCAGGAATTTTAGTATTATCTGGCCTGGTGTTGCTCCCATTGCTTCTGCAGCTTCTATAACACCCGGATCTACCTCAAGCAATGAGTTTTCTATTAATCTTGCAATATATGGCCCGGCATAAAAGACTAGCGGCACTACGGCTGCAGCCGTACCTATCGATGTTCCGACAATCAGCCTGGTAATGGGGATAATGGCTACCATTAAAATAATGAAGGGAACTGATCTGAAAATATTAATAATGCTGTTTATGATATTAAAAACAACGAGGTTTTCCAGCAGATGCCCTTTCCTTGTTACGACAAGCAATATACCAAGCGGCAGTCCGATAACAGCTGAAAACAGCAATGAGAATGCCACCATTTGAATCGTTTCGATTAAGGCTTCGATGATTTTTTCCTGATTAACTAGCACGTGTTGTCACTTCCTTTATTGAAACTTTTTCCTGGCTGATGTACTGAATAGCACGTCTGATTTCACTGTCTGGACCCTGGAATTCGACAATCAGGTTGCCAAACGGTGTTCCCTGAAGTTCAGTAATATTTCCAAACAGGACGTTGAAGTCGATATTAAACTTTTTGGCAACCTGCGAGAGGAGCGGCTGCCCGGCAGAATTTCCAACAAAGTTGATTCTAAATACCTTTTGAAGCCCTTGCTGTTTTTCAATCACTTCTTTAATGGAGTCAGGTATTTGATCATTCATGACAGTGCTGACAAAGTTTTTCGCTGTTTGCGTCTTTGGTGATGAAAAGACATTGAAGACGGTTCCTTCTTCGATAATTTTTCCTGCCTCTATTACAGCGACACGATCACAGATCTCTCTGATTACAGACATTTCATGGGTAATGATCAGTATAGTAATGTTGTATTCTTTATTTATTTTTTTCAGCAGCTGCAGGATAGAGCTGGTTGTCTGCGGATCCAGCGCTGAAGTTGCTTCATCACATAATAGAATGGAAGGCTGGGTCGCCAGCGCCCTGGCAATTCCGATCCGCTGCTTTTGCCCGCCTGACAGCTGATCGGGATAGCTGTTTGCCTTGTCTGCAAGCCCCACGAATTCTAATAGTTCATGGACACGCTTTTTGATGTCATCTTTAGGGATCTTAGCCAGTGTGAGCGGCATCGCCACATTGGCAAACACTGTTTTCGAATTTAAAAGGTTAAAATGCTGAAAGACCATCCCGATGTTTCTTTTCACTTCGCGAATTTCTCTTACAGATAAAGCCGTCAGATCATGTCCACTGACAATGACCTTTCCTGAAGTCGGCTTCTCCAGCCAATTGACACAGCGGATCAAAGAGCTCTTTCCCGCACCGCTGAAGCCGATCACACCGAAAATCTCACCTTTGTTAATCTTTAAGTCTATTCCATTTAAAGCAGCTACCTGCTGTCCTCCGCTTTCATAGATTTTCTTTAAATTCTGAAACTCTATCATTCAGCATCTCTCCTTTTCTAAATGTTATATATAATTAATCCTATATGAAAACTAAGAATTATATCCTGAAATTTACCCCTTCTAACAGAAGAGGTTTTTTGAAGTCCCCTCCTTATCTTTCAGGCTATCGCCTGCTGGATTTGGCACAGTGCAGTCTGCCTGCTGCCGAAGCTTCATTGGGCCAGGTCCCTCTGCTTCTCTCGATAAGAATTATTCATATGTTTATGAATAGAATCTTGATGCATTTTTTTCGGATAAAAACAAAAACCCTCTTCTAAAGAAAGAAGAGGGCAGCATTTATCAATGGTCCTCTTCTTATCTTTCAAGCTACGCTTGCTGGATTTGGCACGGTACACTTTTGTCCGCTGCCGAGGTGTCATAGGGCCAGTCCCTCAACCTCTCTGGATAAGAAGATTTTTATTATTCGGTTGTTTAATATGCTTATTACTTTACCACCATAAAGAAAAGGATGTCAATCATTATTTTTCAAATATTTTCACTTGGGCCATTTTCAAAAATTTCCGTTACTTTAACAGAGCTGTCTTTACGGTGAATAATCATCACACCTGCCAGAGCGATTATACCACCCGCAACGGATAACATAGTCGGCACCTCTCCCAGCCAAACCCAAGCAATGACAAATGCTATTGCTGGTGTCAGATAAAGAGAGCTTGTCGCTTCAGAAGTCCCTCCTATGGACGCAAGAAAAGCTAGGGCAATATATGGAATTACCGTTGGAAAAATCCCCAAATAGATGACACTTAAAGTGGATTCGGCCGATGCATGAAAGATCTCATTACCAAGCCCAGGAAGATAAATCAGCATAAAACCAGTCCCTGCCCATACCGTATAGGATGTAAATGACAAAAATCCGTATTTATTAAAATATTTAGTCTGAAACACGAAATAGATGCTTTCTGAAATGGAAGCAAGCAGGACAAATAAAATACCGGTTTGGATTTCAAACCCTCCTCCTGCACCAAGCGAAATAAGTGCGGCACCAGCAAAACTGACTGCGGAACCAGTCCACCTGACCCTTCCAAACCTTTCCCTTAAAAATAAAGCAGCCAACGCAGCCGAAAAGATCGGAGTCATTGATACAATCAAGCTTGCCGGCCCGGCGCTTACTGTTTTTTCCCCAATGTTGAGAGCTGTATGATAAACCGTAAAACCAAGGAATCCAAGTATAAAAATAGCAGGAAAATCTTTTATATCCGGAAGACGCATCCTTGTCAGCAGTGCTAAGACACCAAGTGCAGCCGAACCAACTAAAAGTCTAAAAAGGGCAAGGTGCTCAGGGGAGTACGATTCAAGCCCAGCCCGAATTCCCGGGAATGCGGATGCCCAAAGAATGATGATAGAACTATGCGCCCCGATAATCATAAATTTCTTATTTGCCAACTTCATCCCCCTTATCAACATTTCCAGCCATTATCTGTGCTGCTTTTCAGGATAATCAATAACTGATACAATGTCCTCAACCAATTAGGAAAGAATTTTGCCAGCCAATTTTCATAAAGGCGGTTATATGGATGGATACAGCACAATTGCCAAAATATCAGCAAGTTATTGAGACTATTAAAGGAAAGATTTCCAAAGGGGAATGGCCAATCGGAAGTAAAATTCCAAGCCAGCGGAAACTGGCTGAGGAGTTTGGAGTAAACCGAAGCACAATTATCACTGCTCTGGAAGAACTTGCTGCAGATGGACTAATAGAAGGGAAAACGGGGGTTGGCACAAAGGTTATTAATAATACTTGGACCTTGCTCGCTTCAAGGCAGTCTGCCAACTGGAGTGAATATATCGATACAGGGATACACAGAGCCAGCGAAAAAATCGTTCAAGAAATTAATGATTTAGAAATGGATCCCGCTTTTATACAGCTCAGCAAAGGAGAGCTTTCCCCTGAGATTTCCCCTGTGCAAACGATGCAGAAAGTTCTAAAGGAAGCTGCTGATGAATTGAGTGAACTCGGTTATGAGGAACCAAAGGGGTATTTGCCATTAAGACAGGCAGTTAGTGAATATTTGGCAGCATCTGGAATAGACGCTTCTCCTTCCTCGATACTTATTGTTTCTGGAGGGCTGCAAGCCCTGCAGCTTGTTTCATTGGGCCTTGTGCAAAGAGGGGCACCCGTATTTCTGGAAAAGCCCTCTTACTTATATTCTTTACAGCTTTTCCGGTCATCAGGCATGAATTTAAAAGGATTGCCGATGGATAAAGAGGGAGTTATCACGAAAAGCATCTCTTTGAAGAAATATGAAAAAGGGAAATCCATTTTATATACGATTCCTTCCTACCATAACCCGACTGGAATTTTAATGACAGAAAAAAGACGGAGGGAACTGCTTGATGTTTGCAGAATAGAACAGCTGCCAATTGTGGAAGACGATATTTATCGTGAGCTATGGCTTGATGAAATGCCCCCTCCACCATTAAAAGCAATGGACAAAAACGGCCAGGTCCTTTATATGGGAAGCTTGTCAAAAACATTGAGTCCCGGACTTCGAATAGGCTGGGTAGCAGCACCTGAACCTGTTATCGACCGGCTTGCAGATCTTAAAATGCAGACTGACTATGGTTCAAGTTCACTTTCACAAAGGGTAGCTGAAAAATGGCTGTCCACCGGCCTCTATCAAAAGCATATGGAAAGGGTACGTGAGCAGCTGAGAATTCGTCGTAATACTGCCCTGAATACATTAGATGCTCACTTGTCCGGGATAGCAGAATGGAATTCTCCGGAAGGAGGTTTTTTTATATGGCTGAAAGTACCGTCCAGTATTCCAATTCGAAGCCTCTATCGGCAGGCTATTTTAAGAAAACTGCTGATTAATCCCGGCAGCATATACAGTGACGGGCCGAATCATTTTATACGAATTTCCTATGCTTATGCCTCGCTGAGGGAACTGCAGGAAGGCATATTCATCCTTGGAGAGGAAATTAGAAAGCTCCTATGAGTTTGATACCTGACAAGGGATCCTTTTCACAGTTTGCATAGAGTGAAATTTATCCTATATGTCAATCCAAACATGTATTGTATAATGATGGAAAAGTGCCATTTTTCAAAAAGGAGGGACAGAAAATGATCATGACCGAGAATCCTGCAGATTTATTCGCGGATAAAGTCGAAGCGAGGAATCTGCAGCTGGCCATTCAGCATTCCAGCGATGTGATTGCAAGAGTAACCAAAGAAGGCATTGCTTTATATGTCTCCCCTTCCTGCTTGCCGATGCTGGGGTACTCACAGCAGGACTTTTATCGAAGCAGCCTTTATACATACTGCCATCCAAATGACCGGGACCTCTTAAGAGATGCTTTGGCCGAGCTTGAACAGCTTCCGCATAAACGGGAGACCTTTCGCTTCAGGCATAAGGAGGGGCATTATCTGTGGCTTGAAGCCAATTTTTCAGTCATTAATGACGATAAAGAAATGATGTGCATCATCCGGGATATGACACAGAGAATTATCATGGAAGAGGAGATTCTTGAAACACAGGAGAAGTACCGCTTTCTGGTGGAGTTCTCCAAGGATACGATAGGAATGGTCACACAAAAGGGGATTTGGACCTACATCAATAATGAAGGAAAAAAGCTTTTTGGATTCACGAGCATCAAAGAGATGATCGGCACCTCCCTCCACGACTACATTCCTCCTTCAGAACATTCCACTCTCGATGATTTTCTGCAAACAAAGCTAAGTGTGAATTTTGAGCTTAATCTGATCCGGACTGACGGACAAACGAGAAAAGCCGAAGTCCAGCTGATTCCAACCACTTTCAAGAACAGAAAGGTCTACCAAATCATTATTAAAGACGTGACCGGACAAAAGAAGACAGAGGAAAAGCTGCAGAATGCCGAAAAACTTTCCGTTGTCGGTCAGCTTGCCGCAGGCATTGCCCATGAAATCCGCAACCCGCTTACAGCCATAAAAGGCTTTACACAGTTATTATATGAAGAACATAAAGGAGACTTCGCGGAGGTCATCCTAAGTGAGCTGGAACGGATTGAAGGCATCGTCAATGACCTGCTCGTTCTCGCCAAACCTCAAATAACCGAAATGGAAGAAACCTGCCTGACAAACGTTGTAAAAAGTGTAATCACTCTCTTAAACAGCCAGGCTGTTATGGAGAATATCGTGATCGAACTAACACAGTCACCAGGCGAGTTTTATGTGAAATGTGAAAAAGATAAAATTAAACAGGTGCTGATTAACATCATTAAGAACTCGATTGAAGCCATGCCGGCGGGCGGAAAAATAAACGTGGATATCCGCCAGGAGGACCATTCTGTCATCATCAGAGTCGAGGATGAGGGAATTGGCATACCCGAAGAACGCCTCGCCAAACTGGGAGAGCCGTTTTACAGCACAAAAGAAAAAGGCACAGGCCTTGGCATCATGATCTGCAAAAAAATCATTAAAAACCATGGCGGAAATCTTTACATCCACAGCAGGGAAAATGAAGGAACAACGGTGCGGATTACTTTACCGCTTGCCTAATGAAAGAAGCCAGATGCCTGAACTGGCTTCTTATTTTTGAATAATAAACTCCTGTTCCTGCGGGCTATCCCCTATATGTACCCTTTCCTTATAAAAAATCTCATCCTCTGACATCAGCATCACAGTTGAACTCCTGGTTCCGTAGCCTTCACTTCTGATAAATAAAGGAGACAACATCCGCTCCCACTCCAGTGAAACTCCTGTTTTCGGAAGCATGTCATCAGGGGCAGGGTCTGCATTCTGGAGAAGTGTGAACAAGGCTTCCGTAAAATCCCCTGCTGCATGATCTATTATCTTAGATAACCCTTCCTTCCCCTTTTTCACCTTTGGCCACTCGGTATTCAGCACATGATTGCTCACCCCGTACACTCCTGGTCCAAGCTGTTCTATTCTATCTTCCACGTTCGAGTAATAAAAGAGCTCCTCCAAATTGCCCGCAAGCAGATTGTATCCGGGATAGCTGTTGCGGTGTTCAGATGCTATTTTCATAAATCTAGAAGGCGAAGCACTGCCTTTCAAGAAATCCGCTACGAGATCTCCTCTTGATCTTTTGCCATCTGTCACTGCGTTCGGATCACGGTAGTTTGTAAGAGCTGCAAATCGCCCATTCTTTGTGACACCCATCCATGTCCCCATCTTGCTTAAATCACGTCCAGCCAGAATGGCAGGATGGTCCTCCCAAAAATGGGCCGGTGCAGTCGGGCGCCTATAAAATTCATCGCGATTGGCAGCAACGATAAGCTTGTATGCCGGATGAACCTTATATGCGAAAAGGATTAAACACATTCGGATCACTGCTTTCGTTTTATTTATTATTTTAACTTTTCGGGAGGGAAAAACAAAAAATACCCGCTTTAATTATGTGAAATGTTAGATAAGAAGGGATCATGCCTTAATCTTTTTAAAGGCTAGAAAAGCCCAACAAGCTGTAACCTATTTGATGAATTATGTTAAATAAATTCAGCAATAGAAAAAGCCCCTTTTTTTAAAGGGAGCTTTTTCAATTTAAGTAACCGCTTCTTCCCTCGCTGTCTTCCTCGCCCTTAAAAATCTAACTGTATTTAAGACGATCGTTTTGGTCACAGCATAGGTAGGTATTGCCAGAATCATGCCGAGGATACCGGCAAGATTGCCTGCAACCAGCAATAGGATGATGATGGTGGCCGGATGTGTGTTCAAGGTTTTTCCGAGAATCAGCGGCGACAGCACATTTCCTTCAATCTGCTGAGCAATCACAATGACTACGACCACCAGAAAGGCTTTAGTCGGCGAGTCAAAAAGTGCAACGATTACGGCAGGTGCACCGCCCAGAAACGGCCCAACATAAGGAATAATATTGGTTATGGCAACAATAAGCGCCATGACTAGCGCATATGGCAAGTCGATGATTAAATAGCCAATAAATGAAAGTGTCCCAACAAATAATGCTACTGTAATCTGCCCCTGAATGTAGGAAGAAAGTGTCTCTCCTGTTTCCTTAAGCGTTTTAACCCCCTCTTCCCTGTAAGAAGCAGGAAGGAACTTCGAAACGGCAGCAGGGAACTTATCTCCGTCTTTAAACATATAGAAAAGCAGGAATGGCACCGTTACTATTGTAATCGCAATATTGGTGACCAGGCTGACTATTCCAGCTACCCCCTGTGTCACACGGCTTGGCAGGGTATTGGCATATTCCATAATGCGTGCTTCAATTTCTTCAATCGATATGTAGTCCTGCTCCAAAAACCATTTGAACTCTTCGGTGCTGGACATGGAGTTAACAAAGTCTCTTGTCGTCTTCGCATACCCCGGCAGGTCGTTGAATAATTCAGTCACCTGTCTGCTGATAAGCGGAGCAATGTTGCCAATAATCAGCATTACTAAACCGATAACAGCTGCATAGATGATCAATATCGCTGCCGTTCTCGGCACCTTGTAGCGCTGCAGCAATCTTACCAGCGGGTTCAATAGGAAATAGAGAAATCCTGAAATAATAATTGGAAAAAATAATGTTGATGCAAAAATGCCCACTGGTTCAAACAAAAAAGAAATTTTAGTTGATACATAAATAATTGTTAAGATAAGCAGCAATTGCAAAGTCCAGTATTGCAGTTTTTTCTTTGCCACAATGTCACCTTTTTCTTTGAATTGGATTAACTAAAGAATACCATATTCGTGTGTTTACTCCTAAGAAGATGCTACTTCTATTACGATTCGGAATTGAAAAGGTTTCGGAAAAAGCAATCCATATAATTAAAAATCACACATTCTGCAAGTGGATATATTTACCCATAAATATCTCATTTTTTGGTTTCATCAATCCCATACAGGGTATAAAAGACTATAAATAACAAGCTTTTCCCCTCTTAAAGCCAGGAGTGAACAGACACATGAGTACAATAGACATTTTCAAGAAGGAACTCGTATTACTGAAAAGCGAAATGAATCGCTGTAAGAATGAAAAGATAAAAAAACAAATTTTTAATGATATCCTTCTCATCCAGAATGCAGTCCAGAACTTACTTTAATCTGCTCATAAATTAGATTCCAGCTGCTTTCTTTCCTCACTTGAAGAACAAAAAACCAGCATCCCATTGGCTGAAATACTGGTTTTAGAAGTTATCTTCAAGCTTACTTTAATTTCCTGGCATTTCCCGGAATGGCCCCTATAATATCCCTGTTTTATATCGTTTTTCTTAATTTCGCGGAATTAGATACCTGTAACTTGGATCAAATAGTTTGTCAAAAAGAAACGGAATAAACCTTTAGTAACAACCTTCTTCAACCGTTAGTTTAAGTATCTAAAGAAATTTTTAATTGCATCCATACGTATCTTATGACTACAATCCTCGCAACAAAAAATCTTAGCCTTATTTTCCTTAAATTGTTTATAATTTAGTGAACCTTCGTATACTCTGAAAATCCTTTTACAACTATAACAAAGTACCTCATAGTAAATCATTAAATCCTCCTAAGCGACACATTACTTTTTAGTTGATTTATCGAAGATTGTAACCAATTCCCTAGTATATTCCTGAACATCTAAATGAGGCTTTCTCGTTAATTCAAGGGTGAACCCGTCAATGGCACTTCTTATTGTTAACGCCATCACCCTTGCTGATGATCTGGTGAATTCTCTGAAAACTCCTTCCTGCATCCCTAGGGTAAGAATATTTTCAATCGGAAGTAGAATAGCTTCATCATGGTCTGCTGCAAACTGAAGTTTACCATCAGCAGTTCTCTTATTTGAAACCGTTTCAATAACAGCGAAAACATGCTGACGATTTTCATCTATAAATGTAAGGTTGGATTCAATATACACCCGAAGCATGTCTTTAGGAGACTTTTGAGCTTCTATTCTTGGAGCAATATAGGCTTGCCAAGCCAAATAGTATTCGATAGGTATTTGCTCCAATAAGTCCTCTTTATTTGCAAAGTGATAAGAAATAACCCCCTTACTGATATTTGCACGCTTTGCAATTTGTCCTATAGAGGCTTGAGCGTAACCTACTTCTGCGATTGTTTCAATCGCACATTCCACAATTTGAGCTCTGCGGGCTTTTTCGATGAATGATAATTCTTTTTGGTTAGTTGGTTTGTTTTTTTTACTCATGTACTTATTTTAGTACAGTCGTACAAACAATTCAAACAAAAAAAACCATTTAGTTGAAGATTATCTAAATGGTTTATGCAAATATCCTGCACCATTAGTTCAATAATACCTTACTCCATAATCTGGCCCGATTGTTGAACATCGATCTTCAACTAAACTGCCCCTTTTATGGAATAAGAAAAACTACCGATTCAGAAGCTGATCTTGTATATAAGCACCAAATAGTTTAAGTACAATACTTTACAATTAAATAATTTTACCTTTCTTGTCTGGAAGGAAATATCTTATATCATCTTGTTTTCTAAGTTTTTATTTTTCTAATCTTAATATCCGAGCAATGTATAAGTATCTTTGTTTGTGAAAATAAAAGAATTTCATGTTGCAATTTCCTTTTACTCAACGGAAGGATTTCATCGTAGCCCCAATCATCAAGTCCTTTTGTACCACCGAAGACAATTTCATTAGGCTTATTACCATCAACATTTCTTTTAATATCAAAATCCATTAAGAACTTACGAACGTTTAACCATTGTATTTCATATATCCCCGCACCCTCTTCATATTGCTCAATGACCATTTTAATTGTGGTCGGGTCCTTTGCTTTCCCATTCTCTTGATTCAAAACCGTAAGAGAAACAACTTTACCATCATGGAATGAGTGGTTTTTTAAAAAATTTGATGTCTCTTTATTAAACCTGGGTAATAGTCTTTTTCATTCCTTTACATAGCCCATTACATCCCAATGGTCATCATCTAAAAAATACTTCATTGAAAATCTCTCCTCTACCTATTCAAATTCCTTATCGAATACTATCTCAGAAAATGGTCCGATTGTGGAATTAAGAAAAATAACACTCTTCAACAAACCTGCCCCTGTTGTTAAATAAGGAATATAGGCTTCCAATATACTCGTGCTCTCCATGTCTCCATGAGTACAGTTATGTAGTTTAATCAAATCCACTAGCGAATATTTATGTCAATTAAATGTTGAACACCCCTAATTCTACCAATTTTTTCAACTTGTTTCATTAAGAACCTTAACTTAAAGCGGTTCCAGGCACCGGAAAATATACTGCTTGTTCAAGTGGTATAAAATGAAACCTTCTAATTGGTCAATACTCCCTATATAACCTAGTCTTTCATGACCTTCCTCTTATATACAGTATAAATATAGATTGGTATATTCAAATTATTCCAAAAAATGAAAGGGGTTCGAAATGGAAAAATGGTATAACAAATTTATAGTTTTCTTCACTGCTCTAGTAATGGCTTTGGGACTGTACGCAGATCCAGCAGGTGCTGTTTCTAATTTAGCGAGCCCCGTCGCTGAAAGAGGTTTATCTGTTGAGATTGAGGAAGCGACGATATTTGAATTGCAGCATGAGATGCAGAAGGAGGAGTTAACCTCTGAGGAATTGGTTCAATTCTATCTCAATCGAATTGGGGAGTACGATGACAGCATTAACTCCATCATTACGGTTAACGAAAATGTATTAGAGGAAGCGAAACAACTAGATAAAGAGCGTAAAGCGGGAAACGTTCGCGGTCCCTTGCATGGAATTCCGGTTATATTAAAAGACAACTATGATACATACGATATGCAAACCACTGCAGGATCCCTGTCACTTGAAGGTTCCATCCCTCTAAAGGATGCCTATCAAACAAAAAGATTAAGAGATCAAGGTGCAATCATCTTAGGGAAAGCGAACCTGCATGAATTTGCTTTCGGATTCCAAACAATTAGTTCCCTTGGTGGACAAACCTATAATCCATATGATTTAACAAGATACCCAGGTGGTTCAAGCGGTGGTACGGCAGCAGCGGTTGCTTCCAACTTTGCCGCTGTCGGATTAGGGACAGACACTGGTGGATCCATCCGAATACCATCGTCCTTTAATAATCTGGTTGGACTTCGCCCTACTATGGGACTTGCCAGCCGCGATGGAATCATTCCACTTGCACTATCACAGGATGTCGGCGGACCGATGGGACGAACGGTTGAAGATGTGGCTGTTGTGCTCGATGCAATTGCTGGCTATGACCCAGCAGATCCAGTTACTGAAGCGAGTATCGGGAAAGTTCCAAAAACCTATACTCATTATCTTAAGAAAAATGGATTAAAGAAAGCTCGGATAGGCGTTATTCGCGACCTGTTTGGGAATGATCCTGAAGTCAATAAAGTGATGGATCAAGTGATTGCGGACATGGAAGCGCTTGGAGCAGAAGTGTTTGAGGTAAAAATTCCCAGTCTTAGTCCAATTCTTTCTTATCCAAGCTTAAGCGGATACGAATTTAAATTTCAGTTAAATGATTATTTGGCTGGCCTTGGGCCGGATGCACCTGTAAGAACCTTATCAGATATTATCGAAAGCGGGAAGTTCCATCCAAGTTTGGAAAGTGGATTAAAATCCCGAAATGAAAGAGAATCATTAGAAAATGATGAGGAATACCATGACATTATTACCAATCGTCCTAAAATGGCAAGGGAAAGCTTAATGGTAACGTTTAATGAACATGACCTTGATGCACTACTCTATCCAACTTCGAGTGCTTTACCGGCACAGGTGGGCAAAAGCCAAGGTGCAGGGAATGCTAATCGCTTAAGTCCTTATTCAGGGTTTCCTGCAATCTCGGTTCCTGCCGGCTTCAGTGACAACGGCCTTCCAGTCGGGCTAGAGCTGCTAGGAAAAGAATTCGACGAGCCAACTTTGATTAAACTAGCCTATGCTTATCAAGAAGGAACTAACCATCGAATAGCGCCTGAACTAAAATAAGAATCTTCAAAGAAAAGAGGCTATCTTCAATAAAGAAGAATCGCTTTTTCCTAAACATAAGAATAGGGATTGCTGCAGCGATCCCCCTTCTCTTAACATTAGCACCCGTTGAATAAGGAAAAGGCGCTCATTCTTATTGAATAATCGAGGTAAAAGCTGCCTGATTAGCAGCTGATCATGAACGTAAGCACCAGGGTATACTGCCCTTCAATTAAAAAAAGATCCCTCTTTGATCTAAGTTTGACAAAAGATAAAATGATCATTAGGATTCCAAACGTGCAGATAATCTGCATTGTACCCACGCAGCCACAACACGCCGTTAATTCGTCTAAGATAAAAGCCTTTTGGAAAATCAGCGTCTTCAGATAGTGTCTCCGAGGCTATTGTGATAGAGCCAGATGGAGCTTCATTCCGCTGCAAAGAATTCCCCGAATAACCCTCAGGCTGATTCAGATATTCCAGTCTTAGATAAGGTCCCAGTTCAAGCGGACACAATTCCAAACCTAGTTCGTTCGCTTTTTTAAAGATTTGATCCGTAGTAGCTCCATCAGGGAAGCCAAGATTGCCTGCCGTTAGTTCTACGGTCTGAAGGTTGTACTTTGTATCAGAGGTAGTAAATTTATCATCAGCTAATAGTTTTTCTGCATACTCATTCATCAAGATAGAGTATTGTTGCAATTTCTGGATAAGCTGCGATTTCGTAAGTCCACCAACTTCTATTTTTCTGGTAATAACTTTAGAGTGTATTTTCTCATTTTCAAAACGCAATCGCAGTCACTCCTAACATAGTGGCACATTTGCAGAAACGATACCATGACTACATATATATATTCTGCAATCACCAATAAATTCCCTCGTTGAACTCCTGACCCTTTAGTTTATAAGAAAAAGCTGCCTCGATTGGCAGCCGTATCTTTAAGAAGAGCACCCCATTAGTAGTATAAGAAAAATTAATTACATAGATTTCTAGACTATTAAAATAATAGTGGAATGAGAGCCTTCTTTCTTATTTGATTATTAGTACGCAATCCACCTCTCGGCCACTTACTTTATAGTTATTTCAGCAATAACCGGATAGTGGTCGCTAGGAAATTGACCATTTTTTTGATAGTTATTGATTTCGATCGTATTTGCGGTTACATTTCCTTTGGTAAGAATCCAATCGATGCGGTTGTCTGCTCCGCCGCCTGTTGGGTCACGGAAGCCATTGAACGTCCCAATTCCTTCATTGATTCGTGACTCCGCTGTTTCCCATAAATCATCAAAAGCCTCATCGCTAGTTAATGTTTGATGTGGAAGAGTATCAGGACGAGTATTAAAATCTCCTGTCAGAACAATAGGTAATTCAGGGTTAAATTCTTTGATTCTGTCTAAAATTAATTCAGCGCTCTTTTCTCTCGCTTCGGCGGATTGGTGATCGAAATGCGTATTTACAAAATAGAATTGTTTATCGGTTTGGTTGTCTACAAATTTCGCCCAAGTGACCATTCTTGGAATGTTGTTTCCCCATGTTTTTGAACCGATTACATCTGGAGTATCTGAGAGCCAGAAATGATCATACTCTACTGGAGTAAAACGTTTTTCATCATAGAAAATCGCGGAGTATTCTCCTCTATTACCCCCTTCGCGGCCCAATCCAATCCATGCATAACCTGGTAATACTTCTTCCAAATCCTGAAGTTGTCCATATAAAACTTCCTGCGTACCAAAAATATCTGGATTTTCCATACGAATAAGCTTTTTAATGGTTGGAACCCTTTCAGCCCATGTATGCGGTGATGGATCATTGTTGTTTTCATACCTTAAATTAAATGTCATCACCTTCAAGTTCTGTTCCGTGCTTTCTGCAGCAAAGACATTGGAGATTCCGGAAAACATACTTCCCACCATTGCGAATACCATTACTACCGCTAAAAAAATCGGACTTAATCCTTTTTTCAACAAAATTCCCTCCTTTTTTTGATTACATTTGAAAGTATAGTTTTCAAAAGTAAACACAATGTTAAAAAAGAAGCAGATGTTTGTTTTGTTTTTCTAAGCAAAGGAGAATTCAATAATATCAAGGGATTTTTGATTAAAAATATGAAATTTTCCTTAGAGAATCACTTGTTTTTGTAAATATTAACAGGTTCAATTTACCAGTGAAATTTAAAATTTTTTAATGATATTTAGAATATTTAAATAAATAGCCTTCGATGGGATGGGCATTTATTTAAGCATCTTAGGTGGGAATTTTGCACGAACAGCGATGCTGATTTAACTATATGGCCCGATTGTTGAGTAGAGGTAATAACAATTGTATTGTTCAACTAAACTGCCCCTTTAGCTAATAAGAAATTCAAGAATAAAAGCGTTTATCTTCTTACGATCACTACAATCGTTAGTAATAAAAAATAGTTTTAAAAAGTATTCATTTACATCTGTCTTTCTTCCATTTATAGGGTTTACTTGACCAATTATATAAAAGAGCGAATAAAAATATCATAAAAGATATCCCTATATTATCAACCCACTTAACCTCTTTGTTGACAATTAACTGCCAAATTATTGTTGCTACAAAAAATAGTAACGGATATCTAATGCTTTTCTTAAACAAATTGCCACCACTTTCAATTCCCTCTAGTATTAAATTGCCCCGATTGTTAATTAAGCGGTTTGTTTGTTGTACATTTATTTAAGCAGAGTTTTTAAGACTACTTCTATGTCATTTACTAAATTGTTTTTTGTAATATCATATATAGTTCCAGCACCCCCGCAATAGTAATACCACAACTGAATGATGTCTGCATATTCATCATCTTCTACTGTGTCATCATCAAAATCTATTACGATTTGAGAACGATATTCTTTTTCCAGACACTTTTCGGAACTCAATTCTTTTAATTCATCTCCATCAATGTCTCGGCACACCCAGATTCTTAGGTTTTGTTTTCCTTGGTTTTCATATGAATTTGCATATTTTCTTTGAAGAGCTTTACCCCATTGTTCTGCTAATCTTTCTAGTTCGATTACGCTTCTTTTTAACTCCTCATTTACCCTAACTTCTGGAACATTTACGTACCTTCCGTCTTCCGCTTCTTGTTTGTTTATCTTAAAAAACTGTCTTATTTTATCAAGCAAGTTTTCTCCCCCACCGTTAGAGAATTATTTTTAGATTATTCAACAAACCTGCCCATTTTGTTAAAAAGCAGTATTTCACAAAATAATTCAATATATAATCTTCACTTAATTGGCATTACATCTAGTGGCAGAACGCCATCCTGAATCCAATTTTCAATTATTCCATTGAAGTAATCAGGATTAGCTAATGAGATTCCGTGACCAGCATTAGGTATGATTATTCCTTCACAATTAGAATTATGTAAAACAATGTCTGCTGCTGATTTTTTCATTATTGCCTTTTCTCTTTCACCAACAGTCACTAATATTTTACACTCCGCTTTTTCGAAGCCTCTTGGTATCTCAAAAGACATGTTCTCTTCCAATATCCTAATAAGTGTACCTGATTTCATTAAAGAACTTTCTTTATAATAGGTTTCAAAATATTCTTCATCGAGATAAAGTGCTTTAGCTTGAAGTTTTGAAAATAATTTATTCTTAATGAGTGGAAATGTTAATTTAATTGAAGGAGCAATCATTGTTTTTATATATGGAGAAGGCCTAACTAACGCACTATTTATGATTGCATAATTAACCATATTGGGTTTCATACTCAGCATCTGAACTATAACTTGTGCTCCCAAAGAGAATCCGATGACAATTACCTCTTTTTCAAAAGCCTTTTTTTCTATTATTTCAATAACCCTCTCAGCACTATATTTAATTGTAAAATTCCCTATATTATCATCGTTGCTTTTCCCTTGTTCTGGTAAGTCTATTGCAAGACAATGATAATGACTAAAGTGTTTAATCTGTTTATTCCACATCCAACTACTTACACCACCTCCATGCAAAAAGACCATTAATGAGGCATTTTTATCTCCATACTCGTGATAATATAGACTCAAACGTATCCACCTCTCTAAATGAATATTGCTCATCCTGCTCTTTTAATTTGAAGAAGAAAAAAGCTGCTCGATTAGCAGCTGATCTTGAACATAAGCCCACTTCTCAATTACACAAATATAGGAATCGATAAACTAATTGCAAAGAAGATATATGCTATCTGGGTGATGGTATACATTGTAAGTTCATAGGATGAAAGTTTCCTTTGTTTTTTGGTTTTTCCAAAAGCCGAAGGTAGATAGAAGAACTAATAATAAGTATTACAATGGAAATTGTACGTAAGATTTCTGCATAAAATATCAAGACCCCTCAACTCCTTTTTATACACCCTCAGTGAGTAGCAATAGTCCATTCATTTCATTCACTAAATCTCTGTTTGTTTAAGTAGACACATATTTCACATCCAAATTATAACATTATTCTTCCGCTAAACTGCCCCGTTTGACATGAAGAAAGCTGCCTTAGAGAATGGCAGCCTTATAGAGGATTTTTGTGATAAATAGAGAATTACCCTTCTTATAGAAAAAAATTTAAGAACCTTGACTCCTAATTTTCCCTTCATGTCATTGACCATTTCGATTTTGTTCTTTTCAGCTCTTTGTTAAGATTTTTTTATAAATAACCAATGTTAGCCTTCCACTACTCCCCCAAGGTCCGTCCCATATAAAACTCTATGTTTACACTTTTTTGAAAGTCAGTATAGTTACTATATTTATAAGTTGTATAAATTGACAAAAGAGGTGAAGCCCGATGAAATTAAGGGAGCACAGAAGCTTTGTTCGTTTTTGGATTGCCTCGACAACTTCAAGCTTTGGCACATATATTACAACTCTCGCTCTTCAGGTATTAGTGGTTGGTAATATGGGAGGCAGTGCTGTTGATGTTGGCTGGGTTTCAGCATCTAGATGGCTTCCGTATGTACTGTTGGGATTAATAGCGGGGGTTTTGGTTGATCGCTTTCACCGAAAGACTGTATTGGCGGTAACAGATATGGGGCGCAGCATTATACTTGCCTTCATTTGCTTAATGTCTATCACAGGAGTAATCAGTATTGGCTGGCTAATGTTCCTGCTGGTGCTCTTTGGTGCTTTGTCTCTTTTTAATGATACTGCCTACCAGTCCTTTGTGCCACAAATCGTCCCTCGTCATTTATTAACACGTGCAAATGCACGATTAGAACAAAGCTCAGCTGTCGCGGAAACGAGCGGTCCAGCCATTGGAGGTGGACTCGTCTCATTGATCGGTGCACCATTTGCCCTTCTTTTTGATGCCTTATCATATTTGTTTTCAGGTGTATTAATGGCATCGATTAAACACCAGCCCTCAAAAAAAGTGAAGACTGGACCACTTGGTCAGCAAATCAAGGAAGGTTTGCGATGGGTCTATCAACACCAATACCTTCGTACACTCGCTTTAAACACGCACGCCTGGTTTCTCTTTCATAGCATGACCATGACGACCCTAGTATCCATTTTTTTAATTGAGCTTGGCTTCGATGCCTCACTCCTTGGGTATGTCCTCGCCGCTGCAGGTGTTGGTGCTGTCGCAGGAACCTCTTTATCTCCTCAAGCCGGCGTGCGCTTTGGCGTCGGACGTGCAATTGCTTTTTCTCGAATTCTCTATGCTCCAGCAGTTATCTTGATGGCTCTAGCTCCAGCAACTAACAACTCCGACTCGCAGTACATAGCTCTCATTTTTGTGATTGTTGGGCAGTTCTTTTACGGCTTTGCCATGGGAATCGAAGGTCCTCTTGAAATGGGATATCGACAGTATGTCACGCCATCTCACCTGCAAGGTCGTATGAATGCCACACTTCGATCCATCAATCGTAGTGCAGTCGTTATCGGCGCTCCACTAGGAGGTACCCTCGCTGACGGACTAAGTTTCATAACGGCTTTATGGATTTCAATAGCTGGACTAGCTTTATGCGGACTGTGGTTCAGTCTTTCATCGATGCGAAATGCTCGAATAGAAGATGACGAAATCTAAAATGCATTAAAATAAGAAGATTTGACTGACTACATAATAAAAATATAAAACATCGGTTAATATAAACAAGTTTTTATTCGTAACTTATTCATTATTGGCTTTTGATTTTTTCGCTAACCTGCCCCTTTTATAGAATAAGAAAAAGCTACCTGTTTCGGCAGCTGATCTTGAATTGACAATGCATTTACCTACATCAATTTTGATATAAACATTGTGGCAATTCCAAAGTAAATGAGTAATGAGAGTATGTCATTTAGTGTTGTAATCAATGGACCTGAAGCCACGGCAGGGTCAATATTTAATTTATAAAGAATGATTGGTATGATAGTGCCAGCTAAAGTTCCAATGATCAGTGTCATAACCAAAGAGCTTCCAACCACTACCCCTAAAACGGCATTTCCTTGCCAAACGAGCGCAATGATGGATATTAATGTTCCGCAGGTAAATCCAATGATCAGACCGACTTTTAACTCTCTAAAAATAAGCCTGAAAACCACCCCTTTGTCAATATCACGGGAAACCAGCCCTCTTACGACAACAGCTAAAGATTGGGTGCCTGTATTTCCTGTCATACCTGCTATCATGGGCATAAAGAATGCTAAAGCCACCGCTTTTGACAGCGTTTCTTCAAAACCGCTAATTATTGTTCCGGAAACTATACCAATAAATAAAAGTAAAATGAGCCAGGGAAGACGGCGATAGGCAGCAACAAATGCCTTCGTCTCAAAATCAATGGCTTTACCTGATGCTGAAAGCTTCTCAATATCTTCATTTGCCTCTCTTATAACCACATCAATAATATCGTCTACTGTCACAATCCCTACCAGCTGGTTATTACTTTCCACAACAGGAATTGCCAAGAAATCATATCGCTCAATCATGCGGGCTACTTCTTCCTGGTCAGAATCCGCTGAAACAGAAATGACTCGGCTATACATAATATCGTGAATTTTTTCCTTTTCATCGGCCAGGATTAAATCCCGATAGGATACAACTCCAACAAGCTTCTTATCGTGATCAATGACATATAAGTAATTTATGGTTTCTGAGTACTCAGCAAACACTTTAAGTTTGTCTACTGTTTCTCGAACAGTGAAATGCTGAGGTATCCAGACAAAACGGTTAGTCATCAATCGCCCTGCCGTTTCAGGAGGATAGTTCATGATGTTTTGAACAATTTGGGACTCTTCCTCCTTCATACCTGAAAGGAGTTCCTCTAATTTGTCAGGGGATAAGTCTTCAAGTAAAGAAGCCAAATCATCATTTTCCATTAAGTCCATAACGTGCCCTGACTTTTCTAATCCTAATTTAGTGAGAATCTCCAGCTGATATGGTTTTTCCAGCTCCTGTATTAAGTCAGCGATTTGTTTAGGAGAAAGCAATAACAGGAAGCGTGTGTGATGTTTTTCTGGGAGTCCCTCGAATACTCTTGCAATATCATAAGGCTGGAGTTCTTCTAAGATTCCATGAAATTCTTCCTTTTTTCCTTCTTTTAAAGACTTTATGATTTGAAGAGTTATTTGATCTGCTGGCATATTTATCTTCATTTTTTGTCACTCCTTCTGTAAGGAACAAGGGATCATGTCCCTTATCATATTCTGTTAGATGCATTCTATTTTCATGATGTTTTGAGCAGGGGTCATTTTCCATTACTCCTCACCTCCGGAAAGATAAAAAAACACCTTCATTTTCGAATGAAGGTGCAGGTTTATAGATGACAAAAATAAGAATAACAAACCTGGTTATTCTGTTCCTCCATTCGTAGAGCTTTAGCACTGTGTGGCATAGGACAAAGCCAGCTACATTAAAAACCACCTTAAGTCGATGGTTTCTGTTGACCCATTGGCGTCTTTCGACATTTTTGGGCAGCAGCATATCTCCAACACAGGAGCCTCACCTAACGAGGATATTCAGTTTACAAAATTCAATCTAATGGATTTTTCATTAAAAGTAAACACTTTTTATAAAATTATCTGTTTCTAATTCTTTCTAATTGAGCGTATCATAGCATTCTTTTATAATTCTCTGGACCTGTCCCTGCCAGGAAAAATATATTTTTCCCCTTTTTCATAAAGCAATAGAAACTTTTTTATAAAGTTGAGACGGGGGACAATGTAAGAAACGATTATTGCCGAAACAATGCTTATTAGCGCTCCAGCCAAGACATCTGCAGGATAGTGTACCCCCACCCATATACGGGAAACGCCAACCAAAAGGGCAATGATGATCCAAAGGTATCCCCATCTTTTTTGATAGATGAAAAAAGTCGTACAAAATGCAAAGAATAAAATGGTATGGTCACTTGGAAAGGAATTATCTACTGCTTTCTCTATTAATTTGTTTACATTAGACAATTCTGCAAATGGCTGATTGTTTGAATGCAACTTTCCAGCAACTTTCCAGCAATTTTACCGATAATCTCAGCCATGATAAAGGCGGCAGCAGCCGAGATGATCATAAACCTGTTTTCTTTTCTCCTGGTAAACCAGAAAATTAAAGCCATTAACCCAAGGACAAATACCATATACTCGGCTAAAAATATGAAAGTATGGTTTAAATATGTATGTTCTTTACCAAAGTCATTAATGATCCTAAACAGTTCCACGTTCATTTGAGATAAATCCATAATATATACTCCCTTCCTGTTTTATGACTATGAAAGAAGTATAGACAATCTTTTATTAGTTAAAAATCGATTTATCTTACATGAATCTAACAATTATGTAATATGAAAGCAGCTGCTGAAGTCAGTGAACGGACTTTAGGGATGATCAAAACAAAACGTTTTGAGTAAAGTCTCTTCTAGTTATTTATCTAACCGCCCCGTGAGTTTCAGAAAACTTCACATTTTTTAATCAAAAAAGACCCTTCAATATAATTAATGAAGGGTCTCTATAAATGTTATGAAAATCTTTCCGGAGGATTAAGTACGTATTCCGGCTGTTAATGAAAAGTAACACTTACATCGCTTCACTATCCCATTTCTTCTCTTCCTGCACAAAAAGCAATCCAAGTTCATGATGGTCGCCCTCATAAAGAGCCCGCTGGACGAACCGCACCTGGCCGTTCACATCAAGAACCTCAAGTTTGCAGTGAGCCCCGTTCTTTTGCAACGCTTCATAGAAGCCCTTTTCATTATGGATCTTCACACCATTGACTTTTGTAACAACCTCTCCCACTTGCAGAGACATTTTATAAGCTGGTGAATCCGGAACTACTCCAAGCACCATGATTCCCTGATTGCGCTTGGAAAAGTAAGACGGTGCCTGGTCCTCTGCCATTCTCTGGCGGAGAGAGATGAATTCACGCCCGATGATAGCCAGTGCGGCTGCACCCACAGAAACAAGCGGATACCAGTAGCCTGCAGATGAAATCAGCAAAAGAAGTACGCCAAACACGCAGATTCTTTGTCCGAGCAATGCTGTTGCCTCTTTAGGAAGCGTGCCCTGAATCCGCTGGTAAAAGCCGATCGAAAAAGGGACAAGAATGAGCGAATACACTTCCCCGCCGATTGGAATCACTGGCCACCAATCAAATGGCAGCTGCAGTGCCTGACCGGGAATAAGCAAAAACACAGGCACCATCCAGATTCTTTTTGATTCATGAATGCCGATCGTCTGGCCCCGTTTACTCTTTACAAGCCTGGGAGATGTCCCTTTCCGGCCGTTTCTTATAATCAGGAAGCCTTCTGCAATAACAAGAAGAGCCAGGAGAACAGCGATGGACGGAAAGATGGAAGAGTCAAGGTCCGCTGCCGACTGGGCGAATGATGGCAATGGCCATTTCTGTTCAGCAGCAAACATTGTTGCGAAAAATGCAAAGCCCAGCGTATAAACAGGCGCCATCCATCTCACTTTTGCCGTAAAGCTCCACAGGAACGTAAGAACAGCAGTAAGAACAATCGTTTCCACTGGTACGACAAGTCCTGCTCCAACCATCACAACACTCACTGATAGACCTGCCAGGATACCCAGAGGAAGAAGCTGCCTCAGCTCAAAATAAGCATTTTCAGCACGAACAGAAAAGTCTTTGCGCTCACGCCTTACTCGGGAAACCCCCAAAAATGCAGCTACAAAAAACAGGTAATAAAATACCGGATTCAGCAGCAGCTTTCCTGTTCCTTTTAAAAACTCAAAAATCCACTCCTCTATCAAACTTGCCACCAGCCTCTATTAATAAATTCTCATGAATTATGTAACAAACAGAAAACTCTATTACTCTATATTCTACCAAAAGCGCCTTCCAAAACCTATCACAATCTGGCTCAAATACAAAAATAGCAGAAGGAAAATCCCTCCTGCTAATGAAAGATTGCATTCGACAAAATTGGCTATCTTGCAATATATCTCAGAGCCGTTTGCAGCTGAAGATCATTCTGCTCTTTCCTCATTTCCTCGATGGCGGCCTGTTCAAGCGCTGCTGCTGTTTTCTTGTCTATCCGGCCGGATGCTTCAAGCTCTTTTTGCTTCTGAAATGCTTTTACAGCGGCTGCAGTGGAATCATTGAAGTAGCCATCTGTCCGTCCTGGAGCATATCCAAGGCCCGCCAGAATTTCCTGTGCATTCTTCACCATTTCATTATTCATATCGATTGCCAAAGGCTTCTCCACCTGCAAAGGATGTGTTTGGTAGATGTCTGGCTGTTTGACCTCGAGAGTTGGCTTGATTCCCTTGTTATGGATCCAGTTTCCGTCAGGTGTCAGCCATTTAAACAAAGTAAGCTTGATATTGCTGCCATCTCCCATCGGAACAGGCTGCTGAACAGTGCCCTTCCCAAATGAGTTCTCACCGATTATGGCGTACCCTTGAGCTTCCTTTAAAGCGCCGGCAAGAATCTCCGATGCAGATGCACTCCCTTTATCAACAAGTACAGCAATCGGATAGCTTTTAGGCTTTTCAAGCGTGGAGAAATACCTCATTTTTTCTCCATCCCGTTTTTCTATCTGCAGATATGGCTTATCAGCCGTAACCAATTCCTTCAGGATTTCCTGTACTGATGTCAGGAGGCCTCCGGGATTTCCGCGCACATCGATTACAAGGCCCTCAATCCCCTCTTTCTCCATTTCACTCAGCTGTTTGGCAAATTCCTTGGATGTCTCTTCGGAAAAGGAGGTGATTTCCAGATATCCTACATTCTTTCCTCTTTGCTTCTTGATTTCCGAGTATACTGTAATTTGTGGAATCTCATCTCTTTTTACCTCTACCTTTAAAGGTTCCTTCAGTCCCTGGCGCGCAATTTCAAGCTCTACCTTTGTTCCTTTTTTCCCGCGGATCTTCATGGTAGCTTTATATAAATCAAGACCCTCCACACTTTCCCCATCCACTTTTAAAATTTCATCTTTTGGCTTAAGCCCTGCTTTTTCAGCTGGTGAATCTTTAAACGGTGCAACAATGATGATCTTACCTTCCACCATGCTGACTTCTGCCCCGATTCCTTCAAAAGAAGATTCCAGTGTATCACTAAATTGTTTGGCTGTTTCTTCATCCATATAAACAGAGTAAGGATCTTCAAGGGTTGCAAGCATGCCCTGGATGGCTCCCTCCACGAGCTGCTTTTCCTCTACTTTTTCCACATAGCTATTTAAGATTAACTGATAGGCCGTTTCCATCTTTTCGATTTTCTCTTTTTCAATTTGTGTTCCGTTTTCCTTAGAATCTATTAATTGATTTCCTGCCCCTGTCTGCGGAGCTTCCTTTGCCAGCCACTGCATACCTGCATATGTACCGCCAGCTCCTGTCAGCAAAGATCCCGTCATCAGAACGGCGATCCATTTTCTGCTCATCTTCATCTCCCTTTCTATTTTGCAGCGGTCTCTTAGGCCTTTATAGTAACTTTCCATCATGAATGATGAATGACCTTGCTCATCACATCCTATGCAGGATAAGGACAAGTTATGTTTTCAATTATCAGGTTAGGCATATGCACAATATCTCAATTTAAGAATATATTAAGGGGAATTTCACATAAAGGGTGTGTGCAAATGTTCTATCATCAAGGAACTTCAATAGAATGCCAAGCCGGATCAACCAGACTGGGTGTATGCTAAAAAGCTCCAGGAGCTGATTGGCGGACAATTTGGGGAAATGTCTGTGGCGATGCAGTATTTATTTCAGGGCTGGGGAGCACGAAAGCATGATAAATATCGGGATTTATTAATGGATACGGGGACCGAAGAATTGGCCCATATTGAAATGCTTGCCACCATGATTGCCCGCTTGCTGGATGGCGCTCCTGTAAAAGAGCAGGAAAAAGCTGCCCAGGATCCGCTTCTTGCTGCGATTTTGGGCGGAATGAACCCGCAGCATGTGATTGTTTCCGGTCTTGGTGCCATGCCTGTCAGTAGTGTCGGGGTCCCTTGGCAGGGTGGTTACATCGTAGCCAGCGGAAACCTGCTGGCTGATTTTCGTGCAAACCTGAATGCCGAGTCCCAGGGACGTCTGCAGGCTGTCCGTCTGTATGAAATGACTGATGACCGCGGTGTCAAGGACATGCTGGCCTTCTTAATTGCCCGTGACCGCATGCATCAAAACCAATGGCTTGCTGCGATAAAAGAGCTTGAAGCCCAGGAAGGGAAAACCGTGCCAAGCACATTCCCGAAGGAGCTTGAAAAAGAAGAGTTTTCCTAAGTATTTATGAACCTTTCAAGAGGAGATGAAAGCAGCCAGGGCCGCTGGGCTCAAGGTCGGAGCATGGATGGCCAGGGAACCTTCCAATACATGCAGGAAGTTCCGCCTTTTGCTCCAGCACCTAAGCTGAAGCCGGCTCCTCCATATATTCATGACACTCCTCCAAGCGTAAAATAAAACGTTGATAATAGGATTAAAGACCTGCTTTACGGGTAAAAGAAAAGTGGAAGAAGCTTAGCTCCTTCCACTTTCACTATTTTTTATAGAGGCACAATGCCTACTGGATTAATCGCATTTGATTTTGCTGCATTCCAAGAACCTCTGTGAAGTTCAAAGTGCAGATGCTGGCCATAAGATTGTCCAGTATTACCCATGATACCGATTTGCTGGCCTTTAGAAACAGTCTGGCCAGATCCTACAGAACGGCTTCTCATATGAGCGTATACAGTTGTGTAAGTTTGTCCGCCAATAGAATGAGCAATAAATATCGCATTTCCATAACTGCTGGAGTAGTATGAACGGATTACAACACCGTCTGCAGCTGCCACAATTGGCACTGTACCGCCTGCAGCAATATCTACACCAAAGTGCTCGCCTAATGAACGATTACCAAAACCGGAAGAAAGTCTTCCTGCTGCTGGTCTTGTCCAAGCACCGCTTGAAACGGATGGTGCAGAAACCTGCGGGCTGCTTGATGAGCTGCTTCCTGCTGATGAACTTCCTGCTGATGAAGAGCTGCTCTTTTTAGCCGCTTCCTGAGCAGCTTTCTGTTTTGCCAATTCAGCTTGTCTTGCTGCCTCAGCTTGTCTTTCCTGCTCAAGCTTGATCGCTTTTTGAATTGCTGCTTCCTGAGCTGCAAGAATTTCATTTTCTTCTGCTAATTCAAGTTTATGAGCATGCATTTCCTCTTCTTCATGCTTTAGGGATTTAAGCAGTTTATCTTTCTCTGCCTTTTGGGCATTTAAGCTCTTTTTCATGCTTTCAAGCTCGGCACGCATCTTTTCTAAAGAGGCAAGCTCTTCTTTTACCTGAGCCTGTTTTTTCTCCAGCTCGTCTTTATCCGCCTGATGCGCTTTTAGAATATCCTGGTCAGCTTCTACGATTGTTGCAACTGCTCCAACGCGCTCAACAAAGTCTCCAAAGCTTTGCGCACCCATTAAAACATCAATATAGCTCACCATTCCGCCAGTTTCCTGATAGTTGCGGGCGCGATCTTTTAATAGTTCATTTCGCTTTTTGATGCGCTCTACTAATACTTCAATTTCGGCTTCTAATTTTTCAATTTCCTTTTTTGTTTCTGCAATCTGGCCGTTTTTCTCTTCAATCTTTGCTAAAGCATCACTGATCGCTTTATCAAGGCGCTCAATCTCACTTTGTACAGACTGCTGCTCGCCCTGATTTTCATTAATCTTTTTATCTGTATCGGTAATCTTCGATTCTACTCCTGAACGCTGCTGGTTAATTTTGTCCTTTTGGCTGTTTAGATCGTTTAGTTTATTTTCTGCAGACGCCTTTTCAAGAGGCAGTCCGACTGTTGCGCTGCCAAATCCCAAAATGGCAGCCAATGATAATGTGATGATGGATTTCTTCAATTTTCCGATTTCTCCTTTCAATGAACACCATATGTACAGGTCAATCGTTCTATTTTTTTAACTATCTCTGAAACATTTAACACTGGTGAATCGTCTATTATTATGAGGCTTGAAGGCGCCTGGACAGGTTCCCCCCGCAGGGCCTTCTAAGCTGGTTTTATACTTTCAGGAACTTCCTGACTGACATCAAGCTTCCCCATACACCAATAAGTGCACCCATCAGGATAATAAGTCCGGAGATCTGATAGACAAACGGACTAAATTCCAGCAGCTTGATAAAGTGTCCTTCAAGCTTTGGCGCCAAATAATCAAAGGCATAATAGTAGGCTGTCGAAACAAGTGCAATCGGAATAATCGATCCAAGCAATCCAAGCCATAGGCCTTCAAGGAAGAATGGCCATCTGATGAAGGAATTGGTTGCTCCTACCAATCTCATAATCTCAATTTCTTTTCTTCGAGACATGATCGTAATTTTAATCGTATTTGAAATCAGGAACATAGCAGTAAATAATAGGCCGATAATCAATACAAGGCCAACATTTCGGCCGGCATTGATAAAGTTAAATAGCTTCTCAACCTGGCCCTGGCCATATTTTACTTTTGCGGCATATTCCATTTTTTCAATCTGTTTCGCAGCTTTCATTGTATCTGCCGGGTTTTTCGTCTTTACGATAAATACATCGTTCAGCGGATTATCCTGTTCGAACAGTTTGAAGGCTTCTCCTTCTTCACCAAGGCTGTCTATTAAACTATCAAGCTCTTTTTCCTTAGTTGAATATTCAACTGTTTTAACTTCGGATATTCCTTCGATTTTTTGCCGTAAAACTTCCTGATCCTGCTCATTTGCAGCAACATCGATGTGAACGCGGATTTCCACGTCCTCTTCAATGGTTGTAGCCACCTTGTTGAGATTCATCATAATGACGAAAAATACGCCAACCAAAATGAGCGTTACTGTCACCGCACTTGCCGAAGCAAACGTCATCCATCCATTTCGTCCGAGGCTCTTAAAGCTTTCACGGAAGTGCCGGCCCAATGTTCTAGCTTTCATAGCCGTAATCACCTCTTTGCTCGTCACGCACAATCCTTCCGCCTTCAATGGCAATTACGCGGTGCTTAATCGTGTTAACAATTTCTTTATTATGAGTTGCCATGACCACAGTCGTTCCTCTCGTGTTGATTTCATCGAAAATGTTCATGATTTCCCATGAAGTATCCGGGTCAAGGTTTCCTGTAGGCTCGTCCGCAATCACGACCTTTGGAGAATTTACGATGGATCTGGCGATGGAAACACGCTGCTGCTCCCCGCCTGATAATTCGGTCGGAAGCATTCTTGCCTTATGCTTTAAACCTACAAGGTCCAAAGTTTCCATGACTTGTTTTTTAATATTCTTCGGATGCTCTTCAATAACCTCAAGAGCAAAAGCAACATTCTCATAGACAGTCAGTGTCTGGAGTAGCTTAAAGTCCTGGAAAACGACACCGATTTTACGTCGCATTAGCGGTACCTTTGCATTCTTTAATGTAGCCAGATTTACTCCGTCAATAGTTATCGTTCCACTCGAAGGCTTTTCTTCCCGGTACATCATTTTGATAAAAGTGGATTTACCGGCACCACTCGGTCCTACTACATAAACAAACTCACCTTGTTTGATATGCACATCAATCCCGCTGGCTGCTGTAACGCCATTGGGGTATCTCTTATAGACGTCTTTCATATCGATCATATATATCACCTAGCATCTAGTGTGTATTAAGAATTAAATAACAGACGGCTTTTTTCGCTAAAAAACGACATCCTTTCGACATAGAGGATGACAAAATACTTGTAAATACTGCCTAATTAGCCATCTAAAATTCTCACACAACCCATTATAACATCATAAGTTGTCAAAATAACGGAAAAAATTATTACAGTTTCTTTTCAATCCCTTAACTATTGTTACTTTTTTCCTGAGTTTCATTAATATTCTTGGGTTTTATTCGCTCAATCGAAGAATTTTTCCTTCTTTTTGCATATTGCATTCACTCGATATTTGTCACATATTGTCTTTCCTCAGCAAAGCTGTAAAGAAAATAGCCTCGTTGTTTTTGCACCTTAATGCAGTCCGTTGATTTGCGCTTCAGTATGCTCGCTTTCCGCGGGGCGGGCGCTGAGCATCTTCGGCGTTTCTCGTCTTGGAGTCTCATCTTCTGTCCCGCTGCTCCGTGGAGTCTCGCACCTTCCGCTCCAATCAAATCAGTAACAGCATACCTAACGATAACAGAAAAAATAAAAACGCCCTGCTGAACAGAACGTTTTTATTTAGAACCCTATTATTTCTTGCCTGCTAGCCAGGATGCTACTGCAGAAGCTTCTTCTCCCTGAAGCAATCCTTTAGGCATAGCTCCTTTACCGTTAGCAATTGTGTTTTCAATATCTTCCTGTGATAGGCTGGCACCAATCTTATCTAGTGCAGGTCCTACACCGCCTTCAAGGTTTGCACCGTGGCAGCTTGAACATTTCTGTTCATAAAGCTTTTGTGCATCACCAGCATCAGCAGTATCAGTCGTTGTTTCACCGCCGCCGTTTGTAGCAGTGTCCTTGTCTTCAGCAGCATCGTCTCCGCCGCCGCAGGCTGCAAGAACTAAAGATGTACCCATCAGTAATGCTAGTAGCTTCTTTTTCACCTATAATTCCCCCTCAGGAAAAAATACTAAGTACAGCTATATTATACCAACACTATGCTCGTTTGAAACCCTCGCCCAACACCTCGGAAGCATCCGTAACAATGATAAATGCAGTAGGATCAATGGTTTGAACCAGTTGTTTCAATTTTGTGAACTCCGTCTGGTCCACCACACACATGAGGACTGGGCGTTCATGGTCAGTATAACCACCGTATGCTGATAGTTTTGTCACACCTCGGTCAATTTTATTCAAAATTCCTTCACGAACTTCATTTTGTTTTTCAGTAATGATTAAAGCCATCTTTGTCCGGCTGAATCCAAGCTGTATGAGATCGATTGTTTTGCTTGTTACATATAAAGCAATTAAGGCATACAGCCCCTGCTCTATGTCGAAAATAATCGCAGCCGACAGTACGATCAATCCATCGATTATCGCAACACAGGTTCCAAGAGACAAACCTGTATACTTGTTAATAATCTGTGCTGCAAGGTCTGTCCCTCCTGTTGATGCTTTACCCCGGAAAACGATGCCTAAACCCAGGCCAACGCCAATTCCGCCAAACAGAGAAGCCAGCAGCGGATCTGATGTCCATGGCTCATATTCTTTTGTAAGGAAAACAACTAAGGGCAGAAAGATTGTTCCTGCCAGCGTTTTTGCCCCAAATTGTTTGCCGAGCAAAAGTACGCCTGCAATAAAAAGCGGTATATTAAATGCCCACTGCACGTATGCGGGCTCCCAGCCAGCAACCGCATCCAGGATCGTACTGATCCCGCTCACCCCTCCTGATGCAATTCGATTGGGCAGCAAAAACACGTTAAATGCAATGGCGACAATTCCAGATCCTATTAAAACATATATGTACTCCAGCAATCTCTCCGCTTTTTTACTATAAGTATATCCTCTTCTATTCTTGCCCATTTCTTCTCCCTCCGGTGTCCCCGATCTATACAGAATTAAGTCATATTCCATTTTTACCGTCAGTGAGTATAGCATGGAGTCTTGAGCCTGTAAATGCCATTAAACTGCCGTATTAAAGGACTGTAGTTCCCTACCTCTGCCTTTCATTATGTTGTGACAAAAACAGTCAATTTATCATGCCGATTTTTGTATGAAATGTTTATAAGCTTTGTTCCGGGGTCCATTTGTACTGCTTTCTCAGCAGCATGAAATATAGCGGCATGTGGTATAATGTCGAAAAGGAGGTGAGAAAAATGGAGAAGATACTTAATGAAATTTTAAGTACCTTAAAGGAACATTCAAAGAGATTTGATTCGGTTGATCAGAGGTTTGATTCCATTGATCTAAAGTTTGATTCGGTTGATCAGAAGTTTGATTCCATTGATCAGAGATTTGATTCGGTTGATCAGAAGTTTGATTCCATTGATCAGAGATTTGATTCGGTTGATCAGAAGTTTGATTCCATTGATCAGAGATTTGATTCGGCTGATCAGAAGTTCGATTCCATTGATCAGAGATTTGATTCCATTGATCATGATATTTCTGATGTTAATAGCAGGCTTGGGAACGTTGAAAACAGTATAGATACTGTTGATAATAAGCTGGGAATTGTTGAAAATAGCATTGAAAGACTTTCTGAACAGATTGAGAACAATGCCACAGAATTCAGAAGTCATTTTAAGCATATTGAAACGAAGTTAGAACAGCATGAAGAGACTTTCAATGTGATTTCCGACGCTATAAAAGGTACGAAAATTGATATTGTACACCTCAGTGAAAAGAGCGGGGTTCATGAAATGGAAATAAACCAGCTCAAAAAGCGTATCCACTCCTAGAGCAATCCCCATTCACCGGCTAGCTCAGTTATAATTCCATAAAAAAACAAGCCTATGCCGGTTATGCCAGCATAGGCTATTTTACGCATTAATCCTGAGGCAAAATCAATTTCGAACGCAAATATGCGTTAATAAACATATCCAGGTCACCGTCCATAACTCCCTGGACGTTGCCGACTTCAGTGTTGGTGCGGTGGTCTTTTACCATGGAATACGGATGGAAGACATAGGAGCGGATCTGGCTTCCCCAGCCGATGTCTTTTTGCTCACCGCGGATTTCAGCCAATTCTGCTTCCTGCTCTTCGATTTTCTTTTGATAAAGCTTAGCTTGCAGCATTTTCATGGCACGTTCGCGGTTTTTGATCTGGGAACGCTCTGTCTGGCAGGTTACCACGACATTGGTCGGCAAGTGAGTGATACGGACAGCAGAGTCAGTCGTATTGATATGCTGACCGCCTGCTCCGCTTGCACGGTATGTGTCGATTTTCAGATCTTCGGTACGGATGTCGATTTCAATTTCATCATTGAATTCCGGCATCACTTCACAGGAAACGAATGAAGTATGGCGGCGTCCTGATGAATCAAATGGCGAGATCCTTACCAGACGGTGTACACCTTTTTCCGCCTTTAGGTAGCCGTATGCGTTATGGCCCTTAATGCTAAGGGTAACACTCTTGATGCCCGCTTCATCTCCTGGCAGGTAATCAAGTGTTTCAACTTTGAAGCCTTTCTTCTCTGCCCAGCGTGTATACATACGAAGCAGCATGCTGCCCCAGTCCTGTGACTCGGTTCCGCCTGCACCCGGATGCAGTTCAAGAATGGCATTGTTCTTGTCGTATTCCTCGCTTAAAAGAAGCTGAAGCTCGAAATCGTTCAGACGCTTAACCAAGTCCTTGAGTTCTTCCTCAAGATCTGCCTGCAATTCTGCGTCGCTCTCTTCTTTTACTAGCTCGTAAGTTAATTCCAGATTCTCAAACGTTTCGTATAAATCGTGGAATTCAACTACCTGTTCTTTCAGTGAGTTTGATTCGCTGATAACGACCTGTGCCGCTTGCTGGTCATCCCAAAATCCAGGCTGCAGCATGACATCATCAAGCTCAGCGATGCGCGCCTCTTTGTTTTCTAAGTCAAAGAGACCCCCTAAAGTCCGCTAAAATCTTAGCTGTTTTTTCAAGTTCATTGCGAATATCTGCTAATTCCATTTCCGTCACCTCAAAAATTATTTTTTTCATATTATAGCTTGATTATCTGTAAAACCATGTTTCCTATTAGGTTTATCTCAATTTTCTCCAAGAGAGAAGCCGGCAAAGCTGTTGCCGGCTCAATTGTTTATTTTAAGTGATAAATAAACTTTTAACGTCGATAATTGTCTAGCTCCAGCTCCTACCCCCTCGAGGTCACAAGCCAATCCTCCCAAAAAGGCAAAGAACGCCTTTCCGGGAGGTTCGTCTTGTGCTTGGGCCCCCCAGGATGGGGGTCATGCAGACGTTGCCACAGGACGTGGCGTTCTTAGTCTGCGTTCCTTCGTGGGCAAGGCGCTTCCGCTTTTCTTATTCTGCACCACAGCAGTTTTTATATTTCTTGCCGCTGCCGCAGATGCATGGGTCGTTGCGTCCAACGTCCATCTGCTTGACGACAGGCTTTTTCTTAACCTTTTCACCGTCTTCTTTCGGGTTGACGGCCTGGCCTTTGGCCACTTCCTGGCGCTCGAGGTTGTTGCGGATTTCGGCTTTCATGATGTACTTCGCAACATCTTCTTCGATGGAAGCGATCATGTTTTCAAACATTGCAAAGCCTTCTCCCTGGTACTCTCGCAGCGGATCTGTCTGGCCATACGCACGCAGGTGGATTCCCTGGCGAAGCTGATCCATTGCGTCAATGTGATCCATCCATTTGGAGTCAACCGCACGAAGCACGATGACTTTCTCAAATTCACGCATTTGCTCAGGGCTAAGCATTTCCTCTTTTTCATTGTAGCGTTCTTTAACCTTGGCAAAAATGGTTTCGGAGATTTCCTCCGTATCCTTGCCGCGGATATCATTTACGGTTAGGTCGCCTTCATTTAGAAGGTTTCCATTTACGTAGTCAATGATGCCCTGCAGGTTCCAGTTTTCCTCGTCTTCATGCCCAGGTGCATACCCTTCCACATTACGCTGGATGCTGGTCATGATCATCTTTTCAACAATTTCTCTCAAGTTCTCAGACTCCAGAACTTCATTACGCTGACCGTAAAGAATCTCACGCTGCTGACGGAGAACATCGTCGTAAGAAAGAAGCTGCTTACGGGCATCAAAGTTGTTGCCCTCAACGCGTTTTTGCGCAGATTCAACGGCTCTTGAAACCATTTTACTCTGGATTGGCTGAGTGTCATCCATTCCAAGGCGCTCCATCATCGATTTCATATTGTCAGAACCGAAGCGGCGCATCAATTCATCTTCCATGGAAAGATAGAATTGCGTGACACCAGGGTCTCCCTGACGTCCGGAACGTCCCCGGAGCTGGTTATCGATACGTCTGCTTTCATGGCGTTCTGTACCAATAACGCATAGGCCGCCAAGTTCCTTCACACCTTCTCCGAGCTTGATATCCGTACCGCGCCCTGCCATGTTAGTCGCGATTGTCACGGCACCCGGCTTACCTGCGTCCGCGATGATTTCTGCTTCACGGCCGTGGTTCTTCGCATTTAGGACGTTATGCGGAACACCTTTTTTGGTCAGGTATTTAGAAATGATTTCAGATGTTTCGATAGCCACTGTACCGACAAGCACAGGCTGTCCTTTTTTGTGGCGATCAGCGATATCTTCCACAACCGCACGGAATTTCCCATCCATTGTTGCATAAATTAAATCCGGACGGTCATCACGGGCGATCGGGCGGTTTGTCGGGATCACAATAACGTTCATATTATAGATATTGCGGAATTCCTCTTCTTCCGTTTTCGCCGTACCAGTCATACCGGCAAGCTTTTCATACATACGGAAATAGTTCTGGAATGTGATCGTTGCAAGTGTCATGCTTTCGTTCTGGATTTCCAGGCCTTCCTTAGCTTCGATAGCCTGGTGAAGTCCATCACTGTAGCGGCGGCCCTTCATCAGACGGCCGGTAAATTGGTCAACAATGACGATTTCGCCTTCCTGAACAACGTAATCGACATCCAGATGCATGCTGGAATGTGCTTTTAATGCCTGTGTAATATGGTGGTTAAGTGCAACATGAGAGATATCGAAAAGGTTATCGATTCCAAAAGCCTTCTCTGCTTTGGTCATCCCCTCTTCTGTCAGCTGTACCCCTTTTGTTTTTTCATCATATGTGAAGTCTTCATCTTTTTTCAGGCGGCTGACAAAGGCATTAGCCTGGATATAAAGCTGAGTGGACTTTTGTGCTGAACCTGAAATGATCAGCGGTGTACGAGCTTCATCAATGAGGATGGAGTCCACTTCATCGATTACGGCATAGTGCAGCGGACGCTGAACCTTCTGCTCTTTGTAGAGAACCATGTTATCGCGAAGGTAATCGAATCCAAGCTCGTTGTTTGTGCTGTATGTGATATCCGCAGCATATGCTGCCTGCTTTTCTTCTTTGGAAAGCCCATTTAAGTTCAAGCCGACAGTCAGTCCAAGGAATTCGTAAAGCTGGCCCATTTCAGTGGCATCACGGCTCGCAAGGTATTCGTTGACCGTTACAACGTGAACGCCTTTGCCGGTTAGGGCATTGAGGTAAACCGGCATAGTTGCAGTCAGCGTTTTACCTTCACCCGTTTTCATCTCAGAAATATTTCCGTCATGAAGGGAAATCCCCCCCATTAACTGAACCGGATAAGGATATAAGCCAAGAACGCGCTTTGCTGCTTCGCGGACAACTGCAAAAGCTTCAGTCAGCATATCATCGACTGTCTCGCCCTTTTGGTAGCGGGCTTTGAATTCTTCCGTTTTCTCGCGCAGCTGCTCGTCCGATAATTTTTCCATATCAGATGCAAGTGCATCAATTTGTTCTGCCATTTTGGTGAGGCGTTTTAATTCGCGTTTATTTTGATCAAACACTTTATTTAAAATCCCAAGCATAAAAACGCTCCTTTATGTTGGATATGACAGCACAAGTGCCTTGTTGATGACTCAAGGCCCGGAACTATGCATATCTAATTTCAAAGTCTATTTAAGCATAGGTAGTTAAAGATTCGCTCTTTCCCGGCGGAATCCTCCCATGAAAATTCACATTATTTCTTATTAATATTACCACTTTGGGAGGGGGGTGACAACTTATGCCGCATGCGCGCTATTTCAGATCTTTTAATTTGCTGATAGTTGGGGTTCGGTAAACACACTCTTCTCTTTTTTGAATACTGCCTAGATATCCGCTTTACCGGTCAGTCCGCGCCAGATCCACATTACCGCAAAAAAAAGAGAGCAAAAATGCTCTCCTTTTTATGAATTCGACGATTCAATCAGTTCAATAATGGTTTTCTCAACTGCATCATAAATTTCACCATAATAAGCAGAGACACGGTTCGCATTGATTCCGTATTTCTCTCCGAATTCCTTCTGAGTGAGATTTTCCTTAGTTGGCGCTATCGTGCTCACAAGGTATCGAAGACCCGCAACATAGTTGTCAGGCTTTTTGACCTGTTTGCCCGTTTTCGTCAGATACTCCATCCAGAGTGAAATCCCCATACCGATCAGCCATGGTTCTTCGCCGGCTTCTGTCATGTCGTCCCGGAACATGTTGGCAACCTGCTCTGCACCCTTGGATGGCCAGTCGAAATTGTCCATAGATGGAACTGCCAATGATTTTGGTGTGTCATTCATGAGGTCAATGAAGTATTCAGCCAGGTATTCTTCAGGATCATCGTATTTTGCATCCTCAAAGGAATACTGAATATAGTCTGCAAACTTTGCAGCATTTTCTCCTGGCAGGTCGAAAATCGCCGGAAACGCTACATATTCTTCTCCATAAGGAAGAAGCATGGCAAAGGCAAAGTTTCCTTCATGAACGTCCATATCACCAAATAGGGAGATATTGTAAACCTTCCCGGTCAGGCAATCTTTAATGGCTGCTTTATCTTCAGTCACCTCGGTCAGTATCCCAGCTGCCGCTTTGCTGTCTCCCCACGATTTTAAAATGTTTTTTAAGCGCGGACGTGCAACGGCCGGTAATTTTGCATGAATGAACTCATCCATAATGGAGTCCATATCTTCCAGCGTTCCAAATAGAATGTACCAGAAAGAGTGTATAAATTCATAAAACTCTTTTTCCTCTGGTTCAATGTCTTCAAGGATATCCAGAAGATCCATGAAATCTTCTTTCATGTCATCTGCAAAATGAGTAAGCGCATAGGCCCTTACTTCCTTTTGAAGCTCAAGAACTTCGTGATTCAAAACATCCTTAATTGATACAGCATCTTTGCTGCCGCAGCACTTTTTATATTTTTTTCCGCTCCCGCATGGACACGGTTCGTTTCTGCTTACTTTTACTGTTGACATCTTCTAAATCTCTCCTACAAAATTCGTTTAACTCTACTATCCTAACATTTATCAGCAGTTTAGGCATTAATCAAGCGGATTTAAACATTTGGCAGGTTAAGGAAGCCGGGATTGCGTGCTTTTTTGCATGATTTATCTGATTTCGGTCAATACATCAGTCTTATCGTTCAGTTTTTCAATATATCGGTCAGTTCGCGTCCTAAACAGCTTTCCAGCAGGCCAAAATAAAAACAACAAAACGGTGAGTCCACAAAACTCACCGTTTTCGTTCATTTTATTTTTTTGCCGATTATGCTAAGAAAATCCCCCCATAAACAAGCGCTCCTGCAATGACAAAAGCGGGATGCACTTTTAGTTTTTCCAAAAGGAAAAAACTAAGCAGCCCAATGAAAAGCGTCTGCCAGATCCCAATTCCATCATAGGATGAAAATAGGAAATCATAAGTCATAACGCCCAGCAAAACAGCGATAATCGGCCGAATATAATTGGTCATCCGTTTAACACGGGGGGATTCTTTATACCTCATCAGCAGCCCAAGCAGAGCGAGCATTAAGATCATGGAAGGTGCTACTGTTGCAAATACACCAATTATAGATCCAAGAACCCCTCCCTGCTCATAGCCAATATAGCCTGCCATTTTTGTTGCAATCGGACCTGGCAGGGCATTGCCCATTGCCAGCATTTCACTGAATTCATTCGTTGTCATCCATTCATAATTATCTACCACTTCATGTTCAATCAAGGGAATGGATGAAGGTCCTCCGCCGTATCCAAGGATCCCGGGGATGAAAAATGCCAGGAAAATCTGCACATATATCATGCGGGATTCCTCTCCTTTTTAGCTTCATTTTTTTCTGCAGCATCCTTTTTCAGAAGGGCAGTCACGAGTGCAATAAATATAATAATTCCAGGATGAATATTCACAAATTCGATAAGAACCAGACTGGCCGCTACAAAAAGAAGTGTCCAAGCCCAGCCGAGTGATGACTTTGTAGACTTTTTAATAAAATCCCATGTTAAAGTAGCAAGCATAACAGCAACAACGGGAACGACCGCCTTCGTCATGCCGGCAACCCATGGCTGATCCTTTAAGTTATTTAATGCCGTTAAAAGAACAATCATAAGGATGATGGTTGGAACCATTGTAGCTATCAGCGCGTTCAGCATTCCCAGAAACCCGCCTACCCGATAGCCAATATATCCCGCCATTTTTGTATTAATAGGTCCAGGCAGCGCATTGGCGAGGGCTAATATATCTCCAAACTCGTCTGAATCCATAAATTTAAAGGTATCCACAACCTCTTTATGGACCAGCGGAATGGCAGAAGGCCCGCCGCCAAAACCCAAAATGCCGGACCGAAAAAACGCAATGAAAATCTCCTTTTGTTTCATGTGTTCACATCCTCTTCACCAATTGCAGAGACAAGCCATGCCCCTTTTCGCCTTGCATCCCGAAAAAGCAGATGAAGGAGCGGCCATTTTTTTCCGCTCCCCAGTATCTTTTATATGGTTATTTTACTCTAATATGCGTGCTGCTTTCCTCAATTTTTATTACCAGGCGGCAATCGATCCGTCTGTTCGGGCTTCCGTTCCGCCCATGAGCACGCCTGTTTTTGGATCACGCCAGATAATCTGGCCGCGTCCGAATCCGCCTGTATCAACGGTTACCTCGATTTGATGTCCTTTTCGGACCAAAGCCTGGGCAATATGATTAGGGAAGTGCGGTTCCACCTGGACCTTTTTCCCTTCAATCCACTGCCATCTTGGCGCATCAAGGGCTGCCTGCGGATTCAAGTGGAAATCCACTGTATTCATGACCACCTGCATATGCCCCTGCGGCTGCATATAGCCTCCCATCACACCGAACGGCCCAACCGCTTCGCAGTCTTTTGTCAGGAATCCAGGGATTATCGTGTGGTACGTTTTCTTGCCGGGCTTCAGTGCATTATGGTGCTCCGGATCAAGAGAGAAATCGTGTCCGCGATTCTGAAGGGCAATTCCCGTTCCAGGAACGACAAGACCGGATCCAAAGCCCATATAATTGCTTTGGATGAAGGAAACCATATTGCCTTCGCTGTCTGCTGTCGCCAGATAAACAGTACCTCCACGTGGCGGCTGGTAAGGCTCAGGTGTCAGAGCTTCGCCGGCAATCTCACTGCGGCGCGATTCACCGTATTCCTCTGAGAGCAGTTCTTCAACTGTCACTTTCATTTCCGCAGGATCTGTAATAAATGCCTTGCCGTCTGTAAAAGCTAACTTCATCGCTTCAATTTGTTTGTGATATGTATCCACCGTGTCTTTATCGCGGAATTCAAACCCTTTTGCTATATTTAAACCCAAGAGAGCGACGAGACCCTGGCCGTTCGGAGGGATTTCCCAGACATCATATCCGCGGTAATGAACTTTGATGGGATCAACCCATTCCGCCTTGTAATCTTCGAGGTCTTCCTTGGATAGGAATGCATTGTATTTTTTTGAAAAAGCATCGATTTTTTCAGCAATTTCCCCGCGGTAAAAGCTTTCGCCATCTGTTTCGCCAATGGCTCTTAAAGTGGCTGCATGCCCTTCAGAGCGCCAGATCTCTCCAATTTCAGGAGCCCTTCCATCTGGAGCAAAGGTTTCAAACCAATGCTGGAATTGGTCATCCGTCAGAATCTGTTTAAACCTATTATAAGCATACTGCCAGTACTTGCCGAGTATCGGTGTTAACGGATAGCCTTTTTCAGCATAATCAATTGCGGGCTGGAGGACATCTTTTAACGGAAGCCTGCCGAAACGCCTGGAAAGCTCAGCCCACGCGGATGGAGCACCAGGCACCGTAACCGGCATCCAGCCGTGCGTCGGCATTTTTTCGATGCCTCTTTCCTTTAATGCTTCTATGGAAATGGACTTTGGAGCAGGGCCGCTTGCATTTAATCCATGCAGTTTCCCTTTTATCCAGACTAGTGCAAATGCATCGCCGCCGATTCCGTTTGATGTCGGTTCAACCACGGTAAGAGCAGCCGCTGTTGCAATTGCTGCATCTATGGCATTTCCGCCTTTTTTCATCATATCTAATCCAGCCTGTGCAGCAAGCGGCTGGGAAGTAGCCACCATGCCGTTATTCGCCATGACGGTCGTTCGCTGTGATGTGTATGGGTGGCTGTAGAAATCAAAGTTCATGGAGTTCACCTCTGTATTAAAGTGTTAAAATAATTAATTTTGATTATATCAAATTATATAAATATTATGTTAGTATTTATTTCGGAAAACTAAATTAATGATGAAATATTGACAAAGTCCGGGGTATACAATATGATTTAGCTATAAATTGAATAGTTTCTCCTAAAGGGGAGTAGCTTTTACAGCAGAGTCGTCATTACGGAGCAAATGCTCTCGGCTTTGTTGGCAATCTAAACAATTGTTAGCAAGACCTTTACCAAATTCGGTAGAGGTCTTTATTTATGGGCCTTTACCACCGCGGTAAAGGCCCTTTTTATATACAGGCCCGCACCGCCACACGTTTTACTTTATAAAATGGAGGAATAGGTAGAAGGAAAATTTCTTGAAACTTTATCATGAGTAACACGTAAAGAAGGAAACAGCAAAACTGTGGTGTGAGCGAGCAGCTCCCCCCTAAAAAATTAGAGGAGAGATCTTTGTTGATTTTACGAAAATACATGTCAATGCTTGGAATAGGCTCTGCAAAAATTGATCTGCAGCTGCCAAAGCTTCAATATACGCCAGGGGAAAATGTGAGCGGAATCTTCCTGATTGAAGGAGGAACCATTGATCAGCAGATTAAGCGGATTGAGTGTGACCTGGTCATGGCGTCGCCTGAAGAAGAGAAGGAGGAAGTGATCGGGACATCGACCATTCTATCCACCAAGGTCATTGAATCAGAAGAAACCAACAAAATGGACTTTAACTTCCAGCTTCCTGAAGACATTCCCTGCTCTGCACCAGACCGGATTTTTCAATTTAAAACAAGACTGATTTTTAACGAAGGCGTCAAAAGCGCCGACCTGGATAAAATCACGATTATTCGATAACCAATCCTAAGGAGGAAGAAACGAGTGTAACATATCCCCTCTTAACCTATAGAAATTTATAAAAAGAGGAGATTCATACCTAATTGAACACTTTGCAAAAGTGGCTAATTTTATTTACGTTTTGAAGCATACTTGAAACAAGCTATCTATCAGCTGCCACACTTGAGGTGAAAAACCCGCCGCGCATTCAGGTGTCAGTTCCCATTCAGCGAATGAACTAGAAAAAGGTGAACTAAATGAAGTTTCTCAAACGCATCAAATTTGTATTAAAATTTTGGAAGTTCCTGCCCTTCTTAAAGGATTACTTTCTATCACCGGAAGTAACGGCCGGTAAAAAGCTTTTCCCTGTTGCGGCCGGACTTCTTTATATCCTTCTGCCGCTCGATCTTGTACCCGACTTCTTGTCGATCTTCGGCTTTACGGACGATATTGTGATTACATCGTTTGTTCTTCAGCAAATGGTGAAAATGGCACCGGAATCATTGAAGCGAAAATATAAGGTCCTGGAGGAATGATGTTAAGCCTGTGAATGCAGGCTTTTTTATTTTGCCATTTTTTTCGAGTCAGGGTCTGACTTCAGACTTAAGACCTCCGCCTTTCTGCCGATAATAGGTAAGGCGAAATACAACAACATGGAGGTCTACCTTGAAAAAACTACTACCTATTCTGCTTCTATTAAGTCTACTTCTGGCAGCCTGCTCTGCCTCTGAACAAAGCACAAACCAAAATAAAGAATATAAGATTGGCATTCTCCTATCTGATACAGGCCTGGGGGATGAGTCTTTCAACGACTCTGCCTTCCGTGGCCTGGAAAAAGCGCGTGATGAGCTGGGCATTCTTTTTGATTACAAGGAAGCCCCGGACGGAAATTTTGAAAAGCCTCTTGAAGAGCTTGTAAAAGAAGATCATGATCTAATCATCGGACTGGGTTTCACCGCACAGGAAGCACTTGAAAAGACGGCGGAGAAATATCCAGAAAAGCAATTTTTGCTGATTGATGCTGTTTCCGAGCTTGATAATGTGGTCTCACTTACGTTTAAGGAGCATGAAGGAAGCTTCCTTGTCGGGATGCTCGCTGCCATGACAAGCAAAACAGACAAGCTGGGATTTATCGGCGGTGTTGATGTACCTGTCATCCATCATTTTGAAAATGGATTTATTCAAGGCGCCAAGCACTTCAATCCGAAAATAGAAATTTTAACAGAATATACCGGAACCTTTGGGGATGCGGCTCTCGGTGAAAAAGTCGCCGAGAAGCAAATTGCGGCAGGAGCTGATTTTATCTACCCTGCTGCCGGATTCACCGGTTTTGGCGCACTGAAAAAAGCCGAAGAAAAAGGCGTGCTTGCCGGCGGTGTCGATTCCGACCAGTATTTTGTTGCCGAAAAAGCCGTTGCCGCATCGATGGTCAAAAACATCGATATTGCTGTTTTTAACTTGGCAAAAGAATTGACGGAGAGCGGAAAAATCGAAGCTTCATCCTATGTATGGGGACTGGCAGAAAACGGTGTCGGTCTTTCTGAAATCCGCGTCATTTCCTTAACAGAGGAGCAGAAAGCAGCAATGAAAAAAGCAACTGAAGACATAATCAATGGAAAAATCACAGTAACAGCTGAATAAAGGAGCATCCAAGATGACATTACGAAACCGCCTTATTATTGTCACGCTGATCCCACTTGTGCTATCAGTCAGCATGATAGGCTTTATCATATACCAAACGTTACACATTCAAAGCTCCGCTAAAGATGATGTGGACCTTTTACTGAAAGTGAAGGACCTGGAGCAAAGCCTTGTTGTGACAAGCCAGTCGCTTGCCAATTATACCTATAATTCCAGTGATGCCAACAAAGACGAGGCACTAACCATGATGACAGAAGTCCAGGAAAACCTGGCTGCCCTCTCTTCGGTTGCCTCAGTTCCCGGGCATAAAAAAATTATCGGCAGCATTGAAGGAAAATATGCAGAGCTGTCGGATGTATCCACCGAAGCCTTTGAAAAAGGAAACAAAGCGGAAATCAAGCGCCAGAGTATAAGAATATCCGGTATTTTAAATGATATGCACCTTTTAAAGAAGCGCACAAATGAATGGTATGAAGGCATTCTTCAGGAAACCAGCCAGAAAATCGCCTTTATCACGAATTCCTCCCTAATAGGAAGCGTACTGCTAATCTTGTTATCAGCTATTTTCTCATGGATGGCTGCGAGAAAGATTACAAAACCAATTAATGCGATCGTGGATAAAGCAGAGAAAATTTCAGAGGGAGACTTAACAGCAGACCTATCGCAGCTTACTTTTAAAGAGAACAGCCGATATGAAGTGGATAAACTAACGGAAGCTTTCTCAAAAATGGTGGTGAATCTAAAAGGAACCGTGCAATCCATTGAAGAAGTCAGCCAAAATGTAAAAGGATTTGCCGAAGATGTGGCTTCTTATATGACCAGCTTAAATGAAAGCAGCAGCCAGGTGGCTGTTTCAACGGATGAACTGGCGAGAGGCAGCCAGGCCATCTCTGAAGACGTCCAGGCTACCGCTGAGTTAATGAGCGTAATGGGGGAGCAATTTTCAGCGGTCCATCATTCCAGCGAGCAAAGTGCCACACAAAGCACACAAGCATTGGAATCTGTTGATCAAGGCAGAGTGTCTTTAGAAAAACAAATGAAGCTTGCTGAAGAGATTTCCAGTTCGTCTAACCATATTAGAAGTTCAGTCAGTGAATTTGCCCAGTTCACCAAGGAAATTGAAGGGGCGGCCAACACGGTTAAAGATATTGCGGATCAAACCAATCTGCTGGCCTTAAATGCAGCTATTGAAGCAGCCCGTGCCGGTGAAGCCGGAAAAGGATTTGCGGTTGTTGCTGAAGAAGTACGGAAGCTTGCTGATTCTTCATCCAAAGCAACAGAATTGATTGCGTCAATGGTCAGCAATATCCAAAATGGGATCAGCAATATATACACAGCTACTGAACAGGGACATGCACTTTCAAAAGAGCAATCCCAATCGATGAGCGAGACAGAACAGGTTTTTGAAACCATTTCCGGGCATGTGTCCGGCATTCACAATCATCTGGAAAGACTGGTTGAAGATATGAAAAATTCTAGCGATATGAGCCAGCAGGTCATTAGCGCTGTGGAAAACATTTCGGCGGTAACAGAAGAAACGGCTGCCGGTACTGAGGAAATCTCAGCTTCTACGGAGGAACAGCTTCGCGCGTTTGAGCAGGTTATGGTGAAGGTGGAGCAGCTGAAGGAAATGACTGGGGTTATGGAGAGGGAATTGGAGAAGTTTACGGTTTAGGCGGATTTTTGAAAGTGTCGTTTTACTGAAAAGTGAACGATGCAATTAGGTCGGGGAAACCTGCGAATAGAAGTATAATTCATGCAAATAACTTCGGCATTTCTGCAAATAAAACGGCGAATTTGCAAATAGCAGACCAATTCCTGCAAATAGCCCAATAGTGAACCCAAACAAACGAAAACCCCGCCTCAGCAGCGGGGTTTTCACGTTTTATTATTGCGCTTCAATCAGACCATACCGGCCATCTTTACGCTTGTACACTACATTGGTTAAGTTAGATTCTGCATTCGTGAACACGTAGAAGCTGTGGCCCAGCATGTTCATCTGCAGGATCGCCTCTTCACTGTCCATTGGCTTCAGGTCAAAGCTCTTTTGGCGGACAACTTCAAGGTCGTTATCCTCCTCTTCCGCTTCTGGCGCCTCTATCTCATTTTCTAACGCTGCAAACACAGCAGTCAGATTGCCTTTTTCACGGAATTTGCGGTTCACTTTAGTTTTGTGCTTACGGATTTGGCGCTCCAATTTATCGGTAATCAAATCAATCGCTGCATACATATCATCATGATCTTCCTCTGCACGAAGTACCAGATTCGGCATCGGAATCGTTACTTCCACTTTAGAACGGTTATTATTATACGTTTTTAAATTTACATGTACATTTGCATCAGGAGTTTCAGTAAAATACCTTTCTAACTTAGCAATTTTCTTCTCTACGTACTCTCTAATTGCTGGAGTTACCTCAATGTTTTCACCACGAATGTTGTAATTCATACGTGAACTCCTCCTTCTCATTATACAATGACAGCCTTTTCATTAGCGTTTACTGTGAAAATCACCAGTAATGTCTGAAAAGGAAATGCCTAGTCTTAAAAGTATATTAAGACTATGTATTTATATTTCTATTTTACCCCTAAAAACTCCTGCTGAAACTGGTAAAAAGATTGAGAATATTTGTCGAATTGGTGACGTATATAAAAAAACGAGCAGCTTCTTTGGCTGCTCATCCTTTTATATCAATATTGCCGCCCAAGTGGGGCTGGGCTGCGTGCTGGAGGGCCTGTATCTGAGACCCGCTCATCATCTTATGAATAAATTCTGCATTTCCCTCCGCTTGATCCATGGCTTTCTTCATAACTGAGATGGATGCCTGCCGCTGGACCTGCCCTTGGGATAAGACCATGGACATTAATGGGATATCCAAGGGAACACCTCCTGGCTATTTAAGCCTGATCCTATTTAGGACTGTATATATGGATTTAATTCCTGCTGAATATTTTTATGCCACTCTGCAAATGCAGGATAGAGCTTTTTCGAAATGATCTCCTGTCTAACAGGAAGATCGTCAAAGTTCTGAATAAGCAGTTCAGCCTGATCGGCTACTGCACTAATATCAGCAATAGCCTTTAGCATCGTGTGATTGCCTTGAACAAGATGGCTAAGCTGTTCATGAGCTGAAGCGACTTGAGGGAACGCCTGAAAAACATCACTAAGAAGGCGATCTCCCTCTGTTTTACTGAAATCACTAAAGCTTTTTACTATATAATCAAACGCTTCATCAATGGTATATAAAAGATCGCTGTAATCCTTCATAAAAAGGTACTGCTTTTCGGTCAGGGTCATCAACATTAGTCACCTATTTTCTTTTATCGTAAAACATACCGTCCGTTGCCATGGATTGATAGGGATTAGCATATTTTCCGGTTGATTCCTTTTTAACGCTTAAGTCTTTGATGTCTTTTTGAATAAACAGCTTTTCCCTTGTCATTAGCTGGGTGACTTTTGCATTGAGGCTGATCAGCCTGGCTCCAAGATCCTTTTCGGTGTCTGAATATGGAGGAGCCATGCCAGCCATTGCATGCTGGCGTTTTTCAAGCAGTATTTCGACGGCATTCATTTTCGCATCACGGTCAAGCTTAGTATGTTCCAGAGTTTTGATTAGCTCAAGGGTTAAATCATAAAACCTTTGAACCGAACTCACTACACTGTACCGCCTTGGGAGAATTGCTTCTGGCGATTGACCTGGATGACTTCCTTCCATGTGTCTCGGAATTCGGTTACAAGGCCCCCGACTTCATCAAGAATACCTGTATCATTCTTGATATTCGCCTCCATCAGTCTCCGGTTCATATAATCATATAAAGACATCATGTTTTGAGATACCTCTACATCCATATTCAACGTCACCATCAGCTCTTGAATAATATTTTGCGCCTTCTGGATATTGGTGTTTTTCGCCTCAATGTTTTTGTCCATGATGGCTTTTTTCGCCTGATGGATGAACTTCAGGCAGCCGTTATATAGCATGAGTGTCAGCTCTCCAGGAGATGCTGTATTCACTGAGTTTTGCTGATAAGATTGGTATGGATTGCTTACTGCCATTTGTAACACTCCTTTTTATTACATGCCGCCAAATTGGTTCATAAGGAACATGGACTGCTCATTGGAACGCTGAATCGCTTTTTCCATGGCGGTGAACTGCCGCCAGTAGCGGTCTTCAACCTGCTTTAATTTATCTTCAAAGCTATCAATTCGCTTGCCTACATCATTCAATTCCCTGCCGATAGTGAACTGCTGGTTGGTTGAAAAGCTGTTTCCGGCTTTTGTCTTCAATTTGTCCATTGCAGCGTTCACGGTATCATAAAGCCTGTGGGCGATCCCTCTTTGCCCGTCTGTCTGTCCTTCTCCTCTAAAAAGATTCTCAACAGACACAGGATCATCTTCGATTGCCTTTTTCAGGGCGGCTTCATCAATTTCCAGCTTACCGCCTTCTAAATAATTGCTGGTCGTTTTAATGCCGATACTGGCCAGCTGATTATAAAGCGGAGAAACCAGATCATTCGTTACGGGCTGGTAAAAGTTCATCCGCATCCCAGATAAGACAGACTGAAGCGTAGAATCCTTGCGCAAGAGACCGCTTTTAGCTCTCTCTTCCCATTGCTCCTGCTGCTTGTCCGATAACTGCTCACGCTGTTCATCTGTTAATGGGGTGTAGCTTCTATAGCGTTCTTCACCGGTTTTTTTCTGGATTTTATCGATCATTTCATTGTATTTATCCACAAATGCCTTAATATTATCAAAAACCTTTGTGGAGTCATTGCTGACATTGATGCTGACCAGCTGATCTTCAAACGTCTGCTTAAGAGTAAAGGTAACGCCGTTCACTTCAAATGTGTTTGAGCTCCGATTAGTAGCCAATCCATTAATCACGAATTCAGCATTTCTTCCTTCTTCTTTGACCGCAGCCCCTTTAAAGCGCAGAACATCATTCAGAAAGCTGCCGCTTGTCGTGATTTCAGCCCCGCCTTTATTAAAATCACCCGTCTCTGTGCGGGTCATCGTCATTTGGCCAGTAGCACTGTCAAAGAACATATTCACACCAGCGCTTGAAGCATTTACTTTACTGATGACATTATTTAGAGACTCACTGCCTGAAATAAGGAAGGAATCATGACGCTCCCCTTTAGAAGTTGAGGTATCTACTGAAAAAGCAGTGTATTTGTGGTCATAGGCAATCTCCATACTCATCGTTGTACTAGATCCCTCTGCCGGCTTTTGCATATCAGCATTAAACGTGATTTTCCCTGTTTCGTAGTTAAGGGTGCCTACCACTTTATTGGAATCATCGAGTATTTCTCTTTCCCCATTCACGATATTGCCCATTGAAAAAGTTTTCTCAGTGGTCGTTCCGGACGCTGTTTCCTTTATTTTAATGCTTTTCACTTCGTTCAAAGCACCTTGAGCCAATTGAATAGAGGAAGTGCTGCTTGAAATAGCGTGTAATCCCGTGCGTTCAGTAGCCACATAATCAATCTTAATGACACTTCCCTTTGCAGGTTCCTTGCCAAATTGCAGCGTTCCATCTTCTTTTACCAGCACTTCATTCTCTTTTAAGGGACGGTTCGTTGCACTTAGTTCTGCCTCACTCAGTGCATTTAACCCTACTCCATTAACCTTCACACTCCAGGAGCTAAGTTCATTTAGATCCACCTTGGACATATCCCCGAAACTAATGGCAGCCGGATCGGTCACATCAATATTTTTACTTAAAACGGCACCATTTTTCCAAGCACTAGCGACAGGGTTTCCATTTGAATCTGTATGATTGCCTTTATACATAAAGCTGCTTTCCTGTGCATATAGGCTTTTGCTTGGGTCTATGGACTTTCCATCCGCAGAGATGTTTCCGCCATTCACACGAGTCTCAGCACTAGCCAGCTGTGTTACTTTCGAAATCGAGTAAGAAGACTGGCTTGCTGCGCCGCTTGCTGTGGCAGTTACCATTGCTTCATTTGAAGAAGTTGTCAGACGCGAGCGATAACGTGTAGTCAGCTTCATCTGCGTCAACTCACTTCTAAAATCCAATAGTAATGAATTCATTGCACGGTAATCATCGCGCTGCCATTCCAATACTTGTTTCTTCTGCTTTAATTTATCTAGAGGCATCCGTTCTGCCTTCATTAGGTCCGATACAAGCTGGTCAATATCCATCCCGCTCGCCAGACCACCGATTCTAACCAATGGAATTCCTCCTTTAAATCTTCTTATCTACCATTAATCCAACAAATTCCGTCATCGCTGCGTACATGTCCAGCATTTTCTTTGATGGGATTTCCTTTACTACTTCCTGGGTTAGGTCATCGACTAATGTTACGTAATATTCATTTAACTCTTCATGAAGAACAAATTTTAATGAGGTGTGAGAAGCTTGTAAGAACTCGTTCATACTATCGACTACTTCTGTTAGCTGATCTTCCTTCAGTGGTTTAACATGTTTACCTGTTGTCTGTTCGAGTATTTTAGATTCTTTTTTGGTAAACTCATTATTTACTTCATTATTATTAGAAAATCTAGGTGTTAGAGGCATGTGTTGAGATGATAACTGATCGATCATGAAAATCCCCTACCTATATTAAATGTATTTCTTAGTTTTTATATCGGTAAGGGAGCCGGAATGTTGAGAGGGAAATTAGACAGAGAGAATATTGTGATATTACGATCAACATCTTTATTAGGACTATTTAAGGGGGAACCATCCACTTTAGTTCATTATCGCATGTAGGGACAGGTACCGTTTCTTTAAATGTGGCAAATGTAAATAGATGTTGGTTGATTCTTTGTATCCAAACATTTAACGACATGACAAAGTACTCCCTATCCACATCTCCGCATAAGAACTGCTGCAACAATTTATAGCCATCTTTTGAATTTCGTACACATCGATTCTTGCAAAGCATGCTCGATTCCTTCCATTAGCAATAAGTTAACAATGTTCACACGTTTTGCAGATTGATTTTTCATGATTATGATTCCCCCTCCAAAATAGAAAAAGGACTTCCCTCGGAAGAGAGAAGCCCCATTACGATGAACATCATGTAGATGAATGCTTAATGTTATAATATATACTTAAATTTCCAGATTTACGTTTAAATTTAATTATTAAAGATTTAGTTTCTTTGTACCCTAACTTCAATATAGCCGTTAGAATTACTAAAAATCCTAAGACCCATTTTATACTCAGGATGACATTGGACAATATCACACTCTAAATCTTGTTTATTTTGCCCAATGTTAGTTACCTTTACTACTTGAAGTTTGGCAACCTTTTTATTCGAAGCAAAAATATCTAGTATTTCTCCCTGAGAATATAACGTGTCTTTATAAAGCATTATTTTCATATCCTAATTCCTCCTTTTTCCATTAACTTATAAAAAGGGACTCTAGTAAATCTAGAGTCCCCAAGATAAATAATATTAACGAAGAAGTTGTAGAACTCCTTGTGGTTGTTGGTTCGCTTGAGCCAACATTGCTTGTGCTGCTTGAGAAAGAATTGAGTTCTTTGTTTGATTCATCATTTCTTTAGCCATGTCTACGTCACGGATACGAGATTCTGCAGCAGTTAAGTTTTCGGAAGATGTGCTCAAGTTGTTGATTGTGTGTTCTAGACGATTTTGGTTTGCACCAAGTTTAGAACGCTCAGCAGATACTTTATCAATTGCTGCTTGGATAGTTGTTACAGTTGCTGCAGCATCATCATGTGTTAAAACACTAAGAGCTTGCTCTGTAGTTGTGCTGCTTGTGCCATCTGTAACAGCACGCTTTGCATCAGCAGTACCTTCAGTAGAAATACCTAAAGCTTTTGCTCTCATATCAGAAATATCTAGTGTTAAACTTTGGTTTTCATTAGCACCAATTTGGAATTGAAGAGATGCTCCAGCATCCACTGCTTCAGTTGCTAAAACTGCAGCAGCTCCGCCAGTAAGATTTGTTTCAGTGGCTACAGATTGTGCAGTAGAACCTTTACCTGTTGCAACCGCTACATCAACATTAATACCAGATACACCATCGACTAAAGTTTTAATTTGATCAGCTGTCACAGATAATGGAGCAGCTGAACCATCTGTTCCTAAAGTAATTGTAAGTTTGTCCCCACTTAATGCCGCTGCACTCGCTGTACTTGTACCAGTACCTTGTACAATTTCTACTGAAATTGAGTTTCCAGCCGTCCCTGCAGTTTTCGCAGTAAATGTCAAATCACCAATGGTTACTTTTGATGATTGCGCTGCAGTAATTTCATCTCCAATTGCTACAGCAGGAGTTGCAGAGTCTTTAGAACCATTTAATAACTTTTGAGTATTAAACTCAGTTGTATTACCAATACGGTTAATTTCAGATGTCATTTGGTTAATTTCTTTTTGGATTTCTTCACGGTCAGAAGTAGTATTTGTGTCATTACCAGCTTGTACAGCTAACTCACGCATACGTTGAAGAATATCATGAGTTTCATTTAGAGCACCTTCAGCAGTTTGAACTAAAGAAATTGCGTCCTGACTGTTCTTAGAAGCTTGGTCTAATCCACGAATTTGCCCACGCATTTTCTCAGAGATTGCAAGACCAGCTGCGTCATCTCCAGCTTTGTTAATACGAAGACCAGAAGATAATTTCTCCATAGACTTACCTTGTGCACTTGAAGCACTATTCAACTGACGATAAGTATTAAGTGCAGCAATATTATGATTAATTCTCATTATTAATTTCCTCCTTGAGTATATATCCCACATCCATGTGGTTGCTTTACTAACCAGCAGAAAAGTCGGCCGCCTTTTTGCTGTTCAGCTTTACAATGGTTATATCGACTTATTTTGACAGGTGTTTAATGGTTTGGAACAATTTTTTATTGCTTTTTAAAAAAGTTGCTTATACTTTCAATTGCACCAGCATCTGTTTGAGTTGCGCTGCTGTTTTCCTGCTGAATAGATAAGTATATTTCTTTCCTATGAATATCAACATTTCTCGGCGCGCTGATGCCTAGCTTTACCTGGTCACCTTCAATAGAGAGGATTGAGATTTCAATATCGTCACCAATCATGATCGATTCTTTAAGTCTCCTTGTAAGTACAAGCATTATCTCTCCCCCTGATCTTGAGGTGTCATGATCTCATGCTTGGTCTGGTAAGGTGTTTGATTAAGTATAATTTGTTTGCCTATTTTTTTTGTTTGGTTAATGACCAAAGGGGCCTGCAGGTTAGCGGTTGTTTCCTCAAATGGATCCCTTACTGTCAAGATCGCAAAGGTTGCCACATCTTTATCTGTTTGAATTTCTAATTTTTCCAATGCCTCTTTTGGCAAATCAAACTCATACTGCGGAAAAAGAACAAACGGATCTGTCACGATAAAAGCTACCTCAGGTGTTTTTACTGACTGAAGTACAAATAAGTCTGTCCCTTCAAGAGGTAATATATAAAACTCTTTTTCCTCTAAAAAACCCGGAATCCCAGATGGAAAATTAATAATATCATCCTGATTTATTTCCTGCACACCGTGAAACTTTGTTTGGATATTCATCTTTTCACCTCATTGCTATATGGTTAGATTGATAAAATCAATATTTAGGCTGTTTTTCTCAAGAATTTCTGTGCTTACTTTTCCAGGCGTATAAGTATGAACCGGCTTTCTGATTTCAACTTCAATCTTCGGCTTTTGCGGCTGAGCCTCAATGTTTACCTTGGCAGGTTCGTATTGAATCTTTACACTATTATAAGATGGCACCCAGCCAATATTGAACTGCTTGGGAGGACCTTCACTGTTTTCCTTTGCCTGATAGGCGATTGGAGTGCCGCCGTTTTCAATTTTCATAAGTTCTGTTCCCTGTGCAGCTCTTCTCTCCATCCCTTTTAACCAATCCTGGTACCCATTTTGGGCAAACTCCTCTATTCTTCTGCCGACACTTTTCAGGTCGACGTCTTCGCGGGCTTTGGTCTGGTCGATTGTCAGCTTTCCAGGGATTGTATCGATTTCCAGGATGGCTTTGGGCTGCTGGATGGATTGGATGGCAGGGGGCTGTTCAATTTCCTGCACCGGTTTTTCTATTTTTAATCCCATCTTGATTAAGTTGGATTCCAGCCTGATCTGCGGAACATTCATATTAAACACCTCTCTTATGAAAAAAAGCTATCACTGATGGATAGCTTTTCACTGATTATCTTAAAAAGTCGGTTAAGCTCGGCTGGATGATTCTTGCCCCAACACTTAGTGCGGCACGATGGATGCTTTCCTGGGTTGTCAGCTCGATAATGGCTTTTTCCATATCAATATCTTCATTATCGGAAAGAATTCTGGTTGAGAAGACTTCCTGCTGGGAAAGACGGTCCTCCATCAGTTCGACCCGATTCTGCTTGGCCCCAATTAGGGCACGTGCAGACAAGAAATTATCTATGTTTTTATCAACATTCTCTAGCATATCCCCAACGGCTGGATCATTCGTTTCAAGCGCTGTGATTAGCTTTTGGATATCGCCTTCGTCACTGAGCATGTCCCCAAATAAAGCTTTTCCTTCCGTGTTGACAGGGATCTTGATGCCTGAAAAAACCTCAAGCTCGATGGTTCCGCTTTGAAAACCTGATTCAGATGGCCGTACATTTGTCTGATTGCCATTGAAAATATACTTACCGCCAACTTGTGTATCCCCGATATTCTGTAAGTGCTCTTTAAGCTGTTTGACCTCTTCAGCAACCGCTTTGCGCTGATCTTCTTCCAGTGTGCCATTGCTTGCCTGGAGAGTCAGCTCCCTAATTCGCTGCAGAGCCAAAACACCCTTATCCAGGGCATCATCCGTACTATCAACCCAATTTCTCACTTCCCCGATGTTGCGGGTAAACTGCTGAATCCGGTTCAAATCCGTACGATAGTTCATTCCCATCATCGCAGCAACCGGATCATCCGACGGCTTGGTAAATTTCTTCTGCGTAGAAATTTGATCCTGCAGCTTGTCCAGCCTGCTGTAGCTGTTGCTTAAATTGCGAAGCATGTTATTTGATAGCATTGATTGTGTTACGCGCACTTTATTTCACCCTTTATCTGCCTACAACGCCCATGCCGTTGATGATTTTATCGAGCATTTCATCAACCACAGTTATGTTTCTTGCTGAAGCATTGTATGCATGTTGGAATTTAATCATATTGGTCATTTCTTCGTCTAATGACACGGCACTCACCGATTGCCTGTTCCGGTCTACTGAATCTGCCAGCACAAGGGAGTTTTTTAGGTCCTTTTTGGCACTCTGAGAGTCTACGCCTAATCGTCCAATGATTCCGGAATAATAGGAATCAAGGCTTCCGTTCAGCTTTGATTTTTCATCATCAGACAAGGAGGTGTAATCACTAAAGCTTTTCTTTCTTAAATCAGCCAAAAGCTGAGCATTGTGGTTATCTCCGGAAGCTCCGCCTTTTTCTGCAGCTGCGGCAATTTTAGAAGAGTCATCCAGCAGCTCTTGATTTACTTTAATGCTTTGTGCAGGATTATCCTCATCAAACTGGAAAAAGTCCAGGCCTGAGATTGTATCCGCTCCCAAGGCATACCCGTTTTTATGAATTTCATTGAATTCCTTGGCAAAAGCAGATGTCATTCTATTCAGCTTCTCCAGCATTTCAGGATAAGCACCCTTAGCAGAACCGCCTGCTTCATAACCATAGCTGTTAATTAAACCGGTAAGTTCACCGGATAAAGTCTCAAATTGCGTAAAGGAAGTGGATCCGATCTTTAGTCCTGTTACAAGTCCGCTCTCTTCGCTTTTTTCAAGCTCCACCTTGTTTGTGCCAACAATGCCGCTCTCTTTTGTAGCAGATATGAGGTTAATAGGCGGATTATAGGATTTTCCATCCTTTTGGACAATCTCGATATTATAAAGGCCCGATGCCATCGGTTTGGCATCTCCATATGTATTAGGAACCACACTGGTCACTTTCACGTTAACCAATTGTGAAAGGCTGTCTACCAATAAATCCCGCTCGTCATAAAGGTCATTTGGGAGGTATCCGTGCGGCTCAACAGAGGCGATCTGCTTATTCAGATGGTCAATCTGCGCGACGATTGCGTTAATTTCATCAACCTTCACATCAACCTGATTGCCGATATCCTCTTGAACCCGCGACAGGGAATTATGATAATAATTCAGTGTATCCGCAACCATCTGACCAGTAGCAGCTACTACATCCCTGGCTCCGGTATTTTCGGTGTGGCTTGATAAATCCTGCAGGGCGTTCCAGAACTTTTCCAGGGTACTGTGCAATCCATTCTCTGACGGCTCATTCATGATTTCTTCCATCTTAGTCAGAGACTCGCTCATGGCTCCATAGTAACCCATTTTTGTGTTTTCGGTTCTATATTGCAGGTCTAAAAATGATTCTCTTATTCTCTGGACTGTCCCCGCTTCGACACCTGTTCCCATTTGTCCGGGTATCTGCGGACGATTCATACCAACGCCTGGATAAGGCTCGGTTTGCGCGAAATTAATCCGCTGCCTGGTGTATCCTGGCGTATTCGCATTTGAAATATTATGTCCGGTTGTATATAAAGCACTTTGCTGGGTGAACATGCCGCGGCGGGCTGTTTCAAGTCCCATGAAAGTTGAACGCATGTTTGCTCCTCCGTTCTGCTACACTTTCGAGTTGAAAATTCCTGGATTCATCTTTTCCGATTTCTTATTGGCTGGCGGGCCGTAGTTCATCGATTCAGGCTGCGGCCGTAAAAGATTCATAGATACATTTACAAACTGAAGGGAATGATGGACAAGCTGCTGGTTTAGGAAGTTCTGCTCTTTCAGTTCATATACCAGCTCAGCAAGCTCCTTCGTGATGGCCTCAAGCCTAAGGCGATCAGGCTGCGTAAGGATATTTAAACAATCTGATACTGTAGGGCTTTCCAGCATGGGTGCGATCGAATTTGCTGCCTTTTCCCGCTCGTTTTCCAATCTGCTGATAGCCGCAATATGAGCCTGCTCATCCTTCAGCATCTGATTCAGGCCGTCCATGTCGCCGGTCTTAATAATGTCTGTCTTTTTAACTGCGAGTTCATATAGGCTTTCATGAAGCTTTAGCAGCTTTTCCATCGTTGCAGTAAGTGCTTCGGCTGACATGCCAATCCCTCCTCATTATTTTTTTGTATAAAAATCAGCGATGCTTTTCGCCACTTCTTTTGGATTAATTTTATAAGTCCCGTTCTCTACCTGAATTTTAAGCTCTTCTACTTTTGCTTTACGGTTTTCGCTTAGCTGGGATACCTGCTGCATTTCCTTTGCAGTAGAGCTGATTTCAATTTTATCTGATGCCGTTCTGGCTGGTTTTCCTGCATGTTCAAGCTTATTCATTTGGCGTTTGTATGGGTTCACGCCTGAAGGACCAAAGTTATTGATTTTCATGTGTACCCCTCACTTTCTTTCCGGTCGATTTAACCTAAGTCTATTATCGGCTAATGTGGCGGTATGTTTAAATGTTAATTTAAGTTTGGCAAAAAATACATCTATAAGCCTATAGAAAAAGCTATGCGAATAAGTCACATAGCTTAGAAACGACTATTAATTTTTTCATTGACGGCAAAATAAGTACCGTGTTTTTCTCTTTGGACTGCTTCTTTTCTTCGTTCTTCCTCAGCGGTAAACTGCTGAAGATCTTTCCTCAGATCACCCGCACAGCTGCCGCATAGCTTGCCTTCCCGGATGCTTGTCCCGCATTTCTCGCAAGGATACCCCAAATTTGGAAATTGCGCTAGCTTCAAACGGCCGGTCTTAATGAACTTTATGATGAGTTCTTCCTCGACTTCGGTCGCCTCGACAACCTCCATCATCTTCGCTGTCCTGTTTTCCCTCTTCCGGATGAACTGGTAAACCGTCTCATAGGCCTTTTCTTCTTCCTTCCAGCAATCCTGGCAGACATCGCGGAACTGGTTTTTGACAAAAATGGCATCACATTTCGGGCAGTTGGATAACTCAGCCATATGATTCTTCCTCTCTCAGTTTGTGATGAAATTATTATAGCTCGAAGAATAGGATAATTATAGAATATAATTATTCGAAATACAGCAGACTGCTGACTGTTTCTATGAATCGGGATTCGGGAACAGAGCCGCTCTGCTCGAGCTGACTTTGCAGAATATCTAGCATCGCCGCCAATTCAGCTCTCGGTCCCTCTTCGATAATAAATTGAAATCCATAATTAGTCAGAGCATCTGATATTTCATCTTTACGGACAATCGTCCCAGTAAAGGAGAGAACCTCTCCTAAAAGCTTCGTTTCAATTAATAGAATGATATCTTTCCTCACAGGAAGTTTCATCTTTGAAACAAATTTTACTCCGCCTGCACTCATATCTTCAATCAGGATTTTCGTGCTGCCCATTTTGACAGGCTTGCTGTTAAGCTCTAAGATGGTCATCTCTGCCTCCAGCGGATAGGGAAACTCGACCCGGACATACTTGCGCAAACCTTTGAACACATTGTCTTCCTTGATATTCTGCGGCTTCAGGGTGCCAATTAAGAGTTTCTGCTCGAAAGCGGAAGGCGGAAGCGGCTTACTGAAAAGATATCCCTGTATTTGATCACACTCATTCTTCCTTAAAGAATAGAATTGTTCAAAAGTCTCTACGCCTTCTGCTACCACCTTCATATTCAGCCCATGGGCAAGCTGAATCAGATTGGCCGTAATGATTGCATCTTCCGCGTTTTTATCCATTGCCTGGATAAACGTTTTATCAATCTTTAAAACATCAAATTTATAATTTTTCAGCTGTGTGATGGAGGAATACCCGGTCCCAAAGTCATCCAGTGCAATCTTCACTCCCATTGAACCCAATTCTTTAAGCACTGAAATGACGTTCTCTGAGTAATTGATTAGGGAAGATTCCGTCAATTCAATTTCAATTAGTGACGCATCGAGGTGACTCTCATCCAATGCTTTTTTTATAGTGGAAACAAGACAACTTTTCAAGAAGCTCAGCGGAGAGATATTTACGGATATCGGAACAATCGATAACCCTTTTTCCTTCCAGGAATAAATCTGGCTGCATACTTTCCTTAGCACATATTCACCTATATTTATGATTAAACCGGTTTCCTCTGCCACTGTTATAAACTCCAGCGGCGAAACTCTGCCCCATTCCGGATGATTCCACCTTAGTAAAGCTTCGGCACTTACTATTTTGCCGGTCTTCGTATCAACTCTTGGCTGGTATTCAAGAAAAAATTCATCATTTTGAATGGCTTTTCTCATATCCTGTTCAAGGGTAAAAAGCTTATAAGATTCAATATCCATGGAAGGATGGTAAACCTGGAATCTATTATTCCCTTTCTGCTTGGCATGGTACAGGGAAGATTCCGTATTTCTGACTAATTCATCAGCTGTTCTTCCATTATCCGGATATAAACTAATGCCTATAGATGGGGTAATATTAAGCTCAAAGCTGTCGATGTGGAATGGTTCAGAGAAAATTTGATTAATGGAATCTGCTAATTGCGCAGGATCCTCCTTTTCCTGGATATATTCCATTATAACTGCAAATTGATCACCGGAAATTCTTGCTGAAAAACAGACTGAATTTAGCTTCTCCTTAATTCTATGTGAAACAAGCCTAAGAAGTTCATCTCCTGAGGAATGTCCAAAGGTATCATTAATCTGCTTTAACCGTTCCAGATCAAAGAACAAGACAGCGAAGTTCTGTTGTTCATCGTCTTCAATAAGGCTCTGCAGCTTCTGATCAAAGTACCGGCGGTTCGGCAGATCGGTCAAATGATCATAAAATGCCATACGCCTCATTCTCTTTTCAAGCCATTTTTGTTCTGTTATATCTGTTACAAAGCCATCAACCCGGATAAGTTCGCCCCTTTCATCTAAATAGGGGATACTATGATCATTCACCCATCTAAGCTCACCGGATTTATGGAAGATACGATATTGGCAGCGAACGCTCTTCCCATGAATAAGATTTACCCGATTGGCTTCCAGACTTTGCAGGTCGTCTGGATGGATCACTTCGTCCCATAAATCGAAATTGTCAATCAGCTCACTGGCTGTGTACCCGAAAATGCCTTCCACTCCCCTTGAGAAATGAAATACCTTTCTTTCTATTAAATCGGCGGAATAAATGCCAACATCAAGATTTTCATAGATTTGTCCTATTTTCCGCTCGTTTTCATAGAACTTTTCTTCCATGAGCCGTTTTTCAGTTATATCCTGAATCGTTGCAATGATTTTCGGTGATCCGCTTTCTTCTGCAAAGTAGTCCGCACGATGATGAATATACCGTTCCTCTCCATCCTGCCTAATGATCCGGCATATCAGATCCACACTGTCCTTTTCCTCTAACAGTCGAGTAAACTGATTTTCAAAAGCCGGCAGGTCGTCTGGATGCAGATAACTCAAATACATTTTGTAGTCCGGAAAAAAACCTTTTTGAGGCTTTAGCCCAAATATCCGGAACATCTGATCTGACCAAAACCCTCTATCGTTTTCAATATCGTACTCCAGGCTCCCAATATTTGCGATCTTCTGAGCCTGGTTCAGATTATTTTTTATTTTAGTCAATTCCATTTGCTGACTTCTGTATTCAGCAATATCTTTAGTGGTGTTTTCACCACCCTGTGAGTTTATTTCGTCCACTTCAAAACATCCTTTCCAATAAAAAAGGCAAACGAAAATAGTTCTTCTTCCATGTAGCCTGGCCGCCATGGCAGAGACCTGCTTTAGGCCCGCAGCTTTGCGTCTTTTACTTTCGTAAAATTTGCCCTGGATTAGAATATTTTAACATAGGATTATTTTCCTAATAACTATCCAGATCAAAAACATCAACTTGTAATTAATTCCATCCATTATCCTCTTGCTAATGTAACCGAGCAGACTGAAGCAGCACCCCCTGCTTTAAGAACTTTCGCTGCATGATATAGAGTTGAGCCGGTAGTATAGATATCGTCAATTAGGATAATTTTTTTATTCTTGATATTGAGATTTTGCAGCTGGAAGACCTGGTGCGAATGAATTCGGTCCATTCGCGATTTCTTAGATTGCTTTTCTGAGTGAATTCGCTGCAGCGGTTCCGTCACGGTAAAGCCTGCCTCATGGATGAGTGCGGCAGACTGATTGAAGCCTCGTTCATAAATCCTTTGGGGACTTAGAGGGATTGGGACGAGATAGTCGAATTCCACGGTACTCAGCTTTTCCCTAATGATAGGAGAAAAAGCTCTCGACAAAATATAGTCGCCCCGGAACTTATAGCGGGCTATAGTTTCTTTCAGAAAGTCATCGTATATAAAAAGGGAATTGTTTTTCAGAAGCTGCCCTGACCATTCTGGATCCCCGTTCCACCTTAGACAATCTGCGCATAGGTTCCCTTTTCGAAATTGAGGATCTAAGTTACTGAAGGGCCGGCTGCATTTACTGCAAGTATCGCCATTGATAAATGGGAGTTTATCGGTGCAGCATTGGCATAAATGATTTTCTTTTGGCCGCGACCAGAGAGTTGTCCAGCTGACAGCTGAAAGGATTTCTTCATGGCATATTAAGCAGTTAATGGTCGATCAGTCCTTTCTTTTTGGCTTCAATGTTCATTTTGAGTATTTGTTTTTGCGCATTGACCATGCTTTCGGTTTTGCCGTAGTGAAAAAAGGTGATTTCTCCTTTCGGGTATTCAGAGCTTCTTCCAACACGGCCGGCAATTTGAACAAGAGCGCTTTCGGTAAAAATACGGTCTTCTGCTCCAAATACTGCTACATCAATATTAGGGAAGGTAACCCCTCTTTCCAGGATGGTCGTTGTGAGTAACATGGGGATCTCTTTATTGCGCATCATTTGGACTTTGTCTTTTCGATCGGGGTCTTCCGCGTGGACAGCTTGGATTTTAGGATAGGTTTTACGAAGGATGGTGAGGACTTTTTCCATTTTATCGATTTTTGGAAGGAAGAGCAGGAACTGCTTCTGGTTGTCGTGCCTCTTCTTGATCCATTGGGTAACTGCAGACGGGAGTTTGTCTTTTTTTAGGGATTTCTCCCAATTTCCGCACCATTTGAAAGCCGGTACAGGCAATGGATGACGATGATATCTAGCCGGGATAGTGACAAAGTTTCTTTTTCCGCTGCGGCATTCATTTTGCCATTTTTGACTGGGGGTGGCAGTTAAATAGATCATAGAGGAGGTTTCTTTGCGGGATTGGCGGACGGCATACTGCAGGGTTTCGTCTGCCGTATAAGGAAAGGCATCCACTTCATCAAGGATTACGGTGTCAAAAGCTTTATAAAAGCGGAGGAGCTGATGGGTGGTGGCGATGGTCAAAGGAGCTTGAAGGTGGCGGCCTTCACTGCCGCCGTAAAGGACAGCCACCTGAATACCGGGGAAGACTGCTTTTAGCCGCGGACCAAGCTCAAGTACAACATCTGTTCTCGGAGTAGCAATGCAGATTCTTTTTCCAGAGGCAAGGGCAGCATTGATTCCTTCAAATAGAACTTCTGTTTTTCCTGCTCCGCAGACAGCCCAGACGAGGAATTCCTTGCTTTCGATTTCAGCCTGCTTTACCTGGTCAGAGGCAATTTGTTGCCCGGGTGAAAGGTTGCCTGCCCATATCAGGGGATGTTCAGCTAGCTCCCGAACGGGCTCAGGTCCGCACCATCCAATCAGAGGAGTGCACTCACTGACCCGTCCCATCATGATACATTTCCGGCAGTAGGTACATTCTTTCTCACCGCATCGGGCACAGGGAAAACTTGCAAACAGTGAACGATCTTTATTGCCGCACCTGGCACAAACTATCTTGCTTTTGGTGTTAATTATCCCTTTTCGGTAAGAAATATAGCCATTTTCATAGTGCTGATGGATTTCTTCAATTGAATGCGGTAAGTTTTCGAATAGAAGCTGTTTTCCGCAGAGGATTTGCTGGAGTTCTTTGTTATATGAATAGTTTTCGTTGAGTGGCGGCTCTGGAATGTTGTCAATGGAGGAAATCGGGAGGCTTTCTGGAGGAGAATCTTTTATATATGGGGTCATATTAGGAGTAAATCTCAATTAGTTCACCTCTTGATTAATTAGTTTGTATCTCTATTTGCAAGTTTTGAAGTTCTATTTGCAAGTTCTCCGATCTATTTGCAGATTTAGGCTGCTATTTGCAAAATTAAACATTCTATTTGCAGGAATCCTGGATCTATTTGCAAAACCCTTACATCCACATCACCCTTCCCAAAAAAATCTGCGCCACCCTTAAGAATGGCGCACTCAAACAAAACCTACTTCTTCACCCAGCCAAACCCCATAGCACCTTCACCTAGATGGGTTCCAATGACCGGACCAAAATAGCTGATCATAAACTCAACATTAGGATATTCCGCTTCAAGCTCTGCCTTCCACTCGCGGGCTTCTGCTTCGCGATTGGCATGAATAATAACAGCCTGGTATGGCTCCCCGCTTTTTACGTCTTCCCAGAAAAGATCAACCATCCGCTTCATCGCTTTTTTGCGCGTGCGAATCTTTTCAAACGGAACAATTTTCTTATCCTCAAAATGAAGCAGCGGCTTCACCTGGAGTAGGCTGCCGATCAATGCCTGTGCACTGGACAAGCGGCCTCCTCGCTGAAGATGAGATAAGTCATCCACCATGAAATAGGCACGAATGCTTTTCTTCATCTCCTCAAGACGTTCAACGATCTCCTGTGGACCCTTACCGGCAGCAGCAAGCTCTGCAGCTTCAATCACATAAAACCCCTGCACCATACAGCTGATTTCCGAATCAAATGGAAAAACCTGAATCCCATCAACCATGCTCCCGGCAGTAACTGCCCCCTGGAACGTACCGCTGATGCCGCTTGACAGATGAATCGAAATCACCGCATCATACTCTTTCGCTAATTTCTCAAACAGCTCGGCAAACTCACCCACAGGAGGCTGCGAAGTAGTCGGAAGATCTTTATGCTTCACTTCTTCATAAAAGTCTGCAGCCGTAATTTCTACTTCTTCCCGGTACGTCTCACTGCCAAAAATAACACTAAGCGGAATCATATGTATATTTAACTTTTCTCTTAAATCCTTAGGAATGTATGCTGTACTATCCGTTACAACAGCCGTTTTCATAAATAGAGTTACCATCCTTATCTTTTTTCTCTACTGTATGTTCATGTTCCATTTTATATGATAGCGGGGGAAATTGCATTAAGTTATAGAGCAGGGGATTAAATAATGCTGTGCTCCATTATACCTACTTTTAAGACCTGGTATATTTTTACCTTCAAATCTTTGCCAGGCATATGATAAAATGCTTTTTGTGTCTTTATTTTGTAAAGGAGCTGTAACACATTGATTAAAAACACTTCTTCCACAAATAGCCCCACTTCCAATAGATACAGCACAGATACTCTCCATCAAATGCTTAATAATGAATTAAGTAAATATAAGCACATTAAAGTTCCAAATATTGACCATTCAATCAGCGGACCTGAACTTGCTTCCTGGCTCATAGACAGTTTGCCTCCAAAGGAAATCGAGAAGCTTGTTTATTTAGTGAATCAAGCAAAAAAGAGATCTTCCAATACAAAACCTATCTTTCAAACAGCTGCAGCCGCACTTATAAAATAATCAGGCAGAGGTGGTAACTTCCTGCGTGATTATTTTTGGTTAATATTTCAAAAATAGTGTATTAATACCTTTAATTTATCTGCTATTTCCGCTATCATAAAATAGAGGGTAACCCTATGAGGCAAGTAATCACAATTATTCTTCCTTCGTTTTCCTGCAAAGCAAAAAAGAAAAAGCCCTATTAAAAGGACTTTTTCTCTCAATAATATTATCGCACCTCTACCCAGCCATTTTTGATCGCTACGACAACTGCCTGAGTACGGTCGTTCACATTCATTTTTTGCAGGATATTACTTACGTGGTTCTTTACGGTTTTTTCACTTATGTATAATGCTTCCCCAATTCCGCGGTTGCTTTTGCCATCAGCAAGGAGCTGAAGCACTTCACATTCACGGCGTGTCAGCAAGTGAAGCGGACGGCGGATTTCCACCTGTGAATAAGATGTGGTCCCTGTACCTTCTGCTGCAAGTCTGCGGTATTCATTTACCAGGTTGTGTGTCACCTTCGGATGTAAGTAAGATCCTCCATCAGCGACAACCTTTACAGCTTCGACTAATGCATCTGCATCCATTTCTTTTAAAAGGTATCCGCTTGCTCCTGTTTTAAGTGCGTGCGTTACATAATTCTCATCGTCATGGATGGAAAGAATGATTACCTTGGATTCTGGATATTTATTAATCAGCTGGCGGGTCGCTTCCACACCGTTTGTGTTCGGCATATTGATGTCCATGATAATTACATCTGGATCATACTCTTCTACGAGGCCCATGGCTTCACTGCCATCATCACCTTCTGCCACTACATTAAAGCTCTTTTCGAAATCTAAAATGCGTTTTACCCCTTCTCTGAATAATTGATGGTCATCAATTATGACGATCTTTGTATTCAAATGCTTCGCCTCCCAAATCTCCAGTTAGTTTTCTATCTCTATTCTTAAGGTGTTTCTTATTTCAATGGCACCTGGATAATAACAATGGTTCCTTTGCCTGGTTTAGAATCTATGGACATCTGGCCATCCAATAGTTCAAGCCTTTCACCCATTCCCATAATTCCAAAAGATCCAGGACGCTTCTCGCGAATATTGAAGCCCTTCCCATCGTCTTTGACGACTACGGCTACCCTGGTACAGTTTATTTCTATTTTCACTTGGATTTCTTTAGCATCCGCATGTTTTAGAGCATTTGTCACAGACTCCTGAATCAGACGGAACAGTGCGACTTCATATTGTGGCGGGAGCCTCTTCTCTTCGCCAACATTCGCGAAATATATCTTGGTGCTCCTGTGATACTCTTCGATCGTTGTTAAGTATTTTTTGAGGGTAGGTATTAAACCCAAATCATCAAGAGCCATTGGGCGCAAGTCATAAATAATCCTGCGGACTTCATATAAAGCATTGCGGACCATTTTTTTCAGGTCTTTTATTTCAGTAATGGCTTCATCAGCACCGCGCTCTTTGTATACCCGTTCAATTAAATCGGACCTCATCATGACATTCGCCATCATCTGGGCCGGTCCGTCATGGATTTCGCGGGACACTCTTTTCCGCTCTTCTTCCTGTGCCTCGATGATCTTCAGACCAAAATCCTGTTTGAGCTTCGCATCTTCAATGATTTCTCCCATTTGCTTTAAGTCACTGGTCAGATAGTTCATCACGACCGTAATTTGAGAAATGAGGACTTCCGCTCTATCAATGGTGTCATTAACACCAATAAGCCTTCTTTCAATATCATCACGGCGATCCCTCAGCTGTTTTTCAAGCTGACGGTTCATGGATAAATCCATCTGAAGCTGATGGGCCTTCTCATATGCTTCACGTACTTCAGACTCTGAATAATCCTTAAAATGCATGCTTACTTCAGAAAGGCGCTTTCTTGCAAACCGGGTTTGCACTTCCAGCTTATCCCCTTCTTCGATTACCTTAAGAACCATTTGTTTAACTTCCATAAGTTCTTCGGTTAAAGTCTTATGATCTTTACGGCATTGTTCACCTATACGGAAAATTTCATCTTTACTGGTGCCTACTGTTTGAACCATTTTTTCAAGAATAAGATCCAGAGTCTTGGAATCGAATTTCTTAATACTCATTTACACTCCTCCAAGGGCGTAACCCTTCCGCTATGTACCTTTATTTTAGCGCTAAATGAGTTAAGATACTATCTTTCCAGTCTGAAAATTATACCAAGTTACCTAAAATTCGGTAAAAAGGCTTAGACTTGTGATTTCACCCCATGTCTTATATCCTATATAAAAGCAGGGTAAACATGACTACCAAGCAAAATAATATGTATATTTATACCACTTAAAGATTAAAATCGGCACATTTTTTATTATAGCAGCATAAACATCAGAATTGTTTTCATTATAACATGGGAAAAAATGTTCTATATTAAAGTTTTATTACATTCTGTTAAAAAATTGATGTTGGGAAACTTGTCGAATTATAATGAATTTAGCTGAATTTTTTTTGTGCAAAGAGTTTAGAAAGGAGCGGTTCTGTGCTGCCCTCTTATTATACAGTTAAGGAATACGGAGAAAATGAAATCGAAATAGAAAGATCCAGGTTTATTGCTCATGTTGCCAGAGCAGAAACAGCAGATGAAGCCCTGGATTTTATTCAGAAGATTAAGAAGAAACATTCAAACGCCACCCATAATTGTTCTGCCTACTTAATTGGTGAAAACGACCAGATCCAAAAAGCAAATGATGATGGTGAGCCAAGCGGTACGGCTGGTGTGCCTATCCTGGAAGTGCTGAAGAAAAAAAAGCTGAAAGATACTGTGGTTGTCATAACCAGGTATTTCGGCGGAATAAAATTAGGAGCAGGCGGATTAATCAGGGCATATGGAAGGGCAACCTCTGAAGGATTACAAGCGACTGGTATTGTTGAAAGAAAACTCGTGACAGTGATGAAGACAAAGATTGATTATACCTTGCTAGGAAAGGTAGAAAATGAACTGAGATCTTCAATATACACATTAAAGGAAATCCAATATCTTGATACAGTAACAGTTGAAACGTTTGTTGAAGAGAATCAAACCGGGGCCTTTACTGACTGGATGACCGAATTAACAAATGGTGCTGGTGAAATTACTTTAGGTGACAGCCTATACCTAGAAGAAGAGGTAAAACTATAGTATACCCAAAAATTTTGTTTTACTAACCCCCCTAAAAATTATAAAATAACAATGGCACTCTTTACTTTTAAATAAAGGAGCATACAGATGTCTCATGATAGACGTTCAATAGTAATTGAAAAAAGAAAATCCAAAAGGAAGAGAAGAATCTTTATATTTATTTTCCTTCCTATTATCTTACTGACACTTAGCGCCACGGCTTATGGAACATTTTTATATAATAAAGCACAATCAGTTATGGAAGATTCATATAACCCTATAGATCGCACTACAAAGAGAGCATCTGCAGCTCAGCCGGATATAGATAATATTTCAGTTCTGTTCATCGGTGTGGATGACAGCAGCAAGAGGTCTTTCAGCACATCCTCCAGATCGGATGCGCTTATGCTTGCTACTTTTAATAAGGATTCCAAATCAGTTAAATTGCTTAGCATTCCAAGGGACTCTTATGTTTACATTCCAAAGTTGGGATACCAGGATAAAATTACTCATGCCCATGCGAATGGCGGCCCTGCAACCACCATTGAAACCGTGGAAGAGATGCTTGATATTCCAGTCGACTTTTATGTGAAAGTAAACTTCAATGCGTTCATCGATATAGTGGAAGCTTTGGATGGCATTAAAGTGGATGTCCCTTATGCTTTTTCAGAGCAGGACTCAAATGATACTCCTAATGCCATCAGTCTAGAGCCTGGCTACCAATTATTAAATGGTGAAGAAGCACTGGCATTGGCCAGAACAAGAAAAAAGGATAGTGATATCCAGCGCGGCGAAAGACAGCAGGAAATCCTGAAAGCCATTGTAAACAGAGCTGCTTCAGTTGGTTCTATTTCAAAGTATGCCAATGTCATTGAAGCGGTTGGAAAGAATATGGAGACTGATTTAACATTTGATCAGATGAAAGCATTCCTGAATTATGCAACAGAAGGATCATCGATAAATATTGAATCATTAAATATCGCTGGACAGGATATGTACCTGCCGAACAGCAACGGAAACCGCGTTTATTATTATGAATTGGATCAGACCAGCCTGGCAGAAATCCAGACCGAATTAAAAGGCCATTTAGATCTGAGCGATACAGAATTCGGACAAAATACAACGGATGATGCTGAAAATCAAGTACAGAGTGATAGTCAGACAGACTATGAGACTGAAGCCGAAAGTGAATATTAAAATGCAGAAACCTCCCAGCTCCAGCAAGAGTTGAGAGGTTTTTTTTTGTGGTTTACTTATAGACAAAAAAATACAGCCTATAAATGCTGTATCAGTTTTAATTGATGATATTTTGATTTTTTGAAAAGACTGGAATTATAAGGTGATGTAGAGGCCGAGCATAGGATCGTGTTATAAGTCAAAAACCAAAACTGATGCCACATAATCTTCATTTTCTTGACCATGTTATCACTCCTTAAGTTCCTTTACATAAAAAATAACATGGATTTGTTAAGCAAATATTATGTCAATGTTAAGAAATTTTTCGGAAATTGTTACATAAGCCCATTTGCATAAGCATAAAAATAAGCAACCTAATAAGGCTGCTTATATATCTTTATCTATTTTGAACTCTGCTCTTCAATCTTTTTAATAGCGGCTGATAATCCTTCCCCACTAATCCAATCACTTCCGCAAATAATTCAATTAAAAGCAAGATGACCGTGATGAATAATATGGCCCCCCACACTTTTGCCTGAGAAAAGATGATAGCCGCAAGGCCGAAGAAGACTGAAATCGCATAAATCATCAAAACCGTTTGCCTGTGTGTAAATCCTAAATTCAATAAACAGTGATGCAGGTGGGATTTATCTGGTGCTGATAAAGGCTTTTTATTCACTATCCGCCTGATGATCGCAAAAAATGTATCTGATAGCGGCACACCCAAAATAAGAATCGGGATGATAAACGAAATCACTGTGACATTTTTGAAACCCAATAGGGACAGCACACCAATGATATACCCTAAAAAGAGAGCACCGGTATCGCCCATGAATATCTTCGCCGGGTGAAAGTTGTAGATGAGAAAGCCCAATGTACTAACCAATACAAGGGTTGAAACAGCGATAACATAGGTATTCCCCATGATGATCGCCATACTTGATATGGTGATCAGAGCAATCGATGATACCCCCGCTGCCAAACCATCTAAACCATCAATCAGGTTGATTGCGTTCGTCACACCGACAATCCACAGAACTGTGATTGGGATGGCAAAATAACCAAATTTAATTTCCCCGCCAAAAGGGGTATTGATGGAATCAACATCCACTCCGCCCCATAAAACAACGATTAAGGCAGCTGCAATCTGGACAATTAGCTTTATTCTCGCAGAAAGCTCATATTTATCATCCAATACACCGAGAATGACAATCAGCAAACTCCCCGCCAGAATTGGAATATGGTACTCCTTGTCAGGCTGAAAAATGAACATTCCAAGCAAAAAACTAATATATATCGCCAGCCCGCCTAATCGGGGCATTACTTTTTGATGAACTTTTCTATGGTTAGGCTGATCAGTAGCTCCTATTTTCAACGCCAATTTTTTTACAAAAGGGGTCATAATAACAGAGCATAAAAAACATAATACTAAGGTCAAGTAAAACATAAAGACCCTCCTTATGAGTATAATGCCCCTATTTCACTTTCGGAATCAGGCATATTTTTCCTAACAAATGTATGTATATACCGAGCCTAATTATATCATACATCTGCATCAAAAAGTTTTTTTATTTTGACCTTGCTTCCAAGTATATTACAATTTTTTTAAAATTCCCTTCATCCTGATTCCTTATTTCGACATGAACTAAGCATTCCTTTAATAAGACGTTCAAGGCGCCATAATAGTTACATGATTTATCGTTTTTTCAGTGACCCCTCACCAATTTTATTCCCCCTCACCTCCTTTTCGAAAAAGTGAATAGCTTTTTGAGCCGTATTACACGCTTCCCGCTGAAGGTGCCCGATTGTTTCCTTTAGATGCGCGGTTTCTGCACCTTTGTTTTGCAAAGCGGATCTTATCGCTTTTGAAAGCGATGTACCATCCCAGCCTTCCTCTATCACATGACCTGCTACAGGCTGTCCGGCAATATCGGCGAAAGCTTCAATTTTCGGATCATAAGATACAGCAATAAAAGGCGTATAGGTGATCGAAGAAAAAATCAGGGCATGCAGCCTCATTCCAACCAGCAGATCGGACTTTCCGATGATGGCTATTTTTTCTTCAATGGAGGCATCATAAGGAGCAATATAGCTTTTCTCCTTCATTTTTTCAGCCGTTTCTTTAGATGCCTTTTCATCGTGTTTGCCGTGCATAGGGACAAAAACAATCTGCTTTCCTTCCTGCGCTAAGGAATCTAAAGCCTCGGCCATCTTTTGTTTATAATCAACGGAAGAAGGCCAATCTCTGACAGATACTGTAACAGCAGAACCCGTAAAGGCCTGCTTTTCCCACCAGGTGCTGTTCTGCTCTGCAAGCTTAAGCCCTAACACTGGATCTGGCACAATTTCGATTGGATTTTGGACTCCTATCCTTTCGAGCAGCTTTTTGGATGCCTGGTCACGTACCGTGATCTCCGGTTTTCTTAAAACCCTCTTCACAACAGCCCTGCTGAAAGGATGATGCAGCGGACCGATTCCTTGTGCATAGATAAATACCGGTTTTCTGATGAGATTAGCAAAATGAATCACGCCTGAGTAATAGGGAATCGACCTAAGTTTCGTCTCATCCTGCAGCAGACTGCCCCCTCCGCTTATCAAGCCGTCAGAAGCAATTAATGCTTTACATACTTCTATCACGCTCCAGCGGTCCACTGCCTTTACATTGTAAGTTTTCTCTGTAAGTGGAGGGTTATTCGATAGTACAGTTATATCAATTCCTGGTTCCTTATCCCGTAAAGCCTGGATGATCGAATAAAGAATCGCCTCATCCCCTACATTATCGAAACCGTAATAACCTGAAAGAACTACCTTCATTTATTAACACCTCAGTTTCCATTTCTTCTCGTAAATGGATCGTCCTTGTTTAAATAAAAATATAAATAACAGGCCGATCACTAATCCTAATGCAAGGCTGTAAAAAGTCCTCAGAAGTGAAATATAGAGAGGTATATGCAAATGGGTAAAGGTGTTAACAATAGATAAATACCCGATCACACCCGGTATAAGCAAATACAAGCCAATTTTTTGATGAAGCGGATAGATGTACAGCGCAAGCACAAAGAAAGGGAAGCCAATCAGAAATTCCTTCGTTCTCGGCCTTACATACATGACCTCTTCCAGCCATTGGCGAAAAGCCAGTTCAATGGAAGATACGCTCCCCGTATTTCCAGTCCGGCTTATATAGTACAAGCCGATAACGGTTATTAAACCAATAACAGCTAAATGCCAATACTGAACCTTCATGTTCAGAATGCCCTTGAGATCCCGCCAAAGCGCATAAATCATGACAAATAGGATCGGAACGATGTAGGTCAGCTTAACCCCGCGGAATGCTTCAATCTTCACCAAATATTCATTTCCATTCAAAAGTGAAGTAATAATGATAATACCCGCAAAGCTTATTAGAGCCGCCCGGCCATATGGCAGGAATATCCCTTTCCTATTTTTAATTGGGATGACAGCAAAAATCGGTGTAATAACGGCAACGAGTAAAGCAAGTCCCTGCAGCAGGACTTGGGCCTTCAGCAAAAAGGCTGCTGCCGCAATCAAAAATGTGCCTGCAAGCGCTGCATAGAATAAAGCCCGCCTGGAAAAAATCGCTTGTACAGCAATAGAGATGAAAAGGACAGCAGCCATCAAAGCCGGCAATTGACTCCAGAAAGGTACAGATATTGGATCAAATGCGTGGGCTTTACCAGCTTTATAATGGACTGGCATTTGGCTATTTATTGCCTGAATAAACTCTTCCGTATTCAAAAGTGCTTCTTCAGGCTCTGCCACGTTCTCCACTCTAATGAATAGCGAACGGATATTCCTTTCCTTTACGGCCCGAACAGCCCTATCCACGCCTTCCTCGATGCTTGGGACTTGATTCAAGTCAATGCTGTGCAGCCGGATCATATCAAAATCTATCGCTCTGGCCATTGTACCGATTCCAAGCTGATCGGCAAATTCAATAGCATAAACGGCTATATTCTCATCCTTCAGCTTTTGTGCAAAGCTTTTGATCTTCTCTGCATCCGGATAGCCGATGACTTCATCACCGGAAATCAAAAGACGATTTGATTTCTCATCTGCAAGATCAAGCAGCTGATTGAATACAAATGGATCTTTTTCATCCAAGGAATTAGGCATTCTAAAAACGACTGAAAGATTTGCCTTCTTAATTTCATCTATAATTTCTTCCGTATAGCCAATTGGTGTTTCATTGAATTGGGCACTGTTCAGTGCAGGAAAATGAATAAATTCCTTGTTCGCAATTCTGACTGTTTCTTCTGCCTGAAAAACATCCGTGAGCCGGCCTGTCAGCTCGTTTTCATTTTGGATATGTATATAAGCTCCTTCATTAGAAACCTGGTCGGCTACACCTTCCAAGCCGCTATTCAGGATAGACATTTCCTGGATCCTTCCGCCGGTCAGGACGTTAATATCCCCTATGTCCTCCAGGCTATTTAGGGTTTCAGGCTGAATACTGACAGCATGCAGCCCGGCATCTTTCAAATCCCGCAATACATCTCCCAATTGCAGACTGGGATCCTTAGATACCAGTGATTGAATATCCTGAAACGGAATAATCGTTTCATAATTCCGATTATTCCATTCAGCCTGATGCCTTTGCATAAGGCCAGGCAGCGTTAAAAGAAGAGATAGAATCAATAAACCCAGAACAGTTTTTTTCAATCTCGACATCCTTTCAAAGAAAGCAACGAATACTAATTTGTTCCTTTTGACTTCCATTTGTTCAATAAAGGCAAGGAGGCGATTTCTGTTTTATCAATACCCCTTGTAATAAATAAAAGGATAAAGTAGATGAAGGCACCCGCTATAACGACAGCTCCGGAAAATACCAAAGCTTTCATTCTGCTCCACTGTTCAATATCCGCATAAAGAATCGAAAGACTAATGAGGCCGCCCATAATGATGGAAGAAATCACGACAGCCGAGTCCTTCCACTTCCACACAGTGAACGGAACTGCCTTCTTAATAAAAATAGTATTGGCTATAAAAATGACCACATATACGGCCAGTGTTGAGTAGGCTGCCCCGATCAGGCCAAACACGCCGACCAGGATGATGTTAGCTGCTGCTTTAAGAACCACACCGAAGACAATGATATAGGCTGCCTGCTTGGCCAGGTTGATCCCCTGCAAAATCCCTGTACCCAGTACAGATAGAGAAGTAAATACAGAACTAAAGCCAATGACCGCCAGCACAGCGCTTCCTTCCAGGTCTTTAAATAAAGCCAAATTTAAAGGAAGGCTTAATGCCAGCAGCCCGAATGCTGCGGGCCATGACACAAGATGCGTCAGACGGTGAGTTCTCTCCAGGATCCCCCTTGCCTTTTCGTGGTTCTTTTCCGCCAGCGTCTCTGTTAATAGAGGGATTAGCGGAAGCACGATCGAGCTTGAGAACACAGTAGCGATTTGAACAAGTGATAGTCCCCGCCCGTAAATTCCATACATATAGGTAATATTTTGGTCAATATCTGCTTTCTTTAGACTATATGGAATGGTCACAGAATCCACGAAGTTCAAAAGCGCCATCGTGATGGCCCCAATACAAATCGGAAGGGAAATATAGAGAATCGTTTTTCCTGTTTTTAAAAAATCGCTGTATGAATAGTGAAACCCTTCTGATTTGGGCTTTAAAGTAGAACGGGCAAACAAAATCCGCAAATAAACAGCGGAAGCGGCAGCCCCTAAAATGGAGCCAGCCATAATGCCGGCTGACACCGCCTCATCGGAATAATCTCTTTCAACAAGCACATAAGCAATTATCAGGATAAATGCCACACGGACTAATTGCTCCAGCACCTGCGAAACAGCTGTTGGCCTAATATCCTGAAAGCCTTGAAAGTAGCCCCTGTACACAGCCATATAAGGTGCAACCAGAAGAGTGGCCGAAACAACAATTAAGGCTAACCGGGTGCTTGCGCCTCCCAGTACCGCCGCTATCGGTGCAGAAAAGCTATAGATAAGCGTAAAACTGGTCAGCCCAAACAAAAAGGCCAAAATCACTGCAGTGACATATATTTTATAGATCTTCTCGTGATCTCCATGCACATTGGCTTCAGAAATCAATTTGGAAATAGCAATCGGAATTCCTGCTACTGAAAGAATCAGCGCCACCATGTAGACAGGATAAACTAAGCTAAAAATACCCAGCACTTCATCTCCGGCAATATTCTGAAGCGGTATGCGAAAAATGCTTCCAAGTATCTTTGATGCCAAAGTGGCAATGGATAAGATTAAGGTGCTTTTAATAAACGCTTGCTTCATGCTAGCTTCTTGCTTTCTGCGCTAAAATCTTGAAAGCGAATCTCGGCAGTGCCATCATCCGTCCAAAACGGCTTGGCTGCTTTAACAGCCTGTAAAACCATTCCAGATTCATCCTTTGCCAGATTTCCGGCGCTCTTTTCACGGTCCCGGCAATGACATCAAAGCTGCCCCCGACACCAACAAACACACCTTTGTCAAATTGATGAATATTTTCAGCAATCCAATTTTCCTGCCTTGGCATGCCTAATGCCACAAAAATGAGATCCGGCCGCTTTTCAGCAATTTCCTGCTGAATATGTCTGCTTTTCCAGTCAAAAAACCCATTATGCGAACCGACTATTTTTAGCTGAGGAAATTGTTTTCCAATATTCCTTTCAGCCTTTTCCAGCGTTTCCTGCCTGGCCCCCAGCAGATACACACGGTGCTGGTGCCGGTCAGCTAATTGAAGCAAGTCCATCATCACATCATAGCCTGCTACCCTCTCAGGCAGCGGTTTATTTAACAGCTTTGCCGCCTTTACCACACCAATCCCATCTGCCGTTACATAGGTCGCCTGTTCCACCACCTTCATATACGACGGTTCTTCATTGGCCTTCATTACAATTTCAGGATTTGCCGTTATCACAAAAGCTTTTTGTTCTGCATTTATATGATGCTGCAATTGATCAACAAATTGAGAGCGGGTTGCATGAACAAAAGGAACACCCAAAATGTCCACATGTTCTAAATTCATAAGAAAACTCCTTGTCATCTTAAATTTTCTCCATTAATATACCACAAAAGATGAATGGCCAATAATCTGTACAAATAGCTTGTTGACAAGGATTGAATTTACAAATACTCCATGGCAGGCGAGACCCAAAGGAAATTCATTCAATAAAACTGAGCATAGTACCCTTTGAATAGACTATGAAACCTTCAAACCTTTTATCTCTTGAGGGGTACTTTTTAATAGAATATTTGATAAATAATGTGAAGTAAACAAGTGAGTAAGAAGTTTACGATTTTTAACAGGAGTGAAATATCAATATAAAAATATTTACAATGGAGAGATTTTTATTTGCATATTGGAAAGTCATAAGACTAATTGCGGACATGATCTGCGCGTATAAGGCAAAAAAAAAGAGCATGGGGCAGTAACTCTCCCCATGCTCTAATAAAAAGACTTAGTTATATTCAACAATCTCGAAATGCAATATTGGATTGTCCAACTTTTCATATAAACTCTTTAGATTCGGAACCTGTTTAACTGCCCAGCCCATATCGGTTGCATATTGCGGAAACCAACCGTTATTGTCTGTGTATTTATGGTTCCATCTCATTTTATATAAAGTATTTTGCCCTCTTTCAAAATAACTGTTGGATATAAATTGAGCTCCTCCAATTATTGCCTTTTCCGGAGAGGTCCACCCGGCATTATAAGCATGAAATGCCCCTAATCTTTCAGGATCACTGTCTTTAGCCCCAATTCCAAACATGTTATAGGTCACTTTAATATCCGTTAAGCTTGACCTGTTGCTGCTTGTAACTAAGGTTAGTTCTCCTTTGCTGTTCTTTCCTACTTCTATACCAGTTGCTAACGTAGAAGTTCCATGCCCTGTTTCCAATAAAGCATGAGATATTAAATAAATTTCATTAACAGAATGAGTTTTGCCAGCGTCAATAAAAGCTTGCCCTTTACCGTCTAATATTCCTTTACCTATGAGCACTTTATTTAATTCGGCTGCTGAAACACCCACACTCTTATCAAGAAGCAGATGCTGAAAACGATCGTTCTGAGCAGGGTCAAGATATTTAATGAAATCTGCTGTTTTGGCATTTCTCCAAACTGCGTTATATTGGATCTCATACCATTCATTGCTGCTGCTCACTATGGAACCCGATAGTTTTCTTACAAGCACATATTCAGAACCAGCTGATGCAATTCCATAGCTATGACTGCTTGTAGTAGCTGATTCTCTTATGTTGGAAGCACTCTTAACAACAGCTACATTGGTTATCTCCACCAATGAACTATGAACATATAATGTCTTCCCGCTATAACTGATTTTGTACCAGATGTCACTGCCGCTGACAACGGTCCCCTTAACTTTTCCCAGGATAGTAAAGGTTGTTCCTTTTTTATATGTTCCGTACACATTGCTGTCATTGTCAAGGTTTGGAGAAGATCTAAATCTCACACCTTCTGTTGTAGTAGCACCTTTTTCCACAATATCAGCCAAGCTGCTATGAATAAATCCGTTAGCACCACGATATAAATCTGTCTGCGGTGGCGGATTTAATTGTAATTGCTTATTCACCGCTTCATTAAGAGTAAGACCGTACTGTGTATAGGAGACAATGTTTGACGGCTCATTCCTAACATCGCTAACACTGATGTAGCCGGTATGGGCCTTTCCGTTAACATAGACCGTGGCTTTATGCCAGGAAGAAGTAAAAGTCTGTACCTTAAGCTCGCTTCCAATATTATAGGATTTGAGAACAGAGGCATTCCGTGATGCAAAGGTATACACATTTACTTTGTCTGAACTTCCCCACACCTTAAGGGTGGAAGGAGACTTCACACTGTTTTCCACGTCACTTGCTTTTATATAGCCCGTTGTCTTCTTCCCATTAATATAAACAGTGGCTGAATACCAGCCCGTAACAAAGGATTCATATTTTAATATACTTCCCTGTGCATAGCTCTTTAAAGTGTTCGAGCCAGTTGAAGGGCTTTGATACACTTTTGTAGGTGCTGTTAACCCTACACCTATAAATTGCTCCGGATTGGTTACCGGCTTTTCAACGTCCTTCGCTTGTATATATCCAGTTGTTTTCTTACCGTTAATATATACGGTAGCTGAATACCATCCAGTTATAAAAGATTGGTATTTTAAAATAGTTCCAACAGGATAAGACTTTAAGGTGCTGGAGCCGGCTGACGGGCGCACATAGACGTTTGTAGGAGAGGCAGTCCCAACTCCTATATAAGTCACAGGATTCTGAACAGCATTTTCCACGTCTGATTGTTTAATAAAACCTCTTGTAGCTTTCCCTTTAATATATACTGTTGCTTCGTACCAGCCTGGTATTAAGGAAGAATACTTTAAAACTGAGCCGGCAGGGTAACTTTTTAGGACACCGGAAGTTGAATCAGCTCTAGTATAAACATTAGTCGGCTGTTTTAAAGCGACACCATGTAAATCTATACTTGCTGCTTTTACTTCTACATCAGTTCTATTTATATAACCGATTGTTGCGGTACCATTTATATATACCGTTGCCTCATACCAGCCAGAAGTTAATGTTCTGAATTTCAAAACACTGCCAAGAGGGTAAGATTTTAGAACAGCAGAGCTGCGTGATGCTTTTGAGTAAACATTAACAGGTGATTTTACGCCTACTCCAGTAAGGTCACGTTTAGTTTGAATATTTTCAACATCAGATACTTTAATGAAACCAACTGTCGCTTTACCATTGATATAAACGGTTGCCCGATGCCATTCTGCTGTATAAGTCTCATATTTTAGCAGGGTTCCCTGATCATAGCTTTTAAGAATGCTAGAGCCGGCAGATGCCTGCTTATAAACATGAGTTGGATTAGCTAACCCAATCCCCTGAAGATTTGTCGATGCAGTGCTCATTAATGTCATGGTTTTCGAAGAGGATTGTATTTCAGTTTTATTGATAGGTTTCTCCTCTTCTTCCGTCTGGGCTGGTTCTTCAGAATCCATTATTGGATCCTGCTCTGCCTTTTCACCTTCTGCGGTATTAATATCCCCAGCATCTGACTGTTCTGGACTCAGCAGATCTTCAGTATTATCGGCCTGATCAGCCGCTGGTGGCTCAACTTCCTCTTCTGATGGGAGAGTTTCCTCTTCATCTGTGATGCCGGCTTCTTCATTATCAATCGGAAGGCCCATGTCTGAATCATCCTGTATAACTTCAGAAGCTTCCTCAGAGTTTATCCTGCTGCTTCGGAATTCATCCACTTCTAGAGCATCTACTACCTGGGCACTCTTTACATATCCATTCGAGATGCTGCCGCTTTCCGGATCGACATGCTTTACATAAGTAAATTCCAGTTCTTCTTCCAAAACCGTAACTTCAGTGTCATCCTCTAAAAGGATAACGATCTCTGATTCAATGGACTTATCATGATAAAGTTCAACTTCCTCGCCTATTTTTTCTGCAAATACTACAGCTGCTTTAGGTTCTTCATTATCTGATGCAAATGCATCAACTGGCTGAATGAATGCAGACTGCAATAATAATAGAAGAGTAAGAAAATAGAAACTAAATATTTTTACTGCTTTTTTCACTAATTGTATCCCCCATGTTAATCGCTTTCGCCTCACATGTAAGAACACATAAATAAGGTTTTCACTCATCAATGAATGAATCTATAATTATTCAAATGTCTTATTAAGTCCTTAACATGCCGGAAAAGAGCGCCTTTTTCTTAATTGGCTAAGGTCATTGTTTACCGATTTACCAGTGACAAAATGTATGTATGACTTATCTTTAACCTCCTTTTTTTAGAGATATACTTAATTACCAAAATTTCTATCTGAATACTAATCTACCAAATTACGACAAAATCCTCTACCCTTTTTTTAAAATACCAATAAAAATATGTAAGTTATTTTACAAATTATACATTTGCTTAACATAATTAAACGGCTGATTTCGGGTATTATCCTTGATTAAATATACACAGCAGGGTTAAAACTATATATGTGCATTTATGTTATAATTTCGACAGAATCTGTTATATATGGCACCTATAATAAAAAGTTTAGGAGAGAAAAACTATGCATGCTCCATTTCGCCAAAAAGCAAGAGAGATAATCCAGCACAAGAACTTTGAAATAACAAATCATCCTCACAGCCTGAAAAATAAAATCTTCGGAAAACGAAAAAAAGTTACAGTTGTTACTGCAGCTTATAATGCTGAAAAGTTTATTAGCCGAACAATCGATTCTGTTATTAATCAGACGCTGGGTTTTGACCAGATTCAATTAATCGTAGTAGATGACCACTCCTCAGATAATACAAAAAAACTCGTCTCGGAATACTCAGCAAAGCACAAAAATATCTGTTTAGTTTCTCTGCATGAAAACACTGGATCTCCGGGCACACCAAGAAATATAGGGATTGAATTGGCCGATAGTGCGTATATCACCTTTTTAGATGCAGATGATTGGCTGGCTCCCGGGGGGCTGCAAGAGCTGTGTAATATTCTTGATGATACCGGTGATGACTATGTTGTAGGTAAAACCATTAAAGTCCAGTCTGCTTCACAAAGCATAATTGGGGAGTTTGCCTCCATAAAGGAAAGAAGGAGCATATCTCCATTTGATGTTCCTCACTTCTTTTACCATATGGGACCTACAGCGAGAATGGTTAGGCTTTCTCTAATTAAAGAAAATGATATTGGGTTTCCCGAAATGGTTTTTGCAGAAGATAAATTATTTTTCTTTGATGTATTGTTTAATGCTAAGGCTGTATCGACAACCACTAAACCAATCTATTACGCTAACCGGACAGATGAGAACACCGGCTCTCTAACTAGGGAAACCAATGTCCTGGACAAGAGAAGAGCCGATTTAAAAGTAATTGAGTATATCAAATCAAAGAACTTACCTGCTGACCATGAAAAAGTCGCTTTAAATAGGATTTATGAATATGATATCGTCAGAACATTTGACAGTATGCTTTTCGTAAATTCAAAAGAAAAACATGAATTTCTTGCTATTTTAGATGATGCTATAGAAACGACAAAAAACCTTCGATATGATTTCAGGGATTCATTCCATACACCTTTATATAAGGAAGCTGTCAATTTTTATATGGAAAACCGCACCGAAGATTTTATTAAACTTTTTACCTGGCTAAAAAAAGATAAAAACAAAAAATATGCTGTGATCAACAATTTACCTTACTATGAGGTCCCATATTTACATGATGAAAAAAAGCATATTGAAATTCCGATGCTGGCAAGAGCATTAGATTCTTATATTATTGATAATATTTATTATCAGGATATAGAAGTTTATGGAAGAGATATCAGTCAAATTAATTCGATTTTAATACGTGACCGCAATCGGATAGATAATGAAATACTTGTTGATTTCGTATGGAAAGATAATAACCTGGGATATTTCAAAGTAGACCTGGCTTCTCTGGATAAATTAACTGACTCTCTATTTACTATTTTTATAAGATACAACGAATACCAAATCATAAATATAAAGAGAATATTGAGCAATCAGATATCCTATAAAGACAGAACTATCAAATTCTATACCACCATAGCAAACAATTTAGGGTTATCAATCAAAGCAAAAGAATAATACTACTTGCCTTTTGTCATAACTTACACATCCTTGGTTATATTACACTTAAGACGTTTTAAAGGAGATTTAAATTGATTTTTTATGCAACAAAACTCAGAGCCATAGCTATAATAGGCGTGCTCTTAATACATATTTCCGCGCGCCTTGTCACACAGGATGTAGGTACATATAATTGGTGGATCGGAAATATTTTTAATAGCAGCAGCCGATGGTCTGTTCCCATATTCATCATGCTGAGCGGCATGCTCCTCCTGGGGAGAAAAGAGTCCCAATCACTGGTGATAAAAAAAAGAGTAACCAAGATTGCCTTGCCCTTTTTATTTTGGTCCTTTATCTATTTTGTTTGGATGTTTCGCTATGATATCGATGCATATTCCACAAAGGAGTTTCTAATACTTTTTTTTGAAGGAAGCATTAAATATCATTTATGGTATTTATACACCATCCTGGGTTTATATCTTGGCATGCCGCTATTCAAAGCATTGGTTCATTCAAAAAAAGCGAATATTCGATACATAATCGCTATTTCATTTTTAATCAGTGCCATTTTCACAACAATAGCTTTCTTATTTAATTTAAAGCCGGCTGGAGGTTTCGAGTTATTTTTGGGTTATGGCAGCTATTTTTTATTAGGTTATTATGCAGCAAATTCTGCAATATCCAAAAAGATATCCTTATTAATATATTCGGCAGGCATTATTTCCTTGCTGGCTACTATATTGGGAACATGGTTAGTCAGCAGCAGACAAGACTCTTTAAATCAAGTGTTTTATGAATATCTATCTATCACAACTCCATTTGTAGCTATCGCTATTTTTCTTTTCCTAAAACAATATGGAAACCGGTCTTGCGGTACAATTACCAGCCTTACCGCCAAATACAGCTTTGGTATATATCTTGTTCACCCTATTTTTCTGGATATATACAGAAGCAAAGAATTTATTGCAATGACTGGCATATCGCATGATTCTACACCTGTTTTCTATTATCTGGCATTTATGCTGCTGGCAGTATACGCTTCCAGCCTTTTAACCACAATGCTCATACATAAAATTCCTTATATAAGGCGCATAGCATGATAAAAACCTCCGGAAAATTCCGGAGGTTTTTATCTTATCTTACCACAATCGATCTTCTATCAAATGAGTCAAAAACTAAATTAAATTTACCTTCGCTTACTGAACTTACCCTTTGGCTGCCTACAGTATCCACAAATAAATATTGATTAGTCGTCTCATTATAACCTGTCAAAGCGATTACATGATACTCAACCGGTGCATAAAGACGATTCGCACCTGAATAATACCATTTCCATCTGAGCGGCCGGAATTTGTGCACGACCCATACCAGAACAGGATTTCCCTGACGCAGTTCAGATTTTATCCGTGATTCACTGATACCATTAATAACTTCGCTGTTAGGTCTGTATTTTTTTGCCTGAGCAATTAATCCTTCTGGGTAGATCAGATTAGGATCTCCCTGCTGGCTCCTGAAAGGTGAGCCAACATATCCCTTATATGGGTTGCTCGCATAGGTCATCGTTTTGCCCATATATGTTTTATCCAAATTATACCCTTTAAAGTTCAAAGCCTGTGTTAGCGATACTACTGAACAGCCCCAAGGCATGCCTGGATTTTGCATAATTTTAGGAACATTGAGGCTCATGCTCTCAAGCCTGCTCCAATGAGTTCCATATCGTGTTCCTGAACGGAAACTGTATAATCCAAGATTTTTCTCTGTGCCTTGCTCTCTTAGGTTAGCTGTTCTAATGATCCCGCTGCTTGTTATATTAAAGTAATATTTAATATTTTTAGCCCGATTAGATGCAGTAGTTTTTGGATAGTATTCATAAGCTTTTAAAACATTGAATGAATTCTCCTGACGAGTTAATGAACTAGTCATATACCCCGATTCATCATAATTATATATATATTTAACCTTTGGACCCTGTTTGCCATAAATAGCTTTATCATAATATGAGTAGCGAGCCACAATCCTTTTAGAATTCTTTGCTCTTTTAGATGACTGATAAACATATCCGTTTTTATTCAAATTAAATATATATTCAATATTGTTTCCTCTTGAATAAAAAGGCGTACTGCTGTAGTACTGATACCACGTCAGGATTCTCTGTGTGCCCTTTTCTCTTTGTGTCGCCTTGATTACATGCCCCGAGCGATTCAAGTTATAAAGATATTTGATATTCTTCCCGTGTGTTCCATAAACCGTCTTTGGATAATATTCATATCTGGAGGTGATTTGCTTTGTTCCCTGTTGCCTTTTGCTTGCTTGTGTTACATAGCCTTCATTATTAAAATTAAAGACATATAAGATATTGCTGCCATGATTGCCATATCTGGTTTTAGGGTAGTAATTATATCTTGCTGTGATTTTTTTGGTTCCTTTTTGACGTTTGCTGGCTTTTTCTATGAAACCTGAACTATTCAGGTCAAAGATATAAAGAATATTATCTCCATGATTGCCATACTCAGTATTCGGGTAGTATTCATACCAGGAGATAATTCTTTTTGTGCCTTTTTCACGCTTAGTGGCCTTCGTAATAACCCCCTTGGCATCAATGGCGAAAACATATTGGATATTAAATCCGTGATCACCAAATTTGCTATTAGGATAATACTGAAATCTTTGCTGAACTTTCTGATTTTCTTCTGCTAATTCAGCAGCCTCAGTCACATTACCGTTATGATCCAGTTCAAAGATATATTTAACTCTATTGTTTTTATTCTCGTAACTCGTCTGCGGATAATATTCATAATGACGGATAATTTGTCCCGATTCGTTTCTTTCTGCAGCTTCGACTATGTAATCCGCCTTCACATTATATTCCTGCTTCACTCGGTTCACATGATTTCCATAAATCGTATTCGGAAAGTATTCTATAAAACCAGTAGTGTTCTGAGTGCCTTGCTCATTTTCTTTTGCGTATTCAATAAAATTATCGGCAGAAATATAAAATATCGTCTTGATATTGGCCTCCGCATCCTTAACAAGAGTTTTTGGATAATATTCCTGGATACTAATCAACTTGCCATTATCAAATACTTCAGCATAGATTATTTCGCTGCTGTTATTCAAATAATACTTAATATTTCCCTCTTCTACAATATTATCTGACAGACTTGTCGAAACAGCCTGCTGGGACGAAGGTGGAGATTTTTCATCTTCAGATTCAATTTTATCATCAAGAGTGGAGTCTGTATTTGACTCTCCCTCTTGATTAGCAGGGACATTCTCTATTTCCTCTTCTTTTTGTTCCTCCGCTAAGCCTTCTTCTACAATAGCATCCTCTTCAACTTCTTCCTCACCACTATTCACAGCTGGGACATTTGGTTCAGTCTCAGAAGCGGCAGGCTCATTAACAGAACTCGCAGTATCTTCTGTTTCCGCTTTAGGATCGGATTCATTCTTCTGCTGATTCACGTTATTAACTGATTCAGCCTGTACCGCAGGAGCTATACCTGTAAATAAGAGTACAATGCTAAGCATTGCAGCAATTATTTTCCTTGCCATCTTTCCCCTTCCTTCCACATAAATTTCCAATATTTTCACCCATAGTCTAGTTTACAATAAACCTTATTCTCTTAAAAGTTCTTTTAATATTAAATACTTTTCTATCATAATATAAAAATAATACAGCCGTGCTCTCGGTTTTACCCATTTAAGCAGCGGAAACTTATATTCCAGCAGGTGCAAAACAAAAAAACTGCTGCCGTAATGGGCAGCAGTTTACTTATACCGTTGCAGGCACACTTTGTTTGGATAATGCGTTCTGTCTAAATTTCTTTTGCTCTTCTTTTGTCATGGCCTTATAATCTTTTAGGAATTTTTCATAGGCAGGTATGACTTCTTTAACATCACCGTACATCTTTAACTCCCCAAACTCCAGCCATACTGCCTTTTCGCAAAATTGTTTCATTTGTCCAATAGAGTGGCTGACAAAAAACATGGTCTTCCCTCTGGCTTTGAATTCTTTCATCTTGGCGAGCGACTTTTCAGCGAAAGCCTTATCCCCAACAGAAAGGGCTTCGTCTATGATTAATACATCCGGGTCAATATTTACAGAGATAGAAAAACCGAGACGAGACTTCATACCGCTCGAATAAGACTTTACAGGCTGGTCTATAAATTTACCCAGCTCAGAGAACTCAATAATTTCAGGCTCCAAATTCTTTATTTCATTTTTATTAAATCCAAGCATCAGCAATTTCAATTCTATATTTTCACGGCCTGAAAGCTCATTATTCAGACCGGAGGCAACAGCAATTAAAGCAGTTTGACCTTTTACCTCCACCGAGCCGGAAGTTTCAGGAATAATGCCTGCGATAATATTCGAAAGAGTCGATTTACCGGAACCATTAATTCCGACAAAACCGATAACGTCCCCTTCTTCTGCTTCAAAAGAAACATTTCTTAAAGCATAAAAATCTTCGCCATAACTTTTAGGCAAAAGAATATCCAGCAGCTTTTCAGAGTTTTTATTGTATAGTTTGTATTTTTTTGTCACATTATTAACGATTACGGATTTGGCCATTTATAACACTTCCATTTTATAAAAAGTCGACAAAATGCCTTCTGAATTTAACATGAATGGATGATCCCAAGATATAAAGAAATATTACTACGGCCCAGAAATAGATCGTCAGCTGATATTCTGTAATAATATACCACTCTTGTCCAAGCAATGCAGCACGATATCCTTCAACCAAGTAATACAATGGGTTCAATTTCATGATTGTCTTTATAGGACCAGGCAAGCTCATGGATACCCAAAGGATAGGCGTCAAATACAATAGCATTCTCATCAGTGATTGCACAACCATCTGAACATCCCTAACAATAGTTGCCAACGTGGATGTAACCAGGGAAATGGATACCAGCAAGGCTACCGTTGCAAATAGAAAGTATGGCAGCTGAAGATAATAAATGCTAACCGGGAACCCTAGAAACTGTAATATCACAATTGTAAATCCAAGAAGAAATATATGCGGATACAGTTTTGAAAATATTACGTATGTTGGAATAACACTTAACGGAAAGCTCATCTTTGAGATCATGCGTATTCTTGAATAGATTGATTTTGACCCTTGTACAATAGAGGGCTGAATGAAAAACCATAGTATAATTCCTGAAAGGAGCCAAGGAAAAAACGGAACACCATTTCCTGCCTCCCTGCCTTCTCTGATAATAAATCCAAATACGAACCAATAAATTGCAATTTGGATTCCCGGATTTAGTATTTCCCAGAATAGCCCAAGGTAATTATTATTATTTTGACTTTTTAATTCATAGAGCGAAAGCCTTCTAACTAAATAAAAACTTTCAATTTGTTCTTTAAGAACTTTTATTGCAGATTTCATAAAAAGTACCTTCCTAGTCAGCTTTCTTACTTAACGTATTAGATTATACACTAAATTACAGAATGAAAAAATTCCATTTAATTCTAGTATCTAACTGAAGACTTTCTCAACAACTCTTTTGCTGGAATCTCCTGATTCCAGATAACAGAATTTACGGTAAAACTCTTCAAAGTCATCCGGAAGCTTATAATCGCTCTGCTCTAATTTTAATATCTCAGTGATGCATTGTTCCGTCGTCTTAACAAGGGGTCCAGGAGCAGAATTCTCAAAATCAAAATAAAAGCCCCTAAGTTTATCCCGATATTCTTCAATATCATATACATAAAAAATCATCGGCCGCCTCAAATTTGCATAATCGAAGAAAACGGATGAATAATCTGTTATCAGCAGATCTGAAATAAGATATAGCTCACGAATATCTTCATGGTCAGATAAATTATACGCGAATCCCTCGTATAAGGACAAATCTATATTTTCTGCAATTAAATAATGCATTCTTAGCAGCACGATATATTCATTGCCCAGCTTTTCCCTCATCAAGTCCAAATTCAGCTTCAAATTAAATTTATATTTACCGACTTGATAAAACTCATTGTCTCTCCATGTTGGAGCATATAAAATGACTTTTTTTCCAGAAGGAATTGATAATTTTTTCTTTAAACTCTCAATCGTCACGTTATTATTGCAATTGTATAAGAAATCATTCCTCGGATAACCTGACTCAATCATGGTCTTCTGAAAATCAAATGCACTCCGGAAGATATCTGATGAATAGCGATTGGGTGAAACAAGATAATCCCACCTTGCTGATTCCTGAAGGAAGTTTTCCTTGTACTTTTCAGTTGTAGTTCCCGGCATATGAACTTCATCGATATCAGCAGCTAATTTCTTCAGAGGTGTCCCATGCCAGGTCTGAACATATACAGTATGCTTCGGTTTCGGTATCCAGCCTGGCATCCTGCTATTAAACACCCAATATTTTGCCCGGGCCATTACAAACAGCCATTTCAGAGAAAACCTGTGAAGGACCCTTACTCCCTTGTCCTCAAAGGATGAAGAATATCTGGGATCCACACTCCAATACATTTCGTATTCCGGACGGTTTTCTTTTAAAAACTCATATACAGCTCTCGGATTACAGCTATATTGTTTTCCTAAAAAGCTTTCAAATACTATAATTCTCTGGTTTGGCGGAAATTTCCCTATCAGCCTAAACAATAGTTCATACGCCTTTTTAGTGAAATTTAGCCTTTTTAATTTTATCAGCATGTTCTTTAACATTGTTTAGTGATTACCTTCTCCCTAATTCCCGTATTTACCTTAATTAAAGAAACGGTCAACAACCCTTTTAGAAGCATTCCCGTCTTCAAGCGGACAATACTTATCCCTAAAAGCAGTATATTTAGGTTTATATTCCTCTTTAACATGATGGATATTTTTCACAGCATTTGTTATATCATCCGTATTAAATAGGAATGGGCCTGGAGCTTCTTCTTCAAAGTCCATATAAAAACCGCGAATGTCATTTTTATATTGTTCAAGATCATATGTGAAAAACAATAACGGTTTTCCGGTATTCGCAAAATCAAACATAACGGAAGAATAGTCAGTCATTAAAAGATCGCTAATAAGGTAAAGTTCCTGGATGTCCGGATAGCTTGATACATTATAAACAAAATCCTTAAGATCATCTGGAATACTTAATTTATTGCTTATTACGACATGCATCCGCATGAGAAGGATATATTCATTACCCAACTCTTCTTTAAGCTGATGCAAATCCATATTTAAGCTGAACTGAAATTTATTCTTTCCCTTTGTTTCGTTATCCCTAAATGTAGGAGCATATAATATGATTTTTTTATCTGCAGGTAATTTCAGCTGTTTTCTAATCCGATTTGCGAATTCCTGCTGGCCTGAATGATAAAACAAATCATTTCTTGGGTAGCCAACTTCAAGCATTTCCCCATTATAACGGAAAGCACTCCTAAAAGCATTAGTTGCATACTTACTAGGAGAAATCAGATAGTCCCAGTTTTTTGTCGCACTATGGACACGCTCCAAGTAAGTTTCATCTCTTCCCTGAATATTTTCAATATCAAATAGCATTTTCTTTAAGGGTGTACCATGCCAGGTCTGAATATAAGTTGTTCCTTTTCTCTTGTTAATATAAGTAGGAAAGTTTTGATTGTTAATCCAAAAACCTGCTCTGGCCAAATAATAATAATATTGCGGGCTCAGCCTTTTAACTTTAATAGTGCCCGGATCATTAAAACGGATGTTTTTATTTATTACCCAAACCTTCTTATAATCCAAGCCTCTTTCCACAATTTCTTCATAAATGTTTCGCGGGCTGTCCGCATACTGCTTTCCTACTCCGCTTTCAAATAAAATCAGCCTGTTATCAACAGGTAAGATGATTTTTGCAAGATAATAAAAAGCTTTCATGGCTGGAAAATAATATTTGCTTCTTCTAAACCGATTAAAAAAGCTGATTAAGATATCAATTTCCGAAAGTTTTTGGATAACATTCTTTTTGATTTTAAAATCCCTGACTGCCGTGTAAATTCTTTCAGCTGATTTTTGATCCCTGTACATCAAAAATTTATCTGCTTTTGTTTTGTTTTCTTCTGATGCCTTAAAATTATTCTCGGTGTAATCTCTAATTTTTGAAAGCAGCTGATGCGGATCATCAAAGATATCACCAGGCAAATCATTATCCAAATCGAGATGTGATGGCCTTTTTCCAATAAAACGATCCCTGTCAAACTGATAATATAAAACCGGTTTATATAGGAAACTAAAATCAAAAGCAACACTTGAATAATCAGTTACCATCAGTGCACTTTCTTTCAGCAGGTGCTGAACGTCTACTTCCCCCTGGTTAATTACTTTAACAGGGGCATCCTGGAAAAACGAAGTAAATCTTTGCATATTTGGATGGAGGCATAAAACAATCTCCAGGCTATACTCTTCCTTTAACGCATGGAGTTCAGGATTGTATACAAGCTCTCTGTATCTCTGAAAGTATTCACTTTCCAGGAAATCTGCCTCTGTTACTATCCAATCTCTCCAGGTGGGAATAATCAATATCTGTCTTTTTAACTCCACATCCTGATCAAATAGCCGGTCAAATCTGGACAAACCTGTTATCATCACTTCATCTTTATCGTAACCAAAGTCGTTTACAATCATTTCTTTTTCAAATTTAGAGCTGACAAGGAACAGATCTGTTTTAAAACCAGGTGCTTTCTTTCCATAATTGGCAATCATATTTTTGGTACCCATGACCCCATGCTGAAGGAAAACCTTAATCCCGCTGACAGCTTTCTTAAATCTTCTTGTTCGAACCGGATATAGATAGTCAGGATGATGGGAACCGATAATCCGGCTTGCCATTAGACTTTTCAGGATATGCTCCTTTGATTTAAAAATGAGAACATTCCCCAGCGGTTCTACATTTCTGCGCTCAGGTGAATCCTCTTCGATCACATAATACACGTTTTTTTCCGGATGTGCTGTTCTCATATACTTGAAGAAATGATATCCAGTGTCCTGTGCTTTATACGGACGTTCACCAATCAGCCAAATATCCTTAGTCTTTCCGAGTAAATTGTAAAGCCATGAAAACCTTAATTTTTGCTGTAAATACTTAAATGTGCTCTTTTCAAATTCAAAAATCTCCAAAGATAAATTTGAAGCCTTAAAGGTATAATAAGGAGTAATGATATATGCCTTATTTTCAAGAAAAGCATAACATTCTTTTAGAAAATGCCTCGCTCTAAATGCCGGTCTGCCTACCCTTAAATAGGTTTCCTCAGGCTGATCGTGAAAGTCCAGCTTTAAAAACAGGTCATAGACATCTTCTTTAATGTTCTGAAGAACTATATATTCTTCAAAATTTATTAAGAACGAATAGAAATAACGATGCAAGCCATATTTTGCTTCCGTTTCCTCTTTATTTAATTGAAAGGATAAAGGAAGCTCGATCTCTGTCCCATGGTTTCTTCCTTTAAGGATGACCGTACCGTCCAAAATTTCTGAGCCTTTAGAAAATAACTTCCCTTCAACCTTTAAGCTTTTCTTCATTCCTTTAATCTTATCAATTTGCAATTTAGTCTTTAAATCAGGAACCTTATCTAAAAGAAGAGAAAGATTCCCCTTTTCCGTTAGATAGCAAATTCCGGTATGCCCGTCTGCATAGACTGATTGAATCCCTTTTATATCAGTTGTTTTAAAACGGCCCAGCCTGATTAAATATTCTGCTTTCTCAATATTGCCTTCATTAATAAAGTCAGCTTTCTCCCTTAGCTTATCAGCTGCAGCTTCACTCAATTCACTGACAGGAACATTAATCTTAAGAAACCAATCGAAGTTTTCATCCTCACATTCTTTAATTAAAGAAATTAAATGCTTTAAATTAGCATTAAATTTAAAATTATTTCCCTCATAAGAATTCAAAGAAACTTTAAATTCCTTTTCCGTTTGCCGTGACTTCAGCCATAACTCTTTTACTTTGTAGTAATCCAGTGATAAAGAGCCTTCAATAGCAAGGGTTTCTTCATGCTGATGAATCGTTATTTTTTCTTTTAACGCACGTGTATTCTTATTACGTTTAAATACGTTTTTAAAGTACATATTTTAATCACCATTCAATTCTGTATTGAGGTATTTTTTGCAATATCCTAATGATAAAACTTTTTATGTTTTTCTACAACTAATGCAATAAAAGCTTATTATGAAGCGAATTCAACCTTATCGTTTCCTATATAGAGCCATAATAAGCATATAAAGCAAATGAGCACCCCAAAAAAAGCCTTTGGGATGCTCAAAAAGTTAATTAGTTAAATCAAGGGGTACTTAAGTAAAATATACCAGTTCAACCAGCAATACAGCTTGAAATCACCTGCTATATACTTTAAAATGGAATAAGCGTGCTCGTATTTTATACATTTTTCGACAAAGTGACCTTAAGAATTTGTATTTTCAGTATACTATACTTTTGTAAATAAATGATTAAATGGCTGTAAAGACTTTGTAAGACTTTCGTTTAAAACTTATGATAGATTGTTTATATAATAGATTTGAAGGTTAACAGGAATTAAATATCCGAGTATTAATTCTGTTTAGGAGGAGTTATATATGAAGAAAGTAATCACGTACGGAACTTTTGATTTACTCCACTGGGGCCATATTAACTTACTAAAACGCGCAAGTGAACTTGGCGATCATTTAACAGTTGCCATTTCTTCTGATGAATTTAATAAATTAAAAGATAAACAAGCTTATCATAGCTATGATAATAGAAAAATGATATTAGAATCAATCAGATATGTCGATAAGGTAATTCCAGAAAACAACTGGGAACAAAAAATTCAAGACGTAATAGAAAATGATATCGATATCTTTGTAATGGGCGATGATTGGAAAGGCAAATTCGATTTTTTAAAAGACTACTGTGAAGTAATCTATTTACCACGAACAGTTGGCATTTCAACTACAAAAATCAAAAAAGATCTTTTCAAAGTGCAAAATGGTTAGGGAACTGGCAATTTCCATTTACCTTTTTACTTTCTCACTAATATTTAAATTAAGCAGTATCGTATCCTTAAAAAGAAAAGTATTGTTTGTCGTTTCCTTTAGCGAAAACAATATAAATATATATGAAGAATATCAGCGACAAGAGCATTCTTGTCGCGCTATTTTTTTAACAACAAAGAAAATGTATCCTTTGTTTAAAAAATATAAAGGTGCCGACTGTACTGTACTGCTATTTGAGCCATCTTCACCCATTCAATATATTAAAGGCATTTATCACCTTGCCACATCCAAAGTCATATTTGTGGATAATTATTACGGTTTCCTTTCTTCGATTAAGTTCAGGGAAGGCGTTACCTGTATTCAGCTTTGGCATGCAAATGGTGCAATTAAAAAATTCGGACTCATGGATCCGTCAATTGAAAACAGGTCAGAGAAAGCCAAAGAGAGATTTGTAAAGGTATACAATCAATTTCACAAAGTCGTGGCAGGCTCTGATGAGATGAAAACCATCTTCCAAAAGGCGTTTGGTGTTCGGGAAGAAAATTTCATGCTAACCGGAATTCCACGTACGGATATCTTTTTTAATACTGAAGAAATAGAAGGAATTAAAGATAAGTTACTCAAAAAGTACCCTTCTTTTAGACAAAAAAAGATTATCCTATATGCCCCCACTTTTAGGGATGATAATCTGGACGATTATGAGATTAGAATTAATTTTGATCTTATGAAAGACAAATTAGGTGAAGAATATCTGCTGCTCTTAAAACTTCATCCCGCGATTAAAAATAAAGTTGCCATAACTGAAAACCAGGCCGACTTTGTCGTTGATGTATCCGGGTATTCCAATACAAATGACTTATTGTTTATTACCGATTATTTAATTACTGATTATTCTTCCATTCCTTTTGAATTTTCATTATTAGAAAAACCCATGATATTCTTTCCATATGATCTGAGTAAATATGTAAAAAAGCGGGGAACTTGGGGAGATTACGAGGAAATAATGCCTGGTCCGGTTGTTTATTCCACAAATGATATTATCCATGCCATTAAGAGCAACAATTTTAATTATGCAGAAATAAGGGAATTCAAGGAAAAGTGGAATAAGTATTCAGACGGGAACGCAAGCAAAAGAATCGCAGATATTATTTCATCGATTATATAAAAAATCCGGCCATTTTGTAGACTGCACCCCTTATAGTAGATGTTGAAAAACCCACAGTTGGGCAACATTGACTTAAGGGGTGATTTTTATGGCCAAAAAAGGGCAAAGGTTACAAAGTTATTCTTTGGAGATTAAAGCGGAAGCGATCCAGTTAAAAGAAGAAGGTTTTTCAGCACAACAGGTAGCTGACAAACTAAATATCCCAAGCAGAAATACTGTAAAGACTTGGTGGAGGAAATATCAAAAAGAAGGACAAGCATTTTATTTAGATAATAGGGGTCGAAGGAAAGAGTATACAGATCAAGAGCGTTACATTCGGAAATTGGAAATGGAGAATTCTGTTTTAAAAAAGTTTCAGGAAATCTTGATGAGGGAGGGAAGAAATTAAAGTTTCAGGTAGTTGATCTCTTAAGAGAACAATTTAATGTAGCGGAACTTTGTAAATTTCTTGGGGTATCAGTAAGTGGATACTACAAATACAAAAAGTATATACGTTTTGATAGGGATGTTGAATTGAAGCAGCTGATTCTGCAATTATATGAGAAATCCAATAAGCAATGGGGTTATCGGCGTGTTCATATGGAACTTCAGGAAGAATACCGAATGCAAATCAATCATAAAAGAGTCTTTCGACTCTACAAGGAACTTGGAATTCAATCAATTATTCGGAAGAAACACAGATCTTCAAACTATAATCAGTATAAGCGCACTGAACCAGAAACGATTACAACAAATATCATCAATAGAGACTTTTCGGTTGACCAACCTAATAAAAAGTGGGTTACAGATATCACTTCCTTTTCAATCGGGGACGAAAAGTTACACTTATCTGCCATAATGGATTTGTACAATAATGAGATTATTGCATACGAAATGGCAAGGAATAATAGTGAAACGATGTTCGTAATAAAAACTGTATACCAAGCTGTTCAAAAAGAAAAGGATGTGCAAGGTGTCATCCTCCATAGCGACCGGGGAACACAATACACATCCAAACTTTATCAAGACACGCTCGAATCCTATGATATTCAACCAAGCATGTCCCGTCCAGGCAATCCATTCGATAATGCCTGTATTGAAAGCTTCTTTTCCCATTTAAAAACAGAAGCTTATCATCCCTATTCTGTACAAAATATTGAAGAATTAGAAGCAAAAATCCATCAATATATTCATCATTACAATCATATAAGGAGACAAAAGCGGTTAAATAAACAGTCGCCAGTAAATTATCGTCGCCAGAATCTTATAGCATAAGGAAATGGGTCCCTCAAAAGGAACTCACAAATTATTTAAAGTGCACTACTTGATATGGAGCAACGCATGATACCGTCATAGGGGAGCTAGTTGTGTTACAAACCTGCTTCCTAGAGCGAGAATCATGCGTGACGAGGCTCCATGTCAAGTAAATAAAAAGAATGAAATAACTAAAATAAAACCGAAAGGGAGCCATTTCCAAAAGGAAACAGCTCCGGTTTTTTAATATCTCCACTATATGGGGGCTTGACCATTTGATAGCCGGATTTTTTTATTACAAGTTAAAATACTTCTCAAGTCCTTTGTATATCCCAGTTGCTGCTTTTTTCTGATATGCGCTTGTTAAAACAGTTTCCAGTTCTGCCGGATTTGACAAAAATCCCAGTTCGACCAGGATAGCTGCATTTTTATTTTCTCTGATAACATGAAAGTCCCCAGTCTTAACACCACGATCATAGAGCCCAGTCTGCATAATAATTTCCTGCTGAACATATTTTGCCATGAGCAGTTCATTTACATTCGATGCCCAATAATATGTTTCAATTCCATGCGGGCTCGGATTAGGATTCGAATTATAATGGATGCTCACAAACGCATCAGCATTGTATTGATGACTGACTTCGACTCTTTCAGAAAGGGTTAGATAAACATCAGCAGTACGTGACATAACTACCTTAGCACCTGCTGCTTTAAGAAGGGATTCCAGCTGAATAGCGGTCTTTAAATTCAGGAGCTTTTCTACACCTTTAGCTCCATTATCCACACCGCCGTGTCCGGCATCCACTACAATGATTTTACCTTTTAGTCCTTTTTCCAGAGAAGTCTTTTTAATATAACCTGTCACCGGTTTGTTATTAATATAGACAGTGACCTGGTGCCATTCAGATGTAAAGGTCTTATATTTTAATGTGGAACCCTTAGGATAGGACTTTAATACATCAGAGGTAGCAGATGCTCTCGTATATACCCTTACTCCGGAAGGATCTTGTGCAGTTCCTGTTAAAGAAACCTGGGAAGAGACAGTATTTTCAATATCCTGCTTGTGAATATATCCCGTTACCGCTTTGCCGTTAACATAGACTGTGGCCTGGTACCAATTGGCTGTATATGTCCTGTATTTAAGCACTCTTCCCTGTTCATAGCTTTTTAATACACCAGATGATCTGGAAGTCGAAGAATAGACATTCAGGCTAAGCACTTTAACAATCCCTGATAACTCTTTTTGCGGATCATCCGGATCTAAGACTTCACTCTTTTTAATATACCCTGTGTGAGGCTCACCACTTACATAGACTGTCGCTTCATACCAATTATCCGTGAAGGTCCTAAATCGCAGAACAGATCCTTCTGTATATCGCTTCAGCACCTGAGAGGCACCAGATGTTTTAGCATAAACATTAAGACTCACAGGTTTTACAATCCCGGTAAGGTTCACTTGAGGTGTACCTTCCAAAACCACACTGCTTCTATGTATATATCCGACAACAGGTTTTCCATTAACATAGACTGTGGCTTCATACCATTCATCTGTGAACGTCTTAAATTTTATTGAAGAGCCCTCTGAATAACTTTTTAAAACACTGGATGTACTAATTGCCTTAGAATACACATTTAAACGGCTTGTTTTGACAATACCCTTTTTCTCGGTTTGCGGTAAAACGGAGAGAATGACATCATCCTTTTTGATATACCCTGTAGCTGCCTTGCCTCCCACATATACCGTGGCTTGATACCAGCCGGTTATATAAGTTTGAAACTTTAAAATGGAACCTTCTGTGTAGCTCTTAAGGATGCTTGATGAAGATGAAGCCTTGGAATGCACATTTAGCTTGCTGTTTTTGACTGCACCTCTTAAATCCGTCTGAGGATCTGCAGGTTCTTCCACATCATTCTTATTAATAAAACCTGTTTTGGCTTTTCCGTTTACATAAACTGTACATTGGTACCAGTCTGAATCCGACGGATGATATTTCAGCAATGTCCCCTGCGGATAGCTTTTTAAAATGGCAGATTCAGCATCATTGGAAGAGTAAACGTGTGTGGGACTTTTTAAAGCAACTCCGCTAACAGCAGCACTGCTTAAATTCTGCAAAATAGCTGCACTTTTGCTTTGTAAAGTGACCTGTGTTGATGCCTCAGTACCTGTTTCATCATTTCTCTGTAAATCTTCATTAACTTCTTCTGCAGCTTCTTTTACGCCGGTGCCTGCCTGTGTACTTTCATTCTTTTCTTCTGGATGGTTTTCTTCTTCAGCTATAGCCCCATCCTCATTTTCTTCCACCTGACTTTCAGCAGAGGACGTATCCTGGATTGATACATATGACTCATGTATAAATCCTAGTAGGTCCTCACCATTATCAGGGTTTTCATAAGTCACAAACCAATATTCATGTTCAAATTTCACTAATCCGACACTTGTTCCATTTGGTATGGATGAAAGCAGTTCACTGCTTTCATCAGGTTCGAGCATTAATGGAATGTCTTCTCCTGATGATGAAACCACTGTCCCTTTAGTTTGGCTTGCTTCTGTTTCCCCAAACACACCTGTGGGATAAACAGAAAAGAACATAACAAACAAGAGCATATAACTAAGAAGTTTTCTTGCTAGCCTTAACACGAAACTTTATTCCCCCTTTTTAAAATAACAGACCATTCCATCTTAAGAAAATTCGACAAAATCGTCCATTTTTAGCCTAGGAATATATTAACATATAATTGTACCTGGTCCCATAAGGAAAATAATTCTATATTTAATATACTGGTACAAAAAGCCGTGAAAATAGAGGGAATAATAGTTTACCAGAAAGCTCTCCCTTCAGAGAAAACTTATTTTATCTACAAAATAAAAAGGAGGATGCCTAAAAGTAATACTTTTGGGGCACCCTCCTTTTGTTATGAATATTTATGCCGATGTCCTTAATTCATGAACATCAACCACTTTTATTGATTTAGTCTTCTTTACTTTCCCAATAATGAATTCACCTACCGGAACCATGGACAATAATTTTATTATAGCCAGGGATAAAAGCAAGGAAATTGCAAATACTGCTAATACACGTGTACTGGTTTGTTCAAAATAATTAGCTATAAATGGTGCAGCAAACCTTTGGATTTGCCAATGAAGCAAGTAAATTCCAAACGAATAATTACTGATTAAAGTAATGATTTTGAATTTAGGAATGACCTGACCCCAAGCAAGGACCACAGCAGATACTGACAGTACGAGCGGGACTAAATCCAGGCGCCTTGAATTGACGATCATTATGCCTGATTCATAGGATAAATAGACAATATAAAGAGAAATGGCAAGATAAACAAGTGTTAACCACCGATGTCTATAAAGTTTCTCAGCGATGATCTTATAATGTTTACCAATGATGAACGCTGCAGTAAAATACCCAAACCAGGCAAGGAACGGGAGCTTCAGCATATGGGTGTATCCGTTCATAAACTCCGGGGGATTGTTTATTACAGTAGAATACCAGATCATAACCCCTATACTTACAGGGAATAGCCAAACCAGAGAAATATTAAATTTAGTCACAATGTAATGAAGAAGATAGAACTGGAAAATGACGATAATAAACCAGCCAACAAAATTTCCGGTAAAAATATTATCGAATATCTTTAAATCCACCATCACATTTGGATTAAAATAGTTTGAAACCAATGCATCTACGACAGCAAAAAAGAGAAACGGCGCAAGGATCCATTTGATTCTTCCGCTCCAAAATCCTTCAGGCAATCCATTTGGATACCGATTAGCCAGTATAATAACTGAAAGGACAATGAAAGTGGGTGTTGCATATGTTAAAAACACTCTATATAGATTGTAATGTTCAATTTGCGGGTAGCCAACTACTCTTGCAGTTTGGGTCGTACTATGCAATAAAACAATGCTTAGACAAGCAACAACCCTTAGTAAGTTCCATTCTTTAATCATAGTTTATCCCTCTTAGTTGTTATTCTGCTATAACCTCTAAAAATATAAGATATTTGTATAATAGTGTCAAAGTTTATTAAATACATTTATGGATTTTTCTTCAAAATTCGACATTGTTTTTTCATTAATGAATCTTTCATAGCCTTCCTATATGTCGCGTAAGCAATTGCTACTTCTGTGATATTAGACAATTTTGCATAAAAAAAAGGCGTTCCAGAGAAGGAACAACCCATGAGATAACTATATTTCTATTACTTCAGGAAATATTGATTAAGGCCATCATAAATTCCCTTTGCAGCTTTTCGCTGATAATCAGCTGTTGCTACATGTTTTTCCTCATTGGGATTGGAGAGGAAACCTAACTCCAGCAATACAGAAGGCTGCCTGTTTGTCCTTAACACATGGTAATTTCCATACTTCGCCCCAAGATTTCTCATCCCAGTCTGAACCAGTAACCCATTATGAATGGATTGGGCAAGGCGTCCATCTTTGGAGTTATTATAGAAAAAGGTAATTATTCCGGAACTGTTGCGTGAATAGGCATTGTAATGGATGCTGATAAAAGCATCTGCTTTCTGTACATGACTAATATCTACCCGCTGATTAAGACTTAAATATTGATCATTAGAACGAGTCATAACTACTTTAGCTCCTGACTTTTGGAGCAGCGTTTTTAACTCCTGGGCTGTCTTTAGATTGAGAGTTTTTTCTTTGTGGATTTTTCCGCTCGTCCCATTATCATAACCTCCATGCCCAGCATCAATGACGATAACCTTCCCTTTCAGACCTGAATTGGGAGATGCCACTAGCCAGCCTGCAACCCAGCCTTCTTTGCCTTTACTTGTTTTTACTTTGATCCAGCCCTTGCTCTCTCCTGTTTTGACAAGAAAAGTGCCGGCCTTTTCCAAAGAGACAATCCCATATTTAGTGCCCGGGCCTTTTCGGATATTGCTGTTCTCCTTTAAGATAATTCTTGTTTCTTTCACAGTGGCGGCTTCCTCATCATCTATCGGCTTATTTTTATCAATATAAGCAGAAGAAACCCAGCCCTTTAACCCTTTAGCTGCAGTTATAGAAGACCAATTACCTTTCTGGCTATGTACTTCAACTGCGGATCCTTTTGAGATCTTACCTACAACTTTGGACGATGCTGCTGTGCTTGCACGTACATTTAATATGTCTGCAGTAACATAGAAGGTACCTAAGGTTTTAGGAGGAGCAGCTGGCTTTTTCTTTGACACATAGGAAGCAGAGACCCATCCCCTACTCTTTTTGCCCGGGATATACACTTTGAGCCAGCTTCCATCCTTCCCTTCTACCGTTACTGCCGTATTTAAAGGTACTTTTGTTATGATGGAACCATTGGCATTAGGGAGCTTTCTGACGTTTAAGCTGGTGGCTGTTACATAACCAGTCCAAGTAACAGACGAGAGATACGCTGAAGAAACCCATCCAGCCGTTTTGCCAATTGTAATTTTGGACCAGCCTTTTTGCTGTGCACTTACCGTAACGACCTGGCCTTTTTTCAGCTTTCCTATAACAGAGGAAGAAACTGTGGCCTTAGCACGGACATTCAGAATGGTGGCAGTTACCTTTCCCTCAAAAGAATATGCAGCATGAACTGACTGAGTAAACTGAGGAACAAAATGAAACAATAAGACCAAAACACAGAAGACTTTTACCAATGATGACTTCACTCATTACCCACCTTTTTGTCGAATATTTTCCAAAAACTCATCTATTAAACTATAATACATGAAAAAGGGAATAATCAGGGTCTTTTTTACTAATTATTAGCTTCGGAATTTAATTTTTATTACATTAGGCCTGCAATACCCATTGCTCTCTGGCAAATAATAGGGCAATCATTCTAAATTTCTATATCCATTTCGGATGAATTTTGATATTCTATAAGATAGGATTACAAAACTTGTAAAAACGTGGAGGATTTAATAGATGAGAGCCGAAAAAAGAAAGAAAAAGCCGAAATGGCTGAAAGTGATCGGAATACTATTTTTAGTTTTACTGATTGGCGGAGGCGGTTATGCCTTTATGGTATATAAATCTCTGACAGATGCTGTGGAAACCATGCACCAGCCGATTGACCGGGAAAAATCAGATAAGCGTCCTGAAAAAATTACACTGGCTAAAAAAGAGCCGTTCTCTGTATTGATGCTGGGTGTGGATCAGCGCTCAGGAGATAAAGGCCGCTCTGATACCATGATTGTCCTTACCGTTAACCCGAATAATAAGTCCATTAAGATGCTGAGCATTCCCCGTGACACGAGAACGGAGATTGTCGGAAAAGGATTTGAGGATAAAATCAACCATGCATATGCTTTTGGAGATGAAGAAATGTCCATGGCTACCGTTGAGAACTTCCTGGATATTCCGCTGGATTACTATATTAAAGTGAATATGGAAGGGTTTAAGGATATTGTGGATGCTGTAGGTGGTATTAAGGTTAATTCATCACTAGCATTTAATCAAAGCGGATATCAATTTAATGAGGGAAGTAATAGCCTTAATGGAGATGCTGCTCTGGCATATGTCCAAATGAGAAAACAAGACCCTAATGGGGATTTTGGCCGCCAGGATCGTCAGCGCCAAATAATCCAAGGTGTTATTAAAAAGGGGATAAGCGTTAACTCTCTGACAAACTTTGATGATATCTTTGGAGCACTCGGCAAGAATGTACGCACTAATATGACATTTGCCGAAATGAAGGATATTCAAAAGAACTATAGAGATGCTGCGGGAAAAATTGAACAGATGACTATATCTGGAAATGGACAGACAATAAATAAAATCTGGTACCTGATCGTTTCTAGTGATGAGCAGCAGAGAGTTCAAAATGAATTGAAAGCACATCTGGAATTAAAGTAAAAAAGTCTATTTCTTTGACTCTTAAATCAACAATAACTATAATAAACTGCGTATTCCCATATGTCATTTGGAGATTGCATGAACGTACCCCCATCCATTTTGGAGGGGGTTTTATTGTTTTTTCTTTGCCAGGCTCAAACCAATGATAGGTTTCAAACAAACGTTTGATTAATATTAATAAAAATTAATTATTAATTACTCTTTTGACTCCTTCACCGATGCATCCGGAAGACCCACTGTGACAATCGAATCCACTCCAATCATGACTTTCACTTCCACATGGACAAGAGACCTTCCATTCCTCTTATACCTCTACTAGTAAAAACATGTCCATCAGTTTTCAAACGTTAATTTAAAACAGAAAGAAAGCAAACCGCATAACCATTATTCCCCAATTCTTTTTTAATAACAATATTAACAAAAATTTTTGGGAAAAGGGGAGGGAGTAGAATTAGGAGTAATTTCAATAGTTTTAACTAGTTTAACAATAAATTATTTTAGTCAATACTCATATCCTCTTGTTGAAAAATGTTTACTACTGCAATTAAACATCAACCTGAGCTAGAAGAATGAATAAAGAATGTTAATTCTGTAAACGATATTGAGCAAATTTTCAATGAAGCAGTTGGAGTTATTGATGCAAAAGCCAGCCATGGGGAAATTGCCGCTATTAACCTCGTTTTGAAAGCGGCTCGGGGGATCTGTTTCAATCATGAAAGTGGAACAGTAAATATTAATGGAACAAACATAGCAGTTCCATTAATAATTACTGGAGGTTCAGAGGGTACAGCTGGAAAAACTTCAATTACAGGAGGAACTGTAATGAAACCAAAGGGAACAAGTATTACTGTTGGGAATGGGGCTTCGATAACCATAAATGGTGGTGCTAAACTAAAAATAAAAACCACGCGTGAGAACGCGTTTGTTTTCTCTGCGGCTAAAGGGCCTCTGAAAGGTTCGCCAAATGTACTACTTTTACTGGCCAGACCTCAATGGCCTTCTATTTATTTCCGTTTCTTTTTCTGCACCGCTTCACCTGTAAATGGGTCAATATATTCCATCATTCTTAATTGCTCTGCGACTATATCATCCTGTATTTGATTGCGTATATATTCTTCAATTACCTTCTTGTTTCTCCCTACCGTATCCACATAATAACCAGTACACCAGAATTTTCGGTTCCCATATCAATATTTCAAGTTGGCATGACGATCGAAAATCATTAAGCTACTTTTTCCTTTTAAATATCCTACAAATGCAGATACACTTATTTTGGGTGGAATACTAACGAGCATATGTACATGGTCTTTACACGCTGTTGCCTCTATTATCTCTACACCTTTTCTTTCACAGAGAGTGCGAAGTATTTCTCCGATATCTTTTTTGATCTTTCCATAAATGACTTGCCTTCTATACTTCGGCGCAAATACAATGTGATACTTACAATTCCATGTTGTGTGTGCTAAACTATTAGTGTCTTTTGACATAAAAACTCCTCCGTATGCTGATATGTTGGTTGGCGAACCAAAAATATTCTAGCATCACGGAAGAGTTTTTTTAATACCACGCTGAAAGCTTTTCTGAACCCTAGGCCTAGCCTAGGGTTTTCTTTTCCATAAACAAACTTAAAAAAACTGGTTTTTTTAAAATTCAGCCCTTGACCATACAAACGGTAAATCAATAAATAATGAAATTGAACTACATATAAATTAAACGTTGTTGATTTTCCAGCAGGGTTTTTTGTGCCACGAAAAAAGGGGCATCCCCACGGATACAAGAACCCTTTTTATAAGGTCTAAGAAGATGAGACCATACTATATTACAGAATATAATCCCGCCAAGCCAATTTCGGCCTAGCGGGTTCTCTATTAATCTCTACTAAACAGATCTCTTGTATATACTTTGTCTTCTACATCACGTAAATCATCAGATAATCGGTTCGCCACAATTACATCTGAAACCCGCTTAAATTCTTCAAAATCATTTATTACTTTTGAATTATAGAATGTTTCCTCAAGTAAAGCAGGTTCATAAACCACAACTTCAATACCCTTAGCCTTAATCCGCTTCATAACACCTTGAATAGCTGACTGTCTAAAGTTATCAGAGTCCATTTTCATAGTTAGCCTATAGATACCAACAATCTTAGGATTCTCCTTAATAATCATTTCAGCAATATGATCTTTTCTTGTTCTATTTGCATCAACAATTGCTGTCATTATATTATTTGGAACATCTTCATAATTAGCTAATAGCTGCTTTGTATCTTTAGGTAGGCAGTAACCACCATAACCAAATGATGGGTTATTATAATGGTTACCGATACGTGGATCAAGTCCAACACCATCAATAATTTGCTTACTGTCTAGTCCTCTCATCTCTGCATAGGAATCGAGTTCATTAAAAAATGCGACTCTCATCGCAAGGTAAGTGTTAGCAAATAGTTTAATAGCTTCTGCTTCTGTTGAATTTGTAAATAGCACAGGAATATCTTCCTTATGAGCTCCTTGAACTAATAAATCAGCAAACACTTGAGCTCTATCAGATTGTTCACCAACAATTATTCGTGAAGGGTATAAATTATCATACAAAGCCTTTCCTTCACGTAAAAATTCAGGTGAGAAAATAATATTATCAGTTTCAAATTTTTCTTTTATTTTTTCTGTATAACCAACTGGGACTGTAGACTTAATTACCATTACAGCATCTGGATTAATTGAAAGTACATTAGCTATTACAGCTTCAACAGTTCTAGTATTAAAATAATTTTTTTCTGGGTCATAATTCGTTGGTGTTGAAATAATGATATACTCTGCATCTTTATAAGCTTTATAATTATCGGTTGTTGCAGTTAGATTAAGTTTTTTTGTTGCTAAATATTCCTCTATCTCATTATCAATAATTGGAGATTTTTTATTGTTAATCATATCAACCTTTTTTTGAATAATATCAAGAGCTATTACTTCATTATGTTGAGCTAATAATATAGCATTCGAAAGGCCTACATAGCCAGTTCCAGCGATTGTTATTTTCATTTTTATCTTCATTCCTTCTTTAATTAGGCTTAAACTCTTGGCTCTAAACTAAATTTATTTAATTGGTAATTGTTTAAGCTATTCGAAACTATGATTACTGCCTTAAAAATTTTTTAAATAAAGTAGGTATCTAAACTATAAATTTTATTCTTAACTTACGATGGGTCTACTGTTCTTATATTTAATCTCATTTTTAATAAATCTTTGAGCTAGAAAAAAGGTTAGCAAATATATTATTGACATAACTAAGCAATATATAGCAACAGTCCAGTATGAATTAAGAGACAACAGTATAGAGATAATAAAAACAATTAATACAAGCACAATCCTTAAACCATCTAACAAAAGTACTTCTTTCTGTTTTTCATAGACTTCAAATACTCTACTTATAGGCATAAATATTAATCTAGCAAAGACTAAGAAAGCAAGTATTCTAGCATATTCTCCTGCACCATACCAATTTGATCCAAATACCATTGAAAATAGGTTAGGCCCAAACAAAACCAGAAGTATCAGTGGGAAACTCCCTAAGAAGAATAACTTTCTAAACAATTTCTTTGATAACCTCATTAATTTTTCGGGATTACTTTTTCCTATTCTTGCTGCCTCTCCATAAAAAACCTCTCCAACAGAATTGCCTACTAAAAGTGTAGGTAAATTTACTATTGTATGTGCTAATCCATAAAAGCCTATTAATTGATTGCCATAAATAAAAGTTAAAAAGAAGATGGGTAAATGAACGCCAGCAGCGTTTAACAATTGGCTAGGAGCAAAATATATTGGGAATTTTCTATATCTTTTTGCAGCCCAGATTATTCTTCTTTTGTTAACACCTTTAAATATTACTCTTTCATTTTCCATTACAGATTTAGACAATGTCCTTAAACCGGCACTCCCACCAACAATATTTCCTAAAATAAGTCCGATTGCACCGAAGTTTAAAGCTCCGAACCCTATTTTAGTAATATTAGAAAAGATGCTTTGAGTAATTTTGGTTTTAGATATAGTTTTAAAAGATCTATTTCTTAGAGACCATTGAAAAAAAACCTTATATAGTCCTGTAGCAAGAATTCCAAATGGTATTAAGTAGGCATATTGGAAATTGAAATTAAGGTAGGTCATATAAATTACTAGTAATACTATCGAAACAATTCCTACAAAGCCTAATAAAATAATAATACTTAAAACTAAGACGTTAATTGCTTTTTTATCACTATTGGCTATTGCAATACCATGCTCATATTTTAATGAACCTATTATAGTCAGAATGCCCAAAATTGAAGTGTATAACGTTAGAACACCATACTCTTCTGGAAGATAAATCCTCGTTATTATTGGAGATAGAATTGTATTTAATAGTTGTGCAAATGCTGTTCCCCCTGTAACCCAAAGGACACTTTTTGCAAAACTACCCTTGAAAATTTTCTTGAAAAACTTCACCTTTTCACCTTAATTCTTAATAACTCTATTATTTACGATTGATAAGTACTAACTTAAAAGATTAAATCATAATTATATTTAAGCTATTAGCTAATTATTAAGTTAGTGCTACCATAATATCCTAAAGGCTTACCCTAAAGTTGCATCTGGACTCATTTAATATTAGTTAAAACTTTAGTCCATCTTTCTTCCCACAAACCTATATTAAAAGCTTGGGAAACTGTTTCAAATCCATTTTCCGACATTTTCTCTCTTAGGTTTTCATCAATTATTAATTTTTCGATAGCATTATATAATTGTTCCTCATTAGGACTAACAATAAGACCATTATAATTATCTAATATAATATTAGTTAAGCCACCAACATTAGTAGTAACCACAGCACATTTAGAAGCCATAGCCTCAAGTAATGATAAAGATGTCCCTTCCGAACCTAAAGTTGGAACAACAGCAATTTGATACTGCTCATGGATCTCTAAACTATCTTCACTTTTATAAGTAATAAAATTCACTCTAGAATCGCCATTAAATTCTTTTTTTAAAAATTCCTCATCAGGACCAGATCCAGCAAATGTCACTAAAGTATTATCATATTTTTCCAACAATTTTTTTATTGTTTTAGCAAATAATCTAGTACCTCTATATTCAGTAAATCTTCTTGCAAAAATAACTTTAATTTGACCCTTATCCTTTGAGATTATTTCATTTTTCTTAATCCTTGTACTATTGGGTATTACAAAAAAGTCTTTATCCACATTACAAACCTGAGTTCTATACCAGTTAACAAAATTATAATCAACACAAATCAAAGTCTTTAATGGTTTCATTCTTTTTAATCTTCTATAACTATTAAAATATTTTTTCAGGACCTCTAATGTATAATATTTTAAACTTGGAAGTGGTCTATCCCATGTTATTCCATGCTGAATGGTAATGACTCTCTCAGTGAAAGAGGGAACGAACATGTCATCTGTTGCAAATAATAATATGTCTCTTTTTTCAAATTGTCCTTTCACAAAGTTTACTAGAGCTTTACTTTTTTTCCTAGTTTTATTTATATCTTTAACGTCAACTCCATACACATCAATATCCATAAATTTATTGTGAAAATTGCTATCAGCAAATTGAACTATAACAGGAGTTTTATTATTTTTTTTTATTACATTAATCAGTTGTCTTATATATGTTTGTATTCCCCCAACAGTATAATTTTCTCCTTTCATATCAAAAAAGGATCGATATAAAATAAAAACTTTGTCCATTAAATCTGCTCCATTTCTCACAGTGAACGCTATTTTTTCATTCCTTGCATTCATATAATATTTAAATAGAATAAGTATTTATTAAGATTTCTAATGTTGAAAATCACTAATATTGAATATATTTGTATATTTTCGAATTAAAACCACCTATGATTAACATTAATAACCATAATATATTAGCTGAAAAGACTGAGTTTTGAGAAATAATAAGAAAAGTAATCGTTACTATATATATTCCTAACATTTCAAACTTATAAATATTCCAAAATCTAATTATTTTAATCAATGGAATAAACAATAATAAAATAATAAGAAAACTACCTATAATTCCCGAATATAGTACAGCAGAAATTATTGGATTATGAGGATAAACTTCTCCCACAACTCCTACTTTATTAGAAAGTGATTCTAGATAATTAAATCCATTTCCAAAAAGCATAGTTAATATGTTACCTTCACCAATAAGTTCATAGCTAAATTGCCATAGGCTTGTTCTTGATGAAAAACCATCATCAAAATTACCGATTGTTTGATATCTGTCTATTAACCTTGAATACTCATACTCATTAATAATAGTAATATCAAATATTTTAACAAAAAACATGGAAAATATTAATGAAATAATCACTGAAATACTTCCTTTAAATGTAAGCTTTCTAAGTCTAACTATTTTTATAATACTATATAGTAATAAAACAAATAAAAATACTATTAAAATTAAGAGTCCTCTACGTGACCCAGAAAGTAAAACTGAAGTCGAAATAATTATGCTACCTGAAATACAATATATTTTATAGAAGAATGAATTTGTAGTATTAAATAATGAAATTGTCCCTATTAGTCCTATTATTAAGCCTAGTGAAAACATATTGTAATCTGGCATTAAAGAGGTTCCCCAGGGATATATACTATCAGGTCCCATTAAAAAGTCTAATCTTACACCGGCCAATAACTTTGTATATTTATATAAAGAAAACAATGCCACAATAGGCATAATAATTGATATTAGAAGTAAGAAATTACTTAAAAACTTCTTATAAACATCCCTGTCTAAATTCCCAATTAAAAATAATAGTATTATAATATTAGTAATACCTATAATATCACTTACATTATTATCATAAATAAATCCCCCATTAAAAAGCATTGATATTAAATAAATAATAATACAAACGAACATTAAGATTATATACCAATTAATCTTCAATTGAATTTGCTTATTTATAAAGGCAATAAATAAATATATAAAGATAGATAAAGAAAAAAGAGGAAACCCATATGGGAAGGACAACCCTATTACAGTGATTATTAGTAAGTATGATAAAAAGTAATGTAAACTAAAATATTTATTTACTATAGACACAATTTAATCGTCTCCTGTCTAAAAGATTTTAAAAAAAGTAGAGTCAATAAATATCTATATTTTTACTTTTCATAAGAATATAGAGGTTGCTTCAGGACTTTTTTAATTAATCCTAAAATTAAATAGTTATTAAACATAACTGGTGCTACCCCCATCATTCTAAAATATATTTTTAGAGCTCCTTTAAAGTTCTTATTTTTAATATAATTAAGTAGGACACCTCTATATCTGCTTGAATATATATTCTTCTTAGCCTGTTTATACGTATTTTCTAAGATATTAATATAGTCTTGATAATGTTGGAAAAATTGATTGAAATTATTCTCATTATCATACGGATTAGCAACGTTTGATCTATCAATTAAGTCAATATGTACTAATGCCTCTTTTACGACCCCAATTTTATACCCTAAATTAAAATATCGTATAATAAACGCCACATCCTGATTCCGCTTAAGTCGTTCGTCCCATCCTCCAAAATCCTCTATGATAGATTTCTCCATCATAATCATATTTGTATCTATAATATTGCTTCCCATAAATTGCTCATACATTAAGTTTCCAACTCTAAATGGTATTACTGTTTTATTTCCAATTTTCCATCCACAATATGTCGCTTTATATTCTGGATGATTATTCAAATATTGAAGTTGTCGTTCTACCTTCTGTGGAAAATAAAAATCATCATCATCCAAAAAACAAATATATTTACCGGTTGAATGCTTTATACCTGTATTTCTTGCTGCAGAACCATTTCTGTTTATATCATGTTTAATATATTTTACACGAGTTTCCTTCTTATACTTTTCCATAGTAGCCTCTGTCTTTTTTCTGTACTCTGTATCAGGATTGTTATCATCCACGACAATAACTTCCAGATTAGTATGTGACTGATTCAAAACTGAATCGATAGCTCTAGTTAAGTACTCAGCCCTTCTATATGTTGGAATAACAATACTAACTTTATCCTTATAATCCAATGATTTCACCCCTTCATTTACTAGCTAAGAAAATTCGTCTGTTTGAATTCAATTTTAAGTACTTCACTAAAATTGATTACTATATTAACAACTTTACCCTAATATTATTCTTTGTACTTTTTTATCCCTTGAACCATATAATCAAATGCCTCACGCAGATTCATTTGATTTTTATACAGTGAATGTTTTCTAATTGCAAATTGGAGAGCTAATATATATGAAAGTTTGGGCATAACTGCACTAAATAAGGCACCTTTATCAATAAAGAATTTTTTATTATATCCAGTAAACCAACTTGATTGATAATTGTAAACGTCAGCAATTTTTTGGGGACATGTATAGACCTTTAATCCCTTTTTTAGACAGTCTGTAAGAAAGATAGTATCTTCCCCAGAACCATACCTCGCACCGCCACCAAATAAAAGTGTAAAGTGAATATTAGACTTTAATATTGCCTCTCGTCTAAATGCGATTCTTACAGCTCCATATTTCAAAGAGTTAAAATATCTCACTCTTTTATTTTCTAATTTTTTAAATCTCTCACCCTTATTATCAATAATTGTTACACCAAATACAATTACATCTGCTTTAGGATTCTTTATAAATTCGTTCAGGATTATATCCTCATAATTATCCACATATACAACATCATCATCAGCCAATACACAAATATCAGCATTTGACCTCATCAATGCATTATTTCTACTTTTTCCAACACCTTTTTCATTAAAGCTATACATTCTAATCAGATTTTTTTTATTTTTAATCTCAGTATAATCATAATAATCACCTTGATTTATAATAATAACATCAGAAACAATATTCATCTTTTCTGCTATAGAGGTGTCCTTTTGATTCATAGTTGAAACTAGTAATTCTAATTTCATTATTTTGTTCCTTTCAATTGTTTAATAAAACTGTTAAAACTTTCGTATAACGTATCTCACTTTCCCGGATCTAGTTTTCTCTAGTTCATCAGTAAGTTCCCAAGTAATTTTCATATCTCCTAAATACTCTTTAGCTACTTTCAATACTTCATTCATTGAATCAGAAACGAAATCATTTGCTGGTTTAACTTTTATATCTAAGTACCCGGGCTTATATTGTATTAGTTGCATCCCCACTACTCCTCTTGCAGGTTTAGCAATATGGCTTAATCTACCGATCTTCCGCCCGCTTAGTGTTAATACATAGTCATCAATTCTTCCAATTAACTCCTTTATATATGTGGTTTTCCATCCACATCCACATTCACTATAACCTAAAATCCCTCTATCGCCTGTTTGATATCTGATAAATGGGGCATTGAATGAATATAAATCTGTTACTACAATTTCTCCCTCTTGACCCTTTTTGGCCAACTTTCCGTTATCATCAATGACTTCAATAATACATCTATCAGCAAATGAGTGATAATGGCCATTACTACATTGAATTGCCACCATTCCAACTTCTCCTAAGCCATAAGTCTGGTACACCGAACAGTTAAAGGCGTTTTCTACCTTTAGCTTATCCTCTTTTGAGAAACCTTCACTGTCAGTTACTATGACTTTTAGATTAGGAGGAATAAAACCCATATCTTGTGTATATTGTGCTAAAAACAACCATGAAGATGCGTATCCTGTTCCTAAGTCAACTTGATAGTTTCTTAGGGCATTAAGATATAGTTCACTAGTATTTTCATCAATATGATAGGCTGATAGTTGAAGTTGGTTATAAACTTTTATAAAATACCAAAAAGGAGGCTTGGTAGCATTTGCTTTTACAACATTAACGCCAGATAACCTAGCTTTTGTAAAGTTTTCAATACCGACTAAGAATTCATACATTTTATCATATAGTGCATACTCGAATTGCATGCTATTTTTATCTCTAAAATAACTAAATGGCATTCCAGTGGAACCACTAGTTGTTCCATTCCATAACTTTTTTACCATATTATTATCTATGAAATGATTTATATCATTTTTCATTATGTTCTTACTAGTTAATGGAATATTTTCCATTTCATTTAGAGTTTTAATATTATATGTTTTTAAGTTCTCTTGATAAAATGGAATATGTTCTTTTATATAAGTTAAAAGAGTATTCAACTTGATTACTTGATCCTTACGATTGTAATTTATAAGCATTTTAGAAACATCTAATTCATTATAATGGTCTTGATATCGACCACTTCTCCTATAAATATTTCTTCTAGTTGCTTCTATATTTGCAAATGCCCTTTTCATAACAAAAGGGGCATTTAAATACACTTTTTTTAGTATACTATTCATACTATTCTTCCTTTTTAGTCAATATATTGAAAGTAACTTCTTTTCTATTCGGGAACTTTAAAGTTTATCTTGTGCTCTCGGCTTTCTCCCAAAATGGCTTTGCCTTCCCAGTAAGTATATTATAGACCCCTGCCCATTGCGCAAGTATTGTTACACAGTAGTAATAAACTAAAGTCAAATATTTATTATTGGATTTAGTAATTACTCTCGCCAAGGCCAAAAGGAAAAACAATACCTGTCCTAGAAATGTAATTTTATAAAACAATGACTCTGGTAGTAGTAGGGCATTAGATATAAAAACTAATAGATGAGAAATCCATAATAAATATCTACATGTTCTATGTCCAAAGTAAAAATAAGAGAACCACTTATATTTAAATACATTTAGTATCCTTACATCCGGTAATATATATTTCAGAATAATTCTATTCATTCTTACTTTTCGACCGAATTCATCTTCAATTACTTCCCCGGCCTTCTCGTATGCTACCGCATCATGATTTGCTATTGCTCTTTTGCCTCGAAGTGCATACATTGGAGGCATTGCACTATCATGACATTCTATAGGGTCAAAGTCATAGTAATCCTTTGTCCTACATGCATATAATGCCCCATTACCAGCAGTTATAGTGTATATTTTCCCCTCTATTTCACGGATAGCTAAATCACTATCCCAGTAACTTGCTTCAGCACTACTTATATCGCTTGAATCTTGATTTATGATAGACAATCTCCCTGAAACATAAGAAATGTCTTCTGATACAAATGCAGCCATTAATTCTTTGACAGATTCCTTATCCATAATAGAGTTAGCATCTGTCATAACAAGATACTCTGTTGTTACAGTCTTTTGTGCTTCATTTTGTGCATTTGTTTTACCCTTACGAGCCTTGACCTCATAGAGTTGCATCTTTCGATCATGGTGTTTTTCTATAAACTGTTTTACGATTTCATTAGTTCTATCAGTACTATTATCTGATGCAATTAAGAATTCTATTTTCTCTTTAGGATAGTTTAACCCAATAATGTTATTAAGTTTTTCTAAAATTACTTTTTCTTCATTATGAGCAACCACCATAACCGTCACCGTAGGTTGATGAGAATAGTCTTTCTCTAGTTGTCGATTTTTATATAATTTTCCAATTATCCTTAAAGATATTGGATAACCAATCATCGCCCACACTATAAGAAATCCACTTATATAAAACAAAATTTCATACAGTAACTCCATTGCATTTTCTCCCTCAAATCATTTATTATGATTCTAACTTTTATTATGATTCTAACTTAGTTACTGGTACTCCAACATAAGTTCCAGACTCACTTATATCCTTAACCACTACAGCTCCTGCACCAATTTTACATTCACTAACAATATTTATATTATTACTTACTACACTGCCGATACCTAACCAAGTCCCTTTTCCAACTTTGACCGTGCCTGCTAAATGTGATCCAGGTGATATATGAACAAAATCCTCAATAAAATTATCATGGTCTATTGTAGAACCAGTATTAATGATGCAGCCCTTTCCTATTTTGGTACAGCAGTTAATAATTGCTCCCGCCATAACAGCTGTACCAATTCCTATATCTACTTGTGAACCTATGACTGCGTTTGGGTGAATTAAAACTGGAATACTAGCCCCAAATTTTTCAAGCATTTCATGAATCCTTTGTCTCGTAGTATTATTACCAATACCGACAAATACTTCGTACTCATCTATATGTGTAACAACATCATCTGAACTCCCGATGACTGTTAATCCCATTAAGGTTTTAATAACTTTGTTGTCATCTAAAAAAACAATGCTCTGCCATCTATTCATTTTCAATGCAATATCAGCAACAACTTTTCCGTGGCCACTAGCACCAATTATTAAAAGTTTGTTTTTCATATTTCCATTCTATCCTTTTTAGTTCCCTTAAAAGGTTCAATTGTAGCAGCAGTTTCTGAATTAATGCCCTCTCTGACGAAAACCTTTTTTATGGTTAAGAAGATTATCTTCCAATCCTCAATGAATCTTACATTGTCCACATACTCTACATCGAGATTAAATTTATCTTCCCAACTAATCGCATTTCTACCACTAACCTGTGCCAAACCAGATAAACCTGGTCTTACTTCATGACGTCGTTTTTGATGATTATTAAACAATGGCAAATATTGTACCAATAGTGGCCTAGGGCCGATTATGGACATATCACCCTTCAAAATATTAAATAGTTCCGGTAGTTCATCAAGAGATGTCGAACGTAGTAACTTACCAAACTTGGTCAACCTAATACTATCAGGAAGTAGATTTCCATTTTCGTCTCTCTCATCCGTCATAGTCCTAAACTTATACATCATAAATACTTTTTCATTTAACCCTGGTCGTTTCTGCTTAAATAGCACAGGGCTACCTAACTTCGTCCTTACAAGTAAAGCAACTATAAAAAATACCGGACAAAGAACAATAATAGCTAATAAAGAAAGTATAAAATCCATTGGCCTTTTTACAAAACTTCTATAAATACCACCTTTGGGATTCTTCATTATTCTAACCACAACCCTTTAATAGTCTTAACGACTCTTTCTAAGTCCTCATCCGTCATCTTCGTATCAGACGGCAAACATACGCCATTCTCAAACAATTTCTCCGATACACCTTCACCAACAAAATCATATTTTTCAAAGAACGGCTGCATATGCATTGGCTTCCATACTGGTCTTGACTCGATGTTCTCAACCTCTAATGCTTCAAATATATCAATAGGCCTTACTTTACCTATCAATCTGATCGAACTTAGCCAGTAATTCGGTTCATCCCAATCATTGCTAGGCATGAATTCAACACCATCAAGGTCACCAAGCTCTCTTTTATAGAACTCAAAAATGTAGTTCTTCTTGGTAACTCTTTGGTCTAACACTTTAAGCTGTCCTCTACCAATTCCTGCAATAACATTACTCATTCGATAATTAAATCCTAATTCACTATGTTGATAATGCCTTGCTGAATCTCGGGATTGAGTGGCCCAAAATCTTACCTTAGCAATTCTCTCTTCATTATTAGAAACAAGCATTCCACCCCCGGAAGTTGTGATAATCTTGTTTCCATTAAAAGAGAAGATGCCATAGTCACCAAAAGTCCCAGTATGCTTACCTTTATAGTAAGTGCCCAATGACTCCGCTGCATCTTCTATAACCGCAACATTATTTTTTTTACATATCTCCATTATCTTATCCATATCAGCTGATAGACCATATAGATGAACAACCAGTACTGCCTTTACTTCTGGATACTTTTCAAAAGCTTCTTCTAATGCTTTTGGGCTCATATTCCAAGTTTCATAATCACTATCGATAAATACAGGAATAGCATTTTGATAGATGATTGGATTTGCAGTAGCTGAGAAAGTAAGCGTTGGACAGAAAACAATATCCCCTTCTCCAACCCCTGCTGCTATAAGGGCTAAATGAATAGCAGCTGTTCCTGAAGACAATGCCGCAGCCGCTTTAGATCCAACCTTATCAGCCAGTTCCTTTTCGAATCCATTTACGTTTTCACCAAGGGGCGCAATCCAGTTTGTATCAAAAGCTTCCTTAACATATTGCATTTCATAACCTTCATCACTCATATGTGGTGAAGAGAGAAATATTCTTTCTTTCACTTTTGTCGACTTCATTTTCTAGTTACCTTCCCTTGTCAAGTTATTATTTTAGTAGATTAGGACTTAATTAGAAGACTACCTCTAGCCAACTACTAAACCACTAAAATTGTTATCTACTTCTGATAGTGAACTCGTATTATCCATTCAATCCACCACGCAAATCCGAAATAAATATTAACTCCATAATCACTCTAAACCGAGTTTCTTCTTATTATAAATACCATTTAATCAATCTACTAATATCACCTTATTTGTAGGAGCTGTACTTAATTGGATTGAATAGGTATAAGAAACTGAGTATCGTAGTTAGGTTGAACGCTAGAAACCTTTCGGGATAAGGGGGCTTCATCCCCATTACTATCAACGATATTCTTGAACACAAACTACATCGAACCCTCTCACATAACTCCAACGCCAGGACAAACATCACCGTCATAATATTTTCCAATATCCCCCCAATCCCCATCACCAGATAAAGTTTTTTTACTTCCTTTACACATACCTTAAATAAGCCTTTTTCCAACCAAAAAACTAGTAATAAAATAACACCCAGGGCATCTAGTCCCCGTCTCACGGTACACTATTGACAACCAATCGTGTCTAAGGCCATCCACCCACATTATATAGCCGAGTTTCTTTGATATAGGCTAGAATACATCGCCTTTGTACAAAACATAAAAACTCTAGATACACCTGATAAAAAAGGCATATCTAGATTTCCCCATAATCTTTTTGAATGTGTTTCTGTATTAACTTTCAATAATTTTTAACTCACTTAGCCTCTCATCCATAAACCGAATTAGTGCATCCTTCAAATCTTCATCTTTCAAAGCCATCTCAATCGTCGTTTTAATAAAGCCAAACTTCTCTCCAACATCATAGCGTACACCTTCAAAGTCATAAGCAAATACACGCTGAATCTGGTTCAGCTTCTGAATCGCATCAGTCAGCTGTACTTCCCCACCGGCACCTAGCTCTTGCTGCTCTAAAAACATGAAAATCTCTGGAGTCAGAATATAACGGCCCATAATAGCCAAGTTTGATGGAGCAGTGCCTTGCTTTGGTTTTTCTACAAAAGTATTCACCTGGTACCTGCGACCACTATGTTCAGAAGGATCAATAATCCCATATCTGTGTGTTTCTTCAAGAGGCACTGTCTGCACCCCGATCACCGAAGAAAGCGTCCTCTCATATTCATCCATAAGCTGTCGCAAGCAAGGGGTGTCACTCTGAACAATATCATCCCCAAGCAACACCGCAAAAGGCTCATCACCAATAAATTTTCTTGCACACCAAACAGCATGGCCAAGCCCTTTAGGTTCCTTTTGTCGAATATAATGAATATCAACTTTAGAAGGCTCTTTTACCTTTTCAAGCAAATCAAACTTTTGCTTTTGAATCAGGTTTTCTTCGAGCTCGAAAGAGAAATCAAAGTGATCCTCTATAGCCCTTTTCCCTTTACCAGTAACGATAATAATATCCTCAATCCCTGATGCCACAGCCTCTTCCACTATATATTGGATAGTCGGCTTATCCACAATCGGTAGCATTTCCTTTGGCATCGCCTTTGTAGCAGGCAAAAATCTTGTCCCTAATCCAGCTGCAGGAATAATCGCTTTCCTTACTTTTTTCATTCTGAATTTTCCCCCTCACTTAGCAATTGAAAGAACTTTATTTTTTCTCCTATTTGCCAAATTCAACACAAACTCACTAATTTCATTAGTAGACATCCCATCAAACTTATCTATCAAATATTGAACCTCATCCTCTTGTTCCAAAACAGCCTTACCAATAAATATCTTCGGAAACACCGCTTCCTTATGAACTTCCTTCTCCCCAAGCAGTTCCTCGTACATCTTTTCCCCTGGGCGTATTCCTGAAAACCGGATCCCTATTTCTTCCTCTTTATATCCTGATAGCGTGATTAAGTTCTTTGCCAAATCAACAATCTTTACTGGTTCTCCCATATCAAGTACAAATATCTCCCCTCCACGAGCAAGAGCACCTGCTTGCATAACTAGTCTTGATGCTTCAGGAATGGTCATAAAATATCTCGTCATATCTGGGTGGGTAACCGTAACTGGTCCGCCAGCCTGAATCTGCTTCTTAAACAGCGGGATTACACTGCCCCGGCTGCCAAGAACATTCCCAAACCTTACGGCTACAAACTTAGTAATACTCTGCTTATCCAGCTCCTGAATAACCATCTCTGCAATACGCTTCGTCGACCCCATCACATTCGTAGGGTTAACAGCTTTATCCGAAGACACCAAAACAAATGTACCAACACAGAAGGTATCAGCAGCTTCCGCAACATTCTTCGTTCCAAGTACATTGTTCTTCACTGCTTCCTTAGGATTGTACTCCATTAAAGGCACATGCTTATGTGCAGCAGCATGATATACAACATCCGGCCTATGTGTTTCCATCACTTCAAAAATCCGATCCCTGTCCTGAATATCCGCAATAACCGGCACAATTTCCATTTCGTTTTTATACTTATTCTTTAACTCCATATCAATCAGGTAAATGGAGTTCTCTCCATGGCCTAAAAGAAGGACCTTCTCTGGTTTGAATTTGCATACCTGCCGGCAGATTTCTGATCCAATTGACCCGCCTGCACCAGTTACTAAAACGGTCTTTCCAGTCAACTTTTCCGAAATACTGTCAATATCCAATTTAACAGGTTCACGCCCCAGCAGGTCTTCTACCTGCACGTCCCTAAATTGATTAACAGACACCTTCCCAAGCATCACATCCTCAATCATTGGCATGATGACTGTTTTGGCTTTTGTTCCGGCACACTCTTCAAATATTCTTTGCATTTCTTTTTTATTTAGAGAAGGGATGGCAATGACAATTTTATCGATATTGAGAGTTTCCACTGTCTTCGAAATATGTTTAGAACCTCCAACAACGGGTAAACCATGTATATGTAATCTATACTTTTTCGGGTCATCATCGATAAATGCAACTGGTTTAATTTCAGTTTCTTGATTTTTGAGGAGCTGCCTCGCAAGCATTGTCCCGGCCGCACCCGCTCCTACGATTAAGGCACGCTTTTGTTCTATAGTTGATTTAATATATCGATCCCGGTAGACACGCCAGGAGAAACGTGAACCTCCTATTAAAAGAACGTGCATCATCCAGGCAAGCATTAAAGCCCGGAAATAAACATCCCCTATTAACAGCTGCTGCATTATTCCTGTCGTCATGATAGATAGAGATACTGCCTTTACAATCGCTACCAGTTCTCCAACACTCGCATATTCCCATGCCTTGTTATAAAGCCTGTAAGCAGATGCAAAGAAATGATGGCTAAGAAGCAGTGTAATAGAGCTAACAAGCAATGTTTCGGACTTAATCCACGCCAACGTTGGGTGAAGCGTCAAAACACTCACATATATAGCTGATAAAACAATCAATGAGTCCAATAAAACCAACAGTGTCAGCCGCTTTTGGTACGTCAAACAAATAGCCCCCTTCTAAAATTTAGTTCATATTACCTATTTCGATTCCATAATTGTCCGTTTTCAGGCAAAAATAAATATCTAATGGGAACACAGGAATGGTCCTGTACTTTCATTAGATATCTAGGATCTAACAATATAATGTAAGCGGATTCCATATGGAAATTTTAAATATTCAAATTGGGGCATTTAACCCCACCTCACACCATGCTAGTGACAACTGTGTGTCTAAGGTGATTTGATTCACCCACAGCATGGCCGAGTGCCTCCATTGATAAAGGCCAGGAGGCATCGCCTAGTTCTATACAACATGCAATGGTTAAAAAATGCCAAGAAACTTTTTGCGTTTAATTCTCTCAGGCAGTTCTTTCATTATATTGCTGTTCTCAACTAGGAGCTCTGCATTCTCTTTAAAAAGATAAACCATATCGGGTCCATATTTAGAATCGACTAAGTCCAATGCTTCAGCCATTTTAAACGTGCGGTTCTTCACATTATGAGCATCAGAGGCGATAAAATGGGTTAAGTTAAACTCTATCAATTGCTCAGAGAACTTTTTAATATTCTTTCCGAAATACCCGCAAAGACTGGAGGCCGTTACCTGGGTTAACGCGCCTTTTTCAACAAATTGATATAATAGATCCGGCTGTTCCATTAACTGCTTATTCCGCTCGGGATGAACAATAATCGGAATCAATCCCTGCAGCTGAATATCAAACAGGAGTTTTTCAGCATATCTCGGCACATGGTTAGAAGGAAATTCAATAAACATATACTGTGATTGACTAAGAGAAAGAATCTCTCCATTACTTAAACCTTCTACTATTTCCCCATAAATTCGAACTTCCTGACCAGGAAGGATTTCCAATGGGATTGATGCCTCTTTCAAACTATTATTTAGATTGTTAACTGCAAAGATAATTTCATCTTTTGTATTATGATAAGACTGGCTATGATGAGGAGTGGCAATGATGGAGGAGATCCCCTCTCTAACCGCTTCTTTCGCCATGTCCAAACTGTCTTCTATTGTTTGGGCACCATCATCTATCCCCGGCAAGATATGACAATGTATGTCAATCATTCCTTCCACTCCTTTCAATATATGACAAAATATCCTTCTTCTGTCATGTTACCATTTTAACTTCAATACGGTAAAGGGTGTAATTTGTCGAATTTTGTTAATTCGCACCGTAATAATAGTAATGCTGTGATTCTTTCATTTTCTTGTTGTTTAATACGACTCCTAATAGTTTCCCTTGAGCTGCTTCTAATAGCTCTTTCGTTTTCACCAATTGGTCTTTTTCCGCTTTCCCGCTGCCTGCTACAAGAATGGTACCCTGGCATTTATTTGATAGAATTTGAGCATCTGTTACTGCTAATACTGGCGGAGTATCAAATAAGATAATGTCGAATTCCTCCAGGGCTGCCTTCATAAAGTAATCCATTGCTTTTGATCCCAGCAGTTCAGATGGATTAGGCGGAATCGGGCCGCTAGGAAGGATGAATAGGTTTTTCATATCAATAGCCTTAACAGATTCCATAAGCGTCATCTGGTTTGTGAGCACACTCGTTAATCCGCTCGTATTCATAAGGTTAAACGTATAATGCACTGTCGGTTTCCGCAGATCAGCATCTACCAGGAGCACCCTTTTGCCTTGCTGGGCAAAGACAACTGCAAGATTGGCTGTTGTAGTTGATTTACCCTCTCCAGGACCTGACGAAGTAACCATTATAGTACGGATCTCTTCATCTACTGAAGAAAATTGAATATTTGTCCGGATAGTACGGTACTGTTCAGAAATCGGAGACTTTGGATCATTCTTTGTAACAAGCTTTCGTTTATGCTCCATCACTTTCTTCTTTTCTCCCTTTTTAAGAACCAACAGTCTCACCTCTTAACCTTGTTTTGCGGTCGGAACGGCTCCCGTTTTCAGCAGTGTCATCCATTTGAGCAATCACACCAAGGACTGGAAGGCCAATCGTTTTTTCAATATCTTCTTCGTTCTTAATTGTATTATCAAGATATTCAAGCAGGAACGCTAATCCTACACCAGCCATTAAGCCAACAACTAAAGCAATGGCGATATTTAAAAGAGGCTGCGGTTTAACTGGAGCCTGATTCTCTCCTACTTCCGCCTTCGCTAGAATGGTTACGTTATTAACGTTCATAATTTCCACGATCTCTTTCTGAAACACTTCTGCTGTAGTATTGGCGATATCAGCTGCTCTTTTTGGATCTCCATCCTGAACAGAAATATTTACGACCTGAGAGTTTTGTTCACTCTGAACGGTAATTTTCTGATTCAACTCGCCAGGTGTCATATTAAGCTTGAGCTCTTCTTTTACTAATTCAAGAATGGCAGCACTCTTAATAATGACATTATATGTATTAATCAGCTGCAGGTTTGCTTGAACTTCACCTGTACTATATAAACTTTGTTCATCTTTTGCCTGGTTCACGAGAATCTGTGTAGAAGATTGATATATTGGTGTTAGAAAAAAATAACTGACTATTCCGCTGATCATGACTGCCAAAATTGTTACTGACAGGATAAGAGTCACTCTTTTTTTCAGTGTATGGAATAGTTCTTTTAGACTAATTGTTTCTTCCATGATATCCTCCTAAGGAAAAATAAATAACAAAACTCAAAATATTATATCATAGCAAGTTGCCATTTTTGTGATTTTTTGTCATAATTTTAATGAAAATGTAACTTTTTTGTTATCACTATTCCTATTTAACTATAAAATGGCATTTTTTGATAGACAAAATTTTCAATTGGGAAATTTTACATTTGTAATATTAATCCTATGCTGGAGGTATTTATGAAGAATTTTTTTATTTTATTGCTGGCCATCTCCTGTGGGGTGGTCCTATACTGGGGCAATTCCCATTGGAAGGAAAGAACTGTCCTTTCTACAGATGCAACTACTCAAGAGACAAAGAAAACTGCAGAACCAGCCGAAGTGGCGGAAGTGACTGACAAAAGAATAGATATAGAGGAATTTCAAAAGATATCAGCTAACTGGCCTGCCGAAGCCAAAAGAAGATTTGAACAAACACTCTTAGAAGGCATCCCTTATAAAATCCTTCTTGCAGGATCTACAGCTTTAGGAAGTAATGAAGATGGATGGGCGTCCTCAGCAAAGAAAAAGCTAGAAGAGACCTTCGGGAAGGGCAGCATTGAGGTTGACATTCAAGTCTTTAACGGCACTTCAATGGAGTTCAGCGATCAGGATAAAGTTTCCGATATAATTGATGCAGAAGCAGATCTTATCGTTTTAGAGCCGTTCACTTTGCAGGATAACAGTTTCGTTCGGATTGAAGACTCCCATGCTCATATTACTAATTGGATTTCAGCAGTAAAAGAAAAAAATCCTGACACCGTGTTCATTCTTCAGCCTCCAAATCCAATTTATGATGCAAACTATTACCTTGTACAGATTGAAGAATTAGAGAAATTCGCTGAAACAAACGGTATTCCTTATCTTAACCACTGGTCTGCATGGCCCTCTACAGATTCAGAGGAAATCATACCGTATCTGAACGAAGAGAATGAAGCTCCTAGTGAGAAAGGTCATGAACTGTGGAGTAAATATGTAACTGACTTTTTTATTAGCAAATAAAGAAAAAATGCAAACCAGCCCAGCCGGTTTGCATTTTTTCTGATTCCCTTACTTCTCCCCTTTATAACTTACCTTCACACGGGCGCTTTCCTTCATCCCTTCACTTTGTACCGTTATATAAACACTGCCTGCTTTTTTGCCAAGCTGGCTGATGCTGATAGCAGCAGATGTTTTTGTCACTTTGCCTGACTTAGCCAAAAGTTTGCCGCCTTTGGAAGCATTATAAACTTTGACAACATCCCCTTTTTTAAGCTTGCTTACGGTAATGACATCTTTTTTAGATTTATTGTTTGTAATTTTCACCTGGCTTGATTTCACTGCATTCGTCTGCTCACCAGTGAAAGATACAGCTGTCCTTTTACTTTCCGTCATACTTGGCGAGGTAACAGTGACGTAGATCTTCCCTGCTTTTTCACCAATCTGATTCACACTGATGGTATCAGCGGATCCTGTGCTCGTTTTTTGGGCAATCAGCTTTCCTTTTGTTGAAGCATTGTATACCTTGATCACATCCCCCTTTTTGATGCCGGAGATGCGAATGGAATCTTTCTTTCCTTTATTATTGGTCACTGTTACTTTACTTGAAGTGAGTCCTGGGGTTTGCATATAAAGCTTAAAGGAATAAGGGATATCAATACTGCCATAATAATTCTTGATCTGCAGATAATAGGTTCCTTTTTTCAGGGAAACCTGCAGTGCTGCATTGCCCTTTACGGCTTCACTTCCATTTGTGTATAGGTCTTTATAAACCTTGCCGGAGCTGTTCTGGATATGTGCATATAACTCCATTCCAGCCTTCTGAGGAATCTGCAGATTTACCAGACCATCCTTTGGTACTGAAAACTTATAGAAGTCGATATCGTTATAATCTTGAAGATTCCCTTTGTAGGTTTGGTTTAAGTTAACCGCTGTTGCGTTTGTTAAATTATTATTAAATTCCTGCTCATAATAATTACTTGATGTATATTTCACCTGAAACTCGTAAGGTTTATCTATTCCATATGAATAATTACTTATTAAAACATAGTAAGTTCCTTTAGGTAATCCAACTTCCCTTGCCACATTACCTTCGATCATTTCACTGTCATCTGTGTAAATTTTTGTGTATATGTTCCCCTTAGTATCCTGTATATGGACATACCATATGGTTCCCGGACTTTGCTTTATAGATAAGGCGACATTTCCTGGCTTTGTAAGGGTAAATTTAAAGAAATCCTTATCATCCGAATTCTGCAGGTTTCCCTTATAGATTTTATTGAGGGTTAATCCGTTTGCAGTTGTAATGGAATTATTAAACTCCTTTTCATAATAATCTGTTGCTGTATATTGAACTTTCATTTGGTAAGGTGTTTCAAAACCATCCGAATAATTTTCAATCTTTACGTAATAGGTGCCTGCCGGAAGCCCTACTTCTGCCGTTTCATATCCGGAGACCATTTCACTGTCATCCGTATAAATATAATTATAGATATTCCCTTTGGTATCCTGTATATGCCCATACCACTCGATACCAGGCTGGTTCTTAATTAATAGCTTAATATTTCCTGGCTTTGTTAGAGTAAATTTGTAAAAATCTTTATCATCATATCTTCTAAGCATTCCAGCATAAATCTTATTTAACTCTATCGCATTTGCTGCTGTAAGAGAATCATTGAACTCTTTTTCATAATAATTGGATTGTGTATATTGAACCTTAAATTCATAATTCACTCCTATTGCACCGGAGTAGTTTTCAATTTTTATGAAGTAGGTGCCCGCCGGCAGGCCAACAGCTCTTGATGCATCTCCGCTCACCATTTCACTGTCATCCGTTATGAACGACTCAAACACCTGGCCTGAACTGTTCATAATCTCTCCATCCCAAGTAGAATTGTGTTTTTGTTTTATTGCCAGTGTAATATTCCCTGGTGCCGAAATGGTAAATTTATAGAAATCCTTCTGGTCATAATCTTTAAGTACACCTTTATAGGTCTGATTAAGATTAATAGCCTTCGCATCTGAAATGGATGCAGCCGCCTTTTCTGTCCCCCACATTAAAAATGCACAACATGCAAGAAGTGCAAAGAGGAAACTTTTCATCGTTTTAGTTGCTATCAAGTGTATCTCTCCTTTAATAAAATTAAGAATATTTTATCCCAAATTACTTATTTTGGATATATTTTATTTCCATTTAACCATAACTTTTTTACTATATCGTGAGAAACAAAAAAAGAGAAAAGGCATTTGCCTCTTCTCTTTTTATTCAATTATGGGCTAGGCGAGTTATATAAACTAAAGACTCAATAATAAATATGCAAATTTCCATCTTTAAATTCATACTTCATATCAAAACCCTTTAGGATTTCCATAAGTGGAAGGCCTGTTATTTCTCTTTTTTCAAAAAAGGCAGCTTTGTCTATCTTCAAAGTCTCCTGCTTTACTTTTAGGCTTTCTCCTTTATAGGCTACTTCAAATGTTTGTTTATTTTCTTCTTTTACATCCATGTCTAGATAATCCCGTACAAACTGAAAATCAACGCATAATTGTCCACCATAATAAAAGAAGAAATCTCTGTACGAATAAGTCTCATTCTTAGCTGGACTCTCCTCTACTTTTGATAAATAACGATTTGTTTTTATATTGTTTGAGTATGCATTGAGAATGCTCTTTTTCTCTGTAATGGCATAATTATTGATTTTCCTTCCTTCAGGCGCATTAACAAGATTATTCACATCAAAGTAGTAAATAAATTTAACACGCGGATATAGTTCAGAAAGGTATTTATACATCCGGGTTATCTTTTCAACAGCGAAGTCGTCATGATGCTTCCCATCTGTCACGGTGTAATTGGTTGCCCCGAATTCACCAATGACAATAGGTTTTTTATGGCTGTAAGTGTTATATACATAGTCCAATAAACGCAGCGGATCTTCAAAATCCGATTTTGCTTCGATATTATCATTATGATAGAAAACGTTATAAATATTGACGCCAACATAGTCGACATATTCATCACCGGGATAGAATTCATCAATCGTTGATTCCGGCATCGTGAAGACATTCCAGAGCATCATGACGTTAGGGGCTTCTTCCTCCATCACTTCATGCACCAATTTCCATTTCTCAATGTATTGCTCGGAATGACCCGAATAAAAGGTCCAGGTTCCGTTCATTTCACTTGCGTAGCGTAAAAGGATCGGGACCTTTAATTCACCAGCATCCTTTGCGAATTGCCTCAAATACTCATCATCCTTCACTTCATCCAGTCCATTATTCGGCTCCCATGCTACCTGCGGGAAGCCGCCTGCCGCGATGACATCTTCAGCCCACTCCTTCGGAAATGGCTTTCCATACCCGACGTATCTGAAATAGGAGGCATGTGTTTTTCCAGTAAGCTTGTTGAATGTGTTCATGCTCGTATTTATATATTCATCCTGCAAAACATAGCCACCCAGGTATATGCCGCTTCTCGGTTCATATTTTTCACCCGGAACATTTTCCTTATGTACAAAAATCGTAGAGCCTAGTTCCTGATCATAAGGCTTTTTGGTTTGCTCCTCAGGACTTTTAATAGAGACAGTGTTCGTTTGCTTATCATAAAAGAAGTCCATTTGAAACCCCAAGTATTTTTCGACAGACTGATCGGGGACATAGATAATACCGTCTATTATTTCATATCCGCACATTTCATCCTTAGCCAAATTGCAATTTTGAATTAATCCATTGTTATAAGTAACACTTCTATCTTTATAACTAATCGTTAGCTTATCTTCATTTTCCTCTGTTTCCACTAACGTGATGGCTTTTAAATCAGGCAGGGATATATAGAGCGAACCATTCTTTTCACCAATAGGATGAAGTAATTTATAATGATTTCCGTCATAAACAACATTGTCAGAATACCCAACAACATTCATTTTTTCACTGTTATGTTTAATTCTATTCCAGATTTCAGCAGGCTCTATAATGATGATTCCAAATAGGCAGATAAGGAAAAACGCAGTCACAACAGAGAGTACTAGCTTTTGTTTCGACATCATATTAAATCCTTTCTTTACAAGTAATTGTCCATAGGACTGTTTTGGGCATATATTTTTATTCTAACAATGTGCCTGATGGACAGCTGTAAAGATTCTGTTAATTTATAGCAAATGTTTGTAAATAGGATGTTTCATTGCTGTTATCATTATTCACAAAGAGTCGTACCGGAAACCTCTTTCAGGGATTTCCCTATCAATGTGTCATAAAAAAAGAGAAAAGGCCGCAGCCTTTCCCCCTCAATTTATTATCGCTTCTTCACAGTTATTTTTGCGGACTTCCCGGTATTGCCTGCCTTATCTTTGGCATAAACATAAAGGATTTTTCCTGTTTTCTGTTTAGCTATCTTTACTGAAAAACTGCCTGATTTAGCGGCTTTAGCAGACCCAATTACCTTAGTGCCAGCTTTTACATATACCGTAGAATAAGCTTCAGCTTTTCCGGTTACTTTTGTTGATGATGATGTCACCTTGTTAACGGAAGGCGTTTTAGGCGGCGTTTTGTCCTTCACCGTGATTTTTGCTGCCTTGCTTGTATTGCCTGCCTTATCCTTTGCCGTTACATATAAAACGGTGCCAGCCTTTTGAGCTGATTTGATTGTGACAGTGAACTTTCCATCTTTAGCTGCTGTAGTTGTACCGAGTATTGTGCTTCCTCTTTTCACAGTAACTCTGGACCCGGCTTCTGCTGTTCCTGTAATTTTTTTATCAGTGTCTTTCATCGAATTTACTTTTGGTGCGGCCGGAGCTGTTTTATCTATTACTGTTACTTTAGCCATTTTGCTTACATTGCCGGCTTTATCTGCCGCTGTCAAACTCAGTACAGTGCCGGCTTTTTGTGCAGATTTCAAGCTTATAGTGAACTTCCCATACTTATCAGCAGTAGCCGAACCGAGTGTACTGCTTCCTTTCTTGACTGTCACTTTTGACCCCGCTTCTGCCTGCCCCGTTACCTTTTTATCATAATCTTTTACAGGGTCAGCCTTTGGCGATGTAGGAGCAGTTTTGTCTATTACCGTAACATTAGTTGCTTTACTCACATTCCCAGCCTTATCAGTGGCGGTAATCGTTAAGACCGTTCCTGCTTTTTCAGCAGCCTTTAATGCTACACTAAACTTTCCGTCTGTTCCTGCTGCAGCCGTGCCAAGAACAGACGAGCCTTTTTTCACTGTCACTGTAGAGCCCGCTTCTGCCTGGCCTGTTACCTTTTTATCATAGTCTCTTACAGGATCTGCTTTAGGTGCTGCAGGAGCAGTTTTATCTAGTACCGTAACCTCGGTCTCAGGACTTTTATTTCCGGAGCTATCTTCCGCCGTCACCGATAAAACTGTTCCTGCCTTTTGCTTTGCTATTGCAGCACTGAAATTCCCGCTGCTGTCAGCAGTTGCAGTACTCAGCAGAGTATTTCCAGCTTTCACTGTTATTTTACTGCCTTCTTCTGCTTTTCCTGTTACAGTGCTATCCTGGTCACTGACCGGATTAACTGTTGGAGCAGCAGGCGGAGTTGTATCCTCTTCCTCACCAACAAAGGTATATGTAATATCCGCCCCTTTGTCCACTGGAATCTCATTTGATGCCTGCGTAACAATGGCACCTCCGCCCCTTAAATTGGTGGATGCTCCTGTATATAGTCTCGGCTGCAGAGCATTAAAAGCCTGCTCACCTTTAAATCCATATTGCCCGTCGTGCTGCTTCAACAAAAGTGCTCCACGGAAATTTGTCATCGTCTTCCCAAATGTAAGTGACGGATCCACATACTTCTTCATGACATTTTCTACTGCCCTATAGTCATTATTGGAATCCTTCAGGATCTCTTTAAAAATGGCATTGCCTTTGTTTGCCTGGAGTTTTACATACTGTCCAAATAAATAGGATAGGGAATAGTTAGCAAGCGTGTCGCCATCATAGTCCCAATACAGGAGTGAGTGTCCTCTGGCAATTGAATTGGAATAGTTGTAATAATCGATTCTGTCAGTCAGCGGCTGCCCTGTGTACACTTGTTCTGCCGCCATGGCCAAGGCTTCATCAAGCCAGATATCCATGCCGTCTTCATCGCCTTCAATAAAGACATTCTGGTTGAAGTTGACCATATGCTGAAATTCGTGAGCCAGCGTTTCATAGGATGCTGAAGGATCTTTTGCTGCACCGGTCCCCATTAGCGGATAGGTATCCACATAGAAGATCTCTGATTGGTTTGAATACTGAATATTATACAGGTCCCCCGGATAGAAATACCCGGCTATATAACCTCCGCTCCCATTAAATCCATCCTGGATATCATAAGCAAGAATATTAACTTTTCCGTCACCATCCACATCCGATTCATTAGCGAAATGGTTTGTAATAATCGGATGAATGCCTGCATCAAACTCTTTGCCAAGGTCTTCAGCCTGCTTTTGTGTCAGCTGGCTATTATTTACCCACACATTCGCTTTTGACCCGGAATAGAGGAGTGTTGCGTTTATTTGATAATCCGCATAGGTGTAAAAATCGTACACCCAGAAATACTTTGATTGGCCCAGCTGATAAGCTGCTCTTTTGCTTTTATAGCTCCCCAGCTGCTTCCCTTTATTTTTCCTCACATCAAAGGGCTTCTTTACATCTAGTCTGTATGCATCTTGCTTAAGCTTTTTATTGGAAGCATACTTGTCATTGTTGATAGAGAACTGCCCAGTGCTTTGATAGGAATCCCCTAAAACGGATTCATTGCTGATGATGGTATATTTGTTCGATGGTCCTTCCTCTTCACCTTTATAAAAAGGATTTTTCACTTTTAACAAGAAGGCATCTGAATAATATTCTGAATAAACACTTTCTGAAACACCCAGACGCATATAAATGTATGGCTGTTCTGCAAAATAGGATTTATCAATATATGACTCCAAATAAGCGCTCTGGATACCGTACAAATCATAGTCCACAGACCCCAGGAACGCAAAGCTGTCATTTTCTTCTTCATAAAATTCAAGGGTGACAATGGAATCTTTTGAATAATACGCAGATGATTGATAATAGAATTCAAGCATCATTCTGGAATCGGTATATTCCAAAACATCTTCAAACCATAAATGATGATATGAATTCCAGCTATCCAGTAATGTACCAGCAAAATCACCAGGTTCCATTAAAGGAAAGTCATCTTTAGTTACAGTCCTAATATCTTTTGTGGCCTCTTGAACCTTTTTGGGAGCCCCCTCCTTATGGATGGTTTCCTTCAGACGGCTGGCTTTGGCCGTATTCTCTTTCTCCACTCCCAAAACTGTGATGGGCTGGACTGCAAGAAGCAATACCAGAAACAAGCATATTACCCTTTTGAACTGACTCATCTCTTTTCCTCCGCTATTCAAATTCCTATCACTCTACTCACTTTTGAAATTAGTAGAATATGTATATTATATAGGGATATTTATCTAATGGTTGTCGAAAATAGTAATACAAAAATTTTTTTCTATAAAAAAAGTCCCCCTTATTAAGGAGACTCTGTTAATCTCTTTACTTCTTGGATATGAGATGGGCAACCAGAATGTATCTTTGTGGTGCATCACCAATAAAATCAAATGGGTAGCAGGTCGTAACCGTCAGCATGGCACGCGGTTTAGGGACAATTACCGTCCTGTCGTCCGCATCCACAATCCGCACTTTATTGACCCGGTACTCAAAGGTTCCGGCCTTTGTCGTTACTTCCAGAATATCTCCTTCGCCTACTTCACCCAGCCTTCTGAAGACCGTATCTCTATGACCGGAAAGGACAGAGTTATCTTTTTCCCCTGGCATTACACTGCCGGCATAATGCCCTACGCCTTTTTCAAGCTCATCTTCATCTGTGCCATGGATAATCGGCAGCACGGATTTGATTTTCGGGATGTACAGCTCACCGATTTCCTCGCCTACTTCCGGCTTATCCGGGTATAAAACTTCCTTTTCTTCTTCCTCTTCCACTTTTCCTGCTGCAGAGACTTCTTTCTTTAGCTCCATTTCTCTTTCAGGCGCATTCATCTTATAAGAGATATACCCTTTTCCAACTTTATAGACGCTTGTCGTAGTAAACCAAAGCCCCAGCACAATTAAGCTTAAACTAAAGAAAAGAAGAAGCAGCCGCTTTCTGTGGCTGACTTCTCTATTCCTTCGGCTTTTCTCTTGCCTCATATTATCTTTCCCTTACTCTGCGGAATAATGTCATGCCGACCATAATCCCGAGCAGTCCAAGAACCCCATATATAAGATTGTTGGAAGCTGTATTTGGGAGCTTTCCGCCTTTTACTGTTTTATTTTCAGAGGAAGGCTTTTTCACCTTTTCCACTTTTTCCGCTGCATTTGTAATATCCTTGCCTGTTTCTTTAATTAAATCTGAATCAAACATTTCACCTGTGATGATGATATCTGCCAGGAAATCGCCTGCCAGATTATAAATACTGATTTTCAGCTTGGCATTGATCAATTCCTTCATATTTACTAATTCAAGAAGAGTCAGGTTCTTTTCAGTACCTTTAGTGATAAGAGTATACTCTGCTTTTACCTGATAAATGGAAAGCAGTTCATCAAAAATTGACAGCAATTCCTCTACTTGTTCTGAACTCAGTTCCCCTGTCTCATCGAACTCTCCAATAGCCATCATCCGATAAGATAATTCCTCCATCCGGGCCATGGTTTCAGGGCTCAAAAGGTCATCCTCTATCGAAATGAGATGATTCTTCAATCTCTCAATCTCTTCATCTGTTAAATCAAATTCAGCTTTAAACACCTCTAATAGTTCCAGAATCATATCTTCATCGACAATCTCATCTGAAGTATAAAAAAATACGCTCTCCTCAAGATCACCGACAAAAATGTAATCCTCCAGTTCTTCACCAAATTCTGCAAGCAAGCTTCTTAAAGACTCCTCATTCAACTCATAATCATCATAGATATATTGAATGTTGCTTAAATCAGCTTTAATTACTTCACCAAGGGACTCACTAAGCTCTTGTACAGAATCATAATCTTCAATAGTTTCATCATACATGGAAAGAACCATTTCAATGTCTTCCTTCGTAACTTCAAAACCCCTGATTGCGCTAATGTCACTTAAATACTGCTTAAATTCTTCCTCAAATTCCGGACTCTGAGCTGAAGCGGCAGGGCTGAACAAACTGAAAATTAAGACTAAAACTGATAGAACAACGCCTAATTTCCTCATAATCTTCCTCATTTCACCATTTTTTCAATACTTCTATATTATATTTCCTGTTCCTATTTTTTACAATAAACAATTTAAGAGATTTAAATTATCATTGATCTGTTATAGAAGATGAATTATATTTATTACATATTTAGGAAAATAGGAGGAGTTATTTTGAGAAAATTGCTTTCAGCCATCATTACCCTATGCCTTTTAGCCTCATTGTCTTTTAGCCCGGCAGCTTCCGCAAAAACTGCCAAAATCAAAACATATAAAAACTGCACAGAGCTTAATAAAGACTATAAAGGAGGAGTAGCACGATCAGCCGGCATTAAGAATAAAGGCGGAAAAACCAAATATAAACCATATGTATCCGCTAAACTCTATGATGCGAACAAGTCAAAAGACAGGGACAAGGACAAAATTGCCTGTGAAAGATAACTGAATCAAAAAAGGGAAGCAGCCATCTGCCTCCCTTTTCTATTTAAAATCGATCTTTATTTTTTTCAAATACCTTCTTTACCTTTTCCACAACAACCTTTGAACCGCCTTTATCTTCAACGCCTTCTATCATCATTGCAATCAGCAGTTTAGGTGCCCCTGGATTATAGGCAACAAACAGGCCGTTTTCCTGTCCTTTTTCCTCTGCACTTCTTTTCAGCTCGGCTGTGCCTGTTTTTCCGGCAAGCGGGTAATCCTTCATATTCGCAGAGTGAGCTGTTCCGGAAGGCTCCTGAACCACTTTGGTGATGGCCGTTTCTACAGTATTGGCTGTTTCCTCACTGATAATATTTTCTTTCCACACCTGATTCTTTTCTTCCTCTCCCATTAATACCGGCTTTATGAGAGAGCCTTTATTGACAATAGGCGTATAGGATGCTGCCAGATGAAGGATGCTCATCTCCACTTCTCCCTGTCCATAGCCTGAATCTGCCAGTTTGATTTCACTGTCCAGACCGCCAATCTGGGATTGTTCGATCGGGAATGGGAAAGGAACCTCTTCTTCAAAGCCAAACTTCTTTAAGCCCGCAGAGAATTTCTCTTTTCCAAGATCAAGTGCCTCTTTAGCGAAATAGATGTTATCTGAGTACATCATGGCTTTTTCAAAATCAACAGGCCCGTTCGGATCCTTAACACGTGTTACCTGATAGCTGCCCCATGATTTGCTCTTTTGCCATTTAAGTCCTTTCACTTGAATGGTTTCATCAAGTGTCAGTGTCCCTTCGGATAGTCCAACAGCTCCTGTGATTGGCTTCATCACAGAACCTGGAGCATAGGTTTGCTTGAATCGGTTCATGAGTGGCATATCCTTGTTCTCTTCAAGCTGCTTCCACTCCTCAGCGGTAAAGCCCAGCGAAGCCTCATTCGGGTCGAAACTTGGACTGCTGACTAAAGCAAGCGTATCACCTGTAACCGGATCAATTGCAGCAGAAGTTCCCGGACTTCCCTTCAGTTCTTCATATAGATGCTTCTGGAGAGTGATGTCGATTGTCAGCTCAATTGTTTCGCCATTTTCCACAGGTTTTTCTGATAACACAACCTCAGAACCATCTTTCTTTGTGATGCCAATTTTGACACCGTTTGTTCCCTTCAGCCGTTCTTCAAGTACTTGTTCCAGTCCTCTTTTTCCAATGATATCAGTGGAGGAATATCCTTTCCCTTCATTCTTCTTTAGTTCATCAGCTGTAATGGGGCCTACATAGCCAACCAAATGAGCTGATGCCTCACCGAAAGGATAGATTCTTCCTTTTACATCCTGTTTCACAACACCTTTCAGAGCAAACGCTTTATCTAGTGTTGCCTTGTCATCCGGGGAGACTTTTTTAATTGGAACAAAGTATCCTGGCTGTACCCAGTCTGCATTCAGGCTCTTGTTGATTTGCTCTTCTGAGATGCCCAAGGCGGATGAGAGACCTTTAATTGTCTGCTCCTTTTGGCCTTCCATCTGCTCAGGAACAACACCAATTTCATATAAAGTTCCGTTTAAAGCCAGCGGGTCACCTGTGCGGTCTACTATATCCCCCCGCTGTGCCGGAACGGTGCTGTAGCTGATTTTATCCTCAGGTCCAAGCTCCGGGAAAATATAAGTTGTATCCCAAGCAACAAACCAGCTCTTCTCATCCTCTTTTTCTTCCTTCACCAGGCTGGCGTCATGAGTGAATTCAATTTTTCCTGCTGCGCTATCCATGGAAGCTGAAAATGGAAGAGCAGCCTTTTCTTCCTTCTTATATTCTTTTTCCATATCTGGTTTATATGTAACTTTCAACTTGCTAATCTCTAAATCTTTATATACCTTCTCATAGCGGTTTACAAAGTCCTTCTTGCTGATAGACTCTTTAGCGCTTTTTGACAGAAACTCATACATTTTATCGAACTCTTGCTTATTCCAATGCTCAACATACTGGGCAAAACGGTCTTGAGGCTTAACATCTTTATTGCAGCCGCTCAGCAATGCCAGGAATAGAATAGAAATAAGTAAAACCAACCATCTTTTCATGGAAATCCCTCCTTCCTACATTTTACCATTTATATTGGGAGCGATTCCATTAGAATCCCTTAAATTTTCAGGTTGCAAGCAATTTATTTAATCAAAATATTTATGGCTGGATAAGAAGCTTTTCGAGATTTGGGGTAAACATTTATGAGGCACTAGTTTTTATATAATAAGAATTGTTCTGAACCGCCACATAATCTTGGCAGACTATCATTTCATTGAGGAAAGTGTAAAATCGCGGCGAAACAGAACAGAATAGAAATTTTTTAAGGAATCCTTTATGTGCTTATTAAATTACCGAGTTTTTATATGATTAATGTAGTGCTGATGATGCTTTATTGGAAACTTTATAGAGGTTTTCGAGGCATTCTTTTTTGATGCGATCATGGCAAGTAAAGTCATTGCGGATTTCTGCTTCCAGTTGTGAAACGATTATTGAAAGGTGCTCATCTTTCCTTCTTATAATTTGCTTACAAGATATATAATTTTCAATCTTTTGTTCATAATATTCAATAGTTCCAAATAATGGGCTCAAACAAGTTTCCTCTTTTATTTTATTTCCCGCTTATTAAGCCATTTCCCCCCTACTGCATAATCAAACTATAATTTTCAGAATTTTTCATCTGAAAGGGTTTATCAGGCATACGATTCTAAGATAGTCGTATAAATGCATAAGAGATTATTCTGAACAGCAAAGCCACCTGATTATCCCACACTGTTCACTGCCAAATAAAAAAGAGCCTAATAGGCTCCCGAATTTTCTCAAAGGTATTGTATTAATTTTGTATGGTGATATTTTGATTTTCTATAGAGGTTAATAAAAAGGGTTGAAGATGAAGTTGCGCCTAAGATCGTGTTATAAGCAAGGAACCAAAACTTATGCCATTTAATCTTTAATTTCTTGACCATTTTCATCACTCCTTATTAACTTTCCTCCAGCTTAACAAAGGATTATTAAGTCTTCATTAAGTGAATGTAAATTATGGGGTGTATATATATATATTTTGATCCATAGTAAAGGGTGCATAGAGTAACATCAATTCCTTTTATCCAACGATTTCAAAATTCTAGGCCCCTATAAAAAAAAGCAAATTAGTCTCAAAGGACTTTTAGTAAAAATAATGTCTGTCCTCAATTTCTTCTTTGTAATCATACTCTTCATATTCGTCTTCTTGGTTCTCTGTCATATTTGGTGAAGTAACATTTATTATATTTCTTATCATCATTTATCACCTCAGTAATATAATTACTCCTGATATCATTGTATAAACTCTTGTTTGTGTAAAATTAGAGAACCTTTTGAACATCTTATGCTTCTTATACGCAATCCGAAAATAAAAAGGAGATAGCGCAGATGCCTACCTCCCTTATATCGCACATCGGTGGTTCAAGTATTCATTTATTAACTTAAACTACTCTTCGAATTTCTTTTCAATTTCAAGAGTGGCATTTTGATAGCTTTCCTCAAAAAGTATTTGATTGCGCTATTTTTATATTTATAGTAGATACATAATGCATATAGTAAAATAGTTTTAGGAAATATTAAACGTTAGCCATTTTATGCTTGTAATAGTTATCAGCATCTATCTTGCCTTTCCCAGCATAATATAATACTAGTGTCTGTGTCTAAAAAGTTAACTAAAGGGTGACAAAAATGGAAGCAAATGCTCTCATCCAGCCCACTTTTGCCGAGCGATTTACCGGTCTTCCTCCCCATACAACAAGGGAGTATGAACTTAAGCTCACAAAGGTGGCTGAAACATTGAGTGAAACCGAATACAATGAATGGACTTTATATCTTGAAAACAGCATGAACTCGGAGCAGAATCCCTCCATACTTTTTTCCATATTTGTCGTTTTATCTACATATGCACGAAGAATGAAAAACATAAGCCACTTTAAGGAAATCGTCGACAGGTTTGGCGAAAGATTTATTGAGTATCCTTTATACCCGCATATTCTTTCCCTTTTATATAAGGAAATCGGAACCGCTGAAGCGATCGAACAGGCTGTGACTTTTGCCAAAGAAGCCTCACAAAAGTTGCCGAATCAGGTAGGCGTCCTTCATAATTATGCTGAGGCCATTATTCATGCGAGAGAGAACGGAATGATGATTACCGAGGAAGAATTACAGGATGCAGGACAAATCATCAATCGTGTTATTCATTTAACGCCACGATATGCCAAGTTCTATTGTACAAGAGGAAGAATACTTGCTGCGATGGGAAGGTTCAGCGAAGCAAAGGAAGCGATCCGAAGAGCCATAGATATGGAGGAATCCGAAAAAAAAGATTATGCCATTCGGATTAATGACTACCTATTCCATCTAAATAAGGTTCAGACAAACGAATTCTCTCAGGTCTTCTCTGACAAAATTGCCATCACTGAAAAGAGTTTTGATGTAGCTAAGCAGGAAATCGATCAATCCATTTCTAAGTTAAAATCGGAAAACCTGCAAATGCTTGGCTTTTTCACTGCCATCATCAGCTTTACCATCGGCTCTTTAAATATTCTTGGCAATCGGGACTTCCTCGAGAGCGCCTTGCTTATATTAATTCTTTCAGGTTCACTCGTTTTAGCTTTCGTTGGATTCGGATTGCTTTTTCAAACGAAAATACAGCACCCCTGGAGAACGGTGTCTATAAGCTTAACATCAGCATTGGTTATTATCGGTTCTCTTATCGCTTATTACTTTATAAAATAGGTGGTTTTCATATGCAAATCAAGACGGTTTTCACAATAGGAGATAGAGATATTAACGAAGACGCAATTGTTGTTGATCCTCAACAGAACATTTTTGCGGTAATTGACGGGGCAACCGGCCTTGGCGGTCTGCCAGGCTCACTGGCATCCGGGCTGATAAAAAAAGCTTTGGAAAAAGAAGCATTCTCACCGCTAAGGGATAAGATCATTGAAGGCAATACAGATCTGAGGGAGACAACGGAGAGCTCAAATAAAGAGCAGCATCTCCTAGAGCAAATCCCTAAGCATGAAAGAAGCTCTTGCGGTCTGGCTGCCATTCAGATTCATAAAAATGAAGATGGAACAGCCGCTTCAATGGATTGGGCATCAGCTGGCGATTGCATGCTTTTCCTGCAGTTTAAGGATCAATCCATCCGGCAGGTCACCTTCGACCATATCGACCGGCTCGACAATGAAGCGATCATGCTCATGCAAAAAGAATGGGACAATTATTTAAATGGTATTTCCACAATAGAGGATGTTTCAATAGAGGAGCTGAAGAGGAAGCACCAACTTTTTAGGAAGAATGTTCAGGAATTGCTCCAGGCGAACCGGAATAAGCTGAACACCCCTGAGGGCTATGGGATTATTGACGGTTCCCATGAAGCTGCAGATTTTCTGGAATATGGGCATATTCCGCTTATAGCTGTAAATAAGATCCTTTTGCTGTCTGATGGTTTAAAGCTGCATTCCCGCCGAGGTTCGGACCAGGAGGAAACCTGGCTTACAACAGCAAAGATGGCCTTTGAAAAAGGGCTGGATGAATTGGAGAAGTATATTCTGCAGCTGGAAGAATCCGATCCTGCCTGCTTATTTTATCCAAGGTTAAAACAGCACGATGATAAATCAGGCATATTGATAGAGTTGTAAACAAAGCCGTCCGATTGATTGGGCGGCTCTTTTTCCAGGATTAACAGAACCACTACTTCGAAACTTCATGGCACTTCCTCATATAGGATTTTCGTGTCTATTACTTAAGATAGGACCGCGAACACTTACTTTCTCAATATCTATTTAATATAGGGTATCTGGCAATCCTTTAGCCAAAATAAAAAAACGGGAAAATTCCCGTTTTTAATAGAAGACTGATATATTAATGCTCTGATGGAATCCCGTATGTTGAAAATGCCGGACTGTGTTCTGAAGGAATACCAGCTAGTTCGAAAGTTTTGCCAACACTATGTTCTGATGGAATGCCGGCTAACTCTACCGGTTTGACAACACTATGCTCTGATGGAATGCCTGCCTCCTGGTTCCCCGCGAAGGAAGCTCCAACCCCAATTACACCTAATGCCAATGCTCCTGCTAAAATTAATTTTTTCACGACATTGACTCCTCTCTTTTTCATAATTTATTGAATTATTTATATATTAACATCTATTGAGTAATTTTTCCATTTCCGATTCAACAATTTGGATGAATTTATCATTTTTCTGCAGCTGCAGGATATAAATAGCTTTTTGAAGAAACTCAATTCCCTTTTCTTTATTGCCAAGTTTTATATGATTCTCTCCGCTTTGATAGTGCAGGTTGGCAAACAAATATTGGATTTCTTCATGTATGCAAATATCAATTCCCTTTTGGCAATACACCAGCGATTCCTGGAATTCACGGACCTCTGTCAAGGCCTGGGATAAGCCGAATAGAATCCTGACTTTCCCTCTGCTCTCAAGGATATGCGGCAGCTTTTCCAAATCATTAAGTGCCTTTTTGAACAACGATATGGCTTCCTTATAATGATTCATATCTTTATATAAAATAGCGATGCTTGCTAGTATTTCGACTTCTCTTTCCGTTAAGTTGACCCTTTTTTCATTTGTAAGATCTAAAGCGCCATGCAATATTTGGATCGCTTTATCAAAATCATTTTCAAGATAAAAAACACAGATCCCCTGATGCCAGACTAGGAATTGCTTCAGCATGACAGGCTGAAAAATGGGATTATGCAGTTCCTTTTGCACAATTTCATAGATGGCCTGATAATTCCAATTCCGCTTGTGCTTATTAATAATTTGCATAACAGCTGTAGAATAATTTATGGTAGACTTCGAGGCAATATTAAAGAAGTACGTAAGATCAATATTCATTTTATTTGCTAATTGATTCAGCGTTTCCAGACTTGGATACGCTTTCTCTCTCTCAAAAGAAATAAGTTCTTCCTCTGAACATATTCCCTCTGCAAGCTCCTTAACACTTAACCCTTTATACTGACGAAAAGATTGTAAGCTGTCGCCAATTAAATACTCACTTAAATTCATCAGCTTTCCCTCACTTAGTATGATTAATAGTATTATTTTACCACAAAAGGTATAATATCGTTTAATATAGATTCAGGTGTGTTCAGAAACTGCATCAGTCTATATGCTGTTTGTGGAGTGCATGCTTTAAAGATGAACTGATATGGAGAAAAACTCTTCGCAGCTTATTTAAAATTAGCCCCACTATAATATTATTCGATATTCCCTGCAAATATCCTTTCATTAATTAAAAATTTTATAAATGACTGCCTTCAAAGTGATGGAAGCTTTATTCACTTTTTAATACAAAATAAAAACCCTTCTATAAAGAGGGTTAAGTATGCATCCATATTCTATGTCCCAGTTGATATCGTTAATTCCCCACTATTTTTCTCAGGTCATTTTCAATCTCTGAAAGAAGCTGGTTTACGCTCATTTCCTTTTCCCCAACTCCGATTTCATATACTTTTGTAAGCATCTCGAAAAAAAGCTCATTTATCGTTTTGTGATCCTCATTATTTTCCAGCACCTTTTTGCTCCTCCTATTTTCCTAGCAATCTATGACAACATTCTATTTCTTTTTTGGTTATTTGACAATATTTTTCCAATTAAAAAAATAAAAAGAACCGCTTCCTCTTGTGGAACCGGCTAAAATTGGAGATTTAAAAGGATGTTCCTTCAGTTGCAGTTAGGATTTCCTCCTAAAAGCAATTCACATTTTTATTAAAACATTAATATGCAATTCATGTATCATTGATAATTATTCATTTTTTATGGGTTTCAGGGAGAAACCTCTTGTTTATATGGATTTTCAATAGTAAATATAACTATAAGAATATTTTTAGGAGGGTATTGTTTGGACTTTTCTGCGATTGGAAAAAAAATCAAAGAGTTAAGAAAAGCAGCAGGGCTTTCCCAAAAAGACCTGGCAAAGGATATATGTACACAGGCGCAAATCAGCAAAATTGAAAAAGGCGATGTCCTTCCTTTGGCATCCACTTTATATTTCATTTCACAGAGGCTGGGTGTAGATATCAATTATTTCTTTGAGCACGGAACGACCCCTAGGCTTGATTATGTTCAGGAGGTTAATAACCAGCTTAGAATAGCCAGGCGCAACCTTGATTACCCCCTCATAAAAGAGATTGTGGAATCAGAAGAAAGGAATCCCCTCTTTACATCCAACAAGAGAAATTTCCAGATTCTTCTCTGGCATAAAGGGATTTACAAATACCATGTCGATCACCAGTTAGAAGAAGCACTTCTATTCATCGATAGAGCCATCGATTTGACATTCGAGAAAGTGTGGAGTGAAAGGGAAATCGAGATTCTCAATAGCAAAGGAATATTTTTATATGAAGCAGGGAGATACACAGAGGCCCTTTCTATCTATCTTCAAGCAATGAATCATTTAGAAGGAATCCTATATTTAAATGATGAAACCGTCCGAAGCAGGCTTCTTTATAATACGGCCAAAACCTATACAGACTTAAAGGATTTTGATCGCTCTACCAAGCTTTGCAATGAGGCTATTGAAAGCTGCTTAGAGAAGGATCAGCTATTTCTATTAGGGCATCTTCATTATCATATTGGATTTAATTATGAACTCCAAGAACAGCTTGTTTTGGCAAAAAAATATATGGAGCAGGCTCTTGATATCTTTCGCCTTCAAAGAGATGAACGATATAATGACTTTATACTTGGAAAAGTGGCAATTTTCGACAGAAATATTCAGTAGGAAGCACGACATAAGTCGACAGTCCTTTATTATTGTAAAATAATAGTTAGTTTTTTGTATAATCATGTAAAAATATGATCTTTTTGGACGATATATGTGATAAAATGGTACCAAAATATGTCCAAGGAGTGATTCGGAAAAGTGAAAAAACAGATGGTTTCAATTGCTGCTGCAGCAATGCTTTCTTCTGCCTTTGCCTCTCAGGCTTCCGCCGATACATACACAGTTAAAAAAGGAGATACCCTGTATCATCTGGCTATTAAATACAAAACGACTGTTACGGATATTAAAAAAGCCAATAACTTAAGTTCTGATTTTCTATCAATCAATCAAAAACTCGAAATACCAGGGGCAGCAGAGAAGCCTGAATCCAATCAGCCATCAGGCGGAAACACAGCACCTGCACCAGCTAATACAGCCAAAAGCTATACCGTTAAAAGCGGGGATACTCTATCTAAAATTGCCTTAAATCATAATATTAGTCTAAAAGATTTAATGAGCTGGAATGGCCTTAGCACACACTTAATCTACCCAGGACAAGTCTTTAAGGTTTCAAAGTCTGCTGGTAACACTTCAGGAGACTCCCAAGGGCAGACAGGTTCAGCACCTGCACCGTCAAGCCCTGCAAATGGCGGCAGTTCTGAGGTATATGTAGTTAAAAAAGGGGATACTCTAGGCGGCATTGCTGCTAGGTATAAAACTACTGTTCAACAGATTAAAGCGTGGAATAAACTAAGTTCTGATTTAATTCTGATCGGACAAAAGCTAAACTTAAGTGCAGACAAGGATTCAAATGAATCTGTTTCCAGCGGGAAGCCAGGAAATAATGAGCAGACAAGCGGAGCAGCAGCATCGGTTCTTGCCGAAGCCCAAAAGCATGTAGGTGTTCCATACCAATGGGGCGGCCAAACACCTTCAGGCTTTGACTGCAGCGGATTCATCTATTATGTCCTAAAACAGACAGGCTCCAAAATGGGACGCTACTCTTCAGAAGGCTACTACAGCCGCTCCTTTTATGTGAATACGCCTCAGCCTGGCGATTTAGTATTTTTCGAGAATACATATAAGAAAGGCATTTCTCACTTAGGTTTCTATGTAGGAAATAATAAATTTATCCACGCTGGCTCATCAGGCGTTGAAGTTTCCAGTCTGGATAATTCGTATTGGAAGAGCCATTTTGATGGATTTAAACGTTTTTACTAGGACACCTTTTTACAGGTGTCTTTTTTCATATTTTGGAAGGAGTATACATATATTTTGAAGAATGATATAGATAGCGGGGTCTAAAGGAGGAGATCAAATGAACATCGTAGGCATTATTACATTTTTGTCCTTATCTTTATTATTAACGAGTCTTCTTTTAATTTATTCCAAGCTTCAGCATCAGACGCCAGGAAAGCTGGCTGCCATTATTGTTTTTTTCCTTTTGAATGCAGTACCCCTTGTGTATATCGTGTATACTGAGCAAAGCATGAACTATGCGAGTAACTCTTTTTCACTTGGCTCGGCCTTTATGATTGTATGGCTGATTACAGCCGTGATTATGTTTATCGGCATCCTGTTTAGATCCCGATCTGGTAACGAAGATCCTTATTATTAGGCATAAAAGAACCAGCAGCATATATGGCTGCTGGTTTTCTCTATCTGGAAAGAAGTCCTCTGGCTGCATATTTCAGCATATCTTTCTTTCTTAAATCCTTTAAGTCTTTCTTTTTAAGCTTTGCCACTTCTAATGGTGTGATAAATGGAAAGTCCGTTTTAAGAAATGGCGGCCGTTCGAGAAGCACGAGTTCCCCCGTCTCCACCCCTTCCTTCACTTCCTGGGTCTGTCCGATTTTCAGCCCTGTTTCAATTGTCTTTCGTTCAAGCCTGCCGTTTTGCTGGATTGCATATGTATACGAGCCCTCTTTCACCTTCTTCACCGCTTCAGCAGGAACAGTCAGGGTATCTTCCACTTCATTCGTAACAATACGCAAATCGACATGCTCTCCATGGAAACTTTCAAACTCAGGTGCTTCGTTCATAGCAATCGTAAATTCATAGCGGCTTTCTGTTTCCGCGTGTGGTTCTGATGTTGGATACTTTAAGACTTTTTCAAGGGTTCCGTCTATTTTTTTGTTGCTGCCTTTTGGAATGATGAATACCTTCATTCCTTCTGCCGCTTTATGAATTTCCTGCTCTGTAAAAATCCCCTCGACCTTTTGCTCATTCGAAATGATGGTTACAACTGGATTGGTAAGGTCATTCTTAATGCTTTTGACCGTTCCCGCTACTTCACTTTCCACAGTCAGATTAGACAGGCTTTCGTCCGCAGCATCCATCAAATCCTCGTACTTTTGGATTTCACTTTCAAGCCTGCTGACCTGCAGCTCCTTTTCAGCAATATCCCGCTCAACCGTTTGAATCATATATGCATTTGGATTGGGTTCATCTTCTTCTGCAGGTGTGAGGGCTAGCGTTCTCTGCATGCTTTCCAAATCTCTGATATGACTTTCTATGCTGGTTTGTTCACGTTTCAGTTTTTCTATTTCTATTTGGAAATTCTCCTTCGTCAGGGCTATATCATCCGGTGAGTATTCGAATAAGCCTGTACCCGGCTGGACTTCATCCCCTTTTTCTACAAGGAAGCCCTTGAATGTGCCGGTTGTATTCTCATAGTATAGGTGATGCTCTTCCTTTGGAGCCAGGACACCCTTTGCCGGCATGGTCTCAAGGAGGTCCTGTTTTTTCACAGCCGTCCATTCATCAATATAGTAGGTTCTGCTGATCCTATCGCTTTTTAAGAAAATCAGGGCAATATTGCAAGCCAGGAACAGCGTCACACCGATAAGCAGCAATCTCACTTTCCACGTCATAGAAGAATCCCTCACTTAAATTAGCTTTTCCAATTGAATGGATGAGAGTAAAGCCGAGACAATCACAAAAAACAGATGCGTTCCGATCAGCATGAATATCAGGAAGCGAGGGCTTCTTTCGGAAACGACTTTTAAGTACTTATATTGCAGGACAAATGTCCAGATTTTAAAGAGTGTAATCACGGAAAAGGTATAGATTAAAAGCTCCGGAAATGAGGCCGCCTGAGCGATGATGCCGAGTGAAAATAGCGATGATTCACTGTTTAATCCCAGAATAAGAAAGAGTGGAATGTTTATTGCTTTTTCCATTAAGAGAATCAGCATCACCATCAGCTGAATGCTGATCAGCTTTCGGTATTCAACATCAACTAGCGTCCAAAAAAGCAGCGAGGGCACGAAAATGATCATGGCAGCATAAATAATGCCAAAAACAATTTGTCCGCCGCCAAAGAACAGCTTGTACAGCTCATACTCGCTTCTGGACATATCCGTCAAGCTTCTTGATGTCTGCTCGCTCCCAATGCCGAAGTAGGCACTTAGCCCGTACACTAGCGCGCTCAGCAGCATGACCAGCAGAACCTGCTTCCATAAACCTGATAGTCTCTCCTCTTTCCTCAGCTGATGTGAAATCAAATAAGGTTCCTTTAACCCTCTAAGCAGCGGTACCCGATAGCCCATAAAGTATCCCCCAAAAAATTATCTATTATTCTTTCATTTTAACTTAAAATCAAAATATTGGGAAATAGGTAGAATTGTGGAGAAATAGGTCCAAGATAGGCTCAAATTATAGCAAAAGACCTTCAAGAGCACATTTTTCCTGATGGTTAGTCCTTATTTTACAAAAACAAGTGTCGGAATTTGCAAAAACTTTTGTTGTTTCAGATTAATGGAATGGCGGTATAGATAAGTAAGAATTTTACAACCATGTCCTTGTCACGAGAGAATGAAAAATCGAGGAGGGCTTACTAATGAAAATAAAAGCTGGAAACTGGAGAATGCTGAGTGAGCAGGAGAAGTTATTTATTTTGGAGGCTGTCAGCTTTTTTCAATCTAGAACGAAGAAGAAGTCATAAGTCTTATGGGTTTCAGTCATTTATCAATAAATAGCAGTTAAAAAGGCACCTTTGTATGGAATACGAAAGGTGCCTGCTTATGTCCGGCTCCGCACGCCACGCCCCTGTTAAAACCAATTCAGTATATAAACATACAAAAAGGCCATCCCTGTAACAGAGATAAAGTATACACCATTCCATCTGAATGCAACGGTCAGCCCGTTTTTTTGAACACATTGGCTGATGATGATATTCAGGGCGTTAAGTGGTGAAATGGAAGAAGAAAGCATCCAGGTGAAAATGCACATAAATGCCACACTGACTACCGTAATACCAGGCATTTCGGCAAAGTTCAGCGAGGTTAGGATCAGCGGAATGACGATAATTTGATGGACTCCAAGAAAGGCCATTAACGTAACAAACAGGATGATGAACGAGAACAAAGTTCCGATAGACTGCTGTGCTGACCATTGCATGGACTTCTCCAGTAGCTGTTTTACAGGTGTGTGTGAAACAGCGTTGCCAAAAAGACCCGCGCTTAGAAAAAGGCAAATTTCCATCCTCTGTGCCAGTATCTTGCTCTTATAGAGGGAGACTTCTTCCTTTACGGCCTTTTTTTGCTTCCGCAGGACCATCCAGCCTGCTGGCACAATGAAGCAGACCATGCTTACCAGCAATAGCATTGATTTGTGGGAAACCTGCTCCATGACAATCAAGAGGAGCACCAGGCCAAGTACAAAGCCGGCCAGCGTGTACAAATCCTTTTTTCTGCCTTTATCAGCTGCCGCGTCTCCAGTTTCCTCCTCAAGTGCAGCTGCCGTCTCCACAGCTCCAGCCGGTCGGAACAGAATCATTCCTGCTGCCATCTGCAATATGGCAAAAACCACACCAAACGCTACATAAGAAAGATACGTGATCTCTAAATAAAACAAAACAATTCCTACTGAAGCAAAGAATGGCGACCAAATAACAGCCGGTGTAAATCCTACATAGTACGACCTTGATAATAACTTGGATGGAATTTTGATGTTTTCCACAAAGCCGTGTACAATCCTTAAGGCCCCCATGTTCAATATAGGAGCCAGAGTCAGCATAAATGAGCTTATGCCATAAAAAGTATGGGCAGGGCTGTTTTTCAGTTCATTTAAATACGTTATAACTGTATCAATAATTCCTTCCCTTCTTAAGGGAATGGACAGAAGCGGAGCCAGAATGAGAATGGCCAACAGGGCCATATTCTGAGTGATGCCCTCGATCAGCAGCAGGCCCCTATCCCCGACTGCATAATGAATGAAAATCCCCGCAGAGAATAGGCCCAGTGTAAATATCCTGCCCTTCCTATCCAATAACGGCACCATGGTGAAAAAGACCGCTGCAGCCGCCATATTAAAAATAAAGCTAATGTACATATTCGGCACAAATGCCTCAAGAATATAAAGAAAACACATGCCTAATACGAGAGAAAACCGTATCATAGGAACCCTTCTCTCTATTATTTAACTCCACTGGTAGGACTTTTAACCTTAGCCGGAGCATAACTGCTTAAAAGCTCCATAAATTCATTGCCAAGCTGATCCGTTGAAGCTTTTCCGCCCAGATCCGGAGTTACTGAACTCTTATGCTGAAGCAGGTATTTCATCGTTTTCAGGATGGCGCTTCCCCAGGCCGGTTCTCCAAAATGATCCATCATCTGGCTGACGGACCAGATGGCAGCCAGCGGGTTGGCAAGACCTTTCCCTGCAATGTCCGGTGCGGATCCATGAGTAGGTTCGAACATGGATGGAAACTCCCTCTCAGGATTGATATTTGCTCCCGCAGCCAGCCCGAGTCCTCCTGTAATCGCAGCCCCCAGATCGGTCAGAATGTCCCCGAATAAATTGGAGGTAACGACAATCTCAAATCTTTCCGGCTGCAGAACAAAGTAGAGGCTTGCAGCATCCACCAAATAGGAGTAAGTTTTGACATCCGGATATTCTTTCCCCACTTCATTAAATACTTCATCCCAGAATACCATGGAGTAATTCAGTGCATTTGCTTTACTGATGCTTGTTAATGTCTTTTTCTGTTTGCGGGCTTCTTCATATGCATAGCGAATAATGCGTTCTGTTCCTTTCCTTGAAAACACACCGGTCTGCAGGACTACTTCTTCAGGCTTTCCTTTGAAGAGCCAATCCCCTGCTCCGGCGTATTCCCCTTCGCTATTCTCTCGTATCACCAGAAAGTCGATCTCTTTTTCCCCTTTGTATTTAAGCGGTGTCAGCTCCGGGTGCAGAAGTTTAATAGGACGAATGTTTACATACTGATCAAATTCCTTCCTGATCTTCAGGAGCAGGTCCCACAATGAAATGTGGTCCGGCACACCAGGATAGCCTACTGCCCCTAAATAGATGGAATCGAATTCCTTTAATTGTTCGATTCCATCATCAGCCATCATCTTTCCTTTATCCAAATAATATTGGCAGCCCCACGGGAACTCTGTAAAAGAAAAGGATAGACCAGGATCCAGTTCCTCTATTTTTTTTAATACTTTTACTCCTTCTGCCACAACCTCCGGGCCTATTCCATCCCCAGGGATCAGAGCAATTTTCCAATGCTTCATATCATAACCTCCTATGCTTTTGGGCCTCCGGCAACATATAAGACCTGACCGCTAATAAACGAGGATGCCGGACTTGCAAAAAAACTTGCCGCCTGTGCGATATCCTCTGGAGTGCCTGCTCTATTTACCGGAATTTGCTCTACTTTGGATTCAATTAATTCATGAAAGGAAATGCCAAGCCGTTCTGCAACTGCTTTTGTCATATCTGTCTTAATAAACCCAGGTGCAATGGCATTAACGGTAATATTGTATTTTCCCAGTTCAATAGCCAATGTTTTCGTAAAACCCTGGATACCCGCTTTTGCCGCTGCGTAATTGGCCTGCCCCCTGCTTCCCAGCGCTGATACGGAAGATAGATTGATGATTCTTCCATATTTATTCTGAACCATTAATTTCTGGGCATATTTACTGCAGAGGAAAGTTCCCTTCAAGTGAACATTCATGACACTGTCCCAATCATCGGCATTCATCTTAAATAACAGGTTATCCCGGATGATCCCGGCATTATTGACTAAAATGTCCGCCCTTCCATGCCTTTCCTCTATATAGGAAAAAAACCTTTCCACTTCCTGTTCATTGGTGATATCAGCCTTGAGCATTTCTGCATCAAAGCCTTTTTCCAGCAGTTCATGTCGGGTATCAGCTAAGGCTTCTTCATTAATGTCGACTAAATAGACATATGCACCTTCCGAGGCCAGTCTTCTGGATATTTCCTTTCCTATCCCCCTGCTTGCGCCAGTAACAACAGCCACCTGGTTTTCTTGATTAAACAATGACTTCGCTCCTATCTATTCAAATTCCTGTACAAACATTCAAGCTGCTGTTCGTATTCCTGCACAATATCCTTGATAATCTCTTCTGTCTTTTTTATTTCATCTATTAATCCGATGGTCTGCCCTAATGAGATGACACCGGAATGTTCATTGCCATTTTTAATTAATTCCATATAGGATTCACCGCTTATATATGGAAAGATCTCCTCTAAAACTGCTCCGTCTTCTTCCTTTTTCAGCAGCTCCAGCGCACGGTCTGTTTTCATCACTCTCATGGCTTTCCCGATTGATTTTTTCACAAGCAGGGTATCTGTTTCCTGAAGCTTTATCAATTTGTCTTTGATCGACTCATGGAGTGCTGTTTCCCTGGAAGCCAAAAACCTTGTTCCCATCTGCACACCTTGTGCCCCTAAAGCAAAAGCAGCAAGAGCAGATTTTCCTGTTGAAAACCCTCCTGCTGCAATGACAGGTATCGAAAGCTCCTTTACAGCCTTTTGAATCAAGGTAAGGCTGGTTACATCCTCTTTGCCCGGATGGCCCCCGCACTCATATCCAACCACGACCACTGCGTCGCAGCCAATTGATTCTGCTTTTTTGGCAAATCTTACTGAAGGCACGACATGAACGACTTTTATTCCGTTTGCTTTAAGGCTCTCCATATACTTCTCGGGGTTATTTCCTGAGGTGAAAACAACGGGAACACGGGCTTCGATTGCCCCTTCCACATAGTCATCCATTGGCTTGCGGATTCCAAGAGCGATATTTACACCAAATGGTTTGGAGGTGAGCTTTCTTGCCGACTCAATATCCTCCAGCATTTCTTCCTTGGACGAAAAGCTTCCAGCTGTTATCAGGCCGAGTCCGCCTGCATTCGATACGGCGGACACAAGCGGGGATGTTCCAAGTCCTTGAAGCCCCCCCTGGATAATGGGATAGCGGATGTTAAACATCTCTGTAATAGCTGTGTGCATCATCCCTTTTCACCTTTTGATAGCTTAAAGGTTCCGGTGCAATGTCCAATCAGTTCACCGTCTTCATTCTTTAGCCTGCCTTCAATCAATACCGTGCTGCGATTTTGATGAACAATCTCTGCCTCGGAGTAAACCGTACCGTCCATCACAGACTTAAGATATTGAATGTTTAGATGGAGTGTCGCAACCTCATCATATCCCAGAGACCTGCCTGCCATGCCCATTGCTGTATCCAGTATGGATGCATAGATGCCGCCGTGGACAGAATTTCTTACATTTATGAACTCCTTCTGGAGGGGAAGGGCTAATAGAACATGCCCTTCTCTTAATTCCCTTAATTCCAATCCGATAAAGTTCCAGAATGGGCTGCTATCAAAATCTGTTATGACTTTCTTCAAATGTTCTGGTGTCATGAAAATAACCCCTTCCCTGCTTCGGTCAGTTCAGCTCGATTGGCTATTACAGAAAGGTTTTGACCTTGAATGGCACGAATTAAGTTCTCTGCAATCAGCATGGAGGTTTTCCTTGCCGCCTCAAGACTGATACCGCCAATGTGCGGACTCATGGTTACTTGTTTAAGCTGAAAAAACGGGTGATCAGAAGGCGGCGGCTCATCTGCAAAAACATCGATCCCTGCACCCAGAAGTCGATTCTGTTTCAATGCTTCTGCCAAATCTTCCTCGTTGATCACGCCGCCCCTGGCAGTGTTTATCAGTACAGCCGTTTCTTTCATAAGCGACAGTAATTGATAATCTACTAGTTTGTCTGTTTCTATGGTTAATGGAATATGTAGGCTTACAACATCACTTTTAGTAAAAACATTTTCTATAGACGTAGTTAGTTCCACTCCTATTCGGTCAGCCGCTTGCTGTTTTTCTGCATTGACTGTTCTGACATACGCCACAGCTTTCATGCCGAAGCCATGGACTAAAATCCTGGCCGCTTTTTGCGCTATACTCCCAAAGCCAACAAGCCCCAGCTGCTTTCCTTCCAATTCAAGTGTAAAATCCCCATCCCTTGACTGAAAGTTCCCACTCCTGGTTTCCCTGTTAAAATAAGCCGTTTTTTTCATCACCGCTAAAAGCAGGCTCACTGCATGTTCTGCCGTGGCGGTACTGTTGAGCTTTGGTGCATGCAAAACGGGTATTCCCTTTTTCGTCGCATATCCGACATCAATATTATCAAGTCCGACTCCCGCACCCGAAATGGCTTTTACCTGCCGGCAGCAGTCCAGAATGGCAGGTGTGATCCTTGCCGGTGCTCGGAGAATGATTCCATCAACCTTATTATTCTGAAGGTAGCTGCAAATCACTGATTCATTATATTCGGTGAATTTCTTCACATCAGCATGTTTGTTCAGCAGATTCTCCCCATCCGCATGATACATGGGGAGAATCTGAACAATATGTGGCCTGTTCATCACAACACTTCCTTCATGAATATTATTAAACTTGAAGGTTTTCGATTATGGTGGTAATTCCCTGCCCGCCGCCAATACATAGAGTGACCAGTCCATATTTTTCGCCTCTTCGTTCCATCTCGTGCAGCAGCTTTGTCATCAAAATCGCTCCTGTAGCCCCTATCGGATGGCCTAAAGCAATGGCACCGCCATTAACATTCACCTTATTCATATCCATTCCGGATTCACGGATGACTGAAAGTGCCTGAGCTGCAAATGCTTCATTCAGCTCAATCAATCCAATGTCATCCATCGATAAACCACATTGCTTTAACGCTTTAAATGTCGAGGTGACAGGACCAATCCCCATAATCTCAGGAGATACTCCGCTCACAGCCTGGGCAATGATTTTCGCTTTTGGTCTTAAGCTATATTCATTGACCTTTGCTTCATTCATCATCAAAATGACGGAAGCACCGTCATTGCGGCCGCTGGCATTTCCTGCTGTCACGGTTCCATTTTCCTTAAAAACCGCCTTAAGCTTAGAGAGCTTCTCAATATTTGTACTGCGCGGATGCTCATCCACACTAAAAAGCTTTGTTTCTCTTTTTTGCTTATATTCAACCGGGATGATTTCCTTTTCGAAACGGCCAGATTCAATGGCAGCATGCGCAAGCTCCTGGCTGCGAAGCGCAAATTCATCCTGTTCTTCCCTTGAAATAGCATACTTTTCTGCCAGATTTTCAGCGGTTAATCCCATTGTCAGGTTTCCGTATTTTTCGATTGGCTGGGAACAAGGCTGGCTTTCGGTATTCGGGTCCAGAATTTGTGCATTTCCGGCCTGGAAGCCATAACGGGCGTTCCGGATATAGTAAGGCGCTGTGCTCATGCTTTCAGCTCCTCCCGCCACGACTACATCAGAATAGCCGAGCCTGATTTGCATATCCGCATTATTGATGGCCTGAAGACCGGATCCGCATTGGCGGTGAACTGTATAGCCTGTAACCTCAATAGGCAGCTCCGCTCTTAAGGCGGCCAGACGTGCAAGATTGGATGTATCCGCACTTTGCTTAGCCTGGCCAAGAATCACCTCATCCACTTGTACATCCCTATGAGAGCGGTTTAATACTTCCCGAATGACCTTCTCTGCAAGATGATCTACTGGGACGTCTTTTATCGTTCCTCCCATTCTGCCAATAGCTGTCCGGACAGATTCCACAATATAGGGCTGATTCATGCCTTACACCCCCACATAGGAAGATTCCCGCTTAAGCTCATTCGCAATGATATTGCGCTGAATCTCAGAGGTTCCTTCGTAGATTTTTGTAATTCTCGCATCCCTGTAGTAGCGTTCAATTGGATAGTCTCTCATATATCCGATTCCGCCATGGATCTGCACAGCTAAGTCTGCCACTTTGTTATAAACCTCTGAAGCAAATAGCTTCGCAATAGCAGCCTCTTTCACTACCCTCATTTTTTGATCGGTCATCCAGGCAACTCTGAAAGTCATGGATCTAAGCACTTCGATTTGCATGCTGATTTCCGCCAGCATATGCTGAACAGCCTGGACTTCAATGATCGGCTTGCCGAATTGCTCCCGTTCCTGGGTATATTGCAGGCAATGCTCCAGAAGCTTTTCGCAGGAGCCAAGGTTTCTGGCAGCCAGGCCAGCTCGGCCATTGGCGAGGATTTTCAGTGCATTGATATATCCCTGTCCTTCTGTACCAAGAACGTTCTCGGCGGGAACCTCCATGTTTTCAAAGAAAAGCTCTGCCGAATGGGAGCCTCTTAACCCCATTTTTTGTTCAACACTCCCAAGGACAAAGCCGGGGAAATCTTTTTCAACTATAAAGGAAGTAATTCCTTTCGCTCCTTTTGCCCGATCTGTTACGGCCATCACGGTAAAGACATGGCCGTCAACTGCATTAGTAATATAATGCTTGGATCCATTTAAAATATATTTGTCCCCTTTTCTGACAGCAGTCGTTTTCAGTGCCGCAGCGTTCGAGCCGGCGCTCGGTTCCGTTAAGGCAAAAGCGCCAATCCATTCCCCCGTGGCCATTTTCGGCAAATATTTTTGCTTTTGCTCTTCTGTACCAAGCTCCACTATTCCGACAGAGCCGATTCCCGTATGCGCCCCTATTAAAGTGGTATAGCCATTATGTGTTTTGCCAAGCTCTTCATAAATGGCGCACTTTCCGACCATGTCAAGCCCGAGCCCGCCATATTCTTCCGGAATGCTTAATCCGAATAAACCCATTTCCTTGGACATCTCCACAAGCTTTTCCGGTATCATATCCTTCTCTTCAATTTCCATCGCCAAAGGCTCTGCTTCTTCTTTTACAAATTTACGCACATTTTCTCTTAAAAAATTTATATCTTCAGAAAAATTAAAGTCCATTTCTGTCTCTCCCTTATTGGTTAGTAAACTCCGCCGTTCTTTTTTCCAGGAATGCTGCTGTACCCTCTCTTTTATCCTCTGTTCCAAAAACTACTGCCTGTGAAAGCTTCTCAATCAGCATGGCTGTCTCCAGATCAACATCAAAGCCTTTATGTACGGCAAGCTTTGCCAGCTTGATTGCAACCGGGCCTTTTTTAAGAATCTGAGAGGCAATCTCTTGTGCTTTCCTTTCCAACCCATCATCGGCTGTAAGGTAAGATACAAGGCCGATTCTTTCGGCTTCTTCTCCATCAATGATTTTGCCGGTAAGAATCATATCAAGCGCCCTTCCCTTGCCAACCACTCTGGACAGGCGCTGTGTCCCGCCTGCACCAGGAATGATGCCCAGGTTAAGCTCCGGCAAGCCGAATTTTGCTCCCTTCGCTGCAATTCGAATATCGCAGGCAAGGGCCAGCTCGCACCCTCCGCCCAGTGCATACCCCTTTACAGCCGCAATCGTTACTTTGCTGGATTGTTCAATTTTTTTGTAGAGCCCCTGCATGCCCGGAATCAATGCCTCAAGCATTTTTCTTTCATGAAGCTGCTTTATGTCAGCACCTGCTGCAAAGGACTTTTCCCCTGCTCCCTGGATAATGATACATTTGACCTCATCATTTGCATCTGCCCAGCTAAAGGCATCACCGAGCTCCTGGAGAGTCTCCTGATTTAATGCATTACGCTGTTCAGGACGGTTTATGGTCAGCCACATAACTCCCTGTTCGATTTGTACAAGCAGATTTTCGTATTGATGCACGTTCTCACCCCTTAAGAATATTGATAGAATCCGCTGCCGCTCTTTTTCCCCAGCCGTCCGGCTTTTACATATTTGATAAGCAGCGGACAGGGGCGGTACTTTTCCCCAAGTGTCTGATATAAATACTCCATATTGCGCAGCCGGGTATCCAAGCCTACTAAATCCGCCAGAGCAAGAGGGCCCATCGGGTGATTAAGCCCCAGCTTCAGGGCTTTATCGATATCTTCAGCAGAGGCTACTCCTTCCATCAGCATGTTCATGGCTTCATTGCCGATCAGGCAATTCATCCGGGAAGTCACAAATCCCGGAAATTCATTCACTTCAACGGTTTCCTTCTTAAGCTTTTCACCGACTTCTTTCACCATGCGGACCGTATCATCAGATGTTTCCAGTCCACGGATAATTTCAATCAGCTTCATCTTGTGGACCGGATTAAAGAAGTGCATGGCCACCACTTTATCGGGCCGTGATGTTTGTGCCCCAATTTCCGTTGGACTCATTGTTGAAGTATTGGTGGCCAGAATGGTTTCCGGAGAACAGATGCTGTCCAGCTTTTTAAAAATATCAATCTTCAACTCTATCTTTTCCAGGACTGCTTCAATAACAAGGTCTGCATTTTTCGCAGCAGCCTCTAAATCTGTTTCAAAATGAAGCCGGTCTTTTGCCTTCCCATATTGGTCTTCTGAAATAAACCCTTTTTGAAGGCTGCCTTCCAATAAGCTATAAATATCGTTTTTGGCTTTATCTATTATTTCCAGATTAATGTCATTCAAGTAAACTTCAAATCCCGAAATGGCACAGGTATAAGCAATCCCTTTTCCCATAACACCTGAACCTACTACTGTGATGGTGTTCATTCTGTTCCCCCTTAGTTTGATAATGTATTGGCCACTGTATTTCTAGGTACAAACTTTTGATATAAAAACATTGCCGCCAGGATGGCAAAGCCGATGATGTCTGATAAAAATCCCGGGTTGACCATCAGAAGAGCCCCGATAAAAAGAACGGCTCTTTCATACCAATATGAATGGCGGAACAGCCATCCTTCTGCAGCCCAGGCAATCCCAATAATTCCAATGATGGAGGTTGCAACAGATAGAATAATATCCGGAACGTCTCCAACAAGAAGCAAGGTTTCCCCGTATACAAACATATAAGGGACAATAAATGCCGCGAGGCCAAGCTTTACTGCAGTTAAGCCTGTTTTCATCGGCTCGGAACCGGCAAGCCCTGCCGCCGCAAATGCAGCCAGTGCTACTGGCGGTGTTATGGCAGATAGTGCTGCAAAATAGAAAACAAACATATGGGCTGCAAGCGGGGATACACCTAGCTCGATTAATGCAGGGATGGTAAGCGGAACCTGTACGATGTATGCCGCAACAGTCGGGAGCCCCATTCCAAGAATGATGCTCGTGATCATCGTGAATACAAGCGTAATAATTAAAATGCCGCCAGATAAATCAATGATCAAACTGCTGAATTTAAGGCCAATCCCGGTAAGCCCAATAATTCCGATGATAAAACCGGATGCCGCACAGGCAATAGCTGTCTCAATGGCAGCTCTGGCTCCTAAGTCCAATGCCTTGAAAATCTTTGAAAAAGATAATCTTGTTGCCCCTTTTAAAGCTGCAACCAATATCGTCACGCCGATAGAGTAAAGACCAGCCTTCATTGGTGAAGAGCCGGATGCAAGCATGACCACAATCACTACTAAGGGGATAAAGAACATGAATCCGGTTTTCAAAACACTCGAAACCTTGGGAAGTTCTTCTTTCTTTAAACCAACAAGCCCCAAACGCCTTGCCCTCATATCGACCTGGAAATACAGGCAGCAGTAATAAAGGACGGCTGGAATCAAAGCAGCGATGGCTACTTCCATATAAGGAACACCTAAATAGGAAGCAATGATAAAAGCCGAAGCCCCCATGATTGGCGGCATGATCTGGCCTCCAGTAGAGGAAACCGCTTCAACCGCAGCTGCAAAGTGGCTTCTATAGCCGGTTTTCTTCATTAATGGAATCGTAAAGGCACCCGTTGTGACGGTATTGGCAACCGCGCTTCCTGAAATCGTCCCCAAAATGGAGCTGGCCACAATCGCCGTTTTAGCAGGACCTCCACGGTATTTCCCCATCCCAGCCACTGATAAATCGATAAAAAATTGACCTGCTCCCGAAACCTCCAGGAACTTTCCGAAGAGGATAAATAGGAAAATAAAAGTTGCAGATACCCCCAAAGGAGTACTGAAAATACCAGTTACCGTATAAAAGAGGTGATCAATAATCCACATCATGGTAAATTCTCGGTGGGAAAGAGACCCCGTAATCAGATGACCCCAAACTCCGTAAACGATGCAGATGAAAATAATAATCACCAGTGTATTTCCAATCACGCGGCGTGTTGCCTCAATCAGCAGCAAACCGGATATGATTCCTATGGCAATTTCCAATACTGTCAGCGGCTCTATATAACTCATCCGCGATGAAATGACCTGGGAATTCATCACATAATAGGAATAACAAGCAATCGACAAAACCATAAACAGCCAATCATACCAGGGGATGCTTTCATTTTTTGCCGCTTTCTTGGAAGGCTTATAAATGGCAAATGTTAAAGCCAGAGCAAATGCAAGGTGTGCCGACCGCTGCAGGATGGATTCAAATACCCCAAAGAAAGCTGTATACAAATGAAAAAGAGACATTAAGACGGCAATAATGGAAATGATTTTGCCAGCCGCGCCCTTTAATAGGCGCAGCTTGCTGTTCAGATTACCATCTTCATCATATTCCGCTATCATTTTTGAAGCTTCCGCTTCCGTTACGTCGTGTTTAGACATCATTTCACCTTCTTTTTAAAAGGATTATTTTGGTTTTATTTAAGTGCCCCGACTTCCTTGTAATATTTCTCTGCTCCCGGGTGAAGCTTGCCCACATTGTTTTGCACTGAATACTCTGCATTAAAGTCTTTCATAATCGGGGATAATGTTGTCCATGTATCTTTTTCTTCTACCATCATTTTTGTAAGCTTATAAACTGACTCTTCGTCCATTAGATCATCATTAACCAGCAGAACCGTATAGCCGGCAACCGTTTTAACATCTTCTTTCACATTAGAATAAGTTCCGCCTTCAATGTCATATTCCAAATATCCTTCATTTAACTCATGCAGGCCTTTAACTGTTTCATCATCCAAAGGAATCAGGCGAATTCCGAGGGTTGTATCCAGCTCCTGGAAAGTGGAAACCGGCGCAGAAACCATTCCTACAATCGCATCGATATGTCCATCACGCAGAAGGTCGGCTCCATCTGCCGTTCCGATATATTCAATGCCGCCAAGATCGTCGTAGCTCATGTCATTCAGTTTTAAAATATCCAGGAATGCCAGCTCTCCGCTGTATCCTTTAATTCCCGGGCTAACCTTCTTGCCCTTTAAGTCCTTTACGGATTTAATATCAGAGTCTGCCCGAACAACGATATGGAATACATTTGGATACAGGGTTGCAACGGTGCTGACATTATCGACTTTTTCTTTAAATGCATTGATTCCATTCAATGCCTCAGGTACCGTTTGTCCATTACTGAATCCAAGAGCAAATGTGCCCTGGGCTAAGCCCAAAAGATTGGAAACAGAGCCGCCCTCCACTACCGTAACGGAGGATTCCGGGTAAACTTCCTTCATTTTCTCTCCCATCGCCCCTGACAATGTGTACCAGAAACCGCCAACTGTTGCAGATCCGAAGGCCATATCCCGCGGGGCTCCCTCTGCTCCTCCGCCTCCGCTTGCTTCACCGCTGCTTCCCGCCTCATCCGAAGAACAGGCTGCCAATACGACTAACATAAAAGCCATCAACACTGCCAATAATTTTTTCACCTTATTTTCCCCCTCAGTTTGTTTCCATTTTGGTTTTTTCCAGCACATGAAATTCAGCATCTGTCATCTCCCGCAACGCTTCGATCGAAACATCGGAGAGCCTTTCTATGAGGTACATTTTTCCTTCAAGAAACTTAAATACAGCATGTTCGGTGACAATCATATCTGCTTTTCTTGTACCGCTGCTTGGAAAGGATAATTTTTTCACAATTTTCGGACTACCGTCTTTAGACAAGTGCATGGAAGCAATAATCATCCGCCTGGCTCCCGCAACTAAATCCATGGCCCCTCCCACTCCAAGAATGGTTTTTCCGGGCACTGCCCAATTGGCGACTTCTCCCGTTTCATCGACCTGTAAAGCTCCCAATACAGCAGTATCGATATGTCCTCCGCGAATCATCAGGAAAGAATCCGAACTATCAAAGAGTGATGCCCCTGTGTCCATGGAAACGGGCTTCTTGCTGGCACTGATCAAATCCATATCAATATCGTCATCAGACGGAGTCGGACCCATCCCGAGGAGACCGTTTTCTGATTGAAGGTAAACCTTTTTGTCATCGAGGTAATCCGGAATAATGGTTGGAATGCCTACTCCCAGATTGACAATTTCTCCTTCCTTCAATTCCTGTGCTACCCTTTTGGCGATTTTAATTCTGTCAGATAGACTCAATGTATCTCCCTCCTTTTTTTACATATTGATTGATGACGACATAATCTACGTATAAGTGAGGGGTTACCACTTCTTCCGGTGCAAATGAACCAGCTTCCACAACCTCATCCACTTCAGCTATAACTACCTTCGCTGCCGTTGCCATAACCGGATTGAAGTTCCTCGCTGTTTTGTCATAAATCAGATTTCCCAGTGTATCAGCCTTAAGTGCTTTAATAATGGCTACATCCCCTTTAATTGCTTTTTCAAAAATGTAGGATTCGCCATCGATCACTTTCTCTTCCTTCCCTTCAGCAAGCTTGGTCCCGGCACCTGTCTTCGTATAGAAGCCGCCGATGCCTGCCCCGCCGCATCGGATGGCTTCTGCCAATGTGCCCTGAGGAATTAATTCAATCTCCAGTTCACCTTTTGACCAGGCCTTAACGGCATCTCGATTAGTGGTAAAATAAGAACCTTTCGCTTTTTTCAGCTTCCCTGCCACCAGCAGTTTTCCGAGCCCCTTCCCTTCCTCACCTAAATTGTTGCTGATGACTGTAAGGTTTTCTTTATCGGATTTCACCAGCTCATCAATTAAAGTAAGCGGTGTTCCCGATAGGCCGAATCCTCCTACAAGCAATGTGTCGCCGCTTTTAATGAACTGCAGTGCATCAGCAGGATTTAATTGTTTTTTCATTATGTTCCTCCTCTTGTCTCTGGGTTTCCGAGTAATTTATATAAGCAGACAATGATTTGATGGCTGTATTTTCATGAAAGAAGTAAGGTTTCTTTGTTTCCTTTAATATGTCAATGGCCAGCTCCCCCTGGTATCCCTGCGACATGAAAATCGGAATAAAAATACTATCTCCTTCCTCCATCAGCTTTTTCATTTGTTCCGAAAGAATTTCATTTTGATAGTCTACCTGGAAAGGGAAAGGAACAATGATATTATCAAAGTCACCGGATTTATGAAGCACCTCCAGACAGGTTGTCAATTTTGACAGATCATCGTATACAATGGTGGTCAAATCTATAGGATTCATGAATGACTTCTCTATGCCTGTAATCGTTTTCATTTTCTGCTGAAGTTCTGATGACAGGGGCTGAAGCGGAATCCCGTACTTATCGCATAAATCCGCCAGATAAATGGAAGTAGCCCCTGCCCAGGAAAAGATAGCCGTACGCTTTCCTGCTGCCTTTTGGTATGTATCAAACAGCCATGAAAGAGCAACCACTTCATCAATGCTTTCGGCTTTTACCAGTCCTGGGTGATTGACCATATCCCAGGGAATGGAGTAATCATTGTTTCTTCCAAGGTGATATTTAACGGCAATTCTTGAAATCTCCGAATGGCCGATTGGCAGCAGGATCACCGGCTTCTGTTCGATATAGGCCTGGTGCAGCAGCCGGAAAAAACGCTCCTCCTCAGAAATAGATTCAATGATTAATAGAATGGTTTCTGTTGATGGGTCACTAATTAAAAATTCAAAGCAGTCATTAATCGTGATATCCATCTCATTTCCAGGTGACAGCCAATAGGAAAAACCGAGGCCTTTTTCATTGGCATCAAGTACAGCCCGGCCTAAACTTCCTCCATGACTGATCAATCCAACAGATCCCTTATGAAAATTCTTAGGTTCAAAACGGGGTGAAAAAGAGATTCCCCAGTTTCCTATAAAATGATAAAATCCGGGTGAGTTTGGCCCATAAACCGCCGTTTCTGTACCTTTAACAATTTCCTTCAGCTCTTCTTCCCTGTAAATTCCATCCGGCCCGCTTTCAGAAAAGCCGGAGCTGATGATGATGACACTCTTCACTTGTTTTTTTACACATTCTCTTAGGATGTCAGGGGTATGTTTGAAAGGAACAATTACACATGCCAAATCGACTTCTTCACTGATCTCCAGCACACTCGGATAGCAGTGAATTCCTGAAATGGTGTCATGGTTTGGGTTTACAAGATAAATCTCCCCGGAAAACTTTGATTTTTGAAGATTGACCATGACACGTCCCGCATTTTGATGGAACCTTTCCGAAGCTCCTATTATGGCAATGCTTTTAGGGGAAACAAGCGTCTGCAATGATCTCATGATTTTAATAATCCCCCTTCTAATTTTTTTACCTTTCGAACAATGGTAGAAGGATTCACTTCCAGCACACGGGCAATGCCCCGATAGGATTTCTCTGACTGTGACGCCTTATAGATCAGCTCTCTTTCAAGCAGATCTACAGCTTCTTTTAGCGGTAATAACTGATTTACGACAATGGCTTGATCCTGACTCATTCCTTGGTTATCGCCTTTGCTAAATAAAGAAAGAACCTCCTGCTCCCCCACTTCGGGATTCGAAGCTGTTACGTATATTCTTTCAATCATATTGACGAGTTCCCTTACATTCCCTGGCCACTGATAATTAGTCAGAACCTGTATGGCTTTCTTGGTGAATTTGAGATGTTTGTGGTATTTTGCTGCAAACATCCTTGCATACGCATCAATTAGGATTGGAATATCTTCGACCCTTCTTCTTAATGGCGGAATTGCTATGGGGATAACATTCAGCCTGTAAAATAAGTCCTCCCGAAAACTTCCTTCCACAACCAATTCTTTAAGATCCCTGTTGGTAGCTGCTATTACCCGCACATCAATCTTTGTCGTTTTGGATGATCCTACCCTGTTAATCTCCATTTCCTGCAATACCCGCAGCAGCTTGACCTGCAGGTGGTTTGGGATTTCCCCAATCTCGTCCAGAAAGATGGTTCCATTATCTGCTTGTTCAAATAAACCGGCTTTTCCCTTTTTTAAGGCACCTGTAAAGGCACCGCCTTCGTATCCAAAAAGCTCAGACTCCATCAGTGATTCAGGAATAGCCCCACAATTCACCTTAATAAATGGCCCTTCCGACCTCGGACTCGACTGCTGGATCAGCTTGGCGATTTCCTCTTTCCCCACTCCCGATTCACCTGATAATAGAACCGTTACATCCACCTTTGCCACCTGCTGAACGGTCTCAAGCAGCCTTTCCATTTCAGGTGATTTGGCTATGAACGTCTCCGATCTCTCGGAAAGATGCATATGCTCCAATATTGACTTTGTTTTTGCCAGCTCACTTCTGAGCGCATCGAATTCAGTCATGTCCTTCACATTGATAACAACTCTATCAATTTGATTGCTGCTGTTCTTAATGGGATTTGCCGTTATAATTAATGAATTTTTATTGTCTTTGCTTGTTTCCATGATGTTATGCGATCTGCCCTTAGCTTCTACCTGCCGGGCGATATCTTTTATGTAGTCAGGACTCTCATTTCTTACATCAAAAAGCTGCCTGAAGCTCTGGTTGCATTTAATAATGGCTCCTTCCCCATCGGTAATGCAGATTCCGTCTGTAGAGTTATCCAGTATCGTTTCCTGTTCTTTCAAGAGCTGCTTGACGGATTCAAGCTCACTCGAGACAAATTCGATTTCTGAAATATCCTGAAAGACACCAACCGCTCCCACAAGAGTTTTGCCATCATAGAGCGGTGTTCGATGGGTTAAATATTTTCTTTTTCCTACCCGGTATTTTTCTGTATGTCCCTTACCTGTACGGATAACATTCAATAACCCGCTTGGAGTGACAACATCTGTCAAAAACTTGCCAAGGGCTTTCTCCTTAGTTGTCATAGCCATCTTTTCTGCCGGAGGATTCATTGAGGTAATCCTTCCCTCCAAATCGATGGATAGAATCCCATTATGTGCCGAATTAAAAATAGCATCCATGCGGCTGAGCTCCACCTGAGAAGTTCTGGCATAGGCCGCCAGATACTGTTCTTTTGTCAGGAAGCCTGTGATCTGCCTGCTTTTATTAAGGATTGGCCAGATTTCCTGATCATTGAGCTTTATATTGTTTAATTCATCCATTTCGTTAAGGAAACAAAAGTCAGTCTGGTAAATTTCTGATAGTACCTTATGTTGATTTAACAAACCTTCTAATAGATTATGCTCTGTAAAACATCCCGCTAACTCATCTCTAACGTTATAGACCAGCCCGCCTTTCATATGGGATTCAAGTAAGGTTTTTGCAGCTCTATCGATGTAATCGTTTTCAAAAAATTTAATAGAAGTACGAGTCATCGCGTCTTTTACTAACAATTTTCCCGCTCCCTCTGAGTGATTCACTCATAAATTATTAATGCAAGAAGTATGCCAACATTAGAAAATTAATAAAATGCTGATATTTCTCACATTTTGTAATATTTAAACTATATATCCACTAAAAAAATGTTGCAATACCGCAACAGGTGTTGCGGCAACGCATTAAAGGTTGAATAAAACAAGTTCGCAAAAGGGAAAAGCACCTATTTATCCTGTTTATCCTTTTAATTTCGTTGCGTTTTAGCAACACTACTTGAATTTAATAAATAGAAAGGAGAGCCTCGTTGGCGACAGGCCTGGTACAATTTTTTCAAAAAAAACAAAAAGGGACTCCACATCAAAGTGAAGTCCCCATAATAACTAGATTAAGAAAATAGTTTAATAAGGAAGCTCAATAAAATCCCCACAACCCCAAAGTCCGAGTCTCCAAAAGTAGTTCCTTCAAACCCTAGTGATCCCAGAACCGGCAGCAATAAGGCCGGAAGGAATGAGATTAATAGACCGTTGGCAAATGCTCCGATCATTGCTCCTCGTCTGCCTCCAGTGGCATTTCCGAAAACCCCTGCCGCTGCACCTGTGAAGAAGTGCGGAATCAGGCCTGGCACAATTATTTTCAGGCCGAATAATGGAAGAAGGAACATGGAAAGCAAACCAGCTACGAAGCTGAATAGGAATCCGATAATAACTGCATTTGGAGCAAAAGGGAACACTGCCGGGCAATCAAGGGCAGGCTTCGCATCTTTAACCACTTTATCAGCGATTCCTTTAAAAGCTGGAACGATTTCTGCAATCAGCATCCGCACACCGGCAAGGACTACATATACACCAGCTGCAAACGTAATGGCCTGCATGAGCGAGAATACAAGGAAGTTAACTCCGCCGCTCAATTCAGATTCTACATAGCCTTTTCCGGCGATCGGCGCCACAACCAGGAAGAGAATCGTCATTGTGAGAGACATCGCAACAGATGTATCGCGCAGGAATCCAAGTGATTTTGGCACTTTGATATCCTCCGTCGATTTGGATTTATCCCCTACACGCTTTCCAATAAAGCCGGAAACAAAGTAGCCGAAAGATCCAAAGTGGCCGACAGCTATGCTGTCATTGCCAGTGATTTCGCGTACATACGGCTGGACAAGCGCAGGCATGAATACCATTAATAATCCCAGAATAATAGACCCGATAATGATCAGCGGAAGCCCTGTTACTCCGCCAGTTGCAAATACAGCTGAGATCAGGCAAGCCATGAATAAAGTATGATGGCCGGTAAGGAAAATATATTTAAACGGTGTAAAACGGGCAATTATTATGTTCATGACCATCCCGAAAAGCATGATCATCGCAGTTTCTTTCCCAAATGTCTGCTGGGCAATCGCTACGATGGCTTCGTTGTTCGGAATAACGCCCTGGATATGAAAAGCCTTTTCAAACATTTTTCCGAAAATATCAAGTGAGCCTATTAAGATGCTTGCTCCTCCATTCAGGATGAGAAAGCCCATAATCGTTTTAAGCGTACCTGATATAACATCGGCAATGCCCTTCTTCTGCAGAAGCAAGCCAAACAAGGCGAATAAACCAACCAGGATGGCGGGCGTGCCCAGTATATCATTCATGATAAAATCAAACATGTTTACCCCTCCTTTTAAATCCTCTGTATCTATCTTTCATCTAACAGTTTTTCAGGTTATACTGTATTTGTTCTTTTTATTTTTCAGCGGGCGAGTCTATCGCCTGCTCTTTTTTTCTCTATTATGATAAATGGGATTCCAATGCAGCTTTTAGCTCGTTTTGGTCAAGGATGTTTGTCAAACCAATGATCGTTCTTGTTCCGTCATCCAAAGTGGAAATCAGGTCTTTAGATCCCAGGTAGATATCCGCTTTTTCAGATTTAGCCGTAGTTAAATCAGTATGTGAAACATCTGCTCCCACTCCCAGTTGGCTTAAAACTGTTTTCACGTTCATTTCTACGATAAAGCTGCTTCCAAGTCCGTTTCCGCACACTACCAGAATTTTTTTCATTTTTATTTCCTCCTTAGTCTTGTGAATATTGGTTAATAATTTCTAATACGTCAGCTTGAGTATCAGCATTCTGCAGTTTTTCAAGGTTATCGCTGTCAGACAGCATTTTAGACAGCTGGGATAATGCTTTTAAATGGGTTTCATTATCGATGGCTGCCAGCACAAAGAATAATCTTACCTGATGCTCCGGCTTTTCCGAAAAAGCACAGCTTTCCTTTAATTGCAGGAAGCTCATTCCCAGCTTGTTCACGCCAGCTTCAGGGCGGGCATGAGGAAGGGCTATTCCCGGCGCGATGACAATATATGGTCCCATTTCATTCACGTTTTCAATCATGGCATCAATATAATGCTGGCTGATGGATTGATCGGCCAATAGCGGCTGTGATGCCATTTGCAGTGCTTCCTGCCAGCTTGCAGCCGAATCTGCAAATTCAATTTTATCGGCGGTTAGAACTTCATTTAACATTGGCTTTTGATCCACCTCACTTTTTGCTTCTTTATTTGATTGATAGTAGACTTTTAATTCCTGGATCAGCATGCTTTCGTCATTTATATCTGCATGCTTCCGGATAATGTCCATCAATGCGTCTATGTTTTCTGATTTCGGCCTTTTTTCTGATGCCTGAACCTGCTTAAGCAGAGATTCCTTCTCAGACGGGTTAAGAATCGGATTTACAATAAACACCGGTACATGTTTCCGGGATACTGGCGTGGTCGAAATGACAAAGTCCAAATCAGCCAGGGAAGCTTTCTCATATTCACGGACGGTGTATACATTCGCCACATCGACAAACGGCATGAGATCTTCAATTTGTTTCTGAAGTATTCGTGACGTGCCGATTCCGCTGGCACACACCACAGCCGCTTTTTTGCGGGCTTCCACCCTGACGCCTTCTTTATCAATCCAGCCTCCAAAGTGCATCGCAATATAGGCCGCTTCATCATCAGATACTTTTTTGCCAAGCACGTATTCAAAATGATGAACCACTTTTTGGGTTAGAATAAACAGATCCTGATAAGACTCCTGTACAGATTTGGATAATGGATTCTCCAGTTCGATCCCATATTTGATTCGGAAGTAAGCGGGCTTTAAATGAATCAATAAATTCCGTTCAAGCTCCTTCCGATTTTGGAAAAATACGCACGCATATTTTTGAAAATCATCGACCATTCTTACTGCCATTGATTTAAGGATATCAAGGTCCTGGTTTTCCAGCTCATGTGTATCATAGTCGCTTATTTTCGCACCCAACAGGTAGGTTGCAAGATAACAGGCTTCATCATCAGGAACTTCAAGCTGGAAACCGCTTTCAATTTTCCGGCAAATAAATCGAGCAGCGGTGTACTCTTTTGTTTCTTTAATGACCTGTTTTTCAACAGGATCCATCTTGATGTATTTTTCCTGGTTAAACCTTTTGATCAGCATAAATATATGGGCACTCAGCGTCTCCATTACTTCATCTGTGTAATGAACACCGGAAAATGATTCACTTTCATTTAGAATCTCATAGATCGTTTCTAAATCAGTACGCTGAAACATTTCAGGTGACAGTTCAGGCGTGTCCTGGATGGTTAACTGAACTTCGGATAATAGATCATTCCAGCCGCGATTGGTTAAAACCTGTGATAGGCAGTAAATCAGCATTTTCCGCTTATCCTGCTCCTCACCGGCAATAAAGTAGCCTGAAGATTTATGGAAATTCAACTGAACCTGGAACTGGTTAAGCTGCTTTTTTAATTCCTTGATATCTGCCAGAAGCGTACTTCTGCTGACACCCAGCTTATCCATCAGATCCTGCAGATAAATGGTTTTCTCGCGGGTCAGGATGAGTATGGCAGTCCAGGCCATTCTTTCTTTTCGTGAAAACTCATAACCGGCAGCTTTATCAAACGAATGCAGCCGCTGTTTAACCTGCTGCTTTTCTTCTTCATCAAGAAAAAATCCAGCAGCACGGATATACTTCAGCTCATCTAAACCCTGGTCTTTGAGCCAGCTATTAATTTTGTCAACATCATAATAAACGGTCCGCTTGGAAATCTGTAATTCTTCCATAAGCTCCTGCGGAGAAACATGTGTAGGCGCATGGACCATTTTCGTCAAAATCGTCATGCAGCGCTGGTCAAGAATCATCGGGAGCGCTCCCTCCTTTACCTGATTCTATAATAGTAAGTTTGCAAAAAGTCAGACTCTAAATTCATCGAATTGTCTGCTTACTACGTATTATACTCCTGTATTACACAAATTGAAGTCCGAATTCTGTAAGGTGGTTTTTGCAAGGATTGGACTCATGGATAATCAGCGGAAATAAAAAAACTTCCTGATTGAATAGGAAGTGGAGGATATGCTTATTCATTTCCCTTAACAATGTGTCCATCTGCATCATAAACTGTAACCTCAACCGGCAATTTAATTTCATCTTTCTCGAAAACAGCATACCAAACCCACAAGTTATCCCGAACAAGAAAGCGGGTTGGCTGGATATTTCCTTCACTGTTAATTATGATGGTTTTGGCATCATCCTCAGCAAATCCATATAGGATGGCAAAATCCTTCTCAGACTTATTATCTGCCCGCCAGTCGATGGCTCCCCTATCTCCTTTTTCTTCGCTGAATTCCTGGAAATCCATCATCGGATATATGAACTTCTTAAATTCTGTAAATTCCTGATTGGTCAGAACAGGGATAATTCCCGAATTGGTCTCTGCAAAAACTAATCGTGAATGGGGGTCAAACAATAGAACCCGCTGGCAGTCTTCGCCAAATTGTTCTGAAACTCTTTCACAGATATCCTTTTCCAGGGAAACAGCAGGGATAACTGGCTTTGCAGGTTCTGCGGTGTATGAAGCCAAAAAATAAATTACACCGAATATTAATCCTAAGCTGAGTACTGCGAGTAAACTTTTTTTCATCTCACTAACCCCCCTCTAATTCTTATCATATTATATTTTTCAAGAAATAAAAGCTTTTAAAAAAGCGAACCCCGCATGGTTCGCTTTAGAAATTAAAACTTAAAATTTAATAGATTCTCCCGCTTCTCCTTAAGCCCTCTCACAGTCCCCTCATAGCTCAGCAGATCCCCTGTGAGGGTTTCATTACGATCCTTGATCATTCTCGAGACCTCATCCGGATTCGGTCCTCCCTGAAGGCTGCGGATCTGTACAAAGTATTCAGGAGAAATGATTTTCTTCCACTCTTCCTCTGAAAGGGAAACGGGAACATATCCCTGAATGACTTCATTCACGTCCTCCACTTTCCAGTCGCACAGTTCTTTCTGATCCTTCACGGTTTGTTTTGAAATATAGCTGGCAATGGAGTGGGCTTTCCTGAATGGAATGCTGTAGTCTCTTGCCAGGGTGTCGGCCAATTCTGTGATTGTGATGCACGACTTTTTCGCCATCTCTTTCGCATGGTCTTTATTGACTTTTAAAGTGGCAATCACGGCGTACATCAGCTTTAATACCCGATTGGCATTCGTAAAAGCGCGATACAGATGAGGCTGGAGATCATCTTCTGTATCAACGATATCCCCAAATGGCGTATTATGAACCATGTTCATGGCTGCATATGCTTCACCGTAGGCGCTGCTGGCAATGGATCTGGAGTGCTCAATGGAAACCGGGTTCCTTTTTTGAGGCATAATGCTGCTTACCTGCACGTAAGGATCCGCCACCTGGAAGGTGCCAAACTCTCTTGTTACATGCTGAAGGAAGTCCTGGATCCACCGGCCGGTATTCACCATGCAGGTCATCAGGGCTGATGAGGTTTCCAGCAGGTAATCTGCTCCCGCAATCGAGTCATACGAGTTTTCAATAATTCCTTCAAATCCCAATAGGTCACGGGTGCGGTCCCTGCAAATCGGAAAACCGGTCGTCGTAAGAGCCGCTGCACCGAGCGAGGATTTGTTAACGGTTTTATAAGCAGCCCAAAGCCGTTTAATATCCCTTTGGAGAACATCATAAACGGCCAGGAGATAATGCCCCAAAGTGGTCGGCTGGGCCGGCTGTGTATGGGTATAGCCGGTCATATAGGTCTCTTTATGCTCTTCAGCCTGCTCCAGCAATGCCTCACTAAGCTGATAAGCACTTCCAAGGAGCTGCAGCAAATGTTCTCTTAGCACCAGCCTGTACATCGCGATCCCCATATCATTCCGGCTCCGGGCAATGTGGATTTTTCCGGCCAATTCATCGCCAATCTCTTCTCCTATTTTCGCTTCCATCATAAAAAAGAGATCTTCAAATTGAGGCTGGTAGGATAATGAGCTGGTGTCTGACATTGCCACTTTATTAATTCCTTCCAGCATGGTTCTTGCTTCTTCTTCAGGAATGATCCCCTTTTCTGCCAGCATGATCACATGTGCCCGATGAATATCGAACATGACATGGAACAGATAGTCCCGCTGGTCATTAAAAACGGGCATCAGCAGTTCTTCTGCATATGTTTTGCCGGGAAAGACAAGGCCTTCATTTTTAATAAACTCTTCTAATTTGCTCATTTTTTCAACTCCGTTTTAAGACAATGATTTTTCAGCCTTAACTCCAAAAAACTTGTTTGATATGAACAGAACCAGTGCGATTAAAGTAATCTGGATCATACCGTAAGCTGCCGCCTGGCCCATATTGAACATTCTCAGCTGATTCATAATCTCGATGGAAATAGGGCGGTTTGAAAGGGTATACAGCAATACCGAAGTCGGAAATTCACCGACTGACTCCACGAATGCCAGTAATGTCCCTGATAAAACCCCTGGCATAATAATCGGAAGGATTACTTTTCTGAACGTATAGAACCACTTTGCCCCAAGGCTTCTTGAGGCTTCTTCTATGGAATCATCCAATTGCTCCAGTACAGCATTGGTGGATCTGACGACCAATGGAATATGGCGGATAAAATAGGCCAGAGGCAAAATCCAGAATGTGCCGACGAGAATGTTGCCAAATGAGAAGATGGTTGGCTCATTAAAAGCAAAAATCAGATTCATCCCGATAACGGTAGCCGGCAAAGCCCATGGAATCATAACTAAAATATCCACAAAGCTTTTTCCGACAAATTTCCGTTTAACGAGCACATAGGATGCCAATACCCCAAAGACCAGATTCCCTGCTGTAGCAATAACCGACAGGATCAAGCTATTTTTCAATGGCTTGAATATGTTCGGATCCTGGAACAATAAACGATAATTTTCAAAATTAAATACCGATGGATAGGTCTGCCACGTCCAAGTTCCGTCCGGTACGAGCGATAGAAGGAGAATCGTGAAATGCGGAAGCAGCAGAATGATGACTCCCACGATTCCTGTAAAGACCAGTATCCACTTCAAAACAGGATTATTGACTTCACTGCGATGGGCGCCAATTCCTTTAGATGCCATCCGGTAATCCTTGCGGTTTTGGTACCAGCGCATAAACAGCAGGAAGCTGATTGATACAACCGATAAAATAACCGATTGTGTGGCGGCCACTTCCATATCGCCATTAATCTTCGAAAAATAAATCTGCAGGCTCAGCACCCTGAATCCTCCTGCCAGGAGAAACGGCGCACTGAAGGATGCCATTGAGATCATAAACACCAATAAAGATGCTGCTACAATAGCCGGTGTCAATAATGGAAAGGTTACTTTCCAGAACACTTTAAATCGGTTGGCCCCCAGATTGTACGCAGCTTCTTCAAGAGATGGATCAATTTTATTAATGGCTGATGAAACGGTCATATAGAAATACACATACATAGTATATGCATGGACTATCAAAATGCCTGATATACCGCCTATTTTGAAAGGCACTTCATCCAGCCCGAATAGGTCTTTAATGGCATTGGGAATCAATCCGGTTTCCCCATACAGGAACATGAACGCCATTACCCCTACCAGTGACGGGAGGACGATCGGCATGATGGCAGCTGATGCAAAGAAGCCTCTGCCCGGAAAATCAAACCGGTTGAAAATGAATGCCAGCGGGATGCCGATCAGCGCACTGGCCATGACACTTAATACCGAAATATATACAGAATTCCACAGGGCTTCCAGATTGGTCTTGGATTCCTGGGTAAAGAAGTCACTGTAATTCCCGAACGTCATGCTGCCTTCCTTTTGAAGACTCTCCATTATGGTCCGTAAAGAAGGGTATAGAACATAAGCTATGAGAACCAGCAGGACCGGAATAAGGAGGAGCAGAGTCAGCCTTGTATCCCGATTCTTAATCATGATGCATCACCAGTCACCACAGGAATGATCCGCATCTGCTCTTCAGGCAATTCCACCCAAACTTCTGCACCCGCCTGCAGGTTTCTGGATAAGCCGCTATTCAGGGCATTCACCTGGAGCTTAAGGCCTGCAGCCCTGACCACAACATTGATGAGGGAGCCAAAGAAATGGACTTCCTCAACCATTCCTTTGAAGATATTTTTCCCTTCCGTCTCTTTTTCCAGTATTTTAATAGATTCAGGACGAATGGATAACGCCAGGTTCCCTTTGTTTTCCTGATTATAATTAAATGGGGCACTCCGGACGGAAAGCTCACTGGCACTTTCACCGTTCTGCACTTGTACAAGAATGTTTTCATCTTCTATCCTGCTGATCTTCACAGGAAGCAGATTGATTTCCCCGATAAACCCCGCTACGAAATCATTGGCTGGTTCATTATAGATTTCCGAGGGTGTTCCCACCTGGTGGCAGACCCCAAAGTTAAATACCGCAATCCGATCGCTCATGGATAGAGCTTCTGCCTGATCATGAGTAACATAGATGGTGGTGATATTATAATCTTTTTGCAATCTCAGTATTTCGCTTCTCATTTCATCGCGCAGCTTGGCATCCAGGTTACTGAGTGGCTCATCCAGGAGCAAAATCTCCGGTTCAATCACCAATGCCCTTGCCAGCGCGACACGCTGCTGCTGACCTCCGCTTAACTGGCTCACCTGACGATCGGCGTACTGCTCAAGCCTCACCTTTTGCAATACAGCCTTGACTTTTATATTGAGCTCCTTGGAGCCAAGTTTTCTAACCCTTAATCCAAAAGCGACATTCTCAAACACCGTCATGTGAGGAAAAAGGGCATAGTTTTGGAAAACCATGCCCGTATTTCTCTTTTCAGGAGGTACACGCGTCATATCCTTATCGCCGAAACGGACAACACCTTTAGTAGGATAATAGAATCCAGCAATCATCCGAAGTGTGGTGGTCTTGCCGCATCCACTTGGTCCAAGGAAGGTAAAGAATTCCCCATCCTTTATATCCAGATTTAAATGATCGACTGCAATAACCTTTCCAAAGGCTTTTTGGACATTATCTATGTTTATGGACGCCATACCTATTACACTTCCTATTCTTTAATTTCTTTTTCTCCGCTCTTAATGTTTTCATCCCAATACTTCATCCAGCTGTCGCTGTTCTCCTGGAATACCTTCCAGTCGATATCCATGCTCTTAATCTCTGTTTCTGTAATCCACTCAGGCAGTCCCTCTACGTCATCCCTTGTTGGAATGCGGTAGAATTCCTCTGCAAGGATTTTGGCTGCTTCAGGCGTGTTGACAAACTCATAGAATGCTTCAGCCGCCTTCGGATGCGGAGCATCATTCACAACGGCAATCCCTTCTGTCAGGACGGGTGTTCCGCTTTCCGGAATGATGAATTCAAATGGATAATTTTTATTTTCTTTTAACATGACAACGTCAGGCATTGCCCAGACAGATAGCTTTCCTTCCCCTTTGGCCACCTTGTTGTACATCATTTCAGGATTTGCTGCGTATTCTTTCGTGTTGGCATCCAATTTCTCAAGCCATTCGTAACCGGCCGCTGTATCCTTGGAGTCCTTAAAGTCACGGTAAATCATCGCTGAAAAAATCGTTCTCATTGTTCCGGATGCCAGCGGGTAGCGGATGATGATTTCATCCTTCCACTTCGGATCGAGAAGCTCATCCCAGTCTTTTGGCGCTTCATCTTCTGATAATTCTTTGCTGTTATACATAATGACTTCCGGTGTTTGGCTTGTTCCGGACCAGTGCCACTCAGGATCATGGAAGCCTTCTGCCAGACTTCCTGCATATGAAGGCTCATATGGCTTTAATAATCCTTCATCCTTTGCCTGATCGAAGTTTACAGATGGCGCTCCCCACCAGACATCAGCCTGTGGATTGTTTTTCTCAGAGCGGATCCGGTCCAGGATTTCCTGTGATCCCATATCAAGCCATTCCACATCAATCTGATATTTTTCCTCGAATTGCTGTTCAAACTTTGATAGAATATCCTTTCCATGCGGTGAATAGATAACTACCTTTTCTTCCAGCTTATTCTCTTTCTCTCCCTGCTCATTCTCAGAGCTTGAGCTGGATCCCTGTTCAGAACTGCAAGCTGAAAGCATTAGTGCAGCCGAAATGGATAAAGTGGTTAAAATCGATGCCCTTTTCTTATTTTTCATTGAAAAATCCCCCTCGTTTAAGAAAATTTGATAATACTATCATGCTCCCGCAAAAAGAGTGAAACAGCACCCAGGACTCCCGCATTATCACCTAATCTTGAAATCTTTAATTCTACTGAACTTGGAAGATAGTGATTCACGATCCTGTCCAATTTAGGCAAAATGTAATCAGATGATTTTAGAACACCACCTCCTAAAATAATGACTTCAGGATTCAATAAGCTCGCGGCATTAATGATTCCATAGGCCAGATGTTCAATGGCTTCTTCAATGACCGTAATGGCTAATTTGTCGCCTTTTTTCGCAAGCGCAAAGGCCATTTCCCCCGGCAGTTCTCCCTTTATTGCCTGAGAATAGGCAGGGTGGTCCGGATCCTGCTGAATGACTTCCGTCAGTTTTTTTCCGATTGATTTTCCGCCGGCGACACTTTCCAAATAACCGTAGCGGTGAAAGATTGGCTTAAAGTCTTTTTTCATGTCTGTTTTATCCGTCACCATATAGCCCATCTCGCCAGCAGCATTTGCATACCCGCGGTACAGCTGATTATTGATAATAATTCCGCTTCCAACACCTGTTCCGACCGCCATAAACAGAACATTCTGTTTATTTTTTGCATTTCCGAGCCATTGCTCCCCAAGTGCTCCAACATTCACATCATTGTCCACATGAACCGGGAAAGAGAAGTATTTGTTCGCTTCCGCTAAGAACGGGTATCGAATCCAGTTGAGGCTTGGTGCTTCCAAGACGACTCCGCTGGATGTTTGTGTAATCCCCGGAACCCCTGCTCCCATTCCAAGCACTTGATCCAGGGGGATTTGGCATTCCTCCAGCATGGACTGCACTTCTTTGGCGATTTGTTTTAAAAGTCCAGATTCTAAAAATTGACAGGTTGAAAAACTGCTGGAATGGACAATGTTGCCTCCGAGATCGCTAATGACTGTCTTTACTTTCGTGCCGCCGATATCTGTTCCGATTACATAAGCCGCTTTTTCATTGAAATATAGATGTATCGGTCTCCTTCCGCCTTGTGAAGACGATTCGCCTATCCCCTTTTCATACACCCACTTTTCCCCTATCAATTCATCTACCAGTAAAGAAACAGTCGGCTTGCTTATGGAAATCTTCGCAGCAATCTCGGCCCTTGAAGTCGGTGAATTTTCCTGAATCCATTGAAGTACTCTCTTTTTATTGATTGATTTCATTTGCATCGGTGTCCCATTAAAATTCATCACATCACGGCCTTAATTGATTTGGTTAGTAAATATTACTAATTAACTTCAATATAACCTACCTGGTAATCGTTTACAACCCATCGTTTTTAATTTTATGATAATTGCGATTATTTATATGACTAAAGGAGGATTTTAATTAAATTAATTTTTAGAATATTGAATTATTAGCAGATTTACCCTATTATGAAATTTATTAGGCGGGTAGTTGCAGGTAGTTAGTTAGGATGTTTAACTAACCTGCTTTAGATCCATGATGAAAGGAGTGTAAGAGTAGCGCTGTTAAACCATTTCGAAAGGGGTTACACAAATTGAAAAAAATCTTTATTTATTTTTTGTCCTTAGCGTTAATTCTCTCCCTTCTGCCTCTCAGCGGAAGTGCCCAGTCAGAAGAGCATGACCCCGACCTATGGAGTGCAGTGAAGCCGCTGGACACAACAGTCAGCTTTTTGAATACAGGAGCACATCCTGACGATGAGCGCAGTGACTTTCTTGCTTACTTATCAAGAGGACTTGGTGTTAAAACCTCAAGCCTGATTGCCAACCGCGGCGAGGGCGGCCAGAATGAAATCGGGCAGGAGCTTGGGAACGGCCTTGGAATTATCCGCTCCCGGGAAATGATTGAAGCAGCAAAGATCACCGGAGTTAAAGCCTACCATTTGAGTGAAACAACCTCTGATACCATCTATGATTTCGGCTTTTCCAAAACAAAGGATGAAACCTTAAGCCACTGGGGCAAGGACCTTACTTATGAAAGATTAATTCGTTTTATTCGTACTTACCAGCCAGATATCGTCATGCCATCCTTCAGAGACTCGGATACCCAGCACGGACACCACCGCACAATGACCATTCTCAGCCAGGAAGCCTTCAAAGATGCCGCAGATCCTAACATTTTTCCTGAACAATTAAAAGAGGGATTATCCGTCTGGCAGACAAAGAAGTTCTATTTGCCGGCAGACAGTAAAGATACAGCAGATACATCGATTGAAATAGGCATGCTTGATCCTATCTACGGCATGTCCTATCCGCAAATCGGCGAGGAATCACGCTATATGCACAAAAGCCAGGGAATGGGCAATGACATCCCTGTTGCGCCAAGACAAACGCATCTGGAGTTAGTAGATAGTGCGGTTGAAACAAATGGCAGCAATGATCTTTTTGCCGGTATCCCATATGATTTTAACGAATGGGCAAAAACGTTTCCTAAGAAAGAAAAAGCATTGCAGGTGCACTTTACAAAATTCCAGAAAAGCCTGGATAGAATTATCTCCAGCTATCCCAGCCATAGCCAGGTATTCAGCAAAACGCAGCAAGCATTAAAAGAAGCAGACCGTTTAGTAAAGAAAACGGAGAAATCCAAGCTTGATTCCCAGCTGAAGTCTGATCTTCTTCATAAGCTGGAAGTGAAAAAAGAACAGCTGCTGAATGTGAGCCTGGTATCCTCCGACCTTGAGATTAATGCACAGGCGGAGACCAATATCCTGACAAAAGGGCAGAAAACGGCTGTTACTGTTACCTTAACGAATAATGGCAGTCAGAAGCTGAAGAAAGCTGATGTTGAACTGATCACTCCTGAGGGATGGAAGGTTTCTAATAAGTCCAAGGCTGCTGACCTTGCACCCGGTAAAACGGCTGAAGTTACTTTTAAGGTTCAAGTTCCAGCTGATGCAGCGTATTATCACGCATACGAAACCCCTGCCATACAGGCAAAGGTCAGCTATGAATCAGCCGGCGCAAAGACAGTGACTGTCTACGAACTGAATGGCACCATTGCCGTTCTGCCGGACGTTGGCCTTACCCTTTCTCCTGAAGATCTGGTTATAAATACCGCTGACGTTCAGGAAGAAGTGCCTGTAAATGTAAAAGTGAAAAATTACCGTGAAGGAGCTGCACAGGCTTCCGTATCCTTAAATGTTCCGGAAGGATGGTCAGTAAGCCCGGAAAAGGCTGAAGTTAACTTCGAAGCCCCATTGGAGGAAAAAGAGGTTACCTTTACACTGAGCCCGCCTGCGGATATTCAAGAAGGTGACTTTAAACTATCCGCCGAGGCAGCCGTAAATGGAAAGACCTTTGATTCAACAGTTCAGGAAATTCAATATGACCATATTGGAACATTTTATTACCTGTATCCAGCCCAGGTCAATGGGGTCGCCTTTGAATTGCTGGCACCAGAAGGCCTAAAGGTCGGCTACATTGAAAGCGGTTTTGATAAAGTGGCAGATTACTTGTCCAATGCAGGACTTGATGTGACGAAGCTTAATGAGACCGATCTTTCTTCAGGGGACTTAAGCCAATACGATACAATCGTGGTTGGTATCCGTGCCTACCTGTCACGTGAAGATTTAACAGCAAGTAATGAACGGTTAAAAGAATACGTCGCAAATGGCGGGCACATGGTGGTCCAATACCATAAGCCGAACGATGGCTGGGTGACGGAAGACACTGCGCCATACCCGCTGACTATCGGAAATCCATCCATCAGGTGGAGGGTTACCGATGAAAATGCACCTGTTACCGTTCTGCAGTCTGAATCGCCGCTCTTCAACTATCCAAATAACATTACTGAAGACGACTGGGCCAACTGGATTCAGGAAAGAGGATTATACTATCCAATGCAGTGGGATGACCGCTTTGAAACCTTCGTGCGCATGGGGGATCCGAACGAGGAGCCATTTGATGGCGGCATTCTCATGGCCGATTACGGAGAAGGCACCTACCTTTATACCAACCTGGTATTCTATCGCCAGATTCAAGGCCAGGTCCCGGGAGGCTACCGCATTTTTACAAACTTGATCAGCTATGGCCAAAATAAATAACATATTAGGAACAGCTGCGGATGCGGCTGTTCTTTTTTAATGCCCATGTGATTCAACTCACTTCATTCATTTTCCATGTATTGTAAGATATAGAGGTGCCATCATGGAAAAGAACTGGTCTGCTTCCCTGGAGCATGGTGAGTATGTAAATAACCTAGGGCTGCTGATCAATGATGCTATGGCAGCTGTCAGCCAGACAGGATACTATGTCAATATTGTTACACCGAGTAAGCTGGAAAATCCAGATGACTACTTAACAGATGCCACTTCGGAAATAAAGTGGATGTGGAGGGTATGGGGTGGGACATGTGGACTTTGCAAATTAAGTGGGAAAGCTGCAAATAGCAAGGGTCGTTTTGCAAATAGCAGCCTACTTTCTGCTAATAAAAATGGGAATTTGCATATAGAAGCCTACTTTCTGCAAATAAAATATTCGGGAAACAGCCATTGTCTAATACTTTCATATAGAGTTGGATAATATGCAAATAGAGCACAAAAACCTGCAAATAAACTCCTATATAAAAAAATAAATTAAGATTACTATCGAAAATAACTTATTATCATAGAAAGGAGAAACATACTTGATTATTAAAAGCCTGAAAGTCCCCGAAATTAACCTACAGCTTGAAGCGTTGTTAAGAAGAACGCCCGAACAGCATCCCGCGCGAGAAAAAATGACCTCAGATTATAAAATGAGAAGCGCTGGCTTTAAGGGAGAAGAAAGATTATTTTATTACTTAAGCTTTCTAGATCCTAAAAAATATTGGATTTTTCATAACCTGCGGCTATCAAGCGGAACACACTTCTTCCAGATCGATGCATTGCTGATAACTATGAACTACGCTCTCATTTTAGAAGTTAAAAATTGGACAGGAACTTTGATTTTCGACCCTCATTTTCAGCAGCTCCTCCGCATTCACAATGACAAAGAGGAAGGGTTTCACGACCCCATTTCACAAGCCCGACATCAGACGAATCAGTTTAGAACGTGGCTCAATTTTAATGGATTTCCCGGGATTCCTGTAGAATTCTTAGTTGTGATCAGCCATCCTTCCACCATAATTAAAACCGATAAAGATCCACTGAGTATATCTAACAAAGTTCTACACTCCCATCATCTTTTATACAGAATTAATGAGATTGAAAATAAGTACCCTCAAGAAAAAACTGACCCTAAAGAGATACGGAAGCTGTGCCGATCTTTGTTAAAAAAACATAATCCTTCACCATCCGAGATTCTCGAGCACTTCAATGTCTCAGCTGAGGAAGTTCTCACTGGTGTTAGCTGTCCTAAATGCACTTCCCTTCCGATGATTTTCCATTGGGGGAAATGGCACTGCCCAATGTGTATGTTTTCCTCCCCTCTGGCACATGAAGCGGCTATCCAAGACTACTTCCGGCTTATTAAGCCGTCAATTACCAACTGGGAATTCCGCTCATTTACCCATATACCCTCCCCCTATACGGCTTCAAGATTACTCTCCAGGATGAACCTTTCTTTTAAAAGAAATAAAAGACACCGAATTTACGAAAAATCCCCTGAATAGTGATTAACTGCACAAATATTTCTAATCAATTATTTTATAATCAGGCTGAATTGAGGTGCTAATATGGAACAGAACTGGTCTATTTCACTTGAGCATGGTAATTACGCTAGTGATTTGGAGCTTCTGATCAACGATGCGATGGCGGCAGTAAGCCAGACAGCTAAAGGATATTATGTCAATATAGTCACACCAGCTGAGTTAGGTAATCCCGATAACTATCTAACTGAAGCGCTGCTCATATACTTCGGAAATAAAGCAGACACTCAATTTATCGATCAATGCGGATGCGGGGGGTATGTTTTGAGGGTATGGAAAAACAAGTGAGGGACCTGACGATTTTGTGTGATTATAAGAACAGGCATGTCATTTTGAATTATTATTATGAAGAGGGGCTTATTGATCGGGATGGTATCAGCTTTAATGAGATTTACGTCCACGAGGGGACGATATATTTTATCAAAAACAGAAAGCGGATCGTAACCATCAACTCGAAGAAGTATCGTAATATATTGATTGGCGAGGATTTTCAAAATTACTATATTATGCGGAGAGATAAGAATCGTCTTGATATCTATTTTCCTTAAACGGAGCTGCGAAAGCGCTGGATACGCTTTTGCAGCTTTTTTTATTTGGCAGGAATATATCTATTTGCAAGAAGCCTGAATCTATTTGCGAGTTCCCAGTTCTTTTTCCAAAATCTAAGATTCTATTTGCAATTTGATCATCCTAGACTGATCCCCGATCTATTGCTGCTCGTCTATTTGCAGGTAGCAGCCTGGTATTTGTACTTTTCCCGTTCTATTTGCAGCATTCATCCTGCTATTTGCAGCATACTCCGGTTTATTTGCAGAATCCCCGGTTCTATTTGCAAATCAACTAAGCGAGCCGTTTCCCGTTCTTATGCAGTTCACCTATTTGCAGAATCCAGCTAACTATTTGTAAATTACCTATTCTATTTGCAGAATTTCCAGCCCTATTTGCAGGGTTAAGCATCTATTTGTATGTTTCCGTGCTCTTTTTGCAGGGTTCACATTCTGAACCTGCGGCCACATAAAAACAGACCCGCCAAACCGGCGGGTCCTCCTATTTAATTCACTTTAAACTTCTTAATAGAATCCAGCAGCTCCTCCGCCATCCCCGAAAGCGAAGCCGCAGATGCCGCAATTTCTTCCATAGACGCCAGCTGCTCTTCTGTAGCGGCGGATACATCCTGGCTTTCGGCTGTGGTGACAGCGGCAATTTCTTCGATTGCGCTTACGAGTTCTACCACCTGGTCGGCCCCTTCGGCCATGTCCTTGATGGATGAGGAGACTTCCGCGATCTGGCCCGAAACGGTGTCGGCAAATTGCTGGATGTGGCTGAAGGCATCTCCTGCATTGTTAACCAGGTCAATTCCTTTTTCCACTTCAGCTGTTCCTTTTTCCATTGAAGTGATGGCCTTGCTTGTGTCCGTTTGGATCGTTGAGATCAGTTCGCGGATGCTTTCCGTCGATTTGGATGATTGTTCCGCAAGCTTGCGGACTTCATCGGCTACAACGGCGAAGCCTCTCCCGTGCTCACCTGCCCTTGCTGCTTCAATCGCTGCGTTCAGTGCGAGCAGATTCGTCTGGTCGGCAATTTCAGAAATGACATTGACAATCTGGCCAATTTCCTCTGAACGCTTCCCTAGTGTATGAACAATTGAACCTAGTTCAGAGACTGTTAGATTAATATTTTTCATCTGGTTTGTTGAAAGGTCGATCGCTTCATTTCCTTTTACAACCACTTCATTTGTTTCATTAGCTGTTTGGGCAACGACATTTGTGTTGAGCATGATTCTCTGAATGCGGCCGGACATCTCTTTTACGACAGAAGTGCTTTCTTTCACCTTTTCCGTCTGCTGCTCAGTAGCTGTTGCTACTTCCTGGATGGAGTTGGCCACCTGCTCTGTTGCCATGTTATTCTGTTCGGAGCTTGCCGTCAGCTGCTCCGATGATGAAGCAAGGTGAACCGCTTTTTCACCTACCTGGTTGATTAATTGCTGAAGGGAGGCGACCATCTTATTGAAGCTGATGCCCAGTTTGCTGATTTCATCGTTATTTTTAACCTCAAATTTCTGAGTCAGGTCTCCCTCGCTGACTTTATCAGTTGCTGCGATCAGCTGATTGAGCGGGCGTGTGATCGAACGGACAATAAAATAGGAAATAAGTGCACCTATAAGTACGAAAATGGCTATGAATATTATCGTCGACACTAAGATAGGCTGTACGGCTGATGTTACTTCTTCCAGATTCATTGTGCCAAGCACCTTCATGCCAGTCAGCCCATTGGTGGTAAAGTGCATTTCCTTCTTTTCGCCATCAAGAGTGTATTCTACCTGCCCTTTTTCCTTTTCCAGTACTTCCGGCAGCCAGCTTCCCTCTGCCTCTGTGCCTGGCTTCTCCTGCGGGTGCACTAAAAAGCTTCCCTCCGCACTTAAGATAGCGGGATAGCCTTCTTTCCCAATCTTAATGTTATTGGATAGCTCGCTTAGAGCAGAGAGACTTAAATCAATCCCGATAACACCGGAGCTGTCGCCAAGCTTTTGGGCTACTGTAATTAGGATATCTCCGCTTACAGCATCAACATATGGCTCTGTGATAAAGGCTTTTCCCTTTGCCTCCATTGCTCCCTGATACCAGGGGCGTGTGGTTGCATCAAAGTCAGCCGGCAAATCTGCACGCGGATAAATGACTAAATCTCCCTTTTCAGAGCCTGCATAAATGGCAACTGCCTCCGGATTCAGCTCTTTATATTGACTGAAGGCTTTATTCGTCTCCTCTAATTCTTCCGCAGTATAAAAATCCTTCTGTATCCGTTTTGAAAAATAATTCGTATCCTCCATTTTTGTTTTAATAAAGTCCATGATAAATTGGTCAAGGATTTTTACATTATCATCCGCACTCATTTCAATCTGGCCTGTTATTTCATCTTGAGCCTTTTGATAGGAAATGTATCCAATTGAAGTGGATGGAATTAATAGAATAATAATAAATGAGAGCAATAATTTCTTTCTAATAGTAAATGAAAACAGCGACCCTTTTTCTTTCTGTTTTTTCCTTTTCATAATTGACCCCTTTTGAAAATTAGTAATTTACCGCCTTAACCTGCGAGATGGCACCTTCCAGCTTCTCGTCAACGACCCGCGCATCGTCAATATGCCTCTGGATCAGCTCGTTTACTTGATCAAAAACATACTTCGTTTCCGAAATCTCATCGGCCACCTCCTGGGAATATTCCTTCTGAGCGTTTATCATTTCAATCACTTCACTGACTTCTGTTTCAACCGTATGGATAAGGCTTGTGATCGAATCAATTTTGCTGGTAGTTTGACCGCTGAGGGACATGCCATCTTTAATTAATTCGGTGCTTGCGACTGTGGAGTTCAGTGTTGCTTCAATATCGTCCTGAATATTTTTCGTCAGGGAACTAATATTAGCCGTACTCGTGGCTGTGCTTTCAGCCAGTTTCCGGACCTCATCCGCAACGACAGCAAATCCTTTGCCCTGCTCGCCTGCGCGTGCCGCTTCGATGGATGCATTCAAAGCCAGGAGATTTGTTTGTTCCGCGATATCTTTTATGACCTGAACAATCATCTCAATTTCTTTTGACCTTTTGCTCAGCGCCTCCATCTTCTGTGAATTCACTTCTAATTGCTCACCCAGCTGCTTAATGAGCTGTTCAGACTTGCTGACGGATCCGCGGCCTTCCTCCGAGCTTTTTACCATCTCTTTTGCAGACTGGATCAGATTTCCCCCTTTATCCGATAAAGTGAGGCTGTTTGTAAAAGTAGCTTCACTATGTCTTTTTACGTTTTCAAAACCGTCTTTAATTTTCAAAACCAAATCTCCCAGCATGTAATGCTGTCCATTGACAAGCTCATGCTGGCTCACCGTTTTCGTCAAATCTTCATTGAAAGAATGAATCAGTGTCTGATAATATTTTTCCCTGCGCTGAAATTCTTCTTCAGCAGCCTGAATTTTTGATTCCAGCTCCCGCTTTTCTTCCTCCAGCTGCTTCAACTTTCCTCTTCCAAACATCATTGATCTCCCCATCTCATATATACTCTTTTATTATATCGACAGAAAACGTAAAATTTTGTGACCTTTTGCACTCTTTTTAAAAATATATGGGTCTTTCTAATCAACAAAAAAGAAGCACCCGCATTTCATTGCAGGTGCCTCATCTCTCTTACTATTACCAGCGTGCAGTCAGCATCTTTCTCCTCGTATAGAATTCCACACCATCTGTTCCGTTTGCGTGAAGGTCTCCATAGAATGAATTCTTCCAGCCGGAGAATGGGAAGAAGGCCATTGGAGCCGGTACGCCGATGTTGACGCCGAGCATTCCCACTTCGATGTTTTCTCTGAAGTAGCGGACGCTGCTTCCATTTTGAGTAAATAGGCATGCGCCGTTACCAAAGTCGGATTTGTTGGTAAGCTCGATTGCTTCTTCCAGGCTCTTTACACGTACGATAGATAAAACTGGTGCGAAAATTTCTTCTTTCCAGATTTTCATGGATGGGTTTACATTGTCAAAGATCGTTGGTCCAATGAAATAGCCATTTTCGTGATAGGCTTCGTCTTTGCGGCCATCGCGCACAAGTGAAGCTCCTTCTTTTTCGCCAATTTCAATATAATTGCTTGTGCGCTCTTTGTTTTCCTGGCGGATAACTGGTCCTAAGAAGACATCCTCATCCAATCCGTTTCCAATGGTCAGCTGGTTTGCCTGCTCATTCAGTTTTTCAACAAGCTCGTCGGCAACAGAATCCACAGCTACTACTACAGAGCAGGCCATGCACCTTTCACCTGCTGACCCGTAAGCGGCAGCAATAATTTCTTTAACAGCTCCGTCAAGGTCTGCATCAGGCATCACGATCGAGTGGTTCTTAGCACCGGCAAGCGCCTGAACACGTTTGCCGTTTGCAGTAGCAGATTTATAGATATACTCAGCAACAGGCTGGGAGCCCACAAATGAAATTGCCGGTACATCTTTATGATCAATCAGGCTGTTTACTACGTCATGCGCACCGTGAACGATATTGAATACCCCAGCCGGCAGGCCTGCTTCTGTGAACAGCTCTGCCAGGCGGTTAGCCAGGATTGGTGTTCTTTCAGACGGCTTTAAGACGAATGTGTTTCCGCAGGCAATCGCCAGCGGGAACATCCAGCAAGGAACCATCATCGGGAAGTTGAAAGGCGTGATGCCGCCGATGACGCCAACCGGGTAGCGGTACATGCCCGATTCTATATTCGTCGCAATGTCAGGAAGCTGCTTACCCATCATAAGGGATGGCGCGCCTGCAGCAAATTCTACACATTCAATTCCGCGCTGAACCTCACCGTAAGCTTCTTTATAGTTTTTGCCGTTTTCCTGTGTAATCAGCTTTGCCAGCTCGTCCCAGTTATCTACTAATAGCTGCTGATATTTAAATAGTACTCTGGCTCTTTTTGGCACCGGCGTTTTGCTCCAGGTTTTAAACGCTTCTTTGGCAGCCTGAACAGCTTTATCGACATCTTCCCGGGTTGAGATCGGAGTGCGTGCAAGCTCCTCGCCCGTTGCGGGATTTGGCACCAATTCGAATTTATCCGTGTTTGCATCCACCCATTCGCCATTGATAAAGTTCTTTAATACCTTTGTTGTTGTCGCTGTCATGAGTAAAATCCCCTTTCAAAATTAGAAGTCTATTATTTTAAAAAATTGAATATAAAATCACAGCCAGGAATAACACAGCCGTTGGCATTGCTGCACTCAGGATAAAAATTGGCCAGTAGGAGCGCTTATGGGTTTCCCCGCATATTGCCCGGATCGTCGTAACGACATAGCCATTATGCGGAAGTGAATCCAGTCCGCCTGATGCCAGCGCTGAAATCCTGTGCATCGCGCCTGGATCCAGCCCTTGGGCCATATACATAGGCGCCAGAATCGGAAGGGCAATCCCCAAACCGCCCGAAGCCGAACCTGTAATACCGCAAATCAGCGTAACGGCTATCGCCAGTCCCATTAAGGGAGGTCCCGGAATGTTGACCAATGCATCGACGAATGTATCAAAGGCAGCAACCTGGGCGGCAACACTTCCGAAGCCCACAACCGCACACGTATTAGCCGCAGCGACTAAAGCATCCTGGGCACCTTTTGCCAAAGCCTCCCAAAATCCAACCAGATATTTAATCATCAATACACATGCCAAAATGATCCCGCTAGTCAGGGAAATTAAAGCGGCCGCCGTTGACGAAGTAAAGTTGGCTGCTGTGTTTAATATGGCAATAACGGAAGCCAGCGGCAATATCGCCATCAATACATGCGGGAAGTCCTTCCCTGCAGGTGCAGCATCAGGCCTTTGCATGGACAGCTCCGTTTCCAGAGCAGCCGCCGACTCATTTGCAGCACCGGACTGCTGATTCGGCAAAGAAAATACCTCTCCATTTTGAACCGCTTTTTTCACCATCCGGCTTAGTAAAATACCGCCTGTTATCATTATGATTAATGCCATTAACACTCCAATGATTCCACCTGCAGTCGGCTTTGTTCCGAAAAACTCAGTTGGAATCAGGTTTTGGATTTCCGGCGAGCCCGGTGCTGTCATCGTAAACGAAATCGAACCGAAAACCAAAGCGGCCGGGATAAAGCGATGCGGCAGATTGGCCACTTTAAATAAGGAAACAGCGATTGGATACACAGCGAAGCCGACTACAAACAAGCTGACGCCGCCATATGTCATAATCGCCGCTGCGGCCACGACAGCAAATACAGCTCTGGATGGGCCCAGTGTATCCTTAACCCAATTCGCAATACTGTCAGCCGCCTTGGTTACCTGCATAATTTTCCCGAAAACCGCCCCAAGCAGGAAGATTAGGAACCAGGAGTAAAAGTAATTTGTAAAGCCTGTCATATAATGCTCTGTCAGGGCAGTCTCAAGGTTAAGTCCTCCTGAAAGAGCAACCAAAACGGCGCTGATGATGGCGGCAATAATTATATTTACGCCTTTCATTGTTAAATACATTAATAGAATCAGTGAAGCGATTAACCCCAGCATTCCAAGCATCTGATTGTCCCCCTGTTACACTTTTTCTGTTTCAGAGGAAAACTGATATTCATAGCAAACATGGTATAGCTCTTCCAGCTCGCTCTGAGTCGGTACTCTTGGATTGTTGCCAGGGCTGCCGCTGTCAATCGCATCTGTTGCCATTTTACTTATCGCAGCCTTAAACGCTTCTTCGTCAATTCCCCATCCTCTTAAGTTAGGAATATTTAATTTCAAACACAAATCCTTAACAGATTGAACAGCGATTTCAGCTGCTTCTTCTCTGGTAAGGCTTTCATTATCAGGCTGAAAAATTCGGCCGATATCTGCTAAGCGATCAATACATGCTTCCTGGCTGAATTCCAATACGGCCGGCAAAAGCATGGCATTCGAGATTCCATGCGGTACATGGAATAAAGCTCCAATAGGGCGGCTCATTCCGTGCACAAGGCATACGGATGCGTTTGAGAACGCCATTCCCGCCTGGAGAGAACCAAGGCTCATCGCCTCACGGGCATCGACGTTTTCCCCATCATTGCAAGCGGTTAAAATATTTTCCACGATCAGTTTCATAGCTGATACCGCCATCGTATCGGTCATCGGATGTGCTTTTTTAGACAGATATGCTTCAATGGCATGGCTTAATGCATCCACTCCTGTTGCAGATGTAACATTCTTCGGTGAGGATATCGTGAGCAAAGGATCCACAATCGCTACACTCGGCATGAAGGCAGGCTGCTTAATCATCATTTTTACATCATTGGATGAGTTCGTAATGACTGTTACATCTGTTGCCTCTGAGCCTGTCCCGGCTGTCGTCGGAATGGCAATGTGAGGTACAGGCGCATTCTGTGCCAGTTTCCTTCCTCCCATATAATCGCCGATATAGCCGCCATTCGTTGCGAGAACGGCGATGGCTTTCGCCGTATCAATACAGCTGCCGCCTCCTACTGAGATGACCATGTCGCATTGCTCTTTTTGAAAAAGCGTCAATGCTTCTGCTACATACTCATCAGTTGGTTCAGATGCTACCCCAAGGTATACCTCGCTTTTTACTCCGGCTTCCTGAAGAAAGGTTCTGCATTCGCTTACATAACCGAGCTGATCCATTACTTTGTCACTGATTATTAATGCCTTTTTCCCTCTAAGCGCCGCTTCAGCACCAACTTTTTCGGAAGATCCCCTTCCATAAAAGATCGCTTCCGGCACACGGAAAACTGCTGGTTTCTCCATTTTGAACATTCCACCCCTTTTGCTTCGTTACTACTATACTTGCAAGGAGTGTGCCAACTATGAAACCCAGTAAAGTCAGTGTTCTATTTCTTCCAAAGTGTAGCTGCTACACTACAACTGTATATATCTTGTAGCGAAACCACTACACTACATTCACGTAATTCCATGCTTCTTCAGCTTTTGGTAGAGGGTCGTCCGATGTATCCCCAGTAAATCAGCAGCCTTCGATTTATTCCCGCCCGCCTTTCTTAAAGCATCAAGAATTAATTCCGATTCTCTTTGATTTCCCAGAAACCTGGCTTCCTCTATGGATCCGACAGCTAATGACGGTTCTTTCCCTTCTTTAGTAATAGGCTCAGACCTTTTCAACATCTCCGGCAAATGGTGATAGTCAATGACCTTCCCATCCACCAGGGTAACCAGCTGCTCCACCGTATTGACCATCTCGCGAATATTCCCCCTCCATGGATGCCGTACAAATGCATTCACCGCTTCAGAGGTGAAGATTTTCCCCGGTACCTGATACCTCTCACAAATCTCTCTCAGATAATGGATCAGCAGGACGGGGATATCCTTTTTCCGTTCACGCAGCGGCGGGATGTGAAGCTGGATAATGTTCAGCCGGTAGTATAGATCCTCCCGAAACTCCCCTGTTTCGATCATTTGCATAAGGTCACGGTTTGTCGCTGCGACTACTCTGACATTGATCCGATACTTCTTCACACCGCCGACACGTTCGGCTTCTTTTTCCTGCAGAACCCGCAGCAGTTTGGTCTGCATGACAAGCGGCATCTCCCCGATTTCATCGAGAAAAATAGTACCGTTGTCTGCCAGTTCGAATTTTCCGGGCTTGCCGCCCTTTTTCGCACCGGTAAATGCACCTTCTTCATAGCCGAACAGTTCGGATTCGAATAAGTGCTCTGGAATAGCCCCGCAGTTCACACTGATGAACGGCCCGGTCGAAAAGGGGCTGAGATGGTGGATGCTTTTTGCGAACATCTCTTTTCCCGTCCCGCTTTCACCCGTAATCAGAACAGTTGCCGCAGTCCTTGCCGCCTTCCGTGCCAGCCGCTTTACATCTGCGATACCTTCGCTTGTCCCAATGATCTGATCAATTGTAATCCGGCTATCGCTTTCCTTTTTCTTTGTGAAAAGATCCGGCTTAGCCGTTTGATTTTCCTGCAGTCTTTCATAGATTTTATAAACCTCCGAGACCCCTTCAAAAATCAGCATTCCTATCGCCCCGACAATCTTGCCTTCTTTCCTGAGCGGAATCCGGTGCACCACCATGTCATGCCCCTGGATGTTCTGGAGAACCCCGCGTTCGGCTATTCCGGTCTTTACCGTCTCATGAAGATGGGTGTTATCGATTACTTCTGTCACATGCCTGCCAATCGCATCCTCCCGGTTAACTCCGGTAAAACGGCTGTATGCTTCATTGAATTCCTGCAGGATGCCATTTTCATCAACAACGGCTATCCCCTCATAGGCACTTTCCAAGATGGCGCCAAGGGCACTATCTGAATTTTGCTTTTGCCTCAGGTTATGCAGGTATTTGGAAAGCCCGTCGAGGATATCCCTGGTTGTCAGGATGCCAAGCAATTTGCCATTTTCACCTATGACAGGAAGCTGATCATATGGAAGCGAAAAAATATCAAGGATCGAATCATCCGGCCGGACAGCAGGCAGATTCGATTTGGGGATACTGCCAATCAAAGTGTCCCCCGAGTTGCCCCGGGCAAAGTAGTTAAGCAGCTTTCTTGATGTGATCATACCGATTAATCCATTCTTCTCATCCAGTACTGGCAGACTTTCCAGGTGAAGATCTACCATCATTTTTGCAGCTTCACCCAGTGTTTGCCCCGGCTGAATACAAAAAGGGCTGGGGGTCATCCAGTTTTTCACATAGAGAAGCTCATCAATATGTAATTGCGGCACAAAGGATTCCTCCTTCTATTATAATTTTCTAAATTATAGCACTCTTAGAACAACTAGAGAGGAAAGGTTAATTGCGAACTACTCAGGAGCGTTGCTTTCTGTGTTGCTGATTGTGAACTATGCAAATAAAAGCGGGTAACCTGCAAATAAAGTTGTTAATTTGCAAATAAACTGTTAGAACCTGCAAATAAATGGCCAATGCAGCAAATAAAGGTGGATTTTTGCAAATAAACCACTGCACACAGCGGCTTTTTATAAAAAGAAAGACAGAGAGCCAAAACCCCTCTGTCTTTCCGCTAAAGCCATTTAGAAAATCGAAAATAAAATGACCGCTAAAATCACACCAAGTATCGGAACAATTACTGTCAATGCCCCAAATGCCGGATAAGCATCCTTATGCGATTCACCGCAGATGGCACGGATCGTTGTCACAACGTAGCCGCCATGCGGCAAGGAATCAATCGATCCGGATGATATCGCCACAACACGATGGAGTTCACTTGCATTGACACCCATATCCAGATAATGCGGGGCAAGCAGCGGCAGTGCGATGGATTGGCCTCCTGAAGCAGATCCGGTCAGTCCGGCAATGACAGCAACAGCCAGAGCTCCGCCGATTAATGGGCTTCCCGGAATGCTTGTCATGGCATCAACTGCACTTGCAAAGGCAGGTGTTGCTTTAGCCACACCGCCAAAGCCTACAACCGCAGATGTATTGGCAATGGCAATCAATGCGCCAATCGTTCCTTCAGACACGGCTCCCCATACATTTGTAAAATACTTGCGGTTAAGAAAATAGGTTGCAAAGCAGCCGCTCAATAACGCGATAATAAGGGCTGACTGTGCCAATGAATCATGGAAGATAAATGAAATCACAAGGACGACCAAGAGCGGGATCATACTTAACATCGGGCTTGGCAGGTTTTCGCGGATCAACGCAGAATCCGTTTCTCTTGCCTCAAATTTTTCTCCATTGCGGATCGCCTTGTTAATCATTTTCTTCAGCCACCAGTATCCAAATGCCATCATAAAGACAGCAACAATAAAGCTGACTTCCCAGGCGGCATACGGGGAAGTTCCCAGGAATTCAATCGGAATCCAGTTTTGGATTTCCGGTGAACCCGCTGACGTCATGGTAAATGTAGTCGAACCGAAGGCAAGAGCTGCCGGTATGAACCTTCTTGGCAGGTTGGCTTCCTTAAATAGGCTCAAGGCCATTGGATAGACGGAAAATGCAACAACAAACAGACTTACACCGCCATAGGTTAAGACCGCACAGGCAATGACAACAGCCAACGCTGCCCGTTTCATGCCAATCTTGCCGATAATCCATTTGGAAACACTGTCTGCTGCTCCGCTATCCTCCATTAGTTTTCCAAAAATGGCACCGAATAAGAACATCAAATACCAGGATGTAATGAATCCGGCAAATCCGTTCATATAGTTGGTTAGAAAATTGACTTCACCCTCGCCTGCCAGCTGAGGAAAAATCGGTAATCCACTGAATATTGCAACAATAAATGCAGCAAGAGGGGCAGCAAGCAGCAGGTTCATCCCTCTCATCGTTAAATAGATGAGAAGCCCAATCCCCCCAAGCAATCCAATCATACTTAGCATAAGATCCTCCTATCAGAAAAGCGCAAGGCGCCCGCTTTCGGCGACAAGCATAAGACAAGCCGGCTGAAAGGTTGTTCTTTAACCTTTTGGACGGATTGGCTTATGACCTCGAGCCGATGGCGCCTGGAGCTAGACACTTATCGAACTTCAAAGATGTAAAATTGGTTTTACTAAAACCCCTGCCTTCTCTCCATCACCTTCTGTCCGCTACCGATCCTCTTTCCACCAAATGCCCTTCTATTCTTTGAATTTCAGGGGCGTCCGTATCCCCGTTAATATGCTCCAAAAGAAGGTTAATCGAATAATCGACCATTTCATCGACCGGCTGATGCCAGGTGGTTAATTCATAGGATGACCAATCCGACATAGCCACATTGTCAAAGCCTATGACCGAAATATCCTCAGGGATTCTGATACCCTGTTTCTTCAGATAATCCATTGCGCCAAAAGCGGATATATCATTTGCACAGAAGATGGCATCTATCTTTTTATCCTGTTCCAGCAGCTTTTCCGCTGCTGAAAATCCTCCTTCATACGAATAAAGGCCATTTTCGGTTAAAAAGGAAGAAATGCCGTGTTCCTTCAAAGCTTCCTGGAACCCATTTTTCCGATCCACTGTTGTTGATGTATTCATCGGTCCGGAGATAAAGGCGGGATTTTCATGTCCTTTTTCTATCAAGTAGTGCCCTATCCTTTTGCCGGCAGCAAAGTTATCGCACACAACAGCACTGCTTAAGGAATCGTTCACATATCGGTTAAACAGGACGACCGAGATGCCATTGCGGGTAAACTTCTGTACAGTCGAAGAGGTCAAAAGCGCATCTGTGATGATGGCTCCCTCCACGCTGTACTCTATTAAATGGCTCACTTCATCCTCTTGGATCTCGTTATTCTGGGAGTTGATAAACATTACCTTGTATCCCTTTTCAGCCAGCCTGCTGTAAAACTTATCAAGGATTTCCGGATAAAAAGGGTTCTGGATATTCCGCATGACAATCCCAATGATGCGGGACTGATTCGTGATCAGGCCGCGGGCAATGGCATTCGGCTGATAGCCCAGCTGTTCAGCAGCCTCCAGAATAAGCTTTTTCTTTTTTGATGAGATACTTGAACTTTCACTAAAAGCCCTGGACACGCTCGATTGCGAAACGCCTGCCAGTCGAGCGACATCCATGGCTGTCACTTTTTTATTTTTCAACGCATGTTCCTCCTGCCTGAATCTAGACAGAGAAATTATAACAGATTTTGCTTACTTCACGAGGCTGCTATAGCGCTTCACACGAAGGTCAGCTTGTGCCTGATGTCCTTTAAAGCCTTCAAGGTCGCATAAACGGGATGCATATTCACCGATTTTTGCACTTGCTTCAGGCGTTGTTCTCTGGTATGTGCACGTTTTCAGGAACTTGCCAACCCATAGGCCGCCAGTGTAGCGTGCTGCCTTTTTGGTTGGAAGCGTATGGTTTGTGCCAATGACTTTATCCCCGTAAGCAACGTTCGTTTCCGGCCCAAGGAAAAGCGCTCCATAGTTGGTCATGTTTTCAAGGAAGTAGTTTGGATCCTCAGTTAATACCTCCACGTGCTCATAAGCCAATTTATCAGCTTCCACTACGGCTTCTTCCAGGCTGTCAACAAGAATGATTGAACCGTAATCTTTCCATGCCGCGCCTGCAACATCTGCTGTTGGAAGAGTCTCAAGCTGGCGTTCAATTTCTGCCACTGTTTCGTTCGCAAGTTTCTCTGAAGTTGTAATCAGGCATGCCGGAGAGTTAGGTCCATGCTCAGCCTGTCCTAATAAATCCGTTGCAATTATTTCAGCATCGGATGTTTCATCCGCAATGACAAGAACCTCAGTTGGGCCTGCAAACAGGTCGATTCCCACTCTGCCATATAATTGACGCTTTGCTTCTGCGACAAATGCATTACCAGGGCCAACCAGCATATCAACCGGCTCGATTGTTTCTGTTCCGATTGCCATTGCACCCATCGCCTGGATTCCGCCAAGAAGGTAAATCTCGTCAGCGCCTGCAAGATGCATCGCGGCTACGGTTGCGGAAGGAATTTCTCCTTTAATCGGAGGTGTACATGCAATTATGCGCTTAACGCCTGCCACTTTCGCTGTCAAAACACTCATGTGGGAGGAAGCAACCATCGGGTAGCGTCCGCCGGGAATATAGCATCCTACACTGTTTACCGGAATGTTTTTATGGCCAAGGAACACGCCAGGCAATGTTTCTACTTCAATATCCTGTAATGCCGCTTTCTGGTGCTCGGCAAAATTGCGGATTTGCTCCTGAGCAAATTTGATGTCATTGATCGTTTGTTCAGGTACAGATGCCACAATCTCCTGAATTTGCTCATCACTTAATCTGAATTGTTCCGGTGACCATTTATCAAACTGCTCAGAAAGCTTGCGGACCTCTGAATCGCCGTTCTCTTCAATATTTTTAAGAACCGCGCTTACCGCTTCCCTTACTTTTACGTCTGCTTCCTGAACTTCTTGATCATTTTTCCCTTGTTTTAAGAAAATTGCCATTTGATATCACTCCAAGTTATATTTTTGAATACGTATGCAAAAATCTGTAAAAAATTAAATGGCTGTCCATCCGCCATCTACTTTTATCGTATCGCCTGTAATAAACTTTGATAGATTGGAAGAAAGGAATAGTGTAGCAGCTGAGACATCTCCGGCATCCGCAAGCTTTCCAAGCGGAATCCTGCTGTAGACTTCCTTTTCGAATTCCTTGTCTTCGAACATTTTTGAAGTCAGCTCCGTTTCAATAAAGGTTGGAGCCACTGCGTTCACATTAATCCCATGGGAGGCCCATTCCACCGCAAGTGCTTTCGTCAGCTGTACCATGCCGCCTTTGCTGGCACAATAAGCCGCCCGCTTGTAATAGCCGACAAAGGCCATCTGGGAAGCAATGTTGACAATTTTGCCGGATTGATTCGGGATCATATATTCGGCTGCTTTCTGGCTGCAGAAGAAGGCTGCCTTCAAATTGGTATCAAGCGTCAGATCCCAATCCTCTTCCGTCACTTCCATGGCAGGCTTGGCCCGGTTAATTCCCGCGTTATTGACCAGCACATCGAGAGAACCCATATAATCGACTGCCGCTTCTGTCATTCTTTGAATCTCTGAAACATTGTTTAAATCAGCGGAAACATAGAAGCTTCTGCGATTGAATTTTCTCAGTTCTTCGGTTGTCTGCTGCAGAGCCTCTTCATTTCTTCCCACGATTACAACCTTCGCTCCGTTTTTGGCAAAGGAAAGGGCGATATCCCTTCCGATTCCTTTGCTTCCGCCCGTCACAAGCACCGATTTATTCTCAAGATCGGGAAAGTTCTTCATACCATTCCTCCATCAGATTAATTGGATTCCCAGATCCTCTTTCAAAAAGCGGATCAGCTCTGCTTCCCTCTTCTGGTTGTATTGTTTGGAAAAAGCCTCATCCCACTTGTAGTAGCCTTCACCCGATTTATCGCCGAGCTTCTGTTCTTCTACAAGCTTCTTTAAAATCGGCAGGGATTCCTCAGCACTGGATAAATGCTGGAACAGATAATCAGAGATGGCTGAGAAGACATCCAGTCCGCCCATATCGGCCGTCATCAGTGGGCCAGAAACCGGCAGCCTGCGTCCAATGCCGTATGTAACTGCATCATCAATATCTTCTTTGCTCGCGATGCCTTCCTCCAGAAGATACTGGGCTTCACGGAAGAGTGCATATTGAAGGCGATTGCCGACAAAACCGGGAATCTCTTTTTTCACTTCAATCGGCTTTTTCTTCATTTGCTTTAAGAGCTGAAAAGATCTTTCCACAGCTTCATCGCCAGTCCTCTCACCCCGTACGACCTCTACGAGAGGAATCAGATGAGCCGGGTTCCAGAAGTGCGTCACCACTGTCCGTTCCGGATATACTGTCTCGGAAGCAATCTCCGTTGGACTGAGGCCGGAAGTATTGCTTGCCAGAATGACATCGGGAGCACAAAGAGCGTCAAGACGCTTAAATAAGTCAATCTTTAATTGAATGTTTTCTGGTACAGCTTCAATTACAAAAGTAGCATCTGTGACCGCTTCTTCAACAGATACGGTCATTTTAATATTTTCCTGAATTTGGGCAGCTTCCGAATTGGATAAAATACCGTTATCGAGCATAACCTCAAGCTTCTTCAGCATATTGGTCCAGCCCTGTTCCAGGTCGGCGTCACTGATGCCCTGCATTTTCACACTCAGTCCGGCCCAGGCCGCATTAAGCGCAATGGAATGGCCCATCGTGCCGCACCCAAGTACAGCTATTCTCTCCAATCGCTCACCAACTTTCTGAAATTTCTACTTTTTGAATACGTATTCAATATACTATGTAAGCGCTATAATTTCAAGTTGAAATACTAAATTATGAAATTATTTTGTGTTTGTCTCATCCGGGAATGCAGTGTTTACAGGGGTTTCCCGGGTTCAATCAAACGTTTGATTGATTTTAACAAAATGACTTAGAGATCAATCCCTGCCAGGCCGCTGCCGCTGCTTGGGGGACAGGTTGACTGTCCCCTTTCCCGTGAATGTGAACATTACTAATAGAAACGGGAAACCCGCAAATAGAATAGCTCATTTTGCAAATAGATTGCTTGAATCTGCATATAGAATGACCAAACCTGCATATAGAGGGGAGAATTCCGCAAATAGGCCGTTTCGCACGACTGCTTTTATAAAAAAAAGACAGAGAGCTTGATCCCCCTGTCTTCTCTTATATGATTATGTATCTAAAAACGTCTTTCCCTTCAGCTGATCCAATGTCACAACAAAGTCGTGCAGCAGTTTGTAGGAGTTTTCCATATCATCCAGGTCGACTACTTCAATAGGAGTATGAGTATAACGGGATGGGATTGATATAACACCCGTTGTGACGCCTTTATTTGTCATATGTATGGCTCCGGCATCAGTTCCAATTCCCATGAAAACTTCATGCTGAAAAGGAATATTCCCTTCTGCCGCCACTTTTTCGAGGTGCTGCGTGACAAGCGGATGGGCAATCAGTGATTTATCAGCAATTTTGATGCAAGGTCCGCTGCCAAGGCTTCTCGTGCCTGTCATCAGGACATCAAATGTGTCGCTGGTTGGGGTTGTGTCAAGTGCCAGCGCAAAGTCAGGATCTACGGCAGCAGATACAACGGAAGCCCCTCTCAATCCTACTTCCTCCTGAACCGTAAATGCTCCGTAGATGTCGCCATGCTGTGTCCCATTTCCTCCGATGTTTTGAAGTAAGCGGATCAGTAGTGCGCAGCCTGCCCGGTCGTCCAAGGCTTTGCCAATAACACGGTTATTTCCTATTTTTTTGAACTCTGTGCCATAGCTGATGGGCTGTCCAACCTTTATTCCCATTTCCGCGGCTTCTTCTGCTGTGCGGGCTCCAATATCAATATAAAGATCACGGTGGCTGGAAATGCGTTTTGGATCATCCCATTTCACATAGTGGGCTGAAATGGTTCCGATCACTCCATCCACAGTGCCATTTTCAGAACGGATCTTAATTGGCAATGATAAAAGGATCCGGTCATCGAATCCGCCTAGTTTTTCAAATCGGATTAACCCATTGTCTTCAATCTTTTTTACAATAAATCCAATTTCATCGGTGTGAGCTGCAATGACTAAAGAAGGGAAATCCGCGCTGTTCCCTTTCTTTTTCACAATCAGGTTTCCTACCGGATCGACGTGGTATTCATCTACATAATCCTTCACTTCATTTAAGATAAATCTTTGAACATCCTGTTCAAAACCGCTGGGACCCACAATATCACACAGGCCTTTCAATAATTCATACACAGTGAAACCCTCCCATTAATTTGAAAAGAAATCCCCCGCGTTTGCAGGGGCTTCTTGCTGTTAATTCGTCAGGTAAACCTTCGTAAAATCATCATCCTCCATTGGGTGTGCAGTGAATCCCTGGACATAGCCTGCCATTGCGATTGGCGGTGTTGTATGTGCAAGAGTCACCCATGGGGCATCCTTGTGGAAAATTTCCTGAGCCTGCTCGTAAAGCTTTGCACGTTCGTCCTGATCAAATGTTACACGGGCATCCTGCAAAAGCTTCGTGAATTCTTCGTTTTCATAGAACGCACGGTTGCTGGCAGGTTTAGCAGTATTCGTTGCACTCAGGTTCGGGAAAAGGAAGTTATCCGGATCGGCCATAACGCCTGTCCAGCCGTATAATCCCATTGGGTGTTCCCCGTTTCCTGACTTTTGAAGGTACGTTGCCCATTCATAGGTAACGATTTCTGCTTCAATGCCGATTTTCTTCAGGTCTGCCTGAATAGCTTCTGCCACCTTCATTGGCTGCGGCATATATGGTCTTGGATTGCTCATTGCCCAAAGCTGGGTTTTGAATCCATCTGGATATCCTGCTTCTGCCAATAGTTTTTTCGCTTCTTCCACATTGAATTTGTAGTCTTCAATGCTGTCATTATAGCCCCACAGCACAGATGGGAATGGATTTTTTGCTACCTCTGCATAACCATTATAGAAAGCATCCACAATGGCTTGTTTATCAATTGCCATATTGACCGCCTGACGTACTTTTACATCATCGAAAGGTGCCATTTGCGTATTGAGAACCATGTAGCCAATGTTAAAGCTTGGGCGCTTTACAAGACTAAGCTGTGAATCGGCTTCTATAGTTGTTGCATCATCGGGGTTTAAGCCATCGATGATATCTACTTCACCAGCTTGAAGTGCAGTCAGGCGTGAAGAATTCTCAGGGATAACCCTGAAGATCAGCTCATCAAGATATGGCCCTTCACCTGCATAATTTTCATTTTTCTTCAGTACTATTTTGTCATTGTGCTTCCAGCTATCAAATACGAAAGGACCTGTTCCTACTGGATTTTCTGAGAACTTGTCACCGTGCTTTTCAATCGCGGCCGGACTGGCAATTCCAAACATAGGAATAGCTAAGTAGCTGATAAACGGAGCTGTCTTTTCAGTTAATTTAAACTCAACTGTGGATTCATCCACTGCTTTTACATACTCGATTTTATGGTTTGGATCGCCTTTAAAGCCCCCATATAAGAACGGATAGTATGGAAAATCCCCTTTATGGTAGGGGTTTTCGGGATCCATCCATCGGTCGAAATTAAACACGACTGCATCTGCATTAAAATCTGTTCCATCCTGGAACTTAATGCCCTTTTTAAGGGTAATGGTCCAGGTCATTCCATCATCAGAGACTTTGTAAGACTCCGCTAATCCTGGCTGGACTTCAAGATTTTCGTCATATACAAACAAGGTTTCAAAGATATTGCTTGTTACACGGATGGACTCTCCATCTGTTACATTGATTGGGTCCAGCCCAATAGCGTCAGCACCCCGGGCATAAATTAATGAACCTCCCTCTTTTGGTTCACTGCTGTTGCCTGATGCTTCTTCACCGCCTCCGGAACATGCTGAAAGCAGCAATGAAAGAATCAGTAAAATGCTTAATGCTAGTGAAGATTTGCCTTTCATCGTTATTTTCCCCCTTGTGTTTTTTATGTAAGCGGAGCTGAAAAATCAGATGCCGCTATTTCCAATAGCAAAAGATGACTGACTAAATTTTATATATTTTGATTTTTCATATTTTTAATAAAAATTAGTATATCTTAGATTAACGAAATATTCTACTATATTTTCAGAGTCGAAATATATAGTATCGGGATTTATCCTTTGTTACTCTATTTGTAAACGTTTACATTCAATTCCTGTGTTTTATAATAATTTTTTTTACATTTAATAGTAAAAGAAAACTATTAATATAAAAATATATTCATTTCCCTCACAACATAAAAAGACTGACCCAGTCAGCCTGAGCCAGTCTTCTAGCTATCATTTATGAAAGTTTACTTTCTCTTTTATCTCCCCAAACATCACAGATGTCTCGCTTGGTTTCGTTTCAGCAATTACTTTTCCATTTCTTATGGAATACTTGACAGCCGCCTGACGCCTGATCGCTTCATACTCATTTTCCTCATCAAGAATGATCAGGTTGGCCGGTTTCCCCTCTTCAATTCCATATTTCTCTTCAATATTTAATGTTTTGGCACTATTATTTGTAATCAGGTCGAAGGAGTTAACAATTTGTTCGTAGCCCATCAGCTGTGACACATGGATGCCCATGTGGAGCACCTGCAGCATATTGCCGGTGCCAAGCGGATACCATGGATCAAAGATGTCGTCATGGCCGAAGCTTACGTTAAGCCCTGCTTCAAGCAGTTCTTTTACTCTTGTAATCCCTCTGCGCTTCGGATACGTATCAAAGCGCCCCTGAAGATGGATGTTTACGAGCGGGTTGGCGACAAAATTAATGTTTGATAGCTTTAACAGTCTGAACAGCTTGTAGGTATAAGCATCATTATACGAGCCCATTGCCGTTGTATGGCTGGCTGTTACCCGGCTGCCCAATCCGCGTTCATAGGCTTCCGCAGCCACTACTTCCACAAAACGCGACTGCTCATCATCGATTTCATCGCAATGGATGTCGACAAGGCGGTCATATTTTTCAGCAAGGTCAAAGGCAGTTTTCATAGAAGCAACGCCGTATTCTCTTGTGAATTCGAAATGAGGAATGCCTCCTACCACATCTGCGCCCATTTTCAGTGCTTCCTCCATGAGCTCCGCACCGCTTGGATAGGAATTGATCCCTTCCTGCGGAAAGGCTACAAGCTGGAGGTCCACATATTCAGACATTTCTTCTTTAACTTCTAAAAGGGCTTTTAAAGCAGTCAGAGTGGGATCTGTTACATCCACATGGGTGCGGACATGCTGAATCCCCTGGGCGATCTGCCATTTCAATGCTGTTTTTGCCCTTGTTTTTACATCTTCATGTGTGAGGGTTTCTTTTCTTTGTGCCCATCTTTGAATGCCTTCAAATAACGTTCCGCTCTGGTTCCATTCCGGCTCTCCGGCTGTCAGGGTTGTATCTAAATGAATATGGGGCTCGATGAAGGGTGCCGAAGCCAGGGATCCTGCAGCATCAAGGATTTCCTGGCCCGCTTCCGCTTCCCCTTGTGATAAGCTGTGAATCTTTCCCTCTTTAATCGTTATATTCCAAAAGCCTTCCCGGCCTCTTAGTTTCGCATTTTTAATAATCACTTCTTAATTCCCCTTCCCTGGCTGAATTTTTACCTTGTAAAGCAGCAGCCAATTTTGATACTAGGACAAATGTTACGGCTGATCCTAACAGCGAGTTGATTGGCGGGATTCCCGGTACAAAATTTGCAATGGCCACGCCGGCTGCCCAAGCTAGGATGGCGATCCAGTTAACAGCCTTAAACTTCATATCTGCAAACTTCTTATACTCTCCGCGATTCACGATAAAGTAATCTGCTAGGATGATAGCCCCGATGGATGGCAGCGTCGATCCCAGAATTGTCAGGAACCCGACAAAGTTGTTGTACAGCCACATGGCCGCAATCGTTCCGATAATCCCGTTGAAGATGACAACCTTTCCTTTTCGGATCTTCAAAATGCTCGCAAACCCTAAGCCTGATGCATATAAAGCGTTATCGTTCGTTGTCCAGATATTTAAACCAAGGACCAGTATCGCCGGGAAAATCAGCTTTTGGATGAACATGACTTCTGAAATATCAGATTGCCCTGTTGCGATTGCACCAATTGCACCGAAGAGGAACATGATAGTGTTTCCGATGAAGAAGGCGATGACTGTTGATACTACTGCTGAACGTTTTGTATTTGAGAATCGCGCGAAGTCCGGAGTCAGCGTGCCTGCACTGATAAACGAACCTACGCAAATCGTTAAAGCTGCTGCCAGACTAATGGCCTCTGTTGGCTGGTATTGCATAAGCCCTTCCAGGCCGCCTGCTGTTTCTGTCGCTTTAAAAACCGAGAAGCTTCCTAGAATAGTGATTAAAGGGACAGCTACGAAGCTCAGGATTGCCAGTGCCTTCATGCCGAAGAAGGCTGTGCCTGTCATCAGCAGACCTGCTGCTGCAATCAGGAGATACGCATCAATTCCCGTTACTTTCTGAACCGGCAGCGCAAACATCGCTACCCCAACGCCAAACCACCCAACCTGAGTCGCAGCCAGCAAAAAGGATGATAGGTAAGATCCTTTTTCACCGAAGGCATAGCGGGTAAGCAGGTGCGTTGATAAGCCTGTCTTTGCGGCAATATAAGCAAGGGCTCCTGTATATGCACCTAAGATCAAGTTGCCTGCCAGAACGATTCCTATAAATTGAATGAACGTTAATCCTGTTCCAAGCGTTCCGCCTGACCACATGCTGGCTGAGAAGAAGGTCAGACCGAGCATCACCACAAGCATTTTCCAAAAACCGTTGCGATGCCCCTGAGGTACCGCCTCTAACGAAAAATCCAAATCTATTTTTTTCATACCAATTCCTCCATTCATTTTTTGGACTGGTACCGAAGGATTTTCGATAGTAGTGGATGGAAAAAGAAAAAGGCTTCTCGCCATTTTCCGACAAGAAGCCTTTTTCCTGCATGAAGAACCCATGGGCAGGCTGCACCTCACCCATTGGCATCATACTTCCGCTGTCCTTGTCAGCCTCACGGGACTGATTTAAAGGTACCAGTATTTAATTGTTTATTATTATTTCAGAAATATAGGAACCTGTCAACTCTGTGCTTAAGGAGTTTTCTTCTCCAGAGGGCTTTTTTGTACACACAATTTTGGTTTGCGCCTTCTATATCGGTCACTTTTTCCATATATCGGTCACTCCGCGAGGAATCAACTTCATACTGCAAGCATAGTAAAAAACTAAGGATTTTTTTAAAAAAAAGAAACTAACCTTTAAGATTTTATACCATCTATATTCGACAATTTCACCACTAATTTCCCAGGAAAAGATTTATTTCTACACTGGCAAAAAGCAGGTTTCGACTGCTGGAAATATACAGAGCTGCTTCCCATAAGGAAGCAGCTCCGACTCTTTATGTCGTCTGTTCAATTGCAATTTGCGGACGCCTTTTTCCGTATCCTGTAGCCTGTTCGAAGGCACGGCCGATTCTTAGGACCTCAAAGTCAGCTCTGTGTGGTCCGACGATTTGCAGGCCAATTGGAATGCCTTCTGCTGAAAATCCGCTTGGGATGGAGACAGATGGATTTCCAGCAGCGGAAATATAATAGCAGGATCGCATCCAGTCGATGTAATTTTCCATTTTCACTCCGTCAATTTCTGTTGGATATTCAATATTTACGTCAAATGCCGTAACCTGGCTAACTGGAAGGATAAGAGCATCATATTGATTAAAGAATTCACTCATACGGTTATATAAAAGCGCCCGGAGCCGCTCGGCGCGTCCCACATCCGGACCGCTCAGGCTTCTGCCCTTTTCAATGTTCCAGATGACACTCGGTTTAATCATTTCCCGGAATCGGTCAAAGATTTCGGAATAAGAAAGCTCGAACTCCCATGCTCGGAGCACTTGGAAAACTTCGTCTGCTTCCTTTAAATCCGGGCATCCTTCATCCACTATGCAACCTAGTCTCTCAAAGACTTTAACCTGTTCTTCAAGGTTGCTTCTTACCTCCGGATCGATTGGAAGAAGGCCTCCAAAATCAGCAGAATAAGCAATGCGCAGGCCCTTTATATCAGACTGAGCTTCCTCAAGAAACCTGGAACCTGGCTCCTCAATGGCAAGGGGGGACTGGCCATCAGGTCCGGCAATTACGGAGAGCATAAAAAAGGCGTCATCTACATTGCGTGTTATCGGGCCCTGCACAGCCAGAGGCGAGTAGAGCGCCGTTCTGGAAAATGGAATACGCCCTGGGGAAGGCCTCAGCCCAACCACATTGTTAAAGCAGGCAGGATTTCTTAAGGATCCTCCCATATCACTTCCATCCGCAAAAGGAATCATTCCGCTTGCCACTGCAGCCGCTGCTCCTCCACTGCTGCCGCCTGCTGTTTTGCTTAGATCATAAGGGTTTCTGGTAGAGCCAAACAGCTCATTGAAGGTGTGAGAGCCTGCTGCAAATTCAGGAACGTTTGTTTTTCCGACCACAATGGCTCCTGCCTTCCGCAGCCTTTCAACGATCAGATCATCCGCACTTGGATAATGGTCCCGGAAAATCAAGGATCCGCTTGTTGCCGGAAAACCAACAGCATTGTGAGTATCCTTTATAGCGATCGGAAGTCCATGGAAAGGTCCGGATAGCTTACCTGCATCAAGCATTTTATCCGCCTTGTCTGCTTCCTTTAACGCCAATTCCTCATTAAGTGACACAATTGCATTTACCTTTGGATTTACCCGCTGAATTTGTGCCAGGTGTGCTTCCATCACTTCCCGGACGGATAAATCCCGTTCTTGAATCATCCCGGCAAGATCACGCGCAGAATTAAAACAAAGTTCTCTCTCCATATCAATAACCGCTCCCCTATATTCATATTTGACTCAGGAAATCCCCCTCCAATCTTAATTCGAAGGGGGTTACAGCTGTGAAAGCTTACTCCGGCACACCGCTTTTTGATTTTTCAATAAAGAGAACGACAGCAATAGTAATGGCCACACAAAGAACGATTTTGATTAAGCTGAAAATCGGCGCAAACAGTACAGCCATACCGATTACGAAAGCAACCAATCCATACAGAGGCTTTTTAAGGGCAAATTGCCCTAAAACCCCTCCGTAAATTGCAGGCAAAATGAATTGAAGGGCATTTTGGACGGATTGCGGAATGATAGTCAGGATAAACGAACCGCTTAACACAACCGCGATGATAATGACAATGTTTGTTAAGGAAGCGACAGCAATCCCCAGCGTACCAGCAACCTCCGCTTTTTTTGTACCGGGCTCTGCTCCAATTGACTCCTGAGCGGCTGCTGAACACGGAAGACACATGTTGGCGATATTACCGGTCAAAAACGCAATATAGGTTCCGGATTTCCCAAGCACCGGATAATAAGTTATGGGCTCAAGAAACCACATGATCCCGATAAAGGCTGCATATCCGATCAATCCCCCTGCAATGGCTCCCCAGCCTGGATGGTAGCCCAGTATGAATGAAAAATAGATCGGCGGCACAAAAGACATTACAATCAGCATCCAAAGAGTGGTTTGCCCCCAAAAATCGGACTTGCCATGGAATCCCTGCATGCTCATGGTTATTTGTCTAACTTCAATCTTTGCTTCCGTCACTCCAGCTTTCGTCGGTACTGACATAATACATCCCCTTTCTTAAATAAGTGTTGTCAGATAGCTGATAGTCAATGCGATGACAAGTGAAATGCCCAGCGCCCATTCCTGCAGCCAGCGGATTTCCCGTTTTTTTGCAAATGTAAGAATAACCATCATCGATACGCCTGCAGCTATGGCAACAACCGTCTCACTATAACCCTTCACCATTTGCTGACTGGCAAGGTAAGCAAATGCTCCAAGCATTGCAGCTGTCGACACGATGGTCATCATTTTGGCATTTTTGCTGACAATTTTCTTTTCCACTTTCCCCAGAGATTTTGTCGCGAGAGCAGTAAAAATCAGCCAGCCCGTTCCCCCAAGGCACATGGTCCAAACAACAGTCGTAAATGCCTTCAAACCAAAATCAGGGGAATTCAGCTCTACACCATATGCATTAGCCCCAATACCAGCTGCGGTCAATTCAGTTGCAGCTGAGCCTATGATTCCTATCCTCATCAATGTGAACGGACCGCCAAGGACGGCAATAAGGGAGATAATGACCACTGCAATTCCGAAAGAAGGTCCTAAACTGCTGATAAAGCCTGTTCTCAAGGCCCTTTTTGTTTCATCCTTTGTCATACCGATGCTTGGGGCTGTCTGGGAAGCGATCCGGATGAAAATCAGAGCCTGAAAAATGACGATAGCTACAACTATGCTGGCAAAAATCCATACCGGAGTGCTATTGGCAAACCTTAAAACCTCATCCATATCTATGACCTCCTATTTTTTTAATTAGACTGAACTTCAGCAGGCTTGCGTTCAGCAGCGCCTTCATCAGACAGATAATCGAACACTGCGGAAATAAACACTTTCCCAATATCAATCATGGAACGTTCATCCACATCAAAGCGCGGATGGTGATGGGGAAATTCCTCAATCTCTTCTGAATTTCCTCCAACAAAGAAGAAGGTTCCGGGAACCTTTTGCAGATAATACGCAAAATCCTCCATGCCCATTTGCGCCGGCATGTGAATGACATTTTCTTCGCCCACAATCTTTCCGGCCAGCCTTTCAACCCTTTTTGTTTCATCAGGATGATTTTTTACAGCCGGATAGCCTCTGACATATTCATACTTGGCGGTTGCCCCTAAAGCCTTACAGGTCGAGTGGGCAATTTCCCCTATCAAGCTTTCAATCATGCTGCGGACATCTTCATCAAACGTCCGGACTGTTCCGGTAATCCTGGCTTTGTCTGGAATGACATTAAATCCGTTACCGCTGTTAAAAGCTGCTACAGACACGACTGCTGTTTTCACAGGATCCACCTTCCTTGCCACAACCTGCTGAAGATTTGAAATGAGCTGGCATCCTGCTGCAATTGGATCAACGGTCAAATGCGGCGTCGCAGCATGTCCGCCCTTTCCAAATATATTAATCTCAAAGGTATCTCCCGCTGCCATGGCATCGCCTTCCCTTACGCCGATCGTGCCTGTCCGATTGGTGGACCAGACATGGGCACCATAGATGACGTCTGCGCCATCAAGACATCCATCTCCAATCATTGACTTCGCCCCGCCTGGAATCACTTCTTCAGCAAATTGATGAATAAACAGGACATTTCCTTTCAGCTGATCTTTCACTTCGGATAATGTTTTGGCCACGCCCAGGAGAGCTGCGGTATGAATATCATGTCCGCAAGCATGCATAACTCCCGAGATTCGGGATTTGTATTCCACTTCATTTTCTTCCTGAATCGGAAGAGCATCAAAATCCGCACGCAATGCAACCGTCTTCCCAGGCTTACCGCCCTTCAATAATCCTGTTACCCCTCTTCCGCCAACGTTCCTTTTCACTTCCAATCCCAAATTTTCAAGAAAGCATGCCACTTTCTCGGGCGTATTCACCTCATGATGGGAAAGCTCCGGATACATGTGAAGATCCCTTCTAAAACTCACCATCTCCGGATAAATCTCTTGTAATCTTTCAAATAGCTTTTCTGTCATTTTCTTCATCTCCTATAAAATATTTAATATTAAAAATTATCTGTAAAATGAAAAATGTAAAAAAGAGAGAAAAGCAGGTATTTTAGATCTTCTGCTTTTCCGTTTTTTTGCATGCCAGCTTTCTCACGACATTCAGCAATAAATCACAGCCTGCCTTAAGGTCTATTTCACTTGTATACTCCTCAGGGCAATGGCTTTTTCCTCCCTTGCTCGGAATAAAAATCATACCTATATCAGTCAATCCGCTTAACATTGCTGTATCATGTACAGCACCGCTATTCAGCTTTAAATAATCAAATCTCTTCTCGGTTGCCGTTTCCTCAATCTTTTCAATAAGCCGGGATGAAAGCTTAACTGTTCTGGATTCGCCAACCAGCTCGATTGTGCATTTTAACGAGTGCTCATCAGATACCTCTTTAACCTTTTGAGCAAGCTTCCCGGAAACAATTTCTACTCCTTTAGCTTCAACATCTCTGATGTCCACATAGAATTCGACTTCCTGAGGAATCACGTTTGGAATATTTGGCCTGCACTCTATTTTCCCGACTGTTGCCACTGTTGACTGTAATACATCATTTTTAGCAGTTTTTCGAATTTGGGAGATGATTTCAGCTGCACCAGCCATTGGATCTGATCTTAAATCCATTGGAGTGGTCCCTGCATGATTCGAATCTCCCTCAATTGTCACCTTATACGTTCTCATACCGGCAATAGCCTGGACAATTCCAATTGATTTTTGCTGGCTTTCAAGTATCTGTCCCTGTTCGATATGCAGCTCAATCATGGCGTCTATTTCTCCTCTTTGGAGAATATCTCTTTCTGCTTGATCAATTTCAAGCCCAAAATCTTTAGCTGTTTCGTAAACAGACTTTCCCTTTGCATTCTTAATTGTCTTTAATTCTTCCAAACTATATTTTCCGGCAAACACTTTACTGCCAAGCATGGTTATGCCAAAATTGGAGCCTTCTTCTTCTGCGAAGCTTACCAATTCAATTGGCTGCTGCAATTCTGCCTTCTCTTCTTTTAATACTCTTATAATTTCCAGTGCAGCTAATACACCCGTTAACCCGTCGTATTTCCCTCCATTTTTCACAGTATCGTGATGAGAACCAATCATAATGGAAGGCCTATTCAGTTCTTTTCCGTATGTAGCCCTAATATTTCCGATGGCATCAACCTTTACGTCCATCCCCAGCTCCTCCATCCGGGCAAAAAGATATTCTCTGACTCTCTGATCCTCTTTACTGTACGAGAATCTCGTACAGCCATTGCCCGGCGTACTGGTAAAACCTACTATGTTTTCAAAATCGTTCATCAGCCGGCTGAGATTGATCTCCAACCAAACTCCCCCTTTCTATTAAAATGTTTTTTACCCCTGGCATTGCTCATGTTGTCAATGGTATAATTTTTAGAAAATTAAAAATGGTTATTTAAATCTAGGTTGCAAGAAGCATGCCAACTTTAATCCATTGATTTTCACTGTATTTATTGGTCTGTCCTTTTGTTGGTGATGAAAAATGTCATCAAAATCTGATGAATTTAATCATCAAGCGAATAAGTGGGGGTTTTTATGGAGAATAATCAGCTGGAAACATATAAGCAAGCCTTTGAGGATTTAAACTTCATTTTGGATACAACCCATAGCGCAATCACCATTACAAACGGTGAAGGGGTATTTACCAGAATCAGCAAATCCTGTGAGAAAATTTTCGGTGTACCAGAATCAGAACTGGTTGGAAAAAATGCCTTTATACTTGAAGAACAAGGTTTTTTCAGCACTTCAGTCACCTGCGAAGTGATCCGCAAGAAAAGAAGGGTCACCATTATACAGAAAACAGCTGCCAATAAAACGGTCCTGGTAACCGGCACTCCCATTTTTAATAGGGAAAAAAAGATTGAGAAAATTATTAACATCTCAAAGGATATTACCGAAACGGATAAGCTGGCCTCTGACCTTAAAAGACTTCAGGCAGAGCATGAGTGGATGAAACAGGAATTAATGAAAAGAACTCAGCTGGAAAGGGGCAAAGTGGCCTCTGAAAGTCCGGATATGAAAAAAATCATTGAATTGGTTCATCATATCGCCAATATGGAAGCAACCGTTTTATTGTTGGGAGAAACCGGTGTCGGAAAAGGATATATGGCCGATATGATTCATTCTGTCAGCAATCGCAAGGACCGTCCCTTTATTTCCATCAATTGCGGGGCCATACCTGAAAACCTGCTCGAATCAGAGCTTTTCGGTTATGAAAAGGGGGCTTTCACAGGTGCACTAAAGGATGGAAAAAAAGGGCTGTTTGAAACTGCCGGCAGCGGCACCATTTTCCTGGATGAAATCGGAGACATGCCTGTGAGCCTGCAGGTGAAGCTTCTGCATGTTCTGGATGATCGTACTGTAAGAAGAATCGGGGGAACGGCATCTTTTAAGGTAGACTGCAGAATCATTGCAGCCACCAATAAGGATATTAAGGAGCTGGTGAGGGCCGGCCAATTCCGCGAGGACCTCTTTTACAGGCTGAACGTTGTGCCCATTACGATCCCTTCACTAAGAGAGCGTAAGGAAGACCTGCTTTTCCTCGCCAAAATGTTTCTTGACAGCATGAATAATAAATATAAGATGAAAAAGACCTTCTCCGAAGAAGCCATCAGGGCGCTATATGATTACAACTACCCCGGAAATATAAGAGAACTGCAAAATATGATTGAAAGACTGGTCATTAACACAATAGGGGATACGATCGAAGCCGAAAAAATCCTCGAAATGACCGAAGCCTCAAGTCCCAGCACCCAAAGCGAAGAATTCACCCCCCTGAAAGAAGCGGTGGAGCAATTAGAAAGGAACATGCTATTAACCGCTTTCCAAAAGTATAAAACCACCAGAAGAGTGGCCGAAGTCTTAAAGATTGACCAATCGACGGTTGTAAAAAAGGCCAAGAAACTGAAGGTGCATGAACGATAGAGTCTCGTGCACTAATTGTCTTTGGATGCACACAAAAGGCCGGCTCACTGGAAACCGGCCCTTTTAACATTTCCTTATTCCATTTCCGGATTGCAAAGGGAATCCATCAAATGTATGGGTAACCTCTCACTCCTTAATCCAAGTCCAGGCTTCCTCAAGCTGATGGCCTTCAAAGTATTCAACTTTAATGCCAGGCAGGTAGTTTGTAAGCTTGGAAACAGTTCCTATCCAGTCTTTGTCACTGACAACAGCGAATTTATTAAACTGTTTCCATCTTTTTATATCAAATTCTATTCCTTCCGCTGCTCCTTGGAAGGTTGTTCCGTCTACATCCGTCATGATGGCTAGAATATTGAATTTCTGGTCACCTTTAAAATTTTCTCTCACGTATTGATCCAGTTTTTCAGCATCTTCCTTGGTCGCATTCCCATTGAAAGCGAGGGCAATTGTAGAGGGAGAGCGGGATTCTATGAATTGCAGCATAATGATTACCTCCAGGTTGTTTTATTGAGGTAATTTCCCGATTCATAGGAATGCAAAACTATCGGTGAGGAGCTTTTTATTGGAAATAGGGTACTATTTGCAGGTTTTTGCTCTCTATTTGCAAGACTGTTATTCTATTTGCAGAATTGAATACTTTATTTGCAAGACTTTCCTTCTATTTGCAGATTGGAAAACTCAATTTGTAGCGTTCACAATTCGGTTCTTTTCAAACAAAAAAAGAACCAGCCCCGCCGGTTCTACAAATTATTTCTTGCTGTAAAACCGATCCCTCACCCTTTTTAAGCGAGCATGATAGTTTAGGATATCAAGTCTTGCTTTCTCTGCTTCAGGTGCAATCGGCCTCAGCTTTTCAATTTCCCAATACTCTATAATGACATCCAGGACCTGATCAAAATATTCAAGCGGGCCATAATTGGCCTCTTTTGCGATGATAGCCATCCGATCTTCAAAGTCCGGCATGACAGCACCTGGCATTTTAAAGTTCATGATGACGTTCCCCAGATAGTAGCAATAATTAGGTTCCAATTGCAGGTGATATTTAATAACGTCCCTGTAAAAAGCATAATGAAGGGTCTCATCTTTAGCCAATCGCCTCAGCAAGCTGGATAAATCCTTATCATGAGGCCCTGCCACCTTCGCCACATTATAGTAAAACACCATGGTGGCCAGCTCCTGCATGGAGGTATAAACCATCGTTTCAAATGGCGTATGGAAATCAGGATTCCATCCATTTTCCACTGTTTGCTTATGTAGCTGGTGAAGCCTGCCCGGATGGACATTACGAGTGATTAACAAATAGGTTTCTAGCAGATTGGAGTGCTGATCCTCTTCCGCTGTCCATGTATGCACAAATTCCTTAATGACACTCAATGAACCTCTAAATGTCTGGTCCAAATAAGAGGTGAACCATGGGAGATTCACTTCTGTTAATAGTGCTGTCTCCACAGCGGTAATGACGGACTCCGGGAGTGTCACCTGACTCTCATCCCAGGGAACACGGCGGAAATCCTGCGCTTTATCCCATGGGAGAAACTCGTGATAGCCCCAGTCTATTTTTTCAGCACGTTTCTTATGCTCTTCATACAATTCCCTTACCTTAGGCTCCAGACGAAAATCGAGATGATTTGTTAACAAGTTTAGACCTCCATTACAAATGGTTTGCCATTCCAGAATTTATAACTAACTATTATGACCTAGTAATAAGTTAACTATATCACATAAGCCCTTTAACTTACTAATTAAAAGTCGAATTTTCAGGAAATTAGGACTTTAAACACGACACGTTTCCATTTTCTTATATATAACGGCAATCCAATTCCAATTTATAGCTCTGCCGTTATTGACTTTACAAAAAAAGAAGAAGGCCTAAGCCTCCTCCTTAAAACAAACCCTTTTATCCATTTTATAGCTTCAACTCATAAACCTTCCGCGGCCGCCCGCGCTGCCCAGGCTGTTCTTCACCCGTCACTTTGGCAAGCCCCAGCCGTTCGAGCTCCGCCATAATCCTCCTCGAATTGCGTTCTGTGTTTTTCAGCCATCTTGAGACTTCCTGCGCAGTGACAATATTTTTTTGATAGTGCCTTGATAGGTATTCGATTTTGGATACGATTGCCGGATTGATTTTGGCGCCCTTAAAGCGTTCTTCCCATTCCTCTCCCCAAATGCGGTGCTGGTAAGAAACCGCCTCTTCGCCGCATTCAGAAAGGTGTTCCTTAATTTGTTTGGTTTCATCGACACTAACCACAGGCGAAGCTTTCTGATCCCGGGCATATTGGAGGGCGAGCCGGACATTTTGCTCTGCATCATATGCTGTCAGCCCGTAGCCGACACCGATTCTCACCTTCAGCTTGCTGTGGATTTTCGCTTCTTCTATTAGAGAGTACATGGAGGCTTCCTGAAAATGCATTTCCATTTCGCCCCGGGTTGTATAAATAAAGAATAGACCATCCCCGATCTGCACAAAGGAGCCTTGGACTTTTTCCGCATAATCAAGCATGACCTGCTTGATTTCCAGCTCATGCCGCTTCATTTCATAGGTGAAATGCTGCTCTTCCAGTGAACTTGCAGAGTGAACGACTTCCATTCCCATAATCGCTATCTGGGAGCGCTTATACCAATTGGACTGGCCTCTTTCCCTTAGGTAGCGGAGTACAAGTTTAATGGCGACAGGGGAAGGGACCACCCGGTAGCATGGGATTCCCTGTTCCCTCAGCCGGTCATGTACCTCCTGGACACAAGTCAATGCGACCTCCGTCTTCCCTTCCTCAAAAAGCTTCTTATGAAAACGGATTATTTCCTCTGCCGGCTCGTATTCATTGTAGGAAAAAGTATGGATGTTTAAGTCCCCTAAAAAGTATGTATTCTTTAGTATATCAAGCTCCGATTCCTGAATGGTGTCCAGGCTTGCCTGCTGAAATCCGCGTTCCCTGATATGCGCTTCAAGGAGTGTTCCCAGAAGGCTGGAGCCATATAGTGGGGGATAATGCGCGTTTTCTTCTCCGATCAGCCCTTTTGAACGCGCGTAATAATAAGGAGCCTGTCCGGAGAAAAACCATAAATCGATTTCCGTTTTATGTTCCCTGATAATCTTTTCCGTTTCTTTTGTTTCCTTATAAATGTATGGAATCATCTCAAGCTCGCTGTATTCACGCGATAAGGCAAGAATGTGTCCAACGGAGTCTCCCGGCCCCACTACCCCAACGCGAATCTTCATTCTTTTCCACCTGCTTCTTCTTTATATGCTTGTTTCATTTTTTAAATATTGAGCGATAATCTCTGTTCCCATTCTCAGATCTTCAATAGAGGCAAACTCCTCAGGATGGTGGCTGAGCCCATTTTTGCAGGGAATGAATAAAAGCCCTGAAGGCCATTTGGCCGCCATATTCATGACATCATGGCCAGCACCGCTTTCAAGCACCAAGGCTTTGTATCCTAAAGTTTCACCTGATTGCTGTAATTTCCGCATCACTGCCTCATCCAGCTGAACGGATGGATTATGAACAAGCGTTTTTACTTCTATTTTAACACCAAAAGATTCAGAAAGCTGAAGACATTTTTCTCGGATGAGCTCCTCCATTTCTTTTTTCAGCGAATCTTCCACACTGCGGATATCGACTCCAAGCTCAACCGTTCCGGGAATCACATTCATGGCGTTCGGCTTTAGTTCAAAGGTGCTTGCTGTCGCTACAATCGGCACCGCATTGGAAGCCGATAAAGAAAGAGCTGTCTCTGATATGAATGAAACGAGAGGTGCAGCCGCTACAAAGGCATCCTTTCGTTTGCCCATCGGCGTCGTTCCTGTGTGCCCCATCTGTCCATTGATGATTACCTTTAAACGGATTGGGCAGGCAACTGCCGTCACTGCTCCAAAGTCTGCACCGGCATCTTCAATTCTGGTCCCCTGCTCTATGTGAAGCTCAATAAAACTTTTTAGAGCTGACTCCGGCCGTTCAGCCTTTTCAATAGCTTCCCACGACAAACCCATGCCCTCGACTGCCTGACGGATGGTGATGCCATCCTCATCCGTTACATCTTCCACTTCGCTCTTATTAAGCAGGCCGCTCATAGCCTTGCTGCCAATGGTTGATACGCCAAAACGGGATGATTCCTCCGATGCAAAACAAATGACTTCAATGGGTGAAGCAGGTTCGAATCCTTCTTCTTTCAATTTCTTTACGGCAGCCAGACCGCATAGAACACCGGCCACTCCATCATAGCCACCTCCGCCTTTGACCGTATCCACATGAGAACCTACTGCAACAGCAGGTGAGGAATCTTCAGCTTCCCAGCGGGCAATCGCATTCCCCGCTTCATCTCTTCGAACCTTCAACCCCATATCCTCTGCAATGGAAACAAATACATCAATGGCCCGCCATTCTTCTTCCGTGTAGCCTAATCGGCAGAACCCTTCCGCCTGGACCATGCTGTCTGTTAAATTTAACGCTTTCAGTTGTTTATCCAACCATTCTTTCACCTTCAACATTCCTCCCTGATCTCATGAAGAAAATGAGGCAGATTGCTCTGCCTCATCCATTTCTTAATTTAATTTTTTTATAGATTCAAACAGCAACCGGACGGCATTTAGCATTGTGCCCTCATTAATATCAAACTTTTCGTTATGATGGCCTGCCGCCAGTTCTGTACCGAAAATGCAGTATGTGGCCTGACCTCCATTTTGCTGAACACGCTCCATGAAGAAGGTTGCATCCTCGGAGCCTGCAGGTGAATTGTCTTCAAGGATGCTTTCCTTTATATAGGAAGCTTCTTGTGCACAGGCATGCAAGACGGATGCCAGCTCTTTTGAACCTTGAGCACTAATGGCCTCGCCCACAGTACGAATCTCGTATTCTACGCCATACATTTGGGCTGATCCTGCGATAACAGCTTCGGCCTGGGCTTTGACATATTCGTTAATTTTTGTCGTTTCCCCGCGTGTTTCTATCTTCAGCACAGCTTTATCTGCGATGATATTTCGGCCTGAGCCTGCATGCATTTCACCCACGTTGATGCGGGTTGCCCCTTCTGAATGACGCGGAATAGCGTAAATATTCAGGGCAGCAGAAGCGGCGGCGAGCAAAGCGTTTTTACCCTCTTCCGGATTTCCGCCTGCATGGGAAGATACTCCTTTAAACGTTACATCAAGTTTTGACGTAGCCAGGAATCCGTTTTTTGATGCCACAAAATGTCCATCTGGAACTCCTGTACCGACATGTGAGGCAATTAAATAATCCACATCATCGACAACTCCTGCTTCGGACATCGAACAAGCCCCGCGGGTGCCTTCCTCGGCAGGCTGAAAAATCAATTTGATTTTCCCCTTAAGGCTGTCTTTATTTTCAGCAATTAAGCTTGCCAGGCCAAGCCCGATGGTTGTATGTGCATCGTGTCCGCAGGCATGCATGGTGTTTGGAACTGCAGACCTGAATCCTTCTTTTTGCGGAAAATGGCTGTCTGCCTCTGATTCATGGATCGGCAATGCATCCATATCAACACGGAATGCAATCACCGGGCCATCCTTTTTAGTATCCATTGTTGCGACAATGCCTGTATAGCCGTCTGTAAAAGCTTCGATATATTCTTTTTTCGCACCGTTTTCGAGAGCCCACCGATAATGTGCGGCTGTTTCCTCTTGATTCGGCTTCCCCATAAAATAATCAGCTGCCATTACCTTCCTGCCCATTTCCAGCTGGAATCCAAGGTCATCCAGGATCGACGCGACAATGGAGGCTGTCCGCATTTCCAGGAATCCTCCCTCTGGATAGCGGTGAAAATCACGCCGCCACTCTTTTAATTGATTTTCAAGATTACTCACTTTTTAACCACATCCTATTCTTATAGATAAGGACCGATTCCCGGACCAAACGGGATTCCAAAGAAGACGAACACTAAAAGCATAATGATCCACGTGATCAGGAACGTAACCGAGTACGGAAGCATTAATGAAATGAATGTTCCAATTCCCGCTTTTTTATCATACTTCTGCATAAACGACAGGGCGATAACCATATATGGCATCATCGGTGTCACGATATTCGTAGATGAATCTGCTACACGGTATGCCACTTGCGTGAATGCAGGGTGATAGCCAAGCTGCATAAACATTGGCACAAACACAGGTGCTTCAAGCGCCCACTTTGCTGAACCCGAAGTGATCAGGAAGTTCAAGGAAGCTGTAAAAATGATGTAGCCAATAATCAATCCGATTCCGGTGAACTCCACGTCCTTCAGGAATTCTGCCCCATTTACCGCTACCCAAGTTGCGATATTGGACCAGCTGAAGTATGCGATGAATTGGGCGATTGCGAAGATTAAGACAATATAGGACGCCATATCCTTCATCGATTCAGCCATAAAGTTGGCAACATCTTTACTGCTCTTAATGTTTCCAACCGTAATACCATATACAGTACCAATAATGATGAAGAAGAACAGAATAATTGGAATAATGCCATCCAGGAATGGAGATGGAACAAGTCCGCCATCTTCATTGGTTAACGGGCTGTTTGGTATAAGGATCGTTCCCACAATAAGGGCAATATAGGCAAACCCAGCAATGGCTGCATTCCGCAAAGCCTTGCCGGCATTAGGCGGATCTTCAGCAATAGCTTCCTTTACCTCATCGCCTTTATATTCTCCAAGACGCGGTTCAATGAATTTCGTCGTAACAAGTCCGCCGACAATGGTTAAAACAAATACAGAAACAATATTAAAATACCAGTTATCAATTGGCGTAACGACAATATTCTCGTCTATAATCTTGGCAGCTTCTGTTGAAATCCCTGCCAAAAGTGCGTCCGTTCCCGCAATCAGCAGGTTTGCGGTAAACCCGGCACCCGCTGATGCATATCCTGCAGCCAAACCGGCAATCGGGTTACGGCCGATTTTATAGAAAACCATTGCAGCAAGCGGCGGCACCAGAACCATCGCAGCATCTGAAGCGATATTCCCCATAATACCGACAAACACAACTGTATACGTGATTAATGCTGGCGGTGATTTTAAAATCGTTTTCTTAATGGCATAATCCAGCATACCGACCTTCTCAGCAAGACCGATCCCGAGCATCATGGACAGAACCAGGCCAAGCGGAGCGAACCCGGTGAAGTTATCAAGCATGGATGTCAGGATGAAATTCAGGCCTTCTGCAGATGCCAGGTTCTTAACTTCCAGCTCCTCTCCAGATCCAGGATGGACAACAGTAGCCCCAAAGGCGCTAAAGATTGCTGAAACAATAATGACTAGCACTGCGAGCCCGGCAAATAATATAAATGGATCCGGGAGCTTGTTGCCGACCTTCTCGACTCCGTTGAGGAATCTCTGGGCAATCCCTGTTTTTTTATTTTCTGTTACCACTTTCTTTCCTTGTTTTTCTGTTTTCATATACTCCCCTCGCTTTTCTGTTTTTTGTATTTTCTTAATTTTGAGTGTAGACGATGCTTTCCGCTGCGGCGGCCAGGTTGGGACTTGCTGTTCCCGATTTCTGCTTCTATTGTCCGAAGCGGCGCTAAGTTCGGACTCACTCTCCCTGTTTTCCGCTTCTTCTGTCCGAAGTGGCGCTATGTTCGGACTCACTCTCCCTGTTTTCCGCTTCTTCTGTCCGAAGTGACGCTAAGTTCGGACTCACTCTCCCGCTTTTCTGCTTTCCCTGTCCGAATGAGGAGTTACTTTAAAGTAGATGGCTTAACCTCTTTAGGAATTGGACATGTGTAAGGATTAGCTTGTTTGAATTCATTGAACTCCTGTTTGACAGCTTCTAATTCTTCCTGGTCTGTCAGCAGTTTGACAGCTGTTAAAGCCATGGCTTCTGCTGCCCGGAGCATGCCTTTGTGGGCATAGCTGCTGATGCCTTGGGTGGTCATCTGCCATGTATGCAGCGGTGTGCCCAGTGCTGATGTTGAGGCTGTCAGCTGTGCGGTTGGAACGACCCAGCTTACATCTGAGACATCTGTAGAGCCGGCAAGAACTTCTTTGGAAGGTTCATAGACTGAAATCGTTTCTGCCAGGTACTTTCCTTCAAATTCACTGCCGTCCCCTACATATCCAAATCCTCTTAAAATATCTAAATAGCTTTCTTTTTCACCTTCTGATAGGGTTGTCCAAAGCTTTTCGGCAAAGGCCTTTTCTTCTTCGTCCGGTTTTTCGATGCCGGCTTCCTGAAGGCTTTGATAGAGAATTTTTTCAAGGCTGCGGTTTGGAATATAATTGGAGCAGGCCTTATCAAACTCAATGGTAAGCTCTGTTTCTGTCATCAGAGCCGCGCCCTCCGCGATTTTGCAAACCCGCTTGTAGATTTCCTCCACCTGCTGAACCTTTGGTGCGCGAATCAGATACAGCACTTCAGCGTCTGCTTGTACGACATTTGGCGAGATGCCCCCTGTGTTGGTGATGGCGTAATGCATCCTGGCTTCCGGCACAACATGCTCGCGAAGGTAATTCACACCCACGTTCATGAGCTCAACCGCATCCAGGGCACTTCGTCCAAGATGAGGCGAGTTCGCCGCATGTGAGGATAAACCTTTAAATCTAAAATAAACTTGGTAGTTTGCGAGACTGGAAAGGCTCATGATGCTGTTGGCCGGAGAAGGATGCCATGTTAAGGCTGCGTCCACCCCTTCAAATACTCCTTCACGGACCATGAAGGTTTTTCCGGAACCGCCTTCTTCACCCGGACAGCCAAAAAACTTTACAGTCCCAGGCAGATTGTTTTCTTCTAAATACTTTTTTGCTGCACAGGCTGCCGCAAAAGCGCCGGTCCCAAGCAGATTATGCCCGCAGCCGTGACCGACTTTCAGCTCGGTTGGCTCGTACGAAGTCTTGTTGGGCACCTGCCCCAATCCGGACAGAGCATCAAACTCCCCGAGAAAGCCAATAACAGGGGCTCCACTTCCATAGGAAGCTACAAACGCGGTTTCAATGTTTCCGGATTTGCGTTCCACCTGAAAGCCTGCTTTTTCGCACTCAGAAGCTAAAAATTCTGCTGATGCATACTCTTCAAATCTAGTTTCCGGATGATGATAGATGTACTCACTGATTTTTTCAAACGTCTCTTTGTTCTCTGTTAAAAATGTTTTTGCAAAGTTGTTCGACATGATTTCCTCCTTTAATTTAAATGGCTGATCCGCCATTTAAGATGTGAATGTAAGCATCAACCGCAACTAGTAAAGCCTCTTCCTCGAAATCGAATTGAGGATGGTGGTGAGGATAATCAAGCTTCGTTCCAAACAGCATAAACGTAGCTTTGCCGCCATGCTTCTGGACCCTATTCATCATAAAGCTGACATCTTCCGATCCGGAGACAGGGACTGAAGGAAGCACTTCTTTCACAAGCTCGCTTGATGCACACCATTCGGTGATTTTGGGTATCAGCTCTTTATCACAGACAACCACTTCCGTAACTCCGACTGCTTCGATTGTGCAGGACACATCATGCATATCTGCTGCCGCCTTAATAATCCGGGTCGCTTTTTCAGCCATATATTGAGCAATCTCCGGTGTCTCACCCCGCACTTCTATTTCCATATAACTGTCTCCCGGGATGATGTTCCGGCCGCTGCCTGCAGCAAGCTTCCCAACATTCACCCTGGTGACGCCATCATGATGGCGCGGAATGCCATAGAGGTTGTTAGCAGCCGTTGTCGCCGCCAATAAAGCATTTTTCCCGAGCTCCGGATTAATGCCGGCATGTGAGGAAACACCTTTAAAATAAGCATTGTATTTAGTTGAAGCCAGGAATCCCGGCGTTGTGGCTGCAATTGTTCCTACGGGCAGGGATTGAATGCCGATGTGGCCTGAATAAAAATAATCGACATCATCAAGCCAGCCCTTGTCTGTCATTGCCCGAGCCCCTCTTCCACCTTCTTCAGCCGGCTGAAACAAAAGGGTAAAGCGGCCCTTTAGTTGATCCCCATGGGAAGAAATATACTGGGCTACCCCAAGTCCGATGGCAGTATGTCCGTCATGTCCGCACGAGTGCATCACATTCTCTTCTTTCGAGCCAAATTCGTATTTGGCTGGACGATGTGCAGGATCTGTCGATTCGTTTATTGGCAATGCGTCAATATCAAAGCGGAAACCAACATGGTCTCCGTTTCTGCCAGTATCCCAGACGGCCACAAGCCCGGTATTTCCGCCGCGCATTTGATCGAGCCAGGACTCTTCAACACCCCAATCCCTCGCCTTTTTCTCTTGAGCTTCTAGATCAGCTTGTGCAGGAAGCCCCATACGGGAATTCTCTTCAAGCGCGTCTATCCCTAAATAAAGCTTGAAACCCATCTTTTCCAGTTCTTTTCCGATCCGGTATGTAGTGATGTACTCCATGAACCCCAGCTCAGGCAGTGCATGCAAAGTGCGCCGCCAATTGATTAGCTGGGGAGTTATCTTCTCTATAAAGCTGCTGTCCATATGGATCCCCCTTGTTGAATTTTATTTCGGACATTTTCCGTTTCATTACCTTAAATGTATTATACACATGTTATTAGAAAATTCAAAATAAACTTTTAACTATTAAAATGTCGTTTAGTGAATTTTTATACAGCATGAGACAAATTTTTAGTATAATCCTCCCTATTCACCCCCTGACTTTATCCCTATTTTTACCTAAAAAGTGTAATTTTCCACGTTTAAACTGTAAAAATATAACTCCATCCGCTAAAATAAGGGATATACTCTGAATGGCACATTCCTTTAGGGAGGACCTTTAACGAATGCACAAGAAAACAAAAATTTTACTCTGCAGTGTTGGCATATCATTAATGCTTGGAGGATGTTCTGGAATGAATAGCGCAAATAACAATCAGGAAAGTGAAAAACCAAAAGAAACACAGGCTGCTCCTTCTGGAGAAACAATGGTAAGTGTTCAGGATTATACCGGGGAAGGCTATGCACTTCCATATGGAAAAGTGACGAACAAAATTGCCGAAGAGAACATTGAACAGATAGAGGAAGCTGCAATCAAGTTTTTTCAGGAGAAATACAAGACCGATGTAACGGTGCATAATGTGGTTGGTGCTAAGGATGGGGCAACCGTGTTTGTGGAGTCTGCTGGAGAACCGCATTTTTATACCTACGCTGTCGTACCCATTGATGAAATATCAGAAAAAGTGGATATTGGTAATATTCGGGCCGATCAATATCAGGTTCAAAACGCCATCCAAGGCGGGTTATATCATATGATTTTTAAAGAAGAGTTTGGTCAGCTTGACCATTACCTCAATTCACTTGCTGAAAAGGGGCAAATCACCGGGAAAACTGAAGAGGCCCTGCAAAATGTGGGCGGACATGGCTTTATGACACCTTATTACTTTATTTCAACAGCTTCTGAGGATGCAGCCATTAAGCCTGTGTATGACCTATATTTACAAAATCCAGAGGAAAGCATTAACAACTTAAAAGATGCCTACGATGAAAGCTTATTCGATAAAGAAAACTTTCAGATTAATATCCAGTTATTCATGAAGGATAAGCAAGCAGAACCTAGTAGCGAGGTATTTAATCAAGTTACAAAAGATCTTGAAGAAATGAATAACATTCCTAAAGGGACATATAGCTTCTATTTAAACGATAACTTTATTCATGCAGAAACATCTGAAGGTGCTAAAGACAATTCCCTGAAGCGAGCTTTTCCCGATTATATTATTAAAGAGTAGAAGCAGGTGAATACATGACTACAATTAAGGGTTCACCCAATATAAATAAAGAAGTATCCGTCAATAATGACAAAGATTTGGTGGAATTGGCAGGGTACCATGCATACACTTACCCATTAGTGGAATCGAGAATCGAAGTAAATGGCAAGGCTTATAAAGTTATTAATACACATTATCAAGACCCGACAGGTTTAGATGCGATGACGGTAGTAAATGTGGAAACAAAAGAAATATCCATCATTTATGTCGGTACGGATGCACATGGAAAATATGGAAAACAGGATATACTTACTGATGCCCAGCTTTTAAGTGACCTGACACCTGCACAGCTAGCTGCAGCAAGAAACTACTATAACGAAATGAACAATGAATTTAAACAGGTTGGCGGCGTCCAGTCGATTGCAGGAAATTCTCTTGGAGGCGGTTTAGTAGGTGCCGTCGCAATTGAAAATCCAGAGGTTAAGGCCGTTACACTTAACCCTGCACTCCTTCCCGAGGGAATGATGGACCCTGATAAAACCTACGATAACATTACAAACTACTTCAGCAGCTACGATGTGCTGACTCAGACTTTGATTGCATTGGATCTGCATGGCAGGATTCCAGGCAAACAGTATGAAATCTTCAATGGGATTCCTGAATTCTCAAAGCTTTCTACAAACCATACAGGCTATCTGAGGAATGAAGATGGCACTCAGTTCTATGTTATTGGAGAAGTCGGCAAGCCGGGCTATGGCAAAATCTATGTGGATGCTGATGCCCATATCGTATCAAGCATCTGGACAGGAGTACCGCTCTATGGCGGGCACTCAGAACGCATCGAGATCAACAAGGAGAATCTGGATCTGCTTGCCTCTTCCCTGCAAAATCATGTTACAGAGAGACTGAACCTTGCTCACGAGTACCTGGGCAATTCGGTTGCCATAGTAGACGATGAAGCAAACCGTTATTATGAACGGCTCAGCCACCTGCAGAACATTTTCGAAGAGATGTTTGAAAATCTGATCAGTGAACCGCTGTTTATGGGGATTACCTCCATCAGCAATCGATTAACGGCCGAAATTGATCATTTGGTTTCTTTGTTAAATGTGGCGGAAAGTCATGCTAAATCACTGAATTATATACTGAATTCTCCGCCTGCCGAGCTGCTTGAACATATCTTCCGGACTAACGTCAGTGTGGAAAGCATCTTTAATGAAATCCGCAGCTTTTTGTATGATTTGAAAGCAGATGTGCAGGATCTTTCCAAAAGCCTTATCAGGATTATTTCCAATAAAATCCCGGAGCTGTTTGAGGGCGGAAAAGAACTCTGGTATGATGCTGTAGTCAGTGAGTTAAAAGCCCATTATGGGATTGTCAATCATAATAGGGATAAACTTCTTTCACATATCAGCGAATACCAGAAACAAGTCCAGGACGTTGCCGCTAATTTTCATGACAGGGACCTTTCCCTCGGGCATTCCATCAGAAGCAAATCCTCTCATTCCAATTCAATATCCGTACAGGGAACGAATACGTATAAATTGGAAGATTCCCCCTATATGGAGCTGAGGATGAAGATTAAGGAATTCCAGATGGATACCGCTTATACTGCCTTTAGCAGATCAACTCATGCACTCCTCTTGCCTTTATTGCATAAAGCATGGGTAATCACTCTGAATGTTGAAAATGCATTGGAACTCCTATCAAGCACCATCAAAGGCGCAACCAAATTCGCTTTGGACTATACTATCCCCGGCAAATTATTCGGCCTGTTTTCGGACTTTGATGATAAAATCAGAAACAGTGTCCACAACGCGCTGGAGCCTTTGGATGAATTTGCCGGCACGATTGAAGGCATCAGAAAAGGATTGGACCGATTAATGGCGGAGTACCCTACTCTATTAGAGAATTTCAGGCCTTATGTCGAGACAGCTATATTCAATAACAGCGGCTATTATAATGTCCACCTCTATAACCTTGCATCCATCGCCATTTTAAGAGAGATGGAAATGCTATTTGATGATGTGGTTTATCAATTAGGAAACCATAAAGCTGAAGCGATTGATGCTTTGTGCGAGGTATCCAAAAAGGTGAAGAACAATATGGGGATTTTATATGAACAGGTGGATCGCGGGACGATTAATTAACAAGAATAAATAAACCGAGCTGAGTGGCAGCTCGGTTTTCCTTTTATATAAGGATCAATTTGCGGTATTTGATAGTCTATTTGCAGAATTTAATTGCCTATTTGCAAATTTGATTATTCTATTTTCAGGTTCTATAATTCTATTTTCAGGTTCTATAATTCTATTTTCAGGTTCACCATAACGCTAAAAGCCTGCTCTTTTTACAGCCTCTGGTACATTTCCCATACAGAAGCTCGATTCAATCAAGAGTTTGATAGGATTATTCTGCCCTTTCCAGATACTCTTCTAATAGCTCTCTAAAAAGCTGATTCAATTCCTTATTTTTCTGCCCCTTCAGCCATTCCACCTGGTTAATCGGCAGGTTTAATTTAAGTGTGATTTTTTCATTCGGCATTTCCACTCTTCGGATTTCTTCTAACGTCATGCCCTCCTCAATATCCGGAAAGTCCAGATGTTCCTCATTTATTCTTAAAACACCTTCGTATGACTCCTCCGGATCAAGTTCGCAAAATAAGCTTAACCTTGGCAGCTTGCCCGGTACAGATTTTAGAAACATAAATGAACTTAGTGATCGCCCATCTTCCAATTCAATTTCCGTGATCAGGCTTTCCCTGTCTTGATATTTTCTTAGAGTAACCTCGCTCACAATCAGATCCACTTCCAGCGTACTTCCTTCAGACGATTCAAAAATATAGATGGCACTGTTAAACACATAGATTTCTTCCCCATCGAGGTTTATTGATTTTATACCAGCCATACCTGCTCCTCCAAAATTATTACCATTTAATATATTAAATCCATCATATCAAAAAGAGCAGCAAAAGGGAGGAAGCATTTGAGCCATTAAAAGAAAACTGCACACTATCTACGGTGTGCAGTTTCATCTTCGATACTAATTTTCTATTACTTACGATAACTAATCTTTTTAACGTTTTCTGCCCCTCTAAGCTCTACTAAATCGCTTTTCTCAACAATGACTTCCTTCACTTCTGCACCGCTAAAGTCTACGATGATCGGCTCTTTCTTTGGTGTTACACGGACACTCACGTTCTTAAGTCCTTTGCCCTGCAATACAGCAGAGTTTTTGAGCCAGATGCCGTTTTTGATTTCTGCGGATTCTTCTACATTAATAAAAGAAACCTTGTTCACTACTAGCTTCTTCTTTTTATCATCAGTAAGATTATATTTCTTTTCAAAATCCAGCTCTGTTACTGGCGGCAGACTGTCAACATCTACAATTCTGCCCTCCACTGCTGGTGTGATAGTACCCAGGCTGGATAGGTGTTCCGCAAAGTTTTCCCAGTCGGAAAGTCCAAGATCTGTTACCCGTCCCTCCTGGTATGCTTTTGCGAAAACTGTATAACCATCTCCGCCTTTGGCTGTGAAAGCATTGGTAGCGATTGTGTATGTTTGATTATCCTGGATTTCTGTGTATGTGCCCTGATCATTTTTATAAGCGATCGAAACGATTCGCTCATCGGCAGGCTTTGTGGAGTCAAATTCTACTTTTGCACCGGACACATGCAGGAAGCCGCCGTTTTCTGCCGGATACTGACCCATACTGATTTCAAAAGCCTCTTTTAGTTCAGCTCCCGTCAGCTCCATAGTTGCTAATGTGTTGCCAAATGGGAGAACAGTTATCACTTCTCCAACAGTGATTGGTCCTGCGTCAATCCCTGCACGAATACCGCCTCCATTTTGAAGAGCCATGATGACATTGCTGTTATACTGCTTGGCTTTTGCAAGCATGCCGTCTGTAATTAGGTTGCCTAGCGCTGTTTCATTTTTCCGTACACTTGGTCCTGTGCTATCTCCGCTTGTCCGCGGATTCTCGAGTGCAGTCACCGTTTCTGCGCCAATTTCAGTGTTCTTTAATTCCTGTATTTGTGAGGAGTATTTTTCAAGAAGCACTGCAGCTTCAGGATCCTCTGCTTTATCCGATATTTTAACAAGCTTACCAGCTTGCCCAATTACTGTTCCTGCCTCATCAAATTGTACATCCAGTGTTCCGAGATAATTATTGTACTGGCCGGCTTGAACAATGACAGTAGGGTCCTTTGCTGCTCCTGTTTCATCAGCTGCCACAACCACTGGCTCATTTAATTGCGTATGGCTGTGTCCTCCCACAATCACATCAATCCCATCTACCTGAGCAGCCAAAGTTAAATCATTATCCACATTCGGATTATCATCATAACCAATATGAGTTACAGCCACAATTTTATTGATTCCCATACCCTCGAAAGCTTTTACTGCTTTTTCTGCTTCTTCGATATAGTCCTCGAATGTAACATCACCAGGACTGGAAATACTCGCCGTCTCAGCTGTAGTCAAACCAAAAAATCCTACTTTTTCTCCATTAACTTCTTTGATGATGCCATTATATATTTTTCCATTAGCAGGTTCGCTTGATATCACATCACTGAATAATCCCTGCAGGTTTGCATCCTTAGAAAAATCTACGTTCGAACTGACAAATGGGAATTGTGCACCTTTTACAAAGTCAGCCAGTGCTTTATGCCCTTCTGCACTTGAACCCAAGTCGAACTCATGATTTCCGAAAGTCATAATATCATAGCCCATCAGATTCATGAATTCCAGGTCAGCTTGTCCAAGGAATTTATTAAAATATAATGTTCCGGAAAAAACATCTCCTGCATCAACAAGCAAGGCGTCCGGATTTGCTTCTCTTACTTCCTTTACAGCTGTCACTTTTTTAGCGGCGCTGTCCATATTGGCATGTGAGTCATTGGTATGCATTAAGGAAAGTGTAAAATCTGCAGCTGATGATTCATTTGCTGAAACCAGGCCTGCCGGAACGGCTGTAGAGATGGTTAATGCTGCTGATAAGGCTACTGTTGATAATACTTTAATAGGCAATTTCATGAATTGCTGCTCCTTTCAGATGCTAAATTTTTAAAAAGAGGATTGAAAGCCGAAGTAAATACACTCCGGCTTTAAATGCTATGCTGCTTCCTCTTCCTCATATGGAGAATCTATTTCTTTCCCCTCCGAATCTTTGAAAATAATATGAGACGGATCCGCTTTTTTCCCAAGTGTCCATTTTTGGACATTTTCGGCACCGCGGATTTCCACAACTTTGCTGCTTTCGACCATGACTTCCTTTATATCTGATCCTGTTAAATCGACAATTGCTCCTTTGTTGGCAGAGCTGATAACCACTTTTGTATTTTTCAGGCCATCGCCTTTAACCGCGGCTGATTTCTTCAGCCACAATCCTTGAGAGAGGCTGGATGTTCCATCCATAATCACCAAGGCATTATGTGGTCCAACAACGAATTTCTTCGCGTGGTAGTTTACTAGATTAAAAACATGATCATATTTAGGCTCTTCCGGTTTAACTGCCGGCTTTAAGCTTGTCTGAATCATGACAGGGTCATGGTCACTTGCACGGCCGTGTTCTTCCATGAAGCCAGAGTTAATATGAAGAATATCAACCTCTGTTTTCTTGGCAAGGTTGTTGGATACTAAAATATGATCCAGCACCTGTGCATTTCCCTGGTAGTTGTACGTATAGCGCTCTTCTGCCCGAACTTTTTCAATCATGTTGGTTAATTCATCACCCTTTAATGCCTTTAAAGGATTGGAGAATTCAAAATCATTAAAGTCGCCAAGCAGGACGATATTGGCATTAGGGTCTTCTGCTTTTACTTCCTTTACGAAACCGTTAACCACGTTAGCGATTTTCATGCGCTGAATTTCACTGTTTAAGACGGGAGGCTGCACTTTGCCGAATAACGGAAAATCCCCGCCTTTCGAGTTAAAATGGTTAGCTACAACAATAACGCTTTCGCCCTGGAATTCGAACTGGGCCGCCAATGCTTTGCGGCTATCTTCAAATGCTTCATTGGAGGGATCAATGCGTCCTGGGTTTAGCGTTAATTTGCCGTCTTCAAAATCAACCGCATCCGTTGCTGACCCTTTTTCGCCTTCCGATAATGTTACCCTTTCAGCGTTATAAAGGAAGCCGACACGGATGTTTCCTCCCGGCTGGCCGCCATCCTGTTTATCTTCTGGAGCGATATCTGTGTATGTGTAAGCTGGACCGCCCAGTTCTTTTATTTTTTCAATTAATAATGCTGCACTTAGATCGGCTTCTGTTGTGCCGCTATCTATTGGTCCGTCATTATCCTGAACCTCTGTCAGACCAATGATATCCGGGTGCTTCATATTTTTAACGATTGCTTCTGCTAATCTCGTAACCTTTTCCGCATCCGTTTTTGTTGAGAAGTTTTCAACATTATAAGACGCGATGGTTAATTGATCTTCTTCAGGGATAAGACTTGTTTCTTCTCTTGCCGCAGGGCCTTCCTCAAATTCCGGCAATGAATCTGCATCACTTAATACTTTATAGTTGCTGAATCCGTAGCTGACGACACCCTGGACGCTGCCTTTAAAGCTGTCGCCCATTTTGGCAACAAAATCTTCATCGTTAATATCCAATGTGATTCTCTCAGGATTATAATCATTTTCTGAAATGCGCAGTCCGCCTGCCGCTGTGTTTGTTTCAACATCTCCTGGAACAACCACAAGCTCACCGTATTTTTGAGGCGCAACTACTTTAGGGTTGTCCACCTGAACAAGCATGCCTTCCAGGCTTTCATAAAAATCGATTCCATCCTGCTCCGGATCAAACTCACCAAAGCTGTCATTATCGATCACTTCAGTTGGCAGGTTTTCTTTACTGAGAATGACTGGAGCCGGAAGCTCCTGGCCTGACGCTATTTTATTAATTGCTGAAGCATTAATTTCGGTTACAGGCAAATCTGTCTCCAGTTTTTCAGCATAGCCGTCAAGTACCCATTCTTTAATCTGTCCTGTTACTGTAACCACATCGCCCGCTTGTGCTCCGTGATTTTTCTTGTAAACGAGAATTCCTTCAGAAGTATTAGGATCCTGGTCAGGCTGCAGGTCCTGCATATAGAAATTGTTTGCATCTGCCACTTTTGTGACGATGCCTTCCACATCCGCAGCATATTGGTTGGCATATTCGGAATAATGCCCTGCACCTTGAATATCATGAATGCGAAGTCCGCCTAATGCAGGCGTATAAGTAAATTCAGCTACTCTGCTGTCTGTTAAGCCTTCTTTAACAGCAAAGGCTTTAATGGTTGTTCTTTCATTAATGACAATAGGATCTGTATATGTATCACTTTTAGAAGTTGGCTCTGATCCATCCACCGTGTAATGAATGACTGCTCCTTCCGTTTCTGTCGATAAAACAATACCTGTTCCCTGCTTAACTGGACCTGCTTCAGGGGAAGCAGTTACAGCTGAAACCTTTGTTGGGTCTGTTTCTTCCACCCAAGAATAAGCCGATGAGTTCTTTAATCCTGGAACTGTAAAGTAGGCTTCCAGTGAACCGGTAATTTGAACTTTCTTTCCAAGGTTATCAGGGTTGTCCACCAGGTTTAATCCTGATCTCACATACCCGCTCGGAAGCTGAACCGGCAGTATTTTACCGGGATCTCTTTCATCGGGTGAGTCTGCCATGGCAATATTGGTTGCCATTGTAAACGGACCGCTATGGCTATAGCTTGAAGTACTCTTTGTAACTCCAACAATATAACCTTCGACTGTGGCAACTCCGTTATTATCCGCAATAGCTTCTGCCACAGACTTCACTTCTTCTGCACTTGCCGTGGCAAAAGGACTAAAAAGACTAAGAATCAAAGCAAAGACACTAATAAAGCTAAGCAACTTTTTCCGCTGCTTTCCAATCATGTAATCCACTCCTATTTCCTTATTTTAAACGTTTACATGACACTACCATTCTAGTAAATCACTCTTCTTTTTGGTATACAATCTGATATTTGTAAAAATTGAGTAAATAAGTAAAAATGAGAAAATATTCCCGTTTCATAAATAGGTCTAAAAACCCAGATGCGCACCGGAGATATTTTTTCCCAAACAAAAAGAGAATCCCCGCCAGGAAGATTCTCTTCATTTCTATTATTTATAAACTTTAATAGTAACCGTTTTGCTGCCCCATTGCAGGGCTTTCTGTTTGTTTGGAATAAAGACGTCAATTTTATTGCCTCTTACTGCAGAGCCTTTGTCGCCTGCAATTGCCTCTCCATATCCAGGTACATAAACTTTTGATCCCAGTGGAATAACCTTCGGATCCACCGAAATCACCTTGGCGTTCGGGTTCTTTTTCAGGTTGATTCCTGTATAAGTAATGCCGCTGCACCCTTTGCAGCTGGCAGTGTAGGCAGTCGCTTTCACTTTAATTTCTTTATAGGCTTTCGTTGATGCAGCCTTTACAGCTGTCTTTTTAGGTGCCGCAGCTTTTGCCGATGAAGCAGTAACTTTTAGCACTTGTTTTGGTTTGATTGTATTTGATTTTAATTTATTCCAGGATTTAATTTGGTTAACGGTAACATTATGTTTTTTAGAGATCGCCCAAAGCGTGTCCCCTTTTTTTACTGTATACGTATTTCCTGCGGCTGAAGTGACATTGGAAAATCCAAACGATAGAAAAACAGCTGTGATTAGATAGATTACTAATTTCTTCATGATATCTCCTTTATGTCCCTTGATAGGAACATATTAACACCATAAGATAACAGAGAGATTTCAGTAAAACTCTTTTTATGTTACAGATTAAAGCGATTTTAATATTTTTGTAATATAAATTACCAGATTTTCTTTTATTATAAGAAGAACTAAATAAGGCACCTTCCCCGCTTGAACAGGAAAGGTGCCTCAATTTAGTAGGCAAAATTGTGACTGCCGATTTGTTTAATGACTGTTCTAGTAAATATCCATTGATCTGTAGCTGTATAAGGATTGTAATAATAGACTGCACCGCCAGTTGGATCCCATCCATCAAAAGCATCTCTTACTGCCTGATAAGCTTCAGCATCGGGCTGCAGCCAGTACTGACCGTCATTCACAGCTGTAATGGCATTCTTTTGAAAAATAACATTTGAGAGAGTATCCGGGAATTCATTGGACTCCATACGATTAAGAACGACAGCCGCAACTGCCACTTGGCCTTCATAGCTTTCCCCGCGCGCTTCCCCATAAACCACATGAGCCAGCATGTCCACATTTCTAAGCATTTCTGCTGTGTTAACTCCTACAATGCCATCAGCTGCTAAACCGAAATCATATTGAAAGTTTCTTACTGCATTCTCTGTTACCGTCCCATAATACCCAGTATTGTCTGTATTAAAGTAACCAAGCTTTTGCAATGCTGATTGAATATATGTAACTTCCGGGCCTGCTGAGCCATTCTTTAGAACAGCGGCATCTGCCTTGGGCTGGCTGAAGCTCAGCACAAATACCATTGCGGCTGCTGCCGCGATCCACTTTATGTAATTCATTTGAACACTCCTCTTTATGTAGATATGTCGAGCAGGGCTGCCCCCCTTTTGATAAGGTAATAAGTTCACCTTTGCTTGTTTCCCTAGATGGTCCCTGAGAAAACTCAGTCAAATGGTTTATTTTTTCAAACGGGACAAAGGGGACATTTTTGGTGTCACTTCTAGAACTTCTCTCTCGAATATCATTCACTTTTAATAACAAAATAAAAAACCGCTCTCTATAGAGAACGGCTTCCATCTTATAATCTAAACTTCTCCACCGACTGTTCCAGCTGTTTAGAAAGCATACTCAGCTGAACGGTCAGCTCTGAAATCTTTTCTACCGCATCCTCCTGCTGGTCTGTTGAGGCTGCGACTTCGCGGGAAATTTGTGCTGTGTCTTTAGACAGACCCGCAAATTCATCAATGGATGCAGAAATCTCTTCTGATCCGGCAGAGAGCTCTTCTGTTACAGCAGAAACCTCCTGAATTTCCCCAGTAACACCTTCAACAGCATGCAGAATCTGATTGAATTTCTCTCCGGCACTATTGACCAGAACTGTGCCTTCTTCCACTTTACCTGAGCTCGCATGCATATTTCCGACTGCCTGTTCAATGGACGATCTAAAGTGATTTAGCTTTTCGGCAATTTGTGCAGCAGATGCTTTTGAGCCTTCTGCCAGCTTTTTAACCTCCTGGGATACAACCGCGAAGCCTTTGCCATGTTCGCCTGCTCTGGCTGCTTCAATGGCTGCATTTAATGCAAGCAGATTGGTTTGCTCTGCTATGCCTGAAATCAGGTTCACAATATCCTCAATTTCAATAGCCTGCGTACCCAGCTCTTCTATAAATAGGGATGAATCATTTACAGTCTTTTTAATCTCATTGATCTGCCGGATGATGGATTGAATTTCATCAAATCCTTCTTTTACCTGCTGTGTAACTGTATTGGATTGTTCGCTCACATCTGTCGAAGCTTCCGCAATACGCTGTATGCCTATGGCCATTTCTTCTATTGCTTTCGCAGATTCCTCACTTCTGATCAGCTGTGTATCAGTAGCCCCTGCCACTTCCTGAATCCCTCTGACAATCAGGCTGCTTGCCTGGCTGATTTCTTCCATCTTGTTTTCTATTTTACCCGAGGAGACCAAGAGTGCTTCTGAAGATGCTTTTATATCTTCAACCATCACTTTTGTATGATGCGTCATTTTTTTGAATGACTCTGTAACAAAACCAATTTCGTCATTCCCTTTTACCTTAATGGAATTAGCCTTCTCTTCTGCACCCCGAAGATCTCCATCAGCCATCAATTGGGCTGCTGAACTGATATTCTGCAGAGGGTGCAGTCTTTTTTTGACGAACCAGGACAGTATGGCAACAACTGCAAGGATTAACAGTATATTTATCACCAGGTTCATAGGGAGCTCTTTTTGCAGTACTTGATCTGAAATACTATTAACATTCTCTGCATTGATGTCGACACCCAATATCCCGATTACTTTTCCATCGGCTTTAATTGGTACAAACGCTGAAAGATAATCCCCATATTCCGGATCATGAACGATCGGTGAGCTTGATGCTTTTCCATCTAATACAGGAGAAATATCTTCATACGCTGTAGCAGTTGTCGGTGTTTTAATTTCCGCAGCCATATCCGAGTTCTTCGGCAGGCCATCAACCATTATAAAGAGCTCTTTCTTCTCGGAATCGGCCATTAAAGTATAAACGTAAAACGCACCCGTTTTCTCCCGAAAATCATTCAGCTGTTCCCGAAGATCCCAATAGGCCTCAGACTGTTCGGGATTCTTCAAAAAATCCTCATACTTATCTGTTTGCATCTTTGAAGCTATATTGTCTGCAATGCTTATACTAAAATTTTCAATAGAAGACTCTACTGAATTTTTCGTGCTTAAGTAGAGCATAGCAATATTGCCGAGTAAAACAATTGCCATTCCAAGCGCCATAACCATTGCAATTCTAGTGCTGAGCTTTTTCATATATTTCACTCCATTAGTAAATATTTCATAAATGGATTATAACTTTTAACCCAGTAAAATAGCACTAGTAAAATCAGGAAATACACAAAAAATACTGAAACCATTTCGGCTCCAGCATCTCTCTCAATCAATAATCATTTCCAAAAAACTCTCGCCTTCCTCAGTCGCAGGCAATCTAAAAAACTCGCTAAATGTCGCCCCAACGTCAGCCATCGAATTACGCTTCCCTATGTTCACCGGTTTTACCCGCTTCCCGGCAGTGAGTATTGGAACGTATTCTCTCGTATGGTTGGAATGGCCAATGGTCGGGTCGTTGCCATGGTCGGCCATAATAATTATTAGATCCTCCTCTGCCATCTTGGGCAGGAATTCTGCGAGCCACTGGTCGGTTGTATTCAGCAGTCTGGCATACCATTCGGCATCCTCAGCATGTCCGGCCAGGTCTGTCTCCTGTACATTAACCAGAAACGCCGCGTCCTCTTTTTCTCCCAAATAAGATTTCTCTAAAGCTCGCAAAACCTTCTCGGTATCCACAATCGGATCTGCAGGTCCTTCTCCATGCAAAACATCGGCCGTTTTGCCAATCCGATATACTTTAAGGCCATGTCTGGCAGCTATCATCGGAAATTGTCCGTCTATGTTTACACCGTAGCCCATGTGATAGACTTCATAGCCTTTGCCGTACACCTTGGCCTTCGGGGCATCCACTCCCCACTGGCCGGAATTTTTTTCATGAACAACTGACAGGATATGTTCGATGGTTGTATAGGGTCCTCCAAAAGCAATCACACGGCTGGTGTCTACGTTCTGGCGGACAATCTTTCCGACTTTCTTTAACTCCTGGAAAGGCATTTTATTAAAATCAGCGGTTAAATTGATGATATTTCCTAATGAAGATTCAAGATTATCCCCAATGACACAGGCACCGTTTACCAGCAGCACCGGCCTGTCTTCCCATGGGTATTCAACCTGGCAGCCTGCTTCTATTAATGCTTGTGCCAAATCCGGATGAATATCCTTCATCAGCCTTTTATTTGAGCGCTTCGGGCAGCTTCCGGCAATTTCCTGATGCCCGAGGTACGTATCTGCCCCGTGATGGGCCAGTGCCGAGCAACCGTAAGCATTGGCAGGGGCTGCCTTGCCATCGACAAGCGTTCCCAGCCCAAGCTGATATAGAGTTGGTATGTTTAAAAAATCAACCGATTCCCGGATATGCTTATAGGTATTGGCCCTGCAGTCAGCAGGGCTGTACTCTCCGCAATCCTCCATTGCCCCGATGCCAAAGCTGTCAATCACCAGCAGAATTGCTTTTGCCATCCTTACCACTTCCTCTCAAAGTGAACCAATTCCGGCTTTCCGCTCTGAATTCCTTTTACCAGGGCAATATGGGCCCTCGTGACAAACACCTGGGTACGGAAAGAGAAAACAGCTGTATCGCCTTCAGAAATCTTAAAGCCGTTCGGTTTCTCAATCGCGCCATAGTAATCAATCGCTTCAGGAGCCGGTTCGATTGCTTTTACATACTGCCTCAATATGTCTTTTTCATTGTTTCCGACCAGACACCCGGTTAAATGGGAGCGTCCGTAATAGCCGCCGCCAATGACGTAATAATGCTCCTGATCCTGGTGGGACACTTCCGTTACATATACAATGGCAGGTTTCTCAGGGAGATTCCGGTAAGCATGCAGCGGGGTCGTTCCGGTGAGGGCATGTCCCGGTTCTCCATGTGTTACACCCTGTTCTGCCAGGAACGGTATGGTTTCACAGCTGGTCGCACTTGGACCGTTTACCTGCTTTACAATAATGCCCTTTTTCTCCAGAACCTCTTTTGCTTTTAGGAGGGTTTTAAAGTTAGGAGTCGGCTCCATGCTTCTCCTGTCCTGAGATATTTGAAGGTTCGGGAAGGTGGTGACGCCTGCTATGTTAATCCCTGGAAGCCCGGCCAGTTCGAGAAGCTCTTCATCCAGCTTTTCCAATCGAAAGCCGCCCTGCTGTCCGGGATAAATCATATCGCCTTCTGCATACACCCTGAGAAGTACATCCTGCACCATGCCTGATTGAACAGCTGCATCAGAAAGCTGTCTGGCACGCGCAAGGGAAAATAGGGTAATGACTTCCGGATTCCACAACAGCACTTCCGGCCACTGATTTTTCCCCGGCTGAACCAGGTGGCCGACATTTCCTAGTTTAACGCCGCCTTCTGCCAATGTTTTGGCTTCGTCGAATTCAACAGCAACCGCTCTTTCAATTCCGTGCTCTGCAATAAATTGGCCTATAAACGGAAGCCTTCCAAGCTGCTTGCTCATGAAATAAAGCGTAAAGTCATGATTTTTTGCCTTTTCTGCCAGAGCTTCTACATTCTCTCCGAGTATATCGAGGTCAATCACGTACGTATTCGGGGGTATTTGCCCGCTTTGGTGCAAAGTGACACCTGATTGAATAAGCTTAGGATTTCTGCGCTTTGTTACATCTAAAAACATTGAAGCTTCCCCCTTTATTTACGGGTATCAACGATGCTGCACTTCTTTTGCAAGAGGTATCACTTTTTCCAAAATGCCGATGATCGTGCCCGCTCCTGATTTCATCGGATTAATGCGCAGTCCATATTCCTTCAGCTCGGGCTGTGCTTCCAAAAAGCTGCCGGAAACTCGGTAAATCATCGGGATAATTTCATATTTTGATTCCGCCCCAACCGGATGAGTGGCCGCCCCATGCTCATCACTGATGCTGATCACTCTTTGGGCAATCGGATCTTCGAGTTCTACAATGACATTTTTGGATTGGGCATTCGTCATGTAGGCGGCGCGAATCCCGTTCACAGCCCCTTCATTCAGACGGCGGCAGAGCTCTTCCACCTGCTCGTTTTGAATAGCCAGCGATACAGGTGCAAATGTCATCATTCTTAAAAGCTCCATGGCTTCGTAGCCCTGAACCTGGCCGCCGCCCGAGTAGTTATAGTGATGCACCCGTTCGATGGCCTCTTTTTTGCCGGCAATGACCGCAATTCCTTCCGGCCCGAGAAGCTTAAATCCGGAAAAGGTTGAGTAATCCGCTCCTAATTCCACGCCAATTCCCTTTGTCTTCAACGCGCAATAATTGTCATCCACGACGATTGGAAGATCCGGGCGTTCTTCCTTCACGGCTTTGATGACTTCGGCCAATTGATAATGGTCTGTCGGCTGCTGGCGTGCATGCTGAATGTAAAAAACCTTAGGATTTTGATTACTTCTGATGGCCATTCTGACCTCCTCGAGGTGGTTGTAATCTGCCTGGACGGTTTTAATGCCCAATATCCTTAACGTTTCCTTTGTCGTCGTATAAACAGGTGCAGTGTGAATGAACATTTCATCTCCAGGAGACAAAAGCATGCTTAGAATATTGCGAATCGCGCCTGTTCCGGCTCCCCTGACAAGGGCGCAGTCTTCTGCTTCAAAGAAATCCGCCAGAACTCTTTCCACAAGATACGTCTGTTCCGGACGCTTATAAGCTGGAGAAACACCAAGGTCTCCCATTGAAAGAAATTGCCTGCCTTTGAAATAGCGGCTCATTCTGTCTACCAGTTTGAATTGTTTTTCCTGTGCTTCCTGTATCGATAGGCTTGGCAAAATTGATTTTGCGTACTTTAATTCAGCTCGGTTATATGTGGACACTATGATCGCTCCCTTATTGAAAAAGCTCTGGATGGATTAACGGTCAGGAATTGATGAAGAATGCTTTCCGGAACTCCTGATTCTTTCAATCTTGGAATAAAAGTCTCCAGCACAAGTCCATATCCCGGTCCTCCGTGCTTTTTCCAATGCGACCTGCGGGTTAAGTCTGCTGAAAGAAGAATTTGCTTTTCAAGCCCGAGGTTTATGAAATCCAGGAGGAAAGCGGCTCTTTCTTCATCGGGACGGTAATTATTTTTTCCGATCGTATCAAAAGCGATATAGGCTCCTGTTTCCAAAACAGCCAGAACCTCGTCTTTATTCGGGTTAAGGTCCTGATGGCCGATGATGATCTGATCAGCCGGAAGGCCATGCTTTGTCAGCAGCTGCACCTGCTCAAGCCCGAGTGTTCCGAGCGTTGTATGAGTGGTCACCGGAAGGCCGGTTTCGGCTCCAGCCATAGCGGCACCAATTAAGAGCTCACGTTCAATCGGCTTCATTTCATTTTTGCTAGTGCCCACTTCCCCGATGACACCCGGGAGAATGCCCGTTTCGGCAATCCCTTCCTTGGCTTCTTTTATAAAATGCTGTGCAAACTGCTCCGCATTCCAGCCATCTGCAAAATGGGGGATATAAGGATCTTTATAGAAGCCTGTGCATGTAATAAGGTGAACCCCTGTTGCCTCACTCAGCCTTTTTAGCACATGAGCATCCCGGCCCATGCCGTCATTCGTCACTTCCACCATTGACCTTCCGCCGAGACGATAGAAGTCCTCCAGTTCCTCACGCATGCCCTGTTCATCATCCAGTATGGTATCCGGATCTTTTTTCACTCGCGAAAGGTCAATGGAGAGATGCTCGTGAGCCGAGCAAATCCCCAATTCTTCCGGAGCAATTTTTCCAAGTACGGTTTGTATCATGGCTGTCCACTCCGTTCTCTTTATTTGGTTCCTTTACTGAGGTATGTTCATGATTCCAAGTGCAACCAAAATATTGGCAATGATTCCGACTGCAATGGCACCCACAGGGCCGACCGCAATGCGGACAATCGGACGTCCTGCCGCTTCATTCAGCAAATAGAATCCGGCGATGAAGAAGAATCCGAACCCCGGCGCAATCGCATTAGCAGCATTTGCTCCGCCGATTAATAGGGCTACTTCCAGAAGCTTGGTCATCGCACTGCGGATATTTTCTCCGGAATTACGGACACCGGGATATTTATCAAGGAATCTCGCAATTGAACTTAATAGCATAACTTCAATGAAAATAATAATGACCCCGCCGATTAAAGCCACCCAAACATTCGGGGAGAAAAATCCGACGACGAAAATGAGCGTAAATCCGACCGGGCTGTATACGCCTGTTGCAATTGCTGTACTGGCTACAAGCGGAATAAAACCTAGTGCACGGGCAGCCGCTGCAATTCCGGCATCTGTTGCTTTGCCTTCCGCTAATAGATTTAGAGAAATCGGATCTCCTGCCATGATCCATAGATTCGTAGCAGCAGCAATAAGACCGCCAATAATCATAAAGAACACGACATTTTTTCTGATTTTAGCCACTTTGTCACTGAATACTGCGGCAAGGTCGATGGAAGAGCCCTCTTCTGCCTTTTCCTTCATGGCAAATACAAGAAGGAAGATCATTCCTGTAATAAGGGCCATTCCTTCCTGGTTCAGTGTTACTGTAGTTCCTGAAATCGTAAGGACTCCGCTTTCATTCAGCCAGACAGCGAGCTGACGGATTAATGCTGAAACGATAAACGTTATGACCCCTTTTTTCACGCTGAACTGCAAAGCAACCGCAAGCGCCGGGAATGCCATAAATGTTACGACAACCGGTGTTCCAACGGCTCCCATCGCTTCAAGGAAATTAAGCGGCAGATAATCGAACAGCTTCACAAAGCCTTCAAGTCCGATTAACAGCCCTGCTCCATAAGCACCGCCAATCACAGCCGCAAGCGGTGTTCCCCATTTATTTTTCGGCGTCAGCAAACCGATAATATCTGTTCCCAGCAGGATACTGTGAACGAGGATGATACTGGCCGAGAGTGTAAAAGGTATTCCAAATCCGATTACAAGGCCGAAGCTCATCGCAAAGGCAGTGAAGGCAAGATCCCTTCTCGTCATCCTGCCTTCCACATGTTCGGAGACAATTGGACGAAGCCCATCATTGAAAACCGCAATATTCATATTGGCCAAAACAGCAGCAACGGCACCAATCAGGATAATTAACGTCATTTCCATTTCTATTTCCCCCTCAGATAAAATGGATTAGCTTTTATTTATTCTTTAAAGCTTTGATAATCATAAGCACTGCGGTCTCTTTGTGGTCAGCTGTAAATCCAAACGCTTTCTTCCCTTCATTGACAGCGATTACAATTTTCTCCTCAACAGGCTTTTTTCCTGGCATGGAGACGGTCTCGCAATTTGGCTTGCCTAGTAGTGCAATCGCCATGGCCAAAGCTCCGCCGCCTCCTGTGTGGCAGGCTCCCACATAATAATCTGCCTGTCCCGTCTTAACAGCCATCGCAGCCTCCAGATCCGACTTGACCATCGTCGTTATGCTGCTATCAATCTCTTTTATCAAGCTCTCAATCTCTTTTTTATCAACCTGTCCGCCAACTACAATTTTCATCTTAATTTCCTCCTTTGTTGATTTGCAGTACATTTGTGTAATGTATGACCAGAAAATCGATTTCTTCTTGGGGGAGCTGATTCTTCCATAGCTGCTGTACGTAATCGATTTCTTTTATTGCCACTGATGCTTCTAGTGACTGTTTAACTTCATCCAGCAAGGCAGGATGGGGAGCCTCAACCTGTTCACCCTTTTCAATTCTCGTCAGAGCTGTCGGCAAATGGGTGAACAGCATTTCAGCTCCATCTATGGCATCTTTTTTCAAGTGTGACTGTAAATGCATAAACGCTAACGTGCTTATATCAGCTGCTTTGGTACTGACAACAGATGAAGCTAAAAGAATGTCCATTCTTTCTTTCAATTGATTTAAATCCATGTTTAAATCCCTCCAGAATACAGTATTTAGTATATTAGTGCTGATAAGAAACTAGAACTTCAGTTTCTTAATAGTGAGGATACTTGTTTCCTTCCTCCACCAGCCTTTGGGTCTCTTCCACTTTATTAAACTGGAGGAGCTGGATTTGTTCCCTGATATTTGTTCTTTCACTTTCTATGACAATGGCTGCTGTGGTTGCTTTTATGGCCAGTTCCTTTGCCTTTTTTGATTTAAAGTCAGAGGAGGCAAACGTTTTTAGCGCCCTCGCTTCATCTGCATTCCAGACCGCTGCATCAATACTGCCGTTTTTCAGCATATTGAAAAGCTGCATATAGTCCACCTTTATCAGTTCAACCTTGTGCTTTTCACATTCAAGGAGGGTAATATTTGCCTGGTCGGCAGATGAATAATCAATTCCTATCTTCATGCCATCAGTAATCTCGCTGTTTTTGCTATCTGAAAAAAAGACTCTATGGGACGTTACATAGGTCTCGGGCCCAAGTGTATGGAGAATTTCCAGGCCCTCAAACTCCTGCACTGCCTCTTCTGCCGCCAGCTGAGACATGATCGCAAAATCGTAGCGCCGGGTTTTTAATGATTCGATCCGCCTTCTCGCCCCTCTCATATAAGCAAGGCCAGACTTTTTGTTGATTTCCTCAAACCCTTCGACAATGCCAGTCGCCAATCCCTCATACTTGCGGGAATAAGGCAGCGGCATTACGCCCATCACTGGTCCGATCCCGGCAATCTCATACAGCAGGTTGATGTCCCTCTTCTTCAGAAAGGTCCCAAGATGCCCTCTGGATTCAAGAGCTATGGCATGCAAATCTTCCAGCACTCTTAATGCCCCCTGAACAGTTCCCCGGCCCAAGGATAGCTTTTCCGTAAAATCACTTACGCGGGGGATTCTCTCTCCCTCTGAAAACTGAATAAGCTCCTTTGCAATAAACTTTGCAGCCAGCCCATTCTTTGAATATAAACTTTCCCAAATACGGCTCATAATGTAATACCTCTTTACCTTTAATCAATATACGAAAAACTGTATATTATAAGTGTAGCGGTTATTTTTTATTAATTCAAGAGTTTTCTAACTTTTCCGCAATTTAATATTGCTAATTTCCTTTATTCTTCTTAGATAGGGGTTTCGCTTGTAAATGAGTCTGTTGGTTTCCACCGCGGACAATTAGTTCGCCATGTCCAGACTCCATCTCTCGGGTTTCTGCTTCTCCTGTCCGAAGGGGCTAAAAGTTCGGACTCACTCGATCGAATTTCTGCTTCTTCTGTCCGAAGGGGCATCATGTTCGGACTCAACCTCTCGGATTTCTGCTTCTCCTGTTCGAAGTGGCTTCAGGTTCGGACTCTTTCTCCCCGATTTCTGCTTCTCCTGTCCGAAGGAGCTAAAAGTTCGGACTCAGCCGCTCAGGTTTATCCTTTTTCTGTCCAAATGTGAACCCCTCCATTCAGTTATCTCCTCATAATTGGGGGTTGGTACGTTAGCAGCAATCCCAATTATAAAGAACATCTGTAAAATTCCTCTTCCGCAAATCCTCTTCCTTAATAAAGAAGTTGGCAACACCGCTGTCCCCAAACATCAGCTCAATATCATCGTCCGTATCCGCCTGGAATAGCAAAATCTTATAATCACCTGTTGGGTCCCCTTTTTCTCTAGGATCCTGCTGGGTGAAGTAGGGATAGCCGCCAACTTTATGGCCCTCTGCACCTAATTCCTCGGAGTAAAGCTCATATAAATCCTCATAATCCGGATGATCGATGGATTCAAATAAGTCAATTTTGACCATGTCCTCAAATCGGAAATCCTCAGCAGGTACAGGAGCGAACTTAAGGTTAAAAATCATCTTTGCTTCCTGGACTATCGGATCATATTCATCACCTAAATCAGGCATATACGAAAAATCTGTCACAAGGTCTGACTCATCTTTCACGCCATTTGGATGATAAACAACCCGAAAATTTTTTTGATCAGCCGGGTTATCAAAATCAAGTCCGTACATATCATCAACCGGTGAGAGATAGAATTGAAGAATTCCGCTCTCAGGCATAGGCTCAATGTGAGGAACTTCTTCGAAATTGATTTGCGCAAATAGATTCATATAATTTCCCTGCTCATCCTTTGGTTGTTCGCTTGTTTTTGGAAGGTAGGGCTTTCCTCCGAACTTGCTTTCATAAAGTGTGGTCTCCCCTCTTTCTGCATGTATGCAGACAAACGATTTAGCTGTTTTTTCTAATTCGCTCCGATATTTTTCAAATTCCTTAGGCAGCGTTAAAGATTGATTTCTCATGCTTTTTCCTCCTATTTCTCTTAATTGGTAAGTTCATCCCAAAATTCAGCTATCCATTGCTCTAACTCCGTTGTTATTTCTTGTGAAGATTCATCCAGAAGCTCCCCAAACAACTTGCTTCCAGGGATTTTTTTCGATACCGGCATTCCAAGAAAAAAGTATTCGCATTCCCAAATTTTAATGATTTTTACATCTATGAGATCCCCTCTTTTATCAGAACTCCCCAGTGAAATGGAGGAACTGTATCCAGGCTGGAAAACATCTCTGCCCTCCTGATTAAAATTCAGCCTCGAGTTTCAGTCCTTTCTTTGAAAAAGCCGCTTTATTCTCTCTTAGAAGCTTTTCAATATGTTCTTTTAGTTCCTTTTCAATACTATGAATCTTCCCCTTTAACTCTGAAGTGAATGTCTTGTGGAAATATTTCATAAAAACATCTTCTCTCATCAAAAATAAACAGAATATATGTAAATTCGCCAGCCTCATCCATTCTTCCTATCTGCAGAAAAAAAGAGCTGCTATAAAGCAGCCCACACTTTCCTATAAAATACTCTTAAAACCCTTCGCCTGTTCATCCAGCTTTCTTGCAGCTTCCCCGATATCTTTAAAAGCAGATACAGCCTGTTCATTAAGAACCTGGTTTTCACTTATGCCTGACTGTGATTGCAGAGTTGCGTCACTAATTTTGTTGATTTCATCTGATATTCCTTTGATGTGGGCATTGACTTCCTGGATGGAGTCCTGCACCCGGTTTGCGAGCTTTCGCACTTCTCCGGCAACGACGTTGAAGCCTCTGCCATGTTCGCCGGCACGTGCTGCTTCAATAGCTGCATTTAATGCCAGGAGGTTCGTTTCGGCCGCTATTTCACGGATTGTTTTTACGATGCTGCCGATGGATTGTGCCTGTGATTTGAGAGAATGGAGAATTTCCAGGTTCCCTTTGGACTCATAAACGAGCTTGGCTATCGCCTGAGCTGCCTCTTCGCTTCTTTCAATTCCAGCTTTTGCTTTTTCACTAAGGGCTTCTGACATTGCCTGAAACTGGAATGCTACCTGCGCTGTATTCGTTTCCCTTTCTGTAATATCCGTAGCAACCTTTACAACACCTTCTAATCTGCCATCATTCCCAAATACCGGTGTGTAAGTCGCTTCGAGCCAGATAAGATCTCCTTGCTTGGTCACACGCTGAATTTTTTCCTGAAAGCTTTTGCCATTGCGCAGATTTCTCCAAAGTACCTGATATTCCCTGCTGGCGGCAAATTCAGGGGTGCAAAATTGCTTATGCATCATATTTGACATTTCTTCTGCACGATATTTGACAGTGCGGGCAAAATTCTCATTTGCCCACAGCACTTTCCCGTTTCTATCAAATTCAATCATGGCCAGAGAATTTTCAATTGCAGCCAAAACAGCTTCTTTTTCAAGAACCTGTGTGCTTTTAAAATGACTAGGCTTATAAGTTGTAAGCATGCTCTTCCTCTTTTCAAAAAAGTTTGTCAGAACATATCCCTACAAGAGGACTGGTCCCATGTAAGTGCTGGCCGGTTGCGCTACTAGCTCGAATTCATTAAAGCGCCCATTTCTACTTGAATTTCCATTGCTTCCAACTTGCCCCGCATGTAAGGCTATAGTACTAGCATCGGTCAGTCATCACAATTCTCAATGCTCTGCTTTCATTTATACTGAAAATTCAAATAATTAATCACTAAGACCCATGATTCCCATAATTAGTAAAAGTAGAATAGAACTGTAAGAGATTATGCAGAAGGGATTGATTTATCTGAAAAATAAGCTAATTGCGTTATCACTGGCATCTGCTTTAAGCTTTTCACTTTTTCCGGAAAGAAGTTTTGCCGAGCAAACTGCTGCGGAAAACCAGGCCATAATACCTGGTGCGCATACAGTAACGGAACAATACTTTGATGGTGTGAACAACAACTGGCTGACCACCAAGAATCCCCTCCAATATCAGCAGGCGACCCTTTACGGAAACATCGGTCTTGCTCCTTATCTCTGGGGAAATGCCGAGGAAGGAACCGGATGGCATCAAATGTATAAGCCTTCTTCTGTAACGGGAACACAGGTAAATGGTATTTTTGAAGATGCCCAGTTTGTCATAAGGGTTCCGGATCACTGGAATGGCCGGCTGGTTGTTTCGGGAATCCCGGCTACAAGAAATGAAACATCAACCGACCTGCTTTTCAGCGACTATGTCCTGGAAAAAGGATATGCTTTTGCAGCGATTGATAAAGGCACCCAGGGTGACGCTGATTCAGCTGATCCATTTGCAAAAGTAAAGAATGCCTTAGCCGCTGAGGATGATAGCGTAGCAGAATGGCACCAGCGGTTCCGGCAGGTTACGAAAGCCGCACAGCGATACTTAGTCAGCCATTATTCCGATGGTCTGATCGATCCGGCAGATTCTACTGACCCGGCGAGCGATTTAGTATCGGCAGTGCATAAAATTCCTACATATGCGATGGGAATTTCCAATGGCGGATACGTCGTGCGCTATGCCCTTGAAAATGACCATCCAGAGAAGACTGGCGAACCGCGTCTTTTTGATGGAGGAGTTGATTGGGAAGGCGTGTTATGGACGGAAGAAAAGCCAAATTTAATCAGTTCTCTGACCACCGTAGTGAATCATGCGGAGGAAGCTTTGTTTGGAAGCGGCAAAATAAAGCAGAAAGCGATTAAAGAGCTATACAAAGCTGGATTGCCCAAAGGATCGGAAAAACTATGGGCCTATCATGATCAGGTATACTGGTTTGTCTCGCTGAATATCTATCGGGACCATTTCGATCCGGAAGCCCCAGGCCGTACCCATTGGAGCAATTACCTGAACTTTGTTAATGGCGTGAGAGACCGATCATTTGATTCTGTCTTTGAAGATTATAAATATGTGACCCGTCCAAAAGAAGTGAAAGAAAATATTAAGGAAGTGGCCAATACTGGAGATATAGATGTGCCGCTCATCTCTTTCACTGGTTCCCTTGATTCGCTGATATTCCCGGATATTCATGCAAAGGGATATCAAAAGCTGGTCAAGAAAGCCGGAAAGCAGGATCTGCACCGAATGTATACTATTGAGAATGGGAACCATGTTGACAGCCTTGTCTGGAACAGCTCCGCCGATCCGGATAAAGAACTTCAGCCTTTGTTGCCTTACGCTCACCAGTCATTCGACTTGCTTATCGACTGGGTGGAAAACGGGAAAGCTGCTCCTGAGAGCAAAACGGTCAATGCTCCAGAGAACCCGGTTAAGGTTATTGATTTAAAAACGGGGCAGGAACGGGATCCCCGTTAGGTTGAGGCAGGAGTGTTGATCTGCAGTCTTAAAAATGGCTAACCGCACGAAAAAATTTCTATCCGCACGTAAATTGTGGTTATAAGCACAGAAAAAATTTTATCCGCAAGTAAGTTGAGTCTATCCGCACATAAACTGATTTTAATGATACATGAAGGCATCTCAGTGCGGTTTTTATGGAAGAAATATGCCCCAGTCGTTATGGATTGGGGCTTTTAAGCTTCGTATTAAATGTTTTTAGTAAATGAACGGTTCATTTTCGATAAATCCGCCTTGTGACGAACTTCAATAAGGAAATTTCTGCTCTGCTGGCCCGAAGCTGACAAAAGTACGGACTCCAACTGGATTATTCCTACTGTCAGACTCTGACACGGTTCGGACTCTAACTGACTAATTTCTGCTTAGCATGTCCGAAGGCGACACGGGTTCGGACTCCGATTAAATTGCCGCTCAGTCTGTCCGAAGCCCTATCAGCGATGAACCTTCCTGCTGCCTGCCATCAGCCACACCACAACCGGAAGCAGACCAAAGGAAACCACCGTAATCCCCGTCCATCCCCCAGTCTGCCATACCAGGCCGGCAAGCGTCCCTCCGGTTGCCACTCCAAGGTAATAGCTTACGAGATAGATGCTCGAGGCACCGGCTTTGTGATGGGCAGCGCGCTCATTTACAATGGCCGCCATCAGTGAATGCGCCACAAAGAATCCAAGACAGGTCAGGCATAGACCTATTACAATTACTGATAAAGAGTGCACATTGGTAAGCAAGGTCCCTCCTATTAAAATGACAGTTCCGACCGAGACCAGTGTAGCTTGCCTAAAATGAGCAGATAGCCTTCCGCCCAGAATGGAGCCAACTATACCGAAGCTGTATGCCAGGTAAGTAAACGAAATATTTTTTACAGAAAGATTAAAAGGATCCTGTTCGAGGTAAAAAGGCAGGTACGTCCATACTCCTGTAAACGAGAATTGGAGGAGGATTCCCATCGCGAACGCAGGGAAAAGTTTCGTGTTTTTCAGATGTGAGCCCATGCCTGATAAGTCTTTTTGAACTGATATTTTACTGGGCTTAAAATAATGAGATTTTGGCAGAGTCATAAAATAAATGATGAATAACAGAATGGAGAATCCAAATAGGAAGTAAACAGAAGTCTGCCAGCTGGCCATATCAGCAATGTACCCGACGAAGATGCGGCCGGCCATTCCGCCAATGGCATTGGCTGCAATATACATGGTGATGCCGAGACTGACGCTTCTAGAATCAAGTTCCTCCCCTAGATACGCGATGGCAGCTGCAGGCAGGCCCGCTATACAAATGCCCTGCAGGAAACGCAGCACCAGAAACGTTTCGAAATTAGGCGAAACGGGCAAAAGCACTAACGGAATAATAGTGCAAACAAGCGTAATATTCATTATGGAAACCCGCCCAATTCGATCAGATAGAAACCCGAAAAATAACAATCCGAAAATCATAGAAACCACAGCAGCAGACAGTGATAAACCGGCTGCTGCAGATGTGATGTCAAATGATTTCACGAGCAGCGGCATAATCGGCTGCACAAAGTATAAATTAGCGAATACTAAAATGGATGCACTCGTCATCGCAATCATAATTTTTTTGAAGCCGGCATCATGCAGCGAATATTTATCAGCTTCCTGTTGTCTAGCATTTACAGCAGTCATTTTCCCACCCAGTTCCTATAAAGCATTAAATCCATCATAACATTTTATTTGAAATGGATCGAAAATTCCGATAATTTTTTTCCACACAATTCCCATTAAGAACTTCCCTCAGCTATTTTTGAAACAGCGCGCACCTTCATTCCAACTGCCCTAAATGTTATAATATAGGAATGTACTTTGGAACATGGGGACTGGCTGATTGTCCCCTACGGGTAGATGGGACAAGGAACCTGTCCCTTTGTCCCACACCAACAAGGGGGTTGTGAAATGATTCCGGAGCGGTTTTTGGAGCCTTTAGAGTTTGCAGCGAATGAGCTGAAGGGGTTACTGCGGGCAGAGAATGAGGAAGATGCGCGCCTGGTGCAGAAGGGGCTGATGCTTTTTCGGCAGGGGCTTGTGTATCAGCTTCGCTTCGAAGATGATAAGGTTTTGGCGACGGTCCAGGATGTGACTCCCGCAAAGGTTGAACTTAATCTTGAGTTCATTCATTTGAGCGAGTGTTCCTGTCCGGCTGAAGGTTTTTGCCGCCATCAGACTGCGGTATTTCTGCAGCTTCTTTCCAAAGCCAAAAGTGTGTCCATGTGGATTGAAGAGTGGAGGAAGCCGATAAAGGAAAAGCAGACAGCCAAGAATTGGGGGCTTCAAAGAGCGAAGGATCTTTTGAAATCCTCCGGTCAGATGAAGACAGGTTACGACGGCTGGGTTGCCGGATTCGAGGAAAGCTTTACCGAGCTGCTGGAAAAACAGGGAGAGCCTCGTCCCTATGTACTCCCTGAGCTTTTCCATGTTTATCTGCGGCGCATGAAAGCGGGAGCACCGGTTGAACAGGAATGGAAGCTGCTGTATCTGCTTGTCGGCTATGTCTTTTCTTTTAAAAAGCTAATGGCGCTGAGCAGGAAGTACGGCCATGGCGAAGAATTGATTGACCGTTATTACCGCCATCTCTATCAGTCCCTGATGGAAGATTCGGTTGAGATAATGAACAAACTGTCGGTGCACTCCCTTCCCTTCGCTTTCGATCAATATATTGAAAAACTGAAAGATGATTCCGCCGGGCTGATCACCGGTTCTTTTGGGTTGGATTATGAGCGGGCCCATTTATATCGGCTGTTATGGACACATTTTTTTAAAAAGAAAGAATGGCGTGAAGCGGAGATCCAGAAGCTGGAATCCTCCATCAAAGAGGAATCGCCCAGCCTTCCGTCTGTGACAGGCTATGTGCATCTTCATATCCTTGAACGTAATGATGAACAGGCACTCAGTGTTTTAAATGTGCCAAATCATTTAATGACTCCTTACATGCTTTACTGGATCGATTATTTTTCAGCCAATAAGGACTGGAATCGGATGGGTCCTTATGCAGAAGCATTTATCCATAAATTACGGGATTACTTGAAACAATCTGATGACTATTATGCCTGCATGGATTTTACCAGGATGGCCATCAAGGCTATTTCTCCGTATTGCCTGGAAAGCAGCAAAATGGATTTATACGAGAAAGCCTTGATGGAAACGCTGCCGTACAGCTACAGCGACTATGAATACCTCCTTTTTGAAAAAGGCGAATTCATAAAGTGGGCCGATCTGCAGGCGTTTATTGGCTTTGATATTGATTCTTTAGGCAAGGACCGGATCAGGGAAATCAGCAAAAAGGAACCCTCCATACTCCTGCCGCTCTATCACCAGGCCATCACTGCCCATATCAATATGAAAAACAGGGATCATTACCGCGAGGCTGTCCGGAAAATGAAAAAGCTTCGCACGCTGTACAATAAGCTGAAACGCCAGGAAGACTGGCAGCTTTTTCTTGAATTGCTGCTTGAAAAAACGAAACGTCTCCGCGCCTTTCAGGAAGAATGCAAAAGGGGTAAGCTAATCGATGCTTAAAACGAGATTTCTCCATGTGAAAGTGAAACCAATAAACAATGACCGCTACCTGATTTTTGCCGTCAATGAAGAAGGCCGCCTCCTGTCCCCAAAAGAATGGAAGCCGCTTCTTTTTAACCATCACAGAGAAAGTTTCTTTGGAACAATGCTTGATGCTGTTGATGCGGACGGAATCAAAGGGATCTCTGTAAGCGGCTGGCAGCTCGTTACCCTGTTTGCGGCTGAGCAGTTCAACCGTTTGATTGATTGGAGCTGGGATGAAACTGCCGAAATCCTGCTGGCTTCCTCTCATGCTCTTTACGATTCGATCGTGGAAAAAGAATGGATGCCGGATTTCGCCGCCTGGGAACAGGATCAATTCCGCTGGGCACTGCCGGAAAGTGTGGTTACCGAATTCGGCACAAACTTTTGGGACCAGGCTGTAGAAGGCTCACCTGTCAGGGAGTTTATCGGAGATTTATTTCACCGCTCCCTTGATGGCTATATGAATCAGAATCAGGAAGCGAAAGCACAGTTCGGTGAAAAGCTTGAAGCATTGCGGAGTGAGCACCTCTCACCAAAGGATCTTGCTGCTTATTTTGATGAAGAAAGCTGGCAGGAATGGATCGGGGTTAAATCAAATGAAGCTCCTTTTTCGATTGGACTTAAGCTGGAAGAGCCCGGGGATATTGATTCCAGCTGGGATCTGGCGATATTCCTCCGCGGAAAAAATAATTCTGATGTCTTTGTCGACTTCAAGGACTATTCGAACTATCCCCACAACTGGCATGATTTTGAAGATTCTATTGACAAAGAGATCGAGCGCTGGCTTGAGCTATTCCCATGGCTTGAAGGCAAGCCTGGAATGATCTCCACTTCACTGACTGAAGATGAAGCCTGGACCTTTCTCACTGAAGCGAGCGAAACCCTGCTGGCACTTGGCGTGGAAATCCTGCTTCCTTCGTGGTGGCAGGCTATGAAAAATGCAAGCCTAAAGGTCAAAGCAAAAGTGAAAGGAACCGGGAGCCACCGTCCTTCGTTTGTCGGGCTTCAGTCCATGCTTGATTATGATTGGCGCTTCAGCATGAATGGCGTTGATTTAACAGAGGATGAATTCCGGGGTATGGTTGAGGAAAAAAGAAGGCTTGTCTACATTCGCGGCCGCTGGATCAAGCTGGATCCCCATTTTGTCCGCCATATTCAGGATTTAATGAAGAAAGCGGAAAAAGAAGGATTGCATGTCCGTGACTTGATAGAACAGGAGCTTATGGCTGACGAGAGCACGCAGGAAGACGAGCTGGATAATCCTAAGGCTTTTGCCCGCATTCAGATCGAGCTTAACCGCCAATGGAAACAGATGGTGAAGCAGCTTCGCGATATCAAAAGTCTTCCGCTTGAAGAGGTCCCTGCAAGCTTCAAGGGTGATCTTCGCCCTTATCAGAAGCTCGGCATGAGCTGGCTGCTGTTTCTGCGCCGATATGGTTTTGGCGCCATTCTGGCAGATGATATGGGGCTTGGAAAAACGATTCAGCTGATCTCTTATCTGTTAAAGGTAAAGAAAGAGGAAGACAGCGGCCCATCGCTTATCGTCTGCCCTACATCTGTCCTCGGCAACTGGCAGAAGGAAATCGAGCGCTTTGCACCTGGCATGAATGTTTATCTCCATTACGGTTCAAATCGTCTGAAGGGTGAAAGCTTTTCTGAAAAAGTAATGGAGTCTGATATTGTGCTGACCTCCTATGGACTAACCCATATGGATCTGGAGGATTTTGAAACCATCGAGTGGAGCTCAATTTCAATTGATGAAGCTCAAAATATTAAAAATGCCCAGACAAAGCAATCGCGGGCTGTCCGAAAGTTAAAAGGCAAGCACCATATTGCCCTCACCGGCACGCCCATGGAAAACCGGCTGACCGAGCTCTGGTCCATTTTTGACTTTACGAACCATGGCTATCTCGGCAGCCTCGGGCAGTTTCAGAAGCGCTATGTACTGCCGATTGAAAAGGATGATGACAAGGATAAAGTCAGGCAGCTGCAGGCATATATCCGTCCCTTCCTCCTCCGCCGCACGAAGAAGGATGAGGATGTGGCCTTGAACCTGCCTGATAAGCTTGAGCAGAAGGAATATTGTCCTCTTACTGCTGAGCAGGCCTCGCTATACGAGCAGCTTGTCCAGGATACATTCGCACAGATCGAAAAGCTGTCCGGGTTTGAGCGTAAAGGTCTGATCCTGCAGTTATTAAGCCGCTTAAAGCAGCTGTGCAACCACCCGGCCCTTTATTTAAAAGAGGAGAAGCCTAAGCATGTCCTTGAACGTTCTGTAAAGCTTGAAAAGTTAAGCGAGCTTGTCAGTGCTGTACATGAGCAGGGAGAAAGCTGCCTGATTTTTACCCAGTATATTGAAATGGGGAACATGATCGCCCGCTTGCTGAAAAAACAATTCGGATTCGACGTTCCATTTTTAAACGGCAGCGTGCCAAAGCAGGAACGGGACAATATGATCAGCCGTTTTCAAGATCATGAATTCCCGGTTTTCCTGCTGTCGCTTAAAGCTGGCGGAACCGGTTTGAATCTGACGGCAGCAAACCATGTCATCCATTATGACCGCTGGTGGAATCCCGCCGTCGAAAACCAGGCAACCGACCGCGCATACCGAATTGGGCAAAAACGCTTTGTTCATGTCCATAAAATGATTGCCACCGGGACGCTCGAAGAGAAGATTGATGCCATGCTCGAAAAAAAACAGTCCCTTAATGATCAAATTATTACGAGCGAGAATTGGATTACCGAGCTTTCAACAGATGAGCTGAGAGATCTGGTTCACCTGACATAAATTTTGTTCAGTCTTCAAGTCCTTGATATGCATAAAGGCTTGAAGGCTGTTTTTTTATTATCGCATATTCAGGCTTGTTAGGCTTTTGAGTCAGAAAAGTTACTTTGCTGCCTTCTTTAATAATGAAACAGGATAGCAGCTGGTATGTAGGATTCTTGTTCCCGGCGTTTATTGCCACCTGGCCGAATAAGAAGTTGAATTTGTAGTGAAGAAAACTTTCCTTATCGTTAAATGTGAGTGAAGTATGGCTTCTAAGAGGAATTCTATGATAGGATTTATTACTCTGCAGCTGAATAAGCTGAAGTGCATCAAAGAAGCTTGGCTGATGATTGGTGTTTAATCTTTTATTTGCTGTTTGAAAATACAGGTATCCGGTTTTATCTCCTTTATCCACTAAATTGCACCTCCTCTTTATTATTTTCAAAAAGTATATTCGACACATTCTGTGAAAATCCTCCCTGGTTCTTAATGGCCATATGTAATATTTGTTTTCACAAACAGAGTTAGAAATAACCCGGCACAGGAGTACCGGGTTTCAAATTTAGGGGAAGTGCTGGGGATAGGATTGATTCTCTATAGGGAAGGAAAATATGTGGACAGCTGGTTGGGGAAGCCGTCAGTTCATGAAGGTTAATCTTCCGGATTTCTCCCGGGGACCGTTTTGCATAGCGGTTTCACGAATGAAGGATTCAAGCTGGAGAACCCGTATATTCAAGTCATCGACTCTTTGGTTCGATTTACCGAGCATCTTTATGAGGCTTTCGAGCATATATTCCAATGCCTTTTCTCTTTCAGACACTTCTTTCAAAATGGCAGTTCCTCCTTGGTCACGGTCACCGGGAATTCTTCTGTCTTCTTCCGGTCAAGAAAGCGGACCGATTCCGCTACCACCTCTGTTACATAAATGCGTTTCTTTTCCTGATTATCATAATGCCTCGTCTGAATTCTCCCGGTTATCCCAATCAAGGTGCCCTTCCGGCAATACTGGGATGTATTTTCCGCCGTTTTCTTCCATAAGGTGCATTGTACAAAATCCGCATCGATTTCACCCTTCTGATTGCGGTATTGGCGGTTTACTGCCAGCGTCACATTTGTCACCGGAATGCCTTCCTGTGTCCGTTTCAGCTCGGGATCCCTTGTCAGTCTTCCAACCAGGGTCACTTGATTAATCATAGGTTTTCATCTCCTCTCTTTGATAGCCTTATCATATCCGGAATTCATTCACTGTGTAAAAAAGACAAAAAGAGTTTTTTGCAGTGTTTTTTCGGCAAAAACACCATAAAAATTCATTTTTCAGCCTCTTTTCCGCAAAAAACAGCACCTAAAATCTTATTTTCAACATACAAAATAAGAAAATTCGACAAACCCTCAAATTCGCTTTCAGTTTGGCCTGTGTTATAATTTTTTATAAAACAACTTATTTTAGAGATGGAGGTAAGCCATGAAAACATTTAAACTTGTTTCTCTGCAATTAGTGGAAGAAAATGGCCTGATTGATATTCAACTGGATGATGGGTTGATTATCAATAAAGAAGACGAGAAGAGCACCTGGCTCCTGGAGGCATTTATTGATAAATCCTATCTTGAGTACTTCAAAAAGCGCGCTGATGACAAGGACGAGCTGACCATCCAAGTTGTTATTACGAAAAAAGAAAACGATCCAGCCGCATTCCAAACTAAAATTACCTCTATCAGTGAACTGGAAAACCATATCAGCATCCTTTTTGAAGGATCACTCAAAAGAACAAAAAATGATTATGCCGAACTGCTGCTTCAGGACCTCCTGGAAAAGGGCTTTATTGGAGACAGCCTGCTTGATGAATTCAAGGGTAAGATGCAAAGCAAGCCGCGCCTGGCTGCTGCCAAAAAGGAAAATAAAGAAACTCCCGCTCAATCATGAACTGTGCCCCGATTTACGGACAGTTTAAAAAGCGCCTATGCGGCTAGTAAATGGCCCCGGTATTGCCCCGGGGTCATTTTATTTAAGCCCCATTGATAACGATGCTGGTTATATTCCTCAATCACTCGATCCACTTCTTTTCTAACATCTCCTAAATTATCTAATGATTTATACTCTGCTAAATCCTTAAAGTGCCCAAAGAAACTTTCCATTGGTGCGTTATCCCAACAGTTTCCCTTTCGGGACATCGATTGTATTAAGCCAAGTTCTTTTACTTTGCTTTGGAATTGGGGATGGGTATAGTGGAAACCTTGGTCAGAGTGCAGTATGGCTTCTGGATGAAAATGATCGCCAACAGCTTGTTTTAACTTTTTAAGCGTCTTATATACAATATCCATTTCTAACGAAGTGGATAGATGATAAGCGACAATTTCTTTGGTAGCTCCATCTTTTACGCAGGATAAGTATGCTTTTTGTCCCTTTCCGAAATAGAGATAAGTAATGTCAGTAAGCAGGACTTTTCCTGGTTCTTCTTGATTAAATTCTCGGTTAAGGAGGTTGGGACAAGATCGATGCTCATGGGTTGCCTTAGCCATTTTACGATAAGGATTGGCTTTCCTTACTTTTGTTACAAGATTATATTTTGCCATCAGACGCCTAATCTTTTTGTGGTTCATTACCGATGAATAATCATTCTCCATAATCATTTTGATCTGGAGGACACCTACTTTTTCTTTTTTACTTATGAATATTTCTCGAATTAACTCTATATCCAATTGATCCTTCTCGTCACGTTGTGCCCGTAATTGTGCTGCCTTCAGCCAATCATAGTAGCCACTTCGACTTACGCCTGCCAGTTCACACAGGTAGGAAACAGATTTTTTCAACTGATATGTTCTGATGGTTTTCTCAATTAAAGAAAACTTCTCAGCTGCCGTTAGAATCGTTTCTTCATCAACGCCTGCCTTTCTAGTTCTTCCAGCTTTTTTAAGAAGTCATTCTCTGCCTCAAGGAATTTAATCCTTGCCCCAGCCTTCCTTAGTTTCTCCTCAATGGAAAGTTGTTTAGAAGAAGGACGTCCAGTGCTCCCTTTACCTCGACGTTCCGTAAGGAAACCTTCCTCCCCGAACCTTTCGAATGTTTCTCTCCAACGCTTAAGACAACGTTTTGGCTGTTCCTTGCCAATCATCTCGAGATCAAAGCCTTGTTCAATAAAGATTTGCGATGGTGTTTTCCCACTTTTGTACTCCGCCACTGCTTTTATCTTAAATTCAGAACTATAGGAGATTGACCTCTCAGAAGCCCTCAAAACATTAGGATTCTTTTCAAGCTCTTTCATTTGGAATTCATTATAGATATTCTTACTCATAAAAAATCCTCCGCCTTATTCATTAAAACTATTGAAACACAAAAAACCCCAGAAAGGGGCACTTTTTTATCAGTGTCCACTATCTAGGGTATAGTTCATCATGACGGGAGTTTTTCTTTAGAAAAGGACAGGTTCACCCCTGTCCTTGCCTTTTTACTTATCTTTATTATCTTTATCCTGCATATCTTTGTTATCTTCGATTGCATCTTCGCCCGGCTCGTTGTTATCTTCCATCATGTCGCCGTCATCATCTGTGTTGATATCGTTGTCATCCGTATTTTCGTTCAGATCATTAGTCATATCGCCGTTGTCACCGTTCATACCGCCTTCATCTACGTTTCCATTATCCTCCGTAATTGTATCATCTTCCGGCGGCGGATCCTGGTTATCTGTGGCACAGCCTGCTAGAAGCATGGCAGAAAGAACAGATCCTCCGATAAGTGTTAAAAGCTTTTTATTCATCGTAAAAGCTCCTTTCATAGGGTTTTATTGTTGACCTGCTGCATTGGTCTTCCTTTATATTTCCCAAAAACCGAAACAACTTGCATATTTTTTTACAGAAAAAATCCCGTACGCTTCGTACGGGATTTGTTTTATCATTACCTTTCAATTGCAAACATAATTTCAGCTTCCATCGCCACTTCGCCCTCTACAGTCGCAACGGCTTTTCCTTTTCCGATTCCCCTGCGGACGGAGAGCAGTTCGACTTCCATGATGAGTGTATCGCCCGGCCGCACCTGGCGTTTCCAGCGGCATTTCTCCACACCGGCAAAAAAGGCAAGCTTTCCTTTATATTCATCCAATGACAGCAGGGCAACAGCACCTGTCTGTGCACAGGCTTCAAGTGTCAGGCATCCTGGAAATACATTGTAATTCGGGAAATGCCCATTGAACACTTCCTCGTTGGCACTTACATTCTTTTTGCCGACAGCTCTTTTTCCAGGCTCAAGCTCTTCAATGGAATCCACAAACAGAAATGGGTATCGGTGAGGGATTATTTCTTTAATTTCTTCAACATTCAACTTCATATGTATCGCTCCCCTGCAGTATTTAGTACCAGATACTAATAATAGCTTATATTTATTTTACTAAAAAAATGGGCGAACGCAAAGTGGAAACAAAAAAGAAGGGCATCATCGCCCTCCTCTTCATTTTCTATTCTTTTTCAACTAACTCCACAATATGCATCCATGTGGACTTTGTAAAAATATCCTTTACTTCCCCGCCGCCGATGACTCCATACCCGACCGCAGCTCCAGCCGTAACGCTCAGGAAAATTAAAAGCACGACAATAATAATCCGAAGCCAGATCGGAATGAGGCGAATGCGAACCCGCCCTTTACGCGATGATTCTTCTTTGCTGTGTTCTTTTTTCAGTTGTTCACGCGTCTTGACTGCTTCTTGATTACTGTTGTTTACTGACATTTTATTTCCCCTTTTACCTAACGTATTCCGTTGATCAGCCCCATCATTTGATCAGCCATGGAGACAGATCTTGACTGAAACTGATATGCCCGCTGCAGGTTGATCAAATCTGTCATTTCCTTAGACATATCCACATTGGATTGTTCAAGGGAACCCTGGGCCATTCCTATCTGGCCGCGGAGCGCACCATTCAGCTCTGTATAGATCCCCTCGCCGTCAACTCCATCAGGAAGGCCAAGAAGATTATCCCCTTTTTGCTCCAGGAATTGAGGCTTGTTAATCAGAACCACTCCAAGATTGAATTCCTGGATGGAACCATTGGCTGCTTCTGCCAAAAAGCTCCCTGTTTCGGTCACTTTAAAATTTTTAGCTTGTCCATTTATTATAATCGAATTATTATTTTCATCAAGAACAGGAAGTCCGTCACCTGTTACAAGCATGGTCTCATTATCTGAAACCGGTGTTAAATAAAAGGCGCCTGATCTGGTAAAACGCACAGCTGCTCCCTCTTCGGTCTGCTCGAGCACACGAAAATACTGCCCTTCTTTTGTGAAGGCTAGATCAAGCGGCCGTTCGGTTGCCTTTAAGGCACCCTGCTTCATGACAATTTGGGATTGCGCGAGCTTTGCCCCTACACCTTGCCTGATGCCTGCAGGTGTTAGTCTTGCGGTCTCCGCATTCGGATTCCGCTGATTATTGAACTGTTGAAAAAGCAAATCGGTAAAATTGGCTTCTCTTCTTTTATAGCCCGCTGTATCAATGTTGGCCACATTATGACTGACAATATCCATCTGCTTCTGCAGCTGTGCCAGAGTATTCGTTGCTGTGATCATGGTTCTATTCATTGTTCTTCCCCCTTAGCGGGTCTGCCGCAGGACATTACCCGATCCGCCCGATTTCATTTGCGGCTTTCTCCATACTGCGGTCATAAGCCTGCAGGACCTTTTGGTTTGCTTCAAAAGAGCGATAGGCGGTCATTATATCTGTCATCGACCGGGAAGCATCTACATTGGAACGCTCCAAATAGCCCTGCTGCAGCTTGAATTGGACATTCTGTGCATTATAGGCATTCTCAAGGACGCTTTCTTCTGTCACTGCAAACAGTCCGTCACCCTCTTTACGCAGGCTTTCAGGGTTTTGTGCATACATAATGCCCAGTCTCGCTGTTTCACCCGCTTCACCCGTTATCACACCATCTTCACTCACTTTAAAGCGGTCACTGGAGAGCTGAATCCGTTCACCCGCATCATCCAGAATATATAATCCGCTCGCTGTCGTTAAATAACCTTCTCCATCAAGGGTAAAATTTCCATTCCTTGTATAGCGCTGCTCGCCATCAATACCTGCTGCTGTATAAAAGACAGACCCACTTAAGCCAGTATCCGGATTAACGGGAAGATTAAGATCAAGCAAGGCCAGGTCCGTATTCAGGCCTGTTTCCTTCATATCTCCCTGCATGAAGGATGGCAGTGTCTCCTGCATATAGACCCCTGAATTCAGGCTGCCCACTTCCTGATTAACAGGAAGATTAAGGCCTTTCTCGGTCGGAACTGTCTTCTGGCCAATTCGCTGCAAAAGCATCTCAGGAAAAGCCCTTAAGCTTGTCTGATCTGCTTTAAAACCTGGTGTATTGGCATTCGACATATTATTCGTCAGCACTTCTGTCCTCCGCTGCTGCGCAAGCATCCCGGAAGCAGCCGTGTAGAAACCTCTAAACATCTTTAATCACCTCTAAATTGCAATTCCGAACATCTATTTACCTCTATTATAAGAAACTTTCCGACAATAAACATTAAAAATTTTGAAGAATTGAGTCAGATTTTGAAAAAAGCTGTACCTTTTTTTAATCGGCTGGAATAGGAGAAAGTTTACTAAAGATATTCACTTATTGATATCGGTCAGATTTCATTTTTACCGGTCACATTTTTTATTTATCGGCCAATTTAGAATTTTACCGGTGGTTTTCTAAATTTATTGGTCACTTCGCGCAAAAACAGCACTTGAGCTGTTCCCAAAAGAAAAACCCGCCAAAAAGACGGGTCCACAATTATACAAGCTTCTTCTTTGGAAGCTTATCAATATTATCAAGCATGATACCTGTTCCAACGGCTACGCAATCCATCGGGTTTTCTGCAATTAAAACAGGGACTTTCAGCTCTTCAGCCAGAAGCTGGTCGATTCCGTGAAGAAGGGCCCCGCCGCCTGTTAAAATAACCCCGCGGTCGATGATATCTGCAGACAGTTCAGGCGGTGTGCGTTCAAGCACGCTTTTGGCAGCCTGTACGATGACATCAACAGATTCTGCCAGAGCACCCTGAACTTCTTCAGAGCGTACGGTAATCGTTCTCGGCAGACCTGAAACCATGTCACGGCCCCGGATTTCCATTTCCTCGCTTTTGCCGCCAGGAAATACGGTCCCGATTGTTACTTTAATATTTTCGGCAGTTCTTTCGCCGATTAGAAGCTTGTATTCTTTTTTGATATATTGAAGAATTTCGTTGTCAAATTTATCTCCGGCCATCTTAATAGAAGAAGACGTAACAATGTCTCCCATTGATAAAACCGCTACATCTGTTGTACCGCCGCCGATATCGACAACCATGTTTCCGCTCGGCTGGAAGATATCCATGCCTGCTCCGATTGCCGCAACTTTTGGTTCTTCTTCAAGATATATCTTTTTGCCGCCGCTTTTTTCAGCAGCTTCCCTAATCGCCTTCTGCTCAACACCTGTAACATTTGTCGGGCAGCAGATTAAAATGCGCGGCTTTGATAAGAAGCCTTTAACATTCAGTTTATTGATAAAGTGCTTCAGCATCGCTTCTGTCACATCAAAGTCGGCAATAACACCGTCTTTTAGCGGGCGGATTGCCACAATGTTCCCTGGTGTGCGTCCGACCATGCGGCGCGCCTCTTCCCCGACGGCCAGTACTTTGTTTGTATTTTTATCAATTGCCACTACAGATGGTTCATTCAGCACAATTCCGCGTCCTTTAACGTGGATTAGCACGTTGGCAGTTCCTAAATCAATCCCAATATCCCTAGCAAACATTTCTCTTTTTCCTCCTTGCAAAATGGCCAGCTTCTGTCCGCACCTTTGAAGGCTCTCTCTATTTAGGCATTCTTAAAGCGAACTTCGCTTATAAATTTTTAGTTAGATGTTCAAGTCATTATTCGCAACTGCAGTTTAAGCCACGCAAAAAAATCAGTTCTTTTTAAAAAGAAATGATTTTGCCCGGCGTTCTCATTAGGAGTCCTAGTCTTTACGAACCAAGTTCTATCCTAATTTTATATTTTAACACATTCCTTGTGAAAGCAGTAACATTTTGACAGATTTTGTGAGACTTTTTGAGGGTTTTTGTCGAAATGGGGAAATAGATGCAGGCGACTTAGGAAGGGGCTTAAATCCATATAGCAAAGCCTTGGTTCAGGCCATGGAAACAGCTTATGATCTTTTAGCCCCCGGAGCCGCATGAAGGTTCACCATGTACAGCAAAACAAAAATTGCCATGATACTGCTAAAAACGGCAGTCTTTAGCCTTTGACGCCTTTATCAGCGCCTTTTGAATCTTTTCATTTAACTGGCTCTTCTTCCATTTCCTCTTTTTTGTATTTCATTTTTGTGGCTTCGCCGCCGCGCAGATGGCGGATCGATTTATGATAATCCAGGATTTCCTTTACTTCGTTTGCCAGTTCAGGATTGATTTCAGGTAGTCTTTCCGTCAAGTCTTTATGGACTGTACTTTTGGATACGCCAAACTCCTTCGCGATTACGCGAACCGTTTTTTTCGTCTCCACGATATACTTTCCAATCTTGATAGTTCTCTCTTTGATGTAATCGTGCACACCACTCGCCCTCCCCGATTTGGATGTGAGAAGTGTGAAATGAGACTCGCTTTCTGTCTGGTTTTTAACTGTATTCCGCATGGATTCATGATTAAATGAGCTTAATCGTGCATGCGCCTGAAAGGCTTGCTTTCAGCTTGCGATAATTAAACATGTCCTCAACATATTCATTAGTTTTAGTAAAACGATCCCTCACCTCATACATTCTCTTTGTAAGGTTTGTAACAGTTTATTAGCTTGGTTGAGGTAATATGCACGAAAAACTCAATAGGGACAAGGTTTTGTGTAAATTTTTTGAAAATAGGACATCTGGAGGCCAAAAATCAGAATGTTTCCAAAAAATCCTTTGGGGTATTTGAAAAATAAGCAGCCTAAAGACCAGTGAAGACTTTCCTAATTTTAATTGATTCATTAATAAAATCCAGTACTTTTCCCGCATATCCATCATAACCCTTCATTGCCGGATCATTCATTTCTATAGACATAAACAATTTCTTTTGAATCAGATAAATGCATAAATATAGGAATTGCAGAGCGGATTGAACTATATACATCATCGGAAACAAGGGTAAAGAGCCAGGAACTCCTCCCTATTGTGAACCGGATATTTTTACCGTACTATTTTTCTCGGAAAACAATTCATTTAATTGGTTATAAAGACATTATATTCCAACGGATAGGATGAACATAGTATGCAAACACGCAAAGAAAGAATTCTAAACGATAAAAAAAAGAAGATAAAAGCAAGAGGAATGGCAGCAGCCAGCACTGTATTCGCTGCAGTAATCGCATCAGCCGGTTTCAGCGTTTCATCAAAAGAAGCTCAGGCATTGACAGGCACCTACAAAGTGAAGCACGGAGATACTTTATATAAAATCTCCAGGGAACATGATATGACTGTTAAAGAATTGAAAGCGGTTAACCATCTGAAGTCTGACACGATTCATCCAGGGCAAACACTGGAGGTTCGGACTGAGCGTCATACAGAAGAACCGTTCAATAATGAGACAGCTGTTTATACCGTGGTGCCGGGCGATACACTATGGGGAATCGCAAAGCGCTACCGCATGAATGTCAATGAACTAAAAAGATTAAACAAGTTAAAAAGTGATATGGTACTCATTAATCAGAAATTGACCATCAAAGGGGATATTTCCAAAATAAAAGCAGTCATCACTGGTGCGGCAGACAATTTTACGGTGGAATTTAAAAATGGGGATGATTATTTCACACTGAAGGTACCTTATGGAACAGCACAAACCTATCAAAAAATGTCAGGAAAAGAAGTCCTGGTGGTTTATAAGGACGGTTCACTGATCGATATACAGTAAAGGCATGGAAAGCCGCATTCTGCCGGCTTTCCGCTGGTTTAACCACATCACTCATCCACTCACCAACATTCCAACCACTGTCATTAAAATAGGGATTTCATTTGACTGTCGGTTGCTTTAATCAATTCCCCCCAGGTTTTATGGCCCCTCTGCTGAAACTGAAAGAGCAATTCAACATATAGGTATGCGGTAGTTAAAGCATCCCCTACTGCACTATGGCGGTCATATATGCGGGTGCCGAATGCCATGGCATATCTCTCAAGGTCGCGCATATCATAGGACGGGGCGATAAAGCCAATCAAATCCAGCGTGTCAATAGTAAGGAAATTTTTCAAAGCAAGCTTTTCGCGCTTAAATTCACTTTTGATAGCAAGTGCATCAAAGCCTACATAATGGCCAACCAGGCATACAGCTTCCCTTGATTCAACATAATCAAAAAAGCTTAGAATGGCTTCCAATGCCTGCGGGGCATCTTTAATCAGCTCATCGGAAATAGAGGTTAATTCTTTTATTTCCCGAGAAATTTGTCGTTTTGGGTTAACATATGTCTGAAAAAGGTCCTTTTCCTGCACTTGAAATCCTTTTACAGGGACGGCACCAATCTCAATGATCCGGTCTGCTGCAGATACTTGAAATCCTGTTGTTTCAGTATCAAATACAATAAAACTCAGATCTTCAAGCGGCGTGGATAACGGAATATTCTCATACGTTAAGGAACATGTCACATTTTTTCTGAGAAAAAACATACCAGCCTCCTTTTAGATCTATAGAGAGAATCTTGCGATTGCCTGGCTCTGCAGCTCCCTTAATGTCTTTAAGCTTAGAATCAATTCTTCTTTTTCACGGGTAGACATTCTTGTAAATGATATAACGGAAGAGAAAGAGGCACCGGCTTTCTCCTGCTGCCATCGCTGGGTGACATACAATGTCATAATTGTGCTTACCGCTTCCTTCAAATCGGATGCAAACTCCTTTGAGAACACCTGCTTCTCCTGCAGGAAATCTATTTTTTCCATTGGTGTGCCTGATAGTTTTCCATGTATAAGTGACAGGATCTGCAGACTATGATGATAGGGAAATAGAATATCTTTTTTCATATCGATGTTCTTTCGATGCAGCTTGAATAGGGATCGGATCGGCTGATCCAGGGCGGGTATGGCATGTTCCTTTTCCAGCTGTGCCAGCCGGTATAAAAAAATTCTGGACCGCTTAACCTGTTCAGCGGCCAGCGCTTCAAATTCCGCATGCAGCCCTTCACTCCCCGCAATTAGCCGATAGGAGAAGAAGTTTTGCGCTAATAATAAATGGTCATTTGTTGAATGGAGCATCCATGTTCGCAGCCTCTCTTCCCATACTGTCAATGAGCCGCGCCATTTCTGTTCACTGCACATCATGAGCCCTTTGCAGCGTGCATAGCCAGCTGCTTCCATATTAGAGGTGATTCTTTTTCCCAGCTCTTCAAAAAATGCCGTGGCTTCTTCTGAATGACTCTCATAAACGAGGAAATGATCCTGGTCTGTGAGCATGAACTGTTCTCCACGGCCGCTTGAGCCCATTTGATAGAAAACAAATTCGCATGGCTGCTGTAAACCTTTTTCTCTCAGTTCAGAAATAGATAGAGCTATAATCCTTGCTGCCAGACGATCGTATAGCTTTGTAATGATTTCAAGTATTTTTAATATGGGAACACGATCACTTATTAAAGAATCAATAATGTCATAGATGCCCGTTTTGATTCGCGGAAGATTGTCCCGGTCGGCTTTTTCAATTTGTCGAACAGTCTTCATCACATTCTCGTTTTTCTTTCTCATCAAATCTGATAGCGTCACAATCCCTACCACCTTAGAATCTTCCTTGACAGGCAGGTGTTTGACGCCCTTAAACAGAATCAGTGAAAGGGCCTCATAATAATACGCAAACCTTGATATCGTGACTGGATTTTCTGTCATAATGGTTCTTGCCTGAGCAGATAAATCAGCACCTGCAGCAGCTACCCGTTCCACTATGTCTCTTTCCGTAATAATCCCTAACAAGCAGTCATTCTCTGCAACGAGGATCGAACTTATTTTCCTATTATGCATTAATTTAGCGGCCTCCTGAATGGATGCGCCCGGACTGACTGCAGCCGCCTCAGTACTCATGACATCCTGAACCCGGATTATGAATGGGTCATTTTCTCCATGATCTGTCGCGAGTTTTACCTGTTCTGCAAGAGAAGCGTAAACATCTTTCAATCTGATGACTACCTGTGTCAGCAAGTAATCATGAACAGCAGGGTCATCCCATCTTTTTCTCACCACTTCAAACGGAATGAACATCGCCCTTACCTCGCTGGAGGCTTTGACTTCGACCATTGACTCTGTATCGATCTTTTTGGAAACCCCCAGGAAATCGGCGAGGCTGGAAAAACCAATCATTTCCCCTGCCTGGACTACTTCAAGCACTTCTTCCCGTCCATTATGTTCATTTTTTACCAATACCTCTGAAAGACCTTCTAAAAGGAGCAGAAGGCCTTCACGCGGTTTATCTTTTTTCAGGATAATTTCATTTTTCCCATAGCGGCGGACTTCACACAAAGATAGAAGTGAAAGGGCTGTGTCAAATTCCACCCCTTGAAAAAAGGGGTGAAACCGCACAGCCTCCAAATGGTATAGGTTATACAGATTTTGATCCATCATCGTTCATCCATACTTCACCATCTTTGTAGACCATTTGCTCCGGATAGCGAAGATCCATAACCTCCTCCTGAATTTTTTGTGAAGGGGCAGCTGTCATGAGAGAAACAATGATATTAGCTGCAAATGCTGCAGCGGCACCAAACACACCAGCACCTGTATCAATGATACCCAGGATGGTGAAGCCGCCATATTTAGCTGCAAAGATGTAAGCCAAAGTTACACCTAATCCGACCAGCAAGCCGGCAATAACCCCCTGTGAGTTTGAACGCTTCCACCAGACCCCCAGAACAAGCGCAGGGAAGAATGTTCCGGTCGCGAGTGCGAATGCCCAGGCAACAATTTGCGTAATCGCTCCTGGAGGGTTAAGTGCGATTAGTCCTGCTAAAAGAGTGGCGATTACAATGGACCAGCGAGCAACAGAAAGACGTGTCTTTTCAGTTGAATTCGGTTTTAGCACCCGGTAAAAAATATCGTGGGCAAAGGCAGAAGATATCGCAATCATCAAACCGCCGGCTGTTGATAATGCAGCAGCCATTGCCCCAGCCGCCACAAGACCGATGACAAACATGCCAAGATTGGCAATTTCAGGTGTCGCCATAACGACTATATCGTTCGAGATAATGAGTTCATTCCATTGCAGTACCCCATCGCCATTACCATCAGCTACTTGCAGCTTGCCTGTATCAACCCATGTCTTCGTCCAGGCAGGCAGTTCTGTAATTTTGCTGCCGGCAACCTGTGTCATTAAAATGAAACGGGAGAATGCAGAGTATGCAGGTGCAGATAGATAAAGCAAGCCGATGAACAGCAATGCCCATGCCCCAGACCAGCGGGCGGCCTTCATCGTTGATACCGTATAGAAACGGACAATTACGTGCGGAAGACCGGCTGTACCAGCCATCAGTGTAAACATAAGAGCCAGGAACTGCCACTTTGTTCCATTTGTAAATGGTGCAAAATATTCAGAGATTCCAAGCTCCCGGTCGAGTTCACCCATTTTACCGACAAGCTCCCCATAAGAAAGCCATGGGGCCGGGTTTCCTGTAATTTGAAGGGACATGAAAACGACTGGAATGATATATGCGATAATCAAAATGACATACTGAGCAACCTGCGTCCAAGTAATCCCCTTCATGCCGCCGAATGCAGCATAAAAGGCAATAAGAACGACACCGATCATGGTTCCAAGCTTCGCATCAATTTCAAACAGGCGGCCAATAACCACTCCTGAACCGGAAAGCTGGCCAATCGAATAAGTGAAGCTGATAATGATCGTACAAAGGGCTGCAATCACACGGGCTGTGTGGCTGTCAAACCGGTCACCGATGAATTCAGGAACCGTGTAGCGGCCGTATTTCCTCAGCTGTGGTGCCAAAAGGAAGGTTAAGAGCAGATATCCGCCCGTCCAGCCCATAATATAGGCAAGACCGTCATAGCCCAGGAGCATGATCGTTCCCGCCATCCCGATAAAGGAAGCGGCACTCATCCAGTCGGCGCCTATCGCCATTCCATTAAAGACTGGCGGCACCCCGCGGCCGGCAACATAGAACTCCGATGTTTCTTTTGCCTTATTATAAATGGCTATTCCAATATATAAAGCAAATGTAGCTAAAATAATGGATAATGAGACCAAAAATTGTGTATCCAAAGACATCCCCCTTTATTCCGTAAAAAATTTATATGACGCCCCTTTTTTCTCTATTTATAGCGGCGGCTTGAACATCCGCTCATTTTTCATTAATTAATGATCAAGAACTTTCCCTGAGCTGATCTGTTCATTTTTGTTTTCATCAATTCCATATTTCCGGTCAATGGCATCCCCCATTTTGGCATTAACGAACAGCAGAATGATAAAGGTCAGGACCGCGCCCTGTGCGCCCATGAAGTAATGGAATGGAAATCCGTTAATCGAAATATCGCTTAATGGTTCTGCAAAAAAGACCACGCCAAAAGAGGCAAGAAATCCAATAGCAAAATAAATGATCATGTTCCGAGTCTTTTCGCGGAAATAACTGTCTGCTACTTTTTTATCAATTTTTTTCAAAACTCCACCCCCGGTAAAAATAATAAATTCGCACTCTTGATTCTGATTAACAGAATTTATTGTCAGGAATCACTCCTTTATCGGTTATCTGCAGCTGAATCGCCGCTATTTCACCGGATCCGTTATCCGGACCCGGACAAAACCATTACCTTAAACTGAAAATAAATTTGACTGTATCCATGAAAGGTGCGGGAACAAGTATGATTTGAACGAGGAAGTAAGCAAAGATTGATAGAAATGGAACTGCCAGGAAGATTGGTCTTTTCTTTCTTAAAGCTAGAAAAAGGCAGATACCTGTAATAATCATCATAGACATTAACGTAAGCAATTTGGTTCCCTCCTTTTTAGAAAGCGCTGTCATTTTTTGCCGCTTTCTGCTTTAAGTTTTAAAATAGTCATCTGAGTTATTTTCTGACTTCATTTAATTTTAAGAAAATTCATACTTCATTATGTACAAAAATCATTTCCAGGTCAAGTACATGCTGGAAATATATTAAATTTTTTTAAAAGAACCAACTGCTCCCATTGATACTTAAGGGTTTTTGTCCGCAAGTATGGATGGCGGAGGCTTTAGGGCATTAGAGGAAAACACTATAGTGATAATAAAAACTTCGAAAAAAAAGAGCCTGTCCGGCTCTTTAATCCAATTCTTTGATGATAAGAGTAATTGCCTCCAGCAAATCTGAATCAGACCAGCTTGCCATGCCTTTTTTGCTGGCAGCTGCCAGCTCGCGGGAAGCAGGAATATGCACAAAACCCGCCGGTACTTCAGTGTTTGCGGATTTTAGCAGATGAAGCACAGAGTACATAACGTTATTGCATAAATAAGTCCCCGCTGAGTTCGAGATGGCAGAAGGATATCCCGCTTCTTTAAGCCTATTAACCATCCGGCGGATTGGAAGCGTTGAAAAATAGCCATCGGGACCATTTTCCTCTATCAGTTTGTCTTCAGGGGCGACTCCGCTATTATCCGGCTCCCCGTCCTGGCAATTGATCGCGATTCTTTCAGGTGTGATGGCTGTACGGCCAGCTGCCAGTCCAAGAGAAATCACTGCATCCGGTTTTTTCGCCATTACTTCCTCTGCTATTTCCTTAGGGGCGAGATTAAAATCCACCGGCAAAAGGTGCCCCATAATTTCATAGTCTCCAACAGCTTTGCCATCCAATGCATGTACAATCTTTTCCGTCGGATTGATTGGAAAATCAAGAAAGGGTTCAAATCCGGTTAATAGAAGCTTCTTCATATTTCTCCCCCTGTATAACTCTTCGTTTTCCGAAATATTATACAGGACAATGGCAGAATTGTCTAAAAAATGTTGATTCGACAAAAATCGGGTGGTACCTGTCAAAAGAAAAGCGGAAGCGCCTTGCCCACCCCCTACAAATCGAGGGGGCAGGCTCCTTGCACTAGACAGTTATCAAACTTCAGGATTCATACATTCTGTCAAAAAAAGAGCCCGCCATTTCGGCAGACTCCCTATCATTATGCGTCAGTTGATTCAGTTGCAGTGTCTTCCTCAACTTGGTCGTCAGTTTGACCTTCGTCTTCAGAAGTTCCAGCTGGATCTTCTTCTGTATCAGCAGACTCGTCTTCTTCCGTATTTCCGGCATTTTCATCCGCAGGTTCTTCAGCAGAACCTTCGTCTTCCGTTTTGCCAGACTCTTCAGCTGACTTGTCCTCAGAAGGAGCAGCTTCGTCGTTTCCTTCAGTTGCACCGCTGTTTTCTTCAGCATTAGCTTTGTCAGTTGTGTCTAACTCCTGTAAAGAGCTAAGCGGCTTATTGAAGTAATCAAGCGGATTGACCGGCATTCCGTCTTTACGGATTTCAAAGTGTACATGTACGCCTGCTTCTTCATTAAACAAGCTTTCGCCTGCCTTCGCAAGGGCATCACCTTGTTCTACCTGGTCGCCAACCTTAACATTCATCTCTGTAACAGATTGATATTGTGTTACAATTCCTTTGTCATGCTCCACTTCAATGACATTGCCCAAAAGTGAATCTTCTTCTACCTTAGTTACTTTTCCGCTTAATGCAGCAAGGACATCAAAAGTTTCTCCATCCTTTGTAGCGATATCAATACCTGTGTTCGGATGGTATGTGTTATTGTAAAATACTAGAGCAGCTTCCTGTTCTTCAGCCTTGCCGTCATAGTCATAGAATTGTTTTTGAATGACAGCTGAGTCTGGATCTTTGACAGGCATTACGAAGTTTTCCATTGCGCGGTTAACTTCCAATGCTGGCTCGTCGTACTTTTTGCCGGTAATATCAGTGGCTTCGTAATCGTAGCTGTCAGTGTCTGTAGCGTTGTCGCTTGTTTGATACCAAAGAACACCGGTTAGAATGATTGCTGCACTTGCAATGTAGATAGCTGGGAATGCCCACCGCTTCTTCATAAAGCGTTTAAAGCTGGAATCTTGAGAAGATCGTTTCTTTTCTTCCTCTCTCATTTATCATCACCTCAGCAATCAGTCTGAACAGATTGAGAGGATTATATACATTTCTCAAAAAAAATTTTTTGGGCTTATTTTTCGACAAAGGTTTTCGGATTATGCATGATTTGGGAAAAAAATTTATAAGGAGTTACTTATAGATGGTTAAGTGGATAATACGGGTGCTGCCTTTCCTTTATATGGCGCTTATTTGGGTCCTGTCCAGCATGCCGGCAGATGCAGTGGTGGAGCTGCCGGATCTGGCGGTGGACCGTTTTTTAAAAGAATCTATGCATCTGATTGAGTTTGGTATTTTGTATGTTCTTCTGGTTTTGGCTGCTTTAACAGTATTTAAGCTAACCCCGGGAGTAAATATTTTATTGGCCGTATTGGCTTGCTTTTACGGGATTCTCGATGAAATTCATCAATCGTTTGTACCTTATCGGTCTGCTACTGTGATTGACGCTGTCAAGGATATTACCGGTGTGCTGGTGTGCTGGTATTTGATCAGCCGGGCTCTTTTTTATGGGAAGTTTAAAAAGCTTGCTAATTTTCTTGGTTTTTTTAATAAAGCAAATTGAAAGAGCTGATTCAATGAATCAGCTCTTTTCCTTATTTCTTAGCCGTGACTTTCGTCAGCAGCTGGTCAGAAGCGGCAATTTCCACCCCTTTATAATAATGGGCAACGATTTCTTTGTAGCTCTTTCCTTCAACTGCCATGCCGTTTGCGCCGTATTGGCTCATGCCGACTCCATGGCCGTAGCCCTGGGTATTGATGATGATATTGTCTCCTTTGCGTTCCCAGGTAAAGTCTGTTGATTTCAGGCCAAGCTTCTCCCGGATGTCTTTACCGCTGACGACTTTTCCGTTAATATCCACTTTTGCGACCCGCTGGCCGGCTGTGCGTTCAGTTACGGTGCCAATCGTGCTATCATTAGGAAGCTGTACACCCAATTTCCTTTCAAAATCCTGGACTGTGAATACCTCTCTGCCGTTAAACTTTGGAGAATGCAGGTCCCATTTGCTTTCTACACTTTTTAAGTAAGGAACAGAATTTGGCCAGATAGCTTCGGAATTTTCCGTAAAGCCATTGCTTGTTGAAAAGAAGGAGGCTGTAATCGGTGAGCCGTCGAAAGTAAGAATCTGGCCTTGCGTTTCGGTAACGGCTTCTCTTACCTTTTCGATTTTCCACTTATAATCTTGTTTCCATTGCTGTCTCAATTCCTCATCACTTTTATAAACCTGATGGGTTACTGTATCGTAAACTAATGCCCCCTCAGGAAGTTCAACGCTATCTTTATTCATTAACTGCTTCACAATGAATGTCCTGGCTGCCAATGCCTGAGCCTTCAAAGCCTCCTCTTCAAACTCAGCCGGCATTTCCGATGCTACTACTCCGACGATATACTCTTCAAGCGGAACCGTCTCCAGCTTTTTCTGTGCAAGGCGGTAGACCCCTACCTCTATGGCTGGCCCTTGAGGAATTTCTGCCGCTGTCTCTTTTTTCGTCTCAGTCTTAAGCTCCTCGCCAAGTTTCCCGCTGACTTTTCCTTCTGTAAAGGGAATCACAAGCAGGGCGGGAACGATAAGCGTGACGGCAAACAACAGTGCGGCTAGTACGATGAAAGGTTTGAATTTTGTCATGTTTTAAGCCTCCATAGCAAATAAATAATTCGAACTCATTTCATGTTTATGGCTATGGACAAGCTATTATGACAACTTAATGAACCGGACTGCCATTTAACCAATTTATGCTTTACTGCCGCGGATAAATTCAATAAAAGCATTTGAGACGGAGAGATTCAGTGAACTTTCATTAAATACAAGCCATGTTTTCCGGTAAAGCGTTTCACCCTTTAAGTTCAATTCCCATGTGTTTAGATCTGTGCAGCCTTTAAGGCAAATTTCCGGCAGGATTCCATAACCCAGCCCATTCAGAACCATTTCACGGCATGTATCGATAATATCTACTTCCATTGTAATAGTAGGAGGATGGTTAAAGTTTTCCTTCCACCAAAGATCGATAATATTTTTTAAGGATGGATCGGTGTTATAATCTATTCTCGGCAGATATGGAAGCTGTTCTAAATCGATTTTATCGTTTGAAGCAAGGAAGATTCTCTCTTCATCTATTAAAATTTTTGGCCCCTTCCAATCATAAGGATCACGGACGATGCCAATATTCGCTTCTTCTTTATGAACCATTTGGATTACTTCATAGCTGAAGCCGGTTTTTAACTTCAGGTCTACCTGTGGATATTGAATTAGAAATGCAGCCAGTATTTCAGGCAATTTATATCTGGCATACGTTTGTGAGACTCCAAGCCTTAATGCTCCTCTTACCTCACCCTCCATGCTGCTGAGAAAATCCTTCGTTTCCCTTAGCTGATGAATCATCCTATTGGCATATTCCACTAAATATTCCCCTTCAGATGTAAAATCCACTCCTCTCTTTCTTCGTGATAGGATTTTTACAGCAAATTCTTTTTCCAGCTGCTGAATCCTGTACGTCAATGAAGGCTGCGAGATATACAACTGTTCCGCAGCTTTCGTAATATTCCGTTCTTTATGGATTGTCTGCAGGATGAGCCAATCTTTTTCGTCCATTTCCTCCTCCATTGAAATAGAAATTTTTAATCGTTAACAATAAAATATCAATATTTCATTTATTTTACCATTCCCCCTACAATAAAGTTATAAATAGTAAAAATTCGTCGGGAGGTACTTAAAATGGCTAAATATGATGTATTAGTGGTAGGAGCCGGCAATGCGGCACTATGTGCGGCGATTTCGGCAAAGGAGAATGGGGCAAGCGTCCTGATCCTTGAAAAAGGTCCTGAACATAAGCGCGGAGGCAATTCTTATTTTACAGATGGGGCCATCCGTTTTGCTTATAACGATTTAAGCGATATCAGAAGAATCATGCCCTCATTGACAGATGAAGAAGCCGGTAAAATTGTGATGCCGGAGTACAGTGATTCTGACTATTATAATGATTTAATGAGGGTGACTGAAGGCCAGAGCCATCCGGAGCTGGCAAATCAGCTTGTTTCTAAGTCTTACGAAACAATCGTTTGGATGAAAGAGCAGGGTGTCGAATTTGAACTGAATTATGATAATCAATCATTTAAAAAGGATGACAAAATTCACTTCTGGGGCGGCCTTCCTGTTAAAACTAAGGAAAAAGGAATTGGCTTAATGAAGGCACTTTTCCAGCGTGCTAAGGAAGCAGGGATTGACATATGGTATGAGGCCCAGGCAACAAAGTTATTAACCGAAGACAGCAGAATAACCGGCGCAGTCGTTCAGCAAAAAGAGAAAGAACTTATCGTAGAGGCAAACAGCGTCGTGCTTGCCTGCGGAAGCTTTGAAGCCAATAAAGAAATGCGCTCCAGGAATTTAGGACCTGAGTGGGAAGCAGCTGCTGTCCGGGGCACAGAATTCAATACAGGTGACGGAATCAATATGGCGATTGAGGCTGGAGCCGAAACATTTGGTGAATGGTCAGGATGCCACTCCATTGGTACAGACTATAATGTTCCAAAGGTCGGTGATTTCACAAAGCCAGGCGATATCTTCAAGAAGCATTCATACCCGCTTGGAATCATGCTAAATAAAGAGGGGTACCGCTTTGTGGATGAAGGCGCCGACTTCAGGAACTATACCTATGCAAAATATGGACGCGAAATTTTAAAACAGCCTGGACATGTTGCTTACCAGATCTTTGATAGCCAAGTGAGACCTCTTCTGCGCAAAGAATATAATCTGGAAGAAGCAACTGTTTATCAGGCAGACACGCTCCAGGAATTAGCGGAGCAGCTCCCTGTTGAAAAAGAACAGTTTTTAAAAACCATTCAAGAATATAATGATGCTGTTCAAGATGGTGATTATAATCCGTCTGTCAAAGATGGAAAATCAACATCAGGCATCACTCCTGAAAAAACGAACTGGGCACTGCGGGCTGAGAAAGGACCCTTCTATGCCTTCCCGGTTACATGCGGAATTACCTTTGCCTTTGGCGGACTACATGTTAACACCGATGGAGAAGTACTAAATAAAGAACAGACCCCAATTCCAGGGCTTTTTGCAGCAGGAGAGATGGTCGGCGGAATCTTTTATAAAAACTATCCAGGCGGATCAGGCTTAATGTCCGGTGCCGTTTATGGCAAAGTCGCCGGAACTCAGGCCGCCTCATTCGCAGTGAATCAATCCAAGGCTTCAATTAAATAACTATAATGGCGTGCTCAGTTAAGTGAGCATGCCATTTTTTCTTCAAAATTGAAGAAGAGACAGCCGTAAGCCGCCTCATCCCTGCCAATAAAATGCGAACGCTCCTAAAATAACCCCGATCCAAATCAAAAAGGAAACAGCACCCGCTTTAAGCAAATCTCTCTCACTAAAATGGCCATATGAATAACTGATTAAATGGACAGGCGATTGGGTGATAAAGAAGAAGCCTGGAATACCTGCCAAAAGCACGGCCTTCACCAGGTTCAGAGCTGGGAAGCCGCTTAATACATCCCCCAGTGAAATAACTAAAGGGAGCATAATGGCCAGGAAACCTAAGACATTCACAAACATGATTCTCATCAATGAAGTTAATAGAATTAAAATCAAAACAGTCATAAACGGAGTCTTCAGGGCAAGGATTGGGGTGAGATACTTAACCAGCAAATCGATGGTGCCTGTACTTAACAGCATCCCTGAGACCATGAGCGTGGAAGCAAAAAACAGAACGATATCCCAATTAATCGATTTTCTTGCCCGCTCCCATTCCCAGACTCCGATTCCCGGGAATATGGTCAGACAGGCGCCCAAAAGTCCAATGAGGGGAATTGAGTATCCATGTATGGTCTGCGTGATCCAAAGAGTAAGTGTAACGCCCATAATCGCAAGCATTTTCTTTTCTCTTGCACTGATGTTTCCCAATTCACTGATTTTGGCTTCAAGCAGACACAGCAAATGCTCTTTGTTCATTTTCTCCGGCGGAAACATGATGATGAATGCCAGACCGAGCAGCACGGCAAAAATAGCGATTGGCACTCCAAAAGTAAGAGTCCATTGCAGATAATCAATATGATGGCCACTATCGGACAAAAGACTGTAAGCATAGATCGTTGAACTTGCTCCTGTAGCAACAAAAGCACCAGTAATCGGGATCAGATAGGTGATGCCGATGAACAAGGATTTCGCCAGATTGCTTGATTCGTCCATTGACTTTAAGCTTCTGATCAGACTATCAAATACGGAGGAAATAAGACTTGCTTTCCCGACATTGGACGGTACAAGGACCGATAAAATAAAGACAAGTAAAAATGAGATGAAGACAAGCACCTTGCCTGCACCGCGCGACCATTTCAAAATCACCAGGGAAAGCCTGTCGGCTAATCCAGTATCGATAAAGGCTCTTGAGATGATAAATGTAGAAACCATCAGCCAGACAACATCAGAACTAATATATGCCAGCACCTCTTCATAAGTAAAAAAATGAAAGGAAAACATCAGCATGACTAGTAGTGAGCTGTAGGCCAGGGGAAATACGTTTCCCACCCATAATAGCTGGATGATCACAAGCGCGACGAGCGACTGTACTTTTATATTCCATTGCATCGGGAGGATAAAAAAGAAAAGATACAGCGCGATTGCTATAATCATTAGAAGTTTCTTTTTCATAATGTTTCTCCTTCGGCGTAAACAGGAAAATCCACCATTATTCTGGTGGACTTTCCTGGATCCATATTAAGCAGAGATAGCATCTTTATCATCATTTCTGCTTTTCTTCTTGAACTTATTGATCACAATTGGATAGAACAAAGAAAGTACAGTCAGCACAATCAGTGTAATCGATATTCCGGAAGAAAAGAATATACTTAAGCTGCCGTTAGATGAAGTCAGGGCCATCCGGAAATTCTGCTCCATATCCCCGCCCACAATAATTGCCAGCACCAGAGGGGCAATTGGGAAGTCCATTATTTTCATAAAAAGCCCAATTACGCCAAAAAGAAGCAGCAGGAAATAATCAACGGTGCTATAGCTGAGTGTGTATGTGCCTATAAACGCCAGCATGATGATAAGCGGATATAGAACCTTAGCTGGTGTATCCAGGATTTTCACCAATAAGCCGACAAGGAGAATATTGATGATGACTAATGCGATATTTCCAATAAACATGCTGTTGATCAGGGCCCATACCATTCCAGGATCATTTTCAAAAAGCAAGGGGCCAGGTCTCACTCCCAGCATAATAAGAGCTCCCAGCATGACCGCTGTCGTGCCTGAACCTGGAATTCCCATGGTCAAAAGCGGAATCATTGCCCCAACAGAAGCAGCATTATTGGATGATTCCGGAGCTGCAAGTCCCTCAACAGCACCTTCACCGAACTCCTCAGGCTTCTTTGATAGCTGCTTCTCAGAAGAATAACTCATCATGGAAGCAATCGATCCTCCCGCCCCAGGGAGGACACCAACGATAAATCCTAATGGAGCACTGCGAAGTATCGGCCACTTCGACCTTTTCCATTGTTCCTTGGTAAACCAGATTCTGCCAACCTTTTTCTTTTCTTTTTTTACTTTATCAATAGTTAAAAAGTTATAAAAAACTTCTCCTACTGCATAAACACCGATAATAACAATGAGGAATTCAATACCTTCACTTAAATGGGGAATATCCATTGTAAAACGGTGCACCCCCGTCTGGGGGTCAATTCCAATGGTACTGATCAGAAGACCCAGCGCCATCGCGATGAAGCCTTTCACCATTTTACCGATAGAAAGTGATACAATGGCCGATAATGTTAAAAGCATTAATAGAAAATATTCTGATGGGCCAAATTTTAAAGCGAAGTTTGCCAGCGGCTTTGCCAAAAAGATAAAACCAAAGACCGCCAATACACCGCCGATAAAGGAAGCCACTGCGGAAATGGCCATTGCCTCTCCTGCCTGTCCCTTTTGAGCCATCGGATATCCGTCAAAGGTGGCCGCGATGGCAGATCCATCCCCCGGTGTATTGAGTAGAATCGAACTTCTTGAGCCGCCATACATGGCACCATAATAAATGGCAGCCATTAAAATGATCGCACTTGTCGGGTCCATCCCAAAGGTAATGGGTATTAACACCGCAACAGCTGTAGCTGGCCCCAGGCCTGGGAGCATGCCGACAATCGTGCCTAAAAACCCGCCAATTACAACCCAAAAGATATTCATTGGCTGTAAAACGATCTGGAACCCTTGCAAGAAAGCATCCATGCTAACTTCTCACCTCCATATTTATGGTAAACTCACACCCAATAATTCACTAAAGCCGTACCAGGTTATGAACGAAAATGAAACCGTGACAATGATATTAGCCTTCCACTTCTTCCATCCATTCACATAGAAGAGCAGACATCCAAGGAAAATAATGGTAGAAGCCAGAAATCCAAAAGGTTCGAAAATAAAAGCGTAAATCACTCCCAGGGCGATGGTCACTGCTATTAATTTCAATGTTCTCCCCTCAAAAAGCCCCTGGATTTTCCCATTATGTTCATGCAGAGTTTTTAATTCGTTAAAGAGATAGATGACGCTAAGCACCAGCATAAAAATACTTAATCCTATCGGAAAGTATAAAGGCCCGTTTGGGTTTCCGAGATTTGCCTTTGGAATGGCGAATGAGCTGATTAAAAAGAAACCGGCAATGATGATCATTAACAAAGGCATTCCTATTTTTACGGCTTTCATCCCATCGCTCCCTTACTTAACCAATCCAGAATCATTGATCAGATCTTTGTATAACTTCTCCTGTTCATCAAAAAACGCTTTGGTTTCTTCACTATTTTGATAGAAGTCATCCCAGTCATTATTCTCAAGCAGCTTCTTCCATTCATCCGTTTTAACCATTTCCGTTAACTTCTCATCCCAATATTTGATTTCTTCTTCAGTCATGTCAGGCGGGCCCATAATACCTCTCCAGTGAGGAAAGACCATATCTATTCCTTCTTCCTGAAGTGTAGGCACATCTTCGAGCTCTTCCAATGTCTTATCAGAGGATACAGTCAAGATTCTAAGCTTTCCAGCCAAGTGCTGATCCTTAACCTCTGATAACGATGTGGTTACAGCATCCACATGGTTCCCCATCAAAGCGGTAACCACATCTCCCCCGCCACCATCATAAACAAGGAAATTCAAATCTGCTGGTGTGATCCCTTTCATGTCTGCAACCTGTACAAATGCCAGATGGTCATCATTTCCTAATCCAGGGCCAACTCCGATTTTAATGGACTTTGGATCCTTCTTGATCTGGTCCATTAAGTCATTGATGGATTTATATGGAGAATCAACCGATACGGCAATTGCCTGCCATTCAGTGGCCAGAGTTGCTAACGGAGTAAATTCTTTGTGCGTCAGCTTACTTTGTCCCAGTAAATTATTCGTCAGGAGCAAACTCGAATTTACTGCAAGGTTATGAGAGTCTTTGCTGTGCAGATAGTTCCAGCCCACCTCACCGCCGCCTCCCGGCTTATTAATGACATTTACATTACTCTTGACTAGTTTGTTATCTTTTAAGATTTTCTGTACGGATCGGGCAGTCAAATCCCATCCTCCACCCGGAGATGCAGGGGCTACAATTTCAATGTTCTTAGAAGGGTAATCTGCACTGTTAGATGCTTTACCTGATGAACATGCCGAAAGCAATACTACAGATAATATTAATATTCCAAGTTTTTTCATGGTATCCACTCCTTATAAGTTATTTATTCTGAATTTATAATAAATTCTAAACACCACAGTGTAAACGTTTTCAAAAAAATGTCCATATAAACCTTTATATGCATTTTGTTCATTATGTTCATATGTTCATTGGTTCACATTTTTATAAAAAAAAGAAAAAGCCCTGATCACTCGGACCTTTCCTCATCCTTCTTTTATGTAATAATTTCGTTCCGGCCGTCCTACAATCCCATACTCCTGCTCCACATACGCTTTATTGGCACTTACCAAATATTCAAGATACCTTCTGGCCGTAGTCCTGGATGCGCCCATTTTTTCGCCAACCTTGTCAGCGGACATGCCTTTCGTCTCTTTCTTTAGTATTTGGCTTACTTTGTTTAAGGTAAGGTAGTCAATTCCTGCTGGCAAATCAAGTTTATCCTCTTTCACCTTGCGGCTTCCAAATAACCGGTCAATGGCATCCTGATTCACTTCCGCTATTGAGTCCAGGATCTGCTTATCTTTCCTATATTTCTCAACTGTTCCGACAAAGGTCTCCATTGTTACCGGCTTAATCAAATAGTTATGGACGCCAAATTTCAAGGCTTTTTGCAAATATTCTTTTTCTCTGGCGGCTGATATCAAAATAACATCCAGTGTGGGGAACTTTTCACGGATTTCCAGCAGCAGGTCTGTTCCCAATCTATCCGGCATATATATGTCCAGCAGCAGCAAATCCACTTGATGGACGTTCAATAAATTCATAGTTTCCCTAGCATTTAAGGCCTTCCCGACTAACTTCATGCCCTTAACCCTTGATAAAAATTCTTCATGGATTTGCGCAATTCGGAAATCATCCTCAGCAATTACAACATTGATTACCCCACTCAAATTCCCCCTTTATAAGAGATAATCATTTTGGCAAGTAGACAGTGAACACCGTACCATTTTCTTCATTACTGTCAAATTCAATCATTCCGCCTAATGATCGTGCTTCATCGTTTACATTCCCAAGTCCATATCCTCTATGTTTTCCCTTAGAAGAAAAACCGGTTTGAAAAATAAACGGCTTATCCTCATCCTTAATTCCCTTGCCATTGTCATTGATTTCAAAAATCACGTCATTTCCGATATCTGTCACAAAGAAATGAACCATCTTTTCTTCTTTTTCTGCAACGGCATCAAATGCATTATTAATGAGATTTCCCAAAATAATGATCAGGGAAGATAGCTTGAATTTTTCCGGTAGGGATTCCAGCGAGCTTTCTGGGTCAATAACAAAATTTATCTTCTTTTCCGATGCCTGCGCCATTTTCCCTAATAGGATAGCCTGGACTTTTTCATCCTGTATTTTCGATAGTAATAAATCTTCCTCTATTGAATGGATATGTGCCTCATTTTTAATAAACTCAATCGCTTCCCTTTTCTTATTCAGCTGAAGAAGGCCGAGAATGGCATACAGCTTATTGGTGAATTCATGAGCTTGAGCTCTCAGGTCATCGGAATACTGCCTAACCTCGGATAGGGCATCAATCATATGCTTGATCTCTGTCCGATCACGAAAGCTTCCGACCATCCCTTTCTTTTGTTCTTCTTCAATAATTGGCTCAGTGCTGACGATCATAATTTTATCTTTGTATTGTATTTCAACATTCATTTGTTTTTCATTGTTTGAAAGGATCTTTAACATTTCTGAGGAGCCAATTACTTCAGTTAAGGGCCGACCTTCTGCCTGTGCCTCAATATCCAGCATATGCTGTGCAGACGAGTTCATCATGGTGATAACTCCTTGTGCATCCACAGCAATGATTCCCTCTCGCACCGATTGCAGGATTGCATTTCTTTCTCTGAACAAAGCGGCAATTTCATATGGTTCCAGATTGAGAGTATCTTTGCGAATGCTGTTGGCCAATAGGAAGCTTCCAAAAATCCCAATGATTAAGATCAATACGGAGGCCTTTAGAATCTTTGCGATGTCATCCCAAATAGAAATATATATCGCATCCATTTCATATAAAACAACGACTGTACCCTCCACTTTTTTATATGGCCCATAATCCACCATAACTGGGGCAATCGCTTTAAGCACCTTTCTGCCGTTTTCCGTTGTTTGGAGTACGTAATAGCTCCCATAAGTAAGCGCTTTATCTGCATTGTCATTATTCAGCATTTTATATAAACCCTGTTCATCTGTTGAAGCAATCATCCTCCCATCACGGCCCTGAAAAAATACAGTCATGGGCTTGGATTGATATTTAATCTGGTCCATCAATATATTGATATTTTCATATTCGCCGCCATGCCGAAAAAAATCTTGCAGGGCAGGCATATAAGACAGGGTCTTGGCCGTTTCCAAGGAAATTTCCCTCGCCTTTACCACATCATCAGCCTGCTTCATATAAATAAATAGACCTGATAAAGAAGTGATGATAAATATAATCAGCATGAGGACCAATCCCAGAATTTTCACCTTCAATGAAACCTTTAGGAATTTTTTCATGATATCTTCATTAGCTGTTCACTATATCCCATCTTTTTCTATTATATTAGTATAAATATTCAAAATTATCCATGAATACTTCTTACTAGTCGGCCAATAAGAAAAGCGCAAGCGCCTTCGGAACAAGCCAAAAGCGCTTGTTCCGTGCGAAGAACACCCAAGGAAGCTTCCCTTAGGTGCTCACCCCCGACAAGCACAAGTCGAGCCTCTCGGAGAGGGCTGGAGCAGTAATCAACGTTCAAATGTTATTAATATCAGAAATTAAAAACCGCAGAATCGATTTGTCAGTCCTCTGACAGCTCGATTCTGCGGTTTCAGTTTGAAATGCGCGCAAGGCGACTATTTTGACGACTTGCAGGTGGCCGCCTTGATTGGCATTACTTACGCGTTCATGTCAGAAACAATGCTGTTATTAACAGGTGTTTCTTCCACTTCTGTCACACGTTCGATATCTGCACCGAGTGCAGCAAGCTTTTCGTGGAAATTCACGTATCCGCGGTCAAGATGCTTCAGCTCTGTTACGCGTGTTACGCCATCTGCCACCAATCCAGTCAGGATCAACGCAGCGGCTGCACGAAGATCTGTAGCAGCTACTTCTGCACCCTGCAGATTGCTTGGTCCGTTCATAATGACAGAACGGCCTTCAATTTTAATATCAGCGTTCATGCGGCGGAATTCCTCCACATGCATGAATCGGTTTTCGAATACAGTTTCCGTGATCACACTTGTACCCTGAGCATGAAGCAATAGGGCCATCATCTGTGATTGCATGTCTGTCGGGAAGCCAGGGTGAGGCATTGTTTTAATATCAGCTGCCTTTAATTTATCTGGACCCAGTACACGAATTCCTTCAGCTTCTTCGATGAAGGTAACACCCATTTCTTCCATCTTGGCGATCAAAGAAGCGGAATGCTCAGGAACAGCACCCTTTACAAGAACGTCTCCGCCTGTAATGGCAGCTGCTACCATGAATGTACCTGCTTCAATGCGGTCAGGAATGATGTTGTGCTCTGCACCAAACAGTACGTCCACGCCTTCAATGCGGATCGTGCCAGTTCCTGCCCCTTTAACCTTGGCACCCATTTTATTCAGGAAGTTAGCTAAGTCAACAATTTCCGGTTCCTTTGCTACGTTTTCCAAAATCGTTGTGCCTTTGGCTAATGTTGCAGCCATCATAATGTTTTCCGTAGCACCAACACTAGGGAAATCGAGATATATTTTTGCTCCATGCAAGCGGCCTTCTGGTGCTTCCGCTTCAATAAAGCCATTACCAACCTTTACTTTCGCACCCATCGCTTCAAAGCCTTTTAAATGCTGATCGATCGGGCGGGAACCAATTGCGCAGCCCCCTGGCAATGCCACACGGGCACGGCCATTTCTTGCTAATAAAGATCCCATGACTAAAACTGAAGCACGCATTTTGCGTACATATTCAAAAGGTGCTTCTACCTTCAACTCTCGAGATGCATTTACTGTTACTGTATTATTTTCAAACTCCACTTCGGCGTTTAAATAGCGTAATACTTCATTAATAGTATATACATCGGAGAGTGTTGGGACATCACGAATTACGCTTTTGCCATCACTTGCTAACAGTGTTGCGGCGATAACCGGTAAGACAGCGTTTTTTGCTCCTTCTACTTTGACAGTACCGCTTAACCTATTTCCGCCGCGGACGATGATTTTATCCAAAGTGTATTCCCCTCCGCGTCCAATTTCTCTATATTAATATTCAATCGTAATGATGGGTGTGCCAATAACTATGTTTGTCTTGGCGCCCATTCCTTGTGTCCGTAATCCAAGCTGCATGTTCATTTTATTGCCATTTGTCTCAATGGATTCACCAAAGAGCGGTGAATTTGCTGATGCTGAAATAAATTGGTCTTCTTTTAGTGCTTCTATTTCTGTTGCATTAAAAGCTGCCAGCAATTGAGCTGCAGTATCAGGCAAAGACTTATTCATCTTATCATTGAATTCACCCTGGATACAAGAGAAAATTGTGGCATTTCCTCGAAAAATGTCAGAAATCTTACTTTTCAGTTCTGCAGCCAGTTCGCTTTGTTCTTTCTTCCACCCCTGACCTTTGGCCTCATAAATCACATACGTCTGAACTTGACCTTTTGTGGGGGTCGATAAAACTTTTACTGCTTCTGACTGAGTATCTGTTTTCATAATAATAGCTTCTGCTTCCCAAGCCTTTTCTGATCTTTGAAAGCTCCATTCCCAATCAGGATATTTCGACTGCAATTCATCGGTGAATGCTTTCACTTCCTGAAGGGTTTGAAGGTTTTCCATTTTTTCTCTCGCATGCAAAGTCCAATTCTTGATTAAAATATTCTCGCCCTGTAAAACCGAGGCCATCGTTAACAGGTCAAGCTCCCCTTTGGCTACAGTCGTCTTATTCCCAATGTTTATCATCATGAAACCAATAATGGCAATAATGGATAATGTCATGAATAATTTTTTCATCTCTAAACTCCTCCCCTTAGTACCATTGTTACCAAGGATAGAGAGAGCATACTTGGGAATTGTCGTCACTTTTTGACAAACTGAAAAGGCAGCAAAATCACTGTTAACTCCGATGCTATTCCTGCCCTTTTTTGCATACTTTGAAAACCATTTCACAAACTAGTATGTATGCAGGAAAACAAGCAACAAAAAGATTTTACTCAATAATTATCAAAATGAAAACATGTATGAAGACCTATATTTATAAAAAATATGGCCATCAAATGCATCTCCTAAAGAAAGGTGATGTTCTGCAGAATAAGCGGCAGCTGCTGGGACCATAGAAGATAATCGAGAAAGAAATTGCTTACGGCTGATCCAATCACAATGGAAAGCAGAACATACAGTACCCTTGCCTGAAAAACATGATTCGCCCGCAATAGCGTTTCGAACCGCAGTGCCTGAAGTGCCCACCAGGCCAGCGCAATAAACACCAGATGAGACATAATGCTGATAAGTGCCTGTTGCCCAAATCCTGATACCATCTTCTTCCCTCCCTTAACAATTTGCCACGTCGCTTACCTGTTTTGTGCGCTACAATACCATTTGACGTTTATCTTACCAGGTAAGTTTCATGAATGGATATTTTTTGAAAATTAAGTTTCTTTCTTTTTCGCAGTTTATATGTCCATTATATCGAATTGTCGAAAAAACACGAAGTGTAAACAGGGGCAAACAAAAAGAAGGGGAAAATCCCCCTCTCTTATTAATACCCCTTTTGTCCCCTTTTTGTAAAAGCTTTTTTATAATCCCCATCTTATAAAGCGATTTTAACCTTACTGAAAGAAATCAGTGAACTGATTGAAATTGCCCTGCAGGAAGTCAAATGCGATATTCGGTGCAACTCCAAATAAGATTGTTGCTGCCAGGCTAATTCCGATAACAGCTGTTAATGCAGCTGGGATCTTAACCTTCCCTGTATCACCTGCTGGCCTGAAGAACATTTGCACCATTACGCCGAAGTAATAGAAGTATGAAACAACTGTTGTCGCAATCATAATCGATACTAATACATAATGTCCTTCACTCGGCACTAATGCACCCATAAAGATATTCAGTTTGCCAATAAAACCGGCTGTTCCGGGAAATCCTGCAAGCGAGAGCAGGAAGATGGCCATGGCAATGGCCAGGAACGGCGCGCGGCGGTATAGGCCGGCAAATTGGCTGATATCTTCAGAGCCCGATTTATGTGTTACATGCTGGATGATCGCAAAAGCACCCAAGTTCATGAATAAGTAGGCTCCCAGATAAAACCAGAGTGTATCAAACATGAACAATGACATGCTCGCAATGACGACCAGCAGATAACCAGCCTGTGCGATACTGGAATAGGCAAACAAACGCTTGATATTCCGCTGTCTTAACGCAATCAAGTTCCCAATGATCATCGTGGCGCCGGCCAGGAAGGCTATGTAATCCTGGAGAGCAAGAATCATCGGCAGCCCCTGAGCCTCACCGGATGGTGCATTTGAAAAGATTGAGAACAGGATGCGGATTAAAATGATGAACCCGGCTGTTTTAGAAACTACACTTAAAAAAGCTGTTACAGGTGTTGGTGCGCCCTGGTACACATCAGGCGCCCACATATGGAACGGTGCTGCTGCCAACTTGAAGGATAGCCCCACCACAATCATAAAGAACGCAAGGCCAAGCAGGTAAATATGCTGCTCGTTATAGACGGATGTCAAAAATCCTGCCATTTCCTTTAAGTTCGTAGTTCCAGTTAAACCGTATACATAACTCATTCCAAACAAAGTGATTGCTGTGGCGATACTGCCATTTATCACATATTTCATGGCAGATTCATTTGAATGCAGATTTCTTTTTCTCATGCCTGCCAGAATATAAGACGAGATGGAAAGAAGCTCAAGTCCCACAAACAGGGTGATTAAGTCTCCGCTTGAAGACATGATCATCGCTCCAAGCAATGCAGCCATGAATAGATAGAAAAATTCCCCCCTGAACTCTTCCAATCCTTCATTTGGCTCATAGCCAATGGCAATCAGCAGTACCATTGCCGATCCGATCAAAAGCAGCAGCTTAAAAGCTTTTGCAAATGAATCAAGCCTGAATGTATCAAGCAAAATGGATTCCGGGCCGTGTCCGATAAGGCCAAGTAAAGAAACAAGTGCTGCCAGAATTCCGGCAAAGCCGACCCAGCCGAGAATTTTACGGCTTTGTGATTTCGGCATAAACAAATCCATTAGTGAAAGAGCGGTCGCAACACCAAGGATGATGAACTCCGGCGTCATAATGCCCCATTCATATGATAATAATGTTTCGAGATCCATCCTTCATCACCCTCCTATCCCCAGCATGATCGTTTCAAGTGTTGATGTCAGCGGTTCGCTCAGTACACTCGGATAAACACCAATCAGGACAATTAAGCCGACTAAGACCAGGACAGGCACAAACTCAAACTTCTTCATATCCGTTACGCCGGCAAAATCTCTAAGCGCTTTGCCGTATGTGATGCCCAGTACCGCTCGAAGCAGGTAAACAGCTGTCATAATGATTCCGATCGCACCGACTGCGGCAAGAATCGGCATTTCTTTAAACAGGCCAAGGAAGGCCATAAATTCACTTACAAACCCTGACATGCCAGGCAGGCCAAGTGAGGCCATAGCCCCTGCAAGCAGGAAGCCTGCTGTAATCGGCATCCCTTTTGCCAAACCGCCGAGATTTTGAATATTGGATGTTTGAACGCGTTCATAAAAAACACCGACAAGGAAGAATAAAAGTGCTGCGATTAAACCGTGGGAAACAACCTGGAAAATCGCCCCCTGGATTCCTGCCTCATTTAATGCGCCTAACCCGATTAAAACGATTCCCATGTGGGAAATAGAGGAGTAGGCAAGCACCATTTTAAAATCGGTCTGAACAAATGCCAGAAATGCTCCATACAGTAAATTCACGACTCCGAGTACAGCCAGCCATACAGCAATACTTTGGAATTGCTCAGGAAATATTCCCATACCAAAGCGGATTAAACCGAAAGCACCAATTTTCAAAAGCACTCCGGCATGCAGCATGACGATTGATGGCGGAGCTTGTACGTGCACCCTTACCATCCAGCTGTGCAGCGGGAATATAGGAAGCTTCACTCCAAATGCAATTAAAAGCGCAATCAGCATGCCCATTTTCATATTTTCAGAGATTGGCGCAACTAGCTGCGGATTATCCGCGTTCATTGCGGCCATCAAAGCATCAATATTAGCTGTGCCAGTACGGGAAAACAGCACCATAATGACAATCAGCAGCACAGCAGATCCGAGACCGTTATAGATCAGGAAGCTGTAAGCGGCATTTTCCTTTTCAAAGTAACCCCATTTCCCGATCAGGAAGAAGGTCGGAATCAAGGTGATTTCAAAGAAAATAAAGAAAAGAATCAGGTTTTCAGCCGCAAATACACCAAGCATGCCGACTTCAAGCAGCAGGAACAGCATGAAGTAGCCCTTCCATTCTTTTTTAATATGAATAGAAGCAATAGCTGCCAGTGTAGAAAGCACAGCTGTGAGCACAACCATGATTAATGAAAATCCATCCAGCCCCAGTTCATAATCAATGGAAAAAAGGTTGCCCAGCTGGCCGGAATCTCCAAACTGAATCCAGCTGACTTTTTCATTCAGCTGTTCCAGACTTGCACCTGCCCGGTATTGAAAATAGGCTATCAGCGCCAATATCAGTGCCGGAATGGTAGCCAAAAATCCTACGGTCTTGATCAATGATTCCTGTGTTTTCGGCAGGAATGATAATACTAAAATACCAAGGAGCGGGGAGAAAACTAAAATGGATAGAAAATACGCTAAGTTCATTTTAAGTACCCCCCCGTAAACGCATAGATGACAACTAAAATAGCAAGCCCGACAAACGCCGCTGTTCCGTATGTCTGAATCTGGCCATTTTGAAATTTAGAACCCAGTCTTCCGAGTGCAGACGTGATTCCAGTAACGCTCTTCACAAGTCCTTCAACCAGGAACACTTCCAGGAATTGCAGAAATGAGCTAATGAATTTCGCACCATTCACCACTGTCAGCGAATAGAATTCATCAATAAAGTATTTATTGTACAGAACGTTGTATGAAAGCGGCATTCTGCTTGTAAGCCAGTCGCGGGCGAGCGTACGTTTGCCGTACATTAGCCAGGCAAGGAAAATTCCAAGCAGGGATACAGCAGTGGCGACAATCATTATCCATGCAGGTCCCTCAATATGGCCATGGCCCAGAGCATGGTTATCTTCCACGAGCCACTCACCAAGAAACGTACCAAACCATGGCGTATTCACATATCCAGCCACTACAGCCAGCACCCCTAGGACCACCATTGGCAGCGTCATTACACTAGGCGACTCGTGAACATTTTTCATATCGGTTCTTGCTTCACCAGCGAAAACCATAAAAAACAGACGGAACATATAAAATGCCGTAAAGAACGCAGCAATCACCGCTAGCCAGAACAGTACTGTATTCCCATGCGCCCAGGCAGCAATTAAAATCTCATCTTTACTGAAGAACCCTGAAAATAATGGAACCCCGCTGATCGCCAGTGTCCCAATCAGGAATAGAGGGCCAGTCACGCGCAGCTTTTTCCATAATCCGCCCATATGTTCAATATTCTGTGTATGAACCGCGTGGATGACACTTCCGGCTGCAAGAAACAGCAAGGCCTTGAAAAAGGCATGTGTCATTAAATGGAATACACCAGCTACATATCCGGCAGAACCGAGCGCCAGCATCATATAGCCAAGCTGGCTGACGGTTGAATAAGCGAGCACCCGCTTTATATCCTTTTGGACCAGGCCGATGCTTGCCGCAAAAATGGCTGTGAATGCCCCAATTACAGCAACAGTCATCAGTGCTGTTTCACTTGCTGTAAACAGCGGGAACAGCGCTGCCACTAAATACACACCTGCCGCTACCATTGTCGCAGCATGGATTAATGCGGAGACCGGCGTCGGTCCTTCCATTGCGTCCGGAAGCCAGGTATGCAGCGGGAACTGGCCCGATTTACCGACAGCCCCTACAAAGATAAGAATGGCTGTTAACGTAATCATTGTGCCAGAAATGGCACCAGCTTCAACAGCTGCAAAAATTTCATCATACTCAAAGCTGCCAGCCTGCCAGAATAATAGAATCATTCCGATCAAAAGGCCGACGTCCCCAATACGGGTCATGATAAATGCTTTTTTAGCCGCAGCCTTTGCTTCCTCTTTGTAAAAATAGAAACCGATCAGCAGGAAGGAACCAAGTCCGACAAGTTCCCAGAAGAAGTACGTCTGAAGCAGATTAGGCGAGATGACAAGGCCCAGCATGGCAAATGTAAATAACCCTAAATAAGCATAGAAAACAGGGAAGCGGTCATCACCCTGCATATACCCTTTCGAATACGTATGTACCAGGAAACTGACAAGTGATACAATTACCAGCATCAATGCATTTAACTGATTAACTTCAAAACCCGCTGTTAACTGAACATCCCCTATAGTCAGCCAAACGCCTTCTGCTTTAAAAGTTGGTGCCGAAAACCGGTCAAAAAGCACCAATATTGAATAGACAAGCGATGCCAGGGTAAACAGAATTCCTATATAAGCACTCGCTTCTTTTAGCCGTTTGCCGAATAAAATAAGGAACAAAAACGATAAAAGCGGGAAAAGCGGTATGATCCATGCATTCTCCATCATTATCACAATCCCCTTTTTGAACACACCCTAATGCTTGGCGTGTCAGATTGGGACCTTTTTTCAGGTCCATAAAGGCGGCGCCATATATGGCAGCCTTCACTACTCTCTATTCTCAGCCAGTCCGGCTGCATTTCCACAGTCTCTTTAGTGCTTCATAGCATCCATTTCATCAATATTAACACTCTTTTTATTACGGTACAGGGCAATTAATATCGCCAGGCCAACTGCTGCTTCTGCTGCTGCAACAGTGATTGTAAACAAAGCAAATATCTGGCCTGTTATGGATGGCATAATGCCGTATTTGCTGAATGCCACCAGATTGATATTGACCGCATTCAGCATCAGTTCGATTGAAATCAGGACAATCACGGTATTGCGCTTTGTCAAGGCACCATACAGCCCGATGCAGAAAAGAATTAAAGCCAATGCCAGGTAGGCTTGAACGGGAACTGTACTCATTCCTTTTCCGCCTCCTTTTCATCATCTCTCTTAGCCAAAACAATTGAACCAATTAAAGCGACCAATAATAGGACAGATGTTACTTCAAATGGAATTATGAATTTTGAGTAAAGCTCAATTCCGATTTGCTCTGTATTATTGACATGAAGGTCATTCGGTGCTGACGGCAAATCGAGGTTATAAATCCCGATGTACACCGCGAAAGCAAAGCCAAGCACACCCAGGAATAATAACAGCTTTCGAAAGCGTCCTGTTTTCGGCTCGCTTGTATCGTTATGGCGTGTCAGCATGATTCCGAACAGCATGATGATGGTAATGGCACCGGAGTAAATTAAGATCTGAACGGCAGCCAGGAATTCAGCTGAAAGCAGCACATAAATTCCGGCAATGCTTACAAATGTAAATACCAGAGCGACAACCATATGCACGACTTTGGTAAGGTTTAATAAAAGCACGCCGCCGATGACCGCAACTAAAGCTAGAGACATAAACGATAAAAACTCACCTGAAAACGTCATGCTTTATTCACCTTCCGTATATTTTCATCATTTTCATCAAGCCATTCAAGATTTTTAAACAGCTCATCCCGGCTATATTCCGCCAGTTCAAAATTATTGGTCATGATAATCGCTTCGGTTGGGCAGACTTCTGTGCACAAGTCGCAAAGGATGCAAATTTCGAAATTGATGTCATAGGTATCAATGATTTTTCCCTTTTTGGCAGGGTCCGGATGCTTTTTGCCTGTCAGCTGGATACAATCGGTTGGACAAATATTTGCACACTGATTGCACACGATGCACTTTTCAGGATAAAACTTTTGAATTCCCCTGAACCTGTCCGGAAGCGGAAGCGGTTCATTCGGATAGTCATAGGTTACCTTTTTGCGTGTCAGGTTTTTTAGGGTATACGATAATCCTTTCGCTAAACCAAGCATGTTTTTTCACCCCTTGTTAAGAAATGCATAAGGCGCCCGCTTATCGGCGACAAGCATAAGACGAGCCGGCTAAAAGGTTGTTTTTTTACCTTTTGGACGGATTGGCTTAGACCCGAGAGCCGATGGCGCCTGGAGCTGGACAATTTTAGAAATGCGGAAGCGCCTTGCCCACCCCCGACAAGCACAAGACGAGCCCTGCAAGAAGGTGTTCTTTCCTTCTGAAAGGGATTGGCTAGTCTTTCGTCCCTAGGAGCCGCAACTAGACAAGCTTGTGACCTCGAGGGGGGTAGGCGCTCCTAAAAGCTAACGCTTTTTAGTCCTGCGATGAAGATGCTGTCGAATCGTTCCTTGTGGAGCTAGACAGTTCACGAAACTTTATGAGGCCGGTCTTCAATTAAAATATATTCAGCCATTCTTTCAGCAAAGCTGTTAAGAAGATATTCGCAAGCGCTACGGGCAGCAGAACCTTCCAGCCAAATTCCATGAGCTGGTCTGCACGAAGGCGCGGGAATGTGACACGAAACCAAACCAAGATAAAGATTACAGCCGTGAATTTAAGTGCAAACCAAACGGCACCCGGAATGAATTCCAGGAATGGAAGCGGCAGCCACCCGCCAAGGAATAATACGGTTGTCAACGAAGCCATTGCAAAGAAATATACATATTCCGCAAGCATGAAGAACGCCCAGCGGAAGCCGGAATATTCAACATGGAAACCTGCGACCAGCTCTGATTCAGCTTCAGGCAAGTCAAATGGAACACGGTTCAGCTCAGCTGTCGAAGCAATCAGGAATACGATGAAAGCAATTGGCTGCCAAATGATGAACCAGCCATTCTTTTGCGCTTCCACGATCTCATTGAGGTTTAAGCTGCCTGTTAAAAGGATAATGCCTAATACAGACATAACGAGCGGGATCTCATAAGAAATCATCTGGGCCGCAGCACGCATCCCCCCAAGCAGGGCATATTTATTATTGGAAGCCCAAGCTCCGGTGACAATACCGACTGTTGTCAGTCCGGAAATGGCTATGTAATACAGCAGTCCAACTCCAATATCAGCAAACTGAAGTTTATCTGTAAAAGGAATCGTTGCCAGCACCATAAATGCCGGTGCAAACGCAATGACCGGTGCAAGAATGAACAGCGGCCTGTCTGCAAGTTTAGGAATGGTGTCTTCTTTTAATAAAAGCTTTAATACATCAGCAACGGTCTGAAGAAGCCCCCAGCGTCCTCCGACCTGATTCGGGCCATGGCGCAGCTGCATAAACCCCATGACTTTACGTTCTGCCAGGATGGCATAAGTAACAAACCCCAAAACGACTAATAGCAAAACGGTGGCAAGCAAGAAGAAAATACCGAAATTCAGCAGACCTGCTTCGGAATAAAGAAGTTCTTCTACCATTAACCGTCCACCTCCCCAAGGACAATATCAATTGCCCCTAAAATAGCAATCAAGTTCGCAATGTTTTCGCCTTCAAGCAGTTTAGGGAGAATTTGAAGATTATAGAATGATGGCCTTCGGAATTTTAAGCGATATGGCTCCTTCTTTCCATCACTCGCGATATAGCAGCCGATTTCCCCCCGCGGAGATTCGATTCTTACAAACGCTTCCCCTTTTGGCGCTTTGATGATTTTCGGAACTTTTGCCAGTATTTCGCCTTCTAAAGGGAATTGTTCCACTGCCTGTTCAAGGATTTTTAATGATTCTTCAATTTCCTTCATGCGCACATGATACCTGGCCCACGCATCCCCGCCGTCCTGAACGGCAACATCGAAATCGAAGCGGTCATAGATTGAATACGGCTCATCTTTCCTGAGATCCCATTTCACGCCTGTGCAGCGAAGATTTGCACCGCTCAGGGAGTAGTTTAAAGCATCCTCTTTCGTATACTTTCCTACCCCTTTGACACGGTTCATGAAAATTTCATTTCCTGTTACAAGCTGATGATAGCCTTTCAGCTGTTCACGCATATAGGGAACAAACTCTCTTACTTTTTCAATCCAGCCTTCAGGAGCATCCCATTTTACACCGCCGACACGCATATAGTTAAACGTTAAGCGGCCCCCGGATATTTCATTCAGCATATTGATGATCATTTCACGTTCTCTGAATGCATACAGGAATGGGCTTGTCGCTCCAATATCCAGCAAATAGGTACCCCACCATACGAGATGGCTGGCAATCCGGCCAAGTTCCATGGTAATTATCCGAAGATATTCGGCCCGATCCGGAATTTTAAGATCCATCATCGTTTCAACGGCATGCACAAGGATATAGTTATTCGTCATGGCGGCAAGATAATCCATTCTGTCTGTATAAGGAATAATTTGCGTATACTGCAGGTTTTCAGCCAATTTCTCCGTTCCGCGGTGCAGATAGCCGATGACCGGTTTCGCCTCTTTGATGATCTCACCGTCAATTTTCAGAACAAGGCGGAAAACACCGTGCGTACTTGGATGCTGAGGTCCAACATTCAAAAGCATTTCTTCGGTTCGCAGCATTGGTTACACCTCCACATCGTACGGTTCATAGTCTTTGCGCAGCGGATGCCCAATCCAGTCTTCCCCAAGCATAATCCGATATAAATTAGGGTGGCCCTTGAACTGAATGCCCAGCAAATCATACGTTTCACATTCCGGCCAATCCGCTCCAGCCCATAACGGCTGCAGAGAATCAATTTCCGGCTTATCGCGGTCAATTTTAACCTTAAGGGCTACAGATTGGCGCTTTTTGTATGAGTATAAATGAGCATACACTTCCATATGCGTCTCAAAATCAGTGCCATGAAGCTCTGATAGGTAATCAAAACCAAGTTGTTCATTATATTTCAGGAATTCTGCCAATTTAAAATATGATTCAGCCTTGGCCACTAAAGTAGGCACATCCTTGGAAAGATCATTAATATAGTACTCTTCAAGAACGTCAGCACCAAGATTCTCTTCAATTACCTTTACATATTTATCAAGATAAGGCTGATTAACGGATGGCGCTTTTTCTGCAGCCGGTTCAGTGTCTGCCTTGCTTCCGGCAGCTTTTGCTGCAGCGGCGGCTTTCGCCTTTGCGGCTGCAATAGCCTTTGCTTTCTCGTCATCCCCGCCAGCTTGTTTTGCTTGAGCAGCGGCTTTCGCCTTAGCTGCTGCGGCGGCCTTTGCTTTTGCGGCGGCGGCGGCTTTTTGCTTGGCAATGTCCATATCTTCTGCTGGGGATTCTTCCTTCGCTTCCCCCTGCTCTTTCGCCTTCACTTTAGCCAGTGCTGCAGCCTTCGCCTTCGCAGCGGCAGCGGCTTTTTGCTTGGCCAGATCCATGTCTTCTGCTGGGGATTCTTCCTTCGCTTCCCCCTGCTCTTTCGCCTTCATTTTAGCCAGTGCTGCAGCCTTTGCCTTCGCAGCTGCGGCGGCTTTTTGCTTGGCCAGATCCATGTCTTCTGCTGGGGTTTCTTCTTTCGCTTCCCCCTGCTCTTTCGCCTTCATTTTAGCCAGTGCTTCGGCCTTTGCCTTCGCAGCGGCAGCAGCTTTTTGCTTGGCCAGATCCATGTCTTCTGCTGGGGATTCTTCTTTCGCTTCCCCCTGCTCTTTCGCTTTCATCTTTGCTAGGGCAGCAGCCTTTGCCTTCGCAGCTGCGGCGGCTTTTTGCTTAGCCAGATCCATGTCACCTGCAGGTGTTTCTTCCTTCGCTTCACCCTGCTCTTTCGCCTTCATTTTAGCCAGAGCTGCAGCCTTCGCTTTAGCTGCTGCTTCTTTTTTCAGCTGTTCAAGATCCTTTTCTCCGCTCATAGGTTAGATCACCTTCTTCCCAGTCTTAGCCTCATAACGGATTTTTTCCTTTAGCTTATTAATTCCATAAATCAATGCTGCCGGGTTCGGCGGGCATCCTGGTATGTATACATCAACAGGGACAATCTGGTCGACCCCTTTTACAACTGAATAAGATTTAACATATGGCCCTCCCGCTGTTGCACAGGAGCCCATTGCAATCACCCATTTTGGTTCAGGCATTTGATCGTAAAGACGGCGGACGATTGGCGCCATTTTCTTTGTTACTGTACCTGAAACAATCATGACATCAGACTGGCGGGGAGATGTACGGAAAAAAGATCCGAAACGGTCCAAATCGTAATGCGATGAACCAACACCCATCATTTCAATGGCACAACAAGCAAGCCCGAAGGTCATTGGCCACAATGAATTACTCCGCGCCCACGCTTTAATCTGTTCCAAAGTTGCCATAAACACATTTCGCTGCAGTTCTTCCATTTCTTCTGGTGAAATATTATCCAACTTTAAATCCATTTCAGCACCTTCTTTTTCCATGCATAAACAAGTCCAATTACTAGCATAAATACAAAAATCAGCATCTCAATCAATGCAAAAATACCAAGTTTCTCATAGGCCACAGCCCAAGGATACAAAAATACCGTCTCTACATCAAAAATGACAAACATCAGGGCAAAAATATAATAGCGGACATTGAACTGCACCCTCGAATCATGGAATGGCTCAATCCCGCTCTCATATGTGGTATACTTCGTATCATATGGCTTATAGGGCCGCAAAAGCTTTCCCAAAAACAAAGCCACCACAGGCAGTAAAACTCCCAGGCACAAAAACACAAAAACTATCAAATAGTTATTCTGATATAAATTCCAAAGCTCCATGCCTATCCCCTCCAATGCTGAAAATTTTCACAACATTTAAACATGTAACCGTAACCATTATACACCCTACTCCCCCATGTGTCGACACAACCTCAGACTATTATTGGAAATTCTATCTAGGCCTCAAATCGGATCGCCGGAAGAGAATTTCCATACGCACTTCCCAGCTGGTTTAACACCTTCTCCAGATTATATGAGCTTGCCCCCAGTCAATATCCATTAAAATCTTCATTTGTATTTATCTACCATTAAAAATTAAACCCCCTGCTTTGTCAGTGAGATATTTAACACCTTAAAAGAGTTTTTTATTTTAAGCCTGAGTTTTTTGCATTCATTGCTCCTTAAGTTTATCGGCCACTTTTCCAATTTATCGGTCAGTTTCTGTTCTATCAATATACAGCACCGACATATCGGAAAATAAATCACATACAAAAGTTTCTATTTAAACCATCTTAAGGATTAAATGTATCAAATATGACCATTTCTGATGCTTTTTGTTCATCTATTATGAACATTATTATGTTTTGCCGTTTCTTCGTTAATTTCTTGAAATGTGCGTAATTAAATTATAACTCCCCTGTTCTTTTTCTCTGAATTTTCTGTGCTAGCATAGAAATTGTCAACCAAGCTATTAGGAGGCTTTATTATGAAAAAATATTTTTATTATCTGCTCGCAGCTTTAACCATCTGGAGTACAGCAGGTGCGAGCGCATATGCAGAAGAAGTAACTGTAAACAAAGGGGATACCCTTTGGTCCATAGCACAAAAACATGAAGTGACCGTTCAGGATATTAAAAACTGGAATGGTCTAGCCGGGGATTTGATTCATCCAAATGATAAACTCGATGTTTCACCTGAAGAAATATACATAGTAAAATCCGGTGATACACTATGGAATATTGCCAAAACATACGGTATTACAGTACATAACCTCAAAAAATGGAATCAGCTAAACTCAGACGTTATTAAACCCGGTTTAGAGCTTATCATCTATAAAAATGGCTCTGCGAAGGAAATAAAATCTAAAACAGTTGTAAAAGCCGCTAACACAGGACAGCCTGCAGCTGAAGCAGGCAAAAACCTGACTGTCACGGCAACTGCCTATACAGCCAGCTGTGAAGGATGCATCGGCATTACTAAAACAGGAGTAAATCTTATTGATAACCCGGATGCAAAAGTTATTGCGGTGGATCCGGACGTAATTCCTTTGGGTTCTAAAGTATTTGTAGAAGGATACGGGTATGCTACTGCCGAGGATATTGGCGGAGGAATTAAGGGAAATGAAATTGATGTGTTTATTCCTGCCACACCAGATGCCATGCAATGGGGAAGAAAAGAGGTAAAAGTTTCGATTCTGAATTAATTGCAATTAACGAAGAGGTCTCTCACACAGGGACCTCTTAATTGTGCTATTCATAATAATGGCTACTTTTTAACCAGGTATGTTTCAGACACCCGGCAAAAGGCTTTTAATAGATTTTGCATACATTTTATCCGAATCGCTTCGTCAAATAAAAATACATTGAAAATCTCCGCTTCAAGCATGATGAATATTTTCATGGTTGCATCACCCTTATTGCTTATATGATTATTTGTAAAATAGCTGATTAATTCTCTTTCATAGTATTCTATCGTTCCAAATAATACAGTCGACAAGGATCTCACCCCCTGGTTTTCTTAAGCCTTGTCATTCTAAGCCATGTTGATAATATATGACTCTATTCCCCGGGTTTCAACAGAATCTGACACATTTAACAAAATAGTTAAATTAGTTAAAAAGGCCATTTGTTTTTAATATAAATGTCACACGGCTGTTTCCCATGAAATTATATTTTGTGATAAAGTTATCTCAAGAGCTTAAATTAGGAGAAATTCATATGACTAAAAACAACTGCCCAGTTATTCAAAAATTCGATGAGCTCGTTAAAAAAAGCAATGAGCTAAAAAAAGAACTAGACGTCACTCCTTTTGAAGATAAACAAAAGTTCATGAGCCTTCTCAAAAAGCTTATGACCGTGCATAAAAACCTGGATCAGTTAACCCTATATGACCAGACAAAGTATTAAAATAATACAAGGACAGGCCTATGCCTGTCCTTTCTTATGTATAAAACCCGGATTGCGGCTATTAGCCACTCACCCACCAACATATCAACCATCAATTCCATTCGGTTAAGTTCACCTAAAAACAGGCTGCCCTCTAAAAGGCAGCCTGTTTTTTATTAATAGCGTCTTCTTCGGTTTCTAAGGAACGCCGGGGTATCAAGTGACTCTTCTTGCGGGTCAGCCTGCACCCGGTAATCTTCCTGAACCGGTTCCCTTTGTTCTCTAACCGGCCGGCGATTGCTTGGTTCTTCTGCATACTGATATGTATGAGCATAGTCTCTTTCTGCTGATGGTTTTGAACTAGGTTTGGCACGTAATTCCTCTTGCTCGTTAAAGCCAGTCGCAATAACCGTAACAAGTATTTCTTCCTTTAGGGAATCATTGATGACCGAGCCAAAAATCATATTCACTTCCTCGTCTGAAGCGGAGGCGACGATATCTGCAGCCTCTTGCACTTCATATAAGCTGATATTAGCACCGCCTGTAATATTCATGATGACGCCGCGGGCTCCATTAATGGACGTTTCTAATAAAGGACTTGATATTGCTTTACGGGCTGCTTCAGCCGCACGGTCTTCCCCTGTGGCAATTCCAATCCCCATCAAGGCTGTTCCTTTATGGGACATAACTGTTTTAACATCGGCAAAATCGAGATTGATTAAACCAGGAACGGCAATCAAATCAGAAATACCCTGGACTCCCTGGCGGAGGACATTATCCGCTTCCATAAACGCTTCAAGCATAGGTGTTTTCTTATCAATAATCTCTAATAAGCGATCATTTGGAATAATAATTAGCGTATCGACTGCTTTTTTCATTGCCTCAATGCCTGCATCTGCATTGGCTGCACGCTTGCGGCCCTCGAACTTGAAGGGGCGGGTTACCACACCAATTGTCAGAGCGCCTACTTCACGGGCAATGCGTGCAATGGCAGGAGCAGCACCAGTTCCAGTTCCGCCGCCCATTCCGGCAGTAACGAATACCATGTCAGCACCCTTCAATACTTCACGAAGCTGGCTTTCACTTTCTTCAGCCGCCTTCCTGCCTACATCAGGATTTGCCCCTGCTCCCAGGCCCCTCGTTAAGGTAGCGCCGATTTGCATGGTTACTTCTGCCTTTGATTGATTTAGAGCTTGTCCATCTGTATTAACAGCAATAAACTCTACTCCCTCAACTCCATGTTCAATCATCCTGTTTACAGCGTTGTTTCCCCCGCCTCCGACACCGATGACTTTGATCGTAGCATATTGGTCTATATTTGTATCAAACTCCAGCATTGCGGCTCCTCCTTTAATTCAAATAGACTTGCATGATTGCTTTAAAAAAGAGAGTAACCCTTTAAAGGTTTACTCTCTTCTATTGTAAAGGCCTATATGAAAGAATTCGAGTGATTTATCTATTTTTTGGGGCAATTTTCTTAAAATTCCGGTGGTAAATATTACTATAAAAAACACCCCCAGCTTAGCCAGGGGTGCTGATGTTTTTATTAGAACTTTCTTTCCGAAACTTCGATCCGATTAATTGCACGCTGAAGTGCAAGCTCTGCACGGCGAAAATCAATGTTTTCACGCTTCTGCTCATTCAGGCGCTGTTCAGCACGCTGTTTCGCACGAACGGCACGCTCTACATCAATTTCTTCTGCCTGCTCAGCAGATTGCGCTAATATCGTTACCTGCTCCGGACGAACTTCCAGGAATCCGCCGCTGACTGCGACGAAATCAGTTTTTCCGCCGTTTTTTAAACGAACGGCTCCAATTTGTAACGGTGCAACCATTGGAATGTGTCCAGGTAAAATTCCAAGCTCACCGCTTTGAGCTTTTGTGCTTACCATTTCCACATCTGATTCATACACCGGGCCATCGGGAGTAACAACACTGACTTTAATCGTCTTCATTTTTTACCCTCCTGGTCCAGAATTAGACCTCTACGCCCATTTTCTTAGCACTCTCGATAACTTCTTCGATTCGGCCGACAAGTCGGAATGCATCTTCTGGCAGGTGGTCATACTTTCCTTCAAGAATATCTTTGAAACCTTTAACAGTTTCTTTAACCGGTACGTATGAACCTGGCTGGCCAGTAAACTGCTCAGCAACGTGGAAGTTTTGTGATAAGAAGAACTGGATACGGCGTGCACGTGCTACGACTAGCTTATCTTCATCAGAAAGCTCGTCCATACCAAGAATCGCGATGATATCCTGAAGTTCTCTGTAACGCTGTAATGTCTGCTGCACCTGGCGTGCAACTGAGTAGTGCTCTTCGCCAACGATTTCCGGTGACAATGCACGGGAAGTGGAAGCGAGCGGATCCACCGCTGGGTAGATACCCATCTCAGAAAGCTTACGCTCAAGGTTAGTTGTTGCATCTAAGTGGGCGAAAGTTGTAGCCGGAGCCGGATCCGTATAGTCATCGGCTGGTACGTAAATCGCCTGGATGGAAGTAACAGAACCTACGTTAGTAGATGTGATACGTTCCTGTAATTTACCCATTTCAGTTGCAAGTGTCGGCTGGTAACCAACGGCAGATGGCATACGGCCTAATAGGGCAGATACCTCTGAACCTGCCTGTGTGAAACGGAAGATGTTATCCATGAAGAAAAGAACGTCCTGTCCCTGGTCATCACGGAAGAATTCTGCCATTGTCAAACCTGTCAGGGCAACACGCATACGCGCTCCTGGCGGCTCGTTCATCTGACCGAATACCATCGCTGTTTTCTTGATAACGCCTGAATCTGTCATTTCATGATAAAGGTCATTACCTTCACGAGTACGCTCACCTACACCGGCAAATACGGAAATACCGCCGTGCTCCTGAGCGATGTTATTGATCAATTCCTGGATTAATACGGTTTTACCTACACCGGCACCACCGAACAAACCGATCTTACCACCTTTAATGTATGGAGCAAGAAGGTCTACTACCTTAATTCCAGTTTCAAGAATTTCTACTTCAGTAGAAAGCTGCTCAAACTTAGGAGCCTCTCTGTGAATAGAATCACGACGGGCATCTGCAGGGATTGCAGGATCTAAGTCGATTGATTCACCAAGTACGTTGAATACACGTCCAAGTGTTACATCACCTACTGGTACAGAGATTGAAGCACCCGTGTCAACAACTTCACTTCCGCGCTGTAAGCCGTCAGTAGAAGACATTGCAATGGTACGGACTGTATCATCACCTAAATGAAGGGCAACTTCAAGGGTTAAGTTGATGTCAACTTCAGATTCGTTACGCGCAGGATTTGTAACAGTCAATGCATTATAGATCTCAGGAAGCTGGCCGCTTTCGAACTTTACGTCAACAACCGGACCCATAACTTGAAGAACGCGTCCTTTGTTCATCTTTTTCCCTCCGTTCGTTTTACATAATGGAGAGCAGGCAACAACTCACCTGCTAACTCCGCTTTTCGTTTGTCTAGCTCCGGCGCCTAGCCCCTCGAGTCATAAGCCATTTCCTTCCTGAAGGATAGAACACCTTCCTGCAGGGCTCGTCCTATGCTTTTAGGGGCTGATCGAGGCGCTTCTGCTTTTCTTTATTATTCTAACGCGGCTGCTCCGCCGACGATTTCGGTAATTTCCTGCGTGATGGCTGCCTGACGTGCACGGTTGTAGCTTAAGCTTAATGAGTTAATAAGATCTTTAGCATTATCCGTTGCATTCTGCATCGCTGTCATCCTTGCAGCATGCTCACTTGCCTTACTGTCTAATAGCGCACCGTAGATTAAGCTTTCAGCGTATTGAGGCAGCAATACTTTTAAAATTTCTTCAGCGGAAGGTTCAAACTCATATGATGTAAGCTTTTTCGAGCTGGAGATATCCGTAAGCGGAAGAAGCTTCTTCTCTGTTACATCCTGTTGAATCGCGCTGACATAATGGCTGTAGTACATATATAATTCATCAAATGTTTCATCAGCAAACATGCCAACTGTTTTGCTGGCAATATCTTTGATTTCAGCAAATGCTGGCTGGTCTGCAACGGCAACGATATCCAGAATGACGTTCATATTGCGCTTTTTGAAAAAGTCGCGGCCAACACGTCCGATCGCAATGATTGCATACTCATCAGGTGATTTATGGCGCTTTTGAATCGTCTGGTAGACATTTCGCAATACGTTACTGTTATAAGCTCCCGCAAGTCCGCGGTCAGACGTGATTACCAGGTAACCAGTTTTCTTGACAGGGCGGCTGGTCAGCATTGGATGTGATACATCTTTGCTTCCCAAAGCGATGGATGCCGTAACTTCCTGGATTTTCTCCATGTAAGGCACGAATGACTTTGCATTCATTTCTGCCTTATTCATTTTCGCAGCTGATACCATCTGCATTGCTTTTGTAATTTGACTCGTTTTCTTCGTAGAAGTAATACGATTTTTTATATCGCGTAATGATGCCACAGGTTCTCACCACCCTTATTCAGATTAGGCCAGCTGCAGCGCCTAACCCCTCGAGGTCATAAGCCAATCCCTTCCGGAAGTAAAGAACACCTTCCTGCAGGGCTAGTCTTATGCTTGTCGGGGCTGACCAAGGCGCTTCCGCTTTTTATTGTTTGTCAGAACCGAATTGAGGTGCTTAGATGGGGAGCACTTCCCCATCCGGGCAATCTCGATTATTCGGATACTGCGAAAGTTTTCTTAAAGTCGTTAATCGCAGATGCCATATCGTCATCAGAAGGAAGTTCTTTAGTAGCCACGATATGGTCTAACAAATCTTTGCGGTTATGGTCTAACCATGAAAGGAATTCAGATTCGAAACGACGAATATCCTGTACAGGAATGTCATCTAAGAAGCCGCGAGTTAGAGCGTAAAGGATTGCAACCTGCTTCTCAACTTTTAACGGCTTGTTAAGATCCTGCTTTAGAACCTCTACTGTACGGGCACCACGGTTAAGTTTAGCCTGTGTTGCTTTATCAAGGTCAGAACCGAACTGGGCAAATGATTCAAGTTCACGGTATGAAGCAAGGTCAAGACGCAGTGTACCTGCAACCTTTTTCATTGCTTTGATCTGTGCAGATCCACCTACACGTGATACAGAAAGACCTGCGTTGATCGCCGGACGTACACCGGAGAAGAATAGGTCTGACTGAAGGAAAATTTGTCCGTCAGTGATTGAGATAACGTTTGTTGGAATATAAGCAGATACGTCCCCTGCTTGTGTTTCGATAAATGGAAGCGCAGTGATTGAACCTGCACCTTTCGCATCGCTTAGCTTCGCAGCGCGCTCAAGCAAGCGGCTGTGCAAGTAGAATACGTCCCCTGGATATGCTTCACGGCCTGGAGGACGGCGCAATAGCAATGAAAGCTCACGGTAAGCAGAAGCTTGCTTTGTTAAGTCATCATACACAACAAGAACGTGCTTCCCGTTGTACATGAACTCTTCACCCATTGTTACACCAGCGTAAGGAGCTAAGTATAGCAATGGAGCAGGCTGTGATGCAGATGCTGTTACAACAATTGTGTAATCTAAGGCACCTTGCTTACGAAGCGTTTCTACTGCATTACGAACAGTAGATTCTTTTTGTCCGATTGCTACATAGATACATACCATATCCTGATCTTTTTGGTTCAGGATTGTATCAATTGCAACAGATGTTTTACCTGTTTGACGGTCACCGATGATTAACTCACGCTGTCCGCGGCCGATTGGCACAAGAGCGTCAATCGCCTTGATGCCTGTCTGAAGCGGCTCGTGTACAGATTTACGATCCATAACACCTGGTGCCGGGCTTTCAATTGGACGTGATTTTGTTGTGTTGATTGGTCCCATGCCATCTACTGGCTGTCCAAGAGGGTTTACTACGCGGCCGATTAGTTCTTCACCAACCGGTACCTCCATGATGCGGCCCGTACGGCGTACTTCATCGCCTTCACGGATTTCTGTAAATGGTCCTAAAATGATAATACCGACGTTATTTTCTTCAAGGTTTTGTGCCATACCCATAACGCCGTTTGAAAATTCAACAAGTTCTCCAGCCATGACATTGTCGAGGCCATGAGCACGAGCGATACCGTCACCAACAGAGATAACCGTACCTACATCACTCACTTGAATTTCCGACTGATAGTTTTCGATTTGCTTTTTTATCAGCGCACTGATTTCTTCAGCATTGATGCTCATGAGTTTCACCCCTATCTACGAATCTTAGCCTAATAATTGACGTTCAAGACGCTCAAGCTTCCCGCGCAAGCTGCCGTCGAAAATCCGGTTTCCGATTCGAAGCTTGATGCCGCCGAGCAAGTTAGTATCAACTATATTGTCAATACGAAGTGATTTTTTTCCAACCTTAGCTGCAAATGACACAGATAATGCTTCCTTCTCTGCTTCAGTCAGCGGACGAACAGTGTATACTTTCGCATCCGCAATCCCTTTTTTGTCATTCGCAAGGCTTATAAAATGATCTGCCACATCAGAGATATGATCTTCTCGGTGGCGTTCAATTAGTATCATTAACGTATTTAATACAAACGTGTTCACAGATGCAAATGCGTCTTTTAAAATCTCTTTTTTCTTCTCAATTGAAAGCTTTGGAGATTTCAATACAGACTTTAAATCTGAGTTATTAGTTACTACTTCTTTCACTGCACGAAGCTCTTCTTCCATTTGGTCAAGAAGCTGGTGTTCATTCGCAAGCTGGAAAAGAGCCAACGCGTAGCGCTTTGCTACTGTGGAGCCCGTCATCGCTTTTCTCCTGCCTCTTGAATGTATTCATTGATCAGCTTTTCTTGATCAGCTGCGCTTAATTCCTTCTCAATAACCTTGGAAGCAATTAGGACAGACAATGAAGCGACCTGCTCGCGGATAGCGGCAACCGCCTGTTCTTTCTGCTGCTCGATTTCAAGCTTAGCAGATTCCTTAATGCGTTCAGACTCAGTGCGGGCAGCCGCAATGATTTCCTCACGCTGCACGTCGCCTTGTTTCTTCGCATTTTCGATAAGGCCCTGTGCTTCTGTACGTGCTTCTTTTAAAAGATTTCTTTGCTCTTCTAAAAGTTTTTTTGCTTCTGTACGGCTTTCTTCTGCCGCTTGGATTTCACTGGCAATATGCTCTTCACGCTGCTGCATAATGCCCATTAAAGGACCCCACGCGAATTTTTTCAGCAATGCCAACAAGATGATGAACATGATCAGCTGGTACAAAATGTCCCCGCCGTTAAAACCGCCGCCTGCAGCGCCTAATACTAGACTGTTTGTTAACACCCTCGATTCACTCCCTTCAAGAGTTGTTCCACTTATGAAACGGAGTCATATGCATGATTCCGAATTAGTTTTAAGGTAAAAAAACATAAAGGAATGGCGAAGGTTCATAGAATGATCTTCGCCATTTAGAACGATTGGTACAGTATTAATTAACCGCCGATAACCATGAACGCGATAACAACGCCGATGATCGGAACAGCCTCTACTAACGCAACCCCGATGAACATTGTAGTTTGAAGCATACCGCGAGCTTCTGGCTGGCGAGCCATACCTTCAACTGTTTTTGATACGATAAGACCGTTACCGATACCGGCACCTAGTGCTGCTAAACCGATTGCAATTGCTGCTGCTAAAAGACCCATTATTGAGTTCCTCCTTAAATTGTATGAAAATTTATTTGTTTAAAATGTTTTGTCCATGAAATGAACAGGTATATATTAATGGTCATGGCTCACTTTGTGTGCCATATAAACCATTGTTAACATACAGAAAATGAATGCCTGGATAGATCCGACAAAGATTGAGAATCCTTGCCATACAAGTGTCGGCAGGATTGCTGCAAGCATTCCGCCTACACCGGCGTGAGCCAGTCCTCCGACAAGCAATGTCAGCAGGATTTCACCTGCATAGATATTACCGTAAAGACGAAGTCCCAACGTCAGAGTGTTTGCAAACTCTTCAATGATTTTCAATGGGAACAAGAAAGGCATTGGCCTGATAAAATCCCGGCCGTATTCTCCTACTCCTTTAAGCTTTACGCCATAGTAATGCGAAAGCCCAACAACCATTGCCGCTAATGTTAATGTGATAACAGGATCGGCTGTCGGCGATTTCCACCATAAAGTGTGATCATAAGTGATTGCGAACGGAAGTCCGAGCATGTTTGAAACAAAGATATACATGATCAGGGTTAATCCAAGGATGTGGAATCTTCCGCCTGTCTTCCAGTCCATCGTGCTGTTAATGATATTCTTAACAAAATCCATAATCCATTCGAAGAAATTTTGCATCCCCGTTGGTTTCATGGCCAATCGACGGGTTGAAAGCAAAGCAATAATGAAAACAATAGCACTTGCCACTGTAATCATCAGTACGTTTGATAAGTTAAAATTCAATCCTAAAAAGTCCACTATAGGAGCTTCATGATGCAATAGTGTTCACCTCTCTTCCCGCTATTTACGTAATTGAAAAGATTGAAGAAAATAATCTATCATAATGACAATATAGGATGTCATTAATCCAAATACCACACTGATCAGATGCAGCTTATCCGGATATTCCAGAGCGATCATCACAGCAAATACTGCTGTAGCCATTCTGGATACCGTTCCAAGTGAACGCACCTTCTCGCCTCTCTCGACTGCCTCTCCAAACTGCAGCGCCTTTCGTGAAATCAGCCACAAATTGAACAGGCTTAAGCTTGTACCAAATATCAAGCCCAGAAAAATAGATTGATAAGGTGTAAACCCCCAGCCGAGAACGTATACAGACAACAAAAGGAATATGTATTTTCGCTGTCTTTGAAAAGTTACTTTGATTTCCGGCATGATGTTCATTCTCCTGTGAAGAAATGTTGGATTAAGCGAAGCATGGCGTAAATCCCGGCGCCCAGTCCAATGAACAAACCGACCAATAGGAATAACGGCTCTGTTCCTGCCTTGCTGTCAAGCCACCTTCCGGCGAAAATGCCAATGAGCGTGGAACCTACTAACTGAGAAAGAATGGCGGACATTAAGGCCATCGCCTTAAATGGGTTGCGGTCTTTTTGACGCATAAAAACGCATCCTCCCTTAAGAGAATGGTAAGTGGGTTTTGAGGCCATAATTAATCATATTAACATCATGCAGAAGTGGGAAATATGTCTGCACAAATATTTTGAAAACCCTATCATCTTTTACCCTTTGTAAGCATACAATAGGGCTTTGTCAATGTCAATGCGTTTGGAGTGAAAAAGTTCACAAACAAAAAGGTAAAAATATGGTATGTTCACATATTTATCACATTTAATTTTTGGATATCTATTGAAAAAGGAGCGAGTTTCTGCATCGCTCCTGAAAACGCTTTAAATTAACATTATCACTTACTTTGAGTGGTCCGCTTGTTTACCGAAGGTTCCGGGTCCCCGAGCTGCCCATCCGGCCTCACAAATAGGTAGGTTTCAATCCAATCTTCCTTGCCGGCTTTTTTGGCAAACACCTTTGCAAGGTACAGCCCAGGCCCAGGAAGCTTATCTGCCGGAATTTCCTGCAGCAGCTGTCCTTTGCCTGCATTTCTTTTCCAGTCAAGATATCCCATGAAGCGGAGGCTTTCCGAATCAAACATGGCAATTCCGAACTCTTCTGCCCCGCCAGGAAGATACACTTCATAGCGATACGTGCCCGGCTTATCTCCTTTGCCCAGTCCGAATCCCATCACCCTTGGATAATCCGGCTCTTCAAGCACATAAAGATAGGGAATTCTGATGCTTTCGGCACCTGCCTTCATAAGCAGGTACCCATCATAGATCTTTTTCTTTAAAAGAGTCGGGTCTGCCGACATTTTGATTTCCACCTTTTTCTTATCACCTGGGTTTAATTGAAATGTCATAGGCATTTCCCAATTGATGCCCTGTGCCTTATAAGGTACAGAAAAGGAGTAGGTCTGCGTTTTCTCACTAATATTTTCAACCGCTATAAAACTGCTGTGTTCATGCAGCCTGTCCGCGATCTGAAATTTCCCAAACTGCAGAGAGGCCGGGAGGACAAGCGTTTCTGCTCTCAGCGCTTGATCAAGCTGGATTCTGCCTGCTCCCTGCTCATAAGTTCTATATGTTTTTCCTTCTGTATTCATAAGAAGCTTAGCCGTATTCATAAGTACTGCCTTAATCCGTTCCGGCCCCCATTCGGGATGAGCCTGTTTCAGGATGGCACAGGCCCCTGCGACGTGCGGAGCGGCCATGCTAGTCCCCTGCAGCGGCAGGTAACCGCCAGGAATGGTGCTATTTATGGCGACTCCAGGTGCCACAACATCCGGCTTGATTTCCCATGTTGATGTAACGGGTCCGCGGGAACTGAAGTCAGCCAGGATATCCCTTTCTTCTATTATATTAGTCCGGGCAAGGAGTCTTCCTTCATTAATGTTCTTCTTGAGCTCCTCTCCTTCTTCCTTTGATAACGCCGCTACTGGAATTGGAACACCACTGTCCAGATTGCCAAAGAACCTGCCTTTTGTATTATTAAAAATAATGATTCCCTCTGCTCCTGCTTCCATTGCATGGACTGCCTTATCAGTAAACGTTAGTTCCCCTCGTTCCACTAATACCATTTTCCCTTTGGCATTCTTCAATTCTTCAGGATGACCGAGTCCTCCATCGACCAATTCAAAGGATCGGTCAAATTCCCAATCCTTTGAACCCTGCAGCAAATCAAGACGAATTTCCCGCCCGCCCATGCTCAAAAATGGCACCTTCATTGTTGGTGTTGAGGCTCCTACAGAAATGGCCTTCGAGGCTGTTCCCGGTGATCCGACCGTCCAAATATTCGGACCCGAATTGCCCGATGAAGTGACAGCCGTTATTCCCTTTTCAACTGCTTTATTAAGGGCCATGCTTATCGGAAGGTCAGGTCCGTTCACGTTATTTCCCAAGGAAAGGTTTAACACATCAACTTTATCCTTTATTGCCTGTTCGATGGCCGCTATCACCTGTTCTGTTGTTCCGCTGCCGCCTGGTCCGAGAGCCCGGTAGGCGATAATGGTTGCTTCTGGTGCAACCCCTTGAATTCTGCCATTTGCCGCAATGATTCCCGCAACGTGAGTGCCGTGCAGTGTGCCTTGTCCCCCTGCAGCTTTTGTTTCCATCGGATCCTTATCATTATCCACCAGATCATGTCCACCGCCATAGCTCCTTCGCAAGTCTGGATGATTATAATCGATGCCGGTGTCGATTACGCCTACTTTCACACCCTTGCCTGTGAGGCGCTGATTATCTCTGTCATAATAGCCTCTGGCATTAATGCCGCCAATCAGCTTGATATTGTCATCGGAATGTACATGATAGGTATTAACCGGTGAAACAGAAGATACTGACTCTATCTTTTGCAGGCTTTGCAATGCAGATTGCTTTCCTATAACTGAAAAGCCGTTCAACGCCTGATTGAATGTATGCCTAATTTGCAGATCAGGATTTTGATCTATCATTTTCTTAATCCCCTGTTCGTTCTTCGCATCTTTCAGAACGACGATAGCCACTTTTTCTATATCAGGTGGCTCTTCCGGAATAGGAGGGTGTGAAAATGTCCGGGCCAAAACAGTACTTTGACTCCAAAAGAAGGATATGAATGTTAAGATCAGCAAGAATTTTTTCATAAGATAACCCACCCTCTTTTTGTTTTAGGGTGGGCTGAATAGGTGCCATGTATGCGTAAATTGATATAAAATAAACGGCTAGTTCAAGGATTCATAAACAATATTAGCTACTTCTTTTGAAAGTGCTCCTGTGCTGCGGTATGATCCGCTTGGTAAAGGACCATTGTTTTGTTTGTTCGTCAGCAGGATAATCTGGAGGTTTTCCTTTGGATCTACAATAACCTGGGTTCCAGTAAAACCAGTATGGCCAAAGGCTATGTCAGAATAGTGATCTCCCATATACCAGCTTTTATCCAGCTCCCAGCCATATCCCTGGCCAAAGCGCTGAGGAGAGGTAAAGATATCAATCACTTCTTTATCATACATTTTGGTTTTTCCATATGTTCCGCCATTTAACATGGTCTGGCCCAATACGGCAAGGTCCCTTGCTGTCGAAAATAAACCAGCATGGCCAGCAATACCTTTATTGCCATAGAAGCTATTCCCATCATTAACTTCTCCAATTAGTGTGTAATTTCTCCAGTATTTAAACATATCCGGACTTTCTTCAACATAGTACCCAAAATTAGGGTCATCAATCATTTTATATTCATAAGGATTCCCCCAGGAAGTAGCTGCAATTTTATGTTTGAAATGTTCAGGAGGAGTAAACATCGTATCATGCATTTTTAAGGGATTATATATATTTTCCTCTAAGTATTTATCCAATTTTTGTCCACTTATCTCTTCAATTAAAAAACCCAACATCATAAAGCTAAAATCGCTATATCTTCTGTCCGTTCCAGTCGGGTATTCAAGGGGCAGCTGGTTTATATAACTCAGAACCTCTTCCGAATTGTCAGCATATAGGTATGTCGGTTTCCAAGGAGTCAATCCTGAGGTGTGTGTCAGCAAGTCGGCTATTGTAATATCTTCTTTTCCACGCTGAGCAAACTCAGGTATATATTCAGATACCTTGTCATTGACTGAAAGTTCACCGTCACTTACCAGTTTCATAATGCCCTGAGTTGTTCCCATCACCTTCGTAACTGAAGCAAGATCGAAGATTGTTCTCTTTTTCATTTTTCGGGGATTACTGAGTAATTCCCCCATATCGTATTTTTGTGCATATCCATATGCTTCCTCTTTGACGATTTTTCCATCCTTTGCCACAAGAACTACTGCACCGGGTGTAATACCATCCTCAATAGCCTCCGTAATTGCTCTATCAATACCCTTTAATTTGACAGGATCAAAGCCAGCCTTTTTCGGATCAGCATGACTTAATTTTTGCCCGGACCGTTCTGTGGCATTCACCATATTTCCAGAAAATACTGCAGAACTTAAGGCTAATGCCAATACTATTAACAATGTCTTTAACCTTTTCAAATTTTCATCTCCTTTATAACCAATATACAATATTTTGTATAATTAATATTATCTATCTTTCAATCGATTATCAATATAGTTTTTAGTATTTTCAGAAAATAGTACTTTTAGATTATCACGAAAAAATAAGCCATCAAATAAATGATGGCTTACTCCCTTTATGTATTAAAACAGCTGATTCGGTTCAAGTTTCCCCTTTTGAATTAACCGGTCACGCTTCTTATCTCTCCACATATCCGTTAGCGTCGCGGCTATTAATAATAATGTAAGCAGAATTCCTTTTCCTTCTGCCAGTTTAAATACCAGGGCGATAAAACCTTCGGACATGAAGGTATTCATTAATGAACCCAGCAGCATGATGATCCAGACAATTAATGCTCCTTCTACTACGGCTAATGCTCTCATTTATTCGACCTCCCGAGTATTTAAAATCATTATGCCAATACCCTGAAGACAGGAGTCTAAACGTACATCTTGCAATTTGGGATTGCCTTTACTTTCCAAAAATCTTCTGCCAGATGCTTTTGCTTTTTTCAGCTTCTAATGCACCGGCTACTTCTTCTACAGACCTTTGTGTCGCCATCAGTTTTTCATAGAGGGAAGTGACTTTTTCGCTCTCTTTTTCATAGCCTTGTGCATGGGCGTTTCTTAAATCTTCAATTGTGAGTTTGAGCTCATGCACCTCATGTATCAGCTGTTTGTTTTGTTCTCTGATTTTATTTTGGGTTAGACGGGATTGTTCATTTTGCTGAACGAGAAAGCTGACCAGCTTTTTCATATCTGTCAGTTCTGAATTCACATTCACCAGTGAAGTGGTGCTGCTTTCTTCGTCATCTTCCACTGTAATAATCACTGGGATGCCTGCATCCTCAAGCTTTGCTGTGACTTCCTCTTTCTTTAACCCATCTGAATACAATTTCCGGATGAATTTAAGCTTTTCGATTTCGGAAGCCTGGATTTTATAGCGATTGTGTTCTTTCCGATAATTTATGTATTCTGCATGCTCCTGCAAATAACGCTTTAAGCTATTCTCAGGTATGTCCGGAAGTGCTTCTTTGAGCTCCTTCATTGTCAAATACTGATTTGCCAACGTCCTCAGCACCTTTCTTGGTATCTTACCGATTCACCCAGCCGCCTCTGGGCATTACCTATGACTAACCACCTAACCGCCAACAAAACCACCATCAATATTTTTGCGGTGAATGCCCCATCAACGAAGCCATTTCAGCCGCCATTTCTTCAACCATGACCAGGCCAATTAATCACTCCAAAAAACTTATAAACACTTATATATCAACATTTTGCAAATATCCATCCAACCATCAACATGTTAACCGCTTACTATTTCAACATGAATTTTACTTCCATTTCTCCTATACTCTATCATAACTTTTCCAGCTTTGCGGGGAAAGAGACTTTTAACATAATTATTGATTAATACTATAAAAATCCATCTACTCATGATCACCCACCCAACCACCAACATATCAACCATGTAATTTTGCAGTAGTTTGACACTCATCTCCCCTCCCCTTTATAGAAAAGAACAGAAAAATGCACCTCCTTTTAAGAGAGGTGCATTTTTTTAGTTTTACGGTTTATATTCTTCCGGACGATCATTAGTCTGTTGAAAATGGTAGCGGATTGCTTCGCAAATTCTACTGGAGGCATTTCCGTCACCATATGGATTTACGGCCTTTGCCATTTTTTCATAAGCTGCCCGGTCAGTCAGAAGTTCAGTTGCCAGTTCGTAAATAGGCTGTTCCTCAATGCCGGCAAGCTTAAGGGTGCCGGCTTCAATTCCTTCTGGCCTTTCCGTTGTATCACGGAGGACAAGTACAGGCACACCAAGGGAAGGCGCTTCTTCCTGGACTCCGCCCGAATCTGTCAAAATCAGATGAGCTCTTGATGCAAAGTTATGGAAATCAATGACGTCAAGAGGTTCAATAAGATGAATGCGGCTATCGCTGCCGAGGATTTCTGATGCGATTTCCCGTACAGCCGGGTTCAAGTGAACTGGATATACGACTTGTATATCTTTCTGTTCTTCCACCAGCCTTTTAATAGCCTTGAACATGTTCCGCATTGGCTCGCCCAGGTTTTCACGGCGGTGTGCAGTCAGAAGCACAAGGCGGTCATCGCCAATTTTCTCAAGGACTTCATGATGATACGCGTCCTTAACAGTCGTTTTAAGTGCATCGATTGCCGTGTTTCCAGTGATATAAATACTATCCTTCTTTTTATTTTCATTTAAAAGGTTTTCCGCTGACTTCGATGTTGGCGAGAAATGCAGATCAGCCATGACACCTGTAAGCTGGCGGTTCATTTCCTCAGGGAACGGGGAGTATTTATTCCATGTGCGCAGTCCCGCTTCCACATGGCCGACTACGATCTGATTATAGAAAGCGGCAAGGCTTGCAATAAACGTTGTAGTGGTATCTCCATGTACAAGCACGATATCCGGCTTTACTTCCTTCATGATCTTATCAAGACCCTCAAGTCCGCGTGTTGTCACATCCACCAGTGTCTGGCGATCTTTCATGATATTCAGATCATAATCTGGTGTGACCTTAAAAATATTTAATACTTGATCCAGCATTTCACGATGCTGTGCCGTAACGGTGACAATCGATTCAAACTGATCAGGGCGTTTTTCCAATTCAAGAACAAGGGGTGCCATTTTAATGGCTTCCGGCCTTGTCCCGAAAATCGTCATCACTTTAATTGGACGAATCATTCGGAGCACCTTCTTTTTTAAAAGATATTTTCAATCTTTTTGTCCATCAATGAGCTGAGATTATTTCGTTCCGAATAAACGGTCGCCTGCATCACCGAGACCAGGAACAATATAGCCTTTTTCGTTCAATTTTTCGTCTAATGCTGCGATATAGATGTCAACGTCAGGGTGAGCTTCCTGTACAGCCTCTACCCCTTCAGGAGCAGCAATCAGGCACATGAATTTAATGTTTTTGCCTCCGCGCTTTTTAAGAGAGTGGATGGCTTCAATTGCGGAACCTCCAGTTGCAAGCATTGGGTCAACCACGATGAAATCTCTTTCTTCCACATCACTTGGAAGCTTTGCATAGTATTCAACCGGCTGCAGTGTTTCCGGGTCGCGGTATAAACCGATATGACCCACTTTTGCAGCTGGAATTAGCTTCAAGATGCCGTCAACCATTCCAATTCCTGCACGCAGAATAGGGATAATTCCTATCTTCTTACCTGCTAGTACGCTGGACTTCATCGTGCTTACTGGAGTTTCTATTGTAATTTCTTCTAAAGGCATATCACGGGTGATTTCGAATGCCATAAGTGTTGCCACTTCATCGACAAGCTCACGAAATTCCTTTGTTCCCGTACTTTTTTCACGAATGTATGTAAGCTTATGCTGAATTAATGGATGGTCAAAAACGTAAACCTTTGCCATGATTATCTCTCCTTTTCAATATGCAGATTAGTCGAACCACACTTCGTCTAATTTTACAGAAAAACAGTTCCATCGGCAACTATGATTCGCTTTTGTTAAAGAAAAGTCATTTTTAAAAGAAAAGCGTAAGCGCCTCGTTCACCTAAGGAACGCAGGCTAAGAGCGTCACGTCCTGTGGCAGAGTCTGCATGACCCGCATCCTCCCAAAAGCTGCCGCTTTTGTTCGTGCGAGGATTATGCTGACGAAGCCTTCCTTGACCTGCGGGCCTCAAGCATAAGACGGTTCCTGTAAGAAGCCATTTTTCCCTTTGAAAGGAAACGGGCTTAGACCTAGAGTCCCTGGAGCCCCAGCTAGACAAGCTTGTAACCTCGAGGGGGCAGGCTGCTTGCGCCAGACAGTTCTCGAAGTTCGAAATTTCCTTATATAACCATACAAAAGCCGGCCTCTTGCTGTGGCCGGCTGATTGATTAATATTCAGGGTATAAAGTGAAGCTGCCTGTTAAGGCTTCGACGCGCTGAGCCGCTTCTTGAAGCTTCCCTTCATCTTCATGATTCTTTAGTGTGAAGGCAATAATGGATGCAATTTCTTGCATTTCTTTTTCGCCAAATCCGCGGGACGTAACAGCCGCTGTTCCGATGCGGATGCCGCTTGTCACGAATGGGCTTTCCGGATCGAAAGGAATCGTGTTTTTGTTGACTGTAATGCCGACCTCATCAAGTACTTTCTCAGCAACTTTCCCTGTTAAACCAAGGGAGCGGAGATCAACTAAGAGCAGATGGTTGTCTGTACCCTGTGATACAAGGTCAATTCCTTCAGCCTGCAATGCTTCCGCCAGCTTTTTGGCATTAGAAATAATATTGCCTGCAAATGTTTTGAAGTCTTCCTGAAGCGCTTCGCCGAAGGCAACCGCTTTTGCCGCAATAACATGCATTAAAGGACCGCCCTGGATTCCAGGGAAAATGGATTTATCAATTTTCTTCGCATATTCTTCTTTGCAGAGAATCATGCCGCCGCGCGGTCCACGTAATGTCTTGTGCGTGGTAGTTGTAACAAAGTCCGCGAACGGAACCGGATTCTGATGAAGCCCAGCAGCTACAAGACCTGCAATATGAGCCATATCAACCATCAGCATGGCACCGACTTCATCGGCAATTTCACGGAAACGCTTGAAGTCAATTTCACGCGGATAGGCACTTGCACCCGCTACAATTAGTTTCGGTTTATGCTGACGGGCCTTTTCAAGCACATCATCATAATTGATGCGATGTGTTTCTTTATCCACCCCATATTCGACGAAATTGTACTGCACGCCGCTGAAGTTAACAGGGCTGCCATGAGTTAAATGACCACCATGGGATAGATTCATGCCAAGAACAGTGTCTCCCTGTTCAAGGACAGTGAAGTATACAGCCATATTTGCCTGTGCACCTGAGTGCGGCTGCACGTTCACATGCTCTGCTCCGAAAATTTCCTTCGCACGGTCACGTGCTAAATCTTCGACTACATCCACATGTTCACAACCGCCATAATAGCGTCGGCCTGGGTAGCCTTCAGCATACTTGTTTGTTAAAACAGAACCCTGTGCTTCCATTACCGCTTCACTGACAAAGTTTTCAGAAGCGATTAATTCAATCTTTGATCTCTGGCGTCCCAATTCTTCCTGAATCGACTTGAAAACCTGCTCATCCTGCTGTGCTAAATGCTTCATAAGAATCCTCCCTTTTCTCCAACACACTTTTAATAAAGGAAAGCTTTGTTAAGGCTCTCCATTTTTATGTATCGATCTTTTTGTGAAAATTCTTTTTCATTTTAGCATGTTTTCCGAAAAAGTGACAGGCACCTATACCAGTTTGATGAAGTGGTATAGGTGCCTGTCACCATCCTTTTATTCCCAGTTCCAATAATCCACTTCGCCAAGGTATGGCGCACGGATTTGCTTTTCTTCTTTTAGCTTTAATAGCTCTTTTACCGGGCCGGTAACGACTGCTCCATAGACAGTGAAGCCGTTTTTTTGCAGATATTGATGACGTTCTTTCAGATGATCCAGTCCTAAAAAGTTTTCATAATAGCTTTGAGATTCATTTTTTAACAGGTTTTCCATCTGTTTCAGCATCAACTTTTTATTTTCTTCCATAAATTCCTCATTAAGAGCCAATTTCGACTCTGACATATAATCTTCTCCTGCTTCCCTTCCTCCAGTCAGACCATAAATGGATGTTAATTCGATTGAGTTGCCTCCGCTTCCATACCCCGTCTGAAATTCCTTCAGTTCCCCTGTATAGAGCGGCATCCAAAGGACTTCCAGGTCATAGGGCTCTAACAAGGTCAGAAGATCTTCAGGTTCCATGAATGACTGTGTGGAAAATGCCATTTCCGCCACAGTCCCGTCGTGTATTTTGTCAAGAGATGCCCAAACACCTGGTTTCCCTTCAGCTGATAGCCTTTTTCCGCTTTTCGGATTTTCAGGCAGAGAGAAACGGTAAATGTTTTCGTTTTGCGGCTTATATTTCTGGATTTTTAAGGTTGAATACGAATTTAGCAGCCTTTTCTCAATGTGAACCTCCCCGATTGTTTGAGATTCGCGGCCAATCTGGCTGGAAATCGGATAAGATATTTTCTGTGTCAGAAAGGGTGTTAGTTCTTTATTAACAAAACCACCAAAATCCTCATATAGATTCGGATGCTTCCAATCAAGAGCTACCTTGCTGTAAAATACATGCTTCTTTTCACTATTGGCGGCATCGGATAATATATTCACGGCCATCATATAAACCCAGAACAAAAGCAGACAGGCAGCGATGACCCTCATTACTCTGAATGTTAAGGTAAAACGGTATTTGGCCATGATTTTCTTTTCGCGGTCTTTGTTCCAGTCAGTCATGTTTTTCCCTCCAATGTTCATCGGCGAGCTGTGTCAGCTTTTTCCGGGCCCGATGCAGTGTCACCTTTACTTGATTTTCCGATAGATCCAGCGCCTCCTGGATTTCACTATAGCTAAAAGACTCAAATTCTCTTAAATATAAAATGGACCGATACTGTTCCGGCAGGCAGCTCATAAGGTCTGCTACTTTTTTCTTCGATTCTTTATTTAATGCTTCATCCTCCGGCAGCCCATAGGGACTTGTCATTTCATCTCTGGAAAATAAATAGCCGGCAAAAGGAACCTTCTTTCTCCTCTGCCGTTTCCTCCATTCATCCAAATAGGCGTTCCTTGCTACTTTGAATAGCCATGCCCTTACATCTTCCTGTTTATAGAAAGAGAGAGAAATCGTTGCCTTAATGAATGTTTCCTGAGTTAAATCCTCCGCTGTTTCCTTGGAGCCTGACATTTTATATAAATAGTAATAAAGCGGTCTGGCATAATGCCGATATAAATCATCCAGCCTATCCCGCCTGTTTTCTTTCAACGGTTTCTCCCCCTTTCTCAAGAAAAGCTGCACTTTATACACGTTCTTCCTTCCTGAATGTTACACGTTCCATAAAAAAAGTGACAGGCACCTATACCAGTTTGATGAAGTGGTATAGGTGCCTGTCACCCATAGAGTTTAACTGCATGATTCATTTTCTGGTTTACGTTCATAGATCGCCCGTGCCCCGCCGATCAGTTTCGGCCTGGTTTTGGCCATGGTGACGTGGGCCTCGCCCACTGATTTTTGTGAGGTCCTGATCGGAACGGCTACATGCTTCAGATGCATGCCGATCAGGGTGTCGCCGATATCAATTCCCGCATCTGCCTTGACAAACTCTACCATGACGGGATCTTTGAAGTGTTCATAGGCATATGCTGCCATCGCGCCGCCGGCCGTGCGGTGAGGGATGACGGTTACTTCATCCAGGCTTTTTGCTTCAGCAACAGCCCTCTCAACTACGAGTGCCCTGTTCAAATGTTCACAGCATTGAAAGGCGAGAGCTGCCCCCGTATCCTTGTGGAGCTTGTCCAGACGTTCAAAAATCATTTCAGCCACTTGTTCCGTTCCGGCTGTGCCGATTCTTTTCCCGGCCACTTCACTTGTGCTGCAGCCAACTACTATAATATGCTTTTCTCTTAGAAGTACTTGTTCGCTAAATTCACGAATGATTATATCCAGTTCTTTTTTCCATTGTTCAATCAAAATGCTCACCCTTTCGGAAGATTCACTTCGTTTCGTAAGCTGTAATCTTTCCTACACGGTTTTCATGGCGGCCGCCTTCAAATTCCGTTGAAAGCCACACTTTTGCAATTTCACGAGCCAGGCCTGGGCCAATCACTCGTTCACCCATAGCGAGGATGTTGCTGTCATTATGTTCACGGGTTGCTTTGGCACTGAATACATCATGCACAAGCGCACAGCGAATTCCCTTCACTTTGTTAGCGGAGATGCTCATGCCAATCCCCGTCCCGCAGATCAGAATGCCTTTATCGAATTCCCCTCCTGCTACCTTTTCAGCAACAGGCAATGCATAATCCGGATAATCTACTGAAGTTTCGCATTCACAGCCGAAATCCTCATACTCAATGTTCATTTCATCCATTAGGTTTTTGATTTCCTCGCGGAGATTAAGTCCGCCATGGTCTGATGCAATTGCAATTTTCATTATGAAACCCTCCTGTTTGAAGCCCGCTTAATTTTGACATTATGCTTTTATTTTGACACAAAACATTGAAAATATAAAGAAAGGGAGCTGCATTTTGGGCTCCCTTAAAGTTTAAACTTAGTAATTGTGCTATTTAATTTTTCCGCTTGTTCTTTAAGCTCGATGGCCAGTCTTTCTACATTTCCAATCACAGCAGTCTGATGCTGAGTGGCTGCTGAAACCTCCTGTGCGCCTGCTGATGTTTCTTCAGCAATCGCCGCAACTTCCTGGGATTGTGTGGATGTAAGCTGTATTCCCTCCATCTGGTTATCAACCAAGCCTGAAATAGCAGACACAGATGCAGCCATTTCATTGACCACTTTCGCCATTTCTTCAATCACTTCGTTTGTTTTCGTCCCCTTTTTCACTTCATTATTAGCAGTCTCCACTTGATAAGAGATTTGCGTAACAACATTGCGGACCTCTTCCTGAATGTTTTTTATCAATTCTGAGATGCCCTGCACTGCCTGTGCACTTTCATCTGCAAGTTTACGCACTTCCTCAGCGACTACGGCGAACCCTTTGCCATGGTCCCCCGCACGGGCTGCTTCAATGGAAGCATTTAAAGCAAGAAGGTTAGTCTGCGCTGCAATATCACCGACAAGCTGAATAATCTGCTCCACTTTCACGGCATTTTGTTCAAGGCGCTTCACTGTCTGCAATGATTCCTCATTATCGCGGGCCAATTTTTCTATACCTGAAATAAGTGAATGGATCACTTTCTTTGATTCCATCAAGTCCTGAACCATTTCGCCGGAAACATTTTGTGATGCTTTTGCTGTATCCTGGACCTCCTGAGCAATTCTCAGGACATCTTCCATTGATTCAGCTGTTGATTGAATGGAAACCGCAGAACTATCTGCTCCCTGGGAAATTTCGCTAATGGTTCTGGCAATCGAATCTGCCTGCTCTGCAGCTGCTGAAGACTCGGAAGACATCGCAATGACCTTTTCATTCGTTTCTCTAAAATTCTCGTCAATTTTATGGACCATATCCCTTAAATTGAAAAGCATATGATTGAATGCAATGCCCAATGAACGGATTTCATCATCTGACTTGGAAAGCTCTGCGTCCTGGCCGATATCGCCATTGGCAGCCATGAGTGCCGTTTTTTCAAGTTTCTGTAAAGGTTTGATAATGAAACCTGCAGCAAAAAAAGCAAGAACACCTGACCAAAAAATACCCATTCCTAAAGTTATAATAGTAAAAACAGCCTCTCCAAATGGAAGCATTTCTTCAATACCAGGAAATAGAAAGTAAAGAAATATGGCACTTGTGGTGTATGTAATGATGGCCAGCGATGTGATAAAGAATACGAGCTTTTTCCTAAGGCCAAACTTATAGCCCTTTTTCTCCCCCATTATGTTGTCCCCCTGATTAATCTGGTCTCTTTACGCGATCCAACATTTGTTCAATCGCTTCTGTCAGATCTTTAAATGTATTTCTATATATCTCAACCGGTCCCCCATATGGATCGATAATATCTCCCGCGGCTCCGGCAAACTCTTTTAGTGTGAAGGTTTTGTCTTCCGCATCAGGAAACATGGACAGAACGGTATTTTTGTGGCCGGCTGTCATTGTTAAAATATAGGTCGCCCAGTCAATTAACTCTTTACTCATACTGGAAGACTGATGCTGCAGCGGTATCCCATGCTCCTCCAGCACACTTTTTGTATGCGGGGACGCCTCGCTGCCGTCTGCTGCAAAGACTCCAGCCGATTTCACTTCTACACCCGGGAGCGATTTGCTTTTTAAAATGGCTTCTGCCATCGGGCTTCTGCAAGTATTTCCTGTACATACAAATAATATTTTTGTCACAGAGATACTCCCTCCTTATATATCGGTCTATAACCATAAAATTTTATTCAAATATTTCAGTTTGCACTTTTCTTACATTATAAGTCAAAATTCCCATAACACCTATAGCTCCCTTGCAAAAAAAGAAAAAGGGCGACCCGCACCCTTTCCATTTTTCACAAAATATTAACATTTAAACACAGGCTCACTTTTATAAAAATAAGAGTTTTACCCCGAAGGCAAGGAGGATGGCACCACCGAGCGCCTCGCTGTAGGAGCCGATCCAGCTTTGTACCTTCCTGCCAGTGAGGAGGCCAGCCCATGTGAGGATGGTCGCCCCGGCTCCGAAGAACACGAGCACAAGCAAGGTTTTGGCACCGTAGATTCCGAGGCTGAGGCCTACTGAAAAACTATCAAGGCTGACGCTCAAGGCAAAAATCATCAGCCCTATGCCCACAGGGGTGATTAAGCTGTCTTCATCATCCCTGAAGCTTGACCAAATCATCTGCACACCTAATAAAAGGAGCAATCCCCCGCCTGCATAACCGGCAATGGCTCCGAATGTATTTGATAGAAATCGGCCTGCTATCATTCCCAATAAAGGCATCCATACATGGAAAAGTCCAATGGTGATGCCGATTTTTGCTATTTGTCTGAGGCGGAGTTTGTACATCCCCATGCCAAGACCTACCGAAAAGGCATCCATCCCCAATGCGAATGCCATTAGAGCCAGTGTTAAAATTTCCCCGATCATTACAGACATTTTTCCGCCTCCTTGGACTTGCTAATTCAGCATATGCGCGTCCAGACGGTTTTAGAATGCCGACCGTTTTCCAAAACAAAAAACCGCCTCATGACGAAACGGTTTCATTATCTATCTCCTAATGACCCTGTGTCCTGCTGCTTTCATCAGGCGGTTCATGATTGCGTGCCCGACACCTTCACCCGGGAACATCTCACAGAAAATAATATCAGCATTTGTTGTGTTGAAGTATCTTAATGCTTCATAGAGCGAGCTGGCCACGGTTTCAAGCTTATCCCGCTGTCCGCAGGCATAGATAAAATCAGCGCGATAAAATTCCAGGTTTTCCGATGTTGTCAGAACCCCCACAGAAAGGCCTTCCTTCTTTTTATCCTCAACAAAATACTGGATGTCTTCTTTTGTTCCTTCTACTAGATAAAGCGGAGCATCCGGCGCATAGTGACGGTATTTCATGCCGGGAGATTTTGGCGCCTGGCTTTCATCCGCTAATGCAGGATCTACGATGATCTCGCCTACAGCCTCTTCAAGCTGTTCTCTCGTAATGCCGCCTGGCCTTAAGATGACAGGCACATCACCTGTACAATCCACTACGGTGGATTCCACGCCAACGCCTGTCGGACCTCCATCCACTAATCCAGCTATTCTTCCATTCAAGTCTTCCCACACATGGTCAGCCGTTGTCGGACTGGGCCTTCCCGAGCGATTCGCACTTGGAGCGGCAATTGGCAATCCTGTTTTATTCAGCAGCGCCAGGGCTACTGGATGATCAGGCATTCTCACAGCAACTGTAGATAAATCTGCCGTTGCATAATGGGAAAGAACACCTTCCTTTAGATTAAAAATGAGCGTAAGCGGTCCCGGCCAAAATCGATCCATGAGCGCCTGCGCATTTTGCGGAATTTCGGTTACAAAAGCATCAAGCTTGCCTTTGTCAGCAATATGAATAATCAGGGGATTATCACTCGGACGTCCCTTCGCCTCAAATATTTTTCTGACCGCTTCATCATTTTCCGCATTCCCGCCTAATCCATATACGGTTTCTGTGGGGAAAGCGACCACTTCATTTTTTTTTAACAGATCGGCAGCTTGTGAACACTGTGAATAACTATCTTCTTTATCCACACTGTTATCCACCGACCATCTTTTTGTAATCATTGTTATCCACCTTCACCAAAAATGTTTTTTTGCTGTCAAAATTCCTATGTTTTCGACATTTTTTTGAACATTCCTTTGGAAAGTATAGTAGAAGAAGCTGGATAACTCAAGTCTTATCCACAAATTGTGTATAAATAAGAGGGATTTGTGTATAACTTTAGCAAGATACCCACAATTCACATGGATAATTTCAAAAAGAAAGAGTTATCCACAGTCATGATATGCTTAACATGCTCCGACTCGAATAAAACTTCCGGCAAGTGGGCTGTTTCTTCCTGTTTAAAGCCAAGCAGGCTGAAAAATGCCAGCGAGTTTCTTTTATTTGATGCGAGATATAAGGATTCCATGCCCCGATCCCTTGCCAGCAATAATATTTGCTCAAACAAAATAAATAGATCTTTTTCTGATGCTGTGGATGTCATCACAAGTGATCTCAAAAGACCAATCTTTCCATGGGGTTCAATTCCCAGGGTAGCCTTAATATCCCCGGAATCACTCTCCATAATCAAAAAATATTCGATTGCTTCCCTTATCCCATCCGTACTTAAGTTTGCCGATTCCAGAAAAGATGCCAGATTCTCCACATCTGAAGCATCAGCACATCTCACTACACCTGTTTCCATTTCTTCACCCCATTTTCTTATTGTCACTCTATGAATATGAAAAAATAGAAAAAGTAGAACTAGATTTGAAAAATATTTCAGGATGTGAGAGAAAGAAAGATTATTGTAAAACAAAACACGGCAGCTGTTTGAATTCCGCTGCCGTGTTTATATTACTATCATATGGCAATTTTTCTGCGGCGGGTTTAGTCGTTCGAGTTGCCGCCTTTTCTGCCGATTTCTTCGTAGAAATCGCGGTCATGGTTTTCACTTGTTGCTTCTCCGCCTTTGCGTCCAATTTCCTGATAGAATTCCTTGTCATGATTTTCCGCTGTCGCTTCTCCGCCTTTTTGGCCAATCTCCTGATAGAATTCACTATCATGATTTTCCGCTGTTGCTTCTCCGCCTTTTTGGCCTATTTCCTGATAGAAGTCCTTGTCATGGTTCTGGCTTGTTGCTTCTCCGCCCTTTTGGCCTATTTCCTGATAGAATTCCTTATCATGGTTGCGGCTTGTTGCTTCTCCACCCATGCGTCCTCTTTCCTCACGAGACATTTTATCGTTGTTATTATTGTTGTTTTTAGCCATTATCTTTCATCTCCTTTTTGTTTATGTTTTGTTGTTACACTACTTTAAATATCCGTTTTTAGTAGAATCAAACGCATGAAAAGAAGATGTTAAATGCTTGTCTTAAATGTAATTTGATTTCCAGTTTTTATAATGATTCTAAAAAAGAAAGACCTCGCTCTGCAGCAAGGACTAACCGAAGATTTTCTCCCATATTTCAGCTAAAAAGAATTTTACTTCCACAGGTTCTTCATCTTCTTCTGTATAAACAGGTGCTGTTTCTTTTTCGGAATCTGTATCAGCAGCGATTTCTTCTGCTTTTACTTCTCCCTTCTTTTCTCCTTCTTCAAAGCCTTCGCTTACAGCCACACCGTTTGAGAAATCAAGGAAGCAAAGAGGAGGGAAAAGCACACACCACCAGTTGGCTCCTTTTCCTTCGCCAAGAGTGATCAAGATCGCTTCGTATTCGCCAGCCGGATATAAAAACTGTCCGTATAATTTCGTCGGGAAGCTGACTTTTCCAAAGTCGGCATTTACTTTCTGATCAGATCCTTCATCAGCTACAACTTCTTCTGCAATCTTTTGAATCTCAGGCAATCTGGACTGGATCAGTTCACGTGCATCTTCGATTGAAGTTAAATCTGCCACCCACTCAGTGATCTCTGCATTTATTGCGTCCCTTACTTTCCTCTTAATCGCCTGGTCTTCTTCATTATCGCTGTTGGCCAGAATGCGCAGCCTGATTGCCTCACTTGGTATGACCATCGGCTCATCTGCCGTCACTTCTGTTTGCGGTATATATAAACTTAAAATGGTTCCTAAGGATAAAATCAGTACATATAATTTCACAATCGTTTTTGTATTCATCATTTCCGGCACCATCCCTTCACTATCCACAGTGTGGACAGGTTGCCAGAATCTTAAACTATTAAAATTAAATTTTTTTATAGTATTCTGATGCAGTGCCTCTCACCTAATAAAAAACCGCCATGCCGGCGGCTGTGTTACTCTATTTCCGCAAAAACCATCCGGTCTTTGCCGTTAATGTCATAGACTGTTTCCACATTTGCCTGCGGGAATGCCTGCTTCAGGAGTAATGAAACTGCTTCACTTTGGCCGGCACCCACCTCGAAGCCGATGATGGCACGGTCTTTGATGACAGCTGGCAGCTCTTCCATGAAGCGCCTGTATAAGTCCAGTCCGTCTTCACCCGCAAAGAGGGCGCGGTGCGGTTCGTGCTCGGTAACTATATCTGACATCCACTCGATATCCTTTTCCGGTATATATGGAGGATTGGATAGAATGATATCAAATTTCTTCCCTTTTGAAATAAGAGGCTGGAGAAGGTCACCCTTATAAAAATCGATTTCCGCGCCATTCTGTTCTGCATTTTTCTCAGCCAGTTCAAGGGTTGGTCCGTAGATATCTGTGGCCGTGACATTTAATTCCGGTTTTTCAAGCTTCATCGTAACGGCAATCGCCCCGCTGCCTGTACCGATGTCTGCCATTTCAAGTCCATTCACAGAGCCGAACAGCTTATTTATCTTCTGCAGAGCGTTATAAACCAGTTCTTCCGTTTCTGGCCTTGGAATAAGTACATCTTCATTCACCTGGAAGGCGCGCCCATAGAATTCTTCAGAGCCGATGATATACTGAACAGGCTGGCCCGCAGCGTGTGATTGCACTGCCTTCTGGAATTCATCCAGGACTTCCGGATTCAAATCTTCACGTAAATTAGCCAAAAAGCTTGCCCTGGTCATCTTCATAAAATGCTGCAATAACAGCTCACCGGCATTCTCATCGCGGTTTGACTCTTTTAAAAAAGAAGAAGCCCAGTTGAGGGCTTCATATACTTTCATAGTTGGATTACTCATTGGATGCACTGTCCAGCTTCGCAGATTGCTCTTCAACGATCAGCGCGTCAATAACCTCATCGAGCTTGCCTTGAAGGATCTGATCAAGCTTTTGGATTGTCAAGCCGATGCGGTGATCCGTTACACGGTTTTGCGGGAAGTTGTACGTCCGGATACGCTCAGAGCGGTCTCCGGTACCAACTGCTGATTTACGCTGCTGGTCATATTCGGCCTGTGCTTCCTGCTGGAATTTATCATAAACACGGGCACGAAGAACTTTCATCGCTTTTTCTTTATTTTTAATCTGTGATTTTTCATCCTGGCAGGATACAACCGTACCTGTCGGCAAGTGAGTCAGACGAACAGCTGACATCGTCGTGTTAACACTCTGTCCGCCCGGTCCGCTTGAAGCAAATGTATCCACACGGATATCTTTTTCATGAATGTCAATTTCCACTTCTTCTGCTTCAGGAAGAACCGCAACTGTTGCAGTTGAAGTGTGGATGCGCCCGCCGGATTCAGTTTCCGGCACACGTTGAACACGGTGTGCGCCATTTTCAAACTTAAGCTTGGAATAAGCGCCATTTCCGTTGATCATAAAGATGATTTCCTTATAGCCTCCAACGCCCGTAGAGCTTGCCTCAATGACATCGATCTTCCAGCCCTGCGTCTCGGCATAGCGGCTGTACATACGGTATAAGTCACCTGCAAATAATGCAGCTTCATCACCGCCGGCTGCACCTCGGATTTCCATAATAACGTTTTTATCATCATTAGGATCTTTAGGAATGAGGAGGATTTTCAGACGTGCTTCCAGATCCTCTTTTCTTTCCTCAAGCTCGGACAATTCTTCTTTTACCATTTCGCGCATTTCGGCATCAAGCTTCTCTTCAAGCATGGCACGCGCATCCTGATACTGCTCTTTCACTTCTTTATATTCGCGGTATGTGTCCACAGTTTCCTGAATACCAGACTGTTCTTTTGAATATTCGCGAAGCTTTTTCGGATCATTGACAATTTCCGGATCGCTCAAAAGCTCATTTAATCTTTCATAACGGTCCTCGACAGATTGAAGACGATCAAACACAGCCATTCACCTCAATTTTTTATCCAAACCGCCGGATATTGTCCCAGCGGGGTATAGTTTCATTTTATTTAAAGCCGTAACTCCATAACATTCTAATTATAGTATAGGTGATTGTTGCAGTCAAAACCATTCGGGAATAAGGATGACTTCTTCCCTGTTAATAAATTTTCTGAAAAATCATTGCGGATTTTTGTGATATCCGATATATTGGTTTTATGAAAAACAAAAACATTACACCCATCAAACGTTTGTCCCTTAGAGATGAAGTATACGAAACAATTAAGAAAAATATTATCCAGCTTGATTTTGAACCGGGTTCGCGCCTTCATGACAAGGAACTGGCAGAAGACTTTGGGATCAGCCGCACGCCTGTCCGGGAAGCCTTAAAACGGCTTGAGGATGAAGGGCTTGTTGTATCGACGCCCGGTTCATCAACCCGAGTCACCCCTCTAAATGAAGAAGGTGCCAGCCACGCCTTTCCTGTGGCAGCTTCCCTGCATGCTTTAGGTGCCAGGCTTGGCGTTCCCCGCTTAGTGCCAAGTGATTTTAAAAGGCTTGAGGCAGCCAATAAAAATTTGGAGGCCGCTATGAAAAAACAGGATATTCTTGGTGCAGTAAAAGCAGATGAAGCCTTCCACGAGGTTTATCTTTCTGCTGCAGATAATCCCGAAATTATCTCAGCATTAAAGAGAATTATGCCCAAAATTCAGCGTCTGGAAATTGCTCAATTCGGATCTATGAATGGGCTGAAATCTGTTGAACAGCACAAAAAAATTATGGAAGCTAGCAGGCAAGGCCAGGAGCAGCTGGCATCCAGACTGGTGGAGGAAAACTGGCTGAGCCTTGGCGGGCTTTTAACAGGGAAATGAGGTGAACTCGCATGAAGGCTATTCTATTAGGCGTTTGCTCCGCCTTCTTTTTTGCTTTTACATTTGTTTTGAACCGGGCAATGGAAATGGATGGCGGGAGCTGGCTGTGGAGTGCATCGCTCCGCTATTTTTTCATGATTCCCCTATTGGGTGCCATTGTGGCATTCAGAGGGAATTTACGGCCATTATTTACTGAGATGAAAAAAACTCCCGGACAATGGCTGTTATGGAGCTTTGTTGGCTTCGGTTTATTTTATGCTCCGTTATGTTTTGCAGCAGCCTATGGTCCCGGCTGGCTGATTGCCGGGACCTGGCAGATTACGATAATCTCCGGCTCCCTGCTTGCACCGCTGTTTTTCGTTGCATATCGAACTGGAAAAGGAACTGTTAAGGCTAGAGGAAAGGTACCATTTCGCGGTCTGATGATGAGCCTGATCATTCTTCTTGGAGTTGCTGTGATGCAAGTCGAGCATGCCTCCTCCATTTCATTTCGGGATACCATGCTTGTAATCATTCCTTTAGTTATCGCATCCTTTGCCTATCCATTAGGCAACCGCAAAATGATGGATGTGTGTGAAAATCGGCTGGATGCCTACCAGCGTGTGCTCGGAATGACAATTGCCAGTCTTCCGTTCTGGGTCATTCTTTCTGCAGCTGCCATGGCAACAAGCGGAGTGCCCAGCTTTGGCCAGGTCACTCAGTCCGGTTTAGTAGCCCTTTTTTCCGGGGTCTTTGCCACGGTGCTTTTCTTTGCAGCCACTGACCTTGTCCGCGGCAATATGCAAAAACTAGGTGCGGTGGAAGCAACCCAGTCTCTCGAGGTCCTTTTTGCTGTTCTCGGCGAAGTGCTGCTGCTGTCAAGCCCCCTGCCATCTGGAATTTCTTTGACAGGGATGGCACTTGTGATCATCGGCATGGTGCTGCACAGTTATGTAACTTCAAATAAAGTAAAATTAAAAAGAAAGGCTGCGTAAAAAAAAGGCCCTAGGTAAGCAGGGCCTTTTTTATGTGCGGTCTTCCTGAACCTTTACTTCAATGTGATAAGTCGGAAGAGCTTTAATGAGATCTTTGTGCAATCGAGCCTGTGAATTAATCTTTTCCTGGTGGGTCATATTGCCTTGTCGATATGCAGTCACCCACATATCCTCTCCATTTACCCAAACAGCTCCCGGGCGATACCCCTCGTGAGCAGCAACGACCTTGCGGGCCTGGTCGATATCATCCTGATTATCCAGACGTTTGCCGTCAAAATTGATAAAGTTTGGGTTCTGCTCTCCGCTCATCGTCCTGTCCAATGTATCATTGTCCTCTGTACGGTCCAGATCATTATTTATAAATGAAACTCCATCCTGGGTCTCATGGTCATACTCACTCTCAGTTGCCTGATTGTTGGCACAGCCAGCCATAAAGGCGAGCATCAAAAGGAAAACACTAAGTTTTTTCATTACTGCACCTCCTTTTTATAGCATGTCCGCTATTAGGAGGAATGTGCAGTCCAATATAAGGCAGAGCTGGGGTAGTGAAGGATTTGAGTTAGCGGCTTGAACGTTCATGGCGGCTTTTTCGGCTGCCCTTTCGTTTTTCGGCTTCATGAGGCGGTCATGCCGACCTTTTCGCAGCTTCCTTTTGGTTTTTGGGCTTCATGAAGCCTTCATGGCGACCTTTTTCCGGCTTCCCTTCTGTTTTTCGGCTTCATGGAGCGGTCATGCCGACCTTTTCCCGGCTTACCTTCTGTTTTTCGGCTTCATGAGGCGGTCATGCCGACCTTTTCTCGCTTCGTTTTCATTTTTATGAGCCGCTCATGACGAAATTTTTAATTTCGCCTTCCGTTTTCCTTTTCCTGCACCATAAAAAACCCCCGCAAACAAAAAAACTGCCCGGAACATGCCAGGGCAGAGAGATCGTTTAGTATAAAATTATGATAAAAACTCGGTTGTTTTATGTTTGTCTAGAACATTTGGCGACTTGGGAACTTCATGGTGATGGCGGCAGCGCGGTTCATATGCTTCTGATGCGCCGACCAAAATAACCGGGTCATCATATGAAGCTGGCTTTCCATTGATCAGGCGCTGTGTACGGCTTGCAGGTGAACCGCAAACGGCACAGACGGCTTGAAGCTTTGTAACCAATTCTGCTATCGACATGATGGCAGGCATTTGGCCAAACGGCTCCCCGCGGAAGTCCTGGTCAAGCCCGGCAGCGATGACACGATGTCCGCTGTCAGCCAGGTGCTGAATGACTTTTACAATTTCATCATCAAAAAATTGCACTTCATCAATCGCAATCAAGTCAATGTCAGCTGTAATGTATTTAAAAATATCGGTAGACTGGGAAATGGGTCTAGCTATGACCGAAGTTCCATTATGTGAAACGACAGCTTCATCACTGTATCGGTTATCGATCTGCGGCTTAAATACAGCGATTTGCTGTTTGGCGAACTGAGCTCTGCGCACACGGCGAATCAGTTCTTCTGATTTGCCGGAGAACATGCTGCCGCAAATGACTTCCACCCATCCGTGATGATTCATAACGTACATGAACGGCCTCTCCTTCCTCGTTCTAACTAATAGAATGGCTTGTTATCATTAATTTATGAAGAAAGGGTCGAGCTGTAATTTGTATTATACTCGGCTTTTTTCAAGGCAAAAAAGTCCACTCAAAACAGTTCTTCATATCCAATAAGGCTTATTTCGCAATAAAAAACAGGCAAGATAGTTAACTTGCCTGTTTTTGTTGTTTATTATTTTTGTTCTGACTTAATGCCGTATTTCTTATTGAAACGGTCAACACGTCCGCCAGCTTCAGCGAATTTTTGACGTCCAGTATAGAATGGGTGGCACTCAGAGCAAGTTTCAACGCGGATCTCTTCTTGAACAGAACCGGTTTCGAACTCGTTACCGCAAGCACATTTCACCATTGCTTTTTTATAGTTAGGATGAATTCCTGATTTCATTCTTTTCATCTCCTTCCGCCCTGAATCATTCGAAACAGAGTTATATATTACGGGCAATCATGAATTGCCGTAAACTTCAAAAACACACTGTCATCATTATAACAAGTCCATGTATATTTTGCAATATGCGAATTCCGCATCCTGGAATTTCCAGAATGCTGTTTTTGCTTATTAAAGGCGTCCGCTGATTTCCGCTGCGGGCACTTGCTTTCCGCGGTAAGGAACCGGGGCCTTCGCTCCAACCAACTCAGTAGAATAATTTAGATTACTGCAGAAAACAAACTTAACATAAACAGCGTTTCTAAATAGCTACATGAGCATTCAAGGTTATTAAGAACGCTTAGCCTTCATTTCTTCTGCCAAGTTAGCAAAAAACTCTTCGTTCGATTTTGTCTGTCTTAGCTTGCGAAGCAGTTTTTCAGCAAAATCCGGTGAATCGGACATGGATTTGCGGATTGCCCACAGCTTGTCCAGATGATCTTTCTGTATAAGAAGTTCTTCTTTGCGCGTTCCGGATCGGCGGATGTCGATGGCCGGGAAGATTCTTCTTTCAGCCAAGGAGCGGTCAAGGTGCAGCTCCATATTGCCTGTCCCCTTAAATTCTTCGTAAATAACGTCATCCATGCGTGAACCCGTGTCAACGAGTGCAGTTGCCAAAATCGTCAAGCTTCCGCCCTCTTCAATGTTACGCGCTGCACCGAAGAAACGCTTCGGACGGTGGAATGCAGCCGGGTCAATACCGCCGGAAAGTGTTCTTCCGCTTGGAGGAATAACCAGGTTATACGCTCTTGCCAGTCTTGTAATGCTGTCCATCAAAATAACAACATCACGCTTGTGCTCAACCAGGCGCATAGCGCGTTCAAGAACGAGCTCGGCCACTTTAATATGGTTTTCAGGCACTTCATCAAATGTAGAGCTGACCACATCGCCTGCAACTGAACGCTCGATGTCTGTTACCTCTTCCGGGCGCTCGTCAATTAATAAAACAATCAGTTCCGCTTCCGGGTGGTTGGTTGTAATGCTATTGGCAATTTCTTTTAACAGCATGGTCTTACCTGCTTTTGGCGGCGCGACAATCAGACCGCGCTGCCCGAATCCAACCGGTGCAAGCAGGTCCATAATTCTTGTAGACAGCTGTCTTGTACCTGTTTCCAGTTTCATATGGCGGTTTGGATATAAAGGAGTCAGACCAGGGAAGTGAACACGCTCTTTTGCTGATTCCGGATCATCGCCATTTACGGCTTCAACTTGCAAAAGGCCGAAATAACGCTCATTTTCTTTTGGAGGACGGACTTTTCCTGAAACCTTATCTCCGTTTCTCAAGTCGAAACGGCGAATCTGGGAAGCGGAAATATAAATATCCTCAGAGCTTGGTGAATAATTGATTGGACGAAGGAAGCCGAATCCTTCTGACTGAATGATCTCCAGGACACCTTCCATGAAAAAGTAGCCTTCCTGCTCTGCTCTTGCTTTCAGGATGGCAAAAATCAATTCTTTTTTCGATAACTTGCTGTAATAAGAAACTTTATATTCACGGGCAAGTTCATAAAGCTCTTTCAGCTTCATATTTTCTAAACTTGAAATGTTTAAACCCATTTTTACACCACACTTTTGAAATTTTCAATCATTTCCTCCATATGCAGCTGTACAAATAATGGACTTTATATGAAAGGAAAGGGAAAGATACTTGAGGCACTGAAAATAGCTGAAGAATCTATCATTATGTTCTTAATTAAAGGTTTCGAGGAATGGAACGGTTTATTGTCCGTTTTTTAGTTGATATTGGAGGCATCCTCTTCTCCGAAATGCGTAAGCGCCTTGCCTGACCCTCGGGGGGAAGCGCTGGAGCCAATTTAAAAAACAATCTCTATTTTACCCCTTAATATGAAAATTAATCAATAACTAAATTTGAGATGGAAAATATAGCAGGAAGGAAATGAAAATGAGCAGGCTGGCGCAGATGGCCAGCTCTCATTTTCTTATCTATCTTTTATGAAAATTATTTAATAACAAGATTTGGCTTTTTCTTTAGACTATGGCGTCCTTCGACAAAGCGGACCGTACCTGATTTGGCACGCATGACAAGCGAATGGGTCGAACCATACGAACCTTTAAATTGTACGCCTTTCAGAAGCTCTCCGTCTGTTACACCTGTTGCAGCAAAAATGGCATCATCGCCTTTTACCAGGTCTTCCATAAGAAGGACTTTATTAATATCGAGGCCCATCTTCAAGCAGCGCTCAGCCTCTGCGTCATTTTGCGGAAGAAGTTTTCCTTGAATTTCTCCGCCAAGGCACTTAAGGGCAACAGCTGCCAATACGCCTTCAGGTGCTCCACCAGATCCGAACAGAATATCAACGCCAGTCTCATCAAATGCGGTATTAATGGCTCCAGCCACGTCCCCATCATTGATCAATTTAATTCTGGCACCAGCTTCACGAAGCTGGCTGATGATGTGCTCATGGCGCTCACGGTTAAGCACTGTAGCCACAACATCCTGGATATCTTTGTTTTTTGCTCTTGCGACCGCTTTCAAATTATCCAAAACAGAAGCGTTAATATCAATTTGTCCAACCGCTTCAGGACCGACTGCAATTTTGTCCATGTACATATCCGGAGCATGCAGAAGGTTTCCGTGGTCAGCTACCGCAAGAACAGCTAATGCATTCCAGCCTCCAGATGCTACGATGTTGGTGCCTTCGAGCGGATCGACAGCAACATCTACACGCGGACCGTAGCCTGTTCCAAGCTTTTCCCCGATATAAAGCATTGGCGCTTCATCCATTTCGCCCTCTCCGATAACAACTGTTCCCTTCATTGGCACAGTATCGAATACATCTCTCATTGCAGAAGTAGCAGCATCATCCGCTTCATCTTTTAATCCGCGGCCCATCCAGCGTGCTGATGCTAAAGCGGCACCTTCTGTTACGCGAACTAATTCCATTGACAAACTTCTTTCCATCGATTCTTCCTCCCCAGATTCTAAGGCTGGCAGCATGGCGAATGCAGACCGGCTATTACCGCCGGCACCGCAAAAGCCCGCCTTAATTTATATTTGTCTGCTGATGTCACTTAGGCTTTGGCCCAAGTAAATCAGTCAGCTGTCAATATCTCAAGATGTTTCTCTATTATGCGTTCTTCATTTGTTCCATTTCGTCTTTGCTCATTTCTTCGCGCCAGATTGTGGCACCGAGTCCATTCAGCTTTTCAACAAGGTGGCTATAGCCTCTGTCGATATGCTCTAAACCAGTGACTTCGGTAACTCCCTCAGCCATCAAGCCGGCAATTACCAGTGCTGCGCCTGCGCGCAAATCACTCGCCTTAACTTTAGCACCCTGAAGCTGAATTGGCCCATTGATGATTGCCGAGCGTCCTTCAACTTTAATGTTGGCATTCATCCTGCGCAGCTCATCAATATGCTTGAAACGGGCACTATAAATGGTATCCGTAACCATGCTTGTCCCTTCTGCACCAGTTAACAGAGAAGTCAGCGGCTGCTGAAGGTCTGTTGGGAATCCAGGATAAACAAGCGTTTTAATATCCACTGCTTTCATTTTTTCAGCTGGCCCGACAAATACCTGATCGTCGTTCGTTTCAACCTGAACGCCCATTTCGCGCAGCTTTGCTATTAGGGACTCAAGGTGATGGGGGATGACATTGTCAATCAGCACACCTTCTCCAGCCGCTGCACCAACAATCATATAGGTCCCCGCTTCAATCCGGTCTGGGATAATCGTATGCTGGCAGCCATGCAGCTGGTCTACGCCATCGATGCGGATCACATCTGTGCCGGCACCTTTGATTTTCGCCCCCATATTGGTTAAAAGCGTAGCAACATCAATGATTTCAGGCTCTTTTGCAGCATTTTCAATTATTGTTCTGCCTTTTGCCCTGACAGCAGCAAGCATGATATTGATGGTTGCCCCAACGCTGACAACATCGAGATAAATACGGGCTCCGCGAAGCTCATCGGCACGAAGGTAAATGGCTCCCTGCTCATTGGTCACACGCGCGCCAAGAGCTTCAAAACCTTTGATATGCTGGTCAATCGGCCTTGGTCCGAGATGACATCCGCCAGGAAGTCCAATAACCGCTTTTTTAAATCGGCCGAGCATCGCTCCCATTAAATAATAGGAAGCACGTAATTTTTTCACTTTTCCGTTCGGCAAAGGCATGGAAATCATGGAAGAGGGATCCACTGTCATATCATTTTCAGAGAATTCGACAGTGCCCCCTATTTCTTCAAGCAAATCTTTTAGAATTTGTACATCCGAAATATCCGGCAAACCTTCAATTGTCACAGGGGATTCCGCTAAAATGGTAGCTGGGATCAATGCTACAGCACTATTCTTCGCTCCGCTGATCCGGACTGTTCCTTTTAATGGATATCCGCCTGCAATCATTAGCTTTTCCATTTGTAACTCCCTTCTAAGCCGTTGTTAAAACACTCATGCTGACATTTGACTTCAATATTATAAAAATTGATAGCCCTTACAGCAAAAGCTACACACTACTTTTCTAACCAATTCCGCCAGAAAATAGCCCCAGATTCTATAAGAAACCAAATAGGCCTGTCTATTTTTAATATCGGAAAAATAGTCTTTGGGAAAATATGCACTTTCATATTATCATGTATCTGCATTTTGCAACATCGCAAGATGAACATGGAACAATTTTCCATTCGTTTTTTACAGATTCCGACATTATCTTTATCCTATAGTTTACACGAAAAATCAAATCTCATGTATTGTATTCAAAAAAAGTTAAAATTAAGAGAGAAGCACTAAAATCCGGGGTACAAATGATGGGGCAGGCTTTGCTCAAGAAAAGCGCAGGCGCCTTGCCCACCCCCGACACCTCGAGGGGGTAGGCTGCTTGCGCTAGACAGCTCTCAAAGTATTAAATAAGCAAAGCCAGTATCCTAAAGTTATTTTTTCGCAGATTCCATTATCCTCTTGAGTTCCAGTCTGCCAGGAATGCTTCGATTCCCTTATCTGTCAGAGGATGGTTGAATAATTGCTGGATGACTTTATAAGGAACTGTCGCAATATGAGCTCCTCTTAATGCTGCATCCGTCACGTGCTGAGGATGTCTGATGGAAGCGGCAATGATTTCTGTATCAATGTCATGAATCGCAAAGATTTCTGCGATTGTGGAAATGAGATCCAGACCGTTATGGCCAATATCGTCCAAACGTCCAAGGAATGGAGAAACGTATGTAGCACCTGCTCTTGCAGCAAGCAGCGCCTGGTTTGCACTGAAAATTAACGTTACATTTGTTTTAATGCCTTCTTTCGAGAAAGCACTTACTGCTTTTAGGCCATCGGGTGTCATTGGCACCTTGATTGTGATGTTTGGTGCAATCGCTGCCAGCTCTCTTCCTTCTTTAATCATGCCTTCAGCATCAAGGGCGATAACCTCGGCGCTTACTGAGCCTGGCACCAAATCCGTGATTTCGCGAAGACGGTCAGGGAAGGATACATTCTTTTCCTTTGCCACCAATGATGGATTGGTTGTTACCCCTGCTACTACTCCAAGGGCATATGCTTCTTTAATTTCGTCCATGTTTGCTGTATCGATGAAAAACTTCATAATAATCCCACCTTGTTTAATATTTTGATAATTTTTGTTGCGGATATCTATGTATTATTAAATAAAGTTGTGATTCTGTAAAGCCTTACATTTGGAAGCAGAAATCCCCAGCTGGCACTCAGCGAACCGCCAGATAAAATACAGGGAAACCGCCCCTAAATCTAGAAGCGGTTTCTTATCCAATGATATTTATTATGCTTTGTTTGAAGAACCGAACTCGCGCATTTTGCCGATTACAGTTTCTTTAATCGCTTCGCGTGCTGGTCCTAAGTATTTGCGTGGATCGTATACTTCTGTGTCTGCTGCCAATACTTCGCGAACGCGTTTTGCAGAAGCAATTTGGTTTTCAGTGTTTACATTGATTTTTGCAGTTCCTAAAGAGATAGACTTTTGGATATCCTTTGTTGGGATTCCAGTTCCGCCATGAAGAACTAAAGGAACACCAGTAAGGCTTCCGATCTCTTCCATTTCAGCAAAGCCAAGATTTGGCTCACCTTTATATGGGCCATGAACAGAACCTAGTGCAGGAGCAAGGCAGTCGATGCCTGTGCGTTTTACCAGTTCTTCACATTCTTTAGCATCAGCATAAATAACGCCATCAGCAACAACATCGTCTTCCTGTCCGCCGACAGTTCCTAACTCCGCTTCTACTGAAACGCCTTTTGAATGTGCATATTCAACTACTTTTGAAGTAGTCTCAACGTTTTGTTCAAATGGATCATGTGAAGCATCAATCATAACGGATGTGAATCCTGCATCAATTGCTTCTTTACATTTATCAAAACTTGAACCGTGGTCTAAGTGGATAGCCACTGGAACGGAAATTTTGTAATCTTCCAGCAGTCCTTCAACCATCTTTACAACCGTTTTGAAACCGCCCATGTATCGTGCAGCACCTTCGGAAACACCAAGGATAACAGGTGATTTTTCTTCTTCTGCCGCCTGCAGGATAGCTTGAGTAAACTCAAGGTTGTTTAAGTTAAATTGACCTACTGCATAGCCTTCTGATTTTGCTTTATTAAGCATTTCAGTCATAGAAACTAAAGGCATTTTTCTTCCTCCTTATTGATAATCGTTTAAGTTCGTCAGACTAAATACTGTTAAAGTTTTCCCCTTAACACTATCGAATATGTACCCTTAAAATAGTCCGCTAAACGAAGACGATCCTTTGGAATTCATCTGTTATCATACCAAAAAGGACTTAGAAAAGCCATTATTCCAGAGCGTTTTTGTTAATTGTCATAAAGCAAACGCTATCATTTTTATAGCGATGGAATTTCAGGTTAAAAACGGTTAATTTTGGATTATTTCGAGTTAGGCACAGGCAAATATTTCTTTACCGCTGCCCTGATGTCATCAATATCGAATGGCTTCGCAAAATGAGTAAGAGCTCCCAAATCCTTGGCCTCCTGAATCATATCGAGTTCACCATATGCAGTCATGATAATGACACGGATATCTTTATCCACCACTCTCATTCTTTTTAAAATTTCAATCCCGTCCATTCCCGGTATTTTCATGTCGAGAAGAACAAGATCAGGCGAATGCTTGGAAACAATGTCGAGAGCCTGGACTCCATTGGCAGCCTGGTATGTGTCGTACCCTTCTTTCTGTAGTACCTCATTAAGCAAAATACGGATTCCGAACTGATCATCTACAATTAATATTTTCCCTTTCATCAAGCCACCTCTTCCTGTCGTATTAAAAGCACTTAGGTTTAAAACCAATACTGAATTATGACTGCAGGTCACTTAACTATACATTCTCCTACAGCTAAATTCTCTGTGAAACATGATTATTCCTGCTGGTATTTGCAATTTCAAATGTGAATATTTTACCTTTCCCTTCCTTTTCACTATAATAGAACCTCTAAGTGCAGTGACCGAAGGAGTGAAATAATTTGCTAAAGATGTTTTCTACCCAGCTGACAGGCTTGTTTAAAAGACTTCAGGAAAAGGAAGAGTTTTCCATCGAGGACAGTGCACGCTTATTGGCTCAGGCTGCCGCCGGTGATGGGAAAATATATATTTATGGTACAAAAGAAATGGCTGCAATCGGCTATGAAGCCGTTCAAAGCCAGGAACCGCTTAGAGATGCAGCGATTTTGAAAAGTGATGAGGAAGTCTCAGAAACAGACAGAGTAATCATCTTCTCAAGACATTCAGATGATGAAGACGCAGCCGCTCTGGCAAAATCTTTGTCCGAAAAAGGAATTCCCTTTGTGGCAGTGAGCACCATCAAAACCGAAAGCAGTGAAAATCTCGCTGATTTGGCTGATGTCCATATTGATTTAAAGCTTGCTAAAGGGCTTCTGCCTGATGAAGAAGGAAACCGCTTCGGCTATCCGGCTTCCATGGCTGCTTTATTTGTTTATTATGGAATTAAGTTTACGATTGAAGAGATTTTGGCGGAGTATGAATAATAGATGAGCAGAATCAGCACCCACTTCGAGGGCTGATTCTGCTGTCATTTTTGTAGGTTGTTTTTTATTGCCGAGCTAGCTTCTTTTGGGGCTTGATTCCCTGTAATGGCACTTCCAACAATGACTACATCGGCAATACTGTCCTTCAATTCTCCGATTGTTTTTTCTGAAATCCCGCCTGCAATAGCAACCTCTATGTCATTTAACCCTTTTACCAGGCTAAATAAATCGGGATCTGCTATAGCCCCCTCTTTCTGCATATCCTTTCCTATATGGAGACAAAATAAGTCCGCCCCTAAATCATATAGGCTCTTTACTCTTTCTGCGTCCTGAACTCCCAGCAAATCAATCATAATTCTTCTATTGGCGGTATTTGCAATCTCTAATGCCTGTTTTATCGTGCTGTCATGTGAAAAGCCCATCACAGTCATAATGTCCGCCCCTGCTCTAAAGGCCTGTTCTGCTTCATATTTTCCTGCGTCACAAGTTTTCATATCCGCCACAATTGTTTTATCTGGATAAGCAGCCTTCATTTCCCGAATTATCTTCATACCATATTCTTTAATCACGCCCGTTCCGATCTCAATCCAATCTATATTTTCACAAGTTTCATCTGCAATACGGAAACATTCCTGCTCGGTTAAACGGTCAAGTGCAAGCTGAATTTTCACTTCTATTCTCCTTCGTTTAGAATTGTATTTTAAAAAGGAAGAAGCCTGAAACAAAAACCACAGGAATACTTCCTGTGGCCCTATTTTTCATATTAAACTCCTGAGTATGCCATAAATCCGCCGTCAACTGGTACTGTAACACCTGTTACAAAACCCGAGTATTCTTCGTCAGCCAGCCACAGCAGTACACCAAGCAAATCCTTCGGCTGGCCAAACCTTTTCATTGGTGTATGAGCAATAATTTTCTCTGACCTGGCCGTATGGGAACCATCTTGATTCAATAATAAATTGCGGTTCTGAGTTGTTAAGAAAAAGCCCGGTGCAATTGCATTTACCCGCAAACCTGTTTCTGCGAAATGTACAGCCATCCACATTGTAAAATTGTTAATGGCTGATTTGGCTGCACTATAGGCAGGCACTTTTGTCATTGGTGAGTAGGAACTCATTGATGAGATATTAATAATGATAGGCGATTCCTGCTTTAACAGTTCTTTGCCAAAAACCTGGCTGGCTAAAAAAGTTCCGGTAAAGTTGCTGGCAAATACTTGGGAGAAGCCTCTCTCATCCATATCAAAGAAGGACTTTTCAGAAGAAGGCTCCACATTATGGGTTTCTACAGAAGTAATGGCATCCGGGTGATTCCCGCCTGCACCGTTAATTAATATATCCACCCTGCCAAAGTGGCTGATCACTTCTTCCCTTGCCTTTTCCAGGGATTCACGATCTAAGACGTCTGCTGCAACAGCAATCGCTGTCCCCCCTGCTTTCTCAATTTCGGCTGATACTGCAGCTCCCTTTTCTGCCGTACGATTAAGAATGGCCACTTTCACCCCATGTCTTGCGAGCTCCCTGGCCATTTCCGAGCATAGCACGCCGCTTCCGCCCGTAATTACAGCTGTTTTTCCATTTAAATTTCCGTGTATTGGAAACATTAGCATTCTCCTTATTTCTCAGATTGATAGGCATCCCATAATCCGTGAAGATACATGATTCCAAGAGCCCGGTCATATAATCCGTAACCTGGTCTGCATTCTTCACCCCAAAGATGCCTGCCGTGGTCAGGACGCACGTACCCCTCATATTGAATCTCAGATAACTCCTTGACGACCCCTTTAATATTGATGGAACCATCTGCTGTTAAATGAGAAGTTTCAATAAAATCACCGTTCTCGAAAATCTTTACATTTCGGATATGTGCAAATGGTGACCTTTCGGCAAATTTTCTTGCGAGTTCAACCATATCGTTTTGCGGGTTGGCCCCTAGCGATCCCGTGCAAAAAGTAATGCCGTTGGAAGGTGAATCAGAGATAGAAAGGAGCTTCTGCAGACTTTCATCTCCCGTCATGATTCGCGGCAGGCCAAAAATAGACCATGGCGGATCATCCGGGTGGATAGCCATCTTGATGCCTGCTTCTTCTGCCACTGGCAAAATTTCCTGTAAGAAATAGCTCAGGTTTTCCCATAAGTCCTCTGCACTTACATGCTGATACGCTGCAAATAGCTCTTGAATCCGTGACATTTTCTCTGGCTCCCAGCCAGGCAGAGTCAGATCAGAAGCCTCGGAAACCGTTTTGATTAAATCTTGCGGATCCAGTTCTTCCACTTTGTTCTTTTCATAAAATAATGCCGTTGAGCCATCTGGAAGTGAGCGGTATAAGTCAGTTCGTGTCCAATCAAAGACAGGCATGAAGTTATAACAAATAACTTTAACCCCAAATTCACCCAGGTTCCGAATGGTTTTTTTATAATTTTCTATAAATAAATCCCTTTCATTGTTTCCCAACTTAATAGATTCATGTATATTAACACTTTCCACTACATCTGCATGAAACCCAAAGGACTTTATATACTCAACTTCAGATTTGATCTCGTCTGTCTCCCAGACTTCCCCGACAGGTTTTCTGTGAAGGGCCCAAACGATTCCTTTCACATTGGGAATCTGTTTTACTTGCTCAAGGGTTACAGTATCATTATCCCTGCCATACCAGCGAAAGGTCATATTCATTTTTCGGTGCCTCCATTTATAGCTTCGACATATTTTTCACAAAGTGCTTTTACTGATTCTTTACCGCCAGCTTTGTATGCCTTGTTTAAGTCACTTCCAATTCCGGCTGCGACAGCGCCAGCTTCAAGCCACGCACCTACATTATCTAAATTCACCCCGCCAGTGGGCATGATTCGCACCTGGGGCAGGGGACCATTGACTGCACCTATAAATGATGGATCAAAACGATTGGCCGGAAACAGCTTTACAATGTCGCAGCCATATTCGAGTGCTGTCATGATTTCAGTTATGGTCATGCATCCAGGAAGGTATGGAATGCTGTAGCGATTGCAAATCAAGGCTATATTCTTATCAAAATGCGGACTCACAACAAATTCCGCCCCATTTAAAATGGCATGTCGGGCTGTTTCCGAATCCAGAACTGTCCCAGCACCGATTACACCGTCTGAACCTCTTAAAGCCTCAAACACTTTTTCCGCTGCAGGTGTAGTATAAGTCACTTCAATAGCACGAAATCCGCCTTCAATAGCTGCTTCAGAAATACTAATCGCTGCTTCAGGTGTTTTTCCTCGCACAACTGCAACCACTTTTGATTCTACCAGCTGATTAAGTTTCTCTATTTTTAAGTTCATCTAATCTCCCCTTAATCGAAAACAATAACTGCTTTTCGAACCTGGTCAGGATTCTTCTCTACATATCGGAATGCTTCCTGCACTTCACTTATCGGAAAATGGTGGGTAATAAAACCGTTTGATTGAAGTTTTTCTACATTCAGCAGAGATACAACCTTTTCAAATTGGTTTGTCTGGAGCCGCGAACCGACAATAGTTACTTCTTTTTTCGTTATTGGCAATTGCGGAATAGAGGATGGCCGTTCATCAAACCCCAGAACAACTACCGTGCCGGCAGGTGATACAAGATTTACGCCAAGCTCAAAGGTAGAAGGCAGACATACTGCATCAATCACTACATTTGGTCCTTCACCATCTGTCAATTCCAATACCCGATCTTCTACAGACTCTTCCGATGCATTAATGATTTCATCTGCCCCATTTTCCTTGGCAAATGCTAGTCGTTCCTGCTTCAAATCACTGATAATAACCCTTGCACCCTGCAGCTTCGCCATTTTTAAAATGCATATGCCTATCGGGCCGCTTCCCTGGATGAATACAGTATCTCCTTCTCCAACGGCCCCGCGCCATACAGCCTGAGCTCCAATGGTGTAGGGTTCAGCCAATACAATTTCATCCCATTCTAATGATGAATTCACAACATGAAGCTGATTTTCAGGCAGTACAAAGAATTCCCGCAACCCTCCATCTTCATGAACACCAAAAACAGATAAAGACTGACATACATTCGGGCGTCCTTTTCGGCATGCGTAGCACTCTCCGCAATAGCGGATTGGCTCCACTACAACATGGTCACCTGGTTTCATTCCTGAAACATTTGACCCGACTTCAACGACTTCTCCTGCCACTTCATGGCCAACAATTCTTGGGTAGGTTGCAAGTGGATTTGTCCCATGGTAAATATGCATATCAGACCCGCATATTCCAACTCTTTTAACTTTTACTAGAACCTCATCAGGATTGCGGATAACTGGTTTTTCTATATCAATGACTTCCATTTCCATTGCACTTGGAATTTGTACTGCTTTCATTATTACTACCCCCTATTCAAATAAACTTGGAAGAAACAGTGAGATTTGCGGCACAAAAGCCACAAGCATTAAGACAGCCAGACTGACTCCTAAGAATGGCAGTAATTCTTTTGCTGTTTTTCCAATTGAGATCTTGCCGATTTGTGATGCTACAAATAGACAAACACCAACAGGAGGCGTTACTAGGCCAATAACAAGGTTTAATACCATCATGACCCCAAATTGAACCGGATCCATACCAATGGAAGCAGCTACCGGTAATAACACCGGGAACAGAATGACTAGAGCCGCAATCGTCTCCATGAACGTTCCAACAAACAATAACAGCAAGTTAATCAATAAAATAACGACAATTGGGTTTGACGAGATTCCGAGAATTGCATCTGCAACCATTTGTGGAATCTGCTCACTTACCATAATCCAGCCAAAAAGGTTTGCAAAACCTACGAGAAGCATGATAGAAGCCGTACCTGTCATGGAAGAAAGCATAATTTCCGGAATTTTTTTAATGGGAAGCTCTTTATAAACGAAGATTCCAATAACAAAGGCATACAATACTGCAATGACAGACGCTTCAGTCGGTGTGAAGTAGCCTCCGAGAATTCCATACATAATGATAACTGTCATAAATAGTGCCCAGAACGCCCCAGTGAAGCTTTTCCATATTTCCTTTAGTGACTTTCTTTCCCCTTTTGGATAATTTCTTTTAACAGAAATAATATAGGTTGGAATCATTAATCCCAGGCCAAGTAATAACCCTGGCAGGGCACCAGCCAAAAACAGATCGCCAATAGATACTGATGCAAGTGTCCCGACAATAATCATCGGAAGAGACGGAGGAATAATCGGGCCAACTGTTGATGAAGATGCCGTTACAGCTGCAGAAAAACCTGCTCCGTACCCTTCTTTTTTCATAGCAGGAATAAGAATAGCTCCTATACTGGCTGTGTCTGCCAAAGCTGTACCTGAAATACCTGCAAACCCCATCGATGATCCTACATTCGCTAAGCCAAGTCCCCCTCGGATATGGCCGAAGCAATTATTTGCAAACTGAATGATGCGATCTGTAATACCGCCAGCATTCATTAAGTTTCCTGCCAGAATAAACCCGGGGATACAGAGCAAAACAAAGGAGTTTAGCCCTCCAAACATTTTTTGCGGAATGATGCTTAACGGGATATCAGCCAGTATTAAATAAAAAAGTGAAGATAGGCCAAGGCTGAATGCTACTGGCACGCCTAGGAATATCAGGATTATGAACGAGAAAAACAAAATGGCTGCCATCATAGCTCCCCACCACCCATTTGTGAATTAAAATCTTCTTCATTTCGGATTAGCCTAATGATTTTGACAATTGAATACAATAATAAAAATGCACTCATGATAAATATTGCAGCGTGGATTACCGACATTTGAAAAGGCATTGTGGCTGAAGTCTGATTTTCCCCTAGCTGTGTAAAGAACCATCCTTCTTTAACGAGAACCCCGCTTAACAATATAATCAGCAAATAAATTCCAATTTCATAATACCGGCGAAAAGCATGTGACATTTTTGTAAGAATCAGATCTACATTAATAAACTCGCCTCGAAGCAAAGCTAGCGGTGCCCCAAAGCAAATGGAGTATATAAACAAATAGCGCGTAAGCTCTTCCGTCCAAATTGCTGTGTAGGGAAGATAGCGCGACATGATTTGAATGGTAACCACGATAATAACCCCGGAAAAACTTATAACAGTCAAGAAGGCTAATATTCGGTCAAGCCAAATTCGTATTTTCATTTTTTCATTCCTTCCTTTAATTAAAGGCACTGCTGGCAAAATAGTCAGCGGTGCCTTTAACTTGTTCCAATAAGACTATTATTCTACCTCTAGAATTTTTTCATAAAGCTCATACTGTTCTGGCTTAAGGCTATCTTTAATCGCAGGCTGCATTTTTTCACGGAAGGCATCCTGGTCAACTTCAACAAACTCCATTCCTTCACTTTCAAGCTCAGACTCTATCTTGGAAATTTCTTCATCATAAAGTTTTTCTCCAAATGCCTGCGCTTCTGCAGCTGCTTCTGTCACTGCTTTTTTCTGTTCATCATTCAAGGCCTCAAACTGCTTGTTGCCAATTAGGATATAAATCCATGAATATACATGCTCTGTACGATTCACATACTTTTGAACTTCATACAACCCGCCGCTCTGTATTAAATCAACCGGATTTTCCTGTCCTTTAATAACTCCTTGCTGGAGGCCAGTAAATACTTCATTGAAGTCCATAACCTGCGGCTTAGCACCTGCGGCTTCCCAGACTTTCAGGAACAATGGAACATTTGGCACACGCATAGAAAAACCCTTTAAATCAGATGGTGACTCAATTGGCTCACTTGAAGTCAAGTTACGTGGAGCACGTGTATGATAATACAAAGGAGTCAAGCCAACTTTTTCAGTGATTTCCTTCTCAATTTCTTCACCGATTTCCCCTTCTACAACCGTTTTTACATGGTCAAGATCACGGAAGGCATACGGTACTGCCATTAAAGCAGCCTTAGGTGCCCAGTTTTGCATGGTTTCACCAGAAATAACCAAGTCAGCTGTACCCGCCTGAATGGCATTGATTGTATCTGTTTCTCCGCCAAGAGAGTTATTCGGGAATATCTGAATTTCAATTTGCCCTTCTGTTTTTTCATTAACCAGATCTGCAAATTCCTCAGCCGTTTTATGCCAAATGTGATTCTCATCTGCCAAGTGGCCAAACTTCCACTTGATTACTTCTCCCTCTTGCTTCTCGCCGCTTGCCCCATTAGAACCGCCCGAACCGCAGGCACTAAGCATCAATGTCGCTGCTAAAACACCAGATAACCACTTCAATTTCATTATGTTTCTCCCCTTTTTTCTATAGGTTTAGTTTGTTAAAAACTGATGGACCGTTGAAGCAATTGTTATCCCTTTTTCAAGGTTTCTTTCTTCATTCATTTGTTCAATTTCACCTGGCACAAGAACACTTTTAAAACCCGGAGCTGGAGGGGCCTGACGGATTTCCTCCATCATTTGATCCATATTTTCCAGGAATGCTTCTGCATCCGTGAAGAATGCTGGATTAATTGCACAGAAATAATGGCCAAGCTTCCGCTTCTTATCCAGGTCTCCATACATCTTGGCTACATGCGGCCCAAAAGCTGCACCTGCAAGCAAACCCGAGAAGATGTCGACAATCATTGATAGTCCATAGCCCTTAGGCCCGCCAAACGGAGAAAGTGAAACGACTTTGGAAGGATCTGTTACGGTTTCCCCATTCTCGTCTACACCCCATCCTTTTGGAATTTCTTTTCCTTCTTCTTTATATTGAAGGATTTTCCCCAGAGCTACATTCGATGTTGCCATATCCAGGATGAATGGTTTCTGTGTTTTTGCCGGTACACCATAGGCAATCGGATTGGTTCCAAGGAAAGCATCTTTGCCTCCAAATGGCACGACAATTTTATCGGTATGAGTCATCGCAATTCCAATCAGGTTTTCCTCTGCGGCATTTTGAACAAAATAGCTAAGTGCCCCGCAATGGCTGCTGTTAATGGCTGTGACCATTCCCACACCATTTTCCTTTGCCATCTGGATGGCATGATTCATGGCTTCATCTGCAATGACGTGTCCAAATCCGTCATCCCCATCGACTACCCCTGTCACAGGTCCAGTTTTATTGAATGAAATCTCGGCAGTGGGATTGATACCTCCCGCATTTAAACGGTTCACATAATGTTCAGTACGAAGTACACCATGTGAATTAACATTTCTTAAATCCGCATGAACCAGGATTTCCGCAACTTTTTCTGCATGTTCATGCAGCAAGCCAGCATCTGTTAATTTCTGAACTACTAGCTTCTTGGCTTCTTCATGATGAATTGTCACAGTAGACATAATGATCCCCCTACTCCAGGTTGGTATGTTTCTTGACCATTTCTTCGTTCGAATTTCTTTCTGATAAACTATCTATGATTGCTGCATCTAAAATAAGATGTGCAGCCTGATCAAACTGATTCCCTAGAGGCTGAATCGTATCTGGTTCTCCTGAAAGGCGGTATTTTGTTGCCGCAGGAATCTGCATTCCCCCCGTAAAGCATGGCTGGTGAATGGCCTCTTTGTCAGTTGTGATCAAAAATACTTTCGCCCCCGCCTTGAAGGCGTTTTCAGAAAAACTTATGGTCTGTCCTGTTTTGGCTGAGCCAGATAAAACGATTAGTATATCGTTCTCCTGTATGGCCGGTGTTGTCGTTTCTCCCAAAACATAGACTGTTTTTCCGCTATGCATAAGACGCATGGCAATCGCCTTTGCCACTAGGCCTGAACGGCCTTCCCCAGTAAAGAAGAAACGAGCATCACTCTTTAAAAGTGCTACGAAAGAGTCGTATTCGTTCTTATCGACATGTGTGCATACTGCTCTCATTTCTTTGAGAATTGTAAGAATCGTATCCATTTGTCCACCCCTTATCTTTCAACAATAAGGTCATTATTGATAAATGCGTTTACTTCACTAAGATAAGGAAGACCTTCATTATCTCCTGAGACGGTTGTAACCAGGGCACCTACGCCATTAGCAAATTGAAGCAGTCTTTCCTTGCTGAAGCCGTTCAGCCAGCCATAAATGTATCCCGCATCGAATCCATCCCCGGCTCCGACAGTATCAACAGGAGTCACACGGAAGCTTTCTGCCCGTGTCCAATCGCCATTCCGGAATAGCTTTGATCCATTAGCGCCATCCTTTAAGACCAAATCCCTAATGCCATATTCTCTGGCAAAAAGTGCAAGTTCATCTTCTTCTTCCATTCCGCTTATTAGCCTGATCTCTTCTAATCCAGTCAGCAGGATATCAACATGCGGAAGAATTTCTTTATATGCTTTTCTCGCTTCTTCAATCGACCAAAGCTTCAGTCTGATATTTGGATCAAAGGAGATTGGAATCTTTTTTTGTTTTGCGACTTCAATCACTTTTGCGGCAGTTTCGATGTTCTTTGAATCAATAGCAAGGAAAACACCTGTAAGATGGACAAGATCTACATTTTCAAACAGTTCTTCCTGAATCATTTCCGGTGTCAAGGTTAAGATAGGCGAGTTATATCGGTAATAGAATGTCTTGCCTGATCCATCCTCATTAATTTCCTTAAAGTTAAGTGATGTCGGGCAGCCGCTTACAAAATCCACACCCGATACATCTACGCCCTCTCCCCGAGCGAAGTTATATATGACTCTGCCAAACTCATCTTCCCCCAGCCGGCTAATCCACTTGCTGTCTAACCCAAGCCTTGCACATCCAATGGCAAAGTTAAGTTCTGCACCGCCCACCTTGCGTTCAAACTGGGTGACATATCTAAGTGGTCCTTTTACAGCTGGGTTCAGTGTTATCATGGCATCTCCGATTGTTAAAACTTTGAATGGTGATGACATTATTTTTCTCTCCTAACACTCTATAAAGATTCCCGCTCAACTAAAGCAGGAGCATATCTTTTAATCTCATATACTTCCTCAAACTGAGGATTTCTAATTAAATCTAATAAAACTGAAGCGGCATCATTGCCAATTTCAAAAGTCGGCTGTTTGATGGCTGTTATTGGTGTTGCCGAGATTTCCAGGAAATCAGAGTCATCTACTGCAATAACGCTTACATCATCAGGAACCTTCAAATTCTTTTTTCTTAAAAATTTCAAAAGTTCAATGAGTGAAAGGTCGTTTGTAGCAAAAAATGCCTCTGGCGTTTCTTCTTTCAGCCACATTTTTTCTAGTTCAGGGATAATGTCTTTTCTTTCTGCCGCAATAATCCAATCATCCTTTACAGGCAAATCATTTTGTTTCAGAGTTTTCTTGTATCCATTTATCCGTTCGATCCGGGGTGTCACTTTTTGGCTTAAGGACATGGATACCAGCCCTATTTTCCTATGGCCTTTTTGGACAATTTCCTGAACGGCAATCTCAGCTGCTCTCTCGTTATCCAAAAGCAGTGTTGGATAAATTGTTTTTTCAAGCTTTCTATCTACAAAAACAATAGGGAAATTTGAAAGTTTCAGCCGTTTATATTGATCTTCATTTCCGATGGTCGGAAAGATAATCAGTCCATCAACTTGTTTAGCTAAGAGCATATCAATGTATGCACGTTCTTTTTCCGGATTATCGTCTGCGTTACAGACAAACAAATGAAATTCATTTTTTTCGCAAACATCTTCAATGGCCCTGATAATTTCTGTCGAAAACGTATGAAGTATATTGGCAACAATCACTCCAATGGTTGATGACTTCTTTTGCTTCAAACTTTTAGCTACGAAATTAGGGATATATCCCAGCTCGCGAATGGCATCTTCAATTCGCATTTTAGTAGATTCCGCCATATACTCGTAGCGATTATTGATATACTGTGAAACTGTGCTCTTTGATACATTTGCTTTTTGCGCAACATCTAACATCGTTATTTTTTTCATGTTGTACTATCCTCTCGCTAAACCGATTTAGTAAATCGGTTTAGTAAACCGGTTTAGGGAAAGTATAAATGAAAACCTTTTCAAAATCAATACTAAAATTTCTGAATTTTATTTTTAGCAGGAATCATTCAACAACGGTTTGAACAAAAAAAATCCCTCCGCATCCGGAGGGATTTTTCCACATTATAATTTCTCGCTAAATTTCAATGAAGCCCCGACAAATTCACGGAATAATGGCTGAGGGCGAGTTGGTCTTGAGATAAATTCAGGATGGAACTGGGAAGCAACGAACCAAGGGTGATCCTTCACTTCGATAATTTCCACTAAGCGGCCATCCGGGCTTGTACCAGAGAAGACAAAGCCCGCTTTCTCCATATCCTGGCGGTAGTGGTTATTGAACTCATAGCGATGGCGATGACGCTCATATACCACTTCGTCCTGGTATGCCTCAAAGGCTTTGGTCTCTTCATTCAATTTACAAGCTTGTAATCCAAGTCTTAGAGTTCCGCCTAAATCCTCAATATCCTTTTGCTCAGGCAGAAGGTCGATAATTGGATGCGGTGTTTCAGGAGCAATTTCTGCTGAGTGTGCCCCTTCAAGACCCAGTACATTTCTTGCAAATTCAATCGAAGCCAGCTGCATCCCAAGACAGATGCCAAGGAATGGCCTTTTGTTCTCACGGGCATATTGAATCGCAAGGATTTTCCCTTCAATGCCACGGTCGCCAAATCCGCCTGGAACCAGAATTCCGTCAGCATCCTGAAGCAGTTCATTGACATTACTTCTGTCCACTTCTTCCGAGTTGATCCATTTGATTTCAATATCAGAATCAAAAGCATAACCCGCATGTTTTAGGGCTTCGACGACTGAAATGTAAGCATCCTGCAATTCAACATATTTACCGACAAGGGCAATTCTGGTTTTTCTGGAAAGGTTCAGAACCTTGTCGACCAGCTGCTTCCACTCTGTCATGTCCGCTTCTCCGCAATTCAGCTTCAAATGCTTGCAGACAATTTCATCAAGCTTCTGATCTTGAAGAGATAGTGGTATAGAATATAATGTATCCGCATCTGTTGCTTCAATAACTGCTTCTTTATCGATATCACAGAATAGCGCAATTTTATCCTTCATATCCTGGGAAATTGGCATTTCTGTACGAAGAACGATGACGTTTGGCTGAATGCCAAGGCTTCTCAGTTCTTTCACACTGTGCTGTGTAGGCTTTGTTTTCATTTCACCTGCTGCCTTGATATAAGGAACCAATGTACAGTGAATGTACATCACATTATCGCGGCCGATATCGCTCTTAATCTGGCGGATCGCTTCAAGGAATGGAAGTGACTCAATATCCCCTACTGTTCCGCCGATTTCTGTGATGACCACATCAGAATTCGTTTCATGGCCTGCACGGAAAACCTTATCCTTGATTTCATTTGTGATATGCGGAATAACCTGTACCGTTCCGCCGTTATAGTCGCCGCGGCGCTCTTTTCTTAGGACAGTTGAGTAAATTTTACCAGTTGTTACACTGCTGTACTTAGTCAGGTTAATATCAACAAAACGCTCATAGTGACCTAAGTCCAGGTCAGTCTCCGCGCCGTCACCTGTTACAAACACCTCACCATGCTGGTACGGGCTCATTGTTCCCGGATCCACATTTATGTAAGGGTCGAATTTCTGAATCGTAACCGTTAACCCTCTGTTTTTCAATAAGCGGCCAAGTGATGCTGCCGTGATTCCTTTTCCTAGTGACGAAACAACTCCGCCCGTAACAAAAATATACTTAGTCATGAAAAATTCCCCCTTGATATCAGTTTGTGCATAATGATGCCGGTTTAAAGACTTGATGATAAAAATTCTATTGTTCAGCCTCCGATTTTTTCAGCGGAAGCTTATCGCAAAGGGATGGTTTAGCTCTTTTAAAAAGGCACATGGCCTATAAAAAAATAAAAAGCGCCCCTCTTACTTAAGTAAGTAAGGGAGCGCTATTAGCGTCTAAACGAATCGTCCTTTTTTAAGGAGCCCAAAAAGTATTCTACAAGCCCTGAAACGAAATGTCAAGATTATAAATCTTCTTCCTCTTCGTCAGCGTCTAGGTCATCTTCCTCAAGCTCTTCGTCCTCATCGCCAAGGTCGTATTCTTCATCTTTTTCGATTATTTCATCATCGTCCTCGAACTCATCATCATCAAGGTTATCGTCATCGTCAAGAAGATCGTCATCATCGTCTTCTGTCAGATCATCATCGTCAAATCCGTCGATATCGTCGTAATCGATATCTTCTTCATCAAGCTCATCATAATCTTCAAGATCGAGATCCTCGTCGTCCTTTTTCTTCGCCTTTTTCTTCTTAGGCTTGATTACGGTAACGATTTCTTCTTCATATTGGTCAACCGGATACCATGAACGAAGGCCCCAGCGGTTATCGCCCAATCCGATAAAATGGCCATCTATATTTAAATCTGTATAGAATTGTGCAATTTTTCCCCTGACTTGTTCCTCTGAAAGGTTCATAAGTTTAGCCACTTCATTCATAATGTCATTAAAGGCCATTGGTTCTTTTTTGCTTGTCAGAAGTTCATAAGCCACTTCGATTAATGACATTTCTTGTAATTCTTCTTTTGAGAACTGTTCCAAACTCAATATCAGCACTTCCTTTCCCTATGTAAACGCTCATTCTGCAGCGCAAATCACAAACTATTAAAGCTGAAGTTCCGCAGCTGTATGAAAATGCGTGCGGACAGCCTCCAAGAAGGCATATTCTTCATTATAAACAAATTTTTACGGTTTATGCCAGTTATATCTGCTGTTCTGCGTATTTTTATGCGATTTATTCTTGATTTTAAATTATCTGCGGGCACTTGCTTTCCGCGGGGAGGAGCGGGGGACTCCCGCAGGACATTGAATAAGCTTCCTCGAATGAACACCGCACGAAGGAAATGCGCCAGCATTTTCGAGGATCAAGTGTCCTCCACTCCAATTAACTCAGCAGAAAAACTCTCATTGTATTAACAAGACAATTAACTTTTTTACATTATCCGTTAAAAAGAAGCTAATTTACCCTCCTCTTTCTCCTCCCCTTTACCGGCCGGTCCCATTTTTTATAGGCGAGCCAGGTGAAGTAGAAGGAGAGCACAAAGAACGCAATGGCTCCCAGCTGTTTTCCATATAAAAAGTAAACTCCTGCAGCAGCTGCAAGTATGGCTGCGTAGAGCAAGATTTTTTTCATTTTTTCACATCCTCAGGGTCCCCGAAGTGCACTGCTATGTATTGATTCCATTATATAGGATATGGATGTATTTTATATTAATTCTATGTTAAATAAAAGTGCAGAAAACAAGGGCCTGCAGCTGCAGGCCCTGTTGATCCATTTGGTTTTACATATTCCGGCGGTACTGTCCACCCACTTCGTATAAAGCACGGGTGATTTGGCCAAGGCTTGCCACTTTGACGGTTTCCATCAGTTCGGCAAAAATGTTGCCGCCGCTGACTGCTGCTTCCTTCAATTGTTTCAGCGCCTCTTCCGATTTGCCTTTGTTGCGGTCCTGGAAGCTGCGCAGATTGCGGATCTGTGTTTCTTTTTCTTCCTTCGTTGCCCGTGCAAGCTCCATGTTATTCATTTCATCCTCTGAAGGAGGATTAGGATTTAAGTACGTGTTAACTCCAATAATTGGAAGCTCACCAGTATGCTTCTTCATTTCATAATACATGGACTCATCCTGGATTTTGCCGCGCTGGTATTGAGTTTCCATGGCGCCAAGCACGCCGCCGCGGTCATTGATGCGTTCGAACTCTCTCAGCACCTGCTCTTCCACAAGGTCTGTCAATTCATCTACAATAAATGCACCCTGAAGCGGGTTTTCATTTTTCGATAATCCATGCTCTTTAGTAATGATCATCTGGATGGCCATCGCACGGCGGACAGATTCTTCTGTCGGTGTCGTAATGGCTTCATCATAAGCATTAGTATGAAGGGAGTTACAGTTATCCTGAAGCGCCATTAATGCCTGCAGCGTTGTGCGGATATCGTTAAAATCAATTTCCTGTGCATGCAGAGAGCGCCCTGAAGTCTGGATATGGTACTTCAGTTTCTGGCTTCTTTCATTGGCGCCGTACTTATCTCTCATAACCGTTGCCCAGATGCGGCGCGCCACACGGCCCAGCACCGTATACTCCGGATCAAGTCCATTGGAGAAGAAGAATGAAAGGTTTGGTGCAAAATCATTGATGTTCATGCCTCTGCTCAAATAGTACTCGACATAGGTGAAGCCATTTGCCAGTGTAAAGGCAAGCTGAGAAATCGGGTTTGCGCCCGCTTCTGCGATATGGTAACCGGAAATAGAAACAGAGTAATAATTTCGGACTTTATGGTCGATAAAGTACTGCTGGATATCCCCCATCATCCTCAAAGCAAACTCAGTCGAGAAGATACAAGTATTCTGTCCCTGATCTTCCTTTAAAATGTCAGCCTGAACCGTCCCGCGGACAGTCTGCAGTGTTTTCGCCCTAACTTCTGTGAATTCTTCAGGTGTCAGCACGCGGCCAAGCTCCTGCTCTTTTACTTCAATCTGCTGTTCGATGGCCGTATTCATGAACATCGCCAAAATAATCGGTGCCGGCCCATTAATCGTCATCGATACAGATGTAGATGGATGGCACAAATCGAATCCTGCATACAATTTCTTCATATCATCCAGCGTACAGATGCTGACTCCGCTTTCCCCGACTTTTCCGTAAATGTCCGGGCGATAGTCAGGATCTTCCCCGTATAGGGTTACAGAATCAAACGCTGTGCTCAGACGCTTCGCGGCATCATCCTTGGACAGATAATGGAAGCGGCGATTTGTCCGTTCAGGTGTACCTTCTCCGGCAAACTGTCTCTTCGGATCTTCACCCTCGCGTTTAAATGGAAAAACACCAGCTGTATAAGGGAATGAACCCGGCACGTTTTCTCTGTATACCCAGCGGATGATTTCTCCGTAATCCTTATACTTAGGCAGTGCCACTTTTGGAATGGACAGGCCGGATAAGCTTTTTGTTTTTAAAACCGTCACGATTTCTTTATCGCGGATTTTTGTCACAAATTGCTCGCCTGTGTATTTTTCCTTTAGATCATCCCAGCCAGCAAGGATTTTCTTTGTTTCAGCAGACAGCTTTTCTTCTGCTGCTGATTTAATGGCGTCAAGAGAAGCAATAACTTCTTCATTTCCTTCTTGTTCTTTCACAGCAAGCAGAGCCCCTTCGAGCTGGAACAGTTTGCGGGCAAGATCGGCCTGCTCCTCCGCTTTCTTGTGGTAGCCGCGGACTGTTTCAGAAACTTCGCGCAGATAATAACGCTGTTCATTCGGGATAATCACATTCTGCTTTTCAACTTTTGCGTTTTTTGTAAAACTTGTCTTCCAGTCTGTACCTGCTTTTTCATTAATTGTTTCCACAAGTGCCGCAAACACCGCATTTGTGCCAGGATCATTAAACTGGCTGGCAATGGTTCCGTAGACAGGCATGTCTTCCAGCTCTTTTTCAAAAAGCATCCGGCTGCGCTGGTACTGCTTTTGCACCTGCCGCATGGCATCTTCAGAACCTTTGCGCTCAAATTTATTAATGACGATCAAGTCTGCATAATCGATCATATCAATTTTCTCAAGCTGGGAAGGCGCGCCGAATTCACTTGTCATGACATACATGGAAGCATCACAAATTTCCGTAATGCCGGCATCTCCCTGCCCGATTCCGCTTGTTTCTACAATAATCAGATCAAAGCCGGCTGCTTTGACAACTGATATGGCATCCTGAATCGCAAGCGACAGCTCGCTGCGGGAATTTCTTGTTGCCAGGCTTCGCATGTAGACTCGCGGATTAAAGATGGCGTTCATGCGGATACGGTCGCCAAGAAGCGCACCGCCTGTTTTTTGCTTTGTCGGATCAACAGAAAGGATCGCAACTTTTTTCTCCGGAATTTCATTAATGAAACGGCGGATCAGTTCGTCAGTCAGCGAGCTTTTTCCAGCACCGCCTGTACCCGTAATTCCCACTACAGGTACCTGCTTTTCCAGTGACTTCACTTTCTCCATGACCGGCTCAAGCGATGCTGCCGCTTCTTTGCCTACGGTTACCTGATGCTCAGCCAGTGTAATCAGCTTGGCAATGGCATTGGTTTCCCCATCCTGAAGCTTTTCAATCTGCTCGGATGCTTCAGCTGTGAAAGTCGGGAAATCACACTCCTTGATCATTTGATCAATCATCCCCTGGAGGCCGTATTGGCGGCCATCTTCCGGAGAGAAAATCCTCGCGATTCCGTAGTCATGCAATTCTTTGATTTCCTTCGGGATAATGACACCGCCCCCTCCGCCATAAATGCGGATGTGGGATGCGCCCCGCTCCTTCAAAAGGTCATACATATATTTGAAGTACTCTACATGTCCTCCCTGATAAGAGGAAATAGCGATTCCCTGCACATCTTCCTGGATTGCAGCATTTACGACTTCCTCCACAGAACGGTTATGCCCGAGGTGGATGACCTCTGCACCGCTTGCCTGAATGATGCGGCGCATAATATTAATGGAAGCATCATGTCCGTCAAATAGGCTGGAAGCCGTAACGAAGCGAATATGATTTTTCGGCTTATAGACTTCTGGATTGCTCATCGTTCTCCCCCTTGTCCGTAAGCGCAGGCAACTGTGCACTGTTGCCTGCACGCTATTATTAAGCTTTTTCCGAAACTCTTCCCGGATCCTTTATTCCTTGAATAAGGAGATTGGTCTGCAGCTGGATATATTCATCGATGCTGTACATTTTCTGCAGTGACCAGCGGCGGAATGCCCACATTTGCCCCTGGACAAAAATGTTATGGGCAATCATTTTGATTTTTTTCTCCGGCAGGTCCAGTTCCCCGTTCTCGACACAAAGTGTAATGACATGCTCGAACATGCCGACCATTTCAATTTCTTTTTTCAGAACATATGGAAGCGCATCCTTTGTCAGAGCCTTTACTTCCTGGTACATGACGAGCACTTCATCCTGCATTTCATCGACAACCTTGAAATAGTCGGCGATGCCTTGTTTCAGGCTTTCAAGCGTGCCCTGTTTCGTATCAAGACCTTTTTGAAGCCGTTCAGCGACCTGGTCATAAATGCTGTCACAAACCAGATATAGTACGTCTTCCTTCGTACGGATGTATTCATAAAGCGTTCCAATACTAAAACCAGATGCCTTCGCGATTTCTCTAGTTGTTGTACGATGGAACCCTTTTTGGATAAAAAGGGTGACGGCACCTTTAATCATCTGATCACGTCTCTTTTTGACAAGACGCTCATCTTTAACAGAAGCCTGCACTTCCCGTTTTTTCATTGTTTACCTACCGCCTCCCGTGAATCATAATGCCTGTTTATAAATGTGTATTAACTTATGAATTCTGCCCGTTGATTTCCGCTCCAGGATGCTCGCTTTCCGCGGGGCGGGCGGTGAGCCTCCTCGACGCTCTGCGTCTGCGGGGTCTCACCTGTCCCGCTACTCCCGCAGGAGTCTCGCACCTTCCGCTGCAATCAACTCATTGCTTAAACTTAGTCAGCAGCTCTAAAGACACAAATTTTACCAAAACGACCCGTTTTAGAACATTTATTTCGTTACCATACGAGAGATTACGAGACGCTGGATTTCCTGTGTGCCTTCGTAGATTTGCGTAATTTTGGCGTCACGCATGAAGCGTTCTACCGGATAATCCTTTGTATATCCGTACCCGCCAAAGATTTGGACGGCATCTGTTGTTACTTTCATAGCCGTATCACCAGCAAGCAGTTTGGACATGGCAGATTCTTTTCCGTATGGAAGCCCTTCTGACTCCAGCCATGCTGCCTGGTACGTTAATAGTCTTGAAGCTTCAATGCTTGTGGCCATGTCTGCCAGCTTAAATCCGATTCCCTGCTGGGCAGCAATAGGCTTGCCAAACTGCTGGCGTTCTTTTGCATATTCAACTGAAGCATCCAGTGCGCCCTGCGCGATCCCGACTGCCTGGGCAGCTATGCCGTTGCGGCCGCCGTCAAGTGTCATCATGGCAATTTTAAAGCCTTCGCCTACGTTTCCTAGAACGTTCTCAACCGGAACCTTGCACTCTTCAAAAATGATTTCAGTTGTAGGTGAGGAACGAATACCCAGTTTCTTTTCCTTCTTGCCGACTGAGAAGCCTTCAAAGCCGGATTCCACGATAAACGCTGTTGTTCCTTTATGTTTGGAAGCTGGATCTGTCAGGGCAAATACAACATAGATATCTGCGATTCCGCCGTTTGTGATGAAAATTTTGCTGCCGTTTAAGACGTAATGATCACCCTCAAGACGTGCCGTTGTTCTCATTCCGCCGGCATCTGATCCGCTGCCTGGCTCAGTAAGGCCATAAGCGCCAATTTTTTCACCCTGGGCCATAGGCTTCAGGTATTTTTGCTTTTGCTCTTCGCTTCCGAATTTGAAAATCGGCCAGCCTGCCAGAGATGTATGTGCTGAAAGAGTTACACCTGTAGAGGCACATACTCTGGAAAGCTCTTCAACTGCGATGCAGTAAGCAAGGTAATCACTGCCGATTCCGCCATACTCTTCAGGCCACGGAATCCCTGTTAAGCCAAGCTCCGCCATTTTGTCGAAAATCTCTCTGTCAAAGCGCTCTTCTTCGTCGCGTTCAGCAGCAGTCGGCGCCACTTCATTCCTGGCAAAATCGCGCACCATTTTTCTGATCATTTCATGCTCTTCACTCAATTGGAAATTCATTGTCTTTCCCTCGCTTTATATGGATTCGTTGATATATGGTGAATTCATTATTGGTCTGTTTCTTTACAGCTGTTTGCTGATGACAATCCGCTGAATTTCGCTTGTGCCTTCATAGATTTCGGTAATTTTGGCATCACGGAAGTAGCGCTCAACCGGGTAGTCTTCCGTGTAGCCGTAGCCGCCGAATACCTGAATGGCTTCTGTTGACACGTCTACTGCTGTTTTGGATGCAAACAGCTTTGCCATTGAGGCTTCCAGTCCGCATTTAATGCCGCGCTGGCGCATGTCTGCTGCGCGATAGATTAATAGTTTTGCAGCTTCGACGCTTGTCGCCATGTCTGCAAGCTTGAATCCGACACCTTGCTGAGCAGCGATCGGCTTGCCGAACTGTACACGTTCCTTCGCATAGCTTGCGGCTGCTTCAAAGGCTGCTTCTGCGATTCCAAGCGCCTGCGAAGCAATACCGATCCGTCCGGCGTCCAGATTGGCCATCGCAATCTTGAAGCCTTCTCCTTCATTGCCGAGAAGATTTTCAGAAGGAACACGCATATCCTCAAATGTCAGCTGAAGCGTTCTTGAGCCGTGCAAGCCCATTTTGTGCTCATCCTTCCCAAATACAAGGCCTGGCGTATCTTTCTCTACAATAAAAGCGGAGATGCCTTTGCTGCCAAGCTCCGGATTTGTGGATGCAAATACAATATATACGTCTGCTTCGCCAGCATTCGTGATGAACACTTTTGAACCATTAATGACATAATGGTCTCCATCTTTTACCGCACGGGATTTCAGGCTTCCCGCATCCGAGCCTGCGCTCGGTTCAGTGAGGCAAAAAGCTCCGAGGTACTCGCCTGAAGCAAGCTTCGGAATATATTTCTGCTTTTGCTCTTCCGTACCGAAGTAAAGGATTGGGTTTGTTCCAACCGATGTGTGGACCGATAAAATAACGCCCACTGTCGCACTCACACGGGACAGTTCATGGATGGCGATAATGTAGGAGGTAAAGTCCATTTCGGATCCGCCGTATTTTTCAGGAATCGGTATCCCCATCAGGCCAAGCTCGCCCATTTTGCGGAGAATCTCCCTTGGAAACTCCCCCTGCTCCATTTTTTCCACAAAAGGGGCGATTTCCGTTTGCGCAAAATCACGCACCATTTTCCTCATCATTTCCTGTTCTTCTGTAAATCTCAGGTTCATTTGTATACCCTCCGATGCCGCCTGGCTCTATTCAGCCGGGCTCCTGTGATTATTTTTCGTAAACGTAGAAGCCTCTGCCTGTCTTCTTGCCAAGCCAGCCAGCTTTTACATATTTTCTTAACAGCGGGCATGGACGGTATTTATCATCGCCAAAGCCTTCATGCAGGGTTTCCATAATATACAGGCATGTATCCAGGCCAATGAAATCAGCCAAAGTCAGCGGTCCCATTGGATGGTTCATGCCAAGCTTCATCACTTCATCAATGGCCTCTTTTGTCGCAACCCCTTCATAAAGCGTGAAGATTGCTTCATTAATCATCGGCATCAGGATGCGGTTGGATACGAATCCAGGAAAGTCATTCACTTCTACCGGCACTTTTTTAAGCGTCTTTGTGATGTCTTCAATGGTTTGATACACTTCGTCTGCAGTTGCAAGGCCACGGATGATTTCTACTAGCTTCATCACTGGTACCGGGTTCATAAAATGCATGCCGATGACTTTTTCCGGACGTTTTGTGGCAGCCGCGATTTCTGTGATAGGAAGGGATGATGTATTGCTTGCCAGAATCGCATGTTCTGGAGCGATTTCATCCAGCTGGCTGAAGATCTTTGTTTTAATCTCCATATTTTCAACGGCTGCTTCGATGATGAGCTCAACGTTCTTTGCGTCCTGCAGATCAGTTGAAGTGGTTACATTTTTCAGCACTGTTTCCATGTCTTCCGCTGTCATGCGCTCTTTTTCCACCTGGCGGGAAAGATTCTTTTTAATTACGCCAATGCCGCGTTCAACAAAATCCGGCTTTAGGTCGTTTAAGATGACGCTGTAGCCTGCCTGCGCACAAACCTGCGCGATTCCTGAACCCATTTGTCCAGCACCGATTACCATAATGTTTTTTACGTTCATATTTGTATCCTCCGATCTTGGGCTTTGGCCTGTATTTCTATCGATTCGGCTGGTAAATCCTGCTTTTCGGCCGGTATTTTTATGAAATTGGCCGGTAAATAGCGGATTTTGGCCGGTAAGATGTTCATATAGACCTTCATTGTTCCATGTGGCCGATAATTTGATTATTTTGGCCGTAAAATCCTAATTGCGGCCGATATGATCAGTTGCGTCTCTCGCTTGGCCGGGCTGCACCGCCGTCCTAAAACAGATTACTGCTTCGGAACCTCAATCATCACCGCATCCCCCTGGCCTCCGCCGCTGCAGATGGCCGCAATGCCGATTCCGCCTCCGCGGCGCTTCAGTTCATTCATCAGTGTTAGGATGATTCTCGCTCCGCTCGCGCCGATTGGGTGTCCAAGGGCAACGGCACCGCCGTTAACATTCACTTTCTCTTCATCAAGACCGGCAATTTTTCCGCTTGTTAAAGCAACAGCCGCAAATGCTTCGTTAATTTCAAATAGGTCAATCTCTTCCAGGGTTTTTCCTGTCTTTTTCAATAGAGCATTAATGACAAGTCCAGGGGTTTGCGGGAAATCCTTGGCTTCCACTGCAAGCGCTGTATGGCCAAGAATATAGGCTCCCGGCTTTTTGCCTTCGCGTTCTGCCCGCTCTTCGCTCATCAATACTAAGGCTGCTGCTCCGTCGTTAACGCCAGGCGCATTCCCCGCAGTGATCGTACCATCGGAGTTAAAAACCGACCCCAGCTTAGCCAGCTTTTCTAAGGAAGTATCTTTACGCGGCGATTCATCCTGGGAAACAACGATTGGCTCACCTTTTCGCTGCGGCACTTCCACCGGCACGATTTCCTCTGCCAATCTGCCGGATTCCATTGCTGCAATGGCACGTTCATGGCTTCTCAGTGCCCAGTTGTCCTGCGCTTCACGGCTGATTTCAAACTCTTTAGCTGTCGAGTTTCCGTATGTTCCCATATGGACGCCTGTGAAGCTGCAGCTTAATCCGTCATGAACCATTAAGTCCTTAACCGTTGAATCACCCATGCGCAGCCCCCAGCGCGCTTTCGGCAAAATATAAGGAGCATTGCTCATGGATTCCATGCCCCCGGCCACGATGACTTCCTCGTCACCCGCCCGGATAATCTGATCCCCTAATGTGACGCTACGCATGCCGGAAGCACATACTTTATTGATCGTTTCCGTTTTCACTTCCCATGGCAAGCCTGCTTTTCTTGCAGCCTGACGTGAAGGGATCTGGCCCTGGCCGCCCTGGAGAACGGTTCCGAGAATCACTTCATCTACGTCCTCTGGATTGACGCCGGCGCGGTTCAGCGCTTCTTTTACTGCAAATCCGCCAAGGTCAGAAGCTGAAAAGCTGCTAAGCGCTCCGGCAAATTTTCCAAAAGGTGTTCTTACTCCGCTAAGAATTACGGTTTTCCCCATTAAGAATCGCTCCCTTGTACTATTAATTTAAAATGTTCTAATAATTAATTTGAAAAAAAATCGGGTCTATGAAGCAGTTCTGGTTGAAGTTAAATATCAGTGAAGGCGCGTTGGCTGACTGAACGCTCGCTCGAAAAAACCGCGAAATCAAAGGATTTTCTCCCTCATCAGCAAACAAGCAAAATTGTAAGCGCTTTATCATATTCTATTTTACTAGAAAAATAGCAGAAATTGAAACACTTTACACAAAATTCTGGTAAAAACATTTTTCGTCAAAATGCTTTAGCTGAAATTTGCTTCAGTGCTTCAATTTCCACTTTCAATATGTTAGGATGCTAAGTTCTGGCTTTCACCTATAACAGACTTTTCGAGAATTTCGGCAACATCGTACGTATGAACCTGTTCTTCCACTTCTTTTGCTTTCGTGCCATCTGAAAGCATCGTTAAGCAGTATGGGCATCCGGAGCTGATCACGGATGGATTCACTGCGAGTGCCTGCTCTGTGCGTGAGACGTTGATGCGGTGCCCTGTTTCTTCTTCCATCCACATTAAGCCGCCGCCTGCTCCGCAGCACATGCCGGTTTCGCGGTTTCTTTCCATTTCCACAAGCTTAACGCCAGGAATGCTCTTAAGGATTTCACGAGGAGGATCGTACACCTCGTTGTAGCGTCCAAGATAGCAGGAATCATGGAATGTGATCGTTTCTTCCACAGCATATTGCGGCTTCAGCTTGCCTTCTTCTACAAGCTTAGCAAGAACTTCAGTATGGTGATAAACCTCTGCCTCTAATCCAAAATCCGGATACTCATTTTTGAAAATGTTGTAGGCATGAGGATCGATCGTTACGATCTTCTTCACTTCATTTTTCTCAAACTCTTCAATATTCTTTGTGGCAAGCTCCTGGAATAAGAACTCGTTTCCAAGACGTCTTGGTGTGTCACCAGAGTTCTTTTCTTTGTTTCCAAGGATCGCGAATTTAACGCCTGCCTCATTCATTAGTTTCGCAAAGGAAAGAGCGATCTTTTGGCTGCGGTTATCATAAGATCCCATGGAGCCAACCCAGAATAAGTATTCAAACTCTTCTCCTGCCTTTTTCATTTCCTTCACTGTCGGAACATGAACATCTTCGCGTGCTTCTCTCCAGTCTTCGCGCTCCTTGCGGTTCAGTCCCCAAGGATTTCCCTGGCGCTCGATATTGGTCATGGCGCGCTGTGCATCCGCATCCATTTTACCCTCTGTTAAAACAAGGTAGCGGCGCAGATCAATAATCTTATCAACATGTTCATTCATAACCGGGCATTGGTCTTCACAGTTTCGGCAAGTCGTACAAGCCCAGATTTCTTCTTCTGTAATGACTTCGCCAATCAGGCTAGGGCTGTATGCAAGGCCTGCAGCAGCTTCTTCTGCACCCTGGCCTGCAGCAGCAAGGGCAAGCTGATTGCCTTTCGTATTTGAAAACGCAAATGTCGGCACCCAAGGCTGCTTCGAAGTGACAACAGCACCATGATTGGTTAAATGGTCACGCAATTTCAGGATTAAATCCATCGGAGAAAGCATTTTTCCCGTGCCGGTTGCCGGACACATATTGGTACAGCGTCCGCATTCCACACATGCATAGAAATCGATCATCTGATGCTGTGTAAAATCTTCAATCTTTCCGACACCAAAGCTTTCCTGTGACTCATCTTCAAAGTCGATTGCTTTTAATTTTCCCGGATTATCCAGACGGTTGAAATATACGTTGGCCGGTCCGGCGATTAAGTGAGCGTGCTTGGATTGCGGCACGTACACAAGGAAAGCGAGAAGGAATACTAAGTGAATCCACCATGAGATGTAAAACACAACTATTGAAGCCGTTTCACCCATCCATGCGAATGCACCGGCAATCAGAGAAGCAACCGGTTCTGTCCAGGTTCCTTCATGGCCATGCCAAATCATGCCCATTCCATTGCCAAGCAGTACGGAAAGCATGAGCCCTCCGATAAAAATAAGAACGAGACCTGATTTGAATCCGCGTTTTAAACGGACAAGCTTTTCCACATAACGGCGGTGGAAAGCCCAGATTACCGCTACAAGGATCATCAGGGTCACAATTTCCTGGAAAAAGGTGAAGCCAGGATATAATGGTCCAAGCGGCAAATGCGCACCTGGCTTAATTCCCTTGATAATAAAATCGATTGCTCCAAATTGGACAAGAATGAAGCCGTAGAAAAACATCACGTGGATAATTCCGCTTTTCTTATCCTTTAAAAGCTTCTTCTGGCCAAATACGTTGACCCAGATCTTCTCAAGGCGTTCTTTCACCTTGCCGTCAAACTCCACCTTTTTGCCAAGCTTGATATATTCAATCCGCGTCTTCACAACATAGACAAACAGGCTGATGGCGTAAGCGGTTACAAGAAGAAATGCAATTAAGTTGATCCATAATAAACCGTTCATAGACATGGTGCTCCTTTCTTCATCTTAGAAAATTTTAAAAACAATATAATTTTCTGAATTTACTCTTACTCCCATTATATTATGAATGAGCATTCAGTCAACCATTTTTAGTTAAACTTGTTCGAAAAATTTCATTATTTTCATTTATTAAATTCTTTATAAAGGTGAAAAGTCCTCCCATTTTGGGAGATTCCATGATAGAAAAAGCTCTGCAGGAAATACTAACAGGAAAATCCTGTCGAGAGGAAGATTGCATTGACTGTCTGGAATATCATTATGGCCGTTTTACTCGTCATCTCCTTATGGCTCTATATCGACTTTACATGGGGCCGGAAAAGCCATATGAAAAAACTTGAGCGGACCGCCTTACCCATCCGGCAGTCTGATATGGAACTATTTGCAGAGGGACCTGCTTTGTTTGATGATTTATTCTCCGAGCTAAGAAGAGCGCAAAAGCACATCCATATTTTATTTTATATTGTGAAGGATGATAAAATCAGCAAGGAGTTTTTAACCATTTTAAAGGGTAAAGCAAAAGAAGGAGTGGAAGTCCGCCTTTTGCTGGATTGGGCCGGAAGCTTTCCGGTTAAACGAAAAACCGTTAAGGATCTTAAAAGCAGCGGCATTAAGTTTTCGTTTGCACATGTGCCAAAGCTTCCATTTCTCTTCTATTCTTTCCAGGCCAGGAACCATCGGAAAATCACCGTTATTGACGGAAAGATCGGTTACAGCGGAGGCTTCAATATTGGCAAAGAATACATCAATCTGGATAAAAAGCTGAGTCCCTGGCGTGACTATCATTTGAAATTCCGTGGTGAAGGGGTAGAGGATCTGCAAAGAGAGTTTCTAATCGATTGGTATAAAGCAACAAAGACTGACCTGCTCGCAAACAGAGTCTATTTTCCTGAGCAGCCTGCAGGAGATTACCGCCATCAGTTCGCATCTTATAAAGGAGCATTTTTAGAAGAAAGCTTCTCCTCCTTAATTCGGAATGCGAAAAAGAGCATTACGATTGGGACACCCTATTTTATTCCGGGCAAAAGGCTTTTTCAGGATTTAATCCATGCCCTGGAACGCGGGGTAACTGTCAAGATACTTGTCCCATGCATTACCGATCATATTCTTGTTAAGGAAGCCTCCTATCTTTACTTAAGAACCTTGATTAAACAAGGAGCTTATGTGTATGAATACAAAAATGGCTTTTACCATGCGAAGGCGATCATCATCGATGATGAAATCAGCGATATTGGAACAGCCAATTTTGATAAGCGGAGCCTGTTTTTAAATTATGAAATCAATTGCTTTATTTATGACAAAGAGTTCATAAAGCAGATCAGGTCTGTTCTGGACAAAGACATAGACAATGCAAAGAGATTGACGCTAAAAGAATTAAACCGGCTGGACCCTTTACGGACATTCAAGGAAATGCTTGCCCGGTCTGTGGCAAGCTTCCTCTAAGAAAAGCGGAAGCGCCTTGCTCACGAAGGAACGCAGACTAAGAACGCCACGTCCTGTGGCAACGTCTGCATGACCCCCATCCTCCCAAAAGCTGCCGATTTTGGTCGTGCGATGATTATGCTGACGAAGCCTTCCTTGTCCTGGGGGCCCCAAGCACAAGACGAGCGTCCTGGAAAGGCGTTCTTTGCCTTTTTAGGAGGATTGCCCGAAATGTGGAGGTGACTGCCCAGGGATGACAGGCATAAGACAGTTCCTGTAAGAAGGCGTTCTTCCTTCTGAAAGGAACTGTCTTGTGACCTCGTGGGGGTAGGCTGCTTGCGCTAGACAGCTCTCGAAATACAAAGATTTACATTCTGTTAGATTATAGACCAGCATAAAGAAGGTGCTGCAAATTGAAAATAAGACTGGGATATGTTTCTCATGCCATCAGCCTGTGGGAGGCATCTCCTGCGAGAACATTGACTTTTACGCGCTATCAGCAATTGCCTGAGGAAGAAAGGCTGGAAAAGCTGAAGACCGTCACAGCAGTGAATTTGCAAAATACGTTAAGAATGCTTTATTTTAATATCGCCCATGAAATTCAGCTATATCGGCTTTCAAGCTCCATCGTACCTCTGGCCACGCATCCGGAGGTTTTATGGGATTTTGTCACACCCTTTAAGGAAAAATGGCTTGAAATTGGTGAATTGATTAAAAAACACGGGCTACGCGTCAGCTTTCACCCCAATCAATTCACCCTGTTCACATCTCCGCGTGACGATGTGACAAGAAATGCAGTCAAAGATATGGAATACCATTACCGGATGTTCGAGGCCATGGGGGTTGAAAACGAGAGCTTCATTAATATCCATATTGGCGGGGCTTATGGTGACAAGCTCACGACCATCCACCGTTTCCATGAAAATCTCAAGACACTGCCATCTCATATTAAAAAGCAAATGACACTTGAGAATGATGACAAAACCTATAACGCGGATGAAACCCTCCTGGCCTGCCAGAAAGAAAACATCCCCCTTGTGTTCGATTATCACCACCATATGGCGAACCTCGGCACCCGCCCGCTGGATGAGCTTCTCCCTGGGATTTTTCAGACGTGGGAACAAACAGGACTCAAGCCGAAAATCCACATCTCCTCTCCCAAATCAGAAAAAGCCTTCCGGTCCCATGCCGATTATGTTGACATTGATTTCATCAGGCCGCTTCTCGATCTGCTGAAAACCTTTAACCGGGATATCGATTTCATGATTGAAGCTAAAGCAAAGGACAAGGCTACGCTTAAGCTGACAGAAGATATCAGCAGCATCCGCGGGGTGAAGAGGATTGGCGGCGCGGAGGTAGAATGGAAATAAGAAAAGCGGAGGCGCCTTGCTCACCCCCGACAAGCACAAGATGAGCCTCACGGAAAGGCGTTCTTTGCCTTTTTGGGAGGATTGGCTTGTGACCTCGAGGGGGTAGGCGCCGCAGCTAGACAGTTATCTAATTCCGAAGTTTGTCATTCGTAATGGAAGGCGTTCCGCATGCGGAACGCCCCTTTATTTTAACTGAATCTCCTTCACCTTCTGTCTCTGCTCCTCAGGCCACCAGGCCCCACAGTCTTCAGAGACTACACAGGCAGCGCACTTTTGAAGGTCGTACACCTTCATACCAGTAATCGGAGGTGAATAAAGATGCAGTGTGACAAGGTTCTCCCTGCCTGCACTCTTCATTTTGTGCACACCTTTTTTGAGAGCAAAAAAGAAGGAGTCTTTGGACTTTATCTCTGCAAGAAGCTCAATTGGGACGTCTTCCTTCACTTCATAAACAGTATTTTCCGCATCTCCATTTAACACTTGAATCCATCCCTTTGAATTACCATGATCATGCGGGGAGCATTCGATATCTGACCAGTTCATGACAAGCAGCTCCACTTCTTCACTTTGGTAAAGCAGCTTGCGGTAGTAGGGTTTTCCATCTGCCGGCTGCAAGTGAGGAAGCAACTCCTCAAGTTTGATATCAAGTGATGCCAAAGCCTTTCTAAGTTCTTCTGCAGAAGGTGATTTCAATGAATCCAAACTGTTTTTAAACCGTTCCTTCAAGGCCACTAAACGACTCCCCCTTTACTGTGGATTATCGTTTCCTCCATGAAAAATATTTCAGCTGACCATTCACCATGATCACTCCTATAATAATTATGATTCCGCCCATAAAGCTTATGAAGAAAATTTTTTCACGAAGCAATAAAACGGCCGCAATAAAGGTAAATAGCGGCTCCATATAGATAAACATTGATACTTTGGAAGCTTCCAAAACCTCGAGAGCCTTGGACCAGTACCAGTAGCCAATCCCCGACACAAATATGCCCAGAAACAATATATGAGCCCATTCAGAATCGGATAAAAGATGGAACTTCTCCCACCCTCTGTCTCTCATTAAAAAGGGAATGGTCAACACGCATCCAAGCAAACTCATATAAAAAGTGACCACAAGGGAAGGAAGCTTAATTTGCAGTTTTCTCACCAAAATCGAATATACGGCCCAATTCAGTGTACTTAGGATCATGAGGAAATACCCTATATTTAAAGCAAATCCCAGCGTCTGGCCGCTTCTCGCTCCTGTTACCATGAGGACCCCGGAAATCGCAGTTATAATGCCCAGCGTCTTAAGAAATGTCAATTTTTCATGGAGAAAAATCATGGAGAGAAGCACGGTAAAAACAGGTGAAAAAGAAATGATCCACCCCGCAGATGAGGCGTCTATTGTCTTTAGAGCTGATACCTGGATGACCTGATGGATGAAAACGCCGAGTACACCGAGAACAATTAAATGGGGAATATATTTGAGCGGAATCTGGAGCGGATATCTTTTCAAGAGAAGCACAAGGAGCAGAAAAGCTGCCCCGATGGCAAACCGGAGCATGATCAATGTATAAGGGTCCAGCTTATCCAAAACAGCTTTTGTGGAAACAAAAGAGACTCCCCAAAAACTGATCGAAATGGTTGCAAAAAAAGAGGCTGCCAATTGTGGCTTCATGGGCGAGCATGTCCTTTCCGGAAGGTTTCTACCATGATATGCTCGTCCCGAAGTAAAATGCTGAGTTTAGTTTGATTTACTTGCGGATTGTATGCAAAATTTATTAATTTTTTGCTGATTTGCCGGGTTGGCAGACTAATTTTCTGAGGATTAGCCCGTAACTTTTTGGTTTGCTGCCTGTTTTCGGTTTGTTTGCAGGTTTACCAGGTTTGTTTGCTTTTTTCCTGATTTGTTTGCCAATTTTAGCTATTGTTTGCTGATTTCCCAGGTTTATTTGCAACATTCCGGATTTATTTGCAAAGTTCACATTTAGACATAAAGGGTGCCCATAACTTACGTGGACACCCTTTTCAATTATCTCAATATTCCCTGCAGCCAGGGCAGAACCACTTCATATGCTTTAAACCCGAGGTAAATGCCGACTATCCCCATAATGCCAGGCAGTGCGGGCGGTGCGGGTATCGGCAGCTTCATGAAAGCAAAGACAAATCCGACGAGAAATCCTGTAAGTATGGATAAAAGAACGATTTTCATGAGATCCTCCTAAAATAACATATGCCTTTAGCTTCCCCTTTTTCGTCAAAAACATGAAAAAGCCGGCACCTATAAGTGCCAGCTTTGAGTTTTACATTTTTTCCGGTGCAGATACGCCGATTAATTTCAGAGCATTCTTCAAGGTAGTCTGAACGGCTTTGATCAGTGCCAGTCGGGCTTTGGTTCTTTCCGGATTTTCCGCATCCAGTACTTTTTCAGCATTATAGAAGCTGTGGAAAGAAGAAGCCAGTTCATAAATATAGTTCGTGATTCTGTGCGGCATGCGCTTTTGCGCAGCTTCTCCGACAGCCTGCGGGAATTCGCCGATTTTCTTCAGAACGTCGATTTCCTTTTCCGCCTGAATCAGGGAGTAATCTGCAGCTTCGGCAGACATGCCCTGCTCTTCACCCTGGCGCAGGATGCTGGAAATACGCGCGTGTGCGTACTGGGCATAGTAAACAGGGTTTTCATTTGATTGTGAGACAGCCAGATCAAGGTCAAAATCAAGATGCGTATCTGCGCTTCTCATCGCAAAGAAATAGCGAGTTGCGTCCAGTCCTACTTCTTCCACAAGGTCACGCATCGTTACCGCTTTGCCGGTACGTTTGCTCATCTTCATTTTTTCGCCGTTTTTGTACAAGTGTACAAGCTGGATGATTTCGACTTCGAGCGCCTCACGGTCATAGCCAAGCGCCTGGATGGCCGCTTTCATGCGCGGAATGTAGCCATGGTGGTCAGCACCCCAAATGTTGATCAGCTTTTCAAAGCCTCTTTCAAGCTTGTCTTTATGGTAAGCGATATCTGGAGTCAGATATGTGTAAGAGCCGTCATTTTTAATAAGAACACGGTCTTTGTCATCACCGAAAGCAGTTGAGCGGAACCAGGTTGCACCCTCTTCTTCGTAGATGTGGCCGTTATCCTTCAATGCCTGAAGGGCTGTGTCGATTTTGCCATTATTATAAAGAGATGTTTCAGAATACCAAACATCAAATGGCACACGGAAATCTTCCAGATCCTGCTTCAGCTTTGCCATTTCATATTTCAGGCCGTATTCACGGAAAAAGTCAAAACGCTCTTTTTCATCCGCATGTACATACTTATCGCCATACTCATCAGCCAGCTTTTTGCCGATGCCGATGATGTCTTCGCCATGGTAGCCGTCAGCCGGCATTTCTTTTTCAAGGCCAAGAGCTTGGAAATATCGCGCTTCAACCGATAGAGCCAGATTGTTAATCTGGTTGCCGGCATCATTGATATAGTACTCACGGGAAACCTCATAGCCAGCTTTGTCTAAAATGTTGCATAGGGAGTCGCCGACAGCTGCCCCGCGGGCATGTCCAAGATGCAAGTCCCCTGTTGGGTTAGCTGAAACAAACTCGACCTGGATCTTCTGGCTGTTTCCAACTGTTGTTTCTCCGTACCGATCTCCTGCTTCCAGAACGGCAGGAATCAGATCAGTCAAATAAGAATTATTCATGTAAAAATTAATGAAGCCAGGTCCTGCGATTTCAATTTTTTCAATTGAAGCCTTTGAGCTGTCAAAATGAGCAATAAGCTCCTCTGCAATCATTCTTGGCGCTTTTTTTGCCACACGTGCTAATTGCATTGCCATATTCGTGGAATAGTCTCCATGAGCCTTTTCCTTCGGGATTTCCAGAATTACATCAGGAATCTGCTCTTCCGCTGCTAAGCCAGCCTTTACAACCGCATCCTTAATTTCCTGCTTTAATTTGCCTTGCACCTGCTCAACTATGTTCATTGTTCTCCTCCTCAAACGTAATCGCCAAATGATATGTACCTGCCTGGGATCCCTGCATTTTCAGATCGTATAAAATATCAATCGAACCTTCACCAGATTCGTGATCATATTGATGGACCATACGCTTTGTCACCGTGCCCATTTCAAACACTCCGTAAGGCGTTTCATAGCTGCCGCGGAGCTTTTTATTCATTCTAAAAGGGAGCCTCATCTTTACGGCGCCGCTTCGTAAAATCAGTCCGTCTGCATCGGACATTTTTATGATCGTCTTTACTGTTCCCTCTTCCATTACTTCATCATACTGAAGGAATCGGGCAGAATCTTTTATATAGTATCGGCCAAAAGCAGTCAATTCAAAAGTCTCTTTGCTGCCAAGCTTGCGAATATCTGTCTTCACATTAATCTTCACAGGCATTTGTTCCGCTGAGCGACTGGACAACGGCAACACTTCCTTTTCATCATATATAACTATATAAGTATAAATACTCGCTGGGGAAAGTGCAAGAAGGTGACAGAAAGAAAAGCGGAAGCGCCTTGCCCACCCCCGACAAGCACAAGACGGGCCTCCCAGAAAGGCGTTCTTTGCCTTTTTAGGAGGATTGGCTTGTGACCTCGAGGGGGTAGGCGCTGGAGCTAGACAGTTATCGACGTTCAGTATTTCTTGAATAAAAAAACGGAGACCGAAGTCCCCGTTTATTTTTTATTAACCCATCCAAGAATCATTTCCCGGATCAGTTTGCTTGCTGTATTGGCTGTTTGTTCAGATGGATCATAGATGGGCGCAACCTCGACAAGGTCAGCTCCAACGACTTTAACATCTGAATGGGCAATTTCATGAATAGAAGCAAGAAGCTCTCTTGACGTAATGCCGCCTGCGTCGACTGTGCCTGTTCCCGGCGCGTGGGCAGGGTCCAGAACATCAATATCAATCGTTACATAGACCGGACGTCCTGCAAGCTTAGGAAGAATATCTTTCAATGGCTTATGCACTTCGAATTTTGAAATGTGCATGCCGACTTCCTTCGCCCACTGGAATTCTTCTTTCATGCCGGAACGGATGCCAAAAGAATAGATATTGCCAGGACCAATCAAATCAGCTGCTTTGCGGATTGGCGTTGAATGAGATAATGGCTCCCCTTCATAATCCACACGAAGGTCTGTATGGGCGTCCATGTGGATAATCGCCAAATCCGGATATTTTTTGTACATTGCTTTGATGACAGGCCAGGAAACCAAATGTTCTCCGCCCATGCCAAGCGGAAATTTATCCTCCGCCAGAAGCTGATCGATAAACTCCTCAATCATATCGATGCTTTTCTGCGGATTTCCGAATGGCAGCGGAATATCGCCGGCATCATAATATTTTACCTCTTCAAGCTCACGGTCCAGGTATGGGCTATACTCTTCAAGCCCGATTGACACTTCTCGGATACGGGCAGGGCCGAAACGGGAGCCCGGACGATAGCTGACTGTCCAGTCCATTGGCATTCCATAAATGACCGCTTCACTTTCCTCATAACTAGGATGGCTTTTAATAAACACATTGCCTGAATAGGCTTCATCAAAACGCACCAAGGTCATCCCTCACTTTTTATGTATTCAAGAAGGCTGCTCTGAAACGCAGCCTGTCCATTACTTCACTAAATCTGCAACAAATTTAGGCAATACAAATGCCGCTTTATGCAATTCTTTCGTATAGTATTTTGTTTCGATCTCATGGAAGCGATCTTCGCTTACTTCTAATGGATCGTATTTTTTAGATCCGATTGTGAACGCCCACATGCCGCTTGGGTAAGTAGGGATATTCGCAGTGTAAAGACGAGTGATTGGGAAAATTTCTTTCACATCGCGCTGTACGTTGCGGATAAGGTCCGCTTTGAACCAAGGGTTGTCAGACTGGGCCACAAAGATGCCGTCTTCTTTTAAGGCTTTAGAGATTCCAGCATAGAAGCCTTTCGTGAATAGATTTACCGCAGGTCCTACCGGCTCAGTTGAGTCAACCATGATCACGTCATATTCATTTTCGCTTTCGGCAATGTGCATGAAGCCATCGCCTACCTGCACATCAACGCGAGGGTCATCAAGCTTGCCTGCAATCTCAGGAAGGAATTTTTTTGAGTACTCAATAACCTTTCCATCGATATCCACAAGAGTCGCCTTTTTCACGCTTGGGTGCTTAAGGACTTCACGGATGACGCCGCCGTCACCGCCGCCAACAACAAGAACGTTTTCAGGGTTTGGATGTGTGAACAAAGGAATATGCGCAACCATCTCATGGTAAACAAACTCATCCTTGATTGAAGTCATAACCATGTCATCAAGAAGAAGCATATTGCCCCACTCTTCTGTTTCCACCATATCAAGCTTCTGGAATTCTGTCTGTTCTGTATGTAAAGTACGCTTCACCTTCATCGTAATGCCAAAGTTCTCTGTTTGTTTCTCTGTAAACCAAAGTCCCATTCTTTAATCATTCCTTCCATAAAAAAATGAATTATCACTAAAGAGCAGCAAAAAGCATTTTCATCTTTTATACTTCCCTAACATGCAAATAACAAACACAGAAAAAGTATAGATGAATCTAGCAAAATTGCAAGAAAAATTTCGCTAATTAGTAGAGAAAGATGTTTAAAATCGCTCTGTTTTTTCAATACTGAATACATAGAGCACTTATTAGGGAATTATTTGGATACCTCGCCGCACTTATCGTTCAACTTTTAATTTAATCGGCCACTTTGGAACCTTTATCGGTCAGTTTTTATCTTTTCGGTCACTTGGCGCTGTATCAACTTTTCACTATAAAAAACAGATAAATAGGGGGTGCTTGATATGGAATTAATGACGGATCAGCGTTTTCGAAAAACGATGAAATATTTGCGTGCAGTTCTCATTATTAGCTTAATAGGAATGGCTTTAGCCGCCGTGATGATCGGAGGCATTCTGGTATATGCCAAAATTTTGGGGCCGCCGCCGCTCGCCGTTCCGCAATCGACTTTATTTTTCTCGGATGATGGCACGGTTATCGGTGAAAGCAACAACGGCCAAAAACGCTATTGGGCACCACTCGATGACATCAGCCCGCATTTAATTGATGCGACGGTCTCGATAGAGGATAAGAATTTTTTCGAGCACAATGGATTTGATTATAAAAGGATCGCAGGTGCCGCCCTCGCTGATATAAAGGCAATGGCCAAAGTTCAGGGTGCCAGCACCATCAGCCAGCAATATGCCCGCAACCTGTTTCTTGAACATGAAAAAACCTGGAAGCGGAAATTGCTTGAGGCCTTTTATACCATCAGGCTTGAGATGAATTATACGAAAAAGGAAATCCTTGAAGGTTATTTAAATACGATTTATTACGGCAATGGAGCTTATGGCGCACAGGCAGCAAGCCAGTTCTATTTCGGGAAGGATGCAAGTGAGCTGTCATTAGCTGAGGCTTCCATTTTATCCGGCATCCCTAAGGGTCCTGGCATCTACTCGCCATTTGCATCAGCAGAAAAAGCAGATCAGCGTCAGAAAGTGATTCTGCAGACGATGGTGAAGAACGGGCTCATCAGCCAAAAAGACGCAGATCTTGCGGCGGCAGAAGAGCTTGAGCTGGTTGGCGAGCACATGCACCCAAGATCGAAAACAGCCCCATATTTTCAGGATGCTGTCCGCAATGCCCTTAAAACACAGCTGAATCTGGATGACCGTACGATTGAATTGGGCGGATTAAAGGTTTATACCACTTTGAATCTGAAGGAACAGGAAATCGCGGAAGAAACAATAGATAAGCTTATTTCAAAAGACTCGGAGATTCAGGTCGGAGTTGTTGCCATGAATCCGAAAAACGGGTATGTGAAAGCAATGGTTGGCGGACGTGATTATGAGGCAAGTCCCTTTAACCGTGCAGTCCAGGCAGTCAGGCAGCCAGGATCGACGATAAAGCCTCTTCTCTATTACGCGGCATTGGAGCAGGGCTTCACCCCTTCCACCCCAATCCGGAGCGAGCAGACGACTTTTCGGTTTGAAGACGGTACGCCGGACTATACACCGCATAACTTCAACAGCAAGTATGCGGATGACGATATCACAATGGCCCAGGCCCTTGCTCTATCTGACAATGTCTACGCGGTGAAAACTCATTTATTTTTAGGGGAAGAGACGCTTGTCAATACAGCCAAGAAATTTGGCATTACCTCTAAGATGGCGAAGGTGCCGTCCCTTGCACTCGGCACATCCGGCATGAGAGTCATTGAGCTTGCCAACGCTTACAGCATGTTCGCCAATGGAGGAAAAAAGATCTCCCCGGTACTGATTAAGCGTGTGGAGAACCATAAAGGCGAAGTCATCTACGAGCAGGAGCCATTCCAGATGAAGATTCTGAAGCCTGACCTTGCTTTCGTTATGACCCACATGATGACAGGTATTTTTGACCGGAAGCTGAACGGTTATGCCCAAGTAACGGGAAGCACAGTCATCAACGATATGACCCGCCCTTACGCCGGCAAGTCCGGTTCAACAGAAACAGACAGCTGGATGGCCGGCTTTACACCACAGCTTGTCACAGCGGTATGGACCGGCTATGACAAAGGCCAGGTCATTACAAAAACCGTTGATAAAACGTATGCCAAAAACATTTGGATCCGGTTCATGGAGGAAGCCCATAAAGGAAAGCCAGCCAAGGAATTCAAAGCGCCCAAAGATACAGTCGGCGTCTACATTGATCCATCCAACGGGAAAATTGCCGGGGAAAACTGCCCGGTCAAGCGCCTAACCTACTTCGCAGAAGGCACAGAACCTGCGGAATACTGTACAGACCACTTGAGCCATAAAGAAGAGAATAAAACTGAGCAGCCGGAAAAGAAGCCTGACACACCTTGGTATAAGAAACTGTTTCGGTGGGCTTCGTAACGGTGACAGGCATCTATACCACTTGTAAAACTGGTATAGGTGCCTGTCATTTTAATAAAAGTGAAAAACCCCGGGGTCCGAATCCCGGGGTTTTTCGTGTCCTAGTGCTATATTGTGCCTTCACACTGTTAAATAGTTTACTTTTTTTATTGGAATTGTACAAGTAGTTAGAAAATCACGTCAAAAAAATGTCACAATTTCGTCACAAAATTAGACTTTTTTTCTAAATGGCTTGTAAATCTTTTTTTAGCTGTTCCGCTGATCTTTCCCACATGCCGGCGTCATGGTTTTTCAGGAAATCTGCCAGCACTTTTTTGGATTTCTCGTCCATATGATCCACTATGATGTGTCTTTTAATCGATTTATCCATGCGGTTCACATGCTCTGGCAGCGATTTGTAGCCCCGGCGGATTTCTCTGTCGACCGTCATCTCACATGCAGTAACACCTGCATAATAAGCGCCTCCCTCTTTGCGGTCATTGGTGACCCAAATCAGCCAGTACGGCTTCCCGTTAGGCACTTCTTCTTTGGTTTTCAAAAACTTGATGCCTTTTTCAACAGGGCTGCGCGCATGCATGGCGCCCACTTCAATAGACGCCTCACCGGCATCCACATCAATAATAACCGGTGTCACATTATCAAGGCTCAGAGTCCCGACCCCAAAACCGCCATGTCCTTCAGTCGGGTCGCTCTTGATTATATTAAAATCGAGTTTCTTTTTCTTTTTTTCTTCCATTTTCAAGTCCTCCTAAGCAAAAATTAGGCTCTTATTATTATGTCATAAATATTTCATAGAAAAAATCATTTAGGCCGCTTGCAAGTACCGGCAATACGGTGTTAAATATCGGCTGGATGGTGTATTGATCCAGCGGTGTAATGACAAGAATAAGGAAAATAACGGAGCCATACGCCTCAAACTGAGTCATTTTCGGGCGAATATGGGCTGGCGCCAAATCTTCAATAATTCTGTAGCCATCAAGCGGCGGAAACGGCAGCAGGTTGAATACAAACAGCACTAAATTCAGCTGAATAAAGATATTCAGGAAATCTGCCACAAACGCTGGAAATGAAGCTGCGAGTCCAGTTCCGGCAAGAGCATACCAGATGAAAAAACCCAGGACAGCCATCACCAGATTGGATATCGGTCCCGCAATTGAAACAGATATCCCGGCAAGCTTCGGATTTTTGAAAAAGAAGCGGTTGACCGGTACCGGCCTGGCCCATCCGAAACCGGCAATAAAAATCAGGATTGTTCCAATTGGGTCCAGATGCTGCATGGGATTTAGTGTTAATCTGCCCTGATTTTTTGCAGTGGGATCTCCAAACTTATAAGCCACATAGGCATGGGCAAATTCATGGACCGTAAAGGCAATCATCAATGTTACCGCGACATAGGGAATCTCCCTGAGAGAAAACGCCAAAAATTGTTCCAAATGCCAAAACTCCCTCTCCTGCCGGCTGAAAAGCCAGGCTTTATTTATACATACTATGTAGGAAAAGCCGATGCTATTTACCTAAAAGTATACATGAACGCCTGAGCAAAGGGAATCAGGCTTGCACATTGCGAGAAAAAGTGGAAAAATACAAGCATAAATAGTGAGGAGGAAAAGAAAATGCCATACGTAACCGTTAAAATGCTTGAAGGCCGCACTGAAGAACAGAAAAAAGCGCTCGCTGAAAAAGTAACAGCTGCCGTAAGCGAAACGACTGGAGCCCCTGAAGATAAAATCGTCGTATTTATCGAAGAAATGTCCAAAAATCACTATGCTGTCGGCGGAAAACGCTTAAGCGATCAGTAGAATTGCGTAAAGAAGGCAGTTTTCCATTACGGAAGCTGCTTTTTTATGGTTTTTTGCATAATGAGAGGTTTTACTTGCGGATAAAGAAATTTATTTGTACATAGACCGATTTTACTTTCGCATAAAAAATCTTATTTGCACATAGTATGATTTTACTTTCGCATAAAAAAATTCCGTGCGGATAACTGATTTATGTGCGGTAAGACTTTTTCAGCAAAAAAGAAAAGCCAGGCGCTTAATGCAGCCCGGCTTTTTCTCTTAAGCTTCCAATATATTGATACGCCTGTTCCACTTCTTCATCCGTGTAGCGCTGTTTGCTTTTTAGGGTAAAGACTTTTTCTTTCACTTCTTCTTTTGGGAGGTCATTAAAATAAAGGACCGTTGAGACGAGTTCAAGGAATCTTGCATTCTGGCCGTTCATATCAAGCAGGCAGTCCTGCAGGCTGGGCATTTCGACTGCATTAATGTCCAGAAATTCCTTGCCGGTTTCAGTAAGGGTGTATCGATACTGGTAATAGCCGCCCTTTTTTTCCTTTACTTCGTTTAAAAATCCCATGTTGCAGAGTTCTTCGACCCTTAGTGTCAATTCTTCCGAATATGGCCCGTAAAAGTGAAATTGAAATCTTTCCTGAAAGGGAAATGCGATGTTTTTGGCGATATATATCATTTTCTGCAGCTTTTTCCGTCCCACGATTTCTTCAGAGACTGCAATGGCATGCATTAGTTTAGCGTGATCCTTTAACAAAGCTCTTCATCTCCTACTCCGTTTTTTCCCGTATCTATAGAAAACCAATTATGTAGTTTTAATCGATTTCCAGCAGCGTTCTAATCTGTTTTTTAATGTTTGGCTTTTTGCTGTCGTCTGCAATAAAATCAGCCGGATAGTAAAGCTTATGATCAGTGCGTCGTTTCCCGGAAATGGCATCCACGATCTCCGATTCGCGGGAAAGCTCGCGAATATCCCCATTTTTCAGCAGCAAATGGATCGGCAATCTTTCTTCTTCCTCGCCAGGACGGTAAAAATCATAAGGCAAATCAGATGAAGAATCGACGACCAGATAATATTCCGGATCGATGCCTGCCTTTTTGAACAAAGCCGACAGCTCCGCCAGCTTCTTGTACTCTTTCGCCGGGTCGAATTCCACATATTTATATAAATTCCGGTCCATAAATCGGCAGCAGAGATCTTTCAGTATCGGATCTTCTTCCTCCTGCCACATCTGAAAATAATAAAGAATAATAGCTTCATCGAGCTTTATATAATCTTCAAGAGTGATTTCACCATTGAATAAAGAATAAAAATGGATTGGATCATATTTAAACCTGTATTTCTGTTCATGCAAATCTTTCGCGCGATGAAGGATTTTGGTCAGGATCACCTCGGCACTGCGTGTAACCGGGTGGAAATACACCTGCCAATACATCTGATACCGGCTCATAATGTAATCCTCAACGGCATGCATCCCGCTCTGTTTGATCACGACCTGGTCTTCCCGCGGCCTCATGACACGCAGGATCCGCTCCATGTCAAAGTGGCCATAACTGACACCCGTAAAGTAAGCATCCCTCTGCAGATAATCCATCCGGTCCGCATCAATCTGGCTGGAAATCAGGCTGACGACCAGCTTATTTTTAGAAGTTTTGGCAATCACATCTGCCACTTTCTGAGGAAAATCGGCACTTACCCTGGTGAGCACCTGATGGACCTCGGTATCGCCGAGAATGATTGCCCTCGTATAATGTTCATGATCGAGGTCGAATACTTTTTCGAAGGAGTGTGAGAACGGGCCGTGTCCCAAATCATGGAGAAGTGCCGCGCATAAGGTCAGGATGCGGTCTTCTTCATCCCATTCCGGCCTGCCCAAAAAGACGTCATCGGAAATGCGCCGCACAATCTCGTAAACTCCGAGCGAGTGGTTAAAGCGGCTATGCTCAGCACCATGGAAGGTTAAATAAGTTGTCCCGAGCTGCTTAATTCTTCTAAGACGCTGAAACTCTTTTGTCCCGATTAAATCCCAGATTACTCTGTCTCTTACGTGTATGTAACGATGAACGGGATCTTTAAATACTTTTTCCTCACTTAACTTTTCCGCTGAATATGCCATTCCGTACCCTCCGCTTTTCCTGTGTCCACGAGTTCCAAACCTGCTGTTCCCATTTTCTGGCGTATACCTATTATATCCCGATCACGGTGTCAATTCATCACAAAATTCTTTGTTTTTCATGGCTGTTCGACAGAAACCGCAATACAGCAATCATCTTCCCTGGAAATATTTTTCGACTTTTCTAAAAACGAATATTGCCTCCTAAGTCTATTTACCAATCGAAGCTCAATCATAAACTCAGGCAAAAAATAAAATCACCTCAGGACAGGAGTCAGGGTGATCTTTATTTTTTCAGCTTTTTATTAATTTTCTCCATCAATTCCTCTTCCGTCAGTGCGGCAAGGGGACGGTTATTGACGAAAGCAAATGTTTTTTTGCGGCCTGGCCCGCAATAGGACTGGCAGCCGACATCAATTTTTGCTTCAGGATCTATTTCTTTTAATCGCGGTATTAATGTCTTCAGATTTACAGCCTGACAATCGTCGCAAACACGAAATTCGTTTGCCATTTTATTACAACCCTTTCTGCGGTCAATCTTTTATATTATGCGCTCCCCGTTCCGGGAGCTTTAACAGCGCATGGCGCGCCTCGTCATCTTCTTCGTTAAAGCATATCCGCTGCAAAGCATTCCTATTCAGATAAAAAGGACTGCCCTGCCAACTGCTACAGGCTATTTTAAAACTTATCCAGCTCTATTGCAAGCTGTAATCATTAACTTGGGTGGTGAATCTTAGTAATCTTCACAAAACCGCCATACGTATCTAGCGAAAAATAAAATTTTAAAAAAATCTACTATCCTTTTAATCACCTTTGTATAAAATCTGCCAAGTTTGTCCATCCTTTAACTAAGGCAACAGCAAAAAGTAATAATTTAGGGAGTTGAGGTTACATGAAAATACGTCAGGACGCTTGGACAGATGAAAACGATTTATTGCTGGCAGAAACTGTTTTGCGGCATGTGAGGGAAGGCAGCACTCAGTTAAACGCTTTTGAGGAAGTTGGGGACAAGCTGAACCGCACATCTGCGGCATGCGGATTCCGCTGGAACGCTGTAGTGAGGCACCAGTATGAAAAAGCACTTCAATTAGCCAAGAAACAGCGCAAGCAGAGACAAAGAATGCTAGGAAAGGATCAGGGCGGCAAAAAGAAACTCTTATACTCTCCGCCGGTTCCAACTATGCAGGAGGTTGAAGCAGCGCCAATTAAGACAAATGCGGTCCTACCGCCATCACCGGCAGATTTTTACGAAGAGCGCACAGAGGATGAATCGCATATCCAAACAGAGACGGTCTCATCCTTCACCTATTCAGAGCCGGTTTATACTGCGCCTGCACAGCTGGATATGGATACCGTTATCACATACTTGCAAACATTGAATCATTCAGGCATTCAGCTTGATATACTAAAGAGTGAGAATGAAAGATTGAAGCGGGAAAATGCCGATCTCAGAAGCCGAAATGAAGAGCTTGAAGGCAAAATCGGCGAATTGGAGCAGAATACGGTAACCATTCAGGAAGATTACGAGACACTGATGAAAATCATGAACAGAGCCCGCAATTTTGTTCTGTTTGATGAAGAAGAAAGGCCGGCATCCAAGTTTAAAATGGACCGCAACGGCAATTTGGAAAGAGTAGCTGAATAAGAAAAACTAAAAGCGCCTTGCCCGCCCAAGGGTGCAGGCGCTGAAAATTCTAAAACAAAAAAGGTGTTCCCGGCAGCGGGAGCAGGAGAAAATGGCAGCAATTCCTTTCAAGGAGGGCCGCAGATCGTTTATGACTGCGGCTCTTCTTTTATTTATTCGCTGCCAAGTACTTTCTCATTCCGTTCTATCACACGGCGGTAATAGGCTTCAAACAGGCCTGCTTCCACATTTGTCAGCTGCCCTGCATAAAGGCGGCCTGCTTTCTTTTTCAATGACTGCAAAAAGCGGAGCATCACATCCTGTACCGTCAGCTCTGTACCCAGCAATTCCGATAGTGATGCCATCACAGCCGGCTGAATTTCAGGGTACTGGAACTTTGTCTGTTCTTCTTTTTTAGCAAGAGAATAGAATTTGCCAATCAAATCGGCCCGCTCACTTCCGCTGCCATCCACGCACAGATAGATCTGGACCGCCACGCCATTGCGGAGGCGCCTTTGCGAGATGCCGGCAAACTTTTGTCCCCCGATGCTTAAATCATAGCTTCCCGGGCAATAGGAGCCGACAATTTCACGCGCTTCTATTTGTATATGAAAATCGAAAAACATCTCTTGGATGAGCATCCACATCGCATCATATCCGCGGTTTATATCAATTCCCTTTTCACTTTCAGGAAAAATCAGCGAAATATTCAGGACCCCTTGATCCAGGACAACTGCCAGGCCGCCGGAATTTCGTACAATCACTTCGTACCCCTGGCTCTTTAAAAACTGGATGCCTTCAGTTAAAAAAGGCAGCTTCGTATCCTGGATTCCAAGCACAATGGTATTATGGTGAACCCATGTCCTCGCGGTCGCAGGCGCCTCACCCGATCCGACAGAAGCACATAGTGTATCGTCCATCCCGAAAGAGTGCAGGGCATTTAAGTGGATGCCTGCAGCAGACTGGTCAATAACCCTCCATTCTTCCTGAAACAGCAAGTCTTGTAGCGAATTCATCTTCATTTGATCCCCTTTTGCCGATATTCGAGTTAATCGGCAGAATTTATCTATTTAACGGCCAAATCAGCTGGTTTATCAGCCTAAGTTATAGTTTTATCGGCCAAATATGGCATTTTAGCGGCCAAACTTGAGCCTTTATCGGCCAAAGGCCCATAACAGATACATTATAGCAAAAAAGCCAGTCACAAGGGACCGGCTTCTAAGCTCCTGTATTATTGATGTAAAGCTTGAGCTGCAGTAATTAAAGCAAGCTTGTAAACGTCTTCCTCGTTGCAGCCGCGGGACAGGTCATTAACCGGACGGTTCAAGCCTTGAAGGATTGGTCCCACTGCCTCGAAGTTTCCTAGGCGCTGGGCAATTTTGTAGCCGATGTTTCCGGCTTCCAGGCTAGGGAAAACAAATACATTTGCATCTCCCTGGATTGGTGAATCCGGAGCTTTTTTCTCAGCTACCGATGGAACGAATGCCGCATCAAACTGGAATTCCCCATCGATGATTAAAAGCGGATCGCGAACTTTAGCTGCTTCAAGTGCCGCCGCAACTTTTTCCGTTTCAGGTGACTTGGCAGAGCCCTTTGTTGAGAAGCTCAGCATGGCCACACGCGGTTCGATATCGAACATTCTGGCTGTTTTCGAGCTTTCAATCGCGATTTCCGCCAGGTCCTGGCTGTCCGGTGAGATGTTGATGGCACAATCGGCAAAAACATATTTCTCATCGTCACGGACCATGATGAATACACCAGATGTTTTGCGCACGCCTTCTTTTGTTTTAATGATTTGAAGAGCCGGGCGCACTGTGTCAGCTGTTGAATGGGCAGCACCGCTCACAAGGCCGTCTGCTTTGTTCGCATAGACAAGCATGGTTCCAAAATAGTTTTCATCAAGAAGGATCCTGCGTGCATCTTCTTCTGTCGCTTTGCCTTTGCGTCTTTCAACAAATGCAGCCACAAGCTCATCCATCATTAAAAAGTTATTTGGGTCATAAATTTCAGCTGATTCCAGGCTGATATCCATGTCTTTTGCTTTTGCTTCAATTTCTGCGATGTTTCCAATAAGGATCGGAGTGATGATTTTTTCCGCAGCCAATCTTCCTGCAGCCGCTAAAATACGCTCATCCTGTCCTTCCGGAAAAACGATTCTTAAATTCTGCGCTGTTACTTTTTCTTTCAATACTGTGAATAAATCACTCATGCTAATTCCTCCTACGGCACTAAATTTCCGTTCAATTCAATAGAAATTCTCCTATATACTCCCTTAGAATACTCCTCATCCTAAGAATTTCAAGGAGTTCACATACTGTTAGCGTTTACAACAAAAAAGTTTTTGTTTTCGGTAAATTTCCAATAATAAATATCCTTCTTACAGTCCACCTTTATACCTTTTTTAAGATATCCATAATCCCCTCTTTGTAAACGGGAATTTGCGGTGACAGACACCTATGCCAGTTCGGCAAATTGGTATAGGTGCCTGTCACCCTGCTGAATTCCAACATTTCAAGTTTTGTACACATGTTAATTGGAGAAACTATGTTATAGTAATGATGAGAATTTTAGTACATATTAGGAGTGATTATAATGAGTGAAGCAGCAGTAACGCTTGATGGCTGGTATTGTTTACATGACTTCCGCACAGTTGATTGGACAACTTGGAAAATGGTTCCCAGCGAAGAGCGTCAGGCAGCGATCCACGAATTTATGGCCCTAGTGGACAAGTGGAATACAACACAAAGCGGGAAAAACGGCAGCCATGCCCTTTATACAATTGTCGGCCAAAAAGCTGATTTTATGATGATGATCTTAAGGCCTACAATGGAAGAGCTAAATGAAATTGAAAACGAATTCAACAAAACTAAGTTAGCTGAATTCACGATTCCTGCTCATTCATATGTTTCTGTTGTCGAGCTGAGCAACTACCTGCCGGCAGGAGAAGATCCTTACCAGAATCCTCAGATCCTGGCACGCCTTTACCCAGAACTTCCGAAAGCAAAGCATGTCTGCTTCTATCCGATGGACAAGCGCCGCCAGGGCAATGACAACTGGTACATGCTTCCGATGGAAGACCGCCGCAATATGATGCGCAGCCACGGCATGATCGGGCGCCAGTATGCAGGAAAGGTAAAGCAGATCATCACAGGTTCAGTCGGCTTCGACGATTACGAATGGGGCGTTACCCTCTTCTCTGATGATGTTCTTCAGTTTAAAAAGCTTGTTTATGAAATGCGCTTCGATGAAGTCAGTGCCCGCTACGGTGAATTCGGCTCCTTCTTCGTTGGCAACATCCTTGAAGAGGACAAGGTTGAAAAATTCCTTCACGTATAATGTTTAAAACTCCCGGCTTCTGCTGGGAGTTTTTCTTTTTCCGGAGGTCATAAAAAAACATGCCTCTACATAGTAATGAAATAGTGAGTTTCTCTTATACCTAGGCAATTCTCTTATCCGCAGCATCATGGCTTATTAAAGAGAGGTGAAGAGATTGGAGTTATCCCTTACACCGAGGAAGATGTTAAGCTCCTCGGCCGGCTCATGCGTGCGATGGGAAGCACGGCATGCTGATGGTTGGGAATGTGAGGGGTTAACCATGTCCGGGGTGAATGTCTGGGCCTTCAAGGATACCTGCTCCATCAGGAGAATGGTCTATCAGAACCCAAGCGGGATTGAAGCCAACCAAAAAGGCAATTTTTATCAAGGTGCGTGGCAGTGAGATTGACCTCGCCCGCAAAGTAATAAGCGGTCACCAACACTACTCTGCCAGCAGTGCATTATGGTTCTTTCGGCCACAAGGCAGCTGCCCGGCCCAATGGTACAGCCAAGGGAATGCCGGACGGTTTAAAGCCCATTGCTTTTATAAATCTACCCCGCAGGACTGTCCGACAGTCTACTAGCAATGCGGATAGAAATGGCTGATTTTAATTTTAGGAGGGAAAAAAATTGAGTCAATCAAATTATGGTCAATACCCTTTTTATGGTTACCAGCAGCAGCGTTACACGGATGGCACCCAAATGCCTCAGAACTTTCAGGGCCAGCCGCAGGGTCAGCCGCAGTTCCAGCCCGTTCAAACAGGCGGAACAGTTCCGGGTACGAGCTCGGGCGGGATGTTTCCAGGTGCAGGCGCCGGCGGCGGTATGGGTGCCCCTTCAGCTGCTCCTTCTATTCCAGGCATGCTCCCGCTTGAACAATCCTACATCGAAAATATTCTTCGCCTGAACAGAGGAAAACTCGCGACTGTTTATGCAACATTCGAAAACAATACGGAATGGAACGCCAAAATATTCAAAGGCATCATTGAAGCGGCCGGACGGGATCACTTGATACTGAGCGATCCGCAAACAGGCCAACGTATCCTCCTTCCAATGATCTACTTAGACTATGTAACATTTGATGAAGAAATAGAATATGAATATCCGTTTGGCGGAGGGCAAGGAATGTCGCAATATTCGCCGAGGTAATGAAAAAAGGAGCTTTGACCCCGTCAAAGCTCCTTTCCTATTATAAATATTTTACCGCCGCAATGATCAGCAGCACCCAAGCCGCAAGGAAAGAGACTCCGCCAAGCGGGGTGATGGCACCCAACACGCTGATTTTTGTTAATGTTAAAACATATAAGCTTCCTGAGAAAAGGATAATGCCGATCAGCATCAGCCAGCCTGACCAGGATAATAAAGATGTCGCCGGCAATTTGCCAAGCAGGACGCCAATAATCAAAAGGCCTGTTGCGTGGAACATCTGGTAGGTTACACCTGTTTTCCATATCTCCAAATACTTCGGCTCCACTTTCCCCTCAAGCCCATGCGCTCCGAACGCACCTAATGCAACTGCTAAAAAAGCATTAATGGCTCCAATTATAATAAATAGCTTCATAATCCCCTGCACCTCTTATCGTTTTATTAAAAATCGAATAATGAATCGCCGTTTGCCTCATCTTCCATCTGCATTTTCTTTGGCTGCAGACCCGCTGGCTGAGCCGCAGGCGGTGCATTGTATGTATGGCTAATAGAAGCAACAGCAGACACACTTCCTGTATCCGACTCTTCCAAAACCAGCTCGCATAATGACTTGATCGCCTGCACTCTTTCTCTTATTCTGGCGTCTGAAGAGCTGCTTTTTGCTTCCAGCAATTCCTTTTCCATCTTCCCTAAAAGCTTCTGAACAGAGATATTCATTCTCTACACCTCTTTCTGTAAAAAAAGCACAAGCGCCTTGCCACCCTCTACCCTCAAGTGTCAGGCTGCTTCTGCTAGACAATTCCTGAAGTCCAAAAAAAGTATACATTCTTTTTAAAAAATCGCCAATGTTACCGGCCATATAAAGTTTATCAGTTTTCCTTTTCAAAACGCAAACAAGGATGGCCAGATGCCCGGAAAACTTCGAGAGAGGGCATCCGCCTGGTTTTAAAGAAAAGCGGACGCGCCTTTCGCCCACCCCCAACCCTGGAGGGGGTAGGCGCTGAGCTAGACAGGGTAAACTGAAAAGCCCTGCAGCCTTTTGGATAGTACCGGTCCCAGTAACACAGAATTATTTGCATTTAAAACAAGCCATTTTCTGTGAACTCATTTTCCTTTCCCTTCTCGAACATGCATATTTCGAGCACTTCTCTTATTCTCTTACACGAAACGGTATGTTTCACGTGAAACATGACGAAAAGAATCAGAGATCATGAATCTGCCAGTCAATGGGCTCCTCCCCAAGCTCTTGTAATATCTCATTCGTTCTTGAAAATGGCCTGCTGCCAAAGAACCCTTTTCTTGCCGAAAATGGACTTGGATGCGGCGATTTTACTATATAGTGTTTAGAAGCATCAATCAGCACTTCTTTTTCCTGAGCCGGTTTGCCCCATAAAATAAAAACCACGGGCTTTTCCCTCTCATTCAGTTTTTGTATAACGGTGTCGGTGAAAGTTTCCCATCCTTTCCCCTTATGCGAGTGCGCCTGCCCTTTGCGGACGGTCAGAACGGTATTTAAGAGCAGCACTCCTTCTCGGGCCCATTTTAATAGATAGCCATTGTTTGGCACCTCGAAGCCCAGGTCATCCTGCATTTCCTTGAATATATTTTTCAGCGAAGGAGGCAGCTTTACATCAGGCTGTACCGAAAAGCTCAAGCCATGTGCCTGCCCCAGCCCATGATAAGGATCCTGCCCCAATATAACTGCCTTTGCGTCTTTATAAGCTGTATATTGGAGCGAATTGAAAATATCCTCCTGCCTCGGATAAATAGTTTGCTCCTCATATTCTTTTTTTAAAAATTCACGAAGATGGAGATAATAAGGTTTCTCGAATTCCTCTGCCAAAATCTCCTGCCAGTCATTTCTTAAGATACGCTTCATCTGCCAACTCTCCCTCCTCTTATTTGAAAGGTCCTATTCTTAATACCCATTGGTTATCATGGCATAATCTTTCATTCTTGCATACATGTTTAAAATTTTTTAGAACGGATATGTAATAAATATAACGGCAGGACATGCTGCCATTTAAATAAATCTGCAAATCTTTTAAGGAGGATGTTATATATGTATAAAATTGAAGTTGTTGAAAATGGCGTACAGGCTACAGATACGATTGGAATGCTGCAAAGCCAGGGATTTAATAAGGAAAACATCTATATTTTCGCACATGACAAGGATCGCTCAGAGCACCTTTCTGACGCGACGGATACAGGCGAAGTCGGCATGAAGGAGCAGGGCCTACTCGATTCTGTCGGCAACGTGTTCAAAAAACGCGGAGATGAACTTCGTACAAAATTCGAATCTGTTGGTTTAACGACGGTAGAAGCAGAACAATATGAAAAAGTATTGGATGAAGGCAAGTTAGTTATTGTAGGTACAGACGAAGTAAAATAATTTGAAAAGCGGAGGCGCCTTGCCCTTCCCCGATAAGCACAAGCCAAGCCTCACGGAAAGTCGTCCTTTGCCTTTTTGAGAGGCTTAGCTTGTGACCTCGAGGGGGTAGGCGCTGGAGCAGCTAGACAGTATGAAAAAGCGATGAAAATTTTTCATCGCTTTTTTTATGCCCTTAAAACATCCAAACCCATAGCCCAATCAGCAGAGCCGGGTATAGCACATACCACCAGACTCTGGTTATATTGACTTTTGACAGGATGAAAAAAACCAGTTCAGGCAGCACAATCAAACCAGCCTGAACCCAGATGAAAGTGCTAAAATGCTCCGGTGCTGTAATGCCTTCCCCTGTTGCCCAGTCCCCGCTATTGAATAAAAAATAGAAAAAGTTCAGGAATGGGAGAATGATAGCGAAAAGAATCCGGCTTATATGCACGATTAGATCTGCAGGCCGCTTGGTTTTATACATAGGGGTAACCGGAATGATAAAGCTGTAAAGGATCAGGACCATCCCTATAAAATTGACCAGCAGCTGGTCAAACAAATAGCCGAAAAAATACATGAATGTAATCATTATTAACCTCTTCTGTCTTTTTGTCTTTATTTTACAAAAAAGGAAGGGGCTTATATATAATGAAAAAGCACTAGTTTATCGGACTCTTACTGACCGTAAAGGCCCGACAGCAGGAAAATGACATAAAACGCCACGTCCTGCGGGCCCCAACTAACAAAACCCCACTGATTGAAGTTCACTTTAACCCATAATCCGCTGATAAATGGATTTCGCCTGCGCTAAATCCTTTGTGCCATGAATAAGGGCGCGTCCGTCTTTAAAGAGGACAAGGCGCTGCTCCTCCATTTCGATGGAAAGCAGATACGGATTGCCTTTCACCTGGTAGCCAAGTCCTTTCAGCTGCCGTGCGATTTCAGCGAATTCGATTTCCTGCTCCTTTGGAGGGCGGATCTGAACAGTGTCCCTTCCGCAGAGAACAGTGGATTTCATCATATTTTCCGGCCGCAGATAAGGATATGTTCTTTCTGTTCCGCAAGATAAGCAGCCTTCATCCTTCGCTTTTGACACCTTCATGCTGGTGTACTGGTTTCGCCATAAATCAAAACTGACCATAGCGGTACGCACGGCTTCCCAGTCCTCAGCCAGAATTTTCAGCGCTTCAGCTGCCTGATGGGCGACGACCATTTGCACAGCTGGGGCAATGATTCCTCCGGTGTCACAGGTCATCCCCTGGATCGGAATCTTTTTCAGCAGGCAATTCATGCATGGCGTTTTCCCGGGAATGATTGTCATGCTCATGCCAAAGCTGCCGACACAGGCTCCATAAATCCATGGAATATTAAATTTTTGAGAGATATCATTAATGGTCATCCTGGTTTCAAAGTTATCGGTCGAATCCAGGATCAGATCCACCCCTTCAGCAAGCTCTTCCAGCTTTTCCGGAGTAGCATCGCCAATAATCGAGCGGATTTCGACCTCGCTATTAATTTGTTTTAGCCGTTTTTCTGCTGCAGCCGCTTTTGGCATTTTATCTAAGGCGTCGCTTTCTGCAAAAAGCTGCTGGCGCTGCAGGTTGCTTTCCTCGACATAATCCCGGTCAATGATCGTCAGTTTGGCGGCACCTGAACGCGCCATCAACTCCGCATTTCCCGAGCCAAGAGCGCCGGCACCGACTATCAGCACATGCTTGGAGCGGATTTTTTCCTGCCCCACTTTTCCAATAGGCGGAAACAAAGCCTGGCGAGAATACCTTTCAGACAATGCGCCCCCTCCTCTCTTGAAGCTGCCATTACCCTCCGCTGACTGGAGGGATAAAGGCGATTGTATCTCCGTCCTGAATGACTTCATCATCAGAAGCAAACTCTTCATTCACGGCTGCCATGACTGAATCAAGCTTCAGCCCGTAATTTTCCTCAAGCATCTGTTTCAGTTCAGAGATTGTTTTGCCGCGGACATCCTTTGTCAAAGACTCTTCTCCAACACGGTCCCGCAAATGGGCAAAAAACATAATTTTATTCATGTAAATCCTTCTCCTCCGGTTTTCCTTTTGGGTATGCCACTGTTTCCAGCTGATTGCCGATCCATTCTTCGCCATCTTCCCAATGTTCCTTTTTCCAAATCGGCACAATTTCTTTAATTCTTTCAATCGCATAGCGGTTTGCTTCATAAGCATCCGCACGGTGTGGAGTGGAAACGGCAATGACGACCGCTACATCGGTGATATCCAGCTTGCCTGTCCGGTGGGTAATTGCCACTTCTGCCCCGTTCCAGCGCTCTTTTATCTCGGTTCCGATCTGCTCCAGTTTTTTCACAGCCATTGATTCATATGCTTCATATATTAAGTAAAGTGTTTTTTTTCCATGTGTCAGCTCGCGGACGGTTCCGATAAAGGTCGTAATCGCTCCCGCTTCCCGCTGCACCACTTTATCGATCACACTTTGGATATCGATCGGATCTTTAGAAATCTCAAAATTCATGGAATCACCTCTTTTTATTTGATTTTGACATAGACAGAGCCGGAATGGAAATGAATGCATTCTTATTTTGAGGCATCTTCGGCCAGTTTCAGTGCCTGCCGGTATTCATCAGGACGGTTCATGTTAAAAAAGTGCGCATCCCTATATAAAAACCCCATATTCTTAAGCTCTTCATCTTTTATGATTCTGCTATCTATTTCCTGCAGAAATTGGCGGATCCGCAGCTTATTTTCTCTCAATGCCAGCTCTGCTGCATCTTTTGCATCCTTTCGGTAAGCGGCAAAAAGCGGGTGAAGCTGCCCTCCGATTTCAAGTACGGATGCCTGATGCTGATCCAGCTGTTCAAGAAGAAGCCTGGCAAGCTCCCCGGATATGAATGGCATATCACAGGCCACAATCAGATTTTTTTGGGTCCTGGATTCAGACAGGCCGGCATGGATTCCAGCCAGTGGCCCTTTTTCTTTCCAGCGGTCGCTCACAAGGGGAAGGCCGAGAAACTGATAATCTTCCTGTTTATTGGCTACGATGATGACATTGGGCAATATAGAAGACAGCTGATCGGCGATTCGTTCAATTACCGTTTTGCCGCCTATTTTCAGCAGGGCTTTATTCTCCCCCATCCGGCTTGAATGCCCTCCTGCCAAAATGATGCCTGTACTGCTCATTTTCCTCACCGTCTTTCAATGTATCTTATCGTTATCCTTTTATTTTACCATCTATTCCGGCCTGTTTCTTATACGAAGGCCGCTGGAGTTGGCAATATTGTGACGTTCAGCAGGATTTTTTTCTGAAGTTAATTTATGTGCGGATAGACGAAGTTTATGAGCGGATAAATTTTTTTACGTGCGGATAAGCGTGATTTATGTGTGCATAGCCTTTTTTATGTGCGTTCAAGTGATGTGCATCGTATTTTTGCCTAAAGGAGCGGTTAACTTAATGCTATCTGCAGTCCGTTATAGTTTTTACCTTTTTCAATTATTGTTATAATTAGAAAAAGATATCCAGCAGTACTTCAAGGAGGAACTATGCATATGACGATGAAAAAAGTAATGACCATTGCCGGTTCAGATACGAGCGGCGGCGCGGGAATCCAGGCAGACCTTAAGACATTCCAGGAGCTTGGCGTTTACGGGATGACTGCGCTGACTACCATTGTGACGATGGATCCTAAAAATAACTGGAGCCACAACGTGTTCCCGATTTCTACAGACATTCTGGAAACACAGATCGAAACGATCATATCTACAGGTATTGATGCGATGAAAACTGGCATGCTAGGTTCTGAAGAAGTGATTAAAATTGCGGCCAAGACCATTAAAGAAAACAGCCTGGACCATGTTATCATCGACCCGGTCATGGTCTGCAAAGGTGAAGATGAGCCGATTCATCCTGAATTGAACGAAGCATTAAGAGATTTGCTTGTGCCGCTTGCAACAGTGGTAACACCAAATTTATTTGAAGCATGGCAGCTGGCTAAAACAGGTCCAATCAAAACTGTGGAGGACATGAAAGAAGCGGCTGTCAAAATTCATGAACTTGGTGCGAAGTATGTATTAATCAAGGGCGGCAGCAAGCTTCAGCACGAAAAAGCCGTTGACCTTCTATATGATGGACAAGAGTTCACTCTTTATGAAAGCGAACGCGTTGAAACGACTTACACTCATGGCGCAGGCTGCACCTACTCTTCTGCAATCACAGCAGAAATCGCGAAAGGCAAACCTGTCAAAGAAGCGGTTCAAACAGCGAAGGATTTCATCACTGCCGCCATCAACCATGGCTTTAAGCTAAATGAGTATGTTGGCCCTACGATGCCTGGTGCTTACCGCAAATATAGCGCAGGCAGTCTTGATTCAGAATAAGCATGGTGAAACAGAGTCCGAGGGGGCTCTGTTTTTTGCAATTGGCAATTCACCCGATAAAACGGGGATTTAGCGGATATATTGATTTTTTCGCGGATAAAATTAAATTTCCGCGGTTATATTTGTTTTTTCGCGGATAATATAACAATTTCGCGGTTATATCTTTTTAGCACCCTTTCTGAGATTACTTTTTCGCTTTTCATTTCTTTTTTTAGTAAGATAAACATATAAATACCGTCTCAAACGAATATATGAAGATAAAACGGAAGGGGGACTATAGAGTGGAACCAGCAGTGAAAGAACACGTGCAAAAAGAGATTGACCGCCTTGCCAATAAAGAGGTCTTTATTCATCTGGAAACAACAAATGGAGCGTATGCTTCCCATTTTGATGAAAGCTTCTTTTCTTCAGGCGCCTATATCCGCAATGCCAAATTGGTTTATGAGCATGGAAAAATCACCGGAAAAGGCCCTTACCGGGTTGGATTGAAAATGAATTTTGGCTGGGTGTATGCTGAAGGAATTACCCACTTTGAAGTCGATAAAGAAGACAGGCTCCTTTTAGCCGGCCACGATTTCAGCGGCAAGCTTGCAGTCGCCCTGCAAATTAGTGAAAATCCTTTTGAATAAATAGGGGCTCAGAGGACATCAAATGGAAAGGAGCACGACCATGATGGAAAAGGAAAGACATGTACTCGTCATCTTCCCTCATCCGGACGATGAAGCATTTGGCGTTTCAGGAACGATTTCCTTACATATCGATAACGGCACACCTGTCACCTACGCATGCCTGACGCTTGGAGAAATGGGGCGCAATATGGGTAATCCCCCTTTTGCCACCAGGGAAACTCTGCCGAAAATCCGCAAAGAAGAGCTGGAGGAAGCAGCCAGGGTTCTGGGCATCCAGGACTTAAGAATGCTGGGGTACCGGGATAAAACCGTGGAGTTTGAGGATGAAGAAAAGCTCGCGAACAGACTAGGAGTCATCATCGGTGAGACAAACCCTTCCCTCATCATCACGTTCTATCCGGGATACGCTGTGCACCCGGATCATGACGCAACAGGCGCCGCTGTGATCCGTGCGGTAAAAGAGCTGCCTGCTGACAAGCGTCCGAAGGTTCACTGTGTCGCATTCTCCAATAACTGTGAGGAAGAAATCGGCCAGGCGGATATTGTCAATGACGTCAGTGCGGTTGCAGACCGGAAAGTTGCAGCGATCAAGGCACATGCCTCACAGACACAGCTGATGGCAGCGAATATGGAAGAAAGCATTAAAAAGCAAGAGCCTGAAGTATTGGCCAGAATGTATAAAGAACGTTTTTGGACCTATAAATTCTAAAGATAGAGCACGCCGCCTCTGGTTTCAGAGCGGCTTTTTAGTGTTTGTTTTTTCTGAATATTAACTACTTTCTGCCCATGAGCTTTCCCTATTATGATGTTAGAATTTCCTTAAGTATCTGCAAGCGATTTCATTTGCTTCTTGGTGCAATCGCTTGCACTACACCCTTACACACTTTAGCTAACCAATTATAGGGAGGGAATTTTATGGACAAATATAGGAAAGCTGGCATCTTGATCATGCTCCTAAGCCTGATTCTCAGTTTATTCACAGGAATTCACCCGCATTCATCCTCTGCCAGCACAGGCGAAAGTCCAGTAATAGACGGGAGTCAAGTTACTTTCTCCTATCAGGGAGAAGCTCAGCAGGTCCGGGTCGCCGGCAGTTTTACCGGCTGGCAAGATGGAGCATTGGCAATGACGAAAGGCGAAAACAATATATGGTCAAAGACTATTCATTTATCACCTGGAGTCTATGAATATAAATTTATTCTGGATGACGGCAATTGGATTGCCGATCCGGCAAATAGCAAGACTGGTAACGGAAACAGCTTACTGGCTATTAGCGGATTAACGACTGAAATGCCTGCTGATGCTGTAAAAGATACCCTGATTCCTCTTTCAGCCAAATTAGTACATAGCAACGGCACTATCGAAGATGTGCAGCCAGCCTGGAGATTAAAAACTGAAGCAAATGGCGTTGAGGTGAAAAATAATCAGCTGGCAATCTCCAATTCTGCTGAAGCAGGAAGCGTAACTGTCATTGGCGAATTCAATGGCTATACACTGGAGCATAGCTTCAGCATTATCGGTCAGATGAATAGCTATACAATAAACTACTGGCGCGATAACGGTGAGCAATTCAATTGGGATTTATGGGCATGGGAGGACGGAAAAAATGGCAAGGCTTACCCATTTACAAACCGGACAGAAGGATTTGCCCAAGCTGAGATTTCTGTTCCTTCGAGTAAAATCCATGTCATTCCCCGTCCCGGAAACTGGGATACTCAGGATGTTTCCAGAACCATCACCATGCCTGATGGCCAAAATGAGGCAGAAGTATGGCTCGCTGAGGGCGACCAAACCGTTTATTACTCAAAAGAGGAATTTGACGATCGGAATGCTGGAGATAACCGTCGTTTTATTGAGTTTACGTATGTAAGAGACAATCACGATTATGAAGGCTGGAACATTTGGACCTGGCAGACTGGCTTAAAGGATGGGCAGGCAGATTTTACCGAAGTCAATGACAAGGGGGCTGTTGCATTGATTGAAATTGGCCAGCAGAGTGAGCAAATGGGATTTGTGCTTCGCAAAGGAACAGGCTGGGATCAAAAGGATCCTTATGGAGCCGACCGCTATATTAAAACAGGGAATGACAAGTACACCAAGGTTATTGTCAAAAGCGGCCAGAGTGAATTCTATCAGGTCCCTTCTATTACGGGTCCTCTTCTAAACAATGGCAGTCTTACTCTTTATTTTAGAGATCCGGCGCTGTTCAAACAGGGAAAAATGGATTCGATTGAAAAGGTTCAGGCAAAGTTGAATGGACAGATTTATGATATGCAGTATTCCCTTAAGGAAGAACGTTTCTTTGTGACGATTGATCACTTAAAAGAAGGCACATACGAGTACTCTTTCCTTGTTACTAGAGATGGAGAGACTTCTGAAATAAAAGATCCTTTTAATGAAAAGTCATCCATCACCTATAAAAACCCAGCAGCAGAGATCAGAACTGACGTGAGTCCAAATAAAGTTTCATACAATGAAAATGCCGTTTTGTCTATTGAAACAATACTTTCAGATCCTGAGGTATCTATTAAAGAAGCTTACGCAGACCTATCTGCTATCGGCGGAAGCAGCAAAGTCAGTATTGACCCGGCATTAAATGCACACACCATTTCCATTGATCAATCTGTAACGGCAGGCATTAAGAAGCTGCCGATCACAGTGATTGATGAATATGGGAATTTTCATGCGGGAGAAGCTTCCGTTGAAGTCAAAACCCGCACCTTCAGCGGCAAAAAGGATGATTTTGATTGGGATGAAGCACGCATTTACTTTATGCTGACAGACCGCTTCAACAATGGAGATTCTACCAACGATGATCCAAACCATTCAAATTATGATACGTCCCATCTGGAAACCTATCATGGCGGGGATTTCCAGGGTGTGATTGAAAGACTGGATTATCTCGAGGACCTTGGCATTAACACGATTTGGATTACACCGATCGTCGACAACATCAATTGGGACCTGCGCCATGATAAAGATGGAAACCAATATGGCTATCATGGCTACTGGGCAAAGGATTTTACAAAATTGGATGAGCATCTTGGGGACATTAAGACATTCCAGGAACTTTTGGAAAAAGCGCATGACCGCGGCATAAAAGTGATGGTGGATGTGGTACTGAACCATACCGGATATGGATTAAAGGAAAACGATCCCTCCATTGGGCTTGGAATTCCCAACTTCCCTTCTGATGCTGACCGCGAGCGCTTTGCCGGCATGCTGCGGGATGGAGGAAATGATACCATCCGCGGCGAGCTGGCCGGATTGCCTGATTTTAAAACTGAGGAAGAAGAGGTCCGCAGACAAATTATTGACTGGCAGACAGACTGGCTTGAAAAAGCAAGAACAGACCGCGGGGATACGATTGACTACTTCCGTGTGGATACCGTTAAGCACGTGGAGCATACAACCTGGAAAGCATTTAAAAATGCCCTGACTGAAATCAGGCCTGACTTTAAAATCATCGGAGAATATTACGGCGGCCACATCGATGAACATGGAGGCTTTCTGAACAGCGGCGAAATGGATTCCATCCTCGATTTTGATTTTAAACATACCGCTGCTGATTTCATTAACGGCAAAATCGACGCAGCTGAAGCAAAATTGCAGGCTCGAAATGATAAGCTCTCAAATACGGCAGCTCTTGGCCAATTCTTAAGCAGCCATGATGAAGACGGCTTCCTGATCACAAGTGCGGGCAATGATTGGGGCAAAATGAAAATCGCATCTGCCCTCCAAATAACAGCAAAGGGACAGCCAGTTATCTATTATGGGGAAGAAATCGGCCTTTCCGGCAAACATGCAGGAGATATGGATAAAGGAGAATTTAATGAAAACCGCTATGACTTTGACTGGTCCCTAATCGGAAATGACATGCACAAGCACTACCAGAAGCTCCTTAACATCCGGAAAGATTACTCGGCAGTGTTTTCAAAAGGTACACGCGAAAAGCTCGCAGGCAGAGACGCTAATGGGTATTTAGTCTTTAACCGCTCCTATAACGGCATAAATGCTGTTGTAGGCATAAACACTATGACGGATAAAAAGAAAGTAACAGTAAAGGTCCCATTTGCCGCCGGCAGCAAGGTCATTGACCAATATTCCGGAAAGAAATATTCAGTGGACAAAAATCAGCAGATTAAAGTCAAACTGCCCGGCAGAAATGAGGGCGGTACGGTCATTCTAGTTTTGGATGAAAAAAGGGATTAATAAAGTCAGGGAGCCTCTCTAATGGAGAGGCTCCCTGTTTTACTGTTTAGCTCAAGGTACGACGAAAACCGTTAAAGGTGTGGGGGATAGTCAAGGCGCCTTGCGCTTTGCTTATTTCTCCATCATTTCCTTCAAATACTGAAGCTGGCTTCCATCTTCCCGCTTCACAATATTCACGATGAAACGCTTCGTTAATTTGGCGACAAGGCCGCTGGTTTTAACGTTTGCTTCCATCTCCACCTGCGTTCCTTCTTCTATTTCATGAAAATCATATTTATATTCTGTTATCAGTCCATTTGCATTGCTGCGGGTGGTATAGGTTCTGTCTTGTTCAAAATCAATAATTTCAATATCTGCACTGATTTTTTTCCCTCTGACCATACGGGTTTCGATGAACCTTGTTCCTTTTCCGATCTCGCCCTCGGTCTGTTTTTCCACGTTCACAACAAACGGCATGAGTTCAGGGACATTTTCCATTTTAATCATATAATCGAATACTTCATGTACAGGTTTATTGATAATCTCACTGGAACGAAAATCAGCCATGCTTTGCACCTCAGAGTCATAGAGTCTATGACTCTATTATATAACAAAAAAGCCGGGCTGACTAAGAAAAGCGGAAGTGCGAACACAGACTGAGAACGCCATATCCTTCCAAAGGCTTGCACTTTTAGTCGTGCGATGATAAAGCTGCCGGAGCATTCCTTGTGGAGCAAGACAGTTCTCGAATTTCATATATGTTCTCACCTTAAAAAGCAACTCGCCCTTACAGCCTCTGATGGTAAAGGGAGCAGAATTTGCACCAGTCCACAATGACGATTTTTCTGCCTGTAATTTCGATGATTCCTTCTTTTTTCAGTCTGGAAAAAACCCGGCTGACACTTTCCCGGGATGTTCCGACAAGGGTGGAGAATTCCTGGACGGTTATGGGAAGCTCAAGATGCATCCGATTACAGTGGTTGGCGCCGAATTTTTCCGCGAGCCTTTCCAATGTCCGGACAGTTTTCGAGTACACATCAAGCAGGGCGATGTCCCTCAGAATAGAGGTCATATCACGCAGCGATTCACTCATATAGCGGATAATCTGAACAGCCATTTCCGGTGAATACAGAAGCTCCTGTTCCAGATCATCCGTGTTCAGAAAGTAGATTTCACCATCCTGCACCATTGTACCCGTCGCAGGATAGGTTTGGCCCGTCTGGTTAAAAAGGTTGGCTTCTGCAAAAATCTCGCCTTTTTTCTTAATGCAGACAATCAGTTCGTTGCCATGTTCATCCTGTTTCGTCAGCTTCACAATGCCGGAATGAACAAAGTAAACTCCTTTGGCGACATCATATTCAGACATAATTCTTTCGCCCTTCAAATAAGCTTTCTTAATAATTCGTTTATCGATCAGCTGTATGGATTCACTGGGGAGCTCTTTAAAAATTTCAATCTTGCCTAAAAATTCATCGATCAACGGTCTATGATCCTGCTTTTCATTTTCCATTCCCATCCCCCGCTTTTACATTTCTATTAGAAATATTTTAGCTAAGATGGGTTTAGGAAGAAGTGACTTAACTCACAAAAGCCTGCTCATTGCTTGAAATTCCATTTGTCGAAATTAATGAGTGATTACTCACTTTACAAATAGACTGTTTTCCCTTTATGATTGGTGTGAGTGATTACTCACTTTCTAGTTGAAAAGGAGTGAACCAATGAAAAATTCAATTGTTTCCATCCAAAATGTATCCAAGACTTATGGAAAGCACCAGGTTTTAAAAGGCATTAACCTTGAAATTTACGAGGGTGAAATTTTTGGCCTGCTCGGCCCATCTGGAGCCGGCAAGACGACGCTTGTTAAACAACTGGCAGGACTGGAGGTGCCAACACAGGGGGAAAACCATATTTTCAGCGAAAAAATGCCCCAGCTGGATTTGATCAAACGAATTGGCTATATGGCACAATCTGACGCTCTATATACTGACTTAACAGCAAAGGAAAATCTTGATTTTTTTGCAGCGCTGTATGGATTAAAAGGAAAAGAAAAAAAGCAGCGGATGAATGAGGTAATGGAAATTGTTTCGTTAACTGACCATCTCGGCAAGCTGGTTTCCGATTATTCAGGGGGTATGAAAAGAAGACTTTCCCTTGCCATTTCCCTTCTGCATAGCCCTGGTCTCCTCATACTGGATGAACCTACTGTAGGAATCGATCCTGTCCTCAGAAAAAGCATCTGGGAATCTTTTAAAAGTCTGAAGGAAAACGGAACGACTATCCTGGTGACGACTCATGTTATGGATGAAGCTGGAAAGTGTGACAGACTTGGCATGATTAGAGACGGACAGCTCATTGCAGCTGGAACACCGGAAGAATTGATGCAGCAGACCAGCTCTGCCAATATTGAAGATGCCTTCCTGGCATATGGAGGTGCGCAAGTATGAGGATTATGGCCCTGGTTATACGGATACTCCGCCAGATTGTAAGAGATAAACGGACGATGGCTCTATTGATCTTCGCTCCTATCCTGGTCCTGACTATGCTTCACCTTGTGTTTAACGGAGATGAATATACGCCTGAAATTGGCCTCATTGATATCTCTGAAAAACTGGAATCTCAGCTTAACCTGGAAGATGCTAAACTCAAACACTATGATACGGAGAAGCTGGCAGAAAATGACCTATCAGACAAGAAGCTGGATGCGTATCTGGTGTTTGATCAGATGCCGCCATCAGTGGTTCTGGAAGGAAGCGATCCAAGTGTAAACGGAGCTGTGATGAAATGGGTTCAGGATGCACTGAAGCCTATACAGCAAAATGGAGAGAATCAGGAGATAAAGATCGATTATTTATTCGGCTCGGACGACATGGGGCAGTTTGATTATTTCGGGCCGGTGCTGCTGGGATTCTTTGTCTTTTTCTTTGTATTCCTGATTGCCGGTGTTTCCTTTTTGAGAGAAAGAACAACCGGTACACTTGAGCGGCTCTTGACCAGTCCTCTCCGGAAATGGGAAATCGTTACGGGATATATCATGGGATTTGGGTTATTCACCATGATCCAGGCTGCCATCATCGCCTGGTATGCAATCTATGTGCTTGGCATGCTGATGGAAGGGTCTTTTGGCTATGTCCTGCTCATTACACTGCTTCTTTCGCTGACAGCATTGACTCTGGGAATCCTGCTGTCTTCCTTTGCCAATAATGAGCTGCAGATGATTCAATTTATACCGCTTATTGTGGTTCCCCAGATCTTTTTCTCGGGGTTATTCAATCTGGAGACCATATCAGAGTGGCTCAGCTGGATCGGTCCTTTTACGCCTTTATATTACGCGGCTGAAGCATTAAGAAATGTAATGGTGAGAGGATTTGGATGGGAAATGATTTATAAAGATCTGCTTATGCTGCTCGCTTTCTCATTGCTCTTTATGTTTCTGAATATCGCTGCTTTAAGACGGTACCGGAAAATTTAAAATTTCTTTTTGCATTTTCATTCCTTTATAATAAAGGCATAGATTTTGAACGTATAAAGGAGTTAACCATGCCAGAGCAGGATTCCATTTTAGAAGGATTATTTCAGGAAGAAGAAAGACTTACGGAGAAGCAGAAGAAAATTATCATGGCTGCGATTGAATCGTTTTCCGAAAAAGGCTATGCAGCCACTTCGACAAGTGAAATCGCCAAGAAGGCAGGAGTAGCCGAAGGAACCATCTTCAGACACTATAAAACAAAAAAGGATTTACTGATGGGGATTGTTTCCCCGATGATGGCGAAGCTGATTGCTCCCTTTGTCATCAAGGATCTATACAAAGTAATTAATCATAAATACGAACACTTTGAAGATTTTTTAAGAGCCATGATGGAAAACCGGATAGCGTTTCTGAAAAACAATATGCCTCTTATTAGGATCCTGATTCAGGAAATTCCGTTTCACCCTGAACTCAAGGAACAGTTTAAAGAGCATATCGCGATTAAAGTATTTGAACGCTTTGTTACTTTGGCTGAATATTATCAGAAAAAAGGCCAGATTATTGGTATTCCAGCCTATAGTGTAGTCAGAATGACCTTTACATCGATATTTGGCTTTTTAATCGCGAGGTATTTAATATTGCCTGAAGCCGATTGGGATGATGAAAAGGAAATCGAGCTGACCATTCAATTCATCATGCATGGACTTTCTGCTAAAGACTAAAGCCTGGCACAGCTGCCAGGCTTTTTATATATCCGAAAGCGGAATTTGATAGAGTTTGTCATCTTTATCAAGCGGATTGCCGCGTCCGTCCGTATTGTTGCTGATAAAATATAGCACATCCCCTTCAATAAAGACGTCCCGGATTCTTCCTAAGTTAGAAACAATTTTCCTGACGTTCTTTGTTTCCAGATCAAACTCAAGAACGGCACTGCCTCTTAAAGCGGCAGTGTAAAGCTTGCCTTTATAATAGGCCACCCCGGACGGAGCCCAGGTTTCGTCATCACCTGAGGTAAATAGCGGTGATTCCATTCCTTCCTTCTTTTCGGTCCCTTTTATGACGGGCCATCCGTAATTTTTACCGGGAAGGATCTTATTGATTTCATCATTGGCCGATGGGCCGTGCTCACTTTCATATAAAGTTCCATCCTCAGCCCATGCCAGCCCCTGCGGATTGCGGTGGCCGTAACTATAAACATAGGATCCGCTGAAAGGATTATCCCCCGGTACGCTCCCATCCAGATTCATTCTTAGGATTTTTCCTCCCAGAGAATTCACATCCTGAGCAATTTCAGGATCAGTGGCAGCATCGCCTGCAGTAGCATAAAGCTTTCCGTCAGGGCCAATTTCAAGCCTGCCGCCGTGGTGGAACTGCCCGCTCGGGATTTTATCGAGCAAAAGCCTCTCCTCTTTCCACGTTCCCTCTTGAAGCCCAAGGGTCACTATACGATTAAACTGACCTGAGGTGTTTTCATAGGTGTAATAGGCATATGCTTCATTTGATTGTGAAAAATCAGGTGCCAGCACAAATCCAAGCAATCCAGCTTCGGAAGCAGTAGAAAGTTTTTTCGCAAGTTCAACTTTTTGACGTTCTTTCTTGCCATCCTCTACTTTTACGATGCTGCCCTGCCTTTCCGTCATGTAAAAGGTTTCGCCTGTTTTGGCAATGGACCAGGGAATATCAAGCTCATCCGCCAGTATTTCCGGCTCTTCACCGGCAGGAAGGCTTGCCTCCTGATCCTCGACTTGTTTCCCGCTATTATTCCCGCCGGTACTTGAGCATCCAGCCAGCAGGCCAAAAACCAGTAACCCTGCACCTAACACCTTTTTCATCCAGCTTTCATCCCCCTTGAAATTTTACTTCAGGACTTCCCGGATTGCCTTGGCTACACCGCTGTCTTCATTTGCAGATGTCACCGCATCACATTGTGCTTTAATGATGTCATCGGCATTTCCCATGGCAACGGATCTTCCTGCACGTTTGAACATAGACAAATCATTATAATTATCGCCAATTGCCATTGTTTCCAGAAGTGAAATGCCTCTTTCTTTTACAAAAGCTTCAAGAGCAATCCCCTTTTGGGCGTTCACACTTGTCAGCTCCAGATTCTCATCCCCTGATGAACTTACAGCCATGCCTTCAAGCTTAAGCAAGTCTTCTTTGGCGGATACGAGAAAATCCGGTTCGAATGAGAAGGCCAGCAGCTTGTATATTTGGTGCTCGTCACTGTTGAAAAGCTCGTCATAGCTGTTCACTTTTCGCACCAGCCCTTTTGTAAAGCGTTCTTCCGCAGCTTTTGTCACTTCGTCAATATCCGCTTCTGGATTTCCGCTTAAAAAGATGTCGACAATGATGGAGACGCCGCGGTCTTCATCAATGGTGTATGTACCCTGGTTTGTGTATACCTCGAAATAAACGTTGTTCTGTACAAGGATATAGGCAGCTTTTTTAGCCAGGTCCTTATCGAGCGGATTGGAGGATACAACTTTTCCATCTGCAGCTCTCACTTCTGCCCCGTTTGCGCAAATAATCGGGCAGGAGATGCCGGCTTCATCGAGGACGAAGCTTGCTTCGAAGTAGGAGCGCCCGGTTGCGATGACTACTTCGACTCCTTTTTCCTGTGCTGTTTTAATGGCTTCGATATTTTCAGGCGTGATTTTCTGTGTGGCGGTTAAAAGCGTGCCGTCCATATCACTTGCAATGCATTTGATCATTATAATTTCACCTTCTGGCTGTAGTATTTTTACTGAAAAACTTATTTGCCATTCTATCATGTTCTTAGGGTTATTTTAAATAATTGCACTTCCCTGAAAAACTCTCTTACTTATTTTAGTTTATGTATGCTGCCCGTTGATTTCCGCTGCGGGCCCCCAGCAAACCCTCGGGGAGGAACGAGAGCCTCCTCCGCAGGACATTGATTATGCTTCCTCGGCTAAGCATAGCACGAAGGAAATGCGTCAGCATTTGCGAGGATCAAGAGTCCTCCACTGCAATCAACTCAGTGCTCCTAATTTAAATGATAAAAACCTAAGAGTCTAACCAATATACTTACTCCCCTCCCTAATGCTCAGCCTGGCAAGTGTGTTTGATTCAATAAACCTTTTAACTGATTCAGGGTTTGTTTTGGAGTATTCCCTGAGCGCCCAGCCGATGGCTTTTTGGATGAAGAATTCTTTGCTGTCATTGTTTAGCATAATATAGCGGTATAGCAGGTCTTCGTTTGTGCTGGTTTTGTATTTCAGCTGAAATAGGATGGCGGCCCTGCGGAGCCACATATTTTCGCTGGTCGCCCATCCCTCTATTTTTTCGGGGATGACTTCTGGATTTTTGGCCGCGATGGCGCCTGCTGGGTGGGCGGCAAGCATATCGACGGTATCCCACCAGGATTTCGTTGTGATCAGCTTTTCAACTAATGAGAGATGACTTTTGTCCAGTTTCCTTGTGAATTTCCCGATGTAGTCAAGGGCGGCAGCCTGGTATTCACGCTCTTCCAGATCCCATAAGGCTTCCACAAAATCCGGATTAAATTCCTGCTTCAGAAGGCCTGTCTCATTAAAATATTCCTTTAAAAGAGCTCTTCGTTCAGGCGCCTTAATTCCAAGAAAAGGAAAGTGGTCTTTAAGATAGCTTTGCATGGGGATTGCTTTTTCTATGTCTCTATTTTCCTCAAAAAGCTTTATTAATAATCGAATATCCATCTGAACACTCCTTTTTGCATCAACTTGGGGTTATGCTTCCCTATCCGAGTCCGGGTTCGGACTCGCTCTTCCCGATTTCTCCTTTTCCTGTCCGAAGAAGCCCGGTTCGGACTCACAGGGAAGCACCGGGTTCAGTTAATTTATCATTCCACATTCACCAACTGCCCTACACATTCTTCTCCATCTTCCATTCTCGAGGTCTCGTCAACATTAAGCTGATAATAGCGGTACACCTTCTTCCAAAAGCGGATAGCAGGCTCATTTCGTTTTAACTGCTCTATATAGTAGGTTCCCTTATATTCGCTGAACAATAGATCAATCGCTGTTTGCCCCACGTTTTTCCCTCTGAACGAGTTATACAGGAAAAAGTCATTGATGCAGTAATCTGCTTTTCTTAAAAAGGGTGCACGCAAAAGCAGCAGGAATCCTGCCAGTTTGCCATCAGCTTTAATGAGGTAAGGTTCTATGCCTTCTTTGTCCCAGATTAATGAAAAGGCGTCAAATTCGAATGTGCCTTCTTCATTTATCTCCAATGCATCAGTGTATTTTGTTAAATCGTGCAGATAGAAAGCATACATGTTTCTTACGATATCCCGGTCTTTCCATTCAGCTTTCACTATTTTAACGTCCATATCTCCTGTCTCCTTTCGATGTTTACTCTCCTAATTTAAGTGGCAGAAGCCTTTTAGACAACAATTATGTCAGAAAAGAAGGAATAGATCGAATTTTACAGAAAATATAATAGGTTAATAATTAAAATTGGGGGTTGCATCATGAAAGTACTGGTATCTTTCTTTAACCGCATTATGCAGCGGTATTTGCCTGATCCATTTTTATTTGTCATTATCCTAACCTTCGTTGTTTTTGGATTAGGTTTGATTTTCACAGATAATGGACCTTACCAAATGGTTCAGCATTGGGGAAATGGTTTTTGGGGCCTGCTGACTTTTTCCATGCAGATGGTGCTGGTTTTAGTCACTGGACACGTGCTGGCCAGCAGCACGATCTTTAAAAAAGGATTAGGTGCACTGGCATCATTAGCCAAGTCACCAGGCCAGGCTATCCTTATTGTGTCATTCGTATCGATGATTGCAAGCTTAATTAACTGGGGATTTGGCCTCGTGATTGGCGCCTTATTTGCTAAAGAGCTTGCCAAAAAAGTAAAAAATGTGGATTATCGCCTGTTGATTGCAAGCGCTTACGCCGGCTTCGTTGTCTGGCACGGAGGAATTTCAGGTTCGATTCCATTGACCATTGCTACACCTGGACACTTCTCTGAAGAGATGATTGGCGTCATCTCTACTGACCAGACCATCTTTGCCGGATTCAATATTTTCATTGTTGTCGCACTATTGTTGGTTTTGCCTTTTGTAAACCGTTTTATGATGCCGTCGAAAGAAGAGACCATTGTGGTCGATCCTGCTCTTCTTCAAGAAGACATCCAGGCAGCTTCAATTGAAAAAGAGGCGATGACACCTGCTGAACGCCTGGAAAACAGCCGTCTGATTTCCCTGCTTGCCGGAATTTTTGGTCTTGTTTTCTTATTTTATTATTTCGCTGCAAAGGGGTTTAACCTGAACCTTGATATCGTAAATTTCCTATTCCTGTTCCTCGGCATCCTTTTCCATGGAACACCTAAAAGGTTCCTCGAAGCTGTCCTCAATGCAGTGAAAGGGGCTAGCGGAATCATTATTCAGTTCCCGTTTTATGCCGGAATCATGGGCATGATGACTGCCTCAGGACTTGCTGCAGTTATGTCTGAAGCGTTTGTCAGCATTTCGAATGATTACACATTCCATTTCTTCGCGTTTTTAAGCGCGGGGCTTGTGAACTTCTTTGTTCCTTCAGGAGGAGGCCAGTGGGCGGTTCAGGCTCCGATTATGCTTGAAGCGGCTCAGTCAATGGGTGCCTCCATCCCTAAAACAGCCATGGCTGTCGCATGGGGTGATGCCTGGACCAACTTAATTCAGCCTTTCTGGGCCCTTCCGGCGCTCGCCATTGCAGGACTCAAAGCAAAGGACATCATGGGATTCTGTGTTCTGACTCTGCTGGTCAGCGGGGTGATTATTTCAATAGGGTTTTTATTTTTCTAAAGTCAAGAGCATGGCATCCGCCATGCTCTTCTATTATGAGATAATGTGTATTATCTTAATTTAGATAACTGTCTAGCTCCAGCGCCTGCCCCCTTGGGGTCACAAGCCAATCCTCTCAGAAAGGCAAAGAACTCCTTTCCGTGAGGCCTGTCTTAGGCTTGAGGCCCGCAGGACAAGGAAGGCTTCTTCAGCATAATCATCGCACGACCAAAAGCGGCAGCTTTTGGGAGGATGCGGGTCATGCAGACGTTGCCACAAGACGTGGCGAGATCTTAGTCTGCGTTCCTTCGTGGGAATGGCGCTTCCGCTTTTCTCATGACATTCCATTATGATGATCATTTTTCATGTTATGCATATAAGACTCGATATAAGCTCTCTCTGACTCAGATACATGCTTTTCATTTTCTTCAGGGTCAAAATCGTCAATTCCATGCTTTTTATGCCACCAGTCCACAAACATTCCCGCTCCCAGCAATACTGCACAAAAGCCCAGCAAATATAGAATCAATTTGATCACCTCTCTATAGTATATCAATTTTTCAGAAAATATTGATATATTAGCCGAGCCTATTTTTAGGTAGGTGCAATTTATACTTTGACCGTTTCAGGCAGCTCCTGATAGCCCTCCTGATAAATGCGGCTGATGATGGATTCGATTGCAGGCTCTTCCACAGTTAAATCTTTGATATTATGTGTTTCAGTAATTTGGGCAATTAATTCCGAGGCGGACACTTCATCCCGGTTAAATCGGATCCAGAAGCGGCTTGCTTCTTCTTTAAACACCTCACGGCCCTTAAGCTGGAGGCTGTGAGATGATTCCTCCAGGTCAACGATGAGTGTCCTCGTTTTGCCAAAACGCTCTTTTACCACTGCGATTTCCCCGTCGTAAACCTTTTGCCCATGGTCAATGAGAACCATCCGCTCACAAAGTTTTTCGATATCCTCCATATCATGTGTGGTTAAAATGACGGTGATTTTGCGCTCATTATTAATCTCTTTAATAAATGTCCTCATTTTCTCCTTAGCGATGACATCCAGGCCAATCGTCGGTTCATCAAGAAATAGGATTGGCGGGTCATGCAGCAGGGATGCGGCAATATCAGCTCTCATCCTTTGCCCAAGAGACAGCTGGCGGACCGGAGTATTCAAGAATTCATCCAGCCCCAATATCTCTGTAAAGGTGTCCATGTTTTCCTTATACCGTTTAGCCGAAACCTGATAGATTTCCTTCAGCAGCTCAAACGATTCGATTGTAGGAAGATCCCACCAAAGCTGTGTTCTCTGGCCGAATACCACTCCGATATTCTTGGCATTTTCCTGCCTGTTTTCATAGGGAATGATGCCGTTTACCGTTACACTCCCTGAGCTTGGGACAAGAATGCCCGTAAGCATTTTGATGGTGGTGGATTTTCCGGCACCATTCGGTCCGATATAGCCGACCATTTCCCCTTCTCCGATCGAAAAGCTGATATCCTTCACTGCTTCCTTCTTAATATGTTCTCTTTTCACCAGGCTCTTCACAGCGCCGAGAAAGCCTGTCTCCCTCTTGGCAATCATAAAGTCCTTCATCAAATGTTCAACCTCTATAATCGGCAATTCCAGCCCTCCTAAACTATGTCATGAACCTGTACTCTTATACCTCTTTAAACCGAGCATCCAAATATAATAGGCTATGGCAAAAAAAACGATGCCGACAAGCGGCGAATAATACCCAATATTCTCAGGGAAAAATGGCGTTTCCTTTTCCAGAAGCACAGCCGCGGGAAAGTAATTCACAAAGCCGAATGGAACGACAAAAGCGGTAAACCATTGGACGGCTTTCGGATAGATGACCAGAGGATAATTGGTCAGATTTCGGGCCGGATACATGGCCACCCAGTAAAATTGCTCCGATTTTGTCGTCCAGAAAGCGAGGGCAGATATCATGACAAGCAGACCACCCTGGATGAGGATTCCCCCAACCACGGATAACAGCAGAAACAAACTTTTCCCGATGGTCCAATCCAGCTGCAGCTCAAAGCTGACCCAAATAAAAATGCCGATGCTGAAGATGAACTGTCCAAAAGATGCAACGTCAAACTTCATCGCCATGAAATGAAAAAATGGATTGATCGGCCTGACAAGGAAGCGGTCAAATGTGCCGTTTAAGATGTAGGTATCCAACCCCCTGAAATGAAAAAAGAGAATGATGCAGAATCCCCAGGATAAAACAGCGACAGCAAATAGAAACAGCATCTCGTAAAAGGTCCATGAGCCCAGTTCCTGAAACTGATAAAGCATGATCCACATCGTGACAGCAGTGCCTGTATAAGATGTGATCAGCCCGACAATCCTCATGACAAAGGCAAACCGGTACTGCAGCTGGGCCCTTACACCTGCGGAGATGAGCTTGAAATACAAATCCAAATATTTTAAAACACTCACACTCTATCCCCCCTGTACCACTACTTTTTGGGATGCGCGATTCCAGACAAACCTTAATAACAGATAACTGGCTGCAGCCCAAAATAATTGGACACCCAGGGAAAGCAGGATTTCAATTCCAGAGATTCTGCCTATAAAAATCGCATTTGGTATGTAATAGATCCCCTGAAACGGCAAGTAAAGCGCCATCTTTTCCAGCCAGCCCGGAAAAAACCACAGAGGAATGACTGACCCCGAAAGAAGGGACATGGCAAAGTAAAAGACATCGACAATCCCGCCTGTTTCAACGAGAAAAAAGGAAAGCAGCCCAAAAGACATTTCAATGCAATAGCGGATCAGGAATCCAATAAAAGCGGATACGATGAACAAAGCCCAAGTCTCCCAGCTAGAGGGCAATGTCAAATCCATAAAAATGAACATGACTGTATATAAAGGGAGCAGCGCTGTCAGTATGTAAAAGGCCACACTGCCAAAATCGGCAAAAAGATAGCGGAGCGGCACATCAAACGGCCTCATTAATTCCAGGGAAATATCTCCGGTCCGGACCTTCTCCTGGATTTCCCACAGCGGGGTGCCCGCCCCATTTACTCCAGATAAAAATTGGCTGACCACAATATATGTCAGCATGGACTCAAAGCTGACGCCGCCAGCTTCTTCCCTTCCGGCATATAAAGCAGTCCAAATTGAACCCCACATCAGCAGAAAAATAAGATTTGAGCCAAGCCGCGACCATACATCAAATCGATAAACGGCTGATCGAAGAAAGGCCTTCTTTGTGAAGGTCCAATATAACCGAAACCTGAACATCCGCACACCTGCTTTTTGATTTTTTTGATTATTTCATATTTTAACATAATATGGGATCTTAAAAATATGTTTGTTTTAGAAGTTTAAAAAGAAGGGAAACAGTGGAATTTAAGAGAAAGGGTTGGCTTTTTCAGGGGTTATGAATTAAAATAACATTTGGTTTATAAATATAAGAAAAAGGTGAATGATATTGTTTGATGCATCCAGAAAGAAGCATTCTTCTTCAGATCTAATAAAATTTCTCATACCTTCTTTAATTGGAATCAGCTTATTCATGGTTCCGATCAAATATCAAGGGGATATTACAATTCCTATAGCCATATTTTCAGGCTGGATCCAAAACCTGCTCGCAGACTATCTTCCTGAAATTATGACCTTTATTATTGTCATTACACTTTTGGGTACATTGCTGGCCAAATTCGCTAAGCCCGCTTTTATCGAAAAAAGCCCTTTTTTCAAGAACCTATTTGACGTTCCCTACATCTGGGCTGCAGCGAGATTTATAGGCGCTGTTTTTGCAGTTATTACCCTTTTTCAAATCGGTCCTGAACAGATCTGGTCTGAAAACACAGGCGGACTTCTCCTAAATGACCTTCTGCCGATCCTGTTCTCGGTCTTTTTATTTGCCGGGCTGTTCCTGCCTTTGCTGCTGAACTTCGGATTGCTTGAATTCTTTGGCGCACTTTTAACAAAAATCATGCGTCCTGTATTTAAGCTGCCTGGAAGGTCATCGATTGACTGTGTGGCATCCTGGCTTGGCGATGGGACCATTGGTGTTCTTCTAACCAGCAAACAGTATGAAGAAGGCTATTATACGAAAAGGGAAGCGGCCATTATTGGCACAACCTTTTCCGTCGTATCCATTACCTTCAGCCTTGTTGTTATTTCACAGGTGAATCTTGGCCATATGTTTGTGCCTTTTTACCTGACCATTACAGCAGCGGGATTCCTTTGCGCCATTATCAGCCCTAGAATCTGGCCCCTGTCCAGAAAGCCTGATACGTATTATAACGGCCAGGAATCCGAGCTTGATGAGAGCATCCCTGAAGGACACACATCAGCAAGCTGGGGACTCCAGCAGGCTGTTGCCAAAGCAAGCACAAATCAGAGCTTGAAAGCCTTCTTCCAGGATGGCGCCAAAAACATTCTGGATATGTGGATGGGTGTAGCCCCGATTGTCATGGCTTTGGGAACCTTGGCTCTGATTATCGCGGAGTATACTCCTGTTTTTGCTTATTTAGGAATGCCATTCATTCCATTGCTTGAATTGATGCAGGTACCGGAAGCAAAAGCCGCTTCGGAAACACTTGTGGTCGGATTTGCTGATATGTTCTTGCCTTCCGTTATCGGTGCAGGCATCGAAAGCGAAATGACACGATTTATCGTAGCTTCAGTATCCGTTACCCAGCTGATTTATATGTCAGAGGTGGGCGGACTTCTGCTTGGCTCTAAAATCCCTGTAACATTATGGGACCTGATTATTATCTTTATCCAAAGAACGCTTATTACTTTGCCGGTGATTGTGCTGGCTGCTCATATTCTTTTCTAAATGGTTTTCCATTGGGTTAATACTGAAAACCTGATATGACGGGAAGTGACCGATATATCAACATTTTAACCGATAACATTAGAAACCCGGCCGATTAACAAGGTGCAGCGGCTGCTATCAGTGTAGCAAGCGCTGATTTCTACAGATAAAAGAGGTATCCTGAAGCGGATACCTCTTTTTTATTAGCTTCCTTAATTTAAAAACATTGGAAAGAACGAATTCTTCTCAAGTCTGTTCCATAATACGTCCAGCGCCAGTTTCTCCAGCGCCAGCCGGCTACAGATGTTCTGCCGACAAAGGTCGGGAAGAACCAGAAGCTGTTTCCATTTTGCAGCCATATAAACGTATTGCGGAATAAGCAGCCTCTTATGGCACCGGGATCAACAGCAAACGTGCTTACCTGCTGCATCTGTGGTGTGAAGCTTGGCGGCGGCCCTGATGGCGGTCCATCCTGACCTCCGGGGCCTCCTCCGCCACCTGGAGGCCCAAATCCACCGCCAGGACCACCTGGAGGCGGTCCTGGCGGGAATCCTGGAATATTAAACCCGCCGCCCGGAAATCCCGGAATGGTGAATCCACCGCCTGATCCTCCGCCAGGAAAAATGCGTCCATGTTCATTCTGGTCATACATATATGGATAAAACGGATAATTTGTATAATCCATTGTGTGTGGTCTCCCTTCTATTCCCTTATTGAAACTTTCTCTGAAATCAGCAGCAGCTCAGAGCGGACCTTCTCTTTGATCCGGTCAACTACTGCAAAGTCCATGGCGCTTACATAGATGTTTTCCAGCGTGTCCCGCTGGGTTTTGGCCCGTGCCAGATAGGATATGGCTTCGGTCATTTTATTTTTATAACGGGTGCTGATATCCTTTAGCTGTTCAGCGTAAATTTCATCTGTGCCTGAATTGATCGTAATTTCATACATGTCGACGATTTCATCTCCATCACGATCCGGAAAATACTCATGCGGCGCCGTGCTGTCAAAAATAGCGAGGCCCAGCTCGCGAACGATGATCATATCCAGGCTGTGCGGATCGAACCCGCAATGATAGATTTCAATATCAAATCCGCGGCTTTCAGCTTCTGCTGCCAGCTTCTTAAGCATCGTTGACTTGCCGGAACCCGGACGCCCTTTAATGAAGTACCTTTTTTGAATATCCTCCGTAAGATTCGGCACGAAATCCACCGCTCCAATCGGAGTGGCTGCCCCTAAATAACGATGTTTCACAGATGGAGTTTTGTTCAATTTTGCATTTCCATAGAAGACGGAGATCAGCTTCTTGGTCAATTCATCCGCCTTCTGGAAATTCATATTTTCTATATAGATTTTCTCCCATTCATCATGGATTCTCAGTGCTTCGGCAAATGTGTCATAGGCCGCTGCAAAGGAATTGCTGATCTGACCAGACAGTAAAGTTATTTCTTCTCTTTTCGCAGCCAGCGCCCTTGAATCCCAAGCTTCTCCGAGATTAATATATTCTTCGACGGCTCCGGGTGCTTTCGGTTCAATCACATGCGGCGCTGTTCCGTCGACAATGCCTGCTTTTAAAGAAGGAATGATCACGCCATCGATTGATTGACTGTCAGATGAGCAATAAATGTATTCAAGGTCATAGCCCTTTTCGGACAGTTCCGCTCCGATTGCTTTCATCAGTGATGATTTGCCTGTTCCTGGGCCGCCTTTTAAAATGAATAAGCGATCAAGCCCCTGCAGGTTCGATTCGAATAGATTGTGGAATCCCCGGGCTGTATTCCCGCCGGCGAAGTATTTCAGTATTTTCCCAGCCATTCTTACACTTCCTTTCGAAATGCATTTTCACCTTACAGTATGCAAAGGGAGCAGGATGGGTGAAAGCCTATTTAGAAAAGCGGAAGCGCCTTGCCCATGAAGGAACGCAGACTAAGAACGCCACGTCCTGTGGCAACGTCTGCATGACCCCCATCCTGGGGGCCCCAAGCACAAGACGAGCCTCCCGAAAAGGCGTTCTTTGCCTTTTTGGGAGGATTGCCCGAAATGAGGAGGCGACTGCCCAGGGACGACAGGCATAAGACAGTTCCTGCAAGAAGGCGTTCTTCCTTCTGAAAGGAAACGGCTTATGACCCCGAGTCCCTAGGAGCCGAAACAAGACAAACCGAAATGTGTAGGCGACTGCTTAGGGACGACAAGCATAAGACGAGCCCTGCAAGAAGGTGTTTTTTCCTTCTGAAAGGGAATGGCTTATGTCTCGAGTCCCTAGGAGCCTCAACAAGACAAGCTTGTGATCTCGAGGGGGTAGGCTGCTTGCGCTAGACAATTATCGACGTTCAAAATTTTATACTTTTTTCGTAAAAAAAGAGTGCCGAATCATGGTTATTCAGCACTCTTCACTATTATTATTTAATTAAATCCGCAAGTTCAGCTCCGATGGCCTTCTGCAATTCTTCCGCTTTGAGCTCCATCTGCATGCCAATTTTGCCTCCGCTGACAATAATCAGATCAAGTCCCGCTGCCTTTGCATCAACGAAAGAGGGATACTGCTTCTTCATACCGACGGGAGAGCAGCCGCCGCGGATGTAGCCGGTCAGCTTCTGGATATCTTTGACCGGAATCATTTCCACTTTCTTTTCGCCGGCTGCTTTAGCGGCTTTTTTCAAATCAAGCTCTTCTGCCACCGGAATGATAAAAACATAGATCTGCTTGCTGTGGCCTTGAGCAACTAGAGTTTTATAGACAGCTTCAGGATCTTTGCCAATCTTCGCTGCAACCGAAACCCCATCGATTTTGCCGTCCTGGTTGTCATATGTAATCAGTTCGTAATCCACTTTCTGAGCATCCAGCATACGCATCGCGTTTGTTTTACCCTTTGCCATTGCCTGCGCCTCCATTGGTTATTTTTCTCATTTTAGCATTTTAGGATAAATTTCAAAAAGGATCAGACTTATAAAAAAGCAGGACCCCTAAAAGGAATCCTGCTAACAAAGTTTATCTCAATCGATAAACACGGGCTTCATAAGGCTTAAGCATAATTGAATCCGAATCTTCATGCGTATCAACCGGATAGTTATTCAATAAAAGCTGATCATTAGAAAGCTTAAATTCAGCTTCAAAAGATGCCTCCTTTGTTGAAAGATTCGTGATGACGACTACCTTGTCATCATCTGATGTACGGGTATAGGCATAGATTTGCTTATCTTCTTCAAGAAGCAGATCGTATTGGCCATAGGTGAAGACTTCATTTTCTTTTTTCAATCGAATCATTTTTTTATAGAACGAAAGGATGGATTCCTGGTCCTGCGATTGGACTTCCACATTGATTTCCTTATAGTTCGGGTTAACCTTCATCCATGGCTGTCCTGTTGTGAATCCTGCGTTGTCCCTGGAAGACCACTGCATAGGCGTACGGCTGTTATCGCGGGAAGAGGCCCAGATGATATCCATGATTTCCTGATGGGACATGCCTTCCTCTTTTTTAAGGCGGTACAGGTTTTTCACGGCTACGTCATCATAATCGTCAATGGATGGGAATTGGACATTGGTCATGCCGATTTCCTGTCCCTGATAAATGAATGGCGTTCCCTGCATCAGGAAGTACATGGCACCCATGGATGTCGAGCTCTGGTGCCAGTATTCCTCATCATTTCCCCATGTTGAAACGACACGGGGCTTATCATGATTTTCGATAAATAAAGCGTTCCAGCCATCAGCCTCCAGACCTTTCTGCCAGCGGGTAAGAACTTTTTTCAGCTCGACAATATCAACCTCTGGATTGGTTTCTGCATCCCAAAGGCCAAGGTGTTCAAATTGAAAAATCATATCCATTTTACCCTGTTCCTCACCGACCCAAAGATCGGCTTCATCCACAGTAACACCGTTTGCTTCGCCCACTGTCATCACATCATAGTTCGCATATGTGCGATCTTTAAATTCCTTTAAAAATTCGTGAATGCCTTCCTGGTTCATATGCATATCGAAGGAAGAAACATACTTTTGCTTTTTTGGGTTCGGCATATCAGGCAGGCCGGCACGCTTTTTGATATGGCTGATGGCATCAATCCGGAAACCGTCGATTCCCTTATCCAGCCACCAGTTCACCGTATCATATAAAGCCTCACGGACTTCTTTGTTCTCCCAGTTTAAATCAGGCTGCTTCGTAGAAAAAACGTGCAGGAAATACTGTTCAGTCTTCTCATCATATTCCCATGCTGACCCGCCAAAAATGCTTTCCCAGTTATTCGGTTCCTTGCCATTCTTTCCGTCTCTCCAAATATACCAGTCCCTCTTCGGGTTCTCCTTGGATGAACGGGATTCGATGAACCATTGATGTTCGTCACTTGTATGGTTCAAGACAAGATCAAGAATCAGCTTCATATCGCGCTTATGGACTTCATCCATCAGCTGATTGAAATCCTCCATGGAACCGAAGTCTTCCATGATATCCTGGTAATCTGAAATATCATAGCCATTATCGTCATTAGGGGATTTGTACATTGGGCAAATCCAGATGACATCGATCCCCAATCCTTTAATATAATCAAGCCGCTGAATGATTCCCTGAAGATCACCAATTCCATCTCCGTTTGAATCCTGGAAACTGCGCGGATAAATTTGATATCCTACTGCTTCTTTCCACCAAACCTTCTTCATATTAACACCCTCAATTTATATAAATTTCTTTTTCAATCATCGCGGTGCGCAAACGTTTGCATTAAGCGGTATAAAAAAAAGCTGCCTGCTTTTAAGCATTTGCATACTACTACAGTAAGTGTAACGCTTACAATTGGATTTTTCAATACCCTTTTTCATGATAAAATCCTGCTAACAATTTAGAAGCCGCAGCTTTTTGGACTGCGGCTTCTCCTATATTATCAGGCTGGCTCCACTTGAAGCTGTTCCCGGTATGGTTTTAACGAATGATAGATAATTTTCTGCATGAAGGCTTTATCCATATCCGGCAGAAGCTTTTCAGCAAATGCCCATGCATTTTCCTCAATTTTCAATGCTGTGAGGCATCGTTCCTGCTCTGTTATGCAGGAATCAAGGTAATTGGCCAATTCCTCCAGCTCTGTATCTTCAGCATGACCAAGCTCATGAGCAAACACAACAGTGAAATAATCCAAAAAGCGATCAGCAGAAGAAAAGAGCTGCTGGCATTGTTTCATAATCTCTTCCATATAAAGCGTTATGGTATGTGTTCCCATGCTGTACTTTCCGCCAGCTATACGATTTCCCGGAAAATGATTCTCTAATTTAATCTTTGCCAGACTCCCCGATCTCTCCAATAACTCCCGAACGACTAGATCCAAGCTTTCTTTCTTCAATGCATACACCTTTCTCTATTTAATAGCTTATAGGCTATTATATGAGAAAAGAGCTCAGAAATAAACCAAATATTTACCCTTTAAATTCTATATTCAAACCAGTTCAGGTTAATTTTTGTCCTGCAGCAGCGATTTATGAATCCAAATGGCAGCCTGTGAACCCTCCCCCATTGCAATGGTTACTTGTTCTGAATGGGCTGCCACATCTCCAGCTGCCCAAACATTTTTGACACTTGTCATTTTCGAGCGGGGATCTGTCAGGATATGCTTATTTTCAAGGCGCTCTGCTCTGAGCTGCTTTGCCAGGTCAGACTTTACTTCGTTTCCTCCAAAGGCAATAAACCCTCTATCACCTGTGATTTTTTTACCATTTTCAAGCTGTACACCGTTGAATTTTTCGTCGTCTGCAAGTACCTTACATATAGATTCCTCAAGGTATTCAATCTTTTTTTCTTTCAATTTCTCCAATAATTTCTGATCTGCCGGCTTTTTTTCATGGTTGATGAAAACAAGATCATTTGTCCAATAAGACAATGTTAATGCCATATTTGCTCCGGCATTTCCAGAGCCGAGCACAATGGTGCGTTTATCCTTTACCTCATATCCGTCGCAGTCAGGACAGACATAGACAGAAATGCCGAGACAAGGCATTAATTCGGGGAAGGGCGGCAGCCGGTCCATAATACCCGTTGCAAGTAAAATCCGTTTTCCCACATATTTATTGCCCTTTTGGGATGAAACCTCAAATCCTCCATCTGTCTTTTCTGCGTGCTCCACTTTTTCATTAACAAACTTCACTCCAAGGCTTTCTGCGTGCTTCTTCCCAATCTCCCGGAGTTCAGGGCCGCTCACGCCATCCGGATAGCCTAAGATATTATGATAGCTTTTGCATATCGTGGAGCGCCCATCATTGGAATCAAGCACCAGCACCTTATGTTTATATCTGCCCAGCTGAATGGCAGCCTGCAGTCCCGCAATACCTCCTCCAACAATCAGGCAATCATAATTCAATTGAAATTCCTCCTTTTCGTTCCAAGATAGGCTATAGTTGTAAACTACCCAGAAAATCCTTTTCTAAATACAAAAAAGGAGAGTTTCATCACTGAAACTCTCCCCAAGCTCATTTATTCATATGTGCAAGAAAGCCGCCAAGAAGAGTATCCAGGTCTTCTTCGCTTTCCTCTTCAGTTTGACCTTCTGCATTTTCTTCCTGTTCCTGTTTAGCTTTATCCCAATCAAAGTCAAGCAAATCATCTTCAATATCGGTCAGTTCAGCTTCAGAAAGTTCGTCTTCTTCTAAAGCTGCAGCTGCCGAATCATACTGACTCACTGAATGCCTCGGCTCCTCCTGCAGATAAAGAGCTTCATCAATATCAGAAGATCGGCTGTTCAAAGAAGCCAGCAGGGAAGTTGCACGCACGGGATCCGTAATCAGCTGATAAAGGATGCTGCCGAGCAATGCTTCTGAGTGCTCATGCTTTAGCCAGTCGCGCTGGATTTTGCTTAACCCCTTGGGAAGGGGAATGGTAATAGTTTCCCGGTCTTTTGATTGAGAGCTGCTGACTCCCTGCATCACAAACTCTGCAATCTTACTGGAAAAATTCCGTTTTTCGGTTTCCTTGAGCTTTTGCAGATGCTTCAAAATATGATCAGGTGTGTCAGATGGCACCCGAAAGGATACGGATTGTCCTCTCTTAATTTCAGAAGAGGAAGCTTTACTCATGAAAAATCACCCTAGTTGGCTTTAACAGGTTTTTTATCCTGGTCCGCCTTGTCTTTATTCGTTCTTCTTGAAAAATCAGAGATCAGCTTGTAATAAGCATTGGCCATCATCCAGATGCTTTCTTTTTCATCCTCAAAGAAGTCAATGTTATAGCCATCCAGATTGTTATTTAATGTTTTCAGATAATCTTTTAAAACAATAGAGCCGCCGCCGACAAAGTAGCAGATTTCCGTCTGGGAGTTTTTCTGCCAAACGTTGCGGAGTAGGCGATACTGCTTCTTAGCCAGATCAAGCAAAATTCGGTCTGTAATATCATGTACGCTTGTCCGGCTTCCTTTTACCATAATATGATTGCGGTCATTCTTTTTCGTGATGATTTCCACGACATCCCGACGGCTGTCGAGTTCAACGCCATGTTTCGAACGAATCTCCTCACGGATGGATTCAAGAGCTTCAGATACCCCAAGGTTGAAGCCCTGCGCTTTGTCATCATCAACATTGCGGTTTTTAATGACAGCAATATCCGTTGATAGTCCGCCGATATCCTGAATTAAAATACGCTTATCAATTAAATCCTTATTGATGATATTTAAGTTGTTGTCCATTACAAGGTTGATATAAGCAGCAAAGCCTTCAGGATATACCTTAATTTCATCAAACTTGATATTTACTTTTTGCCCCTGGTACTTCGGTGTCACAAGGAACTCAACCTGATGGACAGAGCCCAGCAATTTGGAACGGTAGCCCGCATCCTTGCCTTCCTTTACTTCACGAAGAGGAAGTCCTGTTCCCAGTGTGTAGTTTGCATCAATCACATTCCCGGACTTTTTAAAGCCTGTGGAACCATCTTTCTGCACAGCATCCAATGCCAAAGCAGAGAATAGCATGACTAATGTCTGATCTTCTTCAGATTTGCTGCTGCCCGGATCTAATTCAGTAGCGTTATCGCTTTTCGTTGCCAGGTGCCCCACACGATAAATCGCATTGTTTTCTTTCAGGGCAGGGGAGTGGACTCTGATATGTATGCCTTCAAGCGGATTTTTGCTGTCAAGTTCTTCTATCCCGATAACCGGGCGGTCCTCAACATCTCTCGCAATCACATTCGGTATATTTAATTCTGAATCCAGTTTTCCAAAGATTGCTTTAATAGAATCGTTTCCTACGTCAACTGCTGCAATTCTTGAATTCGTCAAATCATTCAATCCTTTCATTCTCAAATATAGAGCTATTGTTTTAAGAGTAATTCAGATTGAGAGATTAATCAATGTAAGGAAATAAAAAGTAATCAAAGCGTAAAGACGTAAACAAATTGTAAACTTATACCTACATTGTATACACTTTCCGTATACAAGTAAACAATATTGAACACATCTTTACACACCAACATGTACACGTGTTTGTATACTTGTTTACATTTTTGAATACAACTGCAAACAATATCGCATACTTGTATTCATTTTTGTTTACAACCAGGTTTATTTGGTGTTTTTCCTGAAATTTGATAGTTTAAGAGATAAAATAATATCCTGCTTGTCTCTAACAAAAATGAAATAAAATAGATAATATTAAAAAATTTAGAAAATATATTAAATTTGTCTACTTTCTAGAAAAAAATTCCTATAAAATAGAGGTATAACAACAGGCAAAGGAGTACAGAAAGATGCAAGGCTCCAGAATATTTATGGTTTCGCTTTTTATTGTTTCACTTTTTACAGCTCTGATCTCGGACGGGATCATTGTCGAGAGCTCTTCATATATAAAAGCACTCTTCATATACCTGCTGTTTTCCTGCTTGTATCACCATTTGCGGATTATCAGCAGAAACGGAAATACGTCCATCGATTATGGAATTAATTACAGTCTCTCCATTGGGCTTTTTACAGGGCCATTAGGTTTATTTATATTTGAAGTCATCTATCGATTTAGTGTTTATTTATATAAGAAACAAACAAAAACAGACGATCCGGATGAATTTTTCCATGCGTTTTATAACATTGGCTCCTTTGTGATGAGCAACTCTATTGCATTCTATTTATTCAATCTGCTGTATCCCCTCTTTCAGGATGCGGCATTCGGCTTTTGGATAATCATGCTTATTCTGATTACCGTAACATCCATGCTTTCAGACATCTTCCTGATTACCGTGTTTAAATTGACAGGAGACATAAAAACGAAGCAGGAAGCGATTGATTTTATCAAAACAAGAAGTGTACTGGATATGGGGAAGATTGCCTTTACTAATGGTCTTTTGCTGTTATTTCTTAATGAGGGCAAATGGGAGATGCTCATAAGTCTGTTTATACTTAATTATCTTGTCAGCCGTTCCTTTCTGTCGAAATCACAGATGCTGCAGAATAAAATCGAACGCGATAAATTTGAGCAGATGGCCTATACCGACTTCCTTACTGGTGTTTTTAACCGTGCTTATATGGATAAAAAAATGACGGAACTTAATCAATCGGCGGAACACATCGCGATTGTAGTGGCAGATATCGACAAGTTCAAAAGGATTAATGATAGCTATAACCACGCCGTGGGCGATCAGGCAATCAGGCACTTTGCCGACTCATTGAAGAGCTATCTTTCCAAAGATGATTACTTGTTCAGAAGCGGCGGAGAGGAATTTACCATAATAATGAGATTCAGGTCATATGAAGAATGCTTGAATTTAGCTCAGAAGATACGCAAAGGCATTGAAAACAGCACATTTCATGCCGATTTTAAAGACCAGTCCATTTCTCTATCCTACACAGCATCCTTTGGCCTCTTTTACTATAAAGTGAACAAGCTCCTTTCTATTGAAAAAGCCTATGTTTACGCAGACCAGCTCCTTCTGCAGTCTAAGGACATGGGAAAAAACAGGCTATCCTCCAGGGAAGAATCAATTCATCAGCATAGCCCTAAAGAAGCAGTACTTACAAACGCATAAGGATATTTGCAGCAGCCGCCGGTTTGAGCGGCTTTTTTTTATGGGAATAATACCTCTGTTTTTAGATAAGTTTTAATACTGTTATTATTCTGAAAAAACGTTCTTTTGTTTAAATCTCTGGAAAAATCTATTTATTCCGCCTAAAAAGTCAATAATAACCATCGTTACATAAAATTTTTTTTGACAATTAGGAACTATGAAAGATATTATAGAATAGCTAAAAGGAGGATGAAACATGTCAGATTTTAATAGGCAGAAAATTGTTGAAAGTGTGCCTCAAAAAGGTTTCTTTGGACATCCTAAAGGCTTGTTCACACTTTTCTTCACTGAATTTTGGGAGCGCTTTTCTTATTATGGAATGAGAGCGATCCTTGTATTCTATATGTATTATGAGGTTTCAAAAGGCGGTTTAGGCCTGGATGAGCCGACAGCTTTAGCTATCATGTCCATTTATGGATCATTGGTGTATATGTCAGGAATCATCGGCGGATGGATAGCCGACAGATTACTCGGAACCTCCAGAGCTGTATTCTATGGCGGAATTTTAATCATGCTCGGCCATATTGCCCTTTCTATTCCTGGCAGCCTGGCTATGTTCTTTGTTTCCATGGTGCTGATCGTATTAGGTACTGGATTATTGAAGCCAAATGTATCAAGCGTGGTTGGGGATATTTACAGCCCGGAAGATAACCGCCGCGATGCAGGTTTCAGTATTTTCTATATGGGTATCAACCTTGGCGGATTCCTTGCGCCTTTAATTGTCGGAACAGTTGGAATGGATTATAATTTCCACCTAGGTTTCGCCATTGCTGCCGTTGGTATGTTCTTTGGCTTATTAGTGTTTGTTTTTACGAAAAAGAAAAATCTTGGATTAGCAGGAACTTATGTATCTAATCCATTATCAGCAGATGAAAAAGGTAAGGTTTATACAAGAATTGGCCTTGGTGCTGCTGTTGTTGCCATTTTAGTGGCAGTCGGCATCCCAACTGGTCTTTTAACATTTGATTCGTTTATTGCCCTTGTTGGTGTTCTTGGTATTGGGCTTCCGATTATTTACTTTACTGTAATGTACCGCAGCCCGAAAACAACAGAAGTGGAACGCTCACGCATCATTGCTTATATTCCATTATTCATTGCATCTGTTATGTTCTGGGCTATCCAGGAGCAGGGTTCAACGATTCTTGCGAATTATGCGGACAAGCGTACCCAGCTTGACTTTATGGGTCTTGATATTTCACCGGCATGGTTCCAGTCTCTTAACCCATTGTTCATCATTTTCTTTGCACCAGTATTTGCCTGGCTATGGGTGAAGCTTGGCGACCGCCAGCCTTCAGTGCCGCAGAAGTTCTCCCTGGGCCTATTATTCGCTGGTTTATCTTTCCTTGTGATTCTGCTGCCAGCATACCTTGGCGGTACAGATTCTCTTGTAAGTCCATTATGGCTGGTTCTTAGCTACTTTATTGTTGTTCTTGGTGAGCTTTGCTTATCTCCAGTCGGACTTTCAGCCACAACAAAATTAGCGCCTGCTGCTTTCTCGGCGCAAACGATGAGCCTTTGGTTCCTATCAAATGCGGCCGCACAGGCAATCAATGCACAGATTGTTAAGTTCTATTCACCAGAAACAGAAATGACTTATTTCGGTGTAATTGGTGCAGCTGCGATCGTGCTATCCATTATCCTATTCATGTTGAGTCCTAAGATTCAAGGATATATGAAGGGTGTACGTTAATAGAAAAGCGGAAGCCAGAAGAGTGTATGCTCTTCTGGCTTTTTTTGTATCTGCTCGGCCGGTAAATTCGGCAGTTTAGCCGGTATTTCTGCGGTTTTGGCCGGTATTTCTTTCAAATCGGCCGGTAAATGTTCTATTTGGGCCGGTAAACAGCAGTCTTCATTCTTTCCACTCTTCAAGCATCGGCCCCTCATCACCATAGACAGGATCAGTCTGCGGAACAGGGACATTTTTTATTTCTGCCAATGCTTGTACACGATCTGATGGGTCTTTTTTCTTCATATTCGGGCTTGTTCCGCCAGGATAGGCACCTACGACTTCGAAGTCCGGACTGCTTTCCGCATTCTTATGCCCTGTCCCTGCCGGGAGGAGAATAACATCGCCCTGATGGAGTTCAAGGCGCTCGCCCTGGTCACCGCCGATGAGGACGGTTGCTTGTCCTGCTTTGACACCCAGTACTTCATGAGTATTGCTGTGATAATGATGGTAATCATATACCCCGCCCGTCCAGCTGCCGGTCCATTGATGTCTGTTAAAAGCCGCCTCTATTTCATCAGGCTGCTCCTTAAAAACGGCCTTGTAGATGATAACAGGAAGGTCCGGATTGTTGGGTATTTGTCCATCATCCGCCAGCTGAAATGTTTGGGTTTGGCTATTCAAGTGAACCTCTCCTTTCGTATTGCTTCAATTTCTTTGTTTAAACGTGTCTCCGCCTTTGATGGTTCCGTTTTGGAATCCTTTGTAAAACCATGACTTTCTTTGTTCTGACGTTCCATGGGTAAAGCTTTCCGGCACTACATAGCCCTGCGCCCGTTTTTGAAGGGTGTCGTCCCCTACTGCCGTTGCAGCATTCAGGGCTTCTTCCAGATCGCCTTCCTCTAAATATCCCATTCCCTGTGCATGGTTGGCCCAAACGCCTGAATAATAATCGGCCTGCAATTCAAAACGGACAAGATACTGATTAAACTTTTCTTCACTCATTCTCTGACGGAGCGGCATGATTTCCTCAGTCGTTCCAAGCAGGGTCTGCACATGGTGCCCTACCTCATGGGCTATGACATAGGCCATGGCAAAATCGCCAGGAGCCTGGAACTTTCTTTGCAGTTCTTCGTAAAAGCTTAAATCAATATACAATTTTTGGTCGCCCGGACAATAAAAAGGCCCAACGGAAGAGGACGCTGCCCCGCATGCAGACTGTACGCTGCCTGAATATAAAACAAGGGTCGGCTCCTCATATTGCAATCCCTGTTCTTCGAATATTTCCGTCCAGACTTCCTCTGTATCCGCAAGCACAACAGAGACAAAATCAGCAAGCTCTTTTTCCTGTTCTGATTCTTCATACGGTACAGCTGTGCCAGAATCTGTTCCGGCCATATTGCCTAAAAGCTCTCCCGGATCACCGCCGAGGAAGGTAAATATCAATAAAATAATAATTCCGCCGAGGCCGCCGCCAATCAGGGTTTTTCCCCCTCCGCCCATGCCTCTTCGGTCTTCTACATTAGAACTCGCTCTTCTGCCCTTCCACTTCATGATTCAGCCTCCTACTGAAACGCCATTTATCATTCATTTATTTCATTAGTGTATACCCGAATTGAAGGGATTTATTAACTTAGCAGAATTAAAAATAGGTGCCTGCTGCAAACAGGCACCTTTACCCTTATTATTTTTCTATCGCGCCAGCCGGATCATAGAGGTCCAGGTCAATATCCACCTCTTGCCCGAGAGCAAGCTTGGCAAGCTGGGCACCCAGAAACGGCCCTGCGGTCAGCCCTGAGGCTCCAAGTCCATTTGATATGTAAAGACCCTTTATGCCCGGAATTTGGCCGATAATGGGCAAGAAACCGGGTGTATAGGGACGGAAGCCCACACGTGCTTCTGTGAACGTTCCATCAGACAATCCAGGGGCTATTGCTAGCGCTTTTTCAAAAATTTCATTTAGGCCACCAGCTGTCACCCTTAGATCATAGCCTATATTATCTTCATGGGTGGCACCAACGACGATGCGGCCGCCTTCAAAAGCCAGAATGTATTGATTGTTTGGCGGCATCACAACAGGCCATTTGCCCGTTTCCTCCTCTTCAAGCTGAAGATGGACAATCTGCGCTTTTTGCGGCTTTACATCCAATTGAATACCAAGCGGCTTCAAAAGCTCACCAGCCCACGCTCCAGCTGCTGCGATGACACTATCTGCTTCATATTGCTTTCCGCCGGCTTTTACAGCTGTGACCCTGTCTCCTTGGCACAAAAGTTCAGGAGAGTCATGAACCAATACAGCACCATGTTTTTCTGCTGCCCGCAGCAGGGCGTCCCTTAATTCCCGGCCGTTGACGCGCGCCGCTCCGCTTACATGTACAGAGGCATATTCCTTTGATAAAGGCGGAAACAGCTCCAATGTCTGGTCTGGAGATAATGGTGTAATCTCTCCCACTTCAGGTGCATCACCGCGTCTTGTTGCTGCACGTTCTTCCATTTTTTCAAGCTTTACAGGGTCGGTATGAAGGCTGACGGCTCCTACCTTCTGATAGCCCGTCTTCGTCTCTCCGTCCTTTTCAAGCTCCCGGATTAATGTTTGATAATAGGCCGCTCCCCCTTTGGCCAGCGCGTACCACGCCTTATTCCGCCGCTGTGTCAGCCAGGGGCAGATAATTCCGGCCGCTGCGTCTGTTGCCTGACCCGGGTCTTTGCGGTCGATAACGGTGACATTTGCACCTGCCTTAGCCAAATGGTAGGCTGCAGAGGCCCCCAGGATTCCTGCACCAATGATGATATGACTTTTCATAATGACTCCTTTTTGCGATCTTGTTTGCCACTTATTTTACAAGAGTTTGGGGCAGTGCACAAAATAATCATGGCAGACGCGTATTCATATTTGCACGGTGATATTGCTGGAAAGCTGCTGGGGCGCGGGGTGACCGATAAAGTGGAATTTTGACCGATATCGGCCGATATATATAAAATCTGACTGATATACCTGGCACAGCGGCCTGATAAGTTAATTTCCCCCTGTATCTGATCCAGCAATCGAAAAATTCCTTTCTGACATCTATCCAGCGACTATTTCCACATAAAAAAACTGCATGACAGGCATAAAACCCATCATGCAGCTTCATTAAAATGGCTTATTCGGTTCATAGGTCGGCTGCTGGTTTTGTGCCTGATACTGCTGGCTTTTGGCTGCCGCGTCCTGGACATTTTCTTCAAGGGCAAATTCTGTGTCCATTCCTTTTTTGAATTGGTCCGCCTGGTTTTGGGCGGCAACGACCTGCTTCTCTTCTGTTACTTTATTCGGCTGCTTTGGCATCCCTATCTCTCCTTTATTTTAGAAGTATAGCTATAGATTTTCCAAAGCTGCAGGCACTATTCACCTTTTTACAGGTCCACCTTAGTTCCGATGCCTTCAAGAATTGCTTTTTCATAAACGGCTGCAGCCACAGCGAGGTCAAAGTAGGCAATGCCGACTGATTTAAAAAAGGTAATCTCTTCATCGTTTTCTCTGCCTGCGATCACTCCGGCTGATAATTGTCCGAGTTCGCCGTGAAGGTTCGTGAAGCTCCAGATGCCTTCTCTGGCAGGAATAACGAAATCACCTGCTTCCTCTTTGACCCCTTCCAAGGTATCTGCGACGATTTTAGAGCTTCGCAGCAGTGTTTCTGCATCGACTTCCTGCATATGCGGAAGATAGGAGCCTACCCCGTTAATATGCGTACCCGGCCGGAGGGCCTTGCCTGTGAACACGGGCTTTTCCGAGCGGGTGCTGCAGATAACAATATCCGCCCGGGAAACAGCTTCATCGGCATTTTCCAAGATGGTCACCGGACCATTGAATTCATGGAATTTCGCAGAAAATTCTTGTGCCTTTGCAGCCGTCCGGTTGTATAGTAAGATTTCCTCTATTTCGCGGACCTCCAAAACGGCCTGCAGCTGCTCTTCAGCCATTGCCCCGCACCCGATCACAGCCACAGATCTTGCCGGTTTTTTTGCCAGATGCTTAGTGGCAATCCCGCTCACGGCCCCGGTCCGGAGCCTTGTCAGGTAAGAGGCATTCATGCATGCGAGATGCTCTCCATTATCTGTATCGCTTAGCAAAATGACTCCTTGAGTCGTTTTTTTGCCGATCACAGGGTTCTCAGGAAAAATGGTGACCACCTTCACAGCCGTTTTGCCAATTGGCGGCATGGCACTCGGCATATAAAGGGCAGATGCCTGTTTCTCCGGAAAGTCCAGGACGGTTCTATGGGGATTCTGGATTTTCCCTTCCAGATGATGTACCAGGGCATTTTCCAGATCTTTAATGGCTGATTCCATCGTATAAATGGATTTGATTTCTTTTTCAGATAATAAAAGCATGAAATCTACCTTTCTAAGCTTTTTGGTCGGTTTGTCCGAAGCCTGTATGGAATGCATCATCTCCTGGAAGATCAGAATCAAGGTCCTGATTGCTTCGGTCACGGACGGATGAAATCGCAATCAAAGAGATGGCAGCTGCAAGCATGATGTATAACGCTACAGGAACATAGGAATTGTCATACGCATTCAGCAGGGCAGTTGCAACGAGAGGAGCGGTTCCTCCTGCCAGAGCGGCTCCTATTTGATAGCCCAGTGTGATGCCGGTATAGCGGACATTCGACTTAAATATTTCTGAAAACATAGTCCCAAGTACAGCGGTAATTGGAGCCCAGATGATCCCGAGACCCAATATGGTAGCCACAACCAGCAGAAACGCCGAACCCTGATGAAGCAGCCAGAAGTATGGAAAGGCGTAAAGCATCATCAGGACCGTTCCGCCCACATATAGTTTTTTCCGGCCAACTTTGTCAGACAGTTTTCCCATGATCGGGATTAGTATTGTAGTAATTATCGTTGCAATCGTAACGGCATTCAGAGTAACAGTGCGTGAGAATCCAAGCTGTGTTGTCGCATAGGAAACAATAAAGGTTCCGAAAATATAAAATGGCGCTGTCTCCACCACTTTTGCGCCGACTGCAATCAATACTTCCTTCCAATGGCTGCGCATGGTTTCCACAAACGGAATCTTGGCGATTTCGCCTTTCTCCTGGGCCTTTTTAAAGGATGGTGTTTCATCAATCCCTTTGCGGATCCATAAGCCAAAAAAGACAAGCAGGGCACTTAGGATGAACGGGACACGCCATCCCCATGATAAAAAGGCTTCCTCAGGCAATAAAGTCATGATGGATAAGGCAAGCGTTCCAAGGAGCATTCCGATGGTGACACCCATTTGCGGAATGCTTCCAAAAAAGCCGCGCCGATTTTTTGGGGCATACTCAACAGCAAGCAGCAATGCGCCGCCCCATTCTCCTCCAAGGCCAATACCTTGTATTAAGCGTAAAATGATCAGCAGGATCGGTGCTGCCGTGCCAATATTGTCGTAGGTAGGCAAAAAGCCCATGAGGACAGTTGCACCGCCCATAAGGGATAGTGTGAGGACAAGAGTCTTCTTTCTGCCGATTTTATCGCCGATGTGGCTGAAAATTACCCCGCCAAGCGGGCGGATAAAGAAAGCAAGTGCGAAAGAGGCATATGCCAGCATCAAACCGACAGCCGGGTCATCGCTATGAAAAAACATTTGATTAAATACAAGTGCAGCAACCGTCCCGTACAAAAAGTAATCAAACCATTCGATGGAACTTCCGATCAGGCTTGCGATCAGCACTTTCTTTTCTAATTTCTTTTCCATTCCATTTCCCCCTCTCTTGACTGTAAAAATGTACAAGTTCATCATAGTTTATATTATTTTGATATTTCAATATATTTTTAAAATTGGCTGATAAATAGAACTTATTTACCTGCCCAATGCCTAAGGTGAAAGTATGGGAATGTTTTTGTTATAATCATAGTACTTAGATGGAATTTGACCTTAACTGGAGTGAACACGTTGAATACAAAAAAAGCACTGCCTCTTTTATTCGCAGTTATGTTTCTTGTTATGGTGGGGTTTGGAATCATCATACCTGTCATCCCCTTTTATGCGGAAGAATTAGGGGCCTCACCCACTGAACTGGGCCTATTAATGGCCGTTTATTCGTTGATGCAGCTGCTGTTTGCACCTATGTGGGGGCGCGTTTCCGATAAAATCGGACGCAAACCGGTCATAATGATCGGTATTTTTGGCCTTGGCCTGTCTTTTTTCATGATGGCCTTATCCACTGAACTTTGGATGCTGTTTGCTGCCAGAGTTATCGGCGGCTTCCTGTCATCTGCCAATATGCCGACTGTCATGGCCTATGTAGCGGATATTACATCTGAAGAAGACCGCGGAAAAGGGATGGGAATCATTGGAGCTGCGGTTGGCTTAGGGTTTATTTTTGGTCCGGCAATCGGGGGCATCTTTTCCCGGGAAAGTTTGAACATTCCTTTCTACGCGGCAGGAACATCTTCATTTATTACATTTTTCCTTGTCATGCTTGTGCTGAAGGAATCCCTTTCACCAGAGCAGCGCAGCCAGGGAGCTGCTAAGCGTCCAGGACTTTTAACAGCTTTAAGCGGAAACACTGGAATTCTGTTTATCCTTCAGCTGTTTGTTTCGTTGTCACTGGCAGGCCTGGAAGCAACTTTCGCGTATTTTGCGGCTGACAAAGCTGGCCTTGGGACCGTAGAGCTTGGCTATATCTTTATGATCATGGGGTTTGGAGGCGCCCTTGTACAGGGCGGTTTAGTAGGAAGAATGACGAAAAAGTACGGAGAAGGAGCCGTGATTCAACTGGGGATCATCATCTCCGCCATTGGCTTTGGACTTATTCTCCTGGTTGACAGTTTTACCACAGCAGCGATATTCTTAACAGTTTTCGGAATCGGAAACGGGTTTATCCGCCCGAGCGTATCTTCCCTGCTGACAAAGACATCTCAAACTGGACACGGCAGTACGACCGGCCTGCTGTCATCATTTGACTCCCTGGGACGTATTATCGGGCCCCCGCTTGGCGGCTGGCTTTTTACCATGAGCATCGGTGCCCCGTACATCTCGGGAATCCTGCTTTCCGGATTGGCATTCGTGTTGTACCGTGTTTATTCTGCGAAGGTAAACAGAACCCAATCGATTACATCTTAAAATAGGGAAAGGAGGCCGCTTATGCCTCCTTTTTCTATTTCTGCAATATAGCCTGAATCACATGCCCCGTACCTGTATGGCCTTTTCCTTCGACTCTCTCCTGTTCGCCATAAAAGAAATGAAGGACTTTATAGCTCTTAATCCATTGGAGAAGATCTGCGGGATCATACACCATATCAACACTTTTCGGCCCGCCTGTTCCATAGAGGAGCTGATCCTCCGAATAGACTTCAAGCATGACGATTCCACCCGGCTTTACAACAGAAACGAGCTTATCGAAAACAGTCTTTTGATCTTTTTTCAGAAAGTGGCCGAAAACCATAATCGAAGCATCATACTCCCCTGATGGTACAGAATCATGAATGAGATCCTTCTGCCCTGTTTCTACTCTGACATGATGGCGTTCAGCCAGCTGCTGTGTTTTTATTAGCCCGCTTTGTGTATAGTCCCATGCGGTTACCTCATGCCCCTTTCTTGCAAGGAACACAGCATTTCGGCCCTCACCCTCGGCCAAAGCAGCAACTCGTTTGTGTCCCTCAAGCCGCCACGCATGCTCTCTGATAAATTCATTGGGCTCTTCACCATATAAATATCCTTCTGCGGAGAACTTTTCTTCCCATAGATTTGCCAATAGAACCACTCCTTCATGATAAGGTATTCTAGAAGTGGTTATGGAAATCCTATTGTATAATGGGAAAAATGCCGGCTTAGGAGGATGATGACGATGAAAGAGCTGACAGCGATGGAAGAGGTGCATCAGTTTATTCAGAGCGCCGAGCTTGGTCTTATTTATGTGCTGACTGACAGCTGAAGCGTCTGTCATGGCCTGCTTCCTCAGGTTGAGGAAGTGTTGAAGGATTATCCCCGTATAGAATCCCGGTCTGTGAATGCAGGAAAGGTCCCTGAGATAGCCGGGTTCCTCATGGCTTTTACAGTGCCTGTGATTGCCTTATATCTGGATGGAAGAGAAGTTCTGAGAGAGGCGCGATTCATACCGGTCGAGAAGCTTCGAGATGATTTGAAGAGGATCTATGAGGGTGTTTTTGATGTATAAAACAAGGACTGACGGTGCTTTTCCGCCGGTCCTTGTTGACTATTCCAGCTGATGGTTATTAAAAATCAGCATTACATAAGCACAAGGATGCGATTATTAAAATTAATAGATTTGCAGTATTATTATCTTCCCCTATTAAATAACCCCAAATTTTATTGTCATAAATACCTACAGACACTCCCAATCAACCATCAATTTATCAAAATCTAATTCTTTTAGCCCAGAATTAACACTTAAATTGCCTTTTAATTTCCCCAATTAACAGAATGTTCTTTCTTCCTTATACTTTTCAATAGAACCTTATGAACTATGAATCAAGTTGTAAGAGGTTGTTGTTTGATTATTTAAAGCAGTTTAATAGGGGTGCTTTCCCAGCTGCTTTAAGGGTGAACCACTATACTTTTGAAGAGGAGAATGGGCACGAATGGGAGATTTCAGGTTTAAAAAGCATTTAACAGCTGCCATGGCTGCTGCTATGCTGGCTGTTCCGCCCCTGCAGGCTGCGGCTGATGATTCAGGGAAAGGCATTCTAAAAGGCGCAGATGGCAAAGCGGCAATAACTGATCTGCAAGGGATGAATGCAAAAGCCAGTAAAGGCAAGCATGACATCACCCTTATCACGGGTGATGTCGTAACCGTAACCGAATTTGAAGATGGAAAGAATATCATTCATGTTGAACCAGCGGATCCCTCCGCAAGTGGAGCACGTATTTTGACAGCCAACAAAGAAACGTATGTCATTCCTGATCAGGCTATGCCATATCTGGCTTCCGGATTTTTGGACCAGGATTTGTTCAATATTACGGCTTTAATTAAAGACGGCTATGATGATGAGAATCAAAAGGAATTGCCGGTCATCATTCAATATTCCGAATCCAAAGGCCGTTCAGCTGTTGCTCATCCAATCCCAAAAGGCTCAAAGAAAACCCATGTACTTGAAAGCATAGATAGTGTAGCAGTCACAGCTGATAAGAAAGAAACAAAGGGATTCTGGAAAGAAATTACTAAAGCAAACAAAACCCCCAAGAAATCTAAAGCCGCACTGGCTCCAGGGATTGAAAAAATCTGGCTGGATGGCCGTGTCGAAGCTTCTCTTGAACAAAGTGTCCCTCAGATTGGAGCCCCTTCAGCTTGGGAATCCGGCTATGATGGAACAGGCGTAAAGGTGGCTGTTCTTGATACCGGAATTGATCCAGAGCATCCGGACATTGCAGGCCAATTGGATGAGGCAGTGAGCTTCGTTCCAGGAGAAGAAGTAACCGATATGCATGCACATGGGACACACGTGGCTTCCACAGTGCTTGGGACCGGGGAAGCCTCCGAAGGACGGTATCAGGGTGTGGCTCCAGGCTCACGTCTTCTTGTAGGAAAAGTCCTGAGTAATGAAGGCTTTGGCCAGGATTCATGGATTATTGATGGAATGGAATGGGCTGCTGAAAATGCCAAAATCGTTAATATGAGCCTGGGCAGTTCTGAACCAAGCGATGGAACGGATCCAATGGCTCAAGCTGTAAACAATCTTAGTAAAGAAACAGGTTCCCTGTTTGTTATTGCTGCCGGGAACACTGGCAGTGAAGGAATCGGATCACCAGGAGCTGCTGACGATGCTCTTACTGTTGGCGCCGTAGACAAGTCCGACAATCTTGCCTGGTTCTCGTCTAAAGGGCCTAGCTTTGGAAGCTCAGGATTAAAGCCTGATCTCACTGCTCCTGGAGTAGGAATCATGGCTGCACGTTCTCAATATACGAACCAGGGAAGCGGCTCTTACATGAGCATGGATGGCACCTCTATGGCAACACCTCATGTTGCTGGAGCTGCAGCCCTTCTCTCCCAGCGCCACCCTGAATGGACCGGAGAACAGCTTAAAGAAGCTCTGATGAGCACCACAAGGAAGCTGGAGGACATTAGCCCTTTTGAAGGCGGAACTGGCCGTCTTGATGCTGAAGCTGCAGTGCTTGGTAATATAAGGGCCACTGGTTCCCTCGACTTTGGCTTCTATGACTGGCCTCATGAGAATGATGTTCCTGCTGAGAAGACCATTACGTATACAAACGATAGCGGCCAGGATGTGACATTGGATCTGTCAATATCGATGAAAGATAGCCATGACACCGATGCTCCTGCCGGAATGGTAAAGCTTTCATCAGAAAAAGTGACTGTTCCAGCTAATGGAATTGCCGGGGTCACCGTTACACTGGACCCGAATAATGGTGATTTTGGCTCCCGTTATCAGGGTCATATCAGTGCTTCAGCAGAAGGCCAAAAGATTGTCCATACGTCTTTAGGCATGATTAAAGAAGATGAAAGGTATCCCCTTACCATAAAGGCAGTTGATCGGGATGGGGAAGCTGCCTCCGCATACTTCTACCTGTTGGGACCAACTGGCGATCCTCAGTTCATGTCTGTGGAAGGCACGAAGGAGCTGCGGCTGCCGAAAGGAACGTATTCCGTTATGTCCATGATGGACGTTGATGCTGATACAGATCATGCAGGTGTTGCACTTGTCGGCGACCCGGAAATTAACCTGGATGGACCTCAGACAGTTATGCTGGATGCGCGCAAGGCCAACGAGATTACTGTTGATGTTCCAAAAGAGACAGAAGCCAATTATCGGAAAATGGAATATTACCGCAGCATAAATGGAAACGACGTGAATGACATTTACATTTTGCCAGTATTGGTGGATAAAATGTACGCTGCACCTACAGAGAAAGTTAACGTTGGTGAATTCACACAGGCTACGCGCTGGCGCCTGGCGGAACCTATGCTGACAATCGGTTACAAAGGAAAGGAATTGGATGATATCCCGCAGGCAGGCAGCACTCTCCTGAATGGGAAGTATAATTTGAAGGCTGTCTATGCCGGAAATGGATCTCCAGAGGATTATGAAAATCTGGATGTAAAAGGAAAAGCCGCAATTGTGCAGCGCAGTGATGAATTAACAGGATCAGAACGTGCTGCAGCAGCGTTAGCAGCAGGAGCAAAACTATTGATTACCGTTAATGATGGACCTCAGGAGCTTAGTGAATGGGCAGGAATAGAAAATGAGGATTTTTCACTTTCCAACAGCCCTCTACCGGTTGCTGGCATCAGCAGCACTGAAGGCAAAGAGCTGATCGCAGCTGCCAAGTCTGGAAAATTGACTTTAAAAGTCGAGGGTACACCTGACTCGGATTACTTATATGACCTGGTGGACATGCATCATCAGGCAGTGCCTAAAGAGGTAAACTATTCTCCGAAATCGAAGGACCTTGTTAAAATCAACTCTGAATATAAATCAGACCGTCCTGCTCCGGGTGCTGAGTTCAGGTACGATATTCTGGCGCACAGCTTTGCCGGAGTAGGCTTCCTGCAGACCCTGTCACTTCCGTCTGTCAGAACAGAGTGGGTATCGGCACAAAAAGGCACATCATGGTACCACCAGGCTGGTGTTCTCGATGCCCAGTGGGAAGTAAGACAGCCAAAAGTGGATTACAAACCGGGTCAAACGTTGAATGAAGAATGGTTTTCACCAGTCGTCCGTCCTCGTTTTGGTGATGGTTTCTGGGCTCCATACCGTTCAGGCAATAATTTGATATTAAATGTTCCTGCCTGGGCTGACTCAGGACCTGGACATACGGGAGCTGACATGAATTACCCTGGCGATCAGACATTAAAGCTATATCAAGGGGATAACCTGGTTAAAGAAGGAAAGGGCCAGGCACTCTACTTATTTAATGAATTTCCGGAAGAAAAAACCCAGTACAAACTCGTAAGTGATGCTGCCCGTGATGCAGAGCGCTGGAACACATCAGTCCGTACACATACGGAGTGGACATTCTGGTCACAGAAGCAAGGAGAATTCCAGACTGCTCTTCCGCTGATTTCAATTGATTATAAAGTGGACACTGACATGTCAGGCAACTCCATGGCCGGTAAAAAGATTAAGCTTGATTTATCAGCTGTTCAAATAACCGATGCTCCGGAAAACGGCCAAATAAAAGGAGCAGCCCTGGAGGTGTCTTTTGATGAAGGAAAGACATGGGAAGCTGCAAAGTTAGTTTCTAAGGGCAATGGCTGGTCCGCCGAAATCAAGCATCCAAATAAGAAGGGAACCTCTGTCTCCCTGCGTGCCAGTGCATGGGATGATGCAGGCAATCGTGTAAATCAGGAAATCATCAAGGCTTATGGATTAAAATAATGAAAAAATGATGAACCTCTTGTTAAGCAGCGGATTGCGTACAGAGCAGATGTGAACCAGGCAGCCAATGCCTGGTTCACTTTTTTAATAGATTAGTTAACCGCCTAACTCCGCAACTCTCCAGGGCAGCTTTTGGAGGATTCGGCGGCCTTTATAGCTCGCCTTACGCTTTTCTAATTGCTATGCCCTATAATGGCTTGTCAGTTCAGACAATGACCTTGCCAGAGAGTTGAGTTTCATCCCGATTTTATCCGTTTTCTCCATTTGTCCTGTTTGAATGACGCTGGCAGCAAGCATCTCTTCTGCACTGGCCAATGTTTCCTGTGAAACAGAGGAGAACTGTTCAGCTCCCTGTTCAAGCTGCGGAAGCGTTTTTTCCAGGCCTTTCAGCTCCGTTTGCATGGTTTGGAGCTTTCCGCTTACATTCGAAATCTCTTTCATCAGCTCGTCCAATGATATTTTGGATTGGCCTGCCATTTCAAGATTGCCTTTTATCTCCGTATGGAGCTGGTCAAATTCCTCTGAAGCTCTGAGTGTTATATTCTCCATATTTCTTATTCCCCGAGTGATATCTTCTGCGGCACCTGCAGATTGCTCAGCCAGTTTCCGGACTTCTCCTGCGACCACGGCAAAGCCTTTCCCTGCCTCTCCTGCCCGGGCAGCCTCAATGGACGCATTTAAGGATAACAGCCTTGTTTGTTCAGCAATTCCCTTTACCATTCCGACAAGATTTGTAATCGCTAAGGAATGGTCTTTGACCTCTTTTATTGTCAGGGTCAATTTTCCAAATTCTGAACCAAAGGAATGAATGGCAGCGATCAGATCACTGATGCTGTTCCCGCCGCGCCTGGCAGAGTCATTCATCACCTCCGAGCTGCGGTTTACACTTTGCATATGTAAAAACATGTCTTCGAACTTATCTTTCATTTCTTTAAAACTGGACGCACTATTTTCAGAACTGGCTGCGGTTTGCTCTGCCCCCATTTTCACGAGGTGAATGGCTGATACCAGCTGCTGTCCGCTTTCAAGAGCGCTGAAGGATGATCCTTTCAGCTCATTGCCCGTACTCTCAAGCTCCTTCGTTGTGCCGGTCAGCTCCCGCAGCAGGCTCCTCATTTGTTCAATCATGCTGTTATAACTTTTCTGCAGAGAAACCATTTCGGGAATTTCTGTATGAATCTCAAGCGTGTTTTGCAGGTTTCCTTCCCGAACCTCCCGCATGGTGTTTCTTAATAAGTTCAAAGGCTTCGTTATTTTTCTTACAAAAAGACTAATAATGGCTGAAGCAGCCGATAAACTGATCACAATCGCTGCAATCATAAAATACCCGATCGCATGCACATCAGACATATACGCTTTTGCCGGGATGAGGACTACATAGACGCCGCTAATTTCCTTCATCTCCTGAAAGGCCGCTGTATAATCTGTCCCGTTCATCTCAATGTGTATGACTCCATTTTTCATTGTGCTGATCTCATTGATCGTACCCCTTGAAAAAGCGGCATCTGACTTGCTGCTGACCTTAAAAGGCGTAATCTTGTTATCTGAAAGATAGAAAAAATCAGAGTCAATCCCATCTGCCTGCAGCTTTTTCTGCTGAGAACGGACACTGGCCTCGAGCTGCTGCTTAAAGTACGAATCATCACTGACATACACAAACTTTAAGTTTTCCGCTATGTATCCCATTAATTCCGCTTCTCTTGCCAATCTATCCTCAATTGTTTTGATTGCCATGTCCTTTGTTTTAAGATAGGAACTAACTCCCACTGCCGCTATCGACAGCAGCAGCAGGGTAAAAAACAGTGCCAATAATCTTGTTCCCAGGTTCAGCTTATGGCTGAAGGCTGCCGCAAAGTTATTCAGCCGTTTCTTCATTTATCCAAAACCCCCAAATTATCATACTAATGACCTATAAAAGAAATTATACAGAGCGAATGTAAATTGTATGTAAAGATTGGATGAAAAGTAATGTTTTGTAAATTTACAAAGGAACGTAAAGTAGGCTGTTTTAATATATTGGTTAAATCCGAGGCTTTATTTTATAAGAACGGGGGAAGAACATGACCAATTTTCACTATTTCACCGGGACCATTACGCAGATCTCCGATTTTAACGGAGACGGCTGCCATAAAATCATTTCCGTTGATAATGGAATGGGGGGAACTGCCAATTTCATTGTATCCTCCTCCACTTACGTTTTAGATCAATCCATGCTTTCAGCAGGTGACATCATTACCGGGTATTATGACGGCAATGCTCCTATTCCGCTGATATATCCTCCTCAATACCGTGCGCTAGTGGTCGTAAAACATACTTCTCACCAAAATGTGAAAACTGACTATTTTAATAGCCAGCTAGTCAGCAGTGATGGCCAGCTGCAATTAAATGTTTCTCCGTACACCCAGATGGTGCTGACAAATGGGCAGGCCTTTACCGGCAGTCCCGCAAACAGAGACCTAGTTGTAATCTATGGTCCGTCTACCAAAAGCATCCCTGCCCAGACTACACCTTATAAGATCATTGTTTTGTGTTTATCCTCTACATGAACAGGAGTGCCCGGGATGGGCACTCCTTTTTTCAAGCTAACACTTACTCATCATCCACTTCGCCGTCACCAATTTCATCCTCTTCTTCCACATCTTCAACCTGTTCGTCTTCCTCAGGCTTTTCATCGTTTCCGCAGCCCGTTAACGTTACGAATGATAGAGATAGAAAAAGCATCAATAAGAGTTTTTTCATTTTTATAACCTCCTTTCGCTTAGTTTTTCAAAAAGGCAAACCTTATATGTACTGTTAATAATTTACAAACCTTCCTCACCTTTGAATATTTGCAGCTGGATAGGAAAACACTTGTATAAAGCTGAACTATGCAAGCTTACTTTTTACATTAAAGGATGTGCCATAGATGGATTTTTTACAGAGTCAGCACACACTTTCTGCTATGGAGTGGGGACTCAGGGCTGTCATCGCTTATTTCTTCTTAGTCATTGTCGTCAGAGTGCTGGGGCAGCGTGCTATTTCCCAATTAAGGCTCCTTGACTTAGTAATGGCTTTTGTCATAGGCAACATTATTGCCCATCCCTTATCAGATGAGGAGCTTGGACTAAAGGGTTCAATTGTTACAACCATTGTACTCGTGGTCCTTTACCTTATCAGTTTATTCAGTATCCTGAAATGGCCAGCAGTCAGAAGACTGGTAAACAGCAAGCCCATCATCATTGTGCAGAGTGGCGAAATCATATACAAAGGCTTAAACAAAGCAAGGATTTCTATTGATGTGCTGCTGGAGGAACTTCGGGAGAAAAAAGTAGAAGATGTAAAAAAGGTAGCGCTGGCTCTATGGGAAGCAAGCGGGAGAATTTCCTTCTTTTTAGATCCCAAATACGAACCCATTACACCTGCTTTCCTGCAAAGAAATGCAGAACCATTCGATATGCCTATAACCATTATTAAGGAAGGTAAAGTGGATAAAAAAGAGCTGCAAAACATGCAAAAGGATGAAAGATGGCTAATCGCCCATTTAGAACGTTTCTATCAGACAGAAATTAATAATGTTCTGTTAGCTACCTTAGACAGCAAAGGAACCTTGAAGGTATTTTTATATCATTAATTTGGCTAAAAGGAGTGATGACAGTGCTTTCTAAAGAGCTGACGGTTTCTGAAATCTCAAATATTTGGTCATCGTATTTAAAAAACAGCATGGAGCTGCAATTTTTTACTTATTTTTTTCAAACTGCAGAGGATCGGAAAATTAAAAAGATTGCTGGAAGACTGCTGCATCAATCCGAGAAAAACCTTAAGCAGCTCCAGGATTTTTTCAGTAAAGAGAATCTCTCCGTTCCCCGCGGCTTCACTGAAAAGGATGTAAGGATCAATGGGCAGAAGTTATTTTCAGATCATTTCATTTTATTTTTTTGCCATGATATCACCCAGCTTTCATTGAGCACATATCCAAGCGCCCTATCAGAAAGCACCCGTAAAGATATTCGGAATTATTTTGAGATTACTCTTAAATTCACGTTAAAAATACAGAATGAAATTGTTGATTTGATGTTATCTAAAGGCATTTACCAAGAGCATCCGCAATTAAAGATGGAGGATCGGATCGACTTTGCCCGCAGCCTTAAATACCTCAATGGGTTCAAGGGCGGTTCCAGACCGCTGAATGCTCCTGAAATAGCGAATATATCGAGAATTATTCACAGAGCCCAATTCTCGAAAATGATCTTTGTTACCTTCAGTACTATTGCTGAAAGCAATGAAATGAAAGACCATTTCAGCAAAGGAAGGGATTTGATTGAGAAAGTGTTATCTTCCCTCCGAGACATTATGGAAAATGAACATATTCCGCTGTCCTCATCGGGAGATTATCAAATTTTTGACGTGGACACCCCTCCATTTTCCGAGAAGATCATGCTGTTTTTTGTAAATACTTGTCTCGGCATCTTCTGCTTCACCATGATCAGCCAGGCACTGACCTCCAGCCTAAGATCCGATATTGTCATAAAGCTGCTGAGCATTTCCAAAGACATGTCCCTCTTTTACGGAAAAGGCCTGCTGATTGCCATAAAGCAAAAATGGCTCGAACAGCCGCCACAGCCAGCAGGGAGACAGGTGTAAGAGTTTTCACCATTCTGTCACATTTTTTACCAATCACCCTGCCTTTTCCACTCTTTCATTTCGATTATCAGAGATGAAAGGGCGGTGCAAAGATATGAATCTTAAATCAGGAAGTGTGGACCAATTTGGACAGTTTTCTCAATTTAAAGATCTGCAGGAATTTAATGCCCATCTGGAAATGTGGCTTGCTGTACATAAGAATGAGTTTTCGAAGGGAGAACTTCTTGGGCTGAAACGGCTTGTTCGTTTTGCCGCGAAGGTTCCCGGTGTTTCCAATGCCAAGATCGGGACCGTTTTAAAAGCCATTCATGCGGAATACTGCGGCAATGGCATTTCCCGCTCCACTTTTAAAAGAATGACAGCCAAGGCCGCAAGCCTCGGTCTCTTTACCGTTCATGAAACGGAAAGAAAAAACGGATCCCAGTCCAGCAATTTGTATGTATTTAATCGTTTTCCCAAGTGTGAACCACCAAAAAAGAAAAAAATGGACCACCCTAATAAAACTATCAATCTTTCTAAAACTAATAAAAATCAAAAGAATACTAATCGTTCCAAAACCGGACTTGATTACACCTTTACCAGTGATCGTGTTCCAAAAGCATTTGTAGAACTTGCACGTTACTTTATTCCGGAAGCAATGCAGATTGAAGAGTTCTGGAGAATGACAGCCATAGCCGCTTACAAGCACAATTGTGAACAAAATTTGAACGTGGTGCTGGACACAGCTATCCATGCTTTTAAACAGCTGATCCGGAAAATGAAAACCTGTACAATCGCCCGTCCTATCGCGTATTTCTATGGAATTTTAACAAGAAAATTTGAAGAGCAGTACTACGAAGAATTATTCGAAATGGGCTTTTCAGCGCGTGAAGAGGATTTTTTCGCGGAATTTTTTTATAAAAAATAAAAAAACTTCGTTACTGCCCGTAACTTTCAAGTTAGACCCCCTAAGTCCGGACTTAGACCCCCTAACTCCCGAGTTAAGGGGTCTTAACTGGCAATTTACGGCTTTTACCCAATTCGCAAAAAAATGATGAAAAAGCTATGTTTGAGCTACCCGGGAATACAAGAGAGCGCGCTTTCCTGAAGGGAATCCAGCATGGAGAGCTTTGAGCAAGTGGCAGCACAATATGAACCGATGATTCACCAGATTATTCGATCTTTGAGCATTTATAAAAACCAGGAAGAGTACTTTCAAATCGCCCTTATCCGGCTTTGGGAGGCGTGGTATCTATTTGATCATACACAGGGAAAGTTTCTGACATTCGCCTATACCATCGTTAAACAGAAACTGATTGATGAATTGAGAAAAACCAGGATGCAGAAAAACAGCACTGTCACCCGGAGTGAAGAATTCTGGTCTTCAGCGGAATCTTCCTATAAACATCAGCCACTTGAAGAAGAGCAGCTGCTTTCATACTGCAGCAGCCTCACCAAAAATCAGACCATCTGGGTTCTATCGACTTTCCTCTATGATTTGACAGTCAATCAGATCGCCGAACAGCATGGAGTAACGGCTTCAGCGGTAAAAGCCTGGAAAAAAGGCGCCCTCACAAAACTTAGGACCACACTTCAGCTAGATTAATAAGAAAAGCAGATGCGCCAACGCAGACTAAGAACGCCACGTCCTGTGGCAACGTCTGTATGACCCTCATTCTGGGGGCCAGGCCTCCTCAAGGGGTAGGCACTCCTCCTAAAAGCTGACGCTTTTAATCATGCGGTGATTAGACTGTCGTTGCTTTCCTTGTGGAGCTAGACAGTTATCGGCATCAAAATTTTAGGCTTTCTGATTTGTTAAAAAATTTTTTCCGCACCCTGTCTTTTTACATCCTTCATTTCGATTATAAAGGTGAAAGGGAGGTGAGCAGGAATGGCACAGGCAATCATCATTGATTCAAAGCTTCGCCTGGTTTTTGAAACAGGATTGAACGGACAGGGCAAGCCTGTCTACAAATCAAAAACCTACAACAGTGTGAAGCAATCCGCTACAGCGGACCAGCTTTTCACAGTGGGACAGGCAATCGCTGGATTATCAAGCTATCCGCTGACTGAGCTGAACAGAAATGACAGCTTCGATATTTTAGGCTAATTCTTATTGAAAATAACCAATTCGGGAGGTGTGAAAGGGAATGGCGAAGACACTTGAAATGACGTTTGAAACGGAGCTGGGCAAGGAAACCAAATTATCGGTTGACAGCCCAAAGGAGCCGATTGATCCGGCAGCTGTGAAGGCAGTGATGGAACAGATCATTGCAGTGAACGCATTTGACGGAAATGGCGGTGACCTTGTTTCTGCCAAAGGCGCTAGATTAATAGAACGCAATGTAACAGATTATGAATTAGTGTAAGGGAATGAGGCCGGATTCTTTGGAACCCGGCCTTTTTTATAGCTTGTAAAAAAGAAAGGAGCATGCATGATGGAACAGATGGTCACATTGATCAGCGAACTCGGCTTCCCGATTGTGGTCACGCTTTTTCTGCTGAACCGGATCGAAGCCAAGCTTGATGTAGTCGTGTCCTCAATCCAGGGATTGCCGGATAGGCTGAAAGAATAGAAAAGCGGAAGCGCCTGCCCCCCTGACACCTCATGGGGCTGGGCGCTCCTCCTAATAGCTGAATCGTGCGGTGTTTAGACTGCTGGATGCTTTCCCATTGAAGCTAGACAGGATTTTAATACTCATTTTAAAAGGGCGGGACTCCATAGTAAGGAGCCCTATTTTTTCATAACCGGAATCCAGATTTCACTGCGGAATGTAGGCGAAGCGGTATCTTTGCTTTCATTCCAGAGGATTTCCGGCCCATCTATTTGCTGATAAGATGATGAAGGGAACCATTCTGAGTAAATCCGTCCCCAGACATTCTGAAGCGTTTCCGGAAACGGACCCACTGCTTCAAATACCGCCCATGAACAGGCCGGAACCTCAAGAGATGCCATCCCCTCCGGGCATTCCTTTGCAGTGGCAGCTCCGATATAATGGTCCAGTTCACCCTTTTCTTCCATTCTGCCTTCAGAAAAATTGGCTGAAGCACTGATCAGGCCAAATGGCTCTGTATCCGATACACTCTTGAGCCTAAGAATCATTTTTTCATCTAAGCTCTCCCACATGGCTGCAATCTCCGGATTCACACCGTTAAAAATAATCGGCACCCGCTTTTTTAAGCCTACAATCCGAAAGGCATCTTTTTCTTCTATACGGTAGTTCATTTCATTTCCTCCCTTAATAGATAAATGGAAGGTCATCGGCGGATAAGCCTTGAGAGCGTGGCCATTGCTCCTGGCTTCTGAAGGAGTGATGCCATGAAGCTGCTGGAATGCCCTCGTAAACGAATCAGGCGAGCTATACCCATATTTGAATGCTACATCAATGACCCTGGCATTCTTATCCTTCAAATCGAAGGCCGCCAATGTCAGCCGTCTCCTGCGGATATACTCCGAAAGCGTTACACCTGCAAGAAAGGAGAACATTCGCTTAAAATGGTATTCTGAGCAAAACGCAATCTTTGCTAGTTCTTTGAAGTCGATTTCATCCGTTAAATGTTCTTCAATATACCTCATCGCCCGATTCATATTTTGCAGCAAATCCATTTCGATGACCTCCTCTTATCTACAGAATAGCAGGAGCTGCAGGGTGCGGCCCGACAATCCATGCACAAGAATGCAGGGTTGCGTTACTCATTTTTGTATTTCTTTTTTAATGTGTCAGAGAAAATTGCACCGCCCAGCATTAAGAATAATGGACCGAAATTCCAGAAAAATGATCCGCGAATAGGGATCTCTAATTCAGTAAAATGATTAAGGCCTAGAATGCTTAGTTTAATGATTAGCATAGCGGATCCTATCAGAAATAAACAATCAAAAAATACTTTCAATCTTGGATACGCTAATTGCCTGCTGTCCTTTATCACTTTCTCCGTCAAATCCTCATCACTCCTTAATAATTCATCAATCGTAACCCCAAACAGATCACTCAGTTTAATAATAATTTCAATACTGGGATAGTTCTGCCCATTTTCCCATTTGGAAACAGACTGGCGGCTCACAAACAGCTTTTCAGCCAGTTCCTCCTGTGACCATCCTTTCTCTTTCCTCTCCTTTTTAAGCTTCTCGGCAAAAATCATATTCACAATCACCTTTCTGCAAATCGATACTCCCATTATGGTGAATTTTTTGGCCAAAAGTAAAGACAGGAATGGTTGCCGGGGCCGCACGCATAGGTTGCAGAGGCTTTAAAACTGGTTTTTCACCATATAAAAAAGAACCTTCAACCCGCATTTAGGGTCAAAGGTTCTATCTGGTTAAGATCAGTTATAGGCCAGCTCTTTTTGATTTTCTGCTTCGCTCAGTCCCAGCACTTGTGCCGTTGATTCATGAATCTCACGGAACAGCTCAGGGTTCTCGGATAGTGACATGCCGTAGGACGGAATCATTTTCTTGATTTTAAAATGCCACTCTTCCATATACTGCGGGAAGCATTTTTGCAATACTTCAAGCATGACGTTAACGGCAGTTGAAGCACCCGGGGAAGCTCCGAGCAAGGCAGCAACCGAGCCATCTGAGGCACTGACTACCTCGGTGCCGAATTGCAGGGTTCCTTTTCCGGCAGGCGTATCCTTGATAACCTGCACACGCTGGCCTGCGACCACGACACTCCAGTCTTCACTCTGTGCATTAGGGATAAACTCGCGCAATTCTTCGACGCGCTGTTCATGGGATAGCATGACCTGCTGAATCAGATATTTTGTCAGCCCCATTTCTTTTGCACCAGCTGCCAGCATGGTGATGACATTATTCGGTTTAACAGACTTGATCAGGTCCATATTGGAGCCTGTCTTTAAGAACTTTGGCGAGAAGCCGGCAAATGGCCCGAACAGCAGGGATTTCTTGTTATCAATAAACCTTGTATCCAGATGCGGCACGGACATTGGAGGTGCACCTACTTTGGCTTTTCCGTACACTTTTGCATGATGCTTCTCGACAATTTCCGGTTTGTTGCAGACGAGGAACAGTCCGCTTACCGGGAATCCGCCTATATGCTTGGATTCAGGGATGCCCGTCTTCTGAAGCAGATGCAGACTTCCGCCGCCTCCGCCGATAAATACGAACTTCGCCTGATGGTTTTCGGTTGTGCCGCTTTCCATATTTCGCACTTTTACATTCCATGATCCATCATCAGCACGCTTCAAATCCTCTACGCTATGCTGATAATGGACATTGACATTTTTACTCTTTAAATGGTCAAACAGCATGCGTGTTAACGCACCGAAGTTGACATCCGTTCCAGAGTCGATTTTGGTAGCTGCGATTGGTTCGTCCGAAGTGCGGCCATCCATCATCACCGGAATCCATTCCTTCAGCTTTTCAGGGTCATCGGAAAATTCCATGCCCTGAAACAGCGGATTAGCTGACAGCGCTTCCAATCGTTTTTTCAAAAACGATACATTTTTTTCCCCCTGAACAAAGCTCATATGAGGGATTGGCATAATAAAGTCCTGCGGATTGCGAATCAGGTTGTTTTCTACAAGATAAGCCCAAAACTGTCTGGATAGCTGAAATTGTTCATTTACATTAATCGCTTTAGTGATATCTATTGATCCATCAGATTTTTCAGATGTATAGTTAAGCTCGCACAATGCAGCATGTCCCGTCCCTGCATTATTCCATTCGTTAGAGCTTTCTTCTCCTGCGCTAGCGAGCTTCTCAAACACTTTGATCTCCCACTCAGGTGCTAACTCTTTCAGTAAAGACCCCAAAGTCGCGCTCATGATTCCGGCACCAATTAAGATAACGTCTGTTTTGTTCTGTACGCTGCTCATTTTAAACCTTCCTTATCCCAGATATTTGCCAAAAACTGCAGGCGCTCTGCTCAGGTGTCACCACTCGAAAGGCATCACCCAAGGACACACCTTTTCCGTCACACAAAATACACATTCTATTCTATTATAATGATTGATCGGGTAAGATAGCTAGTATTATCTGATAATTATATACTATTTTAGACAAATTAGAAAGCGGCGCGGGGGTTTTCGGAAGCAAAACAGCAGACAAAACGGTTCCAGTATTGGAAGGTTTGTCTGCTGTTTGGTAAATTTATGTCTTTTTTAAGATGTCCTGCACTTCATCCAGGCAGGGAAGACCGGTCATAGCACCTTTCCTTGTGACGGCCAGGCCTCCTGACACATTTGCGAAGCGAATCATGAAGGCCATCTCGTCATGCGAATGCTCCTCTAAAGCTTTAGGAGATTCATTTATGCAATAAAGGAGACCGGAAACGAATGCATCTCCGGCACCGGTGGTATCCACCACCTTGTATGGCAATGCAGGAACTTTTCCAATCTCATCTTTATAACGGAAGATGCAGCCGTCACTGCCCAGCGTAACGATTGTCAGCTGATTCTCAGGAAGCCGGGATATTCCTTCTTCCATATCATTGCATCCAGTTAAAAAGGTGAGTTCTTCTTCCGAAATTTTTAGAATATCGGCATAGGGGAGAGTCGCCATAATTTCTGCTTTTGCCCTTTCCTCGGAACCCCACAATCCTAAGCGGAGATTTGGGTCATAGGAAATAAGCATATTCTTTTCCCTGGCCCTCTTCACTGCTTGAAGGGCTGCAGTCCTCGATGGCTCATGAATCAGTGAGATTGAGCCAAAGTGAAAAATCTTATATTTTTCAAAAATGGACCAGTCAATCTCATCTTTATTCAGGAAACTGTCTGCACTTGGGTTAATATAGAAACTAAAATCCCGCTCACCAGAAGGCTCTAACGTCACAAACGTAATACCTGTCCGCGCTTCATCCGTCAGTTTCATATATTGTGTATGGACCCCGTACCCCTTCAAGGTATCCTTGAGAAAGCGACCGAGCACATCGTCTCCGACTTTTCCAATGAAGGCGGCCTTCCCTCCAAGCTTCGACACTCCTACCGAAACATTAGCCGGTGCCCCGCCCGGAGCCTTTTGATAGGTAGAATTATCAGAATCCAGGGGAATAAAATCAATCAGAGCTTCCCCCAAACATAGAACCCCTTTCATAGTACACCTCATTTAAAAAAGTTATTTATTCTCAAGATTCCACATGGATACCGAAAAGCCTGCATCCCCGCTAAAGAAAATCGTTTCATCCTCCGGATCAGGAAAATATCGTGCTGTGAAGACTTCCTCTCCGCCATTAATGAAAATTTCCAGTGAAGACTGGTCCATAAACACATGCAGTTCGGATAGACTTGAAATTTTGCAGGTTCTTGACTCCTGCATTCCTGTTTTTACATTTCTTCTTTGCAGCTGGATTTCCTTTTGATCCGGATTATAAGTAAGAGAAGCCTCATTCCGGAAATCAATTTTGAACATTCCCCTTACATTCTTCAAGGATTCCAGCATCAGTTCGGCCGTTTTCCCACTTAATCCGTCCAGTTGCAGGCTTTCTCCATTAATCTCTATATTTTGGAGCTCCATCTTATCTTTGCGAAGCTTTTTTAATTCCTTTACAGGCTTCTGGAAGAGCCTCCCGTTTATCATTTCAAGCACTCTTGGCATGGTCAATGCGTGGATCCAGCGATAAGGAACAGTTGGCTGGCTGGATTCGTCTTCATCTGTCATGCCCATCCATCCATAAAGAATCCGCCTCCCGGAATCGTCTTTAAACGTTTGCGGTGCATAAAAATCAAAGCCTCGATCCAGCTCAACAAAGGAACCATGTTTAAATATCGCTTTTTCGTAATCAAGCTTTCCGGCAAAATACCCTGATTGAAAAAGGTTATGGTATTCAAACCCGCTCGGCTCAAGCCCCTGCGGTGAAACAAGCAAAATCTCCTGTCCATCTAATTCAAATAGATCGGGACATTCCCACATATAGCCGAAGTCTTCTAGACCATTCATCGATGCGCCGGCAATCTTGCCTTGTTCCTCCCAATGGTATAAATCCTTCGAAGCAAACAGGACAGCCGCACCCTCCTGATTGGACGTCTGAGCTCCAACTACCATATAGAAATGCCCATCCTTTTCCCAGACCTTCGGATCGCGGAAATGAGCGGTATACCTTTCCGGCAGCTCCAGGACAGGACCTTTTTTGGCAAAATGGATGCCATCTTCTGATACGGCAAGACATTGATAAGTCTCACGCCTGCCATCCTCCGTCTTCACATTTCCTGTATAAAAGAGATAAAGCTTTCCCTCATACTCTATCGCACTTCCGGAATAGCAGCCATTCCGGTCATACCACTGATCCGGAGCCAGCGCGACTGGCTCTTCCTTCCAATGGACGAGATCCCTGGAAGTGTAATGCCCCCAATACTTGGCACCATGTGCAGTATCAAACGGATTCCATTGATAAAAGACATGATAAACACCATTGAATTGGATTAAGCCATTGGGATCATTCAGCAAGCCGACAGGCGGCATAAGATGATACTTCAACCGGTAAGGATCCTGCTGAACCAAATGCCTATTTCTCTCTGCTTCTTCGCTGGCCTTCTTGAAAAAATCGATTTCAGTCATATTAGAACATCCTTGCTGTTGAAATTTCTGTTACTGTCCCTGTTCCACTTCTTTCCTTGCCTTATCCGAGTAGCCAAACATCCAAGTCAGGGCAAAGGCCACTGCAATGGCAATCACATTGACTAGGATGTACTGCAGAACCTGGCCATTTAAGTAAAGAAGGGTGCCTGGAATAACGGTAACTGCCATTCCTGTCGCTTTCAGCTGAAGCAGAGAGGCAGCGAACCCGCCGGCAGCTCCGCCAATCAGTCCCATGACAAACGGCTTGCCGTACCGCAGATTGACACCGAACAACGCCGGCTCGGTTATTCCCAAAAATGCGGATAAAGCAGACGGGAAAGCCAAAGCCTTTAATTTGGCTGATTGTGTTTTTAAAGCGACTGCTAAAGTTGCACCCCCCTGGGCTGCAACGGCACATGTAACAATTGCGTTGTAAGGGTTGCTTTTATACTGAGCCAATAGCTGAATCTCCAGCATATTGAAAATATGATGAACACCAGTGATAACGATAAGCTGATTAAGACCACCGATAAGTATGCCGCTGATCCCGAACGGCCATGAGAGCACAGTCGTAGTAACATCCAGGATACCTTGCTCCACCATATGAAACAACGGCCCAATGACCAGAAGCGATAATCCAATCATGATCAGAAGGGTTAAGAACGGGGTAATAATCAGATCCAATGCATCCGGCACCCGTTTTCGAATGAGCCTCTCCAATTTTGCCCCGATAATCCCGGCAATAAAGGCTGGAAGGACAGAAGCCTGGTAGCCAACAACCGGAATGAATCCAAAAAAGTAAATCGGCTCAACATTACCGCCTGCCACATCCCACGCATTTGGCAGGGAAGGACTCACAAGCATCAACCCTAGGATTAAACCAATGATTGGAGTCCCGCCAAACACTCTAAAGGTTGACCAGGCAACAAGAGCCGGCAGGAAGATAAATGCCGTATCCGTCAGTACCTGCGTAAATAAAATGAAATTTTCCGACACATCCGATGCCGTCATGCCGAATAAAGCGAGAATTTCCTCCTGCATCACCAGTCCGCGCAATCCCATAAAGAGTCCTGTCGCGACAAGGACTGGAATGATCGGCACAAATACGTCCCCGAATTTCCGGATCGCCCTCTGGAAAGCAGAACCGCTTTTAACCGCTTCTTTTTTCTGCTCTGATGCTGACATAGATTCAATGTCCAGGCCGGATACTTCTTCATAGACTTTATTAACTGTTCCCGTGCCAAAAATAATCTGATATTGACCTGAATTGAAGAAAGCCCCTTTTACTTTATTGATGCTTTCCACCTTTTCCTGATCAATTTTTTCCTTATCATTCACTATGATCCGCAGCCTGGTCGCACAGTGCGCTACTGAGTGAACATTCTCACTGCCCCCGACAGCGTCAATTAGTTCTTCCGCAATTTTACGATACTCAGACATCCTCTTCACCCCTATTTTCATATGTTTGTGGAATCGATTCCACATCGGATAAAAAAATAACCATTTAAGTTGGACGTTCTGTATGGAATCGATTCCATAAAAGCAAAAATAAAAGTGTAATCGATTATCTTCCTTATGAAACCGATTACACATCTATTATATACTTTCTCTTTCTACAAGTCTATATCTAATTTTTCTGGTTATTTCCTGCCCGTACTCCCCCTTAACCTTTTGAAGGATTAATAAGGCTGCCTCCCGGCCTGCATCTTCAAAGGAAAAATCGATGGTTGTTAAGCCTGGTGTGATATATTTAGAAAGCTCCGACCCACCCATTCCGGCAATCGCTACATCACCAGGAACGGAGAATCCATTTTGCCTGAGATACTGCAAAGCGCCAATTGCCAGACGATCTGTCACAGCAAGAACAGCTTGAGGTTTATTTTCGGCAGATTCCATGATACTCTTCATGCACTCAGCGCCTGAGTCTATATCGAAAATCCCCTTTTGCAGCCAGCTTTCTTCAACCGGAACCTCATGCTCCTTCATTGCATCCAGGTATCCTTTTTTCCGGAGGTAACCCACCGCACGGTCAGCTTCATCCACACCAATAAAAGCAATTTTTTTATATCCCTTCTTGATTAGGAGGCCAACCATGTCCCTCGCAGCCTGATATTCATCAAAAATCACATTCGTCAATTCTTCCGCATGCTGACCCACCATAATAAAAGGGATTTTCAGCTGACGGATCTCCTGAATCAATTCAGGCTGCACATTTGTAGCCGACAGAATCATGCCGTCCACATTCCTGCTTTTGAGGAGCCGTATATATTCTATCTCTTTTTCAGCATGAAGATTTGTATTAGCAAGGAGAATCTGATAGCCTTCCCTGGCCAATACGTCGTCAATGCCATTAACCAGACGGCTGGACGTTTCGGTGCTGATTTTCGGCAGAATAACCCCAATAACCTTTGTTTTTTTCGTGCGGAGTGACTTCGCATGGGCACTTGGGACATAACCGGTCTCCTCAATTACGTGCAGGACCCTTTTCCTTGCATCCTCACTCACATAACCGGAATCATTTAATACCCTCGAAACAGTCGTCCGAGAAACATTCGCCCTTTCTGCAATTTCCTTTATGGTAATCATCTAAATCCTCCCGGGCCAAAATAGTCTATTATCATTTTACACAAATGAAGGGAAAAGGAAATAGCTTGGTGAGGCAGGACGAGTATATCCCCTATTACTCCTGCCTCATCAGTGCTCGCCGCCGGTCGTGCAGAACCAGGAGAAGAATCATCCCCATCATAACGCCCAATACAATACCGGCCTCGGTGCTCAGCACCCGTGCCAGAGGGTACTCTGGGCTGGACTGAAAATCTGGGCGAATGATGGAAAAGAGGTTATAAGAAAACAGCATGCCCGACGAGATCCATGCCGCTGCCATTGGCGGCAGAAACCTCCTCGACCCGCGGCGGGTGATCAGCACTAATAGGCCCCACGCACCCACTAATGCCCAGCCGCCTGTACTCAGCGTCAAGAGGCGCCACCACAAATCACGGGAATCCAGCATGCTTGGATCTATGCCAAGGGTGCCTCCTGCAGCCCAGAACACCTTTATAGTGCCGAGGAGAATGCATCCCGCTGCAACGAGTCTGCCAAACGTGACTTGCAGCTGCCTGGTGTGCCCCGGCACCTCCCCGCAGTCGATTGGACCACCCAGCGCCTCTGGCCACCGCGCCTTGGCATATCCTGCTAAAGCCAAAGGCAGGCAAATACCGGCCCCGACCAGCGAGACCATAACGAAGATCTGCTCGTAAACCCAGAAGTCAGCGGCACCTGCTTCCTGATCCAGGACCATGGCGGCTGGGCCAAGGACAGGTGCCAGCAGCAGCATGGGAACGAGAAGACCGGTACCCAGCCAAATGGGCAGAGCCACCAGCCACGCAGGCAGCCGTTCACCCCACGGCCTACAGAACGCCATCGCCAGCAGGATACCAACCGCAGCGACAACCGCAGTAACTGCGTTAATCCCCCGCCAGCTGACATCGCCCATTTGCTCTGTGGGAAGAAAGAGGCCCAACGTCCAGGCAATTTTAATCAGCAGATAAGGGGTCACCGCTATGGCGGCCCCATAACCAAATATTTTGCGCATTTTTATCAACTGTGAGGATGCCTGGTCTGTATTTTCCAAATTAATTCCTCCTGTTTATTAAGATTATTCAAGTTCTTCACAAAATTCCCTTTTACGCACATGGATTCATATTCACAACAATAGCAACATTGGAATTGTATTCCATTTAATAATCTTTAATGTATTAAATACTTCTTAAAAATTGGTAAATATAAATAAGCAGAGGATTTAAACCCAGATTGTTTTTTAGAAGGTTCCAGTATTTGTTTGATATTTTAGAAACTTCTAATAAAATAAACCTAGAGGCCAAAGAAAGGAAGTGAATGATGTTAGTTAAAAGAAGATCCGAGCCGGTTGAATTAATGTCTATAAGATATTTAAACACCCGAATGGAGTTAACTGAAAAGGAAAAGCTGCAGTATTCAAACCTTGAAAAAGGCTATGAAGGAGAGGTGAAATTTGACCATCTCGCAGAAATTCTCCAGGAAGAGAGATTGATTATCAATGATTTGCTATTGGAGGTAAACAACTCCTATTTTCAAATTGATACCCTGATTATTTCAGAGAGTATGATCCATCTATTAGAAATAAAGAATTACCAGGGAGACTGGTACTTGGAATCTGACAAGCTTTATACCGTGACTGCCGGCAGGGAATATAAAAATCCCGTTTACCAATTAAAAAGAAGTGCGGCCCTGCTCCGCCAGCTGCTCCAAACTCTCAAGCAAAATTACCCCGTTGAAGCCTCCGTCGTTTTCATTAACCCTGAATTCACCTTATATCAAGCCCCGATGGACCAACCTATTGTTCTTCCAACCCAAGTCAACCGCTTTATAAAAGATCTGAATAAAACTCCGTCCAATTTAAATGATGGACATACGAAGCTAGCCCAACATTTAATGTCATTACATCAGCCTAAAAACCCATTTACTGTATGGCCAAAATATCACTTTGAACAGCTAAAAAAAGGGATACATTGCAAAACCTGTAAATCTTTACCGCTAACAATTAAAAGCAAGGACCTCGTATGCAAAAAGTGCGGAGGGAATGAAAAGATTGAACAAGCGATTCTGCGGAATATAAAGGAGTTCCAGCTCCTCTTTCCTGAACGAAAGCTTACCACACAAAACATTTATGAATGGTGCAATTTAGATCTAAGCAAACGAACAATCTGCAGGGTACTAAAGAAAAACTATACGGCACTCGGCAGTACAAGTAATACTTATTATGTATAAACTTTATTGATTAAAGCATTTGAAGACCATCTGGGGAGACGGGGTCGGACAGGTGCTCAACGGGTCTCCTGTCCAGGGGGGACTGGGGTCCGCCGGTTTTCCCCTTATTCTGTCTAAAGTCAGCACCTACTTCGGACTCAACCTCTCCGATTCCTACCCCCACTGTCCGAATAAGTGCCAACTTCGGACTCGCTTCCTCCAATTTCCTCTCTTTCTGTCTGAAGCTGCATAAACTTCGGACTCAACCTCTCTGATTTCTACTCCAACTGTCCGAATAAGTGCCAACTTCGGACTCACTTCCTTCAATTTCCTCTCTTTCGGTCTGAAGGTGCACCTACTTCGGACTCAACCTCTCCTATTTCTACTCCTACTGTCCGAATAACCGCCTACTTCGGACTCACTTCCTCCAATTTCCTCTCTTTCTGTCTGAAGCTGCATCAACTTCGGACTCAACCTCTCCTATTTCTACTCCTACTGTCCGAATAACCGCCTACTTCGGACTCAATTTGACCGCTTTCCAGCAGAGATGCGTATCTGCAATGACAAAATTCGACACGAGCCAAATAAAGCGTTTGCATTTTCACCAATTTCATTTATAATACTTGTATACAAGTATACACGTATACTCAAATGTCATTTCATAAAGGTGATGTTATGAACGATTCTAATGAATTCTTATATCCTCAAAAATGGCTATCTAAAGCTTCCGCTGGTGACCGCGTAGCCTATGAGCTTAGAATGCGCATTATTGCAGGCTTATTTGAAAGCGGTACCACGCTTTCAGAAAATAAACTGGCTGGAGATTTTGCGGTAAGCCGTTCACCAGTTCGTGAAGCATTAAGAACACTGGCATCTGAAAATATCATCCGATTAGAAAGAACGGGTGCTGTTGTTGCCGGCTTAACAGAAAAAGAAATAGAAGAAATTTATGATGTTCGTCTAATGATCGAAACGTTCGTATTTGAACGTCTCATAAGTATGGATACAAATGAATTAGCAATGGAACTAAGCAAAGTATTGGAAATGATGAAGGTAGCTGTTAAGTATCAGGATGCTGATGAATTTTCTTATCAGGACATCCTGTTCCACGAAATCATCATTCGATCTATTGGCCATTCATACGTCTCATTGATCTGGAATAATTTAAAGCCCGTAATGGAAAGCTTCATTCTTTTGTCCATGCGCGTGCGATTCAAGGAAAATTACGAAGACCTTACTCGGATATTGAAAAACCATGAACTATATATTGATGCAATCAAAACAAAAGACAGAGACCTCATGATTAAGTCTTTACACGAAAATTTTGATGATGTTCAAGGGAAAGTGGACGACTTATGGAGATCACAACAAATGCTATCTAAAGGGGTTAAACAACAAGATGACTAGCTATATGTTAGGGATTGATATTGGAACCACCAGTACAAAAGCCGTGTTATTCAGTGAACAAGGTAAAGTTATTCAGCATGAGAATATCGGATATCCGCTGTACACACCGGATATTTCGACAGCTGAACAAAACCCGGAAGAGATTTTTTCAGCTGTACTGCAGTCCATAGCGAATATTATGGAAAACCATTCGGATAAAAACCTGTCCTTTATCTCTTTTAGCAGTGCGATGCATAGTGTTATCGCAATGGATGAAGATCACCTGCCGCTTACGCCAGTCATCACCTGGGCAGATAATCGCAGCGAAGCATGGGCACGCAAAATTAAGGATGAATTGAATGGGCATGAGGTATATAAACGGACTGGAACGCCTATTCATCCTATGTCACCGTTAAGCAAAATCGCCTGGATTGTGAATGAACGCCCTGAGATCGCCAGCAAAACAAAAAAGTATATTGGCATTAAAGAATATATCTTTAAGAAGCTCTTTGATGAATATGTTGTCGATTATTCACTGGCTTCATGCATGGGAATGATGAATCTTAAAACATTGGATTGGGATGAGGAGGCACTAGCGATTGCAGGAGTCACTCCCGCACAATTATCCAAACTTGTACCCACTACGAAGATGTTCAAGAACTGCAATCCTAAATTAGCCAAACAAATGGGCATCGATCCTCAAACACCTTTTGTGATTGGCGCAAGTGATGGAGTGCTTTCGAATCTGGGTGTTAATGCGATTAGAAAAGGTGAGATTGCCATCACCATTGGGACAAGCGGTGCCATACGGACCATTATTGACAAGCCGCAGACAGATGAAAAAGGTAGAATCTTCTGTTATGCCTTAACGGAAAATCATTGGGTGATTGGCGGACCGGTAAACAATGGAGGGATGGTTCTTCGCTGGATCAGGGATGAATTTGCCTCTTCAGAGATAGAAACTGCCAAAAGATTAGGCATTGATCCGTACGAAGTATTAACAAAAATTGCAGAACGTGTAAGACCAGGTGCAGACGGCTTGCTATTCCATCCTTACCTGGCAGGTGAACGTGCTCCTTTATGGAACCCGGACGTACGCGGATCCTTCTTCGGATTAACCATGTCACATAAGAAGGAACATATGATTCGGGCAGCGCTGGAAGGCGTCATTTATAATCTATACACCGTGTACTTGGCATTAGTTGAATGCATGGACGGCCCGGTAACCCGTATTCAAGCAACAGGAGGATTCGCAAGATCTGAGATCTGGCGACAGATGATGTCCGATATTTTTGAATCGGAAGTTGTCATACCTGAAAGCTATGAAAGTTCATGTCTTGGTGCCTGTATTTTAGGATTATATGCCACAGGAAAAATCGACTCCTTTGAAGCCGTTTCTGAAATGGTGGGCGATACCTATAAACATACACCGCAAGAAACGGCAGTAAAAGAATATCGACAATTGCTGCCGATTTTCATTCATTTATCAAGAACGTTAGAGGATGATTACTCAGCGATTGCAAATTATCAGCGAAGATTAGTACAGCATAACTAACAGGAGGAGTTTACAATGCCATTAGTAATAGTTGGAATTGGAATCATTGCCTTATTAATACTAATAATGGGCTTAAAATTAAATACCTTTATTTCATTAATCATTGTTTCATTTGGTGTTGCTTTAGCACTCGGAATGCCGCTGGATCAAATTGTAAAGACCATTGAAGCAGGATTAGGGGGAACGCTGGGTCACTTGGCGCTTATATTTGGACTTGGCGCCATGTTAGGCAAACTAATCGCCGACTCTGGAGGCGCACAGCGAATAGCTATGACCCTTGTGAACAAATTCGGTGAAAAGAATATTCAATGGGCCGTAGTGGCAGCATCATTTATTATTGGTGTAGCATTATTCTTTGAAGTAGGACTTGTATTATTAATTCCAATCGTATTTGCCATTTCAAGAGAATTGAAGATATCCATTTTGTATCTTGGTATTCCAATGACAGCAGCTCTATCTGTCACACACGGATTCCTGCCTCCTCACCCGGGGCCAACTGTCATTGCGGGTGAATTTGGCGCAAACATTGGTGAAGTACTGCTTTATGGATTTATCATCGCTCTTCCTACCGTGATTTTAGCTGGACCGGTATTTACAAAAATTGCAAAAAGGCTAGTCCCTGAATCATTTACAAAAAGCGGGAGCATCGCCTCTTTAGGCGAGCAGAAAACATTTAAGCTTGAAGACACTCCTGGTTTTGGAATCAGTGTATTTACGGCTTTACTTCCTGTTATTTTAATGTCGATCGCAACGATTATTACATTGCTTCAAAAAACATTGGGATTTGAAGATAATAGTATTCTGGCCGCAATCCGTTTTATTGGTGACGCCGGCACTTCGATGCTGATCTCCTTATTGGTTGCCATCTATACAATGGGACTGGCAAGGAAGATTCCAATCAAAAATGTGATGGAATCCTGTACAACAGCTATCACCCATATCGGAATGATGCTCTTGATTATTGGCGGAGGCGGTGCCTTCAAACAAGTATTAATCGATGGCGGTGTTGGTGACTATGTAGCAGAGCTATTCAAAGGAACGAACTTATCACCGATTTTGCTTGCATGGATTATCGCTGCCATCCTGCGGATTTCCTTAGGGTCTGCCACAGTGGCTGCCTTAACAACAGCTGGCTTAGTCATTCCGATGCTGGGCCAATCAGATGTTAATCTTGCATTAGTGGTACTTGCAACAGGTGCAGGAAGCTTAGTTGCTTCACATGTTAACGATGCCGGCTTCTGGATGTTCAAAGAATACTTTGGATTAAGCATGAAGGAAACGTTTGCAACATGGACCTTGCTTGAAACCATTATATCTGTAGCTGGATTAGGATTTATTTTATTGCTAAGCTTATTTGTATAAACTATATAAGGCAATGGAACCCTACTTCCTGAGAGGGTTCCATTGCCTATTAATCTGAAAAAGGGAGCAAGAACTATGTTAAATACAATTGGTGTTATTGGTTTAGGAGTAATGGGCAGCAATATCGCTTTAAACATGGCCAATAACGGAGAGCAAGTGGCAGTATATAATTACACAAGGGACTTAACCGATAAACTTGTACAAAAACTGGATGGGCAAACCATTAACCCTTATTACGAAATCGGGGATTTTGTAAATTCCCTGGAAACACCAAGAAAAATCTTTTTAATGGTTACCGCAGGGAAAGCTATTGATTCTGTTATCTCCAGCTTGATCCCCTTCCTTGAAGAAGGTGATGTCATCATGGATGGCGGAAACTCACATTATGAAGATACAGGAAGAAGATATGATGAACTGAAATCAAAAGGAATTGGTTATTTAGGAATTGGAATCTCAGGCGGTGAAGTCGGTGCCTTAACAGGACCTTCCATCATGCCTGGCGGAGACAAAGAGGTCTATGATAAAGCCGCTCCTATTCTTACGAAGATAGCTGCACAGGTTGATGGTGTTCCTTGCTGTGTCTATATTGGACCAAAAGGGGCAGGCCATTTCGTTAAAATGGTACATAATGGAATTGAGTATGCGGATATGCAGCTAATTGCCGAAGCCTATACCTTTTTAAGAGATAAATTAGGATTATCAGTTGAGGAAATCGCTGATATTTTTGAAACATGGAATCAAGGCGAGCTGAAGAGCTATTTAATCGAAATCACGGCAGATATTCTAAGGAAAAAGGATGAGCGTACAGGGCTGCCGCAAATCGATGTCATTCTCGATAAAGCAGGGCAAAAAGGAACCGGAAAATGGACCAGCCTGCAAGCCATCGATAATGGAATTCCAACCTCGATCATCACAGAATCCTTATTTGCCCGTTATATCTCTGCTTTAAAAGAAGAGCGTATGACAGCAGAAACACTCTTAACAGGTCCAGAGAAGAATCAGACAGCCCTCGAAAAAGAAGAGTGGATTGAATACATCAGACAAGCTTTATATATGGGAAAAGTATGCGCCTATGCGCAAGGATTTACGCAATATAAAATGTCATCCGAACTGTATGGCTGGAATCTGCCTCTGAAGGATATTGCCCTGATTTTCCGCGACGGCTGCATCATTCGTGCGGAATTCTTAAATGTCATAAGCGAGGCCTACCAAGAGCAGCCTAACCTGGCCAATTTGTTAGTCTCCCCTTACTTTGCAGAAAGAATCAGGGACTATCAGAACGGACTGCGTAAAATTGTCTGCGAAGGCATTCAATCCGGCATCGCTTTACCGTGCTTGAGCTCATCTCTTTCCTATTACGATAGCTATCGGACAGGAAACTCCAATGCGAGCATGCTGCAGGCACAGCGTGATTACTTCGGTGCCCATACGTATGAACGGACTGATTTAGAAGGAACCTTCCACACAAATTGGAATGAATAAAGCGGCGCCTGAGCTAAATTAATAGAGAAGAAAAAACGCTTGCCCCCGCCAGCTGCTTAGCATAGGGGGCAAGCGTTTTTAGTTTAGTCTCTTTCCAGCAGCGCAGCGCCTGCGATGCCAGGATCTGTCATCTCATATGGATCGAGAATTAAATCCAGTTCTTCTTCTGTCAGCACATCATATTTCAGGCATAGTTCCCTGATTGGAGAGCCTGTTAAAATGGCTTCCCTCGCGATTCTTGATACGACTTCATAGCCAAGGTGAGGGTTTACCGCTGTGATGATGCCCACACTTTTCTCAACGTATTCCCTTAATCTCTCTTCATTGGCTTCGATTCCTTTTACACAATGCTCAGTAAACGTACTGAAAGCATTGTTCATAATGCTGATCGATTGCAGAAGGTTAAAGATCAGGACTGGCTCCATGACATTCAGTTCAAGCTGTCCTGCTTCTGAAGCAAGAGAGATAGTATGGTCGTTTCCGATGACCTGGAATGCCACCTGGTTAATCAGCTCAGGAAGAACAGGGTTTACTTTCCCCGGCATAATGGAAGAACCCGGCTGTCTTGCTGGAAGCGATATTTCCCCAAGGCCGGCTCTTGGGCCAGACGCCATTAGACGCAAATCATTCGCGATTTTGGACATATTGATCATGCAGATTTTCAAGGCTCCGGAAACTTCCGTGTAAGAATCCGTATTCTGCGTGGCATCTACAAGATGATCAGCCCCTGTAAATGGCAGACCGCTGATGTCGGCAATGTGCTTCACTACCAAGTCAATGTATTTAGGGATGGCATTTAGCCCTGTTCCAACAGCTGTTGCTCCCATGTTCAACTCATATAAGTGCTGTTTGGATTGCTGAATGCGCTTAATGTCACGCGCAATGACACGGCTGTAAGCTTCAAATTCCTGGCCAAGCCTGATTGGAACCGCATCCTGCAGATGAGTCCGTCCCATTTTAATTACATGGTTGAATTCCTTTGATTTTTCAAGGAAAACGGAATGCATATGTTCCATGGTCGGGATTAACTGATCCAGCAGATTTAATACAGAGATATGCATTGCAGTCGGGAAGGCATCATTCGTCGATTGGGACATATTGACATGGGTATTTGGGCTGCAATGAGAATAATCTCCCTTTTCATAGCCCATAATTTCAATCGCACGGTTTGCAAGGATTTCATTAATATTCATATTAATGGACGTCCCGGCACCACCCTGGATCGGGTCAACAATAACCTGATCATGCCATAGTCCTTCAATCATTTCATCAGCTGCCTGTACGATCGGGTCTCCAATGCCTGAATAAAGGCGCTTAACCTCCATATTCGCCAAGGCCGCAGCCTTTTTCACCATTGCCATTGCCTTGATTAACTCCGGGTGGATCCGGTAGCCTGTAATCGGAAAGTTCTCAACCGCGCGAAGCGTCTGAACACCGTAATAGGCATCAACCGGAACTTCCTTAGAACCCAGGAAGTCTTTTTCAATTCTGAAGCTGTTCGTTGCTGCTAACATATACTCTTCTCCTTTATATAAACCTTTCAGATATATATAGGTTTTGTAATGACTTATCCTTCGTATACACTATAATCCGGAAAAGGGGAATAAGCAATGGTTATGGGACAATAATATATTGGCTATATGGAGTGCCAGCTTCTCCCTTATTATTTAACTGCACTTTGCCAACTATCTTATGCAATTGACATAAATTTAAATACGACCTACTATTTAATTGCCTTAATTGAAATTGCCTTTAATGCTCGAAATGAACAGGTTCCTTATTACCGGATGGCAGACAAAGGGACAGAGGAAGCTCTTATTATGGATTAAATGGAAGGCCAGCAAATGGCTGAATTTACTCAGCCCTTTAAACCGGAATAGCTTGCTTCACTGATTTTAGCCATAGAAGAAAGAATGCTTAAAGTAAACTCACCTATCCCTATAGGGCTTATTAATATGATTGGGAAGCTTATTGTTTAATCGACCTGCAAAATAAAGAATCAAGCAAGGCGTATATATATAAGACAAAGGAGAAAATCAGCATGTCCAATCAATCGAGCATGAGAACAGCTGGTCCAAAAAAACGTGCTGTTTCACTGGATTTAGCACGAGGTACGATGCTTCTGCTAATTGCACTTGCCCATGCCCCCCTCTATTTGTATACCTCTGAACCCGGGATTATGCAAAGAGTAGAGGCTGTTACCTTCCTTGACCAAATCGTTAATTTTTTGGGCCAATTTTTTATTGATAATAGAGCAAGGGCGATGTTTGCCGTTTTATTCGGATATGGGCTTGTTCTTGCATTTGACAGTCGAATATCTAAAGGAATAAGAGAAAAAGAAGCCATTAAGACGATAAGAAGGCGTTCCTGGTATTTGATTCTATTTGGGATTGTTTTGGCTGTCATCATTGGAGGCCAGGATATTCTTATGGCCTACGGGACAGCAGGGCTGCTCGTCAGCTGGCTTTTAGCACGTGAAATCAAGACACTGATTCGAACCTTTATTTTTATCACCTTATTCTATATAATTTTTGGCCCAATCATGTGGGGCTTCAACATGCTGGAAATCGGAGGCTATGGTTTCCCTCCAGAGGTTTCAGCCGCAGACACCTACCTTGGAACAGCTTTGATAGGCCTATATACTTTTCCTTCTATTCCTATTCTCATTCATTTAATGTTCCCGGTTCTCCCTTCCGTCCTGCTCGGCATGTGGATCGCCAGGTATCAGTTATTAATCAAGCCAGAGCAGCATTTAAAAATCATTTATTTGATTACCGTTTTAGGATTAACCGTTTCTTTATTAGGGGCACTGCCTTTATCGCTGCTGGGGACCTTATGGCATCCAAGCCCATTTACAGCTGGTTTGATGAACGGCTTACACATTTTAACAGGAATTGCAGGAGGCTTGGCATATGCCGCGATTTTCGGGATCATTGGGACCAAGGTAAAAAAGCCTGGGAGTCTTACCCTTTCTTTAATGGCTTTAGGGAAGCGCTCATTAACCTTCTATGTGTGGAACGAGACGATGCTTGTCCTCTTTTTATCGTCGGTGGCTCTTGATTTAGGTGGCCGTGTAAGCAATGGTACTGCAGCGGTTATTGCTGTGGGAATATGGTGTCTTTCTCTTCTATTGGCTTGGGGATTGGAAAAAAAGGATTTGAATGGACCATTGGAAGTTTTATTGAGGAGATTAGCCTATAGAAATAAGTAAACGAAGACAACCGAGTATTTTAGGGAACTCGGTTGTTTTTGAAATGTTTAAATAATTTTAACACTGTCATTTTCTCATACTGAAATGGAGCATTATGACAGGATAAATATCCATATAAGCTTCATAAACGGTCCGATTCATTCAGGAATTCCTTCCGATATTCACTCGGGGAACAGTTTTTCTGGCTTCGAAACACTTTGTAAAAATTGGAAGGACTTTGAAACCCCACCTCATAGCAAATCTCCAGATTTGTCAGCGAAGTGCTTTTAAGGAGGTGGGCTGCTTTATCGATACGAATCTTTTCTAAATAAGCACGCGGAGTTTCAGAGGTTTCCTGTTTAAATAAGCGCTCAAGATAAAAGGGACTTAAACCGATTTGATCCGCTATGTCTTTTAATGCCAGATTTTGTTTGTAGTGATTGACCAGGAATGTAATAATTTCTCTGACTAGGGTAATATGCGGCGATTGCTCCACTTCTGGCTGGCATCTTTTGCAGGGGCGGTAACCCGATTCTTCCGCTACATTCTTTTCTGCGTAAAATGCTACATTTATTTTTTTGGGTTTTCTCGATCTGCAGGAAGGGCGGCAATATATCTTCGTTGTTTTGACTGCTGTATAAAATAAGCCATCATATTTGCGATCACAAGCAATGATTTTCTCCCACATCTCTTCAAATGACAGATTGATATTCGCCGCCATTAACTCCACTTCCTTCCTGCGCTTCTGCTAGTTATTATACAAGATGGCAGTATCCCTAGACTCTGCCAGTTCACGTGCATTCTTTTCTATATATGCAATCACTTTATCAGACAGGGCATTTCCAAAGCTAAAACGCCTCACACCTAATTCTTCTAGCTTATTACAATTGGTCAGTCCCGGTAAAGATAAGACATTGAGCGGGGCACTGACATTCTTCGTGATGGCTTTAATCTCCTCTTCTTCTATTAAACCCGGTACAAAAACTCCGCTGGCACCGCTCTCCACATATGCTTTTGCCCGTTCTATCGTTTCTGGAAGCGGATTTTGTTTCTGTAAATACGTATCGGTTCTGGCGTTAATATAAAAATCCTTATAGCCATTGTTTTCTAACGCGGCTCTTATCCTTTCTAAAAGGCTGCAATGCCAGGAAATCTCCTTTAATCCTTTCTGCTTTTTGAAGGAATCCTCAATATTGATGCCGGCCACCCCTGCATCTGCTGTCATTATGACATGCTCAATTATTGTTGGGATATCTTCCCCGTAGCCCGCTTCAATATCAGCAGAAACAGGAATTTTCACATTTTCCGCTATGGTTTTGATAATCGCTAAGTGTCTATCAAAATCAATTAATTCTCCGTCTGCATATCCCAGTGAATCAGCAATCCCCCAGCTGGTCGTACCAATTGCTTTAAATCCTGCTTTTTCAAGTGTTAAGGCGGAAAGCAAATCCCAGGCGTTTCCCAGGAATAAAAGTTCATTTGAAAAATGCAGCTCATTAAATTTCTGTATTTTGTTCATTATTATCTCCTCCTAAAGTTGTTGGACTCATTTTAACAAGGAACGATATTCATTTCGTCCTCATTCTTGCTCTTATGGTCTGGCTTCAAGAGGACAAAAAAGTGAATGTTGATTGTGTTTCACATTCGGCGCGGGGATCCTTCTGGTTTTTCGAGTAGCAAAAAAAGACCACCTTAAATGGCTTTGGCCAATCAAGATGGTCATAATTTTAATTTACAATACAGAAAAAACTATATAATCAGTCATTAATCTAAGCAATAAACTCTTTAATATTTCATTACTTTACTGCAATTAATAATTCAAATAATGGATTTGAAAACATATTTAAGGATATAAAAGGGAAGAACCAACCATGTTTGGCGATTCTTAAAATGAAGTATTTAGGGAAATATCAGTTCAAGGAATTTAATATCGTTTTTTCACGTATAACCATTCCCGCCAGGTGAACTTTAACCTCCTATTTACAGTAGTATATATTACTTAAATTCTACACTATTAATCAACCATAGCCATAAAGTATTCATCGTCCTCATCAATCTTTCTTATAAATTCCTCTAATGAATCAGCTATTTTTATCCCAAAGAAATAAACAGGAGTATAATTAGAAGTGTTTAAGTCAAGCGTTAAATATACCCCCTCGTTTTTTTCAAAAAACACTAATTTATCTTCCTCTTCATATATATTTTCTAAATCTGGATCAAACTCGTAAATATCTTCTCTAAGCGTTATATCAGCTATAGTGTCTGGATCCATAATTCTATTTATCGCATTACCATTGATTCCTTTTATAAAGCCATAGCCAACTTCTAAGTAAAAATTTCTAAGTTCATTGGGTAACGTAAACCCAAGTCTCTCTTCTGCATTTAACAGTTCACTTTCTTGTAGTTTAATAAATTTATGCTTACCGTTTTTCACAAAATCAAATTTAGCCATTAAAACTACCTCCTTGGAAATAATTTATTTGATGGAGACCCTTTACCATGAATCCCTGCCTGATGTTCATCAGGAAATTTAGCAGGATGTATATTCCACCATTCGTGAGGACCACCAAAATTATTTTCTATTATATGGTGAGCATCATAGGGTTGACCTATATCCCTTGCTAACCTCCCTTTTTTATCATAAATTTCCTCAGTATACCTTGGCCATGTTTGCCCCGTGTTCACTTCCCATTCATCAATCAATTTATTTTTTACACCATTGAATTTACTTCTGTGTTTTATAGTTTCCAATGGGGTCATCTTTTCATATTTATTATCCCTTAAAGCATCCTTTAATTTTTCAATTTGTCTTTTATGAAGTTTCAATCCTGTTTTCGACTCAACATCTCTAATATAATTTTTAGCTAAATCATAATCAATTTTTACGGTATCCTTCGTACCCTTGCCCCCATACACTTTCTCCGTCACAGTCTTTATCTGCGTCAAAGGGTCATGAAGAACATTATAAGGCACCGGGCGCTGAACCAGTCCTCCCGCCAAGGCAGGTCTCTGAATCGGCGTGTAAATCGGAAGTGCCTTCTCTCCTTTACCAGCCTGGCGAACCGTCTTGGCAACGGTTCCAGCTTTCCCAATCCCCTTATCCCCCAGAATGCCAATTCCAAGGGAAGTCAGACCATAGGTAAAGAAGGCTGTCCGGCTTTTGACATCTCCACTTATGACATCCCGCTCCCAGGCGCTGGTGACAGCGGACCATATATATTTCGGCATATCCAGAGCCTGGCTCACTTTTCCTATAGGGTCATTTAAAATGCCTAAGTAAAATTCCTGGTGCTTCCTTTGGTTTTCTAATAGCTGGTCACGGTTAAACAGCAATTCACTGCCCAAAAACAGCGGACTGAACGGTCCCATAATGGTTCTGCCTAGTTCATAGGTCGACTTCAGCCCATCCCATGTATCACCTACAGCTTTGGATGCCCCCTCAATGGCTCCTTCAGCTATATCCTGAAGAACACTTTGCCCGATTTCTGGATTGGGATTCGATATTTCCTCGTGGAAATCCTTCCAGTTTAGAGATTTAGGCTGATATTGGGCCAGAGATAAGCTGCTGCTTTGGAACATGCCCGCTATTTTTTGAATGTACTGGTTCATGAGGTTTAGATCATGCAGGATAGGGTCCAGTGCAGCCGTTTCCCGATGGTCAAAATCCTCCAATTTTTGAACTGTTTCGCGGCTTGAGTCCTCAGCGCTCTTTGTTGCCTGGATAAAGCGGCCAACCTCCAGCCGCGGAAGCGCAACAATATCGCTTACGGACTTCATGATCTCATTCGCTTCCTCTGTCAGCTCAGCAGTGATCTGAAGAGTGTTTCTAAGCCCTTGTTGGAGTTCATGCTCCAGAAATTCCTGGCGGATAAAGCCTGAAGGGGAGGGTTCAAGATTACCCAATGAACCTATGAAACTTTTTAAATAGGATCGATACTCGTCAATCCAGGATTCAAGAATTGCAAAAATGGTTGGTGGCATTCCTGATAAAAAGCCCGTATTGCCTGGCCGCCCTGTCCTTTGAACGCATCTTCAAGAGACACCAGTTCCTGGATGGATACCTGAACTTGACTTACCTGATCTTTAAGGATGGATAATTGATTGCTGGTTTCGTGGATTCCTGCAAGCAAGGAATCTACTTCAAGAACTTTCAACAGAATCAGCTCCGTATTATAAATTCCATTTTCTTCTATTTTTATCTTAAAGGACTCGGGCAATTAGTTGAATAGGAATTTTGGCATGAAATAGTGTAAAAGTATCCTAGAGTTTGATCCATGTTTTTTGGATTCCCCAAGCACCTGAAATGAAAAGAGACAGGCTTTTGCTAAGCATGTCTCTTTTTTATGAGGAAACTAGAAAAATAATGACAATATCAATGTCCAAATACAAACAAACACCAGCAATCCAAAGCTATATTTCAATGTCATTTTCGTCAAATCGGCTTCTTTTCCTGTCTCGCCAACAGCTGCTGTGGCAATGGCGATGGACTGAGGAGAGATGAGCTTTGCCATCACGCCTCCAGCCGTATTGGCAGAGAGCAATAAGGATGAGTTGGTTCCGATCACATGACCGGCAGTCGCCTGGATGGGCGCAAATAGAGTATTATTGTTCACGACAGATCCTGTCATGAACACCCCAATCCAGCCTAAAACGGGTGATAGCAGTGGAAATATAGTTCCAGTGGTTGCAACGGCTTCACCCAAAGTGACGGTCATTCCTCCGTACGTCATGAGCTTTGAAATCCCGATAATGGCACAAATCATGATAATCGGAATCCAAAACTCTGAAACTGTCTTTTTGAGAAGCTTGAATCCTTCACCCATACTGATGCCTTGAGTCGTTGCGATTGTCGTTAAGCCTGCCAATAAGATTGCTGTGCCTGTTGCTCCTATTAAGCTGATGCTGACACTAAGAGAAGATCCGGGTATATCGAAGTTAATGACTGTGAACTCCAGCAGGCCCCCTTCAGCAAAAAAACCTTTAAAAGCCGGGAAACTCCATATTAAAATAAATAGGGTCAATAGATAAAATGGTGACCATGCTTTAACAATTTTACCTAAGGAATGCTGTTCAAATCGACACTCTTTCCCATTGAGCAAAAAGATATTTTTTGGTTTCCACTTTTTCAGAAATAACGCTAATACACCCATTGCTAATAAGGAAGGAATAATATCAGCAAGTTCCGGGCCTATAAATATCGTGATGATTGCTTGTGCCACAGTGTAAACCCCAGCTGTGATCAGGATAGCCGGGAATACTTCCTTAATTCCTTTAATCCCGTCAATGAGCCATATTAATAAAAAGGGAATGGTAAAGTTAATAATCGGCAGTGTCAGAGCTGTCATGATCGACACATCCATGGAAGTAACCCCTGGAATCCCAAACGTATCGACAATGCCGACCGGTATTCCAATCGCACCAAAGGCGCCTGAAGCACCGTTTGCGATGAGACAGAGCATGGCTGCCTGTAAAGGCTTGAAGCCCAGTGACACTAACAGCACGGCACAAATGGCAATCGGTACGCCGAAGCCGGCAGCTCCTTCGAGAAAGGCATTAAAGCAAAATCCGATCAGAAGAAATTGAATGCGCTGGTCCTGGGAAATTCCTGCGATGCTTCCGCGCAAAATATCAAACTTGCCTGATGCCACCGAAATTTTATATAGCCATACAGCCATGACAATAATCCAGCCAATTGGCCAAATTCCTGATGCAGCACCTTGAATAACACTTCCTGCCGCTTCTCCGAATGGCAATTTAAAGATGATAAGAGCGATGAAAAAAGTGACAGCTAAGTTTACTAGTGCTGCATGAATACCCTTCATTTTCAATACCGTCAAGCAAATCAGAAATAACAGAATCGGTATAGCTGCCACCAGGGAGGAAATAGCCAGGTTATGAAAAGGATTGAACGTTTCCACTAACATATGATCTGCTCCTTTGGATCTAAGATGTCAACTCGTCATAATGCTGAATTTTGGATGTCTTTTAAGGTTTGAACAGATCTAGCAAACTTCCTTTTTTCATCCTCTGTCAATGACAGCTCAACAATATTTTTCACACCGTTTCTTGTGATAAGTGACGGAATCCCGACAAACACATCACTGTGGCCATATTCTCCTTCTAACAATGCTCCAACCGGCAATACCACATTCTCATTTCGTAAGATGGCTTTTGTTATTCTGACCAGCCCCATCGCAATTCCATAGTAGGTTGCACCTTTTGCGTTAATAATTTCATATGCAGCATCCCGGACTTGGACAGCAATTTCTTCTTTTCTTTCTTCTGTTAATCTCTCAGCTACCGGGGTTCCGGCAATATTGGCAAAGCTCCATACCGGGAATTGGGAGTCGCCATGTTCACCGATAATATACCCATGGACACTTACGGCTGCCGTATCAAATTCTTTCCCTAATAAATAGCGGAATCTGGCAGAGTCCAGGATGGTTCCAGACCCGATGACTCTTTCTTTAGGCAAGCCAGAGAATTTCCAGGTTGCATAAGATAAGATATCGACTGGATTTGCTGCAACTAAGAAAATCCCATTAAATCCAGAATCCATAATGCTCTCTACAATGGATTTGAAGATCTTAACGTTTTTATTCACGAGATCCAGCCGTGTTTCTCCCGGTTTTTGCGCTGCCCCTGCACAGATCACCACAAGAGCGGCATCCTTACAGTCCTTATAAGAACCATATCTAATCGTCATAGCCGTTGGAGCATAGGCAATGCCGTGGTTTAAATCCATGACATCTCCTTTTGCTTTCTCCTCATTTACATCAATAATGATTAACTCATCACATAAGCCCTGATTTAATAAGGCATAAGCATAACTTGATCCAACAGCGCCATTTCCTACTAATACAATTTTGTTTCCTAATGTTAAATTCATAATAAGTTCCTCCAATAATTAATTGTGAAATATTTCACATGAGATCATAAAAAAATATTCTATTGATTTCATCTTATTTAGGTGATTAAATCTATGTGAATTAATTCACATATTAAACTAAAAAAATATCGATATAGTTATTTGTGAAATGCTTCACATTTAAAATATATCAGTGCTTTTGTTTTTGCGCAAGTCTTTCCTCAAACTTTTTTTAAACAATTAAGGAGTGGATAAGAAGTGCCAGCCCCCCTGTAAGCTGCAGCATAGCGGGGAGCTGGCACTGATCATTATTGCACTAATACTTTTTTCCGTGCTTCATCCTGAATGGGATTTGTGCCATTCTCCACACCCAGCTCATTTAGCCATTTGCGATAGGCAATAGTAAGGGCGTCTGACTTAAGATGCAGCTCTGCCTGTAAGTCAAGCGGCAGAAGCTCTGGTTTTTGACTTTGGACGATATCTAAATCCTGATAAAAAATCGTATCCTGAAATTCAATAAAAGGCTCATCCGGCATGTCCAGATCATAGTTTCTGGTCAACAGCATAAATGCCTTGGCCTGCTCATGATCCTCTTGATTGACAGCTAGCAGAATCGTCAGCTCATCATCCGATCCTTCCGTTGTTTTTGTAAAACGGGCGGTAGTTGGATTGAGGATTTCATACACATAGTCAGCATACCCGCCTTTGGAGCGTCCGTCAGGGTTCGGCTGATAGACCGGGATTTTACTAGTAATTAAGCGATTATCAACAAATTCAACTTTATAATCGACAACCTCCGCATGATCCTCATCTCCAAGCAGGCCTTCATGTACAAACATAAGATGCGAAACATCCAGGAAATTTTCAATAATTCTTGGGGCATTTGCTTTTACCTCATAGGGGCCGCAAATTGCAGTCCGGTACCCCTCCATGCTATATTCAGGAAAGGAAACAAGCGGCGCCGGATCTTCCCCTAAGTTAACCCAGATCAGCCCCAGATACTCCTCACAATGGTAAACGGTTGCTCTTGCTTTACTTGGAATGGCTCTGCCGCTCGGCAGGGCAGGAATCTTCTCACAGGCACCTGTACAATCGTATTCCCAGGCATGATAAGCGCAGACCAGATTTCCGTTCTTCACCTTTCCAAGGGAAAGGGCTGCCCCCCGGTGGATACAAAGATCCTTAAATGCGTGAACCCCTTTTTCATTGCGGAAAATGACGACACGCTCCCCAAGGACAAATACCTGTTTGGGATCCTCCAGTAATTCCTCTGCTTTGCATACTGGATGCCATTCATTCCATAATCGATCTTGCTGCATAGCGACACTTCCCTTCGCGACTTTAATTGACATGTACTGTTACTTCATTTGTTTTTACACTATCTTCAAGCTTTTGCGGCAGAACCAGATTTAGAACCAGCGCTGTAATCGCTCCGATGGCTGTACCTGATGAGACAAAATAGGTTGCAATGTCAGGCAGCCCTTTTAACACATCAGCAGGCATTAGCACGGCAAACAGGGCAAGCATAATCGGCACACCGATCACAAGCATATTCCGTTCTGTAAAGGCCACTTCCTTAATCACTTTGAATCCATTCATCATGATGACTACGCATAAAATGGCAAACACACTGTTGATGACAACCCCGGGAATGCATGCTATTAAATTCATCAGCTTTGGCATCATGCCCAGGATAATCATAATCACACCGCCTGCGATAATTGGCCTGCGGCTTTTCACTCCTGTGATGGCAATGATGCCGGCATTGGATGAGTAGCCTGTTACCGGTGTTCCCCCAAAGAAGGAACCAATAAAACAGCCCAGCCCTTCTCCAAATGCCCCGCCATTTAAACGTTTATCATCCAGTTTTTCCCCTGTCACCTTACTAACCGTAAACCACGTCCCAGTTGTTTCGATTGTGACAATAAAATAGATGGCTGCCATAATCAGAATCGCATGCAGATCAAATTCAGGAGCTCCAAAGGCAAACAGGCTTGGCATCTGGAACCACGCCGACTTACCCAGCGATGAGAAGTCGACTAACCCAAAGAATGAAGCAACAATTGATCCAATACCTAGTGATAAAATAACGGATACGATTTTAATGTATTTCAGTTTCGATTGGGACTTCTCGCCAATATACATGCAGAAAATCAGCACAGCCGCTGTCACAGCTGCAACGAATATATTTTCTCCAAAGTTTCCTGGTGCCGAGTAGATAGAATTGATCGCACTCGGCATTAATGAAAGCCCAACAACGACAATGACTGTCCCCGCTACAATCGGAGGGATGAATTTCCTGACGACCTTGCTGAATACTTTAAGCGGGTAGCCCAATAAGGCAACAAGCAAAGCTCCGGGGATCAAACTGCCAATCATCGCACCGATTCCAGAAGTTGTTCCGATGGCTGCCAGTGCACTAAGCGGTACAAAGGATGGCCCTTGCATGACTGGAAGCTTCATAGCAAATCCTGCTTGAATGATTGTGGCAATTCCGCAGGCAATAAAGGTCATTTGTATTAACAGAGCACTATCCGGAACGGAAAAGGACAATAATCCTGCTAGAATCATCGGCGGAATGAAAAGATCCATCGCCAATACTTGCTGCAGCCCCAGAAAAATGGATTGTCCAACTGAAACCTCTTTTCCCGTTTTACTGCTGTTTGTTTTTCGTTTTTCAGTCCTTGCATCCATCATTAGAACCCCCTGTTGGTGTTATGATATCCATATAATCACTGTTTCTTTAAACAGACCAATAGAAAAAGCCCAACGTATATGCTCTCTCCCAAATGTAAAAAAGCATATACCTCGAGCTTAAAAAATCGAAGTACGAAAAGAACAGACGAATTCCAAGTGAGTCTTTGTCCATCCTGTTCCTGCTTTTCATAGTCGGTTTATTTACGGTAAACGGGTAGAAACTTGTAGGCCATATCCCTACGATTATATGAAAAAACTATTTAATTTTTTGATTGAAATTATCTTACAATAACTTTCCTGTAAATGACAACAAGATTTTTTACAATACTTTTCTGCTAGACTGAGTTTACTCTTTCCTTTACAATGACTATAGTAGCACAAAACACGAACGTTAGGAAGGTATATATGAGTAAATATACGTATATTTTTCATGGAACCGCTTTTTCTAGTCATTCTCCTAAGAAAATAAATATTTTAAAAGATTACTTATTTTTCGTGAATTCAAATGGGATAATTGAAAAAATCGCGGATCCTGAGCATGAGGACTACCAATCCCTGCTGGCTGCCTATGAAGGACAGGAGAACTTTCACCGCTTAGCAGACGGGCAATATTTCCTTCCTGGTTTTGTGGACTTGCATGTCCATGCTCCGCAATGGGCTCAATCAGGGACAGCTTTGGATATTCCCCTCTATGACTGGCTCCACACATACACATTTCCATTAGAGTCCAAATATGCAGATTTGGCTTTTGCCAAGAAGGTTTATGAAGATCTCGTGAATACACTGCTTGCAAATGGAACCACGACGGTCCTTTACTTTGCTACCGTTCATAAACAGGCAAGTTTATTATTAGCGAAAATATGTGCGGAAAAAGGGCAAAGGGGCTTAGTGGGTAAAGTCGTCATGGATGATCCTGAACAAAATCCAGACTATTATCGGGATGCAGATGCGAAAACAGCGTTAGCCGATACGGAGGAGTTTATTTTAGCGGTAAAGGAGCTGGCCAAAACGGTCAAACAAGGCGTGTATCCTGTCGTTACACCGCGATTCATACCAAGCTGTTCAGATGAAGCACTAAAGGGCCTGGGTGAACTGGCTGCCAAATATGATACACATATTCAATCCCACTGCAGCGAAAGTGACTGGGCTCACATCTATGTACAGGAACGTTTCAGCAAGCATGATGCAGCAGCCCTGCATGATTTCGGATTATTAGGCGAAAAATCGGTAATGGCACATTGCAATTTCCTGGATGACCATGATGCAGAGCTATTTGCCAGTACAGGCACCGCAATCAGCCATTGTCCGCTGTCCAATGCCTACTTTGCCAATAGCGTGATTCCAATCAAGCGCTTTATGGCCAAGGGAATTGATATTGGATTAGGGACTGATATTTCAGCTGGCGCAACTCCAAGTCTTTATGATAATGCCAAACAGGCTGTTGTCTCCTCCAGAATGCTGGAGGACGGAGTAAATTCTGCTCTTCCTGCAGAGGAACGGGGAGTGCCGGACTCCCGGCTTTCCATCCATGAAGCCTTTTACCTGGCTACAGCCGGCGGCGGAGAAAGCTTAAGTCTGCCTATTGGGCGAATTCAGGAGAACTATGCATGGGACGTTCAAATAGTCGATACGAAAGTGCCGGGAGCAAGCCTCCCCATCTTTACCGAAAGTGAAGCGTTAGATGATATTTTTCAAAAAGTCATGTATCTCGTCCGTCCGGAGCATATTCGGGAAGTCTGGGTACAAGGGGAAAAGGTTCACTCGCGTTCTTGAGGGATTGCGTAAAAGGTTCAGAATGACTTCTGCCTCTTTTGTCCGAACGAGCATTGGGTTCGGACTACTCCCCTTGGATTCCCATTTCTTCTGTCCGAAGTTGCGCCCGGTTCGGACTCTATCTCCCGGTTTTTCGCCTCTCCTGTCCGAAGTTGCACCAGGTTCAGACTCTCTCTCTCGGTTTTCCCACTCTCCTGTCCGAAGTTACACCAAGTTCGGACTCTATCTCTCGGTTTTCACACTCTCCTGTCCGAAGTTACACCAAGTTCGGACTCTCTCTCCCGGTTTTCCGGCTCTCCTGTCCGAAGTTGCGCCCGGTTCGGACTCTATCTCCCGGTTTTTCGCCTCTCCTGTCCGAAGTTACACCAAGTTCGGACTCTATCTCTCGGTTTTCCCACTCTCCTGTCCGAAGTTACACCAAGTTCGGACTCTATCTCTCGGTTTTCACACTCTCCTGTCCGAAGTTACACCAAGTTCGGACTCTCTCTCCCGGTTTTCCGGCTCTCCTGTCCGAAGTTGCGCCCGGTTCGGACTCTCTCTCCCGGTTTTTCGCCTCTCCTGTCCGAAGTTACACCAAGTTCGGACTCTCTCTCTCGGTTTTCCGGCTCTCCTGTCCGAAGTTACACCAAGTTCGGACTCTATCTCCCGGTTTTCCGGCTCTCCTGTCCGAAGTTACACCAAGTTCAGACTCTCTCTCTCGGTTTTCCCACTCTCCTGTCCGAAGTTACACCAAGTTCGGACTCTATCTCTCGGTTTTCCGGCTCTCCTGTCCGAAGTTACGCCAAGTTCGGACTCTATCTCTCGGTTTTCACACTCTCCTGTCCGAAGTTTCTCCAGGTTCAGACTCTCTGTTTCGGTTTTCCCACTCTCCTGTCCGAAGTTGCGTCTGGTTCAGTCTTATTCCTTTTAATGTAAGTCATTTTTCAGCACATCAGCAAGCCGGTGCAGTTCATCTGACCGCCGAATGAGGTATTGCCGCCCTTCCTTCTGCAGGTATCCTTTATCGCAAAACTGTACAAGAACATGCAATAGGTGGCGATAAGATACCCCTAAAAAATCACAGACGGTTACATGTTTTTCCTTATAGACCTCCCCATCAGCGGTTTGCAGAATGAAATCCGCCAGTCGGTTTTCTAGCGGAAAGGAAAGGCTCTGGGAGTACTTTTCAGCCATTTTCGTTGCTTTCATACTTAAAAACTTGGTGAGTTCACGAAGAAAGGTCGTATCTTCAAGGAGCCTGTTGCGGTATTTATGCAAAGGCATCGCAAAACAGATTGTCTTCGTGGAGGCTTGAATCCCCTTTGTATAGTACACTTCATGTAATAGCTCCATTTCGCCGATATAATCGTGGGCATTAATAAAATTGATCAAAGAAACCTTGCCATTTTGATATGTTACATAGATTTTGGCTTTACCCTCGATAACATAATACAAATAATCTGGCCTCATGCCTTCGCGAATAATCCATTCATCCCGCTTATATTCGCGTACTTCCATAAACTCCTCAACCTGAAAAGAAAATAAATGCGAAATGGAGTACTGCTCCAGGTAATGCTGCCTTTTTTCCTGATTATAAATTTCCATTCTCCACCCCGAAATATGAGATATCTCATATTATTGTACGAATCTTCCTGATATCATGCAAATATCGGAGGGATATTTAATGAATACACAGAGCTGGATGGGCAGACAGTTTTTCAGTTTCTTTATGACCTGGGGTGTTTTTCTGCCCTATTGGACAGGGTGGCTGATCCATATAAAAGGAATGACCGTTTCACAAGCGAGTTTGATCATGAGTCTAGGTTTGGCTGTACGGGGCCTTTCCACACTCTTTGCCTTTCCCTATTTATCAGGAAAATTCAGCAGTAGAACCCTGCTTAACGGGATGGGAATCGGCACACTGATTGCCATTCTCTGCTATATCCCGGCCAATTCTTTTACAAGCCTGCTGGTGGTTACGCTGTTTTTACACTTCTTTTACCCTGCTCTGATGCCAGCATTGGATAGTGCTGCAGGCATTCTTGTACAGAGTAAGCAATTAAGAGATTACGGAAAGAGCCGCTCATGGGGGTCAATTGGATTCGTTGTATCCGGCATGATCCTGACTTTCTTCACAGGGGCATTTGGGGATGATGCCATATTCTGGGCTCTGCTGCTCGGCATGATCGTATTTCTGTGCCTCGGTTTAATGAATACGCCGGACGTTTTATCGGAAAAACCCAAAAGCGTCCAGACAAAAGGCGCCATAAAGAAATTATTCAGCATCCAGCACTTCGGCCTGGTGCTCGTCATAGTCATTTTACTGCAGGCAGCACATGCTTCTTATTACAACTATGGCTATATTTATTTGCAGGAAATTCAGGCTCCCCAATATTTAATCGGCCTGATCATTAACATTGCCGTGATTGCAGAAATCCTATTCTTTTTCATTGCCGACCGGACTTTCCGCAAATTTTCAATCGGCTCTTTACTGGCATTGGCAGCATTGGGCTCAACCGCACGCTGGATACTCGTATTTGCTTTTCCGCATGTGATTATGTTTACGGTTGCCCAAACACTTCATGCCTTTTCATTTGCCATGGCACACTATGCCTTTATGAAATACTTAATCAAATACGTTCCCCATGAACAGGTGCCGATTACACAAGGAATATACTCTGCACTCGCTCTTAGCTGGAGCACAGCCATCTTCACGATTTTTGGCGGGTATTTATATGAAATGGAACCAAGATACGCGTTTATCGGCATGGTGGTTTGCACGATACCAGCATTGATCCTGGCGGTTATTTATAGGAAACTTGTTCATGCGAAGGAAATTACTGAAGGGAGTTTGGCAGGTTAGCGGAGCATGCCCTTTTCGGGAATGCTCTTTTTCTGTGTTATCCAAGTAAAAAAACAGCAAGCTCAAAAGAAGCTTGCCGTCTATTTTGCTTCGAACATATATTTCCGGTACGGCTTTCGTATCGATAATAGGATACCCATGAATATCATATTGGACAGCAATGAGCTTCCCCCATATGACAATAAGGGCAGTGAAATCCCTTTGACTGGCATGACCCCGATTGTCATCCCGATGTTTTGGAAGATTTGCAGGGTATACATCGCTATCGCCCCCGAGCAAATATACAAACCAAAGGGCGATTCCGCATGATCGCCGATTACAGCCATCCGGTACAATAGGACGAAGAATAAACTGAGAACAACAGCAGCAGCTATAAACCCGCCTTCTTCCGCAATGGTGGCAAAGATGAAATCTGTATGCTTTTCAGGAATATAGACTGTTCCGCCGCCAAATCCATTTCCCTTTAATTCGCCGCTTCCCACCGCCAGTATGGCTTTATTCGTCTGATATGCATGATCTGCATATTCACTTGGCGAAAGCCATCCCAGGATTCTCTCCTGCTGGTGGGGCTTTAATAACGGAATCAGCTGATCATAGAAGACGGATGGATACTGAAAGTAGACATACATGAGGATGGCTGTGCCTGCCGCCGGAAAAAAGCACGCGGCTGCTAGAATCTTCTTTTGAATGCCGGACAGAAAGAGGACGGTGGCACTGCCGGCCAAGTAAAGAACAACCATGCCGGTATCAGGCTGCTGATAGACAAAGATGGATGGAATGATTGTCGCCAGAAGGATTTTGCCAATCAGCAGGAGGTCAGTCCAAACCGTCCTCACCTGGTAAAGCAAATTGTGTTTGTAAGCTAATCTGGATGTTAACAGAAGCAAAGCGATTTTAAAAAACTCAGATGGCTGTATAGAGCCAAGCAGGGGGAGGCTATACCATCTTTTCGCCCCTAAAATAGACGGCGCCACTGCAGGAGGCATAAGCGGCAAAAGAACGATGGACGCAAAACAAACAAGATAGAGGGGCCATGCAATTCTCTCCAGCTGGTCTGCATCCAGATAAGCAACAGCCATCAGCAGGACGAACCCAATCATATAGCTGACTCCCTGCTTAAGCGCAAAGTTCTGGTCTCCGTACTGACCGGTCCCCTGGCTGCTGTAAATAAAAAGGATACTCATGATGCTAAATGTACAAATAATGAACAAGACCGATTTATCCAGCCGTTTCAAATATGTATTTCCCATGTTGAAGTTCTCCTCAATCTCTTTGCCCGCTGGATGCGTCTATCCCTGATTTCCTGGAGTCCCCCTCCAAAAAGGATCGGATTGCCTCTTTATTTGTCTCAAAATCAATATCCAGTGCCAGCCCTACCCCCTCATACCTTACATCTGTATAAGAATTCTGGATGGGAATGGTCAGTGTTTCCACCTTATCAGGCCTGTGCATAGCGACGTCCTTCATGATAGCGAGAAGTTCTGCGCCTTGAAGATTCGTCTGAATATAGGGCTGAGCAGTTCCTATCAGCTTCGGCAGCTTTACCACACCACTAACACTTAAAAACTCGTCCTTTAGTGCATTGATGACCTGCTGCTGGCGCCTTACCCGTCCGAAATCGGCCTCTGCATCCTTGCGAAAACGGGCATATCCCAATAATTCCTTCCCGTTCAGCCTTTGCAATCCGGGCTCAAGGGACACGCCGATATTAGCTGACATCTTTTTTTCAACATCCATTTCAATGCCATCAGGGGCAAGAGCATCCACCATTTTCTCGAAGCCTGTAAAATCGATCAGGGCGTAATACTCAATATCCAAGTCAAAGTCATCTTTCAAGGTTTCCCGCAGCAATTCCGGTCCGCCCAGATAAAAGGCAGTGTTAATTTTGTAGTTCTTATATCCGGGAATTTCTGTGTAAATATCCCGCATGATCGAGATGACCTTGGCTGTCCCTTCCTTCGGATCGTATTGGGCGACCATGATGGAGTCAGTGCGGGATTTTCCCTCATCCGGCCGTGCATCGACTCCCAATAGAAGTACATTGATTTTATCGTCGAGGCTTTTCTCCCCATGGAACTCATATTCCTGCTGTTCAACCGGTTCTGCCATGCTTATTCCCGCCTGGTATTGATAGACAAAGTATCCGATCACAGCCGCACTCACTGCCAGCAATGCTGCAGTCAGTTTAAGCACTCTGCTTTTTCTTTTATAGCGATTTTGTCTGCTCATTTTTTCTCCCATCCTACTTATTTTCCGCAATTTATTTTTTCAGCGACAGTCCATTCATCACCCAATTGATGACCAGTGCATCGTCTATATAACCGACCGGAAAGACATAATCCGGGATACAGTCAACGGCCGTGATAAAATAGAGGAGTGCCCCGCCCATCATAGCAAGCTCCAGCTTATTCCCGCTCCCCATAGAGAATTTCCCGTACATGTCCTTTAAATAATGAATAAAGGGACCGATGCTCCCCACTTTCTCCACCTTCTCCTCAAACTTGGACTGAATGGTTTTGGCCCCTTCCTTGGTTTGAGAGAACTGCTGGTATTTTTCAAGTTCCTGCTTCACAGCTTCCAGCCGAAACTCTTTATCTACTAAGCTTGTGGATTCAAGAACAGCCTGAATATAGCCAATCGACTCATTCAGTTCCGTCTGCTTTGGATCTATAGGGTACCCTGCGCTCTCATAAAACCGGGAGATTGATACTCCAAAATAATCCGCAAACCGCTCCAAATGCTCGGGGGTCGCTTTTCGTTTTCCATTAATAATTTTTGATATGACCGCCGTATCGACTCCAGTCATCTGACTGAATTTCCTCATGGATAAAGACCGCTCCTTCAGTAAGCTCTTAAGCAGCTGGCCTATTTCATTGCTTTTATCTGCCATACTCATTTTCCTTTCCAACATGTTCAGCTTCTATCAATATACAAATAGTGTTGACATTTTGTCAACACTACTTTCTTTAACCTATTAAAGGCCGACTTTTCTATTTGCTTAATAAATATCAGCTATCTTTGATTGTATAGATTCTGGCAATAGCTGAAAGAATAGTCCTTGATACTTAATATCGAGCAGTCCAGCAATTAACAAACCAACCGAAATGATCAATACCATCCATTTTTTCTTTTTTTTAAACATCTCTGTCAATTGATTCACCTCCATGAAAATAACGGCAAGCCACGAATTAATAAAAGCCCCTCAGAAGGAGCTCTTTTGATTAATACGTTAACTTATAAACGATTTCCCCATCAATTATCCGGCCATCGGCTTCAAAGCCCAATTTTTCATACAACCCCTTCGCAAGATTGTTTTCTGGCTCAAAGCTTAAATATATCACCTTATGCTCTTGATCCTGTTTAATCCGCTCGATCAGCTTCTCCATGGCCTCTTTTCCATACCCTTTTGACTGGTGCTTCGCGTCAATCATCAGGCGGTATATCCAATATTCCTTATCGTCAGAATCCATGCAATACATCGTAAAGCCCACTAACACATCATCCTGATAGATCGCTAAACAAATACACTCCGGAAATGCCTTTGCCTGTGCAAGCGAAAACACATTCGGCGCTACAAACGATTTCTGCTCTTCTGCTACACGCAAATCAATTACATCCAAAAAATTATGCCGGTCTATTTCTTTGAATTCGATCATGTGATCCCCCTGAAATAAATTTTCTCCGTTACCTGTGTGCCTCCCCGGATGTTTGTGGGGGAGAAACCTGAAATTTGGCTTTCTGAATTCAGAATTCCACAGATCCAAATGAAAATCCTTCAATGTGAACACCTTTAGGATATTGCGGGATAAGAGTTCTTATTTTAGAGGGAGGCACTGCCTTCCATTAGACACATAGATTATCCGCGAGCGCCAATAGGAGCAGATAAAAAAGACCACCTTAAGAGACATTTAGTCTATCAAGGTGGTAATAATTATAATGCTTTTATCAATTTATCTGCAGAATTGCAGGTTGAATCATCTTTGGTTTAATGTTCTTTCAATGAGCATATCAGCTCAATATGCTGAAGGAATTCTTCTCTATTAAGCTGCTTCTTTATCTTCTCCAGAATCTCGTGGTACACGCTTTCCTATTCCAAAAGCGAAATAACTTAAAGTTACAATTCCCAGAAAAACAATACCTGCGATCAGCGAGATCCGGGTATCATCATTCAGCCACATTCCCACTAATACCATCAATAAAAATGCGATGGTTAAATAATTGGTCACAGGAGCAAAAGGCATTTTGAATGGATGCTTGTCCATTTCAGCTCCTTTTGCTTTTCTAAACTTAATTTGGCTGATTAAGATGACAAACCATGGAACCATACCTGGAAGAACACTTGCACTGTATACATAGACAAATAAATTTTCTGGTGCAATATAGCTTAAAACAACACCAACCGCTAAACCAATCAGTACACCCATAGTACCGACAATCGGTACACCTTGAGAAGATATTTTCGTAAAGAATTTAGGTGCCTGCCCATTTACTCCTAACGTATAAAGCATACGACCTGCACTATAAATACCGCTGTTGCAGCCGGACATCGCCGCTGTAATAACAACAAAGTTAATAATTCCTGCAGCCGCAGTAATTCCTACTTTTGCAAAAGTAGCCACAAATGGGCTTCCGACCGATTGAAGCTGATCCCAAGGATATACAGTTACAATCACCAAAATAGCCCCTATATAGAAAATCAAAATCCGCCAAATGATACTTTGAATTGCACTCGTAAGCGTTTTCCTGGGGTCTTTTGCTTCCCCTGCTGTAATTCCAATTAGTTCAACGCCTTGATACGCTCCAATTACAAGGGATAGGGCAAAGAAAAAGCCTGTCCATCCGCCTGTAAAGAATCCGCCATGCTCCCAAAGATTAGAAAAACCAATTGCCTCACCTCCATTGCCAATTCCGAAGAAAATAAGCCCAAAACCGGCAATGATCATTAAGATGATCGTTACAACTTTAATCAAGGAAAACCAAAATTCAAATTCACCAAATGATTTAACGGATATTAAATTCGCGGCTCCCAGCATCACCATGGCAATGATACCCGGTATCCACGCAGGCAAGTCAGGAAACCAGTATTGCATGTAGGCACCGACGGCAATAATTTCAGCCATCCCGACTATTACCCATTGAAACCAGTTGCTCCAGGCAGTCAAATACCCAGCCAATGGATGAATATACTTATAGCCAAATGTGGCAAAGGACCCCGTGTTAGGCTCTAAATACAACATTTCCCCCATGGCACGCATGATGAAGTAGATAAAAATCCCTGCAGTTATATAAGCAAGAAGCACAGACGGTCCTGTCCATTGAATGGTGCTTGCTGATCCCATAAATAAGCCGACACCAATCGTACCACCCAGAGCAATCATCTGAATGTGACGTGATTCTAAGCCTCTCTTCAATTCTTTGTTTGCCACTCCATATCCTCCTTTGTTGAAAATATTGAAATATCAAGAAATATTGGTTAAAAAGATTCTTAATCTTGTACTAAAATACTCATTTATAATAATAAATACCACTAATAATTACAATGGAATATTTTAATAAATGGCTGTATATCAATGTTAACAACAGGAAAGAGTCACAAATAAATACTATAGTAAAATACAAAAATACTTCTGACCTAATCAAAGGAGAGAAGTAATTGCTCCTTTCTATTTATACTTAAAACACCTTGCTTAATAACGCTGCATTTAGGATGAAATAGTGTAAGAAGCCACTTAAACTTATCAAAGACTATTTAACAATTAAATCAGGAGAATCTCACACCGTTTATCGGAAGGATAATGATAAACGATTAGCAAATTAATAATATGGCGGCTGAACAGCTAATGGGCAAGAGGGATTAGTGATATGGTTTTAATCAAATTTAACTTGGAGGGATCGACATGAACCAAAACAACTCAACAAACAAAATGACAACACAAATAGGGGACCGTGAAATTACAGTGACCTGCGTATTTGATGTGCCTGTTGATCTTGTGTTTGATTCTTGGACGAAAGAAGAGCATCTGTCAAAGTGGTGGGGACCTCAAGGTTTTACGTTGACTTCTCAAACATTCGATATGAAACCGGGCGGTACATGGCAGTTTATCATGCACGGTCCTGATGGCGTTGATTTTCCGAATACCAACGTCTTTGTAGAGGTCGTTAAACCCGAGCGAATCGTCTTCAAACATGATGTATTTCCCCATTTTCTCGCCACAGCGGCCTTTGAGGATCTGGATGGCAAAACGAAGCTCACTTATACCACAATTTTTGAAGAAACTGCCGCTGTATTTGAAAAGGTGAAAACATATGCCGCCCCAGGTGCCGAACAGACAATGGAGCGCCTTGAGGAGCATCTGGCTTGTATGTAAAATTAAAGAGCTATTAGGGGCTCTGCAAACCTGGCAAAATGCCGGTTTTAACTAGCTCTGCTTATGGGCAGAATAAGCCTAATCTCTCTTGTAAACCTTCTAAGATTTCTTCCGGCATCTCCCTGACCTTGATATCCCCTCCGAGGAAAAGCAGCCAATTGGTCATTTCGGTCAGCTCTTCTGAATTATTGACATTGATAAAAGTCTTTAGAACGGCTGTCGTTTGGTAAGGATTTGTATAAGAAATGGATACTTTTAAAGGATGGTATTTTTTGAACTGGGCAATCGCCTGTGGACCGAGTTCAAGGACAAGATTGATTACTTCCTCCTGCTTGCTTATTTTTTCTATAATATTTTTTCTGCTTACTCTTTTGTTCACAGGATATGGTTCGACGCTGGTGAGATTGTCCACGGGGAAAATTTGTTTCTTTCCTTCCTTTAAGTCAAAGCCTTCAATCAGCCAGATGCTTTTTTCACGATAAAGGTGCAAGAGATAAATGGGATAAGACCTGATTTCCTTCTCTTCGTTAATGGTAATCAATAAATATCTATCCAAAAGAAGGGTTTGGATGAGTTTCTCCAGCATCGGATGAGGGAGGTCCGACAGTTCAAGCAGGTCGGGATTATTGGGGTTGGTCCCTTCAAACAGCAGGATTTTATTTAATAGAACAATGTCTTCCTGCTGGGCTTCTGAGATGAGGCCGATTAATTTTTCAGCTAAAGACTGACGGCTCTTTAGATAAGGGAGCTGAAGGTTTCTTGTAGCCATAAAGGCAATAAACAGTGCTTTGATTTCATTATCAGTAAAGCGGACAGTGGGCAGGACAGAATTGTTCATGACAAAATAACCCCCATCCCTGCCAACTTCAGCGACAAGCGGCATCCCCATGGCTTCAATTTCCCGAATATCTCTAATAGCCGTTGAACGGGAGATGATAAATTCCCGCATGATTTCAGAAATAGTAAAGTGGGCGCGGTTATTGATATACCGCATCATCACATTAATCCGTTCAACTTTTTTCATGGGGACCTCCTAAACAGTATCATTTTTTGACATGATTTAAAGTTATTATAAACTCATCAAGTGAAAAGATAAATCATTTGATCAATTTTTAGAGAAGGAAGGTTTTGATTATGGCAGATTATACTCTGGAAGAAAAAGAAGGCTTTACGGTTTTAGGCATCGGAACTGAACTGAAGAGCGATTACACAGACTATGCCGGCATCAATAAGGAAAAGGCGGATTTTTGGCAGGCAGTTAAACAGGATGGCAGGCTTGATAAATTAAAAGCTATTGCCGCAAATGATTACATTTTTACCGTGAACGAAGCGGTGAATAACAAGATGATGCATTATGCCGGCGTCATGACAGAGGAGTCGCTCCCAGAAGCATCCAGACTGATCCAATTCCCTAAAGGAGAATACATCGTTGTTAAAGGGGAAGCCGAGACAGCTGAAATGTTGAGCAATATGCTTACCGGCATGGCCTTTGGTCAAGTCTTGCCGGAAGCAACAAATGTTGCCTATGTTGGCGGGCCCAATGCAGCGGTTGAAATGGGCCAGCGAAATGGCTTAGTATTTGGTGAAATGTGGATTCCTGTTGTTAGGAAATAGGAAATAAAAGGCGGGATGAAAATGTCCTATATTGTTGATTTCAAAAATGTGTCTGCAGCTGGTCTAGAGTCTTCACCGGCAGCGGAAGCCCTTGCTGGTTTGCGTGCGAATGAAGCCCGTTACTTCATGACTAAATATAAGCATGAATTTACCGTTGTACCTGCCAGCGAAAGCCAGGAAACCCTTGATTATGTAAACCATATCTTGAAAAAAGAACGGGATATAGAGTTTGCAGCCAAACCTTTAGAAACTTCCCAATTTCAAGTCGAAAATATTAAATGGACCTACGTCTTTTATGAGGATGGCCTTAGTGTCAACGTCATGTATACGGTTGATGACCCCAAGAAACGTGCTGTTGGTTTTAAACTTTCTGAGGGAATGGAAATACCAAAGGAATTAGAAGGGAAGTTTAAGTTTGCCAGGCGGAAGTCTAAATTGGCGGGGGTTATTCGGGGGTCGTTTTTTGTAATTAGAGGGGAGTATTAGGGTTAGAAATAATTCAACTCTAAGGACAATGATACAGACAATACATGTAGGCAATTACAAAACAGCACCTCTCCATTATATTAGGGGGTGCTGTTACTTTTTCGTAAAGTTTCGTTAAATTAGAATTACTACACAGGTGCCTGAACTCTGGAAATGTATATAGGCAGTAAGGTGGGCTCAGGCATATCTCTATTCCGGATGCCCCTTGGAAAGCGAGTGCCACTGAGTAAAGAGAGAATATGGCTGCACTTTAATTCTTAATATCTTTATTAGCACCCTTAGCATCAAACAAGGCTTTCGGGCTCTAAAATGTCATCTCGTCTTTTTATCGTACTTCTTTCACAAAGGAAGTATTAAATATATTACTGTGATAGTACAACCATCATGAGTTATGAATTTCATAAGCATTTTTTATGTTGTCCAAAAGCATAAATTTCTCACCAAAAAGCACTTGTTGCCTATTAAACAATCAAGTGCTTTAAAATAACTGTATAATGTTCTTCATGTTAATACTTCTTTTTATTCTTCTGTGTCCTCATATAAATTATCTAAAAATTCATCAATATCATTTGCTAAAAAATACATATTACTCATATCATCTGGGTCTTCAGGTTCCTGTTCATGATCCCAAAAATAAATCTTGTCGTAAAAAGGTTCCTCCGTACCTAAGCATATAACATTGCCTGCTGGATCATCTGCTATTGGTATAAAGCCTTTAGCAAGCCTATATTCGTATATATCTATAACTTTTTCTAGATTATCGTACATTTCACCTATACCATTAAATACATTCAAAACACTTTTTCCCATTTTATCTGAAATAGTAAATATACTTTCTTTCGGGTATCCACCATTCCATTTAAGTAAAAATTCAGTGTATTTTTCTGTTAATTTCACACCATTATCTATTTCAAACTGTTTAATTTCTTCTATAGTAAGTTTCTTATGAGAACCTTCAATTTTGACCATTTTTATATCCTCCCTTATTTTTTTCCATTAACTGTCGATACTCCTCCCGTATGAGTAAATTGTCTATGAATATCTTTATCTACTAGAATCATCGTTTTCCCATTTTGATGATGATGCCAGATATATCCCACAGGTGGCTTATCTAATGCGGGCACAGGAGGATCAGAATCTTTACTTAATCCTGCCTCTACATTAGCATTTTTATAATCCAATGGACGATTGGTTGGATTTGCAATTTCAATTTCTACCGGCTTAACAGTTGGATGTGCATATTCAGTGAAGTCTGGATAACCATCAGGATACCTTACAGTCTGTCCCTTTTTATTTGTATACACCCAAGTGCCATCTTCATCAATTGTCACTTTACCGCCTTTCTTTGTCCATTTATCCGGGGCAGGCGAATATGACGGTTTAGTGGCAAGTTGTTCTTTGGTAAATTGGACTTCTAAATTACTTTTACCCGTACCCTTAACCCCAAACACATCATCAGTCACCGCCTTAATCTTCGTAAACGGATCATTAAGAACATTATACGGCACAGGCCCCTGAGCCAGTCTCCCTCCAGCCATGGCCGGTGTCTGAACCGGCGTGTAAATAGAAAGTGCCTTCTCTCCTTTACCAGCCTGGCCAACTGTCTTAGCAATGGTTCCAGCTTTCCCAATCCCCTTATCCCCAAGAATGCCAATTCCCAGGGAAGTCAGGCCATAGGTAAAGAAGGCTGTCCGGCTCTTGGCACTACCATTTATGACATCTCGCTCCCAGGCACTTGAGACAGCGGACCATATATATTTCGGCATATCCAGAGCCTGGCGTGCTTTTCCTATGGGGTCATTTAAAATGCCTAAATAAAATTCCCGATGCTTCCTTTGGTTTTCAAGAAGCTGGTCACGGTTAAACAGAAATTCATTGCCCAAAAACAACGGACTGAACGGCCCCATGATGGTCCGTCCCAGCTCATAGGTTGACTTCAGTCCTTCCCATGTATCTTCTATAGCTTTGGATGCACCCTCGATGACTCCTTCAGCCATATCATGAAGGATACTTTGCTCGCTTTCTGGATTGGGATTCGATATTTCCTCATGGAAATCCTTCCAGGAAAGAGTTTTTGGCTGATAATGGGTTAGAGATAAGTTGCCGCTTTGGAATATGACCGCCATTTTTTGGAGGTACTGGTTCATGAGGGATAAATCATGCAGGAGAGGGTCCAGTGCAGCCGTTTTCCGATGGTCGAAGTCATACAGTTTCTCAACGTTTCGCGGCTTGAATCCTTGGCTCGCTTTGATGCCTAGCGTTACCTAGTCTTTATGATTATTAATCACAGTATATTCGTCATTGGTAGCCCATTCCTAAGTGCTTCAATTCCATGTTGACCCTTGACTCTATTTGGTGCCCATACCAGGTTTTCAAGCCCCAAAATTGGATCAATGTCATATTCTTTTAATATTTCCTGTCCTTCTTTATACTAATTCCTGTTGAGCTTTCCCATTTCCTTTCTTAATACAATATGATGGGCATGAGGATCATACATATCACTTGGTGGTTCACCTTTGTTCTTTTTCAAATAAGCTCCATAATCAATTTGGTCAATATAAATAGAGTGATTTTTACCCTTAACTCCAAATACTTTCTCTGTCACCCTCTTGATCTTCGTTAAAGGATCATAAAGAACATTATATGGGAACGACCCCTGAGCCAGTCCTCCAGCCACTGCTGGTGTCTGAACCGGCTTGTAAATCGGAAGTGTCTTCTCTCCTTTACCAGCCTGGCCAACCGTCTTGGCTATCGTGCCTGGCTTTCCTATCCCCTTATCCCCAAGAATACCAATCCCAATTGAAGTCAGGCCATAGGTAAAGAAGGCTGTCCGGCTTTTGGCGTCTCCATTTACGACATCCCGCTACGAAGCAAAGAGAATTCGGCATGTCATCATAGACCCTTTTAAGTTCCCTAACAGAACAAAAGGTGAGCCAACATCTCCTGTAGCCCACCTGTGAATTCCTTTATAAAATTAGATAGATTCAATTCCTTAAATCCTATACCTATTATTTTATTAATTTTTGGTAGCTGGTTAAAGGTGCTTTCATTACTGTACCGAAAACGGGTTCAGTCCCAGTTGACATCAAGTGCAATTGATTAATAAGTATCCCTTGGATTCACCTCATTGTTTTTTTACCAGTTATCAATTCCTTCTTGAAATATGTCTATTACATAGTCGTCAAATGTATTATACCTTGGGTGTAAATCTGTCCCCGCCCTTTCCCAACTAAATACTCTGTCATCTTTAATATCTGCACTATACATACATCTAACAAATTCTCCCGAGTCCTCTAAAACAATTAAGTTCAAACCCAACCCTAATTTTCTCCATCTCTCTGTTGCATTAACTACAGATGCTCCTAAATTCCCCTGAACACCTTCAAGCTCCACTCCACATATTCCTCCCGAACCATATTTTTTTATAAAATTGCGGTAACTTCGAGGAAATTTAACTTTAAGTCTTTCTTCAGCCTTATTAATATATTCTTCTGATACTTCTCCAAAAAAATCATCTTCTTCACCATATTTTTCGATCATCTTTATAATTCTTTCATTCATCAATTAAACTCACTCCTATTACTCACTAGCACGCATTTTCCAATAGTTACTTCTAAAGTTATTATACATTTTTTCGAGTTCTGGATTATTCCTAAAACTTTTTCCATTTTCAACTAAACCATGTAGCGTCGAATCGTATTTATCATGAGTTAACTCCGCAATTTCAACCATTCCACCAGGTTCTTTTTGAACTAAATGGTGTAATTCAACTTTACTTTCCACTCCGTCTTTTACAATATATGGGGATTTCCCCTTTTCCATTAATTCTCCATTCGACTTTCCTAGTGCCTTCGGATTATTAGGTACATAATTTTTATCAATCTCAATTTGGTACACTCTTCTTGATACATCTACTTTCTTTCCTCCAACATTAACTGTTCCTTTTACTTCTACAGCAGTATACTTGTCATCTAGCCAATCTAATTCAATTTGTTCAGAAGATAATTTTCTTGATTTTAGCCCCGCAGCTTTGCCCGTACCCTTAATCCCAAACACATCATCAGTCACCGTCTTAATCTTCGTCAACGGATCATTAATAACATTATAAGGCACAGGCCCCTGAGCCAGTCTCCCTCCAGCCATGGCCGGTGTCTGAACCGGCGTGTAAATAGAAAGTGCCTTCTCTCCTTTACCAGCCTGGCCAACCGTCTTAGCAATGGTTCCAGCTTTCCCAATCCCCTTATCCCCAAGAATGCCAATTCCCAGGGAAGTCAGGCCATAGGTAAAGAAGGCTGTCCGGCTTTTGGCATCCCCATATACGACATCCCGCTCCCAGGCGGTGGTGACAGCGGACCATATATATTTCGGCATATCTAAAGCCCGGCGCACTTTTCCTATAGGGTCATTTATAATGCCTAAGTAAAATTCCTGGTGCTTCCTTTGGTTTTCGAGCAGCTGGTCACGGTTAAACAGCAATTCACTTCCTAAATACAGCGGACTAAATGGTCCCAGGATGGTTCTGCCCAGCTCATAGGTCGACTTCAGCCCTTCCCATGTGTCCCCTACAGCCTTGGATGCCCCCTCAATGGCTCCTTCAGCTATATCTTGAAGAATACTTTGCCCGCTTTCTGGATTGGGATTCGATATTTCCTCGTGGAAATCCTTCCAGTTGAGAGATTCAGGCTGGTATTGGGCCACAGATAAGATGCCGCTTTGAAACAAGCCCGCGACTTTTTGGATGTATTGGTTCATGAGGGATAGATCTTGCAGGAGAGGGTCCAGTGCAGCCGTTTCCCGATGGTCGAAGTCCTCCAATTTCTCAACGGTTTCGCGGCTTGAGTCCTCAGCGCTCTTTGTTGCCTGAATAAAGCGGCCATCCTCCAGCCGCGGAAGCGCAACAATATCGCTTACGGACTTCATGATGTTATTCGCTTCCTGTGTCAGCTCAGCAGTAATCTGCAGAGTGGTTCTCAGCCCCTGTTTGAGTTCATGCTCCAGAAATTCCTGGCGGATAAAGCCTGAAGGGGAGGGTTCAAGACTACTCAATGAACCTATGAAACTCTTTAAATAGGATCGATACTCCTCAATCCAGGATTCAAGGAATTGCAAGAATGGCTGGTGGCATTCCTGATAAAAAGCGCGTATGGCCTGGCCGCCCTGTCCTTTGAACGCATCTTCAAGAGACACCAGCTCCTGGATGGACAACTGAACTTGATTTACCTGCTCCTTAAGAATCGATAATTGATTGCTGGTTTCACGGATTCCTGCAAGCAAGGAATCTACTTCAAGAATTTTCAACAGAATCAGCTCCGTATTATAAATTCCATTTTCTTCTATTTCCATCTTAAAGGACTCTGGTATTTAGTTGAATAGGAATTTTGGCATGAAATAGTGTAAAAAGTTCCTTTAGAATTGTTTAAATATGCTGTGTCATCATTGATTCCGACTTAACAAATGAGAGTGGCAAGGTAATCCACATGCCAAGACAGATCAATCTTTAAGTGGCATTAAAACTCTAGCAACAATGGACTCTGAGAAAGCGCAAGCAGTAGCTGATCAAATTATACGCAATACGTACAGGACTCTTATGACCAGATGACAAAAATTTGTACTGACCCTTAGTTGAATGCTTACTTTGAAGAACGGTTGCAGCGAACAAGAACTAATAATGATCTTTCTCCTGGAAGAGTATTGAAAGTGGCTGAGGATCGGGAGGTTTATTAGAAAGAGAAATAAAAAAGTAGGAAAAGTGCCTTTTCCCTTTATAACATCTGGGTTGGGCACTTTTTTATTGTTATTTCTTGTGTATGGTTCACCGGACTTTTTTTAATTCTTCTGCCTTTTATTATTTATTCCCACGTTATGGTGTCGCTGCGGAGGAAGCAGCTGCCTGGTCGGCCTTCACACAATCAATTGCAACAACGAGTGCAATTATGATAGCTTCCATCTCTTCATCTAAAATTTGAACCTTGTAGCTGTCGCCCCAAGTAAACCACTCCTTGCTCACTTTCCCTGCAACTTCGCCATGCTGTAATACCTGAAAGTCCATATCCCACCAATTACCATGTACTTCAATCCCTGCCGCATCAATCGTATATCGTGCTTTAAAGAAGGATAACTCCTTCTTAATCGTCAGCACCTCTCGGCCATTTACCTCAACAAAAAATTTCGGTAAAAAGCTGAACACCTTTTTCGTAATGAGAGCTATTTCATCTCTTGCTGTATTCATAACAGAGAATGTCTTTGGAATTTGCATAAAACTTCCCTCTACATAATATACTTCGTTCTCCTGCTCATCCTTTACTGTAAATTTGCCACTAAGACTAAACACCTTCTGCTTTATATAAAGTTGCCTCACTTTATGACCCCCTTTTTATATAGCATATTACAAATTAGTATAATCTTGTTCTAACTGTTATGAAACATCAAGGAAGACCACCATGTAACTAATTGGATTTAAAAGCTGCTTATAATACGGTTCACTTTGCATTTATGGTAAAGCTTCCTAAAGTTCATGCTAACTTAATAATGAGTACAGTTGATATCCCATATAAATAGCCATAGCCCATATAATAAGAGCGGAAACTTGATTCATATATTTTAAGAACTTACCATTTTTATCAAATTGACCAATTTTCCTTCCAGAAATTGCTAAGAAAAAGAACCAGATCCAGGAAATCATTATACAAGCCACGCTAAACACCCATTTCTCATATCCTGTATAAGCCAATGAACTAGTTCCTATAACTCCAATAGTATCCATAATAGCATGAGGATTAAGTAATGAGACAGAAGCGGCAAAAGTAACCTGACGACGTGCAGAAAAACGGTTTTGTTCTTGATTAGCGTTTATTTCGGGTGTGTTTTTCCACATAATCCAACCCATATAAACTAAGAAAAGGAATCCCACAAAAAATAACAAAACCTTTAACCATTCAAAACTAAAAACAATAATGGATACCCCGGCAACAGCCAAATAAATCAGTATTGTATCACAAACCCCTGCTGTAATAATTGCAGGTAAAGCATAGGTGAATTTGTTGTGTGTCGCTCCTTGATTAAATACAAATACATTTTGAACTCCTAAAGGTAAGATTAATCCAAATGCCAATATCATCCCATGAAATAATGGTTCCATTTATTCCCCCTATTCTTATCTAGAATAGCTAAGGACGAGTCATATGTCTCCAACCATTTGGATGGGAGTCTAACCAACCATTTGGTATAATTTTAAAAAATGATTGGAGATAGCCTATGTCTGAATTAGATTGGAAGCCAGAAAAAAATTCTGTTGTTCCTTTACATCAGCAAATATATGATTTTATGAAAAACAAAATAATGAACGGTGAATGGACATTAGGCACTAAAATACCACCACAAAGAAATTTAGCAAAACGATTTCAAGTAAATCGCAGTACCATTGTAACTGCACTTGAAGAACTGGCTGCCGATGGACTAATTGAATCTAAGGTTGGAAGCGGTACTAGGGTGATTAACAATACATGGAGCCTGCTTGCTTCCACTCCTCCTCCAGATTGGATTAGTTATGTAAAATCCGGTATTCATAAACCAAATATAAATATCATCCAAGAAATTAATAAAGCAGAAGCAGACCCTGCTATGATTAGGCTTGGGACAGGAGAACTTTCACCAGACTTGTTACCCAGCAAAAAAATGGGGCAAATACTGCAAATAGATACTGAGCAGTCTTTATCGCTTGGATACATGGAGTCTAAAGGGAGCCTATCTTTACGTAAAACCGTTAGTGCATATTTAAAACAAAGGGAATTGAAGCTTCCCCCGAATCGATTTTAATTGTTTCTGGAGGACTACAAGCGCTTCAATTGATTTCCATTGGAGTATTAAAAAGAGGCTCAACAATACTTCATGGATCACCATCCTATTTAAACTCCGTACACGTTTTCCAATCGGCTGGAATGAATTTATTGGGTATTCCACTTGACAAAGAAGGAATTAAAAGTGACTCAATTGGGCGTATGAAGCGGCAGCATCATGCGGCTATACTCTATACGATACCCACTTTTCACAATCCAACCGGCACATTAATGCCTGAAAAAAGGCGGCTTGAATTAATAAAGGTTTGTCAAAGGGAGTCTTTACCTATCATCGAGGATGATGTTTATGGCGATTTATGGTTTGAAAACCCTCCGCCAAATCCTTTGAAAGCTAATGATACACAAGGAAATGTCCTGTATATAGGAAGCATGTCCAAAACATTGAGCCCCGGTTTACGAATCGGTTGGATTGTAGGACCCGAACCTGTTATTGAACGTTTGGCAGATATAAAGATGCAAACAGATTATGGCTCAAGTTCCTTATCACAATATGCTGTAGACAAATGGCTTCGTAGTGGTATGTATGAGGGCTTCTTAAAGGAAACGAAAGAGGAATTAAGATTCAGAAGGGATTTCACCATTCAAATTTTAGAGAAATATTTTTCCGATATAGCAACATGGAAGACCCCAAAAGGTGGATTTTATATCTGGCTTAAATTACTAACAGGTGTTTCCACCCGAAAGCTATTTAACGCAGCCCTTCGAGAAGGAATTTTATTAAATCCAGGTAGTGTGTATGATAATAATGATGATCAGCACCTTCGCATTTCCTATTCATATGCTTCAATGGATCAACTAGAAGAAGGGCTGGTTTATTTAGCACAACTTATTAAAAATTCTTCTATGAATTGAATTTATGAGGATACCGTAATAACGGTATCCTTATTTTTGTAAACTTCTATATAATAAGGGTTTATCCAGGACAAGTTTAACTTTTTGTTTTAACACTATTGGTGATAAGGTTCTCCGTAATATATCTAAAGAGGTTTTTGGGCTTACCTAAAAGAACAGAGTTATTTTTTATTACTATTGTAAAAAGAAGCATTGTATTGTTCATTATCTTTTTCCCTCAAGTTATCTGAGGTCAATAACGCATCCTTATCTGTTACTTTTTAAAATTTAAAATAAAAGCCGTTTTGTCCGCACTTTTCAAGTATAATGAACCATATTCAGAAAATGCATATAATAATTCTTGGAGAGAATTCTATACATATGATGAAAAAACAAAAAACGAGGTTTAAAAATGAATAAAAGAAGTTTTGCGGATTTTCATGTAAGCGAAGAAATAAAAAGAGCACTAGCTGTGTTAAAATACGAAACCCCAACAGAAGTTCAAAGTGAAGTCATTCCATTAGCAATGAAAAATCAAGATCTTGTCGTAAAAGCTCAAACAGGAAGTGGAAAGACTGCCTCCTTTGGTATTCCTGTTTCCGATATGGTTGAATGGGAAGAAAAAAAACCACAGGCCTTAATTCTTACGCCAACTAGGGAGCTTGCGGTTCAAGTCTGCGAAGATATTACGAATATCGGAAGGTTTAAACGCATTAAAGCTGTAGCCGTTTATGGAAAAGAACCTTTTTCGAAACAAAAGGATGAATTGAAACAAAAAACTCATGTAGTCGTTGGCACCCCTGGACGAGTCATGGACCATATTGAACGAGAAACCTTGATTTTGGATCAAATAAAGTATCTTATCATAGATGAAGCTGATGAGATGCTTAATAGAGGTTTCATCGATGAAGTGGAAGCGATCATCAAAGAGCTGCCTTCAAACCGAGTAACAATGGTTTTTTCTGCAACTCTGCCTAAAGATGTTGAAAATCTTTGCCATAAATATATGAAAGATCCTATTCAGATTAAGATTGAATCGACCAAGGTGACGGCCGATACCATTGAACATTCTTTAATTGAAGTGAGAGATGAAGAAAAGATCTCACTCCTTAAAGACGTCACGGTTGTAGAAAATCCAGACAGCTGCCTGATTTTCTGCCGAACCAAAGAACACGTTGATACTGTGTATAGCGAACTAGATAGAGCTGGATATCCTTGTGAGAGACTCCATGGGGGGCTGGAGCAAGAAGACCGATTCTCTGTTATGGAAGGTTTCAAACTGGGGAACTTCCGCTATCTCGTGGCCACTGATGTAGCTGCCAGAGGTATTGATATTGATAATGTGACACTTGTCATCAACTATGACGTTCCTATGGAAAAAGAGAGCTATGTACACCGAACTGGAAGAACAGGCCGTGCTGGAAATAAAGGAAAGGCCATTACGTTTTCGACACCTTTTGAAGGAAAATTCATTAAAGCCATTGAAAGATACATCGGCTTTGATCTACCTGCTAGAGAAGCACCCAGCCATCTTGAAGTTGCTGGTGGAAAAGCTGCTTTCGAAGAAAAACTTAACAACAGGCGTATTGTAAGAAATAATAAAACAGCCCGAATCAATCAAGGTATTATGAAACTCCATTTTACCGGCGGGAAAAAGAAGAAAATCCGCGCTGTTGACTTTGTCGGAACGATCGCAAAAATCCCTGGAGTCACAGCAGATGATATCGGCATTATCACCATCCATGATCAAATGTCTTATGTTGATATTCTGAATGGAAAAGGCTCATTAGTTTTACAAGCCATGGAAAATGCGACCATCAAAGGGAAGAAGTTAAAAGTAAGCAAAGCGATTAAATAAGTAGAAAAAACTTAAATCCCCCTCACTTTATTAGATGAGGGGGATTTTCATTGGCCGGCTTAAACTTCTAATAAACCTTGCTTACTTATGGTACGGTTCCCCCCGATTAATCCGAAACGCCCGATAAACCTGCTCCAGCAAGATAAGCTTCATCAACTGATGCGGAAACGTCATCTTCGAAAAAGAAAGCTTATCATCCGCCCGCTGCAAAACCTCCTGGCTCAATCCAAGAGACCCGCCAATGACAAATGCAATTTTGCTTTTCCCATACGTAGCTAATTTATCAAGATTGTCAGCCAACTCTTCCGATGATTTCATTTTCCCTTCGATAGCTAGTGCTATAACATGAGCATCCGGATGGATCTTCGCCAGGATCCTCTCACCCTCTTTTTGCTTTACCTGAATCATTTCCGTTTCACTTAGTTCTTCAGGGGCTTTTTCGTCAGGAACCTCGATGATATCCATTTTGGCATAGGCTGACAGTCTTTTTAGATATTCGTCAATTCCTTGCTTCAGGTATTTTTCTTTTAGTTTTCCGACCGTAATAATTGAGATATTCACAGCATGTCCTCACTTTACAAACAAGATATCCACAGAAGTTATCCACATGTCCACATTTTTCATCCACATCTTGTATGAGATCATTCGTTCGCTACAACATATATTGCGTTATTTTGACAATATTCACAGGTTGTTGATAACTTTTTATCCTCTTCAAGTTTTGTTAATTGCGGGAATGTTTCGTACTCATCAACCACTATATCTATTGCCAGATCAACGTGTTCGTCACAGCAGTAAATCATTTTCAGCATGCTCCTTTTTAGGCTGGAAGCCTGTTTTTTTATCCGATCTGTGGATAATTTTTATTTTCTCGTATACATATAAGTTATCCACATCTCATCTTAACAAAACAATAAAAAACAGGAAAGCGATTTCCGCTTTCCCATTTAGTCGTTCCATTATAATGTCTCGCCGCTCAGCTTCATGGTTACTTCCTGAGTTTTCCCGTCGCGGTAAAACTTAATTTTCATCTGGTCGCCTACCGATTTCTTCGTATACAAATGCTGGCGCAATTCGATGATGTCATTGATTTCTTGTCCATCCATCTCGACGATTACATCCATTTCCTTCAGTCCTGCCTGTGCAGCTGGAGAGTTCGGTTCAACTGAAGTGATGGCCACACCAGATTTAACATCCTTAGGCAGTTTTAGCGCTTCCTGCTGGTAGTAGCCAGGAATCTCATTGACCGATGCCAGTTGTACGCCCATATACGGACGTTTTACCTCTCCGAACTTTTCGAGGTCATCAATGACTGGGCGTGCGTAGTTAATCGGAATCGCCAATCCAATTCCTTCTACCGCACTCTCAGCGATTTTCATGGAGTTGATGCCAATCAGCTGTCCGCTGATATTAACTAAAGCCCCGCCGCTGTTACCCGGGTTGATGGCGGCGTCTGTCTGCAGTACCTCAGCCTGCCAGTCAACTGTTCCATTCTGATCGATATCAACCGGGATGGCACGCTCCAGGCCAGAAATAATTCCCTGTGTGACAGAGCCTGAGAACTGTCCAAGAGGATTCCCGATCGCAATGACTGGTTCGCCTGGCTTCAGTTTTTCAGAATCGCCGAATTCGGCAACCGTCTTAATTTCCTTTGCTTCTACCTCAAGGACAGCAAGATCCGTCCAAATGTCGCTGCCAACCAGTCTTGCCGGGAGCTTGGTGCCATCCTGCAGACTTACCTCCAGCTCCTGAGCTCCTTCTACCACATGGTGGTTTGTAACGATGAAGGCTGTATTTCCTTCCTTCTTATAAATAACTCCGGAACCTGTTCCGGCTGGCTGGCCGGCACTGCCATTTCCCTCATTCGACCAAAAGCCGGCTGTCTGGATGTTCGTAATGCTTACGACCGCATCCCCGGCTTTGTCGACCGCCTTGGTTACATCTGTGGTCACATCAAGTGAGACATTCTGAACATTGGCGTTATTGTTATTCCCGGCTGCCTCATCCTGCAGCTCTTCATCCGGTTCAACCGTATAAGGGAGCACGTTGTAATCAGATAGCTTTGGCACCGCAACCACGACCAGGATGGCTCCTAATATGACTCCAACAAGGCTGGCCAGAAAATATCCGCCCTTGTTGCCTTTTTGCCCTTTATAACGGTTCTGATGATCTTGATCATAATAGCCCAAACTGCACCCATCCTTTCTTTCATCTGCAAAAACACTGGCTTTTAAAATATAAATGCTAAAATTTAGTCTTCCTTTATACCCAATATTATACTCTCCTGTTTTCAAAAATCTAATAAAAACGCACCTGCTTCAGCAATCTTACGACTTTGTTCATACTTTTTTAAGATTTTTTCAAAAAAGAAAAAGAGGAATACATGGAAACGGCTGTCTCTCTGTGTATTCCTCTTTATATTTTTATTAAACTGCCGTTAGGATTGTCGGAACCTTTGGATCTGTATCATAAAGGTCGAATTGTTCGCCGACAAGGATTCCGCGGCTTTCAAGTGTCTGGGATACGGACATTCTCGCCAGATCCTTGATATTGTTATCCTGGCTTAAATGAGCCAGATAAAAGCTCTTCGTCCGGTCGCCCGCCACTTCACTCATCGCAAGGGCGGCATCCTCATTGGATACATGGCCGACATCGCTTAAGATCCTTCTCTTAATATTCCACGGGTAGCGGCCCATACGAAGCATCTGGACATCATGATTGCTTTCAAATACATAAGCCTCCGCATTGGAAATCAGACCTTTCATGCGGTCGCTGACATAGCCTGTATCGGTGATCAGCACAAGCTTTTTCCCATTATGATGGAACACATAAAACATCGGGTCGGCTGCATCATGGGAAACCCCGAAGGATTCAATATCAAGGGATCCAAATGTTTTCACCGTTTCCATATCAAAATGGAACTTCTGGTCAACCGGGACTTGTCCAATCAGTCCGTCCATGGCCAGCCATGTTTTTTCATTCGCATAGATCGGCAGGTTATACTTCCGGGCAAGAATCCCGACACCCTTAATATGGTCACTATGCTCATGGGTCACCAGTATCCCTGATAGCTTGCCGATGTCCCGGCCAATATGCTGAAATAAACCTTCCATTTGCTTTCCGCTTAATCCGGCATCAACCAGAAAGGAATGTTCCTCCGTCTCGACAAAGATTGCATTCCCAGTACTGCCGCTCGCGAGAACGCTGAATTGTAAAGACATGTTCTCCTCACTCCACTATTTTTTTCTCTTCGTTGTTCAGCTTAATGATTTTCCCCTCAAAGGCATCAACAAATAAATTCTCCTCGTCATTAATGACAAATCGCCAGGCAGGCGTTAACAATTGCGAAGAGCTCAAATGCACAAAGGTAAAATAACCAAGCTCTACATTTGTAACTTTTGACTTCGGCTGCAGTGAGCCGTTCTTGTAAAGTGTTTCAACGGCCTTTATCGGCTGAATAACTTTTTCACTTTCTTCCTTCGACTCAATCTTTGTCAGGAGCGTCTGCTTATAAGAGACAATTTCATTTTCATCATTCAAATAAAATGTAAGCTCGCCATTTAAATTCATATAAAACATCTTGCCTTCAAATTCCTGATAATACGTGATTCTATTACTGTTTTCTGGTTTTTCCCAGAAGCGGTATTGGTCACCGAATAACACCCTGTTTTTGATAAAGGCAGATAATTCGGAAGGACTGAATTTATCACTGATCTTGATCGATTCGTCCAGGACTGAATTCAGAGTAGTCCCCTCTGTAATCGTAATTTCCTGGCCCTCCAGCCTTGTATCTCCTTCAAGATCTTCAATATCAAATTCAACCGGCTTAGCCCTCAAATACCGGTCTTTCGGGTTGCTTTTCGGCAGGGGCTCATCAAAGGTGATATCAGCATCCTTAAGCTGTTTTTCCAGGGTGGCCTGTGCAATCGGTTCAAATTCACTGGCCTCCTTCAATTTGAAAAACTCATACATCAAATAAATATCCAGGACCAGGAAGGTTAAAATAAAGATTGTTTTGATCTTACTCCAATCCATTATTCATGCCCCCTGTCTCATCAAGCGAAATGCTTTTCCAAGTTCCTTCATACCGGTAATACCAGGAAGGCTCCAGACGGATGAAGGTGGTCTGAGCTTCCTTGACCATCATCATTTTATATCCCAGCTTTACATTCTCCAGTAATTCCGGCTCAAACCCTTCCAGACCTAACAAGTATTCCAAAACGCGGGTTCCGGAACTTAGAGATACTTCTGAGGGGGGTTCAGCACTCAGACCAAGCTGAAAATTGCTCCGATAATATTCATAAATCTCATTTTGCCCCCAAGTCTGGCGGATTTCGGATATTTTCGGATCATCACTGAAAATTGGATAACCTGAAGAATCATACATCCTGAATACCACTCTATGATTCAGCTCATCAATCTCCGCAAATTGGTAATTGTCTGTCCATCCCGAATGTCCGTTAATATAATCAATGCTCCTTTTCAGCAGGTCGCCTGAAGCAAAAGTCGGGTTATCCCCGGCAGCCGGTTTTATATATTGAAGGGTATTTTTGTCTGAGTTTACCCTCAATAAGCTTAAGGTATCATTATACTCATCCTCTGATTGCTGAAAGCTTTTCTGCACTACACTTGGGTCGCTGAATAAAGCATTTTTATATTGTTCAGAGTCCAATTTTTTCTCCAAATACTGATATCTCGCCATTTTTGTATCCTGTGAAGGCAGATAGATCGTTCTTTCATCAGATGGCTTATAAGCAAAATAGGCTTTATATTCAGGGTTGTACTCGGATAAATTGAAGAATTGGCTTTTGAAATTCTGAATAAAGGAAACAGGCACACGGCTCCTATACACCTGCCGGTTATCCAAAGAAACAAAATCGACTATTCCATCCTTTTTCTCCAATTGCCTAGTATCAATGACAATATGGTCAAACTGAAAATCAGGCAGATTCTTGTCAGCAATTTTAATTACTGATTTGTATAATTCAATCGGAACAGAATCCGGAAACGCAAGAACAGCTTTTCCTTCATCATGGAGAATGCCCGCTTCCTCTGTAATATTTTCAAAGTCAGCAAAATTCCAACCGCTGATTTCTTTCATGACTTTATCAATTTCGCCGGGGCTGACAGTTCCAAAAGTCTTTTTTTCCCCGAGATGGAATAAGAGAGTGTCCGGTCTCACAATCTGATTCACTTCTTTTTTTTCCGCTATTGTTACTTCCTGAACGGTATTTGATTCTTTTTCAATCCGTTCAAAGTTCGGCTGGTAGGTCCAAAGATTCCAGGTCAGGAGAGCGCTTGTCACTACTAGAATGGTCAGTATGATGGTTTTTATATTTTCATAACTCATTCCCAATCATCCTCTTCCGAGCGAACATATGGAAGGCTAAATGAAATCGTTGTCCCTTTCCCTTCTGTACTCGCTGCCCAAATTTTCCCGCCATGCGCTTCCACCATTTCTTTCGCAATGGCCAATCCGAGGCCTGTTCCGCCAAGCTTTCTTGTCCTGGCTTTATCCACCCGGTAAAAACGCTCAAAAATCTGATCAATATTTTCTTTCGGTATCCCCACACCCTGGTCTGAAACGCTGACAACAATAAATTCATCTTTTTCCTCAATGCTGAACGTAACCTTTCCGCCTTCCGGAGAGTATTTAAGCGCGTTTGAAATGATATTGTCCAGCACCTGGGTGAGCTTGTCTTCATCTATTTCCACAAAAGCCGAATGGTCCGGAAGCTTTCTTTCAAACGTAACATTCTGCTGCTTCGTCATTTCAAAACGGTCTATAATTCTATTATAGAAGAAAATGAAATCAGTCCAGTCCTTGGTCAAGCGGTAATCCTTGCTGTCCATTTTAGACAGCTGCAGCAGATCATTGACCAGGCGGATCATCCGCTCTGTTTCATTTTGGGTGACATCCAGGAAGTTTGGGGCAATCTCCTCATCTCTCCAGGCGCCTTCCGCAAGAGCCTCCAGATAGCTTCTCATCGTGGTCAGCGGCGTCCTGAGTTCATGAGATACATTCGCCACAAATTCGCGGCGTTCCATGTCAATTTTCTCCTGCTCGGTGATATCATGCAAAACGGTAATTAAGCCGTTAACAAAGCCAGTTTCTTTTTGGATAACCGAAAAGTTAGCGCGGAGAATCAGTGTTTTCGACTTGCTGCTGTAATCCAGGATGACCGAATCCCGCTCGTTTAATAGCTCTTCAAAGTTATAATCCTCTTCAAGACCAAGCAGGGAAACAATTGGGGAAGACAGGACCGTTTCACGTGAAACATTCAGCATTTTTGCTGCAGGCTCGTTAATCAAAATAACACGCCCTTTGCGGTCGGTTGCAATAACTCCATCCGTCATATAGGAAAGAACGGAGGATAATTTTCGCCGTTCGCCTTCTGTTGTAGCATGAGCTTCCTGAAGTTTCTTTGTTAAACTGTTAAAGGTAATGGCCAGCTGGCCAATTTCGTCATACCCATAAACCTTAACCTTTCGGGAGAAGTTCCCTTTTGCCATGGCAAGCGCCTGTTTCCGCATATCTGAAATCGGGCGTGTCACCGTCTGGGCAAGAAGTATGCCCAGGATCGCTGTGATAGCTAACGCAATGGCTATACCGGTAGTGAAAATATTATTAATCTCCCTCATCTGTTCATAGATGTTCTCGATTTTTGCAACCAGATAGATGGCTCCATTGACTTCTCCGTTATTTTTAATAGGTGTGACGAGAACCCATATCCGTTGTCCCTGCTCAACCAGATCCTCCGTTACCGGCTCCCTGGTGGCTATGGCCATCTTGATCAGATTGTCAGTAGACCTCCCCCCGACAACACCCTGATTTTCAGGATCGGAGGTGCCAAGTATTTTCAGTGATTCATCAACCACACGGACTTCGGATATATCCGCCGAGTTGTAATCACTTAATAGCCTTCTGATATCTTCCTCCTGGGATGGGGTTTCCTCATCAGGAAGCCTTACCTTGGTCATTTGTTCCTCCACATAATAGCTAAGAAGATTGACCCTCTCCTGAATGGCATCTTTGAAATTTTCCTGTAAGGTCGATTCCAGCTGCCTGACAAAGTAGACCCCGATAATCTGCATGGCTACCAGGATGAGAAGAACATATATGATCACAAACTTCAAATGAATGGACCGAAAAAAACCAACCTTTTCCATGTACCCTTTTACTCCTGTTCAGGATTCCGCAAGTAATAACCGACCCCTCTTCTTGTCACGATCCATGTCGGGTGGCTTGGATTATCCTCGATTTTCTCCCGCAGTCTCCTTACGGTTACGTCCACTGTGCGGACATCACCATAATAATCATAGCCCCATACGGTCTGGAGTAGATGCTCCCTCGTCATGACTTGTCCAATATGCTTGGCCAAATAGTGAAGAAGCTCAAATTCACGGTGTGTTAATTCAATCGTCTCACCGCGCTTGGAAACCACGTAGGCATCCGGATGAATAATCAGGGAGCCAACTTCAATTTCATTGGATTCGTCCTCTTCTTCCGTCTTGGAAGCTATTTGCTGATGGCGCCTCATATTAGCCTTCACACGCGCAATCAATTCTCTCGTGCTGAACGGCTTTGTAACGTAGTCATCTGCACCGAGCTCAAGGCCTAAAACTTTATCAATTTCAGAATCCTTTGCTGTCAGCATTATGATCGGCATATCGTATTTCTTGCGCACTTCGCGGCAAACCTCAATGCCGTCCCGCTGCGGAAGCATGATATCAAGCAGAATCAGGTCCGGCTTGATTTCTTCTACTTTATCGAGTGCGTCATTGCCGTCATAGGCACACACCACTTCATAGCCTTCTTTTTTCAAATTGAACTGCAGTATATCTGCAATTGGTTTCTCATCGTCTACAACCAGAATTTTTTTATCCATACCTATCTCCTTTTTCTTGCTCATTTATTTATTTATGGAGCAGTAGAAGTCAGTTTCATACATATGTTATCTACTTTACTTTACCATTTTAGCAGTGGGAATTCATCTATTAGTAAAGGCCTGTAAAACTTTGGTGTTGTATTTTTATCTTATTCTTAACTACAAAAGCCTCTAGCATGGAAGCTAGAGACTTTTTAGCAGGAATTATTTATTTATATATTTAAGCGGATCTTGCATTTTTCCGTTTTTGTATACTTCAAAATGCAGGTGGACACCGGTTGAATCCCCAGTGGACCCCATTATACCGATCTTTGAGCCTTTTGAGACGGTTTGGCCAACACTGACACTGATTGAGTCGAGATGGGCATAAACCGTGCGGAAGCCATTATTATGGTCGATGACGATTTTGTTGCCATAGCCGCCGCCATCGTTGCCCGCAGAAACAACCGTTCCATTATCAGCAGCTTTTATCGTCCGGTCGCTAGGTCTTGCAATGTCAATTCCCTTATGCATTTTCCCCCAGCGGTATCCCATTTTACTTGAGATATAGCCCCCGACTGCAGGATAAGCAAGGCTGCCTTCACCGCGGGATGGAATGACCTTGGTTCCCTTGATGACAATTTGTTTCACAGGGTCTTCAAGAACTTTTTCTTCTTTTACTTCTTTTTTGACCGTTTGGCCGTTTTCTTCAGAAATCAGATAGGTTGCAGCGCGTACGCCTTCCTTGCCTTCTTGCTTTACTTTCGTTTCGCCTTTTGGCATGCTGCTGTCTTCGATGACTTCTTGTTCATAATCGATTTTTTCTTTCTTGAAAACTTCCTTATCTGCTATAACTTTTACATATGGTTTGTAGACAGTCACATTTAATTCCTGCCCTGCTTTAATAAGGGAATCTTCCTTTAGTCCGCTGTTAAGCTCAACCAGCTGGTTCATATCAAGATTATGGGCACTGGCAATATTGGTTAGTGCGTCACCTTCTTTAACCTCATATTTCTTTTCCTCAAGGGTTCCCTTTTGAAGAAGCTTCACAGCTTCATCTGTACTGATGATCTGATCCGGTTTCACAGTTGTTTCAGAGATGGATACATCTTCCGTAAAACGGACATCTAAAAGACGTGTTTCATTTTCCTTCAGCTGAGGTAAAGGAGTTTTAGCAGATTCCTTTCTTTCCTCAAGAGCCTTTAAATCTTTCTCTGATACATAGGAAGTTTTGATTTTCTGAAGGGCCGCTTTGGCCTGCTCGTCATTCTCAACGTAAGCCACTTCCTTACCGCCAATGACTAATGCTGCTGCTTCGGCATGTACTTCCATCTTATCTTTTAAGCCATTAACCGCTTCTAATTCATTCACTTCTGAACTTGACTCAAAAACCTGTTCAGGAATGAAAGATAGTTCAGTTGCCAGCCCCAGCTTTAATCCCTTATGGGAACCTTCTGCCTCACTGATCTTTTTATCGGCCATATCTTCGATAACTTTCTTATCCGACACCGTTCCGATATATTCGTCACCCATATAGACATAATAAACCGTCACAAGCTTATCATCATTAGCAGAAGCGGAAACACCGCCTGCAAAAGTTAAAGCCGCCGCTGCAAAACCAGCTGCGATCGTCCTATTTATGGTTTTATTAAAGCTTTTCGCTGTAGATTCTGATGCTGAGGTTACTTTCTTCACCCATTTGAACATGGTTACATCCCCCTAGACTACGGTAACAAAAGACACTTTCATTTAGTGCTATGTAACTACGAATTTGTCAACCTTATTTTTCACAATATTTACTTTACCATACAGCAAAGCAAATAGATTACTAGACTCGGGAATGTAACAAAAATGTATAATAGCTGACATTTTATGACTATTAATGGCAAAGCTTAGAGAGTTTTTTGTCGAAAAGAAGATAGGAAATAGTCCCTATTTATAGGGGTTTGTTAGGGGTGCGAAAGAAGATGAGTTTGGGGAGTGCTAAATTACACCAGCCATGCAGCCCCAACCTGCTTATATTACGTGAATGTAACAAAAAGGAGCATGCTTGGTTACATACTCCTTTTTGGGATGGCTCAGGACGGAATCGAACCGCCGACACAAGGATTTTCAGTCCTTTGCTCTACCGACTGAGCTACTGAGCCTTATTAAATTATTTTGCCTAAGCAAAATTTGGCTTCTTCCCGATTTTCCAATCGATTTTAGATGAAGCAGATTATGTAAATGGCGGTCCGGACGGGACTCGAACCCGCGACCTCCTGCGTGACAGGCAGGCATTCTAACCAACTGAACTACCGGACCAAATAATAACCGCCAGCAAGTAAGCTGGGCTTGCCAGCCGTTTGCTGACGGTTATTCGCCATGACCCCTACGGGATTCGAACCCGTGTTACCGCCGTGAAAGGGCGGTGTCTTAACCGCTTGACCAAGGGGCCAAATAAAATATAAATGGTGAGCCATGAAGGACTCGAACCTTCGACCCTCTGATTAAAAGTCAGATGCTCTACCGACTGAGCTAATGGCTCGTACTATAATTGTTGCCTAAAGCCTGATACTGAAAAGTCAGATGTTCCAAAGCCCTGCGTGCTTTGTCACAGATTGCTATTCGGGTGAAGAAATTCACTGATGCTGCAATCTGCTCTACCGACTGAGCTAATGGCTCGTACTATATGTGTTACCAAGTTTGTCACCTTGGCGACGCTTTTTATAATATCATAGAGTTTTATAAAAGCGCAATAACTTTTTTTATAAAACTTTCTTTTTAGGAGAAGACTGCGGCAGGATAGGGTTAAACCCACGCTACAGCAACCCGTTGGAGAGGTCCTTTCCCTAAATTAAGAGTTCTTTTCCTTGATATGGATTCTTTTCCCCATTTTTTATCGTTTACTCCTTAAATTTCCATTTATTTCCCCAAATTTAAACCAGCTGGGGCGGGTTTGGACTCGCCAGCTCGGATTTCCTCTTCCTCTGTCCGAATGTGCTCCAAGTTGGGCCTCATTCCCTCAATTTTCTCCTCTTCCTGTCCGAATCAGCACCAACTTCGGGCTCATTCGCTCGGTTTTCCCTTTCTCCTGTCCGAATCCGTGCCAACTTCGGACTCATTCCCTCAGATTTCTCCTCTTCCTGTCCGAATCCGTGCCAACTTCGGACTCGCCATCTCGGATTTCTCCTTCTCCTGTCCGAATCAGCGTCAACTTCGGACTCACTCGCTCGGATTTCTCCTTCTCCTGTCCGAATCAGCACCAACTTCGGACTCACTCGCTCGGATTTCCCCTCCCCCTGTCCGAATGAACCCAAAATAAAAGCAGCATCCAGAAAAAACAAAAAGCCCTAATTCGCATTAGGGCTTTCCAATCAAGTATTAGTTCTGTCTCCATGGGCTGAGGACTACGTTTGTTTGTGTGCGGTCCGGACCGACTGAGAAGATCGATAATGGAATTCCTGTCAGCTGTGAAACGCGCTCCAGATAGTGGCGGGCATTCGCAGGAAGCTCATCAAGTGATTTGCAGCCTGTGATGTCCTCTGTCCAGCCTGGAAGCTCTTCGTATACAGGCTCACAGTCAGCCAGTACTTTCAAGCTTGCAGGGAATTCTTCGATTACTTCTCCATTATAACGGTATGCTACACAGATTTTTAATGTCTCAATTCCAGTCAATACATCGATGGAGTTAAGAGAAAGGTCTGTAATACCGCTGACACGGCGGGCATGACGGACAACCACGCTGTCGAACCAGCCGACACGGCGGGCACGGCCAGTTGTTGTACCGTATTCACGGCCTACTTCACGAATCTGGCTGCCGATTTCATTATCAAGCTCAGTTGGGAATGGGCCATCTCCTACACGAGTCGTATAGGCCTTAGATACACCAACAACATGCTTGATTTTTGTAGGGCCGACACCAGAACCGATTGTTACGCCGCCAGCCACAGGGTTAGAGGATGTAACGAATGGGTAAGTCCCCTGGTCGATATCAAGCATAACTCCTTGTGCACCTTCGAAAAGCACGCGGCGGCCTTCATCCAATGCGTCATTAAGCACAACAGAAGTGTCGCAGACATAATGCTTGATCTGCTGGCCGTACTCATAGTATTCTTCTAGGATTTCTTCGATTGTGAATCCTTCTGTTTCATAGAAGCGCTCAAGCAGGCGGTTCTTTTCTTCAAGGTTGCGCGCAAGCTTTTCTTCAAACACTTCACGGTCAAGAAGGTCCGCAATGCGGATTCCGTTGCGGGCTGCTTTATCCATGTAAGCAGGGCCGATGCCCTTTTTCGTTGTACCAATCTTGTTAGCGCCTTTGCGCTCTTCTTCCACTTCATCAAGCTTCAGGTGATATGGAAGGATGACATGTGCGCGGTTTGAGATGCGCAGGTTGTCTGTTGTAACTCCCTTGTCATGAAGATACGCCAATTCCTTTACAAGCGCTTTTGGATCGACAACCATTCCGTTTCCGATCGTGCAAATTTTATCGCTATAGAATATTCCAGATGGAATTAAATGAAGCTTGTATGTTTCACCATTAAATTTAATTGTGTGTCCTGCATTGTTTCCGCCTTGGTAGCGTGCGATAACTTCTGCATTTTCAGAAAGGAAGTCTGTAATTTTTCCTTTCCCTTCATCTCCCCACTGTGTTCCAACTACTACTACTGATGACATTAAAAAGCACCTCCGGGAATCCCATGGTTTTAAAATTCTATAAATACATTTTTAATTAAGTAACTTTTTTCAACCACTTTAGTTTATCAAGGTGATGTGTGATAGTCAATAAAACACGAACATTTTTAATAAAAATATAAAAATATGTTCGTAAAACCATGAAAATATGAAAATCAGAAATTCCTGGAGCAAGACAATAAAAAAGAGGACATGCAAATGCAGGCCCTCTTTATGCACCAGGCGGCGCAAAGGAATCATCAAAGCGTTTCTCTAAGTTTACGAATTTATTATACTCTTTTACGAAAGCCAGCTGAACGGTTCCAACCGGGCCGTTACGCTGCTTGGCGATAATGATTTCGATGATGTTTTTATCTTCGGATTCTTTGTCATAATAGTCATCTCGGTATAGGAATGCCACGATATCGGCATCCTGCTCAATACTTCCCGATTCACGGATATCTGACATCATCGGGCGCTTATCCTGGCGCTGTTCCACTCCACGGGAAAGCTGGGACAGTGCGATAACAGGGACCTGAAGTTCACGGGCCAATTGCTTAAGGGAACGTGAGATTTCAGATACTTCCTGCTGACGGTTTTCTCCCGAACGACCGCTTCCCAGGATTAATTGCAGGTAGTCGATCAAAATCATGCCAAGCCCATGCTCCTGCTTTAAACGGCGGCACTTAGATCGAATATCTGTGATTCTGACACCTGGGGTATCATCAATAAAAATTCCTGCATTTGATAGGCTTCCCATTGCCATGGTCAGCTTTCCCCAGTCCTCATCCGTCAGGGAGCCGGTACGAAGCCTTTGCGCATCAATATTGCCTTCTGCACAGAGAATACGCATAACAAGCTGTTCGGCACCCATCTCAAGACTGAAGATCGCGACGTTTTCACCGGTTTTCGTTGCCACATTTTGCGCGATATTCAGGGCGAAGGCAGTTTTACCCACGGAAGGGCGGGCACCGACAATGATGAGGTCATTTCGCTGGAAGCCGGCTGTCATCCGATCCAGTTCGGTAAATCCAGTCGCAATCCCTGTAATATCCCCTTTACGGTTATGCATTTCCTCGATATTATCGTAGGTCCGGACGAGAACATCCTTAATATTATGAAAGGCACCGGCGTTTTTGCGCTGTGCTACCTCCATGATATTTTTCTCTGCTTCACCCAGCAGAACTTCTACTTCATCCTCACGTGTATAGCCGTCCTGGGCAATGCCTGTCGCCGTCCGGATCAACCTTCGAAGCAGTGACTTTTCTTCAACGATCTTTGCATAGTACTCGATATTCGCTGCTGTTGGAACAGAGCCGGCCAATTCACTTAAATAGCTGACGCCTCCGGTATCCTCTAGCAGTTTCGCTGCACTGAGCTCTTCTGTCACGGTCACTAAGTCGACGGCTTTTCCTTGATCGCTCAGCTTCAGCATTACATTGAAAATTTTCTGGTGTGCCGCACGGTAGAAGTCTTCGGGTATCAAGATCTCTGATGCTTGTGTAAGAGAGGAGGGTTCAAGAAAGATTGCCCCAAGCACTGCCTGTTCCGCTTCAATATTTTGAGGCGGGAGCCGATCCGCAAATAAATCACTCATCTGTTCAAACCTCCTAATAAGAAATGCACAAGCGCCTTAGTCACCCCCGCCAAGCACAAGATGCGCCTCACGGAAAGGCGTTCATTGCCTTGGCTTGTGAACACGAGGGCAGGCGCCCCTCCTAAAAGCTAACGCTCTTAGTCGTTTGATGATAATGCTGTCGAAGCGTCCCCTGTGGAGCTGGACAGTTATCTATAAAGCAATACTATATCTATATAAAAATCTCTAAATTTCCCTTTAAAAAATGTGACCAGCCGAAACTGATCACATTTTTAATCAACCCTTTTATTTTAACATGTTTATCGGCAAAAGCCACTTCCAATATTAGTTTATCGCATTCTAACTAATTGCAGTTTCACTTTAAGCTTCTTTTACATGTACGTTTAATGTTGCCGTTACTTCAGTATGAAGCTTGACTGGAACCTTTGTGTATCCGAGCGTGCGGATCGCGTCTTCCATTTCGATTTTGCGCTTATCGATTTTGATGCTGTGCTTCTTTTGAAGTTCTTCTGCAATTTGCTTGCTTGTGATGGAGCCGAAAAGGCGGCCGCCTTCACCTGATTTTGCTGTAAATTCAACCGTCAGCTTTTCAAGTGTTTCTTTTAGTTTTTTTGCTTCAGCCAATTCTTCTTCTGCAAGCTTAGCCTCTTTTTTCTTTTGAGCATTCAGGCTGCTGACATTGGCCTGGTTTGCTTCAACAGCAAGCCCTTGCTTAATTAAAAAGTTATGTGCATAGCCATCTGCTACATTTTTTACTTCGCCTTTTTTGCCCTTGCCTTTAACGTCTTTTAAAAAGATTACTTTCATTCTTTTTTTCTCCCTTCAAAGTATTCATCTATAGCCTCTTTTAATCGGGCCTCAACTTCATCAAGTGTTGCATCGTGAAGCTGTGTGGCAGCGTTAGTTAAGTGCCCGCCGCCTTCAAGGTTTTCCATGATCACCTGGACATTGATATCCCCGAGGGAACGCGCGCTGACCCCTATCATGTTTTCAGAGCGGTTGGAAATGACAAATGAAGCAACCACACCATCCATCGTCAGCAGGGTATCTGCTGTCTGGGCAATCAGAACCTGATCAAATATCTGATCCGGCTGTCCCTTTGCAATCGCAATTCCTTCTCTGTAAAATTGAACGGTTTCAATCAGTTTAGCCCGCTTGATGTAGGTATCTACATCCTCTTTTAAGAACTTTTGAACTAGCACGGTATCTGCACCCTGTCCGCGCAGATAGGAAGCCGCATCAAACGTCCTGGATCCTGTCCGCAGCGAAAAACTCTTCGTATCGACAATAATCCCGGCAAGCAGGGCCGTTGCTTCCAGCATTTCGATTCTGCCGTTTTTCGGCTGATACTCCAGAAGCTCTGTTACCAGTTCTGCTGTGGAAGAGGCATATGGCTCCATATAAACCAGCAGAGGATTATGGATAAACTCTTCCGCGCGGCGGTGATGGTCGATGACGACAACATGTTCAATTTTATGAAGCAGCTTTTCTTCAATCACCATGGATGGCTTGTGGGTATCAACGACCACGAGCAGGGTATCGTCTGTTGCAATCTCCATCGCCTGTTCCGGGGTAATGAATTTAGAAAAGAGCTCTTCATTCTTTTCAATTTCCTTCATCATTCTTCTGACACCAGTATCGAGTTCATTGAAATTTACAACCACATAGCCTTCACGCTGATTCAGGCGAGCCACTTTCTGAATACCGATGGCCGCTCCAATCGCATCCATATCCGGGCTTTTGTGGCCCATGATAATCACTTTATCGCTTTCGGAAATCAATTCCTTCAGCGCATGGGAAATCACGCGTGCACGGACCCGGGTTCTTTTTTCAACAGGATTGGTTTTTCCCCCGAAGAATTTAACCTTCCCGTTCGTCTGTTTGATGGCTACCTGGTCTCCGCCGCGGCCTAATGCCAGGTCTAAGCTGGACTGGGCCAGCGAACCGAGTTCAGGAAGGGAAGAAACCCCTGTTCCGACGCCCACGCTTAATGTTAATGGAACGTTTTGCTTGGAAGTGGTCTCCCGGACATCATCGAGAATCGTGAACTTTCCTTTTTCCAGAAGCTGCAGAATATGTTCATTAAATACGGCGATAAACCGCTCAGACGAGACTCTCTTCAAGAAGACCCCATTGTCCTGTGCCCACTTATTCAATATTTGGGTCACCAGGCTATTGAGGCTGCTTTTTGTCTGGTCATCCATCCCCTGAGTCAGTTCATCATAATTATCAAGGAAAATAATGGCAATAACCGTCCGTTCTTCCTGATACATTTTTTCAATTTCGGTCTGTTCCGTGACATCAAAAAAGTATAATAAGCGCTCTTCCGGTTTATGGATTACCCGGAATTTGCGGTCATGAAGGGTAATGATTTCGGTTTCCACTTCTTGTTTGATCAGCGGAACAAGTGAATCCGCGACATCATAAAGTGATCTTCCGACTAGCGTATCTTCATCGAAGCAGGATGCTAAAAAGGGATTGGTCCATTCAATGTAATAATCATCATTAATGAGCATGATCCCGATCGGCATTTCCATCAGAGCTTCTTCGCCGACTTTTTTCACCCTGTAGGAAAGGGTCGAGATGTATTCTTCCGTCTCCTTCCGATGCTTCTGAATCAGCTGAAAAAGATAGTAGAAAGGAAGGATGACAAGAAACAGCCCAATTAGTGCAAAAAGCCAATTGTAGTACGCCAATATACCGAGAAGCACCACTGTTATGCCCATCAATCCAAAAATCGGATAGCGTATGGACCGCTTTTCTAAATACGAAGGCATGTTTTCAGCTCCTAAACAGTAGTGTTGTTCATCACTTTTTTCCTAATCTTTGCCTTAAATCGAATCCTAAGTCAATTATACCTAATATCCTCACAATATAAAGGAGAAATGGCATAAGAAATGTAAATACAGCGGCCAGGACCGGCACAGCTTTCGGCCACCCCTTTAAATGGCTGAAAAAGAAAATCAGGGACAGGCCTTGAATGACCATGAAAATCTGCAGAATGAATGCAATATTTACAAGCGCCATAAACCAGTAGCTTCCTTCTGACGGATTAAAAAGGAAAGAAGCTATAATTGTAATGAGATAGTACCATAATATGCTTTTCGGCAGGCTCATTTCCCTGAACGGCTTCCAGCTTTCAACCTTAATGCCGAATCTTTTGGCAATCGGAAAGGAGACAAGCTGGATGACAAAAACGGAAATAACCGATGTCATGACGAATAAGCTTGGCGTCAGCGTCTCAATCATTTTCAGGCCTTCTGTAAATTGCTCGACTGCTTTATCCGCATTCTGGCCAAAGCCTTCAAGCACTCCTTCTGAAATTTGGATGGACTCCTCCATCATATCGATGCCTTCTTGAATAATATTTACATTAAAAAGAGCAACTGCCGCCGCATACAGGATCAGCAGGGCTGCAAGGAATACAAGGGTGCCCGCAATAAAGGAAGGCATCCGTCCTTTCTTTTCACTTATAAAAATGCCAATTACCGTCCCGGTCAGTCCAAATGTCAGCACAAGCGGCAGAGCCATAAACGAACCGATAATCAGAGAAAGCAGGATGCCTCCCGTTAGAAATACGATTGCATACATCCGGTTATTTTTTGCTGCAAACATAATAAACGGAAGAGCCAGGAAGAAAACCGAAATGGTACCGAGAAACGGCACATAGAGCGAAATCAGAAGAAGCACTGCAAAAACAGCCAGAAGCACTGCACCCTCTGTTAATTTATGTACATTATTCATTGATACACCCCTCAAACTGTGTATCCAAAAAGGGGGAAATCATTTTCCCTGCTTTTTGAACCATTCCAAATAAGACAACTCATAAAGTCTATTGTAGCTAGTATTAAATGCAGGTTCAACCTTCGTGATTTCAGAAGAGGGAATGCCGGCTTTTTCATCAGGTTTGCACTTTAATACAATCCTGCATTAAAGAAGAAAGCATAATAAAAAAAGACGCCGGATACCAGCGTCTTTTCATATTTATTATTCACCTGAAACGTATGGCAGTAATGCCATTTGGCGCGCACGCTTAATAGCAATCGTTAATTTACGTTGGTATTTAGCGTTAGTGCCAGTTACACGACGTGGTAAAATCTTACCGCGCTCAGAGATGAATTTTTTTAGAAGATCCACATCTTTGTAGTCGATGTGAGTGATTCCGTTTGCAGTGAAAAAGCAAACCTTACGACGTTTAGCACGTCCTCCTCTGCGTCCTCCAGCCATGGTCAGTTACCTCCTTTAGCTTTTTGATTATATATTTCCGTTCATAATCAGGCACTATTAGAATGGCAGGTCGTCATCGGAAATGTCGATTTGGCCGTCATTTGCGAATGGGTCCTGATCCACGCGAGTATAGCCGCCCTGATTACGATTATCCTGGCGTTGATTCTGATTGCTGTTATTTCCAAATGGGAAATCCTGATCTCTTGGACCGCCGTAGTTCGGATTGCCTCCCTGGCCGCCAGAACTATTCTTAGGCTCAAGGAATTGCACACTCTCAGCCTGGACTTCTGTCACGTAAACACGCTTTCCATCCTGGCCTTCATAGCTGCGGGACTGAATCCGGCCATCTACACCTGCAAGACTTCCTTTTTTAAGGAAGTTCGCTACGTTTTCAGCTGGCTTTCTCCATACCACACAGTTGATAAAGTCTGCCTCCCGTTCACCTTGCTGATTCGTAAAAGTACGATTCACGGCAAGAGTGAATGAAGCGACAGGAACTCCGTTCGGGGTATACCGCAAATCAGGATCCTTTGTCAAACGTCCGACAAGAACAACACGGTTCATCATCAGAATCAACTCCTCTCGGTAAAAATGGCTTTATCTATTATTTTTCGTCTTTAACAACGATGTAACGGATGATGTCTTCGCTGATTTTAGCTAGACGAGTGAACTCGTCAACTGCTTTTGCTTCAGCATTAACGTTCATTAGCTGGTAGTAGCCATCGCGGAAATCATTGATTTCGTATGCAAGGCGACGCTTACCCCAATCCTTTGATTCAGAAACCTCCGCACCATTGTCAGTTAAGATTGTGTTGAAACGCTCAACTAGGGCTTTTTTAGCCTCATCTTCAATGTTTGGGCGGATGATGTACATAACTTCGTACTTTCTCATCACTTTCACCTCCTTTTGGTCTAACGGCCCTTCAAAAGGGCAAGGAGCAATATATTCATTACTCACAAGTTGAAATTATAGCACATTAATTATGCAAAAGCAATATCACTGGAGTTAATTGCTAGATGGAAGTTTATTTGAGAGAGGATATCTTTTCGAGCTTTAATTCTGAAGATCGATTTCGCTGCAGCAGAGATGACCGGCTGCTTTATCGGTCACCGCACTTGAAATCAACATCATACTGTTGCATAGAAAAAAAAGAACCCCTAATATAGAGGTTCTCAGTAAATTAAACGTTAAAGCGGAAGTGCATGACATCTCCGTCTTTAACAATATATTCTTTTCCTTCAAGGCGGACTTTTCCTGCTTCTTTGGCAGCTGTCATGTTGCCTGCAGCGACAAGGTCTTCATAGGAAACCGTTTCTGCACGGATGAAGCCTTTTTCAAAGTCTGAGTGAATAACTCCCGCACACTGGGGAGCCTTCATGCCTTTGCGGAATGTCCAGGCGCGGACTTCCTGTACGCCGGCTGTGAAGTAAGTTGCAAGTCCAAGAAGATTGTAGGCTGCTCTAATCAGCTGATCAAGGCCTGATTCTTCGATGCCAAGCTCCTGAAGGAACATTTCTTTTTCTTCCCCATCAAGCTCCGCAATTTCAGATTCAATTTTTGCACAGATGACAATTACTTCCGCATTATCCTTTGCAGCAAATTCTTTAACCTGCTGCACATATTCGTTTGAAGAAGGATCAGCTACATCATCTTCGCTAACATTCGCCACGTAAAGCACAGGTTTAATTGTCAGCAGATGAAGACCTTTTACAAGCTTCATTTGTTCCTCTGTAAACTCAACTGTACGCGCCGGTTTGTCTGCTTCAAACGCTTCTTTTAATTTTTCCAGAATTTCAAGCTCAAACACAGAATCTTTATCTTTCTGCTTTGCCAGCTTGCTCACGCGGCCAATTCGCTTTTCAACCGATTCCAGGTCAGCCAGAATCAATTCCAGGTTGATGACTTCAATATCGTCGATTGGATCAACTTTCCCTGCAACGTGTGTAATATTGTCATCCGCAAAACAGCGGACAACCTGGCAGATGGCATCTACTTCACGAATATGAGACAGGAACTTATTCCCAAGACCTTCCCCTTTGCTCGCACCCTTTACGATGCCGGCAATATCCGTAAATTCGAAAGCCGTTGGCACAGTCTTTTTCGGCTGAACCAATTCAGTTAATTTATTCAAACGGTGATCAGGCACTTCAACAATTCCCACATTCGGATCAATTGTACAGAACGGATAGTTCGCAGACTCCGCTCCTGCCTGGGTAATTGCATTAAACAACGTAGACTTTCCGACGTTCGGCAAACCTACAATACCAGCTGTTAAAGCCATCCAAGTCACTCCTCAACTTTAATTCATCATAAGAAAAGCGCAAGCGCCTTGGTTCCAAAGGAATGCAGACTAAGAACGCCACGTCCTGTGGCAACGTCTGCATGACCCACATCCTGTGGGCCCCAAGCACAAGACGAACCTAACGGAAAGGTGTTCTTTACCTTTCTGGGAGGTTTGGCTTGTGACCTCGAGGGGGTAGGCGCTGGAGCTAGACAGTTATCGAAATTCAAAGTTATGATTCTTATGTTTAAAAAAATACGATTGTTTCTCATTTAAACAAGCCTCTAACAATTATAGATAGTTGCCGTTAAAATGTAAAGAAAAGGTGACAGGCACCTATACCACTTTGCTGAACTGGTATAGGTGCCTGTCACCCAATTTTATATCTTCTCAATATTAACAAGGCAGTCGTACAAAGTGCTTCCAAGGCCATTGTCCGATTCGCGGCTGGAAGTAAGATTATTGACGGGACCGCCAAATTTTGACCAAATGCCCTCATCAATATTGATGGTATCCGGATGGGCTTTTTTCATTATATGGACAAAGCCCTTCATTTCCCCTCGGTCATTCCACACTTTGACATAATCGTTCTCCTGCAGGCCAAGCTTCTCAGCAATATTGTCGGCAATTTCCACCTTTGCCTTTGGCTCAGGCTTCAAAAGGTGATAATGCTGCGAATGATTGGAGCGAAGCGGATGAATCGTCAGCAGTGTATAAGGAAACTGATTGGCACGCTCCTTGTCCGTCCACTTGGTTTCCCGGGGAAGAGCGAGTGTCAGCCTGCTTTCGGAACCCTTTCGGAACGCCGCAGCAGAGGTGAATTCATACTTGCCGCTTGGCGTTTTGAACTGCCGGTCTGCCCAGGGCACCGTATCAACCGGGAGTTCCTTATGGTGGGAATTCCTTAAGCTATCCAATGTGATCCCATGCTCACTTAGTGAACCGAGGCCCATGCTGATAAACTCTTCTCTTGTAAAATCAAAATCGGCTCCGAATCCAAGACGCTTAGAAAGCTCAGTCCAAACCCATAAATCAGTCTTCGCTTCCCCTGGCGGTTCAACCAGCTTCGGACCATGATTGACAAAGTGATGGTACATGGAAGAGTAATAAACATCTTCCTGTTCAAAAACTGTGGCAACCGGAAGCACATAATCAGCCATTTTGGCCGTATCTGTCATAAACTGATCTATCACGACGACTGTCTCAACAGATGCAAAAGCCTCGCGTACCCTTGATGAGTCAGGGACCTGAGTTAAAGGGTTTCCACACGTAACGAAAATCATGTTAATCTCAGGGTCTTTTGCTGTTAATATTCCCTCTGCCTGCCGCATCATCGTAAATTGCCTGAAAGCCGTTTTCCGTTCAGGGAGGGTGAGGGCTGCCCCATCAAAGCTTTGCCCAACCTGCCTGTTGGCATAGTTTGCGCCTCCACCCGGGATGCCAATATTTCCGCTCACAGCAATTAAAGCATCCATCAGCCGGATCGTGTTTCCGCCGTTTTCGTAGCGCTGCATGCCCAGGCCAAAGAAAGTGGAAACGGGGCGGTCCCCATAGACCATTGCAAGCTCGGTCATCACCTCTGCAGGCACTTCCGTTTTTTCTGCCACTTCCTCAAGTGTCACACTGCTCAGCAGTTCATTCAGGTCTTCAAAGCCAATAGAATACTTATCTATGAAACTTCTTTCTTCTGCGCCCAGACGGAGCATTTCCTTCATGATGCCGGCCGCAAGCCATCCATCCATTCCCGGCTTGATGGAAAAATAGCGGTCCGCTATTTTAGCCGTCGCATTAAAAATCGGATCAATTACATACAGCTTGGCACCTTGCTTCTTTGCTTCCTGCAGCTTTTGATACAGGTGCATATTGGTGCGCGCGACATTTCTGCCCCAGACAACAATATGTTTGCTGTTTAAAATATCTTCAGGCCCGTGGCTATACGCATCTCCGAAATCCCAGCTCTGAGCCTCGATGCCGGCTCCCCAGCAGATGGATCCCGTCAGCTCAGTCACTCCGCCATAGCAGTTAAAAAAGCGCTGACCCAGGTTCGTCAGCAAGCCTCCATTGGCATAATCATGGCTGTGCAGGACCGAAGTGGTCCCAGCTGTTTCTTTTAGCTCTTTCATTTTCAGGGAAATATCGTGCAAAGCCTGCTCCCATGAAACTCGCACAAATTCTCCATCCACCTTCTTTAGCGGATGAAGCAGGCGCTCCGGAGAATTGGTCCTGCTTTCAAGCATTCTGCCGCGGCCGCAAATTTTCCCCTTTGTTATTGGATGGTCCTGATCGCCATCTACCTTTGTCACCTTACCGTCTTCAACTGTTACATGAAAGCCGCAGCTGTCCCAGCAGTTAAGGGGACAGGCTGACTTGAATGTATCCGCCAAAACCCTCATCTCCCCGTATTTATCTATTTACCCCTCATGCTTAACAAGAATTTTCTTCATTTTGCGGGCGAATTCCCTTCTTGGAATCATCACGCTGTGGCCGCAGCCTTCGCACTTAATGCGGATATCTGCTCCCATTCGGATGATTTTCCATTTGTTAACCCCGCATGGATGAGGCTTTTTCATTTCCACCACATCGTGTAGATCAAATTCCTTTTGCTCCATATTTATCCCTCCGCATTCAGTTTAGGATTTTCCTTTGCCTGATCATTCCGTGTATACATAACAAGTCGCGGGAACGGAATTTCAATGCCATGCTCATCTAAACAAAGCTTAATTTCTTTCCGCAGCTGCCGTGCAATATAAAAGTGCCTCATTGGCAGCGTTTCTGAAACCACGCGCAGCACCACATCAGAAGCAGCCAGATTTTGGATGCCGAGAATTTCCGGCGGCTTGACCATATCCTCATATTTGCCCGGCAGCTTTTCGAATAATTCCTGAAGAACTCTTTCAGCTTTCACAATATCGCCTTCATAAGCAATGCTGACATCCACAAAGGCAACACTGTTATTTATGGAAAAATTAGTGACCTGCATAATGCTTCCGTTCGGAAGGATATGAACTTCACCTGTCCAGTTTTTAATCTTTGTTGTCCGCAATCCGATTTCTTCTACCGTTCCTTCAAATTGATCAATCCGGATATAATCCCCCACCGAGAACTGGTCTTCAAAAATGATGAAAAACCCGGTGATGATATCCTTTACAAGACTTTGTGCCCCAAACCCAACAGCCAGCCCAACGATTCCGGCACCGGCCAAAAGGGCTTTTACATCAATCGTCAGCACCGATAATATCATGATCGCCGCAACGAAAAACACCACATACGTAAGCATATTCTCAAGCAGCTTCAGAAGGGTAGCTTCCCTGCGCTCTGAGATTCGGAGCCTTGACGGTGCCCTCACTTTAAAAATATTGCGGATCGCCAGCTTGCCAATCCTGATCAGGCTGCTCGTAACGATCAGAATCGCAAAAATTTTAAAGATGCCTTCTCCGATGTTTATCCACGCCTGTTCATTAGAAAGCTTATCTATCATACTGTTAATCATTTTTTCAATAGGACTCATGATTTCACCTGCTTTACTTTAGTGAAAATATAGAAAAGCGGAAGGCTCCTGCTTATCGGCGACAAGCATAAGACGAGCCGGCTGTAAGGTGTTCTTTAACCTTTTGGACAGATTGAAAGAAATGTTGAGGCGACTGCCCAGGGATGACTAGCATAAGACGGTCCCTGTAAGAAGGTGTTTTTTCCTTCTGGAAGGGAACGGCTTATGACCTCGAGTCCCTAGGAGCCGAAACTAGACAAGCTTTGACCCGAGAGCCGATGGCGCCTGGAGCTAGACAGTTATCGCCTTCAAAATTACAATCCTTTACTTTGTATGAAATTATACTGCATCTTGCCTCTCAGTGCGAATCCCTCTGTAAAACAAAACAATTTTATCAATTTTTCTCATGACTTTACAGTTTAAAACTCGATTGTTTAACGATTAAATAATACAGGTATGTATAGATTACACAAAATTTCCGTATACTGTTAAAAACGTATAAATACTTGTATTTCGGGCATGGCAAGGAGCAAAGAGGGAGTGGACCTATATGAACTTCAAACCAAACTTGTTTGACAAAAAAGGCGGGGCTTCTGCCAGAATCTCGCATGAAGAAACAAACTCTGCTGAAAAATTGGCTGCTGAACTAAAGAATATTCTGCCTGCGGGCATCAGCTGCCGTCCCATCGTTTTTGTCTGCATTGGCACAGACCGCTCTACAGGCGATTCATTAGGTCCGCTGGTCGGCACACTCCTCGAGGAAAAATCCATTTCATCTTTCCATGTATACGGAACACTGGAGGACCCGATCCATGCCGTAAACCTGGAAGAAAAACTGAACGAAATCAAAAAGAAGCATTTCAATCCCTTTATCATCGGGATCGACGCCTGCCTGGGCCGCTTAAAAAGCGTCGGTGTCATCCAAATCGGAGAAGGGCCCGTCAAGCCTGGCGCCGGAGTCAATAAAGACCTGCCGGAAGTAGGGGACATGCACATAACCGGCATCGTCAACGTCAGCGGATTTATGGAATTCTTCGTCCTCCAGAACACAAGACTCAACCTCGTCCTGAAAATGGCCAAAACCATCGCAGGCGGCATCTATGAAGCAAGCCTGACCCACCAGACTGCACCAGCTTGGCCTGCATTCAAGTGGGAACTAAACCGTGAACAAACACCTTAATGAATAGGAAAACCGCAGGGGAATTGGGCCTGCGGCTTTTTTGGTTAGCTGGGGATGGGAGGGGTGGCATTGCGCTGTTCTGACAGGGTTTCGTTCGATGAGTTTATGCGCTGTATGTAGATATTTAGTGCTCCCAATCTGGTTTATGCGCCGCTTTCTCTTCTTTTCGCGCTCTTATTACAGGTTTTCGCGCTGATTCGGTAAGTTTATGCGCTAGCTGGAGATACTTTTGCGCTCTCACCCTGTTTATGTGCCGTTCTACCGCCTTTTCGCGCTCTTATTACAGATTTTCGCGCTGTTTCGGTTTTTTTATGCGCTATCTGAAGATACTTTTGCGCTCTCACCCGGTTAGGCGCCGTTCTACCATCTTTTCGCGCTCTTTTTACAGGTTTTCGCACTGATTCGGTTTTTTATGCGCTATCTGAAGATGCTTTTGCGCTCTCACCCGGTTTATGCGTCGTTCTACCATCTTTTCGCACTCTTTTTACAGGTTTTCGCACTGATTCGGCTAGTTTATGCGCTATCTGAAGATACTTTTGCGCTCTCACCCGGTTTAAGCGCCGTTCTACTATCTTTTCGCGCTCTTATTATAGTTTTTTGCGCCGATTCGGTAAGTTTAAAGCGCTATCTAGAAATTACTTTTGCGCTCTCACCCGGTTTAGGCGCCGTTCTACCATCTTTTCGCGCTCTTATTATAGTTTTTCGCGCTGATTCGGTAAGTTTTTGCGCATCTTAAATTACTTTTGCGCTCTCACCCGGTTTAGGCGCCGTTCTACCATCTTTTCGCGCTCTTTTTACAGGTTTTCGCGCTGATTCAGTTTTTTTATGCGCTATCTGAAGATGCTTTTGCGCTCTCACCCTGTTTATGCGCCGTTCTCTCTTCTTTTCGTGCGCTCATAGCAGATTTTCGCGCTCGTATCAGGTACATGCGCAATTTCATTAGTTTATGTACTGCAACCAAATTGTTAAGCCACCGCAAGCACAATAAATTCCAGTGCACATGCTTCACATCACCGCACCAACAACTAAATCACCTAAAAATAAATTCCATAAAAATAAACAACCGACACAATAATCCCCGTAACCACAATTCCAGGAAGCAGGTTCGCAACCCTGATCTTTGTTATCCCTGTCAGATTCAGACCAATCGCAAAGATCATGATTCCGCCTGTCGCGGTCATTTCCTTGATAAAGCTGTCCATAAGAAGCTGGGGGACAAACCGGTCGATTTGGGTGGCAAAAAGGGCAATGAGTCCTTCATAAAGCATGACCGGAAAAGCTGAAAAGAGCACACCAATTCCTAATGTAGTCGTTAAGATAAGGGAGGTGAAGCCGTCAATAATCGATTTGGTATAAAGAACCGAGTGGTCGCCCCGGATACCGCTGTCGAGCGCGCCGATAATGGCCATGGCACCAATGACAAAGATAAGCGTAGCCGTTACGAAGCCCTGCGAAATGCTGCCTTGGCCTTTTGAGCCGATTTTGCTTTCGAGCCAATCGCCAAGTTTGTTCAGCTTATCTTCGAGAGCAAAGTATTCTCCAATTACTGCTCCGAAAACAAGACTTAAAATCACAACCAGGAAGTTCTCGCTTTTAAGACCCATTTGCAGGCCGAGCACCATGACAGCAAGGCCGATCGCATGCATCACCGTCCCCTTCATACTCTCAGGAATGCGATGAAGCAATTTCCCCAGCAGTGTTCCTATAATTATCAATAATCCATTCACAAGCGTTCCTAGCAAAAACATATTCTTCACCTAATTATTTCGCAATGCGAATTATTTTCTATTAAAATTACCACGAAAGGTACTGACCTACAATCTTTTTTTGAATACCTGTAAAAAAATAAACCATCATTAAGATGGCTTACGAATTGGTTTCTAAAAGTTCCATAATGCGTTCCAAATCTTCTTTTGAGAAAAATTCAATCTCTATTTTCCCTTTGTTTTTGGACTGTTTAATATGGACCGTGGTTCCGAATCTTTCTCGGAGGGAGGATTCGCGTTCCTTAATAAAAATGTCTTTTGGAGCATTTGGCTTTTTCGTTTCACGTGAAACATCATTCAGCTGCTGAATCAGCTGTTCAAGCTGACGGACATTTAAGCCGTCTTTAACTGTTTTTTCAACGAGCGCCTGCAGTTTCTCTTTTTTCCGCAGGCCCAATAGGGCTCTGCCATGACCCATGGAGATTTTCCCGTCAGAAATCAAACCTTGAATTTTCGGAGGAAGGGAAAGCAGGCGAATATGGTTGGCAATATGCGGCCTGCTTTTTCCCAGGCGCTTTGCCAGCTCCTCTTGTGTCACCTTGAGCTTCTCCATTAACAGCTGGTATGCAGCCGCTTCTTCAATTGGAGTTAAGTCTTCACGCTGCAGATTCTCAAGAACAGCGAGCTCCATCATCTGCTGTTCATTCAATTCCCGTATGACAACAGGAACTCTTTCAAGATTTGCTTCTTTTGCTGCCCGGTAGCGGCGCTCCCCAACTACAATTTCATAGCCTTTGATGCTTTTTCGGACGATGATCGGCTGCAGAATTCCGTGTTCAAGGATGGACTGCTTCAATTCCTCGATGGCTTCCTTTTCAAACACTTTGCGCGGCTGATAAGGGTTTGGACGGATGTCCTTTATTTTGACTTCTTGTACGGTTTCTTCTTTTTCGGTTTCAATATTATTGAAAAAAGCATTCAGACCTTTTCCTAAACCTTTAGCCATTTGAAACCACTTCCTTTGCCAGTTCTAAATATACTTCAGCTCCACGTGACTTCGGATCATAAGTAATGATAGGTTCTCCATGGCTTGGAGCCTCTCCCAGCCGCACATTGCGGGGAATGATTGTTTTATATACTTTATCCTGAAAATACTTTTTCACTTCTTCAATGACCTGAATGCCAAGATTTGTACGGGCATCAAGCATCGTCAGCAGTACGCCTTCGATTTTCAAATCATGATTCAGATGCTTCTGCACAAGACGGACCGTATTCAGAAGCTGACTCAGACCCTCAAGCGCATAGTACTCGCATTGCACTGGTATGATGACGGCATCCGAAGCGGTCAGCGAGTTAATTGTCAGTAATCCGAGAGAAGGGGGACAGTCGATAATAACATAGTCAAAGTTTGCTCTTACTTCTTCAAGAGCCCTCTTTAATCTTACTTCCCGCGAGATGGTCGGCACCAATTCAATTTCTGCACCTGCCAGCTGAATGGTTGCCGGGATTGCATATAAATTCTCTACCGAAGTTGATTTTATAACCTTTGATGCTTCCACATCATCAACGAGAACGTCATAGATGCAATGATCGACATCAGCCTTTTCAATGCCAATTCCGCTTGTGGCGTTCCCCTGCGGATCAATGTCGACCAGCAGCACTTTCTTGCCTATGTATGCCAGGCATGCGCCAAGATTGACGGAAGTGGTCGTTTTGCCGACTCCGCCTTTCTGGTTCGCAACGGCTATAATCTTGCCCACGGTGTCACCTGCTTTCATCTATCAGTATTACGATCTATCTATCTGCGAATTTATTAGAATGGTTAAATCACGTAGTCTATTTTATCACGAAAAACAGGACAGAATAATTTTTTTGTAAAAAATAAGAAGATTCTAATAGTCTTTTTATCGTCCTTCAAAAAAAACGCGAAAAACAAAACAGGGAGGCCCTGCTTCATCTCTCGCGTTAAAAAATTATTTCTTTTTAGGAATCTTAATCGTAATTTGATAAAATTCATCAAATTCTTCTTCTTCCGAATCAAGATTAATGCCGCTGTCAGAAACCATGGATAATGATTGGCGGATCGTATTGACCGCAATTCTCATATCCTTGCTGAACGCCTTTCGCTTCGGCTTCGGCTTTGGATTTTTCTGTTCGAGAATTTTGACAACCCTGTCTTCTGTCTGCTTCACATTCAGATTCTTCTCCACTATCTCCTGAAGCAGGGCGACCTGCTTCTCTGGGTCCTTCAGCGGAATGAGCGAACGGGCATGCCGCTCTGTGATTGATTTGTTTAATAACGCATCCTGGACAGGCTGCGGCAATTTCAGCAGCCGAAGCTTGTTTGCAACGGTTGACTGGCCTTTTCCAAGGCGCTGTGCCAACGCTTCCTGTGTCAGATTATGCAGTTCTAAAAGCTTTCCGTAGGCAACAGCTTCTTCAATTGGAGACAGTTCTTCCCTTTGAAGGTTTTCAATTAAAGCCACTGAAGCTGTTTCTGTATCACTTAAATTTTTTACGATAGCCGGAGCTTCTTCCCAGCCCAGCTTTTTCATGGCCCGGTATCTGCGTTCACCTGCTATGATTTCAAACTGGCCATCCTCAAATTCCCGTACGACAATCGGCTGGATGATACCATGTGTATGGATGGTCCGAGAAAGCTCTTCTATCTTCTCATCATCAAACACCGTTCTTGGCTGAAAACGGTTGGGGACGATTTGATCAATAGGTATCTTCTTAACTTCTTCTCTGTCGCTTAAGTCTTCAATATCCAATTGTTCTTCTGCTGGTTTTTCCGCTGTAACTTGTTCTCCCTTTTCGCCTAGGCCAAAAAAGCGTGAGAAAGAATGCTTCATCACCCTGCACCACCTTTACGAAACTCCCTATTACATATTCTCTATCATCATGACAAATCCTGCTGGACAGGAGCAATATAAATATCTGGAAAAATCGATTAGTTTAAACCATTATGTCATACAATGGCAGATTGCGCACCCTATTCAATTGGTGTTTTATTGGGTGTCCCCGGCTTCCGCGGGTACTTTTTAGGAGTGCTCTTTTCTTTTTTAATGATTAAAATATTCCGCTCACTCTCTTCTTCAGGCAAGGTGAACGTGTGGGAATCAACGAGTGTTCCGCCAAGAACCGAGATAGCCTTTTTGCCGGCATCCAGTTCCTCTTTTGCACTGGCACCCTTCATGGCCACAAATGTGCCGCCTGTTTTTGCCAGAGGCAGACACAGCTCGCTTAGAACGGACAATCTGGCAACAGCCCGTGCTGTCACAACATCAAAAGACTCACGGTATTCTTTGTTCTGGCCAAAGGTTTCCGCACGGTCATGGATAAAGCGCACATTATCAAGCTCCAGCTTCTTTGCCAAATGTTCCAGAAATCCAATGCGCTTATTAAGAGAGTCAACGATCGTAATATGTAAACCCGGAAAAGCAATTTTAATCGGTATGCTTGGAAAACCGGCACCGGCACCGACATCACAAACCTTTAACGGCTGGTTGAAATCAAAGTAAAAAGCAGCGCTTATCGAGTCATAAAAATGCTTAAGATAAACATCTTCCTTTTCCGTGATGGCTGTTAAATTCATTTTTTCATTCCATTCCACCAGTGTGGAATAGTAGGTGTCATATTGCTGCAATTGCTGTGGCGAAAGGGCAATCCCCTTCGCCGCCAGCATTTCTGTAAATTGTTCGGTATTCATTTATAAATCCTTTCGGTTCTCAGACATGATCGGATTTTCCCTTTTACTCCGCTGAAACTCGTGCAATTCTGCCCTGCTCTAAATAAACAAGCAAAATAGAAATATCGGCAGGGTTTACACCGGAAATCCGTGAAGCCTGCGCGAGAGATAGCGGCCTTACTTCCTTAAGCTTTTGCCTTGCTTCGGAAGCCAGTCCGTTAATATCATCATAATCGATGTTTTCAGGGATCTTTTTGTTTTCCATCTTCTTCAGGCGCTCTACCTGCTGAAGTGACTTTTCAATATAGCCTTCATACTTGATCTGGATTTCTACCTGTTCGGTTACATCCGGATCAAGCGTGCTCTCAGCCGGAACTACCTGCTGGATATGCGCATATGTCATTTCCGGACGCTTCAGCAAATCAGATGCGCGGATGCCATCCTTCAGCTCGCTTCCGCCCTGGCTTTTGATCAGCTCCTGCACATCAGAAGTCGGTTTGATGATGATGCCTTGCAGACGTGATTTCTCTTCTTCAATCGCCTGCTTTTTCATCAGGAATTTTTCATAGCGTTCTTCACTGATCAGCCCTACTTTGCGGCCAAGCTCTGTTAAGCGCAGGTCGGCATTATCATGGCGAAGCAGCAGACGGTATTCCGCTCTAGAAGTCAATAGACGGTAAGGCTCGTTCGTGCCTTTGGTCACAAGGTCATCAATCAGGACGCCAATATAAGCATCTGAACGGCTTAAAATGACTTCTTCCTTATCCAGTGATTTTAATCCGGCATTCATGCCTGCCATTAGCCCCTGGCCGGCAGCTTCTTCATAGCCGGATGTCCCGTTAATCTGGCCGGCAGTATAGAGGTTTTTAACCTTTTTGGTTTCAAGTGTCGGCCATAATTGCGTTGGTACGATGGAATCATACTCAATCGCATAGCCGGCACGCATCATCTGTACATTTTCAAGTCCAGGAATGGTTCTGAGAATCTTCTGCTGCACATCCTCAGGCAAGCTTGTTGAAAGCCCCTGCACATACACTTCCTGTGTATTGCGGCCTTCAGGCTCCAGGAAGATCTGATGGCGTGGCTTATCATTAAAACGGACAACTTTATCCTCAATCGACGGGCAATAGCGAGGTCCTGTCCCTTTGATCATACCGGAATACATTGGCGAGCGATGAAGATTATTGTCGATCAATGTATGCGTTTCTTCATTGGTATACGTAAGCCAGCAAGGAAGCTGATCTGTAATATACTTTGTGGTTTCATAGGAAAAAGCTCTTGGCACGTCATCGCCTGGCTGAATTTCCGTTTTGCTGTAATCAATGGAGTGGCTATTAACGCGCGGCGGTGTTCCTGTTTTAAAACGGACCAGATCAAAGCCAAGCTCCTGCAAATGCTCTGAGAGCTTAATGGATGGCTGCTGGTTATTAGGACCGCTTGAGTACTTCAGCTCACCGAGGATGATTTCTCCTCTTAAGAAGGTTCCTGTCGTAATGACTACTGCTTTTGAATGATAAACGGCACCTGTCTGGGTGACGACGCCCCTGCATTCTCCATCTTCGACAATCAGCCGTTCAACCATTCCCTGAATTAATGTCAGATTTGGTTCATTTTCCAGCGTTTTTTTCATTTCATGCTGATACGTGAACTTATCGGCCTGAGCTCTTAAGGCACGGACTGCAGGGCCTTTTCCTGTATTGAGCATGCGCATCTGAATATGGGTTTTATCAATGTTCTTGCCCATTTCTCCGCCAAGTGCATCGATTTCCCTTACCACAATCCCTTTTGCAGGGCCTCCTACTGAGGGGTTGCAGGGCATAAAGGCTACCATATCCAGGTTGATTGTAATCATTAATGTCTTTGCGCCGAGACGGGCCGAAGCAAGGCCTGCTTCCACACCCGCGTGTCCAGCTCCGACTACTATGACATCATAACTTCCAGCTTCATATGTCATGATGCGGCCTCCTTTGCAGCAATCAGGCAGGCACAAGCTAAACAGAGGCTGAGCCGGCCGATTGCAAAAGTTAAAAAATCTATTTCCGCTGCGTCAGCTGACACAGCCTGCTTAAATCATCTATTTTCCTAAACAGAACTGCGAGAATAACTGGTCGATCAAGCTTTCATGGACGCTATCGCCAATAATTTCACCAAGCAGCTCCCATGTTCTCGTCAAATCAATTTGCACAATGTCAATTGGGGTTCCCATCTCAACACCCTGCATCGCTTCGTCAATGGCATTTTGCGCCTGGTTCAATAGGGCAATATGGCGGGTATTGGATACATATGTCATATCCCCGGCTTCGATGGAGCCTGCAAAGAATAGAGAAGCAATAGCTTCCTCAAGATCGTCGACTCCCTGATCCTCCAATAAAGAGGTTGTAACCAGTTTATGATGTTTGGAAAGCTCACGGACGCGATTCATGTCGATTTTTTGGTCAAGATCGGTTTTATTGACAATTACAATGACATCCATGCCTTCAACGGCTTTAAATATATTTTCATCCTCAGAGGTCAATTCATCCGAGTAATTGAGCACAAGCAAAATCAAATCTGCTTCCTTTAATACCTGCCTTGATTTTTCTACACCGATCCGTTCCACAATATCTTCCGTTTCACGAATGCCGGCTGTATCAACCAGGCGGAGAGGCACTCCTCTTACATTCACGTATTCTTCGATGACATCACGGGTGGTGCCCGGAATATCTGTTACAATCGCCTTATTCTCATGGACAAGGCTATTCAATAAGGAAGATTTTCCAACGTTTGGCCGCCCGACGATGACCGTTGAAAGTCCTTCACGCAGTATTTTCCCCTGCTGTGAAGTCTGAAGAAGCTTTTCGATTTCCTGCTTTACATAAGAAGCCTTCTCCATCAGCATTTGATGGGTCATTTCTTCGACATCATCGTATTCCGGATAGTCGATATTGACTTCTACGTGAGCAAGGATCTCCAGAATTTCCTGCCGAAGCTTCTGAATAAGCTTTGACAGCCTTCCTTCCATCTGGCCAAGTGCCATGTTCATAGCCCGGTCCGTCTTGGCGCGGATTAAATCCATAACCGCTTCTGCCTGGGATAAATCAATCCGCCCGTTCAAAAAGGCGCGCTTTGTAAATTCACCCGGCTCTGCCAGGCGTGCGCCATTATTCAGCAAAAGCTGCAGCACGCGGTTTACGGAAACCAGTCCGCCATGGCAGTTGATTTCAATGACATCTTCTTTAGTAAATGTCTTCGGCCCCTTCATGGCCGATACCATTACTTCCTCAGCAATCTGTCCGGTTTTGGGGTCCATAATATGCCCATAATGAATGGTATGGGAAGCAACATCCTTTAGACGCTTGCCTCCCACTCCTCTGAACAGCCGGTCCGCAATTTCAAAAGCCTGGTCACCGCTCAGGCGGACAATGGCAATGGCTCCTTCCCCCATCGGAGTAGATATCGCGGCTATTGTATCGAATTCCAATTTGTTCACCTCTCTTTTCATACTTCATTGATCTATATACAAAATGAATAATAATATCGATTCCCCAAATTAATAGAATATCACATGGCTTTTTTTTAGAAAAGCATATCAGCCCGCAGTTCCGGCTTGTCCATCAGTCAGCATGATACTTATCAACAGCCCGCTTGAATACAGCCAGTGAAAAAAATTATCCACACGTCTCATAATTAATATGCTCTATTTTAACTTATCCACATGTGAATAACAATAAAACCAATTGAGATTTAATAATTTGCGGGGAGATGACAAAGTGCGACAAAAAAATCCCAATCCGTAAATGGATTGGGATTTTGCAAAATAAGAAATTTTTTATATTTTGAACGTCGATAACTGCGTTTCCGCTTTTCCTGCTATCTTGTTCTGGCTGGTGCAATGACGATATGCCGATGCGGGTCATTGCCATCAGAATATGTCTTGATTCGCTTATTATTTACGAGGGCGGTATGGATCACTTTGCGTTCATATGAAGGCATAGGTTCCAGCGCAATTTCTTTTCCCGTCTTCAAAGCTTTTTGAGCAAGCCTTTCAGCCAGTTGAATCAGGGTATCCTGGCGTCTTTTTCGGTAATCCTCTGCATCGAGCACCACATTTAAGTATTGCTCGGCATATCGGTTAATGACCAGCTGTGTCAAATACTGGAGGGAATTAAGCGTTTGTCCTCTTTTTCCGATTAAAAGGGCAATCTTCTCACCGGATAGGATAAATTGAACATTTTTTCCGTCCCTTAATGTTTCAATTTCAATGGACACGCCCATTTTCCCGCTGACGTCTTTGAGGAATTTTTCGGCTTCCTCAATCGGATCAGGCTTTTTCACAGCTTTCACCACTGCCGGCCGGGATCCGAAAATCCCGAAAATGCCTTTTTTACCTTCATCAACAATAGTAATCTCTATGCGGTCTTCTGTTGTGTTTAATTGAGCTAAAGCTGACTCTACTGCTTCCTTGACGGTATGTCCTGTAGCAGTTACTTGTTTCACTTTTTGGCTCCTCCTGCATTTCCGGCCGCTGCGGCTTTCAGGTCCGGACCTTTAATGAAATACGTTTGAACGATCATGAAGATATTACCCACTACCCAGTATAAAGAAAGAGCTGCCGGGAAGTTAATGGCAAAAATAACGATCATAATCGGCATAAGGTAAAGCATCATTTTCATTTGTGCAGCCATTTGCCCAGTTTGCTGAGTGCCGGCCATCATCATTTTCTGCTGAATGAACGTTGTCACACCTGCAATTAAAGGCAATAAGTAAATTGGATCTGGAGAACCAAGGTCAAACCAAAGGAAATTATGGTTTGCAATTTCGCGCGTACGTGTAATGGCATGGTAGAAACCGATCAGGATCGGCATTTGAATCACTAACGGGAAACATCCGGCAAGCGGATTAACGCCGTGTTTTTGGAATAAAGCCATTGTTTCCTGCTGCAGCTTCTGCTGGGTTTTCTGGTCTTTAGAGCTGTATTTTTCACGAAGCTTCTGCATTTCTGGCTGAATCGCCTGCATCGCTTTTGAACTTCTCGTTTGTTTAATCATTAATGGCAGGATGACCAGACGGATAATGATCGTCACAATAATGATCGATAGTCCATAGCTGCCGCCTGCAAATTCTGCTACCTTAATAATAAACAGCGAAAGCGGGTAGACAATATACTCGTTCCAAAAGCCTTCGCTTTCAGACGTAATCGGCTGGTTGATTTCTGTACAGCCCGATAAAAGGGCCATCACAAACACTAAACCGATTAATAGGAATATTCGTTTCTTCAACCGTTTTTTCCTCCTTAATTGCTCCTGATAATAGTATGGATTTCATTTGCTTGTCCCCGGTCATAGGGCACAAGCTCATATGTATCTTATTTTAACATCTTTTAAAATGAAGTGCTTCAAAATAAAGATAGATAAAGATTATTGATTTTTAGTATTTCCAAGTCTCGGTTTATTCAAAACCCGCGAAACCTTCAATACATGGATCAGACTCTGTTTCACTTCATGGAAATCCATTTCTGCCACCGGTTTCCTCGCAATGACAATCAGATCATATTGCGGCTTTATTTCCTCCTCCAGTTCTAAGAATGCCTGGCGGATATACCTTTTGATCTGGTTCCTCATAACGGCATTGCCGATTTTTTTACTGACAGAAAGGCCGATGCGGAAATGATTCTGCTCCTCTTTTCTCAAGATGTAAACGACAAATTGACGGTTGGCGAATGACTTTCCCTTTTTAAAGGCCTCTTGAAATTCTTTATTTTTTTTTACACGGAACTCTTTTTTCATGTCATCACCTTTTCAAAAAAGCGCAGAGCGCCTTGAACATTTATCTTTACATGGAAAAAAAGACCACTGACGTTTCAGTGGCCTAAGCAGATAATACTTTTCTTCCTTTGCGGCGGCGGCGAGCTAGAACGTTACGTCCGTTCGGAGAGCTCATGCGGCTGCGGAAACCATGAACCTTGCTTCTTTTACGCTTGTTTGGTTGATAAGTTCTTTTCATATATGACACCTCCCTGAGGAATTGCTGTTAAAGACAGTCTTTCTAATTATATAGATGTAACTAGAAAATTGTCAACTATGCATATAAGTCAATCTGCCTTCAATGGCAAAAAAATTGGAGTATGAACCTGGCTTCTCTCTTAGCTGCTCTTTTTCTTTTTTACAAATCTGAAAGAACCCACTCAGAAAGTTTACCTTCTTTTCGCATGAATGTCATCCTTAAATTTCATTTTTCCACGTTTTTCTCATTAGTTCATAGTAAAAGTTACTTTTTGAGACTGCAAGTTCCTCCGGTCGCCAGACGAACTGGCCATGGTAAAATGGCATCTCTCCATCCGATATTCCGAAGTCCATTTGAATTGGATCTTCTCTAAAAACAGGTCTGTGGATAAAATTTCGACAGCATTTTCATTATCCACATCACATATTGACAAGTTTTTCACACAACCAGAGGCTGTGGACAATTTTTATGAACAGGGATGGCATGTTGTGGATAAAGGTTTAAAAAGCATTGCAGACAAAAGCATTATCTGTTATCATAATTGTGTTTTAACACTTAATAAATCATTGTGTATATCTTCATTATCCACAGATTGTGGATAACATGTGGACAGGTTATCCAAGGGGTTTGTAAAAGTTTGTCCACAGACAGTGGATACTGTCGAAATTCCACTTTACTTCCTTATTATATATTTTTCCACATAAACAGTTTCGTATATTTATAAACTTCAGGGTTATACAGCGTGTATAACCTATCGTTTTTGTGGCTCGAAACAAAGAAAAGCGAGGGGGGCCTTCAAAAGGCACCGGAGCTGGACAGTAATCTAAATTCCCAAATATAGATGGAAAAGGAGGGATATCA